>NZ_CP192049.1:0-4800000 GCF_050942265.1 Kribbella sp. CA-253562 | reverse complement strand
CGCCTCGCAGGTCACCGCCGCGACCACGACCGGCACCGTGAGCGTGATCGACCTGGCGCGCCCGGCCGCCGTCCCGGCGAGCATCAGCGTCGGCCTGCACCCGACCGCGCTGTACGCCAAGAACGGCACGCTGTTCGTCACCAACACGGCCACGAACTCCGTGTCGGTGATCGACACCCGGCGCGACAAGGTGATGCAGACCATCGCCACCCAGCCCTGGACCGAAGCCTCGGTGGGCTACGAGCCCAACGGTGTCACGCTGACCGACGACGGTCACCTGCTGGTGACGCTGGGCCGTGCGAACGCGGTCGCGGTCTACCGGTACCGCAACGCCCTCGAGCCGGTCAGCTACGTCGGCCTGCTGCCGACGGACTACTTCCCGGCCGAGATCACCACCGTCGGCAAGGAGGTCGTGGTGTCGAACACCCGCGGTGTCGACGCCCGGCGGGAGACCACCGCGGCCGGGCGCGGCACGCACGACACGACCTCGAGCCTGACCCGGTTCCGGTTGCCCGACGACCACGCCGTGAAGGCGAGTACGGCGAAGGTGTTCGAGCAGAACGGCTGGACCAAGCACGCGGCGCAGGCCGCGAACAAGGGCCAGGGCAGCAAGAAGCCGGTGCCGGTCCCGCTGCGGATCGGCGACCCGTCGACGATCAAGCACGTCTTCCTGATCGTCAAGGAGAACCGGACCTACGACCAGCTGTTCGGCGACGTTGCCGAGGGCAACGGTGACCCGGCGCTGGCGCAGTACGGCGAGAACGTCACCCCGAACCAGCACGCGATGGCCATGCAGTTCGGCCTCTACGACAACACCTACGACATCGGCACGAACTCCGCCGAGGGCCACAACTGGCTGATGCAGGCGGACAACCCGGAGTACACCGAGTCGTCGGCGGGTGAGTACCTGCGCAGCTACGACACCGAGGACGACGCCCTCGGCCACCAGCAGACCGGCTTCATCTGGACCGGTGCGCAGGCGGCCGGCAAGACGGTCCGCGACTACGGGGAGTTCCAGCAGTTCCTCACCAAGCCGGCGGGGGCCACCTGGCAGAACCTGTACTGCGACACCAAGACCATGGCCGCGACCGGGCAGGACACGGCGTATCCGATGGTGTCGTCGTCACCGATCCCGTCGCTGAACAACGTCTCGCTGCCGGGCTTC
Source organism: Kribbella sp. CA-253562 (assembly GCF_050942265.1). Lineage (GTDB taxonomy): Bacteria > Actinomycetota > Actinomycetes > Propionibacteriales > Kribbellaceae > Kribbella. Next base: position 4,798,835 of record NZ_CP192049.1, on the reverse strand, counting down.
CCGAAGTTCGACACCTCCGTCCCGGACCTTTACCGCTACGAGATCTGGAAGCGGGAGTTCGAGAGAAGCGGGCCGGCGAACCTCAACATGTTCTGGCTGTCCAGCGACCACACCGGTGGACCGCCGAGCGGTGCCGCGCAGGTCGCCGACAACGACCTGGCCACCGGCAAGATCGCCGACGAGATCTCGCACAGCAAGTACTGGAAGGACTCGGCGATCTTCGTCGTCGAGGACGACTCCCAGGCCGGCCTCGACCACGTCGACGGGCACCGGGCGCCGATCCAGATCATCAGCCCCTACGCCCGGCACGGTGTCGTCGACAGCCGGTACTACACCCAGATCACGATGATCCGCACGATCGAGCAGATCCTCGGCATCAAGCCGATGAACCAGAAGGACACCGCGGCCACCCCGATGGCGACCGCGTTCACCCAGCAGCCCGACTTCACGCCGTTCACCGCGGTGCCGAACCGGACGTCGCTGACCGCCGGCCTGAGTACGCCGCCCGCCTGTGGCGCGGACGTCCCCGCGGCGCAGAACCCGAACGCGGCTCCCGCGCCGAAGGCCGTCGTACCGGCGGAGCGGCAGGCGGTGGCGGCGCAGTGGGACACCTGGAAGACCCAGCAGCACCTCACCGGGAACGACGCTCGCGCCGACTTCGCGAACCCGGCCCAGATGAACCACTTCGACTGGTACCAGGCCCACGACTGGTCGACGCCGTACCCGGGGGAGGACCGGATCTTCGCGCCGGCCGACGTGCCGGGCGCCGTCGTTGCCTCCGCGGAGAACGACGGCTGACAGCAGGACCGCACAGCGCGGCCGCGCCGGAGAAGTCTCCGGCGCGGCCGTGTTCGTACGTGCTGCTAGTGGTGGGCGGCTGCTCGCGTGACCGAACGGCCGAGGGCGACGCCGAGGCCGATCATGCCGATGCCGAGCACCAGGTGCAGCCAGTTGTCGGCGGTGTTGACCGGTACGAAGTTCGCCGAGCTGTTCTGGTCGATGACCAGGCCGTAGATCCACAGGACCAGGTAGACGACACCGCCACCGATCAGGTAGTTGCGGGCGCCGGAGACGGTCCGGGCCAGCGCCAGACCGGCGGCGCCGAACAGCAGGTGCACGATGTTGTGCAGGATCGAGACCTGGAAGATGCCGAGCAGCATGGCATCGGAGTGGTGGCCGCCGAACGACATCGTGTCGTAGTCGGTGGTGACGCCCGGGATGAACCCGAGAATACCGACGGCCAGGAAGACGACGCCGACGACCAGGGCCGCCAGCTGGATCGGAGTACGGGCCGCGCCGCGCGCGGAAGCGGACTGGGACATGGAGCTTCTCTTTCTCGAGCGATCAGGGTCCCGGCCGGTGGTTGGACTGGAACGAAGAAGGTGCCGCCCCAGTACCCAGCAGGATCGATGCGCACGCAGTTCTCGTGACGGTGCGTCATCCGCGGGACGGGTCCGGATGCTTCCCGAGGGACCAGGGAGCTATTCGCGGGCTGTATCACGGTCTCGGTGGGGACGGGTCGCGGCGGTGCCACGAACCGTTGTCGGCCCACGCACGGCAATCCGGCGATCGCGTTGCGTCGTGACCTGCCGCGCGGGCGTCGGTCACGGCGGACTGGCAGTTTGTTGCCAGTGGCATCTAGTGGCTGTTGCCGCCGTCGAACCGGTGGGAATTACTGAGTGTGGCGACGCGTCGCGGTCAGTGATCGAAGCGCTGGCTCCTCAGCGATGCGGGGCTCTCGGTGCCCGTCGCCTTCCATGCCCGACAGTGGAGGTTGCTTTGAGTATCCGCACTCTGATGACGCGTAGTGGTGCTGTCCTGGTGGTCGCCGCACTGGCGGCGGGGATGGCGCCGGCCGGTCCGGCTCAGGCCAAGGCGCCGGCGGCGGCCGACAGTGCCGCGGCGGCGCCGGCGGATCTGCCGGTGGGTAAGCCGCGGCAGTTCGTGAACCGGGTGCAGTCCAAGTTGTGCCTGACGTTCGCGGTGACGCCGGACGGGATTCCGACCGCGGTGATGATCAAGTGCAACAAGGGGTCCAAGGGCAAGATCCAGCAGTGGACCTACACCGCGGACCAGCAGTTGATGGTGTCGATGTCGAAGGACGTCGGTGGCGACCTTCCCCACGGCGCCTGCCTGGACACCGCGGCCGATCTGACCACCGTGCGCGACAAGGCGCCGCTGCTGGTGCTGCCGTGCCGCGACGGCGCCGGGCAGAAGTGGACCTACAACAAGGACACCGGCACGCTGATCAACAAGGCCAACGGCAAGGCCCTGTCCTCGATGATCGGCGTGGCCAAGCAGGCCATGCCGACCTCCACCGTCGTGCCCAACGGCGGCAAGGACCAGAAATGGCGCGACGCCGGCATCCCGATGGAGACGCTGATCGGCGCCATCGCGCAGCTGCTGGACGCGCTGCTCGAGGCTCTGGGTCTGGAGATGCCGGACGAGTACGAGACCCGCGGTCTGGAGATGCTGAAGGCCATCGACGGCAAGGTCCCGGTGCCGGACCAGCTCAAGCAGCTGCCGAAGAAGATGGTCGAGATGGCCGGCTGACCTGATCCACCTGCCTCGCGGGGTGTGAGCCGGGTGGTCACCACCCGGCTCACATCGCGAACTGCCCGACCCTGAGCCATCCTCTGCTCAGCTGTGTGCCGTGTGCGCGAGATGGAGGCCCCGGTGAGCGTCGGGCCGCCGGGAACAGCTGAGCCGCAGGGGCCGGAAGCGCCGTACGCGCCTCCGGCCCCTGCATCCATGGGGAGTTCGTTGCCCGCGGCCCCTCAGACGAGTTCCGTGGCCCGCTCGCGGGCCAGGGTCAGGGCGCGGCGGATCTCGCGCGACACCTGGACCTGGCTGAGCCCGACGACCCGGCCGATGTCGGCCTGGCCACGCTCCTCGACGTAGCGCAGGACCAGGATCGTGCGCGACCGCGGATCGAGTTCGGCCAGCACCGACCGGACCAGGTCGGCGGTCTCGATCCGTTCCACCTCGGCGTCGAGATCGGCCGGACGGTCGCTCAGTTCGGCGAGGGGGAAACCCTGCCGGCAACTGCGCGCTTGCAGAGCTTCCTCGACCTCCTGCTCGGACCGGTCGATCCGGGCCGCGATACCCGCCGGCGCGTGCTCGCCGGCCACCTTCTGGACGTCGCCGAGCACCTCGTGCAGCCGGCGCGGAATCCGCACCAGCCAGGCGTGGTCGCGGAAATAGCGTTTGAGTTCACCGGTGATGGTCTGCAGCGCGAATGCGAGAAAGGAACTGTCCCGGTCGGCCTGGAAAGTCCGGACCGCTTTCACCAGGCCGAGCGCGGCGATCTGGCGCAGTTCGTCGTCGTCGACGCCACGCCCGGAGAATCGCGCGGCGACCTCGGTGGCCAGACAGAGATTGAGTTCCACCGCGCGCCGCATCGCGTCCTGCCGATCCGGCCGTCCGGCGCGGAGCAGGGCGTGGGTCAGCTCGTCGTGGTGCCGCCGTTCGGCCGCTGTGGAAGGGGAAACCGGCCTCCGGGCAGATCCAGCGCGCACGTCCGGCATGGGGCCACCTCGCAGCTCGTCGCGAGCGTGGCCACATCTCTGGACCATCGTCTTGGTGGCATCGTGGTGCCCCGGAAATAGCGCCGTAAACGGCATTGAGGAAACTTTTTCGGACCGCTTCGGAATGATTGTTGAGCGATCAGGCAATTTGTTGATGCTGTCGTCGAGATGTGCTGCTTTTCGACGCCGGAACGCCCTAGGATTGCCGGTGACACCGTCGGTGGGCCGCCTCCCCGCCACCATCGAACGGAGGCTCTGATGAATGTTCTGCGCGTGATCGCACCTCTGGCCGTGGCGGCGCTGCTGCCGGCCGGCACCAGCCCGGCCGCCGCGAGCGAGGCCGCTCCGACCTTCAAGAACTACGTCGCCCTCGGCGACTCCTACACCGCCGCCCCGCTGGTCCCGCCGCTCGACCTGAGCAATCTGGGGTGCCTGCGCTCCGGCGGCGGCAACTACCCGGCCCTGGCGGCGCCGAAGCTGAAGGTGCCGAAGGTGACCGACGTCAGCTGCGGCGGTGCCGACACCACCCACGTGAAGACCGGGCAGGCGACGCCGGCCGGTTTCGTCCCGCCGCAGATGAACGCCCTGACCAAGCAGACCGATCTGGTCACCATCGGGCTGGGCGCGAACGACTTCGGGCTGTTCGCCGACCTGCTCGCGGTCTGCCCGAGCCTGCAGAAGTCCGACCCCGACGGCGCACCCTGCAAGAAGCAGTTCACCGCCGGCGGCAAGGACCAGCTCAAGGAGAACGTCGCCAAGACCAAGACCCGGCTGGTCGAGCTGCTCAAGACGGTCAAGGCCAAGATCGCCCCGAAAGCCACGATCGTGCTGGTCGGCTACCCCCGGATCGCACCGGCCAAGGGCAACTGCCCCGACCTGCCACTGGCCAAGGGCGACTACGCCTACCTGAACGCCATCGAGACCGAGCTGAACACCGCGATCCAGGCCGCGGCCAAGCAGGGCGGTGCGAAGTACCTCGATGTCTTCAAGCCCTCCGAGGGCCACGACGTCTGCGCCAAGGACAAGGCGTGGCTGCAGGGCGCGACGCCGGACCTGCTGAAGGCTGCCGCCTACCACCCGCGGGCCGAGGAGCAGACCGCGGTCGCCGACCTCCTGGTGAAACTGCTGTCCGGAAGCAAGCAGACCATCAGCGCGTCCGACCAGGCGGCGTGGAGCTCGACGCTGGCCACACACCGCGAGCAGTCGGCCAAGTCGCTGGCCGATCCGGCGAAGCGCCGCCAGGTCGAGAGCCGGCTCGCCAAGGGCGGCCTGTTCTCCCGTCCCTAGCCGCCGGGGGAAGGGTTTCCCCGGTCGGCGGGCTGGCTACCGGACTCGCCGTACCGGATTCCCGTCCGAAGGAGGCTGCAGTGGCCGAGAAGATGATCCCGTTGTCCGGTGTCGTGCTCGAGACGTCCGATCCGCGGGCGCTGGCCGACTTCTACCGCCGCCTGCTCGGGTGGGAGATCGTGGCCGACGAGGACAACTGGGTGTCGTTGCGCGGTCCCGACGGCAGCAGCAAGGTGTCGTTCCAGCGCGACCCCGACCACCGCCCACCGCGGTGGCCGAGCCAGGCCGGACAGCAGCAGATGCAGCTCCATCTGGACTTCCAGGTCGACGATCTGGAAGCGGCCCAGCAGCGCGCGATCGACGCCGGCGCGACACTGATGGACTGGCAACCGCAGCAGGAGGGGGTGCGCGTCCTCGCCGACCCGGCCGGGCACATCTTCTGCCTGTTCCTGCCTGGTTTCTAGGTGGCGCGGATTGTGCGCGGGTACCGGACATCTTTCTGAAGGTCTGGTCCCAGCAGGTCTTCGATCACCCCGGGGAGGACCCATGCGTGTTGTCGTGACCGGCGCGAGCGGCAACGTCGGCAGCGCCCTGGTCCGCCGGCTGCGGGCGACCGGGGAGCACGACATCATCGGAGTCGCCCGGCGGGTCCCCGTCCGCGCTGCCGAGGGAATCCGGTGGGTGTCGATCGACCTGTCCCGGCCGGACTGCCGCGACGAGCTCCGCGACGTGTTTCTCGGCGCGGATGCGGTGGTGCACCTCGCGTGGGCGTTCCAGCCCTCGCACAACGTCGGGTACCTCGAGGCCGTCGGGGTCGGTGGAACGCAACGGGTGCTCGACGCCTGCACGGCGGCGGGAGTCGGTCAGCTCGTGCACCTGTCGTCGGTCGGGGCGTACTCACCCAAGCGCGACGACCGTGCGGTCGACGAGAACTGGCCGGTCGACGGCGTACCGACGTCGTCGTACAGCCGGCACAAGGCCGCGGCCGAGCGAATGCTCGACGGTACGCCGGTGACGCGGCTGCGCCCGGGCATCGTCGGGCAGCGGTCGATCGGCAGCGAGCTGCTGCGCTACGGATTGCCGATCCTGCTGCCGGCCAGGACCGTCGCGGCGGTTCCGGTCCTGCCGATGCCGGCCGGGCTGACAATCGCGATGGTGCATGCCGACGACCTCGCGGACGCGGTGGTGCGGGCGTTGGAGCAGCGCGCGGTGGGGGCCTTCAACGTGGCCGCGCCGACGACGATCTCCGCCGCGCTGATCGCCGAGGCGCTCGGTGCGCGCTGGGTGAAGGCGCCGGCGCCGTTGGTGCGCGCAGTGATGGCGGGGAGCTGGCAGGCTCGCCTGCAGCCGGTGTCGCCCGGCTGGCTCGACCTGGCCTGCAGCGCACCGGCGCTGGACAGCTCGCGGGCCGTGAACGAACTCGGCTGGTTCCCGAAGGTCGACGCGATGAGCGTGCTGCAGGAGATCGTCGACGGGATGCGCGAGGCCGCGGCCGGCGACACCGCCGTACTGCGGCAGCGCACGGTGCGTGGCGAGGTGTCCGAACTGCTGCGCCACGGTCCGATCAGCCATCGCCGTCAACCGTGATCGCCGACTGAGCAGGAGCGTCATGCGGACTGTTGTCTCAGCCTTCTTCGCCGCGCTGGCCCGGGTGCGGCAGGCACCGGCCGTGCATCCGCGACGGCTGGGTTTCACCGGGCAGCTGGTGGTGAGCGGCGTCAACGCGGTGTTGCCGAAAGGTACGTACCCGGCGACCGTGCAGCTGTCCAAGGGCGCCGGTGTGCCGGGACGCTGGCCCGATGTGCTCGGGATCGCGGTGCGGCTGCAGCCGAAGCAGACCCCGTGGGACTTCTTGTTCTCGAGCGCGGGACGCGGACGGCTGAGCCGCTGGATCCCGGTTCCGGCGCCGGACTGGAACGTCGCTCGCTACGGAACGCTCGGCCCGTACGAGGTCGCCGGGCACAACTGGTGGCTGATGCTGACGCCGGACGGCGGCCGAACCGGCCACGCGTCGGTCGATGCGCTGCACAAGCGGGCACCGTCGACGTTCACGGTCTCCATCAGCGGCGAGCGACCGCGGTGGGTGCGGATCGGCGAGCTGGAGCTGTTCTCGCCGTCGACCGACGTACTGACCTTCGATCCGGTGCTGAACCACCCCGGCCATGCCGTCCCGGGCCCGCCGTGGCTGCGGCAGTTGCGCGAACTGGCCTACCAGGGCAGTCGCCGGGGCCGCCGGATACCGAGTGAGAGAGAGGAAAACCGATGTCCGTGATCGATCGCCTGAAGCGGTGGCGGAAAGCACACGACCTGAACGAGGACGACGCGCCGGCCGACACCGACGTGGCCATGACGCGGGAGACCGGTGGCGCCGCGAACGGGGGTACGCAGGCCACCACCGGCACCGGCGCGAACGAGACCTTCGTCGGACGAGCCGCCGGGCAGGACGAGGGCTACGCGGGGGAGACGGGCGCGGAGGCCCGGGCCGAGGCGGAGCGCGAGAAACGGGACGGTTGAGCAGGTGATCGGGGTGGGCACATCAGGTGCGCCCACCCCGATCACGGCCCACCGAGGCCGGCTGGGTCAGGCCGCGGCGCTCGCCGGCTCGAGGCGGTTCCGCAGCTCCGCGAGGATCCTGGTCAGCAACCGGGAGACCTGCATCTGGCTGATGCCGAGCTCCGCGCCGATGTCGGCCTGCTTCCAGTTCTCGACGAAGCGGAGCTCGAGGATGCGGCGATCGCGCGGCGACAGGTCGGCGACGACCGGGCCGAGCATGTCGACCGTCTCGAGCTGCTGGAGATAGGGATCTTCGTCGTCGGCGACCGCGTCCCCGAGCACCAGGTCGCCGTCGTCGGTCGGCCGGTCGAGCGACAGCACGTTGAAGCAGCCCCGCGCGGCCTCGGCCTGCCGGACGTCGTCCAGGGGCGCTCCGAGGCGCTCGGCGATCTGTTCGATCGACGGTTCGCGGCCGAGCTCCTGGGTCAGCAGCGGCAGCACCGCGGCGATCTTGCCCTGGAGCTCCTGCAGGGTGCGCGGGATGCGAACGGTCCACGTGCAGTCGCGGAAATAGCGTTTCAGCTCGCCCCGGATGGTCGGGACGGCGTACCCGATGAACGGGACGCCGTCGTCGGGGCGGTAGCCGCTCGCGGCCTTCATCAGGCCCAGGCAGGCGACCTGCTCGAGGTCGTCGTCCTCGACGCCGCGGCCGCGGAACCGGCGGGCGATGCCGCGGGCGATCTCGAGGTTCAGCTCGACGGCCTGTTCGAGCAGTTCCTGGCGTTCGGTCTCGTCGGTACTGCGGGCCCTGGCGGTGAGCAGCTCGCGGGTGGCGGCCTCGCGCCGGGCGCGTTCCTCGACGGTGGTGCAGTGGGTGGGGACCGCGCTGGTCCCGGATTCGGTGAGAGTGAGCATGGTCGTGACCTCGCGATGGACAACACATCACGGCGCGGCCGCATCCCTGGACCGCGGTCAGTGCTACGGCGGCAGTCGTACCCACGTGTCAAACGTTCGTGTCAGCGGTGCCCGGCCGCCGCTACCCTTTGGTTCTCGATCGGCGGGCTCCCTGTGCCCTGTGTGCAGGATCATAAACAGAGCGTGACCGGTGTCACGTCGCCGGATCGGGGTATCGGTCGGTCCCGGCCCGCGCCCACCTCGGAGGTCCCCATGGACGTCGTACCGCAGCTGTCGGCGGTCGCCATCGACTGCGCCGACCCGCTGTCGCTGGGACTGTTCTGGCAGCAGTTGCTCGGCGGCGACCTGCGCCCGCGCAACGACGGGGACACCGAGTTGCACGAGGCAACGGTCCGGCTGGACTTCTGCCGGGTGCCCGATCCGCCGTCGATCCGCAAGAACCGCGTCCACCTGGACCTGAAGGTGCCGGCCGAGAGCCGCCAGGCGGCGATCGAGCGGGCCCTCGAGCTCGGCGCGACCAGGGCTCTCGACATCTACGACGGTGACCTGTGGGCCTGCCTGCGGGACCCGGAGGGCAACGAGTTCTGCATCGTGTGGGGCGCGGCCTGATCGACCGGACTACGAGGTGGCCGACGTGGGTACCGCCGGACCACCAGTCGTTCGACGAGTGTTCAGGAGTTCGCACATGTCCGACCAGCACCAGCCGGAGGATCCGACCACCCAGCACCCCGGTCCCGAGGCCCAGGGGCCCGAGCAGCTCGAGCACCCCGGCCGGTCGGGGGAGATGGACCAGCAGCCCGATCACGGCGAGGACAGCTACCGGGGGACCGGCAAGCTGACCGGGAAGCGCGCGGTGATCACCGGCGGCGACTCCGGGATCGGGCGGGCCGTCGCGCTCGCGTTCGCGCGCGAGGGCGCCGACGTGCTCATCTCGTACCTGGAGTCGGAGGAGCCCGACGCCCAGGAGACCCGCAAGCTGATCGAGGCCGAGGGGCGCAAGGCGGTGACGGTCGCCGGGGACATCCAGGAGGAGGCGCACTGCCAGGAGATCATCGACCGGGCCGTGAGCGAGCTCGGTGGTCTCGACATCCTGGTCAACAACGCGGCGTACCAGATGTCGCAGGAGGGGATCGAGCAGATCACCACCGAGCAGTTCGACCGGGTGCTGAAGACCAACCTGTACGCGATGTTCTGGCTCTGCAAGGCCGCGCTCCCGCATCTCGGCCCGGGCTCGAGCATCATCAACACCTCGTCGATCCAGGCCTACCAGCCGTCGCCGAACCTGCTCGACTACGCCACCACCAAGGCCGGCATCGTGAACTTCACCAAGGGCCTGGCCCAGCAACTGGCCTCGAAGGGCATCCGGGTGAACACCGTCGCGCCCGGCCCGATCTGGACGCCGTTGATCCCGGCGACGATGCCGCCGGAGAAGGTGGACGAGTTCGGTGCGCAGACGCCGCTGGGCCGCGCCGGGCAGCCGGCGGAGCTGGCACCGGCGTACGTGTTCCTCGCCTCGCAGGAGTCGAGCTACATCACCGGTGAGCGGATCGGTGTCACGGGCGGGCAGCCGCTGCCGTAGGGGTCAGTGCGAGCTGCGCAGGTCGCGGATCGCGAGGGCGGCGAGTCCGGCGACCGCGCAGCCCGCTGCGGACAGCGCGAGGATCGTGGACGGCGCGAACAGGCCGAGGCCCAGCGCGCCCGTCGCGGCGCCCAACGGGGAGGCGATGGCCAGCAGCGCGCGCTGCGTGCCGAAGATCCGGCCGTGGTCGGCGGGGTCGGTCCAGCGGTGCAGCGCGGTGGTCTCGATCGCGGCGTACGGACCCCAGATCGCGCCGCTGATCGTGAAGCCGATCGCCACGACGAGCAGGTTGTCGGCGAACGCCAGCGGAAGCATCAGGGCGCCCCAGACGATCGCGCCGACGGCGTTCACGACGCCGGGGCGGTGCCGCGACAGCCGGGCGGCGAGCGGCAGGGTGAGCAACGCGGCGGCGCCGAACAGCGCCCAGATCACGGTGTAGCCCGCGAGACCCGAATCGAGCTGGTCGCGGACGAAGTACGGCATGACGGTCTCGTAGGGGCCGTAGGTGAAGTAGTAGGCCACGGAGAGCGCGATCAGCGCGATCACCCGGGCCGGTCGGCGCGTCGGGCGGCGGTCGGCCGCATCCGGCACCTCGTACTGCAGGTGTTGCGGTGCCCTGCGGAGGTGGAGGGCGATGGCGGCGACGGCGAGCAGCATCACGGACGGCAGGACGAACGCCGGTCCGGTCCCGAGCAGGCCGAGGGCCGGGCCGGTGAGGACCGCGCCCAGCAGCAGGGGGAGTTGATCGCCCACGCTGAGCAGTGCGTTCGCCTTGCCGAGCGATTCGGGCCGGACCAGGCGCGGCACCAGGGTCCGGGCCGCCGCGTAGCTGAGCGGTGCCGTCGTACCGGCGGCGGCGCCGACCGCCAGGACGACCCAGATCTGCAGCTGGCCGTTCCAGGACGTGATCGCGAGTGTGGCCATCAAGGCCGACCGGGTGAACGCGTCCAGCACGATCATCGGCAGCGGCCCGAAGCGGTCGACCGCGCGGCCGCCCAGTACGCCGCCGGCCACCGCGGGAATTCTGATCGCCACCACGAGCAAGGCCGTCTCGGGCCCGGACCATCCCTGCGGACCGGCGCTCCACAAGAGCACGAACAGCAGGAAATTGTCGGCGGTGGACGCGAGGGTCCAAGCGGCGGCGAGCCACCGCATCGCCGGAGGCAGCGAGGTCGCCTTGGACGACGTGGCGGTGGTCATGGTTCTTCCACCGACGCATCGACCGGGCAGGTCCGGCAGGCCGACCAGTCGCAGAGACGGCAGGTCGTGTCGGCCTCGACCCGACGGCGCTGAGTGCTGCTCAGCGCCAGCCCGAGCAGAGCAGTGAGTTGCTCGCGCTGGGCCGGTGAGAGTCCGCTGAGCGCCTCTTCGCCGGCCGCTTCCCGCGCCTGGTTCCACTCGCGGAGGGCGTCCTGTCCGGCCGGCAGCAAACTCAGCCGCACGGTGCGGCCGGCGCGCGTCCGGGCCAGGTAGCCCAGGCTCTCGAGCCGGTCGACCAACCGGACGGCCCCCGACTGGGTGAGGCCGACCCGCGCCGGCAACCAGTCGACGGAGCACCCCGGGTGGCTTTCGATCAAGGTCAGCGCGGCGGCATCCCGCAGGCCCAACCCGCTCGGCAGGGCGCCGGTCAGGATGTCGTGGCTGCGCAGTGTCCAGGCGACCCAGAGATTGCTCTCATGCATGACTCATTCATATGTCATGGTTTCAGCGGCCGCAACGCCTCAATGGGGATCGAAGACGTTGCCCGCCGTCGGTGCGGTCGTGGTCCGCGACAGCCCGAGCCGTTTCATCAGCGGGACGACGAGCGCGTCGTACACGGCGGGCAGGTAGCGGAACCCGAGCACCATCACGGGATTGGCCCAGCCGACCGACACCTCCCGGCGGGGGTGGTCGGCGAGCGAGAGGATCGCGGCGGTGACCTTGTCGACGTCGCCGACCGGCGGTGGCGGCTGACCGACCCGGCCGATGTAGTTGCCGGCGTGCTGATAGACCGGTGTGTCGATGCTTCCCGGCGCCAGCAGACTGACGTGTACGCCGGGCGTCGCCCGGATCTCGGCCTGCAGCGCCCGGGCCAAGCCGTGCACGGCCCACTTGCTCATCACGTACGCGCTCATGAACGGCGGCGCCATCTTGCCGACGACCGAGCCGACCAGGATCAGGTGCCCCTCGCCCTGCTCCTTGAACCGCTGGAGCGCCGAGCGGGCCACGTGCACCGTCCCGTCGACGTCCACCCGCAGGACGCGTTCGAAGACCTCCGGCGGGACCGACGTGAACTCGCCGTACGCCATCACCGCCGCGCAGTGCAGCACGACGTCGATCCGGCCGCAGCGCGCGACGGTCAGGTCGACGAGCACCTCGACCTGCTCCCGGTCCGCCACGTCGGTCGGCGCCACGACCGCCTCGCCCCCGCGGTCGCGGCACTCGGCCGCGACCCGGTCGAGGCTGGTCCGCGACCGCCCCGCCAGGACGACGGTGTCACCGCGCGCCGCGAAGGCCAGCGCGGCGGCCCGGCCGATCCCGCTGGAGGCGCCGGTGATCGTGACGATCACGTCTTGCGGCCCTCCGCGATCAGCCGGAGCCGGCGCAGGGTCTCGGTGTTGCGCAGACTCAGGACGGGATCGAGCGCCGCCTGCGGGATCATCGCGGCCGGTCCCTTCACCGCGCGCTCACGCATCACCAGGTGGCAGCCGTCGTCCTTCGGCGTCGCCTCGAACTCGACCTGCCCCTCACCGGTCGGCCAGGCGCGCACCCTGAGCCGCAGCAGCGACAACGGGACATACTCCTCGACCGTCGTGGTGTCGTCGATCAGCAGCGGCCAGGTCCCGACCGAGTGGTGGATGCTCGAACCGGGCTGCGGCCAGGTCGGCTCGACGTCCCGGACCCGGGACGCACCGACCACCCAGCCGGCGTACGACCAGCCATCGGTCAGGACGGCGAACACGTCGTCGACGGACGCATGGATCATGCACTCGTTCTCGCTCATGCCCTGCCTGTACCCATCGCGCATGACTCGACCGGTTCGTGGACACCGGTCGGCCATGACAGACGCGATCGTGATCGGCGCCGGGCCGAACGGGCTGGTCGCCGCCAACCTGCTCGCCGACCAGGGCTGGGAGGTGCTCCTGCTCGAGGCGCACGACGAGATCGGCGGCGCGGTCCGCAGTGCCGAGGACGTCGCGCCGGGTTTCGTGCACGACACGTTCAGTTCGTTCTACCCGCTGGCCGCGGTCTCGCCGACGATCCAGGCGCTGGAGCTGGACCGCTGGGGCCTGCAGTGGTCCAACGCGCCGGCCGCGGTCGGCAACCCGATGACCGACGGCGGGTGGGCGATCGTGCACGACGACCCGTTCGACACCGCCGCGGACCTAGATCGGGTCACGCCGGGTGACGGCGACAGCTGGCTCGAGATGTACGACGACTGGCGGCGGATCCAGCACGGCATGGTCGGGTTGCTGCTCGATCCGTTTCCTCCGGTCCGGTCCGGCGGATCGCTCGCGCTGCACCTGCTCGGCCGGCGCGGGCTGGAACGGATCCGGCTGCTCGCGTCGTCGGTGCGGTCGCTCGGCGACCGGCGGTTCCGGGGCGAGGCGGCAAAGATGCTCTTGGCAACCAACGCGCAGCACGCCGACCTGAGCCCGGAATCGGCCGGCTCGGGGTTGATGGGCTGGCTGCTGGTGATGCTCGGGCAGCAGTTCGGCTACCCGGTGCCTCGCGGCGGCGCCGGGCAGTTGAGTCAGGCGCTGGCGAATCGGCTGAAGGATCGCGGCGGGGTGATCCGCTGCGGCAGCCGCGTAACCGGCATCGAGGTCCGCGGCGGACGGGCCACCGGCGTATGGACTGCCGGCGGCGAACTCCTCGCCGCGCGGCGGGCGGTGCTCGCCGACGTCTCGGCCCCCGCCCTGTACGGCGAACTGCTGCCGGCCGACGCGGTCCCCGGGCGGGTGAAACGCGCGATGCGGGGTTTCGAGTGGGATCCGGGCACGGTCAAGGTCGACTGGGCGCTGGACGGCCTGATCCCGTGGCGCGAGAAGCCGTCCAAGTCACCCGGAACGGTGCATCTGGCCGACTCGGTGGACGCGCTCAGCCTCGCCGCGGCGCAGATCGCCGCCGGCCGGGTTCCGGCCGAGCCGTTCTTGCTGATGGGCCAGATGACGACGGCCGATCCGACCCGGTCGCCGGCCGGCACGGAGGCCGTCTGGGCCTACACCCATGTCCCGCAACGGATCCGCGGCGACGCGGACTTCAGCGGCGCCTGGACCGCCGACGAGGTGGAGCGCTTCGCCGACCGGATGCAGGACCAGGTCGAACGCGCCGCCCCCGGGTTCACCAGCCGCATCGTGCGCCGCCGGATCCTGGCGCCGGCCGACCTGCAAGCCCGCGACGCGAACCTCGTCGGCGGCGCGGTCAACGGCGGCACGGCGGCCCTCCACCAGCAACTGGTCTTCCGCCCGATCCCGGGACTCGGCCGGGCCGAAACACCGGTGAAGGGCCTCTACCTGGCGTCGGCCTCCGCGCATCCCGGCGGGGGAGTACACGGCGCCTGCGGCTCCAACGCCGCCCGCGCGGCGATCTTCCACGCCCGCCTCACCCGCCGGTAGGCCGACGCCGCTTGCTACCGCAGTGACCTGAACGCCGAGCGGACCTCCGTGCAGAAGATCTCGGGCTGCTCCCAGGCCGCGAAGTGGCCGCCCTTGTCGACCTCGTTCCAGTGGATCAGGTTGCCGAAGGTGCGCTCGCCCCAGCTGCGCGGGGCGCGGTAGATCTCGGCCGGGAACACCGTGACCGCCACCGGGAGGTCCGGGATCGCGACGGCGTCGAACGGGCCGCCGCCGGCCTGGTAGCCCTCCCAGTAGGAGCGTGACGATGAGGCGCCGGTGTTGGTCAGCCAGTACAGCGAGATCGCGTCGAGCATTTCGTCGTACGAGAACAGCTTCTCGGGTTCGCCGCCGCTGTCGGTCCACTCGGCGATCTTGTCGTAGTAGTACGCCGCCATGGCAACCGGCGAGTCGGCGAGCGCGTAGCCGATGGTCTGCGGGCTCTGGTTCATCATCGCCGCGTAGCCGAAGCCGTCGTGGTAGAAGTGCAGCAGCCGGTCGTACGCGATCTTCTCCCGTGCCGACAGGCTCGCGGGGGCGGGATCGAAGTTGCGCAGGTGGCGCAGGATCTCCGGCGGGACGGTGCCCGGCATGTTGACGTGGATGCCCAGCAGTCCTTGGGGTTTCTGCACCGCGAGCACCTCGGAGATGATCGCGCCCCAGTCGCCGCCTTGGGAGACGTAGCGCGGGTAGCCGAGGCGGAGCATGAGCTGGTGGAAGGCCTTCGCCGTGTGGGCCGGGTTCCAGCCGGTCGTCGTCGGCTTGCCGGAGAAGCCGTAGCCGGGCAGCGTCGGAAGCACCAGGTGGAAGGCGTCCTCGGCGCGGCCGCCGTACGCCGTCGGGTTGGTGAGCGGGCCGATCACCTTCAGCAGTTCGACGATCGAGCCCGGCCAGCCGTGCGTCATCAGCAGGGGCAGGGCGTCGGCGTGCGGCGAACGGATGTGGGCGAACTGGATGTCCACGCCGTCGATCCGGGTGATGAACTGCGGCAGGCTGTTCAGCCGCGCCTCGAGCTTGCGCCAGTTGTACTGCCGCCCCCAGTACTCGACCAACGGGCGGACCTTCGCCAGTTGCGCACCCTGCGAGCGATCGCCGACGGTCTCCCGGTCGGGCCAGCGCGTCATGCGCAGCCGCTGCCGGAGATCGTTGATCTCCCGCTGCGGCACCTTGATGTGGAACCGGTGGACGCCGGGGATCGGTCGCGGATGGCCGCCGGCGGTACTCGCCGCCGCCTGTCCGGGCATCCCCAGTTGCGTGGCGACGACGGCTCCGGCCGCCAGCCCTAGAAACCCACGACGATCAGTGCCGAAGTGGCCGATGTTCTCGCTCGTACCCATCAAAGCTCCTTGTCCGAGTCCGGTGGGACAGCACGCCTCACGAGAGGCTGCTCCTGGTCCGGATCCACGGTCACGCGCCGGCCGGTCGCTTCGCGCCCGGGACAATCCCTGGCCTCGTGTCCCGCCGGTACTCGGGCCACGGGCGAACGCCGGGGCCAGGCAACGGGACCAGGGACATCCCCGGGTGCGACCGGCAACCATCTCGGCGACCGTGAATCGTCAGACCCTCGAGCTGTGTCGTGAAGGAGCGACAGGGCCGGCCGACGGCCGCTAGGTGATCCTGCTGCGCGGCTTCCCGTACGACATCCACAGCTACGCCGATGTCGCGCGTACCTGATCACCAATCTGGCCGCGAACCGGAAACCGCTGCCGCCCAAGGCGGAGAACGCCTGGTGGTACCAGTACTACTTCACCACCGAGCGCGGCGTGCTCGGCCTGACCGAGAACCGCTACGAGTTCGGCGACTTCGTCTGGCGGTTCAACTCCCCGACGTGGGACTACTCCACCGCGACGTACGACCGCACCGCGGCGGCGTTCGAGAACCCCGACTTCGTACCGATTGTGATCGGCAACTATCGCTGGAGGCTCGGCCTGGCCCCGGCCGAGCACCTGTACACCGCCATCGAGCGCCGGTTGCAGGCCGGGCCGGCGATCGGCGTACCGACGATCACCGTCGACGGCAGGTACGACCCGTTCACGCCGGCCGGGAACGGGTCGGCGTACCGGGCCAAGTTCACCGGTAAGTACGACCACCGGGTGCTCGACGTCGGCCACAACGTGCCGCAGGAGGATCCGCGGGGCTTCACGCAGGCCGTGGTCGACGCCGACCACCTCTGACGCAGTGGTGCTAGAGATCCTGTCGCAGCTGCCCGATGGCCGTGCCGAGGTCGGTCTCGATGCCGTCGGGCTGCTGCAGGCCCTTGCTGAGCAGCAGCTTGACGAAGGGCCGGTGTTCGGGGCGGCCGGCGGTGGCGAAGTACGCGCCGAGGCCGGGTGCGAACTCCTCGTCGGCGGGCAGCGTGGCGACGTCGACCAGCTTCTTGATGCCGCTGACCGCCACCTTGTCGAAGGTCGCGATCCGGCGAGCGAACGCGTCGGTGAAGTCCTCGATGTCGGCGTCCGGGACGAGCCGGTTCACGTAACCGTACGCCGCCGCCAGCTCGGCCGGTACGTCGTCTCCGCCGAGCAGGATCTCCAGCGCCCGGCCGCGACCGACCAGGCGTCCCAGCCGCGCCATCGGACCGCCGCCCGGCACGGCGCCGACACCGACCTCGAACTGGCCGAGCACCGCCTTCTCGGAGGCGAACCGGATGTCGGTGGCGAGCACGAACTCGCTGCCCGCGCCCCGGGTCCGGCCGCGGATCTCCGAAATCGTGGCTACCGGCAACCGGCTGAGCCGCACGAAGTTGTCCAGGTACGGGTGCAGCCCGGTGGGCCCGGGCCGCATCGCCGCCACCCGGGAGTTGTCGGCCAGGAAGTCCCAATGGGCCATGAAGTAGCCCGGCGTCTCGCTGCGGAAGACGACGACCGTCAGATCCGGGTCGTCCTCGATCCGCCCGACGAGCTCGCCGAGCTGGTCGATGGTGTCCGGGTCCATCAGGTTCACCGGACCGTTGCCGAACGTCACCCGCCAGTACGACGGGGACACCTCGCTGATGTCGAATTGTGCTGCGCTCATCGCCTTGCTGCTCCTGTCCTGCACTCGGCCGAGTCCATGCACCGAGACTCGGCCGAGCGGGTCCGAGGTCGCGCCGGGGAAACACCCTGGCGAGATCCGGACCCGGGACCTCGGTCAGCCGAGGTAGTCGCGCCAGGGGCCGGTGATGGCGAAGGTGATGCCGGGCGACTGCAGGTTGACGTACAGGACCTTGCCGTCGGCCGAGAACGCCGGGCCGGTGAACTCGGAGTCGTTGAGCATGTTGCGGGCGATCGCGTACGTCGGGCCGCCCGGCGTGGAGCTGAGCACGTGGCTGCTGGCGTTGCCGTCCTCGGCCAGCACGAGCGAGCCCCACGGCGTGACGGTCACGTTGTCCGGGCTGTCGAAGTTGTAGTCGTCGTACCGGGCGGCGCTGCCCTGGTCGGCGGCCGGGTTGTGCGGGAAGTACGTGACCAGCTGGATCGTCCTGGCCCGGTAGTTGTAGAACCACACCATCCCGTCGTGCGGGACGGCGTCGGCCGGGAGGTCGGTGGTGCCCGACTCGGCGTAGGAGTTGACGACGTACACACCCTCGTCGGTGCCGTAGACGCCCTCGAACTTCTTGCCCCGGGTGACCTGGCCGTCGGTGAACTGCTTGCGGCAGGAGACCGACACCGCGTCGCGGTCCGGCACCGGGACCCACGCGACCCGGAACGGCCGCAGCAGCTGGGCCGAGGTCAGGTAGGCGACGTCCGGGATCGGCTTGCCGTCGTCACCGAGGATCGCCATCGCCTCGAGCGTTCCGAAGTCGACATCGGTGAGGTCCTGCCAGCTCTTCGGGCCGAGCTTGTAGCCGCGCGGCGCGCTCCAGCGGTAGAAGAGGCCGTTGGGGCCGGAGGCGTCCTCGGACAGGTAGATGTGGGTGCGGTCCTGGTCGACCGCGAGGGCCTCGTGGGCGTAGCGGCCGAGCGCCTTGAGCGGGACCGGGTGAGCGGTCTTGCCGTCGGCCCAGACCTCGAAGACGTAGCCGTGGTCCTTCAGCCGCGTGGTGCCGTTGGCCTTGTTCTCCGTCTCCTCGCACGTCATCCAGGTGCCCCACGGCGTGTGGCCGCCGGCGCAGTTGGTGAGCGTGCCGGAGATGCCGACCCACTCGCCGCGGTTGCGGCCGTCGCGGTCCACGGAGATCACGGTGCAACCGCCGGCCGCGCCGACTCCCTCGTCGTACACGGTGCCCTTGATCTGCGGTACGCCGAGCGCGTTGTTGCTGCCGATCTCGTGGTTGAGGATCAGCGTGTGGTTCCGGCCGTCGCTGAAGACGGCCATGCCGTCGTGCGACCCCGGCGTCGGCTGACCGGTCGTCAGCTTGGTCTCACCGGCCTTGGTGACGATCGTGTACTTGAAGCCCGGCGGCAGCGCGAGCAGACCCTGGGGGTCGTCCATCAGCGGCGGGAACGGCCGGTGCGCCGGGAACGGCGAACGCCGCGGGGCGGGGGTGGCCTCGGCCAGCGACGGTACGGCGCCGACGGTGACGAGTCCGACGCCGGCGGCACCGGCGGCACCCGCGGCACCGCGAAGAACGGAACGACGATCGAGAGACATGGGTACTCCTTGGAGCGTGGATCAGCAGGGTGCGCGCAGGCTCCCCGAGTCGGCCGTCGTCGCCCGTCGATCCTCCAGCGCCGCGACGACGCCACGGCGAACGCAGCCTGAACAAACCGCACCGAACCCAGGGCGGGATCCGGTGCGGTTCGTTCGGAGGGGTCAGCGGGTGGTGCGGAAGGGACCGGTGATCTCGTAGGTGATGCCGCCGCTGCTCGATCCGCTGGTGCCGCGCTGGGAGGAGAAGTAGAGGCGGTTGCCGGCCGGGTTGAAGGCGACTCCGCACAGTTCGGAGCCGGACTGCCCGGTGACGCGCAGGAACGGGGCGACGACGTCGGCCGGCGTGATGACGCAGATCTCCATGTTGCCGCCGTCCTCGGCGACGTAGAGGTCGCCGACGGAGGTGCCGGTGATGTTGTCGACGCCGGTCAGCGGCGGGTTGGGCGTGAGGTTGTCGTCGTACGCGATGGCGATCGTGTTGTTCACCGCGTTGTAGGCCCAGACGCGGTTGTCGCCCTTGGTGGTGAAGAAGCAGGTGCCGTTGCGGTAGTAGCAGCCTTCGCCGCCGTTGAACGTCTTCATGCCGGAGACCTGCTTGCGGGTCCGGGTCGGGCTGCCGTCAGGGTCGGGCACGGTGACCCAGGACAGCGCGCCCCCGGACTCCCGCAGGACCTGGAGCGTGCCGGCCGACAGGTCGCCCCAGGTGGTCGGGCGGAAGCGGTAGAACCCGCCGTCAGGGGTGTCCTCGGTGAGGTAGATGACGCGCCGGTCGGGGTCGACCGCGGCGGCTTCGTGGGAGAAGCGGCCCATCGCCGGACGACGGACGGCCGCCTTCGTGCCGAACGGGTCGGTCTCCCAGACGTAGCCGAGGTCGGTCTCCTCGCACGACAGCCAGGTGCCCCACGGCGTCGCGCCGCCGGAGCAGTTCTGCGTCGTACCGGACAGGATGCGGTACGCGCCGGTGACCGTTCCGCTGCTGTTGAACCGCAGCGCGCTGGTCCCGCCGTTGCCGCTGCCGACTTCGGAGTTGGACACGTAGATCCAGCCGGTGCCGTCGGCGAAGCAGGCGCCGCCGTCCGGCGCGTTGTGCCAGGTGTAGCTGGTACCGCTGACGACGCGGGTGGACCTGGCCAGCACCCGGCTGGTGAAGCCCTGCGGCAGCATGATCCCGTTCGCGTCGGCGGCCCGCAGACCGCCGTACGGGCTGGGGCCGGTCTGGGCCGGGAACGCGAGCGCCTCCGGCGTGACGCTGAACCCGAAAGCGACCGAGGCGGACGAACCGATCACTGCCGCACGAAGAAAACTCCGACGATCCACGACTGACTCCTCACAGTGACAAGGGCGGAGCCGTCAGTGAACCGGCCGGACATGAACCCCACCCGGCCACCCGGCAAGAACCCGATGACGCGGCCACGGACGGCGGCTGCCGCGTTTTCAGCGGACCCGGTGGGGAACCTCGCCCGGTGACGGCGCGCCGTTTCGCGCGAGCCGACCGCGCGCCGAGGTCTCGGAGAGTTGAACCCGCAGCCTCCGGGACCGCCCAGCGCCGTCGTCCGGACAAGGGCCAGGGGCCGGAAGCGGTTGCTTCCGGCCCCTGGTTGCGTCGGGGTGGCCGAGGTCAGCCGGCCATCTCGACCATCTTCTTCGGCAGTTGCTTGAGCTGGTCGGGCACCGGGACCTTGCCGTCGATGGCCTTCAGCATCTCCAGGCCGCGGGTCTCGTACTCGTCGGGCATCTCCAGGCCGAGGGCTTCCAGGAGTGCGTCGAGCAGCTGGATCACCGCACCCAGGAGGGTTTCCATCGGGATGCCGGCGTCGCGCCATTTCTGGTCCTTGCCGCCGTTGGGTACGACGGTGGAGGTCGGCATGGCCTGCTTGGCCACGCCGATCATCGAGGACAGGGCCTTGCCGTTGGCCTTGTTGATCAGCGTGCCGGTGTCCTTGTTGTAGGTCCACTTCTGGCCCGCGCCGTCGCGGCAGGGCAGGACCAGCAGCGGGGCCTTGTCGCGCACGGTGGTCAGATCGGCCGCGGTGTCCAGGCAGGCGCCGTGGGGAAGGTCGCCACCGACGTCCTTCGACATCGACACCATCAACTGCTGGTCCGCGGTGTAGGTCCACTGCTGGATCTTGCCCTTGGACCCCTTGTTGCACTTGATCATCACCGCGGTCGGAATCCCGTCCGGCGTCACCGCGAACGTCAGGCACAACTTGGACTGCACCCGGTTCACGAACTGCCGCGGCTTACCCACCGGCAGATCCGCCGGCGCCGCCGCGGCACTGTCCGGCGCCGCCGGGGCGGGCGCGGCCTGGGCTGCACCGGCCGGCGCGAGACCGGCCGCGAGAGCAGCGACCACCAGCATGGCGCCGCTGCGCTTCAACAGAGTGCGAGTACTCAAAGCAACCTCCACTGTCGGGCATGGAAGGCGAGGGGCGTCGAGCCCGGCATCGGGTCCAGTCGTCGGAGTGATCACTGACCGCGAATGCTTCGCCACGCCCAGTAGTTCCCATCGGCATCCCGCCAGCAACATCCACTTGATGCCATTGGCAACGAACTGCCACGCCGTCGTGACCTGCGCCCGCGTGAACGGTAACGACGTCACGGAATCGACGGTGTGCCGCGCCCTGCTCGTGGCCGGACCGTGCCCCGGCCGCAACCCGGCCCGGCGAAGACCGTGATACGCGCCGGGACTACAGCGAGCTTCGGCCGGGAAGCAGCCCGCGTGCCCCGGCCGGGCAGCACCGGCGTACTGCGGTAGGTCAGGTCTTGTCGTTCTCGTTCAGGTTGCTCAGCCGGCCCTGGTCCTCGCCCGCGTCGAGCAGGTTCTCCGCCGGGGCGCCGCTGTCCGGGTACTCCATCTTGGCGACGTCGGGATGGTGCAGGTCGAACGCCGGGCTCTCGGACCGGATCCGGGGCAGGGTGACGAAGTTGTGCCGCGGTGGCGGCGAACTGGTCGCCCACTCCAGCGAGCGGCCCCAGCCCCACGGGTCGTCGACGTTCACCCGCGGCGACCGGCGGGACTTGTAGAGGTTGTAGAGGAACGGCAGCGTCGACGCCCCGAGCACCATCGCGCCGATCGACGACACCTGGTGCAGGGCGATGAAGCCCTCGAACTCGTTGTACGTCGCGTAGCGCCGCGGCATGCCCTCGACACCGAGCCAGTGCTGGACCAGGAACGTGGTGTGGAAGCCGATGAACAGCAGCCAGAAGTGCAGCTTGCCGAGTCTCTCGTCGAGCATCCGGCCGGTCATCTTCGGCCACCAGAAGTAGAAGCCGGCGAACATCGCGAACACCACCGTGCCGAACACGACGTAGTGGAAGTGCGCGACCACGAAGTAGGAGTCCGACAGTTGGTAGTCCAGGGAGGGGGAGGCCAGGATCACGCCGGTCAAGCCGCCGAACAGGAACGTCGTCAGGAAGCCGATCGACCACAGCATCGGGGTGTCGAACGAGATCGAGCCGCCCCACATCGTGCCGATCCAGTTGAAGAACTTCACCCCGGTCGGCACCGCGATGATGAAGGTCATGAACGAGAAGAACGGCAGGTTGATCGCGCCGGTGACGAACATGTGGTGCGCCCAGACCACCGTGGAGTACAGCGCGATCGCGATGGTCGCCGCGACCAGGCCGATGTAGCCGAAGACCGGCTTGCGGCTGAACACCGGCAGGATCTCGGTGATGATGCCGAAGAACGGCAGCGCGATGATGTAGACCTCGGGATGGCCGAAGAACCAGAACAGGTGCTGCCACAGCAACGGCCCGCCGTTCGCGGCCTCGAACACGTGCGCGCCGAGTCTTCGGTCGGCCTCCAGCATCAGCAGCGCGCCGGCCAGGATCGGGAACGCGATCAGCACCAGCAGCGAGGTGACGAACGTGTTCCAGGTGAAGATCGGCATCCGGAACATCGTCATCCCGGGCGCGCGCATGGTGATGATCGTGGTGATGAAGTTGACCGCGCCGAGGATCGTGCCCAGACCGGCCATCCACAGCCCCATGATCCACAGGTCGGCACCGATGCCCGGCGAGCGCTCGGAGTCCGACAGCGGCGTGTACGCCGTCCAGCCGAAGTCGGCGGCGCCTTGCGGCGTGAGGAAGCCACCCGACGCGATCAGGCCGCCGAACAGGAACAGCCAGTAGCTGAACATGTTCAGCCGCGGGAACGCGACGTCAGGGGCACCGATCTGCACCGGCATGATCACGTTCGCGAAGCCGACGAACAGCGGTGTCGCGAACAGCAGCAGCATGATCGTGCCGTGCATCGTGAACAGCTGGTTGTAGACCTCCTCGTTCACGATCTGCAGCCCCGGGGAGAACAGCTCGGCCCGGATCAGCAGGGCCATCACGCCGCCGATCAGGAAGAAGACGAACGACGTGATCAGGTACAGGTGACCGATCACCTTGTGATCGGTGGTCGTCAGGATGCGTACCGCCGCCTGCCCCAGGCTGCGCCGGGCCCTGCGCTCTCCGACGGCAGTGGCCTGCCGGCGTTCGACCAGATCCACCATCGTGAGTGTCCCTTCAGCGTGTTGTCGCCGGCGTCATGGCCTGAGGAGCTTCCCGGAGTTCGGACGGCGCGGGCATCCAGGAGCGCGACTCGTCGATGGCCTCGCACAGCAGCCGGTGGAGCAGAGCGTCGCCGTCCGGGGCCCGGAAGTCGGTGACGGCGCGGATCGCGCCGGCGAGGGCCAGCGGCGCTTCGGCCAGATCGCCGGTCGGCCCACCCCGGGGCAGCGGATCTGCCGCGAGGTCGGCCAGCACCTCCTCCGCCCTCCTGACAGCCCGGAGGAGAGTTCGCTGGAACTGCGGCGACACCACCGGCACGACCAGCCGAACGCACCGCACGACCAGGGCCGGTACGTAGCGGGGGTCGGTCGGGACCAGCCCGATCACGGTGGGAATCAGCGGGACGAGCTTCACGCGGGCGGCGTCGGACAGCTCGTCGTTCACCTCCCGGGCCACCAGGGCCAGCAGGGGATGCGTGCAGCTGGGCCGGTCCGACCACTCGAGCCCGGCGAGGTGGGACGCGTACTCCATGAAGCAGGCGCCCCGGCGCGGGTCGCGATGCGGCCCACGCGACAGAATCGGTACCAGCGTGACGTCCTCGCGTTCAGTAGCCATCTGAACCTCCCAGTCGGGAGTACCCCGCCAACCCGCTCGCATGCGGGCCAAATCCGGCGAACTTGGTCAGGCCGACGTACTGCGACGGTTGCGGCGGATCAGGTAGAAGACCACCGAGCCGCCGACGGCCAGCACGATGGCTCCGGCGGAGATGAAGACCAGCCCGGTCTGGGAGAAGTCCGCCGCGTCCCCGTCGTTGTCGCCGGGGCCCTCGGCGCCGGTCTGCGGTGTGGCGCCCAGCGACGGGGAGGGGGACGGGCTGTCCGCGGCCGGGATGATCGTCGAGACCGTGGTGACGGCGTCCGCGACGGCCGGAGCGGCGGGCGCGGCCAGGGCCGGGCCTTGGGCGAGCGCGACGACGACCAGGGGTGCGCTGAGCAACGATGCGATCATTACCGACCGGTTCCCCGCCCCGGCCCGGGCTAACGTGCGGAGCTCTTCAGCTCGATCGTCTCCCCGCGCGCCGGTGCCGCGACCCGCCAGGGCTCGGAGTCGGCCTTCACCGCCGCGAGGAAGTCGGCGAGCGGGGACTTCATCACCCGGTAGTCGTCGTAGTGGACCGGGATGGCGACGCTGGGCCGGATCCGGCGCAGGAAGTCGAGTCCCTGGACCGCGTCCATCGTCACGGTCGAGAACAGGATCCTGGTCCCGCCGAGATGGACGACGGCCGCATCGATGTCCGGGCAGCGTTCCCGGATGGCGTCGAGATGGTCGCCGGTCAACGTGTCGCCGCTCAGATAGACGGTGTACGGCGTACCGCTCGGGCCATGGTGGGTGAGCAGGGATCCCATCACCGGCGGCAACAGGGACTGGAGGACGCCGCGCGCGTGGATGCCCGGCATCGACTCGACGGTCAGCGTCTCGTCGGCGTGGGTCAGCTGCCAGGTGTCCCAGGTGTTCAGGGCATGTGTGTCGAAGCCGGACCGGGCCAGCCGGCGCGCGGCGTGCTCGGTGGTGACCAGGGGGACCGAGCGGTCCAGCTCGCGCCGCGCGATCCGGTCGAAGTGGTCGCCGTGCAGATGCGAGAGCACGACCACGTCGAGGGCCGGCAACTCAGCGATCGTGAGCGCGGGGTCCTGCAGCCGACGCGACCAGAGTCCTTTGCCGAGATAGGCGCGCTGGCCGCGGTGCAGGAAGTTCGGATCGGTCAGCAGCGTGAAGGAGCCGAGCCGGACGATCGTGGTGGCGTTGCCGACGAAGGTGATGGCATGCCCGCCGAGGGGCGTCGGATCCGGTTCCATCGCCGGCCGATCAGCGCGGGGGTTCCGGCGCCGGCGCGGGCGGCAGGGCCAGAAGCTGGTCGTGGGCTTCGGCGATCAGGGCGGCGGCGGTGTGCAGCGCCGCGGCCGCCTGCAAAGCCGACGTACTGGCCGCGGTCAGCGACTCGTGCGCCGGCGGGCCACCCCAGGCCCGGGTGTCGGCGGAGTGTTCGAACCGCTCACCCAGGCAGGTGGCCAGCCGGGCACCGGCGTCGATCACCGTGGCCAGGCTGCCGAGCTGCAGCATCCACCGCTCCGAGGACTCGTCGTCGCGGATCTGCTCCAGCCGGGTGGCCTCGCTCAGCGCCGTGGCGGCGCGGGAGAGTGCCGGATCGGTTTCGCTGTCGAACATGTGGCACTCTCCCTCACGTGCTGCCTCGGCCGGGCGGACCGGGACGCTTCTACTCACTGGCCTCTTCGCGGAGCTTCTGCTGCAGCGCGTCCTTGCCGAGCGACGACGTGCCGGAGACGTTCGCGTTGCGGGCCTGCTGCTGCAACTGCCCGCGGGTGATGTCCTCCGGCTGCTCGCCGAGATGCTTCTTGCGGCTGGCCGCGAACGCTTCGCCGAGCTCGAGCAGCCGCTGCTCACTGAGGTTCTGCCGCATTCCGGGCAGCACCTTGGTCTCCTCCTCCTCGACGTGGTGAGTGACCGCGTCGACCAGGTTCTGCAGGACCTTCTCGAACTCGGCGGACTCCGGGTCGGTGCCGGCCAGCTTCTCCAGCAGCTCGTCGGCCTCGACGTGCTCCTGCTGGCTGTGCGCGACCTCGTCGGCCTCGTCCGCCTCACCGGCGGCGACCGGGTAGACCTCGGCCTCCTCGGCGCGACTGTGGGCGGACAGCAACGTGGTCAGCACCGGGACCAGGCCGGTCCGCTTCTCCGGGTTGTCCTTCAGCTCGTCGAACAGCCGCTCGACCTCACGGTGGTCCTGCATGATCAGATCGACGACGTTCTGCGCCATGTCGGTTCTTTCCTTTCGGCTCGGCGCGGCTCGGGAACAACGGCCGCGAAAACAGCCGACCGGTACCCCGCGAACCGCCGGGCAATCAAGTGCTTCACCCGGGCCTCACGCGCTGAGCGCCGAGCGCAGCACGAGCATGATCTGGCGCAGCAACCGCGACACCTGCATCTGGCTGACCCCGATCTCGGCGCCGATCTCGGCCTGCGTGCGGTGGTCGACGAACCGCCGCCGCAGGATCAGCCGGTCGCGCTCGGGCAGCTTGTCGACGACCGGCCGCAGCGTCTCGACGTGCTCCACCAGCGCGTAGGTGTCGGTGTCGCCGCTGATCACGTTCTCCAGGGTGAGATCCGGCGCCGACCGGAGCCGGGCGTCCAGCGAGACCGGGCGGAAGCAGCCCTGGGCGCGCTGCGCGTCCAGGATCTCCTCGGCCGGTACGCCGATCGCCTCGGCCAGGTCGTCGGTCGTCGGCCAGCGCTGCAGCCGCGCGGCCAGTTCACCCTCGACCGCGTTGATCGCGGTCTGCAGGTCCTGGATCCGGCGCGGCGGCCGGACCATCCAGGCCCGGTCGCGGAAGTGTTTGCGCAGTTCGCCGCGGATCGTCGGTACGGCGTACGAGCGGAAGTCGGTGTCCGGGCCGGGCCGGTAGCCACGGACGGCTTTCACCAGGCCTACGCAGGCGACCTGTTCCAGGTCTTCGCCGTCGACGCCTCGTTGCCGGTACCGGGCAGCGAGGGTGTGGGCCATCGGCAGCCCGAGCTCCACGGCCCGGTCCTGGTACGACGCTCTGCGGTGGGTGCCGGCCTCGGCGGCGAGCCGGAGCAACTGTTCGATCTCCGCGGCGCGCTGGTCGCGCAGCTCCTGTCGCCGGTCGGGATCGGTGCGGGCGGGAAGAAGCGATGATTGACGCATGGGAAGCCTGCTCACCGGAGTCCGGCCGGGATGGCAGTGGTTGGACCAGCAGCCGGATAGCTTCCGTTACCCAGGTTCGCGCAGCGCATTCGCTCCGTTTCACGCCGGGTCGGCGGAGGGCATGGGGAGCAGCCGCTCCGCCCACCCGTTTCGATGCCCGCGGCAACGACATTCACGGGCAGGTGCGTTGCGCAGCGCGAGCGCCTCCGGCCCGATCGCCCGGTTTCGGTTTGCGGCCGTCGCGAGGGGATACCTAGGTGGCTCACAGAAGGGAGACGTCAGATGACGACCAACCAACAGGTCGGTACGGCGTCCGGTGGTTCAGGCGTGGACACCGCGCGCGACGAGGCCAAACACCTCAAGGACAACGCCGCTGGCGCGGCCCGTGAGGTCGCGGAGACCGCCAAGAGCGGCGCGGCCGACGTGACCGCCGACGTCCGGGAGCAGACGCGGCAGTTGTTCGGGCAGACCCGGGACGAGCTCGGCCGCCAGGCCGGGCAGCAACGGGACTCGGCTGTGAACGGTCTGCGGTCGATGGGTGACGAGCTGCGCGGGATGGCCGAGCACGGTTCGGGTCTGGCCGGCCAGCTGGCCCGGCACGGCGCGGACTGGACCGATCGGGCGGTGGGATTCCTGGACGGCCGGGAGTTCACCGACATCCTCGAGGACGTGCGCGTGATGGCCCGCCGGCGTCCGGGCCGGTTCCTGCTCGGTGCCGTGGTGGCGGGGATGGCCGCCGGCCGGATGACGCGGGCGATGTCGGCGGCCAGTTCGTCGTCGAGCGGTTCACCGTCGGGAGTCTCGTCGTCGAACGGAACGACGTCCGCTCCGATGAGTGGCATGCCGCCGACCGCCAGCCCGGGCTATCGCGATCCGATGCCGACCGGTGCGACACCCGGCACTCCGGCGGCCGGTGGTGGGGCGATGGGCGATCCGCTGGCGACCGGTGGAACGCCGGTGCCGCCGCCCCCGGCCGGACCGCCGCCGGGCAGTATGCCTCCGGGCGGATCGGCCCCGGGTGCTCCGGTCCCGCCGGGAATGCCGCCGCAGCCGACACCTTCGGCGCCGGACCTCGATCCGGGCGCTCCGGTGCAGCCGCGGTTCGGGCCCGGATCGGGGCAGTGAGATGGCCGGATCGTACGCCGCGGGCGGGCCCGGAGACCCGGGCACTTCGTACGGCGAGACCAGCCGGCCGCCCGGCACTCCGTCGTACGGCGACGCGTCGCTGGGCGAGATCGTCACGCACCTGACGTCGGACCTCGGCACGCTGACCCGGCAGGAGCTCGCGCTGGCCAAGGCGGAAATGCAGGCCGAGGCCAAGCAGGCGGGCAAGGGCGCGGGAATGCTCGGCGGTGCGGCGTTCGCCGGCTGGATGCTGGCGTTGTTCCTGTCGCTGACGGCGATGTGGGCGCTGGGTGAAGTCATGCACCTGGCCTGGGCGGCGCTGATCGTGGCGGTCGTGTGGGCCGTCGTCGCGGCCGTGCTCGCCAGCACCGGGCGCAAGGAGCTGAAGAACGTCAATCCGAAGCCCGAGCAGACGGTCGAGACCCTCAAGGAGGACGCGCAATGGCTGAAGACACGCAAGAACTGAGGCGCGACATCGAGCAGACCCGGCAGAACCTCGGCCGGGACGTGGACGCCCTGACCGAGAAGGTGAGTCCGAGCGCGATCGTGCACCGCCGGACCGATCGCGCCCGGGCCGGCATCGACCGGTTGCGGCACCGCGTGATGGGCAAGGCCGAGTCGCTCGGCGGCAGTGCGGGGTCCTCGGTGCAGTCGGCCGGGTCCGCCGTACAGGAGGCCGGCAGCAAGGTCGGCCACGCCGTCGAGTCGGCACCGAGTGCGGCCAAGGAGCGGACCCGCGGCGCACCGCTGGCCGCCGGGGTGGTGGCCTTCGCTCTCGGCTACGTGCTCTCGGCCGCGCTGCCGGCGACGGCCAAGGAGCAGGAGCTGGCCGAACAGGCCAAGGACAAGGCGATGGATCCGCTGAAGGAGCAGGCCTCCGGCATCGCGCAGGAACTCAAGGAGAACCTGCAGGAGCCCGCACAGGAAGCGGTCCAGCACGTCAAGGAGACCGCGGCCGACGCCGCCGCGGAGGTCAAGGACGAAGGCCGGTCGGCCGCCGACGACGTTCGCAGCGACGCTCGTGAGTCGGCCGCGAACGTCCGCAACACCTGAGTTCCACCCCTGGGCGTCCGGCCCGGCGTTGCTTGTCGAACGCCGGGCCGGACGCCTTCGGCATGCCGCCGCGCGACCGGTCGCAGCCCGTCGCGACCGATCGCGAATGACGTGTTTGCTGCGGATGACGAGGGGAACTCTGCGCGCTCGACAAAGCCCCGAGGAGGCGGCGAATGTTCTTTCATCGTCAGGAGTTGCAGTTCAAGTCGACCCCCGACCGCGCCGACGCGGTCTACGCACGCAAGCTGCAGGAAGTGCTCGGCGGTCAGTACGGCGAGATCACCGTCGCGATGCAGTACATGTTCCAGGGCTGGAACATGCACACACCGGGCAAGTACCGCGACCTGGTCTTCGGTGTCGGCGCCGAGGAGGTCGGGCACGTGGAGATGCTGGCCACGATGATCGCCCAGCTGCTGGAGAAGGCGCCGCTCGGCATCACCGAGGACGCCGTGCAGGACGACCCGACGGTCGCGGCGGTGATCGGTGGCACCGACATCCAGCACGCGATCGTCGCCGGCGCGGGCGCGCGGGCGGTCGACAGCATGGGCAACCCGTGGCAGGGCAGTTACATCACCGCCAGCGGCAACCTGCTGGCCGACTTCCAGGCCAACGCCAACGCGGAGATGCAGGGCCGGGTGCAGGTCGCTCGGCTCTACCACATGACCGACGACCACGGCGTACGCGACCTGCTGTCGTTCCTGCTCGCCCGGGACACGATGCACCAGAACATGTGGCTGGCCGCGGCCGCGGAGCTGCGCGAGGAGGGCGCCGAGAAGCTGCCGGTGCCGAGCAACTTCCCGCAGTCCAAGGAGCACACCGACGTCTCGTACCAGTACCTGAACTTCAGCGACGGCCAGACCGCCGGTGAGGGCAGCTGGGCCAAGGGTCCGACGCCCGACGGCAACGGCGAGTTCACCTACCACGACGGCCCGACCACGACCGCGCCGATGCCGCCGCCGACCCACCCCGACGCGCGCTTCTACGGCACCACCGACCTGCCCAACACGATGGAGAAGCTGGCCGGAACCGCGCAGGACAAACTGAAGAAGGAATGACCTGAGGGACGGTTACTGCTCGGGGCGCGCCGGCAGTCGGCGCGTCTCGAGCAGGTCCGACGCGACGTCGCGCAGCTTGCGTTGCTGGTCCTGGGAGTAGCGGCGCAGAACGGCGAAGGCCTGGTCGTCGGTCAGGCCGTACCGCTCCATCAGGACACCGACGGCCTGACCGACGTGGGTCTGGGCGTCGATCGCGATCCGCAGGTTCTCGCGGATCCGGGCGGAGTCGATGGCGACCGCGGCGTACACCGTCAGGTCGTTCAGCCGCTCGATCACCTCCGGCGTGACGGCGTCGGGCTCAGGGTGGGCGTAGCTGAGGACGCCGAGCACGTGCTGGCGGCGACTGAGCAACTGCAAGCTGGCCCAGCAGCGCCAGCCGTGCTCGACCGCGATCGGCGCCCAGCGTGGCCACGGCCGGGCGTCGGCGAGGTCCGGGCAGTAGACGGCGCAGGCGTCGCGCGCCGCGTCGATCGCGGGACCTTCGCGGAGCTCGACCTGCAAGGAGTCCGTCAGCGCCATCCGGGAGCTGCTCGCCGCCTCCGGTACGAGGTGGCGCTGGTGACTCAGCAGCACGCCGAACTGACCGGCGCCGTCATGCAGCCGCGATCCCAAGGTGGCGATCGCGACCGCCACTTCGGTGACGGTTTCGAGTTGGTGCCACTGCCAGACGGAGTCGGCGAACTGGCCGAGCCGGTCGCTCGGCGAAGCGGTGCTCACGATCGGTCCTTCGGGCAATCGTCGGTCCGGCCCTCTGCCTGAGCCGACCGACCGGTACCCCGTCGCCGAAGCGGCATCCGTCGTTCCTGTGCGTGTCGTTCACCGCGGCAGGCGGCGGGTGTGCACGACCTCGCTCGCCACGTCGCGGAGCTTGCGGTTGCGGTCCTGTGAGTACCGGCGCAGCACCGCGAAGGCCTGGTCGGCGTCCAGCGTGAAGCGCTCCATCAGTACGCCGACGGCGCGGCCGACGTGGGTCTGCGCCTCGATCGCGCGTTGCAGGTTGTACCGGGTGCCCGCGGTGTCGAGCGCGATCGCCGCATGCACCGAGAAATCGCGCAGGTAGCAGCCGAGTTCGGGGGTGATCGCGTGCGGGCGGGGATGCGCGAAGCTGAGCACGCCGAGCAGGTGCTGCTTGCGGCTCTGCATCGGCAGCGTGACCCAGCTGCGCCAGCCGTGTGCGACGGCCACCGGCGACCACAACGGCCACTGGTCGCTCGCGGCGAGGTCCGGGCAGTGGACGGCGTCGCAGCCGGCGGTGAGGCCGATCGCCGGGCCCTGCTCCAGCTCCAGCTGGACTCTGTCTGCCGCGCGCAGGGTGGGGTGACTCGCGACCTGGGGAACGAGGTGG
Organism: Kribbella sp. CA-253562; assembly: GCF_050942265.1. Classification (GTDB taxonomy): domain Bacteria; phylum Actinomycetota; class Actinomycetes; order Propionibacteriales; family Kribbellaceae; genus Kribbella. The sequence goes on along the minus strand of NZ_CP192049.1, from coordinate 4,767,047 downwards.
TGCCGGTGGTTGAGCAAGATGCTGACGGCGCCGTCGGCGAGAATCCGCGAGCCTTCGCCGGCGATCGCGGTCGCGACGTCGTCGACGGAGTCGAGCCGGTGCAGATGCAGCGCGAACTCGGTGAACTCCCGGGTCCGCCGGGCCGGCAACACCGAAATCGTCACAACGGGGGCCTCCGAGAACTTCGGTTTCACTGCAGCCCGCTGTCTGAGCTCGCGGCGGCCGGAGGATGCTCGACATCACGGCGCGTCGCGTTTTCATCATGATCCAGTTGGCCGGTGTGCACAACACCCCGCGTGGGTTCTCACCCAGCCGGGTCGGCGTGGCTGCGCTGGTGATCGGTGATGTCGAGGAACATCCGCTTGAACTGCCGGTAGTTCCGCGGGCCGAGGCGCTCGGCATGGCGCGACTCGATGCCGGCCATGATCGCGTGCGCGGCCTTCATCTGGGCCAGGCCGCGGTCGGTCGGGCAGATCAGTTTCGCCCGGCGGTCGCTGGGGTCGGGACGTCGTTCCAGGTAGCCGAGGGCCTCCAGCTCGTCGACCAGAGTCCCGATGATCTGCTTGTGCTGGCCGGACAACCGGGACAGCTCGGTGGCCCGGACGCCGTCCGGATCCAGATAGGCCATCACGGCGCCGTGCCGGTGCTTGAGGTCGTGGAACCCCTGGTCGGCCAGCGTCGCGAAGAGCTCCCGCTGGACCGCGAACAGCAGGCGGCCGGACAGCACGCCGAGGTCGGGATCGGTGGCCGTCAGCTCGGATCGGGTGGCCAATCGACTCTCCTCTCACCGCATGGTGCTGATCACCTTAACGATCGCCGCCGGTCCACCGGTAGTCACGGCACGGAACAGTCATGAATCTTGATCAGCCGGTCGGCAGGCCCTACGCTTCCACGGTAGTCAAGATCCGTGACGATCAAGGAGTTGGACAATGACGAAGATCATCGCTGTGGTCGGCGCGACCGGGATCCAGGGCGGGGGCCTGGTGGAGGCGATCCTGGCCGACCCGGACCGGGGGTTCGCCGTCCGCGCGCTGACCCGCGACCCGCGGAGCGCGCGAGCCGAGGAGCTGGCGGCGCGCGGCGCCGAGGTGGTCGCGGCGGACCTCGACGACCAGGACAGCCTGCGGAAGGCGTTCGACGGCGTGTATGGCGCGTTCGTCGTGACCAACTACTTCGCCGAGCGCAGCCCGGCCGAAGCCGCCGCCCGGCCGGCGGCCGACATGGAGTTGGAGCAGGCCGGCAACGCGGCCCGGGCGGCGCGCGACGCCGGCGTCCAGCACGTGATCTGGTCGACGCTGGAGGACACCCGGCAGCACTTCGGTGACACCGATCGGGTGCCGAGCCTGGACGACGGCCGGTACAAGGTGCCGCACTTCGACGCCAAGAGCGAGGCCGACGACCTGTTCCGCGCGGCCGGCGTACCGACGACGTTCCTGCGGACCACCTTCTACTACGAGAACCTCACCGATGCTCTCGCCCCGGTCCGCGACGCCGACGGGCAGTTGGTGCTCACGCTGCCGATGGGCGACAGCCCGATCAACGCGATCGCCGTCGAGGACATCGGCCGGACCGCGCTCGGCATCTTCCGGCGCGGTCGGGAGTACGTCGGCAAGGTGATCGCGATCGCCGGTGAGCACCTGACCGGCGAGCAGATCGTCGCGGCGATGAGCGAGGCGCTCGGCGAGCCGGTCCGGTACGAGCCGCACGGCTGGGACGAGTTCCGGGCGCTCGGGTTCCCCGGTGCCGTCGAGTTCGGCAACATGTTCCAGTACTACGCGGAGAACGCCGAGCAGTTCACCAGCGACCGCGACCTCGACGTGGTCCGTGAACTGAACCCGCAGCTGCAGAGCTTCCGCGAGTGGCTGAAGGTGCACCACACCGACCTGGCCCGCTGAACTGTCCTCAGTTCAGGTCGTCCGACAAGGATCGGGCGGCCTGGGCAAGCAGCGGGATCGCCTGGTCCACCAGGGTTTCGGTCATCCGGCCGGCCGGGCCCGAGATGGACAACGCGAGCCGGGACGGTACGTCGGGTACCGGTACGGCGATGCAGCGCACGCCGAGCTCCTGCTCGCCCTCGTCGGTGGCGTAGCCGTCCTGCTCGGCTTTGCGCAGTTGGGCCGCGAACTCCTCGACATCGGTGATGGTGGTCTCGGTGTGCTTGGGCATCCCGGTGCGCTGCAGCAACTCCCGAACCTCCGGCTCGCGCAGCTGGGACAGAATCGCCTTGCCGACCGCGGTGCAGTGCGGCAGGACCCGGCGGCCCACCTCGGTGAACATCCGCATCGAGTGCCGGGACTGGACCTGGGCCAGGTACACGATCTGGTCGCCGTCGAGCATCGCCAGGTTGGCCGACTCGCCGAGCTCGTCGACCAGGTGGGCCAGGTGTGGCCGCGCCCAGACACTCAGCATGTGCGAGGAGGTCTCACCGAGCCGGATCAACTTCGGGCCCAGCACGTACTGGCGGGACGGCTCCTGGCGGACGTAACCGAGCTCGACGAGCGTACGGACCAGGCGGTGGATCGTCGGCAGCGGCAGCCCGGACGCGGTGGCGAGCTGGGACAGGCCCATCATGCCGCCGGCGTCGGCCATCATCTCGAGCAGGCCGAAGGCGCGCTCGATGGACTGCACGCTACCCGAGCGGGCGGTCCGCGCACTGCCGTTGGCTTCCGTCACGGTGTCTCCTTCATTTCCGGATGGCGGAAGTCTAACGTCAGATGCTGGAACCTCAAGAGCTTGCCGGTTCCGCAGAGTAGATATTAGTATCCGCGATACGGAATCATGAGCCTGGATGGGGTGGACGGATGACGGAGCTCGACGCTCTCGCCGACGAGCTGGACCGACGGCTGGCCGCGGCGGACGCCGTACTGGCAGCGCGCTATCCGGGGGATCGCGGGGTTCGCCAGCCGGTCCACACCGTCTACGTTCCCGCCGACCAGTACGGCGCCGGCACGGTCGCGGCGTGGGCCGCGGAGGCGAAGGCCGCGCTGGCGGCGCATGGCGGATCGGCGGACGAGCTGGCCGCGGCGGTCGACCTGCCTGCTGCCGAAGGCGTGCACGACCGGGTCGTCGCCAAGCTGGACGACGAGCCGATCGAGGACCTGCGCATCGACTTCGAGGACGGTTACGGCACCCGGTCCGACGACGAGGAGGACGCCGCGGCGATCGGCGCGGCCCGGGCCCTGGCGGAGACCGTCGAGGCGGGCACCGCGCCGCCGTACCACGGTCTGCGGATCAAGTCGCTGGAGGCGCCGAGCCGCCGGCGCGGGGTGCGCACGCTCGACCTGTTCGTCGGCGAGCTGGCGTCGGCCGGGGCGTTGACCGACGGCTTCGTGATCACGCTCGCGAAGGTGACCTCGGTCGAGCAGATCGAGGCGATGGTCGTGGTCCTGGACGCGGTGGAGCGGGCGCACGGGACGCCGCGGCTGACGTTCGAGATCCAGGTCGAGACGCCGCAGGCGATTCTCGGGCCGGACGGTACGGCGCTGATCGCGCGGATGATCGGCGCGGGCGCGGGCCGGGTGACCGGGCTGCACTACGGCACGTACGACTACTCGGCCTCGCTGGGCGTCGCGGCGGCGTACCAGAGCATGGAGCATCCGGTCGCGGACCACGCGAAGAACGTGATGCAGTTGGCCGCGGCCGGTACCGGCGTCTTCGTCTCCGACGGCTCGACCAACGTGCTGCCCGTCGGCGACCGCGACGCAGTGCACGCCGCCTGGCGGCTGCACGCGCGGCTGGTCCGGCGTTCGCTGGAGCGGGGCATCTACCAGGGCTGGGACATGCATCCCGCCCAACTTCCGAGCCGCTTCCTGGCTACGTACTCGTTCTACCGCGAGGGCTTGGAGGCCGCCGCCGCTCGCCTTCGCGCGTACGCCGGACAGGGGGAGTCCGGCTACCTCGACGAGCCCGCGACCGCGGCAGCTCTCGCGGGGTTCGTGCTGCGTGCCGTCGAGTGCGGAGCTGTCGACCAGACGGAGGTCGACAAGCTGACCGGCCTCAGCCCAGCCGCCCTCGCAAGCCTGGCCAAACGCAAGCTCCGCAGCTGACGCTCACTTCGCTTTCGCGAGGAGGGCCCGCTGCGTTTGCGTGACCTTGGCGGCAACAACTGACTCGTCGACGGTGACTACCGTGTCGTGCTCCACCACCGGCCGCCCGTTCACCAGCAGGAGTTCGAGCGGCGGGGGAGCGCCCAGGACGAGCGCCGCCACCGGATCCGCGATGCCCGCGTGCGGGAGTGTGTCGAGGCGCCACAACGCGAGGTCGGCCAGTTTGCCGACCTCGATCGAGCCGATCTCGTGTTCGCGGCCGAGCAGGCGCGCGCCTCCCAAGGTCGCCAGTTCCAAGGCGGACCGGACGTCGAGGGCTCGGGGGCCGCCCCGGGCCCGGGCGAACAGAACGGCGTGCCGGACCTCCTCGAGCAGGCTGCCGGCTTCGTTGCTCGCGGCACCGTCCACCCCGAGGCCGACCGGGCACCCGGCCGCGCGCAGATCGGCCACGCGGGCGATCCCCGCGCCGAGCCGTGCGTTGGAGCTGGGACAGTGCGCGACGCCCGTTCCCGTGTGCCCCAGCCGCTTGATCTCCGCGTCGCCGAAGTGGATGCCGTGCGCGAACCACACGTCCGATCCGGTCCAGCCGAGCTCTTCGGCGTACTGCGACGGCGTACAGCCGAATCGTTGCTCGCACCAGTCGGCTTCGTCGGTCGTCTCGGCCAGGTGCGTGTGCAGCCGTACGCCGCGCCGGCGGGCGAGTTCGGCGGCCTCGCGCATGAGGTCCCCGGTCACGGTGAACGGCGAGCAGGGCGCCACGGCGATCTGGAGCATCGAGCCCGGGGAAGGATCGTGCCAGCGGTCGATCGCCGCCTCGGTCGCGCGCAGGATCTCGTCGCGGTCCTGCACCACCGTGTCGGGCGGCAAGCCGCCGTCCTTCACGCTGAGGTCCATCGAGCCGCGCGCGGGATGGAACCGCAGTCCCACCTCGGCGGCGGCGAGGATCTCCGCCGCGAACACGTCGCCGCCCGCGCGAGGGAACACGTAGTGGTGATCCGCGGCCGTCGTGCACCCGGTCCGCGCGAGCTGAGCCAGTCCGCCCGTCGCGGCGACGTGCACCGACTCCTCGTCGATGCCGGCCCACGCCGGATACAGCGTCGTCAGCCACTCGAACAGTCCGGCGTCGGGCGCGAGTCCCCGCGTCACCCACTGGTACAGATGGTGGTGGGTGTTGACGAAGCCGGGCGTGAGCACACACCCACGCCCGTCGACCACCCTGGCTCCCTCGTACGCCGCCGCCGGCCCGGTGCCGACAGCAACAATCCGGTGGCCTTCGACCACAACATGCCCGGTCACGAACTCGCGCCGGTCCCGGTCGACGGTGACCACCGTCGCCCCGTCGACGACGATCGTCCCGGCGCTCATCCGCACCGCCGGGCTCAGACGAAGCCGGGAACGGCGTGCCAGGCGCTGCCCGCGTCGCTGGCGTCGTCACGCACGACGGTCGCCTCGATCAACCCGTACGGCCGGTCCGCGGCGATGAAGACCTCACCGGGGTTGTCCACGCCGAACGGACTCAGGTCCACCAGGAAGTGATGCTTGTTCGGCGCCGAGAACTTGATCTCCGCGACCTCCGGGTGCCGCTCGAGCACCGCCTCGCCCATGCCGTACAGCGTCTGCTGCAACGCGTAGCTGTGGATTTTCGCGAACTGCTCGAGCAGCAGCCCCTTGATCTCGTCGTACGACTTGTCCCAGTCGACCTCGGTGTGGTCGTAGCGCCACCGGGCCACCAGCGACGTGGCGAGGATCCGGTCGTTGGTCTCCGGCAGCGTCGTGTACTTGTCCTTGCGGAAGCCGTGGAACTCCGAGCCGGTGGACTTCAGCACCACCAGCTCGCTGATGCCCGACACCACGTGCGCCGTCCGCTCGCTGCCGCGGCCCTCGACGTTGACGACCGTGGTCCGGACGCCGGCGCCGGAACGGACGAAGGAGTGGTCGTGCTCCTGGCCGTCGACCAGGATCCGCTCCCACGGGTACTCCTCGATCGCGATCCGCGCGCCGTCGGCGGCCGGGGTGGCCTCGAGGAAATGGTCGCCGAGGGTCAGCGCGAAGTCCTCGATCGCGCCGACGCCCTTCTCCTTGGCGAAGGCGAACGCGGTGTTCTTCTGGGTGTCGGTCGGCAGCACCTCGGCCTGGTCGCCGGTGATGTGCGCGTCCTCGAACCGGCCGCGCAACGCCGACGACACGTTGAGGTCGCGGATCTGGTGGCGCGGGGTGTCACGGTAGATGCGCACGACGCGGCTCTCGGCCTTGCCGTACTGGTTGGCTCCCAGGTGGATCGCCATCGGATCAGCTCCCTCGATAGGTGGAGTACGCGAACGGGCTGAGCAGCAGTGGGACGTGGTGGTGCCGCTCGTCGGTGATCGTGAAGGTCACGGTGACCTCGGGAAAGAACATCTCCTGGCCGGACGCGGTCGCGTAGGCGGCCACGTCGAACCGGAGTTGATAGGTGCCGGGTGCGAGCCCGTGCGGGGTGAGGTCCTTGATCCGGCCGTCCTCGTCGGTCCAGCCGGACCCGAGCTCGACCACCAGCTCGGCGGCCCGGTCGCCCGGACGCTCGTCGGCGATCCGCGACAGCCTGACCGGTACGCCGCGGGCCGGCCGGCCCAGACCGGTGTCCAGGACGTGCGTGCTGACGGTGCTCATACCGAGATCTCCTGGTCGACGACCTTGCTGAGTCGCAGGACGGCGATCTTGCGCAGTTCGTCCCGTAGGACGGCCCGTTCGGTGGCCTCGTCGTTGCCGAGCCGCCGGCGCAGCTCGGCCAGCAGCTCGCCGGCCGACAAGCCGGTCGCGCAGATCAGGAAGACCCGGCCGAACCGCTGCTCGTACTCGCGGTTGCCCTCGGCAAGCGCAGCCCGTACGCCGGTGTCGTCGCCGACCCCGGCCTGTTCGTCGCGGGACCACGAGGCCTCGGTGCTCTCGCCGGACGCGCGATCACCGATCCGCGGATGCGCCGCGAGCGCTCGCTCGACTTCCGCCTCGTCGAAGTCGCGCGCCGCCTGGTCCGCGACCTCGGTCAGCGCCGCGACGTCGTCGTACGGGCGGCCGGCGAGCACACGGTCGACCCAACGGTCGACGTCGCAACAGGCGGCGAGCATCGGTCTGAGCCGCTCCTCGGACAGAGCGTTGAAACCACGCAGATCCACGGTCATGCCTCCTTCGGGGTCAGCAGTTCGCCGTCGATCCAGACGGCGCGGACGTCGGCCGGAGTGCCGAGCGTGAAGACCCTGGCCAGCACGTCCTCGGCGTCGGCCGCGTGCGTGATGCCCACGCCGAGCGGGGAGTTGTCCGCCGGGCGCAGCAGCTGGGCGTCGAAGCGTTTGCCGACGCTCAGGTCGCCGATCTCGGCCTCGAGGCCGAGGGCCGCGGCACCGGCGGTGGTGGACAGGTGCAGCAGGTGGGCCGACGTCAGCGGGTGGCCGTGGTCGCCGAGCAGTTGCTGGCAGAAGTAGGCCTGCAGCCCTTCCTTCAGCAGCGAGAATCCGGTGCCCGCGCCGACGTCCGATCCGAGCGCGACCCGAACGCCGTGGTCGAGGTGCCGGCCGATCGGGAAGAGCCCGCTGCCGAGCGCGGCGTTGCTGGTGGGGCAATGCGCCACGGTGGCGCCGCTCGCGCCGAGCAGCTTCAGCTCGACGTCGGTGGGGTGGACGTTGTGGGCGAAGACGCTCCGCCGGCCGACGAGGCCGTGCCGGTCGTACGTGCTGAGGTAGTCGCTGCCGCCGAAGAGCTCGGCGACGGTGGCGATCTCCGCCTCGTTCTCGTTCAGGTGCGAGGTGAACCACGCGTCCGGGACCTCGGTCAGGACCGCGTGACACGCCTCGAGCAGGTCGTCCGTGCACGACAGCGAGAAGCGCGGCGTCACGGCGTACCGGTTCCGGCCGACGCCGTGCCAGCGGGAGGCCAGTGCGATCGACTCGGCGTGGGCGCGTTCGGGAGTCGTCAGCAGGTCGGGCCGGAGCAACCGGTCGCTGACGACCAGGCCGCTGGTGATCCGCAGCCCGACCTGGGCCGCGGCGGTGAACAGGGTGTCCATCGCGTCGACGTAGTGGGCGCCGAAGACCATCGCGCTCGTCGTACCGGCGGCCACGAGGCCGCGGACGAACTCGTCGGCGACACCGGCGGCGTACGCGGCGTCGGCCATCTTGGCCTCCTCCGGCAGCGCGTACCGGTCGAGCCACTCCAGCAACGGCATGCCCATCCCGCCGACCGCGCGGATCTGCGGGAAGTGCACGTGGGTGTCGACGAACCCGGGCAGCACCAGCCCGCCGGTCAGGTCGACGACCTGCTCGGCCGGATGGGCGCGGCGCAGCTCCGCGAACGGGCCGCGGGCGCGGATCACGCCGTGCTCGACCAGCAGCGCGGCGTCGGTTGCCACCCGCAACGAACCGCCGGTGAACGGGTTGTCGGGGGTGTCGAGGAACGTGCCTCGGAACAGGGTCATGCGTCTGCCTCACACTGGGCCGGCGCAGGGTTGCGCTCGGCGATGAACATTTGCAGCAGGCGGGCCGCGACACTGACAGCGATCGTGGCCGGCTCCTTGCCGGACAGGTCCGGCAGGCCGATCGGGGTGGTGATCCGGGCGATCGCCTCGGGCGAGTTGCCGTCCTCGGCGAGTTTGCGCTGGAACCGGGCCCACTTCGCGCTGGACCCGATCAGGCCGATCGTCGCCAGGTGCTCGCTGCGCAGGGCCGCGTCGCAGAGGGCGGCGTCCTCCGCGTGGTCGTGGGTCATCACCAGGACGTGCGTTCCGGGTGGCAGCTCGCCGACCACCAACTCGGGCAGCACGGGGACCTGGTGGACGTGGACGCCGGCGACGGCGTCGTCCAGCACGGACAGCCGTTCGGGAGTCAGCTGGCCGGGCCGCGAGTCGACCAGGTGGAGCTCGAGGTCGTGCCGCGCGAGGATGCGCGCGAGCTCGAGTCCGACGTGACCGAGACCGAAGATCGCCACGGACGGGACCGCGGCGAGCGGCTCGAGCAGCAGCTTCACCTCACCGCCGCAGCACTGAACCGCCTGCTGGTACGGCGCCTTGTCCGACAGCGCGAACTCCAGCACCTCGGGCTGCGTCAGTCCCTCGGCGATCATCGCGCGGGCGCGGTCGACGGCAACCATCTCCAGGTTGCCGCCGCCGACCGTCGCCCAGGTCCGTTCGGCAGAGACGACCATTTTGGCGCCGGCCTCCCGCGGCGAGTGCCCACGCACGGAGATCACGGTGACCAGCACGGCGGGCAGCCGCTGCTCCCGAAGGTGCTGAACCGCTCGGATCCACTCCATCTCAGACTCCACTCAGACTGGAGGGGGAGGGGAGGGCAGGCTCGCCCCGGCCACGAGCGGCTTCGCCGCCGCGGGCGGCGCCGGCGGGAGAGTGGGCCGCTGAGCGCGCGTTGTCGAGCGCCCAGTACACGGCCTCCGGGGTCGCCGGGGAGGCCAAGTCCACGCTCGTCCCCACCGGCCCGAACGCGGCTGCGGCCTGCCGCAGCGCCTCGCGGACCGAGAAAGCGAGCATCAGCGGCGGCTCGCCGACCGCCTTCGAGCCGTAGACCGCGCCGTCCTCGTGCGCCTTCTCCAGCAGGTGCACGTTGAAAACCTGCGGCATCTCCGAGAAGCTCGGCAGCTTGTAGGTACTCGCGGCCTGCGTCGCGAGCCGGCCGCGGTGCGGGCCGTCGCTCTCGTCCCAGCGCAGGTCCTCCAGCGTCAGCCAGCCGGTGCCCTGGACGAAGCCGCCCTCGATCTGGCCGAGGTCGATCAGCGGGCTGAGGCTGTCGCCGACGTCGTGCACGATGTCGACCCGGCGCAACGTATAAGCGCCGGTGAAGCCGTCGACCTCGACTTCGGACGCGGCCACGCCGTACGCGAAGTACTTGAACGGCTCGCCGTGCATCGCGTTGGCGTCCCAGTGCAGTCCCTCGGTCCGGTAGAAGCCGGCGGCCCAGAGCTGGACGCGCTGGAAGTAGGCCGCGAGCACGACGTCCTCCCAGCTCAGGCTTCCTCCTTGCAGCCCGCGGACGACGCCGTCGGCGAACCGGACGTCGTGGGCGTGCAGTCCGAGCCGGCTGCCGGCGACCTGGGCGAGGCGTTCGCGGATCTGCTCGCAGGCGTTCTTGATCGCCGCGCCGTTGAGGTCGGCCCCGGAGCTGGCCGCGGTCGCGGAGGTGTTGGGCACCTTGTCGGTCCGGGTCGGCGCCAGCCGGACCCGCTCCAGCGGTACGCCGAGCGTCGTCGCGGCGACCTGCAGCATCTTCGTGTGCAGGCCCTGTCCCATCTCGGTGCCGCCGTGGTTGATCAGCACCGAGCCGTCCTTGTAGACGTGCACCAACGCGCCGGCCTGGTTGAACGCGGTCAGGTTGAACGAGATGCCGAACTTCACCGGCGTCATCGCCAGCCCGCGCTTGGTGTTCGGGTGGTTCGCGTTGAACTGCTCGATCTCCGCCTGCCGCCGCTCGACCTCGGCGCCGCGGAGCACCTCGCTCCAGCAGGCCTCCAGCCGCTCCGCGTGCCGAACGGGTTGCCCGTACGGCGTGGTGTGGCCGGGCCGGTAGAGGTTGCGGCGCCGCAGCTCCATCGCGTCGTACCCGAGCAGCGGCGCGCAGCGGCCGAGCACGTCCTCGATGACGAGCATGCCCTGCGGACCGCCGAAGCCGCGGAAGGCGGTCTGGGAGGTCTTGTTCGTCTTGGCGATCCGGCCGTCGACCCGGACGTTGGGAATCCAGTACGCGTTGTCGATGTGGCACATCGCGCGGGCGAGCACTGGCTCCGACAGGTCGAGGCTCCAGCCGCCATCGGAGGTGAGCGTGGCGTCGAGCGCGACCAGCCTGCCGTCGGCGTCGAAGCCGGCCCGCCACTGGCTGTGGAAACCGTGGCGCTTGCCGGACATCGTCACGTCCTGCGTGCGGTTGAGCCGCAGCCGCACCGGCCGCCCGGTCAGCGTCGCGCCGAGTGCGGCGATCGCCGCGAACCCGTGCGGCTGCATCTCCTTGCCGCCGAAGCCCCCGCCCATCCGCAGGCACTGCACGGTCACCGCGTGGCTGGCCACGCCGAGCACGTGCGCGACGATCTCCTGGGTCTCCGACGGGTGCTGGCTGCTGCTCTGCACGAAGATCTGGCCGGCCTCGTCGACCAGCGCCAGCGCGACGTGCGTCTCCAGGTAGAAGTGCTCCTGCCCGGCGAACTCGAACTCGGCCTGGAACACGTGGGCCGCCGTCGCCAGCGCGGTCTCGACGTCACCGCGCTCCAGGTGCCGCCCGGTGCCCTGGAAGTTGCCGGCGGCAATCGCTTCGCGGACCGTGACCAGCGAGGGCAGCGGCTCGTACTCGACCTGCACGGCCTCGGCGCCGAGCCGCGCCGCCTCCAGGGTTTCGCCGAGCACCCAGCAGATCGCGTGCCCGTGGAACATCACCTCGGCGTCGGGGAACAGCGGCTCGTCGTGCTTCACCCCGGCGTCGTTGACGCCCGGTACGTCGTCCGAGGTGAGCACCCGGACCACTCCCGGTACGTCGTACGCGGGCTTGACCTGCAGGTCGACGATGCGCGCGTGCGCGTGCGGCGACTGGACCGGCCAGGCGTGCAGGACGTCGCGGGTCCGGACGACGAGGTCGTCGATGTAGAGGGCCTCGCCGGTGACGTGCAGCGCGGCGCTCTCGTGCGGCAACGGCAGACCGACCACGGCCTCGGCCGGTCGCTCGGACAACTGGCTCATGCGCTGACCCCCTCGACGTGGAGCTGCTGGGCGTGGAAGCGGAGGAGCGACTGGCCGAGCATCGCCGACCGGTACGACGCGCTGGCGCGGTGGTCGTCCAGCGGGGTGCCCTCGGTAGCCATCACCGCGGCGGCTTCGCGGACCGTTCGCTCGGTCCAGGGCCGGCCGGCCAGCGCCTGCTCGGTCGCGTGAGCGCGGATCGGCGTGGCCGCGACACCGCCGAGCCCGATGCGAGCCTCCCGGACCACGCCGTCGACGACATCGAGCGCGTAGCCGACCGCGACGCTGGAGATGTCGTCGAAGCGGCGCTTGGCGATCTTGTGGAACGCGGTGAGCGGCGCGAGCGGCAGCGGGACCAGGACGGCGCGGATCAGCTCGTCGGGAGCCTTGAGCGTTTCCCGGTAGCCGGTGAAGTAGTCGGCCAGGGCAACAGTTCTCTCGCCGCGGCGCGAGGTGAGGACGAGCGAGGCGTCCAGCGCGAGCAGCGCGGGCGGCGTGTCGCCGATCGGTGAACCGGTGCCGAGGTTGCCGCCGATGGTCGCGCCGTTGCGGATCAGTCGGGAGGCGAACTGGGGGAAGAGCTGTTCGAGCAGCGGGACCCGCCCGGCCAGCAGGCGCTCGATCTCGGTCAGCGTCAGCGCGGCACCGATCCGGACCTGCTCGTCGTCGACCGAGAACTCCCGCAGCTCGCTCAGCCGGTCCACCGCGACGACCAGCGGAGGCCGGTCCCCGCGCAGGTTGACCTCGACGCCCGCGTCGGTCGACCCCGCCACGACCTTCGCCTCGGGACATTCGGCGATCAGCTCCAGTACGCCGTCCAGCCGCTCCGGCCGCACGAACTCCGCTCCGTCCACCACGAGCCGCGTCGGCGCCGGCGGGGGAGGAGGACTCGACCGACGGGCGGCGAACGTGTCGTCACCGTCGGGGTCGCCCAGCGCGTACGCCGCGTCCCGGATCGGCCGGTAGCCGGTGCACCGGCACAGGTTGCCGCTCAGCGCGTGCAAGTCAAAGCCGTTCGGTCCGTGCTCACAGTCTTCTTCAGGAGAAGGAGTACGGGTGGGGCGGTAGTACTCCGCGGCCATGCTGCAGACGAAGCCCGGCGTACAGAAGCCGCACTGGGAGCCGCCGCGGACGGCGAGTTCGCGCTGGACCGGGTGCAGGTCGGAGCTGGTGCCCAGGCCCTCGGAGGTGACGATCTCCTGGCCGTCCAACGCCGCGACCGGGACCAGGCACGCGTTGATCGCGGTCCACTCGGTCGGGCTGTCGATGCCCGGCCGGGCGACCAGGACCGAGCAGGCTCCGCACTCGCCCTCCGCGCAGCCTTCCTTGGCGCCGGTCAGGCCGCGGTCGCGCAACCAGTCGAGCGCCGTGGTGTGGACGGAGGCACCCCCGAGCGGGAGGTCCTGGCCGTTGACCTTGATCGTCGTACTCATCGGTTGCTGCTCCAGCGGGTCCGTGCGCTGTGGATGGGATTGGCGTCGGTCAGGAAGTCGTCGAACCGGAAGCCGGCGATCTTCGCGATCTCCAGCAGGGCGGCGGCGTGCTCCTGGTTCTCGCAGTTGCCGAGCCGTTCGCGACCTTGCTCGACGATCCGGGCGAACGAGTCCGCGTCCCGCACCGAGATCACCAGCGGGAAGCCGAAGCGTTCGCGGTACTGCTCGGTGATCGTCGCCAGCTCGTCGCGTTCGGGCTCGGCCAGGAAGGTCAGCCCGCGCGCGGCCTGGTCCCGCAGCGACGCCTCGCCGCTGAGACCGTCGGCGACGAACTGCGAACCGAGCTGCGGGTAGGACTCGATCAGTTCGCGCTGCTCCTCGTGCGACCCGGAGAACAAGGCCTCCTGGAACGAGCGCCGCAGCGCGTGGGTGTCGGCGAACGGCCGCATGTCCCAGGCCCGCTCGACCATCCAGCGCGGTCCCTGGAAGAGCCCGGCGAAGGTCTCGACGAACTCCTCGCGGCTCATCTCGTTGACCTGGTCCAGCCGGACCGTGCTGGCGCCGGGCTGGCCGGCCACGGCCGGGCCGAAGTCCTTGCCGACGTGGTGGAAGACGATGTTCAGCACGATCGCGGTCAGGCTGCCGAGCGTGATCCCGCTGCCGAAGATGATCTCGGCCCAGCCCGGCACCGCCTGGGCGACCTGCGGCTGCGCGGTGACGTACATGGCCAGCCCGACGCTGGTCGCCACGATCACGACGTTGCGGTGGTCGTGGAAGTCGACCTTGGTCAGGGTCTGGAAGCCGACGACGGCCACGGTGGCGAACATCGCCAGGGCGGCACCGCCGAGCACCGGGTGCGGGATGCCGGCCACGATCGCGCCGGCCTTCGGGACCAGGCCGAGCAGGATCATGATCACGCCGGCCGCGGCGACCACCCAGCGGCTCTTCACCCGGGTCAGCCGGACCAGTCCGACGTTCTCGGCGAAGCAGGTGTAGGGGAAGGAGTTGAAGACGCCACCGATCGTGGTGGCCAGGCCGTCGGCGCGCAGGGCGCGGGCGATGTCCTCGCGGCCGATCCGCTTCTCGACGATCTCGCCGGTCGCGAAGACGTCACCAGTCGTCTCCACCGCGGTGATCAGCATGACGACGACCATCGAGATGATCGCGGCGACCGAGAACTGCGGCCAGCCGAAGTAGAACGGGGTGGTCACCCCGACCCAGCCGGAGTCCGCGACCGCGTCGAAGTGGGCGTCGCCGAGCGCCCAGGCGACCAGCGTGCCGACGACCAGACCGACCAGGACGGCGACGGTCGCCATGAATCCCTTGAAGATCCGCTGGATCAGCACGATCAGCGCGAGCGTTCCGAGCGCGTAGGCGAGGTACTTGCCGCTGGTCGGGTCCGAGTTCGGGCCCGCGCCGCCGGTGGCGTCCGCGGCCGCGACCGGGAGCAGCGCCAGCCCGATGATCGTGATCACCGAGCCGGTGACGACCGGCGGGAAGAAGCGGATCAGCCGGCTGAAGAAGGGCGCGACGAAAAACGTCGCCAGCCCGGCCACCAGCACCGCGCCGTAGATCACCAGCAGCCCGTCGGTCCCGCCGCCCGCGGCCAGGCCGATCGCGATCATCGGCGACACCGCCGTGAACGTCACGCCCTGCAGCAGCGGCAGCCGGACACCGATCTTCCAGAATCCGACCGACTGGATGATCGAGGCGATGCCGCAGGTGAACAGGTCGGCGTTGATCAGGTGCACCAGTTGCTCGGTGCTGAGGCCGATCGAGTTCGCCAGCAGGATCGGGACGATCACCGCGCCGGCGTAGAACGCGAGCACGTGCTGCGTGCCGTAGACGGCGAGACGTCCGGGCGACATCAGCTCGTCGACGGGATGACGAGACGATTGGCGTCGGGGGCGCAGGGCTGCCTTCATCGAACACCCTCCAAGGGGTCGGCGGCGGATTGTGACCTGCACGACAGCTTGCGTTCACCGCGCGGTTGCGGGCTAGCGACGAACCTCCGAAGATCGCCCGCTCCGGTCCACCCGGTTCTGTGCGATCACCCAAACGGCGGGGCTCAGAGCGACTTGAGCGCCAGGAACACGTCGATCTTGTCCTCGAGCTGCGACAGATCGCGATCGGTCAGTTGCTCAACGCGTTCGATCCGGTACCGGACCGTGTTGACGTGCAGGTGCATCGCCTCGGCGGTCCGCGCCCACGAACCCGAGCAGGCCAGGAACTCGCGCAGCGTGGCGAGCAGTTCGCCACCGGTCCTGCGGTCGTGCTCGAGCACCGGTCCGAGCACCCGATGGGTGTACGTACGCCGTACGTCGTCAGGCACCGTGGCGAGCAGCAGTACGTGCGAGGCGACCTGGTCCGACGTCACCACCGACACGGGAGTGAGGCCGGCCCGGGCGACCCGGTGGGCGAAGCGCGCCTCCTCGAGTGCACCGGCCAGCGCGTCGACCGCGGTCTCGCCGCTGATGCCGACCGCGATCCGGGACCGGCCCAGGCCCGGCGCGAGCCGGCCGAACGCGCGCCGCAGCAGGACCGGCAAATCAGGGGCCCAGGGCAACAACCCGATCAGCACGCCGTCCCGGCCGGGCGCAACCGTTGCCGGGCCGGCCGCGCCGGGTGCTCCGTCGGCACGTCGAGCGCCGTTGGCGTCGGCGCCGCCCGCGCGGCCGCCGGGCATCGCGGCGCCGGCCACGTCCTCGAAGACGGTGATCGCCACCTCGGCGGCGCCGGCATCGCGCGGCACCTGGTCGACAGGGTGCGGCGTGACCAGTTCGGCGACGACCACCACCATCGGCCTGTCCGGCTGTGCACCGGCCTGGCGGAGCCGGGTAGTTACTTCGGGCAACGGTCCGCCGGACTCGACCAGGCTCAGGGCGTCGGCCATCAACGGGCGCAGGGCGTGCCGGCCTTCGTCGCGGCGTACCCGGTCGAGGGCGGCGATGGCGCAGAGTTCGTGCACCGTTTCGACGTGGTCGCGGGGCCACTGGGAGTGGTCGCCCTCGATCACCAGCAACCAGGCGGTCAGCCGGTTCCCGAGCCCTGACCCGACCGGGAACACGCTGTACGACGCGCCGTCCGCGTCGGCGACGGCCGGAGTACGGTCGGCGGTGAGGAACCGTCGGGTGACGGCGTCGAGCGTTGTGTCGTCGAGCGCACCAGGCCCCGGTACGACGTGCCGCCCGGTCGCCGTGACGACCCGGCAGGTGTGCCCGATGTCGGCGGAGATCTGGGCGGCGAGCTCGTCGAGGCTGCGGCCGGACGCGATCGCGGAGAGCAGCTGGCGCTGGCGGACGAGGCTGGCGGACAACCGGGCGCCGGTGTCCGTGGCGGCCGCGACGTACTCGGTGATGTCCGCGAAGGCCACCTCGGTGGGCACTTCGACCAGCGTCACCTGGTGACGACGGCACGCCTCGACCAGATCCTCCGGGATGTCGCCGAGCAGGGCCTTGCCGGCCAGGATCGTGGTGGCGCCCCGGCCGGCCACCGAGGCGACGAAGGTCTCGCTGTCGGTGGGAGCGCGGCGCCAGACCAGTCCGGTGAGCACGAGCTCGCCGCCGTTGAGGTAGTTGCCGGGTTCGAGCAGGTCGGTGGTGACCAGGCGGCCGATCGGCCGGTCGAGCGCGTCCTGCGCCTGGTGCAGCAGACGCAGGCCGAGCTCCGGCGCTTCGCACAGCTCGGAGAGCAGCATTCGTTCACCTCCTGCCCCTTTGGAGAAACCTACAGCGCTCGGGGCGCTTGACGCTGCTGGTGACGGCAACCTATCGTCCTTTCGCAGAACAGAAGTTATATTCCACGATGCGGAAGATGAGAGACGATGAATCGCTTTGCGGTGAACTGCTCGATCCTTTTCACCGAACTCCCGCTGCTCGAGCGGCCCACCGCGGCGCGGCAGGCCGGCTTCGGCGCCGTCGAGTTCTGGTGGCCGTTCGCGGAGGCCGTGCCGGCCGACGCCGCGATCGACAGGTTCGTGAAGGCGGTCGACGACGCCGGCGTCGAGCTGACCGGCCTCAACTTCTTCGCCGGTGACATGCCGGGCGGCGATCGCGGCTTGGTGTCGTGGCCCGAACGGTCGGCCGAGTTCCGCGACAACATCGACGTCACGATCGGCATCGGTGAGCGGCTCGGCTGCCAGGCGTTCAACGCGCTCTACGGCAACCGGATCACCGCGCACGACGCGGCCGAGCAGGACGAACTCGCGGTCGAGAACCTGGCGCTCGCAGCCCAGGCCGCCGCACGGATCGGCGGCGTCGTCCTGGTCGAACCGGTCAGCGGCGCCGAGCGCTACCCGTTGCGGACCGCGGCCGACGCGCTCGCGGTGATCGACCGCGTCCAGGCGGCGTACGACGTACCGAACCTGGGCCTGCTCGCCGACCTCTACCACCTCGCGGTCAACGGCGACGACGTCGACCGGGTGATCGCCGAGCACCTCGACCGGATCGCGCACGTCCAGATCGCCGACGCGCCTGGACGAAACGAGCCAGGCACCGGCGATCTGCCACTGCGGGCCCAATTGGCCGCGCTCGCCGCCGGCGGCTACCGCGGCGTCGTCGGGCTCGAGTACAAGCCGTCCACCACCTCAGCCGACAGCTTCGGCTGGTTGAAGACCTCACAGGAGACCTCATGACGAACCTAGCCTTCATCGGACTCGGCATCATGGGCAGCCCGATGGCCGTCCACCTCGCGAACGCCGGGCACCAGGTGGCCGGCTACAACCTGGACATGGAGCGGGCCAAGCCGCTGGTCGCGGCGGGCGGGCGCGCCGCGGCCTCGATCGCCGACGCCGTCCGGGACGCGGACGTGGTCTGCGTGATGGTGCCCGACTCGCCCGACGTGGAGCTGGTGCTCGCGGGTCCGGACGGCGTCTTCCAGAACGCCCAGACCGGTGCTCTCGTCATCGACTTCTCCAGCATCCGGCCCGACGTCACCATCGAGCTCGCGGCTCAGGCGAAGGCGAACGGATTCCGGTTGCTCGACGCACCGGTCTCCGGCGGCGAGGCCGGGGCCCGCAACGCCGCGCTGTCGATCATGGTCGGCGGCTCGGAGGAGGACTTCCGGACCGCCAAGCCGCTGTTCGACGTGGTCGGCAAGACGATCGTGCACGTCGGCGGCAACGGCGCCGGCCAGACCGTGAAGGCCGCCAACCAGCTGATCGTTGCCGCCAACATCCAGGCGGTCTCCGAGGCGGTGGTGTTCCTGGAGGCGTACGGCGTGGACACCAAGGCCGCGCTCGAGGTGCTCGGCGGTGGGCTGGCCGGTTCGGCGGTGCTGAACCAGAAGAAGGAGAACCTGTTGTCGCGGTCGTTCGAGCCGGGGTTCCGGATCGACCTGCACCACAAGGACATGGGCATCGTCACGGCCGCCGCCCGCGAGGCCGGTGTTGTCATCCCGCTCGGTGCGCTCGTCGCCCAGCTGGTCGCGTCTGCGCGGGCCAACGGCGACGGAGGGCTCGACCACTCCGCGCTGCTGCGTGGTGTCGAGCGTCTGTCCGGCTCGGCCGGTTCGTCAGGGGCGACGAGCTGATGGCCAGGATGCGCGCGGTCGACGCCGCGGTCCTGATCCTGGAGAAGGAGGGATCCGTGCAGACCTTCGGGCTGCCGGGTGCCGCGATCAACCCCTTCTACAGCGCGATGCGCAAGCACGGCGGGATCAAGCACGTGCTGGCCCGCCACGTCGAGGCCGCCTCGCACATGGCCGAGGGCTACACCCGGGCCGCCGCCGGCAACATCGGCGTCTGTGTCGGGACCTCGGGCCCGGCCGGCACCGACATGATCACCGGCCTGTACTCCGCCTCGGCCGACTCGATCCCGATCCTGTGCATCACCGGCCAGGCGCCGGTGGCCAAGCTGCACAAGGAGGACTTCCAGGCGGTCGACATCGCCGCGATCGCGCAGCCGGTGGCGAAGTGGGCCGTCACGGTGATGGAGGCCGCGCAGATCCCGGGCACGTTCCAGAAGGCCTTCCACGTGATGCGCGAAGGGCGTCCGGGGCCGGTGCTCGTCGACCTGCCGGTCGACGTTCAGCTGGCCGAG
Organism: Kribbella sp. CA-253562; assembly: GCF_050942265.1. GTDB lineage: Bacteria > Actinomycetota > Actinomycetes > Propionibacteriales > Kribbellaceae > Kribbella. Next base: position 4,747,831 of record NZ_CP192049.1, on the reverse strand, counting down.
ATCGAGTTCGACATCGACACGTACGAGCCGCTGCCGGTGACCCGGCCGGCCGCGACGCGGGCCCAGGCGGAGAAGGCGCTCACGATGCTGAACGCCTCCGAGCGGCCGCTGATCGTGGCCGGTGGTGGGGTGGTGAACGCCGACGCCGCGTCGCTGCTGGTCGAGTTCGCCGAGCTGGTCGGGGTGCCTGTCGTACCGACGCTGATGGGGTGGGGGACCATCCCGGACGACCACCCGCTGGCCGCGGGGATGGTGGGGCTGCAGACGGCGCATCGTTACGGCAACGCCACGATGCTGGCCTCGGATTTCGTGCTCGGCATCGGCAACCGGTGGGCGAACCGGCACACCGGATCGCTCGCGACGTACATGGAAGGCCGGAAGTTCGTGCACGTCGACATCGAGCCGACGCAGCTCGGACGGGTGCTGGCGCCGGACTACGGCATCGTCTCGGACGCGCGGGCCGCGCTCGCGGTGTTCGTCGACGTCGCGCGGGAGTGGGCCGCGGCGGGCACGCTGGTCGATCGTTCGGACTGGGCGGGGGAGTGCAGGCAACGCCGTACGACGTTGCAGCGCAAGACGCACTTCGACACCGTGCCGATCAAGCCGCAACGCGTGTACGAGGAGATGAACCGTGCGTTCGGGCCGGAGACGCGGTACGTGTCGACGATCGGGCTGTCGCAGATCCAGGCCGCGCAAATGCTGCACGTGTATCGGCCGCGGCACTGGATCAACGCGGGTCAGGCCGGGCCGCTGGGGTGGACCGTGCCGGCGACCTTGGGTGTCGCGGTCGCGGACCCGGACTCGACCGTGGTCGCGTTGTCGGGAGACTACGACTTCCAGTTCCTGATCGAGGAGCTGGCGGTGGGAGCGCAGTTCCAGATCCCCTACATCCACGTGGTCGTGAACAACTCCTACCTCGGGTTGATCCGGCAGGCGCAGCGGGGACTGGAGATGGACTACTGCGTGCAACTGTCGTTCGACAACATCAACAGTCCGGAAGTCGGCGGGTACGGCGTCGACCACGTCAAGGTGGCCGAGGGGCTCGGGTGCAAGGCGCTGCGGGTCTCGGCGCCGGACGACATCCTGCCGGCGCTGGAACAGGCCAAGAAGCTGATGGTCGAGTTCCGGGTCCCGGTCGTGGTCGAGGTGATCCTGGAACGCGTCACGAACGTTGCCATGGGCACCGAGATCGACGGGGTGGTCGAGTTCGAGGACCTGGCCGAGCGGCCCGAGGACGCTCCGACCGCGATCGTGCCGCTCAGCTGATGCGGGTGCTGGTTGCCTCGGACAAGTTCAAGGGCACGGTCAGCAGCGCGGAGGTGGCGGCTGCCGTCGGTGACGGGGTGCGGGGAGTGTGCCCGGACGCTGTTGTCGAGTCGGTGCTCGTGGCGGATGGTGGGGACGGGACTCTGGCGGCGGCTGTCGCGGCTGGCTTCGAGCTGGTGCCGGTGGTCGCGGCGGGGCCTACGGGTGAACCGGTGCGGAGTGGATTTGCTCGACGGGGCTCGACAGCGGTGGTCGAGCTGGCGGACGTGTCCGGTCTGATTCGATTGCCCGGCGGCGCGCCTCGTCCGCTGACCGCTACCTCTCGCGGGACCGGTGAGGTGATCGCCGCGGCGATCGACGCCGGGTGCACGCGGGTGATCGTCGGGATCGGTGGGAGCGCCAGTACCGACGGGGGAGCGGGGTTGATCCGGGCACTCGGCGCTCGGGTGCTCGATGCGGCGGGGGCTGAGGTCGCAGAGGGTGGAGAGGCGTTGAGTTCGGCGAGTTCGGTCGAGCTGAGTGCTGTGGGCGAGCGGCTGAAGGGTGTCGAGATCGTGGTCGCCTGCGATGTCGACAATCCCTTGACCGGTCCGTCCGGTGCGGCGGCGACGTACGGGCCCCAGAAGGGTGCGACGCCCGAGCAAGTCGCGGTGCTCGACGATGCCCTCGACCACTGGGCGGATCTGGTCGGTGGTGCGTCGGATCTCCGTCACGTCCCCGGTGCTGGAGCGGCTGGCGGCGTCGGCTTTGCGGCGCTGGCGGTGCTCGGCGCCCGACTGCAGCCCGGGATCGAGTTGATGCTCGAGCTGGTTGGCTTTCGAGAGCGACTGGCGGGTGTTGACCTCGTGGTGACCGGAGAAGGCGCGCTCGACGAGCAGACGTTGCGCGGGAAGGCAGTCGCTGGAGTTGCCCAGGCGGCGTCCGCGGCGGGCATCCCGGTGGTGGCAGTTTGTGGGACGAATCGGCTGGATGCGGAACGACTCAAGCACGCAGGGATCGACGCGGCGTACGCGTTGACGGACCTGCAGCCAGACGTACGGCGGTGTATCGCCGATCCGGTTCCGCTGCTGCGGCGCCTCGGCGAACGCATCGCGGTCGAGCGGCTCGGGCCTACGATGAGAGCGACGGAGAGGGGCCCCGTATGACCGTGTTGGACCTCGTCATCCAGGCTCGCAGGGTGGTCGGTGCCGCGGGTGAGGCGCCGCTTGCCGTTGGCATCGAGGGCGGCCGGATCGCCGTGGTCGCGCCGTACGGGGCGGCGCTGGAGGCCGCCGAGCAGGTGCGGCTGGGCGATGACGAGGTGCTGATGCCGGGTGTCGTCGACACCCATGTGCACGTCAACGACCCGGGCCGGACCGAGTGGGAAGGGTTCACCAGCGCGACCCGCGCGGCCGCTGCCGGAGGCGTCACCACGATCGTCGACATGCCGCTCAACAGCATCCCGCCGACCTGCGACGTGCCCGCGCTGGAGCTGAAGCGGAAGACCGCCGAGCGGCAGGCGTACGTCGACGTCGGCTTCTGGGGCGGTGCGATCCCCGGCAACGTCGCCGAGCTGCGACCGCTGCACGACGCGGGGGTGTTCGGGTTCAAGTGCTTCCTGCTGCACTCGGGCGTTGACGAGTTCCCGGCGCTGGAACCGGCCGGGCTGGAGGCCGCGATGCGTGAGATCAGCGCCTTCGACGGCTTGCTGATCGTGCATGCCGAAGACGCGCACCGGATCGAGTCGGCGCCGGCGGCGAGCGGGCCGAACTACCTGGGATTCCTGCGCTCCCGTCCGCGCGAGGCGGAGAACGCGGCCGTCGCCGCGGTGGTCGAGCTGGCTCGCCGGACCGGCTGCCGGGTGCACATCCTGCACGTGTCCAGCGCCGAAGTGCTGCCGCTGATCGCCGCCGCCCGGCGCGACGGCGTACGGATCACGGCGGAGACCTGCCCGCACTACCTGACCTTCTGCGCCGAGGAGATCCCGCCCGGCGCCACGCCGTACAAGTGCTGCCCGCCGATCCGCGAAGCGGCGAACCGCGAGCTGCTCTGGCAGGGCTTGCGCGACGGGCTCATCGATTTGGTGGTGTCGGACCACTCGCCGTCGACGATCGAGCTCAAGCACCTGGCCACCGGCGACTTCGGCACCGCCTGGGGTGGGATCGCCTCGCTCCAGGTCGCGCTGCCGGCGGTGTGGACGCAGGCTCGCCGCCGTGGGTTCGGCCTGGCCGACGTCGCCCGGTGGATGTGCCAGGCGCCCGCCGAGCAAGCCGGACTGACCCGCAAGGGCCGGATCGAGCCGGGCCGCGACGCGGACTTCTGCGTCTTCGCGCCGGACGAGGCCTTCGTGGTCGATCCCGGTGCTCTGCAGCACAAGAACGCCGTCACCCCGTACGCCGGATGGCCGCTGGCCGGCGTCGTCCGCCGGACCTGGCTGCGCGGCCGACCCATCGACATCGACGCCGGCCCCCGCGGCCGGCTGCTGACCCGAGGAGACGAACGATGAATCAGCCGCGCTACTACTCGCCGGCCGGCGGGCATCCCGCGCAGACCGAGCTGACCACCGACCGCGCCGTCTTCACCGAGGCGTACGCCGTACTGCCGCGCGGCACGATGCGTGACATCGTCACCAGCCAGCTCCCGTTCTGGGACGACACCCGGCTGTGGGTGCTGGCCCGGCCGTTGTCGGGGTTCGCCGAGACGTTCTCGCAGTACATCGTGGAGGTCGCCCCCGGCGGCGGCAGCGACCGGCCCGAGACCGACCCGGGCGCCGAGGCGGTCATCTTCGTTGTCGAAGGCAACGTCGTCCTGACCGTCAGCGGCGAGAAGCACGAGCTCGCCCCCGGCAGCTACGCGTTCCTCCCGCCGGCCGCCGACTGGACGCTGCGCAACACCAGCGACCGGCTCGCCCGCTTCCACCTCGTGCGGAAGGCCTACGAGCGCGTCGACGGCATCGACGTACCGGAGGCCTTCGTCACCCACGAGGACGACGTCGAAGGCATCGAGATGCCCGGCACCGAGGGCCGCTGGAAGACCCAGCGCTTCGCCGACCCGCTCGACGTCCGGCACGACATGCACGTCAACATCGTCACCTTCGAGCCCGGCGGCGTGATCCCGTTCCCCGAGACCCACGTGATGGAACACGGCATCTACATCCTGGAGGGCAAGGCCGTCTACCTGCTGAACAAGGACTGGGTCGAGGTCCAGGAAGGCGACTTCCTCTGGCTGCGAGCCTTCTGCCCCCAGGCCTGCTACGCCGGCGGCCCGGGCCGCTTCCGCTACCTGATCTACAAGGACGTCAACCGCCACCCGAGGCTGCCGCGAACCTTCTCCTGAGCACTCGTCCGGCCGCTTCGGCGTCGCTGCCGGGGCCGGCGGTGTGGTCGGCACGTCGGCCGGTCGCAGATTAAGGTGTGCCTGTGCCTGACCACTCTCCGAGACCGCGTGTGCTCGACGTACTCGGTGCTGATGAGCCGTGGGAAGTGCCGGACGAGTGGGTGGACGGTTTCCGCGGGCAGTTGAGGGCCTGGGCCGGCGAGCCGGGTGCGTTGCGGCCTGGGGTGTTTCCGGAGTTCGTGGAGGGGACGCCGGCGGCGGTGTGGCTCGCGCATCAGGTCGCGCCGCTGCTGGCGGGGTGGATTCCGGTGCTTCAGGGCGAGTACGCCGACTTGGCCGCCGTCCTGACTCGGGACTTTCACCGGCCGGCTGTTCGGTTCGGTGGGGCCGGTTATGTGGTACGGGTCGCGGCGACGGACTGGCCGCTGCAGGCCGTGTCGGGGGCGCGAGGATTTCCCGAGGATGCGCGGCTGCAGGCGCTGCGGTTGTCGCGGGACGTGGTGAGCCTGTTCGCCGACGCGCCGCCGCTGGCCGCGCGGGCTCGGGCGCTGACCGCGGCGTTCGACCGGGTGCTGGCCGATCGCGAGGCGACCCGGATGCATGTCGCGGCCGACTACGACACGATCGAGCAGTTCTGGCGGACCGCCGTACTGAGTGATGCCGAGCGGGCCGTGCTGCCGGAACTGGGTGGTCCGTCGGCGGCGATGAAGTACTCGCTCGACACGCTGCGGGACGTGCACGGGAAGCTGTCGGCCGTGGTCGCGGGCGACGAGACGCGGGACTTCGCGCAGCTGCTGGCGCGGGTGATCCGGGCGACGGGGCTGCGCGGTCAGCCGGCGGCGGTCGGGCAGATCCTCGGCGTTGCCGGGTGGGATGTGGAGTACGCGATCGCCGACCTCGAGCGTGGGTTCGACCCGCGGGTGTGGCTGGCGCGGACCACGGACTGGCTGGGGCGGGCGATTGCCGAGGACCAGGAGGCGCTCGCGCGGTCCTGGGTGGCGGCGGCGACGCGGGTGTCGGTGCAGTTGGCCGGCGTACCGGACAGGGGGGCTTGGCCGGATCCGGAGGTTCCGGATCTCGGAGCGTTCTTCCGGCTGCTGCAGCGTCCGGCGCCGGTCGTACCGGAGCCCGTTGAAGTGATCGAGCCGCTGGTGGAGCAGCCTGAGCCGGTGGTCGACGAGCCCGTGGCCGACGAGCCGGTGGTCGAGGAGCCTCCGATTCCCGCGCCGGTGATGTCCGACGGGCCGCTGGCCGAGCTGGACGCGCTGGTCGGGCTGGAGTCGGTCAAGGACGCGGTCCGCCGGATGGTGGCCGAGATCAAGACCAACCAGCGGCGGCAGGAGTTCGGGCTGCCGGCGCAGGAGCGCGCCCGGCACATGGTGTTCGTCGGCAAGCCCGGTACGGCGAAGACGACGATCGCCCGGTTGCTCGCCCGGATCTACAAGGAGCTGGGCGTGCTCGAGAGCGGGCACGTCGTCGAGGTCGACCGGTCCGACCTGGTCGGCCCGACGGTCGGCACCACCGCGCCGATGACGGCGGCCAAGTTCCGCGAGGCGCTCGGTGGCGTGCTGTTCGTCGACGAGGCCTACACGCTGGTGCCCGAGAACGCGCCCGGCGACTTCGGGCTCGAGGCGGTCGCCACGATCCTGAAGATGATGGAGGACCACCGCGACAAGTGCGTGGTGATCGTGGCCGGCTACCACCGCGAGATGCAGCGCTTCATGGAGTCGAACACCGGTCTGCAGTCGCGCTTCCCGAAACTGCTGTCGTTCAGCGAGTACGACACCGACCAGCTGGTCGCGATCTTCGAGCTGCAGGCCCGGCAGCAGGGCATGATCTACACCCAGGCCGTCCTGGACCGCGTCCGCCGGGTGATCCCGCCCGCGCCCCGAGGCCACAACTTCGGCAACGGCCGCTTCATCCGCAACCTGCTCGAGGAAGCGATCTCCAACCAGGCCACCCGCCTCGCGCTGCGCGACCCCAGCACGCTCACCGAGCGCGATCTGCGCGAGCTCCTCCCCGAAGACGTCAAGCCCGCCGCGTCGATGCGTGCCGAGGACTACCTGTTGCAGAAGCCCGGCACCTGAGGCACTCTTCGGCCGGTCAGGCTTGCGTCCTGGCCTGGTAGTGGCGGCGGGCCTTCATCCGGTTGCCGCAGGTGGTCATCGAACACCAGCGGGCGGTGTTCGCCTTGCTGCGGTCGATCAGGAACAGCCGGCAGTCCGGGTTCTCGCACGAGCGCAGTCGTCCGGGGCGGGTGGATTGCAGCTCGGACCAGGCGAGGACGGCGCGGGCAGCGGCGGTGAGCTCAGGAGGCGATTCCAACCTCCACTCGACGATGCCGTCGGCAGTGACGGTTGGCACCTGACGCACGTCCCGCAGAAACGGCACCAGTACGTCGGGCAGCCGCTCCCCGCGGACCACGTCCTGCAGCGCTGAACGGACTGCCGCGAGCGTGGATCTACCGTCCGGGCTCGACGTCCAGGCCTCGGTCCCCTCCAGCCGGTCCTGCTGGACGCCGGCGACCACCGGCGTGCTGTTCAGCAGGTCGAGCAGGAAGTGCTCGTCCGTCGCTGCCATCTCTAACCCCCTTGTCGGTGTTGACAGGTTACACCATCACACGCTTTGATCTAACCCTCACAACCGAGTTAAGGGGTTAGAAAGATGCGCAGCGTTGTACATCACCGGTTCGCCGACGTGTTGGGGCAGCGGTTGTTCTACCGGGAGGCCGGGCCGGTCGACGCGCCCGTGGTCGTGCTGCTGCACGGCTTCCCGACCAGCTCGTACATGTTCCGGGACCTGATCCCGCTGCTGGCCGACCGGTATCGGGTGATCGCGCCGGATCTGCTGGGCTTCGGGCTGTCGGACGCGCCGACGGTGGAGCAGTTCGACTACACCTTCGACGCGCTGGCCGAGCTGACGGACGGGCTGCTGAAGGCGGTCGGGGCCGAGCGGTACGCGATCTACGTCCAGGACTACGGCGCGCCGGTCGGATGGCGGCTGGCGTTGAAGGACCCGGAGGCGATCACCGCGATCATCACCCAGAACGGCAACGCGTACGACGACGGCTTCGTCGAGGAGTTCTGGCAGATCGTCTGGGACTACCAGAACGACCAGAACGCCGCGACCGAGGAGGCGGTCCGGTGGGCGTTGAGCCCGGAGGGCATCAGGTGGCAGTACCTCACCGGCGTCGCCGACGAGACCGTGGTCAGCCCGGACACCTGGCACCACGACCTGCAGAAGATGGCGCGACCGGGCAACGACCAGGTCCAGCTGAAGCTGTTCCGCGACTACGCGACGAACTCGGCGCTGTACCCGGACCTGCACGAGTACCTGCGGACCAGCCAGGTCCCGGTGCTCGCGGTGTGGGGCCGTCACGACCCGATCTTCGGGCCGGCCGGTGCGGAGGCCTTCGCGCGGGACGCCAAGGACGCGGAGATCCACCTGCTCGACGCTGGGCACTTCCTGCTGGAGAGCGCTCTGGACGAGGCCGGCCGGCTGATCGGCGACTTCCTGGACCGCAAGTTGTTGTCCACGGCAACGGTCCGCTAGGCGGCGTCGCCACGAGTTGTGATCGCCGCTTCACCGCGGGTAAGATCGTGCCGTCTGTGATTGGTGCGAGGGGCCAGGGACTTCGGTCCCTGGCCCCTCGTCAGTCGGTGCCGTCTCCGGCTCGTCTGTCGGCGCTGCCCGCTCGTCAGTCGGCGCCGTGCCCGGCCAGGACGCGCTCGCCCTCGCGGGTCGGACCCGGGGGAGTGCCGTCGCCGAACGGGGTGCCGCCGAGGCCCTCGCGGCCGTGCGGACTGAGCCAGTTCGCGAGGCCGGGCCCCTTCGGCACGAGCTGATTCGGGTTGATGTCGGTGTGCACGAGGTAGTAGTGCTGCTTGATCTGGACGAAGTCGATCGTGTCCCCGAAACCCGGCGTCTGGAAGAGGTCGCGCGCGTAGGCCCACAGCACCGGCAGTTCGGTCAGCTTGTCACGGTTGCACTTGAAGTGACCGTGGTAGACCGGGTCGAAGCGGGCCAAGGTGGTGAACAGCCGCACGTCGGCCTCGGTGATCGTGTCGCCGACCAGGTACCGCTGGTCGCGCAACCGGTCGGACAGCCAGTCCAGCGCCGCGAACAGCCGGTCGTAAGCAGCCTCGTACGCCTGCTGTGAACCCGCGAAGCCGCACCGGTACACCCCGTTGTTGACGTCGGTGTAGATGCGCTGGGCAACTTCGTCGATCTCGTCGCGCAGCTTCTCGGGGTAGAGGTCCGGAGCGCCCTCGCGGTGGTGCGCGGTCCACTCGGTGGACAGGTCGAGCGTCAACTGCGCGAAGTCGTTGGTGACCACCGCGCCGGTCAGGACGTCGACGATCGCGGGCACCGTGATGCCCTTGGGGTAGTCGGGGTCGCGCTTGAAGTACGCGTCCTGCAGCCGCGGGATCTTCAGCACCGGGTCGACGCCTCCGGGGTCGAGGTCGAACGTCCAGCTCCGCTCGTCGTGCGTCGGTCCGCAGAAGCCGATCGACAGCACGTCCTCCAGCCCGAGCAGCCGGCGCACGATGATCGCCCGGTTCGCCCACGGGCAGGCCCGCGCGACCACCAGCCGGTACCGCCCCGGCTCGACGGGGAACCCGTCCCGGCCGTCCGCGGTGATCCGCGTCGCGATGTAGTCGGTGTCACGGTCGAATTCGTCGGTGGCCACGCTTGCACGGTTCCCCGCCGGCAACGACTTCACGCGTTTGTCGAGAACCCGGCGACGACGCCGACTTACCGTCGAGCGGCCCGACCGGGGCTGTGCCGTGGGAGGACAGATGAAACCGTTCCGCATCGACGTGCCGGACAACGACCTGGCCGAGCTGCGCCACCGACTGGCCAGGACGCGGCTGCCGCCCGACGGCGCCACGTCGTACGGCGTGCCGTCGGCGGCGGTGCGGGCGCTGGTGGACCACTGGTTGCGGCGCTACGACTGGCGGGTCTGGGAATCGCGGCTCAACGCGCATCCGCAGTTCACCACCGCGATCGACGGGGCGAACGTGCATTTCCTGCACGTGCGCTCACCCGAGCCGGACGCCGTACCGCTGATCCTCAGCCACGGATGGCCGGGCTCGGTCGCCGAGTTCCTCGAGGTGATCGGCCCGTTGAGCGATCCCGCGGCGTACGGGCTCGATCGGTCGATCGCGTTCCACCTGGTCATCCCGTCGTTGCCGAACTTCGCGTGGTCGGGGCCGACGCCCGACGCGGGTTGGGGACCCCGCCGTATCGCCCGCGCGTGGGCGACGCTGATGCGCCGGCTCGGCTACCAGCGGTACGGCGCGGCCGGCAACGACTGGGGCTCGCACATCTCACCCGAGCTCGGCCGGGTCGCGCCGGGCGAAGTCGTCGGCGTCCATGTGACTCAGCTGTTCTCGTTCCCGGACGGTGAGTCGCTCTCGTACCCGCCGACGTCCGAGCCGGCGGACGACCTCTCACCGAGCGACCGCCGTGCGCTCGACGCGCTCCGGGAGCTCCAGCAGACGATGTCGGCGTACAGCCACGTGCAGGCCCAGCAGCCGCAGACGTTGGCGTACGCACTGGCCGATTCTCCGGTCGGCCTACTGGCCTGGAACAGCCAAGTGATGGGGAGCCTGGAACCGGACGTCCTGCTCACCCACATCACCGTCCACTGGCTCACCGGAACCGCCGGCTCAGCGCTGCGCATCTACGCCGACAGCGCCGCCCAAGAGGCGCCCGCGGCACCGACCACCGTCCCACTCGGCCTCGCGCAGTTCGCTGACGACCTCCGTTCGATCCGCCGGTACGCCGCCCGCGACCACGCGAACATCGTCTCCTGGAACGAGTACGACGCAGGCGGCCACTACGCAGCTCACCAGACGCCAGACCTCCTGGTGCACGACCTCCGGCAGTTCTTCTCCATGGTGCTTGCACCGCACCGAAGAAGATGACCATCAGGTGAACAAACCCGGCCGGCGTTGATCGCCGGCCGGGTGCGTGGGAATGGTGGAGACATGGACAAGGCAGAGGAGACGCGCGCGATCAACGAGGTCGTGGACCGGCTGGCCAAGCAGTTTCCCGGCGTGCCGACCGAGAACGTGGCCGAGGTCGTCCAGCAGGTCCAGCCGACCTTCGACCACGCTCCGATCAGGGACTTCGTCCCGCTCTTCGTCGAGCGCGACGCCAAACAACGCCTGAAGCAGACCGTCGGCGATCGCTGACTGCTCCGGCTAGCTCAGCCGGAAGTAGTCGACGTTGAAGCCGCCGGTCTCGCAGTAGAGCGTGAGGGTCTGCTCGCCGGTGGGCAGGGTGATCTGTGCCGTGACGGACTGGTACGCCGCCCAGCCACCGGTGTCCGGGACCGACAGTTTCGCGAGCACGGCGCCGGAAGCGTCGCGCAGCGAGACTGCGTCGGGTGCTACAGCGCCGGTGCCGTTGGCGGCCCGCAGTTCGAGCTGGTAGGTGCCGGCCTGCGGAACATCCACGCGGTACTGCAGCCAGTTGCCCGGCGCTGTCCAGCCGATGTTCTTGCCGCCGCTGGCCGACGGGTTGGACTCGACGAAGTTCGCGCCGCCGTCGGTCCAGCCGTGCTGGGCCACGTACGACTCCGCCTCGACCCTTTCGCCGAGGGGAGTGCCCTTCGGGGTGACCGTCACGTGCAGCGTGAGATCGTCGAACGCCGCTCCGTCGGTGACCCGGATCTTCACGTCCTGCCGGCCGGCGGTCGTCGGGCGCAGCGTCACCAGACCCGTGCGCGCGTCGAGGCTGACCCCGGACGGCAGATCCTTGGCGTAGAAGGCGAGCCGGTCACGGTCCCGGTCGGTGGCTGACAGCTGCACCCGAGTCGTCGCGTACTGGTCGGCGACGACCTCCGGCACGTCGTTCAGGACGGGAGCACGGTTGTGGCGCTGCGCGGGCACGTCACCCTTCCAGCGGTACGTCGCGAACGAGTTCGCCGGCACGGTCGTCGTGAACGACTTCCCGGCGAGCACCACCCGCACGGTCTTCGGCGTCGCGTCGGCGTTGCCGAGGATCGCGACGAAGTGGTCGCCCCGGTCCTTGAAGACCACGTTGCTGACCCCGTTGGCCGGCGCGCTCGACTCGACGCGGGTGTGCTCCGGCCCGAGGTACTTCGCGAACTGGCCCATCGCGTAGAGCTCGTTGCGTACGGTGAACGTCCTCGCCGTCGTGTCCACCTTGACCAGCCGGTTCGGCCACTTGGTGGTGCGGCCGACCTCGGCCCAGTCGATGTTGTTGTCCTTCGACGGCGTCCAGTGCAGCGTGCCGCCGTCCTGGTCGGTGGCCTGCGCCCACATCACGTACGACGACGCGTCGAGCCGGAAGTAGTTCAGGATCGTCGCCGGATTGAGGTCGCTGGTCTCGGTCATGTGCACCGGCTTGCCGGTCTGCTCGTACGCGTCCCGCATCACCGTCGGGTCACCCCAGTACGGGTGGAACGCGATCGCGTCGCTGGCCTGCTCGGTGAGCGGGTCGTCGAAGATCCGGTGGTAGTTCTTCGTCTCGGTGCTGTTCGGGTCACGCCAGTCGTAGAAGTTGAAGTCGTGCACGTACAGCTGCGTGTTCAGCCCGGCGCGGCGGACCTCACGCTTGATCGCGACCGCCAGCTTCTGCTGCTGCTCGATGCTGATGTCCATCGCCGGGTAGACCACGTCGATGCCGGGCTCGTTCAGCAGGGTCAGCGCGTCGACCTTCACGCCGTACTTCGCGTACGCCTGCAGGTACTTCACGTAGTACCGGGCGAAGACGTCGATGCAGTCGTCGCGCAGCTTGCCGACCTGGTAGTACGACGTGGAGCCGGGCTTGAGCGCGACCTCGCCGGTGAAGCGGTTGTTGGTCTTCATCCAGGCCGGGGCGCTCCACGCCGAGGCGAAGAACGTCACGCGCGGGTTGTAGCGCTGGATCAGCTTGATCGTGTCGATGATGTGCGCGTCGACGTCGCGTTTGATCGAGAAGTGCTCGAGCCCGAAGTCCTCGGTGACGCCGGCCGGCAGTTCGTCGTACGACCAGAACGGCAGGTGCTCGACCAGGTCCGGGCTGCCGATGGTGAGGCGGAAGCGCTCGAAGCCGGCGCCCTTGGCCGGGTCCACCAGCAGGCGGATCGCGCGGTCGCGTTCGGCGGGGGTGAGCTTCCACAGGTTCGACACGCTGGTCTCGTCGAGCGAGAAGCCGATGCCGCTGTACTTCTGCCGCAGGGCGCTCGGGTCGACCACGACGGTGGCGTCGGCCGGGCCGGCTTCGTCGCGCGTCACGTGGGTGGTCGGCAGGGGCTGCCAGACCTGATCGGCTCCGCTGGAGTAGGTGCCGGTGACGGCGGCACCCCGGTCGGGCCGGCTTGCGGTGGCCGGCAGGCCGGCGGCGGCGAGCACGCTGCCGGCCGCCAGTGCGGCAGCAACCGCCGCGGAGATGGAACGCCTCACAGTGCCTCCGATGGTCTACGGGAAAGCGTTTGCGCGCTGGACTCTACTGCGAGCATGCGCATTCCACACCCCTTCCCCGGTTCCGGAACTTGGCCGCCCGGGGATGGCGCCTGAGGCGCGCGGGTACTGAACCGAGGTGACAGATCCCGCGGTGGAGCCCAATCCGATCAACCCGCTCGGGGAGCCGGCCGCGCCGGATCTCGAGCCCGATCCGGTGCACCCGCTGGGTGAACCCGACCCGGCCGAGCCGGCCGGTCCGGAGCCGGTCGAACCACCTCCGCGGTAGTTCGCGGACGCCGAACGTCCGGGTGCGGTTCTAGAGTCCCGGACATGGAGATGAAGACCGGAGCACAGATCGCCGCGGCCGACCTGACCGACTGGCGCAAACTCGGACAGGGCCTGCACGCCCGCTACCTGGTCGGCGACTTCACCGCCGGAGCTCGGTTCGTCGCGGCGGTCGGGGAGGCGGGCTCGGCGCTCGGCCACCACCCGCACGCAACGCTCGGCCGGCAGTACGTCGATCTGAAGCTGATCAGCGACGACGCGATCTACACCGACGACGCCGGTGCCGAGCACGTCGTGGAGTGGGTGACGGACAAGGACCTCGACCTCGCCCGCCGGATCACGCGGATCGCGGCCGAGCAGGGCGCGACGGCCGACCCGGCCGGCATCACGACCATCGAACTCGGTCTCGACACCGCGCACGCGGCCACGATCGCGCCGGTGTGGGCGGCCCTGCTGACCGGGAGCACCGAGGCCGTCGGCCGCGGGTCGATCGGGACCGACGTCCGGGACGCGACCGGGCGGGTGCCGATCGTGTGGTTCCAGGAGACCGACGAGCACGAGACGCCACGCCAGCGCTGGCACCTCGACATCTGGGTGGCGCCCGAGCACGCCGAGCAGCGGATCGCCGCCGCGGTCGCCGCGGGCGGGATCGTGGTCGACGACAGCGAGGCGCCGTCGTTCGTGGTGATCGCCGACCAGGACGGCAACAAGGCCTGCGTCTGCACGGATTCAGGACGTTGGGGAGCCGACCGGGGTTCGGAGCCTGGCGAAGACTAGAACCGCGCCGATGATGACGGCCGCTGTGGTGGCGGTGGTCAGCCAGCCCGAGGTGTGGTTCACTCCTGGCCCGACCGCGGTGGCGATCCCGACGCCGAGCGCCACCATCACGGCCGTGCCGAGCTGAGCGGCGGTGTTGAGCAGGCCGGCGGCCGAGCCTTGCTCCTCCGGGGCGACCTCGGTGCCGAGGGTGTAGGCGGCGACCGCGCCGATGCCGTTGCCGACGCCGTTGAGGATCATCGCGCCGACCAAAACCGGGATCGTCGGCTGAACGACCACGGCCACCGCGCCGACGCCGATCAGGGTCAGCCCGGTGACCAGGACCGGGCGGGCCCGGCCTTTGACCAGCCGGGCGCCGCACGCCGCCCCGGCCACGACGGCGAAGCTGAACGGCAGGATCATCAGCCCGGCCGCCGCGGGGCTCAGGCCGCGGGCGTCCTGGAACCACAGGGTCGTGATCACGACGAACGTGCTGGTGGTGGCCGTGATGCCGAACGACCCGATCACCCCGCCGATCGTGCCGGGCCGGCGCCAGATCCCGGGCGGCACGAGCGGTGCTTCGGTCGAGCGCTCCCGGACGACGAGCAGCGGCACCAGGCCGACGGCGACGACGGCGAGCAGGCCCGCCACCGGCCAGGACGTCCCGGCCACGTTGGCCGCGGCAACAACAGCGCTGACACACAGGACCTGGAGGATCACCGAGCCGGCGTTCAGCGGCGTCGGCGTCCGGGTGTCCTTCGCGTCGACCAGGCGCGCGATGACCAGGGCCAGTACGGCGGTCGCGGCGACGTTGGCCCAGAAGATCACCCGCCAGCCGGCGCTGTCGGTCACCAGTCCGCCGATCAGCAGTCCGGAGGCGCCGGCGAGACCGCCCGTTGCGTTCCAGGCGGCCAACGCGCGATTGCGTGCGCGGCCTGGCTCGGTCGCGCCGATCAGCAGGACCAACGCGTTCGGGATGCTGACCGCTGCCGCGATGCCCTGCAGCAGACGACCGGCGACCAGCCAGCTCACGGCCGGCGCGACCGCGCACAGGACCGACCCGGCCGCGAACAACGCCAGCCCGGCCTGCAGCACCTGGCGGTGTCCCTTCGCGTCGCCGAGTCTCGCTCCGAGCAGCAGCAGCCCACCGAAGCCCACGGCGTACGCGGGAACCAGCAGGCCGGCCTGGGCCGGGGAGCCCTGCAGGTCGGCCAGCATCCGTGGCAGCGCCGCGACGACGACGGTGACGCCCATGACGTCGACGAACTGCACCGCGCAGATGACCGTGGTCCGTGCTCGTTCCCGGTTCATGCTTCGACCCTAGGTAACGCGTTTTGTCGTGTAAAGCATTAGCGTGTCGCGCTAGACTGCCCAGGTGGCCGACGTACCGAGCTGGACCTGGCTGGAAGGCTGGCCGGCGCTCGACTTCGTCAACACGGTGATTCGCCGGGGTTGGCAGGAGATCGAGCTGATCCGGACGCCCGCCGATCTGGACTCGTGGCTGGAGGCGGCGGCGCTGCCGGCGCCGCGGCCCGAGCAGGTGACGGAGCCCGACGTGCGGGACTTTCTCGCGCTGCGGGATCCCGCGCTTCGGCTGCTGCGGGCCGCAGCCGGGCACGGTGAATGGGATGCGGCCGACGCCGCCGTACTGAACGAGGCGCTGGCGGCGGCGCCGGAAGTGCTGGCTCTCGGCGACGGTCCTGGGCATGCCGAAGCGCGCCCGGTCGGTTCACCGGAGCCGTTCACGCTGCTGCTGGCTCGGCTGGCCGGCGAGGTCCGGGACGTGCTGGTCGGCGCGCCGAGCGAGCTCGCGCTGTGTGACGCGCCGGGCTGCGGGCAGCTGTTCTTCCGGCGGCGCCCCAACCAGGCATGGTGCGGTACGCCGTGCGGCAACCGGGCCCGGGTGGATCGCCATCACCGCAAGGGCCCCGCCGACGCCTGACGGCATCCGCGGGGCCCAGCGTCGCACCTCGGTGTCAGGCGGCGGCTTCGGCCGGCTGAAGGCGTTGGCGCAGGTCGGCCAGGATCCGGGTCAGCAGGCGCGAGACCTGCATCTGGCTGATGCCGAGTTTCTGGCCGATGTCGGCCTGCTTCCAGTTCTCGACGAAGCGCAGCTCGATGATCTCCCGGTCCCGGGGACCGAGCTCGGCGATCAGCGGGGACAGCATCTCGATCGCTTCGAACCGGTGCAGCTGCGGGTCCTCGCCGGCGGCGACGACGTCGGCGAGCACCAGGTCGCTGTCGGTCCGGCCGGCCGGGCGGTCCAGCGAGAGCACGCTGAAACAGCCTCGCGCGCCCTCGGCCTGCCGGACCTCACCGACATCGGCACGGATCGCGGCGGCGATCTCGTCCAGCGTGGGTTCGCGGCCGAGCTCCTGCAGCAACTCGGGGACGACCGTCGCGATCCTGCCCTGCAGCTCCTGCAGCCGGCGCGGGATGCGAACCGTCCAGCTGCAGTCGCGGAAGTAGCGTTTGACCTCGCCCCGGATCGTCGGCACGGCGTACCCGATGAACGGGATGCCGTCGTCGGGCCGGTAGTTGCGGACCGCCTTCATCAGGCCCAGGCAGGCGACCTGTTCGAGGTCCTCGTCCTCGACGCCGCGGCTGCGGAACCGCTGGGCGATGCCGCGGGCGATCTCGATGTTGAGCTCGACGGCCTGTTCGAGCAGCCGCTGCCGCTCGGTGTCGTCGGTGGAGCGGGCGCGGACCTCGAGCAGTTCCCGGGTGGCGGCCTCGCGGCGCGCGCGGTCCTCGGCCGAGGAACATCTGGTGGGTGCGGCATGGTGCTGACTGAGCATGAACGTGACCTCGCGACGGACTCGTCACGGCGCGGCCTCTTCTCCGGACCGCGGTCATTTGCCTTCGACCGCCATTCGTACCCAACCGTCAAACACTGCGGCGTCAGGAATTTTGTGCGAGGTCGTCTCCGGGGGCGAACGTCGGGCCGGCGGTGGTGCCGTCGCCGTCCGGCATCGCCATCAGCGCCTGGGCCTGCGCCTTCAGGCCGTACATCGTGCCGATCGACGGACCGAGCGCCTGCGGGCTTCCGTTGAACGCCAACTGGAGCTGGGCCAGCAGCCCGCGGTACGTCGTGTCGAACTGGTCCTGGGCTGCCCGGACGGTGCTCCCGGCCTCGGCCGGCCGCGGATTGCGCCGCATCGGGAGCACGGCCGTGAAGTCGACCGCGAGCTTGTCCCCGGTCGGTCCCGTGCGCGGGGTGTCCCCGCGCTGGTACCTGCGGCCCTGGGCGAGTTCCTGGAACCGGTAGTAGTGGCCCACCTCGTTCCGATCGGGATGGAAGACGTCCTGGTCGCCGTCCCAGACCCCGCCTCGCGACGTCCCTTCGCCCTGCTCCACGATCTCCTCCAGGGCGGCCAGCGCCGAGGCGAGGTCGGCGACGGCGGTCAGCTTTCCGCTGCTGTGCGCGAACGGCCCCGCGGTGACCTGGTACGCCGGATCGCCGCTGAACACCGCGGCCTCACCGAGCTCCGCGCACAGGTCGCGCAGGCCTTCCTCGATCGCCGAGTAGAACTGCCCGATCGTCTCGTAGCCGTCGCCCTCGGCCGGAGCCTCCGGCGGCGCCGGCTGCTCCAGCCGCAGGAACATCTCCAACGCCTCCGGCCCGAACGGAACCAGCGACAGCTCCAGTGACCGGTCGCCGTGCGGCATCGTCCGCGGATGCCCCGGCAGGATCGCCGGGGTGTCCAGCCGGGGTTGCCCACCGACGGCGTTCAGCAGGTTCGCCGCCAGCGCGAGATGGATCATCTCCTCGGCGAACACGCTGCTCACCACCTGGACCGCGTCCGGGTTCCGTTCGGCGTCGATCGAGTACAGCGCGACCAGGTACGGCGGGAGCGTCGCGTGCTCCAGCTCGATCGCCCACTGCAGATGCTCGCGCAGGTCCTCGATCGACGCGATCCGGGCACTCATGAATTCGTTCCTCTCACTGGGGGAGTCAGGACGGGCGCGGTGCGCGCAGGTGCTCGCGCTCGGCGAGTTCCTGCTCGTCGACGACGACCAGCATCGGCTGGTCCGGGTCGCAGAGCATGGTGACGGTGAAGCGCAGCGTCGTCTCGTCGCTGGCGTTGCCGTCGGAGTAGTGGATGACGTCGCCGCCGGGCTCCCAGAACGCCTCGCCCGCGCGCAGCACGCGCTCGGGCTGACCCTCGAGCTCGAACCGCATCTCGCCCTCGATCACGTAGCCGAAGGCCGGGCCGCCGGGGTGGCGGTGCGGCGGCGCGCCCGGGTCGCCGGGCGGGTACTCGATCACGACCGTCATCGCGTGCGCACCGGCCGGGATGAACGGTGGTTCGGCCTCCTGCAGGACGGTCAGGGCCGACTGCCAAACGCCAGTGGACATGGGTGTACCTCCGAAAGGTGGTGGGGGATCGATCAGGAGTTGTGGCGAACCCACTCGCCGTACGACGTCTCGCCGCGCTGGGCGTCGTCGTCGGGAACCAGCGCGTACTCGCTGGGGGAGATGCCGAAGTAGACGGCGGCTGGATCGGTGACGACCTCCCGCTGGTCGTTGCCGGCCGCGAGCACCTCGCGGAAGAAGTCGTCCATCCGGAACCGCTCCGGACCGGCCACGTTCAGGGTGCCGTTCAGCGGCGACCCCACGGCGACCCGCGCGACGGCCTGAGCCACGTCGGCGCCCGCCATCGGCTGGAAGAAGACGTGCTTCAGGTGCACCCGCGCGCCGTCGGTGGACGCGTCGGCGATGCTCGGCACGAACTCGAAGAACTGCGTCGCGCGGACGATCGAGAACGGCACCGGCGAGCTCTCGATCAGCTTCTCCTGCGCGAGCTTGGCCCGGAAGTACCCGCTCTCGAGCAGCAGCTCGGTGCCGACCACCGAGAGCGCGACGTGGTGCCGTACCCCCGCCGCCTGCTCGGCGGTGAGCAGGTTGCGGGTGGAGGTCTCGAAGAACTCCAGCACCGCGGCGTCCTCCCAGACCGGCGCGTTCGAGACGTCGACCACGACGTCGGCGCCGGTCAGTGCCTCGGCGAGACCCTGGCCGGTGAGCGTGTCGACCCCGGTGCTGGGGGCGGCCGGGACGGCGTCGTGCCCGTGTTCGGTGAGCTTCGCGACGACCTTCGAACCGATCAGCCCGGTACCGCCGATGACCACGATCTTCATCGTGATGCCTTCCTGTCCGCCGGTGGCGCTGGTCGCCGGCCGGTCACCAGCTAGGACAGGACAGCCTTGCGGCCTGTGACAGCTTGTGGCGATCAAGCTGCGGACGGCATCACTCGACCAGCTTGCCCTCGGTGGAGACCTCACGCATCAGGGTGCTCAGCTCGGACGGGATCGCCGGGATCTCCTCCTGCTCGACCTGGCCCCGGCCCGACCAGACCAGGTTCACCTGGAGCTTCTCGTCGAGCTCGGGGTAGTCGGAGCGGTTGTGGCAGCCGCGCGTCTCGCGACGTACCAGGGCGGCTTCCAGCGTGGCGCGCGCGGCCAGGGCCGACGCCTTCAGGTCGAAGGCGTGTGCGAGGTCCTGGAAGCCGGCGATGTCCGGATGGATGCCTAGACCACTCATCCGGTCCTCGACCTCGGCCAGCTCGTCCAGCCCGGCGGTCAACCCGTCCTCGTCCCGTACGACGCCCGCCCGGTTCGTCATCGTGTTGCGCAGCGCCCGTTGCAGAGCGCGGACGTTCTCCTCCCCGTCACTGGCCAGCAGGTCGTCGACCTCGGCCCGCGCTTCGCCGAGCGCCTCGGCCGAGCGCTCCTGACGCTGCAGACCGGTCGAGTACTTCGCGGCCTCCTCGGCGACGATCCGCCCGAACACGAGCAGCTCGATCAGTGAGTTGCCGCCGAGCCGGTTCGCGCCGTGCAGGCCACTGGCCGCTTCACCGATCGCGTACGGGCCGTCGACGCCGGTGCTGTGGTCCTCCGGCCGGACCCAGACCCCGCCCATCGAGTAGTGGGCGGTCGGGGCGATCTCGATCGGTTCCTTGGTGATGTCGAGCATCTGGAGTTCGAGCAGGGTCTGGTAGACGCGGGGCAGGCGCCGCATGATCGTCTCCCGCGGCAGGTGGGACACGTCGAGCCAGACGCCGCCGTTCGGCGTACCGCGGCCCTGCTTGATCTCCGTGTACGCCGCCAGCGCGACGCGGTCCCGGGTGGACAGCTCCATCCGCTCGGCGTCGTACCGGGCCATGAACCGTTCGCCCTCGGCGTTGCGCAGTTGGCCGCCTTCGCCGCGGGCGGCTTCGGAGACCAGCGTGCCGGCCGCGTTCTCCGGTTCGATCAGGCCGGACGGGTGGAACTGGACCAGCTCGGGATCGCGGATCCTGCCACCGGCCAGGACGGCCAGACGGAACGAGTCGCCGGTGTTCTCGTCGCGGCGCGAGGAGGTGTGCCGCCAGATCCGGGTGTGCCCGCCGGCGGCCAGGATCACCGCGTCGGCGCGGATCACGTACCGCTTGCCGGTGACGATGTCGAAGCCGTAGGCACCGAACACGGCGTTGTCGCGCACCAGGATCCGGGTCACGTAGACGGTGTCGAGGATCGGGACCCCCAGCTGCACGGCCCGGTTGACCAACGTGCGCTGGATCTCGAGGCCGGTGTAGTCGCCGGCGAAGGCCGTCCGGCGATAGGTGTGCGCGCCGAAGAACCGCTGCGAGATCCGCCCGTCGGCCTCCCGGGCGAACGGCATGCCGTAGCGCTCGAGATCCGCGATCCCGCGGGCGGCCTGCTCGGCGACGATCTGCACGGTGACCGGGTTGGCCAGCAGGTAGCTCTCGCGCAGGGTGTCGGCGGCGTGCTGCTGCCAGCTGTCCTCGGGGTCCATCGTGCCGAGCGCGGCGTTGATCCCGCCGGCGGCCAGCGAGGTGTGGGCGTCCGAGCGGGATCGCTTGCCCAGCGCGAGTACGTCGATGCCCTGTTCGGCCAGCTCGATGGCGGCGCGCAGACCGCCACCGCCGGTTCCGATCACCAGGACGGAGGTGGCGATCTGCTGCTCGGTCACGGTCACGGCGGTGCTCCTCGGGGTAGCCGGAGATGTTCCTTCTCCCAGAAGACCGCGCCGGGCGGCCGAATGTGACCTGGTGTGAGTGAGCTAACTGCCCGGTGCCACCGGGTCGAGCCGGGGGTATGGCGCATCAGACATTCCCAGGTCGCGCCAGACGAAGCGGGGGATGCCGGCCAGGAAGTGGCGGATGAAGCGCGAGCTGTGCGCGATCGCGGCCTCGCTGTGCTCGCCGGGCGCGAACCACACCCAGTCCTCGGCGATCCGGAACGGCAGCGGTGAGGTGGCCATCAGGTACTCCATCTGCCGCGGGTGGATCACGTCGTAGGCGAACTTCGTGCTCGGCGAGGTGACCTTGAACCGCTCGTTGAACGCCTCGCTCTCGAAGCTGATCCCGCGTCCGAGCCCGCGGCCGGCGACGGTCAGTTCCGGCATCCGGACCGGCAACTGGAACCCGAGGACCGGCTCGCTGTGGTTCTCGGTCACCGTGCGGGTCGTGGTGCGGCCCTCGCTGTCGGTGGAGGTCTCGGTCCGGGTGGTCTTCCAGTGATGGGTGAAGGCGACGAACGGCGGTCCGTCGCCGTCGCGCCCGCGGATCACGTCGCTCGTGTGGTGGCTGTGGCCGGACCGGTTCACCGGCGTGACCTCCAGCAGGCTGTCGTCGACGTCGATCCAGTGCCAGTCCGGGTGGTGGTAGAAGCCGAATCGAGCGGGCTGCTCCGGCTGCGTCCAGCGGTCCAGCGGCGTCGCGTCGATCGCGTCGGCGACGGCCGCGAGCCGCTCCAGCCACGGGCCGAGCTGCTCGACGTCCTTGCGCGGCGGATCGAGCACGGTCAGCTGGTCGGAGTCGATGCCGAGGCTGAGCCCGGGCATCCCGGCGGCCAGCCCGTTGAGCTGGTTGCACACCTGCGGGGTGAGCACCTCCGCCGCGTACGCCGGATCGAGCGCGCCGATCTGCCAGGCCGGACCGAGTGCGGGCGGCGGCGGCATCATCGTTGCCTCCACGCCGTACCGGGGCTGGGCCTCGCCACCGGTGACCCAGAGCTCGGGCAGCCGGCGGGACAGGGTGACCATGCCGATCCAGCCCTTCCAGTGACCCGAGCTGTACTCGATCACCTGGAACGGGCGGCCGGACGCGGTGCGCCCGGTGATCTGGTCGTCGGGGTTCCGCCGGAAGCCGATCCCGAACGGCGGGTTGCCGAGCCGGGCGACGGCGCCGAAGTCCGGGCTGTTCACGAACGTCCAGCCGCGGTCGCGGACCGACGTGATGAACCGCTGCCGGCGGACCAGGGCGACGACGCCCCAGACCACGCCCGCCGCGACCAGCAGCGCCAGGATCGCGACGACAACCGTCGACCCGTCGCCCACAGTTGCCTCCCGAGTTCAGCGACCTTCCAGCCCGGACGATAGCCGGGCATCAGGCCAGCCGATGTTCCTCGAGCCAGGCCGTCGCCCGCCGCTTCGAGGCCCGGGACAGCCAGGCGTCCTGGATCACCTCGGTCAGCTCCTGCCGGGACAGTCCGCCGATCTCGCTGCCTCTGACCAGCACCGACAGGTGCCCGTCGAAGTGCGGCGTGGTGAAGAACGGGCTGTTGTCGTCCGAGACCAGCGCGAGCTTGTCCTCCTCCGACGGCACCCAGATCACGATCACGTCGTCGTACCGCTCGCCGGTGTCGGGGTCGAACGCGTCCGGGCGCGGAGTCCGGAAGAACACGAACGACTTGCCGCCCACCTGGTAGACGGGATTGCCCGAGCCACCCTTCTCCACGGTGACGTGCGGCATCCCGAGCGCCACCTCGTGCACGTCGCTGACGCGCGCTTTTCGGCCGGCCATGGCGGCAGTCTAGATGTCAAACGACGGCGGACCGCTCCGACCACCGGGTGACAGCAAGCCACTGACGCAGGAGGAAACGATCATGGGCAAGGTTCGGGTTCACAACTTCACGATCACGCTGGACGGGTTCGGCGCGGGGACGAACCAGCGGCTGGAGGAGCCGTTCGGGGACGGAGTGGAACACCTGCACGACTGGATGGATCCGCTGTTCGACGGCACGGCGACCGGGCTGGACGCCGAGATCGGGCTCGACGCGGACGCGTTCGGGGCCACCATCATGGGGCGCAACATGTTCGGGCCGATCCGGGGGGAGTGGCCGGACGAGTCGTGGAAAGGCTGGTGGGGCGACAACCCGCCGTACCACCACGACACGTTCGTGCTCACCCATCACCCGCGGCCGGATCTGGAGATGGAGGGCGGGACGACCTTCCGCTTCACCAGCGAGCCGATCGAGGTCGTGCTGGAGCGGGCGCGAGAGGTGGCCGGTGAGAAGGACGTGATCGTGGCCGGCGGTGCGGCGACCGTGCGGCAGTACCTGCGGGCCGGGCTGATCGACGAGCTGAACATCGCGGTGGCGCCGCTGCTGGCCGGTGCCGGCGAGCCGCTGTTCGCGGGACTCGGCGATGCGCTGCGGCAGTACCGAGTGGTCCAGCACCGCTGCTCGCCGGCGGTGACGCACGTCCGGATCGTCCGGCGTTAGCGGCACAGCTCCTTGTCGAGCAGGGCGTTCACGGCGGCCTTGTGGTTGCCCGTGCCCCAGGTGACCGAGACGGTGACGCGCCGGGTGTTGTTCGGCGAGACGAAAGTCCAGGTCGAGTACCCCGGCGCGTCGCCGTCCTTGCCCCACGCGGTGCCGCAGGACAGCGAACGGCTGATCAGGCCCAGACCGTACTGCGAGTTGTGCGCCGTCTTCTTGAGCTCGGCCAGCAGGTGGGCGGGCAGTAGCTCGCCGCCGAGCAGCGCGCCGAAGAAGCGGTTCAGGTCGCGGGTGGTGGAGATCATCTCGCCGGCCGCGTTCATGATCGACGGGTTGACGGTGGTGATGTCGACCAGTTCCACGGCCCCGTTGCGCTGCAGCGGAAGATAGCCGTGGGCGTGCGGGCCGCGCACGAACGGGTCGGTGCCGGGTACCGACGTCCCTGTCAGGCGCAGCGGCCGGATGATCCGGCGCTCGATCTGGTCGGCGTACGAGGAGTTGGTGAGTTTGTCGACGATCAGGCCGAGCACCAGGTAGCCGGTGTTGTTGTACTGCACCCTCGATCCCGGCGTGAAGACCAGCGGGTACGCCGTGGCCCGTGCGACGAGTTCCGCGGTGGTCCAGGTGTTCCACCGGATCTTCAGCAACTCCTTGGAGCGTGGGTTCGGCATCGTCGCGAGCACTTCGTACAGTCCGCTGCTGTGGTTGAGCAGTTGCCGCACGGTGATCCGGTCGCCGTCCGGGACGACGCCGGGCAGCAGAGACTCGACCGTGTCGTCGAGCGTGAGTTGCTTCTCGTCGACCAGCTGCAGCACCACCGTGGCCAGGAACGCCTTGGTCTCGCTGCCGATCCGGAACCGCGCGTTCGCCGGCACGGGCCGGTCGGAGCCGGCCACCGCGGTGCCGCTCGACGCGCGCACCCGCCGGTCCGCTGTGCTGATCTCGGCCGTCGCGCTCGTCGCTCCCGCGGCGACCACGGCGTCCACCTCGTGCTGCAGTTCGGACGTTCCGCCCGCCATCGCCGTCGCCGGCGCGGCCACGAGCGCTGCCGTCAGGACCCCCGCCACGGCGAGCCGCGGACGCCTCCCAAGTCGTGTTGTCACGCGTGTGCCTCTCTGTTGTTTCGGTGACTCCACCCTGCCGCCGCGCCGACGACCACCGAAACCGGGAAAGACCTGATCAACCCATCAGGGAAACCCCCGCTACCCCAGGGCCGTGGGCAACGGATCCACGTGCACGATCTGCAACCGGCTGACCGCGCGCGTCAGTACGACGTACAGGCGCTGCAGGCCGCGTGGCTCGGCCGCGACGATGCGCGACGGCTCGGCGACCACCACCGCGTCGAACTCCAGCCCCTTCGCCAGGGTCGCCGGGACACAGACCAGCCGGGTCGTGTCCATGGCGTCCTCGACCGCTCCCAGCAGCGCCGCCTCGAGACCCGCGCCGGCCAGGACGTCGCGCAACTGCTCGACCTGCTCGTCGGCCGCGATCAACGCGACCGACCCGACCCCGGCAAGCGCCTCGCGGCACGCCTCGACGATCGTTGCCCCGAACAATTCCTTGTCAGTGGCAACGATCTTGAGCGAGTCGGCGACGGTCCGGACTCCGGTCGGCGTTCCGAGCGTCGGCGCGATCGCCGGCAGCAGCCGGGCCGCGAAGTCGATGATCTGCTCCGGCACGCGGAAGCCCCGGTCGAGCTCGGCGACGATCCCGTCCGGCTTGCCCAGATGGGCCAGCACCTGGTCCCACGGGCCCGCCGCCCACGCGGTTGTCGCCTGGGCGAGGTCTCCGAGGACCGTCGCGGAGCCGGTCCGGCAGCGCCGTCCGAGCGCGCGCAGCTGCATCGCCGACAGGTCCTGCGCCTCGTCGAGCACGAGGTGCCCGAGCGAGCCGGCGTGCCGCTCGATCAAGTCGTCCAGCTCGTCGAGCAGCACGGCGTCGGCGCTCGACCACTTCGCCGACTTCCAGGACCGGGGCGCCTTGGGCCACAGCAGCGCCGTGCGTTCGTCGTCGGTCAGCTCCGGCGCGGTCGCGGCCAGGAACTCGGTGTCGGAGTACAACCGCCACAGCACCTGCTCGGGAGTCACCTTCGGCCACACCGCGTCGACCAGCTGCTTCACCGGCTTCGACCGGGCCACGGCGTTCTGCACCCGGTCGTCCGGCGACTCGCCACGCCGTTCCATCAGCACCAGGACGGCGTGCGCGATGCGCTGGGCGAGCGCGTTGCGTCCGGGCGTGTACCTGGTCGACTCGCGCAGGCCGGCCACGATGTCCGCGACCTCGTAGTCGTGCACCCGGTACCGCTGGGATCCCTTGCTGTACAGGATTCCCTCGGCCGGCGTACCGACGAAGGTCCACAGCGCGCGCCGCAGGATCTCGGCCATCCGCGCGTCGCCCTTGATCCGCGCGGCCTCGGTGGCGTCGACGGCCAAGGCCGGCTGGGTGATCAGCTCCTCGATGGTGATCTGCCGGACGTCGACCTCGCCCAGCGCGGGCAGGACCTTGCGGATGTAGGACAGGAACGAGCGGTTCGGCCCGACGATCACGACGCCGCCGCGGCGCAGCCGCTCCCGCTCGGTGTAGAGCAGGTACGCGACGCGGTGCAGCCCGACGGCCGTCTTCCCGGTGCCGGGCGCGCCCTGGACGCAGACGCTCGGCTGCAGCGGTGCCCGGACCAGATCGTCCTGCTCGGGCTGGATGGTGGCCACGATGTCGCGCATCGGACCGGTGCGCGGCCGCTCGATCTCGGCGCGCAGGAACGCGTCGGCCCGGTCGGCCTCGGTGGCGCCGATCAGCGGTTCGTCCTCGAAGCCGGTCAGCTCCGCGGTGTCGGAGAACCCGTACCGGCGGCGCAGCACGACGCGTTGCCGGTCGCTGCGCGTCGCCCGGTAGAACGGCACCGACACCGGCGCCCGCCAGTCGACGACCATCGGTACGCCGCTGCCGTCGTGCACGTGCCGGCGGCCGATGTAGAACCGCTCGAGATCGTCGATCGCGCCCTTGTCGTAGTCCAGCCGGCCGAAGAACAACGGCACGTCGGGCAGGTCCAGCAGTGCCAGGACGCGTTCTTTGTGCGCCCGCTGATTGGCTTCGTTGGTGAAGCGCTCGTCGTTGCCCTCGCTGCCGATGACCGGGATCTCCCGGACCAGGACGTCGTGGTGCATCCGGCGCAGCGCGGCGCGGGACTCAGCCAGGTAGGCGCGTTCGGCGGCGAGCTCAGGGGTGTCGGCCATCAGGGGTTACCTCTCGTGCTGGAGGGAAACGAACGACGTTCCGGCGGCGATCTTCGAGATCCCGCCCCGGAGCACGCCCGGTTCGTAACGATCCACACGTAGTGCGAACAAGCCACCCGAAAAGACAGACCGGCGACGCTACCAGCGGCGGTGGCGGGCCGCCACCGGTTTTCGGGGTGAGGCACAGGTCACTTCCGTGCCCCGTCACGCGCTCCGACGGTCCGGTGTCTCGTGAACAACCAAGGACACGAGAGAGGGACAGATCATGGAAGCTCGGTTCAACCTGTTCGACAGCGCGACCTCCACCAAGCTGGCCAAGCGGTTCGCCGGCGCCGCGCTGGTCTTCGAGGAGTCCCCGCTGCCGCGGGAGCTGCGTGAGCTGGTGCAGCTCCGGGTCAGCCAGATCAACGGCTGCGCCGCCTGCGTCGACATGCACACCAAGGAGGCCGTCGCGGCCGGCGAGAGCGAGCACCGGCTGAACATGGTCGCGGTCTGGCGGGAGGCGACGGTCTTCACCGAGGCCGAGCGGGCCGCGCTCGCGATGGCCGAGGAGGGCACGCGGCTCGCGGACGCCTTCGAGGGGGTCTCCGACGAGACCTGGGCGACGGTCCGCAAGCACTTCGACGAGGACCAGACCGGCACGCTGATCTGCCTGATCGCGTTCATCAACGCCGCCAACCGGATGAACATCATCGCCCGCGTCCCGGGCGGCGAGTACCAGGCGGGCGCGGCCGCCGAGTTCCTGGAGAACGCCTCACCGGCTCACTGAGGCCTGCCAGGAGGTCAGCAATCGCAGGGCGTCGTACGACGAAGACGCGGGCTCGGCGGTCAGCACCATCAGGCGCTGACCGCTGCCGTCCGGGCTGGTCCACACGTCGCAGTCCAGGGTCAGGTCGCCGACGACCGGATGGTGGTAGTGCTTGGTGCCGTAGCTGGCGGAGTTCACGCGCGCCTCGGCCCACCAGGTGCGGAAGTCGGCGTCCTGGACCGACAGCTCGCCGACCAGCTGGGCCAGCGCCGGGTCGTCGGGATCGGCGGCGGCCTCCATCCGCAGCGCGGCGACCGCGTCGCGGGCGTCGTGCTGCCAGTCGACGTGCAGCGCGCGGACGGCCGGGTCGGTGAACAGCAGGCGAATGTAGTTGCGGTGGGCAACGGGAAGCTGGGCGAAGTCGGTGAACAGCGCGGCGGCGGCCTCGTTCCAGGCGAGCACGTCCATCCGCCGGCCGAGCGCGATCGCCGGATTCTCGGTCAGCTGGTCGAGCAGACGGCGAATCGCCGGCCGGACCTTCTGCGCCGGACGCCGACGGCGCGGCCGGGCGTCGCTCTTGCCGGCGACGGCGTACAGATAGGTCTGCTCGTCGTCGTTCAGGCGCAGGGCGCGGGCGAGGGTGGCGAGCACCGTCGCCGACGCTTGCACGCGGCCCTGTTCGAGACGCGTGTAGTAGTCGACGCTGATCGCGGCCAGCTGCGCGACCTCCTCGCGGCGCAGGCCGGCGACCTTGCGGTGCGACGTCTCGGGCAGGCCGACGGCGTACGGCGTCAGCGCGGCCCGGCGCGCCTTGAGAAAGCTGCCCAACTCGTCGGTCATGGCTCCATTCTCCGTCCAGGCCCGGCCGCGGTGGGAGGGCAAGATCCTTCCCAGGCAGAAGTCCGGCTCTTTGACGCGGCAGCCGCGCAGCTCAGGTCCACGGGCGGAGCTTCTCGGGGTTGCGGACCGCCCAGAGGTTGGTGATCCGGTCGTGCTCGACGTGCAAGGCCATCACCACCACGGTGGCGCCGTCGAGCTGAGCGATCACGCCGGGCCGGCCGTTGACCGAGCGCTCGACAATGGTGAGGCCGGGAGCCAGGGCCGCGACGTCGACCAGCAGCTGGGCGATCCGTGCCGCGCCCTGAACGGGCTCGAGCTGGGCCGTGACCACGCCGCCGCCGTCGGCGACCGCCAGAGCGCCGGGGTCGAGCAGGCCGATCAGCGCGGCGACGTCGTGCGCGGCCCAGGCGTCCTTGAACGCCCGGACCACGTCGGCGTGCTCGGGCGCGGCACGCACCGGCGCGCGGGAGCCGGTCAGCCGGCGGCGGGCCGAGGACGCGAGCTGACGGCAGGCCGCCGGGGAGCGGCCGACGATCGCGGCGACCTCGGGGAACGGATAGCGGAAGATGTCGTGCAGCACGAAGGCGACCCGCTCGGCCGGGGTCATCGACTCCAGGACGACGAGGAACGCCATGTTGACCGACTCGTCGAGCGTCACCCGTTCGGCCGGATCGGTTGCCGTGGGGCCGGCCAGCTCGCGGCGGTCGGGCAGCGGCTCGGGGATCCACTCGCCGACGTACCGCTCACGCCGGGCCCGGGCCGAGCCGAGCACGTCGAGGCAGATCCGGCTGGCGACGGTGGTCAGCCAGGCGCCGGGGGAGTCGATCGCGTCGCGCTGCTCGGTGGACTGCGCGTACCAGCGCGCGTAGGTCTCCTGGACGACGTCCTCGGCGTCGGCCAGCGAGCCGAGCATCCGGTACGCGAGGTTGATCAGCTGCCGCCGTTCGCTCATCACCGCGTCCAGGGCGGAGTCGTCGGTCATGGCGTGCGCATCTCCCGATCGTCGCTGGTGGGGGCCGTCACCGGGTCCGACGAAACGGCGGACCGAACTGTGAGGCCTCACAGTTCGCACGGCTGTGTCGTCGGACCGGCGAGACACCAGCCAGGAGGACAACTGATGAGTGACATCGAGGATATCGCCGAGCGGTCGCACGAACTGCTGACCCGGCTGTCCGGTGACTACGAGCTCGAGACTCAGCTCGGCTTCACCGTCGCGCAGGCGGTGGCCGGCCGGGTCCGGGGCCGTTTCGAGCGCGTCGAGGGTACGGCGCGGCTCGACGGTGACGACCCGTCGCAGTCGAGCGTCCAACTGACGATCCGGACCGACAGCATCCGGACCGGCAACAAACGCCGCGACCAGCATCTGTGCCGGAGCTTCCTGGACACGGCAGGGCATCCGCTGGCCACCTTCTCGTCGACGCGAGTGACGCGCCTCGAGGAGTCGGCCTTCCGGGTGGCCGGCCTACTGACGCTGCGGGGTGTCACGAAGCCGGTCACCCTGGATCTGGAGCTGGCCTCGGGGCTCCGGTTCCACGGGGAGACGACGATCGACCGGCGCGATTGGCAGGTCGTCTGGAACGCACCCGCGGAGGCCTGGGGACTGTTCGTCGGGTACGACGTGACCGTCCAGGTGGACGTCGTCGCGACGCGACGGCCGCGGCAGGCGCCGTCAGGGCCAGTCGTCGCCGGCTTCGAGACGAAGGGCCAGTAGCTGCTTGAGCGGCATCGACTCGCCGTCCCGGGCACCGAGCCCGACGGTCAGCGGCGGGTCGGACGGCTCGACCTGGAGGCCCGAGACGCGGGCCTTCAGGCTCGGCCGGACGCCCAGCACATAGAAGTTGCCGTCGGCATCGACCGCGAGCGACCGGTTGCGCTTGAGGTACCAGCCGACGAGGTTGGTCCGGTAGCTCGCGCCGGACCCGACGACCGGTGCGCGCAGGGGCTGCGGCGCGATCCCGGCCGCCGTCACCTGCTCGACGAAGCCGGCCAGCAGCGCCCGTGCCTCGGCCGTCTCGGCCGCGCGACGGCGGTCCAGCGCCGCCGCCTGCTCGGCTGCTGCCTCCCGCCGCCGCTCCCGCCAACTGCCTTCGCTCTCCACGCCGCCACCTTAGAGGGGTGCCGCCGTCAGCTGGTCGCTTGGGCGAGCAAGCCGTCCACCACGGCGCTGAGCCCCTGCGGGAACGTGTTCGCCTGGGCGATCTCGCCCCACTGGTCGGCGACGGCGGACAGGTACGGCAGGTCGGGGTTCTGCAGCCCTCTGAACGCCGTGTTGTAGCCGGCGGGGTCCTCGGTTTCGGGCCGATGGTGCTGGGCGGTGTTGGCGCGGACCAGGATCTCGCCGACGGTGTAGTACCAGATGTTGCGGAAGACCAGGACGGCCTGAGCCGGCGTGCAGCCGTGGTCGACGGCTCCGGCCAGGATGGTCTCCACCACCCAGAGCGCCGGGTCGCCGATCCGCGCGATGAAGCCGTCGGTGGCGAGCACCTCGGCGGCCCACGGCCAGGCCGCCAGGGCGTCGTGGATGAGCACACCGACGGCGACGATCCGGTCGCGCGGCTCCGCGGGCAGCTCGGGCCGCGGGATCTGCAGCGCGTACTCGGTGATCAGCAGGAGCAGCAGGTCTTCCTTGTTCCGGACGTGGTGGTAGAGCGTCGTGGCGCCGATGCCGAGCTCGCCGGCCAGGCCGCGGATCGTGAGCTTCTCCCAGCCGTTCTGGTCGATCAGCCGGCGGGCCGCCGCGAGGATCTCGGCGCGCGAGGTCACGGGGGGACGGCCGGTCTGACCGCCGGCGGTGCTGGATCTGGGCACGGTCCCATCATGCTGGCCGCGGCCGGCCGATCCCAGCACCGGGGTGCGTGGCGTCGTCACCGGTGCTACTTTAGGAACATGTTCCGAAATTCGACAGGAGTGGTCGGGCTGGGCGATCTGCTGCAGCCCGTACGACGACAGCTGGGCCTGGCGGTCGCGCTGCAGGCCACCGCGGCGGTGGTCGCGGTCGTGCCCTTCGCCGCGGTCGCCGAGTTGGCTCGGGTCCTGCTGGCCGACGGTTCGGTCGATCAGGATCGGGCTTGGCAGGTGGCCGGAATCGCGGCGGGCGCTTTGGTCGTGTGGCTGGTGCTGAGCGGCGTGGCGAGTGCACTGGCTCACGACGCGGACCTGGACTTCCAGCTGTCGGTCCGCCGGCGACTGGTCCGGCACCTCGGCCGCGTACCGCTCGGGTGGTTCACCGATCGCGGTGCCGGTGCCATCGGCAAGGCCGTCCAGCACGACGTCGACACCATGCACCATCTCGTCGCGCACGCCGCGCTGAGTCTGACGTCGAGTGTGATCACGCCGGTGGTGACGCTGGTCTACCTGTTCACGGTGGACTGGCGGATGGCGCTGATCCTGCTGATCCCGATCGCGATCGGTGTCGCGGTGTTCGTCCGGCTGGCGATGACGATGGAGTCGCAGACGGCCGCCTTCGACGAGGCGCAGCAGCGGATCGCCGGCCGGGTGGTCGAGTTCGTCGAAGGGATCGCGGTGGTGAAGCTGTTCGGCCAGGCCCGGCGGGCGCATGCGCAGTACGGGCAGGCGGCGGACGACTTCGCGCGGTTCTTCCTCGCTTGGGTGTCGAAGGGCTACCGGGCGTCGGCGGTGTCGGAGCTGCTGCTGAGTCCGGCGACGGTGCTGCTCGCCGTACTGGTCGGTGGGACGGCGATGGTGACGTCGGGGCGGCTCGACGCGACCGAATTGCTGCCGTTCGCGCTTCTCGGCTTGGGGCTGGCGTCGCCGTTGCAGGCGTTGCACTACTACAGCCACGACGCGGAGAAGGCGTCGGCGGCGGCCAAGCGCGTCGGGTCGTTGCTTGCGGCACCCGAGTTGGAGGTGGCGCGGGATCCGCGGCGTCCGGTGGGCGCCCGGGTCGAGCTGGCCGCCGTGGAATACGGGTACGACGCCGGGCGGCCGGTGCTGAACGGGATCGACCTGGTGCTCGAACCGGGCACGGTGACGGCACTGGTCGGGGCGTCGGGATCGGGCAAGACGACGCTGGCGAAGTTGTTGCCGCGGTTCTTCGACCCGGTGTCGGGGTGGGTGGCGATCGGTGGGGTGGACGTGCGGGAGATCGCGCCCGCGGAGCTGTATCGCCTGGTGTCGTTCGTGCTGCAGGACGTTCAGCTGCTGGACGCGAGTGTGCGGGACAACATCCGGCTGGCGAGGCCGACGACGAGACGGTCCGGCGTGCGGCGCGGGCCGCGGCGATCGACGAGCGGATCCGAGCCCTCCCACTGGGGTACGACGCGGTGGTGGGGCGGGACGTCCGTTTGTCCGGGGGTGAGGCACAGCGGGTGTCGATCGCCCGCGCGATCCTGGCCGATACGCCGATCGTGGTGCTGGACGAGGCGACGGCGCACGCCGACGCGGAGTCGGAGGCGTTGATCCAGGACGCGCTGTCGGAGCTCGCGTCCGGGCGGACGGTGCTGGTGGTGGCGCACCGGCTGGCGTCGGTGGTGGGTGCCGATCGGATCGTGGTGCTGGACGAAGGGCGGATCGTGGAACAGGGCCGGCACGAGGAGCTGCTCGCCGCCGGTGGTCGCTACGCACAGCTGTGGGAATTGCAGGAGGGTGCCTCGGAGGTTCAGGTGGGCACGGCTGCCGCGGTCGGATCGGGGGAGGCGCGATGATTCGGCGGTTGTTCAGGGCCCTCGGGCCGCGGTACGACCGGACGTTGCGGCGGTTGCTCGCGCTGCTCGTGGTCGCGGCGGTGCTGCAAGGTGCGGCGTTCGTCGTTCTGGTGCCCGCGTTGCGGGAGTTGCTCGGCGACGAGCCGGGACGGGCCTGGCCGTGGGTGATCGGGCTCGCGGCGCTGTGGATCGGGTACGCGGTGGTCAGCCCGTTGGCAACGCTCGCCGGGTTCCGGACCGGCGCGGGGCTGAGTCGCGACCTGCATCACCGGATCGGCGACAAGGTCGCGCAGCTGCCGCTGGCCTGGTTCACGGCCGATCGGGTCGGCAGGCTCGGGCGGCTCGCCTCGCAGCGAATCCTCGACGTGATGGGAGTGCCCGCGCACCTGCTGCGGCAGCTGGTCGACGCCACGGTCGTGCCGGCGGTCGTCGTACTGGCGATGGCCTGGTTCGACTGGCGGTTGTCCGCCGCGATGGCGGTCGCGGGGGTTGTGGTGGCCGTGGTCTATCGCGTGACGAGTCGTGCGCTGGAGGCCGCCGACCAGGAGGCGGACCGGATCCACGCGGACGCCGCCGGACGGATCGTGGAGTTCGCCCGGGCTCAGCCGGTCCTGCGCGCCTTCGGGCGAACCGTCGACGGGCACGCCGCGCTCGACGACGCGCTCGCGGCTCAGCATCGCGCGGGCCGCCGGATGCTGCGCGCCGGCCTGTCGGGGGTCGTCGGGCTCGGCTTCGTGGCGCAGGCGTCGTTCGTCGCGATCCTTGCGCTGGGCACCTATCTGGTGCTCGGCGGGTCGCTGGCGGCGGCGGAGCTGGTCGCCCTTCTGGTGCTCGCGGCCCGGTTCGTCGAGCCGGTGATCCTGACCGCTGAGCTGGGCGGTGCCCTCCGGGTCGCGGGCAACGCGTTGCAGGAGATCAACAGTTTGCTGGCGACCGAGACCCTGGACGAGCCCGAGCGTTCCGCGCGGCCGAACGGCTCGTCGGTCGAGCTGCAGGACGTGCACTTCTCGTACGGCGAGTCGCCGGTGCTGACCGGACTCTCGATGCAGGTCCCGGCGGGGCGGTTGACCGCGCTGGTCGGGGCCTCGGGCGCGGGCAAGACGACCGTGGTGAAGCTGATCGCGCGATTCTTCGATCCCGCGGCCGGTGCGGTGCGGGTCGGCGGTGTCGACGTCCGCGAACTGCGCACCGAGGACCTGACCGCGCTGATCGCGGTCGTCTTCCAGGACGTCTACCTGTTCGAGGGCAGCGTTCTCGACAACATCCGGGTCGGCCGGCCCGAAGCGACCGACGAGCAGGTGTACGCCGCCGCGCGGACCGCGCGGGTCGACGAGATCGTGCAGCGGCTGCCCGGCGGGTGGCACGCACCGGTCGGTGAAGCGGGCGGCCGGCTGTCCGGCGGCGAGCGGCAGCGCATCTCGATCGCCCGGGCGCTGCTGAAGGACACCCCGATCGTGCTGTTCGACGAGGCGACCGCCGCGCTCGACGCGGAGAACGAGCACGCCCTGCACGAGGCGATGACGGCGCTGGCGCGCGATCGGACCGTGCTGGTGATCGCCCATCGCCTGCACACGCTCCAGGCGGCCGACCACATCGTCGTACTGGACGGTGGGCAGTGTGTGGAGCAAGGCCGGCACGAGGATCTGCTCGCGCGCGACGGTCGCTACGCGCACTACTGGCGGGAACGCCGCCGCGCCAGAGGCTGGCGGCTGCAGACGCCCGACGGCCCGGAACCCATGCGACACAAGGGTTTCAGGGCAGGAGACCTCGTGCCCGAATAGACTCCCGGGCATGGCTCAGCAGACTCCGTACCCGCCACCGCCGTACGGTCCGTCGCGGCAGAAGCGTGGTCCGCTGATCGTGGTCGGCGCGCTCGTCCTGGTGCTGGTCGTTCTGCTCGGAATGCTCGTGCTGCTGGTGCTTCGCGCCGACGACGGGTCATCGGACAGCGCTCCGGCGTCGGCGCCGAAGGCGGTGGAGTTCCGCCGGGTGGTGAAGGTGGCGCCCGGTGAATGCGCGTCGCCGGCGAGTGGCCCGGGCGGCGTCGTCTGCGGCGCGGACGGCACGGGCTACACACTCGGCGCAGTGGAGCTGGACGGAAGCCGTGTGTCCGAGGTGACGGCGCGCGACTCGAACGGGTCCTGGGTGGTCGCGCTCGAGCTGGACGACGAGGGCGGCAGGTTGTTCGGGCAGCTCACCGCCGAGCTGGCCAAGCAGTCGCCGCCGGCCAATCAGCTCGCGATCGTGGTCGACGGCCGGGTCGTCAGCGCGCCGACGGTGATGTCGGCGATCACCGGTGGTGAGGTCGAGATCAGTTCCGGCTTCACCCAGCAGGAGGCGGAGAAGCTGGCCGCGGACATCAGCGGGTGAGCTGGGCGCGGCCCGTGAGCGGGTGCGCCGGGCTCGCGTGTCAGCGGGGCAGTTTGCGGGTGTCGATGAGTTGCTGGGCGACGTCGCGCAGCTTGGTGTTGGTGTCCTGCGAGTAGCGCTTGAGGATCGCGAACGCGCGGTCGCTGTCGACGTCGAAGCGCTCCATCAGGATGCCCATCGCCATCCCGACCAGCTTGCGGGCGTCGACGGCCTCGGCCATCGTCTGCTCGTGCCGGGCGGTGGCGACCGCGACGGTCGCGTGCCGGGCCAGGATCCGGGCGATCGCCTCGTCGTCGACGCCGAACGCGTCCACGTCGGGGCTGTACAGGCCGAGCACGCCGACGGTCCGTGACCCGCCGTCGCCGAGCATGAGCGGCACGTCGAGCACGCTCCGCACGCCGAGACCGGCGACCTTCTCGGCCCACTCCGGCCAGCGGCCGTCGGTGCCGGTGTCGCGGATCAGCACCGAGCTCCGCTCGCGCATGGAGGTGATCAGCGGCCCGTTGTCGGCGTCGATCTGCAGGTTGTACACGTCGGCGACCACCGGATCGGTCACCGCGGCGATCTCGGTGCGGTGGCCGCGGGTGGACAGCGCGAGACCGGCGTACGTGCAGTTCAGCGCCTGGAGGGCGAACTGCACCACGGCGTCGACGGTCTCCTCGACTCCCGAGGCGTCGTGCAACTCCACCGCCAGTCGCGCGAAGGCGTCGGCGGCAGCGCTGTCTACAGGGTCGAGCGTCGCCACAAGGATCTCCCAGCTCCGATGATGACCACCCCGGGGATCGGAGCGGCCGACGAGTTCATTTTGCCTCACCAGCCCCAACCCAACCCCCGATGGTGGGGGTCACGCTGGGTAGGTGTCGCGTGGCACGATCAGGTCGGCCACCGCGGCGAGGTCGTCGGCGACGATATCGGGCCGGGGGCCCAGCGACCATCGACCACGTCCGCGCGCAAGCGCCGGCTAGGGGTTCTTGAGCAGGCCCGCCGCGAAGTGCAGCGCGGTCAGGGTGTTGTGGAGCGTGGCGGGGTCGGGGTCGGGCGTGACGGCGAAGTCGGCGTACAGGCACAGGACAACGCTGCCCTCGGTGGTGCGGCCGGCGACCGCCGCTGAGCCGTGGTCGCCGTCGAGCAGGAGCCAGCCGAGTCGGTCGAGCTCGTCGAGCGTGGCTGGGCCGGGGGAGTTGGTGCCGGGTGGCAGCGCGAGCAGGCCGGTGCCGGTGAGTTCGTCGAGGTACGCCGTGGCGGCGTCGAGCTCGACGACGGCGAGGTCGACGTAGTCGACTCCAGGGCGAGGGGCGTCGCCGGAGGCGCAGGCGATCGCGACGCCGTGTGGCAGATACGTCGTGCCCGGTACGGGCTGCGAGTACGGCGTACCGGGGCGGCGCAGGGAGTGGCGCGTGGGGGAGACCGGCAGGGCGCGGCGGTGGGTGTAGCGGTGGCTCACGCGGCGGTCTCGACCTCGAAGACCCGGTCGAGGCCGGTCCGGCGCAGGATGTCGGCGGCGCGACGGTTCGCGTGCCGGATGACGACTCCGCCGCCGCGCCGGCGGCACATCCGGTGGGTGTCGAGCAGGGCCGAGAGCAGGGTCGAGGACAGCTGGTCCAGGTCGGAGACGTCGATCACCACCAGGCACGCGCCGTCCATCACCAGGTCGTTCAGGTGCCAGCGCAGTTCGGTCAGCCCACCGGCGATCTCCTGCTGGCTGATCGTCACGATCGCCTTCCGGGGCGGTGGCTTGTGAACGGTGTGCGTCATCGCGAACGACCTTCCCCGGCGGCACTGACAGGATCGTTCCACTGTCGCGGCCGCACTTTGAGAACGGTCGAGCGCCTTCTTTACGATCAGATGACGAGAACGGGCCCGGTCGTCAGTGACCGCCGATCGTTGCGAGGATGGTCCGATGGCGTTGCAGGTCCTGGTCGTCGAGGACGACGACCGCATTCGCACGGTCCTGCGGCTGGCGCTGGAGGACGAGGGACACCAGGTCACGGAGGCCGCCGACACGCCCACTGCCCTGGCGCGGGTGCGCGCCGCGATGCCCGACCTGGTGCTGGTCGACCTGATGCTCGGCGAGGTCGACGGCTTCACCTGCATCCGGGAGATCCGCCGGCTCAGCGACATCCCGATCGTGATCGTCAGCGCCCGGTCCGACACCCACGACATCGTGGCCGGGCTGGAAGCCGGGGCCGACGACTACGTCACGAAACCCTTCCAGATCAAGGAACTCACCGCCCGGCTTCGCGCGTTGCGGCGCCGGCTGCGAACCAGCGCCGAGGCGACCGAGCCGGACATCGTCCTGGACTCCGATCCGTCCCGCCGCCTGGTGCTGTCCCGGTCGCGCGGTTCGGTCCTGCTCCAGGGCGCTGACGTGAACCTGACCGTCACCGAGTACCGGCTGCTCGCGGAGCTGGCCCGACCACCGGGCCGGGTGCTGAGCCGGCCGGCGTTGCTGTCGTCGGTCTGGGAGCACGGCTTCTACGGCGACGAGCGGATCGTCGACGTGCACATCCGGCGGTTGCGCACCAAGATCGAACGCGATCCGGGCCGCCCGCTGCTGGTGGTCACCGTGCGGGGGATGGGCTACCGGCTGGACCCGCGGTGACCCGGCGGATCGGTGCGCTCGGCCTGCGGCACCGGATCGTGATCGGCTTCGCGCTGGTGGCTCTGCTCGTCTCCGCCGTGTTCGCCGTCAGCACCTACGCGCTGGCCCGTGGATATCTGCTCGACCAGCGCGAACGCGTCGTCCAGCACCAGGCGCTCGCCGATGCCGGGTTCGTGCAGCGACGGCTCGAGACCGCGGGCGCCGACGTCTCCGCCGTACTGACAGCAGCCGGTACGCCGGCCGGCCACACCGTGGTGCTGAAATGGCAGGACCAGTGGTACGCCTCGGCGCTGGACCAGGGCCGGGACGCGGTTCCCGCGACCTTGCGGGCCGAGACCGCCGAGGGACGGGCCGCGGTCCAGCGGGTGCGCACTGCCGACGGGCCGGTGATCGTGGTCGGCGTACCGCTGCCGGCGGTCGGTGGTGAGTTCTACGAGATCGCACCGCTGGACGAGCTCGACGCGATCCTGCGGTTGCTCAGCACGATCCTGATCGGCGGCGCGGCGCTGGCCGCGGCGGCCGGTGCGGCCCTCGGGGCCTGGGCCAGCCGCTCGGTGGTGACGCCGCTGAACCGGGTCGCCGTCGCCGCCGCGACGATCGCCGGCGGTGAGCTGGACACTCGCCTGCCGCCGACACAGGATCCGGAACTCGCCACGATTGTTGCCTCGTTCAACAGTATGGTGCAGACCCTGCAGCAGCGGATCGAGCGGGACGCCCGGCTGGCGGCCGATGTGAGCCACGAGTTGCGGTCGCCGCTGACGACCTTGGTGGGCAGCGTCGACCTGCTGACCGCGCGCCGGGACGAGCTGCCGCCGAGATCTCAGCAGCTGCTGGACCTGATCTCGGCGGATCTGGACCGGTTCCGGCGGCTGCTGGACGACCTGCTCGAGCTGGCGCGCTCCGACGCCGGGCTCGATCTGAGCCCCGAGGCGCGGGTCGACGTCGGCGAGTTGCTGCGGCACGTGCTGCACGAGGTGGGCGATCCGGCCCTGGTCTCCGGCGTCGAGGACTTGGAGGTGCTCGGCGACAAGGCGCGGTTGAGCCGGCTGTTCCGCAACCTCTTCGAGAACGCCGAACGGCACGGTGGTGGCTTGACCGCGGTCCTGGTCAGCCGGTCCGGGGACGACGTGCTGGTGGAGGTGGACGACGCGGGCAGCGGGATCCCGCCGGAGGAACGCGAGCGGGTGTTCGAGCGGTTCGCGACCGGGCCGACGCGCCGCGGGTCCTCGTCGGGCACCGGGCTCGGGCTGGCACTGGTCGCGGAGACCGCGGCGGCGCATGGTGGTGCCGTGTGGTGCACGTCGTCGCCCGCGGGTGGCGCGCGGTTCGTCGTACGGTTGCCGGAGGCGAAGCGATGAGGAGGCTGTGGGCGCTGACCCTGGTCGTCGTGCTGCTGCTCGTGGGCTGTGGAGTGCCGGTGCAGGAGTCGCCGGTGCAGATCCAGCCAGACGCGTTGCCGTCGCGGTTGCGGGAGACGGCGCTGCCGCGCGACGTCGCGCCGACGACGCCCGGCCCGGGGCAGGTGAGCGTCGTGGTGCACTTCGTCAGGGACGACCGGCTGGTGCGCTTGGTCCGCGAGTTGCCGAGCGGTCCGGTCCAGGACCGGCTGACGGCGACCGTCGCCGCGCTGGTGACCGGACCCACCGATCGGGAGCGGGCCGCCGGGATCTCCTCGGCGCTGCCGACGGGCCTGCAACTGACCGTCGTCGCGCTCGAGGGTGACCGGGCGGTGATCGAGCTGTCCGGCGAGACCGACGGGAGCTCGGCGGCGGAGAACGTACTCGCGGTCGGGCAGATCGTGCTGTCGGCGACCGCGGTGCCGACGGTCAGGGAGGTGACCTTCGAGCGCGAGGGTCTCCCGGTCGACGCCCTGCTCGCGGACGGCTCCCTGACCAACAGACCGCTGACCGCCGCCGACTACGCCGCACTGGCCGCGGGCTGATCCCCAGTCCGGCGGAGGAACGCGACAGCGACGAGTACGGCGGCGAGCAGCAGCACCGCGCACAAGGTCAGGCCTCGGGCGTACCCGGTGTTGAGGGTCTCCGACGTGAGCGTGTCTCCGGTGTGCCGCTGCGCCGCGGTGCCGAGGGCGGCCAGGCCGAGCGAAGCGCCGAGCTGGCGGGAGCTGTTGAGCAGACCGG
Source organism: Kribbella sp. CA-253562 (assembly GCF_050942265.1). Taxonomy (GTDB): domain Bacteria; phylum Actinomycetota; class Actinomycetes; order Propionibacteriales; family Kribbellaceae; genus Kribbella. The sequence continues at coordinate 4,707,690 of NZ_CP192049.1, read as the reverse complement.
ACGCCGTACCGGTTTCGTGCGGCTCGACGTCTGTGGTCGCGGTCGCGACGAGCGGCCCCAGGCAGAGACCGAAGCCGACGCTGGCGAGGATCGACGGACCGAGTACGTCGGTCACGAACGCGCCGTCGGGGCTGATCAGCCCGAACCAGGCGAACCCGCTCGCGGTCAGCAGCGCGCCGCCGATCAGGAGGTTCCGCGGCGCGAAGCGGTAGCCGAGCTTGACCGCGAGCACCGACCCGGCGACGACGCCGAGCGCGAACGGCAGGAACATCACGCCGGTCAGCGCCGGCCCGATGTCGAGCACGCGCTGCAGGTACAGCGACATGAAGTAGAACGCCGACGCCATCGCCGCACCGACCAGCAGGTTGAACGCGTTCGCGCCGGAGACGGACCGGTTGGCGAACAGGCCGAGCCGGACCAGCGGTTCCCGGCGCGTGGTGCGCTCGACGAGGACAAAAGCCGCGAGCAGGACGACGGCGACCGCCAGCGTGATCGCGGTCGTCGGCGAAGCCCACCCGTGCCGGTCGGTGCGGACGACACCGAACACGAGCATGGTCATCCCGACCGTCGCGAGGACGCCGCCGAGCACGTCCGGGCGGCCCCGTCGTACGGCGGGCAGGTCGGAGGCGACACCCCGCCAGGCCAGCGCGAACGCGACGGCGGCCATCGGGACGTTCACGAACATCACCCACCGCCAGCTCGCGTACTGCGTCAGCACGCCCCCGATCAGGACGCCGAGCGCGCCGCCGGCCGCGTTCATCGCACTCCAGACGCCGAAGGCCCGGACTCTCGCCCGGCCGCCGGGGAAAGTGGTGGCCAGCAGGGAGAGCGCGGCCGGGGCCAAGGCGGCGGCCCCGATTCCCTGCGCGGCGCGGGCGGCGACCAGGTGGCCGGGTTCCTGGGCGAAGCCGCCCGCGAGCGAGGCGAGGCCGAACAGCGCGAGGCCGGCGAGCAGCATCCGCTTGCGGCCGTAGCGGTCGCCGGCCTTGCCGCCGAGCAGCAGCAGACCGCCGAAGGTGAGGGCGTAGGCGTGGATCACCCAGGTGACGCCGGTCGCGCTGAACCCGAGCCCGGCGGCGAGCTGCGGAAGTCCGACGTTCACGACCGACAGATCGAGCGACACCATGAACTGGACGACGGCGACGACCGTGAGGGTCAGGCCGCTTCGATGGTAGTTTCGGAACATGTTCCGAAACTACCATCAGCGCGCTCGGCTGTCAGTCGTCAGAGGGCGTACACCTGGTGGTAGAGCGCGTGGAGCTCGGCCGGAGTGGCTTCCCGGCCGGTGCTGTCGGTGTGTTGCTGCACGTGGCGAGCGAAGTCGGCTTCCTGCTCGGGCGTCAGCGTCAGGCCGTACTCGGTCTGCAGCAGATAGCCGATGCCGCCCTTGCCCGACTGGCTGTTGACCCGGATCACGGCGTCGTAGGTACGCCCGAGATCCGCCGGGTCGATCGGCAGGTAGGGCACGTCCCACGGATGCTCCCGCTCCGGTACGCCGGCCGCCTGCGCGCGGCGGCTGTGCTCGGCCAGCCCTTTGCGGATCGCGTCCTGGTGCGTCCCGGAGAAGGCGGTGTGCACCAGGTCGCCGACGTACGGGTGCCGGGCCGGGACCGGCAGCCGCGTGCAGTACTCGACGGTCCGCCGGATGTGGTCGATGTCGGAGAAGTCGATCATCGGGTCGACGCCTTGGGTGTAGAGGTTCAGTGCGAGGGTGGCCAGATCGACGTTGCCGGTGCGTTCGCCGTTGCCGAACACGCAGCCCTCCACGCGTTGGGCGCCGGCCAGGACCGCGAGTTCCGCGCAGGCGATTCCGGTGCCGCGGTCGTTGTGCGGGTGAACCGAGAGGATGACGCTGTCGCGGCGGTCGAGCGATTTTTCCATGTACTCGATCTGGTCGGCGTAGATGTTCGGTGTCGCGACCTCGACCGTGGCGGGCAGGTTGAGCACGACCGGACGGTCCGGGGACGCGTCCCAACGGGTGGTCAGCCGGTTGCACAGGTCCAGGACGAAGTCGGGTTCGGTGAGGTTGAAGACCTCCGGCGAGAACTGGAAGCGGAGGTTCTCGCGATCCCGCGTGAGGCGCAGGATGTCGTCCGCGGCGTCCAGGACGAGTGCGGTCAGGTCGTCCCGGCTCCGGCGCAGGACGACGTCGCGCCACAGCGGCGCGGTCGCGGCGTACAGGTGCACGACGACCGGCGTACGGATGTCGCGGACGGACTCGATCGTGCGCTCGATCAGCGCCCGCCGGGCCGGGGTGAACACCACGACCGTGACGTCGTCGGGTACGTCGGTGAGTTGGCGGACGAAGTCGAAGTCGGTCTGCGAGGCGGACGGGTAGCCGACCTCGATCTCCTTGTAGCCGATGGTGACGAGCAGGTCGAAGAAGCGGCGCTTGCGGGCCGGGTCCATCGGTTCGGCCAGGGCCTGGTTGCCGTCGCGCAGGTCGACCGGGACCCACAGCGGGGCGGTGGTCGTCCGGCGGTCGGGCCAGTCCCGGGCAATTGGGGCCACCGGCACACGGTCGAAGACCGGGCGGTAGCGGTGGTTCGGCATCGGCGAGGGCTGCTGGCGATTCCAGCGGTGGTCCATGAAGGTGTCCTTGCGGGAGAGCACGGGGACCGGCGCACACCAGCACTCCACGGAGGGGCGCCGGTCGAATCAGCTCCCGCCGTGGCGGCTGAGAAGAAGGCGGCTCCAGGACACGGACCGACCCTAACCCGGGGCCAGCTCCTCAGACAAGCTGAGGAGCTAGAGTGGTGCGATGATCCGCCGTCACCCTCTGGCCGAGCAGGCCGCCGACGAGATCCTGCGCCGGATCGGCGCCGGCGAGTGGCCGGTGGGCCAGAAGCTGCCCGGCGAGACGACGCTGGCGGCTCAGCTCGGCGTCGGCCGGTCGACGGTGCGGGAGGCGGTCCGCGAGCTGGCCGGGCGGCGGGTGCTGGAGAGCCGGCAGGGCGCGGGAGTGTTCGTGGTCGGGGCGCAGCCGGTCGAGGACTGGGACCGGGTGCTGCGCCGGGCCGCGATCACCGACGTACTGGAAGGGCGGCTGGCGATCGAGACCGAGGCGGCCCGGCTGGCGGCGGCTCGGCGAACGGCGACCGACCTGCGCGCGTTGAAGCGGACGCTGACGCAGCGGGCGCGGGCCGCCGCGGAGTCGCCGGACGACGAGTACGTCGAGGCCGATCTCGCGTTCCACCGGGCCGTGATCACCGCCGCGCACAATCTCGTGCTGGCCGAACTGTTCGACAGCTTCGTGCCCCGGATCCGCCGGGCGATGCTGGACATGCTGAAGCTGGACGCCGGGCACGCGCGGCACCGGGGTGACCAGGCCGAGCATGCGGCGATCGTGGACGCCATCCGCGCGCAGGACCCCGAGCTGGCCGCGGGCCGGAGCCGGTCCCACCTGGCCGGCGTCCGCGACGACCTGCCCGGCTGACGGATCCGGCGATCATCGCCGGGTGAGGCGAATGACCGGGTACTCGCGCTCGGACTTGCTCTGGTACTTGCCCAACCGGGGCTGTGCCGCGACGATCCGCTGCCAGGCTTCGTCGCGCTCGGCCTTGCCCAGCCGCTGAGCCGTCACCGATACGGCGTCCTGCCCCGGGAACTCGACGGAGACCTTGTCGGGGTGCGCGGTCAGGTTCGCGTGCCAGTCCGGGTGCTGGCTGCCCCCGCCGGAGGCGACCACGAGCCAGGAGTCACCGTCCGGGAACCAGGCCAGCGGCGTCGCCCGCGGTTCCCCGCTGCGCCGGCCGACCGTGTTGAGGACCAAGACGTCCATGCCCATCAGCTGTGCCTTGCCGCCGCGGATCTTCTTGCTCATCCGCGCGGCCGTCGTGCGCTGCATCCAGCGCGAGAACGGGCCCGGCGTTCCGGGCTTGCGCTTGGCCTGCTGTGTGTTCGTCATGGCTTCACGCTAGGAGCCGGACACCGCCCGGTGCTTCTCGATTCCTGATCACCTTGCGCGGGATCCGCCGCCGTCAGGCTTGACGGGCGGCGGCCACCTGCCTGCCGAGCTCGGTGCCGGGGAAGCGGTCGAGCATCGCCCGGAGGTCGTCGGCCCCGACGTTGGCGCCGAAGGCCTCGGCGCCGGGCTGGAGCCGGACGCCGTCGGCGAGCCGGTCGAGCACGACCGGGTCGAAGCCGAGGTCGTCGACGAACTCGTTGACCACGGCAACGTCGTCCGGGCGGTCACCGGCGACGGCGATCGCCTTGCGGCCCGGCGTACCGGTGGGGCGGGGTTCTTCGTCGAGGTCGTGGTAGCCCATGTGGTTGAACGCCTTGACCACCCGCGCGCCGTCCAGGAACCGCTGGACGATCTCGCTGGACGACGTCCGCGGGTCGGTCAGGTCGTCGCGCTGCCCGTCGATCTCCCACCAGTAGTTCATCGCGTCGACGACCAGCTTGCCGCGCAGCTGCTCGGCCGGGATCGTCCGGTACTTGCCGAGCGGCAGCGCCAGGACGACCAGGTCGGCCCGCGCCGCCGCCTCGGCGGCGGTGGTGGCGACGGCGCCGGGCACCAGGATCTCGACGGTGAGCGCGATCTTGGCCGGGTCACCCGAGCCGGCGATCAGCACTTTGTAGCCGGCGGCAACGGCCAGCCGGCCGAGCACGGTACCGACCTTGCCGGCGCCGAGGATCCCGATCGTGTGGACGCCGGTGGCGCTCATGCCTGCTCCGCCGGCGACAGCTCGGCCAGCCGCTCGCGCACCTGCGGGATCACCTTGCCGCCGAACAGCTCGACCGCCCGCATCCGGGCGCCGATCGGCTGCGTGCCACTGGTGTAGATCAGGTCGAACCGGCCGACACCCAGCGAACTGATCGCCCGCGCCATCTTGGCGGCGACGGTGTCCGGCGACCCGATGTAGAGCGAGCCGTGCTCGATCTCGGCCAGGTACTCCTCGGGACGGATCGGCGGCCAGCCGCGCTGCTGCCCGATCCGGTCGCGGATCACCTTGTAGTGCGGCCAGTAGACCTCACGCGCCTCGGCGTCGGTGTCGGCGACGAAACCGGGGGAGTGCATGCCGACCGGGTACGCCGTGGTGCCGAACTCCTGGGCGGCCCGCCGGTACAGCTCCAGGTACGGCGCGAACCGCTCGGGCTGACCGCCGATGATCGCGAGCATCAGCGGCAGGTTGTGGTGCGCGGTCCGGATCACCGACTGCGGCGAACCGCCGACGCCGATCCAGGTCTTCAGCCGGCCGGACTCGGTCTTGGGGTAGACGTCGGCGTTGTCGAGCGCCGCCCGCGTCGTACCGGTCCAGGTCACCGGCTTCTCGTCGAGCAGCTTGACGAACAAGTCCGCCTTCTCCTCGAACAACACGTCGTAGTCGGCCAGGTCGTAGCCGAACAGCGGGAACGACTCGGTGAACGAACCACGCCCGAGGATCACCTCGGCCCGGCCGTTCGACAGGGCGTCGACGGTGGCGAACCGCTGGAAGACGCGGACCGGGTCGTCCGAGCTGAGCACGGTGACGCCGGAGGCCAGCCGGATCCGGTTGGTCCTGGTCGCGATCCCGGCCAGCACGGTCTCCGGGGAGGAGACCGAGTACTCCGGGCGGTGGTGCTCGCCGAGGGCGATCACGTCGACGCCGAGCTCGTCGGCCACGACGGCCTCCTCGACGACCTGGCGGATCGCCACGGCGTGCGAGACCAACTGGCCGTTGTCGTCCTGGGGGACGTCGCCGAAGGTGTCGAGTCCGAACTCGATTGCTGTCACGGCTGCTGCGCTCCTTGTTCTGGGGTGGTGCGGAAGTGGTTCAGGCGGCGGTGGGTTGCTCGGCGATCAGTTCGCGCACCCGCGGCGCGACCTCGCGGCCGAGCAGCTCGACGGTGCGGGCCCGGGCTTCCCGGGGGAGGAACATCACGTCGTACTTGAGGTCGAACCGGCTCAGGTGCAGGTCGCGAACCATCGTGGCGATCTTCTGTGCGACCGTCTCCGGGGAGCCGACGAACAGCGCGCCGTGGTCGATCTCGGCCAGGTAGCGGTCCTTGGTCGGTGCGTAGAAGCCGCGCTCGCGGGCGAGGTTCTCGACCACCGGCTGCCAGTAGCGCCACCAGGTCTGCTGGGCTTCGGCGTCGGTCTCGGCGATCAGGCCGAGCGAGTGCTGGCCGATCGGGAGCCGGGGCGTGCCGAGGTCGTCGAGGGCTCGTTCGTAGAGCGCGACGTTGCCGGCGAAACGCTGGGGGCGGCCACCGATGATCGCCATCATCAGCGGCAGGCCGTAGCGGGCGGCGCGCAGCACAGAGTTCGGCGTACCGCCGACGCCGATCCAGGTCGGGATGCCGCCGGGGCGCATCCGGGGGTGCAGGGTCTGGCCGGTCAGCGGTGCCCGGACCGTGCCGGACCAGGTCACCTCCTCCTCGCGCTGCAGCCGGACGAACAGCTCCAGTTTCTCCTCGAAGAGCCGTTCGTAGTCGGCCAGGTCGTAACCGAACAGCGGGAACGACTCGGTCGCCGAGGCCCGGCCGAGCACGATCTGGGCCCGGCCGCCGGAGACCGCGTCGAGGGTGGAGAACTCGTGGTACAGCCGGACCGGGTCGTTGGTGCTGAGCACGGTCACCGACGTCCCGAGCGCGATCCGCTCGGTCGCCGAGGCGATCGCGGCCAGCAGGACCGGGGTCGCGGAGTCGTTGTGGCCGGTCCGGTAGTGCTCGCCGAGGTTGAAGGCGTCCAGCCCGACCGACTCGGCCAGCTTCGCCTCCTCGACCAGCAGCCGCACGGTCTCGGCGTCGCTCATGATCCGGCCATCGTCCGTGGCCACCTCGCCGAAGGAGTCGAGACCCAACTCGAAACCGCTCGTCGTCACCGCTGTCACCTCGTTCAGGTCGCTTCCTCTTCGGGTTGACGTGTCAATCATAGTCTGGAGTTGACGCGTCAACCAGGAGGTTCGAGAGTCGTAACGCGGTGTCCCGGCGAATTCTTCCCAGCGCCGAGCATTCCGGCCTGTGGGCATCGTCCGGGCCCCCCGGGCGAGCGTCCTTACGCTGACTTCCGATGGACCCGGCTTTCGACGCTTCGGTGAGGACCTGCAGATGACGCTTTCGCCCGGCACCTCCTATCAGCTGCGGTACGGCGGCGAGGCGACGATCGAGCCGCCGGCGGTGTGGAACGAGGTGCTCGCGCAGCAGCTGGCTCACCGGTCGGTGCGGAGCTACCGTCCGGACCCGGTCTCCGACGAGACGCTGACCGCATTGGTGGCCGCGGCGCAGTCGGCGCCCACCTCCGGGAACCTCCAGCTGTGGAGCGTCGTCGCCGTACGGGACCAGGCAAGGCGTGCGCGGCTGGCCGAGCTCGCCGGGGAGCAGGACTTCATCGCGCAGGCGCCGTTGCTGCTCGTGTGGCTCGCCGACCTGGCGCGGGCCCGCCAGGTGACCGAGCGAATCGGGCAGGCGTCGCCGGAGGGCGCGGACTTCGTCGAGGCCGCGCTGCTCGGGTTCGTGGACGTCGCGCTCGCGGCACAGAACGCGGCGCTGGCGGCCGAGTCGCTCGGGCTCGGCACGGTGTTCGTCGGCGCCATCCGCAACCGGCCGCTCGAGGTGGCCGCGGAGCTCGACCTGCCGGCGCACGTCTTCCCGGTGTTCGGGCTGACCGTCGGCCGTCCCGACCGGTACGACGAAACGACGGTCAAGCCGAGGCTTCCGCAGCAGGCGGTTCTGCACCACGAGCAGTACGCGCTCGAACCGCAGGCGGCGCACGTCGAGGCCTACGAGCACCTGCTCAACCGCTACTACGCCGCCGCGGGACTGCCGCAAAGCTGGGTACGCCGGGTGGCGGCTCGTTTCGGCAGCGTCACCGGCCTCAACGGCCGCGAGCACCTGCGCGAGGCGCTCCGGGTGAGGGGCTTCCAGCTTCGGTGAGGCCCGCGGCGTGACAGAGCGGTCCGCTGGCGCGTTGTGGAGTCATGAAGACTCACGGGGACAGTGTTGAGGAGGTTCGGCCGGACACGGTCGATCCGGGGTTGGCGGCGGCGACGCTGAGCGTCTACGCCCACCGCCACGAGGTGATCCATTTGTTGTACTCGGCAACCGATGAGGCCGACGCCCTGCGCCGGGTGGCCGAGATCCTGCGGCTGGAGGAGCCGATCGTGTCCAGGGTGCTGGACCAGCCGTTGCGCTGGATGACGGCCCCTGCGCGCGAGGCACTGGAGGTGGCGGCCGCGCGTGGAGTGAAGGTTCCCGTGGATTAGCCGCAGGCCCGGAGCGCGAGCAACGCGGTGTCGTCGGCGAGCGGGACACCCAAGCTGGTCAGGACCTCGGACAGGGCCTCGACCAGCTCGCTCGCGGGCGCGCCGGCGTGCTGGAGGGCGAGGGTGCGCAGGGCCTGCTCGCCGTAGAACTCGTCCTCGTCGACGCGGGCATCGGTGAGGCCGTCGGTGTACAGCAGGAGAGTGTCACCGGGCCGGAGCACGAGCTGGGTCGGTGGGAACTCGCCGGACGGCAGGATGCCGAGCAGGGTTCCGGCGGAGGTGGAGACGAAGTCGGCGGTGCCTTCGGCCCGGATCAGCAGCGGCGGCGGGTGGCCGCCGGAGGCGAACGCGACGGCGACCTGACCGGTCGCCGGGTCGGGCCGGAGCGTTCCGAAGACGGCGGTGCAGTAGCGCGGATCGCCGGTGGCGTACCGCTCGTTGAGTACGGCGTTCAGCGTGGCGAGAGCCGATCCCGGGTCGTGCAGCGCGGCCGCGCGCAGGGTGTAGCGGGCGAGCGAGGTGACCGCGGCGGCTTCGGGGCCCTTGCCGCAGACGTCACCGAGGAAAAATCCCCAGCGTTGCCGATCGACGGCGAACACGTCGTAGAAGTCTCCGCCGAGCTGGATCGACGACGCGGTGTGGTAATAAGCCGCGGTCTCCACCCCCGGTACGTCGGGGAGCCGGTCCGGCAGCAGAGCCTGCTGGAGCACCGACAGGGCGTCCTGGAGCTGCGCCCGATCCGCGTCGGCCCGGCGATGGGCCGCCTCGGCGTCACGCTGAGCGACTTCGGCCAGCTGCCGGGCCTGCTCGGCGTACTGGCGGCCGCGCAGCAGCTCCTCCTCGTACGCGCGCCGGATCTGGGCGTCGAAGACCGTCGACCGGATCAGGACCGGCTCGCCGGCCTCGTCGTACTTGACCACCGACGAGACCAGCACCGGGATCCGCCCGCCGTCGTCGCGCTTGAGCTCGAGCGCGATGCCGCTGACCGCGCCCTGCATCCGCAACGACGGCGCCAGGTGCGTCTCGTAGTACAGCCGGCCGCCGATCGTCAGCAGGTCGGTGAACCGCAGCTGCCCGACCACTGCGTCCCGCCGCAGCCCGAGCCAGCCGAGCAGGGTCGCGTTGATCTTGACGATCGTGCCGTCCATCGCCGTGGACAGGTGTCCGCTCGGCGCGGTCTCGTAGACCTCTTCGGTGCTGTCGCCGGACATCACCGCAGGCCGGCGAGGAAGTCGGTGATCGCCTGGTTGGTCGCGGCCGGCGCGGACAGGTGCGGGCAGTGGCCGATCGCGTCGAGGGTGACCAGCGTCGAGCCCTCGATCGCGGCGTGCGTGTAGGCCCCGACCGCACGCGGCGCGATCGCGTCCTCACGCGACTCCAGGATCAGCGTCGGCACCGTCACCGAGGCCAGGTCGGCGCGCGCGTCGGACAGGAACGTGGTCCGCGCGAAGACCCGGGCCATCAGCGGGTCGGTCGCGCAGAAGCTCGCGGTCAGCTCCTCGGCGAGCTCGGGCCGGTCCGGGGTGCCCATGATCACCGGCGCCATCGCGGAGGACCAGCCGAGGTAGTTGGACTCCAGCGACGCCAGCAGTTCGTCGATGTCGGCCCGGTCGAAGCCACCCCGGTAGTCGCCGTCGTTGAGGTAACACGGCGAGGGCGCGACCATCACCAGCGCGCCGATCCGTTCCGGCGCCCGGCGGGCCGCCAGTACGCCGATCATCGCGCTCACCGAGTGCCCGACGAACACCGCGTCGTGCAGGTCGAGCGCGGCGCACACCTCGACGACGTCGTCGGCGTACCCGTCCAGGCTGGAGTACCGCTGCTCGTGGAAGGCCGCCGGGTCGGACCGGCCGGCGCCGACGTAGTCGAACAGGACGACGCGGTGCTCGCCGGCCAGGGCCGGGACGGTCGATCGCCACATGTTCTGGTCGCAGCCGAAGCCGTGGGCGAGCACGACCGCGCGGCCGTCCGGTGTGCCGGTGGTGGTGACGTTGTTGCGGCGCAGGATGTCCACTCCGCCATCTTCGCAGCCCGGCCGGCCCGCGCTCAGGTGCGACTCAACGGCGATCGGTCCGCCAGGGGCGCCGGTCGTGCAGCGGGCCGGGACAGGGCTCCTCGCTGGCGGCGTCGGCGAGGTCGTAGGCGACCAGTGGGCAGCGGGTGCAGTAGAGCAAGCCGTCGTCGGGGTCGACCAGCAGGTCGTGGTTGCCGGTGGAGAACGGCACCGGGCACGCCGTGTGCTCGATCTCGCGACGGTCGTCGAAGTGGGCGTCGCAGCGGATGCAGACCGGTCCGGCGGAGAATCGGCCCTCCGAGGTCACCCGGTGCAGATCGATCACCTGGTGGCCGTTGATCTCGGCGTACGGGTCCGTCACGGGCGTCGTCCTCCGGGCTGGTCTGCGCTCGACCTCCTAGGTGCCCAGAGCAAGGTTGCGTTACGCATCGGGTATCGAAGTCTTCATCACAGTGCGACCGGGCCCTGGTCGGCGGCGGTCGGGGGCTGCGGGCGGTGCGGAGGTCACTGGGGCAGCTTACGGGTGTCGATCAGTTGCTGGGCGACGTCCCTCAGCTTGGTGTTGGTGTGCTGGGAGTAGCGCTTGAGGATCTCGAACGCGCGCGCCTCGTCCAGCCCGAAGCGTTCCATCAGGATGCCCATCGCCTGCCCGACCAGCTTGCGGGCGTCGACCGCCGCCGTCATCGACTCGCCGTCACGCGCCGAGGCCACCGCCACCGAGGCGTGCCGGGCCAGGATGTGCGCGATCGCCTCGTCGTCGGCGTCGAACGCGTGCGGTTGCCCGTTGTACAGGCTCAGCACGCCGAGCGTCCGGTCGCCGGACCACATCGGGACGTGCAGCACCGAGCCCACGCCGTACGACGTGAGGCGGTCGCGCCAGGCCGGCCAGCGGGTCTCGGCCGCGACGTCGTCGACGTGCACGGTGGTTCCCCCGGTGAGCGCGACGATCAGCGGGCCCTCGCCCGTGTCGAGTTGCTCGGTGTAGATCTTGGTCACGACCGGGTCGGTGACCGCGCCGATCTCCCAGCCGCCGGGCGCGGACAGCACCACGCCGGCGTACGTGCAGGCCTCGGCCTGGAGAGCGAACCGGACGACGGCGTCGACCGTCTCGTCGAGGCCGTCGGCGTCGTGCAACTCGATCGCCAGCCGGGCGAACACGTCGGCCACGACGGGCTCGGGGCCCTCGTGCTCCAGCGCCTGCTGCAACTGCTGCTTCTCAACCGCCGGGGCCGAGCCCTGCTCCGTCATGAGCATATGATGCCTGGCCGTTCCCGCCGTTGCACATAACTCCCGGATGATGACTTGCCGGCGGTTCGGCCGACGGCCGTCGCGGGCTGTTTCCGCCGGTCGGCCGCGGGTACCCGGGCGTCGTACGGGTGCTCCCGAGACAAGGACGGATCCGATGGGTGACTACGAGGCCTCGACCGTGGTGGACGTCGCGCCGAACGTGCTGTTCGACTACCTGTCCGACGTCGAGCGGCTGCCGGAGTACCTGCCGCAGATGACCGAGGCACACCGCCTGGACGCGCCGTCGAGGCAGTCGCAGGGCGCGGAGGCCCGCCGGCCCGGCGAGCCCGTGCACGAGCGGGTCGAGGTCGCCGCCGTGGTCGACCAGCACGAGGAACGCAGCGAGGCGACGCTCGACATCGTCGAGGAGGACCGGAAGATCCGCTGGTCCGCTCCGGGGCCGAACGACTACCACGGGGAGCTCGAGGTCGGCTTCGTCGCCGACGGCACCGCGCAGCTGACGGTCCGGCTGCACACCGAGCACGCCGAGGGCCCGTCCATCGACGAGGCCCTGCAGCGGACCCTGAGTGGTATCAAGGCGACCGTCGAGCAGCCGGAGCGGCAACCCCGCGAGTAGCCTCCGTGCGTGGAGAACCTGCAGAGCACGCTGAACTCGTTGGTGACCAACGGCGCGTCCGGGGTGCTGCTGCACCGTCGTTCGCCGGACGGCGACTGGATCGGCGTGAGCGGGGTGGGGGAGCGGTCGTCGCGTTCGCCCGTCGACCCGGAGAGTTGGTTCCGGGCGGGCAGCATCACGAAGACGTTCACGGCGGTCGTCGTACTGCAGCTGGTGGGCGAGGGCCGGTTGCGGCTGGACGAGCCGGTCACGGCCTGGGTGCCGAAGGTGCCCGCGGACATCAGCCTGCGTCAGCTGCTCAACCACACCAGCAGGCTGCACAACTACACCGACGACCTGCCCGACGTGGCCGGGCTCCTGCGGATCCGGTACGACCACTGGGAGCCGGCCGAGACGCTCGCCGCCGTGGCCGGGAAGCCGCGGGTGCAGGCCGACTGGTCGTACTCGAACACCAACTACATCGCGCTCGGCCTGTTGATCGAGGCCGTCACCGGCCGCTCGTACGCCGACGAGGTGCGGGCGCGGATCCTGGAACCGCTCCGGTTGACCCGGACCCAGGCGCCCGGTGACGAGGTGGTCCTGCCGGATCCCCACTTGCACGCGTATCTGCAGGCTGACGGTCAGCTGGTCGACTGCGCCCGGATGAACCCGTCCCAGGCCTGGGCGGCTGGGCAGGTGGCGTCGACGGCGGCGGATCTCAACCGGTTCTACGCGGCCGTTCTCGGCGGGGAGTTGCTCGGTGCGGACGAACTCGCCGCGATGTTGACCGTCGTACCGAGCGGAGACGGTACGGCGTACGGGCTGGGGGTCGAGCAGCGGACCCTGCCCGGCGGCCTGGTCCTGTGGGGGCACACCGGCGGGATCTTCGGCTATTTCACGCTGAGCTACCACTCGGCGGATCTGTCCCACCAGCTCACGCTCGCGCACGCCGGCGGCTCCGGCGACGAGCCCGACACGAGCCCGCTGCTGGCCGAGCTGGTCGGGTCAGCGGGCTGAGGCGACGGCCAGCAGGAACCAGCCCGTGTGGGGGATCCACTGCTCGGCCCAGCGCCAACTGTCGCCCTCGGGAGCGTCGTCGGGCAGGAAGGCGATGTCGTTCTCGTCGGTCCAGCCCGAGGTGATGCCGTTGACGATGCCGCCGGGCAGGTTCGGGAAGTCCGAGGAGTAGTCGGCGTTGTGGCGGCCGCGGCCGTGCAGCATCGAGGTGTCGAACGGGTTGCGGCCGGTGATCCAGGCGAGCTGGTCGTCGGCGAAGGCCCTCAGGTCCCGGCTGTTGCCGCCGACTCGCGCACACGCGGCGGCGGCGGCCGCGAGGGAGGCGATCGCGGCGTTCTCGCCCTGCCACCAATAGCCGGTTTCGTTGGCGTGGGGGAAGAAGAAGGCCTCCCGCGGTACGCCGTCCGACGGCTGGACGAGCGTGCGGGGACAACCGAAGGGGTTGGGGACGGACGCCGTTCGCTCGAGGATGTCGTGCATCGCCTGGACGGCGGTCCGGCGGGCGGGCTCGGCTTCCGGGGCGCCGGGCAGGATCTCGGCGAAGCGGAGCAGGGCGAGCATCGGCAGGCCGGGTTCGGCGGCGTGGAAGAACGGCCGGCCCAGCTCGTCGGCGCGGAACCAGCCGGGCGTGTCGCTGACATAGCGCTGGGTGAGGGCAGCGGCCCGGCGGCGGGCGGCCTCGAGTGGGCCCTCGGTCTCTCCGGCGGCGACGAGCTCCGTCGCGGCGAGCAGGGCGGTGTAGTCGTCGACGATCGACTCGGTGCCGTCGAACAGGTACTCCAGGTTGTGCTTCTCCAGATGCTCGAAGCCTTCGCGCGCGGCGGTCAGGTACTCGGCGCGGCTGTGGTCGCCGTCGTCGTCGAGAGTGGAGGCGCGGGCGAGCGCCGCGATCGCCAGCCCACCACCGTGCCGGTACGCCGCCTGGTAGCGGCTGGTGCGGACACAGTCCTGCAGCGGCGCGGTGATCACGCGCTCCTCGAGCCGCTTGGTGAGCGCGTCGAAGATGCCCGTGTAGAAGTAGCCCTCGGGCGACCGGAACCGCAGCAGGAAGTCCGCGCCCCACAGCGCCTCGTCACGAAGGCGCGCGCCGAGAACCTTGGTCAGCGCCGGGCCGAGCTGATCGCGCGCTGCCGCCATTGCCCACGCACAGAGTGGGATCTGCTGCGGGCTCATCGTCGACGTGTAGGTCAGGTGCGAGAGGAACTTGCTCGTGTCCCCACTCGCGTCGAGCCAGCCGCCGCGCGCGTCGACCGTCGTACCGGAGTCGTCGGCCCACAACCGGGCGGCGCGGTCCTTCCGGTCGATCTCACCACTGGACCGCATCGCCTTGAAGTAGGCCAGGACGTCGGACATCGTCTGCCGCTGCAGTCGCTCCGGCGCGATCACGAACGGCTCGGACACCAACTCCTGCCCGCCGGTGACGACGCGGACGGAGTACGTCCCCGGCTCCAGTACGTCGGGCAGTGGGATGCGCGAATAGGGTCCGCCGGTCCAGCCCGGCACTCGCACGACCGGCCCAGGCGTCAGCGGTGTTGTGCTCGCCGGGCCGACCAGCTCGGCGACCAGGCGACCGTCGGGCACGACCGCGATCACCGCCTTCGCGGCGCGGGCGCCGTACCCGAGATGAGGGACCAGGATTCCGGGGCGATTGTCGTCCCTCGCGCGCATGACGGTCCTTTCAGCGGGAAACTCAGCCCATTGTCCGCCGGATCCGGTTCAGGCGCGGCGCGCACATTGAGGGTTCAACTACTGTGGTGGGGAGCGGCGACCAGGGAGTTGGGGACATGGCGATCTTTCGGCTGAATCACGCGGTGCTGTACGTCGGGGACCTGGCGCGCAGTGTCGGGTTCTACCGCGACGTGCTCGGGTTCGGCTACACCGAGGTCGGGGACTCCTTCCGGGGTGGTGCGTTCTTGCGGGCACCGGGGTCGGCCAACGACCACGACCTCGGACTGTTCGAGATCGGTGCGCAGGCCGGGCCGTCGCTCGCGGGCCGCGCCACGGTGGGGCTCTACCACCTCGCGTGGGAGGTCGACACGCTCGGCGACCTCGCTGACCTCGAAGAGAAGCTGAGTGCGGCCGGTGCGCTGGTCGGCAAGTCGGACCACGGGACCACGAAGTCGCTGTACGGCAAGGACCCTGACGGGCTGGAGTTCGAGATCGTCTGGATCATTCCGGCCGACCGCCTGACCGACGCCGACCGGGCGAAGACCGGAACGGCTCCGCTCGACCTGCCGGCCGAACTGGCGAAGTACGGCCGGGACGCGCGCAGCGGGGTCGGGATCTCCCGCTAGAGCGGCTCTTTCAGCCGGCCGGTGATCGCTCGGCGAGCGCGGTCAGGTCGCGTTCGGCGTACTGGCGGTGCTCCCATTCCTCGATCAGCAGGATGTCCAGGCACTCGCGCAGCGGGAAGTCCTCGAGCACGGGCCAGCCGGGCGCGGTCTGGGTCACCGTGGAGGCCAATCGGTCGTCGGTGAGGCCGGCGATCACCTCGCGGACCATCGCCTGGCGTTCGGCGCGAACGGCCAGGGCCTCGTCGAGGGACGGGCGGGCGTCGCGGTCCCACGGGATCCCGGGCCAGCCGGGCGCCTCGTCCCACGGCAGGTCGAGCGGATGCCACGGCGACGGATCGCCGAGAATCGCCCGCGCGACCCAGGCGTCACTGGCGAAACAGAGGTGCCGCAGCGTCTGGACGAACGACCACTCCTCGTCGACGCCCCGGTGCAGGTCGGCCTCGGGGAACGTCCGGGCGCGGGCGACCGTGCCGTCCCACAGGCGTTCCAGGATCGACCACGCCTCCCGGAAGCCGTCGGCGTTCTCCGGCCGCATCTTCGCGCGTTCCGGCATCCGGCGGTTGAGCTCGGCGTCGATCAGCGGCGCGATGTCGACCCCGTTCACGGTGACGTTGCGCAGATCACCGGTGATCTCCACGTCACACAGTTCCAGGCCGTACAGCTTGCCGCGGGACAAGCTGCCACCCCGCACCTGTAGGTCGTTGATCGCCACCCCGCGCAGCCGCGCGTCGCTCAACTGGAACCCGTCCATGGATCTCACGATAAAGGCGCTTCCGGACATTCCGCTTCCGTGATCGCGGCCGGATGATGAGCAGATGGACCAGCACGAGGTGAACAAGGCGTTGTGGAGCGCCGGCCGGTGGGACGCGGTGGCCGCGCTGATCGCCGGGGTCGGCCCGAAACTGCTGGACGAGGTCGGAGTCGGTCCGGGTGACCAGGTGCTGGACGTCGCGACCGGCTCGGGAAGTTCGATCGCGATCCCGGCGGCGCAGCGAGGCGCCGCCGTGGTGGGCAGTGATCTGGTCCCGCAGAACTTCGAGGACGGCCGCCGGCGGGCCGCCGAGGCGGGCGTGGAGATCGAGTGGGTCGAGGCGGACGCCGAGCACCTGCCGTTCGAGGACGGGCGGTTCGACCGGGTGTTCTCGACGTTCGGGCACATGTTCGCACCGGACCATGCGAAGGCCGGTGCGGAACTGGCACGGGTCTGCAGACCGGGCGGAACCATCGCGCTCACCACCTGGGTTCCGACGGGGTACTCCGGCCGCCTGTTCGGGGTGCTTGCCGGGCACCTCCCCGGACCGCCGCCCGCCGGCCCCGGGCCGGTCGCGTGGGGTGAGCCTGACCATGTTCGCGAGATGATCCCCGGCGTGAAGTTCACGTTCCACACCGACACGGTGGAGCTCACCGCGCCGACCGTCGAACAGTTCGCCGACTTCTACGCCGAGAACTTCGGCCCGTTGGTCCTGGCCCGGCAGGCGGTCGGGGACGGCTGGCCGGCGATGCGCGACGACATCCTTGCCTACGACAACGAGTGGAACACCGCCACCGACGGCACCGTGCGGATCCTGGCCGAGTACCTGGTCTCGATCGGTACGACGCCCGCCCGCGGCTAGCGCCGCTCCGGGGTCACGCGTCATCTACGCTGAGCACACTCGGCAGCACGGCCTGAAGGAGTTGGTCAGCGGTGGATCTCCAGCTGAAGGGCCTGCGGGCTCTGGTCACCGGTGGGACCAAGGGCATCGGGCGGGCGGTCGTCGAAGGGCTGACCGCCGAAGGGGCCTCGGTCGCCTTCTGCGCGCGGACCGGGAGCGACGTCACCGCCGCTGTCGAACAACTGCGCGGCCGAGGGGCGGCCGTCACCGGTACGGCGCTGGACATCGGCGACGGCCCAGCCCTGACCCGGTGGGTGACCGACAGCGCCGCCGAGCTCGGCGGGATCGACATCGTGGTGGCCAACGTCAGCGCGCTCGCGATCGGCGTCGCGGGCGAGGAGCCCTGGAAACAGAGCTTCGAGGTCGACCTGATGGGCACGGTCCGGATGGTCGAGGCGGCGATGCCGTTCCTCGGCGAGAGCCAGGCGCCGTCGATCGTCACCGTGTCGAGCGTCTCGGCCCGCGAGATCGACTTCGCGGCCGGCCCGTACGGGACGTTCAAGGCCGCGATCGTGCACTACACCCAGGGCCTGGCCTTCCAGCTGGCCGGCCGGGGGATCCGCGCGAACACGGTCTCGCCGGGCAACACCTACTTCCCCGGTGGCGTCTGGGAGTCGGTCGAAAGCGGCAACCCGCAACTGTTCGCCGACTCCCTCGCGCTCAACCCGACCGGCCGGATGGCCCGCCCGGAGGAGATCGCCAACGGCGTCGTGTTCCTGGCCAGTCCCGCCGCCAGCTTCGTCAGCGGGACCAACCTGGTCATCGACGGCGCGCTGACCCGCGGAGTCCAGTACTGAGCCGGGCTCAGGCCTTCGGGACGACGACGTTGCCGTTGTTGCTCGCGGCCACGAACTTCAGGTGCGGAGTCCGGGCCAGCTTGTCCAGCCAGTAGTCCATCAGCAGGTTGCCCTGACCACCCTGGTACGAGCTGCACCGGATCCGCGGGATCGCCATCGGATCGAAGCTCTTGCTGTACGGCGACGGGCACGGCCCGGCGCCGACCAGCAGCACCCCCTCGTTCCGGTACGCCGTACTGCCGCGGCCGCCGGCCGCCAGGATCCGCCGGTCGCGGGGGTGCACGCCGAGCGGCAGCGCGATCGTCCGCGCGGGCGCGGCCGGGACGGCGGCGGAGATCATCGCGGCCAGGCGCCCGATCTCGCTCTCGGCCTCGGCGGTGCCGAGTTGGCGGAGGTTCGGGTGGTCCCAGGTGTGGTTGCCCAGCTCGCAGCCGATGTCGTTCAGGTACTTCAGTGCCCGGCCGACCTCACTGGCGGGCAGGCCGAACGGCGACTTGTTGAGGTAGAACGACCCGACCGCCGGGAAGTCCGGGTGGCGCGCCTGGAACGCGAGCATGATGCCCACCGCGGTGTCCGGCACGACCCGGCCGGCGGCGTCCAGCGCGAACTGGCCGGGCGTGCTGTCGTCGAAGGTGAGCACGACCGGCGTCTTGCCCACCGGCACGGCGGACAGGTCGCGGCGGACCAGATCGATGGTGCGGATCGGGAAGTAGTTCTCCCGGTAGAGGCGTTCCAGCTCGGCCCGGAAGAAGGCCGGCGTCATGTCGTACTCGCCGCTGACCGAGGTCGCCATCCGGTGGTGCATCAGGACCGGGACCACCCCGAGCTCGCTGGGCGCCGGCGGCCGGCTGCTGACCGGCTTGGCCTTCGGGGTGGTGGACGGGCTCGTCGTCGGGTGCGCGTCGGCCGCGACCACCGGGGACGCGTCCGGCACCCGCGTGTCGTTGCAGCCGGCAACGACCGTGGTGGCGGCGAGACCGAGGAAGGCGCGGCGGGGCAGCGTGCTCATTCGTAGATCACCAGCTCGGGACGGGGGCGCAGGGCAAGGACCTGGGCCGGGGTCATCAGCGGTCCGTGCCGGGTGTCCTCGACGTAGAACAGCTTGAACGCCGTGTGCACACCCTTGGGCAGCTTGGTCACCAGCCCGCGGTACGTGGCCTCTTTGGCGCCGCGGGTGCCGATGCCGTCGACGGACTTGACCAGTGCGACGCCCCGGTGCGGGCGCAGCGTCGCCTCGTTCGCGACGATGCGGCTGGTCAGCTGATGGAAGACGAACAGCTTTTCCGGCAGCTGGTGCTTGATGGTGAGCGCGGACAGGTACGCCCCGATCTCGTTGAGCTCGGCACCCGACGTACGGCCGAAGACCTGGCCCGGCACCTGGCCGGGACCGACCTCCCACTCCGGGTCGACCGCGAGTCCGACGTCCGGTTGCCGCAGCCACGGTTCCAGCCGGCGGACCTCGTCGATCGGCTTGGCCTGGCCGGGCTGCACGTCGAGCATCAGCAGCATCTTGTACTTGCGCGCGACCGCCAGGTAGCGGTCGATCTCGCTCGGCTCGATCCGGCTGCGGTACTTGCCGTCGCGGCCGGGCGCGCCCTGGGCGGTGACGACGATCAGCTCCATCACCGGCAGGATCTTGCGGCCGCCCCGGTAGGACGTGCCCATCTTCTCCAGCCGGCGCGCCCGCTCGTCCAGGTTGCTGTCGAGTGGCCCGAGTGCCGGTGCTCCCGGGGCGCCGACGAACGCGACCAGCTGGTGGTCGGGGAACAGTCTTCGCCCGCCGCGCGGCAGCTCCGCCGGCGGTTTCGGTTTCGGCTTCGGTACGGCGGGGGCGCTCGGGTTCGCCTGCTGCTTGGCAGGGCGATCGGCGCTGACCGCGGCGGTGTCGGCCTCGACATCACTGCAGCCGACGGCCAGGCAGACCAGCAGCGCGAGCGGAACAAAACGGCGAGAGTTCACGGCAAGCCCCGATTCGATCGGTGGCGACGGGCGACGTCCCTGTACCCAGTTGCAGACTATCCGTGCACGTCCGGCTGCGTTAAGTGACCACGCCGAGGGTGGGAGGTGCTTGGCCCTGACCTGGATCGGCCGGACGGCGCATGCTGTCAGTGCTGAGCGTTCCCGACCGAAGGAAGCGGCGATGAGACCACTGATCGTGTTCTGCACTGTCACCGTGGACGGCTTCATGGCCGGACCGGACAACGACCTCGAGTTCGCGATCGACGATCCGGAGCTGGAGCAGGCGCTGAACGGCGAGCTGATGCAGGTGGCCGACGCGATCGTGGTCGGGCGGAAGTCCTTCCCGGAGATGGCGGCGTACTGGATGGCCGCGGAGGGGGAGCTGGCGGACTGGATGAACAGCACGCCGAAGTTCGTGCTGACCAGTGACGACGAGTACGACGTGGGGGAGTGGGGCAACGCCTCGACCGCGGCAGGGGACGGGGTCGAGCAGGTGCGGGGGCTGAAGGAAGGGGACGGGAAGAGCATCGTCGTCTTCGGTGGAGTGGAGACGGTGCGGGCGCTGGTGGCCGCCGGGCTGGTCGACGAGTACTGGTTCAAGGTGCACCCGGTGGTGGTCGGGCGCGGGCGGTCGATGTTCTTCGATCTGCCGGAGCGGACCACCTTGGCGTTGCGCAGTGTGCGGTCGTTCCCCAGTGGCAGCCTGGGGGTCGTCTACACGGTGTGACGCCGCGTCGATTGACAGTCGATAGGAAGGCGGTGATAGTCGAGCCGTGCAGATGATGGATCGGGTGGTCGTGCCACTCAGGGTGTTTCTGGTCCTGCTCTTCGCCGGGCTGGTGTTCGCGCAGGTCGTCAGCCTGCCCGGCCAGTTCGCGCAGCTGAGGGGCGAGGGGGCGGACCTGCGCTGGCCGCTGACCGTGTTCTCGATCCTGGAGGTGGTCTGCGTCCAGGTGGTGATCGTCTGCATCTGGCGGCTGCTGACGCTGGTGAAGGTGGACCGGATCTTCAGCGAGAAGGCGTTCGCGTGGGTCAACGTGATCCTGTACGCGATGGCGGCCGGCTGGCTGCTGCTGCTCGGCATGACGATCTACCTGTCGATCCGCGCCGACGATCCCGGCCTGCCGATCCTGCTGATCGGCCTCGTGCTGGCCGGCGGGGTGGTGCTGCTGCTGATGGTGGTGATGCGAGCTCTGTTGCGTCAGGCCACCACGTTGCGCACCGACATGGAGGCGGTGATCTGATGCCGATCGTCGTCCGCATCGACGTCGAGCTGGCCAAGCGCAAGATGGGCGTCGGCGAGTTCGCCGAGCGGGTCGGCCTGACCCCGGCCAACGTCGCGGTCCTCAAGAACGGCCGCGCCAAGGCCGTCCGCTTCAGCACCCTCGAGGCGATGTGCCGCGTCCTGGAGTGCCAGCCGGGCGACCTGCTGGAGTGGGTCGAGGACTGACCCGAAAAAACTTCTGCGGCCGATGTCGATCACGCGGTACGCCGTCCGACGCTCTGGTGAAAGTCAGACTCGACGAAAGGCTGGACCGATGTCCTTCCAGGCGTATCTCGACACGATCGAAGACAAGACCGGTTTGACCCCGCGGGCGCTGCTGGAGGTCGCGCGGGAGCGTGGCTTCGCGGGGCCGGAGACCAAGATCGCGCCGTTGGCGGCGTGGCTGAAAGAGGACTACGGCGTGGGGCGCGGGCACGCGATGGCGCTGCTGCACGTGATCAAGAACGGCGCGGGGATCAGCGACAAGCACGTCGGCAGCACCGGCACGCATCGCGACGCGAGCACGACCTTGTGGCTCGACGGCAAGGCGACGAACCCGAACTCCTGACATCGAAGTCAGGGTAGAGCGCGATCTCGATCGGCGCCGTGCCGGTGGCGGGCGCGGACTGGTTCGGCTACGCCGAGCTGCGCGGCTGGGTGAAGGACCGCCTCGGCGACCGGCCGGCGCCGAAGCTGGTCCAGTCGTTCGAGCCGAAGTTCGAACAGATCGCGGCGCTGAAGCCGGACCTGATCCTGTACCTGAACTCGGCCGGGTCGCCGACGGCGCGAAGGTGATCGCCGGCACCGAGGCGCTGCTGATCGATGCCCTGGACAACGGTGAACTTCTACGGACCAGAACGGCAAGGTCGACCCCGGCGTGACCGGCAACGCCGTGTTCAACAACCTGGCGACGGTCAAGGCGGGCCACGTCGCGTACTTCGGCGGCGCCCCGGTGATCAACTCGAACACGGCCAGCGGCCAGTTCTCCAGCGCCTTCTCGATCGGCGGCCCGCTCGGCATCAAGTACATCACCGGCAAGATCGGCCCGCTGCTGACCGAATCGCTTGCCGCGAGCTGAGCCCTCCGCTCAGTGCGTGACCCGCTGGGCGGCCTTGTCGAAGAGACGGTCCGGGATCAGCCGCCGGATCTTCGGTACGACGACGGCCGCGGCGCCGATCGGGTAGCGGGTCCGCGGATGCGCCGCGGTGAGCGCGTGCTCGATCGTCTCGGCCACCTTGTGCGGGCTCGCGCCGTTCTTCGACGCGTTGCGCAGACTCTCGCGGAACGCGTCGACCCGTTCGGCGTACCGGTCGCTGGCGGGCAGGCGGTCCAGGGTCTGGATCGCCTTGGCCCACAGGGGAGTGGCGACCGGGCCGGGCTCGACCAGCGAGACCGCGATGCCGTCGGGCGCGAGCTCCTGGCGCCAGGCGTCGGCGATCGCCTCCACGGCGTACTTGGAGGCGTGGTACGCGCCGGCCAGCTGGACCGAGACCAGCCCGCCCATCGACCCGACGAACACGACCCGGCCCGGTGTGCCACGACGCAGCAGCGGGAGCGCGAGCTGGGTGACGGCGACCGTTCCGACCACGTTGACGTCGAGCTGGTGCCGCAAGCTGTCGATCGGCAGCAGCTCCAGCGGGCCGGCGACTCCCTCGCCGGCGACGTTCACGACCGCATCCAGTCCTTGGTCGCCGAGTGCGGCGTCGACCTCGGCGATCAGCGCGCGGACCGACTCGGCGTTCGTCACGTCGACCTGGTGGACCGACAAGGCGTCCGACGACTGCTTGGCGAGGATCTCGCCGTCGTGGGGATCGTGTACGGCGGCGAAGACGCGGTGGCCCGACCGCTCGAGACGGAGTGCGGTGGCGGCGCCGATCCCGCTGCCGGCGCCGGTCAGGAGTACTGCGGACATGTCGTTCCCCTCGGTGGGTAGCGGTGCGTTGGCCGCCCGGTACCCCACCGCGCTGTGCGGAACCTAGCGGCGCGGCTTGCCGCGGCGCGGCGCCACGGCCTTCTGCGCGGGCGCGGCTTTCCTCGCCTTCTTCGCGGCGGCCTTCTGGCTGGCGGTCAGTTTCCCCGCCGGCTGCTGGTCGACGCGCTGCGACCTGCGCGTGCTGTTGGCCGTGCGACCCCGGACGATGCCGATGAACTCCTCCATCAGCTCACTGTGCTCGCCCTTGCTCTCCGGCTCCGGCCAGACGAGCAGGACGCTCGACTCGGGAGCGTCGACGAGCGGCCGGTACGTCAGGTCCTTGCGGTGATGCAGGCGCGCCAGCGACTGCGGCACGATCAGCAGGCCGACGCCGGCGGCGACGAGCTCGATCGCGTCGGCGGTGGTCGCGGGCACGATCGTGGCGGCCTCACCCGGCCGGTCGGTCCAGACGAGGGTGTCGTCCTGCGGATACAGGATGAAGTCGTCGGCCAGGTCGGCGGCCGTGACCTCCTCGGCAGCGGTGACGAGATGGTCCTTCGGTACGACGACGACCGTCGTCTCGGTGTAGAGCGGGATCGCCATCAGCCCGGTTCGGTCGGCCGGCACCCGAATCAGGCCGGCGTCCACCTCACCCGCCCTGACGACGTCCGCGGCCTCCGCGGCGGTGACCGTGACGAGCGTCAACGGGACCTGGGGGAGGCGTTCCTTCCAGATCCGGACCCACTTGGCCGGCGTGACGCCGGGGACGTACGCGAGCCGGAAGGAGGCGGGGGCGGCGGCGCCGGTTGCGGGGTCGGTCACCGGGTCAGGCTATCCGCCGGTGGTCGGGGAGCCGGTCAACCCTCGATACCCTGGCGGTATGACGTCGCAGAAATCCCCTCAAACGATGAAGCCCGCGACTGCGGCGAAGAAGCTCGGTGTGCTGCTCGACCTGACCCCCGCCGAGTTCCAGGAAGGCGTCGTCTCGCGCGACGAGCTCAACGCCCTGCAGGCCGACCCGCCGGAGTGGCTGCGCGAGCTGCGGCGTACCGGCCCGCACCCTCGCCCGGTGGTCGCCGCCAAGCTCGGCGTGTCCATCTCCGGGCTCGCCCGGGCCGGAGTGATGGACCCGCTGACCACCGACGAGATCGAGGCGCTGAAGGAAGAGTTCCCGGAGTGGCTCCGGCGTGAGCGCAACACACACGCCGAGGTGCAGCGGGAGGCCGCCGAGCTGAAGGCCGAGAAGGCGGAGAAGGCCGGGCGCACCCAGGCCTGATCGGCAGCGCCGGTGGGCCGCGGGTACGGCGCTGACCTTCGCGCTGCTCGCGGGCGGGCTCGACGGCCCGCCCGCGAGAAGGTCAGTGTTGCGGGCGGTACTGGACCCTGCGGCCGTTGAGCGGCTGGAGCGGGCGGCTGTCGCCGTCGGGGAAGCGGCTCTGGAAGTGCTCCAGCGAGACCGGGAGGATCTCGCGGTGGTGGGCGAGCACCAGCCAGGAGACGGGCTCGGTGTACGGCGCGGTGGTCAGCGATCCGTCGTACCGGTACGTCGAGAGGTCGTACGGGAGCGCGGCGGCGAGGTTGAGCCGCGGGAGGTGGACGTCCTCGTCGCACTCCATCGGGACCGTGGCCAGCACCCGGTCCTGCAGCGTGCCGCCGGGGCCGCCGGTGGTGATGAACAGCGCGACGACCAGCTTCTCGCCGTTCGGGCCGCTGTGCACGAAGTGCTGCTCGAGCGCGTACTGGTGACCGTTCAGCCGGTGCTCGGAGCGGGTGTGGAAGTGGAAGTTGACCAGGTCGTAGCGAACGCCGCCGACGGTCACCCAGGCGGCGCCGGCCGGGATCTCGGCCAGGATCGTCTCCTCCGCGGTCCGGTTCTCGCAGCCACCGGGCTGGCCGGAGTCGCGGCTCTCGTAACGGATCGCCAGGTCGATCGAGGTCGGGTAGTGAACGTGCAGCGCCGGCAGCGCCAGGTTGGTCACGGCATGACCGGTGCGAATGTCGATCGGGCTCTGATGGGCGACGTCGAGCTGACTCTGGGCTGCCTCGGCGCTGGTACGCAACGAGGGCGACGCGAGGACGGCGGCCGCCGCGGGAACGCCGAACAGCAGGGCGCGACGGGACACGGGCAAGGACACGGGAACTCCGGATTCGGGCGGGAAAACGGCCCGGTCCTCTGCCGGGCCCTCCGGGAGTATGCGCCCGGGTTCGTGGCTGGTGCCCAGGCCGTGACCAAAAGATGCCGACCTTGCCGCCGCGTGCGCGCCTAGTGCGCCACGTGCCGCACGATCTCGGCCTGACGGGTCCAGGCGAGCAGGTGACCGCCGTGCTCGACGGTGTGCAGGGTGCTGTTCGGGAGTACGTCGGTCGCGCGCAGGGCGGCGGCGTACGGCACGGCGTCGTCGGCGGTGCCGTGCCAGAGGTGGATCGGGCTGGTCACCGCCTCCAGCGGGAATCCTGGGGGTGAGGTGACGAGCCTTGTTTCGGCGATCGCCGCCGCGGCTCCCTGCCGGTACGCGTCCGGGCCGCCTTGCAACGCACGGGAGTCGACCGCGGTCATCGCCTCCCGGTCGGCGGGCAGCAGGCGCTCGAGCGGCGGTTTCGGGGCCCGGCGCAACAATCGCAGGAACGCGGGCACAGCCCAGGGTGCGCGCTGGCCGAGCAGCGCGAGGGTGCTGAGCGCCGGGTTCATGCCGTGGCGGACCCAGGCCTGGTCGCCGAACAGGAATCCGGCGATCACCAGCGTCGTCGTGACCCGCTCCGGCAGCACGTACGCCGTCGCGAGTGCGTGCGGGGCGCCGCCCGACTCACCGGCGACCGTGAACCGGTCGATGCCCAGGTGATCGGCGAGTTCGGCGACATCGCTCGGCCAGTCGAGCAGCGTGCGGCCGGGCCGCGGGTCCGAGACGCCGTAGCCTGGGCGGTCGATCGAGATCCACCTGACGCCTTCGGCCGCGGCTGCGGCGTCGTACGCGATGCCTGCGAGGCCGGACGCCGGCGTACCGGGGTGGTAGAGGCAGGGGCGACCTGCCGGGTCTCCGAACTCGTACCAGCCGAGCAGCCGGCCGTCCGCCAGCCGCATCAGGTGCGGCAGGGGTAGTGGCTCGTTGGTCATCGCTGTCCTCCCCAGGTCGTTCGCAGCGCTCACCGTACGAGCCGAACGGGCCGCTGGTTGGGGCGAGCTCCGGTAGGGGGAGGATAGGGACATGACTTCTCCGACGTCTTCCGCGAGCACCTCGTACCAGCCGGACGCCGAGGTGGTGGAGCTGTGCAGTGAGCTGATCCGCATCGACACCACGAACTACGGCAACGGGAAGAGCAACGGGGAGCGCGGCGCGGCGGAGTACGTCGCGGCGAAGCTCGACGAGGTCGGCATCGATTCGACGATCTACGAGTCCGCGCCGGGGCGCGCGACGCTGGTCGCGCACTGGGAGGGCGAGGACTCCTCGGCCGATCCGTTGCTGGTGCACGGGCACCTGGACGTCGTACCGGCGGATCCGAAGGACTGGAAGGTCGATCCGTTCGCGGGCGAGATCTTCGACGGCTGCGTGTGGGGCCGGGGCGCGGTCGACATGAAGGACTTCGACGCGATGGTGCTGTCGGTGGTCCGGGCGCGGCAGCGGGCCGGCGTGAAGCCGCGGCGGCCGGTGCGGCTGGTGTTCACCGCCGACGAGGAGGCCGGCGGCCTGTACGGCGCGCAGTGGCTGATCAACAACCACCCGGACACCGTCGCGGACTGCACCGAGGGCATCGGTGAGGTCGGCGGGTTCTCGATCACCGTGCAGGACGACCTGCGGCTGTACCTGATCGAGACCGCCGAGAAGGGCATGAACTGGATGCGGCTCAAGGCCCGCGGCACGGCCGGCCACGGGTCGATGGTGAACGACGACAACGCGGTGACCGAACTGGCCCGGGCGGTGACCCGGATCGGCGAGCACGAGTGGCCGCTGCGGCTGACGCCGACCGTGCGGGAGTTCCTGAAGACGCTGGAGGACCTGCTCGGCACCGAACTGGACCCCGAGGACCGCACCGGGGTGCTGTCCAAGCTCGGCAGCTTCAGCCGGATGTTCGGCGCGACGATCCGCAACACCGCCAACCCGACGATGCTGAACGCCGGCTACAAGGTGAACGTGATCCCCGGCGACGCCGAGGCCCACATCGACGGCCGCTTCCTGCCCGGCTACGAGGACGAGTTCTTCGCCACCATCGACGAACTGCTCGGCGACAAGGTGCAGCGCGAGACCGTGATCGAGGACATCGCCCTGGAGACCGAGTTCAGCGGCGGCCTGGTCGAAGCGATGAAGGCCTGCCTGGCCGCCGAGGACCCGCAGTCGCGCACGGCGCCGCTGCTGATGTCCGGCGGGACGGACGCGAAGTCGTGGTCGCGGCTGGGCATCCGGTGCTTCGGCTTCGTACCGCTGCAACTGCCGCCCGACCTGGACTTCATGGGGATGTTCCACGGCATCGACGAGCGCGTGCCGACGGCCTCGCTGGAGTTCGGCTCCCGGGTCCTCGACCGCTTCCTCACCGAGGCCTGAGGACGGCCCTATACTTGCTTTGTTCGGGCTCGACAGGTTGACGAGAGCAGGTGAATGCCGTGGGGACGCACAAGGCAGACCAGCCGGAGTCGACACCTGCCCGTGCTCGCCTGTCGGTCGAGGAGCTGCTCGCGGCCAAGAACACCCCGCCGATCAAGTCGGTCGACGACCTGGCGGCTGACACTTTCTCGTCGGAAGACGAGCTCGACGAATTCTTGGCGTTCACCTACGCCGAGCGTCACCGCGAGATCGCCTGACCAGTGCAGCCCGTCATCCTGGACACCGATGTCGCCTCGCTGACCCACAAACGCAAGCTCACCGGGCCACTCACCACTCGTTGATCGGTCGGCGACCGCTGATCACCTTCATCACTTTCGGCGAACTCACCAAGTGGGTGGAGATTCGGCACTGGGGTGCCAGCAGTCGCCAGGCACTGGCCGACTGGCTGTCCGACATTCCTGTGCTACCGGGCGATGAAGCCGTCGCCACCACATGGGGCCGGTTGTCGGCGGCCGGCATTCAGCGAGGCCGTCCTCGTCCGGTCAACGACATGTGGATCGCGGCTTGCTGCCTGACTTACGACTTGCCACTCGCCACCCTGAACCTGAAGGACTTCGAGGACTTCCGCACTTACCACGGCTTGCGGATCCTCGGCGTCGACTAGACACCTCTTCCGCCGTCAGCGGGTGAGGTTGAGGGCTGATCTCAGGCGAGGCAGGAGGACGGTCAAGGGTGTGGGTGGGGTGCTGCGGGTGACGGCGGAGAGGGTGAGGCGGTAGCGGAAAGGGGCTGGGAGCAAGCGTTCGCCGGGGTGGAGTTCGTGGGCCAGGGCGCTGCGGGGGACGAGGGCCAGGTGGTTGCGGCGGCGGGCCATGGCGATGGTGGTGGCGAGGGTGACGCCGCGGCGGGGTGTGGCGCCCAGGGTGAGCAGGCGGGCGCGGAGGTCGTCGGCGCCGCGGTCGTAGGTGGAGAAGGGGATCGGGCGGTCCTTCAGGGGCCGGCGGCCTCGGGCGGGTGGTGCCGTGCCGGCCGGGGCGAAGAGCACGAGTTCGTCGCGGCCGACGGTGCGGGCGACGGCGCCGCGGGGCAGCACCATCTGGTCGGCGATCGCGATGAACGCCGCGTCCATGGTGCCCTCGGCAACCTTGTCGACGAGGAAGTGGCCGTGGTCGACCTGCTGCTCGATCTCGAGGTCGGGCAGTTCGGCGTCCAGGACCGGGAACAGGATCGGCGCGAGGCTCGCGAACGTACCGACGACCAGCCGCGAGCCGGCGGCGGCCGCGCGGGTGGCGTCGTACACGTCCTCGAGATGGCCGAGGATGTGTTCGGCGCGGCGGGCCAGTTCGTGGCCGGCGGCGGTGGGCCGGGCGCCGCGGGTGTCGCGGTCGAAGAGCTTGACGCCGCAGGCGCGTTCGAGGCGGGCCAGGCGTTGCGAGGCGGACGGCTGGGAGATCCGGAGCTCGCGGGCCGCCGATCCGACCGAGCCCGTGCGGTGCACGGTGAGCACCAGGCGGAGATCGTCGACCGATGGGCTGGGTGATGAGGCCATAGGTTCAGGCTATGGGTGGTGCGCAAGATCGCACGGCTACCTGGATCGCCCGGGAGACCTGAGGATCGCAGGTATGGGAGCTCGCCGGGACGCCGTGATGCTGCTGGCGGGTGGTGCGGCCGCGGACTTCGCGTTTCGGATCGCGCAGGTCGCGTTGCCGTTGGTCGTGCTGCACGAGACCGGTTCGGTGGCGGCGACCGGTCTGGCCGGCGGCGCGGTGGGGATCCCGGTGGTGCTCTCGCCGTGGTGGGCGCGGAGGGCGCGGCAGTGGGTCGATTCGGGGCCGCGGCTTGCCGTGGTCGCTGCGGTGTCGGCTGTCGCGCTGGCGCTCGTGCCCGGCGCGGCGGCCTTGGGAGCGCTGAGCCCGGCGCTGCTGATCCTGAGCGGGTTGCTGCTCGGCTGTGCCGACGCGTTGTCGAACCCAGGTCGCTCGGCGCTGCTCGCTGACACCGGCGACCGGTGGCGAGTGGACCGGGCGGTGCTGCTGCTGACCTGGCAGGACGGGCTGCGCCGGATCGGCATGCTGGTCGGTCCACCGATCGGCGCCGTCGCGGTCGCCACCGGGCTGGCCAACACGTTGCTGTGGATCGAGGCGGCGACGGTGCTCGGGGCGGGACTGCTCGCCGTACGGGTCAAGCCTGAGCGTGCGGGTGCGGCACAGCAGCTGAGCGGCACGGAGCCGGCGAGTGGCGCGGGGCCGTTGAGTGGCGCGGGGCCGTTGAGTGGCGCGGAGGCGCGGGGCCAGGGCGGAGCAGAAGCGCCGTCGATCCGGGCGAGCCTGCGCGGGCGCCCGGACATCCTGTACGGCTGGATCGCCCGGGGGACCGGGTGCCTGACCTGGTTCGCCTTCACGCTCGGGCTCTCGGTGATCGGCGCCGAGCGCGGTCAACCGGGCGTCTACCTCGCGGCGGGCATGAGTGGGTACGGCGCCGGCGCGCTGTTCGGCACGGTGGTGTCGCTCGCCGTCGTCCGCCGCATCCCACCGATCCCGGTCGCCGCGCTGGCCTGGACCGCGATGGGCCTGTGCTGGGTCGGCATGGGCGTGTGGACGACGCCGGCCGTGGTCGCCGTATTGGGCGCGCTCTCCGGCGTGACCGTCGTGCTCGGCATCGCCGCGATCTCGGTGCTGATCACCAGGACGTCGTACGGCGCCGAGCGGAGAGCGCTGCTCTCCGGACAGAGCGTGGTGGTCAACGCGAGCAGCTCGGCCGGCCTCTTCGTCGGCGGACCGATCATCGCGACCGCCGGCGCCGAGGCGACGCTGGTCGGCGCGGGCCTGCTCACCAGCGCCGTCGCCCTCGGAGTCCTCGTACGGCGAGGAGCCAGGACCGCCGAACCCCAAATCCTGGTGCGGCAAGACCGCTGATCACAGCCGCTCGAGCAGGTCGTTCTGCTCGATGGCGGCAAGCGACAGCGTGCGATAGCCGACCTCGTCGAAGCGAACGACGATGCGATCGCCGTCGTACTGCAGCACCTGGCCGGTACCGAACTCAGCATGCCGGACCTGCGAGTCGAGCGGGTACGGCGACTCACGGCGGTCGCGCGTGTGTTGCTGGGCCGTGCCGTTGTGGCAGCAGTCGCAGTTGCCGCACGGCTCGGGCATCTCCTCCCCGAAGTACGACAGCAGGAACTGACGGCGGCAACCGGTCGTCTCGGCGTAGTCGCGCATGATGTCGAGCCGCGAGCGTTCGACCTGGCGGCGGGTCTCGGCCAGGCGGATCGCCTCCTCGACCGGGTCGCCTTCGGAGGAGCCGGGGTGCAGCCGGTTGCGGCGGTCGAAGCGGACTGCGCCCACCTGTTCGAGCAGCGAGCAGCAGCGGCCGACCAGGCGAGTCGACAGGCCGGTCTGCTGGGCCAGAACCCGGCGGAGCGGGGGAGAGCCGGCAGCATTCACGGCCGCGAGCACCTGCGCGATCGCTTCTGGATCCGGCGGCGCCGCCGACAGGAAGCGTCGCAGGCCGAGATCGGCCGCGCCGTGGAACAGCACCGCCTGGGCCGGCTCACCGTCGCGGCCCGCGCGCCCGATCTCCTGGTAGTAGGAGTCGAGCGAGTCGGCGACCCCCGCGTGGAGTACGTACCGGACGTCCGGTTTGTCGATGCCCATGCCGAACGCCGTCGTCGCCACCACCACGTCGAGCCGGCCGGCCAGGAAGTCCTCGTGGACGCGGGCCCGCTCCGCCTTGCGCAGCCCCGCGTGGTACGCCGCTGCCCGCAAGCGGCCACCGCGGGAGGAGGACGTGGCGGAGGGGGACGTGCTGGAAGGGGACGTGGCGGAGGAGGACGTGCTGGACGGAGACGTGGCGGGACGGTCGGGGGCCTCGGTCGCGCTCGAGGCGACACGCCCGTTCAAGGCGGCGGCGTACTCCTCGGTCTCCCGCCGGGTCGTCGTGTAGACGATGCCCGTCCCCGCGATCCCAGCCGCGCGCTCGACGACCGCCTCCAGCCGCGCCTTCGCATCAGCCGCGGGAACAGCCGCCAGCGACAGGTTCGGCCGGTCGAACCCCGCGACCACGACCAGCGGGTCGCGCAGCCGCAGCCGATCGCTGATCTCCGCCCGGACCGGTTGCGACGCGGTCGCGGTCAGCGCGAGTACGGTCGGACGCCCCAACTGCTCCGCGACGTCGCCCAGCCGCAGGTAGTCCGGCCGGAAGTCGTGACCCCAGGACGAAACGCAGTGCGCCTCGTCGACAACCAGCAGCGACGGCTTCGCCTCGGCCAAGCGGTCCCGTACGTCGGAACGGGCCAGCTGCTCGGGTGCCAGGAACACGAACCGCAGCCGGCCGTCAGCCAGCTCGCGGTAGACCGTCTCCCGGTCCCCGGCGTTGACCGTGCTGTTGAGTTCGCGCGCGTGCACGCCGTGATCCAGCAGCGACGCCACCTGGTCGTGCTGCAGGGAGATCAGCGGACTCACCACGACAGTCGGACCGTCGAGCAGCAGCGCGGGGACCTGGTAGATCGCGGACTTGCCCGAGCCGGTCGGCATCACCACCAGGGTGTCCTGACCGGCGACCACGGCCGTCATCGCCTTCAACTGCTCCGGCCGCAACTGCTTCCAGCCGTACTGATCGGCGGCGGTCCGGCGCAACCGCCGTACCGCGTCGTTCTCGCTCATTCGACCCCCGCTTCGCTCTCCGGCGACGGCGGGTACCCAGCGAACCGGGCTCACACACCTGCAATGGTCAGCAGTCCAACCAGCACTCGCCTTTCCGCTGAGGTCAGCGGCGGCGAGCGCCCAACCTCGGTGGGATGTAGGCAGTGGCGTCCCTGCCAGGTCATCGCGGCGATGCGCTTCGGCGGCCGTGGTCGGGCTGCGCTACATGCGCAAAGCGCGGGCGGTACGCCCGCGAAACCAGCAGTAGCCGGTACCTCCGGCGCAAGCCGGCACGCACGGGCGATAAGCCCGTACTCCCGGCGCCAGCCGGAAAATGCCGGCGATAAGCCGGCAACCCTCGCCGGCGCCAAGCCGGAGGGTGGGCGGGAGCGGGCGTAGCGGTCGTCCGGAGGAGCGAAGCGACGGAGGTCGACCGCGTAGCGCGCGTGGGATGAAATCCCCTCAGAGCGTCCGCATGACCTTGATGATTCGGCGGCGGAGCCAGACTCTTCGGGTGCCGTCCGGATAGCGTCGCAGCCGGGCGAGCTCCCAGCCGCCGTACTCGGCGTGCTCGGTGAGCAGCCGGCGGACCGCGCCGCGCGATTCCGTCCGGGACACCTCGAACTGCTGCAGTTCGTACTCGGCCATCCGCACCTCCGTCACACCAGCCGTCTACCTCACGAGACATCCTCCAGCGCGGCCGCGATGGCCGGCGGGAGGGTGAGCTCCTCCGTTCCCAGCACCGACTTCAGCTGCATCGCCGTCCGGGCCCCGACGATCGCCGCCGTCACGCCCGGCCGGTCGCGGACCCAGGTCAGCGCGACCTCGAGCGGGGTCCAGCCGAGGCCGTCGGCCGCCCGGGCCACCGCCTCCACGATGCCCGACCCGCGCCCGTCGAGGTAGGGGTCGACGAATCTGGACAGATGCTGAGACGCCGCCCGGGAATCCGCGGGGATGCCGGTTCGGTACTTCCCAGTCAACACGCCCCGCCCAAGCGGCGACCACGCCAGTACGCCGATGCCCAGACCGCCGGCGGCGCGGATCGCGTCCGCCTCGGCGTCGCGGGCCAGCAGCGAGTACTCCACCTGGTTGGACACCGGGACCGCGCGGCCGGGCCAGGCCTGCTGCCAGGTGACCGCGCGGGCCGACTTCCAGCCCGCGTAGTTCGAGACGCCGACGTACCGGACCTTGCCGGAGTTGACCGCGTGGTCGAGCGCCGACAGCGTCTCCTCCAGCGGGACGTCGTCGGACCAGGTGTGCAGTTGCCACAGGTCGATGTGGTCGACGTTCAGCCGCCGCAGCGAGCCCTCCAGGTCGCGGAGCAGGGCGCCGCGTGAGGTGTCGGTGATCCGCTCGCCGCGGCGTACGCTGAAACCGGCCTTGGTGGCGATCACCAGGTCGTCGCGATCCACCACGTCGCCGAGCAGCGTACCGATCAGGCGCTCGCTGTCACCGTCCCCGTACGCCGCCGCGGTGTCGACCAGGGTCCCGCCCGCCGCCACGAAGGCGGCGAGCTGCTCACGGGCCTCGTGCTCGTCGGTGTCCCGGCCCCACGACATGGTGCCCAGGCCGAGCCGGCTCACCGCCAGACCACTGTGACCGAGATAGCGCTGCTGCATGAAACCGAGCCTATTGCGAGCGACCGGGAACGGCTCGTTAGGCTCGCCTGTCATGCGACTCGGACTCAACATCGGCTTCGTGCTCGGTGGCGACGACCATCTGGATCATCTGAGGCTGGTGAAGGAGGCCGAACGGCTCGGGTTCTCGGTCACCTGGGCCGCGGAGGCGTACGGCTCGGACGCCGTCACGCTGCTGACCTGGATCGCCGCCCAGACCTCGGCCATCGACGTCGGCGCCGGCGTCCTGCAGATCCCGGCCCGCACCCCGGCGATGACCGCGATGACCGCGGCCACCCTGGACCGGTTGTCCGGCGGCCGGTTCCGGCTCGGCCTCGGGGTGTCCGGGCCGCAGGTGTCCGAGGGCTGGCACGGCGTCCGGTTCGGCAAGCCGCTGGAGCGCACCCGCGAGTACGTCGAGATCGTGAACGCCGCGCTGCGCCGCGAGACGATCAGCTACGCCGGCAAGCACTTCACGCTGCCGCTGCCGGACGGTCCGGGCAAGGCGCTCAAGCTGTCCACCCGCCCGTTGCGCGATCACGTGCCGGTGTACCTTGCGGCGGTCGGGCCGAAGAACCTCGAACTGGCCGGCGAGATCGCCGACGGCTGGCTCGGCATCCTGAACGACCCCGCCTACCTGGGAGAACAGTTGAACCACATCCGGACCGGCCGCGAGACGCGGGAGCCGGGCCTGGGACTGGACGGCTTCGACGTGGTCGCGACCGTGCCGGTGATGGCCGGCGACGACCTGCGGGCCGCCGCCGACCCGATCCGTGGCTACACCGCGCTGTACGTCGGCGGGATGGGCAGCCGGGAGAAGAACTTCTACAACCAGCTCGCGGTCCGGATGGGCTACGCCGACGCGGCGAAAGAGGTGCAGGACCTGTACCTGGCCAAGAAGCACCGCGAGGCGATGGCGGCCGTGCCGTTCGGCTTCATCGACGCGATCTCGCTGCTCGGCGACAAGGCGCGGATGGCCGACAAGCTCACCGCGTACGCCGAGGCCGGTGCGACCACCGTCACGCTGACCCCGTTCGCGCCGACCGTCGAGCAGCGGATCGCCGCTCTGCACACGGTGACCGAGGCGCTCGAGCTCGCCGGGATCGGTGACTGACCTTCCATGACGATTTGGGACGCCATCATCCTCGGCATCGTCGAGGGGCTCACCGAGTTCCTGCCCGTCTCCAGCACCGGGCACCTCACCATCACCTCGAAGATCCTCGGTCAGCAGATCGACGATCCGGCCATCACGGCCTTCACCGCGGTGATCCAGTTCGGCGCGATCGCGGCGGTCGTACTGTTCATGTGGAAGGACATCCGGACCTACGCCGTGGCCTGGTTCAAGGGGCTGCGGCACCCGGAGTACCGGGGCGAGTTCGACCACCGGATGGGCTGGTTCGTGATCGTCGGCTCGCTGCCGATCTGCGTCGTCGGGTTCGTCTTCCGCGACATCATCTCCGGCCCGCTGCGCAGCATGTGGTGGGTGGCCGGCTCGCTGATCGTCTGGTCGTTCTTCATGGTCGCGGCCGAGCGGCTGGGCAGCAAGGCCCGGCCACTGACCCGGATCACGCTGCTCGACGCGATCGTAATGGGCCTCATCCAGTGCCTGGCGCTGATCCCCGGGGTGTCGCGTTCGGGCGCCACCATCACCGCCGGTCTGTTCCGCGGCCTGGACCGGGTCGCCGCGACCAAGATGGCGTTCCTGCTCGGCATCCCGGCCCTGGTCGGCGCCGCGGTCTTCGAGTTGCCACACGCGCTGGACGGCAGTGTCGGCGTCGTACCGGTTGTCGTCGGCACGGTCGTCAGCTTCATCGTCGGCTACGCGTCGGTCGCCTGGCTGATCAAGTTCGTCGCCAAGCACACCACCGAGGTGTTCGCCTTCTACCGGATCCTGCTCGGCATCGTGATCCTGATCCTGCTCGCCACCAGCACGATCACCGCCACGTAGTACGCCGTACGCCGCGCCGGGTGCTTCTACAGCCAGCCGGCGCGGCGGAAGCCGGCGTACATGGTGGTGCAGACGACAACCATGAAGGCCAGGCAGGCGTAGTAGCCGTAGTACCAGCGCAGCTCGGGCATGTTGTCGAAGTTCATGCCGTAGATGCCGGCGATCATCGTCGGCGCCGCGGCGATCGCGACCCAGGCGGAGATCCGGCGCATGTCGTCGTTCTGCTGGACCGAGACGCGGGCCAGGTGCGCGTTCAGCGCCGAGCTGAGCAGGGTGTCCAGCGCCTCGGTTTGGTCGGAGACCCGGATCACGTGGTCGGCGACGTCGCGGAAGAACGGCGCCGCCTCCTTGCTGACCAGCGGGACCGAACCGTGCGCGAAGGCCTCCATCGGGTCGCGCAGCGGGCCGATCGCGCGGCGCATCTCCAGCACCTCGCGCTTGAGCAGGTAGATCCGCTCGGCGTCGCTGGTCCGGTCGGGGGAGAACACCGAACTCTCCACCTCGTCGACGTCGATCTCGACCTGCTCGGCGACCGACTCGTAGCCGTCGACAACCGAGTCGCAGATCGCCCACAGGACCGCGGCCGGGCCGTGGCCGAGCACCGAGGCGCGTTCCTCCAGCTCCTGCCGGGCGGTGGTCAGCGGGGCGCCCTCGCCGTGCCGGACGGTGACGACGTACCGCGGCCCGACGAAAACGCTGACCTGGCCGGTCTCGACCGCGTCGCCCTCGTCGACGTACCAGAGGGTGCGCAGGACGACGACCACCGAGTCGCCGAACCGCTCGACCTTCGGGCGCTGATGGGCCTTGAGCGCGTCCTCGACCGCCAGCGGGTGCAGGCCGAACAGCTGCTGCACCCTGGTCAGCTCCTGCGCGGTCGGTTCGTGCAGACCGACCCAGCCGAAGCTCTCACCGTCGACGCCGATCGCCTGCGCCACGGTCTCCGGGTCGGCGGGCAGGTCCTTGCGCTCACCTTCGGCGTACACCCCGCAGTCGACGATCACGCTGCCCATCATCCCACCGCGGACTTGCGTCGACCGGATAACGTGCGGTCTATGCCCACGGTGATTCTGGTTCGGCACGGCCGCAGCAGTGCCAACACATCCGGCGTTCTGGCCGGCCGGACCCCCGGAGTGAAGCTCGACGACACCGGTGTGCAGCAGGCCGCCCTGGTCGCGGAGCGGCTGGCCGGGCTGCCGCTGGCCGCGATCGTCACGTCGCCGCTGGACCGCTGCAAGCAGACTGCCGCCGCGATCGCGAAGCACCACCCCGAGTTGCGTCCGGCAACGGATCGCCGGCTGACCGAGTGCGGGTACGGCGACTGGACCAACCAGAAGATCAGCACGCTGGCCAAGGACCCGCTGTGGACCGTGGTGCAGCAACACCCGTCGGCGGTGACGTTCCCGAACGGCGAGTCGATGCGCGGCATGCAGCAGCGCGCGGTCGACGCGATCCGGGCCCACGACGCCGCGCTGGCGGCCAGTCACGGACCGGCCGCGCTGTGGGTCGCGGTGTCGCACGGCGACGTGATCAAGGCGATCGTCGCCGACGCGCTCGGCCAGCACCTAGACACCTTCCAGCGGATCGTCGTCGACACCGCCAGTACGACGATCATCAGCTACACCCCGACCCGCCCGTTCCTGGTCCGGCTGAACGACTCCGGCAGCGAACTGGCCTCGCTGGTGCCGCCGCCGCCCAAGGCGAAGAAGGGCAGCCGCAAGTCCGCCGTACCGTCCTCCGATGCTGTCGTCGGCGGCAGATAGGGTCTGAGGTATGGCGCGCGTAGTGCATTCGTACGACGACCCGGACCGGTTCGTCGCCGGCACCGTCGGAGAACCCGGTGCCCGGACGTTCTTCCTGCAGGCCCGGTCGGGCACCCGGCTGACCTCGGTGGCCTGTGAGAAGGAACAGGTGATGGCGCTCGCGGAGCGGCTCGACGTGATGCTGGACGAGGTGGCCCGGCGGTTCGACCGGGAGCCGGCTCCGCAGGTCGGGGTGGACGACACCGATCCGCTCGAGCAGCCGATCGAGGAGGAGTTCCGGGCCGGCACGATGACGCTGGCCTGGGAGGCCGATTCCGAGCGGGTGGTGATCGAGGTGTTCGCGGTCGTCACCGGCGAGCAGGCCGAGCTGGAGGAGGCCGACCCGGTCACCGCGGCGCTGGAGTCGGAGGAGTCCGAGGTCTTCATCGTCCGGATCAGCGAGGAGCAGGCCCGCGCGTTCGCCCGCCGGGCGGTCGCGCTGGTGGCGTCCGGCCGGCCGAGCTGCCCGTTCTGCGGCCGCCCGATCGACCCGGAGGGGCACATTTGCCCGCGCGCCAACGGTTATCGTCGGCATGTCCGCGAATGACCGGCCGATGAATGCCACAGCCCTGCTCGCGCACGGCGAGCTGTCCCTGAACGGGCGGCTCGTGGCCGCGTCGAACGGCACCTTCCAGGGCACCGTCAGCCTGGACGGCGAGACCGCGACGGTCGTCTACAAGCCGGTCCAGGGCGAGCGCCCGCTGTGGGACTTCCCCGACGGCACGCTGGCCCAGCGCGAGTACGCGGCGTACGTCGTGTCGGAGGCGCTCGGCTGGTCCGTCGTACCGCCGACGCTGCTGCGCGACGGGCCGCTCGGCGAGGGCATGGTGCAGCTGTGGATCGACGAGGCGGAGCTGCCGCCCGGTGAGACCGAGCTGGTCGACATCGTGCCGCAGGGCCGCGTGCCGTCGGGCTGGGTCGGCGTGCTGGACGCGCTCGACGGACGGCACAACCCGGTCACGCTGGTGCACGCGGACAACGAGCAGCTGCGCCGGATGGCGGTGTTCGATGCCGTGGTCAACAATGCCGACCGCAAAGGCGGTCACGTGCTCAATCCGGGCGACGGGCGGGTCTTCGGCGTCGACCACGGCGTGACGTTCAACGCCGACGACAAGCTGCGCACGGTGCTGTGGGGCTGGGCCGGTGAACCGGTCCCGAGCGAGCTGCTGGACGACGTCCGCAAACTGGCGGACGGCTTGGCCGGTGCATTGGGTCAGGAGCTGTGCGAGCTGATCACGGCGGTCGAGCTGTCCGCGACGCGGGAGCGGTGCGCGACGTTGCTGAAGACCGGGACCTTCCCGCTCCCGAGCGACGACTGGCCGGCGATCCCTTGGCCGGCCTTCTGAGCCGGCTGGGAGTAGGCGCTCGGGCTGGTACCGCGCTCACGCTTGAAAGCGGTGCTGAAGCTGAACGCGTCGGCGTACCCGACCCGGCGGGCAACCGCGGCGACGGTCGCGTCCGGCTCGGTCAGCAGGTCGGCGGCCAGTGACATCCGCAGGTCGGTGAGGTAGGTCAGCGGCGGCTCGCCGACGAGCTCGGTGAAGCGGCGGGCGAGCGTCGTCCGCGAGACGTTCACCAGGCCGGCCAGCGACGCCAAGGTCCACGGCGCTGCGGGTGAGTTGTGCAGGGCTTGCAGCACGGGGCCGACCGTCGGGTCGCCGACGGCCCGGTACCACGGCGGTGTGTTCTGCTCGAACCAGTCGCGCAGT
This sequence comes from Kribbella sp. CA-253562, assembly GCF_050942265.1. Lineage (GTDB taxonomy): Bacteria > Actinomycetota > Actinomycetes > Propionibacteriales > Kribbellaceae > Kribbella. Next base: position 4,668,502 of record NZ_CP192049.1, on the reverse strand, counting down.
GCGCAGACCAGCAGCCAGTCGATCAAGCGGTCCAGCACGACCCGTTGGCCGTGCGCCCCGGCCGCGATCCGGTCCTCGAGGTAGTCGCGCAACTGCGAGCAGTCGTGGTCCGACGCCACGGCCAGCGCGCGAGGCAGCTCGCGGAAGAGCCGAGCCGGTACGTCGGCCCGCACGTGCGCGGCGCCGGCGAGCAGCACCGTGCCACCGACCGTCTCGTCGTACGGCCTGCCGGCGCCCTGCACCGTGCCGTCGCAGAGCACGTCGACGACCGGGCCGAGGCGATCCGGGTCGTCGGTGACGACGAACGGCGCGGCGCCACGGACGACCGCTGTGTCGCCGGGTCGGACCAGCAGCGGGGTCTCGTCGGCCACGATCCAGGCCTCGCCGCGCAGTGGGGCGATCAAGGTGAGGGCCGCGCCGTCGGTGAAGCGCAAGGCGTAGGGGGCGGCGAGCACCGGCGTACCGAGCACGGATCCGTCGGCCCGGATGCCGCGGAGGAGATCGTCCAGGGGTTCCACCGCACCACGATAGGCAGATCGGGAGCCGCGTGGGGGCGGATGGGACGGACAGACATGGGGTCCGGACGCTCGCCCATGGGGCCGGGCGTGCCGCCGGGCTTGACTCGGACCATGACGATTTTGGTGCTGGGGGCAACGGGTAAGACAGGGCGCCGGCTGGTTCCGCGGTTGCGGGCGAACGGCGTCGAGGTGCGGGCGGCGTCGCGGTCGGGGGAGACCCGGTTCGACTGGCACGACCGGTCGACGTGGGCGGACGCCGTCCGGGGTGTGACGGCGGTGTACGTCGTGGCCCCGGAGGAGCCGGAGGTGATCGAGCCGTTCGTGACCGAGGCGGTGGCGGCGGGGGTGCGGCGGTTCGCCGTACTGTCCGGGCGGGGGATCGACCGGGCCGCGGAGACGTTGCGGCCACAGCCGGACGGTTCGCCGGGGGTGTTCGGTCCGGGCATGGTCGAGGCCGAACGGGCCGTCGTCGCGTCGGGTGCCGAGTGGACGATCCTGCGGGCCAACAACTTCGACCAGAACTTCTCCGAGGACGTCTGGGCGGCCCCGATCACGGCCGGCCGGCTGGCGCTGCCGATGGGTGCCGTGGGGGAGCCGTTCGTCGACATCGAGGACGTGGCCGGCGTGGCGGCCGCGGTGCTCACCCAGGACGGGCACTCGGGCCGGATCTACGACATCTCGGGGCCGGAGTCGCTGACCTTCGCCGAGGCGACCGAGGTGATCGGCGCGTTGACCAAGCCGATCGAGTACGTCGAGCTGACGCCCGAGCAGTACGTCGAAGAACTGGTGGCCGAGGGATATCCGGACGAGTTCGTGCACATCCTCGACGCGATGTTCACGCTGATGCGGGCCGGTCACCTGAGCAAGCCGGCCGACGGCGTCGAGCAGGTGCTGGGCCGGCGGCCGGGCACCTTCGCGGCGTACGCCGAGCGGGTGTTCGCGGGCTCACCGTCACCGGAAGGTCGAGGGTGATGCGGGGTTGATGGTGAGCGGCGGAAAAGGCCCGGAGGACCGGAGAGTGGAACCTCCGGGCCGGGCCGGTTCGCTGACTGGATAGGCTCCGTCCCATGCAGGCGTGGACGAATCCAGATATCCCGGTCGTACCCGGGCCGGCCCGGCGTCTTCGCCTCTACGACACCGCGTCCGGCGGCCTGGTCGAGGTGCCGCCCGGCGAGGACGGAACGGCCCGGATGTACGTCTGCGGCATCACGCCGTACGACGCCACCCACATGGGCCACGCGGCGACGTACGTCACCTTCGACCTGATCAACCGGCTCTGGCGCGACGCCGGGTACGCCGTGCACTACACGCAGAACATCACCGACGTCGACGACCCGCTGCTGGAGCGGGCGACCGCGACCGGGGTCGAGTGGACCGACCTGGCCGAGCGGGAGATCCAGCTGTTCCGCGACGACATGACCGCGCTGCGGGTGATCCCGCCGCAGGAGTACGTCGGCGTGGTCGAGTCGATCGACCTGGTCAGCGACGCGATCGCGGACCTGCAACGCGCGGGCGCCGTGTACTCCGTCGACGAGGACCTGTACTTCGCGGTCAAGGCCGATCCGGCGTTCGGCAGCGTGTCGAACTACAACGGGGAGACGATGCGCGCGCTGTTCGCCGAGCGCGGTGGCGATCCGGAGCGTGAGGGCAAGCGGGACCCGCTCGACAGCCTGCTGTGGCGTGCGGAGCGTCCGGGTGAGCCGGCCTGGGACTCGCCGTTCGGCCGCGGCCGGCCGGGCTGGCACGTCGAGTGCTCGGCGATCGCACTGAAGCACCTCGGGATGACGTTCGACGTCCAGGGCGGCGGCAGCGACCTGATCTTCCCGCATCACGAGATGTCGGCCAGTGGCGCGCAGGTGGCGACCGGGCAGTTCCCGTTCGCTCGGGCCTACGTGCACCAGGCGATGGTCGGCCTGGACGGCGAGAAGATGTCGAAGTCGAAGGGCAACCTGGTCCTGGTGTCGCGTGAGCGCCAGGCCGGTTCCGACCCGATGGCGATCCGGCTGGCGCTGCTCGCGCACCACTACCGGACCGACTGGTTCTGGACCGACTCCGACCTGCTCGACGCGCAGAACCGGCTCGACGTCTGGCGCGGCGCGATCACCCGCGGCACCGGTCCCGACGGCGCCGCGACCGTCGACGCGCTGCGGGCCGCGCTGACCGACGACCTCGACACCGCGGCGGCTCTCGCGGCCGTCGACGCCTGGGCCGAGTCCAACGGCGACGACCCCGAGTCGGCAGCCTTGGTCGCGCAGGCTGTCGACGCCCTGCTCGGCATCAAGCTCTGACCCGACGCCGCGGCACCGCACCTGGGGAGCGGATGACGGCGGTCAGGCGGTGCTGTACGCGTCCGTCGCCTCGGCGGCGGCGCGGGCGGTGAGACGGTACCGGCCGGGGGACTGGCCGCGGGAGCGGCTGAACGCTCGGCTGAACGCGTACGCCGAGGTGTAGCCGACCGAGCGGGCGATCGCGTCCAGTGTGTCGGTGGTGTCGCGCAGGCGGCGGGCGGCGAGGTCCATCCGCCATTGGGTGAGGTAGGCGCCGGGCGCCTGGCCCGTCGTACTGGCGAAGCGGCGGGTGAGCGTCGCGCGGGAGACCCCGAGCTCGGCCGCGAGTTGTTCGGTGGTCCACGCGCGAGCCGGATCCGTGTGCAGCTTGGTCAAGGCGGCGCTCAGCATCGGGTCGTCGAGCACGCCCAGCCACGTCTCCTTCGCCTCCTCCGGCCGGCGCGCGAGCCAGACGCGGAGGAACTGGATCAGCAAGATGTCGACCAGCCGATCGAGAACGACGGCCGTGGCGAGCTGTGGGTGGGCGAGCTCGCGAGCCAGCAGCCGGACGGTGTCGTCGAGACAGCTGCCGCAGGGATCCGCCGGGAGATGCACGATCTCCGGCAGTTGGCTGAGGACCTGGGTCGAGACGGCCGGGTCGTGTGAGTAGGTGGCGGCGAGCAGATGGCTCTGGACCTCGCCGTTGCCGAACCGCAGCACGTCGCCGGTGAGCCGGGCATGCGCGGCGGCGGCCGCGTCACACCCGGGAGCCTTGGCGCCGGGAGTGCTGCCGATGGTGTGGCCGGCGCCGGTCGGCAGGAGGACGACGTCGCCAGGCAGCAGTCGCAGCGGTTCGTGGCCCGGCACCGTGAGCCAGGCGGAACCGGTCGTGAGCGCGTAGAACGCCGCACCGGGAATGCCGGTCCAGTTCAGGGCCCAGGGGTCGGCGCCCTCCATCCGGGCGCCGAGGGCGCCTCGCACCCCTCCGACAGCGAGCACGTCCGCGAGCAGGTCCATGCCGTCAACCCTAGCTCGTTGTGCACCAAGCGGTTATGAATGTGCGCCGAATGATCATCGTCCGGTGCAACGGCCGCTCCTACGGTGGGTTTCACCAACCACGCACCCAAGGAGCACAAGCTGTGAAACTGTCCGGAAGCACCGCCCTGGTCACCGGCGCCAACCGCGGCCTCGGCCGGCACTTCGCCACCGCGCTGCTGGAGCGCGGCGCGAAGAAGGTCTACGCCACCGCCCGCAGGCCCGAGCAGGTCGACCTGCCCGGTGTCGAGGTGCTGCCGCTCGACATCACCGACCCGGACGCGGTCGCGGCCGCCGCCCGTGCCGCCGGGGACGTCGACGTGCTGATCAACAACGCCGGCATCACGACACCGCAGCCGCTGATGACCGGTGATCTCGGCGAGATCCGCCGCGAGCTCGACACCCACTTCTTCGGCACACTGTCGATGATCCGCGCCTTCGCGCCGGTGCTCGGCGGCAACGGCGGCGGCGCGATCGTCAACCTGCTGTCGGTGCTGTCCTGGCGGACGTTCCCCGGCTCCGGCGGGTACGCCGCGGCGAAGGCGGCCCAGTGGAGCCTGACCGAGAGCGCCCGGCTGGAGCTCGCCGGGCAGGGCACGCTGGTCGCCGGCGTGATCCTCGGCGCGACCGACACCGACATGATGGCGGGCTGGGACGTGCCGAAAAACGATCCGGCCGAGGTGGTCCGGACCGTTCTCGACGGAGTCGAGCAGGACCTGCTGGAGATCCTCGCCGACGACGCCGCGGTGGCGACCAAGGCCGGCCTGCCGGGCGACGTCCGGGCGAGGTATCCCGAGCTGTCCTGACGGCGGACCCCGGTCAGCCGGTGACCGGGTGGTGCGTCTTGACCGGCGTCGGCACCGGCGCCGGCGGCGGGAAACCGACATCGGTCGCCGGCACCGGGACGGGCCGCTCGGTCGGCTTCGGAGTTGGCTTCGCTGCGGCGGCCGGCTTGGCGCAGGTGGCAGAGGCGAGCCGGATCACCTGGGCGCCGTCGCCGAGGTTGATGGTCAGGCCGGTGATCGTGAACGAGCCGTCCGCGCGTTGCGCCTGCTCGTTGACCGTGACGGTGGCCAGCGGCGCGGCGGGGATGACCGCGCCCTGCTCGGTGCTCGGGACCTGGATGCGCTGACCGAGCAGGGTCAGCGAGCCGATGTCGACCCCGCCGCGATCGCCGGCACACCAGACGTTGACCGAGTCGATGCCGAGCACCGAGCTGGGCGGCGTCAGCAGCAGGTCGCACAGCTGGGGGAGGTTCTTCGCGGGGAGGTCGACCGTGGTCAGGTCCGGCAGCGGCAGGCCGAGGTCTGGCAGCGGGAGATCCGGTACCGGCAGGTCCTCGGCGCCCGTGGCCGGGAGCGAGGCGCAGGACTTCTTCAGGTCCGGCGGCAGCTTCACCTGATCGAGCGCGCCCTTTCCGATGGTCACGTCGAGCAGCTCGACCGAGGCCTTGTCGTTGCCGGCCGTGACGGTCGCGGTCCGCGCGGACAGCAGCGCGTTCTTCGGCAGCTCGAACGCCGAGGAACTGCGCTCGCGCCCGTCTCGCGATTCGACGTACGGGGTCTTGTTGATCGGCACCTGCCCGTCGGCGCCGATCGCGTACGCCGAGGACGGCCGGTCGGCCGCGTTGCCCGCCGGGGCACTGGCCACCACTGTCAGGGCCACCAGCCCGGTCACGGCCGTGGCCGTCAACGCCGTCGGGACGATGTTTCGTCGCATCTGGGAGATCCTCACCCTTGGACTCATAAGCTGTCGATCAAGACGAGCGTCCCGAGCGGGACGCGCTGCAGGCGGTCGAGCGCGGTCCGCGGTACGCGGACACAACCGGCGCTGACCGCGGCGCCGAAGACGTCCGGCCGGGGCCAGCCGTGGATCGCGACGGTGCCGGGACCACCGCCGAACGTGTCGAGCGTCGGGCTGTGTGCCCCGAGCGGCAGCACCACCGGCGAGGCCGAGCGTTTCGGGTCGATGATCGACCCGAGCAGGAAGGTCCGCCCGGGCGGCGTCGGCGTCGTTCGTGCTCCGACGCCGGCTTTCCATTTCCCGAGCCGCTTGCCGCGCTCGAACAGCTCCAGCGTGCGCGACCCGGTGTGCACGCGGATCAGGTACGGCGAGGAGGCCTGCTCGAGGTCCTCGTCCCGCAGCCATCCGGTCGATCGGTTCGGCTTCGACGGCAGCAGCACCCGCACCCACCCGTCGGTCCGCTCAACCACCGGCAGCCACGTCGCCCCGAACTGGGTCGGCCCGATCTTGGCGAACGGCTCCGCGTCCGGCGCCGAGTAGACGGCCGTCTCCTCGCGGGGGTGCACGACCACTCCGTCGGTCCCGGCGAAGGGCTGGTTGTCCAGCGGTGCGGCGCTGATCGTGGCGTGGGTCGACGAGGCGGCGAGCGTGGTCAGATCGACGTCGGGCGTGCCGTCGTCGAGCAGCGCGAACACCCCGGCGCCGCCCAGCAGCGCGAGCACGGCAAGCGCCGGGACGGAACTACCACCCCGCTGGTTGCGTGCTGCCCTGCCCATTTCCGCTCTCCGTCGTCCCTCGGCGGGCTGCCGTCGCCCGACGAGGATAGGACTATTGCGATGGTTACGCCACAGTATGTGACCCCTCCTGCAGTCGATAGGCATCGGCGATCTCGTCGCTGGTGGTCAGCCAGACGTCGGGCTGAGCGGCCAGGTACTCCAGCGCCAGGTCCAGGTACTTCGCGCGGAACGGCTGGCCGATGACGAACGGATGCAGCGCCAGGGCCATCACCCGGCCGCTGTGCTCGGAGTCGGCCCGCAGTACGTCGTACTGGTCCTTGACCATCTGCAGGAAGTCCGGGCCGGTCAGGCCGCGCAGGAACAGGCCGAGGTCGTTCAGCTCGACCGTGTACGGGACGCTGAGCATGCCGGGCACGTTGAGGTGGTACGGCTGGTCGTCGTTGGTCGAGTCGAGCACGTAGCCGAAGCCGAGCTCGGCGAGCAGCGCCGGGGTGTGGAAGGTTTCGGTGAGCGCCGGGCCCATCCAGCCCTTCGGGCGCTGGCCCGTGGCGGCCTCGATCGTGTCCGCGATGTCGGTCAGGACCTTGCGCTCCTCGTCGCGCTCGTAGCCGGCGTGCAGGATCGAGTTCGTCGAACCGTGCGCCAGCCAGGCCCAGTCCCGCTCGACGCCGGCCCGGATGATCTGCGGATTGTGCTCGGCAACCGCCGAGTTGAGCAGCGTGCTGGCCCGGATCCCGTGCCGGTCGAGGATGTCGATCGTGCGCCAGATCCCGACCCGCGCGCCGTAGTCGCGCCAGCCGTAGTTGAGTGCGTCGGGCACGAGGTCGAGCGGCCAGATGCTGGTGGACGGCCGGTCGACGAGGAAGTGCTCGACGTTGAGGCCGACGTAGAACGCGACCCGCTTGCCGTCCGGCCAGCTGACCGCCGGGCGCTCGGTGATGGGGCTGTAGTCGAAGAGTTCGAGTGTCATACCGGCACGGTAAAATCTGACATCAGTGTCAGGTTCAAGTCCGTTCGGGAGGTTCGTTCGCATGCGCATCGGAGAACTGGCCCGGCGGACGGGTGTCAGCGAGCGGTCCCTGCGGTACTACGAACAGCAGGGCCTGCTGGTGTCCGAGCGCACACCCGGCGGCCAGCGCAACTACTCCGAGCGCCGTCGACCGCGTGATCCTCGTCCAGGAGCTGTACGCCGCCGGCCTCAACAGCCGCAAGATCGCCGAGCTCCTTCCATGCATGCGCGACCCCGACGGCGCCCCGAACGAACGCGCCACCCCGAAACTGGTCACCGAGCTCACCGCCGAACGCGACCGCATCGACCAACGCATCGCCGCCCTCCAGACGTCCCGCTCCGTGCTCGACGAGGTCATCACCACAGCCAGCCGCGACCTTTGAGCTCAGTCGCCGAGGTGTCGCCTGACGAACTCCCGCCACGCCTCGACCGCCATCGGCGAGGTCTCGGCATGCATCCCCGAAAATCCGATCAGCTGCTTGCCGGGTGACCCCAGCAGGTCGAAGAGCGCGAGCTGTCCGGTCCGCGGGAACAGTTCGTCGTCCCACTGCACGTGGAAGAGGACCGGCACGGTGATCCTGGGCGCATCCGCGGCGAAGCGCGGTCTCATGTCGATCTCAGCGGGCATCCCGGCCGGCTGCTGCATTCCGAACTTGCCGAGCACCGCACACCGCAGTCGCGAACCCGCCGCCGCCACGAACGGCAGGCCGAAGCGGGTGCCCATCGACAGCCCGAGGTACGCGACGCGGTCGCCCTCGACGCCGTCCAAGCCGGTCACCGCCTCCAGGGTCGCGAGCCAGTCGGCCACCATGCCGTCGGTGACCTTCTCGATCCCGGGTTCGGCCATCCGGCGCTGGTAGTCAGCGGTGGGCTCGAGCGCGCGGTCGCCGTGGTACGGGCCGTCGATCGCGACACTGGCGGCTCCGGCCTCGGTCGCGAACCACCGGGCGAGATCGAGCTGCCGGTTTCCTCGTTTGTGGCCGCTACCGCCGTGGTCCAGGAGGACGATCGGCAGCGGCTGGTCGACCGGCTCCGGTGACCACATGACCCCAGGGATGACGCGCTGACCTCGGAGCAGCTGGAAGTGCCGCTCCGAGACGCCGTCCTTGGTGGCAGAGAGGCCGGTCCAGCGCAGCGTTGGCTACTCCGGGTGGTTCTTGTTGCGGCGGCGGAGGTAGCGCTCGAACTCGGCGGCGATGGCGTCGCCGGAGGCTTCGGGGAGGTCGGTGGTGTCGCGTTGTTCCTCGAGGCTGGCGACGTACTCGGCGACCTCGGGGTCCTCCTCGGACAGTTCGTCGGCGCCGCGTTGCCAGGCGCGGGCCAGCTCGGGCAGTTCGCCTTCGGGGATTGGCAGGTCGAGCAAGGCCTCGACCTTGCCGAGCAGCGCCAGCGACGCCTTCGGGCACGGGCTGCCGGCGATGTAGTGCGGGATCGCGGACCAGATCGACACCGCCGGTACGCCGAGCGCGCCGCACAGGTCGGCGAACACGCCGGTGATGCCGGTGGGACCCTCGTACGTCGAGGGCTCGAGGCTCCAGGACGCCGTCAGCTCCGGGTCGGACGACGACGCGCTGACCGGGATCGGGCGGGTGTGCGGCGAGTCGGCCAGCAGCGCACCCAGTACGACGACCAGTTGCGCGTTCGACTCGTCGACCAGCGCGAGCAGCTCGCGGCAGAAGGTGCGCCAGCGCATGTTCGGCTCGATGCCGCGGATCAGCAGGACGTCACGGTCGGTGTCGGCCGGACGGGCCAGGAAGACCCGGGTGGTCGGCCACGTCAGGCGGCGTACGCCGTCGTCGTCGAACCCGACGGTGGGACGGTTGACCTGGAAGTCGTAGTAGTCCTCGGGGTCGATCGCGGTGACCAGTTCGGCGTCCCACTCGTCGAGCAGGTGGTCCACCGCCCCGGTGGCCGCGTCGGCCGCGTCGTTCCAGCCCTCGAACGCGGCGATCACGACCGGGTCCCGCAGGTTCGCGAGGTCGACCACTCGCCACCCCCTGTCCTACTCGTCTCCCGGCACGGGTTCGTACCGGACTGCCAGCCTACGTCTCCGGCGCGCACGGTGCGTGGCCCGGGCGCCCGGTTTCACGCGCAGCGGAACGTGTCGGCGGGACCGACTAAAATTCGACCGACCCACGATTCCGCACGACTTGATCCGAGGAGACTTCCCTTGACGCTGCGCGCGGTGCTGTGGGACATGGACGGCACGCTGGTCGACTCCGAGCCGGTCTGGGCCCGGGTGCAGATGGACCTGCTCGGCTCACTCGGCGCCCAGTGGACGCTGGAGGACTGCGTCAGCCTGGTCGGCTCCGACCTGAGCGACGCCCTGGTGGCCTGGATGTCCCGGATCCCCGAGGGCGCGATCACCGCCGAAGAGCTGGCCGAGCGGATGTTCGGCCAGGTGCTGGAGTCGCTGAAGCAGGAGATCGAGTTCCGGCCCGGGGCGCTGGAGCTGCTGCAGGCCTGCGTCAAGGAGGACATTCCCTGCGCGCTGGTCTCCGCGTCGTACCGGGTGATGATCGACGCCGTGCTGGGGCACCTGCCCGACGACCTGTTCACGGTGATCGTCGCCGGTGACGAGGTGGAGCACGGCAAGCCGCACCCGGAGCCGTATCTGACCGCTGCCAAGGCGCTGGGCGTCGACCCGGCCGACTGCGTGGTGATCGAGGACTCCCCGGGCGGCACCGCGGCCGGTACGGCGGCCGGAGCGTTCGTCGTGGCCGTGCCGCAGTGGGTGACGATCCCGGAGGCACCGCGCCGGCTGATCGTCAAGTCGCTCGAGCCGCTGACGCCGGAGGCGCTGCGCGACCTGCTCCGCTGAGGCGCTACCGTCTTTGAGGTGCCCGCGGGGGCGGGACCGGGGACGAGAGGGTGGATGTGGTGACGTTGTCCAAGCGCCGGGTGGTGGCGGTCGCAGTCGCCGGCGTACTGGCCGGATCGCTGGCTTCGTGCGGCGACAAGACCGGTGGTTCGGCGCCGCAGCAGACCGGGGAGCCGCCGCGGCAGCTGACCTTCAAGGTCGCCACGACCGACACCGTGACCTCGCTCGACCCGGCCGGTCCGTACGAGATCGGTTCGCGCACCCTGCAGGCCAATCTCTACCAGACCCTGCTGACGATCACCGGCGACAAGCCCACCCCCGTTCCGGACGCCGCCGACTGCCAGTTCGACGCGCCGACGATCTACACGTGCAGCCTGAAGAGCGGACTGACCTTCCCGAACGGGCATCCGCTGACGTCGTCGGACGTGAAGTTCAGCTTCGACCGGATGATGCGGCTGAAGACGCCGGGCGGGATCGCCGGCTTGTTCGGCTCGATCGCCACGATCAGTACGCCGGACGAGCTGACCGCCACCTTCACGCTGAAGAAGCCGGACGCCCGGCTGCCGTACCTGCTGACCACCACGGCCGCCTCGATCGTCGACGAGGAGGTCTACCCGGCCAACAAGTTGCTCGGGGCAAAGGCCGTCGGCAGCGGCCCGTACGAGCTGACGGCCTACCGGCCGGGGGTGAGCGCGGCGCTGACCAAGTTCAGGAAGTACAAGGGCCCGCGGGCCGCGCAGAACGACGGCATCGACCTCACGCTGCTGCCGGACTCGGCCGCGCTCAGCGACGCCGTCACCACCGGCAAGGCCGATCTGGCCTTCCACGGGTTCGGCGCGACCGACCTGGACAAGCTCCGGTCCGGCGACAAGGTCCAGGTGGTCGAGGCGCCGTCGGCCGAGATCCGCTACTTCTCGTTCCACTTCAAGTCGGCGACTTCCCGCCGTCCCGCCGTCCGGCGAGCGGTGGCGCAGCTGATCGACCGGTCCGCGATCGTGAAGAAGGCGTACGGCGACCAGGTGACACCGCTGTACTCGGTGGTGCCGCCGGGGTTCGGTGGTCACGTCGACGCGTTCCGCGCGGAGTACAAGGAACCCAGCAAGACGGCCGCCGCGGCGATCCTGCGCGAGGGCGGCATCACCACGCCCGTTGCGCTGACGCTCGGCTGGACGCCCACCCGGTACGGCGCCGGTGCGAAAGCGGAGGTGACCGAGCTGAAGCGGCAACTGGAGGCGTCCGGTCTGTTCCGGGTGACGCTGCGCAGCGTTCCCTGGCCGCGCTACCAGCAGCTCGCCCGCGGTGGCGCCTTCGACCTGTACCACTCGGGCTGGCTGCCGGACTACCCGGACTCCGACGACTACCTCGTGCCGTTCGTCCGCGAGGGCGCGATCTACCAGAACGGTTACCGCTCGCAAACGGCGAACAAGCTGCTCGATCAGGAGGTCGCCGAGCAGAACCAGCTGAAGCGCGAACAGGTGCTGGAGCAGGCGCAGGCCGTGATCGCCCATGACGCCGCGGTGATCCCGGTGTGGCAGGGACGGCTGACGGTGGTGGCCGGTAAAGAGATCAAAAATCCAACCAGTATCCTCAACCAGCTGTCCTACCTGACCTTCTCGACGTTACGGAAGTAACTGTCCGGAGGCTTCGCGCGACCCAGAGATCTGTCCACGATACGGGACGATCTCCACGGCATCACGATCGGGCAACGCCTACTTTGCGCGTTTGACTCCGGCCGGTTCTGGCGGCAGGTTAAGGCGGCAGCCATGTCCGGTTTCGGCCGGTCACCACAACAAGGCAGGGGAACACAACGCGTGAGCACGCCACTCGAGGTCGAACCCGGATCGTCGTCGGCGCAGCCGGAAGCCGTTCTCGAGGGCGTCCGCAAGATCGAGGGCCGCTCGCTGTGGCAGATCTCCTGGATGCGGCTCAAGCGCGACAAGGTCGCCCTGGCCGGCGGCGCGGTGGTGCTGCTGCTGGTCGTGGTCGCGATCTTCGCCCCGCTGATCTGCAAGATCGTCGGCGTCACCCCGAACGACTTCCACCAGGACCTGGTCGATCCCTCGCTGCAGACCCCGATCGGCAAGTGGAACGGGATCAGCGCCGACCACCCGTTCGGGATCGAGCCGGTCAACGGCCGCGACATCTTCGCCCGGATCGTGTACGGCGCCCGGATCTCGCTGCTGATCGCGTTCCTGGCCACGCTGCTGTCGGTCGTGATCGGCACCGTGATGGGCATCGTGGCCGGCTACTTCGGCGGCTGGGTGGACACGCTGATCAGCCGTTTGATGGACATCTTCCTGGCCTTCCCGCTGGTGCTGTTCGCGCTGGCGCTGGTCGGCGCGATCCCGGACTCGGTGCTGGGGCTGTCCGGTGACCCGCTGCGGGTCGCGCTGATCGTGTTCATCATCGGCTTCTTCAGCTGGCCCTACATCGGCCGGATCATCCGCGGCCAGACGCTGTCGCTGCGCGAGCGGGAGTTCGTCGACGCGGCCCGCAGCCTGGGCGCGCGCCGGCCGTACATCCTGTTCACCGAGCTGCTGCCGAACCTGATCGCGCCGATCCTGGTCTACGCGACGCTGCTGATCCCGACCAACGTGCTGTTCGAGGCCGCGCTGTCCTACCTCGGCGTGGGCGTGCGGCCGCCGACGGCCAGCTGGGGCGACATGCTGTCGGTCGCGGCGAACTGGTACCAGGTCGCTCCGCTGTACATGGTCCCGCCCGGCCTGGCCATCTTCGTCACGGTGCTGGCCTTCAACCTGTTCGGCGACGGGCTCAGGGACGCGCTCGACCCCCGCTCGCGCTAAAGACTTCTTCCCAACCAGGGAGCCTGGCTCTCACGAAAAAAGGGGTGCAACAACAGATGAGATGGAATCGCATCACGACGGCCACCGCCGTCAGTGCGGCCGTCGCGTTGAGCCTGGTGGCTTGCGGGGGCAGCGGAAACGGCTCCGGAGGGTCGGGCGGCGGCAGCGGTAGCGGTGACGCCACCAAGGCCGAGTTCAACGCGGCGCTGACCAAGGTGTTCAACCCGAGCGACAAAAAGGGTGGAACGCTCCGGATGGCCATCACCGAGAAGTGGGACTCCACCGACCCCGGTGACACCTACTACGGCCTGTCCTGGAACCTGGTCCGCAACTACGTCCGGCCGCTGATGGTCTTCAAGTCGGCACCGGGTCCTGAGGGCACCGAGGTCGTTCCCGACCTGGCCGAGGCCGCCGGTGTGCCGAGCAACGACGCCAAGACGTGGACCTACAAGATCCGCAAGGGTGTCAAGTTCGAGGACGGCACCGAGGTCAAGGCCAAGGACGTCAAGTACGCCGTCGCGCGCTCGCTGGACAAGGCGACGCTGCCGAACGGACCGACGTACTTCAACGACTTCCTGCTCGACGTGCCGAAGGGCTACAGCGTCTACAAGGACCCGTCGATGGCAGGCATCGCCAAGGCGATCCAGACGCCGGACGACTACACGATCGTGTTCAACCTGAACAAGTCGTTCTCCGGCTTCGACTACTTCGCCCAGCTGCCGGCCACCGCTCCGGTGCCGCAGGCCAAGGACACCGGGTCGAAGTACCAGCTGCACCCGATCTCGACCGGCCCGTACAAGTTCGAGAGCCACGACCCGAACAAGGGTCTGTCGCTGATCCGCAACGACCAGTACGACCCGGCCACGGACCCGAACTCGGGCCGTAAGGCGCTGCCGGACAAGATCACCGTGGCCTACAACGTCAACGGTCCCGACATCGACAACCGGCTGCAGGCCGGCGACCTCGACGTCGACATCGCCGGTACCGGCGTCCAGGCCGAGACGCAGGCCAAGCTGCTGGCGAACCCGGAGCTCAAGGCGCACACCGACAACGTGCCGGCGCCGCGGCTCAACTTCACCGTGTTCAACAGCGAGGTCAAGCCGCTGGACAACATCGACTGCCGCAAGGCGATCCTGTACGCCGCCGACCACGAGGGTTACCAGCGCGCGTACGGCGGCCCGATCGGTGGCGACATCGCCACGAACCTGATGCCGCCGCTGGTCACCGGCGCGGAGAAGTTCGACGACTACGGCTTCGAGGCCGACAAGAACGGCAACGTCGACAAGGCCAAGGAAGCGCTGACGGCCTGCAAGATGCCGACCGGCTTCAGCACCAACATCGCCTACCGGGCCGACCGGCCGAAGGAGAAGGCGGTCGCGGAGTCGCTGCAGCAGTCGCTGGCGCGGGTCGGCATCAAGGTCACCCCGAAGGGCTTCCCGACCGGTGACTACACCAAGCTGTACGCCGGCAAGCCGGACTACGCCAAGGCCAACAACCTCGGCATGATCGTCTACAGCTGGGGTGCTGACTGGCCGGACGGCTTCGGCTTCCTGAGCCAGATCGTCGACAGCCGGACCATCCGGGCCACCGGTGGCAACACGAACCTGGGCATCCGGATCCCCGAGGTCGACGCGCTGGTCGACAAGGCGCTGGTGACCACCGACAAGGCCGAGCGCGAGAAGATCTGGGTCGACGTCGACAAGAAGGTCATGGAGCAGGCGGCGGTGCTGCCGGGCATCTGGGCCAAGGGTCTGCTGTACCGGCCGGACACGCTGGCCAACGTGTACGTGAGCGACAGCCAGAACATGTACGACTACGCCGGCATCGGTCTGGCCCAGAAGTAGTTCTCGGTTGCCCTGACCAACATTTCGCAGCAGAGGTAGGTGAAGGCTGACGGTGGCCGGTGATCAGCGATGATCACCGGCCACCACGCCGAGCACGGTGTTCGCATATCTGGTCCGCCGGGTGATCGGAGCAGTAGTCCTGCTCTTCATCGTCACGGCAGTCACGTTCTCGATCTTCTTCCTGGTTCCCAAACTCGGCGGCGCGAGCGCCGACGACCTGGCCTCGCGTTACGTCGGCAAGAGCGCGGGCGCGGAGCAGATCCACGAGACCGCAGTCAGGCTCGGCTTCACCGACCCTCTCTACGAGCAGTACGGCCGCTTCCTCAAGGGCCTGTTCGTCGGGCAGGAGTACAACTACGGCCCGGCGACGGAGCACTGCCCGGCGCCATGCTTCGGTTACTCCTTCCTGACCCAGCAACCGGTCTGGCCCGACCTCGTCGACCGACTACCGGTGACCGCGTCACTGGCCTTCGGCGCGGCGTTCATCTGGCTGGTCACCGGAGTCGGCACCGGCATCATCTCCGCATTGAAACGCGGGTCGGTGCTGGACCGGTCGCTGATGTCGGTCGCGCTGGCCGGTGTCTCGCTGCCGATCTTCTTCACCGGCCTGCTGTCGCTGTCGATCTTCAGCTACGGACTGGGCTGGACCGCCCAGGGCGGGACGAATCCGATGGACGCGGCCAACCCTGCGTGGTGGGCCTACGACCTGATCCTGCCGTGGGTCACGCTGGCCTTCCTGTACGCCGCGGCGTACGCCCGGCTGACCCGGGCCGGCATGCTCGAGACGATGAACGAGGACTTCGTCCGGACCGCTCGGGCCAAGGGCCTGACCGAGCGCACGGTCGTGATGAAGCACGGTCTGCGATCCGCGCTCACGCCGATCCTGACCATCTTCGGACTCGACCTCGGTCTGCTGCTGGGCGGTGCGATCCTGACCGAGACGACGTTCTCGCTGCCGGGCATCGGCCAGTACGCCGTGATCGCGCTGCGCGCCAACGACCTTCCCAAGGTGCTCGGCGTGACGCTGGTGGCGGCGTTCTTCATCGTGCTGGCCAACCTGATCGTCGATCTCCTGTACGCCGTCGTCGACCCGAGGGTGCGAATCTCGTGACCGAACCTGAAGCCCCCGTCCAGCGGATCGAGCGCGGCGAGGCGTTCCTCGACGTGCGCGACCTGAAGGTGCACTTCCCGACCGACGACGGCGTGGTCAAGTCGGTCGACGGCATCTCCTTCCAGCTCGAGCGCGGCAAGACGCTCGGCATCGTGGGGGAGTCCGGCTCGGGCAAGAGCGTCACCAGTCTGTCGATCATGGGCCTGCACAAGGCCGGCACGGCCAAGATCTCCGGCGAGGTGTTTCTCGACGGGCAGGACCTGATCTCCAGCAGCCGCGAGGAGGTCCGCAAGCTGCGCGGCAAGCGGATGGCGATGATCTTCCAGGACCCGCTGTCGGCGATGCACCCCTTCTACACCGTGGGCCACCAGATCGTCGAGGCCTACCGGGTGCACAACGACGTCAGCAAGCAGGTCGCGCGCAAGCACGCGATCGCGATGCTCGACCGGGTCGGCATCCCGCAGCCGGACAAGCGGGTGGACGCCTACCCGCACCAGTTCTCCGGCGGCATGCGGCAGCGCGCGATGATCGCGATGGCGCTGTCGTGCGACCCCGACCTGCTGATCGCCGACGAGCCGACCACCGCGCTCGACGTCACCGTGCAGGCGCAGATCCTGGACCTGATCCGGGACCTGCAGCGCGAGTTCAACTCCGCGGTCATCATCATCACCCACGACCTGGGCGTCGTGGCCGAGCTGGCCGACGACATCCAGGTGATGTACGCCGGCCGCGCGATCGAGTACAGCAGTGCCGACGACATCTTCGAGCGGCCGCAGCACCCCTACACCTGGGGCCTGCTCGGCTCGATGCCGCGGATCGACCGGGAGCGCACCGAGCGGCTGATCCCGATCAAGGGCAGCCCGCCCAGCCTGATCAACGTGCCGACCGGGTGCCCGTTCAACCCGCGGTGCAACTACGCCCACCTGAACGGCGGCAGCAGCGAGACCGAACGGCCGGAGCTGCTGGACATCGGCAACGGCCACAAGGTCGCCTGCCACCTCTCCCCGGAACAGCGCAGAACCGCGTGGGAGACCGACATCTTGCCGAAGCTGTGACCGGAACCGACGGAGCGAACACTGTGACCACTGCCAACACCGAGCCGTCCTCGGCGGCGCCCGCGCTGGGCGAGGAACTGCTCTCGGTCCAGGGGCTGGTGAAGCACTTCCCGATCCGCAAGGGTCTGCTGCAGCGGCAGACCGGCGCGGTCCAGGCCGTGGACGGGCTCGACTTCTCGGTCCGCAAGGGCGAGACGCTGTCGCTGGTCGGCGAGTCCGGCTGCGGCAAGACCACGACGGGCCGGCTGCTCACCCGGCTGCTCGAGCCGACCGACGGCAAGATCGTCTTCGAGGGCCACGACGTCACGCACCTGTCCGAGGGCAAGATGCGGCCGCTGCGGCGCGACATCCAGATGATCTTCCAGGACCCGTACGGCTCGCTGAACCCGCGGCACACGGTCGGCAAGATCGTCGGTGCGCCGTACCGGCTGCAGGGCGTGAAGCCCGAGGGCGGGGTCAAGAAGACCGTCCAGGAGCTGCTCGAGCTGGTCGGTCTGAACCCCGAGCACTACAACCGCTACCCGCACGAGTTCTCCGGCGGTCAGCGGCAGCGCATCGGCATCGCCCGCACGCTGGCGCTGCGGCCCAAGCTGATCGTGGCCGACGAGCCGGTCTCGGCGCTGGACGTGTCCATCCAGGCCCAGGTGGTGAACCTGCTGGAGGACCTGCAGACCGAGTTCGACCTGACCTACGTGATGATCGCGCACGACCTGTCGGTGGTCCGGCACGTGTCGGACCGGGTCGCGGTGATGTATCTGGGCAAGATCGTCGAGCTGGCCGACCGGGTCAGCCTGTACGAGAAGCCGATGCACCCCTACACGCTGGCGCTGCTGTCGGCCGTGCCGATTCCCGACACCAAGCGCAAGACCCAGCGCGAGCGGATCCGGCTCCAGGGCGACGTCCCCAGCCCGATCAACCCGCCCCCGGCCTGCCGCTTCCACACCCGCTGCTGGAAGGCGCAGGACATCTGCAAAACCATCGCGCCCCCGCTGCTGGAGCTCGCCCCCGGCCACCAGAGCGCCTGCCACTTCCCGGAGAACGCCACCGAGGAACAGGCCGCGCGAGCTTTGAAAGCCGCCGAGCAGGTGGACACGGCGGACGCCACCCGGGTCTGAACGACCGCGAACACCGGGGCCTGACAGATTTCCGTCAGGCCCCGGTGCTGTCCCGGGCCGTCCGCAGGGCGTCGGCCGCCTCCTCGGCGCGCACGGCGTCGTGTTCCCGGTAGAAGGCCTGGGCGAACTCGAGGTGCGGGGTGGCGTCGTCGTATTCGCCGAGCCCAGCCAGCAGTTGGCCGAGCAGCAACCGCGCCTGCGCCTCGCGGCGGCGGTCCTGCACGTCGACAGCGATCTCGAGCGCCCGCTCGGTGTGCTCGATCGCCGCCTCGGGGTCGGGTAGTTCGCGGCAGGTGAGCGCGAGAACGTAGTACGCGTCGCTGACGTTCTTGCGGTGGCCGATCCGGGTGAGCTCCTCGATGCCCTGCCGGATGTCGGCTACCGCGGTCTGCGGCCGGCCCGACTTCACCCGCACCCATGCCCGGTCGATCCTCGCGTTGGCGGCGGCACCGGCATCACCGCTGGCCACGAAGTGGCTCAGAGCTTCGCCGGCCGCCGCCTCGGCCGCGACGAAGTCGCCCAGCTCGGTGTGCACCTCGGACAGTGTGCTGCAGGCCATGCCGATCGCCCGGTCGTTGCCGAGTGATCTGTTCACTTCGAGCGCTCGCTGGACCAGTGGCAGCGCTTCCTGGTGGCGGCGCATCCGGATCAGCAGGCGGGCGTTGTTGTTCGCCGCGAGCGAGATTCCACGCAAACTGCCGGCCGCTTCGAAGTGCTCGCGAGCGAGCCCGAACCGCTCGGCGGACTCCTCGTACCGGGCGAGCTCCGCCAGTGCGATCGCGGCGTCGGCGTGCAGCTGGCCGACCGTCCAGTCGGCGATCCGGCCCCCGAGTACCCGGTCGATCGCCGGCAGCCAGTCGCCGAGGTTGCCACGCTTGGTGAAATACGCGTAGAGCGCGATGACCAGACCGGCCAGTTCTTCGTCACGGCCGTCGAGCCGCGACAGTTGGTCGACCAGCGCGAGCATGTTCGCGAGCTCCGCGTCGGCCCAGCGCAACGCTTGGTCGGTGCTGGAGAATTCCGGCGAGACCGGCGAGACCGGCGAGACCGGCGAGACCGGCGAGACCGGCGCGTCCGGGCGGCCAGGCCACGACATCCGGGCGGCGTTGGGCTCGGAAAGCTGAGCTGTCCGCCAGGCGACTGCGAGATAGAGGCCGAGGCTTCGGTCGAGTGCTGCGTCGCGCACGCTGTTCGGGAGGGCGTTGGCGCGTTCGCGGGCGAAGGAGCGGACGAGGTCGTGGAACTGGTAGCGCCCTGGGACCGGCGACTCCAGCAGATGCAGGTCGGTGAGGCGCTCCAGCAGACCGTCGGCCTCCGTCCGCGGGGTGTCGAGCAACGGCGCCGCGGTTTCGGCGGTGAAGTCGTGGACGTCGGTCAGGCCGAGCAGGGTGAAGGCCTGGGCCGCGCGCTGGTCGAGGGGATGCGCGCTCTGCAGGAGTTGGTCGATCGACTGCGACAGGCTGATCCGGATGTCGAGGTCGTCGGCGCCGAGGTGGTCGAGGCGGTGGGATTCGTCCTCCAGCCGGCGGACCAGGTCGGCGGCCGACGTCGAGGGATGTCCCACCAGCCAGGCCGCGGCGATCGACAACGCGAGCGGCAGATGCCCGCACAGGTCCGCGATGCGGTCGGCGGCGCCGGCGAGCCGGTCCGTACCGGCGATGGTCGCGAGCAGGCCTGCCGACTCGGCGGCTTCCAGCGGAGCCAGCTGCAGGTGGAGGCTCGCGGGCATCGTGGTCAGCGTGTTGCGGCTGGTGATGAGCACCGCCGAGCTCTCCGCGGCGGGGATCAGGTCGGCGATCTGCTCGACGTCCCGCGCGTTGTCCAGCAGCAGGAGAACCCGCCGGTCCGCGAGCCGCGTGCGGAGAGCCGCGGCGGCCTGGGCCAGATCGTCGGGCACCGCTTCCACTGGTACGCCGGTCTGCCGGAGGAGCTGGCCGATCGCGTGCAGCGAGCCGAGCGGTGCACCGGGCCCGAAGCCGCGCAGGTTGACCGACAGGACGCCGTCCGGGAACTGCTTGCTCGCCGCGTCGGCCGCCTGGATGGCCAGAGCGGTCTTGCCGACGCCGGCCATGCCACGGATCGTGGCGATCGTCGGCGCGCCGGCCCTCGTCGGGCTGCTGGTCAGCAGATCGGTGAGCTGGTCGAGCTGCTCACCCCGGCCGGTGAACACCGCGTTCGCCGGCAGCCCGCGCGCCACGATCCACGCGGGCCCGGCCTGAGCGGCAGCCGGCGCGTTGGTCGAGGCGCCCCGCGAAGCGAGGCGGCGGACCAGCGAACGCTCCTGGTCGGTGAAGCCGAGCACCCGGTCGAGCTTGTCGATCGTCGTCGCGTGCGGGAACTGCCGGACGCCGCGCTCGAGCAGACCGATCGCCTGCGGGCTGAGTCCCGCCTGCTCGGCGAGGGCCTCCTGCGTCAGCCCGCGCTCCACCCGTGTCCGCCGGAGCACCACCGCCAGAGACTCTTCCACCCGAACCTCCCGTCGTTGCCGCGCCGATTGTGGCACTGCCGGTCCGCGAGCGTGACGACGGGTGTTCGGCGTACGGGGTGGGTCAGCGGGCGACGCGTTGCATGATCAGGACCGCGTCGGGGCCCAGGTGTGAGGTGAGGCGGCGCAGGCCGTGGTGGGTGCGGCGCTTCACCGCGGGGATCGAGCAGCCGAGGATGATGGCTGCCTCGGACTCGGTGCGGGACTCGTAGTAGCGCAGGACCAGAGCGGCCCGTTGCCGGGCCGGTAGGTTGCGCAGGCCTGCGTCCAGCCACTCCCGGGCCGTCACGTCGTCGCGGTGTGCCACCGTGGCGTGCTGATTCACCTGAGTTCCCCCCTTGGTGCTGTTGTCTCCCAGTGACATGACGCTCTGGCACCTACGATCGGTTGCATCCGGGGCGTAGATTTCTTTCCGGGGTTGCCGCGGGCGCCCCGAGTGTCGTAACCGGGCCGTCGCCCGGCGGCGTTCGACAATGTCGAACGTACGGCGTTGTGCCGCCTCGCAATCGCTCCTACATTCCAGACCTCCGTGGTCGTCACGGGGTGGAAGGGAGACAGAGCATGGCTACGACTGAAGCCGTCAAGGCTAAGACCCTTCTGGGGGAGTGTTCCGCCGAGCTCGCGGGCACGTTCATCCTGATCCTGTTCGGTTGCGGTGTGGTGGCGCAGGTCGTCGCGGCCGGGATCGGGGACCACGACTCCATCGCGTGGGCGTGGGGTCTCGGTGTGACGCTGGGCATCTACGTCGCGGGCCGGATGACCGGCGCGCACCTGAACCCGGCGGTCACGATCGCGCTGGCGGCGTTCCGCGGTTTCTCCTGGAAGAAGGTGCTGCCGTACTCGGTGGCCCAGTTCCTCGGCGCGTTTCTGGCGGCGCTGGTGGTCCGCTGGAACTACACCGAGGCGCTGAACAAGTTCGACCCCGGACTGACGATCAAGAGCCAGGGAGTCTTCTCGACCCTGCCGGGCAACGGCAGCCTGGACCTCGGGGTCGGCATGTGGGGCGGGTTCCGCGACCAGATCATCGGTACGGCGATCCTGATGCTGGTCATCCTGGCGATCACCGACCTGCGCAACACCTCGCCGGGGGTCAACCTGGCGCCGTTCATCGTGGGTCTGCTGGTGGTCGGGATCGGCATGGCCTGGGGTACCAACGCCGGGTACGCGATCAACCCGGCGCGTGACTTCGGCCCGCGGCTGGCCTCGTTCTTCACCGGGTACTCCGGAGCGTT
This sequence comes from Kribbella sp. CA-253562, assembly GCF_050942265.1. Taxonomy (GTDB): domain Bacteria; phylum Actinomycetota; class Actinomycetes; order Propionibacteriales; family Kribbellaceae; genus Kribbella. Next base: position 4,646,726 of record NZ_CP192049.1, on the reverse strand, counting down.
CAAGGATCAGTTCGGGGATCTGTATTTCTGGGTGCCGATCGTGGCACCGATCATCGGCGCGCTGGTGGGCGCGTTCCTCTACGACCTGCTGGTCGGGCGGTTCCTGCCGATCGCCGACGCGGACGAGGAACCGGGCCGCATCCCCGAGGAGAACACCACCGCATGACATCGATCTGTGAGGAGAGGACCTTCCATGGCTGACTTCGTCGGCGCCGTCGACCAGGGCACCACGAGCACCCGCTTCATGATCTTCGACCACTCCGGCAACGAGGTGGGCAAGCACCAGCTGGAGCACTCGCAGATCCTGCCGCAGGCGGGCTGGGTGGAGCACAACCCGGTGGAGATCTGGGAGCGGACGAGTTCGGTGATCCGCACCGCGCTGAACCAGAACAACCTGCAGGCCAGCGACCTGGCGGCGCTCGGCATCACCAACCAGCGCGAGACGGCCGTGGTCTGGAACCGCAGGACGGGCCGCCCGTACTACAACGCGATCGTCTGGCAGGACACCCGGACCGACCGCATCGCCTCGGCGCTCGAGCGCGAGGGCAAGGGCGACGTGATCCGGCAGAAGGCCGGGTTGCCGCCGGCGACCTACTTCTCGGCCGGCAAGGTGCAGTGGATCCTGGAGAACGTCGACGGGGTCCGTGAGGCCGCCGAGGCCGGTGACGCCGTGTTCGGCAACACCGACACCTGGCTGCTGTGGCACCTCACCGGCGGCGTCGACGGAGGGGTGCACGTCACCGACGTCACCAACGCCAGCCGCACGATGCTGATGAACCTGGAGACGCTCGACTGGGACGACGAGCTGATCTCGTTCTTCAACATCCCCCGGCAGATGCTGCCGGAGATCCGGCCGTCGTCCGACCCCAACAAGTACGGCGAAACGCTGGCCAATGGCCCGCTCGGTGGCGTCGTACCGCTCACAGGCGACCTCGGGGACCAGCAGGCCGCGACCGTCGGCCAGGTCTGCTTCAACCCGGGCGAGGCCAAGAACACCTACGGCACCGGCAACTTCATGCTGCTCAACACCGGCACCGAGCTGGTCCGCTCGAAGGCCGGTCTGCTCAGCACGATGGCCTACCAGTTCGGTGACGAGGCGCCGGTCTACGCGCTGGAGGGCTCGATCGCGGTCACCGGATCGGCCGTGCAGTGGCTGCGCGACCAGCTCGGCATCATCTCCGGCGCGAGCGAGACCGAGACGCTGGCCCGGCAGGTCGCCGACAACGGTGGCGTGTACTTCGTGCCGGCGTTCTCCGGCCTGTTCGCGCCGTACTGGCGCTCCGACGCGCGCGGCGCGATCGTCGGGCTGTCCCGGTTCAACACCAACGCCCATCTGGCCCGAGCAACACTGGAAGCGATCTGCTACCAGAGCAAGGACGTCGCCGACGCGATGGAGAAGGACTCCGGCGTGAAGCTGGAGGTCCTCAAGGTCGACGGCGGAGTGACGGCGAACGAGCTGTGCATGCAGATGCAGGCCGACATCCTCGGCGTGCCGGTGAGCAAGCCGGTCGTCGCGGAGACGACGGCGCTCGGCGCGGCGTACGCGGCGGGGCTGGCGGTCGGGTTCTGGAACAACACCGACGAGCTGGTGCAGAACTGGAACGAGGACAAGCGCTGGACGCCGGAGTGGAACGACCAGCAGCGCGCCGACGGGTACAAGGGCTGGGAGAAGGCGGTCCAGCGCACGCTCGACTGGGTCGACGTCGACTAGCAGCGACAAGCAGTAAGCAGTAGAGACAACCGGAAGGAACAGCACAGTGGCTGTAGTGGCTCTGTCCCCGCAAGCGAGGTCGGAGGCCATCGACGCGATGGCGGACGGCCGCGAACTGGACGTCCTGGTGATCGGTGGCGGGGTGGTCGGCACCGGGTCGGCCCTGGATGCCGCCACCCGGGGCCTGACCACCGGCCTGCTGGAGGCGCGCGACTTCGCCAGCGGCACCTCCAGCCGGTCCAGCAAGCTGGTGCACGGCGGCTTGCGGTACCTGGAGATGCTCGACTTCCGGCTGGTGCACGAGGCGTTGCAGGAGCGCGGACTGCTCCTGCAACGCCTGGCACCGCACCTGGTCAAGCCGGTGCCGTTCCTCTACCCGCTGCAGCACCGCTGGTGGGAGCGGATCTACGCCGGCGCCGGCGTCGCCCTGTACGACGCGATGGCGGTCAGCTCAGGCCTCGGCGCGGGCCTGCCGATCCACCGGCACCTGACCCGGCGCGGCGCGATGCGGCTGGTGCCGAGCCTGAAGAAGTCGGCCCTGGTCGGCGCGTTGCAGTACTACGACGCCCAGGTCGACGACGCCCGGCACACGATGGAGCTGGCCCGCACCGCGGCGTCGTACGGCGCGCATGTCGCGAACCGGGTGAAGGTGACCGGGTTCCTGCGCCAAGGCGAGCGGGTCACCGGCGTCCAGGCCAAGGACTTGGAGAGCGGCCGCGAGTTCGAGGTCCGGGCCAAGCAGGTGGTGAACGCGACCGGGGTGTGGACCGACGACACCCAGGCGATGGTCGGCGAACGCGGGCAGTACCACGTGCGCGCGTCGAAGGGCATCCACGTGGTCGTGCCGAAGGACCGGATCCAGTCCAGCACCGGGATGATCCTGCGGACCGAGAAGTCCGTGCTGTTCGTGATCCCGTGGGGCCGGCACTGGCTGATCGGCACCACCGACACCGACTGGAACCTGGACAAAGCCCACCCGGCCGCGACCAGCAAGGACATCGAGTACCTGCTCGAGCACGTGAACTCGGTGCTGACCACGCCGCTGACCCGCGAGGACGTCGAGGGCGTGTACGCCGGGCTCCGGCCGCTGCTGGCCGGCGAGTCGGAGAGCACGTCGAAGCTGTCCCGCGAGCACGTCGTCGCGCACGCCGCGCCCGGCCTCGTGGTGGTTGCCGGGGGCAAGTACACGACGTACCGGGTGATGGCCAAGGACGCCATCGACGCGGTCGCGAACGCGCTCGACGGCCGGGTGCCGAAGTGCACGACCAAAACGATCCCGCTGGTCGGCGCGGACGGCTACCCGGCGCTGTGGAACCAGCGGCACCTGATCGCGCGGGAGTCCGGGCTGCACGTGGCCCGGATCGAGCACCTGCTCAACCGGTACGGCGCGCTGATCCACGAGGTGCTGCAGCTGGTCAAGGAGGACCCGTCGCTCGGTGAGCAACTGCCGGGCACCCAGGACTACCTGAAGGCCGAGGTCGTCTACGCGGCCCGGTCCGAGGGCGCGCGGCACCTGGACGACGTACTGGCCCGGCGGACCCGGATCTCGATCGAGGCCTGGGACCGCGGCGTCGGCGCAGCGGACGCCGCGGCCCGGTTGATGGCGCCGGTGCTCGGCTGGGACGAGGCGACGATCGAGCGGGAGGTCTCGTTCTACCAGCGCCGGGTGCAGTCCGAGCGCGACTCCCAGGACCAGCCCGACGACGAGTCGGCCGACAAGGTCCGGCTGGAAGCGCCGGACATCGTCTCGCCGGTCTGAGGTCTCGGCCCGGAGCACCTCCGTGGGGGTGCTCCGGGACTTCGGGCGCTCTAGCGGTCGACGAAGGTGGCGCCGAGTTCGTCGAGTCGCCGCACGGCGTACGCCGGATCGACGAGCGATTCCGGGGTGTGCAGACCGGGCGTGATCGGGGCGCCGAGAGCGAGGCCGAGCAACCGCTCGACTCCTAGGGCGAGGCCGAGCGCGGTCAGGGGTCGCTGTCCTTCGGAATGGACCAGGTAGCGGCTCCTGCTGAGCGGATTGCCCGCGCGGTCGGTGCCTTCGAGTTCGATCCGCACCTCGACCGAGGCGCGGCCACCGGTACGCCGTCCGGCGGATTCGCCGACCGCCATGTCGAAGCGGACGTCGTCGGCGCCGGTCGCGAGCGCCAGGCTGGTGACGTCGAGAATCGCGATGCTCTGGGCGGGATAGGCCCTGCCGTCCACGCTGACCACCTCCGTCTCCACGTCGGCGATCCAGGTGAAGCGCCCGTCGCGGCGTACCAGGCCCGCGGTGGTCGCGGTGGACCAGCGCTCCAGGTCGGCGTTGCCGGCCGGGCCACCGGTATCGAGCTCGTCCAGGATCGCGCCGACCCGGATGCGATCGACGCGGCCGAACTCGCGCGTCGACGCGAGGGCCGCCAGTACGGCGGTGCCGGCGCACCAGTGGCTGGCGACCAGGACCGGTGAGGCAGTCGGCCGTTGTGCGACCGCGACGAGCTCCGGCGAGGTGTCGACGAGCGCGCTGGAGATGCTGGCGTAGGGGACGCCGTGATCCTGCGCGTAGTGCAGGCCGTTGTGGTGCGCGTCCCACAGGGTGGCGACGACGGCCGAGTGGCGCCGGTCGGTGGGCAGGCCGAGATCGCGGCGGCTCAGGTCGGTCGTCACGGCGGTGGCGTTGCCGAGCTCGTCGGCGACTTTCCGCGCGCGGCCGAGGTCACGGCCGGCGATCGTCAGTGGCAGGTCCGGGTGCCAGCGGCGAAGCAGCGCCGCGGTGTCGGCTCCGGCCTGGCCGGTGCCGCCGAGCATCAGTACTGCGTCCACAGGACTCTCCTTAGCTACATTGTGTAGGTTACGTTTTGTAGCATAAGCTTGGCGTGGTGGACAAGGGAGGCACATGACGGTCCGGTTGACCAAGCAGGCCAGGCGTGAGCAGCTGCTCGACGCCGCGATGACGATCGTCCGCACGCAGGGCGCCGACGGGCTGACCCTGGTCACGCTCGCGGAGGCCGCGGGGGTCAGCCGGCCGATCGTCTACGACCACTTCGGCACCCGGTCCGGTCTGCTGATCGAGCTCTACCGGCAGCTCGACGAGCGGTACCGGACCGCGATCAGCGCCGCGGTGCGGGAGGCGCCGCCGACGATCGACGAGGTCGCGCGAGTGATCGGCGCGGCGTACTTCGCCTGTGCCGCGGAGATGCCGGAGCTCACCGCGATCTCGGCCGCGCTGAAGGGCAGCCCGGAGATGGAGGCCGTGCAGCGCGAGTTGCTGGACGGTTACGTCGACCTGATGGCCACCGCGCTGACGCCGTACTGCGAGCTCGTGCCCGCGGCGCTGCGGCTGCGCTGCGTCGGCATCCTGGGCGCGGCCGACGCGATCGCGCGCGAGAACGCCCCCGCGGCCAAGGCGGTCCCGGCCCTTGCGGCCTTGATCGTCGGCGGGATCTCGCCATCGGCGCTGGGGTTCACCGGGCGACGCGGTGCGCGCAGGGCGTCGACCACCTGACCGTGCGACGGCGAGTTCTCGCCAGACCAGATGATGCTGAGGGCAACCAAATGGTCATCGGCTGTTTTCCTGCCGCGTTAGGGTTTTCGGCATGGACATGGTCGCACTGGCGGAGGCCGCCGAAAGTCAGTTGATGCTCGGGCTGAACGAGATCGCCGCGCCGGTGCGCGACCGGATGGGAATCGCGGTCCGCCAGGTCGGCGGTGGGATCGTCTCGTCGGTCAGCAAGGACGCGTCGGGGTTCTGGTGCAAGGCGCAGGGCTTCGGGATCAGCGAACCGCTGACCGAGAAGGTGATCGCGGAGGCGATCGACTTCTACCGGTCCGAGGGCACGGCGAGGTCGAACTTCCACCTTCCCGACCAGGTGCTGCCGCTGGACTGGCCGGAGATCGCCGCGGCGTACGGGCTGACCCGGAGCGAGGTGCTGGTCAAGACGCTGCGCGACGACCGTCCGGTCGCCCTGGCCCCGACGACGTTGCGCGTCGGCCCGGTCGGCGACGCCGACATGGCGGCCTGGGCGGCGGTGCAGATCGAGGCGTTCGAGTTCGACGACCCGGACGGCCGGATGGCCCAGATGCTTGCCTCGGTCAACGACATCGACGCGCTGACCGCGTACGGCGCCTGGGACGGCGACCTGCTGGTCGCGACCGGTGCTCTGTTCGTCGACGGCGAGGCCGGTGAGCTCGTCAGCGGTGCGACCCGGCCGAAGTACCGGGGGCGCGGCGCCCAGTCCGCGCTGCTCGCGCGGCGGGTGCGGGACGGCCTGGCGGCGGGATGCCGCTGGCTCCTGTCGGAGACCGGCAAGCCGGCCCCGGGGGAGCGCAATCCGTCGCTGGACAACCTGCGCCGGGCCGGTTTCGAAGTGATCTACGACCGCCCGATCTGGACCTGGAAAGCCTGAACCGAACCGTTTGGCCGACCGGCATAGGGTCGGGTCGGAACATCGTCACGGGGTTGTGGCCAGGAGGGTCGAATGGATCGGATCGCCGAGCTGATCGAGGCAGCGGAGGCGGAGGCGGTGTGGGGCTACGAGAACTCGGCGCCGCCCGCGGTGGCGGAGTCGCTCGGGCTCGCGAGCCGCCGGATCGCCGGCGGTGTCGTGCTCGCGATGCCGCAGGACGTGACGAACTACTGGAGCAAGGCGCTCGGCTTCGGCTTCGAGTCGCCGGTGACCCTCGAGCTGGTCGAGCAGATCGTCGACTTCTACCGCACCCACGGCGTCCGGCAGGCGACGTTGCAGTTCGCGCCGTCGGTGCTGCCCGCCGACTGGGAGGCGATCCGCGAGAAGACCGGTCTGACCGCCGGCGGCACCTGGCTGAAGCTGGCCCGCCTGGCTGGACTGGTCGAGTCCGCTGACACCGAGCTGCGGATCGGCCAGGTCGAGCCGGACCAGGCCGAAGAGTGGGCGACGACGCTGACCCGCGGCTTCGGCATGCCGGGCGACAAGATCGTGCCGATGGTCACCGGCGTCGTCGGCCGGCCCGGCTTCACGGCGTACGCGGCCTGGGACGGCGACACGATGGTCGCGGCGGCCTCGCTGTCGATGCACGAACAGGTGGCGTCGTTCGCGGGCGCGGCCGTGCTGCCGGAGTACCGGGGCCGGGGCGCGCAGTCGGCGTTGCTCGCGGCGCGGGCGCGTCAGGCGGCGGCCGACGGCGCGAAATGGCTGAGCGCCGAGACCGGGAAGCCGGACGACGGCGGGCAGAACTCCTCGCTCAACAACATGCTGCGAACCGGCTTCGAGATCCGCTACGCCCGGAAGAACTGGATCTGGCGCGCCGAGGACTGAGCTACTGCTCCGGCCGGATCCACCCGAACGTGCGCTGGACCGCCGCCTGCCAGTTGGCGTACTCGGTGGCCCGGCGCTCCGGGTCCATGTCGGGCAGCCACTGGCCGGCCCGGTGCCAGTTGCTGCGCAGGCCTTCGAGGTCCGGCCAGTAACCGACCGCCAGGCCCGCGGCGTACGCGGCGCCGAGGGAGACCGTCTCGGTCACCATCGGCCGGACCACGCGGACGTCGAGCAGGTCGGCGAGGAACTGCATCAGCAGGTTGTTCGCGGTCATGCCGCCGTCGACCTTGAGCGCCTTGAGCGCGATGCCGGAGTCGGCGTTCATCGCGTCGACCACCTCGAGGGTCTGGAAGCCGGTCGCCTCCAGCACCGCCCGGGCCAGATGCCCCTTGGTGATGTACGACGTGAGCCCGGCGATCACGCCGCGCGCCTCACTGCGCCAGTGCGGCGCGAACAGGCCGGAGAAGGCCGGCACGATGTACGCGCCGCCGTTGTCCTCGACGGTCCTGGCCAGCGTCTCGATCTCGGCGGCGGTGTGGATCAGGCCGAGGCCGTCGCGGAACCACTGGACGAGCGAGCCGGTGACCGCCATCGAGCCTTCCAGCGCGTACGCCGCGGGCTGGTCGCCGATCTGGTACGCGACGGTGGTGAGCATGCCGTGCGTCGACCGGACGATCTCCTTGCCGGTGTTGAGCAGCAGGAACGAGCCGGTGCCGTAGGTGCACTTCGCCTCGCCCGGACTGAAGCACGTCTGCCCGAACAGCGCCGCCTGCTGATCACCCAGCGCCGCCCCGATCCGTACGCCGGGCAGCACCGCCGTCGCGGTCTCGAACACCCCCGACGAAGGCCGGATCTCCGGCAGCACCGCCGCCGGTACGTCGAACGCGGCGAGCAGCTGGTCGTCCCACTCCAGCGTCTCGATGTTCATCAGCATCGTGCGGCTGGCGTTGGTCACGTCGGTGACGTGCAGCCCGCCCTCGGGTCCGCCGGTGAAGTTCCAGATCAGCCAGCTCTCCATCGTGCCGAACAGCACCTCGCCGCGCTCGGCGCGGGCCCGCAGACCGGGGGTGTGGTCGAGCATCCAGCGCAGGCGGGGCGCGGAGAAGTACGTCGTCAGCGGCAGGCCGCAGAGATCCTGGAACCGGTCCGCGCCCTGGTCGCCGGCCAGCTCGGTGATCAGGCGGTCGGTGCGGGTGTCCTGCCAGACGACGGCGTGCCCGATCGGCTGCCCGGTCCGCCGGTCCCACAGCAGGCTGGTCTCGCGCTGATTCGTGATGCCGATGGCAACGATCTGGCCGTGGTCCGCGCCGATCTGCCGGACCGCCGCGGGCACGACGCGGGTGACGTTGCGCCAGATCTCCGCGGCGTCGTGCTCGACCCAGCCCGGCTTGGGGAAGTACTGCTTGTGCTCGCGCTGGGCGACCGAGACCAGCCGGCCTCGCCGGTCGAAGAGGATGCAGCGGGTCGAGTTCGTGCCCTGGTCGACGGCCGCGACGTACTGCTCCGCCATCAGCAGCTCCTCCGCGCGGCGGTCATCGGTCGTCCCGCAGGTCGCGGCCGATGGCTTCGGCGGTGGCGCGGACCATCGTGACCAGGTCGGTGCGATGGCGCAGGCGGGAGTCGCAGATCCGCTCGATCCGCCCGGTCAGGCCGACGGCGCCGACGACCAGACCGCCGAGGCCGCGGATCGGGGCCGCGATCCCGGCCAGCTCGACGGTGTGTTCCTCGAACTCGCCGGCCCAGCCCTTGGCCCGGACCGCGGCCAGTTCGTCGGCCAGCCGGGCGGGGTCCACGATGGTGCGGGTGGTGAACGCCTCGAGGGCCTTCGGCTTCGAGGCGCCGCTGGTGTCGAACGCGAGTACCGCCTTGCCGAGCGCGCACGCGTGCGGCGGCAGCGTCGTACCGACGTCGAGGTCCTGGTCGCTGTCGTCCGGCCGGAAGACGTGGTGCACGACGACCACCTTGCCCTCGACCAGCCGGCCGACCCGGACCACCTCACCACTGCGGGACGCCAGTGAGTCGGCCCAGTTGATCGCGCGGCTGCGCAGCTCGTTCGGATCGAGGTAGGTCTCGCCGAGGCGCCCGAAGGCGTCGCTCAGCCGGTAGTGCGCGCCGGACCGGTCCTGCTCGACGAAGCCGACCTGGTGCAGCGTCCGGACGATCCCGTGCACGGTCGCCTTCGCCAGCCCGAGTGCGTTGCCGAGGTCGGCGACACCCAGGCCGTTCGGCGCGGCGGCGAGCAGGCGCAGCACTGCGGCAGCTCGCTCGATCGACTGGACGCTGCCCGGCACACCGGCAGGCTACCGGTGATCACCGCTCAACGGAGGACCTCGGCGCTACTCCGTCGCGATCGCCCGCAACACGTCCAGCCGCGCTGCCCGCCGTGACGGCCAGATCGCGGCCAGTACGCCGACCGCCGCGGCGATCACCACCGCCCCGATCAGCTGCAGCACCGGTACGTCGAGCACGCTCAACCCGTCGTCGACCATCACGTGCTGCACCGCGACTCCGGCCAGCACCCCGACGAGCAGTCCGAGTACGGCGCCGAACACCGCGATCGCGACCGCTTCCACCCGCAGCATCCGCCGCAGTTGCGGACGGTCCATCCCGATCGCGCGCAGCAGCCCGATCTCCCGGGTCCGCTCGACCACGCCGAGCGCGAGCGTGTTCACGATCCCGAGCAGCGCGATCAGTACGGCAAAGCCGAGCAGCGCTCCGACCACCCCGAGTACGCCGTTGATCGGGCCACGCTCGGCCGCGGCGTACGCGTGCTGGTCACGGACCGCCACCGACGGGTAGTCCTGGATGGCACCGAGCACCGCCTGCCGGACCGTCGCCAGGTCGGTGCCGTCGGCAACCTCGAGGTAGAGCGTCGCGTCGATCTGGCCGCCGCCGAGCTCGGTGAACCGCGGCAGGTCGGTGACGACGGCATCGAGTTGCTGGTTGGGCTCGATGATCGCGCCCACGGTCAGCCGGTGCTTGCCCGTGGTCGTGGTCAGGTCGAAGGTTTCGCCGACCGACAGTTCGAGCTGGTTCGCGAGGTTGCGGGGGAGTGCGACCTGGCCTCGGTCGAGGCTGCTGAGCTCGCCGCTGGCCACCTTCACCGTGATCGGGCCGTCCAGCGTCCGATCGGAGAGCCCGGCCAGGGTGACCTGCCGGTCGCCGACCTCGCCCGCGGACTGCCGCACGCGATGCACCGCCGAGATCCCCGGCACCTCGGCCAGCTGGTCGCCGACAGCTGTACTGAACGGGCGGCCGCCGTCACCGGTCACCACCAGCTCCGACGTGCCGATCGCGTCGGCGATGCCCCGGTCGACGGACGCCTTGGCCGAGGCGGCGATCGTCACCAGCCCGCTGACCAGCGCGAGCGAGATCATCAACGCCGACGCCGTGGCCGCCGTACGGCGGGGATTGCGCTCGGCGTTGCGCCGGCCGAGCACGACCGGGGCCCGGCGGCCGAGCGGCGCCATCAGCGCGCGGACGGCGTACCGGCTGAGCACGGGCAGGGTCATCACGAGCCCGAGCAGGATCAACGCCGTGGCCAGACCGACCAGGATCGCGGCGGGCAGCCCGGTGGCCGTGAGCGCGATCAGGAAAATCATGACGGCCATCAGCAGCAGGAAGCCGCCGAGCAGGATCCGGACCAGCAGACTCCGCTCCGGCACGGTGGTGTCGGCCCGCAGCGCGACCACCGGCGGGAGCTTGCCCGCGCGACGGGCCGCCGGGTACGCCGCGGCGGCGGTGATGCCGACGCCGAGCACGTACGACGCGATGATCGTGGCGGCGCTGACCTGCAGGGCCGCCGACGGGATCGCCAGGTCGAGCCGCTGGTACAGGTACTGGATGAGGGCGGCGACGCCGATCCCGAGCAGCAGGCCCAGGGTGGATCCGATCACGCCGATCACGAGCGCCTCGGCGAGCACTGTGCGGGTGACCTGACCGCCGGACGCGCCGACCGCGCGCAGCAGCGCCAGCTCGCGGCTGCGCTGCGCGACGACCATCGCGAACGTGTTGACGATCAGGAATGTGCCGACGAACAGCGCCAGGCCGGCGAAGAGCAGGAGAGCGGCGGTGAGACCGCCGAAGGTGTCGTCCAGCGCGCTCTCGCCGTCGGCCGACACCTGCGCCGCGGTGCGGACCTGGACGGTGTCGCCGATCGCGGTCCGGATCGCGCGGCTGACGGCGTCCGGATTGTGGCCGGGCTGAAGGGCGACGGCGATCGACGTCCAGCCGGGCTCGCCGAGCAGCAGGAGTTGGGCCGAAGCGCCGTCGAAGGAGACCAGCGGTGCGCCGGCCGACGTACCGGACAGGCCTGGGGTGGTGAAACCGGAGATCGTCGCGGTGACCGCGCGGACCGGGGTGACGACCTTGACCTTCTGGCCGAGCTCGTAGCCCTCGCGGTCGGCCGTGTTGCGGTCGAGGGTCAGCTGCTCGATGCCCCACGGCGCGGAGCCCGCGACGAGCTTGAACGGCGCGGTCCGGTCGTCGTGCGGCCAGCTCGCGCCGAACGTCGCCAGGCTGTAGGTGTCGATCGGCCGGCCGTCCTTGGCCAGGATCTCGATGTCCGGGACCAGCAGCTGGCCGTCCGTGGCGGCGACGCCGGGAACGGCGGCGATCCGGTCGGCGACGTCGTTCGGCAGGGTCGGCGGGCGGTTCGGCGTACCGGTGGACAGAGGGGAGACCGGGGTGACGGTGATGTCGGCCGTGGCGGCGGCGAAGTTCTTCTTCAGGGCGGCCGACAGGGTGTCGCTGAAAACCATCGCGCCGCTGACGAAACCGATGCCGAGCAGGACGGCGACCGTGCAGAGCACAAACCGCAGCCGGTGCGCGAGCACCGACCTGAAGCCGAGCTTGAGCATCAGCCGACCTGAGCGCTGCTGCTGTCGAGCCGCTTCATGGTGTCGAGCACGGACTCGGCCGTCGGGTCGGCGAGTTCCTCGTGCAGGCGGCCGTCGGCCAGGAACAGCACGCGGTCGGCGTACGCGGCGGCGGTCGGGTCGTGCGTCACCATCACCACCGTCTGGCCGAACTCCCGCACCGAGCGGTGCAGGAACCCGAGGACGTCGGCCGAGGCGCGGGAGTCCAGGTTGCCGGTCGGTTCGTCGGCGAACACGACGTGCGGACGGGACACCAGCGCGCGGGCACAGGCGACGCGCTGCTGCTGCCCGCCGGACAGCTCGGCCGGCTTGTGGTGCAGACGATCCGCCAGCCCGACGGTCTGCACGACGACGTCGAGCCAGGCCGGGTCGGGCTTGCGGTTGGCCAGGTCGAGCGGGAGCGTGATGTTCTCGAGCGCGGTCAGCGTCGGCACCAGGTTGAACGCCTGGAACACGAAGCCGATCCGGTCCCGGCGCAGGTGCGTCAGCGCCTTCTCGTCCAGCCGGGTCAGGTCGACGTCGCCGAGCAGCACCTGCCCGCTGGTCGGCCGGTCGAGCCCGGCCAGACAGTGCAGCAGCGTCGACTTGCCCGAGCCCGACGGTCCCATGATCGCGGTGAACCGTCCCTGCCCGAACTCGACACTGACGTCGGCCAGCGCGTCGATCCGGGTCTCACCGGAACCGTAGCTGCGCCCCAGCCCGAAGGTCCTGATCGCCACAGCCTGCTGGACGGGTGATGCGGTCATGAGGGGAACGCTAACGTGCGAGGGTTCCTCGGCCGCCGACAACCACCCGTCCCAGCATGTCTCCTTCGCCCCCCCACCGCCATTTCGGCGGTTAACCCTGGGATGTGGGGGTTCGATGGGTGCATGCGGTCGTCGAACCCACCATTTCCAGGGTTAACCGTCGAAATTGGGGCGGGGGCGGGGTGGGTTGGGACGGGGGTGGGGGTCAGGCGTCGATGACGACCGGGATGACGACCGGGCGGCGGCGCCAGTGGCGGTAGGTCCAGTTGCCGACCGCGCGGCCGACCAGCTGCTCCAGCTGGCCGGCGTCGCCGATCGCCTCGGACGCCGCCTTCGCGAGCGCTTCCTCGATCACCGGGATGACCGGCTTGAACGTGGTGTCGTCGTGCACGAACCCGCGGGCCAGGAAGTCCGGCGCCTCGGCCAGCTTGCCGGTGTTGGCGTCGACCAGCAGGACGACCGTGACGACGCCCTCCTCGCCGAGCGTGCGGCGGTCCTTGAGGTTGGCCTCGGTGACCCCGCCGACCGTCATCGCGTCGACGTACACGTAGCCGGCCTCGACCTTGCCGGTGATCTTGGCCCGGCCCTTGTGCAGGTCGACCACCACGCCGTCCTCGGCGATGATCACCCGGTCGGCCGGTACGCCGGTGCTGACCGCCAGGGCCGCGTTCGCCTTCAGGTGCCGGAACTCGCCGTGCACCGGCATCACGTTGCGCGGCTCGACCAGGTTGTAGCAGTAGACGAGCTCGCCGGCGCTGGCGTGACCGGAGACGTGCACCTTGGCGTTGCCCTTGTGCACGACGTTCGCGCCCCAGCGGATCAGGCCGTTGATCAGCCCGTAGATCGCGTTCTCGTTGCCGGGGATCAGCGAGCTGGCCATCAGCACGGTGTCGCCCTCGCCGATCCGGATCATGTGGTCACGGTTGGCCATCCGGGCCAACGCGGCCATCGGCTCGCCCTGCGACCCGGTGCAGACCAGCGTGACCTTGCGGTCCGGCAGCTGCTCGAGCTCCTTGAGGTCGACGATCAGGCCCTTCGGCACGTTCAGGTAGCCCAGGTCGCGGGCGATGCCCATGTTGCGCACCATCGAACGCCCGACGAACGCCACCTTGCGGCCGCCCGCCTTCGCCGCGTCCAGCACCTGCTGGATCCGGTGCACGTGGCTGGCGAAGCTGGACACGATGATCCGGCCGGGCGCGGTCCGGAAGACCTGGTCGATCGCCGGGCCGAGGTCCTTCTCGGCGGTGGTGAAGCCCGGGACGTCGGCGTTCGTCGAGTCGGTCAGGAACAGATCGACGCCCTCCTCACCGAGCCGGGCGAACCCGCGCAGGTCGGTGAGCCGGCGGTCCAGCGGGAACTGGTCCATCTTGAAGTCGCCGGTGTGCAGCACCAGGCCGGCCTTGGTCCGGATCGCGACCGCCAGACCGTCCGGGATCGAGTGGTTGACCGCCAGGAACTCGCACTCGAACGGGCCGAACCGGCGCTTCTCGTCCTCCTTCACCTCGACGGTCACCGGCTTGATCCGGTGCTCCTTGAGCTTGGAGGTGATGAAGGCCAGGGTCAGCTTCGAGCCGACCACGGGGATGTCGCCGCGCTCCTTGAGCAGATACGGCACCCCACCGATGTGGTCCTCGTGCCCGTGGGTCAGCACGATCGCCTCGATCTTGTCCAGCCGGTCCTGGATCCAGCTGAAGTCGGGCAGGATCACGTCGACGCCGGGCTGGTGCTCCTCGGGGAACAACACACCACAGTCGACCACCAGCAACCTGCCGCGATGTTCGAACACGGTCATGTTGCGGCCGATCTCACCCAGGCCGCCCAGAGCGACCACGCGCAGTGCGTCGTCGGGAAGGCGGGGCGGCTGACCGAGATCGGGATGCGGATGACTCATAGCCTGGACGTTATCCGAGGGTGCCGACACCCCGTGGCACCGACCTCACTTATCCGGGTGTGACCAGCACCTCAGAACAAACTTCCACCGGTACGCCGGGGTGCCGGCCGGGGGCTGCCCAGCGGGTCGATGCAGCCGCTCGCCCGCTCGGCAGATCGCCCGATCAACCGTCGATGCCCACCAGGTCCACCCCGGCCGACTGCTCGGCGACCTCCTCGACCGACCGGTTCGGCAGCGGCGGCGGCGTGCCGCCCCAGGCAGGGCACAACGCCTTGTGGTCGCACCATTCGCACAGCGGTCCCGGGCTGGGCCGCCAGTCGCCCGACTCGAGCGCCCGGGTGATCGCGCTCCACAGGGCCGCGATCTTGCGCTCGCAGGCGCGCAGGTCGGCCTCGTCGGGCACGTAGCGGACGATCTCGCCGTTGCCGAGATAGACGAGCTGGAGCATCGACGGTACGACGCCGCGCAGCCGCCACAGCACCAGCGCGTAGAACTTCATCTGGAACAGCGCCTTGGCCTCGAAGAACTCCGACGGCGAGCGGCCGGTCTTGTAGTCGACGACCCGGATCTCGCCGGTCGGGGCGACGTCGAGGCGGTCGACGTACCCGCGCAGGGTGAGGCCGGACTCGAGCTCGGTCTCGACGTACAGCTCGCGCTCGGCGGGCTCCAGCGAGTTCGGGTCTTCGAGCGTGAAGTACTTGCCGAGCAGTTGCTGCCCCTCGGCCAGCCACTGGGCCAGCTCCTCGCCCTCGGCGTCGTCCGCGAACAGCTCGGCCACCTCGGGCTCGGCCTCGAGGATGCGCTGCCACTGCGGCTCGAGCATCTGGGCCGCCTGTTCGAGCGTGCGCTCGCCGCGCGGCAGGTCGTACAAGCGTTCCAGCACGGCGTGCACGACCGTGCCGCGGACGGCAGCCGCAGAGGGCTTCTCCGGCAGCCGGTCGACGACCCGGAAGCGGTACTTCAAAGGGCAGCTCATGAAGTCGGCGGCGCGGGAAGGCGACAGGGCTCCCCGCGGGTGGCCGTGCACGTCGACCGCGGCTGCAACGCTCATACCGGAAACCCTAGGTGAGACCACCGACACTGCGGACGACCGGCGCCGCTCCTGTGGACAACGTTCACCTCCCGGCGCCCGTCGGCCTCGGCGCCGGCGTCTCGGTCGGGGCCGGTGTCAACCTCGGAGCGGGTGTGGCGGTCGGCGTCGGCACGGCCTTCGGATCGATCAGCACCAGCTCGACGTCCCACTGGCCCTCGCAGGCCGCCCGCCGGACGAGCGCCTGGCCGGCCGCGTAGTTGCCCGAAGTGAAGAACACCTCCGCCTCGAAGCCTTCGTTGTCCATCCCCGCGGGCCGGTAGCCGGCGGCGGTGACGGCGTCCTGGATCAGCACGGTGACCTCGTCGATCGGCTTGCTGGTGACCGCCCGGACCGTCAGATGGCCCTGCGTTTTCTCGACACCGGTCACCGTCCCGACCTCGGCGAAGGAAAGCCCGGCGGGCATCAGCGCGGTCTGTGTCGCCGGCGCGGCTTGCGGCGGTGGACACCCGTCGGCCGCCGGATCCGAACACCCCAGCAGCACGACGCCGACGGCCGCCACGACTGCCCTCAGCGCGCGTTCGGCCATGCCAGTCACTGTAGGTCCTGCGCCGGACGTCAGGTTCATTTGCACCGAACGCTGGTGGAACCCGCCGCCGCCGGTTACGGTGACGCCCACCGTGGCGTGTGAGGCGCCCCCTGTAGTACCGGAGGCACGCGTGGCCCTGCGCAAGATACCCCTTGTCCCGATCATCGCCGCGGTGGCACTCGCCGCCCTTGTCGGCCCCAGCTCCATTTCGTCCAGCGCTCCCGGCACCGGTGCGCTGGCCGCGACCTCCGAGACGGCCACCGCCAACCCGGTCGGCGCGGAGGAGTGGATGTACCTCCAGCGCGCCAACGCCGACGGCTCCATCCCGGACGCGGCGGTCAGCCAGGCGATCGCCCAGTCCGACCAGCTGGGCGTCGCGGCGAAGGGCTCACCGAGCACCGACCAGGTCTGGTCCGGTCTCGGCCCGAGCAACATCGGCGGGCGGATCCGCGACGTCGCGGCCGACCCGACCACCAAGGACGTCGTCTACATCGCCACCGGGACCGGCGGGTTGTGGCGGTCCAACGACGCCGGCGCCACCTTCGCCACCGCGTGGAACGACCAGCTGCCCCAGTCGATGGGCGCCGTCGCGGTCGACTCCCGTGGTGTCGTCTGGGCCGGCACCGGCGAGCCCGACCACGGCGGCGGTTCGGCGTACTACGGCAAGGGCGTCTACAAGTCGGCCGACGGCGGCAAGACCTGGACCAGCATGGGGCTGCGCGACGGCGACACGATCGGCCAGATCGTCATCGACCCGCGCAACGACAACCGCGTGTTCGTCGCGGTGATGGGCGCGCTGCACGACACCGAGCCGACCCGCGGCCTGTTCATGACCGAGAACGGCGGCCTGAGCTGGACCCGCGTGATCGTCCCGGGCAGCGCCTCGACCGGCGCCATCGACGTCAGCATCAACAAGAACAATCCCGACGTCATGCTCGCCACCACCTGGGACAAGATCCGCGACGAGAAGTCCCGCATCTACGGCAAGAACTCGTTCCTGTACCGCTCGACCGACGGCGGCCGGACCTGGGCGAACATCCACCAGCCGCCGCTGCCGCAGAGCGTGGACGTCGAGGGCCAGCCGGTCACCGCGACGTACGTCGGCCGGATGGGCGTCGACTTCAGCGACAGCGACCCCAACCGCGCGTACCTGATCTCCAGCACGGCCGGCGGCAACTTCAACGGCTTCTTCACCAGCGCGGACGCCGGCGCCACCTGGACCGCGGTCGGCCCGACCAGCGGCGGCACGTTGCAGTCCATCAGCGGCGGGTTCGCTTGGTGGTTCGGGCGCGTGTACGTCGACCCGGCCGACCCGCAGCACGTCTTCGCCGCCGGTGTCAGCCTCGCCGAGAGCCGCGACGGCGGCCTCACCTGGACGACGTCGCAGACCCCGCACGCCGACCAGCACGGGCTCGAGTGGGACCCGTTCACACCGGGCAAGGTGTACCTCGGCAACGACGGCGGCTTCTACTGGTCGACCGAGAACGGCGCCGCCCGCGGCCTGTGGGCCAAGACCCCGAAGCTGCCGGTCACGCAGTTCTACGCGATGGACGTCTCGGTGCAGGACGGCCGGCGGCTCAACGCGGGATCGCAGGACAACGGCTCGCTGAAGTCCTGGGCGGCCGACAACTCCGTGAACGGCGACTGGTTCAACTTCGTCGGCGGCGACGGCATGATGAACCGGATCGACCCGACCAACGACCGCAAGTACTACGGCTGCTCGCAGAACGGCGGCTGCCGCGGCTTCGTCGACGGCGTCGGTTACACCATGACGATCCCCGGCGCGCGGAAGAACTGGGTCGCCCCGCTGGAGTTCGCCGCCGACCCGCGGCACCTGTTCGGCGCCAGCGAGTACGTCAGCCGGATCAACACCGACGCCGGTCAGCGGACCTGGCAGCGGATCAGCCCCGACCTGACCGAGGGCACCGAGCCGCGCGCTCCGGGGTTCGGCACCGTCACCGCCATCGGGACGACGCCGGCCGACGCCAACCTGGTCTACGCCGGTACCGACAGCGGGCTGATGTGGGTCAGCCGCAACGCCATGGCGGCACCGGACCAGGTGACCTGGGAGAAGCTGCAGAGCCCGGTCTTCCCGGGGCGCTGGGTCACCCGGATCACGGTCGACCCGCAGAACCCGGCGGTGGCCTGGGCGAGCTTCTCGGGCTGGCGCTCCGGTGAGGACTACCCGCACCTGGTGATGACCAGGGACGGCGGCCGCACCTGGGCCGACATCGCCGGCAAGAAGATCCCGCAGGCGCCGGTGAACGACGTCATCCGTCACCCCAGCAAGAAGTCGTGGCTGTTCATCGCCACCGACGTCGGCGTCTTCCGGACCACCAACCTGGGCCAGACCTGGGTCAAGGTGGGCGCCAACCTGCCGCTGGTGCCGATCAACGACATCGACCTGCCGGCCGGCAGCTCCACGCTGTACGCCGCGACGTACGGCCGGAGCATCTGGACCACCTCGCTCGCGGACGCCAACTGAGATCCGACCAGCTGAGATCCGCGCACCTGAGATCAGCCGAGCTCTGACCCGGCAACCCGGCTCCCGACCGGCCCGACGGCCCGCCATCTGGCGGACCCTCGGGCTGGTCGCGGTGTCCGCGGTGTTTCTCGCGCCACTCGTGGTGATGGTGCTCGGGTCGCTGCAACGCCCGCTGCAGCCGCCACCTGACGGACTGGACCTGTGGCCGAACCCGGCGGAGTGGTCGAACTACTCGACCGTGCCGCGGTTCATGCCGCTGACCCGGCTGCTGCTGAACTCGCTGCTGCTCGTCGTGGTCGCCGTACCGATCACCGTGGTCGTCACCTCCATGGCCGGCCTGGCGATCGTGACGGCGAGGGGCCGGACGCGCCGTCTGCTCGTCGGTCTCTCGGTGTTCATGCTGCTGGTTCCCGCCGCGGCGCTGTGGGTGCCGCGAGTGGTCCTGCTGCGTGCGCTGGGCCTCGCCGACACACCGCTCACTGTCGCCCTGCTGGCACTGGCCGGGACGACGCCGTTCTACGTGCTGCTGTTCGCGCTGGCCTGCTCGCGGATCCCCGGCGCACTGCTCGAAGCCGCGACGCTGGAGGGCCTCAGCCCGTACGCCGTCTGGCGGCAGATCGCACTTCCCCTGGTCCGCCCCGCGGTGGTTGCCGTCGCGGCGCTGTCCGGGCTGTTCTACTGGTCCACGTTCATGGATCCGCTGACCCTGGTGTCGTCACCCGCCAACTGGCCGGTGGCGCTGGGGCTGCGGAGCCTCAGCGAGATGGAGGCTGCCCTGTACCCGATCTACCTCGCCGCCGCGGTCGTGGTGACCGCGCCCGCGGTGCTCGCCTTCGCCGTCGGTCAGCGGTCCTTCTTCGCCTCGGTGGAGCGCCGGTGAACGCCCGTCTGTCGTTCCGCGGGCTGGTCGCCGTACCGACGCTGGCGGTTCTGCTGGCTGCGGCCGCGTGCTCCGGCGAACCCACCGCGGCCGGCGAATCGCAGCCGCCCGCGCGGATCACCGTCCAGGTCGGCGCCGACCCGGAGGAGGCGGCGGTCTACCGCAGCCTCGTCTCGGCGTACAAGGAAGCGGGCGGTGGAGAGGTGGAGTTGGTCACGGTGGCTCGTGGCGACCACCTGACGCGGCTGTCCACCGCCTTCACGTCGGGCGACGCCCCGGACGTGTTCCTGATCAACTACCGCGAGTACGCGCCGTTCGTGCAGCGCGGAGCCGTCGCGCCGGCCGGACCGCTGCTCGAGCGGCAGGGCCTGAAGACGGCCGACTACTACGAGGAGCCGCTGAAGGCGTTCAGCTACCAGGACGCCCTGCAGTGCATGCCGCAGAACATCTCGTCCCTGGTCGTCTACTGGAACCGGGCGCTGTTCCGCCAGGCGGGAGTCACGCCGCCGAAGGCGGGCTGGAGCTGGGCGGAGTTCGTGGCGACGGCCAAGGCGCTGACCAAGGGACCGGTGAAGGGCGTCGGCATCGACCCGTCGATCACCCGGATGGCGCCGTTCATCTGGAGCAGCGGCGGCAGCATCGTCGACGACGACAAGACGCCGACCCGGACCACGCTGCACGAGCCCCGCGCCCGGGCCGCACTTCAGGCGATGGTCGACCTGGTCGGCACCGGCGCGACGCCGAGCAAGCAGCAGCTGGCCGCGCAGGATGTCGACGAGCAGTTCATGACCGGCAAGCTGGCGATGTTCCTCAGCTCGCGCGTCGAGGTGCCGGCGCTGCGCGAGCAGCGCGGTCTCGACTTCGACGTCGCCGGCCTGCCCGTGCTGGGGACGCCGGCGTCGGTGCTGCACTCCGACGCGTACTGCGTCGCGAGCAGCTCACAGCACCAGGACGCCGCCGCGAAGTTCATCGCGTACGCCGTCGGGCAGCAGGGCCAGACCATCACCGCACTCGGCGGCCGCACCGTGCCGTCGCTGCGGTCGGTCGCGACCTCGCCCGCGTTCCTCAGCCCGTCCCGGCCGCCGGCGTCGTCCCAGGTGTTCCTCGACGCGATCCCGCAGCTGCGGCACACCCCGGTGACGCCGGCCTGGCCCGAGGTCGAAGATGTCATCGGCAACCAGTTGCAGCGGGCCTTCCAGGACGGCGTACCGCTCGACGAGGTGCTCGCGGCGATCCGCGCCGAAGCGGACCCGCTGCTGCGGCGCCGATGAGCCTGCGGGTCGAGGGGGCGCGGAAGAGCTTCCGGGCCCACTCCGGTACGCGGGTCGTCGCGCTCGACGGCGTCGACGTGACGGCGGCCGACGACGAACTCCTGGTCATCGTGGGGCCGTCGGGGTCGGGCAAGTCGACGCTGCTGCGCGCCGTGGCCGGGCTGGAGACACTCGACGCCGGGCGGGTCGTCATCGGCGACCGGGACGTCACGGCGGTGCCCGCGGCCCGGCGAGACGTCGCGATGGTGTTCCAGGAAGGGGCGCTGTTCCCGCACCTCAGTGTCGCGGCGAACATCGGCATCGGCGAACGGGCCCGGGGAGCTCGGCGACGCGACGTCGAGGTCCGGGTCCGCGAGGTGGCCCGCACGCTCGACGTCGAGCACCTGCTCGAGCGCATGCCGGGCGAACTGAGCGGTGGCGAACGGCAACGGGTGGCGCTGGCGCGGGTGATGGTCCGGGTGCCCGCGGTCTGCCTGCTCGACGAGCCGCTCGCGTCGGTGGACGCCGAGCTGCGGCTGCGGATGCGTGGCGAGATCCGGGCGGTGCAGCGGTCGCTCGGCGTGCCGATGGTGCACGTCACGCACGACCAGTTCGAGGCGATGGCGATGGGCGACCGGGTCGCGGTGATGGACGGCGGTCGCGTGCTGCAGTGCGATCGTCCCGAGGTCTTGTACGCGCAGCCCGCGACGACCGCGGTCGCGCGCATCGTCGGACCGCTGCCGATGAACCTCCTGCCCGTTGCCGAGGGCATCGTGGTGGGAGTGCGGCCGGAGCGGGTGCGGGTGTGCCGGGAGGAGAACGAGGGCGGTCGGGTCGGGACGGTGATCTCGGTCGAGCCGGCGGGGGAGGAGTGCCTGGTCCGGGTGCTGGTGGACGAAGAATTGCTCGCTCGCTTGCCGTGGACGGCGGCGCCGAAGGTCGGCGACCGGGTGTCGGTGGCCTGGCGACCCGAGGACGAGCACCACTTCGACGCTGTCAGCGGCCGTCGCAGGTGAACAGGCACTGGCGGTCGCCGCTGGCCGTTCCGTACCTGCTGGGCTCTGTGCTGCTCGTCCTGGCCCCGCTCGCACTGGCCGGCGCGCTCGCGTTCACCGACTACTACGGCTTCCGCGCCCCGGAGTTCAGCGGCTTCCGGAATCTCGCCAGGCTGGCGGGCGACCAGCCGTTCTGGGACGCGGTCGGGGTCAGCGCGCTGATCGCCCTGGTCGTCGTACCGCTGCGGCTGCTCCTGGCGATCGGCGCCGCGCTGCTCCTGGCCCGCCGCCGGGGACCCCTGACGACGGTCGGCCGCGTCGCGGCGTACCTGCCGTCGACCATCCCCGACGCGGCCTGGGCGCTGCTGTGGCTGTGGATCCTGAACCCGCTGTACGGACCGCTGCCCGCCCTGCTCGGCGCGCTGGGCGTCCCCGACCCCGGCTTCCTCACGACGCCGTGGGGCGCCCGGCTCGGGCTCGCGCTGGTGCTGGCGTTCCAGGTCGGCGAGGCGTTCACCGTCGCTCTCGCCGCGCGCATCGCCATCCCGGCGCATCTGCACGAGGCGATCGAGGTCGAGGGCGGTTCGGCCTGGTTCGCGATGACCCGGGTGACGCTGCCGCTGATGGCGCCGGTGGTGATCGTGCTGGCCGTCCGGGACGTGGTGGTCGTCGTCCAGAACGCGTTCGTGCCCGCGCTGCTGGTGACCGGTGGTGGCCCGGTCAACGCCACCCTCACCGCGCCGCTGCTGATCTACCGCCGCGCCTTCGAGTACGGCGAACTGGGCTACGCGAGCACGCTGTCGCTGACCCTGCTCGTGCTCACCGCCGCCGCGGCCGCGATCCCGCTCTGGATCGCCGCCCGGCTCAGCGCCCGCCAACGCAGCCGGCGGTAGTTCCCAGCCGACTTTCGGCGAACCATCGGTCCGGCTCGGCACTCTGGTTCCACCGGACACGAGGAGAAGCAGATGAAGCCGCCGCACGAACACGACCTGGGACTGGTCCACGACCTGGGGACATTGCGCCGTCGCAACGTCCTGCGACTGCTCGCCGGGGCGGGCCTGGCGGTGGTGGCCGGATGCTCGACCGAGGACAGCAGTACGCCGTCCGCAAGCACGAGCCCCAGCACGAGCCCCAGCACGAGCCCCAGCACCGGCGCCAGCGCCAGCCCGGGCGGCAGCAGCAGCCCGACGACGGCGGGCGAGTGCGTCGACGAGATCCCCGCGGAGACCGCCGGCCCGTTCCCGGGTGACGGGACCAACGGACCGAACGTGCTGACCGAGTCGGGCATCGTCCGCAGCGACCTGACCAAGTCGTTCGGGTCCGCCTCGGGTGTCGCCGCCGGCGTACCGCTGACGGTCGAGCTGGTGGTCCAGGACGCAGGCAACTGCACACCACTCGCGGGCGCGGCCGTCTACGTCTGGCACTGCGACGCCGAGGGCCGCTACTCGCTCTACTCCGACGGCGCCGAGAACGAGAACTACCTGCGCGGCGTCCAGGCCGCCGACGCGAACGGCAAGGTCACCTTCCGCACGATCTTCCCGGGGGCGTACGACGGACGCTGGCCGCACATCCACTTCGAGGTCTACGCGTCGCTCACCGAAGCGACCGCCGCCGGGAAGATCAGCGCGACGTCCCAGCTCGCGCTGCCGGCGGACGCCTGCCAGGCCGTCTACGCCACCAGCGGGTACGACGGCAGCGCCGAGAACATGTCCCGGACGTCGCTGGAACGCGACCTGGTGTTCCGCGACGACGGCGCCGCCCGGCAGCTCGCGACCGTCAGCGGAAACGTCGAGGGCGGGTACCAGGCGCGGCTCACCGTGGGCGTGTAGCGCGCAGTTACCGGCGGCCCAGTAGGTTTACCCCGATGTCAGAGCCGCGTGAACCTCAGAATCCCGCCCAGCCGGCGCCCACCCCGCCGCCCGGTACCTGGGTGCTCGGTCGTGTCCGCGGAATCCAGCTGACCATGCGGTTCACCTGGCTTCCGGTCGCGATCCTGCTCGCGCTGGGCTTCTCGGCGATCATCGCGCAGCAGTTCCCGTACCTGTCCGGCGGCTGGCGCTACTTCGCGTCGTTCGCGTTCGTGGTCGCGTTCACGCTCTCGGTGCTGCTGCACGAGCTGGCGCACGCGCTGATGGCGCTGCGGTTCAGGATCTCGGTGACCGAGATCAACCTGGGCTTCTTCGCGGCCGGCACGCACATCGAGGGTGAGCGCAAGTCGCCGCTGGAGGAGTTCGCGATCTCGGTCGTCGGACCGCTCGCCTCGCTGCTGGTCGGCGGCGCGGCGTACGCCGGCTCGCGGGCGCTCGACGAGGGCGTCGCGTACGCCGTCGTCATGCAGCTCGCGGTCGCCAACCTGATCGTCGGCGTCACCAACCTGCTGCCCGGCCTGCCGCTGGACGGCGGCTGGGTGGTCCGGGCCGCGGTCTGGAAGGCCACCGGCAACATGCACACCGGGACCGTCGTGGCGGCGTGGGCCGGCCGGGTGATCGCGATCGCGGTCCTGGCCGCACCGGTGATCCTGGAAGAGGTCTTCGACCGCAACCCGACGCTGATCGACTTCGTGATCGCGCTGGCGGTCGGCTTCTTCCTGTGGATGGGATCGACCGCGTCGCTGATGCAGGCCCGGCTGCGGCGCAAGCTGCCCGCCCTGCAGGTCCGCACCCTGGCCCGCCGCGCGATCGCGGTGCACGCCGGTACGCCGATCTCCGAGGCCGTCCGGCTCGCCGCCGAGGGCCAGGCCGGCGCGGTCGTCGTGATCGACGGCGAGGGCAAGCCGCACGCGCTGGTCCAGGAGGCCGCCGTGACCGCCGTCGCGCCGAACCAGCGCCCGTGGACGACGATCGGCGAGGTCGCCACCCGGATCAGCGCCGGCCACATCATCGGCGTCAACGACACCGGCGAGGAGATCCTGGCCACCCTGCGCAAGAACCCCGCCTCGGAGTACCTGGTGCTGGACGCCCAGGGCCAGGTGTACGGCGTGCTGGCGACCGCGGACGTCGAACGCGCCTTCCGCGGCCGCTGACCGGACGGCGTACGAGCCTCGGATTCGGGGCCCGGCGGGGGTGCGAAGTAGGGTGAGCCCCTTATGTCTGATCTGCGCGATTTTCCCGATGTGGCGTTTTCCGGGGTTCATCATGGGCCGTTGCAGCCGGGGGAGTGGATCACGTTGTCCGACTCCAAGGGACGCCGGCACTCGGTGTTCCTGGAGCGTGGAAAGGTCTTCCACACCACCAAGGGCGGGATCGAGCACGACGAGCTGATCGACGGCCCGGACGCGGTCACGATCCGCTCCAAGGGCGGCGTGGAGTACCTCGCGCTGCGCCCGCTGATGGCCGACTACTCGGTGTCGATGCCGCGTGGCGCCCAGGTGATCTACCCCAAGGACACCGCCCAGATCGTCACGATGGCCGACATCTTCCCCGGCGCGAAGGTGGTCGAGGCGGGTGCCGGTTCCGG
Organism: Kribbella sp. CA-253562; assembly: GCF_050942265.1. Classification (GTDB taxonomy): domain Bacteria; phylum Actinomycetota; class Actinomycetes; order Propionibacteriales; family Kribbellaceae; genus Kribbella. The sequence continues at coordinate 4,621,546 of NZ_CP192049.1, read as the reverse complement.
CGCGCTGACCACGGCCCTGCTGCGGGCGGTCGGCGTCCATGGTGAGCTGATCTCCTTCGAGCGCCGCGAGGACTTCGCGGAGGTGGCCCGCAAGAACGTCACCGGCTTCTTCGGCGGTGCGCACCCGGCCTGGCGGCTCGAGGTCGGCGACCTGGTCGACAAGCTGGACGAGACCGACGTGGATCGCGTCGTACTGGACATGCTGGCCCCCTGGGAGTGCGTGGACGCCGTCGCGGCTGCCCTGGCCCCGGGCGGGGTGTTCTGCGCGTACGTCGCCACCACGACCCAGCTGAGCCGTTTCGTCGAGACGCTGCGCGCTCACGGCGAATTCACCGAGCCGAGGGCCTGGGAGTCGCTGGTCCGCGACTGGCACGTCGAGGGACTGGCTGTCCGGCCGGGCCACCGGATGCAGGGACACACCGCGTTCCTGGTCACCGCGCGGCGGATGGCGCCCGGCGTGAAGGCCCCGCTGAAGAAGCGCCGGCCGGCGCCCGGTGCCTACGGCGACGACTATTCCGGACCACGCCGGTCCGAATCGGCGCAGGACACGCCCTGACGTCGCGCCATTCTGTCCGCGCCGTGCTGTATTAAGGCGCAACAGGCTCGACCAGGCAACGGTTTCATCCGCAACCGACACGTGATGGGATTCAGCTTGCCCGGCGAGGTTTTCTGGGTAAGGTCCATAGGGTCGAGCCCCACATGGTGAGGTGATGATCGTGGCTGGAGACGAGAGTCCTACCGCGGCAGAGCTGCGCAACCAGGTCCGTTACCTGGAGGCCGAGGTCGCAGCGCTGCGGCGTCGTTTGCTGGAGCACCCGGCTGACAGCCGGTCGCTCGAGAGCAGGCTGTCCGAAACCCAGGCGTCCTTGGCGAGCGTGACCGCGCAGAACGAGCGGTTGGCGGAAACGCTGCGCGAGGCCCGAGAGAAGATCATCGCCTTGAAGGAGGAGGTCGACCGGCTGGCGCAACCGCCGTCCGGTTTCGGGACCTTCCTCGGCCGCAACGACGACGACACGCTGGACGTGTTCACCGGAGGCCGCAAGCTCCGGGTCGCGGCGAGCCCCTCGGTTGACCTGGACGCGCTCAAGCTCGGCCAGGAACTGATGCTGAACGAGGCGCTGAACGTGGTCGAGGCCTGCGATTTCGAGGTCGTCGGCGACGTGGTGATGCTGAAGGAGCTGCTGGCCGACGGCGAGCGGGCGCTGGTGATCGCGCAGGCCGACGAGGAACGCATCGTCCGGCTCGCGTCGCCGCTGCTCGACGAGCCGCTGCGGGCCGGCGACTCGCTGCTGCTGGAGCCCCGCTCCGGCTACGTCTACGAGAAGATCCCGAAGTCCGAGGTCGAGGAGCTGGTGCTCGAAGAGGTCCCGGACATCGACTACACCCACATCGGTGGGCTCGGTGGCCAGATCGACCAGATCCGCGACGCGGTCGAGCTGCCGTACCTGCACAAGGACCTGTTCCTCGAGCACGAGCTGAAGCCGCCGAAGGGTGTGCTGCTGTACGGCCCGCCCGGCTGCGGCAAGACGCTGATCGCCAAGGCGGTCGCGAACTCGCTGGCCAAGAAGGTCGCCGAGCGGACCGGGGTGGAGGGGCAGAAGTCGTTCTTCCTCAACATCAAGGGCCCCGAGCTGCTCAACAAGTACGTCGGTGAGACCGAGCGGCACATCCGCCTGGTCTTCCAGCGGGCCCGCGAGAAGGCCTCCGAGGGCATGCCGGTGATCGTGTTCTTCGACGAGATGGACTCGCTGTTCCGCACCCGTGGTTCCGGGGTGTCCTCCGACGTGGAGAACACCATCGTCCCGCAGCTGCTGAGCGAGATCGACGGCGTCGAGGGCCTGGAGAACGTGATCGTGATCGGCGCCTCGAACCGTGAGGACATGATCGACCCGGCGATCCTGCGGCCGGGCCGGCTGGACGTGAAGATCAAGATCGAGCGTCCGGACGCCGAGGCGGCCCGCGACATCTTCTCCAAGTACCTGACCACCACGCTGCCGCTGCACCCCGAGGACCTCAGCGAGTTCGGCGGCGACCGGGCCGAGTGCGTCAACGGGATGATCCAGCGCACCGTCGAGCGGATGTACACCGAGGCCGACGAGAACCGGTTCCTCGAGGTGACGTACGCCAACGGTGACAAGGAGGTCCTGTACTTCAAGGACTTCAACTCCGGCGCGATGATCCAGAACATCGTCGACCGGGCCAAGAAGATGGCGATCAAGGCGTTCCTCGACGACCAGCAGAAGGGCCTGCGGGTGCAGCACCTGCTGCAGGCCTGCGTGGACGAGTTCAAGGAGAACGAGGACCTGCCGAACACCACGAACCCCGACGACTGGGCCCGCATCTCCGGCAAGAAGGGCGAGCGGATCGTCTACATCCGTACGCTCATCTCCGGCAAGCAGGGCACCGAGCCGGGCCGTTCGATCGACACGGCGACCAACACCGGTCAGTACCTGTAACTCCAGCCTCGACGTCAGCCGCCCCGGTCCGGACCCTCGGACCGGGGCGGCTGCCGCGTCGGGGCGGGACCTGCGTCGGGGCGGGACCTGCACCCGGGGCGGGACCTGCACCCGGGGCGGGACGTGCACCGGAGCGGCCGGTGCGCAAGGGGCCTGGGTCTACCGTGAGCCCTGGGACGGGACGGTCGCCGCAAAGGGGCAGGCCGGGGTTTCCCCCTATTCCGAGTCAGGGCCGGCCGCCGTACGGTCTGGGTATGGCGGCGGACGAGATGCGCAAGGACCTGCGGGCGGCAGTGGCGGCGCGGCAGGACCTGGGGGCGGAGTACGAACCCGAGATCATCGACGGGTTCCTGGACAAGCTCGACGCGCGCGCCGCCGCCCGGTACGGGCAGGGGCAGCTGCCCGAGCCCACCGCGCCCAGGCCGCCGGCCGGCAAGCCGGACTCCGACCCGGGCGGCCTGGCGCTGGCGATCGTGTCGGTCGTGGCCGGCATCCCGATCACCGCGATCGCCGCCAACATGGAAGGCACGATCGCGGTGATCATCTGCTGGGGCGGCCTGGTCGGCGTCAACCTGGCCCGCGCGGTGGCCCGCTTCACCAACCGCTGAGCCGCCGCGGAGCGAACGCTCACCCCGGCGCGACCCAGCTACCCCGGCTGGTGGACGGCTACGGCTTGAGCGGGACCGGCTTGCCGTCGGCGTCGTACGCGCGGAACTGCTGGTCGAGATTGCTGGTGCCCTCAGGAGTCGCGCGGTACTGCCCGGCGGGGATGACCGCCGTGCTGTGCGTGTAGGCGAAACCGCTCGCGACCGCACCCTGCGTCCACTGGCCGTGGCCCTCGGGCCAGACCGCGCGGGACTCGATCCGGGCGATCTCCGGCCGGACCCGGAACAGCGTCTGGAAGCTGGCGAACGACGGCTTGCCGCTGCCCTCGCTGCCGACAATGCCGACGCTGCTGATCAGCACTGCGCCGGTAGCCGGGGTCGGCTGCCTGTTCCAGTCCGTGTCCCGCACCGCCGCGCCGCCGCCGTTGGCGAAGCAGGCGAAAACACCCTCGCCGTAGGTCCCGCCCGGCTGACCGGGAGTGCTCTTGGTCAGCACGATGACGCCCTTCTGCGCCCCGCGCGAGGCCGGCAGTGCGACCAGCCGGCTCCACAGCGGGCGGACCTGCCGAACGCCCGGCAGTTTGCACGCGTTCGCGGCCCGCGTTGCCTCGGCTGCGCTGACCGGACCCAGATCCACCTGCGGGAGCCACGACCTGGGCGCCGTGCCCGGCGTACTGGGCGGCGTCGGCGTGGAACTCGGAGTCGCGGTCGGGCTTGCCGCCGGAGGCGCGGTCTCGGCCGGTCGGCCGGTGACGGCCAGGGTTCCGGTGACAACGGCAGTGACGGCGGCGACCGCGACCACCGGCGCCACCCAGCGACGGTGCTTCGGCGGCGCTTCGTCGACAGCGGACATCACCTGGCGGCGCAGGTCCTCGCGCTGGGACGGGCTGAGCGGCGGCACCGGCGGGGGATCGAGCTTGGTGGTCATCACAACTCCTCGGACAGGGCGACCCGCGACAGCAGGTCGGGGAAGCGGCGGCGGGTGCGGTGCAGGCGGGCCTTGACGGTGCCTTCGGCAACGCCGAGGGCGGCCGCGGTCTCGGCGACGGTCAGGCCGGCCCAGACGACCAGTTCGAGCGTCTCCTGCTCGTGCCGGGGGAGCTTGGCCAGCGCGCGGCGTACGGCGGACATCCGGCGTTCGTCGTCCAGCCGGTGGGCGACCGTGGCGGCGTGGTCGGGGTGGGTGGTGGGTCGGGCAGGCGGTCGAGCAGGCTGCGGAAGCGCCGGGCCGTGCGGTGCAGCGTCCGGCACTCGTTCGCGGCGACGACCAGCAGCCAGGCCCGGGCCGACGGCGCGGTCAGCGGCCCGGGCGGATTGTGCTGGAATCGCCGCCAGGTCGTCAGGAACGTCGTCTGCACGATGTCCTCGGCCGCCGCCCACGACGCCGTCCGGCGGAACGCGAACGCGTGCACGTCGTCGGCGTACCGGTCGAACAGCAGGCCGAGCGCCTCCCGGTCCCCGCCGCGCAGGCGGTCCCAGAGCACGCCGTCCCCGGGACCGGCGGGTGGACCGGCTGCCATCGGGTACTCCGTCTCGTCGGTCAGGATGATCTTCACACCCTCTGATGACCGCCCGACCGGCAAAAGGTTGCCTAGAGCTGCCGGAGGTAGTCGCCGAGCAGAGCGGTGGTGTCGGGCACGAACGGCCACGACGGGTCGTCGAGACGGGCGAGGAGGTCGGGCACCGCCATCCATGCTCCCCAGTCGACCTCTTCGGGCTGGTGATGGATCGGGCCGTCCCAGCGGCAGGTGTAGAGGTACGCGTGGTAGTTGGTGAACTCGTCGGCGTAGTCGCCTTCGGGCAGCTTCTCCAGTGCCACGCCGGTGATCCCGAGCTCCTCGGCGAGCTCGCGCACCACCGCGTCGTACGGGTCCTCGCCGGCGGCGATCACACCCCCGGCCATGAAGTCGTACCGAGCCGGGTAGACATCCTTGGTCGGCGTCCGGCGGTGTACGTAGACCTCACCCGCGGAGTTGCGCACCAGTACGCCGGTCGCCGAGTGCCGCAGGTTGTCGCGCCGCATCACCGAGCGCGGCGCCGACCCGCAGACCACACCGTCGGCGTCCACCAGGGCAACGAGTTCGTCCATGCCCGCAGTCTCACACGGTGCCGGTGTAGTGCACCTCGTGGATCCACTGGTCCCGGGGCTGCTGGTGCAGCGCCCAGTACTCCTCGGCGATGGCGTCCGGGTCGAACGCCGTACCGGGCGCCACTGGGCCGTAGACCGTCACTGTGGCGGCGTGGAGGCCTTCTGCGCCGTACGTCTGGTCGAGCAGGCTGACGAGCGCCCTGACCCCGGCCTTGCCCAGCGAGAGGCTCGCGTACGCCGGTTTGGTCTCGGGCATCCCGCCGGTGATCAGGAACGAGCCTCCGCCGTTCGCCGTCATCGCGGGGGCGAGCTGCGCGGCGGCGGTGATCGCCCCGCCGACGTTGACCGCCCAGGCGTCCAGGTGCTCGCGCAGGGACAGGTCGCCGATCCGGTCCGCGGCGATCTTGGCCGCGTTGTAGACCACCACGTCGGGCGTCCCCAGCTCGGCCACGACCTTGTCCAGAGCGGTCCGCAGTGCCGCCTCGTCGGTGCTGTCGGCGGCCACCGTGATGCTGCCCAGCTCCGGCGCCGGCCGCTGCCTGGCGATCAGCGCCACCGGCATTCCCTCCCGCGCGAACCTGCGCCCCACCGCCTGCCCGATTCCCGGTCCCGCCCCGATCACCACGACTCCCGGCATGTCCGCCCCTTCGGCTGTGTTGTGCTCGTCATCAGGGACGGTAGGCCGTGACATCGGTGTGAAGGTCAAGACGGAGGTGCGTGGGGATGCTGATCGGTGAGCTCGCGGCGCGGACAGGTGCGAGCCGCAGAATGATCCGGTACTACGAACAGCAGGGCCTGCTCGAGTCGGCCCGCCACGCGAACGGCTACCGCGAGTACGACGACCAGGCGCCGGTCGTCGTCGGCCACATCCGCAAGCTGCTGGCCGCCGGTCTTCCGACCGCGACGATCGCGGGCCTGTTGCAATGCGTACACGGTGATCCGGAGCAGCCGGTGCTGTCGGGGTGCCCCGGCATGGTCGACGGTCTGCTGGCTGAGCGTGCTCGGGTCGCCGCCGAGATCAGCCGGCTGAGCACGTCGCAGAAAGTGCTGGACACCCTGCTGGAAGCGGCCGTTCACGGACCTCGATGACGTCGTCATCGGCTCGGAGCACGTCCTTCGTCGGCGGGACCGCGTAGGCTCGTTCGCATGAGTGTTCGGCGGATCATGGGGACCGAGACCGAGTTCGGGATCTCGGTGCCTGGTCAGCCCGGGGCGAACCCGATGCTGACCTCGAGCCAGGTGGTGAACGGCTATGCCCAGACGCAGCCACTGGCGCGCAAGACGCGGTGGGACTTCGACGAGGAGCACCCGCTGCGGGACGCGCGCGGCTTCGACCTGAGCCGGGAGGTGGCCGATTCCAGCCAGCTCACCGACGAGGAGACCGGGCTGGCCAATGTCATCCTCACCAACGGCGCCCGGCTGTACGTCGACCACGCCCACCCGGAGTACTCCGCGCCGGAGTGCACCAACCCGCGCGACGTGGTGGTGTGGGACAAGGCCGGCGAGCTGGTGATCATGGAGGGCGCCCGGCAGGCCCGTCAGATCCCGGGTGCGCCCCCGCTCAACCTGTACAAGAACAACACCGACAACAAGGGCGCGTCGTACGGGTCGCACGAGAACTACCTGATGCGCCGGTCCACGCCGTTCGCGTCGATCGTGCGGCACCTGACGCCGTTTTTCGTCAGCCGCCAGGTGGTCACCGGCGCTGGCCGGGTCGGGATCGGCCAGGACGGCGCCGGCCACGGCTTCCAGATCAGCCAGCGGGCCGACTACTTCGAGGTCGAGGTCGGCCTGGAGACCACGCTGAAGCGGCCGATCATCAACACCCGCGACGAGCCGCACGCGAACCCGGACCGCTACCGCCGCCTGCACGTGATCATCGGCGACGCGAACCTGTCCGAGATCTCGACGTACCTCAAGGTCGGCACCACCTCGCTGGTGCTGTCGATGATCGAGGACGGCTGGCTGACCGACGACCTGAGCGTCGACCGGCCGGTGACCGCGCTGCACGAGATCAGCCACGACCCGACCTGCACGCACCTGATGACGCTCAAGGACGGCCGCAAGCTGACCGCCGTCCAGCTGCAGACCGAGTACCTGGAGCAGGCCCGCAAGTACGTCGAGGACAAGTACGGCGACGACGCGGACCGGCAGACCAAGGACGTGCTGCACCGCTGGGAGCACGTGCTCGACCAGCTCGCGATCGACCCGATGCGGCTGGCCGACCAGCTCGACTGGGTCGCCAAGCTGAAGCTGCTGCAGTCCTACCGCGACCGTGACGGCCTGGCCTGGGACGACTCCAAGCTGGCCCTGGTCGACCTGCAGTATGCCGACCTGCGCCCGGACAAGGGCCTGTACTTCAAGCTGGTCAAGTCCGGCCGGATGCAGCGCCTCGTCACCGACGAGGAGATCCGGATGGCCGTGTCGCACCCGCCGACCGACACCCGCGCCTACTTCCGCGGCCGCTGCATGCAGCAGTACGCCGGCCAGGTCGCGGCCGCCTCCTGGGACTCGGTGATCTTCGACCTGCCCGGCCGCGAGTCGCTGCAGCGCATCCCCACCTTGGACCCGTTGCGCGGCACCAAGGCCCATGTCGGAGCACTTCTCGACCAGTGCGACACCGCGAGTGACCTGGTTCGCACCATTACTGGGGGCGCCGCCGGGTAGGGTCGCACTAGAAGCAACGAAAGGGCCGGTTGGGCGTCTCTTTCAGTGCGGTTCTAGGAGGTGTGTGCCATGGCGAAGGACGGCGGGCAGCAGCACAAGCAGCCCAAGCGTTCGACCACCGAGGAAGAGGTCGAGCAGGTCGAGGCGTCGGAAGACGTCGCCGAGCGCAAGGAGCGGCTCGACGAGGACGTCGACTCGATTCTCGACGAGATCGACGAGGTGCTCGAGGAGAACGCGGAGGAGTTCGTCCGCGGCTTCGTGCAAAAGGGTGGGGAGTGAACCGCTAGATGACATTCGATGCCTCCGGCCGCTTGCCGGAAGCCTTCCTGACCCCAGGTGGCTCGTCGTTCATGGACTTCCTGGCCGGGCACGCGCCCGACCTGCTGCCCGGACGACGGTCCCTGGGGACAGGTGACCTGTCCAAGGACGTCCCGCACGGTACGACGATCGTCGCCGCCACCTTCGACGGTGGTGTCGTGATGGCCGGCGACCGGCGCGCCACGATGGGCAACATCATCGCCCAGCGTGACATCGAGAAGGTGTTTCCCGCCGACGAGTACTCGTGCGTCGGGATCGCCGGCTCGGCCGGGCTGGCGATCGAGATGGTCCGGCTGTTCCAGGTGGAGCTCGAGCACTACGAGAAGCTCGAGGGCACCACGCTGTCGCTCGACGGCAAGGCGAACCGGCTCAGCGCGCTGATCCGCGGCAACCTGGCGATGGCGATGCAGGGCCTGGCCGTGGTGCCGCTGTTCGCCGGGTACGACCACGACATCTCCGGCGGCCGGATCTTCTCCTACGACCCGACCGGTGGGCGCTACGAGGAGCAGGCCTTCCACAGCGTCGGCTCGGGCTCGCTGTTCGCCCGCGGCTCGCTGAAGAAGCTCTACCGCGACGGCATGTCGGCGACCGAGTGCGTGACGGCGACCATCCAGGCGCTGTACGACGCGGCCGACGACGACTCCGCGACCGGTGGACCGGACATGGCGCGGCGGATCTTCCCGGTCATCGGGGTGGTCACCGCGGACGGTTACCAGCGGATGCCCGAGGCGGAGGTCGGCGAGATCGTCGACTCCGTGGTCGGCGCCCGGCTGCAGCGTCCCGACGGCCCCGCCGCCCCGCTGTCCTGAGCCTATGGGGGTGTCTGGCGATAACCCGCCTACTGCGCGGCACTCGGCACGGTATCTCGCTGCACGGGAGCCAAGGGCACGATGCTTCGCATCGCCACCCTCGACTCCCGCACACCGAGCTACCGCACCTAGCACCTGCTCGCCACGGCGCGGAATCGCCAGACACCCCCAGTCGACGAGTAGAGGATCCACATGAGCACTCCGTTCTACGTCTCACCTGAGCAGTTGATGCGGGACCGGGCCGACTTCGCCCGCAAGGGCATCGCCAAGGGCCGCAGTGCGATCGCCCTGCAGTACGCCGACGGCATCCTGTTCGTCGCGGAGAACCGGTCGCCGGCGCTGCACAAGGTGGCCGAGATCTACGACCGGATGGCCTTCGCGGCCGTCGGGCGGTACAACGAGTTCGAGAACCTGCGGATCGCCGGCGTCCGGCTGGCCGACATGCGTGGGTACTCCTACGACCGCCGCGACGTCACCGGCCGCGCGCTGGCCAACGCGTACGCGCAGACGCTCGGCGCGATCTTCTCCTCCGGCGGCGAGAAGCCGCTCGAGGTGGAGATCCTGGTCGCCGAGGTCGGCGCGACCTCGGCCGACGACCAGATCTACCGGCTGACCTACGACGGCTCGATCGCCGACGTGCGTGGGTACGCCGTGATGGGTGGTCCGGCCGAGCAGGTCGCCGACTACGTGGGCGAGCACTACTCCGAGGGCATCTCGCTGGCCGGCGCGCTGCGGCTGGCGGTGGACGCGCTCGGGCACGACTCCAGCGAGGTCCGTCAGCTGGAGCCGGACCAGATCGAGGTCGCGGTGCTGGACCGGACCCGCACCCAGGTCCGCAAGTTCAAGCGGATCTCGGAGCAGACGCTGGCCCGGATCCTGTCCGAGTCGCGGCCCGACACGGCACCGTCGGAGCCCTCGACGCACACCGAAGGTGCGGAGGCCGTCGACGGCGGCTACGAGAGCACCGCGGACGACGCCCCGGTCGCCCCGGCGGACGACGATGCCCCCATCGCGCCGCCGGAGGACCCGGACGACAACCGCCCGCTGTGACCCAGCAGGACCAGACGCCGTCCGCCGCCGGAGCATCTCCGGCGGCGGACGGCGCTTTGCCCGAGGTCGCGACTGCCACGGCACCTGCGGCTGGTGCCGCGCGCCCGGGTGATCCCGAGCCGTGGGCGTTGCTGGGGGAGAAGACCGTGTACGACGGCTTTCTCACCGTGAACGTCCGGCAGTACCGGATGCCGTCCGGGCGGCAGGCGGACTGGGACGTCTTCGGGCCCCGGCAGACCTCCGGTGTCGTCGGGGGAATCACCGTGCTGCCGCTGACACCCGACGGCCGGATTGTCGCCATCCGCTTGTTCCGCGCCGGTCCGGATCGCATCGTCACGAACCTTCCCGGCGGGGTGATCGACCCCGGGGAGGAGCCGGCCGCCGCCGGTCGTCGCGAACTGACCGAGGAGACCGGCTACACCTGCGGCTCGATCGAGGTGGTCGGGTGGATGTGGTCGGCCGCCTCCTCGACGTACCGCAAGTACGTCGCGATCGCGCGCGACTGCCGTCCCAGTGGCCAGCAGGCCCTGGACGACTTCGAGGACATCGTGCCGATCGAGCTCACCGTCGACGAACTCCGCCAGGAGCTGCGGACCCCGGGTGCGATGACCGGCACCGACGCGGCGTACCTCGCCCTCGACCACGCCGGCCTGCTCTGACCCGCGGGCGGGAGCGCCGCAACCCGCTGGCGTCCGTGCCGCGGTGCGCGGACGGAGAACCGGCGTGATCGACCGCGGACGCAAAACCGTTTGCGACCGCGACCCGGCCCGCGCAGGATGTCGAGCGTGCTGACCACCGTCTGGCCTCTGCGGCAACTCCGCCTCACCACCGAACGGCTGGTCCTGCGCCCGCCGGCCGAGGACGAGCTCGCGGTCCTCGCCGGGCTCGCCGCCGAAGGCGTGCACGAACCGGGCGAGCAACCCTTCCTGACCGCGTGGACCGATCTGCCCCCGGCCGAGCGGGCGCGGCACGTGATGCAGCAGCACTGGCGTCACCTCGGCTCATGGACCCAGGACGACTGGGAGCTCGAGCTCGGCGTCTTCCGCGACGGCGAGCCGCTGGGTCTGGTCGGTCTGATGGGCAGCGAGTTCGCCGTACTGCGTGAGGTGAAGACCTGGTCGTGGCTCGGCCTGCGGCATCAGCGGCAGGGCTACGGCACCGAGGCACGCGCCGCGCTGTTGCACCTCGCCTTCGACGGCCTGGACGCCGAAGCGGCCCGCACTGAGGTCTTCCAGGACAACGCCGGTTCGCAGGGCGTGTCGCGCAAGCTCGGCTACCAGCCGGATGGGATCTCCCGCGACGTCCTGCACGGCAAGCCCGTCGTCTCGGACCGCCTGCGCCTCACTCGCGCGGACTGGCTGCGTGCCGAGCACCCGAAGGTCGAGATCACCGGGCTGACCGAGTGCCGGGACTGGTTCGCCGGCCCCCCAGCTGATTCCCCGCCGACCAGGCTCGATGGTGGAGCTGGCTGTACCCCGAAGCCGGGTTCTGGCTGGACTGTGTTCGTGGCCCGATCTTTCTAGCGTGAGAGGCGTCCTGGTACGTCTCGCACGGTTCGGAAGGTTGGCATCATGTTCAAGGCACGCACTGGGCGCGACAAGCAGACCGGAGGCGGCACCGCCCTGGTCGCGGACGCCCCGGCGTACGCGGTCACGCTGGACTCGGTGACGAAGACCTACCGCACCGGGGCAACCCAGGTGCAGGCGCTCGACGGCGTCTCGCTCGGTCTGCGGCGGGGGAGCTTCACCGCGGTGATGGGACCGTCGGGGTCGGGCAAGAGCACGTTCCTGCACTGTGCGGCCGGGCTCGACCAGCCGACGGCGGGCCGGGTCTGGCTGGGCGACACCGAGCTGACCCGGCTCGACGAGAAGCAGTTGACCGTGCAGCGCCGGACCCGGATCGGCTTCGTCTTCCAGGCGTACAACCTGATCCCGTCGCTGTCTGTCCGCGACAACATCACCTTGCCGCAGCGCTTCTCCGGCGTACCGGTGGACGAGGCGTGGTTGGCCGAGGTCGTGCGCGAGGTCGGTCTGGCTGACCGGCTCGCCCACCGGCCCAGCGAGTTGTCCGGCGGTCAGCAGCAGCGGGTCGCGATCGCGCGGGCGCTGATCACCCGGCCGGAAGCGGTGTTCGCCGACGAGCCGACCGGAGCGCTCGACTCGCGCACGGGCCAGCAGGTACTGCGGCTGATGCGTTCGCTGGTCGACTCGCTCGGCCAGACGATCCTGATGGTGACCCACGACCCGATCGCGGCGGCCTGGGCCGACCGTGTCGTGTTCCTCGCCGACGGCCGGCTGGCCGGCGAGCTGACGGATCCGACCGCTGACAGCGTCGCCGCGCACCTGACTCACCTCGGGGAGTGGTGACCGTGTTCTCGTTCGCCTGGAGCACGGTCAAGTCGCGCTGGACCGGTTTCGCCGGTGCCTTCATCGCCTTGTTCTGCGGTGCCGCGCTGCTGTCGGCGTGTGGGTTCCTGTTGCAGTCCGGCCTGCTCGCCGGCATCAACCCTGAGCGGTACGCCGGCGCATCGGTGGTCGTGGCAGCCAACCAGCGGCTCGCCGTCGCCGAGTCGCCGGACGCAGACCTCGGCGATCACGTACCGCTGGACGCGAGCCGGCTCGCCGAGATCGCGGCAGTGCCCGGTGTCGCCCAGGCCGTACCGGACTACTCGTTCCGCCTGACGCTGGCCGCCAAGTCCGGCGGCCTGGTCCATGGCGAGCAGGACAGGTCGCCGTCCGGACACGGTCGCAGTTCCGTTGCCCTCGGCCCCTTGTCCGTGCGGAGCGGCGCGCTGCCCACCGGCCGGTCCGACGTCGCGCTCGACCGGGACGCCGCCGCGGCCGGCGGCTATGTGCTCGGCGACCAGGTCAGGGATCGCGGTCGGGTCGCGGCCGGCGACGTACCGGTTGACCGGGATCGTCGACCCGCCGGCTGGTTCCTTCCGCGAACCGGTCGTGCTGTTCACCGACAACGTGGCCAGGCAACTGTCCGGCAGGCCCGGTCACCTGTACGCCGTGGGCGTGCTGGCGGCACCGGGGGTCGACCAGAACGACCTGGCCGACTCGATCGAGCAGCGGTTGGGCGATGCGGTGACTACGGCAACCGGCGACGACAGGGGCAAACTGGAGTTCCAGGACTCCTCGGCCGCCTCCGGTCTGCTGATGGCGGTCGCGGGCTCGTTCGGTGGGATCGCGGCGATCGTCGCGATGTTCGTGGTGGCCGGCACGCTGGGGTTGTCGATCCAGCAGCGGCGGCGCAAGTTCGCGCTGCTGCGTGCGGTCGCCGCCACGCCCCGGCAGGTCCACCGGCTGATCGGCGCCGAGATCCTGATCGTGTCGCTCGCCGCTTCGGTACCGGGCGCGGTACTCGGCTACGGGTTGGTGTGGTTGCTGCGCGCGGCCTTCGTGAGGATCGGCGTGATCCCGGCCGACTACGGACTCTCGCTGCTGCCCGTACCGATCCTGGCCGCCGTCCTGCTGTCGGTCCTGACCGCCGCGGTGGCGGGGTGGATGTCGGCTCGGCGCGCGGTGAAGATCCGGCCGGTGGAAGCACTCGGGGAGTCGAGTGTGGAGACGCCGGAACTCGGCCCGGTCCGGACGCTGATCGGGCTCCTGCTGCTGGCCGGCGGCCTGGTGATGTGCGCGGTACCGGTGTTCGTCGCCGGCGAGGTCGGCACGATCGTGGCCGCCAGTTCGTCGCTGATCCTGGTGATCGCCGTGGCACTGCTCGGCCCGCGGATCGTCCAAGCGGCGCTCACCCTCGTCGGCCCCGTCCTGCGGCGCTCCGGCGGTGCGTCGAGCTACCTGGCCGCGGCGAACCTGACCCAGAACTCACGTCGCGTCGCGAGCGCCGTCGTACCGCTCGTACTGGCGATCACGATCATGATCGTCCAGGTTTCGGTCGGAGCCGCGCAGGTGAAGGAGGCGAGCCGGCAGGCGGAGAAGGGCGTCGTCGCCGATCTCGTGGTGGCCGGCGCCGGCGCGGGGCTGTCGACCGATCTGGCCGACCGGATCGGCGACACGGCCGGCGTCCGGACTGCGACGGCGGTGACCAGAGGTCCGGCGACCATCAAGTACACCGACCTGGGCGACAGTTCGGCGCAGTCCGTCGTGGGCTTCGCGGCGCAGGGTGTGGTCGCGACGGATCTGGCCGACACGCTCGACCTCGATGTCCGCGAAGGCGACCTCGGTGGGTTGACGGGGGAGGGGACCGTCGCACTGAGCGAATCCGCGGCGCAGCAGAGCAGGACCGGCCTGGGGCGTCAGGTGGAGCTGTTCCTCGGCGACGGCACCCGGCTGACGCCGGTGGTGGTCGCGATCTATCACAACGGCATGGGCTTCGGTGACGTGACACTGCCGCGCGACGTGTTGCTCGACCACCTGTCCACGCCGCTGGACGACTCGGTGCTCGTCAGGGCCGAGCCGGAGGTCGACGCGGGCGCACTGGCCGCCACTTTGACCAAGCAGTTCGCGGGCGACCTGGGGGTGGTGTTCGCCGACCGTACGACGATGGCGGAGGCCCAGCAGACGGGTCTCGACCTCAACCGCTGGACGAACCTCATCCTGCTGGCCGCGCTGTTCGGGTACGTGGCCATCAACGTGGCCAACAGCCTGGTGATGAGTACGACGGCCCGGCGACGCGAGTTCGCCCTGCTCCGGCTGGTCGGCATCGGCCGGCGACAGGTGCGCCGGATGATGCTGTTCGAGTCGGTCGTGGTGATCGGGCTGGCGCTGGTGCTCAGCGCGCTGCTCTGCCTGCCGCCGATGGTCGGCGTCGCGGTCGGACTGAGCGAAGGAGCCACCCTGGTGCCGACGTTCTCGCCGGTCACCACCGCGCTCACCGCGGGCGGAGTGGTCGTTCTGGGTCTGCTCTCGATCATGCTGCCCACCCGCCGGGTGCTCCGTCACCGCCCGGTGGATGCGATCGGCCTGCGTGAGTGACTCGGTCTGCCGCGAAACTGTCCGGATCTGGGCAGCGCATGCTCTTGACGATCACTTGTGCGCACTGAATGACTAGTGGGGCACACCTTCCGCCCAAGGAGTCGCCCATGCGTCGCTTCGGACCGCCGGTGGCAGTTGTCGCCGCCCTTGCCCTCGCCGTCAATCCCTTGACCCCGACCGCTCAGGCCCACGAGGCCGCACCAGGAGTCGCAGTTGTGACCCCCGAACCCCAGCAGACCACCTCCCGTCCGGACGGCTTCACTCTCGGGCGCAGCGTCGACCTCGTCCGTGGACCCACCACCGATCCCGACGCCGAGCGCGTCCTCCGGGCCACCCTGCAACGCGCCGGCGTCGGCACTGTCCGCGTGATCGACGCGGCCGGTGCCGACTCCCGCCCGGGCGTGACCATCTGGCTGGGCGGCAACGACGAGGTCCTCGACGACCTTGGCGTGGCAGACCAGACCGGCCTGCCCGCCGAGGGCTATGTCCTTGCCGCAGGCACCCATCGGTCCCGCCACCACCTGGTCCTCGCCGGTGTGGACACCGACGGCACCTACTACGCGGCTCGCACTTTCGACCAGCTCGTCCAGGGCCGGCAGGTCGCCGGCACCGAGATCCGGGACTGGCCGACGATGCGCTACCGCGGCTCGATCGAAGGCTTCTACGGGACGCCGTGGTCGCACGCCGATCGGCTCGACCATCTCGACTACCTCGGCGCCCACCGGATGAACACCTACGAGTACGCGCCGAAGGACGACCCGTACCACCGCGAGCAGTGGCGCGACCCGTACCCGGCCGGCAAGCTCGCCGAGCTGGGTGAGCTGGTGAACCGGGCCCGGAGCAACAAGGTCGACTTCACCTTCGCGCTCTCGCCGGGATTGTCGATCTGCTACACCTCCGACGCCGACTACCAGGCGCTGGTCGCGAAGTTCGAGGCGCTGTACGCGCTGGGCGCCCGATCCTTCAACGTTCCGCTGGACGACATCGACTACAACACCTGGCACTGCGACGCCGACCGGGCCAAGTACGGCACCGGCGGTGGGGCGGCCGGCCGGGCGCAGAGCGAACTGCTCAATCGCATCCAGCGTGAGTGGGTCGTCGCGAAGCCCGATGTGGCCCCGCTGCAGATGGTTCCGACCGAGTACTACAACGTCACCGAGACGCCGTACAAGAAGGCGCTGCGGGAGCAGCTGGACGCCGCCGTCTTCGTGCACTGGACCGGCATCGGCGTGATCCCGCGCACGATCACCACAGCGCAGGCGGCGCAGGCCAAGGCGGTGTTCGGGCACGACATCCTGATCTGGGACAACTACCCGGTCAACGACTACCTGGCCGGGCGGCTCCCGCTGGCCGACTACAGCGGCCGCGAGCGCGGCATCGCGGACCAGGTCGTCGGCGTGATCTCGAACCCGATGAACCAGGCCGCGGTCAGCAAGATCGCGCTCTCCGCGTTCTCCGAACTGGGCTGGAAACCGGCCACCTACGACGAGCGGGCGGCGTGGGAGCGCGCTCTCTCGGAGCGAGCCGGTGGCGATCTCCGGACCACCGCGGCGCTCCGGGTCTTCGCGGACCTGAACACCTACGACACCACCCTGCACCCGGAGTCCGCGCCCGAGTTGGCCGCGCGGATCGACGCGTTCTGGACGGCGTACGAGGGCGCAGCGCAGGACGACGCAGAGAGCGCGATCCGGGCGCTCCGGCCGTACTTCCAGGCGGTCACCCGGGCGCCGGCGCAGATCCGGGCCGGAGTGGTCGACCCCGCGTTCAGCGACCAGGCGAAAGCCTGGCTCGATGCGACCGTGCTGTGGGGCCAGGCGCTCGAGGAGTCGCTGCGGCTGCTCGAGGCCCTCGACCAGGGCGACGGTGCGGCCGCCTGGGGGAGGCGTCAGCAGGTCGACAAGTTGACTCAGCAGGCGAAAGCGATCCGGGACGTCCGGGCACCGCACTCCGGCACCTATCCGCGGATCGGCGAAGGGGTGGTCGACGTGTTCCTGAGCCGGGTCGGCCGGCTGCACGACGAGTGGATGGGCTTGCTGCCCCGGCGGACGGCGACGGCCAGCCTTCCGACGTACGCGGAGAACGTGCCGGCCAGGATGGTCGACGGTGACGAGTCGACGTTCTACTGGAGCAACGGCGCGCCGGGGGAGAACGACGAGGTCCGGGTGGATCTCGGGGCCCTGCGGGAGATCGGCGAGATCGCCGTCCTGATGGGCAAGAGCGGCAGCCCGAACGACTTCGTCCAGTCCGGCGCGCTGGAGTGGTCGGCCGACGGCGCGACGTGGACCGAGCTGGCCCGTGGGACGACCGCGGAGGTCCGCGCGACGGCTCCGGCCGGGACGAAGGCGCGGTACGTCCGCTACCGGGCCGTGGCGGCAAACGTGGCGAACTGGCTGGTGGTCCGGGAGTTCGCGGTCCAGGTCACCGACGGCTCCGAACTCGTCCTGACCGCGACAGGCGGCCCGGCACCGGCCGAGGGCTCGGCCCTGTCCCGATCCGTCGACGGCGACGTCAGTACGGCGTACGAGGCGGGTGCGGCACCGGTGGATGGTGACGCGCTGACGGTCACGGCCTCGGCGCCGACCGCGGTCGATCGGGTGACCGTGCTCCAGCGGGACGGGGCTGTCGCGGCCGGGCGGCTCGACGTCCACACCGCCGGCGGCTGGCGGGAGATCGGTGCGGTGCGCTCGGCCTACACAGCGCTTCCCGTCTCGGGCACGGTCGACGCCGTCCGGGTCCGCTGGACCGCGGGCACGACCGCGCCAGAGGTCGCGGAGGTGATCCTGCACCGCACGAAGGGCTGACACGGGCCGGGTAAACTGACCGGCGGGCCGCTACTGGCGTTCAGGTGGACCACCACCGGGGAACGGCCCGCCGGACTCCCGCACCGCGGTTCCGGCCGAAGCCGCGCGCCTGGGCACGACGATCTGTTCGCCGACGCCCGAAGGAGCGCGCCGCATGACCACGCCAGGAACCCCCGCCACCATCCCGACTGCCGGATTCGGGCACACTGCCCGTCCGATGATCGGGACCGATCTCGCCGCGGCGATGGTGACCCAGGCCGCCGAGCGGGCCGCGAAACTGCGCGAGCAGACCGGCGTCCAGCCGTGCCTGGCCACCGTGCTGGTCGGCGACGACCCCGCCTCCGCGACGTACGTCCGGATGAAGCAGAACCGGAGCAAGAAGGCCGGCATCGCCTCGGTCAGCGTCGTGCTCCCGGCAACCACGACGACCGAGGAGCTCGTTGCTGAGCTGACCAGGTTGTCCGAGGACCCCACCGTGCACGGCATCCTGCTGCAGCACCCCGTGCCGGCCCAGATCGACGAGCGCACGGCCTTCGAGGCGATCGCGCCGGACAAGGACGTCGACGGCGTCACCATGCACTCGTTCGCCGCGATGGCCTTCGGCGAACCCGGCTTCCGCTCCTGCACCCCGGGCGGCATCCTGCGCCTGCTCGAGGCGTACGACGTACCGCTGGCCGGCGCGCACGCCGTGGTGATCGGCCGCAGCCCGATTCTCGGCAAGCCGGCCGGAATGTTGCTGTTGGCATCGAACGCGACGGTCACCTACACCCACTCGCGGACCAAGGATCTGCCCGAGCTGGTCCGCCAGGCCGACATCGTGGTGGCCGCGGTCGGCAAGCCGAACTTCGTCCGCGGCGCGTGGCTGAAGCCGGGCGCGGTCGTGGTGGATGCCGGCTACAACGAGGGCAACGTCGGCGACGTGCACGCCGAGGAGGCCGCGCGGGTCGCAAGCCTGCTCACCCCGGTCCCCGGCGGTGTCGGCCCGATGACGATCGCCCTGCTGCTCGAGCAGACCGTCGACGCCGCGGAGGCGCAGACCGCCAAGCCCTGACGCCCGCACGCGAACCCCGAGCGTCCGAAGAACCCGAGGCTGTCACCCAGGGTTCTTCGGACGTCGGCGTTCGGTGAGCGGTCCGCGGCGAGACGGGCGAGCGACTGCGGAGCGGTCTGACCTAATGTTGAGACAGGTGTCCAGCGCCGACCAGCGGTGCGGGACCAGGTGATCGAGGAGGCAGGACAGTGGCGGTACGGGCGATCCGGGGTGCCACCCAGCTGGACGTGGACGAGCGGGAGCACCTGCTCGAGCGGACGGCCGAGCTGGTCCGGGCGGTGCTGGAGGCCAACGACCTCGGGGCCGAGGACCTGATCAGCATCCTGTTCACCGTGACGCCCGACCTGCACTCGGAGTTTCCCGCGGTGGCCGGCCGGCAGATCGGGCTGACCGACGTACCGCTGATGTGCATGCAGGAGATCGCCGTACCGCACGCGTTGCCGCGGGTGGTCCGGATGATGCTGCACACCGAGTCGCCGCGGTCGCGGGAGAAGATCCAGCACGTCTACCTGCACGGTGCGGTCGCGCTGCGCCCGGACCTGACCGGCGCCCAGTGAAGGACACCGTGAACGAGCCAGGGACCGGCGCGACGAACGAACTGCGCGGCCCGGTCCGGATCGTCGGCACCGGCCTGATCGGCACGTCGATCGGGCTGGCGCTGACCCGGCTCGGCGTGGTCGTCGAGCTGGTCGACGGCGACCCGGACAACGCGCTGATGGCCGAGCGGATCGGCGCCGGCGCGCGGCTGGTCCAAATCGAGCCGCAGCTGGTCGTCGTCGCCGTACCGCCGGACCACGTCGGTGCGGTGATCGCCGAGCAGCTCGCGCAGACCGACGCCGTCGTGACCGACGCGGCCAGCGTGAAGGGCAAGCCGCTGGCCGACGCCGAGGCGCTCGCCGAGGCGGCCGGCCGATCCGGCGACCTGTCCCGGTACGTCGGCAGCCACCCGATGGCCGGTTCTGAGCGCAACGGCCCGCTCGCCGGACGCGCGGACCTGTTCGAGGGCGCCACCTGGGCCATCACCCCGCACGAGACGAGCGATCCCGCCGCCGTCGAGCTCGTACGCCGGCTCGCAGAGGCCTGTGGCGCGCGGACGGTCGAGCTGTCCGTGCCCGACCACGACCTGGCGGTAGCGCGCGTCTCGCATCTGCCGCAGCTGATGTCGTCGCTGGCGGCCGGCACGCTGGTCGACGCACCGGCCGAACACCTGGAGCTCTCCGGCCAGGGCGTCCGCGACGTGACCCGGATCGCCGCGAGCGACCCGGGGCTGTGGACCCAGATCGTCGCGGCCAACTCGCCCGCGCTGAGCGGCCTGCTGGAGCAGATCCGCGACGAGTTGGACCGGCTTTTGATTGCCTTGAGCAAGGAGAAGCCGAACGGGAACTACCCCGACGACGAGGTGACCGCCGTCCTGCGGCGCGGCGTCTCCGGCGCGGTCCGGGTCCCGGGCAAGCACGGCACACCGCACATCGAGCTGGTTCCGGTCCTGGTCACGATCCCCGACCGTCCGGGGCAGCTGGCCCGCCTGTTCGCCGACGCGGCCGCCTCCGGCGCCAACGTCGAGGACCTGCGGATCGACCACAGCCCGGGCCGGCCGGTCGGTGAGGTCGAGCTGGCGGTCAAACCGGCCTCGGTCGACCAGTTGGTCGAGGTACTGACCGAGCGTGGCTGGGCCGTGCACCGGTAACCTTCGGCCCATGATCATCGCTGTCGACGGCCCGAGCGGTTCCGGTAAATCGAGCACGGCCCGCGGAGTGGCCACCAGACTCGGCCTGAAGTACCTCGACACCGGTGCGATGTACCGGGCGGTGACCTGGTCGGCGCTGGAGGCCGGGCTCGACCTGACCGACACCGCCGCGGTCGCGGACCGGGCCCGCGCGGTCGAGCTGGGGATCAGCACCGACCCGCAGCTGGCCCACTTCACCGCCGACGGCACCGACGTCACCGAGGCGATCCGCGACCCGCGGATCAGCGAGAACGTGTCGAAGATCGCCACCAACCTGGACGTCCGCAAGGAGCTGATCCGGCGGCAGCGGGAGATCATCGACGACGCCCAGCCAGGCGGCGGGATCGTCGTCGAGGGCCGCGACATCGCGACCGTGGTGGCCACGGACGCCGAGCTCAAGGTGCTGCTGACCGCCGACCAGGACGCCCGGATGGCCCGCCGCAAGGCGGAGCTGGCCGAGGGCGCGCTGACCGCCGAGCAGCTGCGCGACCAGATCGTGCGCCGCGACGCCGACGACGCCACCGTGTCGCAGTTCGAGGTCGCCTCGGACGGCGCGGTGACGATCGACTCCACCCACCTGTCCCTGGAGGAGGTCATCGACGTGATCAGCCGGCTCGCGAAGGAGGCCGAGGCCGCGCCGCGCGACCGGGAGTCATGAGGGTACCGACGCTCCCTCGCTCCTCAGTCCAGGCCGGGGGGCCTCATGACCGCTGAGCTGACCGGGCATCAGGAGCTGCCCCGGACCGACGACCTGCCGTCGTTGCCGTACCGGCTCGGCGGGGTGCTCCGGCACGTCGTCCGCCCGTACTTCCGGTTGCGTTACGACCTCACGATCCACCACGAGGACCGGTTCCCGCGGACCGGTCCGGTGCTGGTGGCGCCGAACCACCTCGGCCTGCTCGACGGACCGCTGCTCGGGGCGACCGCGCCGAGGATGCTGCACCAGCTCGGCAAGATCGAGGCGTTCGGCGGGCTCCAGGGCAAGATCCTGCACCTGGCCGGACAGATCCCGGTCGACCGTTCGACGTACGACGTACTGGCGATCCGCAAGGCGATCAAGGTGCTGCGCGACGGCCAGGTGATGAGCATCTACCCCGAGGGCACCCGGGGCCGCGGCGACTTCCGCAAGGTCAGGGTCGGGGTGGCCTACCTGGCGATGGTCACCGGGGCGCCGATCCTGCCGGTGGCCCTGCTCGGCACCCGGCTGCCCGGCGGCGACGTGGAGCGGTTCCCGCCGTGGGGGAGCCGCGTGGACGTCGTGTACGGCACACCTTTCACGGTGGACCGCGTACCCTTTCCTCGGAGGCACACCGACGTACGGGCGGTGGCCGACCAGATCGGCGACGTGTTGCGGGCGCATGTCCAGGCCGCCGTCGCAGCCACCGGCCACCCGCTTCCGGGCAAGCCAGAGAAGAAGGATCCTGATGAGTGACCTGCCCACGGGCTACGAGTACGACGCCGAGCCGTCGCGCGGCGACGACACCGGCCCCGTGCCCGTCCTGGCGATCGTAGGCCGCCCGAACGTCGGCAAGTCGACGCTGGTGAACCGGATCATCGGCCGCCGCGAGGCGGTCGTCGAGGACACCCCGGGCGTCACCCGGGACCGCGTCTCGTACGACGCCGACTGGGCCGGCCGGTCGTTCACGGTGGTCGACACCGGCGGCTGGGACCCGGATGCGGTCGGCATGGCCGCGCTGGTCGCCGCCCAGGCCGAGGTCGCGATCAACGCGGCCGACGCGGTGCTGTTCGTGGTGGACGCGACGGTCGGCATCACCGACGCCGACGAGGCCGTCGTCCGGGTGCTGCGCAAGTCCGGCAAGCCGGTCGTGCTGGCCGCGAACAAGGTCGACGACCAGCGGGTCGAGGCCGAGGCGATGAACCTGTGGAGCCTCGGCATCGGCGAGCCGCACCCGATCTCGGCGATGCACGGCCGGGGGACCGGCGACATGCTGGACGCCGTACTGGCCGCTCTGCCGGAGGCCCCGCCGGAGCGCGACCCCGAGACCGGGGGACCGCGCCGGGTCGCGATCGTCGGCAAGCCGAACGTCGGCAAGTCCTCGCTGCTGAACAAGGTCGCCAAGGAGGACCGGGTCGTCGTCAGCGACGTGTCCGGCACCACGGTCGACCCGGTCGACGAGCTGATCACGCTGGCCGGCAAGCAGTGGCGCTTCATCGACACCGCCGGCATCCGGCGCAAGGTGAAGAACGTCCAGGGCCACGAGTACTACGCGAGCCTGCGGACCAACAGCGCGATCGAGCGCGCCGAAGTGGTCGTGGTGGTCGTCGACGCCTCCGAGCCGATGACCGAGCAGGACCTGCGGATCATGAACACGGTCGAGGAGGCCGGCAAGGCCCTCGTGATCGCCTACAACAAGTGGGACATGGTCGACGAGGACCGGCGCTACTACCTGGAGAAGGAGATCGACCGGGACCTGGTCCAGCTGCGCTGGGCGCCGCGGGTGAACATCAGCGCGCTGACCGGGCGGCACATGGAGAAGCTGGTGCCGGCCATCGAGGCGGCGCTGGAGGGCTGGCAGACCCGCATCCCGACCGGCCAGCTGAACGCGTTCCTCGGCCGGTTGGTTGCCGCGCACCCGCATCCGGTCCGGTCCGGCAAGCAGCCGAAGATCCTGTTCGGCACCCAGGCCACGACGATGCCGCCGACCTTCGCGATCTTCACCTCCGGGCAGATCGAGCCGTCGTACCAGCGCTTCATCGAACGCCGGCTGCGCGAGGACTTCGGCTTCGTCGGCAGCCCGGTGCACGTCCAGATCCGGGCCCGGCAGAAGAAGGCGAAACGCTGACCCCACCGGTGCGAAAGCACTGCCGCTGATGGGGTAAGGTTTACCCGCTCGCTCCTCCTGGGAGCAGCGGTTCGGGCTGTGGCGCAGTTGGTAGCGCACCGGTCTGGGGGACCGGGGGTCGCCAGTTCAAGTCTGGCCAGCCCGACACAACGAAAGGGCACCGGCATCACGCCGGTGCCCTTCGTGTTTGCTCAGCAGGTTCAGTCACCAGCCGCGGGCTCGCCATACCGGCAGGTGCGGGCGTTCGGTGCCCAGCGTGGTGTCGGCGCCATGGCCCGGGTAGACCCAGGTCTCGTCGGGGAGCTGGTCGAAGAGCTTGGCCTCGACGTCGTTGATCAGGGACTCGAAGTTCTTCGCGTCGCCGCGGGTGTTGCCGACGCCGCCGGGGAACAGCGAGTCGCCGGTGAACAGGTGCGGGGCGCCCTTCGGGTCGTCGTACAGCAGCGCGATCGAGCCGGGGGTGTGGCCGGTCAGGTGGATCACGCGCAGGCCGACGGCGCCGAGCGAGATCGTGTCGCCGTCGTCGACGAGTTCGTCGGTCGGGACGTCGATGCCTTCCGCGTCGTACCGGCCGGCCACGGTGGTCGCGCCCGTGGCGGCGACGACCTCACCGAGCGCTTGCCAGTGGTCGCCGTGCCGGTGGGTCGTGACGACCCGGCTGATCCCGCCGTTGCCGATCAGGGTCAGCAGGGTGTGCGCGTCGTTGGCCGCGTCGATCAGGAGCTGCTCGTCGGTCTGCCGGCAGCGCAGCAGGTAGGCGTTGTTGTCCATCGGGCCGACCGCGACCTTGGTGATCATCAGCTGCGCGAGCTCATGGGTCTGCGCGGGGCCGCCGACGCGGACGTTGCCGTGGTAATCCGTCATGTGACGATCCTCGCACCCCACGGACGGCCGGTGGTACGAGCGCGGGCATCGGCGTGACCTGATCCGGGTACCGCTCGTTCGTCGAGCATGAGGTGATCGAATAGACTTTCGAACGCGGAGCCCCCGGGATCCGGCGTGGAAGTTTTTGTCGGTGGGCCTGGTTAGCCTAGATCGGGCATGTCCCTGAACCCTTCGAACGGCTGAGAGTGAGCTTGTGTCTGACCGTCTGATCGTGCGTGGAGCGCGTGAGCACAACCTGAAGGACGTCTCGCTCGACCTGCCGCGCGACGCCATGATCGTCTTCACCGGCCTGTCCGGGTCCGGTAAGTCCAGCCTCGCCTTCGACACGATCTTCGCCGAGGGCCAGCGCCGCTACGTCGAATCGCTGTCGGCCTACGCCCGGCAGTTCCTCGGTCAGATGGACAAGCCCGACGTCGACTTCATCGAGGGCCTGTCGCCGGCCGTCTCGATCGACCAGAAGTCCACCTCGCGCAACCCGCGCTCCACCGTCGGCACGATCACCGAGGTGTACGACTACCTGCGGCTGCTGTTCGCCCGCGCGGGCCGGCCGCACTGTCCGGAGTGCGGCGAGCCGATCGCCAAGCAGACCCCGCAGCAGATCGTCGACCGGGTGATGGAGCTGGACGAGGGCACCCGGTTCCAGGTGCTCGCGCCGGTGATCCGCGGCCGCAAGGGGGAGTACCTCGACCTGTTCCGCCAGCTCACCGGCCAGGGCTTCAGCCGGGCCCGGGTGGACGGCGAGACGATCCAGCTGACCGAGCCGCCGAAGCTCGACAAGCAGAAGAAGCACACCATCGACGTGGTGGTCGACCGGCTGGCGGTCAAGGCGTCGGCCAAGCAGCGGCTGACCGACTCGGTCGAGACCGCGCTCGGCCTGTCCGGCGGCATCGTCACGCTCGACTTCGTCGACCTCGACGAGAAGGACCCGCTGCGTGAGCGCCGGTTCAGCGAGAAGCTCGCCTGCCCGAACGACCACCCCCTGCAGCTGGACGAGCTGGAGCCGCGCTCGTTCTCCTTCAACTCGCCGTACGGCGCGTGCCCGGCCTGCTCGGGTCTGGGCACCCGGATGGAGGTCGACCCGGAGCTGCTGGTCCCGGACCCGTCGAAGTCGCTGGACGAGGGCGCGATCCAGCCCTGGTCGGGCGCGAACGTCTCGCAGTACTTCGAGCGGCTGCTGAGCGCGCTGGCCAAGGACCTGAAGATCAAGACCACGACGCCGTTCGGTGAGCTGCCGGCCAAGGCGCAGAAGGCGCTGCTGAGCGGCCACGACCGCCAGGTCCACGTCTCGTACAAGAACCGCTACGGCCGCGAACGGTCGTACTACACCACCTTCGAAGGCGTCATCCCGTACGTCGAGCGCCGGCACGCCGAGGCCTCCAGCGACACCAGCCGGGAGCGCTTCGAGGAGTACATGCGCGAGGTCCCGTGCCTGACCTGCAACGGCGCGCGGCTGAAGCCGATCTCGCTCGCGGTCACGCTCGGCGGCAAGAACATCGCCGAGATCAGCGCGATGTCGATCGACGAGGTGCACGGCTTCCTGGTCGACCTGGACCTGACGCCGCGGGAGAAGCAGATCGCCGAGCGGGTCACCAAGGAGATCGGTGAGCGGCTGCGGTTCCTGCTCGACGTCGGCCTGGACTACCTGGCGCTGAACCGGCCGGCCGGTTCGCTGTCCGGCGGCGAGGCGCAGCGGATCCGGCTGGCGACGCAGATCGGCTCCGGCCTGGTCGGCGTGCTGTACGTGCTGGACGAGCCGTCGATCGGTCTGCACCAGCGTGACAACCGGCGGCTGATCGAAACTCTGGTCCGGCTCAAGGACCTGGGCAACACGCTGATCGTCGTCGAGCACGACGAGGACACCATCGACCACGCCGACTGGGTGGTCGACATCGGCCCGGGCGCCGGGGAGCACGGCGGCCAGGTGGTCGTGTCCGGCACCGTCGAGGACCTGCGCAACCACCCGGACTCGATCACCGGTGCGTACGTGTCGGGCCGCAAGGAGATCCCGATCCCGGCGATCCGCCGCCCGCTCACCGAGGGCCGCGAACTGACCGTGTACGGCGCGCGCGAGCACAACCTGCAGGACATCGACGTGACCATCCCGCTCGGGGTGTTCGTCGCGGTCACCGGGGTGTCCGGCTCGGGCAAGTCGACGCTGGTCAACGACATCCTCTACACGTCGCTGGCCCGGCAGATCTACGGCGCCCGCGCGGTGCCCGGCCGGCACACGAAGATCTCCGGCCTGGACCAGGTCGACAAGGTGATCCACGTCGACCAGTCGCCGATCGGCCGGACGCCGCGGTCCAACCCGGCGACGTACACCGGAGTGTGGGACCACGTCCGCAAGCTGTTCGCGGAGACGCCGGAGGCGAAGGTCCGCGGGTACCAGCAGGGCCGGTTCTCGTTCAACGTCAAGGGCGGCCGGTGCGAGGCCTGCTCCGGCGACGGCACGCTGAAGATCGAGATGAACTTCCTGCCCGACGTGTACGTGCCCTGTGAGGTGTGCCACGGCGCGCGGTACAACCGCGAGACGCTCGAGGTCCACTACAAGGGCAAGACGGTCGCGGACGTGCTGGACATGCCGATCGAGGAGGCGGCCGAGTTCTTCGAGGCGATCCCGGCGATCTCCCGGCATCTCAAGACGCTGAACGAGGTCGGCCTGGGCTACGTCCGGCTCGGCCAGCCGGCGCCGACGCTGTCCGGCGGTGAGGCGCAGCGGGTCAAGCTCGCCTCCGAGCTGCAGAAGCGGTCGACCGGCAAGACGGTCTACGTGCTGGACGAGCCGACCACCGGTCTGCACTTCGAGGACATCCGCAAGCTGCTCGGCGTACTGGGTGGGCTGGTGGACAAGGGCAACTCGGTGCTGGTGATCGAGCACAACCTCGACGTGATCAAGACCGCCGACTGGATCATCGACCTCGGGCCCGACGGTGGGCGCCGCGGTGGCACGCTGGTGGCCGAGGGCACGCCGGAGGAGGTCGCGGCCAACCCCGCGTCGTACACCGGTCAGTTCCTGGCCGAGATCCTGCACGGGCGGGCGGCCAAGCCGAGCGCGAAGCAGGCAGCGCCCACGGTGGTGACCCCGGCCAAGAAGACGGCCGCGAAGAAGGCACCGGCGAAGAAGGCCGTCGCGGCGAAGAAGACGGCGGTCAAGAAGACCGTGGCCGCGAAGAAGACCGCCACGAAGAAGACGGCGGCCAAGCGCGCCGCGAGTTGACGAAGCGCGGGTGAGCGCGTCGGTACGAACGTACTGGCGCGCTCACTTTTGCGTGCTGCCGCAACGGTGTGGGCCGGTCGGCGCGGAGAACCTGCGAGCGTTTAGATTAGGCGCGAACCAGGTGGCGGACCGAAGGGGAACACGTGTCACGGCAGTACGACTCCCAGCTGATCGAGTCGGTGGCGGTCCGGCGCCGGCGGTTGCGGGAGGCGTGGCTGTTCGGTGCTGCCCGTTCGCGCAAGACGCTCGACGAGGGCATCACCAAACTGTTCGCCAGCGTGGCGGTCGCCGCGGTGATCTGCGCCGGCTGTGTGGGTTACTCGTTCATCCAGGACTCCAGGGGCAAAGGGCCGAGCAACGGACCCGTTGCCCCGAGCCCCAGTTCCACGGTGGGCGGTGACCCGAGCGGTTCGCCGTCGCCGAGCGGCACCCCCACCTCGAACCGAACCCCGGCGCCGCCGACACCGCCGCGGTCCTGAACCACCTTTCCCACCACGATTCCGGCCGCCCGGCAGGGAACCGGACGCGACCCCGGCCGCGTCTATGGTGGGGAGTCGGCAGCCGGCACCATCACTTCGGAGGGATAGCAGTCGTGAGTGGACAGCGTTGGGACATGGGTAAGGACACCCTGGGCACCCTGGCCAAGAAGACGGGCGGCAAGACCCAGGACCTCGGCGGTCTGGTCAAGCGCCTGGCCGCGGCCGCGCAGCCGCTGGAGGGCAAGCTCCGGGGTAGCGGGCACGACGCCTTCATGTCCTTCAAGAGCCGTGTCGACGGCATCGCCGCTGACCTGAACGCCGGCCTGGCCGCGATCAACAAGGGTCAGCAGGGTATGGACGCCGCCACCCAGACCGGTATGAGCGAGATGGCCCAGGCCGCCAAGAAGACCGAAGGCGCGGCGAACTTCGACGGCGCCAAGTTCAACAAGCGCTGAGACGGGGAGACACAGACAGATGTCGGGACGCAACAGCTACGACAGCGGCGCCAGCGGCGAGACGCAGGCCGCGATCAAGAGCCTGTCCGCTCAGATCGAGTCGCTGATCGCCCAGCACCAGGCGAACGTGAAGGCCATGCGCGGCGACGCGACGATGACCAAGGTGATGGACGAGTACGGCGCGGTCGAGGCGAAGTTCAACGCCGCCGCCACCGAGGTGCAGAACATCATCAAGTCGCTGGCGAGCACGCTGGCCGAGTTCGACACCCACGCGGACACCGCGTTCAAGGCCGCGTCGAAGGCCGTGACGGACATCGGCAACACCTGATCGATCAGGTGGTCAGCGGGCCCACGGCCGGCGCGCGGTGCCGCGCGCTGGTCGTCCGGGGCGCCGTCGGGCACGACGGCTGGATCGCGTTCGGACGAGAGTTTCACGGGTGAGCCCTGCGTGGGGCGGCGAGAGGTAGAGGCATGGTCAACTGGACTGTTGAAGCAGCGGCGGCGATGGCGGACCTGCAGGGGATGCAGACCGACGCGAAGGCCTTCGAGGCCATCGGCACGAAGCTCAGCAACGGCCTGACCACGGCCGGCACGCAGGCCTCGCTGAACGGCAAGGGCGGCCCGATCGGCATCGCGATCAGCGAGTTCGTGGAGAAGTGGAAGGACTCGCTGCCCGGCATGGTCAAGCACACCGGTGACGTCATGCAAGGCACCGCCGCCGCGCTCACCGCCCTGGCCAACGGCCAGCAGGAGATGGCTCTGGCCGCCCAGCGCGGCATCCAGCTGACCGAGGGCGTGGATCCTCGCCAGGTGATCAGGAACGCGGCCGCCGCCGCGCGAGCCGAGCAGCAGCCGCAGCCGTCGTCCACCACCCGCGCCGTCTGATCCCGGGGACACCAACAGATGATCAAGCCCGAAGGCATCCCGAAGTTCGAAGGCAACCTGGAGCAGGTCACCCAGGCGGCCAACGACCTGACCGCGGTCGGCACCGAGATCACCACGATCGGTGTGAACCTCGAGCGCAGGTTCCGGCAGAACATCAACACCAACTACGCCAAGGGTCCGGAGACCCATCTGCTGGCGCGGGCGATGGAGCCGGTCAAGAGCGAGGGTGAACTGTTCGGCCCGAACCTGGGCACGATCGGTTCGGCGCTGCACACGTTCGTCTCCGAGGTCAGCCAGCACAAGACCGGCCTCGCGTCGGTCCGGACCCGGGCCGACGCCTGGAAGGCCAAGGTCGGCGACACCCCCGAGGACGAGATCGACGACAACGAGGACTGGGTCAAGGAGGAGAACCAGCTCCACACCGACCTGCAGGCTCACCTCGACGCGATCAGCGCCGCCGAGCGCCGGTGCGCGAACAAGATCGTCGACCTCTACGGCGGCAAGAAGTGGGAGGACAGCGGCCTGCGGCAGGGCGAGAAGCCGCCGGAGGACAACGGCGAGGAGGAGAAGGACCCGCCGTGGGGCAAGCCGCTGGAGTACGACGCCCCGTGGTACGAGGACGCGGTGGACTTCGTCGGCGGTGTGCTCAAGGGCGTCTTCGTCGACGGCCTGCTCGGCACGCTGGACGCGCTGACCACACTGATCCCAATCCAGCCGCTGCTGAAGTCGCTCGGCGTGAACAGCATCTTCGGCTACGAGCTGAAGGGCTGGAGCGACGCCGGCAACGCCTGGAAGGGCGTCGGCCTGACGCTCGCCTCCGCCGCGATGTGGGCGGTCCCGGGTGCCAACCTGCTGATGCACGCGATGTTCCCCGAGACCGCGGCGTACCTGGACAACGTCGGTCTGACCGTGCTGAAGGGCATGGTCGCGTGGGACATGTGGGGCGAGGACCCCGGTCGCGCGCTCGGCCAGGTCGGCTTCAACGTGATCACGACGATCGGCACCGGCGGTGCCGGTGGCGCCGTCCGCGCGACCGCGATCGCCGGCAAGTACGGCTCCGCCGCCGCGAAGGTTGCCAAGGGCGCCGATGTCGTGGTCGACATCGCCGGCAAGCTCCGCCCCGGCCAGCTCGCGGTGAACACCGCGCTGAAGTTGCCGAAGGTCTCCGACCTGGTGATCAAGGTCGGCAACACCCCGGTGATCGGCGGCATGGCGAAGTTCAGCGGCCTGGACATCCCGACGTCCAAGGTCAGCCTGCCGCACACCGGAGGGGTCGACGTCCCGAGCGGCGACCACACGCCGGTTTCGGTCGGTTCTGGTTCGCACAGTTCTGGTTCGTCGTCCACGTCGACGTCCAGCAGTTCTTCCGGCTCGGACTTCCCGTCCGGTGGCCGCTCGGACAGCCCGAGCTCGCCCACCGGTGGCCACTCGGACGCGCCGACGGGCCGAAACTCCGACAGCCCGACGGGTGGAGACTCCGACAGCCCGTCCGGCGGAAACCAGGACGCTCCCGCGTCCCGCACGGAATCTCCGGCGAGCCACACGGATTCCCCGACCGGCCGCCAGGACGCGCCGACCAACGACGCCCCGACGACCCACACGGACAGCCCGTCCCGGGCCGACAGCTCCACGTCGACCGCGGACGCGCCGCGCACCGACAGCCCGGCCTCGCGCACCGACAGCCCGAGCGGTACGCACAACGACGCGCCGGCATCCCGGAGCGACAGCTCGACGTCGAACGCGGACAGCCCGAGCACGTCGCATGCTGATGCGCCGACGTCGCGTGGGGACAGCCCGAGCACGTCGCATGCTGATGCGCCGACGTCGCGTGGGGACAGCCCGAGCACGTCGCATGCTGATGCGCCGACGTCGCGTGGGGACAGCCCGAGCACGTCGCATGCTGATGCGCCGACGTCTCGTGGGGACAGCCCGACCACGTCGCACGCCGACGCGCCGACCTCCCGCGCTGACGGTCAGACCACCCCGTCCACGCACCACACGCCGGATGCCCCGCGGACCAACACGCCGGACGCGCCGCGGACGCCGGATGCGCCGAACGCGCACACCCCCGACGCCCCGCGCACCCACACGCCGGACGCCCCGCATACACCGGACGCACCGCGGACCAACACGCCCGACGCGCCGCGCACGCACACGCCGGATGCTCCGCACACGCCCGACGTACCGCGGACCCACACGCCGGATGCGCCGCGCACGCCCGACGCTCCGCAGACACGGACGCCGGACGCTCCTGCGACGCACCACGCGCCGGACGCTCCGCGCACGAACACGCCGGACGCTCCGGCCGCGCGCGCCGGGGATCCGGTTCAGCCGGCCATCATCCCGCCGCCGGTGCACGCCGGGGTGCCGCACGCTCCGCGGACGAACACCCCGAACGCGCCGAGCAACCCGTCCACACCGTCGCGTCCGGCGCCGCGCGCCGACGCGAACCCGCCGCGCGACGGCGGCGACGTGGACGACTTCGGTTCGACCCCGCCGCCGAGCCGGCCCGGTGGTTCGTCCACGCGCGGTGGCGACGACGACTTCGACTGGTTCAGCCGGCCGGATCGCGACGGCGCCGGTCACCACGACGCGGACTCCGACGCGCCCGACTACGACGACACCGGCTGGATCACCGAGCCGGGCAACAAGAACCTGGCGCGCTGGATCAGCGACGCCAACGGTCTGCCGCGCACGATGATGGCGAAGCTGACGGAGGTCCACCCGGGCAAGGCGCGGCACAGTACGGAGCAGGACGCCGCGCGCGCTCGTGGAGTGACCGGCGACGACGCCGGGCACGGCATCGGGCACCGGTTCTTCGCGGACCAGAAGCGGAACTACATGTTCCCGCAGACGAAGAACTTCAACGTCAGCGCGTGGAAGAAGATGGAGAACGAGTGGGAGACCTGGATCAAGAAGGGTCATGAGGTCGAGGTCCAGGTGACCCCGCTCCCGCCGGGCAAGGCACGGCCGGACAACGTCCAGGTGACGTACGCGGTCAAGGACAAGAACGGCAACACGGTCTGGGCCGGCGGCCGCAACTTCGACAACCAGGGCGGCGTCAAGTACGAACGCTTCCCGAACAAGAAGATCGCCGGCTTCAACGCCCCGACCGACGACGTCTTCCGCGCCGCCGACGCGCCGGACCTCGACACGCCGGATCTGGACACCCCAGGCACTCCGCGCACCGACACGCCTGACGCGCCTGCGTCCCGCAGTACCGACAGCCCCACGAACCGGTCCGACGCGGACGCGCCGACCAGCCGTGGCGATGCGGATGCGCCGACGAACCGTGGCGATGCGGATGCGCCGACGAACCGTGGCGATGCGGATGCGCCGACGAACCGTGGTGAGGCGGATGCGACGAACCGTGGTGAGGCGGATGCGCCGACCAATCGTGGTGAGGCGGATGCGCCGACGAACCGTGGTGAGGCGGATGCGCCGACCAATCGTGGTGAGGCGGATGCGCCGACGAACCGTGGTGAGGCG
The DNA here is from genome assembly GCF_050942265.1 of Kribbella sp. CA-253562. Taxonomy (GTDB): domain Bacteria; phylum Actinomycetota; class Actinomycetes; order Propionibacteriales; family Kribbellaceae; genus Kribbella. The sequence continues at coordinate 4,588,820 of NZ_CP192049.1, read as the reverse complement.
GATGCGCCGACGAACCGTGGTGACGCGGATGCGCCGACGAACCGTGGTGAGGCGGATGCGCCGACCAACCGGGGTGACGCCGACGCGCCCACGAACCGTGGCGACGCGGACGCGCCGACCAACCGTGGTGACGTGGACGCGCCGACCAACCGTGGTGACGCCGACGCACCGACGAACCGTGGCGATGCGGACGCGCCCACGAACCGTGGTGATGCGGATGCGCCGACCAACCGTGGTGATGCGGACGCGCCGACCAACCGTGGTGACGCGGACAGCCCCTCCTCGCGGGGGGACTCGGATGCGCCGAGCACCCGCCGGCCGGACGAGACGCCGAGTACGCGGCAGCCGGAGGACGTACCGAGTACTCGCTCGAACGACGGACGAAACCCGGACAGCAACGCACCCGACGGCCCGGGGACGCGGACGCCGGACGGACCGGAAGCTCGGACCGACGCGCCCGACGCGCCTCGGGCGGCTGACGGGGACGCGCCGGTCAGCCGGCCGGGCGATCAGGATCTGACCGCCCGGCGGCCGGACTCGGCCGACTGGAACGACGCGAACCAGAACGCCCCGGCGGCGACGGACCCGCCGGTGCACGGGCGGCCGGGGGAGCAGCGGCACCAGGTCGAGCCGAACCGGTACAACACGTTCGACCCGGACAGCCGGCTGACCAACCGGTTGCGCCGAGCGATCGGTGACAACCCGCTGAAGAACGTCGACAAGTGGATCAAGCGCGGCAACCCGTTCTTCAAGTCGAAGCTGGCCGCGTTCCGCAACAACTGCGGTGACTCCAGCCGGGCGTTCGCCGACAACCTGCAGGGTCGCGAGCCGCGGCTGGCGAACGGCGACCTGCGCAGGCCGCCGGGCGAACGGCGGGAGATGTACGAGTACACCGGCATCCGGCCGGGGCGCATCGACGTTCCGGGCGCGAAGCCGGGCCGCGAGTACACCGACGCGGCGATGAAGCAGATCGAGGACAGCCTGAAGGGCAAGCCGCCGGGTACGGTCGCGATCGTCGGTGGTTCGTGGCACCGCGGGCAGCTGCCGGACGGCACCCTGCCGCCGGGCGGTGGGCACTGGTTCAACGCCTTCGTCGACGAGAAGGGCGTCGTGCGCTGGGCGGACAACCAGAGCGGCAAGACCGGCCCGTGGCCGCCGCAGTACGGCAAGGACGGAACGTTCAACGACCTCGAGGTGATGGTCCGCGAGCCGGGCGGTCCGTGGACGTCACCGCTCGCCCCGAGCCAGCGCGTCGACGCGTTCCACCACACGAACCCGCCGATGCCGACGCACGCACCGAACACCCCGCGCCAGCCCACCCAGCAGGTGCCGCCGATGCCGACACACGCGCCGCACCAGCCGACGCAACCGCAGTACCCGCCGACGCAGCAGGTGCCGCCGATGCCGACGCACGCGCCGCACCAGCCGACGCAACCGCAGTACCCGCCGACGCAGCAGGTGCCGCCGATGCCGACGCACGCGCCGCACCAGCCGACGCAACCGCAGTACGCGCCGCAGCAGCCGCACAATCCGGCCCAGCCGACTCCGCAGCAGCCGCCCGCGCCTCATCAGCCGACGCAGCAGCACCCACAGCAGCCGGCGCAACCGCAGTACGCGCCGCAGCAGCCGCCTGCGCCTCATCAGCCGACCCAGCAGCACCCGGGCCAGCCGCAGTACTACCCGCAGCAGCCGACCCAACCGCAGTACGCGCCGCAGCAGCCGCACAATCCGGCCCAGCCGACCCCGCAGCAGCCGCCCGCGCCTCATCAGCCGACGCAGCAGCACCCGAGCCAGCCGCAGCACTACCCGCAGCAGCCGACCCAACCGCAGTACGCACCGCAGCAGGACCCGGGTCAGCCGACGCAACCGCAGCACGTGCCGCAGCAGCCGGTACAGCCGCCTGCTCCGCACCAGACGACGCAGCAGCACCCAGGGCAGCCGACGGACCCAGTCCAGCAGCAGCATGCGCCGCACCAGCCGACGCAGCAGCCGCCGAGTCAGTACGTACCGGGGCAGCCAGGGCAGCCGATGCCGCCGCATCAGCCGTCGCATGCGCCGGACAACCCGATGCAACAGCACGCGCCGGAGCAGCCGAGCCGGTACGTGCCCGGGCAGCCCGGGCAGCCGATGCCGCCCCACCAGCCGGTGCAGCACGCACCGCAGCAGCCGACGCACGCGCCGGGGCAGCCGCATCCGCATCAGGACGGGAAGCTGCCCGACGACGGTGATATCGGCCGGAGGCTCGATCCGGAGGGTCGCGTCGACCAGCCGCGGACCGATGGGCCGTCGCGGATCGAGCGGGCGCTTGATCCTGAGGGTGCTGCTCGCTGGGATCGTGAGCACGCGCAGCCGACGCACGCGCCGGGGCAGCCGCATCCGCATCAGGATGGGAAGCTGCCGGGCGAGGGCGAGATCGGCCGGAGGCTGGATCCGGAGGGTCGCGTCGACCAGCCTCGGACCGAGGGGCCGTCGCGGATCGAGCGGGCGCTTGATCCTGAGGGTGCTGCTCGCTGGGATCGTGAGCACGCGCAGCCGACGCACGCGCCGGGGCAGCCGCATCCGCATCAGGACGGGAAGCTGCCCGGCGACGGTGAGATCGGCCGGAGGCTCGACCCCGAGGGTCGTGCGGATGTTCCGCGGGCCGACGGGCCGTCGCGGATCGAGCGGGCGCTGGATCCGGAGGGTCGTGCGGATGTTCCGCGGACTGACGGGCCGTCGCGGATCGAGCGGGCGCTTGATCCCGAGGGTGCTGCTCGGTGGGACCGGGAGAACGCTCACCCAACGCACGCGCCGGAGCAGCGCGGGCCGCAGGCGCACGCTGACCCGCGTGTGTCCGGTACGCCGCATCAGCCGCACGCGGACCAGCCGGGTCAGCCGGTGGATCCTCGGGTCGAGTGGTCGCGGCGTGAGACGTCGCCGGCTCAGGCACACCGTGCGGACGAACCCGTGGACCCGCGCGTCGAGTGGTCGCAGGGGCACCGGCAGCCGGATGGGCAGCCGGGGCCTGGGGCTCACCAGGAACCCGGGCGTCCAGTTGACCCGCGGACCGAGTGGTCGCAGGGCCACCGTCAGGCCGACGGTCACCAGGCAACCCACCAGCACGGGCCGGGGGATCAAGGCACCGGGTTCGTCGACCAGCGCCTGGGTGACTTCGGATCCACCGACCGTGGTTCGATGCCGCAGCACGAGCGCGAGGTGCTCGACGCGATCGACGACGCTGCCGACGGCACCTTGCGGGCACACCCGGAGACCGCCTCGGTGGTGAAGAAGCTTGTCGCCGACGAGCACGCGCTCAACGTCACCGACCGGCTGCGGGATCCCGCGACCCGGCAGGCGACGCTGGACACGATCAAGGAGCTCGCCGACGGGCAGATCCTGCGGGACAAGCCGTTGCTCGAGTTCCTGGACGAGAACCCGGGGCAGGGCACGCTGTTCGAGCCGATCCCCGAGGCGGTCAACAAGCTGCCGGACGGGACCACGCGCAAGGACGCGTTCGTTCGCGAGTCGCAGCACCACGACCCGGTCCGCTCGGTCGGCGCCAACCCGACGAAGGCCGAGATGGACCAGGTCCGGGACTACGCGCGCCGGCTGCGCGCCGCCGAACCGGTGGTGCGGGACGAGGTGCGGAGCCTGGTCCGCGACCTGGACGCGACGGTGAGCGTCCGGACCAAGGACGCGCTCGGGCTGATCGACAAGGTCCAGCGGATGGTGACCGGAACCGACGGCCGCGCGCCGCGGCCGCAGTACAGGGTCGGTGACGTGATCGACGCGGTCGGGGCCCGGATCACGGTCGAGGACACCACCCAGCTGGCCCGGGTGATCGAGCGGGTCCGCGAGCACTACGGGTTCGGCGACGAGGGGCGCATCCTCGAGGTGGAGAACATGTACGCCGAGCCGAAGTCGCACAACCCGGCGTACCGGGTGGTGCCGATGATCGTGAAGGTGAGCAACGGCGGGCAGGTGTACACGTTCGAACTGCAGCTGACCACGCGGCGGGCCTCGATCGCGGCCGACATCAACCACAACACGATCTACAAGCCGTACATCGAGGTGGACGCGGCCGAGCAGGCGAAGGTGGCGCGGATGTTCGACGAGGCCGCGGCGCTGGAGCAGATCGAGAATCGAGGACTGAACAATGGCTGATGCCGTCGACCTGAGTGTCGTCCAGGTGAGGGCCGGCGACCGGTGGCAGGCGGTGGCCGTCATCGACGGGCGCAGCTACCCGGACCGGGCGAGTTTCGAGGCGGCCGTCGCGGGCGCGTTCGAGGCGCTCGACGACGCGGGGATCCCGGCCCAGCTGGTGACCCGGGAGGTGTCGCCGACGGAACCGCCGTCGCGGCTGCCGTCCTGGAACGAGTACCGCGCGATGCTCGCTGCGAAAGGAGCTCGGGGTACCGCGTGAAGGTCTTCGACGCGTGGCGGACGTGGACCGACGCCGAGCAGGCGCTGAGCGACCGCCTGCCGGCCGAGATCGTCGCCCACCTGGGCCAGGTGTACCGGGCCGCGGCGGACTGGCACGGTGATCAGGTCCGCCCGGCCGGTGAACCGTACGTCGAGCACCTGTTGCAGGCGCTCCAGGTCGCGGTCGAGGCCGGCGGGACGACGGATCCCGACGTACTGGCCGCTGTGCTGCTGCACGACGTCGCGGAGGACACGGCCGGCACGGTGGAGGAGATCCGGGAACGCTTCGGGGAGCGGACGGCGGCGCTCGTCGCGGCGGTCACCAAGCCCGAGCCCGGCGAAGGCGACGACCCCGCGGAGATCCGCGACGCGTACCTGCGATCGTTCGAGCACGCCGAGCCCGACGTCCTGCTGGTGAAGCTGTCCGACCGCTACAGCAACGTTCAGGCGCTCGACACCCATCCCCGGCCGGACAAGCAACGCCGGTACTACGCCGAAACCGTGCGCTGGATCGTGCCGTTGACGGCCGGGGCGCCGCAGTTCGTGCCATTGTTCGAGCAGTGGCAGCAGCACTTCAGCCGGCTGGCTGACGACGACCAGGAGGAAACCCGCAATGCCTGAGGGCATCGAGCAGGACGTGCTGAACCGCGCGTGCGCGCGGCTGGCCGAGTACCACAACGAGGACTTGCCCGAGGGGATGCAGCGCTACACCGCGGACGACTTCAAGAGCTACCAGATCCATCCCTTCGAGGACTGGCTGATCTTCGTCTCACCCGACGGCTTCACCAACCAGAGCTTCCTGGTCAGCGATCCGATGGTGTACGAGTCGCCGGGCTGGGAGTCGTACGAGGACGCGCTCACCGAGGCGAAGGCCCTGAAGGCCGCCGGAGCCACCCGTCGTCCCGAGGAGCCGGACGACGACGATGACGATGATGACGACGACGAGGACTGACATCACCTTCGGCCGTTGAAGATGCGCCAACGCCGGCCGAAAGCCCGGACACACTGGTGATTCGCCGCGGAGAACGGATCAGGTTCGGCGGCGGCGCCAGAACGGCGACTTCAGGGCCTTCGGCAAGGTGACCGACGGGGTGATGGCGAGGTCGACCGGGAGCTCGGCGAGTAGTTCGCCGACGAGCCAATAGACGCCGGGGGAGCAGGGGTCGGTGGCGTCGGCGTGGGCTTTGGCGACCCAGTGGGCGAACTCGTCGGCGCGGGACTGCATGTCCTGCTTGCGGTCGACGGGGCAGACGACGAGTTGGTCGGTGGACGGTAGGGCGAGGATCGAGCCGCGGCCCTTGCCGCCGTTGGGGAGGAGCTTCTCGTGGTCGACCAGGGCGAGGCCGATGGTCTGGTCGCCGGGGCGGATGAAGCGTTGCCACGGGGTGCCGGGGACTTCCTGCAGCGTCAGGCCCGCTAGGCCGTTCAGCGTGATCTCCAGGCCGGACGGGCTGCCGGGGAGGTGCAGGCCGTGCATGACGCGGCGGACCTGGGTGAGGCGGTGCCAGTCCGGCCCGCTCTGGATGCCGAAGACGATCTCGAAGTACCGGCCGAACGGGACGCTGAGGCCGGCCAGGATGCTGTCGTACGACGCCGACCAGCCCTGCGGGCGCAGCGTGACCCGCTGCCGCTCGGCGACCGCGCCGTACAGGTGCTCGTCGGTGGCGACGCCGATCTCGTCGACGACCGCGCGCAGCCAGTCGTCCACGGTGCGCGGCCACAGGTGATTCGGTTGCTGGCGGCATCGATCGACGAGCTCGGTCAGACCGACCTCGGCGCTGGACACCAGACCGCCGCGACTCCAGCGCAGCTTGACGATCGGCCCGGCCGGGTCCAGTTCGGCGTCCGGCAGCAGGACCGGCAGCAGGTCGGCGACCAGGTCCAGTACCTGCCGCGGGTCGAACGGTGTCTCGGTCATCGGTATGAGCCGCCCCTCCACTAGAGTCCGGTGCAGCATGCCATCTGAGGCGTTCATGTCGTGCAGTCGAGGGGCCGGTCGGGCCCAGCTGAGGAGAGACAGTGTCGACACGACTCGTGCACCGCCCGGCGCGGAGCACCCGGAGTATCGACACCGGGCAGCCGCGGGTGATCGAGACCCCGCCGCCCGGCGCACGAGGCAAGGCCGGCGGCAACGCGGCGCAGGCGCTGATGCCGGCGGTCGGTGTGCTCGGCTCGGTCGGGATGATGAGCACGATGCGGACCGGTACGTCCGCGGTGATCGGCGTCGGTGTGCTGGCCCTCACAGTGATCGGCACGTTCGGGATGATGTTCTCCCAGCGCGGCCGCTCCGGCAAGGAGAGCCGTGACCAGCGCAACCGGTACCTGGACTACCTCGAGCGGCTGCGCGAGGAGTTCGGCAAGATGGAACGCCAGACCCGCAAGACCGCGCTCGCGCTGAACCCGCCGGCCGACGCACTGGTGGACTGCGTCCGCGACCCGGCCAGGCTGTGGGAACGGCGGCGCAGCGACCCCGACTTCCTGCTGGTGCGCTGCGCGACCGGACGGATGCCCGTGGTCCCGGCCACACTGGCGCAGTCCGGTTCGATGATGGACCCGCCGGACCCGTTCATGCTGGCCGAGGCCGAAGCACTGGCCCGCCGGTTCGCGCTGATGCCGGACATGCCGCTGACCATCCCGCTGGACCTGGCCGGCAACGTCAGCATCGTCGGCGACCGCGACGGCGTCGTACGGATCGCACGTGCCCTGTTGCTGCAGGCGGCGGTGTTCCACGCGCCCGACGACCTCGAGATGGCCGCCAGCTTCCCGGCCAGTGCGCTCGACCAATGGCAGTGGGTCGGCTGGCTCCCGCACACCGTCGACCCGGAACGCCGGGAAGGGCCGCACCCGTTCCGGCGGATAGCGGCGAAGCCGGGCGACCTGGCCGAGCTGATCCGCGACGACGTCGCCTCGCGCGTCACGCTGGCCAGCGAGGCCCGCCGCGGCTCGCTCGGCAAGGACCAGCGCAGGATGATCCAGCGCATGCTGGTCCTGCACGACACGTACGGCGACGTCGCGACCGAGGTGACGCCTGCCGACCCCACGCTGAGCATCGGCGAGGTGGGCGTGACCGTGCTGCACCTGGTCCAGGACCGGATGCAGGAGCCGAGCAACGTGGCCATCCGGATCACGGTGCACGAGGGCCGCGTCCTGGTCGAGGACCTGCGCGGCGGTGGCTACCTGACCGCCGAGGGACAGCTCGACGACACTCCGCTGGCGACCGCGGAAGGCCTGGCGCGCTCGCTGGCGCCACTGCGGCTGTCGGAGGAGTCGCTCGAGGAGGACGCGTCGCTGAAGACCGTCGACTTCATGAGCCTGCTGCAGATCGAGGACCCGGGTGACCTCGACCTGGAGCGGATGTGGGTGCCGCGGCACGAGCGAGCGTTCCTCCGGGTGCCGCTCGGCCTGGACAGCCACGGCCAGCCCGTCGTACTGGACCTGAAGGAGTCGGCCCAGCTCGGAATGGGTCCGCACGGTCTGTGCATCGGCGCGACCGGTTCCGGTAAGTCCGAGGTACTGCGCACGCTGGTGATGGGCCTGCTCGCGACGCACTCGCCGGAGGACCTGGCGATGGTGCTGATCGACTACAAGGGTGGTGCGACGTTCGCGCCGTTCGACGGCGTACCGCACGTGGCCGGCATCATCACCAACCTGGTCGACGACCCGAGCCTGACCGAGCGGGCCTACGCCAGCCTCGCCGGTGAGGTGCAGCGCCGGCAGCAGATGCTGAAGGACGCCGGGAACGTCGCCAACATCACCGACTACCGGCTGCTGCGCCGGCAGCGGCCGGAGATGAAGCCGTTCCCGCACCTGTTCGTGCTGATCGACGAGTTCGGCGAGCTGCTCACCGCGCGGCCGGACTTCATCGACCTGTTCCTGTCCATCGGCCGGATCGGCCGGTCCATCGGTGTCCACCTGCTGCTGGCCAGTCAGCGGGTCGAGGCCGGCAAGCTGCGCGGCCTGGAGACCTACCTGTCCTACCGGCTGGGTCTGCGCACGTTCTCCGAGGAGGAGAGCCGGACCGTGCTCGACACCGAGGACGCGTTCCACCTGCCGCCGCTGCCCGGCTTCGGGTACCTGAAGGTCGACACCAGCGTGTACCAGCGGTTCCGCGCGGCGTACGTGTCCGGGCCGTACAAGGGCCGCGTGGTGCCCGACCAGGACAAGGAGAAGGACGGCCCGGCGGTCCGCCCGTACCTGGTGACGCCGTACCAGCAGCCGGACCTGGCGAAGCTGGCGGCCGAGGACGAGAAGAAGGACGACAAGGACGACTCGACCGAACGCAGCACCGGCCCGACCGTGCTCGGCGTGTTCGTCGAGCAGGTCAAGCCCGCCGCGACGCCGGTCCCGCAGGTGTGGCTGCCGCCGCTGCCGAAGGTCTGCACGCTGGACCAGGTCGGTGGCCCGATCGACCTGACCGCGGCCCGCGGTCTCCAGTACGCCGTACAGAGTCCGCCGATGGCGCCGGCGATCGGTGTGATCGACGATCCGCGCAAGCAGAGCCAGAGCGTGTTCCGGCTGGACCTGACCCACACGGGTGGGCACTGCGCGCTGATCGGCGGCCCGTCGTCGGGCAAGACGACGTTCCTGCGCACGCTGGTCACCTCCCTGGCGCACACCTACACGCCGAAGGAGGTCGCGATCTACGCGATCGACCTGGCCGGTGGTGGTCTGCAGCCGCTGGCCGACCTGCCGCATGTGGGTGGCGTCGCGATCCGGACCGACCGGGAGAAGATCCGGCGCACGCTGGAAGAGGTCCGTGGCATGCTCGACCAGCGCGAGATCGTCTTCCGCGACAGAGGCATCGACACGATGGAGCGGCTGCGTGCGATGCACGCCGCCGGTGAGGTGCCCGAGCTGCCGGTCGCCGACGTGGTGCTGGTGCTGGACAACTACGGCGCGATCAAGACCACGTTCGACGAGCTGGAGGAGCCGATCGCGGACCTGGTCCAGCGGGGCAGCAGCTACGGCATCCACATGGTCACCGCGATGCTGCGCTGGAGCGACGTCCGGATGGCCACCCAGACCCTGTTCGGCACGGTGCTGGAGCTGCGGCTGAACGACCCGTCGGACTCCAACATCGACCGCCGGCTGCAGGAGACCATGCGCAACGCCGGGCCGGGCCGGGTGCTGACCCCGCGCAACAAGCTGTTCGCCCAGCTGGCGCTGCCGCGAGTGGACAGCCTGCTGCAAGACGACGACCTGACCGACGCGATGCAGGGGCAGGCGCTGGCCCTGAGCTCCGCCTGGCAGGGTCCGGTCGCGCCGCCGGTCCGGGTGCTGCCGCACCGCCTGGAGCGGTCGACGATGCCCGGTCCGCAGCAGGAGCCGGTCCGGGTGCCGATCGGTCTGGACGAGACCGCGATGGCACCGGTGCTGCTCGACCTGTTCGAGCGCGACGGCAACCTGGTGATCTTCGGCGACACGGCGTCGGGCAAGACCAATCTGCTGAAGCTGATCATGGAGCAGCTCACCGACCGGTACACCTCCGACGAGATCGTGTTCGCGGTGATGGACCCGCGGCGCGGTCTGCGCGGGTTCCTGCCGGACAAGTACCTGGGCGGCTACGCGACCAGCGGCCGGGTCGGCGCCGGTCTGGCCGCGGGCGTGGCCGGCGAGCTGGAGAAGCGGCTGCCGGACGACCTCAGCGACGCCGCCCCGCCGCCGGTGGACGGGCCGAAGGTGATCGTCGTGGCCGACGACTACGACCTGCTCACCAGCGGTGGCCAGGCGCCGATGGACCCGTTCCTGCCCTACATCGCCTCCGGCCGCGACATCAGCCTGCACTTCGTGATCGCCCGCCGGGCCGCCGGCGCCGGTCGCGCGTTGTACGAACCGTTCCTGACCACCGTGATGGAGTCCGGCACCGCCGGACTGGTGCTGTCGGGCGACAAGAGCGAGGGCGCGCTGTTCACCGGCGCCGCCCCGGGCAACTACCCGCCTGGCCGCGGGTTGTTCGTCCGGCGGGGCGAACGCCCCTCCCTGATCCAGACCGCACTGGCGGACGGAACCACGTCCGCCGCCGACGAGAAGGCGGAGTGAAGTGAGCTACGACGTGGTGGCACTGATCGACGGCAGGCCGTCGTACCAGGACGTGCTCGCCGGCATGATGGCCGCGGGACCGGACTGGCTGGTGCGTGAGGTCTCCGACGGCGCGGTGCTGCAGCTGTGCGACCCGGACGGGGTTCCGCTGGCCTCGCTGGAGGCGCCGATCCTGATCCAGGTCCCCGGTGAGGTCGAGCGGTTGCTCGGTCCGGAGCTGGCCGGCACGCAGACCCCGGTGTGGTGGATGGAGGTCCGGGCCAAGCCGCAGGACGGCGCCCCCGCGCTCGCCGACCGGTACGCCGAGAAGCTGGTCGAGCGCCTCGGCGGCCGGGTCTGGAAGCCGGCGCCACCGCCGTTCGACCCGCCCACCCCGCAGACCCCCGCTGCCGAGACGTCCGCCGCCCCGCACGGCGCTGGAGGCCAGAATGCCTAACCCGGTCGAGCTCAGCCCGGCGATCGACATCCGGACCGACAAGGTCGTCGTCATCATGCAGGACCGCCCGGTGGTCGGCATGTCCGCCTGGCTGGTGGACGCACTCGCCGCGGCGGAGTCGGCCGGCCTCGGCGTGCAGCTGGTCACCCCGGCGACCACACAGCTCACCTTCAACGCCCGGGCCACCCTGTTCAGCGGTTACGAGTCGCGCTGGGTGGTGACCGAGCCGAACGGCGAGGGCGCGTACGACGGCCTGGGCGGCTCGAAGCTGCACTGGGACGGCCAGATGTTCGCCGCGGTCGCCGCTGGCGAGCAGGACAAGGTCGACATGAGCCCGACCTTCGCGGCGGTCGAGCTGGAGCTGCCCTGGCAGCTGATGATCACCGCCCGGGTCCGCTACCAGGCGCTGGAGACGACGGTGGTCGGCAAAGCGGCCGAGCAGCTGTTCACCGACCTGACCGGCGTCAAGCCGACCGGCTGGGGCACGGCCGAGCCGGTGACCCAGCCCTGGAACGTAGGCCAGCTCACGGCGTACTGCCGGCGGCGCGCGCCGAAGCCGACCTGGCTGTCGGTCAGCGGCGGCAGCGACGGGCTCAGCGCGGCCGGTGCGGTCGAGATCCACCGCAGGCCGGCCGGGCTCGAGGAGGTCATCACGATGGCGGTCTCGACGCCCGACGGGCTGCCGACCCAGGACGACGTCCGCAAGGTGGGGGAGCGGCTGGCCAACGCGTTCACGCTGGTCTCGTTCTTCGCCCAGGGCGCCCGCGGCAACGGGACCGACACCAACGCGATCCCGCACTGGACCGGCGTACCGGCTCCGATGGCGATGGCGGTCGGCAACGAAGCCCTGCGCGGCACCGGCGCGGAGAAGGCGCTGGACCTGACCGGCGTCGCCGAGATCACGCCGGTCAAGATCGGCCCGTCGGCAGCACCGGCGGTCTGGTACCCGATCGGCGACGGCAAGAACCAGCTGGACTGGAACATCTACAGCGCGCTGCTCGGCCGGCTGGTGCCACCAGGTGCGCCGGTCCGCGGCTGAACCGCGCAGCAGTACTCGCTAGCTAGTAGTGACGATCAGAGAGGTGTGACGGGTGGCTGCGGTCTACAGCCGGGTGACCATCATCGGCAGGCAGCGTCAGATGGACGCCGTACTGCCGGTCGACGAGCCGTTGGGCCGGCTGATGCCGGACCTGCTCCGGATGCTCGGCGAACCGGTCGATCCGTCGCCCCGGCGCCGGTACCTGACCACCCCGACCGGGCAGACGGTCTCGCTGGAGCTGACGCTGGGCTCGGCGCAGATCAGTGACGGCGCCGTGCTCCGGCTGGCCGCGGAGGGCGAGGTCCCGCCGCCGCCGACCGTGTACGACGTGGCCGAGGAGGCGGTGGACGACCTCGAACGGCGCGGCACCACCTTCCAGCGCAAGCACCGCCAGTGGGCCGCGGGTGCGGCGCTGATCTTCGCGCTGCTGGCCGGTGCGATCGCGCTGGCCCGCGCGACCGAGCCGGACATCGCGGCGTTCGTGGTGCTGGTGGTCGCGATCATCACCGGTCTCGGTGGTGTCGTGCTCGGCCGGGCGGACCAGCGGGCGGCCGCGATCACCCTGCTGGTGGTGACTCCGATCCTGCTCGCCATCGTCGCCTGGTCGCTCGGCGTCTCGGAGAGCTGGTCGGTGCCGATGCGTGGCGGCATCATCGCGCTCGCGCTGGCGGTCGGACCGCTGCTGTTCGCGATGGCCGGGCTGGCCGGTGGCGGTCTGGTCGGCGGCGGTACGGCGATGGTCTTCGCGGTGATCTGGATCATCGGCGTCGGCGCGGGCGTCTCCGCGGACAAGCTGAGCGCGCTGATCGCGGTCGTGGCCGTGCTGCTGCTCGGCGTGCTGCCCCGGCTGGCGTTGTCGCTGTCCGGGCTGACCGCACTGGACGACGTACGGGCGCGAGGCAACGAGATCGCCCGCCCGGACGTCGAGGCGGCGCTGAACGCGGCCCACGTCGGCCTGGCCCTGGCGGCGACGGCGATCGCGCTCTGGTCCGCCGCGGCCGGTGTGGTGCTCGCGATGCACGGATCCGCCTGGACGGTCAGCATCGCGGCCCTGCTGGCGCTGCTGCTGTGCTCCCGCTCACGGCTGTACCCGCTGGCCGCCGAGGTGCTCGGGCTGTTCACCGCCGCTGGAGTGGTGATCGCCGCGCTGGTCCAGGATCTGTCCCAGGAATCGGTGGGTGGCACACTGGTGGCAGTCGGACTACTCGTGGTGGTGGCGATGGTCGGTGGCTTCGGCCTCGCCTGGACGCCGCAGGACCACGTGCAGGTCCGGCTCGGTCAGGTCCTGGACCAGATCCAGGTGCTGGCCGTGGTGGCGCTGGTCCCGTTGGTGCTCGGAGCTCTCGGGGTGTTCAGCGATCTGCTCGACGTCTTCTGATCGGATGGTATGACCGGGCCGAACTGGCAGGCGGACATGATGGACCGCCTCGACGACACGTCGGCGGGCCGCTCGGGCGCGCCGGCTTCCGGCCCGGTGCAGGGCCAGGAGCACCCGCAGAGTCAGACGCAGCCCCCGGCGCAGGCGCCGGTGGCGCCGACGATGCCGCCGGCGCCCGCCCCGACCGGTGGTGGGTGGGGCGCACCTGTGCCCCCGCAGGAGCAGCAGCCCCAGCAGTACGCGCAGCCGCAGCCTCCCCAGCAGTACGCCCCGCCGCAGTACCCGCCGCCGCAGCAGCAGTGGCAGCAGCCGCCGCCGCCTCAGCAGTACGCACCGCCGCCGCAGCAACAGCCGTACTACCCGCCACCGCAGCAGTACGGCCCGCCGCCACAGCCACAGCAGCAATGGCAGCAGCCGCCGCCGCAGCACGAGCAGGCGCCGCCGCAGCAGTACCAGGAGCAGCCGCCGCTGCAGCAGTACCAGGAGCAGCCGCCGTACCCGCAGTATCAGCAGCCGCCCGTGCAGCAGTACCAGCAGCAGTACGAGCAGCCCCCGTACGGCGCGACGCCCCCGGTGACCCCACCGCCGTACGAGCAGCCCTACCAGCAGCCGCCGGCACCGCAGTACAGCCAGGACCCGAACTACGGCCCACCGCCGCAGTACCAGCAGCCCGTCGGCGACGGCAGCTGGAACGCGCCTCCGGCCCAGGGATCGACCGGCTGGGACGACCCGACCCCGGACGGCGGACCGGGCCGCCAGGCCTACACCCCGCAGTACCAGGACCCGCTGGCCGGCACCTTGCCGGTGGCAACCAACGCGGTCGGCCTGCAGCACGAGGAACGGCCGGGCGGCTTCTTCCGCAAGATCGGCCGGTTCGCGGCCGAGGCGGCCTACATCGCCGGCGCCTCGGGCCGGATGCAGCGCGACGTCGAGAACATCGCGGTGATCCGCCGCCCGATCGGCATCGGCCGGATGATCGGCGTGATCGGCCCGGTCCCGCAGAGCGGTACGTCGACGGTGACCGCGCTGCTGGCCGACACGATCGCGTCGCAGCGCACCGACCTGGTGCTCGCGGTCGACGCGTTCCCGCTGGAGGGCAAGCTGACGCACCGGCTCGACCGGGGCATCGCGAACACGCCGAACTCCCGGGTCCAGCTGGCCCGCGCGGAGTCGACCCCGGACGCGATCAGCGACGTGCTGGCCTCCCGCAACGTCGGCGGCGCGAACCAGATCCCGATCTCGCTGGTCGACTGCCCGGCCGGCCTGTTCGAGGAGGCCACGGCGTACGTCGCGAGCTCGTCGCACGCGGTCGCCTTGGTCATCCCGTCGGCCCGCGAGGACGCGCTGGCCAGCATCGCCCAGCTCGATCAGCTCACCCCCGAGGGCCAGCAGATGCTGGTTCGCAAGGGCCTGGTGATCATCGCGGAGAACCGGGCGGATGACCCGGAGCCGGTCCGCTGGCTGCAGTCGGCGGTTTCCGACCGTGGTCTCGGGTACGTCGTGCTGCCGTTCGACGCGCACTTCCAGCACGCCTGGCCACTGCGCCCGGAGATGCTGGAGCCGGCCACCCGGCGGGCCGCGCTGGAGATGGCCGCCCGGCTGGTCGAGCGCGCCACCCGCTGACACCAGTTCCGGCGCCCGTTGAACCGATCCGGCCAACGGCTCGTTAGTGCTGATACGACCTGATTTGCGCGGGTCGGGTACAACAGCAGTAGCAGAGCGTTCAACTACTTTCCGCCCAGCAAGTTCTTCTGGAGGTCCGGATTTCATGAGCGACGACAGAACGGCCCCTCTCGACCGGGTGATCGCCGACGTGCGGGACCGCCGATCGATCCTGCGCGGCGCCGCCGTGGCCGGCCTCGCGGGCGTGGGCGCGCCGTTGCTCGCCGCGTGCGGTGGCGACGGCGACGCCGGCGGTACGGCGACCGGCGGCCAGACCAGTTCGGCCCCGTCTTCGGCTCCCACGTCCGCGCCCAGTTCGGCGCCGTCCAGCGCGGGCGGCCCGGTGCTCGGCCCGGCCGCGGACGTACCGGTCGGCGGCGGTGCGGTGTTCAAGGACGCGAAGGTGGTCGTCACCCAGCCGACCGCGGGCCAGTACAAGGGCTTCTCGGCGGTCTGCACCCACCAGGGCTGCATCGTGGCCAAGGTGGAGAACGGCGAGATCGACTGCAACTGCCACGGCAGCAAGTTCAGCGCCACCGACGGCAGCGTGAAGAGCGGCCCCGCCCGCGAGCCGCTGGCCGCGGTGACCGTCTCGGTGCAGGGCGGCAACATCGTCGGCTCGGCCTGAGCGGGGCGCGCGGCGAAAGACCCGGCAACGGGGGCCGGGTCTTTCGTCATCGACGTACCGCTCATCGTGTCGGTCGCGTCCGGTCCGGTGATGCCGACCGACTCCACGTCCACGCCGGGCGCGAACAGGTCGACGCACTGAACGACGCCTTCGCGACCTGGTCGTCGGTCGCGCCGACGGTGATCGCCGAGGGCTCCCGGGACGGTGAACCACAGCAGGCGTCCGCAGTTTCGTTGCCCGCAGCAACGGCGTAGGTGACGCCGGAGTCCACCGACGCCTTGACCGCCGCGTCGAGCGCCGCGTCGGTACCGCCGCCGAGGCTCATGTTGGCGACGGCCGGCTTCTTCGCGTTCGCGGTCACCCACTCGATCCCGGCCACCACGGACTCGGTCGATCCGGAGCCGTTGCAGTCCAGGACCCGGACGCCGAAGTCCTTGTGCTCCGGGTAGATCCCGGTGTCGATCACGTAGGCGTTGACGTTGTCCGCGGTCGTCGACGCGGTGTACTTCTGGTCCAGCGGCAGGTTGCGCTGGTCGGCCCGGTCCAGGCCCCACGGCGGGTTGTCCTGGTTCGCGCTGACCTTCTGGTTCTGCTGCACGAACGCGACCCGCTCGTCGCCGGCCAGCTCGGCCGCCTGCTGCTCGGTCATCGTCGCCGAGAAGCCCTGGATCGACGCGCTCAATTGCTTGCGCACCTTCGCGTCGTACGACGTCGCGAGGCTCTGCGTGGTGGCCTTGGTCGCCGCGGCCGACCGTTCGCCCTTCAGGACGACGACGTAGCTGCCGGGAATCGCGGTCGCGCTGCCGGCGCCTCGGATGCTCGCGGCAACGGGTTCGTCGGCGTCACTCGTGGCAGCGGTGACGACGAGGCCGGACACGGCCAGCGCCGAGGTATGGGGCGAACCGCAACTCAACTGCCGGGCGACGGTGAGGTGCTGCTCGGCGTCGTGCTGGGAGTCTGGCTCGGCGGGGCGCTCGGCGTCGTACTGGGGGTCGCGCTGGGCGTCTCGCTCGGGGTCGGGCTCGGCGTGGGGGAGGGCGTCGGCGGCTGCGGCGGCACCAGGTACAGCAGCTTGTTCGGCGATCCCTCGCCGGGGTTCTTCACCGCGTCGGCGGTCGCCGCGTCCAGCAGCGCTGTCGACACCTGTTCCGGCGTGGCGTCCGGGTGATCGGCCAGATAGAGCGCGATCGCCCCGGCCACGTGCGGCGTGGCCATCGACGTGCCGCTCTTGACCGTGCTCGCCTCGGGATCGGTGATGGCGACCGACTCGATGTCGACCCCCGGGCCGAAGAGGTCGACGCAGCTGCCGTAGTTGGAGAACTCCGCCCGGGTGTCGCTGCGGTCGGTCGCGCCGACCGTCAGCGCCGCGGGCTCGCGGCCCGGCGACGACCCGCAGGCGTCCGCACTCTCGTTGCCCGCAGCAACGGCATAGCTGATTCCGGCCGCCACCGACGCCTTGACCGCCGCGTCCAGCGCCGAGTCGACTCCGCCGCCCAGGCTCATGTTCGCGACGGCGGGCTTGACGGCGTTCGCGGTGACCCAGTCCACGCCGGCGACGACGGTCTCGGTGGTGCCGTTGCCGATGCAGTTGAGCACCCGGACGCCGACCACCTTGGCCGACTTCGCGACGCCGTACTTGGTGCCGGCGATGGTGCCCGCGACATGACTGCCGTGGCCGGCGCAGTCGACGCCGTTCTGGCCGTCGCCGATGGTGTCGGTGCCGACCGAGGCCCGCCCGCCGAAGTCCTTGTGGTCGGCGTAGATGCCGGAGTCGAGCACGTACGCGTGCACGGTCTCGGCCGTCGTGTCCGACAGGAACTTCTCGTCCAGCGGCAGCGTGCGCTGGTCACTGCGGTCGAGTCCCCACGGCGGATCGTCCTGGGTGGCCTTCAACACCTGGTTCTGCTGCACGAAGTCGACCCGGGGGTCGGCCGCGACCTGCTTGGCCTGCTGCTCGCTCATCGCCGCGGAGAACCCGCGCACCGAGGCGTGGAACTCCCGGCGCACGGTCACGTCGTACGTCGCGGCGAGGCTGCGGTTGGTCACCCGGGTCAGCTCCGCCGACGGCGTCCCGCTGAGTACGACGATATAGCTGCCGGGCACGGCCGTCGGGCTGTTCGCCTGCCGGATGAACGGTTCGAAGCGCTCGTCCTCCGGCGCCACCCGCGCCGACGCGGGCAGCGCGACCAGCGCCGGCGCGCAGACCACCACGGCAGCGAGTGCGGCCGGCAGCCGGCGCGAGATCGTGAACAGCGTCATGGACGACACTCCCTGGGAATCGGCACACAGCGGTTCACGATCGACGCTAGAACCGCCCCAGCGCCCGGCCGCGCCGACGGCCGGGCGCAGAGCACAATCCGTAACACGATCTCAGCCCGGCCGAGACGTCAGCGTTCCTTGTGATTGCGGTACTTGCGGACCGCGAACTCGTACGCCGCGTCCACCAGCGGCTCGAGCTCCCGCAGCGTGCCGACCGAGGGCGAGAGAACGCAGATCCAGTACTGCGGGGCGTAGACCGGGTGCGGCATGACGACGTCGAGCGCCGCGTGATCGACGTCGTCCGGGGGAGTGGGGAAGAGCTTCAGGTACTCCGCCTTGGGCAGGCCCAGGTTGAGCCGTTCGACGCCGGGCCGGTCGAGGTTCGAGGCGGTGTCGTAGGCGTCGGAGGTGACCAGGGTGGCGAACGGCATCTGCCGCTGTGGTGGCAGGTCGTGCTCGGGGTCGTAGATCCAGAAGGTGTCGCCGTTGGCGGTCAGAGTCCGGACACCGGGCCGGTCGAGGTACTCGAGGAAATCCATGCCTTCAAGCGTCTCATTGAAGCTGCAGTGGAGACTTTTGTGCGTCGAAGCCCGTCCCGGGCGGCGTTGTCGGCGGGGCGAACTAGGGTGGTGCAGTGGCTGATCCATCGTCCTACCGCCCGGCTCCGGGCTCCATTCCCGACTCACCCGGGGTGTACCGCTTCAGCGACGCCGCCGGCCGGGTGATCTACGTCGGAAAAGCGAAGAACCTGCGCGCCCGGTTGTCGTCGTACTTCCAGGACCTGGCCAATCTGCACCCGCGGACCCAGTCGATGGTGACCACCGCGGCGAAGGTGGACTGGACGGTGGTCTCGACCGAGGTCGAGTCGCTGCAGCTGGAGTACTCCTGGATCAAGGAGTACGACCCGAGGTTCAACGTGAAGTACCGGGACGACAAGTCCTACCCGTGGCTGGCGATCACCCTCAACGAGGACTACCCGCGGGTGATGGTCGGCCGGGGCTCGAAGAAGAAGGGCATCCGGTACTTCGGCCCGTACAGCCACGCCTGGGCGATCCGGGAGACCGTCGACCTGTTGCTGCGGGTCTTTCCGATGCGCTCGTGCAGCAAGGGCGTGTTCAACCGGCACCGCCAGATCGGCCGGCCCTGCCTGCTCGGCTACATCGGCAAGTGCGCCGCGCCCTGCACCGGTCAGGTTAGCCAGGAGGAGCACCGGCAGATCGTCGAGGACTTCTCCGCGTTCCTGTCCGGCCAGACCGCGACGTACGTGCGCCGGCTGGAGAAGGAGATGAAGGCGGCCGCGGCCGAGCTGGAGTACGAGCGGGCCGCGAAGATCCGCGACGACCTGGCCGCGCTGGAGAAGGCCCTGGCCAAGAACGCGGTCGTGCTCGGCGACGGCACCGACACGGACGTCGTCGCGCTGAGCGAGGACCCGCTCGAGGTCGCCGTGCAGATCTTCTACGTCCGCGGTGGCCGGATCCGTGGCCAGCGCGGCTGGATCGCCGACAAGGCCGACGGCACCGCCACCACCGGTGACCTGGTCTCGCGCTTCATCCAGCAGATGTACGCCGCGGAGACGTCCGACGCGATCCCGCGCGAGATCCTCGTGCCGGTCGTCCCGGACGACGAGGCGGCGCTGACCGAGTGGCTGTCGCAACTGCGCGGTTCGCGGGTGGCGATCCGGGTTCCGCAGCGCGGTGACAAGAAGGCGCTGATGGAGACCGTCGAGCGCAACGCGCTGCAGACGCTCACCATGCACAAGACCAAGCGGGCCAGCGACCTGACCACCCGCAACCAGGCGCTGGAGGAGATCCAGGCCGCGCTCGACCTGCCCGAGGCGCCGCTGCGGCTGGAATGCTACGACGTCTCGAACCTGCAGGGCACCGAGGTGGTCGCCTCGATGGTCGTCTTCGAGGACGGCCTGCCGCGCAAGAGCGAGTACCGCCGGTTCGTGATCCGCGGCGTCGAGGGCCAGAACGACGTCGCCTCGATCGCCGAGGTGCTGACCCGGCGGTTCAAGCGGCTGCTGGACGAGCGCGCGACGCTGACCGGCGGTGCGGCCGCGGGCGGCGAGTCCGGCGGCCACGAGTCGGCCGGCGGGCCGCGCGTGTTCGGCGACGAGACGGACGCGGCCGCGGCGCTGATCGACCCGGAGACCGGCCGGGCGAAGAAGTTCTCCTACGCCCCGGGGCTGGTCGTCGTCGACGGCGGTCCACCGCAGGTCGCGGCCGCCCGGCAGGCGATGGACGAGCTCGGCCTGGGCGACATCCCGGTCTGCGGGCTGGCCAAGCGGCTGGAGGAGGTCTGGCTGCCCGACGAGGAAGACCCGGTGATCTTCTCCCGGACCTCCGAGGGGCTGTACCTGCTGCAGCGGCTGCGCGACGAGGCGCACCGGTTCGCGATCACCCATCACCGCAGCCGCCGGTCCAAGTCGATGGTGGAAAGCGTCCTGGACGACGTACCGGGGCTCGGGGAGGTCCGCCGCAAGACGCTGCTGCGGCACTTCGGCTCGCTGCGCAAGCTGCGCCAGGCGACCGTCGACGAGGTCGCCGAGCTGCCCGGGTTCGGCCGGCGTACGGCGGAGTCGGTGGTCCTGGCCGTGAACGCTGCCGCAACGAAGGCCGACACCGGCCGGGCGCCGTCGGTGAACACCGCGACAGGCGAGATACTGGACGACGACGAACCGGGGCCCGCCGGTCCGCCGAACGGGGAGAACTGAATCTGATGGACGAGTCCAGCGGCAACCTGATCATCGTGTCCGGCATGTCCGGCGCGGGCCGGAGCTCGGTCGCGGACGTGCTGGAGGACCTCGGCTGGTTCGTGGTCGACAACCTGCCGCCGATGTTCCTGACCACGATCGTCGAGCAGGTGGTCGGCACCGGCGCGTCGCCGCGGCTGGCGGTGGTCGTCGACGTCCGGACCGGGATGTTCTTCGACGAGCTCGGCGCGGCGCTCGAGGACCTGCGGACCAAGGGATACCGGCCGCTCACGCTGTTCCTGGAGGCCTCCGACGACGTGATCGTGCGCCGGCAGGAGAGCGTGCGCCGGCCGCACCCGCTGCAGGGCGAGGGCCGGCTGCTGACCGGGATCCAGCGCGAGCGCGCGCTGCTCGGCGACATCCGGGCCGGCGCGGACCTGGTGATCGACACCTCGAACCTGAACATCCACCAGCTCGCCGCGAAGATCGTGAACGCCTTCGGCGACGAGGAGAACGCCGAGCTGCGGGCGACCGTGGTGTCGTTCGGTTTCAAGTACGGCATCCCGGTCGACGCCGACGTGGTGGCCGACATGCGCTTCGTGCCGAACCCGTACTGGCAGCCCGACCTGCGCCCGATGACCGGACAGGACCGTCCTGTGTCAGACTTCGTGCTCGGTCATCCGCTGGCCCAGCAGTTCCTGCAGAACTACGTGGACGTGCTGGACACCCTGCGGACCGGTTATCTGAACGAGGGCAAGCGGTTCGTCACGGTCGCGATCGGCTGCACCGGTGGAAAGCACCGGAGTGTCGCGATGGCCGAGGAGATCGGGCGCCGCCTGCGGGAGAAGGGGTCACCGACGTTGGTGGTGCACAGGGATCTGGGGCGGGAGTGACGAGAGCTCCACGAGTCGTCGCTCTCGGTGGCGGGCACGGTCTCGCCGCGTCGCTGTCTGCCCTGCGGCAGGTCACGGACCAACTGACGGCCGTCGTGACGGTCGCCGACAACGGTGGGTCCTCCGGCCGGTTGCGCCAAGAGCTCGGCGTACTGCCGCCCGGCGATCTGCGAATGGCGCTGGCCGCGCTGTGCCGCGACGACGAGTGGGGCCGGACCTGGGCCGACGTACTGCAGCACAGGTTCCGCAGTGACGGCGCCCTGCACGACCACGCGGTCGGCAATCTGCTGATCGTCGCGCTGTGGGAGCTGCTCGGCGAGGCCGTCGACGGGCTGGACTGGGTCGCGCGGCTGCTCGGGGCGCAAGGGCGGGTGCTGCCGATGTCCGCCGTACCGCTGGACATCACCGCCCGGGTGCTCGGGGCGGATCCGGCCTACCCCGGGGCGATCACCGAGATCCGCGGCCAGACCGAGGTCGCGACGACCAACGGCCACGTCGTCGACGTCGCGCTCGATCCGGCCGACCCGCCGGCCTGCCCGGAAGCGCTGGTCGCGGTCGCCGAGGCCGACTGGGTGGTGGTCGGTCCGGGCTCCTGGTTCACCTCGGTGATCCCCAACCTGCTGGTCCCGGCGCTGTGCCGTGGGCTCGAGCAGACCAGCGCCCGCCGCCTGGTGACGCTCAACCTCGGCGAGCAGAAGGGCGAGACCGACGGCTTCTCGCCGGAGACCCACCTCGAGGTGCTCGCGGCCCACGCGCCCGAGCTGCGCATCGACGTCGTACTGGCCGACGAGGAGCACGTGCCCGATCCGGCGTCGCTGCGCCGGACGGCGAGCTCGCTCGGGGCGGAGTTGGTGGTCGCCGACATCGCCGACGACCATCAACTGCTGCATCACGATCCCGCCAAGCTGGCGAAGGTCTACCGCGAGGTCTTCGCGTAGGTCGGGCTCGCCGGTCCCTGGACCTCTGGAGAGCCCGTACCGGTGATGTGATCTGAATCACCCGCGCGGCTGTCAGGAAACGGCAGGCCATCCGGTTCAGGAGTCAGATCCGAACGAACAGGAGCTGACGATGAGAGTGCTGGTTGCAGGAGCCACCGGAGCGATGGGTGCGCAGTTGGTGCCGCGGCTGGTCGCGGCGGGCCACGAGGTGTTCGCGATGATCCGCAAGGAGTCGGACAAGAGCCGGATGTCACAGCTGGGCGCGGTGCCGGTCGTCGCCGACGCGCTCGATCGCGCCGCGGTGGAGGCCGCGGTCCGCGAGGCGGCGCCGGAGGTGATCGTTCACCAGCTGACCGCCATCGGGCACATCGACACCCGCCGGTTCGAGCGCAGCTTCGCCGCCACCAACCGGCTGCGGATCGAGGGAACCGACAACCTGCTCGCGGCGGCCCGCGCCGCCGGAGTCCGGCGCTTCGTTGCTCAGAGCAACGGTGCGTTCACCTACGACCGCACCGGTGGGCCGGTCAAGACCGAGCAAGATCCGCTGGACCGCTCGCCGGTGGCCCAGATGCGCTCGCTGATCGCCGCGATCGAGCACCTGGAGAAGGCCGTGCTGGGGGCCGGCGCCATCGAAGGGATCGTGCTGCGCTACGGCGCCTTCTACGGGCCCGGAACCTCGATGGCGCCGGGGTCCGAGCAGTTCGAGCTGATTCGCCGGCGCAAGTTCCCGGTCGTCGGCGACGGCGGCGGGGTGTGGTCGTTCGTCCACATCGCCGACGCCGCCGAGGCCACGGTCGCGGCCGTGCAGCACGGTGACCCTGGCGTCTACAACATCGCCGACGACGACCCCGCCCCGGTGGCCGAGTGGCTGCCGGAACTGGCGGCGATGCTGGGGGCCAAGAAGCCGCTGCGCGTACCGCGGTTCATCGGCCGGCTGGCTGCCGGACCGGCCGGCGTCGTCCTGATGACCGAACTGCGCGGCGCGTCCAACGCCAAGGCCAAGCGTGAGCTGGGATGGCACCCCGCGCACCCGACCTGGCGTCAGGGCTTCGAGGTCTGAGCGCCGCGGTGTCCGGCGCGCAGCGGAGTGCGCGCCGGACCACGATGCCTAGCGCTTGGCGAAGATCGGCCGGCGCTCGACGGTCTTGCCACCGGGTACGCCGACCTGGTCGTTCTGGAACGGGTTGGCGTCGAAGCGGGCGATCTCGCGGCCCTGGGCGTCGGAGAAGATCGCCCAGATCGGTGCCATCGGGTTACCGACCGTGGTCCGGTCGGAGTGCCACAGGAAGAAGCCGTCCTTGATCACGGCCGGCGAGGTGAGCCCGTCGGCGGTCCGGAACTCGATCTTCGCGACGCCGCGCGGGACGACGCCGCGGGACCCGTTCCCGTCGGCCCAGACGACGTACGGCTTGTCGGCCGTGACCGACTGGCGCTGGTAGTCGTCCTTCGGCCCGCTGGCGCCGGCGTTGTCCAGGCAGTACGCGTAGCGCTGGCGGTCGGGCGAGACCAGGACCGCCCGGAACCAGCTCCCGCTGCCCTGGGTCACCGCGACCTTCCAGCTGTCGATCGACTCCGAGCCGCCACCGGCCTTCGTGGCGCTCTGCCGGTACTGGTTGTCGGACGCCTGGCAGCGCGCGATCACCTGCGCGTCGGACAGCGCGATCTTCCCCGGCTGCGTGATCTCGCCGGATTTCGCGTCGACAGTGACGGTCGAGTCCGGCAGACCGAGCCCGGCCACCGGCGGCTGCTCGGACTGACCCGGCCAGACGGTGATCGCCGTGGCGACCCCGGCGACGGCGAGGGCGCTGCCCGCGACCGCGCCGATCCTGCGCACCCGCTGCCCACGACGGCCCCGCCGGACGACGTCGTCGACGGTGTGACGCATCGGCTGGGCCGAGTCGTCCGCCGCGGTGTCCAGCAGGTCCTTGATGTCGCTGCTCATGACAGCACCCCTTCGTTGTCGTTGACGTGAACAGCCGGGTCGCCCGGGTCGTCTGCCGGGGCCGGCCAGTTCAGCTGTTCGCGTAGTGCGGTGAGACCGCGGGAGGTCTGGCTCTTGACCGCGCCGGTGCCGATGCCGAGCACCTGGGCGGTCTCCTCGATGCTGAGGTCGGCGTAGTGCCGCAGGACCACGCAGGCCCGCTGCCGCGGCGGCAGCTGGGCCAGCGCCTGGATCACCAGGAGCCGCTCGTCGACGGCACCGGAGTGGTCGGCCAGCATCCGGTCCGGGACCGCGTCGTCGGAGAACTCCCGGCGCCAGGGCCGCTTGGCCTGGTCCAGGACCACCGACACCACCGCGCGGTGGGCGTAGGTGGTCAGGCCGGCGTCGTGGTCGAGCCGGTCCCAGGCGCGGTAGATGCGGACCAGGGCGTCCTGGGCCGCGTCCTCCGCCCGATGCCAGTCACCGCACATCAGGTACGCCGTGCGGCGCAGCCGGCGCAAGGCCGCTGCGGCGAACTCGGTGAAGTCCGCCTCACTGCGTCGTCGCATCGTGCTCCTCCCGTGGCTGTCGGAAGAGGAACGACAGCCGGACCCCGAAAGGTTGCCACGAAGGTTGGGTCAGCGCGTAACACTGATCCGGGCGGGGGAGTTGCACCGGGTACCGGCCCGAGGGTCTTTGACAGCAGTGGGAGGATTTCGTTCATGGCGATGACAGCACAGGTGAAGTCCGAGCTGACCAGCATCCAGGTCACCAAACCCTGCTGCCGCAAGGCCGAGGTCTCCTCGGTCCTGCGCTTCGCGGGCGGGCTGCACCTCGTCTCCGGCCGGATCGTGGTGGAGGCCGAGCTGGACAGCGCCCGCGCCGCCCGCCGGCTGCGCAAGGACATCGCCGAGATCTTCGGCCACCCGTCCGAGGTCGTGGTGATCTCCCCGTCCGGGATCCGCAAGCAGACCAAGTACGTCGTGCGCGTGGTCCGTGACGGCGACGCGCTGGCCCGGCAGACCGGCCTGGTGGACAACCGCGGCCGTCCGGTCCGGGGGCTGCCGCCCGCCGTGGTCTCCGGCGCCTCCTGCGACGCCGTGGCGGCCTGGCGGGGCGCGTTCCTGGCCCACGGCTCGCTGACCGAGCCGGGGCGCTCCTCGTCGCTCGAGGTGACCTGCCCGGGCCCGGAGGCGGCCCTGGCGCTGGTCGGAGCGGCCCGGCGGCTCGGCATCGGTTCGAAGGCCCGCGAGGTGCGCAACGTCGACCGCGTGGTGATCCGCGACGGCGACGCGATCGGCGCGCTGCTGACCCGGCTCGGCGCGCACGAGTCGGTGCTGGCCTGGGAGGAGCGCCGGATGCGCCGCGAGGTCCGCGCGACGGCGAACCGGCTGGCCAACTTCGACGACGCGAACCTGCGCCGCTCGGCCCGCGCCGCGGTCGCCGCCGGCGCCCGGGTGGAGCGCGCGCTGGAGATCCTCGGCAACGACGTACCGGACCACCTCCAGGTGGCCGGGCGGCTGCGGCTGGAGCACAAGCAGGCCAGCCTCGAGGAGCTCGGTCAGCTGCACGAGCCGGCCCTCACCAAGGACGCCGTGGCCGGCCGCATCCGCCGCCTGCTGGCGATGGCCGACAAGCGCGCCTCCGACCTCGGCATCCCCAACACCGAGGCCAACCTGACCCCGGAGATGCTCGACCCCGCCTGATCCACGCCACCAGCACCACCACTGGTATTCACGCCGCGGCCCCGGAGGATCTCCGGGGCCGCGGCGCGTGTGGTGGTCTGGTCCGGTGGTCTTCGGGCCGGACGGGGTGGTCTGATGTGGACGGTACCAGTGGAGCAAGTGGGCTGTTGGGCTAGTGTTTCGGCTGTAGCGGCAGTGCTCGACAGCTAGTTCAAGGAGACGTAGTCCCGTGACCGTACGCGTAGGTATCAACGGCTTCGGCCGGATCGGCCGTAACTTCTTCCGCGCCGTGCAGGCGTCCGGTGCCGACATCGAGGTCGTCGCCGTCAACGACTTGACCGACAACCAGACCCTGGCCCACCTGCTGAAGTACGACTCGATCCTGGGCCGCTTCCCGGGCGACGTGACCGCGACCGAGGACGACATCACCGTCTCCGGCCACACGTTCAAGGCGTTCGCCGAGCGCGACCCCGCCAACCTGAAGTGGTCGGACGTCGGCGCGGACGTGGTGATCGAGTCGACCGGCTTCTTCACCGACGCCACCAAGGCCAAGACGCACGCCGACAACGGCGCCAAGAAGGTCATCATCTCCGCCCCGGCGAAGAACGAGGACCTGACCGTGGTGATGGGCGTGAACCACGACCTGTACGACGCCGACAAGCACACCGTGATCTCGAACGCGTCCTGCACCACCAACTGCATCGCCCCGCTGGCGAAGGTGCTGAACGACGCGTTCGGCATCGAGCGTGGCCTGATGACCACGATCCACGCCTACACCCAGGACCAGAACCTGCAGGACGGTCCGCACAAGGACCTGCGCCGCGCCCGCGCCGCCGCGCTGAACATCGTGCCGACCTCGACCGGCGCCGCGAAGGCGATCGGCCTGGTGCTGCCCGAGCTCAAGGGCAAGCTCGACGGCTACGCGCTGCGGGTCCCGGTCCCGACCGGCTCGGCCACCGACCTGACCGTCACCGTCGGCCGTGAGGTCACCGTGGACGAGGTCAAGGAGGCCTACAAGGCCGCGGCCTCCGAGGGCGCGCTGAAGGGCTACCTGACCTACACCGAGGACGAGATCGTCTCCAGCGACATCGTCACCGACCCGGCCTCCTGCATCTTCGACGCCGGCCTCACCAAGGTGATCGGCGACCAGGTCAAGGTCGTCGGCTGGTACGACAACGAGTGGGGCTACTCCAACCGCCTCGTCGACCTGGTCAAGCACGTCGGCGCCTCGCTCTGACGTTCCATCCCCCCGTTGCGTCCGAAGAACCGTTGCCGGTAGCGCACGGTTCTTCGGACGTCAGCGTTGTGCCGAAGGACAGTGATTGTGAAGACGATCGAAGACCTCGGGGACCTGGCCGGCCTGCGGGTGCTGGTCCGCTCCGACCTGAACGTGCCGATCAAGGGTGAGACGATCGGCGACGACGGCCGTATCCGCGCCTCGGTGCCGACCCTGCTGAAGCTGGCCAAGGCCGGCGCCAAGGTGATCGTCACCGCGCACCTCGGCCGCCCCAAGGGCACGCCGAACCCGGAGTTCACCCTCGCCCCGGTGGCCAAGCGGCTCGGCGAGCTGCTCGAGGCCGAGGGCGTCCGGGTGCGGTTCGCCACCGACGTGACCGGCGAGAGCGCCCAGGAAGCCGTCCAGGAGCTGGACGAGGGTGAGGTCCTGCTGCTCGAGAACGTGCGGTACGACGCGCGCGAGGAGAGCAAGGACGAGACCCAGCGGGCCGCGCTGGCCGACGAGCTGGCCGCGCTGGCCGACGTGTTCGTCAGCGACGGCTTCGGTGTCGTGCACCGCAAGCAGGCCAGCGTGTACGACGTGGCCCGCAAGCTCCCGCACGCGGCCGGCGGCCTGGTGCTCGCCGAGGTCGAGGTGCTGAAGAAGCTCACCGAGTCCCCCGAGCGCCCGTACGTCGTCGTGCTCGGCGGCGCCAAGGTGTCGGACAAGCTCGCGGTGATCGACAACCTGCTGGCCAAGGCCGACAAGCTGCTGATCGGTGGCGGCATGGTGTTCACCTTCCTCAAGGCCCAGGGCCACGAGGTCGGCAAGAGCCTGCTCGAGGACGACCAGCTGGAGACGGTCAAGGGCTACCTGGAGACCGCGAAGGCCAAGGGCGTCGAGATCGTGCTGCCGACCGACATCGTGGTCGCGCCCGAGTTCAAGGCCGACGCGCCCGCGACCGTGGTCGCCGCCGACGCGATCCCGGCCGACCAGCTCGGCCTGGACATCGGCCCGGAGTCCGGCAAGGCGTTCGCCGCCGAGGTCGCGGCCGCGAAGACCGTGTTCTGGAACGGCCCGATGGGTGTGTTCGAGATGGAGGCCTTCGCCGGTGGAACCAAGGCCGTCGCGCAGGCGTTGACCGAGATGGACGGCCTCAGCGTCGTCGGAGGTGGCGACTCGGCCGCCGCCGTACGGCAGCTGGGCTTCGCGGACGACCGGTTCGGGCACATCTCCACCGGAGGTGGCGCGTCGCTGGAATACCTGGAGGGCAAGGAGCTCCCGGGTCTTGCTGTGCTGGAAGAGGACTGACACCTGATGGCTGACACTGCTGCCCGTACGCCGTTGATGGCGGGCAACTGGAAGATGAACGTCAACCACGTCGAAGCCGTGCACCTGCTGCAGAAGCTGAGCTGGACGCTGCAGGACAAGAAGCACGACTTCGAGCGGGTCGAGGTGGCGGTGCTGCCGCCGTTCACCGACATCCGCAGCGTGCAGACGCTCGTCGACGGCGACCGGATGAAGATCGTGTACGGCGCGCAGGACGTGTCGGTGCACGACGAGGGCGCCTACACCGGCGAGATCTCGGCGGCGATGCTGACCAAGCTCGGCTGCACCTACGTGCTGGCCGGTCACTCCGAGCGCCGGCAGTACCACGGTGAGGACGACGCGGTGGTGAACGCCAAGGCCACCAAGGCGCTGGCGGCCGGGCTGGTCCCGATCGTCTGCGTCGGCGAGGGCCTCGAGGTCCGCAAGGCCGGCGAGCACGTCGCGCACACGCTGGCCCAGGTCGACGGCGCGCTGGCCGGGCTGAAGCCGGACGACGTCCGCAAGGTCGTCATCGCCTACGAGCCGGTCTGGGCGATCGGCACCGGCGAGGTGGCCACTCCCGAGGACGCGCAGGAGGTCTGCGCGGCGATCCGGGGCCGGCTGGAGGAGTCGATCTCACCCGCCGTGGCCGACGCGGTGCGGATTCTGTACGGGGGGTCGGTGAAGATGAGCAGCGCAGGTGGCATCATGTCCCAGCCGGACGTCGACGGCTGCCTGGTCGGGGGAGCGAGCCTCAAGGTGGACGAGTTCGCCGGTATCTGCCGTTACCTGGACCTTCAGTTAGGCTACTCCTCGTGATTCTCGCTTTTCAGATCGTCGTCGTCATCTGCAGCCTGATCCTCACGCTGCTCGTGCTGCTGCACAAAGGCCGCGGTGGTGGCCTCTCCGACCTGTTCGGTGGTGGGGTCTCGTCCAGCCTGGGCGGTTCCTCGGTCGCCGAGCGGAACCTCGACCGGATCACGATCGGTGTCGGTCTGATCTGGTTCGCGGCCATCGTCGCGCTCGGCCTGCTGTACAAGCTCGGCTGAGAGGCGTAGTCGTGGCTGGCAGTGGCGGTGCGATTCGTGGCAGCAGGGTCGGAGCAGGACCGATGGGCGAGGCGGAGCGCGGTGAGTCCGCGCCCCGGCAGCGCATCGTGTTCTTCTGCGCCAACGGTCACGAGACCGCGACGGTGTTCGCGGTCGAGGCGGCCATCCCGGAGGCGTGGGACTGTCCGCGGTGCGGTCTGCCGACCAGCACCGACGTGAACAACCCCCCACCGCCCCCGAAGATCGAGCCGTACAAGACGCACCTGGCGTACGTGAAGGAACGGCGCAGCGAGCAGGAGGCCGCCCAGATCCTCGAAGAGGCCCTGGAGCGCCTGCGCGCCCGCCGCGCCAACGGCGAGATCATCTTCTAGCTGGTCCTCGCGACACCCGGGCAGTCCAGTCGGACCGCCCGGGTGTTCGCGTTGCCGATGGTCGCCGGTCAGTGCGACCGGCGTGCGGCGTACCGGGCGAACAGCTGGTTCAGCTCGCCCTGCGGGATCTGCTGCTCGGCGAACGTCATCGTGCCGTGCTCACGCAGCTCCTCGGCGGCCCGCCGGACGAATCCGAGCGCGGACCGCGCGATGCTTCCCCCGAGACTGATCCGGGTGACACCCGCGCCGACGACGTCGGCGACGGTGAGCTTCGAACTGCCGAGGCCCAGTACGACGTTCAGCGGGCCGTCGATCTCGGCCGCCAGGGTCCGCAGCTGCTCGACGTCGTTGACGCCGGGCAGGTACAGGCAGTCCGCCCCGGCCTCGCGGAACAGGTTCGCCCGCCGGATGGAGTCGGCCAGCGGAACGGTCCCGTCGAGCAACTGCCCGTCCGTGCGAGCTGTCAGCACGAAGTCCGGTCCGGCCGCCTCCCGCGCGGCGACGATCCGCTCGACCGACAACCGCTCCTCGTACAGCGCGCGGCCGTCGTAGTCCTCGATGTTGCCGCCGGCCAGACCTGCGTCCCGCGCCCGGCGGATCGTCCGCGCGACGTCGTCCGGCGAGGCGCCGTACCCGTCCTCCAGATCACCGTTCACCGGTACGCCGACCGCCTGCGTGATCTGGTGGATCCGCTCGAACATCACGTCGATCGGCACCGTCGGCGCGCCGTCGGGCACCGTGTGATCGCCCGCGCCGAGCGAGAACGCGATCCCCGCGCTGGTCGTGGCCAGCGCCGGGAATCCCGCTTCGGCCAGCACGACCGCGCTGCCGGCGTCCCAGGCGTTCGGCATCACGAACGATCCGTTGTGCAGTTCTCGAAAGTCGGTCATGCCCCGATCATGCCGGGCGAACGGTTCGGCGGATGCCGTCACCGGAGTCCGCGCGGCAGCCCTCGGCCGGCGCGAGGCCGACCGGGGGCTGGCGTGGCGTTTCGTCAGTCGATCTTCGCCGCGGAGGCGTCGTCGAGCAGCCACAACGTGCGCTCGGTGCCCTTCGGCGTGGCGGCCGGGACGTCACCGCCGGTCAGCGCCGTCTTCACGGCCTCCGCCTTGTCCTCGCCCGACACCACGAACCAGACTTCGGCCGCCCGCGCCAGCACCGGGAACGTCAGCGAGACGCGGGTCGGTGGCGGCTTGGGCGAGTCGTGCACCGCAACCGCCGGCCGGTCGTCGACCTGCAGCTCCGCATATCCCGGGAACAGCGACGCGACATGCCCGTCCGGCCCGACACCCAGCATCAGTACGTCGAACGCCGGAACCGCGAGCCCGCTCGAGCCGCCCGCGGCGGCAGCCAGCTCTTCCGCGTACGCCGCGGCGGCTGCCTCCGGGCCCTGGCCGGTGTCGGGTGCCATCTCGTGCACCTTCGCCGGGTCGACGTCGACCTTGGACAGCAGCGCGTCCCACGCCTGGGTCGCGTTGCGCTCAGGATCTCCCTCGGGCAGGAAGCGCTCGTCGCCGAACCAGAACTCGACCCGCCGCCAGTCGATCGCCGTCCGGGCCGGGGACTCCGCCACGGCCCGGTGAACGACTGCCGCGACGCGGCCACCGGTCAGCACGACCTGGGCGACCCTGCCGGTGCTCTGGACGTCGACGAGCCGGGTGATCAGCCGGGCCGCGACGGCGTGGGCCAGGCCCTCGGCGTCGCGGTTGACCAGGATCTCGGGCGTGCTCATGACCGCCCGGCCACCTTCTTGCCGGTGGCCTTCTTCGCCGTCTTCTTGACCGCCGGCGCGGCCGTCTTCTTGCCCGCCGACTTCGCCGAGCCGGCCGACTTCGCCGCGGTCACCGACTTCGCGGTGCCGGTCTTCTTCGCCGCAGCCGAGGCCTTCTTGGCCGGCGCCTTCTTCTTGGCGTCGGCGGCGTGCGCCTCGAGCTCCGGCGACGCGGCCTTGCCCTCCACCGCCGCCGTCCGCACCGCCGCCTTCTCCGCGGCGGACTGCGCCGAACGCCGGTCGGCCGCGCTGACCTTCTTCGCCTCGGCCGGCATCGACTCCCGCTCGACCATGCACGCCAGCGTCTGCGCGTACACGTCGTCCGGGTCGAGCCGCCGCAGCTCCTCGCTCAGCAGCTCCGACGGCGTACGCCGCTTCAGCGCGACCGGCCGGTCCGGCTGTCCGGGAACGCTGAACGTCGCGATCGACCCGTCCGGCCGGCTCAGCACGATCGGACCGGCAGGCGTGAACAGCCGAACCGCCGTCAGCCCCGGTCCCCGCGAGGTCTTCTGCTCGACGGCGACACCCAGCTTGCACTGCAGCCAGGCGGCCATCAGGTCGGCACTCGGGTTGCCCTTCGCCGACACCACCTCCGCGCCGGTGACCTGCGCCGGGTACTGGTCGAGAGCCGCCGCCATCAGCGCCCGCCACGGCGTCAGCCGCGACCACGCGAAGTCGGTGTCGCCCGGCTGGTAGCCCTCGGCACGTGCGGAGAAGTCGACCGACGCACGACGCGTCGCCGCGGCGTCGGTGACCCGGCGCCGGCCGAGCTTGCCGAGCGGGTCGGTGGCGGGCACCTTGGGCCCACCGCCCGGCCACCAGACGATGACGGGGGAGTCCGGCAGCAGCAGCGGGGTCACGACCGACTCCGGAACCTTCGCGAGCTCGCCGTGCAGCCGCAGCAGCACCGCCTCACCCGGAATGCCCTCGCCGACCCGGACCTCCGCGTCCAGTCCGCCTTCGCCCCGGCCCGGCCGCAGGATCGCGACCAGCACCCGGGACGGGTGCTCGCGGCCGGCCTCGTTCGCGGCCTTCATCGCGTCGTGGTGGGACGCCTCGTCGACGACCACCACGATCGTGCCGACCATGCCCATGGCCGGCGAGCCCGCGTTGCGGCGGGCCCGCAGCAGCGCCGACGCGATCTCGCTCGACGTCGTACCGGTCAGGTCGATGATCATGGCCGCCTCCAGGCGCGTCCGTCGCGGGCGAGCATCTCGTGGGCGGAGTCCGGACCCCAGCCACCGGAGTCGTACTGCTCCGGCTGACCCTGCTCGGCCCAGAAGTTGATCACCGGGTCGAGGATCTTCCAGCCCAGCTCCACCTCGGTGTGCTGGGGGAACAGCGGCGGGTCGCCGAGCAGCACGTCGAGGATCAGCCGCTCGTAGGCCTCGGGGGAGGATTCGGTGAACGACCCGCCGTAGGCGAAGTCCATGTTCACGTCGCGGATCTCCATCATCGTGCCCGGCACCTTGGCGCCGAAGCGCATCGTGATGCCCTCGTCCGGCTGGATCCGCATCACCAGGGCGTTCTGCCCCAGCTCCTCGGTCTCGGTCGCGGTGAACGGCAGGTGCGGGGCGCGCTTGAACATCACCGCGACCTCGGTCACCCGGCGGCCGAGCCGCTTGCCGGTGCGCAGGTAGAACGGGACGCCGGCCCAGCGGCGGGTGTCCACGTCGACCCGCATCGCGGCGAAGGTCTCGGTCGCGGAGTGCTGCGGGATGCCGTCCTCCTGCAGATAGCCCTTGACCTTGGTGCCACCGGCCCAGCCGGCGGCGTACTGGCCGCGGGCGGTGTGCAGGTCGAGCCGGTCCGGCAGCTTGACCGCTGCCAGCACCTTCTTCTTCTCCTGCCGCAGCGACCAGGCGTCGAAGCTGACCGGCTCCTCCATCGCGACCAGCGCGAGCAGTTGGAGCAGGTGGTTCTGGATCACGTCGCGGGCCGCGCCGATGCCGTCGTAGTACCCGGCCCGGCCGCCGATGCCGATGTCCTCGGCCATCGTGATCTGGACGTGGTCGACGTAGTGGCTGTTCCAGACCGGCTCGAACATGGCGTTGGCGAACCGCAGCGCCAGCATGTTCTGCACGGTCTCCTTGCCCAGGTAGTGGTCGATCCGGAAGACCGCCTCCGGCGGGAAGACCGACTCGACCACGTGGTTGAGCTCACGCGCGCTCTTCAGGTCATGGCCGAACGGCTTCTCGATCACCACCCGCCGCCACGAACCCGGCACCTCGTCGGCCAGCCCGTGCTGCTTGAGCTTCTCGACCACCTTGGGGAACAGGCTCGGCGGGATCGACAGGTAGAACGCGTGGTTGCCACCGGTGCCGCGGTTGACGTCCAGCTCGTCCACGGTCTCCCGCAGCTTCTTGAACGCCTCGTCGTCGGTCAGGTCGCCCGGCACGAAGCGGAAACCCTCCGCGAGCTGCTGCCAGACCTCCTCGCGGAACGGCGTGCGCGCGTGCTCCTTGACCGAGTCGTGCACGATCTGCGCGAAGTCCTGGTTGCTGAAGTCGCGCCGGGCGAAGCCGACCAGCGCGAAGCCCGGCGGCAACAGTCCCCGGTTGGCCAGGTCGTAGATCGCCGGCATCAGCTTCTTGCGGGCCAGGTCACCGGTGACACCGAAGATCACCAGGCTGGACGGCCCGGCGATCCGGGGGAGCCGCCGGTCCTGGGGATCCCGCAGCGGGTTCACCGGGCCGGTCGGCTCTTCTTCGAGTTCAGCGGTCATCGCCGCTTGCCTCCGACTTGTCGTGTGCGTCGAGTAGAGAAATGAGCTGCTGTACGCCGGCCTGCGGGTCGGTCAGGTGCAGCCGCAGCACCGGGCGCCCGCGCTCGGCGAGCACCCCGGCGTCACCCGCGGCCTGCGCGGAGATCAGCGTGCCGAAACTGAACGGCCGGTCCGGGATCTCGACGTCGGTGGACTCCGACGTGGTGATCTGCAGGAACACGCCCTGCGGGTGGCCGCCCTTGTGGTACTGGCCGGTCGAGTGCAGGAACCGCGGGCCCCAGCCGAAGGTGACCGGGCGTCCGGTCCGCTCCGCCAGCGCCGGGCGGATCGCGACCAGGCTCTCGTCGCGCTCGGAGTCCAGGTAGGCCATCACGGCCAGGTAGCCGTCGTCGGCGAGCTGGCCGAGCAGCGCGTCGACCGCGCCCTTGACGCTGTCCACACCGTCGAGCAGACCGTCGGTTCCGCGAACCTCCACGGCGCCGTCGGTGAAGGCCGCGGCCTCCGGCTCGGGCTGGGCGTCGAGCAGACCGCGCGCGGCCTGCTTGGCGCTCTCGACGTCGGGCTGGTCGAACGGGTTGATCCCGAGCAGGTAGCCCGCCGCCGCGGTCGCCGTCTCCCAGAGCAGCATCTGCGCGCCCAGCGAGCCGGTGGTGACGACGGTCGGCGTACCGGAGGCGACCGAGGCCGAGCTGGCGTCCGCCGCGAGCAGCGTGTGCACCAGGTCGCCCGCGCCGCTGTGCAGCTCCGGCGCCTTCAGGCTCTGGACGGCGACCGGCAGAACACCGGTGCCGTTCTTGCCGGTGCTCTCCGCGATCAGCTGCTCGGCCCAGTCCGGGAAGCCGACGATCGACGAGCCACCGGCGGCGATGATCGCCTTGTCCCGGCCCGGGCTGCCGGCCAGTACGGCGGCCAGCACGAGCGCGGGGTTGTCCGGGCTGTCGGCCTGCAGGGCCGGGGCCACCTCGGCGGCCTGGTCCAGCAGTTCGGCCACGTCCGCGCCGGCCAGCGCCGACGGCACCAGGCCGAAGGCGGTCAGCGCGCTGTAGCGGCCGCCGACGTGCGGGTCGGCCAGGAACGTCTTGCGGTAGCCCTCGTCGGCCGCGAGCTTCTCGAACGGCGAGCCCGGGTCGGTGACGACGACGATCCGCGACGCGGCGTCGATACCGGCGTCGGTGAACGCCTTGACGAACGCCCGGCGCTGGCTGTCGGTCTCGACCGTGCCGCCGGACTTGCTGGACACGACCAGCACCGTGCGCTGCAGGTCTCCGGCCAGGGCCCGGGCGATCACGCTCGGGTTGGTCGAGTCCAGCACGACCAGCTCGACGCCGGCCGTGCGGGTGATCACCTCGGGCGCGAGCGACGAGCCGCCCATGCCGGCCAGGACGATCCGGTCCAGGCCCTCGGCCCGCAGATCGGCCTGCAGCGCCTCGATCTCGGCCAGCAGCGGCCGCGACGAGTCGTACAGGTCGACCCAGCTCAGCCGGATCGAGGCCTCGGACTCGGCCTCCGGACCCCAGACCTTGGCGTCCTTGGCGGCGATCCGGGAGGCGATCTTCTCGCTCACCAGCCGGTCGACGACGTCCTGCCAGCCCTCGCCGTACGCCTTGGCGGTGGTGTTGTCGGTCACTTGGCCGCCGCCTTGAGGGCCGCGGTGACGGTGTCCTGCAGCTCCGACCAGGAGGCGTCGAACTTGCTGACGCCCTCGTCCTCGAGCACCTGGACGACGTCGTCGTAGGAGATGCCCAGCTTCTCCAGCTCCGCGATCACCTGGCGGTCGGCGTCGTAGTTGCCGCGCACGGTGTCACCGGTGATGTCGGCACCCTCGGCGACCGCGTCGATCGTTGCCTGCGGCATCGTGTTGACGACACCGCGGGTGACCAGCTCCTCGACGTACATGGTCGGCTTGTACGCCGGGTCCTTCACGCCGGTCGAGGCCCACAGCGGGCGCTGCGGCTTCGCGCCGGCGGTCTCCAGCTCGCGCCAGCGGTCGGAGGAGAAGATCTCCTCGTAGGCCTCGAAGGCCAGCCGCGCGTTGGCGATCGCGGCCTTGCCCTTGAGCGCCTTGGCCTCGTCCGTGCCGATCGCGTCGAGGCGCTTGTCGACCTCGGTGTCGACCCGGCTGACGAAGAACGACGCGACGCTGCCCAGCTTGGTCACGTCGTGCCCGTTGTCCAGCGCCTTCTCCAGGCCGGTCAGGAACGCGTCGGCGACCGCCTTGTAGCGCTCCAGGGAGAAGATCAGCGTCACGTTCACGCTGATCCCGGCCGCCAGCGACTCGGTGATCGCCGGGATGCCCTCCTTGGTGGCCGGGATCTTCACGAAGACGTTCTCGCGGCCGACGGTCTCCCACAGCTCCTTGGCCTGGGCGATCGTCTTCTCGGTGTCGCGGGCCAGGCCCGGCTCGACCTCGATCGAGACCCGGCCGTCGACACCGTCGGTGTCGTCGTACACGGGCTTGAACAGGTCGGCGGCGTCACGGACGTCGTCGGTGGTGATCACCCGGATCGCCTGGTCGGTCGACACGCCCTCGGCGGCCAGTCGCTCGACCTGCTCGGCGTAGGCGTTCTTGTCCGAGATCGCCTTGGCGAAGATGGTCGGGTTGGTGGTCACCCCGCTGACGTGCTGGTCGTGGATCAGCGTGGCCAGGCTGCCGCTGGTCAGCCGCTGCCGGGACAGGTCGTCGAGCCAGATCGAAACGCCGGCGTCGGCGAGGTCTTTCAAACGGTCGGTCATGTCCGAAGCCTCCGATGTTGAGTTGTAGTTGTCAGTTGGCGGCGTAGGTGTCCGCCGGACCGACCGGTCCGGCCGCGGCACGTCCTGCCGGTACACCGCTGCCACCGAGCTCGGCTGCCGCGGCAATGCTGTCCTTCGCGGCCTGGACCACGGCGTCGGCGGTGATGCCGAACTCCGAGAACAGGCGCTTGTAGTCGGCCGAGGCGCCGTAGTGCTCCAGGCTCACGCTGCGCCCGGCGTCGCCGACCAGCTCGCGCCAGCCGAGCTTGATGCCGGCCTCGACCGACACGCGGGCCTTGACCGCGGGCGGGATGACCGAGTCGCGGTAGGCGTCGTCCTGCTCGTCGAACCACTCGCGGGACACCAGCGACACGACCCGCGCCTTGATGCCGTCCTCGGCGAGCTTGGCCCGGGCCTCGACGGCCAGCTGGACCTCCGAGCCGGTGCCGATCAGGATCACGTCGGGCGTGCCGTCGGTGTCGAGCAGCGTGTAGCCGCCCTTGTGCACGTTCTCCGTGGTGGCGTAGCCGTCGGTGCCGCGCGGGAAGGTCGGCACGTTCTGGCGGGTCAGCACCAGGCCGGCCGGGCGGTCGGTGTGCTCGAGGATCGTGGCCCAGGCGGCGGCGGTCTCGTTCGCGTCGGCCGGGCGGACCACGTCCAGACCCGGGATCGCGCGCAGCGCGGCCAGGTGCTCGATCGGCTGGTGCGTCGGGCCGTCCTCGCCGAGGCCGATCGAGTCGTGCGTCCACACGTAGGTGACCGGCAGCTTCATCAGCGCGGCCAGCCGGACGGCCGGGCGCATGTAGTCGCTGAAGACCAGGAACGTGCCGCCGTACGGGCGGGTGCCGCCGTGCAGGGCGATGCCGTTCAGCACCGAGCCCATGCCGTGCTCACGGATGCCGAAGTGCAGGACCCGGCCGTACTCGTTGCCCGGGAACGCCTTGGTGGCGTGCTCGGCCGGGACGAACGACGGCTGCCCCTTCGGGGTGGTGTTGTTCGAGCCGGCCAGGTCAGCCGAACCGCCCCAGAGCTCGGGCAGCACCGGCGCCAGCTTGGTCAGCACCTCACCGGAGGCGGACCGGGTGGCGACACCCTTCGCGTCGGCCTCCCACGTCGGCAGCTCGTCCTTCCAGCCCGGCGACAGCTCGTGCTTGTCGAGCCGGTCGAGCAGCTCGGCCCGCTCCGGCGACGACTCACGCCACGCCTCGAACTTGCGCGACCACTCCTGCTCGGCCGCCTTGCCCCGCTCCACCGCCTGGCGGGTGTGCGCGATCACCTCGTCGGCGACCTCGAACGACTGCTCCGGGTCGAAGCCGAGGATCTGCTTGGTCGCGGCCACCTCGTCGGCACCCGCGGCCGAGCCGTGGATCTTGCCGGTGTTCTGCGCGTTCGGGGCCGGCCAGCCGATGATCGTGTGCAGCCGGATGAAGGTGGGCTTGTCGGTGACCGCCTTGCCCGCCTCGAGCGCGTCGTACAGGGCCTGGACGTTCTCCTCGTAGCCCGTCCCGCCGTTGGTCCAGTCGACGTCGCGCACGTCCCAGCCGTAGGCCGCGTAGCGGGCGGCGACGTCCTCGGAGAACGCGATGTTGGTGTCGTCCTCGATCGAGATCTTGTTGGCGTCGTAGATCACCGTGAGGTTGCCGAGCTTCTGGTGCCCGGCCAGCGAAGAGGCCTCCGCCGACACGCCCTCTTCGAGGTCGCCGTCCGAGGCGATCACGTAGATCTGGTGGTCGAACAGGCTCTCGCCCTGGGCCGTGTCGGGGTCCAGCAGACCGCGCTCGCGGCGGGCCGCCATCGCCATGCCGACCGCGTTGCCGACGCCCTGGCCGAGCGGGCCGGTGGTCGTCTCGACGCCGGGGGTGTGGCTGTACTCCGGGTGGCCGGGGGTCGAGCTGCCCCACGTCCGCAGCGACTTGAGGTCGTCGAGCTCGAGACCGAAACCGGCCAGGTAGAGCTGGATGTAGAGGGTGAGGCTGGAGTGCCCCGCCGACAGCACGAAGCGGTCGCGACCGGCCCAGTGCGGGTTGGCGGGATTGTGCCGCATCACCTTCTGGAACAGCAGGTACGCGGCGGGGGCCAGGCTCATCGCAGTCCCCGGGTGGCCGTTGCCGACCTTCTCCACCGCGTCCAAGGCGAGGACCCGCACGGTGTCGACCGCGCGCTGATCCACGTCGGTCCATTCAAGCTTGGGGCTGGTCTTCTCCGTCACGCCGGCGGCGCTCCTCTCGATGGCTGCGAAACACTCGTCTGGTCGGCTCCGAGGCTCGGCCGGCCGGGCAGCCCGCATGCCGGTCGCGCCCCCGCGCGTCACCGTGAGCGAGCCTACTCGCCAACCTGCTCATTGCCTTCCATACCTCGCCAACCCGGATCGGCGGTAAGTTGTTCCCGGTCCAGGCGCGAGGCATGTCACCCACCTTCTCCCGGAGTGGCGCCTTGTCGCACCAGTCATGTGACTGCCGTGGGTCCGGCCGGCAGCACCTCCGGTGCCCCTTCGGTGCGGCTGTATCCCTGCCGTCGCAGGGGGGTGGTTCGGTCCTCCTACGGGCCGTCGTAGACTGTCGAACCGTCAGCGCCGGTGCCCGGCGTCAATCTCCGAAGTTCGAGGTGTTCGTGACGGCCGTCGACCCGCGTCCAGCCGCGACGACGTCGTACCCGGCGCCGCTGCCGACCGAACCGGCTCCCCACGAGGTGGCCGGCCCGTCGGTACGCGACGTGATCAAGGCGTACGTCGGTCTGACCAAGCCGCGCATCATCGAGCTCCTGCTGGTCACGACGATCCCGGTGATGTTCCTGGCCGCCGGGGGAGTCCCCGGGCTGGGCGTCGTCGCCGCCACCCTGGTCGGCGGGATCCTCGCCTCCGGCAGCGCGAACACGATCAACTGCGTGCTCGACCGCGACATCGACGAGCAGATGCGCCGGACCCGTCGCCGCCCGTTGCCGCGGCACGCGGTCAGCCCACGCTCGGCGATGGTGTTCGGCATCGTGCTCGGGGTGCTGGCGACCCTGGAGCTCGGCTTCTTCGTCAACTGGCTGTCGTCGGTGCTGGCGCTGGTGGCCAACCTGTTCTACGTGTTCGTCTACACGATGGTGCTCAAGCGCCGGACCGTGCAGAACATCGTCTGGGGCGGCATCGCCGGCTGCTTCCCGACCCTGATCGGCTGGACCGCCGTCACCAACGACCTGGCCTGGACACCGCTGGTGCTGTTCGGCGTCGTGTTCCTCTGGACGCCGCCGCACACCTGGGCGCTGGCGATGCGCTACCGCGAGGACTACGCCTCGGTCGACGTCCCGATGCTGCCGGTGGTCGCCACCCCGGTCGCGACCGCGCGGCAGATCCTGGCCTACAGCATCGCGATGGTGATCACCTCGATCGCGCTCTGGCCGGTCGCGGACACCGGCTTCGTCTACCCGCTGGCCGCCGTCGTGCTCGGCGCGGTGTTCCTGCGCGAGGCGTTCGCGCTGCTGGCCCGGGCCCACACCGGCGCCGACGGCGCGGCCCTGCGGCCGATGCGGCTGTTCCACTTCTCCAACATCTATCTGGCGCTGCTGTTCATCGCCGCCGCGATCGACCCGCTGCTGCACTGACGTCACCGCTCCGGCGTACTGGTTGCTCTCGGCATCCGTACGCAAGCGCAGAGTCGTCCCGTTGACCTGACCGCCGGGCAGTGCTGCCATGGTGAGGTCCGTGGAGGGGTTCCACGCTGGGGAGGACAGACGCTAGGGGGAACTAGTGGGGGTTACAA
Source organism: Kribbella sp. CA-253562 (assembly GCF_050942265.1). Classification (GTDB taxonomy): domain Bacteria; phylum Actinomycetota; class Actinomycetes; order Propionibacteriales; family Kribbellaceae; genus Kribbella. The sequence goes on along the minus strand of NZ_CP192049.1, from coordinate 4,547,930 downwards.
AAGCACGTCTGGCCGCGGTTTCGGCGACGGTGCTGGTCGGGTCGGTCCTGGTGGCCGCGCCGGCCGAGGCACACGGCGGCGGCAGTCTGCAGCCGATCGTCACCGGGCTGAACTCGCCGCGAGGCGTCGCCACGCACTGGTCGAAGATCATCTACAGCACCGGTGACGGATCGGTCTGGGAGGCCTGGTCCAGCGGCAAGAAGATCCGCAAGCTCGGCACGGTGCCCGGCGGTTTCGCGCCCGCTGTCGACACCAACGTCTGGGGTACGACGTACGCGGTGACCGGAGCGGGTGGTGAGCCGGGCGCCCCGCCCACGCCGGGGTCGACGACGTTGTACCGGATGCGTCCGGGCAAGGCGCCGCTGAAGATCGCCGACATCGGCAAGTACCAGTTGAAGGACCCGGACAAGTACGACCTGGAGAACAACCCGACCGAGAGCAACCCGTTCGGTCTCGCGGCCCTGCGCGACGGGACGGTGCTGGTCGCGGACGCGGCGGGCAACGACCTGCTGCGGGTCTGGCCCAACGGGCACATCAAGACCGTCGCGCGGTTGAAGCCGCGGACCGTGAAGGTTCCGGCCGGCCTGCCCGGCCCGCCGGACATCCCGCCGGCCGGCACGCCGATCAACAGTGAGGCGGTCGCCACGTCGGTCACCGTCGGCTCGGACGGCTACTGGTACGTCGGTGAGCTGCGTGGCTTCCCGGCCACGCCGGGCACGTCGCAGATCTGGCGGATCAAGCCGGGTTCGTACAACGCGGTCTGCGACCCGTACAAGCCGTACTCGGGCAACTGCAAGCGCTGGGCCGACGGCTACACGTCGATCGTCGACCTGGCCGGTGGACCGCGCGGTGCGATCGCCGCCGTCCAGCTGGCCCGGGACAGCTGGCTCAAGTGGGAGGTCAGTGGGCAGCCGACCGCTGTCGGCTCGCTGATCGTCCAGTGGCCCAACAAGTGGCACTACGGCGGTCCGCGCAAGGAGGTCGCGCGCGGCAAGCTGCAGCTGCCGGGTGGCGTCGCGTTCAGCAGGTGGGGACACCTGTACGTGTCGGCACCGGTGTTCGGCCCGGGAGCGATCTACAAGGTGAGGTAGCGGTTCCGTGAGCAGCCCGGGGCGTTCGGTCGTCTCACCCGACCGGACGCCCCGGGTGTCGCGCTAGGTCGCCGGTGTACCGCGTTCGCCGTACACGGCGGTCACCAGGGCGATCAGCACGGCGGCGAAGAACATGTGGATCAGTACGAGCACCCACGGCAGGCCGGTGAAGTACTGGGTGAAGCCGACGACACCCTGCAGCAGCTCCATCGCCAGCAGCCAGGCGGCCAGCTTGCGCAGTGTGCGGGAGGTCGCGGTGACGCGGGTCGCGATCACCAGCGCGATGGAGACGCCGAGCAGCGCGAACACCACGTCCGCGTGCAACTGGCTGATCAGCTCCTCGTCGAAGCCGTTGCGGCCGGTCTCCGGATCACCCGAGTGCGGGCCGGCGCCGGTGACAAGGGTGCCCAGGGCAACGGTCAGCCAGACCGCCACCACCGAGGCGGTCGCGAGGGCGCGAACCACCGGGGGAGTGTGCGGGTAGGGACTGGTCCGGGACCGGCGCATCATCGAAACGGTCAGCGTGATGATGATCGGCGAGACCAGGAAGTGCGCCGACACGATCCACGGGTTCAGCCCGGTCAGCACGCTGATGCCGCCGATCACGGCCTGCAGCGGAACGCCGAGCGCGGCCGCGGTCGCCAGCCGGCGCAGGTCCGTGCGCTTGGGCCGGTAGCGCATCACGGCCAGCCAGGTGCCGATCGCGACGATCGCGACGATGAAGCCGAGCAGCCGGTTGCCGAACTCGATCGCGCCGTGCATGCCCAGCTCCGGGTGCGGCACGTACGACGAGTCGGTGCACTGCGGCCAGGTCGGGCAGCCGAGGCCCGAGCCGGTCAGCCGGACCAGTCCGCCGGTCACCACGATGCCGATGTTCGCCACGACGGACGCCCAACCCCAACGCCGTACGGTGTCCAGGCTCGGCTCGGGCACCAGGCGCCACAATCCGGTGACGGGCGGCTCGGTGGCGGGGGCCGGGGTCTCGGTGCTCATCACCGGCACACTCTAATCTGCGGCTACCCGCGGGTCGTGACTGGTTCAGTCCCAGCGGAAGGTCCGCGAGACCAGATACCCGAGGACGGCGGCCCAGAGCGTGAGCGAGAGCACAGCGGCCCAGGGGATGACGCCTTCGATGGTGGAGTGGGCGAAGCCGTTCGCGAGGGCCGCGCTCGGCAGGAGCCGGACGATTCCCTGCAGTCCGGCCGGGTACTCGTCGACCGGCGTCATCACCGCGCCGCCGACCAGGAGCAACAGGTAGAGCAGGTTCGCGGCCGCGAGAGTCGCCTCGGCGCGCAGTACGCCGGCCATCAGCAGCCCGAGCGACGCGGACGCCGCCGTACCGCACAGGACCATCAGGACGATGCCGATCACCGCGTCGACGCCGCCGACCGGCTTCCAGCCGAGCGCGAAGCCGGTACCGGTCAGGACGATCAGCTGGACCAGCTGGATGGCCAGCACCGAGCCGATCTTCCCGGCCAGCAGTCCGGTGCGGGACAGCGGTGAGGCGCCGAGGCGCTTGATCACGCCGTACCGGCGCTCGAAGCCGGTGGCGATCGCCAGTGAGGTGAACGACGTGGACAGCACAGCCAGCGCCAGCACCCGCGGTACGGCGAGGTCGATCGCCGGCCCGTCGCCCAGTGGCAGCCGGTCGCCGAGCCCTGTGCCGCCGAGCAGCAGCAGGAGTCCGAGCGGGATCACCAAGGCCAGCAGCAACTGCTCGCCGTTCCGGAGCAGCAGCCGGAACTCCATCTGAGCGTGGGCGAGCACCTTGCGCGGCCACGGCGCGGAGCCGGGGCGGGGGGCGTACGTGGTCACAAGCCGTCCCCGCTCGGATCAGGATGCACCACAAAGGTCATGGGGCCTCCCGCCCTGGACTGAGGAGTGTAGGGAGCGAAGCGACCGAAGCGACGAGGGAAGGGCGGGAGAGACAGCCCCATGACCCGCCGAGCCGGAGGCGAGGCCGAAAGCACTGTCCTGCTCACTTGGTCTCCCGTGCAGGCGGCGCGGTCAACGCCAGATACACGTCTTCGAGGGTTTTGGTGCCGTGGTCGGTCAACGCGTCGGGGCTGCCGGAGGCGATCAACTTGCCGGCCGACAGCACGTGCACCTGGTCGGACAACTGCTCGGCCTCGTCCATCGCATGGGTGGTCAGCACGACGGTGACGCCGTCCTCGCGCAGGTCGCGGATCAGTTGCCAGATCTCCCGGCGGCCGTGCGGGTCGAGCCCGGTGGTCGGCTCGTCCAGGAACGCGATCTCCGGCCGGCCGACGATCGCGAGCGCCAGCGACAGCCGCTGCTTCTGCCCGCCCGACAGCCGCCGGTACGGCGTTTTGCCGCAGGTGCCGAGGTCGAGCCGCTCCACCAGCGCCGGCAGATCGAGCGGATGGGCGTGCAGCGACGCGACGTACCGGAGCATCTCCAGGGCGCGGACGCCGGACCAGGCGCCGCCCTCCTGCAGCATCACGCCGATCCGCGGCATCAGTTCGTCGTGGTCCGCGATCGGGTCCAGCCCGAGCACCCGGACCGCTCCGGAATCCGGACGCCGGAAGCCCTCGCATGTTTCCACCGTGGTCGTCTTGCCGGCGCCGTTGGGGCCGAGCACGGACGTCACAGTTCCGCCCGTTACGGTGAGAGTGAGGCCGTCCACAGCGGTCTTCTCGCCGTACCGGACGACTAGGTTGTCGATCTCCACCGCGACTGGCACGTGTGCAGTGTAGGAAACGCGCCGACGTGACGCTGCTCACGGTCGCCCTCGAACTGAGGCGGAACGGCGTGAACCGGTTAGGGCAGCCTTATTTGAAGGCCCCCCGGAATTACGCGACACTGATGTTGTGAAAACTCCCGCGCCCACCCCGTCCCGGGGAACCGGTCTGCCTGGCGGCAGCTCGCAGGCGCGCGACGAGTCCACCCGGGACCGGGTCGCCCGCTCGATCCTGACCAACGGGCCGTCCAGCGCCGCGGTGCTGGCCGAGCGGCTCGAGCTGACCCCGGCGGCGGTCCGCCGGCACCTCGACCACCTGCTGGCCGAGGGGCTGGTCGAGTCCCGCGAGGAGCGGGTCTACGGACCGCGCGGACGGGGCCGTCCGGCCAAGGTGTTCGTGCTGACCGACTCCGGCCGGCACGCCTTCCACCAGGCCTACGACGACCTGGCCACGACCGCGCTGCGGTTCATCGCCGAGGCCGGCGGTGACCAGGCGGTCACCGAGTTCGCCCGGCGGCGGGTCGCCGAGGTCGAGGAGCGCTACCGCGATCTCCTGGACGCGGCTCCCGAGGGCGAGAAGGCCCAGGTCCTGGCCCAGGCGCTGAGTGGCGACGGGTACGCCGCCTCCACCCAGCAGGCCGGTGCCGGCGCCCAGCTGTGCCAGCACCACTGCCCGGTCGCGCACGTGGCCGAGCAGTTCCCCCAGTTGTGCGAGGCCGAGACCGAGGTGTTCTCCCGGTTGCTCGGCAAGCACGTTCAAAGACTGGCCACCATCGCCCACGGCGACGGTGTCTGTACGACGCACATCCCCGGCTCCCACCCAGTGACCGAGCCGGCTTCTCCTGTATCCGACGGCGAATCTGCGAGGACTGCACGATGACGCAAACCGCTCACCCCGAACTGGAAGGCCTCGGCAACTACCAGTACGGCTGGGCCGACTCCGACGCCGCCGGCGCGGTCGCCAAGCGCGGCCTCAGCGCCGACGTGGTGCGGGGCATCTCCGCCCTCAAGAACGAGCCGGAGTGGATGCTCGACCTGCGGCTGAAGGGCCTGAAGCTCTTCGACCGCAAGCCGATGCCGTCGTGGGGTGCCGACCTGTCCGGGATCGACTTCGACAACATCAAGTACTTCGTCCGGTCGACCGAGAAGCAGGCGACCAGCTGGGAAGAGCTGCCCGAGGACATCAAGAACACCTACGACAAGCTCGGCATCCCCGAGGCGGAGAAGCAGCGCCTCGTGGCCGGCGTCGCCGCGCAGTACGAGTCCGAGGTCGTCTACCACCAGATCCGCGAGGACCTGGAGGAGCAGGGTGTCATCTTCGTCGACACCGACACCGGCCTGAAGGAGTACCCGGAGCTGTTCCAGGAGTACTTCGGCTCGGTCATCCCGGTCGGTGACAACAAGTTCGCCGCGCTGAACACGGCCGTGTGGTCCGGCGGCTCGTTCATCTACGTGCCCAAGGGCGTCAAGGTGGACATCCCGCTGCAGGCCTACTTCCGGATCAACACCGAGAACATGGGCCAGTTCGAGCGGACGCTGATCATCGTCGACGAGGACGCCTACGTGCACTACGTCGAGGGCTGCACCGCGCCGATCTACAAGTCGGACTCGCTGCACTCCGCGGTGGTCGAGATCATCGTGAAGAAGGGCGCCCGCTGCCGCTACACGACGATCCAGAACTGGTCGAACAACGTCTACAACCTGGTCACCAAGCGCGCCACGTGCGAAGAGGGCGCGACGATGGAGTGGATCGACGGCAACATCGGCTCCAAGGTGACGATGAAGTACCCGGCGGTCTACCTGATGGGCGAGCACGCCAAGGGCGAGACGCTGTCGATCGCGTTCGCCGGCGAGGGCCAGCACCAGGACGCCGGCTCCAAGATGGTGCACAACGCGCCGCACACGTCGAGCTCGATCATCTCCAAGTCCGTGGCCCGCGGTGGCGGTCGGACGTCGTACCGGGGTCTGGTCGAGGTCGCGCCGGGCGCGCACCACAGCAAGTCCACGGTGCGCTGCGACGCGCTGCTGGTCGACACGATCAGCCGCTCCGACACCTACCCCTACGTCGACGTCCGCGAGGACGACGTCGCGATGGGGCACGAGGCGACCGTGTCCAAGGTCAGTGACGACCAGCTCTTCTACCTGATGAGCCGGGGCATGGCCGAGGACGAGGCGATGGCGATGATCGTCCGCGGCTTCATCGAGCCGATCGCCCGCGAGCTCCCGATGGAGTACGCGCTGGAACTGAACCGACTGATCGAGCTGCAGATGGAAGGGGCCGTCGGCTGATGACCGCCACCGAAACCCTGGTTGCGACCGGCAACCAGGGCCACTCCCACGGACCGGGATCGCCGGTCCCGTTGCAGGCCCGGAGCGAGCGGACCACGTCGTACGACGTGGCCGACTTCCCGGTGCCGAACGGTCGCGAGGAGGAGTGGCGCTTCACGCCGGTGAAGGCCCTCAAGGACCTGTTCGCCGACGAGGCCGGCACCGAGACCCCGAAGCTCGAGGCCACCGGCCCCGACGGCGTCGTGGTCGAGACGATCGCGGCCGACGCGGTCAAGGCGCTCACCCCGCAGGACCGGATCGCCGCTGTCGCGTGGACCCACGCCGGCCAGGCGCTGGCCGTGCGGATCCCGGTCGAGGCCGAGCTGACCGAGCCCGTGCACGTGAACGTCGCGAGCCTGGGCGGCCGCGGCTTCGGTCACCTGGTGATCGAGGCGGGCCGGCACAGCCGCGCCACCGTGGTGATCGACCACACCGGCACCGGCGAGTACGCCGGGAACGTCGAGATCGTCGTCGGTGACGGCGCCGAGCTGCGGGTCGTGTCGATCCAGCAGGGCGACCACGAGTCGATCCACGTCGGTCAGCACGACGCCGTGATCGGTCGCGACGCCAAGCTCAACCACGTCGCGGTCACGCTCGGCGGCAAGATCGTCCGGCTGTCCACCAACGTCCGGTACGCCGGTCCCGGCGGCGACGCCGAGCTGCTCGGCGTCTACTTCGCCGAATCCGGTCAGCACCACGAGAACCGGCTGTTCGTCGACCACGAGGCCGTCAACTGCAAGAGCAACGTGCTCTACAAGGGCGCGCTGGCCGGTGACCACGCCCGCTCGGTGTGGATCGGCGACGTGCTGATCCGGGCCGCGGCCGAGGGCACCAACACCTTCGAGCTGAACCGGAACCTGGTGCTCACCGACGGCGCCCGCGCCGACTCGGTGCCGAACCTGGAGATCGAGACCGGCGAGATCGAGGGCGCCGGGCACGCCTCGGCGACCGGCCGGTTCGACGACGAGCAGCTGTTCTACCTGCAGGCCCGCGGCATTCCCGAGGACGAGGCGCGCCGCCTGGTGGTGTCGGGATTCTTCAACGACATCATCGGCCGGATCGGCGTTCCCGAGGTGGTCGAGCACCTGCACGCGGTGATCGAGCAGAAGCTGGCCCGCACGGCCGAGCTGAGCCCGGCGGCCAAGGCCTGAGCATGAGTGACAGTTTCGAACGCGCGTGCGCGCTGGCCGACCTCCCCGACGAGGGAGTGCTGGCGACCGAGGTCGGCGGGGTCGAGGTGGCCGTCGTGAAGAGCGAGGGCCAGGTCTTCGCCGTCCGCGACGAGTGCTCGCACGCGCAGATCCAGCTGTCCGAGGGCGACGTCGGCAACTGCGAGATCGAGTGCTGGCTGCACGGCTCGCGGTTCGACCTGCGCACGGGTGAGCCGACCAGCCTGCCCGCGTACGACCCGGTGCCGGTCTACCCGGTCCGGCTGGAAGGCGACGACGTGCTGGTCGACGTCAAGAACCCCCTGAACCAAGCTTCCTAACGCAGACGGAGATAGAAGAACCCCCATGGCGACACTCGAGATCCGCGACCTGCACGTGTCGGTCGACACCGAGAACGGCCCGAAGGAGATCCTGCGCGGCGTCGACCTGACCATCGCCGGTGGTCAGACGCACGCCATCATGGGTCCCAACGGCTCCGGCAAGTCCACGCTGGCGTACTCGATCGCCGGCCACCCCAAGTACACCGTCACCAGCGGTTCGGTCACGCTGGACGGCGAGGACGTGCTGGCGATGGCCGTCGACGAGCGCGCCCGGGCCGGCCTGTTCCTGGCCATGCAGTACCCGGTCGAGGTCCCCGGCGTGTCGGTGTCGAACTTCCTGCGCACCGCCAAGACCGCGATCGACGGTGAGGCGCCGAAGCTGCGCACCTGGGTCAAGGACGTCAACAAGGCGCTGGCCGACCTGGACATGGACGCCGACTTCGGTCAGCGCAACGTCAACGAGGGCTTCTCCGGTGGTGAGAAGAAGCGCCACGAGATCGTCCAGCTGGAACTGCTGAACCCGAAGATCGCGATCCTCGACGAGACCGACTCCGGCCTCGACATCGACGCGCTGAAGATCGTCTCCACCGGCGTCAACCGGTTCGCCGAGGCCGGCGACAAGGGTGTGCTGCTGATCACCCACTACACCCGGATCCTGCGCTACATCAAGCCGGACTTCGTGCACGTGTTCGTCGACGGCCGGGTCGCCGAAGAGGGCGGGCCGGAGCTGGCCGACGAGCTCGAGGCGAACGGCTACGAGCGGTTCCTGAAGACAGGCGCCAAGGCATGACGGGCGCCCGGACCTTCAGCAGTCCGCTGGACCTGCAGTCGGTCCGGGCGGACTTCCCGATCCTGTCCCGCGAGCTCGCGGGCGGTTTCCCGCTGGTCTACCTGGACTCGGCCAACTCCTCGCAGAAGCCCCTGCAGGTGGTCAAGGCGCTGGAGGAGCACTACCTCCAGCACAACGCGAACGTCGCGCGCGCCATGCACCAGCTCGGTGCCGAGGCGACGGCGGCGTACGAGGGTGGCCGGGACAAGGTCGCCGCGTTCATCGGCGCGGCCAACCGCGACGAGATCGTCTTCACCAAGAACGCCTCCGAGGCGCTCAACCTGGCCGCGCACACGCTCGGCGCGGGCCTGAAGCCCGGGGACGAGGTGGTGATCTCCGAGATGGAGCACCACAGCAACATCGTCCCGTGGCAGTTGGCCTGCGAGCGGACCGGCGCGACGCTGAAGTGGTTCGGCGTCACCGACGAGGGCCGCCTCGATCTGAGCGACGTCGAGCAGCTGATCACCGAGCGGACCAAGGTCGTCTCGCTGACCTGGGTGTCGAACGCGCTCGGCACGATCAACCCGATCACCGAGATCGCCGCCAAGGCCCACGCGGTCGGCGCGGTGATGGTGGTCGACGCCTCGCAGGCCGTGCCGCAGTTCCCGGTCGATGTCTCGACGCTGGGCGCCGATCTGCTGGTCTTCACCGGCCACAAGGTGGTCGGCCCGACCGGCATCGGCGTGCTCTGGGGCCGCTACGACCTGCTCGCCTCGCTGCCGCCGTTCCTCGGGGGCGGCGAGATGATCGAGGTCGTCCGGATGACCGGGTCGACCTACGCGCCGCCGCCGGCCCGGTTCGAGGCCGGGACGCCGCCGATCGCGCAGGCGGTCGGGCTCGGTGCCGCCCTGGACTACCTGGCCGGGATCGGGATGGACAAGATCGCGGCTCACGAGCAGGCGATCACGGCGTACGCGCTGGAAGGCCTGCAGACCGTGCCGGGGCTGAAGATCCTCGGGCCGACCGAGCCGGTCGACCGCGGTGGCGCGATCAGCTTCGAGCTGGACGGCGTGCACCCGCACGACGTCTCGACCGTGCTGGACACCCGGGGCATCGCGGTCCGGGCCGGGCACCACTGCGCGCGGCCGGTGCACGAGCGGTTCGGAATGCAATCGTCCACCAGGGCGTCTTTCTACCTGTACACGACACCCGAGGAGGTCGACGCGCTCGTCGACGGCCTCGGTTTCGTCCGGTCATTCTTCAAGGTGGACTGATCATGCAGCTCGACAGCCTGTACCAGGAGATCATCCTGGATCACTACCGCAGCCCGCACCACGCGGGCCTGGCGGAGCCGTACGACGTGGAGGTGCACCACGTGAACCCGTCCTGCGGGGACGAGGTCACCCTCCGGGTCGAGCTCGACGGCGAGACCGTCGCGGGTGTCACGCACCAGTCCGTGGGCTGCTCGATCAGCCAGGCGGCGACCTCGGTGATGAGCGACCTGGTGATCGGCAAGCCGGTCTCCGAGGGCATGGCGACCTACGAGAAGTTCCTGGAACTGATGCAGGGCCGGGGGAATGTCGAACCGGACGAAGAGGTTTTGGAAGACGGCGTCGCCTTCGCGGGTGTCGCGCAGTTCCCGGCCCGGGTGAAGTGTGCGCTGCTGGGCTGGTCGGCCTGGCGCGACGCCACCGCGCAAGCGCTGGCGAAATCAGAGGGAGTGAGCAATGCCTGACCAGACCGAAGACAAGATCGAGCTGCCCGAGGTCGACCTCGAGGCGGCCGCGAAGCCGGCTGGTGGCAGTGTCGCCGTCGAGGACGTGACCGAGGCGCTCAAGGACGTCGTCGACCCCGAGCTCGGCATCAACGTCGTGGACCTCGGCCTGATCTACGGCGTGACCGTCGACGACACCACCACGGCGATCATCGACATGACGCTGACGTCGGCGGCCTGCCCGCTGACCGACGTGATCGAGGACCAGACCCGGATGGCGCTGGACGGCCTGGTCAACGACTTCCGGATCAACTGGGTCTGGATGCCGCCGTGGGGTCCGGAGAAGATCACCGACGACGGCCGCGACCAGCTCCGCGCGCTCGGCTTCAACGTCTGAGCTGCCAGTACTGCGCCAGCCCGGGTCAGGTGGCCCGGGCTTTCGCATGCCTGGATGCGTTAGCGTCAGCCGGGTGACTCGTATCGTGTCGGTGGCTCCGGAACGGCTCGACCGGTGGTTGACCGGGTTCGGCGAGCGGCACGGCGGTACGTCGTACGAGGTGGGCGCGGAGCGGGTCGTCGTGTCGGCGGAGGACGGGGCGATCGCCGAGGTCGTCGTGCCGTTCGGGCCGCTGACCGACCTCACGCGCGAAGGACTGGTCGCGCACGTGCTGAAGGACCGGCGGCTCGGGTTGTTGCTGGTCCGACGTGGCGGGTACGGCGCGGGGGTCTTCGTCGGCGGCAAGCTGACCGACTCCAAGGTCGGGTCGCGGCACGTGCAGGGCACGACGAAGGCCGGCGGGTGGTCGCAGCAGCGGTTCGCCCGGCGGCGCGACAACCAGGCGCGCGAGGCGTTCGCGGCGGCGACCGAGGTGGCGGTCCGGATCCTCGCGCCGGCCCGGCTGGACGTGCTGGTGACCGGCGGAGACCGCAAGGCGATCGACACCGTGCTCGAGGATCCCCGGCTGAAGGACCTGCGCGAGCTCGTCCGGCCGCCGTTCCTCGGGGTGGCTGATCCGAAGCAGAAGGTGCTCGAGCAAGCCGGTGCCGACGCCCGGGCGATCCGGATCGAGCTGACCGATCCGGAGTGAGCCGGCCTACTGCTCGCCGTACAGGGCGCGGAAGTCCGACAGCGTGTCGCGGTAGAACTCGTAGTCCTCGGTCAGCTTCGCGCGGGTGAACAGCTCCCGGTCCTGTGCGTGCATGCGCAGCCCGAGCTCGGTCCAGAAGCCTTCGCCGGGCACCTCGTCGGCGCCGTCGGGCAGGAACTTCAGCGCCTCGGCCATCGCGTCCCGGGCGAACTCCCAGTTCAGCTCGACCGCCTGCCGGTCCTGGCCGGGCTGACCGGTGTACTCGAAGTCGGCGTCGAGGGCCCGCCGCGCCCAGACCGACGCCAGCTGCACCCACGCGCCCGCGTCGAGCAGCAACGAGTTACCCAGACCGAACCGCGCCTCGGCCAGTCGCGACGCCTCCTCGGTCCGGTACAGCACCTGGACCTCGCCGACCGCCGATCGGACCGTCCAGCCGTCCGGCCCCTCGGTCCGGGTCGTCTCGGGCGTCTCGGTCACGGGTGGCGCGTCGTCGGCGGTGGCCAGCACGCTGAGGTAGACCTCGGCCTCGGCCAAGGTCCTGGCGGTCAGCATCAGAGAAACTCCCGGTGGTCAGCTGTTGTCGTTGCCGTAGCTGTCGCGGACGACGAGCAGTCGGTCGATCCGAAACCTACCGGGTTCGGCGTCGCGTACCGCGCGCCCCTGGTCGGTCCAGAAGGCGTCGTCCGGTACGGCGTCGGCGTCCGGCGGCACGAACTTGATCACTTCCTCGACCGCCGCCCGGGCGATCGCCATCACCGTCCTGGCCTGCTCGTCGCCGGCCGGCGCGTCGACCGGCACCGACGCGGCCGCGGAGTCGGCGACCGTCATCCACTGGCCGGCGTCGAGCAGCTCGGACGGTTCGGGTCCGCCGAAGTTCGGGAACGGCCGCAGCGGCGCCTCCCGCTCGGGCAGACCGAACCGGTACTCCCGTTCGGCGCCGCAGCCGGGGCAGACGCCGGCGTAGCTGATCACCAGCTCGCCGTCCTCGTCGGCCAGTCCGTGTTCCCATGGCGTCTCGATCGAGCCGCAGTCCGGGCACGGGTGCAGCTCCAGGAACAACAGCGTCTCGTCGTTCGTCCGTGCGATCGCGTACTTCGGGTCGTGGTCGCTCACTGCACTCCCATTCCACTGCCGCCCTTGCCCCGGGCCATCGCCACGTGCCGGGCGGCGTGGGCCTTGGCGCCCTGCGCCCGCTCGGGTTCGCTGCGCGGGCCCGATCTGCTGTGCTCGAGCCCGGTCAGCGCCGAGGCCGGTACGCCGTGCTGCTCGAGGGCCTTGACCACGGCTCCGCTGAACCGCTCGCCCATGCCCTTGGCGTCGTACAGCTGACGGAGATCGACCTTGCCCTGGGCCAGCATCGCCAGCGAAGGGTGCAGGGTGGCGAACGCCGCGCCGTAACCGTTGTCGTCCTTGCCGATCATCGTGCCGTTCGGCAGCGCACGGTAGACCTGCCGCGTGCCGTCCTGCTGCTTCATCGTGACGACGACCTCGACCTTCTCGCGGCGCGCCCTGGCGAGCGCCTCGACCAGCGGCCGGTACGGCTCGACCGACCGCGAGCCGTCGGGACCGGTGACGACCTCGCTGGCGGTGACCCGGCGGACCGGGACGCGCTTGGCCAGCTTGGCGAGCTCGTCGGGGTTCCAGTTCTGCAGGGGCGCCTGACCGGCCTCGACCCGCGCCTGCATCGCCTCGAACTCGTGCCGGAACAGGCTCAGCGTCACCACACCGGTCGCGGCGTTCTCGAAGGTCGCCTCCCGCACGGTTCTGGTCCGGTGGTCGCGGGTCGTGCGCTGCTGCCGGGCGTCGACGTGGAAGGTGACCAGCAGCTGCACAGTGATCAGCTCACCGGACTCGTTGGAGTTGGTCTCGTCCCGTACGCCGGTCGTGTCGGTGCTCTTCTCCTTCGCCTGGTCCCCGAACGACGCACCGGCCTTCAGCCCGGTGGCCGGGTCACTGGTCCCGACGGACTGGCTGGTGGGAGCGAGTCTGGTGCTCTCCTGGGTGGTGTTCACGGCGACCTGGGCTCGGTGGGCCTCGCCCAGCTGGGCGTGCTCCGAGCTGTCGGCAACGAGCTGCAGACCGGAGAGCTCGGCGCGAAGCCGCAGTTGGACGAGGCGCGACCCGTGGCCGGGAACCGGGAGACCCGGCGTCCACGGGCTCCCGGTGCCGTCGGAACGCTCGAAGGCGATCCGGCGGGCGCTGCCGTTCAGCTCGTCGCGCAGGAAGCCCTTGTGCAGCTGGACTCCGGCCTGGGTCAGCCAGCGGCGGCTGCTCAGCTCGCGGGTCACCCTGGTGACGAGCGCGTCGTCGTAGTCCGGGTCGTCGAGCGTCTCCTGCTCGTCGGGCAGCTGACCGAACTCGTCGTGCAGCTGGATGCCGCGCAGGAACTTCTGGGTGGGCAGCACGACCGGGCGGTGGTCGGCGAACTCCGGAGGCGGCAGCGGCACCTGGTTGACGTCCGACGCCGGGACGAGCAGGGTCAGCCGGCCGGTCGCCTCCCGGCGCGTCGGGGCCGGTCGCTGCTCCTCGTCGCGGAGCCGGTCGGCGGACTGGCGCAGCACGCCCTTGGTCTGGGCACCGGCGCCGGGCGTCTGTTCGACCTCGATCACCAGCCGGAAGTCGTGTTCGACCCGCTTGGTCTTGGACCACAGCGCGCGACTGAGATGGGTGTCCTGGTCGACGACCTGGACGGACTCCGCGGTGCTCAGCTCGGTGCTCAGTCCGGCCGATCCGACGTCGCCGTCGGTGAGACCGCCACCGAGGTCAGCGCCGTATCCGGTGCCGCGGGTGATCCCGCGGCCGGCTTCGATGTAGTCGTAGCCCTGCAGGATGATCAGCGCGTTCTCGGTCGGCTCGCTACCTTCGGCCTCCGGTGCCCCCTGCGAGGCGTCCGGGGACTCGTCGATCGTGATCGGGCCGGTACGGACCATCCGGATCCGGATCCGCAGGTTGCCGGGCGCGGTCGTGCCCGGCTCCTCGCCGCCGAACGGGAACTCGAGATTGAGACCGGTCGGGTCCTTCAGTTTCTCGGCGTGCCCGCGCCACCGGATCCCGGCCAGCTGACTGCGGATCGCCGCGCCGACGGCCGGGTCGCCGATCGCGTCCGGCACCGCCTCGGCGACCGCCGCCTGCACCTCGCGCTCCATCGTCGTGACGTTGCCTTCGGCATCGAGGAACAGATCGCGGTCGATCAGCCCGGCGCCCATCGTGGTCCGGTAGTGGTCCGGCAGTTGCGCCTCGGCGCGCTTCTCGGCGACCTTCGCCGCCTGGACGGCGACCTGTTCGAACTCCTCCCGCTCCGACCGTGGCGGCGGCAGCTTCGTCGTCCGCCGCAGCAACGTCTTCAGCTTCTCGTCGGTGTGCGTGCCCGCGAGCCCGGTGGTGACGCCCTGCTTCTCGTGCCGGTACCGGCGGATCAGACCCGCCGCGGTCCGCCGGTCGAGGCTGAGATTGCCGTCCGCCAGCCGCTCGACCGCGTCGGACACCTTCTCCAGCGGCAGGTCCAGCTGGTTGGCGCCGTACATCTCCAGCGCGTCCCGCTCCGGAATCGTGAGCACCACCGTGCTGTTGTCGAGCCGCACCGTCTTCGGTGTGGCCAGGCCGCCCGCTTTCACCCTGGCCTCCAGCGCCAGGTCACCGACGAACTGGTAGTGCTGCCCGTCCTTGATGTTCAGCCGCTCGACGCCACGGATCGCGAGCTGGCTGCTCGAGCTCGCCACGTTGCCCGACCGGTTCACGCCGGCCGAGGCGTTCCAGCCGTCGCCGGCCGGGTCGACCGTGCCGCTGCCGCCGCCGATACCGGCGGTGTTCCCGGTCGAGCTGCCGGTGGTGGACCCGGCGCTGTCCAGGGTCAGGTTGATGTCGCCGATGATCGGGTGCCCGCTGCCGACGTAGCGGAGGTTCTCGATCCGGGTGGCCAGCGAGATGCTGCCGCGGCGCGGGGTGAGACCGCGCTGTGCGATCGTCTGCGTCGCGTCCGACGGCGGCGGGCTGACCGCGAAGCCGGTCTGGTGCTCGGTGGTCAGCGACTCCGGGTGCGCGTTGAGGTTGCGGACGTTGACGAAGCCGGCCAGGTGGTGCAGCGCGGCGGAGTCGCTGCGCGCGACCGCCGGCAACGCGGCCGACAGGCGGGCCGCGATGTCGCCGGCGCCCAGGTGGTGCCAGGTCGCCGACTGCAGCAGCTGCGGGTCGACCGCGCCCTCGATCCCCACGCACTGCGCCTCGCCGCGGTCGCAGAACTCGCTGTCGATCGACAGCTTCGCGCTGCCCTCCACCTCGACGATCGGCTCGGAGTCGCGGTCGGCGAAAACCTCGGTGACGGTCAGCGTGTGCGAGATCCGGAAGTCGGCGAGCGCCGCGGTGCTCTCGGTCAGCGACACGCCGTTGACCGTCGTACCGGTGACCCAGGAGAAGAACCGGCCGAGTGCGGCCCGCCCGTACGACGGCCCGCCGTCCGGCGTACTGCCGGCCTGGCTTTCGAGGGGCTTGTTGCTGATGCCGAGCCGGGCCAGCCAAGGCAGTCCCTTGGACCGGCTGCGAGAGCGGCTCGTGGTGTTCGACCCGATGTGCAGGTTGGTCGCGGTTTGCGAGCGGTTCAGGCCGAGTCGCTTGTAGTTCTTGAAGTCCTGCCGCATCGCGACCCGGTAGGTGCGCTCCTGCGGCGGATGCCCGGTCCGGTGCTGGGTCAGCGCGAACACGAAGCCGCCCTGACACGCCTGGTCGTAACCGGTCTCCAGCCGGTGCCGCGACAGCTGCTGCGCGACCCGCTCGAGGTTGGCGAGCTGGCTGGCCACCAGCGCCGGGTCCTTGCCGGCCAGGTCGCTCATGATCGGGCGGAACTTCTTGTCGAGCATCGGCACCATGCCCTCGTCGCTGAGGTGCCGCACGAAGGCCTGGTACGCCGGAGTCGCGCCGCGCAGCTTCTGCACCAGCGCGGGACCGGCGCCGCGGATCTGCCCCTCGCCGTCGCCCATCCAGACCGGGAGCTTCAGCGATTCGTCGGGCTGGGCGCAGCCGCGGGTGAGTACGCCGCCGTCCGCGCTGAGCTGCGGCTTTCCGTTCTCGTCGAGCACCAGCGCGGCCTTCGGCACCGGGAGGTCGTAGTCGAGCGCTTCGTTCTCGGGCAGCCGCAGAACCGCGTCGCCGTCGTTGCCGACCGCGAACGACTCGTTCTTGTCGAGGCGGTGGAAGGTGAGCCTGTGCTCCAGCCGGACCTTGACGCCGATCGTCTGCTCGGTGCGCTGGACGCTCGGGTGGATGGCCACGTCGCTGACGTTGAGGCTGTCGCCGCGGGACACGTTCCGGCCGCCGCGCACGGTCGGCCCGAGGTCCGTCGTGCCGGAGCCGACGTCGGACAGCGCGGTGCCGGGGTAGCCGAGCGTGGCCGCAGCGGAGGTCGACGTACCGAAGGACTGGCCGCCGGAGGCGCCGGAGAAGCCGGCCCGGATCCGCTCGATCTTGTGCTCGGGGGAGCTGTCGCTGAGCAGTTCCGCGGTGTCCCGGACGA
The DNA here is from genome assembly GCF_050942265.1 of Kribbella sp. CA-253562. Classification (GTDB taxonomy): domain Bacteria; phylum Actinomycetota; class Actinomycetes; order Propionibacteriales; family Kribbellaceae; genus Kribbella. Next base: position 4,531,244 of record NZ_CP192049.1, on the reverse strand, counting down.
CGACCGTCTCCAGCTGCGCGTACGCGACCGCGCGGCCGCCGTTGTAGATGATCCGGCCGAAGCCGCCCGGTTGGGTCGTTTCGGTGAGCGCCGCGGGGGCGTCCTCGACACACAGCGCGCGGACCTGGTCGTGGGCGGTCCGGTCGAGCTTGCCGATCCGCGCCTGCAGCCCAGCGATGCCCTTGTCGGCCAGGTCGTCCATGCCGTCGACTCTGGAGGCGACGTGCTCAGGCAGCTCGTCGACGGGTTGCACGTCGAGGTCTCCGAGCGCGTTCACGTCCGCCAGCCGGACCGTGTCCTGGGGCGGTGGGACCGTGTAGGTGTGGCTGATGCCCACCACCAGCTGGGTGGCGTCCTGCGGGTCACCGGAGTCGACGACGTTCTCCTGCGACCAGGGCTCGCCGACGCCGCCGCGGACCTGCCAGCGCCACTGCGGCGCGTCGGCGGCGTACCGGAGGATCTCGCCGTTGAGGACCTCGACCGCGCCGGACAGGCCGTTCTCCTGCGCGCCGCCGGTGACCGAGTGGCTCTGGCCCACCGCGTACTCGAAGCCGGGGGTGACGACCTCCGCGACGGCCTTCAGCGCGCTGGAGTCGGGGAACGCCGCCGTGAGCGTCTTGAGGCTGGCGCCCCCGTTGTAGCTGAGCGACTCGACCGTCGTCGTCGCGATGCTGAAACCGCCCTGGCGCAGCTGGGCCAGGGCGCCCTCGTCGAAGGTCAGCGGCGACGACTGGACCTCGCGCAGCTCACCGGGGCTCAGCTGGAGCTTGAACTGGATCAGCTCGTTGGAGTCCGCTCGGGGGTTGTTGCCGACCGTGAGCAGTACGCCGTTCGGTGAGAGCACCCGGCGGGTCGCCGACCGGAGTCGCCGGTGCAGCACCTCCGGGGTGTACCGGAACGGGCTTTGGCGGCGCGCGAGCTCCTCGTTGAGCTCGCGGGTCAGCTTGGTCAGGTGCGGGAACCGGCCAGAGGTGATCGCCGTGTGCTGGACGTCCTGCGACGGCAGAGTCGCCGCCACAGCGGCGCGGTACGCCGAGACCTGCTCGGTCGCCGCCTGGGCCAACTGCTGGATCTCCGGGCCGGGCGGCGCGCCGCTGGCCTCCAGCTCCTCGAGCTTCTCGAGCAGCGCCGCGTACGCCTGACCTGCCTCGCGAGCTTTGGTGGCCGCGGTGTCGCAGGCCGCGGCGAGTGTGAGGTGCCGACCGGCCTTCGCGGTCGCCGATCGCGCGGTGTCCCGGAGCTTGCCGCCACGATGACCAGCTGCCGAGTCCTTGCGGCCCTCCTCGATCTCCGCCTTGGCCAGCCCGTCGGTCGCCGCCTTCGTCGCGGTCTCGGCCGTCGTACGGTGGTGTTCCGCGCGGGTTTCCTGTCCATCCGCGGCCTTCTCCAGCCCAGCGATCTGCTTGACCACTAGCTCGCGCAGCTGTCCAGTCCCGCTGACCTCGGGCGGCGTCGGCGCTGTCCGAGCCGGTACGACGACGTGCAGAGTGCGGGCCGAGTCGGGCAGGGCAGGAGCGGGCTGGCCGGTGCGCTCGATCGCCCTGGCCAGAGTCTCCAGGTCGCTGCGCAGTGCGGCCAGTTTGGCGGGGTCTGGCGTTGGCCGAAGCTGCTCCTCTCGCCAGTTGCGACTGACCAGGCGGAACTGGTCGTACTGCGCCGCCGCCTGCCGCTCGCGGCCCTGGAGCCGGGGGAACCGGGCCCGCAGCCGGCCGACCAGGCTGGTCGGCGTCGTGGTGCGGGAGTGGACCTCGCGAAGCGCCTCGCCCACCTGGCTGGTCCAGACGCGGGGGAGCTGGTCGGCCGGCACGCCACTGGCGATCCGGACCACGTGCGGGTCGTCCAGACTGCCCGCGCGGACGGTGGTCTGCGCGACCAGGCCGCGCGGAGGTTCCTCGTCGACCACCCGGAAGTACTGCTTGCCGTGCTCGGCAGTGGGGACCAGACCGAGCTGAGGGCGGCTGACGACCTCGATCGGCGCGGTGATCTCGCCGGGCAGGTCGGCGGGCTGGACCAGCGTGAGCGCGGCGAGCGCTTCGCTGGGCGTCAGCTTCGGCTCGGACTCCGGGCGTCCGGTCGGGGTGAGCCCGCCGACGGCCGGCGTACTGGCTGTGCGGGGCGCTCCGGCGCGGCGGTGTCGTGCGGCGACCTGTCGGCGATGCCGGCCGCTGCCGGTGCGCGGCCGGACAACGGCCGGGGGAGTGCCGGGCCGACCGAGCAGCTCGGCCTCACGACGGATCGCAGACGACGCCCTGGCGGTGTCGGCGAGCAGGGGAGCGCGCTCAGCGGCTCGCTCCGCCGCCAGTCGGCGTACCGCGGCGTCGGTGGTCAGCTGGTTGGTCTCCAGCACATTCCGCAGGACGGTCTGGGCCTGGTCGCGCACGTCCTCCGACACGTCGGGCAGATCGAGCAGCTGGTCCAGGGCGACCGTGGCTCCGTCCACCGGCGACGACCCGCCGCGGGTGTGGTCGACTTCGGCACCCAATGCGGCCACGGCCTCGACCAGCAGTCGCTGGTCGGTGACGTCCTCGCGCGCGGCCACCGCGGCCAGCCGCGTGTCGAGCCGAGCCATCGCTGACTGCTCCAGCAGCTCACCCGCGTCGCTGAGCCGGACCCTGCCGTCGTCGAGCGCGACCGCCTCAGGCGTCACCACTCCGAGCGCCACACCCAACGCCGCGCGGGCGCGCTCCGCGGGCGTGAACCGCTGATGACCGGCAGGCGAGGTGACTTCCGGTGCCTCGGTCATCGCTGGTCGCCCCCGATCCTCAGCAGCTCATGGTGACGTGACTGTGACCGCAAAGTAACCGTTGGGGTTCCACCGGGCAACCGACTAACGATCTCGATCCGAATACGGTGGGCGATTGACATCCGCCGGCCACTTTTGTTGCCCGGCGCATCAACCTTGCTGTGCCAGGCTGGGCCGGTGAGCACTGTTCTGTCGCCTTCGCAGTGGACTGTCGCCGAAGCCCGCAGCCTGACCTCCCGACTCCGGCACACCGCCGTCGCCGGCCCCGAGTACGACGCGCTGGAGCTGTTCGGGGCGCTGACCGACTACCTCGACGAGCTGTACGGCGGCGCCGGCTTCGACCGGTTGCTGCCCGAACCGGAGCGCACGGCCCTGGCCGGCCGGATCCGGGCGGCGCGCGGGCACGGCGTACCGATGGATCTTTCAACTACAGAGGGCGAATCGCGGCTCGACCAGCCGGTCAACGCCGCCGTGACGCTGGCCGAGGGACGCGTGCTGGCCGCCGAACTGGCCGCGCAGTCCGACTGGCAGGGCGAACTCGGCCGCTGCCTGCAGGCGTTGTACACCTACCTGGACCAGCTGTACGGCGGGCCCGGTGCCTTCACCGAGTTGCTGACGCCGGACGAGGTGACCGAGGTCGCCGCGGGGTAACAGCCTCGGCTCGGCGTGGACCTGGCGGCGCGGTTGGCACCTTCTGGCCATTACGGTAGGCGCGTGAGTTTCTCCTCCACCAACCGTCCCCCGGCCGCCGGAGCCCGCGCGGCCAAGTCCGCCGGCCCCGCCAGGCGGCTGCCCGGCGGCCGCGAACGCCGCCCCGCGCTGGCCGCATTGGCGGTGATTCTCATCCTGCTCGGAGCGGCCGGGTCGGCGCTGATCGCGCTGCGCAGCGGTGACCGGCAGTACTTCGTCGCGGTCAAGGAGGACCTGCCACCGGGCCACCAGTTCTCCGACAAGGACATGGCCCGCGGCGACCTCGCCGGCGCGACCCGCCCGCTGGTGCTGTGGTCGGAGCGGGACCAGTTGAGGGGCCAGTACACGACCTCGTGGATCTACGCGGGCCAGTTCGTGACGCGGGACAACTTCGTCCCCGACCCGACCCCCAAGGGTGGTGCGCTGGTAGGCGTCAGCCTGGAGAGCGGCCGGGCGCCGGCCGAGCCGATCAGGGAGGGCGACATCGTCCGCCTGGTCCGGGTGCCGGCCAACCAGGACAGCGGGCCCGCGTCCGTGATCGCCCCGGCGGCGGAGGTGACCGCTGTGAACGGGAGCTCGCTCACCGACGGCAAGACCGGCGCCAACACGACCGTCAACGTCACCGTCCTGGTGCCGACCGATCAGTCCACCGCGGTGGCCGCCGCGGCGGCGACCAAGACGCTTGTGCTGGTCAAGCTGTCCCCGGCGACCAAGCCGGAGATCTCCTCCAACCCCGGAGCCCGTTGATGGCACTGGTCGCGTTGGCGAGCGCGAAGGGCTCGCCTGGGGTGACGACGGCCGGCCTGGTGCTCGGAGCGCTCTGGCCGCGGCCGGTGCTGCTGGCCGAGTGCGATCCGGCCGGCAGTGACGTCGCGATCCGGATGACCGCGCCCGGTGGCCAGCCGCTGAACTCCGACCGCGGTCTGATCAGCCTGGCCGCGGCGGGCCGCAAGGGTCTGGGCGACGAGGTGATCCTCGCGCACAGCCAGCAGCTCGACGGCGGGCTCGACGTGATGCTGGGAGTGCGCTCGCCGGAGCAGATCGGCGGCATGGGCGGTCTGTGGGCGCCGCTGGGCATCACCTTCAACCAGATGCACAGCGCCGACGTCCTGGCCGACTGCGGCCGGATCGGTCCCTCCTCGCCGCAGTTGCCCGTCGTACAGGCTGCTCGGTTGGTCGTCCTGGTCTGTACGGCGACCGGCTCGTCGGTCGCCCACCTGCGTGAGCGGCTGTCGTCGCTGGTGCACCACGTCGACGCACGGCTCGGCGTGATCGTCGTCGCCGACCCGAAGCGCCGCGACGGGGTCAAGCAGGTCTGGTCGGTGCTCGACGCGATGTCGGTCCAGATCCAGCACCGCTGGCATCTGGCATACGACCCGGCCGGCGCCGCGTTCTTCGACGGCCGCGGACAGGGCCGGCTGGACCGGACCGCGCTGATCCGGACCGCCACCGAGATCGCCGGCGAGATGGCGGCCGCGGTCGGCATGCCGTCGCAGTACGGGTACGACATGGCCCAGGCGGCCTTCGGAGAGGGATCGCGGTGATCACCGACCAGGAACTGGTCCGCAAGCTGCGGGTGCAGGTCGCCGAGCGGCTGAACGAGCAGCGCCGCCGCGACCAGGTCAACGGCGTACCGCCGATGAGCGCGGAGGACGAGCGGGAGTACGCCCGGTCCCTGATCGTCCAGGTGCTGGAGGACCACGCCCGCTACGAGCTGGCCGAGGGCCGTACGCCGCCGACGCCCGAGGACGACGCGCAGATCGCCGGCGCGATCCACAGCGCGCTGTTCGGCGTCGGCCGGCTGCAGCCGCTGATCGACGACCCCGAGGTCGAGAACATCGACATCAACGGCTGCGACCAGGTGTTCGTCCAGTACGGCGACGGCCGGGAGGAACGGCCCGGACCGGTCGCCGAGTCCGACGAGGAACTGGTCGAGCTGATCCAGGTCCTGGCCGCGCACGCCGGCCTGACCAGCCGTCCGTTCGACTCCGCCAACCCGCAGCTCGACCTCCGGCTGCCGGACGGTTCGCGGTTGTCCGCCGTGATGGGCGTGACGTCGCGGCCGGCCGTGTCGATCCGCCGGTCCCGGCTGGGCCGGGTGTTCCTCAAGGACCTGGTCGCGAACGGGACGATGTCCGACGACGTCGCGTCGTTTCTCAAGGCGGCCGTCGCGGCCCGCAAGAACGTGATGATCGCCGGCGCCACCAACTCCGGCAAGACCACGCTGCTGCGCGCGCTGGCCAACGAGATCCAGCCGCACGAGCGGCTGATCACGGTCGAGCGCTCGCTCGAGCTCGGACTCGGCGAGTTCAAGGACCTGCACCCGAACGTGGTCGCGTTCGAGGAGCGGCTGCCGAACTCCGAGGGCGTCGGCGAGGTCAGCATGGCCGACCTGGTCCGCCGCTCGCTGCGGATGAACCCCAGCCGGGTGATCGTCGGTGAGGTGCTCGGCGACGAGATCGTCACGATGCTGAACGCGATGAGCCAGGGCAACGACGGCTCGCTGTCGACGATCCACTCGAACAGTTCGATGGAGGTGTTCAACCGGATCAGCACCTACGCGATCCAGGCGTCCGAGCGGCTGCCGATGGAAGCCACCCAGATGCTGATCTCCGGCGCGCTGGACTTCGTCGTGTTCGTCCGCAAGCACAACGACTACCAGCACGGCGGCACGCTGTCGCGGTACATCGAGAGCATCCGTGAGGTGACCGGCTGGGACGGCCGGGTGCTGTCCGGCGAGGTGTTCGCGCCGGGACCGGACGGCCGGGCCGCCGCGCACGCGCCGATCGCCTGCATGGACGAGCTCGAGCACTTCGGCTACCAGCCGATGGTGCACGGCCGGTGGGCGTGAGGGAGACAAATGACTGTGCTTTTGGCCTCGCCTCCGGCTCGGCGGGTCGTGGGGCTTTGTCTCCCGGTCTTCCCTCGTCGCTCCGGTCGCTTCGCTCCCTCCACTCCTCAGTCCAGACCGGGAGGCCCCACGACCTTCGCGGTGCACCTCGAACCGGACCGGGAGGCCCCATGACCGACCGGACACTGATCGCGCTGCTGTGCGGCGCGATCGTCGGCGGCGGGATCCTGCTGCTGATCGTCGCCCTGCGCGGCACCGAGCCGCGCGAGGAAACGCCCTCGCTGTTCAAGCGCAGCCGCAGTGTGGACAGCCGTCGCCAGCTCGCGCGACTGGGCGCCGGTGTCGTGGTCGGCCTGCTCGTCCTCGTGGTGACCCGCTGGCTGGTGCTGGCCGTCGCGCTCGGCCTGCTGGCCGCGATGGCCGACCGGTTCTTCGGCGGCACCGGTGAGGAACGCCGGGCGATCGAGCGGCTGGAAGCGTTGGCCACCTGGACCGAGGCGCTGCGTGACACGATCGCGGGCGCGGTCGGTCTGGAGCAGGCGATCCCGGCGACCGCGGTGAACGCCGCCCCGGCGATCAAGCCCGGCCTGAACCTGCTGGTCGACCGGCTCCGGATCCGCGAACCGTTGCCCTCGGCCCTGATGCGGTTCGCCGACGACCTGGACGACCCGTCGGCCGACCTGATCGTCGCGGCCCTGGTGCTGAACGCACGGCTGCGCGGTCCCGGTCTGCGCGAGGTGCTGACCGCATTGGCCGACTCGGCCCGCGAGGAGCTCGACGTACGGCGCAAGGTCGCGGCCGAACGGCGCTCGACCCGGCGATCGGTCCAGGTCGTCGTCGCGATCACGCTGGTGGTCGCCGCCGCGCTGGTGCTGTTCAACCCGCAGTACGTCGAGCCGTACACGAGCTTCGTCGGCCAGTTCGTGCTGTTCCTGGTGATCGCCCTGTACGCCGTGGGCCTGGTCTGGCTGCGCAAACTGGCCAAGATCGAGGTGCCCGAGCGGTTCCTGATCCGGGCCGACGACAAGCGGGCCAAGCGGGCCGGCGACGAGCGGATGGAGGTGGTGGGCGGATGACGTGGGCCTTCATCTGTGGCGGCCTGGTCGGTCTGGGCCTGTTCCTGCTGGTCCGGATGTTCGTCCGGCCGGCCCCGAACGTGCTGTCCACGATCGCCCGGATCGACGCCGGACGGTCCGGCTACACCAGTGCCTCCACCGCGAGCGCGGCGGGGGAGAAGGTGCTCGGCGGGGTCGACAAGGCGCGCGAGACGCTCGGCCGGCGGCTGGAGGCCGAGGCCAACGCGCGCGGCTGGACGTTCGGCCGGCTGCGCCGCGACCTCGCGGTGATGAACCAGCCGTTCGCGGCGATGCTCGCCACCAAGGTGTTCTTCGCGCTCGGCGCGCTGATCTTCTTCCCGCTCGTGCTGTTCGCGGCGTCGTACCTGGGCTTCCCGGCGCCGGGCGCGGCCCCGGCCGTGGTGACGCTGGCCGGTATGACGTTCGCGTTCTTCCTGCCCGACCTGGCGCTGCGCCAGGAGGCCGAAGAACGCCGCCGTGACTTCCGCCACGTGGTCGGCAGCTTCCTCGACCTGGTCGCGATGAACCTGGCCGGCGGCCGCGGCCTGCCCGAGGCGCTGATGACGGCCTCCACGATCGGCGACCACTGGGCGATGGCCCGGATCCGCCAGGCGCTGGCCAACGCCCGCCTGATCGGCATCACTCCGTGGGACGCGATGGCCCGCCTCGGCGAGGACCTCGGCGTCGAGGAACTGCGCGACCTGGCCTCCGCGCTGGCCCTGGCCGGCGACGAGGGCGCCAAGATCCGCGCGTCGCTGCTGTCCCGCGCCGCGTCGCTGCGCCGCAAGGAACTGGCCGACGTCGAGGGCAAGGCCGGCGAACGCTCCCAGTCCATGCTGGTGGCCCAGCTGGTGATGTGCGCCGCCTTCATGTTGTTCCTCGGCTACCCGGCAGGCGCCGCGATCCTGGGCAGTTAGGTGTGGCGGCGGATGGGCAAGGGATCCGTCGAGGCAGTTCGGTCGTCGTACCGGGCATACTGAGGCCCGGTTCGGGCTCATGAGTGGGAAAGGTCATCGGATGAACCTGGAAGTGCAGTTCGTGCGCGCGATGGTCGGCTATGCGCTGGCGCGGGCCCACAACCAACGGGCGCGGGCCCGCCGGGGCGAGAGCGAGCTCGGCGCCTCGGCGCTGGAGTGGGCGATCATCTCGGCCATCCTGGTCGCCGCCGCGATCGCCATCGGCGCCGTGGTCAAGGGCGTCATCGACCGGCGTACCGGCGAGATCCAGAAGGGCTGAGCGTTGCCGCTGGGACGTCACCGGAGCACCGCCCCTGGGCTCATCGCCCGGTACGGCGGTCTCTCGGCGTCCGCTCGGACGGGCCGGCGCTCGGAGCGGGGCGCGAGCTCGCTGGAGCTGGCGATCCTCGCGCCGACGATCATGGCGCTGATCTTCGTCTCGATCCAGACCGCCCTGTGGCTGTACGGCCGCTCGGTCGCGCTGAACGCCGCGCAGGAAGGCGTTTCGCGCCTGCGCATGGTCCAGCCGACCCTGTACAGCCCGGCGATCGGGGAGAAGGTCCGCGCCGACATCGAGGCCTACGCCCAGCAGCTCGGCGGCAACTCTCTCGGCGACGCGAACGTCGACTTCCCGGCGTACAACGATCCCGAGGGGCAGGTCTCGTTCACGGTCACCGGCGAGACCATCTCCCTGGTGCCCGGTCTCACGCTCACGGTCTCCCGCACCGCCACCGGCCCGATCGAGCAGTTCGAAGCGGACGACGGCGAGTGAGCGCCCGGATGTTCGCCCACCGCCGGACCGAGCGCGGCACGATGGCCCTGGAAATGGTCGTGCTCGCGCCGATCCTGCTGATCCTGTTCTTCTTCCTGCTCGCCTGCGGCCGCTACTTCCAGACCTCGTCGCTGCTCGAAGGCGCGGCCCGCGACGGCGCCCGCTCCGCCAGCCAGGCCCGCTCACTCGGCGACGCCCAGCTCCGCCTCGACCAGGCGGTCACCCGCACGATGGACCAGGCCGTCGAGTCCTGCAAGACCACCGCCTCCGGCACCATCACCACCGGCTTCGTCGCCGGCACCCCGCTGTCGGTCGAGGTCACCTGCACCATCGACTACCGCGACCTAGGCCTGCTCGGCATCGGCGGCGACACCACCATCACGAAGAAGTTCTCCAGCTCCCTCGACCCCTACCGCGGAGTCCGAGATGGCGAGAACCCCTGACCCCGCGGGCCGCCGCGCTGCCCGCGCGAGCGCCCGCCTCACCGCCTGGTTCCGCATCGATGCCCCCAGCAACGACCGCGGCGCCCTCAGCCCCGCCGTCGTCATCCTCGCCCTGATGATCTTCACCCTCGCCGGCCTGGTCATCGACGGCGGCCGCCAGCTCGGCGCCCGCTCGAGGGCCGTCGGCTACGCCCAGGAGGCCGCCCGGGCGGGGGTCGGCACGATCGACTTCAACTCCGCGGAGGCGCGGATCGACATCACCAAGGCGGCGGACGCGGTCGGCGCGTTCTGCGCCAAGGTGACCGAGAACGACCCGGCGGTGACCGCGTGCGCCGCGAGCGAACTGGACGCCGAGCACCTGAAGGTCCAGGTCCAGATCGACAACAAGACCTCCTTCCTCGGCTTGGTCGGGATCCAGAACCTGACCGCCCGTGGCGAAGGCGAGGCGCACGCCGAACAGGGCATCGTGAAGGCCGACGAGACGCCGCAGATCCCGCCGATCGTGCTGCAGACCACACCGGACGAACCAGGAGTCACCGTCCGGCCGACCGCCGAACCGCCGCCGATCGACTTTCCGTGTCCGGAGTGGACGATCGGTTCGCCGACGCCCCCGTGGACCCCGCCGATCCCGATCCCGTTCCCCGCGACCTGTACGGCGAGCATCACGCCGAGCCCGACCGACAGCCCCAGCGAAACGCCGCCCGACAGCACGTCGCCGACGCCGACGCCGACGCCGCCGTCGAGTCCGCCCTCCGGCGGAGGCGGCGGATGAGTACGCCGAGGAGCAACGCAGTGCGTGTTCGTTCAGCCATCACCCGTGTCCTGCTGCCCGTCGTGACGCTGGCGGTCCTGGCGGCCTGCGGCGGCAACGGCGACGCCAACCGCGGTGGAATGCCTGAGGGGGTCGAGGAGCAGCCGGACAGCCCGCAGACGATCACGCTCGGCACGCCGACACCGCCGGCGACGTCGCCGAGCAAGCGGCCGGGCAAGCCGACCAAGCCGACGAAGACGGCGCCGCCTCCGGTCGCGTCCTCCCAGCTCACCGTCGTTCCAGGGCGGTTCGGTGCGGATCCCGCGGTGCAGGGACTGGTCGCGAAGTACCCGCTGTACTACCAGGCCCTGGTCAGGCGGGACTCGAACATCGTCAAGACCAGCTTCCCGGCCTTCTTCTACGCCGACACCGCGATCAACATCGACGCGGCCAAGGCGTCCGGCTGGGTGATGCGCCCGCCGGCCAGCGTCGTGGTGGTCGGCACCTCCAAGCAGCCGTACGGCGTGGTCCGGCTGAACCTGTGCCGCTCACCACGGCTGCAGTGGTGGAACCCGAAAACCAGGACGTTCGTCCGCAACGCCCCGAAGGGGACCGCCGAGGCGATCGACATGGTGCGGACCGGCGTGGGCTGGACCATGTACAGGGTGGTCTCGCCGGTGCCGAAGGGCATCAACTGCAGCACGGTGCGTTATCCGGCCTAGTCCGGAACGAACCAGGTGCGGCGACGCCGTCTCGTGGGCACGATGCCCCTGACCGGCGATAATCTGCCAGCAGGACCAGTGTCAGGAGTGAGGATGCGCAACCGGGTAGCCCGTGGGTTCATTGCCCTGAGCACCGTGCTCGCGTTGTTGATCGCTCTGCCCGCCCCGACCGCCTCGGCCACCAACCACCTCGGCGACGGCGTCTGCAGCATGTACGTGAACTCCAACGGATTCGGTGCTTACTGCAGCGCGGGGCAGGTCTCCTGGGGCGATTCACCGCCGAGTTGGCGGGAGAAGCTGAACGGCAGGACGTTCATCCCCTGCCGCGACTTCCCGGTGCCGGCAGGGATCGAGTTGCCGGCGCCGCCGGACGGCAAGGAGTGGGTGCTGCGGCTGACGATCGTCGACTACGACCTGAACAGCAACTACGGCGGCCCCGACGCACACCTGGAACGAGCCATCGTGCCGGTGTCGGAGGAAGAACGAGAGCAGTGCCTGCCGAAGTCCTACATGGACGAGTTCTGGACCTACTTCGACGAGGCGTATCCGGATCCGGTGCTGCTGGTCAAGCCGACCTACACGCCGCGCGTCAACGTTCCGGCGTACTTCGCGCTGGCGCCGGAGACCTCCTACGTGCTCAAGAACTACGGCCCCGTGGACATTCGCGACTTCGCCAACTACCGGCCCGGCACCCGGCTCACGATGCGCGCCATGGTGACCAGGTTGCGCATCGATCCGGGCGACGGCTCCGAGCCGTTCGACTGTCTCGAAGGCACGCTGCCGATCGGGTCCGACGGGTACGAGGAAAGCCAGGATCCGTTCCATCAGGCGAGCACGTGCAGTCACATCTACAAGCGGTCGAGCGCGAAGCAGCCCGACGGGATGTACACGGTCAAGATCACGATCCACTGGCGGGTCGACTACTGGCGCGGTCCGGATCAGATCCAGGACTGGACCCGCGTCGGAGAAGCTGACGTTCATGCGGTGCAGCGGCTGCCTGTGCAGGAAGTTCAGGCTGTCGGTGGATGACGGTGGGGCGATGGAGGGACGACGATGGTGAAGACGACTGATCCGGTGCGGTCGGCGAGGTTGCCGCAGCGGGGGTCGGGCGGTGGGGCAGCGGACCGGGTGAAGGGGTTCCTGTCACTGCTGGCGGTGCTCGCGATCGTCGGTGGTGTGCCGTACGTGCTGCTGACGTTCTTCGGCAAGCCGTGGCCGGACCGGATGCCGACGCGGGACGTGCTGTTCAGCGAGTTGAGCATCGAGACGGTGCTCGGCATCATCGGGTTCTTCATCTGGCTCGCGTGGCTGCACTTCGTGATCTGCCTGGCGGCCGAGGTGGTCGCCGAGATCCGTGGGCACGGGTTGTCGCCGCGGATTCCGCTGGGCGGCGGTTCGCAGACGCTGGCTCGCCGGCTGGTGTCGGGTGTGGTGCTGATCGCGGGCGCGGCGAGCGTGACGCTGCCGGTCGCCAACGCGGTCACCACGAGCGGGGTCGCGCCGACTTCGATCAGCGTGACGCAGGGCGGTGACGACCAGGCCTCGACGTACCGCCAGACCGAGGCGCGCAGCAAGGTCGTCATCGGCGGGCACACCGGCGTACGGACGAACAACGACCAGGCCGGTCAGGTGGTCAAGTTCACCGAGGTCCGTCCGCCCGAGGGCCGCAATTACGACTGCCTGTGGGACATCGCCGAGCGCTACCTGGGCGAGGGCCGGCGCTACAAGGAGATCTACGACCTCAACAAGAACAAGCTGCAGCCCGACGGCCGCCGGCTGACCAACCCGGACCTGATCATGCCGGGCTGGCAGGTCCGGCTGCCGGCCGACGCGAAGGGGCCGGGCGTACACACGGTCCGGGTCGCGATCGACACCCCGGCCCGGCCGGTTGTGCAGCAGCAGGACGAGAAGCCGTCGCCGGACACCAAGGACACCAAGGCGAAGGTCGCCGGAAAGCCGACGGCGAAGACGACCACCCAGTCGGAGGCCGGTCCGGGCAGCCGCTGGTTCGAGGAGCAGGGCGTCGAGAAGCCCTCGTCGATCGACATCGGCAGCGCCGCGGCCGACCCCACCGCCAAGGACGCCAAGCCGAACGAGCCGGGCGTCGAGGTCACTCAGCCGCACGGCCCCGGTACGACGGACGCCCGGCCGGGCGACCCGGCGGCGGGCGGCACCAAGGTCCCGGATGTGGTCGCGACCTCCAGCGGCGGGATCAGCGCGACCGAGGCCGGGATCTACGGCTTCGGCGCGACGCTGCTCGCGGCCGGCCTCGCGGTGGCGCTGAAGCGTCGTCGCGGCTGGGCGCTGGGCCCGGGACCGAAGTCCGCCTCCCACCGGCAGACCGAGGTCAACCTGCGCCTGGCGGCCGACGTACCGACCGCTCAGTTCGTCGACAACTCGCTGCGCCAGCTCGGCGTGAGCATGACCGAGGCGAACAGGACGATGCCGGTCGTCGTGGCCGCGCTGGTCACCGACCGGGCGCTGACGCTGGTGCTGGAGCCGGGGGAGAACCAGGCCCCGCCGCCGGCGCCGTGGCAGGCCATCGCCGACGGGCGTCGCTGGGTGCTGCGCCGGGCGTATGCGCCGGCCGCTGACGTGGCCGCGCCTTCGCCGTACCCGACGCTGGTCACGCTGGGCCGCAACGCGGACGGCTCGACCGTGCTGGTCGACCTGGACACCGCGCGCGGTGTCGTCAGCTTCGGCGGTGTCACCAACGCGTCCCGTGACGTCGTAGGCTCGCTCGCGGCCGAGCTGGCCACGAACCTGTGGTCCGAGGGCGCGCACGTCAGCATGGTCGGCTTCGGCGACGACCTGTCGTCGCTGGCCCCGGCCCGCCTGAGCTACTGGACCCGCCTGGACGAGGCGCTGCAGGAGGTGACCCGGCGGACCGACAACCAGGTCCAGGCCTGCACCCGCCGCAACGCCGAGTCCGTCGCCGCCGCCCGGATGAGCTACCCCGACCCGATGCTGTGGGGTGCGGAGATCATCTTCGTGTCCGCTCCGCCGTCGCTGGAGGAGGAGCAGCAGCTGGCCCGGCTGGCGGCCGATCCGAAGCGCTGCGTCGCCGTCGTGGTCGTCGGTGACGTGCTGGACGCGCCCTGGCGCTTCGTGGTGGACGAGAAGAACCAGGCGGTCTGCCGGCTGCTCGGGCTCGAGGTCGATGCCCACAGCATCAACCCGGCGCAGTTCGCGGACCTGGTCGAGCTGTTCCGGACGGCCGAGGCGGAGGCGATGGACAAGCGGCGGACCGAGCAGGACATGCCGGCGTACGAGTTCTCCTCGACGGACCTGAGCCAGGCGGCGCCGGTCGAGGTCGACCTGCTCGGCCCGGTCGAGGTCGACGCCCGCGGGCCGATCGACGAGGGCCGGATCCAGCTGGCCACCGAGATCGTCGCGTTCCTGGCCAGCCAGGACTACGGCGTCCACCCGAACGTGCTGGCCGGCTCGATCTGGCCGCGCGGCATCAGCGACGAGCTGCGCAACGCCGCGCTCGAGCACACCCGGCAGTGGGTCGGCCTCGACGCCATGTACGCCGATGAGTCGGGCCGCTGGATGCTCAACCGCAGCATCGTCCGGGTCGACTGGGACGTGTTCCGCACACTGGCCAAGCAAGCCGAGATGATGGACGACCCGCGCCAGCCGCTGTCGACCGCGCTCAGCCTGGTGCACGGCCAGGCCTGGTCCGGGCTGCCCGCCGGCCGGTACTCCTGGCTCGCCGCCTCCGGGATCGAGCGGCGGATGGCCGAGTCGGTGGTCGACGCGTCGCTCAAGCTGGCCGAGGCCAGCCTGCGCCACAACGACGGCGCCCTGGCCCGCACGGCGCTGCAGACCGGCCTCAGCTTCGCGCCGGCCTCGGAGGAGCTGTGGCGCGCGACCCTGCGCCTGGCCTCCCACTTCGGTACGACGGAGGACGTCACCACGATCGCCGCCCAGATGTACGCCGCCCTGGCCAAGCACGGCGGCCCCCGCGGCGCCGAAGCGGAGACCGACGCCCTGGTCGACGAACTCCTCCCGGGCTACCGCCGCCCGGCCGCTGTCGCGTAGCAATACGCCGTACGGCGGCCGCTCGGTTCGCCGCTGGAACGAACGAAGGCCCGCTCCCGGAATCCCGGGGGCGGGCCTTTCGTCGTACCGAGGTCAGAGGCTGTCGGCGCCCCAGGTGTCGCACGAGGTCATGTCGCCGGAGTCCATGCCGGTCTTGAACCAGCGCATTCGCTGCTCGGCGGTGCCGTGGCTGAAGTTCTCCGGACTGACCCGGCCCTGGGTCTTCTGCTGGATCCGGTCGTCGCCGACGGCCGCGGCGGCGTCCAGACCGCGGACGATGTCGTCCTCGGTCAGGCCCTCGATGAAGGTGTCGCCGTCCTTGTCCTGAGCGGTGGTGGCGTGCTTGGTCCAGATCCCGGCCAGGCAGTCGGCCTGCAGCTCGGAGCGGACCGAGTCCGACGTCGGTCCCTCTCGGGTCTTGATCCGGTCCAGGTAGCCGTAGAGGTTCTGGATGTGGTGGCCGTACTCGTGGGCGACCACGTACGCCTCGGCGAAGTTGCCGCCCTTGGCGCCGAGCTCGCTCTGCAGGGTCTGGAAGAAGCCGATGTCGAGGTAGACCCGCTTGTCGGGCGGGCAGTAGAACGGGCCCACCGCGCTCGAGGCGGCGCCGCAGCCGGTGTTGACCTGCTGGTTGAAGATCCGCAGCGGAGCGCGGGTGTACTTCTTGCCCCGCCGCGGCAGCTCGGCCGCCCAGAACCCCTCGATCGAGTTCTGGTAGAAGACGAAGCGGCAGTCCTCGTTCTGGGCGAGGTCGGTGCCCTTCTTGCAGGTGTCGAGATTGCCCGCGCCGGTGTTGCGCACGGTCGGCTCGTCCGCGCCGCCGCCGCCGACCCCGGGGATCCCGCCGTTCAGCAGCAGGATCACGACCAGCAAGATGATGCCGCCGATGCCGCCGCCGACCGGGATTCCCATCCCGCCCGGGAGCATGCCACCGCCACCACCGCTGCCGCGGGTGTCCTCGACGCCGCTGGTGTCCAAGTCGGCGTCCGGGTTGAATTTCACAGCACCTACACTAGACCTGGACCCGGACTAGAGGCCGCCTCGTGACGTGGCGCCGCCCTGCCGTGTCGCCCCCTTGACCCCGACCCTTGAGGACCCCTGCGCCGTCATGATCACCGTCTCCAACCTCGAGGTCCGCGTCGGTGCTCGTCAGTTGCTCGCGCCGGCGTCGTTCCGGGTCGGTCCCGGTGACAAGGTCGGTCTGGTCGGGCGCAACGGCGCCGGCAAGACCACGTTGACCAAGATCCTGGCCGGCGAGGGCCTGCCGGCCAGCGGCTCGGTCACCTCCTCGGGCGAGATCGGCTACCTGCCGCAGGATCCGCGCACCGGCGATCTCAGCGTGCTGGCGCGGGACCGGATCCTGTCCGCGCGCGGCCTCGACGAGGTGGTTCGCCGTCTGCGCAACGCCGAGAAGCAGATGGCCAGCGCGGACGACAAGACCCGCGAGAAGGGCATGCGCCGGTACGAGCGCGCCGAGGCCGATCTGCACGCGGCCGGTGGGTACGCCGCGGAGTCCGAGGCGGCCCGGATCGCGGCGAACCTCGGTCTGCCCGAGCGGGTCCTCGGCCAGCCGCTGAGCACGTTGTCGGGTGGTCAGCGCCGGCGTGTCGAGCTGGCCCGGATCCTGTTCGCGCAGGCCGAGACGCTGCTGCTCGACGAGCCCACCAACCACCTGGACGCCGACTCGATCGTCTGGCTGCGCGACTTCCTCAAGCAGTATCCCGGTGGCGTGATCATGATCAGCCACGACGTGAACCTGCTCGAGGAGACCGTCACCCGGGTTTTCCACCTGGACGCGAACCGGGCCGAGATCGACGTGTACAACGTCGGCTGGAAGGCGTACCTGACCCAGCGCGAGACCGACGAGCGGCGCCGCAAGCGCGAGCGCGCGAACGCGGAGAAGAAGGCGTCGCAGCTGGTCGACCAGGCCAACAAGATGCGCGCCAAGGCGACCAAGGCGACCGCGGCGCAGCAGATGCTGAAGCGGGCCGAGAAGCTGATGAGCTCGCTCGAGGAGGAGCGCGCCTCCGACCGGGTCGCGAAGATCTCCTTCCCGACCCCGGCGCCGTGCGGCAAGACGCCGTTGATGGCCAAGGAGCTGTCGAAGTCGTACGGGTCGCTGGAGATCTTCACCGACGTCGACCTGGCGATCGACCGCGGTTCGCGCGTCGTCGTACTGGGCCTGAACGGTGCGGGCAAGACCACCCTGCTGCGGGTGCTGTCCGGTATCGAGAAGTCGGACACCGGCGAGGTGATCGACGGGCACGGGCTCAAGCTCGGGTACTACGCGCAGGAGCACGAGACCCTGGACGTGAACCGGACCGTGCTGGAGAACATGAAGTCCGCGGCCCCGGACCTGAACGAGACCCAGGCGCGCAGTGTGCTCGGCTCGTTCCTGTTCAGCGGGGACGACGCCGACAAGCCGGCGCGGGTGCTGTCCGGCGGCGAGAAGACCCGGCTCGCGCTGGCGACGCTGGTCGTCTCGGCGGCCAACGTCCTGCTGCTCGACGAGCCGACCAACAACCTGGACCCGGCCTCGCGCGCCGAGGTGCTGAACGCGATCCGCTCGTACACCGGCGCGATCGTGCTGGTCACCCACGACGAGGGCGCGGTCGAGGCCCTGGAGCCCGAGCGGGTGCTGCTGCTCCCGGACGGCGTCGAGGACCTGTGGACCAACGAGTACGCCGACCTGGTGTCGCTGGCCTGAGAGGTTTTCCACAGCCGGTGAGGACCGCCCGGAAACGGCGGCCTGGTCCCGTATGTTCTTGGGCATGGAGAACAGTGGACTGCGGTTGACGGTGGACGGACCGGTCGCGCGCGTGGTGCTCGACCGGCCGGAGGTGCGCAACGCGCAGACGCCCCGGATGTGGCGGGCGCTGGCGGAGTTCGGAGCCGGTCTGCCGGAGGACGTGCGGGTGGTCGTGGTGTCGGGGGAGGGGCCGTCGTTCTCGGCCGGTCTCGACCGGCGGCTGATGACCGCCGAGCCGGTCGAAGGCGACGAGCCGCTGCTCGCGCTCGGGACCAAGCCCGTGGCCGAGGTGCACTCGACGATCGCCGAGATCCAGGCCGGGTTCTCCTGGCTGCGCAAGCCGGAGATCATCAGCGTCGCCGCCGTGCAGGGGCACGCCGTCGGGGCCGGGTTCCAGCTGGCGCTGGCCTGCGACCTGCGGGTGATCACCCCGGACGCCAGGTTCAGCATGCGCGAGACCTCGCTCGGGCTGGTGCCCGATCTGGGTGGCACGCAGCCGCTGGTGCAGCTGGTCGGCTACTCGCGGGCCCTGGAGATCTGCGCGACCAGCCGCTGGGTCGAAGCGGCCGAGGCGAAGCAGCTCGGGCTGGCGAACATCGTCGTACCGGCTGAGGAGCTCGAAGGTACGGTGAAAGATCTGACCGACGCTTTGCTGACTCCCCTCGTCGATGCGGTCCGCGAGACCAAGGCGCTGCTGCTCGGCGCCGCCGATCGCTCGTACGAGCAGCAGTTGAAGGCCGAGCGCGAGGCTCAGCAGCGCCGGCTGGCGGCCCTGGCCGCGTTGCTCGCCTGAGCCGGCGGTCCGCCGGTACGGGAACAAGCGACTGACCTGGACTGTTGTTGAGGTTGACGGGTGGACAACGGGGAGGAGCCGGATGTCGTCAGGGATGATGGGTGGTGGACGCGGAGGCGCGGGCAGTTGGCGCCGCCAGGACGCGTCGGTGGTGAACCAGAAGCTGGCCAAGGGCACGGTCAAGCGGATCGTGCGGTTCGCGAAGCCGTTCCGGCTGCAGATCACGGTCTTCCTGGTGCTGGTGGTGATCTCGGCGGTCCTGGTGATCGCCTCGCCGCTGCTGTTCAAGAAGATCGTCGACGACGGCATCAGCAAGGGAAACTCGGGCCTGGTGACCGGTCTCGCGCTGCTGGTCGCGCTGCTCGCCCTGGTGGAGGCCGGCCTCGGCCTGGTCCAGCGCTGGTACTCCGCGCAGATCGGTGAGGGGCTGATCTTCGACCTGCGGACCAAGGTGTTCGCGCACGTGCAGAAGATGCCGGTGGCGTTCTTCACCCGGACCCAGACCGGTGCCTTGGTCTCCCGGCTCAACACCGACGTGATCGGGGCCCAGCAGGCTTTCACCTCCACCTTGTCCGGCGTCGTGTCGAACATCATCAGCCTGATCCTGGTCGTCGGCGCGATGCTGCTGCTGAGCTGGCAGCTGACGCTGGTGGCGATCCTGCTGCTGCCGGTGTTCCTGATCCCGGCCCGCATCCTCGGGCGGCGGCTGGCCGCCCTGACCCGCGAGCAGATGCAGCTCAACGCCGACATGTCGACGGCGATGACCGAGCGGTTCAGCGTCGGCGGCGCCCTGCTGGTGACGCTGTTCGGCCGGCCCTCCGCGGAGAACGCGGAGTTCGGCGAGCGCGCCGGGCGGGTCCGCGACCTGGGCATCCGGACCGCGATGCTCGGCCGGGTCTTCTTCACTGCGCTGACGCTGGTCGCCTCACTGGCGACCGCCCTGGTGTACGGCGTCGGTGGCAACCTCGCGGTTCGGGACACGCTGACCGTCGGCACCCTGCTGGCTCTGGTCGCGCTGCTCGGCCGGCTGTACGGGCCGCTGACCGCCCTGTCGAACGTCCGGATCGACGTGATGACCGCGCTGGTGTCGTTCGAGCGCGTCTTCGAGGTGCTCGACCTGGAGCCGATGATCCAGAACCGGCCGGACGCCAAGCCGTTGCCGCCCGACGTCTCGTCGGTGCAGTTCGACCAGGTGGAGTTCGCCTACCCGACGGCCGAGCAGGTCTCGCTGGCCAGCCTGGAGTCGGTGGCCGTGCTCGACAAGCGCGCGTCGTCCCAGGTGCTGCACGACGTGAGCTTCTCGGTCGAGCCGGGACAGATGGTCGCGCTGGTCGGTCCCTCGGGCGCGGGCAAGACCACGATCACCAACCTGGTCGCCCGGCTGTACGACGTGACCGGTGGTTCAGTCCGCGTCGGCGGGCACGACGTCCGTGAAGTGACGCTGGAGTCCCTGCACGACGCGATCGGGTACGTGACGCAGGACGCGCACATGTTCCACGACACGATCCGGGCGAACCTGATCTACGCGAAGCCGGACGCCACCGAGGACGAGATGATCGACGCGCTGCGGTCGGCGCAGGTGTGGGATCTGGTGTCCTCACTGCCCGACGGGCTCGAGACGGTTGTCGGCGACCGCGGTCACCGGCTGTCCGGCGGCGAGCGGCAGCGGCTGGCGATCGCGCGCTTGCTGCTGAAGGCGCCGCACATCGTCGTCCTGGACGAGGCGACGGCTCACCTGGACTCCGAGTCCGAGGTCGCCGTGCAGCGGGCGCTGGACACCGCGCTCGAAGGACGCACGTCGCTGGTCATCGCGCACCGGCTCTCCACTGTGCGCAACGCGGACCAGATCCTGGTCGTCGACCAGGGCACGATCGTCGAGCGCGGCACCCACGAGGAACTGCTCGCGCTGAACGGCGAGTACGCCGACCTGTACCGCACCCAGTTCACCGAGTCGCCCGCGGCCGTGTAGCCGTCCACCCTCCGGGTACCTGCCGAAGCACAGGCCTATCAGCCGCCATACTGGTGATAGGGAACGGCATTGTCCTGACGTGAGGGAAGGACTTCGGGATGATCAAGTGCGCACTGGTCCTGGGCGCGGGCTACACGGGTTTCAGGCTGGCCTACAACTCCGAGGACGGCGTCCACTACGGCAAGGTCGGCGAACAGACCCTGCGCCGCGGGCTGTCCGCCCTCTTCGCCGCCCTGGCCGGCGGCCTCACCTACGCCGCGCTCGTCCTGCACTGACGGGCGTGATCGCGCCGATCGGCTGGCGAGCAACGGCTCGTACTTCCGAAGCCCGCCTCCGATCACGACGCACTCGTACTCGGCGCCGGCGAGTGTGTTCATCACCGCATCCTCGGGCCGATCGTCGGCCGTCACCAGACACCAGTCGGCCGTCAGCCCGAGACGCTACCGGCAGCACCCAGCGATCGCCGACCATGACGGCCGCGACGTGCGAGCGAGAGCCGGCTCAGCGGCGTCCCTACTTCTTCGCCTTCTCCGGATCGTGCTCGAGCAGGTGCAGCACCGGTACGCCGAGGTGACGGCGGGCCGAGTTGGTCCAGTCGAGGTGGAAGAACTCCGCGACGATGTGCGGCCGGGTCAGGATGATGACCTCCTGCCCCCCGACCTTGTCCACCGTGGCGGTCAGCGCGTCGATCGGGCGGTCGTGCGAGATCCCGCCGACGGCGTCCTGGCCCAGGTCGCGCAGTCGCTGCACGCTGCGCCCGGTGCAGTCCCGGGCCTCGCTGTCGATCGCCTCCTGCGCCTTGGCCAGCTCCTCGCGCTGGTCCACCAGCCCCGTCCCGTACAGATCCGCCGTCCCGAGCGCGCTGATCGACGCCTCGACCCCCGCCTCGGCGTTGTGACACGGCACGAGCACGTGATACCTCACCGTCTCGGGCATGTCCTGGTGCAGCTCGACGACCCGTCGGGCGTCCTCCTGCGACAACTCCTGCTCGACAAGCAGTACGACGTCGTACATCGCGGTACCTCCGGTCCTACCAGTCGGTATACGACCATCATGCCCCGTCCGCGGGCAGAATGGCCGCATGCAGCTACCCGTGATGCCTCCGGTCCCACCGATGCTGGCCAAGGCGGTGAAGCAGATCCCGGACGGCGACGTCAGCTTCGAGCCGAAATGGGACGGTTTCCGATCGATCGTGTTCCGCGACGGTGACGAGGTCGAGATCGGCAGCCGCAACGAGAAGCCGATGACCCGGTACTTCCCGGAGCTGGTCGAGGCGATCAAGGCGAACCTGCCGGAACGCTGCGTGATCGACGGCGAGATCGTGGTGATCGGCGCGTCGGGGGACCGGCTCGACTTCGAGGCGCTGCAGCAGCGGATCCACCCGGCCGCGTCGCGGGTGAAGATGCTGTCCGAGACCACGCCGGCGCGGTTCGTCGCGTTCGACCTGCTCGCGCTCGGTGACACCGACTACATGGAGCGACCATTCGCCGAGCGTCGCTCGGCGCTGGAGGAGGCGCTCGCACCGGCGAAGGCGCCGATCCACCTGACCCGGACGACGACCGACAAGGCGCTGGCGACCGACTGGTTCCACCAGTTCGAAGGCGCCGGGCTGGACGGCGTGATCGCGAAGCCGCTGCAGGGGCTGTACGAGCCGGACAAGCGCACGATGTTCAAGATCAAGCACGAGCGGACGGCCGACTGCGTGGTAGCGGGCTACCGCGTGCACAAGAGCGGCCCGAACCGGATCGGCTCGCTGCTGCTCGGCCTGTTCAACGACGAGGGCGTGCTGGCGAGCGTCGGCGTGATCGGCGCGTTCCCGATGGCGCGGCGCGAGGAGTTGTTCGAGGAGCTGCAGCCGCTGGTCACGGACTTCGACGACCACCCGTGGGCCTGGGCGAAGCAGGAGGAAGGCAACCGCACGCCGCGCAACGCCGAGGGCAGCCGCTGGCAGGCCGGCAAGGACCTGAGCTTCGTCCCGCTCCGCCCCGAACGGGTGGTCGAGGTCCGCTACGACCACATGGAGGGCGTGCGCTTCCGCCACACCGCCCAGTTCGTCCGCTGGCGCGACGACCGGACGCCGGAGTCGTGCACCTACGAACAGCTGGAAGAGCCGGTCAAGTTCGCGCTGGACGACGTCCTGGGCTGAACACCGGCCGACGCGTTCGACGAGACAGAGTTCGCAGGCTCAGAGCAGCGAGAAGTTCGACAGTTCGGAGCCGCTCCAGGTCGGCGATCAGTTCGCGACCTCGTCCAGGAGCCGATCGACGCCGTCCGGGGTCAGTCCCAGGCCGGGGAACGACGCGATGCTGCTGATCGGGAAGTTGCCGATCAGCTTCAGCAGGTCGGGGTTGCCGAGAATGCCCCGCGGGTTGCCGTCGGCATCGACTCCGACCAGCTCGCGGAGCGCGGCGGCGCCGGCCGGGTGGGCCAGCCATTCCTCGAGCGTCGCCATCGCGTCGAGGCGGGGGAGTAGGGGCGGCGCGTCGACGTCCAGGCTGGTGGTGAGGCGCAGATCGCGGGACGAAGCACCGACGGCGACCTCGAAGGTTCCACCTTCGAGGACCCAGCCGCCGTGCGCGGAGGACCAGTAGGACAGATCACCCGAGCTAAGGGTGAAGTCGACCGTGAGGGTCTCGCCGGGGTCGAGGTCAACCTTCTGGAAGCCCTTGAGCTCGCGCACCGGACGCCGTACCTGCGCGACCGGATCGCCGACGTACAGCTGGACGACCTCCTGGCCCGCGCGGTCGCCGGTGTTGGTCACCCTGCAGCTGAGGTTGATGCCGAGATCCCCGTCGGCGGCGCTCCCGGTCACGGAAACGTCGAGTTCGTCGTACGCGAAGGTCGTGTACGACAGCCCGTGCCCGAACGGGTAGCTGACCGCGGTCCCGAGCGCGTCGTAGCCGCGGTAACCGACGAAGACTCCCTCGCCGTACCGGACCGAGCCGTGTTCGCCGGGGAAGTTCAGGTATGACGGGGTGTCCTCGAGCCGCAGCGGTACCGTCTCGGCGAGCCGCCCGGACGGGTTGACCTTGCCGAGCAGCACGTCGGCCACCGCGCCGCCGGCGGCTTGCCCGCCGAGCCAGCACTCGACGAGCGCGGCCGCATGCTGTTCCCAGGTCGACAGCCGCACCGCCGACCCGTTGCTGAGGACAACGATCAGCCGGGAGTTCACCGCCGCGAGCCGGGGGAGCAGGGCCAGCTGATTGGCCGGCAGGTCCAGATGCGTCCGGTCGAATCCCTCCGACTCGTCCGCGGCCGGCAGCCCGAGGAAAACGAGCACGTGGTCCGCCCGCGCCGCGAGTTCGACGGCCTCGTTCGCCAACGTCTCGTCCTCGGCGGTGTCCAGCGTGAATCCGGCGCTGAACTCGAGACCGACCTCGGCGGGCAACGCCGCACGCAGCTCGTCGAGGGCGTTCTCCACCCGGGTCGGATTGACCTGCGAGCTGCCCGCGCCCTGATAGCGCGCGGTCCGGGCGAACTCCCCGATGACTGCGACCACCTCCCCAGCAGCCGGTTCCAGCGGCAGCACCGCGTCGTCGTTCCTCAGCAGTACGACGCTCGCGGCCGCGGCCTCCCGGGCGAGCGCGTGATGCGCGTCGACGTCGAAGTCGGGCCCTGGTTCGGAGGGTGCCTGCTCGGCCAGCCGCAGCACGCGAGCGACGGCGCGATCCAGGACCGCCTCGTCGAGCCCGCCCGACTGAACGGCGCTGACGATCGCCGCGTCGCTGATCCCCAGCTTCGGCGGCATCTCCAGGTCGAGCCCGGCCGCCAGCGCCGCCACCCGGTCGTGCACGGCACCCCAGTCCGACATCACCAGCCCGTCGAACCCCCACTCGTCGCGCAGTACGTCGGTGAGCAGCCAGCGATGCTGCGACGCGTGGATCCCGTTGATCCGGTTGTACGAGCACATCACCGTCCACGGCCGAGCGCTGCGCACGACCCGCTCGAACCCGGCCAGGTAGATCTCCCGCAACGACCGCTCGTCCACCTCCGCGCTGACCCGGAGCCGATCGGTCTCCTGGTTGTTCGCCGCGAAGTGCTTGACCGACGCGCCGACACCCTGGCTCTGCAGCCCGTCGACCAGCCCGGCTCCGAGAACGCCGGAGACGAACGGGTCCTCCGACAGGTACTCGAAGTTCCGCCCGCACAGCGGAGATCGCTTGATGTTGATGCCTGGGCCGAGGACGACGCCGACGCCCTGAGCGCGCGCCTCCACGCCGATCGCCGCGCCGACCCGCCGGACGAGCTCGACGTCCCACGACGATCCCAGCGCGCTCGCGGTCGGGAAGCAGGTCGCCGGCAAACTCCCGCCGATGCCGACGTGATCCCCTTCGTCGAGCTGCCGCCGCATGCCGTGTGGTCCGTCGGCCAGCATCACCGCCCGTACGCCGAGCCGCTCGACCGCCGCGGTGTGCCAGAAGTCCGACCCGAGGCACAGCGCGGCCTTCTCCTCGACCGTCAGCCGCCCTATGATCCCGCCGTCCGCATCCATGCCGATCCTCCTCGTCGCCGGCCCAGCTAACCACGCGGCGCCCGCTCACCGTCCTCCCGCGTGCCGACCGAGCTCGCTGTGAACCCATCGCGCTGGACAGTGAACCCCGCTCAGCGGACAATTTCGGGCATGACCTCCGGCCTCGAACTCTCACGTCCCTCGGACCGTGAGCGGGACCGCGCGCTGGAGATCCTCCGTGAGGGCGCGGGCACCGGCCGGCTGTCGCAGGACACGTTCGTCCGCCGGATGAACTTCGTGCTCGGCGCCCAGAGCCGCCGCGAGCTGCGGTCCGCGACGCACGACCTGCCCGGTCGTGAACCGCGGGTGATCGAGTGGTTCCGCGAGCTGATCTCCCGGTTGCCGCGGGTCAGCCTCACCCCGAAGGCGACGCTGCCCGGCCTGGCCCTGCCGCCGCCCGGTTCGCCCACGATCCGGATCGGCCGGGGTCCCGGCGCCACGCTGCGGATCGCCGACGTCTCGGTCTCCCGCCGCCACGCCGAGCTGCGGCACGTCGGCGACGGGTGGATGGTCCGCGACCTGAACTCGATGAACGGCACCCACCTCAACGGCTCCCGTATCACCTCGCCGACGGCCGTCCGGGCCGGCGACATCCTCCAGTTCGGCTCGGTGCTCTACACCCTCACCTGGACCGACCCCCGCTGATACCGGTACGCCGTACCGGCCGGGTCTACCGGTCGAGGTCGAGGTCGCCTGGCTCGATCCCCTCGGCGTCGTCGTAGGCGTCGTAGTCGGACTCGGCCATCAGCTGGTCGAGGATCTCGCGCTGCCGCGCCTTGAGCCGGCGTTTGAACGCGAGTACGTGCTCCAACTGGACCCAGTCGACCGAGTCGTCGGAGCGGAAGGGGACCTCACCGGCGGCGACGTAGGTGCGCAGCTCGTCCTCGGCCATGTCGATCGCCGCGGCCGCCTCCCGCAGCGGCAGCTCGTGCCGGAGCACGGTCACCTGCACCGCGAACCCTTCGCGCATCGCCGTCTCGACGAACAGCAGCGCCTCGACGACCTTTGGCGGCACCTCGTGCCGGTTGCCCTGGGCATCGATAATCGCCGGGCCGTCCGGGACCAGGCGCCGCTCCTGCTCGGACAGCAGGAACACCTCGGACTGGCTCGGCGGGACCTTCATGCCGGGGAGTGTAGGGGAGCGGGCGGCCACCGGGAACGACGAACCGGCGGCCGCCTCGATGACAGGCCGGACCGCTGGTCAGGCGGCCCCGCGTCCTCAGCCGCAAGGGTCGAGCACCGTCGGATGCGCGCCCGGATGGGCGTTCCACCAAGGGCGCCGGGTCGCGTTCTCGGTGATGGTGGCCCGGTAGATGTCGACAAAGGCCTGATGGACGCGGTCGATGTCCTGCTGGGTGGTGTGGTCGGTCCGCCAGCGCAGCGTACGGCGCCAGGTCAGCGGCTGATCGCGCAGCGGGCGGACGACGGTGTTCGGGATCTCCCGGACGGTCGGTGCGCACAGGCTGATGCCGCGGCCGGCGCCGATCAACTGCTCGATCTCGTTGGTGTCGAGATTCGCGTAGCGGAACTGCGGCGTGAAACCGCCGACGGTCTCGCAGACGGTCCGCAGGTAAGCGAGATCCCCGTCCTCCTTGCCCGCCGGCGGGCAGATCCAGATGTCGTCGGCCAAGTCGGACAGGTCCACAGCCTCCGCGTCCGCGAGCCGATGCGTCGACGGAAGCGCCACGGCGAACGGTTCCGGGTAGACCATCGTCTGCTCGCGCACCCCGTTCGGGCACGGCGGCGCATGCAGGTCGTCACATCGCCCCAGCATGATGACGTCGACGATGTCCGCCGCGAGCATGTCGGTCAGTACGGCGCACGACGTGTCGACCTGGGTGCTGATCTCCCGTCCGGGCAGCACCTCCTCCAGCCGGGACAGCCACGCGCCGAACATCACCGTGCGCATCGAGCCGAGCCGCAGCGGCCCGGCGCCGATCGTGTAGCGGCGGCTGCTGCCGACCAGGTCGTCCATGTCGGCCAGCATCGAGCGCGCCCGGCCCAGGACGTGCTTGCCGAGCGGAGTCGCCTCCACGCCGTACGGGCCGCGGGCGAACAGCGGTCCGCCGATCGCCTCTTCGATCCGGTGCAGCTGGGCGGTCAGGGACGGCTGCGAGACGCCCAGCGCGGCCGCCGCCTTCGACACACTGCCGCTGTCGGCGAGGCGGCAGACCACCCGCAGATGCCGTAGCTCCAGCTCCATAGCGGTGAGGTTATGCCCTGCTGGGATATCACAGCCAGAACTCGCGGGTGCCAATCTCTTGGCACAGAGGACCCCGGGCGTTCACCTGCCCAGTCCCCACCCCGGGCTCCTCGAACCCCGCCGTCGGCCGATCGGCCTGCAGCCCCCGGCCGACGGCGGGGTCCCGCCCCGTATTCAGTGAGGAAGTGTCCCGTGAAGAGCACAGCCCTGCGCACCGTCGCAGCCGGTTGCGTGCTGAGTCTCGCGGCCGCCGCCACCGCGGTGGTCGCGACCAGGCTCCCCGCAGCCGACGCCCAGGCCGACCCACCGGTCAATCCCCGCGCCGCGGCCCTGGCGACGGCCGACCGGCTGGTCGAGGGTCGCGCCGCCGAGCTCAAGGCGAGCCCGGGCGACCAGTTCGTCCGTCAGCAGGACATCAGTACGCCGTGGGGTCTGCAGTACGTCGCCTACCAGCGCACGTACTACGACCTGCCGGTGATCGGCGGCGACTTCGTCGTGACAACCGATGCCAAGGGCAACACCCGGGGCATCTCCGTCGCCCAGCAGCGGTCGATCGACGTGAACCGTCACCCGGTCGTCAGCAAGGCGGCCGCGAAGAAGGCGGCACTGATCGCGCTCGACCAGGCCAAGGCGGCTCCTGGCGATCCGACGCTCGTCGTGTACGCCGGTGGCGCGAAGCCGGTGCTGGCCTGGGAGGCCGTGGTCCAGGGCCGCGACCACGGCGAGGACAGCCGGCAGAAGGTGTACGTCGACGCACGCACCGGCAAGGTCGTGCACGCCATCGAGCAGACGGCGTCCGGCACCGGCACGGGCGTGTGGAACGGCGGCAACCTGTCGTTCGGGACGACGCAGAGCGGTTCGTCGTACACGATGGCCGATCCCGGCCGGCCGAACCTGCGCTGCGCCGACTACAGCACGGGCACGGTCTTCTCCGGCTCCGACGACCTCTGGGGCAGCACCTCCAAGACCGACAAAGAGGCCGGGTGCGTCGACGTCATGTACGTCGCGACCGGCGAGTGGAACATGCTCAAGGACTGGTACGGCCGCAACGGTCTGGACGGCCAGGGCCGGTGGGCCGACGCGCTGGTCGGGCTGGGCGACGTCAACGCGTACTGGGGTCACCAGAGCAACCCCGACGGCGTGGTCTTCGGCTACAACAACAACCGGCAGTGGATCACCGGCACCGACGTCGTCGCCCACGAGTACGGGCACGGCCTGGACGCCAAGACGCCGGGCGGCATCTCCGGTCACCCGTCGCAGGAAGCGGTCGCGGACATCTGGGGCACGCTGACCGAGCACTTCCTGAACAACCCGAACGACACGCCGGACTACGAGATCGGCGAGGAGATCAACCTGCAGGGCGCGGGGCCGATCCGGTACATGTACGAGCCGGCCAAGATCTCCGGGCACCCGAACTGCTACTCGACCAGCCTGCCCTCGTCGGTGCACGCCGCGGCCGGGCCGATGAACCACTGGTTCTACCTGCTGGCCGAGGGCAGCAACCCCGGCAACGGCAAACCGAGCAGCCCGACCTGCAACAACAGCACGCTCACCGGAATCGGTCACAAGGAGGCCGGCAAGCTGTTCTACAACACGATGCTGGCCAAGACCTCCAACATGAGCTACCCGAAGTGGCGGGTGGCGACGCTGGCCGCGGCGAAGAACCTGGACGCCAGCTGCGCGCTGCACGTGAAGGTCAAGGCCGCCTGGGATGCCGTTGCCCTGGGCACCCAGTCCGGCGAGGCGACCTGTACGCCGTCCGGCAACGACTTCACGCTGTCGGTGTCCCCGGCCAGCGGATCGGTGAAGCCGGGGGAGTCGGCGACGGCAACCGTGAACACCGTGATCGGCAGCGGTTCGGCGCAGACCGTGCAACTGACCGCGACCGGACTGCCGAGTGGCGCGACCGCGTCGTTCGAGCCGGCCTCGGTCCAGTCGGGCAACTCGTCGACACTGACCGTGCAGACGTCGTCCAGTACGCCGGAAGGCAGCTACACCGTCACGATCACCGGTGACGGCACGGCCGTCGACCGGACGGCGACGTACCGGTTGACCGTCGGCGGGTCCGCCCCGCCTGCCGGCGTACCGGATGTCGACGTGGAGCAGGTGAAGGCGCACCTGGTCGCGCTGCAGCAGGCGGCCGACAGCAACGGGGGAAACCGTAGGGCCGGCTCGGCGGGCTACACGGCGTCGGTCAGCTATGTCGAGCAGAAGCTGCGGGCCGCCGGGTTCACCGTCGTCAAGCAGCGCTGCACGAACTGCACGTACCCGTCGGACAACCTGATCGCCGACTTCCCCGGTGGGGACGCCAACCAGGTGATCATGCTCGGCGCCCATCTCGACAGCGTGAGTGCCGGTGCCGGGAGCAACGACAACGCGTCCGGCTCGGCCGTCGTCCTGGAGACCGCGCTGACGCTGGCGGCGAAGAACCCGACGCTGGCCAAGCACGTGCGGTTCGGCTGGTGGACCGACGAAGAGCAAGGACTGAACGGCTCGGAGTTCTACGTCGGGCAACTGCCGTCGACCGAGCGGTCCAAGATCAAGGCGTACCTGAACTTCGACATGGTCGCCTCGACCAACGCCGGGTACTTCGTCAACAACATCACCAGCCCGACCGGCCAGGTGCTGAAGGCGTTCTACGACGGACTGAACCTGCAGCCCGAGGAGAACACCGAGGGCGCCGGGCGTTCCGACGACGCGTCGTTCAAGAACGCCGGGATCCCGACCAGCGGAGTGGCCGCCGGGGCGAGTGCCCGCAAGACCACCGCCCAGGCACAGAAGTGGGGCGGTACGTCGGGCTCGGCGTACGACCCGTGCTACCACGGCTCCTGCGACAAGTACCCGTCGAACATCAGCGCGACGGTGCTCGACCGGAGCGCCGACGCAGCGGCGTACGGGCTGTGGAAGCTCGCGGTCAGCGAGACGCCGCCGGCGGACAACGACTTCTCGCTGTCGCTCGACCCGGCCTCGCGATCGGTCGCGGCGGGTGGCTCGGCGCAGACGACCGTTCGCACCGCGACGACCAGCGGTGAGGCGCAGACCGTGCAACTCGCGGCGAGCGGTCTTCCGTCCGGTACGACGGCGTCGTTCTCGCCGTCGTCGGTGACCTCCGGCGCCTCCTCGACCCTGACCCTGGCGACGTCGGCCACAACGCCGGCCGGGACGTACCAGGTGACGGTCAAGGGCACCGGAGCAGTCAGCCACGAGGTGACCTTCAGCCTGACAGTGACCGGTACGTCGACCGGCACGGTCACGGTGCAGAACCCCGGCAGCCAGTACGGGTTCGTCGGCTTCCAGAGCTTCCCGCTGCAGATCCGGGCAACGGCGAGCTCCGGACAACCGGTCACCTTCCGCGCGACAGGACTTCCCCCTGGCCTGTCGATCAGCGCAACCGGCACGATCACGGGGACTCCGACCAGCCGCGGTTCGTACCGGGCAACAGTGACTGGCACCGACGGTGGCGGGGCGTCTGGCACGACCACTTTCGGCTACACGATCTGGTGACCATCCGCGGTTGAGAGCTCCGGGCCGTCCACCAGGCGGCCCGGAACTCGCCCGTGAAGCCGTCGGCGCGCGGCCGGGCTCCCCGGTCTTGAGGCGCTCGGGGATCTCGGCTCTAGGTGAGCAGCACCACCTTGCCGGCGGTTTCACGGTTCTCCAGGGCGCGGTGTGCATCGGCGGCCTTGGCCAGGGGGAACGTGGTCACCAGCGGGAGCCAACGTCCCTCGGCGGTCTCGGTGAGCGCCGTCGTCTCCAAGTGCCGCAGCCGGCGCATCAGCTTCGGTCCGATCGCCCAGGTCGCGCTGAGACCGCGCTCCATCAAAGTCTGGGTGGTGATCTCGACCGGCCCTCCGCCTGACCATCCGAACATCAGGATCCGACCGCCGATGCCCAGCAGCTCGAACGCGCGTCGCCCGCTGTCTCCGCCCACGCCGTCGAGCACCACGGTGAGATCGCGCTCTCCGAGGTTCTCCTGGACCTGCTCGACCCAGTCCGGCTGGCTGTAGTCGACGACGATCTGCGCGCCGAGCTCACGGACCTGCCGGGTCTTCTCCGGTCCGCCGGCCAGGCCGACCACGGTTGCTCCGGCGTTCCGCGCGCTCTGGACGAACAGACTGCCCATCCCGCCTGCGGCTGCGGTGATCAGGACGACGTCCTCGGCTGTGATGGCGGCCTGCTCGAGGATCGCGGTGGCGGTTCTCCCTGTCCCGATCGAGGCCACCGCGTGGGCGGCGTTCACGTGGTCAGGGATCTCGTGCACCGACTCGACGCGGGCAACCGCTCTCTCGGCGTAGCCGCCGGGTACCGGGCCGAGATGGACCACGGCCCGCTTGCCGATCCATCCGGTCTCCACGCCGGGGCCGACCGCCTCGACCCTGCCCGCGACCTCGCGCCCGGGGATCGTCGGCAGCATCGGGGGAGGGACCGGTCCGCCGCCCGCGGTGCCCTGCCGGAGTGCGGTGTCCAGCAGGTGCACCCCGGCGGCCTCGACGGCGATCAGCACCTGCCCGGCCGTGGGGACCGGATCGGGCACTTCCTCGTACGTCAGGTTGTCCGCCGGCCCGAATTCGTGCAGCCTGATCGCCCGCATGGTGTTGTCTCCTGTCGTCGGTGTGAATCGCGGTCGACGCTAGGACCTGAACTTCGCTTGAGGTCAAGAGTGATGATTCTGCCCCCGCTTCGTTACCTTGTGTATTAAAGTTCGGTCCGGGAGGAACGACGTGGCGAAGATCTTGAAGGGTGCGACCGCCCAGGAGACGCACAGCGCGATCCTGGACCTGATCCGCTCCAGCGGCACGGTGACACGCGTCGCGCTGGCCGACCGGTCCGGGCTGACCGGCGCGTCGATCTCGCGGGTGGTCAAGCAGTTGCTGGCCGAGGGCCTGATCGTCGAGACCGGGCTGGGCGATCCGACCGGCGGTAAGCGGGCGACTTTGCTGCAGTTCAACCCTCGCGCGCGGCACGCGGTCGGCATCTCGATCGACACCCTCAGTACGACGTACGTGGTGACCGACATGAACGGCCGGGTGATCGAGCAGCTGTCGTCCAAGGGCATCGGGCGCGACACTCCGGCGACGGTGATCACGCGGCTGGTCGGCGAGCTCGAGGACCTGATCCAGCGCGCCGGCATCGAACCGAGCACGTTGGTCGGAGTCGGGGTCGCCTTGGCCGGGCGGCAGGGGAGCGGTGCGCAACTGCTGCGCGCCGATCGCGAGCGCTACGCGTGGGAACCGTTCGCCGTTCAGGGCCAGCTCAGTCAGGCGATCGACCATCCGGTGGTCGTCGAGAACGACTCGACCTGCGCGGCGATCGGCGAGTTCTGGGCCGGCCGCATCCCGTCGGCCAACGACTTCGCCACGCTCTACCTGGCCGCCGGCTTCGGCCTCGGCCTGGTCACCAACGGCGACGTCTACCGCGGCTCGTCGTCGAACGTCGGCGAGATCGGCCACATGGTGCTCGAGGTCGACGGCCCACCCTGCTGGTGCGGCGGCAACGGCTGCCTGGAAGCGCTCGCCGCGCCGGCCCGCGTCGTCGAACTGGCCCAGCAAGATCGCGCTCTCGCCAAGGATCTCGGTCTGCGGGGCAAACGCACGTCCGTGCGTACCGACTTCGCCCGCATCGCCCAGCACGCCGCGGACGGCGACGCTCGCTGCCTGCAGCTGATCGAGCAGTCCGCCCGCTATCTCGCGAAGGCGTTGCTCTCGATCACCAACCTGCTCGACCTGTCCCAGATCATCCTGGCCGGCCCGGGCTTCAGCGAGGCCGGGGACATCTACATCCGCGCCGCCACCGAGGAGATCAACCGGCTGTCGTTCGTCCGGGCCATTCACCCGACCCGGGTGGAACTGTCGAAGCTAGGTCCCAGTGCCGCGGCCCTCGGAGCCGCGTCTTTGGTCCTGCACAGTCAGCTCACTCCGCACCAGACTTCCAACCGAGCGATGACCAACTGACGCACGAGGCGTGCGGGGAAAGCGCGCGCAGAGTGAAGCGGGGGGAAGCTGCGGGGGAAAGCGGAGCGCGAGGAGTGCGGAGCGCGGGGGCGGCCGACGCACGGGCCGAAGCGCCGGGAACGCTGACGCATAGGCGGAAGCGCGGGGACGGGGCACAGCCCGACCCCGCGCTGTCCGCGCCGGGCGTCAGCTTGTGAGGAAGGTCTTCAGCCACAACCCGCTGTTCTTGACCGTGCGCTTCTGCGTTTCGTAGTCGACGTGCACGAGCCCGAAGCGCCGCGTGTATCCCCACGACCACTCGAAGTTGTCCAGCAGCGTCCACGCGAAGTACCCCTTGAGCGGTACACCTTCGGCGACGACCTGGGCGGCCGTGGTCAGGTGCTGCTCGAAGTACGTCTGCCGTTCGGTGTCCTCGACCGTGCCGTCGGCGGTGACCTCGTCGGGATAGGCCGCGCCGTTCTCGGTGATGTAGAGCGGGAGCTCAGGGGCCAGCGTGTTGATCTGGCGCAGGATGTCGCGCAGGCCGTTGGGGTCGATGCCCCAGCCCATCTGGGTCTTGTCCAGACCGGTGTCGACGGCAACGACGTTCTCGCTGCCGGGTTGCGTGGTGGGAACACCCGGAGCGGCGACAGGACCTTCGTCGGGAGCGGCCACCGTGGACGGGCAGTAGTAGTTGACGCCCAGGAAGTCGAGCGGCGCCGAGATCACCGGCAGGTCCGCGTCGAAGCGGCCGAACCACTCCGCCGTCCCGGTGTCCTCCAGGACGTCCGACGGGTACTTGCCCAGCAGCAGCGGGTCCAGGAACATCCGGTTGCGCAGCCCGTCGACGCGGCGCGCGGCGTCGCGGTCGGCGTCCGAGTCCGAGGCGGCGTACACGGGCGCGGGGTTGAGCGCGATGCCGACCGTGTTGGTAGGCGTCTTGATCGCCTCGAGCGCCAGGCCGTGACCGAGCAGCAGGTGGTGGACGGCCTTGAGGGCGTCGGCACCTTCGGTCCGGCCCGGTGCGTGCTCGCCGTTGCCGTAGCCGAGGAAGGCCGAGCACCAGGGCTCGTTGAGCGTCATCCAGTGCGAGATCACGTCGGAGAGCGCTCCCTGGGTGAGCGCCGCGTAGTCCCGGAAGCGTTCGGCGGTGTCGCGCACGAGCCAGCCGCCGGCGTCCTCGAGCGGCTGGGGGAGATCCCAGTGGTAGAGCGTCGCGTACGGCGTGACGCCGTTGTCCAGGCAGGTCTCCGCGATCCGCCGGTAGAAGTCGAGGCCGGCCTGGTTGGCCGCGCCGCTTCCGGTCGGCACCACCCGCGGCCAGGCGATCGAGAACCGGTACGCCTTCAGCCCGAGGTCGGCCAGGATCCGGATGTCGTCGGCATAGCGGTGGTAGTGGTCGTCGGCGACCTCGCCGGTCGAGGAGTCGGCGATCTTGCCCGGCGTCGCGGCGAAGGTGTCCCAGATGCTCGGCCCCCGGCCGTCCTCACGGATCGCGCCCTCCACCTGGTACGACGCGGTCGCGGCACCCCAGACGAAGCTGCCGGGAAACCCGGATCGCGCGTTCGCGGGCGCGGGTGAGGTCGAGGGAGTGGTCATCGGGTTCCTTCCAGCCAGTGGGTACGGTCGGGCATCAGTTCGGACAGGCGGGTGGTCAGCTCGTCGGGGATCTCGGTCTCCAGCGCGGCGACCAACTGGTCGACCCGTGCGGGCTTGCTGAAGCCGACGACCGTGCCGGTGATCCGCGGGTCGTTCACGGAGTGCTGGAGCGCGGCCGTGGCCAGGGCGATCCCGTACTCGCGGCAGGCCTCGTCCATCCGCGCCACCGCGTCGAGGGTCGCGGCGGGCGCGTCGCGGTAGCCGTACTTGCTGGAGCTGCCCTGGGGGTTCGCCAGGATGCCGCCGCCGTAGATCGCGGCGTTCACCACGGCGAGACCACCAGAGAGCGCTTTCTCGATCAGGTCTTCGGCGCTGTGGTCGACCAGACTCCACCGGTTGTGTACGAGCAGCACCTCGAAGCCGCCGAGATCGAGATAGCGGGCGAGCTCGTGCACGTTGCCGCCGGCCAGACCGACATGCCCTATCTCGCCGTCGTCGCGTAGCGTCATCAGCGTCGCGACGGCGTCCCGCATGCTGTCGAAGTCGTGGAACTCCGGATCGTGCAGGTAGACGAGCGGTAAATGGTCGAGCCCGAGCCGCTGCTTGCTCTCGGCGACGCTCGCCCGGACCCGGGCCCCGGAGTAGTCGTCGCCGAGCGCGTCGACCTTCGTCGCAACCAGGAACCCCTCCGGCAGCCCGTCGCTACCCGTCTCGCGCTCCAGCGGAACCCCGCTGGAACCGCCCGCGCGCTCCGGCGAACCGCCCTCGCCTCCGCCGTCGCCGCTCGCCTGGGCACGGGCCGCGAGCGCCCGGCCGATGCGCCGCTCGCTCTCGCCGTCCCCGCCGTAGCCATTCGAGGTGTCGATCCAGGTCAGCGGGCCGTCGAGCACCCGGTCGATCACGGCGACCGCCTCGTCCTGGCTCACCTCGTACCCGAAGACCTCGGGCATGCTCGCGAGCAGGGCGCCGCCGGCGCAGACGGCGGACACGGTCAGTCCGGTGGATCCGAGCGGCCGGAGCCAGTCGTCGGTCGAGGGATCAGTCACGAGGACCAACTTTCGGGAGGTCGGTGGATGAGCGGCCTCGACCTGCCCACGCCTTCGAGTACCGGCCACCGATCGCGGGGTGGTACTTGAAAGGCGTGGATGGGTGACGAGGTCCGCTGCCGGTAGCCTAACCGGTTAAGTCAGAGGGTGGCGAACGCGAAGCCATCCTGGTCGACATGCACGGCGGTGCCGTCCGGCGCGGCCAGCGTGGTGAGCCCGGTCGGCGCGTCACCGGCCAGTACGGCGTACGAGAAACCGGCGACGTCGAGCTGCGGCTCCCGCGCGGTCTTCTCGCGCTCGTAGGTGAACACCTCGAGCACCGTGTCGCCGCCCTTGAGGTAGCCGATGCTGAAGCCGCGCGGGTCGTGCGGCTGCTCGATCGTGCCGATGAGCGAGAAGCCGAAGTGGTCGCGGTAGTACCCGTGGGTGCGCTCCCGGTCCTCGACGGTCACCGCGACGTGGTCGAAACGCGGACGCGTGGGAACGCCGAGAGCGCGCTCTC
The DNA here is from genome assembly GCF_050942265.1 of Kribbella sp. CA-253562. Lineage (GTDB taxonomy): Bacteria > Actinomycetota > Actinomycetes > Propionibacteriales > Kribbellaceae > Kribbella. The sequence goes on along the minus strand of NZ_CP192049.1, from coordinate 4,494,895 downwards.
TCGCGACCCCGTCCTCGTCCAGCACCGCGGCGTACTGCAGGTCGCCCTGGATCATCTCCAGCAACGTCCCGTCGGGATCGAAGAAGAAGCAGATCCGGACCGCACCCTCGGCGTCCAGCGGATCGAGCTTGAACTCGACGCCGGCGGCCTTCAGCACGGCAGCTCGCTCGTCCAGCCGGTCCACCTTGAACCCGACGTGCCGGAACCCCTTCTGCAGGTCGTCGCCGACCCACGTGCTGGCCTCCCGTCCCGCGTCCACGCGGCGAAGCTCGACGGTCGCGGTCACGGCGTCCAGGAGAGCGCGATCTTCGGTGGCGTCACCGATCAGCGGCAGTTCCAGGAACTTCCCGTAGTACTCGACCGAGCGCTGGACGTCGGTGCAGTTGACGACGACGTTCTTGATCGGCATGGATCTCCTTCGGTAGGGGAGTCAGTTCTTGACGGCGCCGAGCATCATCCCGGCGACGAACTGCCGCTGCATCCGGACGTAGACGACCACGACCGGGACGACCGACAGCGTGAGACCGGCGGTCAGCGCCGGCCAGTTGGTGGAGTACTGGCCCATCAGCGTGAACAGCACCGGCTGCAACGGCAGCGCGTCGGTGTCGCGCAGCACGGTGTTCGCGATCAGGAACTCGTTCCAGGTCTGCAGGAACTGGAAGATCACCACGGTCGCGATGCCCGGCCGGGTCAGCGGCAGGATCACCCGCCAGAAGATCGTGAACTCCGACCCGCCGTCGACCCGGGCGGCCTCGATCAGTTCGTCGGGCAAGGTCTGGAAGAACGCGCGCATCAGGAACATCGCGAACGGCGCCGACCCGGAGATGTAGAGCACCAGCAACCCGGTCTGGCTGTCGAGCAGGCCCAGCGTCTTCAGCTGCAGGTAGAGCGGGATGATCAGCGCCGTCGCCGGCATCATCAACGTGGTCAGCAGCAGCACGAACAGCGTGTTGCGGAACGGGAAGTCGAGCTTGGCGAAGGCGTAGCCGCTGAGCGTCGCGAACACCAGGACACCGATCACCGTCACCGACGTGATCCACACGCTGTTCCACAGGTGCTGCGGGAACTGGATCGTGGTCCAGGCGGTCGAGTAGCCGGCGAAGGTCAGCTTGTCCGGGATCACCGGACCGCCGAAGATCGTGTTCGGCTCCCGCAGCGAGGTGAGCAGCATCCAGACGAACGGGAACGCCATCAGCACGCAGAACGGCGCCAGCACGAACGTCGCGAAGCTCTTGCCGAGCGGGAACCGGAACGGCTTGGCCCGCTCCGGCGTACGACCTACCTCGGCGACTGTGGGCGCGGTCATCGGTCCGCCCTCCTGGTCAGCCACAGCTGGGCGATCACCGCGAGCGTGCAGAGCACCATCGTCACGACGCTGAACGCGCTGGCGTAGCCGAGCTGCGGGATCGATCCGGACGTCGAGCCGAACGCCAGCGAGTACAGATAGGTGCCGAGCACCTCGCTGCCGTGGTTGGGCCCGCCACCGGTCATCACGTAGATGATGTCGAAGGCCTTGAACCCGTTGAGCAGACCGAGGCTGACCACCAGCCCGGTCACGACGCGAAGACTCGGCACCGTGACGTTCCAGAACTGCTGGACCGGATTGGCTCCGTCGACCGCCGCCGCCTCGTACAAGCTCGGGTCGATTCCTTGGATCCCGGCGAAGAAGATGAGGATGTTGAAGCCGAGCCCGCCCCACACCGTCACCAGGATGATGGCCGGCAGCACCGTTCGCTGGTCGGCCAGCCAGGGATGCTGCAGCGAGTCGAGGCCGATCGCGCCGAGCACTTGGTTGAGCGTGCCGATGTTCGGGTCGTAGATCAGCTTCCACAGCACTCCCGACACCACGAACGACACGATGCCGGGGACGAACAGGATGGTCCGGACCAGGACGCCGACGTGCTTCCAGACGACGTTCACCAGGACCGCCGTGAGCAGGCCGAGAAACGTCAGCAGCACCGTCGTCACCGCGGTCAGCACCAGCGTCACGATCAGCGCGCGGCGCGCGACCGGGTCACCGAGCATCCGGCTGTAGTTGTCGGCTCCGATGAACCGCGGTGCCCCGAATCCGCCCCAGGCCGTCAGGCTCAGGTAGATCGTGCGCAGGATCGGCCAGAGCACGAATCCCAGGAACAGCGCGAACGTCGGCAGCACGAACAGGTAGCCCGCGACCCGCTGCGACCGCCGCAGCGGAGATCCGAAGCGGTTCGTCCGGACCTCCGGACGGCGTACCGGCGCGGCGCCGGGATCGGCCCGGGCGGTGGTTGTGGTCGCCACCCGATCAGCCGCCCTTGGCGTTCTGCACCGCCTGCTGCATCTCCTTGGCCACCGCGGCCGGTTCGCCGGTCCCGTCGAAGATCTTGGACAGCGGATCGCCGGCGGCCACCGAGCCCGGCCCGAACGGGATGTGCGGGCAGCCGTCGCCGTCGATCAGCCACGACGTCATCTGCTTCATGATCGGCAGCTCGATCCGGGCCGCGGCGCTCTTGGTCGCGGGCATCGAGTTCGAATCGTTCATGGTGGGGGAGTACTGGTCGGCGGCGTACAGGAAGCGCAGGAACTCCAGCGCGGCGTCCTTGTTCTTGCTGGTCTCCGAAACCGCCCAGCCGGCCCCCGCCTGGTTCGCGCACCAGTGCCGCTTGCCGGGCGCGATCGCCGGCGTCTTCATCACCTTGTACTTCTTCGCGAACGCCGGGGGAGCGTCCTTCGACAGGCCCTGCGGCGTCCACGAGCCGTTGAACAGCATCGCCGACTTCTCGGTGTAGAAGATCTGTGGGACCTGATCGCCGCTGGTGCCGGTCGTGCCGGGCTGGAAGACGCCGCCCTTGACGATCTTCTGGTTCAGCTCCAGCGCCTGGACGACCTTCGGATCCTCGTAGGTCAGCCCGTCGGAGAGCTGGTCGAGCTTGAGGTAGAACGTCGGGTCGTCGGCGACCTGCGTCAGCAACGGCAGGAAGAAGTCCAGCGAGCTCGTCGTCGGGTTGCAGCTCAGCGCGACCGGATGCTTGCCGATGGCCCGGATCTTGGCGGCGGCCGCGATCAGGTCGTCCCAGGTCTCGATCTCGTCATCGCCGACGCCGGCCTTCTTCAGCAGGTCGGGGTTGTAGAACAGCCCGAAGGTCTGCGCCATCCAGCCCACGGCGTACTGCTTGCCGTCGAGGGTGTACTCCTGGTTGGCGGAGTCGAAGAAGTCCTTCAGGAAGTCGTCGCCGAGCTCCTTCTTCAGGTCGGCGGACACGCCGCCGGTGCCGTAGGTCAGGGCCCGGGTGTGCGGGGCGAAGATCTCCGGGACGTCGCCGCCGGCGACCGCGGCCTGCAGCGCCGGCAGGTACTGGTCGGGCGTGCCGAAGATCCGGTTCTCGACGGTGATGTTGCTGTGCGCGGCCTGGAACTTCTCGATCAGCTTCGGAAACTGGTCCTCCTGGTCGCTGTACCAGGACCAGACCCGGACGACGGCCTTGCCGCCGCCGGAGCCGCCGCCGCTGTCGTTGCTGCAGGCGGCCAGCGAGGAGCCGAGCCCGAGCGCGGCGGCACCGCCGAGCGCGCCCTTGAGCAGGCTCCGTCGTCGAAACGGTGTGGCGGAAAAGGATGGGAGTTGCCGTTCACCCTGCATGCTGACTCCTCGGTCGTTCAGCCGGCTGCGGACCCCGATGACAACTTCCTAACTGAATGTAAGAAAGCGCGCAAGATCACGTCGCTGTTTCCCAAGAGTTTCCCGAGGCGCCGGGTGGCCCGTACGCCGAACCGTCCGCCCAGCCGGATAGGGGTGCCCCGGGATTCGGATCGACGGGCGGCCGGATCGTAGGGTGGCGGTATGCCGATCCGTTTGGTCGAGCGGCGGCCGGAGGTGAGTCCGGACCGGCTGCTGTCGGAGTGCGTGCCGCCGCCGCGGTTCGCACCCGTGCGGTTCGAGACGTACCGGCCCGCGCCGGACGAGCCGAGCCAGGCCGAGGTGCTCGGCGTACTGGTCGAGCGGGGCAAGGTGCTGGCCGAGCCGCGCCGGGAGAAGTCGTGGTGGCGGCGCAAGTCCCCGGCCGAGACGCTCAAGCCCGGCATCTACCTGGACGGCGGCTTCGGCGTCGGCAAGACGCACCTGCTCGCGTCGCTGTGGCACGTCTCGGCCGGTCCGAAGATGTACTGCACGTTCGTCGAGCTCACCAACCTGGTCGGCGCGCTCGGTCTGCGGACGGCGGTCGAGGCGTTGTCGGCGTACCGGCTGATCTGTATCGACGAGTTCGAGCTGGACGATCCCGGCGACACCGTCCTGATCTCGCGGCTGCTTCGCCAGCTCGTCGACGCCGGGGTCCAGCTGGCGGCGACCTCCAACACGCTGCCCGACAAGCTCGGCGAAGGCCGCTTCCAGGCCACCGACTTCCTGCGCGAGATCCAGGCCCTGGCCGGCTACTTCGACGTACGCCGGATCGACGGCCCCGACTACCGTCACCGTGGCCTTCCGGTCGCCCCGGCCCCCTGGTCCGACGACGCTGTCGAGCGCGCGACGGCCGGCCTCCCGAACGCGTCCTGCGACCACTTCGTCGATCTCTACCGCCATCTCGGCGAGCTCCATCCCAGCAAGTACGGCGCGTTCCTGGACGGCGTCGAGGCGGTCGGCATCACCGACGTCCGGGAGCTCACCGACGAGAACATCGCGCTGCGCCTGGTCGTGCTGGCCGACCGGATGTACGACCGGGACATCCCGCTGCTGCACAGTGGCGTGCCGCTCGACGAGCTCTTCTCGCCCACGATGCTGAAGGGCGGCTACCGCAAGAAGTACCTGCGCGCGCTGTCCCGCCTGATCGCGCTGGCCCACGCCGGGATGGACTGAGTCCGGTTTACGGACGGCCTTTGCGCGATGCCGCAGCCGGCGTGGATTCCCGCCAGGAATGAGCCGCTCGCGCACTACGCTCCGCCGCATCAGATGGTGCTGTGGGGGGTCCCAGTGCCGGTCAGGTTCGAGGCAAGGAGCATCGAATGTTTCGTCGTACCCTCACGGCCGCGGTGGCCGTCGTCGGCCTCGCGGCCGTCGCGCCGCTGTCGGCCTCGGCCGCCCGGCCCGGCCCGGTGATGCCGCCGAGTCTCAAGGGCCCGGTCTCCGTCACCGAAGCCGACGGCCCGTGCACGCTCTCCGTGCCGACCCGGGTCGCCATCGGCCGGCCGAGCCTGACCCTGTACGGCAAGCGCAGCGGCGGGTGCGCCGTACCGGACAACACGTCGGGCTGGATCCTGCACCACCCGAGCCAGGGTGACGTGAACGGCCTGCTGTTCGACCCGGTCGACCCCTTGGGTGACGGCCGGTGGGAGGTCCCGGACGTGCACCCGATCGGCACGCAGACCTGGCAGGGCATCGGCAGCATCAACCCGGACGGCACCCAGTTCACCCAGAACAACGTCCCGGTCACGGTGAAGCTCGCCGCGGGCGCGTGGATCTCGTCCAGCCGTACCGGCGACGTCGTCACGCTCAAGGGCACCTCGCTGCTCTACTCCGTGACCACGAACGCGTACTTCAAGCGGTCGGCCGCGGGTGTGTTCCAGTTCCGCGAGCAGGGGTCGACGGTGTGGCAGACCCTGAAGGGTGGTCTGTGGACCAACTCCAAGGGCGAGGTCACGCTGTCGTACCGCTACAGCAAGGTCCGCGACTACCGCTTCGCGCTGTACTCGACGCCGATCAGCTGGGACCTCGGCAGCGCCGTCACGACCCGCTGATTGCCACAAGCTGCAGCTCGACAGTGACGCAGGTCTCATTCGATGCGGTGATGGGCTGGGCCGGACTCCGCCACGGACTACGCTCCGCCCATCACCAGGTGCTGAGGGGGGTCCCAGCGCCGTCATGTTTGACGCAAGGAGCATCGAATGATTCGTCGTACCCTCACGGCCGCGGTTGCCGCGCTCGGCATCGCGGCCGTGACGCCGCTGGCGGCCTCGGCCGGCCGGCCGCTTCCGGAACCGGCCGTCAAGGCCCCCGCCGCGTCGGCCCAGGCCGCGGGCGTCTGCAACGTCTCGGTCCCGAACCGGGTGGCCATCAGCAAGCCGCTGCTGATCCTGCCGGGCAAGATCAGCGGTGACTGCAACCGGGCCGGCAACAGCTCGGTCTGGCTGCTGAACCACCCCTCCAAGGGCAACGTGAACTTCATCGGCTGGGACGCGACCGACCCGGACCTGGACGGCACCTGGTGGGTCTACTCCGACGACGCGATCGGCAGCCAGACCTTCAAGCCGGCCTGGAGCAAGAACACCGACGGCGCCACCTACACCCAGAACAGCGTCCCGGTCACGGTCAAGCTGGCCGCCGGCGCCTGGATCTCGTCGTCCCGCACGGGCGACGTGGTGACCCTGAAGGGCACCTCGCTGCTCTACTCGGTGTCGAACAACGTGTTCTTCAAGCGGTCCGCCGCGGGTGTCTTCCAGTTCCGCGAGCAGGGCTCGACGACCTGGCAGACGCTCAAGGGCGGCCTGTGGACGAACTCCAAGGGCGAGGTCAGCCTGTCCTACCGGTACAGCAAGGTGCGGGACTACCGCTTCGCGCTGTACTCGACCCCGATCAGCTGGGACCTCGGCAGCGCCGTCACCACCCGCTGATTGCAACAAGCTGCAATCCGGCCGCGGGCCGGGTTGAGCTGACGTGATGGTGGCCGGGAGGGACCCTCCCGGCCACTACGCTCCGGTCATCGTCGGTGCTGGGGGGCCCAGTGCCATCAACGCATGACACCAAGGAGCACTCCCATGATTCGTCGTACGCTGACGGCCGCCCTCGCGGTGGCCGGTCTGGCCGCGGTGGCGCCGCTCTCGGCGTCGGCCGCCAGGCCCGAGCCGGGCGCCCACTGGACGCCGCAGGCCTCGTCGTCCCGTGACGCCGCCGGGACCTGCAATCTGTCCGTACCCACCCGGGTCGCCATCGGCCGCCCGGAGTTGATGCTGTACGGCAAGCTGAGCGGCACCTGCGCGGCCAATCCCGACCCGCAGTCGGGCTGGTGGTTGCGGCACCCGAGCAAGGGCATCGTCAACGAGGTCATCTTCGACAAGGACTACGAGTTCGGCGACGGCTCCTGGTACGTCCCGGCCGACCACCCGATCGGGGTGCAGGAGTTCTACGGCGTCGGCAGCACCAACCCCGACGGCTCGGCCAACACCCAGAACAAGCTGTCGGTCACGGTGAAGCTCGCCGCGGGCGCGTGGATTTCGTCGTCGCGGACCGGGGACGTCGTCACGTTGAAGGGGACCTCGCTGCTGTACTCGGTCTCCACCAACTCCTACTTCAAGCGGTCGGCCGCGGGGGTTTTCCAGTTCCGCGAGCAGGGCTCGACGGTGTGGCAGACGCTCAAGGGTGGTCTGTGGACCAACTCCAAGGGCGAGGTCACGCTCTCGTACCGGTACAGCAAGGTGCGGGACTACCGCTTCGCGCTGTACTCGACGCCGATCAGCTGGGACCTCGGCAGCGCCGTCACCACCCGCTGACGCCGTACGACTCCTGCCCTGTCCTCGCCGGTTCGCCGGTGCGGATGGGGCAGGATGGCGTCATGGCGAAGAACAGGGCTGACGGGAAGCTGCTCGACGCGTTGCGAGTGCCGGAGGGGCCGGTCGACCTGAGTGCGTACGACCCGCGCGCGACGACCGGGTTCGAGGGGACCAAGGACGACGGCAAGGTCGCGCTGGAGGCGCTCGGCGACGAGGTGTCGGACTGGCAGGAGCGGCTGTTCGCCGAGGGGCGCAAGGGCGGCAACCGGTCGGTGCTGCTGGTGCTGCAGGGAATGGACACCTCCGGCAAGGGCGGTGTGATCCGGCACGGCGCGGGGCTGATGGATCCGCAGGGTTTGCGGATCACCTCGTTCAAGGCGCCGACGCCGGCCGAGCGGCGGCGTGGGTTCCTCTGGCGGATCCGGCAGGCGCTGCCGGGGCCGGGCATGATCGGGATCTTCGACCGTTCGCACTACGAGGACGTGCTGATCGCCCGGGTCCGGAACTTCGTCGCCCCGCCGGTCTGGAACCGGCGCTACGAGCAGATCAACGAGTTCGAGGCGGAGCTGGCCGACAGCGGCGTCACGATCCTCAAGTGCTTCCTGCACATCTCGGAGGAGCAGCAGAAGGAGCGCCTCGCCGCCCGGCTGGACGACCCGACCAAGCACTGGAAGTACAACCCGGGAGACATCGACGAGCGTGAGCTCTGGCCGGCGTACGCCGAGGCGTACCAGGCGGCGCTGGAGAAGTGCAACGGGCCGGCGGCGCCCTGGTACGTGATCCCGAGCGATCGCAAGTGGTACCGGAACTGGGCCGTCACGACCCTGCTGCTCGAGACTCTGCGCGAGCTGGACCCGCAGTGGCCCAAGGCCGACTTCGACGTCGAGACGGAGAAAGCGCGCCTTGCGACGACCTGACGTTTTCACAGGGTGAGTCATTCAGTGGTGTTGCCGGTTGGTGAGTGGGTCCCAGTGGGGTCGGGGGAGTCGGACACCGACGTGTTCCGGCGAGCGGACGGTACGGCGTACGCGAAGTGTGCGCCGGCTCGGGGGATCGAGGAGCTCCGGGGAGAGCGCGATCGCGCGATCTGGCTGAGCGGTACCGGGTTCCCGGGCGCGGACGTGCTCGACTGGATCGAGACCGCCGACGGTGCCTGCCTGATCACCTCCGCTGTGCCTGGTGTCGCGGCGGTCGAGCTGCCGCCCGAGAAACGCGAGAGAGCGGTATCTCGGCTCTCCGAGGCGTTCCGGACGTTGCACGAGCTGACCGGCTGCCCGTTCAGCCGCCCGTTGAGCGAGGTCGTCGAGCAGGCGGCGGACGTCGTACGGCGTGGGGCCGTGAACCCGCAGTTCCTCCGCGAGGAGTCGCGGCACGAGCGTCCCGAAGACCTGCTGCAGCGGGTGAGAAACGAGCAGCCGTACGCCGAGAAGGTCGCCGACCTGGTCGTCTGCCACGGCGACGCCTGCCTGCCCAACATCCTGCTCGACCCCGAGACGCTCGAGCTGACCGGCCTGATCGATCTCGGCCGGCTCGGCTGGGCCGACCGGTACACCGATCTCGCGCTGACCACCGTGCAGCTGCTCGACGAGTGGGACCTGCCGCCGGACGGCTTTCTGCGCGCGTACGGTCTGGAGGAACCGGACCAGCGCCGGCTGGACTTCTACCTGTTGCTGGATCCGCTCACCTGGGGCTGACCGGGAGGTTGCATGGAAACCTTGCGTACGGACGTGGTGGTGGTCGGTCTCGGCGCGTTCGGATCGGCCGCACTCTGGCGATTGGCCGCACGCGGCGTGAACGTGATCGGCGTCGAACGCCAGGCGATCGGCCACGCGCTGGGCTCATCGCACGGGATCACCCGGCTGTTCCGGATCGCCTGCATGGAGCACCCCGGCCTGCCGCCGATCGCGCAGAAGTCGCTCGAACTGTGGACCGCGCTCGGAACGCAGACCGGCCAGGTGCTCGTCGAGCAGACCGGCTCGCTGAACGCCGGCCCACCTGGCAGCGAGCCGGTCGCCGGTGCGCTCGCAGCGGCCGCGAAGGCCGGTGTGCCGGTCGTCGAGCTCGACCACGCGGAGCTGGTCGCGCGCCAGCCGCAGTACGGCGCTCTCGGCGCGGACGACGTCGGCGTCTGGGATCCCGGTGCCGGGATCTGCTTCCCCGAGCCGATCGTGCAAGCGCAGGTCGACGCGGCCCGGCAGGCGGGCGCTCGCGTCTTCGCGCACACGCTCGTGGCGGCGGTGGAGGTCGAGCGCGACGGCGTCCTGATCCGTACGCCGACCGTCGAGATCCGCTCCGAGCGGGTGGTCGTGGCGACCGGTGCCTGGCTCGGCAAGGTCGTCCCCGGTCTGCCGTTGACGCCGAGGCGGACGCCGCTGTACTGGTTCGAGCCGCGTGATCCGGCGTCGGACGAGTTCACGCTGGAGCGCTTTCCCGCGTTCATCTGGCAACGCTCGGGCGGTACCGGTTTCTGGGGCCACGGCTCCGCCGACGGCTACGGCGTGAAGCTCGGCCTGGAGAACGACGGCCGCGTCGCCGGTACGCCGTTCGCGGACGCCGACGAGGTCGATCGCTACGTGCATCCCCGTGGCGACGTGGACGAGATCTCGACCGCGGTCGCCGAGGCGTTCCCCGGACTCGACCCGATCCCGGTCAAGCTGCTCCCGTGCATCGTCACCGACTCCCCGGACGGCCAGTTCCTGATCGGCCGGCCGGACGACACCGGACGCCTGGTGATCGCCGGCGGCGACTCCGGCCACGGCTTCAAGCACGCCGGCGGTCTCGGCGAACTGCTCGCGCAACTGACGCTCGACGAGACCCCGTACTGCGAAACCACGTTCCTGGACCCGCGGCGCTTCACTGGTCGAGGATGAGGGCATGTTCCGAAGCCCTCAACTGACCTTCTACTCCGACGACCTGGAGCGCTTGCGTGAGTTCTACCTCGGCCTGGGGTTCGAGCAACGCTTCCAGTACCCGGCCGACGGGCCGCCGGTACACGTCGAGCTGGTGCTCGACGGTTTCAACCTCGGCATCGCCGACGTGGAGTCGGCCCGGCAGGACCACGGGCTGACCCCGTCCCTGACCGGCCGGGCCGCCGAGCTCGTGTTGTGGTGCGACGACACCGACGGCGAGTACGAGCGGCTGACCGCAGCGGGATCCGCGTCCCTGTCCGCACCCCATGACTGGCTCGAAGTCCTCCGGATCGCCTGGATCGCGGACCCGGACGGCAATCCCATCCAGCTGGTTCAGAAGACCTGAACACCAGGAACGGCCCAGAGAGCGTTCTCTGGGCCGTTCCGTGGGTCGTTCTCAGGACAGGGATCAGGCGGTGCGGACCAGTTGCGGCCGCGGTGCCGGGGCGGCCAGCGTGAGCAGGTCGAGGCCGGCGACGCCGTAGCGGAGCATGACCAACCGAGCGACCTCGGCGCTCACCCCGAGCGGGCGGGAGACCGCGACCGCGCCGGCCTTGCGGGCCGTCGACTCGGCACGGTCCGGCAGGACGCCGGGCGCGAGGAAGAAGGAGCCGACGGCAACGTGCCGGCGACCCTCCAGCCGCCACTGCAGGACGGCCTCGGCCGGGCTCGGGGACGCCGCGGTGGTGAACGCCGCGGTGACCGGGAGCTTGTGCCGCTGGCCCCAGAGCCGGGCGAGCCTGGTGACGGCCGCGTTGGCCTGGGTGTCGCTGGAGCCGGCGCAGGCGAGCACCAGCGCGTCGAGTTCGCGGACCCGGCCGTCCTTCAGCTCGGCGCGCATCCGGCGGTCGAGCACGTCGAGCAGCGTCTCGTCGTACCCGAGCACGTCGGAGGCGATGATCCGCAGGTCCGGGAACCGGCTGCGCGCCTCGTCCACCACGGCCGGGATGTCGACCCGGGCGTGGAAGGCCGACGAGAGCAGCAGCGGCAGGACCACGACCTCCTCGACGCCCTCGGCGGCGAGCTTGCCGAGCACCTGGTACGGCGTGGGCGGGCAGTGGTCGAGGAAGGAGGCTTCGATCCGCAGGTCGTCCCGCAGCTCGCGCAGGCACTTGACCAGCGAGTGAACGGTGGCGGCCGAACGCGGATCGCGGCTGCCGTGGGCGAGGACTACGAGCGCAGGTGCGGTCACAGCAGTTCCCCTTCTTCTTCGTCGATCATGCCGGCTGCCAGCGTCCATCCGTCGTGGGCGTCGATCAGCAGGAACGAACCGGTGATGTTGTTGCTGGAGTACGGATCGGCGGCCAGCGGTGCGGCGACCTTGAGTTGCACCTTGCCGATGTCGTTCAGGTCGAGCCCGGCGGCGTCGATGACTCCGAGCGTGTCCAGGTCGAGTACGCCGTTGATCTTCGTGACGATCGCCTGGGCGGTGGTGGTGGTGTGCTTGATCAGCAGCCGGGCGCCCACCGACAGCGGGCGGTCGGACAGCCAGCACACGGTGGCGAGGAGCTCCCGGCGGGTGCCGGGGGAGGAGTCGGCCGCGACGATGACCGAACCGCGGGCCACGTCGATGTCGTCGGCCAGCCGGAGCGTGACGGCCTCGCCGGCGACCGCGACGGGGCGCTCCTCGACGGCGGTCGAGGTCGCGGTGATCACGGCCCGGTCGATCCCGGCCACCGACGTCCGCCGGCCGGCCGGCAGCACGATCACCTGGTCGCCGACCGAGACGGTGCCGGAGGCAACGGTTCCGGTGTAGCCGCGGTAGTCGCGGTACTGGTCGTCGGTCTGCGGCCGGATCACGTACTGGACCGGGAACCGCAGCGGCTGCCCGGAGGCGTCGGAACGACCGGTTGCGCTCTCCAGGAACTCCAGCAGCGTCGGGCCGTCGTACCAGGAGGTGTTCGCGCTGTGGTCGACGACGTTGTCGCCGACCAGGGCCGAGACCGGGATGGCCTGGACGTCGGCGATGCCGAGCTGGTCGGCCAGTTCGCTGACGTCCTTGCTGATCCCGCGAAAGACCTGCTCGTCGTAGTCGACCAGGTCGATCTTGTTCACGGCCAGTACGACGTGCGGCACGCGGAGCAGTCCGGCGACGGCCAGGTGCCGGCGGGTCTGCTCCAGTACGCCGTGCCGCGCGTCGACCAGGATGATCACGACGTCGGCCGTGGACGCGCCGGTGACCGTGTTCCGGGTGTACTGCACATGCCCGGGGCAGTCGGCCAGGATGAACGAGCGCTTGTCGGTGGCGAAGTACCGGTAGGCGACGTCGATCGTGATGCCCTGCTCGCGCTCGGCCCGCAGGCCGTCGGTGAGCAGCGCGAAGTCGAAGTCGCCGCCGCGGGCTTCGGACACGGTCTGCACGTGCGCGATCTGGTCGGCGAGGATCGCCTTGCAGTCGTGCAGCAGCCGGCCGACCAGCGTCGACTTGCCGTCGTCGACCGAGCCGGCCGTTGCCAGCCGCAACAACCGGCGCTGGGCGAGCTGCTGCAGATCGGCCTGTGCATGCGGGGCCGGGGCCAGATCGGCGTGCGCTGTCTGCGTGGTGCTCATCAGAAGTACCCCTCCCGCTTGCGGTCTTCCATGGCGGCTTCGCTGACCCGGTCGTCGGCCCGGGTCGCGCCGCGCTCGGTCAGTTCGCTCGCGGCGACCTCGACGACGACCTCGGCCGGCGACGAAGCGGTCGAGGCGACGGCTCCGGTGCAGGACATGTCGCCGACGGTCCGGTAGCGGACCACGCGGCGCGTCACCTGCTCGCCCTCCCGGGGCTGTGAGTACGGGCCGACGGCCAGCAGCATGCCGTCGCGCTCGAACACGTCGCGCTCGTGGGCGTAGTAGATGCTCGGCAGAGCGATGCCCTCGCGGGCGATGTAGCTCCACACGTCCAGCTCGGTCCAGTTGGACAGCGGGAACACCCGCACGTGCTCACCCGGCTTGTGCTTGCCGTTGTACAGCGACCACAGCTCGGGCCGCTGGTTGCGCGGATCCCACTGCCCGAACTCGTCGCGCAGGCTGAAGATCCGCTCCTTGGCGCGCGCCCGCTCCTCGTCGCGCCGGCCACCACCGAACACGGCGTCGAACCGGTGCGCGTTGATGGCGTCGAGCAGCGGAATCGTCTGCAACGGGTTGCGGGTGCCGTCGGAGCGCTCACGCAACCGCCCGTCGGCCAGGTAGTCCTCCACCCGCGCCACCTCGAGCCGCAGCCCGAGCGCGTCGACGGTCGCGTCGCGGTAGTCGAGCACCTCGGAGAAGTTGTGCCCGGTGTCGACGTGCAGCAGCGAGAACGGGACACCGGCCGGCGCGAACGCCTTCCGGGCCAGGTGCAGCATCACGATCGAGTCCTTGCCACCGGAGAACAGGATCACCGGCCGCTCGAACTCCGCCGCCACCTCCCGGAACACGTGAATCGACTCGCTCTCCAGCGCGTCGAGCTCGGTCACCGGGGCGATGGTTGCCTGGGGCAGATCAACGGCCGTCATACGTGCAACCCGCATTCGATTTTGCCCTGCCCGGCCCAGCGGCCGCTGCGGGGGTCTTCGCCCGGCGCGACCTGCTTCGTGCAGGGCTTGCAGCCGATCGACGGGTAGCCGTCGTACTGCAGCAGGTTCACCAGTACGCCGTTGTCGTTGATGTAGCGGTCCAGGTCGGCCTGGGTCCAGGGCGCGATCGGGTTCAGCTTCACCATGTCGCGCTTGGCGTCGTACTCGACGACCTGGGTGTTGGCCCGGGTCGGCGCCTCTTCCCGCCGTACGCCGGTCACCCAGGCCTTGTAGCCGGACAGCACCCGGTTCAGCGGCTCGACCTTGCGCAGCGCGCAGCACTTGTCCGGCTCGGTCGCGAACAGGTCCTTGCCGTACGTCGCGTCCTGCTCGGCGACGGTCTGCTTCGGCGTCGCGTTGATCAGGTTGATCGGCAGCGTCGCGGCGACCGCGTCGCGGGTCCCGATCGTCTCGGCGAAGTGGTAGCCGGTGTCGAGGAACAGCACGTCGATGCCGGGGGCAACTTCGGCGGCCAGGTGGGGCAGTGCCCCGTCGGCCATCGACGCGGTCACCACCAGTTCCGGGCCGAAGGTCTCGTGCGCCCAGGCCAGGACGTCGTGCGCCGACGCGTCGGCCAGTCGTTCGTTCGCCTCCTCGGCGAGCGTCTTCAGGTCAGTACTCATTCCACCGTCACCCGCAGTCCGATCATCTTCAGCTGGAACACCCGTGCACACGGCCGGCACTCCCAGGCGCCGTGCCCTTCCTCCGACGGACGAAGATCCTCGTCCCCGCAGTACGGGCAGTAGAGAGGTGCTGCGCGTTCACTCATTGCAAAGCCTCCTCATCGGCACGGACGACCCACTGGGCGAAGCGCTCGCCCTCGGACCGCTCTTTCAGGTAGTTCTGGGTGACGCGTTCGATGTAGTCGGTCAGCCCATCGGAGGTGACCTTGTGGCCGCGCAGCTTGCGGCCGAAGCCGGCGTCGAGACCGAGCCCGCCGCCGAGGTGCACCTGGTAGCCCGGCACCTGCTTGCCCTCGGCATCCATCACCAGCTGGCCCTTGAGGCCGATGTCGGCGACCTGGATCCGGGCGCAGGAGTTCGGGCAGCCGTTCAGGTTGACCGTGATCGGGACGTCGAGGTCGGGGATCCGCTCCTCCAGGTCGTCGATCAGCTGGGCCGCGCGGGCCTTGGTCTCGACGATCGCCAGCTTGCAGAACTCGATGCCGGTGCAGGCCATCGTGTTGCGCCGCCAGCCCGACGGCCGGGCCTGGAAGCCCAGGTCGGCCAGCTGCGCGACCAGGGACTCGACCTGCGCCTCCTCGACGTCCAGCACGATCAGCTTCTGCTGCGCGGTGGTGCGGATCCGGTTCGAGCCGTGCGCGGCGACGACCTTGGCCAGCTGCGCGAGCTTGGCGCCGGACACCCGGCCGACCACCGGCGCGACGCCCACGTAGTACAGGCCGTCCTTTTGCCGGTGCACGCCGATGTGGTCACCCTGCACGGCGGGGACCTCGGGCGCCGGGCCGTCGATGAGCTTCCGGCCGAGGTACTTGTCGCTCTCCAGCACCTCACGGAACTTCTCGATGCCCCAGTCGGCGACCAGGTACTTCAGCCGGGCCCGGTTGCGCAGCCGGCGGTAGCCGTAGTCGCGGAAGATGCTGACGACGCCCTTCCAGGCCAGGTGCACCTCGTCGAGCGGGATCCACGCCCCGACGCGCTGGGCGAGCATCGGGGTGGTGGACAGGCCGCCGCCGACCCACAGGTCGAAGCCGGGGCCGTGCTCGGGGTGGACGACGCCGACGAAGCTGATGTCGTTGACCTCCGGCACCACGTCGTGCGACGGGTGGCCGGTCATCGCGGTCTTGAACTTGCGCGGCAGGTTGGAGAACTCGGTGCTGCCGATGTACTTGTCGACGATCTCGTTGACGGCCGGCGTCGGGTCGATGATCTCGTCGGCGGCGATGCCCGCCACCGGGCTGGAGATGATCACCCGCGGCACGTCGCCGCAGGCCTCGGTGGTGTAGAGGCCGACCGCTTCGAGCTTCTGCCAGATCGCGGGCACGTCCTCGACCCGGATCCAGTGCAGCTGGATGTTCTGCCGGTCGGTGATGTCGGCGGTGTCGCGGGCGTAGGTGGTGGACACCTCCGCGATCACCTCGAGCTGCTCGGTGGTCAGCTGGCCGCCCTCGATCCGGACCCGGAGCATGA
This sequence comes from Kribbella sp. CA-253562, assembly GCF_050942265.1. Taxonomy (GTDB): domain Bacteria; phylum Actinomycetota; class Actinomycetes; order Propionibacteriales; family Kribbellaceae; genus Kribbella. Next base: position 4,478,848 of record NZ_CP192049.1, on the reverse strand, counting down.
AGTACTTGTCGTCCAGCTCCTCGGGCTCCAGCGTCGCGGTCTTGCCGCCGTCGATGCCGGGCTTGCGCTGGGTGTAGAGCCCCCACCAGCGGAAGCGCCCGCGCAGGTCGGCCGGGTCGATCGAGTCGAAACCACCGTGCGCGTAGACGTTCTCGATCCGGGCCCGGACGTTCAGGCCGTCGTCGTTCTTCTTGTTCTCCTCGTTCTTGTTCAGCGGCTCGCGGTAGCCGAGCGCCCACTGGCCTTCGCCCTTGCCCTTGCGGGGGCGGGCTGGTTTGCGGGGGGCAGAGGTGACGCCAGTCATCTGGGGGCGTGTCCTTGTCTCTACAGACAGGTGCGCTCGCGATGGGGGCTCGAAGCGTCGTCGGTTCGATCCGGTCTGCGCGGTGCGCACCCAGCGATGATCAGGTGATCAGGGGGCCGTGACCGGCCCGGCGGGGTGGCTGTCAGAACGTCGAAGGACAACAGATGGCGCTGCGCATCCGCCCGAGGTCGACGTGAATGCGACCTACGAGGTGGGTGGTCAGGGCAGCGAGCATGCTCACAACGATCAGGTCAGCTAGCTGTTAAATCAACTCCCAATCCTGCTATTCGAGATGAGATCTCACGATGCGGATAAGTCTAGCAGTCTGGTGGGAAATGATTCGCGCTCAGATCGTGATCTGCAAGAAGTCTTGCACAAGAACACTTGCTATTGCCGAAAGGGTCTACTGACCGGTTGTGGTACGCCGGGACGGTCGTCTTCGGCGTACCACAACTCAGCTGTTCAGCTCCGGGGGATGGTCACCAGGTGGACCTGCTGGGTCCGATCGCGCTGGTCGCGCTCGGCGGCCCGGTCTGTGGTGAACGCCACGACGCCCTGGTCGACCGCGGGCCAGGTGTTGTTGCCTGCCGTGCTGAGCTGAACCGGCGCCGACCAACCGGTCCGGCCGGCGGTGGCGGTGAAGACCTTCCATCGCCAGTCGGCCGAGCGGGAGTCGTACCAGACGGCCCGGATCGAGCCGTCGCGGTCGCGGCCGAGCCGCGGGCGCTGGCTCATCGCCGCCGGCGCGGAAGCGACGGGTTCTGGCACAGACCAGGTGAGGCCGTCGCTGGAACGGCTCGCGCGCAGGGACAGGTTGGCGCCCGAGCTCTGGAGGGTCTTGGTCTCCCAGATGGCGACGAGAGTGCCTTCGCGGTCGGCGGCGATGCTCGGGTGGCGGTCCGCCATCGTCGTCACCGCGATCCGGGCGGGCGGCGTCCAGGCGTCGGCGCCGAGGTCGCGGGCCGAGCTGAGGATCTGCCAGTTGTCCGGGTCGGAGTTGCCGGTGGGCGCCTGGCCGGCCGGCGGGGTGTGACCGGTCCAGAGCGGGTCGGCGTCGTACCGGTTGTCCTGCCAGGCGACCACGAGCCGGCGGTCACGGCTGACCGTGAGGGTCGGGAACAGTGACGCCGGGTAGCGCGGCGAGCGGGCGTCGTCGGGCGTTCCGGCCGACGTGGCCTTGCCCGGCGCCGAGATGTTCACCGGGTGCCGGTCGACGCCGACGACCTGGACCAGGACGTCGAACGCGCCGGCCGTGTTGTCGGCCCACGCGACCACCGGACGCCGGTCGGCAACGCAGATCGCCGGGTGGACGGCACGACCGCTTCCGGTGCTCAGTCGCACCGGTGGGGCGAAGGTGTGACCGCCGTTGCCGCTGTGCCGCAGCACGATGTCCGGCCGGTGCGGCTGCTCGCCGTCCTCGTCCTGCCAGACCACCCACACGTCTTTGCCCGACGCAACGACGCGCGGAGCTCGGGCGACATGCGACCGGTCGGACAGCTGAAGGACGGTTTCCCTTCTGCCGTGGGCGTTCTGGCGCCGGTACAGCACGCCCACCGAGCCATCTTGGTGGCTCTCGGCAACCACATGGGTGACGCCGTCCTGGACGGAGACGTCGGCGAAGCCGGTGAACTCGCCGATCTCGCCGAGCACCCGTTCGGAGTGGTCCTCGCCGGTCGAGGCCGCGGGCAGAGCGAGCTCGGGAGCGGCCGTGGCGGCAGTACCCACTGAGACGAACACCGGGGAAGTGGCGGCCCGCAGCTGATCCGGCAGCGTCGGATCAGCGTCCCGGCCAGACACGTCTCCAGGCGCCCGGACTTCGACCCGCCACCAACTGTGCGTCCCCGCCAGCTTCCCGACCGGTACGACGTACGTCGCGTCCGCGGAGGTCGGCTTGAACTCGGCCAGCGGCGCGACGGCGCGGCCGGGAGCGGCGTGCACGAGCACTCGCGTGCCCACTCCGCCACGAACCCGGACCCGCAGAGCCGCTCGCCGCGGCAGCGTGGCGGTGCGCAGTACTGCCTCGTCGCCACCGATCAGCTCGAAGATCCCGTCGCCGTCCAGGTCGGCCTCGAGGGTGACGAACAGTCCGGTCGGCTTGTAGGAGACCGTCGTGCGGGCGGCCCGCAGGGCGTCGAGCACCGCGCGCTGCGTCCGTTCGGCGGCGAAAACCCACGTCGTCGCCTCGCCTGGACCGGCCGTTCCCCACAGCTCGCGGAAGTGACAGTCGCTCGCCGCGACGGCGCCGAAGCGGAACCCGCGGTTCCAGCGGTTCTCGGCGTAGTCGAGTTGGGCGTCGGGGTCGGAGGCCGGATTCCAGATCTCGACGACGTCGACGGCCTGGGCGCTGGCGTTGTCGTTCACCCCTGCGGCGGGGGTGTACTCGCCGTTGTCCGGGTGTGCGGTCGACCAGACGGCGTTCTGCGCGTGCGCGTCCCAGATCGACTGCTGAACGTGCCGGTACGCCGCCGAGCCCGGCGGGTTGGCGCCGTCGACAACGGTGTCCACCGCGCCCAGCACGATCGCGTGCGGCGAGCCGTTCACCTCCTCGCCGGGGATCAGCAGCAACTTCTCGGATCGCCACTGCGGATCCCAGTGCTGGTCGTACGTGCGGTGATCGGTGAGCGGCAGGAAGTCCAGTCCCATTCGCTCGGCCTGGCCGATCTGGTCGGCCACCGACAGGTTTCCGGGCAGCCGCTGGCCGGAGGTCTGCCGGGGCAGGCTGCCGTCGGACGAGTGGTCGTCGTGGACGTGGGTGTCGCCGGCGAGCCATTCGCCTCGTGGTGCCTGGCCTTCGCCGTGCTTGGTGCTGGACTCGTCGGGTTGCTTGGCGGGCGCCGCGCCGGCGGGCAGCGGGGCGAGGCCGCCGGCCGCGACCAGGGCGCCGGTGGCGATCACCTGGCGGCGACTGATTCCGGCGATCTCTTCAGGGGATGCGTGGTTCATGGGACTCCGGGAGTCGATGGGGATGCGGAGGGCCGGGGGCGCAGGCGGATCGACGCTAGGCAGCGGCGATGAACGTTTCGCGTCCGTTGCCGGGAAGGCAGGGGACCCGGCCGGGAACAGGTCTGATCAACAAGACCTCTTGCGCAAGAACTCTTGTGGATCTAGCCTCGGGACCATGAGCCCCGCGAATCGGCGTACTGCCGACCCGTCCGTGATCGCCGCGATCCACCATCCGTTGCGCCGGCGCCTGATCGACCTGCTCGGCGTGAACGGGCCGTCGACCGCGTCGCGGCTGGCCGAGGCGACCGGGGAACTGGTCGGCAACATCAGTCATCACCTCAAGGTGCTGGCGGCCGCCGGGGTGATCGAGGAGGCGCCGGAGCTCGCGCGAACCCGGCGGGAACGCTGGTGGCGCAGCGCGCGGGCGTCGTACTCGTGGTCGATCGCGGACGCCGGCGGCGACCCGGCCGCGGAACTGGTCGCCGAGACCGCCGAGGAGGCGAACCTCACCCATCACACGACCAAGGTGCGGCAGTGGTTCGGGTTGCGATCGGAGTACGACGAGAGCTGGGTGCGGGCGGCGTTCTCGACCGAGAGTTGGGTGACGCTGACTCCCGACCGGCTGGAGGAACTCGGGGCGCGGATGAGTGCCCTGGTCCAGGAGTACGTCGACGCGCCGTCCGAGGGCGAGCTGGCGCGGCCGGTGTTCGTGTTCAGCCACGCGGTGCCGGCTCGGCCATGACCGCGACGGTGGACTTCCCACCGTTGGCGCGGGACCGCCGGGTGCAGGGCTGGATCCTGTCGGCTGGGATCTCGCAGGCGGGGGACGTTGCCTGGTACGTCGGGCTGGCGTGGAGCGCGACGCAGGTGACGACACCGGCGGGCGCGGGGCTGGTGATGGGGATCGGCGCCTTGCCGCGGGCGCTGGTGCTGCTGTGGGGTGGCGCGCTCGCCGACCGGGTCGACGCGCGCCGGACGATGGTCCTGGCCAATCTCGGGCGGATCGTCGTACTGGCGGCTGCTGCTGCGGTGGTGTCGATCGCCGGAGTGTCACTCGGCTTACTGTTGGCGGTTGCCGTGCTGTTCGGGCTGGTGGATGCGATCTACACGCCGGCGGCGGGCACGATGCCTCGGCGAATGGTGCGAGGCGAGGACCTGGTCAAGCTCGCCGCCGGGACGCAGCTCGCGAACCGGCTCGCGGTCTTCGTCGGTGCGCCGCTGGGCGGCTTCCTGGTCGCGCACGGAGGACTGGCGATGGTGATGGTGGTCGACGCGGTGTCCTTCGCGGTGATCGCCGTCGCGCTGGTCTGGGTCGTGCGGCCGCGGCTTCCGCAGGTGTCGTCGGGCGGCCGATCGATCCGCGCCGATCTCAAGGCCGGCTTCGGTTACCTGCGCGGCGATCGGCCGGCGCGCACGCTGGTGATCGCGTTGTTCGGGCTGAACCTGTGCGTGGGACCGGTGCTTGCCGTGGGCCTGGTGCAGCGGACGTCGGCGGCCGGCTGGGGCGCTGGTTCACTCGGTCTGTTCCAAGCTTGTTCCGGGCTGCTCGCTGCTGCCGGGGCTGTGCTGGCGATGCGATGGAAGCCGGTGAACCTTGCTCGGGCGGGTTTGCTGGCGCTGATCTTCCAGGCGGCGGGCTGTGTGGCGATCGGCTTCGCGCCGCGGATCGGGGTCTTCGTGGCGATGGCCGTGATCGGGTTCACCGCGGGGCTCGCGTCGGCGCAGTTGTCGGCCGCGTTCCAGCAGACCATCGCCCCGGCGTACCTGGGGCGGACGAGCAGCATCGTCAGCCTGTCGGACGAGGCGCTGATGCCGCTGGCGATGACCGGCTTCGGCGCAATGGTGTCGCTGGCGGGGATCGGCCTGGCCTGTGGTGTGCTCGGGGCGGTCTTCGCGGCGCTGATGATCTGGTCGGCTGCGCGGTTGACCTGAGCGCGGCGGCGCGCGTTGGATCGAGAAGCATGAAGACGATCCTGTTCGCCTACCGCGTGAGCGACCTCGAGCGCTCACTGGCCTTCTACCGCGCGCTGGGCTACACCGAACTCGGCACTGTTCCGTTCGAGGACGGCTCCAGTTTGGTCTGGCTGAAGCTGCCCGACGAGCAGAGCGTTTCGCTCGAGCTGGTTCATCGGCCGGCTGACGGTCCGGTCGAGATCGGCGGCTTCGAGCACTTGGCGATCGACGTGGGCACGCTCAGTACGACGCTCGACCGGCTGACGGCGGCCGGTCTGGAGCCTGGTCCGCCGGAGTTTCCGGCCGGATCCGACGGTCCGAAGACCGCCTGGCTGATCGATCCCGACGGGTATCGCATCGAGTTGGTCGAGTGGCCACCTGGGCATCTGGAGAAGGTACTGAACGGGGACGGCTGACCCGGGGGCACGATTCTTGGCGGGCTTGATCTCTTGCCGCCTCGCAGGCAGGGCGCTAGTTTGTGGCGACCAATAGGAAAGTTTCCTAACGGTTGACTCTTGAGGAGCCGTTGCCATGCGCCCCTTTCGTCGTGCTCGCCGGCTCGTGCCGTTCGCCGTGGTCGCCAGTTTGCTGCTCGCGATCGCGCCTGCTTCCGCGCAGGCGGCTGCCGGCGTCGTCCGGGTGAACCAGCTCGGGTACGCCGCCGGCGCGGCCAAGGTGGGTTACCTGATGACCGGATCGAGCGCGGCGGGCACGTCGTTCGCGGTGGTGGATCAGCGTGGCCGGCGGGTGCTGACCGGGCGGGTCGGCGCTGACGCGGGGGAGTGGAACGCGGCGTACCGGCACGTGTACCGCGTCGACTTCTCCGGCGTACGGCGGCCGGGGAAGTACCGGATCGAGGTGGACGGTGCGACGGCCTCGCCGGAGTTCGAGGTGCGGGTCGGGGATCGGCTGAAGCGGGCGGCGGCAGACAAGGCGGTCGGGTTCTTCACCGGGCAGCGGGACGGCGCTGACGTGCCGAGCGGGCCGCTCGGGCGGACGCCGTCGCATCTGACCGATCGGTCCGCGTCGGTCTACGAGTGGCCGGTGTTCACCGGGCCGGACACGGATCAGTCGACCGGTGAGCTGCGCCGGATCGGCGGTCCGGTCGACGTCGAGGGCGGCTGGTTCGACGCCGGCGACTACCTGAAGTTCACCCACATCGCGGCGTACTCGGACTCGTTGCTGTGGGCATCGGCTCGGGACGGCCGGCGGCTGGATCCGGTGCTGGTGAAGGAAGCGCGGCACGGGCTCGACTGGCTGGACAAGATGTGGGACGAGCGGACGAAGACGCTCTACATCCAGGTCGGCGTCGGGACCGGGAACGTCGAGGGCACGTTCGTCGGCGACCACGACGTGTGGCGGCTGCCCGAGGCGGACGACACGCTCGGAGAACCGGGAGAGCGCTTCCTGAGGAACCGGCCGGTGTTCCGCGCCGCGGCGCCGGGACAGCCGATCAGCCCGAACCTGGCCGGCCGGACCGCCGCGGCGTTCGCGCTCGCCGCCCAGGTCGAGCTGTCGCCGGTGAAGGCCCGTCGGCATCTGGAGACGGCGGCACAGATCTACGCGCAGGCAAAGACCACGGGCGTGACTCAATTGGTCACGTCGCTGCCGTTCGCGTTCTATCCGGAGAGCGCGTGGCGCGATGATCTCGAGCTGGGCGCCGCCGAGCTCGCCCTGGCCGCCCAGAAGCTGCGCGACCCGCGGGACCGGACGTGGCTGCAAAAGGCGAACTACTGGGCCGGTCAGTATCTGCAGCACGAAGCGGGCGGGGACACGCTCAACCTGTACGACGTGAGCGCGCTCGCTCACGCGGACCTGATCCGCGCGGTGCGCGCCGACCGTCGTACGGGAGCGGCGGTGGACGTCGCCGCCGTGACAGCTGATCTGCGGGCCCAGTTGGAGATCGGCGTGCGCCGCGCGGCAGAGGAGCCGTTCGGCGCGGGCGCGCAGTACGACAACTTCGACGCCGTACCGCACGCCTTCGGCCTGGCCGCGACCGCGCGGCTGTACCGCGACGTCACCGGCGACCGCCGCTACGACATCTTCGGCGCCCGCCAGCTCGACTGGACGTTCGGCGCGAACCCGTGGGGTGTCCCGTTCATGATCGGCGTCGGGGAGACCACCGAGCGCTGCCCGCACCACCAGATCGCCAACCTGAAGAACCGCCCGCTGACCGGCGCCGTCGTCAACGGCCCGAACTCCGCCGCCCTTTTCGCCGACGGCCTCGGCGACCACCTCGACAGCATGCGTCCCTGCCCGGCCAACGGCGTCGACCGCTACGAACCCTTCACCGGCAAGGGCTCCCGCTACGTCGACGACGTCCGTTCCTGGCAGTCCTCCGAACCAGCCGACGACTTCGCGGCCATCGCCGTCTACGCCTTGAACCTCTGACGCTTCTCCCCGCTCCTTGGCGGCGCGGTCGCCAGGAAACGCGAGAGAGCGCGTGCTGCCCGAAGGCAACACGCGCTCTCGGCAGGGTCAGTTCAGATCGAGACCCGGGTACAGCGGGTGCTTGTCGAGCAGTTCGGCCGAGGCGGCGCGGACCTTGTCGGCGACGCCGTCGGCCAGCACGTACTTGGCCTTCGACGGTGCGCCGGTCGACGTGGAGGTCGGCGTGACGCTGGACAGCACGTCCACCATCAGCTCGGCGACCCGGTCGAACTCGTCGGCGCCGAAGCCGCGGGTGGTCAGCGCCGGCGTACCGATCCGGACGCCGGAGGTGTACCAGGCGCCGTTCGGGTCACGCGGTACGGCGTTGCGGTTGGTGACAATGCCGGCGTCGAGCAGCGCCGACTCGGCCTGGCGTCCGGTGATCCCGTACGACGAGACGTCGAGCAGGACCAGGTGGTTCTCCGTGCCGTCGGTGACCAGCTTCACGCCACGCTTCATCAGGCCCTCGGCCAGGGTGACCGCGTTGTCCGCGACGGCCTGCGCGTAGGTCTGGAACTCCGGCCGGCGCGCCTCGGCCAGCGCGACGGCCTTGGCCGCCATCACCTGGCTGAGCGGGCCGCCCAGCACCATCGGGCAGCCGCGGTCGACGGCGTCGGCGTACTCGGGCTGGCACAGCACCATGCCGCCGCGCGGGCCGCGCAGCGACTTGTGCGTGGTGGTGGTCGTGACGTGCGCGTGCGGGACCGGGTCGAAGTCGCCGGTGAACACCTTGCCCGCGACCAGGCCGGCGAAGTGCGCCATGTCGACCATCAGCGTCGCGCCGACCTCGTCGGCGATCTCGCGCATCTTGGCGAAGTCCACCTTGCGCGGGTACGCCGAGTAGCCGGCGATCAGGATCAGCGGCTTGAACTCGCGCGCGGTCGCGGCGACCTTGTCGTAGTCGAGCAGCCCGGTCTCCGGGTCGGTGCCGTACGAGCTCTGGTGGAACATCTTGCCGGAGATGTTCGGGCGGAAGCCGTGCGTCAGGTGACCGCCGGCGTCCAGCGACATGCCGAGCATCTTCTGATCGCCGAGCGCCTTGCGCAGCTTGGTCCAGTCCTCGTCGGACAGGTCGTTGACGTGCTTGGCGCTAGCCTCGGCCAGGGCGGGAGCCTCGATCCGGTTGGCCAGGATCGCCCAGAACGCGACCAGGTTGGCGTCGATGCCGGAGTGCGGCTGGACGTAGGCGTGCGGTGCGCCGAACAGCGCCTTCGCGTGGTCCGCGGCGGTCTGCTCGACGGTGTCGACGTTCTGGCAGCCGGCGTAGAACCGGTGACCGACGGTGCCCTCGGCGTACTTGTCGGACAGCCAGTTGCCCATCGTCAGCAGGGTGGCGGGCGAGGCGTAGTTCTCGCTGGCGATCAGCTTCAGCGAGCTGCGCTGGTCTTCCAGTTCGGCTTTGATCGCGCCGGCGATGGTGGGCTCCACCGCGCCGATCACCTCGAGCGCGTTGCGGTACGCGGCCGACGCCGTGGCGGCGTCGAAGGGCTGAGTCATCGTTGTCTCCTGAGGTTCGCACGGTCGCGGCACCCAGGCGCACGGTGCCGGCGTCTTCTTGCTCCCCGGTGGTTCTCCACCTCACGCGCCAGTCGCGCTGGTAACCCTAGCGTGCCTGCGGCGTCATGGCAGGACGCGGTCGACGATCGATCCGAACGGCGTGGTCCGCGGCAGCGTTCCGAACACGCCACCCCAGTCACCGGCCAGCCTCGACGCCACGAACGCGTCGGCCACCTCGGGTGTCGAGTACCTGACCAGCAAGGAAGCCTGCAGGCACGCCGCCATCCGTGCGGCCAACCGGCGAGCGCCCGCTTCGGCCTCGGAAACGTCGGAGAGCGCTTCCAGTACGTCGGTCACGGCCGCGTCCAGTCGCGGATCAGCGCCCTGGGCGGCGGCGATCTCGGTCAGCCAGGCCTGCAACGACTCCGGCCGCCGCAGCGCCCGCAGGACGTCGAGCGCGTTGACCGTGCCCGAGCCCTCCCAGATCGAGTTGAGCGGCGACTCGCGGAACAGCAGCGGCAGCCCTGACTCCTCGACGTACCCGTTGCCGCCAAGGCACTCCAGCGCCTCGGCCGCCATCATCGGCGTCCGCTTGCAGACCCAGAACTTGGCCAGCGGGAGCGCGATCCGGCGGAACGCCTTCGCCTGCTCGTCACCGGCTTCGGACGCGTCGACGGCTGCCGCGAGACGCATCGAGAGAGCGGTTGCTGCCTCGCTCTCGATGGCCAGATCCGCCAGCACGTTGCGCATCGCGGGCTTGTCGCGCAGCAGTCCACCGAACGCGCTGCGGTACGACGTGTGCCAGGTCGCCTCGACCAGCGCGCGACGCATCAGCGCGGCCGAGCCGAGCACGCAGTCGAGCCGGGTCGCGGCCACCATCTCGATGATCGTGCGCACCCCGGCGCCCTCGTCGCCGAGCCGGTAGCCGACCGTGCCGTGGAACTCGACCTCACTGGAGGCGTTGGAGCGGTTGCCGAGCTTGTCCTTGAGCCGTTGCAGCGCGAAGGCGTTCCGGTTGCCGTCCGCAAGAACCCTGGGCACGACGAAGCAGCTCAGCCCCTCGGGCGCCTGGGCGAGCACGAGGAACACGTCGGCCTGCGGCGCCGAGCAGAACCATTTGTGCCCGGTCAGCAGGTACTCGTCCCCGCCGTTCTCGGTCGGCGTCGCGGTCGTCAGATTGGCGCGGACATCGGAACCGCCCTGCTTCTCGGTCACCCCCATGCCCGCGAGCACGCCGGACTTGTCCGCGACCGGCAGCCGGCGTACGTCGTACTGGGTGGAGGCGAGGCGCGGGATCCACTCGGCGGCGAGTGACTCCGACGTGCGGAGTGCGGGCACGGCGGCGTACGTCATCGAGATCGGGCAGCCGTGGCCGGGCTCGACCTGGGACCACACGTAGAAACCGGCGGCGCGGGTCAGGTGCGGCGCGGGTGCGGTGCTGGTCCAGGGCGCGGCCTGCAGGCCGAAGCCGACCGCCTTGTCCATCAGCCAGTGCCACGACGGGTGGAATTCGACCTCGTCGACGCGGTGGCCGTACCGGTCGTGCGTCTTCAGGACGGGGGAGTTCTGGTTCGCGGGAAGAGCATGGGAGAGCGCTTCCTGCGATCCCGCGAGTTCTCCGATCGCGGTCAGCGTGGAGTCCTTGGCCAGGTCCGCGTGCGGAAGCAGTGCGTCACCGAGCGACTGGTCCTGGGTGAAGAAGTTCACTCCCTGGAGTGGGGGAGCTTGGTTCGTTACAGCGTTTGGGTCCGCCATGTCAGTACGGTAAGCGGTATGGCACGCTCTGGGTCAGCGCGAGGCGGTGGGACGTCGGTCTCACTCGCCTGGGTGCGACGTATCCCCGCGACGACCTGGAAGTTGATCACACAGACCGTCGGCACCTGTCTGCGCTACCGGGTCACCGGCCTGGCCGCCGAGGGAGCGTTCTTCGCGATCCTCTCGCTGCCGCCGCTGATCTTCGGACTGGCCGGCTCGATCGGCTACATCGCCAGCCGGTATTTCGAGGTCGAGACGATCGAGGACATCAAGGCCCAGATCGCCGAACTCGCGGCCCGGGCGCTGACCGACGACTCGGTCAAGACGGTGATCGTGCCGACGCTGAACCAGGTGCTGAACGGCGGCCGCCCGGACGTCATCTCGATCGGTTTCGTGCTCGCGCTGTGGTCGGGCAGCCGGGCGCTGAACGTGTTCGTCGACACCATCACGATCATGTACGGGATGGGCGGCAAGCGCGGCATCGTCCGGACCCGGGCGCTGTCGTTCAGCCTGTACTGCGCGGCGCTGGTGATCGGCGTGATCGTGCTGCCGCTGGTGCTGGCCGGACCCGACGCGGTCGATGCGCTGCTGCCGGACCGGTTGGACTTCCTCAACCAGCTGTACTGGCCGGTCGTCACGATCCTGTCCGCGGGCTTCCTCAACACGCTCTATCACTTGTCGGTGCCGGTCCGGACACCGTGGGCCTCCGACCTGCCGGGATCGTTCCTGGCCTTGTCGATCTGGATCCTCGGCAGCTTCCTGCTGCGCTGGATCCTGCAGAGCACCGTCGGAGGTACGTCGATCTACGGGCCGCTGGCGGCGCCGATCGCGGTGCTGCTGTGGTTGTACATGACGGCGATCGCGGTGCTGATCGGTGCCGCGCTGAACGCGGTCGTGGACCGGTTGTGGCCGCACAAGGCGCGCAAGGGCGACGCGCTCGAGCCGGTGATGAAGGCCGAGCCGGACCCGAGCCACCACGAGGAGCACCCGCTGACGCCCGGCGAGCTGCGGCCGGAGGTCAAGATCGCCCGCACTGTCGAGGCGATGTCGCCGGGGTCGCCGGTGGATCCGCCGGGGCACACGATCGGCTACCCGACGCACGACGGCCGGCGTCCGGGGGACAAGGACCTGCCGCCCGCCGAGCCGGCTGTGCAGTCAGCACCTAAGTCAGAGCCCAAGTCAGAGCCCAAGGTCGAGGCGAAGGTCGAGGCGAAGGTCGAGGCGAAGGTCGAGGGAAAGTCCGAGGCGAGCGTCGAGGCCGCGCCGGTCGGAGGGGCCGAGGATCCCGCGCCCCGCGCCGCGTCCGACAAGGTTGCCCAGGTGAACCGGACCGACACCCCTCGGTAGTGCCCGGCGGTGCGGCGGCCCGTCGTACCGGGTGGGTAATTGCGGTGCGGCCGGTGGGAAGTCGACCTACGCTTCTCCTATCGCGACAGTCCGCCGGATCCGGCGGCAAGGACCACCGAAGGGAGTGAGACGACCATGAACTCCCATTTGGCCCCCGAGGACCACCGAGCCGAGGGGCCCGCTCGCTCCCACTCCGTCCGGCCGCCGAGCTGAACTCCGCGGCCGGACCTCCCGAAAGGTTCGTCGCACCATGTCAGCAGCGCTTGTCTCTCTCGGCCTGGACACTCCAACGGCCGACTACCTGTCCACTCTTCCCGGTGCGGCCGGCCTGGTCCCGGGACGCGTCGTCCGGGTCGACAAAGGTCTGTCCACCGTGCTCACCGAGGACGGCCCGGTCCGCGCCAGCTGGTCCGGCGGCGTGCTCGCCGCCGTGGCGAGCGACGCCCAGGCCTCTCCGTGTACCGGCGACTGGGTCGCGCTGCGGCGCTGGCCCGACGACCGGATCACGCTCGAAGCGGTCGCTCCCCGCCGTACGGCGATCGTCCGCGCCGAGGTCGGCGGCTCGTCGCGCGGCCAGGTGCTCGCGTCGAACGTCGACGTGATCGCGATCGTCGCCGGCCTGATCCCCGAACCCAACATCGGCCGGATCGAACGCTTCCTCGCCCTGGCGTGGGAAAGCGGCGCCCGCCCGGTCGTCGTACTGACCAAGTCCGACCTGGTCGGCGACGCGGACTCGATCGCCGAGGACGTCGCCACGGCCGCGCCCGGCGCCGACGTCCTGGTCTGCAGCGCGACCACCGGCCAAGGCCTCGAACCGGTCCGCGCGCTGCTCGACGGCAACGCCACGATGGCCCTGCTCGGCGTCAGCGGCGCCGGCAAGTCGTCCCTGGTCAACGCCCTGGCCGGCGTCGAACTGCTCGACGTGCAAGCGATCCGCGAGGACGGCAAGGGCCGCCACACCTCGGTACGGCGTGAGCTGATCCTGCTGCCGCAGGGCGGCGTCGTGATCGACACCCCCGGACTGCGGGGGATCGGGCTGCAGGAGTTCGGCGAGGGCCTGGTCGCCGCGTTCCCGGACATCAGCGGACTCGCGGACCAGTGCAAGTTCAAGGACTGCGTGCACCAGACCGAGCCGGGGTGCGCCGTCCAGAAAGCCCTTGCCGATGGCACCCTTCCGGTACGCCGGTACGAGAGCTGGGTGAAGCTGCAGCGCGAAGCGGCGTTCATGGCGCGGCGTACCGATGCGCGGCTGCGAGCCGAGGCGAAGAAGGAATGGGCCCGCCAGTCGAAGGGCTACCGCCGGGACATCACGCCACGCCAGTGAAGCCCGGGCATCGCGAACTGCTCGACCGCTGCCGCGATCCCGGCCCGCGGATCGGCGCGGGGACTGTTCGGCAGCCGGCGTCGGAACCAGGCGGCTTCGCCGGCCGTGCGGGGGTAGGCTGGCGGCGCGGCAGTGGGCGGCTTCGCCGGCCGCGCGGGGGTACTCCGGCGGCGCGGAAGTGGGCGGCTTCGCCGGCCGGCGCCGGGATCGAGCGGCTTCGCCGGATGCTTTCGAGGCGGACGTGCAGCACTCACCAACCCGCCCTGCCGGAACGGCCTGAGCGGGCAACGCGTCGGGCACGGCCGGATCTGGGTGGTTGGTGGGTGCTGGACGTCCGCACTTCACCGAGAAGGGCCGATGAAAGACTCGGGGCATGAGTCGTTCGGTGTTGGTGACAGGAGCTTCGCGGGGGATCGGTGCGGCGACGGCGAGGGCGTTCGCCGCGGCGGGGGATCGGGTCGCGGTGCACTACGGCGCGTCGGCTGATGCGGCCGAAGAGGTGCTGAAGGACCTGCCGGGGGAAGGGCACGTCGTCGTACAAGCCGATCTGTCGGACGCCGACGCGATCCGGCGGATGGTCGACGAGGCCGCGGCGGCGCTCGGCGGGATCGACGTACTGGTCAACAACGCGGCCGTCTACGCGCCGCACCCGATCCGGCAGACGGCGTACGACGAATGGCAGCAGGCCTGGGCCGACACTCTCGGCGTGAACCTGATCGGCGCCGCGAACACCTGCTGGTGCGCCGTCCAGCACATGGGTCGCGGCGGGCGGATCGTCAACGTCTCATCCCGCGGCGCGTTCCGCGGTGAGCCCAACCAGCCCGCGTACGGCGCCGGCAAGGCGGGCCTGGTCTCGCTCTCGCAGTCCTTGGCCCGTGCGCTCGGCCCGGAGGGCATCGCGGTCACGGCGATTGCGCCGGGCTGGACCACCACCGACATGGCCGCCGAGGCGCTGTCCGGCGACGGCTACGACCGCCGCCGGCTCGAGAGCCCGCTCGAACGCGTCGCCTCACCCGACGAGGTCGCCGCGGCGATCCTCTACCTGGCGTCGCCGGCGGCCGAGTTCGCCACCGGCACGGTCCTGGACTTCAACGGCGGGTCTCACCTGCGGATGTGACGCTGCGCGAACTCCTCGGCGGTGATCCCGAAAACCACCAGGTCCTGGTACGCGCCGGCGAGGAACTCGTGATCGCGCAACACCCCTTCGCGCTGGAACCCGAGCCCTTCCTGCAGCGCCAGTGACGCGTCGTTGTACGCGTACACCCCCGCTTCGCACTTGTGGTAGCGCCGTTCCTGGAACATGAACCGCAGCAGCACCTTCACCGCGTCGCTCGCGTACCCGCGCCGCTGGTGCTCGCGCCCGATCGCGATCCCGTAGCTGAACCGCCCGCACCGCCGGCTGGTGTCGTTGGTCGAGCACGCTCCCACCACGGTGTCGGTCTCGAGCGACTCGATCGCCAACTGCAGCCGGTCGTCGGCCTCCCCGTGCGTCGCCTGCTCCTCGGCCCACGCCTGCATCGCGAACGCCGACCGCGGCGCGTGCACCATGTCGGCGTTGCGCTGCACCTCACTGTCCTGGTCGAACCGCAGGAAGTCCGCCCAGTCCTCAGGCTCGATCGCCCGCAACCGAACCCGCTCACCCACCCACACAGAGCTCATGCCGACAGATTGAAACAGCCAACCAGGACCAGGGCCATGCATTAACCCGCCAAGCCGCCGGCGGCCGAGCGAAGCGAAGGCGAACCCGGCAGACAACGCCAGCCCCAACAGCCGAGCGAAGCGAAGGCCAACCCAACCGCGGCGCCCAGCCACAGCGGCCGAGCGAAGCGAAGGCCCAAGGGGGTGCGGGTGGCGGAGCCCCCGCTCGCGCCAAGCGCAGCGCAGGCGCACAAATAACGAAAGCGACCCGGTCCGCGCTCTCCGCGGACACAAGTCGCCCATCGCTTTCGTGGACGATACTGGGATCGAACCAGTGACCTCTTCCGTGTCAGGGAAGCGCGCTACCGCTGCGCCAATCGTCCAGGTATGGAGTTCTCGAAGGGATTCACACGAGGTGGAGACGGGATTCGAACCCGTGTACACGGCTTTGCAGGCCGTTGCCTCGCCTCTCGGCCACTCCACCACAGAGTCTCAGCCTGCTGACCTCTTCCGAGCGGACGACCGGGTTCGAACCGGCGACCTCAACCTTGGCAAGGTTGCGCTCTACCAACTGAGCTACGTCCGCACTCTCGCCGCGAGCTTTTCGCTCCCTGCGAGAGCAGAACAGTAGCGCACTCCCACCGCGGAAGAAAAATCAGATTCGCCCCGCGACAATGTGACGATGAGCAACCCTCCACCACCCGCGCGCCCCCTTGCCATTCGGGTGAAAGACGCCCTCGATCGGCTGGCCTCCGACGTCGACGCATGGGTCTCCACAGCGTCGCCCGACGGTACGCCGTACCTGGTCCCGCTCTCGTTCCTCTGGACCGGCGGCACCCTCATCCTGTCGACCGCCTCGAAGAACCCCACCAGCCTGAATCTCCGGTCCAATCCCCAGCTCCACCTGGCGATCGGCCACACCAGAGACGTCGTGCTGATCACCGGCACGGCCGCCGCCTTCACGCCCACCGAGGAGCAGGCCGACACCTTCGCCGAGAAGACCGGCTTCGACCCGAGGACCATCAAGGCCAGCTACCCGTACTTCGAGGTCACTCCCATCAGGATCCAGTCCTGGCGAGAAGCCAACGAACTCGAGAACCGCGACCTGATGCTGAACGGCCAGTGGTTGACCTGAGCTGCGCAGCGGCTACCGCGCCCCGGCCGCGCGCAGGATGCCGGCGATCTCGGTGTACCCGCGCTGCTGGGCGTGCTGAAGGGGAGTGACGCCGTCCTTGTCGGCCTTGGACGGGTCGGCGCCGGCGGTGAGCAGGATGCGGACGATCTGCTGCCACCCCTCGGTCCCCTTGCCGAGGATCACGGCCTCCAGCAGAGCGGTCCAGCCGAGGTCGTTCACGTGGTTGACGTCGATCCCGGTCCGGACGACGCGCCGGACGTATTCGACATGGCCGCGTTCGCTCGCGGGAATCACCGAGACGCCCCCGAACCGATTGCGCAGGGTGAGATCCGGCTGCGCCGGAAGCAGACTCTCTCGAGCATCGCGACACTCCCGGTGACTCCGGTGACGAGCCACGCCGAGTCCCGCCGGTCGTCCTGAGCATCCGGGTCCGCACCGAGCGCGACCAGCAAGCGAGCAACCTCGACACGGTCGTTCAACGACGCCAGCAGCAGCGCCGTACGGCGTTTGCTGTCGGCCGACTCGACCGGCGCACCGGCGGCCAGCGCCGCGGCTGCCTGGTTCGCGTCGCCCGACGTCGCCGCCGCGAGCAGCGCGGCCGCGGGGGAGTCCGGGCGCTCAGCCTCCAGTGCGGCGCTCACGGCGTTCTGGCCGAGCTTCCGGGCGCCCTGCACCGGCGTGACGCCGTCGCGCTCGGCCGGCTTCGCGCGGTCGGCCCCGGCGGCGACGAGCAGTCGCACGGTCTCGACGTACTGCGGGGTGCCCTCGCCCAGCAGGACGGCCTCGTGCAGCGCGGTCCACCCGAGCTTGTTCACGTGATCCACCGCCACCCCGGCCCGGAGCAGCCGGCCGACCACGGCGGCGTGACCGCGCTCGGCGGCGCGGATCAGCGCGGTGCCGCGGTAGCTGTCGAGGCTCCGGACATCGGCTCCGTGTTTCAGCGTGAGGTCGAGCAGCTCGACGTACCCCTCGCTGGCGGCGATCAGGAAGGCGCTCTGCACGGTGGTGTCGACCGCGTTGACGTCCGCGCCGGCGGCGATCAGCCGGCGCGCGGCCTCGACGTCGTTCTTCCAGGCGGCGGCGATCAGCTGTTGGTCGAGAGCGGTTGCTGTCGGCACGGTGAGCCTCGGGGTCTGTGACGGGGTGGAGGTGGACGTCGTCGGTGGTGGTGCGGCGTCGGTGGCCGAGCAGGCGCCGGCCGTCGCCACCACGACCGTAACCAGCGACAGTGCACGGAAGACCTTCATCGGCGCGGCGGGGTCAGCGTGACGACCTGGTACGGCGGGGTCGCGGTCGCCTCGTCGAACTTGCTGTCGACCAGGAGCAGCCTGCCCTGCGCGAGCTTCGCGGTGGTGAGCACGCGGTCCGGATCAGTGGGAGTCGCGGCCACGAGTCGCGCGGTGCGTCCGTCCGGTGTCAGCCGGAGCGTGCTCAGCACCTTCGAGAAGTTGCGCACCACCCACAGCGTGCGACCGTCCTGGACGAGGCCGTCCGCGTTGACGAGCTCCGCCGAACCACTGTCCACACCTGACACGGTGCCGGTCCGCAGCGCGAACCGCCAGAGTTTGCCGACGTTGCCCTGGGCCACGATCAGCGCCGTCCGGTCCGGGGACAGCACGATCCCACCGAGGTTGAAGCCCGCCTGGGTGGGGATCGTCGCCGTCGCGTCCGCCCAGGTCCGGATGGTCCAGCGGCCGTCCCGCTCAGCGACCCGGAACACCTGCGGCGCGTTCGAGTTCGTCACGTACGCCGCGCCGTCCGGCCCGATCACCAGATCGTTGAGGAACGCGTTCGGTACGCCGGTCCGCAGCGCGGCGAGCAGCTTTCCGGTGCGGTCGTAGACCCACAGATCCGGCGCGCCCGGGTGGTCGATGCCGTTCGGGCCGCCCGCGACGTACACCCGCCCGTGCGCGTCGACGGTGACGCCGCGGGCCGTCCAGCGACCGTCCGTGCCGTCGCCGGCCAGCCATTCGGTCGCTGCCGCGGATCCCAGCCGGCCGCGGTGGATCTCGCCGCCGGTGGTCTCCGAGACGTAGTAGCTGCGCGCCTGGGCGTCGTACCCGATGCCCTCGAACTTCGACCCGCCGGGATCGCCCGGCAGTTCGTAGCTCGCGGGCCGGGCGGACGCGGTGGGGCCGACGACCCCGGTCAGCGCGACGGACAGTACGAGGGTGGTGGACAGGGAGCGGAAGGACATCGGGAACCTCTCATCGCTGGAACGGGATGTCTCCAGCCTGATCGGTCTCAGCGCCGCCGACGACGGGTGTTCGGCCACCGCCGGATAGCCGATCGGATGATTCGAAAGCCGGCGCCCCGGGCCTACCATCGGCAGAACATGACGACTTCACCGACACCAGCCGCCGTGCTGGGCCAGGCCGGCGGGCTGCTGAAGGCGCTGCACACGACGTTCGTCGTCCTCGTGCTCGCCTCCGCGGTCCGCTACCTAACCGGTCACGGGTTCGGCGACCAGGCCCCGTGGATGATCGCGGGCGCCCTGACGCTGCTGGCGACGTACGCCGCGTGGGCGGTGCTACCCGGCCCGCTGTGGCTCGCGTTGCTGGTCGTGGTGTGGTTCGGACTGGTGCTGCTCGCGCCTTCGTTCGCGTGGTGCGCGGTGCCGCTGTCGTTCGTGGCGCTGCGGGTGCTGACGTTCCGGCCGGCCTGCGCTGTGGTCGCCGGCATGGTGGTCGTCGTGGTGGTGCAGTGGACCCGGATGGCGGAGCGGCTCGATCCGACGATCGTGCTGGGGCCGGCGTGCATCGCCGTACTGGCTGTTGGCGCGTACCGGGCGCTGGAGCGGGATGCGGTGGCGCGGCAACTGCTGTTGGACGACCTGCACGCGACGCAGGGTGACCTGGCCGACGCTCAGCACCAGGCGGGTGTGCTGTCCGAGCGGGCGCGGCTGTCGCGGGAGATTCACGACAGCGTCGCCCAGGGCCTGTCGAGCATCAATCTGCTGCTGCAGGCGGCCGAACGAGAGTGGGACGACCGCCCGGCCGCGGCCCGCGAGCATGCGGCCCAGGCCGCGGCGACTGCCCGGGACGGGTTGGACGAGGTGCGCAGAGTGGTTCGGGACCTGGCCCCGGCCGAGTTGGCTTCTGCTGGCCGACCTGCACTGCCGGGCGCGCTTCGGGAGACATGTGAACGGCTTGCCGGGGTGAGCGGCGTCGACATCCGCGTTCAGGTGCATGGGACACCGGTGTCGCTCGGCCCTGAGGTGGACACGGCTCTGCTGCGTACGGCCCGTGGCGCCCTGGCCAACGTGCTCGAGCACTCCGCCGCCACCACGGCCGTTGTCACGCTGACCTATCAGCCGGACGCCGTCGTACTGGATGTCCGCGACGACGGCCATGGCTTGGCCGCGAACCACCGGCAGGCCGACCCGGATCGCGGGCGCGGACTGGCCGGCATCCGTGAGCGACTGAGCCACCTCGGCGGCACCCTGGTCCTGGAGAGCGAACCAGGCGAGGGTACGGCGCTCGCGGCGTCGATCCCGCTGAAGCCGGCGGCCGGGGAACCGTCGTGATCAGGGTCGCGCTGGTCGACGATCACCCCGTCGTGCGGGCCGGAATGCGTGCTCTGCTCGAGGGGCAGGACGATCTGTCCGTCGTGGGGGAGGCCTCCGACGCGCACAGCGCCATGCAGCTCGTCGCCGCACTCCGGCCGGACGTCGTACTGATGGATCTCAATCTGGGGGCCGGGCCGGGCGGCGCCGAAGCGACCGCGCGCTTGCGGGCGCTCCCGCAAGCGCCGCAGATCCTGGTCTTGACGACGTACGACACCGAGGCGGACATCAGCAGTGCGATCGACGCCGGCGCGTCGGGCTACCTGCTGAAGGACGCGCCACCCGAGGACCTGTTCCGGGCGATCCGCGGCACCGCTCGCGGGGAGACGATCCTGGCCCCCGCGGTGGCGGCCCGGCTGATGCGCCGTTCGGGTCCGTTGCTCACCGAGCGGGAGGTCGAGATCCTCGGCCTGCTCGCGACCGGCGGGTCGAACCGCGAGATCGCCCGCAGCCTGTTCGTCAGCGAGGCGACGGTGAAATCACATCTCTCGCACATCTACACCAAGCTCGAGGTCGACACCCGGGCCGCCGCGGTGGCGCGGGCGATCGAGCAACGCGTCATCCGTCCGCCGAGCTGACAGCCCTTGGCCGTGTGCTCGCGCCTGGCAGCTACGCGCCGCGGAGCACCCGGTCGCCGAGGTCCGAGCGGCGGTAGAGGACCGAGCGGCCGTGCCGGGCCGAGATGAGCAGGCCGGACGCGCGCAATGCGCGTAGGTGCTGGTTGACCGCGGTCGGCGTGACGTCGAGGCGGACGGCGAGTTCGGTCGACGACGTCGGCGTCTCGAGCAACCTCAGCAGCTGCGCGCGGACCCGGCCGATCAGGCCGACCAGGGCCGTCGGGGGCGTCGTCGTCTCGGTCTCCCACAACGTTCCGAGACCGCGCGCGGGATACATGATGTGCGGCGGCTCGTCGGGGGAGATCGGCACCGATCCGCGCCGGCAGAAGAGCGATGGTGTGAGCGTGAGGCCGCGACCGGCCGCCGAGGCGCGGTAGGAGTAGTCGCTGCGCAGACGGACCAGGAGGACGGTGCCGTCGAGGCGAACATGCGGATCGACGTCCGAGAACATCGCCGCGAGACCGGCCTGCGCCATCACGCGCCCGCGATGGACGACATCCGCCTCGAGCACTGTCCGCATCCGCGCCCAGTACGGCTCGAAACAGGCCTCCCAGTAGTCCCGCAGGACGGCCAGCACGCGGTCGAGCACCCGGTCCGGCCGGCCCCGGAGTGTCGGCGGAAGCCCGGCCGGATGGATCTCCGCCAGATCAGCGCGGACGGCGTCCGCCGGTGTCGCCGTGACCGCGGCCAACTCGTCGTCGATCCGGCCGAGCGGTGTGAACGGCCGCGGGGTGAGGAAATCCGGCGTCCACAGCGCGTCGTTCGTCAACGCACGCAGCAGGTCCAGGTCGAGCCCCGCGCGCGCCGAAGCCGTGGCCCGCAGCCAGGGCAGCTGCAGCGGGAATCGCCCCGGGTCGCGCAGGGTGCGCAGGGACAGGACGAGCTCGTTCAGCGGCGAGATCGCGAACCGCACCTCGCCGAGATCGTTGTCCCCGAGCTCGTACTCGATCATGAAGCAAAACGCTACATCGTTGGTCGCGGAGTACCGCCGGATGCCACAACTGTCGGGTGCCTGAACTCTTCCGCGATCCGCTCGAGCGCGCGCTCGCCTCCGCCGTCGCCGCGATGTCGCTGTCCCGCGGCATGTTCTTCGCCGTCAGCGCCCTCTACTTCACCCGCGGAGTCGGCCTGTCCGCCGCGGTCGTCGGCATCGGTCTCACCGTCGCCGGAGGTGTCGGCGTCCTCGCGTCGTACGCCGGCGGGCGACTCAGCGACCGCTGCGGCGCCGACCGGCTCCAGCAATGGGCACTCGCCGCGAACGGAGCCGCGCTGCTGGGCTACGCCTTCGCCGGAAACCTCGTCAGCTTCGTCCTGGTCGCGGCCTGCGTCTCCGCCACCCGCGGCCTGCAGAGCACCGCCCAGATGACGCTGCTCGCCCGCTGGTACGTCGGCCCCGAGCGAGTCGCCGTCCGCGCCCGGCTGCGCGTCGTGATGAACGTCCTCATCGGCGTCGGCACCCTGCTGGCGGGCCTGGCCCTGATGGTCGACACCACCACGGCGTACCGCCTGACGGTCGTACTGGTCGGCGCGATCACCATCCTCGGCACCATCCCCTTGATCGGCCTACGCCGCCGAGTCACCGGCCTGGCCGCCCGAATGGACGCCGCCGCCAGCCCCGCAGCGTCACGCGGCCCCTCCCCACTACGAGACCGCACGTACGTCACGTCAACAATTCTCAACGCCGTACTGGCAATCCACTTCGGCCTCACAACGGTCGGCATCCCACTCTGGGTCGCCGACCACACCGAAGCCCCGACGATCGTCGTCTCCGCACTCCTGCTGGTGAACACCGCCTACGTGGCCCTCTTCCAGGTCCGAGCCTCCCGCGGCACCCAAGACCTCCGCACCGCCGGCCGCTCAGTACGTCGAGCAGGCCTGCTCCTGTTCACCGCCTGCCTCCTCTTCGCCACCGCCGGCCACCTAACCGTCGCGGCCGCCATCGCAGTCCTCTTCCTAGCCGCCCTAGCCTCCTCCGCAGCCGAGACCCAAGCCGAAGCAGGCGGCTGGGGCATGGCCTTCGAACTGGCCGACCCCACCCGCGCCGGCGCATACCAAGGCCTCAGCCAAACCGGCAACGCCCTGGCCCTGATGCTCGCCCCCGCCGTGGTCACCACCACCGCCATCGACCACGGCACGCCGGGGTGGATCGCCCTGGGCGTGCTCTTCGCAGCCACCGGCGCAGCAACCGCCGCCGTGGCAAACCGAGCAGCCGCCCGCAGAGACGAATGCGCCGCACCGGTTGGCCCCACTCCAACCTGACCGCAGCCGAGCGAAGCGAAGGCGACCCAGCCCCAGCGGCCGAGCGAAGCGAAGGCGAACCCGACAGACAACGCCAGCCCCAGCAGCCGAGCGAAGCGAAGGCGAACCCCGAGAGCGGCGGCCGCCCCCAGCAGCCGAGCGAAGCGAAGGCGAACCCAACCGCGGCGCCCAGCCACAGCGGCCGAGCGAAGCGAAGGCCCAAGGGGGTGCGGGTGGCGAAGCCCCCGCTAGCGCCAAGCGCAGCGCAGGCGCACAAAACGACGAAAGCGACCCGGTCCGCGCTCTCCGCGGACACGAGTCGCCCATCGCTTTCGTGGGCGATACTGGGTTCGAACCAGTGACCTCTTCGGTGTGAACGAAGCGCGCTACCACTGCGCCAATCGCCCGTTCGGGGTGTTGCTCGTGTTGCTCGGGAGAAACCATAGCGCATGGAACGGCGACGTACGAAACCGGCCGGGCTACTCTTGCTGCAGGACGGAGACCCCGTCGCGTTGGAGACGTGATTGTGACTTTCTCGCACGACACCGAGCACGCGCTCGGCACGCTGGTCCGGCTGGTCAATACGCTGCCCGGGCCGAACAGCCAGGTCGACACGATGGTCTCGCTCGAGGATCTGGAGAAGTTCGTCCACGAGCGGGAGTTCAGCGCGGTCGGGACGCTGACCGAGACGGATCTGCAGGAGGTCCGGGATCTGCGGCCGTTGTTCTCGCCGGTGTTCACGACGAGTTCGGACGCGGAGGCGGCGGCGATGATCAACGCGATCGTCGCGCGCGGTACGACGACGCCGCGGCTGACGAACCACGACGGTCATCCGTGGCACATCCACTATTCGCGGGACGGCGCGTCGCTGACCTGCCGGATCACGGTCGAGTGCGGGATCGCGCTCGCTCAGGTGATCTCGGCGGGCGAGCGGGAGCGGCTGCGGCGCTGCGAGGCGCCGGACTGTGACGACGCGTTGATCGATCTGTCCCGCAACCGGTCGAAGCGCTACTGCGACGCCCGGACCTGTGGCAACCGCCTGCACGTGGCGGCGTACCGGGAGCGCCGCAAGGCGTCGGGGGAGTAGCAGGCCCCCGTACGACGTACGCGTTGGCCGCGCCGGTGTTCGCACCGGCGCGGCTTGTCGTTGTGCCTGCGAGGTGCTGCGCCGGGATGCCGGCCTGGCGCCGTCGGCCGATCCCTCCCCATTTCGACGGTGAACCGTCGCGTGTGGGGGTTCTGCCGGCTCATGCGGCCATAGAACCCACCACTGACAGGGTTAACCGTCGAAATGGAGAGGGCGGGGCGGCGGGAGGCACGAGCCGGCGGGAGCAAGTGGGCGGGGAGCGGGGTGGGGTGGCGGGGTGGTGACGGCGCCGTTTGGTGAGTTCACCCCGGAATGGATCAGGGGTCGATGTCCTCGGCGGAGCGTTCGGCGAAGACCTTTGCGACGGCGGCGGTGACTTCGCCGGGGGTGGCGAGGTCGCGGTCGTCGGCGCGGTGGATGGCTTGCACGTCGCGGGTGGTCGAGGTGAGGAAGATCTCGTCGGCCTCGGCGAGCTTCGCCAGCGGGACGTCGCGCTCGACGGCGCCGAACCAGGCGATCACCAGGCCGCGGGTGACGCCGGCCAGCGCGCCCGACTCCAGGGTCGGGGTGACCAGCTCGCCGTCGTACACGCAGAAGATGTTCGAACCGGTGCCTTCGCACAGGTTGCCGACGGTGTTGGCGAAGATCGCCTCGCTGGCGCCGCGTTCCTTGGCGTAGGCCAGTGCCCGGACGTTCTCGGCGTACGACGTGGTCTTGAGGCCGGCGACGGCGCTGCGTTCGTTGCGGACCCAGGGCACGGTGACGATCGCGGAGCTCGGGGGCGGTGGCTTGATCGCCTGCGACGCGACGATCAGCGTCGGGCCGGTCGTGCCCCGGTCCGAGGACAACGGCGAGACGCCGCCGGTGTAGGTGATCCGCAGCCGGCCGAACGCGATGTCCGGGTCGGCCTTGACCACCGTCGCGATCGCGTCCTCGACCTCGGCGACGTCCGGGGCCGGCAGGCCGAGTCCGGTGGCCGAGCGGACCAGCCGCTGCAGATGCTTGGTCACCGCGAACGGCCGCCCGTTCACCAGCTTCAGCGTCTCGAACACTCCGTCACCAGTGGTCAGCCCGTGATCCAGCGCCGACAACCCCGCCGCGGCCGGGTCCGGCAGTACGGCCCCGTTGAGCCAGACGATCATTCCTGCTCCTTCCAACGGCCCACACAGTAGTCCGTGCGCCGCCGTTTCGTCTTACACCGTTGGGATTCCGGCCCCTCAGGCGTGATCGCGGCATGAACACAGGGTGACGAAGGGGTACCCCGATTTTTGTGTTCGCGCCCGGATGGGCTAATGTTCTTCTCGCGCCGGGGGAACAACACACCGGGCGCAACGCGGACGTAGCTCAGTTGGTAGAGCGCAACCTTGCCAAGGTTGAGGTCGCCGGTTCGAACCCGGTCGTCCGCTCGGAGAGGGTTCGGCAGGCCAGCTTTCTCACCTGGTGGAGTGGCCGAGAGGCGAGGCAACGGCCTGCAAAGCCGTGTACACGGGTTCGAATCCCGTCTCCACCTCTGATCAACCCCTGCACAACAACTTCACACTGGACGATTGGCGCAGCGGTAGCGCGCTTCCCTGACACGGAAGAGGTCACTGGTTCGATCCCAGTATCGTCCACGAAAGCGATGGGCGACTCGTGTCCGCGGAGAGCGTGGACCGGGTCGCTTTCGTCATTTGTGCGCCTGCGCTTCGCTTGGCGCGTTGTGGGGGCTTCGCCACCCACACCCCCCTCCGGCGGGGGTTGGCGTTCGCTGTTGGGGGCGTGGATGGGGACGGCAAGGTGTCGGTGGCTAGTGGTGGGGGCAGATCGTGGACGCGGAGGAAGCTAGGCGGGCGACTGCTGCGGCGGTGTCGATCGCTTCGTCGCTCGGGTTGCCGGTCGACGATGCGGTGGTGCTGAACAACTCGAACAAGCTCATTGTGCGGCTGAAGCCGGGTGACGTGGTGGCTCGGGTGGCGCCGGGGGATCAGCAGGTCGCGGCGTTCGAGGTCGAGCTTGCTCGGGAGCTTGCCGTGGCGGGGAGTCCGGTGGCGGGTCTCGCGCCTGGGGTGGAACCGCGGGCTTACGAGCGGGACGGGTTCGTGGTGACGTTGTGGACGTACTACGAACCGGTGACGGCTTCCGAGGTCTCACCGCGCGAGTACGCCGAGGCCCTCGGGCGGTTGCATGCGGGGATGCGTGCGGTTGAGGTTCCGGCGCCGCATTTCCTGGAGCGGGTCGAGGATGCTCAGCGGTTGCTGGCCGATCGGGTGCTCACGCCGGAGCTGGGCGAGCAGGAGCGGGAGTTGCTGAGCGACACGTTGCGGCGGTTGAGCCGAGCTGTGGTGGATCGCGGTCCTGCTGAGCAGCTACTGCACGGGGAGCCGCATCCGGGCAATGTGCTGAGCACCGAGAAGGGGTTGCTGTTCATCGACTTCGAGACCTGTTGCCGGGGGCCGGTCGAGTTCGACCTTGCGCATGCCCCGGACGAGGTCGCGGTGCACTATCCGGGGGTCGATCAGGAGCTGCTGCGGGACTGCCGGACTCTGATGCTGGCGATGATCATCACGTGGCGCTGGGACCGCGACGACCAGTTCCCGAACGGCCGCCGGGTGGGCGCGGAGTGGCTGGACCAGCTGCGGGTGGCGCTCGCCGGCCACTGACCGGGGTTTGCCGGTTGCGGGAAGTGAGCAAGATGGCGGCGTTCGGTAATCGGTGGTGGTTGCGATCTCCTGGGGGCACGAGTGCCGGGCGCTGTGGACGGGTTCGAGGGTTTCGAGGCGCTGGTCGAGCTGGTGCGCCTGCGCTACCGGCGGCTGCGGCGGCGGTTGGGGCGGGAGGACACGCCGCCGATCCTGGCCTGTGTGCAGCCGAGTCTGCACGACCGGCCGGGATTGCTGGCCGGGATCGCGGAGCACCTGCGGCCGGCGGATCGGCGCAAGAAGCCGGTGCCGTACACGTACGTCGATCTCGGCACGGATCGCAGCGTGCGGCCGGGAGCCGATCACGACCTGGCGCCGATCGACGTCGACGACGTGGTGGAGCTGCGCAAGATCCTGTCCGCGATGACCGGTCAGCTGGGCACCGGCAACGGCGGCAAGTACAAGTTCCGGCGGTTCTTCCTGGTCAACTGGTTGCTGAAGATCGAGGTACCGCAGCCGGACGGCGGGCCGTCGGCGATCAGCGGGAAGATGTTCCGCCGGGCGCTGGCGACCGCGGGCGACGACGGGACCGAGACCGCCCGGTACGCGCTGGACAGCTTGCCGCGCGTCGTCGGTACGGCGGTGCTGCTGGTCGTCACGGCGTACCTGCGGGTGCTGCACAGCGGGCGAATCCCCGGGCCCGGCCGCGCGTACCGCTGGTTCCGCACCCAGGACTTCCTGCCGCGCGGTGACGACAGCTTCGCCGAGCTGGCCTACCGGATCACCGCCCACCAGTGGCAGTCGCAGGATCCGGCCCAGATCGCCCGGCTGCTGGTCGGCGCTTTCCTCCAGGATCTTCGCGAGGCGTATCCGCGGCGCGGCTGGTTCCGGCGCTACCGGACCACCTTTCCGATCGTGCTGCTGGACGGGATCACCCGCTCGAACGGCGGCTACGCGCTGATCCGGGCGGTCGCCGACGTCAGGAACGAGACCCGGACCTTCGACCCGTTGTTGCTGATGACAACGAGCCGGCTGGTCCCGCCGCTGGCCGAGCCGCCTGCCGAGGACTCGTCGCTGGAGAGTCAGAGCCCGGCGCAGCTGCTGCAGGGCTGGAACCAGCGCAGTGAGGCGTTGAGCCGCCGGCGCGAGATCGTCGCCTGGATCATCCCGATCACCGTGCACGACCGTGCGGCCGGCGAACCGCCAGGGCCTGCTGCCCGCTACCTGAGCCGGCCGCCGACGCCGTGGCGCCGTACCAGGGTCGCGCGCGGTGTCTCGGTCCTGGTGGCGCTGGCGGTGATCGGCGGCGGCTACACGGCGTACGGGATGGTCGACGACGAACGCCGCTGCGGCGACGGGTTCCAATGGCGCGACGGGACCAGCTGGATCGGCTCGGACCCGATCGCGGACTCGGTGTCGCGGATCGACGGGACTTGCGTCGGGGTCTCCGACGGGTCGAACAGCCTGCTGTTGCCGAGTTCGCAGTTCGACGACGTGCGCGGCTTGATCTTCGCGCAGAACGAGCAGGTCCGTCAGTTGCACGAGCAAGCGCCGCAACGTCCGCTGATGACCTTGGTGTTCATCGCGGCGGTCGCCGACCAGGTGGGGGTCGACAACGCTCTGGCGGCTCAGCGTGAGCAGCTCGCGGGCATGGCCGTCGTACAGGCTCGGCAGCTGGACAGGGATCGCTCCGGCGAGCCGCTGCTCCGGGTCCTGATCGCGAACGCCGGACCGCAGCTGGGGCACACCCGGTTCGTGGTCGATCGGTTGCGGGTGCTGATGAAGGACGATCCGAGCATCGTCGCGGCGACCGGTCTGCACGAGAGCCGCGAGTCGACGCAGGCGATGGTGAAGGAGCTCGCGGCGGCCGGCATCCCGTCGATCGCGGCGACACTGACCGCCGACACGATGGTGCGGACGTCCCGGTTGTACTTCCAGATCTCGCCGCAGAACCGGCGGGAGGCCGCGGTCGCCGCGGCGTACCTCGACCAGCTGATGAAGAAGGGGCGGGATCCGTTCGGGCATCGGCTGACCCGCCGGGTGCGGTTGTACAAATCGGCCGATCCGCAGGACACCTACAGCCAGAACCTCGCCGCCGACCTCGAGGAGAGCCTCGGGCGCCGCGGGGTCGCGGTGACGACGACGTCGATCCGGCCCGACGGCCGGGGCGCGGACGGGCTGGACGCCGAGCGCGCCGGCCGGGACGCCTGCGACGCGAAGGGCGAGGCGGTGCTGTACGCCGCCCGCGGGCTGACCGACTTCCAGGCCTTCCTGGACGGCATCACCGATCGATGCCCGAAGCAACCGCCGTACGTGCTGGCCGGGGACGACGTCACCAAGCACGTGGCCGAGCGCAAGGTCAGCGCGGCCAACCGCGCCGTGCCGTACCAGTACCTGTCGCTCGCGATCGCGCCCGAGCTGGGCGGTGCGGCGTCACCGGCGGCGGCGAACTTCTACCAGCGGCTGAAGGAGCTGTTCAACTACGAGAGCGATCCCGAGCGGTCCAGGACGCTGGACGGGCACGCGGCGCTGAGCTTCGACGCCGGGTACACGGCCGTGCTGGCGGTCCGGTTCCTGGCCGAGAACAACATCGCGGTGAGCAGCGCGACGCTGTGGCCGGCGCTGCTGTCGATCACCGACGCCGGCGGCCAGCAGCGGCGCTACGAGGGCGTGACCGGCACGATCGATTTCGGCGGCCGGATCGACCAGCGCGTGCCGGTGAACAAGCCGGTCTACATCGTCACCTTCCGGGACGGGAAGGCGACCGCCAAGGACAACCTGGTCTGCGGTGCTCCCGCCGACCGGGAGAGCGCGTTGACCAAACCCTGGTGCCCGGTCGATCAGTAATAGCGGCGCAGCTTCGGCCAGAGCACCGACCAGGGTTCGACCGGGCCGGTGCAGCGCAGCACGTAGGCGCCTTGCTCCTCGTTGTCGACGTCGTGACCGTTGTCGACGCGGGCCGCTTCTGTGCAGGTGCCGAAGTGGGCTTCGTACTGGGGTGAGCGTTGCTGGGTCACCACCACGACCGGTCCGTCGTGCTGGTCGGACGGCGGCGGCCAGTCGGCGTAGCTCATGTGACCCGAGTACGCCGTGGGCAGCTCGCGCCCGTACTTCGCGAGAGCGCCGGCCTCGCCGTAGTTGCCCGCGAAGACAACGGCGCGATCGCGCTCCTCGGCGGGGAGCTGCTGCCAGGCCCCGGTGACGGCCGCGGCGAGTTCGGGCCAGCCGATCTGTTCGCCCTGTTCGGCGTTGACGGGCAGCACCAGGTTGACGTCGGAGACGGGGAGCACGGGCAGTGTGAACGCGGCCGAGGTGATGGCGGTGAGAACAGCGCCCAGGGCCAGGACGGTACGGCGTACCGACTGGCGGCCGCGCTCCAGCCAGTCGATCGTCGGTTGGGCGCCGGCGGCAACCAGGACCAGGAGCAGGGGGAGCGCGTAGTACGACTTACCGCCGGCGGCGAGCACGATGACGCACAGGATCGGATAGGAGAGCGCGATCGCGCGCGACCAGCGCAGCGCGGGGGTTCGCCACAGGCGGCGGAAACCGGCGATCCAGATCGGGACCAGGAACGGGGACAGCTGCAGGATCTGCAGTGGCACGAACATGATCCGGTTCTCGGTGCCGTCGTCCTCGCTGATGCCACCGGCAACGGTGAGCTGGGGCCAGTCGTGGGTCGCCTGCCAGATCAGGTTCGGGGCGGCGACGAGGGCGGCGAGGGCGATGCCGGCCGGCAGGTACCAGGTCTTGAGGACGCTGCGCGGGCCGGTGATCAGCAGGGCGCTGAGCAAGGCCACGAGTGGGAGGACGACAAGGTACTTGTTCTCGAGCGCGATGCCGGTGGTGAGCCCGAGGGGGATCCACCAGCGGCCGTCGGTGGTCCGGAGCAGGCGAGTCGCGAGGAGAGCGATCACCATCCAGGCCAGCAGGTCGAACGTCGCGGTGGAGACCATGTGTCCGGTGGCGAGCACGAAGCCGGACAGCGCCGTACAGGCGGCTGCGAGGATCTGCGCACGGCGTTCGCCGGAGAACTCGCGGGCGATCAGCGCGACGACCACCACCGTGATCGCGGCGCTGAGGGCGGCGACGACGCGCATCCCCATCAGGGTGTCGCCGAAGACCGTGATCGACAGCCGGGTCAGTAGCGGAGTGAGCGGCGGCTGGTCGGTGTAGCCCCAGGCCAGGTGCTCGCCGGCGACGCGGAAGTACAGCTCGTCACGGTGGTAGCCGTACCGGCCGGACAGCGCGGTGAGCACCGCGGCGACCGCCAGCGCGATGAAGGTGACCGGCACGAGGGCGAACGCGGGGACCGACGGGCGTGACATGACGGAATGTTGTCAGTCGCGGAGGCCACCGACCAGACGTCACTCGCACAGAAGTTCGGGCGGGCGGCCTCGATCGAGCCGGATGACGCGACCGGCGAGGTCGTCGTCCGCGATCAGCCGTACGACGGAATCGGTCAGCGCCTCGAGGGGAACCAGCTCCGGCCCGCGATCGGCGGCCGGCAGGGCTTCGCGTTCGGTGACTCCACGCTCGGTCGCCACCCAGTCCGGTACGACGCAATTGACGCGAACGCGATGGCTTTCCCGCAGCGGTGCGAGCGTGGCGGTGAAGCGGATCAGGCCGGCCTTGGCCGCGCTGTACTCCGGCGAGCTGTGCGGCCCGAGTCCTGTGCCGGCGGTCGAGCCGACGTTGACGACCGCGCCGCCGCCGGCCTGCCGCATCGGTTCCAGCACGAGCTGCGTGGCGAGCATCGGTGCGCGCAGGTTGAGTTCGAGGGACGCCGTCCAGCGGTCGGCGTCGGCCTCGGGGAAACACGGTCTGAGGACCGCGCCGCCGCCCGCGTTGTTCACCAGGATGCTGGGCCGGCAGTCGGCGAGCAGGGTCGTCAGCGCCTGGTCGTCGCGCACGTCGACATGCTCGTAGCGGGCCGCGGCACCGATCGCGGCCGCGGCTTCACGGCCGGCTTCGTCGTCAACGTCAGCCAGTACGACGGACGCGCCCTCGGCCGCGAGACGGGTCGCGATCGCGCGACCGGTGCCGACGGCGGCGCCGGTGACGACCGCCCGGGTTCCGTGGATGTCCATCGGGATCACCTCCTCGGCTCACTGTGCCGGGAGGCACCGACAGATTCCGGGTTGGTATGTCCCGGTATGCCGGACGGGACTTGTCTGTGCTCCGGTGGGAGTGATTTGGTATGTCAACCTGCCGCCCTGACAGGAGGACCGATGGCGCTGCTGTACGAGCGGATCAGTGCGCACGTGTTCGAGGAGATCCGGAGCGGAGCGCTGGGTCCGGGGGACCGGGTCGCGTCGGAGATGGAACTGGCGGCGCAGTTCGAGGTCAGCCGGATCACGTCCAAGCGGGCGCTCGAGGTGCTGCGTGAGGCGGGGCTGATCGAGCGGGTCCGGGGCAAGGGTTCGTTTGTCGTCCAGGACCTGCCGGATCTGGAAGGGGTCACCACGCCGTTGCGCGGCCGGATCGCCGCGCGCCCGGCGCGGTCCCGTCCGCGTCCGGCAGCGATCGGGCTGGTCATTCCTGACGTGTCCGAGGCGTACGGGCTCGAACTGCTGCGCGCGATCGAGGAACGCTGCGCCGACCACGGCGCCCACCTGCTCGTACGCCGTACGCGCGGCAGCCAGTCCGACGAGGAGCAGGCGGTCGACGCGCTGGTCGCGTCCGGCGAGGTCGACGGGATGATCGTGTTCCCCGTGCACGGGGACTACTACAACGCGAGCCTGCTGCGGCAGGTGCTCGACGGGTATCCGATCGTCCTGGTCGACCGGCATCTGTCCGGCATCCCGGTCTCGGCCGTGCACACCGACAACGTCGCGGCGTCGCGAGCGCTGACCGAACGGCTGCTCGAACTCGGTCACCGCCAGATCGCCTTCGTCTCGCCGCCTCCGCAGAACACGTCGAGCATCGAGGAGCGGCTGGAGGGTTTCCTGGCCGCCTTCGCCG
The DNA here is from genome assembly GCF_050942265.1 of Kribbella sp. CA-253562. Classification (GTDB taxonomy): domain Bacteria; phylum Actinomycetota; class Actinomycetes; order Propionibacteriales; family Kribbellaceae; genus Kribbella. The sequence goes on along the minus strand of NZ_CP192049.1, from coordinate 4,446,436 downwards.
GGCGTGAACCCGGTCGGTATCAGGCCCACCAGTTGACGTCACTGCGCAGCACTCTGCCCGGATCGTTCAGCCGGGAGAGCGTTCTCGCTGATCTCGACAGGATCCGCGCCTTCCGCGCCGAGGTGCCCGAAGTGACCGCGTACGTCGCCTGCGAGTACAACCTCGCGCGGATGCTGGACCGGGCCTTCGACCGGCCGCACGGCTTGGTCATCGCGTGCTTCGATTCGCCCGGCGACCCGATCACCGGTTCGCCGTACCTGCACGTCCGGCAGGATCAGCAGGAGATGGGCCGGCAGGCGGTCGACCTGCTGGTGGCGCGGGTGCGGGGTGAGTCGGTGCCGAACCTCTCGCTGGTTCCGTTCGAGCTGGTCGATGCCGACGACAACTGACAGGCGGCGGGGCTCGATGCTGACTTTCGGCAGTACTGACGTGGCGCGGCGACTGTGTAGCGTCGGAGCGTGACGTGGCGACGCGCGGGCGACTTCGGGCTGTGGGCCGGTCTGTCGCTCCTGGTGATCGCGGAGAGCGGTACCCGCGGTGATCCGTACTGGCTGATCGCCGGCTGCGTCGCGCTGCTGGCCGCCGCCGTGCTGCTCCGGCGGTCCCGGCCGCTGATCGCGCTCTCCGCGGTGATGCTGCCGGAGGCCGTGATCGTCGCCTTCACGATGGATACGACGTCCGGCACGCCGATCGCGCTGATCCCGGCGATCTCGCTGCTCGCCTACCTGGCCGGACGGCGGGAGACGCAGCTCAAGTACTTCGTCGCGCTGACGAGCGGGTCGCTGCTGCTGTTGCTGGTCCTGCGGCTGGTCCTGTTCCGGAACACGGCGTTGTCCGCCGCGGTGCTGAACTGGCTGGCGATCCTGCTGATGGCACTGGTGCTGTTCGTCCTGCCGTGGTTGATCGGCCGCTACCGGGCGCAGCAGGCCTTGCTCACGACCGCGGGCTGGGAACGCGCCGAGCGGATCGAACGCGAGCAGCGGATGGAGATCGAGCAGGTCCGGCTCAGGGAGCGCTCGCGCATCGCCGAGGACATGCACGACTCGGTCGGCCACGAGCTCAGCCTGATCGCGCTCCGCGCCGCCGCGCTCGAGGTCGACGCCGAACTGCCCGAGCGGCACCGGCGGGCCGCGACCGAACTGCGCGAAGCGGCCGCCGCGGCGACCGAGCGGCTCGGCGAGATCATCGGCGTACTGCGGGACGCGGACGCGCAGGCGCCGGTCGTCCCGAGCGACGAGTCGGTGGCCGAACTGGTCGACCGGGCGGCGGCGTCCGGGCTGGCGGTGCGCCTGGTGCAGGAAGGTGCGGCGGAGGCGTCGCCGATGGTGGACCGCGCGATCCATCGGGTCGTGCAGGAGTCGCTGACCAACGCGAGCAAGCACGCACCGGGTGCGGAGGTCGTCGTCGCCCTGACTCGCGGCGAGGACGAGGTGGTCGTCCGGATCACCGACAGCGGTGCGACCCGGTCGGTGCCGGAGGGCGTTCCGTCGAGTGGCACCGGGCTGGCGGGGTTGGCCGAGCGGGTACGGCTCGTGGGCGGCACGCTGACGGCTGGGCCGCGAGGCAGTGGGACTGTTTCGTCGATCGGCTCGCCAGGTTCCGAGGGTGAGCACGAGGGGGTCGTTCCGTCCGCGCGTGGGTTCGAGGTGATCGCGCGGGTTCCCCGGGCCGGTGGACGGCCGGAGACGGGGCGGGACGCGGTCGTTGAGGCAACGACTGAGCGGTCGGCGACGGCGGACGAGCGGGACGTCGTACGGCGTCGCGCCCGGCGAGGGCTGATCACGGCGCTGCTGGTGCCGACCGTGCTCGGGGCGGTGATCGGGGTGATTGCCTTGGGCTACTACTTGGTGGCCGGGTACAACTCGGTGCTGCCGCCGGAGCGGTTCGACGCGTTGCGGATCGGGCAGAGCCTCGCGGAGGTCGAACCGGTGCTGCCGCGGATGCAGATGATCGACCCACCGACCGAGCGAGCGGACCAGCACGACGGCTGGACCTGCCGGTTCTACCGGCCTGACGGACCGTTCTCGATCAATTACGCCTACCGGCTGTGCTTCGAGCACGATCGCCTGGTCGCCAAGGAGATCGTGCAGACCGGCTCGGTCCGGCCGACGATCGAGGGGTCCACGCCGACCGGACCAACGCCGGCGAAGGAAAGAACACGGTGAGCCGGCGCGGCGAACGAAAAGCACCCGGCGACCGGCGCGGCGAAGCAAGCAGCACGATGACCGGCGTCCTGCCGGCGAAGGAGACCACAAGATGATCCGGGTCCTGCTGGCCGACGACGAGGCGATGGTGCGGGCCGGGGTGCGGGCGATCCTCGCCTCGGACGACGGCATCGACGTGGTGGCCGAAGCCGGCGACGGGGCCGAGGCGGTCGAGCTGGTGCAGCGGCACCGGCCCGACGTCGCCGTGCTCGACATCCGGATGCCGCGCATGGACGGGCTCGCGGCCGGCGCGGAGATCCGCCGGAGCGTGCCGGAGACCGCGGTGGTGATCCTGACGACGTTCTCCGAGGACGCCTACATCGCGAAGGCGCTGGGCGACGGCGCCAGCGGATTCCTGCTGAAGTCGGGCGATCCGCGCGAGCTGATCGCCGGGTTGAAGGCGGTCGCCGACGGTGCGGCGTACCTGTCGCCGAAGATCGCTCAGCGGGTGATCGCCGAGCTCGGCGCGGGCGCCGGGGGAGGGCGGATGGCGCGGGCCGCGGAGGCGAAGGAGCAGGTCGACGTGCTGAGTCCTCGCGAGCGCGAGGTGCTCTCGCTGGTCGGCGCCGGGCTGTCGAACGCCGAGATCGCCGCCCGGCTCTACCTGGTCGAGGGAACGGTCAAGGCCTACGTCAGCGCCGTCCTGACCCGCCTCAACGTGAAGAACCGGGTCCAGGCCGCGATCATCGCGTACGAAGCCGGTCTGGTCTCCTGAGCCGGCAGGCGATTCCGGCTGCCGGGCTCTGACCGTTGGTCAAGCCGCCAGTGGGTACTGGCGGCCCGGTGGCCGGAAGGGGGCGCCGACGCTCCGGCGGGTGACGCCGGATGGACACTTGGTCATGGGATAGTGGGACCTCCCGGGGGAACGTGACCCGGGATGGACCAGCAGAGCCGGGGCGGGCGGCACCGCCTCGTCGAGAGAATCAGGGGACCCAGGTCGTGACCGACTCGCACAACTCCGGACAGCACAAGGACCGGGAAGCGGCGGCGGCCGAGGTCCGAAGGATGTGGCAGCCGACGCCGTCCTGGAGCCAGCCGGACCCCGGCGCCCAGCCCGAGACCGAGCCGGCCGACGACAGCAAGGACGCGCTCAGCCAGGAGTTGCCGGGCGACGCGTGGTCGGCTCACAGCCAGCCGGGCCAGGCCACGCCGTACGGCGGCCACGGCTCCCAGGCCGACCCGGGCACAGCCGGTACGCCGGGCGCCCACAGCGCCGGTGCGCACAGTGCCGGATCTTCGAGCGCCGGAGCCCACAGCGCGAGCAGCGCTGAGCAGCCCGACCCCTGGGGCTCCAGCAAGGCGAGCGCTCCGGAGTCCAGCTCGTGGAGCACCGCCAACCCGGGCTCGGCCACCGGTGCGCCGACCGGGACGCCTGCCGCTGACTCCTGGACGCAGCCGGCCGAGCCTGCCGAGCCGCCGGCCCCGCAGCTGTCGCCGACCGCCCAGCAGTTCTTCCCGCAGGGCATTCCGAACCAGCACCCCCAGCCGCCGCAGCGTGAGGTCTCCTACCGCGCCGACGAGCTGATCCAGGCGCTGCCGTTGCCGCGCGAGGCTCCGGCCGAGCGTGGTGTGCGCAGCGTTCTGCGGATGCGTCCGGGCAGCGCCGAGCGGGCCGAGCGGATAGCCCGGGCGACGGCCGCGACCGCGTTCCGCCGTCCAGTGACGATCACCGTGGCCAACCCCAAGGGCGGCTCGGGCAAGACGCCGACCACGCTGCTGCTGGCCGGTGCGCTCGGCCAGGCCCGCGGTGGCGGTGTGGTCGCCTGGGACAACAACGAGCTGCGCGGCAACATGCACCTGCGCACCCACGACACCAACGCCCGCTCCACCGTGACCGACCTGCTGCAGGCGATGCCGATGCTGACCCAGCCGGACGCCCGGCTCGGTGACGTCGCGGCCTACCTGCGGCACCAGGTGGCCGGCCAGTACGACGTGCTGACGTCCGCGACCACGACGTACTCGCAGATCGAGGCCAAGGACTTCGACCAGATCCACCGGCTGCTGAGCCGCTTCTACAAGGTGCTGGTGATCGACACCGGCAACAACGAGGGCTCCAGCAACTGGCGCGAGGCGATGAAGGCGTCCGACGCGCTGGTCATCCCGATCAAGTGGAAGAGCCTGTCCTGCGCGGCCGCCGTACAGATGCTGGAGGAGCTCGACCACCAGGGCCCGGAGGCGCAGCGCCTGATCCGGCGCGCGGTGATCGCCGTCAGCAACGGTCCCGGCGACGTGAACAAGGAGGTCGAGAAGCAGCTGCGCCCGTACTTCGAGTCGCGCGCCGCCGCGGTCGTCGACATCCCGACCGACCCGCACATCGCCGCCGAGGGCGCGCTGGACCACTCGGCCCTGCAGCCGGCCACCCGGCGCGCCGGTCTGGAGCTGGCCGCCAAGGTCGCCGAGCAGATCACCATCGCGCTGAACGTCCCGCGCTGACCGAACAGCACGAAGGGCTCCGACCACCTCTGGTCGGAGCCCTTCGCTGTTGTCAGGCGTCGTGGCGCTGCAGGATCCGGAGTCCCAGGGCCAGCCCGCCGATGGCCCACGCGACCAGTACGGCGAAGCTCAGCGTCGGCGCCATCAGGTCGGTCGAGCCGCTGAGGAACGCCTCGCCGGCACCACCGGGGAGCAGGCCAGCCAGCCACTGCAGCGCCCGGATGCTGCTCTGCCCGAGCATCAACGGCACGACCAGTAGCAGGAGGAACGCGACGGTCAGTGTGCCGGCGGTGTTCCTGATCACGAACGCGATGCCCGCGGTGAACAGCCCAGCCAGCAGGGAGTACGCACCGATCTTCGCCAGGTCTGTGACGAGCTCCGACGCGGTCCAGTCGGCCCACTGGCCGGCGGCGAGTCCAGCTCCGATGGCGGCGACCAGACCGAGCAGAGCGCCGTACACGAAGAGCACGGGAGCCAGTACGAGGGTTTTGCCGAGCAGCACGTCGCGGCGTACCGGTGTCCACTGCAACGTGCTGCGGATGCTGCCGGTCGCGTACTCCGACGTGACCGGGACCATCGCGAAGGCCGCGATGACCACCTGCACGATCATCAGTGCCCCGATCGCCATCTCACCGACCGCGGCCGGCTCGACCACCTGACCGGGTCCGGGGTTCTCACGCTCGTACGCCGCGCTGAAGCCGAGCTGCAGTCCCAGCAGGCCGGTCAGCGCGATCGCGCCGATCACGTTCAGCCAGGAGGAGCGGACCGACCAGAGCTTGGTCCACTCCGCGGCCATCGAGCCGCGCAGGCCGCCGGGTGTCGACCTGTGGTCCACGGTGATGGTTGCCGTACTCATCGCTCTCCTACGGTCGTGAGCTCGGTCTCGACCTCGACCTCAGCTCGAGGGGTACGCCGCTTGCGGCGCTGGTGCCGGACGACCTCGACGATCGCCGTGACGGCGAGGGCCAGGCCGATGCCGAGCAGGACACCCTTGAGCGGGTTGTCCTCGAACGCCTTGCCGCCCAGGTAGCCGACCAGCGAGCAGTACAGGCCCCAGCTGATCGCCGCGAGGCCGGCGAAGAACGTGAACTTGCGGGCCGGGTAGCGCACCGCGCCCATGGTCAGCGTGACGGCGGTGCGGCCGCCGGGGACGTAGCGGGCGACCACCAGCACCAGTCCGCCACGTTCTTCCAGCGCGTTGCGGGCCCACAAAGTCATGGCGTGCCGCTTGGTGCCTGGCTTCGCCCGGTCGATCAGGCGGCCGCCCGCACCCCGGCCGAGGAAGTAGGAGACGTGGTCGCCGACGAACGCACCCGCCGCGGCGATCGCGATCACGCCGTACAGGTTGGGCTCGCCGGTGGCGGCGAACACCCCAGCCGTGACGACCAGCGTCTCGCTGGGGATCGCCGGGAAGAAGCCGTCGAGTGCCGCGAAGCCGAACAGGGCCAGGTAGATCCACCAGGACGACATCAGCTCTTCGGTGAAGTGCAGGATCGCGTCACCCATCACGCCACCTCGGCAGCGACGCCGTACTGGACACTGTCGGCCGTGAGCTCCATGTAGGCCTCTTCCAGCGACGCCTGCTGAGTGGACAGCTCATGCACCCGTACGCCGAGCTCGTACGCCAGGTCACCGACCCGCTCGACCGGTATGCCGCTGACGATCAGCTGGTCGGCCTTCGACTCCACCTGCTCGGCCTCACTGGTCAGCCGCTCGCGCAGTACGGCGCGACCGGCCGCGTCGGGCACTCGGACGCGCACGGTGGCGCGGGAGGATCCGGCGATCACCGAGGCGGTCGGTGCGTCGGCGATCAGCCTCCCGCGACCGATCACCACGAGCTGGTCGGCGGTGAGCTGCATCTCGCTCATCAGGTGGCTGGACACGAACACCGTCCGGCCCTCCGCGGCGAGCGAGCGCATCAGCTGCCGGACCCAGCGCACGCCGTCCGGGTCGAGACCGTTCACCGGCTCGTCGAACATCAGGATCTCCGGGTCGCCGAGCAGCGCGCCGGCGATGCCGAGCCGCTGGCCCATGCCCAGCGAGAACTGCCCGGCGTGCTTGCCGCCGACCTCGTCGACCCCGACGATGCGCAGTACTTCGTCGACCCGGCTGACCGCGATGCCGTTGCTGCGGGCCATCGCCACCAGGTGGTTGCGCGCGGTCCGGCGGGGGTGCAGCGCCTTCGCGTCGAGCAGCGCGCCGACCTTGGCCAGCGGAACCGGCCATTCGGCGTACGGGCGGCCGTCGACCAGCGCCCGGCCGGTGGTGGGGCGGTCGAGGCCGAGGATCATCCGCATCGTGGTGGACTTGCCGGCGCCGTTCGGGCCGAGGAAGCCGGTCACCCGTCCGGGGAAGATGGTCAGGTCGAGCGCTTCGACGGCGGTTGTCGTGCCGTAGCGCTTGGTGAGTCCTTCGAGGGTGATCACGGATGCCCTTCCGGTTCCTGGAGTGTGCTTCGAACCTAGGAACCGCGAGGGGGTGCGCACATCGGACCAACGGCTGCAGGCACCCCCGACTTTCGTCAGGTCCGGGCTACGACTCCGGGATCGCGGCCTGGCCTGTGGATGGCGTGTCAGGCGTCCGCGCCGAACTCGATACCATCACTGCGTGACCGGCAGCTGGGCCGGTCACGGACTCGAGGAGTGCAACGTGTCGGAAGTCAAGGTCCACCTGATCGGCGTCGAGGGCGAGGCTGAGCGGAGTGTGACCGAGACGACGACGATCGGGGAGCTGTTCGCCGAGCTGTTCGGCCAGGACCGCTCCGCCATCGCCGCTCGGGTCAACGGTGAGCTGCGGGACCTGTCCCGGGTCGTCGCCGACGGGGACGAGATCGAGCCGGTGAAGGCCGGGTCGGACGACGGCCGGGCGATCATCCGGCACTCCACCGCGCACGTGCTGGCCCAGGCGGTGCAGGAGCTGTTCCCGGAGGCGAAGCTGGGCATCGGCCCACCGGTCGAGAACGGTTTCTACTACGACTTCGACGTGCCGACCCCGTTCACGCCGGAGGATCTGGGCAAGCTCGAGAAGAAGATGCAGCAGATCATCAAGGAGCGGCAGCGGTTCAGCCGCCGGGTGGTCTCCGACGACGACGCGCGCGCCGAGCTGGCCGCCGAGCCGTACAAGCTGGAGCTGATCGGGATCAAGGGCTCCGCGTCCGACGCGGCCGAGGGCGCCTCGGTCGAGGTCGGTGGCGGCGAGCTGACCATCTACGACAACGTCCGGCGTGACGACAGCGTCGCCTGGAAGGACCTGTGCCGCGGGCCGCACGTGCCGGCGACCGGTTACCTGGGCAACTTCAAGCTGATGCGGACGGCGGCGGCGTACTGGCGGGGCAGCGAGAAGAACCCGCAGCTCCAGCGGATCTACGGCACCGCCTGGGAGTCGCGCGACGAGCTGAAGGCGTACCTGACCCGGCTGGAGGAGGCCGCCAAGCGCGACCACCGCAAGCTCGGCACGGAGCTCGACCTGTTCAGCTTCCCCGACGAGATCGGCTCCGGGCTGGCGGTGTTCCACCCCAAGGGCGGCGTGCTGCGCAAGGTGATGGAGGACTACTCCCGCCAGCGCCACGTCGAGGACGGCTACGAGTTCGTCTACTCGCCGCACATCACCAAGGCGCAGCTGTTCGAGACCTCGGGCCACCTGGACTGGTACGCCGACGGCATGTACCCGCCCATGCACCTGGACGAGGAGCGCGGACCGGACGGCGAGATCCGCAAGCAGGGGCAGGACTACTACCTCAAGCCGATGAACTGCCCGATGCACAACCTGATCTTCGACGCGCGCGGCCGGTCGTACCGGGAGCTGCCACTGCGGCTGTTCGAGTTCGGCACGGTGTACCGGCTGGAGAAGTCCGGCGTGATCCACGGCATGACCCGGGCCCGCGGCTTCACCCAGGACGACGCGCACATCTACTGCACCCGCGAGCAGATGCGCGACGAGCTGAAGAACCTGCTCACGTTCGTACTCGGGCTGCTGGCCGACTACGGTCTGGACGACTTCTACCTCGAGCTGTCGACCAAGAACCCGGAGAAGTTCGTCGGGTCCGACGAGGTCTGGGACGAGGCGACCGAGACGCTGCGCGAGGTCGCCGAGTCGTCCGGGCTCGAGCTGGTCCCTGACCCGGGCGGCGCGGCCTTCTACGGGCCGAAGATCTCGGTGCAGGCCCGGGACGCGATCGGCCGGACCTGGCAGATGTCGACGATCCAGCTGGACTTCAACCTGCCCGAGCGGTTCGAGCTGGAGTACACCGCCTCCGACGGTTCGCGGCAGCGGCCGGTGATGATCCACCGTGCGTTGTTCGGCTCGATCGAGCGGTTCGTCGCGGTGCTGACCGAGCACTACGCCGGGGTGTTCCCGCCGTGGCTGGCGCCGGTCCAGGTGATCGGCATCCCGATCACCGACGGGCACGTCGACTACCTGTTCGAGATCGCGCGGCAGCTCAAGGCGCAGGGCATCCGGATCGAGGTCGACGCCTCCGACGACCGGATGCAGAAGAAGATCCGCAACGCCCAGAAGGCCAAGGTCCCGTACATGCTGATCGCCGGCGACGAGGACATGGCGGCCGGCTCGGTGTCGTTCCGCTACCGCGACGGCTCGCAGAACAACGGCATCCCGATCGCGGACGCGATCGCCGAGATCGTCGAATCGGTCGAGAAGCGCATCCAGGTATGACCGAGAGCGGACCCACACCGCCGGGCGGCGAGGAGCCTGGACCTCCGCCGCCGCCCTGGCCGTGGCCGCACGGCGAGGCCGCGCCGACCGCGGGTGATTCCGGGGCGGGCGAGTCGGTGGATGACAGCTCCGTGGCGGAGGGGTGCGAGGGCGGCCGTGGGGGCGCGCCTGGGTCGCCGTACGAGCCGGAGGACGTGGGGGAGCAGGACGGGGTCGGGGATCCTGATCCGTTCCTGCGGTTGTGGACTCCGCATCGGATGGCCTACATCGCCGGGGAGAACAAGCCGACCAGCGGTGACGCCGGGGACGGCTGCCCGTTCTGCCGGATCCCGGCGCTGTCCGACGCGGACGGGTTGATCGCGCGGCGCGGCGAGGCGGCGTACGCGGTGCTGAATCTGTATCCGTACAACCCCGGTCATCTGATGGTGGTCCCGTACCGGCACGTCGCCGACTACACCGATCTGACCCCGGACGAGGTCGCCGACGTCGCCCGGCTCACCCAGCAGGCGATGCGCGCCGTCCGCACGGTCTCGGCCGCGCACGGCTTCAACGTCGGCATGAACCAGGGCGACGTGGCCGGTGCCGGGATCGCGGCGCATCTCCACCAGCACGTGGTCCCGCGCTGGGGTGGCGACACCAACTTCATGCCGGTCATCGGCCAGACCAAGGTCCTGCCGCAGTTGCTCGCCGACACGCGGGCGCTGCTGGCCAAGCACTGGCCGTCGAGCGACTGACCGCCGCCGGGTTCGAACTGTTGATTCCGCGGCCGGTCAGCAGATGACGCGTGGTCAGCGGAGGAACAGTGGCAGCAGCGGCTCGACGATGTCGAGCAGGGCCTGGAGGGAGATCTCGCGCGGTGGATCGGTGAGCGCACTGACCCGGACCACCCGCCGACCCTGCCGGAAGACCAGCTCGCCTTGGTCCGGCAGATAGTACCCGGGCCCTCCGATCGGCGCCGGCCGCGGCAGGGGAGTCTGTCGTGCTTCGGGAATCGAGTCGGTGTGCAGGGACTCGACGATCGCGACCGTCGTGTCGCCCGTGCCCCAGATGCACGTCAGCGCACCGTTCACCCGGTAGTCACGCCGCAGCTGGACATGCACGCCAATGAATTGTTCCGCCATCGCGTAGGCCGGCTGGCACGCGGCGTCGGACTGCCGGGCCGGCCGGATCACCTGCCGTACGACGTGACGAACCGACACCGCAACCCGGAGCAGCTCACCGTCGGGCAACCCGGAGACGGTGGTGACGCGCACGATCCGGCTCGCGGTCTCGAAGACGATGGCCCGGCCGCTAGTCCGCGCGCCGGGTCCGAGGTCGCGGGCCGCTCCGCCGAGCTTCTCGGCCGGTTCGAACATGCCGAGCGTGTTGGCGACCCGTTCGAGGGTGCCGGGGGCAACCGCCAGTGCGCTGACTCCGATGACGACCGGTAGCCCGCCGACCACGAGCGTGCACAGGTCGAGGGCGGGCAGGCCGCCGTCGTTCCAGCCGTACGGCTTGGCCGTCCAGGTGCTGCTCGGACGCCTGACGAGATTGGCGGGCCCGGCGACCGCCGTACAGGCGTGGTGACCGGGTTGCCCGGCGGTGCCGTCGAGTCCTTCTGGTTGCGGTGGGGCGAGCACCGTCGGCACGGGGATGGCTGGGCGGGGAGCCTCGGGTGGCGGCTCGCTGGCGCGGCGCGCGACCGAGCAACCGGTCAGCAGGGCGCCGGCCAGGACCAGTCCGGTCAGCCGTCGACGCAGGGCGGTTCGGCGTACCGGTCGGGCTGTGCGCATGGAGGCCTCCGCGGCCGGGGAGCGAGGCCGGCTCTGCCCATGGTGCGCCTCCGGAGCAGCGCTTCGCCAGTGCTTCCCGAGCGGGTGGACAGGGCTCCGGAGTGTCTCAGTCACCGGATGGAGATCCGGCTGGACTACGATCGCGTCGCCATGCTTAACAGATTCCGTCAGTTCTGGACCAAGGTGATCGCGCCGATCGCCACCCTTCTGCTGCGCCTCGGGGTGAGCCCGGACGCGGTCACCCTGGTCGGCACGTTCGGTGTCGCCGCGGGTGCGCTGGTGTTCTTCCCGCGCGGCGAGCTGTGGATCGGCACGCTGGTGATCACGTTGTTCGTGTTCTCCGACCTGATCGACGGCCACATGGCCAGGACGTCGGGCACGTCGTCGAAATGGGGCTCGTATCTGGACTCCACCCTCGACCGCCTCGGCGACGGCGCGGTCTTCGGCGGGTTGGTGCTGTTCTACGCCAACTCCGACGCCGGCGACTCGACGGTGATGACCGCGGTCACGCTCTGGGCGCTCGTGATGGGCGCGACCACGTCGTACGCCCGGGCCAAGGCCGAGAGCCTCGGGCTGCAGGCCAGCGGCGGTCTGGCCGAGCGCTCCGATCGGCTGGTGCTGGTCCTGGTAGTCGGCTTCTTCTCCGATGTGCTGAACGTGCCGATCCTGCTGCAGATCGTTCTGTGGTACCTGGCCGTCGCCAGCACGATCACCGTCGTCCAGCGCAGCCTGTCGGTCCGCAAGCAGGTTCTGGCCGACCCGGCCAATGCGGGCCTCGGTACGCCGCCCGCTGCGGGTGGTGCGCCGGCGGGCAACGCCGCGACCCAGCCGGGCAATGGTTCGCCGCGAGGCGCCGCGCCCCAGCCGGACAGCGGATCGGGTCCGGGTGCCGCGACCCAGGCCGACAGCGGCTCGGCGTCGGGCACCGCGACCCATGGAAACGGCGGCTCGCTGCCGGGGCCCGCGACCCAGGCCGACGGTGGTTCGGCACGGGGTTCGGCGACCGGCGGGACCGACTTCGGCGGGGACCGTCGTGGTGGCGAGCGGGGAGACGGGCCGGACGGCCCCGGGTCCTCTCCGAGCGTCTGAGTCGTGGACGGGCTGCGCCAGCGGGCGATCGACCTGGCCTTCGCGCTCGGCTGGGCTTTGGTACGGCGCCTGCCGGAGCCGGTGGTGACCTGGTTGTTCACCCGTGCCGCCGATGTCGTCGTACGCCGTGACGGTTCGGGCGTCCGAAGGCTGCGCGGCAACTTGGCAGTGGTCTGCCCGGACGCGTCGGCCGAGCAGCTGCACTCGCTCGTCCGGGCGGGCATGCGGTCGTACCTGCGCTACTGGCAGGAGGCCTTTCGTCTGCCCGACTGGTCGGACGAGCGGATCGTCGGCCGGGTTCGCACGGTCAACGAGGAGCGGCTGCGGGACGCGCATGCGGCCGGCAAGGGCGTGATCTGCGCTCTGCCGCATCTCGCGAACTACGACCACGCCGGCGCCTGGGCGGGCCGGACCGGGATGCCGGTGTCGACCGTCGCCGAGCGCCTTCGTCCGGAGTCGCTGTTCGATCGGTTCGTCGCCTACCGGGCCAAGCTGGGCATGGAGGTCCTGCCGCTGACCGGCAGCGACGAGCACGTGTTCGGCGTACTGGCTGAGCGGCTGCGGGCCGGCGGGTTCGTCTGCCTGGTCGCCGATCGCGATCTGTCCGAGCGCGGGGTGCCCGTCGAGTTCTTCGGCCGGAAGTCGCGGATGCCGGCCGGTCCGGCCGCGCTGAGCGTTCGGACCGGCGCACCGCTGATCCCGGCGACGCTGCATTACGACGGCCCTGATCTCGTGATCACCTTCCATCCGGCGATCGACCGCACCGGCGGACCGGCGACCATGACCCAGCGCTGCGCCGACGCGTTCGCCACCGGCATCGCCACCCATCCGCAGGACTGGCACATGCTGCAACGCATCTTCGTGGACTGACCGGTGAAGATCGGCGTGGTCTGCCCGTACTCGCTCGGTACGCCGGGGGGAGTGCAGAACCACGTCCGCGACCTGGCCGAGGCCTTGCTGGCTCGCGGTCACCAGGTGTCCGTGCTGGCTCCGGTCGACGACGACCAGGCGCCGCCGTACGTGGTGTCGGCGGGGCACGCCGTCGGCGTTCCTTACAACGGATCCGTCGCGCGGGTGACCTTCGGTCCGCGGACGGCGGCCCGGGTGCGGAACTGGCTCGCCGACGGGCAGTTCGACGTCGTGCACGTGCACGAACCGACCACGCCGAGCACGTCGATCATCGCGCTGTGGGCCGGCGACGGGCCGTTCGTCGCGACGTTCCACACCTGGCAGGTCCGCTCGCGCGCGATGAGCGCCGCGTCCGGGTTGCTGCGGCCGGCGCTGGAGAAGATCGACGCCCGGATCGCGGTGTCGGAGAACGCGCGCTCGATGATGGTCCAGCACATCGGTGGCGAAGCCGTCGTGATCCCGAACGGCCTGTACGTCGACAAGTTCGCCGGGCGGATCCGGCCGCAGTGGCAGGGGGCGGACGGCACGATCAGCTTCCTCGGGCGGATGGACGAGCCGCGCAAGGGGCTGGCCGTGCTGCTCGCGGCGGTGCCGGCGCTGGTGACGCGGTGGCGCGACCTGAAGGTGCTGATCGCCGGGACCGGTCAGGGGGACGAGGCGCGGCGGTCGCTGCCGCCGTACTGCCGGGACAACGTGATCTTTCTCGGTGCGGTCGACGACGAGGCGCGGGCGGACATGCTGGCCGGTTCGGATGTTTTTGTCGCGCCGCATCTGGGCGGCGAGAGCTTCGGGATCGTGCTGCTGGAGGCGATGGCCGCGGGGGCGCCGGTGGTCGCGAGTGATCTCGCGGCGTTCCGGCAGGTGCTCGACGGCGGACGGCTGGGGGAGCTCTTCGAGCCTGGATCGCCGGATGCGCTGGTGGCCGCGTGCACGCGGTTGCTCGGCGCGCCCGGCGAGCGCGAGAAGCTGCGAGCCTCCGGCCTCGCGGCCGTACGGCGCTACGACTGGTCGACCCTCACCGACGAGATCCTCGCGGTGTACGAACTCGTCGCCCGCTGACCGCCCGCAGCACGGAAAGTCCCGGCGACGTCAGCTGGGAGGGGTGCGGAAGGTTTCGAGCAGCGTCGCGCGGGACTCCGGGGTGAGGGCGTCGGCAGGGAGCGCTTCCAGCGCCTGGGCGGTCCGGCGGATCTGGTCGAGGTAGCGGTCGCAGCCGTCGCAGTCGGCCAAGTGGTCGACGAAGGCCTGCTCCTCGGCCGGGGTGAGAGCGCGCTCCAGGTACGCCGTCACCTGCTCGACGAACTGCCGGCACTCGAGTTCGTTCACGACGTCGCCTCCTGCGTGTAGTACTTCTCCAGTTTGCCCCGCACGAACGCGCGAGCCCGATGCAGCAGAACCCGCTGGTTCGCCGCCGTGATGTCCAGCAACTCGCAGACCTCCTCCGACGACCAGCCCTCGGCGTCCCGCAGCGCGATCACGACCCGCTGCCGTTCAGGCAACTCGGCCAGCGCTGCGACGAGCAACTCCCGAACTTCCTGTCCCAGCACTCCGCTCTCCGGGGCCGGCCACACCGCCGGCGCTTCCCACCAATGCCCCGGAAACGGATCGTTCGCCGACTGGAACCGCCGCGGATCGACCGTCGGCTCGCCGGAACCGGTGTCCTGCACCTCGTCGGTAGGGATCATCCGGTGCTCCCGGGCGCCGCGCCGCTTGGCCGTGTTGGTGAGGATCCGGTAGATCCAGGTCCGCAGCGACGAGCGGCCCTCAAAGCGGTCGATGCCCTCGATCACGGCGAGCCAGGTCTCCTGTACGACCTCGGCGGCGGACTCCTCGGTGGAGACGTAGCTGCGGGCCAGGCGGTGCATGCCGCCGGACCAGCGGTCGAGAACGAGCGCGAACGCGCTCTCGTCCCGGTCGCACAGTCGGCGGACCAGCACGCTGTCCACGGGGAGGTCGTCCATCGACTCAGGCTAGTGTCCGAGCGGGGCGAGACCGGGAGAGCGCGACCCAGAGCAGCGCTGCCCCGGCCAGAAGCACCGCGCCGGCGAGCAACCACGCGGCGGTGTACACGTCGGCCTGCTGCGTGACAGCGCCGAAGCCGAGCGCGAACGGGAGGAACAGGATCCACGAAACCGCACTGATGCCCGACGCGACGCCGGTGCGGATGGTCGAGTCGACGGCGTCGTGCACCAGATGGCTGACGTGGATGCCGATCACGACGACGAGCAGGGTCAACGTCGTGATCGCCGCGGTCAGCGCGGCCAGGCTGCCACTGGTCAGCAGTACGGCGGAGCAACCCACCATCACCGCCACGACTGTTGCTGCTGGCAAACGTTTGTGGAGGTGCAGCCGCCCGGCCAGCAGGCCGCCGAGGCCGAGGGCGCCGACGACGCCGGCCCAGAACGGCCCGTAGTACCCGGCCGGCGCGGACAACTCGATCAGCCACAGCGGTCCGAACTCGTACATCGCCTGCAGGATCGCCGCCGCCGTCACCGCGGCCGCCGCGATCGGGACCAAGCGGCCACGATGCAGGATTGCCCGGGCGGTGGTCCGGAGGTGCTCGCGCAGCGGAGAGCGCTCACCCGCCCGGTGCAGCAGCGGCTCGTGAAACCGGGAGAGCGCGATCAGCGACGCCAGCACGAAGGGCAGCGTCACGAAGTACGTCAGCCGGGTCGACGCCGCGGCCGCGATCCAGCCGCCGGCCAGCGCGCTGGTGAGCAGGGCGGCGCTCTCGATCAGGCGGATCCGGCCGATCTCCCGCTCGTACGCCGTACTGGTGCCGGTCTCCTCGAGCACGGTGTCGTAGACGATCGCCTCGACGGTGCCGGAGTAGAGCGCGAAGTACAGGCCGAGCACCAGCGCGGCGACGATGTAGGTGACGACGTTCTGGCTCAGCGCGCCGATCAGGACCGCGACCAGCAGCGCGATCCCGGCCAGGCCGAGCACACCGCGGCGCGACCAGCGATCGGCCAGGACGCCGGACAGCACCTCGGCGACCGGGATCAGCCCGGCGTACGCGGCGGCCATCACGCCGATGGTCGCCGCCTCGAAGCCGATCTCGGTCATGAACAGCTTCTCGACCGGGACCCAGAACCCGACCGCCTGCAGGAACGCCATCACCCGCAATGGGGTCAGGCGGCGCCGCAGAGATCGGGAGATCGCGCTCTCCGGCCGTTGCCGGTCGGTGGTTGCAGTCGGTGCGGTGCTGGTCGCGGTCGGCATGACGCCCCCGGGGTGGGTTCGAGAGTTCCTGTCACCGGTTCAGTGTCAGGAGACCCCGGAGGCGTTACAGCGGTGTTCGGCGAGCGGGCAGGTCAGCGGAGTTCGGCTGCTGTCGCCGCGATGCTGTCCGCGTCACCCGGCGTCGGGTGCCAGGGAAGCCGGAGCGGGTCGTCCTTGTAGCGCGGTACGACGTGCAGGTGGGTGTGGAAGACGCTCTGCCAGGCGTCGGCACCGATGCAGCTCAGCAGGTTCGCGCCGTCGGCGTCGAGGCGGTCGATCACCCGGCTGACCAGCGACTGGGCGAGCAGCGTGGCGGCGGTGAGGTCTTCCGCGTCGGTCTCGCGCAGGTCGGTCGAGTGCGCGCGCGGGACGACGAGCAGGTGTCCGCGGGTCGCCGGGTTGATGTCCATGAACGCGATCGCCCGCTCGTTCTCGGCCACCTGCTGGGACGGGATCGAACCTGCGACGATCCCGCAGAAAAGACAGTTCTCGGTCATGCGCCCACCCTAAAGCCGCCCGTCACCGGCTCGGTGCAGCCCGACGAGGTGGCGCGGACGACCGACGACAGGCGGACTGCGGCTGGCTTAGACTGCGCGGGCCGGAGTCCGGGTTGGTCGAGTGGCCGGCCGGTTCCGGTGGGGTGAGGCGGAGAAGGGGATGGGATGGCGGACGAGCTGCTGCGGCCGACGATCGTGGCGAACGTCGATCTGTCGGTGCGGCCCTGGCGGCTGATGTCGCAGGCGTACGTCGCGTTCTTCGGCGGGGTGATCGCGGTGACGGTGATCGCCTGGCTCAACGCCCGCCGGCTCGGCGTCGGTGCGGCTCAGCAGCGCCTGATCCTCGGCGTCGGCGCCGTCGCCCTGGTCGTCTCTGCGGCCGTGGTCGTGCTGCTGACCGATGGCGACGCCGACAGCGGGCTGCGCGTGGCGACCCGCGTCGTCGCGGTCCTCTGCTGCCTGGTGCAGCTCCGGCTGCAGCGGCCGATGGATCGCGCGTTCCAGCTCCGTGGCGCCGACTACAGGTCGTTGTGGGGGCCAGGGATCGCCGCGGTGATCGGCCTCGGCCTGCTGGAAGTCCTGCTGCTCGCCGGTGTGGCGGTGGCGCTGTGAGCGAACCGACCGAGGCCCGGCTCCAGATGGCCGGCCACTGGCTCCAGATCGGGCACCCGGAACGCGCTCTGTCCGAGTTGCAGGGTCTGTGGGGCGACGGCGCCCTCGACTACCGGGCCTACCTGTTCCGCGGCGCTGCCCTGCACGCGCTGGACCGGAACACCGAAGCGATCGACGTACTGCGGGACGGCCTCGGCCACCACGGCCCGTTCCTGCCGCTGCTGCAGATCCTGGCGGCGGCGCTGCGCGCGGAGGGCAGGCTGCCCGAAGCCGAGGCGGCGCTCCTGCAGGGCCTCAGCCTGAACCCGAACGACCCCGACCTCCTGCTCGGCTACGCGATGGTCTGCCTGTCGGCCGGGCAGGCGGAGAAGGCGAGCGCCCTGGTCGAGCGCGCCGCCTCCCAAGCCCCGGAGAGCGCCCAGGTGTCGGCTGCCCGCGCACAGGTGGCGTTTGCCCTGGGCAAGGATCGGGACATGCACCGGCACTCCGAGAAAGCGCTCTCTGCCGATCCCGAGGATCCCGCCGCGCGGGCCCTGCACGGCACGTCCGCCATGCTCACCGGCGACCCGAACGCCGGATACCGCTCTCTGGCGTCCGCGGCCGCCGCCGACCCCGGCGACGCCGACCTGCGCGAGGCGGCCCGCGAAGCCCGGCTCGCGAACCACCCGCTGATGCGTCCGCTGCGGCCCTTCCAGCGGTTCAACCCGCTCGTGGTCTGGATCGGCGCGGTCGCCGTCATCTACGGCCTGCGCCTGGCCGGGCTGTGGCCGCTCGCAGTGGTGGCCACCGTTGGCTGGTTCACCTTCTGTGTCTACTCGTGGGTGGCGCCGCCGTTGCTGCGCCGCTGGATCAACCGGAACTGGTGACGATGACGAACGACCGGATCTCCGCGCTGCGCAAGGCGGTCGAGGCCAATCCCGACGACGTCCTGCTCCGGCTCGTGCTGGCCGAGACCCTCGTTGCCGCCGGGGAAACCGAGGCCGCGCTCGACCAGTACGTCGTACTGCTGGATCAGCAGGGCCTGCCCGAGGACCAGCTCACCGTGGTCGGCGAGCTCGCGGCGGCCAACGGGCGGCTCGCGTTGCTGCGCAGCTGCCTCGAGGCGGCGCGACAGGCCGGGGTCGTCGAGGGCACCGGCCGGCTCCAGCAACTGGTCGACGAGATGATCTCGACCCGGACCGGCGTCAAGGTGAAGGTCGGCCCGGAGGAGACCGGTGACGGCTTCGTCAGCGACGCGCCGAAGGAGTCGACGACCTTCGATCAGGTCGGCGGCATGGACGAGATCAAGCGGGTGATCCACCGGATGGTGATCCTGCCGCTGAGCCGTCCGGAGCTGTACCAGAAGTACGGCCGGCGCTCCGGCGGTGGCGTGATGCTCTACGGCCCGCCCGGCTGCGGCAAGACGCTGCTGGCCCGGGCGACCGCGGGGGAGTGCGGGCTGCCGTTCGTCAACGTCCGGATCGAGGACGTGATGGACCCCTATCTCGGGGTTTCCGAGCGCAACCTGCACGAGGCCTTCGAGCGGGCGCGGGCGAACTCGCCGTGCGTGCTGTTCCTCGACGAGCTCGACGCGCTCGCCTTCGCGCGGCACAAGCACGGCGGGTCGGAGGCGCGGCGGCTGGTCGACGTCCTGCTGCAGGAGCTGGACGCGATCGGTTCGGACAATGAGGGTCTGCTGGTGATGGCCGCGACCAACGCGCCGTGGGACGTCGACGAGGCGATGCTGCGGCCGGGACGCTTCGATCGCGTGATCTTCGTTCCGCCGCCGGACGAGCAGGCCCGGGCCGACATCTTGTCCGTGGTGCTGAAGGACGTGCCGTCGGCCGGGCTGGACCTGAAGTCACTGGCCGCGCGGACACCGATGTTCAGCGGCGCGGATCTGCGCGCGCTGGTCGAGCGCGGGGTGGACGGCGTGATCGACGAGGCGCTGGCCACCGGTGGTGAGCCGCCGCTCGCGATGCAGCACCTGGACAGAGCGCTCCCCGCGGTCAAGCCGTCGACGCTGGACTGGCTGCACCGGGTCCGCTCGTACATCGAGTTCGCCAACCAGTCCGAGCGGTACGACGACGCCGCGGCGTACCTGAAGTCGAAGGACGTCCGGCGCCGGCTCTCCTAGCCCTTCACCTTCGCGGCGGCCGAGTCGGGCATCGGCTCGTACCGGGCGAACGAGCGGGTGAACGACGCGGCGCCGTGCGACAGCGAGCGCAGATCGATGGCGTAGCGGGTGATCTCGGCCTGCGGGACCTCGGCCTTCACCAGCGTCCGGTCGTCGCCGACCTTGTCGGTGCCGAGCAGCCGGCCGCGGCGTCCGGACAGGTCGCTCATCACCGCGCCGACCAGGTCGTCCGGCACCAGCACCGACACCAGGTCGACCGGTTCGAGCAGGTTGATCTTCGTCGCGTTCGCCGCCTCGCGCAGCGCCAGTGCACCGGCCATCTGAAACGCCATGTCCGACGAGTCGACGCTGTGCGCCTTTCCGTCCAGCAGCGTCACCTTGATGCCGACCACCGGATAGCCCGCGCCGACACCCTTCTCCATCTGCGCCCGGACGCCCTTCTCGACGCTGGGGATGAACTGCCGCGGCACCGCCCCGCCGACCACCTTGTCGACGAACTCGAAGTCTGTGCCCTGCGGCAGCGGTTCCACCTCGATGTCGCAGACGGCGTACTGGCCGTGCCCGCCGGACTGCTTGACGTGCCGTCCGTGACCCTTCGCCTTGCCACCGAACGTCTCGCGCAGCGGCACGCGGAGCTCGACGGTGTCCACAGATACGCCGTACCGGTTGGCCAGCGCGTCCAGTACGACGTCCGAGTGCGCCTCGCCCATGCACCACAGCACGATCTGGTGGGTCTCCGGGTTCTGTTCGATCCGCAGCGTCGGGTCCTCGGCCGCGAGGCGTTGCAGCCCGCCGGACAGCTTGTCCTCGTCGGTCTTGGCCCGGGCCTGGACGGCGATCGGCAGCAGTGGTTCGGGCATCGTCCAGGGCTTCAGCACCAGCGGGTCGGACTTGTCGGACAGCGTGTCCCCGGTTTCCGCGCGGGTCAGCCGGCCGATCGCGCACAGATCGCCGGCGACCACGGCCGAGGCCGGTCGCTGCTGCTTGCCGAGCGGGAACGACAAGGTCCCGATCCGTTCGTCCTCGTCGTGGTCGGCGTGGCTGTTGCCCTCGCCGAAAAACGACGTGAAATGGCCCGACACGTGAACCGTCGTGTCGGGCCTGATGGTGCCGGAGAACACCCGGACCAGGCTGACCCTGCCGACGTACGGGTCCGACGTCGTCTTCACCACCTCGGCCAGCAGCGGTCCGTCCGGATCACAGGTCAGCTTGCCTTTCGAGACGCCGTGCGGAGTGAACACCTCGGGCAGTGGGTGCTCCAGCGGCGACGGGAACCCACTGGTCGCGATCTCCAGCAGCTCGAGCGTGCCGACGCCGGTCCCGCTGCAGACCGGGATGGCGGGGAAGAACGAGCCGCGCGCCACCGCGCGTTCGAGGTCCTCGATCAGCACGTCCTGGTCGATCTCCTCCCCGCCGAGATAGCGCTCCATCAGGGACTCGTCCTCGGACTCCTCGATGATTCCCTCGATCAGGCTGCCCCGGTGCTGCTCGATCAGCTCCGCGTACGACGCGTCGGGCGGGTGCGTGCTGCGCTTGCCGTCGGCGTACTCGTAGTGGGTCTGGGAGAGCAGGCCGATCACGCCCTGGCCGGCCGGGAAGTAGAGCGGCAGGACCTTGTCGCCGAACGCGTTCTGGGCCGCGGAGAGCGCGTTCTCGTAGTTCGCGCGGGCGTGGTCGAGCTTGGTGATCACCACCGCGCGCGGCATGCCGACCTGGTCGCACTCCTGCCACAGCGCCTTGGTCGGTTCGTCGACTCCCTCGTTGGCCGGGATCACGAAGAGAGCGCAATCCGCCGCTCTCAGGCCGGCCCGCAGCTCGCCGACGAAATCGGCGTACCCGGGGGTGTCGATCAGGTTGACCTTGATTCCGTTGTGCAGCAGGGGGGCCAGTGCGAGGCCGACCGAGCGCTGCTGCCGGATCTCGGCGTCCTCGCAGTCGCACACCGTCGTCCCGTCGACGACGGTGCCGGCTCTGGTCAGCACTCCGGAGGCGACCAGCAGCGCCTCGACGAGAGTGGTCTTGCCGGCGCCGGACGGACCGACGAGCACGACGTTGCGAATGGCGGCGGGACTGTCCGCACCCGGCGCGCCCTGGGAAGTGTTCGTCTTGTCTGCCATGACGTTCCTCCTGTTCGTCCACCATTCCCCGAAGCAGCCGCCGAGCACAAGAGCTCCGTGAGAGACCGCCCGGCAGCGATCGGGGCTCAGGCGCCGGCGCGTTGGGTGACGGCGATGCACGCCAAGACGACAACAGCCGCGATCGGCGCCAGGACGGGCAAGTGCTCGCCCATCAGCAGGACGGACCAGACCAGCGTGATCAGCGGCTGGGCGAGCTGCAGCTGGCTCGCCTTCGGTACGCCGATCGCGGCCATCCCGCGGTACCACACGACGAACGCACCGAACTGGGAGATCGCCGCGATGTAGCCCATGCCGGCGATCGCCTTGGTCGTCAGGTGCACCGGTTCGGCCGGGAGAGCGCTCGCTGTGACCAGCACGGAAACCGGGAGGGCAGCGACGACGCCCCAGGCGATCACCTGCCAGCCGGGCAGGTGCTGAGCGAGCCGGCCACCTTGCGCGTAGCCCGCGGCGCACACGATCAGGGCGCCGAAGAGGTAGAGGTCGCCGATGGTGGGCAGGCCGTGGCTCTGCTGCAGCGTGAAGGCGGCGACAGTGAGCGCACCAAGACCCGCGGCGGTCCAGAAGGTGCGGGACGGCCGGCGACCGGTGATCAGCGACGAGATCACGACGGTCGCCAGCGGCAGGATTCCGATCACGACGGCCGAGTGCGCGGTGGTGGAGGTCTGCAGCGCGAGGGTCGTGAGCAAGGGGAACCCGATCACGCAGCCGCCGGCGACGGTGAGCAGACCGGCCCAGTGCCGGCGGTCGGGCAGGGGCACGCGAGTGACGAACAGGCAGACGGCGGCGATGACCCCGGCGAGCAGTGCGCGGATGCCGGTCGACGTCCACGGGCCGAAGCCGTCCAGCGCCCACACGGTCGCCGGGAAGCTGAGCGAGAAAGCGACAACGGCGGCCGCGGCCAGCGAAGTACCGGTCCGGACTGATATCGCGGGAGCGCGAGTAGCGCTATCTTGTGCTGTCATGAACGACGGTAGCAGTGGTGATCGGCTGGTGGTTGCGCTGCGGGCCGAGCTCGATCGCTACTCCGAAGGACAGAAGCTCCCGTCGAGTCGCGCGCTGGTGACGCGGTACCAGGTGAGTCCGGTGACGGTGTCTCGGGCGATCTCCGCGCTGGTCGCGGAAGGGCTGGTCGTCTCGCGTCCCGGAGCTGGGGTCTTCAAAGTGGCCGGGCGAGCGGTCGCCGTACCGGGGGATGTCTCGTGGCAGGAAGTCGCGCTCAGCGCTGACCCGCCGCATGCCTCTGTCGACGTCGGCCCTCGGGCCGCGGACGCCGCTGGGTTGCTGGCGACGCTGACCGCGCCGCCGCCGGAGGTCATCGATCTGAACGGCGGATACCTGCACGCGGCGCTTCAGCCCGAGCGGGCGTTGGCCGGTGCGCTGGCGCGGGCCGGTCGTCGGCCGGGGACCTGGGCGCGCCCGCCGGTCGAGGGACTGACCGAACTGCGGGAGTGGTTCGCCCGGGACGTTGGGGGGCCGGGTGGTTCGCTCGACGGGTCGGATGTGCTGATCACCGCGGGCGGTCAGAACGCGCTCTCTGCTGCTCTTCGCGGGTTGGCCGCGCCCGGTTCGCCGGTGCTGGTCGAGTCGCCGACCTATCCGGGGATGCTCGCGATCGCACGCGCCGCGGGGTTGCGGCCCGTGCCGGTGCCGGTCGACGCGGACGGCGTGCGGACCGATCTGCTCGCTGACGCTTTCGAGGCCACGCGCGCTCGGCTCTTCGTCTGCCAGCCGCTCTTCCACAACCCGACGGGCAGTTGCCTCGCCGCCGAGCGTCGTACGGCGGTGATCGAGATCGCGCGATCCGCCGGGGCCTTCGTCGTCGAGGACGACTTCGCGCGCCGGCTCGTGCACGCCGACTGCGAACCGCTCCCGCCGCCGCTGGCCGGTGACGATCCCGACGGTGTCGTGGTCCACGTCCGTTCGCTGACCAAGGCGGCGTCGCCGAGCCTTCGCATCGCCGGACTGACCGCGCGGGGGCCGGCCTTCGAACGGTTGCGGGCGATCAACGCCGTGGACACCATGTTCGTCCCGCGGCCGTTGCAGGAGACCACGCTGGAACTGGTCGGCTCGCCCGCCTGGTCGCGTCATCTCCGAACACTCGCCCAAGCGCTGCAGGATCGCCGTACGACGTTGCTGTCGGCGCTGGGGAGTTCGTTGCCGGAGGTCGTGCCGGTCAATCCGCGCCGGGGTGGTTATCACTTGTGGCTCCGGCTCCCGGAGGGAACCGAAGAACGCGCTCTCTCGGCTGCGGCGCTGCGCCATGGCGTGGCGGTCACCGCCGGCGCGGCGTACTTCAGCGCCGAGGTGCCCGCGCCGCATCTCCGCCTGAGCTATGTCGGGACTCCAGGCACGGCCCAGCTCGAGGAAGGCGTCCTTCGGCTTCGTCGAGCTTTTGGTTAACCGGCCTCGCCGCGTTGGCTGGTCAGTGCGGCGACAAGAGTTCGCAGGTCCTCAGGGTGCAGGCGGGTGGTAGTGAGCTGGGTTCGGACCGTTTCGAGCTCCGTGGTCGCCTGCGTGGCCTTGAGTTGGAGTTGCTCGGTGCGGGAGCGGAGAGCGTCGAGATCGGCGCGGGTCTGGTCGTGGCTGATGGTGAGTTGCTGGAAAGCCTCTGCTTGAGCTGACTGGGCCGCCTCGGCGCGGAGGCGGGCGGCTTCGGACTCCTGGGCCTTGCGTTCTTGCGCGGAGAGCTCGTTCTGGAGAACTTGCAGCTCGGCCCGTGCGGCTTCCAGGTCGGTACGACGGGATGCTTCGGCTTCGCGGGCGGCGTCTCGTTCGGCGCTGATCGTCTCGCGTTCACTGCGGAGCGTGTCGCGCTCCTGGCGGGCCGCGTCGCGTTCGGCCAGGAGGCGTTCGGCAGCGACGGCGATCTCGCGGAGTTGGCGGTCGGTGCCCGCGGCCCGCTCTGCTTCCTTGGCGGCCTGGGTCTCCGCGGCGCGGCGGGCGTTGACGGCTTCCTCGGCCTGCTGGCGTGCCGCGCCGAGGGCCTCGGTCGCGTCCAGCGCCTGGCGGGCGGCGGCGGAAGCGCGTTCGACTGCCTCGGCGCGCTCTTTGGTGGCGCGCTCGGCGGCGGCCTGGCTCTGGCGGGTTCGGTGCTCGGCTTGTTCGCGGGCTTCTTCGGCGGCCACTCGCGCCTTCTCGGCCTCGGCGACCTGGGCGTTCGCCGTCTCCACGGCCGCGACGGCTGCTGCTTCGACCTCGTCCAGGCGGGTGGTGACGGCTTCGAGAGCGGCGGTGAGCGCTTCCACCGGTCCGCGGACGCTGTCCAGGTGGTCGCGCAGGCGTTCGGCGTCCAGGCGGAAGGTGCTGCTGCCGGCGTCCAGGCCGAGCGCTCCCAGGGCCTCCTTCTCCGCGCGGGCCATCTGCGCGCAGGTCCGGCCGCCTTCCCAGCGGGTGTCCCGGCAGAACGTCCGCGGGCGTCCGCCCTGAAGTCCTGGAGCGGGCAACTCGGCCCGGCACTTGCTGTAGCCGCATCTTCCGGCGTCCACGATCATGCTCAGACCCTAGATGTTGGAGGTTAGAAAACCTGGAAACCGGTTCGGCGTTTCTGACACCGAACCTAACCACCACGAAACCAGCGTTTTGTGAGTGTGTTCGCCGGACTTCGGAGTGGGAAGCCGGAGCGGACTGGGTTGGCTGCCAAGATCGCCGCATGGACGGATTACTGGTCGTGCTGGAAGCTGCCCGGAAGGCGCGAGAGGACGACCAGATCGTCGCCGCGGAAGGAACCTGGCCGGGAGTCGACGACCCAGAGACGCTGAGAGAACAGGTCGCCGATTGGCTGAGTCAGTACGCGAACGCCGGCACCCGGCGGACGTACGGCTACGCCCTTGGACTGCCGATCGCCTGGGTCGACGTCCTGGTGGCGGGGGAGAAGGAAGTTTCTGATGCCCCGAGCAGTGCCTCAGGAGTTCGGCGCGAGGGGCAGTTGCACGACCTGGCCTGGTTCAGGTGGTGTGCGGGCCGGGGGATGGATCCCCGCGCCGCGACCGGGCGCGATGTGAAGGCGTGGCTTCATCTGCTGGATGCGGCGGGCGCCGAGAAGCGGACCCGGCAGCGCATGTTGAGCACGCTCTCCGCGTTCTACGGTCATCTGACCGAGACCGGTGTCGTCCCGGCGAACCCAGCGGCGCTCAACCGGGCGCGCCTCGGGCTGAACCGGAGTTCCCGGGACGCGTCGCCGACCATCCGGCTGACCGCGTCGCAGCTGCACGCGCTGCTCGATGCGGCAGGCAAACTCCCGAACAGGACCCGGTACAAGGACCTGTACGCCGCCCGCGCGGTCGCCGTGGTGGCGCTGCTGACCTTGGGATTGCGAGTCTCGGAGCTCGTCGGGCTGGATCGTCAGCACCTGGTGGTTTCCGGCGGAGAGCCGATGCTCCGGGTGCTGGGCAAGGGCGGCGTGCACCGGGAGGTGTATCTGACGACGCTGGCGGCCGAGGCCCTTGAGCGGTACCTGAGAGAGCGCGATCTAGTGCAAGAGACAACAACTCCCGCCCTGCGCGGCCGGACCAACGGCAAGGCGACGAGTCCGTTGATCGCGACGCGCGACGGGGCTCGCTGCTCGCGCTTCGACGTGAACGCGTTGCTGAAGCGGGTCGCCGTCCAGGCCGGGCCGGCGTTGGAGGACGTCGTGGACAAGGTGCATCCGCACGCGTTGCGGCACGCGTACGTGACGATCGCGCTGGAGCAGGACGCCCGGATCCAGCACGTGCAGGCCGACGTCGGCCACGCGAGCATCGCGACGACGCAGTACTACGACCGCGGCCGCCGCACCCGCGACACCAGCGCCGCGGATCTGGTCGAAGCAGCCATCCGCGCCGCGGGCGACGAGGCAAACGATCGCTCGCCGGCGGAGCACGCCGGGACAGCCGACTCAATGTCCAGCCGAGAGCGCACGCCGGCGGACCAGCCCGATCGCGATCCGGCAGAGCATGCCGATCTCCCGCCGGCGCAGCAATCAGCCGACGACGTCACGCAGGACCCGGCGTACGAGACCAACGGCACCGAACCTCACGCGCGGGCCGGGCAGACGGTGGACTGACGCCTCGGTACTGTCGCGGCATGCGAAGGGCACTCTGGACCGCTGTCGTCACGCTCCTCACCGGGCTCGTCCTGACCGGGTGGGCGGTGCCGGCCGGCGCGTCGCCGGTCACCGGCAGCGAGGTCGGGGACGTGGTCAGCCGGATGCGGCTCGACTACACCGTCAACAAGGACGGTGTGCTGCACGTCAAGGAGACGATCGACTACCGGTTCGGCAGTTCCGGGCGGCACGGGATCTACCGGTTCCTGGTCACCCGCGAGCCGTACGTCGACGACTCCTCGAAGGACCAGAAGTACGAGATCTCCGACATCACCGTCAGCAGCCCGAGCGGCGCGCCCGACGAGTTCGAGGAGACCACCCGCAAGACCAACGGCCAGCGCGACGAGACCGTGCAGATCAAGATCGGCTCGCCCAACGAGACGATCGCCGGCCGGCAGGCCACGTACGTGATCGAGTACGACGTCCGCGGCGCGCTGCGGCACTTCGACGACCACAGCGAGCTGTACTGGGACGCCACCGGTTCCCGCTGGGAGGCGGTCCTCAACCGGGTCGACGTCACCGTCACCGTTCCCGAGGGTGTCCAGCGGGTCGACTGCTTCGCCGGCCCGCACGGCAGCACCGCCACCTGCGAGACCAAGTCGATCTCCGGTGAGCAGGGCGTCTTCGCCGCGTCCAACCTCGACCGCGGCGAAGGCCTGACGATCGTCGCCGGCATCAAGCCCGGCGTGGTGGCCAACGACACCCCGATCATCGTCGACGCGCCGGACTGGCTCGAGCGCAACGGCGTCAACGTGCCCGGCCTGGTCACCGCCGCCCTGGTCACGCTCGCCGGTCTCGCGACCGCGGTCGTCTACGGCCGCCGGGGCAACCGCGATCTGCGGTACGCCGGGATGCCGCCCGGCACGTTCCCGCCGGCCGGCTCCACCGTCGGCGCGGTGAAGGACACGTACGCGACCGACCAGATCCCGGTCGCGTTCTCCCCGCCGCCGATCCCGGTCGGCGAAGGCGGCCTGCTGATCGACGCGAAGGCGAACACGACCGAGACCGCCGCGACGCTGATCGACCTGGCGGTGCGTGGCGCCGTACGGATCGACAACACCGGCGAGGAGCAGAAGGCCGTGCTGCTGAACGCCGGCCTGGCCACCGCACCGCACGAGCAGGTCCTGCTGCAGAACCTCTACCCGACCGGCATGCCCGGCTCCGAGATCACGCTGGAACGCCGCAAGACGGGCGACAACTCGATGCGCCAGGCACACGACGCGATGATCAGTACGCTGCGCGAGCAGATCAGGGCGCGCCAGTGGTACACCCGGATGCCCTGGGCCGCCCGGGGCAAGCAGCTGTCCGGTGTTTTCCCGTGCGCGTGCATCGCGATGGTCGGGATCTGGATCTTCGGCGCCGGCGCGATCGGTACGGTGATCGGCGCGGCGACCGGCGGCCTGGGCCGCGCGGTGGTGATCGGGCTGCCCGTGCTCGCCGTGGTCGTTGCCATCGGCACCTTGATCTCGAAGCGGGCGCGCGGGCAGCGCAGCCCGGCGGGGCGCGCGGTGACCGACCAGCTGATCGGCTTCCGGACCTACCTGGCCACCGCCGAAGCGGACCAGTTGCGGTTCGAGGAGGGCGAGGACATCTTCAGCAAGTACCTGCCCTGGGCGATCGCGTTCGGCCTGGCCGACCGGTGGCAGCGGGTCTGCTCCCAGCTGGTCGCGGCGGGACGGATCCCGGCCGACCCGTACTGGTACGTCGGGCCGTCGTACTACAGCTCCGGCTTCGCGGCGGGCAACATCAGCCAGACCGTGGCGCAAACCTTCGATCCGCCGCCGGCGCCTTCGGGCAGCGGCGGGGGAGGCGGTAGCTCCTCCGGCTTCAGCGGAGGTTCCTCCGGTGGCGGCGGAGGGGGTGGAGGCGGCGGTTCCTGGTGACCGGCTGTCGGGGCACAGCGGGGGAGTGGGCCGCCGCCGGAGCGGCGGCCCCGAAACTCCCGGGAGAGCCGGGCCTGCGTCAGACCTTGCCGCCGGCGGCCGTCGGCGCGGTCGGGTCCGACCCTTCGTCGCCGACCGTCTCGCGGGCCAGGAAGTCCTCGAGGTGGAACAGGTTGTCACCGGCCCGCTTCGCGACGTTGACCAGCGTCGTCATCGCGGCGACCTCCTCGACCTGCTCCTTGAGGAACCACTGCATGAACTGCTCGCCGATGTAGTCGCCGTCGTCGCGCGCGGTGCGGGCCAGCGTCTCGATCTGCTTGGTGACCGTGATCTCCTGCTGCAGCGCGAGCTCCAGCGGGTCGAGCGCGGTCTTGAAGTCGTTGACGACCTCGCCGACGCCGGGGATCTGCGGCCGGACGCCCATGTCGAGCAGGTACCGGACCATCATCATCGCGTGGTTGCGCTCTTCCAGGGCCTGCTTGTAGAAGTGCGCGGCCAGCCGCGGGAGATCCTGGTCGTCGTACCAGACAGCCACTGCCGTGTACTGCTGGGCCGCCGTGAATTCGTTGCGGATCTGTTCTTGCAGGAGTTTCGCGTACGTGCTCATGCTGACCACGGTAGTGCTCGGGACCGCATTTCACACCGTTGGCGAGGCTGGCCTAACGATCGGTCAGACGCCGCGCGCCACGTGCGACCGGATCGCGGGAAGGTTGCCCAGCGGGGCGAAGAAACCGCTGATGCCGTGGTCGAACGTGATCGCCGCGATGCCCTGCTGGGTCCACACCGGCGCCTGGGCGACCGCGTCGGCCGGCGTGAGCGCCAGGACCTCGACCTGCTCGTCGGCACCGGCCAGGCCGTTGGCGACGGCGAACCCACGGGCCCGCTGGGCCGAGGTGAACGCCATCAGGAACGGCTGTTCGCCGTGCACGCCGACGAACGGCTGCGGGTTGGTGGGTTCGCCGCGCTGCACGAACCACCAGCGCTCCAGGGAGAACGTTGCCGCCCACAACTTCTCCTGGTTGGCGGTGCTCGGGTCGGTGCGGACGGCCTCGGCGAAGACGTCGGTCGGGGAAACTTCCTGCATCCCCCGACCGTACGTCGTCAGCGGTTTCCCAGCATCACGATTTCCGTGTCGCCACCGGGCAATGTGATCGTGATCTCGCGACCCTGCACCGCGACGTCGATGCCCTCGGCAAGAGCTTGTGGCGCCAGGGCGTCACGGGTCAGCAACACAGCGTGCACGAGCACGGCCGGTTCGCCGGTGTGGGGAGCGGTGAGATACGGCGTGGCCGAGTGCGGGCCGAAGGCGTTGGCACCGAGTCCGCGGTGGACGCCGGCGGCGGTGTAGCCGTAGAGGCCGATGACCGAGGACTGCAGTCCGTCGGAGGTTCGGGCGGACGCCCACACTGCCGATGGGGCTGGGGAGGCTGGTGTGCCGGCGAGAACGTCGGCGCTGGCTGAGGAGGCGGCGCCGGGAGAAGAGGCGGGGGAGTCGGCGGTTGCGTGGGGCAACGAGTCGGCTGCTACGGCGTAACCGCCGCTGCGGACCAGAGCGCCGGCGGGGCCATCGACCAGCGAGACCCGGATCTCCCAGTTGCCGTGGATCACCGAGGTGGTTTCGATCGGCCACGGGCCCTCGGTGCCGAGCCAGGCTTTGTGCCACGACGAGGCCGTGCGGGTGCCGATGCCGAGGCGGCGGATGCGGCCTCGGGTGCTGGAGCGGCCTTCCTGGTCGACCAGGCAGATCAGGTTGTCGATCGCCGGCGCGTGGTCGGCGAGTTCCGGGCCGGCGTGGTTGGAGTAGGCGAAGCGGTTGTAGTGCGCGTCACCGGCCGGCTCGACGCCTTCGGGCTCGGTGGGCGGCGCGTGGTCGGCGCCGTGGTTGACGAGCCGGACGAGCTGGTCGTGCCGGCTGTTGTGCACGATCCATCCCGGCGCCGGCATCGCCCGGACCTGGTCCTCGTCGTCCAGCGGGATCGAGTCCTCGGGCTCCGACCACACCGGATGTTCCGGCGGCAGCAGCAAACCGATGAACCCCTTCGAAGCCCAGTACGGCGAACCAGGCCCGGAGTACTGCTGCGTCGCCGGCAGGAACGTGTCGTACCACCCGAGCGTCAGCAGCCCGCGCTCGTCCGGCACCCCGTGCTGGACGAAGTGCCGCGCGATCCCCGAGCACAACCGCCGCGTCTGCCCCGGCGACAACGGCGTCGAGTCCAGCAACGCCCCCATCCAGTACGGCGCCGCCGCGGCCATCCGGTACGTCAGCGACCGCCCCTGGTACACCGGAGCCCCGTCGTTCCCGACCAGGTGCACCGCGTCCTCCAGGAACAGCGCGAGCCGCTCCCGATACACCTTCAAGCGGTCCTCGTACTGCGCACCCGGCGTGGCGGCGGCCATCCGCGCCCACAGGCCCGGGTAGAGATGCATCGCCCAGCCGATGTAGTTGTCGAAGTTCTGCCCGTCGCCGTCGGAGTACCAGCCGTCACCGACGTACCAGTCCTCGATCCGGTCCAGGCCGCCGTCGATGTCGTCCTGCGAGTACGGCGCGCCGACCGACGCCAGGAACTGCTCGCTGACCACCTGGAACAGCCGCCAGTTGTTGTCGTGCGTCGTCGACCCGATGAAACCGCCGAGCCACTCGGCGACGTGCTCCTGCGCGCGGGTGTCGAGCCGGTCCCAGATCCATTCGCGGGACTCGTGCAGGGCCACCGCGATCGCGGCCGCCTCGACCATCTGCTGGGAGCGCGGGGTGAGCCGCAGCCAGGATTCCGGGTGGTCGGGGTTCGCGCCGTTGGCGACGCCGCGCGCGTACCGCTCGATCAGCTGCTCGCAGCGCTCGCCCCGAACGCCCCCGATCCGGAACGCGGCGAGCATGAACGACCGGGCGAATCCCTCGAGCTCGTCGGACGCCGTACCGGAGCGGCTCGGGCGGCCGGGCAGTACGACGCGGGCCGAGCCGGGGGAGAAGTACGGGACGAGCGAGTCGAGCAGATGGTCGGCCAGCGCCTCCCAGTGAGCGCGGACCCAGCCGGTCTGACGGGACAGCTCGCGATCGGTGGCGGGCAGGATGAGCCGTGACGTGTGGAGGGTCATGCGATCCTTCCGAGTTCGGCGGGGCTGATGGCGTGCTGCAGCGGCCGTCCGGCGGCCAGCCGTTCGACCTCTCCGACGGCGAGCTCACCCAGCCGGGCGACCTCGTTGCCGAGGGCTCCGGCCAGGTGCGGGGTGAGGAAGACGTTGGGCAGGTCGAGCAGCGGCGAGTCCGGCGGCAGCGGCTCGGGATCGGTGACGTCCAGTACGGCGTCCAGTCGGCCGGCGACGCATTCGGCCTCCAGGGCGCGGGCGTCGACGACCCTGCCGCGGGCGGTGTTGATCAGGACCGAGCCGTCGCGCAGCAGTCCGAGCAGCCGCGCGTCGACCAGCCCGACCGTCTCGGGCAGCAGCGGCGCGTGCACGCTCAGGACGTCACTGCGGCGGAAGAGGTCGTCGAGCTCGACCAGCTCGGCACCGAGCTCCGCGGCCTCGGCCGGGGTCAGGTACGGGTCGCTGATCAGCACCTCGAGGTCGAAGGCTCGCAGCCGGTCGGCGACCATCCGGCCGATCCTCGACGCGCCGAGCAGCCCGACCATGGTGCCGTAGTTGCCTGGGACGTGGGTCGGGTCAGGCCGCTGCCGGTCGCGCTTGTACTCGGCGCCGAGCCGGAACGCCCGCTTGCCGCTGAGCACGATCGTCGCGACGGTGTACTCCGCGACGGGCAGCGCGTTGGCGACCACGGCGGAAGTGACCTGGATCCCGCGGTCGAAGGCGACCGG
The DNA here is from genome assembly GCF_050942265.1 of Kribbella sp. CA-253562. Lineage (GTDB taxonomy): Bacteria > Actinomycetota > Actinomycetes > Propionibacteriales > Kribbellaceae > Kribbella. The sequence goes on along the minus strand of NZ_CP192049.1, from coordinate 4,413,998 downwards.
CGTGACGAATCCTTTCACCGAGCCGGCCGCGTGCACGATCGCGCGCAGCCGAGGCGCCGCGTCGAGCACGTCCGGAGTGATCTGCGGGCAGCCCCAGCCGGTCAGGAGGACGTCGACTCCAGCCAGGACGTCGCGAACCGCCGGGTCGTCGAGGAAGGTGTGCTCGGCGCGGATCGGCAGTACGTCGGCGACGCGCTCGAGCCGGTCGCGCACTGCGGGGACCAGGACCCGGTCACGGCTGTACTCGCTCATCGCGAGCAGCACGGTCGGCCGGGGGACAGCAGGTCGCTGTCCTGGCGACTCGGCCCGGCCGAGTGAGGTCGGCGACTCGGCGGCCCGGCCCGGCGAGTCGGCAGGTACTGACCCAGCCGGCGAGGGGGCGGACGGGGAAGGCTCGGAATCGGTGCGCACAAGAGCACGCTAGCAAGCGCTTTCCGGATCCGCTCGTCCGGTCCGCGTCGCGCGCCGCCCGCTGCCTCCGTACGCCGACCTCGATCACCGGCCGACCGCGGATTCGCCCTCGCGGCGGCTGAGCGGTGCACGAAGTGGTGGCAGAAAGTTCTCGCGGAGCGGAATGACCGCCCGGTGAGTGGGCGTTGTGCAGGGAGAAGGCAGGATGGAGGGGCCTACCGCCCTGTTGGCCAGTGATGAAGGAGACGAGACACATGCTGCGACCGGACGACCTCTACGAGATCGTCGACGAGTCGGTGGCGACCGGCCCGGCGGCGACGCCCAAGGTACTGGTGCACTCGCTCGACGGGTTCATGGACGCCGGTCAGGCGGGGCGGGTCACCGCCGACCACCTGCTCGACGTGCTGGACCACCGGCTGCTCGCGCGCTTCGACGTCGATCTGCTGCACGACTACCGCGCTCGTCGTCCCGAGGTGACGTTCGCCGAGGACCGCTTCATCGACTACACGCCGCCGCAGCTCAACCTGCACCTGCTGACCGACGACGCGGGCGTGGAGTTCCTGCTGCTGGAAGGCGTGGAGCCCGACAACCACTGGAACCGGTTCGCCGGCGCCGTGCGCCAGCTGATCGAGCAGTACAACGTGACGCTGACGGTCGGCGTGCACGGCATCCCGATGGGCGTGCCGCACACCCGCCCGCTGGGCCTGACCGCGCACGCGACGCGGCCCGAGCTGGTCACCCGGTCGAACATCTGGGACGGCGAGATGCGGCTGCCCGCGAGCGCCGGCACGATGCTGCAGGTCCGCCTCGGCGAGGCCGGCAAGGACGCGATGGGCTTCGCGGTCCACGTCCCGCACTACCTGGCCGAGAACCGGTTCCCCGGTGCCGCGCTGGCGCTGGTGCACGCGATCTCCGCGGCGACCGGTCTGCTGCTGCCGAGCAAGGCGCTGCTCGACGAGGCCGCCATCACCGGCCGGCTGGTCGACGAGCAGGTGGAGCAGTCCGACGACGCGGCCGCCGTGGTCAACGCGCTCGAGACCCAGTACGACGCGGCCGCCGGCTCGATCAGCCGGGGCAGCCTGCTGGCCGGGGCGACGCCGTCGGCCGACGAGCTGGGCGCCGAGGTCGAGCAGTTCCTGGCCGAGCTGAACCGCGACGACGACAGCAACTGACGCAGACGACAAAGGGCCCCGGAGCGACACGCTCCGGGGCCCTTTGCGATCGCTCAGACCGACAGCGTGGCCCGATCCGCGGTGGATCGGGTGAGCACCCGGTCGACGCTGTAGCGTCCCGCGCCGACCGCCGCGAGCGTCAGCGAGAGCAGCCCGAGCACGACCACCAGTTCCCAGCCGCCCTCGGCCACGAACACGCCGTTCGACAGGTGCACGAACGCGAACGCGCCGGCCATGTCGAGCGCCAGCAGGACACCGGCCAGCGGCGTGAGTACGCCGAGGATCAGTGCCGCGCCGCCGAGCAGCTCGGCCCCGGCCGCGTAGTACGCCGACAGCGTGGGCGCGGGCACGCCCATCTGCTCGAAGCCCGCCGCGGTCGCGGCCAGCCCGTTGGTGCGGAACTTCTGCCAGCCGTGCGCGACGAACACGACGCCGAGCCCGACGCGGGCCAGCAGGAGGACGAGGTCACGGGCGGCGGCACGGGCGGCGCCGGAGGGGAGGCGGCTCACAAAGGATCTCCTTCGGTCGGAACAACTGTTTGGTTGCGCGTTCAACCACAGCTTACGGGCGGCGACCGAAAGCTCACCGAAAACGACCGGGTGAGTGGAACCACACCAACCGGTACGGCGGACCGCCGGTGCGGCCTGTCAGGATGAGGCATGCCCGAGTCCCTGGAGGATCTGGTCGACCTGCTCGACCTGGAGAAGATCGACGACGACCTGTTCCGCGGCCGCCAGCCGCAGACCTCTGCCCAGCGGGTGTTCGGCGGGCAGGTGCTCGGCCAGGCGCTGGTCGCGGCCGGCCGCACGGTGGAGCCGGAGCGGATCGTGCACTCGCTGCACGGCTACTTCCTGCGGCCCGGCGACACCGCCGTACCGATCGTGTACCGGCCCGAGCCGACCCGTGACGGCAAGACGTTCAGCAGCCGCCGGGTGGTCGCGTCGCAACACGGCAAGCCGATCTTCTACATGTCCGCGTCGTTCCAGCGCCCGGAGGCCGGTCTGGACCACAGCGACCCGATGCCGGACGACGTGGTCCCGCCCGAGGAGGCGCCGACGCTGGCCTCGGTGCTGGAGGCGGCGACCGGGCGCTCGGCCGAGGACTGGAACAAGGAGTGGTCCGCACTCGACATGCGGCTGGCCGGGGTGAGCGGCCGGCAGTTCTGGATCCGGGCCGCCGGCAAGCTTCCCGACGAACCCGCGCTGCACGCCTGCGTGCTGGCCTACGCCAGCGACCTGACGTTGCTCGGGGCAAGTTTGCTGCCGCACGGCCTGGTGATCGGCGACCGGCGGATCCAGCCGGCCTCGATCGACCACGCGCTGTGGTTCCACCGGCCGTTCCGGGCCGACGAATGGTTGCTGTACGACCAGTCGTCGCCGTCGGCGTCCGGTGCCCGCGGGTTCGCCACCGGTCGTCTGTTCACCCAGGACGGCCGGCTGGCCGCATCGGTCGCGCAGGAAGGGCTGATCCGCCCGGTCGGGCTGGACCTCGACGAGCAATAGCGGTTGACGGGCCTGCTAACTTGGTGGACATGCAGCAGCACGCCGTACAGACGACGACGCCGGATCCTGTCCCGGCGCGCTGACTCACGCAGTCTTCCGAAAGCCCCGGGGCGAGTGCCCCGGGGCTTTTGTGTTGTCACCGGTCACTCGCCCGACGAATCGAGCGAGGAACGAAACCATGTTCGACCACCGCAAGTACGGCCGCGAGCTCGGCCTGTTCGACTCCGACCCGCTGATCGGCGCGGGCCTTCCCTACCTGCTGCCCGCCGGCGCGGCGATCCGGCACGCGCTGGAGAGCTACGTCGCCGAGCTGGAACGCCGTGCGGGTTACCAGCACGTCTACTCACCCGTGCTCGGCAAACGCGAGCTCTACGAGATCTCCGGCCACTGGTCGCACTACAGCGACGACATGTATCCGCCGATGAAAGTGGGGGAGGAGGAGGTCGTCCTGCGACCGAGCCTGTGCCCTCACCATGCCTTGATCTACCGGTCCCGCGCCCACAGCTATCGCGAGCTCCCGATCCGGTACGCCGAACTCGGCGGCATGTACCGCTCCGAACTGTCCGGCGTGCTCGGCGGACTGAGCCGGGTCCGCGCGATCCAGCTGAACGACGGCCACATCTTCTGCACCCTCGACCAGGTCGCCGACGAGGCCCGGGCCGCGCTCGACCTGATCCTGCGCGCGTACGGCGATCTCGGGCTCAGCCCGTCCCGCTTCCTGCTGTCGCTGCCCGCGGCCGACGCCCGGATCGGCGAACCCGGCAGCAAGTACGTCGGCGACCAGGAGAGCTGGGACCGCTCGGCCGACCTGCTCGGCTCGGTCCTGCGTGACGCCGGGGTCGAGTACGAGCAGGCGCTCGGCGAGGCGGCGTTCTACGGGCCGAAGATCGACATCCAGCTCGAGGACGCGGCCGGGCGCGAGTACACCCTGTCCACCATCCAGGTCGACTTCCACCAGCCGGCCCGGTTCGAGCTCGAGTACATCGGTGCCGATGGCAACAAACCTGGTGGTGACAAGCTCCGGCCGGTGATGGTGCACCGGGCGATCATCGGCAGCCTGGAACGGGTGATCGCGCACCTGATCGAGCAGCACGGTGGCGCGTTCCCGGCCTGGCTCGCGCCGGTGCAGGTGGTCGTCCTGCCGCTGTCGGACGCCGAGGAGTCCTATGCCGCCGAGATCGCGCGCCGCGCCACCGACCGCGGGCTGCGGGCGGAGATCGCGCACGCCGACGAGGGCACCCTCGGCGCCCGGATCCGGGAGAACCGGCAGGCGCCGTACCAGGTGGTCGTCGGGCCGCGGGAGGTTGCCGCCGGCCACCTGGCGTTGCGGCACCGCGACGGCCACCAGGACGACCCGGCCGAGGCGGGTGCGGTGCTGGACGGCCTGATGGTTGCCTGCCGCCCGGCTACCTTGCAGGAGAATCCGCGGTGAATTTCTTACCCAAGGGTTGATTGTCACTCAGGGCTGCGGGATCGTGACTGTCAGTCGTGCCAGCAGAAGGGTCCCAGCCCCTCCAGTGCAAAGGCGGTCCGCCCCCATGAAACGCCTCCTCGCAGTCCTCGGCAGCGCGGTGCTCGGCACCGCGCTGCTGGTCAACCCGACCGTGGCCCACGCGGCCGTCTCGTACGTCGCCCTCGGCGACTCCTACGCCTCCGGCGTCGGCACCCGCAGCTACATCGCCGACAGCGGCGCGTGCCAGCGCTCCACCAAGTCCTACCCGTATCTCGACGCGGCCCGGATCGGCGCGACGCTGACCTCGGTCGCGTGCTCCGGTGCGCGGGTCGCCGACGTCACCGCGAACCAGCTCGGCCCGCTCAACGCGGCGGTCAACTTCGTCACGCTCCAGGTCGGCGGCAACGACGCCGGCTTCTCGTCGGTGATCACCGAGTGCGCGAAGCCGGCCTGGCTGGCCAACTGTGACGGCGCGATCAACACCGCTCAGGCGACGATCAACAACACGATCCCGGGCCGGCTCAACACGCTGTACGCGACGGTGCGCAGCCGGGCGACGAGCGCGAAGGTGATCATCGTCGGCTACCCGCGGCTGTTCAACGGCACCGACTGCAACGCGGGCACGTTCTTCAGCGCTGCCGAGATGACCCGGCTGAACCAGACCGCGGACCTGCTCAACGCCAAGATCGCCGCGGCGGCGAGCGCGGCCGGCTACACGTTCGTGAACCCGACCCAGGCGTTCATCGGGCATGCGGTCTGCGGCAGCCCGGAGTGGATCAACGGGCTGTCCAACCCGATCAGCGAGTCGTATCATCCGAACGTCACCGGCCAGGCGAGCTACTCCAATTTGGTGCAGCCGCACCTGAGCTGACACCCGACGGGCTGCGCGGCGCCTCTGTTCGTGGTGTGATGCAGAGGTGCCGCACCGGCCTGTCCGCCGGCTTCTCGCCGTTCCGGACCAGTGCACGGCTTCGGCCGCCCGGTGAGCGAGGCCGGCCCCGGAGGGGTGGCCGGTGTCGTCGCCGGATGGCCGGCGACAGCCTGACGAGGCCGTGAATCCCCTTCTCCTGTTGGCCTTCTGGTGTCGCGGACGCACCTGTGCCAGCACTCTGGGTAGTGGGCTCCGAGCCTGAGGCGATCGCGCGAAAGTCACCGTCTGTGAAAGCGTCGTCACGCTGGTGTGAGATGGGTCACGACCGGTCGCGTTCCGGATTCGCCGGATGACAGGGTGCAGCCGTCACGCGGCTTCCGGCGGTTTTCGGCGCCGGACCGCGGAAACCGGCCGAGGGCGAGCTTGGGGGCTTGGGGTTCTCGGCGACACGCATTACTGGGAGGAAATGCCTGTGAAAGCTCGCACCTGGCTGACCGGCCTCGCGGCCGGCGCAGTATCACTCGCCCTCGTGGCACCGGGGACGGCCGGCAGCGCCCCGGTCCAGGACGCGGCAACCGCCAAGAGTCCCGAGATCCGAACCGTGGAGACCCCGAAGGCCGGCGGTGCCGGTCTGGTGACCAAGCGGGACGCGACCGGTCGTGCCCACTCGGTCCGGCCGGCCACGCCGCTGAAGGCTCCGGCCTCGGTCAGCGCGCGGGCCGGCAAGTCCGCGACCAGCAAGCCCGACGCGATCGCCGTGGCCAAGGCCCAGGTGGCCCAGGTCGCGCCGTACTTCGGTGCGCGCCCGGCCGACCTGGTCGCGGAGAGGAGCAGCCTGTCCGAGTACGGCTCGCAGACCCGGTTCCAGCAGGTCATCGACGGCGTCGAGGTGTACGGCGGCGAGATCGTCGCCAGCCTGGACAAGTCCGGTGCGCTCGAGGCCGCGAACGGCGAGGTCGCGCTGGCGACGTACGGGACGTTCCCGGCCGCCGGCAAGGCCGACGCCGCGAAGACCACCGCGCAGGACGCGGCCGTGCAGGCGGTCGCCACCCGCGGCAAGCTCGACGCCGGCAAACTGTCCGCCAAGCTGCAGGGACCGCGCTGGCTCGACCTCGGCCTGGTCACCCGCCAGCCCGGTTCGGTCGCCATCCCGGTCTACCTGTACGACGTGACCGGTCCAGGCGACACTCGCTGGCAGGCGATGGTGCACGCGTCGGCCGGCAAGGCCCTGCTCGCCTGGGACCTGGCTGAGCACCTGAACCGCGTTGTCTGCGACGCGAATCGCGCCATCATCCAGACCGGCGCCGAGGATGTCCGTTGCGGCACGGTCTTCCCGGCCGGCCGCGCCGAGGGCCAGGCGCCGTCCGCGATCCAGGACGTCAACCAGGTCTACGCGTACTTCGGCGACACCTCCGACACCTACGCCTCGCTCGGCACCGACCTGACCGAGCTGATCGGCGTCGACTACGGCGACGGCCTGGGCAAGGCGCTGCGCGGCACGGTCCGGATCTGCGTCGACGGCGGCTGCCCGTACGCCAACGCGTTCTGGAACGGCGAGCAGATGGCCTTCGGCGAAGGCGTCAGCACCGACGACGTGACCGGCCACGAGCTGACCCACGGCGTCACCCAGCACACCTCCGGCCTGGCCTACCTGTGGGAGGCCGGTGCGATCAACGATGCGTTCTCCGACATCCTCGGTGAGTTCGTCGACCTGACCAACGGCTCCGCGGACGACACCGCGGCCAACCGCTGGCAGATCGGCGAGGGCTCGAGCCTGGGCGTGATCCGCAGCATGTCCGACCCGACCAAGTACGGCGACCCGGACCGGATGCGCAGCGACAAGTGGTTCGACGACGAGTTCTTCCAGGACAACGGCGGCGTGCACTTCAACTCCGGCGTCGGCAACAAGGCGGCGTACCTGATCTCCGACGGCGGCGCGTTCAACGGGCAGAAGATGCTCGGCATCGGCCTGGCCCGCTCCGAGGTGCTGTGGCACGAGACCCAGAAGGTGCTGACGTCGGGTGCCGACTACGGCGATCTGGCCGAGGGGCTGCGGGCGACCTGCGCCAAGCTGGCCAAGAAGAAGAAGTCCGGCATGACGAAGGCCGACTGCGCCCAGGTCGAGCTGGCGATCAAGGCCACCGAGATGGACTTCGAGCCGGCCGTCGGCAAGCCGGCCCAGGCGCCGGTCTGCGACACCGCCGGGGCGAAGACCAAGAGCCTGTTCAAGACGAGCTTCGCGACCTACCCCGACGGCAAGGTCGTGCGCGGTGAGGGCTGGGTGCTCGGCAAGGGCGAGGGTCTCGAGGGCTCGATGGTCGACACGTCGTACTCGCAGGACGGGGACGACTCGATGCTCGGTGTGGTGACCGATCCCGAGGGCTCGATCAGCCTGCAGACCGCGAACGGCACGAAGATCAAGAACCCGAAGACCTACCTGCGCTTCACGCACGCGTACAACTTCTACAACGTGTTCGTCATCTTCGCCGTCCGGACCGGCGCCGCGACCATGGAGTACTCCGACAACGGTGGCGCGACCTGGAAGGACACCGCCGGGCTGGACTGGAAGAACGGGCCGTCGGTGGATCCGAACTTCCCCGACGAGCCGGCCGCCTGGCACGGCAACTCCGGTGGCTGGGAGACCAGCCGGCTGGACCTGTCGGACTTCACCGGCAAGCAGCTGAAGTTCCGCTGGACCGGGCACGGCAAGGACTTCGCCGACCTGATCCCGGGCAACTGGTGGCTCGACAACGCCACGATCTACACCTGCTCGAAGTGAACTGAGACGAGGCCCGGCGGACACCGATCCGCCGGGCCTCGCGCTTGTCTTTTATATGCCTCGAACGGTATATATGAGGTCATGAGCGAATCACTGACCAGCGAGAACGGCCGGACCGTGCTGCGGATGCGGCGCCGGCTGGCCCACCCGCCGGACAAGGTCTGGCGGGCCCTGACCGATCCGGCCGAGCTGGCGCACTGGTATCCGGCGCTGGTCGAGGTGGATCTGCGCCTGGACGGCCGGATCGCGTTCACCTTCCCCGACGGCGAGGACGACTTCGTCGAGGACCCGGACCACACCGGGGTGATCCGCGCCTACGATCCGCCGCGGCTGCTGGAGTTCACCTGGGGGAGCGAGATCCAGCGCTGGGAAGTCACCCCGACCGACGACGGGTGCGAACTCAGCCTCACCTCGACGTACGACGACCGGGCGAGCTCGGCCAGCCTCACCAGCGGCTGGATCCTCTGCCTGGACGCGCTGGACAAGGCGCTGGGTGGCGACTCCGTACCGCGCGAGCACTACTCGGTCCTGCACGAACACTTCGTCAAGGTCTACGGGCTGGACCGCCCGGAGGTGCTTGCGGACGGCACCCTGCGCTTCGAGCGCCAGCTGACCGGACCCAAGGACGACGTCTGGGCCCGGCTGGCCGGCGGCGCGGAGGTTGTCACCGGCGACCTGCCACCCGGCGGTTTCGTTGCCGAGGGCATCGAGCCTGGTCCGGTCGCCGAGGTGGAGCAGCCGGTGCGGCTGGTGTATCCGGCGGGGGACGGATCGGTCACCTGGACCCTGCGCGACGGCAACGGCGGAGCCCGCCTGGTGCTCACCCAGACCGGCGCCGGCGCCGAACACGAAGCCGCCTGGCACGACCTGATCGAGTCCCTCGCCTCGGAGTCGGTCACCCGGACGTGACCGGCTCCGGCAGTCGTCTCAGGCGCACGACTGGTGACAGCAGCAAGACCGGCACCACGAGCGCCGAGGCGGCGGCCGCGACGATCAGCGCGCCCCGAGCGCCGAGAGCCTCCGACAGCAGACCGGCACTCAGGCCACCCAGCGCACCGCCGCCGAACAGCAGCGTCCGGAACACCGCGGTCATCCGGCCCATGAGTTCCGGCGGAGTGACGGTCTGCCGCAAGCTCACGATCACGACGCCGGCCACGCCGAGCCCGAGGTAAGTGAGGAAAAACGACGCGATCACCGTCGCGAGCAGCACCGGCTCGGGCCCGCCCGCCAGCGGGATCAGGACCGGTCCGAGCAGCAGCATCGACTGCGCGATCAGGTAGACGCGCCCGACCGGGAAGTGGGCCACCACCCGTCGCGAGATCGCCGACCCGATCAGGCCGCCGACCGACGCGGCGGCGAACACCACGCCGAGGGTCTGCGCGCCGAGCCGCAGGTCACGGCTGCCGTAGAGCAGGAACATCGTCCACACCGTGATCATCGAGAAGTTGCAGCACAGGCCGATCAACGCCAGCGCGCGCAGCAACGGCCGGCCGAACACCCAGCGCAGACCGTCGAGCAGTTCCCGTCCGGCGTGCCGTCGGTCGTCCTTGGGTGGATGCGGTTCCGGTGTGCGGATGAACAGCAGCGTCAGCACCGAGACGGCGTACGAGCAGGCGTCGACGACCAGTGCGATCGGCGCGGTGAGCCAGCCGACCAGCACACCGGCCAGACCGGGCCCGGCGACATCGGTCGCGCTGGACGTCATGGCGAGCTTCGCGCTTGCTTCGACGTACTGGCGTGGGTCGCGGACGAGGACCGGGACGTAGGCCATCCAGCTGACGTCGAACAGGACCGACGCGACCCCGATGGCGGTTGCCATCAGCAACAAAACCGGCAGCGTCAGCAGATCGGCCCAGTGCAGCAGCGGGATCGCGCCGAGCAGGAGGAGCCGGCCGAGGTTGGCGCCGAGCATCACGCGGCGCCGGCGCGCCCGGTCCACCCAGACCCCGAAGATCAGCGCGAGCCCCAGATAGGGCAGCAGTTGCAGGAAGCGCAGCAGTCCGACCTCCCGGTCCGACGCGCCGAACACCTGCAGGGCGGTCAACGGCAGCGCCAGCGTGGTGACCTGGCTGCCGAGCAGCGACAGCGTCTCGCCGAACCAGAACCGCCGGAAGTCGCGGTTGGTCCGCAACGGGGGAGCGGAGTACGAGGTGGTCATCGCGGCGCCAGTTCGGCGATCGCGGCGACCACCTGCGCGACCTCGTCCTCGGTGTTGTAGTAGTGCGGCGACAACCGCAGGCACCAGTCGACGTCCTTGTCGCCGAAGTCGTACTGGGCGAACTCGCGAAAGCTCAGCGCCGAGTTGATTCCACGCGCGTCGAGCGCGGCCTTGAACTCCTGCGGCTGCCGGCCCTCGACGGTGACGGTCACCAGGGCGCCGAGCTGCCGGCCCCGATCCAGCGCCCGTACGCCGGGCAGCGCGTCGAGCCGGTCCCGCAGATCGGCGGCGAGCGCCGGCGTCCGGTGCGCGATGACGTCGAGACCGACCTGCCGGGCGTACCGGACTGCCTCTGCGCTGCCGATCACCGCGGCGTACGGGAACTCCCAGTCCTCGAAGCGCCGGGCGGTCGGGCTCGGCGTGTAGGTCTCCGGGGCCGACCAGCTCGCGCCGCGCATGTCGATGAACAGCGGCTCGTACCCGGCCCCGAGCACGCGATCGGACACGTACAGAAAACCCGTACCGCGCGGGCCGCGCAGGAACTTGCGGCAGGTGCCGGTCAGGAAGTCGCACCCGATCCGGTCGACGTCCAGCGGGTACTGCCCGACCGACTGGCACGCGTCGACCAGATACAGCAGGTCCAGCTCCCGGCAGTGCCGGCCGATCTCCTCGACCGGCTGGACCAGTCCGGAGTTGGTCGGGATGTGGGTCGCGGCCACGAGTCGCGGGCGCCGTGAGCGCATCAGAGCCGCCATCGCGTCGACGTCCACCCCGCCTTCGGGCAGGTCGGGCGCGTGCACGATCTCGACCCAGAACCGCCGCCGCAGCGACAGGAACGCGAGCTGGTTGGAGATGAAGTCGTTGCGGGTGGTCAGGATGACGTCGCCGCGCTCGAACGGGATCGCCGACAGCGCGGTCGCGTACGCGTGGGTGGCGCTGCCGGCGAAGGCGATGTTGCCCGGGGCACAGTTCAGCAGCGCGGACAGCTCGGTGTAGAAGGCTTGGACCTGCTCGGCCCGTGCGGCGGCCGCCTCGTACCCACCGATCCGCGCCTCCAACTCCAGCTGCCCGAGTACGGCGGCCAGCACGGGGGTGGCGAGCAATCCGCAGCCCGCGTTGTTGAAGTGGACCACCTCGGCCGTGCCGGGAGTGTCGGCGCGGAGGGCGAGTAGTGATTCCCGGGTCAGCTCAGTAGCGCTAGCATCAGCTCTCATGAACGACAGTAGCACTACTGGTGGACTCGGCAACGGTCTGCGGGCGCTGGTCCGCGAGCTGTCACCGGGCCAGAAGCTGCCGAGCAACCGTGAGCTGGTCGACCGGTACCGGGTGGGCCCGGGGACCGTGGTCAAGGTGATCGCACAGCTGGCCGCGGAAGGGGTGGTCGAGACCCGTCCGGGCAGTGGAACGTTCGTTGCCCTGCCTTCGCGGGGCGCACCGGTGCTGCCCGACTTCGGATGGCAGACCGTCGCCCTCGCCGACCGGACTGTCGATCCCGGCCGGCCGCTCGACACCTCGTGGCCGGCCGGCACGATCCGCCTCGACGGCGGCTACCTGCACGAGTCCCTGCAACCGGTCCGTGCCTTGGGCAACGCGCTCGCCCGCGCCGCCCGGCGACCGGGTGCCTGGGATCGCGCTCCCGTGAACGGTCTGCAGTCACTGCGAGCGGTCTTCGCGACGTGGTGCGGTCCGTCCGTGACGCCGGACGACGTACTGGTCACCGGTGGGGGTCAGAGTGCGCTCTCGATCGCGTTCCGCGCGATCGCCGCTCCAAGCAGTCCGGTGCTCGTCGAGTCGCCGACCTATCCGGGTGCGCTGGCGGCGGCGAGGGCCGCCGGGCTCAGTCCAGTGCCGGTGCCGATCGACGCCGACGGGCTGCGACCGGAGTTGCTCGCGGAGGCCTTCGCCCGGTCGGGTGCCAGGCTGCTCTACTGCCAGCCGACGTACCAGAACCCCACCGGTGCGGTGCTGTCGACCGAGCGGCGGCGTCAGGTGGTGGAGGTGGCACGAGCAGCCGGCGCGTTCGTGCTGGAGGACGACTTCGCCAGGTTCCTGGGCCACGGCGGTCCCACCGCGCCGCCCAAGCCGCTGCTGTCCGACGACCGGGACGGCACGGTCGTGCTGATCACCTCACTGACGAAACCGGCGGCCCCGAGTCTGCGGGTCGGGGCCTTGGTCGCCCGTGGACCCGTGCTGGAGCGGCTGCGGTCCGTACGGCAGGTGGACGACTTCTTCGTCCCGCGACCGTTGCAGGAGGCCGCGCTCGAACTGGTCGCCGCGCCGTCGTGGGAACGCCAGCTCAAGACGCTCGGGGCCGCGTTGCGCGAACGCCGCCGCGTGCTGATGACGGCGTTGGAGCAGCATCGACCGGACTGGGCCGTGGATCACGTGCCGGCCGGTGGGCTTCACCTGTGGGTCCGGGTCGGGTCGGACGACGTGTCGCTGACCGCGGCCGCGCGCGACCTGGGGGTCGGGGTGAGCCAGGGCAGTCGCTACTTCGCCACCGAGCGGCCGGGGTCCTGGTTGCGGTTCAACTTCGCTGCCGCGGCCGATCCGGTGGAGCTCGCCGAGGCGGCGCGGCGGCTCGCCGGGCTGTGAGCTCCACCGGATCGCGGGATCAGGCCGTCGCGCCGACGTACTGGCGCAGGTGCTCGGCGGTGAGCGAGGCGCTGGACTCGACCAGGTCGGCCGGGGTGCCTTCGAAGACGATCCGGCCGCCGTCGTGACCGGCGCCCGGGCCAAGGTCGATCAGCCAGTCGGCATGGGCCATCACCGCTTGGTGGTGCTCGATCACGATCACCGTGTTGCCGTCGTCGACCAACCCGTCCAGCATCGTCAGCAACTGGTCGACGTCGGCCAGGTGCAGGCCGGTGGTCGGCTCGTCGAGGATGTAGATCGATCCGCGCTTGCTCATGTTGATCGCCAGCTTCATCCGCTGGCGTTCGCCGCCGGACAGGGTGGTGAGTGGTTGCCCAAGGCTCAGATACCCCAGGCCGACCGAGCTCAGCCGGTCCAGGATCGTCCGCGACGGTCCGCGCGCGAAGAACTCCCGCGCCTCGGTGACCGTCATGCGCAGCACCTCGCTGATGTTCTTGCCGCGCAGCTGGTAGGCGAGTACCTCCGGGGTGAACCGGGCGCCGTTGCACTGTTCGCACGCCGACGACACCTCGGCCATCATGCCGAGGTCGGTGTAGACCAGCCCGATGCCCTTGCAGGTCGGGCAGGCGCCGACGGAGTTCGCGCTGAACAGTCCCGGCTTCACCTTGTTGACCTTCGCGAACTCGGCCCGGATCGGATCCAGCAGGCCCGTGTACGTCGCGGGGTTGCTGCGCCGCGAGCCGCGGATCGGGTCCTGGCCGGCGACGATCACGCCGTCCCGGCCGGCCAGTGAGCCGTGGATCAGCGAGCTCTTGCCCGAGCCCGCGACGCCGGTGACCACCGTCAGCACGCCGAGCGGCACGTCCACGCTGACGTCCTGCAGGTTGTGCAGGTTCGCCCCTTCGATCCGCAGGCTGCCCGTCGGCGTCCGGACCTTCTCGCGCAGCGCGACCTTGTGGTCCAGGTACCGCCCGGTCAGCGTGCCGGACTTCAGCAGGCCCTTCACGTCGCCGGCGTAGCAGAGCCGGCCACCGGCCAGCCCGGCGCCGGGCCCGAGGTCGACGACGTGGTCGGCGATCCGGATCGTCTCCGGTTTGTGCTCGACCACCAGCACGGTGTTGCCCTTGTTCTTCAGTTGCAGCAGCAGTTCGTTCATCCGCTGGATGTCGTGCGGGTGCAGCCCGACGGTCGGCTCGTCGAAGACGTAGGTGACGTCGGTCAGCGCCGACCCGAGGTGGCGGACCAGCTTCACCCGCTGCGCCTCACCGCCGGACAGCGTGCCCGACTCGCGATCCAGGCTGAGGTATCCCAGCCCGATGTCGACCATCGAGTCCAGCGTCTCGCGCAGCCCTTCCAGCATCGGCCCGACCGACGGGTCGTCGATCCCGCGGACGAACTCGGCCAGGTCGCTGATCTGCATCGCCGAGCACTGCGCGATCCCGACCCCGTCGATCCGCACCGCCCGCGCGGCCGCGTTGAGTCGCGCACCGTCGCACTCCGGGCACCGCCCGAGTTTCAGCGCGCGATCCGCGAACGCCCGCGCCGCGCTCTGCATCGCGTCGCGGTCCTTGCCCAGGTACTGCTTCTTCACCTTGACCACGAGCCCCTCGAAGGTGAGGTTGCTCGTGCCGACCTTCACCTTCGTGGTGGGGGAGTACAGGAACCTCTCCCACTGCTCGGCCGGGTAGTCGCCCAGGGGCAGGTCCGGGTCGAACAGGCCAGAGTTCGCGAACAGCTGCCAATACCAGGTGTCGACGCCGAACCCAGGCGCCTTGATCGCACCCTGGTTCAGCGACTTGTCGCGGTCCACCAGTTCGTCGAGGTCCACCTCGGTCGCCTTGCCGAGGCCCTCGCAGACCGGGCACATGCCCTCGGCCCGGTTGAAGCTGAACGCCGACGGCGGCCCGGCGGACGGCGTACCGATCCGGCTGAACAGGATCCGCAGCATCGTGTGCGCGTCGGTCGCGGTGCCGACCGTCGAGCGGGCGTTGGCGCCGATGCGTTCCTGGTCGACGATGATCGCGGCGCTGAGGTTGCGCAGCGAGTCGACGTCGGGCCGGGACAGGCTGGGCATGAAGTTCTGGACGAAGGCGGTGTAGGTCTCGTTGATCAGCCGCTGGGACTCCGCGGCGATCGTGCCGAAGACCAGCGAGGACTTGCCGGAGCCGGAGACCCCGGTGAAGACGGTCAGGCGGCGTTTGGGGATGTCCAGCGAGACTCCGCCGAGGTTGTTCTCGCGGGCTCCGCGGACCTGGATCACGTCGTGGCTGTCGGCGGTGTCGTCGGTCGAACGCGTGAAAGGCATGCCTTCAATCGTCTCATTGAAGCGCCCATAAAAGCTTTGCCGCCGTAGTCCCGCGAGCGGACCCTGCAGAACCTTCAACACGACGGTGAAGCTTCGAGTTCAGCCCAGGCGGTCCTGGACGGCGTCCAGCAGCTCCTGCAACTGCCGGCCCAGCTGCTCGCGCTGCCCGGCTTCGAGCGACGACACCAGCTCCGCCTCCCGGGTCAGCACCTGGTCCACCGTTCGCTCGATCAGCTCGTGCCCACCGGGCGTCAGCGACACGACCACGCGCCGCGCATCCTCCGTGCGGCGGCTGACCAGACCCGCCTCCTCGGCCCGCCGTACCCGTTGGGAGATCGCGCCGGCCGTCACCAGCGTGCGAGCGGTCAGCTCCCGCGTGCTCAACTCGTACGGCGGCCCGCTGCGCCGCAGCACACTGAGCAGATCCAGCGTCGCCGGGTCGACGCCGAGCTCGGCCAGCAGCCGCCGCCGGTCGTCCGCGAACAACTTCGCCAGTCGCCACAGGGGAGTGACGATGCCGATCGACTCGGTCGGCACGCCGGGCCGCTCCCGCTGCCAGGCCCGCGCGATCTCCATCGCGGGATAGCTGCTCGGCGCGTCCAGCGGATAGGAGTCGGAGAACTTGTCGGCCATGCGGGTCATGCTACGTTTAGGTCTAAACATTTAGACCTAAACGTAAGGAGATGGCGTGTCGAGAACGATCGTGGTGACCGGGGGAGCGACCGGGATCGGCCGTGCGGCGGCAGCGCTGTTCCGCGCCGACGGCGACCGCGTGGTGATCACCGGCCGGCGGGCCGAAGTCCTGAAGCAGGCCGCCGACGACTTGGGCGCCGAGGGCGTCGTGTGCGACGCGACGGATCCGGCGCAGGTCGCCGACCTGGCCGCGGCGCTGCCGGAGCGAGTCGACGTACTGGTGAACAACGCCGGCGGCAATACCGACCTCGGTGCGCCCCAGGCCGGTGACGACCTCGGCCAACTGGCGCAGAACTGGCTCGCCAACTACACAGCCAACGTGGTGTCCGCCGTGCTGACCACCACCGCCTTGGCGCCGCGGCTCACGACGGCCGCCATCCACCTCGGTTCGATCGCCGGGACCCGAGGCGGCGGCTCGTACGGCGCCGCGAAGTCCGCGCTCGCCACCTGGAGCCTGGATCTGGCCGCCGAGCTCGGACCACGCGGGATCACCTCCAACGTGGTGGCTCCCGGATACACCGCGGAGACCGAGTTCTTCCAGGGCAAGCTGTCCGACGAGCGACGCCGGTGGCTGGTGGACTCGACCCTGACAGGCCGCGCCGGTACGCCGGACGACGTGGCCGCGCTGATCCACTTCCTGGCCTCGCCGGGCGCGCGACACCTCACCGGCCAGGTCCTGCACGTGAACGGCGGTGCACTCACCACCCGATGACAACGAAGGCATCCGCGGCAGCCCGCGCGCGTCGGTGAGAATGGGCCCATGCGTGCCACCGTCAAGGACGTCGCCAAGCTGGCCGGGGTGTCCCCGAAGACGGTGTCGAACGTCATCAACGGCGTCGTGTTCGTCCGGCCGGAGACGCGGGCCAAGGTCGAGCAGGCGCTCAGCGAACTCGACTACGTGCCGAACCTGAGCGCCCGCGGACTGCGCAACGGCCGGTCCGGCATGATCGGCCTGGCCCTGCCGGATCTGCTCCGGCCCTACTCGGCCGAGATCACCCACCTGGTCGTCGAGCTCGCGCACGAGCGCGGCTGGGGTGTGCAGATCGAGCAGACCGCCGCGGAGCCCGACCGCGAGTACGACCTGCTCTCGAAGGCCCGGTCGCACCAGATCGACGGCCTGATCCTCAACCCGGTCAACCTCGACGACAGCGCGGTGATGTCGGCCGGCCCGCTGCCGCCCGTCGTACTGATCGGGGACGTCGACCAGGACGTCGTCAGCCAGGTCTGCATCGACAACGTCAGCGCCGCACGCGACATGACGCAGCACCTCGTCGACCAGGGCTACCGCCGGATCGCCGCGGTCGGTACGCCGGAAGTCCCCAACCGCACCGGCCGGGTCGGCGGCAGCACCGACTCAGCCGGTACGGCGGCCGCGCGGCTGCGCGTGATCGGCTACCGCGAAGTGCTCACGGCGGCCGGCTGCTACGACCCGGCGCTCGAGATCGGCCTGGACCGGTGGAGCCCCGAAGGCGCCGCGACGGTCGTCGGCCAGTACCTGGAACAGCACGAACCGCCGGACGCGATCTTCTGCTTCACCGACACGATCGCCAGCGGCGCGTTGTCGGCCTTGTGGTCGGCGGGCATCTCCGTACCGGAGCGCTGTGCGGTCGCCGGTTTCGACAACATCCTCGAGAGCCGGTACACGGTGCCGCCGCTGACCACCGTGGACTTCGACCGGCGGCTCTTCGTCGCGTCGGCCCTCGACCTGCTCGCCGAGCGGATGTCCGATCCCGCCGCGACACCGCGCCGGATCGTCGTACCGCATCGCCTGGTGACCCGCGCCAGCACCACACGTTAGCCAACACATTCCGACAAAAACCATGATCTCCAGGTCTTGTCAGCGCATTGCAACGATGTAATGATCGGTGCCGCCTGCGAAGGGACACCGCCCATGACACCGTTCGACGGTCAGATCTCCCGGCGCCGCCTGCTCTCCGGAGCCGCCGCGCTGGCCGGTGGAAGCGTGTTGTCCGGCTGCGCGCCGGGCGCTCGCGGTTCCACCGACGAACTCAGCTACTGGCACCTGATGAGCGGCGGCGACGGGATCGTGATGGCCGGCCTGGTCGACGCCGTGAACGCGATGAACGCCGGATTCCGCGCCGAGCAGACCGTGCTCGCCTGGGGAGCGCCGTACTACACGAAACTGGCGATGGCCTCGGCCGGCGGGCGCGCGCCCGATCTCGCGGTCATGCACGCGTCCCGGATCGCCGGCTACGCGCCCGGCGGACTGCTCGAGCCGTGGGACGTCGAGCTGCTCGCCGAGGTCGGCGTGCACGAGCGAGACTTCCCGCCGCTGGTGTGGCAGAAGGGCGTGTACGACGGCAAGCTGTACTCGATCGCGCTCGACACGCACCCGTTCGTGCTCTACTACAACACCCAGCACGCCGAGAAGGCCGGCGTCACCGACACGATCGCGACGATGGACAGCCCGGAGCAGTTCATCGAGGTCGCGGCGAAGCTGCAGAACATCACCCGCAAGCACGGACTGTCGTACGGGTACCTCGGTGACCCGGCGCAGATGTGGCGGCTCTTCTACACCTTCTACCGCCAGACCGGCGCGGAGCTGAAGCTCGTGCCCGGCATGAAGGCCGAGGCCGACCAGGCGGCCGCGGTGAAGGTGCTCGATTTCGTGCGCTCGTTGCTGAACGACACGATCGCCACTCGCAGCGGCGACGGCGGTACGGCGGTCAGCGAGTTCCTGCACGGCGAGAGCGGCCTGCTCTTCGGCGGTGTGTGGGAACTGCCGGTGCTGAAGGCCTCCAAGATGCCGTTCGACGCGATGCCGATCCCGGCGCTGTTCGGGCAGCAGGCCGCGTACGCCGACTCGCACACCTTCGTGCTGCCGCGGCAGTCGCGAACGGACCCCGAACGTCGCCGCCATACCTACCAGCTGGTCGCCGAGCTGCTGAAGCGCTCGGTCACCTGGGCCGAGGGCGGCGGGCACATCCCGGCGTACCAGCCGGTGGTGAAGAGCCCGGAGTACCTCGCGCTGAAGCCGCAGTCGAACTACGTCGGCATCCCGGCCTACGTCAACTACGACCCGGACGTCTGGTTCAGCGGCGCCGGCAGCGATTTCACCAACTACTTCGCGGAGAACCTGCAGAACGTCTATCTCGGCAGCGGGGACCCGGCGGCCGGCTTCGACGGGTTCGTGCGGCGGCTGAACAAGCTGCTCGACCGCCCGCAACCGGTCTGAGCTCATCCAGAGAGGGAGATCGCGATGCCGACAGCAGTCGACAGTCCGGCCGCCGAGGTGGTGGTTGCGGATGGCAACACAGCCGGCGCCGTCCGGGCCCGGCGCGACGAGTCACTGACCGGATGGGCCTTCGCGGCGCCGTTCGCGGTGCTGTTCGTGCTGTTCCTGGTGGTCCCGGCCGGCTACGGCCTCTACCTGAGCTTCACCGGCGAGACGCTGACCGGCGCGAACGGCGACCTGGTCGGCTTCGCCAACTACGCCGAGGCGCTCGGCGATCCCGACATGTGGAGGTCGTTCGGCAACACCGTGTGGTTCACGGTGCTGAGCACGATCCCGCTGGTGGTGCTGTCGCTGGCGTTCGCGCTGCTGGTCAATCTCGGGCTGCCCGGCCGATGGTTGTGGCGGCTGTCGTTCTTCCTGCCCTACCTGCTGGCCTCGACGGTTGTCGTGCTGTTCTGGGCGTGGATGTACAACCCGAAGCTCGGGCTGTTCAACGGCGTACTGGCCGAGTTCGGCATCGCGCCGATCGCCTGGCTGCAGGACCCGAACGTGGCGATGATCTCGGTCGTGCTGACCACGCTGTGGTGGACGATCGGGTTCAACTTCCTGCTCTACCTGGCCGCGCTGCAGAACATCCCCGAGCAGCAGTTCGAGGCGGCCGCGATCGACGGCGCCGGCAAGTGGCGCCAGCTGTTCTCGATCGTGATTCCGCAGCTCGCGCCGACCACCGCGCTGATCCTGACCCTGCAGGTGCTCGCGTCGCTGAAGGTGTTCGACCAGATCTACATGCTCACCAACGGCGGCCCGGCCGGCTCCACCCGGCCGATCGTGCAGTACATCTACGAGGCCGGCTTCACCGGTTACCGGTTCGGCTACTCGTCCGCGATCTCCTACCTCTTCTTCGCGATCATCGTGGCGATCTCGATCGCGCAGTACAAGCTGATCAACCGCAGGAGCGCCCAGTGAGCACCTATTCGTTGTCGAGAGGTCTTCAGCGCAACAAAACGGCGTACCGGCAGGGCCACAAGCCGGGGGAGAATCCGTGGAGCGTGTCCCGGATGGTCGCGCTGCTGATCCTGGCGTTCCTGGCCGCGACCTGGCTGGTCCCGTTCGCGTGGGCGATCCTCACCTCGCTGAAGAGCGAGGCCGACGCCGGAGCGTCCACGCTCAGCCTCAGTCCGCCCGACGGCTTCAGCCTCGATGCCTACCGCAAGGTGCTCAGCGCGGGCGACATCCCGCTGTGGGCGTGGAACAGCCTGCTCACCTCGGTGCTGATCACGGTCATCACGGTCGCCACGTCGGCGCTGGCCGGTTACGCGTTCTCCCGGATCAGCTTCCACGGCCGGCGCTGGCTGTACGCCGCGATCATCGCGGCGATCATCATTCCGCCGCAGCTGCTGATCGTTCCGCTGTTTCGCCAGATGCTTGCCTTCGACCTGGTCGACACCCATTGGGGAATCATCCTGCCGCAGGCGTTCGCGCCGGCGATGGTGCTGATCCTGAAACGCTTCTTCGACCAGATCCCGGTCGAACTGGAAGACGCCGCCCGCGTCGACGGCGCGCACCGGCTGCGGGTGTTCTGGTCGATCGTGCTGCCGTTGTCGCGGCCAATTCTCGCCGCGGTCGCGATCTTCGTGTTCATCGGTGCGTGGAACAACTTCCTGTGGCCGTTCATCGTCACCACCGACGCCGACCTGATGACGTTGCCGGTCGGTCTGCAGACCGTGAAGAGCGCGTACGGCCTGCAATACGCGCAGAACATGGCCTCCGCGATCCTGGCCGCACTGCCGCTGGTCCTGGTCTTTCTGTTCTTCCAGCGCCAGATCATCAAGGGCATCGCGACCACCGGATTCGGGGGCCAGTAGTTCCGGGGCGAACGCGCTGGGTGGACAAGCGTTCCGGCAGGCGGGAAACCTGACCTCATCCCTTGAAAACGCCGTCACTGTCAGCAAGGCTGCCGTGATCACTCCGTTGCGGTGAGGCGTGCCGGAGTGCGGCAACTGTGCTCGCGTCGGTGCTGCGAAAACCGTTGCACCGGCGGCAGTTGCGTCTTTTCAACTGTCCCTCGGGGGACCCGATGAGGAGGGGGATCTGTGTCAGCCATGAGGCGGCTCGCCGAGCAGCGCCGTGATGTGAGGAGTCACGGCACGACAGCGCTCGGCAGGGCTTCGATCCAACCAGCGGTCTGCACCGGCATCCACGAGGTGAGCTCGTCGATCCCGGCCGGGCGGCCGCGACGCGTGGCGGTTCTGACCTTGAGCAACGGTCTGACCACCACCCTGCGCCTGCGCGACGGTGCCCCGGCACCCGAGCAGGGCGCGACGGTGTTCGTCCGGGGTGGCCGCGGGATGGGTGATCAACCCGCCACAGGTGGGGTCACTCTCGCGCCGGTACGTCCCAGCTAGAACACCCGGCTGCAGCAGCGACTCGCCGGTCTCAGGTCAACGCCGAGCTGAGCCCGGCAAGTCGCTGGAAACGAATCACTCGTCGAGCGGCTGGATGAGTCCCCGGACCTCGACCGGGGAGTACTTCGCCTCCTCCAGCCGCGCGGCCAGTTCGGTCGCCCGGTCCAGGTCGCACTCGAACAGGTAGTAGCCGGCCAGCACTTCCTTCGCCTCCGTGAACGGCCCGTCCGTCACCGCCGGCGTACTGTCACGGACTTGGACCACCCGAGCCCCTGACGTCGTCAGTCCCTGGGCCTCGATCAGCTCACCACTGGCCCGCGTCTCGGCCAGCAGGGCGCGGTGCACGTCGTGCACCGACTCCATCCCCTCGGCTTCCAGCGCCTTCCAGGTCTCCTCGTTGCCGTAGATCAGCACCATGTACTTCACGTCGCCTCCTCGGGTTCCGTCCGAGGCTACGTCGGAGCCGGTGCCGTCAGCTCGACACCGGTCCGGCGCGTTCTACAGCCCAGCGGCCGCCTTCGCGGCGTCGAGGTCGATCTTCAGCCGGTCCGTCGTCGGGACCGACGGATCGGAGTACTGACCGCTCAGGCAGATCGGTCCGTGCCAGCCGAGTCGGCTCAGGGTCGCGAACGCGCTCGACCAGTTGGCCAGACCGTCGCTGCCCTGCACGAACCACGGCCGCCACGCCCCGCCGACGTCGCCGGTCGGCTCGGTCGGTACGTAGGTGACGTTCTTCAGGTTCACGATGCCGAGCCGGTCGCCGGCCAGCTCCAGCGTGACCGCCGGATCGTCACCCGCCAGTACGTCGTGCGCCGCGTCCCAGACCACCTTGAACTGGCCGGGCAACCCGTCGAGCAGTTGCACGACACCGAGCGTCGACGCGACGAACCTGCCGTGATGCGGCTGCACCCCGACCTGTACGCCGTACTGCGCGGCGTGGCCGGCCGCGGCCTCGAGCTGCTCGCGGTTGCGTCGTACCGATGCCGGGTAGCCGTCCGGGCCGAGCTCGGCCATGATCCGGATCATCGGGACCCCTGCCGCGGCCGCCGCCGCGAAGGTGGACTCGTCGAGCCCGCCGGCGATGCTGATCGGCTCGACGCCGGCGGCCCGGAGCTGCTCGGTGAACCGCGGCAGCACCTTCTCCGCCCTCGCCGGCGTCACGTACGACGTGTCCCGGACGGGGATCTCCGCGCCGGTGAAGCCGAGTCCGGCGACGAGCTCGCCCAGCTCGTCCCCGGGCAGTGCGGCCCACGGTTTGGTGAAGACGGACCAGATGTAGGTCATGAGTCAGCGGCCTCCGAGTCCACTCATGGTGATGCCCTTGACGAACCAGCGCTGGGTGAGGAAGAACAGCACGATCAACGGCACGGTCGTGATGGTCGCTGCCATCAGCAACAGGTTCCACTGGGTGCCGTTGGTGTCCTGGAACACCTGCAGCCCGACCGCCGCGGTCCGGGTCGCGTCGGTGTTGGAGATCACGAGTGGCCACAGCAGGTTGTTCCACTGCCCGATGAACTTGAACACCGCCAGCGTCGCGATCGCCGGCACGGCCAGCGGCACGATCACCCGGACGAAGGCCTGCCACCGGTTCGCGCCGTCGAGGCGGGCGGCCTCCTCGTAGTCGCGCGGGATGCCGAGGAAGAACTGCCGCAGCAGGAACACGCCGAGCGCGGTGAACGCGTGCGGCAGGATCATGCCCGGCCAGGTGTCGATTCCCTGCAGCTTGGCGACCAGCACGAACTGCGGGATCAGCGTCACCTGCGACGGGATCATCAGTGTCGCCAGGTAGACGCCGAACAACCAGGTCCGGCCCGGGAACTGCAGCCTGGCGAACGCGTACGCCGCGAGCGCGGCCGTCACGGTCTCCAGCAGCGTCGTACCGGCCGCGAAGATCACCGTGTTCACCAGGTAGCGGCCCAGCGGGACCAGGTCGAACGCGCGGGTCAGGTTCTCCGGGTGCCAGCTGCTCGGCCAGAACGACGGCCGCGCGGCCATCGACTCGGCGTCGGACTGGAACGCCACCAGCACCATCATCACGACCGGCACCAGTGTCACCGCGGTGACCACGAAGCAGGCGAACACGACCAGCTTCCGGGTCGCCACCGGGTTCTTGCGCAGGGGAGCGAGTGCGTCAGTTGTCATAGTGGACGAGCCTCCGCTGGAGCAGGAACTGGGCCGCGGTGATCACCACGATGAAGCCGAACAGGACCAGCGACTGCGCCGCGGCGTACCCCTGGTCGTAGTTCTCGAAGCCGGTCCGGTAGATGTACATCACCAGCGTCGTGGTCCTCGATCCCGGACCGCCGTTGGTCATGATCAGGGCCTGGTCGAAGACCTGGAACGAACCGATGATCGACGTCACCACGACGAAGAACAGCGCGGGAGACAGCATCGGCAGCGTGACGCTGCGAAACGTCTGGAGCGCGTTGCTGCCGTCCACCTTCGCGGCCTCGTACAGCTGCTGCGGGATCGCCTGCAACCCGGCCAGGAAGACCACCATGCCGAAGCCGAAACTCTTCCACACGCTCATCGCGATCAGCGCCGGCATCGCCCAGCCGTCGGAGATCAGCCAGGCCGGCCCGTCGATGCCGACCAGCCCGAGCACGGCGTTCACCAGGCCGTCGTGCGGGATGTAGAGCCAGATCCAGACGAACGCGACCGCGACCGTGATGGTTGCGTAGGGCAACAGCAGCAACGAGCGGAAGACCGCGATCCGGCGGACGCCCTCGTTCAGCAGCAGCGCCAGCGCCAGGCTGACCAGGATCGTGACCGGCACGCTGAGCAAGGTGAAGTACGCCGTGTTGCCGAGCGCGGACCAGAAGGTCGGGTCGGGACCGAGCCGGGCGAAGTTCTTGAGGCCGGCCCAGGTCGGGGAGCTGAACAGGTTCCAGTTCAGCAGGCTGATCACGCCCGCCGCGAGGACCGGTCCGGCGGTGAAGGCCAGGAAGCCGATCAGGCTGGGCAGGATGAACAGCCAGGCGGTGAACGCCTCGCGGTTCTTGGCCTTCTTCGCGCCGGCCGGCCGCTGGTGGCGAGCGGCTGCCGCGGTGGCGGGCAGGGTGTCGACGGCCATCGGATCACCCCTTCCGGGCCGAGGCTTGACGGATGTTGTCCTGGTGCTGCTCCATCAGGACGTCGAGGCGCGGCGTCAAGCCGTCGATCGCCTCCTTGACCGTGACCTGGCCGAGGAATGTCCTCGGCAGGTCCTGGCCGAGCAGTTGCTTGACCTGGTTCCAGTTCGTGGTCACGTCGAACGGATGCCCACCGGCGACCTTGCCGGCCAGGATGTCCTGGACGATGCCGAGGTTGTCCGGCGGCGGCTTGAACGCGCTGCCGGCCGACAGCCGGGCGGGATTGTTGCGGCCGGCCCGGGCATAGATGTCGAGGGCCCCTTTGCTGGTCAGGGTCTTGAGCAGCTTCCAGGCCAGCTCCAGGTCGTCGCCGCGGACCTTCGCCGGGATCGCGAAGCTCGACCCCGACACCCGCGGCGTACTGCCGGCCGCGCCGGCCGGGAACGGGACGATGTCCCAGTCGAACTTCGCCTTCCGGACGTTGACCACCTGCCACGGACCGTTCTGCATGAACGCGACGTTGCCCTCGAGGAAGTTGGACAGCGAACTCTCGGTGACCAGGTTCGCGATCGGCGGCGTGACCTTGTCCTTGACGAACAGGTCGACGACGAACTGGATCGCCTCCATCGCTTCCGGCGCGTTCAGCGCGCTCTTGGTGGCGTCGGCGTTCATCACGTTGCCGCCGGCGCAGTAGATCCACGACACCAGGTCGTCGATGGCCGGCGCGCAACTGAAGCCGTACTGGTCCGGTGGCCGGGTCAGCTCCTCGGCCAGGTCGCGGAACGTCGCCCACGTCATCGGCTCTGTCCGCGACGGCAGCGCGATGCCCTGCTTCTGCAACAGCGTCTTGTTGTAGTACAGCACCGTCGGCGCGACGTCGAAGCCGATCCCGTAGGTCTGCTCGTTGAACGTGCTGATCGTGCGAATCGGCTGGTAGAAGTCGTCGAGCGCGAAGTCGGGGTCCTGGGCGATCAGGTCGTCCAGCGGGCGGTGCGCACCGCGGGCGGCGTACGTCGGGATCAGGGTGCCGTTCAGCGCGGTGACCAGGCTGGCGGTGCCGCTGACCAGTTGCAGGTCGAGTTTGGTCGGGTAGCCGCTGGAGGGGGTGAGGTTGGGAACGGACTTGATCTTCAGCTCGCGTTCGACGTAGGCGCTGAAGTCCTCCCACACCTTGCGTTCGGCCGGGCTGCTGGACCACATGGCCCAGCTCGCGGCCCCGGACGGTGGGCCGGACGAACAGCCGGCGGCGGCTGCGCCGAGGCCGGCCAGGCCGGTCAGCTTGAGCACGCTGCGGCGGGACAGCTGTGTCTGCATCAGGGGGAACTCCTCAGGTGAAGAGCAGGTCGATCGACTCGGCGCGGATCCGCTCCTCGTCGACCTCGACGCCCAGGCCAGGGGCGGTGGGGACCGTCGCGACGGCCTTGGTGATGGTCAGTCCTTCGACGTACAGGTCGGACAGCAACTCCGGCCCGTTCAGCTCGGCGGGCAGTGCCAGCTCCAGCTGGCTGAAGACGTGCAGCGCGGCCGCGAAGCCGATGCCGCAGTCGGTCAAGCCGCTGGAGAGAATCTCGAGACCGCCGGAGAGCGCGACCTGGGCGGTCTTCAGCGCGTTGCGCAGGCCGGCCGACTTGGCGACCTTGATCACGACCAGATCGGCAGCGTCGAGTTGCAGCGTGCGGGCCAGATCCTGTGCGGTGAAGCTGCCCTCGTCGATCGCGACCGGTAGATCGATCAGGCCGCGCAGCCTCCGCATCGCCAGCAGGTCCGTGCTCGGCACCGGCTGCTCGACGCAGTGGATCGTGCGGATGTCGCGAGTCCGGTCGAGCAATTGCTTGAGGGCGCTCGGTCGGTAGGACTGGTTCGCGTCGAGCCACAACGGCTTGGCGCCGGCGACCTCCGCGACCGCCTCGATCGCGGCGGCGTCCTGGTCGGGATCGCCACCGATCTTCACCTTGTACGCCGCATAGTCCGACGACTGCCGGGCGTGCTCGCGCACGATCTCCGGCGCACCGACCCCGATCGCCGAGCAGAGCGGGATCTCGTCGTGCACCTTGCCGCCGAGCAGCGCGTGCACCGGTACGCCGGCCAACTTGCCGGCCGCGTCGTGCATGGCCAGGTCGACGGCCGCGCGGGCGAACGGGAAGCCGTTCGACACCGAAGGGCTGAGCCGCTTGGCCGCCTGCTGGTGGAACAGCTCGACGTCGAACGGCGTCAGCTCCAGCAGGATCGGGGTCAGGTGCCGGTTGATCACCACCGCGATCGTCTCGGCGGTCTCGTAGCTCCAGCTGGGGAGCGCTCTCTGCTCTCCCCACCCGACCACGCCGTCCTCGGTGGTCAGCTTGACGAACACCACGGCACCGGCCTGGTCGGGCCTTTCGTCCGGGCGCCCGACCGTACCGCTGCCGAGCACGAACTGCCGCGCGAACGGCACCGCGACAGCGAACACCTCAACCGATCTGATCCGCGACATCGGGAGCCTCCTTCCGCTCAGGCCTGGATCGACCAGGAGGACGGATCGACGTAGCTGGGACCGCGCGTGCCGTGCTCGAGGTACTGCAGGACATCGGCGATCACGTAGCCGGCCAGCGCCAGATGACCCTCCTCGGTGTCACCCGCGACATGCGGGGTGAGCAGCAAGTTCGGTGCCTCGAGCACCTTCTGCTCCAGCGTCGGCGGCTCGGGGTCGTACACGTCGAGCGCGGCGTAGATCCGCCCGTCGAGCGCGTGCTCGAGCAACGCCTGCTGGTCGATCGCGGGACCGCGCGACGAGTTGACGACCACCGCGCCGTCCGGAAGCTGCTCGATCAGCTTCCGCGTCACCAGGCCCTTGGTCTCCGGGACGTCGGGCACGTGCAGACTCACGAATCCGGCCTGCAGCGTCTCCTCGAGTTCCGCCCGCCGGACCCCGAGTTCGGCGGCGCGCTCGTCGCTCAGGTAGGGGTCGTAGACGACGACGTCGCATTCGAACGGCTTCAGCAACGTGATCAGTGCCCGCGCTGTCGAGCTCGCACCGAGAATCCCGACCTTTGCGCCGGCGAGTTCGTGCCCGCGGTACGCCGTCTGCTTCCAGCCGCCCGCGCGGATCGCACCGTCGAAGCGGGGGAGCCGACGGGCCAGCGTCAGCATCGAGGCCAGGCAGTACTCGCCGACCGACCAGGCGATCCGGCCGCCGGCGGAGAAGACCGCGACGCCCTGCTCGAAGATCGCCGGGTCGACCAGCTTCTTCACCGAGCCGGCCGCGTGCGCGACCACCTTCGGGCCGCTGCCGTCGGACCAGATCGAGGGGTGCAGGTGCGGCGTACCCCAGCTGGTCAGCACCACGTCGGCGTCACGGGAGAGCGCGGTCACCGTTTCCGGGCTGGTCTCCGGCGCCCAGGTCACCGCGAACTTCGCCTCGATCAGTTCCCGGGTCCGCGGGCTGATCACGTCCTCGGCGCGCTCCGGCGTCATCACCACGGCCAGCTTGCTCACGGGGGCTCCTCACCTGTCGACTGGTCTGAAGGTAAGGGCTTTCCGTTATGCTCGTCCAAGCCCGATTCCGCATCGATCGATACCGAGGGCGCATGGATCTGTCACTGCAGCAGCTCAGAGGGTTCGTCGCGGTCGCCGAGGAGCAGCACTTCGGCCGGGCCGCCCAGCAACTGAACATGACCCAGCCGCCGTTGACCCGCCAGGTCCAGGCTCTGGAGCGCTCTCTCGGCGTGAACCTGTTCGACCGGACCGGCAGGGGAGTGCGGCTGACCGCGGCCGGTGCGGTTTTCCTCGAACACAGCCGCCGGGTGCTCGCGCTGCTGGAAGTCGCACCCGAGGCGACCCGGCGCGCCGCCGAAGGCCAGACCGGCACGCTGCGGCTCGCGTTCACCGCGATCGGCGCGTACGCCGTACTGGCTGACTTCCTGGCGATGGTGAACCGGCGCATCCCCGCGGTCAGCGTCGAGCTGACCGAGCTGGTCAGCCCCGACCAGTACGAAGCGCTCGCCAACCTGGAGATCGACCTCGGCCTGGTTCGCCCGCCGATTCCCGACGGCTTCGAGTCGCTGCTCGTGCACACCGAGGACCTGGTGCTCGCCGTACCGGCCGATCACAAGCTCGCGACCGGCGACGCGCCCGTGACGTTGGCCGACGTCACCGACGAGTACATCGGCTACAGCCCTGAGGGATCGCGCTATCTGCACGACATCTGCGCCGCGATGATCGGCATGAACCGCTACGCCGTCAGCCAGCTCGCGTCGCAGGTCCCGACGATGCTCGCGCTGGTCCGGGCGGGACTCGGCTGCGCGCTGGTCCCACGCTCGATCATGGCGATGGGCGTTGAGGGCGTTCGCTACCGCGAACTCGACGCCGCCGACGCGCACTCGGTCACCCTGCACGCCTGCTGGAGTCCGGACAGCCCGAACCCCGCGCTGCAACGTCTGGCAGAGTCACTGCGCAAGCAACCGCAGTTGGAGGAGTAAGCCCGTTGGAATCTGTTGTCGCCACCTTGCGTGCGGCCGGCTGTGTCTTCGCCGAGGAAGAAGCCGAACTGATCGTCTCCACGGCCTCCGGCCCGGATGAGGTCGCGCGGATGGTCGACGAGCGGGTCTCCGGCCTGCCGCTGGAGCAAGTGCTCGGCTGGGCGTCGTTCCACGGGCTGCGGATTGCGATCGACCCGGACGTGTTCGTGCCGCGCCGGCGGACCGAGCATCTGGTCGACGAGGCGATCGCCCGCTGCCACCCCGACGCGGTTGTCGTCGACCTGTGCTGCGGATCCGGCGCTCTCGGCCTGGCCGTCGCGACCGCCGTACCGGGCGTGAGCCTGTATGCCGCCGACCTGCACCCAGCCGCCGTCAAGAACGCCCGCCGCAACCTCCCGCCCGAGCGGGTCTTCGAAGGCGACCTGTACGACGCCCTGCCGCCGGACCTGCGCGGACGCGTCGACATCCTGCTCGCGAACGTGCCCTACGTCCCCACCGACGACGTGCGGTTCCTGCCCGCCGAAGCACGCCTGCACGAACCGCGGCTGACGCTCGACGGCGGCGCCGACGGCCTCGACCTGCTTCGCCGGGTCGCCGCCGAAGCCACTGACTGGCTCGCGCCGGGCGGCCCCCTCCTCACCGAAGCAAGCGCCGAACAAGCGCCCATGGCAGCGGAGATCCTGGCCACCGCCGGCCTGCGAGCCACCATCAGCTCCGACGAGCACGACTTCGCCACCACGGTGATCGGCACCCGCGACCGATCACCTCGCGAGTTCTGACGCCTCGTCCAAGCGGGTCAGTTTGTGCGGGTTGACGATCGCGAAGATCCGGCTGATCCTGCCGTTCTCGATCTCCACGCTCACTGTGCCGAACTGCTCGCCGACCTGGATCCGGAACGCCGGCGCACCGTTCAGCCACAACGGCGCCATCGTGATGTCGTTCACCTGGTAGGCCCGCGCCAGCAGCTTCGCCACCACCTGGGCGCCGTGGATCGGGACCCGCGCGGCCGTCACGACCCCGCCGCCGTCGGAGACCAGCACGACGTCCGGTGCCATCACTTCCAGCAGCTCCTGCACCTGCCCGGTCCGCAGCGCCTTCTGGAAGCGCTCCACGACGGTCTGCTGCTCGGACTTGCTCACCTGCACCCGCGGCCGCTTCGCCGCGACGTGTTCCCGGGCCCGCTTCGCGATCTGCCGCACCGCGGCCGGCGACTTCCCGGTCGCCTCCGCGATCTCGCCGTACGGGAGCTCGAACACCTCGCGCAGCACGAACACCGCGCGCTCGGTCGGCCCGAGCGTCTCCAGCACGGTCAGCATCGCGATCGACACGCTGTCGGCCAGCTCCACGTCGTCGGCGACGTCCGGGGTGGTCAGCAGCGGTTCGGGCAGCCACTCGCCGATGTAGTCCTCTCGCCGGCGCGCCAGGGTGCGCAGCCGGTTCAGCGCCTGCCGCGTCACGATCCGGACCAGGTACGCGCGGGGCTCGTTGATCTGCGACTGGTCGACGTCGGCCCACCGCAGCCACGACTCCTGCAGCACGTCCTCCGCGTCAGCCGCCGACCCGAGCATCTCGTAGGCCACCGTGAACAACAGGTTCCGGTGGACGACGAACGGATCGGTCATGGGATCGACCCTACGGCCGGGTGGTGCCATCTGGTTCTCCTCGTTTGTCGCGGTGACGAGCATCAGACACCGGCCGGACCCCGGGTGTGACACTCGGCCGGCCGTAGGCTGGGACGACCGGTTCGGAGGGGGCTGTTCGATGACCACTGTGCGTACCGCGACCGCTGCCGATCTCGACGGAGTGGTCGCCTCGTGTGCCGCGCTGTTCGCCGAGGACGCCGGTCAGCGCGATCACCTGCGCAACACCGCCTGGCCCGCGACGTACGGCGCCTCGTGGTGTGCCGGGTTGCTGGCCGACCCGGCCGCGCTGCTGCTGGTGGCAAGCGACGGCGACGGCTCGGTGGTCGGTCACCTGGTCGGCAACTTCTTGCCGGTCTCCGAGATGTGGATCGCACCCCGAGCCGAGCTGGTGAGCATGTACGTCCGGCCTCAGGTGCGGGGTGCGGGAGTGGGAGGTCAGCTGATCGACGGTTTTGTCGCCTGGGCCCGCGAGCGCGGCGCGGCCCGGCTCGAGGTGAACGCGTACGCGACCAACGAAACCGCGCTCCGGGTCTACGAGCGGCACGGATTCCGTCCGCACTCGGTGCTGCTGACCACCGATTGAGCGGCGGCCGGAACTGTCGGCCGGCGTTGGTAGCGTCAGGGCAATGGGATTGAGTTTGCAGGTCACCTCGGTGACCATCATGGCGCCGGACCCGCGGGCGCTGGCGGAGTTCTACTCGCGGCTGCTCGGGCGGCCGGTGACCACCAGCGAGGGACCCCGCGAAGGGCATCCGGCCGCCGACGGCTGGGCGCAGATCCGCGCCGCCGAGGGCACCGGCGAAGTCACGCTGAACTTCGAGTACGAGGAGCAGTGGAAACGGCCGCGCTGGCCGGCCGAGTCCGGCGCGCAGAACGCGACCCAGCACCTCGACATCGCGGTCGACGACCTCGACACGGCCACCCAGCATGCCGTTGCCCAGGGCGCCGTTCTGCCCGAGTTCCAGCCGCAGGACTCCGTGCGCGTCCTGCTCGACCCGGCCGGCCATCCCTTCTGCCTCTTTGTCTAGACCCTCCTGAGCACGTGCAGCAGGTACTCCCGCCGATGCAATGGATCGTGATCGGTGCGTTCCCGCCGGGGAATCGCACCGGTCACCGGCTGGTACCGCTCGAACGCCGACTCCAGCACACCTTCACCCCGCGTCAGCGCGGGAAGCTGCTGCTCCAGCTGATGGACGGCCGCGGCCGGGATCTCGCCCTCCAGCACCGAGACGTCCTGGTCGAGCGCCGGCACCCGCGGGACCGCCCGCAGCTTCGCCAGCGCCGCCAGCACGCCGCGCACCGCATCGGTCGGAAGCTCCAGCTGGAACCGGTGCATCGGCTCGTGCACCGTCGTGCCCGCTCGGCGTAGCGCCGTCGTCAGGACCAGCGGCGTCAGCAACCGGAAGTCCCCGGCCGTGCTCGACATGCTCTTGTCGAAGACCGCGTGCGCGTGGCTCTGGCGTGCCGAGTAACCCGAGTGCGTCATCACCACGCGGGCATCGGGAATCTCCCAGCCGTACAGCCCCTGCCGCAGCGTCTCGCGAACCGTTTCCTCGACCGCCTTGATGAACGCGTACGGCATCGACCCGAGCTCGACCTCCAACTCGAACGACACCCCGGCCCCGGCCGGCGCCGGCTCGACGCGCAGCCCGATCGTGGCCAGGAACGGGTTGGGATCGACCTTGTTGAACTCCGCCGCCGCGCCGATCCCGTCGATCCGCTCGATGTGGATCGTGGTCGTCTCGCGGAAGCTCACGTCCAGCCCGTACTCGGTCGCCAGAGTCGTCTGGACGACCTCCTTCTGCACCTCGCCGTACAGCGAGACCGAGGTCTCCTGACGGACGTCGTCCTGGCGCAGATTGATCAGCGGGTCCTGCTCGGCGAGCTGGGAGAGCGCGCTCTGCAGGTTCCCGCGGTCCGACGCGCGGGCCGGGACCACGACGGTTTCCAGCGTCGGGGGAGCGAAGAACGCGCTCTCCCGCCTGCTCTCGCAGTCCGTGACGGGACCGGTGGTGAGCTCGTCGCCGATCCGGACCTCGGTGAGACCCCAGAGCTTGCCGATCTCACCGGCCGTGACACGGTGGCGAGTGGCCGTCGTACCGGCGTCGAAGACGCTGATCGCGGTGACCTTCGCCTCCTGGCCGTCACCGAAGCGCACCCGGTCGCGGGTCTGCAGCTCGCCGCTGAACATCCGCACGTAGGCGATCTTCTCGCCGGCCGGACCACGCTCGACCTTGAACACCGATCCGGCGACCGGCGCTTCGCGATCACCTTCCGGTGCGGGCAGCAGCTCCCGGATCCCTGCGATCAGCGGCTCCGTCCCGGCGCCGGTGATCGCCGATCCGAAGTACACCGGATGCACCAGCGCCCGGCGCGTCTGCTCGGCCAGGCCGGCCCACAGAGCGTCGCCGCAGAGCGCGTTCTCGTTCTCGACGTAGGTCGCCAGCCACCGGTCGTCGTGCTCGGCGAGCAACTCGACCAGGCTGAGCGAGAACGCCGGATCACCCACCGCGTACGGCGTGAAGGCCGCGTCGGGAGTGCCGCGATCGGCGGTCGCGCCCATCGCCACGACCGCCGGCGAGAGCTTCGCGGCCAGGTCCCGCAGCAGCGACTCGTGCCGCGCGCCGGCGCGATCGATCTTGTTGACGAAGATCAGCGTCGGGATCCGCAGCCGCTGCAGGGTGCGGATCAGGATCCGGGTCTGGGCCTGCACGCCCTCGACCGCCGACACCACCAGCACGGCGCCGTCGAGCACGCCGAGCACCCGTTCCACCTCGGCGATGAAATCCGGGTGGCCCGGCGTGTCGATCAGGTTCACGGTGACGTCGGCGAGCGCGAACGAGACCACGGCCGACTTGATCGTGATCCCACGCTGCCGCTCGAGCGCGAGCGAGTCGGTCTGGGTACTGCCGTCGTCGACGCTGCCGATCGCGTCGATGACTCCGGCGGCGTACAGCAGCCGCTCGGTCAGGCTGGTCTTACCGGCGTCGACATGCGCCAAAATCCCCAGGTTCAGTGCTTTCACAAAGCTTCATGTCCCTTGTACAGGTGTGGAAACGGAACGAGGTGGACATGAAGCGAGGTCGCATCTCGGCGCTCCTTTGCTGCGGGACAGGTCGCTACGAGTACAACAAGCCCTGATCCGGGCAGCAAACCCTTTTCCGCCGGACCCGCCGTCATCCGGCGCTGCGCGCCCGATCCCGCTCGTATCCGGTCACCGCCGGCTTCGTGATCATGCGATCGATCCTGCTCGGTATCCCGCGGTGGCTGAAGGATCGTTCCGGACCTGGTTGTTACCCTCAGGGCAACACCGCGAGGAGGTCGTCCATCGAGTCCCAGGCACTGCGCTACGACCGCCCGGTGCGCGACGCGCCGCCCGCGAAGCCGGCGATCGCCTGGCCGCAGCGATCCCGCTCGACAGCCACCGCGGCCCTCGTCCGCGCCGCCACCTCGACCGGTCGGAGTACCGATGACTGATGCGAAGACCGACGAGCTGCGCTCCGCCCACGACGTACTGGCCGAGTGGTACGCCGAGAACCTCGACGGAGTGCTCGACCGGATGCCGATCGAACGGTCGGTGCTCAACCTGTTCAGTGAGCTGACGCTGTCGGCGGGGCTCGGAGACGCCGTCGCGGACATCGGCTGCGGGACGGGCCGGCTGGCTCCGTATCTCGCCGCTCGAGGGTTGTCGCCGCATGGGGTGGATCTGTCGCCGGGCATGGTCGACATCGCCCGGCGGGACTATCCGGACTTCCCGTTCGACGTGGGCGATCTGCGGGCGCTACCTCTCGACGACGCCTCGGTGGCAGGCGCGGTCTGCTGGTACTCACTGATCTTTCTCGCACCCGACGACCGGGACGCGGCGTTCGCCGAACTCGCGCGGGTGGTGAAGCCCGGCGGCTATCTCGTGACCGCGTTCAAGCCGGGCGACGGGCAGCTGCGGCGGGGTGGAAAACTGGCCGGTCTCGGAGTCGAGTACGACGGCTACTGGTTGCCGGCCGAGGAGATGGAAGCGCGGATCACCGCCGCTGGGTTCGTGACGGCGTACCGGGGTGTGCGGCCCGGTGACGAGGACGATCCGCACACGTACGTCTATCTTCTGGCGCGGAGGCTTCGGCTTGCTTGAGCTGGAAGCGTTGATCGGACCGGTCGCGGTCAGTGAGCCCGTGCAGGGGTTCGTCGGGAACGAGACGTATCGGGTGCGGACGGTGGCGGGGGAGACGTACTACGTCAAGTCCGGGCCTGGTTTGGGTGCGGAGGCGCGAGCTTGCTCGCTGGCTGCTGAGGCGGGAGTGCCGGCGCCGGAGATTGTTGCCGTGGGCACCAACGGCGCGGTGGAGTACCTGATCCAGCGTGCCGTCGCCGGGGGAGAGGTTGGTCCGGGCGACACCGCGGTGCTCACGAGCGTCGGGGTTGAGCTGGTGAAGCTGCACCGAATTGCCGGCGATGGGTTCGGCTTGTTGAGTGGGGCGTTGCGTCCGACCTGGGCAGAGCTGCTGATGGATCAGGTGGGCTCGCTGGACGGGCTCGTCGACGCCGGGTTGCTGCCAGCGGATCAGCGCGGGCGGCTGGTAGAAGTCGTCGCGGATCTGACGCCCGAACCGGACCGGCCGGTGCTGCTGCACGGCGATCTTCACCCGCGGCACATCTACGCCGCCGGCGGGGTACTGACCGGGATCATCGACTGGGGCGACGCGTTGTACGGCGATCCGCTGTTCGATCTCGCGCGGTTCTCGATCGCCGGCGCCGGCGCAACGTACGCCGTACTGGACGGGTACGGGCTCGAGCTGACGGCCGAACTGGAGCGGACGTTCGCGCTGTTCCGGGCCGTGTGGTCGGCGGTGGCGCTCCGGGCGGAGCTCGACGCGGGTGGCGACTGGTTCCAGCCACACCTGGACCGGATCGCGGGGGAGTTGGCGCGGCTCAGCTGACCAGCGTGCCGATGTGCTCGCCCCGGCAGATCGCGGCCGCCGCGCCTGGGGTGTCGATGTCGAAGACGTGCAGCGGGAGCCGGTGATCCCGGGCCAGGATGAACGCCGACTGGTCCATCACGCGCAAATCCCGGTCGATCACCTCCTGGTAGCTGAGCCGGTCGAACCGGCGCGCGGTCGGCACCTTGTTCGGATCCGCGTCGAAGATGCCGTCGGCCCGGTTCTTGGCGACCAGCAGCGCGTCCGCACCGAGCTCGACCGCGCGCTGCACCGACGGGTAGTCGGTGGTCGTGAACGGCTGTCCGTTTCCACACCCGAGCAGCACGATCGAGCCCTTCTCCAGGTGCCGGATCGCGCGCAACCGGATGTACGGCTCGGCCAGGTTGTTGATCGGGATCGCCGTCATCAGCCGCACGTCGACGTCGCCGAGCGCCGCGATCCGGCCGCGCAGCAGGACGGCGTTGATCACCGTGCCGAGCATCCCGATGTTGTCCGCCTCGACCCGGTCGATGCCCCAGTCCTCGGCCCGGTTGCCGCGGAAGACGTTGCCCCCGCCGACGACGACCGCCACCTGGACGCCGGTCGCCCGCGCCGCCAGCACCTCGGTCGCCAGATGCGTCAGCCGCTCACTGCTGAACCCGAACTCCGCCTCCCCGGCGATCGCCTGCCCCGACAACTTCAACACCAGACGCTCGTACACGGATCTCTCCTCGACGTCGTGAGCAGGCCGTCTTGCATTCCATCACACCCTTGCCGCGCGGCTCGTCACGGATCGAGAACCTTGTCGAGGCTCTGGTACGTGCGGTTGCTCGCGGTCGCGGCGCGGCGTTCGCGGCCGGTGGCTTCGATGTAGTTCTGGCTGGTGGCGAGGCTGGCGTGACCGAGCAGCGCCATGATCTCGGACGCGGTCGCGCCGTCCTCGGCGAGACGGGTCGCGAAGGTGTGGCGCAGAGCGTGCAAGTTGGCGCCGACCGGGACGCGGTCGTGCAGGCCTGCCCAGCGGTAGCAGGACTTCACCAGGTACTCCAGGCCGCCGCGGCCGATCGGGTCGCCGTTGCGGTCGAGCAGCAGCTTGGCCGACCGGTTGAAGCGGCGACTCGGGAACCGGCGGGTGCAGGATTCGACGTACGCCTCGATGATGCGCTCCATGATCGGCTCGACCGGGATCGAACGGTCCCGGCTGCCCTTGCCGTGCACGTGCAGCCGCATCTCACCCGGCCGGCCGGCGAGCGAGTCGGTGGTCAGCGTGCGCATCTCCGCCGAGCGGAGCCCGGCGACCAGTCCGAGCGCGATCACCAGCAGATCGCGCTCCGGCCAGGGGTCGCGCGCTTGCCTCGTGCCGTCGGCCGCTGCTTTGAGCAACTTCTCCGGGGTGTCCTCGCCACGCAACGGCTTGGGGGACAGGGGAGGGGTCTTCGGTCGCGCGACCGCCCCCATCGGGTTGCCGGCGAGCAGCCCATCGGACACGCAGAAGGTGAGGAACTGGTTCCAGGTGGACCAGGCGCGCAGCACCGAACTCTTGGCGTGCCCGTCCGCGAACGCACCGAACGCCGTCCGCAAAGCTTGAGCCGTGAGTTGCTCGACCTCGAGCTCCTCCGGGTCGTCGGTCAGCAGCGCGGTGATCCCGGCCAGGTCGCGGCGGTAGGCGTCGGTGGTGTGCGGAGAGTCCTTACGCGGCCGCCGCGCGGCGAAAAACGCGGCCTGAGCTTCGAGCACCTTCATGGGCGCCATTCCTACCGGACGCCACCGACAGTCCCCTGGATCTGTTGCCGCCAGCAACTATCTTTCATGCATAATCACCATTATGCATGAAACAGCGTCGCCAGAAGGGGTGGCATCCACCCCGGGGGACAACGTTCAGCTGGTCGATCTCAACCGGCCCGCAGGTGCTTTCTGAGGCAACCAGAGAGTCGATATGCCGGCACGAGCCGCCTGTGAGCACCTGTCCGGATGATTCCCAGGCCAACTCGATGACCTGCCCAAGAATCTCAACGGCCGGCGCCCAGAGATTTCCCAGGCGAACAATCCCGTCGAGTCCAACGGCGAACCGACACCGCCAAGCCGGCCTGCACGCGTGCTGTGTGCTGACGTCGTACGTGCGTCAGCAGCATCTTCGAACCCTCCAGACCCCCCTCTCCAGACTCCCATCTGATGCGCCGATAATGGACATTATGTCAACTACTGGCCCTTGCTCGCGACCACCAGGTAGTTCTCGGCCTCGAGATCGAACGTACTCACTTCCGTCCGAAGTCCGACCCGGTGCAGCTCGGCTTCGAGTTCCTCGTACCGGTAGGGCCAGCAGGACAGTAGTTCCGAGCGGACACGAACCGATCCAGTCGCATCAACTTGCGCGATCGCGATCTCGATGTGGTGCTCCTCCTCCCACTGCGGCGCGATCTCCCAGCGGTAGACCACGACGGCATCGCGACCGTTCCGGCGGACGAGTCGGTCACTGATGTCGAGCCGGGAACCTCTGGCCCTCACGAGTTCCCACGTGCGAGAGGTGAGTACCAAGCGCCCGCCGGGGCGCAGAAGGCGTGACATCGACTCCAGAGCAGCACCCCTGCCTGTCGCGCCCGCGGCATGGTGAAGCGAGTTGCCGACGCAGAACACCATGTCGAACGTGTCGTCCTCGAAGTGGTCGGGCAACTCGTCCCAGTTCGCCCGCACGGCCCGGACGGATGCCCCGAACTCCTCAGACAACTCCGCAGTCCGGCGAACCATCGCTTCGCTGGCGTCAGTTGCGACTACCTGCATGCCACGACCGGCGAGGCCGACCGCCAACTGTCCGGTTCCGCACGAACAGTCGAGGACGTGAGCGTTCGACGGCAGGAGACTGAGGACGTCATCGAACGACGCGGCGAACTCGGCCGGAGGCAACTTCTCATCTGAGATGAGCCATTCGTACACCTCGGCAAGCACGTCGTAATCCGTCACAACCACTACCTCCGTCACGCGGCAGACTCACGGTGGGACGCCAGTCCATCAGCGGTGCGAGCCGGGCACCAATGGTTTTCGCAAGGACAACCCGTCCGCGCATGCCTACCAGACGAGCCCCTCCAGATGGTTGTGGCCGGACAGCAGCCGAGCGATGCGGTGCTGCGCCGCTTCGCGGATGTCAGGCTCGGGATGGTGTGCGTACAGCGCGAGCTCCACGTACATGTCGTAGAAGTTCAACCGCTCGCGCAGATTCTCGCGCTCGAACAGCTCCGGATACGCGCCGTGCAGCCATCCGGGCACCTGTCTGAGTGTGCTCTCGTCGAGCCCTCGCCCGTCGGGTGTCGGTGGGAACTCTCCCGCCTTCGCGCACCAGCGAA
This sequence comes from Kribbella sp. CA-253562, assembly GCF_050942265.1. GTDB lineage: Bacteria > Actinomycetota > Actinomycetes > Propionibacteriales > Kribbellaceae > Kribbella. The sequence continues at coordinate 4,375,042 of NZ_CP192049.1, read as the reverse complement.
GGATCGTGTCGAGCTCGACATCCGCAGGCTGAGCCAACGCCTCCGCGAAGTCCACCAGACCGGTCACGCGTCCTTCGTCGACGATCACGTTGGACCCATGCAGATCACCATGGACGAGGACGGGTTCGTCGGAGGCGAACAACGCCAGCCGCTCCTGGACCCAATCGGCGACGTCCGTGAGCAGGCGCGTGTCATGTCCGGGAAGTCGCCGAGCAGCCTCGACCTGCTGGAGCGTCTCACTCACCACGGGCGGGTGAAACGCAGGCCACGGCTCCCCCGCAAACGCGTCAGCCAGCCAGGGCGGCAGCAGGCCCGCCGGGACAGGAACTCGGTGAAGCGCGCGCAACGCAGCGCCGAGGCTCTCGATGATCGCTTGGCGCGTGTCCGAGTCCGCCGCCGGCCACGCCTCGTGCAGGCTTCGACCGGGCAAGCGCTCGGAGATGTACCACGGCCCGTCCGGGCCGTCGCCGTGGGCAAGGTGCCGGGCATGTGGGACCTCGCTCCCCGCGAGCAGCTCGACGACCAGAGCCTCGTGGCGATACGCGTCGCGGTACTTTCCGCTGCTCAGCCGTACGACGTACTCGTCGCCGACCCACACGCGGCTGACCCAGCCGGCCTTGGGAACAAAGCGCCCGGTGGCCGGCAAGCCGGCGTCCGCCAACGTCCTCAGCAGCGCCGGATCGGCGACGAACGGTGTTGATCGGGCGATCGCGATGCTCCTCAGAACGGCTGACAGGGTTTCAACTTACGTCGTATCCAATGTGCACGCCACGTATTGCCATCGTCACTTTCGGCACCTAGCGTCGGCTGCGGCCGCCACCGAGAGATCGGAGCAACTCTTGAACGACGCGCAGAACCCAGGTCCGAGTCGACGGCATGTGCTCGGTGGAGCGGCTGGTTTGGCTGCTGGAGCTGCTGCCGCGACGGCGCTCCCGACCAGCGCCTCCGCGGCGCCGGCTCGCGGCGGGCCTGAGCTCGCCCGGTGGCGCCGGCAGGCTGCGCGCGTACGGATTACGCGCGACGACTGGGGTGTCCCCCACGTGTCCGGGCGGACCGACGCCGACGCGGTGTTCGGGATGATCTACAGCCAGGCCGAGGACGACTTCAACCGGATCGAGAACAACTACCTGGTCAGCCTCGGCCGGCTCGCCGAGGCTCAGGGAGAGAGCGCGATCTGGCAGGACTTGCGGCAGCGGTTGTTCGTCGACCACGAGGACCTGAAGCGAGACTGGGTGAACTGCCCGGCGTGGTTGCGCAAGCTGATGCAGGCCTGGGCCGACGGGCTGAACTACTACCTCGCGACGCACCCCGGCGTGCGGCCCCGGGTGATCAGGCGGTTCGAGCCGTGGATGGCGCTGAGCTTTTCCGAAGGCAGCATCGGCGGCGACATCGAGCGCGTACCACTCTCCCAGCTCGAGGCGTTCTACAGCCTGCGCCAGCTCCCGATGACCGAGGCGGAGCGTGGCCTGCTGTTCGCCGAGCCGAAGGGGTCGAACGGGTTCGCGATCGCGCCGAGCCACACCCGCGACGGCCGGGCTCTGCTGCTGATCAACCCGCACACCAGCTTCTTCTTCCGCGCCGAGCAGCACGTCACGAGCGACGAAGGACTCAACGTGTACGGCGCGGCGACCTGGGGACAGTTCTTCATCTACCAGGGCTTCAACGCGCACGCCGGCTGGATGCACACCTCCAGCGGCGTCGACAACGTGGACGAGTTCGCCGAGACGATCGTCACCGGGCCCGGCGGCCGCCGGTTCTACCGGTACGGCGACGCGCTGCGGCCGGTGACGACCAAGACGATCACCCTGTCGTACCGGACTGCGGACGGCGTACTGGCCAAGCGCAGCTTCACCACCTACGCCACGCATCACGGCCCGATCGTGCGTGAGGCCGACGGCCGGTGGATTGCGTTCGCGCTGATGAACCGGCCGGTCGAGGCGCTGCAGCAGAGCTTCCTGCGCACCAAGGCGCGGGACTACCGGGCCTTCATCGAAGTGGCCGGCTTCAAGGCCAACAGTTCGAACAACACGCTGTTCGCGGACTCCAAGGGCGAGATCGCCTTCTTGATGCCGCAGTTCATGCCGGTCCGCGACGACCGCTTCGACTACCGCAAGCCCGTCGACGGCAGTGACCCGGCGACCGACTGGCGCGGCGAGCACAGCCTGCGCAGTCTCCCCCAGGTCGTGAACCCACGAAACGGCTGGACGTTCAACACCAACAACTGGCCGTGGACCGCGGCCGGTGCGGACAGCCCGAAGGCAGCCGACTTTCCGCGGTACTTCGACCAGGCCGGCGAGAATCCCCGCGGACCGCAAGCGATCCGGGTCCTGACCGCGCGGGACGACTTCACCCCGCAAAGGCTGATCGACGCGGCGTTCGACCCGTACCTGACCGCCTTCGCCCGGCTCGTACCGGGCCTGGTCGCGGCGTGGGACCAGCTGCCCGAGCGCGATCCCGCCAAGGCGAAGCTCGCCGGCCCGATCCGGCTGCTGCGCCGCTGGGACCACCGCTGGAGCGCCGATTCCACCGCGACCTCGCTGGCCGTGTTCTGGGGCGAGGCGCTGTGGGCGCCGTTGGCGCAGGCGGCGAGGGACGCCGGGATGTCGATGTGGGACTACTTGGCCGAGCGCGCCACCGACGCGCAGCGGCTGACGGCGCTGCAGCAGGCGGTGGACCGGCTCACGCAGGACTTCGGCAGCTGGCAGGTGCCCTGGGGACAGATCAACCGGTTCCAGCGCAACGACGGCGCGATCGTCCAGACCTTCGACGACGCGAAGCCGAGCACGCCGGTGCCGTTCACCTCAGCTCAGTGGGGCTCGCTCGCGTCGTTCGGCGCCAGACGCTATCCGGGAACCAAGCGGTACTACGGAACCAGCGGCAACAGTTTCGTCGCCGTCGTGGAGTTCGGTCCGAGGCTGCGTGCCTGGGCCGTGACCGCGGGCGGGGTCAGCGGCCACCCCGACTCCACTCACTTCAACGACCAGGCCGGGCGGTACGCATCCGGCAATCTCCGGCCGGTCTACTTCCACCCCGACGAACTCGAGGGCCACGTCGAACGAAGCTACCGACCGGGTCTCTGACAGCGAGTCACTCCCCCGCCGGAAATGCAGATGCCGCGCAGTGAGCGCTCGGTGAGACTTGGCGGATGGTGACAACGCCTCGTCCGCTGATCGACTCGGTGGTGCGGTCCGTCTGCGGTCGCGATGTCGAGTGTCTCGTACCTCTCGCCGGTGGAGGGATGAACGAGACGTACCGGGCCGAGCTCGGCGGCGACGTCGCAGTGGTCGTGCGGATCGCGCGTCAGGATGCGCCGTGGTTCGTCGACGAGGCGCACCTGATGACGCAGGCGCGCGACGCCGGCGTTCCGACCGCCGAGGTGCTGGGCCTGGAGCATCTCGATCACCAGGGCGAGTTGCTCTCGTTCTCGATCCAACGGTTCCTGCCGGGCCGTTCGCTCGACGAGCTCGTCGGCGTTCTGCCGGCCGCCGAGGTCGAGCGCCTGGCCGTGGACGCCGGTGAGATCCTGGCGCGGGTCCACAGCCTGACGCCGTACGCCGGGCGCGGCATCCGGCACGAGCTTCGGCTGCCCGAGCAAGACGCCGTCGCCAGGATCGCGCGCATCGTCGCGGAGACGCTCGACCCAGCCGCGGCCGCGGTCGTCGAGCGGGGCGCCGACTTCTTGCGCGAGCAGGTGACAACCCGTCCCGCTCCCCCGCTGGCGCTTGCCCAAGGCGACTTCCTGCCCAAGAACCTGCTGGTCCACGACGGGACGATCGCCGGCGTCATCGACTGGGAGTTCGCCGGCCCCGCGTCGCCGGCCTTCGACCTCGCCCGGTGGGAGGTGTCGGCCGGCCACCCCCTGCACGACCGTTCGGACCTGCTGCGCCGCGGGTACGCGCGAGTCGCCGATCCCGTGTCGGCCGCCGCCGGCTTCACACCGGCCTTCGCCATCGACTGGACACTCGAGATGCTCGGCTGGAAGAACCCGGCCTCGCCGGCGCAGTTCCGGCGCTGTGTGGAGGTGATCGCCCGCTACACCGCCTCCTGACCAACTGTCACAGAACGCGGCCGGCCGGCGTCTTGATGCCGTATCCACCTCATCCAAGGAGACGGCATGACTGCGAACAGCGAAAACACGCCGACGACCGGCGTCGTCGTGATCGGCGGCGGCTACGCGGGCGTGATGGCGGCCAACCGCCTGACCCAGCGCGACGACGTCACCGTGACGCTGGTCAACCCGCGGCCGAAGTTCGTCGTACGGCTGCGCCTGCACCAGCATGTCGCCGGAGAACCCGCGCCGGTCGTGGACTACCGCGAGATTCTGTCCGAGCGGATCAGGCTGGTCGTCGACAGCGCGACCAGCATCGACGCGGCCGGGCGGACCGTGAGCTTGGACAGCGGCGAGACGATCTCGTACGACTATCTGGTCTACGCGCCCGGCAGCGGAAGTTTCGACCTCTCGAGCATTCCCGGCGCCGAGCAGTTCGCCTACCCGGTCGCCAACCTGGAGGCCGCGGCGCGGCTCCGGGAGGTCGTCGACGCCACGCCGTCGTCCGCGCCGATCACGGTCGTCGGTTCCGGGGCGACCGGCATGGAGGTCGCGTGCGAGCTGGCCGAGCAGGGTCGTGCGGTGACTCTCGTGTGCGGCAAGGTGCTCTGCCCCTACGTGCACCCGAAGATCCGTCGCAAGTTCGCCAAGCGTCTCGCCGAGCTGGGCGTGACCGTGGTGGTCGGCGACGGTGCCACGGTGACCGCGGTGTCGCGCGACGCGGTCCAGCTGCGGGACGGTCGTGAGCTGGCGAGTGCGGTGACGATCTGGACCGCCGGCTTCTCCGTACCGGATCTGGCGCGGCGCAGCGGCCTGAGCACCGACGACACCGGGCGGCTGCTCACCGACGAGACCCTGACCAGTGTTGACAGCGACCGCATCCTCGCCGCCGGGGATTCGGCCTCGCCCTCCGGCGTACCGTTCCGGGCGAGTTGCGCGACCGCGCGGCCGCTGGGCGCGTACGCCGCGGACACGATCCTGGCGCGGCTGGACAACCGGCAGCCGAAGGAGGTCAACATCGGCACGGGCTTCCAGTGCTTCGCGCTGGGCCGCCGGACCGCCATCGTCCAGCTCGCCTCGATGAGCGACGTAGCGAACCGCTTCTCGATCGGTGGTCTGCTGGCGCACAAGATCAAGTCGAGCTCCTACGGGCTGCTCACCGAGGAGCTGGGCAAGGAGGCTCGCAAGCCGGGGAGCTTCACCTGGAGGTTCAAGGACAACAAGCGCCGGCAGAAGCTGCGCGACGTGGCCCGCCCTCGTACGGTTGCCTGATCGCGGGACGAGGAGGCGCTCGCATGAGTGACAACACCATCGACCCGGCGACCGAGAGCTTCGTTGCCCACCGCAACCTGTTGTTCACCGTGGCGTGCGAGATGCTCGGTTCGGCCACCGATGCCGAGGACGTGCTGCAGGAAGCCTGGCTGCGGTGGGTGAAGGTCGACCGGGAGCAGGTGCGCGACGACGTCGAGCTGGCCGAGGGCGTCTCGATGGCGATCATGATGGTGGTCGAGACGCTCTCGCCGACCGAGCGCGCGGTGTTCGTGCTGCGCGAGGCCTTCGGTTTCGAGTACGACGAGATCGCGGCGGCCGTGGACAAAACTCCCGCGGCCGTCCGGCAGATCGCGAGCCGCGCCCGGCGGCATGTCGAGGCGCGGCGTCCCCGCGCCTCGGTCACGCGCGCGGAGGCGGTGGCGGTGGCGGAGTCGTTCCGGCAAGCGCTCGCGACCGGCGACTTCCGGAGTCTGCTCGACGTGCTCGCGCCGGACGTCGTACTGGTGACCGACGGCGGCGGCCTCAAGCGGGCCGCGCTGCACCCGATCGTCGGCGCGGAGCGGGTGATCCGGTTCGTCTCCGGTGGCGTGGGCAAGAGCGGCACGGCGCTGTCCGGCGACCTGACCGTGGTGAACGGCAGCCCGGCGATCCTCCTGCGGGTGGACGGCGTCGTCGACGGCGTGCTCGCGTTGCGGGTCGAGGACGCTCGCGTCGCGGGGATGTACTACGTCCGCAACCCGGAGAAGCTGACCCGCGTCGGGACGGAGACTCCCTTGATCCGGCGCTGAGCTCCGCGCGGCTCACAAGGGCAAGGCTGCCCGGCAGGCCTCGATGTTGTGGAGCTGGATGTCGTCTCGGCGGTGCTGTTCCCAGTCCTGTCTGGTCAGTCGCCATCGGTTGAGCAGGGCGGGTTCGCCCTGCCGGGTTGCCCAGTCCGAGCCGTTGGGCTGGTAGCCGAGACCGCGGGAGATCGCGTTGGAGCCGTGGTTGTCCACGAACGCGTCGCTGCCGGCTTCCTTTGCGCCCAGACCTTCGAACGCCAGGTGCAGGATCGCCGACCGCATCTCGCGTCCGAGGCCGCGGCCGCGCTGATCGACCGACAGCCAGGAGAAGGTCGTGACCGTGCCGAGCGTCGAGAAGTCCGCTCCACTCACGGTCTGCTCCCCCACCGGCAGGCCGTCGACCATCACCACGAAGTTGAGCCGCCAGGCACCCGGCTCGACCGTGCCGCGCCGCCGCCAGATCGCTCGGAGCCACTTGGCGACGCGCAGGTCGGGATCGGTCTCGTAGAACGACATCGGATCGTCGTACGGCGCCGGCTCGGCGTGCGTTTTGCCGGCCCGGACGAGGTCCGCCAGCTGATCCAGCAGTTCGTCGGTCGCGCCGCGCAACTCGAGTGTCGGTGTGCTGACGCGCACGCCGAGCAGCGGATAGTTCTTCATGGGCGGTCACTCTGCCATCGACCGCGAGGACGTACGCGATCATTTTCTTGCCGGGTGGTGTCGGATCGGGACCTGGCCCTTCGTGGAAGCTGTAGACCGACAAGATCCCGCACCCGAGGTCCAGGAGACGAGCCGAGATGCAGTACCAGGTGTCCGTGATCGACGACGAGGTGCGGCCGTTCCGGTGAGCGAGCGCGACGTCCACGAGACGATCACCCAGGTTCATCGCGCGGAGTGGGCGCGCGTCGTCGCGTCGCTGGCGCGGCGGTTCGGGGATCTCGACGTTGCCGAGGAGGCCGCTGCCGAGGCGTTCGCGACGGCCGTCGAGCGGTGGCCGGTGGACGGCGTACCGCCCAATCCGGGGGCCTGGCTGACGACCACCGCGAACCGCCGGGCGATCGACCGGCTGCGGCGGGAGAGCAAGCGCGGGGACAAGCAGAAGGAGGCGCAGATGGAGTACGACGTCCCGCCGGAACCGCTCGGCGCCGTCGACGACGAGCGGCTCCGGCTGATCTTTACCTGCTGTCACCCGGCGCTGGCGCTGGAGACGCGCGTGGCGCTGACCCTGCGTTTGGTCGGTGGTCTGACCGTGCCCGAGATCGCGCGGGCGTTCCTGGTGCAGGAGACCGCCATGGGTCAGCGGATCACCCGCGCGAAGGCGAAGATCAAGGCGGCGCGGATTCCCTACCGGGTGCCGGCCGCGGAGGATCTGCCGGCCCGCGTGTCCGGCGTACTGGCTGTGCTGTTCCTGGTCTTCAACGAGGGCTATCTGGCGACCGGCCCCGACACGGATCCCGTGCGTCACGACCTGACGGCCGAGGCGATCCGGCTGACTCGGCTGATCCGTGGCCTGCTGCCGGACGACGGTGAGGTGGCCGGGTTGCTGGCGCTGATGCTGCTCACCGAGGCGCGCCGTCCGGCCCGGCTCTCGGCGAACGGCGAACTGGTGTCCCTCGACCAGCAGGACCGTGGCGCCTGGGACGCCGCGATGATCGCCGAGGGCCATCGGCTGGTCCGTGAGCGGCTGGCCGCCGGTGTGGCGCCGGGGCGCTACCAGATCCTTGCCGCGATCAACGCCGTGCACACCTCGGCGCGCGACGTGCGCGACACCGACTGGTCGCAGATCATTGCTCTGTACAACCAACTGATCCGGGTCGACCCGACGCCGATCGTCGCGCTCAACCGGGCCATCGCGGTCGCCGAGCTCGACGGCCCGGAGGTGGCGCTGGCGGCCGTCGACGGTCTCGGCGACAAGCTGGCCGGCTATCACGCCTATCACGCGACCCGCGCCGACCTGCTGCGGCGGATGGGGCTCAGTCAGGAGTCGCGTGCGGCGTACGGGAAGGCGATCGAGCTGGCGGGAAACACGGCCGAGGTCGCGTACCTGACCCGCCGCCGCGACCAGCTGGGGTAGCTGACCTGCCGCGTGGGCGCAAAGGGTGGTGGTGCGGGTGCCCACCGATTAGCGTGCCGCTGTGATCGTCGGACGGTACGCCGAGCAGTCCCGGATCAATCGGCTCGTGGCCGACGCGAAGGACGGCCGCAGCCGGTCGCTGGTGCTGCGTGGCGAAGCCGGGATCGGCAAAACCGCGCTGCTCGACTACGCGGAGAGTGTGGCCAGCGGCATGCGGGTGCTGCGAGTCGTGGGGATCGAGTCCGAGGCCGAGGTGGCCTTCGCGGCGCTGCAGTTGCTGTTCGTCCGCGACCTCGACCGGCTCGACGCGCTTCCGCGTCCCCAGGCGGAGGCGCTCAGGGCCGCTTTCGGGGCGAGCAGTACGGCGGTCGAGCGGCTGCTGCCCGGCGTGGCCACGCTCTCGCTGCTCTCCGAGCTGGCCGGCGACCAGCCGCTGCTGTGCCTGTTCGACGACGCGCAGTGGTTCGACCAGTCGTCGATCGACGCCGTGCTGTTCGCCGTACGCCGGTTGCACGCGGATCCGATCGCGACCGTGTTCGCCGCGCGCGACGGGGAGCGCCCGTTCCCCGCGCCGGGAGTGGACAGTGTGCCGCTCCCCCGGCTGGCCGCGACCGATGCCGCTCGCCTGGTCGCGGCCTCGGCGACGCTGCCGAGCGAGGTGACCGACCGGATCCTGGCCGAGTCGCGCGGCAATCCGCTGGCCATCGTGGAACTGGCGGCACACGCGGCCGAGGCGCCCGGCGTCCCGGCGCCGGTCACGCCTCTGCCGGCCGCGGGACGACTCGACCAACACTTCCGCCGGCAGATCGCGGCCCTTGGCGAAACCGCCAGGACTGTCCTCCTCCTGGCGGCGGCCGATCACGGATCCGCCTTGCCGACGATCGTGGCCGCGGCGGCGGAGTTCGGCGGCGACGCGAGCGACTTCGCACCGGCTGAGCAGAGCCGGCTCGTGCACGTCACCGCGGACGGCGTCGTGTTCCGGCATCCGCTGATCAGGTCGGCGGCCTATCAGGAGGCGCCTTTCGCGCAGCGGGTCGCCGCGCATCGGGCCCTCGCCCGGGTGCTGACCGATCCGCGCGACGCCGACCGCCGCGCCTGGCATGTCGCGGCTGCCGCTGGTGGACCGGACGACGCGGCGGCGGACGGCCTGGAACAGGTCGCTTCGCGAGCGACAGGACGTGGCGCCGCGGCGGCTGCTGCCCGAGCACTCGAGCGGGCAGCTCAGCTGACCAACTCGGCGCCCCATCGCGGCCGGCGACTGATCGCTGCCGCGCGAGCGTCGTACGACGCGGGCCAGCTCGATCGAGCTGTCGAACTGGCGGCCGACGGATCCGAGCTGACCAACACGCCCGGTGAGGTAGCCGAGGCCGGCTGGATCCGTGCGCAGGTGGCGTACGAGCGGACGTCGCCCGCCGAGGCCACTCGGATCGCGTTGCAGGCGGCTGCTCCGGTTCTCACGACAGAGCCGGAGCTCGTGGTCTCGATCCTCACCGAAGCGATCTGGTGCGCCCGGGACGCGGCGGATCCTGCGTTGCTGCGCCGCTGTGCGGAGCGGCTCCGTTCGGTCCCAGGAGGTCCCGGCCCGATGATCGACGGGCTGGTGGGCTTCGCCGACCTGTTGTGCGGCGACGTCGCCCAGGCGGTCGAGCCGATGCGCCGTGTCGTCCTCGCCGCTGCCGACGGCGCGAGCGGCGACACCCTTCAGCGGTTGAGCGCCGCGTTCCTCGGGCTGCTGATCGGCCAGGACGAGCAGGCCGTGGCGATCCTCGACGCGCTCGTCGCGGAACTGCGCTGCCGGGGTCAGCTGGGCTGGTTGCCGTACGCCCAGGAACCGCTGGTGCTTGCCCAACTGGTGACCGGCCGGCTCCGGGACGCGGACAGCAACGTGACGGAAGCGATGGCGCTGGCCGAGGAGCTGGGCCAGGAACTCGAGGTCGTTGTTCTCTCCGCGATGGCAGCTTGGCTTGCCGCCGCCCGGGGTGACGGTGTCCGCGCCGAGCGGCTCGCGACGCGCGTCCTGGACGATTCTCGGCAGCACGGCATGGCGGCCGCGCAGGCGGGTTGGGCGCTCGGGTTGCTCGCCCTGATGGCCGGAGATCCGCAGAGAGCGCTCCCCCGGTTCGAGGCGGTTTGCACCGGTCCGCCCGGTCGCGACGTCACTGTGCGCGCGATCCCCGAGCAGGTCGAGGCCGCGGTTCGGATCGGGGACCTCGTCCGGGCGCGACGGTTCGTGCCGGGACTCGCGGAGTGGGCGAGCTGCACGAAGAGCCCGGTCGCCTCGGCGTTGCTGCTGCGGTGCGAGGCGCTGCTCGACGACACCGGCCAGGCGGGCGCTCGGTTCCAGGAGTCGTTGGCGATGGAGAGTTGCGGTCCGTACGACCGGGCGCGCACCCAGCTGGTGTTCGGTGAGTGGCTTCGCCGGCACCGCCGGCGTACCGCGGCGAAGGAGCAGTTGCTCGCGGCGTACGAGACGTTCGACCGGATCGGCGCGCAGGGCTGGCTGCCTCGCGTGCGGGCCGAGTTGACCGCGCTCGGTGAGACCGCGCCGGGCGAGGTCGAGACGGGGACCGCCGGCGGGCTCACCCCGCAAGAACTCCAGGTCGTACGCCGTGCGGCTGTGGGCCTGAGCAACCGTGAGATCGCCGCGGAGCTCTTCCTCAGTCCGCGCACCGTCGGCCATCACCTCTACAAGGCGTATCCGAAGCTGGGCGTGCGACGACGGGCGGAGCTGAGTCAGCTCGACTTGTGAGTCTCGGTGCGGGGCCGGCTGGGCGCCAGTCGTTCGACAGATGCGGACGGCGCGGCGCGGTTCCTAGCCTCGACGGCATGGGCAAAGTCATCGTTCACAACCAGGTCACCATCAACGGCGCCTTCGAAGCGCCCACCCCCGAGGAGTGGCTGGAGCTCGACGCCGACAGCGCCGACGCCGGCCTGGAACAGCTGGTGCTGGCCGACGCGCTGCTGCTCGGCCGCAAGACGTACGAAGGGCTGGCGGCCGTCTGGCCACACCTGGGCGACGATCCGTCGATGGGCCACATGGCCGAGCGGGTCAACGGCATGCCGAAGTACGTCGCGTCGCGGACGCTGACCGGGCCGCTGGAGTGGAACGCCACGCTGATCGAAGGCGAGGTCGTCCAGGCGGTGCCCGCGCTCAAGGACAAGCACACCGGCAACCTGATCGTGTCCGGCTGCGGGGAGCTCGCGCACACGCTGGCCCAGGAAGGGCTGGTCGACGAGTTCTGGTTCTGGGTGAATCCGCATCTGTGGCCGTCCGGTCCGCGGATCCTCGACGGGGTCGGCCCGATCCGCCTGCAGTTGGTCGCGGCCACGCCGTACCGGTCCGGCGTGGTCTGGCTGCGTTACCGTCCGGCTGGGAGCTGACCGATGTCGACGACGATCATGTACGCCGCGGTGTCGGCGGACGGTTACGTCGGCCGGACCGACGGCGGGATCGGCCCGCTGTTCGACTGGTTCCACGGCGGTCCGATGGCGTGGAACTGGCTGGGAAGCCAGATGCGCACCAACGAGGCGTCCAAGGGTTTCATCGAGACGGTCTACTCGCCCGGCATCGGTGCGATGGTGGTCGGCCGGTACGTGTTCGACCAGACCAACGGATGGGGTGGGCAGGCCGTGGCCGGCGACCACGTGTTCGTGGTGACGCACGAGCCGCCGACAGACTGGGAGTTCGCGGGCAAGGCGCCGTACACGTTCGTGACCGACGGCGTCGAGTCGGCGGTCGCCCAGGCCCGGGAGGTCGCCGGGGACCGGATCGTCGACGTCGCGGCCGGGAACGTCGGTGGGCAGGCGTTGCGCCTCGGCTTGATCGACCAGGTGGTGATGAACGTCGTACCGGTGGTCTTCGGCGAAGGCAGGCCGTTCTTCGGCCGGGCCGACGGTGAGGTCACGCTCGCGTCCCCGGCACTGGTGGCACAAGGCGAAGGCGTCACTCACCTGCTGTACGACGTACCGGCGGTTTAACGCGTTGCGACGCGGATCCGCGGCGGCCTAGCGTGGCGGGATGACGACCCGGCTGCAGGCGCTGTGCTTCGATGCGAACGACCCCGGCCAGCTCGCGCGGTTCTGGGGTGGCGTGCTCGGCCTGAAGGTCGCCGACGACCCGAGTGGCGGACGCGTGCTGCTGCCGAAGGACGAGGTGGGTTTCCGGCTGAGGTTCCTGCCGGTGCCGAACGAGAAGTGGGGCCCGAACCAGATGCACTTCGATCTGACCAGTGCCACGCTCGAGCAGCAGCAGGCGACCGTGGCGCGGGCGCTCGAGCTCGGCGGGCGGCACCACGACGTCGGGCAGACGCCGGACGACGGTCATGTGGTGCTCGCCGATCCCGAGGGCAACGAGTTCTGTGTGATCGAGCCGGGCAACAACTTCCTGGCGAACACCGCGGCCATCGGTGCGGTGTCCAGCGACGGTTCGCAGGAGGTCGGGTACTTCTGGAGCAAGGCGCTGGACTGGCCGCTGGTGTGGGACCAGGACGAGGAGACCGCGATCCAGTCGCCGCGCGGCGGGTCGAAGGTGTCGTGGGGCGGCCCGCCGTACGCCGAGAAGTTGGGGCGCAACCGGCTGCACTTCGAGCTGGCTCCCCCGGCCGGTGGTGACGTCCGGGCCGAGGCCGACCGGTTGGTCGCGCTCGGGGCGACGCTCGTCGGTGACGTGGACGGAGGTGTGGAGCTGACCGATCCGGACGGCAACGAGTTCCGCGTGGTGGCCGGCTCGTAGGTCAGGTTCTGGCGAGCGCGTCGAGGACTTCGGCGATCATGCGGTGCCCCTGCTGCTCGTAGGCCTCGGCGCCGACCTGATAGGCCCACACCGTGGTGCTGATCGCGTCACGGACGTACAAGCGGTGCCAGGCGGTGGGGTCACGCGGGTCGCCGCCGTAGCCGTCGAGAAACGCGGCCTCCAGTGCGGGGTCGAGACGGAACTGCTGTGCGGCGAGCCGGCCGAAGTCCATCCAGACGGGACGCAGGCCGGCCCGGCCGAAATCGATCGCGCTCACTGTCCCTTCGTGGATCAGCCAGTTGCGCGGCTGCCAGTCCCCATGGGTCGGGACGAGCATGCTGGGTGGGGTGGGCCAGGACTCGACTTCCGCGCGGAGCTTTTGGACCGTGGCCGGTGGAATTCGATGGGGCTTGGCCAGCCAGTCGAGCGACTTCACCTGCTCGTTCGCCTCGTAGTCCTGGTCCTCGATCGCGAACTGCTCGTGCAGCAGCGCGAGCAGGTGGCCGGCCTGGCGGTACGTCTCGGGGCGCCGCTCGTGGTCGGTGCCTTCGACCAGTTCGCCCGGGAGGTAGCGCGTCACGAGCAGCTTGGCGTCGGTGTCGCCGTGGACGAGTTCCGGAGCGCGGTTGATCGACGTCCACGGCTCGAGCCAGTCGCGGTGCGCCTGGAGTTCGCGAGCGAGGTGGGTGTCCTTCTCGTCGCCCGCCTTCGCGACGAAGCGCTGACCTTGGTGGTCGAGCAGCAGCACCGTCGTACCGACGAGTCCCCAGCTGAGATCGCGAACGATCCGGGCTTCTGGCAACCACTGGTCCAGCAGTTCCCGTTGACGGGCCGTCAGCGACGTCACGCGGGCACCCGTCCGTAGGCGTCCAGCAGCTTGTCCTGCAGCGAGGCGTATTCGCGCCCGCTGGCGCCCGCCCCGAACGCTCCCATCGCGCGCATCTCGTCGAGGTGGGGCTCGACGAGTTCCCACAGGCCCTCGACCAGCAGCAGGTGCAGTTTGGTGTCCAGGCCCGCGCCGACGCTGAGGTCCCAGCCGTGCACGACCAGTTCACCGAGCCGGAACCGGACGAAGGTGTCGTAGTCGATGTCGCGGCTCGGGTGGTGCAGCACGGCTGACCGGTCAGCTTCCTGGAAGGCCTTCAACTGGTCCTCGCCCGTCGCCCGCACCGCGGCGACCGGGTCATCGCCCAGGTGGCCTTCGCCGAGTCCGGCGGTCGCCTCGGCCGCGGAAGCTCCACCCAGCAGCCGTACGGCGAACAGGTTGCCGGCCACGACGTGATCGACCACCTCGCGCACGCTGATCCCGCACAGCGTGCCCCGGTCCCAGCCGTCGTCCGGCACAGCCGACACACGGTCGAGAAAGTCGACAGTTGCCAGTGGCAGCAGATCCATGGGAACAGGTGTATCTGAAATGCTCCCCGGATGTCTCCCGCGACTCGGCACCTCTATCTCGCCCGCCACGGCCACGCATCGGCCGACGAGACCCGCTTGACCGACCAGGGACGTCGCCAAGCCGCGCTGCTCGGCGAGCGACTGCGCGGGGTGCCGTTGTCGGCGATCCACCACGGTCCCCTGGCGCGTGCCGCCGAGACTGCTCAGCTGGTCGGCGAGCAGCTCGCCTGCGTTCCCGTCAGTACGTCGTCCGCCGCGGGCGACTACTGCCCGTACGTCCCTGACCGGGATGAGATGCCGGAGGAGTCGGCCGACGAGACCCTGAGCTGGCTCGAGGGGTTCACGGCCGACGAGCGGATGACCGGTCCGGTGCTGGCGCGCGAGGCAGTCGAGCTGTTCACCGGCGCGGTCGACGGCCCGCAGGCGCGGCATGAACTGGTGGTCACCCACAACTTCTTGATCGCCTGGCTCGTGCGGGAGGCGCTGGGAGCCCCCGCGTGGCGGTGGATCGGCCTGAACCACGCGAACGCCGCGTTGACCGTGATCCGCTACGCGCCGAGGCGGCCTGCTGAGTTGGTGGTGTTCAACGATCTGGCGCATCTGCCGGTCGAGCTGCGGTGGACCGGGTTCGAGGTGGAGCGTCAGCTCTGAGCGGGCCAGGTCGCGGTGGCCGGGTCGACGCCGTGGGTCTGTGCGTTGGCGTTGATGGCGGCTTGCAGCCAGCTGGCGAGGCCGGGGTGGAAGGCGTCGTAGTACTCGGCATAGCCCGGGTCGTCGGTGAAGTTGCGGGCCAGGCAGACATGCATCGCGTGGGTGCAGTCGAAGTGCTGAGAGATGCCTGCGCGGTGGCGTTCGGCCAGAGCGTTCGCCTCGGGTGAGCCGGGGCTGACGCCGTTGCGGACCGCGGCGGCCAGGTCGGCGTTGAGGGTGTTGACCTCGGCGGCGAGGTGCTGCCAGTCGGCGGTGGTCCGGGTCGCGGCGCGGTCGGCGTACTGGGCCCACTGCGGGGTGCCGGACCAGCGGTTCTCGGCTTCCTCGACCCAGTCGAGCCGCCAGGACGCGCCGAAGATCTCGGACTGCTGCTCGGGGGTGAGCTGGATTCCCTTGCCGGTGGCATCGAGCATCCGGTCGACCGCCTGCAGCATTGTCCGCAGGCGGTCGATGCGGTCGGCGAGCTCGGTGCGCTGGCGGCGCAGGTGCTCCTGCGGGTCGGTGTCCGGGTCGTCGAGCATCCGGGCGATGTCCGCCAGCGGGATGCCAAGCTCGCGGTACACGAGCACGCGGTGGATGCGCGCGATGTCCGCGGCCGAGTAGACCCGGTAGCCGGCCGGCGTACGGTCGCTGGGCACGACCAGGCCGATCGAGTCCCAGTGGTGGAGCGTGCGCACGCTGATTCCGACCAGCGCCGCCGCTGCTCCGACGGTCAAACTCTCCGCAACCCGCGTCATGCCCTCAGTCTGCCGGTACGACGATGCCCATCGCACGCAGGCGTTCCGTGCTCTCCGCGTCGTGCGGGCGGGCCGCGGTCATCACGACGCGCGACTTCTCGGGCGTGATCACGGTCAGCTCCAGCGAGTTCCACGGCTTGATCTCCGGCTCGCTGGTGCTACCGGGAAGCAGCTCCTCGCAGCGCGCGGCGATCTCGTCGATCTGGCTGAGCACGCACGAGAAGCTGGTCGCGATCCCAGGCGCTTCGGCCGGCGTCGACCCCGGAACGAGCAGGACGTCCTGGAACGCCCAGCGGCGCAGATGCGTGACCTGGCCGGGCGCGGTGAACAGGTCGACGAAGCCGAGGCCGCGGATCCAGAATTCCTTGGACGCCTCCAGTTCCTCGGTCGGAACGATCGTGAACATCGGCATCGGGTAGATCTCACGGTAGATCTCGGGCGCGACCGCGTCGGGTCCCGGCAGTGGCACCGGGCTGGTGAATACGTTCATGCCCACCAGCCAAGAGCCTGACGTCGCGTCAGGGTCAAACCGAAAACACTCGTCGCGCCCCGGGGTTCGTGGTGCAATCTGCGGATGACGGTGACGGCACGGGCGCTGAATCGGGCGTCGATGGTGCGGCAACTGCTGGTGGAGCGGGAAGCGATCGGGGTGGCCGACGCGGTACGGCGGGTGGTCGCGGTGCAGGCCAGCACCCGGCCTCGCCGTACGTCGCGCTGTTCAACCGGGTGGCGGGCTTCGATCCGCGCGAGCTGGACGCTGCCTTCGACAGCGGGCTCGTGGTGAAGGCGACGTTGATGCGGATGACGTTGCACGCCGTGCACAGCGACGAGCACCCGGAGTTCCGGGCGGCGATCGTGCCGATGATGGACGGGACACGGTTCCAGGCGGCGTTCGCGGCGGGCGGGCTGACCAGTGCCGAGGCGCAGGCCGTGGCGACCGAACTGGCGGCTTACGCGTCGGAGCCTCGCAGTGGCGCGGAGTTCGAGGCGTGGCTGCACGAGCGGCTGGGCATGGGGGCGACCGAGCTGTGGTGGGCGATGCGCGCGGTGGCGCCGTTGCTGCACGCACCGACCGGTGGGCCGTGGTCGTTCGGGCAGCGGCCCGCGTTCGTCGCGGCGCCGGGCAGCCCGGCGGATCCGTCCCGCGGGCTCGAGGTGCTGACCCGGAGGTACTTGGAGGGCTTCGGGCCGGCGTCGGTCGCCGACATCGCGCAGTTCGTGAAGGTCCAGCGCGGCCGGGTGAAGACCGCGATCGCGGCGCTCGACCTGGAGGAGCTCGAAGGGCCGGACGGTCAGCTCCTGTACGACGTACCGGGTGGGGCGCGGCCGGACGAGGACCTGCCGGTGCCGCCACGGTTGATGGCGATGTGGGACAGCGTGCTGCTCGCGTACGACGATCGCGGGCGCGTTGTGCCGCCGGAGTACAAGACGGTGATCACCCGGACGAACGGCGACCTGCTGCCGACGGTGCTCGTCGACGGCTATGTCGCCGGCGTGTGGCGGCCGATCGACGACGGCATCGAGGTGACCGCCTTCCAGCGGCTCCCGGCCGCGACCTGGAAAGCGCTCAGGCCGGAGGCGCGCCGGCTCTTCGCGATGGTGAGAGAGCGCGATCCGCGGGTCTACCGGCGCTACGACCACTGGTGGAAGCATCTGCCCGCGGTCGACACCCGGGTGCTGCCGGGCAAGTAAAGTGCTCAGCGGTTGAGCACTTAGCCTGCGAGACTGGCGGGTATGCGCGCTGATCGACTCGTGGCGACCCTGTTGCTGATGCAGGCCCGGGGCCGGGTGACCGCTGCCGAGCTCGCCTCGGAGCTGGAGATCTCGGTGGCGACCGCGCGCCGCGACCTCGAGGCGCTGTCGACGGCCGGAATCCCGGTCTATCCGCAGCCCGGCCGCAACGGCGGCTGGTCGTTGCTGGGTGGATCGCGCACCGATCTGAGCGGTTTGACCGCGACCGAGGCGCAGGCACTCTTCCTGTTGGTCGGGCCCGCGGCCGCGATCGCTCCCGAGGCCAAGGCCGCGCTGAGAAAGCTGGTGCGCGCTCTCCCGGAGACCTTTCGCGGTGACGCCGAGGCGGCTGCCGAAGCGGTGGTGATCGATCCCGCGGGCTGGGGTGAGCGCGACAAGGCCCGGCCGGTGCTGGTCAACGACCTGCAGCACGCCGTCGTCCGGCGCCGCAAGGTCCAGCTCACCTACGCCGGGCGCCGAGGCTCGGCACCGTCGGAACGGCTGGTCGATCCGCTCGGCCTGATCGACAAGGACGACGTCTGGTACCTGATCGCGGGCACCGACCGCGGGCAACGCACGTTCCGCGTCGATCGGGTGCTGGAGGCAACGGTCACCGAGCAGCCGGCCGAACGCCCCGACGACTTCGACCTGTCGGCCGCCTGGGCCCAGGTGGTCGACGAGATGGAGCAGAACCGGTCGTTGCTGGCTGCCACCGTCCTGGTCCAGGAGCGGCACCTGTGGGTGATGCAGGACCGGCTCGGCCGGCACTGCGAGGTGCTCGACTCCCCCGGCGACGGCTGGGTCCGGACGCGGATCACGGCGCCGACGCCGTTGATGATCGCGCAGCACCTGGCCGGCTGGGGTGGGTTGATCGAGGTGCTCGACCCGCCGTCGGTGCAACAGGAACTCGCCCGCCTCGGCGCCGAGCTGGTCAGCCGGTACGGCGGCTGAGCTGACACGGTGCGGAATCGTCCGGTAACGGGTGGTGGGCCTGCGAAAAGGTTCGGTAACCGATGGAACCGTCAGGGGCGGGTTGACCGTCAGTGGTGAGTAAGGTCCCTCTGTCCCAAAGCTGTCCCCGCGCGAGCCACAGGAAGTATTCGTGACCACGACTCCCCCGCAACCGCCCCACAACCCGTACCCGGCCCAGCCCGGCGGCTACGGTCCCCCGCCGGAGCAGTTCCCGCAGTACGCCGGCCAGCCGCACGAGCACCAAGGCCCGCCGCCACCTCAGGCGCCGTACGGGCAGCCGTTCGACCAGGGGCAGCAGTTCGGGCAGCCGCCGTTCCAGCCTCAGTTCCAGCCGCAGGCGGCGCCGATGGGTGCCCTGCAGTGCCGGTTCTGTGGATCGTTCCCGGCGGTGCCGGCCACCGTCCGCGGGCACATGGGCCTGCTGATCCTGATGCGCTTCCTCAAGCTCGAAGGCCCGTTCTGCCGCACCTGCGGCATCGCGAGCGTGCGCGAGATGACCGCGAAGAGCATGTGGCAGGGCTGGTGGGGCATCGGGTCGGCGATCATCAACCCGTTCGTGATGCTGTCGAACATCGGCCCGTGGAAGAAGTTCAACGAACTGCCCGAGCCCGCGCCGGGCGCGCCGGGCCGGCCGATGGACCCGGGCAAGCCGCTGTTCAAGCGCCCTGCCGTCCTGGGTCTGCTGGTGCCGGTTCTCGTGCTCGCGGCGATCGTGATCGGCAACCTCACCACCACGACCTCGTCCGAGGCCAAGGCCGGTGACTGCGTGAAGAACGCCGGCACGATCAGCAAGCCGGACGTGAAGGTCGTCGACTGCGGCTCGCCCGACGCGGAGTACAAGGTGCTCGGCCGGGTCAGCTCGTCGGTCTCCAGCCTGTGCGACCAGTACGAGGGCGCGACGGTGACCTACACCGAGGAGCGCCGGTCGACGGGCTACACGCTCTGCCTCGGCCCGAAGTGAGCCGGTGGGCCTGGCACGCAGGCCCCACCGCACTCAGCTCTTGTAGTACTCCGCCGCGACCGCGCTCGCCTCGTCGGGCAGCAGCGGGCCCTCCGACGGGACCGGCAGGAAGCCGCCGCCGGGCTTGAGCGCGTTCACCTGGTCGCCGGACATCGCGTAGACCACGCGGCCGAGCCCGGAGCGTTCCAGCGCACCGGCGCACATTCCGCACGGCTGGCAGCTGGTGTACATCGTCGTCCCGGCGGCGGTCTCCGCGTCCAGGTTCGCCGCGGCCCAGCGCGCCAGCTTCAGCTCGGGGTGGGCGCTGATGTCGTTGTCGGTGATCGAGGTGTTGTGGTCCTCCGCGAGGACCGTGCCGTCGGGCCCGGCCAGCAGCGAGCCGAACGGCGGGTTGCCGCTGGTCACCGCGTCGGCCGACAACGCGATCGCGCGCCGCAGGAAGTCCTCGTCTGTCGTCACTGCTTCTCCATTCGGGCTTTGACGGTCGCCAGGGCCTGCCAGGCGATCTCGGGATGTTCGGTCTCGGCGGGGTCGCCGACGAACGGGTCCAGGACGACGGTGTGCGCGCCGAGCTGCTCCAGCTCCTCGACGTCGGCGAGGATCTGGTCGATCGATCCTTCGCCGGCCTTCCGGGTCGCGTCGGGCCGCGGCTCGTCGGTGAGGCGCAGCAGGATCCGCGGCGCGAAGCCGGGATGGGGTGCGCCCAGCTCGTCGGCCGTCGCGCGCAGGCGGACGGCGGCGTCGCGATGCCAGCCCATCGTCTGACGCAGCGGGTGCCACGCGGCGCCGTACCGGATCGCTCGGCGCAGTCCGGCGTCGGTCACACCGCCGACCCAGATCGGGATGCCGCCGGGGCCGTAGTCGCCGGTGTCCTGCCAGGCGGCCGCGAGCGCGTCGAGCAGTTCGTCGGTCTGTTGCCCACGACGCCGGAAGTCGAGGCCGAGGGCATCGAACTCCTGGGCCGCCCAGCCGACGCCGACGCCGAGCACGAAGCGGCCGCCGCTGAGCTGGTGCAGGTTCGCCGCCATCCGCGCGACCAGCAGCGGATGCCGGTACGGCGCGATCAGCACGGTGGTCCCGAGCTCGATCGAGCCGGTCCGGCCGGCCAGCCAGGACAGCGTCGTGAACGGCTCGTAGAACGGTGCCGGGTACTGCTCGGCGACGTCGGGAGTGATCGCGACGTGGTCGGACATCAGCAGCAGGTCGTAGCCGAGCCCCTCGACCGTCCGGGCCCAGGCGAGCAGCCGGTCCGGGGTCGCGCCGGGACCGAAGTTGGGAACATTCACGCCGAGTCGCATGCCGTTCAGGCTAGCCAGCGCGGGGGGCGGTTCTGAACGGATTGCTCGCGGAAATCCAGCGGCCGCGCCGTGGATCTGCCGGTAGTTTGGCGGGATGACCGTGAGTCTCGATCCGACCGACTGGGCCATCCTCTGCGAGCTGCAGCGCGACGGCCGGCTGCCGCTGACCGAGCTCGGCCGCCGGGTGAACCTGAGCGCCTCGGCCGCGACCGAACGGGTGAAGCGGCTGGAGTCGACCGGCGTGATCAGCGGGTACCGCGCGCAGGTCGACCTGGGCAAGACCGGGTACGCCGTGCTCGCGGTGGTCCGGCTGAAGTACCCGGGCAACAAGCACGAGCCGCTGCACCGGTTACTGGCCGAGCGCAGCGAGATCCTGGAGTGCCTGCGGACGACCGGCGACGACTGCTACCTGCTCAAGGTCGCGGCAGGATCGATGGCCCACCTCGAGCACCTGGTGAACGAGCTCACCGAGTTCGGCTCGACCACGACGAACCTCGTCTACACCGAGACCCAGCCGTACCACGGCCCACTCGGCCCACCGGCGATGTCGTGATCGAGGTCGCCGGGATCGCGCTCTCCGACGATCTCCTGCCGCGCTGGGTGGACTGGCTCGCACCGGACCGCCAGCCGTTCTACGTGACCGCGCGGCAGGCGGCCGAGTGGGACCTGCCGGTGTCCGACGAGGAGCCGGATCCGCAGTTGCGGGACACCTACCACTCGTACGCCGTCGACGGGCGGCTGCGGTGTGCGTGGTTGCCGGAGAGGGCGTTCTCGGCGTTTCCGCGCAAGGTCCGGGCCGGGCTGGTCCGGGCGCAGGTGGTGCACGAGCGAGGCGCCGTACCGGTCGTGCGGGCTTGGCGCGGGGTGCTCGGCGAAGCGATCCGGGTCCAGGCCGATGGGCATCGGTTCGTCTGGTGGAAGTCGTTGCTGCGCGATCCCGAGGTGCTGTTGCCGCGGATCGTGAGCGGGGAGATCGGCGTGAGCCGGCACGCGGAGGTCGGGGCGGACGTGTGGCGGGGCGCCGAGCGGTTGCTCCCGCGGGCTCGCGAACTGGCCGGGACATTCCCAGAGGGCAGTGGGCCGAACTGCTTCGGCACGGTGATGGCCGCGGCCGGGATCGAGGGCGCCGAGTCGTTGTGGATGCAGCGCGAGCCGTTCGACCGGTGGCTGGACGAGTCGACCACGCGCGGCGGGCGTGACGGCGTACCGGGGACTGTGCTGGTGTGGCGATCGGCTGACCGGGCGGTGCAGCACGCGGCGGTCACGCTCGGAGCCGGCTGGGTGCTGCACAAGCCGTCGCAGTCGTGGATGACGCCGCGCAAGGTCCGGACGGCCGCGGAGGTGTTGCGGGCGACGAGGACCGCCGGCTGGAGACTGCAGCGGCACACGCTGCAGCGGTAGGAGGCGCAGCCGCAGGAGCCGCGTCCGGACAACCGCGGGCAGCGGCGCGACCGCTCGCCCCGGGATCCCCGACCCCGCCGACCCGGGTAACGTCCCGCGGGTGGAGTTCTCGGAGATGGTGACGCGGGCGCGCGACGTCCGCCGCAAGTACGCAGCGATGGAGACCAGCCGCTACGGGCGCGAGTGGAGCCGGGAGGAGCTGATGCTCGGGTTCCTCGGCGACGTCGGCGATCTCGCGAAGCTCGTCCAGGGCAAGGAGGGCGTGCGCCCTCGCGACGACCTGGACGAAGCGTTCGCGCACGAGCTGGCCGACTGCCTGTGGTCGGTGCTCGTGCTGGCCGACGCCTACGACGTCGACCTGGAGACGGCGTTCAGTCGGACGATGGATCAGCTGGACGATCACCTGGGCTGACCGTCAGCTCGCCACCGTTGAGGTCGACGGCCACCGGCGTGCCCAGCTCGACCGTGCGGCTCACGGTGCACAGCCGGTCGTGGGACATCTTCACCGCCCGCGGCAACGCCTCCCGCGCCTTGTCGCCGTCCTCGCCGGCGGGAAAGGTGATGGTGAACTCGACCTTCAGGTTCTCCAGCCGGTTGCCCTGCTCGGCGTCGCGCAGCTTGTCACCGCTGACCACCGCGCGGAACTCTGTCGGCTCCGCGCGCCGGCTGGTGACCACGTCGACGTCGGTCGCCGAGCAGGCCCCGATCGCGGCGAGCAGCAACTCGACCGGCGTGAAGTCGGGGTCGTCCGGCCCGTCGGAACCGACCGGCAGCGTGCCGCCGCGCCGGTTGTGCACCAGGTACTTGCCGCTCTGCGTGCGCTCGAAGTGAATCTGCCGCAGGGAGTCGTCGCCCATCCAGAAATCGCAATCTGTTGCCGCTGGCAACGTCAGAGGTGGTCCAGCGCGTCGGCGACGGGGGTGTCGCCGGCGATCAGCTCGAGGGTCCGGCCGATCGCGGCCGGGGTGTCGCACAGGCCGGCCAGCACCGCGGCGACGTCGTCGCGGCTGACCTGACCGTTGCCGGTGTGGTTGGCGAGCAGGACCAGGCCGGAGCCGGGCTCGTCGGTGAGGTGGCCGGGCCGGAGCACGGTCCAGTCCAGGTCGCGCGAGCGCAGATCGTCCTCGGCGGCCAGCTTGGCCTTCAAGTAGACGGTGAAGGTCGCCTCCGGGTCCAGACCGTCGATCTTGTCGACACCCATCGAGCTCACCTGCAGGTGCCGCCGTACGCCGGCCCGCTCGGAGGCCTCGGCGAACAGCGCGGCCGCGCCCCGGTCCACGGTGTCCTTGCGCGCGTTGCCGCTGCCCGGGCCGGCCCCGGCGGCGAAGATCGCGACGTCCGCGCCGCTTAACACCTCGGCGACCTCGTCGACGCCGGCCTGCTCGAGGTCCAGGACGGCGATCTGTCCGCCGGCCGCGGTGACGTCCGCCTCGTGCGCCGGATTGCGGACCAGGCCGACGACCTGGTGACCGCCCTCGGCGAGGATCCGCGTCAGGCGCAGCGCGATCTGTCCGTGTCCACCCGCTATCACGACTCGCATACCTGGAGCCTAACCCTTCACTCCAGCACGGCAGACTGTCACCATGTTCGCGATCGCAGCCGACGGATGCCGGATCGCCTACCAGCTAGGTGGCGAGGTAGGCGCCATAGGCAACGGACCTGCGTTGCTGCTGCTCGCGGGGCAGTCGAACAACCACCACTGGTGGGACCCGGTCCGTGCCGACTTCGAGACCGGCCGCACGACGATCACGCTCGACTACCGCGGTACCGGCGCGAGCGACAAGCCGGACGAGGTCTACAGCACGCCGGGCTTCGCCGAGGACGCCGTCGCGGTGCTCGACGCTGTCGGGCTGGAACAGGTCGACGTGTACGGCACGTCGATGGGCGGCCGGGTCGCGCAGTGGCTGGCGATCCTGCATCCGGAGCGGGTCCGTCGGCTGGTGCTCGGGTGTACGTCGCCGGGCCGGTCGCACGGGTTCGAGAGAAGCCAGGAGATCCGGAGAGCGCTCTCGGTCCGGGACCAGGCGGCGCGCGACGCCGTACTGACCGAGCTGATGTACACGCCGGGGTGGGTGGCTCGCCATCCGGGGCCGTACCCGGTGCTCGGCGACGCGACGATGCCGACGTACGCGAAGGGGCGGCATTTGGTGGCCAGCAACAACCACGACGCCTGGGACGGACTGGACACGATCCAGGCGCCGACGCTGGTGCTGCACGGGACCGACGACGTCTTCAGCCCGGCGGCCAACGCGCAACTGCTCGCCGAGCGGATCCCGAGCGCCCGCGCGGAGTTGCTGGACGGCGCTCGGCACGCGTACTTCCACGAGTTCCGCGCCACGGCGAGCCCGCTGGTCAGGGACTTCCTAACCTTGAACTGAGTGTTCCGGAGCCAGGAGGTCAGGTCTGGCGCTGGCCGAGGTAGCAGGCCAGGGTGTCGCGGGTGCGCTGCAGGCTGTCGAGCTGCCGGTCCATCGCGGCGAGTTCGTGATCGAGCAGCTCGCGCAGACTCTCGCACCAGTCGAAGACGGTCTCGTTGTCCCGGATCTCGCGCGTGCAGGGCAGGACGTCGCGAATCACTTCGGTGCTCAGCCCGGCGTCGAGCAGGATCCGGATCTTGCGCACGGTGAGCTCGGAGTCGTCGGCGTACTCGCGGTAGCCGTTCGGGGCGCGGTCCGCGGTGAGCAGGCCCTGCGCCTCGTAGTAGCGGAGCAGACGCGGGTTCACGCCGGTCCGTCGCGACAGCTCGCCGATCAGCACGTGCCCAACCTCCCTTGACCTTCCAACCAGTGTCAGCCTTTAGCGTCGTCGCATGACCACGTACGTCGTCCACCGTAACGGCCGCCCGGCCGACGACCTCGCGCCGCTGGCCTTCGCCGGCTACGCCCACTTCACCGCGATGCAGGTGCGCGGCCACCAGGTCCGCGGCCTCGACCTCCACCTCGACCGGCTGCGCAACGCCTCGCTCGAGCTCTACGGCCAGGCGCTGCCCGACGAACAGATCCGCGACCACCTCCGCACCGCCGTCGCGGCCGGCCCCGAGGACGTCTCGCTGGTGGCCACCGTCTTCTCCGCGACCGGCGAGTTCACCGCGGCCGCCGCGGAGCCGGAGCTCCTGGTCCGCACCGGCCCGCCGTCGTCGGGTCCGGCAGGCCCGCTCGCCCTCGCTGTGGTCGAGCACGAGCGGTTCATGCCGGCCCTGAAGCACACCGGCGAATCCGCGAAGACCTACGCGCTGCGCCAGGCCGTCCGCGACGGGTACGACGACGCCGCCTTCGTCGACCGCCACGGCCGCCTCACCGAGGCCACGATTTGGAACCTCGCGTTCTGGGACGGCACCAGCGTCGTGTGGCCCGACGCCCCGATGCTGCTGGGCACGACGATGTCGATCGTCCGCCGCCGGCTGACGGTCCCGCAGCGCACAACTGAGATCACGCTGTCCACGCTCGGAGCCCACGGCGAGGTGCCGGCGCCGTATGCCGGTGCGGTCGTGATGAACTCCTGGTCGCCAGGCATCCCGGTCAGCCGGATCGGGCCGGTCGAGTTCCCCTCGTCGCCCGCCTTCGCCGACCTCCTGCACCGGGCCTACGCCGAGGAACCGCTCACTGATTTCTGAGGATCGGTCGCAAACTGTCCAGGACCGTGGCGTCCTCGATCGTCGACGGGACCGCCTCGGGGCGCCCGTCGGCGATGTTGCGCATGGTCTTGCGCAGGATCTTTCCGGAGCGGGTCTTCGGCAGGGCCTCCACGATCGAGACGTCGCGGAACGCCGCGACCGGGCCGATCTCCCGGCGGACGGCGGCGACCAGCTCGGCGCGCAGCGTCTCCTCGGCGATGTCCACGCCGGCCTTCAGCACCACCAGCCCACGCGGCAGCTGGCCCTTGAGGTCGTCGTGGACGCCGATCACGGCGCACTCGGCGACGGCCGGGTGGGCGGCCAGGACCGCTTCCATGCTGCCGGTCGACAGGCGGTGACCGGCGACGTTGATCACGTCGTCGGTGCGGCCCATCACGAAAACGTAGCCGTCGGCATCGATGTAGCCGGAGTCGCCGGTCAGGTAGTGACCGTCGAAACGGCTGAGGTAGTTGTCGATGTAGCGCTGGTCGTCGCCCCACAACGTCGGCAGCGCGCCCGGCGGCAGCGGCAACCGGATCGCGATCGACCCTTCCTCGCCGGCCGGCAGCTCCGATCCGTCGGCGTCGAGGATCCGGATGTCCCAGCCGGGCAGCGGCACGGTCGCCGATCCGGGCTTGGCCGGCATCGGTTCGAGTCCGCGCGGGTTGGCCACGATCGGCCAGCCGGTCTCGGTCTGCCACCAGTGGTCGACCACCGGTACGCCGAGATGGTCGTGCGCCCAGTGGTAGGTCTCCGGGTCCAGCCGCTCGCCGGCCAGGAACAAGCTCCGGAAACTGCCGCTCAGGTCGTACTTGGTCAGCTCCCCGCCGTCCGGGTCGACCTTCTTGATCGCTCGCAACGCGGTCGGAGCGGTGAAGAGCGCTTTCGCGTGATGCTGCGAGATCACCCGCCAGAACGCGCCCGCGTCGGGCGTGCCGACCGGCTTGCCCTCGTACAGGATCGTGGTCGCGCCGATCAGCAGCGGCGCGTAGACGATGTAGGAGTGGCCGACCACCCAGCCGACGTCGGAGGCGGTCCACCAGACGTCACCCGGCCCGATGTCGTAGACGGCGCCCATCGACCAGGCCAGCGCGACCGCGTGACCACCGTTGTCCCGGACGACGCCCTTCGGCTTTCCGGTCGTTCCCGAGGTGTAGAGCACGTAGAGCGGATCGGTCGCGGCGACCGGCACGGGATCAGCCGGCTCCGCGCCGGCGACCAGCGTGTTCCAGTCGAGATCGCGCTCTCCGAGTTTCCCGGGCGCGATCTCGCGCTGTACGACGACGGTGTGCTCCGGCTGGTGGGAGGACAGCGAGAGCGCCTCGGAGATGATCGGCAGGTACTCGACGATCCGGTTCGGCTCGATGCCGCAGGAGGCGGCGACGATCACCTTCGGCGTCGCGTCGTCGATCCGCGCGGCCAGCTCGCGGGGCGCGAAGCCGCCGAACACCACCGAGTGGACCGCGCCGAGCCGCGCGCAGGCCAGCATCGTGATGACGGCCTCGGGAATCATCGGCAGGTAGACGATCACCCGATCGCCCTTGCCGACACCGAGCGAGCGCAGCGCACCGGCGAAGGTCGCGACCTCGTCGCGCAGTTCGGCGTAGGTGTAGCTGCGTTTGGTGTCGGTCACCGGGGAGTCGTAGACCAGCGCGGTCCGGGTGCCGTGCCCGCCCTCGACGTGCCGGTCGAGCGCGTTGTACGCCGTGTTCAGTTCACCGTCGGGGAACCAGCGGTAGATCGGTGCGGCCGAGTCGTCGAGCGCCCGCGTGGGTGGCCGCGACCAGCTGATCGCCTCGGCGGCGTCCAGCCAGAACCCTTCCGGATCGGCCAGGCTGCGGCGGTAGCTCTCGTCGTACGCACCCATGACGTGCCTCCCAGCTGTCGGAGTCACTCGCAGTCTTACCCGATCGGTGCGAGCAGCAACAGCCTGGCGTGACATGGTGGGCGTTGTGACGGTGACGCGTGAGCAGGTCGAGGAAGCGGCGGTCCGGATCTCAGGGCGGGTACGGCGGACGCCGGTGTTGCGGGTGTCGGCGACGGTGACGTTCAAGCTGGAGCTGCTGCAGCACGTCGGGTCGTTCAAGCCGCGCGGGATGTTCAACCGGTTGCTGGCCGCGAAGGAGGACGGCTCGCTGACGGGCGTCGGCGCCGTCACCGCGTCCGGCGGGAACGCGGGCCTCGCGGTCGCGTACGCCGCCCGTGAGCTCGGCGTACCGGCCCGGATCTTCGTTCCGGAGAGCGCTCCCGCGGCCAAGGTCGCGCGGTTGCGAACGCTGGAGGCGGACGTCGTCCAGGTCGGGACCGAGTACGCCGAGGCGTACGCGGCGGCGGTCGTGGCGAGCGAGGAGTCGGGCGCGTTGTTCGCGCACGCCTACGACCAGCCGGAGGTCGTCGCCGGCCAGGGAACGCTGGGCCTCGAACTGCTCGAAGAGATCGACCGGTTCGACACGGTGCTGGTGGCCGTCGGAGGCGGCGGCCTGATCGCGGGCATCGCCGCCGCGATCGGCGACCGCGCGAAGGTGGTCGGGGTCGAGCCGGAGCTGGCGCCGACGCTGACGCGCGCGCTCGAGGCCGGGCAGCCGGTCGACGTACAGGTCGGCGGCGTGGCTGCCGACTCGCTGGGCGCTCGCCGGATCGGAGAGATCGCGTTCCAGGTCGCCGGGGCGCAGGGCATCGAGTCGCTGCTGGTCGACGACGCCGCGATCGTGGCGGCTCGCGAGGAACTGTGGCGCGAGTACCGGCTGGCGGTCGAGCACGGTGCGGCGACCGGCTACGCGGCGCTGACCTCCGGTGTCTACAAGCCGGCGACGGACGAGCGGGTCGTCGTGGTGATCTGCGGAGCCAACACCGACCCGAGCACGCTTACTTGAGCTTGGCCTGACGCCGCTCGTCGGTCAGGAACCAGGCGGCCAGAATGCCTGCGATGGCACCGAACAGGTGGCCTTGCCACGAGATGCCGTCCTGGGGCAGCAGCCCACCGAGGAGAGCGCTCCCCCACACCAGAACGACGACCACACCGAGCAGCACCTGACCGATCCGGCGGTTGAAGACGCCCCGCGCGATCAGGTACGCGGCGTACCCGAACACGAGTCCGCTGGCACCGATGGTGATCGTGTGCGGCGGTGAGATCAGCCACGTGCCCAGGCCGCCGACGGCCGCGACGATCGCGGTGACCGAGAGCAGCCGGACCGCGCCGGAGATCGCGATCAGCGCGCCCAGCGTGAGCAACGGCAGCGTGTTCGAGATCAGGTGGCCGAAGCCCAGATGCAGGAACGGCGCGGTGACGATGCCGATCAGGCCCTCGGGGTTGCGGGCGACGATGCCGTAGCGGTCGAGTTCGCCGTGCAGTGCGGTGTCCACGATCTCGCTGACCCACATCAGGCCGACCAGGACGACCAGCACCTTGATGCCGCTGCTGATCCGGGCGGCGTCCACCACGGCCTTCGGCCGGCGCGCTGGGCTCGGGTAACTCATGTCACCACCATGCCCGATCCACCCAAGCCGCACTCCTCGGCGCCGCGTTTGTGTCGGTGCCGGACGAGATGATGCTCAGAGGGTTAGGTTCACCACATCGCGGACACCGGGGCGCCGACAGGTCCGGAAGTGTGTCACTATGTGCAACTCGCAGGTCGCTGTGCGCGATGGGGTGGGGGCCCGGTACGACCGCACCGTCGCCGCGCTGTCCCCGATCGATCGCCGGGCCCGTCCGCCCACGCCGTTCCCCGAGGAGGATCGCGATGCCGCTGGCCGTCTACATCATCGGGCTCGCGATCTTCGCCCAAGGCACCTCGGAGCTGATGCTCGCCGGCCTGCTGCCCGAGCTGGCCGCCGATCTCGAGGTCACGATTCCCCAGGCCGGCCTGCTCATCTCGGCCTTCGCCGTCGGCATGCTGGTCGGCGCCCCGGTGCTGGCCGTGGTCACCCTGCGCTGGCCGCGCCGCACCGCGCTGCTGGTGTTCCTCGCGATCTTCGCGCTCACCCACGTCGCCGGCGCCCTCACGCCCAACTACGGCGTCCTGCTCGCGACCCGGATCGTCGGAGCGTTCGTGTACGCCGGGTTCTGGGCCGTGGCCGCGGTCACCGCCGTCGGCCTGGTCGCTCCGGGCCGCCGCGCGAAGGCGATGAGCGTGGTCACCGGCGGTCTCACCATCGCCACCATCATCGGTCTGCCGGCCGGCACCGTGATCGGCCAGAACCTCGGCTGGCGCGCGGCGTTCTGGGCCGTCGCCCTGATGTCGTCGCTGGCGATGATCGGCGTGCTGCGCACGATCCCCGCCGGCCGGCCCAGCCCGGACAGCACTCCCCGCCTCGACGCCGAGCTGCGCGCGATGCTCAACCCGCGGCTGTGGCTGTCGTACGCGACGACCGCGCTGGTGACGGCCGCGATCCTGGTCGTGTTCAGCTATCTCGCTCCCCTGCTCACCGACGACACCGGCCTGCCGCCCGCCGCCATTCCCGGCGTGCTCGCCCTGTACGGCGTGGGCTCGCTGATCGGCATCACGATCGGCGGCCGGACCGCCGACGCGACGCCGTTCCGGACGCTGCTGGCCGGCATCACCGGCGTGGTCGTGATGTCGGCCGTGCTCGCCCTGCGGGCCGACCAGCCGGTGATCGCGATCGCGGCGGTGTTCCTGCTCGGCGGCTTCGGCTTCGCGGTGAACCCGGCGCTCAACGCCCGCGTCTTCAGCCTGGCCGAACGTGCTCCGACGCTGGCGACCGCGGTGAACTTCTCCGCCTTCAACGTCGGTATCACCGTCGGCCCGTGGCTCGGCGGCCGCGCGATCGACGCCGGCGCCGGCTATCCGTCGCTGGGCTGGATCGCGGTCGGGCTCGGAATCGTTGCCCTCAGCACCGTCGTAGTGGCCGCGCTGCTGCCGCTGCGGGCGATCCGCCCGGGCGCCGGCGGCCGGGCCCGCCAGGCGACTCACCTTCCCGGCTGACCACCGGCGACACAGCCCACCGACAGCAGCGGGCCCCCGCGCCTCCGATCGAGGAGCGAGGGCCCGCGGGCTTGCCGGTGCGGATCAGTTGACCGGACCGCTGGGGTCGATGTGCGACGGGTCGAAGTCCGCCTTGCGGTGGAACACGTACTTGTTCAGCACCCAGGTCAGCGCCCACAGGACGACACCGACCACCATCAGCCAGCCGGCGATCTTGTAGTCGTCACCGGCCCGCCCGGACAGCGGGCTGGCCAGGTAGACGCACAGGATCGCGCCGAGCACCGGCAGCGCGGTCGGCGCCCGGAAGTGCTTGTGCTCCATCGGGTCACGGCGCAGTACGAGCACGGCCACGTTGACGATCGCGAACACGCACAGCAGCAGGAACGCCGTCGTACCGCCGAGCGCGGCCAGGTCGGCGAAGCCGATCAGGAAGAACGCCAGCAGCGTGGTGAACAGGATCGCCACCCACGGCGTACGGCGCCGGTACAGCACCCGGCCGAGCGGACCGGGCAGGACCTTCTCGTGCGACATGCCGTAGAGCAGCCGGCTGGCCATCAGCATGTTGATCAGCGCCGAGTTGGCCACCGCGAACATCGTGATCCAGGCGAAGATCTCGAGCGGGAAGCTCGGGGCGCCGGCCTGGATCACCTTCAGCAGCGGGGTGGAGCCCTCGTTCAGGTCCTCCGGCGAGACCAGCGTGACCGCGGAGATCGCGACCAGCACGTAGATGACACCGGTGACACACAGGCCGATCAGCATGATCTTGGGGAAGATCCGGACCGGGTCCTTGGTCTCCTCGGCCATGTTCACCGAGTCCTCGAAGCCGACCATCGCGAAGAACGCGAGCGCGGTCGCCGCGGTCACCGCGCCGAACGCGGTGTCGCCCTCGGGCGTGTGGAACTCGGTCAGCCGCGAGGTGTCACCGTTGCCGCCGGCGATCGCCCAGGCCCCCACCGCGATCACGATCAGCAGACCGGACAGTTCGACGCAGGTCAGTACGACGTTCGCCTTGACGCTCTCGCCGACGCCCCGAAGGTTGACCACGGCAATCAACGTCATGAAGGACAGCGCGGTGATCGTCAGCAGGCTGCCCCGGTCGGGATCGATGTCGACCGCGGAGAAGAAGTTCGCCGCGAACGCCTTCGACGCGCTCGAGGCCGAGGTCAGGCCGGAGCACATCACCGCGAACGTGAGCAGGAAGGTCAGGAAGTGCACGCCGAACGCCTTGTGCGTGTAGACCGCGGCGCCACCGGCCTTCGGGTACTTCGTGACGAGCTCCAGATAACTGGTGGCCGTCAGCAGCGCGACGACGAACGCGCACAGGAACGGCAGCCAGACCGCGCCGCCGACCTCGCCCGCGACCTTGCCGGTCAGCGCGTACACGCCGGTGCCGAGGATGTCGCCGACCACGAACAGCAGCAGCAGCCCGGGCCCCATCACCCGCTTCAGTTCGGGCCGGTCCGCTGCGGCCTCGGTCGTCGCCGCACTGGTGCTCTCGCTCATCTCGCCTCCCTGGATCGCTGGGCTGCGGTCGATCACAGCCGCGGCGCACCGGGACAGATCTCGGACGTGGCCGGAACGGACCACACCCCCGACTGGTGCACCGTCGACTCATCGTCCCACCGGATCGGGCCGAGCGCTCCCGGACACGCTCGCCAGGAAATACCTGCCGGGGAAGGCAGCTGGAGAGCCGGTACCGGCGTGGGTGCCGTGGCGAGGCGGGCGCGAGTGACGCGGCGGGGTGGTGATGGAGCCGGGCGCGGGGTTGAGGCTTGACCAGGCGTCCCCTGCCCGGTCCCCCGCGCCCGGCGGCACGACCCCGCTGGACGCGTTCGACGCGGTCCGGTCGATGGTGCTTCGCCCCGGCCGGGACCAACAGCTCGAACTGACAACGTTTTACCCAGGTAGGACGCCCTCCTACCGCGTCCGGGGCGAGGTCTTGGTCAGTGGTATCGGATCCAGGACGGCCCGCGCCACGAGATAGCGTGACGCAGGCCGGACTTGTCCACTACTGGCCAGGAGACCGCATGCTCGAGTCCGTCGGGGTGTCCGCCGACGACGAAGCCGCTTACCGGGCGCTGTTGTCGTTGCCCGGCTGTTGCGTGCACGACCTCGCCCAGCGCCTCGGCCGCTCCCCCGGCGACCTGCTCGACTCGGTCGGCCGGCTGGAGGAGCTCGGCCTGCTCACGACGACGTCGGACGACCCACCACGTCTGCTGCCGACCAGGCCCGACGTCGCCGTCGACGCCCTGGTCGCCGTACGCCGGGCCGAGCTCGACCGGGTCCGGGCCGAGGCGCGCGAGCTGTTGTCGGAGCTGCGGGCCCAGGAGCGGTACCGGCCGGAGAACCTGGTCGAGGTGATCGTCGGGCAGGAGGCGATCGCGGCCCGGTTCGCCCAGCTGCTGAACCAGACCAAGGAACAGTTGCTGGTGCTCGATCGGCCGCCGTACGCGGCGGCGGTCGAGCAGTCCGACACCACGGTCCGCAGCCTGCTGAGCGCCGGGGTCACCGTGCGTGGCATCTACTCCCCCGACTCGCTGGAGGTCGGTGGCGTCGACGAGGCCTACAGCGCGGCCGACGCCGGTGAGACCTCGCGGGTGCATCCGCAGGTGCCGATGAAGCTGGCGATCTTCGACTCGACGGCCGCGTTGCTGCCGTTGTCGGTGGACCAGCTGGTCGACAGCGCGCTGGTGGTGCATCCGTGTGCGCTGCTGGACGCGTTGATCGAGATGTTCTCGCTGCTGTGGGACCAGGCCGCGCCGATGGCACCGGCCGAGCGTGATCCGCTCGACGCGCGGCTGATGACGTTGCTGGCGGCCGGGTTCAAGGACGACGCGATCGCCCGGCAGCTCGCGTTGAGCAGCCGCACGGTCGGGCGCCGGGTCGCGGAACTGATGGAGACCCTCGGCGCCCGGACCCGTTTCCAGGCCGGCATCCACGCCCAGCGCCGCGGACTGCTCGACCCCGACGCCTAGCATCCGAAGAACCCGAGGTTGTCGCCTCGGGTTCTCCGGACGCTGCGAGAAGGGTCAGCAGGCGTTGAGCATCTGCTGGAGCGCGGTCTTCTCCGCCGACTGCAGGGCCAGCTTGTAGGTGTACTTCACCCAGATCCACTCGCGCGCGTAGATGCAGTGCACCGAGGTGTTGGTCGGCTTCCACGACGCCGGGTCCTTGTCGCCCTTCGACCGGTTGCTCGACGCCGACACCGCGATCAGCTGCGCGATGGTCCGGTCGTTGGCGAACTGCTGCCGCCGGGCCGTCGTCCAGGTGTTCGCGCCGGACTTCCACGCCTCGGCGAGCGGCACGATGTGGTCGATGTCGACCGCGGAGTCGTCGGTCACGTACGTCGCGTCGTACACGCTGTACCAGCGGCCGGCGGTCGGTTCGCAGTTGGCGTCGACGGTCACGCCGGTGCCGTCGCGTTTGAGCACCTCGTCGCGGGTGTCACACGTGCCGGACACGGTGCTCCAGTGCGGGAACAGGTCCCGGCTGTAGCCCGTGGTGGAGCCCTCGGCCTTGACGGTCAGCGTGGCCAGCTGGCTCGCCGCCGTGCCGGCGGCCGGCGGGTCGGGTGGGTAGGCGAGTGCGGTTCCGGCGCCGATGATCCAGGTGGTGGCCACGGCGGTGGCGAAGGTGAGCGGGCGTCGCATCGGTCAGGTCCTCCGAGGGTCGGGCGGGTCCCCCCTGACGAGCTGACCCAAGCCTTCCCCGGACGCGACCGCCGGGAAACCACCCGGCGGTGAAGGCTCGGTGAATCAGTCGTGCTCGACGACCGTGAGCGTCCAGCCGGCGCCGGTCCGGTCCAGCTCGGCGTGCCACCGCTCGGCGACCAGTTTGTGCAGCGCCTTCGGCGTCCCGGGATCCTTGCCCGACTCCAGCAGATGCCGCGCGACCAGGCCGCGGGTGTGCTTCGCGTTGTGCGACACCACGGAGCGGACTCCAGCCCGTTCGCGGACCACCGACACCGCGACCCACTTCGCGGCCAACTCGCCGGACGGGCGCCAGGCCGCGGCGTACGTCGACGAGCGGCAGTCGACGATGACGCTCTTGCCGACCGCCGCGTCGAGCGTCGTCCGCAGCGGGCCACGCCAGACCGACGCGAGCTGGCCGAGCCCCGGCAGCGTCGTACCCATCGACAGCCGGTACGGCGGAACGCGGTCGGTCATGCGCAGCGCACCCCAGGCCCCCGACACGACCAGGAGCCGACTGTTCGCGCGGCGCTTCGACCCCGGCGGCAACGTGGAGTAGCCGAGCGCGTCGTACAGGACGCCGGAGTACAGCTCGGACGCGGGAACCGCCGGCTCCGAGCGCCAGTTGATGTTGCGTTCCACCTCGTGCGCCAGCGACGGCCCGACTCCCAGTACGCCGAACGCGTCGCTGGTCGCCGACACCTTCGCCAGCGTGTCGAGCACGCTCTCGCGCGTCGGGTTGAGCTCAGGAAACGACAGCGAGTCCAGGTCGACCGACCGGCCGCGAGTGCGACCGGTCTTGCCTTCCGACGGTGGGAGGAGGATCAGGGTCACGTCAATTCGTCCAGGATGGCCAGGTCCTCGGCGGTCGGTTCCCATGAGCCGGCCGCGACGTTTTGGGCGATCTGCTCCGGTCGGGTCGCGCCGGCGATCACGGAGCTGACCGCGGGCTGGGCCGCCAGACCACCGATCGCGACGTCGAGCAGGGTCAGGTCGCGTTCGGCCGCGAAGGTCTCCAGCGCCTCGATCTTGTCGAAGTCGGCGCGGGCCAGCCGCTCCGGCATCTTGGCCAGCCGGGAGCCGTCAGGAGCCTCGGCGCCGCGCCGGTACTTGCCGGTGAGCAGGCCGGACTCGAGCGGGAAGAACGGCAGGATCCCGATCCCGAGGTGCTCGCAGGCCGGGACCAGTTCGTCCTCGGCGTCGCGGTCGAGCAGGGAGTACTTGTTCTGCGCGCTGATGAAGTGCTCGGTGCCGTTGGTGCGCGCGGCCCAGTCGGCGTCGACCACCTGCCAGCCGGCGAACTGCGAGCTGCCGATGTAGCGGACCTTGCCCTCGGCAACGAGCTCGGACAGCGCGGCCAGGGTCTCTTCGATCGGGGTGACCGGGTCCGGCACATGCAGCTGGTAGAGGTCGATCCAGTCGGTGCCGAGCCGGCGCAGGCTCGCCTCGACCGCCTTGCGGATGTAACGCCGCGAGCCGCGCACGCCCCAGTCCGGCCCGTTGTCGCCCTTCATGTCGCCGCCGAACTTCGTGGCGATCACCACCTCGTCGCGGCGCGACCCGAGCGCCGCACCGAGAATCTGCTCACTCGAGCCGAGCTCGCCGCGGTACACGTCGGCGGTGTCGAACAGCGTGATCCCGGCGTCCACCGCGGCGGTGACCACCGCCTCGGCCTGCTCGGCGTCGATCCGGCCGCCGAAGTTGTTGCAGCCCAGTCCGACCACACTGACGGTCAGGCCGGAGTCACCCAGCTGGCGGTACTCCATCTCGGTCATGAGCAAACCCTATCGATGCGGGTTGTTGTCTCGGCATAGAGTGCCGACCATGCCGAGTCTGACAGTCGACGGCGCCCTGACCCGGGCCGCCGCACTCACCGTTCACAGCTACGACGTCGACCTCGACCTGACCCGCGGCGATCGCGTGTTCGGGTCGACCACCCGGATCACGTTCAGCGCGGCCGAGCAGCACAGCTGGCTGGACGTCCGGCCCGACGAGCTGATCTCGGTGACGCTGAACGGCACCCCGGTCGACGTCGCCGGCCTGAACGACGGACGGCTCGAGCTGACCGGACTGACCGCGGAGAACGAGCTGGTCGTGGTCGCCACGATGCTCTACTCCAACGACGGCGAGGGGCTGCACCGCAGCGTCGACGCCGCCGACGGCCTGGTCTACCTGTACGCGATGTCGTTCCTCGAGGCCGCGCCGCGGATCTTCGCCTGCTTCGACCAGCCCGATCTCAAGGCGCCGTACCGGGTCAAGGTGACCGCGCCGACCGACTGGATCGTGCTCGGCAACGGCGCCGCGCGTCAGGTCGCGCCGGGCCGGTGGGAGCTGGCCGAGACCCAGCCGCTGTCGACGTACTTCGTCACGCTGGTCGCCGGTCCGTACCACCAGCTGCTCGACGAGCACGACGGCATCCCGCTCGGCGTCGTCGCGCGGCAGTCGCTGAAGGACGCGCTGGACCGCGAGGCCGACGACATCTTCGAGGTCACCAAGCAGGCCTTCGACGAGTTCCACCGGCTGTTCGGCTACCGCTACCCGTTCGGCGAGTACCACCAGGCCTTCGTCCCGGAGTTCAACGCCGGCGCGATGGAGAACCCGGGCTGCGTGACGTTCCGCGACTCGATGGTGTTCCGCTCGACCGCGACCGACTCCGAGCGGTCGAACCGGGCCCGGACGATCGTGCACGAGATGGCCCACCAGTGGTTCGGCGACACCGTCACGATGAAGTGGTGGAACGACCTGTGGCTGAACGAGTCGTTCGCCGAGTACATGGCGCACCGGGTGTCCACCGCCGCGACCAAGTACGCCGACAACTGGATCGACTTCGCCTTCGACCGCCGCTGGTGGGGTCTGCAGGCCGATCAGCGCAGCTCGACGCACCCGGTCGCCGCCGATCCGGGCAAGGACGCCGCCGCGTCGCTCGACGACTTCGACGGCATCTCGTACGCCAAGGGCGCCGCCGTACTGAAGCAGCTGGCCGCCTATCTGGGTGACGACGTGTTCCTGGCCGGCGTCCGGGCGCACATCAAGGACAACGAGTTCGGCAACGCGACGTTCGCCGACCTGGTCACCAAGTGGACCGAGGCCGGCGCGGTCGGGCTCGAGGAGTGGGCGCAGGCCTGGCTTCGGACGCCGGGGCTGGACACGATCACCGCCGAGCGCACGGCGACCGGCGTACGGCTGCGACGGAAGGCGCCGGAGCAGTACCCGGCGAACCGGCCGCACAAGTTCACGATCGGCGCGTACGACGCCTCCGGTGCGCAGCTCGCGTCCGTGCCGGTGCTGCTCGACGCCGACCAGGTCGACGTCGAGCTCGACCCGTCGGCCGCGGTGATCGTGCCGGACGCCGGTGACGACACCTGGGCCAAGATCCGGCTCGACGCGCAGACGCTCGCGCAGCTGGCCGGCGTCGTCCCGAAGATCGAGGACGGCGTGACCCGGGCGGTCGTGTTCAACAGCCTGCGCGACGCCACCGGTGACGCCGAGGCCGACCCGCGGCTGGGTTTCGAGACCGTGCTCGCGCTGCTGGCGACCGAGACCAGCGACATCGCGGTCGGGTCGATGGTGGGCTGGGCGCGGACCCACCTGCTCGGCATCACGCTGCCGTACGAGCAGTACCGGGCGCGGTTGTCCGCCGTACTGACTGAGCGGGTGGGTACGGCCGAGGCCGGAAGCAGCGTGCAGCTGATGGTGCTGCGCGCCGCGATCCGCGCCACCGACGACGTCGAGCTGCTGCGCGGCTGGCTCGACGGAGTGAACGTGCCGGACGGTGTCACCGTCGACGCCGAGCTGCGCTGGCTGATCACGCTGCAGCTCGCCCGGCTCGGCGCGATCGACGACGCCGGCATCGACGCCGAACTCGCTCGCGACACCTCGTCGGAAGGTGTCGTGCACGCCACCCGGTGCCGTGCCGCGCTGCCGACCGTCGAGGCCAAGGAACGGGCCTGGGCGCAGATCATGACCGACACCGAGGTGTCGAACTACGAGTTGTACGCCGCGTGCGAGGGCTTCTGGCACCCGGCCCAGATCGAGCTCACCGCGCCGTACGTCGAGCGGTACTTCGCCGAGATCGCCGGGACCGAGAAGCTGCGGTCCGGCTGGGTGGTCGCCCGGGCGGCGGCCCTGGCGTTCCCGGTCTACGCGGTCGAGCAGCGCGTCGCCGACCTGGCCGCCGGACTGGTCGCCGACGAGTCGGTCGCGGCCGGAATCCGGCGGTCGGCGGGTGACCGCGCCGACGACCTGAACCGGGCGCTCGCGGTGCGTACGGCGTACCCGGTCGGATGATCACTACGGGTTGTGACTAGTGTGACTGGTGTGACCAGAAGGACCTTGCTGAGCAGGCAAGATGTGATTTCGTGACGTAACCTCCACAATGACCGCCCGGCACGGCGCGCCGGTCTTGGTCAGGCAGCACGTCCCGGGAGAGACTGTCGAGAACCGCACAGGAGAACATAGGCAATGCGCGAGGCGAGGCTCGTCGGTCTGAGCCAGGACGGCACCAAGCTGGTCCTGGCCGTGGCCGAAACGGGTGAGGAGTTCGCCGTCCCGGTCGACGACCGGTTGCGTGCGGCCCTGCGCGGCGACCGTGCCCGACTCGGCCAGCTGGAGATTCAAATGGAGAGCGCGCTGCGCCCACGAGACATCCAGGCTCGTATCCGCGCCGGCGAAAGTCCCGAGGCGGTGGCCGCCGTCGCCCAGATGCCGATGGAACGGGTGATGGCCTTCGCCGGCCCGGTCCTGGCCGAGCGCGACCACGTGGCCAACCTCGCCCAGCGGGCTTCCGTCCGCCGTCGCGGGGGCGGCGACGCCCCCACCCGCAACCTCGGCGCCTGGGTGACCGAGCGGCTGCGGATCCGGGGCGTGGACCCCAACGCCGCCGAGTGGGACGCCTGGCGGCGCGAGGACGGGCGGTGGGCGGTCCGGGTGTCGTACCCGGTCGCCGAGGACGACGAGAAGGTCGCCATGTTCGCGTACGACGCTCCCGGGCGTTACGCCGTACCGGACGACGACGAGGCGCGCTGGCTGGTCGGTGAGCAGGCCCAGGTGATGCCGCCGCAGCAGCCCGAACGCCGGCTGACCGCGGTCGCCGACATCGACCTGTCGCTGGCGCCCGACCACGGCGCCGACAGCTACGAGGCCGCCGGCTTCGAGGACACTGTCAACCTGAACCGCGCCCGGCAGTACGCCCGCGACAACAACCCGCGGGACTTCGGCCAGGACATCGACCGGGACTTCGGGCGCGACCCGCAGTCGCCGGTGCGTGACCGCCCGTTCCCACGCGAGGCGGCCGGGCGCGACAACTCCGGCCGTGAACTCCCGGGGCGCGAAGCGGCTGGGCGTGACTTCGCGCGCGACTCGGTCCGGGAGAGCTTCACCGGCCGCGACGTCGAGCGGGGTCCGCGCCGCGTGCACTCCGTGCCGTCGGCCGACGAAGAGCCGACGCTGATCAACATCCCGACCGAGCCGCCGCCGACGCTGCGGCCGACCGTGCGCGCGGTCGAACGCCCGGCCCAGCCGCCGACGGAGTCTCCCGTCCCGGCTCCCCCGGAGGAACGCGCCGCCGCCCCCGAGAACCCGTTCACCGAACGCCGTACGCCGCCACCGGCGCCCGAGCGTCCGGCCGAGGCTCGGCAGAGCGAGGCCGGGCCCGCCGAGCGCCCAGCCGAAGCCCGGCGGGCCGAGTCCGCCCCGTCCGAGCGCCGTCCTGACGTCCCTCAGCCCGATCGTCCGGCACCTCGCGACACCCAGCGCCCAGTCGAAGCCGGTCAGCCGGCAGCGGCCCCGGAGCAGACCGCCCGGCCGGCGATCCCGAAGCCGTTCGACCCACGCCGCGTCACCCAGGAGAACCGGCCCAGCCAGCCGACCCTCCCGACCCCCAACCAGCCGGCTCTCGCTCCCCAGCCGGCCGCGGACGCACCGGCCCGCCCGGCAGCCGGCCCCCCGCAGACCAACGGCACCGCGATCGGCAGCGCCGCCTCTGCAAGCGCGCCCCAGCCCGGCGAGCAGGCTGAAGCACCGGCCGAACCCGCGCCGGAACCGAAGAAGAAGCCCGCCCGCCGAGGCTCCAAGCGCGCCAGCGTCCCCAGCTGGGACGAGATCATGTTCGGCAAGAAAGCCGACTGAAGCACCGGCTCGTCGCAGCGCCCCGTCGTCCGCACCAACGGACGGCGGGGCGCTGTGCTGCTGACCGGTCACGGACAGTCGTCTCAGATCGCGGTCGGTGTTTGAAGCCGGCCCGGAGGTCTGTCATGATCCTCCGCATGCGTATCTCGCTGTGTTGTCGCTGTTGTTGTCGCTGACGCGCGCCGTCTGAGGCGCGCGAGGCCCTGTCCCTTCCCAGGCCCGCCCGCCGACACCAGCACTCACAGGATTCCGGATACTCCCGATGAACCTCTCCGCACTCGCCGACCTGTTCACGTCCCACGGT
The DNA here is from genome assembly GCF_050942265.1 of Kribbella sp. CA-253562. Classification (GTDB taxonomy): domain Bacteria; phylum Actinomycetota; class Actinomycetes; order Propionibacteriales; family Kribbellaceae; genus Kribbella. The sequence continues at coordinate 4,334,253 of NZ_CP192049.1, read as the reverse complement.
CTGCGGCTCCTGCCCGGCTCGTACGCCGTCCCGGTCGACCTGCTCGTTCAGTTGCCTGATGCAACGATCGTCCGGTTCGCCGCGCGCGGCCGCACGCTGCGCCTGCGCCAGTACGCCGCCGGCGCGCTGACCACCGTCGTGATCCCGACCGAGTGCGGCTGCGGCGACCACCACCCGCAGACCGGTCCGAACCGCGTCACGATCAGCGCGTACGCCGAACCGCTCGCCGAGCGCGTGATCGACGGCGAGCTCCTGTTCGGCTGGACCCGCCACGAGGCCGGCCTGCTGCGACTGGCCGACGCCGTGCCGTACTTCTTCGACCTGCTCGCCGCACTGCCCCAGCCGGAACGCACGCTGGTCGGCGTCGCCTGATCAGAGCGGCCGCGACGGACTGGTGGTCGCCAGGTACACCAGCCCGTCGTACTCCTGCGTCAGCAGCGTCGGCGCGAACTGGAACCGGTACATCCACCGCTGCACGAACGCCCCGAAACTCCGGAACATCTGCGGCTCCTCCAGCCAGCCCTTGATCTCGGCCGGCGCGTCGTCCACCGTGCGCAGATCGAGAAAGTGGTCGCCCGGATTGGCAGCCGCCAGCAGTCCCTCCAGCGAACTGAACCCGCCGCGCTCCAGCTTGTTCACCTCGACCGGCCCGCTCAGGTCACCCGGCCAGGGGCCCGGCCACATCCGCCGGGCCCGGAACGCGCCCGACCCGCACAGCAACGCCACCGCGTAGTACGCCGACCCGTACCGCTCGCGCAGATACTGACCCATCGGCCGCAGCTCAGGCGACTGGCGGCTCGCGGCTAGATGCCCGTTGTGCGCCCACAGCACGGCCTTCACCTCGGTGCCGTGCAGATAGGCGCTCACGGCGTCAGCCATCGCCCGGTCCCGGACGGCGAACGTCGTCGCCCCGGCGTCCTTGTGCTCCTTCGACGAGCACACCACATCGGCCGCCCGGACGAGCTGCTCACCAGCCGCCAGGACCTCGTCCGGCGCCGAGTACTTCTGCAGGAATCCGGCCAGCGCCTCGGTCTCCCGAACCAGCAAGCGCTTCGGGTCCGGCCTGGCCCCCGGCCCGGCGTCGACCTCGGCCGCGATCCCCCCGTCGAACAACTCCAGCCGCTCCGGCGCGTTCGCCTCCAGATAGCCCCGGACGACGGCCAGCGCTGCCGAGCACTTCTGCGGATCGATGCCCACGAAGCCGACCTGTTCGTCGGCCGGCCGTCCGGCGTTGTACTTGCGCATCCACTGGACCATCGCGACGACCTCTTCGGTCCGCCAGACCCAGAAACCGAGGTCGCTCACCACCGTCGGCGCGTCACCGGGGCCACCCCGGACGTAGGCGTCGACCGCGATCGCCGCGGACTCGCTCGCCTCCATCAGCAGCGTCCGGAACCCGAGCTCGGTGACCAGGAACTCCAGCAGCCGGTGCTTGAGCTGGAAGAACTCCCGCGTCCCGTGCGTCGACTCGCCGAGCCCGACCAGGCGCACGTCGGCCAGCACCTTCTTCAGCGGTTCCAGATCGTCGGTCGGCGTCCCCGCCTCGACTCCGGTCAGCGGCCACGCCGTCCGCTCCAGCCACTGCCGCACCCCAGGCTCACTCACCCCGAGAGCCTATCGAGCGAGGTGCCCACACGAGCTCTTGAATAAGTAACACGCATGGTTTAACTTACACGAACATTCTCGCTGCGTGTGCGGCAGATCACGTCCGGCTGTCGCCCCGGCGATCCCTTGCTTGCTTCCGGCCCGCCACCTGGAGGTCCCCCGATGACCGTACGACGACGCCTGCTCGCGGGACTGTTACCCGCGACGCTGCTGGCCGGGGTGCTCAGCGCAGCACCGGCCGCGGCGGCCACGATGTACCCGAGCGGCGTCGGCGCCGATCTCGGCGCGACCCCGACCACGCTCGGCGTCGCACCCGCCGCCGGAGCCGACCCGGCCGGTCTGCGGACCGGGACCGAGCAGGGCCGCGGCTTCTGGCGGACCGATCAGGCCGCCGGTACGAGCTGGTTCTCCTTCGACGTGGACCGCGACTACGTCGACGAGCTGAACACCGACGACGTGGTCGTCACCGTCACCTATCTCGACTCCGGCACCGGGTCGCTCCAGCTGACCTACGACGCCGCGACCGGTCCCGAGACTCGCGCCGACGACGTGCAGCTGAAGAACACCGGCCAGTGGCAGACCGGCACCTTCGCGCTCGCCGACATCGAGTTCGCCGACCGTCTCGGCGGCGCGGACCTGCGCCTGTCCGGCAGCACCGACATCACCGTGGCCGGACTGCGGATCAGTACGGCGGGTGCCACGGTCGCGCTCGGCGCCTCTCCGCTGGAGAGCGGTATCTCGCCGCGCGCCGGCGACCGGCCGGAGAACCTGAAGACCGGCGTCCAGGACGGCCGGCCGTACTGGCAGACCGATCGAACCGCTCCCGCGCCGGGCACGAACTTCTTCTACATGAACGTGTCCGACACCTACCTGTACGACAACCGCGGCCTGGTGCTCGTCAGTGTCGACTACTTCGACGAGGGCAACGGCCAGTTCGGGCTGCACTACGACTCCCCCGGCGAGACGATTCCGGAGAAGTTCAAGAACTCCGAGGTCGTCACGTACGGTGACACCAAGACCTGGAGGACGCACACGTTCGCGCTTCCCGACGCCGTCATGACCAACCGCTCGAACGGCGCCGACTTCCGTATCCACAGCGGTGACGGCGCGGTCGATCTCAAGGTGGCGGCCGTCCGGGTCGCGAAGGTCGCCGGTGCGCTCGACGTCACCGAAGGCCTGAACGACCTGATCGACGAAGCCGCTCGCGCCCACAAGGCGGCCCGCGAAGGCAGTCGCGACGGCCAGTACCCGGCGGGGAGCCGCGCGACGCTGCTCGCCGCGATCGACGACGCCCGCGAGGTCGCGGCCACGCCGAACGTCACCGACGTCCAGGTGAAGGCCGCGCTGCAGACACTCCAGTCCAAGCTCGACGCGTTCACCGCTTCAGTGGTCGACACCAACTTCGCCCCCTCCGGTACGGCGTCCGCCAGCGGTGGCACCGGCGCCACGAACGTCAACGACAACAACCACGAGTCGGCCTGGACCAGCGGAGCCGGCGACGCGTGGCTGCAGATCGACCTCGGCACGGCCCGCGCCGTGAACGACGTCCGAGTCGAGTGGGCCCAGGCATACTCCCCCGACTACACCATCCAGGTCTCGAACGACGGCCAGACCTTCGCCACCGTCGGCCGCACCGGCTCTCCCGGCGCGAACCAGTTCAGCAAGACCCGCTTCGCGACCACTAGCGCCCGGTACGTCCGGATCGCGCTCTCCGGCTCTCCGACGTACGTCGTGAAGGAGCTGCAGCTGCGCGAGTCGCCGGTTGTCGTCCCGCAGCCGAAGCTGGTCCAGACGGTCAACCCGACCGAGGACGGCGTCGTCGCCGACTTCGACGCCACCAAGTACGGCGCCGACCGCACCGGGCGCGCGGACGCCACCAAGGCCATCCAGAGAGCGCTCTACGCGTGCCAGGACGCCGGCGGCGGCACGGTCTGGCTGCCGAGCGGCAAGTACCTGGTCAAGGACACGCTCGAGGTGCACTCGTTCTGCACGCTGCGCGGCGACCGCCGCGACCCCGACCTGAACCGCGGCGCCACGAGCACGGACGGCGGCCGGGCCTTCGACTACGGCACTGTCGTCGTCGCGGACCTCGCCTCGGGCGACGACGGACCGAGCCTGTTCCGGATCGGTGGATCGGCCGGCGTGATCGGCGTGACCACCTGGTACCCGCGGCAGAGCGCGACCCAGCCGGTCCCGTACAACTACACCTTCGAGATCCCCGGCGGCGCCTGGATCGGCAACGAGAACTACATGATGGCGACCGTCCAGGACGTCACGATGCTGAACTCCTACCGCGGCATCGGCATCAGCACGATGCCCAACGACCGCGGCAACGCGCCGAGCTCCGGCCAGGTGCACGAGTCCAGCACGATCCGGAACATCCGCGGAACCGCCCTGTTCGAGGGCGCCCGCGCCTACAACGGCGCCGACGTCGGCACCTGGGAGAACGTGACCTTCGGCAACGCGTACTGGTCGTTGGCCCCGGCCGCCTACCAGCCGCCGGCCCGGGCCGCACTCGACACCTGGACCCGCGCGAACGGCACCGGGCTCGTGCTCGGCGACCTCGAGTGGGACCAGTTCCACAAGATCACGCTCTCCGACTACCAGGTCGGCATCCATGTGGTCGCCGGTCAGCGGGCCCAGTTCACCGGCAGCTTCCTCGAGCCGGACATCCGCCGGACCGGTACCGGCGTCCTGGTCGACGTGATCGACGACCGCTGGGGCATGACGCTGGCCGGTGGGCATGTCGAGGGCAGCACGGCAGCGATCCGCAACAACGCCCGCGGCTACGTGAAGATCACCGGCACCCACACGCAGGGAGCGCTCTCCGGGATCATCCACCGGATGGCGGGTACCGCTCCGACGTACGTCCACAAGCCGCTGCCCGCTCCGGCCAGCCGCGAGCTCACGCTGGTCGACGCGCCGCACGGCGTGGGCTATCTGCCGACGGCCGACGCGACCAAGGCGGTCCAGAAGGCGCTCGACAAGGCCGGCCGCAACGGCGGCGGCATCGTCTACCTGCCTGCAGGCTGGTACCGGATCAGCACCCACCTGACCGTTCCCGCCAACGTCGAACTGCGCGGCGCCTCCGCCGTACCGAACCGCGACCAGAGCGGAGCCAGCGGCGGCACGGTCCTGCACGCCTTCGAGGGCCGCGGCACCGCCGCACCCGACACGGCCACCGCGCTCGTCACGCTCAACGGCAGCAAGTCGGGCCTTCGCGGCCTGCGCGTCTTCTACCCCGAGCAGAACCCGGGCGCGGCCGAGGGCATCGTCGCCTACCCGTACGCCGTCCGCGGCAACGGCAGCCGCACCTACGTGATCAACGCCGGCTTCCCGAACGCCTGGAACGGCATCGACCTCACCACCCACCGCAACGACCAGTTCGTCGTCCGCAAGGTCGCCGGTGCCTTCTTCGACCACGCGATCGCGGTCGGCCGCAGCATAGGCGGCCGGATCGAGGGCGTGCTGTCCAACGGCAACGCGGTCACCCGGATCGGCTACCAGCAGCCGTACTGGATGAACGAGGGCAGCATCTTCGAGCTGGTCATCGACAAGGTGATGCGCAAGCAGGCGAAGATCGTCACGGTCGACGGCGCGACCGGGTTGACCCTGTTCAACGTGTTCGCCTACGGCTTCCACGACGGGCTGGTGGTGAACGACGGCCAGGTCGACGCCTACAACCTGGGCACCGACAACCTCGGCACCGACGGCTACACGGTCAAGGTGGTGAAGGGTGACGTCGAGGCGACCAACCTGGCCCGCTACAACGGCGCCACCAGCACCGGCCCGGTCACCCTGCACAACGTGATGGTGATCAACGTGGTCCAGCGCGCGGTCTCGGTCCAGGCCGACGGCAACGGCACGGTGAAGATCCTCGGCAACGAGTCCGAGCCGGGCATGTACGAAGTCGGCGCGCAGGTCACCGTGACGGCGGCGCCCGGATCGGATAGCGTTTTCCAGAACTGGACCGTCGACGGCCAGGTGGTCTCGACCGACGCGTCGTACACCTTCACCGTGACGGCGGAGCAGATACTGACCGCGCACTTCACTTCCTGACCCCGTACTGAGGAGCGAGATGGCTGACTCGACGACGCCGCACCAGGTCGCGATCGTGGGCTGCGGCATCATCGGCCGCACCCACGCCGAAACCATCGCGGCCCGGTCCGACGCCACCGTCACCGCCCTGGTGGACGTCGACCCCGCCGCGGCGCGGGCCCTGGCCGCCCGGATCACCGAAGCCGGGCAGCCGGAGCCCGCGGTGTACGGCGACCTGGCCGCGGCGCTCGCCGGGTCGGACGTCTCGCTGGTGGCGATCTGCACCCCGAGCGGCACCCACGCCGACCTCGCGGAGCAGGCGCTGGACAACAAGGTGCACGTGGTGATCGAGAAGCCACTCGACGTCGATCTCGGCCGGGCCCGCCGCCTCGACGCGGCGGTCACCCGGGCCGCCAACCACGGCGTGCTCTGCTCGGTGATCAGCCAGCACCGCTTCGACCCCGGCAGCGCGCTCGTCGCGGACGCCATCCGCGCCGGCCGCTTCGGGCAACTCACCTCAGCTGTCGCCACCGTGGCGTGGTGGCGCAGCGACGAGTACTACGCCTCGGCCGGCTGGCGAGGCACCTGGGCGCAGGACGGCGGTGGCGCGCTGATGAACCAAGGCGTCCACACCGTCGACCTGCTGCTGTGGTTCATGGGCCGGCCGGTGCAGATCCAGGCCCAGGCGCTGCGGGCCGCGCACCACGCGATCGAGGTCGAGGACACGGTGGTCGCCACCCTCACCTTCGACAACGGCGCGGTCGCCACCCTGCACGCGACCACAGCAGCGTACCCCGGCGGCCGCACCCGGATCGCGGTCCACGGCACGCGAGGCGGCGCCGAAATCGAGGACGACGTACTGCGCCGGTTCAACGCCGACGGCGGCGAGCAGGACCTTCCCGTCGACCAGCAGGCGAACGACGACAGCAGCCGTCAGCAGTTGTCGATCGAGGGCCACAGCCGCCAGTACGCCGACATTTTCGATGCCGTCAGCAACGGTGTCGAGCCGGGCCTGACCGTGCGCGACGGGATCGAGGCACTGGCCACCGTGCGGGCCGTTTACATCGCCTCGACCCTGCAGCGCCCGGTCAAGTTCCTCGACGTCCTCGAAGGCCGGTACGACGACGTCGACGTCTCCCGCGGCATCGGACTGCCGCCTCGCTGACCGCCGAGTGCGAGCCGCCGGTTCAGGCCGGCGGCTCGCCCGGCTCGCGGTCGTTGAGGATTCGCTGGTAGAGGTTGCTGTCGCGCCACTGGCCGTTGATGTGCAGGTAGTTCGGCGCGAACCCGTACTGCTCGAATCCGCACTTCAGCAGCACCCGCTGCGACCGGGTGTTGTCGTGGTTGGTGCTCGCCGCGATCCGGTGCAGCAGCAGGACCTTGTCGGCCAGCCGGCACACCGCCGAGAGCGCCGCCGTCGCCAACCCCCGGCCGACCTCCGCGACGTCGACCCAGTAGCCGACGTCGCCGTTGCGCCACGGCCCGAGCACGATGTTCGACAGCGTCGCCGTACCGATCACGCGACCGTCCTCGACCAGCACCCAGGGCACGACGTTGTCGCGCTCGAGCAACTCGGCGAACCGCGCCGCCTGGAAGTCCGTGTCGTACCACTGCTCGGCACGCTGCGGCTCGAACGGGATCAGCTGCTCGCGGCTGCGCAGCTGCGCCTGGCAGAACGACGCGGCGTCCTCGGGCCGGAGCACCCGGAGCTGGACCGAGTCGGTGAGGTCGGCGGTCAGGACTTCGGGCGCGGACACAGTCGGAATCACCCCGGCAGCCTAAACCCCGGCGGGCCGATCCGCCGGGGTCATTTCGGCAGCCGCCGGGCCTGGCTCGAACCGCCCACCCGCGGCGTGAACGCGTCGTGGAAGATCGTCGACGCGGCGCCCACCGCGGCCGCGTCGGCCTGCAGCATCGACTCCTCCACCGCGACCGTCCGGGTGCCTTTCGCGATCGGGAACGAATTCACCGCCCGTTCGATTTCGGAAATCAGCGTCGCCGCGATTTCCTTTTCGTACGCCGGGCCGCCCAGAACGATCAGATCGATATCCAGCAGGTCGACCAGTCCGACCGCACCCTGCGCAATCACTCCGGCGACCTGGGTGACCGCTTTCCGGGCCGCCTCGTCGCCCTCGGCGGCGGCTTTGCAGACCGCTTTGTAGCGTTTCGCCTCGTCGGTCGCGCCCGGGTCGGTCTCGACATATCCGAAGCCGGCCGCGATCACCGGCAGCGAGGCGGTCGGGTTGCACTCGGCCATCATCCGCGGACCACCTTCGCCGTCCCACTCCCCCATCCGCAGCGCGGCCAGCTGGCCGAACTCGCCGGCGTTCGCGGTCAGGCCGCGGTAGATCGAGCCGTTCAGGATCAGGCCACTGCCGACGCCCGTGCCGAGATAGAGGTAGGCGAAGTCGCGGGCCCGCGCCGAGCGGCCGATCCAGCGCTCGCCGATCGCGGCCGCCGTACCGTCCTTCTCGACCAGCACCGGGTGGTTGAGCTTCTGCTGCAGCAACTGGCGGATCTCCAGCCCACGCCACGCCGGCTGCAACGGCAGGTCGAGCAGCGTGCCGTCGGCGTTGATCGGGCCCGGTACGGCGACGCCGACGCCGAGCAGCGAGGCGGTGTCGACCTGGCTGATGCTGATCGCGGCCACCACCGTGGCGGCGACCAGGTCGACCAGGCGGTGCGCGTCCAGGTCGGCGGCCAGGTCCACGGTCTCGCGCCGCACGATCGTGCCGTCCAGGTCGACGACCGCGACGGTCAGCAACTCGGGGTCGATGTGGATGCCGACCGCGTGCGCCGCGTTGGACCGCAGCCGGACCGGCGTTCGGGGCTTGCCGAGCCGCTCGGCGCGCTCCTGCGCCTCCTCGACCAGCAGTCCCTGCTGCAGCAGCACGCGCAGGATTCGTGACACCGACTGCTGGGTCAGTCCGGTCCGCCGGGAGATCTCGGTCCGGCTGATGATGCCGGCCAGCCGGATCGTCTCGATGATCACGGCCTCGTTGAAGGAGCCCAGGTCGTACTGGTTCGCCCCCGATCGGGTCGGTTCGTCCAGCACCGCCGAGTCACTGTCAGGCGTGACCATCGCCCACCTCCCTTGTCGCGTTCTTTCCCCGCTTTTGTCGGTTTCTTTCCCGATCGGCAAATGGCCGCGCCCGGGTCAGCGCAGATCGTACCCCGCGGCCCGCGCCACGGCGGTGAGGTATTCGAGATTGCCCGCGGTCCTTTCCGGCAATGGCAGCGCGGTGGAGAAATCCTCCACCGCGACCCACCCGTCGTAACCGGTCCGCGCCAGCGCGGCGAACAATTCCGGCAGGGACGCCCGGCCTTCCCGCAACGGCACCCATTTCGGCTCCCAGCGCAGCGTCCCGTCGCTTTCCACGCCGGCCAGGTGCCAGGCGCAGTTCTTCACGTGCACGTGGGCCAGGTACTCACCGAGCAGGTCCAGCCCGTGTTCCTCCCAGCCCTCGATCACCAGGTTGCCGATGTCGTGGATCACGCCCACGTACGCCGGGTCCAGCCCATCGAGCAGCCGCCGGGCCGCCGAAGCACTCGGCGTCAGCGTCTCGTGGTGCAGCTCGACCAGCGCCTGGACGCCGTACTGGCGGGCCTTGTCCTCGACCCACTCCCAGTGCTCCCGGCAGGCGGCGAAGGCCTCCCGGTAGGTCTGACCGGGCTCCACCTTCAGTCCGGCGATCCGGACCCGGCCGGCGCCGAGCCGGGCCGTTGCCGCCAGCATCCGTTCGGCGTCGACCCTGCGGGTCGGCGGCGCGTAGCCGCCGAGCGCGGAGTACTCCAGTCCCGCGCCGGTGGTGATCGCCGCGATCTCGTCCAGCCGGTCCTCCAACCCGGTCAGCGGCCAGGTCGCCCGGTTGCCGGCCCAGAACCCGGTCTGGCCTTCGACCTCGGCCTGGTCGGTGATCCGCCACTCGATCCCGTGCCAGCCCTGCTCGGCCAGGACGTTGGCCACCTCGGCCGGAGTCCAGTCGGGCGTCGCCGCGGTGAACACGGAGAATTTCACGGAGCCTCCAGGGCCCCGTCGATCCGCCGTACGCCGGCCGCCCACTCATCGTGCCCGGACAGCTCCGCCGGGTACCGCACGGCGGCGGCCTCGTCGATCTCGATGCCCCAGCCGGGCGCGTCGTTCGGGGTCAGCCAGCCGTCTTGGATCCGCAGCGTGCCGGGGAAGACCTCGTGCGTGGCGTCGTTGTAGATGTGGCCTTCTTGGATTCCGAAGGCCACCGAGCTGACGTCGAGGGCGACGTTGGCCGCGGCACCGATCGGCGAGGTGTCCCCCGGTCCGTGCCACGCCGTCCGTACGCCGCACAGCTCGGCCAGGTCGGCCAGCTTGCGGGCCGGCGTCAGACCGCCGATGTCGGATACGTGCGACCGGATGAAGTCGACACCGCCGTCGCGGACCAACCGGACCGCGTCGCCCATCGATGTGGTCAGCTCACCGACCGCCAGCGGGACCGGCGAGGCGGCCCGGACCTCCGGCAGCCGGTCCCAGAGCTCCGGGGCCAGCACGTCCTCCAGGAAGAACAGCCGGTACGGCTCGAGCGACCGAGCCAGCAACACCGCTTCCTTCGGCGTGAGCCGCGAGTGCACGTCGTGCAGCAGCTCGATGTTGTCCGGCAACGACTCGCGCGCCGCGGCGAACAGGTCCGGCGTCGTACGCAGGTAGTCCCGCGCCGACCAGCCGTTGTGGTACGGCATGCCCGGATAGAGCGTGGCCAGCCGCGGCGCGCCGTACCCACCGCCGCCGGGCGTCGAGATCTTCAGCCGGATGTGCCGCCAGCCCTGCGCGACGAACTCCTTCGCCTGTTCGAGGCACTGCTCGATGTTGATGCCGCTGGCATGGATGTAGGTGTCCGCGGCCGCCCGGACCTTGCCGCCGAGCAGCTCGTAGACCGGCATACCGGCCCGCTTGCCGGCGATGTCCCACAGCGCCTGGTCGATCCCGGAGATCGCGTTGTTGGTCACCGGACCGCCGCGCCAGTAGCCGGAGAAACCGGCCAGCCGGGTCAGGTCGCCGATGTCACCGGGATAGCGCCCGATCAGCAGGCGGGCCAAATGCTCGTCGACGAACGTCTGCACCGCCTTCCAGCGCTGGGTGAACGTCGCGCAGCCCAGCCCGTACAAGCCTGGCTCGGTGGTGTCGATCCGCACCACCACCAGTGGGATGCCCTGCGGTGCCGTCACGATCGCCTTGACCCCGCGGATCCGCACGTCGTCGCGGACCGGCCAGGGCTGGGCGAAGGTGGCTGGCGTCTCGTGCGGCATTCAGGTCTCCAGTCGGTCGGTCGGAAGGTCCAGCTCGTGCCGGGCCCGGAAGCCCAGCACGGTCCGGGCGGCGGTCAGGTCGATCGGTACTTCGCGGCCCACGAACCGCCGCAACCGCGGCACGCGCGGCGCGAACGCGTCCAGCAGGTCCTCGGTCGCGAACGGCGCGTTGGTCGTGTTCGCCGCGACGAACAGCGTGTGCTGACCGCTCAGCTCAGCGGTCAGCCCCAGCTCGATCGCGTACGCCGCGTCGCGGGTGTCCAGGTAGCTCCAGCCCTCGCGCACCCCGGCCCCCGGGTTCTCCCGGAACCCGTCGGCCTGCCGGCGCAGCACGTCGGCGGTGTTGACGTGCGGGAACCGCAGCGACACCACGTCGATCCCCCAGTGCCGCCAGGCCATCCGCGCGGTGTTCTCGTCGTTCTGCTTCGACAGCGAGTACCAGTCGTCGACGTCGGACGGGATCTTCTCGTCCAGCGGGTAGTACGCCGGCAACACGTCGTGATGGTTCATCGGTACGCCGAACGCGTTGATGCTGCTGGCCACCACCGCCCGCCGGATCCCGAGCGCCCCGGCTTGCGCGAGCACGTTGAAGGTCGAGATCACGTTGCCGGTGTACACGTCGTACGGCGTACCGGAGTCGCGGTGGGGCAGCGCGGCCAGGTGGACGACCAGGTTCACGCCGGTCAGCGCGTCGGCGACGTCGTCCTCGGACCGGGTGTCGCCGATCACCACCCGGTCGGCCTTCAGCTCCGGGTCGTCGACGATGGACAGCGCGGTGACGAGCGCGCCCAGTTCGGTCAGGTGCCGGGTGGTGACGGACCCGATCCTTCCGGCGGCACCCGTCACCAGCACCCGGCGCCCGTTCAGTGGTGAGCTCACTCCTTGATCCCTCCGGACATCCCGACCCCTTTCAGGAACTGTTTCTGGAACACCAGGAACAGAACCACAGGTACCAGAACGGCCAGGAACAATGCGCTCATCTGCAACGAGATCTCCGTGGTCTGCTGCACCCGCGGCAGCGCGACCGAGATCGGCTGCAGCCGCGGGTCGGGCAGCACCAGCAGCGGCCACAGGTAGTCCTTCCACGACCCGATCACGGTGAGCAGCGCGACCACGCCGAGGATCGGCTTGGACAGCGGCAGGATGAGCGCGGTGAACAGCCGCAGGTTGCTCGCGCCGTCGATCCGGGCCGCCTCGATCAGCTCCCGCGGGATCGCGTCGAAGTACCGCTTCATCACCAGGATGTTGAACGCGCCCGCGGCCTGCGGCAGCCAGACCGCCCAGAACGTGTTCTGCAGGTTCACCCCGAGCACCGGCATCTTCAGGATCGTCAGGTAGAGCGGGACCAGTGAGATCACCCCGGGCAGGAACAACGTCGCCAGCACCGCGCCGGTGACGATCGGGCCCCACCGCGGCCGCAGCACGCTGAGCACGAACGCGCCCGTCGTACAGACGAACAGGGTGGACAGCAACGAGCCGATCGCGATGATCGCGGTGTTGCCGAGGTAGGAACCGATCTGGACCTTGGTCCACGCGTTCGGCAGGTTCGCCCACTGGATCCCGCTCGGCCACAGCTGCATCGGCCCCTGCAGGATGTCCTGGCTGGTGGACAGCCCGGACTTGAGCAGCCACAACAGCGGCCCGACGCCGGCCACCAGGACGCCCACGAACAGCAGCACCTGGACGGCCGGCAGGCCGTAGCGGATCAGCGGACGCTTGCGATCCGCGGTCGAGATGATGCCGCGCTCCTGCGCTTGCGCCGTACGGCGCCTGCTGCGTTTGGCCGGCGCGGCCTCGTCCGGGGACGCCGCGACCTGCTCGGTGATCGGGAGACTGGTCATGTCGTGCTCCAACGCCGGGTGAGGAAGTGGTACACGACCGACAGCACGCACAGCACCCCGGCCAGCAGCACGCTCAGCGCGGTCGCGGCACCGAAGTCGCCGTTGACGAACGCGTAGCGGTAGATCAGCAGCAGGATCGTGGTGGTCGCGTTGTTCGGGCCGCCGCCGGTGAACAGGAACGGTTCGGTGAAGACCTGGAACGTGCCGATCAGCTGCAGCAGCATCATGATCAGGATGATTCCGCGGATCTGCGGCAGCGTGACGTGCCAGACCCGCGACCAGATCCCCGCGCCGTCCAGCTCGGCCGCCTCGTACAGCTCGGTCCGTACGCCGGTCAGCGCGGCCAGGTAGATGATCGCGGTCGCTCCCGCGCCGGCCCAGGTCGCCTCGAGCACGATCGCGGGCATCGCCAGGTTCGGCGAGTTCAGCCACGACAACGGATCGATGCCGAACCAGCCGAGCATCGTGTTGAAGACCCCGGTCGCGCTCGGGTCGTAGAAGAACTTCCAGAGCAGGATCGCGGCCACCGGCGGGACGACCGCCGGCAGGTAGGACAGCACGTTGTAGAGCCAGCCGGTACTGCGCAGTTCGCTGATGAACACCGCCAGGAACAGCGGCACCGGGAAGCCGAACACCAGCGCCAGCGCTGCGAAGTACAGGGTGTTGAGCGTGGCCTGCGGCAGCTGGGGATCGGTCAGCACGTAGCTGAAGTTGGACCACCCGACCCACTCGGGGGTGGTGACCAGGTTGTTCTTCTGGAAGCTGAGCACCAGCCCGCGCACGATCGGGCCCCAGGAGAAGTACAGAAAGATCAGCACCAGGGGCAGTGCGAACAGGACGGCGCTCAGCCCGCCGGAGCGGTACCAGGTCAGTACACCCCGGCGGGACTGGGCGTTCGGTCGGATCGACAGGGCCATGGTGGGCTACCGGGCGAGACGGGCGTCGATCTTCGAGGCGGCGTCGGAGAGCAGTTTGTCGATGTCGGCGTCCTTCTTCGTCAGCACCTGCTGGACCACCGGGTCGAGCAGCGCGTAGACCTCCTGCGCCTTGTTCGACGGCTCGGGCATCAGCTTCAGCGTCTTCATCGAGTCGATGTAGCCCTTGAACTGCGCGACCGGCACGTTGTTGTAGGGCTCACGCCACTTGTTGTACTGGTCGTAGGTCTCCTGGCTCAGCGGCGTGACGCCCGGCCGGCCGACGAAGCCCTTGTCGGCGAGCTGGGTCTTGGCGTCCTCGACCGCGAGTTGCTCGTTGGTGTACTTGTCGAACTCGGTGGCCTTGATCCACTTCAGCGCGGCGACGATCTCGTTCTTGGTCGCCTTCGGGTTGATCATCTTGATCGAGCCACCGGTCAGCGTGCCGTGCGGGCCGCCGTCCTGCGGCAGCGCGCCGTGGCCGTAGTCGGCCGGCTTCATGCCGAAGTTCTTCACGCACATGTCGTAGGCGTCCGAGGCCTGCATGACCATGCCGATCTTGCCGGCCGCGAAGTCCTGGCGGATCTCCTCCTGGTTGTAGAGGAAGTTGCTGCCCATCGTGTTGTCGGTCCAGCGCATGTCCTTGAGCAGCTGCAGCGCCTTCTTGGCCGGCGCGTCGTTGAACGTGGACTTCTTGCCGTCGTCGGACTGGACCGTGCCGCCCATGCTGTAGGTCATCGTGGTCAGCATCCAGCCGCCGGTGTTGTCCTTGGTCAGCTGCGCGTAGCCGGCCTTGCCGGTCTTCTCCTTGATCTGCTGGGCGTACTGCCGCACCTCGTCCCAGGTCGTCGGCGGCTTGTCCGGGTCGAGCCCGGCCTGCTTGAACAGCGCCCGGTTGTAGGCCAGCCCGACCGAGAACGCCTCGAACGGCACCCCGTAGATCCGGCCGGCGTCGTCCTGGACCAGCTTCAGCGTCTCCGGGTTCAGGTCCTTGGTCAGGTCGACCAGCTTCAGCTCGTCGGTGATGTCCGGCAGCTGCTTGTTCGGGATCATGTTCAGCGGCTCGGTGAAGCTGATGCTCATCACGGTCGGGAGCGAGCCACCTGCCACCTGAGCCTGGAAGGTCTGCGCGTCCCACTCGGTCTCGGTCGACTTCACCGTGATGTTCGGGTGCTTGTCGGTGAACGCCTTGATCTTGCGCTCGAACGACGCGACGTCGGCCGGCTTGTCCGGTTTCGGCCGGTTGCCGACCGTGATCGTCACCGGCGCCTTCTCGTCGATCGCGCCGCCGGTGTCGGCGGCCGGCGTCGTACCGTCCGCGCAGGCCGCCGCCGCCAGCAGGGCCACTGCGGACGCGCAGGTCGCGACGTACCTAGCCGTTCTCGTCATCGGAACTCCTCAGGTCTCCGGGAGCACCCCGCCGACCGGGCGGTCAGGGGTGTGGTGTGGGCCACAGCGGGCTCCAGTGCCGAGTAAGTTAAACCATGCGTGTTACTTTATCAACGGCTGATGCGGTCACGGTTCGGCAGTGAGTGGAAAGGGACTACCGGGCGCGCGATCAGCAGTCCAGCGCGCCGCCAGGGATGAGCTTCGGTGTCTGCTGGTCGGCCAGGAAGTCGAGCAGCAACTGGTTCACCAGGCCGGGCTTCTCCAGCGGCAGCCCGTGCGAAGTCCCCGGTACGACGGCCAGTTGCGCGTCGGGCAGCGCCTTCGCGACCTCCACGCTGTGCTCGAGCCGTACGGCGTCGTCGTCACCCTGCATCACCAGGACCGGCATGGTCAGCTTGCCGAGGTCGGCCAGGTCGATATCCGGCATCGTCCGCCACATTTCGGCCCACTTCGCGAACACCACCGGGAAATGCCCCGGCCCGTCCGGCGCCACCGCCTCGTACTGCGGACGGAAGGCCTCGGCCAGTTCCTCCAAGCCCTCCGGTGTCATCAACTGCTCGGTCGCCGGCGTCTGCCCGGCGCGGGTCAGTTCGGCGCCGATCAGCACCAGCTTGCGGACCAGGTCCGGCCGGGCGAGCGCGAGCCAGGCGCCGACCTTGCCACCGTCGCTCCAGCCGATCAGGTGCGCCTGCGGAATCTCCAGGCGATCCATGAACGCCGCGAGATCGGCGGCCAGCAGTTCCATCGTGACCGGGCCGTCGACGTCCGGCGTCCGGCCGTGGCCGCGACGCTCGGGCACGACGACCAAGTAGTGCTGGGACAACGCGGCCGTTTGCGCGACCCAGGTGTCGCCACCGACGCCCCCGCCGTGCAGCAGGATCACCGGTTCGCCTTCACCCTCGACCTCGAAGTAGGTCAGCACTCCCCCGGCCTCGACATACTGGCCCACCGCTACCACCCGTCCTCAGCTCACCGATGTGTGAACTCCATCTTCGGCCAAGGTGCGGGCCGTCTCGGTGGTGTGGGGACCAGCCGGCAGCAGTGGGAGTCTGACGTCCGGGGTCGGGATCTCGCCGTTCGCGTGCAGGACGGCCTTGATCACGGTCGGGTTGGGTTCGGCGAACAACGCCTTCGACAGCGGAACCAACTGGTGGCCGAGCCGCCGACCGGTCGCCACGTCCCCGGCACGCCAGGCGTCGACCATCGCGACGAAGGTCTCGGTCGCCAGGTGGGCCGACGCCAGGATCCCGCCCTGCGCGCCGAGGGCGAGCATCGGGGAGACGAACGGGTCGTCGCCCGCGAGCACCGCGAAGTCCTCCGGCAGGTCGGCGAGCAACAACATCGTCTCGTCGTCAATGCCACCTGCGGCGTACTTGATCCCGGCAACGCCCGGTAGCTCGGCGATCCGGCGCAAGGTCTCGGCACCCAACTGCTGACCGGTCCGGTACGGCACGTGATAGATCACCAACGGCACCGGGCTTTCCAGCCGGCGGAAGTACTCCAGCACTCCCGCCTCCCCCGGCCGAACGAACGGCGGCACCACGCTCAACGCGGCATCCCCGCGGGCCAGCAGGTCGCGATTGTTGCCTCCGACCACCAGGGTCGCGTCGTGCGCTCGGCAAACCTTGGCAGCGATGTCGACCACCACCCGCTGCTCGGCCGCGGTCAGACTGCCTGGCTCACCGGTCGTACCCAGCGCGACCAGCCCACTCGCCCCCGCGGCCAGCAGACGCTCCGTGAGTCTCTCGAGTGCATCGGCCGCGACCTCGCCATCGGTGCCGAACGGGGTGATCAGGGGAACGAGGACGCCGGTGAGGTTCATGCCCACCAGCCTCGGCGCTCGGGTTGCGTAAGGTCCAGTTCAGCTTTCTGATGACGAGTTTAAGCTGACCTCATGCTCGACGTCCGCCGCCTCCGGCTGCTCCGCGATCTCGCCCACCTCGGCACGATCACGGCCGTCGCCGAAGCGCACACCTACACGGCCTCCGCGGTCTCCCAGCAATTGACCGCCCTGGAACGCGAAGCCGGCGCCCGTCTGCTCGAACGCACCGGCCGCCGCGTCACACTCACCCCCGCCGGCGCTCTGCTCGTCCAGCACGCGGAAAAGATCATCGCCGCACTCGAAGAGGCCGACGCCGAGCTGGCAGCCGTCCGCGACGAGCTCACCGGGCCACTGCGCATCGGCGCCTTCCCCACGGCCGTCCGCGCGCTGCTTCCGCCGGCCCTCGTCCGCCTGGCCCGCGACCATCCGCGGCTCGAGCTGAGCGTCACCGAGCTCGATCCCGCCGACGCTCCCCGCGAACTGCGCGAGCACCGGCTGGATGTTGCCCTGATCAACGACTACGACGTGATGCCGGCCCTCGACGCCGGTGAGACCCAACCGTTGCTCGACGAGACCGTCTACCTGGCGGTGCACGGCGCGGAGCGCTCGGTGGCGGACGCGGAGAGCGCTCCCTGGATCTCCGGAACCCCCGGGACGGCCTGCCACGCAGTCACGCTGCACGTCTGCCGGGCCGCCGGCTACCAACCGCGGATCCGGCACACCGCCGACGACTTCGACGCCGTACTCGCGCTGGTCGCCGCCGGCCAGGGCGTCTCGCTCGTTCCTCAGCTCGCGGCCGGGCCACCGCCCGCCGGCGTCACGCTGGTCCCGCTGCCGGTGCGCCGGCGGACGAGCGTCGCCTATCGCAAGGGCGCGGCCCGGCATCCTGCGGTCGCGGCCTTCGTGGCCGCGATCCGGACCTCGGCCGCCCGCAACTGATCCCGCCCGCGCCGCGCCGCGCTTCGGCGTACCGAGGCGGCGCCGGCCCTGCCCGGAGAACTGTTGTCCCGGCTTCGCAACCTTTTCGGCAGCGTCGGCATCGTGCCGGGTAGACCGGGCGATCGGTTCCGGCGAACTGGAAGGGTGGGACATGTCAGCGGTCAACAACGTCGACGTGAACGGATTCTGGGAGAACGGCTGGACGATCGTGCGCGGGGTCTACTCCCCCAGCGACGTCAAGCGGCTGCGGGAAGCGGCGCACTGGTCCCGGAAGAACTTCGGTGGCGACCTGCTCGCCAACCCGCGGCTGCGCGAGGTGCTGACCGACGGCAACTTCGTGAAGATCGCCCGGCAGATCCTCGGCGACGACAAGATCGTCTACACCGGCGACAGCGCGTTCACCGTCAACGGCGTCCAGCGTGGTTTCCACAAGGACAACGCCGACCGGGTCGACCCGAACGCCCCGGACTGGAACGGCCGGTACACGATCCTGCGCTTCGGCGTCTACCTGCAGGACCACTACCGCCACACCGGCGGCCTGAACCTGCGGCACCAGTCGCACAACACCCCCGACCTGAACGTGGGCGAGAACGTCTACGTCCGGACCCGGGTCGGCGACGTCGCGGTCTGGAGCCTGCGCACCACGCACAGCGGCAACGGCACCTTGCTGCGCTGGCCGAAGTCGAAGGCGCCGCTGCCGAACGAGCACGACAAGTACCCGAAGTGGCGGATCGCCAGCAAGGACGGCGACCGGATCGCGCTGTTCGCCGCCCTCGGCCTCGACGACGCCCACATGGCCCGGTACGTCGACTACCTCAAGACCCGCAAGTACATGGTCGATATCTGGCGCAAGACCCGCTACGACCAGGCCGCCCTCACCGCAGCGGCGGAAGCGGGCCTGATCGTGCGCGACGTCCCCCGCGAGGTCGCCGACGACCCCAACGCGGGCCAGCACGTGGACTACGTCGCGCTGCCGTACTGATTGACAAAGAAGTTCTTTACATAAATCATCGGTCGTACCATGAAAGACCTCTTGTACGTCGATGAGTTCGGCCAGGCTGAGGCGTTGTTCAAGCCTCAGCGGGTCGAGGTGCTGCGGCAACTGGCCGAGCCCCGCTCCTGCACCGAGGTGGGAGCGGTGCTCGGCCAGTCAGCGCAGCGGGTCTACTACCACGTGAAGAAGCTGGTCGACGCCCGGCTGGTCGACCAGGTTTCCGAGCGGCGGGTGCGCGGGATCGTCGAGGGCATCTACCAGGCCAGCGCCCAGTCGTACTGGCTGTCGCCGCGCCTGGTCGGCACGATCGGCTCCCGACATGTGCAGGACGAGCTCAGCCTCGGCTACCTGCTGAACCTGGTCGAGGACCTACAGAGCGATCTCGCCGTCCTGCGCACCGATCGCGAGGTGCCGACGATCGGCGTCTCCGGTGAGATCTGCGTTCCCCGCGCACGCCGCCAGGAGTTCCTCGACGATCTCCGGACCACGCTGCAGGACCTGTTCGCGCGCCACGGCGGGAGCGAGGGCGACGTACTGAAACTGGCCGTTGCTTGCTACCCGAAGGAGAACGCGGATGACTGACATCCTGACGCTTCGGACCCGGATCAAGGCGCCGGCCGAGCAGGTCTTCGCCGCCCTGACCGGATCGTCCGCGCTGCAGAGCTGGTTGGCCGAGAAGGCCGAGGTCGACCTCGACGCCGGCCGGTACACGTTCGGCGGGCGCTTCACTCCGCAGGGCGGCGGCGGTCAGCGGCTCACCGCCGCGGAGCCGGGCCGGCGGCTGGCGTTCGAGTGGACGCTCGACGACCAGCCGACAACGGTCACCCTCGACCTCACCTCGACAGATCTCGGCGACACGGCCCTCGTTCTGACCCAGGACCACACCCCGACGCTCGACGAACTGATGAACCCGCCGGGCCGGCGCGACGGGCTGCACGCGATGCACACCTTCTGGCCGCTCGCTCTGGCCAACCTCGCCGCGTACGTCGAAGGCCGTGAGCTGACGCCCAAGGCCGACTTCTCCCCCACGCGATCCCTGAAGATCAACGTGACGTTCAGCGTCGACGCCACTCCCGCGGATGCCTTCGCTTCCCTGATCGACCCGCTCGCCGTCGAACGCTGGTTCGGCTGGAAACCCGAGATCGAGGCGCGTCCCGGTGGCCGGATGGCGGTCGGTGTCGACGGCCGCATCTTCGAGTTCGAGCCCGGCCGGCGACTCGGGTACGGCGACGACGAGGGCTCGATCGTGCACTGGGAGCTGGAAGGTTCCGGCGGCAAGACCCACTTGACCTTCGTCCAGAGCGGCTACACCGAGACCGACGACGCCGCCCGGCACGAGGCCGGCTGGCTGGCCGCCTTCGCCGAGCTCAAGCGCCTCCACGAACTCGGTGACGACTGGCAGCCCCTGATCACCGAGCTGCCCGCCAAATCAGATGACGAGTGATCCGCCCTCCGCGATCATCAACGCATGCACCTTCGACCGGCGACCGCCGACGACTTCGACCTGCTGAGCGCGATGCTGCTCGAGGCCTACAACTGGGACGGCCAACCGCGGTTCACGATGGATCAACTGCGGGCCGAGGACCACGCCTGGCGCTACGTCGACGGCTGGATGCGACCCGGTGACTTCGGCATCGTCGCCGAGCTGGACTCCCGCCCGATCGGAGCCGCATGGGCTCGCCTGCTCACCGCCGACCGGCCGGGCTACGGCTACGTTGGCGACGACGTCCCCGAGCTCAGCATCGGCGTGAACGCGCACAGCCGCGGCCAAGGAGCCGGCCGCGCGCTGCTCACTGCACTCATCGACGCAGCGCGCCAGGCGGCGTACGGGCAGATCAGCTTGAGCGTCGAGCCGGACAACCACGCGGCCGAGCTCTACCGATCGCTCGGCTTCCGCACGATCGGGCGCAACGGCGGCTCCGACACCATGGTGCTCGAGCTCTAACCGAAGCCGCGGACGCGAAACTGCATCACCCGGTACGGCCAGCCGGCCGAGGTGTTCCACTGGCTGACCGCGAGATGCAGGTCGCTGAGGGTGGAGCCGGGGATGATGTAGCCGCCGTACAGCTGGGCGACGTGGTTGTCGTTCTCCTGGCCCCACGCGCCGCCGTAGATCAGCGTCTGGCGGTAGGCGGTGTAGAGGTTCGACGTGGGCGTGTCCATGATGATGCCGTCGATGCGGTAGTCGCCGGCGTTGAACCAGGTCAGCACCCACTTGCCGCCGAGCGGTCGCAGGCACAGCTCGCCGAAGCTGCCGTTGAGGATCGGAGTGGCGGGGTTGCCCCAGGCCCAGACTCCGTTGCGCCAACCCCAGGGTTCGTACGCCGCCGGGTTGGCGATCTGGTTGCTGCGGACCCGTTTCAGGATGATCGGCTTGTTGCGCTGGAACCCGGTCGAGTACACGTAGACGTAACCGTCGTTGCCCTCGCCCCAGGTCAGGCACTGGAACAGGCCCCCGTCGAGGTTCGGGTCGAACTTGGCACCGGTGTGGTACCAGCTCGCGCCCGAGTTGTCCGACCGCCAGATCTCGGTCCAGACAACATTGCCCAAGCCTTTGTTCACCATCGCGTGCAGGTACATCGAGCCGCCGATTGTGATCACGTCCGACGGCAGCACGGTCGAGAACGTCGGGTTGTCGTGCGGGTAGTCCCACAGTTGCTGGGCCGCCGCGCCGCCGACCGCGCCCGACCACTGCACGCCACCGGCCAGGTTGGTCGTCGTCGACCACAACGCGACCGGCGAGCGCCACCACCCGCCGCCGACGCGCGCCTGCTCGAAGGTGTCGCCGAACATGAACAGCATCCGCCCGTCCGGCGTGCGCGCCGGGATGCCGAGGTCGGTCGCCGCCATCCGGAACCGGTCGGTCAGCCCCGGCCCGGTCAGGTCGGCGACCTTGGTGGTCAGCACGGCCTGGGTGCCCGCCGAGGCGGTACCCGGTACGGCGAGCAGCGCTCCGGCACCGGCAGCGGCTCTGAGGAACGTCCTACGGTTGAGCGGCTCGGACATGCGACTCCTCCAGGGGCGGATGGGAAATCGATTTCTGTCCTGACTCTGAGCCGACGGCACAACCAAGTCAAGTCATCGGCCGAGCATTACCACCCTGATCGAAAGTTCACTCCCGACCGGTGGCGACCGGGCGCTCCGGATCGGTGATCCACTCCGACCACGACCCGACGTACACCGGCGCGTCCACCCCGGCGATCTCCAGCGCGAGCGCCTCATGAGCGGCCGTGACGCCCGAGCCGCAGTACGCACCGACCTGCGTCGACCCGTCGACACCCAGCGCGGCGAAGCGGGCGCGCAGATCCGCGGGAGCCAGGAAACGCCCATCAGCGCGGACGTTCTCGGTGGTCGGCGCGTTCACCGCACCAGGGATGTGCCCGGCGACCTTGTCCATCGGCTCGACCTCACCCGCGAACCGCTCCGGCGCCCGAGCATCCAGCAGTACGCCGAACTCCGCCAGCGCCGCCGCACCCCGCGCGTCGAGGATCGTCAGCTTGCCCGGCGTCGCGACGAACGAACCACCCGCGTCCGCCGGCACCTCCGTGCTGACCTCTCCCCCGGCCGACTTCCAGGCCGCCAACCCGCCGTCGAGCACCCGAACATCCCGAACGCCGAAGTACCGGAACACGAACCGCGCCCGCGCGGCCGCCATCGAGTTCGCCGCGTCGTATACGACCACCGGCGTACCGGCCTCGACGCCGGCGCGCCGCAGCACCGCCTCGACGACGCTTGCGTCCGGCAACGGATGCCGACCGCCCTCACCGGGCGGACCGGCCAGCTCGGTGTCGAGGTCGACGAAGTACGCCCCCGGGATGTGCCCGGCGTCGTAGGCCTCGCGCCCGGGTGGGCCGATCAGGTTCCAGGTGGCGTCGAAGACGACGACGCCCTCGAGGCCGGAGAGCAGTTCGGCGGCGGTGATCAACGGCTTCATGAAACGGAACCTCCGAACGGGAGAACCTCGGGAGACAGCGTGGCCCGGGCCCGGGCCGTGGTCAGCCGGCGCCGGTGGTGCCGTCGGCAGAGTACTTCGTAGGCGACCTCGCGGTCGTCCTGCACCATGTCGCCGACGACCAGCTGCTCACCTTCGGTGACCATCTCGCCGTCGACCGTGCGCGCGTTGTGAGTGGCGCGTTCGCCGCACCAGCACAGTGCCTCGACCTGGAGCAGTTCCATCCGGTCGGCGAGCTCGACCAGCCGGGCCGACCCCGGGAACAGCGTCGCCCGGAAGTCGGTCAGGATGCCGAAGCAGAACACGTCGATCTGCAGCTCGTCGACCATCCGGGCCAGTTGCTCGACCTGCTCGGGCTGGTAGAACTGCGCCTCGTCGCAGACCGCGTAGTCGATCCGCCCGCCCTGGGTCAGCTCGCCGACGACGTACTCCCAGAAGTCGAAGTCCGGGCGCACCTCGATCGCCTCGGCCGCCAGCCCGAGCCGCGAGGACAGCACCGACTCACCGGCGCGGTCGTGGCTGGTGAAGATCCTGCCCTGCCGGCCGCGGGCCCGATGGTTGTGATCCATCTGCAGGGCGAGCGTGGACTTGCCACAGTCCATGGTCCCGGTGAAGTAGAGCAGCTCAGCCACGGGCGCCCATCCTGCCAAAGTCGCTTGCGGGTCAGTAACGCCGGGGGGCGTCGGCTTTCGTTCTGCACCTTCCCCAGGTTCTACTTGGTCGTGCGCAAAGCCCTGTTCTCCGCCTGTTCCTTCGCTCTGGTCCTCGCGTCGGCTCTCTTACCGGCCGCCGGGCCGGCTGTGGAAGTGGCCGCTGCCGTGCCGATCCAGGCCGAGGCGGGGCTGCGCGCCTACTTCGTGCTGACCGCCCCGAAGCAGACCGCCGCGGTCACCTCCGCGGTCACGAGCAACGGCGGCACCGTCTACGCGACGTACGACGCGATCGGCGTGGTGGTCGTGCACTCGGCGATCCCCGACTTCGCCGCGAAGCTGCGCGGTGTGAGCGGCGTCCAGAAGGTCGGCGCCACCCGTACGTCGGACGTTCCGGCCGCGGCCGCCAGCCCGGCTGTCCCAGCGGCGCCGCGGGAGACCCCGGACGAGTCGCCGGAGATCCCCCGCCCGGACATGCAGCAGATCGGCGCGGACCAGGCCTGGGCGGTCAACCCCGGGTCGAAGTCGATCACCGTCGGTGTGCTCGACACCGGAGTCGACGACCAGCACCCCGACCTCAAGCCGAACTTCGACGCGGCCCGTTCGGCGTCCTGCGCCTACGGCAAGATCGACACCCGGCCCGGCGCCTGGCGGCCGGTCGGCGAGCACGGCACCCACGTGGCGGGCTCGATCGCAGCGGCCAAGGACGGCAAGGGCATGGTCGGCGTCGCTCCGGGCGTGCGGATCTCCTCGATCCGCGTCGCCGAAGCCGGCAGCCAGCTGTTCTTCCCGGAGAACACGGTCTGCGCGTTCGTCTTCGCCGCCGACAAGGGCGTCTCGGTCACCAACAACAGCTACTACACCGACCCGTGGCTGTTCACCTGCCCGAGCGACCCGGACCAGGACGCGATCGCCGAGGCCGTCCGCCGTTCGGTCGCGTACGCCGACAGCAAGGGCGTGGTGAACGTCGCCGCGGCCGGCAACGAGAACTACAACCTGGCGGCCAAGACCAGCGACGACACCAGCCCGAACGACTCGACCCCGGGCGAGCGCACGATCAATGACGACTGCCTGAGCCTGCCGACCGAGCTGCCGAACATGGTCGTCGTCGCCTCGGTCGACGGCAGCAGCGTGAAGTCGAGCTTCTCCAACTACGGCACCGGCAAGATCACCGTCGCGGCCCCCGGCGAGGACGTCTACTCGACCATCCCGGGCGGTGGCTACCAGAGCCTCGACGGTACGTCGATGGCCGCGCCGCACGTCGCCGGCGTCGCGGCCCTGCTGCGCAGCGCGAATCCCAAGCTCACCCCCGAGCAGGTCCGCGACCGGCTCTCGACCCAGGCCAACGACCTGACCTGCCCGGCGGCGTCCGGCGGCGAGTGCACCGGCTCGGACCAGAACAACTCCTTCTACGGCGAAGGTCTGGTCGACGCGGCCGAGGCGGTCGGCGCCTCGACGAAGACGCCCTCGTCCGGTGTGACCATCACCAAGCCGGGAGACCAGCTCGGCCTCGGCGGGCTGCCCGCCGTACCGCTGCTGATCAAGGGACTCAGCAGCAAGGGCGAGATCAGCTACACCGCGACCGGACTGCCGCCGGGACTGAGCATCGACCCGGAGCGCGGCTGGATCACGGGTGTCCTCACGCCCGGCCCCGGGCGCTACAAGGTGACCGTGCGGGCGCAGGACGCCGAGGCGCGCGACGCCACCACGACCTTCTTCTGGAACGTGTGGAGCTTCTAGCCCACGTCGACCAGGAGCGGGATGGCCATTTCGTCGTCGGTCAGTGAACCGTGGACGCCGATCAGCCCGGCCTCCTGCGGGAAACGCGTCGAGGCGACCAGTGCGACCGGGCCGAGCGAGGCGACCACGACGTCACCGATCCGCGGCGCGACCCGCTCCTCGACCGACCCGAACCAGCCGCGCTCGGTCGCTTCCGACCGGGACAGGACGAGCGCCTGGTCCCCGAGCAGCTCGCGGTAGCGCTCGGCGACGTACGGCTCCGCGCCCGGTACGCAGTACAGGTGCCGGAACCGCGATTCGCCGCCGATCAGCCGGACGCCGTCGGACAGCGTCGGGTCGGCGTCGAGGTCGATCCGGTTCTCGGGCGCGATGTCGACCATGCCGTGATCGGCGACCACAACCAGTACGGCGTCGCGCGGCAACGCCGACCGCACGCGCTGCGCGAACGAGTCGGCCGCGGTCAGCTCCTTGCGCCACTGCCAGGACTCACAGCCCTGCATGTGGCCGATGTAGTCGAGCTGCGAGTCGTACACGTAGACCAGCGACGAGCTGCCCTCGCGGCTCGCGAACCTGGTCGCGTCCAGCCGGTCCTCGATCGTGTCCGCGCCGCGGTGCGCGCTGCCGCGGAACGCCGCCGCGGTCAGCCCGGACTTGTCGAACCGCGCCTTGCTGACGTTCCGGGTCGCGACACCCGCGGCTGCCACCCGCTCGAACACCGTCGGGTGCGGTTGCCACCGGCGCGGATCGACCGGAGCGTCCCAGGCGAGCGCGTTCAGCAGGGCACCGGTCTCCGGCACGATCGCCGAGTAGCCGACGATCCCGTGCGCGCCCGGCGGAAGACCGGTGCCGAGACTGGTCAGGCTGGTCGCGGTCGTTGACGGTACGCCGGCCGTCAGCGGCCGGGCCTGCAACGAGCTGAGGTACGGCGCGAGCTCGGGATGACGGCGCAGCAGGTTCCAGCCGAGGCCGTCGAGCAGCAGTACGGCGTACCGGCGCGCTTCGGGCAGGCCGAGCTGGTTGTGCTCACCCGGCACCGACAGCGCGCCGGCGACCGAGGGCAGAACGTCGGCGAGCGACCCGCCGCCGTACGCGGGCAGGGTCGGCGTCGGGTCACTCACGACGTCTACCGACTGGTCGCGAAGGACAGCGCCGCGGCGAAGTCGAGCACCTGCTGGATCCCGGCCGGGCCGTCGGCGGCCGCGCTGATCCGCAACGAGATGTCGTCGGCGGCCACCGAACCGGTGTAGCCGTGGTCGGCCTCGCAGTTCGGGTCGGCGCAGACGGCGGGCTCCAGGTCGATCCGGTTCACCATGCCCCAGCCGATCGTCAGCACCACCTCACCACCGGCCGTCGCCGAGGCCGGGTCGGCCTTGCCGGAGGCGTAGCCGGCCGGGTTCGGGACGACGCGGTTGACCACGACGGCGTTCACCCGGTTCAGCGGGATCGCCTCGGTCGAGGTCGACGCGTACGGCGCCCGGATCAGGTCGTCGGCGGCGTGCTCGTCGGTGTGCCCGACGATCAGCCGGCTCGGGGTCAGCGCCAGGATCGTGATGTGGCGCCGGACCTCGTCGCGGTCGAAGGTCGGCTCGTGCTGCAGCACGAAGGCCCGGATCGGTTCGTTGGCGATCGCGATCGCGAGCGAGTCCGTCACCACGTCGGGGTAGTAGCCGCACCGGTCGATCGCCTCGCGCAAAGCGGCGGAGGCGTCCGTGAGCTCCGGGACCGGCGCATTCAGGTCACGCATGCCCTCATCCTTGCATGCGCCGGTCCCTCGGCTGCCGCTAACCCACGCTGGCCTTGCGCAGTACCGGCGCACCGGCCGCCCCGGCGACCGCGACCAGGATCAGCCCGACCACGACCTGACCGAACAGCAGCACGACTCCCCAACTGCCCTGCGTGATCACTTGGCCGCCACTCAGCAGCAGCCCGCACATCGCTCCGAAGCCGACCACCGGCAGACCGACCCCGACCACCGGTACGACGGCCGCCAGCCGGGACGACCGCTCGATCACCGACAGCGGTACGCCGGAGCGGCGCAGCGCCTTCGCGGGACCGGCTTGGTCGAGCGCCGTACCGACAGCTCCGGCCGCGGTCGACGCGGCGCCGGTCACGAAGACCAGTCCGAGCAGGAGCGCGACACCGAGCCGCATGTCGAGGTAGATCCCGGCCTGGTGCTCGTCGTGCTCCGCGTCGGTCAACGGCACCTTGGACGGGACGAGGTCGTAGAGCACGGTCCGGACGCCTTCGCGGTCGTTGCTCGCGACGACGATCTCGACGGCTTGGTTTCGGGTGGTCACCTCACCCTGCAGGCCGGCCTTCGCGAGCCGGTCCTTCGCGTCCTGCGCCACGACGGCTGTTCGGGCCGGGGTGGTGTAGAACTCGAACGCGGTGTCCTTGCCGTCGCCGTTGATGCCGTACGGCATGAACAGCGCGAGGAAACCGGTGACGAAGCCGCTCAGCACCAGTGCCGCGACCGGGCGGAACGCGGCCTTCGGGTCATCGACGAGGCGACGGCCGGCCAGGAGGGCGACCGGGCCTTTCGCCGTCCGGGCGAGGATCTTGCCGATCACCTGGACGGCGAACGGGCCGACGACTCGCACGGCCAGCGCACCGAAGCCGACGCCGATCACCAGCGGCAGCAGCGCGCCCCCGCTGCCGATGACGCCGAGCATGACCGGGCCGACCACGAGCAGGGTGAGCCGGAGCGGCGTGATGCCCTTGCGGGTCTGGCCGCGGACGACGCCCAGCGGCGTGATGCTGACGCGTCCCAGTCCGATCAGTGCGCTGAGCACCGACAGCAGCGGTACGGCGACCAGGACGACCAGGGCGAGCCACCAACTGACGGTGAGGTCGTGGACGTACCAGCGGCCGCCGCCCAGCGGGATGCGGGCGATCAGCGGGCTGAGCACGGTGTACGCGACCAGGCCGGCGACGGCGCCGAAGAACCCGAGGACTGCCTGCTCGACCGCGCTCAGCAGCAGGACCTGACCACGGGTCGCGCCGGCCAGCCGGAGTGCGGCCAGGCGATGCTCGCGTCGCTTCGCGGCGACGCCGGCCGCCTGACCGACCAGGCTGAGCACCGGGAACAGGACCAGCGCGATGCCGAAGGCAACGAAGGCGAGCAGCATCGCGATCCGTTCGTCGGTCGACGTACCGCGCCAGGTCTCGAGATGGTTCGGCCGGTTGGTTGCCTGCAGCCCGGGTGCGCCGGGCTCGAGGCCGCGGATCGCGATCAGCTCGTCGGGCGACGAGAGGCCGTCGCTGGAGATCGTGCCGGTCGGGTTGCTGATCTTGTAGCGCTCGCTGAGGTCCCGGCCCCAGAGCTTGGCCAGTGCGGGCGAGACGTACACCTCGCCCGGCCTCGGTGCGTGTGGCAGACCTGGCGGAGCCGGAAGCTCGGCGTTGCGCTGGTCGTTGTTGATCGCGAGGTCGAGCCGCTGGAACGGTTTGCCGTCGACCATGTCCTCGACGTTCCTGGTCACGCCGACCGCCGTACGGCTGTCGCCGCTGTCGCTGACCCGCCAGCCGATCCGGTCGTTGCGTTCGGACAGCCCGAGCGTGCCGGCGATCAGGAACGTGATCAGCAACGCGACGATCGCCGTCGCGCCGAACGCGGCCAGGTTCGCCGCCCGGCCACCCGGTCCGGGTCTGCGCACGAACCGCAGCCCGAGCGAGGTCATCGGGTTCATCGCTCGCTCACCCGGCCGTCCACGATCCGTACGACGCGGTGGCAGCGTGCGGCGACGGCGTCGTCATGCGTCACGACCACCACGGCCGCACCCCGATGCGTCGCGGCGCCGACCAGCAGATCGATCACCTGCGCACCGGTCGCCGCGTCGAGCGCCCCCGTCGGCTCGTCAGCGAACACCGCCTGCGGCTCCCCCACCAGCGCCCGCGCGATCGCGACCCGCTGAGCCTGACCTCCCGACAACTCCCCCGGCCGGCGATTCGCTTCGTTGGCCAACCCCACCTGAGCCAGCATCGCCCGCGCCCGCGTCACCGCCTCCCGCCGCGACACCCCGTCCACCATCAACGGCAGCGCCACGTTCTCGTCAGCCGGCAGCTCCGCCAGCAGTTGATTGTCCTGGAACACGAACCCCAACCGCCGCCGCCGGAGCACCGTCCGCTGCGCATCACTGAGCTGATCAACCCGCTCTCCCCCGAGCCACACCTCCCCTTGGTCCGGCGTCAGAATCCCCGCCAGCACATGCAGCAACGTCGTCTTGCCGTTGCCACTGGGCCCCATCACCGCCAGCGCCTCCCCCGGCCGCACGGCGACGTCCACTCCCGCCAAACCGACAACATCTCCGTAGTACTTCACCAGCCCCCGCCCGGCCAACGCCGGGTAACTGCTGCTCTGAACGGGGACCTGCATCATCTGAGGACTGGGCTGCGTCATACCCCAACCCTCCCGCCAACCGCTCCCCGATACGTCGGCCCTTGGTCCCGTCCGCCCATCGCCCTTCGGTCGTCGAATCCCCACCCGCCGTAGTCCCTGGGTAGTACGCCGGCCCTGACGATCGTCTGCGGGAATCCAGGGGACGGAGGCGGCTTCGGGTTCAGCGGGTCCGCGGTTGTACGAGGCCGGCGAGCGGGCCCAGTGCCCGCTGGAGCTGTACCAAGCGGGCTACGCGCAGATCGCCGACAAGTTCCGGGAGACCGGGCAACTACACCACCCTGGCAACCACTGCAGTACGCACGTGATGCGCCGCGACGACTCAGGCCTCGAACGCCGACGGATAGGCGTCGCGGTAGCTCGGTAGGCGGCCGGCTGGGGACTCGACGGTTTCGGCGGCGAGTACGGCGTGGACGACTGCTCGGGTGAGGGCGCGGGATGCGGCTGCGTAGATCGGCTCGAGTTGGGCGAGGGCGGCTGGGTCCGTGACGGTGAGGCGCGGGGTGTCCTTGGGGGCGGTGGAGGCGCCGAAGATCGAGTCTCCGTCGAGCAGGGTGTGGACCGGGTCGATGGAGCGGGCGAGGCCGTCGTGGGCGATCATCGCCAGGCGTTTGGCGGCGGCCTTGTCGAGGGGGGCGTCGGTGGCGACGACGGCGATGACCGTGTTCATGGCAGGGGCCGCGGGTGGCGGTGGTGGCGGCTCGGTGGGGGTTTTGAGGTCGCCGAACTCGTTGCCCAGGGCAGCGTGCTCGCCGAGGAGGCGGCCGGTTGGGGAGACCGCGGAGCCGACCGCGTTGACGATGGCGAGTGCGCCGACCGTGGTTCCGTCGTCGAGGCGGACGCTGGCGGTGCCGGTGCCGCCTTTGAGAGCGCCGACCCGGGCTCCGGCGCCGGCGCCGTGGTTGCCCTGGGCAACGGGACCGTCCTGGGCAGCGGCGACGGCGTCGCGACCCCAGTCGGCGGTGGGGCGGGCGGTGAAGGAGCCGCCGCGACCGAGGTCGAAGATGACGGCGGTGGGCACGATCGGGACGACATCGTGGTCGCCGGGACCGACGCGGACACCCTCGCCGCGGGTCTCGAGCCACGACATGACGCCCGCGGCGGTGTCCAGGCCGTACGCGCTGCCGCCAGTGAGCACGACGGCGTTGACGCCGGGGTTGGAGTTGACCGGATCGAGCAGGTCGGTCTCGCGAGTGCCGGGCGCGCCGCCGCGGACGTCGACGCCGGTGACCGCCGTGCCGGGGAAGTAGACGACCGTGGTGCCGGTCAGGTACGGCGGGTCGGTGCGTTCGACCTGGCCGACCAGGACGCCGGGAACGTCGGTGATCGCGTTGTGCGGACCTGGCTGCATGGGTCTGTCATAGCACCCCGCGTGACGACTCAGGCCGACGACGGGCGGAGCAGTCCGTCGAGGGCGGTCTGCAGGATCGGCTCGACGTACTCGGCGTCGCCGTTGATCGTCGCGATGGCAACGACCATGTCGAAGACCTGCTCGAGGGTGACGTCCTTGCGCACCTCCCCCGCTTCCTGGGCTGCCGCGAGCAGTGGCCGGCCAGCGGCGAGTCCCGCCGCACGGCCATCGCCGAAGACTGCTTCGTCTCCCCCGAGCTGGGTCAGCAGTTCGGTCGCGACCTCGCGCTTGGCGGTGATGAAAGCGAAGAACCGCCACAGCCACATCCGCAACGCGACCGCTGGAGTCTCGCCCTCGGAAGCGGCGAGCTGGGCGGCCTCGCACAGCGCCGTCACCTCGTCGGCGTAGACGGCTTCGAGCAGCTCGCGACGGCTGGGGAAGTTCCGGTAGAGCGTCGCCATTCCCACGCCGGCGCGGCGCGAGACCGCGGCCATCGAGGTCTCGCCACCTTCACTGAACGCCGCTCGAGCCGCCGCGAGGATTTTGTCGCGGTTGCGCCGGGCGTCCGCCCGCCGCGCCGGCCCTTTGGCGGAGGCCTTCACAGCCTCGCCGCCCGGACACTCCGGCTCGGCTCCCTCGGACTCGCCCTCCCGCGCGCTCACCGGTGAACGCCCCTCGAGACATGCCGGTGGACAGCATCCGGCACAAGCCACCCTTGTAAGTGGATAGCCTCTCCGTTACTGTCTAAATGGACAGCCTCTCCGTTCATGCTCCGGAGACTACCGCACTCACCGAAAGAGAGCCCTCATGGACTACCGCCCACTGGGCCGTACCGGAATCACCGTCAGCGAGCTGTGCCTCGGCGCGATGATGTTCGGCGCCGCCGGCAACCCCGATCACGACGACTCGATCCGGATCATCCACCGCGCGCTGGACGCCGGGATCAACTTCGTCGACACCGCGGACATCTACTCGGCCGGCGAATCCGAGGAGATCGTCGGCAAGGCACTGGCCGGGCGCCGCGACGACGTCGTCCTCGCGACCAAGGTCGGGTTGCCGTTCGACAACGATCCCAACCACCGCGGCGCCTCCCGCCGCTGGATCATCGAGTCCGTCGACCGGTCACTGCGGCGGCTCGGCACGGACTGGATCGACCTGTACCAGATCCACCGCCTCGACCCGGACGTCGACATCGACGAGACGCTCGGCGCGCTGACGGATCTGGTGCGGCAGGGCAAGATCCGGGCGTTCGGCGCCTCGACCGTTCCGGCGTCGGAGATCGTCGAGGCGCAATGGACGGCCGAGCGACGCGGCAGAGAGCGCTTTCGCACCGAGCAACCGCCGTACTCGTTGCTCGCTCGCGCGATCGAGAACGACGTTCTGCCGACCTGCTTGCGCTACGGGATGGGCGTGCTCACCTACAGCCCGCTCGCGATGGGTTGGCTGTCCGGGCGTTACCGCACGAACCAGGCGGTCCCCGAGTCCGCTCGGGCCCAGCGCTTCCCGGCGCGGTGGGACCTCAGCCTCGAGGTCAACCAGCGCAAGCTCGCGGCCGCCGACGCGCTCGCGACGCTGGCCGAGGACGCCGGCCTGACCCTGATCGAGCTGGCGATCGCGTTCGTCGTCCGGCATCCCGCGGTCACCTCGGCGATCATCGGGCCGCGCACGCTGGAGCACCTCGAATCGCAGTTGCCGGCCGCCGACGTCGAGCTGTCCACGCAGGTGCTCGACCGGATCGACGAGATCGTGCCGCCCGGCGTGACCATCCACCCCGAAGACAACATGTCGTTCACGAACGCGCTCAGCCCGGCGGTGCGGCGGCGGTGAAAATCGGTTGCACCCGTACTTAGCGTGGAGGGCATGAACGCCGATCAACTCTGCGGACTGCTGGCCGAACCGTCCCGCCTCAAGGTGTACTCCGCCGTCGTGCTCGGCGCCGGGACTCCGGATCAGGTCGCGGAGCGCACCGGGCTCGGACCCGCGGTCGTCGGAAAGGCGTTGCAGCGGTTGTTCAAGAGCGACCTCGTTGTTGCTGATGGCAACGGCCTGAAGGCCGACGAAAGCGTGTTCAAGGACGCCGTACGGGCGGGCCGGCCGGAGCGGGAGCCGCTCTCTGCCGATCCCGAGCGGGACAACGTGCTGCGCTCGTTCGTCCGGGACGGACGGCTGACGCACTTCCCGACGGTCCCGGCCAAGTTCCGGGTCGTGCTGGAGTATCTGGCCGGCTCGTTCGAGACCGGCGTCGAGTACCCGGAGAGCGCGGTCAACGAGATCCTCCAGCGCTGGCACGACGACTACGCGACACTGCGCCGTCAACTGGTCGACTACGGTTTCCTGACCCGCGCCGACGCGGTCTACACCCGCGCGGCCTGAGCCGCAGCCCTGACGTGAGCGGCCCCGCTCACGTCAGCCGGCGGGCCGGCATGTCCTGTCGCGGCTTCTCGTTCGGCGCGATCCGGATCGTCGTGTCGAGCACCGTCGCACCCGTCGCGGCGACCAGCACCGAGCGCAGATCCAGCCGCACGACCTCCTCCAGCTCCAACGTCAGCCGCGAGACGCGGTGCAGCAGGTTCTCGATCGCGGCGATGTCCACCGGATCCGACCCGCGATACCCGTACAGCAGCGGCGCCGCTCGGACCTCCCGCACCATCTCCGCCGCATCGGCCGTCGTCAGCGGCGGCATCCGGTACGAGCGGTCGCCGAGCAGATCGGTCGCCACGCCGGACAACCCGAACGACACCACCGGCCCGAACGCCACGTCCTCCTGCGCCGAGATCACCACCGGCACCCCCGGCGGCGCCATCTTCTGTACGACGAACTGCGCCCGCGCCGGGTCCGACGCGACCCCGAAGGTCCGCGTCATCTCCGCCCAGGCCTCGCGCATGTCGTCCTCGTCGTGGATGTGCCGCCAGATGTCGGCCAGGTCCGGCCGCATCCGCCACTGCTCGGCGGTCGCCTTGAGGATCACCTCGTAGCCCAGATCGGCCGCCCGCGCGACCGCCTCGTCGGCCGACAGCACCGGGAACGCCGGCAGCACGCTGATGTCGTAGAAGCTCAGCAGCCGCTGCCGATCCGCGTCGTCCAGATCGGCGCCGGCTGGATGCCGCTGCAGGAACTCCTGTACGAAGTCCTCCGCCCCGGCCGAGTCGATGTCGGGCAGGACCGGGATCTGGTCGTCCGCGCGCTGTCGCCACTCGGCGTACTGGGTGGCCTTGGCCAGCGCGCCGACGGCGTACTGCGGGGACAGGAACGACGGGATCGAGCCGCGGGCCGCACCACCGTGCTCGTCGGGGACGCGAAGCTGCTCCGGCACGCTGCGCGACGCGAGGAACGTCGAGAGGACCGGCTTGTCCGAACCCGCCGCGGCGGCGGCGAGCACCTGGGCGACCTCGGCCACGTTCGACTGGACCGGCGGGGTGAAGATCACCACGACCGAGTGCACCTGGTCGTCGGCGATCACCGCGGTCAGCGCCTCGGAGAAGTCGGTCGCCGAGGCGTCCGCGCTGAGCGTGTGCGGCTCCCCCGCGACGTCCAGCCCACAACCGGCCATCGTGTCGAGCGCGAGCAGCGTCAGCGCGTCCGAGTTGCTGACGATCGCGACCCGGCGCCCCTTCGGCAACGGCTGGTGCGCGAGCAGCTGCGCCACGTCGAAGAGCTCGCCCGTGGTGTCCACCCCGATCAGCCCGCTCTGCCGGAACAACGAGTCGACCGTTGCCGCGGGCAAATGACTGCGCCGGACCGTGTGCCCGAGCGGAACCCCCTGGGTGGCCCGCCCGGACTTCAGCGCGATCACCGGCTTGCGCCGCGCCAGCCGCCGCGCGACCCGGCTGAACTTGCGCGGATTGCCGAGCGACTCCAGGTAGAGCAGAACCACCTCGGTGGACTCGTCGGAGTACCAGTACTGCATCAGGTCGTTGCCGGACACATCGGCCCGGTTGCCCGCCGACACGAAACTCGACAAGCCGAGCCCTCGCCCGACCATGTCGGCCAGGATCGACACCCCGAGCGCGCCGGACTGGCAGAAGAACGCCACTCGCCCCGGACTCGGCATCAACGGTGACAGCGTCGCGTTCAGCGAGACGCCGGAGGCGGTGTTGATCACGCCGAGCGCGTTCGGCCCGATCACGCGCATCCCGTACGAGCGGGCCAGTCCGACCAGGCGGCGCTGCCGGCGGCGTCCCTCGGGACCGACCTCGGCGAAGCCGCTCGACACCACGACCAGCCCGCGGACGCCCTTCGCGGCGCAGTCCAGCACCACGTCGACGACCGCCTCGGCCGGCACCGCGACCACGGCCAGGTCGACCGTGTCGTCGACGTCCCGGATCGTCCCGTACGCCGGGACGCCGTCGATCTCCTCGGCCTTGGTGTCGGTGTTCACCGCGTACAGCCGCCCCGGGAACCCGCCGTCGCGCAGGTTGCGCAGCAGCGCGTTGCCGATCGTGCCCTCGCGGCGCGACGCGCCGATCACCGCGACGCTGGCCGGGGTCAGCAACCGGGCGATCGACAGCGCCTCGGACCGCTGCTCGCGGGCCTGCATCACCGAGAACGACGTGTCGGTGGGCGCGATGTCGAACTCGACCATGATCACGCCGTCCTCGAACTCCCGGGCCACCTTGTAGCCGGCCTCGGTGAAGACGGTGATCATCTTGCGGTTGTCCGGCAGCACCTCGGCGACGAACCGGGTGATGCCGTGCTCACGCGCGGCCTGGGCCAGGTGCTCGAGCAGCAGCTGGCCGAGCCCGCGGCCCTGGTGCGCGTCCTCGATCAGGAAGGCGACCTCCGCGGTCCGCCGGCCGGTCCGCTCGTAGCGGCCGACGCCGATCATCGCGTCGGCGACGGTGACGATCAGCGCCAGGCGGTCGTGGTAGTCGACCTGGGTGAACCTGGCCACGTCCCGGTCCGACAACTGCGGGTACGGCGCGAAGAACCGGTAGTACTTCGACTGCTCCGAGACCCGCGCATAGAACTCGACCAGCAGCTCGGCGTCGTCCGGTGTGATCGGCCTGAGATGCGCGGTCGCGCCGTCGCGCAGTACGACGTCGGCCTCGAACTCCACCGGGTAGCCGTCGGGCCGCCCGGCCAGCGGCCGACCTGCCAGCGGCAGCCCGGCGAGGGTCTGCCCGGCGGTGTCTGGCTCCTCCGGCGATGTCACCCGATCAGCCTACTCACCGGACGGCGACGTCACGACGCCATTCCGGTGCACGGAAGGCGCTCGCTTAGGGTCTGCAGTCATGTGGTGGCTGAGCGCGCTCGGCGGACTGGGCGTGCTGGTCACAGGTCTGCTCGGGCTGGACGACGCGGCAGGCGTGCTGGAGCGCATCGCCTCGGTCCTGGTTTTTCTGGTCGCCGTGACGGTGATCGCAGGGCTGGCCGACTCGGCGAAGGTGTTCGAGGTCGCGGCCCGCGAAGCGGCTCACCTGGCGCGTGGCAAGACGTGGCGCCTGTGGCTGCTGGTCGTCGTACTGGCTACTGCGCTCACCATCGTGCTGTCGCTCGACACCTGCGCTGTGCTGCTGACTCCGGTCGTGCTGGCGATGGCGAGACAGCTCAGCATCCCGCCCAAGCTGTTCGCCTTCACCACGGTCTGGCTGGCCGGTACGGCGTCGCTGCTGCTGCCCGTGTCCAACCTCACCAATCTGCTGGCCTTGCATCGGCTCGATCAGCTGGGTCTGGGCCTGACGGACTACCTCGGGCTGAGCTGGCGTCCCGCGGTAGCCGCCGTGCTCATCACCGTCGCGGTGCTGGCCGCCATGTTCCACCGCGACCTGCGCTGTGAGTACGTCGTACCGGAGACTCCGGCCGTCGACGACAAGGTCCTCTTCTGGGGCTCTACCGGGGTCTGCCTAGCCCTGGGACCGGCCTTCGTGTCGGGCATCGACGTAGCGATCCCGGCGACAGCCGGCGCGCTCATCCTCAGCGGACTGTTCGCAGTACGACGCCGAGCGGCCCTGAAGTGGTCGCTGGTCCCCTGGCGGCTGGTCGTCACCGTGGTCGGTCTGTTCCTGGTCGTCGGCGCACTCACAGCCCACGGGCTCGAACAGCTGCTCGGAGACGTGGCCGGCACGGTCTCCGGCGGACTCGGCTCCGACCTGCGGCTCACCGGTACGGCGGCCGTCGGGGCGAACGCGTTCGACAACCTCCCGGCGTACCTGGCGATGGAGCCGGTGGCCGCAGCGGAAGCTGATCGGATGATGCTGCTGCTCATCGGCGTGAACTGCGGCTGCCTGCTGACCCTCTGGGGCTCGCTGGCCACCCTGATCTGGCGGGACCGGTGCGTCGCGGCCGGCGTCCACATCTCCTGGTGGTCGTTCCTGTGGCGCGGACTGGTGCTGACTCCGTTGGTGCTCGCCGGGGCGGTCGCCGCGCTGCGGCTGGGCTAGTTGTCCACAGACACGCGCGAGCCCGATTGCCGAGGGCGTCCGGGTGCGGGAATCATGCCCTGCATGAGCGAGGAACAAAGCACCTCGGACAACACCCGGGCCTTCCGTGAGGCGCGCGACTTCCTGGTCGCGCACCGGGAGGACTACGACACGGCGTACCGGGACTTCAGCTGGCCGGCGTTCGACCGGTTCAACTGGGCGCGGGACTGGTTCGACGCGCTCGCGGTCGAGCAGCCCGAGGTGGCGGCGCTGACGATCGTCGAGGAGGACGGCGAGGTCAACTCGCTGACCTACGCGGAGATGGCCGAGCGGTCGCGCCAGGTGGCCGGCTGGCTCACCGAACACGGGCTGCAGCCCGGCGACCGGGTGCTGATCGTGCTCGGCAACACTGTGCCGTTGTGGGAGGTCATGCTCGGCTGCATCCGGGCCGGCGCGGTGATGATCCCGGCAACGACTCTGCTCACCGACGCCGATCTGGCCGACCGGATCACGCGCGGCGGCGTACGGGTGGTCGTCACCAGCAGCGCCGACGCCTCCCGGTACGCCGGGATCGCGGACCACTGCCTGCGCGTCGGCATCGGCGAGCCGGTCGACGGCTGGCTCGACTACGACGACAGCCGCCGGTACGACGGCCCGGTGCCCGAGGTCGACACCTCGGCCGACGACTCGCTGCTGCTCTACTTCACCTCGGGCACGACCAGCGAGCCGAAGCTGGTCGAGCACACCCAGGTCAGCTACCCGGTCGGCCACCTCTCGACGATGTACTGGATCGGCCTGCAACCCGGCGACGTGCACCTCAACGTGTCCTCGCCGGGCTGGGCGAAACACTCGTGGAGCAACGTCTTCGCACCGTGGAACGCGGGCGCGACCGTCTTCCTCTACAACTACCCGCGCTTCGACGCCGAGAAGATGCTGCGGGTGCTGCAGACGTACGGCGTGACCACGTTCTGCGCGCCGCCGACGGTCTGGCGGATGCTGATCCAGGCCGACCTGTCCGCGGTCGAGGTGGCGATCCGGGAGTGCGTCTCGGCCGGTGAGCCGCTCAACCCGGAGGTGATCGAGCAGGTCCGCAACGCGTGGGGCATCACGATCCGCGACGGCTACGGCCAGACCGAGACCACCGCCCAGATCGGCAACCCGCCGGGCCAGCCGGTCAAGCTCGGCTCGATGGGCCGGCCGCTGCCCGGGTACTCGATCGCCCTGGTCGACCCGGCCACCGACGCGGTCGGGAACGACGGCGAGATCTGCATCGAGCTCGCTCCCCCGCCGGTGCCGCTGATGCGCGGCTACCGCGACGCGAAGGCGCTGACCGACGAGGTGATGCGCGGCGGTTTCTACCACACCGGCGACGTCGCGAGCCGCGACGAGGACGGCTACATCACCTACGTCGGCCGCTCCGACGACGTGTTCAAGGCCAGCGACTACCGGATCTCGCCGTTCGAGCTGGAGTCGGTGCTGATCGAGCACCCGGCCGTCGCCGAGGCGGCCGTCGTGCCGTCGCCCGACCCGGTCCGGCTGGCGGTGCCGAAGGCGTACGTCGTACTGGCGCCCGGCCGCGAGCCGTCGCGCGAACTGGCCGCCGAGATCCTCCAGTTCTGCCGCGACCACCTGGCGCCGTACCAGCGGATCCGGCGGATCGAGTTCGCCGAACTGCCGAAAACCATCTCGGGCAAGATCCGCCGGGTCGAGCTGCGCACCGACGAGGCCGGCAAGGTCGCCGGCGGTCACCGCTCCGAACACGCCTACGACGAGTCGGACTTCCAACAGAGCTGACGCCTGGACCTTGGAAGTCGCTCACACCACTCGTGGTGAAATGGCCGGATGTCACTCGACACCGGCCTGGGGGTATCCGCGTTCGTCGTCCTGCCGTTGCTGGTGGCAATCGCCGTCCTGGCGTCACGCCAGGCACGGCTGAGGCACGACCAAGGCATCGTCACCGCCGCCCTGCGCGCCGTGCTGCAGCTGGCGCTGGTCGGCGCGGTCGTCGGGTTCGCCCTGCAGACGATCTGGGGCGCGCTCGCGTTCGTGCTGGTGATGCTGACCGTCGCGACCTTCACCAGCACCCGGCGGATCCACGGCACCGCGGTCGTGCCCGGTCAGCTCGCGTTCTGCGCGATCGCGATCGGCGGCAGCGCGTGCGTGGTCCTGCTCCTGCTGATCCTGCCGGGCGTCGTACCGCGCAACCCCGAGACGATCCTGCCGATGGGCGGCATCATCATCGGCGGCGCGATGAACGCGACCACACTGGCCGGCCGGCGCCTGCTCGCCGAGTACGGCGGCCGGTTCGGCGAGTACGAGGCCGGCCTGTCGATCGGCCTGCTGCCGGCGGACGCGTTCAAGCTCGTCGCCGGCCCGACCGCCGGTGACGCGCTGCTGCCCGCGCTCGACCAGATCCGCACGGTCGGCCTGGTCACGCTGCCCGGCGCGTTCGTCGGCATGGTGCTCGGCGGCGCGTCACCGACCGCGGCCGCGGCACTGCAGCTGGTGGTCCTGCTCGGGCTGGTCGCCGCCGAGTCGCTCGCGATTCTGGTCACCACGGAGCTGCTGGCCCACGCCGCGCTGCCGGACGGGCGTACCGTTTCCTCATGACCGACGACAAGAGCATCCTCCACCGCATCAACGACCTGGTGTCCGAGGAGCACGACCTGCGCTCCAAGCACTCGGCCGGCACGATCGACGACGCCGACGAGAAGGCCCGCCTGCGCGCCCTCGAGGTCGAGCTCGACCAGTGCTGGGACCTGCTGCGCCAGCGCCGCGCCAAGCGCGAGTTCGGCGACGACCCGAACACCGCCCAGGCCCGCTCGGCCGACACCGTCGAGGGCTACCTGAACTAGCAGACGAAGAGGCGGCAGGACACCCTGCCGCCTCTCCATCTGTCCAGGTTGGTCAGAAGCCGCGCAGCTTGTCCGGCGTGATCCGGA
The DNA here is from genome assembly GCF_050942265.1 of Kribbella sp. CA-253562. Classification (GTDB taxonomy): domain Bacteria; phylum Actinomycetota; class Actinomycetes; order Propionibacteriales; family Kribbellaceae; genus Kribbella. The sequence goes on along the minus strand of NZ_CP192049.1, from coordinate 4,294,041 downwards.
TCAGCACCGGGTAGTCCTGGTGGAACTGCTCGGCCGTCATTCCGAGACCGGCCAGCCCCTCGGCGTACTTGGCGTCGTACACGGCCCTCTCCTCGTCCGTCGGCCCGGACGGGTCGATCACCGCGTCACCCGACAGCACGCCGACGTCCCCGCCGGTGAAGGTCGCGTTGAAGTGCACCGCCACCCGCGGCTGCCGCTCGATGTTGTGCAGCTTCGCCTTCGCGGCCTGGCTGAAGACCAGCACCTCCCGCCCGTTCCAGTGGAACCAGACCGGGTTGGGCGCCGGCGTACCCGACCTGCCGACAGTGGTCAGCCACACCACCTGCTCGCCGGCCAGCTGCTTGTCGATCCGGGCGCCGAACGCGGTGGACGTGTCGATCGTGAACATGTGAACCCCTCTGGCTCAGTCGGTCTCGCCGAACAGTCGTCAGGCCGGACCCAGACGTCCCCACTCGATCGCCGGACAGCGGTTCATCACCATCGTCAGTCCCGCGGCCGTCGTTCGGGTCCAGGCGTCCGGATCCACCACATCCAGCTGGAACCACACCGCGCGGGCGTTGATTCCCACCGCCTCGTCCGCGATCGCGCCGGCCAGCTCCGAGCGGACGAACACGTCCACGCAGTCCACCGCGAACGGAATGTCGGCCAGCGACGCGTAACCCTGCTCGCCGTGCACGGTCTCCGCGGACGGATGCACTGGGACGATCCGCTTCCCGTGCTGCTGCAGGAACCGCGCCACGCCGTACGCCGCCCGGCTCGTGTTGTTCGACAGGCCGACCACCGCCCAGGTCTGGCAGTCGGCCAGGATCTTCCGGATATCGCTCTCGTCAGCCCAGTTCGCCATACCCACGATCTTCCCTCAGCCGGACATCCTAGGCCTGTCTGCGCAGGTAGGTGAGCACGGCCGAGACCCGCCGGTCCAGGCCGTCCTCCAGGTGCAGCTTCGCGAAGATGTTGCCGACGTGCTTGCGGACCGCGGCCTCGCTGACGACGAGGTGCTCCGCGATCGACGCGTTCACCCGGCCCTCGGCCATCAGCGCGAGCACCTCGAGCTCCCGCGGGGTGAGCGCCGCCAGCGGCCCGTCGTCCCGGCGCCGCGCGAGCAGCTGGCGAACCACCTCCGGATCCACCACCGTCCCGCCCTCCGCGACCCGGTCGAGCGACGCGAGGAACTCGGTGACGTGCCCGACCCGGTCCTTCAGCAGGTAGCCGATCCCGCCGGTCGTTGTCTCCAGCAACGACGACAGGTACGCGTCGGCGACGTACTGGGACAGCACCAGGATCCCGATCGACGGCAGCTCGGCCCGGATCGCCGCGGCCGCGCGCAGGCCCTCGTCGCTGTGACCGGGCGGCATCCGGACGTCGGTGATCACGACGTCCGGCGGATCCTTGCGGACGACGGCGAGCAGCGTGTCCGCGTCGCCGACGGCGTCACGCACCTCGTGCCCGGCCCGGTCGAGAATGCTGGCCAGTCCCTCCCGCAGCAGCATCGAGTCCTCGGCGAGCACGATGCTCAGTCGTCGAGCCGGCACGGGCACTCCATCCGTAGTCGCGTGGGCCCACCGGGTGGGCTGGACAGGTCGAGTGTGCCGCCCAAGGCGTCCAGCCGGGTCACCAGCCCGGTCAGGCCGGTGCCGTTGCCGTTGCCCAACTGGGCGCCACCCACGCCGTCGTCGGTGACGGTGACCACGAGCCGGTCGCGGTTGACCCAGGCCTGTACGTGACAGTTCGTGGCGTTCGCGTGCTTGGCGACGTTACCGAGCCCCTCGCTGACGAAGAAGTACGCCGCGGCCTCGATCGGCGGCGGCAAGCGGTTCGGCAAGGCCATCTGGACCGACACCGGCAGCGGGCTCCGATCCGCCACCTCCCGTACGGCGGCCTCCAGCCCGAGGTCGACGAGCACGCGCGGGTGAATGCCGCGCACCGCCTCGCGCAGATCGGCCAGCGCGGCCTCGGCCTCGCCGTGAGCCTTCACCACCAGCCGCTTGCTCTCCCCCTCGGGCAGGTCCAGCTCGGCGAGCCCGAGCGTCATGGTCAGCCCGACCAGCCGCTGCTGGACTCCGTCGTGCAGGTGCCGCTCGATCCGGGCCCGCTCGGTCTCGAACGCGTCCACCAGGTCAAGTCGCGACCGGCGCAGTTCGGCGACGTTGCGGCGGAGCTCGTCCTCGCGCGGCCCGAGCAGTGCCTTGGCCAGCGAGGCCTCGGCGGCCGCGACCACACCGATCAGGTACGACGAGACGACGTAGAAGCACGGCCCGAAGGTGAACAGGAACAGCAAACCCTCACCGGTCGTGTCCAGCACCCACGGGCCCATGCCCATCGTGTCGTCGGTCGCGATCAGCGGGGCCAGCAAGGTGATGCCGAGGATGACCACGCTCAGGCCGGCCGTGGCCGCGCTGAAGAACCAGACGAACGTGCCGAGCAGTACGCCGTACCCGAGTGCGCGCAACGACGCCTGCTCCCGCCGCCGGAACTTCAGCCGCTCGCGCCGATTCATCCCGGCGGGCATCGCCGCGTGCGGGCTGGGGATGCCCGCCGGGAGCACCAGCCGGGCCCGCTGCCGCTCGACGATCCCGATCAGCACGCCGAACAGCGGAAACGCGGTCAGCAGCAGCACGCCGATGACGATCGGACTGAGCACCGCACTGACCGCGACTCCGGCGATGAGCACCAGGATCGTCAGCAGGCCGATCGGCACCGAGCTCAGCAGATAGGCATAGCTGCGCCACGGCCACGACGAGACGAGGTAGCGCGGCATGGCCAGCGCGGCCCAGGCCGAGTTCGGTTCCTGCACACAGCAACCCTAGGCGCCCCCCAGGGCCGCGGACGGTAGCTTGCGCGCTACCCCTACTCTCCCGCGCAAGCCAGCGTGCGATCCGCCGGCCGGCGGTTGGCTGGAACCATGACCACCACGGCGCCTCACCACCACCCTGTTCAGCACCCGTCCGACCAGCCCGCGTTGCTGCTCGACGGGATCACCAAGACCTACAAGTCCAAAGCCGGTGCCGTGGACGCCCTGCGGGGCGTGACGTACCACTTCCGGCGCGGCTCCTACACCGCGGTGATGGGCCCCTCGGGCTCCGGCAAGTCGACGCTGCTGCAGTGTGCGGCCGGTCTCGACAAGCCGACCACCGGCGGGGTCGTGCTCAACGGCGTCCCGTTGCACGGGCTCTCGGAGGTCGCACTCACCAAGCTTCGCCGCGACCAGATGGGTTTCGTCTTCCAGGCCTACAACCTGCTGCCCTCGCTCACCGTCTACGACAACGTCGCCCTCCCGCTGCGCCTGACCGGCCGGCGCCCGCAGCGCGCCGACGTTCATACCGTGCTCCAGCAGGTCGGACTCGACGGCATGGCCAAGCGGCGGCCGGCCGAGCTGTCGGGCGGCCAGCAGCAACGGGTCGCGATCGCCCGCGCGCTGATCACCCACCCGGCCGTCTTCTTCGCCGACGAACCGACCGGCGCCCTGGACAGCAGCACCAGCCGCCAGGTCCTCGAACTGTTGCGCGCGGCAACCGACCGCAGCGGCCAGACCGTTGTCATGGTCACCCACGACCCGGTCGCCGCCGCGTACGCCGACCGCGTGCTGTTCCTGTCCGACGGCGCCGTCGCGGGCTCCCTCGACCGGGGCACCCCGCAGCAGATCGCCGCCGCGATGAGCGACCTGGAACGCTGATGTTCTTCCTCAGCCGCCGCACCGTCAGCCGGCACCGCTCCCTGTACGCCGGCTCCTTCGTCGCGCTCGCCGTCGGGGTCTTCCTGCTCGGCCTGGCCGCGACCGCCACCGCCGCCACCATCGCGTACGACGCCCCGCCCGGCAGCACGATCGCCGTTCACGTCCCCGGCGGCGACGGGGTCGATCCGCACACCGTGCAGGTCAACCCCACCGGCGAGGACGCCTCCGGCCTGCAGGTCGTGCTCAGCATGGTCGGCACGATCTGCGGGTTCATCACGATCTTCGTGATCGCCAGCACGTTCGCCTTCGCCGTCGCGTCCCGCCGCCGCGAGATCGGCCTGCTCCGGCTGGTCGGCGCGACGCCGCAGCAGATCCGCCGGATGATCCTCGGCGAGGCGCTCGTCGTCGCGCTCGCCGCGTCTGTGACCGGCGCCGTACTGGCTCAACTGGCGACCCCGCTGCTGCTCGCGAAGGCGTCGTACTCGGAGCTGGCTCCGGTGAAGCTGGAGCCGGCGAGTCCGTGGGTCCCGCTGGCGATCGCGATGGGGATCGGGCTCGTCGTCGCGATGCTCGGCGCTCGCTCGGCCGCCCGGCGCGCGGGCAAGATCGGCGCCGTCGACGCACTGCGCGAGGCCGCGCTGGAGCCGCCGCGGATCGGTCCGGTGCGGGTCGTCTTCGGCGGGCTGTTCCTGGCTGGTTCGATCGTGTTGCTGGCGCTGATCCAGCCCGGGACGGGCGAAGGGGTGATCCCGCTGGCGATGTTCACGCCGATGCTGCTGGTGATCGCGCTGACCCTGCTCGCGCCGCTGGTCGTGCCCGCGGTCGGCCGCCTGCTCGCCGTACCGCTGGTCGCCTGGACCAACGTCTCCGGCCGGCTCGCCAAGAGCAACGTCGTCGCGGCACCCCGCCGTACGGCGTCGCTGGCGGCTCCGATCCTGGCGATCTCCGCGATCGCCGGCTCGATGGTTCTCACGCTCAGCTTCGCCGCCGACGCCTCGGTCGCCACCATCCGCGAGACCCTGCTCGCTCCGGTGGTCGTCACCAGCACCGGCGACACGGAGAACCTCGGAGAGCGCGTTCTCGGGACGTCCGGTGTTTCCGCGGTCGACGGCGCGATCCCGCTCACGATGATCCGCACGACCAGTGACGCCGCCGACCTCGAGGACGCCGAAGGCATCGACACCTCCGTCGCGCCGCGGGCCCGCCGGCTGGAAGCGCTCTCCGGCGATCTCGGTGCGCTCTCCGGCGCCAACACCGTTGCCATCAGCAAGGAACTCGCCGGCTACGAGGGCTACCGGCTCGGCTCCGAGATCCCGGTCACCTTCCTGGACGGCCACGCCGCCCGGCTGAAGGTCGTCGCGATCATCCGGACCGCGGTCGAGGTGAACGCCTCGATGCTCGTCTCGCAGGACCTGGCGCGCGCCCACGCTCCGAAGGCGCAGCCCGACCGGTGGTTCGTGCTGCCCGAGCCCGGCGTCGATCTCAGCACCCTGATCGACACCCTCAACACCATCCCCGGCGCCCACGCCGTACCCGCCGCAACCTGGGAGGCCGAACAGGGCCAGGGCGTCCGCGACGGCAACAAGCTCGGCCTGCTCCTGCTGCTCGGCCCCGCCGCGCTCTACAGCGCGATCGCCATCGTCAACACCCTGCTGATGGGCAGCCTCCAACGCGGCCGCGAGTTCGTCACCTCCCGCCTGCTCGGCGCCACGCCCGCCCAGATCCGCCGGATGGTCCTTTGGGAGTCCACCCTGGTCGGCGCCGTCGCCCTCACCCTCGGCACCGTCATCACAGTCACCGTCGGCGCCCTCATCCGCAACGCGATGACCGACGGCCTCACCGACGTCCCGGTCACAGTCCCCTGGATCACCCTGCTCGGCATCGCCGCCGTCTGCCTGGTCCTGACTGCCGGCTCCGCCCTGGCCCCGACCGCCTTCATCCTGCGCCACTCCCATCCGTCGGGGGCCGCGGAGTAGCACGGCGCGCACGGCTGAGCCAACACTTCGATCTGGACGACACCCGGCGGTCGACGGCCCGCGAACCGCGGACGATCGGAACGCCGGTCCGGGCCGGTGGGACCTCCACCTGCTGAACAGGCCGGCGGAAGAGAAAGGAACCACCATGCGCAAACGACTCATCGCCGGCGCCCTGCTCACCGCGGGCCTGCTGGCCGTCCCAGCCACCGCCCTGGCCGACGGATCCGTCCGCATCACCAGCGACACCACCGACTCGGTCCGCATCACGGCCGACTCGGTCCGCATCACGGCCGGACCGTCACCGGACGACAAGATCTGGTGATGCCCGGCCGGGGTCCGTCCGGACGGGCGGACCCCGGCGCCGGCCGTCGTCCAGGGTCACCCGAGCGCGCGGCGACGCGGCGCACCTGACACCCCGTGTGCGCGCCGCGGCCCATCCGGGTGCGCAGGCACGCGACACAGGCGTTCGGACCCGCGAGTCCACATGCTCGCGGAGTCCCCGGCCCGGACACATCGGCGGGCCGGCGCCGGTTGTCCGTACGGCGTCGTAGGGTTGGCGCGATTGGGCCGGGTCGCTGCCGCGCATCGTGGGGGCGACCGGGGACAATGGCGCTGCCGCCCGACCGCCGCGGCGCGTAACAGCCGGCATCACCGAGGAGTACACAGACCCGCATGGCACGCCGTTCCAGCACCACCGCCGAACCGGAGGACTTCGAGGAGCGCATCCTCGACGTCGACGTCTCCGACGAGATGCGCACCAGCTTCCTGGAGTACGCCTACTCGGTGATCTACTCCCGGGCGCTGCCGGACGCCCGGGACGGCCTGAAGCCGGTGCAGCGGCGGATCCTGTTCTCGATGGCGGAGAACAACATCCGCCCCGACCGCGGGCACGTGAAGTCGGCCCGCGTCGTCGGTGAGGTGATGGGTAAGTACCACCCGCACGGTGACGGCGCGATCTACGACGCCCTGGTCCGGACCGCGCAACCGTGGTCGATGCGGGTCCCGCTGATCGACGGCCACGGAAACTTCGGCTCTCTCGACGACGGCCCGGCCGCGATGCGTTACACCGAGTGCCGGATGGCGCCCTCGGCGCTGGCGATGACCGACGGCCTGGACGAGGACGTCGTCGACTTCAAACCGAACTACGACGGCCGCGAGGAAGAGCCGTCGGTGCTGCCGGCCGCCTTCCCCAACCTGCTGGTCAACGGCGCCGCCGGGATCGCGGTCGGGATGGCGACCAACATGGCGCCGCACAACCTGGTCGAGGTGATCCAGGCGCTGCGGCACCTGATCAAGCACCCGAACGCCGGCCTCGACGACCTGATGCGGTTCATTCCCGGCCCGGACCTGCCCACCGGCGGCAAGATCGTCGGCCTGGAAGGCATCAAGGACGCCTATGCCGCCGGCCGCGGCAGCTTCAAGATGCGGGCCACCGCCCGGATCGAGAACGTCACCCCGCGGCGCAAGGGCATCGTGGTCACCGAGCTGCCGTACACGGTCGGCCCGGAGAAGGTGATCGAGAAGATCAAGACCCTGGTCCAGGCCAAGAAGCTGCAGGGCATCGCCGACGTCAAGGACCTGACCGACCGCAGCCACGGCACCCGGCTGGTGATCGAGGTCAAGAACGGCTTCGTGCCCGAGGCGCTGCTGGAGCAGCTGTACAAGCTGACCCCGCTGGAGGACTCGTTCTCCATCAACGCGGTCTGCCTGGTCGACGGCCAGCCCCGCACGCTCGGCCTGCGCGAGCTGCTCGACGTCTACCTGCAGCACCGCTTCGACGTGACCCGGCGGCGCAGCGAGTTCCGCCGCAAGAAGGCGCAGGACCGGCTGCACATCGTCGACGGCCTGCTGATCGCGATCCTGGACATCGACGAGGTGATCCAGATCATCCGCACCAGCGACGACGCGAGCGCCGCGCGGAGCCGGCTGATCGACATCTACGACCTGTCCGAGGTCCAGGCCAACTACATCCTCGACATGCCGCTGCGCCGGCTGACCAAGTTCAGCAAGCTGGAGCTGGAGTCGGAGAAGGCCGAGCTCGAGCGTGAGATCGAGAAGCTGACCGCGATCCTCGAGGACGAGACGCTGCTGCGCAAGATCGTCTCCGAGGAACTGGCCGAGATCGCCAAGACCTACGGGACCCCGCGCCGGACGGTCCTGCTGGAGTCCTCCGGCGCGGCCAAGACCGCCGCCGTACCGCTCGAGGTCACCGACGACCCGTGCTGGGTGCTGATGAGCTCGACCGGTCTGCTGGCCCGGACCAACGGCGTCGAGCCGTTCGGGCCAGGTGACAGCCGGGCCAAGCACGACGCGATCGTCTCGGCGATCAAGAGCACCGCCCGCGGCCAGTACGGCCTGGTCACCAGCGCCGGCCGGCTGATCCGGCTGGAGTCGCTCGACCTCCCCGCCGTCCCGACGACGGCCAGCGCGCCGAACCTCCAGGGCGGCGCGCCGATCGCCGAGTTCGTCGAGCTGGAGCCGGGAGAGCGCGCTCTCGCGCTGACCACGCTGGACCCGGATTCCGTCGGCCTGGCTGTCGGTACGGCGACCGGAGTGGTCAAGCGCGTCGTACCGGACCACCTGAGCAACCGCGACTCGTGGGAGGTCATCCGGCTCGCCGACGGCGACGAGGTGGTCGGCGCGGTCGAACTGGCGACCGGCGAGGAGGAGCTCTGCTTCATCGCCAGCGACGCGCAGTTGCTGCACTTCAACGCCTCGGTCGTCCGTCCCCAGGGTCGTACGGCGGGCGGCATGGCCGGGATCCGGCTGTCGGCCGGAGCGAAGGTCGTCTACTTCGGCGCGGTCGACGCCGGCCGCGAGGCACACGTCGTCACGATCGCCGGCTCCTCCTCGGCCCTGCCCGGCACGGAGGTCGGCGCGGTCAAGGTGACGCCGTTCAGCGAGTACCCGGCCAAGGGCCGTGGCACCGGTGGCGTGCGCTGCCAGCGACTGCTCAAGGGCGAGGACGGGCTGCTGTTCGGCTTCGTCGGCACGGCGCCGGTGAAGGCCAGCGCGACCAGCGGCGCGCCGGTGGACCTGCCGCCGATCGACCCGCGGCGCGACGGTTCCGGCGTACCGGTGGCGCAGCCGATCGCGGCCTGCGCCCCGGACCTGGCAGGCTGAGGTCATGAACAGACTGGTCGCGGTCGGCGCGGTGCTGGTGCTCGCCCTGACCGGCTGCACGGACAACAAGGACAGCGACGGAGACGGCAAGAGGGGCGACGACCCGGTCGCCCTGCTGACCGAGGTCAAGAAGACGATCGACGAAGCGACCAGCGTGCACGTCGTCCTGGCCGGCCGTGACCTGCCGGACACCGCCCAGACGCTGGCCAACGGGGACGGCGTCGCGACCCACGCGCCGGCGTTCAAGGGCAAGCTGACCGTGCGCGCGGCCGGGTCGCCGATCGACGCCGAGGTGGTCGCGGTCGGCGGCAAGGTCTACGCCAAGCTGCCGTTCACGCCGAAGTTCATCGAGCTGCCGCCGGAGCAGCTGGCCGGTCTCGGCGCGCCCGACCCGGCGATTCTGCTCGACCCCGACAAGGGCGTCACCTCGGTGCTGCCGACGCTGAAGGACCCGGCGATCAAGGGCGAGACGCGGGACGGCTCGAAGGTGCTGACCGAGGTCACCGGCGCGGTCCAGGGCAAGACGCTGCAGGGCATCTTCCCCAAGGCACCGGCCAACCAGGACTTCCCGAGCACGTTCAAGATCGACAAGGACACCAAGCAGTTGGTGTCGGCAACGATCACCGGCCCGTTCTACGACGGCGCGACCAGTAGCTACGACCTGACCCTGGACCGGTACGGCGAGCAGGTCGAGATCACCAAGCCGTGACGGACGCCACCGCGGTGGGCAGCGCGCGGGCTCGGCTGAGTCTCGCCTCGATCGCGGTCGCGTTCGCCGCGGCCGACACCTACGTGGTCGTGCTGGCACTGCCGGACATGATGGCGGGCGTCGGGCTGTCCGCGGACCAGCTGCAACGGGCCGCGCCGATCGTGTCCGGCTTCCTGCTCGGCTACATCGCGGTCCTGCCCCTGATCGGGCGGCTCACCGACGTCGTCGGCCGTACGCCGGTCCTGGTCGGCGCGCTCCTGCTGTTCGCCGTCGGCTCGCTGATCACCGCCGCGGCGTACGACCTCTCACTCGTCGTCACCGGCCGTTTCCTGCAAGGCATCGGCGGTGGCGGACTCGTCCCGGCGACGCTCGCGCTCGTCGCCGATCTCTGGCCACCTGACCGACGCGGACTTCCGCTCGGCGTGGTCGGCGCCGTTCAGGAGCTCGGTTCGGTTCTCGGCCCGCTGCTCGGCGCCGCCGTACTGGCTGTCGCGGACTGGCGCTGGATCTTCTGGCTCAACCTGATCGTCGCGGTCGTTCTCGCAGTCCTGCTGCGGGGCCGGCAACGACCACCGCTGTCAGCGGCCGTCGGGTTGCTTGCCTGCATCGTGCTCGGGCTCACGTTGACCGCGCCAGAACGACTGGCGACCGGTGTGACGCTCGGCCTGCCGTTCGTGCCCTTCACCGGCGAGTCCAGGCTGCTCACCCCGATCGGCCTGGTCACCGCCCTCCTGCTGATCGCCTGGGTTGTACTCCTCCTCAGGAAGACGAATCTCCGCGCGCTGGCCCAGATCGACCTGACCGGCGCACTCCTGCTCGCCCTGGCCCTGGCCGGCGTCGTACTGGCCTTCGCCACTGCCGACCCCGAGCGTGAGGTCCTCTCCCCCGCCGGCCCGTGGCTCCTCATCGGAGCCGCCGTCTTCGCGATCGCCTTCGCACTCTGGCAGCGCCGTACGCCGCGCGCGATCGTCCCCGTCGGCCTGCTCCGCGACAAGGCTGCCTGGGGATCCCTCGTGGTGAGCTTCCTCGTCGGCGCCGCACTGATCGCCGCACTCGTCGACATCCCGGTCTTCGCCCGTACCACGCAAGGCGGCGGCCAGCTCGCCGCCGCGCTCGTCCTGCTCCGGTTCCTGATCGCGCTGCCGATCGGCGCTGTCGTCGGCGGCTGGCTGACCCGCCGCTACGGCCTCGGCCTGATCACCGCCGCGGGGCTGGCGCTGGCCGGCGCGATGTTCGCACTGATGGCATTCTGGGGCCGCGACGCGCTCGACACCGCGCCCGCGACGCTCGTGCTGCTCGGCTGCGGATTCGGGTTCGGCCTCGCGCTGTCGCCGGTCAACACGGCGATGCTCGGGGCCACCCCGCAGGACAGCCACGGACTCGTCAGCGCACTGGTCGTCGTCGCCCGGATGGTGGGGATGCTGGTCGGCGTCTCGGCCCTGACCGCGATCGGCCTGCGCCGGTACTACGCGCTGGCCGCGGACGTCCCCTCGCCGAACGAGCTGTGCCCGGCCAATCCCGGCACCTGCCGTCCGTTTGTCGACGCGCTGCGCGAAGCGGCGATTTCACAACTGCACACGATCTTCGCCGGGGCGGCGGTCTGCGCGTTCGCGGCCGCCGTCCTGGCGGTGCTGCTGCTGGGAGGGCGACGCGCTGTCCACGGGTGACGACCGTCATGGGGAACCGGTCCCGGCTCGCGTACCGTTGAGCAATGTGAGTGCACCCTTACTCGGTCGGCCGGAGCTCTGCTCGACGATCTGCCGGGAACTGGACGAACCGATGCCCGGCACGGCTGTGATGGCCGCCGGGTGGGTTGTGGTCGAGCAGCCCGGCCCGTGGGGTGCCAAGGCGCCCACCCAGAGTCACCTGGATCCCGAGTTCGGCCGCCGGATCGACGGCGCGTGCAAGAAGGCGGACCTGCGGTTCGGATTGATCCGCAGCCCCGGCAAGCATGCGGACGCCGTACCACGCGCTCATCAGGTGTACGTCGCCAGCACCGCCCCGGGCCGGACCTGGCTGCTCGGTGGCTGCGTCGACGACCCGGCCAAGCTCGACGCGCTCGATCTGGACGCGGTCAACCGCGGCGATCTCGACGCGGCGCGGGCTTCGCTGCCCGAGCTCTCACCCGTCACGCAGTCCGTCCTGCTCGTCTGCACCAACGGCAAGCGTGACGAGTGCTGCGCGCTGCTCGGCCGGCCGATCGTGGCCGGTCTGGCTACCCGCTTCCCCGGGCGGGTCTGGGAATCGAACCACCTGAGCGGTCACCGATTCTCCCCGACCGCTACGCTGCTGCCCGCGGGGATGATGCACGGTCGCCTGACAGTGTCGTCGGCGACCGCCGTACTGGATGCCGCGGACCGCGGCGAAACCGTGCTGGAGTCGCTGCGTGGACGGTCCGCCTGGACCAAGCGCGGCCAAGTCGCCGAGATCGCGGTGCGGCACCTCACTGGCGAGGTGGCGCTGGACGTGCTCGGTGTCGTCGCGGAAGACCTCGACACCGTCACCGTCGCGCACCGCGACGGCCGGACCTGGCTGGTCCCGGTGGCGAGCGAACCCGCTGATCCTCCCCGCCCGGAGTCCTGTGGAAAGGAGCCTTACGACATGTCGATCCTGCGTGCCGGCACCGTAGTTCCGGGTGGTACCCGATGAGTGCCGACGTCTCCCCACCGATCACCGGCTTCGAGGACCTGCTCGCGGCCAACGCCGAGTACGCCGACCACTTCGCCTACAGCGGCTTCGACGGCATCGCCCACGCCGGGGTCGGCGTGGTGACCTGCATGGACTCGCGGATCCCTCCGCTGGAGATGCTCGGGCTGAAGCCCGGTGACGCGAAGGTGCTGCGCAGCGCGGGCGGCCGGGTCACCGAACTGACGATGACCGGGCTGGTGCTCGGTGTCCACCTGCTCGGCGTCCGGCGGATCATGGTGATCCCGCACACCCGCTGCGCGATGGCCTCGATGACCGAGGACGAGATGCGCGCCAAGGTCGAGAAGGCGGCCGGCCAGTCGGCGGCGTACCTGCCGCTGAACGTCATTCCCGACCAGCTCGAAGCCCTGCGCCGCGACGTCGCCGGCGTCCGCGAGCACCCGCTGATCAGCGACGACGTGCTCGTCGGCGGTTTCATGTACGACGTCGACACCGGCCGCCTGACCCAGATCGTCTAAAGAACGACCACCTTGCCGGTGTCGAGCTCGTAGTAGGCGCCGACCAGCTTCACCTTGCCGGACTTCTCCAGCGGACCGAGCACCGGGGACTTCCGCAGTTGCGCGAGGACGTGCTGGACGTTGGCCTGGACGGCGTTCTCCAACCTGTCCCCCGGCCGGCCGGCCACCTGCCGGACAGCCGGGGACAGCGTGTCCACCAGGTAGCCGATCTTGCCTTCGTGCGCGCCGGTGCGATGGGTGTCGATCGCCTTGATCGTCGCGTCGATCGCGCCGCAGCGCTGGTGCCCGAGCACCATCAGCAACGGTGTGTGCAGCTCGGCGACCCCGAACTCCAGGCTTCCGGTCACCGAGTGGTCCAGCGCCTCGCCCGCGCTGCGCACGACCACCAGATCCCCGAGCCCGCGGTCGAAGACCAGCTCGATCGGGACGCGTGAGTCGACGCAGCCGATCACGGTCGCGAACGGTTGCTGACTCTTGCTGACAGCAACCCTGCGGTCCAGGCCCTCGTCGATCGGTTCGGTGCGGTTGGCAACGAACCGTTCGTTGCCCTCCAGCAGGCGCCGTAGTGCTTGGTCGCCGGTGACGACGGGCGGTTCGGCCGGTGGAGCCGCGTCCGGCTGCCTCGATTGACCGCTGGTCGGTCCGGCCGAGGTCGAGCCGTCCGTCGTCGGGCCGGCCGAGGTGGGACCGGCCGCCGTCGGGTCGGCGCCGGAGTCCTGGCACGAGGTCAGGACCGCGGCGCCCAAGCCGGCGCTGAGGGTTGCGCCGACCGCGGTGGTCAGGAGCCGGCGGCGAGTGGGACGCGGGCCTCCAGCGGAGGCCGGCGGGCCGGGCGGGGGCGGAATGCTCACAGGAGTTTCTCCTCACGGGGCTGCGGGTGGGGCGACGCCGCCTTCCGAAAGTAGCGCATTGCATACTGTCTGCAATACCGCGACAGCCCAGGAACTCCGGCCGGACCGGCCGGAACCTGATAGGAACTCCTTATGAGACTCCGCCCAAGCTCTCTTTCCCGCTCGCTGCTCGTCGGCGCCCTGGCGCTGAGCACCGTCCTCACCGCCACCCCCGCGCCGGCCGCCGTCGCCGTCGACCGCCCTGGCCAACCGCTCGACCGGCACGGCTCCTGCTTCGACCCCGCCGTCACCGGCACCGTCGAGGAACAACGCCTCGACAACGGCATCGCCGGCGGTCCGTCGGTTCCCGCGCAGATCCTGGCCCGGTCCGGCTTCGACAAGCAGGTCAGCCTGTTCAGCCACCTGCTCTGCGCGGCGCCGAACAAACTGGTCGCCCGGCTCGTCGTCCGCGCCCAGGCCGAAGCGCTCTGGCGTACGGCGACCCATCGCGCCCAGCACCCGCAGACCGCGCCGGCGTTGCCCGCCACCGACGACCGCGGTCTGTACTGGGCCCGCATCTCGATGGCCCTGGCACTGCGCCAGTGGCAGCCGTCGTTCAGCCTCAGTACGGCGGACCGCGCCGAGCTGATCCGAAGCCTGGAGTACTCCTCGCGCGGCATCACCAGCACCCGGTTCTCGCCAGGCGTCCGCAAGATCCTGGTCACCGGGTTCGACCCGTTCACGCTGGACGCGGACATCCGGATCGGCAACCCCTCCGGCGCGAACGCGCTCTCCCTGGACGGGCAGCGCTGGCGGGTCGGCGGTACGACGTACGAGATCCAGACGGTGGTCTTCCCGGTCCGGTACACCGACTTCGACGAGAACATGGTCGAGAACGCGCTCGCCCCGCATTACCGGCCGGGCCCGCAGCACGCCGACCTGGTGATGACCGCGAGCCAGGGCCGGGTCGGGATCTTCGACCTCGAGGTGTTCAACGGCCGCCGCCGCTCGGTCAGCTCGATCGGTGACAACAACAACCTGTGGGGCGGCGGCACGATCAACGCGCCGGTCGTCTCTCCGAGCATGCCGCCGGGACCGGAGTGGCTGACCACCAGCCTGCCAACCGCCCGGATGTCGCAGGCCGACGTCACACCGTTCCGCACCCGCGTGAACACGTCGGTGCTCGAGATCCCCGCCGGCGAAACCCTCCCGGTCCGCCGGCCCCTCGGCCCCACCGAAGGCTCGATCGCCTCCGAAGGCGCCGGCGGCGGTTACCTCTCCAACGAGGTCGCCTACCGCAACACCCTGCAACGCGACCTGCTGGATCCCCTGATGCCGGCCGGCCACCTGCACGTCCCGGTCCTGCAATTCGACGTCGCGAACAAGACCGAGATCACCGACCCGACGTACGAGGCCAACCGCGACGCCATCGTCGAAGGCGCCCACAAGATGCTCCGCAGGGCGCTGGGCTGACCGCCTGAGGCGCGGGCGGCTGCTGCGAGGGAATCGCGCGGGAACAGAACGAAACTCTCAGTGCTCTGCTGGTGACAGCGGGGCATATCCCCGCGACGATGGCCTTCGCCCCACCGGCGCGCCGCCCGGCGCCCTGCGGAGAGGAACGCGACCATGCCACGACCAACACTCCGAGGGCCAGGGGCCCTCCTCGCCTTCGCCGGCCTGATCGCGGCGATGTCCGGCACCGGTACGGCCGCCGGCGCCGATCAGCCGGACCCGGGATCACTCGCCCGGCCCATGTCCCAGTCCGCCGGCGCCTCCGTGGCTGACCCGACCGGAGGGACCACCCGGGACGCCGACTACCGCACCGGGAGCTCCGCGCCGACGACCAGTCAGCGCCAGCAGGCCGCACGGACCGCGACCGGCGTCCGGTGGAACCGGTTCGGCACTCCCGCGACGCTGGTGCCCGCTCCGGCCGCGCAACCCAAAGCGGCCGCCTCGGCCGACCCCGTGCAGGTCGCTCGCGACTACCTCACCCGCAACGCCGAGTTGTTCCGGGTGTCGGCCGACGCGGTCCGGGCGATGGACGTGCAGCTGAAGCAGCCGATGGGCAAGGGCTCGATCGTTATGCTCCGCCAGCGCTTCGGATCGCTGCCGGCCGCCAACGAAGGACTTGTCTCGCTCGGAATCAGCGCCGGCCAGGTGGTGTACGTGTCGTCCACCCTCAGTCCGGAAGCATCCACCCAACCCGCACCAGCCACCCTCAGCGAGGCCGACGCGCTGGCCGCCGCGGCAGCGAACGCGGACGTCTCCGTCGACCAGCTGGCCATCTCGCGGGTCCGGCTGGCCGCCTTGCCGATGCCGTCGGGTGGTGCGCGGACGGCGTACCAGGTCGTGCTGATCGGCAAGGAGAAGGCGCACCCCACCGCGTTCACCACGTATGTGGATGCCCGGTCCGGTGAGGTGCTGCTGCGGGAGGACCTGGCCGACCAGCACTCCGACAATCCCGAGTGGGACGTGTTCCCGGCCAATCCGCCCGCTGACTACTCCACCAACGACACCCGCGTCACCTGGTGCCTGATCCAGCGACCGGGCTGCGAGCGTGCCGTCAGTGCGGCCGGCTCCGGTATCGCCTGGGACGTCGATCCGGCGACGGGCGCGCCCAGCCAGACGTCGTCCGGCAACCAGGCGCGCACGACCGAGAAGTGGGACCTGCTCACCAACAACTCCGTCGGGACCCGGACGTCGACCCCCAGCCCGACCCGCGACTACACCTACCCGTGGACCAATCAGTGGTACGAGAACCGCTGTGACCCGGACGTCTTCGCCACCGCGCGGCAGAACGACATCGACGCGGCGATCGCCAACCTGTTCGCCGGCCACAACCGGATGCACGACTGGTCCTACCACCTCGGGTTCACCGAGCGGACCTGGAACCTGCAGACGGCCAACGGCACCGCCGGGGGCCTCGGCAACGATCCCGAACTCGGCAACGCCCAGGCCGGCGGCCGGGCCGGTGGCGCGCCGCCGGAGTTCGCGTCCCGCAACAACGCCAACCAGATCACGCCGCCGGACGGAGTCCCGGCGATCACCAACATGTTCCTGTGGCAGCCGGTGGCCGGGGCGTTCTACGCGCCCTGCGTCGACGGCGACTACGACATGTCGGTGATCGGGCACGAGTACGCGCACGCGATCAGCGGCCGGCTGATCGGTGGTCCCGACCGCGGCTGGTCCGGCGACCAGGCCGGGGCGATGAACGAGTCGCACTCCGACCTGTTCGCGATGGAGTACCTGTACGGCTACGGGTTCCGGCCGCGCGGCAACACGCCGTACGTCGTCGGCGGCTACGCCACCGGGGATCTGGTCACCGGCATCCGCAACTACGACATGAGCAAGAGCCCGCTCAATTACAGCAACGTCGCCTACGACCTGGTCGGCGAGCAGGTCCACGCGGACGGTGAGATCTGGAGTGCGACCAGCTTCGACGTCCGCCAGGCCCTGATCGACCGCTACGGAATCGGTACGCCGGCCCAGCAGCGCGCCTGCGCGGACGGCAAGGTCCCGGTGGAAAGCTGCCCGGGCAACCGGCGCTGGGTGCAGCTGGAGTTCGACGCGCTCCTGCTGTCCGCCGACCCCGCGGTCAGCATGGTCGATCTGCGCAACGCGATGCTGGCGGCCGACCAGATCAGGTTCGGTGGGGTCAACGCGCCGCTGCTGTGGACGGCGTTCGCCCAGCACGGCCTCGGCCGCGACGCGAGCAGCGCCGGGCCGAACGACGAGAATCCGGTGCCGAGCTTCGCCTCGCCGTACGGGCGGAACGCGACCGTCCGGATCGCCGCCGCCGGCCAGGCCTCCGGGCGCCCGATCAAGCTGTACGTCGGCGAGTACGAAGGACGGTCGATGCCGATCGCCGACACCGACCCGGCCACACCGCTGCCGGACACCGCTGAGATCGCCCCCGGCAGCTACAGCTTCATCGCGGCCGGCGAAGGCTTCGGGAGCAAGTCGTTCAGCCTGCGACTGGGATCCGGTCAGCAGCGCACACTGCCGCTGGTGCTGCAACGCAACCTGGCTTCCGGTTCGTCGGGAGCGACAGCGACCGGCGACGGCGTCAACCTGGACCGGCTGATCGACGACACCGAGGCGACCAACTGGGCGTCGGTGGGATCACCCGTCCAGGGCAAGGCCGTCACCGTCGATCTGGCCGGCGACCGGGCCACGCTGGTCAGCCGGATCCAGGTCAGCGCCCTGCTCCGGCCCCAGGTCGCGACGGACCCCGACCCGATCGCGCAGAACCGGTTCACCGCGCTGCGCCGCTTCGAGGTGCTGTCCTGCAACACCGGCACCGGGTCGGACTGCGCCGACGACGCCGACTACCGATCGGTCTACACCAGCCCGTCCGACGCGTTCCCGGCCAACGCGCCGCGGCCGACCGCGCCGGACCTGAAGCTGCGGTCGTTCCGGATCCGGCCGACCGTCGCGACTCACCTGCGCCTGCGGGTGCTGACCAACCAGTGCACCGGCGGGCCGGCGTACGCGGGGAGCCAGCACGACGACCCGCGCTCGACCAGCGACTGCACCACCGGTAACCCGGCCGTCGCCCAGCAGGTCCGGATCGCCGAACTGCAGGCGTTCACGGTCTGACCTCGCCCTGACGCGGGTGCACCCACGGGCACCCGCGTCAGTCGGCGAGGATCAGCTCGAACGCTTCCAGCACCGACTCCACCTGGTGATCGGCCGTCGGCCCGTCGTGGTCGCTGCCCACCTGGATCGTGCGCAGGCCGGCGTTGATGCCGCCGAGGATGTCGTAGGCCGGGTGGTCGCCGACCATCCAGCCGCCTTCGAGGCGGGCGCCGGTCTGCTCGGCGGCGATCGCGAGGATCTGACGGTCGGGCTTGCGAACGCCGGCGCTCTCCGAGATGCACGCGTAGTCGACGGCGGCGCCGACGCCGGTGTGGTCGAGTTTCAGCTGCTGCTGGACGACGCCGCCGTTGGTGACGACCGCGACCCGCCAGCCGGCTTCGCGGAGCCTGGCGATCCCGTCGAGCACCTCGGGCTCGACCGAGGTGAACGGCGGGTGCTCGCGGTCGTACTCGGCGACCAGCTCCTCAACGGATCGGTCGACCCCGAACGCCTTCACACCGGCGAACAGCTCCTCGCGCGGCCTGAACCCACCGTGGTCCTCGGCCAGCAACCACGCCAGCGCGTCCGCGCCCAGGCCCTCCTTCTCGACCCACCACTCGGCCCACGCCCGGAACGCGCCGTTGCGATCGATCAACGTGTTGTCGAGATCGAAAGCCACCAGCCGTGGCAGCTTCGGCGGCCGGGCGAGGGACAACCGCTCCGTCCACACCGGCTTGCGAAGCTCGTACTCCACCTCGCCGTACTCGGCGCCCGGCTCGTCGTGGGACGAAGGGAACGCCCGGGCGAACGACATCCCGAGCGATGCCATCGTCGCCCGCGATCCGATGTTCACCGTCAACGTCTGCGCGAAGATCCGGTCCAGCCCGACCTCGTCGAAGCCGTACCGCAGCAGTTCCCGCGACCCCTCGGTCGCGTAGCCACGCCCCCAGCGATCGCGCAGCAGCCGATACCCGAGCTCGGCCTCGCCGGGCACCTTCGGCTGATCCGGCCCGTACGGCGGCCGCAGCAGCCACCACCCGACGAACCCGTCGTCGTCGAACCCGACCCAGAACCCGAGCCCCGGATTCTTGCGCGCGTCCTCGAGCCGCAGCCGGTGCGCGGCCTCGACCTGTTCGCGCGGCCGCGCCCGGCCCCCCAGGTACCGCATCACCTCGGCATCGGAGTCGAGCAGAACCTCCCACTCCAGGTGCTCGTCGCCCAACGGCACCAACTCCAGCCGCGCGGTCCGCAAGTTCGGTTGCTCCATGCCCCGATCCTCGCACCCCACCTCACTGAGGATGCAGATCTGGCACAAATGCCTACAGAGAACCGGCGCGATCCTGGGGGTGATGCGCTGGAAATCGCACCGGGACCTATGCGCAGCGAACCGCCGGTGCTGGCGGAGCGTTAATCAATCCCACGTGCGCCAGGCGCACACGAGTAATGGAGTGGGCGCGTGTGATGCCGATGTCTGCTGGGCAGAACACCAGTGACGCTTGCTGATAACGGATCCCTCCAGCAACGTCGCGGTCGCTTGCCTGCACTGAGTGCGTACAACTACGGGCCCGGACACACAGAAAGCTGTCCAATCGAGTTCGTCGAGCCGGCTGATCGGTATCCGTCAGGCCTCGACCTCGACGCATTACCGGATCGCCGTACTCGGCGCCCTCAGATCGACTCGACCGGCTCCTCCGAACCGATGCCGACGGTTACGAGCTGGTTGCCGGCTCTTCGTAGATGGCACGGATCCGTTCGGCAAGTAGCCGCTGCGCCTCGTCGACGAGCACCACCGCGGCGAGGAGTTCGCTCTCAGCGACAGAGACCGGACGCTCTCTCGATCCGAGACGGGCCACCGCAGATGTGAACTCGTCGACCTTGTCTCGCGCTGCGTTGTCCATCACCAAACCCACGAGAGACTGAACGCGGCTGTTGGTCTCGAACAGCGCAGCGTCAATCTCTGATGGCAGAAGCGTGGTCGGCATCGTTGCTGCTCCAGTCTCCCGGGCCTTCATGAAGTCGAAATGGTGTGCTCTCCCTGCGGCACGCGCGAGGTCTGCAAGTGCAGCCTTGAGTTCGATCAATGTCTGCAACTCGAAGGTACGACGCTCGAGGTTGCGAGTGATGCTCAGCGCGTCTTGGCGTTCCTCCTTGGCGATGCGACGGGCACGATTGCCCTGGGCAGCTTCTGTGACCAGGGTTCCGACGTAGCCGAGAACGAGAGTCAGAACCGGCAGGATGGCGTTCCACCAACTCATCGCTTCTGCCTCCTGGATGCGTGATGCAAGCTTCACCGCGGTGTCGGCCGAGGTGGTGATGCCTCGGACGAGCGACACTATCGGCATGCGGTTCGACGACACGCATCGCAATGCCGTGGGTACCGCCAAGCACCGAATCTGCCGCCATGGACGTGTCCCTGCCCTGGCCCAGTTGTTGTGACTTTGAAGGGAGTCGGCGCGGCCGCGTGTTCCGATGTCGGCGTCGAGGAATGCCTTTGGACTACTCAGCCGCCTCGATAGCCTCGACCTCGGCCAAGAAGAGAGCGGTCACCTCGTACGGACTCAAAACGGACTCGGCGTCTACAGTGACGATCCGGCCGCCGACGCGTCCTTCTGCGGCCTGTCGGTAGTACTTCTCGACCACTTCGCCCGCGGCTCCGCCGCGGCCATCGCTCAACGCTTCGCCCACACGCGCCGACTTGCGGTCGTCAGGTGCCGCCTGATCATTACGCAGAAGCCTCAACAATTTCCAGGTGATCTGGCCGCCTGAGTCTTCAATCGCAACAATATTGGCAACCAAACTCTTGACGCCCTCGTCTCTAGTCTCAACCCACACCGAGCCAATCAGTAGCGCCGAACAGCGCAGGTCGGCAGGTTCCGCGACGCTGAACCGAAGTCGTCGCCCTGCTGTCGACAAGATCCACGTGTCCTGCTCAAAGAGGGCTTGAACGTGCGGGACAGCGTCGTCGAAGACGGCACGCACTTCATCGAAGAAGCGCTCGAAGACTCTCCTAGCCGCATCAGCCGCGGCATGACGAGTCGCCACGGCCTGCTCCTTCTCGACCAACACCGCACTGCGTTCCTCACTGCGCTCGCGCATCTCGATGAGGCGTTGCCGTAGTTCGCCCTGGGCGCCCCTGGCTGCAGGCTCCGCGCTGTCAGCCTCATCCCTGACTGAGTCATTGAGACTCGACACACCGCGAGCGCGACGCTCCATGTTGCTGAGGCGTTCGGCGACCCAAAGTGCATCAGGACGCCCACGCGGGTCTTTCGACAGTGAGTGGCGGACCACGTCGGCATAGCTCTCACCAAATGCCTTCAGCGGACCAAGATCAGCTTGTTTGGAGCGATGCTGACCGACGACATCAACACCTGTGAACGGCGGCTGCCCGGTGGCGAGGGCGTACATGACACAGCCGAAGGAATACACGTCGGATCTCTCACTCGCATCTTCCCCGCGGGTCACCTCCGGCGCTGCGTAGGCGGCTGTAATGACTCCCTGAAGGGTGTAAGTACTTGTGAGCTCGGACATGAGACGCGCGGTACCGAGGTCCGTCCACTTCCATCGCCCATCGTGGTGCAAGGCATTCGGCGGTTTGATGTCGCGATGGAGTACGCCTCGCACGTGAAGCTCCAGCAGACCGTTCGCAAGCTCGAGTGCACAGCGCACCGTGGCCGCCGGTGAGCGGTGAATGTTCGTCGACAGGTACTGGTCCAGCGATTGTTGCGCCCGGGGGTAGACATACACCAGTTCGTCGGTTCCCAGGGCCTGGTCGAGCAGCATCAACACGCCCTCGGCACCTGCGGCACGCAAGTATTCGGCGACGACACGTTCCCGTTCACTCGTCCGCGCGTCGCGGTACCACCTCGTGGTGTCGAAGCCTCTCAACGAGATCCGTTTGATGGCGACTTCCTGACCGTCCGGATCGTGCCCAAGGTAGACCCTCCCTTGGCCCCCGTGGCCGAGCTCTTCTTGTGGGAACACACGATAAGTCGTACCGCTCTCCGCGAGGATCTCCTCGAACGGTTGTGTCGGTCCGACTGCATCGACCTCCGGCGAGCCGGGCCTGGCGGCTGATGCTGCATGCATTGGCAGGGCGAGAGTCACATCCGGCTCCGTACTCAGGAGTTTTCCCGGAGCGCTGGGCCCACCGATCGCGACGCGGTCGTCGTGTCGGTCGTTGAGCACACGTTCTATTTCGGTTCTCGAGAGATCGCGCAGCACGCGCACCTGACGACGAGACGCACTGATCTGCCAGTCGGAGGTACCGACCCCGCCGATGCTGTTAGTGAGGGAGCCGTTGGCCTGCCAGAACGCGGAGTGGCGCGCCAGCAGTTGGTCACGGCCGGCAGCTGGAAGTTGAAGGTTCTGGCTCAAGTCTTGAGGCGTGAAACTGATGTCTCCGGCTCTGGATCGTGTCTGTTGAGCAACCCAGGCGACTGCATCAAGGAAGATGCCAAGATCTTCTGCGGCGGCAGGCCACGCCGCAAGACCGCGGATGCTGAGTCCGACGGTCGTTGTGTCCTGTGGTTCGGTCTCGCTAATTGCCCAGAGGTAGCGCCGATCGATCTCGCTGACGATGGCCCACGGATTGGCGATGTCGAAGGAAAAGTCCACCTCCTGGTCGACTTGACTCCAGGTCGGCCACGATGAGGTTGCGGTCAGCAGCCGGTAGATGACCCCGATGATGTCGAGCTGCCGGGCGCTCAGGGGATCGTCGGTACCTGTGTGATCGTCAGACACTTCGTCTCTCCCCTTACATCACTGCAGAGTGCTGCAGCACTAGGTGGACCTTAAGGGATCAGACTGCGGTCCCTTCGCGGGAAAGTGTTCCCAACCCGATACCTTGGTCTGCCGGATATCCGCGAGACCTCAGGCCGTCCGCGTCGTAAACCCTGTTGCTCCAACCTGCGATCCACGCACTGACCCCGAGCCCATTGCCCGCCGACCGATCAAGCACCAACCAACACTCCGCGCTTGGACCAGCATCGCCCCCGCGTCCTCGTCGGACGCGGGGGCGATGTGTGCGTGTCTCACACGTCGATGCGGTTCTCGTCCAGCTCGTAGGCGCCCTGGACGATGAACTCCTTGCGCGGGGCCACGTCGTTGCCCATCAGCAGGTCGAACACGTTCGCGGCGGCCTCGCCGTCGTCCACGGTGATCCGGCGCAGCGTGCGGTGCCGCGGGTCCATCGTGGTTTCGGCCAGCTGGTCGGCGTCCATCTCACCCAGACCCTTGTAACGCTGCGGGGGCTCCTTCCAGCGGACGCCCTTTTTCATCAGCTCGGCCGACTTCCGCTGGTACTCGGCGTCGCTGTAGGTGTAGAGGTACTTGTCCTGCCCCTTCTTCGGGTTCGTCAGCTCGAAGCGGTGCAGCGGCGGGACGGCGGTGTAGACCCGGCCGGCGTCGACCAGCGGGCGCATGTAGCGGAAGAACAGCGTCGCCAGCAGACAGCGGATGTGCGCGCCGTCGGAGTCGGCGTCGGCCATGAAGATGATCTTGCCGTAACGCGCCTGCTCGAGGTCGAAGGTCCGCCCGGAGCCGGCCCCGACCACCTGGATGATCGAGGCGCACTCGGCGTTCTTCAGCATGTCGCCGACCGACGCCTTCTGCACGTTCAGGATCTTGCCCCGGATCGGCAGCAGCGCCTGGAACTCCGAGCTGCGGGCCAGTTTCGCCGTACCGAGCGCGGAGTCACCCTCGACGATGAACAGCTCGGAGCGGTCCACGTCGTTGCTGCGGCAGTCGGCCAGCTTCGCCGGCAGCGCCGACGACTCCAGCGCGGTCTTGCGCCGCTGCAGCTCGCGGTGCTGCCGGGCCGCGACCCGGGTCCGCGAGGCGGCGACGACCTTCTCCAGGACGGCGCGCGCCTGGGCCTTGGCCGTGCCCTTCGTCGCGGTGAGGAACTTCTCCAGCTCGGTCTGGACCACCTTCGCGACGATGCGCGACGCGGCCGGCGTCCCGAGCACCTCCTTGGTCTGGCCGTCGAACTGCGGCTCGGCCAGCCGGACGGTGACCACCGAGGTCAGACCCTCGAGCACGTCGTCCTTGATGATCTCCTCGCCGCTCTTCAGCAGCCGGGTGCCGGTCAGGACGCCGGTGAACACCTTCGACAGCGCGCGCTCGAAGCCGGCCACGTGGGTGCCGCCCTTCGGCGTGGCCACGATGTTCACGAACGAGCGGACCTCGGTCTCGTACCCGTCGCCCCAGCGGACCGCGATGTCGACGTCCAGGTCGCGCTCGACGTCGGTCGGCGTCATGTGCCCGGCGTCGTCGAGCATCGGCACGGTCTCGGTGAAGTGGCCGGTTCCGGTCAGCCGGACGACGTCGGTGACCGGCTGGTCGGTGGCCAGGAACTCGCAGAACTCGCTGATCCCGCCGTCGTGCTTGAACGACTCCTCGCTCGGCTCGTCGCCGCGCTCGTCGCGGATCACCAACTCCAGGCCGGGCACCAGGAACGAGGTCTGCCGCGCGCGGGTGACCAGCTCGTCGTAGTTGAAGGCCGCGTCCCGGGTGAAGACCTGCCGGTCGGCCCAGTACCGGATCCGGGTACCGGTGACGCCCTTCTTGGCCCGGCCCGCCTTGCGCAGCCCGACGGCCGGGGTGAAGGGCGCGTCCGCGCCGTCACCGTCGAACTCGCCGGCCACCCCGCGCCGGAACGACGTGGTCCAGACCGTGCCCCCGCGGTCCACCTCGACGTCCAGGCGCGCGGACAGCGCGTTCACCACCGAGGCGCCGACACCGTGCAGGCCACCGGAGGCGTTGTAGGACCCGCCGCCGAACTTGCCGCCGGCGTGCAGCTTGGTGAAGACCACCTCGACGCCGCTCAGCTTGGTCTTCGGCTCGATGTCGACCGGGATGCCGCGGGCCTTGTCCCGGACCTCGACCGAGCCGTCCTTGTGCAGCACGACGTCGATCCGGTCGCCGTGGCCGGCCAGGGCTTCGTCGACGGCGTTGTCGATGATCTCCCACAGGCAGTGCATCAGGCCGCGGCTGTCGGTCGAGCCGATGTACATGCCCGGCCGCTTGCGGACCGCCTCCAGTCCCTCGAGCACGAGCAGGTTGCGGGCGTTGTACGTCGGATCGAGCTCGGTACTGCGAGGCGTCGGCGCGGCCACTGGGCTCCTTCACTGGTTCACAAACAGACATCCGTACGACGACTCGGCCGCCGTACGAGTGACAGCCTACGAGGCGCCACCCCCAAACCCCGGCAGGAGGTGGCCGTGGCCGATTTGGGTTGTCGGGCAGGATGGCGGGGTACCGATTCGGCACACCACAACTGAACAGCATCAGCACTGACGAACAGCCAGATAGATGTTTCGGCAGATATCGATCCGGACTCGATCGCTGGGAAATTCCGACACTCCGGATGTCAGCACACAGTGAGCATCCAGTGGCGCACAGTGAAAGAGGACACGCCCGACACCCGCCGGAAACAACAGATCGCCCGAATCCGAAACGATTCCCCGTCAATATGCGTCATAAGGGAACAGGTGGTTCGTCTCACATTCGGACACGCTGCACCTACCGGGAAGCGATCCGCATGTCAGGATGTTGCTATCTGGTGAGTACGGAACTAGATGAGATGAGGCCTCAAGTGACTACAGCACTCGCCCCGAGTTCGACCCTGTCGGCTGCGGACCGTTGTGACCGCTGCGGCGCGCAGGCCTACGTTCGTGTCACCCTGACCAGCGGTGGGGAGCTTCTGTTCTGCGCCCACCACAGCCGGGAGCACGCGGAGAAACTGCGCAACATCGCTATCACCATCCACGACGAGACGGGCCGGCTCGACGCCACCCCGGTCGCCGCGGAAGAGGAGCGGTAACCCCAGGCCTCGTAGGCGCCAACGACGGCGCAGACCCCCACGAACTTCTACCGATGGCGGTCCCCCGGACAGGGTGGCCGCCATCCGTCATGTCCGGGCGGTGTCGGACATCTCACACCATCGGTACGCCGGGCTCCGGCCCGTGCCGGCGAAACTCCCGCCAGGCCCGGGCGAGCCGGTCGACCGCGTCGGCCAGCACGTCCGGTGCGTAGGCGAACGGCAGCCGCAGGTAGTTGTCGTGATCACCGGTCGGATCCATGGCGTGTCCGGCAACGATCTCGACCCCGTGCCGCAAGGCGATCTGCGCGAACACTCGCGCGTCAGTGTCCGGCAGCCGCACCCACAACGCCGAACCGCCGGCCGGTTCCTCCCACTCCCACTCGGGCAGCCGGTCGCGGAGCAGTTCGCCGATGTGCGCGCGGCGTCCGGTGGCCAGCCGGGCGCGTTCGGCGGTGACGTCGGCCAGGCGCGGCAGCAGCCGTGCGGTGAGCGCCTGGTCGATCACCGGACTGCCCAGATCGGCGAGCGCCTTGTGCCGCGCGAGCCGGTCGGCCAACGGCCGCGGCGCGCGGATCCAGCCGATCCGCAATCCGCCCCAGACCGCTTTCGAGACCGAGCCGATCGACAGAATTTCCGCCGTACCGGGCGCGAACGCGGCCAGTGGCGGCGGAATTTCCGGTCCGGCCGGATCACCGGCGGAATATGCGTTGTCCTCGACCACCACCACGCCGTACGACGCGGCGATTTCGGCGACCTGGCGACGCCGTGCCGGTGACATCAATCGGCCGGTCGGGTTGTGGAACGTGGGCATCACGAACAACATCGCCGGCTGGTGCTCCTTCAGAGCGGCGGTGAGCAGGTCGGGCCGGATGCCGGCGTCGTCCAGAGGTACGCCGACCACCCGTCCGCCCGCGGCGCCGAACAGGTCGAAGCAGCCGGGCCAACTCGGTTTCTCGATCACGACCGCCGCGCCGGTGCGCAAGTACATCTGCGTAACCAGCGCGATCGCCTGGTGCGCGCCGCTGGTGACGACGATCTCGTCCGGACTGGTCGGCAGCCCGGCCTGCTCGAAGTGCTCGGCGATCCTCGCTCGCAGCGGCTCGATGCCGCGCGGGTGGTAGCCGACGTCGCGGAGCAGCTCGGGCAGGTCCGTGCGAGCCAGGTCCTCCACCTCGGCGGCGAGGTCCGGGATGCCGGGGTCGACCGCGTACGTCATCGAGATCACGTCGCCCGGCCCGACCGTGATCCGGTGGAACAGCGACTCGCCGTACCCGAGCGGCATGCGCTTGTCGGCGGTCGAGCGTCCCCGGCTCGCGGCCCGGGCGACCGTCGTACCACTGCCGCGGCGGCTCTCGACCAGTCCGCGGGCGCGCAGTTCGTCGTACGCCGCGACGACCGTGCTGCGGCTGACCGCGAGCGCCTCCGCGAGCCGTCGCTCGGCCGGGAGCTTGGCGCCGACCGGCAGCTCGGTCGAGCCCATCAGCGCGGCGAGCGCGTCGGCCAGGCGCCGGTACAGGCCGCCGGAACCTCCGGTCAGCCGGCGCCCGATCAGGTCGGCCAGGACAGCGGGATCTCCGGAACGGTCCACTTCTCCTCGGATTGGCTCGGGTGGACTGGATGTCGAGCGGCCAGGCTAGTGCCGAAGGCAGTCCAGTTGAAGAGGTGAGGGTGGTCATGGGGATCGGGCAGCTGCTCGGGTTCGTCGGCGCGACGGTGGTTCTGGTCGGGATGCCGGGGCCGAACAACATCTACATCTCGCTGCGCAGCCTGACCCAGGGCCGGCGGGCCGGAGTGGTGTCGGCGTTCGCGATCGAGACCGGGTCGGTGGTCTACATCCTGGTCACGGCACTCGGGCTGGTCGCCGTGCTCGAGGCGTCGCCCGAGTTGTTCACGGTGATCTCGCTGGCCGGCGCGGCGTACCTGGCCTTCCTCGGCGTGAAGACCCTGCGAGCGACCGGCAGTTCCTCCGGGCAGGGGGCGCTGCGCACCGAACCGCTGGGACGCGTCTTTCGCGCCGGTGTGCTGGTGAACCTGCTCAATCCGAAGGCGGCGCTGTTCTTCCTCGCCTTCCTCCCCCAGTTCACCAGCCGTGACGCCGGCTCGGCCCAGGTGCGCACCGAGATGCTGCTGCTCGGCCTCGCGGTCCTGGTGATCGGGCTGGCGCTCGACCTGTGCTACGCCGTCGGCGCCGACGCGATCGGCCGGCGCTTCCGCTCACCGCGCAGCACCCGGATCCAGCGCTATCTGGCGGGCGGAAGTTACCTGGCCGTCGCTGTTGTCGCGGCTCTGACCGCGACGGTGCACTGAACCTCCAGCTCAGGTCGAGGCTTCGGGCCGTCTAGCTCAGGGTGAGGTTGCCGTCCGTGTACTCGACCGTCAGCGTTCGCTCCCCGAGCCGGACACCGTCGATCCGCAGCGAGCGCCACGGGAAGTCGGCGGCCGGGGTGATGTCGAGCGTGCCCGCCGGGACGTTCGGCTCGATGCCGAGCGCCGCGATGACGACTGCGATCGCTGAGGCCGCGGCCCAAGCTTGCGGGCGGCACGACAGCGGGTACGGCGTCGGAGTGCTCTCCGCCCCCACACCAGCTCCGCCGTACAGCTCCGGGAGCCGGTAGCCGAACGACTCCGCGGCCTCGACCAAGCCGCGCGTGTACGTCGTGGCGACGGTCGCCTGGCGGGCGGCGTACAAGCCCTGGACGGCCATCGCTGTGTCGTGCGGCCAGACGCTGCCGGTGTGATAACCGAGCGGGTTGAAGCCGGTCATCTCGGTCGTCAGCGTGCGGAGTCCGAAACCGCTGTCCAGCTGCTTGTCGCCGAGCAGGGTGGCGACGGCCGCTTCCTCGTCGGCGTCGAGCAGTCCGGTCCCGAGGAGGTGACCCAGGTTGGACGATGGGCCGGCGACCGGGCGCTTGTCGCCGTCGAGCGCGATCGCCGGATAGCCGTCGACCCAGAACTTCTCCCGGAACCTGGTCTTCAGCTCCGCCGCCCAGGCCCGCCACTCGTCGGCGCCGTCGAGGCCGAAGGAGCTCAGGATCTCTGCACCCGCGAGCGCGGCGGCGTACGCGTAACCCTGGACCTCGCACAGTGCGATCGGCGCGGTCGCGATTGTGCCGTCGGGCCATTGGACGGAGTCGCTGGAGTCTTTCCAGCCCTGGTTGGCCAAGCCGTGTCCGGACTCGTCGATGTACTCGAGGAAGCCGTCGCCATCGGGGTCGGCGTACTCCTTGATCCAGGTGAGCGCTCTCTGCAGGTTCGGCAGCAGGGCGCGGACCTCGTCGGTGGGCATGCCCCAGCGCCAGGCCTTGTGCAGCGTGGTGATCCACAGCTGGGTGGCGTCGTGCGTCCCGTAGTACGCCGCCGGCAGGACGAGGCCGTTGCCGTGGTCGGCGACCTCGGCGCGCAACTCGTGCGGGATCTTGCCCGGCTGCTCGGCCGCGTCGGTGTCCACCTTGGTGCCCTGCCACTGCGCCAGCGCGCGCAGCGTCCCGGCCGCGAGCTCGGGATCGACCGGGATCAGCATCCCCGACGAGATCAGCGAGTCGCGGCCGAACAGCGTCAGGTACCAGGGCGGGCCCGCGCCGAGATAGCGCTCTCTGCCCGTTCCCAGCTGCAGCGCGGCGACGTCGTCCAGGGATCGCCGGATCCACCGCTCGACCCGCGAGTCGTCACAGGACACCGCGATCTCGCCGTACGCCGGACGCTGCTCGGGCGGCTTGATCTCGAAGCCGCTGGCCGGCGGGAAGACGGCGCTGATCCGGAGTGTGACCGTGGACTCGTCACCGGGCTCGACCTGCAGCCGCCACTGCATGCCGTCGGCGGTGAGAGACGGCTCGGGATCGGAGAGAGCGCTCACTCGCGTTCCCGCGGCGTTCTCCCAGTGCAGGGTCGTGCCGTCGGCGATCGGGTCGAGCGCGGGAAGACTCGCGGCTGCCTCGCTGCGCACCTCGGCGGTCCCCGCGAGATCGGTGCCTAGGGCAACCTTCAGCGTGCACTCGATGGTCCGGTGGGAGGTGTTGACCAGGGTGATCCGCTCGATCAGGCCCTTGCCGTCGACCGTGCGGGTCCGCCGCAGCCGGACCGTCGGATCGTGCCCGCCGTCGCCCAGGCCTTCCACCACCGCACCGAACACCGTGACCCCGAGCGGGTGCGGCCTCCCGTCCCGGGGCGACTCGTCGACGTGCACCGCGAGCGGCTCCCGCCCGTCGACCGTGACCAGCAACCGGGACAGGATCCGGCGGTCCTGGGCATAGACGCCTTCGGCTCCGGTGCCGGTGAGCTGACCCGAGCGGGGCGACAGCACCACCCAGGGAGCCGAGAGCGTGGTGATCAGTTCGTGCAGCGCAGCCATGCGTCCACACTAAGCCGCCGCTTTTCCGGCACAGTGGTGGGTGTGAACAGTGTTGCGACACTCCTGGTCGGCGTGGCGATCTTCGTCGGCATCATCGGCATCGTGGTCCCGATCCTGCCCGGGGCGCTGCTGAGCCTGGCGGCGATCCTGGTCTGGGCGCTGGAGGAGCAGAGCGCGACCGGCTGGGTCGTGCTGGCCGCGGCCGTGGTGCTGATCGGTGCGAGCCAGGTGGTCAAGTACGTCGTACCGGAACGCCGGCTGCGCGAGTCCGGCGTGCCCCGGCGGTCGATGTTCGTCGGGGTGCTGCTCGGGATCGTCGGGTTCTTCGTGATCCCGGTGGTCGGCATGTTCGTCGGGTTCCCGCTCGGGGTCTACCTGTCGGAGCGGCAGCGGCTCGGCACGCACCCGCTGGCCTGGACCTCGACCAAGCACGCGCTGCGAGCGACCGGCCTGTCGATCCTGATCGAGTTCATCGGGACGGCGCTGGCCGCGGCCGTCTGGCTGGGCGCGGTCCTGTTCGTGGTCTGATTGCCAGGATTTTGCCAGCTTCGCGGAAGGCTCGTCTCAGGTCGGCGTCGCAGGGTGGGACGACCAGTACCAGGTGAAGGCCTGGTACGTCGTACCGGGAGGCAGTTGCAGATGGCGTCGTTCGAGAAGCTCACCGACAAGTCGTGGCGGGTGGCCGGCACCGTGGCAGCGGTGGTCGTCACCACGGCGGCCGGCGGAGTCGCCTGGGCCACCACCAGCGCCGATCCTTCGCCCTCGCCGTCCCCCTCGGCCTCGCCGTCGGCGCCCGCCGACCCGGCCCAGCCGGGCAAGACAGGCGGCCGGCACGGCGAGTTCGGGCTCGGCAGGGGTGCGCTGCACGGCGAGTTCGTGGTGGAGAAGGAGGGCGGTGGTTACCAGACCGTTTCTACGCAGCGCGGTGAGGTCACCGCGGTCAGCAAGGACAAGCTCACCGTCAAGAGCGCGGACGGCTACAGCCGCGAGTACACGCTGACCGAGGACACCCTGGTGAACGCGGCCCGCGACGGCATCGACGACGTGAAGACCGGCAACCAGGTGATGGTGACCGCTGTGGTGGCCAACAACGTCGCCACCGCGACCACCGTCAACGACGGCACGGTCCGCGACGCGGCCCGCGACAAGTGGGGCTTCAAGCGCGGCCCGCGCTGACGCCGGCCGGGGAACGCTCACAGCGAACTGCCAGGAAGCTGCCAGGGTTCGCACGGTCGCCGGGGGCAGACTGGAGGCCATGAGCCCGCATCTCCTGGTCGTCGACGACGAACCGAACATCGTCGAGCTGCTGTCCGCGAGCCTGCGGTTCGCCGGCTACGACGTGACCACGGCGACGCACGGGGCCGAGGCGCTGAAGAAGGCGCGCGAGCTCGAGCCCGATCTGGTGGTGCTCGACGTGATGATGCCCGGGCTGGACGGTTTCGAGGTGGTCCGGCGGCTACGGGGAGAGGACCGGCACGTTCCGGTCCTCTTCCTGACCGCCCGCGACGCCGTCGAGGACAAGGTGCTCGGTCTGCAGACCGGCGGCGACGACTACGTGACCAAGCCGTTCAGCCTGGACGAGCTGGTCGCCCGGGTGCGCGCTCTGCTGCGCCGGTCCGGTCATCGCGAGCAGGCCGCGACCGAGCCGGCGATCCTCAAGTACGCCGACCTCGAGCTCAACGAGGACAGCTACGAGGTGTTCAAGGCCGGTGAGGCCGTGCAGCTGTCGCTGACCGAGTTCAAGCTGCTGCGCTGCCTGCTGGAGAACGCGGAGCGGGTGATGTCCAAGGGCCAGATCCTCTCCGCGGTCTGGAACTACGACTTCGCGGGTGACGCCGGCGTGGTCGAGTCGTACATGTCTTATCTGCGCCGCAAGGTCGACACCGGGGACCAGAAGCTGCTGCACACAGTTCGCGGCGTCGGCTATGTGCTGCGGACGCCGCGGGGACCGAGCTGATGTCGGGCCGCCCGCGCCTGACCGAGCGCTACCCGCTGCGGATCACCATCGTGCTCGTGCTGCTCACGCTGGTCACCGCGGCGCTGCTCACCTCCGGCCTGGTCGCGACCACGATCATGCGCGGCTATCTGCTGGACAAGGTCGACAGCCAGCTGGCCGACGTGTCCAAGCCGTTGGCCAACCAGCCGCTCGGCCCCGGCATCGGCCGTCCGCGACTGGGACGGAACGAGCCCCGCCTCCCGAGCGCCTTCGTCGTCCAGTGGTTCCAGTCCGACGGCACCGAGATCCAGGCCAGCAGACTGAGAGAACCGCTGCGGGAGTCCGACAGCCAGCCCGCGTTGCCCACCCTCACCCTCGACCAGGTCATTGCCAAGGGCAACCAGCCGTTCGACACCGGCGCGGTCTCCGGCGGCGAGACCTGGCGGGTGCTCGCCGTTCCACTGGCCCGGGGAAACGGCTACCTGATGATCGGCCAGAGCCTCAGCGACATGGACCACACGATCCAGCAGCTCGTCGGGGTGCAGATCGCCGCCGGGGTGATCTTGCTCGTGCTGCTGGCCGGCGTCGGCACGTACGTCGTACGGCGCAGTCTGCGCGGGCTCGAGGACGTCGAGCACACCGCGGTCGCGATCGCCGGTGGTGATCTCGGCCGGCGGATCCCGCAACGTGATCCCCGGACCGAGGTCGGCCGGTTGTCGCTCGCGCTGAACCAGATGCTCGGCCAGATCGAGACCGCCTTCGCGCAGCGCACTGCGTCGGAGGCGGCCGCGCGGCGCTCGGAGGAGTCCGCCCGGCGGTCGGCGGAGATCGCGCGGCGTTCGGAGGAAGTCGCGCGGCAGTCGGAAGAGGACGCGCGGCGGTCCGAGGACCACGCCAGGCAGTCGGAGGAGCGGATGCGGCGGTTCGTCGCGGACGCCAGCCACGAGCTGCGCACGCCGTTGACCTCGATCCGCGGGTTCGCCGAGTTGACCCGGCAACGCGGTGGAGCGATGGATCCGGCCACCATGAAGCGGATCGAGGACGAGGCGAAGCGGATGGGGTTGCTGGTCGACGACCTGCTCCTGCTGGCCCGGCTCGATCAGCAGCGCCCGTTGCGGTACCAACCGGTGGACCT
Organism: Kribbella sp. CA-253562; assembly: GCF_050942265.1. Lineage (GTDB taxonomy): Bacteria > Actinomycetota > Actinomycetes > Propionibacteriales > Kribbellaceae > Kribbella. The sequence goes on along the minus strand of NZ_CP192049.1, from coordinate 4,260,747 downwards.
GCTGACGCTGGCCGGTGACGCCGTACAGGATGCCGAGGCGGTGCAGCCCGAGCGCTCGGTCAGGCTGCGGATCTTGCCGGATTCGGGGGCGCCGGTGGTCCAAGGCGACGAAGCGCGCCTACGGCAAGTGCTGGGCAACTTGGTCAGCAACGCCCTGCACCACACGCCGGTCGAGGCGCCGGTCACGGTGTCGGTGGGGACCCGCGAGGGCGAGGCGGTGCTGGAGGTCGCCGACACCGGCCCGGGGCTGGACAACGAGCAGAAGGCGCGCGTGTTCGAGCGCTTCTACCGCGCGGACTCCGCCCGAACGAGAGCCACCGGCGGCTCGGGCCTCGGCCTCTCGATCGTCGCCGCACTGGTAGCCGCCCACCGCGGCCGGGTCACCGTCTCCGACACCCCCGGCGGTGGAGCGACCTTCACGGTCACGCTTCCTGTCGCCGTCGACGCGTGATCCCAGCCCCTCCCGTCGCCGACGCCGCGTGACCCCAGCCCCGGCGCATCGCCGCTCGCCTCACACCCGCACTTTGTGCCCCGGCTAGCCACGTCCGCGGCGAGTTCGCGGCTGACCGGTGCACGAAGCGCCGGCTCGACAGCCGTGCGGCGGTCAGCGATCAGTGGCGGCGGACCTTCACCGTGCAGTCGCGGCGGTTGATCACCGCGCCGTCGGGCATCACCTGGGTCCGGTCGTGCTCGCGGCTGACCAGGACCTCCCACTCGTCCTCGGGCAGTTCCAGGCTCTCGATCACCTCGCCGGGCGTCGGGAAGTGGATGTCGGGATGCGGGTTGGGCTCGCCGGGCGGGAAGCCGAGGTGTCCCTCGATCAGCAGCACTCCCCCGCGCGCCACCGCGCCGGCGGCGCTGCGCAGGATGCTCTCGCGCGCGAGCTCGGTCTTGGAGTGCAGGAACTGCGCCGACACCAGATCGAACTCGCCGTCCGGGAACGACGTACCGAGTTCGTGCTGCTGCCACTCGATCCGGTCACCGACGCCGGCGTCCTCGGCGTGCTTCGCCGCCCGGCCGAGCGCGACCGAGGAGATGTCGACCGCGGTGACCGTCCAGCCCCGCTGCGCCAGCCAGATCGCGTCGGCGCCTTCGCCGCAGCCGAGATCGAGCGCCCGGCCCGGCTTCAGGTCGGCGACTTCGTCGACCAGTACGACGTTCGGCTTGCCGCTCCAGATCTGATCGCGCTCGGCGTAGAAGGTGTTCCAGTACTCGTCGGGGAGTTGTTCTGTCGTCATGGATCAGATCGAACCCCGCCCGCACCCGCCGGGCAAACCTTCTTGCCGGACCGGCAAAGCCTGCGCGCCCGCCAGCACCACGATCAGCGCTACCCAGCTCGCCGCATTTGTCACGACATGCATGCCGCAGGCCGGAACGCGCTGCGCCTCGCGCGCTGAGTGCCGGCCCTGGCCGGGTGACCTGGCGCGCGAGGCTCCCCCGTCAGCGCAGCAGGATCGCCCGCTCGATCACCGTCCACGTCGTGGTGGTCAGCAAGTAGAGACCAGCCGCGAGCGGGATGAACGCCGCGGTGACCAGCGTGCCGAACGGAAGCAGGCGCGCGAGGTTTCGCCCCAGCGGCGTGGCGGTGGCATCCAAGCGGGCCAGCTGACGGCGGGCGGAGAAGAAGGCGACGACGGCCAGCAGCACCGCGAGACCGGCGTACGCCGGGGTGGACGCGAAGACCGGCCAGTGGACTCCGATGGGGGCGCCGAACAGTGTCCCGGCGAGCAACTGGTTCGGCTCGCCGCCGACGACCGCGCGGGAGAACAGCGTGTAGAGCACCCAGAAGAACGGCAGCTGCGCGAACATCGGCAGGCACCCGGCGAACAGCGTCGTGCCCGACTCGGCCTGCAGTTCGGCGATCTCCCGCTGAGCGCGTTCGGGGTCCTTGGCGTGCAACTTGCTGATCTCCTGGATCCGCGGCATCAGCACCGCACGGGACTTCTCGCCGCGGACGGCGGCCAGGCTGAGCGGCAGCAGCACCAGCCGCACGACGATCGTGCAGACGACGATCGCGAGCGCCGCGGCGTACGGGCCGCCGACGGGTTCGAGTAGGCCGGCGATCCAGGACACGAGGTGGTAGGCGCCGCTGATCGGCGCGTCGAGCAATGAGGGCATGACTGAGCTCCACAAGAACAAAGGGAAACGGACCGGTCGCGAGGAAGTGCGACTACAGCCCGGGAGCTCGGGGTCGTGGACGCCCGGCGGTGTCCGGATCACGCAGCGAGACGTACGCCGTCCGCGCGGACTGCTCGCGCAGGGTGAGCGCGACCAGCGGCGTGACGACCGGCGTCCGGGAGTGCCGGTCGGCCAGCAACAGCGCGAACAGCAAGGCCGCCGCCGTGAGAACGGCGGCGGCCAGAGTTGCCGTGTCGAGCGCAGGGATCACCAGCGACAGCGCGCCGGCGATCACCTGGTGCATCAGTCGAGGTAGTCGCGCAGGACCTGGGACCGCGACGGGTGCCGCAGCTTCGACATCGTCTTGGACTCGATCTGCCGGATCCGCTCGCGCGTGACGCCGTAGACCTTGCCGATCTCGTCCAGCGTCTTCGGCTGGCCGTCGGTCAGGCCGAAGCGCATCGAGACCACGCCGGCCTCGCGCTCGGACAGCGTGTCGAGCACCGCGTGCAGCTGCTCCTGCAGCAGCGTGAACGACACCGCCTCGGCCGGCACGATCGCCTCGGAGTCCTCGATCAGGTCGCCGAACTCGGAGTCGCCGTCCTCACCGAGCGGGGTGTGCAGGGAGATCGGCTCGCGGCCGTACTTCTGCACCTCGATGACCTTCTCCGGGGTCATGTCGAGCTCCTTGGCGAGCTCTTCCGGAGTGGGCTCGCGGCCGAGGTCCTGCAGCATCTGGCGCTGGACGCGGGCGAGCTTGTTGATCACCTCGACCATGTGCACCGGGATCCGGATGGTGCGGGCCTGGTCGGCCATCGCGCGGGTGATCGCCTGCCGGATCCACCAGGTCGCGTAGGTGGAGAACTTGTAACCCTTGGTGTAGTCGAACTTCTCGACCGCACGGATCAGACCGAGGTTGCCCTCCTGGATCAGGTCCAGGAACAGCATGCCGCGCCCGGTGTAGCGCTTGGCCAGCGAGACGACGAGTCGCAGGTTGGCCTCGAGCAGGTGGTTCTTGGCCCGCCGGCCGTCTTCGGAGATCCACTCGTACTCGTCGCGGACCTTGTCCTTGAGCTTGGTCGCCTCGTCGCTGATCTGCTCCTCGGCGAACAGGCCGGCCTCGATCCGCTTGGCGAGCTCGACCTCCTGCTCGGCGTTCAGCAGCGGGACCTTGCCGATCTGCTTCAGGTAGTCCTTGACCGGGTCGGCGGTCGCGCCGGCCACCATCACCTGCTGCTCGGGCTCGTCGGTCTCGTCGGCCTCGGAGACGATGAAGCCCTGGTCCTCGGTGAGCTCCTTCTCCAGCGGCTTGACCGCGTCGGGCTGGAAGTCGGACTCGTCGACTTCGTCCAGGGCGCGCGGCTTCCCGGTCTTCGGGTCGATCGACAGACCCGCCTCGGACACGGCCTTCTTCGCCGGCGCCTTCTTCGCGGCGGCCTTCTTCGCGGGGATACCGTCCTCCTTGGATGCAGCAGCCTTCTTGACCGCGGGAGCGGCCTTCTTCACGGTGGCCTTCTTGGCGGCAGGGTCAGGCACTCTGGCGCTGGTCCTCGGGGCCGTGCTGCGGGCAGTGGCGGCCACGGCCCGGGCGGACTCGGCGGGAAGGTTCTCGGACGAGCTGGACGACACGAATTACCTCTCGTCTGACGCAGGGTTTTCTGTACGGCGATACGGCGGTGCTGATGGAACAGGTGGTACCACGAATTCTGCGCTGCGCACCGGCTTCTGTGCTCGTCTGCGATCGTGTTCGCTGGTCAGCGGTGTCCGTCAGGCGGCAGCAACACTACATTGTAATCCGCGGACCAACCCCGACCCACGCGCGGCCCCCGTCCCGGCGTGCCACGACCGGTGCCCGCACGCCCCCGCGGGCCGGCACCGGCCTACCCCTTGAATCCTCAACTGTTCCTGGTCTGCCGCAACGGCCGCGCGACCACCCGCTGCTGTGCGACCTGCTGGGCGGCCTTGAACTGGCGGACCTTGACCAGCGAGGCTACGTCGATCACGTCCGCGACCGACTTGTAGGCACCGTCCTCGCCGTACGGTTCGGAGGCCTCCCGCCAGCCGCGCGGCCGGACCTTGAGCTGCTTGCCGAGCAGGGCGACGAAGATCTTCGCCTTCTGCGCGCCGAAGCCCGGCAGGGCGGACAACCTGGCCAGCAGGTCGTCACCGGACTTCACGTCGGCCCACACGCCGGAGGCGTTGCCGCCGTACTCCTCGTCCAGGTGCTTGGCCAGCGTCTGGATCCGGGCTGCCATCGCGGTCGGGAACCGGTGCACCGCGGGCGGGCCCGCGACCACCTCGACGAAACCGTCCGGGTCGTAGGCGGCGACCGTGCACGGGTCGAACGGGCCTTCCATCCGCTTGGCGATCAGGACCGGGCCGGCGAAGGCACGCTCCATCGGGATCTGCTGGTCGAGCAGCATGCCGACCATCAGCGCGAAAGGGTCCCTGCTCAGCATCTCGTCGGCGTCGGGCTGCTGCGCAAGGCACAGTTTCTTGCTGCGTGTCGAAGTCACCTCAGTCCTCCCCATCTTCGGCCTTCACGGCCAGCACCGGACACGGAGCGTCGAGCAGCACCCGCTGGGCGTTGCTGCCGAGGATGAGCTTGCCGACCGGCGACCTGCGCCGCAGGCCGATCACGATGAACTCCGCGTGCACCTGCTCGGCGACGGCCACCAGGTCCTCCGCCGGATCGAGTCCACGCACCAGTTGCCGTACCTCGTAGGGCACACCGGTCGAGTCGAGCTGCTCCCGCACCTCCGTCAACGCGGCCTCACTGGCCGCCGCCTCGTCGCTGTCGAAGCTGCGTCCGCCACGATGGGAGTTCACCACCACCAGCTTGGCATCGCGGAGCGTCGCCTCCTCTGCCGCCCGGCGAAGGGCTGCGCGCCCTTCGGCCTTCGGCACATAACCCACGACGATGGTCGTCATCGACTTGCCTCACCTCCGGGTGTCACTGTCGACCCGTTCCGAACGATACTGCCCTGAACCGCTACCGGCATCTGTGGAAAAGCACCATCTGTGTCGCGACCGTGACCGTTAGACAGTTGTGTCCGCAACGAGACCGTGCAGGCCCGGGCAGGCAGATCGGTTGGCCCCTGCATACCCGCGCCGAGGGCTTCTAACCCTCCCCCGGCGACACCCTGGCGCACACCTTGGCAGGCTCCGGGCCCGGCGCGCCAGTCCGATGCCGTTGCCCTCGGCAAGTGGGCGGACCGGTGTCCTACGTTGTCGGCGGGCCGGGGACTTTCTTGACTGCGTTGGCTAACCGGTTCAGTCCACCGGCCACTCGTGCACCGGGGTGTTGTCGTGCATGTGGTCGCGATAACGACTCAGCATCCCTCGCAGAGCGTCACGGCGATCGTGCGATCCCTTGGTATACAAGCGGTGGAACTCGTCGGCCTGCCAGGAGGCGCCGTTGCGGTGGGTGAGGCAGCGCTGCTCGATGATGCCGAGCAGCCGGTCGCGGACCCGCGGGTCGACGCCCCACGCGTCCAGGCCCTGTGATGCCAACGGCAACAGCCGGCGCAGGACCAGCTCGGTGGCGCGGGCGGTGCCGACGCCCGGCCAGAACACCTCCGCGTCGATGCCCTGCCGGGCCGCCTCGTGGAAGTTCTCCTCGGCCGCGCTGAACGACATCTGCGACCAGATCGGCCGCTCGTCGTCGGCCAGCGCCCGGACCAGCCCGAAGTAGAAAGCGCCGTTGGCCATCGTGTCGACCACCGTCGGGCCGGCCGGCAGCACCCGGTTCTCCACCCGCAGGTGCGGCTTGTCCCGGACAACGTCGTACACCGGGCGGTTCCAGCGGTAGATCGTCCCGTTGTGCAGCCGCAGCTCCGAAAGAGCTGGGGTGTCGCCGCGGTCCAGCACGGCGATCGGGTCCTCGTCGGAGGTGACCGGCAGCAGCGCCGGGTAGTAGCGCGAGTTCTCCTCGAACAGGTCGAAGATCGAGGTGATCCATCGTTCACCGAACCACACCCGCGGCCGGACGCCCTGCGTCTTCAGCTCGTGGGTGCGGGTGTCGGCGGCCTGCTCGAACAGCGCGATCCGGGTCTCGCGCATCAGCTCCTTGCCGAACAGGAACGGCGAGTTCGCCCCGACCGCCAGCTGGACGCCGGAGATCGCCTGCGCGGCGTTCCAGTACCGCGGGAACGCCTCCGGCGTGACCTGCAGGTGGAACTGCGTCGACGTACAGGCCGCTTCGGGCACGATGCTGTCCGCGGTGACCTGCAACCGCTCGACGCCGTCGATCGCGATCTGCACGTCCTCGCCGCGGGCCTGGAAGATCTGGTCGTTCAGCAACGCGTAGCGCGGGTTGGTGCTGAGCGCCTCGCGACGGATGTGCTCGGTCATCAGCGTCGGCAGGATGCCGACCACGACCATCGACGAGCCGGTCCGCTGCGCCTTGTCCTCGGCCGCGTTCAGGCTGGCCCGGATCGAGGCCTCCATGGTGTCCAGCCCGTCGCCGTCGATCTGGCCGGGCGGCACGTTGATCTCGATGTTGAACTGGCCGAGCTCGGTCTGGAACGCGTCGTCCTCGATCGCGCTCAGCACCTCGGAGTTCTTGAACGCCGGGTCGCACCGCTCGTCGACCAGGTTCAGCTCGATCTCGATGCCGGTCATCGGCCGCTCGGCGTCGAACCGCGCCTCGCGCAGCATCCGTGCGAACGCGTCCAGGTTGCGATGGACCTGGTTGCGGAACGCCGTGCGGTCCGCCCGGGTGAACTCGACCCGGTCGACTTCCTCGCCCATCTGAGCCTCCCCTGTTCCGGTACTGCCGTGGGTACGGCGTACTTCTCTGTACCTGGCGACAGTCTGCCCGAACCGGGCGGTGGATGTGACCTGGATCGCGTCGCCGACCATCCACTGGTACGCCGAGGGCTCAGCGCGGGAACACGATGAAGTGGTCGCGGACCAGCCGTCGCGGCTGCGGACCGGCGGCCGTCAGCGCCTCGTGGAGCTCGGTCAGCGTCTGCGGGGCGAGCTGCAACGGGTGCTCGCCGGGATGCACGTCGGCACCCATCGGGTAGTCCTCCCCCGGCCGGTCCGGCATCTCGATGTGCGCGCCGAGCACCCAGTCCACCGGATTGCCCGCGGCAACGAACTCGGCCAGCCGCCGGACGCTCGCGCGGTACGACCCCCAGTCCGGCACGTACAACCGGCCCGGATACAACGAGTCGCCGGTGAGCAGCAGCCGGGTCCGCGCGTCGTACACCGCGATGTCGGCGCCCTGGTGGCCGGGAATCGGGATCACGTCGAGAACGCGCTCTCCCAGATCCAGTCGCCCGATCCCGCCGGGCCAGTCACCGATCCCGAAGAACGCGGCGACCTCCTCGGCGCTGTGGCCGACGACGCGCTCGAACTGGTCGTCGCCGCCGACGTGGTCACCGTGCGCGTGGGTGTGCGCGACCACCAGCTCGAGGTCACGGCCGGTCAGCAGCTCGTCGACCAGCGTCCGCAGATCGGTGTGGCCCGTGCCGGTGTCGAGCAGGAGAGCGCGTTCTGAGCCGAGCAGGAGATAGAGGAAGGGGCCCTCGAAGTTGGTCCGCAGCGACTGGCGGATGATCGCCGTCCGCTCGTCGTACCAGTGCACCTGGTGTTCCGGCCCGTCCGCCGCCGTACCGTCGTCCCATTGGCCGGGAAAGCTGGTCATGGGGTGATCCTGTCAGGCGACCGGCTCGCGGACTTGTCGGTGCGACCAGCCAGACTGTGGGGGTGCGTGCCGATCCGTCGATCCTGCATGTCGACCTGGACGCGTTCTTCGCGGCGGTCGAGCAGCGGGACAAGCCCTCCCTGCGCGGCAAACCTGTCGTCGTGGGCGGCATCGGCCTGCGCGGCGTGGTCTCGACGGCGTCGTACGAGGCTCGCAAGTACGGTGTGCGATCGGCGATGTCGACGGCCGAGGCGCGGTCGCGGTGCCCGCACGCGGCCTATCTGTCGCCGCGGTTCGAGGTCTACCGGTCCACCAGCCAGGCCGTGATGGCGCAGATGCGTGCGCTGTCCCCGCTGGTCGAGCCGCTGTCTTTGGACGAGGCGTTCGTCGACCTGTCCGCGGCCGGCCTGCACGACCTGACCGTCGACGATGTGCAGGCGATCGCCAACGACCTCAAGGACGCGATCAAGGACGCCAGCGGCGGGCTGACCGCGTCGGTCGGCGCCGGGACGTCGAAGCTGATCGCGAAGATCGCCAGCGATCTCGACAAGCCCGACGGCGTCGTGGTCGTGCCGCCCGGCACCGAGGCGGACTTCCTCGCGCCGATGCAGGTCACGGTGATCCCCGGCGTCGGTCCGGCGACCGCGCAACGACTCAGCATGGCCGGCGTCCGTACGGTCGCGGACCTGCAGCAGCTCGACGCCGACGAACTGATCCGCCAGGTCGGTACGGCGCACGGCTCGAGCCTGCACCGGATGGCGGTGGCCGCCGACGACCGGCCGGTGGTGAGCGACCGGGAGACCAAGTCGGTCAGCATCGAGGACACCTTCGAGACCGACATCATCGACCGCTCGCTGCTCGCCGCGATCAGCGAACGGATGGCCCACCGCGTCGCCGAACGCCTGCAGAAGGCCCAGCTGTCCGGCCGGACCGTCACGGTGAAGACGCGGATGCACGACTTCACCACGCACACCCGGTCGTCCACGCTGGCCGGCCCGACCGACGATCCGCGCGTGGTCGCCCGCGTCGCCCGCCGCCTGCTCGAGGACAGCGACATCTCCGGCGGCATCCGCCTGCTCGGCGTCGGCGTCTCGTCGCTGGCCGACTGGATCCAGGACGACCTCTTCACCGAGTCCGAGGCCGTCGAGGCCGCGGTCGACCTGGCCGACGTCCCCGTCCGCTCCCGCGAACGCCAGACCGGCTACTACCCCGGCCAGGACGTCACCCACCCGGCGTACGGGGACGGCTGGGTGTGGGGCGCCGGCCGGGGCCGCGTCACCGTCCGCTTCGAAACCGCCGCGACGCCGGCCGGCCCGATCCGCACGTTCGCCGTCGACGATCCCAAGCTGAAGCTGATTCAGCACGCCTCGATCGACGACGAGCAGTCAGCCGCGGAGGCGGACCGATAGGCAGGTGACGCAGCCTTCGAGTTTCTCGAACTCGGTGATGTCGACGGGGATCGGCGTGTAGCCGAGGCCGGAGAACAGCTCCGCCGTGCGAGGGGCCGAGGCGGCCATCAGGAGTTGGTGGTCGTCGAGCAGGACGACGTGGGCACCGGACTCCTCGGGGACCGGGCGGAAGGTGGAGAACGCCGCGGGGTCGTCGACCAGGGGCTCGTAGCCGATGACCGTGCCGTCGGGCAGGGCTGTGACGGCCGACTTGAGGTGCAGGACCTTGCGGACCGGTACGGCGACGACGCGGGCGCCGAGCGGTTCGAGGTGGGCGCGGAACTGGGCGATGCCGGACTGGTTCGTGCGACCGCCGTGGCCGACGTACACGGTGGTGCCGATCTTGAGCACGTCGCCGCCGTCCAAGGTGCCGGGGGCATCGATGTCGGCCAGGCGGTAGCCCTGCGCCTCGACCGCCTGGGCGGCGGCGGCCGCTTCGGGGCGTCGCTGCTCGGCACCGGCGCGCGCGATCACCGCCAGGTCGCCGTACACGACCATCGTGTCCTCGACGAACACGCTGTCGGGGCAGTCGTCGGCCGGTGGGACCTCGATCGTCGACCAGCCGGCGGCGGTCAGCGCGTCGACGTACTGCTGCCACTGCCGTACGGCGAGTTCGGCGTCGACCGGGACGCGTTCGAGATGGGTGAGCAGGCCCTCGGCGAGGCGCGGGCTGGGACGGCGGACGAGCGCGCGGGTGGTAACCATGGGCGGAGGGTAACCGGCGGTCGTGAGCCGTGCCGGGCGCATGGCGTGGCGGGGGCCGGGTACTGGCCGGAGGAACCCGGTGCGGTTGCCGGGCACCAAGTACCTGGAGGGTTACATGCCGAAGATTCTGCAGCACGCCAGCGGTGACGTGGTCGAGATCATTCTCGCCGACCACCGCTGGTTCGAGGAGGCGCTGCGTGAGTTGCGCGACGTGCAGAGCGATCGCGCCGCCGTGCTCGCGGACCTGGCGACCGTGCTGATCGCGCACGCGGAGGCCGAGGAGTCCAAGGTCTATCCCTCGCTGCGGAACAAGAACGCGATCGACGCCGAGGAGGTCGAGCACTCCGAGCACGAGCACGACGAGGGCAACGAGGCGCTGCTCGAACTGATGGAGGTCGAGGACACCTCCTCGGAGGAGTTCAGCGAGAAGACGCACGAACTGTCCGAGGCGCTGTCGCACCACCTCGACGAGGAGGAGCGCGACGTGCTCAACCCGGCGCGCACGGACGTCTCCCAGGAGGTCCGCGACAAGCTCGGTGCGGAGTTCGCGGCCGAGCGGGCCCGGCTGATCGAATCCGGCGCCGGCTCGATCGAGAACGTCCGCAAGATCGTTGCCGCGGCCAAGAAGAAGGAGAAGTCCTCCTAGAACAACGGGCGCCGCGACTGGTGGCGCGGCGCCCGTGCTCGTCCTCGACCTAGCCGAGATCGAGGACGAGGCCTTCCTCGGCGGCGATCACTTCGCCGGCGAACAGCTCCTGTGCCTGGGAGACCGAGACAGCGCGATCCGTGCCCGGCCAGAAGTGCGTCAGCAGCAATCGCTTGGCGCCCTTCGCGCCGGCTGCGGCCTCCCGGGCCGTCATCAGAAACCTCGGCTCCGGTGGCGGAACTTGATGCGTCGCGTCGGAGATGTGCAGATCGGCACCCTCGGCCAACGCTGCCAACTCGGGGGCTGGACCGCTGTCACCTGTGTAGGAGACTGTGAGTCCGGGAGCGCTGAGACGTACGCCGAGATTCGTCACGTAGTGCGGCAAGAGAGCGGTCTCCAGCTGGAACGGACCGATCTCCCGGGCGCCGGCCAGGTCGTGGACGGCGAAGACGGTCGCCGGGTCGGGACGTGGTTCCAGCGCCCGCAGTACGTCGAGAACGCCGGGTGGGCAGAACAACGGGATCGGCGCGGCGTGCGGCGCCTGGTAGTGCCGGACGCGCGCGAGAGCGCTCACGTCGACGCAGTGGTCGGGATGCTGATGGGTCACCACGACCGCGTCGACCTCGCCGTCAGGGCAGTGCTCGAGAAGCCGCGGCAGCGTCGCGTAACCGAGGTCGAGCACGACCGTGAAGCCGTCGTACTCGAGCAGGAAGCCGGCGCAGGCCCGGCCCGCCTCGGGCCATGCACCGCAGGACCCGAGCACGGTCAGCGACCTCATGGCGCCGAACCCACCGCGCAGGCAGCCGGCGTCATCGAGTCCCGAAGGCTTCGTCGGTGGAGACGATGTCCTTGCCCAGCGGCAGCAGTGAGATCGGGATCAGCTTGAAGTTGGCCAGGCCGAGCGGGATGCCGATGATGCTCACGCACAGCGCGATCCCGGTGACCAGGTGCCCCAGCGCCAGCCACCAGCCGGCCAGCACGACCCAGATGATGTTGCCGAGCACCGACCCGGCCCCCGCGCCGCGGCGGTCGACCACCGTGCGGCCGAACGGCCACAGCGCGAACCCGGCGATCCGGAACGACGCGATGCCGAACGGGATCGTGACGATCAGGATGCAGCAGATCAGTCCGGCGATCACATAGCCGACGGCCAGCCAGAAGCCGGCCAGCACCAGCCAGATCAGGTTCAACAGCGTTCTCATACCTGCCAGCCTGCCACCCGGCGGGTGTGCTCGCGGGTCAATCGGGCCACGAGTCCGGGATCGTTCCGGGGTAACCAGTGGCCACCCCTGACCACCTGGACGCTCAGATTCGGGGCCCACCGTGCGATGTCGGTCTGCAGCGGCGTCGTCACGAACGCGTCACCGTCCGGCGAAACCACCAGCACCGGTACGTCGGTACGCCGCGGCCGCGGTCGCAGCAACCGCGGCAGAACGTTCGCGCGGTAGAGCTCCAGACCGTTCCGGTAGTCCGCCAGAGAGCGCTCCCCGTCCGCGTGGACATGACCTCCGGCGCTCCGCTCCAGCTTGCCGAACACCCGATGCGCCCAGCCCTTGCGCCAGCCGCGTTCGGGCAGCCAGGGCAGCTGGAAGTAGAAGATGTACCAGGAGTGCGCGAGCTGTGAGATCTTGTCGCCCAGCGGACGGCGGCTGCGGAAGAAGTAGCCCGCATGGTCGAGCGACGGCCCCGAGATCGACACGAACGACGCGATCCGGCCGCGCAACCGCTCACTGGTCACGAAGTGCCAAGCCTGGATCGATCCCCAGTCGTGCGCGAGCAGCTGGACCGGTCCGTCCGGCGCGACCGCGTCGAGCACCGCGGTGAAGTCCTGCTCCAACCGCTCCAGCCGGTACGCCGAACGCCCACGCGGGTGGTCGGAGTCGCCCGCACCGCGTACGTCGTACGTGACGACGTGGAAGTGGTCGGCGAGCCGGGCCGCGACGGGCTCCCACAGGCGCGCGTTGTCGGGATAGCCGTGCACGCAGACGAGCACCGGGGCGGACGGGTCGCCGTACTCGGAGAGCGCGATCTGCGTTCCGTCGGCCGATCGCACCCGCCTGCCGCCGTCCTGCGGGGTCGACGGCACGGTCAGTAGTCCTCGGTGGAGATCACCCGGAAGTCGATGCCGGCGGCAACCAGACGGTCGCGCAGGGCCGGGCCCATCGCGGACGCCGTGGTGACCTGGCCCGAGGTCGGCGGTAGGTCGTCGAGCGCGAGACACAGCGCGCACTCGCCGAGCATCTTGGCGGTCTCGTCGTAGCCCGGGTCACCGCCCGCGACCTCGGTCACGACCCGCTTCCCGCCGCCGGAACCGGTGAAGCGGGCCTTGAACCACGACCTCGCCCGGCGCTCGGGCGACGGCCCGTCGCCGGACTTGATCCGGTCGAGCAGCGCGTTGCGGGCCGGCGGGATCTGTGCGGCCACGCCGAGCAGACCGAACCCGACGATGCCTGCGGCAACCATCGGCAGTCGCTTCACCCCGGCGTAGTGCGTGTAGGTGAAGTCCGGTCCGTACTCCTCCAAGAGCATCGCCGAGCGGCGCACGATCTGCGGATCGACGGTCGGCAACGGCACCGCCCAGAATCCCTGCGATCGATGCAGCCGCCCACTGGACAGCCGCACCGACCGTCCTTGCGGAGGCTCTTCGGCCCGGCGCCGGGCGCGATGGGCGTCGAGGTTCCGTTTCCCGCGCGACAACCCCATCACCACGGTCTGCAGCGTGCCGCCCGAAGGTTTGCCGCTGGCCCGGATCATCCCGTCGACCTTGATCGGCACCCGGCGCGGCAACTGCTCGACGGTGTACTGCACGCCCAGGTCGTACGGGATCGAGTCGAAGCCGCAGCAGTGGATCAGTCGTGCACCGGTCTCGACGGCCTTCGCGTGATGCGCGACGTACATCCTGTCGACGAACTCCGACTCACCGGTGAGGTCGAGATAGTCCGAGCCGGCCTCGGCGCACGCGGCGACCAGCGGTTCGCCGTACCGCAGGTAAGGGCCGACGGTGGTGACGACGATCCGGGCGGACTCGGCGACCGCTCTCAGCGTTTCCGGGTCCTCGACGTCGGCGTGCAGCAGGGCAACCTCGGGAGCATCCACGTCGGAACGAAGCTGCTCCAGCTTCACTTTGTTCCGGCCGGCGAACGCGAGCTTCAGCTCCGGTGGCGCGTGGTCCACCAGGTACCGCGCGGTCAGCGCACCGGTGAACCCGGTGGCACCGAACAGCACGATGTCGTACTGGCGTTCGCTCATCGGCGGGCCTTCGCCTTCGCGGTGTCGGCGAGACCGCCAGCGCCGGATGCACGGGACGAGACGTCGGCGCCGCGGGCCTCGATGTCGGCCAGCGCAGCGCGGTCGGCCTTCGCGACGGAGAACCGGCTGCCCAGCTCGACCACGTGCGGGATCAGCGCCCGGAAGATCTTCAGCGGCCCGATCCAGCCCGGCACGTGCACGACGCGAGAGCGCTTCCTGATGCCCGCGGTGAATTTCTCGACCGCGAGCTCCAACGGATACACCCGGTTCGCGAGCGGAATCCCGGTCCGCACGTTGCCGAACACGGGATGCTCGTCGACCCCGCGGACCATGTCGGTGTCGACGAAGGTCATGTGCGCGACGCCGACCCGCACGCCGAGGTGCCGCAGCTCGGCGCGCAGGGTGTTCCCCATCGCCTCCACCCCGGCCTTGGCGGTGTTGTACGACGCGAGACCCGGAATGTGCACGACCGCTGCCAGGGAGGACACGAGCAGGAGGTACCCCTTGCTCGCGATCAGATGCGGCAGCGTCAGGTTCACGGTCCGCCAGACGCCGTACAGGTCGACGTCGAGAACGCGCTCCCAGACGGCCGGGTCCATGCTCCGGCTGAAGCCCGGCGCCGCGATCCCGGCGTTCGCGACGACGACGTCGATCCGGCCGTACTGAGCGACGACGCCCTCGACCGCGGCCCGCAGCGAGTCGGTGTCGGTGACGTCCGCCTCCCACCAGCCGGCGTCGGGTCCACAGTCCTCGGCGACCTTCTTCAGCTCGTCGGGTTCGAGCCCGACCAGGGCCAGCCGGTCACCCTCACTCGCCAGCCGGCGCGCCACCGCCGCACCGATGCCCCGGGACGCGCCTGTGATGAGTACGACCTTGCCGGCCATCGCGGACCTCCGTCTGTTGAGTCGGTACTCAACAGTAAGTGCTTGTTGAGCCGGCACTCAATAGACTGCCGGTATGACCCATGCCTCGCGACTGCGACCGGACGAGCGGCGGGCCCAGATCCTGGCCGCCGCCCGCCGCGTCCTGGAGGCCGATCCGCACCGCGAGCCGAGCGTGGAGCAGGTCGCCGCCGAGGCGAAGGTCTCCCCCGCGCTGGTCTTCCACTACTTCGGCTCCAAGAAGAAGTTCCAGTACGCCGTGATCGAGGCCGCCGCCTCCGAGTTGATGCTGCGGACCGCCCCGGACCTGTCGCTGCCTCCCGAGCAGCGGCTCAGCAACGGCATCCGCGCCTTCGTCCGCGCGGTCCTCGAAGCCCCGCAGCTCTACCGGGCGACCCTGGTGATGTCCGCCGCCGGCGACCCCGCCGTCCGGGCACTGCACTCGGAGTTGCGTCAGGTCTTCAGCCGGTGGGTGATCGACGCGATCGCCCAGCAGGGCGTCGAGACGACCCCGAAGGTCGAACTGGTCTGCCTGGGCTGGCAGGGCTACGTGGAGCAGCTCCTGCTGACCTGGATCGACAACCCGACCGTCACCGAGGACGAGCTGGAAGATCTCTGCGAGAGGTCGCTGACTGCTGTTCTCACCACACTCCGGCGGTGAGACGGTACGGCGTACCGCGTGAACGCGGCTAGGGTTACCCGCGTGCTGAAGGTTGCCACGGTGAATGTGAACGGGGTTCGGGCGGCGTACCGGCGGGGCATGGCGCCGTGGCTGGAGCAGACCGATCCGGATCTCCTGCTGCTGCAGGAAGTCCGGGCCACCGACGAAGTACTGCGCGACCACCTCGGCGGCGACTGGCACCTCGCCCATGCCGAGCCCCTGATCGCCGGTAGCAAGGGCCGCGCCGGCGTCGCGGTCGCGAGCCGGCGGCCGATCAAGCTGGAGCGGACCGAGATCGGCCCGGAGCGGTTCGACGGGTCCGGCCGCTGGGTCGAGGCCGACGTCGTGCTCGACGACGGGTCGACGCTGACGGCGATCAGTACGTATGTGTTCACCGGCGAGTTCGAGACGCCGCCGCGGCAGGCGGAGAAGTACGCGTTCCTGGACGCGATCACCGCCCGGCTGACCGAACTGCGCGCCGACGGCCGGCACGTGCTGATGTGTGGCGACCTCAACATCGCGCACTGCGAGGTCGACCTGAAGGCGTGGAAGGCGAACCGGAAGAAGAGCGGTTTCCTGCCCGAGGAGCGGGCCTGGATGGACCGGCTGTTCGAGGCCGGCTGGGTCGATCTGGGCCGGCGGTTCGGCGGCGACGGACCCGGGCCGTACTCCTGGTGGTCGTGGCGCGGCAAGGCCTTCGACAACGACGCCGGCTGGCGGATCGACTACCAGATCGCCTCCCCCGAGCTCGCCGAGGCGTCGACCGGCTGCACGGTCCACCGCGCCCCGACGTACGCCGAACGCTGGAGCGACCACGCGCCGGTCGTCGCGACGTACGACCTCTGAGTCATCCGGCTCCGCGGCCGGGCGGGCGGCGGGTAGTCTCCCCACATGCCTGAGTTGACTCCCCCTGTCGCCGCGAAGAAGCCGATCGAACGCATCCACCACGGCGACGTCTTCGTCGACGACTACGAGTGGTTGCGCGACAAGTCGAACGACGAGGTGCTGGACTACCTGCGCGCCGAGAACGCCTACACCGAAGCCCGCACCGCGCACCTGGAATCGTTGCGTGAGGCAATCTTCGGCGAGATCTCCGCACGCACCCTGCAGACCGACCTGAGCGTGCCGTCGCGGCGCGGCGGTTACTGGTACTACACCCGCACGGTGGAGGGAAAGCAGTACGCGATCAGCTGCCGGGTCCGCGCCGACGGCGACCAGCCGCCGGCCACCGACGGCGAGATCCCCGGCGAAGAGGTGATGCTGGACGGCAACCTGCTGGCCGGCGACTCGGAGTTCTTCTCGCTGGGCACCGTCGACGTCTCCCCCGACGGCAACCTGCTGGCCTACTCGATCGACCTGAAGGGCGACGAGCGGTTCACGCTGCGGATCAAGGACCTCACCACCGGCGAACTGCTGCCCGACGAGCTGCCCGAGGTGCACTACGGCTCGGCCTGGTCCGCCGACGGTTCGACGATCTTCTACACCAAGGTCGACGACGCCTGGCGGCCCTACCAGGTCTGGCGGCACACGCTCGGCGCCGGCACCGAGGACGTGCTGGTGATGGAGGAGACCGACGAGCGGTACTGGATCGGGGTCGACCTGACCCGCAACGAGCAGGCCATCCAGATCGCCCTCGGCAGCAAGCTCACCAGTGAGGTCTGGCTGCTCGACGCGCAGGACCCGACCGGCGAGCCGGTGGTCGTCCGGCCGCGCCAGGAGGGTGTCGAGTACGACGTGGAGCACGCCGGCGACCAGTTGCTGATCGTGCACAACGCCGACGCCGCGAACTTCTCGCTGGCCACCGCCCCGCTCGACAAGCCGGGCGAATGGACCACGCTGATCGAGGGCGACGAGTCCAGCCGGCTGCTCGGCGTCGACGCGTTCGCCGGGCACGTCGTGCTCTACCGCCGCCGCGAGGCGCTCACCGAGCTGGCGATCATGCGGCGCGAGGGCGACAGCTTCGGCGCTCCCGAGGTGCTCGGCTTCGACGAGCCGATCTACACCGTCTCCCCCGGCCGCAACGACGAGTGGGACGACACCCGGTATCGCTTCGGCTACACCTCGCTGGTGACGCCCGGTTCGACGTACGACGTGGACGTGGCGACGGGCGAACGGCGCCTGCTCAAGCAGCAGCCGGTGCTCGGCGGCGTCGACCTGAGCGCGTACACGCAGTACCGGGAGTGGGCGACCGCGCCGGACGGAACGCAGGTGCCGATCTCGATCGTCGCCCGCAAGGACGTCGCCAAGGACGGCAACGCGCCGGTCGTGCTCTACGGCTACGGCTCGTACGAGTCCTCGATGGACCCGTGGTTCTCGATCCCGCGGCTGTCGCTGCTCGATCGTGGTGTGGTGTTCGCGATCGCGCACGTCCGGGGCGGCGGCGAGCTGGGCCGGCACTGGTACGACAACGGCAAGACGCTGACCAAGCGCAACACGTTCACCGACTTCGTCGCGGTTGCCGAGCACCTGGCCAAGGACGGCTGGACCCGGCCCGAGCGGATCGTCGCGCAGGGCGGCAGTGCCGGCGGGCTGCTGATGGGCGCGGTCGCGAACCTCGCCCCGCAGGCCTTCGGCGGGATCGTCGCGGAGGTGCCGTTCGTCGACGCGCTGACCACGATCCTGGACCCGTCGCTGCCGCTGACGGTGATCGAGTGGGAGGAGTGGGGCAACCCGCTGGAGGACCCGCAGGTCTACGAGTACATGAAGTCCTACTCGCCGTACGAGAACGTCACCGCCCAGCAGTACCCGCGAATCCTGGCGATCACCAGCCTGAACGACACCCGCGTCTTCTACGTCGAGCCGGCCAAGTGGGTCGCCAAGCTGCGGGCCACCGCCGCCGGCGAGGTCGACGTGCTGCTGAAGACCGAGATGGAGGCCGGCCACGGCGGCCGCAGCGGCCGGTACGACGCGTGGCGCGAGGTCGCGTTCACGCTGGCCTGGGAACTCGACACCCTCGGTCTGGCCTGATCCCCAACCTGAGTAGACGCGCGCGCCCGGCCCCCGGTTGTCCCGTTTCGGCGGGAATCCGGCGGGTACCGGGCGCGTTGCGTTGGGTGGCAACGAATGACGGTGTGTGGTGCGACACATTCAGCGGTCGGTGACACGGTTTCCTGAGAGGCCCGTTCAGGCCGAAACCCCAGCAAATGCGGCCGATCTTGTGCAGATCGCTGGAGCCGCGCGCAGAAAAGGGGTTTCCTGAGCGTGATGGTGCCGGGAACTCTCAGGGAACGTTCAGGCTGTTTACACACTCGTCGTGGAATCTTGAACCTCACTCGAGCGTTGCTCTCCATGTAACGACGAAGGGAGTTTCGGTGGCTCGCATGGCTCGTGTCCGGTCCACGGACGAAGGTATCGACGGCAAGGACAGCGTCGGTCTCTACCTGGAAGAGATCGCGCGCACTCCTCTGCTGACCGCGGAAGAAGAAGTCGAGCTCGCTGAGACGGTCGAGGCAGGACTCCTGGCGGAGCAGCTGTTGGCCGAGGGGCGGGTTGGACGCAAGAAGGGCGGCGCGCCCAAGTACGCGACGCAGGAAGAGCTGGAGTGGCTGGCCGAGGAAGGCCAGCGCGCGCAGCAGCGGTTCGTCACCGCGAACCTGCGGCTCGTGGTCTCGATCGCGCGCCGGTACGGCCGTTCCCAGATGCCGCTGCTGGATCTGGTCCAGGAAGGCAACACCGGACTGATCCGCGCGGTGGAGAAGTTCGACTACCGCAAGGGCTTCAAGTTCTCGACGTACGCGACGTGGTGGGTGCGCCAGGCCATCACCCGCGGCATCGCGCAGCAGGCCCGGGTGGTCCGGCTGCCGGTGCACGTGGTCGAGCAGCTGAACCAGATCGGCTCGGCCCGGCGGACGCTGGAGCGCAAGCTCGGGCGTGAGCCGGAGATGGACGAGATCGCGGCGGAGCTGGACCTGGACGAGGAGCGGGTCAGTGAACTGATCCGGATCGGCCGGGACCACATCAGCCTGGACAACCCGATCGACGACGAGGGCGAGACCTCGCTGGGCGACCTGATCGCGGCCGAGACCGCGCCGGGCCCCGACCAGCTGGTCGCGGACGCGTCGGACCGCTCGGGCCTGTTCAGCCTGGTCGACCAGCTCGACCCGCGCTCGGCCGACGTGATCCGCCGCCGGTACGGCCTGCACGACGGCCGCCAGGCCAAGCTGGCCGACATCGGCGCGGTGCACGGCATCTCCGCCGAGCGGGTGCGCCAGATCGAGCGCGAGGCGCTGGGGCGTCTGCGCCTGCTGGCCGACCCGACCCTGGCCGCCTAGGTCTGAGCCGCCAGGCAGCCGCAGCCAACCAAACCCCCACCCAGGACCCCCGAGCCGACCACGGCCCGGGGGTCCTGTCGTGTCCAGAGGTTTCGAACGCGGTCAGCTCGTCAGGCCGTAGAAACGGATCGGCGAGTTGGGCTCGAACCCGATCCGCGGGTAGACCGGGGCTCCGGCCTCGGTCGCATGCAACGTGGCGCGGGTCAGCCCGGTGGCCTGCGCCCCCTCGTACAGCGCCTTGCGGGTGACCGCCTCGCCGTAGCCCCGGCGTTGCCACTCCGGATCGGTGGCGACCAGCGCGACGAACAGCCGGCCGTCCGCTGCGACCGTGCCGGCGCAGGTCACCGGCTGGTCGCCGCGCATCCCGAGGTAGGCGTGCACCTCGTCCTTCCACAGCGTCGATCCGCTCAGGCCGTCGCGACCGGCCTCCAGCGGGAATCCGTAGGCGCGCGAATTCAGATCGGCGTACGCCAGCAGGTGCTCTTCGGTGGTCACCCGGACGAACGTCAGGTCGGGGTGCGCGGGCTCGGGCAGCGGCAGGATGTCTCCGGCCATCCCCACCCCGGGAAACGCGAATTCGAGACCCGCGTCTGCGGCCGCTGTCGCCAGCGCCGCCTTGGCGTCGTCGGCCAGCAGGTCCTCGAACAGCCACAGGAAACCCGGCTGCTGTTTCGAGCGCATGATGTCGGCCGCCTGGCCGAGCTGTTGCCCGAGCGACTCCGCGTCGAGTTCGGCATCGGTCAAGGTGACGCAGTTCCAGAACCCGAACCGGCTGTCGGCCCAGCGCACAGCGAGGCCCGGCAGGTCGCGCACATCCGCGTCCGCGGCGCGGTCGAGAACCATCGCCCGCCACACCACGGCCAGCTGGTTCACCGATTCGACGGACTCCGGCAGATCACTCATCGCAACTCCAGGGTTACTCGGGGAAGTCTCCGGAGTGTCCACGCGTCAGGTGTCCGAGCGGTTCACCCGAGCCCACGAGTCCAGTACACCGGGCAGCTCCGAGAGGCGTTGGATGGTGGCGTCGGGCGCGCCTTCGGTGTGGCCGATCTGGTCGGTCGGGATGTTGCTGTGCGGGATGTGAACGGCGCGCATGCCGACGTTCTGGGCGCCCCAGACGTCGTCGAACAGCCGGTCGCCGACGAACACGCAGCGCGCCGGATCGGTGGCGCCGGCGGCCCGCATGGCGGCCAGGAACGCCTCCGGGTGCGGCTTGGTCCACGGCACCTCGCTGGTGTACACCGCGCCGTCGAACAGCTCGAGCACGGCGTCGCGGGCGAAGATCTCCTCGTGCCGCCGGCGGGACCAGATCGTGTTCGACAGGACGCCGAGCCGGTAGCCGCGGTCGCGGAGCTGCTTGAGCATGTCGACGGCATCGGGATCGAGCTCGGTGTGCGGGTGCCACTGGCGCTCGTACTCCGCGAGGGCGGCCGGCGTCATCACGACCTCGGCGGCCAGACAGACGTCCTCCAGCGTCGTACTGACGTGGTCGTCGCGCGACCGCAGCCAGGCGGCGTTCTCGGCGGCGACCAGCTTGGCCGCCAGCTCGTCGGCGCGCGGCTCGTCGATCACGGCGGCGACCGAGCGCCAGACGGCGTACAGGTCGATGTCGTGCCAGGTGGCCAGGGTGCCGCCCCAGTCGAACAGGACGGCCTCGATCGGTGCGGGAGTCAGCTTCGTCACGGCCGACAGGTTGCCAGATCGCGCCGACAACCGCCGCTGGTTTTCACTCGCTGACCGTCGCCACCCGGCGGCGCTTGGCCAGCCACACCACGCTCACGGCGAAGAAGGCCAGGCACGGGATGTCGGTCACCAGCAGAGTCCACGGGGCGCCGCCCTGGTCGGCCCAGCCGTCCAGCTGACCAGTTGCCGCAGGCAACATGAAGGCGAGCAGGTTGTTCAGCACGTGCAGTGCGATCGCGGCCTCGATGCCGCCGGTGCGGACGGTCAGCCAGCCGACCGTCATCGCGAACAGGAAGATGTCGGCCATCGCCCAGCCGGTGTAGCCGTGCACCGACACGAACAGCGCGCTGGTGACAACCAGAGCCGGCCATGGTGTCCGGAGCACTCGCCAGAGCACGCGGGTGACGGCGTTGCGGGCGTCGCTTCTCGGCGCGTAGGCACCGATCGTCTGGACCAGCCAGCCCCGGAACACGAACTCCTCGGCCGCGGACTGGAACGGGACGAGCAGCAGGAGCAGCAGCGCCGGGCCGATGAACGCGGCGAAGCCGACCCACGCGCCGTCGTCGGCCTGGATCGGGTCGGCGGTCGGGAAGACCGACTCCACGAGCATGCCCAGCAGGGAGGACAGCGCGAGATAGCCCAGGGCGGGCAGGCATGCGAACAGCAGCCACTTCCAGCGGATCCGGTTGAGCACCGAGGCGACGCTCCACGGTGGGCGGCGCTGGACGACCCAGGCGGTGAAGGCGACGGCCGGGGTGAGGATCCCGAGCATCACCAGCGTGCTGGCGAGGTTCTCCAGGTCGGAGGGGAAGATGCTGTCGCCCTGGGTCTCGGGGAGGTCGCCGGTGATCGCGCCGTGCACGATGATCCAGACGACAGACACAGCGCCGATGAGCACGAACGCGAGCGCGGCCAGCATCAGCGTGCCCAGCAGCGGCCGCCACCATTGGTGACGAGCGTTCCGGGCGAGCTGGTGGAACGGCGTGCCCGGTGGGGCGGGGACCTGGCGGACCTCGGGCGGGCGCATGCCGTACGGGACGGAGCCGTAGGGCGGCGGATACTGCCCGTACGGGGGTTGCTGCTGCGGGTACGGCGGGGGTTGCTGCTGGGGATAGGGCGGCGGGTACTGCGGTTGCTGCGGGTAGGGCTGCTGCGGCTGCCCGGTCCACGGCGGTGGCTGCTGGGGCGACCAGAAGCCCGGCCCGTCCCCCGGCAACTGCTGCCCGTGAGGCATCGGCGGAGTCCCGTACCCGGGCTGGGGCGGCTGGTTGCGCGGATCCTGGGCAGGGTCGTGCGGTGGTTCGTTGGGTCCGTTCGGTGGCCCTGCCTGCGACGCCATGCCGAGACTCTATGAGATCGACTCAAGTCCCGCCGCAACCACGCCCTGTGGACAAAGCTCGACACGGAATCGCCGTTGTTTGACATGCTTCCGCCATGCCGATCCAGCAGCAGGCCCGCCGGGTGCGGATCGGCTATGCGCTCGGCTCGGTGGCGACCGGCTCCTTCGCCACGGTTCCAGGGTTGCTGCTGCTCCCCTACCTGACCGACACCCTCGGCATCGCCGCCGGAGCCGCCGGAGCGATCGTGCTGCTGCCGAAAGCGCTCGACGTCCTGCTGAATCCCGTTGCCGGCCGGATCAGCGACCACCACCAATCGCCGCTGGGTCCTCGCCGGCCGTTCCTGCTCCGCGCCGGACTCGCGCTGGCGATCTGTTTCGCGCTGCTCTTCGCCGCGCCCGATCTCGGCTCGAAAGCGCTGAACGCGACCTGGGTCCTGCTCGCTTTCCTCGCCTGCGCGACGGCGTACGCGTTCTTCCAGGTGCCGTACGTCGCGATGCCGGCCGAGATCACCGACGACTACACCGAGCGGACCCGGCTGATGTCCTGGCGGGTCGCCTTTCTCACCGTCGCGATCCTGGTCAGCGGCGGCGCGTCTCCCGCGATCCGCGACGCGATCGGCGGCCGCGACGGTTACCGGGTGATGGGTCTGGCCGTCGCGCTGCTGCTCGCCGCCGGCACGATCGGCGCCTACGTCGGGACGCGGCGCGCCCCGATCGGCCGTCCGCAGGAAGCGACCGGTACGCTGCGCGATCAGCTCGGCGTCGTCGCCCGCGTCCGCGACTTCCGCTGGCTGCTGCTCACCTTGATGCTGCAGGCGCTCGCGATCGGCTCGATGCTGGCCGGCATCGACTACCTGGCTCGCTACGTCCTGCGCGATCCCGGCGCCGCGACCATCGGGTTCGTCTGCGTGGTCGGCCCGGCGTTGCTGGTCAGTCCGCTGTGGCTTGCCTTCGGCAACCGATTCGGCAAGCGGACCGGGTTCCTGACCGCGTCGGTCGTGCTCGGTCTCGGAGCGCTGGCCCTGACGACGGCCCAGCAAGTGCCGGACTGGTGCGTGTACGCCGCCATCGGTGTGGTCGGGATCGGGTTCACCGGTGCCCAGGTGTTCCCGCTCGCGATGCTGCCCGACGTCGCGGCCGTGGACGCGGCCCGCAGCGGCGTCCGCCGGGCCGGCGTTTTCACCGGGATCTGGACGGCCGGCGAAACCCTCGGCCTCGCGCTCGGCCCCGGCCTGTACGCCGTGGTGCTCGCGCTCGGCGGCTACGTGTCGTCCACCAACCGGTCCGCGGTCCAGCCGGAATCGGCGGTGAACGCGATCGTGCTCGGGCTGTCCCTGGTGCCCGCGGTGCTGATCGCCCTCAGTCTCTTCTCGTTGACGCGGTACAAGCTCACGGCCGGCGAAGTCCTGGAGGCTCGATGAACGACGTCCTGACCCGATTGCGGGCTCTGCAGGCGGGCGATCTGCCGACCCACGGCGGCAGCACGCTGGCCTACGTCTACGACTCCGGCTTGACCGAAGCCGACGAGATCGGCCGCACCGCGCTCGCGCAGTACGGCGCGACGAACGGGCTCGATCCGACGGTCTTCCCGAGCCTGCGCACGCTGGAGAACGAGCTGGTCGGCTGGGCGGCCCGGTTGCTGAACGGCTCGTCCGCGGTCGGGACGGTCACCTCCGGCGGAACGGAGTCGGTCCTGCTCGCGGTCCAGGCCGCCCGCGACGCGGCTGGTCGCCCTTCGCCGAACATGGTCATCCCCTCGACGGCCCATGCCGCGTTCCACAAAGCCGCGCACTACTTCGGCGTCCGGGCCGTGGTCGTCGACGTCGATCCGGAGACGTTCACCGCGCGCCCCGAAGCGATGGGCGACGCCTGTGACGACAACACGGTGCTGCTGGTCGCGAGCGCGCCGTCGTACGCGCACGGCGTGGTCGATCCGGCCCGCGAGGTCGCGGCGATCGCGGCCGGCCGTGGGGTGCGGTGCCACGTCGACGCGTGCATCGGTGGCTGGATCCTGCCGTACCTGCGGCTGGACGGAGTCGCCGTGCCGGAGTTCGACTTCGCCGTACCGGGGGTCACCAGCATCTCGGTGGATCTGCACAAGTACGCGTACACCCCGAAGGGCGCCTCGATCCTGCTGCACCGGGACGCGTCGTTGCGCCGGTCGCAGTTCTTCGCCAGCGCGGACTGGCCGGGCTACACGATGCTCAACTCGACGATGCAGTCCACCAAGTCGGGCGCGCCGCTCGCCGCTGCCTGGGCCGTCGTCCAGCACATCGGCGACGAGGGCTACCGGTGCCTGGCGCGCAGCGCGTACGACGCGACCGTGCAACTGGCGAAACGCGTCGACGAGATCGACGGGCTGAGTGTTCTCGCCGAGCCGGCGACGACGTTGGTGGCGCTGCGCAGCGACGAGCGCGCCGATGTCTTCACGCTCGCGGACGAGATGGCCGGGCTCGGGTGGTTCGTCCAGCCGCAGTTGAGCTTCCGGGCTCACCCCGCGTCGCTGCACCTCACCGTCAGCGCGGCGACCGGCGGCCGCCTGGACGAACTGGTCGAAGCACTCGGTACGGCGACGCGCGCGGCGCAGGCCGCAGGTCCCGTCCAGGTTGCTCCCGAGCTTGCCGCAGCCGCCGGCGCACTGGACCCGGCCACGTTGGACGACGACGCGTTCGACGGCCTGCTGGCGATCGCCGGTCTCGGCGACACGGCGGCGACGGGCAGCCTGCCGGAGCGGATGGCGCCGGTCAACGCGCTGCTCGACGTCGCTCCCCCACGTCTGCGGGAGGCTCTGTTGATCGCCTTCCTGGACCGTCTGATGCGCCCGGCCTGACAGCTGCTCGCCGGGACGCACGGGCACCCCGATGCGGCGACCCGGCGACCGATTCCTGCATGCTGACGCCTGTACGCCGTACGAACTGGAGGAGCTCCTGATGGTGACCGACCCGACGCCTGGTCCGACCGCTTCGACGCGCGCGCTGCCGCAGTCGGTGCTGATGCCGCTGACCGGCTCGGCGATCTTTCTCGTGGTCCGGATCGAGCCGGGCGGCGAGGACAAGGCCCGCGACCTCCTGGAGCGAGTGACCGGCCTGACCCGCTCGGTCGGCTTCCGCGTCCCGGCGGGCAACCTGTCGTGCGTGACCAGCATCGGCTCCGACGCGTGGGACCGGTTGTTCAGCGGGCCGCGGCCGCGCGGGCTGCACCCGTTCGTCGAGCTCGACGGCGGCAAGCACAAAGCCGTGGCGACCCCGGGCGACCTGCTGTTCCATATCCGCGCCGCACAGCTGGACCAGTGCTTCGAGCTGGCCCAGCAGATCATGAAGGTGCTGGACGGCGCCGCGACCGTCGTCGACGAGGTGCACGGCTTCAAGTACTTCGAGATGCGCGACCTGCTCGGCTTCGTCGACGGCACCGAGAACCCGAGCGGCCGCGACGCCGAGGAGGCCGTGCTGATCGGCGCGGAGGACCCGGAGTTCGCCGGCGGCAGCTACGTGATCGTGCAGAAGTACCTGCACGACCTGAAGGCCTGGAACGCGCTCACCGTCGAGCAGCAGGAGCTGGTGATCGGCCGGACCAAGCTCGAGGACATCGAGCTGGACGACGACGCCAAGCCGTCGAACGCGCACATCGCGCTGAACGTGATCGAGGACGCCGACGGCAACGAGCTGCAGATCCTGCGCGACAACATGCCGTTCGGCTCGATCGGCGAGCAGGAGTTCGGCACGTACTTCATCGGCTACGCCAAGGACCCTGGCGTGACCGAGCTGATGCTGCGCCGGATGTTCCTCGGCGAACCGGCCGGCAACTACGACCGCATCCTCGACTTCTCCACCGCGGTCACCGGCACCTTGTTCTTCACCCCGTCCGCCGACTTCCTGGACGACCTGCCGAAGGCGCCGTAGCGCCGCCGGTCGCTCCCGGAAACTGTCGGTGGTCTGGGTAAGACTGGAACCATGCAACTCGCCGACGTGGTCGCCACTTCCACCGCCCTGAGCGGTACGCGGTCGCGCCTCGCGAAGGCCGGGTTCATCGCGGAGCTGCTCTCGGCCGCGACCGACCCGGTCGAGACCGAGGTCGTCGTCACCTACCTGTCCGGCGAACTGCGGCAGCGACGGACCGGGGTGGGCTGGCGGACGCTGGCCGACGTTCCGGCGCCCGCGGCGGAGCCGTCGCTCACGGTCGAGGAGGTCGACCGGGCCTTCGCCGAGCTGTCCGAGATCGCCGGTGCGGGATCGCAGGCGCGCCGGCGGGAGGCGGTCGACGCGCTGTTCGGCCGGGCCACCGCGGCGGAGCAGCAGTTCCTGCGGATGCTCGTGGCGGGCGAACTGCGGCAGGGCGCGCTCGACGGTGTGATGGCCGACGCCGTCGCGAAGGCGACCGGCATCCCGCTGGCCAAGATCCGTGCGGCGACGATGCTGCGCGGTGCGGCGGCGCCGGTCGCCGTCGCCGCACTGACCGAGGGCGAGGCCGGGCTCGCGCAGTTCGGGCTGGAGGTTGGGCGCGGGGTGCAGCCGATGCTCGCGCAGTCCGCGACCACTGTCGCCGAGGCGATGGAGAAGACGGGCTCACCGGCCGCGCTGGAGTGGAAGCTCGACGGCATCCGGATCCAGGTCCATCGTGACGGTTCGGACGTCGTCGTCTACACCCGC
This sequence comes from Kribbella sp. CA-253562, assembly GCF_050942265.1. Lineage (GTDB taxonomy): Bacteria > Actinomycetota > Actinomycetes > Propionibacteriales > Kribbellaceae > Kribbella. The sequence goes on along the minus strand of NZ_CP192049.1, from coordinate 4,233,447 downwards.
ACGCTGGACGAGATCACCAGCCGGGTCCCCGAGGTCGTGACCGCCACGCTGGAGCTGAAGGCCGACCAGGTCGTGCTCGACGGCGAGCTGATCGCCCTGCGCCCCGACGGTCGCCCGGAGGCGTTCCAGGTCACCGGTTCGCGGACGGCGACCCGCGCGGCGACCGGTCCGGACACGGTCCCGCTCACGCCGTACTTCTTCGACATCCTGCATCTCGACGGGCAAGACCTGCTCGGCCTCGGCGGCGCCGAGCGGCATGAGTGGCTGAGCAAACTCGTCCCGGAGCACCGGCGGATCCCGCGCCTGGTGACCGACGACGCCGAGGCGGGCCAGGCGTTTTTCGCCGACGCCGTCGCTCGGGGCCACGAAGGCGTGATGGTCAAGTCGCTGACCGTGCCGTACGAGGCGGGCCGGCGCGGTTCGGGCTGGGTCAAGGTGAAGCAGACCCACACCCTCGACCTGGTCGTCCTGGCCGCCGAGTGGGGCCACGGCCGCCGAACCGGCTGGCTGTCGAACCTCCATCTCGGCGCGCGTGACGAGACCACCGGCGAGTTCGTCATGCTGGGCAAGACCTTCAAGGGCCTCACCGACGAACTGCTGCGCTGGCAGACCGAGCGCTTCCAGGAGATCGCCGTCCGCCGTGACGACTACACCGTCTATCTGCGTCCGGAGATCGTGGTCGAGATCGCCTTCGACGGTGTGCAGACCTCGCCGCGCTACCCCGCCGGCATGGCGCTGCGCTTCGCCCGCGTGCTGCGGTATCGCGAGGACAAGACCCCCGATCAAGCGGACACTGTGCAGACCGTACGGTCCATCCACACCCCAGACGGAGCCTCATGACCGACCAAGCCGAAGCCCAGGACTCCGCTGCCGACCCGGACGTCGCGACCCGACGGCTCGCGCAGGAGTCGCTGGCCGCCGACGACCCGACTGGCTGGTTCGACCGGTTGTACACCGCGGCGGCGGACGGCCGCGCCGTCGTACCGTGGGATCGCGGCACGGCGCACCCGATGCTGGCCGACTGGGTGGCGACGGCCGAGCCCGACGGTGCCGGCAAACGCGCCCTCGTGGTCGGCGCCGGGACCGGCTGGGACGCCGAACTGATCGCCGATCTGGGCTTCGACACGATCGCCTTCGACATCTCCCCCGCCGCGGTCGAAGCCGCTGAGCACGCCCACCCGGACTCCAAGGCACAGTACGTGGTCGCCGACCTGCTCAACCCGCCGTCGGAATGGCACCGAGCCTTCGACCTGGTCGTCGAGATCTTCACCGTCCAGGCCCTGCCGATCCCGCTGCAACCGGCCGCCACCCGCCAGGTCGGCGAGCAGGTCCGCCCCGGCGGCAGCCTGATCGTCATCGCCGCGGCCCGTGACGACGACCAGCCGGACGCCGCCGTCGAAGGCCCGCCGTGGCCGCTCACCCGCGCGGGCATCGAGGCGTTCGGGGTCGACGACCTCCGGCTCATTCAGCTCGAACGCGTGCCCAGCCCCTCCGACCCCTCGTCGTACCGCTGGCGCGCGGAGTTCCTGCGGGACTGACCCCGCCGGAAAACCGGGCGACTCCGGCAGCCGGAGCGCCTACGCTCGCCAGGTCCGCGACCTGGGGAGACGCACATGAGCGACGCCTTCACGATCCGCCCGATGCGCGCTGACGATCCGGCGGTCATCTCGGCCGCGTTCGTCGCGGTCGGCTGGGACAAGCCGGTCAGCCAGTTCGAGGCCTTCCTGCTCGACCAGGACGCCGGCCGGCGCGACGTCCTCGTCGCCACGCTCGACGTCGACGGCGTCGAGACGATCGCGGGGTACGTGACCGTGCGGTGGCAGTCGCCGTACGAGCCCTTCAACGGCATCCCCGAGATCCAGGACTTCAACGTGCTGCCGGCGTACCGGCGGCGCGGGCTCGGCAGTCGGATGATGGACGTCGCCGAGGAACTGGTCGCCGAGCGGTCCGACGTCGTCGGTATCGGGGTCGGCCTCTACCCGGACTACGGCACCGCGCAACGCATGTACGTGCGTCGCGGCTACCTCCCCGACGGCCGCGGTGTCATCTACGACCACCGTCAGGTGCCGCCCGGTGAGCTGGTCCGGCTCGACGACGACGCCGTTCTCATGTTCACGAAGTCGCTGCGTTAGGCCTCTTTCATCCCATCTGTCACACCGCTACCAGATTGCCGATCGAGTCGAACATCTGTTCGATCTTCCTGTAAACTGATGGCATGGCCGGGCGGAGCGAGCCGGGGCCGACGGCCCTGCGCATCATGCTGGGCGCGCACCTGCGACGACTGCGGGAGCGCGCCGGGGTGAGTCGCGCCGACGCCGGCTGGGCGATCCGCGGTTCGGAGTCGAAGATCAGCCGGCTGGAGCTCGGCCGGGTCGGCTTCAAGCAACGCGACGTGCTCGACCTACTCACGCTGTACGACGTCCGCGACGACGCGGAGCGGGAGCGGCTGCTCCAGCTCGCCCGCGACGCCAACAACCCCGGCTGGTGGCACCAGTACGGCGACGTCACGCCGGACTGGTTCGACGCCTACCTCGGCCTCGAGGCAGCCGCGTCCCTGATTCGCACGTACGAGGTGCAGTTCGTGCCCGGCCTGCTGCAGATCCCCGAGTACACGCGGGCCGTGGCCCGTCTCACCGCAACGGCCGACCGCACCGAGGACGAGATCGACCAGTTCGTCGCCCTCCGGCGGACCCGGCAGGAGGCCCTCGACCGAGAGCCACCACTCAAGCTGTGGGCGATCGTCGAGGAGTCCGCCCTGCAACGCCCGATCGGCGGCCCCGAGGTCCTGCGCGCCCAACTGACCGCGCTGCTCGAAGCGATCGAGCGCCCGAACATCACGCTGCAGATCATCCCCACCGCCAGCACCGGCCACGCCGCGTCAGGCGGAGCCTTCAGCGTCCTGCGCTTCCCCGAGGCCGATCTCCCCGATGTGGTCTATCTGGAGCACCTGACCAGCGCCCTGTATCTGGACAAGCGCGACGACGTCGATTCCTACACCAAATTGCTCGACACGCTCGCTTCGACGATCCCGCCACCGCAGGACACGGCGGAGCACCTGAAAGCTCTCCGGCGACAGCTGAGCCGGAGGTCTCGCCGCTCCGCCGAGCCCTGAGATCCGTGTGGTCAGAGGCTGAGCACCGGGGCGATCGTTTTGCTGCGAGCGCCCTCGTACGCCGCCAGCAGGATGCCGAGCACCGCGATGCCTTCCTCCTCGGTGTGCAGGGGACGCGTCTTGCCGAGCAGCGAGTCGGCGAAGTGGCCGATCTCGGCGACGAACGTGTTCACGGGCTCCAGCTCGACCGTGCTGACCTCACCGGAGCGCAGCCGGATCGTCAGCGAGTTCCCGTCGCTGTGCAGGGCTCCGAGCTCGCCGACCGCGGAGAATCGTTCGGTCACCGCAGCCGGCTGGTAGGCCCAACTCGTCACCAGCTGACCCACGACCCCGTTGTCGAACCTGACCAGCACCTGCGCGGAGTCCTCGCCCTCCATGAACTTCAGTCGGTGCGTCGACAGCATCGCGGTCGCCTCGACCGGCGTCCCGCCCGCCAGATGCAGCAGCAGGTACGTCGGGTGGTAGCCGGTGTCGATCAGCTCGCCACCGCCGCTGGTCGCGGCGCTCGCGCGCCAGCCCATCGTCGACGGGTCGAAGTCGTTGTAAAAGCTGTCGGTGGTCCGGACCTCGTACACGGTCCCGATCGTTCCGGCGTCGAGCAGCTCCTTGGCCTTGGCCACCGCGGGCAGGAACAACTGGTTGTGCGCGCACATCAATGTCACGCCGGCCGCCGCGACCGCGGCCTTGACGTCCGCCGCTTCCTCCGCCTTCAGGCACAACGGCTTTTCGCACAGGATGTGCTTGCCGGCCTCCGCGGCCGCGACGATCGCGTCCCGGTGCAGGTGGTGCGGCAGGCAGATGTCGACCGCGTCGAGCTCCTCGACCTCGAGCATCTGCCGGTAGTCCGTGTACGGCGTGGCGCCGAGCTCGCCGGCCCGGTCGGCTGCGGTCTGCTCGACGGCGTCGGCCACGGCGGTCACGCGGATGCGATCCGAGTGCTCGCGGTAACCGTGGATGTGGGCGGTCGCGATGCCGCCGGCGCCGATCAGTCCGACCTTGATGTCTGACATGGCTGTCTCCTTCGACTGGGTCGGTCAGGCGGCCGGGCCGTCGTACCGGACGACCTTGCCCTGCTCGGCGGACTCATTGGCGGCGACCACCAAGCGGGTCAGCTCGACCGCCCGCGCGAGGTTGTCGTCGGCGCGCGTGCCGTCGTTGATGTGGTTGACCCACTGCCCGAACGGGTCCTTGCCGTGCTCGGGAACCGGCAGCTGTCGGCCCTCTCCGAACGCCGGCCCGAAGACCCGCAGGGCGTTGCCGTCCTCGGTGTACATCAGGCTGCCCTCGGTACCGAACAGCTCGATCGTGAACGGGTTCCGGCTCGCGAAGCCGGCCTCGATCACCCCGATCTTCTGGTCGCCGTACCCGAGCGTCACCACCGCGTTGTCCTCCAGCCCCAGACCGGCCACCGACCGGTACGTCGCACTGACGGTCTCCGGCGTCGCGCCGAGGAACAGCTGGGTCAGATAGACCGGGTGACACCCGAGGTCGGTGAGCGCGCCGCCGATCGCCGTCTTCGCCTCGAAGAAGCGCTCCGGCAACCAGCCACCCTTGCCGCCGTCCGACACGGCGCCGTCGTGCGACAGCCGGACCCGGCCGTACGTCAGCGTGCCGAGGTCGCCGCTGTCGATCACCTCACGGATGGCCTGAGTGTAGCCGTGCGCGAGCCGCGGCAGCGAGACGACGAGCTTCACGCCGTTGGCGTCGGCCGCGGCGACGATCTCCTCGGCCTCCGCGACGGTCGGCGCGAGCACCTTCTCGGTGAAGATGTGCTTGCCGGCGTTCGCGACCTTCACCATCAGGTCGCGGTGCACGTCGGTCGCGGTGGTGACCGTGACGCCGTCGAGGTCGTCGCGCGCCAGCAACGCGTCCAGGTCGTCGGTGTACGGCACTGCGAACTGCTCGGCGCCGGGGCGGCCGAGCGCGGGATCGTCGTCCCAGACCGCGACGAGTTCGGTGCCCGGATGCTGCTGCGCCTGCCTCGCGTAGTCCCCCGCATGCACGTGCCAGAATCCCAGCGCCGCGATCTTGAGCGGTTTCGACACCTTCTCCTCCTCGCACCAGGTGGTCTGCCGACCGCTCCCGACCCAGCGCCGGAAAACGATCTCCCGGTCTACCTAACCAATCCCCGGCGCCGCGTGCGGGCCTGATCGGCGGTTCGTCTCAACATCCGAGCGAGGTTCTTGGAAACGATTCCGAACAGCAGGGGTCAGGCGTCGTACCCGACGATCGGGCGCACCTCGACCGCGCCGTACCGAGCGGTCGGGATCTTCGCCGCCCACCCCTCAGCGGCCTCGACGCTCTCCACATCGATGACGTAGTAGCCGGCCAGCACCGGCGCGCCGGTCGCCCCGCCGTGCTCGCTCACCGGCTTGCCGTCGCGCACCCGTACGGTCCGGGCGCGCGACACCGAGTGGAACGCCGCCTCGTGCACGAACGCCCCCGCCTTCCGTACGGCACCGTCGAAGGCGAGCCAGTCGAGCAACTCATCCTTGGTCGGTCCGGCGACGGCGGGGTCGTAGTAGTACAGCAACGCGAACTGCATGGAGGTCCTTCCGAGACGGGCCAGGGCGAGCACCAGTCAACCGGACGCCTCCCGCCGCGCTCACTCAGGCTGGTCGAAGTACTCTTCCTTCCGCCGCGTCCCCTGCGCATCGTCGGGCCGCGCCTCGCCGTCGTCATCGCTGCGCGCGGCGGGCTGTGAGGCTTCCGTTCCGTCCGGCCGGCCCTCACCGGGCGCTGTCATCGTCGGCTCTGAATCCTGGTCCGTGTACTGCTCATCGCTCTGTTCAGTCATGCCGCCCCGGTACCCCGCGATGCTTGGCGGACGCGGATGTTTCAGCCACCGGCGGTTCCCCGTTACAGGTTGTCCACAACCATCCACAGATTGTGCATCGAGGCCCGCCGGTGCCTGTGGACAGACGACGCAACCCCGAGGTGGACCGCCCGGACGGATAACCTCTCTGTACCGGTGACAGCCACCGGGGGCGGGGAACTACTATTGAGTGTGGGCTGAACGCCCCCGCACCGCTGATCTCCGCCGCGACCACTTCGCCCGGGGCTGGATTTCACGGCCGATCATCCGTCATCCCGTACGACGGCCGGCCAGTTCCGCCGGAGTCCTCGGCCGCTCGACGAGTCGGTGGACCGTGCCGTGTGCCGGTCCCCAACCGGCGACGGCGTAGGCGTTGTGTTGTGCCACGGCACCGTGCCGTGGTGGCTTTGAGGAGGATTCTTGGCCAACCGAGGTCGTCGCCAGACCGGCACCGACGCGCAGCGCGGCGGATCAGCCGGCGCTTCGCGTGGTGGTTCGACGAGCGCTGCGCGGGAAGGGGCGGTCGGTGGAGCGAGCGCATCGGGCGGTGCCCCGCGGGGGTCGGCCGGTTCGGCCGGTGCCGTGCGGGGACCGGCCGGTTCGGACGGCGGTGCCCGAGGCAGCTCGGGCGGCGGTTCCCGGGGCAGCTCCGGCGGCGGTTCCCGGGGAAGCTCGGGTGGCGGCTCCCGGGACAGCTCGGGCGGTTCCCGCAGGGGCTCGGGCGGCGGATCGCGCGGCGGTGGCCGGGGTGGATCCGGCGGCGCTTCGCGCGGCGGGTCCGGTGGCGGGTCGCGCGGTGGATCGGCGGTCCCGCCTCGGGGCGGGACGCGACGGCGTCGGCGTACCGACGACGCCGACGGGCTGATCCCCGTTCTGGCGCGCGCTGTCCGCGAGGTCGAGGCCGCTGTCGAGCGCGGCGCGATCGTGCCCTCGGTGCGGACGAAGTTCCAGGTCATCGGCCTGCTGGTCCGCCACGAGCGGGCGCAGGTGAACGGCGACACGACCGCGACCGACGCCTATCGCGCCGAGCAGCTGCGGCGACTCGACGGCGTCGCCACGATCCTCGCCAAGACCGCCGCCCGTGAGCCCTCGCTGCTCGCCCTGCTCGCCGAGGACGCCGTCATGTCCGAAGCCGCCGTGGCGCTCCAGCGCGAGATGCTCCGCGCCGCAGGTCTCGAGGCACCGGAGGAGAAGCCGGCGCCGGTCGCGCAGCCCACCGAGGCGGCCCCGCCGCCACGCCAGGTCGTGCCGCAGTCGGTCGTCTCTCGCCAATTGGCGAACCCGTTCCTCGCGCCGGACTTCTCCGCCGCTCCGCAGAAGGAAGCCCGCCCCCGCCGCCTCGCCGGCTGGGAGCTGATCGGTCCGCTGCTGCGGTCGTTCGAGCAGGCCGGCGCCACGGCCAGCATGTCGCTGCCCGACCCGACCTCGCTTTCGGCCGCGGGCGGGCGCGAGTTGATGCTGCACCAGGCGCAGCTGATCGCCTCGGTCGCGGCCGGCCACCGGACGTTCCTGCTGGCCGACGAGCCCGGCCTGGGCAAAACCGCCCAGGCGCTGCTCGCGGCCCAGGCCGCCAACGCGTATCCGCTGCTCGTCGTCGTACCGAACGTTGTCAAGACCAACTGGGCCCGCGAGGCCGAGCTGTGGACGCCGAAGCGCAAGGCGACGGTGATCCAGGGCGACGGCGACTCGATCGACGGTTTCGCCGACATCGTCGTGGTGAACTACGAGGTGCTCGATCGCCACGTCGGCTGGCTCGGCGATCTCGGCTTCCGCGGCATGGTCGTCGACGAGGCGCACTTCATCAAGAACAAGAAGTCGCACCGCTCGCGCAACGTGCTGCACCTGTCCGAGCGGATCCGGTCCCGGACGGCGCGCCCGCTGCTGATGGCCCTGACCGGTACGCCGCTGATCAACGACATCGAGGATTTCACCGCGATCTGGCAGTACCTCGGCTGGATCGAGGAGAAGATCCCGGGCGCCGAGCTGATGGAGAAGCTGGAGGCCACCGATCTCACGCCCGCCGACCCCGCCTTCTACCCGGCGGCCCGCGCCAGCGTGATCGATCTCGGCATCGTCCGCCGCCGCAAGGTCGACGTCGCCGCCGACATCCCGGCCCGTCGCATCGCCAACCTGCCCGTCGAACTCGACGGTTCGGTCGGCCGCTCGATCCGCGAGGCCGAACGCGAGCTGGCCGAGCGCCTGGTCAACCGCTACCGCACCGCGCTGGAGCTGCGCACGTCCGGCGTGACCGTCGACGGTATCGACCACAACCTGGTCCGCCAGGTCGCCGAGTGGGAACGTACCGAGACCTCCACCGCCAAGACCGGCGAGAACGTCTTCACGCTCGTACGCCGTATCGGCAAGGCGAAGGCCGCCCTGGCCGCCGACTACGCCGCCCAACTGGCGCACAACGTCGGCAAGGTCGTCTACTTCGCCCGCCACATCGAGGCCATGGACACCGCCGAGCAGCTCTTCGCCGACCGGGGCATCCAGTACGCCTCGATCCGGGGCGACCAGTCCCCCACGGCCCGCCAGAAGAACATCGACGCCTTCGTCAACGACCCGGACGTCTCGATCGTCGTCTGCTCGTTGCTGACCGCCGGTGTGGGCCTGAACCTGCAGGTCGCGTCCAACGTCGTGCTCGCGGAACTCTCCTGGACCAACGCCGAACAGACCCAGGCCATCGACCGCGTCCACCGCATCGGTCAGCAGGAGCCCGTGACGGCCTGGCGAGTCATCGCGGCCCAGACCATCGACACCCGCATCGCGGACCTGATCGACTCCAAGGCCGGCCTGGCCGCGGTGGCCCTCGACGGCGCCAGCGCCGAGGAACTCGCCACCACCGACATCCAGGTCGAGGCCCTCGTCACCCTGCTCACCAACGCGCTCGAATCGGCGTAGCTCCGATGCGGTTCGACCGCCACACCGTCGTCCTGCTGACCTTGAGGCCGGACGCCCCCGTGCACACCGACGCGGAGGCGTCCGCCCTCCAGGACGCGCACCTCGCCTACCGCGCGAAGCTCGTCTCCGAAGGCTTGGTCCTGGCCGGAGGCCCGTTGGTGGACCAGGACGACGACCGCTACCGTGGCTGGTCCATCTGGTCGGTGGACCAGCAGACCGCCCGCATCCACGCCGAAGCCGACCCGGCCGTTCGGGCGGGCCGCCTGGCCGTCGACGTGATGACCTGGATGATGCCCTCGGGCACCCTTCACTTCGCGAAGGCCCGCGCCCCCGAATCGGCCGCCGAGACAACAGCCGGCGATTAGCCAAGATTCCCGAGCTTGTCGCCGGACTGCATTTGTGCTGTCCAATCCCGGCTTTAACCGCCATTCCGGGATAGACCAGTGGAATTCAGCGGAATAGACCACTTCCCCACAATTAGTTGCCCGAGGCAACATTCATCACTCACCCCGGTGGCTCGCGCACCCAACCGCAGAATCGTCCAAATATCAAGGAGTTGGGCGCTTGGAGATTTTCGAGACGATTGAGTTCCCTGCTGCGGTTTCAGCCCCTAGACCCTAGGGTAGATCGTCATGGTCGAAGGACAGAAAAGACTCGGGGACTGGATCTGGGAGGGCACCCTTGTCAACGCAGTACGTGCCGGCATGCGCCGCCGGCGACCGGAAACACGGGTCTGCGACTGATCAACCGTTCGCTTACCTCGAAGAGCTGCCGTTTCGAGACAGATAGCGAATCCTGATGGACGCACACGCCCTGCAACGCAGCTGGGACCAGGTCACCAAGCACGGCGAACAGGTCCCGCTGTACTTCTACTCGCACCTGTTCGTGTCCTATCCCGAGGTGCGCTCGATGTTCCCGCTGTCGATGTCCAACCAGCGGGACAAGTTCGTCGGCGCCCTCGGCCGGATCGTGAGCCACGCCGATCAGATCGAGAACGACGCTTCCTTCCTGCAGCACCTCGGCCGCGACCACCGCAAGTACGCCGTACTCGCGGAGCACTACAACGCGGTCGGCGCTTCGCTGTGCGCGACGCTGATGCACTTCCTCGGGCCCGACTGGGACGAGGAGCTCGCCGCGCACTGGACCGCGGCGTACCAGGTGGTGGCGCGGATCATGGTCGAGGCGGCGGAGATGTCGTCGGAGTCCAGCCCCGACTGGTGGGACGCCGACGTGATCTTCGCCGAGCGACGGACCATGGACCTCACCCTGCTGACGGTCCGGCCCAGGCGCCCGTTCGAGTTCCGCCCCGGCCAGTCGGTGTCCATGGAGATCCCGCAACGCCCCCGGCAGTGGCGCTACTTCAGCCCCGCCAACGCGCCGCGCTCGGACGGCTCGATCGATCTGCACGTCCAGCAGATCGACGGCGGGCTGGTGAGCCCGACCGTCGTGCGATCCCTGAAGGTCGGCGACACCGTGAAGCTGGGCGCGCCGGTCGGTGAGCGGCTGACCCTGCGGGACAACGCCGCGCGGGAGTTGCTGCTGGTCGCCGGTGGAACCGGTCTCGCTCCGCTGCTGGCGCTGGTCGAACAGATCGACCGCGAGTGGCACCGGTCGGGCAGCGGGCCTGTGGTCCACCTGCTGCACGGCGTCCGGATGCCCTGGCATCTGTACGACCGCCCCCGGCTGCGCGAGCTGGCGCAGACCCGCGCGTGGTTCGAGTACACCGAAGTCGTGTCCGACGACCCGTCCTATCCCGGCGTGCGCGGCAAGGTCGGCACGATCGCGGCCCGTCAGGAACTGCACGGGCGGACGGCGATGGTGTGCGGCGGCCCGCAGATGGTCGCCCACACCCTCGAACGGCTCGCCGCCGCCGGCATGTCCCCCGAACACATCAAGTACGAGCACTTCTACTACGCGGCCGCGGACGAGCACACCGCCGGGCCACCGCTACCACGGCAGGAGACACCGAGTGAGGACCAACAACCACCGCGACACCTCTCCGCGACTGACACCGCTGTCGATCCGGGACGAGACGTTCCAGCGGCGGATGCGTGGCCTCGACGCGGGCGAGGTCTACGGCTACCTCGATCGGCTCGCTGACCAGGTGCAGGCCATGGACCAGGAGATCGGCGACAGCCGCTCCGAGATCGCCCGTCTTCAGGCCGAGCTGCAGCGCGTCCAGGGGGAGCTGGACCAGTACGAGCAGGCCGGCGACCGGGTGAACGAACAGGTCGTCCAGATGTTCAGCCAGGCCCAGCTCGTGGTCGAGGAGATGGTCCAGGACGTCAGCCGGGACGCGCGCGAACGCATCGGCCAGGCCCGCGAGCACGAGCGCAGGATCGTCGCGGAGGCGATGGACACGGCCGGGCAGCAGGTTCGGGCGTACGCCCAGACGGCCCAGGCGCAGATGCAGTCGATCGTGAGCTCGTTCGCCACCGAGGTCGATCAGCTGGCGGCCACGGCGCAGCCCGGCGAGCCGGGTCACGTGGCGCCCGATCCGCTGTTCGACGACCCCAGGGACACGCCACCGCGTTTCCGGACCGGGAGCGGTCCGGGGGCCGCGGGCTAGGACCGACCCCGTGCCAACTCTTCGGAGACCCGCCCAGGCACACCACACAACAGAAAACCTCGCCGCTGTCGGCACGTCAGGTTGTGGAGGCACGACATGAACGACTCACCGGCGACCTGCCCCTTCCACGATGTCGCGGCCGACCGGCCGGCGACACGTCACAGCCCGTTGGTGGCTGTCGCGTTCGCCGTCGCCGGGCTGGCGATGTCCGGCCTCACCATCGGCGCGGTCGAACTCGGCTGGCACCTGCCAGTGAGCCGCGCGGGCTTCGTCGTACCGGTCGCGGCCATTGTCTTGCTGGCTCTGGGGATCTGCGCGCACCAACTCGTCGCCCACTCGGGGGAGCAGTTGCTGCAGGTCGGCGACCGGCCGTGGCCACAGATCCCACGCGCCGGCCGACGGGCGTCGCCAGGACCTGGAAGGGTCAGGGCCAGAGCCGCTCACCCGGTGCACCGGCCGGATCCCGGACCAGTTCCGGACAGCCTGGGAAACGATGAGATCCGCGCCGCGGCCGAGGAGTTCCTCGAGCTCTTCCATGCCGAGAATCCTCAGACCGGGTGGCTGGGACCGCGGCTTGCCGCGGTGATGCGCGAGATCGACCTGACCGGAACCTACTGGCACACCCCCGAGGAGCTGGCCTTCGGCGCTCGCGTTGCCTGGCGCAACAATGCACGGTGCATCGGCCGGCTGTACTGGCGCAGCCTGCAGGTGCGCGATCTGCGGACCGTCGGCGATGCCGGCGGGGTGGCGCGGCACTGCTTCGACCACCTGCGCGCGGCGCACAACGGCGGCAAGATCCGGCCGATGATCAGCGTGTTCGCTCCGGAGACTCCGAACCGGCCCGCTCCGAGGATCTGGAACGAGCAACTCATCCGGTACGCCGGCTACGAGCAGCCGGACGGGCGCGTCCTCGGAGACCCCCGGTACCTGTCGTTCACCCGCGAACTCATCCGGCGCGGGTGGCAGCCGCCCGACGTGCCCGGAGCCTTCGACGTACTCCCGTTGGTCGTGGAAACCGTCGACGAGGGTCCGCGGATGTTTCCCCTGCCCGCACAGTCGGTGCACGAGGTCCCGATGGAGCACCCCGAGCTGGCGTGGTTCGCCGAGCTCGGCCTCCGGTGGCACGCGGTCCCGGTGATCAGCAGCAACCGCCTGCTGATCGGCGGCGTGTCCTATCCGGCCGCGCCCTTCAACGGCTGGTACATGGGCACGGAGATCGGCGCCCGGAACTTCGGCGACATCGACCGCTACGCGATGATCCCCGAGGTCGCCCAGCGGCTGGGTCTCGACATTTCCGACGAGGCGAGCCTGTGGCGGGATCGGGCCCTGGTCGAGATCAACCGCGCCGTACTGCACTCGTTCAAAGCAAGCGGCGTCAGCATCACCGACCACCACACCGAGTCCCGCAGGTTCCTCATCCACCTGGAGCGCGAGGAACGGGCAGGTCGCCGGTGCCCGACCGACTGGAGCTGGATCGTCCCACCGATGTCCGGCTCACAGACCCCGGTCTTCCACCGCCACTACGACAGCGAGCTACAACTCCCCAACTTCTTCGCCGACCCCGACGCCACCACGCGAGCCCTGCACGGCACTCCCCCGGCCTTTCGCTGACCTCGGCAACGACCGGCGGAATGCCGCGGGTACGGCGGGGTGTTGTTCCGGGCAGGATCAACACCTCAGGAGGAAGCCATGAGCACCGACTTCAAGTTCGAGGCGGTCGTCATCCCGGTGACGGACGTCGACCGGGCGAAGGAGTTCTACCAGGGGCTGGAGTGGCGCCTCGACGCCGACTTCGCCTTCGACAACGGCTTCCGCGTCGTACAGTTCACGCCACCGGGTTCACCGGCGTCCGTCCAGTTCGGCAGCAACATCACCACCGCCGAACCCGGCTCGGCCCAAGGCCTCTACCTGATCGTCTCCGACATCGAAACCGCCCGCGAAGAACTCGCCAAACGAGGCGTCGACGTCAGCCCGGCGTTCCACCCCGAGACCCCAGGCGCCCAGTTCCTCGCCGACAACCCCGGCCGTGCCACCGGCCCCGCGGACGAACACGCCAGCTACAGCTCCTTCGCCACCTTCGCCGACCCCGACGGCAACACCTGGCTCCTCCAGGAAGTCACCACCCGCCTCCCCGGCCGGGTCGACGCCACCGAGGTCACCTACACCTCGATCGAAGACCTGGAACAGGCCCTCACCCGAGCCGCCACCGCCCACGGCGAACACGAAGCCCGCAACGGCGGCCAGCACGACGCCGAATGGCCGGCTTGGTACGCGAAGTACATGCACGCGGAACGCACGGGCCAGGAGCTCCCGCTGTAACTGCGAACGTTCACTGATCGAGGTCTTCCGACGCGTTGGTCAGAAGATCTCGATGCTCACCGGGGCCACCGGCCAGCGGAGGGCAGCCGTCAGCGCGTTCAAGGCGCCGGCGGTGTTCTCCGTGACTCGGCCCGTCGTAGCGAACTCGCTCAGCGCGCGGCCACCCAGGTACGCGGCGGACAGCTCGCGCACCCACAGGGAGACATCCGGGGCCGAGTCGCTGGGTTCGCAAGTAGCTTGTTCGCTGTCGCCGGTGAGCCGGTACCGGCCGGTGTTGGTCTTGATGAGGTCATCGGTCACCTCGATCACGACATCCACGCTGGTCGCGTACCGGCGCTGCGCCAGCGCGCGGCCGACGTCGGTGATCCGAATCCACAGCGACTCGCCGAGCCGACGGTTGAGCGCCATCGGATTGGTCACCAACTGCTGCAGCGGCTCGTCCAGCGCGCCGTGGCCGTACTCGAGTTTGCCGGCCAGGTCGAGCGTCAGCAGGTGGTACCACAGCGCGTGGTAGGCGTTCGGCTCGAGCGCGACGAACTCCTCCACCGTCACCTCGTTGGCCGGCCCACCGGGTCCCCAACTCAACTTGCCACGCCACAGCGCATACCCGTCCAAGGCGCCTGCTTCGTCGCGGTGCACAAGGATGTGACGCGCGGTCTTGCCGCCGCGATGATCGGGCTTGTCCTCCAGCCGCCTGCGCCACTCCAGCTCCGACCGACCCGACACACCCGGCCGCTTCCCCTGCAACTCCCGAAGCATCGGCGCCAGCTGCGCCGCCGCGTCGTCTCCCGAGAGTTCCTCGAGACGGCCCGCACCTCCGGCCACCGGATACGGCTTGATGCTGCGCAGATCCACCTCGTACGAGACACCCCAAGCAGCCGGGCCGTACCCGAACCGCCCGTAGATCCCCGGCTCGCTCGCCCACAGCACCGCCAACGCCTCCGGCACCTCGCGCAACTGCCGGCTCATCAGATTCGACAGAATCCCCCGGCGCCGATGAGTCGCTCGAACGCCAACCGCCGTGACATGCGCGGCCGGCACCACAGCCCCCGGCACCGACAGATCCCGAGTCATCGCCTTCGCAGTACCGACGAACTGCTCACCCTCCACGGCCACCAACGCCCGCTCCGGCTCGAACAGCTCCCGATCGAGATCGCCCGGCGCGCTCTCGAACATCATCGCCGCACCGAACAACGCCGCGAACTGGTCATGCTCCTCAGCCGTCGCCGCCCGCACCTCGTACTCGGAGTTCACCATGCCCAGCATCGTCACACGCCCCACCGACATTCCTCGACCGAGTTTCGGTTCGGCCTTCAGGCTGCTGAGCCCTCCACCGTCCAACCGCTGAACAAGCGTCTCGACGACCGGTGGGTTCTGCGAGGATCGGTGAGTGGCTCGAGTAGCGGTGACCGGAAGCAGCGGAAAGCTGGGGCGCGCGGTGGT
Source organism: Kribbella sp. CA-253562 (assembly GCF_050942265.1). Taxonomy (GTDB): domain Bacteria; phylum Actinomycetota; class Actinomycetes; order Propionibacteriales; family Kribbellaceae; genus Kribbella. The sequence goes on along the minus strand of NZ_CP192049.1, from coordinate 4,218,288 downwards.
TGACCACCTCGCCGAGCACGGGTGGGAGGTGATCGCCCTCGACCAGGCCCCGCCGGCGCGGGCCGACGTGACGTCGACCCGGCTCGACCTGACCGATTTCGGCCAGACCTACGAGGCGATCGCCGGCATCGACGACCGCCACGACGGTGTCGACGCGGTGGTGCACCTGGCCGCGATTCCCGCACCGGGCCTGCGCCCGAACGCGGCGACGTTCCAGAACAACATCACAGCGACGTACAACGTCTTCTCGGCCGCCCTGCGAGCCGGCGTCCGCAACCTGGTCTGGGCATCGAGCGAAACCGTACTCGGCCTCCCGTTCGACGAGTTCCCGCCGTACGTACCGGTCGACGAGGACTACCCGCCACGCCCCGGCAGCACCTACTCCCTCGTGAAGACCCTCGAGGAGGAAATGGCCCGCCAACTCTGCCGCTGGCACCCCGACCTCAAGCTCATCGGCCTACGTTTCTCGAACGTGATGTACCCCGAGGACTACGCCCGCTTCCCGACGTTCGACACCGACGCCCAGGCCCGCAAGTGGAACCTCTGGGGCTACATCGACGCCCGCGACGGCGCCCAGGCCGTCCGCAAGTCACTCGAGTACGACGCGACCGGCACCGACGTCTTCATCATCGCCAACGCCGACACCGTCATGACCCGCCCCAACGAGGAACTGCTAGCCGAGGTCTTCCCCGGCGTACCGGTGAAGCGCCCCTTCGGCCCCAACGAAACCCTCCTGTCCATCGACAAGGCCCGCCGCCTCCTCGGCTACGAACCCCAGCACTCCTGGCGCACCAGCTAGCGCCGCACCCTCGTCTCTAACCTGCGGAACCTCAGCGGCATCCGCGGTGCGCGGCGACAGCCAGAAACACGTAACCGGCGCCAGCCGTGCGTGGGTCGAACTACCTGACCCGCATGCCGGAGATGGCTCGGGCGATCACCAGACGCTGGACTTCCGAGGTGCCTTCGAAGATGGTGTAGATCTTGGCGTCTCGGTGCATGCGCTCGACTGGGTACTCGCGCGTGTAGCCGTTGCCGCCCAGGATCTGGATGGCTTCTTCCGTCACCTTGACCGCGACCTCGCCGGCCTTCAGTTTGGCCATCGAGCCTTCGCCGTGGCGGTAGTCGGGGGTTTCGCCTCGCATCAGAGCTGAGGACATGTTGGCGGCTCGCCAGACCAAAAGGCGGGCCGCGTCGATCTCCATGGCCATGTCGGCCAGCTTGAAGGCGATGCCCTGGTTGTCGATGATCGGGCGGCCGAACTGTTCGCGGCCTTTGGCGTAGTCGAGGGCGAACTCGTACGCCGCTCTCGCGATCCCGATGGCTTGGGCGCCGACGATGTGGCGGGTCATCTCGAAGGTGGCCATGGAGGCGTTGCGGGCGCGATTGCCGTCCTGGGGTTCGCGGGCCTTCGCCAGGCGGGCGTCGAGTTTTTCCTTGCCGCCGAGGACGTTTTCGGCGGGGATGCGGACGTTGTCGAGGAAGACGTCGGCGGTGTGGGACGCGCGCAGGCCGTGCTTCTTGAGTTTGGTGCCCTGCTGCAGGCCCCGGACCTCGGACTTGGGGACGACGAAGGCGGCCTGGCCCTTGGTGCCGAGCGACGGGTCGACGGTGGCGACGACGACGTGGATGTCGGCGATGCCGCCGTTGGTGGCCCAGGCTTTCTGGCCGTTCAGGACCCACTCGTTCGTCTTCTCGTCGTACGTCGCGCGGGTGCGGATCGCGGAGACGTCCGAGCCGGCGCCGGGCTCGGACGAGCAGAACGCGGCGACCTGTACGTCATCCGGGGTGCCGTAGCAGCGTGGGAGCCACTGGCTCCACTGCTCGGGGGTGCCGTTGGAGAAGATCGCCGACGACGCGAGGCCGGTGCCCACCAGGGACATGCCGATGCCGGCGTCACCCCAGAACAGTTCTTCCTGGACCAGCGGCATCAGCAGGCCGGACGGGTCGATGAACAGGTTGATGTTCGCCTCGAGCCCGTACAGGCCGATCTTCGCGGCCTCCTGGATCACCGGCCACGGGGTCTCCTCGCGCTCGTCCCACTCGGACGCTGCGGGGCGGATCACCTCGGCGGCGAAGGTGTGGGCCCAGTCGCGGAGCTCGCGTTGCTCGTCGTTGATACCGAGCGAGAACGTGCTCCAGCCCGGTTTGGACCGATCGGCGCCGAGTTCACCGGCCAGCGACATCACATCGGCGGAGACGGACGGCTTCGGGTCGGTCATGGTCATCGAGTCCTCCGTACGGCGCGCCGCGAGGGGCCGGGCGCTGAGCAGCGGGTCACACAGCAGGGGCACAATCAGCATCGAGCAGTACGGCGTGCTGCCGCAGGACGATGTTACCCACGAGTGTAACCGTCGTTTGCACCGGGGGGTACCGGTGTGGCTAAGATCGGTGCATGAGCTCCGCGCTGCTCGCGATCGGACGCCGCCGGACCACGGCGGAGCGCCGTCGCGACCGGGAGCGGGACATCATCCGCTGCACCCGCGAGCTGTTCGACGAGCGGGGCACGATCGACGCCCAGATCGACGACATCGCCAAGCGCGTCGGCATCAACAAGGCATTGATCTACCGCCACTTCGCCGGCAAGGAAGAGCTGTTCGCGCTCACCCTGGTCGACTACCTCGGCGAACTCGACGCGCGTCTCAAAGAAGTCGACGGCCCCCGCCGTACGCCGATGAACCGCCTCAAGGCCCTCAGCGAGGTGTTCGTCGACTTCTGCCTGGAGTACCCGGCCTTCGCCGACTGCGCGATGAGCCTGCTGCGGCGCACCGGCGAGGAGCTGTTCGGCGAGATCACCGAGCCGGTGATGACCAAGCTCGGTACGGCGATGGGCAGCGCGCTCCAGCGCATCTCCACCATCCTGGAAGCCGGCCAGCGCACGGGCGTGTTCGACGAGGTCGACGCCGACTACCTCGCCAACCACCTCTACACCCAGACCCTCGGCTCGCTGCACATGGCGCGGATGGGACTGATCGTCTCCGCGGGCCGGCCGGGCCACCCGGTCGTGCACCACGCGGACATCGCCACCGTCCGCGAGACCGCCATCACCGCCACCCTCGCTACCGCTGTCGGCCGTCAGGCGCTCGGCGGAAGATCCACGAAACCCTCCAAGGCGACCGCCGGCCGCACCTCACGCACCACAGGAGAGACACCGTGACCGAACCTCGCAAGGTAGCCGTCGTGGCGGGCAACCGGATTCCGTTCGCCCGCCAGGACAAGAACTACCGGCACGCGTCGAACTCGGACATGCTCACCGCCGCGCTCAACGGCCTGGTCGACCGGACCGGGCTGGGTGGCGAGGAGCTCGGCGAGGTCGTCGCCGGCGCCGTGCTCAAGCACGCCCGCGACTGGAACATGGTCCGCGAGGTCGTGCTCGGCTCGAAGCTCGCCGCCACCACCCCGGCGTACGACCTGCAGCAGGCGTGCGGGACCGGGCTGGAGGCTGCGATCCTGGTCGGCAACAAGATCGCGCTCGGCCAGATCGAGGCCGGCATCGCGGGTGGCGTCGACTCCGCCTCGGACGCGCCGATCGCGGTGAACGACAAGCTCCGCACGATCCTGCTCGACCTCAACCGGGCCAAGTCGTTCCAGGACCGGCTGAAGGTGCTGGCCCGGGTGCGCCCGAAGGACGTCGTACCGGAGATTCCGCGCAACGCCGAGCCGCGGACCCGCAAGTCGATGGGTGAGCACGCCGCGCTGACCGCGCTGGAGTGGGGCGTCACCCGCGAGGCGCAGGACGAGCTGGCCTACCGCTCGCACCTGAACCTGGCCGCCTCGTACGACCGCGGTTTCCACGACGACCTGATCACGCCGTACCTGGGGCTCGAGAAGGACCAGAACCTGCGCCCCGACACCACGATCGAGAAGCTGGCCAAGCTCAAGACCGTGTACGGCAAGGGCGAGACCGCGACGATGACGGCGGGCAACTCGACCCCGTTGACCGACGGCGCGTCGGCCGTGCTGCTGTCGACCGACGAGTGGGCCGCGGAGCACGGACTGCGGCCGCTCGCGTACCTGACCCACGCGCAGACCGCCGCGGTCGACTACGTGAAGGGCGCCGAGGGCCTGCTGATGGCCCCCGCGTACGCCGTACCGAAGATGCTCGCGCGCGCCGGCCTGACGCTGCAGGACTTCGACTACTACGAGATCCACGAGGCGTTCGCGTCCCAGGTGCTCGCGACGCTGAAGGCGTGGGAGGACCCGATCTTCTGCAAGGAGCGGCTCGGCCTCGACGCGCAGCTGGGCGAGATCGACCGCGCCAAGCTGAACGTCAACGGCAGTTCGCTGGCGGCCGGTCACCCGTTCGCCGCGACCGGCGGGCGGATCGTGGCGGCGCTGGCCAAGCAGCTGGACGAGAACGGCGGCGGCCGCGGGCTGATCTCGATCTGCGCCGCCGGTGGCCAGGGCGTCGTCGCCATCCTCGAGAAGTAGGAGCCTGAAGAGATGACGGACCGCTATCAGACCTTCACCCGGACGCCGCTCGGCCAGACCCTGGTCAAGAACCTCGGCCTGCCCGACCCCACTCCGCTCCCCCGCTGGACCGAGGGCGCGCCGGTGATCGACGGGCCGGTCGTGTTCGGGTCGATCGGCGAGACCGACACCGGCAAGGCCATCCAGGCGCTGCTGCGCGACATCGGCGCCAGCTTCAGTACGGCGGCCGAAGGCGTCGCGTCGAGCGAACTCCGCCCGAAGGCGCTGGTCTTCGACGCCACCGGCGCGACCAGTACGGCGGAGCTGAGCTCGCTGCAGCGGTTCTTCTCCCCCGTGATCCGCCAGCTCGGCGCGGCCGGCCGGGTGATCGTGGTCGGCCGTACGCCGGAGCTCGCGGCCACGCCCGAGCAGCAGGTCGCGCAGCGCGCGCTCGAGGGCTTCACCCGCTCGCTCGGCAAGGAGGTCAAGCGCGGCGCCACGGTCAACCTCGTGTACGTCGCGCCGGACGCCCACGACCAGCTCGACTCCACGCTGCGGTTCTTCGTGTCGCCCAAGTCGGCGTACGTCGACGGCCAGGTCGCGCGGATCGGGACCGGTCCGCTCGTCGCGACCGATCCGTCCGCGCCGCTGGCCGGCAAGGTCGCGCTCGTCACCGGGGCCGCGCGCGGCATCGGCGCGGCGATCGCGAAGACGCTGGCCCGCGACGGCGCGACGGTGATCGGCGTCGACGTCCCGCAGAACGCGAACGACCTGCGCAAGGTGATGACCGCGGTCGGCGGCAGCGAACTGCTGCTCGACGTGACCGCGATCGACGCGCCGCAACGGATCGCGGCCCACGCCGAGGAGCACCACGGCGGGCTCGACATCGTCGTGCACAACGCCGGAATCACCCGCGACAAGCGGCTGGCGAACATGCGCACCGACACCTGGGACGCCGTACTCGACGTCAACCTGCGCGCTCCCGAGCGGATCACGGCCCACCTGCTGGAGTCCGGCGCGCTGCACGACGGCGGCTCAGTGATCGGCGTGTCCTCGATCGCGGGCATCGCGGGCAACAACGGCCAGACCAACTACGCGACCTCCAAGGCCGGCGTGATCGGGCTCGTGCAGGCCTACGCCCCGAAGCTGGCCGAGCGGCAGATCCGGATCAACGCGGTGGCGCCGGGCTTCATCGAGACCGAGATGACCGCGCGGGTGCCGTTCGCGATTCGCGAGGTCGGGCGGCGGATCAACTCGCTGCAGCAGGGCGGGCAGCCGGTCGACGTGGCCGAGACGATCGCCTGGTTCGCCGACCCGGCGTCGGCCGGCGTGACCGGCAACGTGGTCCGGGTGTGCGGCCAGAGCATGCTGGGAGCCTGAGGTGCCGACCCGCCGGTACGACGACTCGCCGAGCTTCGGGGCGCTCTACGCCCGGACGGTGAAGGCGACGCTGCGAAGGGCCGAGTACGAGCCGGACGTCGACGGCCTGACGCTCGAACTGCCGGAAGTGGTGGTCGACCAGGACCACCTGGCGTCGTACCGGGAGGTGACCGGGTTCGCGGCCGGGCCGACGGTGCCGGTGACCTATCCGCACGTGCTGGCGTTTCCGTTGCACCTGGATCTGATGTCGGATCCGTCGTTCCCGTACAAGCCGATGGGCATCGTGCACCTGTCGAACACGATCACCCAGTACCGGCCGATCCCGCTGCACGCGGACCTGGCGATCAGGGTGCACAGCGGGCCGGAGCGGCCGCATCCCAAGGGGACGGTGTTCGACGTACTGAGTGAGCTGCGGGTCTTCGACGAGCTGGTGTGGACGGACTCGACGACCTTGCTCAGCCGGTCGGCCGGTGACGACTCGGCGCATGCCGAGCTGCTGCCCGATCCGGAGCTGGACGGTACGGCGTGGTGGGAGCTGCGCGGGAATCTGGGACGCCGGTACGCGTCGGTGTCCGGCGATCGCAACCCGATTCATCTGTTCAAGTTGTCGGCGCAGGCCTTCGGTTTCCCGCGGCAGATCGCGCACGGGATGTGGGCGAAGGCGGCCGCGTTGGCGTCGATCCAGCGCGCGGTGGGGTTGCCGGACGCGTTCGAGGTGCGGGTGGACTTCCGGAAGCCGCTGCTGCTGCCGTCGCGGGTGCAGTTCGGCTACCGGAAGTCCGAGACCGGTGTCGACTTCGGTTTGTACGACGAGAAGCACGAGCTGACGCATCTGGTGGGCAAGCTCACCGAGCGCTGACCCGGAAGTGGTTGAGCGTCACGGTGAGCCAGCTCCAGGCGACGGCGATCGCGGCCCAGAAGCCGAGGGTGACGGTCTCGCCGGCCGAGCCTGAGGCGATGCCGGCGAAGGCCGCGAGGAAGAGCGTGCCGGTGAGGTACGCCGCGGTGGCCCATCGGGGTGCGGCTGTGCGCCGGAAGTAGTTGCCGAGGACAACACAGCAGGCGATGAAGGCGAGAAAGCCGATCCCGCCGAGCGCGAAGTGCGCGGTGCCGTGCCAGCTCATCGTGACCGGCTGGCCTTCCGGCGTACCGAGTGGGAATCCGAGGGCCGGGTCGGGGAGGAAGATGCCGGCCGAGGCGGTGCCTGCGCCGAAGACGGCGAGCAGGATCGCGGCCTTCTTGCCGACCACTTGCCGGAGGCCGATCGCGCCGAGGATCACGAGGATGCCGGTGACGATGAAGTTGGCGCTCTGAATCCAGCCGTGGTCGCCGAGGGTCAGCATGCTGCCGGCGTGTTTGGTGGGTTCGAAGCCGTCTCTGGTGAACGCTTGGGTGAGGACGACCGCCAGGTTCAGCGGTCCGGCCAGTACGCCGGCCAGCAACAGCTTGTCGGCGATGCGGCCGGGGACGCCGCTTGGGGTTGATGCCGCGGCAGCCGGGGATGGAACCTGGGCGGCGCTGGACCGCTCACCAGCCTCGCGCTCTGAGCGGGCTCCTGCTGCTTCTCCGGCCGATGCGGCATCAGCCACAGGCGACAGGGTCGGCCGCATTGCTGCCGGGCTGTTGTTCAGTTGGCTCATTGGTCCAGTCCTTCCAGCGGTTGGTTGGCTCTACCAACGCGTCGGACAGGACCCGGCTGATTCGACAGCCCCTGGAATCTAGTTTTCCGGCCCAGGGACCGACAGCGGGTTGAACCCGTACGGAAGCTCCAGGCGGTGGGCCGCCATCAGGGTCGGGTCGGCGAGCAGGTCGCGGGTTTTGCCGTCGGCGACGATGCGGCCGCCGTCCATCAGCAGGCTGCGTTCGCAGAGCTGGAGGGCGTACGGGAGGTCGTGCGTGATCATCAGCAGCGTGACGTCCAGCCCCGACAGGATGTCGGCGAGTTCACGGCGGCTGGCGGGGTCGAGGTTGCTGGAGGGCTCGTCGAGGACCAGGACCTCGGGGCGCATCGCCAAGACCGTCGCGACGGCGACTCGGCGGCGTTGACCGTACGACAAGTGATGAGGGGCGACGTCTGCGTGGTCCTGCATGCCGACCTGGACGAGCGCCTCCTGGACCCTTGCGTCCAGTTCGGCGCCCTTCAAGCCCAGGTTCGCAGGCCCGAAGGCGACATCGTCGCGGACGGTGGGCATGAACAGCTGGTCGTCAGGATCCTGGAAGACCAGACCGACCTTCCGCCGGATCTCCGGCAGGTGTTCCCGGTGCAGATCCGTGCCGCCGATCTGGATCTTCCCACTGCCGGTCCCGCCGGCGACGGAGCCCAGGATGCCGTTGAGGTGCAAAACGAGCGTGGTCTTGCCCGCACCATTCGGACCGAGCAAAGCAACCCGCTCACCGCGCCCGATGGTGAAATCGACGCCGAACAGCGCCTGCCGGCCGTCGGGATAAGCGAACACCAACCGCTCGACGTGGATCGAAGGACTGCTCACAAGCCGACCACCCTAGCCGCCACCGCGACAGCGATCGCCGCCAGGGACACCGCGAGCCCGGTCAGCCACTGCCCGCGATCGGCGCCGCCTACCGACAGCAGCGGCATCCGGCCGGTGTAGCCGCGCGACTGCATCGCCAGGTGCACCCGCTCCCCGCGCTCGAAGCTGCGGACGAACAGCGCGCCCACTCCCCCGGCAACCGCCTTCAAATGCCCCGCGCGACCACCGGCGTACCCGCGGGACTCCCGGGCGATCCGCATCCGGTGCAGATCGTCGGAGACGACACTCAGGTAGCGAACCATGAACGACAGGATCGCGATCAGCGTCGACGGCAGCCGCAGCCGCTCGAGCCCGGCGAGCAGGTCGCGCGGTCCGGTCGATGCCGAGAGGATGATCGCCGCGACCACCCCGAGCGTGCCCTTCGCCAGCACGTTCCAGGCGCCGAGCACCCCGGCCGACGACAGCGACACCCCCAGTACGTCGACCTGCGGGCCGGTCGCGACGAACGGCAGCAGCAGCGCGAACACGATGAACGGCGTCTCGACCGCGAGCCGGCGCAGAACCGTTGCGGGCGGCAACTTCGCGAGCACGACGCAGCCGAGCAGCAGTACGGCGTACAGGCCGAAGGCCCAGAAGACCGCCGCGGGAGTGGACACGACGGCCAGCACGAACAGCAGCAACGCGACGATCTTCACCTGCGCGGGCAACCGGTGGATCTGGCTCCCCGTCGGCACCAGCAGACCGTCTCCGGCAGAGCCGCTCACAACAGCATCGTCGCCGCAGCGCGTGACCGCATCAGACGGTCGTGTCGACGTCGGCGCGGGCCGGCGAGCGCAGGGATGCGAGCTTGGCGACCGCCAGTCCGACCGCGATCGTCACCAGTACGCCGATGATGCCGGCCAGCGCGCCCGAGACGTGACTGTTGCCGATCCCGCTCACGCCGTAGTCGGCCAGCGGACTCCCGGCCGCCGCCGAGTCCGTGGCCGCGCTCTCGAACCCGAGCTTCGCCCCGACGAACTCCAGTCCGTCCGGGTGCGCGCTGGCGAACAAGCTGATCACTCCGGCGACCAGCATCGTCACCGCGACGCCAACGCCGAGGCTTCGCCCCGCGGGCCGAGCTGCGATCGGGCGGTCCGGCGACACGGTCGACGAGTTGCCGTCGGCATCCACCAGGACGAGGTCCGGGCGCAGGTGACGAGCGGCGTAGACCAGATCGGGCCGCGTCGCGACGACCGCGCTCAGCACGGCCCCGGTGATCACCGCCTCGCCCAGCCCGACCAGAACGTGCCAGCCGACCATCGCCGTGGCCAGTTGGCCGATCGGAATCTCGACCGTGCCGCCCACGGCGTACAGGCCGGTGAAGGCGAGCGCGGACAGCGGAACCGACACGAGCGCGCCCAATGCGGCCGACGGCACGATGCTGCCGACGCGCTTGGGCAGGACCTGCAGCAGGAAGCGAGTGACGAAGTACCCGACGAGGACCGTGACGACGCCCATCAGCGTGATGTTGGTGCCGAGCGCGGACAGCCCGCCGTCCGCGAACAGCAGCCCCTGGACCAGCAGCACGGTCGACATCACCAGCATCGCCGTCCACGGCCCGACCAGCGCCGCCGCGAGCGCGCCACCGAGCAGGTGACCACTCGTCCCGGCCCCGACCGGGAAGTTCACCATCTGGACGGCGAAGACGAAGGCGGCGGTCAAACCGGCCAACGCCGGCCCGGTCTCCCGGATCTCCCGGTTGGCGCGCTGCAGGCTGATGCCGACGGCACCGGCCGCGATCAGCCCGGTCGCAATCGAGGTCGGTGCGTCGAAAAATCCGTCAGGGACATGCATGCCCCCATTCTTGATCCAGTTGCGACCGGATCGCAACAAGGGCCGGTCAGAGGCCCTTCAATGCCTCGCCGTAGGCGCGATGGAAGGTCGGATAGGCGAGGATCATCTGCCGCAGTTCCCGCACCGGTACGGCGGCGTGCACGGCAACCGCGAGCCCGCTCAGCACCTCACCCCCGGCCGGTCCGGCGCTCGTCGCACCGACCAGCACACCGCGCCCGGCGTCCATCACCACCTTGATGAAACCGTCGTTGCCCGCCTTGTGGATCCACCCGCGGGTCGACGCCGGGAGCTGCGTGATCGCCGTCCGTACGTCGAGACCCTGGTCGCGGGCCTGCTGCTCGGTCAGCCCGACCGCGCCGATCTCCGGATCGGTGAAGGTGACCCGTGGCATCGCGTGGTAGCTCGCCTTCGGGGCGTCGTCGGTGCCGAGGATGTCGTGCACGGCGATGTCCGCCTGGTACATCGCGTTGTGCGTGAAGGCCCCAACGCCGGTCACGTCCCCGACCGCCCACACCTTGCTCGCGGCCCGCACCTGCTCGTCGACGGCAATGAACCGCGCCGACGGGTCGATGCCCACCTGGTCCAGCCCGAGCCCAGCCGCGTCCACCCGCCGACCCGTTGCCACCAGCAACTTCTCGCCGGTGACCGAACTGCCGTCCCCGAGCCGCACGGTGAACCCGTTGTCGTAGGACACCGACTCCGCCCGTACGCGGGTCCGGATGGTGATCCCGTCCCGCTCGAGCGCCTCGCGCGCCAGTTCGCTGGACTCCGGCTCCTCCAGCGCGAGCAGCCGGTCGAGCGCCTCGACCACGGTCACCTGTACGCCGAACCGGGCGAACACCTGCGCCAGCTCCAGCCCGATCGCGCCGCCGCCGAGCACGACGATCGTCGCGGGCAGGGTGTCGGCCTCGATCGCCTCGTGGTTGGTCCAGTACGGCGTACCGGCGAGCCCGTCGATCGGCGGAATCACCGGGACCGTGCCGGTGGCGATCACGATCCCGCGGGACGCCTCGAACGAGCGGTCGCCCGCCTGGACCGTGCCCGGGCCGGTGATGGTGGCGCGCTCCCGCAGGAACGTGACGCCCTTCTTCACCAGCCGGTCGACCGCGACCTGGTCGTTCCAGTTGTCGGTCGCCTCGTCGCGGATCCGCCGGGCGACCGGGGCCCAGTCCGGCTCGACCGTTGCCTTGCCGGCCATCGTGTCGACCCGCCGCGTCTCCGCGATCAGGTTGGCGGCCCGGATCATCATCTTGCTCGGGATGCAGCCCCAGTACGGGCACTCCCCGCCGACCAGCCGCGGGTCCACGCCGACCACGCTGAGGCCGGCCTCCGCCAGCCGCCCGGCGGTTTCCTCGCCGCCCACTCCGAGCCCGATCACCACGACGTCCACCTGTTCAGCCATGGCGCCAAATCTCCCAGACGCGGGCGCCGCGGCCAAGCCTCGCGCCGGTGCGCCCGCGAGCCGCCGGCCGGACGCGTAAACGGTCACCGCAGCGTCAGCAACCGTTCACCCGCGCTCCGTAGCCTCACGACCTGGAGGGGTGATGGGACTGGCAGTGGATTTCTCCGGGCTCGGGGACATCAATCTCGAGACCGTGATCGCCGCGATCGCACTGATCGGTACGGCGGCGGCCTGGCTGGTGGACAGGTACTTCCTGCGCCGCAAACGACTGGTCTACCGGGTGCAGGTGGACGCGCCGATCGGGGTGTTCCCCAGCTCGCACATGGTCGACGTCGAGGTCCGGCACCAAGGCGACGTGGTGGAGGAACCGAGCGTCGTACTGCTGCGCGTCGACAACGCCGGCGGGATGGACATCGAGCCGCACCACATGCACGAGAAGGTGTCGTTCGCGTTCCCGGACCGCAAGATCGTCGGGCTCGAGGTGACCGAGGCCAAGCCGGAAGCGCTCGGCGAGATGCTGCAGCGCCAGCTCGACTCGGAGAACTTCGTCGACACCAGCCGGCTGGTGATCCCGCGGATGGCGATCAACCGCGGGGACAGCTTCAAGTTCCTGCTGGTGCTCAGCGGGCGCGGCAACGGCGTCACCCACTCGGGGTACCTGGCCGGCGGGTCGGCCGGCGGTGGGGTTTACCACGAGCCACGGCCGCGCGGACCGGGTCGGCGGACGCTGACGTTCGGCGCGCTCTCGCTGCTTCTGGTCGGGGCGCTGGTGGCGCTCTTCCTGGTCGACGTACTGCAGCCGCCGGACAACTGCGCGGCCGGTCAGCTGCGGATCGTCGGGTCGACCGCGGTGGAGCCGACGATCAAGGAAGTGCGCAGCGCGTACGTCGCGGAGTGCACGCAGGCCGAGATCACGATCGCGGCCGGCGGGAGCCGCAGCGGAACGCGGTTGCTCGCCGATACCCAGAGCAAGGACGCGGCCGCGGCGGAGAACATGATCGCGCTCTCCGACGGCCCGGCCGAGGAGGCCGCGAAGCTGCAGAGCCGGCCGGTCGCGGTCGTCGTCTTCGCGGTCGTGGTGAACCGGACGACCGACGTCACCGCGCTGACCGTGAACCAGCTGCGCGACATCTACGCGGGCCGGTTGACGAACTGGAAGCAGCTCGGCGGGCGCGACCTGCCGATCCGGATGGTGAGCCGGGTCGGTCCGGACTCCGGATCCCGCCGGACGTTCCGGGAGCGGGTGCTCGCCGGGGACCAGGAGCTGGGCATCACGTCGGACGACTGCCGCAGCAAGGACGACCCGGTCGCGAAGCACCAGCGCTGCGAGGTCGGTACGACCGAAGAGCTGCTGAACCGGGTCGCCGACATCGAGGGTGCGATCGGGTACGCCGAACTCGGCGGCTCCCGCAAGTACCCGACGCTGACGCCGGTCGCGATCGACGGCGTCGTACCGGCCACGCCGAACGTCGCCGACCGGACGTACCGGTTCTGGGAGGTCGAGCACGCCTACACCGCGGCGCCGCCCAAACCGGACTCGCTGCAGGAAGCGTTCCTCGACTACCTCACCTCGACGCCGGCCCACCCGATCCTGGCCCGCGACGGGCTGGTTCCGTGCTCGGATCTGCCGGGAGACTTCTGCGGATAGCGGGCGGGCCCCCTCTTGGACGATCCGGCGACTAATCTGCTGGCCTAGCCGAGGAGGCCCGCCTTGACCGTGATCGCGCATCTGAGTGACCCGCACCTGGACGGTACGCCGGAGGCTCGTGACCGCCTTCGCCGCGTCACGTCGTACCTGCTGGCCTTCCAGCGCCCGGTCCACGTCGTCCTGGTCACCGGCGATCTCGCGGACCACGGCACCGAGTACGCCGAGGTCGCCGCCGAACTGGCGGTCTTCGGCGAGCTTCCGGTCCTCGTCCTGCCCGGCAACCACGACGTCCGGGCCGCGTTCCGCGCCGGCCTCGACGCGTACGTCGACGCGGTCGGCGGTGGCGACGATCCGGTCCATCAAGTGCGCGACGTCGCCGGTGTGCGTTTCGTGCTGCTCGACACGACGGTCCCCGGCGAGGACCACGGACTGCTCAGCGCCGACTCGCTCGACTGGCTGGACGGCGTACTGGCCGAGCCGGTCGACGGGCCGGTCTTCGTCGCATTCCACCATCCGCCGGTCGGTCTTCAGCACCCGAAGCTGGACCAGTGGCTGTTGCAGGCGCCGGGGCAGTTCGCCGCGATCCTCCGCCGGCACCCGGTCACCGCGCTGCTCGGCGGACATCTGCACAACGGCGTCACTACGACGTACGCCGGTCTGCCGCTGTTGCTTGCCCCCGGCATCCGATCGACCGTTCCGCTGCCGTTCGAGCCGCCGACGCCCGGCGGCGGCCTCGTCGACGACACCGCGCCGCCCGGGCTCGCGTTGCACATCCATCGAGCGGATGCACCGCTGCTGACCAAGTTCGTGGAGCTGTCATGACTTTTGTGGTCCACCCCATCGGACGCGTCGAGTCCCCGCTGACGGAGCTGGCCGACGCGCCTCGGCAAGGCGACGAGGGCGCGCCCGACGCCTGGCTCGTCTTCGACCCGGCGTACCGCGACGGGCTGAAGGACATCGGGCCCGGCGACGAGCTCCTGCTGCTCACCTGGTTCGACCGCGCGGCCCGGGATGCCCTGGTGGTGCATCCCCGTGGCGACGTCACCCGCCCGCCGACCGGCGTCTTCAGCACCCGCTCCCCTGCCCGCCCGAATCCGCTCGGTCTGCACCGCGTGACCGTGCTCGCCGTCGACGATCTCCGCGTCCACGTCAGCGGCCTGGAGGCGCTCGACGGCACGCCTCTGATCGACGTCAAGCCCGTCCTCGGCGCCATCGACGAGCGCTGACAGCCTGAAAGTCCGCTAAGAACACCCCGGTGAGGACATCTTCGGACCCGCCCGGCCGTTGATACTGGCAAGACGTCCTACGGAGGAACACATGAGCCTGATCGGAACCCTGTTGGGGTACGCCCTGACCCTGTTCATCCTGGTGATGATCGTGCGCATGGTGCTCGACTGGACCACCCAACTCGCCACCGGCCCGTCCCGCACCGGCCGCGCCCGCGAACTCACCCACGCCTGGACCGAGCCGGTCATCGCCCCGGTCCGCCGCAGGCTGCCGCCGCTGCGAGCCGGCGGACTCGCCTTCGACCTGGCCTTCACCGTCGTTTTCGTCGCCGCGCTGATCCTGCGCTCGATCGCCTTCAGCCTCTGACCAGCCCACCCCAGGACCACCGCGGCACGGAAAGCCCGGCCGGTACGCCGACCGCCGAGTCGGCGTACCGCGTCAACGACACGGTCGTCGCCCAGGCGAAGTAGTCGTACAGGACCGAATAGAGCCGGTCGCCTTCGGCCAGCCCGACGTCGGTCAGCGCCTGCGCGAAACAGGCGACCGCCCGGCGATCCATCTCCTCGTGCGGCCCGTTCCCACTGTGCATCCGCACGACGGCACTCTCCCCGCCGTACTGCTCCGAGTACGTCGCCGGACCACCCAGCGCCTCGGCCCAGTACGCCGCGAGCCGCTCGGTGTGCTGCGGATGAAACCCGTGGCTGAACGCATGACTGACCACCTCGTCCGCCATCACCCGCCGATGCCAGGCATGCGCCAGCCGCCGAAGCCCGTCGTCCCCACCCATGGCGTCGTACACACTCTCCATCGCCCGAGAGTGCCACAGACGAAAGGACCCCCGGCAGTACGAACTGTTCGCCGGTTGGTTCGATGCGAGCTCAGCCGGCTTCTGTGAACAAAGGACGTTCGTTTGCAGCCGAGCGCGGGGGCTGCCGCACCTGGTTGCGGAACTGTGCGGGCGACGAGCCGACCACGCGGCGGAACGCGGTGCTGAACGCACTCTCGGACAGGTAGCCAGTGGCCCGTGCGAGCTCGGAGATCGACAGCATGTCGCGAGCGAGGGCGTCGCGGGCCAGGCTCATGCGCCATTGGATCAGGTACTCCAGCGGCGGGACCCCGACGTGGGTCTTGAAGGCCTGGGCGAACGCCGAACGCGACATGTGGCTGATCTCGGCGAGCTCCTTGAGGTTCCAGGAGTGGGCAACGTCCGCGTGCAAGGCGCGCAAGGCGGCGCCGATGCCGTCCTCGTTCAGGGCGCCCAGCCAGCCGGTGGGCCGGTCTGTTTGCGCGGCGTGAGCCCGCAGCATGTGCACGAGCAGGATCTGGGCGAGGTGGTTCTGCACCAGCGGGCCGCCGGCGGCGGCGACCCCGACCTCGGTGGCCAGGAGATCGATCAGCTGAGCGAGCCGCCTGCCGTGAGGATCGGTCACGCGGACAATCACGAGCGGTGGCAGCAAGTCGGTCAGCAGCGCCGCGTTCCTGTCGTCGAACGCGATGTGCCCGACGCAGAGGTAGAGGTCGTCCTCGGACTCCGGGCCGATCCGCACGAACCCGTCTTCGGCACGCGCCAGCACCGCCTCCGCAGGGCGCGGGCTCGCGTCGAGCGTGCCGGCCAGGACGTAGGGCGGTGGGTTGCCCAGCAGAAACGTGTCGCCCTCCTGAAGGAGCACCGGCTCGTGCCCGTCCAGGATCAACCAGCACGTGCCGCGCACGAGGCCGCCGATTCGCACGTGCGGGAACGGGTCGAAGCGCAACGCCCACTCGCCGACGGCCCGGAGACTGGGCCCAACCACCGTGCGGGGCCGGAGCAGGCCGATCGCGTCAGCCACTGGATCCTGAAATCCGAGCACCGACACGACCCTCCTGGACGATAGGTAAAGAACGCAGGACTTTGCATCATGGATCGTACTCCACCGGTCGCGCAGTATCGATGTCGAACAGATCGGTATCGAGACAGTGATGGAGACACCCCATGGGACAGTTGGATGGCAAGACGTCGGTGGTCACCGGAGGAAGCAGCGGGATCGGTCTGGCCACCGCCGTGCGGCTTGCGGACGAGGGCGCGTACGTGTTCGTCACCGGGCGACGCGAGGCCGAACTGGAGGCAGCCGTCAAGACCATCGGAACGGACCGGGCGACGGGAGTGGCCGGCGACATCTCCGAGATGGCTGACTTGGACCGGCTCTACGAGGCGGTCCGGGCCCGCGGCCAGGGGCTGGACGTCCTGGTCGCGAACGCGGCGGTCGGTGCTTTCGTGACGCTGGAACAGACCACCGAGCAGCACTTCGACCAGACCTTCGCGGTCAACGTCCGGGGCACGCTGTTCACCGTGCAGAAGGCGTTGCCGCTGCTCAACGACGGGGCTTCGATCGTCCTGGTCGGTTCGACTGCCGGCGACCGCGGGGTCGAGGCGTTCGGCGCCTACGCGGCGTCGAAGGCGGCCGTCCGGTCCTTCGCGCGGACCTGGTCCAACGAGCTCAAGGACCGCGGCATCCGGGTCAACGTGGTCTCGCCGGCCTGGATCGAGACTCCCGGCGGCACCGCCGCTTTCGGCGACGAGGAGACCGCCCGGGCCGTCAAGCAGAACGTCGCCGCGACCGTGGCCAAGGGCCGCATGGGCCGGCCTGAGGAGGCCGCCGCGGTCGTGACCTTCCTGGCCTCGGAGCAGAGCAGCTACGTCGTCGGAGCGAACGTCTACGTCGACGGAGGCACGAACCAGATCTGAGCAGACGCCACGACCTCTGGGTGACCGAAAGCTCCCCAGGAGCCGGAACTGAATCTCTCAGTCCGACTTCTGGGGAGCAGTGGGTACGCCGGGGTCCGTCGCGAACCGGATCAGAAGTTGATCATGTGGCCCTCGAGGCCGTGGAAGGCCTCCTGGAGGGCTTCGCTCAGGGTCGGGTGGGCGTGTACGTTGCGGGCCAGTTCCTTGGTGGTCAGGTCCCACTTCTGGGCCAGGGTGAGCTCGGGAAGCAGCTCGGTGACCTCGGGGCCGATCAGGTGGGCGCCGAGCAGTTCGCCGTACTTGGCGTCGCTGATCACCTTGACGAAACCGGTCGCGTCGCCCAGACCGTGGGCCTTGCCGTTGGCGGTGAAGGGGAACTTGGCGACCTTGACGTCGAAGCCCTCCAGCCGGGCCTGCTCCTCGGTCCAGCCGAAGCTGGCGATCTGCGGCTGGCAGAAGGTGGCCCGCGGGATCATCACGTAGTCGAGCTCCATCGTCTCGACCCCGGCGATCGTCTCGGCCGCGATCACGCCCATCGCCTCGGCGGCGTGGGCGAGCATCAGCTTGGCGTTCACGTCGCCGATCGCGAAGATGTTCGGCACGTTGGTGCGCAGGAAGCCGTCGACGTCGATCGCGCCGCGCTCGGTCAGCTTGACGCCGATCTTGTCCAGGCCGTAGCCGTCGACGCGCGGCTGGAAGCCGATCGCCTGCATCACCTTGTCGGCCTCCAGCGTCTGCTGGTTGCCGTCCTTGCCGGTGACGGTCACCTTCACCTTGTCGCCGGAGTCGTCGATCGAGTCGACCCGGGTGCCGGTTAGCACGTCGACGCCGAGCTTCTTGTACGCCTTGGCCAGCTCCTTGCTGACCTCGACGTCCTCCAGCGGGACGATCCGGTCCAGGAACTCCACGATCGTCACCTTGACGCCGTAGTTGGCCAGCACGTAGGCGAACTCGACGCCGATCGCGCCGGCGCCGGCGATCACCATGCTGCCCGGCAGTTCCTCGGTGAGGATCTGCTCCTCGTAGGTGACGACCCGCTCGCTCAGCTGGGTGCCCGGCAGCAGCTTGGTGGTGGCGCCGGTGGCGATGATGCAGTGGTCGAAGGTGACGGTCTCGGAGTTGCCGTCGTTCAGCGCCACGTCGAGCGTGTTCGCGTCGACGAACGAGCCCCACCCGTCGAACTCGGTGATGTTGTTCTTCTTCATCAGGAAGTGCACGCCCTTGACGCGGCCGTCGGCCACCTTCCGGCTGCGCTGCACCGCGGTCGGGAAGTCGAAGCTCACCTCGCCGCTGATGCCGAAGGTCTTCGCCTCCTTGCTGAAGATGTGCGCCAGCTCGGCGTTGCGCAGCAGCGCCTTGGACGGGATACAGCCCACGTTCAGGCAGACACCGCCCCAGTACTTCTTCTCGATGATGGCGGTCTTGAGCCCGAGCTGGGCGGCGCGGATCGCCGCGACGTACCCACCCGGGCCGGCGCCGAGGACAACAACGTCAAAGTGCGAGGCCATACGGTGAACTTTAGTGCCTCGCACCAGCCGATCCCGCCGTGGGCCCCGTGGTGGTGGTCACGATCCGTGAGCTGGGGTTTCGCACAGCGCGGCCGACGCCTAGGCTGAGCTCGCACGGGGGCCGCGATAACGTCACCGTACCTCTGTGCGCGCGTGAGGCAGCGTGAGGCGATGGGGTTGATGGGGGCCGGATGACGAACAGGCGTGGGCTGCGGTTCGCCGCGCTCGGCACGCTGCTGGGCGTCTTCGCCGTGCCCGCCTGGTCGGCCTACGCCGACGACCCGACTCCCCCGCCGCCGGCCTCGGTCACCGACGTGAACCGGTCCCTGGAGCAGCTGCGCGCCGAGGCCGCCGCCGTTCAGGCCGAGTTCGCCAAGGCGACGATCGCCTACACGAACGCCCTCAAGACCGCCCAGGCCGCCGAAGCCGCCGCGAAGCGCGCCGAGGCGTACGCCGCGACCAAGCGGGCCCGCTCGGAGGTCGAGCGCCGCAAGCTCGGCCTGCTCACGGCCCAGGCCTACCAGCTCGGCATCCCGACCGTGATGGGCACCGAGTCGATGCTCTGGTCGCTGGCGCCGATCGCGGAGAACCTGCAGGAGATCGCCGACCGGCAGACCGCGATCAAGCAGCTCGGCAGCACCCAGGTCGCCCAGTACAACGCCGCCTCCGCCGCCGAGAACGCGGCCGGTACGGCGGACAACGACGCCAAGAACAAGCGCAAGGCTGCCGACGAGGCCTCCGCCAAGGCACGGCAGCTCAGCCAGGAGGTGCAGCAGAAGGCCGCGAACGCCTCCATGACGATGGAGGGCCAGATCGCCGACCTGGCCGGCGCCACCCAGCTGTCCGAGCAGCTGCAGGCCAGCCGCAACCAGCAGGCCAAGTCCCGCTGGCAGACCTACCTGGCCGAGCTCACCGCAGCCGGGGTGAAGCCGCCCGCGGCCGGCGCCCTACGCAACCCGGCCAAGCTCCCGGCCGGCCTCAAGCCGCTGACCGCCGCGGGCAAGGCCGTCGCAGGTGCCGCGTCCGTCACCGCGAGCGGCCGCTCGGTCAAGGTCCTGCCCGCCGAGACGATCACCGCGGTCAACCGAGCGTTCACCTTGCTCGGCAAGCCGTACGGCGTCTCCGCCACCGGCCCGGACAAGTACGGCTGCCTCGGCGCGGCCCGGACCGCCTGGCAGCCCTACACGACCCTCCCGGGCCTGGTCGGCAAGGTCTACTCGAACTACCAGACCGTCCCCGGCGCCTCGGTCCAGCCGGGCGACCTGCTGGTGATGGGCAGCCGCTCGGTCGGCCTCTACCACGTCGGTGTCGCGCTCGGCGACGGCGAGATGATCGCCGCCGACGAGGCGAAGGGCTCGGTCGTCGTCACCACCGTCCCCGAGAGCCTGTACGCCGCGCTCCGCCCGACCCTCGGCAAGCCGGCCAAGCCGCAGACCCCTCCGGCGACCAGCTCGCAGGCGGTCCAGTTCCGCTGCGGCAACACCGCCACGTCGTACGACGTCGGCACCGGCGCGTGGACCTGGCCGCTGAACGACGGCACCTACGAGATCGGTACGCCGTTCGGTCAGCCCGGCCCACTGTGGGCCAGCGGTATCCACACCGGTCAGGACTTCCCCGCCGCGATCGGTACGCCGGTGCGCGCGGTCACCGCGGGCACGGTCCGCGTCGAGCACCCCGCCTGGGCCGGAAACCTGGTCCGCATCGACCACGGCAACGGCCTGGAGACGCTGTACGCGCACCTGAGCTCGATCGACGTTCCGGACGGGACGCGAGTCGAGGCCGGTCAGCGCATCGGTGCCGTGGGCTCCGAAGGCAACTCGACCGGTGGACACCTGCACTTCGAGGTCCGGCTCGGCGGCGACCCGGTCAACCCGATGCCGTTCCTGGCCACCGGCGGGACGAGCACGGGCTGGGGCGGCTACAGCAACGGCATGATCCCGGCCAGCAAACTCTGCGGGATCACCAGCGGGCACTCCCTGCGCTGCGACGCCGCGACCGCCTACCTGCAGCTGGCGTCGGCGTACCAGAAGCGCTTCGGCAAGACGCTGTGCATCACCGACTCCTACCGCTCGTACAGCTCCCAGGTCGACCTGTACGGCCGCAAGCCGTCCCTGGCTGCGCTGCCCGGTACGTCGAACCACGGCTGGGGCGTTGCCGTCGACCTCTGCGGCGGCATCGACCGCTTCGGCTCCGCCCAGCACCAGTGGATGGTCCAGAACGCGCCGAAGTACGGCTGGGTCCACCCCAACTGGGCCCGCCAGGGCGGCAACCGCGAGGAACCGTGGCACTGGGAGTACGAGCGCCCTGCCAGCGCGTGAACCCTGCCGCGTGACCGCCTGTGGATAACCTCGTCACTTTCCGGCGCTCCGCCTGTAAACTCAACTAGGAAAGGGCAGGCGGGCGGGCAGGCGGCGGCGATTCAGGGGCGGGTCAGGGTCGCGGTTCACCGGAAGCGACCTGCTGGGGACGTACATTGGGGACGTGGCCGAGCAGACCAGTCCGGACCGCACGGACAAGAACATCACGCTGGACGCCCAGGACGACCGCTGGGAGTGGCGGCGCAAGATCCGTGCGAACCCGCGCAAGCACCTGATCTACCGGATCGGTGTCGGCGTTGTCGGGGGCATCTTGATCATCGCCGCCCCACTGACCGGCTGGCTGCCGGGACCGGGCGGCATCCCCTTGTTCATCGCGGGTCTGGCCGTGCTGGCCAGCGAGTTCGAGTGGGCCCAACGGCTGCTCTACCGCGTCAAGGGCTGGGTCCAGGAGCTCACCGCCTGGACCGGCAGGCAACCGGCCTGGCTGAAGGCGCTCGGCACGGCCGCGCTGTTCGCCTGTGTGATCGTTGCCATCTGGCTCTACATGGCGGTGCTCGGCGTACCCGGCTGGTTCCCGGACTCGTGGGAATCGTTCCTGCACACGCTTCCACTGCTGAAGTGACGTGCGGCTGCTGAAGTGACCAGCCGCTGCTGAAGTGACCAGCCGCTGCTGAAGTGACCTGCCGCTGCTGAAGGCAGTCCGTCAGCGCAGCAACCACTGACGGGTGAGTTCGAGCACGTCCTTGCGGCTGCGGTTGCCGTGGCCGGCTGCGATCAACGGACTGCCGATGCGCAGCGAGAAGACCAGCAGGCTGCGCACCTCGACGTCCTCGTCGTCGGCGCAGAACTCCCTGAACAGCGCGCGCAGGTAGTCCATCCGGCGGTTGTCGACGCGCTCGAGCTGGCGGGCGACCTGCTCGTCGCGGCGGGCCCACTCGCGGATCGCGAGGTCGGCCGCGGTCCCGGTCATCGGGCCCTCGCCGGAGGCGACGAGGGTGAACAGCCGGTCGAGCTTCGCCCGGCCGTCGCCGCCCGCGGTTTCCACCTGCTCGATCAGCGCCTCGGTGGTCTCGCGCTCCCAGGTGTCGAGGATCTCCGCGAGCAGCGCGTCCCGGTTCCTGAAGTAGCCGTAGAAGCCGCCTTTGGTCACCCCGAGGATCTGCGCCAGCGGCTCGATCCGGACCGCCTCGGGTCCACCGGACGCGAGCATCCGCAACCCTTCCTCGATCCAGCGCCCCCGCGGTGTCCGCGTCACGCCCATCCCGTGGCTCCCCGCGTCACGCCCATCCCGTGGCTCCCCGCGTCACGCCCATCCCGTGGCCCCTCGCCTCAAGCCCATCCTGTGGCTCCTCTCACGCCGGCCCGATCTGTACGGTGCCGTACACAAGGGTCTACGTTGTTGTGTACGGCATCGTATAGAAGGGGCTCCAGCGATGAGACTTCCCATCAGCGCGCACACCGACCGGCCCTGGCGGATCCACGAGATCGCCGCCGACTTCGAGGTCGAGGACGTCTGGGCGCTGCCGACGCCGGGCGGCCCGGACGACTTCGAGCGGCTCATGCGCTGCTTCGCCACCGCCGACCCCGACGCTCCCGCGTTGATGTCGTCGCGGATCGGCAAGTTCCTCATGGCCCTGCGCTGGAAGCTCGGCAGCCTCTTCGGCTGGGACCGGGACACGACCGGCCTCGGCGCCCGCGTGGACACTCTCCGCGACCGGCTCCCGGCCGACCTGGCCGAAGGCCCCCGAGGCCCGGAGCTGAGCGATGTACCGTTTCAATCGCTCTTCCTGACCGACACCGAATGGGCGGCGGAGATCGCCAACCGAACGGTCCACGCGGTGCTGCACCTCGGCTGGGTCCCCGACGGTTCCGGCGGCTACCGCGGCCAGATGGCCGTCCTGGTCAAACCGAACGGCCGCCTCGGTACGGCGTACCTGGCGCTGATCAAGCCGTTTCGCTACCTGTGGGTCTATCCCGACTTGCTGCGAACCATCGGCCGCGGCTGGGACGCCGACTTCGGCAACGCCGCGTGGGTGAACCGCGCGCGGTAGTTCGACGCGGTCAGCCCGTAGTGCGACTTGAACCGGCGGGCGAAGTAGTTCTGGTCCGGCCAGCCCACCGACTCCGCGATCCGGCTGATCGGGAGGTCGGTGTGCAGCAGCAGATCCGCGGCCAGCTCCACCCGATGGCGGGACAGGTAGGCCATCGGCGGCAACCCCGTCGACGACTTGAACAGCCGGACGAGATAGCCCGGAACGAGGTGCAGTTCCTCGGCGAGGTCGTTCAGCATCCACTGCCGCGCCGGATCGGCTTCCATCAGACGCATCGCGGTCAGCACGGCCGGATGCGTCGCGGTCTCGCTGCCGATCAGCCCACCCGCCGCCACCGCACGCGCCAGGCAGCTCAGAAACAGTGACAGCCGGCCGACGATGTCACCCCGGTGCAACTGCACCAGCTCATGACGTAGACCGCCGAGGCCTTCCAGGTGACCGATCGCCTCGGCCAGCGCCTTGTCGTCCAGATGCGTGGTGAGGATGCCGCGTCGCTGAGCCGAGAACGGGCCGGTCCACAACAGGAACCCGAGCAGTGGGTCCTCCCGCATCCAGGCCAGCTCCCGTTGCATCAGATCGGCCGAGAAGCAGCAGTTGTACAGGTGCAGATCCTCGCAGTCCTCGTACGCGTGCCAGACGCCCGGCCGCAGCAGGATCACGTCACCGACCGCGAGTTCCTGCCGGCCGGCCAAGCTGCGATGGAAGCCCGTGCCGCCGGTGATCACGACGGTTTCGAAGAAGCTGTGGGTGTGGACCGGATGGCCGGTCTCGTGCACGTACGGACCGGCGTGCGCGACTGCCCCGTCGACGAAGTGCAGCAGCGTCCGGGTGTTGCCGACTGGCGGTTCCTCCATGGTTCAACGTACTCACCGAAGTGCATTTTGTGCTAGGTCCGGTGCACTCCGTTCTACCCGATGCGGTCCGGCGGCCCTCAAGATCGGACCTACCTTTATGAATCGTTTCATCCCGCTAGGAGTGCAATGTCGCGATCCTTCGCACCGACACACCTCCGATTCGACCACCACACCGCCGACGGTCCGGTCCTGGGCATCGGCACGGCCACTCCACGGCTGTCCTGGCAGATCCCATCGGCCGATCCCGGCTGGGCGCAAACGGCGTACGAGGTGGAGATCGTCCGGGGCACCGCGGCCCCGCGGACGTACGTCGTCGAAGCCGCCGATCAGGTGCTGGTGGCGTGGCCCGGCGACCCGCTCAACTCCCGCGAGCAGGCAATCGTCAGGGTCCGGGTGCGCGGTGCCGAGTGGAGTGAATGGAGCGAGCCGGCCGTCGTCGAGGCCGGGCTGCTCAGCACCGACGACTGGTCCGCGCGGTTCGTCAGCCCGCGCGAGATCGGCGACCACGACTCCCCCGCTCCCCTGGTGGCCGGCGAGTTCGACCTGCCGGACGGCGTCGTCCGAGCCCGGCTCTACGCGACGGCGCACGGCACCTACGTACCCGAGCTCAACGGCCGCCGCGTCGGCGATCTCGAGCTGGCGCCCGGCTGGACGGCGTACCAGTTCCGCCTGCGCTACCAGACCTACGACGTCACTGACCTGGTCCGCAGCGGCACCAACCGGCTGGAGTTCCTGCTCGGCAACGGCTGGTACCGCGGACGGCTCGGCTTCCACGGCAAGCACGGCCTGTACGGCGACCGCCTGGCCGTGCTCGCCCAGCTCGAGGTGACGACCGAGTCCGGTGAGGTCGTCGTGATCGGCTCGGACGAGACGTGGAGAGCGCGGGAGAGCGCGATCACCGCCGACGACCTGTACGACGGCCAGTCCACCGATCTCCGGCTGAGTCCCGGCGCGGAAAGCCCCGTCGACGTGCTCGACGCCGACCTGGGGCTGCTGGTGGCGCCCGATGGTCCGCCGGTCCGGATCACCGACGTGCTGCCGGCCGTGGCGGTGACGACCTCTCCCGCGGGCAAGACCCTGGTGGACTTCGGGCAGAACGTCGTCGGCCGGGTCCGGCTCCGGGTCCGTGGCGGTGCGGCCGGGGACGAGATCGTGCTGCGGCACGCCGAGGTGCTGGAGGACGGCGAGCTGGGAGTCCGCCCACTGCGCACCGCGAAGGCCACGGACACCTACATCCTGGCCGGCCCCGACGAGGTGACGCTGGAGTCGGAGCTGACCTTCCACGGCTTCCGGTACGCCGAGGTGACCGGCGTCCCCGGATTGGTTGCCGAGGACATCGAAGCGGTCGTGGTCGGCTCGGACCTGCGCCGGACCGGGTGGTTCGCGTCGTCGAACCAGACGCTCGACCGGTTCCACGAGAACGTCGTCTGGGGGATGCGCGGCAACTTCCTCGACGTCCCGACCGACTGCCCGCAGCGCGACGAGCGGCTCGGCTGGACCGGTGACATCCAGGTGTTCTCGCCGTCGGCGAGCTTCCTGTTCGACAGCGCCGGGTTCCTGACCAACTGGCTGGCCGACCTCGCGGCCGAGCAGCACAAGGACGGGTCGGTGCCGTACGTCATCCCCGACGTACTGCGGGATCCTGGGCCGTCCACAGCGGCATGGGGTGACGCGGCAACGATCGTCCCGTGGGTCGTGTACGAACGGACCGGTGACGCCGGCCTGCTCGCCCGCCAACTGCCGAGCATGAAGGCCTGGGTCGACCGAATGGTCGATCTGGCCGGTGACGACCTGTTGTGGACCGGTGGGTTCCAGTTCGGCGACTGGCTGGACCCGACAGCGCCACCGGACAACCCGTTCGCCGCCAAGGCCGATCCGGACGTCATCGCGACCGCCCACCTGGCCCGCTCCGCGGAAGTGGTTGCCCGGGCGGCCGAAGTGGTCGGCGACGCCGAACTGGCCGCCGAGTACGGCGAACTCGCGGACCGCGTGCGGCAGGCGTTCGCCGCCGAGTACACGACCGAGGGCGGCCGGGTGCTGAGCGACGCCGCCACGACGTACGCGCTGGCTCTGCAGTGGGCGTTGCTGCCCACCGAGGACCAGCGGCGTCGCGCCGCCGAGCGACTGGCCGACCTGGTCCGCACGTCGGGCTTCCGGATCAGCACGGGATTCGTCGGGACACCGCTGATGACCGACGCGCTGGCCGATACCGGACATCCCGCCCTGGCGTACCGGCTTCTGCTGCAGACAGGATGCCCCTCCTGGCTGTACGCAGTGACCATGGGCGCGACAACCGTGTGGGAACGCTGGGACAGCATGCTGCCCGACGGCAGCATCAATCCCGGCCAGATGACGTCGTTCAACCACTACGCTCTGGGTGCGGTCGCCGACTGGATGCACCGCCGGGTGGCCGGCCTCGCGCCGGGCGATCCGGGCTACCGCACGATCGTCGTCAACCCGCTGCCCACGGCCCTGCTGACCAACGCCTCGGCGCGCCACCTCACGCCGTACGGCGAGGCCGCGGTCGCGTGGAGCCGGGCCGACGGGCAGCTCAAGCTCAACGTCACCGTGCCGGTCGGTTCCACGGCGCAGGTTCACGTGCCCGGTCAGGACGCGCCGGTCAGTGTCGGTCACGGCACGCACGAGTGGACCACGGACGACACCTCCGCCGAGGTGCCGCCGCTACCGGCCGATGCGAGCATCCGGCAACTGATGGATCACGAGCCGACCTGGGACGCGCTCGTGTCAGCCGCCGTGGACCAGGAGGTCGTCACCGACGACGCGGACTTCGCCGCGCGGCTCGGGCGCTACCTCGACCGCCCCGCCAGCCAACTGGTCGACGCCGTCAGCCCGCGGAGCTTCTCGCCGTCGGCCGAAGCGCTGCAGGCCGAGCTCGACCGTTTGCTCACCCGCTGATGAACATCCCCTGGAGGTCACCGATGACGATCCGACGACGCACCTCAGGACTGGCCCTCGCCGCGGCCTGCTCACTCGCACTGACCGCCTGCAGCGCAGGCGATCTCGGTTCCAGCGACGACGCGGGCGGCTCGAGCTCGGTCACCATCACCTACCTGGCCGGCAACCAGGAGCAGGACGTCAAGGAAGCCCAGCAACTGATCAAGGACTTCATGGCCAAGACGCCGGGGGTCACGGTCAAGCTGGAGAGCCGGCCGGGCGGCACCGAGGGCGACAACATCGTCAAGACCCGGCTGTCCACCGGCGACATGACCGACGTGTTCTCCTACAACACCGGGTCGCTGTTCCAGGCGATCGCACCGCAGAAGAACCTGGTGCCGATCAGCGACCAGCCCTACATCGGCGACATCGACGAGAACTTCAAGAAGACCGTCACCGCCGGCGACCAGGTGTACGGCGTACCGGCCGGTGGTTTCATGGCCGGCGCGGTGCTCTACAACATCCCGGTCTACACCAAGCTCGGGCTGAAGGTGCCGACCACGTGGGCCGAGTTCATGGCCAACAACGCCAAGATCAAGGCCGCCGGCGGCGGGGTCGCGCCGGTGATCCAGACCTACGGCGAGACCTGGACCTCGCAGCTGTTCGTGCTCGGCGACTTCCACAACGTCGCCGCCGCCGAGAGCGACTTCGCCGACCGCTACACCAAGAACCAGGCCAAGTACTCCACCTCGCCGGCGGCCAAGAAGGGCTTCGAGCACACCCAGCAGGTGCACGACGCCGGGTACCAGAACAGCGACTTCGCCTCCGCGAAGCTGCCCGACGGACTCCGGATGCTTGCCCAGGGCAAGGGTGCGCACTACCCGATCCTGACCGGCGTGGTGAACGACATGATCGACACCTATCCCAACGGCGCCAAGGACGTCGGGCTGTTCGCGTTGCCTGGTGACGACGCGAGCAAGAACGGCCTGACCGTCTGGACCCCGAACGGCGTCTACATCCCGAACACCACCACCGGCGACAAGCTGGAGGCGGCCAAGAAGTTCCTCGCCTTCGTCGCCAGCCCCGACGGCTGCAAGTCGCTGGCCACCGCCGGCGTCCCGACCGGCCCGTACGCCGTGAAGGGCTGCGAACTGCCGGCCGACGTACCGCAGGCGATCAAGGACATGCAGCCCTACCTCGACAAGCCGGGCGGATCCAGCCTGGCGCTGGAGTTCCTGTCGCCGGTCAAGGGTCCGTCGCTGGAGCAGATCACCGTCGAGGTCGGCTCGGGCATCCGCAAGGCGCAGGACGGCGCGGCCCGCTACGACGAGGACGTCAAGAAGCAGGCCCAGCAGCTCGGACTGGCGGGCTGGTGAAGTCGGTGCGTGAGTTGATGCGAGGACGGGAGGCTCCATGAGTGCCACGTCGGTGCGTCCACGCTCGCGGGTCGACGCGTCCCCGGCCGCGCCGCCGGCCAAGGGCAAGGTCTACTCGCCGTACTCGAACTGGTTCTACCTGCCGTCGGCGGTGATCTACGGCGTGCTGTTCGTCGTCCCGACGTTCGCCTCGCTGTACTTCAGCCTGACCCGGTGGAGCCTGTTCGAGTCGAAGTTCATCGGGCTGGAGAACTTCCGGCTGTTCTTCCAGGAACCCCAACTGGTCAAGGGCTTCACGAACACGCTGATCTTCGCCGTCATCACGTCCGGGTCGAAGGTCGTGCTCGGGCTGCTGCTGGCGGTCCTCCTGACCTCGCAGATCATCGGCCGCGGGTACCTGCGGTCGGTGGTCTTCTTCCCGGTCCTGGTCAGCACGATCGGCGTCGGCCTCACCTTCACCGTGCTGATGAACCCCGAGCGCGGCCTGATCAACGGCGCGCTGGAGGTGATCGGCATCAACGGGCCGGGCTGGCTGACCGACCCGAAGTGGGCCCTGCTGTCGGTCGCGCTGGTCGACGTGTGGAAGGGCGTCGGGCTCGCGACGCTGATCTACATCGCGGGCATCGTGTCGATCCCGCGGGAGTACATGGAGGCCGCGCGGGTCGACGGCGCCAGTTCGTGGGAGACGTTCCGGCGGATCGTGCTGCCGCTGTCCCGGCCGGCCACCGTCACGGTGATCATCTTGTCGCTGATCGGCGGACTGCGCTCGTTCGACCTGATCTGGGCGATGACCCGCGGTGGGCCGGGCTTCACCTCCGACGTGATCGCGTCGGTGATCTACAAGCAGTACCAGGCCGGGTTCTACGGGCTGTCGACGGCGGGCAACGTGGTGCTGTTCGTCGTGGTCACCGCCGTGGTCCTGCCCCTGTT
Organism: Kribbella sp. CA-253562; assembly: GCF_050942265.1. GTDB lineage: Bacteria > Actinomycetota > Actinomycetes > Propionibacteriales > Kribbellaceae > Kribbella. Next base: position 4,189,245 of record NZ_CP192049.1, on the reverse strand, counting down.
CTGGTACTTGAACCGCAAGGAGGTGGACATGTGAGTACCGCTGAACTCGTCAACCACCGGCCCGGGCGCAGCTATCTGCTGAGCGCCGTGGCGATCGTCGCCTCCGTCGTGGTGTTCGTCGTGCCGTTCGTGTTCATCGTGCTGACCGCGGTGAAGGACCGGCAGCAGGCCGCGCTGCTCGACTTCTCCTGGCCGCACCAGTTCCAGTTCGTCGAGAACTTCGTCGCGGTGATCGAGGCGCGCGACTACATGCTGGTGATCGCGTTCATCAACAGCACCGTGCTGACCGTCGTGAGCGTCACCGGCATGGTGGTGCTCGCCGCGATGGTCGGGTTCGTGCTCCAGCGGCGCCGCAGCCGCTGGAACCCGTTCATCAACTTCATCGTGCTGTCGGGGCTGATCATCCCGCCGGCCGTCGTACCGACGATCTGGGTGCTGCAGGGGCTGCAGTTGTTCCGCACGATGACCGGGCTGATCCTGATCGAGATCGCGTTCGGGTTGTCGTTCTGCATCCTGCTGTTCCGGGCGTTCGTCGCGACCATCCCCCGCGAGCTCGACGAGGCGGCGGTGATCGACGGGGCCGGGCCGCTGCGGCTGTTCTTCCGGGTGATCTTCCCGCTGCTGCGGTCGGTGATCGTGACGGTGGTCGTCGTGCAGTCGGTGAACGTGTTCAACGACTTCGTGAACCCGCTCTACTTCCTGCCCGGCGACCAGAACGCCACGGTGCAGCTGACACTGTTCAACTTCCAGAGTCAGTTCACCACGCAGTACAACCTGCTGTTCATGAACATCCTGCTGATCACGATCCCACCGCTGGTGATGTTCCTGTTCTTCAACCGCCAGATCGTCGCGGGCATGACGTCGGGTGCGGTGAAGGGTTAGGCCGACTTGCGGTAGATCAGGAAGGCCTGCGCGGTCTTCTCCCAGTCGATCGGCGGCCGGGTCAGCGTCACCACTTCGCTGAACCCGGCCGCCGTCAGCAGTGCGTGGATCGCGGCCGGTTCGTAGGCGTAGACCTTCAGGTCGATCGGATGCCCGTAGCCCTCGGTCAGGTGGAAGGTGCCGGTGCCGGCCTTGAAGCCGTGGAGGTATAGCCCGCCCGGCGCCAGGACGCGGTGGATCTCGGCGAACACCGTCGGCAGGTCCTCGGCCGGGGTGTGCACCAGCGAGTAGAACGTCAGCGCTCCGGCCAGGCCGCCGTCCGGCAGGTCGAGGCCGAGCAGCGAGCCGACCTCGAACCGCAGATTGGGGTATTCCTTGCGAGCGAACTCCACCATCGCGGGCGAGAGATCCATCCCGAACGCGTCCATGCCGAGCTCGGCCAGGTACGCCGTGACGTGGCCGGGGCCGCAGCCGAGGTCACCCACTCGTCCGCCCTCGCCGGCGGCGAGCAGGTCGGCGTACAGGCTCAGCATCGCCCGGTGGTACGGATCGTCGAACATCGGCGCGACGATCTGGTGGTAGTCGGCGGCGACGGTGTCGTAGGAGCTCCGGGTGCTGTCGAGGTACGAAGTCATAGCCGAGCAGGCTAGTGATCGCCACCGACAAATCGCGCCCCGCGCCGCCTGTGGCGGCGCGGGGCGGGTGAGTAGATGCGGAGGTCGCAGGGCGGGGAGTGCGGGGACCGCGGCCGGTTACCGCCCGGCAGCCTGGTGTGCGGGTGGAGACCCCCTTACCGGCACTACCGGGCGACCTCGCTACCGCTCCCCTGCCTTCCTCCCCCGCCTTCCTCCCCCGCCTTCCTCCCCCGCCTTCCTCCCCCGCCTTCCTCCCCCGCCTTCCTCCCCCGCCTTCCTCCCCCGCCTTCCTCCCCCGCCTTCCTCCCCCGCCGGGTGCGTCGCCGCAGGCGGCGCACCCGGCGGAACGGATTACACTCCGGCGTAGTACTGCTCGACGGCCTCGTAGTCGACCGACGTGTCCGGCTTCAGGCCGAGGGACTCGTACTTCTTGCGGCGGGCCCGCATGTCGGCGAGCAAGATGGCGCGCGCGTGCACGGCGACCTCCGCGGCGACCTCGGCCGGAACAACGATCACCCCGTCGTCGTCGCAGCCGATCATGTCGCCGGGACTGACCTGGGTGCCGCCGCAGGCGATCGTCGTCTGGGTCTCGACGACCTTGATCCGGCCGGGGATGATCGTCCGGCCGCGGGCCCGCGAGCAGATCGGCGTACGCTGCGCGACGATCTCGGCGGTGTCACGGCAGTACCCGTCGGTGACGATGCCGGCCGCGCCGTTCTGCACCGCGCCCATCCCGTTCTCCGAACCCCAGAAGCCGACCTCCTTGCCGCCGCCGGCGTCCATCACCACCACGTGCCCCGGCGCGAGGTCACCCGGCAGCTTCACGTTGCCGGTCTCCTCGAACCAGATCCGGTGCGCCTCGACGATGTCCTGGGTGCTGTCCAGTTTCCACATCGGCCGGTTCGACGGGACCGCGCGGATCGTCGCCGCCGGCCCCCAGAACTTCATGCCCAGCCACAACGGCCGCACGTCCGGCGACATCAGCCCGATGTCGAAGTACCCGATGCCGTCCAGTGCGTCGGCGACGTCCACCACCCGCAGGTGCTTGTACAGGCTGCTCAGATCGTTGGCGTCGGCTGTTTCGGTCACAGTCACGGGGAGACCTTTCGGTTGATCCGGTAGTAGTGGGCGGCCGTACCTCCGAGCACGGCCGCGCGTTCGTCCTCGTTTTTCACCACGTGCTCGAGCGCGGTCCGCAGGTCGGTCCACGCTTCGTCGTACGACGCCCGCAGCAGCACCACGGGCCAGTTACTCGCGAGCATCAGCCGCCGGGCGCCGAAGCACTCGACCACCCAGCTCAGGTATCGCTCCAGCTCCGGCCACTCCCGGAGCTCGGTCAGCAGGTCGATCCCCAGCGACACCTTCATCGCCACCCGCGGACACTCCGCCAGCCGCCGCACCTGCCCAGCCCACGGCTCCCATCCCCCGGAGTCGACCGGCGGCCGCCCGAGGTGATCCACGACGATCCGCAACTCCGGTACGGCGTCCGCGAGCCCGAGCACCGCGTTGGTCTGCTCGGCGGTGACCGGTACGACGTCCCAACTGATCCCCGCCGCGGCAAGCTCCCGGAACAAGTCCACGGTCGCCGCTTCGGCCAACCAGTCGAGAGGAGCCCGCCCGACCAGACACCGCACTCCGCTGAAGGCGCTCGCGAACTTCGTCAGCCCGCCGCCCCCGCCTCCGGCGGGGGCGGCGGGTGGGGTGTTGGAGGGGCCGCCCCCGGCGACGCTTCGCTCGCCGGAGATGCTCCCGACTCGCGTGATCTCGCGGCGGGCGGCTTCCACGTCCGACAGCGGGAGCCAGCCGACGACGGCTCCGACGTACGGCGCCTTCTCCGCGTACTGGAGCAGCCGGTCGTTCTCCGCTGGTTCGTCGACCGACTGGATCAGGACCGTGCGGTCGACGCCGGCGCGTGCCAGCTCGGTGGCCAGATCGTCCGGCGAGTAGTCCCGGGCGATGGTGTCGTGCCGGTCGTCGCGCCACGGTTGGTCCTGGGCGGCGACCTGCCAGAAGTGGTGGTGGGCGTCGACGATCATCGGCCCTCCCACTCGATGTCCTCGTGGGCGAGGAAGGCCTTCACGCCGGCCTGGAAGTCGCGGCTGCCGTAGACCTCGGCAAGCACGTCCTCGGACTCGGCCGCGGCGCCGTCGCGCAGGATGCGGCGGTCGAACTCCTTCAGCGACGCGAGCGTGAGCGGCGCGTTGGCGCAGATCACCCGCAGCAGCTGCTCGACCCGCTCGTCCAGGTCCTCCCGCTCGACGACCTCGGTGACGAAGCCAGCGATCGCCGCCTCGGACGACGGCATCAACCCGGCGGTCAGCAGCAGCGCCATCGTGCGGCCGGCCCCCAGCCGTTGCTGCAGGCGCGCGATCACCAACGGCGGCAGCGTGTTGCCCAGCGTCCGCGCCACCGGCGCGCCGAACACCGCGTCAGGTGTCGCGACCACCAAGTCACAGCAGGCCGCCAACGCGAGCCCCGCGCCGACGGCCGGTCCCTGAACCACCCCGACCACCGGCACCCTGATCCGCAGGAAGCTCGTCAGCACCGCCGCGATCCGCCGCTCGTATTCCACTCCCTCCTTCCCGGTGGTGAAGGACGCGAACTGCCGGATGTCCGTCCCCGCCGCGAACGCCTTGCCCCCGGCGCCGCGCAGCACGACCACCCGGATCCCGCGGTCCTCGGCGACCACCTGCTCCACCGACGCCAACCCGTCGTACATCGGCCAGGTGATCGCGTTGCGCCGTTCCGGATTCGACAATGTCAGCCGCAGGATCGCGCCGTCCCGCTCGAACTGGAGTTCGCTCATTCGCCGAGTACCTCCGCGGTGTGCTCACCGAGCAACGGTGGGTGCCGCCGGATCCCCGCCGGCGTCCCGCTCAACCGCACCGGTGACCCGAGCACCCGCACCGTGCCCTCGACCGGATGCTCGATCGCCTGCACCATCCCGCGCGCCTTGACGTGCGGATCCTCCTCCAGCACGTACCGGTAGTCCCGAATCGGCCCAGCCGGTACGCCGGCCGCCAGCAGCAGCGCGACCCATTCGTCGGTCGTGGCCGTGGCCAGCCGTTCCTCCAGGACCGCGGCCAACTCGTCGCGATGAGCCATCCGGTCGGTGTTCGTCACGAAGCGTTCGTCGGTGAGCAAGTCGGTGACCTCCAGTGCGGTGCAGAGTCGTTGCCAAAGGCGCTCGTTGTTCGCCCCCAGCGTGAGGTGACCGTCCTTGGTGCGCAACGCCTGGTACGGCGCGGACATCCGGTTCGCCGAGCCGAGTGGCTGCGGCACCTCGCCGGTCGCCCAGTACTCGGTCGACTCCCACACCGACATCGCCAGCGCCGCCTCGAACAGCGACGTCTCGACGTACTGGCCGAGTCCGGTGCGCTCCCGGGCGTGCACCGCCGACACGATTCCGAAGGCGCAGAACAATCCGGCGCCGAGGTCCCCGACCGGCAGTCCCGACTTCATCGGCGCGCCGCCGGGCGCACCGGTGATGCTCATGACGCCCGACATCGCCTGTGCGATCAGGTCGTAGCCCGGCCGGTCGGCGTACGGGCCGGTCTGGCCGAAGCCGGAGACGCTGGCGTAGATCAGCCGTGGGTTGAGCGCGGCCAGCGTCTCGTAGTCGACACCGAGCCGCCGGGTCACACCGGGCCGGAAGTTCTCCACCACGATGTCGGCGGTGCGGACCAGCCGGTGGAACGACGCCAGGTCGTCGGCCGACTTCAGATCGAGGCAGACGCTGCGCTTGTTCCGGTTGAGGGCGAGGAAGGCTCTGCTGTCCTCGCCGTGCACCGCGTAGCCCCAGGAGCGGCGGGTCTGGTCACCCCGGGCCGGGTTCTCGATCTTGATCACGTCCGCGCCGAGGTCGGCCAGCAGCATCGTGCAGAACGGCCCGGCCATCACCTGGGTCAGGTCGAGCACCCGCAGCCCGTCCAGCGCCCCGGCCGGGCCGGGAGCGTCCGGCGGACCAGCTGTCTGCGCCGTGTCGGTCATCAGCCACCCAGTCCGGCGTTCGCCTCGGTGAAGAACGAGTCGGCCGCCTGCTGCACGGTTTTCTTGCCGAAGGCAATCTCCTCGTAGGCCCTGGTGAAGGCCGATTCGAAGGTCGCCTGGTAGCCCGGCGGGTAGAGGATCGTCGGCGGCTTGTTCGCCGCGATCTTCGAGAACAGCTCCAGCTCGTGCTTCTTCAACGCCGGCAGCGCCGGGTCGTCGATCTGGGCCTGCAGCACCTTGGTGTTGGTGGCCGCGCCGTTGTCGGACTTGAACGTCTTGCCGGCCTCGAGATCGTTGGTGAAGAAGTCGATGAACGCCGCGGCGGTCGGCACGTTGTCGCAGTTGGTCGGGATCGCGAACCCGGAGCTGAACAGCGCGTTGCCCGGGCCGCTCGGCCCCGAGGGCATCGGCAGGGTGGTCAGCTTCTGCCCGCCGGCCTTCCCGGCCAGCGTCGCCGAGGCCGGCGTCAGCGCGTTGCCCGGCATGCTGTCGGTCATCAGCCGGCCTTGGGCGATGAAGTTCTGCTCGGCACCCTCGGGCTCGTCGGCCTGGGCGTCCGCGCTCATCGTCGCGCCCGCCTTGCGCAGCTTCTCCCACATCTCCCAGTACTCGACCAGCGACTCCTTGCTGAAGCCGAGCTTGCCGTCGTCGGTGAACAGGTTCGTGCCGTTGGCCAACTGGTAGGCGATGAAGTAGTTCGGCAGTCCACCGCGCGAACCGGCCGCGAAGACGCCCTCGGGCAGCTTGCCCTTGGCCGACGCGATCCAGTCGGTGTACTGCTTCCAGTCGTAGCCCTCCGGCGGCAGCCCGATTCCGGCCTGCTTGGCGAGCGTCTCGTTCACGCCGACCGCGTCGTACGCGGCGCCGTACGGGAGGAAGTAGAGCTTGCCGTCCGGGCCGCGGCCGGTGTCGACGACCTCCTTCGGGATGTCGTCGACCTTGATCGCGCCGGACTCGATCATCGGGTCCAGCGGCAGCAGTACCTTGCGCTTGGTGTAGTCGTTGAGCTGGCGTCCCTGCAGCTGCATCACACACGGCAGGGTCTTGCTGGAGGCCTGGATGTTGAGCTTGTTGAAGTAGTTGCCGAAGTCGGCGTTCTGCCGGTCGATGGTCACGCCGGGGTGGGCCTTGACGAACATGTCGGCCACCGCGTTGGTCTTGGCCGCCCGGTTCGCGCCACCCCAGAAGGTGAGCTGCAGGCTGCCGGTCACCTCGCCCTTGCCGTTCTGCGCGCCGGCGTCACCGGCGGCGCTGTCGCCCACCGACGTACCGTTGCATCCGGCAACCACCAACAGTGCGGCCGTGGCGAGCGCCGCCGTACGAGTGCGTTTCATCGAAGATCTCCAGTCACTTGAGGCCGGTGGTGGCGACGCCCTCGATCAGCAGCTTCTGCGCCCCCAGGAAGAAGCCGACGATCGGAGCCAGGGCGAGGGTGGACATCGCGAACAGCGAGCCGTACGCCGATTCGCCGGTGACGTCCAGGAACGAGTTGAGGCCGAGCGAGACCGTCCACAGCTCGGGCCGGTTCAGGTAGAGCAGCGGACCGAGGAAGTCGTTCCAGCTGGCGATGAACGTGAACAGCGCGGTGGTGCCCAGCGCCGGCAGCGCCAGCGGCATGATGATCCGGCTGAAGGTGCGCCAGTGCCCGCAGCCGTCGATCCGCGCCGCGTCGTCGAGCTCGCGCGGCAGCGTCCGGATGAACTGGACCATCAAGAAGATGAAAAACGCCTCGACGCCGAGCCACTTGGGCACGACCAGTGGCAAGTAGGTGTTCATCCAGGCCAGTTCGTTGAACAGGATGTACTGCGGCACCAAAGTGACGTGATAGGGCAACAACATCGTTGCCAGCAGCACCCCGAACAGAATGCGCTTGAACGGGAACTCCAGCCGCGCGAAGGCGTAGGCCGTCAGCGAGCAGGACACCAGGTTGCCGACGATCGACAGGCCGGTGATCGCGACCGAGTTCACGAAGTAGCGGGAGAAGTCGAGCTGCCCCGCGGTCCAGCCGTGCTTGTAGTTGTCCAGCGTGTAGTTCTTCGAGAACAGGCCGAGGCTGTTCATCACCTCGGCCGACGGCCGGAACGACGCGGCCACCATCCAGACCACCGGGTACAGCATCACGATCAGTACGCCGATCAGCAGCGCGTGCCGCAGCAGCCCGATCACCAGCGGGTTCCGGGTCTGGCGCCGGCCGAAGAACGGGCGGGCGCCGACCGTCAAGGCCGTCATCGCTCGTCCCCGTAGTACACCCACCGCTTGGCGGTCAGGAACAGGAATCCGGTGAAGGCGGCCAGCACGACCACCAGCACCCACGCCATCGCCGAGGCATAGCCCATCTTCAGCTCCGCGAAGCCCTGCTGGTACAGGTACAAGGTGTAGAACAGCGTCGAGTCGGCCGGTCCGCCCGATCCCCGGCTGACCACGAACGCGCCGGTGAACACCTGGAACGCGTGGATCGTGTCGAGCAGCAGGTTGAAGAAGATCAACGGCGTCATCAGCGGCAACGTGACGCTGAAGAACCGCCGGATCGGCCCCGCTCCGTCGACCGCGGCCGCTTCGTGCAGTTCGGCCGGGACCTGCCGCAGGCCGGCCAGGAAGATGATCATCGTCGCGCCGAACGCCCACAGGTTGAGCGTGACGATCGTCCACAACGCCGTCCCGGGACTGCCGACCCAGCTGCCGTGCGTGATGCCGAACAGGCTGAGCACCTGGTTCACCAGCCCGGTGCTGCCGAACATCTGCCGCCACAGCACCGCGATCGCGACGCTCGCACCCATCAGCGACGGCAGGTAGAACAGCGCGCGGTAGCCGGACAGGAACTTGATGCCCTTGTTCAGCAACAGCGCGAGCACCATCGAGATGATCAGCAGCAGTGGAACCGAGACCACGACGTAGATCAGCGTGACCTTGACCGACGACAGGTAGCGCGGGTCGGCGGTGAACATCCGGCGGAAGTTGTCGAGCCCGATCCAGCGCGGTGCGCTGAGCAGGTCGTAGCTGGTGAACGCGAGGTACGCGGAGTACAGCATCGGCCCGAGCGTCAGCAGCACGATGCCGGCCAGCCAAGGGCTCAGGAACAAGTACGCTGTGAGCCCTTCCCTGCCTGTGCGCGTGTTCATCATGAGCTGCTGCCCTTCCGGGTGTGGGCCTCGACGCGGTCGGCCAGATGCTGTGCGAGCAGACCGCCCAGAGGCACCTGGACGTCGGACTCACGCGCGGCCGCGACGACGTCCCACAGATCCTTGCTCCACGGCCGGTTCCGCACCGGCGTACCGGCTTCGTCGTACGCGGCGGCGACGCGGTCGAAGAATCCCCAGTTGCGGGTGATCCAGGAGTCCCCCGTGCTGGTGGAGACCGCCTCCAGCACGGTCTGCTCCGGTACGCCGTACGCGCCGGCCAGGTCTAGTGCCTCCTGCGCACCGGCGAGCGCGGCGAACATCATCAGCTGATTGGCGAGCTTCACCGCGGCGCCGGCGCCCGAGGGACCGACGTGCAGGACGGTCTCTGCGACCGCGTCGAGCACCGGTCTCGCCTGCGCGAGCACCTCCTCCCGGCCACCGGCCATCACAGTGAGAGAACCGGACAGCGCTCTCTCCGCTCCCCCACTGACCGGTACGTCGAGCAGTCCGATGTTCTGGTCCTCGGCTTCGCGGGCCAGCCGTTGCGCTGTGCCAGGGAGGATCGTGCTGTGCACGAGCACCACTGATCCCGCCGCCAGGAGCGGGACCAGTTCGCCCAGGATCTCGGTGACCGCCTCGTCGTCGGGAACGGCGAGAGCGATCACCCCGCACTCGGCCAGGTCCCGCGGACCGTCGACCACGTCGGCCTCGAGCCCGTCGGCGCGCGCCGGTTCCGGGTCCAGCACCTTCAGCGACCAGCCGTCGCGTCGCAGGGATTCCGCCATCGGACGGCCCAGGTTTCCCAGCCCGGCGAAGCCGATGGTCGTGGTGGTTCGGTCGATTTCCTGGGCCACGAACGCCTCCAGTTCGTCACGCCAACCGTCTATGAACTATTGTCTACAATAGATAATCGACGCTGACAAGAACTCGGGGAACAATGGCCGCCATGACAGAGCACCAGCTGGAGTCGCCGAGCCTCGTTCAGCTCGCCGCCAACGCGATCCGCCGGATGATCTTGGCCGGGGAACTGGCCGAGGGCGAGCGCCTGATCGAGGAGCGACTGACCGAGCAGCTCGGGATCAGCCGCCCTCCCCTGCGAGAGGCGCTCCGGGTCCTCGAGCAGGAAGGCCTGATCGTCACCCGGCCCCGGCGGGGTTCGACGGTCGCCACCCTCACCGATCAGGACGTCTTCGAGATCCTCACCCTGCGCTCGGCGCTGGAGCGGCTGGCCGTCGAGCTGGGCGTTCCGGTGAAGGTGCCGGAGCGGCTGAAGGTCGCCCAGGACGCTCTGCTGGAGATGGAACGCTGTGCCGCCGCCGAAGATCGCGGCAGCCTGGTGCAGGCGGGCTACCGCTTCCACTCCTCACTGGTCGCGCTGGCCGGTCACCGCCGGCTCGAGGAGGCCTACGCCTCGGTGCAGCAGCAGCTCCTGCTCTGCATGGCCCGCAACCTGTACGCCCGCGAGCACTTCTACGAGGACCTGCACGAGCACGTCGCCCGGCACCGCAAGCTGCTCGACCTGGTCGAGGCCGGCGACCCGGCCGCCGTACTGGCCGAGCTCGCGGTGCACGGCGAGCGGTCGTTCAGCGAGATTCAGAGCAACGTCGGCAGCCGCTCGGCCAGCAACTCGTAGTCGCGCAGGCTGTTGTAGGCGTGGGCCGACAGCCGGACGAAAACCCGCTCGTCGAAGCCGGTCAGCGTGATCTCGGCGTTGAGCGCCCGCGACACCCGGGCCTTGAACGCCTCCGCCGCCTCCGGCGAGGCCTCGCCGCTGAACGGCAGTTCGACCAGCCGCATCGTCGCCGCCGGGTGCGCGACGTCCGGCAGGTCGGTGCCGAGCGCCTTGGCGAGCACCTGGGCGCCCTCATCGATCAGCGCCGACAGCTGCGTGCGCCGTACCGGCCAGTCCAGCTCGGCCAGCACGCGCAGTGACTCCGGCGCCGCGATCCACGGCGCGTAGTCGAAGGTGCCCTGCATGTCGAACCGCTCCGGCAGGCGTTCGTCGTACTCGGACCAGGACACGATCAGCGGCAGGGTCGCGTTCCGCCACTTCTCGGCGACCACCAGCCCCGCGGTCGGTCGCGGCGCGGCCGGCCACTTGTGGAAGTTGCCGGTCCAGAAGTCGGCGCCGTCCTCGGCCGGCGCGTCCAGCAAAGCCGGGGCGTGCGCGCCGTCGACGATCACCGGGATGCCGTCACAAGCTTCGACCAGGCGGCGGATCGGGAACACCATCGCGGTCGCCGAGCTGATCTGGTCGACGATCAGCGCCGCCGTCCGCTCGTCCAGCTGGGCCCGGATCGCCGCGACGACCGAGTCGTCGTCGGCCTCCAGCGGTACGTCGACCACGACCACCTCGGCCTGGTGGGCCCGGGCGAACCGCTCGGCCGCGAACAGCACCGCGCCGTAAGTGTGGTTGGTCAGGACGATCCGGCTTCCCGGCGGGATCGGGATCGCGCCCAGCGCGGCGGTCACGCCGGCGCTCGCGTTCGGCACCAGCGCGAAGCCGGCCGGATCGGTGCCGAGGAAGGCGGCGAGTTCCAGCCGGCTCGTGGTCAGCCGCTCGGCGACCGAGCGGAACCAGAGCATCGGATTGGCCTCGGTCTCGGCCCGCAGCCTGGCCAGCAACTCCTGGGTACGCCGCGGAACGGCGCCGTACGAGCCGTGGTTCAGGTGCAGGACCTCGGGGTCGAGGGACCACAGGTCGGGGCGGGGGCGAAGATCCGTCACCGTCACCACGGTACATACTTTCGGCTGTGTACCCCTACCTCGACCACGAGGGTCCGATCGCGATGGCCCACCGCGGCGGTGCGCTGCACCCGGACAATCTCGGCTACGAGAACTCGTTGCGCGCCTTCGGACACGCGGTGAAGCTGGGCTACACCTATCTCGAGACCGACCTGCACGCGACCAGCGACGGCAAGGTCGTCGCCTTCCACGACCATCGGCTGGACCGGGTCACCGACCGGTCCGGCACGATCGCGCAGTTGCCGTGGTCGGAGGTCAGCAAGGCGCGGATCAACGGCCACGAGCCGATCCCGCTGCTCACCGACGTGCTCGAGGAGTTCCCGCAGGCCAAGCTCAACCTCGACATCAAGGCCGACAACGGCGTCGGCCCGGCGGCCGACGTACTGCGGGCCGCCGGCGCGATCGACCGGGTCTGCGTGTCGTCGTTCTCCCAGGCGCGCGTCCAGCGGATCCGGCGTGAGCTCGGGCCGCGGCTGGCCACCGGCTTCGGGCAGAACGAGATCGCCCGGCTGCGGTTCGCGCCGTTCCGGCTGAGCTCGCCGGGAGCGTGCCTGCAGATCCCCGAGGTCTACGGCCGGATCCGGGTGCTGACGCCGGGCCTGCTGCGCCGGGCGCATGCCCTCGGCAAGCAGGTGCATGTCTGGACGGTCGACGACCCGGCCAGGATGCACCGGCTGCTCGACGCCGGGGTCGACGGCATCATCACCGACCGGACCGACCTGCTGCGCGACGTCCTGGTCGAGCGTGGGCAGTGGAGCTGATCTGTTACCGATTGGTCCTGCGAAGTACCGATTGACCTGACACACTCCTGCGCATGGGATTCCTGTCGGCCCCGGCGGCCGTCGACAAGCGGGAGTACTGGGGCTTCAGCCTGTACGACTGGGCGAACTCCGGCTACGTGACGACCACCGGCACCGTGCTGTTCGCGCCGTACCTGACCTCGGTCGCCGAGCAGGCGGCGTGCGGCCGGGTCGGCACCACCGACGACCCGTGCCACACCAACCTGCAGGTCCTCGGCCTCGGCATCGCGCCGGGCTCGCTGGCGTTCTACGTCGTGACGGTCGCGACGCTGGTCTCCGCGCTGTTCCTGCCGATCGTCGGCGCGATCGCCGACCGGTCGCCGCGCAAGAAGCTGCTGATGTGCGGCTTCGCCTGGGCCGGCGCGCTGGCGGCCTGCTCGATGGTGTTCGTGACCGACGGGCGGTGGGCCCTCGGCGCGTTGCTGCTGTTCGTCGGGAACCTGTGTCTGGGCTCCTCGTTGGTGGTCTACGACTCGATCCTGATCGACATCGCGCCACCCGACGACCGCGACGACGTGTCGTCGCGGGCCTGGGCATTCGGCTATCTCGGCGGGTTCATCCTGCTGGCGATCAACCTCGGCGTCGTCACCGCGCACGACGCGCTCGGCATGAGTCAGGGCACGGCGGTCCGGCTCAGCCTGCTGAGTGCGGGACTGTGGTGGGGCATCTTCACGTTCATCCCGTTCGTCAAGTTGCGCAACCGGCCACCGACCGGCGTCGTCCCGGTGCGCAGCGGGTCGATGGTCCGGCAGAGCTTCGGGCAGCTCGGCGCGACGCTGCAGCACCTGCGCACCTATCCGATGACGCTTCTGTTCCTGGTCGCGTACCTGTTCTTCAACGACGGGATCCAGACCGTCATCTCGGTCTCCTCGACCTACGGCGAGAAGCAGCTCGGGTTCGAGACGCAGGTGCTGATCGCGACGATCCTGCTGGTCCAGTTCGTCGCGTTCTTCGGCGCGATCGGCTTCGGCCGGTTCGCCCGCCGGTACGGGTCGCAGCGCACGATCATGGGCGGGCTGGTGATCTGGATGGTGATCGTCGTGGCCGGCTTCACGCTGCCCGAGCGGCAGATCGTGCCGTTCCTGGCGATGGGCGTCGCGATCGGCATCGTGCTCGGCGGCACCCAGGCGCTGTCGCGGTCGGCGTTCAGCCAGCTGATCCCGAAGGGCCGCGAGGCGGAGTACTTCAGCCTGTACCAGGCCGGAGAACGCGGCACCTCGTGGCTCGGCACCCTCGTCTTCGGCCTGGTCCACCAGCTGACCGGCTCCTACCGCCCGGCCATCGTGGCGCTCGGCGCGTTCTTCCTGATCGGTCTGGTGCTGCTGTCGCGGGTGGACATGCGCCGGGGTATCCGCGAAGCGGGCAACACTCAGCCGACGCTGGTCTAGGCGGCGCCGGGCCCGACGTCGGCCGCGGTCAGCGGACGGCGTACGGGTTGGGCGGTGGAGTACTCGTCCGCACCCACGTCGTACGGCGCTGTGCGGGCTTGTCCGTCGAGGTCGTCGCTCACCCGGCTGGATTCGCTGGCCGCGTTGATCGCCGCGCTGCCTGCGCCGAGCCGGTAGACCCCGTCGGACCCGGCCACCAGCTTCGGGTCCAGCCGCCTGAAGCCCGACGACGGCAGGTTCCCGTTCGCCGCCGACCCCCAGACGATGTTGCCCACCCAGGTGATCCCCTGCTGGTACGGCATGTCCACCAACGGCTCCCCGTCGCCCACCAGCAGATTGTCCGCGATCCGGCATCCCAGCGGCGGCAGCGACCGCTGGCTCTCCCCCACCAGCGCCTGGTCGTTGTTCCGCAGGGTGTTCAGCACGATCGTCACCCGGTCGGGCGCGTCGTTGCCCTTCCTCGAGTCGGACGACTCCCCGTCGAAGTGGTCGCGGACCGACCCGCTGCCGAGCACGATCCCGGCGCTGCTGACGCCACCCACGTAGTTGTTCACGATCAGGTGGTCGTTGCCGTAGATCCGGATGCCGTTGCCTCCGGCCAGTACATGGTTGCCCTCGACGCGGTTGTTGTTGCCTTGCCGCAGCACGATCCCGCCCGTCGACGAGCGCAGCGTGTTGTACCGGACGACGTTGCCGGACGACTTCACCGAGATCGCCTCGGGATCACCGTTCACCCGCTCGAACAGGTTGTACTCCACCGTCGCACCGGCATCGCTCAGCGCCCGGCTGCTGACGCCGAGGCGGAGTGCTTCACCGCCGTTCAAGCCGGTGAAGCTGTGGTCGCGGAAGTGATTGCGCAGGATGTGCGTGCGCTGCGCCATCGCGTCGCCGGAGGGGCCGTCGATCACCAGATAGCAACTCGCCGTCGGTTTGTCGTGCCAGACGTTGCGATCGACCTTCGCGTCGTCGCCGCGGACGACCACCCAGTGCCCGGTCGACGGCGCCAGGGCGAAGTCGTTGCGCGTCAGCCGGATCCGCGGGCAGCTCGCCGGGATCTCCAGCGTCGAGCTCTGCTTGAAGACGAACCCGCTGATCTCGACGTACGACGAGTTCGACAGCACGAAGCTGTGCGGACCGGTGAGGGTCACGCCGCCACGGCTCTCGGCCACGATCGTGATCGGCGCGGTGCTGGTGCCGCGCCGGCCGCTGATTGTGATCGGCGCGCCGGACGGTACGGCGTACGAGCCGTTCGCGAGCACGATCCGGGTGCCGGCGGTGGCGCTGTTGATCGCCTGCTGGAGCTGGGCGAGCGAGGTGACGGTGGCGGTGGTTCCTGCGAAGGCATCTGTGGATCTGGACAGAACGATGGCGGCGACGCCACCGGCCAAGAAGGTGCGGCGTTCCATGACGGACTCCTAGCTGTTGGGGCGGTACAGCTTTCGGTATTCGCTCGGGGTGACCGAGCTGACCTGGCGGAAGACCTTCG
The DNA here is from genome assembly GCF_050942265.1 of Kribbella sp. CA-253562. Lineage (GTDB taxonomy): Bacteria > Actinomycetota > Actinomycetes > Propionibacteriales > Kribbellaceae > Kribbella. The sequence continues at coordinate 4,174,200 of NZ_CP192049.1, read as the reverse complement.
AGAAGTACGACTGGTCCATGCCGACGGCGGCCGCGATCTCCTCCATCGGCCGGGACGTCGAGGCGAGTTCGCGCTGGGCCCACTCGATCCGGGCCCGCTTGATGTACTGCTTAGGCGACAACCCGAACTCCGCCCGGAAGTACCGGATGAAGCTGGGCTGATCCTGGCCGAACTGAGCCGCCAGTTCCTCGACGGTCAGCGAGTTGCCGAGATTGGCCTGGATGTACTCGACGACGTCGGACTCGCTCGTCTGCTGCGGGGACAGCTGGACCGTCCCGGGCGGCGCGCTGTCGAGGTAGTGCGCGAACAGCGCGGTCAGCGCCGACCGCAGCCGGAGCGGAGTGGCGAGACCCGGCGGGTCCCGATCGGCCGCACCGACCTGCTCGAACAGCGCCCCCGCTTCCTCGGGCGACTTGCTACGTACGACGTACGGCAGGGTCAGCACCTCCCCGATGTCGCGGTCGCCGATCAGCGCGGAGAAGTGCAGCCAGTGCTTGCGATAGGTGTTGTCGCTGACCGTCTCGTACGAGATCGGTACCTCGGCCGGCAGGTAACACAGATCGCCGGGCTGTGGGTCGAGCACCTGGTCACCGACGACGAGCCGGCCCTCACCCTCGAGGATCAGGTAGAGCCGCGAGAACGGGTCGGGCTGCAGCGGTCGGGCCCACTCCCGGTGGACCTTGGTGATCCGGGCAGCGACGACGAGATCGAGCCGAAGCCGGTCCAGATGCGTCCGGATCAGCTCGTCCTGCCGAGTGAGGGCGGTGCGGGGCGCGTTCACGAGCTGAACGGCCCGACGTCGGCCGCGGTCAGCGGACCCCACGCGGGCCGGCGCCGGGAGTACTCGTCCGCGCCCACGTCCGCCCGTCCGTGCCGCTGGTCGCCGTCGAGATCGACCTCGACACCCGGGTACCAGCGAGTGGCCGCGTTGATGGCCGGACTGCGCTCCGTCAGCCGCCGTACGCCGTCCGCGCCGGTGGCGAGGCGCGGATCGATCCGCGTGTACGCCGTACCGGGTGCGTTGCCGTCGGCGGCCGCGCCCCAGGTGAGGTTGCCGCCCCACTCGATGCCGTCCGGGTACGGCATGTCGATCAACTGTCCTGTGTCGCCCACCAGAAGATTGTCGGTGATCGCGCACCCCAGCGGCGGCAGGGTGCGGTGACTTTCGCCGACGACGCCCGCGCCGCAGTCGAGAATCGTGTTCAGCCCGATTCGGACGCCGTCGGGCGCGTCGTTGCCGCGGCGCGACTCCGCGGACTCCCCCGGGAAGTGGTCGCGGATCGAGCCGCTGCCGAGCACGATGCCGGCGCCGCCGATCCGTTCGAGATAGTTGTTCACGACCAGGTGGTCGTTGCCGTAGATCCGGATCCCGTTGCCCCCGGCCAACAGATAGTTGCCCTCGACCCGATTACCGTTGCCGTGCCGCAGGACGATGCCGCCGACGCTGCCGCGGATCGTGTTGCGCCGGATCACGTTGCCCGACGACTTCACCGAGATCGCCTCGGGATCACCGTCGGCACGCTCGAACAGGTTCAGCTCGATCACCGCACCGGCCTTCGACAGGGCCCGCGGACTGACGCCGAGGCGGATCGGCTCACCACCGTTGCTGCCGGTGAAGCTGTGGTCGCGGAAGTGGTTGCGCGCGACGTACACGCCCTGGGCCATCGCGCTGCTGCCCGCGCCCTCGATGCCGAGGTAGACGCCGAGCGTCGACTTGCCGTGCCACACGTTGCGCACAAGCGTGCTGTGGTCGGCCCGGACCATCACCCAGTGCAGGCCCTCGAGGTCCGCGAGCTGGAACTCGTTGTGGCTCAGCCTGATCCGCCGGCAGTCCGGCGGCAGGTCCAGCGTCGTCCGCTGCTTGAACACGAACCCGCTGATGGTGAGGTCGGACGAGCTGCTCAGCACGAAGCTCTGCTCGCCGGTCAGCACCACGCCGCCCACCGACTCGGCCCGCACGGTGATCGGCTGCCGCCGGCTCCCGCGCTTGCCGGTGATCGTGATGGGTTCCGTGACGTCGTACGTCCCGTCGGCGAGCGCGATCACGCTGCCCGGCACCGCCCGGGCGATCGCCTCGCGAAGCTCGTCGAGGGAGTGCACCCGGCACCCTTGAGGACCGAGGGAGGCAGGCAGGTCGCCGGAGGCGACGGCCGGCGGGCGGCCGCTCGCCGCCACCCCCACCCGCCCGGCCGAGGGCGGGGCGCCATAGGCGGGCGTGAGGCCGAGGGCACCGCTGCCGGCCATCCCGGCGGCGGTGGCGGTGGCGGTGGCGGTCAGGAAGGTTCTTCGGTTCATGGTTCCTCCGGATCAACGGGGCGGGGCGAGGAACAGCTCGATGACCGGGACCGCGACGTCGGGCCGGCGGACGGGGAGCTGAAGGGTGAGCGTGCCGGGCGGTTGAGCACCGGGGCGGGTGTTCTCGGCCGCGCGGGCCGGGTCGTGTTCGACGAGCTGGATCTCGGACGCGTCCGACAGCAGCTGGGCGTAGCCGACCTTCCCGGCGAGCCCTGGCAAATGCACGTGCTTGAAGGGCCAGCTGAACAGATGCAGGTAGAGCCGGTCCCCGTTCTGCGTGTACCGGCAGTCCGTGGGCGCCTGGTACTGCGAGGCACCGCAGCCGCGAATCGACCGCTCGTGCAGCCGCATCCACTGCCCGATCGCGGCCAGCCGGGTCTCCGCCTCCGGATCGATCAGCCCGCGCGCTGTCGGGCCGACGTTCAGCAGCAGGTTGCCGTCCTTGGACACACCGTCGACCAGCATCCGGACCAGCAGCTCGGGACTCTTGTAGTCGACGTTGTCCCGGTCGTAACCCCAGCTCCCGTTCAACGTCTGGCACGCCTCCCAGGCGACCGGCAGCGGACCGGACGGCTGGTACTGCTCCGGCGTCACGAAGTCCCCCGGCAACCCGGTCCGATCGTTGACCAGGAGGTCGGGCTGCAGTTCTCGCACCATCGCCAACAGCTCCCGCGCGCCCCAGTCCTCGGCGCCCTTGCCGCCCCACGTGTGCGGCCGGCCGGCGTACGAGAAGTCGAAGAACAGGTAGTCGATCGGTCCGAAGCCGGTCAGCAGTTCGCGGACCTGCCCGTGCAGATACTCCCGGTACGCCGCGATGTCGCGCGGCGCCTGCTTCGCTTCCTCGTCGTCGCGCTGCGGATGCAAGCCGTCGATCGGGAACTCCGGATGGTGCCAGTCGATCAGCGAGTGGTAGAACCCGACCTTCAGTCCTTCCGCTCGGCAGGCCGCCACGAACGGCTCGACCAGATCCCGCCCGTACGGCGTGTTCGTCACCTTGTAGTCGGTCAGCGCGCTGTCCCACAGGCAGAACCCGTCGTGGTGCTTGGTCGTCAGTACGACGTACCGCATGCCCGCCGCGCGAGCCGTCCTCGCCCACTCGCGCGGGTCGTGGAGATCGGGATCGAAGCGCTCGAAGTACCGCTGGTACTGCTCGTCGGTCATCCGCTCGCGGTTCTTCACCCACTCGTGCCGGGCCGCGAGCGAGTACAGCCCCCAGTGCACGAACATCCCGAACCGGTCGTGCCGGAACCACTCCATCGCACTCATCCCTTCAACGCCCCCGAGGTCAGCCCTCGCGCGAACGACCGCTGGAAGAACAGGAACACCAGCACCGACGGCAGCAGCGCCAGCAACGACGCGGCCAGCACCACACCCGGCGTCACCACGGGATCGATCCGCAGCGCGAGCGGCAGCGTGTACGCCGAGGAGTCCGTTGCCACCAGCAACGGCAACAGGTACTGGTCCCAGATCATCGTGAAGCCGAACACCCCGATCACGCCGAGCGCCGGTTTGCACAGCGGCAGGATGATCTGGGCGAAGATCCGCAGCTCGCCGGCGCCGTCGATCCGGGCCGCCTCCTCGAGCTCGCGCGGCACGTCCTTCATGAACTCGGTCATCACCAGGATCGAGAACGCCCAGGCGCCGAGCGGCACGATCATGCCGGCCAGCGTGCCCATCAGGTTCAGGTGCAGCAGCGGCAGATCACCCAGCACGAGCGTCAGCGGCAGCGCGAGGATCTCCTCCGGCAGCATCATGGTCGCCAGGATCGCGACCATCACCAGCGTCATCAGCGGGAACACCTTGCGGGCCAGCGCGTACCCGGCCAGCACCGACACCGCCACTTGCAGCAGCAGCCCGAAGCCGACGACGAAAAACGAGTTCAGCAGGTACCGCAGGACGCCGTGGTCGAACGCGATCCGGAAGTTGTCCAGCGTCGGGCGGCGCGGGATCACGCTCAGCTGGGTCGGATCCGACACGTGGTTGAACGAGCTGACCAGCAAGGCGAGCAGCGGGCCGGCGAAGACGACGAACAGCCCGGCGTAGACGGAGGCCTTGATGAGCTTCGCGCCGGCTCCGCGGCGTTCGGTCAGGCCGAGTGCGGTTTCGGTGGCGGCGCTCATGCGGCTCTCCTCCTTCGCAGCAGTTGCACGGACACGGTCAGGACGAGCGTCGCGACGAACAGCAGCACCGCACCGGCCGAGCCGACGCCCAGCCGGTTCTGTTCCAGGCCGAGCTTGTAGATCAGCGTCATCACGACCTCGGTGGAGCCGTTCGGTCCGCCGTTGGTGAGCAGGAAGACCTCGGTGAAGCTCCGGAATCCACGGACGGCGGCGAGCACGAACAGGATCGCGAACACCGGCCGCAGCCCCGGCAGCGTGACGTGCAGGATCCGCTGCCGGGTCGAGGCGCCGTCCACCGTCGCCGCTTCGTACAGGCCGCGGTCGATCCCGGCCAGGCCGGCGAGAAAGATCATCATGTCGTACGGCGCACCGCGCCAGATGCCGGTCACAACGATCGAGGCGAGCGAGCTGTCCGGGTGGTTGATGAAGCCCGACGGGCCCAGTCCGACCAGGCCGATCACCTGGTTCATCAGGCCGTCGGCGGTCGGGTGGTACATGATCCGCCACAACTCGGCGACCACCGCCAACGGCACGACCACCGGCAGGAACGCCGCCGACCGGATGAAACTCAGCTTCCGCGTCTGCCCCTCGACCAGCAACGCCAGCCCGAACCCGAGCACCATCGACCCGAACGTCTGTCCCACCGCGAGCACCACGGTGTTCCAGGCCGCCGACCGGAAGCCCTCCGACCCGAGGATCTCGCTGTAGTTCGCGGCCCCGACCCAGGTGTTGCCGAGATAGGGCTTCACGTCCTGCACGGACATCGAGATGGCCTGCGCCATCGGGATGAACTTGAAGTACAGGAAGAGAATGAGCGCCGGCGCCAGGAACGCCCAAGGGACCCACCAGCGCCCGCTTCGGCGGCGGTCGCTACGCCCGCCCGCTTCGCGCCGGCGAAGCCGGCCGCGGCTCGGGGCAGCGCGCCCCTCCCCCACCCCAGTCTTTCTCCCACCCACCACCTGTTGCGACGCCGAAGGCGTCGCTTCCTGGATCGTCATGAAGCCGCGATCCCCTGCTGGGTGAGCGCCTCACCCAGCTTCGTGTCCAGCTTCTTCAGCTCCGCCTCGACCGGCAGGTCGCAGTCCGCGATCAGCGCGTTGATGGTGTCCGCCGACGACTGCCGTACGGCGGTCCAGTTCGGGATCGACGGCGCGTACCGCCCGTGCGCCCGGTACGCCTCGGCGTACACCTTCCAGCGCGGGTCGGGACGCACCGACGTGATGTCGACGGTCTTGTTCACCGGCAACTGCACGATGAACGCCTTCTCCCCCGCCATGCCGAGCTTCTGCCCCTCGACCGAGATCGCGAAGCTCGCGAACGCGTCCTGCCCGGCCCGGTTCGCCGACCCGGCCATCAGGTAGACGCTGCCGCCCTCGGCCAGCACCGTCGCGTCCTTCGGCCCCGCCGGCATCGGCACGACCTCGTACTTGTCCTTGCCGAGCGCCGAGTCGAATCGCGGCAACAGATACGGTCCGACGACGTACATCCCGGTCCGCCCGGCCTCGAAGGTCTCGTTGGTCGGCGTGTCCATCGTCGCCGCGCCCGGCTGCACCACCTTCGTCGTACAGGCGAGGTCGCGGAACCACTTGGTCGCGGCCACCGACGCCGGCGTACTCATCGCGGGGGTGTACTTGCCGTCGGCCTGCGCGCTGATGAAGTCGCCACCGGCGGCCCACAGGAAGTTCGAGAAGTACCACGAGGCGTAGCCACGCTTGGTCGAGCCCGGTACCGCGAGCCCGTACGTGTCGGCCTTGCCGTTGCCGTCCGGGTCCTGGGTGGTGAACGCCTTCGCCAGCGCGCCCATCGCCTCCCAGGACGCCGGCACCGGCAGGCCGACCTTCTGCCGCCAGTCCTTGCGGATCAGCAGCGCGCTGGCCTGCGCCGAGTACGGCACGCCGTACGTCTTGCCGTCACCCGCGCGCCCGGCGGCGAGCGCCGGCTCGAGCAGTTGATCGCTGCCCTTGACCGCGCCGAGGTCGACCTCACGGACGATGCCCTGGCTGACCATCGCGCCGAGCTGCGACGAGTCGTTCAAAACCAGATCCGGCAGATCCTTCTGCGCCGCACGCTGGGACAGCTTCGTCTCGAAGTCGTCGAAGATCGCGGTGACCTCGACCTTCTGACCGCTCGCCTTCTCGAAGGCGGCGGCCAGCTTCTTCATCCCCTTCTCGCCGTCCCCGCCGGGCGTGGTGCGGACCCACAGCTCCAGCGGCGCGGTCGGGTCCTGGGCCACCTCACCGGCGCCGGACGTGCCGCAGGCGGCCGCCACAACAGTGCCGGCCAGACCTGCGGCGACGAGTTTCCACGAGCTGCGCATGCCGTCTTCTCCTGTCGACGAAGAGGCGAATTTGTACTTTCTGCGCCTCATTTCGTCGCAAGATAGCGCTTTCCAAAGCAGCCCGTCAACGGTTCACCGCGTCGGCAGCTCCCCTTGCCGGACCGACCGAGCGGTCAGCGTGCCGTCAGTGGTCTCCCCGGTGACGACGACCTGCTGCCCGGTTTTCAGGTCCGCCGCACTGCCCTTGCTGCTGATCTCGTACGCCGTGTCGCCGGTCAGCTTGACCGTCACGTCGCCGCTTTGCGTCTTCACCACGAGCTGGCCGCCGGACGCCGACACGACCGTGCCGATCGCCGCGTTACCCGCACCGGCGCCGAACCGGCCGGCCTGCCCGCCACCCTGGCCTCCTTGCCCGCGGAAAGCTCCGTACCCGCCGGCTCCGCGACCGGCCGACTGGTTCGGCGTACCGTCCGAGGCGAAGGCCGCGTGCAGTCCCGCGCCCCCCGCGAGCCCGACCGCCAGCACGACGATCGCACTCAGCACGGTCGTTGCCACTGGCAAACTCAACGTCTTCCTCGGCCGCAGCGCGGCCTCCACTTCTTGGTCGGACCCGATCTGGGCGAACTCGTCGGGGGTTTGGTTGCTCATGGCAAGCCTCTCTACTCGTGCCGAAGGGCGTCGATGGGACGAAGACCGGCGGCCCGGTGCGCGGGCATGCTGCCGAAGAACAGACCGATCGCCGCGGACACCCCGAAGGCGAGTGCGATCGACGACGGCACCAGCACCGGCCGGACGCCGGCCAGCTCGAACCGGCTGACGACGAGCGCGGCCACGACCCCGACCGTGCCACCGATCAGACTGAGCAGCGTCGCCTCGATCAGGAACTGCCCGAGGATCGCCCGCCGCCGGGCACCGAGCGCCTTGCGAATGCCGATCTCGCGGGTCCGCTCGGTGACCGTGACCAGCATGATGTTGGTGACGCCGATGCCGCCGACCACCAGACTGATCGCCGCGACCGTCGCGAGCAGCGCGGTGAACGTCGCGGCGGTGTCCTGGCTGGTCTGCAGGATCTGCGCCGAGTTGGTGATCCGGAACGGCGAGGTCTGCGTGGCCGGGACCTGGTGCCGGGCCGCGAGCAGCTCGGTCACTTCGGCCTGCGCGACGTCGACGCGATCCTTGGCCGCCGCCTGGACGACGATCTGGTTCAGCGCGCCGTACCCGGCCTGGGTCGACCGCAGCGTGCTGATCGGTACGACGACGGCCGCGTTCGGATCGGCGAACCCGGTGCTGTCCTTGCTCGCCAGCACCCCCAGAACGACGAAGTCGACCGCGCCGAGTTTGACGCTCTGGCCGACGGCGGCCGCCGGACGGCCGAACAACTCGCTCGCCGCCGTCTGGCCGAGCAGGATCACCCGTTGCGAAGTGTCCACGTCCTGCTGGGTGAAGGCCCGGCCGGTGCCGACCGGCGTGTTCGTCGCGGGCAGGTACTCGGGCGTCGTACCGATGATCTGGTTGACGGTGTAGCTGGTGTCGCCGTTGGTCGCCGTACCGGAGCTGGTCATCACGGGGGCGACCGCTGCCACGTCGGGCGCGAGCCGGTCGTCGGCGAGAGCTTCGGCGTCGGCCAGCGTGAGGGTGTACTGCTGGGCGGCCGGACCGGCTTGTCCGCGGGCGAAACCGCCGCCTGCACCGGAGGTCGAGACGGTCAGCAGATTGGTGCCCATGGCCTCCAACCGGTCCTGCACGGCCCGGGCCGATCCGTTGCCGACAGCAATCAGCACGATCACCGCGCCGACTCCGATCGACACTCCGAGCACGGTCAGCAGCGAGCGCAGCTTGTTCGCGCCGAGACCGCGCAGGGCGGCCCCGAACAGGTCGCGAGGTGACATCAGCGGGTCACCTCGTCGGCGCGGGCTCGGCCACCATCCGGTGATGGTTCGGGGGCGACGCCACGACTGGCCGGGCCGCCACCTGGTACAGGTTCGTCGGCGACGATCCGGCCGTCGGCCACGCGGATCAGCCTGCGGGCGCGCCGCGCGACCTCGTCCTCATGGGTGATCACGACCACCGTCCGGCCCTCGGCGTTCAGCTCGTCGAACAGGCCGAGCACCTCGTCGGTCGAGTGCGCGTCGAGATTGCCGGTCGGCTCGTCGGCGAGCAGGATCCGCGGGCCGGTGGCCAGGGCCCGGGCGATCGCGACGCGTTGCTGCTGCCCGCCGGAGAGCTGGTTCGGCCGGTGGTCCTCGCGGTCGGCGAGCCCGACCAGTTCCAGCGCTCGCCGCGCTCGGTGCCGCCGCTCGAACCGGCGCAGATGGGCGTAGGTGAGCGGCAGCTCGACGTTCGCGAGGGCGCTGGTCCGCGGGATCAGGTTGAACGACTGGAAGACGAAACCGATCTTGCGGCCGCGGACGAGCGCCTGCTGGTCCTCGGTGAGCCGGGCGACGTTCGTACCGTCCAGCCGGTACTCACCGCGGCTCGGGACGTCGAGGCAGCCGATGATGTTCATCAGCGTCGACTTGCCGGAACCGGACGAGCCCATCACCGCCACGTAGTCGCCGGCCTCGACCCGCAGGGAGACACCGCGCAGCGCGTGCACGGCGGTCTCGCCCACGCCGTACGTCTTGGTGACGTCCCGGATCTCGATCAGGGCGTCAGCGGCCACGGTTGGCTCCCCCGCCCTGCCCGAACTGCCCGCCGCCTTGCCCGGCTCCCTGGCCGAGCTGGCCGGCCGGGAACTGCCGGCCTTGACCGCCACCGGTCCCGGTCCCGCCGATCGCACCCTGCAGCAGTTCGACCTGCTCGCCTTCCTTCAGGCCGGACTTGATCTCCGTGAAGCTCCCACCCTGTACGCCGACCTGGACCTCGCGCGTGGTGCCGTCGGTGAGCGTGACCGTGTGCGTCGTCCCGGAGGTGGCGACCGCCGTACTCGGCACGAACAGCGCGTTCGAGGCCTTCGCGGTCTGCACGGCGACGCTCGCGGTCTGGCCGATCCGCGCCCCGGCCGGCAGCTTGGTCAGGCTGAACGTCGCGGAGTACGAGACGACGCCGTTCGTGGTGGTCGGCGTCGGCGAGACCGACAGCAACGTCGCGGGCAACGGCGAGCCCGGGTCGGCGTTGAGCGTGACGGTCGCCGCCTGCTTTGGCTTGATCTTGACCGCGTCGGCCTCGGGGAACGCGGCCACCACCTGGAGCGCGGTCAGATCCGCGAGCTCGGCGAAGCCTGAAGCTGAGGTCGAGGTCGAGGACGTGGTGCCTGAACCTGCGCCCGATCCTGAGCCGGTCGTGCCGGATGTGGCACCTGATCCCGTGCCGCCCGACCCGACACCGCTCGAACCAGTGCCGCTCGAGCCGCCGGCGACGGAGCCGACCGAGCCGTTCACCGCGGTGATCGTGCCGGCGATCGGCGCCCGCAGCGTCGTCGCCGCGACCGCCGCCCGGGCCGCTTCGAGGTTCTGGTCGGCCTGCTCCCTGTCCGCCTTCGCCCGGGCCAGGCTCGCCTTCGCGTTCGTCACGGCAAGCGCGGGATCCTGCTGGCTCTGCACCGCACCCTGACCTCCAGCGGCCGCGTCACCAGCGGCGGTCGTCGGAGTGGCCGAGGCCTGCTCGGCGTCCTCGGCGGCCTGCTCGGCGTCGTTGAGGGACTCCTGGGCGGCGTCGACGGAGTTGGCGGCGGCGATCTGGTTCTGTTCGGCGATCCGGACCTGCCGCTGCGCCGGAGCCGGATCGATCTTCGCGATCGCCGCGTCCTTGGCGACCACCTGGCCGACCTTCACGTAGACCGCGACGACCGTGCCGGAGGTCGTGAACTGGGGTGCCGCCGACCGCGAGCTCTGCAGTGTCCCGCTCGAACTGACGCTCGCGACCACCTCGCCGCGGGCGACGGCGACGCTCGGGCGCGTCGTACCGGCTGCTTCGGACTCGTCCCGGAAGAACAGCAGGTAGGCGGTGACCGCGACGGCCACGACCACCGCCACCAGGGCCACGTTGAGCAGGTTGAGGCCACGGAATTTGTGGCGTGGGACGACCGTTGGCAAGCGCATGGACGCCGACGCTAGGCAGCGTTGCTGAGGAATGGATTCGGGCCGGCTGGCAACCGGCTGTGAATGCGAATGCTCGTTTCAGACTGTGGTCCGCGACACATGGTCATCTGTGAACAGCCGATGACAGGGGGTCACGACGGGCTCGTCAGGTGCGTACCTTGGCCTCGGGCATGCCAAAATGGGAATGATCCGAGCCGGCCGACCGTTGGCACGGATGACGAAATCTCGGAGGTTTGACATGTCTAATCGCGTTCTGCGTGGTTCGGGGCTGGGTGGGGTCAGCTTCGAGGACGACCGTGGCGTCGAGTTCGCGCCGCGCCAGATGATCACCTACGACTGCCCGCGCGGTCACGTGGTCGAGGTGACCATGGCGCACGACGCCGAGGTGCCCGCTGTCTGGGAGTGCCCGCACTGCGGCAGCGAGGCCGCCCGGTCGACCGGTGAGAAGCCGGAGCCGAAGCAGGAGAAGCCCGCCCGGACGCACTGGGACATGCTGCGCGAGCGCCGGAGCATCTCCGAGCTCGAGGAGCTGCTCGCCGAGCGCGTCCAACTGCTGCGCAACGGCGAGATCGGCCCGGCGCACCTGCACCGGGCCCGCAACACCACAGGCAAGCGCACCGCCTGACCTCAGAACTCCCGAACGGGCCGTTCCGCAACGACGCGGAACGGCCCGTTCGCTGTGTTCCTGCTCACACCGGGCGCCGAATCCCGGGCCGCGCCCCCGCTTCGCGCACCTCCTCCCCTGCGCTCGTCCTCACCCGGCTTCTCACCCCCCGCACCTCCTCGCCCCCTGCACTTCCACACCCCCGCACCTCCTCACCCCCTGCACCTCCACACCCCCGCACTCCTGCACTTCCACACCCCCGCACCTCCTCACCCCCTGCACCTCCACACCCCCGCCCGTCCTCACCCCCGCACCTCCTCACTCCCTGCACCTCCACCCCCGGGCCACTCCTGGATGGCCGATCCCCCACCGCGCACTTCCCTCGCGCACGCCATTTGATGGGTTAACCCCTGACGTGGTGGGTTCACCCACGTCATAAGCGTCACGAACCCACCACCAGACGGGTTAACCCACCAAATGCGAGGGTTCGACGGGCAGTGGGAGCCCGTGCGGCGGTCCCGAGCCGAGCCGGACGGAGTGACGGTCCCCAGCTGGAGCCGGCCCGGAGCGACGGTGGACGGCGCGAGCTGGACGCGAGCGGCGGGCCTCAGCCGGACCGACGGTGGACGGCGCGAGCTGGACGCGAGCGACGCGGGCCTCACCCCGAGCCGGGCCGGAGCGACGGTGGACGGCGGGGACTGGACGCGAGCGGCGGTTCCCGCAGGTCTTAAGCGGCGGTCCACAGCGGGAGCAGGTCCAGAGCGGCGGGCCTTAGCCGGAGGGGTGGTGGACGGCGGGAGCTGGACGGGAGCGGCGGGCGCAGCCGGGCCGGAGCTGTGGTTCCAGCGGGGGCCGGACGCGAGCGGCGGCTCCCTCCGGAACAGGTCTTGAGCGGCGGTCGACAGCGGGAACAGGTCTTGAGCGGCAGGCCTTAGCCGGAGCTTGGCCGGAACGGCGGGCCTCAGCCGGCGCTCGGCCGGAGCCGCGCCTCAGCCGGAGCAGGTCCGGAGCGGTAGACCCCAGCCCCAGTCCCGGCCGGAGCAGCAGCCCGAGCCGGAGGTGGCCGGAGCGGGGACCTACCTGGAGCGGTCGTTCCGGAGGGGCACGGGAGGTGGTTTCCAGCGCCGGTCTGTGGGTCAGCGGTCCTGGGGGCGGGGCGGCTGGTCGGGGTCGATGACCTCGCCCTGGATGACGTCGTCGTTGCGGCGGCGCTGGGCTTCGGCCTGGTCGGCGGTGGGCGGGCGGAAGGTGCCGGGCATGAAGCCGGTGATCGGGTTGCCGCCGAGTTGGGCGACGATGCGGCGGCCGAGGAACGCCGACAGGGCCCGGCGCGCGAGAGGCCGCGTGAACGGGAGGACGAAAAAGAATCCGACGATGTCGGTGGCGAACCCGGGGGTGAGCAGCAGCGTGCCGCCGATCAGCAGGAGGGCGGCGTCGGCCAGCTCCTTGCCGGGCATCCGGCCGGTGTCCAGTGACGCCTTCAGCGCCGCGAACGCCCGCCGTCCCTCGCGCTTGATCAGCCAGGCGCCGAGCGCGCTCTCGACCAGCAGCAACGCGACCGTCGGCCAGCCGCCGATCACCTGTCCGACCTGGATGATCACGTAGATCTCGACGATCGGGACCACCAGCAACGCCGCCGCGACGAACCAGGGCAGGCCTCGGGTCTTCCGCGCGGGACTACCGGACACGTTGCTCACGGTGCACCTCTCCTACTCCCCACGCCGACCAGGTCAGACCGGCACCTTCTCAGGACTGGGGGTCGCGGCCGGCGGGGTGCCGGGATCCGCCGGGCGGCGGGTGCGTCGCGCGACCAGCGCCAGCACTGCTCCCATGATCCCCAGACCGGTCAAGAGCCACTGCGGCCAGCCGCCGAGCCGGGTCGCCAGCGTGAGCTGGTCGCGGACCGGCACCGATGTGACGTACACGTCCGGCACGAACTGGGCCGACTTGTGCTCGATCGTCCCGTCGGGCTGGATCACGCCGGAGATTCCGGACGTCGACGCGATCAGCACCGTGCGCCCGGTCTCGATCGCGCGCATCCGGGTGATCGCGAACTGCTGCTCCGGCTGCCCGGTGCCGCCGTACGTCGCGTTGTTGGTCTGGACGACGAGGATCTGCGCGCCGCCCTTGGCCACGTCGGACACCACGTCGTCGTAGGCGAGCTCGAAGCAGATCAGGTCGCCGTAGGTGACCCCGTTGATCGGCATCAGGCCCGGACCCACGCCGGGCGCGGTCTGCCGGCCGACCATCTCCAGCCGCTTGATGTAGGGCAGCAGCTGCTCGCGGAACGGGATGTACTCGCCGAACGGCACCGGGTGCCGCTTGGCGTAACGCTGTCCCGGCCCGGTGGCCGGGTCCCAGACGATGCCGGTGGTCTGGCGTTCGTTCGGGCCAGGGCCTTCGGTCACCGCGCCGACCAGGATCGGGACCCGCACGGCCTGCACGGCGGTCTCGATGTCCCGCCGGGTCTCGGCGTCCTTGTACGGGTCGATGTCGGTCGAGTTCTCCGGCCAGATCACCAGGTCCGGCTTGACCTGCGCGCCGGCCTCGACCTGCTTCTGCAGGTCCAGCGTCGCGTTCATGTGGTTCTTGGTCACGGTCCGGGCGCGGCCGAGGAACTCCAGACCCTTGCCCGGCACGTTGCCCTGCACCATCGCCGCCGTGACCGACTTGCCGTTGCCCGCGGTCGACAGCGTGATCAGCGAACTGCCGCCGACGATCGCGATACCGGCGACCACCGCGACCGCGCGCAGCCCCAGGCCGCTGCGGCGTCGCAGTACGGCGGCGTAGGCGAGCGCGCCGAGCAGCGCCACGACGAAGCTCAGCCCGGCGATCCCGACCACGGAGGCGAGCTTGCCGAGCGGCGAGTCGGCGAACGCCCAGGCCAGCCGCCCCCACGGGAACCCGCCGAACGGCACCGAGGCGGTCGCGAACTCGGTGGCCACCCACAGGCACGGGATCCACAGCAGCCACAGCTTGTGCTTGAGGACCTGACTGGCGAACGCACCGAAGACGGCGTAGAAGAGTCCCTCGAGGATCGCCAGCGCGATCGCGGCGTCGCCGCCGATCACGCTGAGCCAGGGCACCAGAACGGCGTAGTAGGTGATGCCGAAGCCGGCGCCGACCAGGATGCCGCCCTTGACCGAGACGCCGTTGAGCGCGGCCAGGAACAGCGGTACGGCGACGACGGCGAGCCACGGGTGGTCGTGCGGCTCGAACGCGAGCCCGAGCAGCGCCCCCGCGCCGATCGCCACCACGATCCTGAGCACCAGCCGTGCCAGGGCCAACAACTGCTCCACTCGGGTCCCCTTCGCCTCACCATCCGGTACCTACCGGTGCGCACGACGGTACAACGTACGAGTGCACCGAAGAGATCCGGCAGAGTTCCGGAAGGTGACGGACAGCTCTCGCAGCGGTGTTACGGCACCGGCGGGGCTCGGAAAAGCCACGGGCCGGCGTGGGCCCGGTCGCGATCAGTGGCCGAGAGAGGAAAGAGGCTCGGCCGCCCTTCGGACCAACCGGCGGACCCGCTGGATGCGAGCCGCCCGGCTGTTGTCTACTGGGCGCCGAACCTCTTCCACCTCTGCCCCGCGGGGGGCTGTCCACCGGCGATCTCAGCCCCCGTCGACTCAAGCCTGGCACTGGCCTGGTCAGCGTCGCGGGATCATCCGGTGGCCGAACTCTGTGTGTCCGTTGAAAGAATGGACTCTGACGACTCCCAAAACGATGCTCGCTCGCAGCGGCGGTGTCAACCTCTGCGCCGCCTCCTTCAAGGCGTTGTAACACTTTCGGCTGTCCTGAAGGGAATAACGGCCGCGCGAAAGCGAAGTCACGTTACAGAGCCGTCTCGGCACGCCACGTGTTCGTTACCCAGGGCAACGAATCGTCACGCTACCGGGACAACGACCGTTCCGGTCGCCCTGGTGATCAGCAGCGGCTCGGCCAGGACCTCGGCGGCCGACTCCGACTTGTCCGGCCGCCCGCGGCACACGACGTGGGCGGCGAATTCGAGTTCCCGGCTGCGGGTCCCGACCCGGGAGATGGTCGCGGTCACCTCGACCATGTCGCCGGCCCGCAGCGGCTGCACGAACTGCACGTCGGAGTAGGAAGCGAAAAGACCTTCATCTCCGTCGGCCTGGATACAGACCTCCGTCGCGACGTCACCGAACAGGCCGAGCACGTACGCGCCGTCGACCAGGTGCCCGGCGTAGTGCGCGTGGCTGTACGGCACGTACCGGCGGTGGGTGACCGACAGACCGACTTCGGCCTTGCTCATGCGCTTCTCCTGTTCGGGGTGCGGATCCGGCGGGTGACCAGGACGTCGACCAGGTAGCTGGCCACCTCGCCGGGCGTCGTGCCGCGGCCGAAGACCCGGTCGACGCCGAGCTCGTCGGCCATCTGCTCGGTGAAACGGGGGCCACCGGCAACCAAAATCGGGCGGGACTCCTCGGGATAGGCCTCGCGGAACGCGGCCGACATCTCCTTGGTGTTCAGCACGTGCGCCTCGCGCTGGGTGACCACCTGGGAGACCAGGATCGCGTCCGCCTTCTCGGCCTTCGCGCGCCGGACGAGCTCCGGTACGGCGACCTGGGCGCCGAGGTTGACCACCTTCAGCTCGCGGTAGTACTCCAGGCCCTTCTCGCCCGCGAAGCCCTTGATGTTCATGATCGCGTCGATGCCGACGGTGTGCGCGTCGGTGCCGATACACGCGCCGACCACGGTCAGCCGGCGGCGCAATCCCTTGCGAATGGCCAGGTTCGCGTCCTTCGGCGACAGCAGCGGATAGTCGCGCTCGATCACCTCGACCTTGTCGGTGTCGACCAGGTGGTTAACCGGGCCGTAGACAACGAAGAACGTGAAGTCCGGCCCCATCGGCTTGGCGTGCACGACCAGCGCAGGGTCCATGCCCATCTTGTTGGCCAGCTGCACCGCCGCGCCCTCGGCCCGCTTGTCGTGCGGGATCGGCAGCGTGAACGACATCTGCACCATTCCGTCGCCGGTGGTGTCGCCGTACGGCCTGATAATGCTCACTGTGCCTCCTCGAGCAGTTCGATCGCCGGGTTGTAGTACGCCGCCGAACGCCGAGCGACGCCGTCCAGACCACGACCGGCGTCCTGCGGGCGCTTCATCAACCCGAACGTGCCGTCGCCGATCGCGTTCAGCAGACCGTCGTCGACGATCTTCTCGAGCAGCTCGACCGACTCCCCCAGCACTTGCCGGGCCCGGTTGGCAATGAAGCCGTCCGGCGCCGGGTGGAAGTCCTCGTGGAGGTTGCCTGCGGCACCCAAGACGTACCGGACGTTCTGCAGCGCCAGGTCGCGGTCGGAGATCCAGGGAGTGACCACGGCCTCGGTCATCATGCCGACCAGCAGGATGCCCTGCCCGGTCATCGCGCCGACCAGGTTGAAGAAGCCGTCCAGCAGGTAGCCGCGAAACACGTCGCCGGTCATGTGCCGCGTCGGCGGCATCCACTTCAGCGGCGCGTCCGGGAACAACTGCCTGGCCAGCATCGCGTGCGCGAGCTCCAGCCGGAACGAGTCCGGGATCTCCGGGGTGATCTCGAACGCGTGCCCGAGTCCGAGCTGCCAGTCCTCCAGCCCCGCCTCCTTGGCGAAGTACTCGTTCAGCAGCTGCGACACCGTGACCGTGTGCGCCGCCTCGACGGCGTCCGCGGTGGTCAGGTAGTTGTCCTCGCCGGTGTTGATGATGATCCCCGCCCGGGCGTGGATCTGGCGGCTGAACCGCTGGTCGACGAAGGTGCGGATCGGGTTGATGTCGCGGAACAGGATCCCGTACATCGAGTCGTTCAGCATCATGTCGAGCCGCTGCAGCCCCGCCAGCGTCGCGATCTCCGGCATGCACAGCCCGGACGCGTAGTTGGTCAGCCGGATGTAGCGGCCGAGCTCGCGCGACGACTCGTCCAGTGCCGCGCGCATCAACCGGAAGTTCTCCTGCGTCGCGTACGTGCCGGCGAACCCCTCGCGGGTGGCGCCTTCGGGCACGTAGTCGAGCAGCGACTGCCCGGTCGACCGGATCACCGCGATGATGTCGGCACCGGCCCGCGCGGCCGCCTGGGCCTGCGGGATGTCCTCGTAGATGTCGCCGGTGGCAACGATCAGGTAGATCCACGGCCGCTGCTCGGGATCGCCGTACTTGGCGATCAGCCGGTCCCGTTCACGACGCCGCGCGTCCACCTTCTTCAGCCCGCCGGCCGCCGCCTTGCGCGCCGCGGCACGAGCCCGTACGGCGTCCCGCCCCTCCGGCAGCCGGAAGGTGACCGAGCCCGACGCCGCCTTCTGCGCCAGCACCGCGAGGTCCTCGGCCTCGCCCCGGACCAGCGCGTCCCACACCGGCAGCGCGAGTCCGTGCTCGAGGCCGACGTCGGCCCGAACGGTGTCGGCCAGCCGGTTCACCCACGGGATGCCCTCGGAGTCCGCACCGGCCAGACCGGCCAGGCGCAGCACGGCCCGCTCGACCGAGACCGTGGTGTGCTGCCGGGCGATGTTCACGATCGGCTTGCCCGCCTTGCGCGCCAGGCTGCGCGCCTTCCGGACGGTGACCGGATCGAGGTCGAGCTTCTTCACCGCACGCGTCACTGGGACCATCCTTCGGAGTCGTACACCAGCCGGCCGCCGACTGCGGTCCGCAGACAGCTCGGCACAACAGCCGGGTCACTGAGATCGGGCAGCACCGGTACGCCGGCGCCCGGGTCGGTCGACCAGGCCGCGACCCGCGGGTCAGGCGTCTGGACGACGAGGTCGGCATCGATCTCCCAGACCGCGTACGTCGCGGCGGAGCCCGGCGCGAGCACACCCGCGTCGTCGATCCCGGCCGCCCGCCAGCCACCCCGGGTGTGCGCCTGGAACGCGGCCCGGACGGTGATCCGCTCCGACTCGGTGTGGTGGAACGCGGCCGCACGAACGGCCTCCCACCCACCGAGTGAGGTCACCGGCGCATCCGATCCGAAGGCGAGCACGACACCGGCGCGCTGGAGTGTGCCGAAGGGATTCATGCCCTCCCAGCGGTCCCCGACGCGCTCGGCGTACATGCCGTCCGGTCCACCCCAGTGACCGTCGAACATCGGCTGCACGCTGGCCACGACGCCACACTTCGCCAGGGTCGCGACGACCTCGGCGTCCGGCATCTCGACGTGCTCGAGCCGGTGCCGCGCGGCCAGCAGCGCCGGGACGCCGACCTTCTCGGCCGCCAGCTCGAAGCCGCGGGCGATGTTGTCGAGGGCAAGGTCTCCGATGCAGTGGAAGCCGGCCTGGACGCCCTTCTCGGTGCAGGCGATCACGTGCTCGGCGATCTGCTCGGGCGTGAGGTAGGCGTGCCCACGGTGATCCGCCCGATCGGCGTACGCCGCTCGCAGCGCGGCCGTGCGTGAGCCGAGCGCGCCGTCGGCGTTCAGGTCACCGGCCAGGCCGGCCAGCCCGTACTGGGTGACATTGTCGAAGACCCCCGTCTCACCCCAGTACAAGGTTGCCGAGAGCCCCAATTCGTCCGCCGCCTGGCGAACCAGCGGCAGCTCCCACACCGGTCCGATGTGCGGCGCGGCCATCTCGTGAAAGGCCCCGATCCCCCGCTCGGCCATCGCCTTCACCGCGGCGCGAGCGTAGGCCAGCCGCTGCTCGGCGCCGACCAGTTCGCTCAACGCGTCCCGTACGGCGTGGTTGGCGTCCCGCTCGACCCGTCCGCTCGGGTCGTACCCGATTTCGCCCGCGAGTCCGTCGACCGCGGCCGCGAGCGAGGACGAGACGACGCCGGAGTGACCGTCGACGCGCGACAGGTAGACCCGGCGGCCGCCACCGGCGCGGTCGAGCTCCTCGGCCGTCGGCGGCCGGCCCTCGGGCCACTTGGTCTCGTCCCAGCCGGCGCCGTCGATCACGGCGTCCGGCGCGAGCCGGCCGGCGTACGAGGCGAGCCGGTCGAGGGCTTCGGTCAGGCTGGTGGTGCCGATCAGGTCGAGGCCGGTCAGCAGGGCGCCGGTCTGCGCGGTGTGGACGTGGGCGTCCACGAACGCGGGCGTGACGAGCTTGCCCCGCAGGTCGATCACCTCGTCCGCGCCGTCCGCGTACGACGACGCGCTGCTGTCGTCGCCGAGCCAGGTGACCACGCCGTCGTCGAACGCGATCGCGGTCGCGTGGGGGTCGGCGGGTGAGTAGACGGATCCGTTCGTCAGAAGTGTGCGCACGGGCTAATCCTGCCCCTCCGCCTTCAGCCGGCTCTCGAAGAGCTGCCGGACACCAGGTTCGGAGCGCAGCAACTCGAGGGCGTAGTCGGCGTGACCGGGTACGTAACCGTTGCCCACGAGCATCGTCACGTCCGCCGCGAGACCTTCGGCACCGAGCGCGGCGGCCGAGAACGAGGTCGCCATCGAGAAGAAGATCACCGTGCCGCCGGACGCCGTCGCGAGCACCGCGCCGTGCTCGCAGCCGGGCACGTCCACGCAGACCACGGTGATGTCGGCCGGTCCCCCGGACGCCTCGACAGCCGCCGCGAGCGCGACGGGATCGCGAGCGTCCGCCAGCGCGACGACGTCGGCCAGACCAGCCGCCTCCAGCCGCTCGCGCTCGGCCTCGATCGGCACGATGCCGATCGTGCGGGCCGCTCCCGAACGACGCGCGGCGGCCAGGGCGAGCGAGCCGCTTTTCCCTGCGCCGCCAATTACTGACACGACAGGCTTTGTGCCTTTGTCGACATACTGGCGGACCACGCGCGCGGTCAGCGCGGGCGCGCCACAGACGTCCATCACCGCCAGCGACAGCTCCGGAACCAGGTCGTCGGGCAGCTTCGCGACGATCGACCGGGCGAACAGGATCGCGTGCCCTTCGGCCGGGACCTGCTCGCTGCGACCGTCCCAGCGGCGCAGGCCGTCGGTGATCCGCAGCGGGGTCAGCGTCAGCGAGACCAGCGTCGCAACCCGGTCCCCCGGCTTCACGCCGAGCGGCGACTCCGGGCCGACCTCGTCGACGACACCGACCAGCATGCCGCCCGACCCGGTGACGGGATTCTGCATCTTGCCGCGCTCGGCGACGATCTCCAGCACCGCCCGCCGGACCGCCTCGCCGTCGTGCCCGTGCGCCTCGGCCAGCTGCCGGTACGACGCCGCGTCCAGGTTGAGCCGCTCGACCGCGATCCGGATCTCGTCCGGCCACAGCTCGGGATGCGCGTCCAGCCGGGCCGCGGCCTGCGGCAGCACACCGGCCGGCTCGATCACGCGGTGCAGTCCGACGGGGCTCGACGACACGCTGCCTCCAAGGGTTCACGGCTCCGGATGAAGCCGGGCAAAATACTACTGATTTCCGGTCTGAGAGGAAATCTTGCGGCGTACTGTTGGATCTGCGGGACGTTCTATCGCTATCCTCACATAAGACCGCATCACCCATGGAGCCCCCGGAGGACTTCTGTGACTGAGCTGATCACCCCGGAGCTGACCGTTCCCGACGGCCAGCCGTATGCCTACCGGCGCGCGGAGCTCGTCGAGCCCGACTGGACCCGGATGCCGGGGTTCGCCGACGTCACCGCCGAGCAGTGGCGCTCCGTGCAGTGGCAGCGGTCGCACTGCGTGAAGAACGTCAAGCAGCTGCGCGACGTGATGGGCGACCTGCTCGAGGAGCGCGTCTACGAGGACCTCACCCGCGACCAGGCCGAGCGCGCGACGATGTCGATGCTGCTGCCGCCGCAGATGCTGAACACGATCGTCCCTGAGGGCGCGGCCGACTACACCGAGGCCTTCTACGCCGACCCGGTCCGGCGCTACATGCTGCCGATGTTCACCGACCGGCGGACCGACTGGCCGTCGCACCCGCACGCGACGCGGGACTCGCTGCACGAGCACGAGATGTGGGCCACGGAGGGGTTGACCCACCGCTACCCGACCAAGGTCCTGGCCGAGGTGCTGCCCACCTGCCCGCAGTACTGCGGGCACTGCACCCGGATGGACCTGGTCGGCAACTCGACGCCGGTGATCGACAAGCTGAAGTTCACGATCAAGCCGCAGCAGCGGCTGGACGACATGCTCGACTACCTGCGCCGCACTCCCGGCGTCCGGGACGTCGTCGTGTCCGGCGGCGACGTGGCGAACATGCCCTGGCCGCGGCTGGAGGCGTTCCTGACCAGCCTGCTGGAGATCGAGAACATCCGCGACATCCGGCTGGCCACCAAGGCGCTGATGGGCATGCCGCAGCACTGGCTGGACGACGACGTCCGGGCCGGCGTCGAGCGGGTCGCGACGATCGCCCGGCAGCGAGGCGTGATGGTTGCCATGCACACCCACGTGAACGCGGCCCAGTCGGTGACGCCGCTGGTGGCCGAGGCGACCAAGGCGATGTTCGAGGCCGGGCTGCGCGACGTGCGCAACCAGGGCGTGCTGATGCGCGGGGTCAACGACTCGGTGCCGCAGCTGCTCGACCTTTGTTTCGCGCTGCTCGACGGCGCCACGATCACGCCGTACTACTTCTACATGTGCGACATGATCCCGTTCTCCGAGCACTGGCGGGTCTCGGTCAAGGACGCGCAGCACCTGCAGCACGGCATTCTCGGCTACCTGCCGGGCTTCGCCACCCCGCGCATCGTCTGCGACGTCCCGTACGTCGGCAAGCGCTGGGTGCACCAGCTGTCCGAGTACGACGAGGTGCGCGGCATCTCGTACTGGAAGAAGAACTACCGCACCGGCATCGAGCAGCAGGACCCGGAGGCGCTGAACCGCACCTACGAGTACTACGACCCGATCGACACCCTGCCGGCCGAGGGCCAGGACTGGTGGCGCACGCACGCCGGCGACTCGATCGCCGCGGCGACCGAGCAGGCCGCCGCCTCGCGCGCCGCGGCCGAGTCGCAGAAGCTGCTGCAGATCACCTGACCGGGTTTCCGCCGGTGCCGACGGACAGGGGTCGACGGCACCGGCGGAAGACTGCCCACCCGCAGACTGCGTGGCGGGACTGCTACGGGCAGCGACTAACCTTGGCCGGGTGACTGAGCACCTGGCCGCCACGAGGTCGTCGTACGACAACGTCGCGGACGCCTACCACGAGCTGGTCAAGGACCGGATGGCCGGCAACCCGCTCGAGCGGGCGATGCTGACGGCGTTCGCGGAGCTGACCGGCGACCCGATCGTGGATCTGGGCTGCGGCGCCGGCCGGACGACCGGCTTCCTGAAGGCGGTCGGCTGCGACATCTCCGGCATCGACCTGTCGCCGAAGATGATCGAGCTGGCCCGGAAGAACTATCCGGGCGTCACGTTCGAGGTCGGGTCGATGACCGACCTGCCGTTCAAGGACGGCGAGCTCGGCGGCGTGCTGGCGTGGTACTCGACCTTCCACATCCCGCGCGCCGAGCTGCCCGGGCTGTTCACCGAGTTCGCCCGCGTGCTGCGACCGGGCGGGCGGGTCCTGATCGGGACGCACTCCGGCCAGGACGAGACGCTGCAGCCGGAGAAGGCGTACGGCATGCCAGTCAGCTACACCGCCTACCTGTACCGACCCGAGGTGATGGTCGAGTCGCTCGCCGAAGCAGGGCTGGTCGTCACCGCCCAGCTCACCGAGCCGGGCAGCACACCCGGGCGCGGGTACGCCGCCTTCTTCGCGCAGAAGAGCTAGAGCGCCGGAGGCCTGCGCTCGTACGGCGTACTGAGCACGATCGTGGTCGTGGTGGAGACGTTCGCGCGGGCCCGGATCGTGGCCAGCAGCTCCTCGAGCGCGGCCGGTGAGGCGACCCGGACGATCAGCACGTAGCTGGAGTCGCCGGCCACCGAGTAGCACGACTCGATCTCCGGGACGTCGCGCAGCCGCTCGGGCGAGTCGTCGGGCTGCGACGGGTCGATCGGGCGGATCGAGATCAGGGCGGTCAGCGGCAGGTCGAGCGCGGTGTGGTCGATCGTTGCCGCGTACCCCAGGATGATGCCGCGCTGCTCCAGCCGCTTGACCCGCTGGTGCACCGCCGACGTGGACAGGCCGGTCGCCTTGCCGAGGTCGGTGAAGCTCATCCGCCCGTCCGACGCCAGCAGCGCGACGATCTTGCGATCCAGGTCCTCCACGCTGGAGACCCTACTGCCCCCGGGCCCCGGCATGAAAGCATCACCCCATGGCTGAGACTCCCCAGCGTTTGATGCTGCTGGACACCGCGTCGCTGTACTTCCGCGCCTTCTTCGGCGTGCCGGACACGATGAAGGCCGCGGACGGGACACCGACCAACGCGATCCGCGGGCTGCTCGACTTCATCGCGCGGCTGGTCGAGAACCACCGGCCGACCCACCTGGTCGCCTGCTGGGACGACAACTGGCGGCCGTCGTGGCGGGTCGAGCTGATCCCGTCGTACAAGGCGCAGCGGGTGGAGTTCGTCGCGGCCGGCGGGGAGCAGATCGAGGACGTGCCGGACCGGCTGGAGGTGCAGGTGCCGTTCATCCGGGCCTGCCTGGACTCGCTCGGCATCGCGATCGCCGGGGCGCCCGACCACGAGGCCGACGACGTGATCGGCACGCTGTGCCACCGCGCGACGATGCCGGTCGACGTGGTCACCGGCGACCGTGACCTGTTCCAGCTGATCGACGACTCGCGCGGCATCCGGGTGATCTACACCGCCGCCAAGGGGGTCGGCCGGGCCGAGGTGTACGACGAGAAGGCGCTGCTGGCCAAGTACTCGATCCCCGCCAACCGGTACGCCGACTTCGCCACCCTGCGCGGCGACGCCTCCGACGGCCTGCCCGGCGTCAAGGGTGTCGGCGAGAAGACCGCGGCGTCGCTGGTCACGGCGTACGGGGGGCTGGACGAGATCCGCGCCGCGGCGGCCGACCCGTCGACGCCGATGGCGCCGGGGGTCAAGCGCAAGATCCTGGACGCGAGCGACTACCTCGACGTCGCCCCGAAGGTCGTCGCGGTCGCGAAGGACGCACCGGTCAACCTCCACCACCCGGAGATGCCGACCGAGGTCGCTGACCCGCAGCGCTGGCTCGACCTGGTCGAGCTGCTCGAGCTCGGTAGCAGCGCGCAGCGAGTGATGCACGCCTTGAACGTCGGCCCGAAGGACATCGCGTGAGTGAACCGACCGGACCTCGCGATGAGCCGGCTCCTGCTTCCCACCCACGCAACGGCGCCGAAGGCGCCGAGCCCGCGGCACCCGGCGCTCCCGCCCCCTCCCACTTCTCCCCGCCCGATGGCGCCGCAGGCGACGAGCAGTTGGCGGAGATCGCACACTTCGTTTTCGATCTTGCTCGCTCCGGGGACGACGAGCGGCTGGCCGCCTATCTCGACGGCGGTGTGCCGGTCGACCTGACGGATGCCTCCGGCAACACTCTGGTGATGCTTGCCGCCTACAACGGTCAGCCGTCGACGGTGCGGCTGCTGACCGGCCGCGGCGCCGACGTGAACCGGCTCAACGACCGCGGCCAGTCCCCCCTCGCCGGTGCCGTCTTCAAGGCCGAGCCGGAGATCGTCCGCACCTTGCTCGCGGCCGGCGCCGACCCGACGGCCGGCAGCCCGAACGCGCTCGACACCGCCCGGATGTTCGAGCAGACCGACCTGATCAACCTCCTGGAGGGCACCGAGTGACCAGCACCCTCGACCTCGCCGAGCGGTTCCGTTCCGAGATCGTCGACCTGCGCCGCGCGCTGCACCAGGTCCCCGAGTACGACCTCGACCTGCCGAAGACGCAGGCCCTGGTCCTCGAGGCCCTCGACGGGCTCGACCTGGAGATCACGCTCGGCAAGGAGCTGTCCTCGGTGACCGCCGTGCTGCGCGGCACCGCCCCGAGCGAAGGGGTCCGGCCGGTCGTCCTGCTGCGCGGCGACATGGACGCGCTGCCGGTCACCGAGCGGACCGACGTACCGTTCAAGTCCCAGCACCCCGGCATGATGCATGCCTGCGGCCACGACCTGCACGTCGCCGGTCTGGTCGGCGCGGCGAAGATCCTGCACGCGCTGCGCCACCAGCTGGCCGGCGACGTGGTGTTCATGTTCCAGCCCGGCGAGGAGACCACCGGCGGCGCGCCGATCATGATTCGCGAGGGTGTGCTGGAGGCCACCGGCCGGCGCGCGGACGCGGCGTACGGCCTGCATGTCGGGTCGGCCGGGCAGCCGTTCGGGATGTGGAGCAGCAAGCCTGGTTCGTTCATGGCCGCCGCCGACCAGTTGCACGTGCGGATCGTCGGAGCCGGCACGCACGGGTCGACGCCGTACCGGGGCAAGGACCCGATCCCGGTGGCCTGCGAGGTGGTGACCGCGCTGCAGACGATGATCACCCGGCAGTTCGACGTGTTCGACCCGGTCGTGCTCACGGTCGGCCGGATCGCGGGCGGCACGAAGGAGAACATCATTCCCGACGACGTCTTCTTCGACGCGACGGTCCGGACCTTCTCCGAACAGACCCGGGCGAAGGTGCAGCTGACGTCGACCCGGCTGGTCGAGTCGATGGCGGCCGCGCACGGGCTGACCGCCGAGGTGCAGTACCAGATCGGCTATCCGGTGACGGTCAACGATCCGGCCGAGTACGAGTTCGCCCGGGACACCATCGTCGATCTGTTCGGCTCCGACCGGTTCCGGGAACGCGCCAACCCGCGCTGCGGCGCCGAGGACATGTCCTACGTCCTCAACGAGGTTCCCGGCGTCTACCTGAATCTCAGCGCCTGCGCCGGCCCCGATCCCGACGCCGCGGCCGACAACCACTCCCCGTTGGCCGACTTCGACGACTCGGTCCTCCCGGACGGCGCGGCCCTGCTCGCCGAACTGGCCGTACGCCGGATCGCCCGCGGCTGACCGGGCGGGCCTGGCGTCGCCGCCCGCACCGCCCGCTCCTCCGGCGACCCCTGTTACCCCAATCCCGCGGTGCGGGCCTGGACGATCGCTTCGGCCCGGTCGGCCACGTGCAGCTTGGCGAAGATGTTCGAGACGTTGTTGCGGACCGTCTTCGGGGACAGGTAGAGCTCGGCGGCGATCTGCGGGTTGGAACGGCCGGCGGCGACCAGCGCGAGGATCTCGCGTTCCCGCGCGGTCAACTGCGGGAACGGATCGCCGTCCGGCGCCGGCGTACCGGCGAAGAACTCGGTGACCCGGCGGGCGACCGCCGGGCCGAAGATCGCCTCGCCCTGCGCCACGGCGGTGATCGCCCGCAGGATCTCCGCCTGGTTCGCGCCCTTCAGCAGGTAGCCGCGGGCTCCGGCGCGCATCGCCGCGAACAAGGTCTGGTCCTGCTCGGCCATGGTCAGCACGACGACGCCGATGTGCGGGCTGTCGGCAACGATCCGGCGGGTCGCCTCGATCCCGTCCAGCCGCGGCATCTGCACGTCCATCACCACCACGTCCGGCTGCAGCTCGCGGGCGCGTTCGACCGCCTCCAGCCCGTCGCCCGCCGTACCGGCCACCTCGACGCCGGGCAGCGACCCGAGCAGCGCGGCCAGTCCGTCGCGGTAGACCGGGTGGTCGTCGACGAGCATCACGCGCACCGACTCAGACATGCAGCACCTCCGGTACGGCGTCCAACGGCAACCTCACCTCGACGACGGTGCCACCATCGGCCGGACTGGTCACGCTGCACACGCCACCGAGCTCGGCCGCCCGTTCGCGCACCGAGACCATCCCCACCCCCGCGGCGGTCTGCTCGCCGATGCCGATCCCGTCGTCGGTGACGGACAGCTCCAGAGCCGGTCCGGCCCCGATCGCGAGCCGGATGTCGCACCGCGAGGC
Organism: Kribbella sp. CA-253562; assembly: GCF_050942265.1. Classification (GTDB taxonomy): domain Bacteria; phylum Actinomycetota; class Actinomycetes; order Propionibacteriales; family Kribbellaceae; genus Kribbella. The sequence goes on along the minus strand of NZ_CP192049.1, from coordinate 4,147,187 downwards.
CGCCGCGTGCCGCGCCACATTGGTCAACGCCTCCGACGCGATCCGGTACGCCGCGACCTCGACTCCGGCCGGCAACGGACCCAGCGGCACCGCCTCGACACGCACCTGCAAGCCGGACAGCCGAAACCGCTCGGCCTGCTGCTCGATCGCGCGGACCAGGCCGAGCTCGTCCAGCGCCGGAGGCCGCAGGTCGTGCACCAGCCGCCGGACGTCGGCCAGCACCGAGGCCACCTCGGCCGTCGCCTGGTCGAGCATGCGGTCGGCCTCGTCGGGCGCCGAGCGGGCCAGATTGCGCGCGGTCTCGATCCGCAGCGCGACCGCGCCGAGCGACGGGCCGAGACTGTCGTGCAGGTCCCGCCGGATCCGTCGCCGCTCCTCCTCGCGGGCCGCGACCAGGCGGCTGCGCCCACGCTGCAACTCGGTGCTCAACTCGCTGGCCCGCGCCGCGGCCGCCGCCTGCCGCGCCAGATCGCCGAGCAGTCGCTGGTCGCGTTCGGACAAGCTGCTGCCGTCGCCCGGACACAGCACCAACTGCCCGACCGGCTCTCCGCGGTAGCCGACCGGAAGCGCGATCGTGGGACCGGTCTGCCGGCCGTACTCGACGATCGCGCGCTGTCCGATCTCGACCCGGACGTAGGGCAGCCGGAACGCCTCGGCCAGCGTCCGGGCGACGGCACGGAGCTGCTCGTCGGGATCGGCCGCCGACTCCAGCCGCTCGGCGAGCGTCGCCACCGTGGCGTAGGGATCGTCCCGGGATCCGCGGACCAGCCGCCGCGCGGCCCGCCAGAGCCGGCTGCGCAGCGGTGCGTAGACGACAGCGACCACGGCGATCGCCGCCAGGGCGGCGTCCCGCTCCCCCAGCACGCCGCCGGCCAAGGCGAAGACGGCGAGGTCGACGCCGACCACGAGCAGCGCCAGTACGCCGTACAGGAAGGTGGCCGGGAGCAACCGGTCGATCGCGTAGAGGCGGTGCTTGGTGACGGCGCCGACGATCGCGGCCGAGGTCAGCGCGATCGCGAGCCCGAACACGATCGCGCCCACGGCCGGCGGGTTCTCCAAGGGAATCAGCAGGACGAACATGTCCACCAGCGCGGCCCACATCAGCCAGCGGATCTGCGCCCGGCGCTCGGAGTCGGCGGCGCGGTAGCGGTGCACGGTGACCGCGAACGGGATCACCAGACTGACCAGGACCGCGGCGTACGCGAACCGCATCACCGGCTCCCACACGGCGTACGGGAGATCGATGCCGAACGGGTCGAGCGGAAGCCGGGTGATCTCCGGCGGGAGCGCGGCGTCGTGGTAGCGGATCATCACGTCGACCGGGACGACCACCAGCAGCAAGGGCAGCAACGCGGTGAGGGCGAGGCTGGCGATCGACAACCAGCGCCAGAGCCGTGCCCGCACGAGCCGGCCGTCCGGGAACAGCAGGATCAGCAGCGGCAGTCCGAGCAGCAGCATCGCGCCGAACCGGGAGTAGAACCAGTACGCCGCCGCGGCGCCCGGCAGGCCGGGAGACGTGTAGACCGCGTACGCCGCCCAGCTGGACGCGAAGCCGTCGACGATCCAGAGCAGGCCGTTGAGCGTCAGGACCCAGGCGACCGGGTGGCGTGGAAGGCGCCGGAGCAGCAGGAGACCGGGCAGGGTCTGGGCGAGTCCGGAGAGCACGGCCGACCAGCCTGCGTCGAGCTCGGCCTGCGGCGGGACGCGACCCTGGTTGGCGAGGTCGAGCAGGACCGTCGCGACGGCGAGCATCAGCGCGGCCACGCACAGCACGGCCGCCGCCCGGCCCGCCCGTCGCGACTCCCCCACCTCGGTCTCCCCCACCTCGGTCACCGTTGCATTGTCACCCAATTGGTGTCCCGCCGTCGCGGGTCGGTTGTCCCGGTTTCGGCCGGGACAACGTCGGGACCTGCTGGGGGACGGGCGTCCCTGCCGCCCGGGCCGGGAAGCGCCGCAGGGTGGGTGAAGGGGGTGCGCAGCGTGCCCCAGGGGAGGAAGGAACCACCATGACCGAAACACCGGCCCGTCCTCGGACCGCACTTCCAGCTGCTGGCACCACACAATTCGGGGCGCGGCAGATCCGGCGGCTCGGACTCGGGCTCACCGCGGGAACATTGGCCTGGTGCGCGAGCATCTTCGCGTTCTCCACCGTCACCGAGGGCGCGCCCGAACGCATCCACGACCTCACCGGCCTGGCGTTCCAGCTCGGGCTGTTCTGCCTGCTGACGATCCAGTTCCGTACCCGCGCGACCGGTCTCAGCCGGCCCGCCGTTCTGATGCTCAAGGTGGAAGCGGTCGTGCTCGGGATCGCCAGCCTGTGGTCGCTGCTGCACGGCGTCTTCCCGGCGAGCCTTCAGGACGCGATCTGGCTGATGGTGCTCGACATCTGCTGGCCGCTGTCGATGATCGGCATGATGATCATCGGCATCAAGCTCGCCGTCACCGGACGCTGGCGAGGCCTGCTGCGCTGGTGGCCGCTGGTCGCCGAGAGCTGGGTCTTCGTGACGATCCCGGCCACCGTGGTCTTCGGTGACGCTGCCGCCCGCTGGGTCGGCGGCGGCCACCTGCTGATCGGCTACGCGACGCTCGGAGTCCTCTTGGCGCTCCGGCCGGACCTCGTCGTCGCCGACGACGTGCCGCGGCGCTGACCTCGACGACCCGACTCCGCGGCGACGACCGCGTCGAGCAGGTCGGGGAACGCCTTGCCGACCTCGTCGCCGCGCAACGAGTTCATCCGGGACGTTCCGACGTAGTACTGGCGGATCAGCCCCGCTTCGCGCAGCACCTTGAAGTGGTGCGTGGCGGTCGACGTACTGACGTCGAGGTCGAAGCCTCCGCACTTCACGTCGGCCGCCGCGTGGGCCAGCTGGGTCAGGATGCTGCGGCGGACCGGATCGACCAGCGCCTCCAGCACCTGCTGCAGCGGAACGTCCCGGGGGTCCGGGTGGGGCGGGATCCGCGTGTCGCTCATTGGGCCATAGTACGACGTCCATCATAGTTTGAGCAGCATCAAAGTTTGACAGCCGTCAAACTTGGCGATTCACTGTCGGTGTGACGAGTGAACAGGCGACGGTGGTGCGGTTCCACGAGCTGGGCGGTCCGGAGGTGCTCCGGCTGCGGCGGGAGCCGATCGGCGTCCCGGGGCCGGGCGAGGTGCGGCTGCGGGTCGATGCCATCGGCATCAATCGCGCCGAGGCGCTGTTCCGCGGCGGGCACTACATCGAGCCGGTCCGGCGGTTCCCGGCCGGCCTCGGCGCGGAGGCCGCGGGCGAGATCGAACTCACCGGTCCTGACGTGAGCAACCTGCGCCCGGGCGAAGCGGTGAGCGTGGTCCCGGCGTTCTCGCAGAACGACTACCCGGTCTACGCCGACCGCGCCATCGTGCCCGCGGCCGCGGTGGTACGCCGCCCCGACGGCGTGGACGCGATCACCGGCTCGGCGACCTGGATGGCGTTCCTCACCGCGTACGGCGCACTCGTCGAGGGCGGCGGCGTCCGGCCCGGGGACACGGTGCTTCTCAACGCCGCCTCCAGCAGCGTCGGCCTAGCGCTGATCCAGGTGGCTCGGCACCTCGGCGTCCGCACCATCGCCCTCACCCGGACGGCGGCCAAGAAGCCCGCACTGCTCGACCACGGCGCCGACGAGGTGATCGTCACCAGCACGGAGAACGTGCCCACCCGGGTCGCCGCGCTCACCAACGCTCGCGGTGTCCGCATGGTCCTCGACGCCGTCGCCGGCCCCGGCATCACCGACCTGGCCCGCCTCGTCGCCCCCGAGGGAACGCTGCTCGTGTACGGCGCGCTGAGCGGCGAACCCACGCCGTACCCGGGTGTCGAGCTCGGCCTACCCGCCCTCACCATCCGCTCGTACACGATGCACGAGACCAGCCGCGACCCGCTCCGCCTCGCTCGAGCGGAGGCCTTCGTCACCGCTGGCCTGCGCACCGGCGCCTTCCGGCCGGTGATCGCCGGCACGTTCCCGCTGGAGGAGGTCGTCGCCGCTCACACCCGGCTCGACGCCAACGCGCACATCGGCAAGCTCGTGCTCACCGTCCAGTCGGGCCTCAGGTGACCAAGCGGTCAACCCACCTCAAGTAGGCCGGGTAGTCGGCGGAGATCGCCATCGCGATCTCCACACCGTTGCCGTCACGCTTCATCCGGGCGTCGGGTCCGATCGAGACGCGTTCCCGGCCGAACCGCACCCCCGGCCAGAACACCGCCGCGGCCAGCGTCAGCGCGTCGTACTGCGTCGACTCCGGGTGCTGCTCGGTCCACCGGTCGCATTGCGCGCGCAGCACCGGCGCCCACGGTGGCGCCGCCGCGGCGGTCCACTTGCGATAGATCGGCGCGTCGGGAACGAGTTTCGTCGCCGGATCGCCGGTCACGTCCGCGACCACGAACGACGGCACCGACAACTCCAGCACGGGCAGCATTCGAATCACCGCATCCGGATCGGTGAGCAGGTTGTGTTCGGCCGGCGCGTTCGGATCGATGGCGCCGGCGAGCTGCGTCACCACCATCTTCGCCACCAGCTCGGGCCGCGTCTCCTGCAATCGCGCCAGGTTCGACATCGGTCCCATCCCGACCCATCGGACCGCGGCCGGGGTCGAAGCGCAAACCTTCGCCACGGCTTCGGCCACCTCGCCACTCTGCTCGGGTACGTCGTCGGGGACCAGGCCGCCGACGACGAAAGAGCGGGTGTTGCCGAGGGCCGCCCCGGCCACCACCGGTACGTCCGACCGGCCGGCGAGATCCAGCAGGTGCCGCGCGAACCGCGCCCGCTGCCCACCGTACTCATCGGTCGTCACCACCAGCGCCAGTTCCGGTACGCCGCGCGCGGCCGCGATCAAGGCCACCGAGTCGTCCGGCGCGCCACCCGCGTCGGTGTCGATGATCATCGGCGCCCTGGCGGCGGCAACCGGCCCGAGCGACGGAGGAGGCCCGCCGAGGGCGTCCCCGAGGTCCCCGAACTCCTCAAACATCTCGTTCGTCTCCACCATCGCGAGCCACTCCTGGATCGGATCCTCGTCCGGGATCGGAGTCTCGTCGTCGTCCCGGCCCTCGCCCATCCGTACCTCCACCTGTCTGGATCGCGTTCAGCACATTCTGTACGAACACCCGTTTGTCGTCGTCGCTCGCGCACCGGTCGTAGGCAGCCCAGATCCGTTCCACCCGCTGGTCCGGAACCCGGGCCCGCTCCAGCGCGCGGCCGAGCTGTTCGGCAGGCCGGAGATCGGACCGGCGGACGAAGGCGTCGAGCAGTTCCTTCAGCCGTGGATCGGTCTCGGACCCATTGATCCAGGCCCGGAGCTCGGCCCGGAACCGGCGAGCGCCTGATTCCAGTCCGGCCCGGTAGTTCCCACCCGCGTCGCGCACCGCCGCGGCATGCTGGGCGCGATCGGCGACCGCGTGCAGATTCACCAGCTTGACGCCTTCGCGGACCAGCAGCGGCCTGAGCCGCGGCGAGATCCGTCCGCGACTCAGGCCCAGCAGCGAGTTCGGCAAGTTGCGCTGGCCGGTCTGTTCGGGGCCGCGCTTGCCGATCCGGACCGGACTCGACATCGGACCGTCGAGCAACTCCTCGACGGCGTTGATCCCGAGCACGTGCGCGAACGTCTTCGACTCGTCCGCGGGCAGCTCGTAGAAGGGCCGCGCCTCCCGGGTCTGGCCGGCGTACAGGTGCACCTCGTAGCCCCGCTTGCTGCCCGGATGCGGGTCGTGCGGTGACTCGGCGAAGAACGCGTACCTGCCTCGGAAGGACGTCTGCGGGTAGACGGCCGCGAGCAACTCCTGCACGGTGCCTTTGAAGCTCGTGTCGACCAGGGTGATCCGGCTGCCCGCGTGACCGACCGGCGCCTTGCAGGCGCGCAGGTACTCGCTGAGCACCCGGAAGCCGGCGACGACGTCGGCCGGATCAACGCGCGAGGCCACCCGGCGGAACCCGTGAACCTGGGGAAACTCGCGGCCGCCGTTCTGCTCGAGGTCCTGCAGCGCGTTCTCGACCAAGGCCCGCGAGACCACCACGTTCGAAACGTGCTGCCGATAGAACAGCGGGTCGAGCCCGCGCATCGCAAGCGCGAGGCTGTGCCCGTCGCGGCCGAGCGTCACCACCCGATCGGCGCGGTGTGAGCCGACGTCCGCGCGGAGATCGGCGAGCATCTCGTCGGCGATCTTGACGATCAGCGGCGCGTGGTAGGCAAAGGTGATCCGGTAGGCGTCGTACAGGGTCTGGTAGTCGCAGTCGTCGGTGAACCGGAGCTTCCGGCCGATCCGGCGGGCCGCCGCGACGCCCTGCCGATGGGGGAATTCCGACGCTTCAGTCGCCATGCACCAAGTACGTCACATCCCGCGCCCCCGCGTCGGAAGTTATCCACAGGTGCAGGCGCCACCCAGGTGGGCGGCGCCTGCGACCGATCAGGGAGTGAAGGCGGACTCGTCCTCGTCGTCCGCCAGGAGTTCCGCGGTGGTCGGTACGGCGGGGACCGGGGCCGGGGCCGGTTGGTCCTGGTCGTGGTCGACGACGGCCGCGGTGAACTGCGCGTTGTAGAGCCGTGCGTAGGCGCCGTTGGCGGCGAGCAGTTCGGTGTGCGTGCCCTGTTCGACGATGGCTCCGTTCTCCATCACCAGGATCAGGTCGGCGTCGCGGATGGTGGACAGGCGGTGCGCGATGACGAAGCTGGTGCGGTCGGAGCGCAGGGCGGCCATGGCGCGCTGGACCAGGACCTCCGTGCGGGTGTCGACCGAGCTCGTGGCCTCGTCGAGGATGAGCAGCTGCGGGTCGGCCAGGAAGGCCCTGGCGATGGTGAGCAGCTGCTTCTCCCCCGCGCTGACGTTGCTGCCTTCCTCGTCGATCACCGTGTCGTAGCCGTCCGGCAGGCTGTGCACGAAGCGGTCGACGTACGTCGCCTTGGCCGCGGCCAGCATGTCCTGTTCGGTGGCGTTCAGGTTGCCGTACAGGATGTTGTCGCGGATCGTCCCGCCGAACAGCCAGGTGTCCTGCAGGACCATGCCGATCCGGGACCGCAGGTCGTGCCGGGTCAGCTCGGTGATGTCGACGCCGTCCAGCGTGATCCGGCCGCCGTTGAGCTCGTAGAACCGCATGATCAGGTTGACCAGCGTGGTCTTGCCGGCCCCGGTCGGGCCGACGATCGCGACCGTCATTCCTGGTTCGGCGACCAGCGAGAGGTCGGTGATCAGCGGCTCGTCCGGCTTGTACGAGAACGACACGTGCTCGAACTCGACCCGGCCGCGGGCCTGCGTCACCTTCGCCGGCGTGGCCTCCTCCGGCCGCTGCTCCTCGGCGTCGAGCACCTCGAAGACCCGCTCGGCCGAGGCGACCCCGGACTGCAGCAGGTTCGCCATCGAAGCGACCTGGGTGAGCGGCTGGGTGAACTGCCGGGAGTACTGGATGAACGCCTGCACGTCACCCAGCGACATCGTGCCGGACGCGACCCGCAGGCCGCCGACCACCGCGATCACCACGTAGTTCAGGTTCCCGATGAACATCATCGACGGCATGATCAGCCCGGAGATGAACTGCGCCCCGAACGCCGCCTGGTAGAGCTCCTCGTTCTTCTTCGCGAAGCTCGCCTCGATCTCCTGCTGCCGGCCGAACACCTTGACCAGCTCGTGGCCGGTGAAGGCCTCCTCGATCTGGGCGTTCAGCGCACCGGTGTGCCGCCACTGCGCGACGAACCGGGTCTGCGAGCGCTTCGCGATCGCCGCGGTCAGGATCATCGAGATCGGGATCGTCACCAGCGCGATCAGCGCCAGCAGCGGCGAGACCACGAACATCAGCGTGACCACGCCGATCACCGTCAGCAGCGACGTGAGCAGCTGGCTGAGGGTCTGCTGCAGGCTGGTCGACACGTTGTCGATGTCGTTGGTGACCCGGCTCAGCAGCTCGCCGCGCGGCGCGCCGTCGAAGTAGCTGAGCGGCAGCCGGTTGAGCTTGTCCTCGACCTCGGAGCGCAGCTCGAACACGGTCCGCTGGACCACGCCGTTCAGGATGTAGCCCTGCATCCACGACAGCAGGAAGGAGCCGACGTACAGGCCGAGCACCAGCAGCAACACGTTGCGCAAGGCATCGAAGTCAATGCCGACGCCGGGGATCAGGTCGATGCCGCTGATCAGGTCGGCGTACCGGTTGTTGCCCTGGGCCCGGAGGTTGTCGATCACCTGCTGCTTGCTGACGTCGCCGGGCAGGGTCTTGCCGATCGCGCCGGAGAAGATGATGTCGGTGGCCCGGCCGAGCAGCTTGGGACCGAGCACGGACAACCCGACGCTGGCGATCGCGAGCAGGATCACCCCGAACACCTGGACCCGGTGCGGCCGCAGGCGGCGCAGCAGCCGCTTGGCCGACGGGCCGAAGTTCATCGACTTGTCGCCGGGGATCCCGCCGGGTGGTCCGAACCCGCGCCCGGTCGTCGGACGCTCGGTCGCCTTGACCGTCGCCGTCCCGCCGCCTTCGGTGGTCTCATCGGCACTCTTGTGCTCGGTCATGCCGCCTCCTCCGCGGACCGCTGGGACTCGACGATCTCGACGTACGTCGGGCAGCTCTCGAGCAGCTCGTCGTGCCGGCCGATCCCGACGATCGCGCCGTCCTCGAGCACGACGATCTGGTCGGCGTCGATGATGGTCGAGACCCGCTGGGCGACGATCACCACACACGCGTCGGCGGTGACCGGCGCGAGCGCGGCCCGCAGCCGGGCGTCGGTGGCCAGGTCGAGCGCGGAGAACGAGTCGTCGAACAGGTAGATCTCGGGTTTGCGGACCAGCGCCCGGGCGATCGCCAGCCGTTGCCGCTGGCCACCCGACACGTTCGTGCCGCCCTGGGTGATCGGAGCGTTCAGCTGCTCCGGCATCGCCTCGACGAAGTCCTTGCCCTGGGCAATCTCCAGGGCGTGCCACAGCTCCTCGTCGGTGGCGTCGGGGTTGCCATAGCGCAGGTTGCTGGCGACCGTGCCGGAGAACAGGTACGGGCGTTGCGGCACGAGCCCGATCCGCCGCCACAGCGCCTGTGGCTCGATCTCGCGGACGTCGATGCCGTCCACCAGCACCCGGCCGGCGGTCGCGTCGAACAGCCGGGGCACGAGCGACACCAGCGTCGTCTTGCCCGCGCCCGTGCTGCCGATCACCGCTGTGGTCTGCCCGGGTGACGCCGAGAAACTGAGGTCACGCAGGACCGGCTCGGCCGCCCCGGGGTACTGGAAGCCGGCCTTGTCGAAGACGAGTTCGCCGCGCCCGGTGAACGTCGTGATCGGCGTGACCGGCGGGACGACCGTCGACTCGGTGTTCAGCACCTCGCTGATCCGGTCGGCGCAGACCGCGGCCCGCGGCACCATGATCATCACGAACGTCGCCATCATCACCGAGAACAGGATCTGGATCAGGTAGCTGATGAACGCGGTCAGCTGGCCGACCTGCATCGCGCCGCTTTCCACCCGGGTGGCGCCGAACCACAGCACGGCCACGGTCGAGGCGTTCAGAATCAGCATCACGACCGGGAACACCAGCGCCATCAGCCGGCCGGCCCGGACCGCGGTGTCGGTCACGTTCGCGTTGGCCTCGCCGAAGCGCGCGGTCTCGTGCGGCTCGCGGACGAAGGCGCGGACCACCCGGATGCCGGTGATCTGCTCGCGCAGCACCCGGTTCACGCCGTCGATGTTCACCTGCATCTTGCGGAACTGCGGAACCATCCGGCTCGCGATCAGCCCGATCGAGGCGGCCAGCAGCGGTACGGCGACGGCGACCAGCCACGACAGCCCGACGTCCTCGCGGACCGCGGCGATGATGCCGCCGACCATCGTGATCGGCGCGGCCACCAGCATCGTGCAGGAGGTGACCACCAGCATCTGGACCTGGGTGACGTCGTTGGTGCTGCGCGAGATCAGGGTCGGCGCGCCGAACTGGTTCACCTCGCGGGCGGAGAACTGGCCGACCTGGTGGAAGACGGCGGCCCGCACGTCGCGGCCGAACAGCGCCGCGGTCTTGGCGCCGAAGTACACGGCGAACACGGTGCACAGGATCTGCACCACGCTGACGCCGAGCATCCAGCCGCCGTTCTCGACGATGTAGCCGGTGTCACCCTTGGCCACGCCGTTGTCGATGATGTCGGCGTTCAGGCTGGGCAGGTAGAGGGAGGCGATCGTCCCGACGAACTGCAGGACGACCACCAGGGTCAGGTTGCCGGCGTACGGACGCAGGTGCGTGCGTAACAGGCGAAGAAGCATCAGGCATCCCCAAGGTGGTGAAGGCGGACACCGTCGAGGGCGAAGTCGACGATCTCCTCGGCGGTCATCGGCCGACCGTCCGAAATCAGTGGGTGGGTGGCGGAGAAGGTGAGCAGCCGCAGCCGGTGCACCACCTCTTCCGGCGGGACGCGGAACTGGCCGGCGTCGGGCCGGATCAGATCGGTGAAGATCTTGTCGGCCTGCTCGGCGTCGGCCTTGCGCCGGGCCAGCGTCTCCGCATCGGCGTCCTTCGGCTGCGGCGGGCGCTGCAGCCGCAGCGCGAACATCAGCTTGAACACCGCGCTCAGCCGGCGCTGACCGACCTCGACCGCCGCGATCATCCGCTCGCGCAGCGGCAGGCCGGGGTCGACCTGGCGCAGCATCTCCAGCAGCGGCGCGGAGTCGAAGGCGGTCTGCACCGCGGCGTCGATCAGCGCGTCCTTGCTGCCGAACGCGCGGAAGATCGTGCCTTCGGCGACGCCGGCCGCTTCGGCGATCTGGCGGGTGCTCACGTCGGTGCCGTGCTCCTCCAGCAGAGGCAGTACGGCGGCGACGATCGCGGCGCGGCGTTCGTCGGGGGGCATCGGGGTCGCTCGAGGACTCACCCGATCGACACTAACTGAGTGAGTACTCACTCACAACTACATTTTACTAGCGGCCGTCGAGCAGCGCGGCGATGCCGTCCAGGACCCTGGCCAGGCCGAAGGCGAATCCGTGCTCGGAGTCGTAGGCCGCGTCGAACTCCTGCCCGACCGCGGTCCCGACCCGGCTGGCGAGCGGGAACTTCCGCGCGTCGCCGATCTTGTCCAACAGCGGCTCGTGCGCCAGCCACCACTCCTTGTCGGTGATGCCGGACGACTGGATCACCCGCTTGGCGTCGACGGCGCTCCGGACGGCGCCGTGCACGTAGCCGTTGACCAGCGCGACCGCGGCGTCCATCTCCACGTCGGTCAGGCCGATCCCCTCGACCGCTTCCAGCTCGTACTCGTACTTCGCCATCAGCCCCGGGCCCAACGGCGGCCGGCTGCTCGCGACGTACAGCAGCCACGGGTGCCGCAGGTAGAGCTCGCGGTTCTGCAGCGCGACCGCCTCCAGCTTGGCGCGCCAGTCGCCGTCGACCGGGCGGCGCGCGAACTCGCCGTACACGCTGTCGAGCATCACGTCGAGCAGCTCGGCCTTGCCCGGTACGTACCGGTACAGCGTCATCGCGCCGACGCCGAGCTCGTCGGCGACCCGGCGCATCGACAGCGCGGCCAGGCCCTCGGCGTCGGCGACCCGGACGGCGGCCGCGACCACCTGGTCGACCGTGAGCCCGGGCTTGGGCCCACGGGTCGGCTTCGACTGCAGACCCCACAGCAGTTCCAGGCTCTTCGCGGGATCGCCGGCACCGCTGTACTCGGAATTCATGTGCGTGATTCTCTCCGACTGGCTACACTCCAGCGACTACCCCGTACAGCGTACCCAGTATGGCGACGGTTGACCTCAAGCCAAGTCGAGGTCCTACGGTCGTCGGAAAGTGTCGGTGGTCCGCGGGACCATCGGCACACCCTGGCCGACCGAGCATGTCCGGAGCACAGCCGTGAGCATGGAAATGACCGCGTGGAACTCGCTGTACCACGCGATGCACGCACAGGACGAGAAACGTCCCTTCTCCAAGGAGACCCTGCGCCGGATCCTGGCCTTCGCGCGCCCGCACCGCAAGCTGCTGATCACGTTCCTGGTGCTCAGTACGGCGGCCGCCGTGCTGGCGGTCGCGACGCCGGTGCTGGCCGGTGAGGTGGTCGACGCGATCGTCAAGGGCCGGTCGGTCGAGCTGGTGCTCTGGCTGGCCGGGCTGATCGCGGTGATCGCGGTCGCCGAGGCAGGGATCAGCCTGTTCACCCGGTGGCTGTCGGCCCGGATCGGTGAGGGCTTGATCCTCGACCTGCGCACGGCGGTCTTCGACCACATCCAGAAGATGCCGATCGCGTTCTTCACCCGGACCCGGACCGGAGCCCTGGTCTCCCGGCTCAACAACGACGTGATCGGCGCCCAGCGGGCGTTCAGCGACACGCTGTCCGGCGTCGTGAGCAACCTGGTCATGCTGGTCCTCACGCTCGTCGTGATGTTGCGGGTGTCTTGGCAGATCACGTTGCTCGCGCTGGTGCTGCTGCCGGTGTTCGTGATCCCGGCGCGCCGGATGGGCACCAAGCTGGCGGCGCTGGAGCGGGAGGCGGCCAACTACAACGCCACCATGAGTACGCAGATGACCGAGCGGTTCTCGGCGCCGGGAGCGACTTTGGTCAAGCTGTTCGGCCGGCCGGTGCGTGAGTCCAAGGAGTTCGCCGTTCGGGCTAGCCGGGTGCGCGACATCGGCGTCCGGACCGCGATGGTGCAATGGGTGTTCGTCACCGCGCTGACGCTGGTCTCCGCGCTCGCGCTGGCGGTCGTCTACGGACTCGGCGGGTTCTACGCGCTGCGCGACCAGCTCGACGCCGGAGCCGTGGTGTCGATGGCGCTGCTGCTGACCCGGCTGTACGCACCGCTGACCGCGCTGGCCAGCGCCCGGCTCGAGGTGATGACCGCGCTGGTCAGCTTCGAGCGGGTCTTCGAGGTGCTCGACCTGAAGCCGCTGATCCAGGAGAAGCCGGACGCCCGGCGGGTTCCGGACGGCCCGGTGACGGTCGAGTTCGACGACGTACGGTTCGCCTACCCGTCGGCGGACAAGGTGTCGCTGGCCTCGCTCGAGGAGGTCGCCAAGCTGGACACCCGCGGCGGTGAGGAGGTCCTGCACGGGGTCTCGTTCCGTGCCGAGCCGGGACAGATGGTCGCCCTGGTAGGCACGTCCGGCGCCGGCAAGTCCACGATCGCCCAGCTCATCCCCCGCCTGTACGACGTGGACTCCGGAGCAGTGCGGCTCAGTGGCGTCGACGTCCGGGATCTGACGGCCGAGTCCCTGCGCGAGACGCTCGGCATGGTGACGCAGGACGGGCACCTCTTCCACGACAGCATCCGGGAGAACCTGCTGCTGGCCCGGCCCGAGGCGACCGAGGAGGAGCTGTGGGACGCGCTCACCCGGGCCCGGCTCGGCGACCTGATCCGGTCGCTGCCGGAACAGTTGGACACGGTGGTCGGCGAGCGTGGGTACCGCCTGTCGGGTGGTGAGCGGCAGCGGCTGACCATCGCGCGGCTGCTGCTCGCGCAGCCGCGGGTCGTCATTCTCGACGAGGCGACCGCCGCGCTGGACTCGACCTCGGAGGCCGCGGTCCAGGCCGCGCTGGCCGAGGCACTGGCCGGGCGGACGGCGGTGGTCATCGCGCACCGGTTGTCGACGATCCGGGCCGCCGATCTGATTCTCGTGATCGAGGCGGGCGTGGTCGTCGAGCGCGGCACGCACGCGGAGCTGCTGGCGATGGGCGGGCGGTACGAGGAGCTGTACCGTACTCAGTTCGACCAGCCGCCGGCGGAGGACGAGGCGGTGGTCGTCGGGGCGTCGTGAGGGGACGCCGCGCGGCGCCGGTGCATCCGGCGTCGCGCGGTGAAGGCCGGGTGGTGATCGCGAGGAAGGTGTGCGGGGTTGGTAGTGGCAGCTGGGGTAGCGGCTGAAGTTGCACGTCTGGTGGCTGTTTTCCGGCCCGCAGATCCACCACGAACCGGGACCGTCGCGTTCTGGTCCCCCGACGGGTCAGCGCTCCCCCTCGGCGTCGGTGAGCACGTCGAGCTCCCGGTGGTCGCTCCGGTCGACGGTCGAGTCGAGCAGCGGGTCGTCCGCGCGGTCGAGCTGCCGGTGGGCGAAGCGGTTTCTGTGCTCGGACGCGCGCGTAAGACCACCGGCGCGCACGCATCGGTCAGTTTCTGGGGCGCGGCCTCGCTTGTCGCGCTCCAGTTGGTCGCGCGCGGCCGGCTGCTTCCCGGCGTCTCACCCGCCGGGCACGATGCCTGGCGCGTCGGCCCGTACGACCAGCCCGACGTCGAGCGGGTGCTGCAACTCGCCGAGGCGATGCCGCCGGAAGCCAGGTCGATCCCGCTCCCCCTTGACTCCCCCGCCGGCACAGCGGCCGGCGTACCTGGCGCCCGTCCCGCGCGGGACGCGGCCGGCGAACACCAGAAAACACACAGGGCGGCCCTTCCGCCTGGTGAAGCCGGCACCGGCGAGTTGCGGCTGCCGGTCGCGGAAGACCTCGTGCGCGCGTTCCTCGACGCGGTCGCCGACGGAATGCCTCGATCGGCCGCTGCGCCGAAGGCACACGGCACCAACCTGTTCACCGCGAAGGCGCCTCAGCGGGCCGAGCGGTTGCGATCGTGGGCCGACGAGGTGTCGGCGGGCCTCGACACCGGCGTCCGGATCTCGCTGCGGATCGACCTGGTCAAGGGCGGCGACGAGCTCGCGCCGGACGCGGGTGACGAGGTCGCGGTGCACCGGCTCGGCTTCCGGGCCAACGTGCAGCTGCACAGCCTGCAGGATCCGACCCTCGTCCGCGACGCGGCGGACGTCTGGGCCGGTGAAGTCCCAGGATTCGGGCCGCGGGCAAGGATCGACGCGACGCTGGCGATCCGCCGCGCCGCCCGGGTCTGGCCCCCGTTGCAGCAGCTGCTCGACGCCGCCGTACCGGATCGGATGGAGCTGACCGACGAGGAGGTCGCCGGATTGCTGGCGACCGGCGCTCAGCGGCTCGCGGCGGCCGGCGTCGACCTGCACTGGCCGCGGAGTCTCGGCCGCTCGCTGACCGCGCGGGCCGCGATCACGCGCACGCCGGACACTGCCCCGGCCGACCTGCCCGGCTTCTTCTCCGGGACCAGCACGCTCGACTTCAGCTGGCAGGTTGCTCTCGGCAACGATCCGCTGACCGGCGAGGAGATGGACCGGCTGGCCGAGGCGACCCGGCCGGTGGTCCGGTTGCGCGACCAGTGGATGCTGGTCGACCCCGAGCTGGCCCGCAAGGCCCGCGAACGCATCCTCAAACCCGTCACCGCGATCGACGCGCTCGGCGCCGCGCTGACCGGCACGGCCGAGATCGACGGGAAGCACGTCGCGGTCACGCCGACGAAGTGGCTCGACGACCTGCGCGCCCGGATCGCCGACCCGGACCGTTCCGACGACCTGCTCGAAGCACCCGCGGGCCTCCAGGCGACCCTGCGCGACTACCAGTTGCGTGGCCTGCAGTGGCTGAACTGCATGACCTCGCTCGGTCTCGGCGGTTGCCTCGCGGACGACATGGGTCTGGGCAAGACGATCACGCTGATCTCGCTGCACCTGCACCGTCAGACCAGCGACCACACCGCGGGCCCGACCCTGGTCGTCTGTCCGGCGTCCCTGCTCGGCAACTGGGAGCGCGAGGTCCACAAGTTCGCCCCCGGTACGCCGGTCCGCCGCTTCCACGGGACCAGCCGGTCGCTCGACGAGGCCGACACCGGGTTCGTGCTCACGACGTACGGGACGCTGCGCCGGGACGCGAAGAAGCTCGCCGAGCACCGGTGGGGCCTGCTGGTCGCCGACGAGGCCCAGCACGTGAAGAACCCCTCCTCCGGTACGGCGAAGGCCCTGCGCACGGTTCCGGCGATGGCCCGCGTCGCCCTCACCGGGACGCCGGTCGAGAACAACCTGTCCGAGCTCTGGGCGATCCTCGACTGGACGACGCCGGGGCTGCTCGGCCGGCTCGGAACGTTCCGCAGCCGCTGGGCGACGCCGATCGAGGCCGACAAGGACCAGGAGGTCGCCGACCGGCTGGCCACGCTGGTCCGTCCGTTCCTGCTGCGGCGCCGTAAGTCCGATCCCGGCATCGCGCCCGAGCTGCCGCCGAAGACCGAGACCGACCAGACCGTGTCACTGACCCGCGAGCAGGCCGTGCTCTACGAGGCGACGGTGCGCGAGCTGATGGACGCCGTCCGGGCCAGCGACGCGATGGCCCGGCGAGGCCTGATCGTCAAGCTGCTGACCGGGCTCAAGCAGATCTGCAACCACCCGGCGCAGTACCTGAAGGAGCCGGCCGGCGCGAAGCTCACCGGCCGCTCGGGCAAGCTCGAGCTGCTCGACGAACTGCTCGGCACGATCCTCGCCGAGGACGGCGCCGTGCTGGTCTTCACCCAGTACGTCGCGATGGCGCGGCTGCTCGAGCAGCATCTTGCCGACCGTGGGGTCGCGACCGAGCTGCTGCACGGCGGTACGCCGGTCCGCAAGCGTGAGCAGATGGTCGAGCGGTTCCAGGCCGGCGAGGTGCCGGTGTTCCTGCTGTCGCTGAAGGCCGCCGGGACCGGACTGAACCTGACCCGCGCGGACCACGTCGTGCACTTCGACCGGTGGTGGAACCCGGCGGTCGAGGACCAGGCCACCGACCGCGCGTACCGGATCGGCCAGACCCGGCCGGTGCAGGTGCACCGGTTGATTGCCGAGGGCACCATCGAGGACCGGATCGCGGCGATGCTGTCGAGCAAACGCGCCCTCGCGGACGCCGTGCTGACGGCGGGTGAGGCGGCGCTGACCGAGCTGTCCGATGCCGAGCTGGCCGATCTGGTCGAGTTGCGAGGTGGGGTGCGATGACCGCGGCCAAGGGGTTCCCGCCGTTCCCGGCACAGCGCGGGCGCAGTACCCGCGGGCGGTCGTGGTGGGCGCGGGCGTGGGTTCAGGCGATGGAGGACACGTCGCTGGACAACGGGCAGCTGAAGAAGGGCCGCCGGTTCGCGAATTCGGGCCAGGTGGGCACGATCACCGTCAGTCCCGGGCGGATCGCCGCGGTGGTCGAGGCGCCGGAGGACCGGTACGAGTCGGTGGTGGTGGTCGACCAGCTGACCGACGACGAGTGGAGCAGATTCCTCGACCAGGTCGGCTCCCGCGCGGGCCACATCGCCGCGCTGCTGGACGGCGACATGCCGCACGATCTGGTCAGCGCGGCCGAGGACGCCGGGGTCCGCTTGCTGCCGGGCATCGGCGACCTCGACCCGTCCTGCACCTGCGACGCCTGGGAACTGCCCTGCCAGCACGCGGCCGGTTTGTCGTACCAGGTGGCGTGGCTGCTGGACGACGATCCCTTCATCCTGCTGCTGCTCCGCGGCCGCTCCCGCGAGGACCTGCTGGACGAGCTCCAGCGGCGGGCGACCACCGGCACAGTTGATGACGGCAACGAATCGGCCGAGGTCGAGCGGCTCGGTGTCGACGCCGGTGCGGCGTTCGCCGCCGACGTCGCCGCGCTGCCGCCCGACCCGGAGCTGCCCAGCAAGGTGGTGATCGACGACCTGCCGATCACCGGCACGGCCCCGCTGTCCGAGGCTGAGGTCGGCGGTCCGGACGCAGCCGTTTCGTTGCCGTTGCTGGTGCTGGACGCCGCTCGCCGCGGACGCGCCCAGTTGAACGCGTTGCTGACGGGTTCGCCGGAGCCGTGGGTGCTGGACGAGTGGCAGGATTCGGTCCGGCTGGCTGCCGAGTACCCGGAGTTGCGAGCCCGTCTGGAGGACACCGACGGGCTCGAGGTCGGCGTCCAGGCGTGGACGTACGGCGGAGCGCCAGGGCTCGATGTGCTGGTGAGTTCGTGGGCCCCGGACGGTGGCGAGTTGGTCCGGGCGCGGACCGAGCTGCAGGCGGCGGCCGACGAACGGCTGGAGCTGGAGATCTCGGGCAACTGGCTGACCTCGTCCACCGTGCAACTCCGGCTGGACAAGGCCGGGCGTTGGCATCCGTACCAGCGCGCCGGCGACTCCTGGCTGCCGGCCGGTCCGGCCGATCGGGATCCGGCGGCGGCGTTCGCGCTAAACCAGTCGACGGAGTGATCGACGGGCACTAGCGTGATGGCCCACGACCAGCGAGAGGAGTTGAGGGTGATGACCGCGCGGCGTTCGCCCCTGTCCTACTCCCTCTGGTCGAAAGGTTCTTCCGTTGTCCAACTGGATCACCCGCGCCGAGACGCCCGCTGACGCGGCGGCCGTCGACACCGTCAACTTCCACGCGTTCGGCCGCCGTTACGAGCCCGACCTCGTCACCCGGCTGCGTGCCGACAGCACCGTCTGGCTGTCCTACGTCGCCACCGCCGATGACGAGATCGTCGCCCATGCCCTGCTGAGCCGCTGCCACATCGACGACACCCCGGCCCTCGTCCTCGGGCCGTGTGCCGTCCTCCCGGCGTACCAGCGTTCGGGCGCCGGCAGTGCGACGATTCGCACCGCGCTGGACGCCGCCCGTACCGCGGGCGAGCACGCGGTCGTCGTGCTCGGCCACGACAACTACTACCCCCGCTTCGGCTTCCGCCGAGCGACCGAGTTCGGCATCCACAGCCCGTACGACGGACCGAACCAGATGGCGCTCGGCCTCGATCCCACCCGCCCACTCCCGCGCGGCACCATCCACTATCCCGCGGCCTGGCAGGTCTGATCCGGTGTCGCGCCTGTTCCCCTCCGGGAGCAGGCGCGACCGCGCAGGAAATCCTTCACCCGGCATCGCACCGAATCGGTAAAAGGTTGCATCAAACTCGCCGAACCACTTGCGCCGAGGGGTTGTATACATGAAACAGTCGACGGAACCGCTCACCCCTGGAGGACGAAATGTTCCGTCGAACTCCGTCGCCACTGAACCGTTCCAGCTGGCGGAGAACCGCTCCCCCCGCCGCCCTGCTCGCGCTGGTCCTCGCGGCCACCGCGTGCTCGCCGGTCCAGTCGAACGACGCGCAGACCGGCGGTGACCAGGCCGGCTCCGCGAACCAGGACGTGTTCGGCGACCCGGCCGACCCCGCCCAGGTCAAGCCCGGCGGCACACTGACGGTCGCGCTCTCGGCCGATCCGGACAAGCTGGACCCGACGCTGTCGCGCAGCCTGTACTCGCGCTACGTCTTCCACACCATGTGCGAGAAGCTCTACGACCTCGGGCCGGACGCCAAGATCGTGCCGCAGCTGGCCACCGCGCTGCCGACCGTCGCGGCCGACGGGCTGAGCCTGACCATCCCACTGCGCGAGGGGGTGAAGTTCGCCGACGGCGGCACGATGGATTCGGCCGCGGTGAAGACCTCGATCGAGCGTGGGCTGACCCTGGCCGGTTCCGGCCGCAAGAGCGAGCTCGGCCCGATCAGCGCGGTCGAGACGCCCGACCCGAAAACCGTCGTGATCAAGCTGTCCAAGCCGTTCGCGCCGCTCACCGCCGCGCTGGCCGACCGGGCCGGCATGGTGCTCAGCCCGGCCGCGGTGGCCAAGCTCGGCGCGAACTTCTCCACCGCGCCGGTCTGCGTCGGCCCGTTCAAGTTCGCCAGCCGGGTCGCGCAGAACTCGATCAAGGTGGTCAAGGACCCGCAGTACTACGACGCGGCCAAGGTGCACCTGGACGCGATCGAGTACCGGATCATCACCGACTCCAGCATCCGCTCGGCCAACCTGCGCTCCGGTGACGCCCAGATCGCCGACTCGCTGTCCACGCAGGACGCGCCCGAGCTGCAGAAGGACAGCAGCATGACCGTCCTGCAGTCGCAGTCGCTGGGCTATCAGGGCCTGACCGTGAACGTCGGCAACGCCGACGGCATCGGCAAGCCGGTCAAGCAGCTCGACACCCCGATCGCCAAGGACCCGCGGGTCCGGCAGGCGCTGGAGGCGTCGATCGACCGCGAGGCGCTGGTCAAGTCGATCTTCAATGGGCTGAACACGGTCGCCTGTTCGCCGATCTCGCCGAAGAGCGAGTTCACCAGCGAAGCGGCCCAGGCCTGCCCGCCGCACGACCCGGCCAAGGCCAAGGAACTGCTCGGCCAGGCCGGCGTCACCACGCCGTACAAGGTGGAGATGATCACCTCGAACAACCCGGACTCGTTGCGGCTGGCGCAGGCGTTGCAGGCGATGGTCAAGGACGGTGGGTTCGAGCTGGTGATCAAGCCGGTCGAGTACGCGTCGCTGCTGGACCAGCAGGACCGCGGTGACTTCGAGCTGCTGCAGCTCGGCTGGTCGGGCCGGGTCGACCCGGACGCGAACATCTTCAACTTCGTCGGCTCCGACGGCAGCCAGAACGTTGCCGGGTACAACAGCCCGGAGGTGGACAAGCTGCTCACCGACGCCCGGCAGTCGCAGGACAAGGCCGAGCGGATCAAGCTGTACGGCGAGGTGGTGGCCAAGCTGCAGCAGGACGACCCGCTGATCTACCTGTACCGCCAGCGCAACCTGACCGGGGTCAGCAAGAAGGTGCTCGGCGTCCAGACCTACCCGGACGGGGTGATCCGGACCGCCTTCGCCGGCTTCGCGAAGTAGGCGCCGGCGATGCGCCGCTACCTGCTCGGCCGGCTCTGGCAGTCGGCCGTGACCTTGCTGCTGGCAACGATCGTGGTCTTTCTCGGGGTCCGGGCGCTGCCCGGCGACCCGGCCCTGGCGCTGGCCGGGGAGGACCGCGATCCGGAGTCCCTGCGGGCGATCCGCGAACAGTACGGCCTGGACGACTCGCTGCTGGTGCAGTTCTGGCAGTTCGTCAGTCACGCCGTCCGCGGTGACCTCGGAGTGTCGATCAGAACGGGAGAGAGCGTGACCGGCATGCTGCGCGGCGCTCTCCCGGTCACCCTCGAACTGTCGATGCTGGCGATCGCCGTGGCTGGTCTGGTCGGGGTCGGCGCGGGCGTCGTCGCGGCCGTGTACCGCGGACGACCGGCCGAATGGGCGGCGAACGCGCTCGCCCTGCTCGGCCTGTCGGTGCCGAACTTCTGGCTCGGCCTGATGGCGATCCTCTACCTGTCGGTGGCGATGGGCCTGTTCCCGGCGTCCGGCTTCGTGCCGTTCTTCGAGGATCCGATCGCCAACCTGCACCACCTCGTGCTGCCCGCGCTGATCCTCGGGACCGGACTGGCGGCGGTGATCATGCGCCAGACCCGGTCGTCGATGCTGGACGCGCTGTCGGCCGACTACATCCGGACCGCGGAGGCCAAAGGGCTTCCGTCCAGCGCGGTGATCGGCCGGCACGCGCTGCGCAACAGCCTGATCGTGGTCGTCACGATCGTCGGGCTGCAGCTCGGCGCGCTGATCTCCGGCGCGGTCGTGACCGAGCGGATCTTCGCGCTGCCCGGCTTCGGCAAGCTGACCGTCGACGCCGTCTTCCAGCGCGACTACCCGGTGATCCAGGCCGTCGTGCTGGTCACCGCCACGGCGTACATCGTGATCAACCTGCTGGTCGACCTGCTGTACTCGGTGATCGATCCGCGGATCCGTGTGAGGGGTGAAGCGTGATGGCTGTTGCCGATGTCACCGTCACCGCCGGTACGCCGCTGTCGTCGCGCCGCCGCAAGGTGGTCAAGCGGATTCTGCGCAACCCGCTGGCGATCGCCGGGCTCGTCGTCCTGCTGATCGCGGTCGTGGTCGCGGTCTTCGCGCCGTGGCTCGCGCCGCACGAACCGACCGACACGCACCTCGACGAAGCCTTCGGCCCACCCGGTACGCCGGGCTACCTGCTCGGCACCGACGACCTCGGCCGCGACGTACTGGCCCGGATCATGTTCGGGCTGCGGGCGTCGTTGCACGTCGGGCTGCTCGCGGTCGCCACGTCGCTGGTGGTCGGCGTACCGCTCGGGCTGATGGCCGGGTACTTCCGGGCCGTCGACGCGCTGATCTCGCGGTTCACCGATCTGGTGCTGGCCTTCCCGTTCCTGATCCTCGCGGTCGGGCTGGCCGCGATCCGCGGCGCGAGCCTGGGCAACGCGGCGATCGCGATCGGCATCGCGCAGATCCCCGGCGTGATCCGGATCGTCCGGTCGGAGACGCTGCGGCTGAAGTCGCTGGACTTCGTCGCCGCCGCGATCGTCGAGGGCGCCGGTGATCTCTGGGTGCTCGGCCGGCACATCCTGCCCAACGCCGCGTCGGTGGTGATCGTGCAGGCCACGGTCGCGATCCCGGCCGCGATCCTCGGCGAGGCGGTGCTGTCGTTCCTCGGGCTCGGCATCCAGCCGCCGGCGCCGAGCCTGGGCACGATGCTGTCCGACGCCCAGCAGTTCGCGACCCGGGCGCCGTGGGCGGCGGTGATGCCGGGCCTGGCGATCATGCTGCTGGTGCTCGCGTTCAACATCGTCGGCGACAGCCTGCGCGACGCCCTCGACCCGAAAGCGAGCCGCCGATGAGCACGCCGATTCTTCGGGTCAGAGACCTGTCGGTCAGCTTCCGCACCGAGGACGGCCGGATCTCCGCGGTCGACAAGGTGGACTTCGAGGTGGCCGACGGTGAAGTGCTGGCCGTCGTCGGCGAGTCCGGCTGCGGCAAGAGCGTGACCGCGATGAGCCTGGCCGGGTTGCTGCCCCGGTCGGCCAGCGTCGAGGGCTCGGTCCAGCTCGACGGCGTCGAGCTGATCGGCGCGGACAAACGCACGCTGCGGTCGATCCGCGGCCGCGAGATCGCGTACATCTTCCAGGAGCCGATGACCTCGCTGAACCCCGTCTTCACCGTCGGCCGGCAGATCGGCGAAGTGCTCGGCGTACACAACGGGCTGTCCCGGTCGGCCGCCCGCAAGCGCGCCGTCGAGCTGCTCAAGCTGGTCGGCATCCCGTCGGCCGAGCGGCGGGTCGACGACTACCCGCACCAGCTGTCCGGCGGAATGCGGCAACGCGTGATGATCGCGATGGCCGTCGCCTGCGATCCGAAGGTACTGATCGCCGACGAGCCGACCACCGCGCTCGACGTGACCATCCAGGCCGGCATTCTCGACGTCCTGCGGGAACTGCGGGAGCGGCTCGGCACCAGCGTCGTGCTGATCACGCACGACCTCGGCGTCGTCGCGGATCTGGCCGACCGGGTCGCCGTCATGTACGCCGGCCGGGTGGTCGAGACCGCCGAGGTGCACGACCTGTTCGCCCGTCCCACTCACCCCTACACCGCCGGCCTGCTCGGAGCATCCCCTGCGGCCGGACGCCACGCGGGCACCGACCGTCTCAACGAGATTCCCGGCCTGGTCCCGGTACTCGCCGAGCAGCCCGACGCATGCACCTTCGCCGACCGCTGCCCCCGAGCACTGGACACCTGTACGGCGAAGCAGCCGCTGCTCACCGGCGGTGCTCACCAGGTGGCCTGCTGGAACCCAGTCCGCGAGCCGGTGGAGGTCCGATGAACGCGCTGGAACTGACAGACCTCGTCATGCACTTCGGACCGGTCCGCGCCGTCGACGGGGTGTCACTGCGCATCCGCAAAGGCACGGTGGTCGCACTGGTCGGTGAGAGCGGCTCCGGCAAATCCACGGTCGGTCGCTGCGTCGTCCGGCTGCTCGAACCGACCGGCGGCACGGTCCGCCTCGCCGATGCCGACATCACTCACCTCAACCGCCGCCAGCTGCGCAAGCATCGCCGGGACGTGTCGATCGTGTTCCAGGACCCGGCCGGCTCGCTGGACCCGCGGCTGTCGGTCGGCGACATCGTCAGCGAACCACTCCGGCTCATGCGACAGCGCGACACGGCCGGACCGGTCGCTGACTCACTCCGCCGGGTCGGGCTCCGGCCGGAGGTCGCGCAGCGCTCACCGCACGAGCTCTCGGGTGGTCAGCGTCAGCGAGTCAGCATCGCCCGCGCACTGATCTCCAAGCCCAGCCTGCTGGTCGCCGACGAGCCGACCAGTGCGCTCGACGTGTCCGTCCAGGCGTCGGTGCTCAACCTGCTGGCGGATCTGCAGCGGGACCTCGGATTCGCCTGCCTGTTCATCACCCACGACCTGTCGGCCGTCGAGTACCTGGCCGACGAGGTCGCCGTGATGTACCTGGGCCAGCTGGTCGAGCAGGGACCGCGCGAGCGGATCTTCGGCGTACCGGCTCATCCGTACACGCAGGCGCTGTTGTCCGCCGCCCCGGTGCCGGACCCGACGACCCAGCGGGCCCGGCGACCCGTCCTGCTCGGCGACGACCTGCCGTCGCCGATCGACCCGCCGTCCGGCTGCCGGTTCCACACCCGGTGCCCGGTGGCGGTGGACAGATGCCGGACAGTCGTCCCGGAGTCGCGCGTGATCGGCGAGGGTGGACACCGGGTCGCCTGCCACCTGGTGAACGACGACGGCACCGGACCGGACGTACGGCGTACTCAAGACACAACTGACACAGGAGCTGCCCGATGACCTTCACCACCCGGCCCACGTTGCGCGGCACGTTCGGGATGGTCTCGTCCACGCACTGGCTCGCGTCGCAGTCGGCGATGCGGATCTTGGAGCTCGGCGGCAACGCGTTCGACGCGGCCGCCTGCGCGGGGTTCGTGCTGCACGTGGTCGAGCCGCACCTCAACGGCCCGGGTGGAGAGGTCCCGGCGATCGTCGCGACCGCCGACGACCCCACGCCGCGAGTGCTCGCCGGGCAGGGCGTGGCGCCGGCCGGAGCGACCATCGAGCACTACCGCTCGCTGGGTCTCTCGTTGGTGCCCGGGTCCGGTCCGCTCGCGGCCACGGTCCCCGGTGCCGTCGACGCGTGGCTGCTGCTGCTCCGCGACCACGGCACGCTGCCGCTGCGGACCGTGCTCGAGCCGGCCATCGACTACGCGCGCAACGGGCACCCGGTGGTCGCACGGGTCGGTGACACCGTCGAGACCGTGCGGGAGCTGTTCACCGAGCACTGGCCGACCTCTGCGGCGCTCTGGCTGGCCAATGGGCGCCCGCCCGCGCCCAACGAGCTGGTCAAGAACCCGGCGTACGCCGACACGCTGGAGCGACTCGTCACGTCCGGCGAAGAAGCCGGCACGGACCTGGTGGCGCAGGTCGAGCGGGCTCGGCTCGCGTGGCGTGAAGGCTTCGTTGCCGAGGCCGTCGACGCGTTCTCGAAGCTGCCGCACCGCGACTCCAGCGGTGAGGACCACGCCGGGCTGATCACCGGAGCCGACATGGCTGCCTTCACCGCGACCTGGGAGGACGCGGCGACGCTGGACTGGCACGGGCACACCGTGGCGAAGACGGGGCCGTGGGGCCAGGGTCCTGCGCTGCTGCAGTCGCTGGCGGTGCTGGCGGAGCTAGGTGACCCGGCTGACTTGGACCTGACCAGTGCGGACGCCGTGCACACGACGGTCGAGGTGATGAAGCTGTCGTATGCCGACCGCGAGGCCTGGTACGGCGACGGCGCCGACGTACCGCTCAAGACCCTGCTTTCCCCCGCGTACGCAGCGGAGCGCGCCGCGCTGGTCGGTCCGGACGCGTCGCTGGAGCTGCGGCCCGGCATGCCCGACGGGCGGAAGCCGTTGCTGCCTTCGGTGACGACCAGCGACGCCACGGTCGACGCAACGGTCGGTGAGCCGACAGTCGCGCCGGACGGCGGGACGCGCGGCGACACCTGTCACGTCGACGTGGTGGACCGCTGGGGCAACGTCATCTCCGCGACGCCGAGCGGTGGCTGGCTGCAGTCGTCACCGGTGATCCCGTCGCTCGGGTTCCCGCTGGGTAGCCGGGCGCAGATGTTCTGGCTGGAGGAAGGGCTGGCGTCGTCGCTGGCTCCGGGCAAGCGGCCGCGGACCACGTTGACGCCGACGCTGGTACTGCGTGACGGCGTACCGGTGCTGGCTTGTGGGTCGCCTGGTGGCGATCAGCAGGACCAGTGGCAGCTGCTGTTCCTGCTGCGGCACCTGGCGGGTGGACAGGAGCTGCAGGTCGCGATCGACGCACCGGCCTGGCACACCACCGGTTTCCCGTCGTCGTTCTACCCGCGGGCGACCGAGCCGGGCGGTCTGGTGCTGGAGACCCGCCTCGGCGCGGCAGTCCGGGACGAACTGGTCCGCCGCGGACACGTGCTCACCGAGTCGGACGCGTGGAGCCTCGGCCGACTGTGCGCGGTCGGACGCGAGCCGGGCGGCGTACTGTCGGCCGGTGCGAATCCCCGCGGCATGCAGGGGTACGCGGTCGGCCGTTAGGCGAGAGCTGCTGCGGCCGCGGCTTCGACATGGGCCTCGGCCGCGGCCACCGCAGCTTCGGCGTCGCCGGCAGCGATGGCGTCGACCAGACGGATGTGCTCCTCCCAGGAGTGCGGCGCACGCTGTGCCGCGCCGACCCGGAACACCCAGTGCACGTGGTGGTACATGGCTGACGACAGCGAAGCCAGCCATCGGTTGCCGCTGATGTCGATCACTGCGACGTGCAGTGCGCTGTTCAGCTCGGCGACCCGCGCCAGATCCCCCGCCTCGGTCGCCTTGTTGGCCTCGACCAGCAGTGCACGCAGCCTCGCGACGTCGTCCTCGGTCGCCCGCTCAGCAGCGAGTCCGGCGGCCAGAGTCTCCAGCTGCTTGCGGACGGCGAACAGATCGCGGATCGCCGTCTCGTCCAGCGTTGCGACGACCGCACCGCGGCGCGGGAGGATCTCCACGAACCCCTCGCTCTCCACCACCCGCAGCGCCTCGCGGACCGGGTTGCGCGACACCCCGAAGTCGTCGGCCAGCCGGTTCTCGGTCAGCCGCTCCCCCTGCGCGTAGTCGCCGTCGACGATCCGGCGCCGTAGCTCGCTCAGCACCTGTTCCCTGAGCGCGACGTGGTCCGCACCGATCGTGCGCACCTGCTCGCCCCCGTACCGCTGCTCCACCCCGGACTCCCCTCTGCTTCGGCGCGTGCCGTTGCGTGGCACCGTACCGGACCGCGGGGCGCAGAACCCGTTTGCCGCCGGGTGGTGCGGCTGGATACGTTGACGCCTTGTCCATCACGATCACGCCGCTGACCGATCCCGACTACCGGCCGTTCAGCCGCCGGCTCGCCTGGCTCGCGGCCGGCGACCACCCGGTCGGTTCGGCGTACCTGCGGCTGAACAGCAAGCCGACCCAGCAGCACCTGGCCGAGCTGGAGCTCGCCGTGCACCCGGCGGACCGCCGCCAGGGCATCGGGACGCGGCTGCTCGCCGCGGCCGTACAAGGGGCCGCTGACAACGACGCGACCACCGTGCTCGCCGACGCGACGGTCGGCACACCCGGTGACCACTTCCTGACCGCTCGCGGCTTCACGGTCGGCCTGTGCCTCGTCTACACGCGGCTGGCCCTGGCGGATCTCGACCCGCGTGATCTGCCCGACCGCCCGTGCGCCGGCTATCGGCTGACCTGCTGGGCGGGCGCTCCACCGGAAGGCCTGATCGAGTCCTTCACCCGCGCCCGAGCCGCGATGAGCGACGCCCCCGTCGGTGACATCGCGTACGGCGTGGAGGCCTGGGACGTCGAACGCAGCCGGCACGTCGCCGAGGTCGTGGCCCAGCGCGGCGAACTGCTCGAGACAGTGGCCGCGCTCGACGAGGTCACCGGCGAGGTGGTCGCCTTCACCGAACTCGTCGTACCGGGTGACGGGCGTGGCGACGCGCAGCACTACGGAACCGCGGTCATCCCCTCCCACCGGGGCAAGGGTCTGTCGCGCTGGGTCAAAGCCGAGCAGATCCGCCAGACCCGCACCCGGCACCCGCAGCTCGCCGGCCTCCTCACCGACACCGCCGCCACGAACCACGCCATGCGCCGGACCAACGAGTCCCTTGGCTATCGCGAGACCCACCAGGTCAACCGCTACCACTACCTGATCAGCTGAGCCCGGCCAGCCGGTAGAGCACCAACGATCCCGCCACGGCGACGTTCAGGCTGGCTCCGGTGCCGATCATCGGAATCTCCACCACCACGTCCAGTTGGTCGAGCGCCTCCGGCGGGATCCCGGTCCGCTCGTGGCCCAGTACGGCGATCGTCCTGTTCCGCGCCGGCGGCAGGTCGGCGAGCCGTACGGCATCCTCCGCCAGCTCGACTCCTACGACCGTGGTGTCGTCGCGCTTGCGTTGATCCGCCAGCCAGTGCACCGGGTTGTGCCCGGTCCAGTGCACTCCTTCGGACTGCGGGTCCGCACCTGCGGCGCGCTCATCGGCCTGCGGGAGCAACCCTCCCAGGTGTCGTCATCTGATCGGCGCTTCGCGGCGCACCGGGGCCATCGACAGCGGCGGCCTTCGAGCGAGGCGCCGGGAGGAACCAGGTTAGGCCAGGTCGGCGTCGTGGGCCAAGAGGGCGATCTGGACCCGGTTGTTGAGGTCGAGCTTGGTGAGGATGCGGGTCAGGTGGGTCTTCACGGTCGCGAGGCCGAGACCGAGGGCGGTGGCGATCTCGGCATTGCTCTTGCCTTGGGCAACGGCTGCGGCGACGTCACGCTCGCGGTCGGTGAGTTTGGCGAGGGCAGCGACGGCCTGGGCGCGGCGAGGACCGCCGGAGTCACCGGCGACGTAGTCCATCAGGTGCCGGGTGACGCCGCCGGACAGGATCGGCTCGCCGTCGGCCACCCGGACAACGGCCTCGACGATCTCCGCCGGCGCGGCGTCCTTCAGCAGGAACCCGGCGGCACCGGCACGCAACGCCTGCAGCAGGTGCTGCTCGGAACCGAAGGTGGTCAGCATGACGACCTCCGGCGCGTCTGGCAGCCGCCGTACGGCCTCGGTGGCGGTGAGGCCGTCCATCACCGGCATCGTGATGTCCATCAGTACGACGTCCGGCCGCAACTCGCCGACCGTGTCGATCGCCGCCTGTCCGTCTGCCGCGTCACCGACGATCTCCAGCTCGGCAGCGCCACCGAGCATGCTTTTCAGCCCGGCACGCACCAGCGGATCGTCGTCGACCAGCACCACCCGAACAGGCATCCGCCCATGGTAGTGGGGGACCAGGGCGCTACGCGGGAGGCCAAGGCAGCCAGGCGGTCAGGCGGAACTCGCCTGCGGTCACGCCGTACTCCAGTCGCCCGCCGGCCAGAGAGGCTCGCTCGGCCAGCCCTACCAGCCCCACCTGCGAGCCCGGTGCAGCACCACCCGCACCCAGTCTGTTCCGCACCTCGATCGTCAGCCCGTCCCCCGGACCACCGGTCAGCACCACCCGGACCGGCTCCCCCGGCGCGTGCTTGCGCGCGTTGGTCAGCCCCTCCTGCACGATCCGGTAGCCGTGCCGCCCAGTGGTCGCGGGCAGTCCGTCCACCCCACCGGCCAGCGGCTCGAACGTCACCCGCGTCCCCGCCGCCACCGACTCCTCGACCAGCCCGGCGATGTCACCGATGCCCGGCTGCGGCCGCCGGCCGCCCGGCTCGCTCTGCCCAGGCCCCCGCAGTACGCCGACGATCTCGCGCAGGTCGTCCATGGACTCCCGCGCACTGGCCCGGATCACGCCGGCCGTCACCGCCAGTTCCTCCGGCGGCATGTCCGGCCGGTACTCCAGCGCCCCGGCGTGCACGCTCAGCAGTGACAGCCGGTGGCCCAGCGCGTCGTGCATCTCCCGAGCGATCCGCTCCCGCTCCCGGCGCTGCCCCTGCTCGACCCGCAACTCCTGCTCGGCCTCAGCTCGGCGCGCCCGCTCCTCCAGCGACCGCATCAGCTGCCGTCTGGTCCGGACGACAATGCCCCACGCCACCAGCGCCAGGCAGCTCAACGCGACGAAGCCCACCACGAACTGGTAGCCGTAGGGGATGTCGATGTCCGCGGGATAGACCCAGAACTGCACGGCGGCTGACGCGACCGCCAGCGCGAGCATCGACAGGCTGACCGCGGGCCGCCGGTGCACGGCGACGCTGAACAGCGCCAGTCCACTGGATGCGCCCACCGACGGCACGAACACCGACAGCACGGTCAGCACGACCACGAGCTCCACCGGCCAACGCCGCCGCAGGAGCAGAGAGGCCGCGGCCAGCAACCCCAGCCACAGGTTCACCCCGTCCGGAACGATCGGCAGCTTGGGGTTCGGTCCGTGGGCGGCCGGCAGCAGACTCACCCCGGCCGCCAGGACGACGCACAGCGCATCGACCACCCAGTCGCGCGGCGTCCGCTGTCCGTGCCCCGGCGCCGCGCGTGAGCCCGGCGTGAACAGCGCAGCCACGACCCCAGGGCGATCGAATTCCGCGGACATACCCCCAGACGTTAGCTGGCCGTGGCGAGGATCTTCCGGACCGCGGCGGTGGTGATCGGGTGGTAGCCGGGCCGGGCCGACTCGAATACCCGGGCCGCGAACTCCCGGCCGGCCTCCGTCCGGCTCAGCGCCCGGTAGACCGGCAGCACCAGCTTCATCCGGCCGACCCGGGTCAGAAACGTCGCCAGTTCGTCGTACGCCGGGGTGTAGGCGCTGGCGGCAACGATCGAGTACCAGCGGCGGGCGATCTCGCCGTTCGCCGTACCGGTCAGGCCGAACTCACGGTCGAGCTGCTGCAGTTGCTCGGCGTCCAGCACGTCCGGCGCGGCGTCCAGGAAGCGCAGCCACTCCTGCGTCGTCCAGGTCTTGCCACCGGCCGGCAGCTCGCCCGTGGTCAGCCAGCTGTCCCGCAGCCGGTCCACGACCTCGAACCGGTCGGACTCCGCTCGCGCTGCGAACGGCGGGATGCCCGGCTCGTCCAGCCAAGCAGCGATCTCCTCCGCCGACACCACCCCGGGCCTCGGCGTGAGCAGGTGCTCCTCCAGGTGCGCAACGAAGTCCTCGGAGTTGATGCTGCGGAACGCGAACCGGTCGAAGTAGCCGCGCAGGAACGGGTCGAACACCTCCCGGCCGAACCGCTCCTCCAGCCAGGACAGGAACCAGCAGCCCTTCAGCGGGCCCAGCGAGGTCGTGCCGTGGTACTCCGCGCCGTGGTTGAGCCCGGGCAGCTCCACCGCCAGCTCGGCCGGGCTGAGCGGGTCCAGCTTGACCACTGTCGAGTGCTGCTTGATCGCGGTCTCCATCACCGCCAGCTCGGTCCCGTAGACCGCCTCGACGATCCGGTTCTCGACGTACGACGTGAAGCCCTCGTTCAGCCAGATGTCGTCCCAGCTGTCCTGGGTGACCAGGTTGCCCGACCAGCTGTGCGCCAGCTCGTGCGCGATGACGCTGACCAGGGACTTGTCGCCGATCACCACCGTCGGTGTCGCGAAGGTCATCCGCGGGTTCTCCATCCCGCCGTACGGGAAGGAGGGCGGCAGCACCAGGACGTCGTACCGGCCCCAGCGGTACGGGCCGAAGAGCGCCTCGGTGACCCGCATCATCTCCTCGGTGTCGCTGAACTCCGCCGCCGCCCGTTTGGCCATCTCCGGCTCGGCCCACACGCCGGACCGCTCACCGATCGGCTCGAACACCAGGTCACCGGCCGCGATCGCCAGCAGGTACGACGGGATCGGCTCCGGCATCACGACGTCGTACGAGCCGGTACGGCGGGACTGCGTGCCGTTGTCGGCGCTCATCAGCACCATCAGCTCGGGTGGCGCCGTCACGTGCGCGGCGTAGCTGAACCGGACGCTCGGCGTGTCCTGTACCGGCACCCAGCTGCGGGCGTGGATCGCCTGCGACTGGCTGAACATGAACGGCAGCACTCCGCCCGCGGTCATCTCCGGCTCCAGCCACTGCAACCCGGTCGCTGTCGGTGCGGTCCGGTAGCTCACGCGGACCTGCTCGTGCCCGGCGGTGCGGATGGTCAGCGCGGAGCCCAGCTCGTCGTCGGGGAAGCCCAGGTTGTGCTCCAGCGGTTCCCAGCCGTCGCCCGTCGCGCCCTCGACCGACAGCACGGTCAGGTCCCGGGTGTCGAGCACCAGGCGGTCGCCGGGACCGCTCCAGGCCAGCGTGTGCGTGGCGGCGCCGACCAGGACCTTCGCGCTGAAGTCGAGCTCGAGCTCCAGGTCGAGGTGGGTGGTGCGGACCAGCGCCGGTTCGGCGAAGGAGTGGCGGTCGTGGGTCACAGGGGGCTCCCGAGCAGGCAGGGGGTCGTTGGCCGCGGTCGATCGCAGACGTCGTTCGCAGGACACTACCCAGGCGACAGGTCGCTGACGCGGCCGATCAGCGCCAAGGGCAGCACCGTGCCAAGTTGCCCACCGCAGGCAGGATGGAGGCATGCGACTCACTGTCCTGCTGACTGTGCTGGCGGCCACCGCCTGCACCAGCAGCACGGTGACGCCGACGCCGACAACACCTCCCACCTCCGTCACTGCTCCGACGCCGACGACGCCTTCCGCCTCCGTCCTCACTCCGACGCCTTCGGCTCCTTCCAGGCCGACTCCCCGGCCGTCCGTGGACTCCCCCATGGCGACCGTCCGCCACCTGGCCGGGCTCGGACCGCGTGAAGCGACCAGCGCCACGTATCTGCAGGCATTGGCCTGGCTGGAGCAACGATTCGTCGCCGCCGGCTACGAAGTACGGCGCCAGCCGCTGCAGGTTCCCGCAGGTAACTCCTGGGGAGTCCAGGTCCGTGCGGGCACCACCTGGAACCTCATCGCCACCAGACCCGGCTTCGACCCCGGCAAGCCGCATCAGGTCGTGGGCGCTCACCTCGACACCGTCCCGCAAGCTCCCGGCGCCGAGGACAACGCATCCGGCATCTCCGTCCTCCTCCAGGCCGCGCAGCTCACCGCGTCGCGCCCGCTGCGCCTGCCGACCGTCTTCATCGCGTTCGGCGCCGAGGAGCCCCGCGGAGACGGCGACAACCGCCACCACTACGGCTCACGCGCCTACGTCGCGACTCTGCCCGCCGCGCACCGCCGAGCGATGCGCGGCATGGTCTCGCTCGACCGGGTCGGCGTCGGCGACGTCGTACCGGTCTGCTCGGCTACCGACACCCAGCCGACGACACGGAACGCGGTGCGCGCGGCGGCCGCGCGGGTCGGCGTACCGACTCGTGCGTGTGTGAACAGGTCGAGCGACCACTGGTCCTTCGTCCGGGCCGGTCTGCCGGGCGCGCGAATCGGCAGTACGCCGTATGCGGCCTACCACAGCGCCAGGGACCTCCCGAACGTCGTCAACCCCGCGCAGCTCGACCGGGTGGGCAAAGTCGTCGTCAGCTGGCTCGGCTAACGCAGGTCCGCCAGGATCTGCTCCGCCCGCGCGCCGGTCACGACGCGCGGGCTGAAGTCCGCACCGATCACGTACGGCGTCAGTCGCGCGGCCTTCAGCGTCTTGCCCCAGTAGGTCAGCTCGAGCAGGACACCTTCCTGCGTCTGCTGGGCGAAGTCCATGTCGAAGACCAGATTGCCGAGCGAGTGGACGACGGCCTTGCTCGTGCTGAACTGTGCGCTCTGCACCCAGTGTGGGTGTCCGCCGATCACCAGGTCGGCGCCGGCGCGGGTGAGCGCGGCCGCGACGGTCCGCTGGGCCGGTACCGGCTCGTGCGTGTACTGCTGGCCCCAGTGCGGGAGGACGGCGACCACATCGACCTGTTTGCGCAGATTCTGGATCGCGGTGGTCAGCGCGTCGAGGTCCGCTTGGTTGAGCGGGCCGGTCCGCGGCGGCATCCGCAGCTCGAACGCGCCGGGCGAGGTCGCGGTCGCCCGCGGGGTCTCGCCGATCGCGTTGAACGCGAGGAACCCGAACCGTACGCCGTCCCGCGTCACCACGACCGGCCGGGCCGCCTCGGCATAGTTGCTTCCGGCACCGACCGGCTGGAGACCGCCGGCCCCGAGCTGCCGGACCGTCTCGACCAGCGCGCGGTCCTGGAAGTCGCCGGTGTGGTTGTTGGCCAGCGACACGACGTCCACGCCGACATCCCGCAACCCGGCGACGACGCCTGGCGGAGCCGCGAACGAGTCGCCGCCCTGCTGCGCGGTCCCGGCCCGGGAGAGCGTGCTCTCCAGGTTCAGCACGGTGAGGTCGGCGCTCTTCAAGCGCGGGCCGATCGCGCGGAGAGGTCGCGCCACGTCTCCTGTTCGTGCCGCGGCGGTCGCCACCCGGCGACCGAGCATCACGTCGCCGCCGACTGTCAGGTTCACGATCTGCCGCGGTGTCGCGCCGGTCGTCGTCAACGGGTAGCGCTCGGGGTCCGCCAGCGGATCGATGCCGTTCACGGTCCAGGGCCGCACGACCGGGGACACCTTCGACGCAGGGACCACCGCCAGAGCTCTCACGTCGCGGGCTACCTGTTCAACGCCGTCCACCACGCGGAAACCACGCCAGCTGGTCACTCCGCCGTTCGCCACCCGACGCGCGGTTCCCGCATCCACGTCCTGCACGGCCCGGGTCGGATGCACCACCAGCACCAAAGGCTCCCGAGGCTCGGCGGACGGCGAACGCGATGGCGATCGACCCGGAGGCGTCGCCGACTCACCGGGTCCCGTCTCGCCCGAAGGCGGCACCCCCGGCGAGGTGGCGCCTCCCACCTCCGGCGCCGCCCCGTCCCGTGCGGCACCGCCGTCGCCCGAACACGCGACGCCACCGGCGACCGTCGTACCGACGAGCGCCAACACCACCCAGGGCCTCCGCCGCACACCCATGCCGCCAAAGTAGCCACCCGGTCCCAAACACTCGGGACCGCGGGGTGGTGTGCCTGTTCGGAGCCGCGAGCTTGCAGACTGTAGGCATGATGCCGGAGAGCAGCCCCGAGGTGGTGCTGCAGCGCAGGCCGTTCGGATCGTGGTTGCTGGGGCCGGTCGGCCAGAGTCCCCGGATGCTGCGGATCCGCGCGCAGATGCTGCTGACCTTCTTCTCCATCGGCACCAACGTGATCGGCGCCGCGGTCGTGTTCACGCTCGCCGTCTGGGTGCTGCCCGGCCCGCCGAGCGACAGTGACGAGCTGAATCTGGTGCGCTGGGTCGCGTTCCCGGCGTACTTCGTGTTCGCGCTGCTGGTCGGCGCGATCTGGAGCACCCGGTTCGCGCTGCGGGTGACCGACTGGGTGCTCGAGGACCGCCCGGCGACCCGCGAGGAGCAGATCGCAACGCTCCGCCTCCCGCTGCGGCTGACGATGATCCAGATCCTGCTCTGGCTGCTCGCCACCGTCTTCTTCACGCTGCTGACCCTCGCGCTGGAACCAGAGAGCGTTCTCCGCGTTCTGATCACCACGGTCGACGGCGGCACCGTCACCTGCGCGGCGTCGTATCTGCTGTCGGAGTTCGCACTGCGTCCCATCGCCGCCCGGGCGCTCGCCGACGGCGCACCGCCGCGCCGGCTGCTGGCCGCCGGGCTCAAGGCGCGCACGGTGTTCTTCTGGGCGGCGGGATCGGCCGTACCGGTGCTCGGCCTGATGCTCACCGCCGTGATCGCGCTGATCGAGAAGGACGTCTCCGCGACCAGGCTGTCGGTGATCATCCTGGTGATCGGCGGCGCCGTCCTGGTCTTCGGCTGGGTGCTCACGTTGCTGTCGGCAAGGTCCGTGAGCGCGCCGGTACGATCCGTGCGGACCGCGCTCACGCTGATCGGCGACGGCGAGCTGAACGTTCGCATCCCGGTCTTCGACGGCACCGAGCTCGGCTCGCTCCAGTCCGGCTTCAACCAAATGGCCGCCGGTCTGCGCGAGCGCGAACGCCTCCGCGACCTGTTCGGCCGGTACGTCGGCGCCGACGTCGTCCGTGAAGCCCTGACCAGCGACTCGCTCGGCGGCGAGGAACGCTTCGCCGCGGTGCTGTTCGTCGATCTGGTCGGCTCGACCGAACTCGCCGCGAACCGGCCTCCGACCGAGGTGGTCCGGTTGCTCAACCGGTTCTTCGCGATCGTCATCGACGAGGTGGACCGCCACGACGGCTTCGTCAACAAGTTCGCCGGCGACGCCGTCCTGGCCGTGTTCGGCGCGCCGACCGAACTGCCGGACGCCGCGGGCAGCGCTCTGCGGGCCGGCCGCGCGCTGACCCGGCGGCTGGCCGACGAGTTGCCTGAGGCAACGGCCGGGATCGGCATCGCGGCCGGGACCGTCGTGGCCGGCACGGTCGGCGACGTGCGCCGCTACGAGTACACGGTGATCGGGGACCCGGTCAACGAGGCCGCCCGGCTGAGCGACCTGGCCAAGCAGACCGACCACCACCTGCTCGCCTCGATGGCCGCGGTCGAGGAGTCGGCCCCTTCGGAGTCCGAGCACTGGCAGTCCGGCGACGAAGTCACCGTCCGCGGACGCTCCACGTCGACCCGCCTGGCCCACCCGAAACCAGCGGCCTGATCGGGCTCGGAAAACTGTTCGCCGTCGTCCTGGAGTCCTGGCACAGTGACGCACCATGACCGACATCGAGCTCCTCACCGCCGCGGACCTCCCGCTCATGCAAGGTCTGGCGCAGCGTGTGACCGCCCTTCGGCCGGACCTGGTCAGCGCCGACGCGGCGTACGGGGAACTCGCGTGGATCTACGGAAAAGGGCACGCCACCGCCGGCGCCGCCTGGCCGCGACGGCTGTGGTTCTCCGGTGACGAACTGGTCGCGTGGGCTTGGGCTTTCCTTCCCCGCCGGGTCACGCGCAACGACGGCTCGGTCGCGGAGATCAACGGCGCCTCGCTGAGCTACCAGCTCCATCCCGATCACCTCGAACTGGTCGACGAAGTCATCGACTGGTACGGCGTCGTGGCGGCCGGCCTCGAACGCAGCGTGTTTCCGACGGCTGCCGAGGACTTCGCCCTGAAACGGTGGGCGGCGCACGGCTACGAACCCGACGTAGAGGCGCTCGGCGACGCCGGCGACTGGACCCAGCTCAACCAGCGCGACCTCACCGAGATCGAGCAGCCGGTGCTGCCACCCGGCTTCCGGTTCCGCACCGCCGACGAGGCCGGACCGGAGGCGGCGGTCCGGGCTCATCAGGACGCCTGGCCCTCTTCGGCGTACACGGCCGCAAGCTACGAGGGAGTCCGGCAGACGGCGGCCTATCGCGGCGACCTGCACGTCCTGGTCGAGGCGCCGGACGGGACGATGGCGTCCTCGGCGATCATGTGGCTCGACCCGGTGAACCGCAGCATCGAGTTCGAGCCGGTCGGAACACATCCCGGCTACCGGCGGCTCGGGCTCGCGCGAGCCATGATGCTGCACGGCATGAGGCTGGCCCGCGCCGCCGGGGCCGGGCACGCAACGGTCGTCTGCCTGGGCGCGCCGGGGCATCCTTCGGCGCGCGCTCTGTACTACGGCCTCGGGTTCCGGGAGCTCTCGCGGGACGCGCCGCTGATCAGCACGCCCTAGCGGCCGCCGGCGACGTCGACCATCGAACCGGTCATGTACGACGCCCGATCGGAGGCGAGGAACACGATCAGCTCGGCCACTTCCTCGACCGTGCCCGGACGCCCGAGCGGCGGGGTCGAGCCGATCCGCTCCAGCCGTCCCTCGGCGTGGATCTCGGTCTCGATCAAGCCCGGACGGATGCCGAGCACCCGGATCCCTTCGCTCGCGACCTCGTTCGCCAAGCCGATGGTCAGCGTGTCCACCGCCGCCTTGCTCGCGGCGTAGTCGACGTACTCCCCCGCCGAACCGAGCACCGCACCGCGCGACGACACATTGACGATCACCCCGCCGGCTCCCCGGTGCGCCGTCGACATCCGGCGGACCGCCGCGCCGGCGACCAGGAACGCCCCGATCGTGTTGATCCGGAACACCCGCTCCAGCCGCTCCACGTCGTACTCGTCGACCCGCCCGGCCGGTGACACCACGCCGGCATTGTTGACCACGGCACCGATCGGTCCGAGCGAAGCCGCCACGCCGTCGAACAGCCGCTCGATGTCCTTCACCTCGGCGACATCGGCCGCGACCGCGACGGCCCGCCGGCCGATCGCCTCGCACGCCGCCACCACCCGCGCCGCCTCGTCCTGGCGGGTCCGGTAGCTGATCCCGACGTCCCACCCGTCCCGCGCCAGCCCGATCGCCGCCGCGGCACCGATCCCACGACTCCCACCAGTCACCAGCGCGACGCCGCGCGCACCCACAGCACCAGTCATACCGCCCAGCTTTTCACGCCTCGCCCAGATCCATCACAGCGACGGCTACGGCGCGGGCTTGGTCAGCTGCACCTGCGTCTGTGTCCCCTCGAACCCGAGCGACCGGTAGATTCGGATCGCCAGGTACTCCGGATCCGCCACCATCACCAGCGTCTCCGCCCCCAGCTCCGCCAGCCCGTACGTCGACGCCCGGTGCACGAGAGTGGTCGCGATCCCCCGCCCGCGATCCTGCGGATGCGTCTGCACGATCTGGAACCGGGCCACCCCGGAACCGTCGGTCAGCAACCCCAGCGACGCCTGCAGCCGATCACCGTCGAACGCGCCGAACCACTGCCCGTGGCCCGCCTCGACCACCGCCCGGTACGCGGCGACCCGCCGACGGACGAACTCCTCGTGCCCGTCCCGGTCGGTCGGGTTGGCCGCCAGGTCGAGCGCGACCAACTGCTGCCAGTCGTCGTCGCCGGCCAGGAACCGGTACGTCGAGGTGGTGTTCGGGCGGCTCGGCGGGACCACCGCGCGGGCCGTCATCACCGTGTTGCGCTCGATCTCGAAGCCGGCCGCCGTCAACGCGGCCTCGTCACCGGCCCGGCCGTCCACCGAATCGATGCCGAAGGCAACATGTTTGGCGTCCGGGAAGGTGCGCGCGAAGGCCTGCAGGCGCCCGTCGAGTTCGCCGGACTCGATCGGCGATCGGAGCAGCAGGAAGTTGCCCCACCAGAACGTCGGGTTGGCCGGCGTGCGCACGACGACGTGGTCGCCGGCGTCGGTGAGTTCGCTCCCGCCGAGCTTCAGCAGCAACAGGTCGGTGCGGTAGCCGAGGCTGGTGATCTCCATCCCTCCATGGTCGGCACGCCGTCAAGACGATTTCGCCTCGTCCGCGCCGGCTTGCTGCTCCGCCGCGTGCGCGATGTTGCGCTGCATGCCGCCGAACACGATGCCGTGGAACGGCTTGATCGCCCACCAGTACAGCTGGCCGGGCAGCCCGTGCGGATGGAAGAGCGCTCGCTGGCGGAAGACCGTCCGCCCCTCGTCGTCCTCGTCGACGATCAGCTCCAGCCAGGCCAGCCCGGGCAGGCGCATCTCGGCGCGCAGCCGCAGGAGTTTCGGTTCGTCGATCTCCTCGACCCGCCACCAGTCGAGCGGATCGCCGACCGACAGGTCCTTGGGATTGCGCCGCCCGCGCCGTAGTCCCGGACCGCCGAACAGCCGATCGAGCAGCCCCCGCGCCCACCAGCCCAGGCGCCACGAGTACCAGCCGTTGCCGCCGCCGATGCCCTCGATCACCGTCCACAGCCGGTCGGGCGACGCGGAGATCGCGCTCTCCCGTTCGTCCACGTAGAGGGAGCCGCCGGCCCACGCGGGATCGCTCGACAGCGGGTCGCTCGGCGCGCCGGGTGTGGCCGCGGAGGCCCAGCTCGTGGTGACGTCGAGATCCTGCACCCGCTTCAACGCCAGTTCGACCGCCCGGTCGAAGCCGATCAGCCCCGGTTCGGGATCCGGCACGTACTGGGCGATGTCGTGCTCCTTGCAGACCACTTCGTGAATCAGGCTGTCGACCAGCGGCCGCGCGATGCTGTTCGGGACCGGCGTCACCAGGCCGACCCAGTGGCTGGACAGCGACGGGGTGAGCAACGGCAGCGTCACGATCCGGCGGCGCCGCAGGCTCGACACGTCGGCGTACCGCTGCATCATGTCCCGGTACGTCAGCACGTCCGGCCCGCCGATGTCGAAGC
Organism: Kribbella sp. CA-253562; assembly: GCF_050942265.1. Classification (GTDB taxonomy): domain Bacteria; phylum Actinomycetota; class Actinomycetes; order Propionibacteriales; family Kribbellaceae; genus Kribbella. Next base: position 4,107,767 of record NZ_CP192049.1, on the reverse strand, counting down.
CGCGGTTGACGTCGGCCGGCAGCTCCGCGCTGCCGACCAGATAGTGCAGGACGTCGCGCACGGCGATCGGCTGGATCCGCGTGCTGAGCCAGCGCGGCGTCACCATCACCGGCAGCCGCTCGGTCAGGTAGCGCAGCATCTCGAACGACGCCGATCCCGACCCGAGAATGACGGCGGCCCGCAACACGGACGTCGGTACGCCGGACGCGAGCAGGATCTCGCCGACCTCGCGGCGCGAGCTCAGGTGCGGCGAGAGTTCCTCGTCGTCCGGGTACAGGCCGCCGAGATAGACGATCCGCCCGACGCCGGCTCCACGCGCCGCGGCGGCGAAGGTGCGTGCGGTGTGCCGGTCCCGGGCCTCGAACTTCTTGCCGGTGCCGAGCGCGTGGATCAGGTAGTAGGCGACGTCCACGCCCTCGAGCGCGGCCTCGACCTGGTGCTGGTCCCCCGCGTCGGCCTCGACGACCTCCACGTCGTCGTACCAGTCGCGACCCTCCAGACGGCGCGGGTTGCGCGCCATCGCGCGGACGCGATAGCCGGCCTCCAGCAGTTCGGGCACCAGGCGTCCGCCGATGTAGCCGGTCACACCGGTGACGAGGACGAGCTTCGGGCCGACGGGAGCGGGAGAGGTCACGTCTGGGCGAGTGCCCGTTCGCGGACCTCGCCACGCCGAACTTGTGCAGCGGGATCGCCGTCGGCGACCGCCGAACTCGTACTGCCCCCAGAACCTCAGGCGGTTGACATGCAGCCTGGCGGCTGCCTATTGTCGAAAGGCAGCCAACGGGCTGCCTGTTAGGAGTGCTACGGCGTGATGGACGACGTGTTCCGCGCTCTCGCGGACCCGAGCCGTCGGCGGCTGCTGGACGAGCTGAACGCCCGCAACGGCCAGACCCTGCGGGAGCTGTGCGCCGTGCTCGAGATGGCCCGGCAGTCGGTGAGCAAACATCTCGCCGTCCTGGAAGCGGCCAACCTCGTCACCACCGTCCGGCGCGGCCGGGAGAAGTTGCACTACCTGAACGCCGAACCGATCAACGCCATCGCGGACCGCTGGATCACCCGGTACGACCGTCGGCGGGCGCGCCTGTTCGCCGACCTCAAGACCGCATTGGAGCAACAGACCATGAGCGACACCGATTTCGTCTACACCATCTACATCCGGACCACGCCCGAACGGCTGTGGCGCGCGCTGACCGAGCCGGAGTTCACGCGGCAGTACTGGGGTCTGCACCACGAGACCGACTGGCAGCCCGGCTCACCGATGACGTGGAAGATGGGCGACGTCACGATGGCCGGCGCCGGTCAGAAGGTCGTCGAGCACGAGCCGTACAAGCGGCTGTCCTACACCTGGCACACGATCACGCCGGAGTTCGCGCGCGCGGTCGAGCTGAGCGCCGAGGACGAAGCGGCCACCAGCGCCGAACCGCTGTCGACGGTCACCTTCGAACTCGAGCCCGACGGCGACCAGGTGAAACTGACCGTCATCCACACCGGCTTCGAACCCGGCAGCCGGATCCGTGCGATGGTCAGCGAAGGCTGGGTCAAACTGCTGTCCGACCTGAAGTCGGTGACCGAAACCACCGAAGCTCTCCAGGACGCCTGACCCACACCGCACCCATCTCCCGAGGTGGAGTGACTACGGGCGGCGGTGGATGAGCAGAGGAAGCACGGCGGCCGCGCCGGCCTCACGGAGTTTCGCGGCGGCCACAGTGATCGGCCACTGCGACGACGACGCGTCGACGACCAGCAGCACCGATCGACCGGTGACGGACTGCGCCGTGGCGCCGTCGATCTCGATCGCGTCCCGCCAGACCTTGGCCTCCTCCGCGGAGGACAGATCGTCGATGGCGCCGAACGGCTGCAGCGGAAGGTCCGCCCGATCCAGGCGCCCGATCTCGGCCAGATGATCGGCGACGGCCGTCGTGAGAGCGCGGTTGCCGGCCGCGGGCAACGGAACGACGACCTCGGGGCGCCGCGACCATGCGTCCCGCCAGCGCGACAACGCCGCGACGCACCCCGCCTTCAGCGCGTCGAGCGCCGCGGGGTCCGGCGTGTCGGTGCCGAAGGTGGAGCGCAGCACCTCCCGCCACTCGGGCGCGTCGGCGAAGACGATCGTCCGGCCCGGATCGGCGAGCAGGCCCGGAGGGATCCGGCCCTTGGCGCCGAAGGCTCCCCCCGGCCACATCTTGCGCGGTTCGAGCACGTGCGTCTCACCGCGGAGCTGACGCGTGATCGCCTGCACGGTCTCCGGGTCGGGGCTCGCGGTGAGCGGGTCCGGGAGCAGGCCGAGGCAGACCGAACACCGGCCACACGGCTCGGCGGTCGGGTCGTCCAAAGACTCCTGGAGAAGTTGCATCAGGCAACGTTCGCCGCGGGTGTAGGCGCGCATGATGTCGGCCTCGCGACGCCGTACGGCGACGATGCCGTCGTAGTGGGCCGCGTCGAAGGTCCACGGGACGTCGGTCCGCACCCAGCCGCGCTCGACCCGCTCGACCGCGCCGTCCACGGCGAGCTGCTTCAGCATCAGCTCCACCCGGCCGCGGCGCAGTCCGGTCTCGGCCTCCAGCGACGGCACGGTCGCCGGCTGGTCGGGCCCGTACACCGAGAGGCCGGCCAGCAGGCGGTTCACCTGCTCGGGCACGGGGATGGTCGCGGTCGCGAAGTAGTCCCACACGCCCGCGTCGGCGTCCGACGGAAGCAGCGCGACGACGGCGTGGTCGATCCCTCGACCGGCCCGCCCGACCTGCTGGTAGTACGACACCGGCGACGGCGGCGAGCCGACGTGCACGACGAAGCCGAGGTCGGGCTTGTCGTATCCCATGCCGAGCGCGGACGTCGCGACGAGCGCCTTCAACCGGTTGTCCCGCAGGGCGTCCTCGAGCCTCTCCCGCTCCCCCGCCTCCAGCCCGCCCGTGTACGCCGCGACCGGTACGGCGGCGCCGTGCACTTCCTGGATCGCCGAGGCCAGCCGCTGCGCGTCGGCGACGGTCAACGTGTAGACGATGCCGGAGCCGGGCAGCTTCGGCAGATGGTCGACCACCCAGGCGAAGCGGTCGAGCGGGGACAACGCGTTCACGACCGCCAACTGCAGGCTCGACCGGGCCAGCGGACCACGCAGGACCAGCGTCGACTCGCCGAGCTGGTGCGCGACGTCCTCGGTGACGCGGGTGTTGGCCGTCGCCGTCGTCGCGAGCACCGGGGTCTGCGGGTTGAGCTTCTGCAGGACCTCGGAGACCCGCCGGTAGTCGGGCCGGAAGTCGTGACCCCAGTCGGAGACCGCGTGCGCCTCGTCGATCACCAGCAGGCCGATCTGGCCGGCCAGCCCGTCGAGGACGCGGCGCCCGAAACCCGGATTGGCCAGTCGCTCCGGCGAGACGAGCAGGACGTCGATCGCGCCGGAGCGCAGGTCGGTCTCGATCGCCGACCACTCGTCGACGTTGGACGAGTTGAGCGTCGCGGCGCGCAGTCCGGCGCGCGCCGCGGCGGCCACCTGGTCGCGCATCAAGGACAGCAGTGGGGAAACGACAAGTGTCGGCCCGGCCCCCTCGGACCGGCGGATCGCGGTCGCGGCCCAGTACACCGCGGACTTGCCCCAGCCGGTCGCCTGGACGACGAGCACCCGCGCATTGGGCTCGCACAGCGCGGCGACCGCGGTCTCCTGGTCGTCCCGCAAGCGCGCGGAGTCCCCCGCGATCGCCGAGATCACCCCGGCAGCGGTCGCGGCGCGGGTCTCGGACAACTTCAACGCATCACCCATGCCAACGACCCTAGACGCCCGCACCCCCATCCCGTGGGCCCTGGACCTCAACCTGTGGAAAACCTCGGATGAGAAAGAGGGTCACCGGACTGCCGGACCTTAGGCGCTGACCTCGCAGGTCGTGTCCGCGCAGGCCGCGCCCGGATGGCACGGAGTCCCGGCGGTGTCCACGAGGCGTTGCGGGCCGGGGCCTCGGGACGCCAACGCGTCGTACGGGTTGGCCAGGGCGCAGCGGTCGAGGGACAGGCACCCGCAGCCGACGCAGTCCTTGAAGTCGTCGCGCAGTTGTTCCAGCTGGACGATGCGGCGGTCGAGTTCGGCCTGCCAGCACTGCGAGATGCGTTCCCAGTCCTGCCGGGTCGGGGTGCGGTTGTCGGGCAGCAGCGCGAGGATCGCGGCGACGTCGGCGAGCGGGATGCCGACGCGCTGGGCGATCCGGATCAGCGCGACCCGGCGCAGCGTGTCGCGCTTGTAGCGGCGCTGGTTGCCGGACGTCCGCCGGCTGACGATCAGGTTCTGGCGTTCGTAGAAGTGCAGCGCGGAGATCGCCACACCGCTGCGTTCGGACAGCTGCCCGACGGTCAGTTCACCCGGTTCGATGTCCATGCCAACTCCTCCCGACCGACCTCAACCAAAGTCGAGGCTAACTCACGGTCAGGCAGGAGCCACCAGGCGCCGTCCGATGCTCGCCGACATCAACGCCGCCGCGGCGCACAGGCCACCGGCCAGGTACCAGGCCAGGTTGTAGCTGCCCTGCACGTCGCGGATCGCGCCGGCGCCGGTCGCCGCGAGCGCCGCGCCGACCTGGTGCGACGCGAACACCCAGCCGAACACGATCGGCCCGTCCACACCGAACCACTCCCGGCACAGCGCGACCGTCGGCGGCACGGTCGCCACCCAGTCCAGCCCGTAGAAGATGATGAACACCCACACGCTCGGCTCCGCGGACGGCCCGAGCAGCGACGGCAGGATCAGCAGGGACAACCCGCGCAGCGAGTAGTACGCGATCAGCAGATACCGCGGGTCCCAGCGATCGGTCAGCCAGCCCGAGATGATCGTGCCGCCGACGTCGAACACCCCGACCAGAGCGAGCAGCGACGCGGCCGTCGTGACCGGCATCCCGTGATCGTGCGCGGCGGTGACGAAGTGCGTACCGACCAGCCCGTTCGTCGACGCGCCGCAGATCGCGAACCCACCCGCGAGCAGCCAGAACGCCGGTTGCCGCGCCGCGACCCGCAACGCCGTCAGCGCCCGCATCGCGCTGCTCCCGGTCGTGGTGACCCGCTGCCCCGCCGTACTGCCCTCCGGAGCGCCGTACGCGCGCAGCCCGACGTCACTCGGGTAGTCGCGCAGGAACAGCAGCACCAACGGCACCACCGCCAGCGCGGCAGCCGCGGCGACCAGCGCCGGCACCCGCCACCCGTACGACGTCGCCAGCGCCGCGATCAGCGGCAGGAACACCAGCTGGCCAGTAGCGCCCGCGGCGGTCAGGATGCCGGTCACCAGCCCACGCCGCTCCACGAACCAGCGCCCGGTGATCGTGGCGACGAACGTGAGCGACATCGACCCGGTTCCGACACCGACCAGCAGCCCCCAGCACAGCAGCAGCTGCCAGGACGAGTTCATGAAGACCGTCAGCCCACTGCCGAGCGCGATCAGCACCAGCGCCCCGCTGACCACCTTGCGCAGGCCGAGCCGGTCCATCAGCGCCGCGGCGAACGGCGAGATCAGGCCGTAGAGCAGCAGGTTGATCGAGACCGCGGCCGAGATCGTCGCGTGCGACCAGCCGAACTCCTCGTGCAGCGGGTCGAGCAGCACACTCGGTACCGAGCGGAAGCCGGCGGCGCCGATCAGCGTGACAAATCCGACGGCGGCGACCGGCCAGGCGCGATGCAGCCGGTAGGTCTTCTTCTCCAGGATCTCGGTCACCCACCGAGTATCCGAAGCTTCGCGCCGCCGAAACAGTGGCCTGAACGCCACCATGTGTCAAGATATGGCCATGGCCGCTTCCAGTACGCCGCACCGCGTCGCCGTGCTCGCCCTGGACCCGGTGGTCGGCTTCGACCTGACCATCCCGTCCACCGTCTTCGGCGCCGCCGCGCGCGCCGACGGCACCCGCCTGTACGACGTGAAGGTCTGCGGCGTCCGCGCCGAGCCGGTTCGCGCCTCGGCCGGTTTCACGATCGTCCCGGACCACGGCGCCGAGGTGCTGGCCGAAGCCGACACGGTGATCATCCCGGGCACCTATCTCCCCCAGGCGCGCCACGAGGGCACCCTGCCGGACGACGTCGCCGCAGCGCTCGCGCTGATCCGCCCCGGCACCCGGATCGCGTCGATCTGCACCGGCGCCTTCGTGCTCGCCGCGGCCGGGCTGCTCGACGGCCGGCCGGCGACGACGCACTGGATCCGGGCCGAGCTGTTCCGCGCGCTCTACCCGCAGGTGAAGCTCGACGAGGACCTGCTGTTCATCGACGACGGTGACGTGATCACCTCGGCCGGACTGGCCGCCGGAGTCGACCTGTGCCTGCACCTGGTGCGCAGCGACTTCGGCAGCGAGGTGGCGAACCGCGCGGCCCGGCACTGCGTCGTACCGCCCTGGCGGGACGGTGGCCAGTCCCAGTTCATCGAGCGGGCGGTCCCGGACGAGGGCAGTGACGGCACCGGACCCACCCGCGCGTGGGCGCTGGAGCGGCTCGACCAGGAGATCAGCCTGGCCGCCATGGCGTCGCACGCGCGGATGAGTGTGCGGACGTTCAGCAGGCGCTTCAAGGCCGAGACCGGCCAGTCCCCCGGCACCTGGCTGCTGCAGCAACGGGTCCGGCATGCCTGTCACCTGCTGGAGACGACAGACCTGCCCGTGGACCGGATCGCCGAAGCCGCCGGACTCGGTACGGCGGCCTCACTGCGTCACCACCTGCGCAGCAGCCTCGGCGTCTCGCCACTGGCGTACCGCAAGACTTTCCGAGTTGCCTAGACGACCAGCAGCTCGTGCGGACGCTGGTTGACCGACTCCACGCCGTCCTCGGTCACGATGACGATGTCCTCGATCCGCGCACCCCACCGGCCCGGCTGGTAGATGCCCGGCTCGACACTGAACGCCATTCCCGGCTCCAGCACCAGCTCGTTGCCCGCGACGATGTACGGCTCCTCGTGCACGTCCAGGCCGATCCCGTGCCCGGTCCGGTGGATGAAGTAGTCGCCGAACCCGGCAGCCGCGATCACCGACCGGGCAGCGGCGTCGATCGACTCTGCCGTGACACCGGGCCGCACGGCTGACACCGCCGCTTGCTGCGCCTCCTGCAGTACGCCGTACGTCGCGCGCACGTCCACGTCCCGCGGCTCACCGACCGCGTAGGTCCGGGTGGAGTCGGAGTTGAAACCGGACGGCAGCGGCCCGCCGATGTCGACCACCACCACGTCGCCGGCCTCGATCACCCGGTCCGACACGTCGTGATGCGGACTCGCGCCGTTCGGTCCGCTGCCGACGATCACGAAGTCGGCCAGCACGTGACCCTCCTCGACGATCGCCGCCGTGAGGTCCGCGCCGACCTCGGCTTCGGTCCGCCCGGCCCGGAGGAACTCGGGAACCCGTGCGTGCACCCTGTCGATCGCCGCTCCGGCCGCCCGCAGCTCGGCAATCTCCGCCGCGTCCTTGCGCATCCGCAGCTCCCGCACGATCGGCCCGGCCAGCACCTGCTCGGCCGACGGCATCGCGTGCCGCAATGCGAGTACGTGCAGCGCAATGGCGAAGTCGCTGACCGCCACCCGCTCCGGTTTGCCCAGCCGGTCGCCGACCAGCGCGTACGGGTCGTCGCCGTCGACCCAAGTCAGCACGTCCACGCCCAGCTCGCTCAGCGGCACATCGGCGTACCCAGGCGCTTCCAGCTTCGGTACGACGAGCGCCGGAGTTCCTTCAGCCGGCACGACGAGCGCGGTCAGCCGCTCGAACGACCCACCTCCCTGCCCGAGCAGGTAGCGCAGATCGGAGCCCGGCGCGATCACCAGCCCGGTCCCGGCAGCCACCTCCTGCGCTCGCTCCAACCGCCTCCTGAGCACTTCCGGCTCCGGAGCTACTTGATGCAACGCTCGACGACTCATGCCCCGACACTATGTCGGCGGGCCCTGTTAGAACTACCGCGATGTCACTTCACCACGCCACCCACGCCGAGAGCGTCCCGGTCCTGGCCGGAGTTGTTCGCGGCGCTCGTCCGCGAGTGGCTGTGGAGGGTGTCGCTGGAAGCTACCTGAAAGTAATATCGACGGCATGGACAGACGCCCGCCGGGATGGCCCTTGCTCGTCGCGTTGGTCAACGGGCGGAGCGGGATCCCGGACGCCCGGCTGAGCGACGCCGTGCGGGACAAGGTCGTGCTGGTCACCGGGTCGTCGTACGGGATCGGTGAGGCGACGGCTCGGCGGCTCGCGGCGGCGGGAGCGACGGTGCTGCTGGTCGCGCGGACCGCCGAGCAGCTGCAGGTGGTCGCGGACGGGATCACGGCGTCGGGCGGGCGCGCGCACATCCATCCCACCAACCTCGCCGATCCCGCGGCGATCGAGCAGCTGGTCGTCGACGTGCTGCGCGACCACGGGCGGGTCGACGTCCTGGTCAGCAACGCGGGCAAGTCGATCCGGCGGTCGATCGCGGACTCCTACCAGCGGTTCCACGACATCGAGCGGACCAACTCGGTCAACTACCTCGGCCCGGCCAAACTCGTGCTGGAGCTGCTGCCGTCGATGCGGGAGCGCGGCGCGGGACACATCGTGAACGTGTCGACGGCCGGCGTGCGGACTCCCCCGCTGGCGCGCTGGTCGGCGTACCTGGCCTCGAAGAGCGCGTTCGACGTGTGGCTGCGGTGCATCTCGCAGGAACTCCGGCACGACGGCGTCACCACGTCGACGGTCTACATGGGACTGGTTCACACCCGGATGAGCCAGCCGACTCCGTTGCTGCACAGCATGCCGGGGCTGACGCCGGAGCAGGCCGCTGATCAGGTCTGCCGGGCGGTGGCCGAGCGGCCGCACAACATCACGCCGCCGCTGGTCCGGCCGGCGGATGCCCTCGGCAACCTTCTGCGGGTGCCGACGGACCGGCTGTTCGAGTTCTACTTCCGGCAGAGCTCGGCACGGAAGCGCACGCCGTGATCCCGATCCGCCCGATCAAGCCGATCCAGCCTCCGGACTGGCTGGTCCGGCGCGCGGCTGAGGCCGGCGCGGTCACGCTGGCGCTGGCGCGTTCGGGGGTCTGGCGCTCCGCGGGGCCGGCGCAGCTGCCAGGGATCGAGCGGGCGTTGCGGCGGTGGGGGCAGTCGATGGCGGCGCTGGGCGCTGTCGCCGCGATCCGCTTCCCGGACCGTCCGGGGGTGATCGACGAGCGCGGACAGCTGACGTACGGCGAACTCGATCGCTGGGTGGCGGCGATCGCGGCCGGGATGCACGCGCGGTTCGGGATCGTCGCCGGGAGCAAGGTTGCGGTGGTCTGCCGGAACCACCGGTACTTCCTGGCGGCCACGCTCGCGGCCTCGCGGCTGGGTGCCGACGTGCTGTTCGTGAACACGGAGTTCGCCGCGCCGCAGATGTCCGCCGTACTGGAGCGCCATCGGCCGGACCTGCTCGTGCGCGATGAGGAGTTCGGGGTCGAGACCGACGTTCCCGCCGTACTCGGGTGGCGGAAGGACGGCAGTGGACTCGACGACCTCGCCGCACTGGGTGCGCCGGAGCCTCCGGCGCCGGAGCGACCGGGGCACATCACGATCCTCACGTCGGGCACCACCGGTACGCCGAAGGCCGCGCCGCGCGCGCCGACCGCACTCGGACTGGCGGGCCTGACGGCTTCGGCGCTGCAGCGCTTCGGGTTGCGGGCCGGAGAGCCGATGGTGATCTGCCCGCCGCTGTTCCACGGGCTCGGACTGCTGACCTCGATGCTGGCGCTGTTCCTCGGATCGCCGCTCGTGCTGGCCCGCCGGTACGACGCGGCGGCGGTGCTCGGCTCGATCGAGGCGACGCGCGCGGGGTCGGTTGTCGCCGTACCGGTGATGCTGCAGCGGATGCTCGAGCTCGGACCCACCGAGCTCGCCCGGTACGACGTGCGGTCGGTGCGCGCGGTGATCTCCGGCGCGTCCGCGTTGCCGCCGTCGCTGGCCTCGCGCTTCATCGATCAGTTCGGCCCGGTGCTGTGCGACGCGTACGGCTCCAGCGAGATCGGGATCGCGACGATCGCGTCGTCGGCCGACTTGCTGACCGCGCCCGGCACGGTCGGAAATCCGTGCCTCGGCAGTTCGGTCCGGATCCTCGGGCCCGACGACCGGCCGGTGCCGACCGGTGAGACCGGGCGGATCTTCGCCGGCGGCGGGCTCGTGTTCGGCGGCTACTCCGACGGGAGCTCGAAGACGGTCGTCGACGGGCGGATGAGCACCGGAGACCTCGGCCATCTCGACGCGCACGGCCGGTTGTTCGTCGACGGCCGCGAGGACGACATGATCGTGTCCGGCGGTGAAAACGTCTATCCCGGTGAGGTCGAGGACTGTCTGCTCACGCATCCGGCGGTGACCGACGCGGCGGTGGTCGGCGTACCCGACGAGGACTTCGGTCAGCGGCTGGTCGCGTACGTGGTGCTCGACGGCGCCGCGACACCGGAGGAGCTGATCGAGCACGTGCGGGGCAATCTCGCGCGCTACAAGGCGCCGCGGGAGATCGTGGTCGTCGACGAGCTGCCGCGGACCGCCACCGGCAAGGTGGTCAAGCGCGACCTGGGGTCAGAGTCCGGGCACTGAGCGGGGGGCCGGGCCCGTGTATGTCGGGTTGATGCCCTTCGGCAGCGGGCCCTTGATGCGCGTCGGTTCGTTGCGCTGTTCCCAGGCGTGCGCGAGCAGGCCGACGGAGCGGGACAGCACGAACAGCCCGCGGGCCAGTTCGGGGGCGAAGCCGAGCTCGGCGTAGATGGCGGCGGTGGCGCCGTCGACGTTCATCGGTACGGGCTTGGTGCCTTCGGCAAGCACTCGTTCCACGGCGAGGACCAGCTCGAGGTGGTCGCCCCGCGTGGTGCCGTCGTCGACGGCGTGCTGGAGAGCGGTGATCAGCGGGTCGCGGCGTGGGTCGCGCGGGTGCCAGCGGTGGCCGAAGCCCGGGATGAACGCCCTTCGTTGCTTGTAGTCGGCAACGAGGGCGCGGGCCGCGGACTCGGGGCTCTCGCCCGCTTCGACGGTCGCTCTCAGCTGGAGCAGGACTTCCAGGCACTGCTGGCCGGCGCCGCCGTGGACGTCACCCAGGAGGTTGACGCCGGTGGCCATCGCGTTGTTGAGGTCCAGGCCGCAGGAGGCCGCCATCCGGGTCGCGGCGATGGACGGCGCTTGGGGGCCGTGATCGACGGCGGCGACCAGGGTGAGTTCGAGCAGCTTGGCTTCGGCTGCGGTCGGCAGCTCGCCGCGGGTCATCAGCCACACCATCTGCGGGTAGCTGACCGCGCCGATGAGGTCCTCGACGGCGTAGCCGCGCAACCGGATCATTCCGGGCTGGATGTCGGTGATCGCGGTCGACCACCAGTCCCCTACCGACTCGCTCATACGACTCCTCGGGCTCGCAGGTCCGCGATCTCCGCCGCGGTGTAACCGGCTTCGGCCAGGATCTCGTCGACGTGCTCACCCAACTGCGGCGGCCGCCCGGACGGGCCGACTGACCGACTGTCAACGTGCACGCTGCTCCCGAGAACCAGCAGAGAGCGCTCCCCGCCGTTCTCGTCGATCTCCGGCATGGCGACCTCGTGCAGCAACTGGCGCCCGGACACCTGCGCCAACGCGAGCGCCTGCGGAACGGTCAGCACCGGCGCCACCGGTACGCCGGTCGTCGACAGCAGCTCGTCCCATTCGGCGGCAGAGCGCTCTCCGAGCGTTCTCTCCAACTCGACCTTCAGCTCGGAACGATGCAGTTTGCGCGCCTCCCGGGTCGCGAAGCGCTCGTCCGCGATCAGCTCCGGCCGGCCGAGCACCGTGCACAGCTCGACGTACTGCTCCTGCTTGTTCGCCGCGATGTTCAGCGCGCCGTCGGCGGTGGCGAAGGTGCCGGACGGCGCGGAGGTCGCGTTCTCGTTGCCCATGGCCCGTGGTTCCCGTCCGGCGACCAGATAGTCCGACACCACCCAGCCCATCGCGGCGACGGCGGTCTCCAGCATCGACACGTCGAGATAGCTGCCGGTCCCGGTGCGAGAGCGCTTCACCAGCGCGGCCGAGATCGCGAACGCCGCGGCGTACCCGCCGAGCGTGTCCGCGATCGGGAACCCGGTCCGCGTGGGCGCGCTCTCCGGCGTACCGGTGACGCTCATCATCCCGGACAACCCCTGGATGATCTGGTCGTACGCCGGCCGGCCGCGCATCGGCCCGGTCTGCCCGAAGCCGGAGACCGCGCAGTACACCAGTCCGTTGTTGAGCGCGTGCAGCACGTCCCAGCCGAAGCCGAGCCGCTCCAGGACGCCGGGCCGGAAGTTCTCCAGCAGCACGTCGGCGTCGCGGACCAGCCGCTCGAACACCTCGCGACCGCCCGGCGACTTGAGGTCGAGCGTGAGAGAGCGCTTCCCGCCGTTCTGGGCCAGGAACGAGATGCCCAGCCCACGCGCGCTCAGCTCCGGATCGGCACCGAGATTGCGGGCCAGATCGCCGGTGCCCGGCACCTCGATCTTCACCACGTCCGCGCCCATCAGCCCCAGCTGGTATCCGGCGAAAGGTCCGGCGAGCACGTTCGTCAGATCCAGCACTCGCACGCCGGCCAGCAGATCTGCTGACACTCCCGCGGTCGAACTGCTGTCAGGACGCACTGAACCCGCTCCAGCCGGTCGACCCGATCGTCCGGGCGCAACGTCGTACGGCCTGCACGTAACCCGGCAACCGCTCCTCGTTGAAGCGCGTCGTCGGTCCGCCGATCCCGACCGCCGCGACCACACGCCCGTCCGATCGCAGTACCGGCGCGGATACGCCGGAGGCCCCGAGTTCGCGCTCTCCGTGGGTGATCGCGAACCCCCGCTCCCCCGTCGCCGCCGCCAGCGCCCGCAGCTTCTTCGGAAAGTCGCTCCCGTACGGCGACTCGACGGCGACGTCGTCGATCACCGACGGGTCGGCCGCCAGCACCGGCGGATCGCTGAGCAGCACCCGCGACGCCGCGCCACCCCACAGCGGCAGCGCCGAGCCGACCGCGATCGAGTGCCGCACGCTCAACGTGCCCTGCGCCTGCGCCAGGCAGACGCGCGTCCGCCCGACCCGGATGTACAGGTTGGCCGTCTCCCCTGTGTCGGCGGCCAGCTTGCCCATCGCGGACCGGACGGCCGGCGGGATCTCCATACTCGCGCTGCTCAACCGCGACCAGCGCAGGAAGCCCGGCCCGATCGCGTAGCGCCCCGGTCCGATCGCCGCCACCAGACCACGCTGCTCCAGCGTCGTCACCAGCCGCAGAACCGTTGTCTTGGGCAACTTGCTCGCCGCCGTCAGCTCGGCCAGCGTCCAGGTCGGGTGCTCGTCGTCGAACCGCTCCAGCAGGTCGAGAGCCCGGTGCACACTCCGGACTCCCGCCAGCTCACGCTCTCCAGCAGGCCCACCGTCCGTCATGCCGCCCCTTTCCGCCGGTCACTTCCAGTGCCGAAGATAACCCGCCGGTCCGCAGAACGGAATCTCTGTACCTCCTGGTGGAATGCTGCTACGGTCGCCAGTGATCCAGGCCACCCCTTGCCCCCGCGTGCCCTGAAGGAGGTACCCGATGTCGCGATCCTTGCCGCGGCTCGTGCCACGCACCACCGCCGGCCGCCGTACCAGGCGTCGCTCCCGGCGCTCCGCGTTGCTCGCCGCCGGGCTGTCCGTGAGCCTGGTGCTGTCGGGCTGCTCGGCGCTCGAGAGCGACAGCGTGGCCGGTGACTTCCCGTCCCGCAACCTCGAGATCATGGTGCCCGCCGCGCCCGGCGGCGGCTGGGACCTGACCGCCCGGCAGTTCCAGCACGTCGTCCAGGAGGACGACGTGCTGCCCGGCCGCGCCACGTCGGTGGTCAACGTGACCGGTGCCGGCGGCGCCGTCGGCGTGTCCAGGCTGGTCACCAAGAGCCGCAAGGACCCGCACAACCTGATGGTCACCGGCCTGGTCATGGTCGGGGCGCTGACCCTGAACCAGTCCAAGATCACGCTCTCCGACACGACCCCGATCGCGACCCTCACCGCCGAGCAGGAGGTGTTCGTGGTCAAGGCCGACTCGCCGCTGAAGTCGCTGAAGGACCTGGTCGCCAAGTACCAGGCCGATCCGGCGTCGGTCAGCTGGGGCGGCGGCACGATCGGTGGTACGGACCACATCGCCGCGGGGGTCCTGGTGAAGACCGCCGGCGCGGATCCGTCGAAGGTGAAGTACATCAGCTACTCCGGCGGTGGCGAGGCGACCGCCGCGATCCTGTCCGGCGATGTCACCGTCGGCATCTCCGGGCTGAGCGAGTTCGAGGAGCAGATCACCGCCGGCAAGATGCGGGTGCTCGCGACGACCGGGACCGAGCCGATGACGGTGGCCGGCAAGCAGCTGCCGACGCTGAAGTCGGAGGGCTACGACACCGAGGTGCTGAACTGGCGCGCGATCGTCGCACCGCCGGACATCCCGGAGGCCGACCGGCAACGGCTGATCGAGTTCGTCACCAAGGTCAACAACTCACCCGAGTGGGCCGAGATCCGCGAGAAGCAGGGCTGGACCGACTTCTTCAAGACCGGCGACGAGGCGACGAAGTTCATCGCCGACGAGACCACCCGGGTCGAGGGACTGCTGCAGGAACTGGGGATCGTATGAGCACCGACGCAACCGAACCGGCGCGGCCGGCAACCCCCGCCTCGGCGACGACCGACCCGGGCGCCACTCCGAGCCCGGGCGCAACCGCGGCGGACGCCGTCGCCGGGGAACCGGTTCGCACCGCCGATGTCGAGGTCGAGGCGTCCCGGCTGGTCCGGATCATCGCCGCGGTTGTGCTTGTCGTACTGAGCTCCACCTTCCTGATCGGCGTCTTCGACATCCGCAGCCCGAAGGGCCTGGACCCGCAAGGCCCCAGGTTCTTCCCCCTGCTCGTCACGTCCGCGTGGCTCCTGCTGTCGCTCGGCTACCTGGTCGAAGGGCTGCGCTCTCCCCGCCATACGGCACAGACCGAGCCCGCTGAGACCGGCGGCGGAATCGCCGAGCGGAGCTGGTTCGAGCCGGTGGCGATCTCCGCGCTGCTCGTGCTGTACGCGTTCCTCGTCGTACCGCTGGGCTATCTGATCGCGACCGCGCTGCTCTTCTTCGCCGCGGCCCGGGTGCTCGGCAGCCGGCAGCTCGTCCGCGACATCGTCGTGGCCGTCGTCCTCGCGGTCGTCGTCTACATCGCCTTCACCCAGTTCCTCGACATCTCGCTGCCGGAAGGGGTGCTCGGCCTGTGATCCCACTTGCCGTCTTCGGCGACCTGATGCACGGGTTCGGCACCGTGCTCGACCCGATGAACCTGCTCTGGGCCGTGCTCGGCGTGACGCTGGGCATGCTGGTCGGCATCCTGCCCGGCATCGGCCCGGCGCTGACCATCGCGCTGCTGCTGCCGATCACCTTCAACTTCTCCGACCCGATCGGCGCGTTCATCATGTTCGCCGGGATCTACTACGGCGCGATGTACGGCGGGTCGACCACCTCGATCCTGATCAACACCCCCGGCGAGTCCGCCTCGGTGGCGACCGCGATCGAGGGCCACAAGATGGCGCTCAAGGGCCGGGCCCGAGCCGCGCTGGCCACAGCCGCGATCGGTTCGTTCGTGGCCGGCACGATCTCGACCGTGCTGCTGACGTTCGTGGCCAAACCGATCGGCAGCCTGGCCAGCAACTTCCAGGCCACCGACTACTTCGCGATCACATTGCTGGCGATGGTCGCGGTGACCGCGCTGGTCGGGCATTCGCTCGTCCGCGGACTGCTCTCGCTCACGGTCGGCCTGTTCATCGGATTGATCGGACTCGACAGCCTGTCCGGCGCGCAGCGCTACACCTTCGGCACGCTGCGGCTGCTCGACGGCGTGGACGTGGTGATCGTGATCGTCGGGTTGTTCGCGATCGGCGAGACCCTGCACGTCGCGTCGAAGCTGCGCAGTACGCCGGACCGGCCGGCCGTCCTGGAGAAAGGGCAGCTGCGGACCGGCTACCTGAACAGGGCCGACTGGTCGCGGTCGTGGGCGCCCTGGTTGCGCGGGACCGCGCTGGGCTTCCCGTTCGGGGCGATCCCGTCGGGCGGCGCCGAGGTACCGACGTTCCTGTCGTACACGATCGAGAAGCGGCGGGCCCGGAAACGAGCCCGGCGGGCGGGACGTCAGCACCCGGACGAGTTCGGCGACGGCGCGATCGAGGGCGTGGCCGGGCCCGAGGCGGCCAACAACGCGTCGTTCTCCGGGGTCCTGGTGCCGCTGCTCACGCTCGGCCTGCCGACGTCGGCGACCGCGGCCGTGATGCTGGCGGCGTTCCAGATCTTCAACGTGCAGCCCGGGCCGCAGCTGTTCGAGGACCAGGGCACGCTGGTCTGGACGCTCATCGCGTCACTGTACGTCGGCAACCTGATCCTGCTGATCATGAACCTGCCGCTGATCCAGATCTGGGTCCAGGTACTCAAGGTCCCCCGGCCGCTGCTGTACGCCGGGATCCTGGTCTTCGCCTGCCTCGGCGTGTACTCGCTGTCCGGCTCGGGCTACGAGGTGCTGATGGCGCTGCTGATCGGGGTGATCGGGTTCTTCATGCGCAAGCTGGACTTCCCGATCGCGCCGGTGATCCTCGGCGTCATCCTCGGCCCGACGATGGAGGAGCAGTTCCGGCGGGCGCTGGTGATCTCCAACGGCGACGCGAGCGTGTTCTTCACCCGGCCGCTCAGCCTGATCATCATCGTGCTGACCGTGCTCGCACTGTTCGTCCCGTACCTGCCGCGGCTGGTCGCCCGCGTCCGCGGCACCCAGCCCACCCGCGACCGCCTCACCTTCGGCGAGGACGACTGACCCCGGACGTGCACCACCCACCAACCGCCGTTTCCGGCGGCCCCGGCGGCCCAGCTGAGCGTGACGCGCCGGATCCGCGGGCGCTTGGTGGGTGGTGCAGGTCCGACCTGATGGGAGAGTGTGAGTTGTGAAGATCCTCGTCGGCTACGTGCCCACCCCCGAAGGAGAGGCCGCGCTGACCGCGGCCGCCGCCGAAGCCGAGCTGCGCGGGGCGCAGGTGCTGCTGCTGAACACCAGCCGCGGCGACGCCTACATCGACAGCCGCTACGCCAACGCCGACGAACTCGCCGCCGCCGAGGCGAAGCTGCGCGCGCTCGGCGTCGAGGTCACCATCCAGCAGGCCGTCGGCACCGGCGACGTCGCCGCCGAACTGCTCAAGGCAGCCGCCGCCGACGACGTCTCGCTGATCGTGCTGGGCCTGCGCCGGCGAAGCCCGGTCGGCAAGCTGATCCTCGGCAGCACGGCCCAGCGGGTCCTGCTGGAGTCTCCGGTGCCGGTCCTCGCGGTGAAGGTCCCCAGCACCCGGGACTGACTCAGTCGCGCTGCTGGATGCGGACGATGTTGCCGGCCGGGTCGCGGAAGGCGCAGTCGCGGACGCCGTACGGCTGGTCCATGAGCTCTTGAACGACGTCCGCCCCGGCGCCGCGAATCTGCTCGTAGGTCTTGTCGAGGTCGTCGGCGGCGAACACCAGCATGTAGCCGCCCTTGGCGATCAGCTGTTCGAGCACCTTGCGCTCGTCGTCGGTGAGGTCGGCGGCTTCCGGCGGGGTCAGCACGATCGAGGTGCCGGGCTGGTCGGCCGGGCCGACGGTGATCCAGCGCATCCGGTCGGCGCCGACGTCCTTGCGGACCTCGAAGCCGAGAACGTCGCGGTAGAAGGCCAACGAGGCGTCGGCGTCGGTGTGCGGGAGGAAGGTCCAGTGGATTGTCAGGTTCATGACCGGAACGTTAGGTCCGCGGTCCGCCGGGGGCTTCTCGATTCCTGATCGATTGCCCGGAGGGTAATCCGGGTGAGTGATTGGAGTGGGGCATCTAAACTGATCGGTGCCATGCCTGATGCCCGGACCGAGTCCTCCAGTCCCACCCCAGCCACCGGTCCCGTCCAGGACCCCGCGAACGCGACCCCCAGCCGCCGTCCCCGCCGTCGCGGCGGAAAGCGCGGCCGTCCGGCCGGCGACACGACCAGCACGGACGCCCAGCCGACTGCCGGCCCGACGTCCGGCTCCACCGATCGGCGGCCCCGCAAGGCTGAGGTCGATGTCGAGGGCGGCCCGAGCGTGGCTGACTTGCTTCCTCGGCTGGAAGGCCTGACGGTTCACGACCGGGAACAGCTCGGGCGGCGGCTGGAGCGGGTGCGCACGACGCGGGAGCCGGCCAAGCGGGCGCAGGCGCTGCAAGGCATGCTCGGCGCGATCGAGCAGGCCGAGCGGCGGGTCGAGCTACGCCGGCTCGCCGTACCGGAGATCACCTATCCCGAAGAGCTGCCGGTCAGTCAGCTCAAGGACGACATCGCGGCGGCGATCCGGGACCATCAGGTCGTCGTGATCGCGGGTGAGACCGGGTCGGGCAAGACCACGCAGATCCCGAAGATCTGCCTGGAGCTCGGCCGTGGCGTCCAGGGCCTGATCGGGCACACGCAGCCCCGGCGGCTCGCGGCCCGGACCGTCGCGGAGCGGATCGCCGAGGAGCTCGACACCGAGCTCGGCGACACCATCGGGTACGCCGTGCGCTTCACCGACAAGGTCAGCGATCGCTCGCTGGTCAAGCTGATGACCGACGGCATCCTGCTCAACGAGCTGCAGCGCGACCGTGACCTGAGCCGGTACGACACGCTGATCATCGACGAGGCGCACGAGCGCAGCCTCAACATCGACTTCATCCTCGGCTATCTCAGGCAGCTGCTCCCCCGCCGGCCCGACCTGAAGGTGATCATCACCTCGGCGACCATCGACCCGGAGCGGTTCGCCGAGCACTTCGCCGACGCGAACGGCGTACCGGCCCCGATCGTCGAGGTCTCGGGCCGGACCTACCCGGTCGAGGTCCGTTATCGCCCGGTCAACGACCCCGAGGACCCGAGCACGCTGGAGCGGGACCAGACCCAGGCCATCCTGGACGCGGTCGACGAGCTGTCGGTCGAGGCACCGGGCGACATCCTGATCTTCCTCAGCGGCGAGCGGGAGATCCGTGACACCGCCGACGCGCTGAACGACAAGTTCGCCGCGCAACGCGGCCGGCCCGGTTCGTCGGTCGAGGTGCTCCCCCTCTACGCCCGCCTGTCGAACGCCGAGCAGCACCGCGTCTTCCAGCCGCACGGCAGCAGCCGCCGGATCGTGCTCGCGACCAACGTCGCCGAGACCTCGCTGACCGTGCCGGGCATCAAGTACGTGATCGACCCCGGCACCGCCCGGATCTCGCGCTACAGCCATCGCACCAAGGTCCAGCACCTGCCGATCGAGGCGATCTCGCAGGCCAGCGCGAACCAGCGCAAGGGCCGCTCCGGCCGGACCAGCGACGGCATCTGCATCCGGCTGTACTCCGAGGAACACTTCGAGAACCGCCCGGAGTTCACCGATCCCGAGATCCTGCGCACCAACCTCGCCTCGGTGATCCTGCAGATGACCGCGATCGGGCTCGGCGACATCGCGGCGTTCCCGTTCATCGACGAGCCGGACAAGCGCAGCATCACCGACGGCCTGCAGTTGCTCACCGAGCTCGGGGCGATCGAGCCGGCCAAGGCCGGCGAGCGACATCGCCGGCTGACCCCGATCGGCCGTCAGCTCGCGCAGATCCCGCTGGATCCGCGCCTGGCCCGGATGATCGTCGAGGCGGACAAGCACGCGTGCGTGCGCGAGGTGATGGTGATCGCCGCGGCGCTGTCGATCCAGGACCCGCGCGAGCGCCCGACCGACGCGGAGGCCCAGGCCACCCAGGCGCACGCCCGGTTCCGCGACCCGAACAGCGACTTCCTCGGCTACCTGAACCTGTGGGCGTACCTCAAGAAGCAGCAAAAGGAGCTGTCCGGCAACCAGTTCCGCCGGATGTGCCGCAGCGAGTACCTCAACTACCTGCGCGTCCGCGAGTGGCAGGACATCTTCGCGCAGCTGCGCCAGGTCGCCACCCAGATCGGCGTCACGCTGAACAGCGGCGAACCGGCCGACCCGCAGAGCGTGCACATCTCGCTGATGTCCGGCCTGCTGTCGCACCTGGGCATGAAGGACCCGGCCAACCAGCACCAGTACCTGGGGGCCCGGGGCACCAAGTTCGCGATCTTCCCCGGTTCGGGGCTGTTCAAGAAGCCGCCGCAGTTCGTGATGGCCGCCGAGCTGGTCGAGACGTCGCGACTCTGGGCCCGGGTGAACGCGAAGATCGAGCCCGAGTGGGCCGAGGACATCGCTCAGCACCTGATCAAGCGCAGCTACTCCGAGCCGCACTGGGAACGCAAGGCCGGCGCGGTGATGGCCTACGAGAAGGTCACCCTGTACGGCGTACCGATCGTTGCCCGCCGCAAGATCAACTACGGCTCGGTCGACCCGGAGGTCTCCCGCGAGCTGTTCATCCGCAACGCGCTGGTCGAGGGTGACTGGGACACCCACCACAAGTTCTTCCACGCCAACCGCCAGCTGCTCGACGAGGTCGAGGAGCTGGAGGAACGGACCCGGCGCCGGGATCTGCGCGTCGACGACGAGACGCTGTTCGCCTTCTACGACGAGCGGCTCGGCCCCGAGGTCGTCACCGGGCGGCACTTCGACACCTGGTGGAAGAAGGCGCGCCAGCGCGATCCCGACCTGCTCGACTTCGAGCGGTCGCTGGTGGTCCGCGAGGGCGCCGAGGTGCGCGAGGAGGAGTTCCCGCTCACCTGGTCGCAGAACGGTATGACCTTCGACCTGACCTACGCCTTCGAGCCGGGCACCGACGCGGACGGCGTGACCGTGCACCTGCCGCTGCTCGTGCTCAACCAGGTCAGCGCCGACGGGTTCGAGTGGAGCGTTCCCGGCTTCCGCGAGGAACTGGTGACCACGCTGATCAAGTCGTTGCCGAAGGCGATCAGGCGCAACATCGTGCCGGCCCCGGACCACGCGCGCCAGGTGCTGCCCCACCTCGACCCGTCGTCCGGTCCGCTGACCGACGCGCTGGCCCGCGAGCTGCGCAACCTGCGCGACGTCGTGATCGAGCCGTCGGACTGGGATTGGAGCCGCGTCCCGGAGCACCTGCGGATGACCTTCCGGGTCGTCGACGACAACGGCAAGACGGTGGCCGAAGGCAAGGACCTGGCCCGGTTGAAGGAGCGGCTGAAGCCGAAGACGACGGCCGCGATCTCCAAGGTCGCGTCCAAGGCGGTCAACGGGCTCGAGCGCGCCGGGCTGACCGACTGGACCATCGGTGACCTGCCGCGCAGCTTCTCCGAGCATCGCGCCGGGCTGACCGTCGCCGGCTATCCGGCGCTGGTCGACGAGGGCACGACGGTCGCCGTCCGGCTGCAGGAGACCGAGCGCGACCAGGCCGCCGCGATGTGGGCCGGCACGCGCAAGCTGCTCCTGCTGACCATGCCGTCGGTGGTCGACGTCGTCCAGAAGAACCTGACCAACCAGCAGAAGATGACGCTGCTGGCCGGACCGCACCGCAGTGTCGGCGATCTGCTGGACGACGCGATCTCGGCGGCGATCGACCAGTTGATGGCTGCCGCCGGGGGCCCCGCGTGGAACCTGACGGCGTTCTCGATCCTGCGCGACGCGGTCCGCTCGGACCTCGCCGACACCGTGCTGACGATCCTGCGACAGGTTGAGCAGGTGCTCGCGCACGCACGCACGGTCGACAAGCAGATCTCCCGGTCGTCGAGCCCGGCGCTGCTGGCCGCGCTCTCCGACGTCCGGGGTCAGCTCGAGGGCCTGGTGCACCGCGGCTTCATCACCGAGACCGGCGCGAAGCGGCTGCCCGACCTGATCCGCTACCTGCGCGGGATCGAGATGCGCCTCGACAAGATCGCCGCGAACGCGATGCGCGACCGGTCCGGGATGGCGATCGTGCAGCTGCTCACCGACGAGTACCAGAGCCGCCTGCGCGCCGTACCGGCCGGCAAGTATCCGAGCCCGGAGCTCCTCGAGGTCCGCTGGATGCTCGAGGAACTCCGGATCAGCCTGTTCGCTCAGACCATCGGTACGCCGTACCCGGTGTCGGACAAGCGCATCCGCAAGGCGCTGGCTACGGCGTGACCGGCTGGGACGCCTCGGGCATCGGGGCGTCCAGGAAGCCGAGCACCAGCTCGCGGAACAGGCCGGTGCGGGCCAGGCCGAAGAAGTGCGTGCTACCGGGCACGACGGCGAGCTGGTGCGGCG
Source organism: Kribbella sp. CA-253562 (assembly GCF_050942265.1). Taxonomy (GTDB): domain Bacteria; phylum Actinomycetota; class Actinomycetes; order Propionibacteriales; family Kribbellaceae; genus Kribbella. The sequence continues at coordinate 4,085,688 of NZ_CP192049.1, read as the reverse complement.
GCAGACCGACGAAGTCGGCGTTCACGTCGCCGCCGAGCAGCTGGTAGACCTTGACCGCGTGCTCGAGCGTGAGGCCGTCGTTGTCGCCGACGGTGATCAGGGTCGGCACGCTGATGCCGCGGATCTGCTCGTCGGTCCACTCCGGTACGCCCTGGTTGAAGGTGCCGAGCTTGTCGAGCAGCACCTGCAAGTGCTCCAGGTCGGGGTGCGGCGACTTGGCCAGGTAGTCGGCCTCCATCGGCGTGCCGGCGATCATCTCGACCTTCATCTCACCGACCGCCGCGTTCTCCGGCCGGTCGCCTTCCTTCTGGAACGACGCCGACGAGATGATCGCCTTGCGGATCAGCTCCGGGTGGTCGATCACCAGGTGCTGCGCGACGCCGCCGCCGACGCTGAAGCCGAACACGTCCACCTGCGGTACGCCGAGGTGCTCGAGCAGGCCGACGACGTCCGAGGCGAGGTCGGGACAGGTCAGCAGCCGGTCGATGTCGTTGGTCCGGCCGTGGGCCTGGAAGTCGGTGGCGATCACCTGGCGGGTCGCGGCCAGGTGCGGCAGCAACTCGCCGAACTGCAGGTCGATGTTGAACAACCCGCCGTGCAGCAGCAGCAACGGCGTACCACCCTCGCCGTGGATCTCGTAGTACATCTCGAGCCCGTTCACGTGGGCGTAGCCGGTGGTCTTGTCGGTCACGACGTCACTCCCCTGGATCGGTGGGCCCCCAGTATCGGCTACCGGGGGCCCATCGGCACCGGTTACGGGTAGTTGGTGACGTAGCGCTGCTGGGTGGCGGCGTTGGCGGTGCCGCCGGTGTTGTTGATGACGTTGCTGATCGTGCCGACGCCGCCGAGTGAGACCGAGACCAGGCCGTGGAACCGGACGCCCGGGGTGTCCGGGACCTCGAAGGAGCGTGACACCACGATCGACGGGTTGGTGTTGAAGAACGAGTAGCTGCCGACGCCCCACGCCTCGTGGTTGGTGACGCCGTTCGCGACCTTGTACGCCGCCCAGCCCTGGGTGCCGGCGCCGCTGGACCAGCCGGCCTGGTTCGGGACGTCGTACGGGAACTCGTTCTGGAAGAAGTAGGTGCGGCCGTGGTTGCCGTTCCAGAGCACCTCGTACTGCTGGTAGTGCTCGACGAACAGGCCGTACATCGTCACGTTGTTGCCGTTGACGACGAGTCCGTTCGCGGCGGTGTTGACGTCCCAGCCGATGCCTTCACCGTGGTCGCCGCGCCACAGCCAGAGGTGGTCGCCGATCACGTTGTGGCTGTTCACCCGGACGCTGACGGTGGCCTTGCCGGCGTGCGCGCCGCCGATCCGGGCGTAGACGTCGTGCAGCGACGTCGGGTTGGCGGCGTGGTTGGCGTTCGAGCCGGCCGGACCGACCTCGATCAGGACCGGCGAGTTGACCGGGCCGGCGTCGACCAGGAAGCCGGCCAGCTTGACGCCGTCGACGTCCGCGACGGTGATCGCCGCCTGGCCGGTGTCGGGGATCAGGGTGGCCAGGCCCAGACCGAGTACGACGGTGTTGGGTTTGGTGACGCGGATCGCGTCGTTGAGGTGGTAGATGCCGGGCGTGAAGAGCAGGTGCTTGCCCTGGTCGAGCGCGGCGTTGATCGTGGCGACCGGGGCGCCGGGCTTGACCACGTAGAAGTCGGCCAGGCTGATCGACGTACCGGCGGCCGGGCCGTTCGACCAGCTGGTACCGGTCGTGTTGTTGCGCAGGGCCGGGACGAACACCTTGTAGTTGCCGTCGGCCCCGAAGTACAGGAACGGCTTCTCCCGGATCTGCGGGGTCTGGCCGACCACGGTGTGCGAAGGGTTCGGGAAGTTCTGCGGCGGGGCGCCGTTGACACCGACGAAGACCATGTTCCAGACCGAGCCGGCCCAGCCGTTGCCGAACTCGGAGTTGCGCGACAGCCACTGCTGCTGCGATCCGGAGACCACGCGGCCGTCGATCTTGGTGTCGGCGAACAGGCCGCCGCTGGCCCAGCCGTCACCGCCGTTCCACAGCTGGATCTCCGGTGCGCCCTTCAGGTGCATCCGGCGGTACGGCGCCGCCTGCGAGACGGCCCAGCGCTCGATCTGGCCGGGCGGCGTGGTGACGGCCAGGTTCTCGGCCGAGCGCCAGAAGTTCTGGGTGGCGTTGCCCAGGTTGTTCGGATTGTCGCCCTGCTGCAGCCAGTCGGCCTCGACCCGCACGTGGCCGTTGAGGTTGACGTCGTCCGGAGACAGGCCGAGTCCCGCGACCTGGGTGTAGAAGCCGAGGTTGACGTCGGCGGTGTAGGTGCCGGGCTTCCAGAGCGCGGCGTACCGCTGGGTGCCGAACTGGTTGGTGTGCATCTCGGCGGCGATCTGGTTGAGCTTGTTCTGCATCTCGGCCTGCGGGGTGCTCGGGCTGAAGACCGAGATGTTCGGGCCGAAGTCGGGGTTACGCGGGTCGGTGGGTGGGATTACGGGCCCGGAGCCTCCGTCGGTGCCGCGGACCGCGACCTCCCACAGCGAGTAGCCGTAGCCGGTCGCGCGCTGGGTGCCGGTGATCCGCAGGTAGCGGCCGGTGCCGGCGACGTCGAGCGTCTGGTTGCCGCCGGTGCTGGTGGTGGTCGCGTAGACCTGTGTCCAGCTGGAGGCGTTGTCGGACACCTCGATCCGGAAGGCCTTGCCGTACGCCGTCTCCCAGCTGAGGGCGACCTGGCAGATCGGCTTGCTCGATCCGAGATCGATCTGCAGCCACTGAGGATCGGAGAACGCGCTCCCCCAGCGGGTTCCGGGATTGCCGTCGACGGCGGCCGCGGCCGGGACGCCGCCGTTCTCGATGGACGACGCGGTGGCCGGGCGTCCCTGGGCGAGGTTCGCCGTACCGCAGGCGGCGTCCTGGTGGTCGACCGCCGCGTCGGCTTCACCAGAGACGACGAGGGCGGTGGCCAGCAGGAAGCCGGTGGTGACGAGCGCGAGTGACCGGCGCGGGAGCACCGGAGAGCGCGTGCTGAAGGACATGGGCGGGACCAATCAGACGAGGAACAGGGCGGGTGAGAGAGCGCTCTCTCAGAGAGTGACCGGGACTCGACCGGCTGTCAAGGGAACGTTCCCCGAGCGTGGTTCCGGAACTCGGCGGCGGCCGCTCAGGTGGTGGACGCGTCGCCGAGCAGGCCGCGCTGGTACGCGATCGCGACGGCCGCCGCTCGGTCCTTAGCGGCGAGCTTGGCGTAGATGTGCAGCAGATGCGTCTTGACCGTGGCCTCGGTGATGAACAGCCGGCCGGCGACCTCGCGGTTCGTGGTCCCGCGGGCGATCAGCGCCAGCACTTCGAGCTCGCGGGGACTCAACTTCTGGTGCTCCGGCGTCGCGGCCCGGCGGGTCAGCGCGCCGGCGACCGTCGGCGAGAGCACGCTCTCTCCGCGGGCCGTGGCTTTCACCGCGCGCCGCAGCTCGGTCCGTGGAGTGTCCTTCAGCAGATAGCCGGTCGCTCCCTCGTCGATCGCCGCGAGCACTTCGGCGTCGTCGTCGAAGGTCGTCAGTACGAGCACGCGCACGTCCGGCTGTTGTGCGCGCAGTGCGCGGATCAGGGCAGCGCCGCTCAGGCCGGGCATGCGCAGGTCGAGCAGTACGACGTCCGGCGCGAGCCGCCCGGCCAGCGCCAGAGCCTCCGAGCCGTTCCCCGCTTCGCCGACCACCTCGAAGTCGGCGTCGGCCTCGAAGATCCCGCGCAGCCCGTCGCGCACGACCGGATGGTCGTCGACGATCACCAGCCGGATCACTCCCGCACCTCCGAGACCGGCGGGATCACCGGAATCGTCGCGGAGATCGCCGTACCGCGGCCCGGTGCGGATTCGACGACCAGGGATCCCGCCAACCGTGCCACCCGCTGCCGCATCACCACCAAGCCGAAGGACCCGGTTCCACCGTCGGATCGTGGCACGAAGCCCCGGCCGTCGTCATGGATGTCCAGGGCAACTACATCGTCCAGGTAGGTGAGCGTGACAACCACCTGCGTCGCGGCGGCGTGCTTGGTGACGTTGGCCAGCGCCTCCTGGGCGACGCGCAGCAGTGTCGCCTCGACCTCGGGATGCAGGGCCAGCGGATCACCCGTCACGGTGACGGTGGCAGGCACTCCCCCGGCGGTCGACCAGTCGGCGGCGACCTTCTCCAGCGCACTGGTGAGATCGCTGTCCTGCAAGGGACCCGGGCGCAGCGCGTGGATCGATCGGCGCGCCTCGGCGAGGCTCTCGCGGGCGAGACCGCCGATGGCCGTCAGGCGGGTCCGGGCCGTCGCGGGATCGTCCTCGGCGGCTTCGGCCTGGGTGACGATGCCGGTCAGGCCCTGCGCGATCGTGTCGTGGATCTCGCGCGCCAGCCGCTGACGTTCGCCGAGCACTCCCGCCTCGCGAGCGCTGGTGAGCAGGCGCGCCTGGAGCTCGGCGTTCTGCTCGGCCAGGGCGGCGAGCTCGGCGCTGGTCCGGCGCAGGTCGGCGATGAGTTGCCGCCGCTGCTCGGACTGGTTGGCGATCGTGGTGAACAGCAGCCCGGTCGCGGAGGCGATCAGTACCGCGACGAGGAACGACGCGATCAGGTCGCCGGTGCTCTGGCCCGATCGCGGCCGAGCCAGCACCAGCACGGCGGCGGTCGCGGCGACACCGGCGTACGCGAGCTTGCCCGGGAGGATCGTGAAGATCTGCAGGAACAGGCCGACACCTGTCACGGAGAACAGCGAGTCGGCATGAACCAGTACGCCGAGCATCGCGAGCATGCCCACCAGATAGACGATCGCCAGCGGCAGACGTCCCTGAAGGCGCTCCGGGCGGTAGAGCAACGCCATCCAGACAAGGGCGAGCAGGCTGACGATCAGCACCATCGGGCGCCAGTTGCCGAGCAGCGCGAAGGTCGCGGGCAGTAACAGGAACAGATACGGCAGAACGGGGAGAGCGCGCTCCCACACCGGTACGTCGCCGACTTCGACTCGCAGCTGAGCGTCGGTCGGCTTGCTCATGCGCGGAAGACCCGGGCCGCGAGTGCGGTCGTCGTCACGCTGATGGCCGCCATGACGATCAGGGTAGTGGCGGACAGCGGCTGTCCGGACCAGCCGGCGCGGATCGTCTCGACCACCGGCGCCATCGGGGTCCAGTCGCCGATCGTGCGCAGCGCGCCCGAGGTCAGTTCGCGCGGGATCATCGCGCCGGACACGAACACCATCGGGAAGAACAGGCCGAGCCCGAGCAACGTCGCGCTGCGGTTGTTCGGGACCAGTGCCCCGATCAGCAGACCGATGCCGCCGAGACTCGTCGCGCCGAGCAGCCAGGCGAGCAGCACGTTCGCGGCGTTCGCCGGTGCGGCCAGGTCGAAGGCGAGGGCGCCGATCGCCACCAGCACTGCCGTACCGCCAGCCGCCAGGACCAGATGGGCGATCCACTGCGCGCCGAGCAGCAGACCGGGCGCGGCCGGGGTCGCACGCAGGCGCTTGAGGATCCCGCGCTCCCGGTACTGCGCGATCGTGCTGGGCAGGACCACCAGCGCGGCGAGGCCGATCACGAACACGGTCAGCATCGGCACGTTCGCGTCGATGTCGCGCACCCCACCCGGCAACGAGTCCGAGCTGCGCATCTTCACCCAGAGCAGCACCGCCGGGAACGCCAGCGCGAAGAACGCCGACGAGGGATCCCGGACGATCAGCCGAAGCTCGACGACAACAACCTGCAGCAGGCCTTTCATGACAACTCCGCTCCGGAGAGCGTCAAGTACGCGCTCTCCAGGGAATCGGTGGCGGTCCGCGCGATCAGCTCGGCGGGAGTACCACCGGCGACGACGCGGCCGTCGGCGATCACCAGGACCTGGTCGCAGAGCGCCTCGGCCTCGTCCATGAAGTGCGTCACCAGTACGACGGTGAGTCCGCGTTCCCGCAGCGCCTTGAGCATCGTCCAGGTGGTCCGTCGGGCAACCGGATCGAGCCCTGTGGTCAGCTCGTCCAGGAACACGATCTCCGGATCGCCCACCAGCGCGAGCGCGACGAGCAGCCGCTGCTTCCAACCCCCGGACAGGCTTCCGAATCTGACCCGCTGCTTGTCCGTCAGGTCCCAGTCGGCCATCACCGTTCGCCAGTCGCCGCGGTCGTACAGGGCGGCGTACAGGCGGAAGGCTTCGCCCACCTTCAGGGCATCGGGCAGCGCGGACTCCTGCAACTGGACGCCGATCCGTTGCTGGAGCTGACGCCGCTGGGTCCACGGATCCATGCCCAGCACCCGCACGTCGCCGCCGTCGCGAGAGCGCAGCCCGGACATGCACTCGACGAGCGTCGTCTTGCCGGCTCCGTTGGCGCCGGCGACACCGACGATCTGACCGCGCTGTACCCGGAGCGAGATACCGTCCACCGCGGTTTTCGACTTGTAGTTCTTCCTGAGCTTCTCGACCTCGATCACTGTCATGCTTCGAGGCTCCCGTCCGGCGGCCGGCGCGGCATCAACCGATCGGTGGAGTCGGCGTCAGGGGACGAAGGCGCGCTGGGCCTGGTGACGGAACGTCCGCGGCGAGACCTGGTGGGCGGCGGTGAAGCGGCGGGTGAAGTACGACTGGCTGCTGAAGCCGCAGCGGCGCGCGATCTCGGCGATCGGCGCAGTGGTTGCTGCTAGCAACGATGCCGCCTGCTCGAGGCGAAGGTCGGTGACGTACTCGGTCGGAGTGGTGCCGTAGGCGGCGCGCAGGGAGCGGGACAGATGGGCGGCACTGACGCCGGCTAGTTCCAGCAGGCGCGGTACGCCGCCGCGCAGGTTCTCCTCGGCGCGCATCGCCGTACAGGCTGCGGTCAGCCAGGCGGGCGCCGTGGCGCCGGCGCGGGCCGGGAGTTCCTCCGGTGAGACGAGCGGCAGCAGGTCGATCCAGAACCGGAGCAGGTCGTACTGGGCGGGCTCGGCCTGGAAACGGGAGAGCGCGTTCTCGAAGATCTCGATCGCGGCCGCCGGGTCGTGCGGGCGCAACGTCACCGGTTGACGGGCGGCATCCCAGCTGCCGGTCGGGTTGGTCCTGGTCAGGTTGAGAAAGCCCTGCCACGCCGAGCTCGGGAACGCGACGTTGACGAACTCCAGACCGTCCGGCGCGCCGCCGCGGATCGCGTGCCGGTCGCGCGGCCGCACGAGCACGACGTCGCCGGCGTCCAACGGGAGCGTGCCGGTCGACAGTAGGTGCTCGCCGTCGCCGGAGACGACTCCCATCAACTCGTGGAAGTCGGCGTGCGTGTGCAGCTCGGAGTCACGGGCCCGCGCGGCGAACCGCACCCGCGCCGCGTGGTACGGCCGGCCGAGCGCCGACCACTCGAACCGCAGGACCTGACTCACCTCAAGAGAGTACAAGTTCTCGTCAGCGCACTGCTAGCGCTCGGCACTGCGGCCACGGACGATCGGAGCACGACGAACAGAAGGAGCACGCGATGACTTCCGTGGCGGACAACGAGATCGGTGCGCAAGCGGTCGCGGCGTACCAGCGGGACGGGTACGTGGTGTTCCGGAACGTGCTCGACGCCGAGCTGATCAAGGAAGTGAACGACCACGTCGACTGGCTGCAGGCCAGGCATCCCGACGTACGGCCGGAGCAGCTCGGGCACGTGTTCCTGCGCGACGACCCGTTCTGGATCCGGCTGGTCAGCGATCCGCGGCTGCTGGAGATCGCCGCGCTGTTCGTCGGACCGGATCTGGCGTTGTTCGCGTCGCACTACATCTCGAAGCCGCCGTACTCGGGTCAGCCGGTGCTCTGGCACCAGGACGCGGCGTTCTGGCCGCTGGACCCGATGAGCGTGGTGACGTTGTGGCTCGCGGTCGATCACTCGACGCCGCGCAACGGGTGCGTGCGGGTGATCCCTGGAAGTCACCGCTCGCCGGTGGCGGCGATGCGCGACATCACGACCGTGGAAAGCGTGCTGGGCAAGGAGATCGCGGTCGAGGTGAACGAGTCGCAGGCGGTGGACATCGTGCTCGCCCCCGGCGACGTCGAGGTGCACCACCCGAACATCGTGCACGGCAGCAACGCCAACACCTCGCCGGACCGGCGGTGCGGACTGACGATCCGCTACATCCCGACCTCGACCCGGATCACCGATCCGGAGGTCCCGTACCCGAGCGCTTTCCACCTGCAGGGCTCCCCCGGCGTCAACAGCTACCAGCCCCGCCCTCGGTACGTCGAAGGCCGCCACTATCCCTTCGCCGGTCGCTCGGAGTGGATCTGAGCCGCTGCCTCGTCCGCGGTCGCCGCTGGCATGATGGCGACCGTGCCCACCGACGCCCTGACCAAGATTGCCGACGCGTTGCGGGCCTGGCTCGAGCCGGACGGCGTCGCGTACGTCCGCGGAAACACCGGCGGGTTCACGATCGACGACGGTGAGGTCACGGTCGAGGTGATGGTGGACGGCACCCGCGTGGCGGCGCGCAAGAGCGTGCGCGGCGAAGACCGCGGCGTGATGATGGCGTCCGGCGATCCCGCGGATGTGGACCGCTTCCTGACGATGACGTTCGCGAGCGGAGTGCGAGCGGGGCGTGGACTGGCTCGGCTGCGTCCGCTCAGGCCGTCGGGCGGCCCGCCGGGCAGCATCGCGCCCGGGTTCGTGCTGGTCGGTGACCTCGACCGCGGATTCGAGCTGGTCTCGCACGGAACCGACGGCGAACGGCGGCGCTACTTCGCGAGCGACATCGAGGCCGGCCGTTTCTCGTACTATGCGCAACTCGACGCTGGTGACCTTCGTCGACGGGTGGTGCGTGCGTCGGACGACCTGCTCGCCCAAGACGTCGAAGCCTGAGGCGGCCGGTGGCCCGCTCATCCCTGCTGAAATCGAGGAGACGTTCGTGCTGGAGTCCGTAACCGCCGGGTTCATCCGGTCTGCCACGCAGTTGCCGCCGGAGGTCTTGGCGCGGGTGGTCGACGAGGCGCTGGCGCGCTGGCGGCATGGTGGCCGGGAGGCGAGCAAGGCCACGAAGATCCTGTCGGCGTCGGAGTTCTCCGCGATCGATCACGCGGTCAGGTCCGCGCTGCTGCCGCGGGCGGCGGAGCTCAACTCGTTCCGCGAGCAGTTGCACTCCGACGCGATCGGTACGACGGAGATCGCGGCGCGGGCCGTGCTGAAACGGGCGCGCATCGCGGACGAGCACCTCCGCGTGCTGGTCGAGCCGTTCAGGGCCGTTGGAGTAGCGGTGCCACCGCAGGAGGTCTAGCCGCTCGGCCAACAACGGCGAAGCGGCCGGCGTCCGCGAGGACGCCGGCCGGCTCGAAGGTCGGTGCGGCCCGCTCAGCCGCGCTGGAGCAGCGCTATTCCAGGCAGATCCGGAACGGGTGCCCGGCCGGGTCGGCGTACACGCGCCAGCCGCGCTCGTTCTCCGCGGGCGGGGCGTCCACCGGGTCGAGCGGCTCGGCGCCGAGCGCGACGACGGCCGCGTGCCCGCTGGACAGGTCCTCGACGATCAGGTCGAGGTGGAGCTCCTGCGCTTCGGTTCCCGGCCAGGTGGCGGGGACGTAGTCCTCCGAGCGCCGGAAGGAAAGCGTCGGGAAACCCAGCGTCGACCCCGGCGCGCTGAGGCTGCGCCAGTCGTCGTCACCGTGCTCGTCGATCTCCAGACCGAACAGCGTCGAGTAGAACCGGGCGAGCTCGAGTGGGTCCGGGCAGTCCAGCACCACCGAGCCGAGCCGCCCGGCGGTACTGCCCGGCTGCTCTGCCACCTGCGTCATCTGTCCTCCAGCTTCCTTGTCAGGAGTCGGGCCGTCCTGGTCAGAAGGCCCGGCCAACCATGACAGGTCCACCACCTCTCGCGCACCTTTCGACACGCACGGTTGACGCGTCAGACGGACCGGTGCTCACAAGACGAGGCCCCAGGGAACCTGGCAGAGTGCCGCCATGACCGTGCCGCCGCCCACGTTCGTCAAGCATCGGCTCGACGCTCCGCCAGGGTTCTTCGCAGTCGAGGCCGCCGGGCTGCGTTGGTTGCGAGTACCCGGTGGGGTGCAGGTCGTGCCACCACTCGACGTCACCCCCACCAGCCTCACCACTCCGCACCTGGACACCGTGCCACCGACCGGCTCCGCAGCCGACGAGTTCGGCCGGCTGCTGGCCGTCACGCACGACGCGGGCGCCCGCTGGTACGGCGTACCGCCGGACGGCTGGCAGACCGACGGCTTCATCGGCACCATCGAACTGCCGCACAGCCTGCAGCCACTGGACGCGTGGGGAGCGTTCTACGCCAACCTGCGGCTCCGCCCGTACCTGCGCGCGGCGTACGACGCCGGCACGATCGACAGTCATCACCTGAAGGTGTTCGAGCGGCTCTGCCACAAGCTGGAGGGCGGCGCGTACGACGACCCGGCGGAGCGGCCCTGCCGGTTGCACGGCGACCTGTGGTCCGGCAACGTCGTCTGGTGCCCGGACGGCGTTCACCTGATCGACCCGGCCGCGCACGGCGGCCACCGGGAGACGGACCTCGCCATGCTCGGCCTGTTCGGCATGCCGCAACTGGAGCGCGTACTGCGCGCCTACAACGAGGCACACCCGCTCTCCGACGGCTGGCGGGAGCGGGTCGCTCTGCACCGGCTGCACCCGCTGCTGACCCACCTGGTGATGTTCGGCGCCGCCTACGTGCCTCGTGCGCTGGCGGTCGCGCACCACTACTAACGCAGAGAGTCGTCCGAAATCTTGACTCGGGCTGTGAGCGGACGAACACTTCCGGTCATGACACGACTCGTCCGCCCCCGTCGTCAGGTCGTCCTGGCCGGTCTCGCCGCAGCCGCCCTGCTGGCGTCTCCACTCCTCGCCACCTCTCCAGCCGCCGCCGAGCCTGCAGAGCAGCAGCCTGCTGCGAGCACCGCTCCGGCCCTGATCCCCAAGCCCGCCAACCAGCAGGCCCTGCCCGGCCAGACGTTCACCCTGCAGCCCTGGAGCCTGATCGGCCTGGAGTCGAGCGCCAAGGAGAGCCGCGCGGCCCGCAAGGTCGCCGACGGGCTCGCCGGGCAGCTCCGCCGCTCCACCGGTTACCCACTTCGGGTCATTCCGGCCCTACCCGGCCTGGTCGACGTGAGGCTGTCCACGAACGGCCCGGCGTCGCTCGGCGCAGAGGGCTACCAGCTGCGCGCAGACCGCTCGACCCTGAGCGTTGTCGCGGCCACGCCGGAAGGCCTGTTCCGCGGCGTGACCACACTGCGGCAGCTGCTGCCCGCCAAGGCCGAGGCCAAGACCCGCCAGGCGGGACCCTGGCGCATCAGCGGTACGGCGATCGCCGACTCGCCCCGCTATGGCTACCGCGGCGCCATGCTCGACGTGTCGCGGCACTTCTTCTCGGTCGCGGAGGTGAAGCGCTACATCGACCTGGCCTCGCTCTACAAGCTCAACAAGCTTCACCTGCACCTGTCCGACGACCAGGGCTGGCGGATCCAGGTGGACAGCTGGCCGCGCCTCACGACGTACGGCGGCAGTCTGGAGGTCGGCGGAACCCCCGGCGGCTCCTACAGCAAGGCCGAGTACGCCGAACTCGTCCAGTACGCCGCCGACCACTTCATGCAGGTCATCCCCGAGATCGACACCCCTGGTCACACCAACGCGGCCCTGGCGTCGTACGCCGAGCTGAACTGCGACGGCGTCGCTCCCCCGCTCTACACCGGCACCAGCGTCGGCTTCAGCTCGCTGTGCGTCGGCAAGGACCTCACCTACGACTTCCTGGGCGACGTCTTCCGCGAGGTGGCTCAGCAGAACCCGGGCGATGTCCTGCATCTCGGCGGCGACGAGGCACACTCCACGCCGCACTCCGACTACCTGACTTTCGTGCCGAAGGCGGCCGCGCTGGTCACCCAGCAGGGCAAGCGGGTGATGGGCTGGCAGGAGATCGCCGAGACACCGCTCCCGCCCGGCAGCATCGCGCAGTACTGGGGAACCGACGACGCCCGGTCCCGTGAGCTGGCCCGCAAGGCCGCGGCGCAGGGCGCCCAGGTGGTGCTGTCCCCGGCCAACCGGGCCTACCTGGACATGAAGTACAACGCCAGTACGCCGTACGGGCTGAGCTGGGCCGGGCTGGTCAGCGTACAGAAGTCGTACGACTGGAACCCGTCGACGTTGATCCCGGACCTTCCGGAGAGCGCGATCGCCGGCGTCGAGGCGCCGCTGTGGACCGAGACCCTGGACGACCTCGACAAGCTCGAGTTCATGGCGTTCCCGCGGCTGCCCGGCATCGCCGAGCTGGGCTGGTCCCCGGCGTCCGCGCTCGACTGGACGACGTACGCCGACCGGCTGGCCGGTCAGGGGTCGCGCTGGGACGTGCTCAGCGTGAACTTCTACCGCGCACCGGAGATCGCCTGGCGGTGATCGCCTGACCTCTCGATTCGCCTGACCTACTGACCAGGGCCCCGGAGACCGCTCTCTCCGGGGCCCTGCTCGGGCCCGAGAACGCGGTCGAGCAGCCAGGCGGCGTCCTGGTCCAGGTCCTGCTCGGCGACGACCACAGCGGCCACCCGGTCGCCGTCGGCGAGTTCCAGCCGGTACACGTACCGGTCGGGCTGCGGGCGGCCCGTGCCCGAAGGCCGCTCGATCAGCCGGACGGCGACAGCCTCCAGCCGGCCGGCGTCGGGCTCGGCCGAGGTGTCCAGTTCGCCACTGGTCCGCAGACCGGCGAATCCGCCGCTGCGGCTGACTGTGAGAAACACCGAATACTCCCCGGGTCGTGGTCGGTCCAAACCTTCCCGGAGTCGCCGGATTCTGTCCAGGTCCGCGCGACACGCCGACGAATTCTCACCTGCCGCGAAGGCCATCACCCGGCGTACAGGACGCGATGGCCGACCTTGTCGCCGGCGCGAAAGGCTCACACCCGTGGACGCCGGGACGAATCAGCAGGTCGCCGGGGGTTTCGTTGTCTGCGCACCCTTGACCGACGGCCCGCCGGGCGCGTGATCGGGCCGTCAGGACCCGATCACGCAGCGTGGCAGGCGGCAACTTTATGCGACACGTGTTCGTGGTCACCCCTTCCACCAAGCCCCAGATCGGCTACAGTTGTCGCGTTGCAGTTTTGGACTCCCATTGACTTTCGCTGTGCTGCATGGCCGGTTTTGTCGTCTGGGGCCTTTCGGCGACACGTGGCTCATGAGGTGTGGGTCACGGTTTGTTACAAGCCATCAAGGAGATAGACACAAATGGCTGTCGGTACTGTCAAGTGGTTCAACGCTGACAAGGGCTTCGGCTTCATCACCCCGGATGACGGTGGCGCGGACGTGTTCGCGCACTACTCGGCCATCCAGACCTCGGGCTTCCGCTCGCTGGACGAGAACCAGCGCGTCGAGTTCGAGATCACCCAGGGCCAGAAGGGCCTGCAGGCGGAGAACATCCGCCCGATCTGATCCCCGGATCAGCTCGACCCTTCCAGCACGAGACGAACGGGCCGTCCACCTTCGGGTGGGCGGCCCGTTCGCCGTTGTCCGGCCGGTCACACCGCCGATTGCCGGGAGTATGGATCGGGGTACCAGGTCGGCCACAGCGAAGCGAGGAGATCGATGACCGAGCAGAACGGCAACTACAGCCGTGAGCACGAGACCGAGGGCGAGCGTCTCGACCGGCACTGGAACGAGTTGCTGCAGGAACTGCGGCTGGCCCAGACCGGCACTCAGATCCTGTTCGCGTTCCTGCTCAGCATCGCCTTCCAGGTCCGGTTCCAGGACTCCGACGAGTTCACCCACGACGTCTTCGCCGGCACGCTGATCGCCTGTGCGCTCAGCGTCTGCCTGTTCCTCGCACCGGTGTCGTTCCACCGGATGGTCTTCCAGCAACGGCTGCGCGACCGGCTGGTCCCGATGGCCCACCACCTGGCCAGCGCCGGCATGGCCTTCCTGATCCTCGCGATGAGCGGCGGCGTCCTGCTCGCCCTGGACGTCGTCCTGCACCGGACCACCGCGATCGTCACCGTCGTGATCATCTTCGTGCTCTTCGTCCTGTTCTGGTACGCGCTGCCCGCCTACGTCAGGGCGCAGCGCGACGAAGACGAGGAATGACCTCGGTCGCCACCTTCTCCAGCACGGCTTCGCTGCCGGCGTAGACACCCTCGGCGCGCGGCCAGTGGGTGATCACGTCGGTGAAGCCGAGGTCCGCGGCGCGGCCGACGGCATCCTCGAAGGCGTCGGCACTGGTCAGCGAGTACTGCTTGGAGTCCAGTGACAGGTACCGGTCGAACGACCGCCCTTCCTCCAGTACGTCGTCCAGCCGGCGGCTGAGGTCGGCGACCGAGGTCCACCAGCTGTCCAGGTCGTCGGCCTTGCCGCCGGTCGTCACCCAGCCGGCGCCGTACCGGGTGGCCAGGCGCAGCGACCGCGGGCCGTTGGCCGCCATCACGAACGGGACGCGCGGTCGCTGCACGCAGCCGGGCAGCGTCCGGCCGTTGCGGGTTTCGAAGTACTCACCCCGATGGTCGACCCGGTCGGTCGTCAGCAGCTTGTCGAGCAGCTCGGTGAACTCGGTCAGCCGGTCGACCTTCTGCCGCGGACTCAGCTCGGGTCCGCCGAGGATCGTCGAGTCGATCCCGCCGCCGGATCCGATGCCGCACAGGAAGCGCCCGTTCGAGATGTCGTCGAGGGCGAGGATGTCGCGGGTCAACGTGAGCGGGTGACGGAAATTGGGCGAGGTGACGAAGGTGCCCAGCTTCACCGTCGAGGTGACGAGGGCGGCCGCGGTCAGGGTCGGTGTGGTGCCGTACCAGGGTGAGTCCTGCAACCCGCTCCAGGTCAGGTGGTCGTAGGTCCACGCGTGGTCGAAGCCGAGCTCCTCGGCGGCGCGCCACTTCGGCGCCGCCTCGCTCCAGCGGTACTCCGGCAGGATCGTGATTCCGAATCGCATGCTGCGCAGACTAGACCTCGACAGCGCACTGTGGCCGGGACCACACGATAGTTGCATTTCGCCCCGATCTTCGGCACGGTCGTAAGGCAGTTCCCCCGAATCTTCGAAAAGGAGGCGCGCCGCAGCGAGGCGTGTATCACCAGTGGCGATCGACATCGACGGCCAGCACGTGTCCCCCGACCACGAGAACGAGCACCCTGCACTGGCGACCCCGCCACCACCTGGCAGCCGAAGTCACGGCTCAGGACTGGACCGCGTCGTCTTCGGCGTGACCGCGGTGATCGCCCTGGCCTTCGTGGTCTGGGGATTCACCAACTCCGCCGGCCTCGGTACGGCGTCCGAGAGCGCACTGACCTGGGTCGAGACCAACACCGGCTGGCTGTTCGTGCTGCTGGCGTCGGGTTTTGTCGTCTTCGTGCTGTGGCTGGCCGCCGGCCGGTACGGACGGATCCCGCTCGGCGCCGACGACGAGCAGCCCGAGTTCCGCACGGTGTCGTGGGTCGCGATGATGTTCAGCGCCGGGATGGGCATCGGCCTGATGTTCTACGGCGTCAGTGAGCCGCTGTCGCACTTCACCGCTCCCCCGCCCGGCACCGTCGAGGCCGGATCGTCGCAGGCGCTGGAGACGGCGATGGCGACCACCTTGTTCCACTGGACCCTGCACCCGTGGGCGATCTACGCCGTGGTCGGCATCGCGATTGCCTACGGCACCTTTCGGCGCGGCCGCTCGCAGCTGATCAGCTCGGCGTTCGCGCCGCTGCTCGGCCGCCGCACCGAAGGACCGATCGGCAAGGTGATCGACAGCCTGGCGATCTTCGCGACACTGTTCGGCTCGGCCGCGTCGCTCGGGCTGGGTGCGTTGCAGATCGGGTCCGGCGTACAGATCCTCGGCTGGATGGACAAAACCGGCAACGGGGTCCTGGTCGGCGTGATCGCGATCCTGACCGCGGCCTTCGTCGCCTCGGCCGTCTCCGGTGTTGCCAAGGGCATCCAGTGGCTGTCGAACATCAACATGGTGCTCGCGGTCGTGCTGGCCGTGTTCGTGTTCGTGGTCGGACCGACCGTGCTGATCCTCAACCTGGTGCCGACCGCGATCGGCGACTACTTCCGCGACCTGGCCTCGATGGCCGCCCGAACCGAGGCCAGCGGCGGCGACGCGATGGCCAAGTGGCTGTCGGGCTGGACCGTCTTCTACTGGGCCTGGTGGATCTCCTGGACGCCGTTCGTCGGCATGTTCATCGCCCGGATCAGCCGCGGCCGGACGATCCGGCAGTTCGTCACCGGCGTGCTGCTGGTTCCCTCGATGGTCAGCCTGGTCTGGTTCTGCGTGTTCGGCGGCGCCGCGATCGACACCCAGCGCAACGGGGTGGACATCGCCGGCCAGTCGACGTCGGAGGGGCAGCTGTTCGGGCTGCTGGACCAGTTCCCGCTCGCGTCGGTGACGACGATCCTGGTCGTCGTCCTGGTGGCGATCTTTTTCGTGTCCGGCGCGGACGCCGCGTCGATCGTGATGGGCACGCTGTCCGAGCGCGGCGCGATCGCGCCGAAGAAGCCGACCGTCGTCTTCTGGGGTGTGCTGACCGGCGCGGTCGCGGCGGTGATGCTGCTGGCCGGCGGTGGCGGCGCCGAAGCGCTGCAGGGCTTGCAGAACCTGACGATCGTCGCCGCGCTGCCGTTCGCGCTGGTGATGGTCGGGCTGGCGGTTGCGCTGGCCAAGGACCTGCGCACCGATCCGCTGATGCTGCGCCGCGAGATCGGCACCGAGGCGGTGGAGAACGCGGTGATCGAGGGCGTGACCGCGCACGGCGACGACTTCGCCCTGGTCGTCACCGGCAACGGGCACGACAAG
Organism: Kribbella sp. CA-253562; assembly: GCF_050942265.1. Classification (GTDB taxonomy): domain Bacteria; phylum Actinomycetota; class Actinomycetes; order Propionibacteriales; family Kribbellaceae; genus Kribbella. Next base: position 4,069,015 of record NZ_CP192049.1, on the reverse strand, counting down.
CATCCCGACGTCCCGGAGTCGCCGCAGCCGCGGGACGCCGTACCGCAGCCGAAAGCGTCACCCCGGGAATAAATTGAGGGCTCAACTATCTTGGAAGGTATACGACTTCCGAGAGGTGGAACCCCGCATGAAGAGTCCGGTGCTGTACCTGAGCCACGGGGCACCGCCGCTGGCCGACGACCGTGAGTGGACGGCCGAGCTGGCGGCGGTGTCGGCCGGCGTCGCCCGGCCGACCGCGATCCTGATCGTGTCGGCGCACTGGGAGGCCGCGCCGCTCACGCTCGCCGCGACCGAGACCGTGCCGCTGCTGTACGACTTCTGGGGCTTCCCGGAGCGCTACTACCAGGTCCAGTACGCCGCTCCGGGGGCTCCCGAGCTCGCCGACCAGGTGCGCAAGCTGCTGCAGGTCCCGGGCACGCCCGTGTACGACGATCCGTCGCGGGGGCTCGATCACGGCGCCTACGTACCGCTGAAGGAGATGTACCCGGAGGCGGACATCCCCGTGCTGCAGGTCTCGATGCCGACGCTGGATCCGGCCGCGCTGTTCGCGATCGGGCGCAAGCTGGCGCCGTTGCGGGACCAGGGCGTGCTGATCGTGGGCAGCGGGTTCACCACCCACAACCTGCGGGCGATCAACCTCGCCGGATCGCCGGCGGCGCCGGCTCCGACCTGGTCGGTGGAGTTCGACGACTGGGCCCGGCGCGCACTGGCGGAGGAGGACGTCGACGCGCTGATCGACTTCCTGCACAAGGCGCCGGCGGCCGGGATCGCCCATCCGCGCACCGAGCACTTCGCGCCGCTGTTCGTGTCCCTGGGCGCGGCCGAGGAGTCGCTCGGCTCGGCCGAGACCGTCGTGGACGGCTTCTGGTACGGGCTGTCGAAGCGCTCCTGGCAGCTCGGCTGACTCCCCGCCCCTCGGCCCCATTTCGACGGTTAACCCATGGGGTTGTGGGTTCTACCTCGGCATACGGTCGTGGAACCCACAGCGCGGAGGGTCAACCGTTCAAATGGCGGGAGTCGGGAAGTGCGCCAGGGTGCTGGTGCCGATGCTGCTCAGCCAGACCTTGCCGTCGCGCTCCCGCACACCAGTGGGCATGTGGAACTTCGGGTGGGTGCCACGCAGGTCGTGCACCAGGCGACCGGCGTCGTCGTACGCCTGGATCTCGATGATGTCGGCTGGTTTCGGTTTCAACGGGTCGGGCAGCGCCCAGACGATCTTGCGCAGGACCGGCGGCTTGGGCAGCAGTACGTCGAGAACGGTGTTTCGCGGTGACCCGATCGCGACCCAGATCAGCCCGTCGGAGCCGCGGGAGATGTTGTCCGGCAGTCCCGGGACCGGCGTGACCAGCTCGGGTTCGGCGCCGTCGGTGGTCAGGTCGAGCTTGAAGAGTCCGTAGCCGGCGGTCTCGGCGTAGAACAACGTCCGCTGGTCGCCGCTGAGCGCCACGCCGTTCGGGAACGCGCGTCCGGTGGCGAGGCGCGTGAGTTCGCCGTCCGGGCGCAGGCGGTAGACGCTGCCGGTCGTCGTGTGCTCGAGCAGATCGGCCATCCACTCGTCGACGCCGAACCGGGTCGAGGAGTCGGTGAAGTAGATCGTGCCGTCGTCGGCGACGTCGGCGTTGTTGCAGAACCGCATCGGCCGGCCGTCGACCTCACCGAGCAGCGTCGTCACGCGGCCGTCGCGGTCCATCGTGAGCAGGCCGCGGTTCGCGTCGCAGATCAGCACCTTGCCGTCGGCGAGCCACTCCAGTCCGAGCGGCCGTCCGCCCGTGTCGGCCAGCGTGGTGATCGTCCGGCCGTCCGCGCTGACCCGCAGGATCCGCCCGTCGAGCAGGCCGGTCAGCACGCTGCCGTCTTCGTCGATGAGCGTGTCCTCGGGCCCCTCCCCCGGCATCGCGACGACCTCAACCGTCAGGTGCTTGGGCTGCCGAATCGGCGGGGCGGGCGGCGGCGTCCAGCGAACTGGCGCGATACGCGACTTCATACCCGCAGCCTAGAAGCCCGGCTGTCCTGGTAGGAACCGACCGCGCGTGTCACCCCACTTTGTTGCCTTCCGCAACAGCTAGTCGGTGGCGCCCAGCAGGCGGCGGGTGAGCGTGTCCCGGGCGGAGAGCAGCTCGGCGGCGGCTGCCTGGAGGTGAGAGTCGTCCGGGGCATCGCCGGATTCGGCGGCCAGGAGCACCGCACGGCGTACCAGCTCTTTGGCGAAGGAGGCCGTGGTGCCTTGGGTCTGGGCGACGATCTGGTCGATCACCGCCGGACTGAGGTCGAGGGTCGGACCGTAGAGCCTGAGCAGGCGGGCGCGACCGGCCGCGTCGGGCAGCGGCACCTCCACCGCGAGGTCGACCCGGCCGGGGCGTTCAGCCAGGGCCGGTTCGAGGATGTCGGCGCGGTTGGTGGTGAGCAGGAACGCGACGTCGGCGTCCTCAGCCAGGCCGTCCATCTCGTTCAGGACCTGGAAGAGCAGCGGATTCTCGTTGCCGTGCGCGAAGTCGCGGGACTCTGCGATCAGATCGACGTCCTCCAGTACGACGAGCGCCGGCTGCAGCTTGCGCGCCAGGGCGCAGGCCTCACCGACGTACCGGATGCTCATGCCGGCCAGCAGCACGACCGTGAACTCGGGCAGTCGCGACAGCAGGTACCGCACGGTGTGCGTCTTGCCCGTGCCCGGCGGCCCGTACAGCAGGACACCGCGGCGCAGATGCTGGCCGCCCCGCAACAACGCCTCCCGATGCTCGGCGACGCCGATCACCTCACGCTCGACCCGCTCCAGTACGCCGTCCGGCAGCACCACGTCGTCGCGCGAGACCCCCGGCCGCGCGTGCAACCGGAACGGCCCGACCCCGTGACCGAAGTCGTGCGGCTCGAACGACACCACCTTGCCGCGGAACACGTTGCGCTCGCGGATCAGGTCCGGCAGCGCCTGCAGCAGCCGCTCCCCCGCGTCCCGCGACGTCGCCAGCACCTCCAGCAGCATCGTCAGCCGCCCGTGCTGCGGGCTCGCGGCACGCACCAACGCGGCGTACCGGTCCTCGCCCTGGCGGCCGAGGTAGAAACCGAAGGCGACGCAGTCCATCTCGACGCCGACGTCGATCGCGATCCGCTGGTAGTCCACCGCGCCGATCCCCCACCGCCCGTGGGCGGCCGCCAGCTCGAGCAGCTCCCCCAGCGAGTGGTGCACACGGTCGGTACCTGTCAGGCCGACCACCTCCGCGCTGTCGAACCAGCTCTCCAGCGCCAGCTGCACGTTCGGCAGGTCGAACGACGGAAAGGTCGCCGCGATCACCGGCAGGTCCTGGGGCTCGACCTCCAGATGGGCGCGGAGCCGGTCGCGCAGGTTCTCCCTGGCGATCCCGCTCGGCGTCTCCTGCATCCGCTCCAGGAATGCCCGGAACAAGCGAGCGAACTCCGCGACCTCGTCCTGCTCCGTCATGACGCCCCCCAGCCCGGATCACGGGATGTAACGGAGGGGTCCTCCGATACGCCCTATAGGATTCTCACTATGACATCGACTGAGTCCACCGAGCGCCCGTACGCCGCCTTCCCGGTTCGCATCGGTGTTCAGATCCAGCCCCAGCACGCGCAGTACGCCGACATCCGCCGCACCGTCGCCAAGGTCGAGGAGCTCGGCGTCGACGTGGTGTTCAACTGGGACCACTTCTACCCGCTGTCCGGTGAGCCCGAAGGACTGCACTTCGAGGCCTGGACGATGCTGGCCGCCTGGGCGGAGGCGACCGAGCGGATCGAGTTCGGCGCGCTGGTGACCTGCAACTCCTACCGCAACCCCGACCTGCTGGCCGACATGGCCCGCACGGTCGACCACATCAGCGAGGGCCGGCTGATCTTCGGCATCGGGTCCGGCTGGTTCGAGAAGGACTACGACGAGTACGGCTACCCGTTCGGTACGGCGGGCGGACGGCTCGACGCGCTCGGTGAGGCGCTGCCGCGGATCGAGCAGCGCTGGGCCAAGCTGAACCCCAAGCCGACCCGGGACATCCCGGTGCTGATCGGTGGTGGTGGCGAGAAGAAGACACTGAAGCTGGTCGCCCAGCACGCCAACATCTGGCACGGGTTCGGTGACGCCGAGACGATCGCGCACAAGCACGCCGTCCTGGACGGGCACTGCGCGACGATCGGCCGCGACCCGGGCGAGATCGAGCGGTCCGCGGCGGTCGGCGACAAGAGCCCCGAGGAGGTCGGCAAGGCGATGCTCGACGTCGGCACCCGCCTGTTCACGTTGAGCACCTCCGGCCCGGACTACGACCTCGGCCTGGTCCGCGACTGGCTGGCCTGGCGCGACGAGGTCAACGCCAAGGCCTGATGCGCCGCTGGTGCCCGTGCTCATGGTTCTGAGCACGGGCACCATGCCTTTTGCCCGAACGTCGCGGCGTGCTACTGGAACGTCGCGGCCGCCTGCTCGACGCGGGTGCGGTGCGCGGTCCACCACGCCTCGTCGCGGTCGGCGATGTTCGGGTTGGCGGCGCGCAGGCCGACCGCCTTGTCGATGCCCTCGCGCAGGATGTCCGCGTGGCCGGCGTGCCGGTTGGTCTCGGCGATCACGTGCACCAGGATCTGGTGCAGCGTGACCTCGCCCTCGCGCCACCACGCAACGGTGCCCACCGCATCCAGGTCGAGCGTCTCGATGGTGGCGTCGGCGTGCTCCTGGACCCGGCGGTAGAGGCCGGTCAGCTGCTCCCGCGTCTCGTCCGGCGTCGCCCACAGGTCCGCTTCGGGCTCCGCGTCGTCGTCCCACCACGGCAGGTGCTCGGGGAACGGCCGTCCGAAGGTGTCACCGAAGTAGCCGGCCTCGACGATCGTCAGATGCTTGACCAAGCCGAGCAGGTTGGTCGCCGTCGGGGTGAGCGGCCGGCGTACGTCGTACTCGGACAGGCCGTCGAGCTTCCAGAGCATCGCCTCGCGGGCCGAGCGCAGATAGGTGTGCAGGGTCTGTTTGGGGTCCGTGATCGTCACGGGGGCCACCCTAGGCGGACCCGGGCGGGGCTTCGCTAGGATTTCCGCCATGCCTACGCTGCCTACGAACGGTTCGGTGCTGCCCATCACGCGGTGGGGCGAGGACGTGATGCACCGGCTGAACAAGCCGGTCACCGACTTCGGCGACGAGCTGCAGAAGCTGGTCGCCGACATGGTCGCGACGATGAACGCGGCCGAGGGCGTCGGGCTGGCCGCGAACCAGGTGGGCGTCGACCTGCAGCTGTTCGTGTTCGACTGCCCGGACAAGAACGGCGTCCGCCACCAGGGAGTCGTCTGCAACCCGAAGCTCGAGCTGCCCGAGGGCAAGGACCGCCAGCTGGACGAGGGCGAGGAAGGCTGCCTGTCGCTGCCCGGGGCGTTCACCAAGTGCGCCCGCCCGGACTTCGCCCGGGTGACCGGCGTCGACCAGCACGGCGAGCCGGTCTCGTACGAGGGCGACGGCCTGCTCGCCCGCTGCCTGCAGCACGAGACCGACCACACCCAGGGCATGGTGTTCGGCGACCGGCTGTCCCGCAAGTACAAGCGCCGCCTCTTCGCCGAGGCCGAGGAACTCGCCCCCGACTACCCGGCGGACTGGCCGGTCTCCCCGATGCTGAACGCCGACCAGCACGAGGACCAGCCGGTCAGCGAGTGACCCGCTGACTGGTCGCCGGGTTCCCGGTGATCGGACGTCCGGCCTGCCGGGTCACTTGCCGGTGAGGGCTTCGGGGGTCTTGGTGGGGTTGAGGGACGGGTGGGTTGTGGCCGGCTGGTCGAGCTCGGGTGCCTTGGGTTGCTGGGGTAGTTCGGGCTGGGGTTGCTCGGAGGGCTGGGGCTCGTCGGCGTTCGAGGTCGACTTGGGTGGCGCCTCGGTGGGTGTCGAGCGTTCCAGGAAGCGGAGCAGTTCGACCGGGAAGGGCAGGACGAGCGTCGAGTTCTTCTCGGCGGCGACCTCGACGACGGTCTGCAGCAGGCGGAGCTGGAGGGCGGCGGGGTGCTCGGCCATCACCTCGGCGGCCTGGCCGAGTTTCTCCGAGGCCTGCAGTTCGCCGTCCGCGGTGATGATCCGGGCCCGGCGTTCGCGCTCGGCCTCGGCCTGGCGCGACATCGAGCGTTTCATCGTCTCCGGCAGCGCGACGTCCTTGATCTCGACGCGTTCGATGTGCACGCCCCAGTCGAGCGCGGGGCTGTCGATCATCAGCTCCATGCCCTGGTTGAGGCGTTCGCGGTTGGACAGCAGGTCGTCCAGGTCGCTCTTGCCGATGATCGAGCGCAGCGAGGTCTGCGCGACCTGGCCGATCGCGGACGTGTAGTCCTGGACGTCGACCGCCGCTCGCACCGGGTCGACCACGCTGAAGTAGACGACCGCGTCGACGCGCACGGTGACGTTGTCGCGGGTGATGCCGTCCTGGGCCGGGACCGGCATCGTGATGATCTGCATGTTGACCTTCTGCAGCCGGTCGACGAACGGGACCAGCATCGCCAGCCCCGGTTCACGGACCTGCGGCAGCACGCGCCCGAACCGGTAGACCACCCCGCGCTCGAACTGCTTGACCACCCGCACGGACAGCGCCGCTCCGACCAGTACGGCGGCCACGACGGCGAGCACCACGATCAGGAAAAACATGTCTCCTCCGATCCCGCTGTTATATCGTAACACGATATAGTCGCGGTGGCGCCGGTGGACGGCGACCGGAGGAGGATGGTTGTGCAGGCCGACAGCAAGCCGTTGACGAAGGCGGATTTCGAGGCGCTGGCCCGGTTCCGCTTCGGGATCCGGCGCTATCTGCGGTTCAGCGAGCAGACCGTGCGCGGTCACGGGCTGACGCCGCAGCAGTACCAGCTTCTGCTCGCGCTGAAAGGGTTTCCGGGCCGCGAGTGGGCGACGATGAGCGAGGTCGCCGAGCGCCTCCAGCTCCGTCACCACAGCGCTGGTGAGCTCGTGAACCGCGCGCAGTCCCAGGGACTGGTCCAGCGGCTTCCGCATCCCGACGATGCACGATCCGTCCGGGTAGAGCTGACCGAGGACGGCCAGCACGCGTTGGCCCGTCTCAGTTCCCTGCACCGCGACGAACTGCGCCGGATGGAGGAGGCACTGACCCTGCCACACTGGAGTGAACCGTCCTGAGCATCCGTTGCCCGTAGCAACCACTGCGCCCGGAGGACTTCGTTGAACGACGTACCTGCTGCTGTCGCGACCGCCGTCAGCCGCCCGCCGGGGTTGCTGGCCGGTAGGCGGTCGTGATGCGCGACCCCACGGCGTACGAGCGGGCCACGATCGAACTCGACCTGCCGGTGGTCGAGCGATGGGTGGCGGCACGCCCGGAGCTCGGCGGTGAGGTGGTGATCGATCGCGACGAGTACGACTCGAACGTGGGGCACGTCCTGGTGGTGGTCTGGTTGCGCGACCACTCGGCCGTACGGCGTACGCGTGAGCAACTGGTCGAGGTGATGGCACGACCGGAGCATCTGCGCGTACGCCGGTGGATGCCGGACCCGGCAGATGTCGAGCGGCTCCGGGCGATCGTGCAAGCGATGCGGGCCGAGGGGCCGGGGCGTGCGCGGATCAGCTTCACCGGGCTCGACGGAGAGACCGGGTTCCTGGTGGTCGGGCTGGATCGGCGAGACCCGGATTTCGCGGCGGAGATCGAGGCGGTTCGGCCGGGGTGGGTGCGGGTGCTGCCCGACCCGATGGGTGTGGCGCCGGCTCGACGGCGGGACTCCGGCTAGTTGACTTGGGTGTGCTGGGCTCGGGTGTCGGCTGCGGCCAGGCCGGCGCGGAGGGACTCTTGGGCGCCGGGGGGCCAGGGGCCTGAGGCGGCCAGGGGGATTTCGGCGATGAAGCGGCGCTCGGGTTCCGGGATCTTGGCGACGACGAGGTCGGGGTTCTTGGCGGCGGTCGCGTAGAGGTCGGGGCCGTCGGCGTAGAAGAGGTCGGCGGCGACCAGCCGGCCGTCGGTGGCGCGCATCACGTTGGACGGGTTGGTGTCGAGCGGGCCGCACCAGGGCAGCTCGCGCAGTGCCTGGGTGTGGATGCGGCGTACGACGTCGACGAGTTCGGCGACGTGCGGGGCTCGGGTGGTGATCGCCTGGTGGAACGCGATCGCGTCGGGTGTGGGGACCGGGTTGAGCCACTCCATCAGCTGGAAGTCGCCGCCGCCGGTGAGGCGGCGATGTGCGAACAGCAACGGGACCTGCCGGGTGTGGGCGGCCTCCCGGTAGAGCGCCGCGGTGTATGGCCCGGTGGGGTCGAACGGGCTGATCCGCGCGGCGGCGGCGCCGTCCGGGGAGCGCAGCGCGATGGCCCAGTCGCCGGCGCCGCACGGCGTCCACCCGGCCGCGCGAAGGACTCGCTCGACCTCGCGGTGATCGGCGTCCGGCTCGATCAGCGCGAGCGTGTCACGGTAGGCGTCGGCTTCGTCCGGTCTCACGGTGTGCGCTCCTCGAAGTGGTCGGTGCCGATCCCCATCCCACCATCCCCGTCCACCGGTTTTCGTCGCTAAGCTGCCGGGGTGCCGTCGACGCCGAGCGAACCAGGGTCCAAGCGCCCGGTCACGCTCGACGACGTCGCCCGCCACGCGGGCGTCTCCCAGCCGACCGCCTCGCGGGTGCTGAACGGCAGCGCCCGCAAGGTCGCGGAGAGCTATCGCGAGCGGGTGCTCGCGGCGGCACGTCAGCTCGGCTACACCCCGAACCTGCCGGCCCAGGCGATGGCCCGCGGCACGTCGCGCACGGTCGCGCTCGTGATCAGCCTGATCGCCGACCCGTACTTCTCCGCGATGGCCGCCGAGATCATGAAGCAGGCCGAGGCGATCGGCCTGCACGTGTCGATCGCCGTCACCGAGCGGCACGCCGAGCGCGAGCTCGACCTGGTCCGCGAGCTGCGCGGCCAGCAGCCACGGGCGATCATCCTGGCCGGCACCGGGTACGTCGACCCGCCGTCGGAGCAGGACCTGATCGACGAGCTGCGCCGGTACGAGGAGACCGGCGGGCGCGTCGTTCTGATCAGCCGCAACGATCTGCCCTTCGAGACCGTCGACTTCGACAACCACGAAGGGGCGCGGCAGCTTGCCCGGCAGCTCGCTCAACTCGGCTACCACCGTTGCCTGGTCCTCGGCAGTGCCACTCCCCTGCTCTCGATGCAGCGCCGGGTCGATGGCTTCGTGCAGGGGCTGGTCGAGTCGGGCGCGGGCGATGCGCGGGTGCATCACCCAGACTTCAGTTGGGTGGGGGCCCGCGACTACGTGTTGTCCCTCACCGACGACGAGCTTCGCGACCTGCAGTTGGTGTTCGCCGTCACCGACGACATGGCGCTCGGCGCCCTGGCCGGCCTTCGCGAGCGGGGCCTGCGCATCCCCGAGGACGTCGGCGTGGCCGGCTTCGACGACATCAGCACGTTGCGCGACGTCGTACCGAAGCTGACCACTGTCCACGTCGACCTGGCCGCCGTCGCGGAGGAGGCCGTGTACCGGGCGACCTCCCATGAGCCGGAGCTGGTTCGTCGTACGGCGCCCGCGTACCCGGTGCTGCGGGACAGTACTCCCCCACTCAGGCCAGGGGCTTGAGCGCCCGCGCCGAGTTCCACAGGACGCCTCGGTTGCCGCGGTCCGGGTAGGCCTCGACGACGGCCGCGTAGAGCTCCTCGGTGGTGTGTGTGCGTTCGACGACGGCCGCGAAGTCCTTCAGGTAGCGGCGGGTTTCGCCGATCCAGCGCGGGCTGTCGTCGCCGTCGAAAGGCTTGTGGCCGGCGACAACTGCTTTCGGGTTCAGGGCTTCCAGGGTGTCGAGTGCGGCCAGCCAGTGCTCGAGGCCGTCGTTGCCGGACTCAACGAGATAGGGATGGATGTTGTCGTAGACCGAGTCACCGGCGACGACGAGGCCGATCGACTCGACGTACAGGCCGGTGGTGCTGTCGGTGTCGGTGTGGCCGAGGTCGAGCGTGGTGAGCTCCTCGCCTTCCAGGACGAGCTTGCCGTCGAGCGGTTCGGCGACGACCGGGTGCTCGGTGAGCTGGCCGGGGAACCGGGTGCCCCAGAAGTCGTCGAGCCAACGCGGGCTGAGCTGGCCGCGCATGGCCTCGACCACCGCCGGCGCCGCGACGACCTTGGCGGACGGGAACCGCGCGAGGATCTCCGGTACGCCGAAGAAGTGGTCGCCGTGCCCGTGGGTGATGAAGACCGTGGTGAGTTCCTTGCCTTTGGCAGCGATCCATCCGGCCAGGTCCTGCGCCTCGGACCGGGTCATCAGGGCGTCGACCAGGACGGCGTGGCGGTCGCCGGCTATCAGCGTGGCGGTCGTCGGTGACCACATCCGGCGGGTCTCCCCCGGCGGCAGGTCGGAGGAGACGACTGGTTTCGACGGTGCGACGTACGTGGTGTAGGTGAGCATGTTCGCGTCCTCGGGTCCGGGCGGCTTGGTTGCCGCAGTCCCCAGATTCGCTCGCTCGGCGGAGGCTCAGAAGGGCACGACTTCCTAGGTGCGCGGCTCCTACGAAGTCGCGAGCAGCTCCAACGCCGCCGCGCTCGGGCTGCCCGGTTCGGCGGTGCCCACCAGGAGCTGCAGGCCGGGAGCGGCGCGCACGTCGAAGGTCTGGTACGTCAGCTCGATCCGCCCCGCGCGAGGATGGAAGAAGATCTTGTACGCCCGGCTGAACCCCCGCGCGGTCTGGTCGGACCAGATCGTCGCGAACTCTGGCGACGTAACGAGCAGCTCGTCCACCAGCGCGCGGATCCCAGGGTCGTCCGGGAAGGACCCGGCGTTCAGCCGGACGGCGTGCACCGCGCGGGTCGCCACGGCGGTCCAGTCGCCGAAGATGTCGCCGGCCCTCGGGTGCTGGAACATCATCCGCAGCATGTTCGTCATCCCGAACGGCGCGAGCAGCGCCTCGGCGACCCGGTTCGCGGCGAGGATCTCGTACGCCGGATCGAGCACGTACGCCGCGGCCGTCGGGAAGTTGTCGAGCAGTTGGAGCAACGACGGGTGCACGCTGTCGCGCCCCGCCCCCAGCACCGGCGCGGGAGTCAGCCCGGCCAGCCGGAACAGATGGCTGCGGGCATCGGCGTCGAGCCGGAACGCGTGCGCGATCCCGTTCAGCACCTGCGGCGACGGGTTGCGCTCGCGACCCTGCTCGAGGCGGGTGTAGTAGTCCGCGCTGACCACCGCCAGCACCGCGACCTCTTCCCGCCGCAACCCGGCGACCCGCCGGTCCCCACCCGCCGGCAACCTTACCGCCGCGGGATCCACCCGCGCCCGCTGCGCCCGGAGGAAGTCGCCCAGCTCGCCGTTCTCCACGGCTGCCAGGCTACCGGGCCGCGTCCCGCCATGCGGTTGCCGTGATGGAGTAGATCGTGGCGTCGAACGTCACGCCGTCCTCCTCGAGTTCCGCCGTGTGGTCGAAGGTCATACCGAGGCGTCGCATCACGGCGATGCTGCGGAGATTCGGTGTGTCCGTGACGGCGATGACTCGGGGCAGCTCGAGTTCGAGGAAGGCGTGGGTAAGCCAAGAGGCCGCCGCTTCGGTGGCGTAGCCGTGGCCCCAGTGTTCGCGGGCCAGGCGCCAGCCGAGCTGGAGGTCGTCGGGGTACCACTGTTCGCGGCTCAGACCGCAGGCTCCGAGGAAGGCGCCGTCGGACCGGCGTTCGATCGCCAGGAAGCCGAAGTTCTCGGCGGCGTACTGGGCGTTGACCTGCTCGGCGATCAGGTCGGAGGCGGCGCGGGTGAGGGGTTCGCCGCCGAGATAGCGCACCACCTCGGGATCGGTGTTCAGCGCTGCCCAGGGTTCCAGATCGGATGCCTGGAAAGGCCTCAGCAGCAGGCGTTCCGTCGTTCGCATGGTCAGGGACGGGTGGCGTAGAAGGCGACGGCGGCCGAGGACGCCACGTTGAGGGAGTCGACGCCGCCGGACATCGGGATGCGGACGATGAGGTCGGATTCCGCGAGGACGTGGGGTTTGAGGCCGTGGCCTTCGGTGCCGAAGATCAGGGCGAGTTTCTCGTCGTGACGCGCGGCGAGGGCGTCGAGGGTGATGGAGTCGTCGGTGAGAGCGAGGGCGGCGGTGACGAAGCCGTGCTGTTTGAGCTTGCTCAGGTCGCCGGGCCAGGAGGCCAGGCGCGTCCACGGGACTTGGAAGACGGTGCCCATGGAGACCTTGACCGAGCGGCGGTAGAGCGGGTCGGCGCAGGTCGGCGTGACCAGGACCGCGTCGACACCCATGGCAGCGGCGGCGCGGAAGCCGGCGCCGACGTTGGTGTGGTCGACGATGTCGTCGAAGATCGCGATCCGGCCGTGCTGGACGCCGTCCAGGAGGGTGTCGAGGTCGGCGGGCGGCCGGCGCTTGTACGACGCGAGCGCGCCGCGGTGCACGTGGAAGCCGGTGACACGCTCGGCGAGTTCCTCGGAGACCAGATAGACGGGTGCCTCCGGCCACTTCTCCACCACGTCGGCCAGGGACTCCAGCCAGCGCGGCGCGAGCAGGAAGGAGCGCGGCGCGTAGCCGGCGTCGGCGGCGCGGCGGATCACCTTGTCGCCCTCGGCGATGAACAGGCCGTGCTCCTCTTCGAGCAACCGGCGCAAGTTCACCTCCCGCAGCTGCACGTAGTCCGCGAGCCGCGGGTCGTCGGCCTCGGTGACCTCGACGATCACCGGCGGACCTGGGCCGCCACGTCGACGACGTTGCCGATGACAACGATCGCGGGTGCGCCCAACCCGGCCGACTGGGCGGTTTCGGCGATCGTGGTCAGGTCGGCGGTGACCATGCGCTGACCGGGCAGCGTGCCGTCCGCGATGACGGCGGCCGGCGTCGTCGCCGGACGGCCGTGCTCGATCAGCGTGGCGGTGATCTTCGGCAAGTTCTCGACAGCCATCAGGAGAACCAGCGTGCCGGTCAGCTGGGCCAACGCCGCCCAGTTGACCAGCGAGTCCGGGTGGTCCGGCGGGATGTGGCCCGAGACGACGGTGAACTCGTGGGTCACGCCGCGATGGGTGACGGGGATTCCGGACACGGCGGGCACGGAGATCGAGCTGGTGATACCCGGAACGACCGTCCAGGTGACCCCGGCCTCCGCGCAGGCGATGGCCTCCTCGAAGCCGCGGCCGAACACGTACGGATCGCCGCCCTTCAGCCGTACGACGAGCTTGCCGGCCAGCGCCCGGTCGACGAGGATCCGGTTGATCTCCTCCTGCTGCGCCGAGCGTCCGCGCGGCAGCTTGGCGGCGTCGATCAGCTCGACCTCGGGATGCAACTCGTCCAGCAGCTGCTGCGGCGCGAGGCGGTCGGCAACCACGACGTCCGCCTCGGCGAGCAGCCGGCGGCCGCGGACCGTGATCAGGTCGGGATCACCCGGTCCTCCACCGACGAGAAAGACGCCGGGTTGCTTGTCGAGCGAGTCGCGCGCACCGAGCGCGCCCGTGCGCAGCTCCTCCAGAATCGCGTCCCGTACGGCGGCCGACCGGCGATGGTCACCGGCCCCGAGCACGCCGATGGTGACGTGGTCGTGCTGACCGGACGCCGGCGTCCAGGCGGTCGCGCGGGAGCGGTCGTCGGAGCGGACGCAGAAGATCCGCCGCTGCTCGGCCTCGGCCGACACCTGGTCGTTGACCTCGGCGTCGTCGGTCGCGACCACGACGTACCAGGCGCCCTCCAGGTCACCGGGCGTGTAGCCGCGCTCGACCCAGCGCAGGTCGGGGTTCGTCAGCAGACCCTCGATCGTCGGGGTGATCGCGGGTGAGATCACGTCGATCTGGGCGCCGGTCTCGAGCAGGCGCGGCAGGCGCCGCTGAGCGACACCGCCGCCACCGACGACCACGACCCGGCGCCCGGTCAGCACCAGGCCCGACAGGTACGGCGAAGGCTCGGTCACGCGTCCTCCCCAGCAGTGATTCCGGCCGACTCGAAGGTGGCCATTTCGGTCAGGGCTCGCATGGCGCAGGTGAGAATCGGATAGGCCAGCACAGCCCCGGTGCCTTCGCCCAGGCGCAGGTCCAGGTCGACCAGGGGCTGAAGGCCGAGGGTCTTCAGGGCGACGGCGTGGCCTGGTTCGGCGGAGCGGTGGCCGGCGACACAGTAGTCGATGGTCGACGGGTGCAGCGCCTGGGCGACCAAGGCGGCGGCGCCGGCGATGACGCCGTCCAGGATGACCGGGACCTTGTTGGCGGCCGCGCCGAGGATGTAGCCGGTGAGGGCCGCGTGCTCGAGACCGCCGTACGCCGCGAGGGCGCTCAGCGGTTCGGTGGCGGGGACCTCGTGCAGGGCCAGGGCGGCCTCGACCACGGCGGTCTTGTGCGCGAGGGTCGCGTCGTCGATGCCGGTACCGCGGCCGGTGACCTGGCCGGCCGTCGTACCGGTGAATGTGGCGATCAGGGCGGCCGACGCGGTGGTGTTCGCGATGCCCATGTCACCGGTGAGCAGGCAGCGGTAGCCGTCGGCGACGAGCTGGTCGGCGAGCTCGAAGCCGACCGCGACGGCGGCCAGCACCTCGTCGGCGGTCAGGGCGGCGCCGACCGACAGGTCGCGGGTGCCGGCGCGAACCTTGGCGTGCACGATGTCCAGGTCGTCCACGTCGGTCGCGACGCCGACGTCGACCACCCGGACGTCGACCTGGTTGTTGGTGGCGAACGCGTTCACCGCGGCGCCGCCGGCGGCGAAGTTCGCGAGCATCGCGGCGGTCACCTCCTGCGGCCAGGGAGAAACCCCCTGCGCGTGCACTCCGTGGTCGGCCGCGAACACCGTCACCACGGCCGGCGCCGGCACCGCCGGCGCGCCCGTCATGCCCGCCACCCGCACGGACAGCTCCTCCAGTACGCCGAGTGAACCAGCCGGTTTGGTGAGCAGCCGCTGACGCTGCGTGGCGGCCGCCATCGCCGTCTCGTCGGCCGGGCCGATCCGGGCCAGGTACTCCTCCACCGCAGCTCCTCCAGTTCGTCGTCCGGCCGTCTGGACACGGCCAGCCCTGATCTTCCCATCTCCGCGACCGTGCCCCGCCCGGAGTGCGCGACAGATGGACAGTAATGTCGGAATCACCACACGTCGCGAGATCCCGGGAGGATCACAGATGTCGCTCGAACGGCCGGTCGCGCAGGACCCGTACGAGAAGCTGCCCGCGGTGGGCTCCTTCACCGTCACCAGTACCGACTTCACCGACGGCGAGCCGCTCGCCGACGCCCAGGTCTTTGCCGCCGGCAACACGTCGCCGCAGCTCAGCTGGTCTGGGTTCCCGGCGGAGACCAAGGGCTTCGTGGTGACCTGCTACGACCCCGACGCGCCGACCCCGTCCGGGTTCTGGCACTGGGTGCTGGTCAACCTGCCCGCCGACGTCACCGAGCTGCCGGCCGGCGCCGGCGCGACCGAGCGGCTGTCGAACGGCGCGTTCCACGTCCGCAACGACTACGGCACGAAGAACTACGGCGGCGCGGCCCCGCCGGCCGGCGACCCGGCGCACCGCTACTACTTCGTCGTGCATGCGCTCGACGTCGAGAAGCTGGACGTCGACGAGGAGGCCAGTGCGGCGGTGGTCAGCTTCAACCTGGCCTTCCACACCCTGGCCCGCGCGATCGCCACGCCGGTTTACCAGACGGCCGAGTGACAGCCTGTACGGCGGGGAGCCCGGCTCCCCGCCGTACGGGTCCTCAGTCCTTGATGCCCGACTGGGTCACGCCCTGGATCAGGTAGCGCTGCAGGAACGCGAAGATCAGCACCAGCGGCAGGATCGACACGGCCACCGCCATGAACAGCTCGTGGATGTTGATCGTCTGCGCGGTGACGAAGGTGGACAGCGCGACCTGGATGGTCCATGACGACGAGTCCTGCCCGATCACCAGCGGCCACAGGAACGAGTTCCAGTTGCCGATGAAGGTGATCGCCGCGATCGCCGCGAAGAACGGCAGCGAGTTGGGCACGACGATCCGCCAGAACGTACCGAAGTACCCGGCGCCGTCGACCCGCGCGGCCTCCTCGAGTTCGCGCGGGAAGCTCAGGAAGTACTGCCGGAACAGGAACGCGGCGAACCCACTGAACAGTGTCGGGATGATCAGTCCGCGCAGCGAGCTGACCCAGCCCAGCGACGAGACCACGACGAAGGTCGGGATGAACGTCACCGCGCCGGGGATCATCAGCGTCGCCACCACGGCGTAGAAGACCTTGTCGGCGTGCCGGTACGGGATCCGGGCCAGGCCGTAGCCGGCCATCGATGCCAGCAGCAACTGCCCGCCGGTCCCGAGCACGCCGACCACCGCCGAGTTCCACAGTGCCCGGGCGATCGGCACGCTCTCGTCGTTGAACAGCTCGCTGACGTTGCCCCATTGCAGTTCTTTGGGGAACAGCGTCCAGTCCGGCGCCGTGATGTCGGCCTCGGTCGCCAGCGCGTTGCGCAGTACCAGGTAGAACGGCAGCAGGAACAGGACCACCGCGATCGCCAGCGCGACCCAGCGCAGGGCCTGGGTGATCCGGCCGAGCCGGCTGCGGGAGTATCCGATCGGCTGCGGCGTCCCGGTGGTGCGCTCCGCCGTGGCCATCAGTCCCCCGCCTTTCCGAACCCGAAGATCTTGTTCTGCAGCAAGGTGACCACCATGATGATCGCCGCCAGGATCAGCGCGCCCGCGCTGCCGCGCCCGAGGTCCTGGATCGTGCCGAGCGAGATCCCGTACAGGTAGACCAGCGGCGGCCGGGCGAAGTTGACGTTGCCGAGCAGGTTGTAGAACTCGTCGAAGGCCTGGTACGCCGCGATCAGGTTCAGGATCAGCACCGCGACCGCCGTCGCCCGCAGCTGCGGCCAGGTGATGTGGCGGAACACCTGCCAGCCCGGTTTCGCGCCGTCCACGTACGCCGCCTCGTACAGCGCCGGCGAGATCCGCTGCAAGCCGGCGATGAACAGGATCATGTAGAAACCGAGCTGCAGCCACAGCCGGACGGTGATGATCGGGATCCAGTACCAGGGCGGGTCCACGGTCGACAGCCAGGCGATCTGCTCGATGCCGAACCAGCCGAGCACGGTGTTGGCCAGGCCGAACCGGACGCCGTTGAAGATCGACAACTTCCAGATCAGCGACGCCACGACGTACGAGCACGCGGTGGGCAGGAAGAACACCGACCGGAAGAACGCGCGGGCCACCTTCACCTGGTTGACCAGCAGGGCCAGCGCCAGCGACAGCACGAAGGTCAGCGGCACGATGAACAGCGCGAACACCGAGAACGTGCCGAGGCTGGACAGGAAGTTGTCGTCGGTCAGCATGTCGACGTAGTTCTGCACGCCGACGAACTTGGTCGGGGTGACGGTGTTCTGGGCCTCGAAGAAGCTCAGCACCAGACTCCACAGGATCGGCAGGTAGCTGAAGATCAGCAGGCCGATCACGAACGGCCCGACGAACAGCCAGAACGACCAGGTGGTGCCGGCGATGCCCCTCGAGGTGGTGCGCCGGCTCATCCGAACAGCCGGGACAGTTCCGTGCCGACGGTCTTCTCGGCCTTGCTGATCTCGGCGGCCGGATCGGCGCCCTTGCGGATGATGTTGGTCAGCATGTCACCGAAGGCGGTGCCCATCTTCGGCGTCCAGGCCGGGTTGTCGGTGCGGCCGTACTGCTCGTTCAGCTTCACCGTCTCGGCCGCGGCACCGGCCTGCAGCTTCGCGGCCTTGGCGGCCAGGCTCTTGCGCGGCGGGATGTGGAAGCCGTAGTTCAGGCACCAGTCCTCCTGGAACTCCGCCTGGTCGATCCACAGCCACTTGACGAACTTCTTCGCCGCGTCGACGTTCGCGCTCTTGGCCGACACGAACTGCGTCCAGCCGCCGGAGTAGACCGCCGGCGTGCCCTGCGCGTCCAGCGCCGGGAACGCGAACACGCCGAGGTCGTCGCCGAACGCCTTCTGCATCGCCGGCAGCGCCCACATCCCGATCCACTGCATCGCCACCAGGCCCTGCAGGAACGCTCCGGGATCGGTCCAGTCGGTCGGTGCGCCGAGCAACGTCGCCTTGCTGGTGTACAGCTCGCGCAACTTGCTGAAGGCCAGCGCCGCACGGTCGCCGGTGAAGCCGGGCTGGTTGTCCTTGGTCAGGTACGCGCCGCCGGACGACCACAGCGCCGGACCGCCGAGCGCCAGGCCGCCGTCGTTGCCGACGAAGATGCCCTTGACCTTGTCGGTGGTGAGCGTCTTGGCCGCCGCGATCAGGTCGTCGATCGTCTGCGGCGGCTGGATCCCGGCCTTGTCGAACAGGCTCTTGCGGTAGTAGATCACCTGCGGGTCGACGATCATCCGGATCCCGTAGACCTTGCCGTCGACCGTGTTGGTGGCCAGGTCCTCGGCGCTGAAGTCGTCCTTCACGCCCTCCAGCAGATCGTCCAGCGCGACCACCTGGTTGCTCTTCACCATCGCGATGTTCAACTGGCTCTCGAAGACGTCAGGGCCCTTGCTGGACAGCAGTCCCGACGACAGCTTGGCGCCGTAGTCGCCCGGCGTCCACTGCACGCTGACCGTCGCGTCGCCGTACGCCTTGGCGTACTTGAGCGCGGCCTCGCGGGTCCCGGTCTCGCCGTACTGGTGGTACCACTGCGCGAGCGCGGGTTTGCCGCCACCTCCCCCGCTGCCCGCGGGGCGCCCGGTGTTGCCGCCGCAGGCGGCGGTGAACGCGGCGAGGGCGGCCAGGCCGCCGGTTCGTTTGAGCAGATCGCGCCGGGACAGACCGGCATTCGGGCGACGGGCAGCCATCACTCCACCTCCGCGAGCAGCGTCCGGGACCCGGGGGTCCCGGAGGGGTCGGCACTACGTGAATCGTTGGAGAAGTGATCCGACAATGAACGAAAATCGCCGCTCGCGCAAGACCGCGGAACCGCTCAGCTGAAACGTTTCCC
This sequence comes from Kribbella sp. CA-253562, assembly GCF_050942265.1. Taxonomy (GTDB): domain Bacteria; phylum Actinomycetota; class Actinomycetes; order Propionibacteriales; family Kribbellaceae; genus Kribbella. Next base: position 4,050,208 of record NZ_CP192049.1, on the reverse strand, counting down.
TTGAGTGGCCAGCGAGACCAGCAGCGCCGGGGGCTCGAAGCGTTCGCCGTACGACGCGGCGAGTTCGCGGGCCCGGGCGACGAAGCCGGGCAGGCCACCGGCGTACTGGTTGACGTACTGCAGAGCGCCGCCGTACAACGGTGGGAAGCCGATGCCGAGGATGGATCCGAGGTTGGCGTCGGCAACCGATCGCAGCACGCCCTCGTCGAGGCACTTCACGGTCTCCAGCGACATCGCGAACGTCAGCCGCTCCTGCAGATCGCCGAACGGCACCTCGGCGGTCCCCGCGCCGAAGTGTTGCCACAGTCCGCGCCACAACCGCTTGGGCCCGTCGGCCGGGTAGTCGTAGAAGCCCGCGCCGGCCGCCTTTCCGCGCCGGTCGAACTCGGTCACCAGCCGATCGGTGACCGCCATGCCCGGGTGCTCACCGAAGGCGCCCGCGTTGTCCCCGGCCGCCCGGGCCGCGTCGCGGATCTTCTGCGGAAGCGTCAGCGTCACCTCGTCCAGCATCGCCAGCGGCGGCGCCGGGAAGCCCATCTGGGTCGCGGCCCGCTCGATCGTCACCGGGTCGACGCCCTCGGCAACCATCGCGGCGCCTTCCATCACGAGCGTGCCGAACACGCGGGAGGTGAAGAATCCCCTGCTGTCGTTCACCACGATCGGCGTCTTCCCGATCTGGCGGACGACGTCGTAGGCCTTGGCCAGCGCGCGATCGGAGGTCTTCTCCCCCACGATCAGCTCGACCAGCGGCATCCGGTCGACCGGCGAGAAGAAGTGCATGCCGATGAAGTCATCCGGTCGATCGATCCCGTCGGCCAACGAGGTGATCGGCAGCGTCGAGGTGTTCGAGCACAGCAGCGCGTCGGGCTCGACCACGCCGGCGATCTCAGCGAAGACCTTCTGCTTGAGCTCCTCGCTCTCGAACACCGCCTCGATCACCAGATCACAGCCGGCCAGGTCGTTCGGGTCGGCCGTCGGCCTGATCAGGCTGAGGAACGCCGCCGCCTTCTCCGGCGTTGCCCGTCCCTTCTTGACCTGCTTGGCGAGCAGCCTCTCCGAGTACTGCTTGCCCTTCTCGGCCGCCTCCAGCGAGACGTCCTTGAGCACGACCTCGAGGCCCACCTTCGCGCAGGAGTAGGCGATCCCGGCCCCCATCATCCCGGCGCCGAGCACGCCCACCTTGCGGGCCCGGTACGCCGGTACGCCGTCCGGCCGGGACGCCCCGGCGTTGATCGCCTGCAGCTCGACGAAAAACGCGGTGATCAGGTTCTTCGCGATCTGCCCGGTCGCCAGCGAGACGAAGTACCGCGACTCGATCCGCGACGCGGTGGCGAAGTCGACTTGGCTGCCTTCGACCGCCGCGCTCAGAATCGCCGGCGGCGCCGGGTAGGGCGCACCCTTGAGCTGCTTGCGCAGGTTGGCCGGGAAGGCCGGCAGGAACTCGGCCAGCTTCGGCGAGGCCGGCGTACCGCCCGGGATCTTGTAGCCGTCACGATCCCAGGGCTGCTTGGCGTCGCCGTCGTACGCCTCGATCCAGTCCGTCGCGCGGGACAGCAGCTGGTCCGCGGGCACGACCTCGTCGACGATGCCCACCGACCGCGCGTGCGCGGGCTTCATCCGCTGCCCCTGCAGCAGAACGTTCATCAGCGCGTCCTGCAGGCCGAGCATCCGCACCGCCCGCGTCACACCACCGCCGCCGGGCAGCAGCCCGAGCGTCACCTCCGGTACGCCGAGTTCGATGCTGTTGTCATCGGCAACGATCCGGTGATGACAGGCGAGCGCGATCTCCAGTCCGCCGCCGAGCGCCGACCCGTTGATCGCGGCCACCACCGGAACGCCGAGCGTCTCCAGGATCCGGAGCTGGCGCTTGATCTCCTCGACCGTCTCGAACAGCTGCGCGGCGTCCTCGGGCCGGGCCTGCGAGATCAGCCGCAGGTTGCCACCGGCGAAGAACGTCTTCTTCGCGCTGGTGACCACGACGCCCACCAGTGACTCCTTCTCCGCCTGCAGCCGCTCGACCGTCGCGGCCATCGAGCTCAGGTAGAGCTCGTTCATCGTGTTCGCCGACGCGTCCGGATCGTCCATCGTCAGCGTGACGATCCCGTTGTGCTCGGTCCAGGAGATCATGCCGCCAGCCTCTCGATGATGGTCGCGACGCCCATGCCGCCGCCGACGCACAGGGTGGCCAGACCGTAGCGGAGCTCGCGCCGCTCCAGCTCGTCCAGCAGGGTTCCGATCAGCATCGCGCCGGTGGCCCCGAGCGGGTGCCCGAGCGCGATCGCCCCGCCGTTCACGTTGACCTTCTCGTGCGGCACGCCCAGGTCGGCCATGAAGTGCAGGACCGCGGCGGCGAACGCCTCGTTCATCTCGAACAGGTCGATGTCGCTCACCGCGAGCCCGGCCTTGGCCAGCGCCTTGCGGGCGGCGGGCGCGGGGCCGGTCAGCATGATCGTCGGGTCCGCGCCGCTCACCGCGGCCGCGACGACCCGGCCGCGCGGCGCCCGGCCGAGCGCTTCGCCGGCCTTTTCGTTGCCGACGGCCACCAGCGCTGCGCCGTCCACGATGCCGGAGGAGTTGCCGGCGTGGTGCACGTGCTCGATCCGCTCGACCGTCACGTACTTCTCCAGCGCGACCGCGTCGAACCCGCCGTGTTCACCGATCGCCGCGAACGACGGCGGCAGCCCGGCGAGCGTCTCGACCGTCGTACCGGGCCGGACGAGCTGGTCGTGGTCGAGGATCCGCAGACCGTTGCGGTCGTCGACCGGTACGACGGAACGGGCGAAGTATCCGTTCGCCCAGGCCTTCGCGGCGCGGGCGTGCGACTCGGCGGCGTACGCGTCGACGTCGGTGCGGGAGAAACCGTCGATCGTCGCGATCAGGTCGGCGCTGACGCCCTGCGGGACGAAGCCGGTCCGCAGCGCGGTCTCCGGGTCCATCGCCCACGCGCCGCCGTCGGAGCCCATCGGCACCCGGGACATCGACTCGACGCCACCGGCCAGGATGAAGTCCTCCCAGCCGGAGCGGACCCGCTGGGCCGCCTGGTTCACCGCTTCGAGGCCGGACGCGCAGAAGCGGTTGAGCTGCACCCCGCCGGTGGTCTCCGGGTAGCCCGCGGCCAGGACGGCGGTCCGGGCGATGTCCATGCCCTGGTCGCCGATCGGGGTGACCACACCGAGCACGACGTCGTCGATCGCCGCCGGGTCGAGGTCCGGATGCCGCGCGCGCAGCTCGCCGAGCAGGCCGGTGACCAGCTGGATCGGCTTCACCTCGTGCAGGGCGCCGGTCGGCTTGCCCTTGCCGCGAGGGGTCCGGATCGCGTCGTACAGGAAGGCTTCGGTCATGGGGCGTCCCGTCGTCTGAGGTGAACAGACCGATTGTGACAGCGATGGTGTCACAGTGGTCAAGGGCGGGTGACTAAGATCTCCGCCATGGCCGCAGCGAGCTCGGAGACCGGGACGGACGAAGCGACGCTCACCGTCGACGAACTCTCCACCCGGGTCGGCATGACGGTGCGAACGCTGCGGTTCTACGCGGGCCGCGGGCTGATCCCCCCGCCGGTGCGCCGCGGCCGCGTCGGTTACTACGGCCCGGAGCACATCGCGCGCCTCGACCTGGTCCGCGAACTGCAGGCGCACGGCTTCACGCTGTCCGCGATCGAGGGTTATCTGGAGCGGATCCCGCCGAACGCGTCACCGCAGGACATCGCCCTGCACCGGACTCTGCTCACCCCGTGGATGCGCGACCTGCCGGAGACCCTCGACCGGCCCGCGCTGGTACGGCGTACCGGCCGGGAGCTGAGCGACGACGACATCGAGATGCTGGTCGCGCTCGGCGTGGTCGAGCCGACGCCCGACGAGGACGTGTTCCGGGTCGCCACCGCCCACCTCAGCCTCGGCGTCGAGCTACTCGATCTCGACCTGCCGGTGGACGCCGTGCTCGCCGCCGGGCGGATCTTCAGCGAGCACGGCCGGGCGATCGCCGAGGAGCTGACCGAGGTGTTCCGGACCAAGGTCTGGCCGCACTACCGCGACTCCGGCGGCCCACCGGAGCACATCCAGCAGTTGGTCGAGCGCTTCAAACCGGTCACCATCCAGGGCTTGGTGCTTGCCTACGAGCGCGCGGTCGGCGAGACCCAGCGCGACACGGTCCGGCGCAACAGCAGCAAACCGCGCCGCTGACAGCCGGTAGGCCGTCGTGGTCGTGGAGCAGGCCACCCGGCTGAGCGGCTGCTCGGCGGCCGCCGGGATCTTCTTCCGGCCGAGCGCCCTAGGCGTTGGGCACGCGGAGGTAGGTCAGCCCACGCAGGTCGAGATAGGTGTCGGTCGGCGTGGTGACGACGCGCAGCAGCACGTCCTCACAGCCCGGGCAGCGGGCGACCAGGCCGGGCGCGTCGACGTACAGGCGCGCCTCGGCGAAGACGCCGGTCCGGCCGCAGCCGGCGCAGCGGCCGGTCGCAGCGGTGAGGTCGACGGCGAACACCTCGCTGAGCGCACCCGCCGCCGCATTGCCGTCCAAGTAGGTCGGGACATCCGCGGTCATCGCGGTCCTCCTGTCGGTCCGAAACGTTCGGTTTTCACCCTGGTCGGGTCGTGGCCGGCGGCCACCAGCAGGTCGGCGACCGTCTCCACGAACGGCGTCGGGCCGCAGACGTAGGTGGTCAGCTCGTCGCTCGGCGGAAAAGCCTTCGCGGCGAGCAGTTCGGCGTCGATCCGGCCGACCCGCGGTTCGCCGGGCGGCGCCTCCCGGGTGTAGACGAAGGTCAGGTCCACATCGTCGGACGACGCCAGCGTCTTGAGGTCCTCCCGGTAGATCACCGAGGTCGGTTTGCGGACCGAGTACAGCAGCCGGGCCGGCGCCGTACTGGAGGCGTGAGCGTGTTCGCGCAGCATCGCCATCAGCGGTACGACGCCTGAGCCGCCGCCGATCAGCTGGATCGGGCCGGTGCTGTCGGGCCGCCAGACAAACCAGCCGCCGACCGGGCCGCGCACCTCCAGCTGGTCACCGACGCCGAGCACGCCCACCAGGTACGACGACACCTCGCCTTCCGGCACCTGCTCGACCGTCAGCTCCACGGTGGTGCCGGTCCAGGCCGACGCGATCGAGTACGACCGGGACGCGCGATAACCGTCCGGCGCCGTGAGCCGGACGTCCAGGTGCTGCCCGGCCAGGTGCCCGGGCCAGTCCGGCAGGTCGAGCACGATCGTCCGGGCGGTCGCGGTCTCCTCGCGAATCTCCGTGACGGTGCCGGCCTGCCAGGTCAGTCGCCGGCGTACCGCTGTTCTTTCCATGGGTCTCCGTACTCGTGATAGCCCGCGCTCTCCCAGAACCCGAGGTCGTCGCTGTCGGACAGCACCAGGCCGCGGACCCACTTGGCGCTCTTCCAGAAGTACAGGTGCGGCACCAGCAGCCGGGCCGGACCGCCGTGCTCGGCGCCGAGCGGCTCGCCCTCGAACTCGTAGGCGATCCAGGCCTGGCCGTCGAGCAGGTCCTCCAGCGGCAGGTTCGTGGTGTAGCCGCCGTAGCTGTGCGCCATCACGAAGTCCGCGCCGGTCTCGACGTCGGCGAACAGCGTGTCGAGCGAGACGCCCTTCCACTCCGACTGCAGCTTGGACCAGCGCGTCACGCAGTGGATGTCCCGGGTGATCTCCTCACTCGGCAACCGCAGGAACGCCTGCCAGTCCCACTTGTGCACCTCACCGGTCTCGGTGGCGATGCTGAACTCCCAGTGCTCCGGCAGGATGTGCGGGGTCGGTCCGGCCGACAGCACCGGAAAGTCCCGCGTCAGGTACTGCCCCGGCGGCAGGTCCGACCCACTCCGCCGGCCGGTGAACCCCGGCGACACGATTCCCATCAGCCGACCTCCCTCGTTCCACGACTCCGCTGCCCCGAAGTCTGGCACGAGTTGGCGCCGAATCGCCCCAGGGACCTCCCCGGTCGTCAGATTCCCAGGGTGCGGCCGATGATCTCCTTCATGATCTCGGTGGTCCCGCCGTAGATGGTCTGGACGCGGGTGTCGAGGTAGGCCTTGGCGATCGGGGACTCGGTCATGAAGCCGTAGCCCCCGTACAGCTGCAGGCAGCGGTCGACGACCTTCTGCTGCAGCTCGGTGGTCCACCACTTCGCCATCGCGGCCTCGCTGACGGTGAGCGTGCCCGCGTTCAGCTCCTCGATGCACCGATCGACGAACACCCGGGCGATCTGCGTCTCGGTCGCCAGTTCGGCCAGCACGAAGCGGCTGTTCTGGAACGAGCCGATTGGGCGGCCGAACGCCGTGCGCTCCTTCACGTAGGTCAGCGTGGACTCCAGGACGTTCTCGCAGGCCGCGGCGGCGACGACGGCGATCGCGAGGCGTTCCTGCGGCAGCTTCTCCATCAGGTGGACGAAGCCCTGGCCCTCCTGGCCGAGCAGGTTCGTGACCGGCACCCGGACGTCGTCGAAGAACAGCTCGGCGGTGTCCTGCGCCTTCAGGCCGATCTTGTCCAGGTTGCGGCCGCGCTCGAAACCCGGCGCACCGCGCTCGACGACGAGCAGCGAGATGCCCTGATAGCCGGCGTCGGGATCGGTTTTCGCGACCACGATCACCAGGTCGGCCAGGATGCCGTTCGAGATGAACGTCTTCTGGCCGTTGAGCACGTAGTCGTCACCGTCACGAATCGCCGTCGTCCGGATCCCCTGCAGATCGCTGCCCGCGCCCGGCTCGGTCATCGCGATCGCGGTGATCGTCTCCCCGCTGCAGAACCCCGGCAGCCAGCGCGCCTTCTGCTCGTCGGTGGCGTAATCCAGCAGGTACGACGAGTTGATGTCGGTGTGGATGCTGAACCCGACCCCACTCGCCCGGGCCCGGGTCAGCTCCTCGATCAGGACGGCGTTGAACCGGAAGTCGCGCGCGCCGCCTCCGCCGTACTGTTCCGGCACCATGAAGCCGAGCAGTCCCGCGCTGCCGGCCGCCGTCCACAGCTCGCGCGGCACGATGCCGGCCTCCTCCCAGGCGTCGTGGTGCGGCACGATTTCCTTGTCGCAGAAGGCCCGCACGGTCTCCCGGAAGGCGTCGTGATCGGCGTCGAACAGCTGACGGTGCACGGGCGGTCTCCTCTGTTCGGTTCAGTTCTGTACGGCGGCGCCGGAGCGCAGCAGGTCGTCGACGTCGGTGATTCCCCAGTCGGTCAGCGCTTCCCGCGTGTGCTCACCGGGCCGCGCGGGCGGATCGCCCAGCCGCGTCGGAGTGCGGGAGAACCGTGGCGCCGGCGCGGGTTGACGGACTCCGTCCTGCTCGACGAACACCTGGCGGGCGGTGAGGTGCGGATGCTCACCGGCCAGCGGCAGGACGGGGGCGACGCACGCGTCCGCGTCGGCGAACACCTCGGTCCACTCGGCCTGCGTGCGTTGCCGAAAGGCTTCCGCGAGTTGCTTGCGCAGCTCCGGCCAGTTCGCCGGGTCGTGCCGGTCGGGAACGGTGATGCCGAGACCGGCGATGAGCTGGTCGTAGAAGGCGGGTTCGATCGCGCCGACGCCGACGTACTGGCCGTCCGCGGTCTCGTAGACGTCGTAGAACGGAGCGCCGGTGTCGAGCAGGTTCGTCCCGCGCTGCTGCGACCAGTTTCCGGCGGCCAGCGCGCCCAGCAGCATCGTGGTCAGGTGCGCCGAGCCGTCCACGATCGCCGCGTCGACGACTTGGCCCTGCCCGCTGCTCCGCGCCTCGTGCAGTGCGGCGAGTACGCCGATCACGAGGTACAACGAGCCGCCGGCGAAGTCGCCGAGCAGGTTGGCGGGAACCTGCGGCGGTCCGCCCGCGCGGCCGATCGCATGCAGCGCACCCGACAGGCCGAGGTAGTCGATGTCGTGCCCGGCGGTCTGCGCGAGCGGACCGTCCTGACCCCAACCGGTCATCCGCCCGTAGACCAGTCGCCGGTTGACCGCCCAGCAGTCGTCCGGACCGAGTCCCAGCCGCTCCGCGACGCCAGGCCGGAATCCTTCCACCAGCGCGTCGGCCCGAACGACCAACTGCAGCACCGCCGCGACCGCTTCCGGCTTCTTCAAGTCGAGCGCGACGCTTCGCCGGCCGCGGTTCAGCAGCTCGAACTCCGGCGGGCCCATCGCCAGCCCTCCCCCGGGCCGTTCGATCCGCAGGACGTCGGCGCCGAGCTCGGCCAGCAGCATGCACCCGAACGGCGCCGGCCCGATGCCCGCCAGCTCGACGACCTTGACCCCGCTCAGTGGACCCATGCCGTCCATTGTGACAGTCCCACTGTCACAGTCGTCAAGTCACCGTGCGCGCTGACCCCCGAGGTGGTCGGCGAACGTGATCGTCCCGTACGGCGGCCCGTCGACGAGCGCGGCACCACCGGCGAACGCCCGGAAGATCTGACCCGGAACGCGCACCGGCACCACCGGCCGCCGTGATCCCCGCGCCGCCTTCCAGACCCGGGCGAACTCCGGCAGCGGCCGGCGTTCCGGCCCACCGATGTCCGCCGCCCGACCGCTGACCGGCTCAGCGACGAGCTCGGTCAGCCGCGCGGCGACGTCCTCGACAGCGATCGGCTGCAGCGTCACCGCCGGGGCGAAGACGGCCGGCACCTTGAGACCGAAGATCTGGTCGAGCAGCTCGTAAAACTGCGTCGCCCGCAGGATCGTGTAGATGGACCGCGATTCGACCAGTCGCTCGGCCGCGAGCTTGTGGCGGTAGTAGGGCAACGGGTTCCGGTCGATGCCGACGATCGACATGTACAGCACGTGTGTCGTCGCCGGAACGGCAGCGAGCAGGTTGCGGGTCTGCTGGACGTCACGTTTGCCGAGCCCCGTGGCGAGATGGACGACCAGGTCCACGCCGTCGACAGCCGCGGCGACACCTTCGCCGGTGTTCAGGTCGCCGGTCACCAGCTCCGGCCCGGTCCGGCGGCTGAGCACGCGAACCGTGTGGCCGGCGGCGCGAAGGTGTTCGACGGTGGGCCGGCCGAGGGTCCCGGTGCCGCCGGTGACGAGCAGCGTCTTCATCGTGGTGTCCTGCTCAGTCCGTGCGGAAGGTCTCCGCGGCTTCGTGGATCTTGGCGTAGTACTCCGACCAGCCGGCCGCGTCGAGCATGTCCGCGTCCGCGCCGCCCGTGCCGTCGATCAGTTCGCGGACGATGTCGGCGTGGCCGGCATGGTGGGCGGTCTCGTCGACGACGCGGACGAGCAGCACGCCGAACGTCGTCCGGCGTTTGCTTTCCGACCAGTGCGGGACCTCGGCGGGCGTGTCCAGGTCGAGCGTCGCCAAGGACTCGTCGCTGTGCGCGCAGGCCTGCCGGTAGAGACCGGTCAGGTACTCACTCGACTCCGACGGCAGGGCCCACATGTCCGCGCCCTCCCAGACCGAACCGTCCTCCTCCCACGGCAACTGGCGCTCGGGTGGGCGGCCGACGCTCGTGCCCAGGTAGACGTACTCGACGCCGGTCAGGTGCTTGACCAGGCCGAGCAGGTTCGTGCCGGAGGGGACGAGCGGGCGGCGCATGTCGTACTCGCTGAGCCCTTCGAGCTTGGTGAGCATCAAGGCTCGGGTGCTTCGCAGGTACTCGTGCAGCGCGGGTTTCAGGTCCATGCCCGGACGCTAGTCGACGCCTCCGACAGTTCAGGGCGCTCCGGGCGGAACGAACGGGAGCCCGGCCGGCGCACCCTTCTCGATCAGGGTCAGCAGGGCGCCGGTGTCGAGGTGCTCGTCGATCGCGTCGGCCAACCGGTCCAGCCGGTCCTCGCGCAGGCCGGCGAACGAGACCGTGCCGTCGGGCGCGCGCTTGCCGGTCAGCGCGGCGATCTCGCCGAGGAACCGATGCCGGGCGGCGTCGTCGTCCAGCAGGCCGTGCCAGATCGTGCCCCAGACGACACCACTGCGGCAGCCGCCGGGAAACTCCTCCGCGTCGCCGGTCACCTCGACCACCCCGTGATGGATCTCGTACGCCGTGGGCGCCGGCCGCGCGAGCACCTTGGCCGCCGCGAACTCGGTTGCCACCGGCAACAACTCCAGTCCGGTGTGCCGGCCGCCGCCCTCCACGCCGTACGGGTCGTCGATCGCGCCGCCGAGCAACTGGTAACCACCGCAGATCCCGAGCACCGGGCGGCCGGCGGCGACCCGCGCCTGGACCGCGTCGGCCAGACCGGTCTCGCGCAGCCAGGCGAGATCCGAGGTGGTCGCGCGTGACCCGGGCAGGACGACCAGGTCCGCGTCGCGGACCTCAGCCGGCGTGGCGGTGAAGAACACGCTGGTCGTCGGCTCGACCGCGAGCGCGTCGAGATCGGTGAAGTTGCTGATCCGGGGGAACCGCACGACGGCGATCGTCAGCACGTCGCGATCGTGATCGGTGCGGCGAGCGGGGATGTCGAGCGCGTCCTCGGAATCGAGCCAGAGGTCGGGAAGCCACGGCAGCACGCCGTACGTCGGACGGCCGGTGACCGAGCCGAGCATGTCGATGCCCGGCTGCAGCAACGAGACGTCGCCACGGAACTTGTTCACCACGAACCCGCTGATCAGCCGCTGGTCCTCCGGCGAGAGCAACGCGACCGTGCCGAACATCGAGGCGAACAAGCCGCCCCGGTCGATGTCGCCGACCACCACGACCGGAGCGCCGGTGTGCTGAGCGAGTCCCATGTTGACGTAGTCGGACTGCCGCAGATTGATCTCGGTTGGGCTGCCCGCGCCTTCGCTGACGACCACGTCGTACCGGCTCGCGAGATCGTCGTACGCCGCGAACGCCGCCTTGGCCAGCTCGGCGCGTTCGGTCAGGAAGCCGCGGGCGGTGAGTTCACCCCACGGCTCCCCCATCAGCACGACGTGGCTGCGCCGGTCGCTGCCGGGCTTGAGCAGCACCGGGTTCATCGCGGCCTCGGGTTCGGCGCCGGCGGCAACGGCCTGGATCCACTGCGCGCGCCCGATCTCGGCCCCGTCGGCGCAGACCATCGAGTTGTTGGACATGTTCTGTGCCTTGTACGGCGCGACCCGGACGCCCTGACGCGCCAACCACCGGCACAACCCCGTCACCACGGTCGTTTTGCCCGCGTCGGAGGTCGTACCGGCGATCAGCAGCGAGTTCACACGGCGATCCTAGGTGTGGTCCTTCCCGTCGCCCGGATCGGTCACGTCCTCGGCGGCCGTGACCTGCCGGCCCTGCTCGTCCGGCGGCAGCACCGGCGTGATCCGCCGGCCTGACGCGTCAGTGCTCGGCAGCCGCGGCGTCGTGCCCTGGAAGCGGCTGCTCGAGGCCCGCTCGCGCGCCGACAGCGGCTTGGCGACGTTCTCCAGCGACTGCTGCTCGGCGTCCACGCCGAAGAACCAGGCGATCAGACCGCCGGCCAGCATCACCACGGCGCCGATGACGTAACCGACCGTCAGCGGACCGCGCGCCGGGTTCTCGCCCTCACCGATCAGCGAGGCGAACAGGAACGGCGCCACCACACCGCCGGTCAGCTGCGAGATCGCGAAGAAGAACGAGATCGCCTGGCCGCGCAGCTCGATCGGGAAGATCTCGCTGACCGTCAGGTACGCCGACGACGCGCCCGCCGAGGCGAAGAAGAACACGACGCACCACAGCCCGGTCAGCGTCACCGCGCTCAGCGCCCCGGCGTTGAACAGCAACGCGGTGACGAACAGCACGACCGCCGACGTGGCGTAGGTGGCCAGGATCATCTTGCGCCGGCCGATCGTGTCGAAGAAGTGGCCGAGCAGCAGCGGACCGGCCAGGTTGCCGATCGCGAACGGGAAGAAGTACAGCGCGATGCTGGAGTCGTTCAGCCCGAAGTAGGCCTTCAGCACCAGCGCGTAGGTGAAGAAGATCGCGTTGTAGAGGAACGCCTGGGTGACCATCATCGAGAAACCGAGGAACGACCGGCTGCGGTAGTCGCGCAGCATCACCCGGGCGATCTCGCGGTACGTCACCGGCGGGTAGTCGATCACGTTGATCGCCTCGTCGTCGCGGACCTCGCGCAGCTCGCCGCCCTGGCGGCGGACCGTCTGCTCGATCCGGTCCACGGTGGCCTCGGCCTCCGCGACCCGGCCGTGCGTCATCAGCCAGCGCGGGCTCTCCGGGATGTGCCGGCGCAGGTAGATGATCATCAGGCCCATCACCGGCCCGATCAGGAAGCACAGCCGCCAGCCCCACTCGATCGGCACCAGGTCGTCGTTGAGGAAGACCAGGCCGATCGCCGAACCGATCAGGGCACCACCCCAGTAGGTGCCGTTGACGCCGATGTCGACCCGGCCGCGGTACTTCGACGGGATCAGCTCGTCGATCGCGGAGTTGATCGCGGCGTACTCGCCGCCGATGCCCATACCGGCGATGAACCGGCAGAAGGCGATCGACCAGAAGTCCCAGGTCAGGCCGGCCGCGCCGGAGGCGAGCAGGTAGACCATCAGCGTGATGATGAACAGGTTGCGGCGACCCCAGCGGTCGGTCAGCCGGCCGAAGAACAGCGCGCCGACGACCTCGCCGGCCAGGTAGATCGAGGCGAGCAACCCGACCTGGGCGGTGGTCAGTCCAAGGGTCTGCGACTCCTTGAGCACGTTGCCGACCAGTGAGACCAGCTGGATCTCCAGCCCGTCCAGGATCCAGGAGACGCCGAGACCGACGACGATCATCCAGTGGAACCGGGTCCACGGCAACCGGTCCATCCGGGCGGGCACCAGGCTCGGTATCGCCTTGCCCTCCTCCAACGCGTGTTCAGTCATACCCCGCCCTCCTCCTGGCCGGTCTGAAGTTGTCCGCCCAAGCCCGTACCCCAGGCGTCACGCGCCGCAAACCCTTGGTCACCCGATCGGCTGCTTCCGGCAGTCGGGCACCCTGGTCCCCCACCGGCCGAGGCTGACTACAGTGGCGGCATGGACAACGACGTGACCGTCGCGGACGCCCCCGACCAGCACCGGTACGAGGCGCGCGACGCCTCCGGTGCGCTGATGGGGATCGCCACCTACCGCCGGACCAGCGACCACATCACCTTCCTGCACACTGAGACGATGCCGGAGTTCCAGGGCCGCGGGGTGGCCGGCCGGGTCGCCAAGCAGTCGCTCGAGGACGCCCGCGCGGCCGGGCTCAAGGTGCGGCCGGCCTGCCCGTACTACGTCCAGTACTTCGAGAAGCACCCCGAGTACGCCGACCTGCTGGAAGAGGTGGCGTCGTAGTGGCGGGTCCTCAGCTCGGCAAGCTCGAGTGGCGGCCCGCGGCCGACGTACCGGACCTGCTCGCCGAGCCGGTCCGCGCCGCGGTCGGTGACGTCCCGGCGTACGCGGCGGCGATCGACCCCGAACTGGCCGACACGGCAGCCTTCTGCGCGCAGTACGACGTCCCGATGGCGGCGTCGGCGAACTGCGTGATCGTGCACGGCAAGCGGGCCGGCGAGTCGACGTACGCCGCGGTGCTCGTGCTGGCCACCGACCGCGCGGACGTCAACGGGGTGATCCGCAAGCACCTCGGGGTCCGCAAGATCTCGTTCGCGGCCCAGGACGACGCGGTCGGCTCGACCGGCATGGAGTACGGCGGCATCACGCCGATCGGGCTGCCCGCCGCCTGGCCGGTCCTGGTCGACGAGGCAGTCGTCCAGGCCGGACCGGTGGTCATCGGCAGCGGAATCCGCGCCTCCAAGATCCTCGTCGAGGGCGCCGACCTGGCCAAGCTGCCCAGCGCCACCGTGCTCGCCCTGGCCGTGCCCTCCGCCTGAACCGTCCCGAAGCCTTCCGGGTCAGCAGGCGGCTGACCGGCGCAAACCCGCGCCAGATCCGGCCGGGCGGGATAACATCGGGAAGGTCTTCGGGTGAGAGGCGGCTGTCGGGTGCCCGGGACGGGCACCGCAGGGAGGCTGGGGAAGGCGTGATGAGGTCGTGACCGTGGCAGGCGGGGACGACGGCGGGCCGACCGCTCTGCGGATCATGCTGGGCGGACACCTGCGCCGGATGCGCGAGGCGGCCAAGATCAGCCGGGCCGACGCCGGCTGGCAGATCCGCTCCTCGGAGTCCAAGGTGAGCCGGATGGAGCTCGGCCGGGTCGGCTTCAAGGAACGCGACGTCGCCGACCTGCTGGAGCTGTACGGACTCACCGACGAGCGCGAGCGGGACCGGTTGATGGACCTGGCCCGGGCCGCGAACAACCCCGGCTGGTGGTCCCGGTACGGCGACGTGATGCCGGCCTGGTTCTCCAACTACGTCGGCCTCGAGGTCGCCGCCAAGCTGATCCGCACCTACGAGGTGCTGTTCGTGCCCGGCCTGCTGCAGACCGAGAACTACGCCCGCGCGGTGGTCCAGTTCGGCAAGGCCTACCTGCCGCAGGACGAGATCGACCAGCGGGTCGCGCTGCGGGTCACCCGGCAGCAGATCCTCACCCGCGCCAACCCGGTCAAGCTCTGGGTGGTGATCGACGAGGCCGTGCTGCACCGGCCGGTCGGCGGCCGGGAGGCGATGTGTGAGCAGATCGAGCACCTGATCAAGATGACCAAGCTGCCGAACCTCACCCTGCAGGTGATGCCCTTCAGCAACGTCGGCTACCCCAGCGCCGGTGGCGCGTTCAGTATTCTGCGCTTCCCCGAGGGCGACCTGCCCGACGTGGTGTACATCGAGCACGCGGCCAGCGCGCTGTACCTGGACAAGGTCGAGGACCTCGACGAGTACGCCGCGATCATGGACGCGCTGAGCATCGCCGCGGCGCCGGTCGGCGAGACCCAGCGGTTGTTGCTCGAAGCCCTCGAACGGATGAACTGAGAACCTCTGGACGACCAGGCCGTCCAGAGGTTCGCGGGACTGCTCAGGCGACCTTCAGGTCGACCTTGATGTTGCCGCGGGTGGCGTTGGAGTACGGGCAGACCTCGTGCGCCTTCGCGACCAGCTCCTCGGCGACCGAACGCTCGACACCGGGCAGGCTGATCACCAGCGCGACCTCGAGACCGTAGCCGGCGCCACCGTTGATCGGGCCGATGCCGACCTCGGCGGTGACGGTCGAGCCGTCACTGTCGACGCGGGCACGGCGGGCGACCAGCTTCAGCGCGCTGTGGAAGCAGGAGGCGAACCCGGCGGCGAACAGCTGCTCGGGGTTGGTGCCCTCGCCGTCGCCGCCCATCTCCTTCGGCGGCGCGACGGTGACGTCCAGCTTGCCGTCGTCGCTGGCGGTGTGACCGTCACGCCCACCCTGGGCGGTGGCGCGGGCGGTGTAGACGACTCTTTCGACTGCGATGGTCATGCGGATCGTTCTCCTCGGGACGGAGTTCAGCGGGTGGGGTCGAGCAGGAGCTTGCCGACGGTGCGACGAGCACGGATGTCCTCGTGGGCACGGGCAACCTCGGACAGTGGGTAGTCGCCGCCGACGACGGGGCGCAGCTTGCCGGCGACGGTCAGGTCGAACAGCTCGCGCAGCGGATCCGCGAGCAGTGCCGGATTCCTGAAGCAGTCGGCCAGCCAGAAACCGGCGACGGTCTTCGACCCCTTCATCAGCCGGCCGGGCGCGATCGCCTCGGCGGCCTGCCGGGAGGCCGAACCGAAGGTGACCAGCCGGCCGAACCGGGCCAGGGCGTCGAAGGACTCGTCGAAGGTCTTGCCACCGACCATCTCGAGAACGATGTCGACCGGCTTGCCGCCGTTCGCCTCGACGATCCTGTCCTTCAGCCCCTCGGGCGTGCCGTCGATCGCGGCGTCCGCCCCGAGGTCGAGGGTCTGCTTGCGCTTGTCGTCCGACGACGCGGTCGCGATCACCCGGCCGGCGCCCCACAGCTTCGCGAGCTGGACGGCGAGCGACCCCACTCCCCCGGCGCCGGCGTGCACGAGCACGGATTCGCCAGGCGCGAGGTGCGTCGAAGTCTTCAGCAGGTGCCAGGCGGTCGTGCCCTGCAGCACGAGTGCCAGCGCGTCACCGTCGCTCACACCGTCGGGAACGTCGAACGTGTACGGCGCGGCGGCCACGGCCTGCTCGGCGTACCCGCCCGAGCCGACCAGCGCGACGACGCGCCGGCCGTCCGCCGTACGGCCGACGACCTCGCCGCCGGGGATCAGCGGAAGCTCGGTCTTGGACAGGTAGCTGTTCTCCACCTGGTGGGTGTCGGCGTAGTTGATGCCGGCCCGGTCGACGGCGATCAGCACCTGGCCGTCGCCGGCCACCGGCGCGTCCACCTCGCTGACCTTCAGCACCTCAGGACCGCCGAACTCGGTGATCTGCACTGCACGCACGCCAGACACTTCCTTCCGAATTGATGTCCTTACACCGTACAATACAGTGTACGTTAGCGAGAGAGAAGGGTGACGATGCCAACACGGACACCGCGGAATACGCTCAACCCCGACCTGATCATCAGCAAGGCGCTCGAGCTGATGGAGGGCCGCGGCCTCGACAGTTTCAGCCTGCGCGCGCTGGCCGGTGAGCTGGGTGTCGGCCCGATGGCGATCTACACCTACTTCCGCAGCAAGGACGACCTGTACGACGCCGTCCGCGACCACCTGATGGGTCTGCTGCCGCCCGCGCCGGACGGCGACGCGTGGCCCGACCAGGTGCGCGCGGTCTGCCGGGGCCTGCGCCGGTTGATGCTGCAGCATCCTTGCCTCGCGCAACTACTCGCCGGCCGGCCGCTGAGTGGGCACGAGACCGCGCGGGTGGCCGAGGGGCTGCTCAGCGTGCTGCACTCGGCCGGGTTCGACAGACAGACCGCCGCGCGGACGCACACGACGCTGTTCACCTATGTGCTCGGGGCGACCTCGTGGGAGATCCAGATGGCCACCGAGCAGCGCGACCCCAAGGGCCTGCGGCGACTGCGGACCACGATGGCGTCGTTGTCGGCGACCGAGTTCCCGACCGTGGTCCAGCTGGCGCCGGAGCTGGCCCGGACGACCGGCGGCGACGACCAGTTCGACTACGGACTCGATCTGCTGATCAGCGGACTCGGCGCCAAGGCGACGAGCTGAGGCTCAGCGCACCATCGTGACGATCGCGACCACGCCGATCACCACGATCAGGCAGCGCAACGCGACCGGCGGCAGCTTGCGGCCGTAGCGGGCACCGACGAATCCGCCGATCGTCGAGCCGACCGCGATCAGCGCCGCGGCCAGCCAGTCGACGTCCGCGACGATCACGAACAGGATCGCCGCGACGGTGTTGACGAAGGTGGCCAGCACGTTCTTCAGGGCGTTCATCCGTTGCAAGTTCGCGTCCAGGCCGAGGCCGAGGATCGCCATCAGCAGAACGCCCTGGGCGGCGCCGAAGTAGCCGCCGTACACGCCGGTGAGGAAAACCGCCGGGATCACCCACCAGGCGCCGCGATGGGTGTGGGTCGGCACGCTGATCCACCTCGACAGCCACGGCTGGAACGCGACCAGCACGCAGCCGAGCAGGATCAGGACCGGGACGACGGCATGGAAGGCCGAGTCCGGCAGGGTCAGCAACAGCACCGCCCCGACCACCCCGCCGATCAGCGAGGCCGGAACCAGCCGGATCATCCGGCCGCGCTGTCCCTCGAGCTCACGGCGGTAGCCGATCGCGCCGGCCGCCGTACCGGGTGAGAGACCGACGCTGTTGCTCACGTTCGCCAGGACCGGTGGAATCCCGACAGCCAGCAGCGCGGGGAAGGTCAGCAACGTGCCCGAGCCCACCACCGCGTTGATCGTGCCCGCGCCCACACCCGCCACCAGGACGAACAGCGCCTCGAACCATGTCATCGCTGCACGACTTTACGCACCTGACCCGACCGGCCGCGCACGCGTCCAGTCGTTGAACGCACAGATGTCTGAGGCAACAGAACGGCCCGGTGCCCACCGTGAGGTGAGCACCGGACCGGAAGCCTTACCAGGAAGGCGAAATCTACTGCTGCGCCGGCGGCGACGGCGGTGTGGCCGGCGGCACGGTGTCCTGCGTCGAGGTGACGGCAGGCGTGGCCGGCTGCTGCGACCGGGAGCTGACCGCGGCGCGCTGGGCGGCCTCGATCGCCTCCTGCACCGCGTTGTCGGCCTCGGCGACCGCGGCGTCCGGCGTGTTGGTCAGCTCCTGGGTGGGCGCGGCCTGCTCGACCTCGTGCGGCTCCGGGAACGGACCCTCGGCCTTCTGCGGGATGCCGGCGATCTGGCCGACCGCGCTGCCCAGGCCCTCCATCGCCTTGCCGATCTCGCTCGGGATGATCCACAGCTTGTTGGAGTCGCCCTGCGCGATCGACGGCAGCATCTGCAGGTACTGGTAGGCGAGCAGCCCCTGGTCGGGCTTGCCGGCGTGGATCGCGTTGAAGACCGTGGTGATGGCCTGCGCCTCACCCTGTGCCTTCAGGATCCGGGCCTCCCGCTCGGCCTGCGCGCGCAGGATCCGGGACTCCCGGTCGCCCTGTGCGGTGAGGATCGCGGACTGCTTCTGACCCTCGGCCGACAGCACCGCCGACTGCCGCATACCCTCGGCGGTCAGGATCGCCGCGCGCTTGTCGCGGTCGGCGCGCATCTGCTTTTCCATCGAGTCCTGGATCGACGGCGGCGGGTCGATCGAGCGCAGCTCCACCCGGTTCACCCGGATGCCCCACTTGCCGGTCGCCTCGTCCAGCACGTAGCGCAGCTTCTCGTTGATCTCCTCGCGGGAGGTCAGCGTCTGCTCCAGGTCCATGCCACCGATGATGTTGCGCAGCGTCGTCATCGTCAGCTGCTCGATCGCCTGGATGTAGTTGGAGATCTCGTACGTCGCCCGCACCGGGTCGTTGACCTGGAAGTAGATGACGGAGTCGATCGACACCATCAGGTTGTCCTCGGTGATGACGCCCTGCGGCGGGAACGCGACCACCTGCTCGCGCATGTCGATCGTGTAGCGCACCTTGTCGACGAACGGGGTCAGCAGGTTCAGGCCGGGTTGCAGACCGACCTTGAACTTCCCGAACCGTTCCACGATGCCGACGGTCTGCTGCTGCACGACCCGGACGGACTTGACCAACGTGACGACCACCAGTAATGCCACCAGTGCCAGCACGATGAGGAACGCTTCCACGTGACCCTCCACTCGAACGAATCAGGATCGACAGTCTTTCCTATCGACGGGCCACTGCCCAGCCCGGTTCCCTCACGATCCGGCGTCGGACCGCGGAACGACGAACGACGCTCAGCGCGGCGGGTCGGAGTCCGGTTTCGCGTCGCTCGTCGGGTGGGCGTCAGGCCGGTCGGACTCGTGCTGGTGGTGGCCCAGCGGCAGGCCGACCGGGTAGACGACGGCGGTCGCGCCGTCGATCTGCATCACCTCGACCCGGGTGCCCGGCGCGATCGTGGTCAGGTCGTCGAACGGCCGCGCGGTCCACAGCTCGCCACCCAGCTTGATCGAGCCGAGGCTGTCGGGGTGGATCTCCTTGACCACCACGCCGGTGCGGCCGATCACGTGCTGCGAGCCGGTCTTCATCTCCACGCCGTGGTGGATCTTGCGCACCAGCAGCGGGCGGATCGCGCCGAGCATCGCGGCCGCGGTCAGCAGACCGACAACGATCTGCAGCCACAGCAGACCTGGGAACAGTGCGGCCGCACCGGTCGCGGCGAGCGCGCCGGCGGCCAGCATCAGCAGGGTGAAGTCGAGCGTGGCCAGCTCCGCGAGGCCGAGCACGACGGCGATTCCGAGCCATGCCGCCCAGACGTTGTCCCGCAGCCAATCCATCATCTGCCAACCCTATCCGCGATCGGGACCTCTGGCAGGTCCACCACCCGTCGGACGCAGCCCGGAGTCCGGCGGATTCCCCAACCGGGACTTCGAGGGTGCCTGTCTCCGACAGTACTCCGCGGACAGGGCAGACCGGTTGCGGCCGGACGCAACGATTCGGGCCGGACGGAACGGCTTGCGGCGGGGCGCGCGGTGGGCGGAAGGGGGTCGCGCGCGCCGGACAGGTCGCGTGCTGGACTGGTCGCGCGCCGGACTGGTCGCGCGTCGGTCGCGCGCTGGATGGAGGTCAGAGTGCGCGGGCGGTGTACCGGCCGTCGCTGTGCTCGAGGGTCAGGGCCAGGTCGAAGGTCTCGCTGAGCGTCTCGGCGGTCAGCGCCTGGTCCATCGGGCCGGCGGCGACGACCCGGCCCTGCTTCAGCAGCATGGCGTGGGTGAAACCGGGCGGGATCTCCTCGACGTGGTGCGTCACCAGCACCATCGCCGGTGCGCCCTCGGCGGTCGCGATCGAGCTCAGCGAGCGAACGAGCTGCTCGCGACCGGTCAGGTCGAGACCGGCGGCCGGCTCGTCGAGCAGCATCAGCTCCGGGTCCGTCATCAGCGCCCGGGCGATCTGCACGCGCTTGCGCTCCCCCTCGGACAACGTGCCGAAGGTGCGGTCGCTGAGGTGACCGATGCCCAGCTCGGTCAGCAGCTCCTTGGCGCGCTGGTGGTCGACCTCGTCGTACTCCTCACGCCAGCGACCGAGTACGGCGTACGAGGCGGACACGACGACATCGGAGACCCGCTCGCCCTTCGGCAGCCGGTCGGCCAGCGCCGCGCTGGTCAGGCCGATGCGGGGGCGCAGCTCGAACACGTCGACGGTGCCGAGCACCTCGCCGAGCAGGCCGACCACGCCGGAGGTCGGGTGCATCTGCGCCGCGAGCACCTGCAGCAACGTAGTCTTGCCGGCGCCGTTCGGGCCGATCACCACCCAGCGGTCGGTTTCGTCAACGGTCCAGTCGACGCCGTCGAGCAGACGCGTCTCGTCCCGGACGATCGTGATGCCGGCCAGCTCCACCACTGCAGTCATGAGGCAAAACCTACGGGGTGGCCGAACAGTTCCGGCGGGGACCCTGCTGGTGTCGCCGCCGGTTCGGCGTGATGGGAGACTTGCGGGCGTGCTGACCACTGCCGCCTCGGTGCGTTTCACCGTGTGGACGAACGCGATGCTAGCCGGGACCTGTGACCCCGACACCGCCGCGCACAAGATCGTCGGCCCGGACGTCGGCCACCACGTCGCCGGGCTCGCGGCGCATCCCGAGCCCGCGACGTTGCCGGTGGCGCTCAATCTCCTGCGCGCCGCCGGTGCGCGCGAGGCGTACCTGGCCTTGCCCGTGCCGGGTGATCCGATCGGACTGGCCGGACCACCGGCGTTCAACGAGTCCGCGCTCGAGGCGGGCGAGGCCGTCGTACTGGCCGGGGCGGGGATCGGGCTGGTCCCGGCGTACGTCGGGCCGGCGGTGCAGTGGTCGGTCCTGGTCGCGCAGAGTCCCCCGCCGGCGGACTTCGGCGAGGCCGATCGCGGGTTGCGCGCGGCGCTGATCGAGGCAGCCGAGTCGCTGGCGGCGCTGGACGTCGCGCGGTGGAAGCCGGAGATCGCGGACGCGCTGATCGACATCCGCAAGATCGGCCAGAGCCAGGGCGACGACCTCGCTCCCGGGTACGACGCTCGCGCGGTCAAGGCGGCCGCGACGGCCCGACGCTGTCTGGCGATCGCCGACGCGGCCCTGGAGGACGACGGCGCCGCGCTCACCGGCGCCGAGGCCGACGCCCGCCGACAAGCCCTCACCGGCCTCGCCGCCGCAGCCCGCCGGGCACTCGTCGCCGCCTGCGGGCCGTTCATTCTCCGCTGACTTCACGTCCACATCGGATCCCGGCCCACTCCCCACTGCACGCCCCGCCCGACCCACTCCCCTTCCTGTGCGTGACGCCCGCCCCGCCCATTCCCCTCGGCCCATCAATCGCGCCCGTCCGGCTCCGGCCCGCTCGCGCCGTCCCGTCCCGCTCTCCACGCCGGCCCGCCCCGCGTCCCCGCCTGCGCCGTCGCGCCCTGTCGCCATTTCGACGGTTAACCCGGCGATTGGTGGGTTCCAGGCCCGGATGCGGACGTGGAACCCACCAGCCGGAAGGTTCACCGTCGAAATGGGGACCTGCACGGGGATCGGGACCGGTCGGCGCAGGGAACGGGACGCAGGGCCGTGGCCGGGATCGCGGCGATGGCCCGGGCCGGTGCCCCGCCCGCGCGCGCCGTTCAGTTCCCGCTCTCCCGCCTGCGCTGTCCCGCCCTGTCGCCATTTCGACGGTTAACCCGGCGATTGGTGGGTTCCAGGCCCGGATGCGGACGTAGAACCCACAAGCCGGAAGGTTCACCGTCGAAATGGGGACCTGCATGGGACGGGTCGGCGCCGAGAGCGGGACGCGCCGGCATGAGGAGGGGGCTGGACCGGCGTGGGGAACGGAACGGGACGGGTCGGGGCGGGAACCGGGGCGCGGGAACGGGGGCGCCTGCGCGCGGAGCGGGAGGGTCGGGTGGGAACGGCACGGGTCGGCGCAGGGGAACGACACGTGTCGAGCGGCAACGGAAGGGTCGGCGCCTGGAGCAGAACAGGCCGGCGTGGGAACGGACCGGGTCGGCGTGGGGAACGGGTCGGCGTACGCCGCCGGTTGCCGGGATGTGGACCGGGCGTCCAGTGGTCGGGCGGGCTCGGATAGCGTTCTGTTCTGCGATGACAGGACAGGCTGAGCAAGAGACCCCCCCGTTGGACCGCCCGACGCTGCTGGTCACGTTGACCGGTACGGATCGTCCGGGGCTGACATCGGCGGTGTTGTCGACGATCGCGAGTCGGGGGCTCGAGGTGATCGACGCCGAGCAGGTCGTGCTGCGGGGGCGGCTGGTGCTCGGGGTGTTGTTGTCGGCGCCGCGGGATCACAAGGAGCTCAAGAAGGAGCTCAAGGAGCTGGCCGAGCAGCTCGACGTCGAGATCGACGTGAAGAAGGGTGTCGGCGACAACGAACCGCGCCGCAAGGGCCGCACCCAGGTGACCGTGATCGGTTCGCCGTTGACCGCCGAGGGGTTCGCCGCGATCGCCGGCCGGATCGCCGACACCGGCGCGAACATCGACCGGATCAGCCGGATGGCGCGCTACCCGGTGACCGCCGTGGAGATCGCGGTGTCCGGTGCCGATCCCGACGCGCTGCGTCCGGTGCTCGCGATGGAAGGTGTCCGGCAGCGGCTCGACGTCGCCGTCCAGGCCGGTGGGCTGTACCGGCGGGCGAAGCGGCTGATCGTGATGGACGTCGACTCGACCCTGATCCAGGGCGAGGTGATCGAGATGCTCGCCGCGCACGCCGGTCGTGAGGCGGAGGTCGCCGCGGTCACCGAGCAGGCGATGCGCGGCGAGCTCGACTTCGCCGAGTCGCTGCGGCATCGGGTGGCCCGGCTCGAGGGACTGCCGGCCACCGCGCTGGACGAGGTGTACGACGCGATCCAGCTCGCGCCGGGTGCCCGGACCCTGGTCCGGACCCTGAAGCGGCTCGGGTACCAGTTCGCGATCGTCAGCGGCGGGTTCAGCCAGATCACCGACAAGATCGCGGCCGATCTCGGCATCGACTACGCCGCGGCCAACGAGCTGGAGATCGTCGACGGCAAGCTCACCGGCAAGGTGGTCGGCGACATCGTCGACAGGGCCGGCAAGGCCGTCGCGCTGCGCCGCTTCGCCGCCGCCTCGAACACCCCGCTGTCCCAGACCGTCGCGATCGGCGACGGCGCCAACGACCTCGACATGCTGGCCGCGGCCGGGCTCGGCGTCGCGTTCAACGCGAAGCCGGTCGTCCGGGCCGCCGCCGACACCCACCTGAGCGTGCCCTACCTGGACACGATCCTGTACCTGCTCGGCATCTCCCGCGAAGAGGTCGAGGCGGCCGACAGCCTCAGCTGAGGTCGAGCTTGCCGGTCTGCGCGGCGGGCGGCGCGACGATCGGGAGCTTGGCGCCGAACCGCTCGAACCACGCCCGGACGGCGGTGCTGCCGTCCTTGGTGTCGGCGAGCACGAAGCTCATCCGGCGCGGCCGGTTCTGCGCGTCGACCATGATCGAGACGCTGAGCTGGGCCGGCAGGGTCTTCGCGTCGGTCCGGTCGAGATACACGCCGAGCGCCCGGGCCGCGGTCGCCTTCTTCACGTCGATGCTGACCACGTACTCACGCACCTGGGTCCCGTCGAGTGACTGGACGCCGCCGGCCTTGAAGGACGTCGCGTACGCCGTACCGCCGATCACCTGGTGGACCATCGCCCGGTTCAGGTCCTGGACCACGACGACCGCGGCGATCAGGACCTCCGGGTCGTTGGATCCCAGGTCCAGCCGCACCCACGGCTTTTTCGGGTTGCCGGTCAGCTCGTCGTTTTTCATGTAGAGCACCTTGCCGATCCTCGTGACCGGCAAGCTGTCCTCGCTGGTCACCACCGCATCGGGCGTCGCGCCCCTGAGCCGGATGGCGGCGGTGACCCGCGGGCTCGGCCCCCGCTCGTCGTCGGTCAGCTCCGCGGTCGCCTGGAACGTCCCGGCTGCGCGCAGGGCCGCCATGACCTTCGGCCCGAAGTTCGCCTTGGTGAGCTCGGCGGGCATCGGCGCGGCCGGCGTCGGCGTACTGGCCGCGATCGTCGGCGTAGATGCCGGGGCGGCGGCCGGAGCGGCGGCATTGTTGCCGCAGGCAGCGGTCAGGACGAGGGCGGAACCCGCGACCAGGGCAGGCAGAACGGAACGCACAGCAGACTCCTCCACAACAAGGGGTGAGGGCCTTGCTGCTCCCGATCAGGTCGACCCGGTCAGATGGTGACACATCGGCAACCGGCGCACCTATTCCTGGCGTTGCAACAAGCTGCAACGCATCAAGTCGTCGACGGAGTGCCGATGCGGTCGTCCGGTGGCGCAGTGACGGTCAGCTTCTGGCCGAAGCGGCTGAAGGTGGCGACCACGTCGGCGTCGTCCAGGGTGAACCGCAGCTGGACCGGCAGGCAGCGGGCGTCGACGGCGATCCGCAAGGTGAGTGCCTGGGGCAACTTCTTGGCGTCGTCCGCGGTGAGGAAACCGCCCAGCGCGTCGGCCTCGGTCGCCCTGGGCAGGTCGAGCGTGACGACGTACTCCTGGGCCGCCGCGCCGTTGACCGTGACCCGGTCACCGCGCTGGAAGGCGGTGGCGTGAGCCGCGCCGCCGATCACCGCGTGGACCTGGGCCGCGCGGACGAGCTGGTCGGCGTACCGGGCGGCGTCACCGCCACCGGCGATCTCCAGCCAGGGCCGCGACTTGCTGTCGGTCAGCGCGGCGTCCTTGAGATAGAGCGCCGCGCCGGTCCTGACCACCTTCCGGCCACGGCCGCTCGCGACCAGGTCGATCCCTTCGCGGGTCAGCTTGACGTCGGCGGTGACCAGGACGACGTCGCGGCCCGGGCTCTGCGTCCGGGAGATGACCCGGAACGTCCCCTTCGCCGCCAGCTGACTGAGCAGCTCCGACGCGAGGTTCGCGGGCGACAGGTTGTCGTCGCTGCGAGCGGGCGTCGAAGGGGCCGGTGACGCGGACGACGTACTGACGGACGGCGCCGGCCCGGTCTGCGCCGTACTGTCCGCACCGGACCCACAGGCGGCCAGCGCCACAACGACGGCGGCAGCGCCGAGACCGGCCCTCACGGTACGCACAGCGACACTCCTCGTTGGCGGGAAGAGGGGGCCTTGCTGCTCTGTTCAGGTCGACCCGGTTCGCTCACATGGTGACAGATCCGGAGGTCGCCGCAAACACTGTGTGACCTACCACAACCTGCCACTTTTGCGGAGGACGCCGGACGCGAGGCAAGATCCCGCGCATGGCTCCCCCCGTCGATCTGCCCGCCGGCTTCACCGCGCGCCCCGCCACGACCGCCGACGTACCGGCGGTGCACGCCCTGGTCAGCGCGGTGGAGCGCGACTTGATCGGTGTCGTCGAGACCGGCGCCGACGGGATCGAGGCCGCACTGAACCGCCCGGGCCTGGACGCGGCCGTCGACAGCCTGGTCGTGCACGCCGCGGACGGACGGCTGGCGGGATGGGCCTGGATCAATCGCGGCCGGCGCGCCCAGGTCGATGTGGATCCCGCCTTCCGCGGACAAGGGCTGGGCAGCGCTCTGCTGGCCTGGACGGAGGCACGGGCCGCGGAAGTCGGTACGGATTGGCTCGCGCAGACCGTCGACGACCAGGACCTGGCCGGCACCGAGCTGCTCCGGTCCCACGAGTACGAGGTGCTGGCGACGAACTGGCAACTGACGATGCCGACCACGGACCTCGAAGTCCGGATTCCCGACGGGCTCACGATCCGGCCGTTCGCGCCGGGTGACGAGCGGGCGGCGTACCAGGTGATCGAGGACGCGTTCGACGACTGGCAACCGCGACGCAAGTCGTACGACGAATGGGCGCGGCTGAGCATCGAGCGGTCGAGCTTCGCCCCGGAACTGTCTCCGCTCGCCTTCGCCGGCGACGAGTTGGTCGGTGCGGTGCTCAGCCTCGAACTGCCGGACACCGAGGACGGGTACGTCGAGCAGGTCGCCGTCCGCAAGGATCATCGGGGTCGTGGGGTGGCGAAGGCGCTGCTCGCGATCGCGGCCCAGGCGATGCACGCCCGTGGGCGTACGTCGCTGACGCTGTGGACGCACTCCGGCACCGGCGCGCTGGCGATGTACGAGCGGCTCGGGATGACCGTCCGGCGCAGCTCGACGGTCTACCGCGGGCGGATCTGAGCACTGCGGATTTCGTGACGAGCTGTTGACTCCTGGCGATGAGAGCGCTCCCATAGGCGTAACCCATCCAGGGAGGTCAAGATGCGTTCCCGCCCGAACACACCGTCCAGGACCAGGCTGAGGACCCTGCTCAGTGCGCTGGTCGCCCCGATCCTGGTCGCCGTACCGCTGACCATCGCCGCTCAGGCCAGTGTGCCGCCGCCTCCGGCCGGCTGGACCACGGTCTGGTCCGACGACTTCAACGGCCCGAGCGGCAGTCTGCCGTCCAGCGCGAACTGGATCGTCGACACCGGTCACGGCTACCCCGGCGGCCCGGGCAACTGGGGCACCGGCGAGATCCAGAACTACACCAGCAGCCCCGACAACCTGTCGCTCGACGGCGCCGGCAACCTGCGGATCACCCCGCGCCGCGACGGCGCGGGCAACTGGACGTCGGCCCGGATCGAAACCCACCGGGCTGACTTCAAACCGCCCGCCGGCGGCGTCTTGGCGATCGAGGGCCGGATCCAGATGCCCAACGTCACCGGCAACGCGGCGCTCGGCTACTGGCCGGCGTTCTGGGCGCTCGGCCAGCCGTACCGGGGCAACTACTGGAACTGGCCGGCCATCGGCGAGTTCGACATCATGGAGAACGTCAACGGGATCAACTCGGTCTGGGCCGTGCTGCACTGCGGCGTCAACCCGGGCGGCCCGTGCAACGAGACCAGCGGCCTCGGCGCGAGCCGCGTCTGCCCTGGTGCGAGCTGCCAGTCGGCGTTCCACACCTACCGGTTCGAGTGGGACACCAGCATCTCGCCCAACCAACTGCGCTGGTACGTCGACGGGCAGCAGTTCCACACCATCAGCCAGAGCCAGCTCCCCGCTGACACCTGGGCCAGCATGACCTCGCACGCGGGCTACTTCATCCTGCTGAACGTCGCGATGGGCGGTGCGTTCCCCGACGCGCTGAACGGACCGACCCCGCGCGCCGAGACCGTGCCCGGTCACCCGATGGTCGTCGACTACGTCGCGGTCTCCACCAAGGGCGGCGGCACGACTCCCCCGACCACGCCGCCTCCTGGTGGGACCGGCGCGTACGGGACCTTGCAGGCCGAAGGGTTCGCCCAGCAGTCAGGTGTCGGCCTCGAGACGACCAGCGACACCGGCGGCGGGCAGAACCTCAGCCAGGTCGGCAACGGCGACTGGACCCTCTACCGCGGCATCGACTTCGGCAGTACGCCGGCCCGCCAGTTCGTCGCGCGCGTCGCCTCGGGTGCCGCGGGAGGCGTCAGCGGCCTGGTCGAAGTCCGCCTGGACAGCAGGTCCAGCGCGCCGATCGGCAGTTTCGCCATCGGCAACACCGGCGGGTGGCAGAGCTGGCGCTCCGTCCCGGCCAACATCTCGGCGGTCACCGGCGTGCACGACGTCTACCTGACCTTCACCAGCGGCCAACCAGCCGACTTCGTGAACGTCAACTGGTTCACCTTCGGCCGGTAATCGCAGCGGTGACCGGGCTGTCCGTGGAACCGAGCGATCGGCGCCACGGACAGTCCCTCAACCCCTTCCCCAGCGGGCCTACAGTCTGAGCCTTTCGGAGAGTCAGCTTCCAATCCGCGATCATTGTTGCCACCGGCACGCCCGCAATGTGAGCGCATTTATCCAACACGCACCGGACTTGTCATCATTGTCACTGTCCGCTCCTGATGGCCGGAATCAAGTGGTGCCCGCCGACGCATCATGCCGCCCGTCACGTGACCAAGTCGGACCCGCGGAGTAGTCCGCGCGTGACGCTACTCACTACATCGTCAACATCGAAAGACAGCAGCAACCACTACTCTGTTCTTCTCTCTGTTCTTCTCTCTGTTCTTCTCTCTGTTCTTCTCTCTGTTCTTCTCTCTGTTCTTCTCTCTGTTCTTCTCTCTGTTCTTCTCTCTGTTCTTCTCTCTGTTCTTCTCTCTGTTCTTCTCCACCCGTGGTGCCCCGTCGCGGGCCGTGACCTATTCTTCGGCTATGTCTCAACAGGTGGTGAGCAGCGGGCCGGGTGCTCTCTTCGCGATCGGCGGAGCCGAGGACAAGCTGAAGAAGCGCACGGTGCTGCAGGAGTTCGTCGAGGCGGCCGGTGGGCCGAAGGCGCGGATCGTGGTGGTGCCGACCGCGTCCGCGCTCGGTCCGGACGTCACCGACGTGTACTCTGCACTGTTCTCCGCGCTCGGTGCGGCCAGCGTGGTCGGGGTCCGCCCGGAAAACCGCGAGGACGCCGACGACCCGGCGTTCATCGAACCGCTGGACGAGGCGACCGGCATCTTCATGACCGGCGGCAACCAGCTCAAGCTCAGCGGCGTGGTCACCGGTACGGCGTTCGGCCGGGCCGTCACGGCCGCGCACCGGCGCGGTGCCGCGGTCGGTGGTACGTCGGCCGGCGCCAGCATCCTGGCCGAGCACATGATCGCGTTCGGCCGCTCGGGCGCAACCCCGCGGCAGCGGATGAGCCAGCTCGCCGGTGGTCTCGGCCTGGTCCAGGGCGCGATCGTCGACCAGCACTTCGCCCAGCGCAACCGCTACGGGCGGCTGCTCTCGCTGGTTGCCCAGTCCCCCGGTCTGCTCGGCATCGGCGTCGACGAGGACACCGCGGCCGTTGTCCGGGGCACCCACCTGGAGGTGGTCGGCCGCGGCGCGGTGACCATCTTCGACGGCAGCCGGATCACCTCCAACGCCCACTTCGCCAAGCGGTCCGAGGCGATGCTGGCCTCCGGCGTCGTGCTGCACGTGCTGCCCGCCACCGCGACGTTCGACCTGCGCGCCCGGGTCCTGCTGTCGTACGGGTCGCAGCCCCCGGCCGAGGAACTGGCCGAGATCGAGGCGGCCGAGGCGGACCTGCGCAAGCTGGCCCGCGACATCGCCGCCGAGGGCGTCTCCCCGCGCTACTACGCCGAGCAGAAGCGCCGGGCCGGCAAGCGGGTGGCCCGGCGGGTCTCGTCGGCGGCCGAGTCCAGACCGGAGGCGACCGAGCCTCTGAGCGCGGGCGCCGAACTCAGCCGACCTGACACCGAGCCACAACCAGACAGTGGGACTTCATGACCGACACCGCCCCTCAGCACAGCACGACCGCGACGGCGCTCGGCAGCCCGAGCCCCGACCTGAAGATCATCGAGACCCGGGTCTACCGCGGCCCGAACGTGTGGAGCTACGAACCGGCCATCCACCTGGTCGTCGACCTGGGATCGCTGGAGAACTTCCCGTCGAACACGATCGACGGCTTCACCGAGCACCTGCTCGCCGACCTGCCCCGGCTCGACCAGCACCACTGCTCGCGTGGCCGCCGCGGCGGCTTCATCGAGCGGTTGGACGAGGGCACGTGGCTCGGCCACATCGCCGAGCACGTCGCCCTGCAGCTGCAGCAGGAGGCCGGCCACGACATGCGGCGCGGCAAGACCCGTCAGGTCAAGGGTGTGCCCGGCCGGTACAACATCATCTACTCGTACGCCGACGAAGCCGTCGGCCTGGCCGCCGGCGAGCTGGCGGTCCGGTTCGTCAACCACTTGGTCCAGCCCGATCCGGAGTTCGACTTCACCACCGAGCTCGAGCGGTTCATCAAGCAGGCCGAGCGGACGGCGTTCGGCCCGTCGACACAGGCCATCGTCGACGAGGCGACCTCCCGCGACATCCCGTGGATCCGGCTGAACAAGGCCAGCCTGGTCCAGCTCGGCCAGGGCGTGCACGCGAAGCGGATCCGCGCCACGATGACGTCGGAGACCGGCTCGATCGCGGTCGACGTGGCCGGCGACAAGGACCTGACCACGCGCCTGCTGGCCTCGGCCGGTCTGCCGGTCCCCCGGTCCGACTCGGTGCGGACCGTCGAGGACGCGGTGTCGGTCGCGAACAAGATCGGCTACCCGGTGGTCTGCAAGCCGCTGGACGGCAACCACGGCCGCGGCGTCTGCCTCAACCTGGCCGACGCCGACGCGGTCCGCGAGGCCTTCCCGATCGCCGCCGACCAGTCCCGCCGCGGCTGGGTGATCGTGGAGAACTTCGTCACCGGCCGCGACTACCGATGCCTGATCATCAACGGCCGGATGGAGGCGATCGCCGAGCGCGTGCCCGCGCACGTGGTCGGCGACGGCGTGCACACGGTGGCCGAGCTGGTCGAGATCACCAACGCCGACCCGCGCCGTGGTGTCGGGCACGAGAAGATCCTGACCCGGATCACCGTGAACGCCGCCGCCCGCGAGCTGGTCCGCAGCCAGGGCTTCGAGATGGACGACGTGCCGCCCGAGGACGTGATGGTCAAGCTGACGCTGACCGGCAACATGTCCACCGGCGGGATCTCGATCGACCGCACCTACGAGGCGCACCCGGAGAACGTCGAGATCGCCGAGGAGGCGGCCCGGATGATCGGGCTGGACATCGCCGGCATCGACTTCATCTGCCCTGACATCACCCAGCCGGTGCGCGAGACCGGCGGCGCGATCTGCGAGGTGAACGCCGCGCCGGGCTTCCGGATGCACACCAACCCGACGATCGGCGAACCGCAGTACATCGCCAAGCCGGTGGTCGACATGCTGTTCCCGCCGGGCGCGACCAGCCGGATCCCGATCGTCGCGGTGACCGGGACCAATGGCAAGACCACCACCTCGCGGATGATCAGCCACGTCTTCAAGGGCATGGGCCGCAAGGTCGGCATGACGTCGACCGACGGCGTCGTGATCGACGAGCGGCTGGTGATCCGGTCCGACGCGTCCGGCCCGAAGTCGGCCCGGATGGTGCTGCAGAACCCGCGGGTGGACTTCGCGGTCTTCGAGGTCGCCCGCGGCGGCATCCTGCGCGAGGGCCTGGGCTACGAGCGCAACGACGTCGCCGTCGTCCTGAACATCCAGCCCGACCACCTCGGGCTGCGCGGGATCGACACGCTCGAGCAGCTGGCCGACGTGAAGGCCGTGCTGGTCGAGGCGGTGCCGCGGACCGGCTTCGCCGTCCTGAACGCCGACGACCCGCTGGTGCGCAAGATGCGCCGCAAGTGCTCCGGTCAGGTGGTGTGGTTCAGCATGGCCGAGGCGGGCAGCGAGGTCCGCGAGTACATCGAGGGGCACTGCCGCCGCGGCGGCCGGGCCGTCGTACTGGAGCGGTCCGAGCTGGGCGACATGATCATCATGAAGCACGGCCGGCGGTCGATGCAGCTGGCCTGGACACACTTGCTGCCGGCAACCTTCGGCGGCCGGGCGATGATGAACGTGCAGAACGTGATGGCGGCGGCCGCCGCGGCGTTCGCGGCCGGGGCGCCGCTGCACGACATCCGGCAGGGCCTGCGCACGTTCAACACGTCGTACTACCTGTCGCCGGGCCGGCTGAACGAGATCGAGGTGGACGGCCGGCACGTGATCATCGACTACTGCCACAACGCGCCGGCGATGCGCATGCTCGGCGACTTCGTGAACCGGCTGGGCGAGAGCCTCGGTGCGTCCTCGGACGTCGGCCGGCCGTCGCGGATCGGCGTGATCGCCACCGCGGGCGACCGGCGCGACGACGACATGCGCGAGCTGGGCGAGGTCGCGGCGCAGCACTTCGACGTACTGATCGTGCGTGAGGACACCCGATTGCGCGGTCGCAAACGCGGCGACTCGGCCGGGCTGATCGTGGAGGGTGTCCGGGCCGCGATGGAGAAGGGCGCCCGCTGCCGGTCGGTGGAGACGGTGCTGGAGGAGCTCGACGCCGTCCGGTATGCGCTGACCCGGTCGAACCGTGGCGACCTGGTCGTGCTCTGTGTCGACCAGCACCAGTCGGTGCTCGCCGAGCTGGAGTCTGTGTCCCACCTCGCCCAGGCCGGCGCCCGGTCCGGTGACGAGGGCGGCGACCCCGACTTCGTTCGCCCGGACGGGGAAGCTGACACGGCAACGGAGTAGACGGACAGTGAGCGGGGACACACCGCGTGTCCCCGCTGGCCCGGGAACTCGGGTCCGGGCACTGTCGTTGGCCTGTCCGTGAAGACGAAGTTGCTGATGGCCTGTGCGGTCGTTGCCCTCCCCCTCCTGCTGTCCTCCTGCGGTTCCGGCGATTCGGCGGCCGCCGCCGGCACCGCCGCTTCGGTCAGTACGCCGAGCGTGCTGGTCGAGGACGCCTGGGTGCGCACCACGACCGGCGCGAAGGACACCACGATGACGGCGGCGTTCATGTCGCTGACCAATCCCGGCGGCACCGAGATCAAGTTGACCTCGGCAACTTCCCCGGTGGCGGGCACGGTGGAGTTGCACGAAATGGCGATGAAGGACGGCAAGATGGTGATGCGGGAGAAGGCCGGCGGCATTGCCGTACCGGCCGGCTCGCACGCCCATCTGGCGCCGAGCGGCGACCACGTGAGGCTGATGGACCTCAAGCAGCCGCTCAAGCCCGGTGACGAGGTGCCGTTGACGCTGAAGTTCTCCGACGGCAGCAGCCACGACCTGACCGTGCCGGTGAAGAAGTTCACCGAGGAGGAGGAGCACTACCACCCCTCCGAGACCCCCACGCCCGCCTCTTGACCTCAGCAGACCAGCCCACCCGGCCCTCGCGCCGGCAGCTCCTCGGGTACGCCGGAGCCGCCGCCGCGGGAGCCGCCGTGACCGGCGGAGTTGTTGCTCTTAGCAACGAGCCCGCACCGGCCGAGGCGACACCGAGCCGCGTCGTCAGCCCGTACGGCGACCACCAGCCCGCGATCGCGGCACCCACGCCGAAGCATGCCGAACTCGTCGCTCTGAACCTGCTCAGCAGCACCGACCGGGCCGCCCTCGGCCGCCTGATGCGGTTGTGGAGCACGGACATCGTCGCGCTGTCCGAAGGGCGCCCGCCGCCAGGCGACACCGCACCCGAGCTGGCCGTTGCCAACACGGCGCTCACCGTGACGGTCGGGTTCGGGCCACGCGTGTTCACCCGGCCCGGCCTCACGGCGTACAAGCCGAGCGGGCTCGACGACCTGCCGGTGATGCGGCACGACCGGCTGCTGCCGGGCTGGTCCGGTGGCGATTTGCTGATCCAGGTCGGGGCCGACGACCCG
Organism: Kribbella sp. CA-253562; assembly: GCF_050942265.1. Lineage (GTDB taxonomy): Bacteria > Actinomycetota > Actinomycetes > Propionibacteriales > Kribbellaceae > Kribbella. The sequence goes on along the minus strand of NZ_CP192049.1, from coordinate 4,016,811 downwards.
GTCAGCGTCGTGCACGCCGTACGGCGGTTGGTCGCGGACGCGTCGCCGTTCGCGAGACCGGTCTGGCGGCAGACCGGCTTCTGGAATTCGACCGGCCCGGACGGCAAGCCGGTGACCGGGCGCAATCTGTTCGGCCAGGTCGACGGGACGGGCAATCCGGCGGTCGGGACGCCGGAGTTCGACGCGACGGTGTGGGCCGACAGGCCGGAGTGGTTCCGCGGCGGCACGACGCTCGTCGTGCGGCGTATCAAAATGAACCTGGACACCTGGGACCAGCTGACCCGCTCCGAGCAGGAGCGCGCGGTCGGGCGCAAGCTGTCCACCGGCGCGCCGATCACCGGGACGGCCGAGCACGACGAACTCGACCTGGACGCGCGCGACGCCGACGGGCGGCTGGTGATCGCCGAGAACGCGCACGCCCGGCTGTCGCACCACAGCGAGAACGACGGTCGCCGGATCTTCCGCAAGGGCCTCAACTACGTGCACGACACCGGGGCGACCCGGGAGAGCGGCCTGATCTTCCTCAGCTACCAGGCCGACGTGGCCGGCCAGTTCCTGCCGCTGCTGACCCGGCTGGACGCCGCCGACGCGCTGAACGAGTGGACGACGACGATCGGATCAGCCGTCTTCGCGATCCCGCCGGGATGGCACGAAGACGGCTGGCTCGCGCGAGAGCTCTTGGCTTAACCCGCCCGGAAGCTGAGGAACTTCGTGCTCGGGTAGCTGTGGAAGTTGTTGGCCGGCTCGAGCGACGGCGTACCGGAGCAGTCGGCCGTGCGGTAGAGCAGGACGTCCTCGGTCGACCAGTTGAACAGGGCGCCGGGCGCGAAGGGCAGCACCGTGCACGCGGTCGGCACGTCGTTGTAGACGACGCTCCTGCCACCGAAGCTCGTGGTCTCGAAGAAGCAGGCCTGACCCTGCCGGCAGTCGGCGGCGCTGGTCTGCTGTTGCGCGGCGGATGCGGGAGTGACGGAGACGGTGAGCGCGGCGGCGGCGACGGCAGCGGCACCCAGGGCGGGACGATTTCTCACAGTTTCCTCCTGGAAGGCGGATTCCCGAACGGGGTCGAGCCTATTGTTGAATGTTCACCGAAGTAGCCGGCAACGGCGCGTCGTAGCGGTTTTACGTCGCGGCAACGCGGCGGCAACAGCTCGCTGCCAGCCTGATCGGCATGGAACAACTGCGGAGATCGGTCGCGGCCGGATCGGCGTGCGACGTCTGCGGGCGGCTACCCCAGCCGCGCCGCTTCCGGCTGTCGCTGGCCAAGCTCGCCGCCGTTCTGCCGGTCGAGCTCGCCCTGCACGCGCTCGTCCTGGCCCTGCACCCGCCGTACCTGGTCGCGGTGGGGCTTCTCGCCGTCACCACCACCGCGCTGGTGATCTGGGTGGTCGAGCCCTCGGCCATGCGGCTGCTCCGCGGCTGGCTGCACGCACCGGCTCAGCGGACTCGCCGAGCCACCCACGAGACGATCGAGCGGGCACCGTCGTTGTGGCGGATCCGGGTCACGCTCGACGACGAAGCCGGCCAGCTGGACCGCCTCACCGGGCAGCTCGCGGAGCTGGACGTCAACATCCTCGACCTGAGCGTGCACCCGCTCGCGGACGGCGTACGGGACGAGCTGGTGGTCTGTACGCCGGACACGCTGGCCGCAGGCGATCTGCTCGGCGCTGTCGAAGCGGCCGGTGGACGGGACGCCCAGCTCTGGCCGACGACCGCCCTGGCGCTGGTCGACGGCCAGACCGAGGCGCTCCACCTCGCGGCCCGAGTCGTCGCCGATCCGTCGGAGCTCCCGCACGCGATCAGTGAGCTGCTCGGAGCGCGAGTGGTCACCGACCGGCTCGCGATCAGCCACGGCCTCCTGCCGGCGGACGGCTCCGTGTTGAAGGTTCCGTCACCGTGGAGTGGGCTGATCGTGTTCACGCGCGCCGGAGAGGCCTTCACTCCGGCCGAGTCGGCGCGGGCTCACCGCTTGGCGCAGATCGCCGAACTGTCCCGCGCGGAGCGGCCGCTGGCCGACCGCGTTTAGGACTGCGATTCAGCCGACCGGCTCGCGGCGGGCGAGCAGCTTGCGTTCCGGCTCGGGCTGGTCGATCCAGTCGAGGTCGTCGGACAGGACCGCGTCGTTGGTGCGGTCGGCGTACGGGTCCGGGGGCGGGGGTGGCGGCGGCAGGGCGCGCAGCTTGAGGGCGGTCATCGGGATCGCCAGCAGGACGGCGAGCACCATCCAGGGCCAGTAGTCGCGCAGCAGGGGCTCGAAGGACTGGAAGAAGGCGTCGGTCCCGGCGTCGGCGAGGTCGCCGGCCGGGCGGCCCGCACCGGCGGAGACGGCGCGCAGAGCGTCGACGATCGCGAACGAGAACAGGTAGGCCGCGACCAGCAAGGGCCAGAAGTACGCCGAACGCCAACCGCGCCGCCAGCAGCAGACGTACAGCACGATCGTCAGCCCGACGGCGACGAGCAGCCCGTTGAGCTGCCACAGCCACTGGAAGTCGCCGAGGTCCGCGGCCGGGCGGGCGGCGTACCAGGCCAGTGGCAAGGTCAGCGTGAAGGCGGCGACCACCGAGCTACGGGTGCCCAGGGCACCGAAGAAGGCGCCGAGGGCACTTGCCGCGAGCAACGTGATCAGCAGGTCCCGCGCGGACAGCGTGTGCCCGCTGAGCCACCACGTGCCGCCGGCAACGACCAGCACCAGCGGTACGGCGTACCGGATGCGGCCGAGCAGGAACCCGGCCGCCGCTCCCCCGGCGACTCCGCCGAGCACGAGCAGATCGACCCGGCCGCTGGTGGCCGGGACGAACAGCGTGGACGCGTCAGGCAGCCCGGCCAGGTACGTCGGGGCGAACCCCACCAGGAACCAGCCGATCACGGCGGCCGGGACCGCCCACAGATAACGCATCTCACCCCGAATCCGCCCTCACGACCCGAGGGCCGGGGCTCAGTGCTGGGCTCGCTCGACCTTGCTCTTCAAGATCTCCGGTGTGTCGACCGTAGCCCCCTCGGACTGCAACCAGTCGTTAAGACTCGCCCGATCCTGCAGAGACATCACCGCGACCACGTCACCGGGCCCGGCTTCGCCGACCAGCGCCTTGGCCGCCTCCAGCTCGGTCGGGAACGACGGGACGTCGTCGACGCCGACGGAACTCGTCCCGCTGCGGAAGACCGCGTCCAGCTCCTCCGGCGGCCGGCCGCGCAGGTAGGTGTCCTTGTGCCCGATCACCACCCGGTCGGCGCCGCGGGCCCCGATCGCACCCATCGCCGCGACCATCTCGTCGGCCCGGTCACCCGGTGAACCGAGCGCGAGCAGCAGCCGCCCGCCCGGCCGGCGGACGCCGTTCATGATCTCCAGCAGCGCCTCGAGCCCGGCCTCGTTGTGCGCCAGGTCGATCACCACGGTGAAGTCGCGGATCGAGTACATGTTCATCCGGCCGGGGTTGTTCTCGTTCGGCGAGAAGCTGGTCAGGCCCTCGATCACCGCGGCCCGCGGCAGGCCGAGCCCGAGCGCCGCCGACGCCGCGGCCAGCGCGTTCTCGACGTTGTAGTGGGACAGCCCGGACAGTGTCATCGGGATGTCGACGACCTTGACCAGCGGCTCGGCGTCGCTGGTGTTGTCCAGCACGGTGACGAAGCCGTCCAGCACCGTGGTCGCCCGGCCGCCCTCGTCCAGCACGGTCCGGATCGACGGCGAGTCGGGGTCGCGGGAGAACACCCAGCACTTGGCCGGCGAGTCCAGCCGCATCGCGAATGTGCGCGGGTCGTCGCCGTTGACCACGCACCAGCCCCGCGGCCGGGTGATCTTGGTGATCACCGCCTTCACCTCGGCCAACTGGTCGACGGTGTCGATACCGCCCAGCCCGAGGTGGTCGGCGCTGACGTTGGTGACCACCGAGACGTCGTTCGAGGCGACGCCGATGCCGCGCCGCAGGATGCCGCCGCGCGCGGTCTCGGTGACGGCCAGCTGGATCCCCGGCTGGGACAGCACCCGGCCGGCGCCGCTCGGGCCGGAGAAGTCGCCGTACTCGACCAGTTCGCCGTCGAAGTACACGCCGTCGGTGCTCGACCAGCCGACGTGCAGCCCGGCCGCACGGCCGATGTGCGCGATCATCCGCGAGGTGGTGGTCTTGCCGTTCGTCCCGGTCACCGCGACCACCGGGACCTTCGGCCGCAGCGTCGGCGGCGGATTGCCCGGCGGCTCGTTGCGGACCCGGTCACCGACGGCCGTGACCAGCTCGGCCAGCTCGCTCTGCTCGGCGCCGAACGCGTCGACCACCTCGACGATCGCCGCCGCCAGCGCGCGAGCCCGCTGCTCGTGCGCCCACGGGAACGCGACCACCAGGCGGTGGACGTCGCTGTCCGGCCGGACCCGTACGCCGATCCGGCCGATGCCGGCCTCACGGGCGATCCGGCGCACGATGTGCCCGACCACGCGGATCGCGAACCGCTGCCGGAAGCCCGACCCGATCCGGCCGGGCCGGGTGGCGCCGAGGCCGAGCGCCGACGCGTACGCCTTCGCGGCCGGCGCGGGCGCGTCGATCACCGCGGACAGGTCCAGCGTCAGCTTGACCGCGGCCCGGCTGAAGTAGAGGTTGGCTCCGTCCAGGACGCGGAGCTCCACCTGAGAAGTAGGCACAGCTAGGCACCCATCGCGTGGTAGCCGCCGTCCACGTGGACGATCTCGCCGGTGGTGGACGGGAAGAAGTCGCTGAGCAGGCCGACGATGGTCTTGCCGGTCGGCTCCAGGTCGGAGGGATCCCAGCCCAGCGGCGCGCGGTCGAGCCACGGTTCCTCGAACTTCTCGAAGCCCGGGATCGCCTTGGCCGCCAGCGTCTTCAGCGGTCCGGCCGAGACCAGGTTGCAGCGGATGCCCTGGGCCCCGAGGTCGCGGGCCAGGTAGCGCGACGTCGACTCCAGCGCCGCCTTCGCCACGCCCATCCAGTCGTAGCCCGGCCAAGCCACCGTCGCGTCGAAGGTCAGCCCGACGATGCTGCCGCCACGGCTCATCAGCGGCGCGCACGTCACCGCCAGCGCCTTCAGGCTGTACGCCGAGACGTGCACCGCGCGCGACACGTCGTCCCACGGACCGTCGAGGAACTTGCCGCCGAGGATCGTCTCCGGATTGCCGTAGGCGATCGAGTGCACGACGCCGTCCAGCCCGTCGACGTGCTCACGGATCTTGTCCGGCAGCGCGGCCAGGTGCTCGTCGTCGGTCACGTCGAGCTCCAGCACCGGCGGCTCGACGGGCAGCCGTTTGGCGATCCGCTTGGTGATGCTCAGCGCGCGGCCGAAGTTCGAGATCAGCACGGTCGCGCCTTGTTCCTGCGCCACCTTGGCCGTGGCGAAGCCGATCGAGGAGTCGAGCGTGACTCCGGCGACCAGGATCCGCTTGCCGTCGAGGATGCCCACCGGCGTCCCTTTCTCAGAAGAAGTAGGTGATCAGTTGCCCATGCCGATGCCGCCGTCGACCGGAATCACCGCACCGGTGATGTAGCCGGCCTCCTCGGAGGCGATCCAGCGCACGGCGTTCGCGATCTCGGTGGTCAGGCCGAACCGGCCGAGCGGGATCTGGCCCAGGTACTGCTGCTGGGTCTCCTCCGGCAGGACCGCGGTCATGTCGGTCTCGACGAAACCCGGTGCGACGACGTTCGCGGTGATGCCCCGGCTGCCCAGCTCGCGGGCCATCGACCGGGCCATGCCGATCATGCCGGACTTGCTGGCCGCGTAGTTCACCTGGCCGGGCGAGCCGAGCATGCCGACCACCGAGGAGATGAACACGATCCGGCCCTTGCGCAGCCGCAGCATGCCCTTGGCGGCCCGCTTGGCGACCTTAAACGACCCGGTCAGGTTGGTCTGGATGACCGCGTCCCAGTCGTCGTCGGACATCCGCAGCAGCAGCGTGTCCTTGGTGATGCCGGCGTTGGCGATCAGCACCTCGACCGGGCCCTGCTCGGCCTGGATCGTCTCGAACGCGGCCTCCACCTGCTCGGTGTCGGTCACGTCGCACTTCACGCCGAGGAAGCCGGCCGGCGGTTCACCGCTGCGGTAGGTGACCGCGACGTTGTCGCCGGCCTCCTTGAACGCGGTGGCGATGGCGAAGCCGATGCCCCGGTTGCCGCCGGTGACGAGTACCGATCTAGCCACGAACACTTCTCCTCACTAGGTGGACCGCTGCTGCGGCACGAACGCTATCGCCCGCCCCCGGCCGCGCCGCGAACCGGGCGGCACGGGAGCGGCGTACGGCGTACTGCTCAGGCGTCCTCGAGGCGGAAACCGACCTTCAGCCCGACCTGGTAGTGGTCGATCTGGTTGTCGACGATGTGCCCGCGGATCTGGGTCACCTCGAACCAGTCCAGGTGCCGCAGCGTCTCGCCGGCCCGGCCGATGGCGTTCTGGATCGCCGCGTCGACGCCCTCCTTGGACGTGCCGACGAGCTCGGTCACCCGGTAGGTGCGATCTGTCATCGTGCTCTCCTTCACAGCTGGCTGGGGCGCCGCTGGAACGGCGGCGTACCGTTGTCGTTGGTGAGGAGAATAGATGCCCAGACGACGTGACACCGACGGCGAAACGGTCATCTCGGTGACCAGTGCCCAACCGGGCCGCTCCGAGGACCTCGACAGCCGGATCGCGCGCTACGCGTGGATGATGTCGCTGCGCGTGGTCTGCTTCGTCGCCGCGGTGATCGCGCCCTCGCCCTGGCGCTGGATCCTGCTCGTCGGCGCGGTATTCCTGCCGTCGGTCGCGGTGGTGTTCGCCAACGCGCAGCAAAAGCGCAAGCTGGCCGGCGCCGACCCGTACGACGCGCCGCCGCGACCCCAGTTGACCGACCGGCCCGGACCGGTGGTGCAGGGCGAATACGTGTCCGATCAGCAGTTGCGTGACGACACCGAAAAGTGATCTCGGCCGGGACTGGATTCTGCCACCGGATCCGTGTCAGAATCTCCCGCGTGCTCTGAAGTTCACGGATGAAATTCAGGGACTTGATGCGGCGTCGGACGGCTCCCCCCGTGGCTGTCCGACGTCGCTTCATTTTGCCCAGGCTTTTGATAATTGAGTGGTCAGGAACAATTCCGCATGACTGAAGAAGCACCGGCCTCCGTCTGCTCTGCAAGAGGATGTGGCGCTCCCGCGCGCTGGGCGCTGCGCTGGAACAACCCGAAGATCCACACCGCCGAACGGCGGAAGACGTGGCTGGCCTGTGACGAGCACAAGCAGTCGTTGAGCGACTTCCTCGGCGCCCGCTCTTTCCTGCGCGAGGTCGAGCCTTTCACCGGCTGAGAACAACTCCGGCGGGCATTCAGGGTGAAAAAGTAAATTTCCGGTTCAGATTTGCGCCGTGTTGTATCAACCGCCGATGGCGGACATCGGCCGGGCGGGCTGAAGGAAGGACGGATCGGCGATGCCGTGGCCGGGCAGCTTGCCCCGCATCGCGGTGCGCCAGCGGTCGGCCAGCTCCTCGTCGGAGGCGCCGGCGCGCAGGGCCGTGCGCAGGTCGGACTCGGTCCGGGCGAACAGGCAGTCGCGGACCTGACCGTCCGCGGTCAGCCGGACCCGGTCGCAGTCCCCGCAGAACGGCCGCGTGACGCTGGCGATGATGCCGACCGTCTGCGGACCGCCGTGCACCGTGAACGACTCGGCCGGCGCACTGCCGCGGGTCGCCGCGTCGGTCGGCTCCAGGCCGAACCGGTCGCTGAGCTTCTCGAGGATCTCGTCGGCGGTGATCATCGTCGACCGGTCCCAGCCGTGCTGGGCGTCCAGCGGCATCTGCTCGATGAAGCGCAGCTCGTAGCCGTGGTCCAGGCAGAACTGCAGCAGCTCGGGCGCCTGGTCGTCGTTGACGCCGCGCATCAGTACGGCGTTCACCTTGACCGGGGCCAGGCCGGCCGCGTGCGCCGCCGCGAGGCCGGCCAGCACGTCCTTGAGCCGGTCACGCCGGGTCAGCTGCTGGAAGGTGTCCTGCCGGACGGTGTCGAGGCTCACGTTCACCCGGTCCAGGCCGGCCGCACGCAGCGCCTCCGCCTGACGGGCCAGGCCGATGCCGTTGGTGGTCAGCGAGACCTGCGGCCGGGGCAGCAGGTCCGTCGTACGGTCGACGATGCCGACCAGGCCACGGCGCAGCAGCGGTTCGCCGCCGGTGAAGCGGATCTCGTCGACACCGAGGTGGGTGACCGCGACCGAGACCAGCCGGACGATCTCGTCGTCGGTGAGCAGCTCGGGTTTGGCGAGCCAGTCCAGGCCCTCCTCGGGCATGCAGTAGGTGCAGCGCAGGTTGCAACGGTCCGTCAGGGAGACCCTGAGGTCGGTGGCGACCCGGCCGTAGTTGTCGGCCAGGCCCAGCTGCGGTGTCGTGGTCACGGTATCCAGGGTACGGGGCCGTGGGCGCCGGTGAAGTGTTTCAGCTCATGGCCTAAGTTCGAGACGTGCGTCGTTTGATGACTTCCCGGTGGATCGGCTCCGCGTTGGTGATCGTGATCCTGGCCGGGGCCTGCGTGCAGCTCGGCCGCTGGCAGCTGCACCGGCTGGCCGAACGCGAGGCGCGCAACGGGGTCACCCGGAGCAATCTGGCCGCTCCCCCGGCGAAGCTGTCCGAGATCGTCGGCGCCGATCGGGTGGTCGGTGAGCAGCACGACTGGCGGACCGCGGTGGTCACCGGACGGTACGACGCGAGCAAGCAGATCGTCGTCCGCTATCGCAACGTGAACGACCGGCCCGGCTTCGAGATCGTCACGCCGCTGGTGCTCACCGACGGGACGGCCTTGCTGGTCGACCGCGGCTTCCTGGCCCGGCAGGGCGGCGAGCTCGCACCGGCCACGATTCCCCCGGTACCGACCGGTGAGGTGACGGTGACCGGCCGGCTGCGGCGCAGCGAGCACGGCGGCCACACGACGGGCGGTACGCCGGTCGACGGCACCGCGCGACTGATCAACGGCCCGGACTACGCCAGCGCGCTCGACCTGAAGCTGTACGACGGTTATCTGGCCGTCGACCAGCAGCAGCCGCCCGCGGATCCGGCGTTCGGCAAGTTCCCCGGGCCGGAGATCGACGACGGGCCGCACTTCTTCTACGCCCTGCAGTGGTTCTTCTTCGCGCTGCTCGCGATCGGCGGACTCGTCTACTTCTCCCGCCAGGACCTGCAGGACAAGGACGCGTTAGCCGCCGAGCAGGCCGACGGCGAGGCCGGCCCGGAGCCCGACGTTGCCGATCGCAACCGATCGGCCACCGCCGTCGGCGTGTCGGACGGATCGCCGCCACCGCCGGAGCCGTAGTCCGGACGGCCGCGTCCGGCCGCTGGTGCGGCTGAGACATCGGTTCATCATCTGAGACGCGGTGCTGCTCCGGCGACGCGCGGCTCAGCGAGGCCTGGCGGAGTACGGCAGGATGGTGGCCGTGGACCTCGGACTTCGCGATCGCACCTATATCGTCACCGGCGCCAGCGGCGGGCTCGGTCTGGCCACCGCGCGGGTACTGGCCGCCGAAGGCGCCAACCTGGTGATCTCCAGCCGCAGCGAGCAGTCGATCGCGCGGGCCGCCGCCGAGCTCGGCGAGAACGTGGTCGGGATCCCGGTCGACAACGCCGATCCCGAAAGCGCCGAGCGGCTGGCCGCCACCGCGATCGCCAAGTGGGGTGCTCTGCACGGTGCGCTGATCAGCGTCGGCGGACCGCGCCCCGGTACGGCGCTCGACACCGACGAGGACGACTGGCGGGCGGCGTTCGACAGCGTGTTCCTCGGTGGTCTGCGGATCGCCCGCTCGGTCGCCCGGGCCGGCGCCGAGGGGACGTCGCTGGCCTTCGTGCTGTCGTCGTCGGTGCGCTCCCCGATCCCCGGCCTGGCCATCTCCAACGGGCTGCGTCCCGGCCTGGCGATGGTTGCCAAGACGCTGGCCGACGAGCTCGGCCCGAACGGCGTCCGCGTGAACGGCCTGATGCCCGGCAAGATCGCCACCGACCGGGTCCGCGAGCTCGACTCCAAGGGCGGGGACCCGGACGCGACCCGCCGGTCGGCCGAGAAGACGATTCCGCTGCGCCGCTACGGCACGCCCGAGGAGTTCGGCCGGGTCGCCGCGTTCGTGTTGTCGCCGGCGGCGTCGTACCTGACCGGTGTGATGATCCCGGTCGACGGCGGAGCGCTGCGCACGATCTGAGCTTCGCCGTACCGGGTTGCGGTGGGTTCGCCGGGGTACCTCCGCAACGCGTGGGCGGAAGGAGCGACTGGTGGACCGGAACCAGCGAGGTGCGGCGAGTGCTCTGGTGCTGATCGCCGTCGTCCTGGCCTTGGCGGCGACGATCGCGGTCGTGGACATTCGGCGGCCGGACGACGATCCGATCGGACAGCAGCAGCTGGGCCGGGCCACACCAGGGTCGGGCGACATCGTCGGCGCGGCGCAGCAGAGTCTGGTCAGCTACTGGTCCAGGGAAATGCCGAAGGTCTATCAGCGAGATCTGCAGCCGTTGGCGGGCGGATTCCAGCCGAAGACGCCGGACAGCGCGCCGTTCAGCTGCGGCGGGCAGCAGCAGACGTACGACGACCTGCGCGGCAACGCCTTCTACTGCGGGGGTCCCGACGACGACTACATCGCGTGGGACGCCGCTGAGCTCTTCCCCCAGCTGGCTCAGCGGTTCGGCGGAATCGCACCGGCCATCGTGCTCGCGCACGAGTTCGGCCACGCCGTTCAGGCCCGCGTAGGGCTCGACGCGCCCTCGGTCGTGCAGGAACTGCAGGCCGACTGCTTCGCGGGCTCGTGGACGCGCTTCGCGGAGACCTCGACCGAGGACTCGGTGGAATTGACCGACGGCGCGTTGGACAGCGCCGTCGCGACCATCCTGACGCTGCGGGACCAGCCGGGCCGGGCGGCGACCGCTCCCCAGGCGCACGGTCTCGGGTTCGACCGGGTGAACGCGTTCCAGACCGGCTACGAGCAGGGCGCGAGCCAGTGTGCGCAGCTGCCGTCACAGGGGGTTGTCACCACGGAGCTGCCGTTCCGGACCCGGGCGGAGGCGGAGTCCGGTGGTGATCTGCCGTTCGCGGAAGCGGTCCAGGTGCTGTCGAGCAGCCTCGACGCGTACTGGTCGTCGATCGTGCCGCGCCTGGCCGCCGGCCGGAAGTACCAGTCACCGGCGATCAGCCCGGACGACAGCACCGAGGTACCGGGCTGTCCGGGCGCGGAGGATCCGGCCGGCCTGATCGCCGACTACTGCCCAGCCACCAGGACGATCGCCTGGAGCACCCCGCGCCTCGTCGCGGCGCACGACCAGATCGGCGACCTCGCCACCGGCGCGGCCCTCGGCGACGCCTGGGCCGAGGCAGGTCAGAGCCAGGCGGGCCTGCCGACCTCCGGCCAGGACGCCGGCCTGCAGCGCGACTGCTTCACCGGCGCCTGGATCGCCTCACTCGCCGGCGGCGACCTGGCCCGCTCGCCCCTGTCCCCTGGCGACCTCGACGAAGCCCTGACGTCGATCGTCGCCGCCGGCTTCACCGACGAAGCCGAGTCGATGGACCGCGGCGGCGCCTTCGCCCGCACGAAGGCCCTGCGGACCGGCCTCTTCGGCAACGTCTCCGGCTGCGTCTAGTCCTTCGGGCGGTCGCGGTCCTTCGACGGCTGGACCCGCTTGGGCTCGCCGGGCATCTTCGGGTACTCCGGCGGATAGGGCAGGTCGCCCTCCCCGTAGTCGCGTTCGTGCTTGGCCGACAGCTCCAGCAGCGAGTCGAGGGAGAAGGCCTGCTCGCCGACGGCGGCGTGCAGGTCGCCGACCTCGGCGAAGCGGGCGGGCATGGTGAGTACGTCGAAGTCGTCTGGTACGACGTCCTCCAGCTCCTCCCAGCGCAGCGGAGCCGAGACGCGGGCCCGGGCGTTCGGCCGGATCGAGTACGCCGAGGCGATGGTCCGGTCGCGGGCCATCTGGTTGTAGTCGATGAAGATGCGCTCGCCGCGCTCCTCCTTCCACCAGTTGACCGTGACCTGGTCGGGCAGGCGGCGGGCCAGCTCCCGGCCCAGCGCGATCACCGCGCGGCGGGCCTGGACGAAGTCCCAGCGCGGCTCGATCGGCACGTACACGTGCAGTCCGCGGCCGCCCGACGTCTTCGGGAAGCCTTCGAGGCCGTGCTCGGCGAGCAGTTCGCGCAGCGCCGGGGCGACCGCGACAGCGCTCTTGAAATCCGTGCCCGGCTGGGGGTCCAGGTCGATCCGCAGCTGGTCCGGGGAGTCGAGCTCCGGACGGCGTACCGGCCAGGGGTGGAAGGTCAGGGTGCCGAGGTTGGCCGCCCAGGCGACGACGGCGAGCTCGGTCGGGCAGACCTCGTCGGCGGGCCGGCCGCTGGGGAACTTGATCGTCGCCGTCTCGACCCAGTCGGGCGCGCCCTTGGCGACCCGCTTCTGGTAGAACGCGTCGCCCTTGTTGTCCATCCGGGTGGACAGTTTCGCGCCCTCGAACCAGCCTCCCGGCCAGCGCTCCAGCGTGGTCGGCCGGTCCCGGAGCGCGCCGAGAATGCCGTCGCCGACCGCGACGAAGTAGTTCACGATGTCCAGCTTGGTCAGCCCGCGCTCCGCGAAGTACGGCTTGTCGGGGTTGCTCACCCGGACCGTGCGTCCCGCGATCTCGAGCTCGATTGCCTTGGTCGCCGCCATGGCCGTGACGCTACCGCCCGGCACGGACCAAAAACCGGCGCACGCCGCGGGAGAAGAGAACTTTCCCGACCTCTGGCCACCCTGGGTGACCGAGCGGTAACGTTCCTGCACCTCGTTCCTGGGGCGTGAGGCCCCCGGGACACTCTTGAAGGAGCACGAGGATGAACAGATCCGCCCTTCTCGCCGCTGCCACCGCAGTCGCGACCGCCACCGCCCTCGGTCTCGGCACCGGAACCGCCACCGGCGCCCCGCAAGCAGAACCCGGCCCGTCCCCGGCCACCGCGGTCGCCAGGGCCAAGGCCGCCATCGGCCAGCATCTCGGCACGCTGCGCGCCACCGGCGCCGACACCTTCGCCGTCCGCGACGTGATCGTCGACCCCGACGGCACCAGCCACGTCCGGATGGACCGCAGCGTCGGCGGCCTCAAAGTGCTCGGCGGCGACGTCGTCGTCCACCAGGCCAAGGACGGCGCCTGGAAGGACGTCAGCCTGACGCTGACCCAGCCGGCCACCGTCACCCGCACGCCGAAGGTCTCCGTCGCCGGTGCCACCGCCAAGGCACTCGCGGGCGGCGGCAAGCTCGAAGGCAAGCCGTCGCTGGTGATCGAGGCCCGCAAGGGTGCGCCCCGCCTGGCGTACCTGGTCACGACCGCCGGCACCCAGGCCGACGGGACGCCGAGCCACCTGACCACGACCGTCGACGCGCTCACCGGCGCGAAGCTGATCACCGAGCAGCACATCCACACCGCGAACGGCGACGGCAAGAGCCTCTACAGCGGGACCGTGCCGCTGGACACCACGCCGGCCACCGGCGGCTTCACGCTGACCGACCCGGCCCGCGGCAACGGCTACACCGCCGACGCGAACAACAAGACCGACTCGATCCTGTGCCAGCTGTTCGGTTTCGGCTGCCCGACCCCGACCCGCTTCACCGACGCGGACAACCACTGGGGCACCGGCCTGAACACCGACCGCGCTTCGGCCGCCGTCGACGCCCACTACGGCGCCGCGAAGACGTTCGACTACTTCAAGCTGCTGCACGGCCGCAACGGCATCTTCAACGACGGCAAGGGCGTGCCGAGCCGGGTGCACTACGGCACCAACTACGTGAACGCCTTCTGGGACGGCAAGAAGATGACGTACGGCGACGGCGACGGCGTGGTGGCCGGCCCGCTGGTGTCGATCGACGTGGCCGGGCACGAGATGTCCCACGGCGTCACCACCGCCACCGCGAACCTGACCTACTCCGGCGAGTCCGGCGGCCTGAACGAGGCCACCAGTGACATCTTCGGCACGCTGGTCGAGTTCTACGCCGGCAACGGCAACGACCCGGGCGACTACTACATCGGCGAGGAGATCATGAAGGACCGCCCGGCGCTGCGCTTCATGGACAAGCCGAGCAAGGACGGCCAGTCCAAGGACTGCTGGTACGCCGGGATCGGCAACCTCGACGTGCACTACTCCTCCGGCGTCGCGAACCACTTCGCGTATCTGCTGGCCGAGGGCAGCGGGCCGAAGGAGTTCGGCGGTCTGCCGCACGACTCGACCACCTGCAACGGCACCTCGGTGACCGGCATCGGCCAGGAGAAGCTCGGCAAGATCTGGTACCGGGCGCTGACCACGTACATGACCACCAGCACCAACTACGCCCAGGCCCGGACTGCCACGCTCAATGCGGCCACCGACCTGTACGGCGCCACCAGCCCGGAGCGTGCCGCCGTCGCCGCCGCGTGGTCGGCGGTGAGCGTCAACTGATCGCCGACAGCAACTGATCCGCGACCTGGTTGTGGTCAGCTGATCGTTGAACTTGGTCACCGGGCCCTGTCCCACTGGGGCGGACAGGGCCCGGTGATCAAACGCTTTCACCATTGCCGCGACGCGCGGGCGGATCTACCTTCAGTGACATGGGTGGGGATCCGGGCGTCAGGCCGAGCTTGCGCGAGGCGCGGCCGCTGCTGCTCGTCGTCGACCGTGATCCGTTGCGGCTGGACCGGATCGAGAACGAGCTGGAGCGCAGCTTCGGCGTCGATTTCAGAGTGCGCGGCGAGCTGACGGCCGCCGCCGCACTGGCCGGCCTCGAACTGGCCCACGAACTCGAGCAGCGGGTCGCCGTCGTCCTGGTCGACCACGCCCTGCCGGACGACGAGCGGGCCGCCGTACTGGGGCAGGCGCGGGCGCTGCATCCCGACGCGCGGCGCGCGCTGCTGATCCCGTGGGGCGCGTGGGCCGAGCGGGACACGGCCGCGGCGATCCTGGCGGCGATGTCGAAGGGCGACATCAACTACTACGTGCTGAAGCCGTGGATCGCGCACGACGAGCTGTTCCACCGCACAGTGGCCGAGTTCGTCCAGGAGTGGTCGCGCAACGAGATCGCGAACCTGCGCGAGGTGGTGGTGATCGCCGACGACCGGTC
Organism: Kribbella sp. CA-253562; assembly: GCF_050942265.1. GTDB lineage: Bacteria > Actinomycetota > Actinomycetes > Propionibacteriales > Kribbellaceae > Kribbella. The sequence continues at coordinate 4,001,784 of NZ_CP192049.1, read as the reverse complement.
CGCGCGGGGCCACGCGATCCGGGCGTTGCTCGGGCGCAACGGGATCCCCAGCGCCTTCCGGGCCAGCGGCAGCCCGCTCGCGGACGCCGTACTGCGGGAGATCGGCGAGCCGGATCCCGGTGACGGCGTACTGGTGTGGATGCCGGCGATCGGTGGCACGGTGCTGCACGACCCGACCGACGTCGAGATCGCCGAGGCGTGGGGTGTTTCGACCAGTCTGGACGACGGGCACCGCGACTTCGACGTGCTGGTGATCGGCGGCGGACCGGCCGGGCTCGCGACGGCGGTCTACGCGTCGTCCGAGGGACTGCGCACGCTGGTCGTGGAGCGGGAGGCGATCGGTGGGCAGGCCGGGACGAGTTCGCTGATCCGCAACTATCTCGGCTTCTCCCGTGGCATCAGCGGCTCGGAGCTGGCCCAGCGCGGATATCAGCAGGCGTGGGTGTTCGGTGCGCACTTCGCGCTGATGCGTGAGGTGGTCCGACTCGATGCCAAGGGCAACGGATTGCCGGCCGGTTTCGTCGCTGAGGTCGACGGCGTCGGCGAGGTGACGGCCAAGGCCGTGGTGCTGGCGACCGGGGTGTCGTACCGGCGGCTCGGCGTACCGGCTCTTGAGGCGTTGACCGGTGCGGGCGTGTACTACGGCGCCAGCGTGTCGGAGGCGCACGGGCTGACCGGACTCGACGCCTGTGTCGTCGGCGGCGGCAACTCCGCGGGACAGGCGGTCGTGCACCTGGCCCGCTACTGCCGGCAGGTCACGTTGGTGATTCGCGGGCCCGATCTGTCGGCGACCATGTCGCAGTACCTGATCGACGTGATCGACGCGGCACCGAACATCGCCCTCCGGGCGTCCAGCGAGATCGTCGACGGTGGCGGCGACGGACGGTTGCAACACATCACGCTGCGGGACCGGGTGACCGGCGCGGAGGACGTGGTCGGCGTCGACGGATTGTTCGTGATGATCGGTGCCGAGCCCCGGACGGCGTGGTTGCCGGCCGAGGTCGGCCGGGACGCTCACGGGTTCGTGCAGGCCGGCGCGGACGCGGCCGCGTCGCCGCAGTGGACGTGGGACCGGCCTCCGCAGCCGTACGAGTCGACGGTGCCCGGGCTGTTCGCGGTCGGAGACGTGCGCTGCGGTTCGGTCAAGCGGGTCGCGTCCGCGGTCGGCGAGGGGTCCGTCGTGGTGTCGCAGGTCCACGAGCACCTGAAGACGCTGCGGATCGCCGAGCAAGCCGCCTCCGATGGTTGACGCTCCCCCGGCGCGGCCGAAGTTCGTGTACTCGCCGGCGATGGTCGTGGTGACCGGCGCCGTCCTGGTGCTTCCACTCGTCGCGCTGGCTCTGCTGCTGCGCGAGCCCGGGCTCGACGTGCACTGGGAACACCACCCGTCGCACTTCTGGCTGGTCCTGCTGGCCGCCGTGCTGAGCGCCGTACTGGCTCAGGTGATGGGGTCGGCGGCCCTGCGGCGTGGTGATCCGCGGGTGCTACTGGTGTCGCTCGCGTTCCTGTCGGCGGCCGGCTTCCTTGCATTGCACGCGTTGGCGACGCCCGGCGTCCTGCTCAGTACGCCGAACGCCGGGTTCGTGCTCGCGACCCCGGTCGGGATCGCCGTCGGGTCGGTCTGCGCGGTGCTGTCGAGCCTGCGGTTCGAGGGCCAACGGTCGGTGAACGCGGTGCGCTGGGGGCGGCGATTGCGGTTCGGGCTGCTCGCCCTGATGGCGTTGTGGGCCGTTGCCTCGATCACCAGACTTCCGCCGCTGCACGGCACCGCCGTACCGGAGGTTGCCGACGGCATCCTCACCGCACTCGCCGTACCGACCGTCCTGCTGTACGGCGTCGCCGCCGCGCGCTACCTGCGGATGTGGGCCGAACGGCCGTCGCTGATGCTGCTCTCGATGGTGTCCGCGTTCGTGCTGCTGGCCGAGGCGATCGTCGCGCTGGTGTTCGCCCGCAACTGGGCGCTGTCGTGGTGGGAGTGGCACGTGCTGCTGCTCGCGGCGTTCGTACTGGTGGTCGCCGGGGTGCGGATCCAGTGGTACGAGGAACGGTTCTCCGACCTGTACGTCGCCGACACGGTCTCCGGGCGCCGGGAGTTGTCCGTGCTGTTCGCGGATCTGCAGGGGTTCACCACGTTCTCCGAGCAGCACGAGCCCGGCGAGGTGACCGCGATGCTGAACACGTACTTCGAGAACGTCGTCCCGCCGGTCGGGCGGCACGGCGGCGAGGTGGACCGGATCATCGGCGACGCGCTGATGGTCACGTTCAACAAGCGCGGCGACCAGCCGGATCACGCCCGGCTGGCGGCGGCCGCCGGGCTGGCGTTGCAGGAGGCGGCCGAGGTGGTCCGGGCCGGGCATCCGGACTGGCCGCGGTTCCGGGTCGGGATCAACACCGGGATCGCGTCGGTCAGCCTGCTCGGCACGGAGGGTGGCCGGACGCACACGGTGATCGGTGACACCGTCAACGTCGCCAGCCGGATCGAGGGCAAGGCCCCCGGCGGCGGGGTCGCGATCGGACCGGCCACGAAGGCGCTGCTGCCCGGCGCGGTGACCGAGTCGCTGGGCCCGGTCAGCCTCAAGGGCAAGGCCGAGCCGCTCGAGGTCCATCGGCTGATCGCGCTCGATTCCTGAAGGATCACCCTCGCATTCCCGGCATCGTCAGGAGTTCACGTGCTGGGCCTTGGCGGGGTCGGATCCGGGTGTGAGAATCCGCCTCATGTCTGCCCAGAACCGATCACGGCGCCGCCTGGGCGCCCTCGTGATCACACCCACTCTTCTCCTGCCGGGCGTCGCCGCGATCGCGGCCGCCCCGGCACAGGCCGCCTCGTCCACCGTGGTCATCACCGAGGTGTACGGCGGTGGCGGCAACTCCGGCGCGGCCTACACGAACGACTTCGTCGAGCTGACCAACAACGGCAGCGCGCCGGTCGACCTGACCGGCTGGTCGATCCAGTACGCGTCGTCCGCCGGGACCTCCTGGGCGAACAAGATCACCCTGTCCGGCACCATCGCGCCCGGCGGTGTCTATCTCGCGCAAGGCGCGTCCGGCGGCGCCAACGGCCAGCCGATGCCGGCACCCGACGCGACCGGCAGCGTGAACATGTCCGCCTCGGCCGGCAAGGTCGCGCTCGTCACATCGACCACCAGCCTGACCTGTGCGACGGGCTGCCCGACCGCGCCCGGAGTCGTCGACTTCGTCGGCTACGGCTCGGCCAACGACTTCGAGACCGCGGCGGCGCCGGGCCTGTCGAACACCACGTCGGCGACCCGCAAGGACCCGACCAAGGACGCGGACAACAACGCAACCGAGTTCGAGGCGGTGAACCCGTCGCCGAAGACGCTCACCACCGCGCCGCCCGCCGAGGACCCGCTACCGGCGAAGATCCACGACATCCAGGGCGCCGCGCACCTGTCCCCGCTGCGGGGCAAGCTCGTCGGCGACGTCTCCGGCGTGGTCACCGCGAAGAGCGGGAACGGCTTCTGGTTCCAGGACACCCAGCCGGACGCCGACCCGGCGACCAGTGAGGGCCTGTTCGTCTTCACCAGCTCGGCACCGACCGTCGCGGTCGGCGACGCGGTCTCGGTGCAGGGCACCGTCACCGAGTTCCGTCCGGGCGGCTCCGGCGGGTCCGACAACCTGACCACCACCGAGCTGACCAACGCGACGGTCACCGTCGTCACCTCGGGCAACTCCGTCCCCGCGCCGACCATCGTCGGCCCGGGCGGCCGCGTTCCGCCGTCCACGGTGATCGACGACGACTCGGCCGGCGACGTCGAGACCACCGGCACCTTCCAGCCGGCGACCGACGGGCTCGACTTCTGGGAGTCGCTCGAGGGCATGTGGCTGGGCATCGACAAGCCGGAGGTGACCGGGCCGACGAGCTCCTTCCGCGAACTGTCGGTGGTTCCGGCCGGCTCCGGGCTGCGGACGATCCGCGGTGGGATCGTGCTGCGGGAGACCGACAGCAACCCCGAGCGCGTCCTGCTGGACGACGTACTGGCACCGATCCCGGACGCGAAGACCGGCGACACGCTCGCCGGAACGGTGACCGGCGTGCTGGACTACGGGTTCGGCAACTTCAAGTTCCTGGTCACGCAGACGCCGACCGTCGTCGACGGCGGACTGCAGCGTGAGAAGACCAGGCCGTCGTCCCCGCTGCAGGTCTCGGTGGCGACGTTCAACGTCGAGAACCTCGACCCGGCCGACGGGGTGGAGAAGTTCGACGGGCTGGCCCAGGCCGTCGTGCGAAACCTCGCTTCGCCGGACATCCTCGGTCTCGAAGAGGTCCAGGACAACGATGGTGCGGCCAACTCGGGCACGACGGCCGCGGACGTGACGCTGAACACGCTGGTCGCGGCGATCCAGCGGGCCGGCGGCCCGAAGTACGCCTGGCGCCAGATCGACCCGGTCGACGGCCAGGAAGGCGGTGAGCCTGGCGGCAACATCCGGGTCGCGTTCCTGTACCGCACCGACCGTCCGGTCAAGTTCGTCGACCGCGCAGGCGGCGGCTCGACCACGGCGACCACGATCACCACCGACCGGTTCGGCCGCCCGCACCTCAGCGCGTCGCCCGGCCGCGTCGACCCGGCCAACCCGGCCTGGGAAGCGGCTCGCGTCCCGCTGGCCGGCGAGTTCACCTGGCACGGCCAGAGCCTGTTCGTGGTGGTCAACCACTTCAGCTCCAAGGGTGGCGACGACCCGCTGTGGGGCCGGATCCAGCCGCCGGTGCAGTCCTCGACGGTCAAGCGGCATCTGCAGGCGCAGTCGGTGCGCACGTTCGTCGACCAGATCCTGGCCAAGGACCGCGGCGCGAACGTGATCGTGCTCGGCGACATCAACGACTTCGAGTTCAGCACCACCACCGACATCCTGGTCGGCTCGGGCCGGACGTCGCTGATCGACCTGCCGCGCACGCTGCCGGCCGACGAGCGGTACAGCTACGTGTTCGAGGGCAACAGCCAGATCCTCGACCAGATCCTGATGTCGCGGAACCTGCAGCCGGCCTCGTCGTACGACGTGGTGCACATGAACGCCGAGTTCCCCGACCAGATCAGCGACCACGACCCGCAGGTGGTACGGGTCGTGCCGTTGCCGTCCTGGTACCGGTGATTACGGGGCGCTGACGCCGGGGCCCCGGGCGGGGTTTGGCTTGTCCGGCCGCTGATAATGAAGAGGAGCCGGTTTCCCCGGGGAACCGGCTCCTTGACCTTGAGGAGGTACGGGCACCGTGACCGACGGCACCAAGCAGTACGCGATCGACAAGACCGACCAGGAGTGGCGGGCGCAGCTGTCCCCCGCGGAGTACCAGGTCCTGCGCAAGGCGGGCACCGAGCGGCCGTTCACCGGGGAGTACACCGACACCAAGACGGTCGGCGTCTACAAGTGCCGGGCGTGCGACGCGGAGCTGTTCCGCAGCGAGACCAAGTTCGACTCGCACTGCGGCTGGCCGTCGTTCTTCGCGCCGCTGGCCGAGGACCGGGTGGAGTACATCGAGGACACCGCGCTCGGCATGAAGCGGGTCGAGGTCCGCTGCGCCAACTGCGGCTCGCACCTCGGCCACGTCTTCGAGGGCGAGGGCTACGGCACCCCGACCGACCTGCGCTACTGCATCAACTCGATCAGCCTGACGCTGTCACCGGCCTGATCGGCTGAACGTCGAAAGGCCCGGCACTCCACGAGTGCCGGGCCTTTCGTACGTCGAACGTCAGATTGGAGTGGCGAGGGCGACCGGGGTGCCGTCGGGGTCGAAGGCGTAGGCCTGGCGCTCACCCCACGGCATGTTCGCCGGTTCCTGGACGATCTCGTAGCCGGCCGCGCGCAGGGTCTCGATCTGGGTCTCGACGTTGTCGACGTACAGGAACAGCTCGAAGCGCGGCGCCGTGCCGACGGTGATGCCGAGTTGCGCCTCGGGCCAGCTGGTGTGGGTCAGGCCGAGCGACGACTCGCCGCGCTCGAGGCCGACGTAGTGCGGGTCGCCCTCGAGCGGGAACTGGTAGGTCTGCTCGTAGCCCAGCAGCGTGTAGAACTCGACCGAGCGCCGCATGTTGCCGACGTACAGGACCGGGAACGCCTTGTGTTCCATGTCAGGCGAAGTTGGCGACCAGCTCGCCGAGCTCGGTCCGCTTGCCGGTGTAGAACGGGACTTCCTCCCGCACGTGCCGCCGGGCCGTCGAGGCGCGCAGGTCGCGCATCAGGTCGACCATCCGGTGCAGCTCGTCGGCCTCGAAGGCCAGCATCCACTCGTAGTCGCCGAGCGCGAACGAGGCCACCGTGTTGGCCCGTACGTCGGGGTAGCCGCGGGCCATCTTGCCGTGCTCGGCCAGCATGTGCCGGCGCTCCTCGTCGGGCAGCAGGTACCACTCGTAGGACCGGACGAACGGGTACACGCAGACGTAGCCGCGGGCCTCCTCGTCGGCCAGGAACGCCGGGATGTGGCTCTTGTTGAACTCGGCCGGCCGATGCAGCGCCAGCTGGGACCAGACCGGCGCCAGGTGCCGCCCGAGCCGCGACCGGCGCAGCGCGTGATAGGCCTTCTGCAGCGCGTCGGACGACGGCGCGTGCCACCAGAGCAGGAAGTCGGCGTCGGCGCGGAACCCCTCCACGTCGTACCAGCCGCGGATCACCACGTCGTCGGCCGCCAGCTTGCCGACCAGGTCGGTCAGCTCGGCGGTCAGCTCGTCGCGGTCCGTGTCTCCCAGCGGGGTCTCCACCTTGAAGACGGACCACATCGTGTAGCGGATCACGTTGTTCAGCTCGCGGGCCTTCGGCTTCGCGGGCGTGGCGCTCTCGGGTGCTGCAGGCGTGTCGGTCACCTGGCCATTGTCGCCAATGCGTCCAGGTGGGTTCGCACCCGGGTTGCCGCCTGGGCTCCGGAGGCGACGCAGGCGGCGATTCCCACGCCCCGGTACGCCGCCCCGCAGACCGCGAGTCCGGCCTGCTCGGCGACGGCCGTCTCGACTCGGCCGACCCGGTCCAGATGGCCGACGGCGTACTGCGGAAGCGCGCCGCCCCAGCGGGTCACCAGCGAACCGGCCACCGGCGCGTCGAGCCCGATCGCCGTGCGCAGGTCGGCGATCGCGAGCGCGGTCAGCTCTTCGTCGGACCGCTGCAGCACGTACTCCTCGCCGAGCCGTCCCACCGACGTCCGCAGTACGGCGAGCTCGCCGCCTGCCTCGGACGACCACTCCCATTTGGCGTGCGAGTACGTCGCCGCTTTGATCGTGCGGCCTTCGTCGGAGGGCACGAGGAACCCCGAGCCGGTCGCGCCGCCCGGCCAGTCAGCCTTGCGCACCGCGAGCGTGACGATCGCCATGCTCGCGTAGTCGATCGCGGCGAGCTCGGTCGATGCCGTAGGCACCAACTCGGCCAGCATGCGCGCGGTGGGGGTTGCGGGGGTCGCGACGATCACCGCGTCGGCGTGGATCAGCTTGGGTGCGGGGACCGGCCCGGTCTCCAGGACGAACCGGCCGCCTGCCGCCGTGCCGTCGCCGGTGGTGTAGCGGGCGTCCGCGTCGCCGGCGGTCCAGTAGCTCGCGTCCGCGTCGCCCGCGGTCCCGTAGCTCGCGTCCGCGTTGCCCACGGTCCCGTGGCGCGGTTCCGCGTCGCCCGTGCCCACTCCCCCGCCGGCGCGCGTGATCCGGCGTACGGTCGTCGAGCGGCGGATCTCGACGCCGCGTGCGGTGAGGTCGGCCTCCAGCGCCTGGATCAGGCGGTTGATCCCGCCGCGGATCCCGGCGAAGACAGGCGAACCGTCCGACGCCCGCCGCTGGCTCGTCGCCCGCATCTCGGCCGTCGCGGCCAGCAGGCTCGGCGCGCTCTTCAGTTTGGCGTACAGCTCCGGCACGGCAGCCGCCAGCGAGATCTCCTCGGCGCGCCCCGCGTACACCCCGCCGAGCAACGGATCGATCAGCTTGCTGGTCACCGCCGGGCCCATCCGCTCCGCGACGTACCGGCCGATCGCCACGTCCTCGATCAGGGCAGGCGCCGCCAGTTCGCGCTCGCGGGCAACCCGCGCGGCCGCCTCCTCGCCGAGCACGTCCACGGTCTCGGCGGGATCGACGGGCACGCCCATCACCGTCGGCGGAATCGCCCGGATCCGGTCGCCCACCCACAGTCCGGCGGAGGTCGTCGCCGGATGCACCAGCTCCTCCCCCAGCCCGACCGCCTTGATCAGCTCGACCGCCTCCGGCCGCCGCGCCAGCACCGACTCGGCGCCGAGGTCGACCGGCACGCCTTCGAGCACGTCCCCGGCCAGCTTCCCGCCGAGCCGCGGCGAGCCCTCGAGCACCGTGATCCGCGGCGGGTTCGGCCCGGTCGCCAACGCGTGCGCCGCAGCCAGCCCGCTGATCCCGCCCCCGACAACAACCACCGCCCGAGCATCCACGGCCCCATCTTCACCCACCCGCCGAAGGCGCCCGACACCCACCACCCACCCGCAGCCATTTCGACGGTTAACCCAGCCGATGGTGGGTTCTACGCCTGGATGAGCCCGTCGAACCCACCACGCGGGGGGTTAACCGTCGAAATGACGCTGCTCGAGTCCGACTGGGTCGGGGGCGGCGGGGGTTGCGTGGGTGTCCGGGGCGGCGGGGTCGGCGTCGGCCTTCGCGTGGGCGGAGGCGGCGGGTGCGGCGAGGGCCTCCGCGTTGGCCTCGGCGTCGGCGTCTCAGCGCTGGATGGTTGCGGCGGCACGGCGCAGGTCGGCGAGCACCCTCCGTACGGCGCGCCGGGCGGCGCGTTCCGGGCGGTGGAGCACATCGATGTGGCGTCCGGTGGGTACGCCGCTCAGCGGTCTGAGCACCAGTGCGGGGTGCGGGCGGGCGGTCCAGCGCGGCATCAGCGCCACGCCTCCGCCGGCAGCCACGATCTCGGCGACCACCGCGAAGTCGTTGACGCGATGGACGATGTCGAGTCGCCGGTTCGCGGCGGCCCCGATCGCCTCGATGGTGGCCATCAGCGGGAACCCGTCGTGCACCGTGATCCAGGGTTGGTCCGCGACGTCGCGCGGAGTGAGGTGCTGTTCGGCGGCCAAGGGATGGTCGGCCGGTACGACGATGTCGAGCGGTTCGCGCAGCAGCGTGCCCGCGGTGACCGTCGCCGGCCACGGTGGCGCCTGGTCGAGACGGTGGGCGAGGACGAGGTCGTACTCCCGCGTCAGTCGCGGGAACTCGTCTTGCGCGACGTCCTCGTCGGCGAGCGCGAGCCGCGGGCTTCCTGGGCCGGCCTGGGCCAGCAGCAGTGGGAAGAACGCGGCGGCCGCGCTGTTGAAAGCCGCGACCGACACCTCGGCGTCCGGCTGGTCGACGTACTCCTCGACGGTATGCCGTGCCTTGGCCAGCGCGGTCTCCACCTCGATCGCCGCACTGGCCAGGGCCCGGCCGGCATCGGTGAGCACCAACCGCCGTCCATCACGTTCGGTGAGCGGAACCGGGATCGAGCGTTGCAGCAGCCGGAGCTGTTGTGAGACGGCCGAGGGAGTCATGAGCAGCGCCTCTGCGGTCGCGGTGACGCTGCCCAGCTCGCCGAGCTCCCGCAGGATCTGCAACTGCCGCTCGTTCATCCAATAAGTGTAGTGATGCTTCAGCGTTGTTGAAGAAGCTCGTCCTTGGCTTCACGATCGAAGCACTGCAGCGTTGGGGACGTGTTCTACGCCCGCCGCACTGACGCAGTGCTTCTGCTCGTCGCCATCGTCTGGGGCTCCAGCTACCTGGCCGCGAAGACCGTCACCTACGTCCTGCCTGTCCTGGTCGTGTTGTTCGCGCGGTACGCGATCTCCGCGATCGCGTGCCTCGCCCTCGTCGCCGCCCGCCGCCGGACCCGCCGTTTCACCCGCGACGAACTGCGCGTCGGGTCGCTCTTGGGCGTCACCCAGGCCGCTGTCCTGGTGCTCGAGACCTACGGCGTCGCGCACACCAGCGCGGCCAACGCCGGCCTGATCATCAGCCTCACGATCGTGCTCACCCCGCTGCTGGACCGCACGTCAGCCAACGGCCGCCTGCCCCTGCGCTTCTTCGCCGCCACGGGCGTCTGCCTGCTGGCCGTGACGCTGCTCATGTCCGGCAACGGCTTCCAGGCTCCCCGGAACGGCGACCTGCTGATGCTCGCCGCCGCGGTGGTCCGCGCGGGGCACGTCGCGCTCGTGGGGCGACTGACGAAGGGCCGCCTGGTCCGGCCGTTGCAGCTGACCACCATTCAGCTGTTGGCCGGCTCGGCACTGTTCGTCGTACCGGCCTCGAGTGGCCTGCCGAAGCTGACTCAGCTCGATGCCGCGGTGTGGGGCCAGCTCATCTATCTCGCCCTGTTCTGCAGCGTGTTCGCGTTCCTCGCTCAGACCTGGGCGGTGCAGAACAGCTCCGCGAGCCGGGCGAGTCTGCTGCTGGGCACCGAACCGGTCTGGGCCGTTGCGGTCGGCATCGGCCTCGGCGGCGAGAAGTTCACCGCCCTGGCCGGCCTCGGGGCGGTGCTGATGGTCACCGGAACGTACTGGGGACAGAGCATCGAACGCGCCACCAACAACGCGCCGCCGCCATGCCGGACGCCGCCTAGGACGCCGACTTCGCCTGCACGGCTTTGACGATGCGGTGCAGGATCTCCGGGTCGGCGTTCGGGGGGACGCCGTGGCCGAGGTTGAAGATGTGGCCCGGGGCCGCCTTGCCGTCGGTGAGGATGCGGTCGAGCTCGGGCTCGATGGCGTCCCAGCCGGCGAAGAGCAGGGCCGGGTCGAGGTTGCCCTGGACGGGCTTCGGCGTGCCGCCGGCGGCGACGACCCGGCGGACCGCCTCGTCCAGCGGGACGCGCCAGTCGACACCGACGACGTCCGCGCCGGCCTGGCTCATCAGGCCGAGCAGTTCGCCGTTGTTCACGCCGAAGTGCAGCCGCGGTACGCCGTACTGCTCGAGCGCGGCGAAGACCTTGGCGGAGTGTGGCTGCACGAACTGCGCGTAGTCACGCGGCGACAACGCCCCGGCCCAGGAGTCGAAGAGCTGGATCGCCGACGCACCGGCCTCGATCTGGATCGACAGGTACGCGATCGCCACGTCCGCGAGCCGGTCGGCCAGCGCGTGCCAGAGCTTCGGGTCGCCGTGCATCATCGCCTTGGTCCGGGCGTAGTCCTTGCTCGGCCCGCCCTCCACCAGGTACGACGCGACGGTGAACGGCGCCCCGGCGAACCCGATCAGCGGCGTCCCACCCAGCTCGGACACCAACTGCTGGACCGACTCGGTCACGTAGGACACGTCCGACGGCTCCACCGGCCGGACGGCGGCCAGGTCCTCGGCCGACCGCACCGGCGACGCGATCACCGGGCCGACGCCGGGCTTGATCTCCAGGTCGACCCCGACCGCCTTGAGCGGCAGCACGATGTCGGAGTAGAAGATCGCCGCGTCGACGCCGTAACGGCGTACCGGCTGCAGCGTTATCTCCACGACGAGGTCGGGTCGGGTGCACGACTCGAGCATCGAGATGCCCTCGCGGACCGCCCGGTACTCCGGCAGCGAGCGACCCGCCTGGCGCATGAACCAGACCGGCGTGTGCGGCCCGGGCTCACCCCGGGCGGCGAGCAGGAAAGGAGACCGGTCGAGCGCAGCGGACGGTGTCGAAGGCACATCCGATGATCCCACGCCGGGGCCGTCGTCCGGACACGTGGTCGCCACCCCAGGCCCTCGAACCCCAGCAGCACCCCACACCACACCACCGGCGCGTCGAGACCGCCGTCGGTGCGGGATCAGTCGTAGGCTGCGAAGCATGGGTGCCCGCAAGCAGGTCGACGCGCCACCCGCGGAGTTCGCCGAGGCCCTGACGCAGTTGCGTGAGGCCCGGTTCCGGCCCGAGGTCTTCGTCGAGGAGATGCCCGCGCCGCAGCGGATCGCTCCGCACGCGGCCGCGGTCAGCGCCGACGTGACGGTCGACGGTGACGATGTCGCCACCGGCCGTCTGGTCGTCCTCTACGACCCGGACGGGAACGACGCCTGGCAGTCGACCTTCCGCTGTGTCGCGTACGTGCGTGCGGCCGTCGAACCGGAGATGGTGACCGACGCGCTGCTCGGTGGCGTGGGCTGGACCTGGTTGATGGAGGCACTGGCCGACCGGGGTGCTGACTTCCTGGCGCCGAGCGGTACCGTCACCAGGGTGGTGTCGGAGAGTTTCGGCGGGATGGCCGACGACGACGCGACCGCGGAGATCGAGATCCGCGCCTCCTGGAGCCCGGTCCCGGGCCAGGACGGCGGGATCGACGTGACGCGGCACGCGGAGGCGTGGGGCGAGGTGTTGTGCACCGCGGCAGGGTTGCCGCCGGTGCCGCCAGGCGTGGTCGCGATGCCTACCCGCCGCGGTCAGCGGGGCCAATGAGCCCGGCCGAGACCCAGCAGTCGCCCGTCCCCGAGGACCCGACCGAGACCCTGCCACTGCTCGAACTGCGCGACGGACTGTCCGAGGTCGTGGACACCGACAGTGCGCTGAGCGAGGTCGTCGAGGCCTTCCGCAGCGGTACCGGACCGGTCGCGGTGGACGCCGAGCGAGCCTCCGGCTACCGGTACTCCCACCGCGCGTACCTGGTGCAGCTTCGCCGTGAGGGCTCGGGCTCGGCGCTGGTCGACCCGATTCCGTTCGGTGACCTGTCCGGGCTCGGCGACGCGATCGTCGACGCGGAGTGGATCATTCACGCCGCGAACCAGGACCTGGCCTGCCTGGCCGAGGTCGGCATGGTTCCGCGCAAGGTCTTCGACACCGAGCTGGCCGGGCGTCTGCTCGGCTACCCCAAGGTCGGCCTGGCCTCGCTGGTCAGCGAGGTCCTCGGGTACCGGATGCGCAAGGAGCACTCGGCCGCCGACTGGTCCACCCGGCCGCTGCCGAGCCCCTGGCTGGTATACGCCGCGCTCGACGTCGAGATGCTGATCGAGCTGCGCGACGCGATCGAACTGGAGCTGCGCCGCGAGGGCAAGTGGGAGTGGGCCGAGCAGGAGTTCGCCGCGATCCTGTCCGCACCGCCGCGCGAACCGAAGCCCGACCCGTGGCGCCGGACGTCCGGCATGCACCGGGTCCGGAACCGCCGCAGCCTGGCCGTCGTACGGGCGTTGTGGGAGGCGCGCGACCAGATCGCCGCGGCGGCCGACATCTCCCCCGGCCGGATCCTGCCCGACGCCGCGATCGTCGAGGCCGCGGCCGCGATGCCGGTCGACCGCGAAACCCTGCAGCGGCTGACCGCGTTCAAGGGCCGCGGCGCACACCGCCACATGCGGACCTGGTGGGAGGCGATCGACCACGCCCGCCGGCTGCCCGACAGCGAACTGCCCAAGCAAGGCCCCCGGTACGACGGCCCGCCGCCGGCCCGCGCCTGGGCCGACCGTGACCCGGACGCCGCGGCCCGGTTGTCGGCCGCCCGTGCGGCGGTCGGCGAGATCGCCGAGGCGCACCGGCTGCCGACCGAGAACCTGCTCTCCCCGGACACGATCCGCCGGCTGGCCTGGTCTCCCCCGGCCGACCCGCAGCTCGACGTGGTCAGCACGTTCCTGCGCGAGCACGGCGCCCGCGAGTGGCAGATCGGCCTGACCGCGCAGGTCCTCACCGACGCCATCACGGTCACGGCACCCGCCAAGCCGCTGGACTGACTCCCCACCTCGCCGGGCCCCGCTCCGCCCTGCCCCCGCCGCCCTGCCCCCATTTCGACGGTTGACCCCGTGTGTTGTGGGTTCGACCTGTGCAGGCAGGGCTAGAACCCACAACACACGGGGTTGACCGTCGAAATGCGGGGTGCGGGGTGCGGGGTGCGGATGGGCTGGTCAGGCCGGGAGTTGGGCCTCGATCGCTTCGACGACCTCCGGGGACTCCGGGGTGGTGCGGGAGCGGAAGCGGGCCGCGACCGTGCCGTCGGGTGTCACCAGGAACTTCTCGAAGTTCCACTGGACGTCGCCGGCGTTGCCCTGGGCGTCCGGGGCGAGCGTGAGCTCCTCGAACAGCGGGTGCCGGTGCTCGCCGTTCACCTCGAGCTTGTCGAGCATCGGGAACGTCACGCCGTACGTCGTCGAGCAGAACTCCTGGATCTCCTCGGCCGTGCCGGGCTCCTGGCCGCCGAACTGGTTGCACGGGGCGCCGAGCACGGTGAAGCCGCGGGAGGCGTACTTCTTCTGCAGGTTCTCCAGCTCGGTGTACTGCGGGGTCATGCCGCAGCGGGACGCGACGTTCACGACCAGCACGGTCTTGCCCTTGTACTCGCCGAGCGAGGTCTCGGCGCCGGACAGGGTCCGCAGCGGGATGTCGTACAGGCTCATGTGGTTCCTCATTCGGCAGGCAGGTGGCGGGACAGGAATGCGGTGGTGCGCTGCCAGGCCAGCGCGGAGGCCTCGGCATCGTGGAACGCGGGCATCGGGTTGTCGAACGCGTGCCCGGCGCCCGGGTAGCGGTGGACCTCGGCGTCGCCCAGTGCGGGGACGATCTGGTCGACGGTGTCCGGCGGCAGGTACTCGTCGACGTCACCGAAGTGGTGCAGGCTGGCCGCGTCGACCTTCGGCGCGAGCTCCAGCAGGTCGGGCAGGGCGGAGCCGTAGTAGCTGACCAGGACGTCGGGCGACGAGACCGCGGCCACGTTGAAGGCGAGCCCCCCGCCGAAGCAGAAGCCGATCACGCCGACCGGGGTGTCGCGGCCGCGCAGGTACTCCAGCGCGGCAACCGCGTCGGAGACGGCCAGGTTCCAGTCGAGGCGGGCCACGACCGCGAGCGCGCGGTCGAGCAGGTCAGGCGCGTCCGGGTCGAGATCGACGTCGTCGAGGCGCCAGAAGATCTCGGGGGCGACGACGTGGTAGCCGAGCGCGGCGAACTGGGCGCCGCGCTCCTGGATGTAGTCGGAGACCCCGAAGATCTCCTGGAGGAGCAACAGACCAGGGCCCGCCCCCGACGGGGATTCCCAGACATGCACAGGCATCAAGCCGGAGCCGGTGTCGATTTCTAGGGGCACCCCGCGAGCCTACTGTGCTTTTGGCGTCGCCTCCGGCTCCGCGGGTCATGGGGCTTTGTCTCCCGGTCTTCCCTCGTCGGTCGGTCGCTGCGCTCCCTCCCTCCTCAGTCCAGACTGGGAGGCCCCATGACCTTGGCGGTGAATCGCTGACCAAATGCGTGGAGCGTCAGCGGGCGTCGACGGACTCCTCGGGGGTGCGGGTGGTGCGGTGGAGTCGAGACGGCTTGGCCGGAACCCAGCGTTTGCACTCGTCGATCGCGGCGCTCAGCAGCCGATAGAGGCGCTCGTCCGGGTCCGGAACGCACGCCTGCGAGATGCCCTCGACAGCGCACGACACAGCGCGTGGCGCAGTGCGGCGGGCGTAGTCCGGCGTACCGCGGTGGGCCTTGGCGGTGAACGCCCGCGCCCACTTGGTGGCCGCCGGGACCGAGTCGAGCGCCTCCTGTGAGGCCGGGTCCATGCTGTCCAGCGGGCGGCCGTCGAGCAGCGCGAGCTGCTTCTCCCCCACGATCAGGGCGACGGCCAGGATGTACTGGCGTTCCTGCGAGACCACCGGCAGGGCTTCCTGGATGCAGACGGCCGTCACCCGCGGGACGACGTGCGGGTCGTCCGGCGTCAGCCCGATCACCGACGGGATCAGCGGCGCCAGCCGGGACCGGCCGGCGTCGGTGGTGCAGTCGTTGACGTCGCGGGCGACTCCCGCGAGCAGCGGGTGCGTGCAGGCGGGGTGGTCCGACCAAGGTTCGCCGGCCAGGTAGGACGCGAACTCCATGAAGCAGGCGCCCTTGCGCGGATTGCGGTGCTTGCCCCGGCTCAGGACCGGAACGGCGAGATCGAAGTTGTTCATCAGAGCGACTCCCGAAGCGTGCCTGGTTCCAGCATGCGCCCGATCCCGCCCGCGCGCCACGGCATATCGCCCCCGAACCTGTGCAGCTGTCCAGGAGATTCCCGCCGCGCCGCAGCTGTGTGTTTCCACCCGGAACCGGGTTGTGAGCAGCCGCACAGGCGCGCCTGCTTGGGGGCTTTCATTACCGACGGGTAGCATCGGGGTGCTACCCCATCGAAGGCTGACTAAGGAGGGCCTCGTGCCCCGTGAGATCCGCGATGTCGTGTTCGTCGACGGCGTGCGCACCCCGTTCGGCAAGGCCAAGGGCCAGTACGCCGAGACGCGCGCCGACGACCTGGTGATCAAGTGCATCCGTGAGCTGCTGCGGCGCAACCCGTCGCTGCCGCCGGAGCGGGTCGAGGAGGTCGCGATCGCGGCCACCACGCAGATCGGCGACCAGGGCCTGACCATCGGCCGGACCGCCGCGCTGCTGGCCGGCCTGCCGAACACCACCCCGGGCTACGCGATCGACCGGATGTGCGCCGGCGCGATGACCGCGGTGACCACGCTCGCGTCCGGCATCGCCTTCGGATCGCAGGACGTGGCGATCGCCGGCGGCGTCGAGCACATGGGCCGGCACCCGATGGGCGAAGGCGTCGACCCGAACCCGCGGATCATCTCCGAGAAGCTGGTCGACACCTCCGCGCTGGTGATGGGCTCCACCGCCGAGAACCTGCACGACCGGTTCCCGACCATCACCAAGGCGCGCACCGACGCGTTCGCGGTCGCCTCCCAGGAGCGCGCCGCCAAGGCCTACGCCAACGACCTGATCCAGCCCGACCTGGTCCCGGTCGCCACCCGCTCGGCCGAGCTCGGCTGGGGTCTGGCCACCACCGACGAGCCGATGCGCCCCGGTACGACGCTGGAGGACCTGGCGAAGCTGAAGACGCCGTTCCGCCCGCACGGCCGGGTGACGGCGGGCAACTCGGCCGGCATCAACGACGGCGCCACGGCGTGCCTGCTCACGTCGGCCGAGGCCGCCGAGGAGCTCGGCCTGAAGCCGAAGATGAAGCTGGTCTCGTACGGCTTCGTCGGCGTCGAGCCCGAGGTGATGGGCATCGGCCCGGTCCCGGCCACCGACAAGGCACTGAAGCTGGCCGGCCTGACCATCGACGACATCCAAGCCTTCGAGGTGAACGAGGCGTTCGCCGTCCAGGTGCTGGCCTTCCTCGAGCACTACGGCATCGCCGACGACGACCCGCGGGTCAACCCGTACGGCGGCGCGATCGCCTACGGCCACCCGCTCGCCTCGTCCGGTGTCCGGCTGATGAACCAGCTGGCCAAGCAGTTCGAGCAGCGCCCCGAGGTCCGCTACGGCCTGACCACGATGTGCGTCGGCCTCGGCATGGGCGGAACGGTCATCTGGGAGAACCCGAACTGGGAAGGAAACGCCGCGTGAGCGAGCGCCAGCGAGTGAACCAACCAGCACAGCACGATCTCGCTCACTTGGGCGACGAGCGCAGCGAGGAGTCCAAGTGAACCTGCAGCAGCTGATCGACGACGCGGTCGCGATCGAGACCGACGAGGTCGTCACGCACGCGCACAGCCGCGACGTCGTGCTGCCGAACGACGCCGGCACGCTCGCGCTGATCACGCTCGACAACGGCCACGACCACACCAAGCCGAACACCTTCGGGCCGAAGGGTCTGGCCGAGCTGAACACCGCGATCGACGCGGCGCTGGCCCGCGACGACGTCGCCGCGATCGCCGTCACCGGCAAGCCGTTCATCCTGGCCGCGGGCGCCGATCTCACCGGCGTACCGAAGCTGGTCGACCGGGAGCAGGCGCTCAACCTCGGCCGGATCGGCCACGGCGTGATGCGCAAGCTGGTCGACGGCGGCAAGCCCAGCTTCGGCTTCGTCAACGGCGTCGCGCTCGGCGGCGGCCTGGAGGTCGCGCTGCACGCGCAGTACCGGACCGTCTCGGTGGCCGCCGGGATGATCTCCACGCCGGAGGTCTTCCTCGGTCTGCTGCCGGGCTGGGGCGGCAACTTCCTGCTGCCGAACCTGATCGGCGCCGACAAGGCCGTCAAGGTCGTGGTCGAGAACGCCCTGAACCAGAACAAGATGCTGTCCGGCCCCGAGGCGGTCAAGCTCGGCATCGGCGACGTGCTGCTGGACTCCGCCGACTTCCTCGAGCAGTCGATCCTGTGGGCGAGCAAGGTGCTGACCGGCGAGATCACCGTCGAGCGCCCGGAGATCGACCGGGGCGACGCCTGGGACGCGGCCGTGGCCCGTGGCAAGGCGTTCGCCGATCTCAAGGTCAGCGGAGCCGCGCCGGCGCCGTACCGGGCGCTGGAGCTGATCGCGGCGGCCAAGGACAACGACCGCGACCGCGGGTTCGCGGCCGAGGACGAGGCGCTGGCCGACCTGATCATGAGCGAGGAGCTGCGCAGCGGCCTCTACGCGTTCGACCTGGTGAACAAGCGGGCCAAGCGCCCGGCCGGCGCGCCGGACAAGTCGCTCGCCCGCCCGGTGAACAAGGTCGGCGTCGTGGGCGCCGGGCTGATGGCCGGCCAGCTCGCCCTGCTGTTCGTACGCCGCCTCGAGGTGCCGGTCGTGCTGACCGACCTCGACCAGGAGCGCGTCGACCGCGGCGTCGGCTACGTGCACGGCGAGATCGACAAGCTGCTCGGCAAGGGCCGGATCCGCCCGGACAAGGCCAACCAGCTGAAGGCGCTGGTCACCGGTTCGGTGGACCGCTCCGTCTTCGCCGACGCCGACTTCGTGATCGAGGCGGTGTTCGAGGAGCTGCAGCTGAAGAAGACGATCTTCGCCGACCTGGAGAAGATCGTCACGCCGGAGGCGATCCTGGCCACCAACACCTCGTCGCTGCCGATCACCGAGATGGCGGCCGGCCTGGAGCACCCCGAGCGCGTGGTCGGTTTCCACTTCTTCAACCCGGTCGCGGTGCTGCCGCTGCTGGAGATCATCCGCGCCGACCAGACCGACGACGCCACCTTGGCGACGGCGTTCGCGGTGGGCAAGAAGCTGAAGAAGTCGTGCGTGCTGGTCAAGGACGCACCGGCCTTCGTGGTGAACCGGCTGCTCACCCGGTTCCTCGGTGAGGTCAGCGCGGCGGTCGACGAAGGTACGCCGATTCCCGAGGCGGACAAGGCGTTGTCGGCGCTCGGCCTGCCGATGCCGCCGTTCGTGCTGCTGCAACTGGTCGGCCTGCCGGTCGCGCTGCACGTCGCGGAGACGATGAACCGGGCCTACCCGGACCGGTTCGCGGTGTCCGCGAACCTCGCCAAGGTAGTTGCCGCAGGCAAGAGTTCGTTCTACGTCTGGAGCGCCGACGGCAAGCCGTCGGTGGATCCCGAGGTCGAGGCGCTGGTGACGGTCGGCGACAAGCCGTCCAGCGCCGACGAGCTGCGCACCCGGGTGCTGACCGCACTGGCCGAGGAGATCCGGATCATGCTCGACGAGGGTGTGGTCGCCGAGGCGCAGGACATCGACCTGTGCCTGCTGCTCGGCGCCGGCTGGCCGTTCCACCTCGGCGGCATCACCCCGTACCTGGACCGCTCGGGCATCGCCGAGAAGGTCAACGGCAAGCGGTTCCTGCCCAAGGGCGTGGCCTCGCTGGCCTGACACCTCCCCGAATTGCTGGGGGTCGGCACGGGCCGGAAGCCCGGACCGGCCCCCAGCAGCACGATCAGCCGCGGAACTTCTTGACCGCCGCGGCCAGCCCGGCCGGGGTCTTGCCGGTGTGGCGCTTCAGGATCGCGCCGTACGCCGCCTCGCTGGTGCCGTGCACGGCCAGGTCGGTGTAGAGGGCGGCGACCTTCTTCATGCCGATGTCGTCGGCCAGGTACTCCACCGCCCACCAGCTCTGGCCGTAGGCGCGGTCGCCGTTCTGGTCGAAGCCGGCGCTGTCGGGCAGCTTCTTCATGCCCGGCAGGTACTTCGAGCGCACGCTGCGCCGGTACGGATCGACCGTCCACTGCGGATCGTCCTCGACCGACCGGCACCGCACGTACTCGGCCAAACCCTCGGCCAGCCAGATCGGGACCTGGCCGCCCAGCGGCACGGTCGCGACATGCGTCATCTCGTGCACGAGCAGGTCCTCGTCGAGGTCCTTGCGCAGCGCGGGATTGACAACGATCCGGCTGCCCACCGGTGCGCCCTTGGTCCGCCCGGCCTGCTCCCCCTCGTACAAGGTCACCGCCTTGGCGGCGATCGTCCAGCCGCGGCCGTTGCCCGTCGTCCACAACGTCGCCATCACCCGCGGCTCGGCCATCGCGACCACCATCACCGAGCCGTTCCAGCCCCGCGGCCAGTGCCGGCGGACCGCGTCGACCGCGTCCTCGGAGATCCGGGCGATCTTCCGGCCGAGCGCGAGCTCACGCCGGTCGACCACCACGACGACCTTGCCGCGCCGGACCAGCTCGACCTCCTGGAAGTCCCACGGCTGCCGGTGCCCGTCGCGGCTCAGCGTCTCATCGATCCCGCCGTCCTCGACCAGCACCCACAGGTTCGACCGCTGCACGAAGGTGTAGCCGAGATCGGTCTGCACCGGCCGCGGGTCCAGCCCGGCGATCTGGTACCGCATCATCACCCGGGTGGTGTACGTCGTGGGGCCGAACTTCTCGGTGAGCTGCGGCGCCGCCCAACTGTCGGCGGTGAAGTACTTCAGGCTGCTGAACCCGAACTTGCGCAGGTTCACGAACAGCAACCGCTGTCGCGCGACCAGCTTCGGCTGCTTCGGGTCGACCGCCGCCAGGAAACCCTTCAGATCGCCCGAGAGCACCGCCGTCGCCCGCTTGGCGAGCAGGAGGTCGACCTCGCGCTGCCGGCTCTTCTTCGCCGCCTCGCTCAGCTCCGGCGTCGACTGGTTGCCCGGCGCACCCAGCGCCACCGCCGTACCGCCGGGCGGTCCGCTGCCGTCCCCCGACCGGCTGACGGCGACTGCCCCGGCGGCCCCGGTGATGGCGACCGCGGCCACGGCCGCCATCAGGCGTCTCGGGTGCTTCATGAACGCGATCCTGCCCTCAGCCGACATCGACTGAGGGATCCTACCGTCAGGCCCGGGTGATCTCCCCGGTCTGCTCCTCCCGGCCGACCCGGCTCTTGCGGTAGCCGTAGACGGCGTACAGGGCGAAGCCGATCGCCATCCAGATCGCGAACCGCAGCCAGGTCTCCAGCGACAGGTTCAGCATCAGGTAGATGCAGATCAGCGCGGCCAGGATCGGGACCACCGGGTTGCCCGGCACGCGGAACGAGCGCTCGATGTCCGGGCGGCGCCGGCGCAGCAACGGGACGGCGATCGCGACCATCGTGAACGCGGCCAGCGTGCCGATGTTCACCATCTCCTCGAGCTTGCCGATCGGGGTCAGCCCGGCCACCAGCGCGACCAGCAGACCGATCCCGAGCGTCAGCCGGTACGGCGTACCGAACTTCGGGTGCGTCTTGCCCAGCTTGGCCGGCACCAGGTGGTCGCGGCTCATCGCGAACACGACCCGCGCGGCACCGATCATCAGGGTCAGCACGACGGTGGTCAGACCAGCGACCGCGCCGGCCGAGATCAGCGTCGCGAAGCCGGGACGGCCGACCGACCGGAACGCCTCGGCCAGTGCCGCCTCACCGTTGATGTCCTTGTAGTTGACCATTCCGGTGATCACGATGCAGACCAGCACGTAGAGCACGGTGCAGATCGCCAGCGAGCCGATGATGCCGCGCGGCAGGTCGCGCTGCGGGTTCTTGGCCTCCTCGGCGGTGGTGGCGACCACGTCGAAGCCGATGAACGCGAAGAACACCAGCGAGGCGCCCGACACCAGGCCCATCACACCGAACGTCGACGGCGTGAACCCGAACAGCGCCTGGAACAACGGGGTCGTGATGCTGACCTCACCGCTCTCGGACGGCACGCTGTCGGGGATGAACGGCGTCAGGTTCGAGCCCTTGACGTAGAACAGGCCGGCCACGATCACGAACAGCACCACGAACAGCTTGACCGCGACCAGCGCCAGGTTGACCCGCAGCGACTCCTTGATGCCGATCGTGGCCAGGATGGTCAGCACGATCACCAGCAGCATCGCCAGCAGGTTCACGCTGGAGTCCGGACCGATCGCGTCCGGCCAGCCCAGGCCGATCTGCTCCAGGAACAGCGCGGCGTACGTCGACCAGCCCTGCGCCACGACGCTTGCCCCGAGCATCAGCTCCAGCAGCAGGTCCCAGCCGATGATCCAGGCGAAGATCTCGCCGAGTGAGAAGTACGAGAAGGTGTAGGCCGACCCCGACACCGGAACGGTCGAGGAGAACTCGGCGTAGCACAGGGCCGCGAGACCACAACAGATCGCGGCGAGCACGAACGACAGCGCGATGCTCGGCCCGGCGTAGGCCTGGGCGGCGCGGCCGGTCAGCGTGAAGATGCCGGCGCCGATGATCACGCCGATGCCGAACACGGTCAGGTCCAGCGCGGTGAGGCGTTTCTTGAGCTGGTACTCCGGCTCGTCGGTGTCCGCGATCGACTGCTCGATCGTTTTGGTCCGCAACAGACTCATCAACGCCTCCTAGGATCGGACGGAACATCCCCGAGGGTGCTCCCCTGACGCCATGAGGTCAATCCGCCACTCAGCGTTGGGGACGGTACGCCTTCAGTGAGATCCACAACGTTGCTTCGGTGTACCCAGTTCGGCTCAACAGGATGCGGTCGCGGTTGGCCTGGTCGGTGCCGTGCCGGGCCAGGTCCTCGTACAGCTCCTCCACCGCCCGGATGCCGAACTCGCGAACCAGGAAGCGGACGGCCAGCCAGCTCACGCCGTACACGTCGGCGTTGCTCTGGTAGAAGCCGAGATCCGACGGCAGTGCGGACAGTCCGGGCAGCGCCTGGTCGATCACTTCCTGCTCCCACTGGGCGACCTCACCCGGCCCGCTGACCGCCTCGATCCCCCGCCAGGACACGTACTCCGCGGCCCCCTCGGCCAGCCAGAGCGGTTCGTAGCCGCCGAGGTCGGCGGTGGCGACGTGGGTGATCTCGTGCGACAGCAGGATCTCGTCGATCCGGTCGCGCTCCTTGGGATTGACCACGATGTACGCGCCGCCGACCGTGCCGTCCGCGGTGTCCTGACCGGGCAGCGAGGTGAACGTCGAGCCGGCGCTGGCCGCGGACTCGATGTCCTCGTCGGCGAACCGCGCGTCCCGGACCTCGGTGTCGTCCAGCGCCGCGATCAGCACCGACCCGCGCCAGCGCCGCGGCCAGTAGCCGGCCACCTGGGCCAGCGCTTCGTTGGCCTCGGCAACGATCGCCGCGGCCCGGTCGGTGTCGCCCTTCTCGACGATCGCCAGCACCCGCGGCCCGCGCCGGACCTCGATCCGGCCCAGGTCCCACGGCTCGCGGTGCGCGGTCGGGCCGAGCTCGTCGTCCAGGTCGTCGTCGTCGGTGATCATCCACCGGCCGCCGCGGCTGACGAACGTGTAGCCGAGCTCGGTGGTCACCGGGTCGTGGTCGACCCTCGGGATCTGGTACCGCATCAGCACCCGCACCAGGTACGTCGAAGGGCCGTGCTCGCGGACCACCGACTGGTCGAACCGCTCCTCGGCCTGGCTGTACCCGATCTCGGCGAAGCGCAGGTCGACCAGGTTCGCGAACAGCGTGCGCTGCTCCTGCCGCAGCTTGGTGTCGGCCGGGTCGACGTCGGCCAGGAACAGCCGCTCGTTCCCGGTCCGGACCGCGTTCGCGCGGCGCAGCAGCACGGTGTCGACGGCGAGTCGCCGGGCGGCGACCGCGGCCGCGGTCTTCGACGGCGGCTTGTTGCTCTGGTTCGGCGGAGCGGTCGGCGTGGCGGTCACCGTGGGCCGGCTGCGGGCGTCCTCCTCGCGCTGCTCGACGGCGTACGCGACGCCGCCGCAGGTCAGCGCGACCACCACCAGCAGACCCAGCCAGCGGCGGGGTCCGGGGGGCGGTGCCTGAGCACCGCGCCGGGCAGGCTCAGGGGAAAACACACTCACGTCGGGTCGATTCCTCCGGTCCGCCCGTCCAGCGACAGCCCGGCTACCCTACTCGGTCCAGCCGGATCCACCACCGACACGCCGGGTATACAACTTACCCCCGGATTCCCCGGGAATCCCCGGAACCGGTTTCATGATCGGTCAGGCGGCCGCGGCGGCTTTCAGGGCCTGGAACAGGCCCGCCTCGGTGATGCCGAGATGCTCCATCATGATCCGGTCGCGCTCCTGCTGGGTCTGCCCGAGCGCGGCCATCTCCTGGTAGAGCGTGACCAGCTCCGTACCGCCGTACCGCTCGTGGATCAGGTCGACGGCCAGCCAGGCCAGCGGGTACGACGTGACCGAGTCGCGGAAGAACGTCGCGTCCGGGGGCAACGCCTTCGCCTTGGCCAGGTACCTGGTCCGAACGGACTGCCGGTAGGTGCCAATCGCCAGATCGCGGGCGCCGTCCATCGGCAGGAACTCGACCCAGGTGGCCGCGCCTTCGACCAGCCAGCGCGGAGCGAACGTCCCGTACGGCGCGGTGGCGACGTGGGTGAACTCGTGCGCGAGCGTGCGGGCGTCGACCTTGCCGCGGTTGCGCGGGTTGATCACAACGTAGGAGTCGGTGCGCTCCCCGACGCCGCTGACCTCGCCGGGCAGCGACCGGTAGACCCAGGTCGCCATCGCGAGCGCGTCCTCGGCGTTTTTCGGCAGCGTGTAGTCGGCGCCCCGGACGATCTTGTCGTCGAGCGCGATCACGACGCCCGCGCCGGTCCAGCCGCCGGGCCAGCTGCGGCTGACCGCCTTGACCGCGCTGCCGGCCTTCGCGAGCAGGCTCGTGGCCAGCTGGGATTGGTCCTTCTCCACCACGACCAGCGTCCGCGGACCGCGCTTGACCAGCACCTCGCCGACGTCCCAGGCCTCCTGGTGGGAGCCGCGCGGGAGCCGCTTGTCGAGGTCGGTGTCGGAGACCAGCATCCATCGGTCGCCGGGGCGCTGGACGAACGTGTAGCCCAGCATGGTCCGCGCGGGGACCGGGTCGATGCCGCGGATCTGGTACGTCATCGCGATCGCGACGACGAAGGTGCTCGGACCGTAGCGATCGGTGATGGCCTGGTCGTACTGCTCCTGGAGTCGCTCGTACCGCAGGCTGGCGAACCCGAACTGGCGCAGGTTGGCGAACAGCGTGCGCTGCCGGGCGACCAGCGCCTTGTTGGCCGGGTCGACCGCCGCGAGGAACTGGTCCGGCCTGTTCTGCAGGACGGCCGCGGCGCGACCGGCCAGCACGGCGTCGACGCCGGACGCTCGGGCGGCGCGATCGACCGCCGGCGTCTGCGACGCGGTGGCGACGGGCGGCGTCGTACCGGTGGTGCCGGACCTGTGCAGCGCGAGTCCCCCGGCGACGGCGGCGGCCACGAGGGCGAGGGCGATCAGAAGCGGTGCGACTCCGCGCCGCCGGGGCGCCGCCGCGTGCCGGCCTCGCGGCTGCTCACGCGGCGGTTCGTGGGTCTTGGGCTGGTCCGGAACCTGCTGCTGGGGGAACCAGGGAGCAGGCTCGGGGTCAGGCTCCGCCGGGCCGGCGGGCGGTGTCGGGCTCACTGGTGATCGCGTCCCCCTGGTGCCGGGTGATCATCTCGATCACGTCGCGGGCCAGCTCCTGACCGGTCAGACCGATCTCCTGCAGCACCGCGGCCCGCTTCGCGTGGTCGAGGAACCGCTGCGGGATGCCGAAGTCGCGGACCGGCGTGCTCACCCCGGCGTCCCGGATCGCCTGCGCGATCGCGGCACCGCAGCCGCCGACGCGGCCGTTGTCCTCGATCGTCACGACGTACTTGTGCTTGCCGGCCAGCTCGACCAGCTCCGGCGCGACCGGCTTGACCCAGCGCGGGTCGACGACGGTGACGCCGAAGCCCTGCGCGCCGAGCCGCTCGGCGACGTCGACGGCGGTCGCGGCCATCGAGCCGATCCCGATCAGCAGGACGTCGTTGCCGGTGCGGACCAGGACGTCGGTGCCGCCGATCCGGTCGATCGCCTCGATGTCGGGGAAGACCTCGCCCTTGGCGTAGCGCAGGACCGTCGGGGCGTCGTCGACGTCGATCGCCTCGTTGAGCAGTTCGCCGATCCGCTTGCCGTCGCGCGGGGCGGCCAGACGCAGGCCGGGCACGACCTGGAGCAGCGACATGTCCCACATGCCGTTGTGGCTCGCGCCGTCGTCACCGGTGACGCCGGCGCGGTCGAGCACGAAGGTCACGCCGCACTTGTGCAGCGCGACGTCCATCAGCAGTTGGTCGAAGGCGCGGTTGAGGAACGTCGCGTAGAGGCCGACGACCGGGTGCAGACCGCCCATCGCGAGCCCGGCGGCGCTGGTCACCGCGTGCTGCTCGGCGATGCCGACGTCGAAGATCCGGTCCGGGAACTCCTGCGCGAACGCGGCCAGGCCGGTCGGGTGCAGCATCGCCGCGGTGATCGCGACCACGTCGGGACGGCGGTGACCGATGTCGACCAGTTCCTCGGCGAACACGTCGGTCCAGCCGCGCGGTTTGTGCAGCGGGCGGATCTGGTGGAAGTTGTCCTCCTCGTCCTGCTCGGCGGCGGCGTACCCGAAGCCCTTCTGGGTGACCGCGTGCACCAGGACCGGCCCGCCGAAGGCCTTGGCCTTGGCCAGCGCGTCCTCCATCGCGGCGCGGTCGTGGCCGTCCACCGGGCCGACGTACTTCAGGCCGAGGTCCTCGAACATGCCCTGCGGGGCGAGCATGTCCTTCAGGCCCTTCTTCACCCCGTGCAGCACCTCGTACATCGGCGGGCCGACGTACGGCGTACGGCCGAGGTTGGTCTTCACCAGGTCGAGGATCTTCTCGTAGCGCGGGTTGGTGCGCAGGCTGGTCAGGTGCGTGGCCAGACCGCCGACGGTCGGGCTGTAGGAGCGGCCGTTGTCGTTGACGATCACGACCAGCTTCAGGTCGTCGCAGGCGGCGATGTTGTTCAGCGCCTCCCAGGCCATGCCGCCGGTCAGGCCGCCGTCGCCGATCAGCGCGACCACGTGCCGGTCCTCACCGCGCAGCCGGTAGGCCTTGGCCAGGCCGTCGGCGTACGACAGGGAGGTCGAGGCGTGGCTGTTCTCGACGATGTCGTGCTCGGACTCGGCCTGGCTCGGGTAGCCGGACAGGCCGCCCTGCTGGCGCAGCGTGTCGAACTTCGCCGCCCGGCCGGTCAGCAGCTTGTGCACGTAGGTCTGGTGACCGGTGTCGAAGACGAGCCGGTCGCGTGGCGAGTCGAACACGCGGTGCATCGCCAGGGTGATCTCGACCATGCCGAGGTTGGGTCCCAGGTGACCACCGGTCCGCGAGACCGTCTCGACGAGCACGTCGCGGACCTCCGCGGCCAGCTCCGTCAGCTGCTGATCGGTCAGTCCCTTGAGGTCCGCCGGCCCTCCGACCGTGTCCAGCAAGCGCACGAGCTCCTCCGCAGGTTGTCCTCGAATGGTCGAGTCTATGCACCCCGGCCGGTGTTACCGAACACGGCAAGGCCCGCCGGAGTGATCTCACCCTACGGGACGCCGCCGACGCCCGAGTGGTTCACCGGCGCCGTCCATCTCACCTAGAGTAACCGCCATGGAGATGGTGCGGACCCTGTTCCGCAAGTACGACGGCCGCCCGCACCGCTTGATGGAGTCGGTCCACCTCGGCGAGGACGACCACGGCCTGTGGGTCGGCTCCCGCCCCGGCGACCCCGCCCAGCGCGCCGACGGCACCTGGATCACCGTCGACCACCACCGCGTCCGCCTGTTCCCCCGCGGCCAGTGGTGGAGCGCCCTGTTCAACGACGCCCCGCACTCCACCGAGATCTACTGCGACATCACCATGCCGCCCGAGTTCGGCGTCGACTCGGTCACCGCGGTCGACCTCGACCTCGACATCCGCCGGCTCCGCGACGGCACGGTCCGGGTGATGGACGAGGACGAGTTCGCGGCGCACCAGGTGCACTACGGGTATCCACCCCAGGTAGTCGCCACAGCCCAGGCGACGTGCGAGTGGATCGTGGCCAACATCACCACAACGGAACCGTTCCTGACGGTCTACAAGACCTATCTGGACCGAGTCCGCGAACTCAGCTGATCGCCGGTCTGCGCTCGGTGGTCGGACTCCAAGTGTGGGCTTTCAGCCGGGCGCTCTGACGTAAAGCCGGCCAGTCAAGCGGTGGGCTGCTCTCCGCGGCCTGGAGCGCGTCGGCGATGAAGCCGATCGCAGTCTGCGTGATCGGGTGCGCGAACCTTCGGGCCTCAGTGTCGGCGCCGTCTCCGACGCCGTTCCTGATCTCCGCGTTCAGGGCGGCTTGTACGGCGTGATCTGCGGCGTCGTGCAAGCGGCGGGCCGACCAGGCCGCGTTCTGGGCGTCGTCCGTGCGCCAGGTTTCGATCGCGTACACGAGGCTCGCCGTGGCGTCGTCGACGTACGCGGACCCGACCGTCCAACCCGGGGCGTCCTCGTCGAGCAACTGCTGCTGGACGACCGGCAGGTCGAAGGTCGGGTCGACGGGTTCACCGGCGAGCGCTGCCCAGAGGCGGTCGACGATCGGGGCGAGGTCCGCCGGATTCCGGCCGACCGCCGCGGCGTACCGCTCGTACAGCGGCCACAGGTGTTCCGTGCAGAGGGCAGCGAACAGCGCTTTCCGGTTGCGATCCAGGACCGCCAGCCGGCGCCGTACGGCGAGTTCGTCGTACGGCGGGTGCAGGGTCAGCGGCCGAGGACCTTGTACTTCGCTTCGGCGGTGCCCTTCTGGGGCTCCCACCACGCCGTGTTGGACTTGTACCAGTCGATGGTGGCGGCCAGGCCGGCGTCGAAGTCGGCGTAGCGGGGTTGCCAGCCGAGTTCGGTGCGGATCTTGGTGGAGTCGTTGGAGTAGCGCAGGTCGTGGCCGGGGCGGTCGTTGACGTGGACGAAGGCGTCTTCGGGCTCGCCCATCAGGATGAGGATCTTCTGGATGATCTGCTTGTTGCTGCGCTCGTCGCCGGAGCCGATCAGGTAGGTCTCGCCGAGGCGGCCGTCGGTGATGATGCGGTGGACGGCGTCGTTGTGGTCGTCGACGTGGGTCCATTCGCGGACGTTCTCGCCGGCGCCGTACAGCTTGGGCTTGTCGCCGATCAGCACGTTGGTGATCTGGCGCGGGATCAGCTTCTCGACGTGCTGGTACGGGCCGTAGTTGTTCGCGCAGTTCGACAGGGTGGCGGCCACGCCGTACGAGCGGGCCCAGGCGCGGACCAGCATGTCCGAGCTCGCCTTGGACGCGGAGTACGGGCTGGACGGGTCGTACGCCGTGGTCTCGGTGAACTGCTCGACCGAGTCCAGCGGCAGGTCGCCGAAGACCTCGTCGGTGGAGATGTGGTGCATCCGCTTGTCGTGCTTGCGGACCGCCTCGAGCAGCGTGAAGGTGCCGATGATGTTGGACTTGATGAACGGCGACGGGTCGTTCAGCGAGTTGTCGACGTGCGACTCGGCGGCGAAGTGCACCAGGACGTCGGTCGCGGCGACCAGCTTGTCGACCAGTTCGGCGTCGCAGATGTCGCCGTGCACGAACGTGACCTGCTCGGCGACCGGGTCGAGGTTGCTGCGGCTGCCGGCGTAGGTGAGCGCGTCGAGCACGGTCACCTCGACGTCGGGGTAGCGCCGCACGGTGTCGTGCACGAAGTTCGAGCCGATGAATCCGGCGCCGCCGGTGATGAGCATCCGTCGCATCGGCACAGGATAGCGATTCAGGAGGTGACCGGCCGCGCCGGTACGGTGACGCCATGCGCAAGGTGCGGGTTGTGTATCGCAAGTACGACGGCAAGCTCCACTGGCACCAGTGGATGACGTTCCTGGGAGAGGACCAGTACGGCGTGTGGTTGGGTGCGCCGGCCGGTGCGATCGCCCAGCGCGGCGAGGAGCCGGAGATCGCGATGCCCGCGGCCGTCGTCCAGCTGTTCCCGCGCGACCGGTGGTACACGGCGAGCTTCAACGACGCCCCGCAGAAGACCGAGATCTACTGCGACGTGACCACGCCGGTGACGTTCGGCGACGACGAGTTCACGATGATCGACCTCGACCTGGACGTGGTGAAGCGGCGCGACGGCAGCTTCTACGTCGACGACGAGGACGAGTTCGCCGAGCACCAGGTGAAGTACGACTACCCGGCCGACGTGATCCGCGCCGCCCAGGCCTCCTGCGACTGGCTGGCCTCCGCGGTGCTGACCGAGGAGCCGTTCCTGACCGAGTACAAGGCCTACCTGGACCGGATTCGCTGATCGAGGGTCCTCAGCCCTTGCGCGCGGAATGAGGATCTGCCTGCCACACTGTGCGCGTGGAAATCGCGATCGAGATCGTCGCCCTGGTCGCGCTGGTGGCGACGGGTGCCGCACTGGCCCGCCGGATCGGGGTCTCGGCTCCCCTGCTGCTGGTCGTGATCGGTGTCGGGGTGTCGTACCTGCCGTTCGTCCCGCGGGTCGAACTGTCGCACGAGGTGGTGCTGGTCGGCTTCCTGCCGCCGCTGCTGTACTCGGCGGCGATCAAGACCAGCCTGGTCGACTTCTCCCAGCACCGGCGCTCGATCGGCACGCTGTCGGTCGGGCTGGTCGCGTTCACCGCGGTCGGCGTCGGCCTGGTCGCGTACTGGCTGCTCGGCGGGATGGCCGAGGCGGACGGGCAGGAGCGGCTGCCGCTGTGGGCCGCGTTCGCGCTCGGCGCGGTGGTCGCGCCGCCGGACGCGGTCGCGGCGACCGCGATCGCCAAGAAGGTCGGCCTGCCCCGCCGGCTCGTGACCATCCTCGAAGGCGAGAGCCTGCTGAACGACGCGACCGCGCTGGTGTGCCTGCGGACCGCGATCGGAGCGGCCGTCGTCGCGCCGACGTTCCTGCACGTCAGCCTCGACTTCCTCCGCGCCGCCGGCGGCGGAATCGTGGTCGGCCTCGTGGTGGCGATCGCGCTGGCCAAGATCCGCAAGCGGTTCACCGACCCGGTGCTGGACACCACGCTGAGCCTGACCGCGCCGTTCATCGCGTACGTCGCGGCGGAGAACCACTACGTGCACGCGTCCGGCGTACTGGCTGTGGTGGTGACCGGGCTGCTGCTCGGTCACAAGGCGCCGATCATCCAGTCGGCGGCGTCCCGCATCTCCGAGCGGACCAACTGGCGCACGTTCCAGTTCCTGCTGGAGAACACCGTGTTCCTGCTGATCGGCCTGCAGACCCGGTGGATCCTCGACGACCTGGCGATGAGTCCGCTGTCGACGAGCACGATCGCGATCGCGACGATCGGGGTCTTCCTCACGGTCGTACTGATCCGGCCGATCTGGATGTTCCCGGTCACCATGCTGTCCCGCAGGGTGCTCGGCCGGTCGCGACCGGGACCGGTGTCCTGGCAAGGGCTGACCGTGCTGTCCTGGGCGGGTATGCGCGGTGTGGTCACGCTGGCCGCCGTGTTCGTCCTGCCGGAGGACACGCCGCACCGCGAGGTGCTGGTGTTCATCGCGCTGGCCGTGACCGCCGGGACGCTGCTGCTCCAGGGCTCGACGCTGCCCTGGCTCGTACGCCGGATGCGGCTGCCCGGTCCCGACCCGGCCGAGGACGCGCTGCAGGAGGCCGCCGTACTGCAGGGTGCGCACAAGGCCGGCGAGGAGGAACTGGACCGCGTCATCACGCCCGACGACCCGCCGCAGGTGATCGACCTGCTGCGCCAGCGCGGCGAGGCGCGGGCGCTGGCCGCTTGGGAACGACTCGGCCGGCCCGAAACCGAGTACGAAACGCCGAGTGAGGCATATCGTCGACTTCGGATGACCATGCTGCAGGCCGAGCGTGGGCACATCCTCAAGGTCCGGGACGAGGGCCTCGTCGCCGACGAGGTGCTGCAACGGGCACAGATCGCACTCGACATCGAGGAGTCCATCTTGGATCGCGCAGAAGCCGACGACGTCGGCGGACAGTCGGACGACCTTCGCGTACCGCCTCCTCCGGGCGGCCCGTGCGACCACCTGGCCCACGCACCGCTGGTGCTGACGCCGAACACTCCGGACGGTTGCGAGGAGTGCCTGGCCGAGGGCGGCACCTGGGTGCACCTGCGCCTGTGCCTGGGCTGTGGTCATGTCGGTTGTTGTGACTCGTCCGAACACAAGCACGCCAGCAAGCACTTCGACTCCACCGAGCACCCGGTGATGCGCAGCTTCGAGCCCGGCGAGAACTGGCGCTGGTGCTTCGTGGACGAAACCCTCGGCTGATGGCCGACTGCCTGTTCTGCTCGATCATCGCGGGGTCGACGCCGGCGCACCTGGTGCTGGAGACGCCCGAGGTGGTCGGGTTCCTCGACATCCGGCCGGTGTTCAAGGGGCACACGCTGATCGTGCCGCGCGAGCACGTCGCGACGATGGTCGAGCTGCCGGACGAGCTGACCGTGCCGCTGTTCGGGGCGGCGCGGTCGGTGGCCGCGGCGGTGCGTACGGCGTACGGGGCGCAGGGGTCGTTCGTCGCGGTGAACAACGTGGTCTCGCAGTCGGTGCCGCACCTGCACGTTCACGTGGTGCCGCGGACCAAGGGTGACGGGCTGCGCGGATTCTTCTGGCCGCGGACCAAGTACGCCGACGACGCCGAGGCCGCGTCGTACGCGGCTGATCTGCGGTCCGCGCTCGGCTAGAAGTTTTTTCGCGGCCGCTGTCCATCCGGGGTCGGGTCGTTCGTGGTGATGCCGTACCGACCGACGAACCGAGGAGAACCACCGTGAAGTACCTGCTGCTGATCAACGCCGCCGTCACGCCGGACGGCGACGTCGAGGGCTGTACGCCCGCCGACTGGATGGCCTACGACAAGGAGGTCCGCGACGCCGGGATCTTCGTGTCCGGCGAGTCACTGGCCGACCTGGTCACCGCGACCACCGTGAAGGTCGACGCCGCCGGGCGCCGCACGGTCACCGACGGGCCGTTCGCCGAGACCCGCGAGGTGCTCGGCGGCTTCTACGTGATCGACGTACCCGATTTGGACGTCGCCCTCGACTGGGCAGCACGCTGCCCCGGCGCCCGTGGCGGCAGCAACATCGTCGTCCGCCCGGTCGCCGACTTCGGCTGATGGTTGAGGGTACGTTTCCGCTCCCGCCCGCTTCGGGCGGGGGCGGGTCCACGCCCACTTGTGGCGGGGGCGACTCCACGCCCACCCCGGGCCGGGGCGACCCAACGACCACGCCGGGCGAGGACGACCTCACGCCGACCCCGGGCGTGGCGGACTCCGCGCCCACCCCGGGCCGGGGCGACCGCACGCCCACGTCGGGCGAGGGCGAGCTCACACCCAGCCCGGGCAGGGCCGAATCCACACCCACGTCGGGCGGGGGCATGCCCACGCCCACCCAGGGCCAGGCCGACCCAACCACCACCCCGGACGGCGGCGTACCCCACTCCACGCCCGCTGCAGGCGGGGAGCCGAGCGCCTCCGACTCCCCCGCCTTCGTTTCCACCGACTCGGTGGGGATGGTCGAGCAGGTCTTCCGCGAGGAGCGGGGGCGATTGCTGGCGGCCTTGTCCCGCCGGTTCGGCGACCTGGATCTCGCCGAGGAGGTGACCTCCGAGGCCATCGAGATCGCGCTGGAGAAATGGCCCGTGGACGGGGTGCCGCCGAAGCCCGGCGCCTGGCTGATGACGACGGCCCGGCGCAAAGCGGTCGACCGGCTGCGCCGAGACAAGACATACGCCGCGCGCCTCGCGGTCCTGCAGGTGGAAGCCGACCGGACCGGACCGGCGCCCGCGGCCGATGTCGAAGGCGAGTTGCCGGACGACCGGCTGCAACTGTTCTTCACCTGCGCGCATCCGGCGCTGCCCGCCGAGGACCGGATCGCCCTGACCCTGCGGTGCCTCGCGGGCCTGACCACCCCCGAAGTCGCCCGCGCGTTCCTCGTCCCGACGGCGACGATGGCCAAGCGGATCGTCCGGGCGAAGAAGAAGATCCGCGAAGCCCGGATCCCGTTCCGGGTACCGGCGGCCGACGAGCTGCCCGAGCGCCTGCCCGGCGTCCTGCAGGTGGCGTACTCGATCTTCACCGAGGGGTACGCCGCCAGCTCCGGCGCCGAACTCCAGCGGGTCGACCTCGCCGAGGAGGCGATCCGGCTGGCGCGCATCCTGCACCGGCTGATGCCGGCCGACCGCGAGGTCACAGGGCTGCTCGCACTGATGCTGCTGATCCACGCCCGCCGAGACGCCCGCACCGGCCCGGATGGCGAACTCGTGCTGCTAGACGAACAGGACCGCAGCCGCTGGGACCGCGCGATGATCGAGGAGGGCCGCACGCTCGTCCCCCAGGCGATCACCGGCCCACCCGGCCCGTACGGCGTCCAGGCCGCCATCGCATCCCTGCACGACGAGGCCGCCGACGTCGCGACCACCGATTGGCCGCAGATCGTCGCCCTGTACGACGTACTGCTGGCGCTCGTGCCGTCCCCGGTGATCGCACTCAACCGCGCGGCCGCAATCGCGCTACGCGACGGCCCCGAGGCAGGTCTCCTCCTGCTCGACGAACTCGCCGACGAGCCCCTGCTGCGCGGCTACCACCCGTACCACCTCGCGCGCGCCGATCTGCTCCAACGCCTCAACCGCCTGCCCGAGGCGTCCGAGGCGTACCGCGAGGCGCTGGAGACCGCCGGAACCGACCCAGAACGCCGACACGTCGAGCGGCGGCTGCGGAGGCTCGGAGTCGACAGCTGATCGCTGGGTCGCCAGCGGAGGTCGGCTTTTTGTGCGACGCCCTTTTGGCGCCTCCGGCTACTGCGGGACGTAGGCCGGGATCTCGGCCGCGTCGTGGTAGATCGGCAGTCCGCGCTCCTTGGCGATCTCCACGTCGCGGTCCGCGCCGTGCGATTCGCCGGTCAGGCGGAGCACCGCGTCGCAGTGCTGCAGGAGTCGCCCGGCGACGTCGTACATCACGTCGCCCTCCGGCGCGTACGCCGCACCGGACTGGTCGGCGACGTCGTCCATCCCCTCACCCTCGGGCGCCTCCGCCGCGCCGAACTGGTCGGCGACGTCGTACATCACGTCGCCCTCAGGCGCTTCCGCTGTACCGGACCGGTCGGCGACACCGCGCTCGGCAGCCTCCGCCGTACCGGACTGGTCGGCGGCGCCGCGTAGGACCGGCAGGGCGACCCACTCGCCGATCATCGGGATGTGGCCCTTGGCATGGATCGGCCACGCGGCCGACTCGAGGCGGCGCAGGTTGGCGGCGATCCGGTCAGGGTCGCCGTCGGTGCCGGAGCGGTAGGGACCGGCGATCAGGACGAGCATCGGTTTGTTCACGACACCGACCATAACGTGCAACAATGTGCACAAACAAGGAGGAATGTGAATGCTGGCGGCACAACGACGGGATCTGCTGCTCGAGAGGCTGTCCACCCACGGGCGGATCGTCGCCAAGGATGTGGCCGACGAACTCGGGATCTCCGAGGACAGCGTCCGGCGGGATCTTCGCGAGCTCGCAGCGGCCGGACTGTGTCAGCGGGTGTACGGCGGCGCGCTGCCGATCTCACCGGCGGTCGCCGATTACACGACCCGGCAGCGTGTCGCGATCGCAGGCAAGACCGTGGTCGCCGGCCTGGCGGCGAGCCTCGTCCGCCCAGGCAGTGCGGTGATCCTGGATGGCGGTACCACGGCGCGGGCGGTGGTCGCCGCGCTCCCGCTCACGCTGGAAGCGACCGTGATCACGCACAGCCCGACGATCGCCGCGGCGCTCACCGAACATCGAGGGATCGAGATCTTCCTCATCGGCGGCCGGGTGTTCAGGCACTCGATGGTGGCGAGCGGCGCCGCGGCGGTCGAGGCCGCGCAGGCGGTGAGCGCTGACCTGTTCCTGCTCGGGGTGACCGGGGTGCATGCCGAGGCGGGACTGACCACCGGCGACGCCGACGAGGCCGCGATGAAACGGGCGCTCTCGCGCCGGGCGGCCGAGACGTACGTGCTCGGCAGCGCGGAGAAGCTCGGCACGGCTTCACGTTTTTCCGTACTTCCGCTGCACGATGTCGCCGGCATCCTCACCGACGCGCCCGATGACGATCGCACGGTCCGTGAACTGCGCGGCGCCGGCGTCCAGGTGACCACCCCGTCCTGATCTCCGGCGACGAAATTTCCCAGGTCGGTGTCCATCCCCGCGTCGGTCGTTCGTGGTGAGGGAGACACCGAACGACGGAAGGAACCACCATGGACGACCGCGCGATCCTCGCTCTCACCACCGCCGAGCGGCTCAGCCTCGCCGACTTGTTCGAGAGCCTGAGCGAGCCCGAGTGGCGGGCCGACTCGCTGTGCGCCGGCTGGACCGTGCACGACGTCGCGGCGCACATGACGCTGTCCACGCGAACCACGTTCCGGATGGTCGTCAAGGAGGCGATCCGGGCGCGCGGCAGCTTCGACCGGATGGAGTACACCCTGGCGACCGAACGCGCCGCGCGCTTCTCCCCCGCCGAACTCGTCGCCCAACTGCGCGAGACCGCGTCCTCGCCACACCGCACTCTCGGCGCCGGCATCGTCGACCCGCTGCTGGACGCTCTGGTCCATGGTCAGGACGTCGCCCGCCCGCTGGACCGTCCGCGGGAGATGCCCGCCGACGCCGCGGTGATCGCGCTGGAGCACGTGATCGGCAGCAAGTTCTACGGCGCGCACAAGCGCCTGCGCGACACCCGCCTGATCGCCACCGACCACCCGTGGTCCGGCGGCTCCGGCTCTCGCGAACTGCACGGCCCGCTCGCCGATCTGATCCTCACCGCCACCGGCCGCCCCGCCGGCCTCGCCGGCCTGTCCGGCTCGGCGCTCCCCCAGATCCAGACCGCTCTAGCGGCCGCGTCCTGACCCAGCCCGGCAGGTGCCGCCGCGGGCGCGGCTTGATCCAGCCACCATGTGTCGCCGCGGGCGGCCTGATCCACTCCGGCACGAGCCGCCCGGCCGGTCTGATCCAGCACGTCACCTGCCGACCCGGCCCCGGTCTGACCAGCACGTCACGAGCCACCCCGGCCCCGGTCTGACCCCGCACGTCACGAGCCACCCCGGCCCCGGCCTGATCCAGCCCGTCACGAGCCACCTCGGTGCCCCGAGCACGTCAGCCGAGGCTGCGGTCCAGCCGGGCCGCCAGCCTCTCCAGCGCCTTCTCCACAGCAGCCCGAACGGTCGGGTCAGGATCATCACGCAACGCTTCCACCGCCCTGACATGCTCGTACTCCCCCGCCGCACCCACCGCCCGTACGCCGGCCGCCCGCACCCGCGGCAACTCGTGCTCGAGCATCGGCAGCAACGCATCGACCAGCTCGCCGAGCTCGCGCTGCGCAGTGATCCGCGCAACGTGCTCCCGGACCCGCCAAGCCGGATCGTCCGCCACGACCCGGAGCCCCTCGACCGCCTCGTCGCGCCACGCGTACATCAGCGCCCGCGCGGCCCAGACCCGCACCCAGTAGTAGTTCACCGGATCGACCGGCTTCGCCCACCCACCCGGATCCGGCCTTCCGGTGATCGCCACGAGCTTCGGCAACTCGGCCCCGAACGCGTCCTCACCCGAGATCTCGCCGGTCAGCAGCGCGACGCACCACTCCACCACCACGTCCTCGCCGTACTCGGCGCACGCAGCCCGTACGACGTCCTTCGGATGCATCAACCCAGTACAGCGCGTCCCACCGACAGATTCTCAGAGCACCGACCGGAGAATCACCACGACCGACGACACCGCGGCCAAGGTCAGCACCGCCTGCCGCAGCCGCGGGCCGTTCAGCCGCTTCTGCAGCGGGACGGCCACGGCGAAACCGATCGCCAACGCCGGCAGCCACACCGCGCCGTACGCGAGCTGATGCGCGGTGAGCTCGCCGCCGATCGCCAGCCCACCCAGCGACACCATCGATCCGACCACGAAAAACGCTCCGAGCGTCGCCCGCAGCCGCGGCCCTGGTTCGTGCTGCAGGACGACCGCCGCCGGTGGTCCGCCGATCGACGCCGCGGTGCCGGAAACGCCCGCGACCGCCCCGGCGATGATCAGGTTGCGCCGGCTGGTCGCGACCCGCAGCTTCCACGCGGTCAGCGCGACGGCGACGAGCACCACGACGCCGACCACCGCGCCGATCGCGCGCGCCGACAGCCAGCCGAGCAGCAGCACGCCCAACGGCGTCGTGACCGCGCGAGCGCCGGTCAACCAGCCAGCCTGCGACCAGTTGACGTGCCGCCACTCGTGAATCACCGTCAGCACCGGCAGAGCCATCCCGAGCACCAGCATGCCGCCCGGCATCAGCGACGGGTCGAGCAACGTGACCACCGGCGCCGCGACCAGCATCAGGCCGAGACCCATCGTCGACTGGACGACGGAGGCCAGCACGATCACCAGCCCGCCCAGCACCAGCACACTCAGCTCCATTGCGCAGATCCTGCCCCACCGAGCCCGCCGCAACCTGACCTGTAACGACGGTCATACTCCCGGACATGGGTCGGGCATGAGGAGTACATCGAGCCTGCCCGCACCGGCGCGGATCGGCTCTCCCGGAGCACGAGCTGAAATTCCGGGAACTGCTCGAGGACCAGTTCCCCGGGCTGCTCGGCTACGCGTTGCGGCGGGTCGGTTCACCCGACGACGCGGCCGACGTCTTCGCCGAGACGATGCTCGTGGCCTGGCGCCGGATCGACGAGGTCCCCGCCGACGAGACCGCCCGGCTCTGGCTGTACGGCGTCGCCCGCGCGTCGTGGCCAACCACCGGCGGTGCCGGCTTCGGCGCGACAACCTCGCCATACGGCTGCGGCGGCGGTCGCCGTCGCGCTCACCGGCGTGTTACGGATCTGACGACCATCCTGCCGGCGAAGGGGCGCTACTTCCTGATGATCCGCGCCGACGTCGGTTCGCCGGCGCAGTACCGGAGCCTGGCGGCCAAGCTGAAGACCGTCGACAGGCGATCTGGGAGATCGGCGACAACGTCGCACGCGGCCAGGATGCGCGGGTCAGGTTCGATCCGTGCCGGTGAGCTGAGCGGCCGAAGCGACGAAGGCCGGCAGCAGGAGATCCCTGCTGCCGGCCTTCGTCCGTCGTACCGGGTGACTCAGCTAGCGATCAGCGAGCGCAGCACGTACTGCAGGATGCCGCCATTGCGGTAGTAGTCCGCCTCGCCGGGGGTGTCGATCCGGACCACGGCGTCGAACTCCTTGACCGCGCCGTCGGTGCCGGTGACCGTGACATGCACGGTGCGCGGGACCTCGCCGTCGTTCAGCGCGGTGACACCGGTGATGTCGAAGGTCTCCTCGCCGGTCAGGCCGAGCGACTCCGCGGTCTCGCCCTCGGGGAACTGCAGCGGCAGCACGCCCATGCCGATCAGGTTCGACCGGTGGATCCGCTCGAACGACTCGGTGATGACCGCCTTCGCGCCGAGCAGCGCCGTACCCTTGGCCGCCCAGTCGCGCGACGAGCCGGAGCCGTACTCCTTGCCGGCCAGGATGACCAGCGGCGTACCGGCTTCGGCGTACGCCTCGGAGGCCTCGTAGATGCTGGTGACCGGCGCGTCCGGCTTGGTGAAGTCGCGGGTGAAGCCGCCCTCGGTGCCCGGCGCGATCTGGTTGCGCAGCCGGATGTTGGCGAACGTGCCCCGGATCATCACCTCGTGGTTGCCGCGCCGCGAGCCGTAGGAGTTGAAGTCCTTGCGGTCCACACCGTGCTCGGCCAGGTACTTGCCGGCCGGGCTGTCGGCCTTGATCGAACCGGCCGGGGAGATGTGGTCGGTGGTGACCGAGTCGCCCAGCTTGGCCAGCACCCGCGCGCCGGTGATGTCGGTGACCGGCGACGGCTCCTTGGCCATGCCCTCGAAGTACGGAGGCTTGCGCACGTACGTCGACTCGGCGTCCCAGGCGAAGGTCTTGCCCTCCGGCGTCGGCAGCGACTGCCAGCGCTCGTCACCGGCGAACACGTCGGCGTAGTCCTTGGTGAACATCTCCTTGTTGATCGAGGAGGCGATCACCCGCTCCACCTCGTCGGCGGCCGGCCAGATGTCGCGCAGGAACACGTCGTTGCCGTCGGTGTCCTTGCCCAGGGCATCGGTCTCGAAGTCGAAGTCCATCGTGCCGGCCAGCGCGTAGGCGATCACCAGCGGCGGGCTCGCGAGGTAGTTCATCTTGACGTCGGGGTTGATCCGGCCCTCGAAGTTGCGGTTGCCGGACAGCACCGACACGACCGCGAGGTCGGCCTCCTGCACACCGGCCGAGACCTCCTCGGGCAGCGGACCCGAGTTGCCGATGCAGGTGGTGCAGCCGTAGCCGACCAGGTGGAAGCCGAGCTTCTCCAGGTACGGCGTGACGCCGGCCTTCTCGTAGTAGTCGGTGACGACCTTCGAGCCCGGCGCCAGCGACGTCTTCACCCACGGCTTGCTGGTCAGGCCCTTGTCGACCGCGTTCTTGGCCAGCAGCGCGGCGGCCAGCATGACCGACGGGTTGGACGTGTTGGTGCAGGAGGTGATCGACGCGATCACCACGTGGCCGTGGTCGAGCTCGACCTCCTGACCGTTGAGGCTGATCATCGTCTTCTTCGAGGGGCGGCCGTCGGCCGGGTGCGGCGCGTGCGGCTGGGCCTCCTCGGAGTGGTCACGCCCGTTGGCCGGCGGGTCGCTGGCCGGGAACGACTCGACGACGCTCTCGTCGGCCAGCGACGGCACCGCGTCGATCGCCGCGGTGCCGACCTTGTCCTCCTCGGGCACGTAGTCGACCAGGGCGCCGCGGAAGGCCTGCTTCGCCTCGCTCAGCGCGACCCGGTCCTGCGGCCGCTTCGGGCCGGCGATCGACGGTACGACGGTCGACAGGTCGAGCTCCAGGTACTCCGAGAAGCGCGGCTCGACGTCCGGGTTGTGCCACAGGCCCTGCTCCTTGGCGTACGCCTCGACGAGTGCGACCTCGTTGTCGGCGCGCCCGGTCAGCCGCAGGTACTCCAGCGTGACGTCGTCGATCGGGAAGATCGCGCAGGTCGAGCCGAACTCCGGGCTCATGTTGCCGATCGTGGCGCGGTTGGCCAGCGGGACGGCCGCGACGCCGTCGCCGTAGAACTCGACGAACTTGCCGACCACACCGTGCTTGCGCAGCATCTGGGTGATCGTCAGCACGACGTCGGTCGCGGTCGCGCCGGCCGGGACCGAGCCGGTCAGCTTGAAGCCGACCACCTTCGGGATCAGCATGCTCACCGGCTGGCCGAGCATCGCGGCCTCGGCCTCGATACCGCCGACGCCCCAGCCCAGCACGCCCAGGCCGTTGACCATCGTGGTGTGCGAGTCGGTGCCGACGCAGGTGTCGGGGTAGGCCTGGCCGTTGCGGACCATCACCGTACGGGCCAGGTGCTCGATGTTGACCTGGTGGACGATGCCGGTGCCCGGCGGGACGACCTTGAACTCGTCGAACGCGGTCTGGCCCCAGCGCAGGAACTGGTAGCGCTCGCGGTTGCGCTCGTACTCCAGCTCGACGTTGCGCTCGAAGGCGTCCTGGCGGCCGAAGACGTCGATGATCACCGAGTGGTCGATCACCAGCTCGGCCGGCGCCAGCGGGTTGATCTTGGTCGGGTCGCCGCCCAGCTCGGCGACGGCCTCGCGCATGGTGGCCAGGTCGACGACACACGGCACCCCGGTGAAGTCCTGCATGATCACCCGGGCCGGGGTGAACTGGATCTCGGTGTCCGGCGCCGCCGCGGCGTCCCAGTTGCCGAGCTTGGTGATGTGGTCGGCGGTGATGTTCGCGCCGTCCTCGGTGCGCAGCAGGTTCTCGAGCAGCACCTTGAGCGAGTACGGCAGAGTCTGCGCGCCCTCGATGCCCGCCAACCTGAAGATCTCGTACGACTGTCCGTTGACCTCGAGTGCACCCTTGGCACCGAAGCTGTCGACGCTGGCCATCAACCTGCTCCTCTGTCCGTCTGTTCCGCTGGAACCATCCTGCCGAGCGCTCCGCCCGGCCGCGAGATCAGGCTGCCCTAACCTCGCCCACAAAGTCTCTCGACATCAAGATACACGACATCGAGCCACCACTCACACCCCAGCCGGAGGCGGTAATTCGTTTGCCGGGCAGGGTTGGGTGGCTGGTCGACTGCCGGGTGGCTGAGTTGCGTCAGGACGTGCTGGTTGCTGCCTTTGTCCGGTGGACGTGGGCGCGGGCCGTGCTGCACAACGGGTGGTGGCTGGTTACTTCGGTCTATCTGGTGGTGGATGCGGGGCTGACCGCTTCGCAGATCGTGCTGATCGGTGCCGTGCAGGGAGTCTTCGCGCTGTGTTGTGAGGTGCCTGCCGGTGTGCTGGCTGACACGTTCAGCCGTAAGTGGTCGTTGGTGCTGTCGCAGGTGCTGATGGGGACCGCGATGGTGACCACCGGTCTGGTGACGTCGTTCGTCGCGCTGCTCGGGACCCAGGTGCTGTGGGGGTTGTCCTGGACCTTCGCGAGCGGATCGGACATTGCCTGGATCACCGATGAGCTGGACGCGCCGGAACGCATCTCGGCTGTGCTGGCCCGGACCGCCCGCGCGCAGCTGACCGGTGCGGCGACCGGGCTGGTGGTGATCGGGGCGCTGGCCTGGGCGACGCGGCGCGATCTCGCGATCGTTGTCGCCGGCTCGGCGATGCTGCTGCTGGGCGGGTACGTCGCCGTCCGGTTCAGCGAGCAACGGTTCGTCCCGGCTGAGGGCCCTCGGTGGTCGGCGTCCTGGACGACGTTCCGCAGGGGCGTCTCGCTGGTACGCCGGAGTCCGGAGCTGCTGCGGATCTTCCTGGCGACGTTCCTGATCAACGGCGCGTCCGACGCCGGCGGCCGCCTTGCCCCGAAGCAACTGGTCGAACTCGGCCTACCGTCCCGCCTCGACCCGATCATCTGGTTGACCGGGCTGGGCGTGGTCGCGCTCGCCGTCGGCGCGCTGGCTTTGCGGATCGTCCAGCGGCGCCTCGACGGCGAACACGCGCGCCACTCGTACGGCGTAGCGGCCGCGATCGGGGCGGTGGGAACCGCCGGGCTGGCGTTCGCGCCGGATTCGGTCAGCGCCGGCGTGGCGCTGGTCGTCGTGTCGGGCATCGCCGTGCCGCTCACCCGGGTGATCGCGATGATCTGGGTGAACGCGCGCACGACCAGCGACGTACGGGCGACCACGCATTCGTTCCTCGCGCAGGCCGAGTACCTCGGCGAGGTGACCTGCGGCTTGCTGATCGCGCTCGTCGCGCACCTGGTCGGCCTGCCGCTGGCCCTCGCGGGGTCCGCCGCACTCTTCGCCGTGACCGCGGCGATCATGCGGCGTCCCGCGAGGGCGCTCGCTCAGGAGACGTGAGGCAGGACGTCCGACGCGATCAGGTCCAGGTGGTCCAGGTCGGTCAGGTCCATGATCTGGACGTAGAAGCGGTCGGCGCCGAGCTCGGCGAACTGGCCGAGCTTGTCGACGACCTGCGCGGGGGTGCCGCCGACGCCGCTCCGGTGGAGCTCCTCGACCGACCACCCGGCGGCCGCGGCGCGGCGCTCGACCTCGGCGTCGTCCTTGCCGACGACCACGCGGTGCGCGGCCGACAGGGCGAGGGTCTCCGGGTCACGGCCGGCCGTCGTACAGGCTGCTCGGACGCGGTCGAACAGCACCTTGGTGCCGTCGAGATCCCGGAAGCCGGCGTTGAACTCGGCGGCGTACTGGGCGGCGAGCGCGGGGGTCCGCTTCTTGCCGGCGCCGCCGATGATGATCGGCGGGTGCGGCTGCTGGACCGGCTTCGGCAGCGCCGGCGAGTCCTTGAGCTGGTAGTGCTTGCCCGCGAAGTCGTACTTCTCCCCCACCGGCGTGTCCCACAGTCCGGTGATC
This sequence comes from Kribbella sp. CA-253562, assembly GCF_050942265.1. GTDB lineage: Bacteria > Actinomycetota > Actinomycetes > Propionibacteriales > Kribbellaceae > Kribbella. Next base: position 3,958,231 of record NZ_CP192049.1, on the reverse strand, counting down.
AGCTCGAGCTGCTCGGTGAGCAGGTCGAACCGGCCGGGCGTGTCCGGGAAGTCCAGCCCGTACGCCGCGTGCTCGGCCTCGTACCAGCCGGCGCCGAGCCCGAGCTCGACCCGGCCGCCGCTCATCTGGTCGACCTGCGCGACGCTGATCGCGAGCACGCCGGGGTTGCGGAAGGTGGCGGAGCTGACCAGCGTGCCGAGCTTGATCCGCTGGGTCTCGCGCGCCAGCCCGGCCAGCGTGATCCAGGCGTCGGTCGGACCGGGCAGCCCGTCGCCGTCGCCCATCACGAGGTAGTGGTCGGAACGGAAGAACGCGTCGAACCCGCACTCCTCGGTCCGGCGGGCGACGGTCAGCAGGTCGTCGTACGAGGCGCCTTGCTGGGGTTCGGTGAAGATCCTGAGCAACATGGGGACAACGCTATCCCGCGCTGATGTACAGCTGCTCCAGGTATGACGGCTGCCAGTCCGGGCCGCGGCGGTAGAGGCGGCGGACAAGGCCCTCGACGTCGAGTTCGCTCGGCAGGTTGGTGTCCCACCATTCGGGGACCTGGTCGTACCAGCGGTCGATCCGCAGCGTTCGTCCCGCCGCGTCGATCCGCGCGAACAGCCAACCGCCGTGCTCACTCTGCGCCTCGGCGATCCAGAGGTCGCCGAGCAGTTCGCTCAGGCGCTCGTCGGGCCATTCAGGGTCGTCGACCTGCGCCGGCTCCAGGTCGAACCGGTACGACGGCCGCGCGGGGTCGAGTACCTGGACCTGGATGGTGAATCCGGAGGGGACGACGTTGGTCCTTACGCGGCACCATTCGCGCAGTGCTTCGAACGCTGGGGATTCGGCGGGCTTGGGGCGGGGGCGCTCGGGTTCTGCGCGCATCGCCTGCTCTACGCCGAGTGGGAGAGCTACGGGGGTGCCGCGGCTGGTGAGCTCGGGGATGAGCATGGTGCCGGTGGGGTCGGGGTGGTGGCCGTTGAGGGCGTTGGTGGGGGTGGTGTTCGGGGTGTGGCCGTTGCGGTGGGCTTCGCCGTCCGGGTCTCCATTGAGGGCAGCCGCGTCGTCCGGGGTTCGGCCGTTGCCGTGGGGCGCGTCGTCCGGGGTTTGGCCGTTCCCGTCGGTTGCGTCGTCCGGGGCGTGACCCTTGAGATCGGTCGCGTCGTTCACGGTGCGGCCGGTGAGACCAGCTGCCTCCGGGCTCTGGCGAGCGGGCCCGGTTGCGGCGTTCGCCTCGGCGGGCGCATCCCCGGGCTTGTCGGTCCCAGTGGGGCCGGCGGGCTCGATCGGCTCGGAGGCTGCGTCGTCGAGGTCGACCAGCTCGGTGGGTTGCTCGGGCTCGATTGCGGATGCCGTCTCGTTGTCGACGGCAACGACCGCCGCGGCGTTCTCGGACGCGACTTCGTCCGCCGTCTCGTCGGACTCGTCAAGCGAGGCACCTTCGCCGGCTCCAGCGACCGCTGGGGACTCGGGCGCGGCACCTTCGGCAGGTTCCTCGGTCTCGACGTCCGCTGCGGTTTCGTCGGGCGCGACGTCCCCAGCCGTCTCCCTGGGCGTGACGTCCGCTGCCGTCTCCTCGGACGCGACGTCCGCTGCCGTCTCCTCGGACGCGACGTCCGCTGCCGTCTCCTCGGACGCGACGTCCGCTGCCGTCTCCTCGGACGCGACGCTCTCCGCGGCTGCCTCGGGCGTCACGTCCTCAGCGGTCCGCTCTGGCGTGAGGTCCTCTGCGACGACGCCCGCACTCAGCGCTTCGTCGCCGGAGTCCGGTGCGTCGTCGATGCCAACGGCAACTACCTCGTCGGCACCTTGAGCGCCGTCCCGCTCGTCGTCGACCTCAGCCGCAGTCGGCTCTCCCGCAACGTCGCCGGCCTCCGCCGGCGTACCGGAGGCCTCACCCTCAACTTCAGGTCGACCTTCACCCGAGGCTTGTGCCGGTTCCTCCGGCGCCGCAGCGCTCTCCCCCAACTGATCCGCGGTCCAGTCCGCACTGCCGAGAATCTCGTCGTGGAAAACGTCGGTCGCGAACTCGTAGTCGTCGTCCCCCGAGCCGCCGTACTGATCGCTCAACGGCGGATAGGTCCGCGGCCCGTCACCCACCGCCGCGCCGTCGCCCGAGTCGACCCGCGCGATGTCCTCATCCGGCTCGGCAGGCAACGCCGTGATCTCGGCGGTCGGCTCCTCGTCGTGGTATCCCTCGATGCCGTCGGCAACCATCTGCCCGTCGGCCGCGGCCTGGCCGTCGCCCCCGGTCTCACTTTCGTCGGCGCCTGAGGCGTCGGCTTCGTCCCGTATGTCAGCACCAACACCATCAGCCCGGGCATCAACGTCATCCCGTACGCCGGCCTCGCGCTCGCCGTCGCGCACGTCGGCGGTTCCTCGTACGTCAGCTTCACGCTCGCCGAGATCGTCGTGTGCGGCGGGCTGGTCCGCTGCTCTTCGTACGCCGCGCGCATCAGCCTCGGCGCCGTGGTGGTGTGCGGCTTGCTGCAACGACCCGCCGGACGTGTGGTCCGGGTTGGTTGGGTCGAGGGGATGGTTCCTGCGCTGGCGGCGCGCCGGGCGGGGCGGGTGGGCCAGGTGCGGGTTGGCAGCGAGGTACGCGGCGGCGTCCTCGATCCACTCGCCGTTGATCCAGGCACCGCCGACCCACTCGCGTTCCATCGGCGACGGGGGCGCGGACTCCGCTGCGCTGTCGGACGCACCGCGGAAGTCGTCGAGCGGGGAGGTGCGATGGGGATCCCGGGGCGTGGTCGACTCGAGGGCGTCCAGCGGTGCGGTCGGCTGCTCGCCGTCGAACCGCGGCGGGACATCCAGCGGTGAGGTCGGATCCTCGGGCTCCGCGGAGGAGGACGACTGCGGGACGTCCAACGGTGAGGTCGGATCCTTGGGCTCCGCGGACGAGGACGACTGCGGGACGTCCAAGAACGCGGTCGGCTCCTGGGTCCCGGCCTGCTGCTCGACGTCCAGGAACGCGGTCGGTTCGTCGGGATCCATCGACTGAGCCCCCGGCGCGGAATCCAGGAAGGCGGTCGGCTCCTCGGCCGGTACTGACTGATCCGCTGGCTCAGTATCCGAGGTCGGCTCGTCGGCGTCGATCGATTCCAACCGCCCGACGTCCAGGAGCGAAGTCGGCTGGTTGGGCCTTGCCGCTGGGTCGAAGCCGACGTCGGGGTCCACGGGCGAGGTGGTGGGACCGAGAGGCGTGATCGCTTCGGTGTCGTCGTCGGGGGTGGGCGCGGGGGCCTTGGCGGACGAGATGGGATCGGTGATCGGCGGGACGACGCCGGTGTCGTCGCCTGCTGTGAAGGAGTCCACCGTCCCGGCGTCGGCCAAGGGCTGCATGTGGTCGACTTCAGCGTCCGCACCGGGCGGGCTGGCGACGTCGTCCGGAGCGGTGGTCGAGGCGTCGACGGTGCCCGAGCCGCCGGCCGAGTACGTGGGCCGGCCGTCGTCCTCTGGAGCAGACGGTCTGCGGAGGTCGTCCCCACCGGCGGTGAACGCGTCGGCACCGGAGTTGTCAGGCCCGGACCTGGACCCGGCGTCGCCATCCGTGGTTGACCATCGGCGCGCGTCGTGCGCAGCGGTGAATGTGTCGTCGGAATCGTCATCGGCGGACGCCCCGCCGTCGTCGGTGGCAGACCACCGGCGCTCGTTCTCCCGACCAGCTGAGAACGCGTCGGTGGAGCCATCGTCGGCTGAGGTCGGCCCACCATCCTCGTCCGTGGCTGACCATCGGCGCGCGTCTTCCCGACCAGCGAACACGTCATCGGCAGACGTCGACCTGCCGTCGCCATGTGTGGCCGACCATCGTTCGTCGTCCTGGTCGGCTGTCGGCGCGTCGAGCGTGTTCGGCTCGGTCACCGGCGTGATGACTCCGGTGTCGTCGTCGTCCTCGGTCGAGGTCTGCTGATCGGTGTCGATGGGTGCGAACGCGCCGGTGTCGTCGTCCGCGACCGAGGTCCGGTCGTCGGGTTCGACGGGGTTGAGGACACCGGTGTCGTCGGACGCGCTTGCCGGCGCGGGGGCGAACGGTGAGGTCGCCTCGGCTGACGGGGCGAAGGGCGAGCCGGGAACTGCCGACTGGTTTTCAGCGGGCGGCGCGAAGGGCGACGCGGCGGGTGCCGACTCGTCGTAGGCGGGCGCGAACGGCGAGTGGGCCGTGGGCGGGGGCTCCTCCTCGGACGCGGGGAAGGCCTCGGCGGGTGACTCCGGGGCGTACGGCGATTCGGCCGATCGGTCTTCCAGGGACGGCGTGTTGGCGGTGTCGGCTTCGGGAGTGAACGGGGTGAACGGCGCCGTGTCGTCCGCGGTGGGGACGGCGGCGATCTCGCTGGTGGCGTCGTCCGGGGATGCCGCGGGGTGCTGCGCGGTGGGGGTGTCGGGGGTGTACCTGGCCGCGGCGGGGGCGTCGGCGAAGAGGCTGGCGTAGAAGTCTTCGCCGTCTTCCACCGGGGCGCCTACGCGTGGCGGTTCCGAGGACGGGAGGGGGCGGTCGTAGGCCGGTGGGGCGGGAGCGGGCTCGGGGGCGACGAGGCCGAGGCCGGCCAGGGAGGCGTTTTCCTCCTCGCGCTGCTTCTTCTTGCGGCCGAACAGGCGTGGCTTCTTGCTGACGACGCCGTAATCCGCAGGCGGCGGCTCCGGAGCAGGAGCCTCGTACGCCGGCTGCGGGTTGTACGGCGGCTCGGGCTCGTACGGCGGCTCGGGCTCGTACGGCGGCCGCTCGGCGTACGGCGGCTGCGGGTCGTGCGGGGTCTCGGCGCCGATGATCGGGTCGGCGTCCTCGGTGATCGGCTGGTTGGTGAAGGGGCTGACGCCCGGCGGGACGATGAAAAGTTCTTCCTCGTCCTCGTCCTCGGCCTCGTCACCGAACCGATCGTCCCCGACCGCCTCCGCGGCGTACGGCTCCGCGGCGTACGGCTCCCCCGCGTACGGCTGCGCGACGGACGGCTCAACGTACGGTTGCGCGACGTACGGCTCAACGTACGGCGCCCCAACCGGCTCCACCGGCGCACCACCAACCACCTGATCGAACTGCGCGGCCGCCGCCAGCGCCGCGTACAGATCCGGCTGCTGCGGCGATCTCGGCCCGATCCCCAGCCGCTCGAAGAACCCACCCAGCTCCTCAGCCGACAACCGTGACTCCGCCGCCGACCGGATCAACCCCACCCCGAGCGGCACCAGCTTGTCGAGCCCACCCAGGTAGTCGGCCCACTCCGCCGCCCACTCGACCAGCTCGCGCGCCGACTCCTCGTCGGACGTGATCCACTGGCCGATCGGCGCGAAGCCGTCGTCGACCGGCTGCCACGGGTCGCCCTCGTACGACGCCCGCGCCCACGTCCCGTTGAACGACCCGTAGACGAACCCGAGCGTCCCCGCGGCGATCCGCTGCTTGACCTCCGGCTGCCCGATCCAGTCCGGCGCACCGGCGAGCAGGTCCGTGCCGGCCGTCCGGCTGTGCTGGGTGTGGTACCCGAACAGCACCGACCGCCCACCGTCGAGCCGGACCATGCGCAGGTCCGAACTGGTCTCGTCCTGGTGGTACCAGCCGTCGGCGTCGGCGTACCAGCGGCGGTCGAAGCCGGTGGCGTGAGCGACCGCGGCGAGGGCGCTCCAGCGGGCGCGCAACTCCTCCGGGTCATCCAGGTCGACGAGCGGCATCGGGTCTCCAGCGGAATTTCCCGGCGCAGAGGTCCGGGGAAAGGTGCAGCGTCAGGTACAGCCAGTACCAGCCCAGAACCGTACCCGAGCCGCCGGGGTCCTAACTAGTCACGGGTTCGAGCACGGCCACGCACTCTATGTGATGGGTCATGCCGAACAGGTCGAAGGCCCGCAGCGAGCTCACGCCGTACCCGAGCTCACCGAAGGTCTTCAGATCCCGCGCCAGCGCCGCCGGATCACACGCGACGTAGGCCACCTTCCGGGGCGACAGGCCGGCGATCCGCCGGACGACGTGCTTGCCGGCTCCGGTCCGCGGCGGATCCAATACGACGAGGTCGACGTGCTCGAGCCCCTGCGCGACGGCCCGGTTCAGCACCCGGTCCACGTCGCCCTGCTCGAGCGTGACGCCCGGCAGGTCGTGCAGGTTGCGCCGGGCGTTCTTGACCGCGGCCTTGTCCCCCTCGATCGCCAGCACGGGGCACCCGGCCTCGGCCAGGAACGCCGCGAACAGGCCGACGCCCGAGTACAGGTCCAGGGCGGTCTCGCCGTCAGCAGGCTCCAGCCCGGCCAGTACGGCGTCGACCAGCGTCGTCGCGGCGGCCGGATGGACCTGCCAGAAGCCGTCGGCCTCGACCCGGAACCGCCGGTTGCGGACCGTCTCCACGACCCGGCCACCGGACTCCGTGTCGGTCAGCACGGCGGTCTTGCCCTCCGACGACACCACCGCCTGCACCGATTCGGTGCCTGGCCAGCGCTGGTCCAGCACGGTCGGGGTGTCCGGGTGCGCGATCAGGCACTTGTCGACCTGGATCAGGTCGTGTGACCTGTGCACGCGCATGCCCGGGCGGCCGTCGGGGCCTACGGCGTACCGCATCCTGGTCCGCCAGCCGAGCCCGTCGTCGCCCGGCGACTCCATCACCACGGTCCGCTCGATCCCGCCGATCCGCCGCAGCGTGTCGGACACGACCGTCGCCTTCAGCCGGCGCTGCTCGACGATGTTGGCGTGCTGGAAGTCGCACCCACCGCAGCGGCCCGGACCGGCGTACGGGCAGGGCGGCTCGATCCGGTGGGGTGACGGCGTGAGCACCTGGACGACGTCGGCCCGCAGGTACTTGGCGGTCCGCTCGGTCACCCGGGCGTGCACCAGCTCCCCCGGCAGGCCGTGCCGGACGAAGACCACCTGGCCCTCGTAGCGCGCGACACAGTGCCCGCCGTGCGCCACCGGGCCGATCTCCAGCTCCAGCACCGTCCCGACGATGTCCTCGTCCCTCACCGATCTCCTGACGTCTTGCGGGCGCCCCGGCGTACTTGCCCGGCCACCCGTTCCACCCGGTCCTGCCGTTCCTGGGCCGCCTCCGAGGAGATCAGCTGGTACGGAACCGATGTGACCATCACACCAGGTGTGAACAAGAGCCGCCCCTTCAGCCGCAGCGCGGACTGGTTGTGCAGGATGTGCTCCCACCAGTGGCCGACCACGTACTCGGGGATGTAGACCATCACCACGTCGCGCGGCGACTGCCGCCGGATGTCGCGCACGTACTGCAGGATCGGCCGGGTGATCTCCCGGTACGGCGAGGCCAGCCGCTTCAGCGGGATCGGGATGTTGTGCTCGTCCCAGTCGGCCTGCAGCGACTCGGACTCCTCGCGGTCGACGTCGACGGTGACCGCCTCCAGCGTGTACGGCCGGGCCGCCTTCGCGAAGGCCAGCGCCCGCAGCGTCGGCTTGTGCAGCTTGGAGACCAGCACGATCGCGTGCACCCGCGAGGGCAGCATCAGCTGCTCGTCGCCCTCGATCGCCATCTCCTGGCCGACCGTGTCGTAGTGGCGGCGGATGCCCTTCATCATCACGAACAGCACCACCATCGCGATGATCGCGATGTAGGCGCCGTGGGTGAACTTGGTGATCAGCACGATCACCAGCACCGTCCCGGTCATCGTCAGGCCGATCGCGTTGATCACCCGGGATCGCATCATCTGGGCCCGCCGGGCCGGATCGGTCTCGGTGCGCAGCAGCCGGGTCCAGTGCCGCACCATGCCGGTCTGGCTGATCGTGAACGAGACGAACACGCCGACGATGTAGAGCTGGATCAGCCGGGTCACCTCGGCGTCGAAGGCGACGATCAGGAAGATCGCGAACGCGGCCAGGATGATGATGCCGTTGCTGAACGCCAGCCGGTCACCGCGGGTGTGCAGCTGCTTGGGCAGGTAGCTGTCCTTGGCCAGGATCGAGCCGAGCACCGGGAAGCCGTTGAACGCGGTGTTCGCGGCCAGCACCAGGATCACGCCGGTGGCCGCGGCGACCAGGTAGAAGCCGGGGCTGAAGTGGTCGAAGATGCCCTTCGCCAGCTGGCCGATCACGGGGTCCTGGTGGTAGCCGGGGCCGAGCGGTACGCCGTTGTCCAGCAGCTGGGTGGACGGGTCCTCGGCGAACCGGACCTTCATCACGTTGGCCAGCGTCACCACGCTGATCACCATCGCGATCGAGATCGTGCCGAGCAGCAGCAGCGTGGTCGCGGCGTTCTTGCTCTTGGGCTTCTTGAACGCCGGGACGCCGTTGCTGATCGCCTCGACACCGGTCAGCGCCGCACAGCCCGACGAGAACGCCCGCAGCACCAGGAAGGCCATCGCCAATCCCCCGGCGCCGGTCGCGAACTGGCCCTCGGGCGCGATGTCGAACGACGCCGTCGCGGCGTCCGGCAGGTTGCCGAACAGCATCCGGCCGAAGCCCCAGGCGGCCATCCCGAGGATCGTCACCATGAACACGTACGTCGGGATCGCGAACGCCGTACCGGACTCGCGCACGCCGCGCAGGTTCATCGTGGTCAGGAACAGCACGGCCACCACCGCGGCCGTGGCTTGATGGCCCTCCAGCGCCGGAATCGCGGAGGCGGCGTACTGGGCGGCCGAGGAGATCGACACCGCGACGGTCAGCACGTAGTCGACCAGCAGCGCGCTGGCCACGGTCAGTCCGGCGGTCGGCCCGAGGTTGGTGTTGGCGACCTCGTAGTCACCGCCGCCGGAGGGGTAGGCGTGCACGTTCTGCCGGTACGACGCGACCACCACCAGCATCACCACCGCGACGACGATGGCGACCTTCCAGGAGAAGGTGAACGCGGTCAGGCCGGCCACCGACAGGGTCAGGAAGATCTCGTCCGGCGCGTAGGCGACCGACGACAGAGCGTCACTGGCGAAGACCGGCAGCGCGATCCGCTTCGGAAGCAACGTCTCACCGAGTTGGGTGCTGCGAAGTTTGCGGCCGATGAGCAGTCGCTTGCCGATGTCGCCTAGAGCGGGGGTCACAACCGAGATGTTAGAGGGCCCCTCGGTTCGGTGTAGCGTCTACACCGCCGATACACCGCGAATGGATGCCAGCGGCCCCGGAACGGGGCAGGGAGTGATCACGGAGTGCACGTCGTCATCATGGGCTGCGGACGCGTCGGGTCGACGCTCGCGCGGACCCTGGAGAAACGCAGCCACACAGTGGCGATCATCGACCAGTCGGCCGACTCGTTCCGCCGGCTGAGCCCGAACTTCTCCGGCCGCACGATCACCGGGATGGGGTTCGACCGTGAGGTGCTGATCGAGGCCGGGATCGAGACCGCCGAGGCGTTCGCGGCGGTCAGCAACGGTGACAACTCCAACATCCTGGCCGCCCGGGTGGCGCGGGAGAACTTCGGCATCGAGAACGTGGTGGCCCGGATCTACGACCCGGGCCGCGCCGAGGTCTACCAGCGGCTCGGCATCCCGACCGTCGGCACGGTGAAGTGGACGGTGGACCAGATGATCCGCCGGCTGCTGCCGAGCGGGTCGGAGCCGGAGTGGCGCGATCCGTCGGCAACCATCCGGCTGGCCGAGGTGCACGTGCACTCGGGCTGGGTCGGCCGCGAGGCGTTCGACATCGAAAAGGCCACCGGCGCCCGGGTCGCGTTCCTGACCCGGCTCGGCGAAGGTGTGCTGCCGAAGGCGGACACCGTCATCCAGGAGGGTGATCTGGTGCACGTCGTCATGCTGGAAAGCGATGCCGCGGCGATCGAGTCCCAGCTCGGCGCCAAGCCTGAGGAGCTGTGATGCGGGTAGCCATCGCCGGCGCGGGCAACGTCGGCCGCTCGATCGCCGGCGAACTGCTGGAGAACGGCCACGAGGTCCTGCTGATCGACAAGGACCCGCGGGCGATCAAGGCCGAGTCGGTGCCGCGCGCCGAGTGGCTGCTGGCCGACGCGTGCGAGCTGTCCTCGCTGGAGGAGGCCGCGCTGCAGCGCTGCCAGGTAGCGATCGCCAGCACCGGTGACGACAAGGTCAACCTGGTCGTCTCGCTGCTGGCCAAGACCGAGTTCGGCGTCCCGCGGACCGTTGCCCGGGTCAACCACCCGCGCAACGAGTGGATGTTCAACGAGGCCTGGGGCGTGGACGTGTCGGTGTCGACGCCGCGGATCATGTCGGCGCTGGTCGAGGAGGCGGTCTCGGTCGGCGACCTGGTCCGGCTGTTCACCTTCCGCCAGGGCGACGCGAACCTGGTCGAGCTGACGCTGCCGGAGGACTCCCCGATGATCGGCCTGCGGGTCGGCGACATCGACTGGCCGACCGACACCGCGCTGGTCACGATCATCCGCGAGGGCCGGGTGCTGCGCCCCGATCCGGAGGGCACGCTCGAGCTGAACGACGAGTTGCTGTTCGTCGCCGCCGACGAGACCGAGGAACAGCTCGAGGACATGCTGTCCCCGCACCACCGGAAGTAGACGGCCGGTACGCGGGCGCTCTCGGGCGATCACCTCTCGCCGGTACGGGGCCCTCCCCGGGCGATCACCTTTCGCCGGTCCCGGTCTCGCCGCCCACTCCCCCACGAACCGCCCGTACGCCGCAGGCGTACGGGCGGTTCGTCGTACTACTTCAGGCCGAAGGCCCGGTCGATCCGCTGGTCGACCGTCCCACCCGAACCGGCAGCCCGCGTACGCAGACTGACGAAGGCCGCACCGCGCGGCGCGTCCAGCCGCGTCGTCCACCCCTCGCGGGTCTGACGCAGCGAGGCACTCCGCCACGTCTTCCCGTCGTACGAGATCTCCAGCGTCGGCTTGCGGATCCCGGCGGTCGAGTTCGTCTCCGACCACCGCGGCGTGACGGTCAGCTCGGAGCGCCGACCGGCCCGGCCTGCCTCGTCGGTGTCGACCGCGTAGTCCAGCTGGATCAGCGACGCCACCGTGTCGGTGGCCGCCGACGTGAAGCCCCACTCGGTGCGCGTGGCCGTCGAGTACGGATGCGGGAAAGCACCTCGCGCGTTCTCCGCCACCAACCGGTACGGCAACCGCTCCGGCTTCAAGCCGTTCGCCGACAGCTGGTCACGCGCCTCCTGCGCCACCAGCGTGTCGCCCTGGTACAGGCTCAGCTGCTGCGTCTGGTCCCAGTTCCCGAACGCCGTACCGATGTGATCACCGCCGTCACCCCAGCCAGGCGAGACAGCCGTGATCCCCTCACCGGTGCGCACCGGCGAGAACCCCTTGGCCAGCCGCGGCCGCTGCACCGGACCGAACCACTGCAGCTCACCCCGGCTCCCGCCCTGATAGCTGCGCCAGCCCGACTCGGTCTGCTGGACCTCACGGGAGATCTCCGCCTTGGCCTGGTACGGCACACCGGCCGTGACCCAGTCGGTCCGGTCGCCCTGCACGACCGTGCCGGAGGTGTTCATCGCCGACTCCCAGTCGGTGTTCCACACGTCGTACCGGTTCTCCAGCCCGAAGCCCGGCCGGAAGTTGCGGAAGGCAACGTCGATCCGGGCCAGCTCCCGAACACCCGGCCGGTACTCCGGTACGGCGGGCACGTGGTCCCAGAAGCGCGACAGGTCGTAGCGGTAGTCCAGCTCCGGGTTCGACGTGACCGTCAGCGTGCGCCGACCAGTGGCGAGCTGGGCGATCAGCTGCTCACCCTCGTCGTGCGTCAGCGTCGCGATGGTGATCCGCGGCGGACTCGGCGCGTAGATCGAGTCGGTCCACGGCTCCAGCTTGCCCGGGCCGTCGTTGACGACAACCAGCACCTTCGCCCCGGCCGCGGCAGCCGCCGACGCCTGGTCCTCCACCGATACCGCGTCCGACCGCCGGACGACCACGGCCTTGCCGCGGTGGCTCCCGGTCCGGTCGGCGATGCCCTGCTCGACGAAGACCGCGTCCAGCTGCTGACGTCCCGCGGGCAGCGGCTTGTCCGCCCTCCGGACGAGCATGTCCTCGAACGTACGGGTCGACGACGCCATCGTGAGCGCCGGCTGATCCAGCCGCCAGCGTGCCCCCGCGACGAAGTCCCCGTCCGTGACCTTGCCGGTCGGCAGCACCCACACGCTGTCGTAGCTCGGGCTCGGCCAGCGCGACGAACCGACCGAGAAGTCCCGGCCGAAGTCGCGGTAGACGTTCGCGCGCACCTCGCCCAGCGTGGTCGCCTGCGGCGTGACGGCGGTCAGCTTGCGGGCCTTGCGCGCGTCGTACGTCGCGGTGAGGTCCTTGTCGAGGTGGATGTCGACCAGCGTCAGCACGGCCATGCCCTTGCTGCTCGGGCCGTTCGCGCCTTCGACGTCCGTCGTCAGCCAGGTGGTGTAGTCGCCAGGCGGCAGCCGGAGCTCGGCGCCTTCCTCGCCGACCGTGAACTGCCCGTAGCTACCGCGGCCGATCAGAATCGCGTCACCGGTCAGCGGACGGCCGCTGCGGTCCTTGGCGTTCAGCGTGAGCTGGTACCGCTCTCCCTCCCGACCGACCCCGATCACCGTGCTCAGCCGGACTCCGGCGGAGTTCGTCGCGACAAGGTGCCCGGACAGCTGCTTGTCCACCGGTACGTCGTTCACCGCGACGGTCAGCTTGACCTGTGCGGTGCCGTGTGCCGGGACGGTCACCTTGGGGCTCGACAGGGCGAACAGACCGGCCGGCGCGTCCTTCACCTGCGTCGACAGGTCGAGCTCGACCGCCTGGTCGCCGTCGTTGGTGTAGGTGACGGTCCGCTCGACGGACTCGTTCGGCTGGACCGGCCAGGGGTGATAGCCGGAGTAGACCGACGCTGTGGCGCGCACGGTCGACTTGCTGGCCGTGGCGACGTCGAGCCGGCCGTTACCGCCCTGGTAGGGGATGTAGTCGGGCGTCGGCTTCGCCGTACTGACGACGGCGTCCTTGAGTTGCTGCCCGGTCCAGTCCGGGTGCTGGGCCGCGAGCAGCGCCACCGCGCCGGCTACGTGCGGCGTCGCCATCGACGTGCCGCTCATCAACTGGTAGGCGCCGGACCCCTCGGGCGCGTACTGCGAACGGGCGGCGAGGATGTCGACGCCCGGCGCGGTGATGTCGGGCTTGAGACCGCCGTCGCCGACCCGCGGTCCCCAGCTGGAGAACTCCGCGAGCTTGTCGGCACCGTCCACCGCACCGACGGTCAGCGCCGCGTCGGCGATGCCGGGCGCGGACGCCGTGTAGTAGCCCGGTCCGGCGTTGCCGGCCGCGACGGTGAACAGTGCGCCGGTCTCGGCGGACAGCTCATTCAGCGCCTGGCTGATCGGGTCACTGCCGTCGGTCGGCGAGCCGCCCAGGCTCATGCTGACGACCTTGGCGTGCTGGTCGCGCGCGGCCCACTCCATCCCGGCGATGATCCAGGACTCCTGACCGCCGCCCTCGTTGTTCAGCACCTTGCCGACGTGCAGCCGGGCGCCCGGCGCGACACCGCGCTCGGTGCCGCCCGACGCCTCACCGGTCCCGGCGATGGTCGACGCCACGTGGGTGCCGTGCCCGTGCCGGTCGGTGACCTCCTCGTCCGGGACGAAGCTCGTCGCCGCGGCGACCCGGTCGTCCAGGTCGGGGTGCTCCTGGTCGATGCCGGTGTCCAGTACGGCGACGTCGACGCCCGCACCGGTATTGCCGCCACGCCAGACCTCCGGTGCACCGATCTGCGCGGTGCTGTCGGCCAGATCGACGACGAACTTGCCGTCCAGCCAGACCTTCTCGATCCCGCCGGCGAGCGTGGCCGCGCCGGTCGAGCGGGCTGTCGTACCGGCGGTCAGCGACTGCCAGAAGGCAGCCGGCTGGTCGGTGGACAGGGCGGCACCCTGGATGCTGGTGAGCGACCGCTGCTTGCGGGCACCGGACGGGACGCGCTGGCTGCGCGACCGGGTGGCGGCGTCCGTGTAGGTGACGATCAGCGGGAGCTCGTCGCCGTACCCGTCGGCCAGCAGGCGAGTGACGTTGAACAGGTTCTCGTCCAGCAGCTTGGCCGCGAGGAACCGTGCGGCCGAGCGCGGGTAGACGAACGTGTCCTTGCCGTCCACGTGAACGTCGTGGTCGGCCAGCCAGCCGTCCGGGCCGGTCACCCGGTACTGCGGCTTGCCGTCGGCGCCGGTGGTCACCTCGACCTTGTCGCCGGTGATCAGGGTGACGGTGCGGGGTGTGGTGCTGGGAACTGCGACCGGCAGCGAAGCTGCCGAAGGGGCGGGCGACGCGGCGGCGGAGCCACCGGTCAGGGCCGCGGCGAACGTCAGGGCCGCCGCGAACGCGGCAGTCACCTTCCGCCCGCGACCAGGACGTGGAGTCACGAGGGCCTCACAGGGTTTCTACGGACAAAGTCGCGAAATCGTAGACACCCTGATCACCCGCGGTCGCGGGAATGCGCTGGCACATAGTTGACACGTCGTCTACGCGACAGCGCCGGACAGCCCCTGGCGTGCGGGCTACTTCTTCTTGCCGCCACCCAGCAGATGCGTGACGTGGTCCCGGGCCTCGTCCCACTTGTCCGGCGGCATCGAGTTGCGCAGTACGGCGTACGCGAGCCACAGGGCCAGCGCGTACAGCGGCAGGCCCATGCCCACCTTCGCGATGCCGAGCGCGTTCAGGCTGCCGGTCAGGTAGAGCGGCACCTGGACGATCAGCCGCAGCGCGAACAGACCCACGAACACCAGCGTGGCCCGGTTGAACCCGCGATACATCGCCGGGTCACGGCGCCAGCCTGTGCCGGTCTGGGTGATCACGCCGTACAGCACGCCGAACAGTGGCCAGCGGATCAGCACGGTGATCAGGTAGAGCAGGCCGTAGCCGACGTTGGTCAGCAGTCCGGGCAGATAGACGTCCTCGGCGTTGCCGCTGCGATTGGCCACCCAGGCCGAGATCAGCACTCCGACGAAGCCGCCGAGCACGTTGCGCAGCGGCTGCTTGCGCAGCAGCCGGAGCACCGCGACCGCGGCCGCGCAGGCGATCGCGACGATCAGCGCGAGCCGCAGGTCGTTGTCGCTCGCGCCGTAGACGATCAGGAACGCGATCCACGGCAGCCCGATGTCGAGCAACGCACCCCAGCCACCGAGCGCGTGGAAGAAGTCCTTGTCGGTGGTCTTGGGCTTGGCCTCGCCCGGCTCCTGCCGGTCCGGCCCCTGCCCGTCGGTCAGCTCGTGCTCGGCCGCCTCGATCTCCGGCCGGAGGATCTCGACCAGCTTCTCGTCCAGGTCGTCGTCGGTCCGGCGGTCCAGCGGCCGGCCGGCGTCGGGGCCCAGGTCCGGGCTCGCGCCGGAGTCACGGTCCAGGTCGCGGTCCACGCCGGAGTCCTGACCCGCGCGGGGGTCAGCCATGCGCGGCCGTCGGGCGCAGCTCGTAGCGCGGGTTGAACATCACCCGGTCGCCGTCGACCACACCGATCCGTCCCGACGCGATCAGCTCCGAGCCGGGGTGGATGCCGGCGATCTTGCGCCGGCCGAGCCAGACCAGCTTGACCGTGCCGGTGCCGTCGTACAACTCGCCCTCCAGGGCCGGGACGCCGCCACGCGGGCTGAAGGTGATCGTGCGCAGTGTCCCGTACAGCGTCACCATCTCCCGGTCGTGACAACCGGTGATCGACCGCGCGCCACAGTCGTGCGCGTAGTCCTGCAGTACCTCGGCGTCCTGCTCGTCCTGGTCGCCGGCCAGGCCGCGGAAGGCACGTCGCCACAATCCCTCGGGTTTGTCGCTGCCCATGAGATCAGTGTAGTCCGCGCGCGGACGTGATCGGCCGGTGCTCGGGCACGGTGATCAGGCCTCTTCCTCGGCGGCCGGCTGGGCACCGGCGGGCAGCTTCAGCGCGAGCGACTCGCGCGGCGCCATCGGCTCGGACCCGCGGACCACGATCACGTTGCGGAAGGCCTGCTCCATCGGCGGTGCCGCCTCCGGCTCGACCGCCGCGCGACCGAGCACGGTGCCGCGCAGCAGCCAGCGCGGGCCGTCGACGCCGATCACCCGGGAGGTCTGGCTGAAGATCTGGCCGTCGGGGTCCTGGACCGGTACGACCAGCACCAGCTCGGTGCCGAACGGGCCCTCGGTCTCCGACGCCGTACCGCCCATCTTGGTGGCCTCGGCGGCGATCTCCTGGCGGACCTCGTCCCAGATGCCGGCGGTCTTCGGCGCGGCGAACGCGCGCAGCTCCAGCGCGGAGTCCTCGAGCACCAGCAGGATCGCCTGCACGTCGCCGCTCTGCTCGTCGACCTGCAGCCGCAGCTCCATGCCCGGCAGGCCGGTGATCACCAGCGCTCCGAGATCGATCCGGTCCTCGGCCTCCAGCGTCGCCGGGTCCACCTCGGTGACGTCGAACGGGCCGGCGGCGCTGTCCCCGGCGGCACTGTCCCCGGCGGCCGGCTCCTCGGTGCCGCCGTCCTGGGCGGTCGGCCCGGTCGTCTCCTCGACGGCGTCCACCGTCTCCGGGGTGTCCTCGTTCTTGGCCTTGCGGCGGAAGATCACTGCTCTTGCCTACTTCCTCGGTCGTCTGTCTCCAGGGGCCGAAACCCCGCCGTAGTCTCGCTCACCCGCAGGTCAGCGGGCCGCACCTGCTCAGCGTGTCACACCACCGAAACCACCGGTCGAGCCGTGTCCCCCCGCACCGCGCGCGGAGCCCGGCAGCGTGGTCACCTCGACGAACCGCGCCTTCTCGACCTGCTGGATCACCAACTGCGCGATCCGGTCGCCCCGGCGCAGCGTGAGCTCGGCGTGCGGGTCGTGATTGATCAGGCACACCTTGATCTCGCCGCGGTACCCCGCATCCACAGTGCCCGGCGCGTTGACCAGCGACACCCCGTGCTTGGCGGCCAGTCCGGAACGCGGATGCACGAACGCGGCGTACCCGTCCTGCAGCGCGATCGCGATCCCGGTGCCGACCAGCGCCCGCTCCCCCGGCTTCAGTGTCACGTCGTGCGACGCCACCAGATCCGCCCCGGCGTCCCCGGGATGCGCGTACGCCGGAATCGGCAACTCCGGGTCGAGCCGCTGAATCAGTACCTCGGTCATGGGTTCACCTCGTAGTCGTGGACGGTTTCGGCGGTCATGTCGGTGCCGTGCTCGACGAAATGCTCCGGCGGGACCACTACAAACACAGCGCTGGCCCTCAGGGCGACACTGCCTTCAGGACCGCCCAGCCGCCCAACGGCCTTCGCGTACATCCGGCGTCCGGAGAATCCCAGGCACCGGGCCTGCAGGAACAGCGTCGTACCGACCGGCACCGGCCGGATGTAGTCGGTCTCGAGCCGCCCGGTCACCATCGGGCGGCGCAGCAACCACGCGAGGCCGCCCAAGGTCTCGTCCAGCGCCAGTGCCAGTACGCCGCCATGCGCCAGACCGGGAGCTCCCTGGTGGTCAGCGGTGACGGTGAACTCGCCGGTGATGGTCACTTCGGGGCCGGCGGTCGACACCAGCCGCAGTCCGGTCGGATGCGACGGCCCGCAGGCCACACAGTTCTCGTAGTGCGACGGCAGCACCGTGCCGGGCGCAGGGGCCTCCGGGTGACGCTCCGGCGGCTCCAGCTCACGCTGCGGCGTCGCAGAGCGGGTCGGGGGCTCGATCACGAGAGGCGACCCTACCGACGCCGTTCCGGCAGCCACGTGCCAGGCTGGTGCTGTGGCTGACTCAGGGACTGATTACCGCGAGCGGTTGAGCGTGCCGGTGCGCTGGTGGATCATCGCCGCCCTCCTCGTCCTCACCGTCTGGCTGATCGTCGCGGTCCCAGCCGGCCAACCAGCCGGCCTGATCGCCGGCGGAGTCGTCGCGGTCCTGCTGACCACCCTCTTCGTCCGGTACGGCGGTGCGCTGGTCGAGGTGGACGCCGAGCGCCTCCGCGCGGGCCGGGCCACGATCGAGCGGGTCCACCTGGGCAAGGCCGAGGCACTGACCGGCGAGGCGGTCCGCACCGCATTCGGCCGCGACTGCGACCCGGCGGCGTACCTGGTGCTGCGCAGCTATCTGCCCGGCGCGGTCCGGGTGGAGATCACCGACCCGCACGACCCAGCGCCGTACTGGCTGATCGCCACGCGGAATCCGGAGCGGCTGGCAGCGGCCCTGACGTCCAACAGCGTGGCAAGATCCTGAGTCAGGGGTTCCTAGCGAGGAGGCAACGGTGATCGGAGCCAAGATCGGCTGGAAGCTGGTGCTGGCCGTCTTCACGATGGTGGTCGGACTGGTCGCCAACAAGGCGGTCACCACGGCCTGGAAGCTCGGTTCGGGCGGCAAGCCGCCCAAGGGCGCCGAGGCCGGCTACGTCGAGGTGGTCAGCTGGGCGATCGCCAGCGGCGCGGCCGCGGCGGCGGCCAAGCGGTTCGCCGAGCAGCGCGCGGCGCAGTACTGGCTGAAGTCGACCGGGCACCTGCCGCCCGGCTTCGAGACGGCGGCCGTCAAGGGCGTCGCCAAGGACGTCGTCAAGTCCTGAAACGCAGCACGGGACCGGCCCCCGAGGGGGACGGTCCCATGTACTGGTACGGACTCAGCCGAGCAGGGCGACGGTGCTGCTGTTGTCAGGCAGCGCAGTCGCGGCAGATCAGCTGGCCGTTCTTGCTGTTCGCGAGCTGGCTGCGGTGGTGGACCAGGAAGCAGCTCGAACAGGTGAACTCGTCGGCCTGGCGTGGGAGAACCCGTACCGCCAGCTCCTCGTGGCTCAGGTCGGCGCCGGGCAGCTCGAAGCTCTCGGCCGCCTCGGCCTCGTCCTCGTCGACCTTGCCGGAGTTCTTGTCGTGACGGCGAGTCTTCAGCTCTTCGATCGACTCCTCGCTGGAGTCCTCGTCCGTCTTGCGCGGGGCGTCGTAGTCAGTCGCCATGGTGTTTCCCTGCCCTCTTCGTACCCGTGGTGTTGCCTGCTGAGCCCTGGAACGGATAACACACCCGAGAAATTCCGCCTGGAATCCTCCGGTCCCCCGAAACCCTTGACAGACAGGCTGGGAGCGGACTCGCTTCCGCTCCCGAGGCAGGGATTGTGCCCTATCAACCGGTCTTCGCGCGCGTCAGGGTCCACCTTGTGACCCGCGTGTCGAAGAAATTGTCAGGACCGAACAGTTGATTGCGCGTTACCGCGACGTACGAACACTTTGACTGCACAAACGAGCAGAACCTATGCGCGCAGCGGATCCGCGGCCGCGAGTGCGTCGTGTAACGCATCGAACACCGCGGGCGTGGCGGCGATCGACATCTGCGGCGAAACCTCCGCGCCGTGCAGCCCGCCGATCCGGGCGCCCGCCTCCGCGGCCACGAGCGCGCCGGCGCCGTAGTCCCACGGATTCAGGCCGCGCTCGTAGACCGCGTCCAGCCGGCCGCAGCCGACGTAGCACAGGTCGATCGCGCCGACCCCGATCCGCCGGATGTCGCGAACCTTGGCGATCAACTGCTGGACCACCTCGGCCTGCACCACGCGCCGGTCCGGGTCGTAGCCGAAGCCGGTCCCGACCAGCGCCCGGTCCAGCGACGTACAGTCCGAGACCTGGATCGGCTTGCCGTCCAGGAACGCGCCGCCGCCGAGCGTCGCGGTGAACACCTCGCCCTTCGGCGCGTCTACGACCACGCCGGCGACCGTCCGGCCGTCCTGCTCGACCGCGATCGAGACGGCGTACGTCGGGAGGTCGTAGAGGTAGTTGACCGTGCCGTCGATCGGGTCGACCACCCAGCGGACCCCGCTGGTGCCGTTGATGTCGTCGCCCTCCTCGCCCAGGAAGGAGTCGTCCGGCCGCGCGGCCAGCACGCGGGCCCGGATCAGCTCCTCGGACTCGCGGTCGACCGCGGTGACGATGTCGGTCGCCGTGCTCTTGGTGTCGGCGACGGTGATCGTGCCGCGGCGGCGCTCGACGATCAGCTCGGCCGCCTCGGTGGCGACCGTGACGGCCAGCTTCAGCAGCTCCTGCGGGGTGCTCATGCGATGTCCTTCGGTCCTGCGGTCGTGGGCTGATCGGGCTCGGGGGTCTGCATCGGCCGGCCCTGAGCGGGCCGGCGCAGCGCTGGGCAGCAGTCCGGGCGGCAGTTGTCCCAGCCCGGGCCCAGCCGGCCCACACAGGGCCGCTCCGGCTGCTCACCGCGCTCGGCCTGGGCCCGCTCGACCACCAGGTCGCGCAGCATCGTCACGAACCGCCGGTCCGTCCCCGGCGTCGCCGCCCGGGCCATCGGCAGGTGCAGCTTGTCCGCCGTCGCCGCCGCCTCGGTGTCGAGGTCGTAGATGACCTCCATGTGGTCGCTGACGAACCCGATCGGCACCACCGCCACTCCGGGCACACCGGCCGCGGCCAGCTCCTCCAGGTGGTCGTTGACGTCCGGCTCGAGCCACGGGACCTGCGGCGGCCCGGACCGCGAGCAGTAGACCAGGTCGGTCCGCCGGGTGACCCCGGTACGCCGTTCGAGCTCCGCGGTGATCTCGGCGGCGACGTCCTGGTGCCAGGTGATGTACCCGTTGCCGTCCGGCCCGCTGGTCGCGTTCATCGCGGTCGGGATGGAGTGCGTCACGTAGGCGATCGCCGCGTCCTTCGGCAGCCCGCTCAACGCGGCCGTGGTGGACTCGACGAACGACGCGACGAAGCCCGGGTGGTTCGCGTAGTGCCGGAGCTTGTCGATCACCGGCGCGTTCTCGACCGCGGCCGTCGCGTCGGCCAGGTTCTCCCGGTACTGCCGGCAGCCCGAGTACGACGGGTAGGCGCTGGTGACGATCACCACAGCCCGGCGCACGCCGTCGGCGGCCATCTCGCGCAGCGTGTCGGTCAGGTACGGCGCCCAGTTCCGGTTGCCCCAGTAGATCGGCAGGTCCAGCCCGATCTCGGCGAACGACTCCTGCAGCGCGGCCAGCAGGGCCCGGTTCTGGTCGTTGATCGGGCTCTTGCCGCCGAAGCCGTAGTAGTGCTCGCCGACCTCCTTGAGCCGCTCGTCGGGGATCCCCCGGCCGCGGGTGACGTTCTGCAGGAACGGCAGCACGTCCGCGGGCTTCTCGGGGCCGCCGAAGGACAGCAGCAGCACGGCGTCGTACGGGGTGGGATCGGTGCGGGCCGGATCAGGCGACACGGGGTGGGGCATGTACCGAGTTTGTCAGGCCGTCCGGATACGGTGTGCACGGTCCCCCATGCTGATGCCCTACGTCCACCTCATGCGCCGTCCCGGTGCCGCCGCGTTCTGCGCCGCCGGGATCCTCGGGCGTATGCCGATCTCGATGATCGGGCTGGGCATCGTGATCCTGATCGCCCAGGAGAGCGGCTCGTACGGACTGGCCGGTGCGGTCTCCGGCGTCGCCGTGGTCGCCGGGGCGATCACCGGGCCGATCCAGGGGCGGCTGGTCGACCGGTTCGGCCAGCGGATCCTGCTGCTGGTCGGCAGCGTGCTGTGCACCATCGGACTGGCCGGGCTGCTGCTCGCCGTCCGGGCCGACGCTCCGACCGCCGTGCTCTACCTGCTCTCGTTCGTTGCCGGTGGCACCCGTCCGCAGGTCGGCTCGTTCGTCCGGGCCCGCTGGACCCATCTGCTCGGCCGGGGCCGGGCGCTGCAGACCGCGTTCGCGCTGGAAGCGGTCGGCGACGAGGTGGTCTTCATCATCGGGCCGGTGGTCGTCACAGCACTCGCCACCCAGGTCAGCCCGTACGTCGCTCTGGCGACCGCTGGTGTGCTCGGCCTGGGCGGCGGCATCTGGCTGGCGCTGCTGCGGCGCTCCGACCCGCCCGGTCGCGGCAAGGCCAATGGAGCCGAGCAGGCTCCACTCCCCTGGCTGTCGCTCATGCTGCTCAGCCTGATCGGTCTGGGACTCGGGGCGACGCTCGGCAGCGCCGAGGTCGTCACGGTGGCGTTCACCGCCGAGCAGGGCCAGCCGGGGATGTCGGGCGTCGTACTGGCGGTCTGGGCGTTCGGGTCACTGCTGGCCGGGCTCTGGTACGGCTCGGTGCACTGGCGGGCTCCGGTCGAGCGCCGGCTGCTGATCGGGACGATCCTGCTCGCCATCTCGCTGGCGCCACTGCCCTGGGTCGGCAGCACGATCGCGCTCGGCGGAGTGCTGTTCTGCGCGGGTCTGACGATCGCCCCGACGATGGTGGCCGTCACCGCCTGCGTCGAGGAGTGGGTGCCGCCGCAGCGGCTGACCGAGGCGATCACCTGGACGGTGACCGGGATCCTGCTCGGCGTGGCGCCCGGCAACGCGGCCGCCGGGCACGCGGTCGACCTGTGGGGCGCCTCGTCGGCGTACTGGGTGCCGGTGTCGATCGGCGTGCTCTGTGCGGGCGTCGCCGCGATCTCGATCACGTTCGCCCGGCCGAAGACGCGGTTCGCGCACAACTAGGGCGTGCCGCCCCATCCCACGCCTTACCGTGGCAGCGGCGCGTTCCAGCCGCGGCGGATCGCGAGCAGGCGGATCACGAAGCAGATCACCGCGCCCATGATCGGCACCCACAGTTCGTGGTAGTCGAGCGCCGCCGCCACGACGACGATGCCCGCGCCGAGCAGCGCCGGCGTCGCGTAGATCTCCGACCGCAGCACGACCGGCACCCGGCCGGACAGGACGTCGCGCACGACCCCGCCGCCGATGCCCGAGATCGTGCCGAGCAGCGCCGCGGGCAACGGCGACAGGCCGTAGTCGATCGCCTTCACCGCGCCGGTCACGCAGAACAACGCCAGGCCCGCGGCGTCGAAGATGTTCACCAGGCGCTCCACCCGGCCGATCCGGGGGTGCAGGAAGAAGGTGATCAATCCGGCCGTCACGGGGACCACGAGGTACCGCCAGTCCTGCAGCGCGGCCGGCGGTGTCGCGCCGATCAGTACGTCGCGGAGGAATCCGCCGCCCAGCCCGGTCACCAGAGCCAGCACCAGGATCCCGAACACGTCCAGTTTCTTCCGTACGCCGACCAGCGCCCCGGTGATCCCGAACACGAAGATCCCCACCAGATCCAGCACGTGCAGCACCACAGATCCGTCCACGCCCGCACGGTAGCCGTCCGGGTCCGCGGAGAATTCGGAGGCTCGCGGAGTGGTCAGGGCGCTAGGGTCTGCGGCATGTCCGGGCCGCCTGCTGTCGACTACCGCGCCACCTCCGCGCGGCCGGGGTGGAGCACTCTGCCCGGCGCCTTGCGCGAGGCGCTGGCTGTTGCCCTCGGCACCGAGATCGCCGAGGCCGGCCGGGTGGTCGGCTCGGGTTTCACCGGCGGCTTCGCGGCACCGATCCGGCTGGCCGACGGCCGCGAGATCTTCGTGAAGGCCGCACCGGACACGATGCACGCGTACGGCGCCTACCGGCGCGAGGCCGAGATCGTGCCGCAGCTGCCGTCGGCGCTCCAGGTGCCCGCCATCGTCGCGACCGCAGGTGCAGCTGACTCCGGCATCAAGTGGTTCGCCGTCGCGTCCGAGCGGATCGACGGCCGAATGCCGGGCAGTCCGTGGACCACGAACGACTTCGCGACCGTCACCGCGGCCTGCGAGGTGATGGCGCAAGCGCTCACCCCGACCCCACTGCCCGACCTCGACGTCCTCGTCGACGACATCGCCGGCGGCGGCTGGCCGATCGATCTACCAGCCGCGATCCGGTCCGGCGAACGCCCACTCCCGCCCGGCTTCCAGCCCTGGCTCCCGACCGCCCTCCCAGAACTGTCCGACCTGATCGCGCTCTACCCCGAAGCACTGGCCGGCGACACAGCCATGCACAGCGACCTGCGCCCCGACAACCTCCTGATCGACCAAACCGGCCAGTGCTGGACCGTCGACTGGAACTGGCTGTCGGTCGGCCCGGCCTGGTTCGACTGGCTCTGCCTGCTCCCGGTCGCCCAGTACGAAGGCATCGACACCCAGGCCGCGATCCGCCGTACGCCGCTCACCGCCGACGTTCCCGCCGACCACCTCGACTGCGCCGCGGCACTGATCGCGGCGTACATGCTGGACAACCTCGACGCCCCGCCGCCGCCCGGCTGCACCCCCGAGCTCCGCCGCCACCAGCGCCTGTACGCCTGGACCTTCCTCGACTGGCTCGCCCTCCGCCGCGGCTGGAGCAGCTAGTCGAGGTGGAAGCCCAGCTCCTTGGCGGCCTTGGTCGGGACGGGATCTGCCCAGCGGTTGGTGTAGTTCGTGGACGTCGCCAGTGAGCGCGGCTCCAGCTTGTCGACGTACACCGTGCCGGCCAGGTGGTCGGTCTCGTGCTGGAAGATCCGCGCCTGCCAGCCGGACAGTGCGAGCCGGCGACGCGAGCCGGTGAGGTCGATGTAGGTGGCGTCGAGCTCGAGCGGGCGGTTCACCACACCGGTGTAGCCCGGCATGCTCAAGCACCCCTCGTAGAAGCCACGCCGGACTCGCCCGCGCGCCTCGTACGACGGGTTCAGCACCGCGAGGAACTCCAGCGGGTACCGCTCGCGCGCCTCCGCGATCTCTTCGGACACCTCCGCCGGGTCGACGCGGTCCTTGACGGTGCTGGCTGTGCTCATGGCTCCTCGGGAGGTGGTGGTGGGGTGGCCAGCATAGGATCGACGCCATGGGCAAAGGGCCGGTGACGCGGTACAAGGTCGAGGTGCTGGACGGCGAGAAGACGTCGCGCCGCGAGGACGTCGTGGTCACCGAGGAGCCGCTCGAGCTGCGCCTGGAGTGGCCGGGCCGGCCGGCCGAGCCGCTGACCGTGACGATGCGCACGCCGGGCTCCGACTTCGAGCTGGCCGCCGGGTTCTGCCTCGGCGAGGGCTTCGCCGCCCGGCCGGACGCGATCCGGACCGTTGCCTACTGCACCGATGTGAAGCTGACCCGCGAGCAGCAGTTCAACACCGTCACGGTCACCTTCGACGGCCCACCCGACCGCGAACCCCCGCAGCGGTACGGCGTGACCTCGGCCGCGTGCGGGGTCTGCGGCCAGCAGAGCCTCGACGAACTCGCCGAGCGCGAATACGAACCGGTCGACCCGGTCGAGGCGCCGCTCGACGTCGTACTGCGCCTGCCGGACCTGCTGCGCGAAGCCCAGCCCACCTTCGGCCGGACCGGCGGCCTGCACGCGGCCGGGCTGTTCACCACTGACGGCCGCAAGGTGATCGTCAAGGAGGACGTCGGCCGGCACAACGCCGTCGACAAGGTGATCGGCTGGACCGTGCTCAACCAGCACAGCCGCAAGGGCCTCGTGCTCACGCTCAGCGGCCGCGCCGGGTACGAGCTGGTCCAGAAATCGGTCGCGGCCGGCATCGGCATGATCGTCGCCGTCGGCGCGCCGTCCAGCCTGGCCGTCGACCTCGCCCGCCGGTTCGGCGTCACGCTGGCCGGCTTCACCCGGGGCGAGCGCTGTGTGATCTACAGCTCACCGGAGCGTATTCTCCGATAGACCCATCCGCCGCGGTGGTTGCTCCGAATCTCCTCCGACCGAATGCGGCGAGGGAAGAGGATGTCCGTGAGCGAGGAGTCGATGGCCCTTCCGTGGCCACGGGTGGTCGGGCCCGGGGGCACGACGCCCGCCGAGCTGATGGCCCAGGTGGCGCGCGGGGACTCCGACGCGTTCGCGGTGCTGTACGACCAGATGGCGCCGCGGGTGTTCGGCCTGATCCGGCGGGTGCTGCGCAACCCGGCCCAGTCCGAGGAAGTCACCCAGGAGGTGATGGTCGAGGTCTGGCGCACCGCCACCCGGTACGACGCCGACCGCGGCTCCCCGACGTCCTGGATCCTGACGATGGCGCACCGGCGGGCGATCGACCGGGTCCGCTCGGAGCAATCGGCCACCGACCGGGAGCAGGCGGTCGCGGCGGCCAGCTCCACCACGGCGTACGACGAGGTCGCGGAAGCGGTCACCACGAATCTGGAGGTCGAACAGGTCCGGCACTGCCTGTCCGCGCTGACCGAACTGCAGCGGGAGTCGGTGACCCTGGCCTACTACGGTGGCTACTCCTACCGCGAAGTGGCCGAACTGCTGGACGCCAAGCTGGCGACGATCAAGGCGCGGATGCGCGACGGCCTGATCCGGCTGCGCGACTGCCTGGGTGTGACGGGGAGGTGAGGGCCATGCCGACACCGGACGTGCACATGCTGACCGGTCCCTACGTACTGAACGCACTGCCCGAGGACGAGCGGATCGGGTTCGAGGCACATCTCGCCGACTGCCCGTCGTGCACCGCGGAGGTCGCGGAGCTGCGCGAGGCGGCCACCAAGCTCAGTACGGCGGTCGCGGTGCCGCCGCCACCTGCGCTCAAGGCGCGGGTGTTGTCGGAGATCGCGATGACCCGGCAACTCCCGCCGATCCTGCGCGAGGCCGGGGTGGACACTTCCCCGAGCTCAGGGGCAGCTCCGGCTCCGCCGCCCGCCTCGGGCGACGCGACTCCGATTGCGCCGCCCGCTTCGGGCGACGCGACACGAGTTGCACCGCACGCTCCGGGCGACGCGACTCCGGTTGCGCCGCCCGCTTCGGGCGACAAGCGCCGGACCCGCCGCTCGTTCTTCGGCCTCGCTGCCGCCGCGCTGGCGGTCGCCGGGGCCGGCGGGATCGCCGTCGAGCAGTACCGCGACAACCAGCGGGCCGAACGGCAGAACGAGGAGCTGGCCGCGCTGCTGTCCCAGCCCGACGCCAAGACCGCCCGCGGGGAGGTCGCCGGTGGCGGCCAGGCGACCGTGGTCATGTCCGCCGGCCAGGACCGAGCCATCGTGCTCCTGCGCGGCCTGGCGAAGCTCCCTGACGGCAAGACGTACCAGCTCTGGCTGCAGGACCGCTCCGAGGTCATGCACTCCGCCGGCATCGCCGCCCCCAACGACTCCAAGCTCATCCAGGGTGGTATCACCGACAAGGTCGCCCTCGGCATCACCGTCGAGAACACCCCCGGTGTCCCCGCTCCCACCCAGCCCCCCGCCGCCTTGGTCCCGATGGTCTGAGCCGCCGTACGCTGGCCCTCATGCTGCCGTACCTGATCGCCATCGCAGCGCTGGCGGTTACCATCACACTCTTCACCGCCCTGTCCCGCTGGTCCCACCGCCGCGGCACAGCCGGCGCCCCCCTCAGCTCAGCCATGGCGGCGTACAACGAGGCGTACCACACCACCGCCCACGCCACCCACCAGGAACAACAGGCCGCCACCCACCGCAAGTCTCCCCAGGCCTCCCCCGGCGACCTCTGATTCAGTCGAGCTTGATGAAAGTTGCCCTCGGCACGTATTCGTAGCGGTCGGGCATGCAGGTGAGGATGATGACCTGGCCGTGGTCGCCGGCGCGGCCGAGCAGGGCGCCCATGTCGCGCAGGCGGGCCTTGTCGGACCAGCCGAGGGCGTCGTCGAAGATCACCGGGACGCTGTTCTCGGTGGTGCTGACCAGGTGGCTGATGGCCAGGCGGGTGATGATCGCCAGCTGCTCCTGGGCGCCGGTGGACAGCGCCTCGACGCGCAGGCGGTTGCCGTCCAGCTCGCGTTCGGCGACGGCCAGGTCGTCGTCGAGCCAGACGCGGAACGTCGGGCCGTAGACGCTGCGGCCGAGCGCCTCGATCCTGCTCTGCAAGGGCTCCGAGTACTTCGTCTGTGCGGCAGCCCGGTGCCGACCGAGGGTCTCGTGCACCCGCCGCGCCGCGTCGGCCCGGCGCTGCAGGTTCTCGTGCTCGGCGCGGATGGCGGCCAACTCCAGATCCGCCGCGTCCTGCCGCGTCGCGAGACCGTCGCGGCCCGACTGCTCGAGCCGGCCTTCCGTCGTACGGAGTGAGTCGCGCAGCGCGTCCCGCTCGGCCTGCAGCCGGTTGGCCACGGCCAGCGCGTCCGTCAGTTCGCCCTCCACGTGGTCGGCGCCGGCAGCGTCCACCTGCTCCTGTACGGCGGTGAGCTCGTCCAGCACAGCCTCGACCTCGGCCGTCGCCTTCTCCTCCGCCGCCTCGACGTCCTCGTCGGCCAGCACCGCCCGAGCCGCCTCCAGCTCGGCCGCCGCCGCGGCAACGCGCTCGGCCGCCAGCTCCGCCCGGGCCCGCGCCTGCTGCGCCTCCGACCGGTCCTCGTCGGCCGCCTTGCGTGCCTGCGCCGCCGCGAACTCCGCGTCCGCCAGCAACCGCTCCGCCGTCGCCAGCTCGCTGCGCGCCTCCTCCAATGCCCGCTGAGCCCCAGCCAGGTCGTCCGGCGCCAGCGGCTCCACCAGGTCCTCGAAGTCGAAGGTGTCCTCAGCGAACTCCTCGAACAACGACATCTGCCCCGGCACGTTCTCCACCGCCGGCTGCTGCTTGCCCTTCGGCGCGGCAGCCTCTTCCTCCGGCTCCTCCTCGCCGGTGACGCCCAGCCGCGCGCACAGCAAGGCGATCCGCTCGCCGGGATCTCCCCCGGCCGTCAGCGACCTCTCCGTACGCCGGGCCTCCTGCAGCTCCGCCGACGCCGTGTCGCTCTTGCGGAGCAACTCCCGCGCCGCCTGCAGGTCGCGGACCTTGGCCCGCTTCAGCAGGTCCGTCTCACGCCGTACGGCCTCGTCCACCAGCGACCGCAGCGAAGCCGCCTCGCCACCTGCACGGACCGTGACCTCCACCTGCCCCGGTACGCCGACGTGCAGCTCGCCCGAGACCAGCACCGATACCTCGGCGCCTTCGTCGAGCTCCGACGGCACGGCCGACCCGCCGCCGTCCAGCCCGGTCCCCGACAGCGAGACCACCTCGGCACCGACCCGCCGTACCAGCACATCCGGTACGCCGGCCGCCAGCGCCGCGCGGGCCTCGACGACCTTCGCCCGGGCGTCTTCGAGCTCGGCGACCAGCGCGTCGGTGACCTTGATCCCGTCGAGCACCCGCGACGCCGCCGCGATCCGCGCCCGGACGTCGGCCAGCTCGGCCTGCTGCCCGGTCAATCGGTCCAGCTCGGCGCGGTCCATCAGCTCCGAGACGCGCTGCTCCGCGTGCTGCACGTCGCTGCGCCGGTCGTCCTTCAGCTCGACCACTTCGGCGAGCGCGGCCTCGGCGGCGTGCAGCGTCTCCATCGACGCCTTCGCGACCTTCTCCGCCTCGGCCTTCAGCTCGGCCAGTTCGGCGGCCGACTGCGTGAACCGCTCGACCTCGGCCAGCAGCCGCTCGCGCTCCAGCCGGGTGCGGGTGTGGTTCTCCAGCCGGGCCCGCGCCGTCTCAGCCCGGGCCCGCACCGAATCCCGCCGCAGCAGGATC
Source organism: Kribbella sp. CA-253562 (assembly GCF_050942265.1). GTDB lineage: Bacteria > Actinomycetota > Actinomycetes > Propionibacteriales > Kribbellaceae > Kribbella. The sequence continues at coordinate 3,929,299 of NZ_CP192049.1, read as the reverse complement.
TCGTCGGTCTCCTTCTTGCGGACCCGCAACTCTTCCACCGACTTGAGGTGCTCGGCCAGCCGCGTGCTCAGGTCGTCGAGGTCGAGCGCGAGCCGCTCGGCCCGGCGGATGTCGGCGACGACCTCCTCCATCGCCTTGGCGGCCTGCGCGGACCGCAGCTCGGCGGCAGCCACGGCCTGGGCCGACTTGGCGAACTCACCGGTCGGGCGGCCACGCGGCGTCCAGTAGCGCAGGTACTCGTGCTCGACGGCCGACACCAGCGGCATCGACGCGCCGTCGACCGGCGTACCGGACTCGGCGGTGACAGCGGTGATCAGCGGCTCGGCATCGGCCGGCGTCGGCAGGGTCAGCGACTGTCCCTGCGTGACCATGAGGGTCTGCCAGAGCACCGGGTCGACGTTCTCGTTGAAGAGGCGCTCGGCCTCGTTGTGCGCCTCGCGACCGGTCCACGACCGGCGGCGGCCGTCCGGCTCGACCACGGACAGCTCGGTGGAGCGGTTCTTCAGCCAGCGCTTGGTGTAGGTCAGCTCGCGGCCGCCCAGGGTCAGCTCGACCGTCACCTCGGGCGCGACGTCGTGACCGACCGGCTGCACGTCGGCGATCCGCTTGGACTTGGAGTCGTCCGGGTAGTCGAAGACCAGCGCGAACGCCTCGACCAGGCTGGACTTGCCGACCTCGTTGTCGCCGACCACGACGGTGGTGCCGATCGCGGGCAGCTGAACAGTGCGGTCCGCGACGCCGCGGAAGTTCCGCAGCGTCAGGCTGTGCAGCCTCATCCGGCGTCCCGCGCCAGGCGGTGCATCAGGGTCAGCGCGGCGCCGGCCGACTCGTCTCCACCGGCCAGGGCCTGCCGCAGCTCCTCCATCGCGGCCCGGGCCGGGCCACTCAGCTGCAGCGCGTCCAGGTCGGCCGCCTCGGGCGCCGGCCGCACGGTCCAGAACTTGGGCCACCTCTCGACGCTGGCGAACACCTCCCCCAGCGAGTCGATCATCAGGTCCAGCCGACTCATCAGCGGCAGCGGCAGCGACCCGTCCGCGGCCAACCGGACATACGTCCGCTCCTTGTCCGGCAGCTCGGCGAACCAGTCCTCCAGCGCCCGCAGCGACTCCTCGCCGTCCAGCTCCGCGTGGTGCTCGACCATGTGCCACGCGCCGACGCGCTGCGGCTCGACGGTGATCGAGTCACCGGCCAGTGTCACGGCGAGCACGTTGCCCGGATCGTTCTCCTCCGGAGCCGTGACCTCCTGCGTCCCCGAGAACCAGATCCGCTCGGTCACCTGGGTCGTCGAGTGCCGGTCGCCGAGGCCGACGTACTGCAGCCGCCCGTCCGCGACAGCCGCTTCCAGCGCCGCCTGATCGATGGTCGGTACGTCGGACATGCCGCCGCTCAGGCTGGTCAGCTGCCCGTGCGCGAGCAGGATCCGCCGTACGCCGTCCTTGGCCGGCGCGAGCCCGGCGTACCCGGGAGCCGCCGGATCGGACACCGGCCGGCGCGACCGCCACGGCGCGCCCACGATCTCGACCCCCGGCACGATCTCCAACGGCGTCGTGTCGGTGACCACGGTGACGTGGTCGGGCTTGTGCGCCGTCCACTGCGCCGAGGTCCACAGTGACCCCGGTTCGAGCGCGTCGTGGTTGCCCGGCAGCAGCACCACCGGCACCGGAATCCGCTTCAGCGCCTCGCACGCGCGCAGGATCGTCTGCCGCTCGACCTGGTTGTGCTCGAACACGTCCCCGGTGACCACCAGGAACCGCGCTCCGGTCCGCTCCGCGACGTCACCGATCCGCGCGACAGCATCCAGCCGCGCCTGACCCCACCGGGCCTGACCGTCCGGCCCCAGGAACCGGCGCATCATCCCCAGCTGCCAGTCCGAACTGTGCAGAAACGTGATCGATTCGTCCATCGCGCGAGAACGCTAACCCGACCCACCGACTACCGCCCAACCCAACACACCCCAAGCCGGCGACTGCCCGGCATCCGAACACCCATTCGGACTCCCCTTGACCCCTCAGCGACTTTCCGCGCCGTCGGACGCCGGTACGTCGCCGCCCGCGTCCCGACCGATAACCGGTGGCCCGATGGCCGGTCACCGGTCAGGATCGGCGGTGTGGAGATCTACCTGGAGACCGAGCGGCTGGTGCTGCGGCGGTTCACGAGCGGGGACGTCGAGCTGCTGGTGGAGCTGGACTCCGATCTCGAGGTGATGCGGTACCTGACCGGGCAGGCGACGCCGCGGGACGAGATCGAGCGCAAGGTGCTGCCGGGCATGCTGGCGGTCTACGCGCGGCATCCGGGGCTGGGGACGTTCGCGGCGCATGAGAAAGCGACCGGGGAGTTCGTCGGGTGGTTCGGGCTGCAGCCGACGGCCGCTCCGGCGACGCTGGACGTGGGGTACCGGCTGCGGCGGCAGGTCTGGGGGCGCGGGTACGCGACGGAAGGCACGCGCGCGCTGATCGCGAAGGCGTTCACCGACCTCGGGGCCGAGCGGGTGGTCGCGGACACGATGGCGGTCAACACGAAGTCCCGCCGGGTGATGGTGAAATCGGGGCTGCGGTTCGTGCGGGTGTTCCACGTCGCCTTCGAGGACCCGCTGCCGGGGACCGAGCACGGCGAGGTCGAGTACGCCGTCGACCGGCACACCTGGTCAGCCACGGCGTTCGGCAACGCGTAGGGGACACTGGCTGCGTGCCTGACGACAAGCCGCCGTACGCCGTACTGGACATCGACGCGACGCTGTCCGACACCAGCCAGCGGATCCACTTCCTGCAGAAGCGGCCGAAGGACTGGGACTCGTTCTTCGCGCACGCCAAGGAAGACGCGGTTCTCGACGAAGGGCTGGCCGTCGCGACCAAGCTGGCCGAGGGGCACGAGATCGTCTACCTGACCGGCCGGCCCGAGCGGCTGCGGCGCGACACCGTGAAGTGGCTGAAGGACAACGGCTTTCCGGATGGGCAGTTGTTCATGCGCCGCAACAACGACCGCCGCCCGTCGGCCACGATGAAGCTGAACCGGCTGGACAGCCTCAAGCAGGACCGGCCGGTGGCGATCCTCGTCGACGACGACGTGAAGGTGTGCGCGGCCGCCGAAAAGGCCGGCTACCCGACGATGAGGGCCGACTGGGGACTCGACGCCGAGACCCAGCCGACCCTGTTCGAGGCTCAGGAAAAGGAAGGCAGGACCTGAGTTCCTGCTTGTCCAGCAGGCTCCGGTGGGAAGAACGGCGGACCGCCCGGGGTTGTTGTCACCTGGCAGCAACCAACGACCGGTGGGAGAACTGATGAAGGCCGTCGTACACCAAGAGCTGGGCACCGCCGACGTGCTGAGCGTGACCGAGCTCCCCGTTCCCGAACCGGCCGCGGGTGAGGTCCGGATCCGGATCGCCGTGTCCGGCGTCAACCCGACCGACTGGAAGTCGCGCAGCGGCGCGTACGGCGGTGGCGAGATCCCGCTGTCGGTCCCGAACCAGGACGGCGCCGGCGTCGTCGACGCGATCGGGCCGGGCGTCACCGGGCTCGCGGCTGGAGACCGCGTGTGGGTGACGCTCGCGGCGTACGAGCGGCCGGCGAGCGGGACCGCTCAGGAGTACACCGTTGTGCCGGCCCAGCGCGTGTTCCCGTTGCCCGCGGGGGCGAGCTTCGAGCTCGGCGCGAGCACCGGCATCCCGGCCATCACCGCGCACCGCGCGCTGACCGTCGGCGAGGACCTGCCGTCGCGGCTGGCACCCGGCGTCTTCGACGGACGGACGATCCTGGTCGCGGGTGGCGCGGGAGCGGTCGGGCATGCGGCCGTCCAGCTCGCCCGGTGGGCGGGCGCGACCGTGATCACCACGGTGAGCGGTGAGGCCAAGGCCTCGTACGCGCGTGCCGCCGGCGCGCAGCATGTCGTCAACTACCGCGACGAGGACGCCGCGGAGCAGATCCGCGCGATCGCGCCGGACGGCGTCGACCTGATCGTCGAGGTCGCCGCGGGCCGGAACAGCGAGCTCGATCTGGCCGTGCTCAAGCCGCGCGGCACGATCGCGATCTACGCCAACGACGGCGACACCCCGTTCGCCGTGGACGTCCGGCAGAACATGGGCCTGAACGCCCGCTACCAGTTCGTGCTGCTCTACACCGTCGGCTGGGACAAGCTGACCGCGGCGGCCGAGGACATCAACGCCGCGATCGCGGCCGGCGCGCTTCCGGTCGGCGACGCGGCCGGCCTGCCGCTGGTCGAGTTCACGCTCGACCAGACCGACGACGCGCATCGCGCCGTCGAGTCCGGTGCCGTCGGCAAGGTCCTGGTCAAGGTCGCCGACCTCTGAGCGTCATTCCTGGTCGATCAGCTCCCAGCGCCGCCGCGGCCACAGCTTCACGGCGAGTACGGCGAGCAGAGCGCCGAGAACCGCGCCCGGGATCGCCCAGCGCCAGCCCGTGAACGCGTCGCTCTCACCCGTGGTCGTGGTCGCCGCCGTCGTGACGTCGTCGGTGACCGCGGCCTCGGGCGTCGCGCCGTCGCTGGCCGACGAGTCGTATCCCTGCTGCGACAGCAGCCCGAGCTCACCGAGCACCTTCATCAGCGCCGGGCCGTCGGCCGCCGGGTGCCACACCGGCCTGCCGTCGAAGTTGCCCGCCCCGGAACGATCCTCCTGGGTCGCCACCCACGGACCGCCCTCGGCGTCGGGATAGATCAGGTCGGTCCGCCACACCGACGTGTCGTGGATCAGCCAGGTCGCCCGGATCACCCGGGTGTTCGCGCCCTCCTCCCAGCCCGGATGGTCCTTCGCCACGGTCCCGATCGCCCGCGCCAGTTCGGCGTACCGTGCGTCGTGGTAGCCGGTGGCAACCACTTTCTGGATCGCCGGCGCACTCAGCAGCACACTCGTCGGACCACCTGCCGCAGCCGGCAACGCCACCCACGCCGACAAAACAATCAGCAACACACCGCCCCACCGCACCAAAGTCTTCATGTCCCAGCTACACCGCCGGTCCGGCTGAGGTTCCACCGGTAATCCAGTTGCCCCCCCACGGCGTCCACCACCAAGGTGGTCCCCATGCGCGACTTCGATCCGGCCGCCGCCTTCGGACCCGCCGTCTCCGCCTGGTACGACCAGACCCCGCGCGGTGACGAGACCGTCGCCGTCGATCTGCTCGCCGGCTACGCCAACGGCGACTCCGCGCTGGAGTTCGCCATCGGCACCGGCCGGATCGCGCTCCCGCTGGCCGCCCGCGGCGTCCGCGTCGACGGGATCGAGCTGTCCACCGACATGGTCGACCAGCTCCGCGCCAAACCCGGCGGCAGCGAACTCGACGTCGTGGTGGGCGACATGGCGACCGCGACCACCGGCCGGACGTACCCGGTCGTCTACCTGGTCTTCAACACGATCTTCAACCTGCTCACCCAGGACGACCAGGTCCGATGCTTCGAGAACGCCGCCCGGCATCTGGCCGACGACGGTGTCTTCCTGATCGAAGCCGCTGTGCCCAGCGCCTGGCTGCCGAGCAACCAGTACGTCAACGCCGAGCAGGTCGAGTCGTCGTACGTCGTACTCGACGTCTGCCGCTACGACCCGGCCACCCAGATTTTGGACGAGAACCACGTCCGGCTCGACGCGGGCGGCGTCCGGCTGAGCCCGATCTCCTGCCGGCTGGCCTGGCCGTCCGAGCTCGACCTGATGGCCCGCCTGGCCGGGCTCGAGCTGGTGGACCGCTGGGGCGGCTGGGAGAAGGAGCGCTACACCGGCGAAGGCCGGCACGTCTCCGTCTACGGCCGCCGCTAACGCGTCGCCGAGGCGGCGATCTCCGCGGCGCGTTCCTTGCTGACGGCTCCTTCCAGCCGGAACGTCAGCCCCTCGTACACCCACACCAGCGTCGGCCCGGCGACCCGCTCGAAGCGCTCCTGGCCGTAGCGGTCCTCCAGCACGAGCTCGTGCGGCGTGCTGAACCAGTAGCCGTTCACCGCCGGCACCGGCTCCAGCGAGTCGTAGTACTTCTTCACGTAGTACGGCGACAGCCGGTCCGCGAACTGCTCCAGCCGGACGACCCCGTCGGCGGTCTCCCAGCTCATCGCGACCTTGCCGCCCGAGGCCTCGACGCCGGTCGGCGTACCGAGCCGCTTGGGCACGATCGGGATCAGCCCTGCCTGGCGTCCCGCCTCCTCCACCGACATCCGCCCGGTCACGGCCGGCGGACCGGGCGCACTGGTCGGGCCGCTGGGGACAGGGCGCGCCTCGACGCCACCGATGTTCAGCCACTCGGCCACAGCGGCCCGGACCGGCGGAGCGACCACAGCGCCTGCCAGCAGGATTGCCAGCAACGCCAGCAGGGCGCGCCACTTGCTGCGGAGCAGGTCCACGGCAGTACGTCGTACTGGCTGCTCGGCGATCCGCTCCAGCACCGCGGTGGCCAGGTCAGGAGCGACAGGAGGTGCGACCGAACGGCCGAGCGCACGCAGTTCCTCAGTCAACCGGTCGTCCGTCATCGCTGCACCTCCTTGTCCGGCAGTTGGGTTCGTAGCTTCTGCAGTGCTCGATGCAGCCGCGACTTGACGGTGCCACGCGGCCAGCCGAGCACTGTGGCGGTCTCCTGCTCGTCCAGCTCCAGCAGGTAGCGGCAGGTCACCACGAGCCGGTACTGCTCGGGCAGAGCCTTCAACGCGTCCAGCAACTCGCGCCGCCGCTCCGACGACAGCACGGCGGTCGCCGGGTCGAGTACTTCCTCCGGGAGCGTCGCCAGCTCTTCCCGGCGAGCCCTGCGGTGCTTGGAGCGCAGCAGGTTGCGCGTCTCGTTGGCGACGATCCGCAACAGCCACGGCCGGAACGCCGAGTCGGTCCGGAAGCTGCCGAGCGCCCGGTACGCCTTGACGAACGACTCCTGCACCACGTCGTCCGCATCCGCACCGGCCCCCAGCAGCACCGCCATCCGCTGCGCCACCTGGGCATGCCGGTTCACCAGCTCCGCGTAGGCGGCCGAATCACCGCCGCGGACCCGGTGCACGATCGCGGCCTCGTCGCTGATGCGGCCTCCTTTCCCGTCCACCCGAACTACACCACGGCAGCCGCGCAGGTTCCCACCACCCGAAAACGTCCTGGATCGGCGACAGAATGCGGCCATGACCGCACAGTTCGGACCCCACCGCTGGTCGGCCGGCCACGACCGCACCGCCGACACCGACCGCTTCCGCGGCGCCCGCTTTCACGTCGCGGACCTGCGCGAGGCCCGTTTCGTCGACTGCGACCTGAGCCGCGTCAAGCTCGTCGACTGCACGCTCGTGGACGTCGACGTGTCCGGCTACGTCGAGAACCTCGTCGTCAACGGCGTCGACGTCACGGCGTACGTCGAGGCCGAGCTCGACCGCCGTCACCCCGAACGCGTCCAGCTCCGCTCGCTCGCGAGTCTCGACGACTTCCGCGCGTTGTGGGACACGATCGAGGACCTCTGGGCCGCCACCACCGCCCGCGCCGAGCAACTGCCGGAACCCCTGCTCCACCAGCGCGTCGACGAGGAGTGGTCGTACGTCGAGACGCTGCGCCACCTCGTCTTCATCACCGACTCCTGGGCGAGCCGCACGATCCTCGACCAGCCGAACCCGTTCCACCCGCTGGCCCTCCCACAGACCGCGTACAACCCGGCCGACGCCGCCGCGCTCGGCATGACGCTGGACGCCACCCCGACGTACACCGAAGTCCTCGCGGCCCGCCGCAACCGCCAAGCCGTCGTCCGCACGATCCTCGACACCCTCACCCCTGCCGAGCTCGGCCGTCCCTGCCCGCGCACCCCGGCCCCCGGCTACCCCGAGGGCGACCGCCCGGTCGCCGAGTGCCTGTCCGTCGTGATGGAGGAAGAAATAGACCACCACCGCTACGCCACCAGAGACCTCACCACCCTCGAGGCGTCGTGACCCGCTCGCGCCCGCCGAGCCCGCCTCACGCTGCTCCCGGCGTGCCCACGGTGGCGATCTTCGCCGGAACTCGAGCTGGTGTCCCCTGCGCTGGATCGTCGGCCACGTGCTGGAGGAGACCGCTCGCCACCTCGGGCATCTCGACGCGCTGAGAGAACTGACGGACGGTGTCACGAGCTACTAGAACTGACCCATGACTCCGGACAGAACGGCCCTGGCCTGCGGCAAGCTCTTCGGTGGCGTGCGCGGTGAGCTGGACCGGGGCGGGCGCATGCTGCGGTGGATCGAGGCGGGTGACGGCGTACCGGCGGTCGTCTTCGAGGCAGGGGCGGCGTCACCGGTCGTCGGGTTCGCGGCGTGCCTGAAGGCGCTCGCCCCGGACCACCGGGTGATCGCCTACGACCGCGCCGGGTACGGCGTCAGCGATCCGGTGCCGCTCGGTCTGGACCAGCAGGTCGGCGACCTGGTCGCCGTACTCGAAGCGGTGGGATCCAGCATCCTCGTCGGCCACAGCTGGGGTGGACTCCTGGCCGAGCTGGCCGCCTGGGAACGCCCGGAACTGATCGCCGGACTCGTCCTGGTCGACCCGTCCCACGAGTCCATCCACTCGCTCTACGCGAAGGTCGCTCCGCCGCAGGTCGTCGCGGAGATGAGGCGCCATCCCAGCCGCAGCACGCCCGCGCGTGAGGACTCGCGCAGCGCGGACCTGCTGGAGTCCGCTCGTCAGCGAGCCGCCCAGGTCGCCCGAAGTGTCGGCGGTGACCACCAGGAGCAGCTCGTCGAGGCCTACCTGTCCTACCTGGAGACCGACGAGCAACTGTTCACGCAGCTCGACGAGGTGCCGATGGCCGTCGACCACACCGACGACATCGCCGTACGCCGCGCGCGGAGCGTCTGGCCGCAGGTGCCGGTGGTCGTGCTCACCGCGACGAAGGGCAAACCGGCGCCCGTGCTCGAGCCGATGATGGCCGTCCAGGACGCACTGGTTGCCGCCGCCAACGGCCGCCACGTCGTCGTACCGGACGCCGGACACGACCTCCACGTCGAGCGTCCCGGCCTGGTGATCCAGGCGGTGCGTGACGTCGCCGCGGGAGTCGGCTGAGGCGCTACCAGGAGCCGCCGCCTCCGCCGCCCGAGCCACCGCCGACGCTGGAGCTGCCGCTGGAGCTGCTGGAGGACGACGAGCTGCCGGAGCTGCTGCCGCTGATGGACCTGGCGCTGTCCGCGCCGACTCCCAGGTACAGGCCCAGTTGCCAACGGACATGGTCGTACTCCGGCTGGGCCTGGCGGGCCGAACCGCCCCTCTTCGTCGCCCGCTCGGCCGCGAGCACCCACGACGTCGTCTCACCGAGTCCGGCCGCCCAGGCGGTGAGCAGGTCCTCGTCACGGCCGTCCCACCGGTCCAGCCCGGCCACATGGAGCCGGTAGGCCTCGACCTTGCACCACAGCTCCGAGCCGCGCGCGGTCAGCGCCGGCAGCTCCCAAGACCGCAGTGCCACCGCCAGACCGCCACCTGCCAACGCGGCGCCGACGGCGGTCGGCGTACGCCAGGCCGTGCCGGAACCCGCCAGACCGTCGGCGGTCACGATCAGGACGGTCACACCGGCAACTGCCATCAGCACACCGCCGACCAGAGCTACCAGGCGCAGTTGCTCTCCGCCACGCACCCAGAGGCCCAGCTCGTCACGGCGCCGCCAGTCGCGCAGCCCCCTGTTCAGCTGACCCCAGGCCTCGTTGAACTGACGGTTGTACTTGCGCAGAGCAACGTTCGGGTTCTTGGCGAACAGGGTGTCGAGCACGGTCGTCGTCAGCTTGTCGGCGCCGCTGGGCTGCTCCACGGGCTTGCGCAGCACCGGTTGAGTGGCCCCGGTGATCTGCAGGTGGCCCTCCAGCGCGGCACCGAGCAACCAGGCGACCAGGTGGTGCTTGCGCACTTGACCGGTCAGCAGGATCCCGCCCTCGGCCGGACCGAGGTCGGCAGGAGGCACGGAGGACGGCCGGACGGTCCGGGCCAGCCGCCCGCGGTCCATCCGCCGATAGCCCCGCACACGCTCGCGTCCAGCGAACCGCACGACTTCCGCGACCACGACGGCGGCGGCGAGCGCGATGCCGGTGATCCACAACCAGCCCGGTACGACGTGGTCCTTCGCTCTGGCAGACGCCGGTCCGGCCGGCGGCTCCGGCAGCGCGGCTCCGCCCCCGGCGGCCTTCGTCGGTACGCCGTACACGGTCAGGCCCTGCTCCTTGTCCAGGGACTCGTGGCTGATCTCCAGCTGTCCCGGCCGGGGCTGCCGCAGCGACGCGCAGGGATCCGACCCGCCGTACTCCCCCGACGCACACCGCACCGACGCCAGTGCGTACGGCGCGGCGACGTGGACCTCCACCTGCCGGATCGGCACCTCCCACTCGGTGCCGACCGCGTCCCAGGCCAGTCGCTCCGCGGTGCCCAGCCGTGGAAGCGTGTACTCGATCCGATAGCGGTGGACGCCCGTCACCGTCGTCTCCGGGTCGCCGATCATCAGCCGCGCCAGGACCGATCCGCTGATCCGGAACGGGACCTTCGCGCCGTCCATCGTGACCGAGACGTCCTTCAGGTCGCCGGGCTCGTCCAGCGGCACGGTCCGGAAGATGCCGTGCTTGTCGGCGCCGCCGAAGTCGTAGTCGACGACCTCGGTGATCCGGGCGCTGCCGTCCGCGCGCACCTCCGCCGCGACCCACATCCGCGCGACCTGCTCGCCTGACTGCGCGAGCAGCCCGACCAGCAGGCCGAGCATTCCGATCGTCAGGACGCCCGCGATCAGCCAGAGCGCGTCCTTGGTCCTGCGTCGTGCCACCGGCCCCGTCACGATCGCCCATCCTCTCCTGCCACCACCGCCGGGCCGGACTTCGGCCCCCTAGGGCCTGCCCCGCAGGGAGGTTAGAGGCCGGCGCTGTCGTCGTACTGCCCGTACCGCGCCCGTACTCTCCTGCCGGTGCGGCGATCCCGCCGAAGCCGCACGAAAACCGTCGGGACGACGTACTAAGGTCGTGTCGTGCCTGACCTCGACGAGTCCTTCCTCGCCCTGCCGCGCCACGAGCTGGCCGCTGCCGCCCTGCAACGTGCCAAGGATCTCGGTGCGAGTTTCGCGGAGTTCCGGCTGGAGCGGATCCGGTCGGAGTCGATCTCGCTGCGCGACGGTGTGCTGGAGAACGCCGGCGACGACGAGGACCTCGGCCTGGCCGTCCGCGTCATCCACGACGGCACCTGGGGTTTCGCCGCCGCGGTCGCGCTGACCGTCGACAGCGCGGTCCAGGTCGCCGAGCAGGCGGTCAATCTCGCGCAGGTCTCCCGCCCGATCAACACCGAGCCGATCGAGCTGGCCGACGAGCCCGTGTACGACGACGTCACCTGGATCTCGTCGTACGAGATCGATCCGTTCAGCGTGCCGCGGGCGGAGAAGGTCGCGCTGCTCGCCGACTACAGCCGCCGCCTGCTCGCCGCCGACGGGGTCACCCACGTCACCGCGCACGTCACGTCGGTGCACGAGTGCAAGTTCTACGCGAACTCCGAAGGCACGTCGTACACGCAGCAGCGGGTCCGCGTCGGCCCGTCGCTCCAGGCGGTCGCCGTCGACACCGAGACCGGCCGCTTCGACACGATGCGGACCTGCGCGCCGCCGGCCGGCCGCGGCTGGGAGTACCTGACCGGCACCGGCTGGGACTGGGAGACCGAGCTCGCGAGCATTCCGGGCTGGCTGGCCGAGAAGATGGCCGCCCCGAGCGTCGAGCCCGGCCGGTACGACGTGGTCGTCGACCCGACCAACCTCTGGCTCACGATTCACGAGTCGATCGGCCACGCCACGGAGCTGGACCGCGCGCTGGGCTACGAGGCCAACTACGCCGGCACGAGCTTCGCGACGCTCGACCAGCTCGGCACACTGAAGTACGGCTCGCCGATCATGCACGTCACCGGTGACCGCACCGCCGAGCACGGTCTGTCCACCGTCGGGTACGACGACGAGGGCGTCGCCGGTCAGCAGTGGGACCTGGTCAAGGACGGCATCCTGGTCGGCTACCAGGTCGACCGCCGGATGGCAAAGGTCAACGAGGACGTGCTCGGCACACCGCGCTCCAACGGCTGTGCGTACGCCGACTCGTCGGGCCACATCCCGATCCAGCGAATGGCCAACGTCTCCTTGCAGCCCGCGCCGGACGGCCCCTCGACCGAGGAGCTGATCAGCCGGGTGAAGAACGGGATCTACATCGTCGGCGACAAGTCCTGGTCGATCGACATGCAGCGCTACAACTTCCAGTTCACCGGTCAGCGGTTCTTCAAGATCACCGACGGCAAGCTCGACGGCCAGCTGCGCGACGTCGCCTACCAGGCGACGACGACCGAGTTCTGGGGCTCGATGGAAGCCGTCGGCGGACCGCAGACCTACCTGCTCGGCGGCGCGCTGAACTGCGGCAAGGCTCAGCCGTCGCAGTCCGGCGCGGTCACCCACGGCTGCCCGTCGGCCCTGTTCCGCGACGTCAACATCCTCAACACCACGCAGGAGGCCGGCCGGTGACGATCGCCATTCAGCTCACCCCGCAGGACACCGTCGAGCAGGCGCTCGAGCTCGCGGCCGCCGCGGGCGCCGAGGGTTGTGTGGTCCTGGTCGCCGAGACCTCCAGCGCGAACCTGCGCTGGGCCAACAACACCCTGACCACGAACGGCGCGATGCGCGGCACCAGCGTCACGGTGATCGCGACCGTCGGCGCGGGCGAGGGCACGGCGGTCGGCATCGTCAGCCGGTCGTCGGTCACCGACACGACGCTGCGTGACGTCGTCGACGCGGCGGTCGCCACCGCCCGCGACTCCGAGCCGGCCGAGGACGCGCGCCCGCTGGTGGCCGGCACGGTCGGCCCCGGCTGGGACGACGAGGCCGACGAGACCTCGGTCAACGTCTACGAGAAGTTCGCGCCCGCGCTGGGCGAGGCGCTGAGTCGCGCGGGCCGGGAAGGCCGCTGGCTCTACGGATTCGCCGACCACGAGGTCGTCACCCTGTACGTCGGGTCGTCGGCCGGCCTGCGGCTGCGTCATTCGCTGCCTCGCGGTTTCGTCAGCGCCACCGGCAAGTCGGGTGACCTGAGCCAGTCCGCCTGGGCCGGCGCAGCGACCCGCGACTTCAGCGACATCGACCCGCTCGCCCTCGACGCGGAGCTCACCCGGCGACTCGGCTGGGCGACCCGGACCGTTTCGGTCGATGCCGGGCGGCACGCGACGATCCTGCCCCCGGCCGCCGTCGCCGACCTGACGACGTACCTCTTCTGGACTCTCGACGGCCGGGACGCCGCGGACGGCAAGAGCCCGTTCTCCAAGCCCGGCGGCGGTTCCCGGATCGGCGAGGTGCTGTCCCCGCATCCGGTCAGCCTGCGCTCCGACCCGGGGTTGCCGGGCCTCGAGACGTTCCCGTTCGCGGTCGCCCGCTCGTCCGGAGGCGCCTCCAGCGTCTTCGACAACGGCCTGACCCTGACGGCGACCGACTGGATCCGCGGCGGCAAGCTGGAAAACCTGATGCACAGCCGCTTCACCGCGGACCTCACCGGTGCCCCGGCGGTCACGCCCGCGATCGACAACTACGTCCTGTCCGTCGACGGCGCCTCCGGCTCGGTCGACGACCTGGTCGCGGGTCTCGACCACGGCCTGCTGCTGACCTGTCTGTGGTACATCCGCGTCGTCGACCCGCAGACGCTGCTGGTCACCGGCCTGACGCGCGACGGCGTCTACCTCGTCGAGAACGGCGAGGTCACCGCCGCTGTCAACAACTTCCGCTTCAACGAGAGCCCGATCGACCTGCTGAGCCGCTTCACCGCGGCCGGCGCGACCGTGCCGTCGTTCTCCCGTGAGTGGGGCGACGAGTTCTCCCGTACCGCGACGCCACCACTGCTGGTGCCCGACTTCAACATGTCCACGCAGAGCCAGGCGAGCTGACGACGCGGCGGGTCAGGCGGGCTTGGCCTGCGTGACCCGCCACAACTTCCGCGAGCCTTCGTCGTACGCGTCGACCCCGCCGAGCTCCCACCGCTCGGCCAGCTCGTGAACAAGCTCCCGATCGAAGAACCGCCCGGCGAACCCGTCCCTTGCGTACAGCCCGTCGCCCACCTCCGGACACTTGCCGAAGTGCGGATCCTCGGTCGACCACACCGAGTACACGAACAACCCACCCGGCCGCAGCACGCGCCGGATCTCGTTCATCAGCGACCGCAACTGCGCCCGGGTGAACGCCATGTTCATCAGCAAGTTCGCGTACACCGCGTTCACCGTGGCGTCCGCCGGCGGCAACGGATCCCGTACGTCGTGCAACGCCGCCGTCACCCGATCGTCCAGCCCGTCCCGTTGCGCGTCCAGCCGCAGCTGGTGCAACGCCGACGAACTGAAGTCCGTCGCGTGCACACTGAATCCCTGCCGCGCCAGGTACAACGCGTCCCGCCCGTGCCCCGCGCCCAGCTCCAGCACGTCATCGATGCCCGCGGCACCGAACAACCGCACCGTCCACCGCGCCGCCGCCGACGGCTCCGGCCCGTGCAGCCGCGGATCCTCGTCGTACGCCCGCTGCCACCTGTCCTGCTGAGCCCTGCCGAGCTCCTGCTCAGTCTTCATCCTGCTCCCCGTGGTTCGCCGTGCCGATCGGAAGACCAGCCAGACCGCAGCAGCCTACGCGACAACCACCCCATCCGTCCCCACGCGCCCCGGCCATACCGTTGCCCCAGGCCCCTTCCCCGGGCTCGTCGGACTCCGGCCGCCACCACCGGACCAGCCCGCGAGCACCACGCCGTACGACTGTCGCTCGTCGGCAAACCTCCGCATAATGAGGGTCCCGACCGGTCAGGAGGGGGCCCGATGGCCGAGCGCACCGATCGTGCCACCAAGGACGCGGTCCTCCGTGCGCTGAAGACCCTTCGCAAGGGTCACGGCATACCCACCCCCGACTCGCTGCGCGCCAAGCTCAGCCCGGGCGGACCGATGGCCAATCTCCCCGCTGTCCGCCAACTGCGGCGCAACGGCAGCACCATCGACGAAGCCGTCGCCATCCATCGCGTCGTCGTCGAGGCCGTCGCCGAGATGACGAACGCCTTGCATCGGCTGATCGCCGACACGGTCCTGGCCCTCCACAACCATCTGCCCGCGTACTCCCCGGCTATCGAGGTCACGCCGCTCACCGCGCCAACCCTGCTCGAACGACGGGCCGCCGTACGCGACCAATGGCAGGTCCTGCACCGACTCACCCTGGGCACCGAGGCCGGCGCACCACCCAGCGACGGTCAACTGCGCCGAATCATCGAGGAGACCGCCCTCGCGGAACTGGCCGACCGCTTGCTGATCACGTCGCTGCGAGGGTTCGGCTCACCGATCGATGCACCCGGCTCGGAGGCAGCAAGGCGCGGCAAGGTGATCGTCGTCGGCGGAGTCGCGATGGACATCACGTTCCGGATCGAGGACTTCCCGGACCACGAGACGTCGACCCAGGCGTCGAGCCTGCGGATCACCCCCGGTGGCAAGGGATTCATGCAGGCCATCGCCGCCGCCCGCCTCGGGCTCGACACCGCCCTGCTCGCCGCGATCGCCGCCGACGAGCACCAGGACCGGATCGTCGAACAACTCGAGGACGCCGGCGTCGACACGTCGCTGCTGAAGGTCGTCGACGACGACCACAGCAACAGTTTCACCGGCATCTTCGAACTGACCCGCGGCGACAGCCGGGCAGTCAACCTGCGGGGCACCGCGAAACTCACTCCCGACGACATCACGGCGGCCGCACCCCGGCTGGCGGCCTGCAACGCCATCCTTGCGACGTTCGAGGTGCCTCCTGAGATCACCCGGGAACTGCTGACGCTCACGTCGACCTTCCCGCCGACCGGACCGGCCGTCGTGCTCACCCCGGGCCAGCCGTACGTCGAGGGCGAGAAGCTCGACCGGCGGCTGCTCGCCCAGGTCGACTACCTGGTCGGACGCCGGTGGGAGTTCACCCGGCTGTTCTCCGACACCCACCCCGAACTACTCGGTGACGACCTCTACGAGTACCTGCTGGACCTGGGCGTGAAGCACGTCTGCCTGATGAACGACCACGGCTCGTCGGTGTACTCCAGCCTGCCCGAACCGATCCACGAGACCCAGCCGCACGCCTACACCTTTCCCAACTCGGCCATCTCCCGCGACGCCTTCTGCGCTGCCCTCGCCTACCGGCTGTG
Organism: Kribbella sp. CA-253562; assembly: GCF_050942265.1. Lineage (GTDB taxonomy): Bacteria > Actinomycetota > Actinomycetes > Propionibacteriales > Kribbellaceae > Kribbella. The sequence goes on along the minus strand of NZ_CP192049.1, from coordinate 3,913,207 downwards.
CGAGGACACGGCAACGCTCGACGACGCCGAACCCCTCACCGAAGCCATCCGCTGGGCCACCGCCGCGATGGCCCGCGCCGCCTCCGAGTTCACCGCCTCGGCCCAGGCGGGCGACGAGTCCCCGGCGGTGAACTCGCTGCCCAGTCGCACCCTGGTCGAGGAGAAACTCCGCGCCGTACGTCGCCGTACGCCGCCCAGGTGATTGCTCGTAGCAACTAATTCTTCGCCCTTCGACAGCCTCCCGTCCTGCCCTGGAGACCGCAGGAGACACCGGCACGCCGCGCGAACCGACAGCTTCCGCTCGCATACTAGGGGTGAACCACGATGGAGCCGGGGGGCTGATGGCCAACCGCGATGATCCGGACTCATCCGAAGCCGTCGTACTGACGCATGCGCTGCGGGCGCTCCGGATGCGGGCCGGCGTGGTGCTGGCGCGGCTCGAGGACACCAAGAACGAGGACGTCGCCTCGCTGCTCAACCTGCCGGTGGTCCGGGCGCACGCGGCGCGGCAGGAGATCGGGCGGCCGGATGCGGCGTTGCAGATCATCGCGCAGGCGGTCCGCGACACCGGCGACGCGACGCACCGGATCGTGGCGGACTCCGTCCTCGGACTGGGGGTGCTCGCCGACGTCTACGCGCAGTACGGGATCGACGAGAAGGTGGTCCAGGCTCTGCGGGCCGGAGCCGTCGGACGGCGGCGCGCGACGCTGCTTGCGAACTGGCGGCGCCTGCACGAAGCGATGGGCGCCCCCGCGACCGAACCGCCGAGCGACCGCACGCTCCGGGGCAGCACCGAGCCCGAGGTACTGCGCCAGCTTGCCCGCCGGCTGATCCAGCCGGGTCCGGTATCACCCACAGCCGGCCCGCTGTCCAGCGCGAACGATCCCGACCCGCCGCCGAACGCCCCGGCCGGTCGCGTCATCGTGGTCGGTGGCGCGGTGATGGATGCAATCTTCCGGACGAGGATGATCCCGCAGCACGAGACGTCGGTCCCGGCGCACGACTTCGCCCTCACACCCGGCGGGAAGGGCGTCACCCAGGCGGTCGCCGCCGCGCGGCTCGGGTTGAAGGTGTCGCTGGTCGCGGCGGTCGCCGACGACCAGTTCGGCCATGACATCGTCCAGCACCTGCGCGCCGAGAACGTCGACACCTCGCTGCTGAAGATCGTGCGCGGCGCCCGTACGCCGATGACCGGGGTCTTCGAGCTCTCCCTCGGCGACAGCATCGCCGCGGTCTGGCGCAACGAGAAGGAGATCAGCCTCACCGTGCGCGACGTCGACCTGCTGGCCCGCCAGATCGCCGACTGCGACGCGCTCCTGCTGACCTTCGAAGTCCCCCGCGAAACCGTTCAGCGCACCCTGAGCCTGGCCCACTCGAACCCGGCCACCCGCCCGATCGTGATTGTCACCCCCGGCCAGCCGCACTCCGACGGCCGGATCTCGCGGTCGGCGCTCGCGCAGATCGACTACCTCGTCGCCCACGCCTGGGAACTCGAGCGCTACCGCCCCGCCGACCAGGACCGCTTCGACGCCGACCACCTCGGCGAGCACCTGCTGGACGCCGGCGTCGACACCCTGTGCCTGCTGGGCAACGGCGGCGGCCTGATCTACTCCCGCACCGCGCCCACGATCGACCGGCTCCCCACGGTCTCCCGCTCCCCGTTCAAAGAGGTCTCCATCACCCGCGACGCCTTCTGCGCCGCGCTCGCCGCCAAACTCATCGACGACGGCCCGACCCTCACCTCGACCATCGCCCGCTGGGTCACCGCCGCGATGGCCTGCGCCGCCGAGGACTTCCCGCTGGCGACCACGATGCCGGACCGCGACCGCATCAACCGCAAGCTGCGCGAGGCCCAAAACTTCTGAAGCTGCCATTTGGCAACTCAACCGCCGTTTTGGCAACGCGACGGCCGAGGGGTTGCCAGAATTCAGGTCTCCGGCCGCCGAATTGGCTATGTCCGGACCTGTCGGGGATGCCAAACAAAAGCATTGACACCCATTTGCCATGCGCTTCACTGATATCAATCAACCGAAGCGGTGAAGGGACCCAATCTAGCGCACACCGCGAGGAATGCAAGCCCGGAGATCGAAAGTGAGGGGCCGAGATGACCGAGAACAGCGCCCTCGTACTCATCGTGATGCTGACCATCGCTGTCGCTCTGTACAAGTTCTGGAAGCAGATCATCGGGATCCTGGTGATCTCCATCGTGATCGGCTTCGGGTACGGCGTTTACAGCTTCGCCGTCGCGATGACGAACTGACCGACCGGACCACGATCACCGCGAGGCGGGGCATCCACCGACGACGCTGGATGCCTCGCCTTCCCTTACCAGCTTGGTATCACGAGCGCCGGCGCACCCGCCGGCGCTCGCCCGGCTCGACCGCCTCGGTCACGCCGCGCACCCGGCAGCAGTAGATCATCGAGTCCGCCAGCGTGGCGCGGCTCTGCTCCGCAAGTACGCCGTAACGCAGTCGCACCTCGGCGAGATTCTGCGTTCCGTACCGGAGCTTCAACTGACGCGGGCTGATCGCCATTCCGTCGACATACAGATAAGGCCGCGGCCGGACCGACATCCAGTACTGCCAGTTGGCGGCCCGGTAACTCGACCCGGTGAATCCGAGATTCTGGTCGACGACGGTCGTCAGCAGTTCCGCAGTCGGCTCCGACCGCCGCAATTCGTTCCGCACGCCTTTCAGCAATGACGAAATCGCATTCACCGGCGCGACGTCGAACGAGTAGACCCGCGAAACGTCCCACATCCGCTCCACCGGTACGCCGAACTGCCGGCTGAGCTGCTTGCCCACCAGAACCCAGTCCATCGGCGAGACGCTGCACAAGGTCACCGGACGCCGGTGAATCGGGTCGACGAGCGCGAAGTTCCGCGAACCGGGCCGGGCGCTGCGCAGGTAATGCAGATTCCCGAAGATCGCGTCGGCGTCCTCGGTCTCGCACTCGACGAACTGCAGCGCACCTAGCGGATACGCGTCGATCGGGACCAGGTCGATGACGTGGGCCTGATCGGCGCGCAACTGCACGGCACTGTTCCGCAACTCGGCATCGAGGTCCCGCCGCCGAATCCGCCCGTTGTGCGAGGCAACACGCGGCAGTTGCAGCAAGGTCCGAACGGCGAGGGCGCGCGGCTCCACTTGGTGACGCCGCGCCTGCTTTTCGACCAGGGCCAGGAACGCCTCGTCCCCCGTACGGCAGCTCTCGAGCGTGAATTTCGTACGAGCGAACGTCGGTTGGGCAGACTTTGTTGCTTCAGTGGCAAGGGCGCTCATGCGCTGCCTCCTGTCCTGCGCGTGCCCCCGAGGGCAGGCTGAGAAGATGGTACCTAGGCGTGCCGGACGGAGTCCGTGGTCAAGACAGCCGGCTCATCCAGAACTAGGACGAACAGAACGACGATCGGTTCCGCGCCGGCGACGCCGAACGCGGCTCAGCGCTTGGTGCGCATCCGCTCGGTGAGCACCTTCAACCGGTCGTTGACCGGATCCTTGGCCAGCGCCTCGGCGCTCATCCGCTTGTCGGGGGCAACTCGGTAGTCGAGCCGCAGCGACGCACGCACCAAGTCATGCGGTTCGCACAGCACCCGGTACTCCGCGAGGATGTCGAGCTGGTCACCGGTCAGATCGAGGACGTAGCGCCCGGGATCGTCGGCACTGCCGACCTCGACCCAGCAGTGCCACGGCAGCACCTCGACCTCGACCTCGTGCTCCAGTGACCAGACACCGCCATAGCAGTAGGTCAGCTCGAGCTCCGGGTACTGCTTGCTCAGTTCCCCGATCAGCCAGGCGGAGGTCACTCCGCACTGACCACGCGATCTCGTCGCCGGCGAGCTCTGAAACGGCAGGTAGCTCGGATGGATCGTTTTGTGGTTCCAGGCGTCGAGCAACCGTTTGCGTTGGTTGCTCAGGTCATCGGCCCATCGAGGCTGTTGCCTCGGCTCCAGGTCGGACAGCACGGCAGGGCGTGGGGAGACCCCAGGCAACGACACTCTGGTTCCTTAGGTGATCTGAGCCGCCTGTTCGTTCCCCGAGGGGCGACCGACAAAGGTTCAGCATGGCGGTTCCCGGGGTGTCTTGAACAGGTGCTGTCGCGGGTCAGCTACCGATCTGTGACTCTCCCGTCGTTCTGATCGGCAGGGGTGTGGTCTGCTGACACCGAGCGTAGCCCTCCGTGTCCCATCAGTCACTTTCCGCGAGCCGCGGTCCTGGGCGTGGCGGAGTGCAACGGGTTCGGCAGGGTCCCTGCCTTGGGAATGGGTGGCCTGGTGTCCAGGTCGGTGTAGCCGAGCGTCAGGCGGTAGCCGTTGAGCGGATAACGAGTGAAAGTCTCACCGGTTAGCGCGGTGGCTTCCAGGCGGGTGGCCAGGTGTGGGTTGTTGGCGGTGTACAGGTCGAGTTCGCCGCGGACAAAGCCCCAAAGATCGACGTCGGGGATCAGCGTCGACAGCGGATTCAGAACCCCCAGGAACAGCGCATCGACCATGTACTGCCTCAGCACCTGCCAAGGCTTCCGGGGCAGGACTCGGTCGTGGGAGTCCGGCTCCATCCCGCGCTCGGCGATGGGGACCGTCGACAGGTTGACGTCGTCGACCAAATCCTTGACGACCAAGCGGGACGGAAGCCCCGAACGGTCGCAGATGATGGCGAGGTTTTCGCCGTGGGGGTTGACGGTGATGCCGTAGTGGTGGAGGAGGTGGAGCAAGGGGCGGAGGATCGTGGAGAGGAGGTGGCTGATCCACACCTCCGGGTCGACCCCGGAGCGTTTGATGTAGGTCGTGACGAGAGGCTCGCCGGTGGGATCGACGTGCAGGACCGCGGCCAAGGGCCAGGCGGTTTCGCCGGGGCGGAGGCGGGGTTCCAGAGGGTCTCGCCAGATGCAGCCGAGGGTTTCGGTCCACTGGTAAGGGATTCCGGGGGCGGCGGCGAGTTGGGGGTGGCGGACGGTGACCGAGGCGACCTCTCCCAGGAGTTCGGCTCCCAGGGACTGGATGACCTCGTCGCGGTACCAGAGGCCGCGGAGCCACTGGGTGAGCATGGGAGCGGCGAGCGTGCAGTGGATCGGGATGCCTCGGTAGACCGACGTGTTGAGGATCTTCAACGGCAGCTTGACCTGGTAGCGGCCGGGCTGGGTGACGTTGACCATCGTCCGGATGGACTGTGTCGGCAGGTACTCGTCCGGCCCCTCCCCCAGGACGACGATCTCGCCGGTGGCCAGTTCGCGGGACCACTGGGTGCGGACGACGTGGTCGAGTTGCCAGGGGTGGACCGGGAGCCACACGTAGGAGTCCGGGTCGGCGAGCTGGGAGCGGAAGGCGTCCAGCGCGTCGGACCCGAGCTCTCGGCCGACTACCGAATGCTCCGACAGGTCAGGAGTCCCCCGGAACTCCGCCAGCCCCCGCCGTACGGCGAGCCAGACCAGCCGGAGCGGCGTACGGGCTTCGGGGGTGTAGCGGGCGCTGTCGGAGGCGGAGAAGCCCAGGCGTCCCTTGTTCGCCACCAGGATCGGGTGGCCGGTCAGGTGGCCTTCCAGCTGGGTGTGGTGGAGGTCGGCCAGCTCAGCGGCAGGCAAAGCCGTTTCAGCCATCCGTACGTCGGCCGCGAGCGTGCTCGACAGCTCAGCCATGTAGCCGGCCAGAGTCGGCCCGTCGAGGCCCAGCACGTCAGCCGCGTCCAGCATGAACTGCAGCGGGTCGACAGCCGGTTCGCTCTCGTCATTGCCGAGGATGCCCGCGGTGGTCCGCTGCACGGATCCCGGCCGCACCCGGTACGTCGCGAAGGCGCCCTCGACGTACTCGAAGGTGTACACGACCGACCCGAGCTCCAGCCGCCCGCGGACCGGGGTCAGCAGCGCCTCGCTGCAGAACTGCGAGATCAGCTTGGCCAGCAACTCCTCCGAGCACCGCGTCCAGCTCATGCCGGCAGCCCAAAGCTCGTGAAGGCAGTGGACTTCGGCAATCGGAACACCTCACGCCCGGCGACGGCGTTCAGGATCGTCGCGTTGCGCACGGCACCGATGCCCAGGTCCGGAGCCGCGACGCCGTGACTGTGCAGGTCCGCGTTCGCCACGAACAGGCGGCCGGCCAGCGCACCCTCGACGCTGTGGTCGCGCTTGATCGCCCACCGACCAGCCGCGTCCCGCTCCACCAGTGAGTCGACGGAGGACTGCAGGAACCCCAGCGGCCGGTTCCGATAGCCAGTAGCGGCGACCACCACGTCGCAGGAGTGCTGGAACGTCCGGCCGGTGTCGGTGTGCCGCAGCGTCAGCTCGACGCCGTCAGCTCCGACAGCCGACGACTCCACCGCGACACCGCACTGCAGCTCCACCGGCGCCGAGCCCAGGTCGCGCTGGTACAGCAGATCGTGGATCTGGTCGAGCGTCTCCGAGGAGATGCCCTTGTAGTGCCGCCACTGCTCCTTGACCAGCCTGTCGCGCACCGGTTCGTCGAGGGCGTGGAAGTAGTCCACGTACGACGGTGTGGTCATCTCCAGCACCAGCTTGGAGTAGTCCAGCGGTGCGAACGACGCCGTGCGAGTCAGCCAGCTGACAGCAGGCGCATCGGCTCGCAGCAGGTCCAGCGCGCACTCCGCCCCCGACTGCCCCGACCCGACGACCGTGACCCGCCCGGCGCGCAGCAGCTCGTCACGCCGGTACAGGTAGTCAGCTGAGTGCAGCAACCGATCAGCAGGCAGCTCAGCCAGCGCAGCCGGTACGGCGGGCTCAGTGCCGACGCCCAGCACCAGGTGCCGAGCGGACATGCGCTCACCGCCCACGGTCAACACGAACACCGACCCGTCCCACTCGACCTCCGTGACCTCACGCCCGAAGTGCAGCGAGTCCAGCTGGCCCGCACACCAGCGCAGGTACGCCTCGTACTCCCGGCGGGTCGGGTGGAACTTCTCCCGCACGTAGAACTGGTACAGCCGGTCGTTGTCCCGCAGGTACGACAGGAACGACAGCCGGTGCGCCGGCTCGACCAGACTGACCAGGTCGGCCAGGAACGACACCTGCAGCATCGCGTCGTCGAACATCAGCCCGCGGTGCCAGGTGAACTCCGGCCGGCCGTCCAGTACGGCGACCCGCAGGTCCAGCCCGTCCGCGAGCGCGGCCAGGCCGAGGTTGAACGGGCCCGCGCCGATCGCGATGACGTCGTACGGGGCGTCGCCGGAACCAGAACCAGGACTCATCTCATGCCTCCACGGTCCGGGTGCGGACCATCAGTAGTGCGGTCTTCTCGGGCAGCTGTAGCTCCCCGGCCGGCTCGAACCCGGCAGCGGCGAACGCGCGCACCGACGGGGTGTTGCGGACGTCGGGCTCGGCCACGACGCGGCCGCAGCGGGGATCGGCCCGCAGGACGGCGTCGCCGAGAGCCCCGAGCAGCCGGCGTCCCAGCCCCTGCCCGACCTGGCCGACGTCGCCGATGGCGATGTGCAGTCCCCAGTCGTGTTCCTGCCAGGCGTAGTACTCCGCGAGCCGGTCGTGCCGGACTCGGTACAGCTCGACGTAGGCGAGGTCCTCGTCCTTGAAAGCAACCACGCAAGGAATCGAGTGCTCCCCCGTGGCCTGCTCCTGCAGCTCCTGAGCCCAGCGCTCCACCGGCCAGTCCTGCTGCCACCAGGGCACGACGTGCGGCTGCGCCATCCACTGCGCGACCGTGGTCGCGTCCGCCGAGGTGGCCGGGCGGAGGTCGAAGCCGTCGTCCAGGTGCAGCAGCGGCGCGACCTCACACCTCACCGGGCCGCACCCATCCGCAGGGGGTTCGGGATCTCCAGGTAGACCGACTGGTTGTCCAGCGGCGCGACAACCTCGTCGATGCCCTTCAGCCGGGTCAGCATGTTCGCCTTGCAGGGCAGGTGATCCGCGGTGAGCCATCGCTGAGCCAGGCGGTCGCCGTCAGGTCCAGCGGACTTCAGCGACGGCAGTGCGTCGGACAGGCGCTCCCGTACGACGTCCAGCAGGTCCAGCTCGTCAGCGACCCCGTCCACTCCCAGCGCGCTGACCACGGCCAGCGCCTGGTTGTGCAGCAGGTAGTAGGTCAGCCGGTCGTCCACGATGGCGTCCTCGACCACGGCAAGCGTGGAGTCGGTCAGACCCGTGACCGCGAGCAGCCCCTTCAAGTACGACGACGCGAGGTAGTAGCCCTGGTTGTCGCGGTACGCGCCGCCGACGACCCGTCCGGAGTCGTCCAGCCGGACCAGCGTGTTCTGCTGGTGCGCCTCGAGGCCGATGCCCGTCTCGGCGTACAGGCAGAGCATGGGGACGAGCACCTGATCGACGTACGACGCCACCCAGGCCCCCGGGTTCTCCTGTACGGCGGGGAGCGCGCTGAGGCGGCTGACTCCGCCGAGGCGCGGCGCGACGAGTCCGGCGAGACAGGCGTAGCTGTCGACGTCCGCCGGGACCTCGCGAACGGCCACGTCGAGTCCGGTGAGCGTCTCGCCGCCTTCGTCCAGCGCAACCCAGGCCGGGTCGCGCACGATCGAGAAGCCCGGGTGGGCGGTCGCCGTACCGGCGTTGTACGCGGCGTCGAGCAGCCGGTTGATCTCCAGGCCGCGGCGCAGCTCGGTCGAGGTGGACTCGCGGCGGGAGTTGGTGATCCGCAGCCCGAGAGACAGCTTGAGCATGACCGGCAGGTCCGGGTGGTAGACCGTGCGCAGGCTGGAGGTCGGGTACCACTGCGCGCCGAGCGGTCCGAGCGGCCGGACCCGGCCCTCGCGGATCAGCTCGGCGACCCGCGGGCGGTGCAGCAGGGACTCGGCCTGCCACGGGTGGGCCGGGACCAGCGCCGCACCCGCGGCAGGCGTCGTACCGGCCAGCGCGGCCATCAGCTGCAAGGCGTCCAGTCCCTGCAGTGACGGCGCGCCGGCCACCTGGTCGGAGGAGACCAGCTCCTGGTCGACCTCGAACCAGTGCACCGCGAAGCGGCCACCCAGCTCCGGCGAGTACTCCGCCAGCTCGGCCCCGCTCAACCCGTCCCGGCTCTTCGGCGCCGGATGGTTCTGGTGCCCGACCGTCAGGGCCTGCTCGTGCTCAAGGAAGCGCCCCAGCCCGGTCTCCTGATCGGCAGCCTCCGGTCCGGCGAAGAACGTCGCGACATTGCGCACCGACTCGGCGGTGCGAGCGGCCAGGTCGTCGACCTCGACCGGGTCGGCGTCCACCGCCAGGAGGCGGACCAGCTCCTCCGGCGCGGGCGCCTCCCCGTCGACCAGCACGTCGGCGAACAGGTGCAGTCCGGTCGGCGACGCGTGCAGGACCTGAGCGGTCACCGCGGCGTCACCCACCTTGAACGTCAGCAGCCCGGGCGACACCGGCACGCCCGCCTCGCGGGTGTAGCAGCGCAGGATCGCGTTCAGGTGAGTGGTGACCGCTGCTGCGGTGGTCGGGGTCATGCCGCTCCTTCGCCGCCGGCCGACCGGACGTCGTGGCCGGTGGCCACGACGAGGTCGAGCAGTTCTTCGATGTCCGACGCGGTCGCGTTCGGGTTCAGCAGTGTCAGCTTCAGCGCGACCGCCGCAGGACGGTCACCGCGGGCCGGGATCTTGGTGCGGCCGATCAGCACCTGTCCCGAGGTCAGCAACCGGCGCCGGATCTCACCCTGGAGCGCGTCCAGCCCGGCCGCGTCCAGCTCCCGCCCGGCGACCCGGAACAGGACCGTGGTCAGCGTCACCGGCGCCAGCAGCTCGAGGTTGCTGTCGGCAACGACTCTGGCCGCGGCGGCGTGCGCGAGCTCGTGGCAGGTGTCGAGCATCCTGCCCAGTCCGGCCCGGCCGTACGCCGACAGCGTGGTGGCGATCTTCACGGCGTCCGGGCGGCGGGTCGTCTGCAGGCTCCGCCCGAGCAGCCCGTCCAGCCCGGAGTCGACGTCGTCGGCCGGGTTCAGGTAGTCGACCGAGCGCCCGAGCGCCGCGAACCGCTCCCGGTCCCCGACCAGCAGCACGCTCGTCGCGGCGGGCTGCCAACCGATCTTGTGCAGGTCGAGCGTCACCGAGTCCGCCGCCGGCAGCTCGGCCAGCAACGGCGCCAGCCGGTCGGAGAACAGCGCACCGAACCCGTACGCCGCGTCCGCGTGCACCCAGGCGCCGTACGGGCGGGCCAGCTCGGCGATGCCGGCGATCGGGTCGATCGAGCCGTAGTCCGTCGTACCGGCGGTCGCGACGACCGCGATCGGAGTCCGGTCGGGCCGGGCCAGCTCGTCGGCGAGCACGTCGAGGCGCATCCGGAAGTCACCGTCAGCCGGGATCACGACCACCGCGTCCTCCCCCAGCCCCAGCGCGGCGCAGGCCCGCTGGACCGAGAAGTGCGCGAGCTCGGAGCAGAACACCACCGGCCGGCGCATCTCGTGCACGCCATGCCGGCGGACGTCGAGACCGACCGCCGCGGCAGCACTGTCCCGCGCGATCAGGATCGCCAGCAGGTTGGAGATCGAGCCGCCCGGCGTCAGCACGCCGTCGGCGGCCGGGCCGAAGCCGGCCAGCGCGGCGAGCGAGCGGACCACCCACTGCTCGATCGCCAGCGTCGCCGGGCCTGAGTCGTAGGTGTCCATCGAGGCGTTGCTCGCCGACGCCAGCGCGTCCGCGTCGACGGCGACCTGCAGCACCGGCGGCTGCAGGTGCGCCGCGGCCCGTGGGTGGCTGAGATCGATCCCGTAGCTGTCGAGTAGTCCGGCGACCAGTTCGAGCGCCGCGGATTCGCCGACTCCCGTCGACGGCACCCGCGGTTCCCCGAGCACTTCGGCCGTCCGCCGCAGCACGTCAGCCGGCAGTCCGGCCGGCAGCGGTCCACGGTCGCGGTCCACGACGGTGGACGCCAGTGGCCAGGCCGGGACGGTCAGTTGGTACGGGCTGTGCGGCGCCCGGGCCGATGAGCTCAACGCGGTGAGACCCACTTGCTGCGGCATCCAGCTTCTCCAGGGAAGTTGTTGAGTAAGGCAAGCCTTAGTAAGGCAGGCCTAACCTACTTCGTCCCTGGCACGCTGTGTCAACTGCACTGCACCAGCAGTGGCGAGCCTCACCCCTGGTACGCCGGCCCGCCGGTTCCCGGCCTGCGGCCGTCGACATCGGTGAACCCGTACTCGCGGCCGAGCGCGGCCGACCGGACCACCTGTCCGGAGTACCGCATCACGTCCGGATCGGCGGCCAGCGCCGCCACCGCGCGGCCGATGAACTGCGGGACTCCGAGTCCGACATGTCGAAGAACTCCGCGGCCGCCAGCACCGACTCGGTGCGCACCAGGCCGGGGTACAGCGACACCGCGGCGACGCCGTGCGGGCGCAGGTCGTGCGCCATGCAGGCGACCATCCGGTCGGTCGCCGACTTCGCCACGCCGTAGCTGACGCCCGCGTCGGTCTTCTCCGCGGCGTCCGACGAGACGTTCACGATCAGGCCCGAGCCCTGAGCGACCATGGTCGGCGCCGCGAACACACTGGTGACGTAGTGCGCGCGGACGCCGGTGGTGAACATCGAGTCCCACCGGGCGATCGGTTCGGTCCAGAACCCGGCCTCGCGCCAGAACTCGGTCCCGTCCCAGAAGTGCTCGTAGCCGCCCCAGACGTTGTTGACCAGGAGGTCGAGCCGCCCGGTCTCCGCGACGACGCGCTCGATCACCTGCCGGGTCTGCGCGTCGACCGCGTGATCGCAGACCACCGCCACGCCGCGGCCGCCGAGCGCGGTCACCTCGTCGGCTGTCTCCTGCACGCTGCCGCCGAACGGTGTCGTCGGTGGCCCGCCGGCCGCCGCGCGACCGGTCACATAGACCGTCGCGCCCTGCTCACCGAGCCCGAGCGCGATGCCCTTCCCCACGCCGCGACTCGCTCCCGTGACGAGCGCGACCCTCCCCTCCAGCGATGCCATCCACCGACGGTATCAGCGCCCGTACGGCGTCCGGGTGAGAACGAAAGTCGCCAGGTCCAGATGCGTGATCTGCCCGCCGTCCCGCATCACGCGAAGGCGTTCGCCGGCCACATAACCGTCGCGCCCCTGATAGAGGTCCACGCCCAGCGGTGAGAAGCGCGAGGTGAACGCACCGCTCATCTGCAGGATGCCGCCGCACACCGAGATCGTGACGGGCGTGTTCCCCCAGTACCAGTGCCCCAGCAGCTCCTCGCCCTGCGCGAGCTCGGGCTCGGGGACCCACTCCTGCGGCAACCACGGCTCGTGCTTGATCAGCACCCGCATCAGATCCAGCGGGACCGAAGCACACTTGCCGTACGTCGCGTTGGCGAGCGCGACGCCACCGATCCGCCGCACCCGGTCGACGAACAGCCCGGCCACGAAGCCCGGCATCGATCCGGTGTGACCGACGAACAGGTACGGGTCGTCGGCCTGCAACCGCAGCCCCAGCCCGTACGCCGCGTTGAGCGCCTCGCGCGGATCGGCCGAGGCCGGGGTCGCCATCTCCTCGACGCTGTCGCGGCTGAGCACCTCCGGCACCGGGTCGATCCAGAAGCACGCGTACTTCGCCAGGTCCTCGATCGTGCTCCACAACTGCCCGGCCGGCGCCATCGCGCCCGAGTCGTACGCCGGCTCCTCGGCCAGCCGCCCGCTGAACGGATGCACCGAGAACCCCTGCGCCGCCGGGTCCTGGGGGAAGTACGTCGTCCGCCGCATCTCCAGCGGGGACAGGATCCGATCGCGCACCAGCTCGGTCCAGGGCGCGCCCCGCAGCCGCGAGACGATCTCGCCGAGCAGGCCGTAACCCAGGTTCGAGTAGTGGTAACGCCGGTCCGGGACGCCTGCTGCCTGCGACTCGTTCATCGCGGCGGCCAGCGCCTCGAACGAAACCCCCGGATTGCGTTCCCACCACGGGCCCTCGGGCTCGGCGTTCATCCCACCCGAGTGCGACAGCAGGTGCCGGATCGTCAGCTCACCGAACGCGATCCCCGGCAGATGCTTGCCTACGGCATCGTTCAGCGCGAGCAGGCCGTCGTCGCGCGCCTGCATCACCAGGACAGCGGTCAGCGTCTTGGTGATCGACCCGATCCGGTACTGCCGCTCCGGACCGGGCGACCCACCGTCCGCCGTCGCGAACTGCCCGCGCGCCCCGGTCCAGACCAGCGCGCCGTCACGCACCACCCCGGCGGTGATCGACGGCAGCTTCCACTCACTCTGGGCCGCCGCCACCTCGGCGTACAAGGCGGCGGCGGTGTCAGACCGAAGGGTCACTCAAAGGCCTCCGGCGACGGGCAGGAGCAGATCAGGTTGCGGTCGCCGTACGCGCCGTCGATGCGGCGGACCGGCGGCCAGTACTTCGTGGTCCGGTCGACCGACTGCGGGAACGCGGCCTCCTCGCGGGTGTAGGCGTGCTCCCACTTGTCGTCGATCACCGCGGACGCGGTGTGCGGGGCGTTGACCAGCGGGTTGTCGCCGGCCGGCCACTCCCCCGCCGCGACCCGGTCGATCTCGTGCCGGATCGCGATCATCGCGTCGATGAAGCGGTCCAGCTCGCCCAGGTCCTCGGACTCGGTCGGCTCGACCATCAGCGTGCCGGGCACCGGGAACGACATCGTCGGCGCGTGGAAGCCGTAGTCGATCAGCCGCTTCGCGACGTCGTCGACGGTGACGCCGGTCTGCTTGGTGATCGGCCGCAGGTCGAGGATGCACTCGTGCGCGACCAGGCCGTTCTCGCCGGTGTAGAGCACCGGGAACGCGTTCTCGAGCCGCTTGGCGACGTAGTTCGCGGTCAGCACGGCGGCCTTGGTGGCCGACGTCAGCCCCTCCGCGCCCATCATCCGGATGTAGGCCCAGGAGATCGCCAGCACGCCGGCCGAACCGAACGGCGCCGCGCTGATCGGGCCGACGCCGGAGTCCGGACCGGCCTGGCCGAGCAGCGGGTGGTTCGGCAGGTACGGCGCGAGGTGCTCGGCCACGGCCACCGGGCCGACGCCCGGGCCGCCGCCGCCGTGCGGGATGCAGAACGTCTTGTGCAGGTTCAGGTGGCTGACGTCGCCGCCGAACTCGCCCGGCTTGGCCAGGCCGAGCAGGGCGTTCAGGTTCGCGCCGTCGACGTACACCTGGCCGCCGTTGTCGTGCACGATCCGGCAGACCTCGGTCACGCTCTCCTCGTACACGCCGTGCGTGGACGGGTAGGTGATCATGATCGCGGCCAGCTTGTCCGCGTGCTCACTCGCCTTGGCCCGCAGGTCGTCGAGGTCGATGGTGCCGTCGTCGTTGCCCTTGACAACAACAACCTTCATGCCGGCCATCACCGCGGAGGCGGCGTTGGTGCCGTGCGCGGACGAAGGGATCAGGCAGACGTTGCGCTCCTCGTTGCCCTGGGCCCGGTGGTAGCCGCGGATCGCGAGCAGCCCGGCCAGCTCACCCTGGGAGCCGGCGTTCGGCTGGATGGACACCTTGGCGTAGCCGGTCACCTCGGCCAGCCAGCGCTCCAGCTGGCCGATCAGCTTCACGTAGCCGGCCGCGTCCTCGATCGGCGCCAACGGGTGCAGGTCCGCGAACTCCGGCCAGGTGACCGGTTCCATCTCGGTGGTGGCGTTCAGCTTCATCGTGCACGAGCCGAGCGGGATCATGCCGCGGTCGAGCGCGTAGTCCTTGTCGGACAGCTTGCGCAGGTAGCGCAGCATCGCCGTCTCGGACCGGTGGGTGTTGAAGACCGGGTGGGTCAGGTACTCGCTGGTCCGGACCACTTCGGTGGCGAGGCCGGCGCCGGTCAGCGACGCGTCGTACGTGACACCGAACGAGCTGCAGACCCGGCCGAGTGCGGTGGCGTCGGTCTTTTCGTCGCAGGAGATGCCGACGTGGTCGGCGTCGACGAGACGCAGCCAGATGCCGTTCTGCCGGGCGGTGTCGACGACATCGGCCGCACGACCCGGGACCCGGGCCAGCACGGTGTCGAAGAACTGGTCGTGCACGACCTCGACACCACCGGCGCGCAGCGACGCGGCCAGGCTGTCGGCTCCCGCGTGCACGCGCTCGGCGATCGCCTTCAGACCGTCCGGGCCGTGGTAGACGGCGTACATCGAGGCGACGACGGCGAGCAGGACCTGCGCCGTGCAGATGTTGGACGTCGCCTTCTCGCGGCGGATGTGCTGCTCGCGGGTCTGCAGCGCCAGCCGGTACGCCGGGGCGCCGTCGGCGTCGACCGAGACGCCGACGAGGCGACCGGGCAACGACCGCTCCAGGCCGGTCCGGACCGACATGAAGCCGGCGTGCGGGCCGCCGTAGAACAGCGGGACGCCGAAGCGCTGCGACGAGCCGATCACGATGTCGGCGCCGGCCTCACCGGGCGCCTCGAGCAGCGTCAGCGCGAGCAGGTCGGACGCGACCGCGACCAGCGTCTCGCGCTCGTGCGCGGCGGCGATCAGCGGCTTCAGGTCACGCACCACGCCACCGGAGCCCGGGTACTGCACCAGGAAGCCGAAGAAGTCGCCGTCCGGCAGACCGTCGGTGGTGTCGGTGACCACGACCTCGAGGCCGAGCGCCTCGGCGCGGGTCTCGACGACGGCGATGGTCTGGGCGAAGCAGTCGGCGTCGACCAGGAAGCGGTTGCTCTTGGACTTGCGGTTCGACCGGTGCGCCAGCGTCATCGCCTCGGCCGCGGCGGTGCCTTCGTCGAGCAGCGACGCGTTGGCGGTCGGCAGGCCGGTCAGGTCGGACACGACGGTCTGGAAGTTCAGCAGCGCCTCGAGCCGGCCCTGGGAGATCTCCGGCTGGTACGGCGTGTACGCCGTGTACCAGGCCGGGTTCTCGACCAGGCGGCGGACGATCACCGACGGCGTGAACGTGCCGTAGTAGCCCTGGCCGATCATCGAGGTGGCGACGGTGTTGCGCGCGGCCAGCTGACGCAGCTCGGTCAGCGCGTCGACCTCGGAGGCCGGCTCGGGCAGCCGGAGCGGCTCGGCCGAACGGATCGACGCCGGCACCGCGGCGTCGACCAGAGCGTCGACGTCGGCGTACCCGAGGGTCTGCACCATCCGGGCGACCTCGTCGGCACGCGGGCCGATGTGCCGGTCGGCGAAGGTGGCCGAGATCTGGGGGGAATCGTTCACGAGAGGCTCCGTTGCTGACAGTCTGCCGGTGGCCTCCCCCTCTGTCACGCGCACAGCGCTTCAGAGTCGCCTGCGGCACCCGGTCCATGGGCCTGAGAGGTTCCGGGGAGGAATTGCCCCTTCGGCGCCCAGGCGAACCTGGGACTCTCCCGAGTGCTGTGTACGGCTCCCCCGAGGCTACCAGTTGCCCGCGTCGAGTTCCGGCAGCAGCCGCCGTGCGGTCGCCCGGGCCGGCGCGACCAGGTCCGGATCAGCCGAGGTCATCGGCCAGCGCACCCGCGTGCCGACGTCCGCCCAGCCGCCGACCGCGGCGAGGAACTTGTCGAGCGCCGGGTTCGACAGGCCGTCCTTCTGCAGCGGCGCGATGTGCTCGGCGAAGAACTCGGCGATCCGCCGCTCCACGTCGAGTGCCGCCTGGTGGTCGGACTGCATCAGCTCGTACCACCCGACGGAACCGGCCGGCGAGAGCGCCGCGACGTTCGAGTAGCTGCCGTCCGCTCCGAGCGGCGTCATGCTCGCGAGGAAGTGGCCGGGCACGAAGAGCGACAGTCCGGACTCACGCGCGGCATCGAACCACGCGGCGTCCCCACCAGCACTCTTCAACCCGATCAACGCCGGTACGGCGCGCGCGAGGTCGGCGAGTTGCTCCGGGCCGACCTGGGTCTTCGCGTGCGGTGGGTTGTAGAGCACGAGCGGTACGCCGTCGGCGGCCTGGGCGACGCGATCGAGGAAGACGAGCACCTCGCCTGGGGTGAGCGGCAGCCAGTCCGGCAGGATCACCTGGATCGCCGAGGGACGCAGCGCGGCGGCCCGGCGTACGCGGTCGAGCTGGAGCTGGGCGGACGGATGACTGGCACCCAGCTGGAACGGCAGGTCCGCGGCTTCGCAGCGGGCGGCGAGCAGCTCGTTGATCCGGTCGTACTCCGGCTCGGTCAGGGTCTGGAACTCACCCGCTGTGCCGTGCGCGTAGAGACCGTGCAGGCCGGCCTGGACGAGGTGGTCGAGCTGGGTCCTGAGGCGGGCGAAGTCGATCGTGTCGTCTGGGTCCAGGGGCAGCAACAACGTCGCCCACACACCACGCAGACTTTCCGCGGTGAGTGGGCGCACTGTGCTCGCTACGGCAGGTCAGCCGGTCATCCGGGCGCGGCGGCGAGCGGCGAGCTCGTCGTTCGCGTGCGGACCGGACTCCTCGTCGTGGCCGTCGGCGCGCTCGGTCGGCAGCTCCGACAGCGAACCCTCGACCTCGCGCCAGACACCGCCGAGGGCGATGCCGAAGACGCCTTGGCCACCGGCCAGCAGATCGATCACCTCGTCCGGCGAGGTGCACATGTACACCGAGGCGCCGTCGCTCATCAGCGTGATCTGGGTCAGGTCGTCGATGCCGCGCTTGCTCAGGTGGGCGATCGCGGTGCGGATCTGCTGCAGCGAGATCCCGGCGTCCAGCAGACGCTTGATCACCTTGAGCAACAGGACGTCGCGGAAGCCGTACAGCCGCTGCGTGCCCGAGCCGGTGGCCGGGCGGACCGACGGCGAGACCAGGCCGGTGCGGGCCCAGTAGTCGAGCTGGCGGTAGGTGATCCCGGCAGCGGCACACGCTGTCGGGCCGCGGAAACCGACGTCCTCCGGCATGGGCCGCAGGTCGTCGTCGAAGAGCAGGCCCTGCACCCCCGCTGCGGCAGCCGCGTCGGCGTGTGCTTCGGACGCCGACTGCGCCGTCAGATCAGTGTCGCCGGTGCGTGTCACGCCTGAGCCTCCCTGGGTACCGACTGGAACGGACTACATCCGTGGAGTTACAACTCCTCACAACTCCTTCAAGGTAAGCCGCCGACTTGAACCGGTCAACGACAACCGCGTGGAGCCGAGAGCGTGTCGCGCTCACAGTCCGAATTGTTATTCACCCAGGTGGAACCAGGTACCCAGGGGCAAACCCGAAACCTCAGCTCTTGTCGAAGTCGTCGGGCGACACCTGGTCCAGGAACTCCCGGAACCGTTCGACCTCTTCCTCTTCCTCGACCTCGTCGTTCTCGTCGTTCTCGCTGTCGGGCACCGGGATGCCGGCCTCGGCCAGGATCTCCTCGGTGCAGAACACCGGCGTACCGGTCCGCAGCGCCAGCGCGATCGAGTCCGACGGCCGGGCCGAGATCTCGGTCTTGTCGTCGAAGACCAGGATCGCCTCGAACACGCCGTCGGTCAGATTGACGATCCGGACCTGCGTCAGCGTGTGACCCAGAACACGGATCACCTCGGCGAACAGGTCGTGCGTGAGCGGACGTGGGGGCTCCATCCCCTGCTGCGCGAACGCGATCGCGCTGGCCTCGGCCGCACCGATCCAGATCGGCAGGTACCGCTCACCGCCGACCTCCCGGAGCAGCACGATCGGCTGACTCGAGGGCATCTCAACCCGGACTCCGACCACGTCGACTTCGCGCACACCCTCAGCCTACTCTCCGGCCCCAGGCCGAGCGGGCTCCCGGGGCGGCGTCAGCGCAGCCGGAAGGATCGGCGGTAGGCCAGCGGGGACAGCCGCACCCGCCGGGTGAAGTGCTGGCGCAGGTTGATCGCCGTACCGAATCCGCAGTGCCGGGCGATGTCCTCGACCGGCAGCGTGGTCGTCTCCAGCAGTTCTTGCGCGTGCCGGACGCGTTGGGTGAGCAACCATTGCAGCGGAGTCGCCCCGGTCTGCTCGCGGAAGCGCCGGTTGAGCGTGCGCGGGCTGACGGCCGCCTGGTCCGCGATGTCCGCGAGGGTCAACGGATCGCCGAGCCGTTCGCGCATCCAGCGCATCGTCGGCTCCAGCGATCCACTGTCGTCGGAGGGCTCGTGATGCACGATGAACTGCGCCTGACCGCCGTCGCGTTGCGGCGCCACGACGACCTGGCGAGCCACCTCGGCCGCGACCGCGGCACCGAAGTCGTTGCGCACCATGTGGATGCACAGGTCGAGCCCGGTCGCCGCGCCGGCCGACGTCAGCACGTTGCCGTCGTCAACGAACAGCACGTTGGGGTCCACCTCGACCCGGGGATACCGCCGGGCCAGCGTGCCGGCCGACGTCCAGTGGGTCGTCGCGGGCCGCCCGTCGAGCAAGCCGGCCGCGGCCAGCAGGAAGGCACCGGCGCAGATCGACGCGAGCCGCGCGCCGCGGCTGTGCGCCTGCCGGAGAACGTCGAGCACCTCCGCCGCCGGCTCACCGTCCGTCCGGGCGCCCGGCACGATCACCGTGTCGGCGGTCAGCGCCTCACCCAGCTCGTACGGCGCGGTCAGCTGGAACAGTTCGGCACCGCCACGCCCGGTCACGTCCAGACCGGGACGCTGTCCGCACATGATCACGTCGTACAGCGCGGTGCCGTCCTCGGCGCGGGCGCTGCCGAAGACCTGGCCGGGGATCGCGAGATCGAGACTGTCGACGCGATCGGCCGCGACCACCGCGACGCGGTGTCGGCGCTGTCTGCGCTGCATGGCGATAATCTATCGGAGACGGGCATTCTTGCCACTGTCGAGGCGATGCCCGGCTCGCGACGATGAGCGCGTGGCCATCCTTCAGCTAACCGTCTCCGTCGTCGCGATCCTGCTCATGGCCCTGCTCGGCCGGCTGGCCGACCAGCTGACACGCCCGGGTCGCGAGTTCAGCGAGGCAGGCGAGAGCGAACCAGCGCGGCGTGCAACCGGACCGCCAGAGCGGCCAGCTCCTGAGTCCGCTCGGTACGCCGGGGTCCGGTGACCTGCTCGATCAGCCCGACCTCGCGATCGGCCGCGGCCCGGAACGGGCGCAGGTGCCGCGGCTCCACGCCGTACTGGCCGAACTGCGCCGCCGCCTTCGCGACCAGGATCGCGTCGCCGTCGTAGTGGTTGCTGCGGGCCACGATGAGCTGGTGGCTCTCCAGTTGCTCGAGCAGCGCCTCGTCGATGCCCGCGGCCGCCCGCAGTTCCTCGCGGGTCAGCTTCAGCTCGGTCCGGTCGGCGCCGAAGTCCTCGGCGACCGGCAGCCCGGCCGGCTCGGCCGCCTGCGGTGCCGCCGGAGGTCCGCCCGGCGTCGGCCGCAGTCCGCGGTCCATCGCGCCGAGGTGTTCCTTGATCACCTTCAGCGGCAGGTACTGGTCGCGTTGTGCTGTCAGCACGTACCGCAGCCGCTCGACGTCGGCCGCGCTGAACTTGCGGTACCCGGCAGCGGTCCGCGCCGGCGTCACCAGGCCCTCGGCCTCCAGGAAGCGGATCTTGGAGATGGTGACGTCGGCGAACTCGGCCTGCAGGACCTGCAGCACCTGTCCGATGCTGCTTCCTCCGGCGTCAGGCTCAGGCCTGGCCACTGGCGTAGTAGACGAGCCGGTACTTGCCGATCTGGACCTCGTCGCCGTTGTTCAGAGCGACCTCGTCGATCCGGTCGCGGTTGACGTAGGTGCCGTTCAGGCTGCCGACGTCGCGGACCTTGACGCCGGCCGGGTCGCGGCGGAACTCCGCGTGCCGGCGCGACACGGTGACGTCGTCCAGGAAGATGTCGCTGTCCGGGTGGCGCCCGGCGGTGACCACGTCGACGTCGAGCAGGAACCGGCTGCCCGCGTTCGGGCCGCGCTGGACGATCAGCAGGGCGGACCCGGCCGGCAGCGCGCCGACGGCGGCCTCGTCCTCGGCGGTCAGGCCCTCGCCGGCCAGGTCGACCCGCTCGGTGTCGGGCTCGGCGCTGATCGGGGTCAGCATCGCGGTGTCGGTGACGCCGGGAGCGGGCACCGGACGGTCCGCGCCAGGGAGCATCGTTCCGCACTGCGAGCAGAACCTGCTGCCCTCGGAGTTCTCGTGCCCGCACTGGTTGCAGAACGGCATGCTGTGATCCTCCCGATCGCCGGCGGTCCGGCGACGTTGTCGTAGATCCCCGTGGTGAACAGTGTGGACTGGGCCTCAACCCTCGACCAGCGGTTGAGGCCGTAAACCTATCAGCCCTGGCGCGTCAGCTCTGGTCGAGCTGGCCCTTGTAGGTGTCGGCGTCCATCAGGGCCGCCACCTCCTCCTCGTCGTCGACCCGGATGTCGAGCAGCCAGCCCTCGCCGTACGGGTCGGTGTTGACCAGGTCGGGCTGGTCGGCCAGCGCCTCGTTGACGGCGGTGACGGTGCCGTTCACCGGCGCGAACAGGTCGCTGACGGACTTGGTCGACTCCAGCTCGCCGCAGGCGTCACCGGCCCGCACCGCGGCACCGACCTCCGGCAGCTGCACGTAGACGATGTCGCCGAGAGCGTCCTGGGCGAAGTCGGTGATACCGACCCGCACCGGGCCCTCCTCGCCGGCCTTGACCCACTCGTGCTCGGCCGTGTACTTCAGGTCTTCGGGGTACACCTCGGGTCCTCTTTCACTCAGGATCTCACTTGGTCGGGCTGGGCGCCGGGCGAGCGTAGCGATGCTCCTCCGGGGCGTGCAAGGCGGTGATCTGGACCTGCCGCAACTCGGTCACCTCGGCGGTGCCGCCGATCTGCGGGCCGGTCACCTCGCTGACCAGGCCACCGGGGAAGTTGGCCGCCTCGGCCAGGTTGTGCGACTCGCCGATCGCCTCGATCACGTACGGCGAGGTGACCTTCTGGCCGTCGACCCGTACGCCGGGCGCGTCGTCGATCAGGTCGGTGCTGGCCACCACCCGGACCGATCCGTTGATCTGGATCGCCTCGGCCCCGGCGTCGCGCAGTTCCTCGATCGCGTCCAGCAGGTTGCCGGACGTCATCTTGCCCTCCGGGTCGTTCAGCGTGATCCGCACCCCCGGTCCCTGGGCCGGCAGCGTTCCCGCCAGGATGCCGAGGGTCCGGACCTGCTGCTCGGCCTGCTCGCGCGCGGTCTGGGCCTTGTCGGCACTGGACGACAGCGTGTTCTTGCGCTCCTCCAGCTCGGTGATCTCGCTCTCCAGGCGGCGGTTGTTCTGGTTCAGGCCGTCGAGGATCGCGATCAGGTCCTCGCGGCGGGCGTTCTGGTAGCCGTCGTCGGCGCGGTTCACCCGGACCTGGACGACCGCCGTACAGGCGACCAGCGCGAGGACGACGGCGACGATCGCCTGGCCGCGGGACGGCTTGAATCCGGCGCGCAGCCGGCGCAGGGCGAGGTTCGGCCCCTTGGGGCGCGGTGGGGGCATCGGGGTGGGAGCGGCCGGCATCACCGGTTCGTCCGTCGTACCGGTGGACTCCGCGGCCTTGTCCGCGCGGTGATGGGTGTCGCCGCGGTGCTGCGGCTCGTGCCGGCGCTTCGGCTCCTCCGGCGGCGTGCTCTCGGGTGGCTGCTGGTCGTCGCTCATGATCAGGCCCGGAAGACGTGCCGGCGGATCGCGGCCATGTTGGTGAAGATGCGGATGCCCAGCACGACCACCACGCCGGTGGACAGCTGCGAGCCGACGCCGAGCTGGTCACCGAGGTAGACGATCAGGGCGGCGATCAGCACGTTCGAGACGAACGAGACGACGAACACCTTGTCGTCGAAGATCCCGTCCAGGAACGCGCGCAGGGCGCCGAAGACCGCGTCGAGCGCGGCCACCACGGCGATCGGCAGGTACGGCTGGGCCCAGTCGGGCACGTCGGGCGCGACCAGCAGGCCGATCACGACGCCGACCACCAGACCGAGCACGGCGATCATCTCGGCCCCACCTTCGCGTATCGCAGCGCGATGGTCGCATCGGCTGGCACCAGCAAGGAGTCCTCCGTCGTGGTCGTCATCCGGACATCGAAGTTGCTCACCAGGTACTGCACCCACTGCCCGCCCGGGCTCTGCGCGAACCGGGCCGGCAACGTCGCGGTGTCACCGATCGCGAGCACCGTGTACGGCGGGTTGAGCGAGCTGTAGTCGACCGTGATCGCGCTGCCGGCGCCCCGGATCGCGGTCAGGCTGGTCAGCCGGTGGCCGTTCACCGAGATCGCCTCGGCGCCCGCGGTCCACAGCCCGTTGACCAGCTGCTGGAGGTCGACGTCGAGCAGCCGGCCCTCCTTGTCGTCGGCGTTCTTGGCGTCGTCGACGACCACCTTGATCCCCGGCCCGGTCACCGCGACCGAACCGACCTGAAGCTCCAGGTCGTCGACCTTCTGCTGCAGCGCCGCGTCGGAGTCCGACAGTGCGCCGGCCTGCAGACCGCGCACCTCGCCGGCCAGCGCGGACTGCCGGTTGCGCAGGTCGTTCAGCCGGTTGTCGGCCTGCTCGACCCGCTCGATCAGCTCGTTGCGCTGCTTCTCCGCGGCCGGCGCGCTGCGGTAGTTCTGCGCCGCGGCGACCGACAGCAGGAAGCCGAGTACGACGAACGCCACCACCAGCATGATCCGGTGCCTGGCCTTCTTCGGCCCGTTCTGCGGTGGGCGCAGCCGGGCGCTGATCGCGTACCCCTCGTCGAGCGGGTGCGCCATCAGGTTGTTCAGCAGCGACATGGACGCGTCCACGCGCCGCTGTCCCGGTGGAGCTTGCTGAGTCACGATCGACCCGGTCGCCCGCTGATCGGTTCGACGGTCTGGATCAGGTGCCGCAGCTGCACGAAGTACAGCGCGCCGGCCCAGTAGTACAACGCCGTACCCCAGATCGCGAACGCCCAGCCGAACACGCGGGCCAGCAGGTTGAGCGTGCTGTCGCCGTCCCCGAGCAGCAGCAGCGGGAACGCGTACAGCAGGCAGAAGGTCGCGGACTTGCCGAGGAAGTGCACCGGCAGCGCGTTGAAGCCGCGGCGGTGCAGCGCCGGCAGGGTGAAGGTCAGCAGCAGGTCGCGCAACGGCAGCGCGATCGCCAGCCACCACGGGATGATGTCGCGCAGCGCCAGGCCGAGCACGGTCGCGAAGATGTAGAGCCGGTCGGCGACCGGGTCGAGCATCTGGCCGAGCCGGGTGGTCTGGTTCATCCGGCGGGCGATCTGGCCGTCGGCCCAGTCGGTGAAGCCGGACACGGCGAGCACCAGCAGGGCCCAGCCGTCCTCCTTCGGGCCGAGAATCAGCCACAGGAACAGCGGCACACCGAGCAGCCGTGCGAAGCTCAGTGCGTTCGGGATCGTCAGTACCCGGTCGGACACCTCCACGTCCGGCACGCGACCCTCCCCCTTTTCCTCTGGCTCGGTCCCTGGAACCCCAGTCCCGCCGGTAACTCTACTGGGGCATGCCACCGGGTTTCGCCCCGGCCACACCGGGGTAGCCCCGGATTCGTCCCTGACTACTCGAACGCCCCCGGACCGGCCCGGCTACGCACGTCACCGACCGGTGACCTGATCGAGACCGAAGGGAGATTCCGGACCGTACGGCGCGTCAGTGCGCAGCGAGTTCCCGAGGAAGTTCCGGAGGTCTTCGAGCAGGAGGTCGGGCGCGTCCTGGGTGGCCCAGTGACTGCCTGGGTCGTGTTCGTTCCAGGAGACGCCGGCTGAAACCATCCATCCGGTCAAGCCGACAGCAGAAGTGTGAGACAGCCGTGACGACCAGACCGTTGAGCCGACGCGAGTTGAACCGGGCCACCCTCGCCCGCCAGTTCCTGCTCTCCCGCACGGATCGCTCGGTGCCCGACGTGATCGAGCATCTCGTCGGGCTGCAGGCACAGACGCCCCACACCTGGTACACCGGCCTGTGGACCCGGATCGCCGGCTTCAGCCCCGAGGTCGCGGCCGACGGGCTGGTCGAGCGCACCTTGGTACGGATGGCCGTGATGCGGTCGACCATCCATCTGGTCACGGCCCGCGACGCCGGCGCCCTGCGGGCCCTCGTCCAGCCGGTTCTGGATCGCGACCTGTTCACCAACCACACGCACAAGGCGGCGGTCCGCGATCTCGACCTGGACGCTGTCACCACCGCTGGACGCGAGTTGCTCGCCGAACGCCCACGCACGCAGCGCGAACTCGGTGCTCTCCTGCACCAGCGCTGGCCCGATCGTCCGCCGGCCGGGCTCGCCTATGCCGTGCGCAACCTGGTACCGCTCGTCCAGGTGCCGCCCCGCGGGCTCTGGGGCCGGAGCGGTTCGATCGCCCACACCACCGCTGAGGCGTGGCTCGGCGGCCTGCCCGACGGTGGCCCGCCCGACGGTGGCCTGCTCGACCGTGGCCTGCCCGGCGGTGGCCTGGACCTCGCCGGCCTGGTCCGCCGGTACCTCGGCGCGTTCGGCCCCGCGACAGTGCGCGACCTGCAAACCTGGTCAGGGCTGACCCGTCTGAGCGAAGTCGTCGACTCGATCCGTGGGGAGTTGCTGGTCTTGCGCGACGAGGACGACCGCGAGCTGTTCGATCTGCCGCAAGCCCCGCGCCCCGACGCCGATACGCCCGCTCCACCGCGATACCTCTACGACTTCGACAACCTGTTGCTCTCGCACGCCGACCGCAGCCGGGTCATCACCGGCGACTTCCAGCGCTACTCGTTCCGTCCCCACGGGCCGGTGCCGTCCGTCGTACTCATCGACGGTGTGACCGGCGGCGACTGGACCATCGAGCGCACCGGGGCAGCCGCGACCCTGCACGTGCGCACCTACCGCCGGCTGTCCACCGAACTCACGACGAAGGTCGTCACCGAAGGCGCCGGCCTCCTCGCGTTCGCGGCTGCCGACGCCGATCGTCATGACGTCCAGGTGCGAGTGGTGCCCGACTGACGGAGGACTGGAAAGCCGGGTCCTAGGGTGGTGGTCACGACGGAGGGGAGAGCGACCGATGAAGTTCCTGATCCTGATCTACGGCAATCCCGAAGGACGCGAGCTGTGGAACCAGCTGTCCGAGGAGCAGCGCCGGGAGTCGATGGCCGGCTACACCGAGCTGGAGAGCGCGTTGAGCGCGACCGGTGAGTTGCTCGCCAACGAGTCGCTCGACGATCCGGCGCTGACCAAGCAGGTGCTGGTGCGCGACGGCAAGGCGATCACCACGGACGGCCCGTTCGCGGAGATCAAGGAGCAGTTGGCGGGGTTCTACCTGGTCGAGTGCGACACGGTCGAGCGCGCGACGGAGATCGTCACGCGGATTCCGGAGGCGGCTTTCAGCATCGTGGAGATCCGTCCGGTGCGGGACCTGAGCTTCCTGCGGTGAACACCGGTACGCCGGCGATCGAGGGGCTGTTGCGGGAGCTGGCGCCCCGGATCGTCGGGCCCCTGGTCCGCCGGTACGGCGCGTTCGACCTGTGCGAGGACGCCGCGCAGGAGGCGTTGCTCGCGGCCGCTACCCAGTGGCCGGTCGACGGCGTCCCGGACCAGCCGCTGAACTGGCTGATCACCGTCGCGTCCCGGCGCCGGATCGAGCTGCTGCGCAGCGAAGCCGCTCGGCGCAAACGCGAGGAGAGCGTCGCCGCGGCCGAGCCCGCCGACCCTGCTCCGGCGCCACAGACCGACGACACCCTCACGTTGCTCTTCCTGTGCTGCCATCCGGCCCTCACTCCCCCGTCGCAGATCGCGCTCACCCTGCGCGCCGTCGGCGGGCTGACCACGGCCGAGATCGCCCGCGCCTTTCTGGTGCCTGAGGCAACCATCGGTCAGCGGATCAGCCGGGCGAAGGCGTCGATCAAGGCCGGTGGCGCGACCTTCCGGATGCCGCCGCCCGACGAGCTCGGGCCGCGCCTGGCCGCCGTACTGCACGTGCTCTACCTGATCTTCAACGAGGGCTACACCGCGAGCTCGGGCGAGAGCTTGCACCGCGTCGAGCTGAGCACCGAGGCGATCCGGCTGACCCGCCAGTTGCACGAGCAGCTCCCGGCCGAGGGCGAGGTGAGCGGTCTGCTCGCGCTGATGCTGCTGACCGACGCGCGCCGTCCCGCCCGGACCGCGCCCTCCGGCGCCCTGGTCCCGCTCCCCGAGCAGGACCGGTCGCGCTGGCACCGCGCATCGATCACCGAAGGCACCGAACTGATCACCCGGACGTTGCGCACGGCCCCGATCGGCCCGTACCAGCTTCAGGCCGCGATCGCCGCCGTGCACGCCGAGGCCCTGGACCCCGCGGACACCGACTGGCGCCAGATCCTGGTTCTGTACGAGCTGCTCGAGACCCTGTCCCCCGGCCCGATCGTCACGCTGAACCGCATCGTCGCGGTCGCGATGGTGCACGGACCGCGCACCGGCCTCGACCGCCTCGACCAGGCCGTCGAGGATCCGGCTCTCGCGAACCACTACCGCACGACCGCCGTACGAGCCCACTTGCTCGAACTCGCGGGTGACACCGAAGCCGCCCGGACGGCGTACGAGCAAGCTGCTCGGCAGACGCAGTCGTTCCCGGAACGTCAGTACCTGACCGCCCGTGCGGCCGCGCTCTGACATCTGTGCGGTCAGACGGTGAGAACGACCTTCGCGCGCGCGTGCTCGACCTCCAGGTGACCAATCGCCGCCGGGGCCTGTTCCAGTGGATACTCCCGGTCGATGACCGGGACGATCTTTCCGGTCTCCGCGAGTTCGGCCAGGACGCGCAGGTTCGCGGCGCTCGGCACCGCCTCGAGCACGACCACGCGATGGCTGCGGGCAAACTTCCTGAGCAGAGCGCCGCGAACGATCAGCGCGATCGGACCGATCAGGCTGCCGCCCCGGGACACCCCGCCGCCAGACAGAATCAGCGTGCCGCCCGGCTTCAGCGTGCGCCGCAACTCCCGCAGTGAGCGGTTCCCGACGAGATCGAGCAGTACGTCGTACCGGGCGCTCTCGCGGGTGAAGTCGGTGGTCGTGTAGTCGACGACGTGCTCGGCACCGAGAGAGCGGACCAGGTCGACGTTCCGCGTGCTGCAGACGCCGGTCACCTCCGCGCCGTACGCAGTGGCGATCTGCACCGCGAAGGTGCCGACCCCGCCGGACGCGCCGTTCACCAGCAACCGCTGACCGGCTTTCAGGTCGCGCAGGCCCATCAGTGCCGTGTTGGCGGCGAGCGGCAGTGCGGCCGCCTGCTCGAAGGTGAGGTTGGGCGGCTTGGTGACGAGCGCCGTCTGCGGCGCGCACACGTACTCCGCGAACGCCGCCTCCGCCTCGCCGAACACCTCGTCCCCCGGTTTGAACGCCGAGACGCCGGCCCCGACCGACTCGACCACCCCGGCGAAGTCGGTTCCCCGCACCGGTTGGCGAGGACCGCGGCGGTCGAACGTCGAACGATCCATCAGGCGAGCGACGTACGGATCGCCCCGCATCAGGTGCCAGTCCCGCGCGTTGACCGACGCGGCGCGAACCCGCACCAGTACGTCGCTCGCGCCCGGCACCGGCCGGTCGATCTCCCACAGCTCCAGCACGTCCGGCGCGCCGTACCGATCTTGTCCGATCGCCCTCATCCCACATCCCCACCCCTCGAGCCCCCAGGCCGTGCTCCGAACCTAGCCAGCCCAGGCCTGCCCGCACATCGGGGAGCAACCCCGAGCCGCCCCTCAGCCGCCCGGACCACGACCGCACGGGCGTGATGTTCGCCGTGGTCGGACCGCTGCGGGACAACCCGGCCCGGGCGTGGTCCCGCCGCGGGGTCTAACGCCTAGGACCAGGTCGTGGCACGGTCCGCGAATTCCTCGGGATCGGAGTGCACCGGGATCACGCACACCAACTGCCCACCCGGCACCCGCAGTGTCCGGCATCCCTGCCAGCTCGACACCTCGACCGCGCCGAGCCCGATCAACCGCGCGGTCTCGGCATCCACGTCGTCGGTCTCGATGTCCAGGTGGTACCGCGCCTCGCCCTCCTCCAGCGCCTGGATCGCGGTCACCATGCCGGGCACCGCGTCGTGCAGGCTGATGTACTGCGGCTCCCCCGGCGGACTGCTCGTCCGCACACCCAGCGCGGCACTCCAGAAGTCCGCGACCTTCGGCGCCTCTTCGCGCGGTACGTCGATCAGCAACGTCGAAACCCGGCTCTTGTGCATGCCACCAGAGCGTAGGCGTCAACTCCAGCCGGCGCCCGGATTTCCCCGCACCTGAACGAGGTCTACTCGGACACACGGCCGGCTCCTGCCCGCAGGTGGTGGAGTTGGTGATGAGCTCGTTGAAGGCGGCGCCAGGTGGACGGGCGGCGGTGACAGGGCAGGCGGAGATGACGGGCACCGGCGAGGGAATGGCTGGCCGGGCAGGAGATCCGGTACGGCGTCAGGTGGTCGCCGGCGGCGCGTGACGGTGCGGTGGAACCCCGCGCCGAGTTGGGCGGGCACGGATGTGCGGCGAGGAGATGGCGGCGGGCATAGCGCAGGTGACGGTGCGCGGTGAGTCGGTGGCGTTGCCGGTGGGCGGCCAGGAGGTGGCGCCGAGCGCAGACCAGGTGCCCCTCGGTCGAGTGGCGGCGGCAGGTGCTGGACGCGCCGGCCAACGCCCAGGGGTCAGTCATAGCTGGCCTCGATCCACCAGTGGGTGTTCTGGACGGCGGCCAGCCAGGCGCGTCCGTCGGCGGTGACCAGCTGGAAGCGGGCCAGCCGGTTCTCGGCCTCCTCGTCCCACCAGCGTTCTTCCACCGGCCACGGGCCGGCCCAGGCGGTGACCGGATGCAACTTGTTGCTGTCGGCAACTTGTGGTCCGGGCAGCAGGCGGAAGGCGGCGGGAGCGCCGGACAGGCCGCCGCGGGCACTGACCGTGACCTGCCGCCCGTCGGCCGCCAGCACCTCCGCCGGACGCGGCGAGGGATAGACCAGCGTCGGCACCGGCACCGGCCAGCCGGAAGTGGACGGCAAGGGCAGCGGGGTCGTGGTGCGTGGCCGGCGGGACACGGGGGTGGAGGACTCCTGTCCGGAGGTGCTGGGCGCAGAGCGTGCGGGGGTGGAAGGCGAGGAGCGAAGGACAGGGACAGCGGACGCCGGGTCGGCCTCGGCAGCAACGAGCGCGGAAGCCACAGGCTTGGCGACAGGCGTGGGAGCCACCGGCTTGGAGGCGACAGGCTCGGAAGCCACAGGCTTGGCGACGGGCACGGAGACGACGGGCGGGGAAATCGCAGACACGGAGGCAGCACCCGGCGCGTACCCCGAGAGGGAATCGGCGTCGGGCACAGGAGTGGGCGGCGTGGTGGGAGCAGGAAGAGAACCAGGCCAGGGTTCGCTGGGCGGACGCGCGGGCGTGAGTGGATCCCCCCACGGGATCAAGGTCTGGCGTTCGGCGTAGCCGCGGCCGCCGCTGATCACCGGGGTGACCACGGCGCCGTGACCGAGCATGCTCTGGACACGGGACAGGGCGCGATGGATCCGTTCGTCCGGACCGCTTCCCCAGAGCGTGTCGACGTGGGCGCCGACCGGGTCGACCCGCTCGGGGACCAGGCGGAGGCGCACCACCGGTGAGGTCAGCTCGCTGGTCGCCGTACCGCTGCCTTGGAGTTGCCAGCGGACCCGGTCGACCACGTCGCCAGGGCCGAACCAGCGGGGATGCAACCACTCCCGCTCGTGCACCCGGCCGGACTCCGTCCCGACCTCGACGCGCAGGGTGGTGCAGACCAGGCCGAGCGCGGCCAGCCGGCCGACCAGCTCCTCCGCGACCGTGCGGACCGCGAACGCGACCTGGTCGACCCGGTCCACCGGTGGTTCGAAGTCGAGGGTGCGGGTCAGCTCGGGCGGAACCTCCCGGGCCACCACCCCGCGGTCGTCGTCGCCGCGGGCCAGCCGATGGGCGAACGCGCCGTCCGGCCCGAACCGGGTCAGCACCTCGGTCGCCGGGAGCCGCGCGAACGCACCGAGCGACCGCAGGCCGAGCCGCCGCAGCAGATCGGTGAGCTCCGGCCGCTCCAGCGTGTCGATCGTGAGCGGCGCCAGGAACTCGGCCGACCCGCCCGGCGGAATCACCCGCACCCGGGTCTGCGCCGACGCGGCCCGCGCGGCCTGCTCGGCGGCGAACGGGCCGTCCGCGACCCCGACCCGCCCACCCGGTACGTCGTACGTCTCCAGCCGGTCGAGCAGCTTCTCCGCCGCGGCCGGCTCGCTGCCGTAGTACCGGCTGGGGCCGCGGGCCTTCAGCGCGCACATGCCCGGGCGGATCACCTGGATGCCCGGGGTGAGCGCCTCCAGGCAGCTGATCACCGGGTCGAACGCCCGCGCGTCGACGACCGGGTCGTACTTGAGCACCAGCAGGTCCGGGCAGCGCGACTGCGCGTCCCGGGCCTGGAGCCCACGGCGTACTCCCTCGGCGCGGGCCGCCGCCGAGCTGGCCAGCACCCGGCCCTTCTGCAGGACCGCCAGGGCGGCGGACGGCGAGACCCCTTCCACCGAAGCAGCCGCGAGCACCGGCCAGTCCGGCACCCACACCACCATCGTCCGTTGTCCCACCTGCCGGGTGGACCCGGAAGCCTTGAACTGCGCCGCGATCGTCATCAGCCGACCGCCTCCTGCAACCAGCGAGTGCTGTCGTCGACCACACCGTCGACCGCGCCCTCGTCCACCGGCCGGATGGTCCCGTCGAGAGCCGGCAGCCAGAGCTGATGCCGCCGAGGCCGTACGGCGGCGCCGCGGCCGGTGACGGCGATCGTCGCCTGCCGGGCGGTGAGGTGGCCTTCACCGGCGCCCAGCCCGCTCCAGGTGCTGGCCTGGACCTCGAGCCGGGCTTCGCTGCCGGGCCACGAGCCGACGGCGATCAGCGTCGCGCCCCTGGTGCGGAGCCGGGCCGACAGCCGGGATGCCTCGCCCGAAGTGACCTCGCCCGGCGGACGGACCACCACCACGGTCAGGGCGTCGACCAGGGCGGCGACCACGCTCAGCCAGTCGTGCTGCGGGTCGGGGACGAGCACCAGGCGCTCGAGGTCGACCCCGAGAGCACGGGCCGCCTCCGCACCGAACGACGGCATCCCGACCACTCCGCACCAGGCGCCTTCGGCGGACGGGCCGGCCATCATCGCCATCACCAGGGCGCTGGAGCCGCGCACGGAGTACACCGCGCCGCCGCGCAGCGGAGCCCCGGACAGCAGTTCGGAGACGGCCGGCAGCGTCGGCAGCGAGCGCTCCGCGCCGGCGGTGTCGAGCGCCTGCTGGACCCGGGTCTCGGTGGTGCGTGGCGCCGAGACCGCTCGGGAGCGGGCGGTGTCGAGCGTCGGAAGAGCTGTCAGTACCCCGGACGGACTCTGGGCAGGAGGGGCCTCGGCTTCGGCTTCGCGGGCAGCTTTCTGGGCGTGGGCCCGGGCCAGCAGGTGGCGGGCCTGATCAAGGGCCGTGGCACGGCGGGCAGGCTTACCCCGGGCCGAAGCGGCGTCGGCCTGAGTCAGTACTGCCTGGTCTGCTGATGTCCCCGTCACACCACCATGTTCGAACACCTGTTCGACTCGTGTCAATCGAGCCGTCCACAGGTCGGCTCCGGGAGTCAGACCCGCAGGTCAGGGCGCCGAGCGTGGATCCAGGCGCCGATCGGCCCGGCCGGCCAGTCGGGATCGAAGGACCCCAGAGGGATCCCGATGTGCCGCTTTCCGGACGCCTGGTCGACCGGCATCGCGGCGAGTGCCTGCCGCATCACCGCGGGGATCCGGGCCGGCAACGTCACCGTCGACCACCCCTGCACCCCGTGGTCGGCCATCGACGCCTGCACGGTCTGCGGGACCGCTCCGGCATGCAACCGGCGCCGCGGCGTGAGTTGCACGTTCACCGGGCCGATTCCGGTCACGTCCGCCCAGGCCACCTCGTGCACGACTCCCCCACCGGCCTGCCAATGGATCCCCCGGTCGTCGAGCCGCAGCACGTTGGCTTCCGTCAGCCGGTTGAGCTTCAGCATCAGGTACGTCACGGCGGCGATCGTGCCGATCGCACTCGCCAGGATTCCGACCACCAGCCCGCCGAGCGACCCGAGCAGCAGAAGCACCACCGCGAACAGCACCAGCAGGCCCACCATCGGCAGCAACGCTCGCCCGCGGGTTTCCGGAACCATCCGGAGCTCGGCAGGCCCCGGCACACCGGCGTACTGACTCATCGTGGCGAGCCTACAAGCCACCTAGACTCGCCTGCATGCGCCGAGTCGACCACCCACGCTTCCGGGCCGCGGTCGCCGAAGTCGAAGACAGCATCGACGCGGCCTGGCGGCAGTTCCGCGCAGACGCCGGTACGACGGACGACCAGACCCTGGCCGAGGTGGTCCTGCAGGACCCGGCCGAGTTCGAGTGGCGGGTCGTCGACGGCGCCCTGAAGCAACTGCGCTGCCAGGACTGCGGCGAGCAGCTCGGAGCCGGCCCGCTGGACTGCCATCGCTGCGAGCTGGCCAACGGCTACCGCTTCGCCGCCCGGGAGACCGACCGCACCCATGTTGCCGCAGGCAACGAGCATGCCATCCGGGTCGCCTCGGCGGTGGCCCGGACCCGGCACCGCTACACCGCGCGGGCACGCTGCGGGTACGAGCTGCTCCTGCCCGACCTGCTGGCGGGAGTACTGCCGACCACACCGCAGGCACAGCGGTTCAAGGCCCTGATCAACAAGCTCAGCGACGACGAGCTCGAGCAAGTGATCCACCCGGACGAACTGCTCCGGCTGGACTTCGCATGACCGATCCGATCGAGGCCGAGGTCGTCCGGCACCACGAGGACCTGGCCCGCTGGCTGGGCAGCGAGGCGGAGGACGGGCTGCTCGACACCTTCCGCCGGATGCACCACCCGGAGTTCAGTCTGGTCGCCATCGACGGCGCACGGGTCGACCTGGCCGGGCTGAGCGACGCACTGGCCGGTGCACGCAACGCCGTACCGGGACTGACGATCGGGATCGAGCAGTTCGAGCTGGTGATCCGGACCGGCCAGGTGGTCGTCTGCCGGTTCCTGGAGCGGCACTCGGTCGGCTCGTCGCGACGCGTCACCGCCGTACTGGTCCCTGACGAGTCCGCCCGGTACGGCGTGCGCTGGCTGAGCGTGCACGAGACGGCGGTGCCCTGACCGACCGGCCACACCCTAGGGTGGGCGGTATGCCGAGAGCGATTGCCACCAACACCAAGGTCGACCTCGACGGACTGCTGGAGTTCGTCCGTCCGCGTCACCACATGCTGCTGATCACCACCCGCCAGGACGGTACGCCGCAGGCCTCGCCGGTGTCGGGCGGTGTCGACACCGAGGGCCGGATCGTCATCTCCTCCTACCCCGAACGGGCCAAGAGCACCAACGTGCAGCGCAACCCGCAGACCAGTGTGATGGTGCTGTCCGACGACTGGAACGGCGCGTGGGTGCAGGTGGACGGCACCGGTGAGGTGATCCTGCTGCCGGACGCGGTCGAGCCGCTGGTCGACTACTACCGCTCGATCGCCGGCGAGCACCCGGACTGGGACGAGTACCGCGAGGCGATGCGCAAGCAGGGCAAGTGCCTGATCCGGATCACCCCGACCCGCTGGGGCCCGATCGCCACCGGCGGCTTTCCGGCCCACCTGGCCGACTGACCCGCCCGCTCACTGCTCCTTGGTGTACCGCCGGGCCATCGTCTCGCTGATCCGGCGGAACGCACCTTCCAGGTGCTCGCGCAGCGCCGCGTCCGCGCCCTGCTCGTCGTGCGCCAGGCAGGCGTCCAGGATCGCCTGGTGCTCGCGCCGGGTCTGCTCGATCCGCGCCTTGGTCTGCCGCGACCCGAACCGGTAGCGCTCGCTGTTCTGCCAGACCGGCTCGATCGCGCGCGGCAGCCAGCGCGACCCGCCGGCCCGGTAGATGGCGAAGTGGAACTCGGTGTGTGCCTGCCGGGAGGCGATGATGTCGCCCACCTTGGACAGCCGGACGTGCTCGGCCAGCGCCGCCTTGGCGACCACCGCGTCGGACTCGGCGAACCGGGTCGCCGCGGCGCGGACCGCGAGCGTCTCCAGCGCCAGCCGGGTCTCGTGGGTGTCGCGCAGGTCCTCCATCGACAGCTCGCGCACCCAGGCGCCCTTGTGCGGGACGATCTCGACCAGGCCGAGCGCCTGCATCCGGCGCAGCCCTTCCCGGATCGGCATCTGGCTCATGTCCAGCCGCTTGGCCAGCTCCTCCAGCCGCAGGGCGGTCCCGCTCGGCAGCTCGCCGGACAGGATGAGCTCGTGCAGCTCGGCAGCGGCTTCCTCGGCGAGAGTGCGCCTGCCACTGGGCCCCCCGGGCGTGAGCTCGAGTCGTCGGGTCATCGGGTGTGGGCTGCCTCTCTCGTCCACTGCATACACGTCTGGGAGGTAACCGTAGCGGTGCGGAGGCCCGCGCGGGGGTTCCGGCGGCGGATTGCCCGCCGCGCCCCCATGCGACCGCGTACCGCGCCGGTCGTGCAGCCGGCCGCCCGACCAGCGGTCCAGCCTTTCATCGCGGCCGCCGCCCGTCCACTACTCAGCGCAGCCGGGTCAGGTCGAGAAGCACCCGCCGCTCCGCCGTACCGCCGACCAGCCGGTCGAGTGCCTCGTCCACCCGGTACGCCGGAATCATGTCCAGCTCCGGCGTGATCGGCGCGGGTGCGATGTCGGCCAGGACCTGGGACACCGTTCCGGCCTCGATGGTCGTCCGCTGCATGTTGACCGGCAGCACTCGCAGGTCCCGCCCGATCAGCTGGTGCAGGTCGAGCGTGGCGAACTCGCCGGCCGTGTAACCCAGTACGGCGATCCGTCCGCCCGGCGTGATGTGACTCATCACTCCACTGGTCACCGGACCACCCACTGTGTCGATCACCGCGTCACACCACGGCAGCTCCCGGCCGACCTGGCCCAGCTCGTCCACCCGGACCACCTGGTCCACCAGCCGGGTCAGCAGGTCCACGGAGTCGCCGGAACGGGCCAGACCGATCACCTTGCCGGCCCCGGCGGCTCTAGCGACCGCAGCACACAGTCGCCCGACCAGACCGGTCGCGCCGGTGACCACGACGGTCTCACCGGGGACGACGCCGGCCACTCGCCGTACAGCGGTGTGGGCGGTCAGGGCCGGTGCCAGCAGGGCCAGCGCCTCGGCGGTGTCGAAGCCGATGGGCAGCGCGTGCACGGACGAGTTCGGCACCACCGCCATCGAGCCCCAGGTCCCCTGCCGGGTGACGCCGACTCCGCCGCCGCGGATCACCACCCGGGTGCCCGACGGGTACAGCTCCGAGTCGACCACGACACCGCCGCCTTCGGACCCCGGCACGAACGGCGGCTGCAACTGCTGAGCGAGCTTGCCGGCCAGCACGGTCCGGTCGAGCTGGGTCACCGAGGCGACGTCCATCTCGACCAGCGTCTCCCCCGGTCCGGCGGCCAGCTCGACCTCCTCGGCCTTCAACTGCTGCCCAGGCCCGTAACAGCGCAGCACCGTGCTCTGTCGCGCGCTCATCCACCCACCCCCCTCGTGCCCGTCGCCCCCGGTTGGGTTTGATATCTGATCACATCTTGCGGCTGCGCAAAAGTCCTCCTCACGCCGACCGAACCCCCTGGCCGAGCGGACGGGTCAACGCCTCGGCCGCCTGCGCCCGGCGCGGATCCACCCGGTCGCTGCCCATCGGGAACGGCCAGTCGCTGCCGGCCAGCACGTCCCCGAACGTCGACTCCAGCAGCGGCAGTACGGCCGGATCGTGCACCAGGTCGTCGGCCACGAACCGCTGCAGCGCCTCGGCCACCGCCAGCGTCGGCGCCTCGATGCCCGGCCGCTCGGTGTCGATCCCGCGCTGCCACCGCCCGGCCAGCGCGGCCGTCACGCCGCCACCGTGGCACAGGCAGAACTTGATCCCCGGAAACCGCGCCGGTACGTCGGTGAAGACCAGCTCGGCCGCCGCAAGCCCTGTTTCGTAAGGGTTTCCGAGCAGGTTCGACAGGTAGAACGCGTCCAGCCGCCGGTCCGTGCTGTGCCCGGGATGGACCAGAGTGAACGCGTTCAGCCGGTCCAGCACCTGCCAGACGGCGTCCAGCCCGGCGAAGCCCGGCGTACCGAGGGCGAAGCCGCTGAAGACGCCCTCCTCCCCCAGCGCCGCGGCGACCGCCGGAGCGCTGGCGTGCAGGAGCGGGACGTGAGCCAGCACCCGCAACCGCGGCCCGGCCAACTCCCGGAGCCCCTGGTTGAGCAGTGCGGTCCACTCCACGCCCTGGTCGTAGCGGAACAGCGCAGGCGGTACCGACACCACCGCGCCGTCCAGGTCCTGATCACTGACCCACTGCAGCAGCGCGGCCGGGTCGGCGAGCTTGCCGAGCGGCAGCCGGTGCTGTCCGTCGACCACCAGCGAGTTGCCCTCGACGGACAGGCCGAAGTCGCCGCTGCGGGCAGCAGCCAGCACAGTGGGCGGTATCAGATGCGTGTGGACGTCCCAGCCGGCCATGTCAGCGTGCGTCCTCGTCGTTGTCGTAGAAGGACGGCCGCTCCGGGTAGTGCGGGCCGTCGTACACCTCCAGCAGGACGGAGGTCTCCTCCGCGCGCGTCGGCCCGTGCACGACGCCCTTCGGGTTCCAGTAGAAGCTGCCCTTGGTCAGCGTCGTCCCGGTCGGCAGGTACACGTATCGCCCGGACAGGCAGAACATGAACTGGTTCGACGCGTGCTTGTGCTCCGACGGGATACCCGACCCCTGCTCGAACCTCACCAGCGCGATCGACGCCTCGGTCTCCGGATCCCGCCACAGCATCTTGTGCGACAACCCGTCCAGCGACTTCTCGACCCAGTCCAGGTCGTCGGTCTGCAGCAGGATCTCGCGCAGCGGTTCGTCGAAAGTCATGACGCCTCCCGGGGAACAGGCCGGCCGGTCATTCGCGTGTAGAGCTCCTCGGCGACACCGGGTGCCGCCGGAGCCACAGCCGCGATGTGGCCGTCGGGCCGGATCAATACGACGCTGTCCGCCGGTACGCCGTACCGGTTGGTCGCGATGCTGCCAGGGTCGAACAGTGACCGGTCGCGCAGCCCGGAGTCGTGCGGCGCGTCCCACCGCGAGACGGCGTAGTGCCGCAAGGCCGGTGAGTCATTGACCGGGATGTCCGGGCGGCGGCGGACGTCGGTGAAGTACAACGCGACGAACGAGTCCCGGCACAGGTCGTGGATCGTGACCCGGCCGGTCTGACTGTGCAGCGCCAGGTCCGGTGCGCGGTCTCCGGCGCGCACGGCCGGCGGCGTCGTACCGGTCGCCACCATCGACCAGTCGCCCACGCCCTCCACGTCGAGCCGGACGCTGAGCAGCGTGCGGTTGTACGCCGTCGCCCACGCGCCGGTGTCCTCGGTGACCGCACCGCGCTGCAACGCCATGTACTTGCGCGCGGCCTCGGCCATCTCGCCGGAGCCCTCGACCGCCACCGGCCGCTGCTCCTGCTCGTACCCGTCCAGCAACGACGGGTCGGCCCAGCCACGGTGCACCCAGGCCAGCCGCCACGGCAGGTTCGACGCGTCCAGCGCACCGGTGTTCAGGCCGAGCGCCCACATCGGCGTGATCAGGTGCGCGGCGTCGCCCATCAGAAAGACCTTGCGGTCCTTGGTCCACTGCTCGGCGACCCGGTGGTGCACGTTGTAGACGACAGTGCCGAGCAGCTCGATCCGGTCGACCTCGCCGATGAACTGCTTCACCTTCACCAGCAGGTCCTCCGTGCCCGGTGGCTCCGCGCCGGGCGCCAGCGGGAACAGGAACCGCCAGTTGTCCGGCTGACGGATCAGCACCATCCACTCGGCGGCGTCCGCGAAGTAGGCGAGGTACGGGTAGTCGCGGGCGTTGTCGACGTCCAGGTCGACCGCGACGTCGATCAGCATGTACCGCTCGGGCAGGGTCTCGCCGACCACCTTGACCCCGAGCGCGTCCCGGATCTTGCTCCGGCCGCCGTCACAGGCCAGCAGGTACGACGCCTCGAGCTCCTGCGGACCGTCCGGTGTGTCCAGCTGCAGCACGACCCGGTCGTCGCGTACCTCGAACGAGGTGAGCCGGTGCTGCGTACGGACCGGCTGCGGCAGCGCGTCGGCCAGCAGCGGCTCCATCAGCTGCTGCGGCAGGTTGATCACGAACGGGAACTGGGTGTCGTTGACCAGCTCGGCCAGCTGGACCGAGGCCCGGGGCGTGTTGGTGGCCCGGTCGATGTCGCCGATCTCGTCGATCCGCACCGCCGCGCCCAGGATGCCCTCCACCGCGCCGTACCGGTTCCAGATCTCCAGAGTGCGGCTCAGCGTCGTACCGGCCTTGGTGTCGGAGGACAGCACCGCGTCCTCCTCCAGCAGCACGTACGGCACGCCGTAGTGCGCCAGGCCGAGTGCGGTGGTCAGGCCGATCGGCCCGGCGCCGACCACGGCGACGGGCAGTTGCTGGTCAGTCGAGGTCACTCATCACTCCGTGAGGTCGGTCAACCGGGCGAAGGCGCGCTCCCGGGTCAGCTGGGACCCGGTCATCGCGGCCGCGTCGGAGAGCAGGAACAGCAGCGGGCCGACGACGTCGGCCGGGTCGCCGATGCCGGTGGTCTCCCGCCAGTGGTCGAGGTCGGCACCGGCGTTGGCGGCCCGGAACTGGTCGGTGTCGATCACACCGGGCGCGACGATGTTCACCCGGACCCGGTGCTCGGCCACCTCGGCCGCCAGCGTCCTGGCGAAGGCGGTCAGCGCCGCCTTGCTCGACGCGTACGCCGCCGCCTGCGGGAAGCCGGTCGCGGCCAGGCCGGAGGTGAACACCACGACCGAGCCGGCCGACCGCTCCACCATGTGCGGTACAACGGCCTGACAGACCCAGACCACGCCGTCCAGGTTCACCTGCAGCGTGCGGGTCCAGTCTGCCGGGTCCATCTCCAGTACGGCGGACCGCGGCTGCACCGCCGCACCGGCGACCAGCCCGTCGATCCGGCCGTGCCGCTCGACCACCGTGCCGACCGCCTTGAACACCGCGGGCCGGTCGGACACGTCGACCTCGACGTACTCGACCCGCTCGTCGGCCGGCGGGCTGACGTCCAGCACCACCGCCGTACCGCCGTGGGCGACCACAGCCGACGCCAGCGCGGCGCCGATGCCGTGCGCACCACCGGTCACGACCACGACCTCGCCGGTCGCGTCGAAGCTCACCTTCATGACGACGTCCCCTTCTGCTTCGA
This sequence comes from Kribbella sp. CA-253562, assembly GCF_050942265.1. GTDB lineage: Bacteria > Actinomycetota > Actinomycetes > Propionibacteriales > Kribbellaceae > Kribbella. The sequence continues at coordinate 3,873,437 of NZ_CP192049.1, read as the reverse complement.
GGTCATCGTCTCGGTGATCCGCTGGACCGCGCCAGCCAGGTGGTCACGCAGCGCCTGCTCGGCGGCGTCCGGGTCCTTGGCGACGCAGGCGTCCAGGATGGCCTGGTGCTCCCGCCGGTTCTGCTCGATCTGGAACGGCGTCTGGCGGCTGCCGAACCGGTAGCGCTCGCTGTTCTGCCAGACCGGCTCGATCGCGCGGGCCAGCCACTGCGAGCCGCCGGCCCGGTAGAGCGCGAAGTGGAAGTCGGCATGCGCCTGCCGGGCTCCGATCGAGTCGTCGGCCCGGCACATCCGCAGGTGCTCCTCCAGCGCGACCACCGCCTTCTGCTCGTCCTCCAACCCGAAGTGCTCGGCAGCAGCCCGTACGGCGAGGCTCTCCAGCGCCAGTCTGGTCTCGTGGGTGTCGTGCAGGTCCTCCAGCGACAGCTCGCGGACCCAGGCTCCACGATGCGGGATGATGTCGATCAGCCCGAGCGCCTCCAGCCGGCGCAGCCCTTCGCGGACCGGCATCTGGCTCATCTCCAGCCGGTTGGCCAACTCGACCAGCCGCAACGGCGTACCGCTGGGCAGCTCACCGGACAGGATCAGCTGGTGCAGCTCGGCCGCGGCGGTCTCGGCGAGCGTACGGCGTCCGCCACGACGGCCACCGGGCAGGAGCTCCAGCCGGCTGGTCACGTCAGCTCCCGGTAGACCAGCGTGTTGCGTAGCTCGCCGATCTTGTCCGACCGGGTGACGACCTCGTCGCCCTCCTTCAGGAACACCTGCGGCTCGCGGGCGTTGCCGATGCCGGACGGCGTACCGGTGAGCAGGAGGTCGCCGGGGCGCAGAGTCATACCGAAGGACAGCTCACTGATCAGTGTGGCGAGGTCGTAGGCCATCTGCTTGGTCGAGGCGTCCTGCATGACCTCGCCGTTGAGCAGGCACTGCAGCCGGACGTCCTGCGGGTCGCCCAGCTCGTCCGGCGTGACGATCCACGGGCCGAGCGGCATGGTCGCGTCGATGCTCTTGCCCTTGAGCCACTGGCCGCCGTGCGCGCGCTGCAGGTCCCGCTGCGACACATCGTTGGCCAGCGTGTAGCCCCAGACATGGTCCAGCGCGTCCTCGACCTCGATGCTGCGGCCGGTCCTGCCGATCACGAGCGCCAACTCGGCCTCGTAGTCCCACTTGGCCGACAGCGCCGGGTCGTAGGCGATCGGGTCGTACGGACCGACCACGACGTCCGGGCCCTTGGTGAAGAACGTCGGGTGCTCGGGCCGGTCGACGTCCTGGCCCTCGCGCTTGCCGCGGCTCTCTTCGAAGTGGTCCCAGTAGTTCCAGCCGGTGCAGAGGATGTCACGGCGGAACCGCCGGATCGGCGCCCGCAGGTCCTGCTCCCGGAAGGGGATCCGCTCACCGGTCAGCGCCGCGTCGGCACCGGCCTCGATCACGGCCACCAGGTCGTCGTACGGGAGCAGGACGACCTCGTCGCCGTCCAGTACGCCGGGCCGCTCGCCACCGGCGTACGCCACTGTCACGAACCGCATGTCACACCCACTCGACAGAACGCATTTCGATCACCTGCCTTCCTCATGCGATCACCGCGATCGCGGAGATCTCGATCAGGTAGTCGGGGTGGGCCAGCTTGCTGACCTCGACCATCGTCGAAGCGGGCAGCGGCTCGTGGAAGTACTGCGCCCGGACCTCGTGGATCTTCGCGAAGTCCTCCATGTTGCGCACGTACACGTCCACCCGGCAGACGTCGTCCAGCGTGCCGCCGGCCTCGCGGACCGCGGCCTGCACGTTCTCGCACACCTGGCGGGTCTGCTCGCTGACGTCGCCGACCCCGGCGATGCTGCCGTCGGGCCGGCGCGCGGTCATCCCGGAGACGAACACCAGCCGCCCGGTCGCCTCGATCACGATCGCCTGCGAGAACACCCCGTTCGGGCTGCGCAGCGCGGCGCTGGTCAGTTGGGTCTTCGGCATCAGTTCTGCACCCCTCCGGTCGGAACCACGGCGCCCACCGCGCGGGCCGCCGCCAGCAGACCGTCCAGCCCCGACCGCTCGATCAGGACTCCGGTCCGCCGCTGCTGCCGGGCTCGATCCGCCTCGATCTCCCCCGGCAGGTACACCCGGTCGACGCCGGGCGCGGTCGCACTGCCGCGAACCCGCTCGGCCAGCGCCGACGACCGCTGCCGGAACCCCTCGATCCCACCCAGCAGCTCCGGGTCGATCGCGAGGAACAGGTGGGCGCAGTCGTTCGGCCGGTCCGGCTCCCGGTACAGCGGCCGGACCTGCTCCCCCCAGCCGCCACCACTCAGTACGCCGGTCAGCACGTCGATCATCAGCGCCAGCCCGAACCCCTTGTGGCCCGCCGCCGGCAGCAGCATGCCCAGGACGGCGTCCTCGGGATCCGTGGTCGGCAGGCCCGACGCGTCGGTCGCCCAGGTGTCCGGGATCGGCCGCCCGGCCGACGCCGCCAGCCGGATCTTGCCCAGGGCAACGGCCGACAAGGCCATGTCCAGCACGATCTCGGCGCCGGCCTGTGTCGGTACGGCGATCGCGAGCGGGTTGTTGCCGACGATCCGCTCGGCGCCGCCGGGCGCGGGCATCAACGGCGTCGTGTTCGACATCGCGATACCCAGCCGGCCCACGTCGGCGGCCTGCACGGCCCAGCGGCTGGCGGCGCCGAAGTGGTGCGCGTTGCGGACCGAGACCAGCCCGATCCCGTACCGGCCGGAGCGTTCGATCGCGAGCCCCATCGCCCGCGGGCTGGACAGCTGGCCCATCCCGCCGCGGGCGTCGGCGACGATCGCCGCGCCGGCGTCGTGCAGGATGTCCAGCTCGCGCTCCCGGGTGACTCCCCCGGCGTTCAGCCGTTCGACGTACATCGGGACGAGCATGACGCCGTGCGAGCTGACGCCGCGCAGGTCCGCCTCGACCAGCGAGTGCGCGATCTGGGCCGCGTCGGCGGGCTCGAAGCCCAGCGCGGTGAACACCGCGGACACGGTCGCCTCGAGCCAGGCCGGGCGCACCAGCACCCGGTGGTCGGCGTCCGGCGTCTGGGTGGTCACCGGGTCTCCTCGGCCCAGGGCAGCAGCAGGTGCTCCAGCAGGACCAGGCCGTAGAACAAGACGATGCTCATGATGCTGAGCAGGCCGATCGCGGCGAAGGCCAGCGGGGTGTCGGCCGAGGCGCCGGAATTCCAGATCACGTAGCCCAGGCCCTCGGTGGAGCCGGCGAACTCACCGATCACCGAGCCGATCACGGCCAGCGAGATCGCCACCTTGAGGCCGGTGAAGATCTGCGGCAGCGCGTAGGTCAGCCGGAGCTTGAAGAACTCCTGCGTCCGGCTGGCCTTCAGCGACCGCAGCAGCTCGACCAGTTCGGCCGGCGTCGACTTCATGCCCTGCGCGGTCGAGATCACGATCGGGAAGAAGCAGACCAGCAGCGCCATCATGATCTTGGGCAGCTGGCCGAAGCCCATCCAGACCACCAACAGCGGCGCGATCGCGATCTTCGGGATCGCGTTCACCGCCAGCAGCAACGGGTAGACCAGCCGCTCGAGGATCGCCGAGCGCACGATCAACAGCGCGATCGGGATCCCGACCACGATCGCCAGCCCGAACCCGGCCAGCGACTCGACCAGCGAGACCCAGGTCTGCTGGAGCAGGTAACCGGGCTGCTCGAGGAAGCGCTGCAGTACGTCGTACGGGCTGGGCAGGAGGAACTGCTTGATGTCGAAGACCACGATCACCAGCCACCACAGGGCGATGGTCGCGATCACGCCGACCACCGGCAGCAGGATCGCGCTGGTGCGCGAGGTGGTCAGCCAGGAGGAGCGGGTTCTCATCGGGTCGCCTCGGGAGCGTCCACGGGGTGGGTCTTCTCGGCCAGCAGACCGTGCAAGCGGCCGCTGATCTCGGCCACCTTGCTCAGGTGGGCGTTGGTGCCCAGGCTGCGCGGCCGCGGGATGTCGATCTCGACGATCTCGCGCAGCCGGCCCGGCCGGGGCGTCAGCACGACGACCCGGTCGGCGAGCAGCACGGCCTCCTCGATCGAGTGCGTGACGAACACGATCGTGGTGGCCAGTTCCATCTGGATCCGCTGCAGCTCGTCCGACATCTCGGTCCGGGTCAGCGCGTCCAGCGCCGAGAACGGCTCGTCCATCAGCATCACCTGCGGCCGCCGGATCAGCGACCGGCACAACGACACCCGCTGCTGCATGCCGCCGGACAGCTCGTGCGGCAGCCGGCGTTCGAACCCGGACAGGCCGACGAGCTCCAGCAGCTCGTGGGCCCGGTCCCGGTACTCCTTGCGGCCGCTGTCGCCCCCGGAGATCTCGACCGGGAGCATCACGTTCGACAGCACCGACCGCCACGGCAGCAGCGCCGGCCGCTGGAACATGAACGACACGTCCCGCCGCGGCCCGGTCACGGGTTCCCCCGCCACCGTGACCGCGCCGTACGTCGGCGGCAGCAGTCCCGCGATCAGCCGGAGCAGTGTGGACTTGCCACAACCGGACCGGCCGATCAGCGTGACGAACTCGTTCTCCCGGACGTGCAGGTCGATGTCGTCGAGCGCCTGGACCCTGCCCCCGCGGCCCTCGAAGACCTGACCCACTCCGCCCAGCTCGATCATGGTCAGCCCTTCGGTGCCAGCGCGTCGTTGACCACGTCGGCCGGCTTCATCGAACCCTTCGGCTTGACCGCGTCGGCCTCCTCGAGCAGGTTGATGATCTTCTGCACCCGGTTCGTGTCGACCTCACCCAGGGCACCGTTGAAGTCGTCCGGCTTGACGTACGGCTTCATCAGCTCGAGTTCCGCGGTGGCCACCTCGAGATCGGTGTTCGGCACGTATTTCTTCAACGTCTTGGCCGCCGAGGCCGGGTCGTCGATGGTGTCCTGCAGACCCTTGAGCAGCGCGGTGGTGAACTTCTTCACCTGATCGGGGTGATCCTTGGCCAGATCGTCCCGGGTGATGATCGCGTTGCCGTACAGGTCCGGCAGCAGGTTGCCGTACGGCAGGACGACGGCCTTGCGCTTGTCCGGGTCGGCCTTCTCGACCAGCGGCACCCCGACCACGAACTGGCCGATGCCGTCGACCTTGCCGGCCGCGAGCAACTGCGGCAGCGCGGGCGGCGGGTTGGCGACGAACTTGGTGTCGGCCGCGTTGATCTTGGCCGCCTTCGCGTAGACCGGGAACATCACCTGGTTGGTGGAGCCCGGCTGGTCGCCGATCCGCTTGCCCGGCAAGTCCTCGGGCCGGTTGATCTTGCCGCCCTCGAGCGCCACGATCGCGGCCAGCGACTTCTGGTGGATCATGCCCACCGTGGTGACCGGCAGCTTCTGGTTCCCCAGCGTGATCACGGTGGCGGTGAAGTCACCGATGCCGTAGTCGGCCTGACCGCCCGCCACCAGCTTGAGCACGTCGACCGTGCCGCTGCCCGGAGTGATGGTGACGTCGAAGCCGGCGTCCTTGAAGTAGCCCTTCTCCAGGGCGACATAGGCGTAGGCCTCGCGGCCGAAGGTGTTGAACGAGGTCAGGTAACTGACCTTCTCCAATGATGCGTCCCCGTTCTGGCCAGCCTTGCTGTCGTTGCACCCGCTCACCAGAGCAAGTGCGAGGACCGCCACCCCAGCGACGGCCGAACGTCTGAACCTCATACTGGATTTCTCCTCTCCGATATTTGATCAAACATCAAATATGGAAGAGCGGTCAATCGGCCCCCGGGGACTTCACAGTGTCTTTACGTCCACCGTGGCGGGTCCCCTCAGAACCCTTGTGCCGCCCGTCCTGGAGCCGTTTCCCCATGCCTGTCCGGTCCGGACGGGCAACCCGCCCCGACCACAGACCGTACCCGCCCGGACAGCAGATCGCGACGTCCGAAAGGGTCGAATATGTGCCTTCCGCGACAAATTTGGGTAAAGCCGCTACCGACTGTGATCCAGGTCATGAGGGCTGTTTTGTTTGGCGTCGCCTCCGGCGCCGCGGGTCATGGGGCTTGATCTCCCGGCCTTGGCCGCAGCCGCGCACCATCCGCGTGGACCATCCACCCACTCACACGCCCGCGCCGCGTCTCCCACCGCTCACTCCCCCGCGCCGCTCACTCCCCTCCGGAGAGGGAGGGCGCTCACCCTCGAGAGGGAAGGCAGCGGACCTCGGCTTTGACAGGATGGAGTGGTGGCGAACGTGCTGTTCCGCGGGTCGACGTACCTGCGCTGGGTGTACCTGCTGCTGGGTGCTGCCCTGGTGCTCGCGTTCATCCTGGTCGACAGCGCACTGGTCGCTCTGGTCGCCAGTCTCGGGCTGCCGCAGATCCCCACCGTGTTGCTCGATGCCGTGCTGATTGTTGCCCCGCCGGTCCTGCTCGGGCTGCTGCCCGCCGTGCGGGAGGTCGAGGGCATCGCGGTCGAGTCGCTGCTCGGGGTTCGGTTCGAGGAGCGGCCGCTCGGCCCGTCCCGCACCTGGCCCCAGCGCCGGCGGACCGCGCTGTGGTTCTGCCTGCACCTGATCACCGGCGGCTTCGTCGGCGTGCTCAGCACGATCGTCGTCGGCCTCGGCGCGGTGTTGCTCGCGGCCCCTTTCCGGCAGCCGGGCCGGCACGAGCTCGTGCCGGGCATCGACTACCACGTCGCCGGCAGCTGGACCGACCTGTGGATGCCGGCCGCGGCGGTGGCGGCGACGATCGCCCTGATGCTGCTCTCGGCCCCGATCGGCGCGCTGCTCGCCTACACCGCTCCGCGCATGCTCGGCCCGACCCCCGCCGAGCGGATCGAGCTGCTCGAACGCCGTACGGCGACCCTTGCCGAGCGCAACCGTCTCGCCCGCGAACTGCACGACAGCGTCGGCCACGCGCTCAGCCTGGTCACCCTGCAGGCTGCCGCCGCGCGACGAGTACTCGCCACCGACCCAGCCTTCGCCGAGACGGCGCTCGCCGCGATGGAGACCTCGGCCCGGGCCGCGCTGGCCGACCTGGACCACGTGCTCGGGCTGCTCCGCGACGACCGCCGGCCCGGTTCCGAGACCGCGCCGCAGGCGACGCTCAGCGACGTCGCGCGGCTGGTCGAGGCGACCCGCGCGGGTGGGATCACCGTCGAGGTGCACCGCTCGGGCGACCTGTCGACGCTGCCGGCCGCGGTGTCTCGCGAGGCATACCGGATCGTCCAGGAGGGCCTGACCAACGCGATCCGGCACGCCGGGCGCCCGGCCGACGAGGTCGAGGTGGACCTGTCGATCAGCCTGGACTCGTCCGGGCTGCTGCTCGAACTGACCAACCCGGTCGCCGCCGTACCGGCTGCCGAGGGTGACTCCACCCGCGGCGGCCGAGGGCTGGCCGGGATCCGTGAAAGGGTCGCCGTACTGCGAGGAACGGTCGAGGCCGGCCTGGACGGCGGCCGCTGGCGGCTGGCGGTCACCTTGCCGGTGGCGGTGACGACGAAAGGATGAGTGTGAACATCTCGGTGGTCGTGGTGGACGACGAACCGCTGATCCGCAGCGGGCTGCGCGCGATCATCGACGCGGAGCCCGACCTGACGGTGGTCGGCGAGGCCGGTGACGGGGCCGAGGTCCTGCCGCTGGTCCGGCGGACGGGCGCGGACGTCGTCCTGATGGATGTGCGGATGCCCGCCCTCGACGGCATCCAGGCGACCCGGCTGCTGCTCGACGCCCTCGATCCCGCACCGCGCGTGCTCGTCGTCACCACCTTCGAGAACGACGACTACGTGTACGACGCGCTGCGCGCCGGTGCGTCCGGGTTCCTGCTCAAGCGGACTCCGCCGGACGACATCATCGCGGCGATCCGCACGGTCGCGGGCAGCGAGTCACTGCTGTTCCCGGAGGCGATCCGCAGCCTGGCGCTCGCGCACCTCGATCATCAGCCGAGCAAGCCGGCCGGGCTCGACCAGTACGACCTGACCGAGCGGGAGCAGGAGGTGCTCCGCCTGATGGCGAAGGGGCTGTCCAACGCGGAGATCGCGGGCGAGCTCGTGCTCGGCGTACAGACGATCAAGACCCACGTCGCCAACCTGCTCAGCAAGCTGGGCGCCCGGGATCGCACCCAGGCCGTCATCCTCGCCTACGAGTCAGGCTTCGTCCCGCTGCGCTGACCCGGTCCCGACTCGGCGCCGGGACTTCACTGGGTGGGGAGTTCTCCGTGCTCGGCCAGCGTGCAGGCGTTGGCCACGGGGTCGACCGCGTTCGCCTGCTGCGCGACGCGCTGCAGCAGCATCCGGAAGACCATGCGTTCGCCGTCGTCCAGGCCGCCCATGACCTCGTTCTCCGTCGCGCGAAGGCGGCGTTCCAGGTCGCAGAGCAACTCCGCGCCCTTGGGCGTCGCGACGATCAGCCGCGCCCGCCGGTCCGCGGGATCCGGCTGCCGCTGCACGAGCTCAGCCTTCTCCAGGTCGTCCAGCAGGTAGGTCATCACCGTCCGGTCGATCTCCAGCTGAGTCGCCAGGTCGAGCTGCCGCTTCGGCCCCTCCGCGATCGCTGTGGCGAGCACCTGGTAGCCCCGCGGCCCTCCGGGTACCTCCTCCAGCGCGGCCGCGCTCTGCTTCGCGTACCGCCGGAAGACCACGCCGAGCGCCCACCCGAGGTCGGCCTCCACGGATGTTCCGCGGACCCCTCCGGTGGTGCTGACGTTCGCTTCGGGCGTCGGGCTGCTCACGCCTCCATCGTACGTGGTGTACGCCACCCGGAATACGATCTGACTTGAAGATGTTCTGTCCGACAGACTATCTTCGGTACAGCTCACTCCGAGCAGTCCCCTCTGGAAGGAACGACATGACCACCCTGCTTCGCATCGACGCCAGCCTCCGGCTCGACGGCTCCGTCAGCCGAGCGCTCGCCGACAGCGCCGAGGCGGCCTGGAAGTCCGAGCACCCCGACGGCGTCGTCGTCCGCCGCGACCTCGGACTGCACCCGATTCCGGCCGGCGTCTGGCCCGCCCTGGTCACCGACCGGTTCGGCTGGCAGGCGCCGACCGACGCCGACTTCGTGGACCCGTCGGAGGCCAAGTCCATCGCCGCGGACGCGATCGCCGAGTTCAAGGCCGCGGACGCCGTGCTGCTCGCGGTCCCGCTGTACAACTACGGCATCGCCTCGCACGTGAAGACCTACATGGACGTGCTGCTCACCGACCAGGACCTGATCGCCGGTACGGCGGTCGCCGGCCGGCCGATCATCTTCACGCTGGCCCGCGGCGGCGGCTACGGCCCGGGCACGCCGAAGGAAGGCTGGGACCACGCGACGCCGTACCTGAACCGGATCTTCGGCGAGGTCTTCACCATGAACATCCGCACCGCGGCCGCCGAGCTCACGCTCGCGCCGGTCACGCCCGGCATGGAGGAGCTGATCGACCTGTCCAAGGTCTCCGAGCAGGACGCCCACACCACCGCCGGCGAACACGCCGCCGAGGTCGCCCGCGCCCTCACCAGCACCGCCGCCTGACCCGCGTCCCGTTCCCCGAGTGCCGAGCTCGAGCCGGCACTGGGGGCCGTCAGGCAGTCAGGCAGTTCGCCAGGACGAGACCGTGACGGACAGGGTCACGTCCATCGGATCAGCCAGTACGCCGATCCGCTCCGCTCGCGCTTGCTTGTCGACGTGCCGCGCGCTGGGTGTCATCCCGACCAACTGCTCGATCGCGCCATGGTCGAGCCGCATCGTCGTCTCGACCACGCGCTGCTCGACCCGGTCGAATCCCGCGAGCGACTCGACCAGCCGGCGTTCCTTCTCCCCGTCGACCGACACCATGCCGAGCACGTCGATCAGTTCCCCGAGGTGCGCTTGGTTGGGCGTCACGACCAGCAAGGTCCCGCCCGGTGCCAGCACTCGCGCCATCTCCCCCGCGTTCCGGGGCGCGAAAACGTCGAGCACCACGTCCGCCACGCCGTCCCGTACCGGCAATTCCTGCCAGGCGTCGCCGACCACGGATCCGATGCCCGCGTCCACTTTGGCCGCGCGCCGCGCCGCATAGCGAGATACGTCCACCGCAATCCCCCGCCAGCCGGGCTGCTGACCACTCGTCTCCAGGTAACCGGCGATCTCGCCTTCCTTGCGGCGCTCAGGATCAGCGACAACCTGGCCGCGATGGAGGTCCGGCAGCTGGGTTTTGTTCCCGGCTTCGAGAACGCCAGCCAGGTAGTACGCCGTACCGGCTCCGACCTCGGCGACCAAGGGGGCTGCGCTCGTGATCGGCGGCAGGCTTTCGATCAGGGCGTCGCGGATCGGCTCGTACCAGCCTTGAGCCAGGAAGACGCTGCGCGCCTCGACCATCTCGGCGCTGTCGCCCTCGATCCCGTTGGATGCCGAGGGCAACAGATTGAGGTAGCCCTGCTTGGCCAGGTCGTAGGCGTGCCCTTGACCGCAGCGCGCCGTCCGGTCGGCCAGCTGCAGTCCGTCGGCACAGACCGGGCAGCGCAAGACGGAGACCAGATCAGCACGCACCGGGCCATTGTCCCCCGCCGGTTCACCCGTTGACGTCGCGGCTGGTCAACCGGGCCCAGGCGGCCGCGTAGAACACTGCCAGGTAGGCGCCCTGCATCAGCAGGTTACGAATGATCGCGTCCCAGTACGGCGGGTCCCGGAGCAGGTCCGCGAACGACGTCCAGCCGTACATCAGCAACCACGGGTGGATCTCGTCGATCTGCGGAATCGCGCCCAGGATCCCGAACACGATGAACGCCCCGAACGTCGCCGCCATCGCGGCCAGCGGCGTCGAGGTGAGCGAGCTGACGAACAACCCGATGCCCGCGAGCCCGAGCAGCGAACCCGCGATCAGCACCGCGATTCCGAGGGCCCGCAGCAGCCCGTCCGTGAGTGACACCGTCGTGCCTGACAGCAGAACGACGTCGCCGACCGGAAACAGCACGAACCCCGCGATCAGCCCGCCGAGCCACACCGTCAAGGTCGCCGCCAGGCAGAACACCGCGAGCGCGACCATCTTCGCCGCGAGCAGCCGTGACCGCCCGGCCGGCGCGGTCAGCAGACTGCGCAGCGTCCCGAGACTCGACTCACCGGCCAGCGACTCCCCCGAGATGACTGTCACCGCGGTCGGCAGGAAGAACGGCAACGACAGACCCAGACTTGCCACGATCAGGAAGAACCCGTTGCCGGCCACCTGCCCGATGAACCCTTCGGCGTCACCCGACGACCCTGACAACCGGATCGCGACGCCGACCAGCAGCGGCACCAGCCCGAGCACCGCGAGCAGCACCCACGTCCGGGCCCGCCCGAACACCAGATGCAACTCCGCCACGAACAACGCCAACGTATGCCGTCCAGCTCCGGGCCGCTGCGCCAACGCCGGCCGCTGTCCTGACTTCGACGTTCGCGCCACGGCCTGTACCTCACTCGGCGACATCGAAGCCCTCCCCGGTCAGCGCCACGAACGACTCCTCGAGACTCGGCCGCTCCAGCCCGAACCCGTGCAGCCGTACGTCGGCCGCGACCAACGCCGCCGCCAGCTTGTCGATCGGCAGATCCCCCGGATCACCCTCGACCGCCGGTACGCCGTCGGAGTGGTCGCCCGGGTTGTCACTCTGCCGGCGAAGGTCTGCGACGCCGAGTCCCGCCAGCGTCTGCTCGGCCCGCTCCAGATCCGGCGTCCGCACCACCAACCGCGGCCGCAGCTCGGACCGCAGCTCAGCCATCGTCGATTGCCGCAGCAACTGCCCGCGGCTCATCACCGCAGCATGCGTGCACAACTGCTCGACCTCGGCCAGCAGATGGGTCGAGGTGAAGATCGTCGTCCCGTCGTTGGCCAGCTCGCGAATCAGCGAGCGCACTTCGCGAGTCCCTTGCGGGTCGAGTCCGTTGGTGGGTTCGTCCAGCACCAGCAACTCCCGCCGCTGCATCAACGCCACCGCGATCGCCAACCGCTGCCGCATGCCGAGCGAGTAAGCCCGAACCTTCTTCTTGGCGGCGTTCGACAGCCCGACCCGCTCCAGCGCCTCGCCGGCCCGCAGCTTCCGGGTCTTCGGATCGGCGGTCCGATCCGCCGCATCGAACCGCAGCAAGTTCGCCTGCCCGGTCCAGAACGGATAGAACGCCGGGCCCTCCACCAACGCACCCACCCGAGGCAGCACCGCCAGCTGAGCCTTGGGCATCGGCTCACCCAGCAACTGCACAGTTCCCGAGGTCGGCGCGATCAGCCCGAGCAACATCCGGATCGTCGTCGTTTTCCCCGAGCCGTTCGGTCCGAGGAACCCGAAGATGCTTCCCGCCGGCACCTCCAAATCGATCCCCGCCACCGCCACTTGCCCACCCCGGAACCGCTTGGTCAGCCCCCGCGTGACAATCGGCGCCGGGCCGTCCCCGAACAACACGGGCTCAACAGATGAGGAATAGGCACGCCCGCCACGTTCTGCGGCAGCACCCGCCGACGCCGACGCGACAGGCGCGGACCCGGCCGACGCCTCCCCGTCAGGCGCGGACCCAGCCGACGCCGACGCGACAGGCGCGGACCCAGCGGGCGCGGACCCGGCGGGCGCGACATCCGCGGATGACCCGGTCTCCGCCTCAACCGTCAGCCCCAACCCGGTCCCCTCGGACGATCCACTCGGGGCGTCCGCGGCTGGATCTGGCACGGCATCCCCGCTGCCGGTATCCCCAGCCGAATCGCTGCCACCATCGGCGCTTTCCGCATCCGATGCCGGACCTGGCACAGCACGCCCGGAGCCGCTATCCGCAGTCGGCCCGGCGTCCGCAATCGGCTGGCTGCCAACGGCGGCGCTTCCCGCATCCGGTGCTGGACCTGATGCGGCGGCGCTTCCAGTTCCGGGATCCGCAGTCGGCCCGGTCCCAGCGTTTGCAGTCGGCTGGTCCCCGCGATCCGACATCGGCTCCGATCCGCCGCCCGTACCCGGACCAGCCCCCGGCGCCGTGGTGTCGTCCGGCCCGGTGGCTTCCGGTCTGGCTGGGTCGTCGGTGGCGTCGGACTCGGCGGTCTCACCTGCGTCCGAGTCCCCGCCTGGGGGCGGTGTCGTGGCTTCGGCGTAGGTGGCCGGGTCGGAGTCTGCGGAGGGGCAGCCGTCAAGGGACTCCGCTGGTTGGTTGGACACGATCAGCGGGGGGCCTGAGGTGCGGCGGCGGCCAGGGTGTCGGCGGTGACCAGGCCGACGAGGACTCGGCCGTCGTCGGTGATCAGGGCGCTGACCATCTTGCTGGTGAGGATCTTGCCGGAGCCCCACGAGCCCTGGACCGTGCGGGCGTTGGCCAGCAGCTGGTCGAGCGGGCCGTTGCCGGGAGTGAACTTCACCCCGCGGAAGACCGCGATCGTCTCCCAGCCCTCGCCGATCACCGTCGGGCGGTCGGCCGCGGCCGGCTTCTTCGGGTCGGCCTTCGGCAGCGCCTTGGGGGTCGAGTGCTTCTTCGGTGTGATCGCCGGCAGCGTCTTCTCGGTGACCTTGACGCCCTTCGGCGGCGTGAAGGCGAACGTACTCGCCGCCGGTACGTCGAACGACACCGACGAGAACCCGACCTGCACCGCGGGATCACTGCCCGTCCGCGGCAGCACCGTCACCTCGAGCGGCACCCAGGTCTTCGCGTCGATCGCCAGCGTCACCGACCCGACGGTGGTCTTGTCGGTCTTCGGCACCAGCCGCAGCTTGTACGCGTCACGCCCGGCGACCGACTCCGTGCCGGTCACGTCGACCGCCGTGCTCGGGTCGATCGCGGCCAGGAACTTCTTCGCCACCGCCTGCGGGTCGTACGCTTCCCGCTCGGGCGCGACCTCCGGAGCGGCGGGGCGGGCCGGCAGCGCCAGCTTCACCGCCTCACGCTTGGCGGAGTCGTAGGCCCAGGCGGTCTTGCCGTCGGTCGTCAGCACCCGCTCGGCCATGTTGTCCAGCACCGAAACCCGGGCCTTGTCCGGCCCCGCGAAGGCCACCCGCGCGGTGTGCTCCCCGGTCAGCAGGTCGGGGATCTGGCTCTCACCGTCGACGCCGGGCAACGCCGGCAGGCCGAGATCCGCGGCCGAACGCACCGTCCCGCTCAGTCCGTCGACCTTGGCGGTCTGCACCTTGGCGAGCAGGTCCTGCGCCGTGATGCCTGGTAGATCGGGAGAGGCGTCCGCGACCACTGGCCCGAGCGCACCCACGCCCGCCACCACCGCGATTGCCGTGACCGGAACCAACCATCGTCGACTGCGCCTCGCTGCTCCCATGTCCTCAAGACTCGCACCGTGACCGGCCGGAACCAAGGGCTCTCAGGGTCAGTTCACCCAAAAGAGTGAGTCATCCGGTACGACGGGCTACCGCCGTACCGGACGACTCACCACCTCAGCGGCTCTGCAGCGCGTCCAGGGCGACCGTCATCGCGGCGGCGACCCGGAAGTCGACGCGCGAGTCGTGCACGGTGACCCGGTACCGGTCGCGGACCGAGACCTTGCGCTCGACCGACAGCACCGGCTGCCGACTCGCCCGGTCGGTGAAGTCGAAGTGGAAGATGAACGGCAGCGGGATGTCGCCGACGAACGGGACGAACTCCCAGACCCGCCGGACGATCGCGATGGTGGGGTTGCGCTCGGTGCCGTCGGACTCGAAGCCCGGTCCGGTGAGCTGCCAGCTGGACCGCAGCAGGCTCTTGCCGAACTCCTTCTTGAACCAGCCGATCGCCTGCCCCGAGGCGTCGAAGACGTCGTAGCCCGAGCCCAGGTCGAGCCGCTTGCGCGCCTTGAACGAGAACACCACCTCGGCCTTGCGGTCGTCGGTGTAGAAGGTGACCTCCTCCTTGAAGGCCATCCGCTTCTGCTGCGCGAAGGCGAGCAGCGGACCGTCACTGCCGTCGGGGTTGGTCGCGATCAGTTCGTACTTGTTCGCCATCATCGTGATCCGCTGCTTCATCGAGAACGCGGGCACGTACATGGGCGCTGAGCCGTGTGGTGGGACCGTCATGCGGACGAGTCTGACACCGTTCCCGGCTCATCCTGACCGTTCACCACGGCACCGCACGCAAGTGCACCCCAGCGGATGCCCTGCGTGAGCCTTTCGGCGACCTCCGACTCTGCGACGCAGTCCACCAACAGCGTCCCGGCGCCCTGCAGCACCAGGTCGCGCGCCACCTCGACGCCGAGCTCTACAGCCTCGTCAGCAGTTCGCGCAGGCCGCCACAGCACACCGAAGTCCGCAGCAGGCTTCTCAGCTCCCACCTGTACGACGAGAACGTCCGCCTCCCGCAGATGCTCGGCCATGTCCCCGCCGTCCATCACCAGCACCCGCACGACCTGCCGACCACCAGCTACCCGCTCAGGTGACTCCGCAGCAGCAACAGCAGCCTGTACGGCGACCGCCGGGCTCGGCTCCTCCCCCGGCAGTCCCCGCTGACCCCACTGTTCCTGGTGCACCGCCCACGCCAGCGGACGCCGCGCAGCCCAGCCCGACCGCACCAGCTCGGGCGCAGCCGCGAACTCCGACACGTGGCCCACGCAGAGATACCCCACCAGGTCCACATGCGCCGGCAGACCCAGAACGGCAGCAACCTCGCCTGGCTCGAAGAACGACACCCAGCCGACGCCCAGCCCCTCCGCACGCGCCGCAAGCCACAGGTTCTGCACCGCGATCGCAGCGGAGAACCAGACCGTCCGCGGATCGGCATGCCGTCCCAGGACGTGCCGGCCTCCGCGTCCGGGGTCGCATGTGACCGCGATGTTCAGCGGAGTGTCCAGGATGGCCTCGATCTTCAGCCCGTCGAAGGCCGACCGCCGGTCCGGCGGCAGCGACGCGGCGAACGTGTCCCGCTGAGCCGAGGCCAGCTCGTGGATCTTCCGGCGCGTGGCGACGTCCCGGACCAGCAGGAAGTCCCATGGCTGGCTCAACCCGACACTCGGTGCCCGATGAGCTGCTTCCAGCACGCGCGTCAGCAGCTCGTGGTCGACCGGCTTGTCCAGAAACCCACGCCGTACGTCACGCCGCTCGGCGATCACCCGGTGCACCACTTCGCGATCACCGAGCGAATAGCCCGGCGCGGCGACAGTGTCCAACCGTCCGACGGCCACAGTCGCCCCGGCCGACTTCAGCTTCGGCACGACAAGCTCTGCCCCGCTCAGCACCACAGCAGCCTCAGAAACACTCGCCGTCCCGGCCAGCTGCCCCACCTGCTCACTCGGCGTCGGCACTACCTGCTCGGCCAGCTCCTGGGACGTAGCAGTCAGCAACTGCGCGTCCAGCGAGGCCACCAACCGCTGCAGTCCCGGCTCCGACTCTCGGCCCTCGACAGTGACCACACTGCCGACGGTCCCCTCCACACCGGCCAGTGCGCGGTTCACCAGGTCACGCAGCTCCCGGTACGGCGTACCGGCGCGCAGGCCGATGCCGACAACCAGAGTCACTGCTCGAGTCCCGCGTAGATCCGCGCGGCGGCCACCAGCCGGGCGGGCACGTCCGGAGTCGCCGTCCAGTGCAGATGCAGGTACGACGCATGCACGGACGGCCGGGTGATCCCCTCGACCTTGCCGCCAGGCAGGTACCAAGCCGGGTCGCCACCGGCGTCCAGCTCCACGGCGGTCCGGTGGAACTCGTGCCCCCGGACCCGCCGCCCCTCGTCGAAGAACGCCGTCGTGCTGGCTGCGATCGCAGTGCGATAGCCCAGCGTCAGCTTCGGAGTCATGCGTGCCGTAGCGGGCAGTACGCCGGTCATAGCGTGGCCGTCCAGCTCACGACACAGATAGAGCAGCCCGGCGCACTCCGCGATCACCGGGAGCCCACCGGCGACAGCGGTCGCCACCTGCGTGCGCAGTTGCTTGTTGTCCGACAGTGCCTCGGCGTGCATCTCCGGGAAGCCGCCGCCGAGGTACAGCGCAGCAGTCCCCTCCGGCAGCGAGTCGTGCAGCGGGTCGAAGCTCGCGACGTCCGCACCAGCGGCAGTCAGCAGCTCAGCGGTCTCGGTGTAGCGGAACGAGAACACCGGTCCACCGGCCATCGCCACCACCGGTTGACCCTCATCCGCCGGCGTCACCTCAGCCGCCGGGTCCCAGGCCTCGGTCTCCAGTGGACTGGCAGCCCGGGCGGCCGCAACGAAGGCCTCCAGATCAACACCCGCCCGTACGAGCTCCGCGGCAGCGTCCACCGCCGCCTCGGCCTGAGCCCGCTGCTCGTCGGCCGGCACCAGCCCCAGATGCCGGCTCGGCACAGTCAGCCTGGTGTCCCTGCGCAACACGCCCAGCACCGGTACGCCGGTGGGCGCGACGCCGGCCCGCGCCTCCGCCTCGTGCCGGTCGGTGCCGACCTTGTTCAGGATCACGCCGACGATCCGCACACCGGTGTCGTAGGCAACGAATCCCTGCACCACCGCGCCGACGCTGCGGCCGGCCGCGGACGCGTCGACCACCAGCACGACCGGTGCCCGCAGCAACTTCGCGACGTGCGCGGTCGAGGAGAATCCCTCGGTGCCGAGCGCGCCGTCGTACAGGCCCATCACGCCCTCGACGACGGCGATGCCGGCACCGGCCGCGCCGTGGGCGAACAGCGGCGCGACGCGCTCCTCGCCGGACAGCATGGCGTCCAGGTTGCGGCCCGGGCGGCCGGTCGCGACGGCGTGGAACCCGGGATCGATGTAGTCCGGCCCGACCTTGAAGCCGGCCACCGTGTGCCCGGCCCGGCGCAGCGCCGCCATCAGACCGACGGCGACCGTCGTCTTGCCGGCACCGGACGCGGGCGCGGCGACGACGATCCGTGGGATCACCACTCGATCCCCTTCTGGCCCTTCTGGCCGGCGTCCATCGGGTGCTTCACCTTCGTCATCTCGGTGACCAGGTCGGCGGCGTCGAGCAGCCGCTGGTCGGCGTTGCGGCCGGTGATCACGACGTACTGGTGGCCGGGGCGGTTGGTCAGCGTGTCGACCACCTCGTCGACGTCGATCCAGCCCCACTTCATCGGGTACGTGAACTCGTCCAGCACATACAGGTCGTGGGTCTCGGCGGCGATCCGGCGCTGGATCTCTCGCCAGCCCTCCAGCGCGTCGGCGGCGTGGTCCTCGTCGGTGCCGGCCTTGCGCGACCAGCTCCAGCCCTCGCCCATCTTGTGCCACTCGACCGGGCCGCCCTCACCCGTTGCCTCGTGCAACTTCCCGAGCGCCCGGAACGCGCTCTCTTCGCCGACCTTCCACTTCGCACTCTTGACGAACTGGAAGACGCCGATGTTCCAGCCTTGGTTCCAGCCGCGCAGCGCCATCCCGAACGCCGCGGTCGACTTGCCCTTCATCTCGCCGGTGTGGACCATCAGCAACGGCCGGTTCCGGCGCTGCCGGGTGGTCAGGCCGTCCTGCGGTACGACGCTCGGCTGCCCCTGCGGCATCAGGCCGCCCTCCGTTCGGTGACCGTGCGAATGAGGTTGCCCGCGGCAACGTCCCCCAGATCCAGGTACTCGGCCCGCAGGGTCGTTGCGAGCTCGGCGGCGAGACCGAGCCGGACTCCCTTACGCGGCTCGCAGTCGACGACGACCGTGGGAATGCCCTGGTGGGCGATCCAGCCCGCGGCCTGCTGAGCGCGCGCGAAAGCGCTCTCTCCGTGGGTCGCGCGCCCGTCGGTGACCAGCACGAGCAACGGCCGGCGCCGCGGATCGCGAATCGCGGCGATCCGGAGCACATCGGCGGTCTGCAGCAGTCCTTCGGCCAGCGGCGTACGACCGCCGGTGGGCAGCGACTCCAACCGGCGTACGGCGGTCTCGACGCTGCCGGTCGGCGGGAGCGCGACGGTCGCCTCGGCGCGGGCGAAAGTGACCAGACCGACCTTGTCGCGGCGCTGGTAGGCGTCGAGCAGCAACGAGACGATCGCGGTCTTCACCTCGCCCATCCGCCGCTTGGTGCCCATCGAGCCGGACGCGTCGACGCAGAACATCACCAGGTTTCCCTCGCGACCTTCGCGGACGCCGAGCCGTACGTCGGCGGGGCGGACGGCGAGGCCCGGGCCCGAGCGTCCTCGCGCGTGCTGGTGCGGCGCTGCGGCGCGGAGGGTGGCGAGCAGGTGTGGGCGCCCGGCCTCCCGGCCGACTCGGGCGCGGTCGCCGACGACTCGGCCGACGTCGGTGATCGAGCGGGACCGGCGCCCGGCGACGCCGGTGCCGGCGGACTGGATACTGAGCAGACGCGCCTTGTACGGCTCGGAACTGGCGGCGACGTCGCCCGTCGAAGAAGCGCCGGAGAGCGCGTTCTCGGGGTTTCCCGAGTTCTCGGGGTTGCCGGGACGGCCGGTCGGTGGGACTTGGTCCGCTCCGTCCGACGTCCTGCGGGCAGCGTCGCCCGGGTCCGAGGATCCCGCGTCCCAGGAGTGCGCGCCCGAGGAGTGCGCGTCCGAGGATCCGGCATCGGAGGAGCGCGGATCCGCGGATCCAGGATCCGTGGACCCAGCGTCCGAGGATCCCGCATCCGAGGACGCCTGGTTGCCGTCGGCATCGTTGGGAGCGCCGTCGGGTCCCCGGGAACCCCCGTCCGGTCCCGGGTTGTCCGGATCGTCGTCCGGGTCCTGCGGCGGGGTGCTGTCGTTGATCACCTGGTCGAGCCGGTCCTCGTCCAGGCCGGGAGCGTCGAACGGGTTACGCCGGGTCCGGTGCGGCAGCGCGAGCTTCGCGGCGGCGCGCACGTCCTCGACCTCGACAACGGTCCGGCCCGACCAGGCCGCGTGCGCGACCGCCGTCCGGGCGGTGACCAGGTCGGCGCGCATGCCGTCGACGTCGAACGCCGCGCAGATCTCCGCGATCTGCCGCAGCGCCGGATCGGTCAGGATCACGTCGGGCAGCAGGTTCTGCGCCTTGACGATGCGTTCGGCGAGTTCGCGCTGCGACGCCTCGTACCGGCGGACGAACGCGGCCGGATCGGCTTCGTACGTGAGCCGAGCACGCATCACCTCGACCCGTACGGCGGGATCGCGGCTGGCGACGACGTCGACGGTCAGGCCGAAGCGGTCGAGCAACTGCGGGCGGAGCTCGCCTTCCTCCGGGTTCATCGTGCCGACCAGGACGAAGCGGGCCGGATGGGTGATCGAGACCCCGTCGCGTTCGACGGTCGCCCGGCCCATGGCGGCGGCGTCGAGCAGGACGTCGACCAGGTGGTCGTGCAAGAGGTTGACCTCGTCGACGTACAGCAGTCCTCGGTGGGCGGCGGCCAGCAGGCCCGGCTCGTACGCCGTGATCCCTTCGGAGAGCGCTCGTTCCAGGTGCAGGGATCCGAGCACGCGGTCCTCTGTCGCTCCGACCGGCAGCTCGACCAGCCGTGCCGGCCGGGAGATCGCGGCGGGCGCTTCCGAGGAGGTGGAGCCGGGCAGATGACCGAGCGGCGCACCTTCCGCAGTTGCCTGAGCCGGCGGCGGGGTCGACGGACGCTCCGGCCCGGACGGTTCCGCGAGCGCCGAGGTCCCGGCGAGAGCGCTCCCTGAGATCACGTGCGGGCCGTCCGGGCAGAACGGATCCGGCTGCGACGGATCGCACGAGAACCGGCAGGCCGCAACGACCTCGACCGGCGGGAGGATCTCCGTGAGAGCGCGCACCGCGGTGGACTTGGCGGTGCCCTTCTCACCCCGGATCAGCACCCCGCCGATGGCCGGCGAGACGGCGGCGAGGACCAGTGCGAGCTGCAGGTCCTCCATGCCGACGACCGCGGTGAACGGGAATCCAGTGGTCGGAGCAGACCGCACGGCGGTACATCCCTTCGTCCTGCGGGTGTCCACGCCCGCGTCGAAAACGGTGCGCCGGGGAAACGCGGAGAGCGCTCCCTGACGGACGGACGAAGATGTCCTGGCTTCCGGATCACTCCGGTCACAGTGGCGGGACCGCCCCGGACTCCGGCCCGCGGGCCGTCACCGGTGTTCCTCTTCAACCGTCCCGGCGATCATTCCACATCCCCGCCGCCACCCCGCCGCCCGGAGACCAACCTCACCCGCCGCCCACCTTCGTCCAGCAGCGGTCCGTCACTCCGCCCGATCGGCCCAGGCCGCCGACCGTCAGCTCAGGTGCTCTGCCAAGTAGGTCGCGCCGCCATCCCCCGGCGCCTCCCGGATCCCGACGATCGGCGTCACCGTGACGTAGCCGGCGGCGAGCAGGGCCTCGTCGGTGTCGGGGTCCGGGGCGACGGACGGGGACGTGAGCGTGATCATCGGCTCGCCGTTCGGGGCCTGGGCGCCAGCGATGCGAGAACGCTCGATCGGGGCGAGCCGGGCGCGGCGTACCCCTTCCAGCTCTTCGAGCGGGCGGTCGGGCACGTTCATCGTGAGGACGGTCCCGGCCGGCTCCGAGGCCAGCCAGTCGAGGGCCCGCGTGGCGATCGCCGCCGCGGTGTCCAGGTGCTTGGGGTCCTCCGAGTCGCAGCTCACCGCGATCGCCGACAACCCCTGCGCCGCCGCCGTCAACGCCGCCGCGACGGTCCCCGAATGCAGAATCGGTACGCCGATGTTGTGACCGTGATTGACCCCGGACACCACAACATCCGGCGGCGTACCGAACGCCCCGACCTGCGCCAAGGTCACCGCCAGCGCCGGCGTCCCGTCGACGCCGATGTAGGTGACGCCGTCGGCAGCATCCTCCGCGGTCCGGATCGGCCGCTGCACCATTCCGGCCCGCGCCGAACCGACCCCGCTCTGGTCGTCCAGCGGCGCGACCGCGAGCACGTCGTGCCCGGTCGCGGCCAGCGCCTTACCGAGAGCGCGGATCCCCCGCGCCTGGTAACCGTCGTCGTTGGTGATCAGGACGCGCAGAGGGGCCATGCCTCCACCCAATCACATCTGCCGGACGTCAGCCGCGGTCCTCGATGTCGCCCTCGGTCTCCAGTACGGCGGTCCGCAGCGTCTCCAGCGCTTCGGCCGACGGCTCGGCCCACAGCCCGCGCTGGGCCGCCTCGAGCAGCCGCTCGGCGATGCCGTGCCGGGCCCACGGGTTCGACTTGCGGAAGAACTCGGCGACCTCGGGATTGGCGACGTACTCGGTGGTGAGGGTCTCGTACATCCAGTCGTCGACGACCCCGGCGGTGGCGTCGTAGCCGAACAGGTAGTCGACCGTGGCGGCCATCTCGAAGGCGCCCTTGTAGCCGTGGCGCTGCATCGCCGCCATCCAGCGCGGGTTCACCACCCGGGCCCGGAAGACCCGCTTGGTCTCCTCCTCCAGCGTGCGCGTCTTCACCTGCGCCGGTACGGCGGAGTCGCCGATGTAGGCCTTCGGGTTGGCCCCGGTCAGGTGCCGGACCATCGCGACCATGCCGCCGTGGTACTGGAAGTAGTCGTCGGAGTCCATGATGTCGTGCTCGCGGGTGTCCGCGTTCTTGGCCGCGACCTGGATCCGGGCGTAGGCGCGCTCCATCGACGGCCGCGCCTCGGCGCCGTCGAGGTCCTTGCCGTAGGCGTAACCACCCCACACGGCGTACACCTCGGCCAGCTCCGCGTCCGTGCGCCAGTTGCGCGCGTCGAGAAGCGGCAGCAGCCCCGCGCCGTACGAGCCGGGCTTGGAACCGAAGACCCGGGCCGTCGACGAGCGCAGATCGTTGCGAGCAGCAACATCGTCGAGCACGTGCGCGCGCAGATAGTTGTCGGCGGCATCCTCGTCCAGGTCGGCGACCGTGCGGACCGCCTCGTCGAGCCAGGTCACCACATGCGGGAACGCGTCCCGGAAGAAGCCCGAGATCCGCACCGTCACGTCGATCCGCGGCCGGCCGAGCTCGGCGACCGGGACGACCTCGAAGCCGGACACCCGCCGCGACGCCTCGTCCCAGACCGGACGGCAGCCGAGCAGCCACAGCACCTCGGCGAGGTCGTCGCCCTGGGTGCGCATCGCCGACGTACCCCAGACGGTGAGACCGACCGATCGCGGCCACTCCCCCGTCTCGGCCTTGTGCCGGGCCAGCAGCGAGTCGGCCAGCGCGACGCCGACGTCCCACGCGTTGCGGCTCGGGATGGCCTTCGGGTCGACGGCGTAGAAGTTGCGGCCGGTCGGCAGCACGTTGACCAGACCTCGCGTCGGCGAGCCCGACGGCCCGGCTTCGACGAACCGCCCATCCAGCGCCCGCAGGACGTTGGTCAGCTCGTCACCGGTCCGCGCGAGCCGCGGCACGACCTCCTCGCAGGCGAACCGCAGCGAGGTTTCCACACCGTCGGACTGCCGGCCGAGCACCTCACCAACGACCACGGGAACCTTCGCCGCGTCCCAGCTCAGCGTCTCCATGCCCAGCACCAGCTTGCGAGCCACGGCTTCCAGCAGGTCCACACCGTCGGCCGCACTCACCGCAGGCAGGTCCGCCAGCTCTGACAGCGCAGCCAGCTCAGCAGGCACCGCACGACCCGGATCGGCGAGCAGAGCCGCCTCGTCGACGTCGAACGTCTCCCCGAGCGCCTTACGCAGTCCCGGTACGGCGCCTGACGCGCCACCCCACATCTGCGAGGCCCGCAGGATCGCCAGCACCAGGTTGACCCGAGCCTCGCCGACCGGCCCACCGCCGAGCACGTGCAACCCGTCCCGGATCTGCACGTCCTTGATCTCGCACAGATAGCCGTCGAGGTGCAGGACGAACTCGTCGAACTCCTCGTCGTCCGGCTTCTCGTCGGTGTGCAGGTCGTGGTGCAGCTGAGCCGCCTGGATCAGCGTCCAGATCTGCGCCCGCAGTGTCGGTACCTTCTCCGGGTCCAGCGCCTGGACGGTCGCGTATTCGTCCAGCAGGTACTCCAGCTTGGCCATGTCGCCGTACGTCTCGGCCCGGGCCATCGGCGGCACCAGGTGGTCCACGACGACCGCGTGCCCGCGCCGCTTGGCCTGCGTGCCCTCACCCGGGTCGTTGACGATGAACGGGTAGACCAGCGGCAAGTTGCCCAGTACGGCGTCCGGCGCGCAGTCCGCCGCCATGCCGATGCCCTTGCCCGGCAGCCACTCCAGCGTGCCGTGCTTGCCCAGGTGCACGACCGCGTGCGCGCCGAAGCCGCCCTCCGCCTCCGGCGCCTCGAGCCAGCGATAGGCCGCCAGGTAGTGGTGCGACGGAGCCATGTCCGGGTCGTGGTAGATCGCCACCGGGTTCTCGCCGAACCCGCGGGGCGGCTGGATCATCAGTACGACGTTGCCGAACCGCAGGGCGGCCAGTGCGATCGCCGGCTCAGGTCCGGTCGTGTCGACGTACAGGGAGCCGGGCGCCTCGCCCCAGGCCTCGGTCATCGCGTCGCGCAGCGTCTCCGGCACCCGGCCGAACCACTGCTCGTACGTCGACAGCGGGATCTTCGCGACCGCACTGGAGAGCTGCTCGTCGGTCAGCCAGTCGACGTCGTGACCGCCGGCCGCGATCAGCCGGTGGATCAGGCCGTCGGCGCCCTCGGCGCCCTGCAGGTCGTCCAGGTCGAGGTCCGGGCCGAGGTCGTAGCCGGCGTCCTTGAGCTGCCCGAGCAGGACGACCGCGGACGCCGGGGTGTCCAGGCCGACCGCGTTGCCGATCCGCGCATGCTTGGTCGGGTACGACGACAGGACCAGCGCGAGCTTCTTCTCGGCCGTCGGGACGTGCCGCAGCCGGGCGTGCGCGACGGCGATCCCGGCCAGCCGCTCGCAGCGCTCCGGATCGGGCCGGTAGCTGGCGATGCCCTCGGCGTCGTACGCCTTGAACGAGAACGGGATCGTGATGATCCGGCCGTCGAACTCGGGGATCGCGACCTGGGTCGCGGCATCCAGCGGGCTGATCGCCGCGTCGCTGTCCAGCCATTGCTCGCGCGTCGAGGTGAGCGCGAGGCCCTGGATCAGCGGGATGTCGAGCGAGGCCAGCGCGCCCGCGTCCCACGCGTCGTCCGCGCCGCCCGCGCTCGCGTTGGCGGCGACCGTGCCGCCGGCGGCGAGCAGGGTGGTGACGAGGGTGTCGCAGGTGCGCAGCAGGTCGAAGAGCTCGGCGTTGTCGGCGCTCGACGGGTCGAGACCGCGCAGCGTGCCGCAGTAGATCGGCAGCGGCTGGGCGCCCGCCGCGTCGACGGCGTCGGCGAGCGCGTCGACGAACGCGGTGTTGCCGGAGATCTCGTGCGCGCGGTAGTAGACGATGCCGACCACGGGGCGACCGTCGAGCTCGGTCGAACGGCCCGCCCGGACGCCGTACGTCGGAAGGCTGTGCGGCGGGTCGAAGGCGTCGCCGGTCAGCAGGAGCGTGTCGCGGAGGAAGCCGGCCAGGTTGCGCAGGTTCTCCGAGCCGCCCTCACGCAGGTAGGCCAGCGCCTCGGTCACCGCACCGGCCGGCACGGTCGACAGCGACATCAGCTCGGCGTCGGGCGCGGCCTCACCGCTGAGCACCACCACCGGTCGTCCGGAGGCGATGACAGCATCCAGCCCCTCTTCCCAGGCGCGGCGACCGCCGAGCAGTCGGACCACGACGACCTCGACGCCGTCGAGCAGCGCCGGCAGTTCGGCCACCTCGACGCGCGCCGGGTTGGCGACCTTCCAGCCGGCCTGGGCCTGCGAAGCGGCCAGCAGATCGGTGTCAGCGGTGGAGAGCAGCAACAGGTTCGCGGGCATGCGCGTCCGGTCCTTCCTCGGGGTGTCCACGCCCCGGGTGGGCAGTTCGACGGCAGCAGTTCCTGACTCCCACGCGAACGTGGTCACAGTGGCGGGACCGCCCCGGACTCACACCGGGTTCCTGCTAACGACCGTCGATGACACCGAGACTCTAGCCGACCGCTCCCTGGTGGCTGCCCGCCGAGTAGTGCGCGGCGAGCAGGTCGGTGCCCCAGTCGTTGCGGAGGTCTCGCCAGACGGAGTGGATGTGGTTGGCGCCGGACTGGGTGTTGTCGTACTCGGCGAGGAACGACGGGCCTGCGATCGAGTAGTAGTGGCCCGCGCCGGGTTCGGTGGCGCCGGCCCAGGCGAAGGTGAGGTGGTCGAGGCCCTGGTCGCGCAGGTCGGCCCAGGCGCGTTCGGCGATCGGAGCGGCGGCGCGGCCGACGTACTGGTCGATCAGGCGGGTGAAGAGGCCGCGCTGGTCGCCGTCCAGGTCCCCGAAGGCGATGCCCCGGTGCAGGAGCGACGGGTCGGCGACGGGATCGTGGCGGGTGAGGATGTCGTCGGGGGCGTCGGGAGAGACCAGGGCGATCTCACGCTGGGCCGGCTCCAGCGCGTGCAGGAGCTGGAAGCCGAGGTCCTGCTCGGCGGCGAGGAACCGGCGGCCGGCGTACGGGCCTTCGCGGACCTCGGCGGGGTTGGAGCCGACGAAGTTCGGGACGAACACGAGCCGGCCATCGACCACGGTGACGTGCACGGCCAGGTGGTGACCGTTGAGGCGCCAGGCCCAGGGGGCCGTGCCGGACGGGTCGCCGAGGATGCGGAGGAAGTAGCGCTCGCCGACGACAGTGCCCTGCCAGCCGCCGGTCGCGCCGACGTCCGGGAGGTCGCGCAGGATGATCTCGGCGGCCATCACCGCGAGCGCATCGCCCACACCACGTTCGCTGCAGGCCAGCTCGAGCAACCGGTGCACGTACTGCTCCTGGTCAGGAGTCAGTTCCGCCAGCGTCAGACCGGGCCGATCGCCCGGCAGATAGGTCCACTCACGATGGTCCGGAGTGTCGAACGGCGCCGTCGCCTTCGCGCGCTGGTCCGGAGTCAGTGCCGCCAGCAACTGCCGCGCGGCCTCGCGGGTCTGGTCTACAACCATGCCGAACGCTCCTGTTCCGTCGGTTCGTGTTCCGTCCACTGCTCGAACGGCCGATCCAGCTTGTACCGGAAGTTCGGCTGGCGCAGCAGCACGCGCGTCTCCGCGTTGGCGGGGTTGCGCAGCGTCTCGAAGAACTTCACCGACCAGTGGAACCACCGCATGCAGAACAGCCGCATGGTCAGTCCGTGCGAGACCAGCAGCACGTTGCGCGGCGAGTCGGGCGTGTCGAAGTCGCGGTGCATCGTCTCCAGGAAGCTGGACACCCGGTCGTACACGTCCGAGCCGGACTCGCCGTGGGTGAAGCGGTAGAAGAAGTGCCCGTAGGAGTCGCGCAGCTTCTCCTGCCGCTCGATGTCCTCGGTGTCCTGGAAGTTCGCCCAGTCCTGCTCGCGCAGCCGCGGCTCCTCGCGGGCGATGCCGATCAGATCGTCGATGCCGAGCGAGTCCAGCGTCTGCAGGGTCCGCAGGTACGGCGAGACGTAGACCCGCACCGGCTCGCCCTCGAACAGCGTGCGCAGGTACTCGCCCGCCTCGGCCGCCTGCTCGTGCCCGTGCGGAGTCAGCGGTACGGCGTGGTCGGGCAGCGCCTCGTAGATCGACTTGTCCAGGTTCGCGACCGACTCGCCGTGCCGGATCAACGCGATCCGCATCGGCCGCTGGCTCAGGTTCATCATGCTGTCCGTCCAAGCCGCCGGTTCGTGATCAGCGCGGTGGTGGCGGCGACGGCCGCGGCGGCGTAGGCGACCCGGCCGGCCAGGACCGCCGTACGGCGTACGTCGGTGACGCCGGGCCGGAGGCCGTCACCGAGGGTTCCGCGGTCCTCGACCTCGGCGCCGTAGGTGTTGGTCCCGCCGAGCCGCAGGTCGAGCGCGCCCGCGAACGACGCCTCGACCGGGCCCGCGTTCGGGCTCGGATGACGGCCGGCGTCGCGGTGCCAGATCCGCCAGACCTCGCGCGGCCGTCCGGACGTCAGCCCAGTCAGCACCGCGCAGACCCGCGCCGGGAGCAGGTTGACCAAATCGTCGAAGCGCGCCGAGGCCCAGCCGAAGTTCAGATAGCGAGCCGACTTGTAGCCGACCATCGCGTCCAGCGTGTTCGCCGCCCGGTAACCCACCAGCCCCGGTACGCCGAGCAGTCCGCCCCACACCAGCGGCGCCACCGTCGCGTCCGACGTGTTCTCCGCGATCGACTCCACCGTCGCCCGCGCCAGCTCGTCCGCGTCCAGGTCGGTGGCATCCCGGCTGCACAGATGACTCAACCGCTCGCGAGCCTCCGGCAGATTCTTGGCTTCCAGCAGCCCGGACATCACCGACGCCTCGCGCTCCAGGCTCCGCCCACCCAGCACGGCCCACGTCGCCGCAGCCGTGACGAGCGTCCGCGCGATCGGCCGGTCGCGCGTCAGTCGCTCGGCAACGACACCCGCGGCCGTGACCGACCCCACCAGCACCGCCGCGTACGCCGTACCGGCTGCGCGCGAGTCGGCGTACGTGGCCCGCTCGAGCCGGGACGCGACCTGGCCGAAACCGGCGACGGGGTGGAAGCGACGGGGGTCGCCGAGGAGACGGTCGGCGGCGAAGCCGAGAATCAGGCCGAGTGCTCTGGACACGGGATGCAGTCTGCCAGGCGGTCCAGCCCGCAAGCCCGCTACATCAGATTGGGTCAGCATGTGGAAAAGTAACCACCATGGCTATTGCTGACCTGCTGGGCGAAGTGGGCGGTCGAGGCGCGTTCGGCGTCTG
This sequence comes from Kribbella sp. CA-253562, assembly GCF_050942265.1. GTDB lineage: Bacteria > Actinomycetota > Actinomycetes > Propionibacteriales > Kribbellaceae > Kribbella. Next base: position 3,845,148 of record NZ_CP192049.1, on the reverse strand, counting down.
GCTCGGCCGGCTCGACGGCTCCGCGGTGTTCACCCACGAGGCGGACCGTCCCCACTACTCCGCCAGCACGATGAAACTGCCGGTCGCGATGGCGATGCTGCGCAAGGTCGACGCGGGCGAGCTCGCCCTGGGCCAGCCGGTGACCGTGCACAACGACTTCGCGTCGGCCGCCGGTGGGCGGTTCGGGGTGAACCGGGCCGAGGACGAGGCGCCAGCCACGTGGACGAAGCTCGGCGAGCAGGTCACGCTCGATTGGCTCACGACCGAGATGATCACCCGGTCGAGCAATCTCGCGACCGACCTGGTGCTGGAGCTCGTCGGCGCTGACGCGGCAAACGCCGTCCTCACCCAGTACGCCGGGGACGCGAGCGCGATCCGGCGCGGCATCGACGACGTCGCCGCGCAGGCGGCGGGGATCAGCAACCTGATGACCCCGGCCGGCCTGGCCGCCGTACTGGTTGCTGCTGGCAATGATGACGGGGCCTCGGGCAAGTACCTTCGCGACCTGCTGGCCGCGAACGAGTGGAACGGGGAGATCCCGGCCGGCGTCCCGGCGGGCACCCGGGTCGAGCACAAGAACGGCTGGGACCTGCGGATCCGGCACGACGGCGGCATCGTCCGCCCGGCCGACGCCGAGCCCTTCGTGCTGACCGTCTGTACGACGTCGGAGCTGGCCGACCCGGAGGCGCAGAAGCTGATCGCCGCCATCGCGGCCGAAGCCTGGGCGCACCGGCACGACCTGGAGGCGGTGCGCTGATGAAGATCTCCACCCACCTGGTCTCGGCTCCCTTGCACACTCCGTTCGTGACGGCGCTGCGCACCGCGACCCACGCCGACTCGTTGCTGGTCTCGATCAGCGACGGCGAGCACACCGGCTGGGGCGAGGCCCCCCAGGTCTGGAAGGTGACCGGCGACTCGCTGGCCGGATCACAGGCCTGCGTCGAGGGCCCGATCGCCACGGCGCTCGACGGGCTCGGACCGGACGACCTGACCGAGGCGTTGCGGCGTCTGCAGGGCGCGGCGCAGGGCAACTTCGGTGCGAAGGCCGCGGTCGACGTCGCGCTGCACGATCTGGCGGCCCGGCGGGTCGGGCGGACACTGCAGGGCTTCCTCGGCTCGACCCGGACGACGGTCGAGACCGACGTGACGTTGTCGGCCGGCGACGCCGACGCGCTGGTGAATGCGGCGACCGATCGGCTGCGCGACGGGTTCGGCGTCCTCAAGCTCAAGGTCGGGACGGGTGACGCGGCCGCCGACTTCGAGCGGGTTCGCCGCGTGCGCGAGGCGGTCGGCCCCGAGCCGCGGATCCGCCTGGACGCGAACCAGGGCTGGAACCGTCGCGACGCCGTCACCGCGATCCGCGCGATGGAGGATGCCGGCTGCGCGATCGAGTTGGTCGAGCAGCCGGTCGCCGCCGCCGACCTGGACGCCATGGCCTGGATCGCCGACCGGGTCAGTACGCCGATCCTGGCCGACGAGAGCGTGTACGGCGTACGGGATCTGGTGAACGTGATCCGGTGCGGCGCGGCCGACCTGGTCAACGTGAAGCTGGCCAAGTGCGGCGGCCTCGGGCCGGCCCGGACGCTGCTGGAACTCGCCCGGGCGCACGGGCTCGGCGCCATCGTCGGCTCGATGATGGAAAGCCACGTCGGCGTCGGCGCGGCGGCCGCCCTGGTCGCGGCGTACCCGACGACGGCGGTGAACGATCTCGACGCGGCCTGGTGGCTGGAGCAGTCACCGGTCCAGGGCGGGATCAGCTACGAAGGGTCCACCATCCACTTGCCCACGACTCCTGGGCTCGGCGTGACAGGCTTGATCGCATGAAGGTAGTAGCCGCCAAGGTCCCGGTCAGCACTGTGTGGACCTCCCCCGACGCCCCGCGCGACATCGACGCCCCGGCGGTCGCCGCCGTACCGGACGTCGCCGCGTGGACCAAGTCGATGGACACCGAGACCCGCCTCGGCCTGCACGGCCGGACCCTCACCCAACTGCTGTACGGCGAACCGGTGATCGTCCGCTCCGAGCGGGACGGCTGGTCGGAGATCGTCGCGCCGTGGCAGCCGTCGTCGGCCGACGAGCTGGGGTATCCCGGATGGGTTCCGTCGGCGCATCTGGGTGAACTGCCGAGCTCGGCCACCGCTCCGGTCGCCGTCACTGTTCCGGTCGCCACGCTGACGGCCGAGCCGGGAAGTGCCGGCTCCAGCGGGATCGCAGGGTCCGCCACGGTGGGCACTGGCGCGCTGGCCGAGCTGTCGTTCGGCACGGTGCTGTCCTCGGTCGAACACGTCGACGGCTTCACCCGGGTCGCCCTGCCCGACGGCGCCTTCGGCTGGTTCGCCGACGACGTGCTCCGGGACGTGGACTCACCGGCCACCGCCGACGACCGGCTGCGGCTGGGATCGCTGTTCCTGGGACTCGAGTACCTGTGGGGCGGCACCTCGGCGTACGGGCTGGACTGCTCGGGGCTGATCCACGCCGTGAGCCGCGTGCTCGGGCAGCGGATCCCCCGCGACGCGCACGACCAGGCGGACGCGCTGGAGTCGGTGCCGATCGACGAGGCGAAGCCGGGCGACCTGTACTTCTTCGGCCGCCCGGGCCGGCAGATCCACCACGTCGGCTTCGTGTCGGCCGAAGGCATGCTGCACGCCTCGGAAACCGGCAAGCGCCTGGAGAACCAGCCGCTGCTGCCCGAGCGCCACGAAACGCTGGTCGCCGCGGCCCGCCTCTGACCACGCAAACCACTCGGGCGGCGACCCTTCGAGAACGATGTCGCGGTCTCTGTCCGCCGCCCGGGAACACTGCTAGCGTCATTGCTGCGCCCGGGGGGGTGCGCTGGGGAGGGGGCATCGAGCCACCAGCGTGATTGGTCGCTGACGCGGTGGGGAGCCAGGCGAAACCGGCCTGCCCAGTTTGCCGAGTACTGGTCAAACTGGAGGTCTGCCGTGTCCATCCATTCGTCACGCCGTGGGCTCGGTCGCGGGCTGTTGAGCCGCACCGGCCGGCGGGTAGCCGTCGCCGTGAGCGTGCCGGCACTGGTCGTCGCCACGGTCGCGACCACCCTGCCGTCCGCGTCCGCGTCGGTCACCTCGACGGCATCACTGACCGACGGCGTGAACGGCGTCGTCTACGCGAGCACCCATGTCGGTGACCGCACGATCATCGGCGGCGAGTTCTCCTGGGCCGGGCCGTCCACGGCGGGCGCCGTACCGGTCGACGGCACGACCGGCGTGCGGACTTCGTTGCCCCGCGTGAACGGCACGGTCAGCACCGCCGTACGCGACGGGTCCGGCGGCTGGTACGTCGGCGGCACGTTCGAGTTCGCCGGCGGCTTCGTCCGCAACGGCGCCGCGCGAGTCACGTCCACCGGAACGGTGACCGCCTGGGATCCGCGCCCGACCGGCCTGATCAAGGCGATCGCCAGCGTCGGCAACGTCGTCTACCTCGGAGGCTCGTTCACCTCGATGGGCGGCTCGGCCCGGAACGGCCTCGCGGCTGTCGACCGGGTGACCGGCGCCCTGCTGCCCTGGAACCCGGGCGTGTCCGGCACGGTCTCCGCACTGGCGGCCAGCGCGGACGGCACGACCGTGTACGTCGGTGGTTCGTTCACCGGGCTCGGCGGGCAGGCTCGCGCCAACCTCGGTGCCGTCGGCAACAACGGCGCCGTCACCGCCTGGTCCCCGGCCGTCGACGGACCGGTCGCGGCGCTCGCTGTCCAGGGCGGAACCGTCTACGCGGGCGGTTCCTTCGGCAACGCCGGTGGCGCGGCCCGGGCGAACCTGGTCGCACTCGACGCCGGCGGCTCTGCACTCAGCTGGAGTGCCGACACGAACGGGGCGGTCAACGCGCTCGCGGCAACAGCCGCCACACTGTACTTCGGTGGCGCGTTCAGCCAGGCCGGCGGCCAGTCCCGCTCGGGGCTCGGCGCGGTCGATCTCGCCTCGGGGACGCTCACGTCGTACGCGCCCGCGGTTGACGGTGCGGTCAACTCGCTGACGGTGAACTCGACGGCCACGACGATCTACGCCGGCGGATCCTTCACGAGCGCGGCCGGTCAACCGCGGCTCCGCGCGGCCGCCTTCACGTCGGCCGGTGCGCTGACCGCGTGGGACCCGCGGGCGGAGGCAACGGTCAGCACTGTCGCGTTGTCCGGCGGCACAGTGATGGTCGGCGGCGACTTCAGCATGCTGAACGGCTACCCGCGCGCCAACGCGGCGGCCATCCGCGCCGACGGCAGCGTCGACCCCACCTGGAACCCGTCACCCAACGGCATCGTGTACGCCGTGGCGGCCACCGCCGACGGCTCGCGGGTCTTCCTCGGTGGCACGTTCACCGCAGTCGGTCCGTCCGCGCGCACGTACCTCGCGGCAGTGGACACGGTCACCGGGGCGACGGATCCGAACTGGCAGAAGGCCGCCAACAACACCGTCCGCGCGCTCGCGGTGTCCGGGCAGACCGTTTTCGCGGGCGGCTCGTTCACCCGGGCCGGCGGCGCTGACGCGATCCGGCTGGCAGCCCTCACGGTCGCCACCGGTACGCCGGTCGCCGGCTTCTCCGCGAACGCCAACAACACCGTCAAGGCGTTGCTCGCCTCACCCGACGGCACCAAGCTGTACGCCGTGGGCGGCTTCAACGCCGTGAACGGCGCGAGCCGGGCCGGTGCCGCCGAGCTGAACGCGACGACCGGTGCGCTCACGTCCTTCGCCCCGAGCGCGGGCGGCGCGGGCATCGCGGCCGCGCTCACCCCGGACGGCACGCGGTTCTACTTCAGCACCACGTCGAACCGCACCTACGCCTACGACCCGGCCGGTGCCTCGGCGAACACCCCGGTGCACACGATCCGGACCGGCGGTGACGTCCAGGCGATCGGAGCGTCGGCCACCGAGGTCTACGTCGGCGGCCACTTCACCAACCTGCCGGTCGAGAAGCTCGCCCGGCTGCACGCCGCCGCGTTCTCAGTCAGCACCGGGACGGCGACCGCGTGGGATCCGCAGCCCGATGGCATCTTCGGCGTCTGGGCGATCAGCGTGTCGGCGTCGACGGTCACCATGGGCGGCGACTTCCTGAAGGTCGGCGGCAAAACCCAGCCAGGGTTCGCCCGGTTCGCCGGGACTCCCTGACGCCGCCGCCGGGCGGCTCCTCGCCGGTCCCTTCCCGATGAGGAGCCGCCCCTCCGCGTAGACAGCACGGCGCCCGCACCGAGTACTCGGTGCGGGCGCTGCTCACGACTGCCAGGTCAGGGCTTCTTCGAGTCCGACTGGTGCAGCTCGGCCTCGGCCTTGGCGTCCTGGTCCACGACGTCCTGCGGCCGCGGGGTCGCCTCGTCCAGCTCGCCACCGGCGGTCTCGGCCGGGGTGGCCTGGGCGGTGCCGTTGCCGTTGGCTGCGTCGGTGGCCGCGATCTGGCGCGACTTCCACAGGCTGAGCACGGTGGTGATGCCGAGCGTGACGATGATGAACCCGAGCGACACCGAGATCGGGATCTCCGGCGCCCACTTGATGTGCTCACCACCGTTGATGAACGGCAGCTCGTTCTCGTGCATCGCGTGCAGGACCAGCTTCACGCCGATGAACGCAAGCACGACCGACAGGCCGATCGACAGGTAGATCAGTCGCCGCAGCAGGTCACCGAGCAGGAAGTACAGCTGCCGCAGACCCATCAGCGCGAACACGTTCGCGGTGAAGACCAGGAACGGCTCCTGGGTCAGGCCGTAGATCGCCGGGATCGAGTCCAGCGCGAACAGCAGGTCGGTCGTACCGAGCGCGACGATCACGATCGCCATCGGGGTGAACAGCCGCTTGCCGTTCTTGATCACGGTCAGCTTGACGCCGTTGTAGTCCTCGCTGACGTTCAGCCGGCGGCGGGCGAACCGGATGACCGCATTCTCCTTGTAGTCCTCGTCGTCGTTCTCCCCCTGCATCGCCAGGTGGATCGCGGTGTAGACCAGGAACGCGCCGAACAGGTAGAAGACCCAGGAGAACTGGTTGATCGCGGCCGCGCCGACGGCGATGAAGATGCCGCGGAAGAACAGCGCCAGGATGATGCCGATCAGCAGCGCGGTCTGCTGGTACTTCCTCGGCACGTTGAACCTGGACATGATGATCAGGAAGATGAACAGGTTGTCGACGCTGAGGCTGTACTCGGTCAGCCAGCCGGCGTAGAACTCCCCGGCGTACTGGCCGCCGGAGAACGCCCAGACACCCAGGCCGAAGATGACCGCGAGACCGACGTAGAAGGCGATCGCGGTGGCCGATTCCTTGGTGCTCGGCTCGTGCGGTCGGCGTCCGATGATGAAGACGTCGAAGGCGAGCAGGGCGAGCAGGACCCCGACCGTGATGTACCAGACGTAATCGTGAACGTGCACAGGCAACCTCCGGAGCGCATGCGAAAGTGGACTCCGAAGGTCTCTTCCGCCTGGCTCGAGAACTCGGGCCTGGCCGGCGGCACCGGGCTGGGACAGAACTCCCTGACCGTGATGACGATACCGCCGCGAAGGAATACTCCCCTTCAACGCCCCCATTCTGGCGGGTCGATGTCCGAGTTTCCAAATCGGCGACCCGGTACCCGCCTGTCGGCATGATCACGCTGCGCGACAGGAATATTTGTCCCGGGTGATCAGGTTGTGCTCGGTGAGCTGTCTTCAGGCGGGACGGCGGCTCTTGGGCAGCTTGCTGACCACGCTCCGGTACGACGCGTCGACCAGCTCGAGCAGTTCGTCGTCCGGTACGGCGCCGCCCAGCCGCACGGTGTTCCACCCGTAGCGGCCGATGTAGGCCATCGTCGACACGTCGTCCGGGTAGGCGTGCACAAGTTCGTCGGCCTCGTCGCGGTTGCGGCCGGCCTTGATCCCGACCGATTCGCCGCCGAGAAACGCGAAGATCTTGTCGCCCACCTTCGCGACGACGTCACCGTCCCACGGCTCGTCCTGCCACGCTCCCGGCTGGGCCAGACAGTGCTCGAGCAGGTCCTTCCCGGTCAGTCGCATCGTCGCCTCCTGAGCATCCGGAGCAGCGGGACCCGATCGCCCGCTGCTCCTGTTCAGTGAACCGCAGGTTCAGCTCAGGCGGTTGTAGATCGCGTGGCCGGGATAGGCGGTGACGCCGAGGCGGGTCGCGTAGCCGCCGTACTGCGCGGCGCCGTGGTAGAAGGTCCAGCCGCCGATCCCGCGACCGTGCAGGTTGGTGTACTGGCCGTTCAGGTTCGCGTCGTACGTGCGCAGGCCCCAGTGGACGTGCGCGCCGCTCGCGGCTCCCCCGGCGCACACGTCGACGCCGATCGTGCCGAGGTAAGCACTGCGCCCGACCGCCGTTCCGTTGTAGTACGTCGTGCTGTGCAGGTGGTAGTAGTCCGTCGAGAACCCGTTCGGGTGGATCACCCGGGTCCAGCCGCCGCCCGCGCCGCACATCGAGGTCGCGGTGCCGGAACCCGACGAGCGCACGATGCCGCTCGCGTTGCCGCCGGCGAAGTCCATGCTGCTCCAGGGGCCGGAGCCGGCGTCCCAGGCGTGCGGTCCGCCGGACATCGTCATGTAGTAGTCCGGCATCCAGGGCAGCAGCAGACCGGTCGCGGCGAGGGTGCCGTTCGCGGCCGTCGCCTTCTTCTCCGCGAAGGCCTTGAGGGTGCCGCGTTCGGCGGCCGGCACGAGCGGAGACGTCGCCACCAGCCCGGCGAACTCCTGGTCACCTTCCAGCCCGGTCACCCACCGCCCGCCGACGTACCGCGCGACGAACAACCACCCTTGCGGCGCGGCATGCTCGACGCTCGGCGCCTCGATGTACGCGACGCCGCGGGCCCAGCCGGCGGTCGCGGACCTGACGTCGACCACGAGCTCACGATCGGCGGCGGCCAGGCGGGAGGCGGCCACCGCGGGCGCGGCGCCACGCGTCTCGGCGCTCTGCGCGAGCGCATCAACAGCCACGGCCTGAGCCAGCGACCGAGTCGACTGGTCGGACAGCGTCCGCTGCCCTGACCGCAAGGTGACCGGCAACGGGCCCGGTGCTCCCACCGCGCCGATCCCGGACGTCCCGGCCCCAACTCCAGACCGCACGGCCACTCCGGAGACCGCAGTCGTACTCGACGGCACGGCAACTCCGGACCACGTTTCGAATCCGGCGGGGGCGACCGCTCCGGAAGCTGGGCCGCTGTCAGGCACCGGGGCCGCGCCGGCAGCGGTGCTCAGGCTGGTCGCGAACGCCAGGCCGAGACCGGCGGCGAGAACCAAGCCGGTACGACCTGCGACGAGCGGAGGGTTGGAACGGGGACGGAACTGAGATCGCAGCGATGTGCGCATGGGCGAGCCAATCTGGACGGGGCGGAACGCTCGCGGGGCGGCGAGCGTACCTACCTTGTCCCCGACAGTTACCACCACGAAACTCTCCGTGGTGGTAATTCCTTGACGACTCGCACTCGGGCAGCCCCCGCCGGCTACTTCGCGCCGGCGTTGACCATCTGCCGCAGCTCCTTCTTCAGCTCCGAGATCTCGTCGCGGTACCGGGCCGCGACCTCGAACTGCAGCTCGGCCGCGGCCGTGTGCATCTGGTCGGTCAGCTGCTGGATCAGATCGGCGAGATCGGACGACGGCAGGCCGCCGGCCAGCTCCTTCGCCTTCTCCCCCGCCTTGCCCTTGCCGCCGCCCGGCACCGGCGCCTTGCCGCGCGACTGCGTGCGGCCGTTGCCCAGCAGCTCGGCGGTGTCGGCGTCCTCGCGGGCCAGCATGTCGGTGATGTCGGCGATCTTCTTGCGCAGCGGCTGCGGGTCGACGCCGTGCTCCAGGTTGTACGCGACCTGCTTGGCGCGCCGCCGGTTGGTCTCGTCGATCGCCTGCTCCATCGACGGGGTGATCTTGTCGGCGTACATGAAGACCGCACCCGACACGTTACGAGCGGCACGGCCGATGGTCTGGATCAGCGACCGGCCCGACCGCAGGAAGCCTTCCTTGTCGGCGTCGAGGATCGCGACCAGCGACACCTCGGGCAGGTCGAGACCCTCGCGCAGCAGGTTGATGCCGACCAGGACGTCGTACTCGCCCATCCGCAGCTCGCGCAGCAGCTCGACCCGGCGCAGGGTGTCGACCTCGCTGTGCAGGTACCTGGTCCGGATGCCCATCTCGAGCAGGTAGTCGGTCAGGTCCTCGGACATCTTCTTGGTCAGCGTGGTGACCAGGACCCGCTCGTTGCGCTCGACCCGGAGCCGGATCTCGTGGATCAGGTCGTCGATCTGGCCCTTGGTCGGCTTGACGATCACCTCGGGGTCGATCAGGCCGGTCGGCCGGATGATCTGCTCGACGAAGCCGTCGGACTTGTCCTGCTCGTACTGCCCCGGAGTCGCGGACAGGTACACGGTCTGGCCGATCCGCTCCAGGAACTCCTCCCAGCGCAGCGGCCGGTTGTCCATCGCCGAGGGCAGCCGGAAGCCGTGCTCGACCAGCGTGCGCTTGCGGGACATGTCGCCCTCGTACATCCCGCCGATCTGCGGCACGGTGACGTGCGACTCGTCGATCACCAGCAGGAAGTCCTCGGGGAAGTAGTCCAGCAGGCAGTGCGGCGCCGTGCCCGGCGCGCGGCCGTCGGTGTGGCGCGAGTAGTTCTCGATGCCGGAGCAGGTGCCGATCTGGCGCATCATCTCGATGTCGTACGTCGTGCGCATCCGCAGCCGCTGGGCCTCCAGCAGCTGACCGCCGCGCTCCAGCTCGGCCAGCCGCTCGGCCAGCTCCGCCTCGATCGAGTTGATCGCGCGCTCCATCTTCTCCGGCGCGGTGACGTAGTGCGTCGCGGCGCCGATGTAGAGCTCGTCCTCCTCGCTGAGCACCTCACCGGTCAGCGGGTGCAGCGTCATCAGCCGCTCGATCTCGTCGCCGAAGAACTCCACCCGGACCGCGAGCTCCTGGTACACCGGGAAGACCTCGAGGGTGTCGCCGCGGACCCGGAACGTGCCGCGGGTGCCGGCCAGGTCGTTGCGCGCGTACTGCACGCCGACCAGCTTGCGCAGCAGCCCGTCGCGGTCGGTCTCGTCGCCGACCTTCACGTGGATCATCCGGTTCAGGTACTCGTCGGCCGAGCCCAGACCGTAGATGCAGGACACCGTCGCGACCACGATCACGTCGCGGCGGGTCAGCAGCGACCAGGTTGCGGAGTGCCGCAGCCGCTCGACCTCCTCGTTGATCGAGGAGTCCTTCTCGATGTAGGTGTCGGTCTGCGGGACGTACGCCTCGGGCTGGTAGTAGTCGTAGTACGAGACGAAGTACTCGACCGCGTTGTCGGGAAAGAACTGGCGCAGCTCGTTGGCGAACTGGGCGGCCAGCGTCTTGTTCGGCTGCAGGATCAGCATCGGGCGCTGGATCCGCTCGGCCAGCCAGGCCATCGTCGCCGTCTTGCCCGTACCGGTGGCGCCGAGCAGGACGACGTCCTGCTCGCCGGCGTTGATCCGGCGCTCGAGCTCGTCGATCGCGGCCGGCTGGTCACCCGCCGGCTCGAAGTCCGCCACCACCTTGAGCGGGGCGACCATACGCTGGAGATCCGAGACCTGTCTCATGCCCTCCACGGTACGGGCACCCCCCGACAGTTTTCGAGCGAGCGGCCGCCGGGCGCTCAGAAGGAGCGGACCAGGGTCCCGTTCATGTTCAGGATCTCCTGCTTGCGCTGCGCCCAGACCTCGCGCTGCAGGGCCGAGTCGGTCGCCGTGGTCTGCCCGGTGTGGTCCTCGAAGGTCTGGATGAACCCGGAGAACACCACTGACTTCTTGCCCTTGACCGGCACCACCGCGGAGTAGTTGGTCGCGTAGCACAGCTTGAGCGCCTGGTTCGGGCACTTGCGGAAGCCGCCCTTGCCGATCACCACGTGGTGCAGGTTGTTCGACTCGACGTCGACCAGGTGCTCGGCGAACCGCTTGGCGCCCATCAGCGTGGTCTGCCGGACCCAGAACCACCCGTCGATGGCGCCCGGCCGCCCCGGCTCGGGCAGCAGGTAACTGGTGCCGGAGCGGCTGGTGTCCGGGTCCTTGATCCAGCCCTTCGCCGGCGTGAACCAGACTCCCCCGCCGATCTCCACGCCCTTGTCGTACGGGCCCTTAGTGATCTCGGTCTTGGTCGGCGACGGCGTCGGCGGCGTGTACAGCGTGCCGACCGGCGCCGGCGTCAGCGTGTTGGCGGGAGGCGGCGCGGCCGTCTCGTCCTTCTGGCCCGACGTGACCAGCAGGACCGCACCGGTCGCGATCAGTACGACGGCCAGCACCGCGCCGCAGATCACGATCCACTGGGTGCGCCGGTTCTTCCGGCCGCCCGGCCGGAACTGCGGCGGGTAGCCGGGACCAGGTCCCCAACCGCCCGGACCGCCCGGACCGCCCGGCGGGTACTGCGGCTGGTACGGCGGCTGCTGCTGGGGAGGTCCGTACTGCTGACTCATCTGGGCCTCTCGCGATGTGTCGTCTGGTTGAGCGGGGTGGTCACAGACTGTCGATGACCGACTGCTTCATCGGTGCCGCGTCGGACTCGGCCTTGGCCGCGTAGTCCGCGCGGCTGCGGAAGTCCAGCGCGGTCACCACGCCGTCCTTGCGCCGGTACGCCTCGACCGAGCCCTTGACCTTGCCCTCCTTGGTGTCGGAGGTGTAGCTGATCGCGACGCACTCCACCAAGACGTCGCGCGGGCACGGCAGGTTCCGTACGGCGCCGAGCTGGGCGATGTCCTTCTCGGTCTCGCCCTCGACGATGGCGAGCAGGTAGGTCTGGGCCGAGACGTTGAGCTTCTGCCGGACCCACAGGAACGCGCGCGGCTCGCGGTTCGGGGCGTAGGTGACGAGCTGCTTGCCCTGCTTCTCGCTGGCGAACACGCTCCAGCCGGCCACCGGGACGATCGAGACGCCGTGGTCGACGGCGATCGCGTTGGCGGGCGGCGTGTACGTCGAGGCGGGCGGCGTGGTCACGGTCGGGGCCGGTGTCGGGTTCTTGGCCTTGTCGTCCCCACCGGTCAGTACGACGAGCGCGACGGCGACCAGCAGCACGACCGCGATGCCACCGGCCAGCGGCAGCAGCAACGGCGGGACCGGCGGCTTCTTCTTCACCGGCTCCGGGCGGCGCAGCGACGGCGGACCGACCTTGTCGCCCCAGGAGGAGCTGGTCTGGGTCGCACCACCGGCAGCATCGCCGGACCAGCCACTGGCACCCGTGCCGGCCGGACCGGTCACCCCGGCCTGGCCAGGACCGCCACCTGCGCCCGGCAGACCAGAACTGGCGCTCCCCCAGCCGCCCGCACTGCCCCCGGCCGCGCCGGCGTCACCGGCCTGTCCCCAGCCACCGGCGCCCGACGTACCGGCTGCACCGGTGTCGGGGGTGGTGGGCTGCGCCGGCTCGGCCCGGCCCCAGCCGCCGTGGGCCGGAGTGCCCGACTGCGGTGGGCGCGGCGGTACGTCCAGCGACCACGGGGACGGCGGCAGCTCCTCCTGCGGAGCCGCGCCCTCGTCGTCGGCCGGATCGGTCTTGCGGACCCAGGGGTTGTCGGCCGGGCCCTTGTCGCGCTTGTTGCTCACTGGCTCGCAACCACCGACCTGAACATGGCAGTGGCGTCCGGCTGCAACGTCGCGGACTTGTCCTGCCGGCCGTACACCTGAACGATCGTCATGATCCCGTCGTTGCGCTCGATCACGCCGACGAACCCGACCACGCCGAAGCTCCCGGCCTGCCCGGTCGCGATGGATTGGAACGCCTGGGTGGAGACCTGCTTCACCGGGCTCTTCTCGTCCGGGCCAGGAGCGTCGCGCTGCACCTCTTTGACCTTGAACCCGGTCGGCCGCGCCTTGCGCTCGCTCGCGATCAGCACCGGCAGCACGGTGTCCGCGGTGTCGCTGCCCGCCTTGACGGTCTGCACCATGAAGTAGCCCTCCCCCTGCTTGAGCAGGTAGACGCCCTTGAACTCCTTCAGCGTCCTGCGAAGGTACCCCGCGGCCGGATCGACGAAGACGCCCTCCCCGACCTCGATGCCCTTGTCGGCGCCCTGAGTGGGCTGACCGGTCGGCTGCGGGTTCGGGTCGGGCTGGACGTTGTTGTCGTCACCACGGCCGAAGATCAGCGCCAGCACGACACCGATCACCACGACCACGGTGAGCGCCCCGCCGGCCAGCAACAGGATCTTCTTGCTGCCCTGGCCCCGACCACCACCGCGCTGGAACTGCGGTCCCTGCGGATCCCACTGCTGCGGCGGCGGCCCGCCCGGGAACCCCTGCGGCGGGTACTGCTGCTGGTACGGCGGCTGCCCCTGGTACTGCGGCGGTCCCTGCTGGTACGGCGGTTGCTGCGGCGGCGGTCCTTGGTACGGCGGCTGCTGCGCAGGCGGCCCGTACGGCTGCGGCGGCCCTTGATAGGGCGGACGCTGCTGCGGCGGCGGCCCGTACGGCGGCTGCCCCTGCTGCGGAGGCGGTCCCTGGTACGGCGGCTGTCCCTGCTGCGGAGGCGGCCCTTGGTACGGCGGCTGACCCTGCTGCGGAGGCGGCCCCTGGTACGGCGGCCGGCCCTGGTACGGCGGTTGCTGGTTGCTCATGCCACGACCCCTCGCTCCGACTTGGGCACCGACCGCACCGCGTTGCCGCACGCCGAGCAGAAGTCCGACTGCGGCAGCAGCGGCATCTCGCACCGGGTGCAGAATCCCAGCTCACCGGACGCGTGGTTCGACCCGCCACGAGCGGCCGACTCCAACGCCGCCTCCAGCAGTCCCTTGTGCAGCACGGTCCGGACCAGCACGATCAACGCTCCGAGCAGCAGTAGGCCCCAGACCACACCGAGGATCGCCCCGATCCAGGAGCCTTGTCCGCCGACGAAACCGAGCAGGTACACACCACCCTGGAACAGCGCGTTCACCGCGATCGCCTGCAGCACGCCGATCACCCAGCGCGGAGTGAACCCGTCGTAGCCCTCGCCCAGTCCGGAGAACTCGGCGACAGCCAGTCCGGCCGCCGACCCGTAGATGAGCGGCTTCACGAACCCTTGCAGCACGACGATCGAGATCCACGTGCCCGCACCGGAGCCAGGACCGGTGAATCCACCGCTGATCCACCCCCAGTGCAGCACCAGCGTCTCGAAGCAGGCGAACCCGACACCGGCGACCACACCGAAGGTGAAGCCGTCCATCAGGTCGTCGTAGCGCGGCCGGGAGGCCAGGTAGAGCGGTCCTGCCTGCTGGATCAGTACCGACACGACCGGGACGAGCAGCAGCAGGATCAGCAGGTCACGCCCGGCCGGACCGGCGTCGTTGCTGCCGATGGTGTCCAGCGTCAGACCGATCCGGTCCGACCACAGCCAGGTGAAGACAGCCGCCAGTACGCCGGTCAGCAGGAACGCCGCCGCGACGACCGGGATCGGCTCGTCCTCCCAGAGGTTCACGTCGTACAGGTAGAGGATGTAGACGATCGGGATCGCGAAGGCGGCCACCATGATCGCCACCGGCAGCGCACCGAGCGCCGCGGCCACCACCGTGAGCAGCAGCGCGACGCCGAGCGCGACCTTGTAGGTGTACGGCTGCCGGCCGGAGCCCTGCGGCATGATCGTCGACACCAGCCGGAACGACGCCACGGGCTCGTCCGGCCTGGCGGCGTACGCGTTCTTGCGCCCGGGGTCCGTCGAGTGCAGTCCGGTGCCACAGTGGTGGCAGAACTGCGAGACGTCGGGGACCTCAGAGCCGCAGCGCGGACACTCCACGCTTCCTCCTCAGCTAGGTCGTGCGGGACCGGCGTGATTCTCGTACAGACCGGCCGGATTTCATCATTTCCCGCGCAAGGGTCAAGCGTTCGTGTCCGGACCGTGGCCTGTTCGCCGGGCGGTCAGCTCCGCCCAGACCGCGTCGATGCGCCGGTCCAGGTCGTCCAGAGTGCCCGCGTTGTCGATTACGACGTCCGCGGCCGCCAGCCGGTCCTCGCGCGTCGCCTGACTCGCGATCCGCCGCCGCGCCTCGTCCTCGGCCATCCCGCGCTGCGTGGTCAGCCGCTCGACCTGCACCTCGACCGGTACGTCGACCACCAGCACCAGGTCGAACTTGTCCGCCTGCCCGGTCTCCACCAGCAGCGGGATGTCGTGCACGACCACCGCGTCGCCCGGCGCCGCCCGCTCGATCTCGGCGGCGCGCGCCCGGACCCGGGGATGGATGACCGCCTCCAACTTGCGCCGGGCCACCTCGTCTCCGAACACGAGCTTGCCGACCGCCGGCCGATCCAGCTCGCCGTCGGCCGTCAGGACGCCGTCCCCGAACGCGGCGACCACCTCGGCCAGGCCGTCCGTCCCGCGCGCGACCACCTCCCGCGCCAGCACGTCGGAGTCGATCACCACGGCGCCGCGCTCCGCCAGCCGTTGCGACACCGAGCTCTTGCCCGATCCGATTCCCCCGGTCAATCCGACTCTCAGCACCCGTGCACCCTATCCAGCCCATCCGGCCGCCGAACGAAGAGTGGACGAAAGTCATGGGAGACAAAGCCCCATGACCCGCCGAGCGGAGCGAGGCCAAAAGCACAGCCGTCCCCGAGAATGGGCGCACCGGCGAGCGGACAGGAGGACCGACGTGGAGATCCGGCTGCTCGGGCCGTTCGAGGCGCGGCGCGGCGACGAGCCGCTGCCTGGGCTGACCGGTCGGGTCCGGACGCTGCTGGCGGTGCTCGCGCTCGCCGTACCGGAGTCTGTGTCGGTCGACGCCATCGGTCAGCGGCTGTGGGGTGACGCCCCGCCGGCGAACCTGCGAGCCAGCGTGCACACCACCGTCGCCCGGCTCCGCACACTGCTCGGACCCGAGGTCCGAGTCGACACCACTCCGGGCGGCTATGCCCTGCGAGTCGAGCCGCGGCAGGTCGACGCCCTGCTCTTCGCACAGCTGGTCGAGGACGCCACCCGCGCAACCAACCCGAAGGTCGAGCACGAGTTGCTGACCGAAGCACTGGCCTTGTGGCGCGGTGAGCCGTTCGGCGGCATCCGCTCGGACTGGCTCGACCGCGAGCAGGCTCCCCGGCTGACCGAGGCCTACCTGACCGCCACCGAGCGCCAGATCGACCTGGACCTCGCCGCCGGTCGCCACGACGTGGTCCTGCCTGCCTTGCGCGAGCTGACGGCCAAACACCCGCTCCGCGAATCACTCTGGCGCCGGTTGCTCACCGCCCTCAGCCGCTCAGGCAGACCGGCCGAGGCACTCACCCTGTACGACGAACTGCGGCGCCGCCTGGCCGACGAGCTCGGCGTCGACCCGGAGGCCGAGCTGCGCGGTCTGCATGCCGAGTTGCTGCAGGCCACCGAACCCAAACCTCCTGCCCGGCAGTCGTCGCAGGCGCCGCGGCAGCTCCCGCCTGGTCCAGCACGCTTCACCGGCCGGGCGGAGGCTCTGGCTCGGCTAGACGCTCTGGGCGCAGTGCCCGGTACGGACGGAGCCCTGACCATCCTCGCGATCCACGGACAAGGTGGAGTCGGCAAGACCTCGCTGGCGCTGCACTGGGCGCACCGGGTCGCCGATCGCTTCCCGGACGGCCAGCTGTACCTCAACCTGCAGGGCTACGGCCCGGGCGATCCCATGCCACCAGATGTCGCGCTGGAGCTTCTGTTGCGCGGCCTCGGCGTATCCGGCGACCAGATCCCCGACCGCGGCCCGGCCCGTACGGCGATGCTGCGCACGGTGCTCGCGCAGCGCCAGGTGCTGCTCCTGCTCGACAACGCTCGCGACGCCGAGCAGGTGCGGCCGCTGCTTCCCGGGCCGGGCTGTCTCGTGCTCATCACCAGCCGGAGTCAGTTGCGGTCACTGGCCGCACGGGAGGGAGCCCACCGGGTCGCGCTGGACCGATTCGGCGCCGACGATGCGGCTGCGTACCTGATGGCGACCTTTCAGCCGCATCAGGTGCGGGCGAGCCCGGCGGAAGTCGCTGAGCTGGCCGAGCTGTGTGGACAGCTGCCGCTGGCGCTGGCGATCGCGGCCGAACGCGTCACCAGGGAACCGGCGACCGGCGTACGGGCGCTGATCGGTGAGTTGCGAGATCACCCGGACCGGCTGGGTGTGCTGGACGTCGACGAGGACGACGACGGTGCACTGCGGGTGGTCTTCGACTGGTCGTACCAGGTGCTCGCGCCCGAGCAGGCGCGGATGTTTCGGCTGCTCGGACTGCAGCCGGCGCAGGACATCAGCCTGGACGCCGCTGCCGCGCTCGCCGCGGTCGGCAAGAGCCAAGCCGCGCAGTACTTGGACGGGCTTGTCGGTGCACATCTGCTCGAGCAACCCGGCAGCAGGTATCAACTGCACGACCTGCTGCGGCTCTACTCCAACACTCTGGTTCAGCAGGCCGAGGAACGTGAGGATGCTCGCGCCCGGCTGCTTGACTGGTACGCGCGCTCCGCCCGCAACGGCAAGGCCGCGCTGGAGCGGTTGGAACCCCTGCTGGACTTCGGCCCGCCCCTGCCCGGCGTCGTTCCGCTGACGTTCGACGAGACGGCGAAGGCGGCCGACTGGTTCACCGCGGAACGCCACGTCCTGATCGCCGCGGTGCACGACGCGGTCCGGCACGGGCACGACCGGGCGGCGTACCGGCTGGTCTTCTCGCTCTGGCCGTACCTGATCTACCTGCGCGCGATCGACGAGCTCTTCGAGTTGCAGCAGGTCGGGCTGGAGGCGGCCCGGCGTACGGGTGACGTCGCGGGGGAAGCCGCGCTGGCGCAAGGCCTCGGCAGCGCGTACCTGCAGCGCCGGAACATCCCCAAGACGTCCGAGTACCTGACCCACGCGCTGAAGCTGTTCGACTCGATCGGTGCCGAGCGGTCCCGGGCCGCCGTGCTCACCGATCTCGGCCGGATGTACCGGTACGCCGATGACCGCCCGGCCGCGATCAAGCACCACCAGCAGGCCATCGAGGCGCTGGAGAAGTTCGGCTGCGAGGTCGAGGTCGCCCGCAACCTGGCGAGCCTGGCTGAGGTCTACCTGGCCGACGGCCACCACCGGCAGGCCATCGAAGCGGCCGAACGCTCCATCCGGCTGAACCACGCGGCCGGCGAGCGTCGCGCGGAGTCGTTCGCCCTGAGCACGCTCGCCTCGGCCCAGCTGGCCGGCGGGAACCAGGCCACCGCGATTCGCTACTACCAGGAGTCCCTGGAGATCAGCCGAGCCCTCTCCGACCGCTGGGGCGAGTCCGTCTGCCTGACCAGCCTGGGCCACGCCCACCGACAGCTCGGCGATCTCCCCCAGGCCCGCCGGTACTGGCGTGAGGCTCTCACCGTCCTCACCGAGAACGGTCTCCGGGGCTCGCCGGAGCTCAATCCCGCGACGCTGTCAGCTCTCCTGGCAGCTCAAGGCTGAGGCTTCCCCAGCAGTTCAAGCGCAGTCAGCGCCCGGTCCGTCGCCACGACCACAGGCGGTCGACCTCCCGGAACCCAGCCCGTGCGTACAGCCGCTTCGCCGCCGACCGGTCCCGATCCGGATCGCCCGGTGCGTCGTCGTCGACGAACAGGATCACCTCGTGCGCACCTCGAGCCGCCAGGACTTCCGCCGCCGCTCCGAGCAGCTGGGCCCCCAGTCCCTTGCGGCGGAAGGCGGATGCGACGGCGATCCACCAGAGCACGCCGACTCCACCGACGGGTTCGCCCACCGTCGCCTCCGCGACGACGTTCCCGTCCCGCACAAGGTCCAGCTGCAACCGTCCCGGCTCTTCGCTGGGGCGAACCTCGACGCCGGCAATCGGCAGACCCGGCAGCGGCAATCGTGTGTGCAGATAGCTCCACAGGTCCTCGCCGACGAACCCGGCCGCGATCAAGGCGTCGCGGGTCGCAGGGCGATGCCGTACCGGCAGGGCTTCCAGTCCGAGACCCAGCGCGGAGGCGAAGTCGAAGGCGAAGATCGCGCGCTGCCCGAGGCGATCGAGGGCGTGGGCGATCAGCGCGGCGGCTAAATCAGGTGCTTCGCGGCAGTGCAGCCACAGGATCACCCCGGCCTGATCGGACGGGCGCACGGCGTACGAGATGACACCGAGCACCCCGTCCTCGACGAGCACCTCGGTAACAGGCGGATCCAGCTCGGTCCAGAAACTGCTGTCCACCGGCGATCGGCCGGAGAGCGCTTCGGCCAGCATCGCGGGAGTGGTGCGCGGCTGGCCGGTCAGGCGGTCGGCCTCGATCAGGGCGAGCACGGCGTGCTCGTCGGTACGGCGGTAGGGCCGGAGCGGCATGCGTCCTCCCGGAAACGGGCGAGACCCCCGCACCCAGTACGGGGGTGCGGGGGTCTCGGGTCCTGCAGGTGGATCAGCCCTGGCCGGTCAGCTTCTCGCGCAGAGCCTGGAGCGCCTCGTCGGAAGCGAGCGCGCCCTCGGCGGGAGCGTCGTCCTTCGGAGCCGCGCCGCCGCCGGTGGCGGAGGAGTACGTCGACGCCTCGCCGGCCTCGACGTCGGCCGTCTTGGCGTCCTCGATCTGCTTCTTGTGGGCCTCCCAGCGCGCGTGGGCCTCGGCGTACTGCCGCTCCCACTCCTCACGCTGCTTGTCGAAGCCCTCGAGCCACTCGCCGGTCTCGGGGTCGAAGCCGTCGGGGTAGACGTAGTTGCCCTGCTCGTCGTACGTCGCCGCCATGCCGTACAGCGTGGGGTCGAAGTCGTCGGAGACCGGGTCCAGCCCCTCGTTGGCCTGCTTCAGCGACAGCGAGATCCGGCGACGCTCGAGGTCGATGTCGATGATCTTGACCATCGTGTCGTCGTTGACCTGGACGACCTGCTCCGGGATCTCGACGTGACGCTCGGCCAGCTCGGAGATGTGCACCAGACCCTCGATGCCCTCCTCGACCCGGACGAACGCACCGAACGGAACCAGCTTGGTGACCTTGCCGGGCACGATCTGGCCCATCTGGTGGGTCCGGGCGAACTGCTGCCACGGGTCTTCCTGGGTCGCCTTCAGCGACAGCGAGACGCGCTCGCGGTCCATGTCGACGTCCAGCACCTCGACGGTGACCTCCTGGCCGACCTCGACGACCTCGGTCGGGTGGTCGATGTGCTTCCAGGACAGCTCGGAGACGTGCACCAGACCGTCGACGCCACCCAGGTCCACGAACGCACCGAAGTTGACGATCGAGGAGACGACACCCTTGCGGATCTGGCCCTTCTGCAGCTGGGTGAGGAAGTTCATCCGCACCTCGGACTGCGTCTGCTCCAGCCACGCCCGGCGGGACAGGACCACGTTGTTGCGGTTCTTGTCCAGCTCGATGATCTTGGCCTCGATCTCCTGGCCGACGTACGGCTGGAGGTCGCGGACCCGGCGCATCTCGACCAGGGAGGCGGGCAGGAAGCCGCGCAGGCCGATGTCCAGGATGAGGCCACCCTTGACGACCTCGATGACGGTACCGGTGACGACGCCGTCCTCTTCCTTGATCTTCTCGATCGTGCCCCAGGCCTTCTCGTACTGGGCGCGCTTCTTCGAGAGGATCAGACGGCCTTCCTTGTCCTCCTTCTGGAGAACCAGGGCCTCGACGTGATCGCCGACGTTGACGACCTCGTTCGGGTCGACGTCGTGCTTGATCGACAGCTCGCGCGACGGGATGACGCCTTCGGTCTTGTAACCGATGTCGAGCAGGACCTCGTCCCGGTCGACCTTGACGATGGTCCCCTCAACGATGTCGCCGTCGTTGAAGTACTTGATGGTCTGATCGATCGCCGCGAGGAAGTCTTCCTCCGACCCGATGTCATTGACCGCTACCTGCGGGGTGGTGCGCACTGCGGGGTCGAGAGGTGCCTCGATGCTGGCCGTCATGTGGTGGGTTGCTCCGTGGGCTGATGGTGTCGTGCGGGTGCGCACGGGCCGTTGGATCGCACCAAACCGCTGGAAAGCTCTGAGAGGACAGAATCACCAACCGACTGCTGCGAGCACGAGCCTACTCCGTCCGAGGTCGCGCAGGCCCATAGCGCATCTCACAGAATACGGGTTCCGGCTCGGGCAGCACAACCCGGGGCACCCGGTCGCTACCGGCCGCCCGCCGAGGTCACCCGACGTCCTACTGCTCTCAATGTACGACGTCCGGGTCCGGGCGGCCCGCGGCCAGGTCCCCCGTGTCGGCCATCCGGGTGATCAGCGAGTGCGCGGCGGTGGTCACCGGGTTCTGCCCGGTGCGCGCGGCGAGGTCGATCAGCGCCCACAGATCGGCCGCCCGGCTCCGCTCGACCAGGCGGTCGCCCAGGTCCGGACCGGTCTCCCGGACGACCCGCAGCGCGGCCCGCTCCAGCACCGGATCCGCACCGAACCGCAGCAGGTTGCCCAGATCGGCGTACGGCGAACCGGCGTGCGCGAACTCCCAGTCGACCAGCCCGGTGATCCTGGCCGTCTCCGGGTCGACCAGCAGGTTCTTCGCGTTGAAGTCGCTGTGCACCAGGCAGAACCGGTCCACCCCGCTGTCGGCCAGATCCTCGGCCCGGTCGATCACCTTGCGCAGACTGTCCACTTGCTCGCGCGTCAGCCCGAAGGACTCGACGTGGTGGTTCAGCCACTGCGCGAGCCCACCCGATCCGAACGACTCGATCCGCAGCTCGCTGCCGTGGAACTCCCCGAAGCTCAGGAAGGGCATCCCACTCAGCCGGACCAGCAGCTCCCCCAACTGCACCCCGATCGACTCCCGCTGCCGCTCATCGGCCGTCTCCAGGAAGTCCTGCAGGTTGATCCCGGGCAGTCGCTCGGTCAGCAAGTACGTCGGATCGCCGCCCACCTGGTCGACTTGCGCATCCAGCACCCGCGGCACCGGCAGCAGCCCGCGCACCAGCCGAAGCAACGCCGCGTCGACGGCAGCCCGGTCCGGCCGCCGCGCGTACAGCTTCAGTACGGCGTCCTCGCCGGCGGCACTGACCGCGAACGTCTCGCCGCCGTACCCACCGGTCAACGGAACTGCGCTGGCCGCGATCGCCTCGAACCCATCCACCCGCCCGATCCTGCCAGCACCGGCCGACTCACCGGTGCCGGCTGGATCTCGGGCGGGTCAGATCCGGCGGCGGTCAGACCGTCGCCGGCGTACCGATCGCCGCCAGGATCGGCGGCACCGCGTTGCGCAGGCCGGCCGCGTTCGGATGCAGCGGCACCAGGCCGTTCGTGGTCGCGCTCGGGATCAGACCCTCGATCCACCGCGTCCCGGCCGGCTTGCACATGTCGTGACCGACGCTCGGTGTCGCCAGGTCGACGTACGTCGCTCCGTGCGCGTTCGCCTGCTCCGCCATCCGCAGGTTCAACCGGGTCAACGCGGCCTGCAGGTAGTCCGCGTCCGTGCCCCACACCGGGACGAACGGCCAGCAGCCGCCCTTCTTGATCCCGGTCGGGTAGCCGACCATCAGGATCGTCGCGTGCGGCGCGCGCTGCCGGATCCGCTCGATCACCGTGCCGTACGCCGGCGCGAAGGCGTCGATCTTCTGCGCGAGCCGGTCCACGCCGCCCGCGGTGTTGGTCGCCTTGCAGGACGTCCCGACGCCCGGCGGCAGCAGGTTCACACACGAGAGCGCGAGCCCGACCAGGCCGACGTCGTTGCCGCCGATCCCGACCGAGACCACCGTGGTGTCCTCGCTCAGGGCGTCGTACTGCGGTGCCGCGGTCCCCGCGATGATCCCGGACTGCGGGTTCGCGAAGTGTGCGGTGGTCGCGCCACCACACGTCACGTCGCGGAACTTCGCGGGCTTCAGTTGCGCGGCGATCAACGAGGCGTAGTTGACCGCGGAACGCGCGCAGGTCAGCACCTCCTTGGCCGGCAGCACCAGCGAACCGGCGGCGAACGAGTCGCCCATCGCGACGTAGACCATCGGCGTGGCCGCGGTCTCGGCCGAGGCCTGCGTCGTCACCGGACCCGCGGCCAACAGGCCCGTCGCAGCGAGCACCGCAACCATCCGCGTACGTACTGATCTCTTCTGCATGTCGCCGCCTTCAACGTTAAGTGACCGACCGGTAACAGCTCGCGTGCGGACCAGCATGAACAACGGTCACCTTTTCGGCAAGCCCTCGGAACCGTGTCGTCCGCGTTGGGTTATTTACGCTACTGCGGTAGCGTAAATGCCATGACACGAGGCCGCCCCCGGGACACCGCGATCGAAGGCAGGGTGCTCGCCGCCGCGGCCGAGGAACTCCGCCAAGGCGGGTACGGCGGACTGTCGGTCGACCGGGTCGCCGAGCGCGCCGGCGTCGCCAAGACCACGCTCTACCGGCGCTGGCCGTCCAAGGCCGAGCTCGTCGTCGCGCTGATCACCAACCTGCGCGGAGACGTCCCGTTCGAGCCGTCCGACGATCCGCGCCGGGATCTCACCGAACTGGTCACCGCGATCGCCGCCGGCCTCGCCAACGCCCCGAGCGGCCTGATCGCCGACCTGGCCGCCTCGGCCGCCCGAGACCCGCGCGTGGGCGAGAGCGTCCGCGCGCTCTGGGCCGACCGGCATCGCGCCGTCACCGCGGTCGTCGCCAAGGCGCAGCAGGCCGGGCTCGTGCTCGACCACGTCGCGCCCGCCGTACTGGTCGATCAGCTGGTCGGCCCGCTGTACTACCGGCTCCTCGTCACCGGCGAGCCGCTCACGCCTGACTACGTGAGGACGCTCGTGCGCAGCGTCCTCGGCCCTGAGGAGCCCAGATGACCGTCACCGCCCGCCGGAGTCCCGTACGCCGCCGCCTGTTGATCGCGCTCGGCGCGTCGCTCGTCCTGCTGATCGGCTACAGCGTCTACGCGATCGCCCGCCCGACCGTGATCCGCACCGAACTGGAGATCGACGCCACGCCCGACCAGGTCTGGAGCGTGCTCGCCGACCGCGGGTCCTATCCCGGCTGGAATCCGTTCATCGTCTCCTCCACCGGGGACCTCGTCGTGGGCCGCACGATCACCAACGTCCTGCGGGACACCAACGGCAAGGAGACCGAGTTCAGCCCGAAGCTGCTCGCGGTCGACCCGGGCCGCGAGCTGCGCTGGATCGGCCGGATCGGCTTCGGCGGCGTCTTCGACGGCGAGCACACCTTCCGGATCGAGGCCCTGCCCGGCGGCCGCTCGAAGCTGATCCAGGAGGAGACCTTCCGCGGCGTCGCCGTGCCGTTCACCACCGGCATGCTGCGCGACACCATCGAGCCGCAGTTCCACGCGATGAACCGGGCGATCGCCGGTCGAATCGAGTTGAAGTTGCCGTAGCGGCAGCCTTTAGCGTCGTAGCCGTCAGTCGATGGGAGGACGGGATGGGCTGGTCGATCGCCGAGGTCGCGAAGGCTTCGGGGGTGACCGCGCGGACGTTGCGGCACTACCACGCGATCGGGCTGCTAGAGCCGGCCCGGACCGCGCGCAACGGACGCCGGTACTACGAGCAGGAGCAGCTCCTGCGACTGCAGCGGATTCTGCTGCTGCGCGAGCTGGGGCTCGGCCTCGACGTGATCGCGGACGTGATCACCCGGCAGAGCAGGCAGGACACGGTCGAGGTGCTCGCCCGGCATCGCGACTGGCTCGTCGGGGAGCAGCTCCGGCTGAAGCGGCTGGTCCGGACCGTCGAACGCACCATCGAGAACATCGAGAAAGGAGGAGAGATGGCACCCGACAAGGTGTTCGAGGGCTTCGAGCACAGTCCGTACGAGGCGGAGGCGCGGGAGCGGTGGGGTGACGACGCCGTCGACGCGAGCTACCGCAGGATGCAGTCGTGGTCCGCCGACGACGCGGAGAAGGCCCGGACGGGGTACGGCCGTGTGCACGAGGAACTCGCCGTCCTGAAGGCCGCCGGCGCGCAGGTGTCCGACCAGCGCGTGCAGGACGTCGTCCAGCTGCACTTCGAGGTGACGAGCCTGTTCTGGACGCCGACCGCCGAGGCCTACCGCGGACTCGGGCAGCTGTACGTCGACGACGAGCGGTTCCGGCAGAACATCGGGTCCGGCGACGACTCACTGGTCGAGTACCTGCGCGACGCGATGAACGTCTACGCGGACGCCCGCCTGTGAGCGTCCCGGGGGGCTGCAGACCCCCGGGATAGGGTGACCGCGTGGTCGAGCCGCAACGTATCGAGCTGACCGAGGCGCAGACCTCGCGGGCCAGCCGGACCTACTGGGACTCCGCGGCGAGCGAGTACCTCGACGAACACGGCGCCTTCCTCGGCGACGACCGCTTCGTCTGGTGCCCCGAAGGCGTCGACGAGGAGCAGGCTCAACTGCTCGGCCCCGTGCGCGGCAAACGCGTGCTCGAGATCGGCTGCGGCGCGGCGCAGTGTTCCCGCTGGCTGACCAAGCAGGGCGCCCGGGTCGTTGCCTTCGACATCTCGGTCGAGCAGCTCCAGCTGGGCAAGGCACTGGACCGCAAGACCGGTACGCCGGTCCGCACGGTCGCCGCCGACGCGACGGCGATCCCGTTCGCGAACGAGACCTTCGACATCGCCTGCTCCGCCTTCGGCGCGCTCCCGTTCGTCGCCGACGCCGAAGCCGCGTTGCGCGAGATCGCCCGGACCCTCAGACCGTCAGGCCTGCTGGTGTTCTCGGTCACCCATCCGATCCGCTGGAGCATGCCGGACGACCCGAGCCCGGCCGGCCTGCGGATCACCCAGTCCTACTTCGACCGGACGCCGTACGTCGAGGTCGACGAGCAGGGCGTCGCGGTCTACGCCGAGCACCACCGGACCACCGGCGACTGGATCCGCGCGATCACCGGCGCGGGTTTCGTCGTCGACGACCTGCTCGAACCGGAGTGGCCGGCCGGGCACGACCGGATCTGGGGCGGCTGGGGACCCGACCGCGGCCGCCTGGTCCCAGGCACCGCGATCTGGTCCGCCCACAAGGCCTGATCACCCCGCCGGCGGCCGAAGCGATCCGAGCCGCCGGCCGAGTCGGGACCCGCGGCCGGGCTCAGGCCGCGCGACGCGCCTTCGGCCGCCGCCACAGGAACCCGGCCCCCGCGAGCAGCACCAGGCCCAGGATCAGCGACAGCAACGGCACCCAGTAGCCGATCAGGTTCAGCTGCGAGGCCTTCTCCTGGTAACCGCCCTCGGCCCGCCCGTCGACCTGCGCGCCCTCCACGTTCTTCTTCACCGTCGCCTCGTCGTACCCGATCGTCGCGTCGGTGGCGGTGATCTTGGCCTCACCCTGGTAGTCGATCGTGGCGAGTTGCTTCTCCTCGCCCTTGATGATCGCGCCGGTGACCGGCTCGATCCACAGTGTCCGGGTGTTCTGGTAGCTGCGCTGGACCTCGACCAGCGGCTGGCCCTTGAGGTCGATCACAGCGCCCGGCACCTTCAGCGGCGTCACCTGCGGCACTTCCGACTTCGGCACCACCTGGACGAACTTGTAGACCTTCAGCCCGAGCAGCTCGGTCTCACCCTGGAACTCGATCGGGAACGCCTTGCGCAGCGTGCTGTCCCAGAATTTGTAGGTCTTCTTCTGGGTGCCGAACGGGAACTTCAGCACCAGCCCCTCGTGCCCCTTGAAGACCGGGTCCCCGGGCCGCTTGCGGTCCTTGGAGTTCAGCGTCGTGGTGATGTACTCACCGCTGTTGTCCTTGGCCGGATCGGGGTCCCAGCGGACCGCCTCGCCGGTGTGCGCGTCGAGCACCACCCGTTCCTGCACGAAGCTGAGCGGCGCCTTCTCGTCCCGCTTGGCGTCGTCCTCGCTCGGGAACTGGTACGCCGGGTCGTCGTCGGTGACCACCGCGGTGTCGAAGACCACCACCTTGCGGTCCAGCGCCTTGCTGATCTTCTCGGCCGCGACCACGTCGCCGCGCACGGTCCGGGTCGAGGTCAGCGGCAGCTGGGTCTCCTGCTGCGTGGCCACCACGAACACCGTGCCGTCCTGCGTCGTCTTGGACGTGGTGTGCGCGACCTGGTCCGGCGGCGCGACCGCCAGCGTCGGATAGGCGTAGAACCTGGCCATCACGGCCACCCCGACGAAGAAGATTCCCAGTGCCAGCAGCACGATGCGACTGCGATTCCCCACAACAACCCCTCCCGGTCTGTCCGCGGGACGCTACCAGCGAGTAGCGTCCTTGAACAGAGATCGTCCGCGGTGGATCCGAACTGAGATATCGTCCGGCCCCATGAGGGGGAACCAAGCCACGTTCGCACGCGGCCGCACGGCGCCCGAGGCGGCGGTCCTGCGCGCCGCGATCGTCGCCGTCGCGGTGGTCCAGGCGGTGGTGCTCGGCCTGCTCGCGCGCCGCGGCCACTGGCTCAGCGACGACCTCGAGTTCCTCGTGCAGGGCGGCCGGGGCTTCGCGCCGAGCGAGCTGCTGACGCCGTTGAACGATCACATCGCACCGGGCCTGCGCTTCGTCTATGCGACGTTCGCCGAGCTGGCGCCGCTGAACTGGGACGTCACCGTCGCCTGGCGGATTCTCCTGCAGGCGTTGGCGATCGTGCTGCTCGGCCTGCTCCTGCTGCGGCTGCTCGGCTCCAGCTGGTGGGTCTTGATCGGGACGGTCGTCTACGCGCTGACCTCGCTCAGCATGCCGTCGTTCATGTCCCTGTCCAGCGGCGTCAACAATCTTCCGGCCCACGTCTTCGGTCTGCTCCTGCTGCACGCGACCGTCGACTGGTCCACCGGTCACCGCCGCCGAGCCGTTGCCTATGGCCCCCTTTCGCTGCTGATCTCCTTGACCTGCTGGGAGAAGTCCGGCCTGATCCTGGTCACCGCGCTGGCGCTGTCGCTCTACCTGCGCGAGGTCCCGCTGCGGGTGTGGCTGCGCCGGACCTGGCCGTACGCCGCCGCGCTGACCGCTTCGATCGTTGCTTTCGGCATCTTGTACGCCACGCACGGCAACCCGTCGGCGGGGCGGCTGCCGGGCTGGTCCGACCTGGTCGAGCTGGCCGGCCGGTCCTTCGCCGTACCGCTCGGCGCGCTCGCGGGCGGACCGTGGACCTGGAGCCGGTCCGGAGCGTTCGGCCTCGCGGACGCGCCGGCCGTCGTACCGGTGCTCGGTGGGATCGTCGCGGCGGTCCTGCTGGTGATCGCGTGGCGCCGGGACCGGCGGGTGCTGCTGCTCTGGGCGGCGGTCGGCGTCTACACCGCGGTGACGCTGATGCTCGTCTCGTACGGGCGCTTCAGCGTGTTCGGCAGTGCCTTCACCGTGCACTACCACTACTGGTCCGACCTCGCGATCCCGCTCACCCTCGCCGTCGTGCTCACCGCGCGGTCGATGCCGGCGGTCCGCTTCGCGCCGTTCGTCGCCGCCGGTGCGCTGCTCGCCTGGACCGTCGGCGCGGTCGTCTCGCTCGCGACGTTCGCGCAGCTGTGGGACGACAACCCGGCCCGGCCGTACTTCAGCACGCTGCGCGCCGAGCTCGAGGCGGCCGGCCCGGCGGTGAATCTGTGGGACACCCCACTGCCCGGAACGGTCGCGACGGTCGCACTGGCCCGCGATCCGCGCATCTCCCCCGTGCTCCGGACGGCTGGGATTCCCTTCCAGCTCCAGTCCTCCTCCAGCGAGCCGCGGATGGTCGACGAGACCGGCCGGATCCGCCCGGCGCACCTGACCACCTGGGCCAAGGCCGTCGTTCCGCCCAAGGGCAAGAAGTTCTGCTCGGTGCACCTTCAGGGCGCGCACACGATCACCCTGCCGCTGCGGGCGACCACCACCGACCATCCGACGGCCAAGTGGTTCGCGAAGGTCAGCTACCTGAGCATCCGCGAGCACACCGTCGAGGTCGAACTGGTCGGCACGAACGGCCGGGCCGTCGCCGTACCGGCGTCCGCCGCCGCGTGGCCGGCCAGCCTGGCGAACGCGTATCTCGGCCCGGCACCGGCGACCGACCTCGCCGCCGTCCGGATCCGGACCACCGACCCGGACAGCAACCTCTGTATCGGCGGCGTCGAGATCGGACTTCCGCAGGTGAGTCAATGAGACAGGTGACCCGATGAGACGGACGCGCTTCCCCGCCCTGGACGGTTTGCGGGCCGTCGGCGCCCTGGCGGTGCTGACCACCCACGTCGGCTTCCACAGCGGCGACGCGCTGAACGGCCCCTTCGCCGGCCTGCTGTCGCGGCTCGACGTCGGAGTGGCGATCTTCTTCGCGATCTCGGGCTTCCTGCTGTACCGCCCGTACGTCGTCGCCTGGTTCGGCGAGACCGAGCCGCCGCTGCTGCTGCCGTACCTGCGCAACCGGGCGCTGCGGATCCTGCCCGCGTTGTGGGTGGCCGTCGTGTTCGCGGCGCTGCTGGTCCCCCGGCAGGACGGCGTCACCTGGGCGACGTACCTGCGGCACGCGTCGTTGAGCCAGATCTACGTCGACTCTCCGGCCGCCGACGGGCTGACCCAGATGTGGAGCCTCGCGACGGAGGGCGCGTTCTACCTGCTGCTGCCGTTCCTGGCCCGGCTGCTGATCAGCTACGAGCGACCGACGCGCAAGGCGGTACGCCGCCGGCTGGCGGTGCTGACCTGCTTCACGCTGCTCGGGCCGATCTGGATGGCCGCCGTCAACGCGACCGGTCACCCGCTGGCAGGGCTCTGGCTGCCCGGGTACCTCGGCTGGTTCGCGGTCGGCATGGGCTTCGCGCTCTGGCAGGTCGCCCGCAGCAGCGGACGGCTCGGGACGTCCGCACTGGACACGCTGGCCACGATCCCCGGCACGATCTGGGCGGTCGCGGCCGCCCTGCTGCTGATCGCGGCCGGCCCGATCGCCGGCCCGTACGACCTGACCTCGTCGAGCGCCGGCCAGGCGTTCGTGAAGAGCCTTCTCTACACCGCGATCGCCGCGTGCGTGGTGTTCCCCGCGATCACCCCGTCGCAACGGACCGCCGCGATTCTCGGCGGCCCGATCGGGCACGTCGCCGGAGACATCTCGTTCGGCGTGTTCTGCTACCACCTGATCGTGCTGAGCCTGGTCGAGCAGGTCTTCGGCATCAAGCCGTTCCAGGGCCATTTCGCGTTGCTGTTCTGGCCGACGCTGATCCTGTCCGCCGGAGTCGCCGCGGCGAGCTACTACCTGATGGAGCGGCCGATCATGCGGCTCGGCCGCCGGGACCGGTCCTACGACGTCTCGCCGGTCGGCCTCGACAGCACGGCCAGTGCGATGGCGAGCAGCACCGATCCCTGGACGACTCCGGAGGTCAGTCCGGCGCCGCCGTCCGGCCAGGGCTGAACCGCGGCGACCGCCGTACCGAGCAGCACCGCTACGCACACCGCACCGATCAGGGCGATCCTGCGGCCGTCCAGGTACCAGGCCAACGCTGCGGCGACGACGGTGACGGCGAGACCGATCCAGCCGGCCATGAAGGTGCCGGCGACCACCACGAGGACCGTCGCGAGCCAGGGGCCGAACCGCTGAGCTTCCCGCAGCCGGTGGCCGGAGTGCCTCGACCGGCGACGCGAGCAGATCGCGAGCCCGGCGACGAGGACGAGAGCGACCAGTCCGACGAGCAGGCCGGCGCGGTATTCACGGTCGGGGACGAAGCGCGCAGTGATCTGCTGCTCGGGCCCAGCGGGTAACAGCCAGCCCTGCTGCCATCCCCCGACCCGGATCGGCACCAGCTTGCGACCGGTGCCGTCGTACGCCTCCCAGCCCTTGCTGAAGTTCTGCGCGACGGTCAGGACCGAGTCCTCCGTGGCGAGCGGAGCCTCCAGCGTCAGCTCGGACGGACTGGGCCGCCAGACGTTGACGCCCTGGGCCGCAGCCTCGGCCGGTATCGCCGCATCGGTCCTGGTCAGTCGCAGTTCGACCGGTGTGAAGTCCTTGCTGGCAACGACATCCAGGGTGTGCCGCCCGGCCTGCAGCGGCACCGACGGCTGCTGGCACAGCGAGTACTTCACCGGTCGCCGCTGCAGCACGTCCCGCAACGTGGCGTCCACCTTGGTCGCCGCAGGCACGCCGTCGACGCGGACCGTCGGCCCGAATCCGCACACCGCACCGGTGGTGGCGTTGGGGTTGATCGCCTTGCGCAGGTCGTTCGCGCCGAGGATGCGCAGCTCCGCGACACCGACCGGAAGCCGGCGCGACAGCCCGGTCGCGGAGTCGACATCGATCAGTTCCTGCGTGCCGGTGAAGGTCAGCTCGACCGAGCGGACGGCCGTGAACCGGTCGGGGAACGTCACGAACCCCTCTGGCGTCACCTTGAGCGTTGCCGGCGTACCACCGTCGAAGCGGACTTCCACCTCACTCGGCCGGGCCGCGGCCAGGTGGGGGTCACTCAGGAACTGCACGCCCTGCAACTTGCGGAACCCCGGCAACTTCAGCGTGAGGGTCGGCCGCAGGTCGTCCGGCGCCGCCACCCAGCCCGTGCCCAGGTCCTGGTCGACCACCGCACCAGGCCGGCCCTCCGGCGCGGTGACCGCCCGCGAGGAGGCCGTCGCGGTCACCGCGCCGGGCACCTCCAGCAGCCGCTCGAGCGAAGCACCGTCCCGCGGCAACGCCGTCCCCTGCAGCTTGTACGACGCTGCGTCCGGCAGGTCGACGCTGCGATAGAGGCCGGTCGCCTCCTCCGAGTCCTTCGCGACACTCTGCCGGCACAACGGCCGTACGCCGGCGTGCAGGCAGGCCGAGCGACCGCTCTGGGTGGTGCGGATGACCACTGCGTCCGGCTGCTTCGGCAGGCCACCCGGCACCGAGAGCCGGCTGACCGGAGCGAGGCCGGGCAGCATCACTTCGGCGATCGCGACACCGTTCGGGTTCTTGCCGTCCGTGACGCCGACACTCAGCCGCAGCCGCTGCGTGAAGCCGTCCGGCGCCGGGACGTTCTGCGGCCGGTCGGTGCCCGCGACCACTGTCGTCAGCGTTCCCGCGTCGGTCTCCACCTGCAGCGTGCGAACGGGATCGGTCGTCGGCGCCCGCAGCGAGAACTGCACCTTCAGGTCGGACACCTTGCGCGGCGCGGTGAAGTCCAGCTCCAGCCACTCGCCGCTGCCGCGCCCGAACCTTCCGGAGATCCAGCGGGTCGACGGATCGCCGTCGACAGCGGCGAACGGGCCGTTGCCCGGTCCGGTCCGCAGGGTCGCGCCGGCGTCGGCCGCTGACGACGAGGCACGCACGTCGGCGATCCCGCCGTCCCACACCCGAGTCGTCGGCTCCGACGGTGGGTCGAGCAGGTAGTCGAGCGTCTTGCGGTTCAGCCGGCCCGGGTCGCTCGCGGTCATCACCGGCGAGTAGTTCTCGGCCGGGCGGCCGACGGACACCTCACGCCGTTGCAGGCCGTCGGTCTGGACCAGCGGCAGTTCGAGTCCGGCGGCAGTGGCGTCCGGAGCGAGCACGGCCTCGCGGTCGCCGCCGAGCGCGGTCAGCACCGACGGCACGTCCTCCGAGCCGCCGCGCACCGCGACAAGCTGGGACTGCGGGACCAGCCGGGCTGGGCTGACGTCGCCGACGTCGTAGATCTCCACGCTCGGGTAGGGCAGCCGGGTCCGCTCGTCGAGCGTCACTCCGGGCGACTCGATCGAGCTCCCGGTCGCGGGGCCGAAGGACGCCGCCCGTGCGATGCCCGCCTCGGCCAGACTCTCGTGCACCGCGATCGCCGGACTCACTTGCGCGTCGTACCGGAGGTCGTTGCGGACGACGACGTACCGGACTCCGGCGCGAGCCAGTGTCTGCTGCAGCGTCCGGTCGCCGACGCCGGAGCCGAGGCGGCGTTCCACCTCGTCCAGCCAGCGCGTCGTACCGGCTGATCCGAGCGGTACGGCGTCGCGGACCGCCATCGGCCGCTTCAGCAACGCCTGGAACGGCTCGTCCTTCGTGGAGCCCCAGGTGAAGTCCGCGAACGACGCAGCCGGTACGACGAGCACGCTGCCGGTCGTCGGCTGGCTGTCGAGCCAGGACGCGGCTTCACGCCAGTGCGCGGGGATGGCCTCGTAACTCTCCGGTCTGGGCAGCTGCGCGAAGATCGCGGGAGTCGCCACGGACACGGCCAGGCAGGCGGCGAGCGCGGGCACCAACTGGCGCTGGCCCCCCTTCGCAGTGGCCCAGCTCGCCAGTCTGGTCAGTGCGTGCGCGGCTGCGAGGGCCAGCGGCAGCCGCACGACCAGCTCGAACTTGTGGGTGTTGCGGAGCGCTGCGAGCGGCCCGTCGAGCAGCTCCTGCACCGGGCCGGACAGGGGTGAGCTGTGGTGGCCAAGCGTCAGCAGGAGCAAGCCGACGACGACCGAGAGCTGCAGGAAGCCCCTGTTCTTCAGCGAGCCCATCGCCAGCCCAGCCAGGCCGAGCAGGGCGACCGAGGCGGTCGCGATGATCAGCGCCGGCTGCGTGACGAACAACCAGCCGGCGGGCCAGCTCGGTCCACCACTCGTAGCCAGGAAGTTCAGCCACTGCGACGTGCCGCGGAACGACTCGAAGATGCTGGCGGTGTTGGTGGTGGTCGCGGCGTTCTCGATCCAGTCCAGGAACGGCGGGCTGTATTTGCCGAGCAGCAGCAACGGCACCAGCCACCAGAACGACACCGCGACGATGCAGCCGAACCACGCGCCCGTGAGCTTGAGCGTCGACCGGTCCAGCCGGCGGGTCAGCAGCCACAGCGCGGGCAGCACCAGCGTGGCGCCGGTCGCTACCGCGTTCACTCCCCCGACCAGACCGAAGGCCACCGCCGACCAGCCGACCCGCCACCACCCGGAGCGGGCGCGCGGCGTCACCAGCGGCAGCAGCACCCAGGGCGCCATCGCGAGCGGCCAGACCTCGATCGAGGTGATCGCGACCTCGCCCAGCATCCGTGGGCTGAGCGCGTAGAGCAGAGCGACGGTGAAGCGGGCCCACGGAGCGCCGTACCCGAGTGCTCCGGCGAGCTTCCAGACCCCGACGAACGCCGTACAGAGCACCAGTGACCACCACAGCCGCTGGATCGCCCAGCCCGGCACGCTCACCACGTCCAGCAGCCAGTGGAACGGTCCCATCGGCAGCAGATAGCCGTACGCCTGGTTCTGCAGTTGGCCGAACGCGCCTTGGGGATCCCACAGGTGCAGTGCCCGCGCCAGGAACGCGCCTGGGTTCGCGGTCAGGTCCAGCTTGGTGTCCGGCACGATCTTGCCCGGCGCTTGGTGGAAGCACAGCGCGATCAGCAGCAGGCAGCCCAGCACGAGACGCGCTCGCCAGACCACCTGCTCCGGGCTGCCCGCCCTCAGTCGCTTGAGTGGTCCTCGCAGTAGGCCGCTCATGGGCGCCGAAGCACCAGGACGAGGTTCCAGGTCACGACCTCGCGCACCCCGGGCACAGCCAGTACGCCGTACGCCCAGCGCGGGTGGTACCTCGGCACCGCGGCCACCAGCTCAGCGTCGATGCACTGCCGGGCCCAGCGCAGTCCGCCGGCAACGGTGATCGGGAAGAGCGACTCACCGAACCTGTTCTTCGGCGGGTGGCCCTGCTGCTTCTCGTACCGGCGCGCGGCCCGCTCACCGCCCAGGTAGTGCCAGGGCGCGGTCTCGTGACCGCCGTGCGGACCCCACCAGCCGGTGTAGGACAGGAAGATCGTGCCGCCGGGCTTGGTGACCCGGACCATCTCGTCGGCCATCAGCCACGGGTCCGGCACGTGCTCCAGCACGTTCGAGGAGAAGCAGATGTCGACCTGCTGGTCGCCGACCGGCAGCGCCATCCCGCTACCGAGCACGGTGCCCGGGGAGGGCTCGCCACGACCGCTGAGCTCGCCCAGGTCCGAGTCGATCGCGTAGTAGCGAGCCCCGGCGGCCCGGAACGCGTCGGCGAAGTAGCCGGGTCCCCCGCCCACGTCGAGCATCCGCGCACCGCGCAGTTCGGCGTACGCCGAGAGCTGGCCGACCGAGTCGGCGGCGAGCGTTCCGTAGAAGGTGTCTGGGTCGCTCTGCTCGACCCCGAAGGCCCGGAACAACCGCAGCGCGCGACGCACGTCGGCGGTCCACCTCACCGGGGTGTCTGGGCTCGAGCTCGCAACGCGCACAGGCGGGACGATAACCGATCTCGCGAGCTCTGGCGGACATCGTTACTCCCTGGTAACCTCGCCGCCCATTACCCGGGGGTAGCTACGTCGAGGGTGGGGGTTGCCGCGTGCGCGGACAGAGCGTGCTGTTGCTGAACTGGCGGGACACGACCAATCCGGAAGGTGGAGGCTCGGAGCGGTACGTGGAGGAGGTCGCAAGAGGCCTTGCAGAGATGGGCTGGCAGGTGACCGTGCTGTGCGCGGCGTACCCCGGCAGCCCGCGGGAGGCGCGGCGTCACGACGTCCGCTATCTCTACCGGGGCAGCAAAGTCACCGTGTACCTGCAAGGACTGCTGCACACGGTGCTGCGCGGGCCGGACCGGGTGGTGGACGTGCAGAACGGGTTGCCATTCTTTACCCGCCTCGTACGTCGTACCGGCGTCGTCGTGCTGGTCCATCACGTGCACCAGGAGCAGTGGCCGGTGGTGTACCCGGGCTGGCGCGGGCGGTTCGGGTGGTGGCTGGAGTCGCGGGTCGCACCGAAGGTCTACCGGGACTGCCGCTACGTCACGGTGTCCTCGGCCTCGCGGGACGAGCTGGTCTCGCTGGGCGTCGACCGGACGCAGGTGGAGGTCGTGCACAACGGCACCGACCCGGCACCGGCCCGGCAGGTACCGCAGTCCGCCGTACCGACGGTCGTGTGCGTCGGGCGGATCGTGCCGCACAAGCAGGTCGAGCACGCGGTCGACGCCGTCGCCGCGGCCCGCGCGGTCCTGCCAGAGGCGCGGCTGGTCATCGTCGGCTCCGGCTGGTGGGAGGACTCACTGCGCGAGTATGTCGCCGAGCGCGGACTGCAGGACGCCGTCGAGTTCCGCGGACACGTGAGTGAGGCCGACAAGCACGCGGCGTACGACGAAGCCTGGGTGCAGGCCCTGCCGAGCCTGAAGGAAGGCTGGGGGCTGGTGGTCGGCGAGGCCGCGGGCCACGGCGTACCGACGGTGGCCTATCGCAGTGCGGGCGGGCCGACCGAGTCCGTGCTGGACGGGGTGTCAGGGGTGCTGGTGGACGATCCCGCGGAGTTCAGCGAGACGATCACCGCGCTGTTGCTGGACGAGAGCCGGCGGCGGGCCCTGGCGGCCGGTGCGCTGGCCAGTGCCGGCACCTACACCTGGGCCGCCACGGCGAGCGCCTTCGACCGGATCCTGACCGGCCGGCCGGCTCTCGAACGGCAGCGGACCTACTTGTTCCCGTAGGCGACGATCGGTACGTCGGCCTGGCCCTGCGCCGCCTCCGGCGGCGGCTTGGCCGGGTCTTCCTGCACGGTCTTCACCACACCGATCACCGCGGCCGACGCGATGCCCGCCCCCGCGAGCACCGCAATGACAGCACCGATCAAAGGTCCCATGGAACGTGTCCCCTCCTCGAAGTAAACCGAAGAGTAACAACGAGGCGCGGACTCGGCTAGAGCTTGGCGCGGACGCGTTGGACGGCGGGTAGAGCGCTTAGCAGCGTCACCACCAGGACGGCGGCCGCGGCGATCCAGGCGGCGGCGACCAGTACGACGCGCCAGGGCGCGAAGTGCTGCGGCGCGGGCGTTCCGTCCAGGCGGAAGACGCTGACCGTCGTACCGGTGTACTCCTCGGTGAGCCGCGGGATCAGCTGGCGCGGCTGCGGACCACCGGCCTCCCGGTCGACCACGATCCAGCCGATCCCCTGCCGCAGCAGCTCCGGCGACGGATCGGCGCCGGACCGTACGGCGGTGCGCAGCGCGTTCGCGACCGCCGCGGCGCGCGGGTCCTCTCCGGCCAGCCGGTGGCCGCCGACGATCAGCTCGTCCGGCACCACGGTCGGCTTGTCGAAGTAGCGCGGCATCGGGTCGAGCACCGGGCGGCGGGCGTTCCAGCCCGGTGCGCGATAGGACTCGAAGGGCCAGGGCATCAGGTCGCCCGTGTGCGAGTCCGCGCCGAGCACCTGGCGGGCTCGCTCCCAGTCCGCGGGGTACTGCGAGACGCGGAAGCCTCCGCCGACCAGCTGCGGCAGCGCGGCGATCGGCATGAGGACAGCCGTCGCTCCGACCAGCCAGGGCAGTGGTGCGAAGCGCAGCAGGGCGGCGACCGCAGTACCGAAGCCGATCGCCTGCAGGAGCGCCAGCGGGCCCAGGTAGCGCTGGCCGTCCCGGAACAAGCCCGCTCCCGGGACGTGGGCCACCAGCCACCCGAACGGCTCGGGAGCCACGACACCGGCCACGGCGATGCCCAGTCCCACTCCGGCTGCAACCACCAGCGCCAGTGCGAGTCGCTCACGCCGGCACCACAGGACAACGCCGACGCAGGAGGCCAGCAGCATGGCGAACGCCAGTACGAGCGGCACCAGGTCGCCGCGGCTCGCGGGGACGACGTTCGCGTTCCACACTCCGCCGAGCGTGAGCAGACTCGGCACCGCTCCCCCGTACCCCTCGTCGCGTGCGGCGAAGGCCGGGACCGAAGCCGGGTCGGTCGTGGCGGCCGAGGTACGGGCCAGGCCGGCGACGATCCAGGGCAGGTTGAGCAGGACGGCTCCGACGAGCGGGCCCGGTCTGCTGCCCCGCGGCCAGAGCAGGATGAGCGCGGCGACCAGCAGCCCCACGATGCCGCCGGACGCCGTCAGCGCGCAGAGCGCGGAGGCCAGGAGGAAGCCGACCCACCCCTCGCCCCGGCGAAGGCGGAGAGCTGAGCGGACCAGCCACGGCAACGCTGCGTACCCGAGCAGGAGAGCCCAGGCGCCGAGGCGGAGGCGCTCGGCGACGAAGGGGTTCCACATGTACAGCGTGGCCGCCGCGGCACCGGCCAGCGGTCCGCCGAGGCGCAACTCCCGCCAGAGCGCCGTCAGGCCGAGACCGGCCAGCAGCGGGACGGCGACCAGGACCAGTTTGTTCAGCGCCTCGCCACCGGCCACCTCGTCCAGGAGCGCGACCACGACGTCGGAGGGAACTGCGCGCGGTAAGGCAGTTGTGACACCGAACAGGTCACGCCGTAGCGTGAGGTCCGGCACGAAGACCAGGTCGTAGCCGACCACGTACCCCGGAGCGAGCAGCGGAGCGGTGATCAGCACAGTGAGCAGAACCGGCCAGGCCCACGGCATCAGCCGGGCCAGCCGGTTGGTTCCCCCCTCCACGACCGCCTCCTAGCAGTACTGTTCCAGCGCAACCTACTCGCCGACCGACCAGCAGAACAGAAGTTTCATGACCTCAGACACGACGCCCGACCAGCAACCGGCCGCACCGAAGCTGGCCTTCCTCCGCAGCGCCACGGTGGTCGCCGTCGGTATGGCCATCATGAACGTGGCCGCCTACGGTTTCACCTTGATTGCGGTCCACCGGCTGATTCCGGAGCAGTTCGGAGCCGTCACAGCCCTGCTCGGGCTGCTGCTGATCGGCAACGTCGCCTCGCTGGGACTGCAGGCCTCCGGCGCCCGCCGGATCGCCACCCACACCGGACCGGGCGAGGCCGCGCTGGCCGACAGCATGCTCAAGGCCGGCCGGCGCGCGGCGGTGGGCCTGACCGCGGTCTGCCTGGTCGCGACGCCGCTGATCATGTGGCTGCTGCACATCGACTCGATCGTCGCGGCCGTGATGGTCGCGCCGACGCTGGGCTTCCTCACGGTGATGGGCTCCCAGCTCGGCGTGCTGCAGGGCGGCAAGAACTGGACCGAGCTGGCGGCCGTCTACACGTCGACCGGCGTGGGCCGGTTGGTGTTCGGCGGCGGCGCGCTGTTCGTCCACCCGAGCGTGACGTCGGCGATGATCGGCCTCGCGATCGGCGCCGCCGTACCGGCGCTGCTGGGCACGTACCTGCTGCGCGGCTCGACCGGCGGATCGATCGAGCAGGTCAAGGAGGTGCTGCGCGAGACCGTGCACGGCACCCACACCCTGCTGGCGTTTTTTGTCATCGCGAACGCCGACGTGCTGCTCGCCCGCGGTCTGCTCGACAGCCGGGACAGCGGCTACTACGCGGCCGGGGTGATCGTGGCCAAGGCGTGCCTGTTCCTGCCGCAGTTCGTGATCGTGGTCGTCTTCCCGTCGCTGGCCACGAGTCCGGGCGACACTCTGCGCCTGCGCCGGGCTATCCAGGCGGTCGCCGCGCTGGGCGTCTGCACGGTCCTCGGCGCGCTCGTGCTGCCCGACCTCGTCGTGAAGATCGTCGGGGGCCCCGACTACGCCCCCGTCGGCCCGATCGCGTGGCTGTTCGCGCTGGCCGGTTCGTCGTACGCCGTACTGCAGCTGGTCGTGTACGCCGCGATCGCCCAGCAGGAGAAGCGCGCGGCGCTGCTGATCTGGGTCGGCCTGGTCAGCCTGGCGATCGCCACGTTCGTCATCCTCGGCACCGAGATCGCCACCGGCATGACCGGCGTCAAGGTCCTCGTCGCGATGACCAGCACCTGCGCCCTGGCCCTCTCGGTCGCGCTCGCCTCCAGCCTGCACCGCCAGAACACCACCGAAGCAGCCGCCACCAGCTGATGCGCATCTGCGTCCTCACGGTCAACCACGGCACCACCCCGTACGCCGAACTGCTGCTGGCGTCGCTCCTGCACCACCACGACCGCGAGGACCTGGACATCGTCCTGCTCGACAACGCCTCCACCGACCTCGACCGGCTCAGCCGCTTCGAGTCGGTGGAGGTCGTGCAGACGGGCTACACGACCAGCCACACGCTCACCACTCATGGAGAGATCCTGCGTGACGCCGTACTGGCCAGGCCGGACTACGACGCCTACCTGTTCGTCGACTGCGACGTCTGCTTCGTCGCCGACGGCACCATTGACACGATGGCCGCCGAGCTCGCCGCTGATCCAGCGGCCTTCGCCGTCCAGGCTCGCTGGCTGACGCCCGACGGCGGGGAGCTGCCGCCGTCGGGCGAGGACTTCCACCCGATCTCCTACGTCCGCGAGTCCGTGCGCAGGTCACCGGACGCCGAGTGGTCCAACCCGATCGAGTACTCCCTCGAGCTCCAGCTCACCGACCGCGTGCATCCGTTCTGTGCTCTGCTCCGCAACGACGACGTCTTTCGCCGGACCGTCGAGGTGATCGGCCTGTCCCCGGCCGCCGTGCAGGCCGAGCGTGGCGGCAAGTGGTGGGACACGCTCGGCCTGCTCACGCAGGTGATGAAGACTCACGGCCGGCACTGGAACCTGTCGGCGCACGGCGTCATCCACTTCGGCAACGTCAGCTGGAGCTCGGACCGGGCGGCCGAGAAGGCGGCCGCCCGGGACCGGCTGCTGGCTACCTACCCAACGCAGGCAGGCTCACCAGAGGCTGGACTTGGCGAAGCGGCGCGCGAGGGTGTTGGCGACGACCAGTAGGACCAGGCCGACCAGCGAGCGGAACAGGCCGATCGCGGCCGCGTAGCTGAACTGCGGGATCTGGGAGACGAAGCCGAGTTTGTAGACGTAGGTGTCGATCACCTCCGAGGTCTGCAGGTTCAGCGGGTTCTGCAGCAGCAGGACCTTCTCGAAGCCGACGGACATGATCGCGCCGATGTTGAGGATCAGCAGGATCACCGCGACCGGCCGGATCGCCGGCAGGTCGACGTGCCAGACCCGGCGCAACCGCGAGGCGCCGTCGACGATCGCGGCTTCGTGCTGCTCGGGCGAGACGGCGGTCAGCGCGGCCAGATAGATGATCGCCGAGAAGCCCATCGTCTGCCACGCCGCCGACCAGACGTACAGATGGCGGAACCAGTCGGGATTGCTCAGCACCTCGATCGGCCCGACGCCGAGCAAGCCGAGGAACTGGTTCAGCACACCGGTGTTCGGATCGACCAGGACGACGATCAGGCCGACCACCACCACGGTCGAGATGAAGTGCGGCGCGTAGGTGATCATCTGCACCGACCGCCGGTACCAGCGCCGGCGGGCCAGGTTCAGCCCGAGCGCGAGCAGGATCGGCAGCGGGAAGGTGACCAGCAGCTCGTACCCGTGCAGCAGCAGGGTGTTCTTGATCAGCCGCCAGAACTGGTACGACTCGACGAACCGCTCGAAGTGCTTCAGCCCGACCCAGCGACTGCCCAGGATCCCGTCGATGACGTTGTAGTCCTTGAACGCGATGATCGCGCCGTACATCGGCCAGTAGGCGAAGACGCCCAGCCAGATCAACGGCAGCGCCAGCATCGCGTAGAGCTGCCAGTTCTTCCTCATCCTTGCCCCGAGCCCCTGTGCGTGCTTGCGGGGCTTC
This sequence comes from Kribbella sp. CA-253562, assembly GCF_050942265.1. Classification (GTDB taxonomy): domain Bacteria; phylum Actinomycetota; class Actinomycetes; order Propionibacteriales; family Kribbellaceae; genus Kribbella. The sequence continues at coordinate 3,804,208 of NZ_CP192049.1, read as the reverse complement.
GCGGCGGTCGTGGTCGCGACCCGAGGCCGCTCGATGGTTGAGGTGGCCATGGGCTTATCCCTTCAGGGAGCCGACCATGGCTCCCTTGACGAAGTGCTTCTGGACGAACGGATAGACCAGCAGCGGCGGGATGGTGGCGATCACGATCAGCGAGAACTTCAGCTGTTCCTGCAGTTCCTTCATCCGCAGCAGTTCCGCGACGTCCCGGACCTGGGAGGGATCGACGTTGCTCTGGACAAGGATCTGCCGCAGGACCAGCTGCAGCGGGAACAGGTGCTCACTGGTCAGGTAGATCAGCGCGTTGAACCAGGAGTTCCACTGCGCGACGGCGTAGAAGAGCAGGTTGACGGCGATGATCGGCTTGCTCAGCGGCAGCACCACCCGCCAGAAGAAGCCGATGTCGCTGCACCCGTCGACCCGCGCCGACTCGGCCAGCTCCTCCGGGATCGTGGTCTGGAAGTACGTCCGGGTGATGATCACGTTCCACACCGCCATCGCGGTCGGCAGGATCATCGCCCAGCGGGTGTCCAGCAGCCCGGTCCGGTCGACCACCAGGTAGTTCGGGATCAGGCCGCCGTTGAACATCATCGTGAACAGGAACAGCCCGAGGATCAGCCCCTTGCCCGGCAGGTCCCGGCGCGACAGCGGGTACGCCGCGAGCAGCGTCAGCACGGTCGCCAGCAACGCGCCGCCGATCGCGTAGACGACCGAGTTGCCGAAGCCGCGCACGATCCCGTCGTAGTCGAAGATCGACCGGAACGACTCGAGGCTGAGGCCGACCGGCCACAACCAGACCTCGCCGGACTGCACGTTCTTCGGTTCGCTGAACGCGGCGCTCAGCACGTACACCAACGGGTAGAGGACCGCGAGCGAGAACAGCCCGAGCGCGGTGTAGTTGCAGATCAGCACGATCCGGTCGGCGCGGGTCTCCTTGACCGCGGCCGGCAGGTAGTCGTCGGACTCGCGGTCGGGTGCTGCCTGGGTCGTCGTCATCGCCGTCACCCCTGGAAGCTCTCGTAGGCGGCCTGCTGGATGTCGAGATACGGCCGGAGCCCGATCTTGTCGAGCCGGCCCAGGTAGTCGTTCCACTGCCCGTCGTCGGCGGGGTCGCCCTTGCCGGTGACGAAGCGGGCCATCGTCTGCACCACCTCACCACTCAGGTCGAGGCTGAGCGACGCGTCGAGCGCCGCCTGGTCACCCTCGAGCGCGACCGGCGGGAACTGCTGCTCGATCGGCACCCGGTACGGGAAGTACCGGTCCCGGGTCTGCTCGTACAGCGGCTTCTCGAACGTCGGCTTGGTCGGGTCGACGCGCTCGGACAGCCGGAAGTCGCCGGAGCGGTAGTTGGGGTTGCGCTGCGCCCAGGTGTCCTTGGTCTTGTCCGGCGCCCACGTCCCGGAGATGCCGAACAGCGCCTGCTTGCCGCTGATCGCCTTGTCGCCGCGCTTGGCGAAGCTCCAGCTCCCCGGACCGGCGTACGCCGCCATCATCACCTCGAGATCGAGCTGGAAGTCGGCCCAGCGCACCAGGAGATCCGGGCGTCGGCACTTGCGGGTGATCACCAGTCTCGGATCGAAGCCGGTGTAGTGGTCCCAGTTGGCGACGCGGAACCCGTCGGGGCCTTCCAGCGGCGGCAGGGCTTCGTAGTCGTGCCAGCGCGCGGCCGGGTCCTCCACGTCGACGTCCATCGCGCTGCCCCAGTAGTTGCCCTGGAACACGCCGAGCAGGGGGCCGTCCTTGTTGTTGCCCGCGCGCTGCAACTGCTCGGCGGTCATGCTGAACGCGTCACGGTTCAGCAGGCCTTCGGCGTACAGGGTTCTGAGGTACTTCAGCCCCTCGCGCCAGCCGTCCTGCGAGTACGCCGCCTTGACCTTGCCGCCGTCGACCACCAGCCAGGGAGAAGTCGGGTTGTAGAGGAAGGCGTTCATCACGAACTTGTCGACGGTGACCTGGTTGGTGCCGTCCTCCTTGTAGCCGACGAACGGCAAGGTCCGTCCGCGGCCGGCCGGGTCGGCTTTCTTGAACGCCTGCAGGACCTCGCGGAACTCGTCGGTGGTTGTCGGCATCGCGAGTCCGACCTGCTTGAGCCAGCGGGTGTTGATCCAGGTCCGTGACTTGCCGGCCCGGCAGTGGTAGCAGTCGTTGAAGGACGGATAGACGTACACGTTGCCGTCCGGGGACGTCGACAGCTTCTTGGCCAGCGGATAGTCGTGCCACATCTGCTGGAGGTTCGGCGCGTACTTGTCCGTGTACGGCGTCTGGTCGACGAACAGGTTCTGGGCGCCGTACAGGTAGAGCTGGGACTTGCTGAAGTTCACGCCCATGAAGGCGTCCGGGATGTCGCCGGCCGCGATCATCGCGTTGACCTTGATCATCACGTCCTCGTCGGCGCCGGCGATCTGGCGGAACTCGATCGTGATGCCGGTGCGCTGCTCGAGCCACGTGGTGAACTTGTTCTTGACCCAGTCACCGACGGTCAGATCCTGTGGGACCACGACGACGAACTTCGTCGGCTCGGTGACGATCGGGCCGAGCTTGCGGGCGACCGGACCGACGTAACCGTCCGGGTACGGGATGCCGCCGAGCTTCGGCCCGGGCGTGACCGGTGGGCCTGCGAGACTCTCCGGACTCGCCCCGACCGCCTCGTCCGGGCCGCAGCCGCTAAGCAGCCCGCTGGTGGTCGCCGCGGTCAGGCCCACCGCGCCGGCGACGAACGAACGCCGCCGGATTCTGCCTGTCCTCACTGCTGGTTGCATGCTGCCTCCCAGACGGCTTATGAGATATCCGATAGGATCCAGGATTGTTGAGACGTGAGGATGGCACAGATCAGCGCGGGCCGGAAGGCCTCGGTGTCACGATCAGCTGATCTCCGCTGACTGTCGGCGACTTTCGCTGAACCGGTTTTGTTTGCGTCCACCGATCAGCTTTCTTGCGTCAAGTAACCCTGACCTGACTAGGGTCGGACCATGACGACGCCGAAGTTCATCCTCGCCCTGCGCGAGAAGATCGGTCACGATCTGTTGTGGATGCCCGGAATCACCGCGGTGGTACTGGACGACCGCGAGCAGCTCCTGCTCGTCCGCCGCGCCGACGACGGTCGCTGGAGCCTCCCGGCCGGCATCCTCGAACCAGGCGAGCAGCCCGCGGTCGCGATCGTGCGCGAGATCCACGAGGAGACCGCGGTGCACGCGGTGGTCGACCGGCTGGTCCGCGTCGAGTCGCTGCCGCCGTCGACCTACCCGAACGGCGACCAGGTCCAGTACCTCGACCTCTGCTTCCGTTGCCACCCGGTCGGCGGCACCCCGCGCGTCAACGACGACGAGTCCCTCGAAGTCGGCTGGTTCCCGCTCGCCGACCATCCGGCACTGCACCCGCGCGAGGAAGCCTGCATCGCCGACGCGCTCGCCGGCAACCCGGCGCCGTTCCTCGTCACGTCCTGACGCGCTCGCCCTTCAGCGGAAGCACCAGCACCGCACCGATCACCAGCACCGTGCTCAACGCGATGACGTTGAGCGGCACGTCACTGCCGGAGTACATGTGCAGGTGCTGCAGGTGGTAGGCGAAGTGCAGCGCGTTGAAGATCGTCCACGCGGTCGCCGTCAGCCGGACGACGGTGGTGTCGGCCGCCTTCCAGATCGCGAAGACGGTGAGCGCCGCCAGCCCGAGGTACATCGCACCGACGTCCTTCACCAGGTGCTGGCTGTACGGCCCGAGCACCGGCAGCCAGTGATGCCCGAACCCGGGAAACGTCCGGTACCAGTGCTCGGACGCGAAGTACGCCCACCCACCGACTCCGAGCCCCGACACCCCGAGAACCGCCAACAGCACCACACGCAAAGATCTGGTCATGCCCCGGAGGACACGTCCCACCACCTCGAACGTGACATCAGACGCCGACGGCCTCCGCCGACAACCCGCTGCCGTTGTTCGTGACGGGCTATCGCCGAAGGGCCTGCTGAAGCCCGCGCGACCAACGCTCCGAGCCGGTCGGCTCGTGCGCCAGCCGATCAGCCAGCCGCCGGCGGATCTCCGGGCTACGGCCTCGCTCGACCAGCCGCACCGCCTCGGCCAGCGCGAAGCGGCCCTTCTCGTCGTGGCGCGGTGCGGTCACCTCGGGGTCGCTCCACCGCGTCCTCCGGAACGACCTCGCAGTCTTGTGCTGGTAATCGCCGAAGTAGGACCACACCTGGGGATCGAGTGAGACGTTGCGGACCGCCGCCGGTGGGAGCTCCGCGGTCCACTCCGCATGCTGGTGCCAGCGCCAGGTGTTGGGACTGGTCTTCTCCCGACTCGTGATGCCGACGAAGCGGAGCTGGCGGCGGATCACGTCCCACTGAGCCTTGTCCTCGTCGATCCACTCCCGCAGTACGGCGTACAGGTTGCCGAACGTCGAGCCCACGTAGACCAGGTCGACGAACACCGTCGGGCGGCCGCGCATCAGATCCGCGGGCGCGAGCCCGGCGGCGGTCAGGTTGACGCGCAATTGGCGCAGCTCCATCGGGTCGAAGCCGCGACCGTCATACCCGTACAGCGACAACGGCAAGGAGTGCAGCCGGTCCTGCCAGGCGGAACCGGCGAGGGCACCGCTCAGCAGGTCGTACAGGCTGTCGACCGAGCGACCGACGAAGTACAGCTCGCCGTCGGCCGACTGGGCCAGGACTCGCCCGGCGCAGTCGACCAGGTCGTCGAGGAACAACAGGCGCGGCTCCTCGACACCGTCGAGCAGCGAGCCGAGCTGGTCCGGCCGGAGCAGATCCCAGCGGAACGGCTGGTTCGGTTCGACGCCGGATGGCGGACGGGAGCCGGGCCCGTCCGCAGCGACCTGAGGCCCTTGCGGCGAGCCCGGTGTCGTCATTCGGTCAGTGGGCGGCTTCGTGCCAGGTGCGGCCGACTCCGACCGAGACGTCCAGCGGCACGGCCATTTCGACGGCGGCGCCCATGTCGCGGCGGACCAACTCCTCCAGGGCCTCGCGTTCGCCGGGGGCGATCTCGAAGACCAGTTCGTCGTGGACCTGGAGCAGCATCCGGGACTTCAGGCCGGACGCGCGCAGCGAGGCGTCGACCTTCAGCATCGCCATCTTGATCACGTCGGCCGCCGAGCCCTGGATCGGGGCGTTCAGTGCCATCCGCTCGGCCATCTCGCGGCGCTGGCGGTTGTCGCTGGTCAGGTCGGGCAGGTAGCGGCGACGGCCGAGAATGGTCTCGGTGTAGCCGCTCTTGCCGGCCTCGAGCACAATGCTGCGCAGGTAGTCGCGCACGCCACCGAAGCGCTCGAAGTACTCGTCCATCAGGCCCTTGGCCTCGTCCACGCCGATCTTCAGCTGCTGGCTCAGCCCGTACGCCGACAGGCCGTAGGCCAGGCCGTAGTTCATCGCCTTGATCTTGGCGCGCTGCTCCTGCGTGACGTCGCCGGCCTCGACCGAGAACACCCGCGCCGCGGTGACCGAGTGGAAGTCCTCGCCGGAGTTGAACGCCGAGATCAGCCCCTCGTCCTCCGAGACGTGCGCCATGATCCGCATCTCGATCTGGCTGTAGTCGGCCGACATCAGGGCCTCGAAGCCCTCGCCGACCACGAACGCCTCGCGGATCCGCCGGCCCTCCTCGGTCCGGATCGGGATGTTCTGCAGGTTCGGGTCGGTCGAGCTGAGCCGCCCGGTCGCCGCGATCGTCTGGTTGAACGTGGTGTGGATCCGGGCGTCGCGCGGGCTGATCGTCTTCAGCAGCCCCTCGACGGTCTGCCGCAGCCGGGACGCGTCGCGATGCGCCAGCAGGTAGGCCAGGAACGGGTGCTCGGTCTTCTCGAACAGCGACTGCAGCGAGTCGGCGTCGGTCGTGTACCCGGTTTTGGTGCGCTTGGTCTTCGGCATCTGCAGCTCGTCGAACAGCACCACCTGCAACTGCTTCGGCGAGCCCAGGTTGATCTCCTTGCCGATCACCTCGTACGCCGAGGCCGCGGCGTCGCGCACACCGGTGGCGAACCGTTCCTCGAGCTGCTCCAGGTACGGCCGGTCGACCGCGATGCCGTCGCGCTCCATCGCGGCGATCACGTCGATCAGCGGCAGCTCGACGTCGGCCAGCAGCTTCGTGCCGGCCTGCTTGTCCAGCTCGGCGTCGAGGGTGTCGGCCAGGTCGGCGATCGCGCGGGCGCGCAGCATCGTCGCGTCGGCGGCCGGACCGCCCTCGACGTCGTCGAAGCTGAGCTGCCCGTTGTCGGCCTCCTCGGCGCGCAGCTCGCGCTTGAGGTACCGCACGGTGAGGTCGGACAGGTCGTAGGAGCGCTGGTCCGGACGCGCCAGGTACGCGCTCAGCTGGGTGTCGGACGTCAGCCCGCCCAGCGTCCAGCCGCGCTCGAGGAACCCGAGCAGCGGTCCCTTCGCGTCGTGCAGCGCCTTGGGCTGGTCGGGGTCGGCCAGCCACGCCTGCCAGGCCGCGTCGTCGTCCGGCGTCAGGGCCGCCGGGTCGAACCAGGCCGCGGCCCCCGTCGAGGTCGCCAGCGCGAGACCGGTGATCTCACCGGTCCCCCGGCCCCAGCTGCCCTGGACCGCGACGCCGGTGCGCGCACCGGTCGACACGTGCTCCTTGATCCAGGCCGCGACCTCGCCCGGCTTCAGCTGCGTGCCCTCGAGGTCGAAGCCGTCCTCGATCGTCTCCTCGACCTGCTCGTGCTCCGCGACCAGCCGCTCCCGCAGCACCCGGAACTCCAGGCTGTCGAACAGCGTGTGCACCTTCTCGCGGTCCCACGGGTGCCGGACCAGGTCGTCGACCGAGACGTCCAGCGACAGGTCACGGACCAGCTCGTTGATCTGCCGGTTGCGGATCACGTCGGACAGGTGCTCGCGCAGCGACTCACCGGCCTTGCCCTTGATCTCGTTCACCCGGTCGATCAGGTCGTTCAGCGAGCCGAACTGGTTCAGCCACTTCGCGGCGGTCTTGGCGCCCACCCCCGGTACGCCGGGCAGGTTGTCGCTCTTCTCGCCGACCAGCGCGGCCAGGTCGGGATACAGCCGCGGCGGGATGCCGTACTTCTCCTCGACCGCGGCCGGGTCCATCCGGGCGATCTCGGACACGCCGCGCTTGGGGTACAGCACGGTGATGTTGTCGTTGATCAGCTGGAAGGCGTCGCGGTCGCCGGAGCTGATCAGCACCTCGAAGCCCTGCTCGTCGGCCTGGGTGGCCAGCGTCGCGATGACGTCGTCGGCCTCCCAGCCGTCGATCTCGGTGGTGGGAACGCGCAGCGCCTCCAGCACCTCCTTGACCAGCGAGACCTGTCCCTTGAACTCGTCCGGCGACTTCGACCGGCCGGCCTTGTACTCGGTGTACTGCTCGGAGCGGAAGGTCTTGCGGGACACGTCGAAGGCGACGCAGATGTGCGTCGGCTGCTCGTCGCGCAGCATGTTGATCAGCATCGAGGTGAACCCGTACACCGCGTTGGTGTGCTGACCTGTGGTGGTGGAGAAGTTCTCCACCGGCAGCGCGAAGAACGCCCGGTACGCGAGCGAGTGCCCGTCCAGCAGCAGGATCCGCGGCCTGGGCGAGTCGCCCATCACGGGGTCCTTGGTCGTCGTAGAGGTGTCGGTTTCTGGAGCCACACACAGACTCTAGTGGTAACCGCCGACAGTTCTGTCACGACCGGCGAAGGTAGTCTGCGCGGTGTGAGCGATCAGAGTTACGACGGTACGGCGCTGCCCCCGGACATGAACGTCGACGGCACGCTGCTCAGCTTGATGGGCATCGTGGTCACCGAGGCGTCGCCTGAGCGGGTCGTCGCGACGATGCCCGTGAAGGGCAACACCCAGCCGTACGGGCTGCTGCACGGCGGCGCCTCCTGCGTGCTCGCCGAGAGCCTGGGCTCGATCGGGTCGGCCATGCACGCGGCGCAGTACGGCAAGGTCGCCGTCGGGGTGGACATCAACGCGACCCACCACCGGGCCGTCCGGGAAGGCGTCGTCACCGGCGTCGCCACGCCGGTCTACCTGGGCCGGACCACCACGTCGTACGAGATCGTGGTCACCGACGACCGGGACAAGCGGGTTTGCACCGCCCGGATCACCTGCCAGCTGATTCAGGTTCCGCCGGGGAGCTGAGGTCGGCGGACTCGCCGGGGTGCCGGCCGAGCTGGGCCCGGCGGGCGATCACCGAGCGGCGCGACGACAGCATCGCCAGCAGGTTGGGAGCGTGCTCGGCCGCGAGCCGGCGGCGGACGGTGTGCGTCGCGGCGAACCGCAGGACGGCGGCCTGGCTGAGTCCGAGCCGGGCCAGGAACCGGTTCGCCTCGCGGGCGACCGCCGGAGCGACAACACCGAGGTACGGGCAGTTCTCGTGCTCGGCCCAGGCGGCGGCCTCGGCGACCAGCGCCTTGCCCAGGCCGTGCCGCCGGGCGCGGTCGGTGACGTGCAGGTACTCCACCGTCATCGTGTCCTCGGCGTGCAACGGGCTGATCGGCGTACGGCGCAGGTAGACCATGCCGCTGAGGTGCCCGTCCAGCTCGCCGACCACGAGCCGGCCCGCCGGGTCGCCGCCGAGCCGGTCGATCGAGGCCCGGACCGACTCCGGCGTCGGCGCCGCCAGCACGCGCTGGTGCCCGGCGCCGATCGACATCTCGCCCCACAGCGTGATCAGGCCGGCGACATCGTCGGGGCGTGCGTCGCGCACCTCGATGGCAGCAGCCACGTCGGCCTCCTGGTCTGATCCACCCCCGAGGTGAACGGGACCGGCGGATACGCTCGTCCCCGCGCAACAGTAGGGCTTCGGCGGGCCGTTGCAAAGCGACGCGCGCCGCCAGGAGGCAGTCCCCCACCGGCCGTCACGGCCGGCGATCGGAGAGCACGCTTGTTCATCGGAATCGGTACCGTCGTGAACGTCGCGACGGTTCTCGTCGGCTCGGTCCTCGGCGTCCTGATCGGTCACCGCCTGCCCGGCCGGACCAGGGATCTCGTCACCGACGCGCTCGGCCTGGTCACCTTGCTGATCGCGATCACCTCGGCACTCACCGTCGGCGACGCCGCACTCAGCGACGCCGTCGGCGACAGCGCGCCGGTGCTGATCGTGCTCGGCGCGATGCTCATCGGCGGCATCGCCGGGTCACTGCTGAAGATCGAGCAGCGCCTGGAGGGCTTCGGCAGCTGGCTGCAGCACCGCTTCAGCCGCGGCGACGGCGAGAGCACGTTCGTCGAAGGCTTCGTCACCGCGTCGATGGTGTTCTGCGTCGGCCCGCTGACCTTTCTCGGCGCGCTGTCCGACGGCCTGGGCCGCGGCGCCGACCAGCTGTTCCTGAAGGCGGTCCTGGACGGCTTCGCCTCCATCGCCTTCGCCGCGTCCCTCGGCTGGGGCGTCGCGGCGTCCGCCTTGGTCGTACTGGTCGTCCAGGGTCTGATGACCGCCGTCGGCGCGCTGCTCGGCGACGTCCTGCCCGAAGCGCACGTCACCGCCCTGGGTGCCACCGGGGGCCTGCTGTTGATCGGCGTCGCGCTGCGGCTGCTGAAGATCAAGCAGGTCGCGGTCGCCGACCTCCTGCCCGCGCTGATCGTCGCCCCGCTGCTGGTCCAGCTCCTGGTTGTCGTCCGCAACTGATCCGTTGCGGACAGCAAAGAGCTCCGGTCCCGCGGGCGGGACCGGAGCTCTTCGTACGGCTGGTCAGTCCTCGCCGAGGTACGCCTTGCGGACGTCGTCGTTCACCAGCAGCTCGCTGCCGGTGCCCTTGACAACGATCTTGCCGACCTCGAGCACGTAGCCGTAGTCGGCGCGCTTCAGCGCCGCCTGGGCGTTCTGCTCGACCAGCAGGATCGTGGTGCCCTGGCTCTGCAGCTCCGTGACCGTCGTCATGATCCGCTTCATCATGATCGGCGACAGCCCCATCGACGGCTCGTCGAGCATCAGCAGCTTGGGCCGGCTCATCATCGCCCGGCCCATCGCCAGCATCTGCTGCTCACCACCGGAGAACGTCCCGGCCGGCTGCTTGCGCCGCTCCCCCAGGATCGGGAACAGCTCGTAGGCCGCGTCCAGGTCCTTGCGGATGGCCGGCTGGTCGTTGCGGGTGAACGCACCGAGCAGCAGGTTCTCCTCGACCGACAGGCGGGGGAAGATCCGCCGCCCCTCGGGCGAGTGCGCCAGGCCCATCGTGACGATGTCGTGCGCCGGCACCTGATCGATCCGCTGACCCTGGAACAGGATCTCACCGCTGGTCGGCCGGAGCAGACCCGAAATCGTCCGCAGCGTCGTCGTCTTGCCGGCACCGTTGGTACCGATCAGCGTGACGACCTGGCCCTGTTCGACCGAGAAGCTGATCCCCTTCACGGCAATGATCTTGCCGTAGGCAACCTCCAGGTCCCTGACCTCGAGCATCGCGGTCATGACTTGCCCTCCTGCTCCGCGACCGTGGTGTCCTGGACATGGGCGCTGCCGGGGCCGGCCTCGTCGTCATCGTCGTCCTCGCCGGTCCCGATGTACGCCTCGACCACCCGCGGGTCGGACTGCACCTCACCCGGCGTGCCCTCGACCAGCGCCTCACCGCGCACCAGGCACAGCACCCGGTCGCACAGGTTGAAGATGAAGCGCATGTCGTGCTCGATCACCACCACCGACAGCCCCGAGTCCCGGATCTTGAAGATCAGGTCACTGGCCTGCCGGGTCTCCTGCGGGTTCATTCCGGCCGTCGGCTCGTCCAGCAGGATGAGCTTGGGGTCGGTGGCCAGCGCCCGGGCGATCTCGAGCCGCCGCTGATCGCCGTACGGCATGTTGCGGGCCAGGTGGTCGGTCGACCGGCCGAGCCCGACGAACTCCAGCAACTCCTGGGCCCGGACGCGGGTCTCGGCCTCCTCGCGGCGGAACTTGGGCCCGCGCAGTACCGAGGTCACCGGGCCCGAGGTGGTCCGGCAGTACCGGCCCACCATCACGTTCTCCAGCGCCGTCATGTTCGCGAACAACCGGATGTTCTGGAACGTGCGTGCCATCCCGGCCCGGACGACGGCCCGCGGCTTGGGCGGCAGCGGCTTGCCCTCGAACCGGACCTGGCCGCTGGTCGGCTTGTACAACCCGGTCAGGCAGTTGAAGAACGTCGTCTTGCCGGCGCCGTTCGGGCCGATCAGACCGACGATCTCGCCCTCGTGGACCGACAGGTTCACGTTGTTCACGGCCAGCAGACCGCCGAACCGCATCGTCACCCCGGACGCCTCCAGCACCGTGGCGCCGGCGGTCGGGGCCGTGCTCGGAGTGGTTTCCGTGACGGTCATCGCGCCTCCTCGACCAGTTCGCTCTCAACCGCCACGGCCAGCTCCTCGTCCTCTTCGTGGAACTCCAGCTTGCGTCGCCGGCTGGCCACCAGGCCCTCGGGGCGGAACCGCATCATCAGGACCAGCAGCAGACCGAACAGCAACAGCCGGTACTCGGAGAAGAACCGCAGCTTCTCCGGCAGCAGCTTCAGGATCGTCGCGCCGAGCAGCACGCCGGCGATCGTACCCATACCGCCGAGCACGACCGCGGCCAGCAGGAACGCCGACTCCAGGAAGATGTACTGGTCCGGGCTGACCGCGACATCCTGGTGCGCCTTGATGGTGCCGGCCACGCCGGCCAGGAACGCACCGACGGCGAACGCCAGCAGCTTCAGGCCGAAGACGTTCACGCCCATCGCCTCAGCGGCCTTCTCGTCCTCGCGGATGGCGACCCAGCCGCGCCCGATCCGGCTGTCGTTGAGCCGGGCAAAGACCAGGATCACGAAGCCGATCAGCAGCAACAGCAGGAAGTAGTAGTTCGAGAAGCGTCCGAGCTCCAGTCCGGCGACCGTGTGTTCGTCGCCGAAGTTGAAGTTGCCGATCTGCAGCTCCGGGATGCCGGGGATGCCGTTCGGGCCGTTGGTCAGCAGCGGACCGTTGATGCCGTCCAGGTTGAACATCGCCAGCCGGAAGATCTCACCGAACCCCAGCGTCACGATGGCCAGGTAGTCACCCGAGACCCGCAGCGTCGGCGATCCGATGATGAGGCCCAGCGTGGCCGCAACGCAGGCGCCGATCAGCACCACGACCGGGAACGGCGGGTGCCAGTCGATCGTCGCGAACGCCGACTCCGACAGCATCGCGGCGACGTACGCGCCGGAGCCGAGGAAGGCGATGTAGCCCAGGTCGAGCAGACCGGCCAGGCCGACCACGATGTTCAGACCCATCGCGGTGGCCGCGAAGATCAGCACCTGGGTGGCGATCGACATGTTCGCGTCGGAGCCGCCCTGGGTGAACGGGAAGAAGAACGCCACCACGAAGGCCGCCAGCGTGAGCACCTTCTTGTGCCGCTGAGCGACGTGGCCGAACCATCCCATCACACCGATGCGGAACAGCGCCGTAATCACGCCGGCGATGAAGACCAGGCAGAGCACGAACGCCCAGGCCTCGGTCAGGCCCAGCGCGTAGGCCGCGGCGAACAGGATCGCTGCCATCATCAGCGCGATGGTGAGGATCTCGAACCACCCGGGCAGCCGGGCCTGGCCGAGGTCACGCAACTGGCGCAAGGGCAGCAGCCGCGAGCCCACCAGGAGCAGGACGGCGCCGACCAGGCTGACGTAGCCGCCCGGGTTGACGTTGATCAGTCCGTCGGACTCGACCGAGATCGCGATCAGGACCAGCGCCATGTACAGCGTCAGCATCAAGCCGAGCGCCCGCAGGCCCAAGGTGGCGTCGAGCCACTGTCCCAGCCGGCTCTCCAGTGGGCCCTTCTCGATCAGCAGCAGCACCAGGCCGAGCACCGCGAGGATGATCGCGAGGATCTGCAGCGAGCCGGGATAAAAGTTGATCGACAGGTCACCGAGGATCGAACTGTCGTAACTCCAGGACAGGAACGATCCGGCGATCACCAGCACCACACCGGCGAGGCTGAAGGGCCACGCCGCCCGGTGGCCGGAGGTGCGCGTTGTCAGGTCGCCGCTCATGCGCGGTCCACCACCCTCGCTCCGAGAAGACCTTGCGGCCGGAAGACCAGGACCAGGATCAGGATGACGAACGCCCAGACGTCCTTCCAGGAACTACCACCGAACTGACCCGGGATGTACTGCGTGGCGAGCGCCTCCACGACGCCCAGCACCAGGCCTCCGACGATGGCGCCCTGGATGTTGCCGATCCCGCCCAGCACCGCGGCGGTGAACGCCTTCAGGCCGGCCAGGAAGCCCATCCTGAACTCGATGTTGTTGTTCTGCATGCCCTGCGAGATACCGGCCACCGCGGCCAGTGCCGCGCCGAGCGCGAACGCGACCACGATGATGCGGTCGACGTTGATGCCCATCAGCCGGGCGGTGTCGCGATCCTGCGCCACGGCCTGCATACCGCGGCCGAGCCGGGTCCGGTTGATGAAGTACCACAGCAGGGCCGAGCACACCACCAGCGCGACGATCGTGAAGATCGCCGAGCGCTGGATGGTGACGCCGCCGATCTGGAGCGCCTGCCCGCTGACCACGTCGAGCTGCGGGAACGGGATGCGCTGCTTCGCGCTCGGCCACTCGATCGTGGCGAGCAGTTCACGGTAGACCAGCCACGAGATCTCCAGCAGCACCGTCGCCACCACCGTGATCGCGGTCAGCGCCTTGACCAGCTCCTGGGCGCGCTCCGCGCCGCCGGTGAACCGGGCCACCAGGAAACCGATCGCGGTACCGAGCACGACTCCGCCGACCACCACGCCCAGCGACACCAGGATCGACAGGTCCCGAGCGGTCAGCCGGGCGATGATCCAGACCACCAGCGCGACGGCGCCGGCGGTGATCAGTGGCGCCCGGTCACGCCACTTGGTGATCGGGTGGTTCAGCGGCACCGTGGTCAGGCGGGCGCCGACCAGGTAGGCCAGGCCGAGCGCCAGCGCGGCCATCACCGGCACGGTCCAGTTCGGACGTTCGTAGAAGATCCGGATGAACTCCTGCAGGAAGACCGAGATGCCGATCGCGGTGATCAGTGGTGCCAGCCGTGGCGCGTTCCGCAGGGGACGGTACGCGACACGTTCCATCAGCACCGCGGTTCCGACCGAGGCGATCATCGCGCCGATGATCATCAGCGGCAGGATCCAGATGCTGGTCTGGCCGTCGAAGAACAACAAGTACGTCGTCAGTGCGCCGAACGCACCGATCATGAAGACCTCGCCGTGGGCGAAGTTGATCAGCTGCACGATGCCGTAGACGACGGTGTACCCGACCGCGATCAGCGCGTACAACGATCCGAGAGTCAGCCCGTTCACGAGCTGCTGAAAGAACTGGTCCACGTCGACCTCCCAACTGCCTCAGTTTTCGACATGCCACGGGGGTGGGACGACACGGCGTCCCACCCCCGGGTCACGAGGTCGACTTACTTGGTTTCGAAGTCCTTGGTCTGAACGGTCGCCCACTTGGTGCCGTCGACCTTGTAGACGGTCAGCACCTTGGAGGTGGTGTCGCCGTACTGGTCGAAGGCGACCTTGCCGGTGACGCCGTCGAAGGAGACCTTGCCGAGCTCCTCGACCGTCTTCGGACGAGCCGTCTCGACGCTGTCGGCGTCCTTCAGCGAGACCTTGAGCGCGTTGATGATCGCGTTCGCGGCATCGTAGGAGTAGCCGCCGTACGCCGCGTAGGGCTCCTTGAAGCCGGCCGCGTTGTAGTCCTCGACGAACTTCTTGGCCGAGGGCAGCGAGTCCACCGGCGCGCCGACCGAGGTGGCCAGGTCGCCGTTGGAGCTCTTACCACCCAGCTGGATGAACTTCGGGTCGTAGATGCCGTCGCCACCCATCAGCGGGACGTTCAGGCCGGCGGCCTTCATCTGCTGCGAGAGCGGACCGGCCTGCGGGTACTCGCCGCCGTAGTACACGGCCTGCGGAGCGGCCGGCTTCACCGCCGAGACGACAGCCTGGTAGTTCGAGTCGTCCGGGTTGATGGTCTCGGCCGCGACGACCGTACCGCCCAGCTTCTTGAACTCCTCGGTGAAGGTGCCGACCAGGCCCTGGCCGTACGCCTTCTTGTCGTGGATCGTGGCGACCTTGGTGATCTTGGCCGTCTCGAACAGGTACCGCGCCGCGAACGGACCCTGCACCGCGTCCGTGGTGCAGGTGCGGAAGTACGTCGGGTACGGACGCTTGGGGTTCTTCTGCCAGTCCGCGCCCTGGGTCAGGCCCGGGCCGGTGTTGGCCGGCGAGACCTGGGCGATGTTCTTCGGCGCGAGCACCGGCTGGACCTGCTGGCTGACGCTGGTGTTCAGGGTGCCGACGACACCGATCACGTCGGCGTCGGAGGCGAGCGCGGTGGCCGCGTTCTTGCCGACGTCCGGCTTGGCCTCGTCGTCCTGCGCCGAGACCTCGAGCTTCCAGCCCGGGATCGCGTTGGAGTCGTTGGCCTGCTTCACGGCCAGCTCGACCGAGTGCTGGATACCCAGACCAAGCGCCGACAGGTCACCGGAAAGCGGCGCGATCACGCCGATCTTGGCGGTCTTGGTCGATTCGCCGGAGCCCCCGCCACCGTTGTCGTCGCTGCGTGAACCGCAGGCAGTCAGGGCCAACGACGCAACGATCAGCGACGCGCCGACCCGTACTACGGAACGCTGGTGCACTGTTCCTCCCATGTCTGGATAGTCCGAGCAATCCCCGGACCCCCGCGATTCCCGCGAGCACCCGCAGGTTAGACCCCGCTGAGCAGTCAAGGCGAACGTGACCCAGCGTGTGTTGTGAGGTCGTTACCGCTGTAAGCATCGTCGGTATCGGTCGCCACTGGCTTTGCTCAACGTGCTCACTCGCCGCGACCGCTGGTGCTACTCAGAGCCACATCGGGAACCGATGCGTGCCACTGCCATTCCGGGCGGCAATACGCTGTGTGACGGCCGTCTCATTCTTCGGACGATACGGGGGCGCGCGCCACGCCAGGACGGGTGGCGAAGACCAGGAATTCATGGCATGACAATGCCTCCGAGGCGGCCGGCACCACCCTCGGAGGTTTGGGGGCGAGAACCACCCCCCGGATCGGGAGCGCGCGAGTCGCGCTAGGAGCCGGCCTCGTCGACGACCAGCTCGGCGACCTGCCGCATCGAGACGCGCTTGTCCATCGCGGTCTTCTGGATCCACCGGAACGAGTCCGGCTCGGACAGCCCGAACTTCGTCTGCAGCACCGACTTGGCCCGGTCCACCAGCTTGCGCGTCTCCAGCCGCTCGGACAGGTCGGCGACCTCGCGCTCCAGCTCGGCGAGTTCGACGTACCGGCTGGCCGCGATCTCGATCGCCGGCAACAGGTCGGTCTTGGAGAACGGCTTCACCAGGTACGCCATCGCTCCGGCGTCCCGGGCCCGCTCGACCAGCTCCCGCTGCGAGAACGCCGTCAGCATCAGCACCGGCGCGATCCGCTCCCCCGCGATCTTCTCCGCCGCACTGAGGCCGTCCAGCTTCGGCATCTTCACATCCAGGATCACCAGATCAGGCCGAAGCTCCGTCGCCAGCCGAACGGCCTCCTCACCGTCCCCGGCCTGCCCGACGACGTCGTACCCCTCCTCAGCCAGCATCTCGGCCAGATCCATCCGGATCAACGCCTCGTCCTCAGCGATCACCACACGCTTAGCAGTCACACCGGACACCATATCGACCTCCCCTGCCCGCCCCCGGCAGCAAGCCGTTCCGGACACCCACCACACGCACCGGCCTGCGTCCCTGCACAAGCCGGCACCTCCCGTAGGCTAGGATCTTCCGCGCAAAGCCCTGGTACTCCAACGGCAGAGAGGGCGCACTCAAACTGCGTACAGTGTGGGTTCGAATCCCACCCAGGGCACCAGAAACACCGCCGGAACTGTCGGTTCCCGCTGCGAGACTTGCTCCGTGTACGACGCCCGCATCCGGCGCTCCGCGCTGGCCTGCCTTGCCGCAGGCGAAAGCCTGAGTTCGGTCAGTCGCCGGCTCGGTGTCAGCCGCAGCGCTGTCCGTGCCTGGCGGGACGATCCTCCGCCTAGGGTCGATCCCACTGCATGTCCGCGTTGTACGGACTCGACGCTGCCGAGCGCCGCATACGCAGAACTGCTCGGCCTGTACCTCGGCGATGGTTGTCTGTCCGAGCACAGAAGGTTCGTCTACGCCCTCCGCGTCGCGTGTGACGACGTCTATCCCAACCTCATCACCGAGACTGCAGAGACCATCGCCGCGGTGAATCCCGGTCGACCGGTCCACCGTGTGCAGGCACCGGGCTGCACTCAGCTCGTCTCGTACTGGAAGCACTGGCCGTGTCTGTTCCCACAGCACGGTCCCGGCCGGAAGCACCACCGATCGATCGTTCTGGCCCATTGGCAGCGAGAGGTAGTTGCCCACTTCCCCGAACTGTTTCTTCGAGGTCTGTTTCTCTCTGACGGCTGCCGAGTCGCCAACTGGACGACCCACAGAACCAACGGAGAAGTCCGCCGCTATGACTACGTCCGCTACATGTTCTTCAACGAGTCCACGGACATCATGCGGCTCTGTCAGTGGGCACTGGACCTGCTTGCCTTGCCATGGCGGATGCCCCGCCCCAACGCTCTGTCAGTAGCCCGCCGGGAAGACGTAGCTCAACTGGACCGCATAGTCGGCCCCAAGAGCTGACAACTGCGGCCGGTCAGTTGACCGGCCGCAGCAACCACAGACTCAAAATCTATGGTTCTTTGTCTCTTGATCCTGCTCTGTGGTGTTTGTCCTTCTGTCTAGCTTGTGGCCTCTGATCCTCTTGCTCTTACTCCCGGTACGCCGGGGCGACGCCCGAGATCGCGTCGCCCATGCGGTGGACGCGGAGCGCGTTTGTGGAGCCCGGGATGCTCGGAGGCGAGCCCGCGACGATGACGACCAAGTCGCCCTTCTCCAGCTTGCCCAGTTCCAGCAGGCGCTGGTCGACCTGGCGGACCATGTCGTCGGTGTGGTCGACGGTGGGCACGATGTGGGTCTCGATGCCCCAGACGACGCTCAGCCAGGCGCTGACCGACGGGACGGGGGTGAAGGCCAGCACCGGGATCTCGGTGCGGTAGCGGGCCAGCCGGAGGGCGGTGTCGCCGGACTGGGTGAAGGCGACCAGATACTTCGCCTCGAGCGCGTCCGCCACGTCGGCGGCGGCCTTGGCGATCACGCCGCCCTTGGTGCGGGGTTCCCAGTCGATCTCGGCGACTCGGCCCAGGCCGTGTTCCTCGGTCGACTCCACGATCCGCGCCATCGTCTTGACGGTCTCGATCGGGAAGCGGCCGACGCTGGTCTCGCCGGACAGCATCACCGCGTCGGCGCCGTCGAGCACGGCGTTGGCGACGTCGGAGGCCTCGGCCCGGGTCGGGCGCGGGGCGGAGATCATCGACTCCAGCATCTGGGTGGCGACGATCACCGGCTTGGCGTTCAGCCGGGCCTGGTCGATGATCAGCTTCTGGACCAGCGGGACCTCCTCCAGCGGGAGTTCCACGCCGAGGTCACCGCGGGCGACCATGAAGCCGTCGAAGGCCTCGATGATCTCGTCGAGGTTGGCGACGGCCTGCGGCTTCTCGATCTTGGCGACGACCGGGACCCGGTGGCCCTCCTCGTCCATGATCTTGTGCACGATCTGGATGTCGGAGGCCCGCTGCACGAACGACATCGCGATCATGTCGGCCGGCAGGTGCAGGGCCCAGCGCAGGTCCTCCACGTCCTTCTCCGACATCGCCGGCACGCTCACCGTGGCGCCGGGCAGGTTGATGCCCTTGTTGTTGGACACCGGCCCGCCGACGGTGACCCGGCAGATCACGTCGGTCTCGGTCACCTCCTCGGCGACCAGAGCGATGCGGCCGTCGTCGATGAGCAGTGGATCACCGGGTTCGACGTCGCCGGGAAGCCCGTCGTACGTCGTACCGCAGATGGTCACGTCACCGGGGACCTCACGGGTGGTGATGGTGAAGCGCTCGCCGTAGGTCAAGGTGACCTTGCCTTCGGCGAACTCCGCCAGCCGGATCTTGGGGCCCTGCAGGTCGACGAGGATGCCGACGTTCTTGCCGGTCTCCTCCGCTGCAGCGCGAATCCGGTGGTAGATGCGCTCGTGCTCGGCGTGGGCGCCGTGGCTGAGGTTCAGCCGAGCGACGTCCATACCTGCTTGGACGAGTTCCAGGATGCGCTCCGGGGCGGCCGTAGCCGGGCCGAGCGTACAAACGATCTTTGCGCGACGCACGTCACAAAACCCTACTCCTACAAGACCACTGGCTCGCTGGTCCGCCCCCGTTACTGGACGGTCAACATCGCGTGACGAGCGTGGAAACACGCTTCCGGGGCAGCGAATCGTCAGGCCGGCAAGGGCCGGTAGGCCCCCACCGTGACCTCGCCGGTGAGCTCGGCGGTGACGGTCTGCAGACCCCGCGGCTGCCCCTCGGCGTACGTGATCAGCGTGACCTCACCCGGCCGGCGCAACGTGTACCCGAGCGCGAACGCGTACGCCGCTCCCCCGGTCGTCCCGTTCGTGTACGTCGTGACCGAGCGCCCGCCGACGGATTTCGTCTCCGGCCCGACCTGCCGGTGCAGGTGTCCCGAGACCAGCAGCGACGCGCAGCCGCGCGCGGCGGTCTCCTGGTACGACGACGGGTCGTGCACCACCATCGTCGAGATCGGCTCGTCCTCGGCCTGGGCGCACGCGATGTCGGCCAGCCGCTCGGACTGCTCGGCGGTGGTCTCGTCGCCGGGCGTGTCGGCGCTGCCGAGCCCGGTCCGGGTCGGGTCGCTGTCGCCGAGGAAGCGGATCCCCTCGACCTCGACCGGCTTGCTGTCCAGCACGGTGAACTTGTTGCGCCGCATCGCCTCCTCGACGAAGCCGCCGGAGTCGTGGTTGCCGGCCACCGCGACGACCTTGAGGTCCTTGAAGTGCTGGGCCAGCGAGTTGATGCTGAACGCCTCCCACTCCTGCCCCGACGACGTGTCGTCGCCGGCGTCGATCAGGACCTTCGCGCCGGCGACCTTCGCCACCTCGGCGGCGAACGGGTCCATCCCGATGTTGTCGTGCCGGTCCGAGACCAGCAGAGCGACCGTCTCGCCCTCGCCGGCGGCGCGGATCCGCCCACCGACCCGGCTGACCCGGTCGCGCAGCTGGCCGTAGAACTCCGTCGACCGCTCGTAGGTCTCGAACGCCGTCCGGATCACCCCGACTCCCCCGTCGGTGGAGAACCCGGACGCCACCTCGACGGTCTTCAGCCGGTCGTCGAACGACACCTGCGGCAGCAGCTCGCCGAGCGGCCGCCACTGCGTTGGCGGCGCCTGCGCCTGCCGCATCTGCCCGGGCCCGATCACCGACGCGACCGTCACCAGCAGCGCCACCAGTACGACGATCGCCCGGTGCTGCACCCGTCGTTCGCCCCGATGCACCAGCGCGAACAGCTCCCGCCGCCGGCGTGGACCGAGCATCGCCCACAGCGTCGCGACCAGCACCGCCACCAGCAACCCCGACCCCGCACCGGCGACCGCGTTGTCGACCGCCATCTGCTCGACGACCTCGCGGATCCGCGCGATCTCACCGTCGGGCTGGGAGGCGATCAGCGCGTCCCTGGTGAGCAGGTCGCTGAGGTTGGCGGCATCGGTCTCCTGGACGTCGAGATTGACGCCGAGCCCGAGCGGCAGGTTCATGTCGAGCCGCAGCCGGGGCAGGATCGCGCCGAGGTCGATCGTCGCGTGCGAGTCGAAGGTCGGCGAGACCTGCGCGACGTGCGCGCCGACGGTAACCCGCTCGGAGTCGTTGGCGAAGCCGAGCAGTCCGACCACCAGCGAGACGACGAACCAGAGCGCCACCAGTCCCGCCCACGGCGCCGCCCTGCGGAGCCGCGCACGGGTGATCAGTCGTCGAGGCACGACCACCAACTTAGGGGTCCGGATCAAACCCTTGGCTCAGCGGGCGCGGCGTTTCTCCAACCCGCGCCCGCTGGTCACCAGGGGTCAGACCACCAGCGGCCTGGCGGTCGGCGGGATCGGGGTCGGCAGCGTCGACGAGCCGGTCAAGAACGCGTCGACACCGTTCGCGCAGGACCGGCCCTCGGCGATCGCCCAGACAATCAGCGACTGCCCGCGACCCGCGTCACCGCAGGCGAACACGCCGTCCACCGAGGTCTGGTACGACTTGTCCCGCTTGACGTTGCCGCGCTCGTCGAGCTCCACGCCGAGCTGCTCGAGGAACCCTTCCTTCTCCGGACCGAGGAAGCCCATCGCGAGCAGCACCAGCTGCGCCGGGATGGTCCGCTCGCTTCCCGGCACCGGCGTGAACTTGCCGTCCACCAGCTCGACCTCGACCAGGTCCAGCCCGGCGACGTGACCGTTGTCGTCGGCCACGAAGTTGTTGGTCGAGACGGCGTACACCCGCTCCCCGCCCTCCTCGTGCGCCGAGGCGACCCGGTAGATCATCGGGTACGTCGGCCAGGGCTGCCCGGCCGGCCGCTCGTCCGACGGGCGCGGCATGATCTCCAGCTGGGTGACGCTGCGTGCTCCCTGGCGGTGCGCCGTACCGAGGCAGTCGGCGCCGGTGTCGCCGCCGCCGATGATCACCACGTCCTTGCCAGTGGCAACGATCTGGTTCTCGACCGTCTCGCCCAGCGCGACCCGGTTGGCCTGCGGCAGGTACTCCATCGCCTGGTGGATCCCGGCGAACTCGCGACCGGGGACCGGCAGGTCCCGCGCCGCGGTCGCACCGGTGGCGATCACCACGGCGTCGTAGCGCTGCTTGAGCTGGGTCCCGGTGACGTCCACGCCGACGTTGACGCCGGAGCGGAAGACCGTGCCCTCCTCCTTCATCTGCTGGATCCGGCGGTCGACCTGGATCTTCTCCATCTTGAACTCCGGGATGCCGAAGCGCAGCAGGCCGCCCGGCGCCGAAGCGCGCTCGTACACCGCGACGGTGTGCCCGGCGCGGGTCAGCTGCTGGGCCACCGCCAGACCGGCCGGGCCGGAGCCGACGACCGCGATCGTCTTGCCGGTCAGCCACTCCGGCGGCTGGGGCCGGACGTCGCCGGCCTCCCACGCCTTGTCGATGATCGCGACCTCGACGTTCTTGATCGTCACCGGCTCCTGGTTGATGCCGAGCACGCAGGCCGGCTCGCAGGGTGCCGGGCAGAGCCGGCCGGTGAACTCGGGGAAGTTGTTGGTCGCGTGCAGCCGCTCGATCGCCCCGGTCCAGTCGTCACGCCAGACCAGGTCGTTCCACTCCGGGATCAGGTTGCCCAGCGGGCAGCCGGAGTGGCAGAACGGAATCCCGCAGTCCATGCAGCGGCCGGCTTGCTTGCCGATGATCGGCAGCAGCGCCTTGCCCGGCCCACCGGGGTAGACCTCTTTCCAGTCCTGCTTGCGTTCCTCGACCGGACGGCGCTCGGCCACCTCGCGCGGGGTGGTCAGGAATCCCTTCGGGTCAGCCATCAGATGGCCTCCATCATCGCTCGCGTGGTGGCGTCCTCGTCCAGCCCGTCGCGCTCGGCGGCCGCCTTGGCCGCCAGCACCCGGGCGTAGTCGCGGGGCATCACCGTGGTGAACCTGGCCTCGGCGGCGGTCCAGTCCGCGAGCAGCTTGGCCGCCCGCTCCGAACCGGTCTCCTCGTGGTGACGCCGCACCAGGTCCTGCAACAGGTCGGACTCCTCGGTGGTGAGCGGGAGCAGGTCGACCAGCTCCGGGTTCACCAACGCGGGGTCCAGGTCGAGCACGTGGGCCACGCCGCCCGACATGCCCGCCGCGAAGTTCCGGCCGACGGCGCCGATCACCACGACACGTCCACCGGTCATGTACTCGCAGGCGTGGTCGCCGACCGCTTCGACCACGGCGGTGGCGCCGGAGTTGCGCACGCAGAACCGTTGCCCCGCGCCACCGTTGATGAACAGCTCACCGGACGTCGCGCCGTACGCGATCACGTTGCCGGCGATGATCTGGTCGGCCGCGTCGAACCGCGCCTCGCGGTCCGGGCGGATCACCACCCGCCCACCGGACAGGCCCTTGCCGACGTAGTCGTTGGCGTCGCCCTCGAGCCGCAGCGTCACGCCCTTGGGCACGAACGCCGCGAACGAGTTGCCGGCCGACCCGGTGAAGGTCAGGTCGATCGTGCCGTCGGGCAGCCCGGCCGCGCGGTACTTCTTGGTGATCTCGTGGCCGAGCATCGTGCCGACGGTGCGGTTGACGTTGCGGATCGGGAGCTGCGCGCGGACCGGTTCGCCGTTCTCGATGGCCGGCGCGCAGATCCGGATCAGCTCGTTGTCGAGCGCCTTGTCCAGACCGTGGTCCTGCGGCACGGTCCGGTGCAGCGAGGCGCCCTCGGGCAGCGACGGCACGTGCAGGATCGGCGACAGGTCGAGCCCGTCGGCCTTCCAGTGGTCGACCGCGCGCTCGATGTCGAGCACCTCGGCGTGGCCGATCGCCTCGTCCAGCGAGCGGAACCCGAGCTCGGCCAGGTACTCGCGAACCTCCTCGGCGATGAACTCGAAGAAGTTCACCACGAACTCCGGCTTGCCGGCGAAGCGCTCGCGCAGCACCGGGTTCTGGGTGGCGACGCCGACCGGGCAGGTGTCCAGGTGGCAGACCCGCATCATGATGCAGCCCGACACCACCAGCGGCGCGGTGGCGAAGCCGTACTCCTCGGCGCCGAGCAGCGCCGCGACCACGACGTCCCGGCCGGTCTTCAGCTGACCATCGGTCTGGACGACGATCCGGTCGCGCAGACCGTTGAGCAGCAGGGTCTGCTGGGTCTCGGCCAGGCCGAGCTCCCACGGACCCCCGGCGTGCTTGAGCGAGGTCAGCGGAGCCGCACCGGTACCACCGTCGTGACCGGAGATCAGTACGACGTCCGCGTGCGCCTTGCTGACGCCCGCGGCGATCGTGCCGACCCCGACCTCGGAGACCAGCTTGACGTGGATCCGGGCCGACGGGTTGGCGTTCTTCAGGTCGTGGATCAGCTGGGCCAGATCCTCGATCGAGTAGATGTCGTGGTGCGGCGGCGGCGAGATCAGGCCGACGCCGGGCGTCGAGTGCCGGGTGTTGGCCACCCACGGGTAGACCTTGTGGCCGGGCAGTTGGCCGCCCTCGCCGGGCTTCGCGCCCTGCGCCATCTTGATCTGGATGTCGTCGGAGTTGGTCAGGTACTCCGCCGTCACGCCGAACCGGCCGGACGCGACCTGCTTGATCGAGCTGCGCCGCGCCGGGTCGTGCAGGCGGTCGGAGTTCTCGCCGCCCTCACCGGTGTTCGACTTGCCGCCGAGCTGGTTCATCGCGATCGCGAGCGTCTCGTGCGCCTCGGCGCTGATCGAGCCGTAGCTCATCGCGCCGGTGCTGAACCGCTTGACGATCGCGCTGACCGGCTCGACCTCGTCGATGCTGATCGGCGCGCGGCCCGACTTGAAGCCGAACAGACCGCGCAGCGTCATCAGCCGCTCGGACTGCTCGTCGACGCGCTGCGTGTACTGCTTGAAGATGTCGTAGCGCCCGGTCCGGGTCGAGTGCTGCAGCCGGAACACAGTCTCGGGGTCGAACAGGTGCGGCTCGCCCTCACGCCGCCACTGGTACTCGCCGCCGACCTCGAGCTTGCGGTGCGCCGGCAGGATCCCGTCGGCCGGGTAGGCCCGCAGGTGCCGCTGGCGGACCTCCTCGGCGACGACGTCCAAGCCGATGCCGCCGAGCTTGCTCGACGTACCGGTGAAGTAGGTGTCCACCAGGTCCGGCGACAGGCCGGTCGCCTCGAAGATCTGCGCACCCGTGTACGACGCGACGGTGCTGACGCCCATCTTGGACATCACCTTGAGCACGCCCTTGCCGAGCGACTTCACCACGTTCTTGACCGCCTGCTCGGGCTCGACCCCGGGCAGGTAGGTGCCGCGCCGGGCCAGGTCCTCGACGGACTCCAGCGCCAGGTACGGGTTGATCGCGGCCGCGCCGTAGCCCATCAGGAGCGCGACATGGTGCACCTCGCGGACGTCACCGGCCTCGACCACCAGACCGACCTGGGTGCGGGTCTTCTCGCGGACCAGGTGGTGGTGCACCGCGGAGGTGAGCAGCAGCGACGGGATCGGCGCCTTCTCCGCGTTGGAGTGCCGGTCGGACAGCACCAGGATCCGGGCGCCGTCGGCGATCGCCGCTGACGCCTCGGCGCAGATCTCGTCCAGGCGCTGCTTGAGCGCCTCGCCGCCGCCCTCGACGTCGTACACGCCGCGCAGCACCATCGTCGCCAGGCCCGGCATGTCGCCGTCCAGGTTGATGTGCCGCAGCTTGGCCAGCTCGTCGTTGGTGATCACCGGGAACGGCAGCACCACCTGACGGCAGGACGCCGGGCTCGGGTCGAGCAGGTTCGACTCCGGGCCGAGCGACGACGACAGCGAGGTCACCAGCTCCTCGCGGATCGCGTCCAGCGGCGGGTTCGTCACCTGGGCGAACAGCTGCGCGAAGTAGTCGAACAGCAGTCGCGGCCGGTCGCTCAGGACGGCGATCGGGGTGTCGGTGCCCATCGAGCCGATCGGCTCGGCGCCGGTCTTGGCCATCGGGGTGAGCAGGACCCGCAGCTCCTCCTCGGTGTACCCGAAGACCTGCTGGCGGCGCGTCACCGACGCGTGGCTGTGGACGACGTGCTCACGCTCGTGCAGGTCCTCGAACCGGATCAGCCCGGCGTGCAGCCACTCGTCGTACGGGTGCTCGTCGGCCAGCGCGGCCTTCACCTCGCCGTCGGTGACGATCCGGTGCGCGTCGACGTCGACCAGGAAGATCCGGCCCGGCTCGAGCCGGCCCTTCTGGGTGATGGTCGCCGGGTCGATGTCGAGTACGCCGGCCTCGGAGGCGAGCACGACCAGGCCGTCCTCGGTGACCCAGTACCGCGACGGGCGCAGGCCGTTGCGGTCGAGCACCGCGCCGACCTTGGTGCCGTCGGAGAACACGACACTCGCGGGACCGTCCCAGGGCTCCATCAGCGTGGAGTGGAACTCGTAGAACGCGCGCCGCTTCGGGTCCATCGTGGTGGCGTTCTCCCACGCCTCCGGGATCATCATCAGCATCGCGTGCGGCAGCGACCGGCCGCCCAGGTGCAGCAGCTCCAGCACCTCGTCGAACGACGCGGAGTCCGAGGCGCCCGGCGTACAGATCGGGTACAGCTGCTCGAGGTCGCCCGGGATCAGGTCGCTGGCCAGCAGGGCCTCGCGGGCGCGCATCCAGTTCCGGTTGCCCTGGACGGTGTTGATCTCACCGTTGTGGGCGATGTACCGGTACGGGTGCGCCAGCGGCCAGGACGGGAACGTGTTGGTGGAGAACCGGCTGTGCACGACGCCGATCGCCGAGGCGAGGTCGGGGTCGGTCAGCTCGGGGAAGAACTTGTCCAGCTGGTCGGTGGTCAGCATCCCCTTGTAGGTGATGGTCCGGCCGGACAGCGACGGGAAGTACGTCGCGGTCTCCCGCTCGGCCCGCTTGCGCAGCCGGAACGCCATCCGCTCCAGGGCCAAGCCGAGCACCCGGCCGGCCTTCGCCGCGACGAACAGCTGGCGGAACACCGGCATCACCGAACGCGCGGTGGCGCCGAGCAGGTCCGGCGTGGTCGGCACGTCGCGCCAGCCCAGGACGCTGAGGTTCTCCTCGTCGGCCAGCTCCTCGATCCGGGCGACGGCCTTGGCGGCGTCGTCGGGATCCTGCGGCAGGAACGCGATGCCGGTGGCGTACCCGCGCGCGACCGGCAGGTCGAAGTCGCACACCTTGCGGTAGTACGCGTCCGGCACCTGGATCAGGATGCCGGCGCCGTCGCCGGAGTCGGGTTCGGCGCCGGAGGCACCGCGATGCTCGAGGTTGCGCAGGGCGGTCAAAGCCTTGGCCACGATGTCGTGGCTCGGTTCACCGGTCAGGGTGGCGACGAAGGCGACACCGCACGCGTCGTGCTCGTGCTTGCCGTCGTACAAACCCTCAGCGGGCCTCTGCCGGTTCAAGATGGGGGGGCGACCAAACATCCAGGGGCTCCCGTCGTCCTACGGTCAACTACTGGCCGCGGGACAACATTGGCCCAAGCCGGGAGTCCCGAGACTACCTCATGACGCCCGACAGATGGACAGTCGTTTCACCGCCGGACGCCCTTTCACCGATCAGTGTCACGCCCTGTAAGCAAGCGCTCACTCCGGTGCTCCATCTTCGCAGCAACGGCCCTGTCCGACCACCCGAATCCAGATGAACATCCGGCACTCTTTGCGGCACGCTGGGCGGCGTGCACCCCTCCTGGACACCGCTCACGGCCGGCACCGGGCAGTACAACGGCGGAGTCTGGCGTACGCCGGACGGCGCGGTGGTCAAACGCCTCGTGCGCGGGCCTGAGGAACCCCGCCACCACGCGTACTGGCGCCGGCAAGCCCTGGTGGGCGAGTCGGGGTTGCTCGAGCGCACACCGGGTCTGAGGGCGCCGGAGACGCTTGCGGTTGAGGAGGACGCTGAGGGTCTGCTGTTGTGGATGCGGTGGGTCGATCCGGTGGCGTCGGACGACCTGGTACTGGCCGCGGCGCTGGGTCGATTCGCGGCCGCTTCTGTGCCCGAGCAGGCGTGGGGTGCCCGCGACGTCCTGCGGCTTCGGCTGCAGACCGTCGCTCGGCGTGGCGGGTGGTCTTTTCTGGACGGCGTCGTCGACGATTCGTTGCTCGGGGCCCTCAAATCGCTGTGGGACCGCCGCGAGCCGTTGCTGGCGGAGCTGGAAGCGCTCCCCCGCGTGCCCACCCACGGGGACGCCCATCCGGTGAACCTGATCGGGCGCGCCGGCGACGACGTGGTCGCGATCGACTGGGAACAGTTCGGCCACGCGCCGCTCGGCTTCGACCTCGGCTACCTGCTGCTCGCCTCGTCGGGGTCGCTCGACGAACTGGTCGACGCCTTCGGGGCTCCCGCGGTGCGGCGTGGCGCCGTACTGGTTGCTGCTTACACCGCGGCCTCGCGGGCCGCGTGGTCGCTCACGCAGCCGTCGCCTGGGGAACATCTGCGCCGGTTGACCGAGTTGCGGGACGTGGTGGTGGAGGCGGCTAGCTAGCGCGCAGCCAGGCGGTTTGGAAGGCGGTGTAACTCGGGTAGCGGGTGGTGGTGGCTTCCTGCAGTACGTCGTACTGGGGTTTGGTGCCGCGGAAGGCGTCGCCTTCGCCGAGCAGGACGAGTCCGGTGCGAGCCATCACGTAGGCGGTCGTGCGGTCGTCGATCGGGGCGCCGAGGGCGAACTCTTCCGGCGCCATGAAGCGGGTGCTGCCGAACATGCGGCCCATGGTGTTGCGGTGCGGGCCGTGCACGTAGCTGTCGAGGTCGACGACGGTCAGCTGATGCTGGGTGAAGTCGTAGAGCAGGGCGCCGTCGTAGAAGTCGCCTTCGACCCAGCCCGTGGCCGTGATCTCGGCGTGCAGGTCGTAGAGGTCGTTGAGTGCGGCGATGATCCGCCCGAGCGGCAGCGCGCGGAACCTGTGGAACGGTGTGGACGGGTCGTCGCGTCGCCCGGCGGCCGTGCCGAGGTGCTCGCCGTCGCGCCAGCCGTAGACCAGGATCGGGCCGCCGGGCGACTCGATCAGCTGGTGGTATTCGGGGAGCAACGGGTGCTGGACGGTCGTCGCGAGTTGGGCGGCGTTGCGGAGGAGTTGGACGCGGGCTGGGAAGTCGAGGTAGGGGGCGTGATCGTCGGGGTCGCCGGCGGTTTTGCAGAAGTAGCGGGCGTCGCCGGTGTCCACGCCGTAGGAGATGTTGCCGGAGTCCTGGGTGTCGGCGCCGAACCGGGCAAAGATTCGTCCGAGGGATTTCAGGTAGTCGGCTGGTTGCTGGGTGATCTCCGCGGGAAACACGCGCCGGACGCTACCTCGCCCGGGGCTTCGGGGGCGATGGGTTTCGGCGGGGGCGACGTGCAGCACCGACCAAGCTCTGGCCTCGGACTGTCGCCAGGCGTGAACCACCGCCGAACAGCGGCTTCGCGGGTGGTTGATCGGTGGTGGGCGTCGGCGGGCGAAGGCGGTCAGGTACGGGGCGAAGGCCGCGTCGATCCGCGTCTGCGGGCGCCGACTTCGGCGGGGCGGACGTGCAGCACCCACCAACCTTGTGTCTTCGGCCGTCTTCAGGCGTGGAGGACTGCGGAAATTACGGCTCCGCGGGTGGTTGGTGAGTGGTGGAGGTCCGGCTCAGCCGATGCCTGGGCCGACGAGGGTGCCGACGAAGTACGTCAGCGCCGCGGCCGCGCCGCCGAGGAGGAGCTGGCGGAGGCCGGAGTACCACCAGGAGCGGGTGGTGACGCGGCTGACCACAGCGCCGCAGACGAACAGCGCGGTCAGGGACAGCACAAGGGCGGGCAGCACGTTGGAGGCGCCGAGCAGGTACGGCAGGAGGGGGACCAGGGCGCCGATGGCAAAGCACACGAACGAGGACGCGGCGGCGACGACCGGCGACGGGAGGTCGTTGGGGTCGATGCCGAGCTCCTCGCGGACGTGTTCCTCCAGTGCCTGGTCGGGGTCGGCGTGGAACTGCTTGGCGACCTTGCTGGCCAGGTCCGGGTCGAGGCCCTTCGCGCGGTAGGTCTCCGCGAGTTCGAACTCCTCGTCGACCGGATGCCGCCGGATCTCGCTCCGCTCGACCTCGATCTCGGCGCGGGCCAGCTCACGCTGCGAGGCGACCGAGGTGTACTCCCCCGCCGCCATCGAGAACGCACCCGCGGCAAGCCCTGCCAGCCCGGCCAGCACGATGAACTTCGAGCCGGACTCGGTACCGCCGTCCATCCCCGCGATCAACGCGAAGTTGCTGACCAGCCCGTCCATCGCGCCGAACACGGCCGGCCGCAGCCATCCGCCGGTGACGTCGCGATGCGTGTGGTCACCGGAGTGCTCCGGAGAACCACCCGGTACACCGGACGCGGCCGTCGCCGGCGCGGGCGAGGTTGGCGCCGCAGGTACGGCGGAGGCCGGTGTCGCCGGCGTGGCGGCGGCCGGTGTCGCTGGCGCGGGCATGGTCGGCGCCGCAGGTACGGCGGAGGCCGGCGCCACCGGCGCGGCGGAGGTCGGCGTCGCTGGCGCGGGCGAAGTAGGCGCCGCAGGTACGGCGGGGGCCGGCGCGGCGGAGGTCGGCGTCGCTGGCGCGGGCGAGGTCGGCGCCGCAGGTACGGCGGAGGCCGGCATCGTCGGCGCCGCGGAGGCCGGCGTCATCGGCCCGGCGGTGGTCGGCCTCGTCGCCCCGGCGGTGGTCGGGGTCGCCGGTGAAGCAGGCGGGCTCGATGCCGCTTGCGCTTCGTCCGCAGGCGGGGTTGGTGCCGCCTGCGATTCGTCCGCAGGCGGCGTGTTGCCTGCGGAGTTCTCGTCAGTCACGAGACCCGTCGGTCGACGGCGTGTCCGGGCCGGTGGTGGCGTCCGCCTTTGGCGTGGCTGCGGGGGTGAGCTGGTCGCCGGCCGGCACTCGGTCAGCGTCGGAAGCTCCCGTGGGACGACTCGACGGAGACTCGGCGTCAGCCGGGCGGTCCGGGCCGGAATCGCCGTCAGCGGCGGTGCCCGCGGGCGCCTCGTCCTCCGGGCGGGTGCCTTCGACCACCGGCGTGGGCTCGGCGGGAAGCGCCTCGCCGGGGGTGTCGTCGCCGGCCGCCGGCGTGGTGCGGATGTCTTCCTGGCCGGGACGTGTGCGGGCGCTGATCACGAAGTAGACCACCGCGAGTACGAACAGGATGATTGACGTCCACACGTTCAGGCGCAGGCCGAGCACGTGTTCGGCGGCGTCGACGCGGAGGGTTTCGATGAAGCCGCGGCCGACGGTGTAGGCGGCGACGTACAGGGCGAAGGCGCGGCCGTGGCCGAGCTTCCAGCGGCGGTCGGCCCAGATCACCAGCGCGATCACGCCGAGGTTCCAGATCGCCTCGTACAGGAACGTCGGGTGGTGCAGGGTCTGGCCGATGACGTTGCCGGCGGCGTCCTTGGTGTCGATCTCCAGCGCCCAGGGCAGGTCGGTGACCCGGCCGTAGAGCTCCTGGTTGAAGTAGTTGCCGAAGCGGCCGAGCACCTGCGCGAGCGCGATGCCCGGCGCCATCGCGTCGGCCACCGCGAGGAACGGCACCTTGTGCCGGCGGCAGGCGATCCAGGCGCCGAGCGCGCCGAACGCGATCGCGCCCCAGATCCCCAGCCCGCCGTGCCAGATCTTCAGCGCGTCGATCGGGTCGTCCGGCGAGTCCGCGCCGAAGTACTGCCCCCAGTCGGTGAGCACGTGGTAGATCCGCGCGCCGACCAGGCCGAACGGGACCGCCCACATGATGACGTCGGCGAGCACCTCGGCCGATCCGCCGCGGGCGACCCAGCGTTTCCGGCCGAGCCAGTAGCCGGCGAAGATGCCGGCCAGGATGCACAGCGCGTATGCACGCAGCGGCAGCCCGAAGACGTGCCAGACACCCTGGCTGGGACTGGGGATGAAGGCCGGAAGGATCACGGCGGTCAGCTGACTAGACATGGCAAGCACGAACGCTACTCGACCGCCCCCACCGCGACCACAAACCAGGGGTCACGATGGGGACTCGGAGTGCGACTATCCCTTGGCCTCGGTGACGGCCGCGGTGAGGCCTTCCGGGGTGAGCTGGTCCGACGGCAGCAGCTTGTCGTTGACGAACACCGTCGGCGTGCCCTCGACCTTGCGGGCGGTCGCGGCCTGGCCGACCGACTCCAGCCAGCCGGCGTACTTGTTGTCCTTGACCGCGGCCTCGAACGCCGGGTCGTCGATCTTCAGCTGCTTGCCCAGCTCGATCAGCTGGTCCTGGGTCCACGACTTCGCGAAGTCCGCGTACAGCTCGTCGGCGTAGCTGTTGGCCTTGCCGGCCGCGGCGGCCGCGGCGAACGCGTTCGCCAGTCGCGGCGAGTCGTCGGTCACGAAGGTCATCGGCCAGTAGGTCACCGTCGCGGTGCCGTCGGCGAGAAACTTGTCGATCGTGGAGCTGGCGTCGTCCTCGAACTCCTTGCAGTGCGGGCAGCGGAAGTCGACGTACAGGTCGATGTTCGCCTTCGCGCCCGCCTTGCCGACCTTGACGCCCTGGCCGCTGGTGCCCGGACCGGTGATCACGGTCGGTTCCGGACCGCCGTTCGAGCTGACCTCGACGCCGGAGTTGCTGCGCCAGTACTGGACGGCGACGCCCGCGCCGAGCGCGAGCACCAGGATCACCACCACGACGACGCCGGGTCCGATCCGTCGCTTCTTGCTCTCCAGCAGCGGGTTGACCGGGGCTTTGCTCTTGCTCACGACGCCGTTACTCCTGTCGATACGTGGGGATTCGATTCGAGCGCGAACTTGCTGAACGGGCGGACGAACAGCCAGCCCGCGAGGACCAGCAGACCGGTGTCGCGCAGGATCTCCTGCAGGTACCGGGTCTGACCGGCCGCGACCGTACCGCCGCCGCCGAAGCAGCCGCAGTCGATCGACAAGCCGCGGACCCAGGCGGACGAGACCGCGGCGATGAACACCACCATGAACACTCCCGCGGCCACACCGGCCGGACGGGTGCCGAAACCGACGAGCAGCAGCAGGCCGATCGCCATCTCGAGGAACGGCAGACCCCACCCCACCGGGGTCACCAGTGCCTGCGGCAACAACTCGTACGCCCGGACGGCCTGCGCGGCCATCACCGGGTCGGCGACCTTGAGGGCACCGGCCGCCAGCATCACGGCACCCAGCGTCAGCCGGGCCGCCGTCGACACCCAGGGCAGCCAGGCCCGGGTCACCGGTTGTCCTCCACCAGCTTGCCGAAGTCGTGCGCCATGTCACCGATCGCGGCGTTGGACAGCCACAGCACGGTCGCCTTCTCGTCCTTGCCGAAGCCGAGCACCTGCGCGCCGTGGCCGACCTCGTAGCCGCCGGACGGCAGCTTCTTCATGCCCTCCACCGGTACGCCGACCGCCTTCGCGATGTCCTTGATCGAGGCCAGCGACCCGGTCAGCCCGACGAACGACGGGTCGAACCGGTCCAGGTACTTGCGGATCACCGGCCCGGTGTCGCGCGCCGGGTCGGTGGTGACGAACAGCATCTGGACGTCGTTGCGGACCGGCTCGTCGAGCTTGGTCAGCGCGGACGCGACGTCGGCCATCACCGTCGAGCACACGTCCGGGCAGTTGGTGTAACCGAAGAACACCAGCGTGACCGGTTTCTTGGTCGACGTACGCAGGTTGAACTCGTTGCCGGAGGTGTCGGTCAGCGACTTGGCCGGCAACGCGTACGGCCGGTCCAGCACCGCGCCGCGCAGCCCGTTCGGGTCGGCGGAGGCGGTCCGGATCACCGCCCCGCCCGGGTTGTCGGCGGTCTGCTGGTTCTGCCCGCTCCCGCAGCCCGCGAGGGCCAGCAGAGCCACCGCGGCGACGAGGACGGCCGCGTTCCTGGTTCGACTCACGGGCGTTCTAACGAGCGGCGGCGGCCGTGGGTTCCCGCCGGACACCCGCGGCGAGACTTTCGGTCAGCGACCGGACGCCGGCCGGTCCACCGTCGCCGAGCGCCTTGACCAGCGCCGCCCCGACGATCACCGCGTCCGCGAACGCCGCGATGCCGGCCGCCTGGTCGCCGTTGGAGACGCCGAGCCCGACACCGACCGGCAGCCCGGTGGTCGCCTTGGTCCGGGCCACCAGCGGCGCGGCCAGGTCGGAGGCCTGCTCACGAGCGCCGGTGACACCCATCACAGCGGTCGCGTAGACGAAACCGCGGCAGTTCGCCGTGGTCAGAGCGATCCGCTCGTCGGTCGACGAGGGCGAGACCAGGAACACCTTGTCCAGGTCGAGCTTGTCGGCCGCCGCGATCCACTCGGCGCCTTCCTCGGGGATCAGATCGGGCGTGATCAGCCCCGCTCCCCCGGCGGCCGCCAGATCCGCGGCGAACCGGTCCACGCCGTAGCGCTCGACCGGGTTCCAGTACGTCATCACCAGCACCGGCACGTCGGCGTACGCGGTGATCTTCTCGACCGTCGCGAGCACGTCGCGGGTCCGCACACCGCCGGCCCGGGCGATCTCGGTGGCGCGCTGGATGGTCACGCCGTCCATCACCGGGTCGCTGTACGGCAGGCCGATCTCGATCACGTCGACGCCGCCGTCGACCAGCGCCTTGATCCCGTCCACGCCGCCGTCGATCGTCGGATAGCCGGCCGGCAGGTAACCGACCAGCGCGGCCCGGCCCTCGTCGCGGGCGGCCCGGATCGCGCGCCCGGCGTTGCCCAGGGCAACCACTTCCTCGCTCATGCCCGCACGTCCTTCGCGTCGATCAGCCCGAACCACTCGCCGGCGGTGTCCATGTCCTTGTCGCCGCGCCCGGACAGGTTCACCAGCAGCACGGCCTCCGGGCCGAGCTCGCGGGCGATCTCCAGCGCGCCGGCCACCGCGTGCGCCGACTCGATCGCCGGGATGATGCCCTCGGTGCGGGCCAGCAGCTTCAGCGCGTCCATCGCGGCCGCGTCGGTCACCGGCCGGTACGTCGCCCGGCCGGTCTCCGCGAGCCACGCGTGCTCCGGGCCGACGCCGGGGTAGTCCAGACCGGCCGAGATCGAGTGCGACTCGATCGTCTGCCCGTCGTCGTCCTGCAGCAGGTACGACCGCGCACCGTGCAGTACGCCGATCTGCCCGGCCGTGATCGTCGCGGCGTGCCGGCCCGTCTCGTAGCCGTCACCGCCGGCCTCGATCCCGTACAGCTTCACGTCGGTGTCCGGTACGAACGCGGCGAACAGGCCGATCGCGTTCGACCCGCCGCCGACACACGCGATCGCGGCGTCGGGCAGCCGGCCGAGCAGTTCCAGCGACTGGGCCCGGGCCTCGTCACCGATGCCACGGACGAAGTCGCGCACCATCGCCGGGAACGGGTGGCCGCCGGCCGCCGTACCGAGCAGGTAGTGGGTGTTGTCGACGCTGGCGACCCAGTCGCGCAGTGCCTCGTTGATCGCGTCCTTCAGCGTGCGCGACCCGGTCTTGACCGGGATCACCTCGGCGCCGAGCAGCTTCATCCGGGCCACGTTCAGCGCTTGGCGCTCGGTGTCGACCTCGCCCATGTAGACCACGCACTCGAGGTCCAGGTAGGCGCAGGCGGTCGCGGTGGCGACGCCGTGCTGCCCGGCGCCGGTCTCGGCGATCACACGGGTCTTGCCCATCCGCTTGGTCAGCAGCGCCTGGCCGAGCACGTTGCGGACCTTGTGGGCGCCGGTGTGGTTGAGGTCCTCGCGCTTGAGCAGGATCCGGGCGCCGGCCACGTCGGACAGCCGGGTCGCGTCGTACAGCAGGCTCGGGGTGCCGGCGTACTCGCGCAGCATCCGCTCGAACTCGTCGGTGAAAGCCTTGTCGGCCATCGCCTCCTGCCACGCGGCCGTCAGCTCGTCCAGCGGGCCGATCAGGGCCTCCGGCATGAACCGGCCGCCGAAACGGCCGAAGTGCCCGAGCTGGTCGGGCAGCAGTGTGGTCATCTCTTCGCCTTCCGACCCCGGCGGCCGAGGCCCGGAAACAGCCAACGGGCTCAACCGGAGTTGAGCCCGCGGACGGTTCGAGCCCTGCCGAGCAGGGTTCTACGTCTCAGTGACGCTGCTGGATGGCGGGGTGCGATCCGGCAGCGACCAGATCGGCGACCGAGGAGCGGGGATCGCTGCCGGTCACCAGGGTTTCACCGACGAGGACGACATCGGCCCCGGCGCGCGCGAACTCGATTACATCACGCGGGCCGCGCACGCCCGACTCCGCCACCCGGACCAGGTTGGCCGGGATGCCGGGCGCGACCCGGGCGAAGGTGTCGCGGTCGACCTCGAGGGTCTTCAGGTTGCGGTTGTTCACGCCGATCAGCTGAGCCCCGGCGTCGACCGCACGCTTGGTCTCCTCCTCGTCGTGCACCTCCACCAGCGGGCACAGACCGATCGACTGGGCCCGCTCGATCAGCGAGACCAGCGCCTCCTGCTCCAGCGCCGCCACGATCAGCAGCACCATGTCCGCGCCGGCGGCGCGGGCCTCCCACAGCTGGTACGACGACACCACGAAGTCCTTGCGCAGGACCGGGACGTCGACCCGGCCGCGGACCGCGCGCAGGTCCTCCAGGCTGCCGTTGAAGCGGCGCTTCTCGGTCAGCACCGAGATCGCCGCCGCGCCGCCCTGCTCGTACTCCCCGGCCAGCGCGGCCGGGTCGGTGATCTCGGCCAGCGCGCCCTTGGACGGGCTGGAGCGCTTCACCTCGGCGATCACCGCGATCCCGTCGCCGCGGAAGACCGGCATCGGGTCCTTGGCGTCGGGCATCCGCTGCGCCTCGAGCTTGAGGTCGTCCAGGCTGACCAGCGCCTGGCGCTCCGCGAGGTCCTCCCGGACCCCGGCGAGGATGTCGTCAAGCACAGTCATGTCGTGGTCCGTCCGTCAGGAGTGATCGCTGGACTTGGCACCGAAGCCGAGCAACTGCATGACCTTGCCGACCAGACCGCCCGCCACCGCGATCGCGGCCGAGATCCAGAACAGCACCCAGTTCGGTCCCATCACCATCGCGATCGCGCCGAGGGTGAAGCCGACCAGCACGATCACCACGGCGGTCCAGGCCGCCGGAGTGCTGCCGTGCAGGCCGCCCGCGTGGGCGTCCTCGCTCTCGTACGTCAGCTGCTGGTCCGTGGTCGTTTTGTCCGTCACCTGCGCCACTCCTCGTCGTCGTCCCAACCTATTGTGGCGGTAGCCCGCCGCGATCAGATCGTCGGGTCCTCACCCGCGTCGATCGCCTTCCACTGATCCGCGGGTGTGGCGGCCGGATCACGCTCGTAACGCTGGGTCGGCCGGCGCCAGCGATGCGCCGTCAGTACGCCGGTCAGCCCCGCCGCGACCAGGGCCAGACCCCCGGCCAGCGCCAGCCAGGGAGCCGGTCCGGTGCCCAGTCCGACGTGGTCGGTGACGGCCTGACTCAGCTCTGGCCGGAGCCGTCCCAGCTCGGTCGTGCTCGGCCGGACCTCCAGGGCCACCCACACCGCCGCGACGCCCATCAGCAGCACGAGAGCCGACAGCACCCGGCGCAGCGCCGTACCGGCGAGCTTGGCCACGACCACCGCCACGACGGCGGCCAGACCGAGCGTCAGCGGCGCGCGGGTCACGGCGTACCCGTTGAAGTCGACCGTCGGGCGACCGCTGCCCGGGTCGGCCGTCGACCAGGTCAGGTACGCCGACAGGGCGAGCAGACCCAGCGCCACCAGGGCGAGCAGGTCGACGACTCGTTGAGGGCTGCGCATCAGGGCATGTCTCCCGGTCCCCCGCCGTAGCGAGCAGGTGCTCGGTGCGGTAGCTCGGTGTGCGGGAGACGAGGTTGCGATGCGAAGCATCGTGGCCTTGGCACCCGTGCAGCGAGATGCCGCGCCGAGTGCCGCGCAGTAGGCGGGGGACCGGGAGTCATGCCCTAAACCTCGGAGAACGTTCCTGCGACCGCGATCGCGTTGAGGACTGCCGCGGCCTTGGTGCGGCACTCCGCGTCCTCGGCGGCCGGGTCGGAGTCCGCGACGATGCCGGCTCCGGCCTGCACGTACGCCGTCGTGCCGCGCAGCACCGCGGTGCGGATCGCGATCGCGGTGTCGGCGTCACCGGCGAAGTCGAGATAGCCGACGACCCCGCCGTACACGCCGCGGCGGGTGACCTCGAGCTTGTCGATGATCTCCATCGCCCGCGGCTTCGGGGCCCCGGACAACGTCCCGGCCGGGAACGCCGCGGTGAGCGCGTCGAAGGCGGTCTTGCCGGCCGCCAGCCGGCCGGTCACGGTCGACTCCAGGTGCATCACGTGGCTGTAGCGGCGCACGTCCATGAAGTCGACCACCTCGACGGTGCCCGGCGCGCAGACCCGGCCGACGTCGTTGCGGCCGAGGTCGACGAGCATCAGGTGCTCGGCGCGCTCCTTCGCGTCGGCGCGCAGCTCCTCCTCCAGCGCGTGGTCCTCCTCCGGCGTCAGCCCGCGGCGGCGGGTGCCGGCGATCGGGTGCAGGATCACCTTGTTGTCGGTGACCTTGACGAGCGCCTCCGGGCTGGAGCCGACGATGTCGAAGCCGTCCACGCGGACCAGGTACATGTAGGGGCTCGGGTTGGACCGTCTGAGCACCCGGTAGATGTCCAGCGCGCTCGCGGTCGTCTCCAGCTCGAAGCGCTGGGAGACGACGATCTGGAACGCCTCGCCGGCCCGGATCTCCTCCTTGGCGTGCTCGACGGCCTCCCGGTACTCCGCGCTGGAGCGCTGCCGGTGCGGCTCGGGCTCCGCCTGACGGTCCGCCCGTACGACGTACGACGGCGTCGGCTGGGCCAGGTCACGCTCCATCGCGTCGAGCCGGCGGACGGCGTCGGCGTACGACTCGTCGACGCGCTCGTCGGAGTCGTCCCAGTTCACCGCGTTCGCGATCAGCCAGATCTCGCCGGTCTCGTGGTCGAGCGCGGCCAGGTCGGTGGCGAACAGGAAGGTCAGCTCAGGCAGGCCGAGGTCGTCGACTGTTGTGTCCGGCAACTTCTCCAGCCGGCGCACCGCGTCGTACCCGAGGAAGCCGACCATGCCACCGGTCAGCGGCGGCAGGTCGGGCAGGCGCGGGGTGTGCAGGATCTCCAGGGTCTCCCGCAGCACCTGCAGCGGGTCACCGGTGGCGGGCAGGCCGACCGGCGGGTTGCCGGTCCAGATCGCCTCGCCGTTGCGCTCGGTCAGCGTCGCGGCACTGCGGACGCCGATGAACGAGTAGCGCGCCCAGACGCCGCCGTTCTCCGCCGACTCCAGCAGGAACGTGCCCGGCCGCTCGGCCGCGAGCTTGCCGTACACCCCGATCGGCGTCTCCGCGTCGGCCAGCAGCCGGCGGGTGACCGGGATGACCCGGCGGTCCTTCGCGTACTCACGGAACGTCTCGAGGTCCGGATCAGCCGCGCTCATCAGACCTCCCTGCCGAACGAGGAGTGCACGAAGGTCATGGGGCCTCCCGGTCTGGACTGAGGAGAGTGGGAGCGAAGCGACCGAACGACGAGGGAAGACCGGGAGACAAAGCCCCATGACCCGCCGAGCGGAGCGAGGCCAACAGCACAGCTGTTCATGCCGTCACCTCGATCTCGCCGTGCTCGAAGCAGCTGCGCGTGCCGGTGTGGCACGCCGGGCCTTCCTGGTCGACGAGGACCAGCAGGGTGTCGGCGTCGCAGTCGACGAGGATCTGCTTCACGTGCTGGCGATTCCCGCTGGTCTCGCCCTTCACCCAGTACTCCTGGCGGCTGCGCGACCAGAACGTGCTCCGCCCGGTCGCGGCGGTACGGCGGACGGCCTCGGCGTTCATCCAGCCGACCATCAGCACCTCGCGGGTGTCGTACTGCTGCACCACCGCCGGGATCAGCCCGGCCGCGTCGAAGGTCAGCTCCTCGATACTCACCGGCCCATTGTCCCTCAGCCCCGGCCACAGCCTGACCAGGAGGTCACGACTGGACGCACCGGCCGCCTGACAGCCGGACGCCGGACTGACAGGATGTGGGGATGACGACGAGTGTGGCGCGGGTGCAGACGCTGTTGCAGGAGCATCCGCTGATCGACGGGCACAACGATCTGCCGATCGCCTTCTACGAGTTGTGCGGCTACGATCTGGACGCCCACGACCTGAGCGTGTCGGTCCCGAAGCTGAACACCGACCTGCCTCGGCTGCGGGTCGGGCAGGTCGCCGCGCAGTTCTGGTCGCTGTGGGTGCCGCAGGACGAGCACGCCGTCCGCCGGACCTTCGAGCAGCTCGACTTCGTGCACCGGCTGGTCGAACGCTTCCCGGAGTCGATGGTGCTGGCCCCGACCGCCGACGACGTCGAGGCGGCCTTCAAGGAACGCCGGATCGCGTCGCTGATGGGCATGGAGGGCGGACACTCGATCGGTGAGTCGCTCGGGGTGCTGCGGGTGATGCGCGCGCTCGGCGTCCGGTACATGACGCTGACGCACAACAACAACGTCTCCTGGGCCGACTCGGCCACCGACGAGCCGGTGCTCGGCGGGCTGAACGCGTTCGGCGAGCAGGTCGTCGCGGAGATGAACCGGATCGGCATGCTGGTCGACCTTTCGCACGTCTCGGCCGACACCATGCGGCACGCGCTGCGGGTGACGACGGCGCCGGTGATCTTCAGCCACTCCTCGGCGCGGGCGGTCTGCGACGTACCGCGGAACGTGCCGGACGACGTACTGGCGACGCTGGCCGGGAACGACGGCGTCTGCATGGTCACCTTCGTGCCGTACTTCGTCTCGCAGCCGTTCGTGAACTGGGTCGAGCAGGTGCGGGAGCAGGCTGAGTCGAGGGGGCTGGACCCGCTGAAGCCAGCTGACCAGAAGAAGCTCGAGGCGGAGCTCGGGACGTCGCGTCCGCGGGCGACGCTCGAGGATGTGGTCGCGCACGTCGAGCACGTCCGCGAGGTGGCTGGGATCAACCACATCGGCCTCGGCGGCGACTACGACGGCTGCCCGCAGTTCCCGGTCGGGCTGCCGGACGTCGCGTCGTACCCGTCGCTGTTCTACGCGCTGGCCGATCGCGGCTGGTCGGACGAGGACATGGCGAAGCTTGCCGGAGGCAACGTTTTGCGGGTGCTGCGGGCCGCCGACGAGGTCTCCGCCGGCTGACTTCTACTCCTTGCGGTACTGGTCCCGGCGCTGCGGCAGCAACGCGAAGCCGGCGCTGCGGTACGTCGCGACCGCTCCCTCGTTGAAGCACGGCGTCAGCACCTGCGCCCTCGACGCCCCCAGCTCCCGCAGCGCCGCGGCAGCAGCCACGGTCATCGCCTGACCGTAACCACGTCCTCGATGGTCGCGCACGACTCCGAGCGGCTCGATCAGCCCGGGCCGACCCTTGCCCGCCGACCAGACCGTCACCGCGCCGACCGCGACACCGTGCGCGTCACGCCCGATCAGGCACCGCGCCCGCGCGTACGGCGTACCGTCGGCCATCGCGTGCCACCGCTCGTCGGTGAACGTCGACCCGTCGAACGAGGCCCGCTGGATCGCCGTCCGCTCCGCCGCGGTCTCCGCGGTCACCACCTCGATCGCGAGCCCGCAGTCCTCCACCGGCTCGGCCAGGTCACGCTCCAGCGGCTGCCACGGGTCGTCCGCGTCCCACCCCTCGAGGAACAGCAGATCCCGAACGCGCGACTCCATCGGCGCCTCCAGGTAGACCTTGCCGGCGATCAGCACGCCCTCTTCCGGGTCGACCGCATCGGCGACGATCCGCCGCGCCAGCTCCTCGTCGTCGTGCGCGCCCGGGGCGATCGCCAGCCGCAGCAGATCCGGCTCGTCCAGCATCCCGATCGCCAGGATCTCGCCGTCCCGCGCCCACGTCCGCACCGCGCCGGCCGTCCGCTCCGCCCCGAACCGCCAGAACCACCCGAGGTCCCCCGGATGCAACTGCACCGGCCCGTCGTCCACCTGCCACTCCGCCAGCCGCGCCGCCACCAACTCCAGCCCACCAACCGCCGGCGTCTCCCGCTCGATCGTCATCCCCCGATCCCACACCACCCACCCCCGATCCCGCACGCGACTTTCCGGGCGGGCCGGAGGTTTCGGACGGGCCGTGTTTGGTGTTCGGGCGATCGGGCACGGGGCGGGCTCACCGTGTCATCGAAACGAGGAGTAGTTGTGCTGACCTTGACCGAGAACGCGACTCTGGTCATCAAGAGCATCACCGGTGTCGACGGAGCGCCGGAGGGCGCCGGGGTGCGGATCTCCCAGGAGAACCCGACCGATCCCTCGCTGGCGGTGACGACGACCGAGGCTCCGGTGCCGGGTGACCAGGTGCTCGAGGAGAGCGGCGCGCGGGTGTTCCTGGAGCAGAACGCGGCGAACACGCTCGACGACAAGATCCTGGACGCCGCGGTGGACGACAAGGGCGGCGTCGAGTTCCTGCTGGTGCCGCAGCCGGGCGCCGGCCGGGAGAACGGTTCCGTGCCGACGCCGTAATGAGCTCGGGCGTGTTGCCTCACCAACATGCCCGCCCGAACGACGAAGCGGGCCGGAGCCCCTTTCCTCCCGACTCCGGCCCGCTTCGCCGTGTGCGAGGGGACGAACGCGGCGCCGAGGACCGGCGACCACGCTGCCGGATGGACCTGAGGACCACACGGCGCGGCGCTGGCGAGACCGGGCCGCCGGAGCAGGCGCGGCGGCAAGCCGCGCGGAGCGGGGACGAGCCGCGCGGAGTGGGCGCGACTTGCCGCGTGGAGCAGGCGCAGGTCGGACCCGCCGGAGCAGGCGCGGGGACAACCCGCCCAGGGCGGGCGAGGGTCGGTCCCGCCGGAGCAGGAGCGGCGGCAAGCCCGGCGGAGCGGGCGCAGCGGCAAGCCGCGCGGAGTGGGCGCGACTTGCCGCGTGGAGCAGGCGCAGGTCGGGCCCGCCGGAGCAGGCGCGGGGACAACCCGCCCAGGGCGGGCGAGGGTCGGGCCTGCCGGAGCAGGCGCGGGGACGAGCCGCGCGCGGGCACAGTCCCGGTTCGACGCGATGCTTCCCGTGCCGGAGGCCGCAGCGTCCTCGCGACGATGCGGCGCCCCGATCAGCCCGCCGAGCGCTGGGCGATCCAGCTGGCGTGCAGGCGCGAATAGACGCCTCCGAGCTGCACCAGCTCCGCGTGCGGGCCGCGCTCGACGACTCGGCCCTGGTCGAAGACGAGGACCTCGTCGGCGGCTTCGGCTGTGGAGAGGCGGTGGGCGATCGTGACCGACGTCCGGCCGCTCATCAACCGTTCGAGGGCCGCGTTGACTCGGACCTCGGTGCCGGGGTCGACGGCCGAGGTCGCCTCGTCGAGGACGAGAAGGTCGGGGTCGGCGATGTTCGCGCGGAC
Source organism: Kribbella sp. CA-253562 (assembly GCF_050942265.1). GTDB lineage: Bacteria > Actinomycetota > Actinomycetes > Propionibacteriales > Kribbellaceae > Kribbella. The sequence continues at coordinate 3,761,571 of NZ_CP192049.1, read as the reverse complement.
CAGCGCGACCAGCTGCCGCTCCCCCGCCGACAGCGACTCACCGCGCTGGCCGACCGGCGAGTCGAGACCGTCGGGCAGCGACTCCAACCAGTCGGTGAGGCCGAGCGACTCGAACGCCGCCAGCAGCTCGACGTCCGTCACCTCCGGTCGCCCGAAGCGCACGTTGTCCGCCAGCGACGAGTCGAACAGATACCCGTCCTGCGGCACCATCACCACCCGCTCCCGCAGCGAACTGAACGCGATCGTCCGCGCGTCCGCGCCGTCCAGCAGCACGGCCCCGGACGTCGGGTCCATCAACCGCGTCAGCAGCTTCGCGAACGTCGTCTTACCCGACCCGGTCTCCCCCACGACGGCGACGCGCGTGTGCGGTTCCAGCCGGACGTTCACGTCCCGCAACACCAGCTCACCCTCGGGATAGGCGAAGTTCACGTCCGCGAACTCCACCGTGATCGGCCCCCGCGCCTGCGTGACGCCGTCGGAGCCCGGGTCGACCACGTCGGCCGGCGTCGCGATCACGCCGAGCACCCGCCGCCATCCGGCGAACGCGCTCTGCGCGTCGGTCAGCACCTGCGTCGCGATCTGCACCGGGTCGGAGAACAGCGCGACCAGGAACATGAACGCCAGAATCTCCCCCAGCGTCGCGTGCCCGTCCACCCCGAGCAGTACGCCGGCCGTCAGCACCCCGGCGTTCGCCAGACCGGCAGCCAGACCACCGATCGAGAACGTGATCCCGGTGATCGCCTGCGCCCGGGTCGCGGTCTTGCGGTAGTCCTCGATCGAGGCGTCGATGCGCTGCTGGGTCCGCCGCTCGATCGCGTACGCGCGGACGACCTGCGCGCCGACGACCGGCTCGGCGATCGCGGAGAGCATCTCGCCGACCTTCGCCCGCACCACGCCGTACGCCGACGACATCAGCCGCTGCAACGACTTCAGGCTGGCGAACAGCGGGATGAAGCAGATCAGCACCACTAGGGCGAGCTGCCACGAGTACACGAACATCACGACGGTCGCGAGCAGCATCTGCCCGATGCTGACCAGGAAGATGAACCCGCCGAACTGCAGGAACTGCGACACCGTGTCGACGTCGGAGGTGACCCGGCTGACCAGCGCGCCGCGCCGCTCGGTGCTCTGGGTCAGCACCGGCAGGTCGTGCACGTGCCGGAACGCCTTGATCCGCATCGTGGCCAGGCCGCTCTCGGAGTTCACCGCCAGCCGCACGGTCGTCAGGTACGACGCGAAGGCGGTGACCAGGATCCCGGCCGCACAGACCGCGCACATCCACGCCACGAACGACATGTCCGGACCACCAGGCCCGGACAGCCCCTTGTCGATGGTTTGCTGCACCGCGATCGGTACGACGATCCGCCCGGCGGTCATGGTCAGCGCGAGCAGCCCGGTGATCCACCAGCCGCGGGCCAGCTCCGGCGAGACCTTGATGCCCTGGCGCAGGGTGTCGAGCCCCCCGGCGTTGTCCCCGTGGTCGAGCCGGGTCGCCGTGGTGGCTGACTGGGCGGCACTCACGCGCTTGCTCCTTCGCTGTCCAGATCGTCCAGTTCGGCCGCGAGCTCGGCCTCTTCGGCCCGCCGCGCGGCGTCCTTCTCGTAGGCGTCGACCAGGTTGCGGTACTCCGGCGACTTCTCCTGCAGCTCCAGGTGCGTGCCCTGCGCCACGATCCGTCCCTCGTCCAGGAACAGCACCTCGTCGGCCAGCGAGATCGTGGCCTTCCGGTACGCGATCACCAGCACGGTGGTGTCGGACCGGCCGCCCTGGACGGCGCTGCGCAGGCCGGCCAGGATCCGGGCCTCGACCTGCGGGTCGACCGCGCTCGTCGCGTCGTCCAGGATCAGCAGCCGCGGGCGCCGGACCAGCGCCCGGGCCAGCGCGATCCGCTGCCGCTGGCCGCCGGACAGCGTCGTACCGCGCTCGCCGACCTTGGTGTCGAGCCCCTCGGGCAGCGACCGGATGAAGGCGTCACCCTGCGCGATCCGCAGCGCGTCCCAGATGTCGTCGTCGGCGTAGTCGCCGCCGAGCGTGATGTTGCCCCGGATCGTGTCGTCGAACAGGAACGCGGTCTGCGCGACCAGCGCGACCGAACCGGCCAGCTCGTCGCGGGCCAGGTCGCGGACGTCGACGCCGTCGATCCGGACCGCGCCCTGCTCGGGATCGACCAGCCGCGTCAGCATCGTGGTCAGTGTCGACTTGCCGGCGCCGGTCGGGCCGACCACGGCGACCGTGCGTCCCGGCCGGACGGTGAAGTCGACGCCGGACAGCACGTCGCGCTCGGGCAGGTAGCCGAAGTGCAGGTCCTCGACGTCCAGCCGCGCGGCGTGGATCGAGGTGAGCTTCTGGTCGCCGTACTCCATCCCGCCCTCGGCGGTGAGCACGCGCTGGACGCGGTCCCAGCCGACGACCGAGCGGGGCAGCTCGCCGAGCACCCAGCCGAGCGCACGGATCGGGAAGCCGATCAGCGTGAACAGGAACGCGACCTGGACCACGTCACCGGCGTCCGCGGAGCCCGAGCGCACCCGCCCGACGCCGACCAGCAAGACGAGCAGGACGCCGATCCGCGGCAGCCCCTCGATCACCGGGTCGAACGCGCCACGGGCCTTGTTGACCGCGATGTTCGCGTCGCGCAGCGCCATCGTCGGGGCGGTGAAGCGCTCGGTCTCGGCCGCCTCGCGGCCCATCGTCTTGACCACCAGCGCGCCGTCGAACGACTCGTGCGCCACCTCGGACACGTCGGCGCGCAACTCCTGAGCGCGGGTGGCGAGCGGCTGCAGGGTGCGCTGGAAGATCACGTTCGCGATGAACACCAGCGGGAAGACCAGGCAGCCGACCAGCGCCAGCCAGAAGTCCGCGGCGAACATCGCGGCGGTCGCGAAGGCGAGCATCGCGATCACGCCGATCGCCATCGGCAGCGGGGCGATCACGAACCAGATCGACTCGACGTCGGCGTTCGCGTTGGACAGCAGCTGGCCGGTCGGGTGCCGGTGGTGCCACTCCAGCGGGAGCTTCAGGTACTGCCGGGTGACGCGCCGCCGGTACGTCGCCTGCAGCCGGAACTGCATCACGCCGGCCCCGATCCGCCGGCCGACCACGCCGATCGCGCGCAGCACGGCGATGCCGAGGAACAGCGAGACCAGCGCCGCGATCGCGCCGAAAGTGGTGTCGCCGCGCTCCAGCGCCGGGCGGATCACGTGGTCGGTGGCCCAGCCGAGCGCCCAGCCGTCGGCGACCGTCATCGCGCCGTACAGCATGCTCGCGGCCACCGAGAGCGCGAACACCCATGGCTCTTCGTGGATCGCGACGCGCAGGACCGCGAACCCGCGCCGGGTCACGCTCCCCTTGCTGGGGACTTTCGGCAACGGCACAGGAGATCCTTCGCGACGACAGTGTCAGGTGTACGGCGTTGTCAGGTGTCAAGGCAGCCAGTGAGACTGACAACGAATGACATTCTGCCATTGGGGACCGACAACTACGATCGAGTTGTGACCGACTACAGCCGGGTGGAACGACTAGCTCTGTGTGATCTGTTCGACCAGGTCGGGCCTGACCGGCCCACGCTGTGCGAGGGATGGACGACCCACGACCTGGCCGCCCACCTGTACGTCCGGGAGTCCGATCCGATCGCGGGGCCGGGCATCATGATTCCCGCGCTGGCGGACACCACCGAGCGGCGGATGGCCGCGGTCAAGACGCGGTACAGCTTCACCGAACTCGTCGGGAAGGTCCGCTCCGGGCCGCCGACGGTGTCGATCTACAACCTGCCGGGGATCGGCCACAAGCTGAACACGACCGAGTACCTGGTGCATCACGAGGACGTCCGGCGGGCGGTGCCCGACTTCCAGGTCCGGGCGCTGCCGGCCGAGCAGCAGGAGGGGCTGTGGAAGCAGCTCAAGCTGGCCGCGCGGTCGATGGTCCGTTCGGCGCCGAGCGGGATCGTGCTGCGGCTGCCGGACGGGCGGGAGGCGGTCGTGAAGAAGCCGACGGCGGCCGGTTCGGTCACCGTGACCGGGGAGCCGGTCGAGCTGGTGCTGTTCTGCTTCGGCCGGCAGTCCGTCGCTCAGGTCGACCTCGACGGGGACCCGGAGATCACCGCGCAACTGCAGAGCAAGTCCTTCGGTATCTGAGCACGGACGCGATCAGCCGGCGTGGGGCTCCGGCTCGCCCGCTGCTTCCGCTCCGCCGCCGGTCTTCTTGCGCCGACGACGCTGGACCAGGCTGCTGATGACCGTCGTCAGCAGCACCAGCACGATCGCCGCCAGCACGCCCTGCCACGGCTCGTCGAACAGTGCGTACCCGAGCAGGCCGATCGCCATGTAGACCGCGGCCCACAGCGACGACGCGGTCAGGTCGACCACCGCGAACCGGTGCCACGGATAGCCCGCGAGCCCGGCGGCCAGCAACACCGGCACGCGTCCGCCCGGGATCAGCCGGGACGTCAGCAGCACGGTGATCTCGTGCTCGGCCAGTCGCTCCTTCAACGCCTCCAGCGACGCGTTGTCGCGCAGCCAGCCGATCCGCTTGGCCAGCCGCTCCCCGCCCGCGCGGCACCCGGCGTACACGATCAGGTCGCCGAGATACGCGCCACCGGCCCCCGCGATCAGTACCCCGAGCAGGCCGAAGACCGGGTTGTTGTGCGAGGCGAGCACCGCCCCGGCCGACACCGCCGCGCCGGTCGGCAGCACCGGCAGCACCGCGCCGAGCAGCACCGCCCCGGCGAGCACGACGAGGTACCAGATGTCGAAGTGGGCGTCACCGCTCACGGCGCCACCACCTCCGTCGACTGCCCGGGCACCAGGACCTCCACCGTCACGCGCTCGTCGATCGCGGCCATCGCGGCCTTGAACCGGTCCCCCGGCGGCAGGAACAGCTCCGGCTTCAGCCATTCGCAGCCGATCGGCCAAAACGTGCCGAAATGTACCGGTACGGCGTACCGCGCTCCGACCCGCCGAACCGCCTCGGCGGCGCGGACCGGGTCGAGGTGTCCGACCCCGAGCGACGGACCCCAGCCGCCGACCGGGACCAGCGCCAGGTCGACCGGGCCGACCTCGGCCGCCATCTCGTCGTACAGGTCGGTGTCGCCGGCGAACCAGACGCTGGGCGAGCTCTCCACCCGGTAGCCGAGGGCGGGCGCGCTGTACGGCGACCAGGGCAGCCGGCGGCCGTCGTGGTCGGCGGTGACCGCCGTGATGTCCAGTCCGCCGATCCGCACCTGGTTGCCGGGGGCAACCTCGATGCAGCGGTCCGAGAAGGCCTTGCCCGCGTCGGCGTGGATCAGCCGCGCCGCTCCGCGCGGCACGATCAGCGCGGCGTCCGGCGAGACCAGCGGCAGCGACGTCAGGTGCAGGTGATCGGCGTGCAGGTGGGAGATCAGCACCGCGTCACAGCTCCCGGCGTCGGCCAGCGGCAGTGGGCCGCGCCGACGGCGCAGGTGTGCGATCCGGGACGTCAGTACGGGATCGGTGAGCAGCCGGGTGCCCTGGTCCTCGATGGTGGTGGTGGCATGCCCCCACCAGGTGATCCGCACCGCGTCAGGCCTCCACACTCGCGTCCTTCGGGCCGGCGATCCGCTCGCCCGCGTCGACCAGGTCCACCGTCTCCACCTCCGGCCGCGTGCGCTGACCGAGCTGGTCGAGCCAGCCGATCAGCAGCTCGTGGACCGCGTCGGAGCCTACGGGAGGCTCGTCGACGACCCAGCGGCGCGGGTGCACCAGCACCGCGTCGGTCTGCCAGCCGCCGATGCCGCCGTGGCAGCCGACCAGCTCCTCGAACGCGGCCACCTCGTGGGTGTACTCGTCGAGCCGGCTGACCACCACGAGGTCACCGTTGTGTGGCATCTCGGCCTGCCGCAGCATCGACGCCGCGGCCATCGGCCCGTACGGCGCGAGCGGGTCCTGGCCCTCGATCCGCCCGGTCCGCAGCACGTGCACCCCGGCCCGGCCGATCGCGACCGGACCTTCGGCCAGCGAGTCGATCACGACGAAACCGATGCCCGGATGCATCGCCAGACCGGGCACCAGCCGTGGGTGCAGCAGCTCGATCTCCTCCAGCGGGACCCGGCCCGGGGTGGTCGCCAGGTAGATCAGCGCGAGGTTGCCGGACGCCGTGACGACCATCTGCTCGTCGGCCGCGACCGGCGGCTCGCAGTCGCGCGGGCCGAGTTCGACCTCACCTCGGGGCGCGTGGCCGTGCAGCGCCTTGCGCGTGACGGTCCCGGCGACGCTGCGGCGCAGGCTCAGCTCGGTCAGGAACGCGTTCACCGGTCCCCAGCCCTCGGACCGGCCGGTCGCCGCGACCGGTTCCTTGGTGGTGTCGACCAGGTCGTCGACCACCTGGGTGAGGGTCCGGCCGTAGCGCTGCAGGAACGTCGAGCCCTGGCTCTGGCCGTGGTCGGACAGCACGACGATCTCGTACGAGTGCGGCAGCGTGTCGATGATCCGCTGCAGCGCGCCGAGCACCCGGTCGAGGCCTTCCAGCGTCTGCAGCGACTCGGGCCGGGTCGGACCGGCGTGGTGCGCGACCTCGTCGTAGTCGACGAAGTCGCAGTAGATCACCGGGGTGCCCTTGACCAGCTCGTCGGTGATCAGCGAGACGTTGAGGTCGCGCAGCAGCACGTTGGAGATCGCCCGCAGGAAGATGTACGCGCCGCCGCGGTTGACCCGCGGGACCAGCTTGCGCCGGCGCTGCCGCCGGGCCTGGTGCAGTTCCTTGATCATCTCGCCGACGCACAGCACCAGCCCACGGGCGGCGCCCTGCGGGCTGGTGAAGAACCGGACGTAGCCGCGGCTGCGGGTCGGCGGCAGCGCGGCCCGGCTGAAGACGAGCACCGAGTTCGGCGCGTCACCGGACCAGTTGTTGCTGATGCTGACCCCGCCGTCGGCCAGCAGCCCGCGACCGGTCGACATCCGGGCCTCGATCTCGGCGGCGTCACGGGACCGGTTGGTCACCATCACCCGGCCGGTCTCCTTCTCGTACCACCGGAACGCCGGGATCTGCCCGGAGCCGCCGTGCAGGATGCCCGCCTGGCTGGCTGGAGTCGTCGCCGGGACGCCGGTGTGCCAGCCGAGCATCGAGTGGCTGCCGTCGCGGATCCAGCCGCCCAGATGTGGCAGGTTGCCCGACATCACCATCCAGTTCAGCAGCGGCTCGGACAGGCCGTCGATCTGGATGATCAGCATGCCGGTCTTCGGCGCGGGCTGGATCCGGCGGGCCTTGCGGCGGACCCCGCGCATCACCTCGGCGACGTACGCGTCGTCGCTGCCGGCGTACGCGATCCAGCCGACGAAGGCGCTCACCGACGACATCACGATTGAGACCAGGACCGGCGCCTCGACCCCGCCGTGCAGGTTGACGCCGGGGTCGAGGGTCACGCCGAGATAGACCACGCCGAACTGCGAGAGCAGACCGCCGACCAGGACGCCGATCGAGCCGATCAGGATCGCCAGCCCGGCCAGCAGCCACCGCATCAGCAGCCCGATCACGGCCAGCAGCAGCACCAGGCGGAGGACCGGGAGCGTGCCGTCGCTGCTGATCTGCGGCAGTGTCCAGAAGGTGATGACCAAGGAAGCGAACGAAGCGAGGCCGCCGAGCAGCAACGCCTGCAGACCACGCGTGGTCCGGCGTACGTCGAGCCAGATCGGACGCCGGCGCCGGTCGCCGGAGATCTGTTCAGGTGGTTTGGCCAACCGTCGGACTCCCCGTTCGAGTAGTTCGCTACCAGAACGAGACTACGAGGCCGGACCGACAGCCGGGCCGCCGCGCCACGCAACGGACGGGTGCTTCCGGGGAGAACCCTGAGCCCGGCACGGGTGAACCCTCACTGCAGCTCGAAGTAGTCGACCTCCGCGTACGCGTTGCCCTTGGTCAGCCGGATGGTGTTCCAGCCGGCGTTCAGCGTGACGCTGACCGAGGTCTGGCGCCAGTTGTCCCAGCCGGTGACCGGGTAGCTGACCGAGCCCTGGCTGTTGCCGTTGACAACCACACCGTGACTGGCGGTGCCGCCGGACCCGTTCGCGTAACCGACCCACAGCGTGTAGCTGCCGGCTCGCGGCGCGTAGAACGTGTTCTGCACCCAGGAGTCCGCGAAGTCGATGTACGCCGCGACCGCGCCGCCGGAGGCTCCGGCCGCGCCGGTGCGGACCCGGCAGTTGTTGAGCGTGCCGCGCTCGGCCTCGGTCCGGACCCGGCTGCCGCGGACCACCGGGTAGTCGTTGGCCCAGCCGAGGTCGGCGACGTACAGGTGGCGGGAGCCGTTCACCCAGCCGTGCAGGAAGACCTTGTCGTTGGTGAAGTCGGCACCGCCCGGGCCGCAGACGTGGTTGTCGAAGCTCGCCGTCGTCATCAGCGAGCGATAGGCCGTCGTCCAGGGTCCGGAGAGGCTGGGCGCGACGGCGTACGAGGTGAGGTACTCGCAGCCGGTGTAGCTGCCGCCGGAGTAGAACAGCACGTACTGGCTGCCGCGCTGGACCAGGTCGGGGGCCTCGATCACGCCGCTGGAGGAGATCAGCGCGGTGTTGCCGCCGGTGAGAGCGGTGCCGTTGTTCGTCGTACGGGTGAGCCAGAGAGTGGAGTTGACGCCGATCGCGTTGCCGTCGTTCTTCCAGAGCAGGTAGCGGGTGCCGTCGTTGGCGACGAACGTGTTCGCGTCGATCGCGCCGCCGAGGTTGAGCGGGCAGATCAGCGGCTGGCTGCCGACCGGGCTGAACGGGCCGAGCGGTGAGCTCGCGGTCGCGACGCCGATGCACTGGCGGCCGGACGACTTGTGCCAAGCGGTGTAGGTGAGGGTGAAGCTGCCGTCCGGGTTGGGGTGGACGTCCGGCGCCCAGGTCCGGCCGGGTTGGGCCCAGCCGGCGGATGGGCCGCCGGGCATCGCGTCGCCGCGGATCGTCCAGGGGCCTTCGGGGCTGGGGGCGGAGGCGGTCGGGACGTGGCCGCGGCCGTTGTTGGTGGAGTAGGCGTACCAAGTGCCGTTGACCTGGATGACGTCCGGGTCGGGGAAGTCCTCGTTGATCACCGCGCGGGGGAAGACCGCGGCGGCGACCTTCTGACCGGCGGTGGCCGTCCGGTCGGCGGCGGCCTGGCGGTCGGCGGTGGCCTTCTGCTCGACGGCGGCTGTTGGCTCGGCGACGGCGGCCGAGGCGGGACTGGTGGTGGCGAGCGCGGTCAGGACGACCAGCGCGGCCAGAATTCGTCTGCGCATCGGAACTCCTCAGGTGGGGCGGTACCTGCGCAGCCCACTTTTCCATCGATTCACCTGGATGAGTAGAGGCCGGCCCCGGACGTGCAGCACTGACCAACCACCGCGACACGCCGTCCGGAGTGGCCTGCTGCGGCGTGTCGCGTGGGTTGGTCAGTGCTGCACGTCCGCTTCGCCGATCGCTGGACCCCGGCGCTCCGGGGGTGTTGACTCCGTTTAGTTGTTTTCCGCCAGAGGGGTTGGAGTTCTCGTGAAGTTCTTACCAAAGGTGTCACCACGGGGAGTCGTCGCGGTCGCCGCGGCGCTCGCGGCGACCGCAGGACTGGTCGGTCAGACCGCCGGGTCCCCCGCCGCCGCGCCGACCGGGCTGCAGCAGCAGCTCGACACGTTGCTGGCCGACGCGCGCTTCCAGGGGTCGCAGGTCGGGCTGGTGGTTCGCGACGCGACCACCGGCGAGACGCTGTACGACCGCGCCGGCGGCACCCGGCTGCTGCCGGCCTCGAACACGAAGCTGTTCTCGTCCACGGCCGCGATGCACACGCTCGGGCCGGACTACCGCTTCCACACCGACGTACTGGCCACGGCGCCGGTCCGGGGTGGTCAGCTGGACGGCAACCTCTACCTCAAGGGGTACGGCGACCCGACCGCGCTGGAGTCCGACTACGTCGCCCTGGCCAAGCAGGTCGCGCAGTCCGGCGTACGGCGGATCGACGGTGACCTGGTCGCCGACGACACCTACTTCGACCACGTCCGCCTCGGCGACAGCTGGGCCTGGGACGACGAGCCGTTCTACTACAGCGCCCAGATCTCGGCCCTGACGCTCGCGCCGGACACCGACTACGACTCCGGTACGGCGATCGTCGAGAGCCGCCCGGGCAGCACCGTCGGGGCGCCGGTGAGCCTGAAACTGGTCCCGGCGAACAGCGTCCTCAAGCTGGTCAGCACGGCGACCACGGGCGCGGCCGGGTCGGCCAACACCCTGACCATCGAGCGGGACCACGGCACCAACGTCGTACGGGTCACTGGTTCGGTCCCCGCCGGCAGCAGCGTCGGCACCGAGTGGGTGACCGTCTGGGAGCCGGAGGTGTACGCCGCTGACGTGTTCCGCCGGGCTTTGGCCGCTCAGGGCGTTCGGGTCGACGGGCGGATCAAGGTCGCCGCGACGCCCGTCGCCTCCGCGCGCCGGCTGGCTCGCGACGAGTCGATGACGGTCGGCGAGCTGATGAGCCCGTTCCTCAAGCTGTCGAACAACATGCACGCCGAGACGCTGGTCAAGGCGATGGGCGCGGTCGCCGAGGCCGACGGCAGCTGGTCGGCCGGACTCGGCGTGGTCACCGACTACGCGCGCAGCGTCGGCGTCGACACATCGAAGATCCGCCTCTCCGACGGCTCGGGCCTGTCCCGCAAGGTCAACGTGACCGCCCAGAGCGTCACGGATCTGCTGATCGCGGCCCAGAAGGAGCCGTGGTTCCCGCAGTGGTACGCCGCGCTGCCGATCGCCGGGAACCCCGACCGGACCATCGGCGGCACGCTGCGCAGCCGCATGGCCGGCACACCCGCAGCCAACAACGTGCACGCGAAGACAGGCTCCCTCACCGGCGTCACTGCCTTGTCGGGTTACGTTTCCACGAAGGATGGCCGCAAGCTCGTCTTCTCGATGATCAGCAACAACTACCTCACCAGCCCGCGCTCGGTCGAGGACGCCGTCGCCGTCACCCTCGCCTCGTGGTCCGACACGGCCCCACCGGCCGCCGTCGCGCCGTCGACCAAGCGCGCGACGGTCGCCGACGAGACCTGCGGCGAATGGGTCAAGGCCTGCTGACGCGCTGAAGGTCGGACGTAATTGCGGTGGACAGCGCGGTGCGTCGTCTCCACGATGTGGGGATGACCGCCGCGCTGCCCGACCACCTGACCTTTCGCCGGCCGGCGACGAGCGACGCAGAGCGGATCTTCGCGTTGATCGCCGCCCGCAACCTCGCGACCGTCGGGTTCGCCGACTACACCCTCGACGACATGATCGACGAGCTCTCCGAACCTGGCTTCGCGCTGGACCGCGACGGCTGGCTGGTCTTCGCCGGGGACGACTTGACCGGCTATGGCACCGTCTTCGGCAAGGGCGACCACCGGGCCGTCGACATCGACGTGGTCGCCGCCGACCGGCTCGTCAGCGACTGGCTGCTCGATCAGATCCTCACCCGGGCGGCCGAACTCGGCCGCGCCCACGGGCACGCGGAGATCGCCGTCGACCTGGGTGTGTACCGAACAGACGAGGACAAGCGGGCACTGCTCGCTGATCGCGGCTTCCGCCCCGGTACGACATTCCACCGGATGCGGATCGACCACACCCAACAGGTCGAGGTTCCAGCGCCGCCGCCCGGGATCACGGTCCGCCGCGGCGCACTCGACGATGCGAGCCGGCGTGCGGCGCACGCCGTACTGAACGCGGCTTTCGACGGGCAATTCGGTTTCGTGGCCCGCCCGTACGACGAGTGGGTGGCGGCGCACGAGTCGCGGTCGACGTTCGACTGGTCGCAGATCACGCTGCTCGAACTCGACGATGAGGTGGTCGCGCTCCGGGAGTGCACTGACGAGTTCGTACCGGACGAGAACTGCAACTACATCGGCCGGCTCGGCGTACTGGAGCGGGCGCGCGGGCGGGGACTGGCCAAGTTCCTGCTGCGCGACGCGTTCGCGGAGGACGCGGCGGCCGGGCGGACCGGGACAATCCTGCACGTGGACACGAACAATCCAACGCCCGCGCTCGGCCTGTACCTGTCGGTCGGCATGCGGCAGACGCTGGTGATCGACGCATGGCGATTCAACCTGGCGATCGCATGAACGAGCTGCCCGCGGGGCTCACTGTTCGACCCGCCGAGCTCGCCGACGCGGAGGCGATCGCGGCGCAGATGGGCGCGTACACCTCGGCGCTGCTCGGGTTTCCCAAGCACAGCCTGGAGAACGTCGCCGACTACCTGCGCGACCCGGCGATGGATTTGGCCCACGGCAGTTGGCTGGTGCACGACGGCGACAAGCTCGTCGGCAGTGCGACCGCGGTGCTGCAACGCGATCGAGCGCAGGTGGACCTGGACGTGTTCGCGGCGGATCCGGCAGTGGCGGAGTGGCTGTTCGACGCGGCGATCGACGGCGCGAACACGCAGGCCGGCGCGCACGCCCTAGCCGGCGTGCAGCTCCATTTCGGGCAGCTCGAGCAGGACCGGGCAGCGGGGCGGATGGCCGCCGCGCGCGGGTTCGCCGTGAAAACGTCGATCCAACTGATGCGCATCGACCACACCACCGCGACGCCCCCGCCCGAACCGCCGGCCGGGGTGAAGCTGCGGGTCGGCGCGTTCGACGAGGCGACGAAGCGGGCGGCGCACGCGGTGATCGCCGGGGCGTTCGACACGCAGCCCGGGGCGGCGCCGCGGCCGTACGACGACTGGGTGGCTTCCCGCGAGTCGCGGTCGGCCTTCGACTGGTCGCAGCTGACCGTGGCCGAGCTGAACGGGGAGCCGGTCGGGGTGCGCGAGTGCAGCGACAACTTCCGGAGCAGCGACAACTGCAACTACATCGGCCGGCTCGGCGTACTGCCCCAAGCGCGTGGGCGGGGATTGGCGAAGTTCCTGTTGCGGGACCAGTTCGCGCGGGACGCGGCGGCCGGGCTGACCGGCACGATGCTGCACGTCGACAGCTCGAACCCTACGCCCGCCGTCGGGCTCTACCTGGGCGTCGGCATGCGGCCGACGGTCGTCACGGACATCTGGGAGAAGCACGTGCCGCTTGGCAACTGAGATCGACGGTAGCGCTGGACTTCGAAGCCGCAGATCCACTTGTCGAACCGGACATCTCCCCCTCGCCCCAACTGTCCTGCGTCGCGTCACACAAGGATTTCGCGCCGACGGGAACTCAATCGAACGAGCGCCTCATTCAAGGCGCAAAGCTGCTAGCAGGATCCAATGACATCCGAGTAGGGACCGGCGTCGGCTGGAGCCCTGGATGCACTCGCATGATCGTGCTGAGCGCATGGGTAAAGACTACGGCGAAGAGGCTACGGAACACTGCCTCTTCGTACAAGCGAAGGCCACTCGCCACATGTCTCGGCACACGACGCGAGAAGATCGATTCATCCAGTACCCATTCAAGGTCTCCCACCTCAATAACTGGAAGCGATTCTGGGAACCTGTAGTCCTATCGGCGTGGGACGCAGAGGCCGACTTGACATACTGGGAGATTGCTCAGACACCGGAGCGAGAGCCCAAAGATCATGGTTGACTTTCCGACCGGTGAGCACAGACCGGGTGCCCTCGGCCGCATCGCTGAACAGATCGAGTTGATGAGCAGGCGTGCGGGCGATTCACCAGAAACAACAATCGAGCCTGCCGTGGGCATTCTATGAGAGGCTCAGTTGCACTGACGGAAATCTCGCGATCATGGACTCGAGCGGTTCTACCCTGCATGAGTTCTTGAACTTCGACGATCTTCGGCGATACGTCGACAGGCAGGCGAGTTGAATCAGTCATCACGTCGCACGCGCTCCGAGCAGACTTGATCACTGGCTGAGTGAATGGTTCTGACAGGTAGCAGCAGAGGATACGACCCCATTGACGAACCGGTTTCCACACAACACGAGATAGATCGTCTGACCTAATCAGAAATGCAGTGACAACACTCTCAAAACTCCGGCGATTATAATCCATAGCGTTGCTTGTCGACATCGCTCTGCCGCCGCCCTGTTCTTCCTTGTTGGTTGAAAGGAGGCGTCGACCCAGCCCGGTTGCCCATAGGTGACGACCTCGCCGGGGCGGTCGCGGTCCGTCCCGGCGAGGCGTCAGTTCAGTACCACGCGCTGGCCCGTCGAGCCGGCCAGGATGCGGCGGTTGCCGATGGCGGTGCGCAGGTCGAGCTCGACCTTGACCGATCCGGTTTGGGACTTGAGGCACTCTCCGCTGCCCGGCTCGTCCGGCGCCACCACGTAGCGGTACGCCGCGATCCGGACCGTGGTCGCGTCCTGGTCGAGGATGCGGACCATGGTGTGCGGGTAGCACCCCTCACCGGACTGGCCGGACCGGGGGGCCTCGACCGCCAGGACCGAAGGAGCGCCCGGTACCGGCCGCACAGCCGTCACCGGGATCTCCTTCTGCAGCAGCATCAGAGTGGTACCGAACTTGAACTGGGCCGGCGGCGGCCCGTCGTCGAGCACACCGAGGGTCGGCGTGCTGATCGGGGCGGACGGCTCGGCGCCGCGCTGGATGTCCTGTGTGGTGATCGTGGCGACCGTCGCGACTGCCACCACAGCCGCGACGGCCAGCAGGTTGCGCTGCCGCCGGCGTCGGCGGGCACCCTGCTCGACGCCGGCGAAGGGCGGGGCCTGCTCGGGGGTCTGCTCGTCGACGTACTCGACCAGCAGCTCGGTCCTCAGCTCAGCCACGGGGCACCTCCTCCTGTACGGCGAGCAGCGGGGCCAGCGCCTGACGGGCTCTGGCCAGCCGGGACTTCACGGTGCCCGGCGGTACTTGCAGTTCGTCGGCGATCTGGTCGACCGGTAGATCCATCACGTGGTGCAGCACCACCACCGCGCGCTGGGCCGGTGGGATCCGGGCCAGCGCCGCGGCCACGTCGAGCGCGTCGCCGTCCGGCTCCCGGGCCTGTTCCGCGCGGCCGAACAACTTGGCGGAGGCCTTCGCCGCGACCTGCTGCCGCCGCAGCCGGCTGATCAGCGTCCGTACGGCGACCGCCCGCACCCAGGCCTCCGGATCGTCGTACCGGCGGATGCTGTCCCAGCGGCCGAGCAGCTTCACGTACGCGTCCTGCGCGACCTCTTCGGCGTCCGCGCGGGACCCGCCGATCGACACCAGCAGACCGATCAGCCGCGGCCAGGTCCGGGCGTAGAGCGCCGCGACCTCCGCGTTTGGATCGGTTTCGCTGTGCCTCACATCGCTAACACGCGCCGGCATCCGACCAGGTTCCATCTTTTCTCGAACCATTGCACCAGTCAGATGTGAGAGATTACTCTCGAAACATGTCTCTCAGAAATCCGTACGGCGATTTCGAGGTCACCGACCCGCAGGCGATGCGCGCGCTGGCCCATCCGGTCCGGCTGGCCGCGTTGAGCTACCTGCAGCGGAATGGACCGGCGACCGCGACCCAGCTGTCCGAGCACGTCGGCGCCTCCCCCTCGGTGACGAGCTGGCACCTGCGGCACCTGGCCGGATTCGGCCTGGTCACCGACGGGCCCCCGCCGGACGGGGTCGCGGACCGGCGGCAGCGCTGGTGGCAGGCCGTCGCGCGAGGGTTCCGGTTCGAGATGCCGGAGACGCCCGAAGGCGCCGAGGCCGGCCGGCTGCTGCGCACCGAGGTGATGAACCAGGCGCTCGAGGCCGCCCAGCACTGGCTGGCCGAGACCGAGCCGGCGCTCGACCCGGAGTGGAGCCGCGCGGGCGGCTCGTCGAACACGCTGCTGCACGTCACGCGGGACGAGCTCGATCAGCTCGAGAACGCGATCCAGGACCTGCTCGCGCCGTACGTGCAGCGTGGCTCGGGCAACGCCCCGCCCGACGCCCGGCCGGTCCGGCACCTCCGCATGCTGTTGCCCGAAGCAACCGATTCCTGAGACCGAAGTGAGGCCGCCGGTGAAGACCCTGTCCGCCACCAGCCTGCTGCGCGACCGGCAGTTCCGGACGCTGTGGTCGGCCCAGGCCGTCTCGGAGTTCGGCGACCGGGTCAGCGAGCTCGCCCTGCCGCTGATCGCCGTCACGCTGCTGGACGCCAACGCGTTCGAGACCGGGCTGCTGACCGCCGCCGTCTGGCTGCCCAACCTGTTGTCGCTGTTCATCGGCACGTGGGTCGACCAGCACCGCGACAAGCGGCCGCTGATGATCGCGGCCGACCTGAGCCGGACCGTCGTGCTGCTGTCGCTGCCGGCGGCGTACTGGTTGGACGTGCTGACGCTGGGCCAGCTCTACGCGATCGCGATCTTGGCCGGTACGGCGCACGTCGTGTTCAACACCGCCAACGCGGCGTTTTTCGTCCGGGTGGTGCCGCGGGAGCAGTTCCTGGAGGCGAACAGCAAGCTGTCGGCGACCCGGTCGTTCTCGTTCATGGCCGGCCCGGCGGTCGGCGGCGCCCTGGTGCAGTGGCTGACCGCGCCGGTGGCGATCGTGGTGGACGCCTTCTCGTTCCTGTTCTCGGCCCTGCAGGTCTCGCGGCTGAAGGTCGAGCCGGGTGCGGCCGACGAGACGACCGAGTCGCTCTGGCGGCGGGCGCGCGACGGCATGGGCTACCTGATGCGGCACCCGTACCTGCGCAGCAGCTTGGCGTGCGCGACGACGCTCAACTTCTTCAACATGATCGGGATGGCGCTGCTCGTCCTCTTCGCCAGCCGGAACCTCGGTCTCTCGGCCGGGGTGATCGGCCTGGCGTTCGGCATCGGCGCGACCGGTGGGCTGCTCGGCGCGATCGCCGCGGCGCCGCTGGCGCGCTGGCTGGGCGCGGGCCGGTTGATCGCGCTCGGCGCGGTGGTCTTTCCCGCGTCGATCGGGATCCTGGCATTCGGAGGTGGTCCGGTGTGGGCGCGCGCGACCGCTCTCGCCGCCGCCGAATTCGTCGGCTCCTTCGCGGTGATGTGCTTCGACGTCCCGCTCAACTCGTTGCAGGCGGCGGTCATGCACGACCACATGCGCAGCCGGGTGGTCGGTGCGTTCAGCAGCATCAACTACGGCGTACGACCGCTGGGCGCTGTTGTCGGTGGCCTGCTCGGCACCTTCATCGGTGTCCGCAGCACCCTGCTGATCTCCGCCTGCGGAGGAGCCCTGTCCGTCCTCTGGCTGCTCCGCTCCCCCATCATCACCACCAAATCCCTGGACAACCTGCACCCGCCGGAGGGAGTTCTCGTCACCCCCCGGGATCGCCCGCGGGCCGCTCGACCGACCCACTGACGGACTCGACGATTCTCCGTGCCAGCCGCTCGCTGAAGCCGGCGACGACGGCCAGAGCCGGCACCCACTCGACCGGAGCGGACAGGACCTGCGTCTCCACGGCGACCGTCACCACCAGCGCCGCGGCGGAACCAGTCGACATCCTGGCAACGATCGTCACATAGTTGCCGCTGGCAAGCTCATGGATCCGCGCGTCCCGGCTGGTCCGGAGCGTGCCGAGGGAAAGCTCAGCACCGCCTCAAGCGCACCGAGACCACGATCGACCAGTAGTGCGTACCGTCGTGCAGGAACGCGGTCCTGCCGGGGGCAGCATCGGTCAGCCCGACCAGCACACCGAGCCCGAGGATGCCCGCGCGAGCAGGATCGAGGCAGCGATCAGCCGGAGGCCGAGCAGCCGCAGACGCAGGTACATGTTCTGCGAGTTCCCGTCCAGCAGGCGAGCCGCTTCGGCCACCCGCGCGATCCCGAGGGCGCGCTCGCCGGCGCTCTCCTCGGCGACCGGCGGCAGCTCCGAACCGAACAGTTGAAGCGCGGTCATCAACCGGCCCGCCCACGCGTCCCACTGGGCGCGGCGGAGCAACTTGGGCGAAGGCCAACTCCGGTCCTCGCCGCGTTGATCTTCGCGCTCCATGTCGGGCCCCCCGCACGCTGCGCCTGTGCTGTCAGTTTCACCGTCTGTACGGCCGGGCGCAAGGCCGGCGACGCACCGTTGACACGGCGAGTCGTCCGTGTCTCACTGACAGGAGCGGACCTTCTTCGTGGGGTGCGGGGAAGGTTCGGCCGCCGTCGTGTCGGAGGTCCGGTGCGTTGAGTCGCGCGCGGGGGATGCGGTGGTGGCGGGGAGGCCGACATGACCGAGACGATTCATGACCTGGTGGAGCCTGTCCGGCGACTGCCCAACGACCCGGAGGAACCACCGACCGACGGCGTGGCCGTGTGTCTGTCCGGGGGCGGTTACCGGGCCATGCTCTTCCATACCGGGGTGCTCTGGCGGTTGTGCGAGACGCGTTGGCTGCTCCAGGTGGACCGGATCTCGACTGTGTCGGGCGGAAGCCTGACCGCCGCGGTACTCGCCATCGCTTGGCAGTCGCTCACGGAAGCCGACGATCCGCGCCGGAGGTTCTCGGAGCTGGTGGTGGAGCCGCTCCGGGCCCTCGCGTCGCGCACCATCGACCGGTCGTCGGTCGTCTCGGGGCTGCTGTCGCCGTTCAGTACCGTCGGCGAACAGCTCGAGGCGGAGCTTCGCAAACACCTGTTGGGCGATGCGAAACTCGCCGACCTGCCGCGGTCGCCGGTGTTCGTGTTCAACGCGACAAACACCGGGTCCGGGAAGCTGGTCCGGTTCAGCCGTGCTGGGGTCGCTGACTGGCGGGTCGGTCGCGTCGCCGATCCCGGGCTCCGGTTGTCAGCCGCCGTGGCCGCCTCGTCGGCGTTCCCGCCGTTCCTGTCCCCGTACCGGCTGGATCTGTCCGAGGCCGACTGGATCGATGACGAGGGCAACGATCTCACCGGCGCCGAGTACCGCGACGAGCTGGCGCTGACCGATGGTGGCGTCTACGACAACCTCGGCCTGGAAACCGCCTGGAAGCGCTGCCGGACGATGTTCGTCGCCGACGCCGGCGGGATCCTCGAGCCGGAGCCGGCGCCGGCGAAGGACTGGGCCCAGCACATGGTGCGAGTGACCCAAGTGCTCGACCATCAGGTCCGGTCGCTGCGGAAGCGGCAGGTGCTCGACTCCTTCCGGCAAGGCTCGCGAACTGGTGCCTACGTCGGGATCCGCAGCGACATCACCAAGTTCCCAGCCGCCAAGTTGCTGGCCGCCCCCTTCGACGACACCACCGAACTGGCGGGCATCAAGACGCGTCTCAAGGAGCTTTCCTCGCGGGATCAGGAGCGTTTGATCAACTGGGGTTACGCGGCCGCGGACGCCGGCCTGCGGTCGCACATCGACCCCGGCGCATCGCCGCCCGCTGAATATCCCTACTCCGGCGGCGTGTCGTCGACCGGAGACCAGCGGTGACCACCGACACCGTGGTCGAGGTACCGCCCGGCGAAAACCGGCCGGCACCCTCTGGCGCGCACCCGGCGCCGCGCCAGCAGGTCGGGCTCCGGATCATCGCCCAGGACCCGTCCGTGCACGGCCCCGACCAGCGCATCGTGACCGCGAAGGCGAGCGTGCCGGCCGCGCGCCTCGAGGACGGACCGCGCAGCCCGAGATTCGCCGTCGTCGACTACGACGTCTCCACCGCCACCCTCTTCCCGGCAGCGAAGCTGCCGTCGGACGACGACCGGTTCGCCCTGGCCGACGACAAGACGCTGTGCACCGACTTCGCGTTCCACGCCCAGCAGGTCTACGCGGTGGCGGCCCGGACGCTGGCGACCTTCGAGTTCGCTCTCGGGCGGCGCCTGCCTTGGGGATTCGCCGGGCATCAGCTGTACCTGGTGCCCCATGCCTTCAGCGAGGCGAACGCCTACTACTCGTTCGACGATCGGGCCCTGCTGTTCGGCTACGTCCCGGGTGGGGACGAGCCGGATATCTACACCTGTCTTTCCCACGACGTGGTGGCGCACGAGACCACCCACGCGGTACTGGACGGTCTCCGGCACCGCTTCCTCGAGCCGGGCCTGCCGGACCAGGCCGGCTTCCACGAAGGATTCGCGGACATCGTCGCGCTGCTGTCGGTGTTCTCCCTGCCGGTGGTCGTCGAGGTCTGTCTCGATCCGACCACCACGGGTCGCCTCAGCCGCCTGAACATCGAACGGGACGCGCTGCGCAAGAACGTGCTGACCGGCGTCGCGGAACAGCTGGGCGACGTACTCACCCAGGGACGCGGCGCGCTGCGGCAGTCCGGCTTCCGGCAGCCGCCGAGCAATTGGCGCGAGCTGCCGGAGTACCAGGAACCGCACCGGCGCGGGGAGGTGCTTGTCGCGATCGTGCTGGAGGTGCTGCTGGACATCTGGACCCGGCGGATGGAGGCGCTGCTCTCCCCCGGCCGTGGCCGGGCCCCGCGCACTGTCGACCGGGCGCGGGCGGCGGAGGAAGGCGCCAAGGCCGCGACGCATCTGCTCACGATGCTCATCCGCGGCCTGGACTACCTGCCGCCGGTCGAGTTCGAGTTCGCGGACCTGCTCGACGCGGTGATTCTCGCCGACGCGGAGGTCGCGCCCGACGACCAGCTCCGGTACCGCGAGGCCCTGCTCGACCAGTTCGCCCGCTTCGGTATCGAGCGCCGGCCGGGCGTCCGGCACGACCTGGTCGCCGGCAACGTCGCGATCCGCTACGGCAACCTGAACTTCACCGCTCTGCGGACCGCGGGCGACGAGGTGTTCCGGTTCATCTGGGAGAACGCGGACACGCTCGACATCGACACCAGCTACTACACCCACGTTGAGGCAGTGCTGCCCAGTGAGCGGGTCGGACCCGACGGGCTCGTCGTCCGGGAGTCCGTCGCCAGCTACGTCCAGATCCTCGAGCTGACCGCGGCGGAGCTCACGGACCGGTGCGAGGAGCCGCTGCCCGCCGCTGTGGAGCCGGCGACCAAGCTGAAGATCTTCGGCAGTGGCACCCTGGTGTTCGACCAGTTCGGTCGCGCGAAGTTCCACATCGCCAAGCCCCTGGGCGACTGGAGGCGGCAGGCCGAGCGGGTCAAGCACCTCCACGACGGCGGCTTCTACGACCGGTCCGGCCGTCTCGGCTTCTCGTACGCCGGCGCGGCGGGCCAGGTGTTCGCCGAACT
Source organism: Kribbella sp. CA-253562 (assembly GCF_050942265.1). Classification (GTDB taxonomy): domain Bacteria; phylum Actinomycetota; class Actinomycetes; order Propionibacteriales; family Kribbellaceae; genus Kribbella. Next base: position 3,740,704 of record NZ_CP192049.1, on the reverse strand, counting down.
GCATTCCGCGGGTTCCGGCAGTGGGGAGGTCTGGTGATGGCCACTCCGCTCCCGGTCAGGGTCCGCATCCGCATGTACCAGGTCGGCTTCGGCGACTGCTTCCTGATGACGCTCGAGTACGACGCCGCCGTCCGCGGCCGCGCGGAGCGGCACCTCCTGTTCGACCTCGGGTCCACCAGCGGACCGCGGAGCGGACCGGTGAAGATGGGCGACGTCGCGAAGCTGATCGCCGAGCACACGAACGGAAAGCTGGACGCCGTCGTCGTCACTCACCGGCACCGCGACCATCTGCTGGGCTTCGGCGACGCCGTGGGCGCCGAGATCCTGCGCAAGCTCGCCCCGAAGCTGGTCCTGCGGCCGTGGACCGAAGATCCAGCATTGCCGACGGATGCGACCAGTCCGACCGATGGAGCCATGGCGGCGTCGCGCAGGTTCGTGGCCCAACTGGCCGCTGCGCAGTCGGCGGTAGAACGCATCGCGGCTCAGCCCGTCCCTGACCGAGGCGCTCTCCACGCCCTGCGGGCCGCCGCCCTCGAGGAGTTGCCCAACCAGGCGGCGGTTGCCGCTCTGGACCAGCTCGCCGAAGGAGGAAGAGGCCGGTATCTCCACGCGGGGAAGTCCTTGCGCTTGGCATCGGTCGTCCCGGGTCTCCGGATCACCGTCCTCGGTCCACCCACCGTCGAGCAGTACCCGCGCGTCGCCAATCAGGTGAGCCGCGACCCGGAGTACTGGATGCTGCGGCTGCAACGCTCGCTCGCCGAGGCCGCGCCCAGCGACCAGGTACCGCCGCAGGCAGGCGAAGTGGAACCCGGGCAGGTGCGCTGGCTCGTCGATCATCTGGCGAAGCACCGAACGCACTCGGTGGCCCGGCTGGTACGTGCACTCGACGACGCGATGAACAACACCAGCCTCATCCTGCTGCTCGAAGTCGGCGAGTTGACGATGCTGTTCACCGGCGACGCGCAGATCGAGAACTGGCAGTACACCCTCGACAAGCTCGACAAGGATCGAGACCTGCGCACCAAGCTGGCCACCGTCGACCTGTACAAGGTGGGCCATCACGGCAGCCGCAACGCCACCCCGCGCACCCTGCACGCCCTCTGGAAGCAACGACCCGCCGACGCCCCGCCGATGACCGCGCTGATGTCGACCCGGAGCGGATTCCACGGAAAGACGCCGCAGACCGCGGTCCCGCGGGAAACGCTGGTCAACGCGCTGAAAGACGTCGCGACGCTGCACTCGACCGACGACCTCGCGAAGGGCACGGCGTACCTCGAGTTCGTGGCCGACACCACCGGCGGTCCGTTCCAGCCGGTCGACGAGTAAGCGGTCAGCAGACTGCCCCGGGCGGGCCGGCGACGTCGCCCCGGGGGCGGCGGTGACGACGAGGTGACGCGGGCCGGCTCATTCTGGGGCCATGAGTTCTCCCGCGAAGATGGTGAGCTTCGTTCCCTTGCCGTGGTCCAGTTCCGGCACCTTCAGTCCGGACGGACGATGGGTCGCTACGGGGTGCGTCATCTTCATCGACGGTTTCGGAAAGAAGAGCACCTGCCGGGTGTTCGATGCCGCCACGGGGCGGGTGCGCTGCGAGCTCACCACCGAGCCGGAGCTGTCCAAAATGCTGCAGTTCAGTCCGGACGGCAGCAAGGTGGTCGCGAACGGCCACCTGGCGACCATGGTCTTCGATGCCGAGACCGGCGTCCAGCGGTGGATTCGGCAGATGCGCATGATGTCCAGCTATCGCTCGACGTTCAGTCCGGACGGCGGAACGGTCTACACCGGCAGCCTTTCCGAGGTCATCGCGTTCAACGCCGCGACCGGTGACCGACGGTGGACGTTCCCGCACAATCAGCACACCGACACGGTTCAGGACGTCCGGCTCAGCCGGGACGGGACAAGACTCGTCGTCGCGAGCGGCGGAGGCGCCGGCGGCGACCCCAATTCCGGCGGGTTCGTCCGGGTGCTGACCGCCACGCAGGGCACCGAGCTCTGGCGCTTCCGGGTCGAGGAGGACCGGGTCTACCGGGCGGCCTTCAGCCCGGACCGCGACAAGATCCTGTACTACGTCGCGAACTACGACGGACCGAAGCGGATGGGCCTGCTGGACGCCGAGACCGGCGAGCTGCTCGGCCACTTACCCGGGTTGGCGCAGGGCTCGCCGTCCCGCTTCGCGTTCAGTCCGGACAGCCGCTTGGTCGCCGTCGCGAGCGGCAGATTCGTGCATGTCTTCGATGTGGCGACCCGGACGCAGCGCTACCAGACCCTGGCCAACGGGCTGCCCTACAGCGATCCGGCCTTCTCGCCGGACGCGAAACTGTTCCTGGTCGGCGCGGATCGACCGATCAGCTCGACGGAAGCCGTGTCGGCACTCGATGCCGAGACCGGGGAACTGCGGTGGACGATGTCGCATCCACACACCCTCCAGACGGCGGAGTTCAGCCGCGACGGCAAACGGGTGGTCATCTCCGGCTACGACGGCGTCACGGTCTTCGAGCTGACCGCGCTCGCCGCTGTGCGGCACCGGCTCCGGCACGACGGGCCGGTGAACGCCGTCGCTTTCGCCGAGGGTGGCGGCGCGCTGGCCACCGGGAGCGCCGACAAGAACGCCCGGGTCTTCTCGGTGACGTCTGGCACCGAGAGCGCCCACCGGACCCATCAGGGTGCGGTGAACGCGGTCGCGTTCACCCCCGACGGTCAGGCCGTGCTGTCCGGAAGCGCCGACGGCAAGGCGATCCTGTTCACCACGACGGTTCCCGGCGAACGGTTCACCATCGACCACGGTGTGCCGGTGCACGCGGTCGCCGTCAGCCGTGACGGACTGTGGGCCGCGACCGGGTGCGGCGACGAGCTGGTGTCGTCGAGCGCGCGGATCATCAAGCTGGACACCGCTGCCCAGCGGACGGTCGGCCATGCCAAGCCGGTGCGCACGGTGGCGTTCACGCCGGACGCCGCCCGGCTGGCGACCGGCAGCGACGACGGGATGGCCCGCGTGTTCAACACCGTCACCGGTGGCCGGCAGCTGGAGCGAGAGCACGGCGGCCGGGTCAACCTGGTCTGCTTCGGCACCGATCCCAACCTGCTGGCCACGGCGAGCGACGACGGCACGGCCAGGCTGTTCGACATCCGCACCGGGGACCAGTTGCGGGAGTTCAAGCACCCAACCGCCGTGTACGGGGTCGCACTCAGCCTGGACGGGACCCAGCTCGCCACCGCGTCCGACACCGGAGTACGGATCTTCGACCTGGACACCGGCGAGACGCGGCGGGCGGTCTCTCATCCCGCACCGGTGCGGGCCGTCGTGTTCGACCGCACCGGCACCCTGCTGGCCACCGCCGCGGACGACGGCGCCCGCGTGTACCGGACCGCGGGCGGCGAGCTGCAGTACGAGCTGCTGGAAGGAGCACCGGTCCGCGCGGTGGCGTTCGACCCGGCCGCGGGCCTGCTGGCCGTGGCCTGTTCCGACAACACGGCCCGCCTTTACGAGCTCCCCTCCGACTGATCGGAACCTCTCAAGGCCGGCGGAGCAGGCGCCGCAGCAACCTCAGCAGCTTGCCGAGCAGCACGCCCACCAAGCCGGGAAGGCAGCCGGGCAGACACCCGCCACCGGCCGTCCCCGGTTCGCCGACGACGACCGGGGGCAGCTCGATTCCCTTGACGGTGACGGTGACCGTGGCACTGCCACCGATCGGGCACTCGACGATCCGGGTGTAGCCGCCGTCGTAGCGGCTCAGCAGCACGCCGCCGTCGGTGCGCGGATACTCCACGCCGTCCGGGTTCGGTTGTGCTTCACCGGTCTGGAAGTTGCCGTCGCGGACCGCGAAGCGCACGTCGCCGGCCCGGAAGGGCCCGAGCAGTTCCTTCTTGGCGTCGGCCGGGACGACCGTCACCGCCGTCCGCAGAACGGTCTCGAACTTGATCGGTGCGGCGGTCAGGATCGGCGAGTTCTGCGGTGCGACCGAGATACCGACCCACCTGGACAACGTGAGCACCCGGCGGATGTCGCTGCCGTCGGGCAGGCTCGCCTCGATCGTCACCCGCCAGGTGTAGGTGCCTTCCTTGTCGGTGTCGAGGTACCGGTTGGCGTAGTTGCCGTCGTCGGCCTGTCCGTCGTCGTGCGCACCGTCGTCGTACAGCAGGTCGCTGCCGTCCTGGAAGAACCCGCTCGGCGTGACGATCGGCAGGTCGGGCAGGTCGTGCGTGTGCAGGAGGTGGGCCAGCATCTGCGCCTTGGGCGAGTGCGGATCCGGGCGTTGCGGCCGGCCCGGTTTGTAGTTGCCGCTGTTCGTCGCCAGGTACGTGCCGAGCGACTCCCCCGGCCGGGCCAGCTCGACCGTCACCGACGCGCCGGTGACCGGTTGGTCGCCGGCGCGCAGCCGGGCGGTGAGCACGATGGGGTCGCCCGTGTCGTAGTGGTCGCGGTCGAAGACGACGTCGGTGCGGACGAACAAGTCGACGAAGACCAGCAGGTGCTCGTCCGCGATGGACTGGACCGTCCCACCGGACCGGCGGGTGATCTGCCAGTCCAGCGCGGGTACGGCGGTCTCGTCGCCGCCGAACAGCTTCGCTACGTCGACCCAGACGAAGTCGTGGCTGCCGCACTTCTTCACCGTCGCGGCGACCGGCGTGAAGCTGCCGGATCCCGCGGGCCGGCGGGCCAGCTCGATGACGTCGCCCTCCGCCGTCCCCAGCACGGCGACGGCCAGCCGGTTCACCCCGGACTCGATCTTCACCACGCGCGGCGAGTTGGCCGCGAACGGGTCCGGTTCCCGGGTCTCCGCGGCCTGGGACATCGACGCCATCGCCGTCATCGCGGTGACCACCTCCACCTCGTCGACGCCGGCCACCAACCGGTAACTGCCGCCGGCCTGGGTGGCGAGCGCATCGAGCACGTCCTGCTGCACGGTGGCACCGACACCGATCGTGTAAAGCGACAACCGGGAGTTCACGTTCTGGCGGACGATCCCGGCCTGGCGGGCCACCTGGTACCGCTGCACCGCCGCCGGCACCACGGTGTTCGGGTCGACGACAACGGTGCCGCTGTTCTCGTACCCGTCGGTGAGCAGCACGATGGTGAAGTGCGGATTGTCGGCGACGCCGAGCGCGCCGAGGTCGTCGATCGCCTTGATCAGCCCGTCCCCGATCGGGGTACAGGCCCCAGGAGATCCGAAGTTGGTGCCGCACACCAAGCCGTCGGCCGCGGCCAGGTTCGACAACGGCAACACCGGCGTGATCTGGGGGCTGATCGGCAGCGCGTGCCAGGAGCAGGTGGCGTCCTCGAAGACGAGCTCGGTGATCCGGTCGGCGGGTTCGACACCGGACCGCATGGCGATGAACAGGTTCGCCATCACCTGCGCCGCGGTGGTCGCGTGCTGCCAGCGGCTGCCGGCGGCCATACTCCCCGACCGGTCCAGCACCAGCGCCAGGTGCTGCGGACGCGGGGCGATGGTGAGGTTCTGGGCCGGTGCGCTCGCGTTCAGGAAGCCGACCGTGCCGCAGCCGGTCTCGAACCAGACTTCCTGGGCGATCCCGATCGTCCGCGCGCCGTACACACCGGGTGCCGCGAACGTCATCGTCTGGCTCGCCGAGCACGCGGGGAAGGCGGTGATCGGGACGAAGCCGGTCTTCGTCCAGCGATAGCTCGCCGTCGGCGCGGTACCGACGTAGGTCGGCGCTGCCGCGGTGCCGGTGGCGGCGGCCGCGGTCAACGTGACGGTGTCCTTCTCCCGCACCGCTCCCCCGCTCAGCGTCGGCGCGGAGATGGTGAACCCGGAGACCGGGTCGCACAGCAACCGGGTGATGGTCGGATCGCCGCCGATGTCGTTGACCTGGGTGAACTGCCAGGTCTGCGGGTCGTCCGCCCGTGCGCGCACCGACCAGACCTCGTCGGCCACCGCGGTCGGCGTGGCCCGGATCTCGCAGTCGAGGACGGTCTCCGGGCCGTTGGTCGAGACGATCACGTCGATTCGCCGGCTCGGACCGGTGAAGATCGCCGGGAAGGAGTAGGTCCCGTCGGTGACGGGCAGGTCCAGGTCGACGCCGCCGCGGCGGAGGGTCGCGGTGACACCGGCGGCCGCGGCGGGGAAGCGCACCTGGAAGCCGGCGTACGGCGACGTGGGGACGACGTCCAGCCGCAGATCGGCCACCAGGCCACGGGAATCGGTGACGGTGTAGACGGCGGAGCCGAGGACGGCCGGGCTGATCGATGGCATGACAGGCTCCTTCAGATCGCGGTGACGAGCCGCTTGTAGTAGACGTTGACGTTGCCGTCGCGGCCGCTGAGCCAGAGGATCCAGATCGATCCGTCGGGCGCGTACAGCACGTGCGGCGCGTTCTCGTCACCGGTGGCGGTGGTCAGCTGCCGAGGCTCGGCCCAGGTTCCGTTGACCGGGTCGCGGCGCATGGCGAACAGGTTGCGCGAGCCGAGGTCCCCGCGGCTCCAGAACAACCAGATCGCACCGTCGGCATCGGCGATCGCGCACGGCTGGTGGTCCTTGTCGCCGGTGTTCGGAACCTCTTGCCGCTCCTGCCACGCCCCGGACGCGAAGAACCGCGCGAAGAGGCGGCCGCCGGCACCGGTGTGGCGCCAGAACACCCACACCGCGAGGCCGCCCGAGTTGACCGGAAGGACGAACGGCCCCTCGTCGCTCCCACCGCCGGGCGGGTTCGCGAGAGTGAACTCCTGGGCAACCGTTCCGGACGCCGGGTCGAAGCTCAGTGCGGTCAACCCCGCCTGGCTGCGGAAAGCCGCCCACACCTTGCCCGACGGGTCGGCGGCCGCGTGGAAGTCGGGCGCGGTCGCGGGCGCGGTGGACAGTTGGATCGGCGTCGCGTCGACGAACGCGCTGGTGGCGATCCGCCAGCGCCGGTAGCTCCAGCGGTTGGTTCCCGCGCGGTGGAAGAAGATCGTCGCCAGCGGATCGGTGACCGTGACGAACGGACTCGACTCCGCGACGGCGGCATCGGTGGCCACGTCGATCTCCGGCGCCGTGTCCAGGTCGTCCAGCCGGGCCCGCTTCATCTGGATGTTCGACGGCGTGCCCTTTTTGTGCTGGTACGCCAGGAGCAGGTCGCCGCCGGGGAGCACGGCCAGGTGCGGCTCGACGTGTGCGTCGGCGCCGGAGGTGACCTGCAGTGGTGGTGTCCCGAAGCCTGTGTGGATGTCCGCCAGGTCCAGCCGGCTCGCGAAGACCTGTTCGACGCTGAGCACCCGGTCGCTCTGCAAGGTCGCTACCAGACCGCCGGTGGTGTCGAGGACGAACCCACGCCGGATCGAATCCGTCGAGGCCGAAGTGTGCAGCGGTCTGTCCGGTGTGCTCGGCAACTCGCCGCGCAGCAACGCGTTGACGGCCTCACGGACGCTGATCGGCGGGCGCCAGCTCCCGGAGCGGTACTCGACCGGGTCGACCCCCAGGACGTCCTCGACCAGGGTCGCGGGCGGGACCAGCAGCCGGCGCGCCCGCTGGTCGACAATGTCGCCGTCCTGGACCGCGGGATCGTTCTGACGCCGCCGGATCAGGGCCAGCGGCGTGTAGGCGTGACCGGCCAGGAAGCCGGGCTTGCCGGGGACCGGTACCTTGTCGCCCACCCGGACCACCCATTCGCGGCGCATCCTGGCACAGGTCTCCACTCCCAGACCGGTGTGGACCAGGTCGGCGTCCTCGTCGGCGGTGACCAGTCGCTCCCACAAATCGAGGTAGGCGAACACGGCGCCGCCGGCGGTCGGCGGCTTCAGCTTCGCCACCTTCGGTACGCCGAGCCGGGCCGCCAGCGCGTCCGCACCCGGCTGGTCCTCGTGCAGGGGCTGAGCCGTGAACGGGACGGTCTGCTCGATGATGACGTCGAGCCCGTCGACGATGATCCGGCCGACGTTGCGCAGCGCGGTGTCGGTGCTGGTTGTGCCGGCCGTCGGCGGTGTCACCCCCAGTGTGATCAGGAAGTCGTTGGCAGGCGCCGCGTCGTGGCGGGCGATGCGAAACCCGTCGTTGCCTTCGGGGACCCCGTCGCCGACGAACCACTTGAGGAAGGCGCGCAGCTCGAACTTGCGGATGTCGTCCAGCTCGTTGACGTCGGCGTCGACGATCGGGACACCTTGCTGGAGCCGGACGTTCACGTAGCCGAGCAGCGGGTCGAACTTGTTCGGCGAGATGATGGCCATGGCGGTTCCCCTTTTCAGAACGTCAGCCAGATGGTCCGTTGCAAGGTGCTCGCGGGATCCTTGGCGATGACGGGATGGGTGACGTAGTTGAGCAGTACCGGGGCGCCGTCGAGAGTGGCTGCCAGCCCGAACTCGCGCAGGCTGCTGACGGGGTGGTTGCCGTCCGGCCAGCTCGGCAGGTTCGGGCCGAGCGTGACGTGGATCTGCAGCCGGTTGGTGGGGGTGGCGGACACTGTGGCGGCGGTGAGGAAATCCATCCGCAGCGCGGCCGGCCCCGCGGTGAAGGGGTTCGGGTCGACGAGGCGAGTCGTCCCGCTGGTTGCCGTCGGCGGTCCACTGGCGTCCCAGGCCGCCAAGCCGGCCCCGACCCGCAGACCGGTGATGCCGGTCGCCGCGGGCGCGCCCCGGACCAGCGCCGCCAGCAGCTTGCGGCAGTCGCCGACGATGGTGTTGGACCGCCAGCCGCGGTCCCAGACGACCCGGCCGTCATGACCGAGCAGCACGTCGCGGTACCGGCCGGACAGCCGGTCGGTCGCGGTTTCGTCGGTCATGGGTCCTCCTCGGGGAACGGTGGCCACCAACTGCGGTTGGGCTGAGCTGACGGCGTGGTCGGTGTGGACGGAACCGAGGTACGGCTGGCGGGATCGGCGAAGCGGAACACCCGCCACCCGGGTGCGGACACGGAGCTGGCATCGACCACGGTCAGGTATTCGGCGAACGGGTACTCGTCCCGGTAGGAATCACCCAGCGGCTGACCCGGCCCGAACACCTCCTCGTCGAGCTGCGCCGACCGCAGTACGACGATCGCGCGCCGGTTGACCGGCAGGAAGCGAATCAGCAACTGGCGCAGGCGTTCCGCGTCGCGGGCGACCAGCGGGCGTCCGGCGGGCCCGCGTTCGACGTAAAGCCCGAGCGTGTTCGGGGTGTACAGCTCGTCCGGGCCGGGCGGCGTGCCGTCGGGCCGCTGTGGCGTGTAGCTCAGCAGGTCGCCGAACTGACGGCGGCCGCGGTTGCGGTCCAGGTCGTTCGGCGTCACGGTGACCGAGCCGGCGAAGCGGCGGACGGAGGCCTCGTCGGCCGCGTGCCGGCTGGTCCCGGAGCCCGCGACGTCGCCGCCGAGCCGTCCGAACGCGATGTTGCGGTCGCTGCGGAACAGCAGCCACGTCGACCCGTCCGGCATGCCGACGGAGGTCGGATCGGTGTCCGCGGCCGGCCCGCCCAGGACCGGTGCGGGTGCCGTGACCGCTCCCGCGGTGTCGATGTCGGCCGAGAACAGATCCGCGCCACCGCCGCGATCGGAGCGGAAGTACACCCGGGCGCCGTTCGCTCCGCGGGGTGCGACGGCGGGCTCCCGGTCCGCGGCCGACCCGTTGGTGAGGTCGGTCGGATCCGTCCACGCCGGGCCGGGCCAGTCGAACCGGCGGATCCGGATCTTCCGGCGGCCCGACGGATCGGCGACGGCTACCAAGTGCGAGGACGCCAGCCACAGCCGGTTGCCGTCGCGGACAAGCTGGGGATCCTGCTCGCCCGCCCCGGCGTCTGCGAACCATTGCGGCGCCGACCACGGACCGTGCAGATCGCGGACGTCGTCGCCGATCAACCCGTCCGCGGTGGTCAGGGTGTGCCAGCCGGCCTTGTCGCGGACGCCGAGCCCGGCGGAGGTGCCCGCGTGAATCACACCGTCGGGTGTCACCAGGACCGTGCGGCAGTCGTTGCCCGGCAGGCCGTCAGCGACGGTGTACAACTCGGCCAGTCGGTCGCTGCGCAGCTCGACCAACCCCACCGCGGTCGCCATCCAGACGGGCCCGTACTCACGGACCGCCGGCTGAGGCTCGACCGGTACCGGCACCGGCGCGATCGCCCGGACATCATTGGCACCGACGATCCCGAGCCGCGCCAGATCGATGCCGGAGACCGAGCCGTCGCGCGAGATCCGCGCCGGGCCCGCGGCAGTGGCCACCCACAGCGCGCCATGCGGATCCACCACCACCTGCCGGACATCGTTGCTGAGCAGCCCTTGGGCGGTCTCGTACGTCGACCAGCCGGCGCCCGTACGACGTACGACGCCTGTTGCGGTGGCGAACCACACCGAAGGCGCCACGCCTCCGAACTCGGTCGCGACGTGCCGGACGTCCTTGCCCAGCAAGCCGGCCAGTGCGCTGTCCGGAAGCCAGGTGTTGTCCGGCCTTCGGGCACTCGCGCCCGGGGTGAGGGGTGTGGACGGATGGCCGAACCACACGGTGCCGTCCGGTGCCACGGCCACCGCGCGCACATCGTCGCTGCCCAACCCACCGCCGGTGTTCGCGACCGTCAGCACCGAGATACTTCCGTCGGGCCTTCGCACCGCGGCGCCCGCAGCGGTGGCGAACCAGGTCGATCCGTCCGCATCGACCGCGACCGCGCGAACCTGGTCGCTGGGCAGGCCGTCCGCACTGGTGGTGGGCGGCTGGTCGCCGGTACCGGGGACAATTCCGACTCCGCTCGCGGTCGCCGCCAGCACCGCGCCGTCCCAGCGAACCCTCGCCACTCGCCAGGCATGCTCGACGTGGGTGCGCCACACCAGCCGGACAGCGCCCTCCGGATCCGTGGCCGCCGTACAGTCCGCGTGGCGGCCGAGCGGCACCGAGCCGACCGGGGTCGCGGGCGACCAATCGACCGTCGGGTCCCAGTCTCCGCGCCCGATCAGCCGCCGGTCCCCGAAGCCGAGGGTGCGGGCGGCGGTGGACGCGGCCAGGTCGACCCGAAGGACGACGCCGGGTCCGGCCGCAACGGTGTTCAAGCTCAGCCCACCGTCAGCGGCCGGCGTCGCGTCGACGCCGGCGAGCTGGGCCTTGAGTGCCTGGGCCACTTGGTCAGCGCTGGCGGCCGAGAGATCTGGGTACGCGGCAGCGTCGATGTGGAAGGCCTCGGTCGTCCCGTAGCCAGTGAGGGTCAGGCGGGTGCCGGCGGTGAGCCGGAACGGACCGCGCAGCTCACCGTGCAGGCGAGCCGGTTCCATCGTGCGGGGCAGGCCGCCGCGCCAGCGCAGTACGGCGCGGTCGGTGTCGGGATGCTCGACCGAGGCGAGCCACAGGACGCCGCCGTTCGGCCCCTCGATGAGCGCAGGGTCCGCCTGCGGCGCCGGCGCGTTCGGCTCGACCGCGACGGCGCCGAGCCAGCCGCCGCGCAGACAGGTCTTGGTCATCAGACGCGGGCCGGACGTCGTACCGGTCGTGGCCGCGTACACGGTCCACAGTCGCTGCGTACCGTCGACGACCGTGGCGAGCCGGCCCCGCGGAGCGCCGTCCAGGGAGATCAAGCTCGCCGTCGTCGAGCTCACCTCGACCCGGGAGTCGGCATCGGCCAGCCGCGATCGCAGCCTGATCTTGCCGGCTACCGCGTCGACGTCGGCTCCGGTCACCATCCGGCCGAGCACCGCCGCGACCTCCACAGCGGTGGCCGCGTTGACGTCGGCGAAGTCGTCGGGGCCGAAGGTGATGGTAGTGGGGACCGCCCCGTCGATCGCGACGGTCAAGCTCATCCCCGGGCTCAGTGCGAACGGCCCGGTGGTCGATCCGGTCAGCTCGGCCGCCAGCCCGGCCGCGCCGGTCGCGACGGCGTCCGGTGGTACCAGGCCGAGAACCGGAGCCGCGTCGTCGGCCCCCCACCAGGTGCCACCTCGCTCCACCGCCGCGAAGAGGTTGCGTTGCGGTGCGACGTTGCTGCGGGCAATGTTCTGCGCGAGCTCGGCGACGCGGGTCGACCAGCCGGTGTAGTGGTCGACGATGCTGCGGACGCCGGGGATGCTGCCGACCGCGCCGTACAGCTTGGGGGCGGTGGCGATCTCGCTGCGCTGCCGCGCGACGTCGCCCTCGACGGTGAGATCCCAGCCGATCCAGTCCGCGAGCAGCGGCAGGAAGCGGTGATCGACGTCGGCCGTCGCGCGGAGACCGCGCAGCCCCTCGGCCGAGCTGAGGATCGCGTCGAGGGAGACGCCGAAGATGTCGACGAACCGGCGGAGCTGTCCCCCGGCGGCGTTCGCCTCGGGCAGCCGCCCGGTTCCCGGGTCGCTCGGCCGTACGACGGTGTCGTGACGCCGGTAGACGGCGGGAATCAGCTCGTAGAGGGTGCGGTGGTTCCCGTGCACCTCTCCTGGTGTCGCGATTGCCCGCCACGGGTGCGGCGCCGACGAGCTGTCCAGCTGGTAGTAGTACGGCACGCCGGCGTCGAGGAGCAGGCCGCCGAAGTCGCCCGCGTCGAGCAGTTCGATCTCCCGGCGCAGCACCGCGCGGTCCGGGCCGAAGACGGTGCGGACGACGCGACGGCGGACCTCCTGCACCAGGCCGCGGACCGGTTCGGTGACCGTCACCGTCCGCTCGACGATCCGCAGCGCGCCCGCCACGAAATCGCGGTCGGGGAGATCGACGACGTCGGTCCCGCCCGGCACCGGCGCGGGCGGGAAGGCGGCGTCGTCGTAGACCAGGTAGGCACCAGAGACCGTGGCGGGAAAGGCGAAGTCGCGCCGTTTGCGCCGGATCGTCACCACCGGCCAGTCCAGCACCGAGGCCCCGGGGACCGGGATCATCGTCCACCGCAGCAGCACCCGCCGCCCGATCAGGTCGGCGGTGGCGGCGAACGACTCGATCCGCACGGCGCAGTCCTCACCCGGCCGGCTTCAGCCGGACGTCGAGGACCCCGGGGGTGGGGATCTCGAACTCGCCGATGTCGATCCGGCCCTCCGGCGCCACCCCCGCAGCCACCGCGTCCCGCAGGAACGCGGGCAGCTGGGCCATCGGCGGCAGCTGGTACCTCGCCAGCTCGGCCTCCAGATCCGGTGCGGGCCGGTCGGCCCGCTGGAACCGGGTGACCGTGGCACCAAGCACGCCCTCCACGGACTCGGCGGCGGCGTAGACGTCGCTCTGGTACAGCGTGTGCCCGAAGTCGACGGTGTCGAAGTCCAGCAGGGCGGCGATGGCCCGGGCCACCTGGCTGACGGTCACCTCGGCCAGGAACCGCTTGTCGACGGTCAGCTCGACGGAGATGTCGACGACGACCGGCTCGGCGTCCAGGACGGCGACCATGGTGCCCGCCATGCGCTTGTCCTCGAAATAGCCGAGCAGCCGGTGCCGCAGCGCCTCCGGCACCGGTCGCAGGACCGGACCGGCCGGCGCGACGTACAGATCGACGGTGTTCCACGACGTACTCCGCGCCCGCACCTTCGCGACCGTGCCGGTGCGCTGGGCCAGCGCGACGTAGTCGCTCGTCGTGACGGCGCGGTTGGTCGAGCGAAAGGCGAAGGGCGCATAGCGAATCGCGTGATCGGCCCGCTCGGCGTCGCCACCCCCGGCCGCGGCCGCGGGATTGATCACCGACCGCAGCCCGGTGATGGGGGTCTGCGCCTCGGTGATCGCGCCCGCGGCGACGTTCCCGGCGGCGCCTTGGCAGACCCGGTAACTCGCCCGGACCTTGTCGGTGCCGACCGGCGGCCGCCGCCCACTGCCGAACACCGCGTGGGCCGTGCCGGCGGCGTCGAACAGCAGTTGGTACGTGCGGTCGCCGGGATGGGCGAACACCGCTCGGCCGTCGGCGGCGATGTCGAACAGCAGGCTTTCCCGCCGGTCCCAGGTCACCCAGCCCGCCCCCTCGTCGACCTGCACCACCACGGAGTCCACCACCACCGCCTGGTGCGGCAGCGGGAAGCTCTGGCCTGCTTCGCCGGTCGAACTCCCGAGCGGCGGCGGATTCTCCTGGCGGCTCTGCTCGACCGGCAGACCGTCGTACCGCACCACCGGCTCGCTGTCGTCGCCGACGCCGGGGCGTACCTGATCCGACAGCAGGTCCAGCTCGAGCTTCGGCCCGAGGTACGTGAACTCGATCGCGCCTCCGGTGCCGGTACCGGTCACGAAGGTCGCGCCGTGCGGCACCGTCACGGTCTGCGCGCCGGCGGGCATCGCGAAGGTCAGCTGCAGATCGGCGACGGCGGGCGTGGCCGGGGACAGCTCGTAGCCGATCAGCCGGAGCATGTCGACGATGCCCGCGCGCTCACTGGCGGTGCTCGGAAACAGCTCGCTGGCGATGCGGTCCTGGTAGTAGAGCATCACGTCGCCGCAGTACGCGAACAGGTCGACGAGCAGCACGCCCAGGTCGGCGGGCGAGCGATCGGTCCACTCCGGCAGCCGCTGCGCGGCCAGCCGCAACATCGCCTCCCGCAGAGACCGGAAGTCCTTGTCGGTGTAGTCGATCGCCGGTGGCGCCGGCTGCGCTGGGGTCACCATGGCCGGCTCACACGATCGGGATGATCATCTCGGCGGCCACCGGCCGGTCACTGTGCACGTAACCGAGGACCAGCCGCAGCTCGCCCTCGCGGCGTTCCAGTACGGCGCGCGTCACCACGATGCGCCGTTCCCACCGCACCACGGCCTCGTGCGCCTGCTTGCGCAGCAGATCGGCGGTGACGTCGTCGTCGGGCTCGTGCACCAGCGCGTGGATCCGGGTGCCGAAGTCCCGCAGCATCGGCCGCTCGCCCAACCGGGTGCCGAGCAGCACCCGCAGGTCGTCGCGGATCTTCTGGTCCCCGCCGGACATCGCGACACCGCCGGTCCGCGGGTCGATCCGGAACGGGAAAGCGGCTCCGCTTGGGTCGGTCATAAGGGTCCTCCGGATCAGTCCAATGGGCACGCGGGCAACGCGGGCGGGCTGGGCAACGCGGGCAGCGCCGGCACCGCGGGCAAACTGGGCAGCGCGGGGACCGGCACGGCGAACGACGGAATCTTCGGCGCCGGCAAGCCCGGCAGGTCCGGCGCGGACAGAGTCGGCAGCTGTGGAAGGTCAGGAATCTTGGGGAGGCCCGGCGGCGCCGGGACCGGTACGGCGAACGCCGGGAGCTTCGGCACCGGCAGACCAGGCAACTCCGGAAGCGACAGCGACGGCAACGGCGGCAGCTGCGGTACCGACGGAAGCCCGGGCGGTGTGGGCAGCTTGATCGAGGGGAACGGCGGGAAGTGGCAGCGGCTCATCACTTCACCACCACGGAACTCGTCAGGTGAACGCCAGGCAGCAATCGCAGTGGCTGCAGTTCCACCGACGGCGCAGCGGTACCAGGACCGGCCGGGGTGGCGACCACGTGCGTGTGGGTGAGCAACGCCTGCCACAGCGCGTTGAACGCGGTACCCATGATGGTCGGCTCGGCCGCCGCGGTGCCGAGCGCGACCGAGGTGGCGTTGAGAATCACCGAGGCCGCGGTCACGTGGACCGTGTCGTCGACGACGTTGACGACCGTTCCCTTGGGGTTCACCACGGCCGTGCCTTTGCCGGTCATGGTCAAATGGTTGCCGTGGGCCTCGACCAGCGTCGTCTTGCCCTCCTTGGCGTCCAGGTGCAGGTGCGAGCCCCTGGCATCGGCGATCAGCACGCTGCCGTCGGGGTCGATGGAGATGAACGCGTCGGCGGCGTGCCGGATCAGGATCCGCTCCTGGCCGTCCTCGTCGGCGAACTCGACGGTGTGCCCGGACACGGTGTGGATCACCCGGTGCTCCGGCGGTGACACCTCCGCCTCGGCCGGGGTGGTGCCGGCCGGGTGCCAGACACCGGTCCAGATCGGGTGGTCGAGGTCGCCCGCCTCGAACTCGACCCAGATGTCGGTGTCCTTGGGCGGTACGAAGAAGTGCCCGTACGGCAGGCACGGTACAGCGGAGACCGTGGCGGTCGGCCCGAACACGGCGGGTACCGTCACCTGCAGGGTGCCGCGGAAGTCCGGATCGGTGTCGTCGGCCACCTTGCCGCGGTACTTGCCGTAGTAGCGGCCGACGTGCCGGCCGAGTTCCTCGGTGAGCATTCCCCTCACCTCGTCGCCGCGAACTTGGTGAAGTAGCTGGCCCTGCTGCGGTGCTCGGAGCGCTCCCGGCGGTAGACGTGATTGACCTTGGTCAGGTACCAGTCCCCTGCCGCCCAGGCCGAGATGCCGCTGATGGAGACCCGGGACTTGGCCCGGAGCAGCACGTTGCCGGTGGCGACGCCGCGCCCGGAGAACCCGAGCCGCCGGGTCGGGTCGGGAACGATCTTGGCCTTGGCCGCGCCGGGATCGGCGACGGCGCCGGCGACCCGTTCGGTGGGCGCGGCCAGTTTGGCGTCGGCCGCGGCGGCCAGCTCGGTGAGCGATTCCAGCGCCGCGCGCCGGTCCGCCCCCAGGCCGGGGTCACGTCCGGTACCGGGCGCCGGCAGTTCCGGCCGCGGGGCCGGCGGCGCCGCCGGGGCGTCGACGACGGCGCCGGAGGCCGGGTCGATCGTGCTGGCCGACCGGGTGGGCAGAGCGCCGGAACTGATCCGCTCGAAGTCGAACTCGACCAGGTCGCCCATCCCGCGGCAGTAGCTGAGGGTTCCGACCGGCTTGGCCGTCCCGACCTTCTCGATCGGGACGAAGAAGAACTCCGACGTGTTCTTGCCGTCGAACTCCAGGAAGGCCAGGCAGTTCTGCCGCTCGGCGAGGTCGAGCACGAACGCCCAGTCGTTGACGTTGGCCTGCCGCAGCGCCCGCGTCTTGTCGAACGTGAGCTCCTCGGTCGGCTCGATCTGGCCCACCTTGATCCGGTACTCCGCCCGCGTGACGATGTCGGTCAGCACCTTGGTGAGGGTCTCGCCGCGGTTCCACACCACCGGTTCGGTGGGCGTGTGCTTGCTCATCCGGTGGGTGAAGTCGAGTGCGGTCAGCTCGATCCGCTGCCCGCCCGGGGCGGCGATCACCCTGGCCGCGCTGACCACTCCCTCGAAGATCTTCGCCCGCTGCGCCTTCCAGCCGAGGGTGATCCGGACCTCGAGCCCCTCGAACGAGGCGTCGGCCAGGACCCCGGTGTTGTCGTCGAGCACCACGGTCGCCTTGTCGGTGAGCCGGTCGTGGTCCTCCACGTCGACCGACTGCACCGGCGAGGACACGTCGCGCCAGTCCTTGCCGTCCACACTCATCCAGAGCTCCGCCACCGCGGTCTCGTCGCCGGGCGTACCCATCTCAGAACACCCGCTTCCGCTCGATCAGGCCCGGCGAACCGCTGATCGGGATCGCCCGGATCTCCCCGGGACGCAGCCGCAGCGGGAACACCGCGGGATTGGCGTCGGCGATCCGCCACCAGCTCTCACTGTCACCGAAGTAGTGCCAGGCGAGGTACTCGACGTCCTCGAGCGCCGCCACCCGGTGCTGGTAGTCGACGGCGGCCCGCGGCCTCGCCGCCGACCGACGGATGGCGACCGTCGGACGGACGGTGCCGGCGGCGTCGACGGCGTCGTACACGTCGAGGCCGCGGTAGCGGGATGTGATCGAAACCGGCATCGTCGTCCTCCTAGAGCGCGAAGATGTTCTGCACCAGCCCGGCCCCGGGCGCTGCCTGGATCCAGTCCTCGCCCTCCAACTGGAGGTACGACTTGCTCACCTCGACGACTCGGGCCAGGTAGTCGAGGCTGGTGGCGAGGGACTGCGTCTGCTCGGTCAGCGTCACGCTGATCTCGGCACGCTCGGGGGTGAGATCGGTCTTGAAATGGGTGACCTTGATGTTCAGATCGCTCATCACGCAGTCCAGATCGATCCCGCCGAGCTTGAGGTTGCACAACGGCGGCCGGGTGGGCATGCAGAACTTCCGGCCCGGTGCCAGCCAGGCCAGCATGTCGCTGACCGGGTCCCAGGCCGGGTTCATGAACGAGCGCAGCACCGCAAGGCTCGGTTCAAGCCGGCCACCGAACCGCTTGTCGCCCGCCACCGGCACCGGTGCGTTCTGGCCCGGCAGCGGTTGCGGGATGTCGGGCAGGTTCCTGGCGTCGAGGGCGAAGTCGAGCGCGAAGGTGCGTGGTTTGCCGGTGTCCGCCTCCAGCCCCTTGGTACCGACCAGCAGGCTGCCGAACTCCTTCACGTCGTCGAAGAAGCCGAACACGTTGCCGAACCCGGTTTCCGCCGCGGTCCGGTCGAACCCCCACTTGCCGAAGCTCTGCACCTCGCGGTAGCCGAAGCTCTTCTTCTCCGACATCAGCTCGGGGTTGAACTGGAAGCGGAAGATCAACGGCGGCACGTTGAGCACGTTCGCCAGGTATCCGGTCTTTCGGTCCATCGCGGGCTCCTACGTCGGGCTGGGCAGCCGGCCACGACCACCGTCGCGCTGGCCGAAGTCGAACCACATCCGGGCGTGCCGCTCGATGTCGTCGCGGTCCGCGGGCAGGGGGAAATCGCCGGGCCCGAGCGGGCCGGGAGGTTCCGGCGCCGGTTCTGCCCGGGGGCTTTCCGGGGCCGGCGCCGCGCCGCCGACCTCGATGATCATCTCGTCGATCTGGACGGTGGCGCGCGGCCGGTCCAGCACGGCGGTGGCGGCCGCCGCGGCGGGGACCCCGGCCCGCCCCTCAGTACTGGCGAAGTGCCTGGTGATCGTGCCGAGCAGGGTGTCCAGGCCGCCGCCGGTCAGCCACTTCTCGTAGGCGTCGGCGATCGCCTCCAGCCCTGTCCCGGTGCGGATCTTCTCCCCGACGACCAGCTGCCCGGACAGCTCGGCCGAGCGGTCCCGTACCTCGTCGAGACGCTTCGCGAGGCTGCTGTTGGACACCGCGGCCTCTTCGGCCGCGGCGCGGTCCAGCTTGCCGCCGATGTCGCGCAGCCCCGAGGTCACGGCGTCACCACTGATCCGCAGCCCGTCCTGGGTGACCTGCTGGATGCGGTCCAGCGCGCCGGTCGCGCGGCCGACCAGCGCCGGATCTGTGAGGATGGCGCGCAGGTTCGGCGCCTCCGGCGGCGTGACCGGTGCCGTGACGGCGACACCGCCGGGCCGGGTCGGGTCGAGGAACGGCAGCTGGGCCGCGTCGTTGAGGCGATCCAGCACCGTGCGGTCCTGGATCGGATGGTCCTTGGCGAGCTCGTACACGACCGGAAGGATCGCGGGCAGGATCCGGATGACGTGGGTGAGCACCCGGAACACGCGCAGGTCGCCGAGGTTCCGCAGGATGACGTCGACCGTCGGCACCAGCCAGTTCAGCAGCGCGTCAACGGTTTTCTTGATCGCCTCGCCGAGCACACCGGCCAGGTCGAAGACCGCGAGCAGCGCCTCGCGGACCATCTCGAACACCGAGCCGAGGACGCTGCCGACGGTGGCCTGCAGGATCCCCAGGACACCGGCCGCGGTCCGCGCCACCATGGCGAGCGTGTCGAACACCGTGACGGCGACCAGGCCACGCAGCATGAGTGCCTGACGGAGCAGGAACCGCAGCGTCTCGGCCAGCGCGAGCCTGATGTCGGCCAGCCGTGCGATCAACCAGGAGATGGACCCGACCACGATCGGCAGGGCGATGATCAGCCCGTCGGCCAGCCGGGACAACGCCGACAGGGTCGCGGTCGCGCTGTCGAGCAGCCGCAGCCACCTCGTGCCGTCCGCGGTCACCGGCTCCGGCATCCCGGCGGCTGGTTCCGGCCTGCCCGAGGCCGCGGCGAAGAGCCCGGTCAGGCTGTCGACCGCCGCTTTGATCGCGGCCAGCTGCGCCAGCAGGGTGCTGCCGCCGACCGGCTCGCCGCGCGCGCCCGAAATCGCTTTCCCGACCGGGTCCGTCGCCCGCATCCCGATCATCGCGAGGATGTTCTCGACCCGGACCGCGATCGCGTGGATGGTGGGCAGTGATCCGACGATCGAGTACGAGCTGATCGTGCCGCCGATCAGCCCGCCTGGGATGTTGCCGATCAATCGGCCGACCCCGCCGAGCAGTCCCTCGAGGAAGTCGCCGAACCCGCCACCGGGCGCCAGGTCGGAGATGTTCACCACGTGCACCTTCAAGGCCCCGTCGAACAGCGGCGGCTCACCGAAGCGCGGTCCCGCCGCGATCACCGACGTGAACGTGAAGGTGGCGTAGGCGGAGGTCGCGCGCTCGATGTCCTCCAAAGCCCTTCTGGCGTACCGGGTCTGGGTGAGCAGCAGTCCCAGCTGGGTGATCAGCACCTCTTCGTTCATCGCTGCTCACCGCTGCCCAGCTCCGCCAGCTCCCGCACCCGCCGCTGCCCGGTCAGGTAGGCATCGCGCGTGACGTCGCCGAACAGGTCGGCGACCTCGCCGGCGAACCGTTGGTCCAACGCCCGCCCCGGCGCGGCCCGCAGGGTCAGTCGCGGCACCCTGACCCGGCCGAGCACCGCGCGCTTGCGCAGGATGTGCGGCGACGTCGGGGTGAGTTCCGCGGTGAGCTCCGTCCCCTCGGCGAGCTGTGCGCGCCACGCCGCGGCCAGCTCACCGGCGTACGCCGGGATCACTTCGCCGATGAGCAGGAACCCACCGGTGGACGAGGTGGAGGCCAGCCATGCCTCGAAGGCGTGCGCCATCGGATCGCGAGGGCGTTGCTGGACCGCCTTGCGCTGGGCGGCGACCTCCGGGCCGTAGAACGACTCGGCGACGCGGTCGGCCTGCTCGCCCAGCCCGGCCAGCCGGCCCTTCTCGTCGGCCTTGGCCGCCCGTGCCGACTCGGCGGTGAACCGGTCGGCCAGTGCGTACATCCCGCGGGAGACCCGGCGGAACACCTTCTCGTTCGCGATGACGGCGGCGTGCTCCAGCCGGGTGACCGCGGCGACGTACTGCTGGTCGCGCCCCTCACCGAACAGCATTTTGCCCAGGTCCGGGAAGTCGGAGCGGAAGTCCAGCGGCGGACCCTCGGTCAGGACCGGCACGGCCGCGCCCGCGCCACCGCCGGTGAACAACCCCTGGACGAGGCGCCGCCCCCGCGCGATCTGCCGTTTGCCGTAGCGATAACCCTCCGTGAACTCCAGGACCGGCAGGTTCCTGTCGAGGTCGTCGAGCAGCCGGTCCGCCGCGTTCAGGGCGTCGACGAGGTTGTCCCGCAGGCCCGTGTTCACTGCGAAGCCGTCCGCGTCCAGCAGATCGTCCAGTCTGAGGTTCGGGACGAGGTGCGCGGCCCACCCGAGCTTGGCGCGCAGCAGTTCGTCCAGGCCGAACCGGGTGATCGCCTGCAGCAGACCGGGAATCGCCTGCAGCAGACTCACCACGTCCTTCAGGAACTCGCCGAGGCCGATGACGAAGTCCCGCACGCCGGTAGCGAACTGGACGCCGTAGGCACGGTAGAACTTCAGCTGGAACTCGACGTTCGCGCCGAGCACCTTCTGGATCGCGCCGGCCAGCAGCACCCCGCGCTGAACCAGCCCGGTCCCGCCGCCGAAGACGACCTCGAACGCCGTACCGCGCAACCGGTACAGCTGGCGTTCCACCTTCTCGAAGGCGTCGAGGACCCACAGCCTCAGGGCCACCGCGCCGTCCGTGAGCAGCCAGTCGATCAGGCTTGGCAGCGAGCCGACGAGCACGATCGCGGCAAGGGCGTTCCTGGCCAGGGCATCCGCCGTCTCCGCCAGGGTGCGAGCGGCCGGCGGCGGTTCACCGCCGGCGGGTGGGCCGAGGACCCGGAACACTTTGTCCGGCAGCGGCATGCCGACCGCGGTGATGGCCGCCCGCAGCTGGCCGGCCAGTCGCCGTACCGCGCCACTGGTGGTGCTGGCCTCGCCCAGGACGCGGACGGCGAGGCCGAGCAGGCCGAACAGATCCGACGCGTTGCGCGAGTCCGGATCGAACATCCGCGGCGACGGTGTGCGGAAGCGCCGTACCGAGGTCTCGATGTCGGCCAGCGCCCGTTCGGCCGCGGTGAGGAAGCGGGCGATCGCCGTCTCCTGACTGGTGCCGCGCAGCGGAGCGATCGCGCGGCCGAGGCCGTCGAGGAAGCCACCAGCGCCCTCGGCCAGGTGGTCGAGGAACGACCGTGGTGGGGCCGCCGGTGTCAGCGATCCGCGCTGCCCCGGGGGCAACCAGAGCGTCACCGCGCCGTTGAAGAACCGGACGATCGGAAAGCTCTCGGTGGCCAGATCCACCAGCTTCGCGGCCTCCTGGCGGCGTTCGAGCGCCGAACCGATCGCCTGCTGGACGGTCACGACCCGCAACTGCAAGGCGAACGCCGCGGCGTACCGCGCGGCGACGGCGGCGAAGTCGATCGGCATCTCACCGCCCTCCCACCGGCGCCGGGTACGACCTCGCCCGCAGCCGCGCGACCAGGAGATCCTCGAACTGCCGCACATCGGTGGGGTGCGCACCCGGCATGCGCAGCCGCAACGTGCGGACCACCGGGCGCAAGTCGTCGGTGGTGGGCAGGTCCAGCACCGGCAGCGCTTCCGGGTCGACCAGGCCGGGCAGCGCCGTACCGCGCAGTTCAGGTGGCAGCACCCGCCCGACGATCAATCCGAACGCGTCCCGAAACCGGGCAAGCCGGCCGGGGTCGAGATCCCATAGGGCGACCGGTCGCAGCAGCCCGGTCAGGAGCTCATCGCGCTCCGGCGCGAAGATGCTCGGCCGCCGTGCCGTTCCGGCAACGGCCGCACGGGCGGCGGGCCCGAGCTCGACCGGCGGTGCGTCGAGGGAGACCGACCCCAGCTCAGCGGCCACTCGCTCGATGGTCGACCAGTCGAGGGTGGGCACGGCGGCGCCGAGCCGCCGCTTCGGGACCTTGGTGTCCGGTGCGGTCGGCAGCGCCGGGAACGGCCGTACCGCGGGGAGCTCGGGCAGCGTCGGGAGGGTGATTCCCGACGTCCCCGCGCCGCCCGTTCGCGGTGGTACCGGCGTGGCGAACACGGTCTTGACCAGATTGAGTTCGCGGGCCAGCGCGGCGAAGACCCTGCCGATCGGGTGGTCGAGGAACAGCCGGACGACGAAATCGCCGGCCGTGTCCAGGAATTCGTTGCCCTTGGCACCGAGGGTGGTCCCGACCGCGGTCAGCGCCGCGATCAGCACGTCGAGCTGCGCTCCGACGCCGCGGGTCACCCGGCTCAGTTGATCCCGGACGACGCCGGCCGATCGGTCGAGGACCGCGCCCACGGACGACTCACCGGCGAGCAACTCCGCGACTCGCCGCCGCAGGCCGTCGGCGACCTCGGCCACGGTGGCGACGACCGTCGCGGTCAGGCGTGCCATTCCCATCAGCAGCGTCGCGACCGGCTCGAGCAACGGCCCGACCTTGACGACCAGCATCGCCACCGCGCCGAGCAGCTGGGCGAACAGTGCGGCCAGCTGGTCGCCGAGGACCAGAACCTTGGCCAGCAAGGGATTGCGCACTTCGGCGCGCGGGCCGGCGAACTGGTCGAGCAGCAGCACCGACGCGTTCATCAACCGGGCGAGCGACCCGAACAGGTCGAACACGCCGCGGAGCTCACGCCGATCTCCCAGCGCTGCTGCCAACGCGAACACCGCGCCCGCTGCCAGCAGGCCGCCGCCGACCAGGATCGAGGTCCCCACCGGCGCGGCGATCAGACCGTAGCCGAGCAGGAACGGCGCGACGACCCAGGCGAGCCCGGCCAGCAGGACACCGATGCTGAAGGTGCTGAACCGCCACAGCAGGCTGACCCCGGCGATCATGCCTGCCGGGCTGAGCAGCATCCCGCCGAGCATCCCGGCGAACCCGAGCACCGGTTCGGTCAGGTTCGGTCCGCCCTGGCTGGCCGGGACCGACCGCTGCGCCGCGAGGTATCGCGCGTTCAGCTCGCCGAGGTTGGCGATGTGCGCGCGCAGCGCCAGGCCGTTCATCGGCAGCCGCCGGCCGAACCAGTGCATCAGGAAGGCGCTGCGGGCCCGTTCCACAACCGTCGCCTCGCGGGCGGCGATGTCGATCCACGGCGTCAGCGTCCGCGCGGTCGCGGTGAGCGCCGCGGTCATTCTCTGCAACAGCAGCGCCAGGGGCATCCGCGGTCCCTCCTTCCTGCTACTCGCCGTTGCGGGCGGCCTCCACGCGGGCGTTCTCCCGCTCGATCTGCTCGATCAGCAGGTTCACGTGCGCCCGCCGCTCGCTGCAGTCCATGTCCATCAGCTCCGACCACGACCAGTGCAGGTGGTAACCGAGGAAGAACACCTCCTGGCGCAGTTGCTCGATCGTCAGTCCATGGCTAAAAAATTCGTCAGGTCCAAGGTGGCGCGCAGCTCGTGACCGCAGGCGGGGCAGTCCAGGACGCGGATCAGGTCGATCCCCGGCGCGTTCTCGGTGAAGGCGCGGTCGATCAGCCGCCGGTCGGTCAGGGTGAGATCGGCGAGGATCCGTGAGCCCAGTGCCTCGAGCCGGTGCCGGGGCACGTCACCGAGCGATCTCAGGCAGCGGGCCAGCAACGCGTTCTTGCCGAGCGAGGCGTTCTTGCGCATCTGCGGCGCGGCCGCCGTCTCGTCGTCGCCGCGGGCCATCCGCAGCGTCAGCGCGGTGTGCACGCTGCCGTCGCGGTCCAGGTAGCCGTCGACCAGTTCCACCACGATGTCCTCGGGCGGCTCCTCGCCGGGCAGCGCCCGGACCGGCAGCGAGTCCAGGTCCTCCAGCTGTTCGAACCGCTCGGCGCAGGCCGGACAGGTGTACCCGGCCGGCAGCTCGGGGCCGAAGGTGAAGGAGCGCAACCGGATCAGCAGGAAGTTGCGGTCCACCGAGTACATGGACTCGATGTCGCTGCGTTTCACCGGGCTCAGCTCGCCGAGACCGGTGACGCAACTGTGCAGCAGCGAGGTGACCAGCCGGCCCCCGTTGCGCTGGTTCGCCGGATCGGCGAGCAGTGCCTCGTCCCGGCCGGTCATCTTCCGGAGCGTCACCCGCCGGTGCATCCGCCCCTGGTCGTCCAGGTAGCCGACCGGCAGCGTCACCTCGATCTCGCGGCCGCCGGTCCGTCCGCCGGCCGGTACGGCGTCGACCGTCCGGTCGTGGTCGATGTCCATGGTCGTCATCGCGTCCTCCTCGATCTCGGGTGGGTCAGCCGACCCGCTCCAGTCCTTCGTGTTCGAGCACGATCGTCTGCAGCAGCAGGTTGGTCGACCCCGCCTCCAGATCGCTGAACTTCGACGACTTCACCCAGGCGTTGTAGAACGCGAAGGTGAGCACGTCGGTCCCGAAATGGCGCTTGATGACGAGCCCGTTCTTGCGCACCGCCGAACCGCCCTGCTGCCGGACGTTCAGGTTGAAGGTCTGCCGGAACCACTCGCGGAACCGCTGGTCCTCCGGACTGCCGTCGACGCGGCGCTCGACGGTCAGCGGCTCGAACTTCACCTTCGAGGCCGCCAGCTTGTAGACGTGCATGGTGCCGCCGTCCGGCTGCTCGATGGTGTCGATCTCACCCTCGCTGAGGCCGCTGACCTTGCTGACCCCCGGACTCTCCTTCTCGTCGATGACCAGGACGAACTCGTTCGCCCGGTAGCCCTCGTAGAAATCACCCACCTTGGGCATGGCTGCTGCTCCTTCACTCGGTCGGGCGGTGTCAGGCCTCGGCCACGGTCACGCCGCTGGGCTGCTGGCCGCAGATGATCACGATGGTCTCGGCGGGCAGGCCCGGGTAGAAGTACGCCTCCACCGTCAGCCTGCCCTGGGCGACCTGGTCGGGCGGGTTGTTGGTGGCGTCGACGACCACGGTGAAGGTCTGCTCGGGGGTTCCGGTCCCGAAGGCTCCCTGCCGCCACAGCCCCATCAGGAACGGCGTGATGGTCCCGAACTTCACCGCGTTCCACAGCGACTCGCGGTTCGGCTCCTGGCGGGCCGAACGCAACCCCTCGCGCAGACTGGACTTCACGTAGTTGAACAGCAGCCGCACGTTGACGTAGCGCCAGCGTGGATCGGTGCTCAGCGTCCGGGAGGCGTCCACGACGATTCCGGCCCGCGGGACCGGACGGATGCCGTTGACGGACCCGTTGACCACCAGGTCGGTGTGATCGGTGTCGGAGAACTGGTACTCCGTGTCGAGCACTCCGAGCAGGTTCGCCTCGTCGCCGGCCGGCGCCTTCCAGATACCGCGGGACGTCTCGATCCGCGCGTACACGCCCATCACGTGGCCGACCGGCGGGATGGTGATCCGCGGGTTGTCGCCGAGTCCGGCCGGGTCCGGCACGATGATCCAGGGCCCGTACAGCGCGCCGTACGACTTCCGCGTCTGCAACAGCTTTCCGTGCCGGACCGCGTCCTCACCCCGCAGGCCCTCCAGCACCGAACCGACGAACATGGCGTCGCCGCGCTTCTCGCAGTACGCGAGCGCCGCCTTCGAGATCACCACGTCCGCGCGCTCGCAACACAGCAACTGGATGTCGTACGGCGAGAACGCGAAGAACCCGGTGCCCTCGGCTTCGTCGCCGATGAAGTGATTGCTCTTCGGGCTGCCGTCGGACCCGCCCTGCAGCGCGGTCCACTCCGCTTTGGGCCGGTCCCTGGTGGCGGCGGCGACGTCGGCCAGCCGGAGAAAGCGGGAGCCGGTCACCGGGTGGTTCAGCACCCGGGACGCGTAGTGCTGCAGCTCGGGTTCCAGCGTGAGGCCGAGGTGCGTCTCCACCACGTGCTCCTCGTCCGCGGCGCCGTCGGCGACCAGCAGGTCGAACTCGGCGTTGGCGACCGTGACGGTGGCGGTGTCGGAGAAGTCCGCGATGTTGCCGATGTTCGGTGTCCACTTGACCGCACCGGTGGCGCCGTCGATCGAGCTGATGGTCCGGTGACCACCGGTCGCGACGACCGGGACGGGGTCCTGGCCAGGCGTCGCTCCCGGTTTGGTCGCGGTGATCACGAGGGCGTCGCCGACCGCGAAACCCTCCGTGGACTGCAGCCTCGTACCGCCTGCGGCGAACTGCTCCAGTGTTCCCGGCGTCGGACTCGTCCCGGCACCGAACCCCAGCTTCGCGTTGGCCGCGGCCACCCGCAGGCTGGTCCGGCCGGTCGATCCGGCCGCTTCCACGCCGGTCGAGGTCAGCACGAGCTTCTGCGGTGCGGCGCCCGGGGCGACCGAGGCCCGGAGCAGCGAGGTACCGCGGTTGATCGCGTCCCTGATCTCCTCAGGCGTCGCCTTGGTCCGGTCGGCGAAGTCGTCGTCGTCGAACTCGATCTCGGTGGCACCCTCGGCCCCGTCGACGAACACCTCGAGCTTGGGCGCATCGGTCATGTCGACCGTCGCTCCGCCCAGGGCTGCTCCCGTGATGCTGGCCGGCTCGGACTCGCGCACCACGCTGGTCGCCGACGAACTGTGCCGGACCCGGACGAACAGCCGCTTGCCCCAGTCGCCCGGATCGAGACGGCCCCGATACCCGGCGGCCACCTCCAGCACGGTGGTACCGCCGTCGTCCTTCAGCGCGGCGGTGGCGGCCTTGGCGCCCTTCTTCGGGTCGGCGTCGACGATGCGGTTGATGTAGGCCGTCTGGCCCCCGTTGTCGAAGAACCCCTTCACCAGGTAGGCACCGAGCCCGCCCCGGAAGTAGCCGCCGAACCGCTCCGCGAACTGCACGAAACTGGTCACCCGGGCCGGCCGGCCGGGTACGCCGCGTTCGGTGAGCACGGTGAACCCGGCGACCGAGACCGCTGCTCCGGTGATCGACGGCGCGGCGGACCCGTCGACCTCGACCACGTTGACACCGATGTTGAACGCCATCGCTACTCTCCTCGCTTCTTGGTGCTCGTGGACGAGCGACGGGCCCGTCGTTGCGCCGGTGGTTGCTCGGGGACGGGCGCACGCTGGGCGACCAGCACCCCGCGGTCACACAGCACCCGGACCTGGTCCCGCTCGAGGTCCCGGGGGTCGCAACCGACCGACGACAGCGCGGCGACCACCACCACCCCGGACGACAGCCGGACCTCGACCGGGCGGGTGCAGACGTTCACGAGCCGGGCGGTCATCACACCTCCAGGTGGTGGGCGTCGACGAGCACCTCACGCACCAGCCATGTGGGCGAGGCGACCCGGTCACGGCTGCGGACGGCGACGCGGTACCGCAGGACGGGCGTGTCCTCGAACTGCGCCGGATCCGTGCTGCCGGGGACCAGTTCGATCGGCAACGACTCGCCCGCGAAGGGCAGCTCGCCGAGCACACCGAGGCGGTCGAGCACGGTCTCCAGCAAGCGGGTCTGGTCGGCGCGCGTGGCGGCCGGCACCCGGATCGCGTAGTCCAGTTCGTACGCGTTGCCCGCGGACACCGTGCGGACCTCGCCGGCGCGGAAGTCGCGTGGGACCAGCGCCGTGATGGTCCGATCCGGTGCGAACCGGAGGCCGGACTGCACGATGTCGATCGCGGGTGCGGCCGGAATCGGTTCGGCTCCGGTGCGCACCCGGACCGGAACGATCGTCGTACCGAGCTTGATCCCGGTCAGGGCGGTGGTCAGTGCCGCGTCGGCATCGGCGACGGGCCGCGGATCCACCGCGGTCAGGTCGTTCAACCGGGCGACGAACGGGGCGTCGACACACCGCAGCTGGATCCTGGTCAGTTGTCCCGACACCGCCGTCGGCAGGTCGTCGATGCTGCACCGCACGGTCTCCCAGGTCCGGCTGGTTCGCACCGGGATCAGCCGATGCCAGGTGTTGGCCGGGTCCGACAACGGCAGCGCCGGGGATCCGAGGCGCAGTTCGAGGAAGAAGTTCCGTTCGGGCGGTCCCGCCGTGCGGTCGGCGCTGATCGACAGCCGCAGCTCGGTGAACTGCGCGAGGTCGAGCGGAGCCAGGTCGCGACGGACCGCGTGGCCGGTCGCTGCGCTGGAGGCGGTGAGCAGGGCACAGACACCGTCGGATCCGGGCGGCGCGCCCGCCGGGTCGTCGACGATCGTCACCACCGACGAGGGCGTGACTCCGTCGGCTGCCACGGCGGACCATCGGGTCGCGTCGTTCAGTGGGTCGACGACAAGGAAGCCCATCGTCGCTCAGACAAGATCGGCCGGAAGAGTGGACATGGCGTCACTGTGGCACCCGGGTCGTCACCCGGACGTCACGCGAAATGATCGGCGTGCAGCGGGATCCGTGCGGCGGTGAGGAGACCGGTCAGCGCCGGCGACGGCGGCACCCCGAGATCACGCAGGATCAGCCGCCGGAAGGCGGCGAACGCGCGTCCCGCCTCGCCGAGGTTGCCCTCGGACAGGTGCGCCTCGATCAGTACCCGCTGCGCGCTCTCGCGCATCGGATCGGCGCTGACGGCGAGCATCGCCGCCTCCAGCCCTTCGGCGAACCGGCCGACCGCGCAGAACTCCCGGCTGAGGGCCTCCAGCGCGTGCAGCATCCGGTGCCGCAGCCGCTCGCGTTCGAAGATCACCCAGTCGTCGTACCACCCGGGCAGGAGGTCGAGCGCCGCGTCGACCCACGGCCGCAGGGTCAGGTCTTCGACGCGGGCGGAGTCGCACACCAGCCGGTACGCCCACTCGTTCACCGCGTGCACGTCGACCGCGACGTCATCGCGCAGGACCAGCGACAGCTGGTCCGTCCCGACCAGATCCAGCCCGGCGGTCCGCAGCCGCCACAGCACCGACCGCAGATTTCCCGCCGCGCGCCGCTCGTCGACCACCGGCCAGAGCAGGCCGGCCGCGCACGACCGCTCCACCCGAGTGCGGCGCAGCGCGAGCAGCGCCAGCAACCGTTTGCTCCCCTCCGGAACCTCACGGCGCTCGGCTCCGACCGTGACGTACGGCCCACCGAACAAGTGCAACTGCGAAGCGACGCTCCCTGGCCCGCTCCCCCGGCTCAGCGTTTCCATGGCATCCGCTCACCTAAGTAGGTGTCATAGCCCCAACGTAGGGTGCGGCCGTCACCGAGTCGTCACCGCCGACCCGGATCTCGGCCGCAACGCGCGGGTGACACGACGTGTGTGACGATGCGCCGATGAGGTCGCACACACGCGCGTACGGCTTGTGCCTCGTCCGGGTCGAGCCCCAGCGCTCGCACGTGCTCATCACGGTCGTCACCGACTACGCCCGGGCACCGAGCCACGAGCACCGCGCCCACTACTTCAGCGACGTGGACACGGCGGCCGAGGCGGTACGCGCCTTCCTGCTGTCCTGCCTGGCGGCCGAGAAGGACGAGTGAAGCGCGACCCGTGCGCCGGTCTGACGGACCAGGCGCACCAAGGCCGCGGAGGGCTCGAGACCCAGCTCCTCGGCGAGCAGAGCCTTGCAGCGCTGGAACTGGCGGAGTGCTTCCCACCGGTTGCCGCCGGCCAGATGCGCCTCGATGAGCACTCGATGAGCACTCTCCCGGAGCGGTTCCGCGCGGATCGCGTCAAGTCCGACGTCGACAGCCTCACCGATCCGCCCGGCCGAGGTCAGCCGCTCGCACAGAGCCTCCAGGGCATGCAGCCGCAGCTGGTGATACTGCTCCCGCTCGACGACGACCCAGTCGTCGTACCAGTCCGGAAGCAGGTCGACCGACAGGTGGAGTCTGGTGGACACCCGTCTGTCGACCGGGCCGCCCGCGAGGATCCGGTGCGCCTGTGATGCGGCGACCCGCACGTCGACCATGACCTCGCGGGACAGTGCGAGGGTGTCACTGTTCACGTGGATCAGGCGGTCGCACTCGCGCTGGGCCCGCCAGATGGCGGAGCGCAGACTGGCGTGGGCCCGACTGGCCGTGGCCTCAGGCCACAACAGGGCCGCGATCTGGCCGCGCGCCACCTGACGTTCCTGCAGCGCGAGGAACGCCAGCACCCGCTGCGCACTCGAGATCAGGCAGACCGGTCGGCGCCCCACCGACAGGACGAATCCCTGGAGCAGCTGGAGCTCGACGGTGCGCGCGTCACTCATCGACTCCCCCCGAGTTCGCGGCCGGCCCTCGCGTCGGTTGACGGCAGCCGAAGCCCGTCACCGACCTGCCATTCGTACGTCACCGATTGTGGTTCGTGGATTGTGGTCCTGCCAACACCTCGGCTCCGATTCGTGCCCGGCCGGCAGTCGGGCCTCCGCCAAGACGACCGGCCTCTCGCGATACGGCACGCTGAAGTGCGACCGCCGCCCGCACTCGGTCAGTCCAGGTCGATCGGCTCGTCGAGCTTCGCGACGGTCCGCCGGAGGGGGACCTCCTTGATGAAGAAGACCGCCACCAAGCTCACCAGCGCGCACGCCGCGGCGATCAGGAAGATCCGCCCCGTCGCGTCGCCGTACGACTGACGGACGAGTTCGGCCAACTGCGGGGGCAGGTGGTTGACGTCGAGCAGGCTGGTGCCGCCGCCGTCCTGGAGCTTGCCGGCCGCGGCGGCTCCGCCCGGGCTGTGCAGCACTCCCTCGATCAGCAGGTCCTTGACCCGCGCCGCGAGCACCGCGCCGAGGACCGAGACGCCGACCGCACCGCCGAGGCTGCGGAAAAACGCGACCGTCGCGCTGGACGCGCCGATCTGGCTGACGTCGACGGTGTTCTGCACCGCGAGCACCAGGTTCTGCATCATCATGCCCATGCCGATGCCCATCGACAGCATGCCCAGGCCGACGTACCAGTACGGCGTGGTGTGGTCGATCGTGCCGAGCACGACCAGGCCGATCACCAGCAGCACCCCGCCGCCGATCAGGAACCGCTTCCACTTGCCGAACCGGGTGATCAGCTGACCCGACCCCACCGATCCGATGAACGAGCCGAGCATCATCGGGATCGTCAGCAGACCGGCCTCGGTCGGGCTGTAGCCGCGGGCGATCTGGAAGTACTGGCCGAGGAACAGCGCGCTGCCGAACATCGCGACGCCGACCGCGAGGCTCGCCACGATCGCCAGCGCGGTGGTCCGCTCCCGGACGACCTTCAGCGGTACCAGCGGCTCAGCGGCCCGGCTTTCCACGACCACCGCGAGAAGGCCGAACAGCAGCGTGCCACCGACGAACAGCGCCGACTGCCAGGAGATCCAGCCGAAGTCGTGACCGGCGAAGGTGACCCAGATCAGCGGCAGGCTGGCGGCGGCGCTGATCAGCACCGCGCCGAGGTAGTCCATCCGCACCCGGCGCTTGGTGAGCGGCAGGTGCAGGTACTTCTGCAGGACGACGAGACTGACCACCGCGAGCGGGACGCACACGTAGAAGCACCACCGCCAGCCGAGCCAGCTGGTGTCGACGATGACCCCACCGATGAGCGGACCGCTGACGGTGGCGACCGCCATCACAGCACCCATGTAGCCGGAGTACCGGCCGCGGTTGCGGGGCGGGATCGCCGCGCCGATGATCGCCTGCGCGAGCGCCATCAGACCGCCCATCGCGAGTCCCTGCAGCACCCGCGCGCCGATCAGGAACGGCACGTTGTGCGCCATCCCGGCCAGGGCCGAGCCGACCACGAACAGCGAGATGGCCAGTTGCACGAGCAGCTTCTTGCTCACCAGGTCGGACAGCTTGCCCCAGATCGGGGTGGAGACCGTGGTCGCCAGCAAGCTGGCGGTCAGGACCCAGGTGTACTGCGTCTGGCTGCCCTGCAGGTCGGCGATGATCGTCGGCAGGGCGTTGCTGACGATCGTCGAGCTGAGCATCGCCGTGAACAGCGCGGCGAGCAGCCCGACCAGGATCTCGAGGATCTCGCGGTGGGTGAGTTCCGGCGCGGCAGGGGCCGGCCGGGTCTCGGTGACAGTCATCGTTCTCCAGTCGAAATCGTGGGACGCCTCACGGACGCGGCAGCCTCGGTGACGGCTCCGGCGATCGTGCGCAGGGTCTCGGCGGCGGCTGCCAGGTCGTCGTCGTTCCAATCGGCCAGAGCGGTGCGCAAGCGCTGGGTGTAGTTCGCGTACAGGGCCTCGAGCCGCGATCGGCCGGCCGGTGACAGCGCGACCAGCGACACCCGCGCGTCGGCCGGATCGGGCCGACGGCTCACCAGACCGTCGGCTTCGAGCGCGGTCAGCTGGCGGCTCACGACGGACGCGTCGACCCCCAGCTTGGCGGCGATCTCCCCGCCGCGCTGTTCGCCGTCCTTGGCCAGGACCTTCAGCACGCTGGCGTCGGCCCGGCGCAGGCCGGAGTCGGGCCACAGATTGCGGTGCTCGATACAACGCACGGCGCGGATCAGCGAGCTGACTCCCTCGAGCACTTCCTGGGCCGGCGTGTCCCGTTCCACCCCCGGGACGGAGGGTTGCTGGGCTAGTTGCATAACCCAACTATATGATCGGATGGTTGGTTTCCGCAACCATATGAGGAAAAATAGACCCTGCGATCACTGAGAGTGATCAGGCCGTGGTCGGAGCGATCAGCTGAGGTCGGCGTTGAGGCGGCCGAGCAGGCGGGCCAGATCGGTCAGGTCGGCGCTGTCCCAGCGGTCCAGGATCGCGCGGAACTCGGCCTGCCGCTGGGCGCGCATCGCGTCGTACCGCTCGGCGCCCGCCGTGGTCATCCGGAGCAGTCGCGCGCGGCCGTCGTCCGGGTCGCCGACGCGTTCGATCAGCCCGAGCGACTCCAGCTGGGTCAGTCCCCGGCTCACCGTCGACTTGTCCAGGCCGAGCGCCTGAGCGACGTCGGAAGCCCGGACACCGGCCCGGCCGGACGCCGTACCGAGATCGATCTGGGAGATCAGCGCGTAGCCGGCGGCGTCCATCTCCGGGTGCACCCGGCGGGCCAGCAGCATCTGCGCGGAGCGGGCGCGGCGGAGCAGGATCGACAGCTCCTGCTCGACGTCGGCGATCAGCCCGGGCGGACGGCCGGTGGAACGCCCAGCGGTCGGTCCGGCGCCGGGCGGCAGCTCGGTCGAGGACTCGGGCGTCTGGGCAGCCGCCGTGTCGTTCACCATGTCGTTCACCGGACCACAACGCCGGCGTCGCGCAGCGCCTTCTTCACG
The DNA here is from genome assembly GCF_050942265.1 of Kribbella sp. CA-253562. Lineage (GTDB taxonomy): Bacteria > Actinomycetota > Actinomycetes > Propionibacteriales > Kribbellaceae > Kribbella. The sequence continues at coordinate 3,707,046 of NZ_CP192049.1, read as the reverse complement.
TCGGCGATCCGCAGATCGCCGAAGTGGAACACGCTCGCCGCCAGCAACGCGTCCGCGCCGGCCTCGACCGCGGGCGGGAAGTGCTCGGGCGCCCCCGCTCCCCCACTCGCGATCAGCGGTACGTCGACCACCGCGCGGACCGCCCGGATCAGCTCCAGGTCGAAGCCCTGTTTGGTGCCATCGGCATCCATCGAGTTCAGCAGGATCTCCCCCGCGCCGAGCTCGGCGCCCTTGCGGGCCCACTCGATCGCGTCCAGCCCGGCCGACTTGCGGCCACCGTGCGTGGTCACCTCGAACCCGCTCGGCTGCTCCGCGGACCGCCGGACGTCCAGCGACAGCACGAGCACCTGGTTGCCGAAGCGGTGCGCGATCTCCTGGATCACCGCGGGCCGGTGGATCGCGCCGGTGTTGATGCCGACCTTGTCCGCGCCGGCCCGCAGCAGCCGGTCGACGTCCGCCGCCTCCCGGACGCCACCCCCGACGGTGAGCGGGATGAACACCTGCTCGGCCGTCCGCCCGACCACGTCGTACGTCGTCTCACGGGAGCCCGACGACGCGGTGATGTCGAGAAAGGTCAGCTCGTCGGCCCCCTCGGCGTCGTACAGCTTGGCCATCTCGACCGGGTCACCGGCGTCGCGCAGGTTCACGAAGTTGACACCCTTGACCACCCGCCCGGCATCAACGTCCAGGCAGGGAATCACACGCACGGCAAGGCTCACGGGGACAAGGCTAGCGAGCACGTCCAGTACAGACCGCACCTGACCCGGAATGTGCGACTCGGCCGATGTCGCCCCGTCCGGCCCGGCTCGGGTCAGAGAAAGTAGCCGACCAGCGGCCAGGCGACCAGAATCCCCGCGCCCACGGCGGCCGACATCGTACGGCGAACAGGACCGGTCGGCGGCGAACCGCCGGATCGACTCCGAATTCGCGAACCAGGTCGAAGGGGCTCATGACCGGCCGCTGCTCCAGCGGCAACTGGCCACCCGCGACCGCAGCGGCCAGCGAACCGGCTGCCTGCGAGCCCCACAGCCACTCGGCCGCACCGATCCGTCGCCCGTCCCGCGCGACCACCAGCAGGACGCCGCCGGGCAGTGATCCACGCAGCCGGCCGATCGCCACCACTCGGCCGAGCTCGTCCCGCTTCAGCGTCGTGGGCGCACCCGAGACGCCGATCGACGTCACCGCGTCGTCGTCCACGATCACCGCTGTCCGGCTGAAGATCACCACAACCGCAGCGACGACCAGCAGCAGCCAGACCGCGAAGACCAGTACGCCAACAGTGCCGCTGATCGCCCAGGTGCTCAACGACCACGACAGCAACGCACCCATCGCGACGTAGACCCCGGCCAGGATCCAGAACGGCGCACCGACCGCGGAGAACCGCGGCCGGTGGACGAGCTGACTCACTTCCAGGCGCGGCGCTTGCCGGCCTCGGGCTGGATGGGGGTGGTGGCTTCCCAGACCCGGCGCCAGCGGGCGGCGTCGGGGCCGGACTGGGACGGGGAGGTGCCGGCGGCGACGCGGCGGCGGGCCTCGTACCAGTTGGTGGATTCCTCGTCGAGCAGGGCGGAGACGGCGGCCGCGATCCGGGGGGCGAAGTCGCGGGGGCTCTCCCCCTCGGCGGGGCGCAGCGGGTCGCCGTACCGGACGGCGACGGTCGGACGGCCGGGGACCGGCCAGCCGCGGCCGCGCGGCATCGCAGCGAAGGAGCCCTTGATTCCGACCGGGATCACCGGTACGCCGTGCTCGACGGCCAGGTACGCCGCGCCCATCCGGAAGCGTTCCATCCAGCCGTCGGGCGAGCGGGTGCCCTCGGGGAAGACGACCACGTTCCACCCGTCGGCGAGCAGGTCGCCGGGCGTCGAGCTGAGCTTGCCGCCGCGGCGCTCGATCGGGAACGTGTTGAACACGATCGCCGACGCGGTCGCCCGCCACCAGGTGTCGAAGAAGTAGTCGGCGGCCGCGGCCACCGCGGTCTTGCGGCGCATCGCGTCCGGCAGCGTGCACAGCACCAGCGGGGTGTCCAGGTGCGAGGAGTGGTTGGCCACGATCAGCGCCGGGCCGTCCACCTTCACCAGCGAGTCCAGGCCGCTGACCTGCGGGTTCACCTCGAACCGCAGGACCGAGTTGAGCGCGCCCTTCTGCAGCACCTCGCGGATCGCGATCGCGGCGGGCTTGCGGGCCCACTTGGTCGGGAAGACCGAGGTCTCCTTGGGAATCACGTACGGCTCGGCCGAGCGCGGGACCTGGGTCCGGCGGCCCCACCGCCAGCCGCGCGCGACCTGCTTGACGTCACGCGCGGTGTCCCGGCCGAACTTCACCAGGTTGGCGCCCATCAGCGAACGTCCGCGAGCAGGTGCGGCGGGTTGTGCAGGTAGGTGATCGACGGCGACCGGCCGACCGAGTGGCTGACCATCTCCAGCGCGTCCTGCAGCGTCGAGGCGGACCGGAAGCCCATCCGCTCGACGGTCTTGCGGTTCGCGCCGACCCAGACGATGTCGCCGCAGTGGTCCAGGGCGTGCGAGATCCAGTACCACATGTAGAACGGGTGCACGCCGTGGTAGGCGTACGACGTCCGGTACAGGTGGATGTACCACGGGTCCTCGGCGTACTGCTTCTCGAACTTCGCCTCGATGGTGGCCGGGTCGGTCGACTCCGACAGCACCTCCTCGAAGAAGTCCACGTACGACGGGTGGTGCAGCTGGCTGAACTCGTAGTCCACCGGGTGGTACAGGATCACCGCGCCGTCCTTGCGGACGACCGGGTTGCCCCGGTAGGAGTTGAAGTAGTAGCCCAGCCCCATGCAGGCGGCCAGGATCGGGTTCATCACCGAGTTCACGTTGTACGGGCCGACGAACGGCACGCCCATGATCGCGACGTCGGACTGGCCCTGCACCTCGACCAGGTGCTGCTTGTGCACGTTCTCGATCGTCTTCTCGTGCACCGGCTCGATCGAGCCGGCGTGGATCCCGGTCAGCCCGTAGTTCGACCGGACGTCCTGGAAGATCTTGCGCCGGGCCTTGGCCGGGGCCAGCGCGAGCCCGCGCTTGGCGCCGAGCATCGCGGCCTGGTCCTTGATCGACCACTCCCACTCACGCTTCTGCAGGAACTCCAGCGGACCGCCGAAGATGTCGTTGTTCAGCGTGGTCTCGATCTGGAAGACCTTGACGTGCTGGGTCAGGATCTCGCCCATCCGCCAGGCCGAGTGGTGCATCTTGGAGGCCTTGTGGTCCATGAACGACCGCGAGTGGATCATCGTGTGGCTGTTGTGGTGGTGCTTCAGCGACTTGTACGACGCCAGCCCGATCGACGTCGACTTGTGGCCGCCGTCCATCGCCACCAGGTTCACGTTCACGTAGACCAGCAGGTCGGACTCGGCCGCCCGCTTGGAGATCTCGACGTCCTCGCCGTGCCGGGTCTGGCCCAGGTGGGTCAGGTTGGCGGCGTCCTCGGCGTCGAAGTTGTACAGCTTGCCGTCGGGGAAGAACGACCGGAAGACCCGCTCGCCGACGATCTCGCGCAGCTCGTTCGGGGTCAGCCGGCGGTGCAGCGCGTTGGCCGAGATCAGCTCGACGTCGTCGACGCCCGCGTCGGCGGCCATCGTCAGCACGGCCTCGATGATGCGCTGGCGGATGTCGGGCTTCTTCATCGGCGGCAGCGGCAGCGAGATGTCGTCGAAGGCGATGGTCAGCCGCATCCCCGGCCGCAGCAGCTCCGGCAGCGGCTCGGACTCCAGCGGGTGCAGCAGCGCGTTCTGGATCGCCTCCTCCACGTCGCGCACCGGCGGCAGCGCCTCCGGCGGGTACACCACCCGCGTGCCGAGCGGGAACCGCTCCAGCAGGAAGCCCTCGCCGTTGTGCACGAGCAGCGGCGGCGTCCGGTCGTCCACCTCAAGCACAAACCCTGGCCGAGCCATGTCAGAACCTCTCTCGTCGTACGTTCAACACTGCGTCCACTGCGGCGATCATGAGGCCCTCACGTCGAAAGCCACCTTCACGGTGCCCAGGCGGCCGGCGGACTGCGCGTGATCCAGCGCCTCACGCCACCGGTAGAGCGGGTAACGCGCCCCGACCACTCCGTCCAGCGGAGCCTTCGCGGCGATCTCGAGCGCGGTCTCGAAGGCGGGCCGTCCGTTCGGCTCCTCCCGCGAGGACGCGTAGGTCCCGGTCAGGTCCAGTTCACGGAACCACACCGGCGACAGGTCGGCACCCGTGGACGGCATCCCGGCCAGCACGACCCGGCCGCCGGCCTTGGTGACCCGCAGCACGGTGTCGATCGAGTCCTTGCTGCCGACCGCGTCCACGGCGATGTCGACGCCGCCGAGCAGGAACTCCTTGGCGTTCAGCTCCGGCTTCAGCCGGAACGCGCCGGTGGCCCGGCGGACCCCGCGGAAGACCTCGTCGGGCGCGACCACGTCGCTCGCACCGAACGCCCGGGCCAGCTCACGCTGCTTGGGGTGCTTGGCGACGACGGTGATCCGGCCGGCCTGGGTCAGCTCACGCAACGCGAGCGTCGCGAACAGCCCGACCGCGCCGGCACCGCTGACCAGCACCGACTGTCCCGGCTCGACCTTCGCCCGCAGCGCGGTGTGCACCGCGCCCGCCAACGGCTCGGTCAGCACAGCCCGCTCATCGGACAAGCCGTCCGGTACGGCGTACAGCTGGCTGCGGTGGGCGACCATGACGTTGCCCCAGCCGCCGCCGGTGTCGGAGCAGAAGCCGGTCTGCAGTCCGGGCGAGACGTGACCCACGGTGACCCGGTCACAGCGGTTGGTGTGACCGGTGGCGCAGCTCTCGCACGGCTCCACGCCGCGGGCGGCGCAGGTGAGGACGGAGTCCATGACGACTCGGGTGCCCTTCGGCAGGTCCTCGCAGTCGTCGAGCAGTTCGCCGACGATCTCGTGGCCGGGGACGAACGGCATCGAGACCAGCGCCGAAAAGTACAGCTTGGTGTGCCCGGTGACCATGCCGAGGTCGGAGCCGCAGATCCCGGACAGGATCGGCCGGATCCGCGCCCAGCCGTCCCGGTCGGCCTTCGGCTCGTTGATCGTGACCAGGCGCAGCGGCGCGGCCGGTCCGGTCAGGATGCCGGGGATCCGGCTGCCGACCGCCTTGGCGGCCAGGAACTTGGCCGGTGAGCGGTACATCTCCAGTGCGAGCATCATCGGGCGTTCACCCCAGGGATTTCCAGACGCGACGAGGTGGACGGGGTCTTCCAGTCGACAATCTGCCAGCGCGCGGCCCGGGCGGCCCGGAACAGCGAGACGTCCGGCGAGACGGCGACCGGGTTGCCGACGGTGGTCAGCATCGGCAGGTCCGAGTGGCTGTCGGCATAGGCGTAGGACTTCGACAGGTCGATGTTCGTGCCGCGGGCCCGGTGCTTGATCCAGGCCGCCCGGGACTCACCGACCAGCGGCGGACCGGTCAGGTAGCCGGTGCAGCGGCCCCGGTCGTCGACGGCCAGCTCGGCGGCGACGATCTCGTCGAACAGCGGCTCCAGCGGCCGGGTCAGCGGCCGGATCGCGCCGGTGATCAGGATCGTCTTGTGCCCGGCGGCCCGGTGCTCGCGGATCCGCCGGACGGCGGCGCCGCTGAGCCGCTCGAGCACGTGCTCGGCCAGGACCTCGTCGACGATCTGGTTCAGCTCCTCCAGATCGGCGCCCTCGTAGCGGCGGTAGATCGTGCGCAGGAACGTGCCGCGGTCCTTGCGCTCGGCCGAGATCAGCTTCGGCAGCTTGCGCAGCATCGCGCCGATCTCGCCGGCCCGCTGGTGGCTGTCCAGCTCGGGCAGGCGCATCCACAGGTAGGTCTCGATCACGTTCGACGACAGCAGCGTGCCGTCCATGTCGAACGCGGCGATCACCTCGGCGTCGTCGGAGGGCGTGACCTTCTTCAGCGTGCCGGCCGACTCGGCCAGCGCCTTGTTGCGCTTCTTCCGGACGACGTCCAGCCGGCGCAGCGAGTCGGTGACACTCGGGCAATGCACTTCCTGCAGGTAGTGCTGCCAGTCCACGATCGAGGTGTCGCACCAGAACTTGTCCCGGTCCTCGCCCTCGAGGGCGTTGTGCAGCGCGAGCACGTTGTCGTCGATGAACTGCAGCTCGGCCTGCGCGTACTCGGCGTACAGGTCCATGTAGCGGCGCAGGAAGTCGAGCCGGCGCTTCTGCACGTCCAGCTCGCGGGCGTACTTGCGGGTCCGCTCGCCGCGCGGGATGTGGGTGATGATCGTGTCGGCGATCTTGTGCGCGCGCTCGCCGTGGCGCAGCAGGTTCTCGACCGAGTCGCCACCGGGGAACTTCCAGACCGGCAGCCGGACCGCGCCGCGCTCGCCCAGGTCGAAGGGGTGCTTGGAGAAGTACGCGCGCACGCCGGCGTACAGCTGCTCGAAGGTCAGCGGGTTCCGGGCGCCGGAGCTGACGTGGTAGTACTCCGGCTTCGACAGCTCGGGCTCGGTCGCCATCACCGCGCAGATCGCGCCGACGACGTGGTCGACCGGGATGATCTCGACCACGGAGTCCGGGCTGGCCGGGAACTCGGGCAGCTCGCCGCGGCCGTAGGCCAGGATCAGCGGCTCGGCCATCTTGAAGCCCTCGATCCAGCCCGGGTGCGGGCTCTGCACCGCGGACTCGATGATGGCCGGCCGGACGATCGACGTCGGCAGCTTGCCGGCGAACTCCTCGACGACGCGCTCGCCGAGTGCCTTGGTGAAGGTGTAGCAGTCGGTCCAGCCGAGGCTGCGGGCGCGCTCGGTGCCGGTCTCGATCAGCTTCTTGGCGACCCACTCGGTACGCCGCCGCTCGGTGTCGGCCGCCGCGGTCAGGTGCCCGGCCCGGCGGTGCAGCTTCTCGGAGTCCTTGCGGAACTTGGCCAGCATCGCGGCCGAGCGCGACATGCCCTCGATCCGGGCCTTCATCGCCATTCCGGCTTCGGCCTCGCTCCGCCAGTCGACGGTGTGGTCGACCGGCGCCTCGGGGATCGCGCCCCGGCGACGGCCCGCGGTGTACGCCGTGGAGATGTGCACGTAGTGGATCCGGCGGTCCGTGCCCTGGCGGCTCTCGTCGATCCGCTCCAGCAGGCTCTTGGTGCCGAGCACGTTGGTGGTGAACGCCTCGTGGATCGGCGGGTCGAAGCTGACGTCACCGGCGCAGTGCACGACGATGTCGAGATCGGTCGGCAGCTCCGGGACGTCGGCCAGGTCGCCCTCGACGACTTGGACCCGGGCGGCGGACAGCGCCTCGGCGTCGGCGTACGGGGTGCCCTCGCCGTAGAACGGCTTGAAGATGTCCTTCTTCAGCAGCTGGGCCATCCGGTCGGTGCCCTTGAGCGAGCCCTTCGGCCGGATGATCGCGACCACGGTGGTGCCCGGCAGGTCACCGATGATGCGGTGCAGCAACGCCTCACCGACGAACCCGGTCACCCCGGTGACCAGGACCTTCTTGCCCTCGAGCTTGTCGGCAAGCCTCACTTGTCGCCTCCACGGGTGAGTTCGAGTGCCTCGGTCAGGGTGAACGCGCCGGCGTACAGGGCCTTGCCGACGATGACGCCCTCGACGCCCTCGCTCACCAGCGTGCTCAGCGCGCGCAGGTCGTCCAGGCTGGAGACACCGCCGGACGCGACGATCGGCTTGTCGGTGCGCGCGCACAGGTCGCGGTACAGGTCCAGGTTCGGGCCCTGCAGCATGCCGTCCTTGGTCACGTCGGTGACCACGTACCGCTCGCAGCCGGCCTGCTCGAGGCGCTCCAGCACCTCGTACAGGTCGCCGCCCTCCTTGGTCCAGCCCCGCGCGGCCAGCGTGCGGCCGCGGACGTCGAGGCCGATCGCGACCCGGTCGCCGTAGGTCTGGATGATCCGGTCGCACCACTCCGGGTTCTCCAGCGCGGCGGTCCCGATGTTGACCCGGCGGGCGCCGGTCTCGAGCGCGGCCTCCAGCGACTCGTCGTCACGGATTCCACCGGACAACTCCACCTGGACGTCGAGCTGGCCGGTGACCTCGGCGAGCAGCTCGCGGTTGCTGCCGCGGCCGAACGCCGCGTCCAGGTCGACCAGGTGGATCCAGTCAGCGCCGGCCTCCTGCCACGCCATCGCGGCCGCCAGCGGGTCGCCGTACGAGGTCTCGCTGCCGGCCTCTCCCTGCACCAGCCGCACCGCCTGCCCGTCCGCCACGTCGACGGCAGGCAGCAGCACCAGGTTCGACCGGGGCGGTGGGGTGGGGAAAGAATCCAACGCAGACATGGCCCACACCCTAGATGCCCAAGGTTCGGCATTTGTAACCCACTGCCCGCTTGAGTCGTTGTGATCGGATCTGTCTCAGCAATACCAGTCAGGGTTGTGGTCTGGCCGTAGCATCGTCGGCGATGACCACTGTGGCGGAGCTGACGGACGACCCGCACGCGGCGTTGGCGGCGGTGCGGCCGGTGGGCTGGATGGACGCGCTCGGCGGGTGGGTGGTGAGCGGGCGCGAGCTCGCGGTGCGGGTGATGCGGGATCCGGAGACGTTCACGGTCGACGATCCGCGGTTCTCGACGGCGCAGGTGGTGGGCCCGTCGATGTTGTCCCTGGACGGTACGGCGCACGCCGCGCACCGGGCGCCGTTCGAGAAGGCGTTCGGGCTGGCGGAGACGCGGGCGCGGTTCACGCGGCCGGTGGCCGAGACGGTCGAGGCGCTGGTCGGCGAGATCGCGGCGGACGGGGCCGCGGATCTGCGGCGCACACTCGCCGGGCCGCTGTCGGTGGCGGTCGTGGCCTACTCGCTCGGGTTGCCGCCGGCGTCGGCCTCGACGGTGCTCGGGTGGTACGAGGCGATCTCGGACTCGGTGACCGGTGTCGCGGCCGGGCGCCGGGTCACGGCGGCCGGCGCCGAGGCGTTCGCGCGGCTGCACGCCCATGTTGCCGGGGGCATCGACTCGTCGGACTCGCTGGTCGCCGAGGCGGCGGGCGCGGGGCTGGGTGTGGACGAGGTGGTCGCGAACGCCGCGGTGCTGATGTTCGGCGGCATCGAGACGACCGAGGGCATGATCACCAACTGCCTGTGGCACCTGCTGACGCACCGGGACCAGCTCGAGCTCGTGCTGGCCGATCCGGCGTTGCTCGCCAACGCGCTGGAGGAGTCCCTACGGCTCGAACCCGCGGCCGCCGTCGTCGATCGCTACGCCACCCGGGACGTCGAGCTGGCCGGCTGCCCGGTGCGTCGGGGGGATCTGGTGACCGTGTCGCTGGCGGGCGCCGGTCGCGACCCCGCGGTCTTTCCCGACCCGGACCGGTACGACGTACGCCGTCCGAACGCGCGCCGTCATCTGGCGTGGGCCAGTGGGCCGCACATCTGCCTCGGTATGCACCTGGCTCGGCTCGAAGCGCTGACTGCCCTGAGAGCCGCGCTCGCGTTGCCGGGGTTGCGGCTCGCGGCGTCGTCTCCTCCCCCGCGCGGTTTGGTCTTCCGCAAACCGGCGGCGGTGAAGGTGCGCTGGCACGTCGAACACCCGTCTCAGGTCTAGCCGCACTGCTCCTGGTGCCAGTACGCCGCGGTGGCCGACGTCTGCTTGCGGACCACGTCCGGCGCCGGCTCCGCGGGCCACAACTGGAGCAGGTAGTGGTCGACGACCGGCTCGTCGCCTTGGACGACGTCGACTTCCTTGCCCTTGTCCATCCCGGTCGCGCAGTACCGGGCCCGATAGCTGACGACCGGCAACTCTGCCTTCACGAACGGACCGGAATCCAGTCCGTGCAGCCTGAGCGCCGAACCGGCCGGCTCGAACGACACCTCGACGACTTCCTCCCACTGGTCGTCCAGCGCCGGTTCCGCGTCCAGCCGCTCGACCCGCAAGCCGACGGAGCCGGTGTGCAGACCGGTCATCAGGAGCAGCCGTCCAGGCTGAGCCGCTCCGCAGAGCCCGTTGACCTGACCGCGCCGGGCGTCGTCGAAGTCCGGCCAGTCCACCCCACCGGTCAGCAGGTAGATCTGGCCGAAGGTCAAGCCCATCCGGCCGTCGAAGATCGTCGTCATGTCGCGACCTTAGGGCGACCGGCGCGGAGTCGGCGGAGGATCTGCACGAACGGGCAACGCGACGGCGGCCGGCACCGTCAAGGCGAGCGGCGCAGCACCATCAAGCAGGCCGGGATCACCGGGGTCTCGCGATCGGGATCGGCCTCGACGTCGCGGCGGAACGCCTCGAAGCCCGCCTCGATCTCCTCGGCCGGAAGATGCTCGAACGTCGACAAGGCCCGAGTGCTGACCCGGTCGTACAGCGCGGCCAGCGTCCGTGGCCGCTCGGCGGTGATCAGCCGCAGTTCCTCGTCCGGAACGAGACCCGCCGCGCGCGCCATCTGCTGGGTCTCCGCCACCGTGCGGTACATCGCCGCGTCGGCGGCCGGCGCCGACGGGAAGTACTTGTACCAGGGCAGTTCCGGCATCCGGTCCGCGAACTGGCTGCGCAGCAGCACGACTCCACCGGGCCGCAGGACGCGGTGCAGTTCGCGCAAGGCCTGCTGCTGGTCGGCGAAGTGGTGGAACGACAGGAAGAGCAGCGCCACGTCACACGACGCGTCCGGGAGCGGGATCGCCTCGGCCGATCCTTCGAGATAGGTGACACGGGGATGCGGCGGGGACTGCTCGCGCATCCGGGCCGACGGTTCCACCCCGTACGCCGGCCCGCCGAACGTCTCGGCCAGCGCCGCAGTGAAGCGGCCGATGCCCGACCCGAGATCGAGCACCGTCAACGGGCGCCCAGGCGGAACGACTTCGGCGTACGCGCGCATCCAGGCGTCGACGGTCTCCTGGTCGACGGCCCGGCCCGCGGCGTAGACGCGATGCAGGCGATCGTCGTAGTCGACCACGGCCCTACTCCTTCCAAGCCCGGTGCCAGTACGCCGCGACTTCGGCGGTCTGCTTCACGATCGTGTCCGGTTGTGCGGCAGCCGGCCAGAACTGCAGGAGGTAGCGGTCGATCGGCGGATCGTCGTCCTTGACCGTGTCGGCCTCGGCGGCCGCGTCCATGCCCGTCGCGTGGTAGCGGACCCGGTAGTCGCCGATCGGCAGGTCGAGGTGGTGGACCGCCTCGCCCGCCCACTCGACCAGCGCGATCTCCGGCTCGACCGGCCGGAACGACGCCTCCACGATCTCCTCCCACTGCTCGTCGACGGGCGGTTGCTCGTCATGCAGCTCGACGGTGAAGTGGGTGTGGCCGGTGTGCAGGCCGGTCGTCAGGAACAACGTCCCTGGCAACGCGCCCCCGCACAACCCGTTGACCTGGCCCTGGTTCGACTCGGCGGGGTCGCTGGCGAACGTTCCGCCGGACATCACGTACAGCTGGAAGTAGGCGACGTGCACCGGGCCGTCGTACAGGACCTTCATGTGCGAGACGGTAGACCATCCGGAGTCAGTACGACGGTGGCGCCGGAGTCGGCCGCGGCCTGGACCAGCCGCAGCGTCGCCAGGGCTGGGTGGTCGTCGAGCAGCTTGGCCGAGTTCGCCAGTGAGCGCAGAGCGGCTGCCTCACCACGGGCGCGTTCGAGGGCGGCGCGGCCGCGCTGACGTTCCACCGCGGTCTCGGCCAGTGCGACGCGCAGCTCGCCGAGCACGCCGAGGTCGCGGACCGTCGCGTCGAGCACGGTGATGCCCAGGTCGGTCGCCTCTGCCTGGACCGGTGCGGTCAAGGCCGCCGCGACCGCGTCCCGGCCTTCGGGGCGCAGCAGCTCGTCGAGCTCGTGCCGGCCGACCGCGTCGCGGACCGCCAGCTGGAGAGCGACGTGCAGCAGTTCCTCGGGGGCTTCGGCGCGCTCGACGAAGGCGCGCGGGTCGGCCACCTTCCAGCGGGCGATCGCGGTGACGCGCACGGTCACGCCGTCCGCGGTGAAGATCTCCTGGCCGGAGACCGACAGCTGGCGGATCCGCAGGTCGATGCGCTCCTGCCGGGTCCGGCGGGCCTGCCGGACGGCGTACCGGCCAGGTTCGAGCTGGGACTCGAAGACACCGTCGCGGTACACCAGAACCTGCTCGTGCGCCTGCACGGTGATCTTCGCCATCGTCCACTCCCCTTCGTCAGGTCGTCGTCTGCTGTCGTCGCTTGTCCGCGTACGCCTCGGACGGTCCGTCCCGGTACTCACCCCGGACCGCGGCGGAGGAACCGGCTCGTGACGAGCAGCCGGGCCTGCAGAGCCGAGGGACGGGACAGCGCGAGCACCGGGACAGACCTGGAGCTGAGCCTTGTCCGTGGCAAAGCGGCAGATGTACCGCGCCGGGTACAACGCGCAGAACGGTTCCGGCGAACGCCGGCGCCGCTGCTGATCCGGCCGTACGCCGTTCAGTGTGCGGGCCGGTGCGGGCCCGGAGCAACTGGATTCCCGCTCAGTTTGTTGCCCCGAGCAAGGTTCAGGCGAAGAAGACGTCGTAGCCGAGGCGCAGGATCAGGGCGCTGACCACGACCAGGAAGATGATCCGGACGAACTTGCTGCCGCGCGCGACCGCCGTCCGGGCGCCGAGCAGGCCGCCGACCATGTTGGCGGCACCCATCGCCAGACCGAGGCCCCACAGCGGCGCGCCGTGCGCGGCGAAAACGGCGATCGCGCCGAGGTTGGTGGCGACGTTCGCGATCTTCGCCTTCGCGCTGGCCTGCAGGAAGTTGTAGCCGAGCAGGCCGACCAGCGCGAAGATCAGGAACGAGCCGGTGCCGGGACCGACCGCGCCGTCGTAGAAGCCGATCAGCAGACCGACCGCGCCGGCGGCGACGTAGTGGTTGCGACCGTCCCACCTGAGCGCGGTCCGGGCGCCGAGCGCCGGCTTGAGCGCGGTGTAGATCGCGACGCCGATCAGCAGCACGAGCACGATCGGCTTGAACCAGCTCATCGGGATCTTGGTCGCCACCAACGCCCCGGCGGCCGCGCCGATTCCGGCCAGGATCGTCAGCGGCAGCACCGTCCGCCGGTCCGGGCGGACCTTGACGCCGAACGTGACCGCGCTGGTCGCCGTACCGCACAGGGACGAGATCTTGTTGGTGGACAGGATCTGCGCCGGCGAGGCGTTCGGCAGGCCGAGCAGCATCGCGGGCAACTGGATCAGCCCGCCACCGCCGACCACCGCGTCGATCCAGCCGGCTGAGAAGGCGGCGACCACCAGGAAGACGAGGGTCCACAAAGAGATGTCAGGCACGGCGGCACCAGCGGCGGAGAACACTCACGCCCCAATGATCAAGTAAGGACGTTGTGCGAGAGAACCCTTACGTCGCCCGACGTGATCGACCCCACTCGGGCCGGGCTAAACCAGCGGACACCGACCCGGTGACTCAGCACAATGGCGGGGTGAAGTTCTTACTGCTGATCCACAACAACCCCGAGGCGCTGGACGGGCTCACCCCGGAGCAGCGCCAGGCCCTGGTCGGTGGGCGCGAGGTGGCCGAGCGGATCCACCGGCTGCGCGAGACCGGCGAGCTGGTGACGATCCTCGCGCTGCACGACCCGTCACAGAGCAAGACCGTGCAGGTCGTGGGCGGGACGCCGGTGATCTCGGACCGGCCGTTCCTGGAGACCAAGGAGTTCCTCGCCGGCGGGCTGGTGGTGGAGGTGACGTCGCTGGAGCGGGCACTGGAGATCGCCGCCGAGATCCCGTACGCCGCGGTGCAGCGGATCGAGGTCCGCCCGGTCCGGGACTTCGAGGCGGAGGCACTCGCGGGCCTGGACCTCGGGCCATGACGCCGGGCTCCCCGGAGAACGCGCCGCACGGGGAGCTCGAGGGCGCGATCCGCGCGGCCGCGCCGAAGGCGCTGGCGACGCTCGTCCGCCGGTACGGCGTGTTCGACCAGTGCGAGGACGCCGTTCAGGAGGCGCTGCTCGGCGCGTTGACGCAGTGGCGCGCCAACGGCGTACCAGAGCAACCGGTCGGCTGGCTGATCAGCGTCGCGACGCGGCGGTTGATGGACGGCTGGCGGCGCGACAACGCCCGGCGGCAGCGCGAGGTCACCGACTTCCTGCGCACGCCGGCTCAGCCGGACGAGGACGGCGTCGAGAACACCGACGACACACTTCGGCTGCTCCTGCTGTGCTGCCACCCGTCGCTGACCCCAGCCTCACAGATCGCGCTCACTCTGCGCTCGGTCGGCGGTCTGACCACCGCGGAGGTCGCGGCCGCGCTGCTGGTCGGCGAAACCACGGTGGCGCAGCGGATCAGCCGCGCCAAGCGCCTGATCAAAGACTCCGGCGCGCGCTTCGAGCTGCCCACCGGTGAGGAGTACGACGAGCGCCTCCGCGCCGTTCTGCACGTGCTGTACCTGATTTTCAACGAGGGCCACACCGCGAGCGCCGGCGACCAACTGCAGCGGCTCGACCTCGCCGTCGAGGCCCTTCGGATCACCCGCATGCTGCACGACGCCGCTCCCCGCGCAGGCGAAGTGACCGGGCTGCTCGCGCTGATGATCCTCACCCACGCCCGTCGCGACGCCCGGACCGGACCGGGCGGCAATCTCGTCCCGGCCGATCGTCAGGACCGCACCCGCTGGTACGCCGACGAGATCGCCGAGGGCACCGCGTTGGTCGAGGCGGCGTTGTCCTCGGGCCGCGTCGGGCCGTACCAACTGGAGGCCGCGATCGCCGCGGTGCACAGCGAGGCCGACTCGGTGGAGTCGACCGACTGGGCGCAGATCGCCGAGTTGTACCGGATCCTCGCGAAGGTCGATCCGGGTCCGATGGTGACGCTCGGCTCGGCGGTGGCGGTGGCGATGACCGAGGGGCCCGACGCGGGCATCGCGATCGTCGACGGCCTCGCCGACGATCGCCACCTCGGCGACCACCACCGCCGCCTGTCCGTGCTCGCGCATCTGTACGAGCTCGCCGGCCGGAACGCCGAGGCCCGCGAGCAGTACACCGCCGCGCTCGCTCGCACCCGCAACACCGCCGAGCAGAACTACCTGCGCGAGCGGATCGCCCGGCTCAGCCGCTGACGCTTCATGCGAGCCGCCCGGCCGGCGGGACGGTCAGTGCCGTACGGAACACCTCCGTCGGGTCCACATCCTGCTTCAACGCCGCCAGCCGGTCGCTGTGCGGCTTCGGGAAGCAGCGGCCGAGGTCGTCCGCCGTCGGGTGCGACAAGAAGTTGCCGTAGGCCCGTTCCGGTGCGAGCGCCTGCCACATCCTTTCGAAGTCCTCGATCTGTGCTCCGTGCATGGCGGCGGATCCGAGCAGCACCGCGTTCACCATGAACCTGGCGTCCCGGTGCGGGAACGCCGTCGCGTCCGGCTCGACAGCACCGAACGCTCCACCCAGCGCTCGAATGTCCACGGCCATCATGGGCATCCGGCCCCGCGCCTCGGCCAACCGCTGCACGAAGTCCGGCGACCACCGGTCGAACAGACCGTTGCGCATCCGCGGCGTCCAGTCCGGCGGCATCTGCTCGCTTGCCAGCACGTCCGCGTACGCCAGCTCCGCGATCGAGTCGGTCACTACAGTCCCCAGCGCGCGCAGCGGTGCCAGCAAGGCCTCACGATCGGCGAAGTCACCCGCGATGCACACCGCGACGGCGATCGGCGCCTGGCCCTCCGCCACCATGGTCGGCGGCAGTTGCACCGACGACGACAGGTTCCGCGGCGCGTCGAGCATGTACTCGGCCCAACCGGTCAGCACCTGATCCAGCTGTGCCGACGGGAACAGCAAGCTGCCGAAGAGCACCGTCGGCTGGTGCACGGCCGCGAGCTCGTACGACGTCACCACGCCGAGACTGCCCGCGGCACCCCGCACACCCCAGAACAACTCCGGCTCCTCGACAGCATCGACCCGCCGGACCACGCCGTCAGCGGTCACCACTTTGGCCGCCACCACGCTGTCCAACGCCAGGCCGTGCTTGCGCACCATCCACCCGATCCCGCCGCCGGCCAGCAGACCGCCGACGCCGACACCAGCCGTGTCACCGGACGAGATCGCCAATCCGGAGCCGGCCAGCTCCCCGGCCACACGCCCCCAGGTCGCTCCGGTGCCGACCCGAACCGTCCCGCCCGCACCTGACTCTTCGGACAGGATCGTGACCTCGTCCATCGGACTGACGTCGAGCACCACTCCCCCGTCGTTCGTGCCGAACCCCGCCGGGTGATGACCTCCGCTGCGAACCGCCACGGGCAGCCCGAGCTCCGCGGCGTACCGCAAGCCCGCTGCGACGTCTGCCGATCCCGTGCACCGCACGACCACCGCCGGCTTGCCCTGCACGGTGAGCGTCCGGCTCAACCCCTGGTACGCCGAATCGCCCGCGGTCAGCACCTCGCCGGCCACTGCCGCGCGAAGCTCGTCGATCCCCTGAATCCGACCTGCTGCCATCGTCCACTCACTCCCATCGCGTGCACCCCTCGCGGGCGCCTCACCCCCTGATCGCAGCGGCTAACCGATCCTCGACATGTCTGGCGAAGATTTTTTCGGAAAGGTCGGCTTGGTCCCGATGTCGGTGGCGGCTGGTAGGACGAGAGCTCGCGGACAGCCACGACGGAGGGCGGACCACCGATGACGAAGGCCACGTTGGCGCAGGCCCTCGAGTGCCTGGGGTTGGAGATCTGCACCGAGGCCGTCGAGACCAGGGGCGCCTCTGGGGCCGGCGTTCACCGGGTGCGGGCCGGGAGCGAGGACGCCGTACTGAAGGTGACCGGCTCGGATGAAAGCCGTGAGCTCGCGCGCCGTGAACTGACCTTCTATCGGACCATGGCGGGGCGGATGCCGATCTCGACTCCCCGTCTGCTGCGCTCGCTGGACGACGAGCACGTCACGGCGCTGCTGCTGACGGCCCATCGGCCCTCGCCACCTGCCCGTGAATGGGACCTCGCGGCGTGGCTGGATCTGGCCAGCCAGTTGGCGGTTCTGCACGCGCTTCCGATCCCGAGCGAGAACCACTGGCTCGGAACCTCCTGGCTTTCGCAGGCACTGAACCAGCCGTCTTCGGCCGACGGCTACTGGTTCAAGACCTCCGCCGCGGACAGCGCCCGTCTGGCGCTCCGCCACACCGGCGAACTCGCGGACGCGCTGCGATCCACGGGCGACTGCTTCGTCCACGGCGACTGTCACGTCGAGAATCTGTTGCGCGAAGGCAACGAGTTGGTGTGGGCCGACTGGCAGAACGTGGGCGTCGGCTCTCCCGCCGGCGAACTGGCGTTCCTGTGGTCGCGCGCCGATGCGGATGGCGCCGAGGTTCCGTACGACGCGATGCTCGACGTCTATCTGAGCTATCGCGAGGCCGACCCGGTGCAGCTCCGTCGAGCGCTCATTGCGGCCGAGCTCGGGATCTTGCTGTTCGGGTGGCCTGCGCACGCTGCCTACTGCGCGCCCGCCGTACAAGAGCGGCTGGCTCGGCGCCTCGTTCAGCTCACCGACCGATGGCTGTCGGGGGCAACCTGAGCTCGCAGCTTCTCAGCACTGTCAGAAGAGCAGCGCCTCGAGCTCCGGAAGCCGGCCGTACAGCTCGGGCAGGCCGCGTACGCCGTTGCGCGCCGATTCGTGCGACAGCGCGAGGTCAGGGCCGGTGCTCGCCTCGACGCCGGCGAGGCAGCGGAGGATGTTCCACCGCGTGAAGCCGAGCCAGCCGCCGATCATGAACACGAACCAGCTCGGACCCGGCGGCGGTAACGCTCCGCCCCCGGCGACGTAGCCGTTTAGGACCGAGCGGAAGCTGGCGGGCTCGATGGCGTCGAAGCCAGGTCCCTTCGCCAGGCTCAGCGCGGTCGAGGCGAGCTCACCGGCCAGGTCGAGCGGCCCCGACAGCTCCCAGTCGAGCAGCACCGGCCGGCCGTCTCGGGCGAGCAGGTTCCAGGGCTGGATGTCCCTGTGGGTCAGCACGACGGGACCGGGCCGTTCGCAGGTGTCGACGAAGAGGGCGATCTCCAGGAACGTCTCGACCTGCGAGGCGAGTTCGTCGGCCCAGGGCTGTCCGGTCGCTGCCGCCCGCTCGGCGAGTTCGGGCCAGTCCCGTGGCGTCGGCTCCTCGGTCGGCACGTGGGGCCACTCGACGTCGAGCGCATGCAGGCGCGCGAGAATCTCGCCGATCTCGAATCCGTACGCCGCCGGCACCGGCGCTTCGGGCAGCTTGTCTCCCTCGACCCAGCGGTGCACGAGCATGCCGTGGCCGGCCGAGACCGGCTCCGGCATCGGAACGCCGGCCGCGAAGGCCGCCTGCTCGAACCTGAACACGTCCTCGACGTGGTAGATAGAGCGGCGGTCGACGAGGTTCAGCTCCTTGACCGCGAACGATCCCTGGTCGGTGTCGAGCCGGTACAACCGATTGGCGAACCCGCCGTGGACGCGGATCATCGGCCCGCGCGGCGCGCCGAGAAACGAAAGGTGCGAAGGTACGTCGTCCGCGGTCACGCCAGGCAATCTAGGGCCCGCAGTTCATCGCTGCACCGGATTTTTCCTGCGTTGGGCAGCACCTGAACGGGAGCGGTGGCAAACAAGCCCGCGCCACGCGGCAGCCGGCACGCGGCACGGCACGCGGCAGCAAGCATCCCCGTCCAGGGATGTTCGGCGGGTTCGTCAATCGCCGACGAGCGCCTGATGGGTTGCGGCGAGCGTAACGGCTGCGGCGTCGTCGCTGGTCCAGTCGTTCAGCGGGCGGTCGCCGTGCCACCGGGGCACCAAGTGGAAGTGAAGGTGGAAGACCTCCTGGCCGGCGGCGCGGCCGTTGGCTTGCAGGATGCTGATGCCGTCGGCGGGGAGCCGGGTCGAGAGGATGCGCGCGGTCGCCTGCAACGCCGGACCAACGGCGGCGGCCGCTCTCGCGGCACCATCGGCGGTCAGGTCGGTGACGTGCTGCCGCGGCACGACCAGGGTGTGACCGCGGCGCAGCGGGCGGATGTCCAGGAACGCGACCGCCTCGTCGTCCTGGTGGACGAAGCGCGCCGGGACTCGTCCCGCGGCGATACCGCAGAACGTGCAGGCGTCGCCCGCAGCTCTGTCGTTCATCGGCGTTCACCTTTCCTTTGTTCGCATCGCCGATCGCCTTCCCGTGGCCGAATCGCGGAAGCCGCGCCGAACTTGCGGGAGCCTCGCCGGAACCACGGAACCACGGAACCGCGGAACCGGCGGAACCTCCGCCGAACCCACAGAACCCCGCCGACCCCCCAAAACCCCGCCAGAACCGCGAAAGCCCCCACCAAACAGGCAGGGGCTTCCGGCGTACGGGAACGACTAGCCGCGGACGACCGCGACCAGATGGTCGACGACCTCGGCCACCGGAAGGTCGGCGCGGTCGCCGGAGCGGCGGTCCCTGACCTCGACGGTGCCGTCGGCCAGGCCCTTGCCGACCACGGCGATCGTCGGGACGCCGAGCAGCTCGGCGTCCTTGAACTTCACGCCCGGCGAGACCTTCTCGCGGTCGTCGTACAGCACGGTCAGGCCCCGGGACTCCAGCCCGGCGGCGATCTCCGCCGCCTTGCTGAAGACCTCGGCGTCCTTGCCGGTGGCGAGCAGGTGGACGTCGGCGGGCGCGATCTCGCGCGGCCAGATCAGGCCGAGCTCGTCGTGGTTGCCCTCGGCGATCGCCGCCACGGCGCGCGTGACGCCGACGCCGTACGAGCCCATCGTGACCGTGACGAGCTTGCCGTTCTGGTCGAGCACCTTGAGGTCGAGCGCCTCGGCGTACTTCTGACCGAGCTGGAAGATGTGTCCCATCTCGATACCGCGCGCGGTCGACAGCGGACCCGAACCGTCCGGCGCCTCGTCACCGTCGCGCACCTCGGCGGCCTGGATCGTGCCGTCGGCGGTGAAGTCGCGGCCGTGCACCAGGTTGATCACGTGGTAGCCGGACTTGTCCGCGCCGGTCACCCAGGCCGAGCCCTCGGCGACCCGCGGGTCGAGCAGGTACCGGATGCCGGAGGTGTTGTCCTTGCCGAGCACGCCCGGGCCGATGTAGCCCTTGGCCAGCGCCGGGTTCTTGACGAAGTCGGCGTCGTCGAACGCGACCACCTCGGCCGGCTCGACCTGCGCGCCGAGCCGCTTCTCGTCGATCGCCCGGTCCCCCGGTACGCCGATCGCCAGCGGCTCGCGCGTGCCGTCGGGGTGCACGAGCATGACGAGCACGTTCTTCAGCGTGTCCGCGGCCGTCCACTCGCGGCCGTCAGTGCGCGGGTGCTTGGCGTTCAGCGCGTCGACCAGCGTCTCGATGGTCGGCGTGTCCGGGGTGTCGACCACCTCGGCGGCCGGCACGGCGGAGGCGTCCACCGGCGGCGACTGCGGCACGACGACGGCCTCGACGTTGGCGGCGTAACCACCCGGCGAGCGCACGAAGGTGTCCTCGCCGTTCTCCGCGATCGCGAGGAACTCCTCCGAGGCCGACCCGCCCATCGCGCCGGACATCGCCTGCACGATCACGTAGTCGAAGCCGAGCCGGTCGAAGATCGCGATGTAGGCCTTGCGGTGCAGCTCGTACGACGCCTGCAGGCCGGCCTGGTCGATGTCGAAGGAGTAGGAGTCCTTCATCACGAACTCACGCCCGCGCAGCACGCCGGCCCGCGGCCGCGCCTCGTCGCGGTACTTGTTCTGGATCTGGTAGATCGACAGCGGCAGGTCCTTGTACGACGAGTAGAGGTCCTTCACCGCCAGGGTGAACATCTCCTCGTGCGTCGGCCCGAGCAGCATGTCGGCGCCCTTGCGGTCCTTGAGCCGGAACAGGTTCGGCCCGTACTCGGTCCAGCGGCCGGTCGCCTCGTAGGGCTCGCGCGGCAGCAGCGCCGGGAAGACCAACTCCTGCGCGCCGATCGCGTCCATCTCCTCGCGGACGATCTTCTCCACGTTGCGCAGCACCCGCAGCCCCAGCGGCAGCCAGGTGTACATCCCGGGCGCGGTGCGGCGGATGTAGCCGGCGCGGACGAGCAGCTTGTGGCTCGGGACCTCCGCGTCCGCCGGGTCCTCGCGAAGGGTGCGGAGGAACAACGACGACATGCGCAGAATCACGGGAGTCTCCAGGCGAATACCAGTAGGACAGTGGAACAGCTGACGTCCAGAAGGATATCCGCCTCCGGGACCTGCTCCGACCCATTATCCCCAGGCCCCGGACACGCACAGTCACCCGGTCCGCCCGGGCAGCGATCAGCTGGTCCCGCGAGAGGCCTTCAGCGCCGCGCGGATCAGGGGGATCTGCAGTGGAAGCCGGCCGAACGCGAGCGCCTTCGCCTGGGTCGAGCCCTTGCGATTCACGTCCAGCGCCATCTGCACGTTGGCCGGGAACACGGCGGCCAGCAGCGCCGCGCTGGTCAGCCCGGCGGCCCGCCGCGTCCGCGGGTGGAGCAGCCCCGCGGCGCAGACCAGCTCGGCCACCCCGGAGGCGTAGACCAGCTCCTTCTTCGCCGGCACCGCCTTCGGGATGATCCGCTCGAACGGCTTGGGCTGAACGAAGTGCAGCACACCCATCACCGCGAACAACCCCGCCAGTCCCGTCGTGCTCCTGCTCCGTCGACTCATGCGAGCACCCTAGAACCTGCCGGCGATCACGGCAGCGTCCCGTACGGCGCCGCCGCGGCCTTCGCGGCGTACAGGAAGGCGGCCTTGTTCTTGGGCCAGAACGTCGAGTCCATGCACGAGTACGCCGGGAAGAACCCGCCGCACGTCCCGGACGCCGCCCCGACCTCGAACGTGTACGACGGAACGCCGCGCGTGCCGTACAACCAGTCGTCGGTCGACCCGGGCGCGAAGTAGCCGACTCCCCCGTCGCCGGTCGACACCGGATACCCGTTGAACGCGCCCATCTTCTTGCCCAGGGCAACCAGTGCGGCCCGGTTCGGCGCGGCGGTGTTGGTGTACCCGTACGGCGCGAGGATGTCGTTGCCGAAGCTGTGCAGGGTCACGAAGACGCCGGTCGTGTCCGCCGCGGCCGGGTCGCCCACGCCCGCCTTGGTGTCACGGAACAGCTTGTCCAGCAGCCCTTGCGCCGCGATCGTCTCCGGCTCCGAGACCGCCTTGGCGCCCGGATAGGTCTCGTCGCACGGGCCGCCCTGCTGCGGGTCCCACTGGAAGTTCGAGTTCCGGTTCAGGTCGACCCCGGCGTCGGCGGCCGGGCAGCCGCCGGCCGAGTTGTTCACGTTCTTGCGCTGCATCACCGGCCGGCTCGGCGATGCCGACACCACGTCGACGCCGTCGGGATTACCGATCGGCACGACCCACAGCTCCCGCGTGTCCACTAGCGAAGTGATCGCCGGATCCTTGCCGTACGACGACACCAGCAGGTCGATCCACCGGTAGGCCAGCTCGCCGGTCGACAGTTCGCGGGCGTGGATCTGGGCGTACAACACGAACTTGGGCTTCTTGCCGGTACTGCTCACGGCGCAGTCCCCGGCGACGAGTTTGCTGATGCACAGTGCCTGGATGTCGTGACCGCCCTGGCCCTTCGTCTTCTTCCACGAGTCGCCGATGTCATAGAGCTTGACCAGGTCCGGGTGCGCCGCGGCGACGGCCGCGTTGTGCTCCTCGTGCCCGATCGTCGTGTGGTAGCCGCCGTAGAACGTCGTACCGGCCGCGTCGGCGGCGGCGCGGTCGAGCGGCTGGTAGACCTCGCCGATCCGGCCGGCCTCGATGCCCCGGTCGCGCAGCTTCGACACCTCATCGGGCGTCGCGACCAGGACCGGGCGGGATCCGTGCCCGTGGCCGATGTCGTAACCCTCGCGGACCAGCCCGGCGACCGTCGTACCGGCGGGGAGTTTCAGCGAGTAGTAGGCCGGCTCAGGAGCCGCCACGGGTTGCGTCGCGCTGCCCGAGGGGGCGGCGGCGACGGCGGCGGCGGCGAGGGCCAGGCAGGCCAGGGGCACAGCGATTTTCCGCATGGGTTCCTTCCGCGGGGCGGGGCGGTTCGCACCAGCAAACCTCACCCGCCGTCGCCGCACCATCACAGTGAGCGCTCGACCTCAGAACAGGATCGTCGCGAACGTCTCGATGGTCCGGAACCCGACCCGCTCGTACGCCGCCCGCGCGGGCGTGTTGAACGCGTTCACGTACAGCGTCACCACCGGCGCGATCTGCCGGGCCAGCTCGACGACCGCCGCCATCCCCGGCGCGGCCAGACCCTGACCGCGCCGTTCCGGATCGACCCAGACGCCCTGGATCTGGCACACGCCGGTGCCGACCGACCCGACCTCCGCCTTGAACACGACCTTGCCGTCCTCGATCCGCGCGAACGCACGACCGGCGCGGATCAGCTCGGCCACCCGCGACCGGTAGAAGGTACCGTCGGGACCGGTCTGCGGCGGGACGCCGACCTCCTCGGTGTACATCGCGACGCAGGCCGGATAGAGGATGTCCAGCTCGACCGGTTCGACCGCGCGGACCAGCGGATCGGGCTCGATCGCGGGCGGTTCGTCGATCATCATGAACGGCTGCTCGCCGCGGATCTCGCGCGCCGGACCCCAGTGCGGTTCCAGCGCCGACCACAGCTGGTCGACCGCCGCGGCCGGGCCGAGGATCTGGAAACACGTCCGTCCCCGGCGCAACGCGTACGCCGCGAACGCGCGCAGCGCGGCCTCGCCCGCGCCGACCGGAACCATGTTGCCGCCCGCGTGGCACAGCGACTCGAGCACGCCTTTGTCGACGTAGCCCCAGACCTCCGCACCGCGCCGCGGATCGAGCCCGGACGCCTGCACCAGGCTGTCCACGAACACGTTCACGACAGGGTCGCGGGCGATGACGGCCCTCGCCGCTGAGAGGTCACGAGGACCGAGAACCCGTACGCCCACGCGGAGAACCTAGCCGATTCCCGCCGGGTGAGAGCGCAACGGGTCGGTCACGATCCGGCGGGTCGGGTCAGGTCGCGGCGGGATCGACCTCGGCCGCCAGCCGGCGCAGCGGCGAGGTCCAGGCGACCAGGACGCCGGTGAACGCGAACACCCCGAGCACCAGCATCGCGGACCGTGCGCCGAGGTGGCTGCCGATCACCCCGCCGGTGACCGAGCCGAGCGTCCAGCCGACTCCCCACGACAGCATCCGTCCCGCGGTGTTGACCCGGCCGAGCAGATGCTCGGGCGTCACCTGCTGGCGGTACGAGATCGAGTTGACGATCACCAGCACGTACGCCGAGCCCCAGACCAGCAAGGCGATCGCGGCCAACGGCCAGGTCGGCATCAACGGTGTCACCACGCCGAGCGCGGCCGACGCGGGCAAGGCGTAGAGGGTGATCCCGGCGGGTTGCAGACGGCGAAGCAGCCTGGGCAGACCGACCGCGGCCGCCAGCGCGCCGATCCCCCACGCGCCGTAGACCAGGCCGAACCGCAGTCCCGACGTACCGATGTCGAGCACGCGGTCGGTCCAGACCACCATCAACGCCATGAAGCCACCGCCGGCGAAGGACTGGATGCTGCCGACGATCGTCATCGTGCGGACGCCGGCATGCCGGACCAGGAAGCGCACACCCTCGGCGATGTCGGCGAACACGACCCGGGGCCGCAACGGCGCGCGGCCGTCGCGCTGCTGCGACATCGCGCGGACGATGCCGCGGACCGCGAGTGCCGAGGCGGCGAAGCTCAAGGCATCGAGGGTCAGCAAAGCGGCCGGGCTGATCGCGGCAAGCGCCAGCCCGACCAGGGCTGGGACGAACAGCTCGATCAGGCTGGACGCCGTCCAGACCGCGGCGTTCGCCTGGGCGACTCTGGCTCTGCCGACCAGAACCGGCAAGGCGCCGAAGTTGGCACCGTCGAAGAACGTGGCCACGCCCTGGACGAGGAAGGCGACCACCAGCACGTGGACGACGGTCAGCCCGCCGAGCCAGTAGGCGATCGGCACGGAACTGATCAGCAGCGCGTTGAGCAGATCCGCCGCGACCATGACGCGCTTGCGGTTCCATCGGTCCGCCAAGGCGCCGGCGAAGAGCCCGGCCAGCAAGTACGGCGCCGCCTCGAGCGCTGTGACCAACGCGGTCAGGAACGGCGACCCGCTCAACCGGTAGACCAGCACCGGCAGGGCGATCGCCGTGACCATCGAGCCCATCGTCGACAGGGCCCGCGCCAGCCAGTAGCGCCGGAAGTCCGGGTCGTCGCGCAGGCGTACCGGCGTACGGGGTGGGGTGGTTGCCGGGTCGGTCGCCGGGTCGCCGTTCGGTACGGCGGTCGCCGAGTCGCCGGACGCGGCGGCAGTCACGGCGTCGGTGTCGTCAGAGCGCACGACTCATCCACACCAACTCTTCGCCGAGATCCCGGGACGGCGTCCGCACCGCCGGGCCGAATCCGTTGCGGCGGTAGAAGCCGATCGCCTTCTCGTTGCCCGCGACGACGTCGAGCAGCAACTCGGTGGTCCCGGGCGGCAGCGCGGCGACCGCTGCGTCGAGCAGCAACTTGCCGACGCCGCGCCCCTGATGCTCGGGCAGCACGTAGAGCTTCCACATCACCCAGAACCCCTCCTCCTGGCCGAGCCCGGTCATCCCGACGACCTCCCCCGCGGAATCCGTAGCGACCAGTGTCACCCCGCGAACGATTCCGCGCTCGACCGCCTCCCTCGACCACCACTGGGCCAGGCCGTCGGTGACGAACTCGGGCGACGCCAGCTCGGCGTACGCGACCGGCCAGGTCTTGAGGCCGACCTCGCGGACCGCGTCGACGTCCGCGAGCGTCGCCCGGCGAACGGCGATCACGCGTGCACCCGGACCGGTTGGCCGTCGGGATCGGTGATGGCGATCGTGGTGCCGGTCAACTCTGCGGCGTACCCGGCGGCTTGCAGGCGGGCGAGGACGTCGGGCAGCGGCTCGGTGGTCCGCAGCTCCAGCCATACGTCGAACTCGCCCGCAGGCGGGCCATAGGTCACCTCGGGGCTCCCGAGCAGCTCGAGAAACGGCGTCCATTCCGCTTCCGCGGCGCCGGACAACCGCGGGACCACCGTCAGCCGAGGGTCCGGATCGGCTTGGTGGAGCTTGTAGCCGTAGAGGTCGCCGGAACGCTCGTCGATCCAGATCGCGACTCCGCCGGGAGCCGTGACCGACAGGACCCGGCCGTACGCCTCGTCCCAGGTGGTCGCGTCTTCGTGGCCTGCGGCAACCAGTTGGTCCTTGAGCGCGTCGATGTCCTCGGCCTCGAACGACAGGCCGGTGTCGCCGGCCTTGCCACCGGTCGACGACGTCGCGGCGTCGTGCAGCGCGACCATGCCACTGCCGGTCACCAGGTCCACCCAGCCGCCGCTCTTGCCCTCGATCCGGGGACGCAGCCCGAGCGTCTCCAGAAACGCGCGCATCGCGTCGACGTCCGCCGTGAACCGCAGCGGACGGATCACCACCTCATTCATCCCGGGCCTCCTCGTGCTTGTCCAAGTACTCGGCCAAAGCCTGCTCGACCAGCGCCGACAGGCTCACACCCTCGTCGATCGCCTGGTGCTTCACCCGCCGAATCAGCTCCGGCGGCAGGTACACGTTGAACTGCGCCTTCTTGGCAATGTCGTCCGGCATGCCTAGAATGCTAGCACGCTACCAAGCTACTAGGAGGACCTGATGGCTCTTCGTCTCGACCACCTGAGTTTGCTGACCGACACGAACGAGAAGAACCAGGAGATCGCGGACTTCTTCGCGACCGTGCTCGGACTGCCCGTGCGTGGCAACGCCGGCGAGGGCTACGCCGAGGTCGACGCCGGGGACATCGTCGTCTCGCTGCACCGCGGAGCGCTGATCGACGACATCCGGCCGCTCGGCGGCGCGCTGCTGCAGTTCGCCTCCGAGGACGTCGCGGCCGACATCGAGGCGATTCGCGCGCGCGGCGGCACCGTCGTACTGGAGCCGATGGAGACCGACTGGGGCAGCACGAGCGCGTACGTCGCGGGGCCGCACGGCGTACTGGTCGAGGTGTGCAAGATGCACTGACGGCCGGCCCCGATCGGACCGGCCGTTGGTTCAGCGGGTCAGACGGCGGCGAGCAGCGCGTCGTCCAGGTTCTTCAGCAGCCAGGACTTCGGGCGGGCGCCGACGACCGACCAGATCAGCTCGCCGTGGTGGAACAGCATCAGTGTCGGCATCGCCATCACCCGGTAGCGGGCCGGGATCTCGGGGTTCTCGTCGGCGTTGAGCTTCACGATGTCGAGCTGGTCCGCGCGCTCGCGCGCGATCTGTTCCAGCACCGGCACGATCTGGTGGCACGGCGGGCACCACTGCGCCCAGAAGTCGACCAGGACCGGTTTGGCGGCGCCCAGCACCACCTCGTCGAAGTTGCCTTGGTCAACACTCAGCAGGTCGCTCATGGACGGGTCTCCTTCTCCAGTTCTCGGCATCGGCGAGGAGGCCGGTGAGCTTGCCACGCAGGTCGGTGAGCTCGGCGATCCGCCGATCCACCTCCGCGATCCGCAGCCGGTACGCCGTCAGCGACGCCGGGCACACGTCGGCCCGGTCGTTGCCGGCCCGCAGGCACTCGATGAACGGGTAGGTCTGCTCCGCGGTCAGCCCGAGACTCAGCAGCGCCTTCACCTCGCGGACGATCACGACGTCCTCCGCGGTGTACCGGCGATAGCCGTTCGGCTGCCGCTCGGGCTTCAGCAGCCCCTGCGCCTCGTAGTACCGCACCGCCTTGACCGTCACGCCGGCCTCGGCCGCCAAGTCCCCGATGTGCATCCCGCCTCCTCGTCACCGACGCTAAACCCTGCCCCTGAGGTCAAGGTCAAGCCTACGGCCGACCGCGGGCGCGCCAGGGGACAGAATGGCCGGCATGATGCTCGGAACCTTCCGGCACGACCCGGACCTCGACCTGACCGGCCGGACCCTGCAACGCACCGCCGTCCGGGGCGCGCTGTTCCGTGGCGACGAACTGCTGCTGCTCGGTTCCCGCCACGGCGACTACAAGTTCCCCGGCGGCGGGGTCGAACCCGGCGAGTCGCCGTCGGAGGCGCTCGAGCGCGAGTTCCGCGAGGAGTGCGGGCTGAACGACGTCGAGGTCGGCCTGTCCTTCGGCAGCACGGTCGAGTACCTGCGGGCGATCGAGCCGGAGTACAAGATCTTCAAGATGACCTCGCACTACTTCTTCTGCTCGTCGTCCGGGGATCTCGGGGACCAGCAGCTCGAAGGTTACGAGACCGAACTGGAGCTGGTCCCCCGCTGGGTCACCGTCGCCGACGCGCTGCGCGCCAACCTGCAGGTTCAGGAACGCGGGGTCGGGGTGATGCGGTGGCTGGCGCGGGAGACGAAGATTCTCCAGCATCTGCAGACGCTCGGGCGACCCGAGCCAGCGGACGGGTGAGCGCCGCCGAGGCCAGCAGCGACAGGACGGCGAGCCCGGTCATCGCCGGCGCGGGACCGACGAGGTCCGCGGCCGCACCGGCAACGACCGCGACGATGCCGAAGGTGGTCATCCGCAGTGCCGACTCGAGCCCCAGCACCTGACCGCGGAGCTCGACGGGCGTCGCGTCGGTGAGCAGCTCCTGCTGGGCGAGCGACGCGCCGTACCCGATGCAAGCGACTCCGACCAGAGCCGCCAGTACGCCGAGCGGCAGGTCGAAGGCGAAACCGAGGAACGGTACGGCGAGCAGGAAGCGCAGGTACGCGCTCACCGTCTTGCGTGACGACCGGTTGAGGAATCGGCCGCGACCAGGTCGCCGGTCATCATGCCGGCGGCTCCCGCGGCCAGGAGCAGCCCCGCGCCTGAACCGGCGTACGGGACGAACAGGGCCTCGCAGCCCACGATCAAACCGTTGGGGATGCAGAGGGCCAGCAGAAGCGGACGAGTGCTGGGGCGCGACAGCAGGATCCGGTTGCCTCGCCAGGTCTCGCGAGGACTTGTCCGGGCCAGCCGGCGCGGCGGGCGGTCGGCCAGACCGAAGCGCAGGACCGGGATCGCCAGCGCGGCGAAGGCCGTCGCCAGCCAGAAGACCTGGGCCGGGTCGAGCACCTGGAGCAGCAGCCCGGCCGCGCCGAACCCCGCGATCTGCATCGCGCCGACGGACAGGTTCATCGCCGACCGGCCGAGCACGAACTGGTCGGGCGCGACCACCTCGTTCAGCAGTCCCCACCGCACTCCGGCGCCGATGGACAGCCCGTACGCGACCGCCAGCGTGAGCAGCAACCGGGCGGCCGGCGAGAGGTCGAACGCCGCCTGCGCCGCGACCGCGCCGGTCGACAGCACGGCCAGCAGCACGAGGATCCGCCGCGGCCGCGCGGTGTCGGCGGCGGACATCAGCGTCGACGCGCCGATCACCTGAGCCAGCGACGGACCGAACATGACGAAGGCGGACAGCAGCGCCGAGCCGGTCCGCTCGTTCACCACGATCGCCAGCGTCAGGCTGGTCATCGTCGACGACGCGTTGCCGAGTGCGCTGCTCAGCCACAGACTGCGGAACTCGGTCCGGCCGAAGATCTCCCGGTAGGTGCTCATGCCGAAACCCTCGCCGCCGGTCGCCGCGACGCCTACAGTTTCGGTTGGAGGCGAAACCTTGTCCGAGTTCCTCGTCGACGCCGACGTGCTGGCCAACGCCAGGTTCGGCACGTCACAGCTGACCGAGACGGTGTCGGCGCTGAAGATGCTCCGTCAGCCGTCGCAGCCGTGGTACCGGGCCTGGCGCGAGCTGCACCTGGCCGGGTGGACGGCGCAGTTGGCCGCGCGACCGCTGGGGGCGGCGGTGATCGACGCCGCCTTCGGGCCGCGGTGGACCGCCGACTTCCTGACCGTCCCGCCACTCGCGCCTGATCTCACCTTCGAGCAGGAGATCTCGCCGCTCGCCGCACTCAGCGACGACGAGATCCGGGCGGACCTGCTGGTGACCCGCTCGCCGTCCCCGCGGACTCGCCCCACCACCGCGGACGACGACGCTCCCGTGCTGCCGCGCTTGGTTGCCGAGGGCCACGATCTCGCCGCGGAGGTGGCCGGGCTGCTGCGCTGGATCTGGACCGAGACAGTCGAGCCCGACTGGCCCCGGCGCTATCGCGTGCTGCAGGCCGACATCGTCTCCCGCACGTCCAGCCTCAGCGTGCACGGCTGGGCCGGCGTACTGCGCGGGCTGGGACCCGACATCCGCTGGCTCGGCGACGGCCGGATGCAGGTCAACCGCGCGGACTTCCCGCCGACCGACGTGCGGGGACACGACCTGATGTTCATCGCCACGCACAGCCTGCGATCGAGCGTCACCTGGCGACTGCCCGACCAGTTCGCGATCGCCTACCCGGTCAGCGGCATCTTCGCCGCCGCCCAGCCGCTCGCCGAACCGCTGGTCCGGCTGCTCGGCCGCAACCGCGCCCGCATCCTGGTCGAGGCCGCCGCACCGATCAGCACGACGGCGCTGGTGGCGACGACCGGGCTCTCACTGGCCAGCGTCGCCGACCACCTTCGCGTGCTGTCCGACGCGGGTCTGCTGCACCGTCGCCGCTCGGGCCGGCAGGTTCTCTACTGGCAGACTTCGACCGGCCGCGACGTGACGCTCGGCCAGCAGGCCTAGCCGATCTCCTGGCGGACCCACTCGCCGAGGACCTTCGCGCTGGCGTCGACCTGAGCGGGCCAGTCCATCGCGGCTTCGTCGGCGGAGTCCGAGACGTGCTTGACCAGCCGAACCGGTACGCCGAACTCACGGCAGGCGAAGACGACGCCGTACGCCTCCATGTCGACCAGGTGAGCCCGCTCGGCCAGGCGCTCGCGAACCGCCGGGTCGGTGACGAAGACGTCGCCGGAGGCTAGGACCGTGCCGTCGCCGCCTTCGATCGGCAGCGACTCCTTCGGGTCCAGCCCGATCGCCCGGATCGCGTCGGCGTTGACGTCGTGGTTGACGACCTCGCTGGGCAGGAACAGACCGGACAGGCCGTCGCGCAGGGCGCCCGTCGTACCGACGTTGAGCACGACGAGGTCGGTCGTGTCGGTCGTCGCGAGCGCCCGCGCGGTGGCCACCGCCGCCGCGGTCTTGCCGATCCCGGTCAGCACGACCGGGATCCCCTCGGGAACGTACTTCGCCTCACCCGCGATCGCGCTGACCACCAGATACCGAGTCACAGGCCGAACAGTAGCCTCCGCTCAGGGCAGGGCGACGTACGGCGCCAGGAAGGTCCGGGCCGACACGGTGTCGAGCCGGTAGACGACGTTCGTGGCGTAGCAGGGTGCGTCGCCGGTGATCGTGGTCGCCGCGAGCACCAGCTGACCGTTGAGCGTCACGAAGTTCGGACCGCCCGAGTCGCCGTAACAGGCGCCGCCGTTGCCCTGCGGCGCGATCATCGACAGCCGCACCCAGGTCTTGTTCAGCGCGTTGAAGTCCTCGGGAGCCTTCAGCCGGACGCCGCCGCCCGGATGCGTGTGACCGCCCGGACCGCGGACTGCCTCCTGCGTGCCGTAGCCGACGACGAGCCACGACGCCGCGTCGAGCGCACGGCTGCCGAGGGCGTCCAGCTGGCCGGCGGTGGGCAGCGTGGCCGGCGTGAAGTCCCAGACGTCGGCCGGGGTGGTCGCGCGGTCGGCGAAGTCGATCACGCCGATGTCGTGGGAGTCGGCCGAGTTGCCCGGGTAGGCCGGGTCCTGGTGGGGATCGCCCTCGACGGCGTGCCCGTCGGCGACGAAGTCGGCCGCCGTCTGCGCGGGCGTCAGGCCGGCCGCGGCCGCCTGGTCGAGCAGCGACTGGACGTCCTGCTCGAGCGACACGTAGAACCGCGTCCCGGCCGGCCAGTCGTCGGTGCAGTGCGCGGCGGTCAGGTAGGTGTCGTCGTCGATCATCGTCCCGCTGCAGACCCAGTCGAACCGGTCCGGAACGCCGTCACCGGTGTTGTCCCACAACGCCATGAACGCGCCGACCTCGGTGCGTTCGGGTGCGGGGCTGGAGTTGTAGGAGTTGATCGCCGCGGCCGGCAGCGTGGCCGCGCAGGCAGCGGCTCCGGCGGCGAGTACGGCGAGAATCTTGCGCTTCATTTGGTGTGCCTCCCGACGGCCCGCCGCAGGGAGTGCGGACCGGTTCGCACACTATGCGCAAGCCCGAAGCGGTGGAAGACGCCCGCGATAGACGAGGGAAACCCTGCACGCCGTACGGGGCACAGGGGGAGCTCGGCCGGCTCAGCTCGTCGCGAACCGAGTCCGGAAGGACACGGTCCGGTCTACGCCGGCCGGACCCTTCCAGGTGGGGTCAGCCGACGGTGACCGTCGGCTCGCCGCCCTCGACCGACTCGCCCATCTCCTCGGCGATCCGCATCGCTTCCTCGATCAGCGTCTCGACGATCTGCGACTCCGGCACGGTCTTGATCACCTCGCCCTTGACGAAGATCTGCCCCTTGCCGTTGCCGGAAGCAACGCCGAGGTCGGCCTCCCGCGCCTCGCCCGGACCGTTCACCACGCAACCCATCACCGCGACGCGCAGCGGCACCTCCATGCCCTCGAGCCCCGCGGTGACCTGCTCGGCCAGCGTGTAGACGTCCACCTGCGCACGACCACACGACGGGCAGGAGACGATCTCGAGCTTGCGCTCGCGCAGGTTCAGCGACTGCAGGATCTGCAGGCCGACCTTGACCTCCTCGACCGGCGGCGCGGACAGCGAGACCCGGATGGTGTCGCCGATGCCCTTCGACAACAGCGCGCCGAACGCGACCGCCGACTTGATCGTGCCCTGGAACGCCGGCCCGGCCTCGGTGACACCGAGGTGCAGCGGCCAGTCGCCGCGCTCGGCCAGCAGCTCGTAGGCCTTCACCATCACGACCGGGTCGTTGTGCTTGACCGAGATCTTGAAGTCGTGGAAGTCGTGCTCCTCGAACAGCGACGCCTCCCAGACCGCGGACTCGACCAGCGCCTCGGGCGTGGCCTTGCCGTACTTCTGCAGCAGTCGCGGGTCCAGCGAGCCGGCGTTCACGCCGATCCGGATCGAGGTGCCGTGGTCCTTCGCGGCCGCGGCGATCTGTTTGACCTGGTCGTCGAACTTGCGGATGTTGCCCGGGTTGACCCGGACCGCCGCGCACCCGGCCTCGATCGCCGCGAACACGTACTTGGGCTGGAAGTGGATGTCGGCGATCACCGGGATCTGCGAGTGCCTGGCGATCTCTGGCAGCGCGTCGGCGTCGTCCTGCGACGGGCAGGCGACCCGGACGATGTCGCAGCCGGCCGCGGTCAGCTCCGCGATCTGCTGCAGCGTGGTGTTGACGTCCGCGGTCAGCGTGGTCGTCATCGACTGCACCGACACGGGCGCGTCACCGCCGACCAGCACCTTGCCCACCTTGATCTGGCGGGTCTTGCGGCGCGGGGCGAGGGTCGGCGGAGGCAGCGCGGGCATGCCCAGGGAGATGCTCATTGGTCCTTTGTCCGTGAGGGGGTGAGGGTCATCCGTTGAACAGACGGATCGGGTTGACGATGTCGGCGACGACGAGCAGCACGCCCATCACCACGATGACACTGGCCGCCACGTAGGCGATCGGCAGCAGTTTGGCGACGTCGACGTAGCCGGGATCGGGCCGGCCGAGCAGCCTGGCGAAGCCGCGCTTGATGCCCTCCCAGATGGCGCCGACCATGTGCCCGCCGTCCAGTGGCAGCAGCGGGATGAAGTTGAACAGGGCCAGGAACAGGTTCAGCGAGGCAAGCAGCTGGACCAGGAACGACAGCCGCGCGGCCACCGCCAGGTCGCTGTTCGAGGCGACTTCGCCGGCCACCCGGCTGGCGCCGACCACGCTCATCGGGCTGTCCAGATCGCGCTCGCCGCCGACGATCGACTTGGCCACCCCGACCAGCTTCTCGGGGAACCGGCCGAGCGCCTGGACGGTGGCCACCGTCATCCGGCCCATCTCGTCGACCACGAAGCCGAAGTCCTGGCGCTCGATCTTGCTCTCCGGCGAGACCCCGAGGAAGCCGACCGAGACGAACTTGTCCGAACCCGGCTCCTCGCGGACCTGGTTGACGATCGTGCTGGTGGTGAGCGTGGTCTCCCGCCCGGCACGCTCGACCACGATGGTGGCCGGCTTGTCGGTGTTGTTCCGGATCAGCGGGGTGAGCTGTTCCCAGGTCTCGATCCTGGTGCCGTTGAAGGAGACGACCCGGTCGCCGACCTGGAAGCCGGCCGTCTTGGCCGGCGACTCCTGGTCGCCGCTCTGGCACTTGCGGTCCGCCGAGGCCTGTGAGGCCGGGATGACGCAGTCGGTCACGGTGGCGATCGTCGTCTGGGCGACCGGAGCGCCGTACAGCATGTAGAGACCGCCGAACAGCACGAACGCGATCGCCACGTTGACCAGCGGTCCGGACGCCATCACGATCAGCTTCTTCCACCACACCTTCTGGTAGAACAGCCGGCCGTCGTCGGCGGCCTCGATCGTCTCGTACTCCGCGGAGCGGGCGTTCTCCACCATCGACTGGATCGGGCCGGTGTTGGCCTTGCGGACCTTGGTCGGGTCCTGGCCCTTGGCCGGCGGCAGCATGCCGATGATCCGGACGAAGCCACCGGCCGGGATCGCCTTGATGCCGTACTCGGTCTCGCCGCGCTTGACCGACCAGACCGTCCGGCCGAAGCCGACGAAGAACTGGGTGACCTTCATCCCGAACGCCTTGGCCGGGACCATGTGACCCAGCTCATGCAGGCCGACCGAGACAAGGATGCCCACGACGAACAGAACGATGCCGATGAAGGTGAGCAGTGCGGTCATGCCGGTTGGGTCTCCTGGCCGTTGTCGTTCCCGATGGCGGTGAGCTCACGGGCCCGGGCGCGGGCCCAGGCGTCCGCGGCGAGCACGTCGTCGATGGACAGTTCCTCGTACGAGGGTACGTCGTGTTCGGTCACCACCCGGGCGACGGTGTCGACGATCGCCAGGAACGGCAGGCGGCCGTCGCGGAACGCCTGCACGCAGACCTCGTTCGCCGCGTTGAACACCGCCGGGGCCGTGCCGCCGCGGGTACCGGCCTCGCGGGCCAGCTGGACCGACGGGAACGCGTCGTCGTCGAGCGGCAGGAACTGCCAGGTGCTCGCCTCGGCGAAGTCCCACGGCGGCGATGCGTCCGGTATCCGGTCGGGCCAGCTGAGGCCGAGCGCGATCGGCAGAGTCATCGTCGGCAGCCCGACCTGCGCGATCGTCGCGCCGTCGTGGAACTCGACCATCGAGTGCACGGCCTGCTGCGGGTGCACGACGACGTCCACGCGGTCGATCGGGATCCCGAACAGCAGGTGGGCCTCGATCAGCTCGAGCCCTTTGTTGACCAAGGTGGCGGAATTGATCGTGACGACCGGACCCATCGCGAAGTTCGGGTGGGCCAGCGCCTGCTCGACGGTCACTCCGGCCAGCTCCGACCGGGCGCGGCCGAGGAACGGGCCGCCGCTCGCCGTCAGCAGCAGCTTGCGGACCTCGTCACCGCTGCCGCCGCGCAGGCATTGGGCGATCGCGCTGTGCTCGGAGTCGACCGGCACGATCTGTCCCGGCTTGACCCGCCGGGTGACCAGCGGGCCGCCGATCACCAGGGACTCCTTGTTCGCCAGGGCAAGGGTGTTGCCGGCGTCCAGGGCGGCCAGCGTCGGCCGCAGCCCGAGCGAGCCGGTGATGCCGTTCAGTACGACGTCGCACGGCAGCGCGGCGAGCTCGCTCGACGCGTCCGGCCCGGTCAGGATCTTGGGAATCCGGAACTCGCCCCGGGCGTAGCCTCGGCGCTGCGCCTCGGCGTAGAAGGCCAGCTGCAGGTCCTGGGCGACCGTGGCACGGGCGACGGCCACCACCTCGACCTCGAACTCCAGCGCCTGCCGCGCGAGCAGATCGACGTGTTCCCCGCCGGCCGACAGGGCACAGACCCGGAACCGGTCGCGGTTCCGCCCGATCAGCTCCAGGGCCTGGGTGCCGATGGAGCCGGTCGAGCCGAGGATGACGACGGTGCGCGGATTCACCCACCTATTGTTTCAGGTCGGCACGCCGCGCAGCGATTCGCCGGACGACGGCCTGTGGACAACGGTTCCGACCGGGTCGCGGCGCTACCGTTGGCGCATGAGTCTGGAACAGCCGCCGCCCGCCCGCCGTGCCTCCGACCGCGACCGGGAGCAGGCCGCCTCGCTGGTGCAGGAAGCCCATGGCGACGGCCGGCTCGACTTCCAGGAACTGGACGAGCGGCTGACCCAGGTCTACTCGGCCAAGACCGAACTCGAGCTGCGCGCCGCGACCGCGGACCTGACCCCGGCCGAGCCCACCGGCGCCGCCGAGCTGGTCATCCGGGCCAAGCACAGTTCGCAGAAGCGCGAAGGGGCCTGGCAGGTGCCGGCGCGGGTTGTCACGCAGGCCGAGCACTCCAGCATGAAGCTCGACTTCACCGAGGCTCTGGTGCGCCGGCCGGAGGTGCACGTGGTCGCCGAGCTGAAGCACAGCTCGATCACCGTCATCGTGCCGAGAGGCTGGGTGGTGAACCTCGACGACATCGACGTGGTCGGCAGCTCGACCAGCAACAAGACCGGGCCGGCCGAGCGCGACGGCGTCCGGCTGGTCGTCACCGGGCAGGCGAAGTGGAGCTCGGTCGTCGTCCGGCACCCGCGCAAGCGGCGCTGGTGGTGGCCGTTCTACAGCAAGTGAGATTTTCCGCAGCTGTTGAGTGAGGCGTTCCACAGGTGACTGTGGGGTTCACCGCAGGGACGGCCGGCGCGGGTTGCGGATAGTTTGACGGCATGACCGTTTCCCTGGATCTCGTGGACGTGGACTCGCTGCTCACCGAGGAGGAGGTCGCGATCCGCGCGACCACCCGCCGGTTCGCCGACGAGCGGCTTCGGCCGTCGCTGCCGGAGTGGTTCGAGTCGGCGACCATCCCCGCCCGCGAGCTGGCCAAGGAGCTCGGCTCGCTCGGGCTGCTCGGGATGCACCTGACCGGGTACGGCTGCGCCGGGCTCGGGCCGGTGGCGTACGGGCTGGCCTGTCTGGAGATCGAGGCGGCCGACTCCGGTATGCGCTCACTCGTGTCGGTGCAGGGTTCGCTGGCGATGTACGCGATCTGGAAGTACGGCAGCGAGCAGCAGAAGACCGAGTGGCTGCCGCGGATGGCGGCCGGCGAGGCGATCGGCTGCTTCGGGCTGACCGAGCCGGACTTCGGCTCCAATCCCGGCGGGATGCGGACCAGTGCGCGGCGCGACGGCGACGACTGGGTGCTGAACGGGTCGAAGATGTGGATCACCAACGGCTCGGTCGCCGACGTCGCGGTGGTCTGGGCGCGGACCGATGACGGGGTGCGCGGCTTCGTCGTACCGACGTCGACGCCGGGCTTCTCGGCGCCCGAGATCACCCGCAAGCTGTCGTTGCGCGCGTCGGTGACGTCGGAGCTGATCCTGACCGACGTCCGGCTGCCGGCCTCGGCGATGCTGCCGGAGGCGCGCGGGCTGTCCGGGCCGCTCGGGTGTCTCAACGAGGCCCGGTTCGGGATCATCTTCGGCGCGATGGGCGCGGCCCGGGACTGCCTGGAGACGGCCGTGTCGTACGCCGGTGAGCGGCAGGTCTTCGACAAGCCGCTGTCGGCGTACCAGCTGACCCAGGCGAAGCTGGCCGACATGGCCGTCGAGCTGAACAAGGGCATCCTGCTCGCCGTGCACCTCGGCCGGCTGAAGGAGAAGGGCGCGCTGCGGCCCGAGCAGGTCAGCGTCGGCAAGCTGAACAACGTTCGCGAGGCGATCGCGATCGCCCGCGAGTGCCGCACGATCCTGGCCGCGAACGGGATCAGCGGCGAATACCCGGTGCTCCGGCACGCCAACAACCTCGAGTCGGTGCTCACCTACGAGGGCACGTCCGAGGTGCACCAACTGGTGATCGGCCAGGCACTGACCGGACAAGCGGCCTTCCGCTGACCGCGCCCGCCCAGACGGTTGTGCATGGCAACCGTCCGGGTGGGTACTGGCAGTGAGCAAGGTTGACGCAGCGTCACCTGTCCCCGCCCGAGTGGAATCGACCGTGCTTTCAGCCGGAGCCGCCACCTCTGGAGAGGGAGGAAGAGTATGCGTATCAGCGTCGGGATCTTCCTGATCGCCGCCGGAGCGATCATCGCGTTCGGCATCCGGGACACCTCCGGACCGATCGACTTCACCGTCGTCGGCATCGTCGTCATGCTGGCTGGCGCCGCGGGCATCTGGCTGTCCTACAACGTCGCCAACCGCAATCGCGCCCGCACCGACGACGCTCCTGTGATCAATCCGCAGGTCGAAGAGCAGTACAACACCGACCCGCACCAGTACCCGCTGCAGCACGAGATCGACGTGACGCCTACAGAGCACAAGAACCGGCGGGCCTGATCCTCCGCCGCGGCGTGGTCAGAGCCGGTAGCCGAGGCGTTCGTACAGCCGCCGCGCCGCCGGGTTCTCGAGGCCGACCTACAACTGCGGTTACTTTGCGACCTCGGTGGCGCGGGACTCGCGGACGACGGTGACGCGGATCTGGCCGGGGTAGGTGAGCTCCTCCTCGACCTGCTTCGCGATGTCACGAGCCATCACCTGCGCGGCGATGTCGTCGACCGCGTCCGGCAGCACCATCACTCGGATCTCCCGGCCGGCCTGCATCGCGAACACCTTCTCGACGCCGTCGTGGTGCATCGCGATCTCCTCCAGCCGCTCGAGCCGCTGCACGTACGCCTCCAGCGACTCGCGCCGCGCGCCCGGGCGACCGCCGCTGACCGCGTCGGCCGCCTGGGTCAGCACCGCCTCGACCGTGCGGACCTCGACCTCGTTGTGGTGCGCCTCGATGCAGTGCACGACGTCGTCGTTCTCGCCGTACTTGCGGGCCAGGTCGGCGCCCACGATCGCGTGGCTGCCCTCCGACTCGTGCGTCAGCGCCTTGCCGATGTCGTGCAGGAACGCGCCGCGCTTGCACAACTTCGGGTCCAGCCCGAGCTCGGCCGCCATCATCCCGGCCAGGTGCGCGGACTCGACCAGGTGCTTGAGCACGTTCTGCCCGTACGACGTCCGGTAGCGCAGCAGACCCATCGTGCGGACCAGTTCCGGATGCAGATCGGTGATCCCGACCTCCGCCATCGCGTCCTCGGCCGCGCGCTCGCACAGTTCGGCGACCTCGCCCTTGCTGCGCTCGTAGATCTCCTCGATCCGGCTCGGGTGGATCCGGCCGTCCAGCACCAGCGAGTCCAGCGTCAGCCGCGCGGTCTCCCGGCGTACCGGGTCGAAGCAGGACAGCAGCACCGCCTCGGGGGTGTCGTCGATGATCAGGTTGACGCCGGTGGTCTGCTCGAACGACCGGATGTTGCGGCCCTCGCGGCCGATGATCCGGCCCTTCATGTCGTCGCTGGGCAGGTGCACCACCGACACGACCGACTCGCTGGTCTGCTCCGAGGCGAGCCGCTGAACCGCGCCGGTGATGATCCGGCGGGCCTTGCTCTCGCCCTCGTCCTGGGCCTGCCGCTCGATGTCGCGGACGATCGCGTGCGCGTGCCGCTTCGCCTCGGCCTCCAGTGCGGCGACCAGCTCGGCCTTGGCCTGCTCGCTGGTCAGGTTCGCGACGCCTTCGAGGATGCGGCGGCGCTCGTCCTCCAGGTCGCGGATCTCGGCTCGCTGCCGGTCGAGTTCGGCGAGCTGGGCGGCCAGCTCGTTCTGCCGTTCCTCCAGCGCGCGCAGCTGCTCGTCCAGGCGTTCCTCGCGCTCGGTCAGCCGGTGCTCGCGGCGTTCCATCTCGAGCCGTTGCTCGCGCAGGTCGTCACGGATCGACTGTGCCTCGGTCTCGGCGTCCCGCCGTACGACGGACGCCCGCTGCTCGGCCTCGCGGCGGATCTCCGACGCGCGGTCCTCGGACTGGCGACGCGCCTCGTCCGCACGCTGCTCGATCTCCTTCGCGCGCAACTCGGCGTCCTTGCGCAGCGCCTCGGCCTGCTGCTCGGCCTGCCGGCGCAACTCCTCGGCTCGCTGCTCGGCGTCCTTCGCGCGGGTCCGCAGCGCCACCGCCTCGTCCTCGGCCTCACGCCGGATCCGGTCGCCGATCGACTTCGCCTCGGCGACCGCGGTCGCGGCCTCGAGCTTCGCGTTGGCCTCAGCGGCCGCCACCTCGGCGCCCTTGCGCCGGGTCAGCGTCAGCCCGATCCAGGCAAGCAGCCCGACCACGAGGAGACCGACCACCACGAGTCCCACCGACGTCGCCGTCGGCGTCGCGGCGTACGAGATCACGGCGGCCGGACCGGCGATGTGCTGCGGCATCGGCGTCTCCCCTCATCGAGTCACGCCCCGGGCGTGACCAGCTCTTCGCGAAGGGATCACCACACAGCGGCCAGAAGACGGTACGCCGGAACGCGCCGACCGGGATCTCCACCGTCGGCGATCGTGCCGACGGCCTTCGTCCCCCGGTGAGCGCCGGGTCCGTTCCTATGCGACGGCGGGCGGTGCGCCCACCGTCGGCAAGCTCGGAAGAGCTCTGGTTTCGTATTCCTGGAGTGCGCCTGCGCGCCCTCCAGTGCTCGGCCAGCAGGCCGACCTCTGCGATGTCGTCAACCGTCCGGGTGGACGGTTCCCTTGCTGATTCCGAGGCTAGGCGCGGCCATCCACAGGGTCAAGGTGGACACTCGCGCGCCACGACACGATCCGGGTCGTGTGCTCACGGTCTGCCACCGGGCGACTCCGCCAGCCCCTCCAACACACAGCACCCCCAGCCCCGGAGGCTTGGCGCCCACCGTGGACTGGGGTGCTGAAGGACTGTCTCGCTCCGAGCGGCCGATCTATCTATCGACCGACCGAGCCGACCTGCTGCGACCTACCTCGGGCCCGGAAGCCCTCCGTCCGACGTACCGGTGGCCGTGCCGCCCGTTTCCGCGCCTTCGGGCCGGGAGCCGGCCGAGCTCGCGTCGTTCTCGCTCACGTCGGGCACCTCGCCTCCGACCACTCCACCGTTCGCGGCAGAACCGTCGGTTCCGCTGGAATCGGCGGTACCGGAGCCAGTCGTCTGCGTCGGCGCGTCCGGCGCACCGTCGTCCGGGCCGGTCGCCGGATCACCGCCGGTCTGCTCGCTGGGCGCGCCACCGGCCTGACCGCTCGCCGCGCCGCCGGCCTGACCGCTCGGCCCACTCTGACCACCCGCAGCGCCGCCGGCCTGACCACCCGCGGCCCCACCCGACTGCTTCTCGACGTACGTCCCGACCTTCTCCTGCACCGAGTCGACCTTGTCCGCGTACTTGCCGCCGGTCTGCTTGTCGATCAGGTCGCCGGCCTTCTCCACACCTGCCTTGATCTTGTCCGGGTTCTGCTTGACGACGTTCCGGAGCCAGTTCTTCGCCTGTTCCTGGAAATCGTTCATTGCACCCTCCAAAGAGGTGTCAGGGGCGGATCTCAACAGAAAAATGCCAGCCTACGGACCGGCCCCAAAAGCCGGTCTCTCTTCGGATGACACACCCCCGGCCGACACCCGTCAACATCCCTCGCCGTCCACCCCCCGCATTGCAACCCGCCCCGACGCCACCCACGGACCCCCGAAAACCCGCGCGAAACCGGCCGAAACCCGCTCACCGCCCCTGGAAAGCCCCACTGTCCAAGTAGGCCCGGTAGAGCCCCAGCACCACCTCGGTCTGCGGCTGCAGCACCGCGGGCGGCTCATCCACCGCCCAGAATCCAGCCCCACTCACCTCGTCCGGCTCCGGCCGCAGCTCCCCCGCCCACCGCCGCGCCTCGAAACACAGCGCGAAACAGTGCATC
Source organism: Kribbella sp. CA-253562 (assembly GCF_050942265.1). Lineage (GTDB taxonomy): Bacteria > Actinomycetota > Actinomycetes > Propionibacteriales > Kribbellaceae > Kribbella. The sequence goes on along the minus strand of NZ_CP192049.1, from coordinate 3,665,599 downwards.
CGGTCCCCGTTCGGATAGGTGATCTCGTGCACCTCCGGCTCGGACAACGACGCGAACGGCACCGAATCCTCCTCCCGCACCCGCAACCCAGCCTCCTCGAACAACTCCCGAACCGCCGTCCCCCGAAAACTCAACCCCGGCTCCGCCGCCCCCGCCGGAAACTCCCACAACCCCGAATCCCGCCGCCGCTGAAACAGCACCCGCCCGGCTTCCCCGACAACCACCACCTGAGCCCCCGGCATCAGCAGCAACTCCGCCCCCACCCGCTGCCGCAACCGCCAGGTGTAAGACCCGACATATCCCATCGCCCCAGTCTCCCCGCCCGGCCGACCTCACCCGGTCAGGGCGCGATCACGCGACGATCTCGTCGACGCAGCCACCGACGCCATGGTCCCCGTCCCCGAACCCGTCCCCGTCCCTGCGATGTCCCCGAACCCATACGCCGGGGGTGTCACCGCCAATCCTGCGGCGCGGGAAAGCTGCTCGAGCTGCCAGCGGGACCGACCCCGCGGCGACGAGCGACCGCCGGGTGCCACCGGATGGACATCAAGGTTCTGCCGCCGGCCGTCCCGCCGGGACAAGCCAGGCACCGCGGCGACGACGCCATGGGTCCCGAGCGCGATATCCCGGTCGGCGGGCAGGAGCGGGTCTGCGAGGGCACGGACGCCACCGCCCGTGGTCGCCATTCCCGCGTGGGAATCGACCCGGGCTGGGCACGAGCATCTCCTCGCCCGCCGAGCGATCTTCAAGGGCGGCACACTCAGGCCGTCTCGCAGAGCACCGCAGCCGCGCGCGACCATCTACAGCGGTGGGACCGAACCCGTGCGGTCTATGGGCCACACGCGCCACCACGCACCGCACCCACGGACTCGCTCGCGCCACGCGCCGCACCCGCGCGCCCTCGCATCACTCACCCTCGCGTCAAGATCCCACCAAGTACCCACGCACCGCACCAGAGGGCGTCAGAAGCTCCAGAACCACCCTCGCATCGGACGCCCTCGCGTCACGGTCCCACAAAGGACCCTCGGCACCGCACCACACACCCGTGTGGAGGGCTCCAGCACCTACCCCGCCCTACTGGCACCACGCGCCCTCGCGCCAGGAGCTCCAGACCCACCCTCGCATCACACGCACCACGAGCCCCACTACTCACCCTGGCGCCACAGGCCACACCACGCGCCCTCGTACGCCGAGCGACCAACCACGCGACACCGAGTCCGCGAGGTGATGTCGGATCGGGGCGGTGGGGTTCGTAGCAGGGGTGAGGCCGGCCAGAACGGGCGGCACCGAGGCGAAGGAACGCGATCGTGAAGTTGACGACCATGACCCAGGTGACCCTCGATGGAGTGATGCAGGGGAACCGCGGCGTGTCGGACGAGGATTGCCGGAACGGGTTCGAGCGTGGCGGATGGGGACGGGGAGCGGGTGACGACGAGACTCGGGCGTTCATCACGCAGACCTGCCAGCGTGCCGAGGCGTTCTTGTTCGGCCGGCGTACCTACGAGTTGTTCGCTGAGGCCTGGGGATCGATGCGTACGCATCCCATCGGGGCGGCGTTGAACGATCGTCCTAAGTACGTCGCCTCGAACACCCTGACTGCGCCACGTTGGGAGGACACGACCGTGCTCCGTGGTGATCTCGCGGCGGGACCCAGAGAGTTGAAGGCCAAGCCCGGAGGTGAGCTGCAGGTGCACGGCAGTGGCGCTCTGACTCGGTGGCTGCTGGGGAACGGGCTGGTCGACGAGATGGTGCTGATCGTGATCCCGGTGATTCTCGGCCAGGGCGCGAGACTGTTTGCGGAGACCGGCCCCGACATCGCGCTCGAACTGCAGGAGTCGCGGGTCGACTCCATGGGTGTGACGATCCAGAGCAATCGGCCGGCCGGGCGTCCGCGGTATGCGACGGCCTGATGGCTTTGACCACCGAACAACCTTTCTCGACACACAAGGAGATGAGTGCAGATGCAGTATCTGGTTTCTGTGATCGACGACAAGAGCAATCCCGGCAGCACGGACCGGCAGCCGGCCATCAGTGAGTTCAACGATCGGCTGATCACCGAGGGCTACTGGGTTTTCGCGGGCGGACTCGCGGACACCGACGAGGCCACGGTCATCGACAACCGTGGCGAGCAGGCGGTGTTGACCGACGGGCCGTTCGTGGAGTCGAAGGAGTACCTCGCCGGGGTCTGGGTGTGGGAGGCGCCCGACCTGGATGTGGCGCTCGCGCTGGCCACCGAGGCGTCGAAGGTCTGCGATCGCAAGATCGAGGTGCGGCCGTTCTTGTGAGGACTTCGAGGACGTGACCTCACGAGGCGCCGCCGTTCGGTCGCACGGTGGCCGCCTGGAGTGCCGAGTCGACCACCTAGTGCCGCCGCAGCGGTGAGGGAAACCGCGGGAATTCGCCAGCGGGACAGCGATTGCGGTCCGCCGTCCGGCCCGCGGCTAAACCCAGACGCTCGACAACACCAACAGTCAAGACGTCGGCGGGCTGGCGAGGCGAATCCCTCGAGGTTCCGTGCGGCAGCGAACGTCGCGCCGGTCACGGTGATCGGTCAGTTTGATCCGCGAAGACGCTGGCCAGTCATGGCGGCCGTCCAGCCCCGTACGCCGTCTGCACCCCCCAAAGGGCAGCGGAAAGCTACTCGGCTTCGAGGCCGGAGTCGTTGAGAAGGGGAAGTTCTTCATCGGAGGCGGCCAGTTCTTGTTTGACGACGGTCATGGCGAGCCCGCCGGGGTACCCCTTGCGGGCGAGCATGCCGATCAGGCGGCGCATCGCGACCTGACGATCGAGCGATCGCATCGAGCGGAGCTTCTTGCGAACCAGCGCCCGGGCGGTCTCCTCCTCCTGGCTCGAATCGAGCTCCTCCAAGGCATCACGGGCCAGCTCGTCGTCGACGCCTCGACGGCGCAGCTCCTGAGCGAGGGCTCGCTTGCCCAGTCCTCGCCCTCGGTGCCTCGACTCGACCCACGCGGTCGCGAACGCCGCGTCGTTGATCAGCCCCACCTCGGTGAACCGATCGAGCACCTCATCGGCCACCTCATCGGCAATCTCACGATCCGCCAGTACGTCGGCCAGCTCGGCGCGCGTCCGCGGCTGCCCCGTGAGCTTGTCGAGCAGAATCGTCCGCGCCACCTGGTACGGATCAGCATCCTGGTCCACGGAAGGATCCGCCGGCATCCCCGGTTCGTCCCCACCCCGAGCACCCCGCCGCGGCCGTCCTCCGAACCCGCGAGTCGGCCGCCGCCCAGAACGTCCAGCCCGAGCCGACCGACCGCCTGACTCAGCACCCGCGTCCTCGCGCCCCGCCGATGCCCCGGCCTGCGCTCCGCCATCTCCAACACTCCGGCCGGCGACCTGGTATCCGACATCGGCACCGACCCCGCCACTGGCACTGGCACTGGCACTGGCACCGGCCGACGATGCGTTTCCAGCGCCGCCACTACCTTCCGGCGAACCGCTTCCGACGGCTCCGCCCCTCGCCGACGAACCCGCCTGTGCTCGAACATCTCGAACACCTCGGCCACGGACCGGCGATCGGACGCCAGCATCGGCATCGGCATCGGCATCGGCATCGGCATCGGCATCGGCATCGGCATCGGCATCGGCATCGGCAGACGATATGTTCTTAGCGCCTCCGCGACGTGCTGGAGAACCGCTCCCAACACCCCCGTGGGCCAGCGACGAACCCGCCTGCTCGTCGCCCGCGCCAGCGTCCCCGCCTGCAACCGGCAAGCCTTCCAAGTCCATCGCACGACCAGCGCGCCCGACACCATCCGCGCTGCGCGCGCGTCCCGGCCCTCTGGTCTCGTCCGAGCCCCGTAGCAGTCCCCCGCTCGCATCCTGCTCCGAGCCAGGCGCGTGCCCAGCACCCGCCGACACCTCCGGCCGGCTGGTTCGACCGGAACCTTTGGCCCGGGCCGAGCTCTTGATGCCGCCCGAACTCGCGGCTCTTGTTTTTGCATCGTCCGCTGCGCCCGCACCGGGAATGTCTGCGGCGCGCGCAGCACTGGTCGTGCCGTCGTCGACCGCGGCGCGCCTGTTCGCGCCGTCGTCGACCCCGGCGCGCCTGTTCGCGCCGTCGTCGACCCCGGCGCGCCTGTTCGCGCCGTCGTCGACCGCGGCGTGCCCGTCGTCCGATGAGCGCGTACGCCGGCGACGCGTGGAGCTCGCGCCTTTGGCATCGAGCGAGTCCCACGGGTCAGGCTCATCGGCCTTCGGACGGGCTTTGCCCGAACCAGCACCGTCCAGCGAGTCCCACGGATCGGGCTCGTCGGAGTCCGCACCGCGGCGGGCGGTCGTGCCGAGCTCGAGGGAATCCCAGGGATCCGGCTCTTCGGCCTGGGCCTGGCGTCGTTCGGCTGTGCGGCGGCGCGTTTCGTCCTCGAGGGCGTCCCACGGATCCAGCAGCTCGGGCGCTACGGCACGAATGCCTGAGACCGCCCCGGAGCGGCCCTCGTGCGACGGCCAGGCGTCGTCTTCGTCAGAGGTTCGCCGAGCGGCGGAGGTCCTGCCAGATCGGCGGCGGCTCTCCCCCGCTCCGGTCCCGGCGAAGTTCGCGCCACGAGCCCGCGGCGTAACACCAGACGAGTCCACCAGGTCGGTTGCCGGCGATTCCGCCGCGTCGCTTGGTGATTCACCAGCCGAAGTAGTTGCTGCAGGCAAGTTGTCGGACTGCGGCGGTCCGCCGGGCGTGGCGCCGCGGCGGGCACGAGCTGAGTTCGAGGCCGCTGACGTGCGGCTCTGCGTGCGGGTGGCCCGAGAGGTCTCGGACCGGGAATTCTCTGCCCGGGAGGCGTCGCTTGCAGACGTCTCCGGGGCGGGAGAGCTGGACCGCCCCCGGGTGCGGTCCGCGGCGTCGTCGCGGTCCGCACCGTCGGGGGTCCAGAGGGTGGAGCCGGTTGGCCCGTCAGCCAGGAGCTTGCGGGCCAACGCCAGCCGCTCGGCCTGGCTCAGGCCGGTGGCGGACTGGGGATCAGAAGTCGACATCGACCTCGACCGGCGGCGTGTCGGCAGCGACCTCGCCCTGGCCGATGCCCATCTTCTCCTTGATCTTCTTCTCCAGCTCGTTGGCCAGATCGGGGTTGTCGCGCAGGAAGTTCCGCGCGTTCTCCCGGCCCTGGCCGAGCTGGTCGCTCTCGTAGGTGAACCAGGCGCCGGCCTTGCGGACGAAGCCCTGCTCGACGCCGAGGTCCAGCAGGCTGCCCTCGCGGCTGATGCCCTGGCCGTAGATGATGTCGAACTCGGCCTGCTTGAACGGCGGGGCCACCTTGTTCTTCACGACCTTGACCCGGGTCCGGTTGCCGACGAAGTCGGTACCGTCCTTCAGCGACTCGATCCGGCGGACGTCCAGCCGGACCGACGCGTAGAACTTCAGCGCCTTACCACCGGTCGTGGTCTCCGGGGAGCCGAACATCACGCCGATCTTCTCGCGCAGCTGGTTGATGAAGATCGCGGTGGTGTTGGTCCCGCTGACCGCACCGGTCATCTTGCGCAGCGCCTGGCTCATCAGCCGGGCCTGCAGACCGACGTGGCTGTCACCCATCTCGCCCTCGATCTCGGCCCGCGGCACCAGCGCGGCCACCGAGTCGATCACGACGATGTCGATCGCGCCGGAGCGGATCAGCATGTCGGCGATCTCCAGGGCCTGCTCACCGGAGTCGGGCTGGGAGATCAGCAGGGCGTCGGTGTCCACCCCGAGCTTGCGGGCGTAGTCGGGGTCGAGAGCGTGCTCGGCGTCGATGAAGGCGGCGATACCGCCGGCCCGCTGGGCGTTCGCGACGGCGTGCAGCGCGACGGTGGTCTTACCCGACGACTCCGGGCCGTAGATCTCCACCACGCGACCGCGCGGCAGCCCGCCGATCCCCAGCGCGACGTCGAGCGCGATCGACCCGGTCGGGATGACCTCGATCGGCGCCCTGCCCTGCTCACCCAGCCGCATCACGGAGCCCTTGCCGCACTGCCGCTCGATCTGCGTCAGCGCGGTCGCCAGCGCCTTCTCGCGATCCGCCGCGGCCCGCTCCGCACTCGCTGCTGCACCAGCCATCTGACTGCCACCTGACCCATCTAGTCGTTTCGGACCGCTGACCCAGCCGCCCGGAGGAATTTCGTTGTCGTCAGAGAAGGTATGGGTTGCCACCGACAATTTCCGGAGCGGTCCTGAATCTGTGGACAACTCCCGGCCTCGTCCGCGAAACCCGTACGGCACAAAATAACCCGAACACGTGTTCGAATCCCAACTGACACGCCGACAACTGTCGAGAACCCGCCGGCCCCTACGCTTGCCGACGTGACCGACCGTCCCGACGTCCCCGATTCCGCCGTCATCCTGGCACTCAGCCGGGTCGAGTTCGGCATCGATTCGGTGCTCGACGCGCTCCGCACCCAGGACCCGTTCGGCATCCGCAGCATCCTGACCGAGTACTCCGCCCAGGAGCAACCCAACCTCGCCGAGAAGGCGCTCATCCTGGCCATCGACCGGCTGCTCCGGATGAAGGTGCCCGGTCACACCGAGTGGCCGACGCTCCCGCTGGCGGAGCGCTGCGACTGGTGGGTCGAGCGGCTGGGCGGGTTCGCCGCGGTGGTCGCGGGGCTCCCCCGGCTCAGTGGCGCGGCCGCGGACGCGCTCCCGATCAAGGACACCCTCGGCGCCGCCGTACAGGCGATGGTGATCGGCGCCGTCTGCCGCGAGTACGGCGTGGAGGCGCATGCGGACCGTACGGCGGTGATCGCCCGGGTCCTGACCAGCCGGCCGATCACGCCGGACGACGTGCTCCGGTACGACGACCCGACGCAGGCCGGCCAGGACGTGGCCAAGCAACTGGGTCTCGGCGACGACTCGGAGGAGCGCGGACTTCGCCAGGGAGTCCGGCTCGTATGGCGGATCTCCAAGCTGTTCGGCGGGCTCGGCGAGGTCTTCGAGGACCGCCCACGCGGCAGCCTCGGCGCACGAGCGATCGGCAAGCTCCCGGGCGTCGGTCTGGTCGGTGGCTTCTTCGACGAGCGCAAGGGCATCCGCAAGGCCGCGTACGCCGCTGCCGACCTGCTGACCAGCAGCGCGTTCCGCGTTAAGCCGGTCTGACCCAGCCGCGAAGCGCCCGTCGATCGCAGCCACGAACTGCACCTGTGCGAGCCCGGTCCGCGCTGCGATGATCAGGGCATGAGTTCGTCGATCAGCATCGTCCGGCCGGACCCCACCTGGGCGGCGCAGTTCGCCAAGACCGCCGAGACCATTCGCAGGATCGTCGGCGACACCGTCACCCGCATCGACCACATCGGCTCGACCGCTGTCCCCGGTCTGGCGGCCAAGGACGTGCTCGACATCCAGGCGACGGTCGCCGGCGAACCCCAGCTCGACGACGCCGCGGAGCTGCTCGTCGCCGCCGATTGGGAGCTCAGGCCGCCACGCCGCGACCATCCGGTTCCTGGTCTGCCGGCCGAGGAGCTGCAGTGGGTCAAGCGGCTGGTCGTCGAACCGATGTACCGCCGCCGGGTCAACCTCCACATCCGGGTCGAGGGCCACGCCAACCAGCGGTACGCGCTGCTCTTCCGCGACTATCTGCGCGCTCACCCGGACACGGCAGCGGCGTACGGCACGTTCAAGGAGCGAGCGGCGGCCCTGCCGTTCGAGACCGTGGGCGACTACGCCGATCTGAAGGATCCCGTCTGCGACCTGATCTACCTGCCGGCCGAGGAGTGGGCCGAGCGGACCGGCTGGACGCCGTAGCTCCCCCGCAGAGCGTGACCGCAGTACTACTCCGCGCTCGTTGACGCCTCCTGCGGTTGCGAGGACGCTGGATCGCGGGGGTGCCGTCGTCGTTGACCCGGCGGACGGCGGGCCGGCGGTTGCCCCGGGGGGCGTGATCGGAGTGAGCGGAATCGGCCGGCTCGCGGCGTTGCCGTGCGGCAAGGTGTCCAAGTGGGTCGTTCTGGTGCTCTGGATCGCCGCGATCGCGGTGTCCTTCAGCCCGGCCGGCAAGCTGACCGGCGCACAGGACAACGACGCGGTGTCCTGGCTGCCCGGCAACGCCGAGTCCACGGAGGTGCTGCAGGCAACGGCCCGGTTCAGCTCGCCGGACGAGATCCCGACGGTGCTGGTCTACGAACGGCCGGCCGGACTGACCCCGGCGGATCAGCAAGCAGTCGCCGCCCACGTCACGGCGTACGGCGAACTGCAGGACGTCGACCGAGAGGTGATCGGTCCGCTCCCCTCTGAGGACGGCCAGGCGCTACAGGTGATCGTGCCGATCAACGCCGGCTCGGGTGGTTGGGAAACGCTTGGCGAGCGGGTCGCCGATCTGCAACGGATCGCCGCCGACCGGCCTGACGGGCTGAGCTTCCACGTCACCGGGCCAGGCGGGACCGCTGCCGACTCGCAGAAGGCGTTCGAAGGGATCGACGGCAAGCTGCTCTACTCGGCGGCCGCGGTGGTCATCGTGATCCTGCTGCTCACCTACCGCAGCCCGGTGCTCTGGCTGCTTCCCCTGATCTCAGCGGGGACTGCTCTGTTCGCGTCCCAGGCCGTTGTCTACCTCTTGGCGTCCAGAGCCGACCTGACGGTGAACGCCCAGAGCGCGGGAATCCTCACTGTGCTGGTGTTCGGCGCTGGGACGGACTACGCCTTGCTGCTGGTCGCCCGCTATCGCGAGGAGCTGCGGAGGCATGAGGATCGGCACGAGGCAATGGCGTTCGCCCTGCACCGGTCCGGACCAGCGATCGTTGCCTCCGGCTCCACTGTGGTCGCCGGCATGCTCTGCTTGCTGCTGGCATCGATGAACTCGACCAGCGGACTCGGTCCGGTCGCAGCGGTCGGCATCGTCGTTGCGCTGCTCGCCATGCTGACCCTGCTGCCGGCACTGCTCGTCATCTGCGGCCGCTGGGTCTTCTGGCCGTTGCGACCGACCTACGGCTCCGCGGACCACACCGAGACCAGCATCTGGGGCCGGATCGGTCGCCGAATCGCTGTCCGGCCCCGGCTGACCTGGGTGACCACCACAGTCCTGCTGGGAGCCGCCGCGCTCGGCATGCTGACGCTGAACCCGGACGGGTTGTCCAACGAAGAGTCCTTCACCGGTACGCCGGACTCAGTGATCGGCGAGCGCATCGTCGCCGCGCACTTCCCCGCCGGAGCCGGCAACCCGCTGGTTGTCGTCAGCAATGCCGACCAGGCCTCCGCCGTCAGTGCTGCGCTGGAGTCGACCCAGGGCGTCGCTGCAGTGGCTGAGCCACGGACCGCCGACGGGCTGGCCTACATCGAGGGGACGCTGCAAGCTCCGGCCGACAGCCAGGCCGCGAAGGACACCGTCGATCGCGCCCGAGCCGCCGTCCACGCGGTGCCGAACGCCGACGCGCTCGTCGGCGGCGGTACGGCGATCCTGTTGGACACGCAGCGCGCCGCTGACCGCGACAACAAGATCATCATCCCGGCTGTACTGGTGGTCGTCCTGCTGATCCTGGCGGTGCTGCTGCGGTCGCTGCTGGCTCCCGTGCTGCTCGTGGCGACCGTCGTCCTGTCGTTCGCGGCCGCGCTCGGGATCAGCTCGCTGATCTTCACCCAGGTGCTCGGATTCGAAGGGGCGGACTCGTCGCTGCCGTTGTTCGTTTTCGTCTTCCTGGTGGCGCTGGGCATCGACTACAACATCTTCCTGATGACCCGGGTGCACGAGGAGGCCAAGCAGCACGGGACCCGGCGTGGCGCGCTGATCGGAGTCGCCGCGACCGGTGGGGTGATCACCTCGGCCGGGCTGGTGCTGGCCGGCACGTTCGCGGTCCTGGCGACGCTGCCGCTGGTGGCGTTCGCGGAGATCGGGATCGCGGTGGCGCTCGGCGTACTGCTGGACACGATCGTGGTCCGGTCGGTGCTGGTGACCGCGCTGAACCTCGACATCGGCCGGCACCTGTGGTGGCCGAGCAAGCTGGCACAGCGGCGTGACCCCGAGCCGGAGGCGCCGCTGCCCGAGCCGGAAACGACTCTGGCGAGCAGCTAGGTTCTGCTGCTCGCCAGAGTGCGGGGGTTGCTCGTCAGCGTTCGTTGGGCGGGAGCTGGAGGTGCGCCCAGACGGCCCGCCAGACCGTCTTGGCGTGCTCACCCTCGGCCAGCGCTTCGGCGACAGTACGCCCGCCGAGGCCACTGATCACCTGCGTCTCGGCCCAGGTCCGCGAGTACGCCGGGCCGAGCGCATTGTCCATCCGGTCCCAGAATTCGGTGAGCCTCATGCCCGCCCGTCATCCTGCGGGGGTCGGCCCCAGCCCGGCTGCTGCCCTTGCGGCGGCTGACCCTGCTGAGGAGGCTGACCCTGCTGCGGGGGCTGGCCCTGCTGGGGCGGCTGGCCCCAGCCACCTTGCTGCGGCGGCTGCTGCTGGTGCGGGGGCTGGCCCCAGCCCGGTCCACCCTGCTGCGGCGGGCCCTGCTGACCACCCCACTGGCCGGGCTGACCTTGCTGCGGCTGCCCCGGGTACTGCGGCTGGCCCGGGTACTGCGGACCACCGGGCGGCCCGTACTGCGGTCCCTGCGGACCAGGCTGTCCGTACTGCCCTGGCTGCTGTCCGTACTGACCAGGACCCTGCGGACCGCCGTACTGCGGGCCCTGGGGACCCCACTGGCCCGGCTGCGGCTGCCCCGGGTACTGCCCGTACTGGCCGCCGCCCTGATAGGGCTGCTGCTTGTTGCGGCTCCGCAGCACGAAGAACACCACCGCGGCCGCGGCCAGAAGCACCAGGACGATGATCAGGATGATCGCCCAGAGCGGGAACGAACTGCCGGCCTCCGAGGTCAGCGAAACCTTGCCCAGCTTGTCCAGGCTGTCGTACGTCGCGGTGCGGCCGTCGATCTGCGCGCCGTCGTCGTGCTCGAGGATCTTGCCCGGCATGGTGATCTTGAAGTTGATCACCGGCTGCTGGACGCTCTCCGGGAGCTCCCGGCTCAGGCTGCTGTCCTTGACGCTGACGACGAACTTGTCGCCGTCCTTGCGGAAGCCGACGCCGCTGGTCGTGGAGGTGCCCATGTCGGCGAACGACACGCTGTCGAACGAGCACTCCGACCCGACGTACTTGTCGTCTTCGAACGGCTTGCAGCTGACACCTTCGGTCTCGGTCTTCGTGATCCCGGTGTCGATCTGCTTGCGGATGGCGTCCAGCGACTGGCCGCTGGACTCGACCAGCTGCTTGTCGACGCCGAGCTTCATGCTGCCCGAGACCGTCTCGTTCGAGTTCACCTTGAAGTCGGCGTCGAGCTTCACGCACCCGGTCAGACCGACCAGACACGCGACGACGACCAGCGCCATGCGCAAGCGGTTCTTCATGGCGCAGATCATTCCAGACCAGGGGGACACCACGCGTCCGGGCTCCGGTCCGTGACGCGCCGGACGAAAACTGTCGGAGCGACCCGGCAAGATGGACAGCGTGCAGAAGTCCACCGCGCTCAGCCGCTTCTCGCCCGCCACCCGGGCGTGGTTCGGCGACGTCTTCGAAGCGGCCACCCCGGCCCAGCTCGAGGCGTGGGACGCGATCACCGCGGGCCGGGACGCGCTGGTGGTCGCGCCCACCGGTTCGGGCAAGACGCTGGCCGCCTTCCTGTGGGCGCTGGACCGCCTGGCCACCACTCCGCCGCCGAACGACCCGAAACAGCGCTGCCGAGTGCTCTACGTCTCACCGCTCAAGGCGCTCGCGGTCGACGTCGAGCGCAACCTGCGCGCCCCCTTGATCGGTATCCGGGAGACCGCCCGCCGGCTAGGTGAGGCGCCGATCGACGTCGAGGTCGCGGTCCGCTCCGGCGACACCCCGGCCAGCGAGCGTCGCAAGTTCGCGACCAAGCCGGCCGACGTACTGATCACGACGCCGGAGTCCTTGTTCCTGCTGCTCACGTCGCAGGCTCGGGAGTCGCTGCGGGGCGTCGAGACGGTCATCATCGACGAGGTGCACGCGGTCGCCGGCACGAAGCGCGGCGCGCACATGGCGCTCACGCTGGAGCGGCTGGACGCGCTGCTACCCAAGCCGGCTCAGCGGATCGGGCTGTCGGCCACAGTCCGGCCGGTCGAGGAGGTCGCCCGGTTCCTCGGCGGCGAGCGGCCGGTGACGGTGGTGCAGCCGAAGTTCACCAAGCAGTGGGACCTGAGCGTCGTCGTACCGGTCGAGGACATGGCCGAGCTGGCGACCACCGAGATCGAGACGTCCGGATCGGCGGCGGGTCCGCCCCGGCACGCGTCGATCTGGCCGCATGTCGAGGAGCACGTCTTCGATCTGATCTCGGAGCACAGCTCGACGATCGTCTTCTCCAACTCACGCCGCCTGGCCGAGCGGCTCACCGCCCGGCTCAACGAGATCGCCGCCGAGCGAGCCGAGCTGGAGTTGCCGGACGCCGGGTCGCCGGCGCAGTTGATGGCACAGTCCGGCGCATCGTTGGCCGCGCCGCCGTTGATCGCCAGGGCGCACCACGGATCGGTCAGCAAGGAGCAGCGCGCACTGATCGAGGCCGATCTGAAGTCCGGACGGCTGCCGTGCGTGGTCGCGACGAGCAGCCTGGAGCTCGGCATCGACATGGGCGCGGTCGACCTGGTGATCCAGGTGGAGGCGCCGCCGTCGGTCGCCAGCGGGTTGCAGCGAGTCGGACGGGCCGGTCACCAGGTCGGGGCGACGTCCCGCGGGGTGCTGTTCCCGAAGTTCCGCGGCGACCTGGTCGACACCGCCGTGGTGGTCCAGCGGATGCGCGACGGGCTGATCGAGAGCCTGCACATCCCGGCCAATCCGCTCGACGTGCTCGCCCAGCAGATCGTCTCGATCGTTGCCCTCGACACCGTTGACGTCGACGAGCTGTACGCGCTGGTCCGCCGGTGTGCGCCGTTCGCCACGCTGCCGCGTTCGGCGTACGACGGGGTGCTGGACATGTTGTCGGGGCGCTACCCCTCGGACGAGTTCGCCGAGCTGCGACCGCGGATCGTCTTCGACCGGGTCAGCGGTGAGATCTCCGGCCGGCCGGGGGCCCAGCGGCTCGCGGTGACCAGCGGCGGGACGATTCCGGACCGCGGGCTGTTCGGGGTCTTCCTGGTCGGCGAGTCGACCAATCACCGCGTCGGTGAGCTGGACGAGGAGATGGTCTACGAGTCGCGGGTGGGCGACGTGTTCACGCTCGGCGCGTCCAGCTGGCGGATCGAGGACATCACTCACGACCGGGTGCTCGTCTCGCCGGCGCCCGGTCAGCCCGGGCGGCTGCCGTTCTGGAAGGGCGACGCGGTCGGACGGCCGGCCGAGCTCGGAGCGGCGACCGGCGCCTTCGTCCGGACGATGGCTTCGCTACCGCCGGCCAAGGCGATCAAGCGCGCCCGCGACGCCGGCCTCGACGAGTACGCGGCGAACAACCTGGTCGCCTACCTCGGCGAGCAGCGCGACGCGACCAGCCGGGTGCCGGACGACGTGACGATTGTCGTCGAGCGCTTCCGCGACGAGCTGGGCGACTGGCGGGTCTGCATCCATTCGCCGTACGGCGGTCAGGTGCACGGCCCGTGGGCGCTGGCGATCGCCGCGCGGCTGCGCGAGCGGTACGGGATGGACGCCCAGTCGGTCTCGGGCGACGACGGGATCGTGTTGCGGCTGCCAGAGACCGACGAGCCGCCGCCGGGCGCGGAGCTGGTGCTGTTCGATCCGGCCGAGATCGAGGATCTGGTGACTGCCGAGGTCGGCGGATCCGCCCTGTTCGCGGCGCGCTTCCGGGAGTGTGCCGCGCGGGCTCTGCTGCTCCCCCGGCGGAATCCAGGACGGCGTTCGCCGTTGTGGCAGCAGCGGCAGCGATCCGCGCAGCTGCTCAGTGTGGCCAGCAAGTACGGGTCGTTCCCGATCGTGCTGGAGACGCTGCGCGAGGTGCTACAGGACGTCTACGACCTGAACGCGCTGAAGGACTTGCTGACCGGGATCGGTGAGCGGCGGATCTCCGTGGTCGAGGTGGAGACTCCGGAGGCGTCGCCGTTCGCGAAGTCGCTGCTCTTCGGCTACGTCGGCGCCTTCATGTACGAGGGCGACGCGCCGCTAGCGGAAAAGCGCGCGGCGGCGCTGGCCCTCGACCAGAGCCTGCTGGCTGAGCTGCTCGGGCGGACCGAGTTGCGGGAGCTGCTCGACGCCGAAGTCGTACTGCGGACCGAGGCCGAGCTGCAGCGGCTGGCGGAGGACCGCCGCGCGCGCGACGCCGAGGGGCTGTTCGACGTGCTGCGGTTGGTTGGGCCGCTGTCGCTGCACGAAGCCTCGCAACGCTGTGTGGACGGATCCGACGCGGAGGCCTGGCTGACGGACTTGGCCGCGGCTCGCCGGGTGGTCCGGGTTCGCGTCGCGGGTGAACACCGGTGGGCTGTCGTCGAGGACGTCGCCCGGCTGCGTGACGCGCTCGGCGTACCGCTGCCGCCGGGGATCGCCGAAGCGCATGCCGAGCCCGTCGCGGATCCGCTGGGCGATCTGGTGTCGCGCTACGCGCGGACCCACGGGCCATTCCGCGCTGTGGATCTGGCGACTCATCTCGGCATCGGCGTCGCGGTGGTGACCGATGCGCTGCGACGGCTCGGTGCGGCCGGCCGCGTGGTCGAGGGCGAGTTCCTGCCCGGCGGCATCGCGATGGAGTGGTGCGACAGCGAGATCCTTCGGTTGCTCCGGCGTCGGTCACTGGCCGCGCTGCGCAAGGAGGTCGAGCCGGTCGAGCCGGCTGCGCTGGCCCGCTTCCTGCCTGCCTGGCAAGGGATCACGAGCAGCCGCGGCAGAGGGTACGACGTACTGCTCGGCGCGATCGAGCAGCTGGCGGGATGTGCCGTGCCGGCTTCGGCGCTCGAGTCGATCGTGCTTCCGGCCCGCGTACCGGGGTACCAGCCCTCCATGCTGGACGAGCTGACCGCGACGGGTGAGGTGATCTGGGCCGGAGCCGGTTCGCTGCCGGGGACGGACGGGTGGGTCTCGCTGCATCTCGCGGACAACTGCGACCTCACGCTGCCGGACGTCGATCCTGCGTTCGAGATCGGTGAGACGCATCAAGCAGTGCTGGATGCCTTGTCCGGAGGCGGCGCGTTCTTCTTCCGGCAGCTCAGTGACGCGGTGGGTGCGGCGGCCGGTGTGGTCGACGACGAAACGCTCGTCGGGGTGCTCTGGGATCTCGTCTGGGCTGGGCAGCTGACCAACGACACGCTCGCTCCGGTGCGTTCCCTGGTCGGAGGTGGTCGCGGAAGCCACCGGACGAAACGGGCTGCACCGCGGGCACGGCCTGGGCGAGCGCCGAGACCGGGACGACCGGCGATGCCCTCACGCAGCGGTCCGCCGACCGCCGGTGGGCGATGGTCGTTGCTGCCGGAGCGGAGTGAGGACGCGACGCGCCGGGCGCATGCCGCGGCGGAGACCCTGCTGGATCGCTACGGGATCGTCACGCGGGGCTCGGTGATCACCGAGCGAACTCCGGGTGGGTTCGCGGCGGTCTACAAGGTTCTGAGCGCCTTCGAGGAGTCCGGCCGGTGTCGCCGCGGGTACTTCGTGGCCGGGCTAGGAGCGGCGCAATTCGCGCTTCCGGGGGCGGTCGACCGGTTGCGGGCGATGGCCGACGGGGGCGTGGCGCGGCAACAGGAAGAGCAGGCCGCGCGCGCCGTCGTACTGGCTGCTTCGGATCCTGCGAATCCGTACGGGGCAGCACTGCCATGGCCTGAGCGGGAGAACGCCGGCGGACATCGACCGGGACGGAAGGCCGGCGCGCTGGTCGTGCTCGTCGACGGCAAACTCATCGTGTACGTCGAGCGCGGCGGGCGAACAGTGCTCAGCTTCACCGAGGATCCCGACATGCTGCAGCCGGGGGTCGACGCGTTGGCCCTCGCGATCAGGGACGGGCATCTGGGCAAGCTGAGCGTGGAGACTGCGGACGGCGAACAGGTGCGCCACACAGCCTTCGGTGACGCACTGGCCAAGGCGGGCTTCCACGCGACGCCGCGCGGGCTGCGGCTGCGCGTCTGAGGCGGCCGGCATGCCCGAGGGAGACACCGTCTGGCGCGCGACCAAACGGCTCGATCAAGCCCTGGCCGGGAACGTGCTGACCAAGACCGATTTCCGCGTCCCGGCGCTCGCCACGACCGACTTGAGCGGCCGGACAGTGGTCGAGGTCGTGCCGCGTGGCAAGCATCTGCTGATGCGGCTGTCCGGCGGGATGACGATCCACAGCCACTTCCGGATGGACGGGAGCTGGCATCTGTACAAGCCTGGCGAGCGGTGGAAGGGCGGTCCGGACCACCAGGTGCGGGCGGTGCTGGAGACCGACTCGTGGGTCGCTGTCGGCTATCGGTTGCCGGTGCTGGAACTGGTCGCGACTGACGCCGAGGACACCGTGGTCGGGCATCTTGGGCCCGATTTGCTCTCGCCGTCGTTCGACCGAGCGCTCGCGCTGGCGAACCTGGCTGCCGAGCCGGACCGGACGATCAGCGAGGCGCTGCTCGATCAACGCAATCTCGCCGGTATTGGGAATCTCTACCGCAACGAGGTCTGTTTCCTGCTGGGGCTGTATCCCTGGCGACGGGTCGCGACGGTCGATCTCGAGGCCGCGGTGGACCTCAGCCGGCGGCTGATGAAGGCGAACCTGCGGCACGGTTCGCAGGTCACCACCGGCGTGGACCGGCCGGGCCGGCGGACCTGGGTGTTCGAGCGGCGCGGCAAGCCGTGTCTGCGGTGCGGCACGACGATCCAGACCGCCCAGATCGGCGAACCGCCGCAGGACCGGGTCACCTTCTGGTGCCCGCGCTGCCAACCCGAGAACTGAGCTGTGGACAACCCAATTGCAGGGGTCGGGAACGGATACCTTCTTTGACGAGATCGAACACCTGTTCGACTCGGAGAGGAGAAGGTCATGTCCGACATCCGCCGAGAGCCGCCGAGCGCGGAGTACGCCGTCAGGGTGCTGAGGCTGATCCGATCGCATGGGTGGGTTGTCGAGCACGTCGCTTCGCCGGACGGCCGAAGGCCGGCGATCACGTCGACGGTCGGCCTGTGCCTGCGCGGGCATCCCGAGTTCGTGGTGTTCGGTTGCGATGCACTGGAGGGTTTCATGCTCCTGGAGCCGCTGGCGCTGGCCGTCGAGAGCGGAGAACGTTTCGACTCCTGCGCCGAGCTGACCGACCTCTACGCCGGACCGGAGCAGTTCGGGCTGATCTCCTACCCGAACCCCAGGCGGCACCTGGCGACGGCGAACGAGTTGTTCCGCCGGGAGGGTGACGCACCGATCCCGGCGCTGCTGCTTTTCCGCTCGGGCAGCCCGGAGACACCGACGCCGTCCGGCACGGCGCCGCCTGCTCGATTCACGTCGTACCGCGTCTCGACGTACGAGGCATTGCGCACCGCCCGCCTGACGGAGGCGCAGTGATCGCGCCGGTGTACGCCGGAACGGCAGTGCGGGAAGCCTGTGGATCAGGCCGCGACGACCTCGGGCTCGATCCTCGTGTGGGCCAGCACCAGAGCCTCTTCGCGGGCCAGGTCCTCGCTCACCTCGGCGAAGATCATCGAGAGCGGGACATCGAGGGCCGTGCAGATCGCTGCCAGCAGCTCGCTCGAGGCTTCCTTCTGACCGCGCTCCACCTCGGAGAGGTAGCCCAGGCTCACCCGGGCCTCGGCGGACACCTCGCGCAGAGTGCGCCCCTGGCGCAGCCGCTTACGCCGCAGTACGTCGCCCAGCAGGCCACGAACCAGCACCATGAGGTTTCTCCCTTCCGCCTGTCGGACCGAACCTACTCGCACCGTAGCTCGACCGTCGGAACCCACGGTACCCGCTGCAAGGTCACTACTCCTGGCAACGTCCAGCTTCGGTGCGCCGCTCCAGTCTGCCCTACCTGTGCCCATGCTGGTCTCAACACCCCGATCACTGTGAATCTTCCGCCATCAACTCTGCTCCGAGCCGCAGGACCGCCTCGACACTCCCCCAGCGCACGGCACTTCGATCCCCCCTCAGCGACAGCTTGCGGACCAGCACCGTGCCCGGACCGGCGGCAGCGACGTACACCGTGCCGGCCTGGATCCCGGCCTGCGGATCCGGTCCGGCCACACCGGTCGTGGCGAGGCCGTAGACGGCCCCCAGCCGCTCCCGGACGCCCACCGCCAAGGCCGAGGCCGTGTCGGCGTGCACAGGACCGACAGCGGCCAGCAGATCCTTGGGAACGCCGGCCAGGGTCGCCTTCAAGTCGGTGGCGTAGACGATCACGCCGCCGCGGTAGACGGCCGAGATTCCCGGCACGTCGGTCAGCGTCGAGCCGACCAGGCCTCCCGTCAGCGACTCGGCGGTGGCGACGGTGGCTTCCCGCTGTTTCAGCAGTTCCACGAAGCGCGCGAGGGCGTCGTCCAGGCCGCGGTGGTCTCGACCGGCGGCGTCGGCGATCGGCGGATTCGCGCCATCGTGCGGCGCGGGCGTGTCGGACCGAGTCATGGAAGGGGACGTTTGGCGGCTGCGCGCAGACGGAGCGCGCGACCCACGTAGTCGAGACCGGTTGCGATCGTCACGAGGACGGCCGCGGCCATGAACCCCACGGCGGTCCAGTGCAGGACGGCCACCGAGTGCCAGGGAAGGAGGTAGAGACCGAGTGCGATCGCCTGCAGCACCGTCTTCAGCTTGCCGCCGCGGCTGGCCGGCATCACGCCGTGCCGGATCACCCAGAACCGGAGCGCGGTCACCCCCCACTCGCGGACCATCACCACGATGGTGACCCACCACGGCAGGTCGCCGAGCAGGGACAGCCCGATGAAGGCAGCCCCGGTGAGCGCCTTGTCCGCGATCGGGTCGGCGATCTTGCCGAAGTTCGTGACCATGTTCCAGCGGCGCGCGATGTCGCCGTCGAACCGGTCGGTGACGATCGCGACCACGAAGGCGGCCGTCGCGAGCAGCCGGTTCCCGTCGTCGGCCCCCGCATCGCGCAGCAGCAACCAGACGAACAACGGCACCAGAGCGAGCCGCAGTACCGTCAGCGCGTTCGCCACGTTCCAGGCGCTCGGAGCGCTGAGCGGACCGGCGGCCGCGCGCGGCACCGGATTCGTCGGCGGGATCGTCACGCCGTCAGGTTAGCTGCCCGGGCGACTTCCTGGGGTTGCACGTGCGCGGCGTACTGCGCGACGAGGTCTACTCCCTCGCTCGCCATCACGGTGGCAGCGACAAGATCTCCGACCGCCAAACCGGTGGGCAGACCGGTCAGCGTCGTGGAGCCGTCGACCTCAGGGCCCTGGTGGGCGGCGCGGCCTTCGGCACTGTCGCCGTCGATCGATTCGACCAGGACCTCGACCGTCTCACCGATCCGCGCCTCGGCGCGGGCCGACGTCAGCTCTTCGGCCAGCCGGGTGACCCGGTCGAGCCGGGCCGCGATCGTGTCCTCGTCCAGCTTGCCGTCGTAGGTCTCGGCTTCGGTGCCGTCCTCGTCGGAGTACCCGAACACCCCGATCGCGTCGAGCCCGGCGCGGGAAAGGAAGTCGCAGAGAATGTCCACATCTTCCTCGGTCTCCCCCGGGAAACCGACGATCACATTGCTCCGGATTCCCGCGGTCGGCGCCTGGGCCCGAACCGACTCGATCAGTTCGAGGAACCGCTCCGCATCGCCGAACCGGCGCATCCGGCGCAGCAACGGGCCGGACGCGTGCTGGAACGACAGGTCGAAGTACGGCACGACTCCGGGCGTCGAGGCCATGGCGCTGATCAGCGTCGGGCGCATCTCGGCCGGCTGCAGGTACGAGACCCGGACCCGGGTCAGCCCCGGCACCGCCGCGATCTCGCCGACCAGCGTCTCGAGCAGCCGCAGATCGCCCAGATCCTTGCCGTACGACGTCGAGTTCTCCGACACCAGGAAGACCTCGCGCACGCCGTTCTCGGCGAGCCAGTGGGCCTCGCCGAGCACCTCGGTCGGGCGCCGCGACACGAACGCGCCCCGGAAGGCGGGGATCGCGCAGAACGCGCAACGCCGGTCGCAGCCCGACGCCAGCTTCAGCGGCGCCATCGGGCCACCGTCCAAGCGCCGCCGCATTACGCGCGGTCCGCTGGCCGGGGCGCTCATCAGGTCCGGCGCGTCGATGGTCAGTTCCGACCGCTCGGACGGCTTGACCGCGCGACCCTTCAGCTCGGCGGTGGCGCCGGACGTCAGCCCGTCGACGTCCGCCGCTGCGTCCGTGGTGCTGCCGTTCACCGGCTTCAGCGAGGTGGGAATGTGAGAGCCGTTCACTGCTACGTCGCCGTGGCCTGGCACCGCAACGTCGTGGACGCTGGCGCGGTCGGCCGGTGCGAGGGGCAGCAGCTTGCGACGGTCGCGCGGTACGTGCGACTGGTGCTTGGTGCCGGACAGGATCGACCGCAGCTTGTCGGAGATGTCCGCGTAGTCGTCGAAGCCGAGCACGGCGTCGGTCTCGGGCAACGCGTCGGCCAGCTGCTCGCCGTACCGCTCGGCCAGGCAACCGACCGCGACGACGGCCTGCGTGCGGCCGGAGTCCTTGTAGTCGGAGGCGGCGAGCAGCGTGTCGACCGAGTCCTTCTTCGCGGCCTCGACGAATCCGCAGGTGTTCACCACCACGGTGTCCGCCTCGGAGGCATCCTCCACCAGCCGGAAGCCACCGGCCTCGAGTCGGCCGGCCAGTTCCTCGGAGTCCACATCGTTGCGTGCACAGCCCAGCGTGACCAGGGCGACAGTCGTGGGGTTCGTAGTCATCACCCCGAGTATGACTGCTGGCACCCCCGCGCCCATAACCAACCACCTCGGCCTACCCCCGAGACAGGTGCTAGATGCCCAGGCTCACCCGCACCGGGGACAGGCCGAATCCTCGGTCTACGGCGCCTTCTGGATCGCGCCGGTGGGAGTGATCATGAAGCGTTCCGACTTCGGGGCGACCTTCTGGCCGTTGATCGTGATGACGAGATTCTCCAGCGAGCCCACGGAGACCCTGATCGAGCCGGGATACGTCACGGTCTGCGTGGAGCCGGTGCCGAGCAGGCCCTGGAAGAGCTTCTCGCCGTAGTAGTTGCGCAAGGTGACGTACGAGCCTTCGCCGCTGGCCTTGAGGACCACGACCACCTTGGCGGCTGGGGCCGGCTTCGCGGGAGGCCTGGGCTTCGGGGACGGCGGCGTGGCGGGCGTGGGTTTGGCGGCGGGCGTGGTGACGGCCGGTGTCGGGCTGGCGGTGCGGGAGGCGTTGGCCTCGACGTCGCTCGGCAACGTGAACAGGCGCACCATGCCCCAGCCCATCAATCCGACCAGGATCGCGCCGACCACGACCGCCCACCGCGGGCGGACCGGGTGCAGGCGGGGTTTGCGGGGCTCGATGCGTTCGTCACGACGGGCCCGATCGGGCTCGGTGGGCGGATAGGCCTCGTCGAACGAGGCCAGCAGCGGCGCCGGGTCGGCCTTGACGACCCGGGCGATCGAGCGGATGTGACCGCGCGCGTAGAAGTTGCCGCCGCACCGGGAGAAGTCGTCGGCCTCCATCGCGACCAGCAGACCTGTTCTGATCCGGGTCGCGGCGCTCAGCTGCTCGACCGACAGGCCCGCCCGTTCGCGGGCCGCCGTGAGCTCGCTGCCGATGGTCACGCCCCCACCGCCTCTCCACCGCCCGAGTACTGCACCGATCCGCCGACACCAACTCAACGGCGTTGGCCTGACGGGGTCACGGCAGCGTCAGAACTGTTCCCTGACCGGACATCTCGCGTCCGCCAGCAAGTGCAGCGCCTGAACCACTTCCCCGTTCGACGGTCGCGCCGTCAATCCGAACGGTACCGCGAGAGAGGTCCCGGTGAGGCGTCGATTCGCGTCGGTGGTCCTGCGCGTCGCGGCCGGCATCGCGGCCAGGACCGGTCCGGGGTCGAGCAGGTGCACCGCGATCCGGCCGTCGTCGAGCGGGTGCCGGCGGCGCAGGACAGTGACTTCCTCGATCTCGTCCCAGCGGGTGCCGATCCACTCGTCGCCGATCCGCAGCCGGATGCCGACGCGGTCGGCGACCAGCATGTCCCCGACCGTCAGCGCGCGGGCGCAGATCACCGCGAGCGCGGCGAACGCGGCCGCCGCGATCCAGCGCAGCACACCGGTCGGCGAGGTCGACGCGGAGACCGCGAACCCGACGGCCACCAGCGCGGCGCCGACGGCGAGGCCGCCGTGCACCTCTTGCGACGCCCGCACGGTGAACTCGTTGGCCAGCTCGCCCGGGTCGCCGTCGTACTCGGCGGGGTCGAACTGCGCCGCCTCGTACGAACCGGCGGGGTGGCCGGGACCGGCGTCACGGCGGTTGGTGTCGTGCTCGGTCGACTCGAAGCGTCCGGGCTCGAACTGGCCGCGGGGCATGGTGGTATGGGCCGTCACGGCTCACTCTCCTCGCAGGGTGGCGACGAAATCCTCAAGGTCGTCCGGTTTGACCAGGACGTCGCGGGCCTTGGAGCCCTCGCTCGGCCCGACCACTCCCCGGCTCTCCAGGATGTCCATCAGGCGGCCCGCCTTGGCGAAACCGACCCGGAGCTTGCGTTGCAACATCGATGTGGAACCGAACTGCGTCGACACGATCAGCTCCGCGGCCTGGATCACCAGGTCGAGGTCGTCGCCGATCTCGTCGTCCAGGTCCTTGCTGGGACCAGCGACAGCGGTGACGTCCTCGCGGTACGTCGGCTGCAGCTGTTCCTTGCAGTGCTCGACCACCGCGCGGATCTCGTTCTCGGTGACCCACGAACCCTGGATACGCATCGGCTTGCTCGCGCCCATCGGCAGGAACAAGCCGTCACCCTGCCCGACCAGCTTCTCCGCGCCCGGCTGGTCCAGGATGACCCGGCTGTCAGCCAGCGACGAGGTCGCGAAGGCCAGCCGGGACGGCACGTTCGCCTTGATCAGACCGGTCACGACGTCCACCGACGGCCGCTGGGTGGCCAGCACCAGGTGGATGCCGGCCGCGCGGGCCAGCTGGGTGATCCGGACGATCGAGTCCTCGACGTCGCGGGGCGCGACCATCATCAGGTCGGCCAGCTCGTCGACGATCACCAGCAGGTACGGGTACGGCGTGAGGACGCGCTCGCTGCCCGGCGGCGGCTTGACCTTGCCACCGCGGACCGCCTTGTTGAAGTCGTCGACGTGCCGGAACCCGAAGGCCGCCAGGTCGTCGTAGCGCATGTCCATCTCGCGGACGACCCACTGCAGCGCCTCGGCGGCCTTCTTGGCGTTGGTGATGATCGGCGTGATCAGGTGCGGGATGCCCTCGTAGTTGTTCAGCTCGACCCGCTTGGGGTCGACGAGGATCATCCGGACCTCGTCGGGCGTGGCCCGCATCAGTACCGAGGTGATCAGCGAGTTCACGAACGACGACTTGCCGGAGCCGGTCGCGCCGGCGACCAGCAGGTGCGGCATCTTGGCCATGTTCGCGACCACGAAACCGCCCTCGACGTCCTTGCCCAGCCCGGCCACCATCGGGTGGTGGTCGTTGCGGGCGGTCGCCGACCGGATCACGTCGCCGAGGCTGACGATCTCCTTGTCGACGTTCGGGATCTCGATGCCGATCGCGGACTTGCCCGGGATCGGCGACAGGATCCGCACGTCGGCCGACGCCACCGCGTACGCGATGTTCTTGCTCAGCGCGGTGACCTTCTCGACCTTCACCGCCGAGCCGAGCTCGACCTCGTAGCGGGTGACCGTCGGGCCACGGGTGTAGCCGGTGACCTGCGCGTCGATGCCGAACTGGTCGAACACCTCGGTCAGCCGGTCGACGACCGCGTCGGACGCCTTGGTCCGCGCCTTGTGCACCGAACCCGGCTTCAGGATCTGACCGTCGGGCAGCGTGTAGGTGATGTCGCCGGACAGGCTCAGCTGCTCGACGCGCTGCGGCAGCGGCGTGTGCGGCGGCGGCTCCGGCGCGGACTCGAGCTTGCCCGACTTCGACGACGCAGCCGAGGCGGCGGCGGTCGACGCGGCGATCGGGTCGGAGGCGTCGTGCTCGCCGTCGACGTCGTACGGGTCCTCTTCCACCGGGGGCTTGGTCTTGCGGCCGCGCTTGGAGATCTCGCGACCCTCCAGCACCGGCGAGTCGTACGGCTTGACGGTGGGGTCGCCGTCGTCGTCGAGCGCGGCCTTGGCCCGGCGCTCCTTGCGGGTCAGCCGGACCGTGTCGTCGGTCCCGGCGGTCACCGACGGAGCGTCGGCGGGGATCTCTGTGCGTCCGAGCAGTACATCGAACGCGGCGCGGACGCGCAGCGGGATCGCGTAGATCGGCGTGCCGGTGACCACCAGCGCGCCGAAGATCGTCAGCAGGACCAGCAGCGGCGAGGCGACGTACTGAGTGAGCAGATCGGACAGGAGCGACGAGACGACGTAACCGATCGCGCCGCCGGCGTCCTGCAGCGGCGGGTCGCCCGCTTCGCTCGGCCGCGGGATGCCGTGCGCGATGTGGACCAGGCCGAGGATGCCGAGCGAGATGGAGGTCCAGCCGATGACCTGGCGACCGGCCGGGCCGTTGCGATCGGGGTGGCGCAGCGTGCGGAGCGCGATGAACATCAGCATCAGCGGCACGGCCCAGCCGAGCATGCCGACGCTGCCGCTGACGACCGTGCGGATGGCGTCGCCGACCGCGCCGGGCAGAGTCCACCAGATCGCGGCCGCGACGATCACGGCCAGTCCGATCAGCGCCAGACCGGCGCCGTCGCGGCGGTGCGCGGGATCGAGGTCGCGGGCGCCGTTGCCGACGCCGCGCACGATGCTGCCGAGCAGGTGGGCGAAACCGAGCCAGACCTTGATCAGGCCACGGCCCAGGGCGATCATCGCGGCCGCGAACGGGCCCGCTCCCCCACCGGTTTTGGGCGTGCTGGTCCGCGCGGCGGTGCTGCCACCGCGCTTCGCGCTCTGCCCACGCTTCTGGGCGCCTGACGGACGGGAGCGTCCACCGGCCGCCGATCGCGCCGAACTCGGGCGATTGGCTGCCGACTTCTGCGCCCGCGCCGGGGAAGACGTGCGGGTCGCCATGTCTAGCAGGCTACCCCGAGGACCACTCGAGTCACACGTGTCACACGCCGGTCACGCTGCCCCATCCGTCGCGTCACAGCGTGACCAAGCCGCCCCAACCGTCGCGACGCAGCGCGATCAGGCGGCGTCATCGGTCGCGTCTCAGAATGACCGGGCGGCGGTGTAGCGTCGCTGGGCGGGCCGGGATCGTGAGTGCGGCCGACCGAGTGCGGCCAAGGCGCTGGGCGCCGCGAAGCCGGCCGAGCGCGGCGGATCGGGCGCGGGATCGAGTGCGGCGGACCGGGCGCGGCTGAGCGAGCGCGGCTGAGCGAGGCGGCTGAGCGAGCAGGGATCGAGCGCGGCGGCTGACCGAGCGCGGCTGAGCGAGGCGGCTGACCGAGCGCGGCTGAGCGAGCGCGGCTGAGCGAGCGCGGCGGACCGCGGGATCGAGCGCGGCGGTCTGAGCGAAAGTGCAGCTGCGCGCGGCTACGGAGCGAATGTGGGCTGAGCAAGCACGGGATCGAGCACCGCGGGACGACTCGAGAAAGTCGGGGCCGGGGCCGAACCGAACCGGTGTGAGCGGCATCCGACCTCAGGGTGTTCGACGTGAAGGTGGCGAGGGTGAAGAAGGTACGGGTTCGGCTCGTCGTGATGGTCGTGGGGCTGACCGTGGCGGCGGCGATCATCGGCGGGTCGGTGGCGTTCCGGCAGGAGCCTCGGCAGAGCGTCAGCGTGGCGGGTCCGCTGTCGAACGCGGCGCCGACGGCGGCAACGGCGACGCCGCGGTCGACCAACCAGGAGGTGCCGACGACTGCGACCGCGACGCCATCGTCGTCCAGCCAGCAGGTGCCGACGCCGGCTGCGGGCACGGCGGCCCCACCGGCAGACGTGAAGGTCGACCTGAGTCGGCTGCCGCTGGGGCGTGGCCCGCAGATGGCCTATCTGGTCGACCGAACTGTGCGCGGCGGGACCGGGCCGAACGCCGAGATTCCCGGCAAGCAACCGATCACGGACGTCGTGCGGTTCGGCGGTGGACTGCTCGTGATGCTTTCGTCCGGCGACTTCACCAGCGAGCTGAGAAGACTCGAGCCGTACGGCGAGGCCTTCTTGCCTGGCCGGGTCGCCGGCGTGACCAGCCTGGTCGGTTCGCCCGAGGAAGACCTGGCCGCGTACGCCGTGGAGGACAAGAGCGCGGTCTACTGGGTCGACTCGCGGGACAGCGAGCTCGTCCAGCGGTCGTTGAAGCGGGCCGAGTACGGGCGTACCCAGGTGCTGGCGGTACGCGGGGACATCGTCTATTTCGGTGCCGAAGGCAAGGGGTATCCGGCGCCGGAGACCTACTACCGGTGGGACTCCAAGACCGGGCAGGTGACGGCGGTGAAAACCGTGCGCAGCCTCGAAGGACTCGACACCGCGGGGACGGCGGCGGCCGACTTCGTGAGCGGCGCCGCGCAGACCTTCTGCAGTGCCGTCACCGAACTCGCAACCGGCAAGCGGAGGTTCCGGACCTGTGACTACTCGCTGGACGGGTTCACGCCGGACGACCGGACCGTCGTCGCGAGCGAGGACTTCCGGGGCGGCGGAGCCGAACCACTCACGGCGGCGCTGGACTCGACCACCGGCCAGGTCCGGCGGCAGTGGGTGGGACCCGAGTTCGTGATGGCGATCGCCGAGGACGACGACCACCTGCTGATGGTCGTCGACTCGGGCGAGCAGACGCCGGTCGGCATCATCCGCTGCAGCATCGCGACCGGGACTTGCGAGGCGGCACTTCCCCTCGACCGGTACGGGCGGAACAACGTCAGACTGCTCGGCGCCCGGAGCTGATCAGGTACGCCGGAGCCGCAGTACCTGCCAGACCAACGCGTACACGGCGAGGGCCGCGACGGCTCCCGACGCGAGCCCGGTGAGCGCGAACCGTACGACGGCCTCGCCGACCAGTTCGTCGGACTCCGCGGCGGCGCGCATCACCGTGAGAGCGGCGAACGCCAAGGCCAGGGCGCAGGCGGCCGCCAGTACGACGTACCGGGCGGCGGGGGTGATTCCGTCCTCGCTGGGGCGAGCGGTTGTGCGACACCACCAGAAGAGCAGGTAGATCGCGATGGCGACGATGCCGCCGACGCTGCTGACGTACTGGAGGACGCGGTTGACGTCCCAGGCGGGCGTGATCGCGGTGCTGAGCCACGACCAGTGTTGGACGAAGTAGCCGTCGCCATGGGTGAAGGAGTCCCACAGCACGTGGGTGAAGGCACCGACGAAGACCGAGACGACGGTCCAGAGAAGGCTGGGGCGTTGAGGTGCTGGGAGTCGGCCCGCGAGGGAAGGCGGCGTCAGGGCGATCAGTGGGCGCTTGAGGAGCAGGTGGAAGACGAGCAGCGCCAACAGCGCGAGCAGCGGGTCGAGCCACAGTGCTGAGGTGAACTCGTGGGTGAGGGTCAGCGTGAAGTTGCCGTGGATGTAGCGGGTGGCGAACGTGTAGAGCGGGCCGAGGTAGAGCAGATCGGGGGCCAGCGCCCCGGCGACCAGGGCTGAGGGCACAAAGGGGTGCCGTAGCAGCGGAAGGACGGCGGCCGGGTGGGCCAGCGGGAAGGGCACCGCCGCAGCGTAGGCGCCTAGGGGCTCAAAGCAATCAACTCACAGCAATCAATCCAGGCCGGTCAAGCCCCCGTGACGCCGTCCAGGTGTTCGCGGAGCAGGTCGGCGTGGCCGCAGTGTCGGGCGTACTCGCCGATGAGGTGGATGTAGATCATCCGCAGCGTCGACTCCTGGCCGGAGAACGTGAAGCGGTCGTCCAGCGAACGCCCGGCCACGGACGCGTCCGACAGCTTCCACTCGTCGACGAGCGCCTCGTACTCCGCTCGAGCGTTCGCCGGGTCCGTCAGCTCGAAGTCCGCGTCCTTGCCCAGCGCGGGATCGAAGACCGGTTCGGCGGGGTCGTCGGCGAAGTGGATGCGGAACCAGATCCGCTCGACCTTGCGCGCGTGCCGGATCAGCCCGAGCAGCGACAGCGTCGACGGCGGTGCGCTGCGCTCGGCGAGCTGTTCGGCGGTCAGGCCGGCGCACTTGTGGAGCAGGGTGTGGCGATAGAAGTCGAGATAGCCGGCCAGCAAATCGCGCTCGGGTGCCACGAGCGATCCGGACGGGCGCTCGACGGCAGGGGCGGTCCAAGTCATCCCCGCATCCTGCCCTGTGGCCGGATCAGTTCGCACCCAAGTATTTGAGCCCCTGTTTCAGGTACGCCCGCGGATTCGTGTCAAGCCGCGCGGCCCACGCGGGATCGACCTCTCCCCGCAGCCACGCATAGCGCGCCAACGCATAGCCGTACATCGGTTCCGTCAGGTAGCCGAGCCGGCTGGTGCGCCAACCCGACTGGGACCGGCTGTGCTCGAAGGCAGCATTGGCGGTGAAGATCCCGAACCCGAAGAACACCGTGAACAGGTCGGTCAGCGGCTCGTCGTCGCGCCGGCCCGGATCCCGGCGTCCCTCCCCCAGCAGTCGCTCATGGCCCAGCTCGTGCGCGATCGTCGCGACCAGCGCCACCGGCTCACGCGCCTTCGCCAGCTCGACGGCGATCACCGACTCGCCGTCCCGGCGCCGCCAGTGCGCCGCCGCGCCGTGCGAACTCATTGCCACCGGCAACTCGTCGACCAGCTCGTCGAACGCGTCGTCCGGCTCGAGCTCCAGCACCACCCGCTCCACCGGTACGCCGACCAGCCCGGCGACCGTCGCGAAAACCGCACGCACATCCGCCTCGGAACCGGTGTAGCCCGCCGGGAAGAACTCCACCGAAGGCAGCACGACCGGGCGCCGCAGAACCTCAGCCCCGAACTCGCGGGTCAACCAGTCCAGCGACTCCTCGATCCACAGCTGCTCCTCGGCCCGCACCGGGCACTTCGGCCGCCCCCACCACGCCATCGGTCACCACCCCCTCACCTACCGAGTACGACGCCGCCCGCACCACGCCAGGTTCCGCATCTCACGATCCGGCAGACAATCTCACACAATGAGATAGGTGTTGGCGCATCCAGCCACTCCTTGGTTACCGTCTTCGGCAGGTCATGAGAGCCAGCGACAAGCCCCGGCTAGCTGGACGGCAACCCTCCACCGCGGTGGGGTGCCCCGGGTGAGGACCAGGCCGTGCGGACACCCCGTTCGGCAAGTGCGGATTTCCGGGAGCAGCAGCATGTCGATCCTCTCCATTCTCGAGCCGGCCACCAGCACCGCTCAGCGGCCGCCCGTCGCCCGGCTCACCACCGGCACCATTCCCACCACCGTCGGCGCCGACCTCTTGGTCCCGCTGGCCGACGGCCGGGTCACCGACTACGCGAATTTCGACCACGGCGCGAGCGCGCCGTGTCTGGAGTCGGTCCGGCGCACGGTCGAGGCCGCGCTGCCGTCGTACGCGTCGGTGCACCGTGGCAACGGGTACGCCTCGCGGATCACCACCCAGTGGTACGAGCGGGCTCGCGACGAGGTGCACGCCTTCGTCGGCGCCCGCCAAGACGACCAGGTCATCTTCACCCGGCAGACCACCGACGCCCTCAACCTGCTGGCCAAGGCGGTCCCGGCCGACGCGACCGTGATCGTGTTCGAGTCCGAGCACCACGCGGCCCTGCTCCCCTGGCCGGCCGAGCGGACCGTCCGGCTGCCTGCCCCGGCCTCCAGCAACGCAGCCGTCACGGCCGTCGCCGACGCTCTGCGCCAAGCGCCCGAAGGACCGCGCCTGGTCGTCGTCACCGGCGCGAGCAACGTGACCGGCGAGATCTTCCCGATCGCCGAGCTGGCCGCTGTCGCCCGCGCCCACGGTGCCCGCATCTGCCTGGACGCCGCCCAGCTCGCCCCGCACCGCGAGGTGGACATCGAGCAGCTGGACGTCGACTGGGTCACCCTCTCGGGCCACAAGCTCTACGCCCCGTACGGCGCCGGCGCGCTGATCGGTCGCGCCGACTGGCTGAACGCCGCCGACCCCTACCTGTACGGCGGTGGCGCGACCGCCGCGGTCACTGGCGACCTCACCGTCTGGAACGAGGGCCCGGCCCGCCACGAAGGCGGCTCCCCCAACGTCATCGGCGCGATCGCCCTCGCGGCGGCCTGCGCCACGATCAGCAAGCACCGCGACGCGATCGAGCAGCACGAGCGCAACCTGCTCGCCCGCCTGCGCACCGGTCTCGCCCAAATTCCTGGCGTCACGACGTACGACATCTTCGGCGCCGAGGCAGACCGCGTGGGCACCGTCTGCTTCACCGTCGAGGGCCTCAGCTCCACCCTGGTCTCCGCGGCACTGTCGGCCGAGTACGGGATCGGCGTCCGGGACGGCAAGTTCTGTGCGCACCCGCTGGTCGGTCACCTGCTGCAGAACTCCCCCGAGCACGGTACGGCGGTCCGCGCCACGCTGGGCCTGGGCACGACCCGCGAGCACGTCGACCGCCTCGTCGGCGCGATCCGCACGCTGGCCGGCCAGGGCCCCCGGACCGAGTACACCGAGTCCGCGCACGGCTGCCAGCCGAGCGACGACCCGCGCGATCTCGAGGCTCCCCGGATCTGGTGAACCTCCACCACTCACCAACCCGCTGACACCGGCCGACCCACCGCTCGGCGAGGCCACCTGCAGCGCCCATGGGCAAGGGTTGGTGAGTGCTACAGCTCCGGCTTCAGACCTGTGTGGTGAGCGGCGAACGCCAGCAGGTCGGCCCACTCCGACGCGACCATGGCGGCGGGTTTCCCGAACCCGTGGCCGGTGTCGACCTCGATCCTGGCCAGAACCGGAGCATCGCCCGCCTGCACGTGCTGCAGCGTGGCGACGAACTTGTGGCTGTGCAACGGCACCACCCGGTCGTCGTGGTCACCGGTGACCACGAGCGTGGCCGGGTACGCCGTCCCCTCGCGCAGGTTGTGCAGTGGTGAGTAGGCGAGCAGATCCTCGAACTGCGCAGGGTCGTCGGGCAGCCCGAAGTCCGACGCCCAGCCTGCTCCCACGGTGAACAGGTGGAACCGCAGCATGTCCAGTACGCCGACGCCCGGCAGTGCGACGGCGAAGAGGTCCGGCCGCTGAGTCATCACCGCGCCGACGAGCAGACCGCCGTTGCTCCGGCCGTGGATCGCCAGCTGGGCCGGTGTCGTCACACCAGTCGCGCACAGGTGCTCGGCGACCGCGATGAAGTCGTCGAAGACGTTCTGCTTGTTCTTCAGCCGGCCCGCGTCATGCCACTCGCTGCCGAACTCGCCGCCACCGCGCAGGTTGGTGATCACCAGCACTCCCCCGGCCTCAAGCCAGGCGGCCCAGCCCGGCCGGTAGTCGGCGAAGACCGGGATGCGGAAGCCGCCGTAGCCCCACTGCAGCGTCGGCCGCGGTGTGTCGAGCGGCAGATCGCTGCGGCTGATCACGTAGTACGGCACCTGGCGGTCGGGCTCCAGGCGACGCGACACAGTCACCGCCGGAGGCGTGTACGACGCGCCAACGGGCACCAACTCCCGCAGCACCTGCACAGAGCCGTCAGAGGCCGACACGGCATACGCGACGGTCGGCTCGACCGTCGAGGAGAAGCCGACGAACACCTCGTCCGACTTGGCGCTGGCGTTCAGCGCGACCAGACCGCCCTCGCCGAGCTCCACGACGCGCGGGTTCCCGCCGTCCAGGTCGTACAGCGTCACAACCGGCTGGGCGTCGACCAGCGACACGGTGACCAGGCCGTACGCCGTACCGTGCACCTCGACCAGCGTCGACGACCCTTCGGGGATCACGTCGACGAACGAGGCGGCCAGGTCGCTGCTGACCACCCGCCCGCGCGGGGCGTCGCGATCGGTCCGGAGGATGAGCCGGTTGCCGGCCATCCGGACGAAGGTCGCCTCGTAGGCGAACTCGTCGATCACCTTGACCGGCTCGCCCAGCCCGCCGTCCTGGATCGGGTAGACCCACAGCCGGGTCCGCGGGTCGGTGCCCTCGAAGATGTGCAGCACGACGTACCGGTCGTCCTCGGTCACCTCGACCTCGAAGTAGAGCCGCTCGTTCGGCAGCCGGAGGACCAGCTCGTCCTCGCTCTGCGGCGTGCCGATCCGGTGCAGCTTGAGCTCGCCGGCCCCCAGCGCCTTCGTCTCGGTGCCCTCGCTGCGACCGCCCGACGGGTAGTGCACGTACAGGTACGCCGACGAGTCCGGCAGCCAAGTCGCCTCGCTGAACTTGGCCTCGCGCACCACGTCGTCGACCTGGTCGCCGGTGGCGATCTCCAGCAGTCGAAAGGTGATCCAGTCGCTGCCGCTCTCGTTGACGCCGTACGCGAAGTACTTGCCGTCCGGGCTCACGGTGAAGGTGCCGAGCGAGTCGGTGCCGCCCTCGGACAGCGTGTTCGGGTCGATCAGCACCCGGCCGCCGGCGAGCAGCTCAGCAAGCGACTCCGCGACGTACACGACGTCCTGGGCCTGGGTGCCGTCGTTGCGGCCGACGAAGTACCAGCCGGACTTGCGCACCGGTACGCCGGCCCGCGGCCGGGCCAGGATCGCGCTCATCGTCCGCTGGAACCACGCCCGTTCCTCGTACGACGCCAACTCGGCCTCGGTGAACGCGTTCTGCCGGGTCACCCAGTCCTTGGTGTCGGTGGAGTCCGGGTCCTCCAGCCAGCGGTAGGGATCGGCGATCTCGCGGCCGTGTAGCAGGTCAACGACGTCGTCGCGGCGACTCGACGGGTAATCCATGCGCTCAAACCTAGCTCGCCCAGGCCTGCCGCTGCCGACGGTTTTCCCTCGTGCCCGTCCGTCCCATCCGATCCGGATCCCGGTGGGCGGCATCCCGCGCAGGCGCCGGAAGCCGGATCGGATGGGCCGTTCCCCAATGTGGTCAGGCAGGCGGCAGGTCCTTGCGCCACAGCACCGTGCCGTGCAGGTCGCGCAGCGAGACCGTGAAGACCTCGGTTCGCGGGTCGATCTCGACGTGGCCGAAGAACTGGTTGCCGCCGCTCGGCGGCTGGTTCGGGAAGTCGGCCGCCTTCACGAACTCCAGCTTCGGGCCGAACGTCGAATCCAGCGCGTTCGGGCCGAAGGTGCCGGCGTTGATCGGCCCGGCGACGATCTCCCAGAACGGGTCGAAGTCGGTGAACGCGGCCCGCGCCGGGTCGTAGTGGTGGGCGGCGCAGTAGTGCACGTCCGCGGTCAGCCAGACGGTGTTCTTGACCTTGCGGCGTTTGAACTGGCTGAGCACCCAGGCGATCTCGTGCTCGCGGCCACCCGGAGCACCGGCGACGCCGTTCGCGACCGCCTCGATCTCCGAGCCGTCCGGCACCAGGACGCCGATCGGCATGTCGCTGGCGATCACCTTCCACGCCGCCTTCGACGCGGCCACCTCGCGGACCAGCCAGGCGGCCTGCTCGGGGCCGAGGATCGCGACCGGACCGGCGACGCCTGGCGCCGGGTTCGCGTCGCGGTAGGTCCGCATGTCCAGGCAGAACACGTCGAGCAGCGGGCCGTGGCTCACCTTGCGGTAGACCCGGTCGCGGCCACCCTGGTGCGCGATCGGCAAGTATTCGAGGAACGCCTTGCGAGCCCGGGCCGCGAGTACGTCGACGCGCTTCTCGGTGTAGCGCGGGTCGGTCAGGATCTCGCCCGGGTACCAGTTGTTGACCGTCTCGTGGTCGTCCCACTGGCTGACGATCGGTACGTCGGCGTACAGGTCGCGCACGTTGTGGTCGAGCAGGTTGTACTTGTACCGGCCGCGGTACTCGGCCAGCGTCTCGGCGACCTTCGCGACCTCCTCGGTCACCACGTTCTTCCAGACCGTGCCGTCGGCCACCTTCACCTCGGCCTCGATCGGGCCGTCGGCGTAGATGTTGTCGCCGGAGTGCAGGAAGAAGTCCGGGTCGGTGCGGTGCATCGCGCGGTAGGCGACCATGCCGCCGAGGTCGGGGTTGATGCCCCAGCCCTGGCCGACGGTGTCGCCGGTCCACACGAAGCTGACGGCGCGGTTGCGGCCCGGCGTGCTGAACGATCCCTGGAGGCTCTCGCCACGCCGGCCGTACGCGTCCTCGAAGGCGACCCGGTAGTCGTAGCGCTGCCCCGGCCGCAGCCCCTTCAACGGGAGCTGGGCGGTGAAGTCGTCGTCCGGCCCGGTGACCGGCCCGCGCAGCCGGATCGCCCGGTCGAACCGGCCGTGGCTGGTCAGGTCGACGACGAGGCGGGACCGGCGGTCGGTGCGTGACCAGACGACGGCGGAGTTCGCGGTGACGTCCCCGCTCATCAGGCCCGACGGCAGGGCCGGACGATCACGCCGTACGACGGACGGCGCGGCGGCGGCGACGCCGGGAACGGCGAGCGAGGCACTCGCCACGGTGGATGCGGCCAAGAGCTGGCGGCGGCTCAAGTTCATGCTGCCGAAGATGCTCCTCGTGAATGACGCCGGCGTGACCGCGAGGCGAACTGACCGACAACTCGCCCACCTCGCGCCACGCCCGCCAGCAGGGCCCGCTGTTGGCGCGGGTTGCCAGGCCAGGGACGATTGCCCCATGACCAGGGAACGCCGCCTCGCGCAGGTCTTCGTGCTGCTGGCCGACACCCTGGTCGACGAGTTCGACCTGGTCGACTTCCTCGGGGTGCTGGCCGAGGCGAGCGTCGAGCTGCTGACGATCGA
This sequence comes from Kribbella sp. CA-253562, assembly GCF_050942265.1. Taxonomy (GTDB): domain Bacteria; phylum Actinomycetota; class Actinomycetes; order Propionibacteriales; family Kribbellaceae; genus Kribbella. The sequence continues at coordinate 3,631,069 of NZ_CP192049.1, read as the reverse complement.
CGCGGCCGGGCTGATGCTGGCCGACGACCACGGCCTGCTGCACGTGATGGCGTCGTCCGACGACCAGGCCGAGCTGCTCGAACTGGTCGAGCTGCAGCACGACGAGGGACCGTGCCTGGAGTGCTTCCGGACCGGTCAGCCGGTGATCGACGCCGACATCACCCGGTGGCCCGAGCTGTCCGCCGTCGCGACCGCCGGCGGTTACCAGTCCGCCCACGCCCTCCCGCTGCGGTTGCGCGGCCAGGTGATCGGTGTGATGAACCTCTACCGCAGCGACGCCGCTCCGCTCGATCCCGACGACGCCGCGCTCGGCCAGGCGCTCGCCGACATGGCCACCATCGGCCTGCTGCACGAGCGCGAGATGCGCGGCTACGTCGAGCTGGCCGGGCAGCTCCAGCACGCGCTGGACAGCCGGGTCCAGATCGAGCAGGCCAAGGGCATGCTGGCCGGGCGAGCCGGCCTGTCGACCACCGACGCGTTCGCGGCGATGCGCGCCTACGCCCGCCGGACCGGCCAGGGCCTGACCGTCGTGGCGCACGGAGTGCTCGAGGGATCGTTGCAAACTTCTGCACTGCTGGCCCATTAGTTGTGTGTCGCGCCGTGCTGTGGTTCCGTTGAGTCACCAGCCACTCATTCGTGGCGCTGCCCCGGACCCCGGTAGCGCATCGATCGATGCACTCCAGGGAACGAGGCGTTTTCTTTGTCACAGACCGTCATGGACGATTCGCGTCCGCAGCAGCGGTTCACGAGTCTGTACACCGACCTGTCCCACACCGTTCGAGACCTCGGCATGTTGCGCCGCCGGTACGCCTACTACTGGACCCGGATCGGCCTCGTGGTGCTGGCGCTGGCCGGAATCGTCACCGGGTTCGTGCTGCTCGGCAACTCGTGGTTCCAGTTGCTGATGGCCGGAGCGCTGGCCATGGTGCTGGTCCAGGTCGCCTTCCTCAGCCACGACAGCGCCCACCGGCAGATCTTCGACTCGGCGGCCTGGAACGAGTGGACGGCCCGGATCCTGGCCGGCGGTCTGGCCGGCATGAGCATCCACTGGTGGCGCGGCAAGCACAACAAGCACCACAACGCGCCGAACCAGCTCACCAAGGACCCCGACATCGCCATCGGCGTGATCGCGTTCACCCCCGACCACGTCGCGCGGCGTACCGGGCTGGTCAAGTGGCTCGGTGACCGGCAGGGCTGGTTGTTCTTCCCGCTGCTGACCCTGGAGGGCTTGAGCCTGCACGTCTCTGGGCTGCAGCATGTGTTCCGGCGTGGGGCGAGCAAGGTCGAGCGCGTCGAGGGCGGCGTCATCATCTCCCGGCTCGGTCTGTACGTCGCCGCGCTGTTCCTGGTGCTCCCGCCCGGCAAGGCGGCCGCGTTCCTCGGTCTCCAACTCGCCGTCTTCGGTGTTTTCCTCGGTGCGTCCTTCGCCCCGAACCACAAGGGCATGCCGCTGGTCCCGGCCACCATGAAGCTGGACTTCTTGCGCCGCCAGGTCCTGATGTCGCGCAACATCCGCGGCGGCGTCGTGATCGACTTCCTGATGGGCGGCCTGAACTACCAGATCGAGCACCACCTGTTCCCGAGCATGCCGCGGCCGACGCTGCGCCACGTGCGCCCGATCGTGCGCGAGTACTGCGCCAAGCACAACGTGAAGTACACCGAGGTCGGTCTCGGGGAGTCGTACAAGATCGTGATCGACTACCTGAACAACGTCGGTCTGCGGGCGCGCGACCCGTTCCAGTGCCCGCTGACCGCGATGTACCGCACGCCCTAGGCAGGCCCCAGACAGACCCTAGCCCGGCGGGATCTCCCCCGAGCCCCGGATCGTGAGCTTGACCGGGACGCGCACCGTGCGTCCCGGGCGGTGGGGCTCGGGCAGGCGTTCGGTCATCAGCTGGATCGCGGTCCGAGCCATCACGTCAGCCGACTGGGCAACCGCGGTGAGCCCCGGGCTGAGCAGGTCGCCCAGCGCGAGGTCGTCGAAGGAAACCAGGGCGACGCGGTCGCGGCGCCCGGCCATCCCGCGCAGCACCTCGGCGGTGGTCATGTTGTTGGCCGACAGCAACGCGGTCGCCGGCTCCGGCCGGTCCAGTACGGCGGACAGCGTGATCCCGATGCCCTCGGTGGTCGGCTCGGACAGGTGCACCAAGTCCTCGTCGACCTCGATCCGGTGCCGGGCCATCGCCGCGCGGTAGGCGACGACACGCTCCCGGGCAGTGAAGATCCGCTCGTCGTCCCCCAGATAGGCGATCCGGCGGTGCCCCTGGCGGACCAGGTGGTCGATCGCCTGGTCGATGCCGCCGGCGTTGTCGGCCAGTACGGCGTCCGCCTCGATGCCGTGCGCGGGACGGTCGATCGTGACCACCGCCATCCCGGCGTCGACGTGCGGGGCCAGGTAGTCCTGGGTCTCCCCGATCGGCGCCATGATCAGCGCGTCGGGCCGCCGGGCGACGAACTCCAGGCAGACGTCGCGCTCACGTTCGGGGTCCTCGTCGGTCAGGCCGATCATCACCACCGAACCGCTGGAACGGGCCCACAGCTCGACCGCGCGCCCGAGCGAGGCGAAGAACGGGTCACCGATGTCGCGGATGACCACCGCGATCGTGCCGGTCCGGCCGCGGCGCAGCATCCGGGCCGACTCGTTCGGCGTGTAGTTGAGCTCCTTGATCGCGGCCTGGACCTTCGCGGTCAGCTCGGGGCTGACGTTCGGCTCCTCGTTGACCACCCGCGACACGGTCTTCAGCGCCACACCCGCCCGCGCGGCGACCTCTTTCATGGTGGGCCGGCGCTGCCCGGCTCCGTTGACACCAGTGACACTCATGCCTGGCCCACCCCTTCCACCGCTTGGTCAGCTCTCCACGACGACCGGGATGATCATCGGCCGTCTGCGGTGAGTATCGCTCACCCACTTGCCGACCACCCGGCGAATCACCTGCTGCAGCTGGTACATGTCGTCCACGCCGCTGCCGATCGCCTTCTCGATCTCCGCCTCGATCTTCGGCTTCAGGTCGTCGAAGACGGTGTCGTCCTCGGCGAACCCGCGGGCCTGGATCTCCGGTCCCGCGGTCAGTTTGCCGGTCACGGAGTCCATCACGGCGATCACCGAGATGAAACCCTCGTCGCCGAGGATCCGCCGGTCCTTCAGCGAGGTCTCGGTGATGTCGCCGACCGTCGAGCCGTCCACGAACACGTAACCGCACTCGACCTTGCCGGCCACCACCGCCTTGCCGCCGACCAGGTCGACCACCACGCCGTCCTCGACGACCACGACGTTCTCGGCCGGTACGCCGGTCTGCCGGGCCAGCGCGGCGTTCGCGTGCAGGTGCCGGATCTCGCCGTGCACCGGCATCACGTTGCGCGGCTTGACGATGTTGTAGCAGTAGAGCAGCTCACCGGCCGACGCGTGGCCGGACACGTGCACCAGCGCGTTGCCCTTGTGGATCACGTTCGCGCCGTGCCGGGTCAGGCCGTTGATCACCCGGTAGACCGAGTTCTCGTTGCCCGGGATCAGCGAGGAGGCCAGGACGACGGTGTCGCCGGGCTGGATGTGCACGACGTGGTGGTCGTTGGCCGCGATCCGCGACAGCGCCGACATCGGCTCGCCCTGCGACCCGGTGGAGACCAGCACCACCTGCTCGGGCGGGTAGTCGTCCAGCTCGCGCATGTCGATCAGCGTCTCGCCGGGCACGGTCAGGAAGCCGAGGTCCCGCGCGACGGCCATGTTGCGGACCATCGAGCGGCCGACGTACGCGACCTTGCGGTGGTGCTTGACCGCGGCGTCCATCACCTGCTGGACGCGGTGCACGTGGCTGGCGAAGCAGGCCACGATGATGCGCTGGTTCTTCGCGTTGGTGAAGACCCGGTCCAGCACCGGCGCGATGTCGCGCTCGTGAGTGGTGAAGCCGGGCACCTCGGAGTTGGTGGAGTCGACGCAGAACAGGTCGACGCCTTCCTCCCCCAGCCGGGCGAACGCGCGCAGGTCGGTGATCCGGTTGTCCAGCGGCAGCTGGTCCATCTTGAAGTCGCCGGTGTGCAGGACCATCCCGGCCGGCGTCCGGATCGCCACCGCGAGCGCGTCCGGGATCGAGTGGTTGACCGCGACGAACTCGCACTCGAACGGCCCGAGCCGGACCGTCTCGCCCTCGACCACGGTCTGCTGCGGCACGTTGCGGTGCCGGTGCTCGCGCAGCTTGCCGTCGAGCAGTGCCAGCGTCAGCTGCGACCCGAGCACCGGGATGTCGCCGCGCTCGCGCAGCAGATACGGCAGGCCGCCGATGTGGTCCTCGTGGCCGTGGGTCAGGACGACCGCCACGATGTCGTGCAAACGCTCCCGGATCGGCTGGAAGTCCGGGAGGATCAGGTCGACACCGGGCTGGTTCTCGTCCGGGAACAGCACACCGCAGTCGACGATCAGCAGCTTGCCGTCGTACTCGAAGACGGTCATGTTGCGACCGACCTCGCCGAGGCCGCCGAGCGGGATCACCCGCAGCGCGCCGGGGGCCAGTGGTTCCGGGGCGGCCAGGTCGGGGTGGGGATGACTCATGCAACCAGTCCTGACGTCTTGAGATCGGTGGTCAGCGCGTCCACCTGCGCGGTGGTCGCCTCGACCAGGGGCAGCCGGACGGTCGCGTGCTCGATCACGCCGAGCAGCTTCAGGGCGGCCTTCACCATGATCGCGCCCTGGGTCCGGGTCATGATCGCCTCGACCGCCGGGATCAGCCGCCGGTCGATCTCCCGCGCCGTGACCAGGTCCTGCGCGACCGCGGCGTCGATCAGCTGCCGGTACGCCGGGCTGGCGGCGTGCGCGACCACGCTGGCGATGCCGACCGCGCCGATCGACAGCCAGGCGAGGTTGAGCTCGTCGGCGCCGCAGTAGTAGGCCAGGTCGGTGTTGGCCATCACCTTGGTGGCGGCGGCGACGTCGCCCTTGGCGTCCTTGACCGCGACGATCCGCGGGTGGTCGGCCAGCGAAATCAGCGTCTCGGTCCTGATCTCGACGCCGGAGCGTCCGGGGATGTCGTACAGCAGGTTCGGCAGGCCGGTCGCGTCGGCGACGGCGGTGAAGTGGGCCTTCAGGCCTTCCTGCGGAGGCTTGTTGTAGTACGGCGTGACGACGAGCAGCCCGTGCGCGCCCGCGGCTTCGGCGGCCTTCGCCAGCTCGATCGTGTGGGCGGTGTCGTTGGTGCCGACGCCGGCGATGACGCGCGCGCGATCACCGACGGCCTCCAGCACGGCGCGGACCAGCTGGTCCTTCTCGGCGTCGGAGGTGGTCGGCGCCTCGCCGGTGGTGCCGTTCACGATCAGGGCGTCGTTGCCCTGGTCTGCCAGGTGTCCGGCGACCTTCTGCGCAGCGTCCAGATCGAGTGAGCCGTCGGGCCTGAACGGGGTGATCATCGCGGTGGTCAGCCGGCCGAACGGCGGCTCCACCACGGCGGAGGTTGCGCTTGAGGACATGGGGGTCAGATTACCGCTCCGAGCGCCTCAGGAAATGAGTAGGCCTGGTGGCTGTCCGCTCGGGGGTCCGGGCAGCCACCAGGCTCACTCGTCCTATCGGCCCGGCCCCAGGAGTCGTTACAGCAATCGGCGAAAAAGTCAGAAAAACTTTCTGGAAATACGCTGCGTCGATCGATTTCACTCTCCGCAGCGAAATCCGGGCTCAGCGGGCGGCACAAAGATGTCACGGTCAGATTCCTGCCATGCCGGATTCCGCCAGCCGTAGAGGCTCGCCACTGCTATCGGCCGGGCGCAGGCTGATGCCTAGTCCCAGCCGGCCGCTCCCCCGGCGTAGTGAAGGAGAACCATGAACAAGCATCTGGCCTGGCCGATCGCCATCGCCACGCTCGCGCTGTCCGCGTTCGCGGCGGGTCCTGCCCAGGCCGTCCCGACGACGGACGCCCCCGCCCCGGCGGTCACCACCGCCACCTCCGAATCGATCGCGGACCAGGCGCGCCGGTTGCTCGGTCCCGACCTGCTCGCCGCGGCCACCGCCGCCAACGAGCGGCACGGCATCCACGAGCACCCCGCCCTGCAGGCGGCCGTGCTGCGGGCCATCGACCCCAACGCCTACGAGTGTTCGCCGAGCACGCCGCTCACCGACTGGGTGGCGGGCACGATCACCGACTGGACCCAGATGGATCTGTTGTTCGCGTTCGCTGCCGCGCTGACGAACCTGGCCGGCTACGCGAGCATGATCAACACCCCGCAGGACTCCCCGTACGGCTTGAACGGCGAGTTCACCACCGCGATCACCCACACGTACCGCGACCTGCGGCCGTTCTGGGACATCGAGTCCGCCGACATCCAGATGCGGCCGATGCACAGCGCCATCATGGCCGACCGTGACGCGCTCTACCGGACCTTCCGGACCGTGCTGCACCGCAACGACTTCGACGCCGCGTACTGGGCCGACATGTTCTCCACGTGGGCGTCGCAGCCGAAGTTCCGCGACCACCCGGTGCTCAGCATGAACGCCTACGCGTTCACCGGCGAGGGCGACCCCGATCCGGCGCTGGCCGCGCTGCCCGACCAGATCGTGATGGGCGACGGCATCCTGCAGGCCTACCAGGCGGTCGGGCTGGGCGACGTGGCGCCGCAGGCGATCCTGGCGCACGAGTTCGGCCACCACATCCAGTACGAGAACAACCTGTTCGATTCGCCGCTGACCGGCGCGGAGGCGACCCGGCGGACCGAACTGATGGCCGACGCGTTCGCCGCGTACTACCTGGCCCACTCCCGCGGCGCGAGCATGCAGTGGAAGCGCGTGCAGCTGTTCACCGACCTGTTCTACGGCATCGGTGACTGCGACTTCGCCAATGCCGGCCATCACGGCACCCCGAACCAGCGCGCCCGGACGGCGACCTGGGCCTACAGCGTCGTGACCGGCGCCCCGAACCAGGGCCACATCCTTCCCAGCCTGACGTTCGCCGCCCGGTTCGACGCGAAGCTGCCGGAACTGGTCGCACCCGACGCCAACTGACCGGCCCGGGCCCGCCGCCGGAGCCCCCGCTCGCTCGTGGGTGACCGAAAGTCCCACTCCCCTGAGTCGGTCACCCACGAGCCCTCCCCTGCCCAGATCGACCCACTTTCGACGTTCTGCCTAGGAGTACGGCATGAAGAAGTCCCTCGCCGGATCCGCGATCCTGCTCGCGCTGACGCTGACCGGCGGATTCGCGGCCACCTCGTCGCCCGCCCTGGCCACCGCCACGGCGTCCGCGCAGGCAGGGTCCGGCACCGACGCGCCCAGTACCGGCGCGGCCATCAGCCCGGCCGCGACGCTGGCGCTCGCCACCAAGCTGAAGGCTCTGAAGCCGGTAGGTCTACCGACCGCCGAGCTGAAGGAAAGGCTCGGCGGTGACGAGTTCGACCCGCTGATCGACGCGGCGCTCAACCCCGCCGACTACCGCTGCAACCCGTCCACACCGGTCCGGGACTGGAGCGTGGCCCAACGCGCCGACTGGACGCCGGAAGACGTCCAACTCGTCGACGCGATCCGCTGGTACGACCCGATCTTCTACGACGCGCTGCTCTGGCCGGGCGAGGCCGGGGCGCAGTTCGGGGTGAACGGTGAATTCACACTGCCGACCACACACGCCTTCCGCGACCTGGGCAAGTTCTGGGACATCCGTGCCGAGGGCATCGAGCACGTGGTGCCGCTGCACGGCAGCGTGCTGCTCGACCGGGCCAAGATGTACCGGATCTTCCACGTCGCCTACGGCCTGCCGGAGGCGACCGCCACCGCGTACACCGAAGAGGTGGTGACCGCGATGAACCAGGAGAAGTTCGACTACGGCAACCACCCGTTCTTCAGCTTCAACGCGTTCGCGTTCGCCGGCCAGACCATTCCCGGCTTCGGCGTGGTGCCGGCCTCGATCCTGATGGGCGACGGCATCCTGACCGCGTTCCAGGCCCTCGGGTACGACGACGTGACGGCGCAGGCGATCCTCGCCCACGAGTACGGGCACCACATCCAGTTCCAGCGTGGCCTGTTCCAGACCACCCTCACCGGGGCCGAAGCCACCCGCCGGACCGAGTTGATGGCGGACGCGTTCGCGTCGTACTTCCTCACCCACGCGCGCGGCGACGCGCTGCAGTGGAAGCGGATCCAGGAGTTCGACCAGGTCTTCTTCCAGCTCGGCGACTGCAACTTCAGCTCGGGCAACCACCACGGCACGCACAAGCAGCGGCTCGCCGCGGCCCAGTGGGGGTACGCCGTGGCGGCCGGTGCGGCGAACCAAGGACACGTGCTGCCGTCGCTGACCTTCGCGAGCCAGTTCGACCAGAAGCTGCCCGAACTGGTCGCGCCGGACGCGTAAACCGCGCAACTGAGTCGTCGCGGCTCGTGGTGTCCACCTCGGGGGGACGCCACGAGCCGCTAGCGTCTGCTCCGTGTCGAACCCCCTGAACGCATCCCGCCCGGCTGCCGCCACCTCACTGACGCTGGTCGTCCGGACGATGCTGCTGGCCATCCCGCTGATCACCCTCGCGCTGTGGTTCGTGCTCGCCGCCGACGGGCTCGGCCCGTTCCCGCCGGTCTGGGCGCCGTTGGTGGTGCTGGCCGTCGCCGCTGGCGCGTACTCGCTGTGCGAACTGATCGGCTTCCGCGCGGCACCGCTGGAACACGGCGGAAGGCCGGCCGAGGTCGAGGCCGAGTCGTGGCGGCGCTTCACCTCCTCGACGTTTGTGCGGTTCGCGATCTGCGAGGCGGTTTTCCTGATCTCGCTACCGCTCGCCTTCGTCGTCGACAGCTTCTGGGTCGTGCTGGTCGGCGCGGTGCTGGCGCTTCCGCTGGTGGCGCTGGAGGTTCTGCCCGGCGCCCGCAACCAGCAACGCTTCGCCGCGGCGCTCGAGGCGCGCGGCGTTCCGTCGTACCTGACCGGGCGCCCGCAGGACTACTGACCGGCGGCAGTCCGGTACACCAGGCAGCCGCGCCGGGTCAGCGCATGCACCCACTCCGGTACGACGGTGAGGTCGAGCCAGCGCAGGTCGAGCTTCTCCAGCGCCGGGAACGCGTCCGGGTCGAGATCCGGGAGCCGGGTGATCCGGTTCGCGCGGAGGTCCAGGTGCCGCAGGTTCGGGAGCCGGCTGAGCGCCACCGGGAAGTCGGTCAGCGCGGCGCCGCGCAGGCTGACCACGCGCAGCTCGGTCAACTGGTCGAACGTGCCGGGTAGCTCGACCAGCGGGTTGCGGTCGAGATGGAGTTCGCGGAGTGCCGACAGGTCGCCGTACGAGGTGGGCAGAGTGGTGAGTTCGTTGCCGTAGAGGCGCAGCTCGACGAGCTCGGTCAGGCGTCCGAGCGATTCGGGCACCTCGGTGAGACCGTTGTCGGTGGCACCGAGATACAGCAGCGAACTCAAGTCGCCGAGGGAGTCGGGCAGGACCTTCAGCGCGAGGTCGCTGCCGTAGAGGAACTCCAGGCTCGTCAGGTGCCCCAGCGTCGACGGCAGCGAGGCCAGTGGTTGATGGCTCAGGTCGAGGATCCGGAGCTCGGCGAAATCGCCGATCCAGTCCGGCAGGCTGGTGAGCTGGTTGCCATGCAGGTACAGCTCGCGCAAACCGGTGTGCTCGCGCAGCGCCGCGTCGAGCTCCGCCAGGCCGGTCTCGCCGAGGTTGACCGTCCGCTTCATCGGCCGGCCATCCAGACCGAGGTCGTCGACCAGATCGTTGTGGCCAGCTCCGCGACCAGCGCCAGTGCGCCGGGCAGCAGGAGAACACTGCCGACCACCAGTGCCGGGGCGATCAGCAGGTTCTCGACCGGGCCGTTGGTGCGGAAGCGCAGCAGCCTGGGCAGGCGGATCTCGTACCAGGTTTCGCCGCGGATCGGCAGCGGCCACAGCCACGGGCAGCCCGAGCGGGTCAGGCTGTCACCGAGGCAGTGCACGAACATGCCGACGGCAACGGCCGCCCCGATCCAGCTGCCGATCTCGTCCAGGCCGCCGCGCAGGGCCTCCACAGCCGAGGTCCCCGGCAGCCAGGTGCCCGTGATCGTCCACGCGCCGGCCGCGACAACAACCGCCAGCACCCAGTCACCCAGTACGTCGGCCGCGAGGATCAGTCCGAGCAGCGCGATCGCCAGGACCGTGCGCCACCCACCGGCCGCGCCCGCCGTCGACGTGGCGAAGCCGAGCAGGACGGCCGCGACCACCGTGTGGCTGAAGTGGCGGTGCTGGCCCGTGCTGTCCTCGTCGCGCGGCCCCTTGGTCAGCGAGTACAGCAAGGCGGACACCGCCCGGATCACGCTGGAGACGAAGCCGGTCAACGGTCCGAGCAACCGGGACGCGCTCGCGCCCGGGTGGTCGAGATCGGGCAGCAACGCGTACCCCGCGGTCGCGGCGGCGAACGGCACCACCTCGGCCACCGACGTCAGACCCACCATCGGCGCCACGGCCAGACCCGCGCACCAGCCGGACAACGCATGCGAACGCCCCATCACGGCGCCCCACCCCCATCTGTCGTGAGGCGCCGATTCTCTCAGCGCTCACCGACACAACGGCGCAGGCACCACCGTCACGCGTCGAAGTCGAGTGTGACGTTGGCCGAGGTGGGGTGCGACTGGCAGGTCAGCACGTAGCCGGCCCGGATCTCGTCCGGCTCGAGAGCCCAGTTCGTGTCCATCCGCACGCTGCCGTCGACGACCTTGGCCCGGCACGTCCCGCACACGCCGCCCTTGCACGCGAACGGAGCATCCGACCGTACGGCGAGCGTCGCGTCGAGCACCGCCTTCGCGTGTTCACCGAGCGGGAACGTCGAGCGCCGTCCGTCGAGGATCACCGTCACCTCGGCGGCGTCCTCGTCGACGACCGTCTGCTCGGCCCGCGCGACCGGCGCCTCGTCGCCGACGTGGAACAGCTCGGCGTGCACCTGCTCGCGCGGCACGCCCTGCTCCAGCAGCAGCTCCTGCGCACCGACGACCATCGCGTACGGCCCGCACAGGAACCACTCGTCCACCGTCTTCACCGGCAGGATCACCTCGAACATCCGGCGCAGCCGCTCGGTGTCGATCCGGCCGTTGAACAGTTCGACCTCGGTCGACTCCCGCGACAGCACGTGCACCAGGTGCAAGCGTTCGGCGTACCGGTCCTTGAGGTCGGCCAGCTCGTCGGCGAACATCACCGAACCCGCGGTGCGGTTGCCGTACAGCAGCGTGACGCGGCTCAGCGGCTCGACCTGGAGAACGGTCGCCACCAGCGACAGCACCGGCGTGATCCCGCTGCCCGCGGCAACGAACGCGTAGTGCTTGTCGTGCTCGGGGTCGAACGTCGTGCCGAACCGGCCGAGCGGCGTCATCACCTCGAGCGTGTCGCCGGGCTTCAGCTCGTGCGCGGCGTACGAGGAGAAGTCACCGCCGGGGATCTTCTTCACGCCGATCCGCAGCACGCCCGACCCAGCCGGCGAGCAGATCGAGTAGCTGCGCCGGACGTCCTCACCGGTACGCCGTACGGTCAGGTGCTGGCCGGCGGCGAACTCGTAGTCGGCGGCCAGCTCCGGCGGGACGTCGAAGGTGATCGCGACCGAGTCGTCGGTGATCGCCTCGATCGCCTTCACCTTCAGCGGGTGGAAGGTCGCGCGGCGCTTCGGCAGTACGGAGGTCATCTAGATCGCCTTGAAATGATCGAAGGGCTCGCGGCAGGAGTTGCACCGCCACAGCGACTTGCAGGACGTCGACCCGAACCGGCTCAGCTCACTGGTGTCCGGCGAGCCGCACAGCGGGCACCGGATCGTCAGCGACACGCTCACCGGTCCCCCGACCGCGCGCTTGCCGGTCGGCGGTGCGATGCCGTACTCGATCAGCTTCGCCTTGCCCGCCTCGCTCATCCAGTCGGTCGTCCAGGCCGGCGACAGCACGGTCTCGACGCGCCCGTCGACGCCGAGGTGGTTCAGCGTCAGCTCGACCTCGTGCCGGATCACGTCCATCGCCGGGCAGCCCGAGTACGTCGGGGTGATCGTCACGACCACCTCGTCGCCCTCATGCCGCACGTCGCGCAGCACGCCGAGGTCCGCGATCGTCAGCACCGGCACCTCGGGATCCGCGATCTCACCGACCGCCGCCCAGATCGCTGCGTCCGAAGGATCGTGGGCTATGGCGCTCGCCTCTTCGGACCCAACGCGGTGGTGGGTCACCATGTCGCTCCCGGATGTGAGCGGGCGACGTGCTGGAGCTCGGCGAGCAGGTAGCCGAGGTGCTCGGTGTGCTTGCCGTCGCGGCCACCGCTGTGCTGGTACGCCGACGCCGGGCGCTCGCAGGTCGACTCGTCGATCACGCGCGTGACCCGGCGTACCCACTCCTCTTCGAGACCGGCGGGGTCGACCGCGACGTCGAGCCGCTGGACCAGCGGGTCGGATTCGAACATCTCCGCCGTGTACGGCCACAGCGAGTCGAGCCCGGCCTGCATCCGGCGGTGACTCTCCTCGGTGCCGTCGCCGAGGCGCAGCACCCACTGGGTCGCGTGGTCGACGTGATACGCGACCTCCTTGACCGCCTTGCCGGCCACGCCCGCGAGCGTTTCGTCGGCCGAGCTCAGGAGCTGTTCGTACAGCAGGTGCTGGTACGTCGCGAAGTACAGCAGCCGGGCCATCGCGTGCCCGAAGTCGCCGTTCGGGAGTTCGCAGAGCTGGAGATTGAGGAAGTCGCGCTCGTCGCGGAAGTAGGCCAGGTCGTCCTCGGTCCGGCCGGCGCCCTCCACCTCGGCGGCGTACTGGAGCAGCGAGCGGGCCTGCCCCAGCTGGTCGAGGCCGATGTTGCCCAGAGCAACGTCTTCCTCGAGCTGCGGCGCGGCCGCGATCCACTCGGCGGTGCGCTGCGCCGCGATCAGCGCGTCGTCACCGAGCCGGAGCGTGTAGGTGAAGAGGTCGTTCACAGGTGGTCGACACCTTCCGGGACCTGGTAGAAGGTCGGGTGCCGGTACACCTTGTCACCGGCCGGGTCGAAGAACTCGTCCTTCTCGTCCGGGCTCGACGCGGTGATGTCGGCCGCGCGGACCACCCAGATCGACACGCCCTCCTGACGGCGGGTGTAGACGTCGCGAGCGTTGCGCAGCGCCATCGTCGCGTCCGGCGCGTGCAGGCTCCCGACGTGCGTGTGGGACAGGCCGCGGCGCGAGCGGACGAAAACCTCCCAGAGCGGCTCGATCATGCGGCCTCCTCCTGCTTGCGCGCCTGCTTCTCGGCGTACGCCGCAGCGGCTTCGCGGACCCAGGCGCCGTCTTCGTGCGCCTTCACGCGATGGGCGAGCCGCTGCTTGTTGCACGGCCCGTTGCCCTTCACCACCTGGTAGAGCTCCTCGTAGTCGGGCTCGGTGAAGCTGTAGTGGCCCGTCTCCTCGTCGTACCGGAGGTTGTCGTCGGGCACCCGCAGTCCCAGGACGTCGGCCTGCGGCACGGTCATGTCGACGAACCGCTGGCGCAGCTCGTCGTTGCTGTGCCGCTTGATCCCCCAGGCCATCGACTGCTCCGAGTGCGTCGAGGCGGCGTCCGGCGGGCCGAACATCATCAGGCTCGGCCACCACCAGCGGTCCAGCGCGTCCTGGGCCATCGCCTTCTGGGCGTCGGTGCCGTTGCACAGCGTGTGCAGGATCTCGAAGCCCTGCCGCTGGTGGAACGACTCCTCCTTGCAGACCCGCACCATCGCCCGCGCGTACGGCCCGTACGAGCAGCGGCACAGCGGGACCTGGTTCACGATCGCGGCGCCGTCGACCAGCCAGCCGATCGCGCCGATGTCGGCCCAGGTCAGCGTCGGGTAGTTGAAGATGCTGGAGTACTTCTGCTTGCCGCTGTGCAGCAGGTCGAGCAGCTCGGCCCGGTCGACGCCGAGCGTCTCGGCCGCGGCGTACAGGTACAGCCCGTGGCCGGCCTCGTCCTGGACCTTGGCCATCAGGATCGCCTTGCGGCGCAACGACGGCGCGCGGCTGATCCAGTTGCCCTCGGGCTGCATGCCGATGATCTCCGAGTGCGCGTGCTGAGCGATCTGCCGGATCAGAGTCTTGCGGTACCCCTCCGGCATCGCGTCCCGCGGCTCGATCCGGCCGTCGGCGTCGATGGTGGCCTGGAAGCTGTCCATGCTCGTCAGCATAGCTCAGATGTGACACTTCTTCGCTAGATCCGACGAGAAGTGTCACAACAGCGGACGCGGGAGGTGTCCTGCCGACCGGCTTCGTCGAGCGCTTTGCGAGGATGGAGCCCATGAGCAGCGAGTTCGGCGTACCGGAACCTGAGAGCCTGGCAGCGATGCACGGAGAGTCGCCGATCGCGGAGACCAGCGTGCGGCTGGCCCTGCCCGCGGAGGCGAACGCGATCGGCGAGGTGCAGGTCGCGGCGTGGCGCCGGGCGTACGAGGGGGTCCTGCCGGCCGACGTACTGCTCGACCTGAACCCGGCGCAGTTCGCCGCGCAGTGGCGGGCCGCGCTACTGTCACCCGGCGAGGCCCGCAACCGCGTGCTGGTCGCCCTCGCCGGCCGCGACCTGGTCGGCTTCGCCGCGATCACCCCGTCCGACGACCCCGACGGCGACCCCCGCCAGGACGCCTTGATCGCCGAACTCGCCGTCAAGCCCGAGGCCACCCGCGCCGGCCACGGCTCCCGGCTCCTGAACGCCGTCGTCGACACCGCCCGCGCCGACGGTTTCAGCCGCGTCACCGTCTGGGTCACCTCCACCGACGACGTCCTGCGCGCCTTCTACACCGACGCCGGCTGGGCCCCCGACGGCGCCCACCGCGAACTCGACCTGTACGGCGACGGCAGCGTCCGGATCAAGCAGGTCCGACTGCACGCCGCGCCGGGCGCTGACGACTAGCCCCAGCGTTTCCGCAACCACTTCACCGTCGCCTCACCCGACCGCACCTGCCGCGCTCGCATCCAGCGGGTCATTGCGTCCGCCGACTGACTCCCGGCATGCCGCCAGTACGACGCCAGCGCGACCAGGAACGCGTCAACGGCCACGGGATCCGCGGCCGCCCCGCGACTCGACCGCAGGAACAGCTCCTCCGCATCCAGCGATCCGATGGACGACTCCAGCAGCAGGCACACCGGGTCGACCCAGTCGGGCCCCAGGCCACCGAATTGGCCTAGGCCGGCGAGGGACTCAATGTGAAGCGGCGACGATAGCTGCTCGGCGTGAGGCCGGTACTGCGTTTGAGTTGCAGGCGGAGATTGGTGGCCGTGCCCAGCCCGGAGCGGCGAGCGATGCGGTCCAGGCCGGATTCGCCGCGTTCGAGCAGCCGGCACGCCAGAGCGACCCGTTCGGTGGTGAGCCAGCCGAGCGGAGTCGTCCCGAGTTCGGACTGGAAACGCCGGTGGAGGGTGGCCGGACTGACTCCCGCGCGGTCGGCGAGGTCCGTCACGGTCAGGGGCTGGTCGAGGTGGGCCCGAGCCCAGTCGAGCAACGGAGCCAGGGAGGTGTCAGCCACGGCCGGGACCGGCTGGTCGATGAACTGCCGCTGACCGCCCTCGCGGTGGGCGGTGAACACGAGTCGGCGGCTGACCGCGTTCGCGATCTCGGCGCCGTGGTCGGTGCGGATCAGGTGCAGACCGAGATCCAGCGCGGCCGCGCTGCCCGCCGCCGTGTAGACATTGCCGTCAGCAACAAACAGGACGTCCGGCTCGAGCTCGACCGCCGGGAACATCCGCTCGAACGCCGAAGTCCAGCGCCAGTGCGTCGTGGCCCGACGGCCGTCGAGCACTCCGGCCGCCGCCAGCGTGAAGGCGCCGGTGCAGAAGCTGACCAGCCGGGCTCCGCGCGCGGCCGCCCGGCGTACGGCGTCGAGAACCGCGGCCGACGGCGGCTCCTCGGGGTCCGGCCGGTTCGGGACGATCACCGTGTCGGCGGTGTCGACCTCGCTCAGATCGCCGACTCCGCTGAGCGTGAAGAAGCCGTGATGCATGCGCGTCTCGGGCTCCGGCGTGCAGAGCGCGAAGTCGTACCAGGGCCGGTCGAGCTCCGGCCGGCGCAACCCGAACAACTCGGTCGCCACGCCGAGCTCGAACGGGTTGGACCCGGCGTCGACGATCACGACCACCCGATGCTGCGAGGATTCTTTCGACACACGCCATTTCTAGCACTCACTGCGTCGCCAGACCATCGGCAAGGCTGAGCAGATGAACGAACCAGTCGACCTGCACGCCGTCCTGAAGACCTTCGACGACCTCTGGAGCCCGCGGATCGCCGCCCGGCTGAACGACTACGACGTCCGCGTCACCAAGGTCGCCGGCACCTACATCTGGCACCTGCACGAAACCACCGACGAACTCTTCCTGGTCCTCGACGGCGAACTCGGCATCGGCCTGCGCGACCCCGACGAGCGCACCGTCACCCTCTCCCCCGGCTCACTGTTCGTCGTCCCCCGCGGCGTCGAGCACCGCCCGTTCTCCGAAGGCGGCGCGTCCATCGTCGTGATCGAACCCGCCGGGATCCCCACCACCGGCGACCAGCACGAGGAGATCCCCGAGCACATCAAGACCCACACCGGCCTGCCCCTCACACTGGAGCCGTGACCTGGACACCGCCGGAGACCCGAGAGGTCGCCACCAACGACAGAGTCCTGCGGTACTGCGGCTACGGCCGACCCGACGGAACACCGGTGGTGTCACTGCACGGTACGCCGGGGACCCGCTGGGAGCGCCCGGATGTCGTTGCCGCGATCAACGATTCCGGCTTGCGTGTCCTGGTCCCCGGCCGTCCGGGCTACGGCTCGACGCGCCACCCCGGCCGATCGGTCGCCGACGTCGCGGTGCTGGCTGACGCTGAGGGCTGGGACCGGTTCGCCGTCACCGGCTTCTCCGGAGGTGCGCCGCACGCGCTGGCGTGTGCGGCGCTGCTGCCCGACCAGGTGACACGGTGCAGCTCGGTCGCAGGCATCGGTCCGCTGGACAAGCTCGACCTGGACTGGGCAGCCGACGCCCGTACGCCGGGGGTCACGATCCCTCGGACGCCGTCCAGCGCGCGATCCTCGGCGAGCTCACCGGCGATGGTCGCCGCGGCCGACGGCGTACGCGCGACTGAGCCAGTCGGCGACTTCTTCGTCCACCTCGGTGGGTGTCCGCAATCGGAAGAAATGCACGACGTTGTGCCGGGAATAGGTCTCGACCTTCGTGAACCGCTCACTGGTAAGCGGTTCCGCGAGGACGACGTGGCCGTCGAGCCAGTGCACGCGCGGGACGAACGCGGCGAAACTCATCCGCACGTGCAGCGCGATCCGCGTCTTCTCGGACAGGATCTCGACCGGGCCGGGCAGCGCGCCCAGCACCGCGTCGAAGATCTCCCGAACGACCGGATCCTTGCCGGCGAAGTGGTGGTCGAGGTCGCCGAGGGGGCGGCAGGTGTGGGTCTGGTTGCGCGCTGCGAAGGTGCGGCCGCAGCGCGGGCACCTCCACATCAGTCGCGGGCGCGATAGAGGTCCCGCAGCAGGCAGATCTCGGCGCCGTGGTGGATCGTCTCGCGGTTGAGGTGAGCGATCAGCGCGAGCATCGAGTCGTCGGCGTACGGGCCGCCCTTCGGGCCCAACGGGCGAGCCAGCGCCCCCTCGTCCAGCGAGCGGATGCCGTCGTGCCAGCGGGCGTACCAGTGATCGAGGAACTTCAGTCCGGCGTCGGCGGTCGCCGGCAGGTCGGCGGGGAGCTGCCGCGGATCGAACATGTCGGCGTCCGCGGGCGTTGTCCCGTCGTTGAAGAAGGCGTTCGCGCGCACCGCGAAACACCCGACGGCGATGTGCGCCATCCGCCACGCGATCGTCGTCACCGGCGGCGGATCCGGCGCCGGGTCCTCCAGGTCGTACGTCACCCGGCCGGTCTCGTCGACGCGCAGACTCCAGCTCGGCTGAGCCGGCTCCCAGAAGTACTCCGCGTCGGTCAGCCCGTCGAGCCGAGGCCGCAGATGCACGTCCCAGTAGAACTCCAACTGCCCGATCAGCAGCTCGCCGGCTCCCATCACAGCCACCTCTCGCAGACGTCGTCCCAACCCTAGGACCCCGCGCCGACAGAACTCCGCTCAGCGCTCGTCGACCAGCTCCAGCCGTTCCACCGTGGCGTCCTGGACGAGCGCGAACGCCGCCTGAGCCTCGGGCCAGGTCGGCGCCACCGCGGTGACCGCATCCAGGGCGTCACCGGACTCCCACCGCCAGACGTCCAGCCAGGTCTCGTCGTCGACGCGGGCCAGTTTCGTCTCGGTCAGGCCGTCGGTGGTCTTGCGCACCGCCTCGATCAGGGCGGACCGCCGGACCAGCATCTCGTCGACGTCGGCCGGGGTCACGGTGAGCCGCGTCAGTCGCAGTACGCTCATCAGGGTCTCCTTGTAGTTGAACTCTAGTGATTGACTCTAGAGATAGACTACAAACATGACCCAGGTCAAGAAGGTGGACGGCCGAGCCGAGAAGTCCCGACTCACCCGCGCCCGGGTCCTGGACGCGGCGACCGAGTTGTTCGTGCGCGACGGGTACGGCGCGACCGCCCTGCAGGACATCGCGGCTGCGGCCGGCGTGGCGGTGCAGACGATCTACTACGGCTTCGGCAACAAGCAGACCGTGCTGAAGCAGGTGGTCGACCGCACGATCGCCGGCGACGACGAGCCGGTCGCGACCATGGACCGCCAGTGGTTCCGCGACGCCTTGGCGACCAGCACCGCCGAACAGCACCTCCGCGTTCACGTCGAGGGCACTTGCGAGGTGCTCGCCCGCGTCGCGCCGATCATGAAGATGCTGGAGGCGGCCTCCGCCGCGGACGCGACGATCGCAGAGCTCTGGCCCGACCAGCGCGAAGATCCGCGGCTCACCGTGCAGACCGCGGCCGCGACCAGCTTGCTCGGCAAACCCGGCGCCAGGCCGAACGTCGCCGTTGAGCACGCCGCCGACGTTCTGTACGGCGTACTGAGCACCGAGCTCTACCTGTTGCTCGTCACCAACCGCGGCTGGACCACCAAGCAATACGCCGACTGGGCGTACGACGTACTGCGCCCGCAACTGTGTGCCTAGCTACTACTCACCCGCGTGCCGGCGTCTCCTGTGCCCTGGCGAGGATCTCGCTCACCACTGCGGACTTCGCATCGGCGTAGTCCTGGACGTACTTCCAGTTCCGCGTCGCGAGTTCGCGTTTGGTCCGGGCATACAAGTCGCGGTCGGCCGCGTTCGTGCGCAGCCAGTCACGGAAGAGCAGTACTCGGTCGGCCTCGGCGCAGCCGGGTGGGAAGACATGCAGGTTCACCAGGGGGTCCGTCCCGCGCAGCATCCGGTGTTCGTACCAGTCGGGTTCACGGACGCGCAGGACGTAACCGAGGGTTTCCAACTGCGGAACGTAGGCCGATTCTTCGGCGGGGTCGGCGACGAGCAGGTTGATGTCGATGAGAGGTTTCGCCGGCAGCCCGGGCACCGACGTCGAACCGACATGGTCGATCTGAAGCGCCACCTCACCGAGGACGCCGCGGATTCGCGCCGCCGCCTCCTCGAACCAGGAAGGCCAGACGGGATCGTAATCGGCGATGACGATCTTCTGATGCGCCGGTGGCATGTCGCCGACCGTGACGGCCCGCAGTCGCTCGTCCTCCATGGCAGAAGCATAGGAGGCAGTCGGCGGTGAGGAACGCGATGTCTGAGCGCCGCAGCACCGTTCAGCGTACGGATCGGCGTGCTTCCCGAAGGGCGGCCCAGCCGTCCGCCACCGGTCCGAGATGGCCGAGCTTGTCGGGGTTGCTCACCGCGTGGATGGTCTGAACCTGCCCGTCGGCGATCTCCAGGGTCCAGACGTTGAGCACCTTGCCGTCGCGGTCGCGGAAGATCGCGCCGGGGCGGCCGTTCACCTCGTGCGGCTCCAGGCGGGCGCCGATCCGCGAGAACAGCTCGACAAGCACGGTGAGCACCCGCGTCACGCTGCGGGTGCCGAGGTACCGATCGGCCCACTGCGGCCCCTTACCGCCACCGTCACCGACCAGCTGGACGTCGGCCGCCAGCAGCTCGGTCAGCCCGCGGACGTCTCCTTCCCGGAAGGCCTGCAGGAATCTCCCGGCGAGTGCGTCTCGCTCAGTTCGGTCTGCGTCGAACCGAGGCCGTCCAGCGTCCACATGCCGCCGGGCCCGTACGGCGAGCTGGCGGCACGCGGCCTCCGTTCGACTCACCACCGAGGCGATCTCCGGGAAGCCGAACCCGAACACCTCGCGCAGGACGAACACCGCGCGCTCCAGCGGACTCAACCGCTCGAGCAGGAGCAGGGACGCCATCGACACCGAGTCGGCCAGTTCCGCCGACCGCTCCGGGTCCTGGTAGGGGTCGGTCACCAGCGGCTCGGGGAACCAAGGACCGACGTACTGCTCCCGGCGAACCCGCGCCGAGCGCAGTACGTCGATCGAGATGCGCGTCACCACGGCCGACAGGTACGCCTTGGCCGATCTGGGCGGCTTCGGCGCCGACTCGAACCGCAGCCAGGTTTCCTGGACGGCGTCCTCGGCCTCGCTCACGCTGCCCAGGATCCGGTACGAGATCGAGAACAGCAGCGGCCGCAGTTCCTCGAACTCCGCGGCCCTCGTCACGCCGGCTCCACCACGAAACCCCGCATCCGCCCACCCTCCTGACCAGAACCCGTTGCTCCACACCCAGACACCACGAAGCCGCGATCTGTGACTTCCAGCCTGAGATCACCAAGGCACTGGCCCTTCCTCAGGGAGGAACCCTGCCGTCGGCCCGTCCGCGCCGACCGTGGCCAGCCGCACCAGCACAGCGGCGCCCTGCGCGACGGTCAGGACTCCGGTGTGGTTGTTGCTGTCGGTGTCGACGAATCCCGGCGCGACCGCGTTCACCAGGATTCCGTCCTTGCGCAGTTCGTTGGCGTACTGCACCGTCAACGCGTTCAGTGCGGTCTTGGACGGCGAGTACGCCGCCGACGACGGCAAGGAGGCCAAGGGGCCGTCCGGATCACTGTTGATGGTCAACGAGCCGGCATGACTGGTCACGTTGACAATGCGCGGCTCCGGGGACCTCCGCAACAGCGGCAGCATCGCGTTCGTCACCGCGATCACCCCGAACACGTTGGTCTCGAAGACGGCTCGAACCATCTCCAGGTCGACCGTGCTCGGCAGTTGGTCGACGGCATCCTGGGGCGAGACCTGGCCGGATCCGGTGATCGCGGCGTTGTTGATCAGGACGTCGAGGTGCTCGAACCGCAACTCGATCTCCCGGGCGGCCCGCTGGATGACCGCCTGGTCGGTGACATCCAGAGTCACCGCATGAACGTCACCACCCGCCGCTCGCAGTGCCGCGGCGGCCTCCTCACCCCGCCGTGGGTCCCGGACGCCGAGCAGCACCGTCATCCCCAGAGCGGCGAGTTGCTCGGCGGCCCCTCGCCCGATCCCCTTGTTCGCGCCGGTGACCAACGCGATCTTTCGCTCGCTCACAACCAACTCCTCGTCTCGGGATCCTGCCTTCGGATCCCGAGACGAGACAGCCTGCCCGGCTGTGACATCGGGCCTCAGAAGGACGACGTTCCGCCGACGAGCCGGGGGTGGTGTTCGACCGCGGGAGGTCGGCGTGACAGATTGCGACGGTCCCGTCACGATCGGACATCCCCGGAGGATGTATGAAGTTCCGTACCCTGGCCGTTCTCGGCCTCGGTATCAGCCTTCCCGCCCTGCTCGTCGTTCCCGGCTCCGGCGCGACCGCCGCCGTCGAGCCGGCGCCGGTGCTGAAGAGACCCGGCTACGTCTCGAACCGCTACCTGGACCAGAAACCGGTCTGGAAGACCTGCGGCGACCCGGAGCTGCGCGTGACCTGCGCGAAGATCACCGCCCCGCGGGACTGGTGGCACCAGGGTTCACACGCCGACGACATCCAGATCGCGGTCAGCAAGGTCGCGCCGAAGACCGGAAAGCCGAGCCGGGTCGTCTTCGGCAATCCGGGCGGTCCGGGTGGCGCCGGCCTGGGCATGGCGCCGTTCCTGGCCAGCCGCGCCGCGCTCGCCAAGGACCACCTCGCGGTGGGCTTCGACCCCCGCGGCACCGGCGACAGCACGAACGTCAGCTGCGAAGGCGCACCCGGGTACACGATGGACGCCCGCGACCGCGACCCGGCCAATCTCGAGCTGATCGCCGAGGCCACCGAGCTGACCCGCCCGTACTGCGACCGCCAGTCCCGCGGCCTGCTCCCGTACGTCGACACCGCCCAGACCGTGCAGGACATGGACCTGATCCGCCACCTGCTCGGCTACGCGAAGATCGACTACGTCGGCTACTCGGCCGGCACCTGGCTCGGCGCCTACTACCAGACCTTCTTCCCCGAGCACGTCGGCCGCTTCGTGCTCGACTCGAACACCGACTTCACGCGTCCCTGGCTGGACACGTTCGCCGCCCAGCCGCAGGCCTTCGAGCGCCGGTTCCGCGAGGATTTCGCGCCCTGGGCGGCCAAGTACGACAGCGAGCTGAAACTCGGTAACACTGCGCGGCTGGTCCTGCGCACCTACGAACGCTTGCGGGCCGAGTTGAAGAAACAGCCCGCGGTGGAGGAATACCTCGACGGCTCGGTGAAGATCAGCTACGACCAGAACACCCTCGACAACCTCGTGGTCGGCGATATGTATACAAAGGCGGATTTCTACAGTCTCGCCGTTGATCTGGCATTTCTCCGCGACCTGTCCAAGGCCCAGAGCACCGGCGGCCCACGCGCCGCGCAGCGCAAGGTCGACGCCCTGCCGGTCGAGCGGCAGCGGCAACTCGTCCAGCGCGCGTCGAGGCCGGCAGTCGGCTTGAGCCCGTTCAGCCGGCCGTTCGCGGACGACGCGCAGCAGGCCACCTTCACCGCCGTCACCTGTAACGACAGCGATTGGCCACAGGGCCGCGAGTACGGCGAGATGCTGTCCGCGCGCTTCGGCCCGCGCTACCCGCTGCTCGGCTGGGGCATGAACGAGAACCCCTGCCTGGCGTGGGATCGGCCGCGCCGCACCCTGCCGACACCGACCGGCGCCGGGCTGCCGACGACGCTGATGATCCAGTCCGTGCACGACCCGGCGACCAACGTCGTACTGGCTCGGTCCGCCCATCGGCGGTACGCCGGTTCGCGGCTGATCACGATCGCCGGCGAGGGCGATCACGGCATCTACGGCGGCGTGAACAAGTGCGCCGACCAACTGGTCGACGCCTTCCTCGGCTCCGGTCGCGCACCGGCCCGGGACACCACCTGTCAGGGCGAGGGACTGCCCGCGCCGACGATGCCGCCTCCGCCGGAAGGCGGCGAAGGCGCACCGCTGCACCGGATCGCCGGATTCACCCGCAACCTTTCCGGTTATCTGCACTGAATTAAGGCCAGGACCAGGGGAACAGACCCGAATTCAACGGAATTTCCGGTACGGACTGCCAGGTCGTGGTCACAATGCGCGAAAACCGCGCGACGCTTTCGTTGTCACCACTGCTTTGTCAGGGCGATGTCAGGGTTGCGTCCCTGTGCGACAGAGCGTGACCAGGACAACCTGGAGTCAGCGCGGGAGAACCGAACGTCGACGGGGAGGGCCGGCGATCGGGGGACATCGCCGACGCGGCTTCGGCCGGCTGTGGGGTGGGGGGACTGCCTGGGGGGTCAGACAGGGAACACAGCCGGCCGGGTCCACGTTGCGCGTTGCCGGCCCGGCACAGATCCCTCGCGGGGTACCTTCGATCCCCCAGGTCGTGGTGCCTCGCGAGGCCAGTTTCGGAGACGGCGGGGCGGTCGTCTCCGGACCACCGGCCCGGGTGGCGCGTCCTGGTGACGCGCCGCCCGGGACCCGGTGCGGACCCGAGCGTCAGCGGTGCCGGTCCAGGTACTGCGCCTGGTAGAGCGACGGCGGGAACAGTCCGCGCCGGTTCGCCCCCTCGATGTAGCCGGCCGGTTGCTCGAACGGCCCGTCCCCGGTGATCACTCCCGAACACCCGATCGCGTAGTTCTGCGCCGTCGGCGGCTTCTGGACGACGAGCTTCGCGGTCCCGGTGTCGCAGTTCCAGCCGACCGAGTGCGAGGTCGCCCAGCCGTGGCCGGTGCCGTAGTCCCCGCGGTTGTAGATGCCGAGCACCAGGTCCACCTTCGGATCGCGGTCGACGAAGTTGTCCCACAGCAATCCCTGGCTCCACCGCCGGTGCCCCTCGCTCGACGCGAGCGCACCGACCGACGTACCGCGCAGGAAGACGATGCCCGACGCGCTGCTCGCGCCGTTGGAGATGAACGCGTGCCGCGCCTTCGTCGCATGGCAGTCCACGAACAGCACCTGCTGCGAGAACGCCTCGCAGTTGAAGTTGTAGCGCAGTCCGCCGGTCACCACCGAGGCCGGATCGAGCGCGTTGCAGTCGCGCACCGTGACCCGCGTCGCCTCGGTCGTCTCCACGCCGGCCTTCGCGAAGTGCAGGAACGTGCTGTCCCGGACCCACGCGTCCTCGGCCTGCCGGACCTTGACCGCGACGAACGCGTGCGCCTCATCGGCGTCGGGATCGCCGGCGAACTGGATGTCGATGCGCAACTTCTCCAGGCCGACCTCGGTGACCAGGCCGGCCCGGTCCCAGACGTACAGATAGGACTGCGAGCGATCCCGGCGCAGGTGCTCGAAGACCGGGACGTCGATGGTGACGGTGGTTCCGCGGATCCCGGTGATCCGGCGGTTGTAGATGATCGGCTGACTGTCGACGGTCCATCCGGCGTCGGTCGCCGTCCCGCCGTGGTCGACCGCGGCCAGCCAGGCCTCGGTGCACGGGTGCACGATGATGATGTTGTCGCCAGTTCGCAGCCCGCTCGCGTCGGCGACCTCGAACGAGCGCGACCCGACCTGCACCCAGTCGGACGTGATGTCGGTCCGCGTCCCGGCCACCTCACCGCGCCAGCCGGTCGCCGGTCCGCTGCCACCCAGTACGACGACGTCGCGGGACGCCGGGGTGTTGCCGGTCGCCTGGATGATCGTGTCACGGCGCGGGTCGGCGCCGTCACCAGAACCGCGCAGCACCACCCCGGACCGGTTCACCCGCAGCGTGCCCGCGACGGGATAGTTGCCGGGAGCAAGCAGTACGGCGCCGCGGTGGCCGGTCCGGTCGAGCGGACGGGCGCCGGCCTCGTCGAGCGCGGCCTGCAGGTGGGCGGTGTTGTCACCGTCGATCGGCCGGACCGTCTTGACGGTGCGCACGTGTGGGATCGGCCGGTCGCCGTGGCGGTAGCCGGCATGGCTGAAGTCCGGGATGCGGTTGCCTTCGCTGTCCTCGCGGTAGACCAGGCGGTAGCTCGCGTCGTAGCGGACGAGGTCCGACTGCCATCGCGTACCTGCGTCGGCGGTGCGGGCTCCCAGCATCGCCGTCGCGGCGAGGGCGCCGCCGGCGCCGAGCACGCTGCGGCGGCTGAAGTTCTTGGTCATCGAAAACCTTCCTGATGGGCGGATCAGGAGGGACAGTCTGCGGTGCGGTTCCCCGGTTGGCAAGCGTTTGCCAAGGGAGTGGAACGATTTCCCGCCAGCTGGAACAGACGGTCGAAGCTACAGCCGGGTCGACCTGTCCGGAGCGGCCCACGGGCCGGGGTAACCGTCCGCGACCGCCGACAGCGGCGTCGCACGTCCCGCCGACCACGCCGCGCGGAACGCACGTCGATCCAGGACCTGCTCGATCGCCTGCCGCGTCGCCTCCCGATCGGCCTTCTCGATCTCCGGGATCGGCGCGCCGATCACCTCGCGGATCCCGTCGGCCGCACCGAGCAGGAACGCGGCGTACTCCGTGCGGCCGCGTTGCTGCGCCACCGTCGCGAGTTCCTCGAGCACGCTCGCCGACCGCCAGCGATCTCCCAGATCCCGGTGCTCGGCCAGGCTCTCGTCGAGCAGGTGCACCGCACGATCGGTCAGCCCCCGCCGGCGTTCGACGATGCCGAGTTGGTTGAGCGACCACGCGACGCCCTCGCGGTACCCGAGCCGTTGCGACAGCGCGAGGCTCTCCTGCAGCAACTCCTCCGCCTCGCCCAGCTCACCGCCGTACTGCGCGATGGTGCCGAGGCTGATCAGCGACCAGGCGAGCCCTTCGCCGTCGCCGAGCGTCCGGAAGCTGTCGCGGGCTCGCCGGCACCGCCGGGTCGCGATCTCGAGGTCGCCGCGCAACCACGCGACGAAGCCGAGCTGGTTGTGCGCCCAGGCCATCCCGGCCCGGTCGCCGAGGCTTTCGAACAGGTCGTAGCTGCGGCAGTGCAGGCTCTCGGCGGTCACGTAGTCGCCCCGCTCGCGGGCCACACTGCCGAGCCGCTGCATCACCAGCGCCGTACCGGCCGTGTCGTTCAGTTCCTCGTACTGCGCCAGTGCTGCTTCGAGTCGCGTGGTCGCCACGTCGTACTCGCACTGGAGAAAGGCGAGCATGCCCGCACCGAGCAGGGCCTTCGCCTTCGCGGACTGCAGCTCGGGCTGGTGATCCACCAGCGCGAGCGCGCGTTCCAGCCAGTCGCTGCCCTCGGCGTAGTGGCCGCGCAGGTAGCAGAACAGCCACAGTCCCCCGGCCAGCCGGATCGCCTCGGCGCTCGACTCGGTCCGCAGCGACCAGTTGATCGCGGCCCGCAGGTTGTCCAGCTCGCCTTCGAGGCGGTCGAGCCACGCCCCCTGGTTCGCGCCGCGCAGATTGGTTTCGGCTTCCTCGGCCAGAGCGAGGTAGAAGGCCGCGTGATTGCGCGCGACCTGCTCGGCCCGGCCACTCGCCGCGAGCCGGTCGGCGGCGAACTCGCGGATCACCGCGAGCATGTCGTACCGCCCGATCCCACCCTCGCGGCTGACCCGGATCAGCGACTTGTCCACCAAGCGGCCGGTGAGATCGAGCGTCTCGGCTCGCTCGCGCGGACCGGGCGTCGTCGTACCGGACAGCACCGCCGCGGCGGCGTTGAGCGTCCAGCCGCCAACGAACACGGACAACTCGGCGAACAGTTCCCGTTCCGGCACGGTGAGAAGGTCGTAGCTCCAGCCGATCGCGCCCAGCAACGACTGCTGTCGCGGTCCCGCCGTACTGGCACCGCCGGCGAGGATGCCGAACGACGTCTCCAGCTCGGTCGCCAGCTCCTCGACGGTCAGCACGTTGGTCCGCGCCGCGGCCAGCTCGATCGCGAGCGGCATGCCCTCCAACCGGCGGACCACTCGGGCGACCTGCTCGATTTGCTCCCCCGGCGCGTTGCCGCGCGCGGTGGCCCGATCGACGAACAGCCGGACCGCCGGCGACGCGTCGGGCTGCTGCTCCAACTCCGGCAGGGCCAGCGGCGGTACGACGTACACGCTCTCGCCGGGTACGCGGAGTAGCTCGCGGCTCGTCGTGAGGACGGACAGGTTCGGGCAGGACTCCAGGAGCCTGCCGCAGACCACGGCCGCGTCGGTGACGACGTGCTCGCAGTTGTCCAGGACCATCAGGAGTTTGCGGTGCCCGATCAGCTCGGCGATCTCGTCGACCAGCCGGGCACCGTCGAGCGGGTGCAGCCCGATCGCGGCGGCGATTGCCGACGCCACCGCGGCCGGATCGGCGATCGGTGCCAACGGCGCCCAGCCCACCCCGTCGTCGAACTTGTGCCCGATTCCGCCGGCCAGTGCGAGCGCGAGCTGGGTCTTGCCGACCCCACCCGGACCCGTCAACGTGAGCAGCCGGGTGGCGCGCTCGCCGAGCAAGCGACCGGTGTGGGTCAGATCGGTGGACCGGCCGATCAGCTGGTTCGCCGGGACCGGCGGCGGCCGCACGGTCGAGCGTGGACTGTCGCCGTCACGGCGGGCGGCGGCCCCGAGCTCGGCCCGGCCGGGCGCGTCGAGCTGGAGAGCGTCTCCGAGCAACCTCAGGGTGTGCGGCCTGGGCGCGCGGCGACGACCTCGTTCGAGGGCCGCGATCGCGTCGACGCTCAGCCCCGCGAGCTCGGCCAACCGCTCCTGCGACAGTCCGGCCTCTCGCCGGTGCCGGCGCAGCAGATCACCGAAACCCGTGGTTCGCACGTCGTCCGAGCCACGGCGAGACCCGTCAGACGGCACAGGACGGCTCCACCCAGTCTCCGACCCGTACACGGCGGTTGCCGCGCACCCTTAGAAAAATAGCCGCAACTCCACCGGGTTGTCTCCCGCTGCAACCGGTTCCCAGGCAACTACCGAAAACCCACCAGTTCAGACAGCCGCTTGATTCACGGTTGGTCAGTGGGCAGTCACCTGCTGTCAGAGGCGGTCGTGCCGGGCGATCGCAGTGCGCATCGAGGCTCGTGCACGGCGGCGGTCGCCGGCGGCGTCGTACGCCGTGGACAGCCGGAACCAGGTCCGCCAGTCGTCCGGCGCGGCCTCGACCTCGGCCTGGTACTGCGCGAACGCCGCGTCCGCGGCCGATCGCTCGATCCGCCCGGAGGGGCGCCGGGGCAGGTCGTCGACCGGGAGCCCGCCTTCGAGGTCGAGCTCGTGGGCCAGCTCCTCGGTACGCCGTCCGAACTGCAGCTCGCGCCAGACCAGGTACGCGCCGAGCAGCGGGATCACCAGGACGGCGACACCCAGCCCGATCGCGACCGGGTCTCCGGTGCCGATCAGCAGCACGCCGCGCCAGCCCAGCAGGACGGCGTACGCGACGAACACGACCGCGATCACGATCGCGGCCCGTTTGGCGGTCATCCCCGTGGTCCCGCCGTCAGTCGAGGTCGAGGAAGTGTTCGAGCCCGACCGTCAGCCCCGGGGTGTCGACGATCCGCCGGACGCCGAGCAGGACGCCGGCCATGAACGACTCCCGGTGCATCGAGTCGTGCCGGATCGTCAGCGTCTCGCCGGTGTCGCCGAACAGGACCTCCTGGTGCGCGACCAGGCCGCGCAGCCGGATGCCGTGCACGCGGATCCCGTCGACGTCGGCGCCGCGGGCGCCGTCGAGGCCGGTCGTGGTCGCGTCCGGGATCGGGCCGGATCCGGCCTCGCGGCGGGCCGCGGCGATCAGCTCCGCGGTCCGCCGCGCCGTACCGGAAGGCGCGTCGACCTTGTCCGGGTGGTGCAGCTCGACGATCTCGACCGACTCGTAGTACTTGGCGGCCTTCGCGGCGAACTGCATCATCAGCACCGCGCCGATGGAGAAGTTCGCGGCGATCAGTACGCCGGTGCCCGGGCTCTGCTCCAGCTGCCGGGCCAGCGTGCCCAGCCGCTCGTCGTCGAAGCCGGTCGTGCCGACGACGGCGTTGATCCCGTTCTCGATGCACCAGGCCAGGTTGTCCATCACGACCTCGGGCCGGGTGAAGTCGACCACCACCTGGGCGCCGGCCTTGGTCAGCTCCGCCAAGTCGTCGCCCTGATCGAGCCGGGCCACCAACTCCAGCCCGTCCGCGCCCTCGACCGCCAGACACGTCTGGGTACCCATCTTGCCCTTGGCCCCCAACACCCCGACCTTGATCATCCGCACCCTTTCCCGACAAGCCGACCGGCCAAGGATCTCATCCACCCGCGGCGGCCCCACCGCCCCACCCCTCGGCCCGCACGCCGCACGAGCACTCCGGTCACCGCGTTCGCCGGTCTTGTCGCCCCATCCCGGTCACACCCGTACGCCGCACCCCTCGACCCGCCTCGTTACCGCGTACGCCGCCGCGCCGCGCCCCTCGTCCCCCGCCGCCTCGCACTCACCGCATTTGCCGGGTTAACCCTGCAGGTTGTGGGTTCCATAGCCGCAGAGCCGCAGCGAACCCACCAGCTCCACGGCTAACCGATCAAATCGGGGCCGGGCGCCGCTGCCACCGCGCCGCGTCCCCACCGCCTCGAACGACCACACTTCGCCGCCTCGCACCCACCTCATTTGCCGGGTTAACCCTGCAGGTTGTGGGATCCATAGCCGGAGGACCGCAGCGAACCCACCAGCTCCACGGCTAACCGATCAAATGGGGGCCGGGCGCCGCTGCCACCGCGCCGCGTCCCCACCGCCTCGAACGACCACACTTCGCCGCCTCGCACCCACCGCATTTGCCGGGTTAACCCTGGAGGTTGTGGGTTCCATAGCCGCAGGACCGCAGCGGACCCACCATCTCCAGGGTTAACCCGGCAAATGGGGCAGCGGGTGGTGGCGGGCTCGGCGGGTGCCGAAGTGACGGGCGATCCGCTGCCGGGGCGGGGCGATATTCGCGTGAGTCGGTGACGTGGCGATCAGCTGGGAGGCGGGCCGCGAGGCCGCAGGGCTCGTCGGCCGGGGGCATGGGAGTGCGGGGCACCGGGGCGCGGGGCATGGGGGCGCGGCGGCACCGGGGCGCCGGGCATGGCGGTGCGGCGGCACCGGGGCGCGGGGCATGGGGGTGCGCAAGGCATGTGGGTGCGGCTCGGCGGCGCGGGTCCCGCATGGTGCCGGTGAGCCGGGACTAGGTCAAGGACTTGGCGTAGCAGAGCGCGGTGGGCTGGTTGACGTACTTGCCGTACGGCGGGATGGGCCGGTAGCCCATCGACTCGTACAGCGTGATCGCCTCCGGTTGCCGTACGCCGGTCGCCAGCCGGAGCGACGTCGCGCCGCGGTGCCGGGCGACGGCCTCGGCCGAGGCGATCAGGCGGCGGGCGATGCCGTGCCCCCGGTGGTCGGGGTGCACGTACATCCGCTTGATCTCGCCGAGGCCGTCGACGATCGGCATCAGGCCGATGCAGCCGACCGCGCGGCCACCCGCCTCGGCGACCAGGAAGGATGTGGCCGGGTCGACCGGGTGCGAGGTGCTCGCCGGATACCGGGTGAACAGCTCCTTCAGCGCCAGATCGAGCAGCAGCACCAGGCCGAGGTCGTCGCGCGGCCGCGGCTCGATCAGGACTTGGGTCAGCACGCGGTCAGGATGACATGACAGAGGTGTATTCCGCCTGTGCTTTCTCCGCGAAATGGCAGGCCACCTGCTGACCGGACTCGATCACCCGCAGCTCCGGTACGTCGACCGAACACCTCGCCTCGGCCTGCAGGCAACGCGTGTGGAAGCGGCAGCCCGACGGCGGCGAAACCGGCGACGGCGGGTCGCCGGCGAGCACAATCCGGCGGCGTCCGCCCTGCCGGGCCAGGCCGGGCTCGGCCGACAGCAGCGCCTGCGTGTACGGATGCGCCGGTACGTCGTACACCTCGTGGTGCTGACCCAGCTCGGCCACCTTGCCGAGGTACATGACCGCCACCCGGTCGGAGACGTGCCGGACCACCGACAGGTCGTGCGCGACGAAGATGATGCTCAGCCCGAGCTCGCGCTGCAGCCGCATCAACAGGTTCACCACCTGCGCCTGGACCGACAGGTCGAGCGCCGACACCGGTTCGTCGCAGAGCAGGACGTCGGGGTTGAGCGCGATCGCGCGGGCGATCCCGATGCGTTGCCGTTGGCCACCGGAGAACTGGTGCGGGAACTTCGTCTCGTCCTCGGCCCGCAGCCCGACCAGCTCCAGCAGTTCGCGGACCCGCTTGCGGATGTCCATCCCCTTCGAGACGTCGGGGTGCACCTCCAACGGCTCGGCGACGATCTCGCCGACGCGCATCCGCGGGTTGAGGCTGGAGTACGGGTCCTGGAACACGACCTGCACGTTGCGCCGCCAGCGCCGCAACTCGCGACCCTTCAGCTTGGCCACGTCCACACCGTCGTACCGCAACGAGCCGTCGGTCGGCTTCTCCAGCGCCGCGAGCAGGCGGACCAGCGTCGACTTGCCACACCCGGACTCGCCGACGATGCCGAGCGACTCGCCCTTGCGCAGTACCAGATCCACGCCGTCGACCGCCCGGACCAGAGTCTTCGTCCCGAACGACAGCGCCGGGCTGATGTCGTAGTGCTTCACCAGATTCGTTGCCACCAGCAACTCATCGGTCATGACACGGCCTCCTTCAAGGCGCTGCCGGTACGCCGGATGCAGGCCGCGTCCCGTCCCGGTGCGACGGTCAGCAACGGTGGAACGTCATGCGCGCACTGCTCGATCGCCAGCTTGCAGCGGGTCCGGAACGCGCAGCCGGACGGGATCGCCCGCAACGACGGCGGCGTCCCGGGAATCGTCGGCAGCTCCTGGCCCTTGAGATCCGCCGACGGCATCGACCCGAGCAGCCCTTCGGTGTACGGATGCATCGGCAGCTCCAGCGCGTCGGCCGTCGCGGCCCGCTCGACCACGTGACCGGCGTACATCACCACCACGTTGTCGGCGACGTCCGCGACCACGCCGAGGTCGTGCGTGATCAGTACGACGCCCATGTCCCGCTCGGCCTGCAACTCCGCGATCAGCTCCAGGATCTGGGCCTGCACGGTGACGTCGAGCGCCGTGGTCGGCTCGTCCGCGATCAGTACGTCGGGGTCGAGCGCGAGCGCCATCGCCAGCATCACCCGCTGCCGCATCCCACCGGAGAACTCGTGCGGGTAGTCGTTCACCCGCTTGGCCGACGCCGGAATCCGCACCTGGTCCAGCATCTCCGCGGCCCGCCGCATCGCGTCACCCTTGGACATGCCCCGGTGCACCCGGTAGCACTCGGCGATCTGCTTGCCCACCGACTGCACGGGGTTGAGCGCCGACAGCGAGTCCTGGAACACCATCGTGATCCGGTCGCCGACGATCTTGCGGCGCTCCTTCACCGACATCGCGATCAGGTCCTCGCCGCGGTACTTCGCCGTACCGGAGACGATCCGCCCCGGCGGCATCTCGAGGATCCCGGTCAGCGCTTGGGTCGAGACCGACTTCCCCGAGCCGGATTCGCCGAGAATTGCGAGGGTCTCCCCCGCTCGTACCTGCCAGGACACCCCGTCCACGGCCCGCACCGTGCCATGCGGAGTGTCGAACTCGACGCTGAGATCGTCCACCTGCAGCAGTACTTCACCCGCGCTCATGGGGCCTCCCGGGCGTGGACTTCGAGTGCAAGAAAGGCGGTCACGGGGCCCCTTCCGCCCGGATCGAGCAGAGCACGAAGGTCATGGGGCCTCCCGGTCTGGACTGAAGAGTGGAGGGAGCGAAGCGACCGAAGCGACGAGGGAAGACCGGGAGACAAAGCCCCATGACCACGCCGAGCCGGAGGCGAGGCCAAAAGCACAGTCATCGCATCAGCTTCGGGTCGAGGGCGTCGCGGATCGAGTCGCCGATGATCATGAAGGAGATCGTCATCGCCGAGATGAACAACGCCGGCCAGATGAACAGGTGCGGAGTGTCGCGGTACGCCGCGGCGACTCCGAACTGCGATCCCCACGAGATCGACGGTGGCTGCAGGCCGACGCCGAGGAAGGTGAGCACGGCCTCGAGACCGACCAGGCCGCCGACGCCGAGCGTGGTCATCGCCAGCAGTGGCGCCATCGCGTTCGGGAACACGTGTTTGCGCAGGATCCGTAACGGTGGAACGCCGATCGACCGGGCCGCCAGCACGTACTCGCGGTTGCGGACCGAGAAGACCGTCGACCGCATCACCCGCATGCCCTGGGGCCACCAGGTCAGCAGGATGACCGCGACGATGATCCAGATGCTGCGGTTGGGCACCGAGTTCAGGATCACGATCAGCGCGATCAGGCCCGGCAGCGCGAACAGCACGTCGGCCACCCGGGAGATGATCGTGTCGACCGCGCCCGGGAAGTAGCCCGCGAGCAGCCCCAGGATCCCGGCCACCAGGAAGCCACCGACCCCGGCGACCAGGCTGACCAGGACCGAGGGCCGCGCGCCGTAGATCACGTTGGCGAAGTAGTCGCAGCCCTGGATGTCGAAGCCGAACGGGTGGCCCGGTTCGCGGCCGTGCTGGGTCTTGCTCAGCTCACAGAACCGCGGATCGACCGACGTGAACAGCCGCGGGAAGGCGGCCATCACGAAGAAGCCCAGCACCAGCACGGTGCAGAGCACGAACTGCGGTTTGCGCAGCAGGGCGCGCAGCAGTTCGGTGTTGGACAGGGTCCGGCCTTCGAGGTCCTGCGTCTCGTTCCCGAAGACCTGCTGGGCCTCAGACATTGCGCACCCTCGGATCGATCGCGCCGTACACGATGTCGACGATCAGGTTGATGACGATGAACATGACGAAGGCCAGCGTGGACAGCAGCACCACCACCCCGCCCTCCTTGAACCGGATCGCCGAGAACAGGAACTGTCCCAGCCCCGGCAGGTTGAAGATCGACTCGGCCAGCACCGCGCCGGCGAAGATCCCGGCGAAGTCGATGCCCATCAGCGTGACGACGGGCAGCAACGCGTTCGGCAGCACGTGCCGCCACAGGATCCGCTGCTCCCCCAGGCCCTTGGCCCGGGCGGTCTTCACGAAGTCGGCGTTCGCGGTGTCGACGATCGACGTCCGGGTCAGCCGCGCCATCCCGGCGAACCCGGTGATCGCGATACAGATCGCCGGCAGCAGATACGACACGGGATAACCGTCGGCGGTGCCGGAGACCGGCAGCCACTTGAGCTCGACGCCGAACACGTACTGGCCGGCGAAGTACAGCACCAGCCCGGGTACGGCGAGCACCGCCAGCGTCGACAGCAGCAGCATCCGGTCGACCAGGCCGTTGCGCCGGAAGCCGGCGTACAGGCCGAACAGGAGACCCGCGATCCACTGCAGTGCAAGGCTCATCGTGGCCAGCTTCAGCGTGACGGGGATCCGCAGCTTGAGCTGGCCGGCGATGTCGGCACCGGCGAAGGTCGTCCCGAAGTGTCCGGTGAAGATGTCCTTCATCGACAGCAGGTACTGCACGATGAACGGCTCGTCGAGGTGGAACTGGGCCCGCTTGGCCGCCAGCACCGCGGCGGGAATGGGCTTGTCACCGGCCAGCTCACGCAGGGGGTCCCCGGGCATCGCGAAGACGAGCGCGAAGACCCCCAGCGTGACGATCAGGCCGATCGGAACGGCCGCCAGGATCCGGCGGAGAACGAACCGGGTCACTTGAACGTGGAGTACAGCGCCTGGACGCCGGTGTACTTCGACACCCGCGGCTCGATCTTGGCCGAGTGCAGGTAGGCGTTCTGCTTGGCGTACAAGGGGATCAGCGGCATGTCCTCGAGGGCGATGTCCTCGGCCTGCTGGTACAGCTTGATCGCCTTGTCCGGGTCGGGTTCGGCGTCGCCCTGGGCGAGGACCTTGTCCAGCTGCGGGTTGCTGTAGCCGGCGAAGTTCGCGTCACCGGTCGACTTGAACATCGGGGTCAGGTAGTCCTCGATCGAGGGGTAGTCGTGACCCCAGCCGCTGAACCGCAGGCCGTCGAGCTTGCGGGTGTCGGCCAGCGTAGTGATCTCCGAGCCCTGCTTGCCGGTGTACTTCACGTCCAGGCCGAGGTTCTGGCGCAGCATGTTGCCGATCGCCTCGGCGAAGATCTGCCCGGTCGCGGAGGTGGTGTTGTAGTTGATGTTGAGCTGGCCGGAGAAGCCGCCGGCCTCCTGCAGCAATTGCTTGGCCTTGGCGGCGTCGAAGGTGCAGTACTTGCAGGCGTCGGCGCGGTAGCCGTTGATGTCCGGCGCGATCAGGCCGTTGGACGGCGCGGCCAGGCCGACCAGGTCGGCCATCGCCTTGCGGTCGATCGCCATCGACAGCGCGTGCCGCAGCTTTGGGTTCTTGAACCGGGCGTCCCAGGCCGGGACGACCAGGTAGTTGGCGCCGGAGGCCCCGGCCGTCACCCAGCCGTCGGGCGCGTCGGTCTTGAACGTCTTGATCTTGGTCGGCGGTACGTCGACGAAGTCGACCGTGCCGGCCAGGAACTCGTTGTACGCCGTGTCGGCGTTCGGGATGAACCGGTAGGTCAGCGCGTCGGCCTCGGGCGGGTTCGGGCCCTTGTAGCCGTCCCACTTGACCAGCTTGATGTCGTCGCCGGGGTTCCAGGCGCCGTCGAGCTTGAACGGGCCGTTGCCGATCGGCTTGCGCTTGTAGGCGTCGGGGTCCTTGCGGACCTCTTCGGGCAGCGGGGCCAGGCCGAGGTACTGCAGGGTCAGGCCGAACTGGGAGAACGGGACCTTGAGCTTGACCGAGAAGGTCAGGTCATCGATCTGCTTCAGGCCGCTGAGGGTCTTGACCGAGGTCGGCTTCGGCGTCGCGCCGTCCGGCGTCGGCGGGTTCAGCGCCTCGTACCCCTCGACCTTGGAGAAGAAGCCGTTGTTCTTCCAGGCGGTCGAGCCCTGCGCGGTCAGGTTCCAGCTGTCGACGTAGTCCTTGGCGGTCAGCGGCTGGCCGTTCTGGAAGCTGTTGCCGGGCTTGAGCTTGATCGTCCAGGTCTGGCTGGCCTTGTCCGGCGTGACCGAGTCGGCCAGCACGTTGACGGTCTTGCCGGTGTTCGGGTCGGTCGCGACCAGCGGGGCGAAGACCGCCTGCGCGATCTGGATGCCCGGGCTGCCGTTCTCGTTCAGCGGGTTGATGTACTCCAGCGGGTCGGCGGCGATCGCGATCACCGCGCTCTTCGCCCCGCCTCCCCCGCTGTCCCCACTGCTGCCGTTGCCGTCACCGCAGGCGCCGAGCACCAGGGCCAGCCCCAGCGTC
The DNA here is from genome assembly GCF_050942265.1 of Kribbella sp. CA-253562. Taxonomy (GTDB): domain Bacteria; phylum Actinomycetota; class Actinomycetes; order Propionibacteriales; family Kribbellaceae; genus Kribbella. The sequence goes on along the minus strand of NZ_CP192049.1, from coordinate 3,594,761 downwards.
GCCCCCAGAACACCAGTCACACGTCGCACGTCATACCAACTTCCTCGGCGGAGAACCGCTAGGCGGGCGGATGTGCCGGATATGTTTGCTGGTCGTTAGTGCGCATGTCAACGTTGTCAGCAACAAAAAGCATGCGCGTAACAAACGCGTTACTTAGCGGAGCGGCTCGCGAAGAGGTCAGAGCACCTGCGGACAGCCTCGGCGTACCCTCGACCATATCGCCGACAGCAGGCCGAAGTCATCAGAGCACAGGTCAGGATTTGCTCTGATCGGCGAAGAGCTGAGCGAACCGTCCATGCTCAATCGCGAGCAGTTCGTCGTACCGGCCCTGCTGGACCACGCCGCCGTCGTCGAGCACGTAGATCCGGTCCATCTCCCGCAGCGTCCAGGCCCGGTGCGAGACCACGACGGTGATCCGGCACTGCTGCCCGAGTTGGGCGTCGAGGCCGGACATCCGCCGGGTGAACGACTCGGCCTCGGCGGAGACGAGTGCTCGCCGTACGGCGTCGTCGGTCACGTCGTCCGGCGCACCGAGCGCGACCACGTCACGCAACGAGAACTCGAACTTGCCGAACTCCTGCACCAGCAGGCCGAAGTGCCCGAGCCACGCTCGGCCCTGATCGACACATCCCGCAACGCCGGGCGGTCGGTACCGGGATAGGTGTAGCTGATGCCCTCGAGATCGACGCACGCCACGTCGCGCACGACCACCTGCGGTTCGGCCGGGGGGACCGCGTCCACGAAGCGGCGGTAGATCGCGGCCTGCGGGGCGGCGGTGATGATCATGCCGAACGCGTAGCCGCACAACCGGATCGCGTTCAGTCCGGAGATCGTCCCGGCCACCGCGGCCGCCGTACCGGCACCGGACGCGCCACGTCTCCCGCAGGCCTACAGGTCGAAGACCGTGGTGTCCTCGTCGAACGGGCCCATCACGGTGAGGGCCGGGGTGCCCGCGTACAGCTCGGCGGCGAGCGCGTGCACGTCGTCGAGCGTGACCGCGTCGATCCGCTCGAGGATCTCGTCGACGGTCGGCAGTTCGCCGTACACGAGCTCGGCCTTGGCGATCCGGGTCATCTTGGCGCCGGTGTCCTCCATGCCCATCACCACCGAGCCGCGCATCTGGCCCTTGCCGCGCAGCAGTTCGTCGGGTGTGATGCCGCCGGCCGCGATCGTGCTCAGCTCGGCGCGGATCACGTCCAGCACCTCCGGCGCCTTCTTCGGCAGGCAGCCCGCGTAGACCCCGACCATGCCCGAGTCCGCGTACGCCGAACCGAAGGTGAACACCGAGTACGCCAGGCCGCGCTTCTCCCGCACCTCCTGGAACAGCCGCGACGACATGCCGCCGCCGACGATCCCGTGCAGTACGCCGGCGACGTACCGGCGCTCGTCGTTGCGCACCAGCCCCGGCATGCCGAGCACCAGGTGCGCCTGCTCGACGTCGCGGTGGTGCACCCGCACTCCCCCGTACGTCGGGAGGCGGCGACCGGACCCGCGGCGGACCGGTGCCGGCTCGGCCTCGCCGGTGACCCAGTGCCGCTCGAACGCCTTGCGGACCAGGCGGACGACGTCGGAGTGCTCCACGTTGCCGGCCACGGAGACGACGATGTTCTCCGGCCGGTAGCGGCGCCGGTACCAGCCGACGACCTGGCGGCGGGACAGGCCGGCCACCGACTCCGACGTGCCGGTGATCGAGCGGCCGAGCGGGGTCGGGCCCCACAGCTGCTCGGCGAACAGGTCGTGGATGTGGTCGGAGGTCTCGTCGGCGTGCATCGCGATCTCCTCGTCGATCACGTCACGCTCGGACTCGACGTCCTCCGGAGCCAGCGTCGCGGAGGTGATCATGTCGCAGATCACGTCGACGGCCAGCGGGAGGTCGGAGTCCAGCACCCGCGCGTAGTAGCAGGTGTACTCCTTGCCGGTGAAGGCGTTCATCTCCCCGCCGACGGCGTCCAGCGACGCAGAGATCTCCAGCGCGTCCCGGCGCTCGGTGCCCTTGAACAGCAGGTGCTCGAGGAAGTGGGTGGCGCCGGACAGCTGGACCGGCTCGTCGCGCGAGCCGACCCCGACCCACACGCCGAAGGTGACCGAGCGGAAGCCCGGGACCGACTGGGACAGCACGCGGAGCCCGGAGGGCAGGACGGTCCGTTTGACGGGACCGCCCTCCTCCGGGCTCAGCAGCGTGCTGGTGGTGGCTCGACTCACTCGGCGGCGGCAGCCTCGGAGTCGTCGGCCTTCTTCTCGTCGGCCTTGTCGCCGTCCTCGCCCTCGACCACCGGGATCAGCGACAGCTTGCCCCGGTCGTCGATCTCGGCGATCTCGACCTGCAGCTTCTGGCCGACCGAGAGGATGTCCTCGACCGCCTCGACCCGCTTGCCGCCGGCCAGGCCGCGCAGCTTCGAGATGTGCAGCAGACCGTCCTTGCCCGGCAGCAGGCTGATGAACGCCCCGAAGTTGGTCGTCTTCACGACCGTGCCCAGGTAGCGCTCACCCTTCTCCGGCATGGTCGGGTTGGCGATCGCGTTGATCATCGCGCGCGCCGCGTCGGCCGACGGGCCGTCGGTCGCACCGATGTAGACCGTGCCGTCGTCCTCGATGGAGATGTCGGCACCGGTCTCGTCGGTGATCTGGTTGATCATCTTGCCCTTCGGGCCGATGACCTCGCCGATCTTGTCGACCGGGACCTTCACCGAGATGACCCGCGGCGCGAACTCGCTCATCTCACCCGGGGCGTCGATGGCCTTCGACATCACGTCCAGGATGGTCAGGCGGGCTTCCTTGGCCTGGGTCAGCGCGCCGGCCAGGACGCTGGCCGGGATGCCGTCCAGCTTGGTGTCCAGCTGCAGGGCGGTGACGAAGTCCTTGGTGCCGGCGACCTTGAAGTCCATGTCGCCGAACGCGTCCTCCGCGCCCAGGATGTCGGTCAGCGCGACGTACTCGGTCTTGCCGTCGACCTCACCGGAGATCAGGCCCATCGCGATGCCCGCGACCGGCGCCTTCAGCGGCACACCGGCCGACAGCAGCGACAGCGTCGAGGCGCAGACCGAACCCATCGAGGTCGAGCCGTTCGAGCCGAGCGCCTCGGAGACCTGACGCAGCGCGTACGGGAAGTCCTCGCGCGACGGCAGCACCGGTACGAGGGCGCGCTCGGCGAGAGCACCGTGACCGATCTCGCGGCGCTTGGGCGAACCCACCCGGCCGGTCTCACCGGTCGAGTACGGCGGGAAGTTGTAGTTGTGCATGTAGCGCTTGCGCGTCTCCGGCGACAGCGTGTCGAGCTGCTGCTCCATCCGGAGCATGTTCAGCGTGGTGACACCCATGATCTGGGTCTCGCCGCGCTCGAACAGCGCCGAGCCGTGCACCCGCGGCAGCACCTTGACCTGCGCCTTGAGCGGGCGGATGTCGGTCAGGCCACGGCCGTCGATGCGGACCTTGTCCTTGAGCACGCGCTGGCGGACCAGCTTCTTGGTCAGCGAGCGGAAGGCCGCGGACAGCTCCTTCTCGCGCCCCTCGAAGTCGGCGGCCAGCTTGTCGATCACCGCGGCCTTGACGGCGTCGGTGGCCTCCTCGCGGTCGTGCTTGCCGGCGATCGTGAGGGCCTGCGACAGCTCCTCGGTCGCGGCGGCCTCGACGGCGGCGAACGCGTCGTCCTGGTAGTCCGGGAACACGGGGAACTCACCGGTCGGCTTGGACGCCGCGGCGGCCAGCGCCGCCTGCGCCTCGACCAGGGTCTTGATGAAGCCCTTCGAGGCCTCGAGGCCCTCGGCCACGATCTCCTCGGTCGGCGCCTGCTTGCCGGCGGCAACGGCGTCGAAGGTGCCCGGGGTGGACTCGGCCTCGACCATCATGATCGCGACGTCACCGGTGTCGGTGACGCGACCCGCCACCACCATGTCGAAGACGGCGTCCTCGAGCTCGCTGTGGGTCGGGAACGCGACCCACTGCTTGTCGATCAGCGCGACGCGGGTGGCGCCGATCGGGCCGGAGAACGGCAGCCCGGCGATCTGGGTGGACATCGACGCGGCGTTGATCGCCAGGACGTCGTACAGCGCGTCCGGGTTGAGCGCCAGGACCGTGATGACGACCTGGATCTCGTTGCGCAGGCCGGACACGAACGACGGCCGCAGCGGGCGGTCGATCAGCCGGCAGGTCAGGATGGCCTCTTCGCTGGGCCGGCCCTCACGACGGAAGAACGAGCCGGGAATCCGGCCGGCGGCGTACATCCGCTCCTCGACGTCGACCGTCAGCGGGAAGAAGTCGAACTGGTCCTTGGGCTTCTTGCTGGCCGTCGTGGCCGACAGCACCATCGTGTCGCCGTCGAGGTAGGCGGCGGCCGAACCGGCGGCCTGCTGGGCCAGGCGGCCCGTCTCGAAGCGGATGGTGCGGGTGCCGAAGCTGCCGTTGTCGATCACGGCTTCGGCGTACTGTGCGCCCTCCATGGGCGCGTTGGTGGATCCCGACACGGGATACCCCTCTCTCACGTGAGACGACGTGAGGCGCGGGTGTCCGGGGGTGCCGGTCTTCGATCGAGGCCCGCGGGTCGAGCGCCACGCGGTGGGGCGCTGTCCCGAAAGCCACTACCGAGGACCGGTCGTCGTCCCGGTACGCGGGTCGCGTCGTCTCGTTGTCGTTGATTGTTCAGTTGTGCCATGCCCGGGTGCCCGGGCATGGATACGCGAGAAGCGGCCACCGGAGTGCGGTGGCCGCTTCTCACGGCGTCATCGGCGCAGACCGAGCCGCTCGATCAGCGACCGGTAGCGGTTGATGTCCTTCTTCGCCAGGTAGTTCAGCAGCCGGCGGCGCTGACCGACCAGCAGGAGCAGACCACGACGGCTGTGGTGGTCGTGCTTGTGCTCCTTCAGGTGCTCGGTCAGGTCGGCGATGCGGTGCGTGAGCAGCGCGACCTGGACCTCGGGGGAACCGGTGTCGCCCTCGGTCAGGGCGTACTCGCCGATGATCTTCTTCTTCGCCTCAGGATTGGCAGACGACACGTTGATCCTCTCGATGTCCGTTGCGCGGCGCACCGGGGCTTTTGTCACCCGGGCACTCTCGATCCGCGGCCGTTCAGACGGCAGCGTCCAGAGTATCAGCCTGTGGACAAGCGGTGCTAATTCCCCGCCTCGGCCGGGGTGTCCGCCTGGTCCTGGCCGGTCAGCAGCCGGCGGGCCTGGTCGACGTCGGCCTTCATCTGCACCAGCAGCTCGTCGATGGTGTCGAACCGGATCTGCGAGCCGCGCAGCCGGGCGACGAAGTCCACCGCGACCCGCGCGCCGTACAGCTCGAGGTCGTCGCGGTCCAGCACGTACGACTCGACTCGCCGGTCGATCCCGTCGAACGTCGGGTTGCTGCCGACGCTGATCGCCGCCGGGAACGCCTCCCCGTACGCCGGACCGCCGGGCGCCGGCTCCAGCACGGTCAGCCGGCCGGCGTAGACGCCGTCGAGCGGGATCGCCGAGCCCGACTCGGCCGGGATGTTCGCGGTCGGGTACCCCAGCTCGCGGCCCCGCTTGTCGCCCTCGATCACCGTGCCGATGACGCGCAACGGCCGGCCCAGCGCCGTCGCCACCCGCTCGACGTCACCGGCGGCGATCAGCTCGCGGATGTAGGTCGACGACCACGGCTGGTCCTCGCCGCGCAGCGCGAGTCCTTCCACCTCGAACCCGGCCGCGGCACCCGCCTCGACCAGCGTGTCGACGTGCCCGGCGGCCTTGTGGCCGAAGCGGAAGTTCTCGCCGACCACGACCGCCTTGGCGTGCAGCGTGCCGACCAGGACGCGATCGATGAACTCCTGCGGCGACCAGGTCGAGGTCTCCTTGTCGAACGGCAGGATCAGCACCGCGTCGGCGCCGGCGTCGCAGAGCAGCTGGGCCCGCTCCTCGGGCTCGCTGATCGTCGCCGGCGCCTTGTCGGGCCGGAGCACCGCCATCGGGTGCGGGTTGAAGGTGAGCGCGACCACCGGCAGCCCACCGAGCCGCTCGGCCCGCGCCCGCGCGTGCTCCAGCACCTCCTGATGCCCGCGGTGCACGCCGTCGAAGTTGCCGATGGTGACGACCGACGGACCGAAATCGGGGCCCACCTCGTCCAAACCGTGCCAGACACGCATGGCAGAAGGATTCCACGAAACCGTCCGGGCCGGTGCACCAGGTCCCCGATCACCCCTTGTAATCGGCCGGTCACACAACTTACTGTGGGCCGCACTGCCCCATCCCGGAGGTCACGTGAGAATTCCTCGTGCAGTCGCAGCGTTCACCGCGCTCGCCACGATCGGCGCGTGGTCCGTCACGGCCCCCGCCCGGGCGGCCGCACCGGATCGGTCCGCCGTCACGCCGCAGGCGGCGTACAGCAAGTACGTCGCGCTCGGTGACTCCTACACGTCCGCACCGCTGGTGCCGCTGCCGGAGCTGCTCTCGCTGGGCTGCCTGCGCTCGACCAGCAACTACCCGAAGCTGCTCGCCGGTTTGCTGCGGGTGCAGCGCTTCACCGACGTGAGCTGCGGCGGCGCCGACACCACCAACATGACCCAGCCGCAGAAGACGTCGTTCGGTGTCGCTCCCCCGCAGTTCAACGCGCTGACCCCGGACACCGACCTGGTCACGGTCGGGATCGGCGGCAACGACTTCGGCGTGTTCGGCCGGATCATCGACACCTGCCCGAAGCTGCGGGCCACCGACGCCACGGGCGCGCCGTGCAAGCAGCACTTCACCGTCGACGGCGTGGACACGCTGAAGGCCGACATCGCCAAGACCCAGGGCCGGATCACCGACGTCGCCAAGGCGATCAAGGCGAAGGCGCCGCGGGCGACCGTCGTACTGATCGGCTACCCGAAGATCGCGCCCGAGCAGGGCACCTGCCCGGCGATCCTGCCGTTCGCCGACGGCGACTACCGCTACCTGTACTCGATCGAGCAGGAGCTCAACGCGGCCGTTCAGAACGCGGCGACCGCGGCCGGTGTGCTCTACCTCGACACGTTCGGCCCGTCCACCGGCCACGACGCCTGCGCCCCGAACGGCCAGGCCTGGATCCAGGGCAAGGACGTCAACCTGCTCCGCGCCTACAGCTACCACCCGCGGTTCGAGGGTCAGGCCGGTGTCGCGGCGCTGACCGTCAAGAAGCTCACCGGCGTCCCGGAGACGGTGACGGCGGCCGAGCAGGCCGGGTTCGCGCGGCAGGCGCGCGAGCTGAGCAACCGGGCCGCGAAGACCAGCCTGCCGGAGGCCTACCGGGCCCACTTGGACCGCCTACGGACCGGCGCGCAACGCTGACCCTTTCCAATCCGTACGGCGGACGCCGGGCCGGCCCACTTCACGCGTGGGCCGGCCCGGCGGCTTTTCGGCCCGCGGACGGTTTCGGGCGCCGCGGCTGGGCCGAGCGCTTCGGTCAGCCGAGCAGGTTGGGTCAGCCGAGCGCTTGGGTCAGCTCTGTCAGCGCCTGACCGAGCGGCAAATCGACGCGGTGCGTCGCGAGCGGGTCTCCCCGGGTCAGGCCGTGGTTGATGATCAGCACCGGCTTGCCGGCCTTCGCGGCGTACCGGACGAACCGGAAGCCCGACATCACGGTCAACGACGAGCCGAGCACCAGCATCGACTCGGCTTCGTCGATCTGCTGGTAGCAGCGCTCGACCCGCGACTTCGGCACGTTCTCGCCGAAGAACACGACGTCGGGCTTCAGCAGCGGGGACCCGCAGTTGCGGCACGGGACCAGGTGGAACCCCCGCACCGTCTCCTCGGGCAGCTCGACGTCGCCATCGGGGTTGATGCGCAGCGCCTGACCCTCGAAGGCCGGGTTCGCCGCACGCAGCCGCCGGTCGAGCTCCTCGCGCGGGCTGGTGTCGCGGCAGTCCAGGCAGACGACGCGGTCGAGGTTGCCGTGCAGCTCGATCACGTCGCGCGCGCCGGCAGCCTGGTGCAGGCCGTCGACGTTCTGGGTGATCACGCCGCTCAGGTAGCCGCGGGCCTGCAGCGTGGCGACCGCGCGGTGGCCGGCGTTCGGGTCGGCGCGGGCGATGGTCCGCCAGCCGAGGTGGCTGCGCGCCCAGTACCGCTGCCGGCCGGACTCGCTGCCGACGAAGTCGCCGTACGTCATCGGCGTGTGGGTCCGCAGACTGCCGGTCGCACCCCGGTAGTCCGGGATGCCCGACTCGGTCGAGATGCCCGCCCCGGACAGCACGACGACCTCACCGGCCGCCACCGTGTCGACCACCGGACCGAGATCCGCCGTACCGGGTGCAAGCGCCAGCACCTCGGGACCGGGAGTCCAACTCAACGTAGGCCGTGAACGCACCCCTCAAGCCTAGCCACCACGCTCCACCCCCAAGGTGGCGATCAGGTCCTCGTGGAGTTCGAACCAGACCGCGTGGCAGGAGTCCTTGCCCGATCCGTCGACCCAGGTGTTGTCGCGCGGCACCCGGCCGAGTGCGGCGGCGAAGCGTTCGTCGTACCCACCGAGACGCTCCAGTACGCCGGACAGCCGGGTCACCAGCTCGCCGAGTCGCACACTCAGCGCGGTCAGCGTCTTGACGACGCGGGCGTCCCACGCGCGATCCGTGTGGTCGTTGAACGCCATCGGATCGTCCTCGGACGGCCGCAACTGCCAGTCCGTGCAGGCTTGTTGAAGCCGCGCGTTGAGCGGCAGGAACTCCTGGTACACCTCCCGCAGTACGGCGTCGCCCGCGTCCTTGCGCTCGATGGCGAGCCGTCGCTCGTTCTCCGCCCGCCCGGCCGGTGTCAGCGACCAGCCACCGGTGCCGGCGAACTCGCTCCACGTCACCCAGCCGTAGGCCTGGTAGTCGAGCAGCAACTCGTCCGCCATCGCCTGGTCGAGCCCGAAGCGCGCCGCGACGGTCTGGACGTCCGCCATCCCCTTCAGCCGTACGGCGTGCAGTACGAGCAGCTCCGGGTCCGATGCCCGGCGGGTCATGCCTCCGCCTGACGCGCTGCCAGCCGGTCGAGCCGCTGCTGACAGGCCTGCGGTGAGTTCAGCCCCAGCGCCTGAGCCATCTGCGCCCAGGTCAGCCCCAGGCCGCGCGCCGCGAACAGCAGCCCGGTCTCCAGCTGGTCCAGCTCGGCCCGTGCCGCGGGTAGCAGCCGGAGGGCAGCCAGCGCCGCCTCCTGGTCGCCGCCCTTCCACAGGAAGAACTGGAGCAGGTCCACCGCCGACGGCGGCACCGGCGGGGCCTGCCATGGTCGCCGCTCCAGCTCGTCGGCTCCTCGGTCCAACAGCTCCCGGCGGGCCTGGCTCTCCCGCTCGGCCTGCTCGTGATCGTCGCTTCGCACCCCCGAACGGTCTACCATCAACACTCTGTTGTCAACATCTTGTTGAAGTTGGAGGCGGCGTGATTGTCAGACTGGCCGACGCCACGGGTTCGGTGGCCGGGCCCAAGGCGGCGACGCTCGGCGCGCTGATCCGCGCGGGCTTTCCGGTGCCGGCGGGTTTTGTCGTCCCCGCTGACATCGAGGACCTGACCGGCGCGGTGGCCGAAGCGTTGGCCGGACTGGGTAACGGGCCGGTCGCCGTACGGTCGTCGGCCGCGGGCGAGGACACGGTGGGTGCCTCGGCCGCTGGGCAGTACGACAGCTTCCTCGGGGTCGAAGGGTCGCCGGCGGTGATCAACAAGATTCTGGCGACCCGGGAGTCGCTCTGGTCCGACCGCGCGGTCGCCTACCGCGCGGGGCAATCGGTGAACCCGAAGAGGGTGCCGCCGTCCGCCGTCACTCCGATGGCGGTGATCGTGCAGCAGCTCGTCGACGCCGACGTTACCGGGGTGTTGTTCACCGTCGAGGGCGGCGACAGCGTGATCGAGGCGTCCTGGGGACTCGGGGAGAGCGTGGTGCAGGGTCTGGTGACGCCCGACGCCTTCACGGTCGGGCTGGGCGGCGTTACCGACCGCCGCCGCGGCGACAAGCGAACGCGGATCGACCGCGGACCGGCCGGATTGGAGACCAGCTTGGTGCCGCCCGATCGGCAACAGGTGCTGTGCCTCACCGACGACGAGCTTGCACGGTTGCATCGGCTGGGTCAGGACGTCGCGGCCCACCTCGGCGGACCGCAGGACATCGAGTTCGCCGTCCGGGACGGGCACATCTGGCTGCTCCAGGCCCGCCCGGTCACCGCCGACCTGCCGTTGCCGGATGCAACTACCACCGACCCGAGGGACCACGCGGAGGCCGCGGACCCGGCGAACGCCACGGACCCGGCAGAGCGGGCGGAATCGCGGATTCTCCGCGGAACCCCCGGCAGTCCGGGCGCCGCCACCGGGCCGGCGCGTGTCGTCCACGGCCCCGAGGACTTCGGCCGGGTCCGGCCCGGCGACGTCCTGGTCTGCCGGTTCACCGACCCGGCCTGGACGCCGTTGTTCGGCGTCGTCGCGGCGGTGGTCACCGAGACCGGCGGACGCCTGTGCCACGCGGCCATCGTCGCCCGCGAACGCCGCATCCCCGCCGTGCTCGGCATCCCCGCCGTGATGACCGCCTTCGCGGACGGTCAGCCGATCAGCGTCGACGGCACCCGCGGCACCGTCAGCTAACCGACAAAAACCGCACTCGGCTTGGCCAGCGGACCATGCGGCGCGTACAGCGCCAGGAACGTCCCGTCCGGCGCGAACATCGCCGTCTCCCCCGCGTCCAGCTTCAGCCCCGGCAGTGGACGGCCGGTCCGGATGGCGGCCTCCTGCTCGGCATCGGCGTCGAAGCGCGGAAAGGTCTGCGCCGCGACGTCCGCGATCGGCAGCAGCACGAACTTGTCGCCGAGCGCCTCGAGCGTGTGCGCCGCGGACAGGTCGAACCCGCCGACCCGCGTCCGGCGCAGCGCGGTCAGGTGCCCACCGACCCCGAGCACCGCGCCGAGGTCCCGCGCCAGCGCGCGGATGTAGGTGCCGCTCGAGCAGTCCACCGAGATGTCGACCTCGATGCCCTGCTCACCCCGCCGGACCGCCAGTACGTCGTACCGGCTGATCGTGACGGCCCGCGCCTTGAGCTCGATCTGCTCGCCGGCCCGGACGCGCTCGTACGCGCGCTTGCCGTCGACCTTGATCGCCGACACCTTCGACGGGATCTGCGAGATCTCGCCGCGGAACGGCTCGATCGCCGCCGAGATCGCCTCGGGGGTGATCGCCGCCAGGGCCTCCGGCGACGCGGTGCTGAGCAGCTCACCCTCGGCGTCGTCGGTGGTCGTGGTCGCCCCGAGCAGCACCGTCGCGTCGTACGACTTGTCGGCCAGTTGCAGGTGGCCGAGCAGCCGGGTCGCCCGGTTGACCCCGACCACCAGGACACCGGTGGCCATCGGGTCGAGCGTGCCGGCGTGCCCGACCTTGCGGGTGCCGGCCAGTCGCCGGACGCGGGCGACCACGGTGTGCGAGGTCAGCCCGGCCGGCTTGTCGACGACGACGATGCCGTCGGCAACGATCGGTTCACTCGTCGTCGTCGTCATCGTCCTCGCGGCGCTTGTACGGGTCGGCGTCGCCGGCCGGCTTGGCGCCCGCGGCGGCCTTGGCCACCTCGGCGTCGGCCTGGCGGGCCTTGGCCAGCAGCTCCTCGATCTGCCCGGCGGTCTCCGGGATCGCGTCGAGGTAGAACGCCAGGCTCGGCGCCCGGCGCAGCCCCAGCGCCTTGCCGACCTCGCTGCGGATCAGCCCGCGGGCCGACTCCAGCGCGGCCGCCGTGGACGCCCGCTCCTGCTCACCGCCGTACACCGTGTAGAAGACGCTGGCCTCACCGAGATCGGCGGTCAGCTTGGCGTCGGTCACGGTGACGAAGCCGAGCCGAGGGTCCTTGACCCGGCGCTCCAGCAGTTCGGCCACCAGGACCTGGATCCGGTCGGCCAGCTGCTTCGCCCTTGCTTCACCCATCCGGGCTCACTCCCTCAGTCATACGTAACGTCCGGAACGGCGGCTGTGACACCGTCGTTCCGGACGTTACTCCGCGAACTGTGCGCCGGGATCGACCGATCCCGGCGCCCGGTCCTTTGTCAGCTGCGCGGCTTCTCGCGCAGCTCGAACGACTCGACGATGTCGCCGATCTTGATGTCGTTGAAGTTGTTGATGGTCAGACCGCACTCGAAGCCCTCGCGGACCTCGGACGCGTCGTCCTTGAACCTCTTCAGCGACGACAGCTCGGTGTTGTCGACGACCACCGCGCCGTCCCGGATCAACCGCACCTTCGCGTTGCGCCGGATCAGGCCGCTGGTCACCCAGCAACCGGCGATGTTGCCCACCTTGGAGGAGCGGAAGATCTCGCGGATCTCCGCCTGGCCGAGCACGGCCTCCTCGTAGATCGGCTTGAGCATGCCCTTCAGGGCCGCCTCGATGTCGTCGATCGCCGAGTAGATGACCGAGTAGTACCGGACATCCACGCCCTCGCGCTCGGCCACGTCACCGGCCTTGCCGGCCGGCCGCACGTTGAAGCCGATGATGACGGCGTTCGACGCGATGGCCAGGTTGACGTCGTTCTCGTTGATCGCACCGACACCACGGTCGATGACCCGCAGGTTGACCTCGTCGCCGACCTCGATCCGGACCAGCGCGTCTTCCAGCGCCTCGACCGAACCGGACACGTCGCCCTTCAGGATGAGCAGCAGTTCCTGCGTCTCGCCCTTCTCCATCGAGGCCATGAAGTCCTCGAGGGTACGACGCGCGCGCCGCTTGGCGTTGGCCGCCGCACGAGCCCGTGCCTCGCGCTTCTCGGCGATCTGGCGGGCCATCCGGTCGTCGTCGACGACAAGGAACTTGTCGCCGGCGCCGGGGACGGCGGTCAGACCGAGGACCAGGACCGGACGCGACGGCGTCGCCTCCTCGACCGGGTCGCCGTGCTCGTCCAGCATCGCCCGGACCCGGCCGTAGGCCGGACCGGCCACCATCGAGTCGCCGACCCGCAGCGTTCCGCGCTGCACCAGCACGGTCGCCACCGGACCCCGGCCCTTGTCGAGGTTCGCCTCGATCGCGATGCCCTGGGCCGGCATGTTCGGGTTGGCCCGCAGGTCGAGCGCCGCGTCCGCGGTCAGCACGACACTCTCGAGCAGCCCGTCGATGTTGATCCGGGACTTCGCCGAGACGTCGACGAACATCGTGTCGCCGCCGTACTCCTCGGGGACCAGGCCGTACTCGGTCAGCTGACCGCGCACCTTGGTCGGGTCCGCCGCCGGGACGTCGATCTTGTTGACCGCGACCACGATCGGCACACCGGCCGCGCGGGCGTGGTTCAGCGCCTCGATCGTCTGCGGCATCACGCCGTCGTCGGCCGCGACCACCAGGATGACGATGTCGGTGGCCTGCGCACCACGAGCACGCATGGCGGTGAACGCCTCGTGACCCGGGGTGTCGACGAAGGTGATCGCGCGCTGCACGCCGTCGACCTCGGTGGTCACCTGGTAGGCACCGATGTGCTGGGTGATGCCACCGGCCTCCTTGGCGACCACGTTCGCCTCGCGGACCGCGTCCAGCAGCTTGGTCTTACCGTGGTCGACGTGACCCATCACGGTCACCACCGGCGGCCGCTTGACCAGGTCGTCCTCGTCGCCCTCGTCGGAGCCGAAGTCGATGTCGAACGACTGCAGCAGCTCGCGGTCCTCGTCTTCGGGGGACACGATCTGCACGTCGTACTCGAGCTCGGTGCCGAGCAGCTGCAGGGTCTCCTCGTTGACCGACTGGGTCGCGGTCACCATCTCACCGAGGTGGAACAGCACCTGCACCAGCGACGCCGGATCCGCGCCGACCTTCTCGGCGAAGTCCGTCAGCGAGGCACCGCGGGCGAGCTTGACGACCTCGCCGTTACCGTGCCGGACGCGGACGCCGCCGACGGCCGGAGCCTGCATGTTGTCGAATTCCTGGCGCTTGGCGCGCTTGGACTTGCGACCACGACGGGCCGGACCGCCCGGACGCCCGAAGGCACCCTGCGTCCCGCCCCGGCCCCGGTTGCCCGGGCCCGGACGACCGCCGCCGCCACCACCGGGGGGACCGCTCGGGCCACCACCGGGACGGAAACCGCCGCCACCGCCACCGCCGCCACCGCGCGGACCGGCACTCGGTCCACCCGGACCGCCGCCGCCACCGGGGCGCCCGCGGCCGCCACCCGCCGGAGCGGACGGACGACCGGTGAACGTGCCTGCCGACGACTTCGGCATCATCGCCGGGTTCGGCCGGGGAGCACCCGGTACGCCGCCCGGACGCGGACGGTCGTTGCCGCCGCCGCTACGGGCCTGCGGCGGGCGCGGGGGCATGCCGGCCGGGCTGGCGCCCGACGGAGCCTGCGCACCGCCACCACCCTGACCCGGGCGGGCGCCACCGCGCTGCATGCCCTGGGTCGGGCTGAACGGGTTGTTGCCCGGACGCGGAGCACCCGGACGGGGACCACCAGGTCCACCGGCGCCGGGACCACCCGGACGACCGCCACCGGGACGCGGAGCGCCCGGACGCGGTGCACCACCGGGACGCGGCGCGGAGCCGGACTGCCCCGGACGGGGAGCCGCGCCGGGACGCGGACCGGCGCCCGGCGTACCGGGACGCGGGGCCGGACGGGAGTCCTCGGCCGGACGCGGCGCGCGAGCGGCCGGAGCCTCGGCGGCCGGACGCTGCTCCTGCACCGGAGCCGCCGGAGCGGCAGGTGCCTCCGGCTGGGCCGGAGTGGCCTTCGCGGCCGGAGCCTCGAACGCCGGCTCGGGGGTCGCCGGAGCGGCCGGAGCCTCGGTCCGCGGACCAGGCCGGGGGCCGGGGCGCGGGCCGGGGCGAGCCGGTGCCGGGGTGGCACCGCCTGCCGCGGGAGCGCTGGTCTCCCGGGCCGGAGCCTCGGTGGCCGGAGCCTGCGCCGCGGGGGCGGAGACCTCGGGAGCCTTCGGTGCTGCCGGGGCCGGAGCGGCCTCGGCGGCCGGAGCGGTGCGCTCGGCCGGTGCCGCGGGGGCAGGAGCTGCCTTGGGCGCGGCGGGCTCCGCCGGGGTGACCGGAGCGGTCGCCTGCGTCGCAGCGGATGTGCTTGCGGGGGCCTTCTTGGCCGCGCGCTTCTTCGGCGGGTTCTTCTCGAACTCCTCCGCCAACCTACGGACTACGGGTGCCTCGATCGTCGAGGACGCCGATCGGACGAACTCACCCATGTCGTTCAGCCTGGTCAGTACGACCTTGCTGGTAACTCCGAGCTCTTTCGCGAGCTCGTAGACCCGGACCTTTGCCACTACTCTCCCTCTGGTCCGAGCCTGGGGGCGCGGACCGTTAGTTGACGTACATGCTCATCGCATTGCACTCATCGTTCGACACTCATCGAGTGGTCATGAGTCGATGACCCGCCTTCATGTCGTCACGGCTCAAACCGTGGGCGGCCGGGCGGCCGCACTTGGTGCTGCTGGTACTCACTGCTCGACCTGTGCCCGCACGAGACTCAGGTCCAGCGGACCCGGGACCTTGAAGGCCCGCGGGAACGCTTTGCGTCGCTCGGCGAGGTCGAGACACTCGGTCACCGGGTGCACATGCGCCCCGCGGCCGGGTGCCCGATGGGCGGGATCCGGGAGGACACGTCCTCCGGACACCGTCATCCGCAGCAGATCGGACGGACTGGCTCGTTTCCGGCACCCGATACAGGTGCGCTCCCGAAGCTTTCCAGGGCGCGCGTCTGCAGTCTCTGTCACAGTTCCTCAGGGTGTGGTGACGACTCAGTCGACCGACCGAGAGATCAGTCTACCTTCTCGTTCCCACGAGTCACATCGGTATCCGGCCGGATGTCGATCCGCCACCCGGTCAGGCGGGCGGCCAGCCGGGCGTTCTGCCCCTCTTTGCCGATCGCCAGCGACAGCTGGTAGTCCGGTACGACGACCCGCGCGGAGCGCGCCGCCGCGTCCACGACCTCGACCGAGGAGACCTGCGCCGGCGACAGCGCGTTGCCGACGAAGGTCGCCGGGTCGTCACTGTGGTCGATGATGTCGATCTTCTCGCCGTGCAGCTCGTGCATGATGTTGCGCACCCGCTGGCCCATCGGGCCGATGCACGCGCCCTTGCCGTTCACCGACGGGTTCAGCGTGCGGACCGCGATCTTGGTCCGGTGGCCGGCCTCGCGGGCGATCGCGGTGATCTCGACGGTGCCGTCGGCGATCTCCGGAACCTCCAGCGCGAACAGCTTCTTGACCAGGTTCGGGTGTGTGCGGGACACGGTGATCTGCGGGCCCTTGAAACCCTTGCGGACCCCGACCACGTAGACCCGCAGCCGCGAGCCGTGCTCGTACTTCTCCCCCGGCACCTGCTCCGGGGCCGGCAGCACGGCCTCGATCTTGCCCAGGTCGACCATCACCGAGCGCGGGTCGCGGCCCTGCTGGATGACACCGGAGACGATGTCGCCCTCCTTGCCGGAGAACTCGCCGTAGCGCACCTCGTCCTCGGCGTCGCGCAGCCGCTGCAGGATCACCTGCTTGGCGGTGGTCGCCGCGATCCGGCCGAAGTCGGCCGGGGTGTCGTCGTACTCGCGGACCAGGTTGCCCTCGGCGTCCATCTCCCGGGCGTAGACCATCACGTGCCCGGTCTTGCGGTCCAGCTCGGCGCGGGCGTGCTGCTGCGCGCCCTCGGTCCGGTGGTAGGCGACCAGCAGCGCCTGCTCGATCGCCTCCACCACGACGTCGAAGGCGATGTCCTTCTCCCGCTCCAGCGAGCGCAGGACGGCCATGTCGATGTCCATCAGTTCTCCTCCACCGTGCCGTCGGCGTCGCGCTCGGCAGGTTCGTCGTTGCCGGCAGGCCGGTTGAACTCGATCTGGACCTTGGCCTTGGCCACGTCGGCGTACCGCACCGTGCGGACCTGGCCCTCGACGTCCAGTTCGGCGGCCTCGTCGGAGACCGTCTTGATCCGGCCGGTCAGCTTGTCGCCGCTGTGCAGCGTGACCGTGACCAGCCGGGTGAGATTGCGCCGCCAGTGCCGCGGCAGCGTAAGCGGCCGGTCGACACCGGGGCTGGAGACCTCCAGGACGTAGGCGCCCTCGCCCATGATGTCGTCGGCGTCGAGCGCCTTGGAGATCGCGCGGGTGATCTCGGCGACGTCGTCCAGGCTGATCCCGCCGTCGCGGTCGACCAGCACGCGCAGCAGCCGGCGACGGCCCGCCGGAGCGATGTCGGCTTCCTCCAGGTCGCAGCCGAACTGCTCGACGATCGGCCGGAGGAAGTTCTCGAGGCTCGTGGTGTCCGTGTGGTCAGTCCTTCGGCTCACAGGTAAACCTGCCTCTCTCCAGTTGTGCACCCGTCGTGCCCCGATTCGCAGGGCAGTAGCCCACCTTATCCGGCCCACGACCTTGTTCTCACCAACGGCTCGACCGTGCCCTGGCCGAGCCCCTGACAGAGCCGCCGAGCGGATAGGGTTCGGCCGTGCCGATCGATCCCCACCGCCTGTCGCGCCGTACCGCGCTCCGGACCGCCGTCGTGGTGGCGGGCGCCGCCGCCCTGGCCACCGGGTGCGACGACGACAAGCCGGACGCCGGTCCGCCGGGAGCGTCGGCCGGCCCGGACGGCGAGGTGCAGGCGCCTGAGCCGAGCACGGATCCCGAGGTCGTGGCCGCACTGACCACCGCGGCCACCCAGATCGCGCAGCTGGCCCTGCGGGTCAGCCAGGCCGGCCAGTCCGTCCCCGCTCTGCGCGGGCAGCTGGCGATCGCGGTGCAGAGCCACGCCGCCCATGTCGCGAAGCTGAAGGAACTCGGCGACTTCGAGCCACCACAGCCCGGCAAGCTCCCACCGCTGCCGAAGGCGTCGGCCGCCGTACTGGCTGATCTGGCGTCCCGGGAGCAGCGGCTGTCCGTCGCCCACGCCACCGCGGCCGGCAAGCTGACCGGCCCTGCTGCGCGCGTGCTGGCGATGATCGCGGCCTCCGAGAGCCAGTTGGCCGCCTCGTTCGCTCCGAAGAAGGTCACCCGATGACGGAGGTCGAAGCGCTGCAGGCGGCGATCGCCGGGGAGCACGCGGCCCTGTACGGCGTCGGCGTTGCCGGGGGCAAGCTCAGTGGCGCCCGGTTCGGGGCGGCGACCACCTTGTACGAGCGGCACCGGTCCCGGCGCGACAAGCTCGCGGCGCTGCTGGTCGAGAGCGGCCAGACCCCGGCCGCGGCCGAACCGGCGTACGACCTGCCTCAGGCGGTGACGAACGCGGCCACCGCGGCGGCGCTGATCCTCGGCATCGAGCGCCGGCTGACCGCGGTGTACGGCGACCTGGTCGAGGCCGCCGAGCAGGACCGGACTCGCGCCTTCGCTGTGCAGGCGCTGATCGCGACCGCGCGTGACCAGCTCGGCTGGGGCGGTCGCCCGACCGCCTTCCCCGGCCAGGTCTGACCAGCTTCAACCAACCGATCGCTTTGCGTGCCCGGTCCGGCACAGAATGCGGTCGAAGCCGGTGCGTAACGAATGATTTCCGGTGCGGTTACGCGTTTTGAGCAATTCGTTGCGTACTCCCCTTTACTCCGAGCGTGACCTTACCTATATTTCCGGTCACGGAGACTGGGGGGTCGCCGGTTTCACCCTCGCCGTACGCCGCCGCGTGCAGCCGGGTGCTCACCAAGGCTGAATTCAAGCGTCTGGTCCGTACCTTCATTTCCACAACTTCTCGAGCCGCGCGCACACGCGGTTACGGAGGGTAGTGAAGCATGCGTACATTCGACTTACCCACCGGCGAAAGCCTCTTCGTGAACGATCTTCGCGTGGTCCGCTGGGAGCAGTACGGCCTCGGCGCCACGATGCCTTTCCAGGCGATGTGGTACTCGGTCCCGCCGGGCGACGAGAGCCCGATCGACCAGCACCCGGAACTCGAACTGTCGATCGTCGTGGCCGGTACGGCGCACGTCCTGGTCGGCGGTACCGAGACAGTCGTCCCGCACGGCAACGCGTTCCTGCTGGACAGCAAGGAGGCGCACGTCGTCCAGAACCGGTCCACCGACGAGGTGCTCACCGTGTTCAGCGCCTACTGGTATCCCGAAGCAGCGGTCGCCGCCGCCGACGCGCTCGCCCTGCAGAGCGTCAGACCGGCCGAGACCGTGGCGGCCGGCCATGACTGATCCGGTCGCGGAACCAGTCACCGTTTTCACCTTTCCCCAGCCGACCGCGAACGGGCCCCTGCACGTCGGTCATCTGTCGGGTCCCTACCTCGCGGCCGACATCGCCGCCCGGGCCGCCCGCGCCCGCGGCGAGCAGGTCGTGGTCACCACCGGCCTCGACGTGCACCAGAACTACGTGCTGACCCGCGCCGAACTCGAGGGTCTCGACGTCGGCGAGATGCTCGCGGACTTCCGCGCCGGCATCCAGGAGACCTACCAGCAAGCGCGAATCGGCTACGACCGGTTCAGCGACCCGCTGTCCGACGAGCACGCGCCGGTCATCCGCGACCTGATGAACCACCTGGTCGTGAGCGGTGCGGCCCCGCTGCGTGAGGTCACCCTGTACGCCTGCGAGGACTGCGGCCGGACGCTGCACGAGTCCTACCTGAGCGGGCTCTGCGGCGGCTGTCACACGCCGGCCGCCGGTGGGGCCTGCGAGCAGTGCGGTGGCTTCACCCAGGTCGAGACCATGGTCGATCCGGTCTGCGGCCGCTGCGGCGGCGCACCGCGCCCGTTCCAGGCGACCGTGCCCGTCCTGCGGATGGAGGACTACCGCGACGCGCTCACCTCGGTCTGGCTGCGAGCCCAGCTGCCACCGGCCGTCCGGGCCTTGATCGGGCGGCAACTCGCGGCCGGGCTGCCGGAGATCGCGCTGGCGTACCCGACCAACTGGGGCATCGAGGGCGACCGGGAGTTGACCGGTCTGCGGATCGGTCCGTACACCGAGGTCGCGCTGACCGACCTGGCGACCATCGCCCGGGCGATCGACCCGGCGGCCACCGATCTGCCCGGTTACCTGGCCGCGCTCGGCCGGGTGAACTCGCTGTGGCACTTCCTCGGCCTGGACAACGCCTACTGGTACGCCGTGTACTGGCAGGCGCTGTGGGCGGCCTGCGGAATGACGGAATTGCCGCTTTCGGGTCTGGTCGTGAACGAGTTCTACACCCTCGACGGCGCGAAGTTCTCGACCAGCCGCAATCACGCCGTCTGGGCGAACGAACTGTTGCGGAAGGAAGACCCGTCAATCGTTCGTTTGTTCCTCGCCTGGGACCGTCCGGACCGTTATCGCAGTGATTTCACCTGGCATTCTTTTCGCGCCTTCGCCGATCAGGCCGAATCATTGCTCGCCGACCGGCCGCCGGCGCGTCGAACGCTTGATCCAGCGCTCGCCGAGCGCGAGCTGGCCCGTGGTGAGGCCGCTCTGCGCCCGGCCGGTTTCGACCCGGCGCTGGCCGCGCGCAGCCTGTTGCGGCTGCTCGACGGAGGGGTCCGGGAGACCGGTCACCTCCGGACGGCGCTGACCGGAACGGACGAGTAGACCGATGCGGATCTGCGTGATCGGTGCCGGAATCGCCGGCACCCTGCTGGCCTGGCGGCTGAGCAACCACTCGGGCACCGGCCCGGCGGTTGCGGTCGACCTCGTCACCGGCGTACCGGGGCCGGACGCGACGGCTGCGTCGGGCGGCGGGGTCCGCGGCTTCGAGACCCACCCGGAGCAGCGCCGGCTCGCGGTCGAGAGCCTGGCCGAGCTGTTCGAGACACCGGGCCTGCTCGACCGGGCCGGCTACACCGAGACCGGTTCGACGTACCTGCTCGACGGGTACGCCGGGCTGGAGGACGCCGTCGCCGAGGTGGAGCACGTGCACCCCGGCTCCACCGAACTCGTCGACGGGAGCACGCTGCGCCGCCTCGGCTGGCACGGGCTGCCGGACGGGACGGTCGGCGTACTGGAGAAGCGGGCCGGGTTCATCCGGCCCGACCAGCTGCGGGCGCTGGTGATCGACCAGTTGGCCCGCACCAAGGACAGCAGGGTCGTCACCGGCCCTGTGCTCGGACTGCGCCCGCACCCTGACGGCTCGGTCAGCTGCCGCACACCCAGCGGCACTGCCCGGTACGACGTCGTCGTGGTCGCGGCCGGTCCGTGGACGCCCGGACTGCTCACCGGCAATGCCCTGCCGGCCGACCAGTACCGGACGAAGGCGATCCAGGTCGCCGTGCACCGCGTGGCGGGAGCCCTCCCGACCATGTTCGTCGACGAGACCAGCGACCTGTACGGGCGCCCGACGGCAGACGGCGGTTTGCTGCTGGGCGTCGACACGCACCGCTGGTCCGTCCCACCCGGCAGCAGCGCGCCGCTACACGACCTGACGGCCCAGGCCGTTCGGCTCGCGGGCGAGCGACTGCCACACCTACGGCTGCTGGAGACCGCGCACACGGTCACCAACGCCGACTGTTACGCCGATCCGCCGGTCCTGACCCTGTGGTCGGTGCTCGGCAGCACACATCGGCTCTTCACCTTCACCGGTGGGTCCGGCGGCAGCGTGAAAACCGCGCTGGCCGCGAGCCGGACGGCCGCGAGCGACCTGCTCGGGCCACTGGCCACCGGTGAGTACACGCGCACCACCACTTCGCGGACGGAGAACAAGCGCATGACCATCATGGAACCAGGCACCAGACGAAGCACCGACGCCACCAGCCTGACCCGGTACCACACGATCGGGATCGGAGCCGGGCCGTCGAACCTCTCGCTGGCCGCCCTGTACAAGAACGTCACCACCGAGCGGCTGGCGCTGTTCGACTCCCGGCCGGTGGCCGGCTGGCACACGCCGCTGCTCTACCCCGGCGTACGGATGCAGACCGGGTGGATGAAGGACCTGGTGTCGCTGGTCGACCCCCGGCACGAGCTGACGTTCCTGAACTACCTGGTCACTTCCGGGCGGCTGTACGCGCTGATCAACTCCCAGTTCGACTCGCTGCCCCGGATCGAGTACGAGCGCTACCTGGCCTGGGCCACCGAGCGGCTCGGCGTGGTGAACTTCAGCTCCCGGGTGGACTCGATCGCGATCACCGACGACGGCTTCGAGGTGTCCGTCGACGGTACGCCGGTCGCGGTCTCCGAGCACCTGGTGCTCGGCCTCGGAACCCGTCCGGTCTGGCCGGACTACGTGCGCAACCTGCCGTCCGGCCGGGCCTTCATCGCCGACGAGCTCGGGGTCCGGATGCCCGACCTCGAGGCGCACAAGGCCGACCCGATCGCGGTCGTCGGTGGCGGACAGACCGGTCTGGAGTGCGTGCTGCGACTGCTCGGCTCCGGCTTCACCGACATCCGCTGGCTCGGCCGGAACCAGTGGTTCCGCAGCATCGACGACTCCCCGATGGCCAACGAGCTCTACCGGCCGTCGCACATCGAGTACCTGCAGGGCCTGACCCGCACCAAGCGCCGCGAGATGATCGTCGACTCCCGCTACAGCGGTGACGCGATCACGCCCGGCGGCCTCCGTGCGCTGTACCAGGCCAACTACGACGGCCTGCTGACGCTGGGCCGGTTCCCGGTCACGCTGCTGCCGGGCCGCGACGTCACGTCGTCCGAGCTGCTCGCCGACGGCATGCTGCGGCTGCGCTGCTCGACGGTCGCCGCGCCGGAGGAGCACGATGTCCGGCACGTCGTGGTCGCCGCCGGCCGCGAGCACGTGCAGGCGCCGTTCAGCGACGACCTGCGCGAGCGGATCGACTACGACGACGACGGCGAGATGCTGGTCGAGCCCGACTACTCGGTGCGCTGGAAGGGCATGAACGGCCACCGGATCTACTCGTTCAACGCCAGCCGCTACAGCCACGGCCTGACCAACGCCGGGCTGACCCAGCTGCCGGTCCGGGCCGCGATCGTGCTGAACTCGATGTTCGACCGGGAGATCTACCCGATCTCCGACGAGCTCTGCGCGGTGCAGTGGTGACCGCCGCCGCGCCCGAGCCGCTGGTGCCCGACGTCGACGGCGTCTGGTTCCGGCTGGTCGTCGACGACCCGGCCGGCGGTGCGCCGTACGGGCAGTACCACCGCGACCGCGACCTGGTCTGGGCCGAGTTCTACGCCGGCGGCACGCTGCGGTGCGGCCGGCTGGTCGGGCAGTTGCAGGACGACGGCTCGATCCGTGCCGCCTACAGCCTGCTCACCGTGGCCGGTGAGGTGGTCAGCGGCGAGTGCGTCAGCATCCCCGAGTTCGATGCCCGGGGCAACATCCGGATCGCCGACCACTTCCGTCGCAGCGACGGCAGCAGCGGCGTCACCTACATCGAGCAGATCCCCGCTCCGGTCCGGGAGGCCTGAGATGAACCCGACGAACGAACGTCCGCACCTGCTCGTGGTGGCGACCGGGATGCGCTTGTTCCGCGAGTACATCCTGCGCTCGATCGCGCCGCAGTACCGGATCCACATGTTCCTGCACGCCGAGCCGACGTGGGAGAAGGACTACATCGAGGCCTGGACCGTGCTGGAGACCACGCTCGACGCCGAGGCGCTGGTCGTCGCCGCGCAGAAGCTGCACGCCGAGCAGCCGATCGACGGCGTGCTCTGCTGGGACGAGGCCCGGATCCTGCAGACCGCCCACGTCGCCGAGGCGCTCGGCCTGCCGGGTGGTGACGTCGCGATGATCAACCGCTGCCGCGACAAGCACCTCACCCGTACGGCGCTCGCCGCGCAGGGCGTGCCGCAGCCGGAGTCCGTGCTCGTCGACACCGTCGACGACGCGCTGGTCACCGCCGAGAAGCTCGGCTACCCGGTGATCCTGAAGCCCCGCGCGCTGGCGGCCAGCCTCGGCGTGGTCAAGGTCAACTCGGCCGACGAGCTGAAGGCCAACTGGGCCTTCGCGCACGACACGACCGTGCCCGAGGCGCCGCACTACGACGTCAAGGTGCTGGTCGAGGAGTTCGCCGACGGCTACGAGATCAGCATCGACTCGGCCGTGTTCCAGGGACAGGTGACGCCGTTCTGCCTGGCCCGCAAGGAGATCGGCTACCCGCCGTACGCGGAGGAGATCGGGCACTTCGTCGACGCGGCCGACCCGCTGCTGGCCGACGAACAGCTGTTCCAGGTGCTGGCCGACGCCCACGCCGCGATCGAGTTCACCGACGGGGTCACGCACACCGAGATCATGATGACCGCCGACGGCCCGAAGATCATCGAGATCAACGCCCGGATCGGCGGCGACATGATCCCCTACCTCGGGCTGCAGGCGACCGGTGCCGACCCGGGCCTGGCCGCGGCGGCGGTCGCCACCGGCCGTACCCCCGAGCTGGTCCCGGACCGCACGATGGTCGGCGGGGTGCGGTTCTTCTACGTCGACGAGAACGACACCGTGCTGGACTCGGTGGAGTTCGACTCGACCGACCTGCCGGCCACGATCGACCAGCTGGTTCCGCTGATGGAGGCCGGACAGACCACCAGTCCCCCGCCGGAAGGCACGCTG
Organism: Kribbella sp. CA-253562; assembly: GCF_050942265.1. Classification (GTDB taxonomy): domain Bacteria; phylum Actinomycetota; class Actinomycetes; order Propionibacteriales; family Kribbellaceae; genus Kribbella. The sequence continues at coordinate 3,570,488 of NZ_CP192049.1, read as the reverse complement.
TGGGGCCGGATCGCGTACGCGACCGTGGTGGCCACGTCGCTGGACGACTGCCGGGCGGGACTCGACGCGGCGGAGAAGGCGCTGCGCTGGTCCGGCAAGGTGAAGGCGAAGGAACCTGAGGAGGCGACCTCATGACGGACACCACGCAGGACACCGGCATCTGGGTGACCATCCGGGAGGCCCCGGTCGCGGTCAAGGCGCTGCTGATCGGCAACTTCGTCAACAAGCTCGGCTGGTTCCTGCAGGTCTTCCTGGTGCTGTTCCTGACCACCTCGAAGGGCTTCAGCGACGTCCAGGCCGGTACGGCGCTCGGCGTGTACGGCGGCGGAACGGTGATCGGCCTGATCATCGGCGGCTCGCTGTCGGACAAGATCGGGCCCCGCGCCGCCGTGCTGATCAGCATGTTCGGCATGGCCGGTTTCGTGCTGGCGATCGCCTACGTGCCGAGCTACACCGCCGTCCTCGTCGTGGTCGCGCTGGCCGGAGCGGTCGGGCAGTTCTACCGGCCCGCCTCGGCGGCGCTGCTGACCGAGCTGACCCCGAAGCACCGCCAGGTGATGATCTTCGCGGTCTACCGGTTGACGATGAACGTCGGAGCCACGGCCGCACCGCTCGTCGGTGCGGCCCTGGTCGCCGTCTCGTGGGACCTGCTGTTCATCGGCGAGGCGCTGGCCGCGCTGGCCTACGCGGCCGTCGCGATCATCGCGCTGCCGAAGCGGCGGTCCACGACGACGGAGGCGGCCGATGACGGCGAGGTGCAGGACGCACCCGCCGACCGCGGCAACTACCTGACCGTGCTGCGGGACTACAAGTACGTGCTGTTCCTGGTCTGCATGTTCATCAACGCCGCGATCTACATGCAGTACCTCGCGGTGCTTCCGCTGCACATGAAGGCCGACGGCTTGTCGACCTGGTGGTTCAGCGCGGTGGTCGCGCTGAACGGGTTCATCGTGATCACCTGCGAGCTGCTGGTCACCAAGGTGGTCCAGCACTGGCCCGCCAAGCTGGTGGTGATCGCGGGGTTCGTCCTGCTCGGTGGCGGTCTGGCGTTCTACGCACTGCCCGGCGGCGTGGCGATCTTCGTGATCGGCACCCTGCTGTGGACGCTGGCCGAGATCATCGCGGGACCGACGATGTTCGCCTATCCCGGCATGGCCGCGCCACCGCAGTTGCTGGGCCGGTACGTCGGCTCCGCGCACGCCATGTTCGGTCTCGGCTCCGCGCTCGGCCCGTTCCTGGGCGTGTGGGTGTGGAACAACTCCGGGACCCAGGTGTGGCTGTGGTGCGGACTCGCGGGCGCCGTCGGCGTCGTCCTGGCCTACTTCGCCATGCCCGGCAAACCCGAGGCCGCGGAGGAACCGCCGGCCGCGGTGGACACCGTTCCGGTCGCCGAACCATTGCCGAGCGAGAGCTCGTAGGAGGAGTTCTTCATGTCTGACTACACGATCATCGTGGACCCGTTGTCCACCGGGCAGGAATATCCTGCCGCCTTCAAGGAGGCCGGGCGGATCCCGGTCGCCGTGCTCAGCGGTCCGGAACCGCCGCCGGCGTACACCACCAGCTGGCACCCTGACGACTTCGAGCACGTGCACTACTTCACCGGGGACGTCGCCGCGCTGGCCGAGGAGCTTCGGCGCTACGAGCCGGAGTACCTGATCCCCGGTGCCGAGAGCGGCGTCGAGCTGTGCGACCAGCTGATCGAGATCCTGGTCCCGGGCACCGGCAACGTGCCGGAGCTCGCGTCCGCGCGGCGCGACAAGTGGGAGATGGCCGAGGCGCTGCGCCGCGCGGGTGTGCCCCGGCTGCGGCAGGTGCGCACCGCGGACCCGGCCGAGGCCGAGCGCTGGCTGAAGGAGAACGACCTGCTCGGCCGGCGGCTGGTGATCAAGCCGCCGAAGAGCGCCGCCGGTGACGAGGTGTACGTCGTGTTCGAGGACGGCGACTGGCGGGAGCGGTTCGACCGGGTGCTCGGGCGGACCAACAAGATGGGCCTGACCAACGACGCCGTCCTGATCCAGGAGTACGCCGAGGGCACCGAGTACCTGGTCGACAGCTACACCGTCGACGGCAGGCACTCGCTGGTCGACGTGTGCCGCTACACCAAGATCAGCCGGGGCGACAAGATCGGCATCTACCACCGGATCGACTTCCTCGCCGCCGACGATCCCGAAGTGCTCGCGCTGTGGCCGTACACCCAGCAGGTGCTCGACGCGGTCGGCATCCGCACCGGGTGCGGGCACGCCGAGGTGATGATGACCGCGGACGGCCCGCGCCTGATCGAGGTCGCCGCGCGGCCCGCCGGTGGCGGCCACCAGATGGTCAGCGAACTGGCCACCGGCGACAACCACATCAAGCGGACCGTCGCGCACCGCGTCCGCGGGGAGGTGCGGGACAGCTTCGACCTGGTCCAGCACCTGCGCGGGATCTTCGTCTCGGCGTACCGCGAGGGCTACTTCCGCAACCGGGAGGTCTTCGACGGCATCGAGTCGCTGAAGTCGTTCCACTGGATGAAGATCCTGCACGACGAAGACGCCGTGGTGCCGGAGACCGTCGACCTGTTCACCTGTCTGGCCTGGGTGATCCTGATCCACAGCGATCCGCAGACCCTCGACGACGACTACCGCCGCGTACTGGAGATGGAGGCCGCGATCGTCATCGACGAACCGTAGGACGGGGCGCGGGACTCGGCCTTGACCCCCCAGTCGAACCGCTGACTCCCCACGCACTCCCCCTCCGGGCACGGTCGTTCTCCCGAACGTCCGTGCCCGGACCGTCGATCGTTCACCTTCGGTCCGCATACTGCCGCTCATGAGGCTGACCAGTCTGGCCGCCGGCCGCAGGCGCCTGACCGCGTACTGCGCCGCCGCTGTCGTGCACGTCGCCGCGGTCGCCGTCGACGCGAAGATCCTCAAGGTGGCCAGCAAGGCGACCTTGATGCCGCTGCTGCTGTCCTGGTCGCGGACGCAGCAGGCCTCCCCGCTGCTCCAGGCCGCGCTGCTGGCGTCCACCGCCGGCGATCTGTTGCTGGAGACGAATTTCCAGCTGGCCGGGATCGCCGCCTTCGCGGCCGCTCACGCCTGCTACCTGGCCGTCTTGCTGTCCCAGCCCGGCCAACGGTCGTGGCGCGTCGTCGCGGCGTACGGCGCGCTGTGGGCGGCGCTGATCGCCGTGCTGTCGCGCGACCTCGGGTCGCAGCGCGTTGCGGTCGCCGCGTACGCGTTGTTGCTGACGGCAACCGCCATCGTGTCCCGGTGGCACAGCCCGCGCAGCGGGGCCGGCGGCGCGCTGTTCCTGTTCTCGGACGCACTGATCGCGGTCCGGATGGCCGGGCACGACTTCCCCGGCCGGAGCACGCTGACGATGGCGGCGTACGCCGGAGGCCAGTACCTGCTGACCTCCGGCGTCACTGATCAGCGCCTGCGGCGCTCTGCTGATCAGCGCCTGCGGCGCCAGGGGCCGGTGATCGCGTAAGTGATGCCCGGTGTGTACACGTTGAAGAACATCGTGCGCCCGTCGGCGGAGAAGCCGGCGCCGGCGAGTTCGCCGTACTCGGGTTCTGTGGGGGTGCCGTTGTTCACCCGGTTGCGGGCGAACTTGAAGACCTCGCCGTCCTCGGTGGTGCCGAGGATGTGCTGCTCGCCGAGGCCGTCCTCACACATCATCAGCCCGCCGTACGGCGACATCGTGATGTTGTCCGGGGCGTCGAACTCGGGGTCGTCCGAGCCGGGCTTCGGCCGGGTGAAGATGACCTCGAGCCGCAATGTCCTGCGCCGCGGGTTGTAGCGCCAGACCTGTCCGTCGTGGTCGACCTTCGGGCCGAGCTCGGTCCGCGCGAACGACGACACGAAGTACACGCAGCGGTCCAGCGAGCCCCACCAGCAGCCCTCGAGCTTGTACCCGCCGGTGATCGGCTTGGCGTAGTCCTGCGCCCGGACCGACTCCGACCCAGCCAGCGGGTCGGGCACCCTCACCCACTGCACGCCCCCGAACTCCGTGCCCGCCTCCTGCACCACCGACAGGTCCGGCAGGTCCGGGACATGCATGGCCTGCAACTCACCGCCGGCCCGCAGACTGGCCCAGCCGCCGCGCGGGCGGTTCGGCAGGAACCGGTAGAACCCACCGAGCGGCGCGACGAACGCGTCCTCGGTCTCGTACACGATCCCGGTGGCCGGATCGATCGCGACCGCCTCGTGCTGGAACCGGCCCATCTCCATCAGCGGCCACGGGTTCAGATTGCGGCGGCCGTCGTACGGGTCGACCTCGAAGATGTAGCCGTGGTCCTTGGTGTAGCCGCTCTCGCCGGCGTTGAGCTCGGTCTCCTCACAGGTCAGCCAGGTGCGCCACGGCGTGATGCCGCCGGAGCAGTTGATCGCCGAGCCGCCGAGGCTGGTGAACTCCTTGACCGTGTGGTTGTGCCGGTCGACCACCAGCGTGCTGGTGCCACCGGCCGCGCCCGGGTCGTAGGTCAACTCGGCCGGTGCCTTGACCGGGATGGTCGCGGTCGGGCTGCACTCGTGGTTGCGCACCAGCCGGTTGCCGCCGTGGCGGTCCGGGAACGTGCCCATCCCGTCGAAGCGGCTCGGCGTCTGCACCCCGTCGGGGCGGACGGCGCCTTCGCGCGAGAGCACCTTGTAGCGGAACCCGCGGGGCAGGTCGAGCATTCCCTTCGGGTCCTCGATCAGCGGTCCGTACCCGATCTTCGGCCCGGACGTGCCGAGCGCCGGCTGAGCGGTGTACAGCGCCTCGACGGACCCCACCACACTGACGGCAACACCCGCCGCGGCGGCGCGAGCGACGAACTGCCGTCTGGACAGGGGATTTGATGCGGACACGGCCGGCCTCCTTGTGCGTACAAGCAGTTGACGCCAGTGAACGTACGGTAAACAACAACCCAACAGCAAGAGAACGAGTGTCAGACACTCACCGTGACCGCTTCAAATCTACTGGTAACAGGGCTTGCTGAACTCGTGGGCCGCGGCCGTTTTGCCGGTGAAGAAGTCCTTCTCCACCGCCACGCCGGTCGGCGACGGGGCGTCGACCTTGGAGATCAGGCTCTGGCGGAAGACCCGCTCGTTCGGCTCCCCACCGTACTTGCCGGCCTCCGCGGGCAGCATGCCCTCGTAGTCGACCGTGGTCAGCGACTTCACCGCGGCCAGCAGGCCGGCGCGGGTCAGGTCCTTGCTCTCGACCGCCTTCTCCAGCGCCGCCTTCATCGGGTACGACCAGACCCAGCCGGCGGTGTACCCGTCGCTCGGTGCGGCCTTGAACGCCGCCTCGCCGACCGTCTCCCGCAGCGCCTTGTGTCCCGGTGTGTCGGTCCCGTACGGGCCCCACGGTCCTGACTGCAGGTAGAGCGCGGTCAGCGCTGGTGCCGCCGGGCTCTTCAGCAGCGCCGGGTTCCAGGTCGGGCTGGTGCCGATGAACTTGCCCTTGAAACCGGCCTGCGCGGCACCGCCGACGATCGTCGCGGCCTCCGTCGGTCCGGTGGTGAGAATGACCAGGTCCGGCTTCGCGGCCACCAGCTTGGTGATCGCCGCGCCCTGGTTCTCCTGCCCGGGCGCCGTCGGGATGTCGGTGAAGGTCAGCCCGTTCGCCTCGGCGGCGATCTTCGCGCCGGCCGCGGCGTCGTCACCGTAGTCGCCGGGGAAGTGCACGGCCGCGACCGTCTTGGCCTTCAACGTCTCCGCGCCGTAGTCGACCGAGTTCATCGACTCGAAGCAGTAGTTCGTCCCGGACTCCAGAATCACGTCCTCGAACGCCCACGCCGAGGTCCACGACGCCGGTACGGCGATCACGTTGCTCGCCTTGAGGTCGGCCAGGATCGCCGCGGTCGGAGGCGAGCCCAGCGTCTGCGCGAGCCCGAGCACGTTCGGCTTGATCTCGGCGTACACCTCGTTGTGCACCTGCGGGTTGTACTTGTTGTCCTTGGTGTACTTGACCACGTCGACCTCGTAGTCACCGATACCGCCGGCGGTGTTCACCCGCTTCCAGAACGCCTTCTGCCCCTCGGTCACCGGTACGCCGAGGGCCTTGAACGGCCCCTCGGTCAGGTCCGAGATGACGCCCAGGTAGATGCATCCCTTGGCCTGGTCGACCGCGCTCGGGCACGGTTCCTGGGTCACCCCGACGTCGAACTTGACGCCTTCGCTGCCCTCCTGCGTCTCGGGGGCGTCGTTGCGGCATCCCGCGACCGCCAGTACGGCGGCCACCAGGCCCACCGCGACCGTCCTGCGCGTTGTGTTCATCGCTGTTCCTCCTCGGTCTCCCCAGCGCCGGCCCGGTCGGGTCAGTGCGAGAAGGGCCACGCCTTCCAGTAGGTGCGGATGCGGATCCAGATCCCGAACAGCCCCCGCGGTTCGAAGATCAGAAAACCGATGATCAACAGGCCGTACAGAATCGCCTCGACCTGGAAGACCGTGATGCCGCCGGCGGTGGAACTGCTGCTCACGAACGGCAGCACCGCCGGCAGTTCGCGGGTGACCCGCGGCAGCAAGGTGATGAACAGCGCGCCCAGCACCGATCCCGAGATGGTCGCCACCCCACCGACCAGGATCATCGCGATGTACTGCACCGACAGCGCCAGGTTGAACGAGCCCGGCTCGACGAAGCCGATCATCACGTACAGCAGCGCCCCGGCGACGCCGGCGTAGAACGACGACACCGCGAAGGCGATCATCTTGTACCGGGTCACGTCGACCCCGATCACCGACGCGGCCAGGTCCCGGTCCCGGACCGCGGCCAGCGCCCGGCCGATCCGCGAGCGGACCAGGTTGCGGGCCAGCACGCCGAAGATCACCAGCAGCACGAACATCAGCAGGTAGAGCTTCTGCGCCTTGGTGAACATCGCCCCGTCGACGGCGAACTCCAGCCCGAACAACTCCGGTACGGCGGCCGGCCGCCCGACCCCCACTCCCCCGGTCAGGTCCCGCCAGTGCTTGAACACGTGCTCGCCGATGAACACCAGTCCCAGCGTCACCACGGCCAGGTAAAGCCCGCGCAGCCGGGCGGCCAGCGGAGCGACGATCAACCCGGCCAACCCGGCGACCAGACCGGCCGCGAGCAGCCAGACCGGCAGCGACGTGATCCCGAACCCGATCAGCCGGGTACTGTCCGGATCCCCCGACAGGGCGGCGGCCGTGTAGGCCCCGATCGCCAGGAAAAACGCGTGCCCGAGCGACACCTGCCCGGCGTACCCGGTGACGAGGTTGAGGCCGATCGCCCCGATCGCGGCGACGAACGCGGTCGCCAGCACGACCAGGAGATCGTCCTCGAGCATGAACGGCAGCAGGACCGCGGCCAGGACGAGAACCAACGTCCACCAGCGCTTGGCCGGGGTGTTGAGCAGAGCCATGTCCTGCCCGTACGACGTGGCGAGGCGTCCGCTCATATCCGCTCGACCTCCCTGGTCCCGAACAAGCCGTACGGTCTGACCAGCAGGACGAGCAGCATCAGCAGGTACGGCACGACCAGGAAGAAGTCGCCGCCGAACACCGGACTGAGCGAGCCGCCGTAGTTGCCGACCAGCGCCTCGACCACACCGATCGCCAGGCCCGCGACGACTGCGCCGCCGAGCGAGTCCAGCCCGCCGAGAATGATCACCGGCAGGGCCTTGAGCGCGGTCAGCCAGAGGTTCTGCTCGAGGCCGATGCCGGTGGACAGGAACACGCCGGCCAGTCCGGCCAGCATCGCCGCGAGCGCCCAGGACAGGGCGAACACCGCGCCGACCGAAACACCTTGGGCCTGCGCCACCTCCTGGTCCGACGACGCCGCCCGCATCGCCAGCCCGGTCCGGGACCAGCGGTAGAAGGCGAACAGCGCCGCGACGACCACCAGCGTCGTGACGAGGGTCGCCAGGTGCCGCTGGTCGATCGTCACCTCGCCGACCGTCAGTTGCCGCAGGCCCCAGGGATCGCCCATCTGCCGGATGTCCACGCCGATGAAGGAGTTCACCACCGTGCGGATCACGATGTCGACGCCGAGGGTGATGATCGCGATCACGAACACCGGTTTGCCGATCATCGGCCGCAGCGCGAGCCGTTCGACGCCGACCCCGAGCAGCCCGGTCAGCAGCAGCGCGACCACGACGGCCAGGAAGAAGTTCATCGACAGCACCAGGTAGCTGACCAGCAGACCGCCGACCATCATGAAGGCCGGCTGGGCGAAGCTGATCACCCGCATGGACTTGTAGACGATCACGAAGCCCAACGCCAGCAGGGCGTAGATCGACCCGTTGCCCAGGCCGCGGACCACCGTGGCGAGGAGATCGTTCATCGCGCACCCACCCGGTACATCGACTCGACCAATCCTTCGTACGCCGACGCGACGGCGCTGCGCTTGACCTTCTGCGTCGCGGTGAGCTCGCCGTCCTCGTGCTCCAGCAGCTTCGGCAGCAGCCGGAACGTCTTCACCTGCTCGACGGTCGAGAACCGCTCGTTGACCTCGTCGACCACGCCCTGCACGAGCGCGATCACCTCCTTCTTGGAGCTCAGGTCCCGGTACGTCGAGTACGGCAGCCGGCGCTGCTGGGCCCAGTGGCCGACCGTGTCCGGCTCGATCCCGATCAGCGCGGTCAGGTACTTGCGGCCGTCGCCGATCACCACCGCCTCCTTGACGTACGGCGAGGCCTTCAGCGCGTTCTCGATCTCCGACGGGGCGATGTTCTTACCGCCCGCGGTGATGATCAGGTCCTTCATCCGGTCGGTGATGCGCAGATGGGTGCCGTCCACCCACTCGCCGACGTCGCCGGTGTGCAGCCAGCCGTCCGGGTCGATCACCCGCGCGGTGGCCTCGGGATCGTGCCAGTAGCCGGCGAACGTGCCGTCGTGCCGGGTGAGGATCTCGCCGGTGCGTTCGTCGATCCGGATCTCGACCCGGTCGTGCGGCTCGCCGACCGTGCCGACCTTCACCCGGCCGGGACGGTTCGCGGTGGCCACCGCGGAGTTCTCGGTCATGCCGTACACCTCGTGCATCGGCAGCCCCAGCCCCATGAAGAACCGCAGCACTTCGGGCGCGATCGGCGCGGCCCCGGAGGCGGCGTACCGGACCTTGCGCAGGCCGACGCGGTCGAGCAGCGCGCGGTAGCAGACCAGGTAGCCGACGGCGTGGACAAGCCGCGAGGCCGCGGTGTGCCGGCCGCCGTTGGCCGCCAGGACGCCGCCGATCCAGTCCGCCCGGCGCAGCCAGAAGCCACCGACGGACCGCTTGAGCGGTGCCGCCGACGCGATCCGGATCTGCACGCCGGCCGCGATCTTCTCCCAGATCCGCGGGACGCCGAACAGGATGGTCGGCTGCACCTCGTGCAGATTGCCGGCGACGGTCTCGATCGACTCCGCGAAGTGCACGCGGACCCCGGCGCCGGCGCCGAACCAGCAACTGAAGACCCGCTCGGCGACGTGGCACAGCGGCAGGTACGACAGCACGCTGTCCTTCGGCGAGGGCGGTGATCCGGTGAAGCCTCCCCGTTCGACCAGCTCCCGGATGGCGAAGTCGACGTTCGCGACGGTTAACATCACGCCCTTCGGCGGCCCGGTCGTGCCGGAGGTGTAGACCAGCGTCGCCACGTCGTCCGGGCGGGCCTGGTCCATCCGCTCGTCCACCGCCCCGGGACGGGCGGCGCGGTGTTCGTGGCCGAGGGCAAGGAAATCGGGCCAGGCGAGCAGCCGCGGGTCGTCGTACCGGTGCCTGATGCCGCGCGGTTCCAGGTAGACGATGTGTTCCAGGTCCGGCAGTTCGTCGGCGACCGCGAGGGCCTTGTCGACCTGCTCCTGGTCCTCCGCGACCAGCACCCGGGATCCGGAGTGCCGCAACAGGTAGGCGACCTCGGCGACCGGGTTCGTCGGGTAGAGCCCGACCGTGGCGGCCCGCACCGCGACCGCGCCGACGTCGGTGTAGAGCCACTCCCGGCGGTTCTCCGAGTGAATCGCCACCCGGTCCCCAGGTTCGATGCCGAGGGCAAGCAATGCGTGGCCGACCAGCTCCGCCGTGTCCCAGTACGCCGACCAGCTGACCTGCTGCCAGAGCCCCAGATCCTTCTCCCGCAGGGCGATCACGTCCGGAGTCGTCCGCGCCCGCTCGCGCACCCGCGTCGCGATCGTGGCGAGCCTGGTCCCGGCCGTGACGGTACTCATGACCGGTCCACGATCCGGTGTTCTTCGCCCAGGTACGCGCGCACCACGTCCGGATCGGCCGCCACCTCGCGCGGGCGGCCGGTCCGGATCGGGCGGCCGAAGTCGACCACCAGGATCCGGTCGGCCAGATCCATCACCAGCCCCATGTCGTGCTCGACCATCACCATCGGCAGCCCCAGCTCGTCGCGGATGTCGAGAATGAACCGGGCCATGTCCTCGGTCTCCTCGAGGTTCATCCCGGCGACCGGTTCGTCCAGCAGCAGGAGTTTCGGCTCCGCCGCCAAAGCCCGGCCGAGTTCGACCCGCTTCTGGACGCCGTACGGGAGCAGCCCGACGGGCATCCGCCGCCACTGCGCGAGCTCGAGGAAGTCGACGATCTCCTCCACAGCCTTGCGATTGGCGAGCTCGTTGCGACGCGCCTTGCCCAGCCAGGCGAACGCCGCGAGCACGCCGTACGGGTGGTGGTGATGGCGGCCGAGCATCAGGTTGTCGAGCACGGTCAGGTTGGCGAACAGCTCGATGTTCTGGAAGGTCCGGGCGATGCCCAGCCGGGCGATCGCGTGCGGCTTGCGCCCGATCAGCTCGTGGTCGCCGAACCGGACCGAGCCGCGCTGCGGCCGGTACACGCCGGACAGCACGTTGAAGATCGAGGTCTTGCCCGCTCCGTTCGGGCCGATCACCGCGAACAGTTCGCCCGGCTCCACGGTGAAGCTGACGCCGTTCAGCGCGGTCACGCCGGAGAACTCCAGCAGCACGTCGTCGAAGCTCAGCACCGGCGGCGGCGCCGGGGCCGTCTCCGCCGGCCGGGTCTCGGTGGCGGTCACGACAGCCACCGCTTCCGGCGCCGGTAGTGCTTCACGTCCCGGAACGACCGGGCGCTGCCCTCGGCGCCGAGCCCGAGATAGAACTCGCGGACGTCGCCGTCGGCGAGCAGGTCGGCGGCCGGCTTGTCCATCACCATCGCGCCGTTCTCCAGCACGTAGCCGTGCTCGGCGATCGCCAGCGCCATCGCCGCGTTCTGCTCGACCAGCAGCACCGTCGTCCCGGCCCGGTTGATGTCGACGATCACGTCCCGGATCTGCTGGACGACGAGCGGCGCCAGGCCGAGACTCGGCTCGTCCATCAGCAGGTACTCCGGGTCCGACATCAGCGCCCGGCCGATCGCCAGCATCTGCTGCTCGCCACCGGACAGGTAGCCGGCCACCTTGCGCCGCCGGTCGGCCAGCACCGGGAACAGGTCGTAGGTGCGGTCCAGGTTGACCTTCAGCGCCTTCGGCCGGACGTGCCCTCCGATCCGCAGGTTCTCCTCGACCGTCAGCTCGGTGAAGATCCGGCGGCCTTCCATCACCTGTTTGATGCCCAGGGCAGCGATCCGGCTGGGCCCCAGGCTGTGCACCGGCTCGCCGTCCAGCGTGACCGCCCCGCGGCTGACCTTGCCGCCGTGCAGGTCCAGCAGCCCGGACAACGCGCGCAGCAGCGTGGACTTGCCGGCGCCGTTCGCGCCGAGCAGCGCGACGATCCGCCCGCGCGGGACCTCGAGGCTGACCCCACGCAGGACCAGCATCACCTCGTCGTAGACGACGTCGAGATTCGTCGCTGCCAGCACGTCCGGCCTCCTGGATCCCCGAAGGTTCCCACCGTCCTGGCGAGTGAGTGTGACAGCAGCGATGTCATCTACGGAAGAGCTCCGGCCCGGAAATCGGACGCCGATGCCCGAACCGTGATCGCGTACCCGGGCGGCGTTCGCCCTGGTCAGGAGTGAACCAGGGCGACGCCTGGGTACGAACGGCCTACCTGGCGGTCAGAGCGAGCGGACCCAGTTGGCCAGCAGGTCGGCGCCGGCGTCGCCGGACTTCTCCGGGTGGAACTGGGTCGCCGACAGCGGCCCGTTCTCGACCGCGGCGACGAAGCGGTCACCGCCGTACGACGTCCAGGTGACCTTCGGCGCGACCGACTCGCGGGCGTCGGTGAGCTGCCACTCGCGGACGCCGTACGAGTGCACGAAGTAGAAGCGCTCCTTCTCGATGCCCTCGAACAGCGTGCTGCCGGACGGTACGTCGACGGTGTTCCAGCCCATGTGCGGGACCGGCTCGGTGCCCTCGGGCCGCAGCCGCTCGACGGTGCCGGGCCACTGCTCGCAGCCCTCGGTCTCGACGCCGTGCTCGATGCCCTTCGCGAACAGGATCTGCATGCCGACACAGATGCCGAGCACCGGGCGGCCGCCGGTCAGGCGCTTGTCCACCACGACGTCGCCGCGGACCGACTTCAGTCCGGTCATGCAGGCCTCGAAAGCACCGACACCGGGGACGAGCAGCCCGTCGGCGTCCAGCGCCTGCTGGTAGTCCGACGTGACGGTGACGTCGGCGCCGACGCGCTGCAGGGCGCGCTCGCCGGAGCGGATGTTGCCCGAGCCGTAATCGAGCAGGACGACCTTCTTGCTCACAGTGCTTTCCTCATCGGGGTTCCCTCACAGGGCGCCCTTGGTGGAAGGGATTCCGGGCTGGCGAGGGTCAAGCTCGGCCGCGTCGCGCAGCGCCCGCGCGAACGCCTTGAACTGCGCCTCGACGATGTGGTGCGGGTCGCGCCCGGACAGCACCCGGATGTGAATGCAGATCGCCGCGTTGAACGCGAGCGTCTCGAACACGTGCTGGGTCAGCGAACCGGCGTAGTCGCCGCCGATGATCGCGTAGACCTGACCGTCGGGCTCACCGGTGTGCACGCAGTACGGCCGGCCGGACAGGTCGACCGTGCAGTGCACGAGCGCCTCGTCCAGCGGCACGGTCGCGTCGCCGAACCGGCGGATGCCCTTCTTGTCACCGAGGGCTTCGCGCAGCGCCTGGCCGAGACCGATCGCGGTGTCCTCGACGGTGTGGTGCGCGTCGATCTCCAGGTCGCCGACCGTGTTCACGTGCAGGTCGAGCAGCGCGTGCTTGGCCAGCGCGTTGAGCATGTGGTCGTAGAAGCCGACCCCGGTGGAGATGTCGGCCCGGCCGGTGCCGTCCAGGTCGAGCTCGACCAGCACCTTGGACTCGCTGGTCTCCCGGTCGATCCGGGCTGTGCGACTCATGACTGCCTTCCCACGTCGGTCTTCAGAACTTTCTCCAGCGACGCGCGGAACGCCGCCATCTCGGCGCCGGTGCCGATCGAGACCCGCAACCAGCCGTCCGGCCCGGTCTCCCGGATCAGGACGCCGTCGTCGAGCAGCGCCTGCCAGACCGCGTGCCGGTCGGCGAACGTGCCGAACAGGACGAAGTTCGCATCCGAGTCGACCGCGCGCAGACCCTGCGCCCGCAGCCACTCGACGGTCTCGTCCCGCTCGACGCGCAGCTGGCCGACCCGGCCGAGCAGCTCGTCGGAGTGCCGCAGCGCCGCCCGCGCGACCGCCTGGGTCACCGCGGACAGGTGGTACGGCAGCCGCACGATGCGCAGCGCGTCGACCAACTGCTTGCTCGCGGCAAGATAACCGACCCGGGCGCCGGCCAGCGCGAACGCCTTCGAGGTCGTCCGCGCCACCGCGAGATTCGGGTACGCCGGCAGCAGGCTGACCGCGCTCGGTGTCCCCTCCCGGCGGAACTCCGCGTACGCCTCGTCGACCACCAGCACCGCGCCGATCGAGGCGGTCCGGCCGGCGAGTGCTTCGATCAGCTGGATCGGCAGCGCCGTACCGGTCGGGTTGTTCGGCGAGGCGAGCAGGACGACCGACGGGCGGTGCCGCGAGATCGCCGCCAGCGCCTTGCTCTGGTCGAGGGTGAAGTCGTGCGACCGGCGGCCGACGACCCAGCCGGTGTTGGTGTCGCGCGCGTACTCCGGGTACATCGAGTACGTCGGGGCGAACGACAGCGCCGTCCGGCCCGGACCGCCGAAGGCCTGCAGGAGATGCAGCATGACCTCGTTGGACCCGTTGGCCGCCCAGAGCTGCTCGGCGGTCAGGTGCGCCCCGGACTCCCGGCCGAGGTAGGCCGCCAGGTCGGCGCGCAGCTCCATGAACTCGCGGTCGGGGTAGCGGTTGAGCCCCGCGGCGGCCGCGGCCACCGACGCGGTGATGTCCGCGACGACGGCCTCGCTCGGCGGGTACGGGTTCTCGTTGACGTTGAGCAGGACCGGGACGTCGAGCTGCGGTGCGCCGTACGGTTCGAAGGCCTTCAGCTCGTCGCGGATCGGCAGCCCGTCGAAGCGGCCCATCAGCTGTCCCCGGCGGAACGGGTGGACGCGGCGATCTCGGCCAGGTCGCCGGACAGGGACCTGGCGTTCTCGTCGCCGGACGCGGCGTTCGCGTCGCCGGTGGCGGCGGCGTCGGGGAAGCGCGCGGACACGGCGGCGCCGTGGGCGGGCAGGTCCTCGGCGTGCGCGAGCGCGACGACGTGACCGGCGACCTCCTGCAGCGCCTCGCGGCTGTAGTTCACCACGTGCATCGCCTTGAGGAAGCTGCGCACCGACAGGCCGGACGAGTGGCACGCGCAGCCCGCGGTGGGCAGCACGTGGTTCGATCCGGCGCAGTAGTCGCCCAGCGAGACCGGCGACCAGCCACCGACGAAGATCGCACCGGCGTTGTTGATCAGCGCGGCCCGCTGCTCGGCGTCCTCGGTCTGGATCTCCAGGTGCTCGGCGGCGTACGCGTCGACCAGCGCGGCGCCCTGGTCGAGGTCGTCGACCAGCACGATGGCGGACTGCTGCCCGGCGAGCGCTTCGGTGACACGCTCGGCGTGCTTGGTCCGGGCAACCTGCCCGGGCAGCTCGGCCTCGACCGCCGCCGCGAGCGACTCGCTCGGCGTGACCAGCACGCTGGCCGCCATCGGGTCGTGCTCGGCCTGGCTGATCAGATCGGCGGCGACGTGCGCCGGGTCGGCGGTCGCGTCGGCCAGCACGGCGATCTCGGTCGGGCCGGCCTCGGAGTCGATGCCGACCTGGCCGAGCAGGAACCGCTTGGCCGCGACGACGTAGATGTTGCCCGGGCCGGTGATCAGGTTGACCTTGCGGCACCCGTCGAAGCCGTACGCGAACCCGGCGATCGCCTGCGCGCCGCCCATCGCGTACACCTCGTCGATGCCGAGCATCGCGCAGACCGCCAGCACCGTCGGGTGCGGCAAACCACCGAACTCCTTCTGCGGCGGCGAGGCAACGGCCAGTGACGGCACTCCGGCAACCTGGGCCGGTACGACGTTCATGACGACACTGGAGGCCAACGGCGCGCGACCGCCCGGCACGTACAGGCCGACGCGCTGGACCGGCACGAGTCGCTGGGTCACCCGCCCACCCGGCGCCGGCTCGGACGCGACGTCGCCGCCGAGCTCGTCCTCGCTGACCTCGCGGACCCGGCGGATCGACTCCTCGAAGGCAGCACGCACCGTCGGGTCGAGCTCCTCCAGCGCCGTCTTCAGCGCCTCGGCGGGGACCCGGAGGTCGTCCACCCGGACCTGGTCGAACTTCTCGCCGTACTCCCTGATCGCCTCGAGACCACGATGCCGGACGTCCAGACAGATCGGTCGGACGACGTCGAGAGCCTTCTCGACGTCGAACACGGCTCGGGGCACCAGGGCGTGAACTTCGGCAGGGAGATCAACGAGCTCTCCGGCCGCCACTCGGCCCCGCAGGTCGACGCGGCGAATCATGCGGCCCAGTCTAGTGGTCGCCACCCTCGGCCAGTGGCTCGGTGTACACCCTGTGAAACCTCCGGGCCGTGGCTCGGCGTACAACCTGTGGATGGTTGCCCTAGGCTCGACGGTATGGACTCTCGGCTGCCGCTGCTCACCGTCGAGACGGTGATCTTTCCGGGGCTGGTGCTCCCACTGCCGATCACGGACGTCCAGGGGCGGTCGGTGATCCGCGATCTGGTGGAGAACGGCGGCGAGCTGGCGTGCGGCGCGATCGCGGTCCGGGACGGCTACGAGCTGGGCGACCGGGTCTTCCGCTCGCTGTACGGCACCGGCTGCGCGGCCACGATCTCCGAGATCACGCTGGATCCCGACGACGAGGGTCCGGTCGAGGTGACGCTGACCGGCAACCGCCGGTTCAAGGTCGACGAGCTGGACAGCACCGGCGACTACCTGGTCGCCGACGTCGAGTGGCTGGCCGAGGAACTCGGCGACGACCCGCTCGGTACGGCGATGATCGCCGTCCAGCGCTTCCGCCGCTACGCCGCCGCGGTGACCGAGATCTCCCGCCCCGGTCTGCACATCGGCTCGTTGCCCGACGACCCCGGCACCCTGTCGTACTTGATGTCGGCCGCCACCACCCTGCTCACCCCCGAACGCCAGAAGCTGCTCGAAGCTCCCGACACCACCACCCGGCTGGCGCACCTGATCGGTCTGCTCGACAACGAGCTGTCCGCCATCGCCGCGATCCCGTCGCTGCCCGACACCGACATGTCCTGGGCGACGATGCACCCGAACTGAGCCATACCGGGGTGAATCCCACAGTGGTATCGTCGTGGTATGAGCAAGCAGATCACCGTACGCCTGCCCGACGAGCTGGTCGAGTTCATGGACCGGCTCGTCGACGACAACAAGGCGCCGTCCCGAGCCTCCGTGGTGGCCCGGGCGATGGAGCGCGAGCGCCGCCGCGAGCTGGCCGCGCGCGATCTCGCGCTGCTCGCCGAGTACGGCGAACCGTCCGACCTCGACGGCCTGGCCGCGAGCGCCGGCGGAACCGTGCTCACCGACCTCGACTGATGCGCCCGCTCCACATCGCCCGCCTCGACAAACCCCGCCCGGTGGTGGTCCTCACCCGCGAACTGATCCGCCCCCGTCTCACCAACGTGACGGTGGCACCCATCACCAGCACCATCCGGGGCCTCTCCACGGAAGTCCTCGTCGGTCCGCAGAACGGACTCGACCACCCCAGCGCGATCAGCTGCGACAACATCCAGACCATCCCGAAGGTCCAGCTCGGCCGCCTGATCGGCTACCTGCTGCCCGACCAGGAACCGGCCCTCACCGAAGCCGTCACCCTCGCCTTCGACCTCGAACTGCTCTGAGCCCGCGGCCGCGACTCGTCGTCGCCTGAAGTACTTCCCCGCCCTGGTCAGGCCGAAGCACTTCCCCGCCCTGGTCAGGCCGCCGTCCTCGTCTGACGCCCGCCGACAGCAGCATCCGAAGAACCGTGACCAAGAGCGCACAGTTCTTCGGACGCACGCAGCGGTAGGAGAACTCAGCCGAGCTTGCTGACGTCCCGGACCGCGCCCTTGTCGGCGCTGGTGGCCATCGCGGCGTAGGCGCGCAGGGCCTGGGAGACCTTGCGGTCGCGCGCCTTCGGGGCGTACACGCCGTTCAGCGCTGTACGGCGGGACTCGAGCTCGGCCTCGTCGACGAGCAGCTCGATGGAGCGGTTCGGGATGTCGATGCGGATCTGGTCGCCGTCCTGGACCAGCGCGATCGTGCCGCCGGAGGCCGCCTCGGGTGAGGCGTGCCCGATGGACAGCCCGGACGTACCGCCGGAGAAGCGGCCGTCGGTGACCAGCGCGCAGACCTTGCCCAGGCCGCGGCCCTTCAGGAACGACGTGGGGTAGAGCATCTCCTGCATGCCGGGTCCACCCTTCGGTCCCTCGTACCGGATCACCACGACGTCGCCCGGCTGGACCTGCTTGGCGAGGATCTTCTCGACGGCCTCCTCCTGCGACTCGCAGACGACGGCCGGACCCTGGAAGGTCCAGATCGACTCGTCGACGCCGGCGGTCTTCACCACGCAGCCGTCCTCGGCCAGGTTGCCCTTGAGCACCGCCAGGCCGCCGTCGGTGGAGTACGCGTGCTCGCGGTCGCGGATGCAGCCGCCGGCCGCGTCGGTGTCGAGGGTCTCCCACCGCTCCGACTGCGAGAAGGCCGTCGCCGACCGGACACAGCCCGGCGCCGCGTGCCACAGCTCGACGGCCTCCGCGGACGGCGAACCGCCACGCAGATCCCAGGTCTTCAGCCACTCGTCGACCGAGTCGCTGTGCACGGTGTGGACGTTCTCGTTCAGCAGGCCGGCCCGGTACAGCTCACCGAGGATCGCGGGGATCCCGCCGGCCCGGTGCACGTCCTCCATGTAGTACGTGCCGCCCGGAGCCACGTTCGGCGCGACCTTGGCCAGGCACGGCACCCGGCGCGAGACCGCGTTGATGTCGTCCAGGCCGAAGTCGACCTCGGCTTCCTGCGCCGCGGCCAGCAGGTGCAGGATCGTGTTGGTCGAACCGCCCATCGCGATGTCGAGCGCCATCGCGTTCTCGAACGCGGCGCGGGAGGCGATGTTGCGCGGCAGCACGGTCTGGTCGTCGGTGTCGTAGTACCGCTTGGTGATCTCGACGACCGTGCGGCCGGCGTTCTCGTACAGGGCCTTGCGGGCGGTGTGCGTGGCCAGCACCGAACCGTTGCCGGGCAGCGACAGGCCGATCGCCTCGGTCAGGCAGTTCATCGAGTTCGCGGTGAACATGCCGGAGCAGGATCCGCAGGTCGGGCAGGCGTTCTCCTCGATCCGCTGGATGTCGGCGTCGGAGACGTTCTCGTTGACCGCCTCGGACATCGCGTCGATCAGGTCCAGCTTGCGCACGGTGCCGTCGACCAGGGTGGCCCGGCCGGCCTCCATCGGGCCGCCGGAGACGAACACGGTCGGAATGTTCAGCCGCAGGGCGGCCATCAGCATGCCCGGGGTGATCTTGTCGCAGTTGGAGATGCAGATCAGCGCGTCGGCGCAGTGCGCCTCGACCATGTACTCGACCGAGTCGGCGATCAGGTCGCGTGACGGGAGGCTGTAGAGCATGCCGCCGTGGCCCATCGCGATGCCGTCGTCGACCGCGATCGTGTTGAACTCGCGCGCGATGCCACCGGCCGCGTGGATCGCCTCGGACACGATCCGGCCGACCGGCTGCAGATGCGTGTGACCGGGCACGAACTCGGTGAAGCTGTTGGCCACGGCGATGATCGGTTTGCCGAAGTCCTCCCGGGCTACCCCGGAGGCCTGCATGAGGGCGCGAGCGCCCGCCATGTTGCGGCCGTGGGTGACGGTACGGGACCTCAATGCGGGCACGACGGTGTCTCCTCGCTACTCGGACTGCTCCCTAGCATGGTGCCACTCCCCGTCCGGATGCCGAAACGCCGGTCCCACATCCCGGCATCCGCCGACCGTCCGGCCCGCCAGACCGAGTCGTCGGGCCCGCCCGGGACGAGTCGTCAGGTCCGCCCAGGACGAGTCGCCAGGGTCCGCCCGGGACAAGTCGTATCGTGATGGGCATGAACACTCGCGGCCTGGGGGACGCCGAGCTGGTGGCGGCGGCGCAGGCCGGCGACATCGCTGCCCTCGGCCAGTTGCTGACCCGGCACCGGCCCCGGATGACGGCGGTGGCGATCCAGCTGCTCGGTTACGGTCCCGACGCCGAGGACGCGGTGCAGGAAGCCCTCACGGTCGCGCTGGCCCGGATCGGCGATGTGCGCGACCCCGACGCGGTCGGCGCGTGGCTGCGGATGGTGGTTCGGAATGCTTGCCGCATGCAACTGCGCGCCCGGCACCCACTCCCCCTCGACGACCACCGGGCCGCCACGCTCTCGTCCGCCGAGCCCGACCCCGCCGAACTGCTCGACCGGCACGCCTCCCGCGACTGGGTCTGGCACGCGTTGGACCGCCTCTCGCCACCGCTGCGCATGGTTCTCGTACTGCGGCACTTCAGCAGCGTCACGGCGTACCGGGAGATCGCGGAACTCTGCGGTGTCCCCATCGGCACCGTCCGCAGCCGGCTGTCCGAGGCACGCGCGCAGCTGACCACCAGCCTGCTGGCCACGGCGGACGACGCGTACGACGATGCCGCTGACCTCGCCGGGCAACGTCGGCGCGAGATCGAGGAGACCCTCGCGGCGACGGAGCGCGGCGAACTGCTGACGATGCTGACCGAGTTCTGGTCGCCGGAGGCGGAGTTCGTCTGGTCGCGCGAGCAACGGACGACCGGGTTCGACTACTTCGTGCGCGGCATGGACCAGGACATGGCCGACGGCGTCCGGGGCAGGGTGACGAACGTTCTAGCGGCGCGGGATCTGACCGTGAGCGAAATCGACCTGATCAACCCGCCCGACGACCCGTTGCACTGCCCGCCGACTGTGGTCTGGGTCCAGGAACTCCGTGCGGGCCGGATCGAACGTTGCCGGCTCTTCCATCCCTCACGGCCGGCCGAGCAGTACGCGCTCCCAGCTTGACCGAGCTGAGCGCACCACGGCTCGACTCAGCTGTCGGCGAGCTCGCCGCACCGAGGTCCGCACGACGGGCGTGACCGAGGCCACACCACGGTGCTTCGAACTTCCGGTGGCCGCCCGCATCTTGTCCCCGTGAACACACGTGACGAAGCCGTAGCCGCCGAGCCCGCAACGACCGACCGAGCCGAACCGCTGGAGCGATTCGCTCAGGCCGACGCCGCGCGCGAACAAGTTGAGACCTGGGCCTACGGCGCGCAGATCATGGCCCTGCTCACCACGCTGTGCGATCGCGGCTGGACACGATTCCTGCGCCAACCGCGGGACCTGGCCGTGCTGGCCGACTTCGCCGGTCTCCCGCCCGCGCGGCTGACCGACGTACTGGCTGTTCTCGAGTCGCACGGGATCGTCGAGCAGCAGATCGGGACCGTGCGGCTGACCCCGTCGTTCGAGGCGCTGGCCGCGGAGGACGCCTGGATCGGGCTGGACGACCTGCTCGATCGATCCGAGCTGATGTCCCGGCTGACCCGGACTGCAGTGGAGGAACCCGGACCGCTGCCGCTGACCGAGCCGGACGCACTCGTGGTCGCCCGCGCTGCCGGTGGCGCGGCCGGCGACGTGACGAAGACCCTGTACGAGCAGACGCTGCTCCCGCAACTGCCCGAGCTGACCGACATAGTGAAGATGGACAAGTGGCTCGATGTCGGATGCGGTGTCGCCTGCGCGACGCTGACCATGGCCTCGCTGCTCCCGCATTTCGAGGCCGTGGCGATCGAACTGGTACCAACGGTCGCCGCCGAAACCAGCCGGCGGGCCGAGGCACAAGGGGTGACGGACCGGGTCGACATCCGGGTGATGGACGCGCGGGACCTGGACGAGCCGGACGCCTTCGGCGGCGCCTTCTGGGCTCAGCCGTTCTTCCCTGAGCAGACCCGCGCGGCGACGCTAGCGATGCTGCTGCGCGTGGTGAAGCCCGGCGGGTTGCTGCTGATGCAGGAGATGGAGCCGCTGCCCGAGGAGACCGACCGGCCGGCGTACACGCTGAGGCGGTTGGTCGCTCAGGGTTGGGGCGTGCCCTTCGGCCGGACGGCGGAGCAACTGGCCGAGGAGGCGACGGCGGCCGGCTTCGAGGTCGAGCGGCTGGCGCCGACCGACTTCGGCCGCTTCGTGGTCGCCCGCCGGCCGGGCTGAGTGGGAGCTTTTGTCCTGGGCGCGTCTTAGCCTGGGCGGATGGAGGATCTCGAGCTGCACGTGCACCGGGCGCACCCCGCCCTGCGCCCGTACCTCGACGACCTGATCGGCTATGCCTACCGCGGTGATCCGCCTGCGCTGCACCGGGGACTGCCCTCCCGTTCGCTGACCGTGGTGATCACGCTGGACGAACCGCTGGGCATCGCGTGGCCGGGCGCGCCGGCGCAGAAGTTCGAGACGCTGGCCGGCGGGCTGCACTCGACCGCGGTCAGCATCGGCCAGTCCCCCAACCAGGCCGGGCTTCAGTTCGCGCTCACGCCGGCCGGCAGTCGCGCGCTGCTCGGCCTGCCACCCGGAGAACTCGCGTCGATGGTTGTCCCGCTGGATGACGTGCTCGGCCGGCCGGCTCGTCAACTGGCCGAGCAGCTGCGCGAGACACCCGACTGGGCCCAGCGGTTCGCGATCGTGGAGCAACTGCTGCTCGAAGCGTGGCGCGACGAACCCGTGCCCGAGCCGCGCGCGGAGCTCAGCTGGGCCTGGCAACGGCTGGCACAGACCGGCGGCGGCGTCGGCGTACAGGATCTGGCGGCCGAGGTCGGCTGGGGCCGGCGGCACCTCACCGAACGCTTCCGCCAGGAATACGGCCTCCCACCGAAGGTCGCGGCCCGCGTGATGCGCTTCGAGCAGGCCGTACGACGCCTGAAGCGCTCGCCGCAGACGAAACTGGCAGACCTCGCCGCCGATCTCGGCTACGCCGACCAGGCGCACCTCTCGCGGGAGTGGAACGCGCTGGCCGGCTGCTCGCCGCGGCAGTGGATGACCGAGGAACTCCCATACGTTCAAGACGGGCCCGCCCTGGAGCAGGCAGAGTCGCAGGTATGAACACGACACAGAACACAGTGAGGATCGGCGTCTGGCCGACGCTGATCTACCGCGACGGGCCGGCTGCACTGAAGTTCCTCACCGAAGGGCTGGGGTTCACGGTGGCCGCCTCCTACCCCGGCGAGGCCGAGGGATCGATCGCGCACGCCGAACTGCTGTGGCCGCACGGTGGTGGGGTGATGGTCAGCTCGGTCGATCGCCATGCCGAACCCAACGAGTTCGACCGGTTCGTCGACCAGGCACAAGGAATCTATCTCGTTCACGACGACCCCGATTCCCTTTATCCACAGGCGATCGCGGCCGGTGCGAAGGTGCTGCGGGAGATGCGCGACGAGGACT
Organism: Kribbella sp. CA-253562; assembly: GCF_050942265.1. Lineage (GTDB taxonomy): Bacteria > Actinomycetota > Actinomycetes > Propionibacteriales > Kribbellaceae > Kribbella. The sequence continues at coordinate 3,547,801 of NZ_CP192049.1, read as the reverse complement.
TCGGATCGCGCAATTTCAGCGTCACCGACTTCGAGGGCAACGCATGGAGCGTCGGCACCTACGCCGGGGAAGCCCCGTAATCCACAGGGGCCCACCGCGGGTCCACCGATCTCCGTAGAATCGCCGTGTGGCCGAAACGACACCGGAACTGCCAGACTCCGAAGCCCTGCAGGTCCTGCACCGGGTGTTCGGGTACGACGCGTTCCGCGGGCAGCAGCGCGACATCATCGAGACGGTCGTCGGTGGTGGTGACGCGCTCGTCCTGATGCCGACCGGTGGCGGCAAGTCGCTGTGCTACCAGATCCCGGCGCTGGTCAGGTCCGGCGTCGGCGTGGTGATCTCGCCGTTGATCGCGCTGATGCAGGACCAGGTCGACGCGCTCACCGCGCTCGGCGTCCGGGCCGGCTTCCTGAACTCGACACAGGACTTCGAGCAGCGCCGCGAGGTCGAGCAGGCCTTCCTGTCCGGTGAGCTCGATCTGCTCTACCTCGCGCCGGAGCGGCTGCGGGTCGAGTCGACCGTGCGACTGCTGGACCAGGGCAAGATCTCGTTGTTCGCGATCGACGAGGCGCACTGTGTGTCCCAGTGGGGACACGACTTCCGGCCCGACTACCTGATGCTGTCGGAGCTGCACGAGCGCTGGCCCGACGTACCGCGGATCGCGCTGACCGCGACGGCGACCGAGGCGACCCACGCCGAGATCGCCACCCGGCTCAACCTGACCGAGGCCAAGCACTTCGTCGCCAGCTTCGACCGCCCGAACATCCAGTACCGGATCGTCCCGAAGGACAACCCGCAGCGTCAGCTGCTCGAGCTGCTGCGCACCGAGCACGAGGGCGACGCCGGCATCGTCTACTGCCTGTCCCGCAACAGCGTCGAGAAGACCGCCACTTTCCTGACCCAGAACGGGATCGAGGCCGTGCCGTACCACGCCGGCCTGGACAGCCGGACCCGGGCGAAGAACCAGTCCCGCTTCCTGCGCGAGGACGGCCTGGTCGTGGTCGCGACGATCGCGTTCGGCATGGGCATCGACAAGCCGGACGTGCGGTTCGTCGCGCACCTGGATCTGCCGAAGTCCGTCGAGGGGTACTACCAGGAGACCGGTCGCGCGGGTCGCGACGGACTGCCCTCGACCGCCTGGCTGGCGTACGGGCTGCAGGACGTTGTGCAGCAGCGCAAGATGATCGACACCTCCGAGGGCGACGCCGCGCATCGGCGCCGGCTCGGCACACATCTCGACGCGATGCTCGCCCTCTGCGAGACCGTGCAGTGCCGCCGGGTCCAGCTGCTCGCGTACTTCGGTCAGCAGGGAGAGCCCTGCGGAAACTGCGACACCTGCCTGACCCCACCGGAGTCGTGGGACGGCACGATCCCGGCGCAGAAGCTGCTGTCGACGGTGTACCGGCTGCAGCACGAGCGGAACCAGAAGTTCGGCGCCGGCCAGGTGATCGACATCTTGCTCGGCAAGCAGACCGAGAAGGTCAAGCAGTTCCGCCACGACGACCTGAGCGTCTTCGGGATCGGGACCGAACTGAAGGACACCGAGTGGCGTGGGGTGATCCGCCAGTTGCTGGCCCAGCGGCTGCTGACCGTCGAAGGCGACTACGGCACGCTGGTGCTCACCCCGGAGAGCGCCGAGGTGCTCGGCCGGCGTCGCGAGGTGATGATGCGTCGCGAGCCCGAACGGGCGGTCCGATCGCGGTTGTCGTCGGGTGGTGGCAAGAAGAAGGTCGTCGACCTGCCGGCCGAGGCGGCGCCGGTGTTCGAGCGGTTGCGCGCTTGGCGCGCCGCGACCGCCAAGGAGCAGGGGGTCCCGGCGTACGTGATCTTCCACGACGCGACGCTGCGGCAGATCGCGACCGACCTGCCGAGCTCGCTGACCGAGTTGGGCAGGATCAGCGGCGTGGGTGAGAACAAGCTGGCCAAGTACGGCGACGGCGTACTGGAGGCGCTGGCCGCGGAGTAGCGAGTACGCCGCGCGGCACCAAACTCACGTCCAGGCGAGATTTTCGGCCAAGTCGGCGAAGGTGAAGATCGTGCGGGTCCTTCGGGTGGCCGGCCACGCCAGGGCGACGTGGTTCGGCCCCAGGTCCTCCACCGGCACGGCGACGACGTCCGGGCGGGTGTAGAAGTTCGCGGTGGACAGCGGGATCACCGAAATACCGTGGCCGGCGGCAACGTGTTCGAGCTTCTCCTCGACGCTGCGGAAGTGCGGCGTCGGGCGGCCCCGGCCTTCGCGCAGTTCGACGGCCACGTCCCGCCACTCCGGGACGGCGTCGGGATCCTGCAGCAGATGGTCCTCGGCGAGGTCGGCGATGCGGATCACCGGCTTGCCCGCCAGGCGGTGATCAGCGGGAAGCATCGCTACGCGAGGCTCGTCGAACAGCCGACGGACGGTCAATCCGCGCTGGTCGATCGGCAAGCGGACGATGCTGACATCGGCGCGCCCGTCGTGCAGCACCTCGACCTGGTCGTCCCAGGTCGTCCGGAGCAGTTCGACATTCAGGTCGGGGTACTCCGACGAGAGCGCCCGGACCAGCCGCGTCACCGTGAGGCCCGGCATGAACCCGATCGTGAAGGTCCGCGGACCGCGCGCCGCCTGCGCCACCCGACGCCGCATCGCTTCGGCCGATCCCAGCACCGGTCGAGCGTCCTCCAGCAACTGCCGTCCGGCAGCGGTCAGCTCGGTCGACCGCTTGCTCCGGACGAACAGTTGCACCTTCAGCTCGTCCTCCAGCGCGCGGATCTGCCGCGACAGCACCGGCTGTGCGATGTGCAGCCGCTCCGCCGCCCGGCCGAAGTTCAGTTCCTCGGCCACCGCCACGAAGTACCGCACCTTGCGCAGATCCACGTCCACGAGCCATCTCCTCCGCTGATACCGCCAGGGTATGACGCGGCGCCGAACAGGTCTTGGACCCGGCGGCCCTCGACAGCGCAGAGTGGACACCGAGCGAAAGGACAGTCCTGTGCGCATCTTCATCACCGGATCAGCCGACGGCCTCGGCCGGCTGGCCGCCGAACGGCTCGTCGCCACCGGCCACGTGGTCGTCCTGCACGCCCGCAGCAAGCAACGCGCGGACGACGCCCGCGCCGCCGTCCCCGGAGCGGCCGAGGTGCTGGTCGGCGACCTGGCGAGCATCGACGAGACCAAGGACCTGGCCCGGCAGGCCAACGAGTCCGGCCGGTTCGACGTCGTCATCCACAACGCCGCGGTGGGCTACCGCGAGCCGCGCCGCGAGACCGTCGACGGCCTCGAGCACGTCTTCGCGATCAACACGCTGGCGCCGTACCTGCTGACCGCGTTGATCGACCGGCCGGACCAGTTGATCTACCTCAGCTCCGGGATGCACCGCGGCGGGGAGGTCGTGCTCGACGACCTGCAGTGGGTACGCCGGCGCTGGAACGGCGCGCAGGCGTACGCGGACTCGAAACTGCACGATTTGCTGCTCGCGTACGCCGTGGCGCGCCGGTGGCCCGACGTCCGGTCCAACGCGGTGGATCCGGGCTGGGTGCCCACGAAGATGGGCGGCGCCGGCGCCCCTGACGATTTGGACCAGGCGTCGGAAACGCAGGTGTGGCTGGCGACGACCGATCATCGGCTGACCGCCAGCTACCTGTACCACCGGCGCCCCCACCCGACCCACCGCGCGGCCGGCGACACCGCCGTACAGGACGGGCTGCTGGACGCGTGTGCCGAGCTGACCGGCGTACGGCTGGATCAGCCTTCGACGAGGTAGAGCACGTTGCCGTCGGGGTCGCGGAAGGTGAACATCGGCGGCACGCCGGGCCAGCTGAGGAGATCGCCGGCCTCAACGCCTTGCTCGGTCAGGGCCGCGTGCGCGGCGGCCGCGTCGGAGGTGCCGAAGCGGATGCCGGTGTCGCCGCCGGCCGGAGTGTCGTCACCGGCGGGGGCCAGGGCGAGCGCCGTGGAGGAACCGGGCGGCGCGACGACGATCCAGCGGCCTCCGAGCTGGAGCAGCGGGGCGTCCATGCGGAGGTCGAAGCCGAGCGTGTCGACGTAGAAGGCGACCGCCCGGTCCTGGTCGGTGACCGGTACGGCGACGGTGCTGACGGCGGTGATGTGGTTCATCGGTTGTCCTCTCGGGAAGTGGTGGTTCACCCCGAGGTAGAAGCTGGATCGGCGGTTTCGACATCGCCACCGGATCCGAACGAAAAAAAACCCGGACCGCTGCAGCGCAGCGGTCCGGGCCTTCGTCGAACGGGTGCCTACTTCGCGACCACCCGCAGGGTGAAGTCGGCCTGCCCACCCTCGGTGTGGCGGACCGTCACCCCGGCCGAGCGCAGCGCGGCGGCGTCCTTGTTGGACTTCAGCTCCTCGCTCAGCGAACCGATCGCCTCGAAGTCCACGAAGCCGGCCAGCACGGCGCCCTTCGGGTCCGGGATCGCCTGCTTGAAGCTCTCCGACTCCCCGAGGTTGCCGCCCTTGAGCACCTTCTCGGCGTGGTTGCGGTTGGTGGAGACCACCAGCGTGTCCTCGTCCTGCGCCTTCTCCAGCGGGATGTTCAGCCCGCTGCGCTCGCGGACCAGTCGCATCACCTTGTCGGCCACCGCGCCGGCCTTGGCCGGGTCGGTCTCGGTCCGGACGGCGATCTGCGGGCCCTCGTCGCCGTTGTCACGGTCGATCGCGACCGCGAAGTTCTTGCCGAGCAGCGTCTTGAGATCGTCGGGCAGGCTCAGCCCGTACTCCTCGGTGAAGCCCTGGGTCAGCTCCTCCAAGTCGATGCCGCTGGACTTCTTCAGCTGCGCCCACGCGGTGTCGACCACATCCGATCCGCCCGACAGCGCCAGGCCACCGGCCGAACTCTCCGGCAGCTGCGCGAGCAGGTCACCGGCGTCCGCCGCACCGACCTTCACGGACTCGTCACTGCGCACGACCCCCTTCAGCTCGACGTAGCTCGCGTCGAACCGCAGCGCCGCGGCCATCGAACCGGCCGGCACCGCCTTGCGCTGGTCCTCGGTCATTCTGCGGTCAGCCAGCAGCGCCAGTCCGGCGGTGTCGGCCCAGAACGACGCGAAGCCCTGCTCGCCGAGCGCGGACATGTCGCCGTCGAACTTGGCGTTCTTGCTCAGCGGGCTGTCCTTGGCGGTCGAGGCGGCCGCGTCCACGACGGCCTGGTTGTCGCCGAGCAGCACGTAGCCGTCGGTGAAGACCCGGCCCGGCTTCTCGTCCTCCTTCGCGAACAGCTTGTCCAGACCAGCGTTCGCCTTGCCTTCGTTCTTCACCTGGACGGCGACCACGACGTCCGGCTCCTTGCTGTCACCCGACGGCGGCAGCGCGGCCAGTCCGGCCCGGTCACCCAGCCACGGCTTGACGTCCTGTTCGAAGTCGACGTCGGCCAGGTCGTCGCCGGCTTCCTTCTTGATCAGCTCGAACAGCTTCTGGCGCAGATCGTCGTTGTCGCTGGTGAGGCCGATCCGCTCCTTCGCGGACGGGAACTTCATCAGGTACCGCAGCGCGGCGACGCGCTGGCCGGCCGACGGGTTCAGGTCGATCCGGGCGTAGGCGACCGCTGTACCGGGCAGCACCTCGGCCGGCTGACCGCCGCCACCGTTGAGTCGCGCGTAGGCGAACAGGCCACCGCCGCCGATCACCGCGAGCACCGCCAGCACGGCGACGAGCGGGATCAGCTTGCCACGCTTCTTGCGCGGCTCCGGCTGCCACTGCTGCGCCGCCGGACCGTAGCCCGGCCCGTACGGCGGCTGACCGCCACCACCCTGCGGTCCCCCGTACTGCGGCCCGCCGTCCTGCGGTCCCCCGTACTGCGGACCACCACTCTGCGGCCCGCCGTACTGCGGCTGCCCGTACTGGGGCTGGCCGTACGGCGGCTGCTGGCCCTGCGGCGGTTGCCCGTACGGCGGCTGCGGCTGCTGCCCCTGCTGCGGCCACAAGCCTTGGTTGCCCTGAGCACCGAACTGGCCGCCCTGCGTACCAGGCGCGGAGTACGGCCCGTTCGGGCCCTGCGGGCCGCCGGTTGCACCGGGCTGGTGCGGGTAGACCGGCGGATTGGTCTGGTCGGACATCGTGCCCCCTCGCGTCACCGGTGAGATGCCACCGGGCCGGAACAGGCTATTTCACCTGCGCCGACGATTCTGACGCGGAAGATACCGATGTGGTTGCAACTGGTTCCGCGCGCCAGGTCAGCGCGGAGATGATCGCCGCCGCGAGCGCCGCGCCGACCAACCAGGACGCCAGCGGGGTCCAGGTGTGCAGCTCGAGTGGCGCGGCGAGCAGATCGCCCGGTTTCGCCGCCTGGAGCCGGGGCTCCAGCGGGTCGTGGCCGAGCAGCATGCCGACGCCCCAGGCGACGGCCGAGCCGATCACCGAGCCGACGGCCACCACGGCCACCGCCCAGGGACCGTAGTCGCGCAACCACCAGAACAAGGCGGCCCCGAGCAGCAGGGCGGTGAGGAACCCGATCGCGACGAACGTGCCGTCCGGGCCGAAGACCCGGGTCATCTGCTCCTCGCCGAGGGAGCCGCCGTTGTCGTCGATCGTGTACTGCGCGAGCGGTGCGTACTGCTGCCAGGCCCACCCGGCGATCGCGCCGGCCACCAGGAACACGGCAACGGTCACCGCGATCGCCCGGCTCCACGGCAGCTTGGGCGCGGGCTGCGGCGGCGCCCCGAAGGAGGCGCCGAACGGCTGCGGCGCGTACGGCCCGCTGCCCCCGGAGTACACAACACCGGACTGCCCCACGTGGCTCGGCCCTGGGGACCCAATCTGCCCCGGCTCCCTGGACCCCGCCTGACCCGGCGCCGCGGGCGCGAACCCAGGCTGCGCCGGCGCAGTTCCCGGCTGACCCGGGCCGCCGTGCGCGGTTCCCGGCTGACCCGGGCCGCCGTGTGCGGTCTCCGGCTGGAACGGGCCCGCGGCCTCCGGGCCCGGGTGTGGTGGCTGACTCACGGGGCCAGTGTGACGTACCGGGTCAACGCTGTTGCTCACCGGTACCTCAGCCGGCCAGGCACGACGGTCCGAGCAGTGCCTTCAGATCGGCCATCAGCGACGACGTAGGAGTGACCCGGAAGCGGTCACCGATCCGCATCACCGTCGTCTTCTGCCGGGCCTGCAGGCGCAGCTGGACCTCGGTCATGCCCGGGTGGGACTGCAGCACGTCGCGCAGCTGGTCGACCACCGGCGGGGTGCAGCGGTTCACCGGCATCGTGATCACCACCGGCCCGCTCGGTCCCTCGGTGAGGTCCGGCACGGTCACCTCGTCACCGCTGAGCTCGAGCCGGTCCTCCCGGCGCCGGACCCGGCCCTTCATCAAGATGATCGCGTCGTTGGTCAGCAGGTGCGCGTGCAACTGGTACGCCGAGGAGAACATCATCACCTCGATCGAACCTTCCAGGTCCTCGATCGTGACGATCGCGTAGATGTCGCCGCGCTTGTTGACCTTGCGCTGGACCGCGGTGACCAGGCCGCCGATCGTCACCCGGGTGCCGTCGGGCCGGTCCTCGTCGGCGAGCAGCTGACCGATCGTGCAGTCGGTGCCGTTGGTCAGCACGTGCTCGACGCCGAACAGCGGGTGGTCCGACACGTACAGCCCGAGCATGTCGCGCTCGTGCGCCAGCTTGGTGGCCTTGTCCCACTCCTCGATCTCCGGGACGCGGACCGTGAGCCGGCTGTTGCCGTCGGCGGAGTCGGTCTCCTCGTCGCCCATCGAGAACAGGTCGAACTGGCCGTGCGCCTCGTTGCGCTTGAGGTCGATCGCCTCGTCGACGGCCTGCTCGTGCACCGCGACCACCGCGCGCCGGGCGTGTCCCATCGAGTCGAACGAGCCGGCCTTGGCCAAAGACTCGATCACCCGCTTGTTGCAGACCGGCAGCGGGACCTTGTCGATGAAGTCGACGAAGTCGGTGAACCGGCCCTCGGACTCGCGGGCGGCGACGATCTCGGCCACCACGTTGACGCCGACGTTGCGGATCGCGGACAGCCCGAAGCGGATGTCGGTGCCGACCGGGGTGAAGTTCGAGTCGGACTCGTTGACGTCCGGCGGCAGCACCTTGATGCCCATCCGGCGGCACTCGTTCAGGTAGATGGCCATCTTGTCCTTGTCGTCCTTGACGGACGTCAGGACCGCGGCCATGTACTCGGCCGGGTAGTTGGCCTTCAGGTAGGCGGTCCAGTACGAGACCAGCCCGTACGCCGCCGAGTGCGCCTTGTTGAACGCGTAGTCGGAGAACGGGACCAGCACGTCCCACAGCGCCTTGATCGAGGCGTCGGAGAAGCCGTTGGCCTTCATGCCCTCGGAGAAGCCGACGTACTCGGCGTCCAGCACCTCGCGCTTCTTCTTGCCCATCGCGCGGCGGAGCAGATCCGCCTTGCCGAGCGTGTAGCCCGCCAGCTGCTGCGCGATGGCCATGACCTGCTCCTGGTACACGATCAGGCCGTACGTCGTACCGAGGATCGGCTCCAGCGCGACGGCGAGCTCGTCGTGCGGGTAGCTGATCTCCTGCTGCTTGTTCTTGCGCAGGGCGTAGTTGGTGTGGCTGTTCGCGCCCATCGGGCCCGGGCGGTACAGCGCGCCGACCGCGGAGATGTCCTCGAAGTTGTCCGGCTTCATCAGCCGCAGCAGCGCCCGCATCGGGCCGCCGTCGAACTGGAAGACGCCGAGGGTGTCACCGCGGCCGAGCAGCTCGAAGGTGGCCTTGTCGTCGAGGGACTTGGCCAGCTCGTCCAGGTCGAGCTTGATGCCGCGGCTGGCCTCGACGTTCTTGACCGCGTCGTCCATGATCGTCAGGTTGCGCAGGCCGAGAAAGTCCATCTTGACCAGGCCGAGCGTCTCGCAGCTCGGGTAGTCGAACTGGGTGATCACCTGGCCGTCCTGCTCGCGGCGCATGATCGGGATCAGCTCGATCAGCGGCTCCGAGGACATGATCACGCCGGCCGCGTGCACACCCCACTGGCGCTTCAGGTTCTCCAGGCCGCGTGCGGTGTCGACGATCTTGCGCACGTCGGCGTCGGACTCGTACAGCTGGCGGAACTCGCCGGCCTCGGAGTAGCGCTTGTGCTGCGGGTCGAAGATGCCCGACAGCGGCACGTCCTTGCCCATCACCGACGGCGGCATCGCCTTGGTGATCCGGTCGCCCATCGCGAACGGGTAGTCCAAGACCCGGCCGGCGTCCTTGATCGCCTGCTTGGCCTTGATCGTGCCGTAGGTGACGATCATCGCGACCCGGTCGTCGCCGTACTTCTCGGTGACGTAGCGGATTACCTCGGGGCGGCGGCGGTCGTCGAAGTCGATGTCGAAGTCGGGCATCGACATGCGCTCGGGGTTGAGGAACCGCTCGAAGATCAGGCCGTGCTGCAGCGGGTCGAGGTCGGTGATGCGCATCGCGTACGCGCACATCGAACCGGCACCGGACCCACGGCCCGGGCCGACCCGGATGCCGTGCTCCTTGGCCCAGTTGATGAAGTCGGCGACGACCAGGAAGTAGCCGGCGTAGCCCTTGGAGGTGATGACCTCGATCTCGTACTCGGCCTGCTTGCGGACGTGGTCCGGTACGCCGCCGGGGTAGCGCTTGTGCAGGCCGGTCTCCACCTCGGAGACGAACCAGGACTCCTCGTTGTGACCCTCGGGGCAGGGGAAGCGCGGCATGAACCGGCCCTCGCCCTCGGTGAAGCTGACGTCGCACTGCTCGGCGATCAGCAGCGTGTTGTCACACGCCTCGGGGTAGTCCTTCCAGACCTCGCGCATCTCGGCCGCGGTCTTGACGTAGAACTCGTTCGCGTCGAACTTGAACCGGTTCGGGTCGGACAGCGTCGAGCCGGACTGCACGCACAGCAGCGCGGCGTGCGCGACCGCGTCCTCGGGCTTGGTGTAGTGCAGGTCGTTGGTGGCCACCAGCGGCAGCCCGAGCTCCTTGGCCAGCTTCAGCAGGTCGCCCTGGACGTTGCGCTCGATGCCGAGGCCGTGGTCCATCAGCTCGCAGTAGTAGTTCTCGGCGCCGAAGATGTCGCGGAACTCCGCGGCCGCCTCGAGCGCCTCCTTGTACTGCCCCAGCCGCAGCCGGGTCTGCACCTCGCCGGAGGGGCAGCCGGTGGTCGCGATCAGGCCCTTGCCGTAGGTGTTCAGCAGCTCGCGGTCCATCCGGGGCTTGAAGTAGTAGCCCTCGAGACTGGCCAGCGAGCTCATCTTGAACAGGTTGTGCATGCCGGAGGTGTTCTTGGCCAGCAGCGTCATGTGCGTGTACGCGCCGGAGCCGGACACGTCGTCGCGGCCGGAGTTCGCGTCGCCCCACTTGACCCGCTTGCGCTCGCTGCGGTGGGTGTGCGGGGTGAGGTAGGCCTCGACGCCGATGATCGGCTTGACGTCGTACTTCTTCGCGGTCTTCCAGAACTCGTAGGCCCCGAACACGTAGCCGTGGTCGGTGGTCGCGATCGCCGGCTGGCCCATCTCCTGGGCGGTTTTGAACAACTCGTCGATCCGCGCGGCGCCGTCCAGCATGGAGTACTCGGTGTGCACGTGTAGATGCACGAAACTGTCGCTGGACGCCATGTCTACGCAGACCTCCCAGGGCGTGAGTGAGCGGGACCAGGCCACCTTATGTCGGCCCACCGACAGTCGGAGAACCGGCGCTCCGATGCCTCGCCCGGGCGCCCGATATGCGGTCGCCCGGGGCACCGCGCACACTGGGATCGTGGTGCGCTTCGCGGTGATCGTGGCAGCGGTGCTGACGCTGGTGCTCGCCGTGATCTGGGGATTCCAGCGGCGCCTCATCTACCTGCCCGACGTGGCCGACGCAGGATCGGCGACGGCGGTCCTGCCCGGCGCCCGGGACGTCGTACTCCAGACCGATGACGGCGTACGCCTCGGCGCCTGGCTGGTCCCGGCGGCCCCGCCGGACCGGGGTGTCGCGGTCCTGGTCGCGCCGGGAAACGCCGGCAACCGCGCGACGCGAGCGCCGTTGGCCCGCGCGCTCGCGGCCGAAGGGCTGACGGTGCTCCTGTTCGACTACCGCGGCTACGGCGGCAGTGCGGGACGTCCGAGCGAGCAGGGTCTGGCCCGGGATGTCCGTGCGGCCCAGCGACACCTCGTCGAGCAGGCCGGCGTACCGGCTGACCGGATCCTGTACCTCGGTGAGAGCCTCGGCGCCGCGGTCGTCACCAAGCTCGCCACTGAGATCGCGCCGGGCGGTCTGGTCCTGCGTTCGCCGTTCGTCGACCTGGCCTCGGTCGGCCAGGTGCACTACCCCTTCCTGCCGGTCCGGCTTCTACTCCGCGACGAGTACCCGTTGGCCGACCAACTCGCGACGGTGAAGGCTCCGGTCACCGTGGTGCTCGGCGCCGAGGACTCGATCGTTCCGCCGGATCAGAGCCGGACCGTGGCCGCGGCAGCGCCGACGCTGCGGGACCTGGTCGAGGTCGCCGGGGCTGATCACAACGACCCGGCCCTCGTGCACGGCAAGGCGCTGACCGCGGCCGTCGTCGATCTCGCCGAGGCGGTGACCGCCGGACCCTGAATCAGCATCCCGATCTATTGACAACATGTTGTCATCATGACAATATCTTGTCATGATCGAGAACAGCAAGCGCACCGTCCACCTCGCCGTCTACGACACGCTGGCCGACTGGGAGATCGGCTTCGTCACCGCCCACGTCAACAGCCCGGCCTGGCACCGGACGCCCGGCCACTTCCAGATCCGCACCGTCAGCGCCGGCATCGACCCGGTCACCACGATGGGCGGCCTGCGGGTGCTGCCCGACCTGACGCTCGACGAGCTCAGCGCGGACGACAGCGCGATGCTGGTCCTGCCCGGCAACGACCTGTGGCCGACCGAGGCGTACCAGCCGTACATCGCGAAGGCGCGCGAGTTCCGCGCGGCCGGCGTACCGGTCGCCGCGATCTGCGGAGCCACCGGCGGCCTGGCGCTGGCGGGCATGCTCGACGACCACGCGCACACCAGCAACGCCAAGGAGTTCCTCGCCGGGCTCGGCTACGGCGGGGCCGACCTGTACCGCGACGAGCCGGCGGTGAACGACCGCGGCCTGATCACCGGCGGAGCACAGGCGCCGGTCGAGTTCGCCCGGGCGATCTTCGCCGAACTGGGCATCTACGAGCCCGGCGTCCTCGACTCCTGGTACAAGCTGTACGGCGAGCAGAACCCGTCGGGGTTCTACGAATTGATGGGTGCGTGACCGAGTGAGTCGAGACCAGGAGCTGCTCAGTGCGGCGGCGTTGACGGCGTTCAAGCTGAACGGGCAGTTCCTAGAACTCGCCGAGAGCCTGGCGAAGCCGGTCGGGTTGACGGCCACCTGGTGGCAGGTGCTCGGCGCCGTACTCCAGACGCCGCTGCCGGTCGCGTCGATCGCCCGCGAGATGGGGATCACCCGCCAAGCCGTCCAGCGCACGGCCGACGTACTGGTGGAGCGGGGACTGGCGGAGTACCGGGACAATCCGGCGCATCGGCGAGCGAAGCTGGTCGCGGTCACCGCCGAGGGCCTGGACGCCGTACGGGCGATCCATCCCGAGCACGCGAAGCAGGCCAAGCGGCTGAGCGAGGTACTCGGGCAGGAGGAGTTCGCGCGGGCCGTCGAGGCGCTGACGACACTGTCGAAGGCGCTGGACCAGCTGAACTAGTCGAGTACGGCGGTCGCCTCGACCTCGACCATGAGGTCGGGCTCCCCCAACGCCGCGACGCCGAGCAAGGTGATCGGCTTGACCGGGTCGACGCCCAGCTTGGCCGCGGCTCGGGCGACCCCCTCCCCCAGCTGCGGCAGTTTGTCCGCGCTCCAGTCGACGACGTAGATCGTCAGCTTTGCCACATCGTCGAACGAGCCGCCGATCTCGGTTAGCGCGTTGCCGATGTTGAGGTAGGCCTGCTCGACCTGGGCCGCGAAGTCGCCCGCACCGACCGGGCGCCCCTCACTGTCCCGCGCGACCTGGCCGGCCAGGAACACCAGTCGCGAACCAGTGGCGATGGACAGCTGGCGGTAGACGTCCGGCTTCGGCAGGCATTCGGGGTTGATCAGCGTGACGCTCATGACGCGCTCCTGTTCGATGGGATTGCTCTAACCATAACAGCGTTATGTATAGTTGCGCCATGGCGAGGACCAAAGATCCGGGCGTCCGGGCGTTGCTGATCGAGCGTGCCGCGCAGATGCTCCGGAAGCGCGAGCCGATCACGCTGCGGTCGCTGGTGGCCGGCACCGGGGTGTCGACGATGGCGGTCTACACCTACTTCGACGGGATCGACGGGCTCTGGAAGGCGGTGCGGCAGGAGGGGTTCACCCGGCTCACCGGCGTCCTGGCGGGGATTGCGCCCACGGCCGACGCGGTGCGGGACCTGGCCGCGCTGGGTTCGGCGTACGTCGCGAACGCCGCGGCCAACCCGGACCTCTACCGGGTGATGTTCGACGCCTCGGTCGAGCTGGAAGACCCCGCCGGGGCCGACGCCGGCCTGCAGCCGCTCGTCGAGACGGTCGCCCGCGCGACGGCCGACAGGCGCTTCGCCGCCGGGACCGATCCGCTCGCGCTCGCCACCCAGAGCTGGGCCATCGGCCACGGCCTGGCGTCGCTCACGATCAACGGTCCGCTGCCGCGCGAGGCGCTCGGCTACGCGGTGCCGATGCTCACTGCGCTGTTCGTCCAGGCCGGCGACGAGCCCGACCGGTGTCGTGCGTCGGTCAGCCAGGGCTGGGGTTAGACGAGCGTCCGGGTTTCGCCGTCGATGACAAGGGCCTGGCCGTCGCTCAGCGGCACATACGGTACGGCGGTGCGCTCGTACAGGTCGCGGACCTTCTCGACCAGCTCGGTCTCCGGGTGGCCGGGTGAGTTGAGGTGCGGGACGAACGCCTCGTCGAGTATGCCGAGGCCGTCCCACACGACGTCGTCGACCACCGACACGTCGTCGCACAGCTCGAGGCCGCGCAGACTCGGGGCGAGGACGCAGCAGCCGGCGCTGTAGCCGGCGTAGACAAACCGCTCGGCGAGGATGAGGTCGGGCAGGATCCGGTCCGCGCCGCTGCGGGCCATCGCGGCGCGCAGGACGAACACGTTGCCGCCGCGGACCCACATTCCGTCGTACTCGGCGAGACGGGTGCGAAGGCGCTCAGCCGACTCCCCCGGCGCGAAGTCCCGCAGGTCCACTTCCTCCGGGCGCAGGCCCAGCTCGACCAGCCAGCGGTGCTCGGCTGCGACCTTCTCCTCGCGCACCACCGGCTCCTCGGTGTCGATGGCGTTGCAGATCACCGCGATCCGGGCCTTCGGCGGGAGCATCGCGACGAGGTGTTCGGGATGGTCGCCGAGGCGGAACGAGGACAGATACAGCTTCACTGGGTGTCGACGAGCCGGTCGAGCGCCTGGTCGAGGTCGTCGGGGTACTTGGAGGTGAACTCGACGTATTCGCCGGAGCCCGGGTGGGTGAAGCCGAGCCGCATCGCGTGCAGCCACTGGCGGGACAACTGAAGCCGCTCGGCGAGGACCGGGTCCGCGCCGTACGTGAGATCGCCGCAGCACGGGTGGCCGATCGCGGCCATGTGGACGCGGATCTGGTGCGTCCGGCCGGTCTCCAGCGTGATCTCCAGCAGTGTCGCGTACCGGAAGGCTTCGAGCGTCTCGTAGTGCGTGACGCTCGGTTTGCCGCCGGCCACCACGCCGAACTTGTAGTCGTGGTGGGGGTGGCGGTCGATCGGCGCGTCGACCGTGCCGGTGAACGGATCCGGGTGGCCCTGCACCAGCGCGTGGTAGATCTTCTTGACCGTGCGCTCCTTGAAGGCGCGCTTGAGCACGGTGTAGCTGTACTCCGTCTTGGCGACCACCATCAGGCCGGACGTGCCGACATCGAGGCGGTGCACGATGCCCTTGCGCTCGGCGGCACCGCTGGTGGAGATGCTGAAGCCCGCGCCGGCCAGGTGCCCGATCACGGTCGGGCCGGTCCAGCCCGGCGACGGGTGGGCCGCGACGCCGACCGGCTTGTCGACGACGATGATCTCGTCGTCGTCGTGCACGATCCGCAGGTTCTCCACGGTCTGCGGTACGACGGTGACCTCGCCCGGCGGCGGGGGCAGTTCGACGTCCAGCATCACGCCGGCGGCCACCCGGGCCGACTTGGCCGCCGTCGCGCCGTCGACCTGGACCAGACCGGACTCGATCAGCTCCGCGGCCTTCGTCCGGGACACCCCGAACAGCCGCGACAGCGCCGCGTCGAGACGCTCGCCGGCCAGTCCGTCCGGCACCATCACGGTCCTGGAGTCGCTCACTTCGCGCTCACGTCCTTGGTGCCGTCGAGCTTGATACCACGCAGGGTCTGGATCACCAGCAGGATCGCGGCCGAGGTGACGGCCATGTCGGCGACGTTGAAGATCGCCCAGTGCGGGGTCTGCAGGAAGTCGACCACGTGGCCGTGGAACGGCGACGGTTCGCGGAAGATCCGGTCGGTGATGTTGCCGACCGCACCGCCGAACAGCAGCCCGAAGGCGACCGCCCAGCCGGCCGAGCCGAGCCGGCGCGACAGCCAGATCACGCCGAGCGCGACGACGATCTGGATCGTGCTGATCACCGGCGTGAAGTCGGAGCCGAGGCTGAACGCGGCGCCCGGATTGCGGATCAGGTTGAACTTGAGCAGCTCACCGATCACGTTCACCGGATCGCCCGGTGTCAGGTGCTGCAGGGCGAGCGCCTTGGTCAGCTGGTCCAGCCCGAGCACCAGTACGCCGACCACGGCGAACAGACCGATCAGCCGGGGGTGGGACCGGTGCTTGACCGGGCCGGCGGCCGCCTCGAGCGAGTCCACGTCCTCCGGCGTCGCCGGAACGCCGGTCTCTCCGGTGGCTCCGCCACCGGAGGAAGAAGGATCGGGCCCCGGCGAGGGCGAAACGCCCGCAGCTCCCGAGGAACCAGCAGGTCCGTCGGGAGCCGACAGGTCTTCAGTCGTCGCGGCGAGGGCCGGCGTACCGGCCGACGTTCCGTCCGCGGACGACGCCGAACCGGCCGGCTCGAGGCCGGCCGGTTCGGACTGCTCCTGGGCGTCCCCTGAGGAGTGGGACGACTCGGATGGGTTCAGCGACGTTCTTCGCGTTCTTTGCATGACACGCACAGTGTCGCACGCGGGAACGCCTGCAACCGTCCCTTGCCGATCGCTTTGCCGCAGCTCTCGCAGACGCCGTACGTGCCGTCGTCGATCTTGGCCAAGGCCCGCTCGATCTGGTCGAGCATGTCGCGCGCATTGTTGGCCAGCGACATCTCGTGGTCGCGCTCGAGCGTGGTCGAGCCGACGTCGGCCTGGTCGTTGCCGGCCCCGTCACCACCGTCACGGAGCAGGCCGACGATCTCCTGCTCGGCGTCGCGGATCTCCTCCTTGAGGTGCACCACGTCCGCTTCGAGCTCGCTGCGCAGCTCGGTCAGCTCGGCCGCCGTCCAGGGAGTCTCCCCCTCGCGCACGGTCAGGTTCTCGGCCTTCTTGGGCGACTTGGCCGGCGCCGTTGCCGGGGTCCTGTTCTCGTTGGTCTTCATGGCCACCCTCTTCGTCGGGGCTTTCCTGGCAGGGGACTTCGGGGCCGCCTTCTTGGCCGGCTCGGTGGATGCCGCGGCGCTCTTCTCGGCCGCGGCGGCGGTGCGCTTTCCGGGGGCGGACTTCTTTGCCGATGTAGCCACGGTCGACTACCCCCTGCCTTCGTCGGAGACTGAAGCGGACTGGTCGCAAGACAGTAGGACACGCAACCCTCACGTGCCAGCCCGACGCGCAGACCGTGGACATACGGTAGTCGCTTCTTCAAGCCCGCTCGACGTCACGCGCGTCCCGACCTGCCCGAAAGTGTCACAGCATTGTCACCGCCGGACCTCGACCTGGCCAGTGATTAACGATTCGTGGTGGACCGGTGCGGAGTCGTACACTTTTCCCGCCACCGCAAGGCAGTGATGAGGCCATCACCTCGGAGCCGCCGGAAGAACGGTCCTCACGGACTCACTAGACCCGGCAGCGGAGCGTAACGAAGTGGGTGACCCCCGGCCGGGGCAACGGCGCCGGCCAGGTCTCCAAGGAGGGTGGTACCGCGGAGCCCGGCGACGTCGCCGAGCCTCGTCCCTTCGTCCGGCAAGCAGCGCGACGAAGGACGGCCAGTGATGGCGCAGAACACCGGGGACACCCCGACCACTGAGTGGCAGCAGGTTCCGGCGCAGGTGGACCTGACGGCGATCGAGCACGACGTGCTCAAGACCTGGGACGAGCAGGACACCTTCGCCAAGAGTCTCGCGCAGACCGCGGGCGGCCCGTCGTGGACCTTCTTCGAGGGCCCGCCGACGGCCAACGGCATGCCCGGCACCCACCACATCGAGGCCCGGGTCTTCAAGGACGTCTTCCCGCGCTACCGGACCATGAAGGGCTTCTCGGTCGAGCGCAAGGCCGGCTGGGACTGCCACGGGCTGCCGGTCGAGGTCGCGGTGGAGAAGGAGCTCGGCTTCAGCGGCAAGAACGACATCGAGGCCTACGGCATCGCGGAGTTCAACGCCAAGTGCCGCGAGTCCGTGCAGCGCCACGTCGACGCCTTCGCCACGCTGACCACCCGGATGGGCTACTGGGTCGACATGGACCACCCCTACCGGACGATGGACCCGCAGTACGTCGAGTCCGTCTGGTGGTCGCTGAAGCAGATCTACGACAAGGGCCTGCTGGTCGAGGACTACCGGATCACGCCGTACTGCCCGCGCTGCGGCACCGGCCTGTCGGACCACGAGCTGGCCCAGGGCTACGAGACGGTCGTCGACCCGTCGGTCTACGTGCGCTTCCCGCTGACCTCGGGCCCGCTGGCCGGCCAGGCGTCGCTCCTGGTCTGGACCACCACCCCCTGGACCCTCGTGTCCAACACCGCGGTGGCCGTGCGCCCCGACGTCGACTACGTCGTGGCCACCGACGGGACCGAGTCGCTGGTCATCGCGGAGCCGCTGCTCGGCACGCTCGGCGAGGGCTGGACGGTCACCGATACCTACGCCGGGCGCGAGCTGGAGCGCTGGACCTACCAGCGGCCGTTCGAGCTGGTCGCGTTCGACGAGCCGGCCCACTACGTCGTACTGGCCGAGTACGTCACGACCGAGGACGGCACTGGTCTGGTCCACCAGTCCCCCGCCTTCGGCACCGAAGACCTCCAGGTCGCCAAAGCCTACGACCTGCCGGTCGTCAAGCCTGTCGGTCCGGACGGCCGGTTCGACGCGGACGTGCCGCTGGTCGGCGGACAGTTCTTCAAGAAGGCCGACGAGGACCTGCTCAAGGACCTCGACGCTCGCGGCGTGCTGTTCCGCCACCTGCCCTTCGAGCACCCGTACCCGCACTGCTGGCGCTGCCACACGCCGGTGATGTACTACGCGCTGCCGTCCTGGTACATCCGCACCACGCAGGTCAAGGACGCGCTGCTGCGTGAGAACGAGCAGACCAACTGGTTCCCCGAGTCGGTCAAGTGGGGCCGGTACGGCGACTGGCTGCGCAACAACATCGACTGGGCGGTCTCCCGGTCCCGCTACTGGGGTACGCCGCTGCCGATCTGGCGCTGCGCCGAGGAGCACCTGGTCTGCGTCGGCTCGCTGGCCGAGCTCGGCGAGCTGGCCGGCCGCGACCTGAGCGGCACCGACCCGCACCGCCCGTACGTCGACGACATCACCTTCGACTGCCCGACCTGCGGGACGCAGGCCCGCCGGGTCGCCGAGGTGATCGACGCCTGGTACGACTCGGGCTCGATGCCGTTCGCGCAGTGGGGCTACCCGTGGGTCGAGGGCTCGAAGGAGAAGTTCGAGCGGTCCTACCCGGCCGACTTCATCTCCGAGGCGATCGACCAGACCCGCGGCTGGTTCTACACGCTGATGGCGATCGGCACGCTGGTCTTCGACGAGTCGTCGTACCGCAACGTGGTCTGCCTGGGGCACATCCTGGCCGAGGACGGCCGCAAGATGTCCAAGCACCTGGGCAACATCCTCGAGCCGATCTCGCTGATGGACAACCACAGCGCGGACGCGGTGCGCTGGTTCATGGCCTGCTCGGGCTCGCCGTGGAAGGCCCGCGGCATCGGCCCGAACGTGCTGAACGAGGTCGTCCGCAAGGTCCTGCTGACGTACTGGAACACGGTCGCCTTCCACGCCCTGTACGCGCGGCTGGCCGACTGGTCGCCGACGGCCGACGCGCCGCCGGTCGCCGAGCGCTCGGTGCTGGACCGCTGGCTGGTCAGCGAGACGCACCGGCTGGTCCGCGACGCCGACGAGGCCTATGCCGGCTACGACACCCAGAAGCTGGGTCTGCTGATCAGCTCGTTCGTCGACACGCTGTCGAACTGGTACGTCCGGCGTTCGCGCCGGCGGTTCTGGTCCGGTGACGCCGGCGCGCTGGCGACGCTGCACGAGACGCTCGACGTGCTGACCCGGCTGATGGCACCGCTGACGCCGTTCCTGACCGAGCGGGTCTGGCAGGACGTGTTCCGGCCGGTCACGCCGGGGCTGGCGGAGTCGGTGCACCTGGCGGCGTTCCCGGCGTACGACGAGGCGCTGATCGACGACACCCTGGCCACGCACGTGTCGATGGCCAAGCGGGTCGTCGAGCTGGGCCGGTCGGCCCGGGCCGAGGCGAAGGTCCGGACCCGGCAGCCGCTCAGCCGGGCGCTGGTCGGGTCGGCGGCGATCGCGGACCTGTCCGACGAACTGCTGCGTGAGATCGCCGACGAGCTGAACGTCGGCTCGGTCGAGCCGCTGTCGTCGGCCGGTGCCGACCTGGTCGAGCACTCGGCCAAGGGCAACTTCCGCGAGCTCGGCAAGCGGTTCGCCAAGCAGACGCCGGTGGTGGCCAAGGCGATCGCCGCGGCGGACGCGGCCGAACTGGCCGCCGCGCTGAAGGCGTCCGGTACGGCGACCGTGCTGGTCGACGGCGAGCCGATCGAGGTGAGCGCCGACGAGGTGCTGATCTCGGAGCGGCCGCGCGAGGGCTGGTCGGTGGTCAACGAGCAGGGCGAGACGGTCGCGCTCGACCTGGAGGTCACGCCGGAGCTGAAGCAGGCCGGTCTGGCCCGCGAGGTCGTCCGGACCCTGCAGGAGGCCCGCAAGAACGCCGGCCTGGAGGTCTCGGACCGGATCACCGTCTGGTTGAGCGCCACCG
This sequence comes from Kribbella sp. CA-253562, assembly GCF_050942265.1. Lineage (GTDB taxonomy): Bacteria > Actinomycetota > Actinomycetes > Propionibacteriales > Kribbellaceae > Kribbella. Next base: position 3,527,710 of record NZ_CP192049.1, on the reverse strand, counting down.
ACGCCGAACTGTCCGATGCCCTCGGCAAGCACGCGGACGACGTCGCCCGCGAGGTGCTGGCCACGTCGGTCGTGCAGTCGGCGCCGGAAGCAACCGACGGCCTGGCGACTGGTTCGGACGAGGACCTCGGCCTGACCTACTGGCTGCAGAAAGCGTGACTCGACACCGCCCGCCGACCCGGCTGCGCCGGGTCGGCGGGCGGAAAGAGAAGTAGAGAGCGGGTGCGCCGCGGACGCGTGCGGGTGCGGGGCGGGACGCCCCGCACCCGGCGGGGTGCGGGGTGGGACGACTGGGTCCGGCGGAAGTCAGCGGGGTGGTCGGACCATGCGGGTTCGCAGTGACGGGCTTGCGCCGAGGTGGTCGATGACCTCGACCAGCAGCACCCGTGCCGCCTCGACGCGGTCGGCGCCCAGGGCCTTGCGTAGCTGTCGCTCCACGGCGGCCCGGTGTTTGCGGGCCGCCGCGATCACCGCCTGGCCACGCTGAGTCAGTACGACGTTGCGCGCTCTGGCGTCGGCCGGATCGGCCTCGCGCGCGAGGTAGCCGCGCTTCTCCAGGTCCGCGACCGACTTGGAAGCGGCCTGCTGCGTCACCCCGAGGCGCTCGGCGAGCACGCTGATCGTCACCGGACCGCCCACCAGGTGCTGGAACACCACGCCATCGGCGAACCGGGCGTCACCGAACCCGTCCGCGGCGAGCCTGGCCTGCAGTTCGTCGGCCAACGCCCAGCCGGCGAACAACGACGCGAGCGAGAGATCGGCATCGGCCGGATCGAACTCCATGTCGGAACTGTACAACCCTGGTTGTGTGTTTGCTAATGTACAACCATGGTTGTGCACAAGGAGTTCATGGACAGGGCGCACCGGATCGTCTGGTGCACGGTGGCGACGGTCGGCAGCGACCAGCGGCCGAGGAGCCGCATCCTGCATCCGATCTGGGAGCTGGACGAGGCGGGCACGGGACTGACCGGATGGATCGTCACGAAGGCGACGCCGGTCAAGGTGCGGCACCTTGCCCACAGCCCGTACGTGAGCTGCAGCTACTGGGAGCCGGGGCACGACGTCGCGATCGCGGACTGCCGCGCCGAGTGGGTCACCGATACCGCGACCCGGCAACGAGTCTGGGAGCTGTACCGGGACGCGCCGGCGCCGCTCGGCTACGACTTCTGGACCGTCTTCCCCGACGGGCCGGCCGCGGAGTCGCCGTCGTTGCTGCGACTGACGCCGTACCGGCTGCGGCTGACCGACGTCGAGACGCTCAGCGGCCGGAAGCCCGTCGCGTCCTGGCCCTGAGCCCCCACGAACCGCAGCGGGGCCCGGCCTGGTGATCAGGCTCGGGCCCCGCTGCGGTGCTGCTTCGCGGCTTTTGTTAAGACTGCGTTCAGTTCATTGTCCGGACCTGATTCTGACTCAGCGTGACCACTGCGGCGCGGTCAGTCAGAAGTTCCCGGACACGACGAAGAGGCGGTGCCGCCGGAAAGCACCGCCTCCTCGCTCGAGGTGTTGTTACACGCCGTGACCGCCGTGCGCCTGCGCACGGGCCTCGGGACGGAACCCGTTGCGCGGGCTGAGCGTGTCGTCGCCGTTGCCGAGCGCCTTGAGCTGCTCGGTGAAGTACGTCTTCAGGCGGCTGCGGTACTCGCGCTCGTAGGCGTGCAGGTCGTCGATCGTGCGCTCGAGCTGGCCCTTCTGCTTCTCCAGGGTGCCGAGCATCTGCGCGCGCCGCTCGGCGATCTCGCCGTCGAGCTTCTCGGCGCGGGCACGGGCCTCACCGGTCATCCGGTCGGCCTTGCCGCGGGCCTCGTTCTCCAGCCGCTCGGCCTTGGCGCGGGCCTCGCCGATGATCTTGTCGGCGGTGTCCTTCGCCTCCTGGACCAGGTCGTCGGAGTGCTTGGTGGCCATCTCCAGCAGCCGCACGGCGGAGCTGGACGCGTCGCCGACGGTTCCTGCTGCCGCAGCAGCCCCCGCGGCCGCTACCGGAGCAGCAACGACTGGTGGCTTCTCCTCGGGCTTCTCGACCACGACGGGAGCGGGCTTGGGCTGTTGCACGACGGGCGGGAGAGCGGCGGTCTGGTCGACCGGCCGTTCCTGACCCGCACCGGCGCGCTGAGCCGCCGCCAGCTTCGCGCGCAGCTCCTCGTTCTCGGCGAGGAGGCGCTCGAGCTCGGCCTCCACCTCGTCGAGGAAGGAGTCGACCTCAGTGACGTCGTAACCCTCCCGCAATCGGACGGGCGTGAACTGCTTCGAGCGGACGTCATCCGGCGTCAGCGGCATCTTTCACCTCGTTTGTCTGTGTCTTGGCGGAGTCTGGGGCGCAAACCCCGGCGACTCAGTAGATCACGTTATCGCTTCGTTGTGTTCTGGCGGAATCCGGGCCGGGTGACAACCTCGACCGGCTGCCCCGTACCCGGGTCTGGTTCTACCCCTCCCGCCGATCGCTCAAGCCCCGCGCCGGTGTGCGGCCGGCCACTGCCAGGGCGTTCACAGTGACCGGATCGCGGTGTTGTTGATCGACATCGCCAGCGAGACGAGCACGAACAACATCAGCATGGACAGGTCGATCCGGATCCCCCCGGCCCCGATCGGGGGCAGGATGCGGCGCAGCGGCCGCAGGAACGGATCGGTGACGGAGTAGACCAGTTCGAACAGCAACAGCAGCGGGCCCTTGGGGTGCCACTGTGGCGCGAACATGACGATCAGACTGAGCACGAACCGCGCCACCAGGATCAGGAAGAAGGCGAGCAGCACCCAGCTGAGAACACTGAGGACGAGCGCTAGAGCAACCATGTCGTCAATGAGTGTAGAAGACCGGTGGTAGCAGCGGTCAGCTCTGGTTGTAGAACCCGTCCGCGGCGATCTTCTCCTTCTCCTCCGCGGCGACCGTCACGTTCGGCGGGCAGACCAGGAACACCTTGGTGGTGATCCGCTCGATGGAGCCGCGGCAGCAGAAGATCAGCCCGGCGGCGAAGTCGACCAGCCGCTTGGCGTCGGCGTGGTCCATCTCGGTCAGGTTCATGATGACGGGCGTGCCGTCACGGAAGTGCTCACCGATCACCCGCGCCTCGTTGTAGCTGCGCGGGTGCACGGTGGTGATGCGGGCCAACTCGGTAACCTCCGGGGACGGTAGAACTCCACGCCGATCTGGAAACTTGCTGACCGTCGCGCCCTGCTCCTCGCGGTCACGCAGGTCACGACCGTCGCGGACCTCGCGACCGTCGCGTGCGTCCCGGGACTCGCGGACCGGCTCGGTCTCGTGGGACTCCCCGTCGACGACGTCGTCCTCGTACTCGTCGTAGTCGTCGTACTCGTCGTCGTAGCGCGCGTTGTAGCGCTCGCCGTCCTCGACCAAGCCGAGGTACACACCCATCTTGCGCAACGCGCCGCTCATGGCCCTCCAGCCCTTCGATTCCGGTCCAACGCCCGACAAGTGAGCCGATCTCGCGATCCACTCGATGTCGACACTAGCCCAGTGAGGGACGCGTTCCGAGTAATGCGCGCCCGAGCCGAACGTGTGTCGCTCCGTGCCGGATCGCGGCTTCCAGATCACCGCTCATCCCGGCGGAGATCCAGTCGGCGCCACTGTGTTCGGAGCGTAGCCGCGACGACACGTCACGCAGTGCGGCGAACGCCTCGTCGGGGTCGGATCCCAACGGCGCAACGGCCATCACGCCACCGAGCTCCAGCCCGTCGGCCGCGGCCACCGCCGCCGCCAGCTCCGGTACGTCGTCCGGCGTGACGCCGCCCCGGCTTCTGCCGGTCGCGGCGTCCTGAGGCCCGTACGCCGCGAGGCTGACCTGCAGCAGGCAGCGCACAATCTTCTCCTCGGCCACCGCGGCCTTCGACAACGCGCCGACCAGCGACAACCGGTCGACCGAGTGCACGACCTGAGCGAGCCGGGCGACCGAGCGGGCCTTGTTCGACTGCAGTTGCCCGACGAAGTGCCAGGTGAGTTCCGGCGCGTCGGGCGCCTTCACCTTCAACTCCTGTTCGCGGTTCTCCCCCGTGTCGGTGACGCCGAGCGCCGCGAGCGCCCGGACGTCCTCGATCGGGAACGTCTTGGTGATGGCCACCAACGTGACGGATTCCTCAGCCCGCCCAGCGGCCTCGCAGGCCGCGCGAATGCGTTGCCTGACCTGCTCCACATTGGCTCGGAGCTCTGCCCCGCGTTCGATCGTCACTGGCCGAGCCTGACCAGTCCGGCCAGCCGGCCGCTGACCTGGCCTTCCCGCCGGTACGAGTACAGGTCCTCGGATTCGATCGTGCAGCGCGTCGCGTCGACCACCTCGACACCGAGTTCGGCCAGCTGGGCGGTCACACCGGCCGCGACGTCGATCGACGGCGTACCCCAGCTCGTCTCCGCGTACGACGCCGGCACGCGCTCGGCGACCTCGGCCCGCATCTCCTCCGGGACCTCGTAGCACCGGCCGCACGCGTACGGCCCGAGGACGGCGGTGATCCGCTCGGCGCCGAGATCGCGCATCGCCTCGACAGTGGCCGGCACCACCCCGGCGTACAGGCCGCGGCGGCCGGAGTGTGCGGCGCCGACGACGCCGTTGCCGGAGTCGGCGAGCAGGACCGGCAGGCAATCGGCCGCGCGGACCGCGAGCACGACGTCGGTTCGAGTCGTCACCAATGCGTCGGCCTTCGGGGTCGGCCGGACCGGGAGTTCGTCGTCCGGCCCGACGACGTGCACATCGCGGCCATGCACCTGGCTGACCCGGACCACCGCGTCCGGCACCACGCCGAACGCGGCCGCGACCCGGCGGAAGTTCTCGGCGATCGCCTCGGCCTCGTCACCGGCCGCACTGCCGAGGTTCAGCTCGCCGTACGGCGGAAGGCTGGCTCCTCCGTAGCGATCGGTGAAGGCGAAGCGGACCCTGCCGAGAACCTCGTCGTAGCCGAACACGTCTGAAGGCTACCCAGCGACCGGGATCGACTCGACCACCGCCCGGGCTTCCTCCTCGACACCGAGCCGCGCCGGCTCGGCGGGCAGCGTCAGGACGTGCTCGACGGCCTCCCGGTACGCCGCGTCGAACGCCTCGGCGGCGGGCACCTCGAGATCCGGCAGGACCCCGACGCCTTCCCAGTTCGTGCCCGAGATGGGGTTGACCGCACGCTGGACCGGGACGGTCGCCTCCAGGTGCGCCTGCAGCTTGAAGCCCTCGCGCGGATGAGCCCCACCGCCGGTCCGTTCGCCCACGATCCTGGCGCGGCCGAGCTGCTGCAGATCATAGGTGAGCTCCTCACCGCCGGAGAAGGTCGATCCGCTGGTCAGCACCCAGATCGGCTTGCTGCCGCCGAAGGTCGGGCCGAGCACCGGGCTGGTCCAGTACTGGCGGATCGTGCCGGTGGCGGGTGTCAGCTGGTCGTTCAGATGGACCGGTTCCGCGTCGAAGAGGTGACTGCAGACGAACGCGACCTGCTCGGGCGAACCGCCCAGGCAGCCGCGCAGGTCGAGCAGCAGCGCATCAGTTGCCGCGAGCAACGACATGGCGGCGCTGACGCCAGCGCCGGCATGGACGGGGTGGTAGAGCAACGGCCGGAGTTCGAGCAAGCCGATGTTGCCGGCCAGGCGCTCGACCCGCGCCACTCCCCCGGCGTCGAGTCGGGCGCGGTCCGCCCAGTGCTGCTCCTCCGCGGCCGGATCGGTCTCGTCGGGGATCTCGCCGCGGTGGAACTTCAGCCGCAGGTGCTTGTCCTGGTTGCCGATCTGGAGATCGGCGGTGACCTGCGCGGCCAACTGCTCGGGCTCGGTCAGTACGTCGTACCGGCCGTCGTCGGCGGTCGCCCTCAACCGGGCCGCGACCTCGGCGCCGACCTCAGGGAACACGTAGTGCTCGCTCACCAGAGCGGCCAGCCGCTCCACGATGCTTCGGATCTCGTCGCTGTGCATGGCGGTGAGTGAAGCACGGGGTTTGACAAAGCGTCAAGAAGTCTTGACGCTTGACCCATGGACGACGAGTACGAGGTCTCGACCGCGGCGCAGTTCAAGGCGCTGGGGCATCCGTTGCGGCACCGCCTGCTCTTCGCCCTCGGCCACGAGGCCGCCACCATCAGCCAGCTCGCCACCACCCTCGGCACCGCGAAGGGCAACATCGCGCACCACCTCGGCGTCCTGCGCGACGCCGGCATGGTCCAGGTGACCGGAACTCGCCAGGTGCGCGGCGGGACCGAGCAGTACTACCGCCGGACCGCCCGCAAGTTCAGGTTCACCGGCGAGGGCGCCCGGGAGAACAACACGGTCGCGCTGCAGGCCGTGGCCGCTGATCTGCAGACCGGCGAGGAACTGCTGCTCAACATCCGCAACCTGCGCCTGACCACGACCCAGGCCCAGGAACTGGCCGCCCAGCTGGAGCGGATCGTCACCACGCTGGACGATGCGGGGCCTGGTGAAGCCCGGCATGGTGTGGTGGTCGCCGTCTACCGGCCGGAGAACTGAAAAGCCCCGGCCGATCACGGCCGGGGCTTCAGCGAAGTGCTACTTCAGGAAGTGCTACTTCAGGAAGTCGGGAATGTCGAGGTCTTCCTCGGGGTCCGGCTTGCGGGTCGGCCGCGTCGGCGGCGTCTGGGTCGCCGGCGCCGGGTTGGACGACGGCGTCGAGTACGGCGCCGGGTTGTGCTGGGCCGGCGGCGGCGTGCGGACCGGCTCGCCCGGCTGCGGGCGGGCCGAGTGCGTCGTGCCGGTGCCGGACCGGTTCTCGGTGGGAGCCGGGACCGGGACGGTGTCGTCGCTCGGCGTACCGAACTGGCCGTGCGTCACCTGCGCGCCGCCCTGGTCCGCGGCCGGAGCCGGGGTCTGAGTGGCCGGCGAGGTGGAGGTCGGTGGCGGGTTGCTGCTGCTGAACGGGACCGTGCCGGGGACCTGCGGCGGGGTGTGCTGCGTGGGCTGCCCCTGCGCGGACTGCGAGGAATGGCCCTGCGACTGTCCCTGTGCTGGCTGGCCCTGCGAGGACTGGTCCTGCGCCGACTGCCCCTGGCTGGACGCGGCGTTGTTCTGGTTGGTCCCCACGCCGCCCGGGCTGTAGCCGGGCGGGTTGTTGCCGCCCGGCGCCTGGCCCGGCTGGTGCATCGGGGCCGAGAACCCGCCACCGTCTTGGCGCTGCGCGGAGAAGCCTCCGCCGTCCTGGCGCTGGGCCGGGAAGCCGGTGTTGTCCTGGCGCTGCGGCGGCGCCTCGGCGCTGCCGGCCCGGTTCTGCGGGCGGGCGCTGTTCATCGCCTGCTCGCGGCGCTTCGGCATCCCGCCGTCAAAGCCGGCCGCGATCACCGTGACCCGGACCTCGTCGCCGAGCGCGTCGTCGATCACCGCGCCGAAGATGATGTTGGCGTCGGTGTGTGCCGACTCCGAGACCAGCTGGGCGGCCTCGTTGATCTCGAACAGGCCCAGATCGGACCCGCCGGCGATCGACAGCAGCACGCCGTGCGCGCCCTCGATGCTTGCCTCCAGCAACGGCGAGGAGATGGCCGCCTCGGCCGCCGCGACCGCGCGGTCCTCACCGCGCGACGAGCCGATGCCCATCAGCGCGGAGCCGGCGTTCGACATCACGGCCTTGACGTCGGCGAAGTCGACGTTGATCAGGCCCGGCGTGGTGATCAGGTCGGTGATGCCGGACACACCCTGCAGCAGCACCTGGTCGGCCTGCTTGAAGGCGTCCAGCACCGACACGGCCCGGTCGGAGATGGTCAGCAGCCGGTCGTTGGGGATCACGATCAGGGTGTCGACCTCTTCGCGCAGCGCGGCGATGCCGTCCTCGGCCTGGGTCGCCCGGCGCTTGCCCTCGAAGGAGAACGGCCGGGTCACCACACCGATGGTCAGCGCGCCGAGCGAGCGCGCGATCCGGGACACCACGGGAGCGCCGCCGGTGCCGGTGCCGCCGCCCTCACCCGCGGTGACGAAGACCATGTCGGCGCCCTTGAGCGCCTCCTCGATCTCCTCCGCGTGGTCCTCGGCCGCCTTCTGGCCGATCGCGGGGTTCGCGCCGGCGCCCAGGCCGCGGGTCTCCTCGCGCCCGATGTCGAGCTTGACGTCCGCGTCGCTCATCAACAGCGCCTGCGCGTCGGTGTTGATGGCGATGAACTCAACGCCCTTCAGACCGTGCTCGATCATCCGGTTGACGGCGTTCACGCCGCCTCCGCCGATACCGACGACCTTGATGAGTGCCAGGTAGTTCTGCGGTGCCGCCACGTCCGCGCCTCTCGCCTCGTTCTGTCCCGTTGTGACCAGTTGGCCGTATTTCCAGCCGTTCCCGGCCGTATTCCAGCGAAAGTTCCAGCGAAAAGACTGAACCTCAAGTGGATGCTTAGAGTTGTCTCGACTTTATCGATTGCGTCGCACGCTACGGGACGCGTTCTGCCAATGTCCACGCGCCTCGCCGCCCGTCCCGTGATGTGGTTCGGGATGTGACGCGTTACCTCTTTTCCCCTTTGGTGACAGGGAGATCGGGGGCGGACACGTCGTACACCTTGGCCTGGCGCCGCATCAGCACGCTGAGTACCTCGGCCTTGCGCGCACTGTCATCGGAACCACCCCAGACCACCTTCACCCCCGAGCCGAGGTTGAGGGTGATCGAGTCCGGCGACGAGGCCGAGATCGACCGTACCTCGGACCGCAGCGAGACCGGCAAAGCGGCTGACACGGTCACCACCGAGCGGATCGTCACGTCCCGGCGGGCCCCGACGACCAGCGCCTCCGGCAGCCCGTCGGGCCGCGCGGGCACGGTCTTGAACGACTTACCGGTGGCGTCGACCAGCTCGAACTGCTTGCCGTCGGTGACCACCACGACCGGCACCCGCTCGGTGACCACGATCTCCAGCTGGTTCGGCCAGGCCCGGGTCACCTGCGCGTCGGCGACCGACTGGATGCCACGCACCCGTTCGGCGATCACGCTCAGGTCGACCTTGGCCAACGGGGTGCCCAGCGGAGCCGCGGCGACCTGGGTGACGGTTGCCACCGGCACCGTGTCGACGCCGGTCACCCGGACGCCGTCGACGGCCAGCGCGGAGGAGAAGTAGAACAGCCAGACGGTGATCGCGGACAGCAGCACGAGCGTGCCGCCGACCGCCCAGGGCAGCCAGCTCTTCCAGCGGACCAGCCGCTGCCGGCGCGCGAACCGCTGCTGGGCCCGGGCCAGGTCGGCGTTCTGACTCATCCGCGGGTCACCCCAGGGCTCACTCGATCAGCGCGGCGTTGTGCGCCGCCCGCTCGGCCAGCAGCCCGACCACCTCGGGCCCGATCAGCGTCACGTCACCGGCTCCGAGGGTGACCACCAGGTCGCCCGGCAGGGCCAGGTCGGCGACCACCCGCGGTACGGCGGACCAGGACGGCTCGAACCGCACCTGCTCCGGCTTCAGCGGCACGTGGTTGGCGATCAGGGCGCCGGTGACGCCGGGCTCGGGGTCCTCGCGGGCCGCGAACACGTCCATCACGACGACCTCGTCGGCCAGCGCCAGCGCCTCGGAGAACTCCGCGGCGAAGATCCTGGTCCGGCTGAACAGGTGCGGCTGGAAGCAGGCGATCACGCGCCCCTCCCCCGCCACCTGCCGCGCCGCGGTCAGGTCGACGGCCAGCTCGGTCGGGTGGTGCGCGTAGGAGTCGTAGACCCGGACGCCGTCCTCCATGCCCTTGAACTCGAACCGCCGGCCGGTGCCGGTGAACGACGCCAGCCCTTCGGCCAGGTCGGCCGCGGAGAAGCCCAGGCCGAGCCCGACGGTCAGCGCGGCCGCGGCGTTCAGCGCGTTGTGCTTGCCGGCCTGCTGCAGGTGCACGACCGGGAGCTTGCGGCCCCGGAAGATCGGCACGAACGACTGCACCGCACCGGACGCCGTGATCTCGGTGACCCGTAGGTCGGCGTCCGCGGACTCGCCGTAGGTCCGGACGTCGACACCGCGCTCGCGGGCGAACCCGGCCAGCCGGCGCGCGCCCGCGTCGTCGACGCAGATCACCATGAAGCCGCCGGGCACGACCCGCTCGCAGAAGTCGTCGAAGGCCTTGTAGTAGCTGGTCTCGTCGCCGTAGTTGTCCAGGTGGTCCGGCTCGACCGAGGTGACGATCGACACCTCGGGGCTGTAGGTCAGGAACGACATGTCCGACTCGTCGGCCTCGGCGACGAACAGCTCACCGGTGCCGTCGTGTGCGTTCGAGCCGGACTCGTTCAGGTTGCCACCGATCGCGTACGACGGGTCGACGCCGCAGTGCTGCAGCGCCACCGTCAGCATCGACGTGGTGGTGGTCTTGCCGTGCGTACCGGCCACCGCGATCGTGCGCCGGCCGGCCATCACCGAGGCCAGCGCGGCCGCCCGCGGCAGGATCGGGATCCCGGCCGCCCGGGCCGCGACCACCTCGGGGTTGGTCTCGCGGATCGCGGTGGAGACCACCACGGTGTCCACCTCGGCGACGTGCTCGGCGGCGTGGCCGACCCAGCAGGTGGCGCCGAGGGCACGCAGCGCGGACAGCACCTTGCCGTCCTTGGCGTCGGACCCGGAGACCTCGATGCCACGGGAGGCCATGATCCGGGCGATCCCGGACATGCCGGCGCCGCCGATGCCGACGAAGTGCACCCGGCCCAGCTTCTCGGCGGGCAGCAGGGTGTCAGGAGCGGTGACGATCACGAGGAAGACCTCACCACATCGAGAATGATTCGCGCCAACCGGTCGTCGGCGTCGGTCCGGATGACGCCTTGCGCCGCAGTGGACATGGCCGTCAGACGCGCGCGGTCGTGCAGAAGTTGCGGAACGGTCGCCCGAACCCAGTCCGGGGTCACCGCCGCGTTCTCGACCAGCAGCCCGCCGCCCACATCGACCACGGGCTTGGCGTTCAGGCGCTGCTCACCGTTACCGTGCGGCAGCGGAACGTAGATGGCCGGCAGCCCGACGCCCGAGACCTCGGTCACGGTGTTCGAACCGGACCGGCAGACCACCAGGTCGGCGGCCGCGTAGGCCAGGTCCATCCGGTCGACGTACGAGAGCACCCGGTACGGCAAAGGGCCGGTCTGCTCGACCTCGAGCGTGTTTTTCGGACCGATCGCGTGCAGGACCTGGATTCCGGCGGCCTGCAGGTCGGCGGCGGCACCGGCGAACGCCTGGTTGAGCTGCTGGGCGCCCTGGGAACCGCCGGTGACGAACAGCGTCGGCGCCGCCGGGTCGAGCCCGAAGAACCGCTGGGCCTCGGCGCGCAGCGCGGCCCGGTCCATCGTGGCGATCGCCCGGCGGATCGGCAGGCCGACGTACTGGGCGTGCGGCAGGTCGGTGCCGGGGAAGGAGGTGATCACGTTCTCGGTGCAGTAGCGGGCGGCGAACTTGTTCGCGATGCCGGGAACGGCGTTGCCCTCGTGCACCACGATCGGCGTCTTGCGCCGCCAGGCCGCGACGTAGGCCGGGGTGGACACGTAACCGCCGAAGCCGACCAGTACGTCGGCCTTCGCGTCGTCGAGCACCTTGCGGGCGGCGCTGACCGAGCTGAGCATCTTGCCCGGTACGGCGAACAGGGCCGGCGTGGGCTTGCGCGGCAGCGGCACCGGCGGGATCAGTTCCAGCCGGTACCCGGCCTCGGGCACGACCCGGGTCTCCAGTCCGCGCTCGGTCCCGAGGGCGACGATCTCGATGGTCGGATCGATCCGGCGCAACGCGTCGGCGGTCGCGATCAGGGGTGAGGTGTGGCCGGCGGTTCCCCCACCGGCCAGAACGATGCTCGGCACAGCTTTCAACGCTCCCGCGTGTTCTCACGGCCGCTCGGGCCAGGTGTACGCCACGACGACATCCACCCGAACAACGGCCGCCGGTGCTCCTTCAGGGCGGCCTGCGCGCCGGGCTCGGCCTTCGCGAAGGACAGCAGCATGCCGATCGCGATCAGCGTCGGCAGCAGTGCGGACCCACCGTACGACAAAAGCGGGAGCGGGATTCCCACGATCGGTAGCAGGCCGATCACCGCACCGAGGTTGACCAGCGTCTGGGCCATGATCCAGACCGTGATGCCGGCCGCGCAGTAACGGATGAACGGCTCGGTCGAACGGGTCGCGATCCGGATCCCGGCGTAGGCCAGGGTGAGGAACAGCGCGAGCACGGTCAGTGACCCGATCAGCCCGAGCTCCTCGCCGATCACCGCGAAGATGAAGTCGGTGTGCGCCTCGGGCAGGTTGCCCCACTTCTGCCGGCTGTTGCCGATCCCGACGCCCCACCAGCCACCGGTCGACAGCGCGTACAGCCCGTGATAGGCCTGCCAGCCGACACCGCTGGGATCCGCGAACGGGTTGACGAAGTTGGTCAGCCGGTCCATCCGGTGCTGCGCGGTGACCACGAAGTACGACGCGATCGTGCCGACCACGACGATCGCGGCGACGAACAGCCGGGTCGGCGCGCCGACCACCCAGATCAGCCCGATCATGATCGCCATCAGCACCAGCGAGGTGCCGAGGTCGCGCTGACCGACGATCAGCGCGATCACCAGGCCACAGACCGGCGCCATCGGGATCAGCAGGTGCTTCCACTGGGTCAGCAGCTTCTGCTTGCGCGCGTACAGGTCGGCGCACCACATCACCAGCGCCAGCTTGGCGAACTCGCTGGGCTGGATCTGCAGCGGGCCGCCGAACGACAGCCAGTTCGTGTTGCCGTTGACGTTCTTGCCCAGGCCCGGCACGTAGGTCAGCACCAGCAGGAACGTCGAGCCGAGCAGCGCGACGTACGCCAGCATCCGGAAGTGCCGGGGCGTCATCCGGGACGCGACGTAGGCCATCGGCAGGCCGACGCCGACCCAGATCAACTGACGGTAGAAGATCGCGTACGAGTTGCCGTGGTTGATGTTGTACGACAGCACACTGGAGGCCGAGGCCACCATCAGCAGGCCGAGCACCAGCAGCAGACCGGTCGCCCCGAGCACCAGGTGGTACGACGTGAGCGGCCGGTCGAGCACGTTGCGCACGGCGGCCAGCAGCGTGTTGCCCGGCGCGCGCTCGGGGCTGGACTTCTGCTCGGGCCGGTCAGTGATCGTCACGCGATCCCCTCCGGCGTCAGAGACCCAGCCGGTTCACGGCTTCGGCGAAGGCGTCCCCGCGGGCTCCGTAGTTGGCGAACATGTCCCACGACGCGCAGCCCGGCGCCAGCAGCACGGTGTCGCCCACCTGTGCGAGCTTGGTCGCCTCCCCCACCACGGTCTCCATGGCTCCAGTGTCCGTTGACTCGACCACGATCACCGGGACATCAGGCGCGTGTCGGGCAAGTGCTTGTCCGATCACCGCTTTGTCCTGGCCGAGCAGCACCACGCCGCGCAACCGGTCCCGGGCCGCGACGACCAGCTCGTCGAACGTCGCGCCCTTGGCCTGTCCGCCGGCGATCCAGACCACGTGCTCGTAGGCCAGCAAGGAGGCCTGCGCGGCGTGCGGGTTGGTCGCCTTGGAGTCGTCCACATAGTTGACTCCGGCAACTTCCGCGACGTGCGCGATCCGGTGCGCGTCCGGCCGGAACCCGCGCAGCCCGTCGCGGACCGCCGTCGCCGGTACGCCGAAGGAGCGGGCCAGGGCGGCCGCCGCCAGCGCGTTCGCCACGTTGTGCGGCGCGGCCGGAATCACATCGGCGAGCGTGGCCAGCTCGAGCGCCGACGAGGCGCGCTGCTCGACGAACGCGCGGTCGACCAGGTACTCGTCGACCAGACCCAGCATCGACAGGCCCGGCGTACCGAGAGTGAAGCCGATCGCGCGGCAACCCTCGACCACGTCGGCGTCCTCGACCAGCTTCTCGGTCGCCTGGTCGGCGACGTTGTAGACGCAGGCGACCTGGCAGTTGGTGTAGATCCGGCCCTTGTCGGCGGCGTACGCCTCGAGCGAGCCGTGCCAGTCGACGTGGTCCGGCGCGAGGTTGAGCACGGCCGCCGAGTGCGCCGACATCGAGTCGGTGAAGTGCAGCTGGTAGCTGGACAGCTCGACCGCGATCACGTCGTACGGCTCGGGGTCCATCACGGCTTCCAGCAGCGGCAGTCCGACGTTGCCGGCCGCGACCGCGCGGTGCCCGGCGGCGGTCAGGATCGCGGTCAGCATCTGGACCGTGGTGGTCTTGCCGTTGGTCCCGGTGACGCACAGCCACGGCGCCGCGTTCGCGGGATCGCGCAGCCGCCAGGCCAGCTCGATCTCGCTCCAGATCGGGACGCCGCGCTCGGCCGCGGCGGTCAGCAGCGGCGCGTGCGGCGGGATACCGGGCGAGGTGACCACGATCTCGACGTCGGCGGGCAGCTCGGCCGTACTGCCCGCGCCGAGGCGGATCTCCGCCCCGAGCGTGCCGAGGATCTGCGCCTTCTCCTGCAGCTGCTCGTTGTCGCGATCGTCCAGTACGACGACGTGCTCGGCCCCGGCCTGCAACAACGAGTCGGCACACGCGTAGCCCGCCGTACCGAAACCGAGGACGACGAACCGCGTGGTCGCCCAGCCGTCGTCAGTGCGTGTGGTCAGACTCATCCGGCAACCCATTCCGCGTAGAACAAACCGAGTCCTGTGGCGACGCACAGGCCCGAGATGATCCAGAAGCGGATCACCACGTTGACCTGTTCCCAGCCGAGCATCTCGAAGTGGTGCTGCAGCGGCGCCATCCGGAACAGCCGTTTGCCCACCCCACCGGTGCGCTTGGTGATCTTGAACCAGCTGACCTGGAGGATCACCGACGCGGTGATGATGACGAACAGGCCGCCGAGCAGCAGCACGAGCAGCTCGGTCCGGGTCATCACGCCGAAGCCGGCCACCGCGCCGCCGAGCGACAGCGAACCGGTGTCACCCATGAAGATCTTGGCCGGCGACGCGTTCCACCACAGGAAGCCGAACAGCGCGCCGGTCAGCGCGGCCGCGACCACCGCGAGGTCGAGTGGATCTCGAACCTCGTAGCACTTGGAGCCCGGAGCGGTCGCGCAACTTTGGTTGGACTGCCAAATGCAGATCAGCGTGTAGGCGCCGAAGACCATCATCGACGCGCCGGTGGCCAGCCCGTCCAGGCCGTCGGCCAGGTTCACGCCGTTCGACATGCCGGCGATCAGCAGCAGGATCCAGATCACCACCAGGACCGGGGCCAGGTGCAGCCAGTTGATGTCGCGGATGAACGAGATGAACGGCGAGGCCGGCGTCTGGCCGCGGTTGTCCTCGAACTGCAGCGCGAGTACGGCGAACACCACCGCGACCATCGTCTGCCCGGCCAGTTTCGCCTTGCTGCGCAGGCCGAGGCTGCGCTGGCGGAAGATCTTGATGAAGTCGTCCAGGAAACCGACCGCGCCCATACCGGCGAACAGGAACAGCACCAGCAGCGCCGAGGCGCTCGGTGGCTTGGCGGTCAGCAGCTTGGCGGCGAAGTAGCCGACGATGGTGGCCACGATGAACACCGTGCCGCCCATCGTCGGCGTGCCGCGCTTGGTGTGGTGCGAGGTCGGGCCGTCGTCGCGGATCTCCTGGCCGTACCCACGCTTGGCCAGGACGGCGATCGCCCACCGGGTTCCGAGCAGGGTGAGGACCATCGAGATCGCGCCCGCGAACAGGATCGAGATCACGACGCGCCCTCCTCGAGCAGCGCGTCGGCCAGGCTGCGCAGGTTCGACGCCTTGGAGGACTTCACCAGGACGACGTCACCGCCGCGCAGCTCGGCCCGGAGCAGCTCGAGCGCCTCCGGGATCGTGTCGAAGTACGCCGACTCGTTGCCCCAGGAGCCCTCCAGCGACGCGCCGAGATGAATCGGTTTCGCCCCCGGGCCCACCGCGACCAGCCGGTTCACGTCGAGCCGGACCGCCAGGCGGCCGACCGCGTCGTGCTCGGTGGACGAGGTGTCGCCGAGCTCGAGCATCTCGCCGAGCACCGCCCAGGTCCGCGCCCCGCGGGCGCGGCCGATCGCGACCAGCGCCTTCAGCGCGGCGCGGACCGAGTCGGGGTTGGCGTTGTAGGCGTCGTTGATCACCGTGACGCCGTCCGCGCGCTCGGTGACCTCCATCCGGGCCTGCGAGACCCGGGCGGCGGTGTTCAGTCCGTTCGCGACCTGCTCGGGCGTCAACCCGACCGCGAGGGCGGCCGTGGCGGCGGCGAGCGCGTTGGACACGTTGTGCTCACCGATCAGCTGCAGCTGGACGTCGAAGCTCTGTCCGTCGGTGTGCAGCGTGAAGCTCGGCCGGCCTTCGCCGTCGACCTTGATGCCCGTGGCGCGGACGTCGGCCTCCGGTGCCTCGCCGAAGGTCCGCACGCTCTGCTGGGTCCGCGACGCCATGGCGGCCACCCGCGGGTCGTCGGCGTTCAGCACCGCGGTCCCGCCGGCGACGACGTTCTCGATCATCTCGCCCTTGGCCACCGCGATCGCGTCCTGGCTGCCGAACTCGCCGATGTGCGAATGGCCGACGTTCAGCACCAGGCCGACCTTCGGCGGCGTGATCCGGCACAGGTAGTTGATGTCGCCGGTGTGCCGGGCGCCCATCTCGGCGACCAGGAACCGGGTCGAGCGGTCGGCCTGCAGCGCGGTCAGCGGGTGCCCGATCTCGTTGTTGAACGAGCCGACCGGCGCGACCGTCGCGCCGTACGGCGTGAGCAGCTGGGCGATCAGGTCCTTGGTGCTGGTCTTGCCCTGCGACCCGGTCAGTCCGATCACGGTCAGGTCGGGCAGCTGCGCCACGACGTAGCGGGCCAGCTCACCGAGCGCGGTCTGGGTGTCGGCCACGACGACGCACGGGCAGCCTTCGATCGGCCGGGTGGTCAGCGAGACGGTCACGCCGGCCTCGGTGACGGCCGGCACGAAGTCGTGGCCGTCGACGCGTTCGCCGGGCAGCGCGACGAACAGACCGCCCGGGACCACCTCGCGCGAGTCCGTCGCCACACGGGCGTCGACGACAGCCGCCGGATCGACGCCGGCGAGCTCACCGCCCACGGCCTTGGCGATGTCACCGCAACTGACAGGGATCACCGGGTCTCCTCCAACAACTCACGCACGGTCTGACGGTCGTCGAACGGGTGGATCACGCCGCCGACGTCCTGGCCTGTCTCATGGCCCTTGCCCAGCACGACCACCGTGTCACCGGGGCCGGCCAGCTCGATCGCGGTCCGGATCGCCTCGCGCCGGTCACCGACCTCCCGCAGGTCCACGTCCGGTACGGCGGCGCGCGCGCCCTCGAGCGCGGCGGCCCGGATCGCGGCCGGGTCCTCGCTGCGCGGGTTGTCGTCGGTGACGATCACGACGTCGGCCGCCCGGGCCGCGGCGGCGCCCATCGCGGGGCGCTTCCACGGATCGCGGTCGCCACCGCAGCCGACCACGGCGAACAGGCGGCCCTTGGTCGCCCCGCGGGCGGCCCGCAGCGCCAGCTCGACCGCGTCGGGGGTGTGCGCGAAGTCGACGATCACCGCGAGTCCGTCGCGCTGGAAGGTCTCCATCCGGCCGGGCACGCGCGCGTCGCGCAACCCGGCGGCGATCTCGTCGGCCGGGACGCCGACCTGCCGCAGCATCGCGACCGCGAGCAGCGCGTTGGCCACGTTGAAGTCGCCGGGCAGCACGATCTCGATCGTCAGCTGCTCACCGGGCCCACGGACGTCGATCACCGAGCTGCCGTGCTCGGACTGGTGGGTCCCGGCGACGGTCCAGTCGGCGTCGCGGGTGGTGGAGACGGTGACCAGCGGGACGACGGTCTGCGCGGCCAGGCGCCGGCCGTACTTGTCGTCGATGTTCACCACGGCCAGATCACACCGCTCGGGTGTGAACAGCGACGCCTTCGCGGCGAAGTACTCCTCGAACGTCTTGTGGAAATCCAGGTGGTCCTGGCTCAGGTTCGTGAAGCCGGCGACCGCATAACGGGCGCCGTCGACGCGGCCCTTGGCCAGCGCGTGACTGGAGACCTCCATCGCGCACCAGGCCACGGCCTGCTCGCGCATCACCGCGAACAACGCCTGCAGGTCGGTCGCCTCCGGCGTGGTCATCGCGCTCTTCACGACCTGGTCGCCGATCCGCGTCTCGATCGTGCCGACCAGAGCGGCCGGACCGAGCCGGCGCAGCACCGCGTCGAGCAGGAAACTCGTGGTGGTCTTGCCGTTGGTGCCGGTGACGCCGAGCAGCCGCAGCTCCTTGGTCGGTTCGCCGTACACCTTGGAGGCGACGGCGCCGAGCACAGCGCGCGGGTCGGAGACCACCAGTAGCGGCAGCCCGGCCGTCAGCGCGCGCTCAACCCCCGCGGGATCGGTCAGTACGGCGACCGCTCCGCTCGCCTGCGCACCAGCGACGAAGGCCGCGCCGTGCGTCGCGGCGCCCGGCAGAGCGGCGTACAGGTCGCCGGGGCGGATCGAGCGGGAGTCGAGCGAGACACCGGTGACGAGGACCTCGGCGGCACCCGCCGGGACGTCGGTTCCGGCGGTTCTGGCCAGGTCGGAGAGTGCGACCGGGACGGTGTGCCGCGGCCTGATCGCGGCTACGGCTCCGCCTGCGGCGGTAGGGGTGGACACGGCCCCAGAGGCTACCGTTCCGGGGCCTGTGACACCTACCTGACCCTCGGTCACCGTGCGGGCGGTCACCAGGTGATCGGAACGTTCGGCTGCTTCGCACCGGTCGGCGGTACGGCGTACTTCTGCAGCGCGTAGCTCATCACGTCTCGGAACACCGGACCTCCCTGGAAACCACCACCGCGCCCGTTGGTCGGGTCCTGGAGTACGACGTAGGTAACGAACCGCGGGTTGTCGGCCGGCGCGAATCCGGCAAAAGACGTCGCCCACTTGCGGTAGCAACCGCAGGCCGAGTCGACCTGCTGCGCGGTTCCGGTCTTGCCGGCCACGCGGTAGCCCGCGATCGCGGCCTGCGGCGCCGTGCCGTTGTCGGCGGTGACCGCCTCCATCATCGTCGAGACCTGCTTGGCGGCCGACTCACTGACCACCCGGCGCGGCTCGGCGACCTTGTTCGGGGTGACGTTGCCGTCCGCGTCGATCCAGTTCTTCACCAGCTTCGGAGGCATGTACACCCCACCGTTGGCCACCGCGTTGACCGCGGCGGCCATCTGGACGGCGTTGGCCGACAGCCCTTGGCCGAACGCGACGTTGGACCGGGTCAGCTCGCTCCACTCGTCACCCGGCGGCATCAGGCCGCGGCTCTCACCCGGAAAGTTGATCCCGGTCGGCTCGCCGAAACCGAACTTCTTCAGGTAGTGCACGAAGTCGGTGATCGGCATCTGCTGGGCGGCCATGATCGTGCCGACGTTCGACGACTTGGCGATCACGCCGGCCATCGTCAGGTTCAGCACACCGTGGTCGAAGTGGTCGCGAATGGTCCGCCGCTGCACGGTGTAGGAGCCGGGCACCTTGAGCTTGGTGTCCAGCGAGATCAGCCCGGCGTCGGCCAGCGCCGCCATCGTGACCACCTTCTGCACGCTGCCCGGCTCGTAGACCTGCTCCAGCGCGCGGTTCTTCAGGGCGCTGGTCTTGACCGGCTTGTTCGGGTCGAAGCTCGGGTAGTTGGCCATCACCGGGATCTCGCCGGTTTTGGTGTCCATCACGACCACCGTTCCCGAGCTGGCCTTCCACTGCTTGACCGCCTGCTCGATCCGCCGCTCGGCGAACCACTGCAGATCGGCGTCCAGGGTGAGCTGGGCGGTCAGCCCCGGCTTCGGCTCCTCGACGGTGTGGTCGGCGTTCGGGATCTTGTTGCCCTTGGCGTCGACCTCGTACATCGCCTTGCCGTCCTGGCCGGACAGCTTGTCGTTCAGGCCGTACTCCAGCCCGGCCAGACCCTTGCCCTCGGCACCGACCACGCCGACCACGTTGGCCGCGATGGTGCCGTTGGGGTGGCTGCGGACCGGATCGGCCTCGGTGTAGAGGCCGGCCAGCAACGGCTTGCGCTGCTCCTCGGGCAGGCCCTTGTTCTGGTCCTTGATCGCGGTGTTGCGCTGCTTGATCTCGTCGGTGATCTGGTTCCAGGTCTGCGGGCTGACCTGATTGGCGAGCACGACGTACCGGCCCTTGCCGGTGAGCTTCCTCATCAGCGTCGCGTAGTCGGTGGACGACAGCCGGGGCGCCAGGACGCCGGCCAGCTGGCTCGCGATCTTCGCGGTCTGGGTCGGGTCGGCGGTGATCGCGACCGCGTCCTCGGAGACCGACAGCGGGACGCCGTTGCGGTCCAGGATCGAGCCACGGGAGGCGTGCAGCACGAACGGCTTGGTGTTCTCGCGGACCGCGGCGGCGGCGTACCGGTCGGGGTCGACGCCCTGCAGCATCACCAGCCGGCCGGCGAACAGCGACAATACGAAGGCCATCACCACGAACGTCGCCCGCAGCCGCAGCGTCGGCCGCCCGAGCTTCAGCAGCCTCGGCGGCTTCTTCGGCCGCGGCTTGCGCGGAGGCCGCCGATTCTGCGGCGGGCGCTTACGCGGAGCCGCGGCCTTCTTGGCCGGCCTCCCGT
Source organism: Kribbella sp. CA-253562 (assembly GCF_050942265.1). Lineage (GTDB taxonomy): Bacteria > Actinomycetota > Actinomycetes > Propionibacteriales > Kribbellaceae > Kribbella. Next base: position 3,507,347 of record NZ_CP192049.1, on the reverse strand, counting down.
CGGGCCCGAGTTTCCTGGCCTGCGGCCTGCCGTCCGGTCCGACGCGCCGTGCGCCGTCGGCGCTCTTGCGTGGCCGGCTCGCGGCGGTCTTCTTCGCCGCGCGCCGCGGCGCCTGCGCGTCCTCGCGCGACGCGCCGGAGCCCTCGCGGCGCGCAGCGCCCGCGCCGCCACGGCGAGACGTCGCCGCAGTCGATCCCTCGCGACCGGAACCCGCCGCACCTTCGCGGCGCGGAGTGCGCCGCGGCTCCGCGCCGGCGGCGCGGCGCTGGGGCCGGGTGGGCTCGTCGGAGCCCTGCGAGCGGCGCTCGTCCGCCGGGCGGCGGGGACGCTGTGCAGCCGGGCGACCGCCCTCTGTGGCGGGGCGACGGGACGACGGAGCCTTGCGGGGCGGGTTGCCTCGCCCCGGCTCGCCACGTTTGCGTGGTGGCTCGTCTCCCCGTCGTTCCGTCATCCGATCATCCCCCGGTCGGTCGGTTGGTCCCTGTGGTCGTCGCAGGCGGCTTGGTGGTCGTGGCGGCCGGCGGGTTCACCGTCGTACCGGCCGGCGGGTTGGCGGTGTTCGCGGGCGGCCGCGCCGTACCGGCCGGTGGCGGTGAGGCGACGACCGGCGGCTTCGGCTTCACCGGCTGCTGCTCCGGACCGAACATCGCCGCGCCGGACCCCGCCTTGCCCTCCTCCGGTACGCCGAGCACCCGCCCGTCGGACAGCCGCAGGAACACCGGGTTCGGGTTCGGCACCATGCCCATCCGCAGCGCCCGGTCGGCCAGGTTCTGCGGCGACTCCAGCGTGCGGACCTGCCGCTCCAGCTGCTCCTGCTGGTCGCGCAGCTGGTCGGCCTGCTGGTTCAGCGCCGTCACCTGGAACGTGCCGCGCTGCAGCTCGGTGTTGAGCAGCAGCAGGCCGACCAGGCCGGCCGCGAGCAGCGCGACCACGAACAGGACGAACGGCATCCGCGGCGGCCGGAACGGCGCGCCGTACACGATCCGCAGCTTCGGCTCTTGCTTCTTGACCGGTGCGGCCGGAGTGACCCGTGCTTTCGACGGGCTGAAGACAGTACTCATCAGGCCACCAGTCCTTTCACGCGGACCCGTTCGGCGGCCCGGACCCGGACCGAGGCGGCCCGCGGGTTGTCCGCCAGTTCCTGCTCGGTCGGCCGTTCGGCGCCCCGCGTCAGCAACTTGAGGTACGGCTCGTGCCCCGCCGGGATCACCGGCAGGTCGTCCGGTACGTCGGACTTGGTGCCCGCGGCCAGCGTCTGCTTGGCGATCCGGTCCTCGAGCGAGTGGTAGCTCATCACCACGATCCGCCCGTGCAGCGCGAGCGCCGCGACCGCGGCCGGCAGCGCGCGGCGCAGCACCTCGAGCTCGCCGTTGACCTCGATCCGCAGCGCCTGGAAGGTGCGCTTGGCCGGGTGTCCCCCGGTCCGCCGGGCCGCCTGCGGGATCGCGTCGCGGACCAGCTCGGACAGCCGGGCGCTGTTCGTGAACGGCTCGGTCTCCCGGGCCCGGACGATCCGGTCGGCGATCTTGCGGGCGAACTTCTCCTCGCCGTACTGGAACAGGATCCGGGCCAGGTCGGCCGCGCTGTAGGTGTTCAGGATGTCCGCGGCCGTGGTCGGCGCGGTCGAGTCCATCCGCATGTCCAGCGGCGCGTCCTGGGAGTAGGCGAACCCACGGTCGGTCTCGTCCAGCTGCATCGACGAAACCCCGAGGTCGAACAGGATCCCGTCGATCGCCGGAACGCCGAGGTCGTCGAGCACGCGCGGCAGTTCGTCGTACACGGCGTGCACGAACGTGGTGCGATCCGCGTACGGCGCCAGCCGCTCACCGGCCAGCCGGAGCGCGGCGGGGTCCCGGTCGAGCCCGATCAGCCGGGCCTCGGGGCAGCGCTGCAGGAATGCCTCGGAATGCCCACCGAGCCCGAGCGTCGCGTCGACGAGGACGGACCCGGGCTGCTGAAGAGCCGGCGCGAGCAGAGCGACGACCCGGTCGAGCATGACAGGGACATGGCGCTCGGACGGCTGCGGAGGACCGGTCATGGGGCCTCCCGCCCTGGACTGAGGAGCGGAGGGAGCGAAGCGACCGGAGTGACGAGGGAAGGGCGGGAGTTCAAGCCCCATGACCCGCCGTGCCGGAGGCGCGGCATCAGAACGGTCATGGCATCAGCCATCCGTTCCGCGCAAAGCCCTCGGCACCGTCCATCTCGACCCTTCCGTCGCCGCGGGAGCGACCCTGCCCCCGCGGGTTGCGTGCACTACTGCCTGACTGTGCCGATCGCTCGGCGGGGGCGTGGTGGTGCGAAGTGGAGCACCGGGTGGAGGACTGTGGAGCGCCCGTCGTCCGGTCAGATCGCGGGTACGCCTTCCGGGGAAGTACTCGCGGCCTTGGCGCCGGGGAAGTGACGCCAACACCCGAGTCGGAAGTCGGACCCGTGATCTCACCGGACGCCCGGCGGGGCACAGGTCTTGCTCGGTCCAGGTCGTGCTCAGGGTCCTGCTCAGAAGATCCCGGGCAGTACCTCCTCGGACAGGTCGGCGAACGCCTGCTCCTGCTCCTCGGAGTACCTGTTCCAGTTCTCCGTGTTCCAGATCTCCACCCTGTTCATCGCCCCGATGACGACGCAGTCGCGATCCAGTCCTGCGTAATCGCGCAGCATCGGCGGGATGGTGACCCGGCCCTGCTTGTCCGGCACCTCGTTCGAGGCTCCGGCGAACAGCATCCGCAGGTAGTCCCGGGCACCTTTGTTGGTGATCGGAGCCTGTTTCAGCTGCTCGGTCAGTTGTACGAACTCGGCTTCGGGCCACACGGACAGCGATCGCTCCTGTCCGCGGGTGATCACCAGACCCTCGGAGAGTTCGTCGCGGAACTTCGCCGGCAGGAACAGCCGTCCTTTGTCGTCGAGCTTGGGGAAGTGAGTTCCGAGGAACACACGCTCCACCTCCCCGTTGCGGACTCTCCGTCTCAGGTCGAGCTGTTGTCCACCACATCAGTACCACTGCGCTCCACCTTACTCCACTTTGCCCCACGGTCAACCAAATCCGCCCCGTTTCGCTCCCCTCGTACATTGGGTGGGAAGGATTCACGTCGACCGGTGACGGATCAGCGACGCCAGGTGAGGGTTACTTTCGTCCGTGCCGAAACGGGCGGTAACGAAATCCCCGCAGGGCTAGGCCCGACCCCGGCCCCGGGTCAGAATGAGTCGGCCAACAACCAATGGGGAGGACTCAGGGTGAGCACCACCGCGACCAGCTCGGCCATGGACTTCGACGAGCTGACAGAGGTGGCGGGACGGGTCCGCCGAGCCATCGAGACAGTGATCGAGGGCAAACCCGACGTCGTCGAGACAGCAGTCACCGTGCTGCTCGCCGAAGGACATCTGCTGATCGAGGACGTACCGGGCGTCGGCAAGACGATGCTGGCCAAGGCACTGGCCCGCTCGATCGACTGCACCGTGCGCCGGATCCAGTTCACGCCCGACCTGCTGCCGTCGGACATCACCGGCGTGTCGGTGTTCAACCAGGAGGTCCGCGACTTCGAGTTCAAGCCGGGCGCGGTGTTCGCGAACATCGTGGTCGGCGACGAGATCAACCGCGCCTCGCCGAAGACCCAGGCCGCGCTGCTGGAGTCGATGGAGGAGCGCCAGGTCACCGTCGACACCACGACGTACCAACTCGAGGCGCCGTTCATGGTGATCGCGACGCAGAACCCGATCGAGATGGAGGGCACCTATCCGCTGCCCGAGGCGCAGCGCGACCGCTTCATGGCGCGGGTCTCGATGGGCTACCCCGAGCCGGCCGCGGAGCTGCGCATGCTCGACGGCCACTCCGCCACCGACCCGCTGAACAACCTGCAGCCGGTGACCGACAGCCAGCAGGTGCTGCGACTGGTCAAGACCGTCCAGTCGGTGCACGTCTCGGAGTCGGTCAAGGAGTACGCCGTCGCCCTGGTCGGTGCGACCCGTCGTTCGCAGGAGCTGCGCCTGGGCGCCAGCCCCCGCGCGACACTGCACCTGATCCGGGCCGCCCGGGCCGCCGCCGCGCTGGACTCGCGCGAGTTCGTGCTGCCGGACGACCTGCAGGAGCTCGCCGTACCGGTGCTGGCCCACCGGGTGCTGCCGGCGGCCGAGGCCCACCTCGGTGGCCGGGGCGCGTCGGACATCATCACAGGGCTGGTCGCCTCCGTGCCGCTGCCCCGCACCCGCCGGGACTGAGACATGAGGCAGGCACTGCGCGGACTCACCACCCGGGGGCGGGCGTTCGTCGCTGCCGGGATCACCGCGTCGTTGTGCGCACTGCTGCTCGGCCAGAAGGACCTGCTGCGCGTCGGCATCCTGCTGGTCGCGCTGCCGCTGGTGGCCGCGCTGGTGGTCGGCCGCACCCGGCTCCGCCTGCAGGTACGCCGTAGTCTCGCGCCGGCGCAGGTCTCGGTCGGCAGCCAGGCCACCGTCGAGCTCACGTTGAGCAACGAGGGCCGGATGCCGGCGGGACTGCTGCTCCTGGAGGACCGGATCCCCTACGTGCTCGGCCACCGGCCGCGGTTCGTGGTCGACCGGGTCAGCCCGAACTGGAAGCGCACGGTCACCTATCCGGTGAAGTCGGACGTCCGCGGGCTGTTCCAGGTCGGGCCGTTGATGCTGACGGTCGCCGACCCGTTCGGTCTGGTGGAGACCAGCCGGACCTTCGCCCGCAGCCAGCATCTGCTGGTCACACCGCGGGTGTACAAGCTGCCCGAGGTGCGACTCGGGTCGGACCGGGCCGGCTCCGGTGAGAACCGGCCGCGTGCGATCGCGTCGGCCGGTGAGGAGGACGCCACCGTTCGCGAGTACCGCGACGGCGACGACCTGCGCCGGGTGCACTGGCGTTCGACCGCCCGCCGGGGGTCGCTGATGGTGCGCCGCGAGGAGCAGCCCTGGCAGAGCCGATGCGCGATCTTCCTCGACGCCCGCACGGTCTCCCACCACGGGCACGGACCGTCGTCCAGCCTGGAGTGGTCGGTCAGCGCGGTCGCCTCGATCGGCGCGGACCGGATCCACCGCGGCTACGTCACCACTCTGCTCGGCGGACCGACCACGCTGTCCGCGATCACGCACCGCAGCTCGACCGCGGTCCACCAGCCGCTCACCACGCAGGAGCTGCTGACCGAGTGCGCCACGGTCGAGGAGCACAAGTACGCCGAGATCGGCCCACTGCTCAGCGTGGACCGGCACATCCAGGAGCCCAGCCTCGCGATCGCCGTGCTCGGTGCCTGCACCAGCGACGACGTCACCGCGCTGAACCGCTGGCGGACCGGCCAGGCCACCGGTGTCGCACTGCTGCTCGACGCGGCCACCTGGGCGGTCGGTGCCGAGGGCACCGAAAAGGCCAACCGGCTCGCCGCCGCCACGGACGCCACCGAACACGAGCTCCGCCGCAACGGCTGGCGCGTGGCGCGAGTACGCCGCGGCGACCATCTACCGACGGTGTGGTCCAGCCTCGGACTGAGAAGTGGAAGGATCGCATGACCGGACACGTGCGGATCTCGCTCGCCGCGTGGGTGGCGACGGTGCTCGGGGCGCTGGTGCTGGCACCGGTGTTCTCGGGGCCGTTCCTGTTCATCAGCGCGTTCCTGTGCGCGCTCGTCACCGGTACCGGGATCCTGCTGCAGAACCTGCGCGCCCCGCGGATCGTCGTACCGGTGGTGCAGCTGGCGGTGCTGGTCGAGCTGCTGTCGCTGATCTTCCTGCGGGACACGCTGCGGTTCGGGCTGGTGCCGTGGAAGGAGACCGCGCTCGAGTTCAACCAGCAGATGGTGAACGCGATGAGCGCGATCAACCGCTTCAGCGCTCCACTGCCGCCCGACGACCACCTGACCTTGTTCGCCGCGTCGGTGATCGCGGCGACCGGACTGCTGATCCACCTGATCGCCGTGCAGCTGCGGCAGGCCGCGTGGGCCGGGCTGTTGCTGCTCACCATGTACACCGTGCCGGCCGCGACCGTGCACGGCGGACTGCCGGCGCTTCTGTTCATCCCGCCGGCCGTCGGCTACATCGTGCTGCTGTCGGCGGAGGGCCGGACCAGACTCAGTCGCTGGGGCCGCCGGATCTCCGGCGTCTCACACCTGGACGCGTCCGAACCGATCGAGGCCTCCGCGCTCGGCCAGGCCGGCCGCCGGATCGGGCTGACCGTGATCGTGCTGGCCGCCCTGGTGCCCGCCCTGCTGCCTACGTTGCCCGAAGGCGTGATCGGCAACGGCCTGGCCGGCGGCGGTGGCAGCGGCACCGGGATCGGGGCGTCGATCTCGTCGACCGACCCGATGCTCGACATGGGCAAGAACCTCAAGCGCGGCGACAACGTGACCGCGCTGACCTACAGCGGCGGCCCGGCCGGCGGGACGTACCTGCGGCTGACCGCGCTCGACCAGTTCGACGGCAACGTCTGGCGGATCTCGCAGCGCAACCAGGGCCAGAAGATCACCAACGCCGACCTGGTGGCACCGCAGGGCTTCAACGGCGACCTGGCCAAGGTGCCGACGACCAAGATGAAGGTCGAGGTGAGCCGGAACTTCCGGTCCCAGTTCGCCCCGGTGCCGTACCCGCTGCGCTCGATCTCGCTGAAGGAGCGCTGGCGCTACAACCCGGCCTCGCTCGACGTCCTGTCCGCGAACGGCGGGGTCGTCGGCGGCAAGGACTACAGCCTCGAGGCCTACCAGCTGCCGCTGACGCCGGAGCTGCTGCGTGACACCCCGCCCGGCGCCGAGCCGGACAGCTACACCAGCCAGGTCCCGACCAACAACATGGACGAGATCCGTCAGCTGACCAACGACGTCGTCGCGGACGCGAAGGGCAACCGGTTCCAGCAGGCGGTCCTGCTGCAGAACTTCTTCCGCAGCAACGGCAACTTCACCTACAGCACCGACACCGACACCAAGAGCGGGATGCCGGCGCTGCGCAAGTTCCTGCTGGAGGACCGGATCGGCTACTGCGAGCAGTTCGCCACCGGGATGGCGCTGATGGCGCGGGTGGCGGGGATCCCGTCCCGGGTCGGCATCGGCTTCCTGCCCGGCCAGGCCGGCAAGAACGGCCAGTACGTCGTCCGGATGCACGACATGCACGCGTGGCCGGAGCTGTACTTCCAGGGGCTCGGCTGGGTCCGGTTCGAGCCGACGCCGTCGGCGCGGGTCGCGACCACCCCGACCTGGACCGAGCAGGCCGCGCCGGTGCCGTCGACCCCGACCACCGCTCCGACGGCCGCGCCGACGACGCCGGGCGCTTCGGTGGACCCGGAGATCGATCGCCCCGGCGACCGGAACCTGCCCGAGGACACCGGCCTCGCGGTCACCGAGACCGGCAACTGGTTCAGCAACGGCGGCGGCAAGGCGATCGGGATCGGTCTGCTCGTCGTCGTCCTGCTCGGTATTCCGTGGCTGATCCGGTCGCTGACCAGGCGGCGGCGGTTCGCGCGTCCGCCGGGACGTGCCGGGGTCGAGGGATTGTGGGCGGAGATCCGGGACACCTCACGCGACCTCGGCCTGGACTGGTCCGACAGCTCGACGCCCCGGCAGCTCGGCGAGTGGATGGCCGGCAAGGTGCCGGAGCCGGTCCAGCCGCAGGCTCGCCGGCTGGCGCGTGGCCTGGAGGCCGTCCGGTACGCCGGAGTCGGGGACGTCGACGTCGACCTGCGCAGCGAAGCGGCCGACGTACGGAAGGCGCTGTGGAGTCAGGCGAAACTCGTGCGGCGGTGGCGGGCGCGGTTGCTTCCGCCGTCGTGGCGCTGGTACCTGAACCGCGGCAGCGCCGAGGCGTCCGATCTGCTCGACGAGTTCGACTTGCTGCTGGCGAGAATTCGCAACACCCTGGTCCCCCGCCGCAGCCGGCACGCGGACTGACCACCCGCCTTCCACCGAGGTCAACGCTTCCCCGTACGCCAAGAACCCCCGGACCGGCTGGTCCGGGGGTTCTTGGGTCATCCGTCAGTTGGTGCGGCGCCGCGGGTGCTCAGGCAGACCGCTGGCCGACGGGTCCAGCTCGACCGTGCGCTCGGTGCTGGGCGGCGGCTCGGCGACGGGAGGCTCGGCGGCCGGCGGCGGCGTCCGCGGCTTGTCGACCGCTTGCACGGGATCGAAGTGCTCGCCGAGCTCCGACTCGACCGGCTGCGGAGTGATCGGCTGAGTGGTCTGCGTCTTGGGTGCCACTGGCTTGGCCGGCTTGGCCGGCTTGCTGGCCGCGGGCTTGGCCGCCCGGCCGTCGGTGACGTGCTCGACGCGGGTGTGGTGCTGGTCGTGCGCGTGGCTCGCCTCGATCGTGCGGTACTGCTCCTCGACCGCCGGATCGATCGCGTCGGTCGGCACCCGGCGGCGGTCGTTGGTGATCTTGTACGACAACCAGATCCCGGCCGCGCCGGCCAGCATGATCACCACCCCGACCACCGTCAGGTTGACCGTGCCGCCGTCGTCGTCCCGGATCCCGAAGGCGAGGATCGCGCCGACGGCGATGAGGAAGATCCCGACTCCGATGCTCATACTCTCGACTCCCAACGACGACCGTGGCGGTCGGCTGGACCGCCCTGTACGGGTGCGGTCCACCGGTACCCACAGTCACCGGGAGTGATGTATGGCAGCGCAAACCAGAACCACACCCGGCGCGGTGCGCGGGTGTGGTCGCAGGAGTCGCTCAGCCGGTGGTCAGAGGTCCTCGTCGCGCCGCCGGCGCCACCGGTCTTCCATCCGCTCCATGAAGCTGCCGGACGACTCGTGTCTGGTCCGGTGCTTCTTGCTCGGCGGCGGCGGCGGCAGGTCGTCGCTGTCGCCGGCGTTGCTGATCCGTTTCATGCTCAGCGCCGCGATGTACAGACACGCCACCATCACCACGAAACCGATGACGCCGATGATGGTGTTGGGGATGATCGCGCCGGCCATCAGAATGACGATGCCCAGCACGAATCCAACGCCGGCCAGAACTGCCCGGCGCTTGTAGTACAAGCGCACATTGGTCCCTCGCATGGCGGAGACGAACTTCGGGTCTTCCGCAGCGAGGGCACGTTCGAGCTGCTCGAACTGGCGCTGCTCTTCTTCCGAGAGGGGCACCGTCGATCCCTCCATGGTGAGCGCGATCTCGATAGGCCGAGTCCAGTCTAGGCCGCCGGTGCGGTCCACGAAACCCTGACCGCCTGTCCCGCGCGTCACGGTACGGCAACCGACGCCGATCGGCACGTTGCCAACAAGCGTTTAAGTCAGGCACTTGACTTAAATCGAGCTCAAGTGAAGCTGTACGAACAGGCACCGACCGATGACAGAAGGTGACGCGATGCCGCTCGACACCACTGTGCAACCGTCCTATCCGATGCCCAAGGCAACTGGTTGCCCGTTCGACCCGCCGCCGGAGCTGCGCGAACTGCGGGCCGCCGAGCCGCTGTCCAGGGTGCGGCTGTGGGACGGCAGTACGCCGTGGCTGGTCACCCATTTCGCCCACCAGCGGGCGCTGCTGGCGGACGACCGGGTCAGCGCCGACCGGAACCAGCACGGTTTCCCGATCCTGCAGCCGAGCATCCCCCGGACCGGCAGCTCGGTCGGCTTCATCTCGATGGACGACCCGGAGCACGCCCGGCTGCGGCGCATGGTGACCGCGCCGTTCATGATCAAGCGGGTCCGCGCGATGGAGCCGGGCGTGCAGCAGATCGTCGACGACCTGATCGACGCGATGCTGGCGGGTCCGCGACCGGCGGACCTGATGGAGGCGTTCGCGCTGCCGGTGCCGTCCCTGGCGATCTGCCAATTGCTCGGCGTCCCGTACGACGACCACGAGTTCTTCCAGGTCACCAGCAAGGCGCTGATCACGATCGAGACGCCGCTCGACGAGCGGATGGCGGCGCGCGAGCGGCTGACGGCGTACCTGGACGACCTGGTCGGGCGGAAGACCACCGAGCCGGGCGACGACGTCCTGACCGAGCTCGCCGCGCGCGTCACCGCCGGGGAGCTGACCCGCGAGCAGGCTGCCGGCATCGGCGTCCTGCTGCTGGTCGCCGGGCACGAGACCACCGCGAACATGATTGCTCTCGGCACGCTCGCCCTGCTCGAACACCCGGACCAGCTCGAGGCACTGCGGAACTCCGACGACCCGGCCGTCGTGAACAGCGCGGTCGAGGAGCTGCTGCGCTTCCTCACCATCACGCACCTCGGCCTGACCCGCGTCGCGCTGGAGGACATCGAGCTCGCCGGGCAGACGATCCGGGCCGGCGACGGAATCGTCTTCCCCAACGACATCGCGAACCGGGATCCGGAGGTCTTTCCCGACCCCGACCGGCTGGACCTGCGCCGGGACGCCAAGCGGCACGTCGGCTTCGGGTTCGGAATCCACCAGTGCCTCGGGCAGCCACTGGCGCGGATGGAGCTGCGCGTCGTCTACAGCACGCTCTACCGCCGCATCCCGACGCTACGCCGGGCCGCGCCGCTCACGGAGATCCCGTTCAAGCACGACGCGATCGTGTACGGCGTACACGCGCTGCCGGTGACCTGGTGAGCCCGCCCTGCAGGAGACCGATGACGCTCGCACCCGCTCTGATGCCGAGGGCAACTGGTTGTCCCTTCGACCGCCCGCCGGAGCTGAAGTCCCTGGAGGAATCCCCATGAAGGTCACCGTCGACCAGGACGCCTGCATCGCTTCCGGACAATGTGTGCTCACGTCGTCCGAAGTGTTCGACCAACGAGACGAGGACGGCACCGTCGTTCTGCTCACCTCCAATCCCCCGGAGGCGCTGTCGCCGGAAATCCACGAAGCCGCCGTGCTTTGCCCCGCCCGAGCCATCCAGGTCGCCGACTGACCCCGACGCCCACCACCGATCAACGTCCGTCGACGCCGCCCTCCAGCTACCCACCAAGCGGGCACCAAACGAACGTCGAGCCGTTGGTCGGTGCTGCACGTCGGCCCGATCCGACCAGCGTGCCGATGCGCTCGCCCCGGCAGATCGCGGCCGCCGCGCCTGAACCGCTCCGAACGGGCCGACCCGTCCGCCGCCGCCCACCGTTCGGTGGCAGTACCGATCTGCCGGCAGGCCTGCCACCCCACACCAGCGGCTCGGCATCACCCCACACCAGCGGCCCGGCGCCACCCCACACCAGCAGCTCGGCATCACCCCACACCAGCAGCTCGGCGCCACCCCACACCAGCAGCTCGGCATCACCCCACACCAGCGGCCCGGCGCCACCCCACACCAGCGGCCCGGCATCACCCCACACCAGCGGCCCGGCGCCACCCCACACCAGCAACTCGGCGCCACCCCACACCAGCAGCTCGGCATCACCCCACACCAGCGGCCCGGCGCCACCCCACACCAGCAGCTCGGCATCACCCCACACCAGCGGCCCGGCGCCACCCCACACCAGCGGCCCGGCATCACCCCACACCAGCGGCCCGGCGCCACCCCACACCAGCAGCTCGGCATCACCCCACACCAGCGGCCCGGCGCCACCCCACACCAGCAGCTCAGCGCCACCCCACACCGGCGGGTTGGCGCCGCCGGAGGCAGGTGGGTTGGGTCTTCTGCGTCAGCGGGTGGCGAGGATGTGCAGCTGGGGTGCCAGGGCCCGGAAGGCTGGGTGCTGACTGGCGGCGCGCTCGAGGTCGGCGAGGGCCTCCGCGGCGCCGGGTTCGGAGTCGACCATGGCGGCCGGGACCAGGTCGGTGAAGGTCCGGACGCCGTGCACGGTGTGGACCATGAAGCCGGCCTCGGCGAGCTGCCCCACGATCGCGGTCTCGTCGAAGCGGCGGGGCATCGGGTCGGCCGCACCCCAGCGGCCGTCCGGGTCCTGCAGCGCGGTGCGGGCCTCGGTGAGGTGACCCGCGAGCGCGCGGGCCAGCACGACGGCGTTGCGCTGGGCAACCAACAGGCTGAGCACGCCACCCTCGCGCAACACCGACGCCATCGCCTGCAGCGCCTGCGCCGGGTCGTCCACGACCTCGAGCACCCCGTGACAGAGCACCGCGTCGGCGCTCGCCTCGCCCGCCACCTCGGGCAGGTCAGCGGCATCACCCTGGACGCCGCGCACGAGCTTGCTGACGCCTTCGTCGGACGCCCGCCGCTCCAGCGACGCCAACGCGTCCGGACTCGGGTCGATCACCGTCACCCGGTGACCCTCGACCGCCAGCGGCACCGCGAACCCACCAGTGCCTCCGCCGAGGTCCACGATGTCGAGCCCCGCGGCCGGGTCGGTCCGTGGCCGCCCTGCCAAGGCCACCCGAAGAGCTTCGGCCACCAGCGCCGTCCGCAACGAACGCCGACGTCGGTCGACCATCAAAACCCCTCCTCGTAAGCCCGAACCCCGCTGATCACGCCGGTGGACCCACCGGCCCCTCCCGCGCCCCACACCCTACTTGCCGCCCCCTCGCCTCCCCCGCACCGGCGTCACCCACCCAACCGATCGGCTGAGCCGGGACTCAGCCTTCGCCCGGATCGTGGAGCCGGTCCGGCGATGCGCCGCGGGCCCCGACGGGACCAGCCTGGAGAAACATCGTGCGGCCGGTCAGGCGACGCGCCGCGGACGGCCGGGCCAGCCTGGAAAACGCCATGCGGCCGGTCGGGCGACGCGCCGCAATGCCCCGGCCGGACCAGCCTGGAGAAAATCGTGCGCCAGTCAGGCGACGCGCCGCAGGCCCCGGCCGGACCAGCCTGGAGAACATCGTGATCGAAGGAGACGCCATGAGCCCAACCGGGCGGGAAACGGCAGTCGCGGGGCCGACGACGGCCTTGCGGAAATGCAGCAACTGGTCGCCTCGCACGTCGTACTGAGTGCGTTGACGTCAACGACCGAGCAGCCGCGTCGCGGAAGCCTTCCACCGCGGGCTGTTCACACCGCACCAGAGCTGACCGTCCACTCCCCGCCGACCCGGCGGAGGTGTGCCCCGAGCCGGCCGCCGCGTCGCGGAAGCCTTCCACCGCGGGCTGTTCACACCCCACCAGAGCTGACCGCCCGCCCCCAGCCGAGCAGGCGCCGGTGAGCCCCGAGCCGGCCGCCGATGGCCCGCGGACGGCTACCCGGCGGACGTACGCCGTACTCGCTGAAGGGCAACCCCGCGGATGTACGCCGGAGCACTGAAGGACGCCCCGCGGCACGCCGTACTGGCTGAAGGACCCGACGGAGGCACGCCGTGCAGGCTGAAGGACCCCGGTGGATTGGCGGGCCGGGGTCCTTCAGGTGGGTGGGCGGGTGATGAGGCCGCCCGGAGTGGGGGTCAGCTCGCCTGCATCCAGGGCTGGGCGAGGACCGACTGGGGGTCGGAGTACTTGGGCTGGGACTGCTGGGTGGTCAGGTGCAGGCTCTCTTCCACCAGGCCGTAGAAGGTCTCGACCTCGCGGATCAGGTCGTCGGCCTCGCGGGTGGAGACGGCGCGCTCCAGGCCGGCCTCGGCGGCGGCGCGCTCGGCCGCGCCGGCGGCGAAGAACGACGCCCACTCGGCGAACTCCGGCGCGACCTCGGCGAGCAGGACCCAGGCGTTGCGCTGGACGCGGCGCCGGGGGCCCGAGCGGACCGGACGGGCCCGGACGGCCAGCACCGCGGCGGCGACGCGCAGGGCGGCGACGTGGGCGCTGGAGTACTTGAGCAGGTGGTCGTTCGTCTCCCGCGCCTCGGCCAGGGCCGCGCGGGCCCGGGACAGGTCACGGGTCGCCGACCCCGCGGCGGCCGGGGAAACCGGTGAAACGGTCATCGGTCACTCACCCTTTCCAGTTGCCAGCGGCCGGAGTCCGGGTCGTGCGCGAGATCGAACATCTCGCGCCGGCCCTGCCGGCCGCAGCCTGCTTCCACGCGGAAGACCGCGCGCTGCGGCCCCCACTCGGAGTCCAACACCCCGACGGCCGCGGATGATGCCCCCGCCATCGCGGTGGCGGTGGCGCCGATGCCGGAGCCGATCACGCCGCGCTCCCACCAGGCGGCGGTCTCGGTCCAGTGCGCCTCGACCGAGCAGACCCGCCACAGGCGTCCGCGCCAGAGGAACTGCTCCGGAGACTCGATGCCGTCCACGACGCCGGAACGCACCTCAACGGCTTCGTCGAACTCCCACATGCTCCATCGCCTCCTGTGTGCGAACGTCTTCCCCTGGGCAGTGGCCCGGTGGGTGGACGCCAGGTGGGGGTCGAGGTCCACCACGGCGCCCGGCCCACCGGGACCACCGGTCACCGATGCGGCCGCAACTCCGCACCGGAGCCGAGCAGTTGTGCCGATCCCCTCGCACCGGGCTCCTGACGAGCCCGAATCCGAGGCAATCGAACATCTGTTCGAACACTCACAGCGTAGCCTCGCCCGCCGACAGACGTCAACGGGCCGTAATCCCCGGCGCGCCCTACGCCGGGCGCCCACCGGCCAGACTGGTGCCACCCCTCCGCGGGCCCCACTCCGGACCTGACCAACGAGAGCGAGCGAACCGATGAGCCCGAACCGCACGGTGATCGCCGTGGCCGCCGGTGCGGCCGTCGTCGCGGCAGCGGTCGCGCTGCCGCTGTTCCAGCCGTGGCGGGTGTTCACCGACACGGTCGTCGACGAGGCGCTTCCGGGCGCGCCGCCGGCGACGGTGTCCACCGCCGGCCCCACAACGCCCGTCACCGCTTCTCCGTCCGTCATGCCCTCATCCTCACCGGCGCCACCGACAATTTCCGGTGATCGGCCGAGCACGCCCGCGCAGGCACCGGTCACGCTCGGTCAGGGCCGGCTGATCAGCCACGAGCACGACACCTCGGGCACGGTCGCGATCCTGCAGCTGCCGAACGGCTCCCGCACCCTGCGGATCGAGGGCTTGGACACGTCGGACGGCCCGGACCTGAAGGTCTGGCTGAGCGACGCACCGGTCCGCGAAGGGAGGGCCGGCTGGCACGTCTTCGATGACGGCAAGTACCACAACCTGGGCAAGCTGAAAGGCAACAAGGGCAGCCAGAACTACCCGATCCCAGCCGAGGTCGACCTGTCCGCCTTCAGCAGCGTCTCGATCTGGTGCGACCGGTTCAACGTCTCGTTCGGTGCGGCCGAGCTGAAAACCTGATGCTCGGCGAAGCGCCGCGGCTCTAGGGTCGGTCGCATGACGGCCTTCACTCCGGCCCGCGAGCTCGGCCGCGGCTTCCACACCGACGTGATCCGTCCACTGCTCGGCAACACCCCGTACGCCGCGGGGCTGCTCGGCTGGGGTTCCGACGTACTCGGGTACGACACGCAGCGATCCACCGACCACGGCTGGGGCCCGCGGTTGCACGTCTTCGTGGACAACGGCGAACTCGAGCGGGTCAAGGATCTCGTCGAGCAGAACCTGCCGGACGACTACCAAGGCCACCCCGTCCGCTTCGGCTGGGACACCCAGCGACCCGTCCACCACATCACCGTGACGACCGTCGCCGACTGGCTCGTCGACCTGCTCGGCTTCGACGCCACCACCGACCTCAGTACGGCGAACTGGCTGATCACCCCGCAGCAGAAGCTGCTCGGTGTCGTCGCCGGAGCCGTGTACGCCGACGACGGCCGGCTCCAGCCGGTCCGCCACGCCCTCCGGTGGTACCCCGACGACCTCTGGATCTGGATGCTCGCCTGCCAGTGGTCCCGGATCGCTCAGGAGGAGCCGTTCGTCCAGCGCACGTTCGAGGTCGGCGACGAGCTCGGCTCGCGCATCCTCGCCGCCCGCCTGGCCCGCGACGTGATGCGCCTGGCGCTGCTGATCGGCCGCACCTACGCGCCGTACTCCAAATGGCTCGGTACGGCGTTCAGCCGGCTCGACCACGCCGACGGGCTCGACCAGGCCCTGGCCAGCGCCGTCGGCGCGCAGAAGCAAGCCGATCGCGAGCAGGCACTGGCCGAGGCATACGAGCTCGTGGCGCGCCGGCACAACGAGCTCGGCATCACCGAGCAGGTGGATCCGACGCCGAGGCAGTTCCACGAGCGCCCGGCGACCGTGCTGGATGCCGGGCGGTTCGCCGAGGCCTGCGTGGCGCGCGTGCAGGATCCGCGGCTGCGGGAACTCGAGCTGGTCGGCTCGATCGACCAGTTCGCGGACAACACCGATCTGCTCAGCAACCCGGCGGCGTACCGGCGTCTGATCACCGTCTTCGAGAAGTAAGGTCGCGAACGTGAGCACTCATCCCAACGTCCAGCGAGTCGCGGATGCCCTCGCGGCAGCCGGCGCCACCGGCGAGATCCGGATCCTCGACGAAGCGGCGCCGACCGCGGCGGCCGCGGCCGCACAGCTCGGCTGCGAGGTCGGCGCGATCGCGAACAGCCTGATCTTCGACGGCGACGGTACGCCGGTACTGATCCTCACCTCCGGCGCACATCGGGTCGACACCGCGAAGCTCGCCGCCGAGCTCGGACTGACCAAGCTCAAGCGAGCCACCCCGGACTTCGTGAAGCAGCACACCGGCCAGGCGATCGGCGGCGTCGCGCCGGTCGGTCACCCGGCGCCGGTCCGCACGCTCGTCGACACCACCCTCGACCAGTACGACGTGGCCTGGGCGGCGGCCGGCATCCCGCACTCGGTCTTCCCCACCTCGTACGACGAGTTGCTGCGTCTCACCAACGGCACCCCGGTGGTCGTCAATTAGCCCGCTGAAGCATGTCTACTGGATCGGCGGCGGCAGCGGCGCCGGCAAGTCGACCATTGCCCAGCGCATCGCCGCCGAGCACGGCCTGCGCTACTACTCGACCGACGCCGTGATGGGCGACCACGCCGCCCGCAGTACGCCGGACAGCGCGCCGGAGCTGCACCGCTTCCTGGCGATGGACATGGACGAGCGCTGGGCGACCCGGTCCCCCGACGTGATGCTGGAGACGTTCCACTGGTTCCGCGGCGAGGGCTTCGAGCACATCGTCGAGGACCTGACCGCCACGCCCGAGCCCGTGGTAGCCGAAGGCTTCCGCCTGCTCCCGGAGCTCGTCGCGCCGCTACTTGCCAACAGCAACCAAGCCGTCTGGCTGCTGCCGACCCCGGAGTTCCGCCGGCACGCCTTCGACACCCGCGGCAGCACCTGGCACCTCGCGAACGGCACCAGCGACCCGGACCGGGCCCTCGGCAACCTCCTCACCCGCGACCACCTGTTCTCCACCCACCTCGCGCAGCAGACGAAAACCCTGCACCTGAACGCGATCCAGGTCGACGTCGGCATGACCGAGGACGAGCTGTGTCAGGCGATCGCAGGGATCTTCTTCCGCAAGTAAGTGCGGGTCAGTTCGGCGCGGTGCAGGCGCCAACTGACCGAGTTGTCCAGCGCGCCGCCGTACCGGCGCCGGCGGATGTCGTTCACCACCGCTGACGGCGCCCCGAGGGCGATCAGGCGGTCGAGCGCCTCACCCTTGCTGATCAGCGCACCGGTACGCAGCGTGGCCTCGGCGCGGGCGAGGGTGACCAGACCGAGGTCGACCCAGATGTCCCGCCGCCACGGCGCACGCTTCCCGGTGACCGGGTACCAAAAAGTCAGCAGGTCCCGCCGGACGAAAGCGGCCAGCTCCTCGTCGCTGGTTGCCGGGAGCAACGACGACGGCGGCGGCCCGGTCAGCGCCAGGTCGCCCAGGGACAGCTCCCGCCGGGCGACCGGTGTCACCGGACGGCTGAAGTACCGCTCCTGCGCGAAGGTCGGATGGCGCAGCGTGGCGTCGCCCAAGGCGCCACGAGGCAAGTAGGTGCAGTGCAGCCGGCGGCCGAGCGGCGAGTCCAGGGACCGGTGGATCCGCTTGATCGCCGCCGGATCCGCCGGCCCCGAGGTCACGCATACCAGGTCCAGGTCACTGCGAGACGGGACGAAGTCGCCCAGCGCCAGCGAGCCGTGCACCCAGATCGCCTCGACCGGCAGCATCGCGCGAGCGGACGCGACGAAGCCGTCCAGCAGCGACTGGACGGCTTCGTCGGTCATGCGATCAGACAGCCGGACGCAGATCCACGTCGGCGGCCCGGACATAGGCCATCCGGTGGCCGAACCAGATCTGGTAGTACCGGTCCTTGCCGAGCACCTGGACGTGGTCCGTCGGCGGCCGGCCGTCGAAGGTCGTGGCCCGGTAGTAGTCGGTCTCGATGGTCGCGTCGCCCACCGGGTAGGCCTGGCCCGCGCCGATCGAGTACTGCAGCGGCGTCACCGTCTGGTACGGGATCCCCTCCGGGTACGCCGACTGCTCCGGGTACGCGCGGCCGTAGACCGGCACGGACACCTTGCCGGGCTTGGGCTTGACCACGAGGCCGGGCTTCGCGAAGGCGTCTGGCGCCGAGGCGGGGCTCTTGAACCAGGCCAGCGCGCCCAGGTACCACACGGCGACCCAGTCCCCCGAGCGCTGCGCCACGACGTACTGCGAACCAGCCGCCGCCCGCGCTCCGATGTCCGACACCTGCGTCGTCGAGGCCGACGAACCGGGGCGCAGGCCGAGGTCCTTGACCAGCGGCGCCGCGTCGTCCGGTGCCTGTCGCAGGTAGACGAAGTTCGTGCCCTGCGGGGCGCACGTCGTCCCGGCGCCGGTGCAGTTGGTGACCACCTGCACGTTGTCGTCGAAGCCGGGCTTGATCGTGACGATCGAGCCGGCCTTCACCGGGAAGATCTGGTGCCCGTAGATCGGCGCGCCGAGCAGGTCGAAGTAGTGCTCCCAGTCCCAGTACGGTCCCGGGTCCCAGTGCATACCGGCCACCGTGGACGGCAGCGTGCCGGGGATCTGGTCGTGGCCGATGATGTGCGCGCGGTCCAGCGGAATGTTGTTCTTGGCCGCCAGGTACTTCACCAGCCGGGCCGAGTTGCGGTAGAGCGCCTCGGTGTACCAGGTCGCGCCCTCGGCCGCGAAGCCCTCGTGCTCGATCCCGATGCTGTGCATGTTCACGTACCAGTTGCCGGCGTGCCAGGCGACGTCCTTGGCCTTCACGTGCTGCCAGGTGTGCCCGTCCGACGAGCGCATCGTGTACTGCCAGCTCACGTACGTCGGGTCCTGCACCAGGTTCAGCGTGCCCTCCCAGCTGGTCTCGGTGTCGTGGATGACGATGTAGTCGATCTTGCCGGTCTTCGGCCGATTCGCCAGGTCGTGGTTGCCGTAGTCACCCGGCGCGGTGACCTGGTACGGCGCGGGCAGCCACTCGCAGTTCAGCTGGGCCGGGCACTCCACGTCCGACGCCGCCGTGTCCCGGGCAGCACCGGACAGCTTCAGCCGCGACAGCTGCTCGCGCTGCGGCGTCACCTTCAGCGCCGGCATGCTCACCTGCTCGCCGACGTTCGTCGTCCGGGCCGCGCCGCGGGCCAGGATGCCGTAGACGTCGTCGGCGAAGGCGGAGGCGCCGACGCGGTCCGACGAGCCGGAGTACTTCGCGACTGCGGCGTACCAGTCGGCAGCTGAGGTGTCGGCACCGACCGGCAGCCCCAGCGACTTCTGGTACGACGCCAGCAGCGCCGCGCCACCCGCGACGTTGGCCGCCGGGTCGTTGCGCAGCGCGACCGGGTCCAGCCCGGTCAGGTCCGACGCGGTGTACAGCGTGCGCAGCGAGTCGCCCTTGGCCAGCTTCTGCCCGGCGGAGCGCTCGACCAGCTCACTGGGGTCGGCGGCGGTCAGGTGCATCGGGCCGAAGCCGCCCGACGTACTCGAACGACCCTGGTGGTCGTCCCAACGGGTCTGGGCGTACGAGACGGCCAGCAGTACGGACTCCGGTACGCCGTACTGCTGCGCAGCGGACTGGAACGCGGCGGCCAGCCCAGGCGCCGGCGTGGCCGCGACCGCGGCGGGCGGACTGCCCGACGACACGCCGGTCGCGGCTATGGGCAGCGCCAGCGCGGCCAGTGCGGCGAGAATCTTCGGACGACGACGCATGTTCGATCTCCCTGATCTGGAGTGTGTGGCGGTCACGCGGACCGGCAGCCTGTTCACTCTCGGTCGAGGCGAAGCGGATGTCAACGGTTAACTAAAACTCGCGGCGTCAGGTTCGTTACTGACCGCGATCGAGTTCGGAGCAGCAACATGGAAGCCTTGCCGTTGGCCTTCACGTCCGGCTGGGCGAGCGGGATCAACGCCTACGCGTGCGTTCTGGTGCTCGGCCTGCTGGGCCGCTTCGCCGACGTCGACGACGTACCGGCGGCCCTGACCGGCAACGGCGTGCTGATCGCCGCCGGCGCGCTGTTCGCGATCGAGTTCGTCGCCGACAAGATCCCGTACGTCGACTCCGCCTGGGACACCGTCTCGACGCTGATCCGGCCCACGGTCGGCGCGGTGATCGCCGCGCTGATGGCCGGCGACGCGAGCAACCTGGAGCAGGCCGTGGTCGCCACCACCGGTGGCGTGGTCGCCCTCGTCTCGCACCTGGTGAAGTCGAGCCTGCGGCTGGCGATCAACACCTCGCCCGAGCCGGTCACCAACATCGCCGCCTCCTCCGGCGAGGACGTCGCCGTGCTCAGCGTGATGTCGCTGGCCGTCTTCCACCCGACCGCCGCGCTGATCGTGGCCGCCGTCCTGCTGGTGCTCGGCCTGATCGCCGTCTACCTCGCACTCCGCGCGATCCGGCGCGGCCTCGTCAGGTTCCGCGCCTGGCGGGAACGACGCAGCAATCCAGCGACTGGGAGCACCACCCTCTGATGTCCCGCGTGATCGTCATCGGGGCCGGCCTCGCCGGTCTCGCCACCGCCGTCCGCCTGGCCAAGCTCGGCCACCAGGTCACCGTCTGCGAGGCCGAGGACCGTCTCGGCGGCGCCCTCGGCCGGGTCGAGGCCGACGGCTTCAGCTGGGACGCCGGCGCCGCCAGTACGACGCTGCCGGCCGTCCTGCGCGACCTGTTCCGCAAGTCCGGCCGGCCGATCGAGAGCCTGGTCCAGCTCGACCCCGTCACCACGCCGCGCCGGCACCTGTTCGGCGACGGCTCGGTCCTGGACCTGCCGGTCGGTGACCGTGCGGCGCAGCTCGAAGCCTGGACCGACCTGGCCGGTGAGCAGACCGCTCAGCGCTGGACCAGTCTGGTCGACAGCTACAGCGACACCTGGCAGGTGCTGCGCAAGACCTCGCTGGAGCCGCCGCTGATGGACCGGCTCCCCCTTCCCGCGATCCGCGAGCTGAAGCCCTGGCAGTCCCTGGAGACCGTCGCTGAGCGCCGCCTCGACGACGACCGGGCCCGGGCGGTCCTGCGCTACTACGCCACCCAGCAGGGCTCGGAAGCCCGGCTCACACCCGGGTACGTCGGAGTCTGGTCGTACCTGGAACGCACCTTCGGCCGCTGGACAGTGGCCGGTGGCTTCGGCGCCGTCGCGGACGCTCTGGCCCAGCGCGCGGTCGAGCGCAAGATCGACGTGCGCACCGGCGCCGAGGTGGCGAGCGTGAGCACCCGAGACGGCGTGGTCACCGGCGTCCGGCTGGCCGACGGGACCGAGCTGCCCGCCGACATCGTGGTGAGCGACATCGATCCACGGGTGCTCTACACCCAGCTCGTCGCCGACCCGGCGGCCAAGAAGGCCCGCAAGCAGGTCGAGCGCACACACCAGGCCCAGGCGGCGTACGTCGTCCATCTCGGGCTGCGGGAGCCGTTGCCGGAGCTGCCGTTCGAGACCGTGCTGCACGGGACGCCGACGGTGACCGTGCGGACCGGCGGTCAGGCGCCGGCCGGGCACCAGGCCTGGTCGGTGCTCGTGCACGGCTTCCCCACCGACGACGTCGTCGACCTGCTGGTCGCGCGCGGTCTGCACATCCGGGACAAGGTCGTGTCCCGGCAGACGTCGGCGTCGTGGTGGGCCGGAGTCGCCTGGGAGGGCTACCGGACCGCCCGCCGCCGGGCCGCGAACACCTCGCCGGTCGAGGGCCTGTACTGCGTCGGCGCGGGCGCTCACCCGGGCGGCGGGGTGCCCGCGACGACGCTCGGCGCGGCGATCGTGGCCGACGCGGTCGGCAAAGCCTGAGGGAAAGGGCGGGACCGGCCTGGGGTCGGCCGGAAGCGCGCACTACGATTGATCGTTCATGTGTTCCGTGTCGGGGGAAAGCGCCCCGGCAGTAGAGAGGACCCCGGTGGACCAAACCCCCACGTCACCCGATCCCGAGTCGGTCGAGCGGGCTGAGCTGGAGGCCGAGCAGCAGCATGTCGACCGGGTCTACGACCGGGTCGAAGCGGCCTCCCGGTCGGCGTCCCGGATCGCGGTCGAGGGTCATCAGCGCGCCCAGGCGCAGAACGTCGGCCGGGTGCGCGAAGAGGAGCAGACCGGCCTGTACGAGCGCGACGTCCTGGTGTTCGCGGCCGCCCGGCGGATCGCCGAGCTGGACGCCGAGCACGAGGGCCTGGTGTTCGGCCGGCTCGACTCCGACGGCGGCGACGACGGGCCGCCCGCCGAGCGCGCGGCCGACCTGGAGAAGCTGTACGTCGGCCGGATCGGTGTCCGCGACGCCGAGTACGAGCCGCTGGTGATCGACTGGCGGGCGCCGGCCGCGGAGCCGTTCTACCGCGCGACGTCGACCGACCGGCTGGGCGTCGTCCGCCGGCGGGTGCTGCGCAACAAGGGCGCGAAGATCATCGGCATCGAGGACGACCTGCTGGCTCCCGAGCGGGCGCCGGAGGACCTGCCGGTGATGGGCGAGGGCGCGTTGATGGCGTCGCTGTCGCGGGCCCGCGGGCACACGATGCGCGACATCGTCGCCACCATCCAGGCCGAGCAGGACCAGGCGATCCGGGCTCCTGCCCGCGGTGTCACCGTGATCGGCGGCGGGCCGGGCACCGGCAAGACCGTCGTCGCGCTGCACCGCGCGGCGTACCTGCTCTACAGCGACCGTCGCCGGTTCGAGCGCGGCGGGGTGCTCGTGGTCGGTCCGTCGGCCGCGTTCATGGCCTACATCGAGCGGGTGCTGCCGAGCCTGGGCGAGAACACCGTCTCCCTGCGCGCGGTCGGCGAGCTGGTCGACGGCGTCCTCGCGACCGCGATCGACGAGGCCGACGTGGCCGCGATCAAGGGCTCGCTGCGGATGACCGGCCTGCTGTCCCGAGCGGCCCGCGACCGGGTCCCGGAGGCGCCGACCACGCTGCGCGTCTTCGTCGGCGGCGGCACGGTCGAGCTGGACGCGAACCAGCTCGACAACGTCCGCCGCAACGCCCTGCGCCGGACCCCGCGGAACCGCGCCGCCGCCGAAGCGCGCAAGGGACTCGTCGCGGCGCTGTGGAGCCGGTTCCCCGAGGACCTGCGCAACGGCGTGTACGCCGACCGCGAGTCGTTCGGCGACCAGGTCACCGACCTCCCGGCGTTCCGGAGCTTCTTCGCCGCCTGGTGGCCGGTGCTGACGCCGCTGACCGTGCTGCGCTGGCTCGGCGATGCGCGCCGCCTCACGCGCTGGGCGCGGCACGATCTGACCCCGGCCGAGATCGAGACGCTCGCGGCGGGGATCCGCGGCACCGACGAGATCACGGTCGCCGACGTCGCGCTGCTGGACGAGCTGACCCACCTGCTCGGCCGGGCGCCGGTCCCCGAAGCGGGCAAGGACGAGGAGTTCGACTGGCTGGAAGGCCTGTCGGACGGCGTGAACGAGGTGCTCACCACGTCGGAGCGCCGGGCCCGCGCGGCCGCGGCGGCCGAGGCCGACGAGCCCGAGGAGTACGCGCACGTGCTCGTCGACGAGGCGCAGGACCTGTCCCCGATGCAGTGGCGGATGGTCACCCGGCGCGGTCCGCAGGCGAGCTGGACGATCGTCGGCGACCCGGCGCAGAGCTCCTGGCCGGACCCGGACGAGGCCCGGACCGCGATGGAGACGATGCTGTCGCACCTGCAGCGGCACACGTTCCGGCTGTCCACCAACTACCGGAACTCGGCCGAGATCTACGCGTTCGCCGGTGAGGTGATCCGGCAACAGATCCCGGACGCCGACCTGCCGGACGCGGTCCGCCGGACCGGGGTCGGGCCGGAGCACCGGATCTTCGACGCGGCCAAGGTCGCCGAGGCCTCGGCCGACGCGGCCGCCGAGCTGCTCGGCCTGGTCGAGGGCACGGTCGGCGTGATCGTGCCGCCGAAGCTGCGGCCGGCTGTCGACGCGGTGCTTGCCGAGCTCAACGATCCCCGGATCGCCACCCTCACCCCGCTGGAGTCGAAGGGACTCGAGTACGACGCGGTGGTGGTGGTGGAGCCGGACCGGATCGTCAGCGATACGCTCGGGGGCGTCCGCGCGTTGTACGTCGTCCTGACCCGTGCCACCCAGCGGATGATCACCATCAACAGCACGACTCACTGGTTGCCCGCCCGCGCCTCCTGACCGGAAGGTAGTTGGGCGTTTGAAGAACGGCGTCGTACGCGGTGTGGCGATTCTGGCCACCGTCGCGTCTGTGACCGCAGTGGTCGCCGGGCAGTCCGGCCCGGCGACCGCGTCCACGCTGAAGTGGGGCGCCTGCCCCGACGGCGTGCCGCAGGAAGTTGCCTGCAGCACCTTGCAGGTTCCGCTGGATTACTCCGACCCCAATGGCCGGCAGATCACGCTGACGGTGTCGGGCATCGGCAGCCTGAGCGCCAAGCACTTCCTGCTGGTCAATCCGGGCGGTCCTGGTGCATCCGGACTCGGCACGGAGCAGATGGTGTCCGCTGGTCTGCCGCAAGCTGTCGCCGACCAGTACGCGGTGTTCAGCTTCGACCCGCGCGGCGTGGGCCTGAGCAGCCCGGTCGACTGTGGCGACCTGTCGGGCCTGACTCCGCATCCCGCGCTGCCTTACCGCGCAGCGAACAAGGCGCAGGAGGCGCAGCGGATCTCACTGGCCAAGCAGGTCGCCGCGCGCTGCGGTGCGAAGGCGAAGGACCTGCTGCCGCACATCACCACCGAGAACGCCGCCCGGGACATGGACCGGATCAGGATCGCTCTGGGCCGGGACAAGATCGACTACCTCGGGTATTCGTACGGCAGCAAGCTCGGCGCCACCTACGCGACGCTGTTCCCGTCGCACACCGGGCGGATGATTCTCGACAGCGTCGTCGATCCGTCGGTCAGCACCTACCGGACGGCGTACGAGCAGAACCCGGCGCTGCAGCATCGGGCCCAGCAGCTGTTCTCCTGGACGGCTGCGCGCGACAGCACGTACCACCTCGGGCGTACTCGGTCGACGGTCGAGACTGCTTGGCGCGACGTGCACCGGAAGCTGGCGGCGAAGCCCGCGGGCGGCCGGGCCGGAGGGGCGGAGCTGGACGACCTGCTCGCGTCGAGCATGTACATCGACGTCACGTGGGGCGATCTGATGCGGGCGGTCTCGGACTATCGCAAGGGTGATCCGAGCACTCTGCTCGCCGCGACCGACCAGCTCGCGTCGCAGTCGGTCGACACCGGGCAACTGGCGTACAACTGCATGGACCCGGGCTGGCCGCGCAACTGGCGTCAGTGGCACCACGACACCGTCGCGTCCAACGCCTCCGCGCCACTCTTCGCCTGGCTGAACACCTGGTACGGCGCGCCCTGCGCGTTCTGGCCGGTCGGTCCGGCGCGCGACGTACGGATCGGGTCGGCCGACGTACCGCCGATCCTGCTGCTGCAGGGCAAGGACGACGCGGCGACGCCGGTGATCGGGGCGGTGCGGATGCGCCAGGCGCTGAAGGGTTCGCGGCTGCTGATCGACGGCGGGGGCAACCACGCGTCGTACCTGTTCGAGAAGAACCCGTGCATTGATCGGCGGGCCGAGAAGTACCTGCTCACCGGGGAGCTTCCGCCCGATGGGTTGTGCCCGGCGCCTACCCCCGAGGGATGACGTAGTCGACGAGGTCGCAGTCGTCGGGGGCGAGGTCGGACCAGCGGACGGTGTGGTGCAGGACGGTGAGTCCGCTGGTCGGGTACTTGCGGGTCAGCTCGACCCGCTCGGGGCTGGTGCCGTCGAGCGCGAGCTGGTCGGCCAGCCACGGGATGCCCGGCGCGTGGCCGACCAGGATCACCGTGCGCGCCTCCGGCGGAGCCTCCCGGACGACGTCGAGCAGGCCGTCGGTGTCGGCGTTGTAGATCCGCCGGTCGAACCAGAGGTCCGCGGTGATCGCACCGGCCTCGGCGGCGTACTCCCACGTCTCCTGGGTGCGGATCGACGGCGAGCACAACACCAGGTCGGCTTCGATGCCCTCGGCAACCAAGTACCGCCCGACCGCCGCCGCGTCGGCCCGGCCCCGCTCGGAAAGTGGCCGATCGAGATCGGCCATCGACTCCGGCGGCACCGCCTTCGCGTGCCGCAGCAGCACCAGCGTGCGATCGATCACCAGGTCACTCGGGTCAGCCATCTGCAAACCCTAGCGGCAGGATGCCGGTGGCCCCACCCGAGCCGCACCGGCGCCGTCCTCGGCGCCCCGCGTCAGACCGTCGTGCCCTGCAGGTTCAGGTAGACCTGGCGGGTCGCGGTGGAGCGGTTGAGGGTGATGAAGTGGATGCCGGGCGCACCACCGGTGAGCAGCTTGTCGCACAGTTCGCTGGCGATCTCGATGCCGACCTCGCGGACCGCCGCCGGGTCCTCCTCGACCGCGTGCAGGCGGTCGGTAACGGCGGTCGGGAGCGCCATGCCGGTCAGCTCGGCCATCCGGTGGATCTGCTTGATGTTCGTCACCGGCATGATGCCCGGCAGGATCGGGATCTCGCAGCCCAGCGCGGCGGCGCGGTCGACCAGCTGGAAGTAGTCGTCGGCGCCGAAGAACATCTGCGTGATCGCATAGTCGGCACCGGCCTGGGCCTTCGCGGCCAGCACCCGGGCGTCGAAGTCGAGGTCGGCCGCCTCCGGGTGCTTGTCCGGGAACGCCGCCACCCCGACGCAGAAGTCGCCCAGGGACTTGACCAGCTCGACCAGCTCGATCGCGTGGTTCAGCCCCTCGGGGTGCGCGACCCACGGCTGGCGCGGCCCGCCCGGCGGGTCACCGCGCAGCGCGAGCACGTTGCGGATCCCGGCTCCGGCGTACGCGCCGACGACCGACCGGAGCTCGTCGCGCGAGTGCGCCACGGCGGTCAGGTGGCCGAGCGGGGTGAGCGAGGTGTCCTGCGCGACCCGCTCGGTGACCCGGATCGTGCCGTCACGGGTGGTGCCGCCGGCGCCGTACGTGATCGAGACGAAGGTGGGACGCAGCTGCTCGATCTCGCGGATCGACCGCCACAGCACCTCCTCGGCCTCCGGGGTCTTGGGTGGGAAGAACTCGAAGGAGAACGAGGGGTCGCCGGTCGCGAGCAGTTCACGGATCGTCGGCGTGCTGCCGGGAAGCGTCGAAGGGAAACCGTTGACCATCCCGTCAGCCTACCGGGGCATGGGCTCGTGGGAGGCGACCGACTACCCTCCGAGACGTGCATGCCGACGCAGACATCCCCACCGAGATCCAGCGCACGCTGACCGAGTTCCTCGACGTCCAGGAGCAGCGGCTGGCCGAGATCGGCCCCGAGCTGGCCGAGCAGGTCCAGGCCGCCCGCGACGCGACCAGCGGGGGCAAGCGCCTGCGCCCCTCCTTCTGCTACTGGGGTTTCCGGGCCGCCGGTGGCGATCCGGAGCGGCCGATCCTGTCCGCCGCCGCGAGCCTGGAGATGCTGCACGTCAGCGCCCTGGTGCACGACGACGTGATGGACTCCTCCGACACCCGTCGCGGAGCACCGTCGGCGCACAAGCGGTTCGAAGCGCTGCAGCGGGCCCGGACCGAGCTCACCGGCGCCGGGGGCGACCCGGTCGGCTTCGGGATCGGCGCGGCGATCCTGCTCGGCGACCTGTGCCTGATCTGGGCCGACGAGATGCTGCACACGTCGGGCTTCGACGCGGCGGCGCTCGCGCGGGCGTCCAAGTTCTTCGACGCGGTCCGGGTCGAGGTGACCGCCGGGCAGTACCTGGACCTGGTCGCGCAAGCCAGCGGCGAGTCGGACATGGACCTCGCCTTGCGAGTACTGCGGTACAAGGCGGCGACGTACACGGTCGAGCGCCCACTGCACGTCGGCGCGGCGCTCGGCGGAGCGGACCAGCACCTGATCGACTCGCTGTCGGCGTACGGGCTGCCGCTGGGCGAGGCGTTCCAGCTGCGGGACGACTTGCTGGGGGTGTTCGGCGACCCGACAGTGACGGGCAAGCCGGCCGGTGACGATCTGCGCGAGGGCAAGCGCACGGTGCTGATCGCGCACGCGGTCGACCACGCGTCGCCGGTGCAGCTGGCTGAGTTCGAGCGCCTGTTCGGCCGGCCGGACCTGGACGACGACGAGATCCAGCTGCTCCGCGAGATCCTGCAGGACAGCCGCTCGGTGCAGGCCTGTGAGGACCTGATCAGCGAACGCACCGCCGAGGCGATGCAGGCCCTCGACCGCTCCCCCATCCAAGACGAGCCGTCCCGCAAGGCCCTCGCCGACCTCGCGATCGCGGCGACTTCCCGGCACCTCTGAGCTCCCCCGCTCGCGCCTGACCCGCGCTCGGCTTCCGCTCACCTCGATTCCCCGCTCACCTCATACCCCCTCACCCCATCACCCCCTCACCCGCTCGCCTCATTCCCCTCACCCCATCCCACGCTCGCCTAACCCCGCACGCGTCAGCCCGCACTCGCGCCACCCCGGACTCGGATCACCTTGCGGTCACGGCCCGCAGCACTCGCACCCCGGCCTCGGGTGACCTCCCGCTCACGGTCCGCCGCACTCGCGTCACCCGCGCACGCCAACCCCCGCTCGCCTCACCCCGCGCTCGCGGCACCCCGCGGCCAATCACCCTCCGCTCCCGGTCCCACTCTCGCCACCCTGGCTCCGGCCGCCGCCGACATTTGCACGGTTAACCCTCGGATGTGGGGGTTCCAGTGCGGGATGCCGCCATCGGACCCACCAATCGATGGGTTGACCCGTCAAATGGGACGGAAGGGCAGGGCGAGGGGCGGGACGCTGCGGCTGCGGCTGGAGGAGGACGCTGCGGCTACGACTGGAGCAGGATGCTGCGGCTGGGCCAGGGGCGGGACGTCGGCCTGCAGCAGGACGCTGCGGCTGGGACCGGCGCTGGCGCGGAGGCGGACGCTGCGGTTACGGCTGCGGCTGCGGTAGGACGCTGCGGCTGAGCGCCGGGGGACGCTGCCGTTAATGCTGCGGCTGGACGCTGCAGCTGGGACCGGCCGGTGCGGGTGCGGATAATCGGATCCCTCCCGGCGGAGATCCATCCGCGCCTGGCGCGAACGTGAGATCTCGGCGGTGGCGGCGTCCTCCGCGGGTCCGCCAGCCGTCGGCGCTCGGTGGCAAGGGCGCAGTTCGGGCCGTCGCGAGTCGGCCGGTCGCGAATCGGCCGGTCGCGAATCGGCCGGTCGCGAATCGGCCGGTCGCGAATCGGCCGGTCGCGAGTCGGCCGGTTGCGAGTCGGGGCTCGGGGTCAGGTTTCGACGATTGTTTGGATCAGCCGGAGCAGGTCGGCGGTGACGTCGAGGGCGCCGAGCACGATGACCGTGAGTACGCCGCGGCTCTCGTCGTAGGCGAGCTCGACGCGTAGCCGGCCCAGTCCGCCCTGGTTGATCGAGGCGGTCACGTAGGTGCTGATCCGGTCGGCGGCCGGGCGGTCCACGCCGTCGATCCGGACGACGCTCGATACCTCAGCGTGCCGCTGGTCCGCGACCGAGCCTGGCGCGGGGGTGCCGGTGAACTCCTCCAGGTCTTCGCGGGAGATCCGGTACTGCTTGCCGATCCGGGTCGCCTTGAGCCGGCCGTCGCGCACGTAGTTCCGGATCGTTCGGACGTGCAGGCCCAGTTGCTCCGCGACCTGCTCGACCGAGTACAGCTCCTGACGCATCTGATTCCTTAGAATTCCCTATAGAGTCCGGAATAGGGACTTATAGAGTAGTTTACGGATATGACGTACCGATCTTCCACCGGCCAGTCCATCGTGCACGCCCGCTACCGCGAGCTGCTCGCTGACTGGCCGGTGCCCAGCGACCAACGCCTGGTCGACACGCGCCAGGGCCCGACCTTCGTGGTGTCGAGCGGCCCGGCCGACGCGCCGCCGCTGATCCTGCTGCACGGCTCCGCCGGTACGACGATCGACTGGTCGTACGACGTCCCGACGTGGAGCCGGCACTTCCGCGTGCACGCGATCGACGGAATCAGCGAGCCGGGGCTGAGCGCCTCGCCGCGGCCGGAGATCGGTTCCCCGGCGTACGCCGAATGGCTGGACGACGTACTCGAGGCCCTGGAGGTCGACCGGTTCTCGATCGTGGGTTTGTCGCTGGGCGCCTGGTTCGCCCTGGACTACGCGACGCGGCGGCCGGGTCGCGTGCGGCGGATGGCCTTGCTGTCACCGGCCGGGTTCAGCCGGCAGAAGGTGCTGCCGCTGCTGCCCGCGCTGGCCGTTCGGCCGTTCGGTGCGTGGGGTGTGCGGAAGGCCGTGTCGATGGTGATCGGTCCGCTGCCCGCAGGCCTCGAATGGCAGCACCTGAGTTTCGGCCTGCTGGTCAACCAGCACTTCGAGCCCCGTCGCGTCCGGCTGCCGATCTTCACCGACGAGCAATTGGCGAAGCTGGACCTGCTGGCGATCGTCGGGAGCAAGGACCGGATGCTCGACTCGGCCGAGACCGCGCGGCGACTGCCGGGACGGTCGGTGGTGATCGACGGAGGCGGGCATCTGCTGCCGCCGCAGACCGAGCGGGTGCTGGAGTTCCTGCGATGAGCGTGTACGTCAACGAGAAACCGCTGAGCCAGGTGCAGGACGCGATCGATCTGATCGGCGACGCGTCGTACTGGCATCAGGCTGCGTGGGTCGCCGTGCGGATCGAGGATCTGCCGGCCGGTTTCTTCGATCTGAGCAGCGGGGTGGCCGGGGACATCGTGCAGAAGTTCGCGCAGTACGGGATGGGTCTTGCGGTGATCGGCAACGTTTCGGCGTACGAGGCGGGCAGTACGCCGTTCCGCGACTGGGTGCGGGAGAGCAACCGCGGGTGGCAGCTGTGGTTCGTCGCCGACGTGGAGGCGCTGGAGCGGAAGCGACAGGAGACCGGGCGCTAGATTGCGCAGATGGGACAACCAGTCACGCCGAATGCGCCGCCGCTCCCCCGGCCGCGCGTCCTGCGGCAGTCCTGGCTGGATCTCACCTTCGTGCACTGGGCGGTCGATCCAGCATCGATCGCCCACTTCTATCCGGCGGGCATCCGGCCCGACACTTTCGCGGGTCGCGCGTACGTCGGTCTGATTCCGTTCCGCATGGTCGCCACCGGCTTCGCCCGCGGACCGGCGCTGCTCGGCGACTTCCTGGAAACCAACATCCGCCTCTACTCGGTCGACGCGTCCGGCCGGCGTGGGGTGTTCTTCCTGAGTCTCGACACCGACCGGCTGGATGTCGTCGCCGTCGCTCGCACGATCTTCGGCCTGCCCTACCGGTGGGCGAGCATGCAGTACGACGTGGAGGCGGATGTCCACACCTACACGACAAGATCGCTCCGGCGAGTTGTCGGCCGGGCGGAAGACCCGGACGAGGCGGTCGCGAACCGAGCAGCAGAACCAGCCGACCCGGTCGCAAGCCGGATCGCGGTCCGCGTCGGCGAGCCCCTCGAGGCCGGACCGCTCGAGCACTTCCTCACCGCTCGCTGGGGCCTGCACGTCCGCCGGGCAAGCCGCACCTGGTACCTGCCGAACGAACATCCGGTCTGGCCCCTACGCTCCGCCGAGCTGCTCGACCTCCAGGCGACCCGCCTCCTGGCCTCGGTCGGACTACCCGACCTGACCACCAGGCCGCCCGATCACGTCGCCCACAGCCCGGGCGTACGGTCGTACTTCGGGCTGCCTAGAGGATCGGCAAGTCACTGACCAGCTGAGGAATGTCGGCCGCCTCGCGGAGCAGCACCCGAAGCTGCCCCGCCTCCAAGGTGTCCTCGCTGAAGATCTGCAGTGCGACGTCGACCGTGTCGTGGTCGTGGTCGAGCAGTTCGCGCCAGCCGTCCCACAGCACGATCTCGGGCTCGCCGGTCGACCGATCACCCAACGAGTCCGCCAGGGCGTCCCAGTTCCGTCCGAACCAGCGCGGCAGGTCGAAGGCGGTCGCGCAGACGTCCAGAAACCCGGCCTTGTCCAGTACGCCGGTGGTGTCGAGCCGCACGAACCCCCAGCCGGCCGCGATCACGCGCGACCCCACCTGCTCGGCGGTCAGGTCCGAGCGCCAGCGGTAGACCCCGGGGCGTAGTCCGGCGTCCAGCAGTGCGCGCAGCTCAGTCATCCGTCGGTCCCCCCGTCCGCCGCGATCCGGCGGAACGACTTGTAGTGATCGTCGGTGTAATAACGCTCGCCGCCCTTCCCGGTCACGATCCGGCGGGCGCCGCGGTCCTTCTCGCCGGGTGTCTTCACGGTGTACTCGCGGTAGTAGCCGCGATCCTGCTTGGGCAGGATCTTCTCGAAGTTGCCGAAGACGACACCGTCGCGGCTGTACGGGTACGGTCCGCCCTGGTCGATCAGCGTCAGCGTCTGCCGCGCCTCCTTCGGCAGGTCGTCGACCGCCACGAACGGCAACCCGCTGACGGGATCCTTCGACGGTTCGCCCGACGCCGTACCGCCCGCGGGGCCGCAGCCGAACAGCGAGGCCGCCAGCGTGATCACCAGCATCGCCACGACGACGGCCGCGACGATCCGAGCGGCCTTCGGGTTGTTGATCATCCGGCGCCACGCAACCGCCGCGCGAACTCCCCGGCGGCCGCGGCCGGGTCGTCGGCCTCCGTGATCGCCCGGACGACGACCACGCGGCTCGCGCCGGCCTCGATCACCTGGTCGAGCCGTTCGAGGTCGATCCCGCCGATTGCGAACCACGGCTTGGCCTGCTGGCGGCTAGCGGCGTACGAGACGAGTTCCAGGCCGGCCGCGGTCCGGCCGGGCTTGGTCGGGGTCTCCCAGGTCGGCCCGACGCAGAAGTAGTCCGAGCCGACCTCGGCGACCGCGGCGTTCACCTGGCTGAAGGTGTGCGTGGACCGGCCGACGATCACCTCCGGGCCGGTGATCGCCCGGGCGTGCCGCACCGGCAGGTCACGCTGGCCGAGGTGCAGGACGTCGGCACCAGCGGCGTACGCGAGGTCGGCGCGATCGTTCACGGCGAGCAGCTTGCCGTGCCGCTTGCAGGCGTCGGCGAAGATCTCGAGCGCGGCGAGTTCGTCGGCCGCCTCCATCTCCTTCTGCCGGAGCTGGACGATGTCGACGCCACCGCCGAGCGCGGCGTCGAGGAACTGTTCGAGGTCTCCCTGCTCTTGCCTGGCGTCGGTGCACAGGTAGAGCCGGGCGGCGTCGAGTCGGTCGCGGAGTGGCGCGGTGTGCTCAGTCACAAGCCCAAGCCTGCCATGTGTATACCGAAGTACTGTTGGCCCATGACGGAGTCCAGGTCCGAAGTCGTGGTGGTGGGCGGCGGACTGATCGGGTTGTCGATCGCTTGGCGGTTGGCTGCAGACGGTATCCAGGTGACGGTATGTGATCCGACACCCGGCAACCGGACCTCGTCGGTCGCGGCCGGCATGCTCGCCCCCGTCACCGAGGTCGAGTACGGCGAGGACGCGTTGCTCGCGCTCAATCTGGCCGGCAACGCCGCCTGGCCGTCGTTCGCGGAGGAGCTCGAAGCGCTCACCGGGCTCTCGGCCGGGCTGCACCGAACCGGCACCCTCTCCGTCGCGTACGACGCCGACGACGCGGCCGCGATCCGCCGCCTCGCGGAGTACCAGCGTCGCCTCGGTCTCGAGGTCGAGGAACTCACCGGCCGCGAAACCCGCAAACGCGAACCCCTGCTCGCCGCCGGCGTGGCGGCCGGCGTCTGGGTGCCCGGCGACCACTCCGTCGACAACCGCCGAACCGTCGCCGCCCTGCTGCGCGCGGTCGAGCTGTCAGGCGTCACGCTGATCCGCCGTTCGGTCAGCCGGATCATGGTCGAGAGCATGAAGGCGGTCGGCGTCGAGCTGGACAACGGCGACACGATCCGCGCCGAGCAGTTGGTCGCCGCGGCCGGTCCGTGGACCGCACAGCTCAACGGCATCCCCGACGAGCTTCGCCCGCCCGTCCGGCCGCTGAAGGGCGAGATCCTCCGGCTGCGCGTCCCGGAGGCGTACCGGCCCGTTCTGCACCACACGGTACGAGCGACCGCGCGCGGCTTCTCGGTCTACCTCGTTCCCCGGCCCGGCGGTGAGCTGGTGGTCGGCGCGACGACCTCGGAGCTCGGCTACGACACCAGAGTCCTGGCCGGCGGGGTGTTCACGCTCTTGCGGGACGCACGGATGGTCCTGCCGATCACCGACGAACTGGAGCTGGTCGAGAGCATCGCCGGGCTTCGGCCCGCGACGCCGGACAACGCGCCCGTCCTGGGTGCGTCAGGGCTCGACGGGCTGCTCTGGGCGACCGGCCACTACCGCAACGGCGTACTGCTGACGCCGATCACGGCGCAGGTCGTCGCCGAGACCGTTCGGACCGGCGTACTGCCGACGCTGGCGGAGCCGTTCCTGGCGAGCCGGTTCGCGCGGTCTCACGGGGACGACCGGGCGGGCAACGGCGCCGCGAAAGTGCCTAAGGTGATGGGGTGAGTGAGGTCATGAACGTGCTGGTGAACGGCGCCGCCGAGCAGATCGACGCCGGGACGACCGTCGCCGACGTGGTGCAGCGGTGGGCCCGCAGCCCGATCGGGGTCGCGGTGGCAGTCAACGAAGCGGTGGTGACCCGGGCCGAGTGGCCGGGGACGGCGCTGGCCGAGGGCGACCGGGTGGAGATCCTCACCGCGGTCCAGGGCGGTTGAGGAGAAGACATGAGTGACGACACCCTGGTGATCGCCGGACGCGAACTGACGTCCCGGCTGGTGATGGGCACCGGTGGAGCGCCCAGCCTCGAAGTGCTGGAAGAGGCGTTGATCGCGTCCGGCACCCAGCTGACCACCGTCGCGCTGCGACGGCTCGACCCGAATCAGCAGGGCTCGGTGCTCGACATCCTGCGCAAACACGACATCGCCGTACTGCCCAACACCGCAGGGTGTTTCACTGCGGGTGAGGCGGTGCTCACTGCGCGTTTGGCACGCGAGGCGTTGGAGACCGATCTGGTGAAGCTGGAGGTCGTTGCCGACGACCACACTCTGCTGCCCGACCCGGTCGAGCTGCTGGACGCCGCGGAAACCCTTGCCGCCGACGGGTTTCAGGTGCTCGCCTACACCAACGACGACCCGATCTTGGCGCGCCGGCTGGAGCAGGTGGGCTGTGCGGCGGTGATGCCGCTCGGATCGCCGATCGGTTCGGGGCTCGGCATTCGCAACCCGCACAACATCAGCATGATCGTCGAGGCCGCCAAGGTCCCCGTCGTGCTCGACGCGGGCATCGGTACGGCGTCCGACGCGGCCCTGGCGATGGAGCTCGGATGTGACGCTGTGCTACTGGCGACAGCCGTCACCCGAGCCGAACGACCGGCCCTGATGGCCGCCGCCATGCGCGACGCGGTGACCGCTGGACGCAACGCTCTGCTGGCCGGGCGAATCCCCCGGCGCTACCACGCGGCGCAGGCCTCGTCGCCGCTCGAGGGCCGCGCCGAGCTGTAGTTCGCGCGTCTCCCATCGATGCCATCGGCACCTGTTGCCGATGGCATCGGTCGTACCGCAAACCCCTTGTGGGCGCGTCGATTGTGAACCACATCCATGTAGTTCAGGCGTCAACTGTAAACATTGGGTAACAGCCGTAACCTGCGCCCCGTCGGTCCCTGTTGTCACATCAGCATCACCACTTACGGTCAAGGGACGTTGACACGGGGAGATGGATATGACGAACACGAGCGCCACGGCGCCTGAGCCCGAGCACAACGTCCGATCCGAGCCGCGGAACCGGCGGCGTACCGTCGTCAAGATCCTCACCGGCCTGGCGGTCCCGCTGATCGCCGCCGGGGTGATCACCGCCGGTTCGCCCGGCTTCGGGCAGTACAAGGTCAAGCAGGGCGACACGCTGAGTCACATCGCCGCCCGGTACGGGACCACGGTCAAGACGCTGGTCGCACTGAACGACCTGCCCGGCAACGGCAACGCGATCTACGCCGGCGAGGTCCTCCAGTTGCCCGGCGGGCCGAAGAAAGCACCACCACGCACCACCGCCGCCGGACGCGGCCGGATCAGCTACGTCGTGAAGTCCGGCGACACGATCGGCGGGATCGCCCGGCGGTACCACGTCAGCCAGGCCTACCTGCTGTCGGTGAACGGGATGAAGCGCAGCGACCGGATCTACGTCGGCAAACCGATCCTGGTGCCGGTTCCGGTGCCGAAGGCAACCGCGAAGCCCGGCAAGAAGAAGAACAACACCTTCAACGGGCGGATCTACGCCGACGACGTGGTCGATGCCGCCGACAAGAACCGCGCCACGCTGAAGAACCGCAAACTGCCCAGCCGCGGCCAGATCCGCTCGATGATCATCGCGACCTCGCAGCGCTACGGCGTCGATCCCGAGCTGGCCCTGGCGATCTCCTGGCAGGAGTCGGGCTGGAAGCAGCGGGTGGTGTCGCCGGCGAACGCGATCGGCGCGATGCAGGTGATCCCGTCCACCGGGCGGTACGCCTCGGCGATCGTCGGCCGCAAGCTCGACCTGCTGAAACCGCAGGACAACATCACCGCGGGCGTGGTCCTGCTGGACCGGTTGACCGGCGCGGCCAAGCTCGACATCGCGGTCGCCGGGTACTACCAGGGCCTGGGCGGCGTACGGCGTAACGGGATGTATCCCGACACCAAGCAGTACGTGAAGAGCGTGCTGCAGATCAAGACCCGCCTCGAGAGCGGGTGGAACCCGGCCTGATTTCCGGTGCCGGAGCAGAGGCTCCGGAGCGTGACCGTCACTGGTCCCGGCGCGGCGGTAAAGCTGCGCCGGGACTGCTTATTTACACTCTCATTGCAGACTGGCTTCGAGAGGCGGCTCACCGCACGTGACGGACGACGTAGACACCCAGGTCGGCGACCGCCTGGTCGGGCGGGTGCTCGACGGGCGGTACCGCGTGGGTGCGCGCGTCGCCAAGGGCGGGATGGCGACCGTCTACGAGGCGCTCGACATGCGGCTGGACCGGGTCGTCGCGCTCAAGGTGATGCATCTGGGCATGGGCGACGACGCCGAGTTCGGCCGCCGGTTCGTCGCCGAGGCGCGGGCCGCCGCGAAGCTGTCGCACCCGAACGTGGTCGCCGTGTTCGACCAGGGCGAGGACGACGGCACGCTGTTCCTGGCGATGGAGTACGTGCCCGGCCGGACGCTGCGCGACGTCGTCCGGGAGCAGGCGCCGCTGTCGCCGGCTCGCGCGCTCGACCTGCTGATGCCGGTGCTGTCCGCGCTCTCGGCCGCCCACGACGCCGGCATCGTGCACCGCGACATCAAGCCCGAGAACGTGCTGATCTCGCACGACGGCACGGTCAAGGTCGCCGACTTCGGCCTGGCCCGCGCGGTCACGACGACCGGTCAGACCGCGACGCAGGGTCTGCTGATGGGCACGGTTTCCTACCTCGCGCCCGAGCTCGTCACCGACGGCAGCGCCGACGCGCGGTCCGACGTGTACTCGGCCGGCATCCTGCTGTACGAACTGCTGACCGGCAGCAAGCCGCACACCGGCGAGACGCCGATCCAGGTCGCGTACGCGCACGTGCACGCCGACGTCCCGGCGCCGTCGTTGCTCGAGCCGAGCATCCCGCCGTACGTCGACGCGCTGGTCCAGCGGGCCACGGCGCGCGATCGCGATCTGCGCCCGGCCGACGCCCGGGTCATGAGCCGCCAGCTTCGCCGGGTTCGCAGCGCGCTGGAGGAAGGGCTGCCGGACGATCCGGAGCTGACCGGCGACCTGACCGTGCCGCTGCAGGCGGTCCGCGAGGACTCCGGGTACGACGACGGCTACACGCGCGGCAACGGGTACGTCGAGCACCGCCGCGACGGCTACCCGCCGTACGAGGAACCGCGGTCCAACGGCTATCACCCGCCGGGACGGCCGAACGAGACGATCGTCGTGCCGTTCGAGCGCGGCGCGGCACCCGCCACCCGGGTCGCGCCGGTGCCGGCGCGCAGGGGTCGTGGGCTGATCGCGCTGATCGCCGTACTGGCTCTTGCGATCGGTGTCGGCGCGGCCGGCTGGTACTACGGGATCCATCGCTACACCTCGACCCCGGTCCTGCTGAACCTGACCGCCACCGACGCGTCGGCCAAGGCGGGCGAGCTCGGCCTCACCACGAAGCTGGCGAACCAAGACTTCTCCGAAACCGTCCCGCGCGGTCAGGTGATGGGCACCAGCCCGTCTCCCGGCGAGCGGATCCGCAAGGAGGGCGAGATCGCTCTCACCGTCTCCAAGGGTCCCGAACGCTATCGGGTTCCGCAGCTGAAGGGCCTGGAAGAGGAGGCCGCGCGGCGCGCGCTGGAGTCGATCAAGCTGGTCACCGGCCGGGTCAGCAACAGCTACAACGAGACCGTGCCGGCCGGGCGGGTGATCACGTTCACGCCGAAATTCGACACGGTGATGAAGCCTGGCAACACGGTCAACCTGTGGATCAGTCTCGGCCGCCGTCCGATCAGCGTGCCGGACATGACCGGCAAGCCCGTCAGCGACGCCAGCCGCGCGCTGCGCAAGGCCGGCTTCGTGGTCGAGCGCACCAACGAGTACGACGCGAAGGTCCCGGCCGGCTCGGTCGTGTCCCAGACGCCGAACAACGGCACCCTGTTCGCCAAGGACAAGGTCAAGCTCGTCGTCTCCAAGGGCCCGCCGCTGGTCGAGGTCCCCAACGTGCGCCGCAAGGGCCTGGCCGACGCCCAGAAGATCCTCACTGAGGCCGGCTTCAAGGTGAAGGTCGAGCAGGCCCCGTTCCACCTCGGGCTCAACCTGGTCGCCGGTCAGAACCCGGCCGCGGGCAAGCAGGCCCAGCCGGGCACGACCGTCATCGTCACGATCGTCTGACACTCAGCCGTCGGCGCCGCGATCGTCCCGGCTACATCGTCGTCTGACGCTCAGCCGGCGGCATCACGATCGTCCGACGCTGAGCCGGCGGCGTCGTCGAGCCGCTGCTTCAGGCGGGCCATGTTGCCGCGCATCTCGCGGCGGGACTGCGGCCGCACCAGCAGCGGCACCAGGACCTTGCCGATGCCGTGTCCCTCGAAGTCGACGTCGATCCGCACCGTGCACGCACGCCGTCCCGGGACCGGCTCGACGGTCACGTCGACGGCGGCGCGGATCGGGCCGTCGGTCCCGCGCACACCCCAGGCCCGCGGCGGATCCAGCCGGACCAGCTCCGACACCACCGTCCGTTCCCGCCCGCCGATCCGCCGGGTCGTCGTGCACTTCGCCCCGACCTCGGCCGTCTCGCCCTCCAACTGCCCGTCCACGACACCGGCCTGCCACTCCGGAAACCGGTCCGGGTCGACCACGTACGCGAACACCTCGTCCGGCGTACCGGCAACCTCCACCGTCGACACGATCGCTGCCATCTCGAACTCCCGTCCTCGATCCACCCCTGCAGCAGTCTGACGAACAACGTCGCACGGAATCGACAACACGGACTAGAACCTGACGTCGTCCCAGACGTACTCGGTCCGGTCGAGGTACGGGTTGTAGATCGTCACCACGTTCCGCGCCTCGGCCACACTGACCAGGCGCGCCCTCGCGATCGCCTCGTCCTGATCCCTCATCCGCATGGTGATGTCCAGGTAACAGCGGCCGGATCGAGGATTCAGCCAGGTGCCGATCCAGACGTCGGACTCCCGGCACACCTCGTGGTTCTGCTGGATGAATTCCAGCAACTCGCTCCGCAACCGGGATGGATCCACGATCCGCGTCCGTGACGGGTACTTCGGGAAGTACCAGTAGCTCTCCAGCTCGGCGAACGCCGAGGCGACCAGGCTGAACGTCGCTCCCCCGTGCTCCTGGGTCCGCGCCACGATCCGCTCGACCATCTCCTCACCCCCCACCGGCCGCACGGTAACAGCCGGCTAGTGCGAGGTCAGCCAGTCCACGACGGTATTGGTGAACCGCTGCGGGGATGAGTAATGCAGGTCGTGGTTGGCGTATTCGAAGAGCTCGAAGCGGGCGGACGGAATCTGGGCAGCCAACTTCTCCACCAAGTACGGCGGGCAGAACGGATCCTCCGAGCCGGCGATCAGCAATGCGGGACAGGAGATTCCCGCGGCGCGCGACAGCGAGACGTCGCCACCCGCCGCGGTGATCGCGCGAAGAGCTCCGGCCCAGCTTCTCGCCATCGTCCGGGCGTTCGCGGCGCCGTACGCCTCGGCCAGGTACGCCGCCAGCGGCAGCAGCTCCCGGACCGGTTCGTCGATCAACCGCTCCAACTCGTCGTACGACGGGCCGTTGACCGGCTCGACGATCTGGCCGGCCGCTCCCCAGGCGAGGACGGACAGTGCTCGACCGGGCGCGAGGCCCGCCATCAGCAGCGCGACCTCTCCCCCGTCGCTGAACCCGACCAGATGAGCCGCGCCGATCCCGAGTTTGTCGAGCAACGCGAGGAACGCCCGCGCGTCCTCGGCGTAGAAGTCCACCGAGTACTCCCGCGGCTGCGGACCCGACCGCCCCGACCCCGGCAGGTCGGCTGACACAACCCGGAAGCCGTCGTCGAGCTCAGCCCGCAACCGCCCGAACTCGACCGCACTCCCCGCCCACCCCGGCAGCAGCAGCACCGCATCGCCGCGGCCGGAGTCGTCGTACTGGATCGTTCCGAACGTCGGCATCAAGCCATCGTCGGCCGAGCCTGCGCGAACGTCCAGCGATGGCCCTCGAGGTCCTCGGCCTCGTAGCGGCGATAGCCGTGCTGATGGATCTCGGTGACGATCTTGGCCCCCTGCTCGGTACTACGAGCGAAATGGGCGTCCAGGTCGTCGACGTACACCCAGACGGCATGGTCGGCGCGAGGCGCACTGTTGTCTTCGAGCTCGAAGAGCAGGATCGCGGAGGTGCCGACGTGCAGCTCGATCCAGGACAACCGCTCACCTTCGCCAGGGATGCGGTCCCACGAGTCGAGGCCGAACGTAGTGTGCAACCAGCGCGCGGCAGCATGCGGATCCCGGTAGTGCAAGGCGACCGAGAGCCGCCCGAGTTCACGCGGAACCGACGGCGCGGAGTCGCGGCGAGCCACCCACTTCGGGAACCACCTGATGACGTTGGGCCATTGGTAGAACGCCTTCTCGCCCCCAGGCCGGAGAATCTGCTCGACAATGACGCGGGTACCGGCCTCGACCGGCTCGAAAGCGATCTCGGTCTCGGTGTCGTCGACCGAACTGCGGTAGCCGAGTCGGACCCCCGGCTCCCACAGCGTGATCCGGCCGATCTCCAGCGCATCCTCGTCCGCCGGATCGGCCGCGACCCGGTACACCTCCAGAATTCGCCCGCCGACACCGGGCTCGATCCGCATCTCCACCGCGCGGCCTGAGTCGAAGTAGTTGATCGGGCCACGGGCCCACCACAGGTCGATCTCCTCGGTGAAGATCCGGAACGCCGTCGCCGGATCGGCGGCGACCTCAACGGTCGCGGATGCGGACTGCTTCGTCACGGTGTCTCCCTCTCGTCGACGTGCTTCTTGAAGGCGCCGAGCTGCTCCTGCCAGTGCGCCTGCACCTGGTCGAGCCAGGCCTGGACCGCGACCACAGGCTCCGGCCGCAGCCGGAACACCCGCGCCCGCGCGTCCTCGGCGACCCGCTCGTCGGTCACCAGGCCGGCCGCCAGCAGGATTCGCAGGTGCCGGCTCATCGCCGGGGACGAGACGCCGGTCGCGGCCGCCAATCGCCCGGCCCGCTGCGGTCCCTCCCCGAGCAACCGCACCACCTGTCGCCGGGTCGGGTCGGCCAGCACCTCGAAGAACCGGTCGACCTGATCGTTCGCCATGCTGGAATAGTTCCATCTTCGGTTAACTATTGGCAAGACCGCGCAGTACCGGGATTTTGGTCGCCCTGTCAGGTGTCTGGTTAGCTTTGCTCGTGAATCACCCGCGCGTCGCCGTGATCGCCCTGCTCGCGGTCGCCGCGGCCTGGGGCTCCACGTTCTTCCTGACCAAGGACCTCCTGACCAGGATGGACGTCGCCGACTACCTGGCGCTGCGCTTCCTGATCGCCGCGGTCGCGCTGATCCTGGTCCATCCCCCGGCGATCGCCCGGCTCAGCCGCCTCGACCGCGGCCGCGGCGTCGCGCTCGGCGTCACGTACGGCATCGCGCAGCTCGTCCAGACCGAGGGCCTGCGGCACACGTCGGCGAGCGTCTCGGGCTTCGTCACCGGCATGTACGTCGTGTTCACGCCATTGCTGGCCGCGGTCATCCTGCGGCACAAGATCGGGCGCTGGGCCTGGATCGCGGTCGTGCTCGCCACAGTCGGCCTCGGCGTACTCTCCCTGCGCGACTTCAGCCTCGGCACGGGTGAGCTGCTCACCCTGGCCTCGGCCGGCCTGTACGCGCTGCACATCATCGGGCTCGGCGCCTGGTCGACACCGTCCAACGCGTTCGGCCTGTCGGCGTTGCAGATGGTGGTGATCACGGTCGTCTGCGCGATCGGCGCGATCCCCGGCGGCTTCACGCTGCCGTCCGGCGGGGGCGACTGGGTCCGGGTGGTCTACATGGCCCTGGTCGCGGGAGCGCTGGCGCTGATCGTGCAGACCTGGGCGCAGGCCCACCTGACCCCGACGCGCGCGGCGATCGCGATGACGATGGAGCCGGTGTTCGCGTCCGGGTTCGCCGTACTGTTCGGATCGGAGAGCGTGACCGCGCGGATGCTGATCGGCGGCGCGTTCGTGGTGGCGGCGATGTACCTGGTCGAGCTGGCGCCACGGAAGAAGATCGAGGCCGAGGTCCAGCACCTCGGCCAGTAGGGAGCCGGTGATGCGGGACGACAGCGCGCGACGGGTCCGGGGGTTCCCGGCCGCCGTGATCGCCGTCCTGCTCGCGGTCCTTGCCGGCGGCACCATTTCCAACCTGGACCGGAATCCCCAGCCGCAGCTCGTTGCCGACGGCATCCCGGGCCGGTCGTTGCCGCCGGCCACCGCTGGTACGCCGTACGCCAGCGTGCCGTACGCCGACCTCGTGCGGCACGCGCTCGCCGATCTCGACGCCCTCACCCTGCCGAACGGCGCCACCTTGGCCGGCAACGACGGGCCGTGGCGGTTCGTCTGGCCGCGGGACGCGTCGTTCGTGGCCGCGGCGCGCTGTGCGATCGGCCAGTACGACGAGGCCGCGCGCGTGCTTGGGTTCCTCGACCGGGTCCGCCCGATGGCCGGCCGCTGGGAAGCGCGCTACTTCGCCGAAACCGGCGGCGTACCGAACGACGGCCGGGAACCGCAGCTGGACGGATCCGGCTGGGTGCTGTGGGCGACCTGGTTCTGCGATCGCGATCTGGCCCGGTACTGGCCGATGGTCAAGGAGTCCGCCGACCAGATCGTCTCCGAGCTCGGCCCGAACGACCTCCCGGGCCCGTCGCCCGACTACTGGGAACGCGAGGAGACCGAGGTCACCCTCGGCACGGTCGCTCCCCTGCTCACCGGCCTGCGCGCGGGTCTGGCGATCGCCCGAGAGCTCGGCCATCCAGCGGAGGCCGAACGCTGGCAGACCGCGTTCGACCGGTTGTCCAAGGCAACAAATCGCCACTTCGCACCGGACTATCCGCGCACTCCGGCCCGCTCGGTCAGCCTCCTGGAACCAGGCCTGCGGATCGGCATCGGCGGCGGCGCCGACGCGATCGTCACGATCCTCGGCCCACCCTTCGCCCCCGCGGATCCCCGGATCGACGATGTGATCACCCGGACCAGGCACGCCCTGACCCAGCCCAACGGCGGCGTCACTCCCGGCGAACAATGGCGCGCCGACGGCGTCGCTTGGACTCCGCAAACCGCCCTCTTCGCCCTGAACGCGGCAGCCCGCGGCGACCGCGCGACCGCCGAAGAACTCCTGCGCTGGCTGGACACCCACCGCACTCCGAGCGGAGCCCTACCGGAAAAGGTCAACCGCGACCTGCAGCCCGCCGGTGAAGCCCCGCTCGGCTGGACATCGGCCGTCGTCGTACTCACCGTGGCGGCGCTGCGCAACCCGCTTCCGGTGCCCTAGCAGATCTCCATCACGTCGGGGGTCGGCGCCTCGGGGCGGGTGGTGCTGGTCTTCGACGAGTAGAAGAACGCCGTCGACGCGATGTCGTCCTGCAGCGGCAGGTAGCGGCCGCCCGAGCGCCAGCCGAGGGCCTGGACGTCGACGCGCAGCGACTCACGGAAGCGGATCGGGTCGGGCAGGTGGAAGCGGTACATGCCGAACCGCTGCTGGCTCGCGTACTGGCCATCGGGCCGGATCACCTGCGGCATCCCCAGGTACGGCGTACTGAACTCGGCGTAGCCGCCGCGGTCGGGCCCGAGGTCGAAGTTCCAGGCGCCGCCGAAGTAGTCCTCGGTGCCGGTGCCGCAGATCGTCGGGTACTCCTCGCCGTCCAGGTAGAACTTGACCTCACCCTCGCCCCACCAGCCCGAGCTGTTCACCCCCCACGCGATGTAGGTGCCGACGTAGTGGCCCGGCCCTTCGACGCCGTCGAGCAGGGTGTGCACGGTCTTCGACGGCAGCGGGTTGCTCCGCCGCCACTGCGCATGCAGGTACGCCGACTCGGCCGCCACCTCGCCGAGCCAGTAGTCGACCTGGAAGTAGACGATCACCTTCTCGTCGGACGTGTTCTCCACCGTCAGCCGAGCCTGCTCGCGGAACGGCATCTCCCAGTAGCAGTTGAAGCCGCCGTTGGGGTTCACCGAGACCGGCAGCGCGTTGACCTGGGCAAACCGGCCCCAGCCCGAGCAGAAGAAGTCGCCGACCGGCGCCTCGACCGCGGGAGCGTCGTCACCGTCCCAGTACGAGCGCAGCACCAGCCGCCGCCAGTTGTCGCTGTGCGTCGTGAGCCAGATGTGAGTGATGCAGCCGCTGCCGGCGATGTCCGCGAGCGTCGCGGTCTCCCCCGGCCCGATCTCGATCGACGGCGACACCTTCCAGCCCTGCCCGAGGTCGCGCGCCGCGTGGGCGCCGGTCCCCTCGGTCCGGCGTCCGCCCTGGCCGGGCTCGCCGGTCGGGTTTTCCGCGCTGATCGAGCGGCTCTGGACATTGGCGACGGCGCTGATTCCGGTCAGGTTCCCA
This sequence comes from Kribbella sp. CA-253562, assembly GCF_050942265.1. Classification (GTDB taxonomy): domain Bacteria; phylum Actinomycetota; class Actinomycetes; order Propionibacteriales; family Kribbellaceae; genus Kribbella. The sequence goes on along the minus strand of NZ_CP192049.1, from coordinate 3,462,429 downwards.
AGAGTCATGGCCGCGAGCCTAAGCGGGTTATCGGCCCGATGGTGGTGCGAGAAATCGATTTCTCACCTGCTGGACGGCTTGCTCTTACATGCTGATCTGGTTATATTCCAGCCATGGCATCTGAGCGCGGCACGGTGCACGCGACCGACGACGGGCGGGTCGCGATCCGCTTCGTCCGGCTGTTCGCGCATCCGCCGGAGAAGGTGTGGCGAGCGCTGACCGATCCGGTGCAGCTGGCGGTCTGGTTTCCCGCGATCGTGGATCTGTCGGCGCCGGCGGGGAGCGAGATGTTCTTCGGAGTTACCGAGCGCCAGCGGGCGACGTACGGGATGGCGGACGATCCGGACCGCAAGCCGAACGGGCGAATGCTGCGCAACGAGCCGCCGCACGCGCTCGAGTACGAGTGGATGGGCGAGATCCTCAGCTGGGAGCTCACCGGTACGGCGGACGGCTGCCGGCTGGTGTTCACGAACGTGCTCACCGACCGGGACGCGGCGGGGCCCGCGGCGGCCGGGTGGGAAGCCGGGCTCGAGGTGGTCGCGGCGCAGCTGGACGGCGTACCGGTGACGTGGGATCCGTTCGCCCGGGCTGAGGAGCTGGCGCGCGAGTACTGATCAGCGGGCGCTTCACCTCAGCGGACCTCCGCTCACTGCCGGGCGGGGGCGAAGAGCTCCAGCTGGATGTTGTCCTGGTCGCGGAAGACCAGGACCGAAGCGTAGGGCTCGTCCGCGATCGGTGACTGGGTGAGCGGTTTGTCCGCCTGGTCGCTGCGGACGACGCCGTGCGCTTCGAGATGGTCTTGCCATTGCTCGAGGTCAGCGCGGCTGCCAACCGCGAAGCCCGCGTGGTCGAGCCCCGTCGTGGTTTCCGCACAGAGCCGGCCGTCGTTGTCCTCGTGCCGGTGCAGGGCGATCATCAGGTGCCGGTCCGCGTCGGCGAGGATCCGGCCGAGGCCGCCCTTGTGCGGGATGTCCATCAGCGGATGGACGTCGAAGATCTCCCCGTACCACCGGACGCTGGCGTCCAGGTCGGTCACGGTGAGGGCGAGGTGGTGCAGCCTGGCGGGTGTGACGGTGGACATGAGTCCTCCTCAGGTACGGGTCTCCCCGGTCGCGTAGCGATCGAGGAACATCTGGGTCACCTCGCCGACGAGCCGGCTCCACCGGTCGCCACCAGGGTCGTTGGAGACCTGCTGGTCGACCAGGCCGGTCGTCACGGCGGTCCAGATGTCGAGGTGCCGCGGATCGTGCACGCCGTTGCGTGCGAGGAGCTCACGCGTGACCTCGAGGGCCTGAACGGCGAGCTCGTAGGACTCCGGCGACGGCGTGAAGCCCGGGACGGAGCGCTGGAACAGCAGTTGGTAGCGGGGAATGTCGGAGACGCAGAACTGGACGAACGCCTCGGCCTCGGTCAGCAGATCCCGGCGCGGATCCTCGGTCACCGGCAAGCCGGCCTTCAGCTCGACGAAGCTCAGCGCCGCGTCGGCGAACATCGCGTCGAAGATCGCGTTCTTCGAATCGAAGTACGCGTAGACAGTCGGCGTGCTGATCCCGGCCCGCCGAGCCAACTCCCGCAGCGACAGCGACGCCAGCCCTTCCTCCCGGACCAACGCCCAGGCGGCCGCGAGAACCGCCGCGCGGGCGTTCTCCCGTCGGGCCTCGCGCCAGGTCGGGCCGTTCTTTAACATAGTTCGAAGTATTTGTACGGTGTGCAAATCTTGTCAATGCTTAGGCGTCGGCCGGATGTGCGGGGACGAGCCGCTCGAGGACGAGTGGATGGGCGAGATCGTCAGCTGGGAGCTCACCGGTACGGCGGAGGGGTGCCGGCTGGTGTTCACCATGTGCTCGGCGATCGCGAGCTGCCGGGCCGGCCGCGGGCCGGGTGGCGAGCCGGGCACGAGTTGGCGGCGGCGCAGCTGGACGGGCCGTCGGTCGACTGGGATCCGTTCGTCCGATCGGAGGAACTGGCGCGCGAGTACTGATCAGCGGTCGCCGCTGCCATCGCTGCCCCGGGTGTGGCGGCAGCGGGCGCTGGCCTTCAACCTCAGCGGGCGGGTCTACACCTCAACACGCGCGGGTCTTCACCTCAGCAGGCGCCGGCCGTCATCTCAGCAGGCACGGTCTTCACCTCAGCAGGCTGGCCGTCACCTGCAGACACCGGGCTTGACCTCAGCAAGCCGCTGGCCTGCGTCTCAGCAGGCGCGGATCTTCGCCGTGAAGCCGTGCTCGAAGGTGAGGCAGGCCCACGGGCGGCCCTTGTTCTTGTCCGGGCGCACGATCAACGGGTACTCGGTCGCGCCACGAGACTCGGGTGACTTCTCGGTGACAGGCGAGCCGATCGCGCCACCGCGGGCTTCGGCTGCCGCTTTGACGTGCTCGACCGTGACGGCGCTCATCGCATCCTTTGCGGCGGCAGCTTCGGCGTCGTCCGCGACCGCAAGCGCGAAGTCGATCTCCGGCGGCGTCGCCCAGGTCGTCGACGTCACCGGGAAGACGAAACCGAACATCAGAATCCCGACCCCGGCGATGATCCGGCGTCCCCGGCGGCCGTTCTCGGCCCCAAGCACGGCCGCGCAGCCGATCGCGAGCAGCAGCGTGAGACCGCGAATCAGCCAATGCCGGTCAAGCCGGCTGTCCACCGCGAGCGCGGCGATCAACGCGATCAGAACGCAAGCGACCGCAGCCAGCATCGCGCGGACCTTCGGAGAAGCGGTCAGACGCCTTACAGTGCCGGACGTCGCCGCCGCTCCCGCAGGACCGTCAGGGGAAACAGAACTCATGCCGCAGACGATAGAGCAGCCGCAACGGACGACCGTGGTCGACGGCGGCCCGGCGGGAGTCTCCGGTCGGTACGCCGTGGCGCTGCGTCTGTTCCGCCGAGACCAGCGGGCGGCTCCGCGGCGGGCTCGCCGATTCTCGCGGGCAACGGCCCGGCGGCAGGCTCAGAGATCCGCGCGGTCGGCGGTGCAGCGGCAGCCTCAACCGATCCCCGCGCGGACGCGGCCCGGCGGATAGCTCAGCCGATCCCCGCAGTGGCGGCCCCGCGGCCGACTCGGCCTGTGGCGGGCCCCGCGGCCGGCTCGGCCGGTGGCGGCCCGACGACACCGGGGCACTCAATCGATCCCGCGGCCGATGGCGCGACCAGCCGATCACCTCGGTCGAGTTCTCGCGCCTGAGCCCTGCCCACTCCTCACCATTTCAATGGTTAACCCTCGTGCTGGTGGGTTCTACGACCGCCTGCGGTCATGGAACCCACCACTGACCGGGTTAACCGTCCAAATGGGACAGCAGAGCGCCAGGGTGGGGGGTTGGGTGCGGGGTGCTGGAGGGCGGGGCTCGGGGTCCGCCAGGGCTGGGTGGGGGCTGGGCGGCGGGGCTCGGGGCGCGGGTGTTGGGCGCGGAGCGCGGGTGTTGGGCGCGGAGCGCGGGTGTTGGACGCGGAGCGCCGGTGGCGGGCGCGGGTGTCGGGCGCGGAGCGCCGGTGGCGGGCGCGGGTGTCGGGCGCGGAGCGCCGGTGGCGGGCGCGGGTGTCGGGCGCGGAGCGCCGGTGGCGGGCGCGGGTGTTGGGCGCGGAGCGCCGGTGGCGGGCGCGGGTGCTGGGGGCGGAGCGCCGGTGGCGGGCGCGGGTGCTGGGGGCGGAGCGCGGGCGGTGGGCGCTGAATGCTGGGCGTCGGGGCACTGGGCGGTGAAATTCGCGGCGGCGCGGTGGGGGGACGGTGGGCCGTTCGTCGCAGTGAATCATCCGTTCGTCGCGCGACGCGCCGTACAGGCTCAACGGGTGTGGACACTGCTGGCAGATTCGGATTTGTCCCACCGCCCCGAGGGATTGGATCCGCGCGTGAACCATGAAGACCCCGCTGTCTGGAGCATTTCCCGCCGCCGTGCTCTGCAACTCACCGGCGGCGTCGCCGTGGCCGGGTCGCTGCCGATCGCCGGCGCCACCGCCACTTCCGGCTTCGCCTCCGCCGAGCAGGCCGCGACCAGCGGCAACCACGCCACCTTGACGCAAGGCACGAACTTCATGGTCGCGGTATCCCCGGACGGACGCCGGCTGGCGTTCGACCTGGTGACCGCGATCTGGGTGACGTCGGCCGGCGGTGGTTGGGCGACTCGGCTGACCGACGATCTGCAGGACGCCACCCGGCCGCGATGGTCACCGGACGGGCAGCAGCTCGTTTTCCAGTCCTACCGCGATGGCAACTTCCACCTGTGGACGATTCGGCCCGACGGTCACGGGCTGCGTCAGCTCACCAAGGGCCGGTACGACCATCGCGAGCCGCACTTCACGCCGGACGGCCGGGCGATCGTGTTCTCCTCCGACCGCGGCGGCAGTAGCTACGGGATCCACCGGCTGGATCTGCGAACCGGCGCGATCGTCGCGCTCACCGACGACCCGACCGAGGAGGCGGAGCCGGCCGTCTCCCCCGAGGGCCGGAAGGTCGCGTTCACCGTCGACACCGCCGCGATCGTCGAGCTCGACCTGACCACCGGTGCCCGGCGGACCGTCGTACCGGCGCAGGCGGGGACGACGGTGTTCGGGCCGTCGTACTCGCCGGATGGGAAGCTCGCGTACGTTCGGCTCACCGGACCGGCGAGCGACCTGATGATCGGCGACACCGCGGTGACCAGCGGCAAGGACGTCTTCGCCCTGCCGCCGTCCTGGGCGTCGGCCAACGAGCTGTACTACACCGCGGACGGTCAGGTGATGAAGCATCGGGTCGGCGGCGCGGCGCAGGCGATCGCGTTCACCGCGGTCGTGCCGGTCACGTCGAAGCGGCCGCGGCCGAAGGGTCCGGACATCGAGTCGACCAGACCTCGAGCAGTGAAGGGGATCGCGAGCCCGGCAGTCTCCCCGGACGGGCGGTGGCTGAGCTTCCGTGCCCTGAACGCGCTTTGGCTCGCCCGGACCGACGGCAGCGGCAGCCCGCGCAAGATCGTTGCCGACGGCTACTTCAACTCGGACCCGGACTTCTCCCCCGACGGCCGGACGTTGCTCTACGCAAGCGACCGCGACGGTACGGCGGACCTGTGGCTGCACGACCTTGCCAAGGGCACCGATACCAAGCTCTCCTCGTTGCCCGGGGCCCAGACCGCGCCGCGGTTCTCACCGAACGGCCGCCAGGTCGCTTATCAGGATCAGGACGGCATCGCCTGGATCCTCGACCTCGGCTCGCAGCAGGTGCGCCAAATCACGCCGACGCTCTTCCAGCCCGGCCGGGTCAGCTGGTCCGCGGACGGAAAGACCATCGTGCTCGCGGCGGTCAAGCCGTTCTCGAAGCGATTCCGGGAAGGCACCAGCCAACTGCTGTACGTCGACGTCGCCAGCACCGCCTTCGAGTACGTCGAACCGATGCCGTTCCGCTCGCTCGCGACCCGCGGCGACGACGGTCCGGTCTTCTCCCCCGACGGCCGTCGGCTGGCCTTCGTCGTCGAGAGCCTGCTGTACGTCGTACCGGTTGATCGGCGCGGGCGATTCACCGGCGAGCCGCGCGCGGTGACGAGCGAGGTCACGGACTCGCCGGTCTGGCTGGACGACCGGACCCTGCTCTACCTGAACAACGGCAGACTGCGGCGTACGGATGTCGACGGCGCTCGGCCGCGGACCGTCCGGCTCGATCTCACGTGGCGACGGGCGACGGTGAACCAGCACGTCACGATCCACGCCGGCGCTCTGTGGGACGGCCGCGCGCAGGAGTTGCGCGAGGACGTCGACGTGGTGCTCGACGGGTCGAAGATCGCCGCCGTCCGCCCGCATCGCGGCACAGCCGACATCGACGCGTCCGGCTTGACCGTGATGCCCGGGCTGATCGACGCGCACAACCACTGGCACCTGCGCGGACGGGCGTGGGGTGCGCGGCAGGGCAACCTCTGGTTGTCGTACGGGATCACGAGTACGCGCTCTCCCGGCGATCCCGTGTACCAGATGCAGGAGACGCGGGAAGCGCTCTCTCACGGTTCGCTGACCGGCCCGCGGTACTTCGCGACCGGTGAGGCGATCGACGGGTCGCGGGTCTACTACAACTTCATGCGCCCGACGTTGTCGCTGCGGCAGCTCGGCCTGGAGATCGATCGGGTCGAGGGCATCGGCTACGACCTGGTGAAGACCTACGTGCGGCTGCCGGTCGAGTACCAGCGGCGCGCGATCGCGGCCGTGCACCGGCTCGGACTGCAGCTGTCGTCGCACTACCTCTACCCCGCCGAGCATCTCGGCATGGACGGGATGGAGCACACCGGCGCGACGAACCGGCTCGGCTACTCGCACACGGTCAGCCGGCTCGGCCGCGCGTACGCCGACGTGGTCACGCTCTTCACCCGCGCCGGCCTGTCGGTCACGCCGACGCTGTTCAACTCGACCATCGCGCACGTCGACGACCCGTCGCTGCTCACCGACCGGCGGACCACCACGCTCTTCCCGAGTTGGGAGTACGCCGCCTTCCAGGCCGAGGTGAACACCGCGTCCGGCCCGGCCGGGGTGACGACACGCGAGCTGCTCCGCGGCAACGTCGACATGGTGCTGCGGATCCATCGCGGCGGCGGGCTGGTGATCGCCGGCACGGACGCGCCGCTGGACAACGTCGCGGTGTCGCTGCACGCGAATCTGCGCTCGATGGTGGCCGGCGGCTTCACGCCGTACGAGGCGCTGACGACCGCGACCCGCAATCCCGCGCGCTGGCTGAATCTGGAGGACACGCTGGCCGTCGTGAAGCCGGGCGCGCAGGCGGATCTGTCGTTCGTGCGGGGCAATCCGCTGGCCGACATCCGGCACGCCGCCGACGTGCAGCAGGTGATGGTCGCGGGGCGGCTGCACACGGTCGACGAGTTGCTGGAGCCGTTCGCGACGACGGCCCGGGCGAGCGCGGGACCGCGGCCGCTACGCCGGGATCAGGCTCACTCGCACGACAGCGAGTACTGGTGGCACGAGCCGGAGTGGCTGCACCGAGTGTGCTGCGAGGGCTGATCTGAAGGGGTGCCGCTTCCGGCACCCCTGTCAGAACGGAAGCTTGGGCTGCGGCGGGCCGTGGGTCGGGTCGACGCCGTCGAACAGGCTGCTGACCGACTCGCCGTCGTGGATCCGCTGGATCGCGGCGGCGAACAATTTGGACACCGAGCTGACCTGCAGCTCCGGGAAGCCGTCCGGGCGCGGGACCGTGTCGGTGCTGATCACCTCGGTGATCGACGGGTGCGCCCGCAACCGCTCGACCGCCTTGCCGGCGAACAGCCCGTGCGTGCACGCGACCGCGGCCTGCGTGCAGCCGAGATCCTTCAGCCGGTCCAGCAGCTCGATGATCGATCCGCCGGTCGCGATCTCGTCGTCCAGCACGATCGCCTTCTTGCCGGCCACGTCGCCGACGATCGCGTCGATCACCACCCGGTCGTCGGCCAGCCGCTGCTTGCTGCCCGCCGCCACCGGCAGCCCGAGCAGCCGCGCGAACTGGGTCGCGGTCTTCGCGTTGCCCAAGTCCGGGCTGACCACGACGGTGTTGCTCAGGTCGGTACCACGGAAGTGATCGGCCAGTACGCCGATCGCGGTCAGGTGGTCGACCGGCACCGAGAAGAACCCGTGCACCTGCGGCGCGTGCAGCGCCATCGTCAGCACCCGGTCCACGCCGGCCGCGACCAGCAGATCGGCGACCAGCCGGCCACCGATCGAGATCCGCGACGCGTCCTTCTTGTCCGACCGCGCGTACGCGTAGTGCGGCATCACGGCGGTGATCTGCGCCGCCGAGGCCCCGCGCGCCGCGTCGATCATCAGCAGCAGCTCCATCAGGTGCTCCTGCGTCGGCGGCACCAGCGGCTGGACGATGTAGACGTCGCGCTGGCGGCAGTTGACCTGCAGCTGAACCTGGAGGCAGTCGTTGCTGAACCGGTGGATCTCCACCGGCGACAGGTCCACCCCGAGATCGGCACACACCTGCTCGGCAAGGCCGGAATGAGCACTACCGCTGAACACGACGATCTCTCGCACGGCTCTCCCCGAACGCTGTGACCCGACGCCGTCAGCCTACCTTGAGCCCTCCCAGCGCCTTGCGCCCGTGACGATTAGTGGACAGCGAACAGCCCGGCGTTCAGGAAGTCCGGGCCGAAGGCTCCCTCGACGCCGGACCGTACGGCGCGCAGCTCGACGGTTTCGAGCGGCGCGAAGATCGTCGCGAGGTCGTCGAGCGAGAACGCCATGCCGCCCGCGGTGTCGCCGGTCAGCACGATCTCCTCGTCGTCCGGCGTCGCCATCCGCTCGGCCGCGAACGTCACGATCCCGAACCGCCCACCCGGGCGCACCAGCGGCAGCACCCGCTCGAGGTAGGTGATCCGCCGGTGCGGGGCGATGTGGTGGAAGCAGCCCGAGTCGTACACGAAGTCGAATTGCCCAGCCGGCAACGGATCGCGCAGGACATCGAGCGCGGTCAACGTCACCGCCTCCGGCATCGCCGCGCGAACGCTGTCCAGCAGAGGTTCCGCGAGGTCGATCCCCTCAACCGTCGCGCCCTGCTCGGCGAGCCACCTGCTGTTGCGCCCGCCCCCACACCCGATGTCCAGCGCCCGCGCTCCCGCCAGACTGCCGAGCAAGCCGCGAGAGTTCCAGTCCGCCAGCGGTTCGTCGGGCAGCTGGGTCGCCAAGGGATGGTCCGGGGTCGACAGCAGCTCGGTCCAGAACCCGGCCGCCGACTTCTGCGACCGGTCACCCCGGCCGCTGGCCGCAACCACTTGATCGAGGGTGTCGAGCAACTGGTCGAGGGTGTGGATCCGGGCGTTGGCAGTCACCGCCGAATTCTACTGTCGCGCCGACCGCGAGTCGGCCCAGCCACTCGACTCACGCGTTGCTGAAGTACCGGAAGAAGCAGTACGACAGGTCGCCGCCCTGGACGTAGATGCAGATATGGAGCCTCGCCGGCCCGTGCAGCAAGCTGACGTTCCAGCTGTCCGAGTCCCCGTCGGTGACGTACCGCGAGCTCCGTACCGTCCACGTTCCGTCCGACCGCCGGCTCGAGGTCGTGATGCCGATCCCGAACCCGTCGTCCTGGTCTCCGACCCAGACTTCGTTGTTGTCGGTGCCGCCGGTGCTGGCGTACCGGTCGATGAAGCCCACGGTCCCGCCGTAGGTACCGCCCGCGGACGCGGGCTTGTCGTAGGCCTGGGTGAAGGTTGCGGCGTGAGCAGGACTTGCGACCGCCAGGAGCGTGGCCATCGCCACGGCCGGTACGGCGAGCAGTCGCCGGGTCCACTGAGCTTTCGGCATCGTCACGGTCCTTTCCGAGGCCGATCGGGGGCGTGACCGGCGGACGCGTTGGTGTGGAGCCGCACGCTACCGACCATCACGAACAACCCGCTGCCCGTACTTCGCCCGTACCGAAGGCCGGCCGCGGCGAGTCGCGCCGACGACGGAAGGGTGCAGCATCGACGGCCGACGCTGAGCTGTAAGGGAAAGTGGTGGTTCGGAGATATTTCGAGGTCGCCTGGCGACGGCGGGACGAGATTCCGGCGCGGCACGAGTTGCCGTGGTTGTACCGGGCCGTGCGTGTTACGACCGGCCGACCCGCCGTGACTTGCTCAGCGCAGCAGTCCCGCGATCGTTTCGGCGGCCTGCCGGCAGTCGTCGGCTGAGGCGTCCAAGTGCGTGACGAGCCGCAGCTGGGTCGCACCCACTCCCCCTACCAGCACCCCGGCCTCCTTGGCCCCCGCGACTACCTCGGCGACAGTGCGGCCGGTGGTCGCAAGGTCGGCGACGACGATGTTGGTCTCGACCTGGTCGGGCTTGACCGAGCCGGGGGCCGCGTCGGCGAGGATCTCGGCGATCCGGCGGGCGTTGGCGTGGTCCTCGGCGAGGCGTTCGACGTTGTGGTCGAGGGCGTACAGGCCGGCCGCGGCGAGCACGCCTGCCTGGCGCCAGCCGGCGCCGAGGCGCTTGCGCCAGACCCGGGCCTCGCGGATCAGCTCGGCCGAACCGGCCAGGACCGATCCGACCGGCGCGCCCAGGCCCTTCGACAGGCAGACGCTGACCGCGGCCGCCCGGGAACCGAATGCGGCCATCGGTACGCCGGTCGCGACCGACGCGTTCCACAGCCGGGCGCCGTCGAGGTGCAACGGCAGCCCGGCCTCGTCGAGCAGTTCGGCCAGCGCGTCGTACGAATGCTGGATCGAACCGCCGCCGAAGTTGTGCGTGTTCTCGACCGAGACGGCCGCGGTCTGCACGAAGTACGGGCCGAGGTCGGGCGCGATCAGCTCGCGGATCTGGTCGAGGTCGATCTGGCCGTCTGGGGTGGTCCAGTTGCGGGTGGTGACACCGCTGACGGCCGCGTGGGCGCCGAGCTCAGCGCGGGCGATGTGGGCCCGCGACTCGCACAGCACCTCGGAGCCGGGCGGCACGAGCGCGCGGACGCCGAGGATGTTCGCCAGCGAGCCGGTCACGACGAACAGCGCCGCCTCGTGCCCGAGCAGGTCGGCGACCCGCTCCTCGAGCGCGGCGATCGTCGGGTCCTCGCCGTACACGTCGTCGCCGACCGGCGCGCTCGTCATCGCCGCCAGCATGCCGGCCGAGGGCCGCGTGACGGTGTCCGAGCGCAGGTCGATCACGACTGCGCCCCGCGCAGCCGCTCGGCCACCATGAACGACAGCTCCAGCGACTGGTGCCGGTTCAGCCGCGGGTCGCACGCGGTCTCGTACCGGTTGACCAGGTCCTCGGCGACCAGCGCCTCACCGCCACCGAGGCACTCGGTGACGTCGTCGCCGGTCAGCTCGACGTGCAGACCGCCCGGCCAGGTGCCGACCTGCTCGTGGGCGTCGAAGAAGCCCTGCACCTCGTGCATCACGTCGTCGAAGTTGCGGGTCTTGTAGCCGTTCGGCGTCTCGTAGGTGTTGCCGTGCATCGGGTCGCAGACCCACGCGATCGGCGAGCCGTGGTCGCGGACCGCCTCCAGCAACGGCGGCAGCGCCTCGCGGATCTTGCCCGCACCCATCCGGGTGATGAAGGTCAGCCGGCCCTCGACGCCCTTCGGGTTCAGCTTGTCGATCAGCGCGCGGATGTAGTCCGGCGTGGTCGTCGGGCCGATCTTCACCCCGAGCGGGTTGCTCAGCGACGCCAGGAACTCCACGTGCGCGCCGTCCAGCTGCCGGGTCCGCTCGCCGACCCAGAGCAGGTGGCCGGACACGTCGTACGGCAGCTCGGTGCGCGAGTCGATCCGGGTCAGCGCGTGCTCGTACTCCAGGATCAGCGCTTCGTGCGAGGCGTAGAAGTCGACCGTGCGGAACTCGTCGGAGGTCGCGCCGCAGGCCCGCATGAAGGCCAGCGCGCGCTCGATCTCACCGGCCAGCTGCTCGTACTTCTGCCCGACCGGCGAGGACCGGACGAAGTCGGTGTTCCAGGCGTGCACCTGGTGCAGGTCGGCGTAACCACCGGTGGTGAACGCGCGGGTCAGGTTCAGCGTCGCGGCGGCCGCGTTGTAGACCCCGCGCAGCCGCTCCGGATCCGGGATCCGGGCCTCGGGAGTGAACTCGATGCCGTTCACCGCGTCACCCCGGTACGACGGCAGCGTGACGCCTTCACGGGTCTCCTCGCCGGAGCTGCGCGGCTTGGCGTACTGGCCGGCGATCCGGCCGACCTTCACCACCGGCACGCTCGCGGCGTACTGGAGCACGACCGACATCTGCAGCAGCACCCGGAGCTTGGCCCGGATGTTCTCCGCGGTCACGCCGTCGAACGTCTCGGCGCAGTCGCCGCCCTGGAGCAGGAACGCCTCACCGCGGGCGACGGCGCCGATCTTGTCGGTCAGGTCGTCGCACTCGCCGGCGAACACCAGCGGCGGCATCTTCCGCAACTGGCCGATCACCTGCTCCAGCGCCACCGGGTCCGGCCACTCGGGCTGCTGGAGCGGCTTGAGGTCCCGCAGCTCGTCCAGGCTGGGCACACCCGGCACCACGCCTTCGTTCAACGTCGCGAATTGCATACGCCAACCATATTCGAGCCCCCACAATCCGTGCGCGGGCGTCTCACTGCAGCGAGCTGAGGTCAGGTGGTACGTCGACCGCGTGCTCGCGCAGCACCGCCAGCGGGATCGTGTCGAGCGCCCGCCGGTGCGTCGAGGCCAGTACGACGGGCGCCGCGACGCCCGCGTGATACGCCTGCAGCCACCGCACCGCGACCACGCACCACCGGTCCCCCGGCTTCAGGCCGGCGAAGCCCAGCTCCGGCCGCGGCGTACTCAGGTCGTTGCCCACCGACTCCTGATAGCTCAGGAACTCCGTCGTCATCACCGCGCAGACGGTGTGACTGCCCAGATCCTCGGGTCCCGTGCTGCAACAGCCGTCCCGGAAGAACCCGGTGACCGGATCGGTCCCGCACTCCTCCAACTCGGCACCCAGCACGTTCAGCTCGCTCTCCACGAGCATCATCCTCACCCATGCCGGACCGGAAGTTCCGACGAGTCGGGCTCAGGAAGCCTTGGTGTCGTCCAGCCTCGGCTTGAGGTGGTCGTCGATGTTCTCGCCGGCCTTGAGCAGTTCCTTGGCCTTCTCGGCGTACATGTCGACGTACTCCTGGCCGGACAGCTCCATCATCGCGTACATGATTTCGTCGGTGACCGAGCGCAGCACGAACCGGTCGCGCTCCATACCCTCGTAGCGGGAGAAGTCCAGCGGCTTGCCGATCGCGACGCCGGGGCGGACCAGGCGCGGCAGCCGGCGGCCGGGCTCGCGGACGAACCACTTCGGCATCACGGTGCCGGGCGGGTTGATCTTCTCGGTGTCGATCATCGCGACCGGGATGACCGGGACGCCGGCCACGATCGCCATCCGGGCGACGCCGGTCTTGCCCTTGTACAGCCGGCCGTCGGGCGAGCGGGTGCCCTCGGGGTAGATGCCGAACAGCTCACCCTTGCCGAGGATCTCCAGGCCGGTGTTCAGCGCGGCCAGCGACGCGCGGCCGCCGGAGCGGTCGATCGGGATCTGGCCGATCGAGCGGAAGAACGTCGCGACCAGCTTGCCCTTGAGACCGGGGCCGGTGAAGTACTCCGACTTGGCCGGGAAGACGATCTGGCGCGGTACGGCGACCGGCAGGAAGATCGAGTCGGAGAACGCGAGGTGGTTGCTGACCAGCAGCGCCGGGCCGGTCTCCGGGATGTTCTCCAGCCCGGTCACCTTCGGCCGGAACAGGAGCTTCGCGATCGGAGCGACCAGGAACCGCCTGAGGAACAGGTACAGCACGTGCCTCCACCTCCACCCTTCGGCCAGCTCCAGTGTCCCGCATCACCGGGCACAGTGCACCCGCCGGGCAGGACCTTACGTTCCAGCTTCCTCCTCAGGCAATGTCACCGCCAGGGAATGAGGGGGTTGCACTCCGTGTTGATCTGTGGTTGCAGACTGGCACTGTGGCCGGACCGACACCCTGGCCGGGGTGGGCGGCGGGCCGAGCGGCTGCGACCATTACGACTCAGGCACCACGCGAACGCTGAGGAGCACCTGTGCCCGTGTTAGCCCATGCGGAGGAGTTCCGCAGTCCCGGCTCCGGCCCGAACGCCGGCATCGGGATCCTGTTCAGTCACGGCTTCACCGGGTCGCCGAAGTCGATGCGCCCGTTCGCGGAGCACCTGGCCGCCGAGGGCTACGGCGTCGCCGTTCCGCGGCTGCCCGGCCACGGCACGCACTGGCGCGAGGCGAACACGACCACCTGGCACGACTGGTACGCCGTACTCGACAACGAGTTCGAGCGGTTGCGCAAGGAGCACGACCGGGTCTTCCTGGCCGGGCTGTCGATGGGCGGATGCCTGGTGCTGCGGCTGGCCGAGCAGCACGGCGAGGACGTGGCCGGGCTGATCCTGGTGAACCCGTCGGTGCAGACCGACGACAAGCGCCTCGCGCTGCTCCCGGTGCTGCAGCGGCTCCTGCCGTCGTTCCCCGGGATCTCCAACGACATCAAGAAGCCCGGCGTGGACGAGGGTGCCTACGACCGGATGCCGCTGCGCGCGCTGTTCTCGCTGTCGCAGCTGTGGAAGATCACCCGCGAGGACCTGCCGAAGGTGACCCAGCCGGTGCTGCTGTTCCGCAGTACTGTCGATCACGTCGTCGAACCGAGTTCCGGGCGCACGGTGCTGTCCCGGATCTCGTCCCGCGACGTCACCGAGACCCTGCTCGAGGACAGTTATCACGTGGCTACTCTGGACAACGACGCTCCCCGCATCTTCGCCGGCACGACCGACTTCGTCCGCCGGATCGGCACCGATGCGTGACAACGGCCTGACCGCCGCGGCGTACGCGTCGATGGGCGGCATCGACCCCCTGGTCACCACCCCGGTCCTGTCCGCCCTGGCCGATGCCGGCATCGCCGCGTACTGCGCGCCGCCGGGGTCGGAGGAGGAGACCAAGCTGTCCGCGGAGCCCGAGCAGCCCGAGGACCTCGCACCGGCCGACGACGAGCCGATGGCCGCCGACAGCGCGTCGAAGGCGGAGGCCCCGGCGAAGGCCGACGTACCGGCGCGCAAGGTGCCGGCCGGGTTCGAGGAGATCTTCGTGGACGCCGACGCCGTCGAGAAGGCTCGCGGGGTGATCGACCGCAGCACCGAGGACGCCGAGTGGAAGTCGCTGGTCGAGCAGTTCAACGCGCCATCGGCTCCCGGGCACGACGAGCCGCCGGTGCCGCGCTGGCCCGCCAGTGAGGACGTCGACGAGAACTCCTACGAGCCGCTGATCGACGTACCGGCCGGGCTGGTCGTGGGCGACACCGACGAGGAGCCGCCGAAGGAGCCCCCGCCGCGGCGCAGCGACGACCCGCACGACCACTACATCCCGCCGGAGCCCACCCGTGGACCCCGGCTGGACTGGATCAGCCGCGCCGCCTGGCTCGGTCTGATCGGCGGTCCGCTGCTGCTCGTGCTGGCCGCGCTGCTCGACTTCGGCACCGGCCGGATCACGCTGCTCGGCGTCGTCGGCTTCATGGCCGGCTTCCTCACGCTAGTGATCCGGATGAACGACCGCCTGCCGCCCGAGGACACCCCGGACGACGGCGCCGTGGTGTAGCACCTGCTTCAGGCGCTAGAGTGGCGGATCGTCGGACAATCCGACATCCCCGCTGACGGAGGAGGCACCCCGTGCAGGTCACCGAGACGGTCGAGATCACCGGCCACCTGATGGACTCCGGGCTGCTGTCCCGGGTGCTGGACGACATCCGCGGGTACGGCGGTGAGTACACGCTGGACAAGTTCGACCTCGGCTACGACAAGGACGACCCGTCCACGGTCCGGATGACGGTCGGCGCCGAGGACGAGGAAGCGCTGCAGCGGCTGCTGATGCGGATCCAGACCAAGGGCGCGAACCTGGTCAATCCCGGCACCGCGGAGATCACCGAGGTGACCCAGGACGGTGTCTTCCCCGACGGCTTCTACTCCACCACCAACCTGCCCACCAGCGTGCGCCTGGACAACCACTGGGTGCAGGTCACCAACCCGGAGATGGACTGCGGGCTGCTGGTCGAGAACGGGGGCGTACGGACCATCCCGATGTCGGACGTGAAGGCCGGGATGCGGATCATCACCAGCGCCCAGGGCGTCAAGGTGACCCCGCCGATCGTCGCGAACACCGAGGAGTCGTTCGGCTTCATGGAGTCCGACGTCTCCAGCGAGAAGCCGCAGCGGGTGCTGGTCAAGCAGGTCGCCGACGGGATGCGCGAGGCGAAGGCGAACGGCCAGAAGGTGCTCTGGGTCGGCGGCCCGGGCATCGTGCACACCGGCGCGGCGCCGGCCATGGTCGCGATCGTCGAGGCCGGGTACGTCGACGTGCTGTTCGCCGGCAACGCGCTGGCCACTCACGACATCGAGTCCTCGCTGTACGGGACGTCGCTCGGGGTCGACCTGGCCCGCGGCCGCGGCGTCGAGCACGGCCACGAGCACCACATCCGCGCGATCAACACGATCCGCAAGGCCGGCTCGATCGCGGCCGCCGTCGAGCAGGGTGTGCTCACCTCCGGCGTGATGCACGCGCTGGTG
This sequence comes from Kribbella sp. CA-253562, assembly GCF_050942265.1. Taxonomy (GTDB): domain Bacteria; phylum Actinomycetota; class Actinomycetes; order Propionibacteriales; family Kribbellaceae; genus Kribbella. The sequence continues at coordinate 3,446,462 of NZ_CP192049.1, read as the reverse complement.
AAGAAGGGCGGCACGTACGTCCTGGTCGGCTCGGTGCGCGACGACGGCCCGCTGCCCGACGTCTACACCGACGTACTGGAAGGTCAGCGGGCGATGAGGGCGGCACTGCCCGGCGTCGGCTACTGCCTGATGGCGGCGACCATGCTGCACTCGGTTGCTACCGGCAACATTCTGCCGGCCTCGATCCCGCTCACCTGCGTCGACATCAACCCCGCGACGGTGACCAAGCTGGCCGACCGCGGCTCGTCGCAGGCCCGCGGCATCGTCACCGACGTCGGTCTGTTCATCGAGCACCTGGCCCGCGAGCTGAACCCGGACTACGACCGGGCCAAGTGACGTCGGGCCTATCGTGGGGGCGAGTCCCAACGCGCCCACCCGAGGGAGACCTGATGACGTTGCAGTTCGAGTCGTTCCTGCGCCGGTTGGAGGAAGCCAACACCGCCTTCGTCAACGGCGACCCGTCGTTGTGGCTGGCGCTGGTCTCGCGCAGTGAACAGACCTCGATCTTCGGCGGCTTCGGCGGGCACGAGGTCGGCTGGTCGCAGATCGGCCCGCGCTACGAGTGGGCCTCGGCGCAGTTCCGGCCGAGCGGCGCGAAGGTCGAGTTCGAGTACCTGGACAAGCACGCCGGGTCCGACACGGCGTACACGGTCGCGATCGAGCGCTGCACGGTCCAGTACGTCGACCGGCCCGGTGACCATCCGCACGTGCTGCGGACCACGATGGTGTTCCGCAAGGAGCACGGCGACTGGGCGATCGTGCATCGGCACGGCGATCCGCTGAGCCCGAAGACACCGCCGGCCTGACCTGGACCCTGCCGCGACTTGGCGGCAGGGTGTGATCCATGGCACTCCGAACGAAAGCACAGTGGTTCGGCGTCGCGCTCGACGCACCGGACGCCCGGGAACTGGGCCGGTTCTACCAGCGGCTGCTCGGCTGGCAGATCTTCGGCGACGAACCGAACTGGGTCACGCTCGCGCCGTCCAAGGACGCCGGCTACAACCTGGCCTTCCAGACCGAGCCGAAGTACCAGCGCCCGGTCTGGCCGGCCGAGGACGGCAAGCCGCAGATGTCGATGCACTTGGACCTCGAGGTCGACGACCTGGACGAGGCGGTCGCGCACGCCGTCGAGGCGGGCGCGGAACTGGCCGACTTCCAGCCGCAGGACGACGTGCGGGTGATGCTGGATCCGGCGGGGCATCCGTTCTGCTTGTACGTGAACTGACTCCACCGGCGCCTCCCACCAGCCGTCGTCCGCCACCCACCCGCCATTTCGACGGTTAACCCAGGCGCTGCCCACCCCCATTTCGACGGTTAACCCACTCGGTGGTGGGTTCGATGGCCGCATGCAGCGGTAGAACCCATCACTCGAAGGGTTAACCGTTCAAATGGGAGGGCGGGAGGAACGGGAGGTGTGGGGCCGGTTACGGCGTACGGGTGGGTCGGCAGGGCAGGATGGCTTGCATGAGCGAACTGGTGCATCTCGAGCTGGCCGACGGCGTCGCGACGATCACGCTGGACTCGCCGCACAACAAGAACGCGCTCTCCCAGCAGCTCACCGGTGAACTGCTGGAGCGGTTGGAGACAGCCAGTGCGGATGACGCGGTCCGGGTCGTGGTGATCCGGTCGGCGCTCGACGTGTTCTGCTCCGGCGCCGACCTGTCCGAGGCGACGACGGTCGGCATGGGGGTCGGCGCGCAGCGCATGGTCGATGTGCAGCGTGCGATCGTCGCGCATCCGAAGCCGGTGGTCGCCCGGGTCGCAGGGCCGGTGCGGGCCGGCGGGATCGGCATCGTCGCGGCGGCCGACATCAGCGTCGCGGGGGCCAGTTCAACCTTCGCGTTGACCGAGGTCCGGCTCGGGCTTGCGGCGGCGACGATCTCGCTGACCGTGCTCCCCCGGCTCACCGATCGCGCCGCCTCGCTGACCTTCCTGACCGGCGACGGCTTCGACGGTACGGAGGCCGCACGCCTCGGGCTGGTCACCCGCGCGGTTCCGGACGAGGAACTGGACGACGCGGTCGGCGCCGTACTGACGTCGCTGCTGAAGGGCGTGCCGCAAGGTCTGCGCGAGACCAAGAAGCTGCTCACCCGCGAACTGCTCGCCGACATCGATGCCCGCGGCAAGGAACTCGCGGAGCTGTCGGCGGGGCTGTTCGGTTCGGAGGCGGCCCAGGAGGCGATGCTTGCCTTCCTCAACCGCCGCAAGAAGTGACTACGGCTTGAAGCCGCCGTTGCTGTAGAGCAGCTGGCCGTTCATCCAGCCGCCCTGCTCCGAGCAGAGGAAGCTGATCAGGTTCGCGGTGTCGCGTGGAGTGCCGAGGCGGCCCAGCGCGGTCGCCTCGATCCCCCACTGCTTGATCTCCGGCGACATCCAGCCGGTGTCGACGGGCCCCGGGTTCACCACGTTGGCGGTCAAGCCGAGATGCTTCAACTCCTCCGCGGCGGCCAGCGTGATCCGGTCGAGCGCACCCTTGCTCGCGCCGTACGGCAGGTTGTGCGTCGTGTGGTCGCTGGTCAGTGCGACGATCCGCCCGGTCCCGAACGGCGCGTCGTACTGCTCGGCGTACGCCTTGATCAGCAGCCAGACCGCGCGCGCGTTGACGGCGAAGTGCCGGTCGAAGCTCTCGACCGTCGTGTCGAGGATGCTGCTGTCGACGCTCTCGCAGTGCGCCATCACCAGCGCCCGCACCGATCCGAGACCTTCGCGCACCGTGCGCATCAGCGCAGCCGGCGCGTCGACGTCCTGCAGATCGGCCTCGACGGCGAGCACGCGGGCGCCATGTCCTTCCAGTAGGCCGGTGAGCTCGGCCCGAGCGTCGGCGTCGGGGCCCCACGGCATGCGTTCGTCGTACCCGGTGAGGTAGCTGAAGGCAACGTCCCACCCGGTCGCCGCGAGCCCTTCCGCGATGCCCGCGCCGATCCCGATCCGGCGTCCGACTCCGGTGACCAGTGCGACCGGCCGCTTCGTCTCGCTCATGGCTTCATCCTGCCGTCGAGCGCGCTGCGGCGGCCACTCGTTATTCGGTGAGTTCGATCAGCAGGGGAAGGTGGTCCGAGCCCTTGGCGAGGTCGTCGCGGGTGACACCGTCGACGGTGTCGAGTGGGATCACGCGGCCGGTCAGCTCGGGCGACAGGTGCGCGCCGTCGATGCGGCGTTCGGGGTTGTCGGAGTGGAACGTCGGGCCCGCGTCGGCGCCGAGGTCGGTGAGGCCCTCGTCGGCGAGGCGCTTCCACACCGGGCCGTCCGGCTCCTCGTTGAGGTCGCCGACCAGCAGGTACGGCAGGTTGAACGATCGGCATCCTCTGAGCACCTGCTCCAGTTCGTGCTCGCGGCCGCGGATGTGCAGACCGAGATGGCAGACGACGAGACCGAGATCGGTCCTGCCCAGGGTGACGCGACCGGCGACCGCGCCGCCGGGGAGCTGGGTCGCGATCAGCCGCAGTCGCCGCCGGACGAACGGGCGCCAGACCCGCCAGTGCAGTGGATCGACGACTTGGGTGCTCCCGGCAACCAAGATCGCGTTGCGCGCGGCGCCCGCGACGTACGTCATGCCGAACGTCGCCGCCATCGCCCGGCGCTTCCGCCGGGTCCCCCACCAGGTCGGCGCTTCCTGGATCAGCGCGACGTCCGGGGCACAGGCCCGGACGACGCGTGCCAGTGCCTCACGATCGTCACCCCACCGGTGCACGTTGTACGACAGCACCCGCAGCACGCTCGTTGGCGCCGAGTCCGCGCTGTCGCTCATCTCCCGCCTCCCGCGCGTGTCTGGACGCCGCGCGGCCGGACCGGGCTCATGCCTCGGGGTCGCCCTGCAGCTCGGCGGTCTTGTTCAGCTGGAGCTGACCGGGCTGCAGCTCCGGATCGACCGCGGCGCGCATCCCGGTCTTGCGGCTCGCGGACTTGCGGGCGGCGCGATCCAAGCGGGTCGAGCGCCCACCGCGAGCCGCCGCCGTCTTCGCGGTCACCGCGGTCGTCTTCACCCGGACCCGGCGCAACCAGGTCGCCTCCTCGCGCGCGAGGTCCGCCGCACCGACCATGCCGGCCTCCGGCCCCAGTACGGCGCGCACGATCCGCGCCTCCGGCCGGAACCCGCGCCCGGTCAGCGTCCGCTTGAACGCCTCCCGCGCCGGCGCCAGCAGCAGCTCACCCGCGTCCGACACCCCGCCGCCGATCACGAACGTCCCCGGGTCGAGCGCGGCCGCCAAGTTGGCCAAGCCGATGCCCAGCCAGCGGCCGACGTCCTCGAGCAGTTCGACCGCGACCGGGTCGCCGTCCTTGGCCAGCTCGGTCACCATCGGCCCGTTGATCTTGCGCGGATCGCCCTCGGCGGCGCGCAGCAGGTTGTGCGCGACCGGCGACCCGGACAGCGCGAGCTCCCGAGCCTCCCGGGTCAGCGCGTTGCCCGACGCGTACTGCTCCCAGCAGCCGCGGTTGCCGCACTCGCACCGGTGACCGCCCGGCACCACCTGCATGTGGCCGAACTCGCCGGCGATGCCGAACTTCCCGCGCTGCAGAGCGCCGTCGTTCAGGATCGCACCGCCGATGCCGGTCCCGAGCGTGACGCAGACCAGGTGACTCTCGCCCTGCCCGCCACCGAAGCGCCACTCCGACCAGGCCGCGGCGTTGGCGTCGTTCTCGACCACGACCGGCAGCCCGAGCCGGCGTTCGACCGCGTCCCGCAGCGGCTCGTGCCGCCAGGCCAGGTGCGGGGCGAACAGCACCGACGAGCGCGTCCCGTCGACGAACCCGGCCGCGCCGATGCCGACCGCGATCACGTCGTGCCGCGACTCCAGGTCCCGGACGATGTCCGCGATCGCGTCCTCGGTCTCGCGCGGGTCCTTGGTCGGGGTGTCCCGGCGCAGCCGGTCCAGGATGTTGCCCTCGGGGTCGACCACCCCGGCGGCCACCTTGGTGCCGCCGATGTCGATCCCGATCGTCAGCGCCTGTGTCAGAGCCATCGCACGACCCTCCTCGCCGTACCCCCAGCAGCCCCCTGGACCACTTCCAGCCAATCACGCCGGACCAACAACCGCCTCCCGCGCAGCACGGTGCCGCTTGCGGCAGCCGCCCGCAGGTTCACTGCGGCTGCTCCGCGGCGGCACCCGGCGCGTCCGACGGAGCCGTCACCTCGGGCGCCGGGGCAGCCTGCGGCGCGGCCTTCTCCGGCGCGGCCGCCGGGCGGCGGGCCAGGTCGGCCGCACCGATGATGCCCGCGTCGTTGCCCAGCTCGGCCAGGCCGAAGGTCGGGTGCGGCCGGTTCGCGCGGGCCGGCAGGTTCTTCTCGAACGCGACCTTCGCCGAGTTCAGCAGCAACTCCTTGGCCGCGCTCACCCCACCGCCGATCACGATCGTGCTCGGGTCGAACAGGGTCGCGAAGCTCGCCAGCCCCTCCCCCAGCCACCGGCCGAGGTCGTCCAGCAGCTCGACCGCGCACGGATCGCCCGCGGCCGCCGCCATCGTGATCATCGGGCCGGTCAGCTCGGCGGGATCGGTGATCTCGCAGACGCTCAGCATCTGCGCCGCCGCCAGCGAACCCGACTCGGCCTGCGCGCGCCCCTCCCGGACCAGCGCCCGGCCGGACGCGTACTGCTCGAGGCAGCCGCGCGCGCCACAACCACACCGATGCCCACCCGGTACGACGCGCATGTGGCCGAGCTCCGCCGCGACGCCGTGCGCGCCGCGCAGCAGTTCGCCGTCGATCACCACGCCGCCGCCGATGCCGGTGCCGACGGTCACGCAGATCATGTGCTCGACGTCCTTGGCCGCGCCGAACGCGAACTCGCCCCAGGCGGCCGCGTTGGCGTCGTTCTCCACCACGACCGGGACCTGCAGTACGTCGGCGACCCGGCGGCCGAGCGGCTCGTCGCGCCAGGCCAGGTTGGGCGCGAACAGCACAGTCGAGCGGTCCGACGAGACGAAGCCGGCGGCACCGATGCCGACCGCCTCGACGTCGTGGTCCGCGATCAGTTCCGCGGCCGCGTCGCAGATCGCCTGGGCGGTCTCGTCGACCGAGTTCGCCGGGGTGTCCCGGTGCGCGCGGGCGCCGATCGTGCCGTCGGTGCCGACGACGCCGGCCGCGATCTTCGTACCGCCGACGTCGATGCCGATGGTCAGTCCCATGGTTCGGGGTCCTCACTCACGTCGATCCGGTCCACCCGGGACCGAGCTGGGCGTTGTCTGTCCTGCTCCCCGGCGGCCCGCGACTCTGCGTCCACCTTCGCCTGCCGCGCCGCCTCCGCGGCAGCCTCCACCAGTCCCCGTACCGCCCCCAACACCCCAGCCGCCGCCGACGACAACTGCTCGACGGTCTCCGGACTGGTGGTCCGCACCCGGTTGATCACCTGACACAGCGGACACCACTGACACTCGGGTCCGTGGCCGATCCCGTGCAGACGGTCGTCCGTGCCCGCGGATTCTGAACGGGAGTCATCACGCTTCGGCTGCTCACCACCGCTCGTCTTCTCCTCGGCAGCGTCCTCGGCCCCGGCAGCCGCACCGAAGTCCGCCGCCCCCGCCGCCCGCAGTACGGCGAACAGCTTCGCGGCCTCCTCGGCCACCGTGCCGACCGGCTCCTTCGCCGTCATCGCGTCGCCTCCGGGATCGCCGTCTCGCCGAACTCCATCTGCTCGCGGAACTCCTCCGCACCGAGCTCCGATCCAGCGAGCTCCGATCCACCGAGCTCGGGCGCACCGATCTCCGGCCCACCGACCGGCGGCCGCGGCAACGGATCCCGCGGCGCGAACCGCACCTGCAGCTTCCCGTCGTCCAACCGAGCCCCGGCGACAACCCCGCGCGCCAACGCGGCCGGCAACGGAATCACCCGCCGGTACGACCCGACCGTGACGATCAACTCGTCCCCGTGCCGCGCCAATTCCAGATCGGCAGCCGATGCCAGCGGCAACGGCAGGGTCAGGATGTACGTCCGCCCGTCGGTGTCGATATGCCGATCCACCAGCAACGACGTCTCGTCCGACGCCCGGGCGAACGGATCGTCCCCGCCGTACATCTCGACCGCAAACGCAGCCAACTCCTCGACGCCGACCGGCTCACAGGCCCGGTACGGCGACTCCCAGATCGGCAGCGGGCTGAACGAATCCGCGACGTCCTCGAGGATCCCCCGCTGCGCCGCGACCCATTGCCGCCGCCAGTTGTCGGCACCGGCCGCGGGGAACACCCGGTTCGCCACGATGCCGTCAACGCGGTACCCGTACAGCGACAACGTCGTCATCGACCGCCGCGCCTCGGCCACCACCACGGCCTCCGGCGTCAGCACCAACCGCACCGAAGCATCCGGCCCCGCCAGCAACGCACGAATGTCGGTCAGATCCTTCTGCAGCCGCCGCAGCGCGTCGAAGACGGTGTCGTCCGGCATCGGCAGCCCCGACGCCTTGCCCAGCAACGGCCGGAACGACCGCAAAACCTTGCGCTCGGCGTTGATGATCCGGTCCATGTACCAGCTCAGCGCCTCCGGCAGCGCGAGCAGCCGCAGCGTCTCCGCCGTCGGCGCGCAGTCGACCACCACGACGTCCCACCGCCCGGACCGGACGTGGTCGCGCACCTCGAGCAGCGCGAGCACCTCCTCGGCACCCGGCAGCACGGTCAGCTCCTCGGCCTCCATCGGGTCGACCCCGACAACGTGCAGTACCGATCGCAGGTAGGCCTGGATGTCTCCCCACGAGCGCTCGAACCGCCGCTGCGCGTCGATCTGCTGCACGAACAGCAGGTCGTCGATCTCGGTCGGCTCACCGCCGACCTCGCAGTCGAACGCGTCCGACAGCGAGTGCGCGGCGTCAGTGGACAGCACCAGCGTGCGCAGTCCGCGCAGCGCGGCCAGCGTGGCGGTGCCGGCCGCGGACGTGGTCTTGCCCACGCCACCTTTTCCTGTGTACAGCAGAACGCGGGTCACGGAATCAGGACTCGACGCGCTTCTTCAGCCCCTTGAGGGCCGTGTCGATGATGACCTTCTCCGCCTTGCGCTTGAGCATGCCGATCATCGGGATCGCCACGTCGACCGCCAGCCGGTAGGTCACCTCGGTGCCCTCGGCCCCGAGGTCGCGCAGCACGTACGCGCCGTCCATGCCCTTGACCATCTTGGCCTGCACCAGCGACCAGGTCACCTCGTTGCGGGACCAGACGTAGTCCAGCGTGTACTCGTCGGAGATCGCCCCGGCGTCCACCTTGAACCGGACCTGTTTGGGCCGGCCCGCCTCGTCGGTCGACAGCACCTCGGTCTCCCGCATCGAGTCCGCCCACTCCGGGTAGGCCTCGAAGTCCGCGATCACCGCCATGATCGCTTTCGGGGTCGCGTTCACGACGATGGTCGAGGTGGTCTGCTCTGCCATCGATTCACCTCTTCGCTGCCGGGACGGTGGCCGGTCCGCGTGCCTGGTCGGCGGCGCGGCCGGGTGCGGGGCGCCGGTGCCCCTCCCGGAGACTATCGCGGGTTCCCAGCCGGACCTGCGCTCGCCCGCGGCGCGGCCCGTCTCGACTTCGTCCTTGAACCGCCAGATCCGCTCCCGGTACCGCGCGACGTACGACTCGTGCAGCCGCCGCAACCCCCGTACGCCGGTACGCCGTACCGGGTCGACGCGCAGGTACCAGTGCACGACGACGCCGTCGCGGACCTGCTCCAGCCACCACTCCGCCGTACCGACCGCGGCGCCGGTGACGGCCCACCGAACTCCCTCCAGCCCACGGCGCTCCGACGGCGTCAACTCCAGCTCCGGCCACCACTCACGCCAGAGGGTGTCCGAGCCGAGCCGCTCCGCGACGTAGGCTGGATCCGCGACGACCAGGTCGTCGCAGCTGATGTCTAGCGAAGGCATGCGCCTGACCTTAGTTCCCTGGGTCACACTGACCTGGCTACTTGTGGGTAAGTGACTGTAACGTGCGCCGGAGCCGACCATCCTGACTGAGGAGACGCGGATGCGTGAGTACACCGTTCCTGCTGTGATCGACCCCCCGACCACGGGTGGACTGGCCGATCCGGTGTGGGCGAACGCATCGTCGCACCCCGACACGGCCGTGTTCAGCCGCCGGGTCGCGGGCGGCTGGCTGGACATCACCGCGGCGCAGTTCGCCGACCAGGTCGCCGGGGTCGCCAAGGGCCTGATCGCGGCGGGCGTCAAGCACGGTGACCGGGTCGCCCTGCTGAGCGCCACCCGGTACGAGTGGACGTTGATCGACTACGCGATCTGGACCATCGGCGCGGTCACCGTGCCGATCTACGAGACTTCGTCGGCGTCGCAGATCGAGTGGATCCTGACCGACTCCGACGCGGTCGTCGCGATCGTCGAGAACGCCGCGCACGCAGCCGTCGTCGAGTCCGCTCGCGGAGAGGCCCCGGCCCTGGGCGAGATCTGGCAGATCGAGGCCGGCGCTGTCGACGAACTGACCGTGCTCGGCCAGCAGATCTCCGACGCCGAGCTCGACAAGCGCCGTACGGCGGTGACGCCGGGCGACCTGGCCACGCTGATCTACACCTCCGGCACGACCGGCCGGCCGAAGGGCTGCAAGATCAGCCACGCCAGCTTCATGGACGAACTCGGTACGGCGACCAAGGTGCTGCCGAGCCTGTTCCGGCTGGACGGCGCGTCGACGCTGCTGTTCCTGCCGCTGGCGCACGTGTTCGCCCGGATCATCCAGGTCGGCTGCGTGATGATGCGGGTCAAGGTCGCCCACACCGCCGACGTGAAGAACCTGGTCGACGACCTCGGCGAGTTCAAGCCGACGTTCATCCTGAGCGTGCCGCGGGTGTTCGAGAAGGTGTTCAACACCGCGAGCCAGACCGCGCACGCGGCCGGCAAGGGCAAGATCTTCGACGCCGCCGCGCAGACCGCGATCGACTACTCCCAGGCGATGGACAAGGGCGGGCCGGGGCTGGGGCTGAAGGCCAAGCACGCGCTGTTCGACAAGCTGGTCTACACGAAGCTGCGCAACGTGCTCGGCGGGCAAGTCGACTACGCCGTCTCCGGCGGCGCGCCGCTCGGCGACCGGCTCGGCCACTTCTTCCGCGGCATCGGCGTACCGGTGCTGGAGGGCTACGGCCTGACCGAGACCACCGCCGCCGTCGCGGTGAACCTGCCCGACGACATCCGCATCGGCACCGTCGGCCGCCCGCTGCCCGGCGTCACCGTCGGCGTCGCGGACGACGGCGAGCTGTGTTTCAAGGGCGGCCAGGTGATGCTCGGCTACTGGAAGAACGACGAGGCCACCGCCGCCGCGATCGACGAGGACGGCTGGTTCCACACCGGCGACCTCGGCGAGTTCGACGCCGACGGCTTCATCCGGATCACCGGCCGCAAGAAGGAAATCCTGGTCACCGCCGGCGGCAAGAACGTCGCCCCCGCTGTCCTCGAGGATCGGATCCGCCTGCACCCGCTGGTCAGCCAGTGCATGGTCGTCGGCGACGGCAAGCCGTTCATCGCCGCGCTGATCACCATCGACCCCGAAACCATCGGCAACTGGGCCGACAAGCACGGCAAACCGCGCGACGTCGAAACCCTGTGCACCGACGAGGACCTGATCGCGGAGATCCAGACCGCCGTCGACGAAGCCAACACCGCCGTCTCCAAGGCCGAGGGCATCAAGAAGTTCACCATCCTGCCGACGGACTGGACCCAGGAAAACGGCGAGCTCTCCCTGAAGCTGTCGCTGCGCCGGCACGTGGTGATGGAAAAGCACGAGGCCGACGTGGAAGCGTTGTACGCGAAGTAAACCCCGGTTGGCCGGCCGCGTCGTCCCGCGGCCGGCCTTGCTTGTTCCTCGGTCGGCCGCGTCGTCCCGCGGGCAACCGTGCTTGTTACTCGGTTGGCCGGGTCGCACCGGCCGCCCGCGGTTGCCCCCTCGCTCAGCCGCTCCCGGCCGACCCCGCCTCACTCAGCCGAACTTCGCCTCCGCAGTAGTGGTGATGCCCGCCGTGCGGCCCGGTGCCTGGTGGTTCTCCCAGTACAGGTTCGTGTGGGCGATCACCAAGTCTGGCGTCGGAGCGCCGTACTCGGAGAGGTCTTCGGTCGTGTGCGCATCGGCGACCAGCGTGGCGTCGTACCCGCGGGTGATGGCGCCGTGCAGCGTGGATCGGATGCACTCGTCGGTCTGAGCGCCGGACACGATCAGCCGGCCGATGCCTCGCTCGGCGAGCACGGACTCGAGGTCGGTGGCCTCGAAGGAGTCCGGGTACCGCTTGTGAACCAGCGCTTCACCCTCGGCGCGCACCAGCTCCGGCACGTACTGCCACTCCTCGCTGTCCTTCTTCAGCCCCTCGTCGCTGTTGTGCTGCACCCAGACGACGTCGACCCCCTCGCCGCGCGCCTTCTCGACCAGGGTGGCGATGTTGCCCACGACGGCGTCGCGGTTGTGCGTGCCCGCCATCACGCCGTTCTGCACGTCGATGACGAGCAGCGCCGTCCTGGGTCGATCGGTCAGCGTGGTCATGAACCCTCCCGGTGCCGGCAAGCCTGATCTCACGATGCTAGATCCACCCTCGGACAATTTCCGCCGCGCGATGTCGATCCGCCGACGACCTGATCGACGCCAAGGGTGAGAGGCGGTTCAGCGAGGACCGCCGGACACCGAGGAGCGACCGCGCATGCGACTGACACTGCACACCTTCCTGACCTTCGACGGCGTCATGCAGGGCCCGGGCGGACCTGACGAGGACCGGACAGGCGGGTTCGACCAGGGTGGCTGGGTCGTCCCGTACGCCGGCGACGAGTTCAACGAGATCGTCGACAGCTGGTTCGCGCGGGCCGAGACGATCCTGCTCGGGCGGACGACGTACGACATGATGTTCGCCTACTGGTCTCAGGTGACCGACCCCGACAACCTGGTCGCGACCAAGCTCAACGGCCTGCCCAAGTACGTGGCCTCGCGGACGCTGAGCGATCCCGAGTGGCAGCACACCACCGTGCTGGACGCCGAGATTGTGGAGCAGGTACGCGCACTCAAGGAGCAGCCGGGCGGCGAGCTGCAGATCCACGGCAGCTGCGGCTTGGCCCGCGAGTTGCATCGCGCCGGACTGATCGACGAGTACCGGCTGATCACGTTCCCGGTCGTGCTCGGCCAGGGCAAGCGCCTCTTCACCGAAGGCCTGCCGCCGACGGCCTTCACCGTGGTCGAGTCGAGGACCGCGGCCAACGGCCTTGCGTACGCCGTACTGACGCCGGCGCCGATCACCACCGGCGGCGAGTACGTCGTCGTCGACGGCAAGGAAGCGATCGCCTGAGCCCTGCTGAAAAACTCCCTGGGAAAGTGCTCATTGGGTGAGCACTTATCTGTCGTTTGATGGAGTCATCGCGGTGGACACGCCACCGCGAGACCCCAGGGAGACAGCAATGTTCCGAGGATTCGCCACCATCAGCTTCTACGCCGACGACCTGGCCGCGGCCCGCGACTGGTACACCGAACTGCTCGGCCTGGAGCCGGATTTCGCCTTCCCGCCCGCCCCCGCCGCCCCGGCGTACATCGAGTACCGGATTGGCGACGACGAGGACGAGCTCGGCTTCATCGACCGCAAGTACGCCCCGCCCGGCGCCCGCAACGCCCCCGGCGGCGCGGTCATGCACTGGCACGTCGACGACCTGCCGGGGACGTTCGAGAAGCTACTCGCGATGGGCGCGAAGGAGTACCAGCCGATCACGTCCCACAGCAACAGCGACTTCACCACCGCGTCGGTCGTGGACCCGTTCGGGAACGTGCTCGGGATCATGCACAACCCGCACTACTTGGAGATCGTCGAAGCCCGTCAGGCCGCCCGCTGACGGTCGGGCGGAGGGCGAGAGGGCCGTTGAGCCGGTTCCCGACTTTGCTTCCCCGCTTACGGATCTCCACCACTGATCAACCAGTGCGGCGGACGCCACGACCGGCGTGGCGGCGGCGTGTCGCCATCGATCGCGCGGGTTGGTCGGTGGTGGAGATCGACCCGTTTCTGCGGTGAACACGCGAGGGCGGACGTGCAGCACTCACCAACGCCTGGAGTCTGGCTCACCAAACGCCTGGATTTTGCCTCGCCCGGTCGCGCGGGCCGCTCAGGTCGGCGGGATGGGGCGGCTTGGTGAGTGCTGGGCGTTCGTCCCGAAACCGAAGGCCTCGACGATCTGCTCGGCCGCCTCTTGCGGCGTCAGGCTGGTGTTGTCGATCCGCACGTGATCATGCTGCTCGATCAGGTCTTCGGCCTTGGTGCGCGTGCCGCCGGTGTTCAGCGTGTACTCGGCGTCGAGCGCGAGCAGGTTGGTTCGCGACCTGTCGAGGTCACGCTTGCTGGCCTTCTGCGCGAGCCGGAACTCGGTCGCGTTGCGTGCCAGCCGCTCCTCCTGGTCGGCGTACAGCTCGACCAGGTGGGCTCGCCCGCCGGCCGACTCGGCGATCTCGATGTACGACGCGATCACGTCGATCTCGTCGGCGTCGTCCAGGCCCCACACGAAGGTGAAGACCAAGCCGGGAAGGTCCGCGGTTGCGGCCTCCTCGATCACGCGGCGGCGGAACTCCGAGACCAGCCGGACGAACGGCTCCGAACCGAACGGGAAGACTCCCAGCACCGGCTCGATCGTCGCGTGGTTGTGGAACAGCTTGAAGCCGGTGAGCTCGCACAGCGCGTGCCCGACGGTCATCTTGCCGACTGCGGCCGGGCCGAAGACGATCACCAGTTCCATGCTGGACATCGTGACAGTCAGCCGCTGGGGCGGGCGACCGGTTTTCAGCTGTCAACTGGTGGTGGGAGTGCCTTCTCCAGCGCGGGCTCGAGGAATCTGGTGATGCGGCTGATTCGATCACCGCGCACCGTGAGCACGAACCGCCCGGTGTACCAGAGCGTCGTGTCGTCGACGAAGTAGCAGATGAAGCCTGGCTGGAAGTTGCATCCGCTCGGGTCCAACCGCAGTCGCTTGCCGCGGCGCCCGGCCGCGCTCGCTCGGAGGAACTCCGCGATCGCAGCCCGCCCGTGGTACTCGTGCGACGCAGGGGGCATCGCCAGCCACGCGTCGTCCGTCAGCAGCCGGGTCACCGCTTCGATGTCGTCGGCAACAAACGCCTCCGCGAACCGTCGAGCGACCGCCCACTCCCCCGAAGTCGCCGTCGCCGCGTCCGATGCCGCGCCGCCCTCTCCGACCCGAGCGCTCGCCGGCGCCCCGCGCCGTCGGGCGCCGCCCCGCGCGTTCCCGGCCGGGCTGCCTTCGGCGTTCACCGTGTGTGGGACCGAGTCACCGCCCTGCGCCTTCCCGGCCGGGCTGCCCTCGGCGTTCACCGTGTGCGGGACGGAGTCAACTACCACGCGGCCGTCACACGAAGAGACGCGCCGCTCGAACCTCACGCCCTCGGTCCCCGCCTCGCGACCCTCCCCGATCACGTCGTACTGCGCCGCATCGATGACCGTCCGGGTGGCATACGAGAAGACGTGTTCGTCGGAGCTCGCGGCTTCGGCCCTTGTCGCGTCGCTTCGGGCCCGCCGCTTGTCGACCACAGCTTCGTCCCTCGCCGCATCACCTTGCGGCCGCTTGCCGACCGCACCAGGCTCTCGGCGCATCGCCGCGCGAGCTCGCTGGAGCGCGCCCTTGATCGCGGTCGGGCCGGTATCCATCAGGTCCGCGACCTCGGCGGTCGTGAAGCCGAGGACGTCGACCAGGACCAGTACCGCGGCCTGGCGGGGTGGGACTCGTTGCAGCGCGGTGACGAAGGCCAGTTCGACGGTTTCCCGGCGTACCGTGCGATCTTCCGGGAGCTGCTCCAGCCAGGCGTCGGGATATGGCTGGAGCCAGGTGATGTCGCCTCGGCGGGTTGGTTCCGGTGGATCGAATGGGGGAATCGGCTCGGTGGGAGGGCGGCGTTTGCCGTTGCGGATGGCGTTGAGGCAGCGGTTGGTGGCGATGCGGTAGAGCCAGGTGCGTACCGATGATCGCCCGGCGAAACCGCCGAGACCGCTCCAGGCGGCGAGCAGGATCTCCTGAATCAGGTCGTCGGCGTCGGTGACCGAGCCGAGCATGCGGTAGCAGTGCAGGTGGAGTTCGCGGACGTACGGCGCGGTCAGGTCCTGGAATGCCTGCTCGTCCCCGCCACGGGCCCGCTCCAGCACCGAACTCGTCATCGGTCCATCGTCTCAGCCGGCGAGGACAATTCCGGGCACTCCCGCCTGAATCAAGCCAGCACGACGGAGGTGACCGTTCCGATCGCGGGGGCCGTGGTGTCTGCACTGTCACGATCACCTCGAACCGGAAGGAATCACCGATGACCGACGCCACCGCACTCGACGTCGCGCTCGCCTACCACCGGGCCTGGACCGGCCACGACTTCGAGGCGGCGATGCAGTACGTCGCCGACGACATCGTCTGCCAGAGCCCGAGCGGGCCGATCGAGGGTGCCGAAGCGTTCCGCGGGTTCATGGAACCGTTCTCGAAGATCCTGCTCGAGTCCGCCCTGCTGTCGGCGTTCGGCGACGAGACCACCGCGTTGCTGATGTACGACACGCGCACCGTTCCGGTCGCCGACGCGCCCGGCGCGGAGCTGCTCACCGTGCACGACGGGCGGATCACGCACCTGCGCATCATCTTCGATCGACTCCCCTTCACCCAGGCACGGGACGCCAATGCGCAGTGATCGCCGCCGGGGCCAGGACCTGCTCGACGAACTGTCCACCGCGTACGACGGCCTGCCGGGTGTCGACCGCTCGCTCATGTTCGGCAGCGAGGGGCTGCGCGTCGGGACGAAGTTCTTCGCCTTCGTCGGCGCTGAGGGCGAGCTGATCGTCAAGCTGCCGGCCGACCGCGTCGCCGGACTGCTCGCCGCCAACGCCGCGGAACCGGTCCACATCGGCCGCAATCCAGCGAAGGAGTGGGCCGGCATCCCGTACCCACCAGCCGATAACGATCAGTGGCGTGATCTGCTCGCGGAGGCCCACGCGTTCGTCGCCGCCGAAGGTGGTCGGCCGACCCGACCGCGTCGGCGCGCCACGAAAGGCAGGTAGCCGGCGACAGCACGGCACGGAAGAGAGCTGGCCAACCTGCGCCCGCCACGAAGGCAGCCAACCCCCGCGCGCCACAGAACAGCTAGCCGAAGGCCACCGTCTTCGCATGCGGCACGATCTCGACCCGGTCGCCGAGCGCCCACTCGGCGACCCGGGACACCACCGCGGCCGGAATCGCCTCGCCCAACCCTTCAGCCGCCGGTACGCCGGTGGTCGCGTGCGCGTCGTGCGGCAGCACCACCCGATAGCCGCGATCCAGCGCCGTCCGGGCCGTCGCGCTGACGCACATCTCCGACATCAGCCCGCAGAGTGCCAAGGACTTCACACCCCGTTCGGTCAGCAGCTCACCCAGCGACGTCTCCCGGAACGCGTCGTCGTACTCCTTCCGGATCACCACCTCGCCGGCGAGCGGCCGGAAATGAAGCTCCCACCCAGCTGTCTCCGGCTCGTCCACCTGACCGGCGTCGCCGTCGTTCTGCACGTGGACGATCAGCGCGCCCGCGTCCCGCGCCACGTCGAGCAGCACCGCGACCTGCTCGGTGAGCCGGCCCGCGTCCGGTACGGCATGGGCTCCCTCGACGTGCCCGGCCTGGACATCGATGATCACCAGGCCGTCGACAGGCAACACGCTCTCAGACATGCGTGGATCATCGGCGAGCCGCACCACCGGGTCAACCGGATTCCACCATCCACGACGGCGTCACCGCCCGCCGGTGAACGTGATCCCGTTGGTGATCTGCTTCTGCGCCAGGAAGAAGATCACCAGGCACGGCAGCGTGATCAGCACCGAGGTTGCCATCAGCAAAGGCGTGTCGGTGCCGTTGACGGACTGGAAGCCGGCCAGAGCGAGCGGCAGCGTCTTCCACTGGTCGGAGTTGATGTAGATCGCCGGGCCGAGGAAGTTGTTCCAGTAGCTCATGAACAGCAGGATCGAGACGGCGACCACGGCAGGACGTGCCAGCGGCAGGTACACGAGCAGGAACATCTTGAACCAGCCGCACCCGTCAACCACCGCGGCGTCGGCCAGCTCGGACGGCATCCGGGAGAAGAACTGCCGGAACAGGAAGATGTAGAACGGCGACCCGAAAAACGCCGGCAGGATCAGCGGGTACAAGGTGTCGATCATGCCGAGGTTGTTGAACAACATGAACTGCGGAACCATCGTCACCTCCCCCGGCAGCAGCATCGTCGCCAGCACCACGGCGAACACGACACCGGAGAACCGCACCCGCAGCCGGGCGAACGCGAACCCGGCCAGCGCGCAGGAAAACACCGTGCCGACGATCGGGATCAGCGTGGTGATCAGCGAGTTCAGCGCGTACCGCCAGAACGGGAACGACGTGATCGCCCGGGTGTAGTTGTCCCAGAGGAACTCGCTCGGCCAGATGCTCGCGCCCGCGCTGCCGACCCCGGCGAGCGATCGCAGCGACGTCGCGATCATCCACAGGAACGGGTAGACGAAGGCCAGCGACCCGAGCCCCAGCACGGCGTACAGCAGCAGGGTGAGCGGCAGGTTGCGCCGCCAGTACGGGCGGTCGGCGCGACGGATGCTCGTGCTCGGGCCGGCGGCGTGACCGGTCTCGACCAGGACGGCCATGGCTCAGCCCCTCCTCAGGCGCGGACGGCGTCGCCGCCCGCCCATCTCGGTCTCGTAGTAGATCGCGAAGGCACTTCCGCGCAGCGTCACGGCGGTGAGCGCCATGATGATCACGAACAGGATCCAGGCCAGCGCGGACGCGTAGCCCATCCGGAAGTTCTGGAACGCGTTGTCGTACAGGTAGTAGACGAAGAACAGCAGCGAGTCCTTCGGGCCGCCGTTGGCGATGAAACCCTGGGTGAAGATCTGCAGCGCGCCGATGATCCCGGTCAGCACGTTGAACAAGATGATCGGGCTCAGCTGCGGCAACGTCACGTGCCAGAACAGCCGCAGTCGTCCGGCGCCGTCGAGCGCCGCGGCCTCGTACAGGGTGGTCGGCACGTCCTTCAGGCCGGCCAGGTAGATCACCATCGCGCCGCCGACGGTCCACAGGCTCATCAGGATCACCGTCGGCAACGCCCAGGACGCGTCGTTGAACCAGCCCGGCCCCTGGATCCCGGCCTTGCCGAGTACGTCGTTGACCAGCCCGTACTGCGGGTTGAAGACCCAGAGGAACAACACGATCTGAGCCACGCCGGACACCAGGCTCGGCAGATACCAGATCGTGCGGAACAGGCGGATGCCCGGCAGGTCGACGTTCATCAGCAGGGAGACGGCGAACGCCAGCGCGGTCTGCAGCGGGACACTGATCACGGCGTACAGCAGGGTGACCTTGATCGCCTGGCCGACCCGTGGGTCCTGGAAGGCCTCGGTGTAGTTGGCCACGCCGACGAACTTCGGCGGGGTGATCAGGTCCCACGAGGTCAGGCTGACGTAGATCGAGGACAGCATCGGCCCGACGGTGAAGACCAGGAAGCCGATCAGCCAGGGCGAGACGAACAACCAGAACGCGATCGTCTTGTCCGCCCGCGGCCACCTCCGCAACGCCGCGTACGCCGCGAGCCCGATCGCGGCGTACAGGGCGACGAGCAGGACCAGGAACGGGACCAGCGGCACCAGGACCGCGGGAACTCCCCAGGACTCCGCGAGCTGGCGGATCCATCCGATGGTCGGGTTCACGGTCTACCTCACTGCTTCAGGGCCGCGGTGCACTTGTCGTTGAGACCGGGCAGGATCTTGGCCACGTCGTCCTTGCCGCTGCCCAGCGGCGTGTAGCTGGTGATGCCCTTGTCGGCGTCGCCGGAGATCTGCCCTTCGCGCGGCACCGACGGGCTGATCAGCCCGGTCTTCAGCGCGGTGGTGAAGGCCGCCAGGTTGCGCTCGGGCGGCAGCACCTTCTCCAGCGTCGGCGTCGAGGCCGCGATGATCGGTACGCCGAGCGCGGTGTTGCCCTGGATCAGCAGGTCCTGGGCCACCTGCTGCGTGCTGACGAACTCGACGAACTTCTTCGCGGTCTCCAGCTTCTTGCCGCTCGCGTTCTTCGCGATCGCCAGGCCGCCGACCTCCATCGGGAATCCCTTGCCCGGCACGGGAACGAGAGTCCAGTTCGGCTTGCTGATCTTGGCGAAGTCGGCGACCGTCCACGGCCCGAAGTCGCTGAACGTCCCGAGCCGGCCGGCCGCGAACCACTGCGCCTGATCCTGGCCCTCGATGTCGATCGAGCTCGGCGCGTAGCGCTGCTTCTGCAGCTCCACGATGTACTGCGCGGTCGCGACGCCCTGCGGATCGCCGAACGTGCAGGCCGTGGCGTCGGCGTTGTAAAAGCCGCCGCCGGCTGCGGTGAGCCAGCCCTTGAACCACATGTTGCTGGTGCCGTAGACGCGGTTCTTGCCTTCGCCGTGCGACAGCTTCGCGACGATCGTCTTGAACTCGTCCAGGCTCAGCGGCGTGGTCGGGCTCGGCGCCGGAAGCCCGGCGGCCTTGAAGGCGTCGAGGTTGACCGCCATCACCTTCGGCTTCGCGGTGAACGGCATGGCGTAGTACTTGCCGTCGTACTTGAGGGCTTCGGAGATGTTCGGCTGGACGAACTCGGCCGGATCGACCTGCTGCTCGGCGAAGCTCGGCGCGAACCCGGCCAGGCTGGTGTTGCTGATCTCGATCACGGTGGCCTGGGTGCCGGCCGCGATCGAGGTCTGCAGCTTCTGCTCGTAGTCGGCCTGGATCCAGTTCGTGGTGACCTTGGTGCCCGGGTTGGCCTGCTCGAAGGCGGCCGCGATCGCCTTCAGCGAGGCGGCCTCGGAGTTGGTGCCCCAGAACGAGAACGTGATGTCGCCGTTCTCGTCGGCGCCACCGGAGTTGGCGGCCGGCTGACTGCCGGTCGCACAGCCGGCGGCGAGCAGCAGTGCGGCGAGTCCGGCTCCGAACGGGAGCAGGCGGTTGCGAAGTTTCATGTGGCGTCCTTCGTCGGAGTGGTCACCCGGGCGGTGCCGCCGGGCGCGATGCTGCAGGGTCCGGCGGATCCGACGGTCACGGTGAGCGGCCCCGGTCCGCTGTGCACGGTGACCTCTGCCGTGTGCCGTCCTTCTTGGGCGATGCGTAGGTCCCACTCACCGACCCGGACGTGGTCGGCGGTCAGCCGGGCGATGTCGGCCGGCAGGTGGGAGTCGATGAACAGTGCGGCCGACGCGGCGTCCGGCCGGAGTCCGAGCAGCCCCGCCACGAGGTGGTGCACCACCGTGAAGGAGACCTCGGGATAGTCGTCGCGGCTGTCGATCAGGTGCCGCAGCCACCGCCAGGCCGACTCGTCGCGACCGTGCCGGAAGAACACCTCCGGCAGGTAGCTGAAGGCCTCGATGTTCTGCGGTGGGGACAGCTCGAGCTGCTTCTCGACGTAGTCCAGGAACAGTTCGTTGCGCGGGCCGTCGCCGGTCAGCCCGGTCATCGACGCGATCCAGCTCGACTCCAGTCCCCAGCCGAAGTCGAGGCCGTGGTCGACGGTCCGGCCACGGGCGAACCGGCCGAGCTGCTCGTCCCACCACGTGGCGAGGAACTCCTGCTGGATCCGCGTCGCGCGCTTGCAGTAGTCGTCGCCGTACAGCTTGCCGAGAGCGTTCAGAGCGGCGTACTGCAAGGCGATCCCGTCGGCCGCGACGATCAACGGGTGATCGGCGTCCTGCTCGTTGTACGTCGCTGAGCCGACGAAGATGTCGCCGGTCCCGGGCGCCTCCGGCACACCGTCGCCGTCACTGTCGTGCGCCTCGACGAACTCGTTCACCGAGCGCCGGTAGTACGCCGCGAGGTCGGGATCGTCGAGCCAGCGCTGGTCGCCGGTCCAGTCGTACTGCTCCAGGGCGCGCCAGGTCAGGTCGAACACGGCGGGGATCTCCCGCACGAAGTCGTCGTCGCCGCGGTAGTCCAGCGCGGCGATCTCGCCGTCGAAGTGGAACGCCCACACCGGATACCACGTGCGGGCCGCGGTGGCGGACCGGGCGAAGTGGCGCAGCATCGTGAAGTTCTCCGCGTCCAGGCCGAGCAGGTGCGCGCCGCCGGCCTGGTGGCAGACGTCGCGGGAGTAGAACATCGCCCGGGACGGATAACCCGCCCAGTACGACGCCAGGTGGCCCGGCGCGGCGTCGGTCGTCACCCAGGCGAGCGCCCGCTCACGGGCCCAGGCGAAGGCGTTCTCGACGTACGCGTTGTCCGACGTCACGGTGAGTCCGGGCATCGCGGCCCCCTTTCGACGGGTCCGATATTAGCGGTAAAACTAGCACCGATCCGGAATTCGTCAATGGTTGGGACGTGATTGATTTTACCGCTATAGTCGGTGGTGAAGCGTGAGTGCCGATGACGGGAGTCGCCCCATGACGTCAGCTGTTCCGCAGGCCTCGTTCGAGGTCCGCTCCCCCGACGGCTCGACGGTCCGGACCGCGACTGTCTCGGGCGCCGCGACGGTCCGGGAGCAGGCAGATCCCGTCGCCGGGGTGCGACTGATCGAGTTCGTGGCCTCGGACCTGCGGGCTGAGCCGGTGCGGATCCGCTGGACCTGGCCGGCGGAGGGCGCCGCGACGCTCTGGCGGGCCACCCAGGGATCGCAGCGGGAGCTGCCGACCGACTGGGGCGCGCACCGCGACGTCCGCTCGGTCCGGTCGGCGCCCGTCGCCGCGCTGGTCAAGACCGACGACATCAGCCCGCTGACGGTTTCGTTGTCGTCCAGCGTGCGAGGCTGCGACTTCGCCGTCGGGGTGAACGAGGAGACCGCCGAGCAGCTGGTCGAGCTGGCGATCGAGGACGTCGAGCCGGTCGACGGGCAGCACCGGTTCACGCTCCGGATCGATCTGCGCGGTCTGCATTTCGCCGCGGCTCTGCGCGGAGTGACAGCTGCCTGGACCGACGAGCTGGGCGACCGGATCGCGCCGGTGCCGGAGGTGGCCCGGACGGCGATGTACTCGACCTGGTACTCCGACCACCAGCACGTGTCCGAGCAGTCGGTCGAGCGGCACGCGGCGACCGGCGCGCAGTACGGCTGCAGCGCGGTCATCGTCGACGACGGCTGGCAGACCGACAACACCGCGCGCGGCTACGCGTACTGCGGCGACTGGGAGCCGACCAGCCGGACCTTCCCCGACATGGCCGAGCACGTCCGGCGCGTGCACGAGCACGGAGTCGCCTATGTGCTGTGGATCGCGCCGCCACTGATGGGCCGGCACTCGAAGGCGTGGGACCGGTTCAAGGACCAGACCCTCGGATGGCTCGACGACGAGCAGACCACGGTGGCGCTCGACCCGCGCTACCCGGAGGTCCGCGAGCATCTGCTCGAGTGCTGCGTCCGGCCGGTGCGCGACTGGGGTGTCGACGGGCTGAAGCTCGACTTCATCGACAGCTGGGCCAGGAAGAATCCGCCGCCGGCACCCGACGGCGACTGCGCGACGGTGGACGAAGGCGTCGAACGGTTCTTCGCGGAGGTGAGAGCCGAATTGCAGCGGCTGCGGCCGGATCTGCTGATCGAGTTCCGGCAGGACTACGTGAACCCGCGACTGTGGCAGTACGGGACGTTCCTGCGGGCCGGCGACTGCGCGCTGGACGCGGTGGAGAACCGGGTCCGGACGGTCGATGCGCGGTTGCTCGCGGGAGACCGGGCGGTGCACTCGGACATGTTGATGTGGCATCCGGAGGCGTCACCGCAAGCCGTGGCGGAGCAGTTCATCGGAGTGCTGTTCAGCGTCGCGCAGGTCTCGGTCGAACTCGGTTCGTTGCCGCCAGCGCACGATCGGGTGGTGCGGTACTGGCTCGGGTTCCTGCGGGACCATGCGGCGACGTTGCTGCGGGGTGACTTGCTGCCAGTACGGCCGGACGCGCGGTACACGCAGGTCGCGGCGATCTCCGCCGAGGAGACGATCGTGGCGGTGTACTCCAATCCGGTCGTGCGGCTGGCCGAGCCGACCGACGTACTGCTGCTGGTGAACGGCGGCAACGAGCCGACCTTGTTGCTCGACGGTGTGGGCGATGGCCCGGTCGAGCTCGTAGTGTCGGACTGCTCGGGTGTCGAGGTGGCGCGGAGCAAAACGACGCCGCCGCGAGGACTGTGGGCGATCGACGTACCGGTCGGCGGCGTGGCGAGGGTCGAGCGGGTTTGATGGGTACGGCACGGGCCGGAAGGCAGCGCGGGTTGGTCAACGAAGGGACATGATGGCGGCCGAGCAGAAGAAGTCGAGCGCGTACCGGCGCACGACGGTGGCCGACGTGGCGCGCAGAGCCGGGGTGTCGGCGATGACCGTGTCCAACGTGCTGAACGCGCCGCACCGGGTGAGCGACCAGACGGTGGCCACGGTGCAGGCCGCGATCGACGAGCTCGGATACACGCCGAACCATGCCGCCCGCGCCCTGTCGTCCGGCCGCAGCCAGGTGATCGGCCTGCCGCTGTACCTCGACGACGACGTGGTGAACGAGCAGAACCCGGGGCTGGGTGGTTTCCTGCACGGGTTGCTCGGTGGGCTGGTCAAGGCGGCGTCCGTCGGCGGGTACGGCGTCCATGTGACCACGCCGACCGAGGGCAAGTCCGAGATCGCCCTGTACGAACAGCTGATCGCGGCGCGGCAGGTCGACGCGATCATCGTGCTGGAGACGATGCCGAACGATCCGCGCATCGAGTTCCTCAGCACGCGGGGTTTTCCGTTCGTCGCGTTCGGCCGGACAGGGCCGGGGCAGCGGCAGTGCTGGGTCGACGTGGACAACGTCGAGTCGATGGCGACGATCGGACGCTACCTGCGATCCACCGGGCGGACCCGTGCGGCGTACCTGGGCACGAAAAGCGAACTGCCGTGGGTCCACCAGCGCGAGGAGGGGTTCCGGCGCGAGTTCAGCTCGCCGCACTCGGCGCGGTCGTTCGAGGATCTGGACGAGGTCGGTGCGTACGTGAGCGCGGCGATGGACTCCGCCGACCACCCGGAGGTGTTTGTCGCCGACAACGACGCCTTCGCCGTGGTGGCGATCCGCGCGCTGCAACGCCGCGGCGTGAAGGTCGGCGAGGACGTCGCGGTCACCGGCTTCAACGACTTCCCGTTCGCCAGCATGCTCGACACTCCGCTCACCACCGCGCGCATCCCGCTGCGCGACATCGCGCACTGCCTGTTCACCCGAGCCCTGGACGAGATCGGCGGCGAACCGGACGAGTCGGGCCAACTCGTTGCCGCTCCCCTGGTCCTCCGAGCGAGCGCCTGAGCCGCTGGGGATGCACCAGCTCAGTTCGCGCTGACCACCTTGCGGGCCAGCACCATCACCGTCAGCACGCCGAGCACCCCGGCGAACGCGATGGTCAGGTTGGGCCGGACGAACGTCCCGGCCACACCGGCCAACGCGATGGTCACGCCCTGCACCGTCATCATGCCGCTGGTCTGCACAGTGAACAGCCGCCCCCGGTACGCCGGGTCGGCGGCGGCCAGGATCATCGGATCCACGGCCTGGTTGAAGGCGTGACCGCAGCCGGAGACCGCGAGGAGCAGTGCCGCGCTCGCAACTGACGGCGTGAACACGAAGATCACAGCTGGGAGTTGCGTTGCCAGGAGCAACGGCACGAGGAGTCGCCGGCGCGTTCGCGGGGCGAGACGGGTGCCGACGAGTTCGCCCAGGACGGTGCCGGCGGCGTACCCGGTGAACAGCGCGCCGGCGGCGGAAGCGGCGGCGCCGGTCTGGGCGGCGTACGCGACGGCCAGACCGTCGGGGACGGCGGAGAACGCGGGCGCTGCCCAGGTGAGCAGGAGAAGGTTGCGGACCTTGGGCGTGGTGAAGAGGTAGCGCAGGCCTTCGCGGGAGGCTTGCAGGGTGTTGCCGCCGGTTCCGGGGGCCGGCGTGGACGGAGTGCCGAAACGGATCAACAGCGCCGACAGCGCGAAGGTCACGACGTCGAGCGTCAGGAGCCAGGTCGGGCCGACCGCGGCGACGGCGACGGCACCGAGGGCGAAGCCGGTGAGCACGGTGATCTGGCTGATCGCGCGGAGCAGGGACCGCCCGGTCGGGAAGAGCTCCGCCGGCAGCAGTTGGGTGAGGCTGGCGGAGCGGGCACCCGCGAAGATCGGTGCGATCAGGCCGGTGAGCAGCAGCAGACCGAGTAGCGCCGGCACCGGCAGATCCGGGATCAGCATGACGGCGATGCAGCCGGCGCTGAGGAGATCGCAGGTGACCAGAAGTGGGCGGGCCGGGTAGCGGTCCGCGATCGAGGAGAGCAGGGTGCCGCCGAGCGCATAAGGCAGGAAGGAACAGACCAGGACCAGCGCGGACAGCAGTGGCGAGCCGGTGCGATCGAAGACCAGGATGGACAGCGCCACCTGGGCTGCGACCGTGCCGACCATCGAGATGGCGTGCGCCGCGAAGACCGCGCGGAGGCCGGGGACACGCAGGACAGTCAGATAGCCAGTGGCAGCGATCGGCGGAGAGGTCACGTGCTGAGAGTGCTCCCTGCACCGGCGGCCGGACTATAGTTTCGGAAATGACCGAAAGTCCACGGCGATGACCGTCATGCGCTTCACCCGCGCGGATGCGGTGCGATGCCGGTTCGGGATGTCGCCGTTGTGGGAGACGGTGTCGGCGGTGCGAGTGCTGCACGGGAGCAAGCACCGGCCGCTCTACTCGCCCTGGGTGGCGGCCAAAGCCGACGCCGCTCGGACGCTCGACCTGGGGATGTTGCGGGCCGTGCAGCCGCGGAGCGGGTTCACGCCGGACTTCATCACTCCCCCGCCGAAGGCCTCGCGAGCCAAGTTCAGCACGGAGATCGCGCGCGTCCGCAGTACGCCGCTCGACGTCGTCCGGGCCGAGCTGCGACGCTCGCGGGACGAGATGAACAATCCCGCCGCCGCGACGATCGACCGGATGCTGGCCGACCCCGCCGGGGCGCGGGAGCGCATCGCCGACCAGATCGAGAGCGCCTGGACCACCCTGATCGAACCCGACTGGCCGGCGATCAGCCGCGTGCTCGACGACGACATCGCCCACCGTGGCGAGCAGTTCACCAGTGGCGGACTCGCCACGTTGTTCGACGACCTGCATCCGACGCTGTCGTGGGACGACGACAAGCTGGTCGCGTCCCGCTACCGCGAACCGGACCGCGAGCTCAGCGGGGAAGGCCTGCTGTTGGTCCCCGGCGCCTTCGCGTGGCCGCACCTGGTGATGATCGTTGCCCCGGGCTACCAACCGACCCTGGTCTATCCAGCGCGCGGAGCAGCCCGGCTCTGGGACGACGCCCCCACCGCGCCCGATCCCCTGGCGACGCTGCTCGGCCGCACCAGAGCGACGCTGCTGACCGCGCTCGACCCACCCGCGACGACCAGCGCGCTCGCGGCGCAGTACGGGCTCGCGCTGGGGACAGTGGCCGAGCACCTGGCCGCCCTGTACGGCGCTGGGCTGGTGACGCGTCGCAGAACGGGACACCAGGTGCACTACCGGCGTACGGACGTCGGGCAGGCCGTGGTCGACGCATCCGTCGGCTAGGTCGATGGAGGGGACAGAATGCTGGGGTGAACAGGGTCCCGAAGGCGACGACGCCCAGTACGAAGCACATGCGGCGCTGGCCGGCCTCGCTGGCGGTGCTCGTCGTACTGGCGTTGCAGCTGGCTGTCCCGGCGCAGGTGCTCTCGCTGCCTCGCTGGTTGCTGCCGGCCCTGGGTGTCGCGCTGCTCGTGCCGCTGGTGTGGGCCAATCCCTTCCATCTCCGCCGGGACGAGCCCTGGCTGCGCTGGATCGAGCTGGTCCTGCTCGGCGTGCTCGTGGTCTTCAACGGCATCTACCTGGCCGGTCTGATTGATTACCTGACCTCCGGCCGGGTGGACAACGGCATGGTGCTGGTGAAGGCCGCGCTGCTGATCTGGGTGACGAACGTGGTCGCGTTCGCGGTCTGGTACTGGGAGATCGACCGCGGCGGCCCGTTCGCCCGGGCGCCCGAGCACGAGCGGGAGGTGGAGCGGCCCGATCTGCTGTTCCCGCAGATGACCGCCGAGATCCCGGGTTGGGAGCGCTGGCTGCCGGGGTTCACCGACTACCTGTTCGTCGCGTTCACCGCGGCGACCGCGTTCAGCCCGACCGACACGATGCCGCTGTCGTCGCGGGTCAAGACGCTGATGACCGTGCAGTCGGCGATTTCGTTGCTCGCTGTAGCGGTGGTGGCCGCCCGCGCGGTCAACGTGCTCTGAGACGACCAAGCGGTGAGAATCACCCTCGACGTCGTGTAATGGGTGTGCCAGCATTACGCCCATGACTGAGACAGCTGCCCGGACCAAGTCGATCGGGCTCGGGTTCGCGCTCTTCTCGGCGATCACGTTCGGCGGGTCGGGACCGTTCGCCAAGGCGCTGATCGGCGCCGGCATGTCCCCGCAGCAGGCCGCCTGGCTGCGCATCCTCGGCGCGGCTGCCCTGCTCGTCCCCCTCGTGCTGATCTTCCGCGGCGCGGCCGGGCTCCGGGCCGCCCGCGCGTCCTGGCCGCAGCTCGTGTTCTACGGCCTGACCGGGATCGCCGGCTGCCAGACGCTGTTCTTCATCGCCGCCAGCCGGTTGCCGGTCGGCGTGGCGATCCTGCTCGAGTTCTCCGGGCCGGTGCTGGTGGTGGCCTGGCTCAAGTTCGGCCGCAAGGTCGCCGTACCGAAGTCGGCCGCGCTCGGCGTCGGGATCGCGCTGATCGGGCTCGCGACGGTGGTCGAGGTATGGTCCGGCGTCCAGCTCGACCTGATCGGACTGCTGGCCGGACTCGGCGCCGCGGCGTGCCAGGCGACGTACTTCATCCTGATCGACAAGCTGACCGGCGTCGCCGATCCGCTGGTGATGACGGCGGCGGGCAGTGTGGTCGGCGCGGTCCTGCTGACCGCGATCGCGGCGCCGTGGGGCATCCCCTGGAACGCGCTCACCGACACGATCGCGATCGGTGAACGGTCGGCCCCGGGCTGGGTGTTCGCGGCCTGGCTGATCGTGGTCAGCACGGTCGTCGCGTACCTGGCCGGCGCGGCCGCGGTGCAGCGGCTGTCGGCGGCGATCGGCGGCGCGGTCGCGTACGTCGAGGTGGTGGCGGCGACGCTGTTCGCCTGGTTGCTGCTCAACGAGACGCTGTCGACCAACCAGGTCATCGGCGGCGCGATCGTGCTGCTCGGCGCGTTCGTCGCGCAGTCGTCGGTCGGCAAAGTGGCACCGCCGGAACTGCCGATCACCGAGGATGTTCCGGAGTCGGTGCGAGGATAGTCGGCATGGAGCCGATGGTCGGGGTCGAGGGCGGGCGAATTCGAGGCGTCACGACCGACGGGGTGACCGCCTATCTCGGCATCCCGTACGCCGCGAGCCCGGTCGGCTTCGGCCCACCGCGACCCGTGACCCCGTGGGACGGCGTTCGCGACGCGACCCGGCTCGGGCCGACCGCGCCGCAGCCGCCGTACGATCCGCCCTTCGATGTCCTGCTGGCGAACCCGATCGCGCCCGGCGACGAGTTCCTCAACGTCAACGTCTGGACTCCGGGCGGCGAAGGCCTGCCGGTGATGGTGTGGATCCACGGCGGCGCGTTCCGCAACGGGTCCAACGCCACTCCCGCGTACGACGGGACGGCGTTCGCCCGCGACGGCGTCGTGCTGGTCGGGATCAACTACCGGCTGGGTGTGCAGGGGTTCGGCGTGGTGCCCGACGCGCCCAGCAACCGCGGACTGCTCGACCAGATCGCGGCGCTGCGCTGGGTTCGTGACAACATCACGGCGTTCGGCGGTGACCCCGGGCAGGTGACGATCTTCGGCCAGTCGGCCGGCGGGATGAGTGTGGCGACGCTGCTCACGATCCCTGCGGCGCAAGGACTGTTCCACCGCGCGGTCGTGCAGAGCGGGTCCGCCGAGGCGACCGCGCTCGACAGCGACCTCGCGCTGGTGACGGCCGAGGTGGCCAAGCGGCTCGGCGTACCGGCGACCGCGGCGGGGTTCGCATCGGTGGACGTCGCCGAGTTGATCGCGGCGCAGCGGCAGGTGTCGGCCGAGCTGCGCGCGACGCCCGATCCGGCCAGGTGGGGCAGGACGACGGTCAGCGCCGGGGGCGGCATCATGCCGGTGTTCCCGGTGATCGACGGGGAGCTGATCAACCAGCGGCCGCTCGAGGCGATCGCTGCTGGTGCCGCGGCCGGCGTGGAGCTGATGGCCGGTACGACGCGGCACGAGTTCAACCTGTTCAGCGTGCCGAGCGGACTCGCGGCGGGCATCACCGCGGAGATGCTGCCGCTGCTGCTCCAGCGAGCGGGTCTCGACCCGGCGCTGGCGCTGGAGCACACCGGGACTCCTGGTGAGATCTTCACGGCGATCAGCAGCAACCACGTCTTCACCGAGCCGACCATCCGGCTGGCCGAGGCGCAGCAGGCAGCGGGCGGTACGGCGTACGTCTACGAGTTCAGCTGGGAGTCACCGCTTGAGGGGCTCGGGTCCTGCCATGCGCTGGAGCTGCCGTTCGTGTTCGACACTCTGGCGACCGCGACGTCGCCGCTGTTCGGGCCGGAGCCGCCGCAGGAGCTGGCGGACCGGATGCACAAGGCCTGGGTGGACTTCGCGAAGACCGGCAGCCCGGGCTGGTCGCCGTACGACGTGACAGCCCGGGCCATCCAGGTCTTCTAGAGCAGCGAGTCCACCAGTTCGCGCGGCAGGCCGTGGGTCTCGTGCAGGTACTCGAAGTCGCTCTCGTCCAGCGGCCTGCGGAACCGGTCGTGGCTGAGCACCTTGCGTCCGCGCTCCAGCAGGTTGGTGAACCGGATCTCCTCGTCGATCATGATCCGCCGCACCAGCGTGACCAGTTCGCCCTGGTGGAAGTGGTCCAGCGTCTGCTGGAACAGCTCGATCGGCAGGTCCGCGAGCGACCGTGACTCGTCTTCGCGCCACAGGATCGTCAGCACCCGGCGAATCAGCCGCCGCAGCACGTAGCCGCGACCGGTGTTCGACGGGTGCACGCCGTCGCCGACGATCACGATGCTGGACCGCAGGTGGTCGATGACGATCCGCTCGGAGGTCTCGTCCAGCTTCCACAGCCGCGGCACGGTCTGCATCCAGGGCTCGAACAAGCTGGTCTCGTAGACCGACCGCTTGCCCTCGAGCAGCATGGTCAGCCGCTCCAGGCCCAGTCCGGTGTCGATGTTGCGCTGCTCCAGCGGTTCCAGCGACCCGTCGTCGAGCCGGCGGTAGCGCATCATCACGTGGTTCCACACTTCGACCCAGCGGTCGTCGGTGGTCGGCGTGCCCTCCGGTGAACCGCTGCCGGTCCAGACGAAGATCTCGGAGTCCGGGCCGCATGGACCGGTCGGGCCGTTCGACCACCAGTTCTCGTCGGTGGTCAGCTCGATCGGCAGGCCGAGCGACTGCCAGGTGCGCAGCGACTCCTGGTCCAGCTCGACCTGGCCGTCGCCACCGAACACCGTCACGTACAGCCGGCCGGGGTCGATCCCGAACCGCTCGGTGAGCAGCTCGTACCCCCAGCGCAGCGTCTGCTCGCTGCCGTAGTCGCCGAACGACCAGGAGCCGAGCATCTCGAACACGGTCAGGTGGGTCGGGTCACCGACCTCGTCCAGGTCGGTCGTGCGCAGGCATCGCTGCACCCCGACCACGCGTCTGCCCAGCGGATGTGGCTCACCTTCCAGGTACGGCGTGAGCGGGTGCATGCCCGAGGTCGTGAACAGCACCGGATCACCGGGGCGTGGAATGAGCGAGGACCCCGTGGTCGGGATGTGGCCGCGCTCGGTGAAGAAGTCGACGAAGGTCTTGGTCAGGTTCATTTCGGGTCCTTGTCTTGATCGGACCGGAAACAGTGCTGGCCTCGGAAACGCGAAAACCGGCGGACCGTTTCCGGTCGCCGGTTCTGGAGGAAGATGTCAGGCAGCGGCAGCCGGAGAGCGGAAAGCTCGTACGGCTGCGGCGAGGCGGGACATCTGATGCATGGACCCAGAGTACACACTTTTGCTCAGACGTCGAGCAGCGTCCGCAGCTTCGCCCCGGACCGGGCCCAGGTCCACTCGGCCTCGACCCACGCGCGACCGGCCGCACCGAATGCTTGCGCGCGGCCCGGATCGGTCAGCAGTTCGACCAGCCGCACAGCGGTCGCGACCGGGTTGTAGGGGTCGACCAGGTAGCCGGTCTCGCCGTGCCGCACGGTGTCCGCCGTACCGCCGGAGTCGCCGACCACCACCGGCTTCCCGGTCGCGGCGGCCTCCAGCGTGACGATGCCGAGCGCCTCCGGCTCGAGCCCGAACCGCCTGGTCCGGGTCGGCATCGCGAACACGTCCGCCGCGTCGACGTACGGCGGAACGTCCTGCCAGGGCACGGCTCCCGCGATCCGGACCGACTCCCCGAGCGGGCGCGCCAAGGCCTCCAGTCGCTCCCGATCGGGACCGCCGCCGACGAGCAGCAGGACGGCGTCCGGTACGTCGGCCAGCACCCGCGGCCAGGCGCGGATCAGGGTGTCCTGGCCCTTCCTCGCGATCAGTCGCGAGACGCAGACGACCACCGGACGCCCGCCGAGGCCGAGCTCCCTGCGGACCTCGGCTCCCCCACAGCCGGGGAAGAAGCGGGCCGTGTCGACACCCGGCGTGAGCCGCTCGATCGTTGCCTTCGGCGACAGAGCGGCGCTGATGCGTCGCTCACACCACGCGGAGACCGTGGTGACGACGTCCGCGGCGTCGCCGATCCGGCGCAGTGCTTGCCGGGTCGCCGGAAGGGAGGCCCACCAGGTCTCGTGACCGTGGCTGAGGGCAACGATCCGGCGCGCACCGGCCTGACGCAGCGCGGGCGCCATCAGCCCGAGCGGTGCGGCGGCGCCGAAGAGGACGCGGTCGGCGTCGTACCGGCGCATCAGCTCGATCGCCCGGCGGGTGACGCGCGGCGTGGGCAGCAGCATCGAGGTGCGGTCGCGGACGACCGGGAAGGGCAGCGTGGCGTCGTACGCCGTGTCGCCGGGGCTGCGCGAGGTCAGGACGACGAGCTCGGGCAGCTCGTCGCACAGTGAGCGGACGAAGGTCTCGATACCGCCCTGGCGGGGCGGGAAGTCGTTGGTGACGACGAGAACGGTCATCACTTGACCAGCGGCGGAACCGGGTCGCCGTGCGCGCTCCCCCACGCGCGGCCCATCGCGATCCGCTCCGGCGGCGTCGGGTGGCTGGCGAACATCCAGTACCGCCAGCGGCTCGGTTCGAGGCCGGAGATGTTGCGCACCGAGAGCGCGTGCTGCATCTCGACGAAGTTCCGCGGGTCGTTGGTCAGGCGCAGCGAGTGGTAGTCGGCGCGCGCCTCGATCCTGCGGCTGACCAAGTTCTGCACCGGGGCCGCCAGGGTCGTGCCGGCCACGATCAGCGCCAGCAGCAACGCCGTACGGCGTGGGTCGGCCATCCGGGCTCCGAGCAACAACCGCAGCAGCACCACGGCGAACGCCGCACCGAGCGTGCCGATCAACGTCCCGTGCAGCACGTCGTTCTCCGCCGCGTGCCCGAGCTCGTGCGCGACGACCAGGCGGACCTGCGCCGGCGGCGCGTCCTTCAGCAACGTGTCGTAGACCACCAGCCGCCGGGTCGAGCCGAACCCGGACACGTAGGCGTTCAGCGCGGTCGTCCGCTTCGACGCGTCGGCGACCAGCACGTCGCGCACCGGGACACCGTCCTCGCGGGCGAGCTGCATGAACTCGTCGCGCTGCGGGCCCGGCGCCATCGGGGTGAACTCGTTGAACCGCGGCTCGACCAGCACCGGGTAGGCGAACGAAACGCCCAGCACCAGCACCGCGCCGGCGATCGCCGCGGGCACCCACCACCAGGTCCGCCACTTCTTCGCCAGCGCGATCAGCCCGAGCGCGATCGCGATCAGCGCGACCGACATCAACAGCCAGTTCACCGTACGGTCGCGCAGCCACAACCCCCAGCTCTCGGTGGACAGGCCGTAGTCACGGGTGACCTGCTCGGCGAACGCGTCGGTCGGCAGGGTGATCAGCGACGTCAGCAGACCGAGGCCCGCGACGAGCACGGGGACGGCCAGGTACCAGCGGCGGATCCGCAGCACGTCGTACAGGCGGCGGCCGAGCGGGCTGAAGCCGATCACCAGCGGGACCAGCACCGACAGCACCCAGGAAGTGGTTGACCAGGGCAACAGCTCCTCCCGGAACCGTTGCTGGCGGTCGATCTCGCTGGAGGTGAAGTCCAGTGCCGGGTCGGGTTTCGGCAGGTCGATCAAGTGCCACGGGGTGGTGGTGACGATGATCACGACCAGCGCGGCGGCGACCAGCACACCGGCGATCCAGGGGATCCGGCGGGCGGCCGCCTCAGACACCGGCGAGCCTCTTGATGTAGTTCTGCCAGTCGGCGACGAACTGCTGCTCGGTGGTCCCCAGCACGGTGC
Source organism: Kribbella sp. CA-253562 (assembly GCF_050942265.1). Lineage (GTDB taxonomy): Bacteria > Actinomycetota > Actinomycetes > Propionibacteriales > Kribbellaceae > Kribbella. The sequence continues at coordinate 3,413,170 of NZ_CP192049.1, read as the reverse complement.
GGAACGCGTCGGCCAGCCCGGTCGGGCTCTTCGACGCGTGCACGGTCCGGTAGAACTTGACCAACTTGCTCTGTCCCTCCCGCTCGGCGATCAGGCGGCACGCCAGCCAGCCCGACTCGTAGGCCTGCGGGAGCTCCGTCGACGACGCGGCGAACGCCTCCGGCGCCGGCAGCGCCTTCGGAACCCGGCCCGCGCGGATCGCCTTGAACAACTCCTTCGCCGCCGACTCGTCCTGCACCGACACGGCGGTGAACGCGACGTAGTCGGCGAACCCCTCGGCCAACCACAACGGTACCGGCGAGGCGGTAGCGGTCGAGGCGACGTGGGTGGTCTCGTGGGTGAGCACGATCCGCCGGCCCTGCTTGCCGAGCTCGTCGAACAGCTTCGGGTTCGCCACGATGCGGACCGGCGCGCCGACCTGCGGCGTGTCCAGCTCGGCCATCGTGACGGCCGCGATCTGCGTGTAGGTGCCCTGCTGGGCGCCGAGCACGTTCTCCATCTGGGACTGCTTGGACGGCAGGTAGACGACCGCTTTCTGCCGCCAGTTGCGGCCCCAGACCTTGCTGACCGACTCGACCGCGCGGTCGGTGACCTCGGCGTAGTCGTCGGCGTCGGCCTGGGAGTCCAGGCTGATCACCAGGCTGTGCTCGCTCTTGGCGACGTCGATGCTGCCCAGCGCCCAGATCGGCCGGCGCTGGCCGGCGACGAACCGCTCGGAGAAGGACGCGGCGTACGTCGTACCGTCGCGGGTGACGAAGGTCACCGGCAGGGTCTCGCGGGCCGGCTTCGCGTCGTACCCGGACAGCTGCCAGGAGACCTCGACCTGGGCGAGCCAGGACTCGGTGCCGCCGAGCTCGCGGGTCCGGTCCGGCTCGAGCGCGGCCGGGTCGTCGCTGACGTAGCGCAGCTGGAAGGTCGCGAGTGGGAGCTTGCCCAGGTTGCTGTAGACGGTGCGGGCCTGGTCGGTGAACGACTTGGCCTGCGGGTCGATCGTTTTCAGGAAGTCGGCGCGGTTCTCGGCGCGGACGGCGTCGACCATCTTCTGCAGCACGGCCTCGCCGGCCACCGCCCGGCGTACCCCTTCGGCGGCTTCGTCCGGGGTGGTCGAGGTCTGGCTGGGGTTGGGGGTGCCGTTCGCTCCCGACGGGTCGGCGGGCGCGTCGGCCAACTGCCGGAGTCCCGCGAACGCGGCCACCCCGACCACTCCCACCGCGGCGCCGAGGGCGATCCGCTTGACCAGCGGCCGGGGCAGGGGCCAGACGACGCCTTTCCACGATCCCTCGCCCGGCGGCTTGTCACCGCCGCCACTGAGCAAAGCGATGGAGGCGGCAGGCCGCTCGGCGCGTGCGGTCTCGGTGTCGGTACGAGGAGACGGCTGCTCGGTGCGGGTGGTGGTCCCTGCCTCTGCGCGAGAGGTCGGCGGCTCGGAGCGGGCGCCGGCAGCTTTGGGGCTTGATTGCTCGGTGGGTGACGCCGAGCTGGGGCGGACGGAGGCTACTGGTGAAATCTTCTGCTCGGCAGGCGCGTCGTCCCACCAACCACCGGGGGCCGGCGGCTGCTTCGAAGGCTGCGGCTTCTCGGCGGGAGCCTTCTCGGGACGGGGCTTGTCGGCGGAGGGCTTAGCAGCACTCGTCTTCTCGGCACGCGCCTTGTCGGCGCGCGGCTTCTCGGGCCGGCGGGCGGCGTGCTGGGCGGGAATGACGACCGTGGTCTGGTCCGACGGCGGCTTCTGCGACCGGAACTTCTCCGACCGTGCCGACTCCGACCGCGACTCGGACTTGCCGTTCGGGCGGGACGGCTCGGGATCGGCCTGAGCGTCCGGCTGGCTCGGGATCACCACCGTCGGCTGCTCGGCGGAGGACGCGGCGTGCGGCGGAACGGCCGGCAGGGGCGTCGTCTCGCGCTGGTCGTCGTTCACCTCGGCCCCTTGCTGCTCACCTGCCCCAGTCAGGGGAGTCACTTTATGCGTCCTCCCGGACAGGAGAACACACCGGTGGTGAAACGACGCGGCCCCGGGGGTCTCGCCCCGGAGCCGCGATCATCGATCGGTTACCGCGCCGGCTCAGCCCGGACGGACCGCGCCGCTGTACGGCATCAGGTCGATCGAGTCGGTCTTGACCGGCTTGCCCGGGCGGCTGGCGTGCACCATCCGGCCGTTGCCGATGTACATGCCGACGTGGCTGATCGGGCTGTAGAAGAACACCAGGTCACCCGGCTGCAGCTGGCTCTTGCTGACCCGGCGGCCCTCGCCGATCTGCGCCCTCGAGGAGTGCGACAGCGAGACCCCGGCCTTGCCCCAGGCCGCCATCGTCAGGCCGGAGCAGTCGAACGAGCTCGGGCCGGCGGCGCCCCAGACATAGGAGTCGCCGAGCTGGGCCATCGCGTACTGGACGGCGATCGCGGCGCGCCCGCTGGCTGGGACGTTCGGCAGCTCTTCGTCGTCGTCCATCCGGCCGTCGCGGCTGGGCCGCTGCTCGCGCGCCTGTTCTTCTTCTCTCTCGTTCTCGGCCTCGATCCGGGCCCGCTCGTCGTCGCTGAGCTTGTCGAGCACCTTCTCGGCGGCGTCGAGGTTGGCCTGGATCTGCTTCTTCAGGCCGTCCTGCTGCGCCTGCACGGCCTGCAGCGCGGCGAGCTCGGTCTGCTCGCTGGCCTGGAGGTCGGCCAGCTTGCCCTGGGCGGCCTGGAACCGGCGCAGGGCCGAGTTCTGCTGGCCGGCGTACGCCTGGGCGGTGGAGGCCTGGCTGAGGAACTGGTCGGGGTTCGTCGACAGCAGCAACTGGGCCGTCGTCGTCATCCCGGAGGTCTGGTAGCCGGCCACGGCCAGCGAGCCGATCTGCCGCTTCACCGCGTCCACCTGCGCCTGCTGCTTCTTGATGCCGGTCTGCAGCGCCTTCACCCGGTCGCTCGACGCCTTGATCTGGCCGCGCAGATCGTTGGCGGACTCACCGGCCTCTTCGGCCTTGTGCTGCAGTGCCGCGACCTGGGCCCTCGCCTGCGCCAGTGTGGGCTTCGGTTCCGCGTCCGCGGCGCCCTGGACGAAGAGCACGCCCGCCACGACGGCGGTGGTGGTGATGGCGGCGAGGGCGATTCCCCTGGTGCGGTTGATGCGTCCGGTGGACACAGCCCGGTTGGTCCCTTCCTCTGCTCACGCCGTCCCCGTCGACCGCGCACTCGTGGCGCCGAACCTACCGCAGCAGCTCCGTCGCCAGCCGGCGGGTCACCCTTCGGCTGGTGCTGCCCGGCCGGTCCGGTAGACCGACACGCTGAGGCAACGAGAGGTAACAGTAGTAACCGATTCGTGACCGGTGCAATTCGCCCCTCGGGTTTGATCCAAAATTAACGTCGGACAACCCTTTGCCCGCCGCACCGGTCGCGGTCAGGGCGCGACCGGACGGCGTTCAGACGGCGTCGGCGGCCGAATCTCCTTCTCCAGCAGCGTTTGGCTCGACACTGCTGACGGCATGCACCAGCCGCAGCGGTGGCACCAGACCGGACTGAGCCAGGACGTCGAGCGCCGCGCGCTCGTCGTCGTCGATCCGCAGCTCGCCGGTCCGCTCGGCCGTCAGCCCGAGCACCACCGTGACCACGCAGTCCTGGCAGCCCGGGCCTCTCATCACGCACGCGTCGCAGTCGATCAGCACAACGTCCTCCAAAGGGGGAAGCATCCGGATTTGCATCCGGCTGACAAGGACGCTAAAGAGCCCCACCGACAGTTTTCGGCACGGCACCGATCAGGACGGGCGGATCCGTTGCCGCGACACGCGAATCAGAGCGCCGGGGGCCGGGGCGGTGAGACCCCTTCAGGCGCGGGCGATCCGGGCGATCAGGCTGGCCGCGGACAACGCCCGGGCACCGAGCTGGATGATGCTCTCGGCAACCTCCCGGTCCGACGACACGACCACGATCGGCCGCCCCGGCGGCTCGGCGCGCACCAGTTGCCGGATCACCTCGTCCGCGATCACTCCGGCCGGACTGAACCTGACCCGCACCCCACGCGGCGGCGTCAGCTGCACCGGCCCGGACAGCTCCGCACCGTCGAAGACCACGGTGACCTCGACCCGCCGCTGAGCGACGAGAGCCCCCAACGCGGTGACCAGGCGCTGACGCTGCGAGTGCAACGGCGAGTTCGGCCAGGCGGTCTTGGTGACGTTGTACCCGTCAACGATCAGGTGCACCTGCGGCAGCGCGAGCAACTCGTCGAACAACGCGGGGTCGTCGTCCGGCGCCGATCGCCCGACCGGCGACGCGGACGGCTCGATCCCTGCGACGGTGTCGGCCGGCCGGAGGTCTCCCCCGGGCGGCAACGCCAGCTCACGCCGTAGTCCACCGGCGGCCTCGACCAACGTGTCGAGCAGCAGTCTGGTCCGCGTCGACGCCATCTCCCGCTCCTGCCCCGCCGTACGACGGGCAGCGTGCTCGACGGCCTCCAGCTCGGTCACCCGGGCGCGCAGCTTGCGGACCTCCCGCTCGACCTCGGCCCGGGCGGCCGCGACGCGCTCGTCCGCGGTGGTCGCCTCGATCGTGCGCTGCTCGAGCTCGCTCTGCAGACCGTTGATGCGCTGGCGTGCCTCGTTCAGCTTGCGGCGCAGTGTGGTGTTCTCCGCCTTGAGTTCGTTGACCTGCTCGCGCAGCCGCTCACGGACCTGACGGGTCTCGGTCCGGGCCTGGTCGAGCTGCTCGGTGAGCCGGTTGACCGCCTGGTCGTCGACGGCGGGCGCCTCCGGCTGCACCTGGGCCGCGGCGAGTACTCGCTCTTCCCAGTCGTCCGGTCGCAGTAGGTAGGCCAGAGCCGCCACTTCGACCGGCTCGGCGGCTGGAACCGCGACGCCCCCGGCGACCGCGTCGCCGAGCTCCGGGTGCTCACGGCGTACCTCGAAGGCGATCAGACGGCGAAAAGGCTCGTCGGTCGCCAGGATCGGACCCAGCACGGACGCCGACAGCTTCGCCCGCTTGGCCGGCGTGAAACTGGCGAACCGCCGCAGCGGCGCGGGGATGTCCGTCGCGGGCAGCTGACCGAGAGCCTGGGCGGCGAGCGCGAGAACCCGTTGCCGAACCGGTTCGGGCAAGGCGGTGGTAGCGGAGCCGGCGGCGGTGCCTGCCTCAGTCACCGGTCCGCAGTCCGGCCCGGACGGAGGTCTGGCTCAGCCAGTGACGCAGACCACAGCGGCCGGGCGACAGGCCCGGAAACACGGTGGTCGCATGGATACGCATACCCGCAGCGTAGTCGGTCCGGCCGCGTGTCAGCGCAGGAATTGTCGGCGGGGGCTTCTAGCGTCATGGCCATGAGCAGCCCCTCGCCGGATCCCGCCGCTGCCCCGGCGCCCGGACCGCTCCAGCCGATCCGTGGCGTGCAACCGAGTTTCGACGACCTCGGCACGCCGTTGCGCGACGTGACGTTCTGCGTCGTGGACCTGGAGACCACCGGCGGCGCGCCGGGCGACTCCGGCATCACCGAGATCGGCGCGGTCAAGGTGCGCGCCGGCGAACTGCTCGGCGAGTTCCAGACCTTGGTCAACCCGGCCGAGCCGATCCCGCCGTTCATCGCCGTGCTGACCGGCATCACCGACCTGATGGTTGCCTCCTCACCCCGGATCAGCTCGGCGCTGCCGGCGTTCCTGGAGTTCGCGCGCGGCTGCGTGCTGGTCGCGCACAACGCGCCGTTCGACGTCGGATTCCTCAAGCACGACAGCCAGGTGCACGGGTACGACTGGCCGGACTTCCCGGTCGTCGACACCGCACTGCTGGCACGTCGGGTACTCACGCCGGACGAGGTGCCCAACTGCAAACTCGGCACACTGGCCAAACTCTTCCGCGCCACCACGACGCCGAACCACCGCGCGCTGTCCGACGCACGCGCCACGGTCGACGTGCTGCACGGGTTGTTCGAGCGGGTCGGATCGCTCGGCGTCCAGACGCTGGAGGACCTGCAGACGTTCTCGTCCCGGGTGGCGCCGGCCGTGCGCAAGAAGCGGCACCTGGCCGAATCGTTGCCGCACGCACCTGGTGTCTATCTGTTCACCGACGACCGCGGCGAAGTCCTGTACGTCGGCAAGTCCAAGGACCTGCGGACCCGGGTCCGGTCGTACTTCACCGCCTCGGAGACCCGGACCAGGATCGGCGAGATGATCGGCATCGCGTCCGGCGTCCGCGGCATCGAGTGCGGCACGTCGCTGGAGGCCGAGGTCCGCGAGCTGCGGCTGATCGCCGAACACAAACCGCGCTACAACCGGCGTTCGAAGTTCCCCGAGCGGCAGCACTGGCTGAAGGTCACCGTCGAGCCGTTCCCCCGGCTGTCGCTGGTCAAGCAGGTCCGCGACGACGACGCCGGCTACCTGGGGCCGTTCAGCTCGCGCAAGACCGCCGAGCGGGCGATGGCCGCCTTGCACGAGGCGTTCCCGATCCGGCAGTGCACCGAGCGGATGTCACGAACGCCGCGGCTGTCGCCGTGCGTGCTGGCCGACATGGGCCGCTGCGTCGCGCCGTGCGACGGGCGGATCGACATGGCGGCGTACGGCGAGTTCGTGACCGCGTTGCGGACCGCGCTGGTGTCCGACCCGAGCCCGGTGATCGACGCGCTGACGCGGCGGATCGACGTACTGTCGGCGGACGAGCGGTTCGAGGACGCCGCCGTGCACCGCGACCGGCTGGGGGCCTTCGTCCGCAGCAGCGCGAAGATGCAGCGGATGGCGGCTCTCACCAGCTGCGCGGAGATCTGCGCGGCCCGGCGGACCGAGGACGGCGGCTGGGAGCTGCACGTGATCCGCCGCGGGCGGCTCGCCGCGGCCGGGATCGCGGCGCGCGGGACCGACCCGCGCAAGTACCTGGACATGCTGCGCGCCTCGGCCGAGACCGTGCTGCCGGGCATCGGGCCGGTCGCGGCGGCCTCGCCGGAGGAGATCGAGCTGGTGCTGCGCTGGCTGGACCAGCCCGGAATCCGCCTGGTCGAGATGGACGGCACCTGGACCTGCCCGATCTCCGGCGCCGGCCGGCACCTGCGGCGGCTCGACCCGCCGCGGTCGGAGGACCACCAGCACCCGTCCGAGCGGCGCCGCCGCCGGATGCGACCGGTCGGCCCGGCCCGGATGAGCGGCTGACAACTATGCTTCAGCGCGGCAGGCGGTAGCGGTACGACGGAGAGGACGACATGGTCACGGCGATCGTGTTCATCAAGGCGGACGTGGCACGGATTCCCGAGGTGGCCGAGCAGGTCGCGGCGATCGAGGGCGTCAGCGAGGTGTACTCCGTGACCGGCGGGCTCGACCTGATCGCGATGGTCCGCGTCGCCCACCACGACGACCTGGCCAGCGTGATCCCCGACCACGTGAACCGGGTGCCCGGCGTGCAGAGCACCGAGACGCACATCGCGTTCCGGACCTACTCGACGCACGACCTGGAGGCGGCCTTCAGCCTGGGCCAGGAGGACGGTCTCTGAGCCTGGATCGCCCGGCCTGACTGACACCCCGCTGAAGTTACGGTGAACCCATGAGCAACCCTCCCGCCGGCTGGTATCCGGACCCCACCGGCCAGCCGGACACCATCCGGTGGTGGAACGGGACGCAGTGGACCAACAAGACCGAGCGTGAGACGCCGGACGAGCCCACCCCCGAGCCGGAGGCGACCACCGCCGAGCCGAGCACTCCCGAGAGCACTTCGGGTGGTGCTGAGGCGTCTTCGGGTGGGTCCGAGGCGTCTTCGGGTGCGTCAGGGCATTGGGCCGAGACGGCCGCGAGTACCTCGGGGTCCGGGGGCTGGAACGCAAGTGGTGTCGGGACGTCCGGGGCTGCTGTCTGGGGTCAGACCGGCGCTGGAGCGGCGGGGGCTGATGGCTCGGCCGCTGGTTCAGGTGACTCGATTGGGGTCTCCGGTTGGGCGTCCGTCGGGGCTGCGGCTGCCGGGGGCGGGCAGAGCGGCGTACAGGAGACTGGGCGTGATGCTGCTGCTGATGCTGCGGCGTTGAGTGCTGCGGAGAAGGCCCGGGCTACCTGGACGCAGAAGTTCGCGGGGCCCACCAACGCGCGGCACTGGACTCAGCAGCCGGCTCCGGAGGCAGGCGATCAGACCACCGGACCAGACCCCGCCACTGTGACCGGTGACGTGGAGCCGGCGCAGAGTGGCTGGACGTTGTCTTTGGCAACAGACCCGGCCAGTACGGCGAACGCCGGAGCGTCTGCGGGCGCAGACACCGGGACGGATGGGGACGAGAAGCCTCAGCTGTGGCAGGTGCCGGACGAGACACCGGGCGACGACTTTCCGGACCACTGGCGAACCAGCGGCGAGCAGCAGTCGGAACCGGCTACTGGTCAGCAGGGCGAGTGGGGACCGGCTGCGGTCCAGCAGCAGGGGGCTCCGGTTGCCGGTGAGCAGCAGCAGTGGGGACCCGCTGCTGGTGAGCGGCAAGCGCAGTGGGGACCCGCTGGCGAGCAGCAGGGGCCGTGGGCCGACCAGCAGACCACTCCGCAGTGGCAGACGGGCGGCCAGCAGAGCGACCCCTGGCACGCGGCCCAGTCGGCCAGCCAGACCGGCACCGCAGTGGGTGCAGGTGGATGGGGCCCGCAGCAAGGTGGTCCAGCTCAGTGGCAAGCCGCAACGCCTGGTCCGACTGGCGGCGGCACACGGCAGAAGTCCGGTGGTGACAAGTCAGGTGGTCCGCCGAAGACGATGCTGGTCATCGCCGGCGCCGTCGGGCTGGTGCTGATCATCGTGGCCGGAGTGTTCTTCGTCGCCAACCGCGACGACAAGAAGGTCGCGCCCCAGCCGACGACCAGCGTGCCGACCGGGACCGCGACCGGTACGCCGAGCCCGTCGCCGACTCCGACGAGCCAGCCGACGACACCGCCCGGCAGTCAGAGCACGATCAAGCCCGGCCAGTCCAAGAACCCGAAGCTGCACGAGGGCGCCCGGATCGCCTCCGACGCGATCTCGTTCCCGCGCCAGCGCCCGCCGTGGTCGGACCGCAAGCGGCTCGTCCCGCAGTTGATCAACTCCAGCGGGCAGTACGTGCTGCTGCAGGAGAAGTTCGACGGCAAGAACAGCTGGTACGCCGACGCGTTCGTCGGCGCGCTCGGCACGTCCGTACTGTTCAACGGCGACCCGAAGGCCACCGCTGCCGACCTGTCGACGCAGATCCGCAGCTCGATGTACGGCAACATTCCCGCGCAGTTCAAGTGGTTGCGCGACGGCGCGGTCAAGCGCTCCGGCAAGAACGGCTGGTACTACCAGCAGTCCGTGACCACGACCAGCCCGAAGGTCGCCGCCAAGGTGCTGACCCTGACGGTCGCGGTGTTCGACCTCGGCGACGGCACCGCGGTCGCCTACATCAGCGACATCCCCACCACCCGGCCGGACCTGAGGGCCGCCGAAGCCCAGATCTTCAAGGGAATCAACGTTGGCTGAGAACGAACCCCCGCTCCCGCCCCGGCACAGCGCATCCCCACCGGAGCCGCCGCACCGCCCGGATGCGTCCGAGGACGGTCAGCCCGACGCGCTCGGGGGCGGTCGGTCCGACGCGCTCGGGGGCGGTCAGCCGGGTCCAGCCGGGGGTGGTCAATCGCATCCGCTCGCCGGTGGTCAGCCGGGTCCGCTCGGAGGTGGTCAGCCGGACCCGCTCGGAGGCGGTCAGCCGGGTCCACTCGGAGGTCGTCAGTCGCGTCCGCTCGCCGGTGGTCGACCCGACGCGCTGGCGGGTGGGCCGTCGGATGCCCTTGCCGGCGGTCAGTCAGACGCTTTGAGCGGTGGGGCTTCAGACCCGTTGTTCGGGCAGTCGCCGGCGCCCGCTCCCCCGCCACCGCCTCCTCCGCGTGTTGGTGAGGAACCAACCGCCGGTGCAGCCGCGCAGACAGCAGCCAGCGGGCCGGCACAACCGCCGAACCAGCAGCCGCCGACTGGTCCCAGCACGCAATCGACTCCGCCGAGCGGCGCGTCGCACCTGCTGGCGCAGCAGCCATCCGGTGCTCCGGAGTACCCGGCGCCGTCGCAGCAGGTTCAGCCGGGTCCGGTGCAACCCGGCCTGGGGCAGCGTGCGCCGTCGCAGCAGGTTGAGCCGCCCCGGACTGCGGGCATGCAGGCCCAGCAGTCCAGCGCTCCTGGTCAGCATGCACAGCAGCCCAGCACTTCCGGGGCGCAGGCCGCACAGCACGGTGGTCCCGGTGGGCAGGGGCTTAGTGATCCCGATCAGCGCGCGCAACAACCCGGCAGTCCCAGGGCGCAGGCCGCGCAACCGAGCGGTCCAGGCGGGCATGGGCTCGGCGGTCCCGGTCAGCATGCACAGCAGCCCGGCGGTCCCGATCAGCACGCCCAACAGCCCGGCGGTCCCGGTCAGCATGCACAGCAGCCCGGGGGGCTCGGTCAGCAGACCGGTAGCCGCGGGCCGCAAGTCCAGCCGGCGAGCGGTGCAGGTCACTATGGCCAGCCGCCGAGCGGTGCGGGCCAGCATGCCCAGCAGGCGTCGTACGGGCGACCGCCGCTGCAGGGTGGTCCGCAGGGACCTGGCCAGCACGGACCTGGGCCGCAGGGGCTGGGGCAGTACGGGCCGCAGGCGCAAGGGCCTGGACAGGCAGGCGGTCCGCAGGGGCCTCGTGGACCCGTGGGGCCTGTTGCCGGTGCGCCGCGTGGGCCGCAGCAGGGGCCTGGTCAGGCTGTCCCGTACGGGCAGCGTCCGCCGCAGCAGGAGCAGTGGTCCGCTCCACCGGCTGGTCCGCAAGGTCCTTGGCAGGGTGGTCCGCAGGGACCTTCGCAGTACGGCGAGCCGCAGGGGTTCCCATCAGGTGCACAGGGTCCGCAGCATGGAGGTCCGCAGGGGCCCGTGAGCGGGCCGCGACCACAAGCGCACGGGGCGCAGGAAGCTGGCGGTCCCGGAGCCGCGCCGCAAGGGCCTCGCGGTCCCGGAGTCGCGCCGCAAGAGCATCGCGGTCCTGGAGCCGCGCCGCAGGAGTCTGGCGCTCCTGGAGCCGCGCCGCAGGCGCCTGAGGTTCTTGGACACGCGTCGCAAGGATCTGGCGCGCCCGCTTCCGGAACCCATCGGCTGGGATCCCCCACCACCGGCCGGCGCGCCGCGCGCGGCGGATGGCAGGAGCAGCACCGGACAACCCCTCCCGATGACGGCGGAGACGACGACTCCTACGGCGTCGTCACGCGCCCGCCCGGCGGCAACGTCCAGCGCGCCCGGCTGATCGGCGCGTTGGCTCTGGTGCTCGTGGCCGTGTTGACGACCGTGTTCAGCGTGTCGTGGTTGTGGTCGAACGCCGCCGCGGTGTCGCCGGTGGACGTGCCGGCGGGAACGGTGGGCGACGTGAAGACGATCAGCCCGTCCCTGCGGCCTTCGCCGACGCCGACGCCTGAGGGCAAGGTGATCGGCGGGCTGTTCTACAACGGCACGCTCGACACGATGCCGATGATGTCGTCGGCCTGGAAGTCGACCTCCGACCGCACCGGACTGGCTTCCGGTGCGGGCAGCTATCTCGGCGTGCACGAGAACTACGACGGCAAGGACGACTGGGTCAACTACGTCGGCTTCGGCAGCCTGAGCAAGTCGATCCCGTTCACCAACACCCCGGCCGGCCTGAAGGACGCCACCATCAGGGCCACCACCAACGCCCTGGTCGCCCTCTACGACTCGAACGTGAAGCTGATCGGCAAGGCCACCCACCGCCCGATCACCGTCGCCGGGCACCGCGGGCACGAACTGACCATCAAGGTCGACGTCCGCAAGCCCAAGCTGCCGGAGACCTTCTCGACCGTGATGGTCGCGGTGATCGACCGCGGCGACGGTACGGCGGTGGTCTCGGTCGCCGACATCGCGGGCTCCACCCCGCAGTGGCTACCGGTGTGGCGCACGACGGTGTCCCAGATCGAATTCGCCAACTGACCCCAGCACGGCAGAAGGCGCCCGCTCCTGCACAAGGAGCGGGCGCCTTCTGACAGATACTGAGGCCGAATCAGCCGCGAACCTCCAGGCAGATCGCGATCCACCGCTCCAGCACGTCCTTGGCCGCACCCGAGTCGATCGCCTCGGCGGCACGGTCCATCCCGGCCCGGATCCGCGTCTGCACGGTCCCCGGCTGCGCGTCGTACGCCGCGAGCGCCGCGCCCGCGTTGAGCAGCACGACATCGCGGACCGGTCCGGCCTCGCCGTCCAGCAGGGCCCGGACGACCTTCGCGTTGTACGCCGCGTCGCCGCCGCGCAGGGCTCCGGTCGGCACCGGCTCGATGCCCAGCTCGCGCGGATCCAGCGTCACCGGCCCTTCGACCGTTCCGCCGCCGATCGACCAGACCTGCGACGTCGTCATCGTGGTCAGCTCGTCCAGGCCGTCGTCGCCGTGGAAGACCAGCGCGTCGATCCCCCGCCGGGCCAGCACACCGGCCATCAGCCCGGCGACCCGCCCGTCCCCGACACCGACCGCCTGGGCCGACGGGTTGCCCGGGTTCGCCAGCGGGCCGAGGAAGTTGAAGGTCGTCGGTACGCCGAGCTCGCGCCGCGGGACGGCCGCGTGCCGCAGCGCCGGGTGGAAGGCCGGCGCGAAGCAGAACGTGATCCCGGCCCGCTCCCCCACCGCGGCCACCTGGTCGGCGGTCAGGTCGAGCGGAATGCCGAGCTCCTCCAGGACGTCGGCCGCGCCGCACGCCGACGAGGCCGCGCGGTTGCCGTGCTTGAGGATCTTCGCCCCGGCTCCGGCCGCGACGATCGCCGACATCGTGGAGATGTTCACAGTGTGGGCTTGGTCACCGCCGGTGCCGACGACGTCGAGCGTGCGGCCGGACACCGACAGCCGGGTGGCGAAGTCGCGCATCGTGGTGACCAGGCCCTCGACCTCGGCCACCGTCTCGCCCTTGGAGCGCAGCGCGACGACGAACCCGGCCAGCTGCGCCGGGGAGGCCGCGCCGGACAGGATCTGCTCCATCGCCCAGGCGGTGGCCGTGCTGTCCAGGTCCTCGTGCCGCAGCAGCGGATTGAGCACCTGCGGCCAGGTGAAAGAGCCGGTCATCGCCGGATCAGGTCGTCGCGGGCAGCGACGCGACCCGCTGCCGCAGCAGGCCGGCGGTCACCTCGGCGAGCCGGACCGGGTCGATCGGGTGCGAGACCGCGGCCTCGGCGCGCGACCAGGTGGCCAGCCAGGCGTCCTGCGGACGGCCGGTGATCACCAGGATCGGCGGGCAGCGGAAGATCTCGTCCTTCAGCTGCCGGGCGATGCCCATGCCACCGGCCGGAACGGCTTCGCCGTCCAGGATGGCCAGGTCGATGCCGCCCTTGTCCATGGTCTTGATCACGGCCGGCTCGGTCGCGCACTCGAAGTACTCGAGCTCGGGCAGATCGGCGGCGGGCCGCTTGCCCAGGGCCAGCCGGACGGACTCCCGCGTCGTACGGTCGTCGCTGTAGACCAGCACCTTCAGCGGACGCTCTGAACTCATCGCTTCATCCCAAGCTGTGTGTGGACCGGCAGATAACACCGCGCATGCTACCGGGGTGCCTGTCCGGCTCTGCGCGCCTGCTCCTCCAACCGGTCCAGCCGGCGGTCCTCCCGCCGCGCTTCCCGCTGGGACTGCCGCACCCACTGGACGAAAAGCACCCCGAAGAAGACGATCCCGACGATGTCGCCGGAGCCCCAGAGCAGACCGCCGGCGATGTACTGGTCACGCAGCGGTGAGGGCGGCCAGGGCCGGGCGAAGGCGGTGTACCAGTCCTCGGCGATCAGCCGGTTGGCCGACATGATCGTGATCCCGAGGAACGCGTGGAACGGCAGCGTCAGGAAGGTCAGGATCAGCCGGAACGGGTAGATCACCCGGCCGGGCACCGGGTCCAGGCCCAGCAGCGGCCAGAAGAACAGCGCGCCGACCGCGATGAAGTGGAAGTGCAGCAGGTCGTGCAGGACCGCCGAGCGCAGCGTCGCGTCGTACCAGTCGCTGAAGTAGAGCGCCCAGGGGCTCAGCACGAACAGCGTGAAGCCGATCATCGGGAAGCAGATCACCTTCGCGAACCGCGAGTGCAGTACGGCGAGCAACCAGCCCCGGGGCCGCATCGGAAGGGTGCGCAGCGCAAGCGTCACCGGGGCGCCGAGCGCCAGCGCGAGCGGCGTCAGCATCGACAGGATCATGTGCTGGGCCATGTGCACGCTGAGCAGCACGGTGTCGTAGGTGCCGAGCGCCGACTGGGTCGCGATCACCGCGCTGCCCAGGCCGAGGCCGACGAAGGCGAACGTGCGGCCCTTCGACCACTTGTCGCCGCGCGCGTGCAGGCGGTGCACGCCGTACAGATAGAGCGCGCCGAGGACCAGGAGCACGGTCAGCAGCACCGGTTCGAAGGTCCAGGCGGTCAGCAGCCGCAGCGGTGTGAGCGGCTCGATCTGATCGCCGGGCCCGGCGTGGAGGGGAAGCACTGTTCCACAGTAGAAAGCAGAAAGGGCCGACATGCATGGGGGTGGGCGTGCTGTCAGATATCCGGACCGACATAATGACCGCGTGGCCACTGCAACCGCGCTCCCAGCGTCCCGTGAACACGGACACCACGACCGTCCCAGCATGGTCAGTGTCGGCACGATCGTCTGGCTCTCGAGCGAACTGATGTTCTTCGCCGCCCTCTTCGCGGCGTACTTCACGATCCGGTCGGTGACGACCGCCGCCGCGGCTCCGGGCGTCGAAACGCTGTGGGACAGCTCCACGGCGCTTCTGAACATCCCGTTCGCGGCGGTCAACACCACGATCCTGGTGTTGTCGTCGTTCACCTGCCAGTTCGGCGTCTTCGCCGCCGAGCACGGCCGGGTCGGCCGGACCGGTTCGGTGCTGAACGTCCGCTCCTGGGGCATGCGTGAGTGGTTCATCCTCACGTACCTGATGGGCGCGGTCTTCATCGCCGGCCAGGTGACCGAGTACGCCACCTTGATCCACGAGGGCATGACGATCGCCTCGTCGCCGTACGGATCTGTCTTCTACCTGACCACCGGGTTCCACGGTCTGCACGTGACCGGCGGTCTCATCGCTTTCGTGTACGTGCTCGCACGGACGTACATGGCTCGCAAGTTCACCCACGAACAGGCCGTCTCGGCGATCGTCGTGTCGTACTACTGGCACTTCGTCGACGTCGTCTGGATCGCCCTGTTCGCGACCATCTACCTGCTCAAATGAGTGAGAAGAGACTTTCCTTGTCACCGGCGCGCTTCCTGTCTGCGCGACGACGGCACCGGTCAGCCGGCCTCGTCGTGCTCCTGTTCGGCCTGTTGGCAGTGGGGACGGCGTACTCCGCCTTCGCCCCTGACAACGCTGTCGCCGACAACTCGGCCCAGTCCCAGCAGATCGAAGAGGGCAAGAAGCTCTTCGCGGTCGGCTGTGCCAGCTGCCACGGCCTGAACGCCGAGGGCGGCAGCAACGGCGAGGGCGACCTGGCCGGCCCGTCGCTGATCGGCGTCGGCGCGGCCGCGGTCGACTTCCAGGTCGGCACCGGCCGGATGCCGGCCATGCAGCCGGGTGCCCAGATCCCGCGCAAGACCCCGGCGTACACGCCGGAGGAGATCGAGGCCCTGGCCGCGTACGTCGCGTCGCTGGCGCCCGGTCCGGCGGTCCCGGCCTCGGAGTCCTACGACATCAGCAAGGCCACCGACGAGCAGGTCACCCGCGGTGGCGAGCTGTTCCGGACCAACTGCACGGCGTGCCACAACTTCGCCGGCAAGGGTGGCGCGCTGCCCAACGGCCGGTACGCGCCGTCGCTGATGGGGGTCGACCCCAAGCACATCTACGAGGCGATGCTGACCGGCCCGCAGCAGATGCCGGTCTTCTCCGACCAGGTGCTGCAGCCTGAGGACAAGCGCGACATCATCGCGTACCTGAACGCGTTGCAGGAGCAGAAGGACCCGGGTGGCTTCGGTCTGGGCCGGCTCGGTCCGGTCTCCGAGGGTCTGTGGGGCTGGCTGGTCGGGATAGGCCTGCTGGTCGGCGTAGCGGTCTGGATCGGCGCCAAGGGCGTCAAGGCCAAGGGAGCGAAGGCCGAATGAGTGACGAGAAGTCCAACCTGCCCGCGGTGAGCGGGGACGACGAGCACCGCCACGGCGCCGTCGAGGTGGCCGAGCCGATCCCGGACCCGGGCATCGAGCCGCACGAACTGCGCATCACCGACATCGACCCGAAGGCCGCCGACCGCGTCGAGCGGCAGGTCGCGACGATGTTCACGCTGGCCGGCCTGCTCTCGGTCGGCGCGTGCGTCGGCTACTTCGCGATCCCGCGCGACGCCGTCCTGGAGTTCGGCCCGCTGTCGGGCAACGCGAACAACATGACGCTGGGCCTGTGCCTGGGGCTGGCGCTGTTCCTGATCGGCGCCGGCGCGATCCAGTGGGCCAAGAAGCTGATGGTCGACACCGAGATCGAAGAGCCGCGTCACGCGGCCAGCTCCTCGCCCGAGCAGCGCGCGGACATCATCGAGGGCTTCCAGGTCGGTGCCGCCGAGTCCGGCTTCGGCCGCCGTAAGCTGATCCGCCGCTCGCTGATCGGCGCGATGGCACTGCTCGGTCTGCCGGCCATCGTGCTGCTGCGCGACCTCGGCCCCGCGCCGGGCCGCAAGCTGTACAACACCATCTGGGCCCAGGGCATCCGCGTCGTCAACGACGTCACCCTGCGCCCGATCAAGCCGTCCGACCTGGTCGTCGGCCAGCTGGTCAACGCCGCCCCCGCCAACCTGGCTCCGATCCAGGAGGAGAGCGCGGTCGAGTACCAGAACGAGAAGGCCAAGGCCGCGGTGATCGTGGTCCGGATCGCTCCGAACGAGATCCGCACACCGGCCGGCCGCGAGAACTGGGGTGTCGACGGCATCCTGTGCTACTCCAAGATCTGCACCCACGTCGGGTGCCCGATCTCGCTGTACGAGCAGACCACCCACCACGTGCTCTGCCCGTGCCACCAGTCGACCTTCGACCTGGCCGACGGCGCCAAGGTCGTCTTCGGCCCGGCCGCCCGTCCGCTGCCCCAGCTACCCTTGGCTGTGGACGCCGAGGGCTACCTGGTCGCGCAGAGCGGCTTCACCGAACCGGTCGGCCCGAGCTTCTGGGAACGAGGGTGACAACAGTGGCCACGAAAGAACTTCCCCCGCCCGTCGCCTGGGTCGACGACCGGCTCGGCATCGCCAAGCTGGGCAAGAAGAACCTGCGCAAGGTCTTTCCCGACCACTGGTCGTTCATGCTCGGTGAGATCGCCCTCTACAGCTTCATCATCCTGCTGCTGACCGGCGTCTTCCTCACCTTCTGGTTCAAGCCGTCGATGGCCGAGATCGAGTACCAGGGCTCGTACAGCCTGCTCAAGGGCCTGCACATGTCCGAGGCCTACGCCTCGACGCTGGACATCTCGTTCGACGTCCGCGGCGGTCTGCTGATGCGCCAGATCCACCACTGGGCCGCGATCCTGTTCGTCGCCTCGATGATGGTCCACCTGCTGCGCATCTTCTTCACCGGCGCGTTCCGCAAGCCGCGTGAGCTGAACTGGGTGATCGGCTTCGGGATGCTGTTCCTCGGCATCATCGAGGGCTTCCTCGGCTACGGCCTGCCCGACGACCTGCTGTCCGGCACCGGTCTGCGAATCACCCAGGGCATGATCCAGGCCTCCCCGGTGATCGGCACCTGGCTGAGCTTCTTCATCTTCGGTGGCGAGTTCCCCGGCGACGACATGGTGTCGCGGTTCTTCACCGTGCACGTGCTGCTGATCCCCGGCCTGATCCTGGCGCTCGTCACGGCCCACCTGATCCTGGTCGTGTACCACAAGCACACCCAGTACCCGGGTCCCGGCCGGACCGAGAAGAACGTCGTCGGCTACCCGCTGATGCCGGTCTACATGGCCAAGGCCGGTGGCTTCTTCTTCGTCGTGTTCGGCATCACCGCGCTGATGGGCGCGCTGCTGCAGATCAACCCGGTCTGGCTGTACGGCCCGTACAACCCGGCCGAGGTGACGGCGGGCTCCCAGCCCGACTGGTACATGGGCTGGCTGGAAGGCTCGGTCCGCCTGATGCCCGGCTTCGAGTCGGAGTTCTGGGGCGTGACGCTGAGCTGGAACCTGCTGATCCCGGCGCTGATCGTGCCGCCGGCGTTCGTCACCCTGGTGGCCCTCTACCCGTTCATCGAGTCCTGGATCACCGGCGACAAGCGGGAGCACCACCTGCTCGACCGGCCGCGCAACATGCCGACCCGGACCGGGATCGGGGCGGCGTTCATCACCTTCTACGGCCTGCTGTGGATCGGTGGTGGCAACGACCTGATCGCCACCCACTTCGGCGTCTCGCTGAACTCGGTCACCTGGTTCCTGCGCTTCGCGGTCTTCCTCGGCCCGATCCTGGCCTTCTGGGTGACGCGGCGGATCGCGATCTCGCTGCAGCGGTCCGACAACGACCGGCTGCTGCACGGGCTGGAGACCGGTGTGATCATGCGGTCGCCGGACGGTGAGTACACCGAGCGGCACGCCCCGATCTCGACGTACGAGGCGTACGAGCTGACCGCTCGGGACCGGATCCTGCCGCTCGAGGTCGGTCCGGAGACCGACGAGAACGGCGTCCGGGCTCCGCGGCGCGGGCTGACCAAGTTCCGTGCGGCGCTGTCGCGCTTCTACTTCGCCGACTCGGTGCAGAAGCCGACGGCGACGGAGCTCGAGCAGGCCCACACGCACGGCCACGGTCACGACGACCACGAGGAGCTCGGCCACAGCGGCGAGGTCCCCGGGGTCACCGGCACCGTCGAGACCGACGACGAGACGGCACGCGAGCAGATCTCCAAGCACTGACCCGCACCACCCGAAAGGCCTCGGCTCTCAGAGCCGGGGCCTTTCGCTTTTCCCGAGCTGGACTCAGTTGACCAGAACGATCTTTCCGCGGGCGTGACGGCTCTCGCTGAGCTTGTGGGCGGCCGCGGCTTCTTCCAGCGGGAAGGTTTCCGCCACCGGAATCCGCAGCCGGCCCGCTTCGGCGAGCCCGACCGCCGTCGCGAGACCGTGCACGGCGAGCGGATCCGCGCCCGCTCCGACCGCGGAACCGGTCTCGTCGGCCGGCGCGCTGTGCGACAGGTGTACGCCGTATTGGGCGGCGGTGAAGTCGGCGATCGTCACCACCCGGGCCGGATCGACCGCGATGGCGATGAGGTCCGGCAGCGCGCCTCCCGCGCAGTCGAACACCGCGTCCACGCCGTCCGGTGCCATCGCCCGGACCCGGTCCCCGAGCCCTGGCCCGTACGTCGTGGGCTCGGCGCCGAGCGACCGCAGGAACTCGTGGTTGCCTTCGCTGGCCGTACCGATGACCCTGGCTCCGCGCGCGGCGGCGAGCTGGACGGCGACGGTTCCCACTCCCCCGGCGGCGCCCTGGATCAGCAGTGTGTGGCCTGCGCGGACGTTCAGCAGGTCCAGGACGCGCGTGGACGTCTCGACGTTGCCGGCGGCCCCGCCGGCCTCTTCCCAACTCCAGACGGCCGGTTTCAGCGCCCAGGCCGCCAGGACGACGAAGTCGGCGTTCGCCGCCCGGTCGGTCATCGTCACGAAGCCGAAGACCTCGTCGCCCAGGCTCACTCCGTCGACGCCCTCGCCGATCTCGTCCACAACTCCCGCGGCGTCGAAGCCGGTCCGGTACGGGAAGGTGACCGGCACGAACTCCCGGAACCGTCCGCCGCGGAGCGCGGTCTCCCCCGGCGACAGCCCGGAGGCCTTCGCCGCGATCCGGAGCTGTCCCGGGCCGGCGTGCGGCTCGGGCGCCTCGGCGACGCGCAGCACGTCAGGTGGTCCGTACTCGGTGAACTCGATCGCTCTCATGCCGCGAACGTAACGGAACACCCCGTCCGGTTCGGTAAAGTGAGAGCGGTGACTACCGAAGTGGGAACGCCGGCCGCGGGGCGGGAAGTCGACGCCCCGGGCGCAGGGCGGGAGCCCCACGCGCCGGACGCAGGGCGAGAGGCGCACACCCCGGCCGCGGGGCGGGCCGTCGGCGCGTTGCGCTCGGATGCCCGGGACAACCGTGAGCGCATCCTGGTGGTCGCGCGGCTGGCGTTCGCCGCCGAGGGGCTCGACGTGCCGATCCGCGAGATCGCCCGGCGGGCCGAGGTCGGCGTCGCGACGCTCTACCGGCACTTCCCGACCAAGGAGGCCCTGCACGTCGCGGCGTTCGCCGAGCAGATGACGCTCTGCTCGAGGATCGTGCAGGACGGGCTGGACGCGGCCGATCCGTGGCAGGGGTTCCGCCAGCTGATCGAGCGGATGATGGAGCAGCACGCCCTCGACCGCGGCTTCGCGCGGGCTTTCACCTCCAGGCTGCCACCGGCTGCCGGCTTCGCCGCCGAACGCGACCGGACGCTCCGCTCGCTGCTGGAGCTGATCCAGCGGGCCAAATCCGCCGGTGCGCTGCGCGAGGACTTCGTACTGGAGGACCTCGCCCTGGCGCTGATGGCCAACGAGGGCATCCGCGCCGCGTCGCCGGAGCAGCGCGTGGCGGCGTCCCGCCGCTTCGCCGCCCTGATGCTCCAGTCGTTCCAGGCGAACCCCGTCGCGTCGCCCCTGCCCCCGGCCGTGCGCCTACCGGTCAGCAGGTGACGGCAGGCGCCCGCTCAATCCGGCGAGTCACCGTGCCAGGAGCGCCACAGCGCCGCGTACGCGCCGTCCCGCTCGAGCAGCTCCTGGTGCGAACCGAGCTCGATGATGCGGCCCGCTTCCATCACCGCGACCCGGTCCGCGTCGTGCGAGGTGTGCATCCGGTGCGCGATCGCCAGCACCGTGCGGCCGTCCAGGATCACAGCGAGCGCCCGCTCGACGCTCCGGGCGGTTGTGGGATCCAGCATCGAGGTGGCCTCGTCCAGCACAACCGTGTGCGGATCGGCGAGTACGACGCGCGCCAGCGCGATCTGCTGAGCGTGCGACGTCTCGAGCGCCAGTCCACCGTTGCCCAGCGCCGTGTCCAGGCCGTCCGGCAGGTCGTCGATCCAGCTCGCCCCGACGGTCGCCAGCGCGGCGTGCAGCTCCTCGTCGGTCGCCGTCGGCCTGGCGATCAACAGGTTGTCGCGAACCGTATCGGCGAACACATGGTGGTCCTGCGTGACCAGGACGATCTGCTCGCGCAGCCGTTCGGACGGCAGCTCGGCGACCGGAACGCCGCCGACCGTGACCGTCCCGGTCCGCGGATGCTCGATACCGGTCAGCAGACGAACCAGCGTCGACTTCCCCGCCCCGGAGAGCCCGACGATCGCCAGGTGCTCCCCCGGCTGGATGGCCAGGCTGACATCGGTCAGCACGTCAGGGCCGCCTGGATAGGCGAAGCTGACGTCGCGGACCTCGATCCGGTCATCGACCGGCGCGGCTGCCGTCGTCCGCGCCGGGCGAGCCATCGTCTCGATCCCCTCCAGCCGGGCGAAGGACGCCGCCGAGCTCTGGATCTGATCGATCAGCAGCTCCAGCACTTCCAGCGGGCCGGCCAACTGGCGAAGGTAGAAAACGGCGGCGATGATCGCGCCGAGCGTGATCTGCCCGTCGCCGTACAGGGCCCCACCCACCAGCAGTACGCCGACCAGCGGCAGCACGTAGGAGACATCGACGACCGGGAACAGCACGGTCCGCAGCGTCAGAGTCCGTAGCCGGGTGGCGCGGGAGTGCTCGATCGCCTCGACACTCGCCCGCAGCCGGCGCTCCTGCAGCCCGAAGGCTTCGACGGTCCGGCCGCCGGAGACGGTCGCCGTGAGCACCTCGGTCAAGGTCGAGTTCGCGGCGCCGGCCTCCAGGTACGCCGTACGCGCCCTCGCCAGGTACCACCGGCCCGCGAACCAGATGCCCGACAGCCCGATCACGGCACAGGCACCCATCAGCGGATCGACCGCGAACACCGCGACGAAGATGAACAACGTCTGCACAAGGGCGATCAGCGCGTCCGGTACGGCGTCCCGCAGGGTGTACGCGACCGAGTTCACGTCGGTCGCCGCCCGGGAGGTGATGTCGCCGGCCGGCACCCGCTCGGCGACCGCGGCCGGCAGCCGCAGCACCCGGCCGAGGAACTGCTCGCGCACCTGCGCCGAGGTCCGTTCGCCGAACCGCGCCCCGACGTTGCGGGCCCAGCGCGTCAGCACCAGCTGCAACAACGCACAGGCCACGATCAACAGAGCCAGCCGGTCGATCCGCTCTCCCCCACGACCGCTCGCGACCGCGTCGACAATCTTGCCCAGCAGCCAGGGACCGCCGAGCGCGGCCACCGTGGCCAGCACGTTCAGCAGCACCATCAGGGCGAAAGTTCGCCGCGCGAGCCGAATCAGCGACAGCCCGGCCCGCCACGTTTCCCGCTTGGTCGCGACCGGAAGATGGCCGTCCGGCACGATCGGATCGTCGGCCATCAGCTGCGCCCCGTCGTCGGCGTCCCGCCGGAGTCATCGTCCGGCGCGGACTCACCGAGCGCCCGGGAAACCAGCAGCTGATAGCCCGGTACGGCGTCCAGCAGTTCGTCATGCGTGCCGGTCGCGACAACCTTCCCGTCGGCCAGGAAGTGCACCACGTCGGCGACGTCCAGGACCGCCGGTGACGTGGTCGTCACCAGGGTCGTCAGCTCCGCACGGGCGGCGCGCAGCCGCTGCGCGATGAGCGTCTCGGTGTACGCGTCCACCGCCGAGGTCGGCTCGGAAGCCAGCAGGAGCTCCGGCTCCGCGGCAACGGCCCGCGCCAACCGGATCCGTTGCCGCT
Organism: Kribbella sp. CA-253562; assembly: GCF_050942265.1. Taxonomy (GTDB): domain Bacteria; phylum Actinomycetota; class Actinomycetes; order Propionibacteriales; family Kribbellaceae; genus Kribbella. Next base: position 3,390,520 of record NZ_CP192049.1, on the reverse strand, counting down.
GGCCCCCTGAGAAGTTCCGTCCCTGCGGGGCGACCCTGGTCGCCAAGCCGTCCGGCGCGGCGGCCAGGATGTCCTCCGCCGCGGCGGTGTGCAGTGCACCGACCAGCAGAGCGTCGTCCCGGTCGAACCGTCCGGACACCACTTCGCGAAGCGTCCCGGCGAAGAGATCGGCGCCGTTGTCCGCCACCAGAATCCGCCGCCGGACTTCGGCAGGGTCGATCGTCGCCAGCCGCTGACTGCCCCACGTGACGTCCGACCGGGTGAAACCGCCCAGCCGGTCGACGACGAGCAACGCATCGCCAGGGCGGGCGCTGGCGACCGCGGTGAAGGTGGCCGGCCGAAGCGTCACGCCGGACTCCGGATCGTGCAGCACCGCTCCGGCGGCCGGTCCGGGCTCACCCGCGACTGACTGCGAGTCCGGGCGCACGGCCAGGAAGTCCACGACCCGCCGTGCGGCCACCAGCCCCTGGTTGATGTCCGACGCACTCTCGATCAGCGCGGCGAGCGGTACGACGAGGAACGCGACGTAGCCGTAGGCACCGACCAACTCTCCGACCGAGAGTTCCCCGGCGGCAACCATTCGCGCGGCCAGCCAGGTCACTCCGGCGAGGAAGACGACCGGAGCTCCGACCCCGATGGCCGGGATCCAGCTCGCAATCGCGGCCACCCGGTAACCCTCGTCGCGAAGCTCGCCCGAGCCCTGCTCGTAGCGATTGGCGAAGCGCGGCTTGCCGCCCACGCCGTTCAGCACGTGCAGGCCCTGGACGATGTCCACCAGCCGCGCGGTGAGACGCCCCTGACGCTCGCGGTAGACCGTCGCGCGGTTCTGCAGCCGGCCGAGAATCGGCCCGATCAGCACGGCGATCACGGGCAGGCCCAGCAGCACGACCACGGCCAGCAGCGGCGACATGGCGAACAGCAGCACCGCGACGACACCACAGGCGACGACCGCGCCGACGCCCGGACCGACCACGGCCAAGGTGTTGCCGATCACCGAGGCGTCACTCATGCCGATGGTCGCCAGCTCGCCCGTGGTGGTCCTGCGGTTCAGCTCGTTGCCGAGCACCGTCGAGTGAACGACGACGGCATGCACGGTCCGGTACGCGCCGTCCAGCCTCACCTTGACCATCGTGCGATGCCTCAGGATCGACACGAACGCGGTCAGCACGCCGGTCGCCAGCAGCGCACCGATCCACGGCAGCAGCGACCGGAGCCCTCCTCCGCGCAGCCCTTCGTCGGTGGCCCGCGCCAGCAGGTACGGCGTGAGGACGAGCAACATGAACCAGACGATGCTGAGGATCGACCCCAGCGCCGCCCGGCCGCGCTGACGACCCAGCAGCCAGAAGATGTACCGCCCAGCGCTCGCCGGCGCACCAGGTCCAGGTACGCCGTACGTCGCGGTCACCGAGCGTCGACGGCTAGAGCGGTCAGGCCAGCGCCGAGCCGGCCTTGTACGCCGTCCAGGACTGGTTCCAGTCGGTCCAGCCGTTGCCGGACTCCATGCCCCGGGTGGTGCCGGTGACGACGACCGGGTCGCCACGCAGGGTCTGGGCGAAGTACCACGCGCCGTCCTTGAGACTCATGCCGACGCAGCCGTGGCTGACGTTCTCGCTGCCCTGGCTGCCGCTCGACCACGGGGCACCGTGGATGAACTCGCCGGAGCTGGTCACCCGCTGGGCGAACTGGACGTCGTGGATGTCGTAGTACTCCGGGTCGCCGGGCTGGATGCCGACGGTGCGCGCGTCCATCCGCTTGGTCCGGTACTTCTCCATGATCACCTTCACGCCGCTGCGGGTGGTGAAGCCGTCCTTGCCGGCGGTGATCGGGATGGTCCGGGCGAGCTTGCCGTTGATCGTCACGGTCATCGTGTGCTTCTTCACGTCGACCTTGCTGATCACCGACTTGCCGATCGCGAAGTCGATCTGCCGGCTCGCCGAGCCCCAGACGCCGTTGCCCGCGTTGACGCCCTGGGTGGCGATGTTCACGGTGATCTTGGTGCCGGCCGGCCAGTAGTCCTTCGGCCGGTAGTTGACCTGCTTGCTGCTCACCCAGTGCCAGCTGCCCTCGACCGGGACCGAGGTCTTCACCGACAGCCGCTTCTCGACCGCGGCGCGGTCCTTGACCGGGTTGTTCCAGTAGATCTGGATCGGCATCGCGACACCGACCGTCTCACCGTCCAGCGGCGCCACCGACGCCTTCAGCCGGGCACTCGCGGCCAGCGTCTTGAACGTCGAGCTGATCTGCACGGTCTTGCCGTCGCTGCCCTGCGCGGAGCCGGCCACGGTGTACGTCGTGCTCGGCTTCAGCTGCGGCAGCGAGGTCCACTCCGACTTGGAGTCGTTGAACGTCCCGCTGACCTTGCCACCGTCACCGTCGCTCACAGTGATGTCCGAGAGCGTTCCGGAGCTGGTGACCACCTTGACCGGCTGGTCCGGCCGGACGGCGGAGGCGTTCTTCGCCGGGGTCACGGTCACGGTCGCCGCGGCCGGGTCGGCCGACGGGCTGTTGCTGGTGGTCGTACTGGCCCCCGGGGTGGTCGACGCGCCGGGCGTCGAGCTGCTCTGGGAGCCTCCGGCGGGTGGGTTGCCGGCCTCGGAGTCACTGCATCCCGCGGCGACCACCAGCATCGCGCAGATCCCCGCCACGGCCAGGCCGCGCTTGCGCACCGAACTACCCAACACCCTGTTTTCTCCCCTGAGTCACGTCCACCGCCGCGGTCAGCCTAGCTCGCGCCCCCGGTCGGCCCCAACGCACCGGATCGTCACCAGCACGGCGAGCCACCGGGCCCGCAGTACTGATGACGATCGGTACGGCGAAATAGTTCGGTTGTCACCGGCCCGGAAGACCGGTGTCACGCACGGTCAGTGCGCGTGGTCACCGCGGTAGTACTCGAAGATGAAGCCGGACAGCGCGATGATGCCGAGCCCGCAGCCGATGATGAACAGCCACCAGCCGAACACCAGGCCGAGCACGACCACCGACAGCGTCGCCGCGCACCACAGCGGCCACCACGAGTACGGCGGGAAGAAGCCCAGCTCACCGGCACCCTCGGCGATCTCGGCTTCCTTGCGGTCCTCCGGCCGGGGGTCCATCCGGCGGGCGGTGATGCTCAGGTAGAACGCGACCAGCAGCGACAGGAAGAACGTCATCACCAGCGCGGTCGTACCGGTCGGGTCTTCCGACATGATCCAGTAGATCGGGGTGACGATCAGGACGAACAGCGTCAGGATGCCGAAGACCCAGGCCTCGACCTTCATGCCTTACCCTCTCCGTTCCCGGTCGTGCCGGTGCCCGCGTCGATGTTGCGTTCCAAGTTCTCGACCCGGCCCTGGTCCTCGCCGGCGTCGAGCAGGTTGTCCCGCGGCGCCCCGCTGTCGCCGTACTCCGCCAGGGCGATGTCCGGGTGGTGCAGGTCGAACGCCGGGCTCTCGGACCGGATCCGCGGCAGCCGCAGGAAGTTGTGCCGCGGCGGCGGCGAGCTGGTCGCCCACTCCAGCGAACGGCCCCAGCCCCATGGGTCGTCGACGCCGACCAGCGGCGCCTTGCGCGACTTGTAGACGTTGTAGAAGAACGGGAGCATCGACAGGCCGAGCACGAAGGCACCGATGCTGGAGACCTCGTTCAGCGTGGTGAAGCCCTCGTTGGCGCCGTACGACGCGTAGCGCCGCGGCATGCCCTCGACGCCGAGCCAGTGCTGCACCAGGAACGTGGTGTGGAAGCCGATGAACAGCAGCCAGAAGTGCAGCTTGCCGAGCTTCTCGTCGAGCATCCGGCCGGTCATCTTCGGCCACCAGAAGTAGAAGCCGGCGAACATCGCGAACACCACCGTGCCGAACACGACGTAGTGGAAGTGCGCGACCACGAAGTAGGAGTCCGACAGCTGGTAGTCGAGCGCCGGCGAGGCGAGGATGACGCCGGTCAGACCGCCGAACAGGAACGTCGTCAAGAAGCCGATCGACCACAGCATCGGGGTGTCGAACGACACCGAGCCGCCCCACATCGTGCCGATCCAGTTGAAGAACTTCACCCCGGTCGGTACCGCGATCAGGAACGTCATGAACGAGAAGAACGGCAGGTTCACCGCTCCGGTGACGAACATGTGGTGCGCCCAGACCGCCACCGACAGCACGGCGATCCACAGCGTCGCGCCGACCAGGCCGATGTAGCCGAAGACCGGCTTGCGGCTGAACACCGGCAGGATCTCGGTGATGATGCCGAAGAACGGCAGCGCGATGATGTAGACCTCGGGATGGCCGAAGAACCAGAACAGGTGCTGCCACAGCAGTGGACCACCGTTGGCCGCGTCGAAGACGTGAGCCCCCAAGGCTCGATCCGCCTCCAGCATCAGCAGCGCGCCGGCCAGGATCGGGAACGCGATCAGCACCAGGATCGAGGTCACCAGGATGTTCCAGGTGAAGATCGGCATCCGGAACATCGTCATGCCCGGAGCGCGCATGGTGATGATCGTGGTGACGAAGTTGACCGCACCGAGGATCGTGCCCAGACCGGCCAGGTACAGACCCATGATCCACAGGTCACCGCCGACGCCCGGCGAACGGACCGCGTTCGACAGCGGGGCGTAGGCGAACCAGCCGAAGTCGGCCGCGCCGCCCGGGGTGAAGAAGCCGCTGATCGTGATCGTGCCGCCGAACAGGAACAGCCAGTAGCTGAACATGTTCAGTCGCGGGAACGCGACGTCGGGCGCGCCGATCTGGATCGGCATGATCACGTTGGCGAAGCCGACGAACAGCGGTGTCGCGAACAGCAGCAGCATGATCGTGCCGTGCATCGTGAACAGCTGGTTGTAGACCTCTTCGTTCACGATCTGCAGACCCGGCTTGGCCAGCTCGGCGCGGATCAGCAGCGCCATCACGCCGCCGATCAGGAAGAAGACGAACGAGGTGATCAGGTACAGGTGGCCGATCAGCTTGTGGTCGGTGGTGGTCAGCCACTTGACCGCGATCTGGCCCTTGCTGCGCCGCCTCGGCAGCGCTGCCGCGGCCGCTGTGGCGCCGCTGCGCTCGGCGAAGTCGGTCACTTCTCGCCCTCCTGCTCCCCGGTGCCGGGAATGGTGGTTGCGTCCTGGCCACCGGTGGCGGCGCCGGTCTGGCCCTTGGCCGCCAGCTCACGCAGGTGCGCCTGGTACTCGTCGGCGCTGACCACGCGGACGGTGAAGACCATCCGGCTGTGGTAGAGGCCGCAGAGCTCGGCGCACTTGCCCGCGAAGGTGCCGGTCTTGGTCGGGGTCAGCTCGAACTTGTTCGTCCGGCCGGGGATGACGTCGAGCTTGAAGTAGAACGACGGCACCCAGAAGGAGTGGATCACGTCCGGTGAGGTCAGCTCGAACTCGACCGACTCGTTCACCGGCAGCACCAGCTCGGCCGGCTGGTCGAGCGTGCCGGTCTCCCAGACGCCCTCCTGCCCGTCGACGGTGTCCTTGTAGTTGAAGGTCCACTGCCACTGCTGACCGACGACGTTGATCCGGTGCACGGAGTTGCCGGAGTTCGCGGTGACCACGTTGCCGTTCTCGACGGTGTAGAAGAACAGCACACCGATGATCGCGAACGGGGCCAGCGTGTAGAGCACCTCGAGCGGCAGGTTGTAGCGCGTCTGCCGCGGGGCGTCCTCGCTGCGCCGGCGGTACCGGACCACGGCGAACAGGATCAGGCCCCACACCATCACACCGATGATCAGGGCGGCGATCCACGCCCCGATCCACAGGCTTCTGACTGCCTCGGTCCGGTCCGAAGCACCCTCCGGCAGTCCAAGTCGTTTCCACTGCGCGTTGGTCTCGGCCGAGCAGCCGGTCAGCAGCAACGTGCTGACCACTACCACTGCCGGGACCAGCAGGCGTCGCTTCGCCGGACGTGCGGCGGCGCGGGTCTGCTGACCCGCCGCTCGCGCGACCACTCCGGACGTGCCGTTCGAACCCACGGGGCGCCTTTCCCTTCCCAGGTGAGACTGACGACAGAACACTACTGGACCCGCTCTCGCGTTCTGCGCATAGGTAGGGCTTAGCGTTTCCCGTGTGAGCCACCGTGCATATCTGGACGCCGCAAGTGCCGAGGAACTGCACCCTGCCGCGCGGGAGGTGTTGCTGCAGGCACTCGATTCCGGGTGGGCGGATCCGGCCCGGTTGCACCACGAGGGACGGACCGCGCGGCTGCTGCTGGACAACGCCCGGGCGGTGCTGGCCGAAGGCCTCGGCGTACGGGCTGACGAGCTGTTTCTGACCACGTCCGGGACGGCCGCGATCCACGCCGGTCTGCCCGCGGTGGCGGCGGCCCGGCGACGGATCGGGACGACCGTGGTGCACTCCGCGGTCGAGCATTCGGCGGTGCTGCACGCCGCCGCGTCAGCCGGTACGCCGTACGAGGTGGGCGTGGACCAGTCAGGTCGAGTGGACGCCGACGCCTTCGCGGCGCAGATCCGGCAACCGGGAGTAGCGGTTGCCGCGGTGCAGACGGCCAATCACGAGGTCGGCACGCGGCAGCCGGTGACGGAGCTCGGCGAGGTGGCGGCCGCCGCGGGCGTCCCCTTGTTCGTGGACGCCGCCGCGACAGTCGGCCACGAGCACATCCCTGGCGGGTGGTCGGTTCTGACCGCCAGCGCGCACAAGTGGGGTGGTCCCGCCGGGGTGGGGCTGCTCGCCGTACGGAAGGGCACGCGGCTCGCGCCGGCCTGGCCGGTGGACGAGCGGGAGGACGGCCTCTCCCCCGGCCATCCGAACGTCCCGGCCGCGCTGGCTGCCGCGGCCGCGCTGCAGGCACGCCTGAAGGAGGCCGAGGAGCTGGGCCGCCAGCACCGCGCCTGGATCGCCGAACTGCGGACCCGCGTCGCCGCGGAGATCGCCGACGTCGAGGTGGTCGGTGACCCGGAGGATCGGCTCCCGCACGTCCTGACCTTCTCCTGTCTGTACGTCGACGGCGAGGCGCTCGTCACCGCTCTGGACGCCGAGGGCTTCTCGGTCTCCAGCGGCTCAGCCTGTACGGCAAGCACGCTGCGCCCATCGCACGTCCTGGCCGCGATGGGCGTTCTGACCCACGGCAACGTCCGGGTCTCCCTGGGCCGCACCAGCACGTACGACGACGTCGACCGCTTCGCGCGGGTACTGCCCGGTCTGGTCCAGCGGATCCGTGCGGAGGTGGGGATGTGACGACGCTCGACTGCCGCGGCATGCTGTGCCCGCTCCCGGTGATCAAGCTCGCCCAGGCGTTCCCGGACCTGGCCGTCGGCGACTCGATCGCAGTCCTCGCCGACGATCCGGCCGCCGCCACCGACATCCCCGCCTGGTGCCGGATGCGCGCGCAGGAGCTGGTCTCCGCCGACGACGGCCGGTACGTCGTCCGCAAGCTGAGCTAAAACTGTTGGCGCCAGGCAACGAACGCGGCCCAAGCTACGACGTGTGACCGACTTCTCGTACAAACCGACTCTCACCGGTGACCTCGTCGTCCTTCGCCCGCTCGGCGAAGAGGACTTCCCGATGATGAAGGCCGCGATCGCCGACCCCGAGGTCACCAAGCTGACCGGCAGCCGCGGCGAGATCAGCGACGAGAAGGCGCTCGAGTGGCTGCGGACCCGCAAGGACCAGCCGGACCGGCTCGACCTGGCGATCGTCGACAAGGCGACCGGTGAGTCGGTCGGCGAGGCGGTGCTCAACGAGTACGACCCGGACAACCGCTCCTGCAACTTCCGGATCCTGATCGGCCCGGCCGGCCGCAACCGGGGTCTGGGCACCGAGGCGACCCGGCTGATCGTCGGCTACGGCATCGAGCAGCTCGGCCTGCACCGGATCAGCCTGGGCGTCTACGCGTTCAACCCGCGCGCGCAACGGGCCTACGAGAAGGCCGGGTTCGTGGTCGAGGGCCGCCTGCGCGACGACCTGTACTGGGACGGCGAGTGGGTCGACTCGATCGTGATGTCGGTGCTCGAGACGGAGTGGCCGGTAAGTTCGGGCGCGTGACGAGACGTTTCGCCGTACTGACCGGGGCCGGGATCTCGACGGCCTCCGGCATTCCCGACTTCCGCGGGCCGCAGGGGCTGTGGACGAAGGACCCGGCCGCGCAGGCGATGTTCGACATCGACGAGTACGTCGCGTCGAGCGCGGTCCGGGCCGCCGCCTGGAAGCACCGGCTGGCCGCCCCGATCTGGACGGCCGAGCCGAACGCCGCGCACCGGGCCCTGGCCGGGCTGGAGCGCCAGGGCCGCCTGACCGCGCTGATCACCCAGAACATCGACGGTCTGCACCAGAAAGCCGGATCGACCAACGTGCTGGAGCTGCACGGCACGGCCTGGTTCGTCGACTGCCTCGACTGCCACCGCCGGATCCCGATGGCCGAGCTGCTGCCCCGGCTCGAGGCCGGTGAGGAGGACCCGGCGTGCCTGGTCTGCGGCGGGATCCTGAAGTCCGCGACCGTGTCCTTCGGCCAGTCGCTCGATCAGCAGGTGCTCGAGGCCGCCGTCGCCGCGACCAAGACCTGCGACACCTTCCTGGCCGTCGGCACCTCGCTGCAGGTCTACCCCGCCGCGGGGCTGTGCGACGTGGCCCTGACGGCGGGCAAACGGCTGGTCATCGTGAACGCCGAGCCCACGCCGTACGACGAGCAGGCCGACCAGATCCTGCGCACCCCGATCGAGACCACACTGCCGGACCTTCTCGCGTCGTGACCTGAGCGCGACCTTCGAGGCCTTCCCCCGCCCGGAGTCGCGGGCTAGCGTCCCGGGCAGATTGTCCGGTCTTGGGAGGGGAACCCGCGATGCTCAGGTTCGTCATGCGCCGTGCCCGTCAGCTGGCCGCCGCGACCGCGGTCGCCGTGGTCGCGGTCGGGCTCGGTACGCCGTCCGCCGCACCCGCCGCCGTGTCCGCCGAGCGGGTGATCACGCTGGCCGGGTCCCTGCAGAACGAGCTCGGCTGTGCCGGCGACTGGGACCCGGGCTGCGCCGCGACCACGCTCGGCACGGCAGCGCCGTACGGGAAGGTCTTCGAGGTGCCGGCCGGCTCGTACGAGTACAAGGTCACCGTCAACGGCGGCTGGGACGAGAACTACGGCGCCGGCGGGGTCCTGAACGGCCCGAACATCCCGCTGACGCTCGAGGGCCCGGCCAAGCTGCGCTTCAGCTACGACGACACCACGCACGTGGTCAGCGTCGCGCCGGTCGACCTGGCCGGCCCGACGCCGACTCCGGCCGACAAGGCGCTGGCGAGCCCGAGCCTGCGCAAGGACCTGACCAAGGAACGCTTCTACTTCCTGATGGCGGACCGGTTCGCCAACGGCGACAAGTCGAACGACGCCGGCGGCCTGACCGGTGACCGGCTGACCACCGGGCTCGACCCGGCCGACAAGGGCTTCTACCACGGCGGCGACCTGGCCGGCGTGATCCAGAAGCTGGACTACATCAAGTCCCTCGGGACGACGAGCATCTGGCTGACGCCGTCGTTCAAGAACCGGCCGGTGCAAGGCTCCGGCGCCGACGTCAGCGCCGGCTACCACGGGTACTGGATCACCGACTTCACCCAGATCGACCCGCATCTGGGCACCAACGCGGACATGCAGCAGCTGATCCAGCTCGCCCATGGCAAGGGCATGAAGGTCTTCTTCGACATCATCACCAACCACACCGCGGACGTGATCGCGTACGAGTCCGGTCAGTACGGCTACGTGCCGAAGAGCACCTCGCCGTACAAGGACGCGGCCGGCAACGTCTTCGACGACAAGCAGTACGCCGGCGGCGACACCTTCCCGCCGCTGGACAGGAACATCAGCTTCCCGAACGTCCCGGTCTTCCGGAGCCCCGCCGACGAGACCGTCAAGGTGCCGAACTGGCTGAACGACCCGACGCTCTACCACAACCGCGGCGACTCGACCTTCGCCGGGGAGTCGGCCGAGTACGGCGACTTCGTCGGCCTGGACGACCTGTTCACCGAGCAGCCGAAGGTGCGCGACGGGATGATCGACGTCTACAAGGCGTGGGCCGAGATGGGCATCGACGGGTTCCGGATCGACACCGTCAAGCACGTGAACCTGGAGTTCTGGCAGAAGTTCTCGCCGGAGGTCCTGAAGGCCGCGCAGGCCAAGGGCTCGAAGGACTTCTTCATGTTCGGCGAGGTCTTCGACGCCGACCCGCGGTTCATGTCGACGTACACGACCGCCGGGGCGCTGCAGGCGACGCTCGACTTCGGGTTCCAGCAGAACGCGGTGGCCTTCGCCAAGGGCGACCCGAGCACGAAACTGCGCGATTTCTACGCGAACGACGACTACTACACAGACGCGGACTCCAACGCCTACCAACTGCCCACGTTCCTCGGCAACCACGACATGGGCCGGGTCGGCACGTTCCTCAAGCAGGCCGGGGCATCCGGTCAGGAATTGCTCCAACGTGACAAGCTCGCGCACTCGCTGATGTTCCTGACCCGCGGTCAGCCGGTGATCTACTACGGCGACGAGCAGGGCTTCACCGGCGCCGGCGGGGACAAGGACGCGCGGCAGGACATGTTCGCGACCAAGACCACCGAGTACGCCGACGACGAGGTGGTCGACGGCACCGGGACGTCGACGATCGGCAGCAAGGACTCGTTCGACGTCAACGCGCCGATGTACCGGCACATCGCCGGGCTGCAGAAGTTGCGCGCGAAGTACCCGGCGCTGGCCGACGGCACCCAGATCCACCGGTACTCGTCGAACGCCGGCGGCCTGTACGCGTTCAGCCGGCTCGGCGCGGACAAGGTCGAGTACCTGGTCGTCTCCAACAACTCGACCACCGCCAAAACCGCGACGATCCCGACGTACGGGTCGAAGGTCTTCCGGCCGGTGTACGGCGGTTCGAAGTCCTTCGTCACCGACCGGGAGGGCCGGGCTTCGGTGACCCAGCCGCCGTTGTCGGTGACCGTCTACCAGGCGCTCTCGAAGGTCCCGTCCCGGTCCAAGGCGCCCGCGGTCTTCATGAGCTCGCCGGAGCCCGGCGCGACCGTCGGCGGCCGCGCGGAGATCGCGGCGGCCGTGCCGGAGAACACCCCGGTCACCGTCACGTTCGGCGTCCGCCCGGTCGGTACGACGGCGTGGCAGCGGCTCGGGTCGGACGACAACGCGCCGTACCGGGTCTTCCACGACGTCTCGAAACTGACCAAGGGCACCCTGCTGGAGTACCGCGCGGTGCTGAAGGATGCTTCGGGCAACTACTCCGTCTCCGGCTCGTACGGCGTGGTCGGCGACCCGCCGGCGCCTGGTGGTGGTGGTGGTGGTGGCACCGGCCCGGTCACGCAGCCCGCGAACGTCAGCGTGCCCGGCGACCACAACAGCGAGATGGGCTGCCCGGCGGACTGGTCTCCGGACTGCGAGCAGGCCCAATTGACGCTCGACCCCAAGGACAAGGTCTGGAAGGGCACGTACTCGATCCCGGCGGGCGAACACGCCTACAAGGCGGCGATCAACAAGACCTGGGACGAGAACTACGGGGCCGGCGGCAACCCCAACGGCGCGAACATCTCCTACACCGCGCCCGCGACGCCGACCACGTTCTACTACGAGCACGGCCGGCACTTCGTCACCTCGGACGCGCAGGGGCCGATCGTCACCGTGCCGGGCTCGTTCCAGTCCGAGCTGGGCTGCCCGGCGGACTGGTCGCCGGACTGCATGCGACCCTGGTTGACCGACCAGGACGGCGACGGCACGTTCACCTGGTCGACGAGCGAGTTGGGAGCGGGCAGTTATGAGGCGAAGGTCGCGCACGGTCTGTCCTGGGACGAGAGCTACGGCGCGGGCGGCAGCCCGACCGGTGCGAACATCCCGATCACCGTTCCCGGTGACGGGCTGGTCGTCACGTTCTCGTACGTGCTCGCGACCCATCAGCTGACCGTGACGACCTCCAAGCCCGGGGCACAGCCCGATCTGAAGCAGGCCAAGGCGTACTGGTTGGCCAAGGACGTGCTCGCCGTACCGCCGGTCGCTCACCCGGAGCGGTCGCGCTGGCGTTTGCACTGGTCGCCGACCGGCTCGCTCGCGGTCGACGCGGACGACATCGGCGGCTCGTCGTCCGGCCTGCGGGTGGACCCGGCGGGTCTGCCGGCGAAGGTGCTGGCCAAGTTCCCGGCGCTGAAGGGATACACCGCGTTGCGGCTCGACGGTGCCGATGCGCGCAAGATCCTGACCGGGCAGCTCGGCCTCGCCCAGTACGACGACGCCGGGCGGCTGCTCGACGCGACCGGGGTGCAGATCCCCGGCGTACTGGACGATCTGTACGGCGCGGCGGCCGGTCGCTCGTACGGCGTGACGTGGCACGGCGGCGTCCCGCGGTTCACCCTGTGGGCACCGACCGCGCAGAACGTGGCGCTGCTGGTCGGCTCTCAGCGAGTGCCGATGCGGCGCAACGCGGACGGCTCGTGGACCGCGGACGGGCGGCGGGCGTGGTCCGGGGCGCAGTACCGGTACGAGGTGAAGGTGTTCGCGCCGAGCACCGGGAAGGTCGAGACCAACCTCGTCACCGACCCGTACTCCGTCGCGCTCACCACGGACTCGACGCACTCGGTCGCGGTGGATCTCGACGACCCGGCCGGCAAGCCCGCGCTCTGGGCGAAGACGCCGGCGCCGAGGCTCGCGCGGTCGGTGGACTCGACGATCTACGAGCTGCACGTGCGGGACTTCTCGATCAGCGACACCACCGTGCCGGCCGCGCATCGCGGGAAGTACCTGGCCTTCGCGGACGAGGGCGCCGGGACCAAGCACCTGCGCAAACTGGCGCAGGCCGGGCTGAACACGGTGCACCTGCTGCCGACGTTCGACATCGCGTCGATCCCGGAGGGCACGCAGGAGCAGCCGGCCTGCGACCTGAAGGCGCTGCCGCCGGACTCGGAGCAGCAGCAGGCGTGCGTCACCGCGGTGGCGGCCAAGGACGGCTTCAACTGGGGCTACGACCCGTACCACTGGCTCGCGCCGGAGGGCTCGTACGCCGTCCAGAAGGACGGGCTGAGCCGGGTCGCGGAGTTCCGGACGATGGTCGGCGGGCTGCACAAGTCGGGGCTGCGGGTCGTGCTCGACCAGGTCTACAACCACACGCCGGCCGCCGGTCAGGCGCCGACCTCGGTGCTCGACAAGGTTGTCCCCGGCTACTACCAGCGGCTGAACGCGTCGGGTGCCGTCGAGACGTCGACGTGCTGCAGCAACATCGCGACCGAGCACACGATGGCCGAGAAGATCATGGTCGACAGCACGGTGTCGTGGGCGCGCAACTACCGGGTCGACGGATTCCGCTTCGACCTGATGGGGCATCACAGCAAGGCGAACATGCTGAAGGTCCGCGCGGCGCTCGACCAACTGACGCCCGCCAGGGACGGTGTCGACGGCAAGAAGGTGTTCCTGTACGGCGAGGGCTGGAACTTCGGGGAGGTCGCGAACGACGCGCTGTTCGAGCAGGCCCGGCAGGGCAACCTCGGCGGCACCGGCATCGCGACGTTCTCGGACCGGCTGCGGGACGGCGTACGGGGTGGTGGGCCGTTCGACGAGGACCCACGGGTGCAGGGCTTCGGCTCGGGCGCGGCGAGCGACCCGAACGGTGCCCCGGTCAACGGTTCGCCTGCCGATCGGGCCAAGCGGCTGGCGCACGACACCGACCTGGTCCAGCTGGGACTGGCCGGCAACCTGCGGGCGTACTCGTTCCGCTCGGCGGAGAGCGGGGCCGTTGTACGGGGTGACGGGGTGGACTACAACGGATCCCCGGCCGGGTACGCCGACCAGCCGAACGAGGTGATCACGTACGTCGATGCCCATGACAACGAGACGTTGTGGGACTCGCTCGCCTTCAAGCTGCCCGCGACGCTGCCGATGGCTGACCGGGTGCGTATGAACACGGTGTCGCTGGCAACGACCGCGCTGGCGCAGACGCCGTCCTTCTGGCACGCGGGATCGGACCTGCTGCGGAGCAAGTCGCTGGATCGCAACTCCTACGACTCGGGTGACTGGTTCAACCTGCTGGACTGGACGGGAGCGGACAACGGCTTCGGGCACGGGCTGCCGCCCAAGCCGGACAACGAGGCGAAGTGGTCGTACATGAAGCCGCTGCTGGCCAACCCGGCCCTGAAGCCGACGGCCGGCGAGGTGGCGACCGCGTCCGCGGCAGCTGCCGACCTGCTGAAGCTGCGCTTCTCCACTCCCCTGTTCCGGCTGGGGTCGGCGGAGCTGATCAACCAGAAGCTGAGCTTCCCGTTGAGTGGCTCCCCGGCGGCCGTCCCTGGCGTCGTGACCATGCGCATCGACGACACCGTCGGGCCGAACGTGGACCCGGCGCTCAAGGGCGTGGTGGTGGTCTTCAACAGCACGGGGTCGACCGTCACTCAGCAAGTCCCGGGCCTCACGGGCGCCAACCTGGCTCTGTCGCCCGTCCAGGCCGCCGGCTCGGACCCGGTCGTCAAGCAGACCAGCTGGACCGCCGGCACCGGCACGGTGTCGGTCCCGGCGCGCACGGTCGCGGTGCTGGTCCAGCGCTGACCCCGACCTGCACCACCGACCAACGCCGGGCCCGGCACCGACGGCACGCCTCACGGCTGTCGGCGACCGGGCCCGGAGGCCGGTTGATCGGTGGTGCAGGTCGGCGCCTCGGCGGAGGCACTGTCTGGCGCGGCTCCGTCAGGCGCGGCTCGGTCAAGGGCGTCGGTCAGGCGCCCGCTCGGTCAGGCGCGTCGGTCAGGCGCCGGCTCGGTCAGGCGCCGGGATCCGGACGACCAGCGCCGACGGGTCGACCTCGGCGCTGAGCGTGCGGCCGTCCTCGATTGTGTCGCCGTCGAGCTGGCGGCCGACCACCTTGGCCGCGCGGACCTGGATGCGCTCGCCGGAGAACCGTTCGATGTGGCTCTCCCGCAACCGCTTGATCAGCAGGCTGAGCGCGAGCCGGGGCCACTGGCCGACCCGGCGCGGCGCCAGCACGACGGCGTCGATCCGGCCGTCGGCCGGCGACGCGTCGGGCAGCAGCGGGATGTTCGCCTGCAGGGTGCCGACGTTGCCGATCACCACCGTGCGGGCGCGGCGTCGGACCGGCGCCTGGTCGTCGACGGTGATCTCCACCCGGACGAACGGGTGGTTGAGGTTCTTCACCGCCGAGATCACGTACGCCGCCCAGCCGACCTTGGCCTTCAGCTCGGGCCGGGCGTCGGCGATGATCGCCGCGTCCAGGCCGAGCCCGGCCATCACCACGAACCGGTCGGTGTCGAGCTGGTCGCCTTTGACCAGCACGCTGTCGATCCGCTGCTCCGTGCCGTCCAGCAGCTCGGCCAGCGCGACGTCGAGGTCGAGCGTGATCCCGAGGTTGCGGGCCAGCAGATTGCCGGTGCCGGCGGGCAGGATGGCGACCGGGATGTTGGTCCGTGCCAGTTCGGCGCAGACCACCCGGACCGTCCCGTCACCGCCGGCCACCACGACCAGGTCCGCGGTCTCCTCGATCGCCCGGTGGGCCATCGCGTAGCCGGCGTCGTCGACGGTGGTCTCGAGCCAGAGCGAGTCGTCGTACCCGCGTTCGGACAGTGCGGCGTCGACCTTGGCGCGGAACTCGTCCGCGTCCGGCACCTTGATCGGGTTCAGGATCACCGCGGCCCGCGGTCGGCCAGTCGGTTCTGGCTGGTCGTCGTGGGGTTCTGGGTTCACCGGGTGCCTGTCCGTTCGGGAGTGGTACTGGGATGGAGCAGCATTCCACGCTGTGCCCCGGAAACCCAGGCTGTACTCGCCCGGCGCTCAGACCGGCCGGTAGACGGTGTGCAGCACGCCGGTCGAGAACGTCGTCGCGGAGACGAGCTCCAGCGGCACGGTCTCGCCCTCGTCGAACAGGCGGGCGCCGTGGCCGACGGCGATCGGGTGGACCAGGAGGTGCAGTTCGTCGAGCACCTTGGCCCGCAGCAGCGACCGGACCAGGGTGGAGGAACCGACGACGCTGAGGTCCTTGCCCGGGCCCTCCTTCAGCGCGGTCAGGGACTTGATCGGGTCGCCCTCGACGAGCGTGGAGTTCTGCGAGTGGTCGACGCTGTCGAGGGTGGTGGACACGACCAGCTTCGGGGTGTTGTTCATCTGGGCCGCCATCTCGTCGGTCGCCGACGGCCAGTACGACGCGAACTCCTCGAACGTCCGGCGGCCGAGCAGCATGGTGTCGGCACTCGCGCTCAGCGCTCCGACCGCCGCGCCCATCTCGTCGTTGAAGTAGGGGAAGTGCCAGGTGTCGGGGGCCTGCGTGACGCCGTCGAGGGAGATGAACAGGCCGGCCACGATCTTGCGCATGATGGTGCTCCTTGGTGTTGGGCTGAACTTGCTTCTGCCCGTGCGTCGACCGGACCGGGACGGAATCGACATCGGCTCCGGAAAGTTTTCTGGCAGCCGTCTCACCGCGGGAGAAGGCGGATGAGTTTGTCGGTGCCGACGGCTAGCGTGCTGTCGGTGACCAACCTTCCGCGCAGTACGCCAGAAGCTCAGGGACTGTCCAGCGCCGGTCTGGACGGCTTCGTCGCCACGCTGGACGCCTCCGGCCAGGAGATCCAGACCATGATGCTGGTGCGGCACGGGCACGTCGTGCTCGAGCGCGAGTGGTCGCCGTACCGGCTGAGCGACCGGCATCTGCTGTTCTCGGTGTCGAAGAGCTTCACCTCGATGGGAGTCGGGCTCGCCGTCGAGGCCGGGCTGCTGTCGGTGGACGACAAGGTGGTGTCGTTCTTCTCCGGCGACGACCTGCCGGACAAGATCAGCGACAACCTGGCCGCGATGGAGGTCCGGCACCTGCTGACCATGTCGACCGGACACGACGTCGACACTGTCGACCGGCTCGGCCGGACCGGGCGGATGGTGCAGGGCTTCCTCCGGCTCGACGTCGAGAACGCGCCGGGTGCGCCGTTCGTCTACAACAGCGGCGCGACGTACATGCTGTCCGCGATCGTGCAGAAGGTGACCGGCGAGAAGCTGATCGACTACCTGCGGCCGCGGCTGTTCGAGCCGCTCGGCGCGACCGAGGCGATCTGGGAGACCTCGGACGAGGGCATCAACATGGGCGGCTGGGGGCTGAGCCTCAACACCCACTCGCTGGCGAATTTTGGCCAGTTGCTGCTGCAGCGCGGTGTCTGGAACGGCGAGCAGCTCGTGCCGGCGGAGTGGATCGACGCGGCCACGTCCGCGCAGGTCGACAACAGCGTCGAGCCGAACCCGGACTGGCAGCAGGGGTACGGGTACCAATTCTGGCGCGGCCGGCACAACACGTACCGCGGCGACGGAGCCTTCGGTCAGTACTGCCTGGTGTTGCCCGACCACGACACGGCGCTGATCATCACCAGCGCGACCGCGGACATGCAGGCGACGCTCGATCTGGTGTGGGAGCGCCTGCTTCCGGTGCTGGAGGAATCGAGCGGGGCCGCCGGATCCACGGGTGGGGTGGACGGCGCAAGCGCTGGGGACGGGATTGCTGCCGGGACGGGTGAGCTGAAGCTCCCGCCACCGGCGGGCCCTCCCCCTGCTCCCGGCGACGGGCGGACCTACACGTTCCCGGCCAACGACACGGGCCTGTCGGCGATCCGCTGGGACGCCGACGGCAGCGGCACCTTCACCTTCGCCGCCGCGCGTCCCTGGGAGACCGGCTCCCAGGAGATCGCCTTCGCGCCCGGCGACTGGAACGAGCAGACCTACACCCTCACCGACCCGGTTCAACGCATCGTCACCTCTGCCCACGGCGACGGCGAGACCTACGTCGCGACCATGCGCCTGCTCGAGACGCCGTTCGTGGTCACGCTGCGCTGCCGGCCGACCGGCGATCGGCTGACGGTCGACGTCAGCTACAACGTGGGCTTCGGCAAGAGCGACCACACCGTCGTCTCCGAGTAGGCCCGCGATGACCGGCGCGTCGCAGGCCGAGCGGACGGTGCTCGACCGAATCGACGAGCAGTGGGTGGTCGAGCTGACCAGGTCGTTGCTGCGGGCAGCCGGTCAGAACCCGCCGGGTGGTGAGGCCGCGACCGTCGCCGTACTGGCTGCCGCGGCGGCCGAGCTCGGCCTCGACGTCGCTGAAACCGAAGTCGAGCCCGGACGCAACAACCTCAGCATCACGCTCGGCGGTGGTGACGAACCGGGGCTGCTGCTGCTCGGGCACACCGACGTCGTACCGGTTGGTGACGGCTGGACCACCGAGCCGTACGGCGGGGAGCTGATCGACGGCCGGGTCTACGGCCGCGGCGCCTCCGACATGAAGGGCGGTCTGGCCGCGTCCCTGGCCGCCCTGGCCGCGTTGCGAGGGATCGGCCTGTCCGGCCCGGTCGAGCTGGCCGCACTGGTCGACGAGGAGGAGACCGGCAAGGGCATCCGCGCGTACGTCGCCTCCGTCGACCGCTCGTTCCGCGGCTGCATCACGACCGAACCGACCGAACTGCAGACCATCATCGGCGCCCGGGGCGACTCCTATCTGAGGGTCGAAGTGCACGGACGGGCCTGTCACGCGGGCAATCCGGCGGACGGCGCCAACGCGATCTACGGCGCCGCGGCCGTCGTGGCCAAGATCGAGCGGTTGCACGCGGAGCTGGCTCGCTCGCCGCACCCGCTGCTCGGCCCCGCGACGTGGAGTGTCGGCCAGATCAACGGCGGCACGGGCGGCTCGATCGTGCCGGCCGAGTGCGTCCTGGTCGCCGACCGCCGGCTCCTGCCCGGCGAATCGCCCGCGGCCGTGCTCGACGATCTGCGGCAACGCGTCGCCGCCCTCCACCTCGAGGACCGCGGTCTCACCGTCGACCTCGCGATGCCGATGGAGATGCCCGCGTTCGAAACCCCGGCCGACGCCGAACTCGTGCGAACCACTGACTCCGCCCTCGCCGCTGCCGGGGGCCCGGGCCTCCCCCTCGGCGGGTGGACCGCGGCGTGCGACGGCGGGTACGTCGCCCGCGACCTCGGCGTACCGGTGGTCGTCCTGGGTCCTGGTTCGGTCACCAGCCAGGCTCACCGCGCCGACGAGTCCGTCGCCGTCGACGAGCTGCTGATTGCCGCCCGCGCCTACACCCTGACTGCGCTACGCCTGCTCACTGCGGGGCCATGAAGTTCGCGCTCTGCACGTACTCCATCGCCGCGATGTACTTCGGGTCGTTCATCCGCTCGGCCATCTCCGCCTCGGACAGGTCCGCGACGCGGGTCTGGAGCCAGTAGAGGTTGCCGAACGGATCGCGGACCCGTCCGACCACGTCGCCCCAGAACAGCTCGGTCACCTCGGTCACCGACGTCCCGCCCGCGGCGACCGCCTGTTGGTGCGTCGCGTACGCGTCCTCGACGTACAGGCGCAGGAACGCCGGGGTCGGCGGCCACTCGGGCCGCGCGTCGAACATCATCACCATCGCGTTGCCGATCCGCATCTCGGCATGGCCGACCACGCCCTGGTCGTCGACCACGCGGCCACAGTCCACGGCCTCGAACGCCCTGGTCAGGTAGTCCATCAACGCGTTGGTGTCCCGCGAGATCATCCACGGGGTGACGCTGGTGTAGCCGGCGGGGATCGGGCTGACGGTCATCTCGGTGCCTTCCTGCTGCGGGTGCTGACAGCAAGAACGCTAGAGACAGTAGTGGCCAATGTCTGTCCTCTACTTCGCCGGATTCCGGCAGCGAGCAGGGTTCAGCGGGCGTTCTGGCGGCGGCGGGTGGGGGTGAGCACGAAGACCGTGGGTGTTGCGCCGGAGTACTTGAGCAGGCGGTCGCGGACCAGTTTCAGGCCGGGAGTGCGGGCGACGGCGTCCTTGAGCAGGCGCTTGTCCTCGGTCAGCAGGACAGCGCGGCCGTCCGGGCGCAGGACCCGGGCGATCTCCTTCAGGGCGGCCGGGTAGAGCTTCGCGTTGTCGCCGTGGCTGCCGACGAGTTTGCCGAAGGGGAGGTTGGTCACCACTCGATCGATGCTGCCGCTGGCGACGGAGAGCTTCTCCGCCGTACCGACGGACAGCTCGGCCCGGACCCCCGCGCGGGCCAGGTTGGCGCGGGCGAGCTCGATCGCCTTCTCGTCGCGGTCGGAGCCGACCAGGCGGCCGTAGGCGAACGGGTGGGCCGCCAGCAGGATCGTGCCGGTCCCACAGAACGGGTCGAGCAGGTGGTGCTCGGTACCGACCTTCGCCAGCCGGATCATCACCTCGGCGACCACCGGTTTGGTCGACCACGGGAGCCGGTCGAGCTGCGGGTAGTTGCGTGACCAGTGCAGCGGGCCGATCTCGCCGAGCCAGCCACCGGCCGGGTCAGCGATGAAGTTCACCGCCCAGTCCGACGGGTCCTCCGACCAGCCCAGCTTGTCGACGAGCAGATCCCACAACGCCCGCGCGTCTGGCGTACCGGGGGCGATGCGGAACCGGACGGGTCCCTCGAGCGCGGACAGGACACCGGACTCGGCCGAGCGCAGTACGGCGGCCGAATCCGCGAGCTGGACGGTGGCGGTGATGTAAAGCCGCGTCTCGGACAAGGCCCGCAGCGGCCCGTCGATCCGGCAGGTGACGGCGCCGTCGGACCGGCCGACGACGTCCAGGCCCGCGATCAGGTCCTCCGCACCGCCGACCGTGGTGAGCACGAGCTGGTCCTGAACAGGCCGATCCAACAACAAGGTGAACTCCCGGGATGAGCCGCGGACGCGGCAGTCATCGACCGTACCAGTCGGGGTCGGACGCTCGGGTGGGGCGCTTGAGCGGGGGTCTCAGGCGGGTGGGGCGGGGCGCGCGAGGGCTCAGGCGGGCCGGATCGGTCGGGGCGCTGAGGCGGCTGGGAGGGGCTGGCTCAGGTGGGCCGGGAGGAGCCGGCTCAAGTGGGCCGGGTCGAGCGGGATCGGGCGGGAGCCCCCACACGGCCGCCGGCTCAGGCGGGCCGGGTGGAGCGGGGTCGGGCGGGAGCGCTCAACCGGGCGCCGGCTCCGGGCGGGCCGGGGGCGGGGTCGGGCGGGAGCGCTCAACGGGCGCCGGCTTAGGCGGACCGGCTCAGGCGGGCCGGGAGGGACCGGCGCAGGTGGACCGGCGGGAGCGGGGTCGGGCGGGAGCGGGGTCGGGCGGGAGGGCTCAACGCGCGCCGGCTCGGGCGGGCCGGCTCAGGCGGGCCGGGAGGGGCGGGCCGGGAGGGGCGGGCCGGGAGGGGCGGGCGCAGGTGGACCGGGTGGAGCGGGGTCGGGCGGGGCGCTGAGGCGGGCCGGGAGGGGCCGGCCCAGGTGGGCCGGGAGGGGCCGGCCCAGGTGGGCCGGGTCGAGCGGGATCGGGCGGCGGGCGCCGGCTCAGGCGGGCCGGCTCAGGCGGCCGGGTGTCGCCGGCCCGGGAGGGCGGCTCAGGTGGGCCGGGTGGAGCGGGGTCGGGCGGGAGCGCTAACCGGGCGCCGGCTGAGGCGGGCCGGGAGGGGCGGGCTCAGGTGGGCCGGGTGGAGCAGGGTCGGGCGGGAGCGCTAACCGGGCGCCGGCTCAGGTGGGGCCGGGTGGAGCAGGGTTGGGCAGGAGCGCTCAACCGGGCGTCGGCTCGGGCGGGCCGGCTCAGGCAGGGCCGGCTCACGCGGGGGCTCATGCGGGCTCGCTCAGCCGGGGCGGGCGGAGCGCCCCGGCCGACGCCGTTCGACGTACGACCGACCCGTCCAGGCATGACGAAGCCCCCGGCACCGTCAGGTGCTGGGGGCTTCGAAGGTGCTCAGTTGAACGAGTCGCCGCAGGCGCAGGAGCCGGTCGCGTTCGGGTTGTCGATCGTGAAGCCCTGCTTCTCGATCGTGTCCACGAAGTCGATCGACGCACCCTTGAGGTACGGCGCGCTCATCCGGTCGGTGACGACGCTCACACCGTCGAAGTCGGCGACCACGTCACCGTCGAGCTGACGCTCGTCGAAGAACAGCTGGTACCGCAGGCCGGAGCAACCACCCGGCTGCACGGCGACACGCAGCGCGAGGTCGTCGCGACCCTCCTGGTCCAGCAGCGCCTTCACCTTGGCGGCGGCCCCGTCCGTCAACAGGATCCCCGTCGCGGCGGCGGTGGCCTGCTCGGTCTGCGCTTCAGTCATTCCTGACTCCAGTCATCATCGTGAGCGCTCGACTGCGAGTGGGCAGCCAGTCGGGCGCGAAAGTTCTGCTGTCAACACGGGCCAACAGCCGTCGGACCGTCTTCATTCCCATGGTCGCACACCAATTTCGCAGATCAACATCCGTGCCTGCGGCGTGGTCAGCGCGCCCAGGTCTTCGCCACGCGCTCCGCGACCGTGGCCAGCGAGCCGTGCGGGTCAGCGAAGGCCTGCTCCTCGCCGACGGCGTCGACCAGCGAGTACGCCGACTCGACCCCCATCGTGCGCATCTCGCGGGACCCGATCAGCACCTTGCCGGCCAGGACGACGCAGGGCCGCATCGCGTCGTTCGCGACCTTCGCCACGCCGGCGATCACCTTGCCGTCGCGGGACTGGAAGTCGAACGCACCCTCGCCGGACAGCACCAGGTCGACCCGCCTGGCCTTGTCCTTCAGCCCGGTCAGGTCGGCGACCAGGTCGATGCCCGAGATCCGCTCGGCGCCGAGCAGGAGCAGCGCGTAGCCCAGTCCCCCGGCGGCGCCGGCGCCCTTCTTGTCGGCCGTCTTGCGGTCGGCGAGCTCCGCGAAGTGGGTCAGCCAGCCGTCCACAACAGGTTTGCGGTCGTCGGTGACGCCCTTCTGGCTGCCGAACACGTTGGTCGCGCCGCGCAGCCCGAGCATCGGGTTCTCCACGTCGCTCGCGGCGACGAACTCGACTCCCGCCATCCGGCTCCGCGCCGGCTCGAGATCGACCTCGGTCAGCCCGGCCAGCCCCGCCGCGCCCGCGTCAAGGCTGCCGCCTGCGCCGGTCGCGCCGAGGGCAGCGAGCAGGCCCGCGCCCGCGTCGTTCGTACCGGACCCGCCGAGCCCGAGGATGATCCGCTTCGCGCCCGCGTCCACCGCGGCCGCGATCAGCTGGCCGACGCCGTACGTCGTACCGTCCTCCGGCCGCCGGTCCGCGGGCTCGACCAGGTGCAGCCCGCACGCCTGCGCGGTCTCCACGTACGCCGTCTCACCGGCCACCAGCACCGTCGCCGGGACCTCGCCACCGAGCGGTCCGCGCACGGTCACCGACAACAAGGTGCCGTCGACAACAGCCGCCAGCACGTCGATGAACCCCGGCCCGCCGTCGGCCATCGGCGCCACCAGCACCTCGGCCTCCGGGTCCCGCCGCCGCCACCCCTCCTCGATCGCGGCCGCAGCCTCGACCGCCGTCAACGTCCCAGCGAACTTGTCCGGAGCAATCAGCACGCGCATGCTCCCATCCTCGCAAACCCGCGGCCGGTGACGCGCCACCGCAGCCCACCCACCGGACGGGCTGTACTCCGCTCCCCGGCGGATGGCCGGCGGTTGCCACCGGAGACCTCCCCCGAAGCCGCTGCGTCCACCAAGCACCAGGTCGGCCGCAGACGATGCCGTCGCCGCTGCCCGGAGCCCCGTCGGCGACACGATTCCAGCACCAGAGGTCGTGCCTATCAGCCCGCGTCCGCGGACGGCCGTGCAGCAGATCAGCAGCAGTTTGCCGGCGGCCACGCGGTTCAGGACCGAGACGTTGCAGACCCCCGCGGCCGGGCCGAGGCGAGGGGCCCTGACGGCCGGTCTCTCGCGCTGCGGATCTGGAGGATGGTGGCTGCTGATATCGAGTGCGATCGCGAACGAGCGTGCACCACCGTGGAGCTGCCGGCCGCCCGGTAGCGTGCGCCCGGTGCATCCCACTGTCGACGAGGCGATCGCCTTGCAGGAGCAGCTCCGCGCTCAGGTCGACACCGTCGGCCCGGGCCCGCAGCATCCCAGGTACGTCGCCGGCCTGGACGTCGCGTACGACGGCGACGAGTACGCCGCGGCGGTCGTCGTGCTGGAGGTGCTCCGAGCACCTGCAGGAGCGGAGGCCGACCCGCATCCGCGGCCGGTGGACCCAGGTTCGGTAGTCCCGGGATCAGTTGGCCCAGGATCGGCCGTCCCGGGACCAGTCGAGTTGCGGGAGGTCGAGCGGGCGGTGGTGCGTGGGCGGACCGGCTTTCCGTATGTGCCGGGGTTGTTCGCGTTTCGGGAGGTGCCTGGGTTGCTGGCTGCGCTGGATCGGCTTCAGGTGACCCCGGAGCTACTGGTGTGTGACGGGCAGGGCCTCGCGCATCCGCGGCGGTTCGGGCTTGCTTGTCATCTCGGCGTGGTGACGGGATTGCCGAGCATCGGAGTCGGGAAGACCGCGTTCGTCGGCGACTGGGACGAGCCAGGTCCGCTGCGCGGGAACGCTAGCGACCTCGTGCTCGACGGCGATGTCGTCGGAAAGGTGCTGCGGACGCAGAACAAAACCAAGCCGGTGTTCGTCTCAGTCGGGCACCGGGTTTCGCTGGCGACGGCGGTGGATCGGGTGCTGGAGCTGGCGCCGCGGTACCGGCTGCCGGAGACGACACGGGCGGCCGACCGCGCCTGCCGGGACGGACTGGTGCGGCGATGACAACCACCCACGAGTTTGGAGGGGGCGACCACGCACGAGTCTGGTGGGCGATGGCAACCACACACGAGGCTGGAGGGGCGATGACGACCATGCAGAAGCCTCGACGGGCGATGGCGACTTCACACGAGCTTGGAGGGGCGTTGACGACCACACACGAGTACGGCGTACGGATCGGTGCGAGCGCCGCGTTGCGGGCAGGGGCCGCGGCGGCGGTGCTCGACGGGGACCGGCTGTTATTGACGCAGCGGAGCGACAACGGGGAGTGGTGCTTGCCGGGTGGTGGGATCGACGCCGGCGAGCGACCGGCCGAGACGGCGGAGCGGGAGGTGTTCGAGGAGACCGGGCTGCGGGTCCGCGCCACCGACCTGCTCGGCGTCTACTCGAACCCGGACATCGTCGTGGTCTACCCGGACGGCAACCGCGTCCAGATCCTCGGCGTGCTCTTCCGCGCGGAGGTGGTCGAGGGCACGGCCGGGCTGTCCGACGAGGTGACCGAGGTCGGGTGGTTCACCGCCGCGGAGGCGGCCGAGCTGACCGTGATCGCCAATCACCGACCGTTGCTGCCCACGGCGTACGGGGTCGACGGCGTGTACTTCGACCCGCCTCGCGACTGATACCCCCAGAACCGCCGACTACGCCAGATACGCGGTGACGGCGTTCGCCGCCCGGCGGCCGGACACCAGCGCACCTTGCAGCGAAGCGGTGTCCCGATGGTCACCGGCGACGAAGCGTCCCTCACCGAGATCGACCGGATGCCGGACGTCGAGCGGCGGCGGCTGGTGCGGCAGCGCTTCCGCGACGTCATGCCGTACGACGAGTTCCCAGACGCCGGCCGATCGCCCGTACATCCGGGTCAGCTGGATCCGCACGTCGCTCTCGACCGCGTCGCTCGGCCAGAGCGTGGTCGCCTGGATCAGGTGCCGGCCCGGCGGCGCGTACGACGGTGCGACGTTCGACATCACCGCCGTGTTGACCACCGGCCCGTCCCGCCGCCCGTCGACCACCAGCAGTTTGTCCGTGCGCGGCGGCTCGTCGGTCGCGAACCAGTACGTGCTCAGCCCCTTCATCCGGGGCGCCCGCACCCGTACGAGCTCGGTCGCCGACGACGGATCCGTGGCCACCACCACGGCCCGGGCTCGCAGCTCGCCCTCGCCGGTTCCGACCACCACTTCCCCGTCGACCGGCCGGACCGCCGTCGCGCCGATTCCCAGCCGCACCGGCTCCCGCAGCCGCCCCGCCAACTGCTCAGGCAGGGCCCGCATCCCGCCCGCCGGCAGCGCGGGCGTCCCGAGCAGGAAGCTCCGCACCAGCAGCCGCGCGAACGCCGCTGAACTCGACCCGTTGTCCTCCGCCAGCACCCCGGCGAGGAACGGCTCGAGGATCTCCCGCCGTACCCGTCCCTCCACGCCCGCCCGGTCGAACGACTCCCGCAGCGGCAGATCTGCCCGCTCCGCGTCAGCGAGCAAGCGGTGGACCGGCCCGAGCGCCGGCGCCGCCCACACGGCGAGCCGGGTCAGCTCCTTGGGCTGCACGTAACCGCTCGCGAGCGACCTGCCGATCAGGCCCGGGCTCCGCCGGGGATCCGCGACGACCGTCGTACCGGCAGCACCGGCGACCGCGACTCCGGCAGCGAACGCGTGCAGGTCGAGCGCGGTCAGGTCGACGTACCGGCGTACGGCGGGATAGGCCGGGTTGAGCAGCTGGAAGCCGCGATCGCAGAGGTAACCGTCGATGACGTCCGTGCGCACCCGCCCGCCGACCGCGTCGCCGGCCTCCAGGACCGTGACCTCCAGCCCGCGCTGCTGCAGCGTCAGGGCGCAGTTCAGCCCCGCGAGTCCGGCTCCGACGACGATGACGTCTGCCATCTCCCGATGCTTGCACAGGCGACGACCGGGCACGGGGAGGTTCGGTGGTTTCGCATTCTGGGCAGTGACGTGAACCACGCGGTCCGGCGGCCCCGGCGTGCGACGATGTTGACGTGACGACGATTGCCGAAGGCGCGAAATCTCTTCCGCTGCTGTTCCTGGGCCGCGACACCGACCCGCACTCCGAGCGTGGCGTCGAGTGCCCGGGGGCGCTGCCGCCGGCCTCCGACCCGGACCTGGTCGAGCGGGCGCAGAAGGCCAAGGCCGCGCTAGGGGACCAGGTGTTCGTGCTCGGTCACCACTATCAGCGCGACGAGGTGATCCAGTTCGCGGACGTCACCGGTGACTCGTTCAAGCTCGCCCGGGACGCGGCGAACCGGCCGGACGCGCCGTACATCGTGTTCTGCGGTGTGCACTTCATGGCCGAGTCCGCCGACATCCTCACCAACGACAACCAGACGGTGATCCTGCCCGACCTGGCGGCCGGCTGCTCGATGGCCGACATGGCCCGGATCCAGCAGGTCGAGGCGGCCTGGGACGCGCTCGCCGACGCCGGGGTCGCGGACGTCACCGTGCCGGTCACCTACATGAACTCCAGCGCCGACATCAAGGCGTTCTGCGGCCGCAACGGCGGCGCGGTCTGTACGTCGAGCAACGCCGACGTGGCGCTCGACTGGGCCTTCCAGCAGGGCGAGAAGGTGCTGTTCCTGCCCGACCAGCACCTCGGCCGCAACACCGCGGTGCTGAAGATGGGCATCAGCCTGGACGAGTGCGTCGTCTACGACCCGCACAAGCCGGGCGGCGGCCTGACGCGTGAGCAGCTCGCGGCGGCGAAGATGATCCTGTGGCGCGGGCACTGCTCGGTGCACGGCCGGTTCACTCCGGAGTCGGTCGACGACGTCCGCGCGCGCGTTCCCGGGGTGAAGGTCCTGGTCCACCCCGAGTGCCGCCACGAGGTCGTCACCAAGGCGGACCTGGTCGGCTCGACCGAGTACATCATCAAGGTCCTCGACGAGGCCGAGCCCGGTACGTCGTGGGCGGTCGGCACCGAGCTCAACCTGGTCCAGCGGCTGGCCAAGCAGCACGCCGACAAGAACATCGTCTTCCTCGACAAGACCGTCTGCTACTGCGCGACGATGAACCGGATCGACCTGCCGCACTTCGTCTGGACCCTGGAGAACCTGGTCGCGGGCCACGTCGTCAACCCGATCAAGGTCGACGCCGACACCGAGCACTACGCCAAGATCGCGCTCGACCGCATGCTCGCCCTGCCGGGCAAAACCGCACGGGACTGAGGCGGAGGCGTCGCAGACGTCAGGGCGCGATCGAGGTCGCTACGCCGGCCCCGGGGCGCGCCGGATCCGGGTGCACGGGATCCCGGCTGCACGGGGGTCCGGGCTGCACCGCCTCCCGGGGTGCACGGGCTCTCGGGTGCACCGCCTCCCGGCTGCACCGCCTCCCGGCTGCCCCGGCTCCCGGCGTACGCCGGCTCCCGGGTGCACCGTGTCCGGCTACGGCGGCCCCAGGTGCACCGGACCCGGGCAGCACCGGCTCTGGGGCGCGCCCCCTCGGTAGAGTCGCCGGGTGAGTGACTCGGCCTATCACCTCGTGGCCACCGGCACCGATCTCGTTGACGCGATGCCGGTGGTCGACCGGTTGCTGGGACTCAACGGAGCGCCTGACCGGGTTCAGGTGGACGTCGAGTGCGAGACCGACAGTCACTCGCTCGAGCACTGGTTGTCGGCGGCAACTGTCGGCCGAACCACCACGGAGTTCCTCCTGCCGCCGGCGATGGCGGCGGAGCTCGAACCGCTGCTGGTGCCCGACGGACGGAAGCGGATCGGGGTCGGTGGTCCGGAGGGCGTCTACCTGTGGGTCGAACCGACCGACACCGCCGCTCTGGCCCGATGCGCCGACCTGCCGCCGGTGCCCGTCCGCGTGTACGTCGGAGGCCTTCCGCCGAGTGACTTCTCCTGGGACCTGATCGCACCCGCGCCCGCCCGGACGTTGGTGTACTGGGACGACTGCTGGTGGCCGCCTGGCCCGGGAATCCGGGGCGAGGCCAAGCATGCCGGCGTCGCCCTGGCCGTCAACGCGTCGACGTTGTGGGACCTCGAGCCGGGCCCGACCGGCTTCCGGGTGTACGTCGAGACCCGGCGGGACGACGTCGAGCTCGCGCGCCGGCTCGCCGCTGCCGCCAGGCTCACGGTGATCGGCGAGTCGGAGTCCCTTTGACGCTCAGGATCTGGTGACCAGCGCGTCGGCGTACGCTCAGGAGTTCGAGACCCGCGCGTCGGCGTACCAGCGGGCGAGCAACGCGGGCAGGCGATCCGGGCCCCAGCGGTCGACGGGGGTGATCCGGCCCTTGAGCGACGCCAGGCCCTTGGCCAGTCCGCCGACCACGTCGCCTCGCCAATCGACCACAACGCCTTCGTCAGGACCGACGATGACCGACGGGCCACCGCGGTCGACGCAGACGACCGGGCAGCCGCTGGCCAGCGCTTCGGTGACCGCCCAGCCGGCTGCTTCGCGCAGGGCGGGCGCGAGAAGTGCGTCGGCGCGCAGCAGCGCGGCCAGGACGTCCTCCCGCGGGAGCTGACCCGTGAACTCGACGCGGTCGCGGACGCCCAGCTGCTCGGCGAGGCGTTCGGCGCGGCGCCAGTCGGGGCCGTCGCCGACGACCCGGAGCTCCCAGCCCGCCGCCTCGGGACGCGCCAGCGCGCTGATCGCGAGCAGCAGACCCTTCCACGGGATCAGCCGGCCGACGAACAGCGCGGTCTTCACCCCGGGCCCGCCGAACGGCTCGTACGGGCCCGACGCACTCGCGAAGCGCCGGATCGCGACGTTCGGCTGGACGACGATCTCGTGGGCGTGCGGACCGAAGACCTCGGCCACATCGTTGTTCTGGGCAATCACCAGGTCGGCCTGCTGCGCCAGCTGCCGGCCGATCAGTTGCCGGGCGGCCCCGGTCCACACGCGCCGGACCAGCTCCCCGACCAGACCTTTGGTGCCCAGCCAGTGCGCCATCGACAGCGGCACGGCGGTCGATCCACCGATCGGGCCCCAGATCACCTTCGCCGTCGTCCGCCGCACGACGCCCGCCGGCATCCAGTCGACCGCGAACGTGAGGTGGTGGATCACGTCGAACGACAGCTCGCGGTGCAACTGCTCCGCCTTCCGCCCGGCCTTGCGCTGCCACAACGGGTAGTACCAGTACACGTCCGCGGGCCGGCGCCGCAGCTTGAGCAGGAACTTCGACAGCTCCAGCGGTACGACGGTCAGCCCCGGCACCGGCCGGACCGCGAGTTCCTCGGCGATCTCGTGCGCGAACTTGCCGCGGGTCAGCAGCCAGACGTCGTGGTCCTGCGCGGCCGCCTTGGCCCACGCCCATCCCGCGCCCGGCTCCGACCCACCCTTGGGCCGGCAGGCGTACGCGCTGACCAGGATCTTCCGCCGCGCCGGTCGGCCACCGGCCGGGGGCGAATCCGTCCCGCCGGTCGCGGAATCCGTCACAGGATCCGTCGCTGGGTCCGTCATAGGGTCCCCTCCAGCAGCCTGCGCAGGTCCGTGCTGGAGGTCGACGCGGTGTACGGGAAGTAGTGCACCCGGGCCCCCACCTCGCCGAGCAGCTTCTCCAGCCGCAGCCCCTTCTCGGTGCCCTTCCAGTCGTCACCCTTGAACAGCACGTCGTAGCGCAACTGCTTCCACAACTCGAACTTGTCGCTGGACCAGTCCTCGACCACCTCGTCGACGATGCCGATCGCGCGCACGACCTCCATCCGCTCGTCGTGCGGTACGACCGGCGGCCGGCCCTTGATCCGGGTCACGACGTCGTCCTCGACGACGCCCGCGATCAGGTGGTCGCAGTGCTCCCGGGCCCGGCGCAGGATGTTCAGGTGGCCGATGTGGAACATGTCGTAGACGCCCGGGGCGTACCCGACGACACCCATCAGCCCTGCACCGGCGCGGCCGGGACCGGCTGCAGCGCCGCCATCTCCCGGTACCACTTCGCGATCGCGGCCAGCAGGAACAGCAGGTTCGCCAGCAGCATCAGCCCGTACAGAGCGGTGAACACTGTCGGCCACCCGAAGGTGAGGAAGACCAGGCAGAGGATCCCGTAGTCGGTCGGCGCGATCACCAGCGACTTCAGCACCGAGTCGCCGCGCGCGTTGGCGGTCGAGGCCCCGTGCCGGCGGCGCAGCTGGTCGATCAGGATCAGCCCGAAGAACATCACCGCCGACACGCACAGGTACGCCAGCGGGACCAGCAGCACCAGTTCGTTGCTGAAGGCATCGAAGCGGTAGAGCGAGATCAGCACCGCCGAGTGCAGCAAGGCGATCTTCACGCAGTCGATCATGTGGTCGAGCCACTCGCCGAGCGGCGAACCACCACCGCGCAACCGGGCCAGCTGACCGTCGGCCGAGTCGAGCGCGTAGCCGAGCACCAGCAGCGCGGTGACCACCAGCGCGAGCGGCACACTCGGCTCGACCGTGGCGATCAGCACGATGCCGATCAGCGAGCACAAGCCGCTGGTCAGGCTGACCTGGTTGGGCGTCCGGTTGAGCAGGAAGGCACCGGCGGCCAGGTAGCGGCCGAGTTTGCGGTTCACGAAACGCGAGTACACCGGCGTACCGGCGGACGGCTTCTGTGCGCGCACGAGTTCGGCGACCACGTCGCCGTACGACCGGCGGCTCATGCGACGGAGCTGCGCGACTGCCGCTGGTCGATCGCGGCGCGCAGGATCTGGCTGCGGGAAGCGCGGCGGCTGGACAGCTCGCTGATCAGGCCGGCGGGAACCCCGTCCAGCTCGTCAGCGGCCAGCACTCCGTCGGTCCCGTCAGCGGCGAACACGGTCCGTACCCCCAGTACGCCGGTCAGCCAGTCGGCCTCGACGCCGTCCACCACGACCACCTCGTCCACGCAACGCAGCTGCTCGAGGATCTGCCTCCGCTCGACCACGGGGACGAACGGCCGCGCACCCCACGCCTGCAGCGCCCAGTCGTCGGTGAGCACGCCGACCACGAGCCGGTCGCACTGCTGCCGGGCCTGTTCCAGCACGTCGAGATGACCGACGTGGAACAGGTCGAAGACCCCGGTCAGATAACCGATGCGTTGCGGCACCCTGCGCTCCCCCACTGAGCCCCCGCGGACTCTTCCGGCCGCCGGTCCCCGCCGGCAGTCGACGTAACCCCCCACGCCTCCGCGCACTTTATACCGCGTGCTCGGTTCAGGCCCAGGCTCGCTCGGCGATCGCTGCTCCGGCAGGTACTCCTGGGGCAGGCGGCCGCTTCACTGGCCGGCCGCGTGCCGCGCGATCGCATCGGCGTAGATCCTCTCCGTGGCCGCCAGATCGCGCTCCGGGGTGAAGCGCTTCAGATAGACCTGGCGGGCTCGCTCGCCGCAGGTTACCGAAGTCACCGGATCAGTGACCAACCGCAATGCCGATCGCAACGAGACCGGATTGCCCGGTTCGGCCAGCGCACCGGTCACGCCGTCGTCGACGAGCTCGGCCAGGGCGCCGATCCGGGACGCGACCACCGGTACGCCGTGCGCGAACGCCTCCACCACGACCAGCCCGAAGGCCTCGTACGAACGTGCCGGTACGACGACGGCGCGGGCGCTCCGGACGACGTCCATGCTCTCGGCCCAGGGCAACGCTCCGAGCACGCGGACGGACGGATCGACCGCGGCGCGGGCGTCGGCCGCCGCGCGCAACGGCCCGTCGCCGACGACGACCAGCTGCCCGAGGGAGGAGTCCCAGGCCTCGAGCAGATCGGCGAAGCCCTTGTCCTCGGTGAGCCGGCCGAGGAAAACGACAGCCTCGCCGGGACCGGTCCGGACCTGCCCGGCGAACGCGACCGCGTGCGGTTTGACGACGATCTTGTCCGCCGGGAACCCGCCGGCGACGTACCGGGAACGGACGAACTCCGACGGCGCGATCAGCGTCGTGACGTAGCGCTGCCAGGTGCGCAGGCCCTGATGGGCGGTGATTCCGGCGACCAGCGGAAGGCTCTGCACGGTCGACTCGCGGTAGCAGCCGTGCACCGCTCCCCGCCACGGGATCTTGCCGACGCAGGACTCACACGGACGCCCGTCGCGCTGCAGTACGGCGTTCGCGCACATCAGGCGGAAGTTGTGCAGGGTGGCGACGACCGGAAGACCGGCCTTCCGGGTCGCGCGCAGCACCGACGGGCTCCACAGCGGGAACGTGTTGTGCACGTGCACGATCTCTGGACGCCGTTGCTGTAAGCGGAACGTCAAATCGCGTTCGGCCGAAAATGACCAGACGGAGCGGAACGGTAACAGCGCGCGATCTTTTCCTGACATCTCGGCGATCGTGTCGCTGTGCTGCTCGTACAGCTCGACACTATGTCCTGAGCTGCGCAGGAAATCAGCTGTTTGATCGACGACCGTGTTCTCGCCACTGGGTTGACCGGAACGATAACGGTTGTGCAACATGGCGACCCGCATGGCACCACCTTAGATGTGTCGCGGTGGTGACAACTGGTTCGTGGGGCCGCACCCGGGGGAAGTTGTACCGCGCGCCGATATCCCGGAGGGTGCTTCGAGAAGGACGTCGTCCAAGCGGCTGCTGCTCGCAGGTGTTGTCGCCACCGCCCTGGCTGCCGGTGCAGTCGCCTACCCCGTCGTCTCTCACCAGAAGAACGCGGCCACCGCGGGGAAGTTACGCGCCACCGACCAGAACGCCGGCGGCGGCACGGGAATCCTTCCGTCGCAGCGGCCGACGCGGAAGCCGACCGTTGTTCCGACCGCGCCGGCCACGACCCGGCCGCCGGGCACGGTGACCAGCCCGCCGCCGACCGTCGTACCGCCGCCGAAGCCCACGCCGTCGGCCCCGGCCAGTACGCCGACGCCTTCGGAGCCCACGGCAACGACCACCGGCAAGCCCGTCCCGGTGCCCGGCGAGGACAGCGCCGGACCGGCGTTCGCGGGCCCCTGCAGCGGCGTCACGATCAAGCCGGGTGACGACGCCCAGTCGGTCGTCAACGCTCACCCGGCCGGTACGACGTTCTGCTTCACGGCGGGTCTGCACCGGATCGGTCAGACCATCCGCCCGAAGGCCAACCAGACCATCGCCAGCGACGATCGCGCTGTGCTCACCGGTTCCGTGCCGCTGACCAGCTGGGCGCGCTCGGGCGCCGTCTGGGTGACCCGTGGCGCGCTGCCGCCGGCGTACGGGAAGGCCGGTCAGTGCGAGGACAACACCGCGAACATCTGCAGCTTGCGTGAGCAGCTCTTCCTGGACGGCAAGCACCTGACCCGGGTCGCATCGCAGAGCGCGGTCAAGGCCGGCACCTTCTACGCCGACTACGCCGCCGACGCGATCTACCTCGGCAGCGACCCGGCCGGCCGCTCGGTGGAGATGGCGAAGACCGCGACCGCGATCGAGTCGAACCAGCCCGGCGTGACCGTCCGCGGCCTGACCGTCGAACACTTCGCCAGCGCGGCCCAGTCCGGCGCGCTGGTCTCCGGCCCCGGCTGGAAGGTCCGCGCCAACGAGGTCCGCTGGAACAAGTCGGTCGGGCTGATGCTGGTCAACGCCGACAACGCCCGGATCGAGCGCAACCTGGTGCACCACAACGGCCAGCTCGGCCTGGGCCAGTACAGCTCGGCGAACGCGAACGTCACCCGGAACGTGATCAGCCACAACAACACCGACGGCTTCTGGATCGCCGACTGGGAGTCCGGCGGGATGAAGTCGACCCGCTCGTCGGGCACCGTCAGCGGCAACCTGATCCAGGCCAACCTGGGCGTCGGGCTGTGGGCCGACGTCGCCGACGACGGCCGGCTGATCAGCGGCAACCGGATCGTCGCCAACGCCGCGGACGGGATCCGGTTCGAGATCAGCCGCAACGGCACGATCGAGAACAACACGATCACCGGCAACGGCTTCGGCACCGGGCGCGGCTCGGGCACGTCGCTGTGGGACGGCGGCGGCATCAACGTGAACACCTCGTCGAACGTGACGGTGCGCGGCAACACCGTGATCGGCAACGTGAACGGCATCGCGATCCAGTCCCGGACCCGGGGCGACGGTCCGTGGGGCCGGTATGTGCTGCGCGACGTGCGCGTCACCGGGAACACCGTGGGCATGACCGGCGGCACGCAGGCGACCGGCATGGTGCAGAACTCGGGTGCCGAGGTGCCCGCCGGGGAGCTCGTGTTCAGCGGGAACCGGTACCAGCTGGACCGGCTCGCCGCGCAGCGGTTCGGCCGGTTCGGCACCAAGCTGACCGCCGAGGGCTGGCGCGCCGCCGGCCACGACACCGCCGGCAGCTTCCTGGCCGGCTGACCGGGCGGGTCGCGCCGCGGAGATGCTTGCGCCGCGCAACCGAGTACACGCCTGAGGCAACTTGATAGGGGCAAAACGCAACAGAATGTGTCGCGAAGGCCACGCTGGGTATTAGTCTGCCGGTGTAGTTGCACCGGGGGGTGCCGATGGAACAGTCACGCCCCGGAGGCCGACCAGATGAACAAACTAGTGACAGCGCTCGCCGCGACGACGCTCGGGACCGCGACCGTGGTGGCGGCGGTAGGCATGACCTCGCCGGCCACCGCCACACCGCCCGCGGCGCTCACCGCCGCGCCGTACGGGCCGTCTCCGACGCCGCCCCGGCCCACCGTGGTGCCCGCGTCGACGCAGGAACCGGTCGTGACGACTCCGACCGTGCCGAGCCCCACGTTCACGCTTCCGACCGTCGAGCGGCCGACCATCACGATCCCGACCATCCCGCGGCGGCCCTCGATCCAGGCGACCACGCCCTCTCCGACACCGACCCCGACGCCCACCCCGACCCCCGGCCCGCCGGTGAAGCCGGGTCCGTCCGGGGCGCCGGCGTGCTCCGGTGTCCTGGTCAAGCCGACCGACAACGCCGCCGACGTGGTGGACAACACCCCGGCCGGCAGCACGATCTGCTTCGCCGCCGGGCTGCACCGGATCGACCGGCCGCTGCGCCCGAAGGCCAAGCAGACGCTCGGCAGCGATCAGGGCGCCGTACTGACCGGGTCGGTCCCGCTGACCGGGTGGACCGCGGACGGCGGCGACTGGGTCGTGAAGGGCGTGCTGCCGGAGCCCTACCGCCAGATCGGGCAGTGCGAGGACAACGTCACCAACATCTGCCACCTGCGCGAGCAGGTCTTTGTCAACGGCAAGCACCTGAAGCGGGTCGCGTCCCGTGAGCTGGTTGTTCCTGGCACCTTCTACGGTGACTACGACAACAATGCGGTCTGGATCGGGGACAACCCGGCCGGGCGGTCGGTCGAGATGTCGAAGACTCCCACCGCGATCGACGGCGGGCAGGCAGGCGTCACCGTGCGCGGGCTGACCGTCGAGCACTTCGCCTCGGCACCGCAGGCCGGCGCGGTGGTACTGGGTGGGGGTTGGCACGTGTTCGCCAACGACATCCGCTGGAACCACGCGGTCGGCGCGATGCTGGTCAACGCCGACGGCGCCACGCTGGAGCGGAACCTGATCCGGTTCAACGGGCAGCTCGGCGTCGGGCAGTACAGCACCACCAACGGCACCATCGCCGACAACCAGGTCAGCGGCAACAACACCGACGGCTTCTGGATCGCCGACTGGGAGTCCGGCGGCATCAAGACCACCTGGTCCAACGGCGGCTCGGTCCGCGGCAACCTGATCAAGGCCAATCTCGGCGTCGGACTGTGGAGCGACGCCTACGACGACGGGCGCACGTTCAGCGACAACCGGATCGTCGACAACGCCGCCGACGGGATCCGGTACGAGATCGGCCGCAACGGCGTGATCGAGAACAACACGATCACCGGCAACGGCCTCGGCACCGGGCGCGGCTCGGGCCGGTCGCTGTGGGACGGCGGCGGGATCAACGTCAACACGTCGTCGAACGTCACGGTGCGTAACAACACCGTCGCGGACAACGTGAACGGCATCTCGATCCAGTCCCGCACCCGCGGCAACGGCCCGTGGGGGCTGAACGTGCTGCGCGACGTCGTCGTCACCGGCAACAAGGTGACGATGAAGGTCGGCACCGCCGCGACCGGCATGGTGCAGAACTCCGGCGCCGCGATCCCCACCGGCGAGGTCGTGCTCAAGGGCAACAACTACACACTGGACAGCTTGACCGCGGACCGCTTCCAGAAGTTCGGCCAGTGGTTCAGCGCGACCGAATGGCAGAAGGCGGGCTTCGACACCGAAAGCCAGTTCACCACCGGCTGAGAGCCCCGCCTGGGCGGGCGCAGGCACGGACGCACCCCGCCTTTCTCCCCCCGCGACCCGCCTCGACGGGGCGCGGGTCAGGCGGTCAGCGTGCTGACGTGGTCGATCAGCAGACTGCGGAAGGTCTGGTTCTCGCGCAGGGGTTCGGGGAAGACCGTTTCCACTGCCAGGAGGGCGTCCACCAGCGCGGTGGGCGTCGTCGCGTTGGCGGTGGCTGACTTCAAGCGGTCGGCCTGAGGGTCGTCGACGGTGGTGGCGCGGGCCACGTAGACCATCCACCCCGCGACGGCGAGGCTGGCCGAGTGGGGTTCGGCGCCGGCGGTTAGGCGGTCCTGGACGGTGCCGAGCAGGCGGACCGGAAGTTTGACCGAGCCATCCATCGCGACCTGGGTGGTGCGGTGCTTGAGCGCCGGGTTCGCGAACCGGTCGAGCACCGATTCGCCGTACGCCGTGAGGTCGAGACCGTCGGGCGGAGTCAGGGTCGGGACGACGTCGGCGCTGAGCAGTTCGCGTGCCGCCGCGGCGAGTTCGTCGTCGCGGACCGCCTCGGCGATGGTCTCGTAACCGCGCAGCGCGCCGAGGTACGCGAGCATCGAGTGGGTCGCGTTGAGCATCCGGAGCTTGGCCTGCTCCCAGGGCGCGACGTCCGCCGTGAGGACGGCACCGGCCGCGTCCCACGCCGGGCGGGCACCGGCGAAGTGGTCCTCGATGACCCACTGGAGGAACGGCTCCGCGACCACCACCGCCTCGTCCCGTACGCCGAGCAGCCGCGCGGCCTCGTCGCGGTCGGCGTCCGTCGTGGCCGGCACGATCCGGTCGACCATGCTCGCCGGGAACGCCGCCGCCTCGAACTGCTCCCCGCCGAGGCCCGCCGCGTCGGCGTACTGGTGCATGAGCCGCTGCAAGAACGGGCCGTTGGCAACTAGGTTGTCGCAGGACACG
The DNA here is from genome assembly GCF_050942265.1 of Kribbella sp. CA-253562. Lineage (GTDB taxonomy): Bacteria > Actinomycetota > Actinomycetes > Propionibacteriales > Kribbellaceae > Kribbella. The sequence goes on along the minus strand of NZ_CP192049.1, from coordinate 3,353,058 downwards.
ATCGTCAGCGGTTCGCCGGAACGCCGCGCGAGCCCGGCCGCGAGCTGCCCGACCACGGTGCGCGGCGGGCGGCCCGCGAGGTCCGCCTGGATCTCCGGGTCGGACAGGTCCAGCCCGCCGTTCGCGGCTCGATAGCCCTTTTCCGTCACGGTCAGCGTCACGACGGACACCCGCGGGTCGGCGATCCGGGCGACCACGGCGTCCGGGTCCTCCGGCGCGGTCAGGACTTCCCGGATGCTGCCGATCACGTCGATCGAGGTGGAGTCGGTCCCCCGCGTCAGTACGGCGTACAGGCCGTCCTGCGGCGCGAGCTGCTCCCGTACGGCGGCCGACCGCTGGCTGACGCCCGCGATGCCCCAGCGGGTCTCACCGGTGAGCTGCGCCGCCCGCTCGGTGAAGACCGCCTGGTGCGCCCGGTGGAACGCGCCGAGACCGAGATGCACGATCCCGACGGTCAGCTCGTTCGGGTCGACGGCGGGCTTGGTGGGGAGGTTGGTAAGGCTCAGGCGGTTCGAATCGGAGCGGTTCATGCGGTGACCTCCGTCGTAGCGGCGTGCGCCTGGATTTGGTCGAGCGTGGGGACGTGGCCGGTGCCGCCGAGGCCGCCGACGGACAGGGACGCTGCCGCGACGCCTAGCCGGACCGCGCCGAGAAGCTTGTCGCCGAGTACGAGCCGGGCTGTCTTGGCTCCGGCGGCTGCTGACGCCGCGGCGGCGTTGAGCGCGTCGCCGGAGAAGTTGAGTGTCAGCTGGGTGCCGGCGTCGAGGGGCTCGGTCGAGCTGAGTTCCACGAGAATCTCGCCGAGGACCAGCACGTCAGGCGTCACCATCAGCAAACCCTTCGGACAGTGGGCGGGTCATCGTGGCGGCTCGGCGGTGGAGGCTCGGACCATCAGGTCGCCTTGCAGGGTTCGGCGTTCGGGGGTGGTGGCGGGGTTGTCGAGCAGGATGAGCAGGAGTTCGACGGCGAGGCGGCCGGCTTGTTCCTTGGGGAGGCGGATGGTGGTGAGCGCGGGGCGGGCCATCGCGGCCATGGCGATGTCGTCGATGCCGACCACGCTGATCCGCTCGGGCACGGCGATGCCGCGCGCGTGCAGGCGGGCCAGCAGGCCGATCGCGACCAGGTCGTTGTAGGCGATCACCGCCGTGGCGCCGGTGGCGACGACCTGGTCGGCCGCGGCCATGCCGCCGTCGTAGTGCGGCGGGAAATGGCCGACCTCGATCAGCTCGACGCCGTGGTCGGCGGAGGCCTGGGACAAGCCCTGTCCGCGCTGATCGCTCGACCAAGAGGCCGCCGGCCCGCCGACCCAGGCGATGCGGCGGTGGCCCAGGGCGGCGAGGTGGGCGACGGCCTGGCGCATGCCGTCCTCGTGGTCGAACACCACAGCCGGCAGATCGTCCACCAAGCGGTTGAGCAGGACGACGGTGGTGTCGCCAGCGATCGCCTTCAGGTCGTCGGCCTCGGCGCGGGGCGAGCAGAGGACCAGACCGTCGACCTGCTGGGCCAGCGCGCGGATCAAGCCGATCTCCGCCGCGACGTCCTCGTCGGTGTCGGCGACGAACACGGCCGCATCCGCCGCTCGGGCCCGCGCCTGCACACCCTTCACCACGCTCGGAAAGAACGGATTGCCGAGATCCGGCAGCACCAACCCGAGGTTTCCGGTCCGGCCGGTGATCAGCCCGCGGGCGGCCTTGTTCGGTTCGTAGCCGAGGCTATCGGCGGCCGAGCGGACCCGCGCGCGGGTCGCCGGATTGACCAGGTCGGGCAGCGACAGCGCACGGGACACGGTCGAGGCCGACACCCCGGCCAGCCGCGCGACATCGCGAAGGGTCGCTGCCACGTGCACCTCCTACCTCAGCCCGGATCCAGCGTCCGCCGAGTGTGCAATCGCTTGCAACCCGCTGTCAACAACTCCTGCTCTTGTGCTTACCAGAGCCTACTGCAATCCTTTGCAGTGCCGTTGCAGTCCACGCTCTGGAGGAAACGAATGCCGAAGGCCCTGCAGCCCCATCCGGACCGTGCGCTCCCGGCCGGCGAGGCGCGCGAGCTCGCCCGTCGGATCCACGCCTCCACGAAGGACCTGCCGCTGCTGTGCCTGCACGGTCACGTCGACGCCGAGCTGTTCGCCGGCGACCAGCCCTTCGGCAACCCCGCCGAGCTCCTCGTCGTACCGGACCACTACGTCACCCGCATGCTGATCTCCCAGGGCGTCTCCCCCGACCGCCTCGGCCTGCCCCGCCGCGACGGCACCACGACCGCCGAGCCGCGCGAGATCTGGCGCGAGTTCTGCTCGCATTGGCAACTGTTCGCCGGTACGCCGAGCCGCTATTGGCTCGAGCACGAGTTCGCCGAGGTGCTCGGGCTGACCGTGGCGCCGTCGGCCGAGACCGCCGACCTGCTGTACGACGAGATCTCCGCCCGCCTGGCCGAGCCGGAGTTCCGCCCGCGCGCGCTGCTCGACACGTTCAACATCGAGCTGCTCTCGACCACCGACGCGGCCACCGACGACCTCGCCCCGCACGCGAAGATCGCCGCCGACCTGCCCGGCCGCGTCGTCCCGACCCTGCGCCCGGACGCCGTCGTGCACGTCGACCGGCCCGGCTGGAGCGACCTGATCACCCTGCTCGGCGAACGGGCCGGCACCGACACCACGTCGTACGCCGGGTACCTGCAGGCGCTCCGCCAACGGCGACAGGTCTTCATCGAGGCCGGCGCCCGGGCCACCGACCACGGTCACTTCAGCGCGAACGCGACGCCGCTGACCGACGCCGAGGCCGAGCGGATCTACGCCGACGCGCTGCGCGGCCAGGTGACGCCGGAGGACGCGCAGGCCTTCGCGGGCAACATGCTGTTCCAGATGGCCGCGATGTCCGCCGAGGACGGCCTGGTCATGCAGCTCCACCCCGGCGTACTGCGGGATCACCACCCGGGCATCCACGCGACGTACGGGCCGGACCAGGGGCACGACATCCCGGTGGCGACCGAGTTCACCCGGTCGCTGCGTCCGGTGCTCGAGCGCTTCGGGCACGCGGAGGGCTTCCGGATGGTGCTGTTCACCGTCGACGAGACGACGTACTCACGCGAGCTGGCTCCGCTGGCCGGGGTGTACCCGAGCGTCCGGCTGGGCGCGCCGTGGTGGTTCCTGGACAGCCCGGACGGAATGCGGCGTTTCCGCGAGCTGGTGACCGAGACGGCCGGCTTCTACAACACCTCGGGCTTCGTCGACGACACCCGCGCGTTCCTGTCGATCCCGGCCCGCCACGACCTGGCCCGGCGCATCGACGCGGGCTACCTGGCCGGTCTCGTCGTCCAGCACCGGCTGGAGGAGGACGACGCCTTCCAGATCGCCCAGGACCTCGCCTACAACCTGGCCCGCACGACGTACCTGAGCTAGCACTACAGTTGGGCGACTTGCTGCTGGGTGTGGGGGGATGGATGAAACGCGTCGCCGGGGTTGCGCTGGCCTTGGGTCTGTTGGTCGGCTGTACCGACACCGCGCCGGAGGCGACGCCTGATCCTCAGCCGAAGCCGACACCCGCGGCGCTCCCGGCTGCGGCCACCACCAAGCTCGGCGCGACCGGACCCAGTACGGCGCCGGCCTGCGACGGCGTCCCGATCGCACCGGGCCAGGATCCGCAGCAGGTGATCGACCAGAACCCACCAGGCTCGACCTTTTGCTTCGGCAAGGGCCTGCACCGGATCGCCCGCGCGATCCGCCCGACCGAAGGCTCCACGCTGGCCAGTGGCGCGGGCGCGGTGCTCACCGGCTCGGTCACGCTGACCGGCTGGCAGCGCGACGGGCAGCACTGGGTCGTCCGCGGCGTGCTGCCCGCGCCGTACAAGCTGAAGGGGCGGTGCGAGGACGAGCGGACCAAGCCCTGTCAGCGCGGTGAGCAATTGTTTGCCGACGGCAAGCATCTGACCCGGGTGATGAACCGCGCGGCGCTGACGCCCGGCACGTTCTACGGCGACTACACGGCCAACGCGGTGTACGTCGCCGACGATCCCGCCGGGCACCGGTTCGAGATGTCGAGGACCGAGACCGCGATCGAGAAGTCCGCGCCGCGGGTGACCGTGCGCGGCCTGACCGTCGAGCACTTCGCGAGCCGGCCGCAGGGCGGTGCCGTCCAGGTGGGCACCGACTGGACGGTGGAGGCGAACGAGGTCCGCTGGAACCACGCCGTCGGCATCATGGTGATCGAGGGCGACCGGGCCACCGTGCGCCGCAACACCGTGGCCGACAACGGACAGCTCGGCGTCGGGCAGTTCCGGTCGGCGCAAGGGCGGATCGTCGAGAACCTGATCACCCGCAACAACACCGACGGCTTCTGGATCGCCGACTGGGAGTCGGGCGGGATCAAGTCGACCCGCTCGTCCGGCGAGGTGTCCGGCAACGACCTGGTCGCCAACCGCGGGATCGGGATGTGGAGCGACATCGCCGAGTACGACCGGCGGATCAGCGCGAACCGGATCCGCGACAACGCCGCCGACGGGATCCGCTACGAGATCAGCTACAACGGCGTGATCGAGGCGAACGTGGTGGAGAACAACGGCTTCGGCACCGGGCGTGGGTCCGGGCCGAGCCTGTGGGACGGCGGCGGCATCAACGTGAACACGTCCGCCGACGTGAAGGTGGTCGGCAATCTGGTCCGCGCCAACCGCAACGGCATCTCGGTCCAGTCCCGCACCCGCGGTGAAGGCCCGCGTGGCCGATACGTGCTGCGCGACGTACTGATCGAGGGCAACCAGGTGGTGATGGACGAGCAGACCGCCAGCACCGGCGTCGTGGAGAACAAGGACTCCCCCGCGCCGGCCTCGGTCCAGTTCCGCCGCAACACCTACCGGATCGGCGACCGCAACGCCGAACGCTTCGCCTACAAGGGCGCCACGATGACCTGGGAGCAGTGGCAGGCCGCCGGTTTCGACACGGACAGCGTCACGGGGTAGCAGCCTGCTCCTGAGCCGCGGTGGCGGCGAGCGTGCCGAGCAGGCGGACCGCTTCGGCGCTGCTCGAGCCGGGCTCGGCGTGATAGACGACCAGTTCCTGCCCCGGCGCCGACCGTACGTCGAAGGCCTGCATCCGCAACGTCAGCTCGCCGACCGACGGATGCACGAACCGCTTCGTCTCGAGCGTTTTGCCGCGGGCGTCGTGCCGCGGCCAGAGCCGCCGGAAGTCCTCGCTGCGTTCCAGCAGCGTCGCCAGCACCGCCCGGACGCGCGGGTCGTCGGGTGCCTCACCGTGGCCGAGCCGGAACCCGGCGACCGCGTTGACCGCGACGGTCGGCCAGTCGGCGTACAGGCGGCGCGCCCGAGGCTCCAGGAAGATCAGCTCCATCATGTTGCCGGAGTAGCCCCCGAACAGCGCGTCGGCGATCGAGTTGCTCGCCAGCAGGTCGAACGCCCGGTTGCAGACCAGCGCCGGGTTGTCGGGCCAGGCATCCAGCAGTTGCAGCAGGTTCGGGTCGACCCGGTCGGTGACCACGGCTGAACGCGGGCGGGGAGCGAGCCCGCCCAGCCGGAACAGGTGCAGCCGGCCGTCCTCGTCCAGCCGGAGTACCGCGGCCAGCGCGTCGAGCACCTGCGCGGACGGGTTGCTCTCCCGGCCCTGCTCCAGGCGGACGTAGTAGTCGACGCTCATGCCGGCCAGCAGGCTGACCTCCTCGCGACGGAGTCCCTGCACCCGGCGCAGCCCGCTGGAGGCCAGTCCCGCACTCTCCGGTGAGACGAGCGCGCGACGGCTGCGCAGGTAGTCGCCCAACGGTGTCGATGCCATGCCGATCAGCCTATGAGCGGTCCGGCCGGCGTGCCTGGTAGTAGCACTCCCAGGAACCCGGCGGTCTCCCGGGCGCCGTTCGAACGCCTGAGGATCGGTGGTGACCCCGACGAACTCAGGAGAACCCGATGAACACCACCACCCCAGAACCCAAGGTCGTCCTGGTGACCGGCGCCAGCAGCGGCATCGGCGCCGCCGTCGCCGAGCACCTGGCCGCGATCGGCCACCATGTCGTCGCCGGCGCCCGCCGGGTCGACCGGATCGCGGACCTGGTGGACAAGGTCCGCGCCGCGGGCGGCAGCATCGAGGGCCGCGCGCTCGACGTGACCGATCGCGCCGACGTCGAGGCGTTCGTCGCCGCCGCGGTCGACCGGCACGGCCGGGCCGACGTGATCGTGAACAACGCCGGCGTGATGCCGCTGTCGCGACTGGACCGGCTGCTGGTCGACGAGTGGGACCGGATGATCGACGTCAACGTGCGCGGTCTGCTGCACGGCATCGCCGCCGCGCTGCCGGTCTTCCAGCGCCAGGGCAGGGGCCACTTCGTCACCGTTGCCTCGATCGGCGCCCACGAGGTCGCCGCGAGCGCCGCGGTCTACTGCGGCACCAAGTACGCCGCGTGGGCGATCACCGAGGGACTGCGGCTCGAGGTCGACCCATCGATCCGGGTCACCACCGTCTCCCCCGGCGTCGTCGAGTCCGAGCTCGCGACCACGATCACCGATCCCGGCGCGCAGCAGGCGATGGTGACGTACCGGGCCGAGTCGATCCCGGCGTCGGCGATCGCGGAAGCCATCGCGTACGCCGTCGAGCAGCCGGCCGGCGTCGACGTCAACGAAATGGTCATCCGCCCCGCCCGGCAACGGTGATCTGCCTCAGCGCGGGCTGCTCCCCGGCTTCGGCACCTTCGGCTGCTGCTGAACCGGCAACAGCAGCGGCAGCGGCTCGTACGGTTTCTGCTGGGCGGCGGCTCTGGACCGCTGGCGTAGTCGGTCGGAGTCACAGACCGCCGCCGCCACCAGCAGGTGCAGCGTCATCGAGCTCAGGTCGGACAGGCCGCTCTCGTTCAGCGAGGCGACCGAGACGTACCCGAGCAGCACCGCGCCGCAGGCCTTCACGTACGGCGTGGGCGCGCGCAGCACGGAGATCCAGGCGACGATCATCGCGATCCCGACGATCGTGACGGCGAGCAGCCCGGTCTCCCAGTACAGGCCGAGCCAGCTGTTGTCGATCGCCATCACGTCGATGTCGCCCTCACCGCGGCGCAGCAGGACCCGTTTGTTGCCCAGCCCGTGGCCGATGATGGCGGTCTGCAGCGAGACCTCCTCGTCCAGCACGTACTGCCAGCTGGTGGTCCGGCCGCTGAGCGAGGCGATCTGCCGGGTCCCCTGGCCGCGCAGCAACCAGGTGTGCAGCGACGGCACCACCAGGAACATCAGTCCGACCAGCCCCGGTACGCCGAGAGTCAGGATCCGGCCCATCCAGGTCTTGCGGGTCAGCAGCAGGGCGAGGACCAGCCCGAACGCGATCGCGGCGGCCGCCGTACGGGTCCGGCTCAGGGCGACCAGGACCAGGCCCGCGCCGATCAGGGCGGTGGCCGGGATGAAGGACAGTTTCCGGGCCACCAGCGCGACGATCGCCAGGCCGAGCATGATCGCGCCGACCTCGCCGACCCGCGGCGGCAGCATCGGGATGATGACGCCTTGCAGGCGGAAGCCGGTACCGAACGAGGACAGCGGCCGCCAGGCCTGTTCGGGCACGTAGATCACGCTCAGCAGCACGGTCGCGGCCAGCAACGCGTGGGCCCACAGGTGTGCGCGGATCAGCCGCTCGGGCACCTGGATCAGCGGTCGCCAGAGCAGGAACAGCAGGATCAGGCCGATCATCAACCGGGCCAGCCGCAGCAGCGGCCCGGTCGGATCGGCGAGCAGGAAGCCGGTCGCGGTGGCGAACAGCACGTAGACGACGTACAGGTTGGTGACCGGGCTGATCCTGGTTCGGAAGCCGGGCCGGGTGGCGGCCAGAACGACGAGGAAGATCGCGCCGAGCAGCGCGCCCTTCATCAGGCTGTTCGTCGAGCCGGTGGTCCCCTGCGGCGCGGCGGCTCGCGACGACCACGGCTGGACGCCGAGCACCAGCAGGCACCACAGGATCATCCAGAACAGCGTCGGCTTCTCGCTCACCTTGGTGGTCGTGGTGCCCGGCACCACCGGCGCCGTCAGGGTCATCGCCGCACCGTCAGCGCATCGGCAGCGTGGACGAGGAGTCGGCCGGCTTGAAGTTCAGCGGGATGCCGAGCGTCTCGTCGTGCGGCGACGCTCCGATCAGGACGACGCCGAGCACCGGCGCACCGGCGAACGCCAGCGCGGCGGTCAGCCGGCTGACGTCGGTGTCCTTGTCGTGCCCGACCTGGACGACCAGGATCGAGGCGTCGACCGCGGCCGCCAGCGGGGTGATCCCGTGCCGGCCGACCGAGGCGGGGCCGTGGATGACGACCGAGTAGCCCGGCGGGAGGTCGGCGACGATGCCCGGCACCAGCGACGGGCCGACGGCCAGCGCGGTCTCGTCCTTCGACAACCCGGGCGGCAGCACGTACAGGTCGGCGACCGTGCCGGGCCGGAACAACTTGCGGGCCCGGACGGCGCGGGTGGGCGCCGGTTCGGCGACCAGGTCGGTCAGGCCCTCGTGGTCGGTGACGTGCGACAGCACCGGCGTACCGCCGAGGTCGGCGAGCACCAGCAGGGTCTCGCGGCCGTCGCGCGCGCTGGCCTCGGCCATCGCGAGCGCGATACCGGCCGAGTTCGGCGTCGGGGAGGACGAGACGACCAGCAGCGCGCCGGCGCCGCTCGCGCCGATGCCGCGCGGGTTGAGCTCCCGGCGGGCCAGCGCACCGCTCGCCTCGGCGCCCAGCGCGGTCAGCTCGGACGGCGGCAGCTGCGGCGCGGCCCGGCGCCAGAACCGGCGCTTGCCCAGCGCGGCGGTGATCACCGGCGCACCGGCGGCCCGGGCGGCCTGGTCACGGGTGAGCACGAACGGGCTGAGATGGGTGCTGAGCAGGGCCAGACCGAAGCCGAGCACCAGGCCGAGGATTCCGCCGACCAGGATGTCGCGGGACACGATCGGTGACGAGGTCGCCGCGTCCTTCGTCGCCGGGGTGACCAGCTCGCTGCTCGCGCCGACGCCGGACAGCGCCTTGCGCATCGCGGACGCGTCGTCGGCGGCCTGCCGGGCCTCAGTCGCCAGGCCGACCCGCTGGTCGCGCAGCGCGGCCGCCGTCTGGGTGTCGCCGCGGGCGATCGCCTCGGAGATCTGGCTGACCAGGCTCTTCGACTGGGCGGTCGCCGTCCGGGACCGGTCCTGGGCCTGGCCGGCCAGCGTGGTGAGCAGGGCCTTGGCCTCGTTGCTGCGCTGGGCCAGGTAGATCCGGGCGATCGCGTTGGCTCGCCGTACCGCCTCGTCGGCGGTCGGGCCGTCGATCATGATCAGGTACGCGTTGTCGGTGACCGCCTTGACCCGGGTTACCGCGGCCAGCGACTGCACCGATTCGTCGCTGGTCGGCAGCTCCAGCGACTTGGCCACCTCGCGCAGCAGCGCCGGACTGGACATCACCCGGGCCTGTGTCTCGGCCGGCAGGTCCATCCCCAGCGGGCCCGTCTTGTCCGCGCCGGTGGGCAGCTTGCCGACCAGCGCCGGAGGCACGGCCGGACCGATCACCACCTGGCTGGACGCCGTCCAGCGCTCGGTCTGGGACAGGGAGAAGACAGCCGCGCCGACGACGCCGAGCAGGACGCAGCCGAGGATCAGCCACTTGTGGCGCAGCAACGACTGCGCCGTGTCGCGCCAGACCACTGTGCCCGGTTCCATCCGGTTCCCCCTCCTCGCGAGACCATCCAGCCTCGCTCGACCACCCGGCGTCCGTGCCGCCGCGAAAACCGGTTCACGTCTGGTCACGCTTGGTGATCGGCTCCTGCCGCAGCACAGGATACCGGGCGCTGCCCACTCGGCGCCTTGATGCCCTACTCTCGTCCCGGGGTCCGGGGACCGAGTACTTCACACAGCGCCGTCACGGCGTACATGTCCAAGGGGGGACATCGCGGTATGAACAAGAGATGGCTGTTCGCGCGCCTGGCAGTGGTCGGCGTGCTGCTGACCGGGATGCTGGCACCGACGCCGGCCCAGAGCATCAGCGCGTCGTTGTCAGCCGAGCACAGTCCGGTCTGGCAGACCAACGGCAGCGTCCAGGGCCTCGCCGTGGCGGCAGGCAAGGCGTACGCCGGCGGCCGGTTCACCAGCGTCCGCCCGCCGGGCTCTCCGCTGGGCACCAACGAGGTCGGGCAGGCCTACCTGGCCGCCTTCGACGCCACCACCGGCGACCTGGTGGCCGCCTTCAACCCGGTGCTGAACGGCCAGGTGTACGCCGTCGCGGCGTCGGCCGACGGGTCGCGGATCTACGTCGGTGGCGACTTCACCCAGGTCAACGGCGTGACCCGCAACCGGATCGCCGCCTTCGACACCGCCACCGGCCAGTTGGTCACCACCTTCAAGCCGTCGGTGTCGTACCGGGTCAAGACGATCGCGGTCTCCGGCAACACCGTGTACTTCGGCGGCTCGTTCGGCCTGGTCAACAACATCGAGCGGCTGCGGCTGGCCGCGGTCAGTGCCGACCTCGGCACCTTGTTGCCGTGGGCACCGGCTGTGAACGGCGACGTGTACGCCGTGGACGTGGCCGACGACGGCTCGAAGCTGTACGCCGGTGGTCAGTTCAGCACCGTCAACGGCACCAACCAGAACACGGTCTCCAGCCTGGACCCGGTGACCGGCGCGGTCCTGCCGTTCCCGGCCGCCTCGGCGGTCCCGCCGCCGAACGGTTCCTGCACCACGCGGGTGAAGGCGATCGACGCCAGCGGCGACAAGGTCTACTTCGGCAACGGCGGTGACGGCGGCGGCTGCTTCGACGGCACCTGGGCCGCGGACATCGCGACCGGTGCGCTGATCTGGAAGAACCAGTGCCTGGGCGCCACCGAGGCCGTCAAGGTCGTCAACGGCTGGCTCTACAAGGGCTCGCACGCCCACGACTGCGCCTACAACGGCGCGGGCGGCTTCCCGCAGGGCTTCGGCTACCGCTTCCTGCTGACCGAGTCGCTCACCGACGGCACGATCGGTCCCTGGTTCCCGAACACCAACGCCGGCCCGCCCACCGAGGTCGGCCCGCTGGCGTTCGCCACCGGCGGCTCCGACCTGTGGGTCGGCGGCGACTTCACCACCAGCAACGGCACCGGCCAGCAGGGCCTGACCCGGTTCACCAGCACCGGCCCGGGCGCGGCTCCGGCCAAGCCCGCGAAGCTGACGCCGTACAGCGTGCGGCCCGGTCAGGTGGAGATCCACTTCCCGACCGTGGTCGACAACGACGACAGCACGCTGACCTACCGGCTGCTGAAGGGCTTCAGCAACACCACGATCGCGACCTGGACCGCCACGTCGACGCCGTGGGACAAGCCGTGGCTGCACTACACCGACACGGCGGCGACGCCGGGCGAGGTGACCAACTACCGGGTCGAGGTGACCGACGGTACGACGACGCTGCGCGGCAACTACTCCGACCCGATCACGGTCGCGAGCACGACCTCCACGGCGTACGACGAACTGCTGAAGGCCGACGGCCCGCAGGCGTACTGGCGGCTCGGTGAGGCCGTCGGCACCACCGCGTCGGCGGACTCCTCCGGCCAGAGCAACAACGGCACCTACAACGGCATCACGCTCGGCACCTCGGGAGCGATCGCCGGCGACACGGCGGGCACGACCAGCTCCACCGGCCGGATGGTCGGCGAGAAGGCGTACAGCATGCCGCAGCAGTTCACCGTCGAGGCCTGGGTGAAGCAGACCATGCTGCGCGGTGGCCGGATCATCGGCTTCGGCAACTCCAAGACCGGCAACAGCGCCGACGGCGGGGACCGGATGCTCTACATGCGCAGCAGCGGCGCGATCAGCTTCGGTGTCAACGACGGCACCCGGCGGGTGCTCACCAGCGCGTCGAACAAGAACAACAGCCAGTGGCACCACGTCGTCGGCACCTACGCCAACGGCACGATGAGCCTGTACGTCGACGGCGTGTTGGCCGGCAGCCAGAGCGTCGGGACGGCCGCGCTGTACTACGGTTGGTGGCGGATCGGTTACGACAACACCAGCAACTGGTCCGGCGGCGGCGCCACCCAGACCGGGATGGCGATCGACGAGGCGGCCGTGTATCCGTACGCGCTCACCGCCGGACAGGTCCAGGCGCACTACGACGCACGCTGAGCGGACAGTCAGCCTGCTATAGCACAACGTGATAACGCCGGCGGGAGGTCGCCTTCCGGATGATCTCCCACCACCGCTAGATTTCGCGTGCTGGAAACAGACAGGCCCGCCCGCTTTCTGAGGACATCGATGAAGAAGTTAGTTCTGGTAGTAGTCACCGCCGCGGCCGTGCTGGCCGCGGCGCTGATCCCGGCCGGTCCGCCGGTGGTCGCCGCCGCGCCCGGGTTCGGTACGGCGGTCTCCGCGGTGAAACAGAGTTCCTGGCAGACCAACGCGCCGGTGAACGCGATCGCGATCGCAGGCAACAACGTGTTCGTCGGGGGCCTGTTCACCCGGGTCCGGCCGCCGGGCAAACCGGCCGGGCAGGGCGAGGCGGTGCGCACGTACCTGGCCTCGTTCAGCCGCACCAGCGGCAACGCCTCCAGCTTCGCGCCGAAGCTGAACGGTCCGGTGTGGAGCATCGCGACGTCGCTGGACCAGAAGTGGATCGTGGTCGGTGGGGACTTCACCACGGTCAACGGCCAGCCGCGCAACCGGATCGCGATGTTCAACGCCGCCACCGGCGCCCTGAGCAGCTTCCGGCCCTCGGTCAACTACCGGGTCAAGGCGGTCGCGATCTACGGCAACAGCGTCTTTTTCGGTGGGTCGTTCGGCCGGGTCTCCGGCGTGGAGCGCAACCGGCTGGCCGCGGTCGCGCTGAACAGCGGCGCACTGCTGCCGTGGAACCCGAACGCCGATGACGACGTCTACGCGATCGACGTCGCCGACAACGGCACCAAGGTGTACGCCGGCGGCCCGTTCACGACCGTCCGCGGCCAGCACCACAACACGCTGGTCGCGCTGAACAACAGCACCGGCATCCCGTACGCGATGCCGGCCGCGGCCTGGATCCCGGAGCCCACCAGCAAGTGCGTCACCCGGGTCAAGGACATCGACACCTACGGCTCGAAGGTGTTCGTCGCCAACGGCGGTGACGGCAGCGGCTGCTACGACGGCATCCTGGCCGCCGATGTTGCCACCGGCAAGCTGTTGTGGCAGAGCAAGTGCCTGGGCGCGACCGAGGCGGTCAAGGCGATCGGCAACTGGCTCTACAAGGGCTCGCACGCGCACAACTGCAGCCCGGACGACCCGAGCTACTTCAAGGACGGCTCCGGCACGCACTACCTGCTCGTGCACAGCGGGGTGACCGGCAAGCTCGGTCCCTGGTTCCCCAACACCGACGCCGACCCGAACAGCTCGACCAAGGTGGGTCCGCTGGCGATGGCCGCCACCGGCACCGACCTGTGGGTCGGCGGCGACTTCCTCAAGGTGAACGGGACCGGCCAGCAGGGCATCACCCGGTTCACCAACGCGATCGGCGGCGCCAAGGCACCTGCGCCGGCTGCCCCAGCGGCGAACAGCCCGGTCGCGAACAAGGTCGGGCTGTCCTTCCGGACCGTCGTCGACCCGGACAACATCACGCTGACCTACAAGGTCTACCAGGGCACCCGGCTGGTCGGGACCTGGAACCGCAACACCTACAAGTGGCAGGCCTCGCAGCTGGTCACCTACACCGACACGCGCGTGAAGAGCGGGCAGCAGGTCAACTACCGCGTCGAGGTCCTCGACGGGCACAACGTGGTCAAGTCCGCCACGTCGGCCACGGTGGTCGTGAAGTAACGAATCTCTAGAACCCGGACGTGGTGGGTCCCGCTTCGGCGGGCCCACCACGTTCTGCTTCACCCGCCGCGCGGTGGGCGGCAAGCGCTCGGTGGGCCTCGTGCCACCACAGGAGCAAGGTGAAGAAGGCCGCGGCGGCCAGGCCCCAGGCAGCTCCTCGCGCGCCGTTGAGGGCGGCGCCGGTGACGCCGGCGCTGATCAGCACGACCGACGAGATCAGCCGGACCCGCAGACCGCGCCCCGCGGCGGCCAGCGCGCGCATGATGGCGAAGGCGCCGGCGTTGGAGGCGCCGAGCGCCTGCAGCAGGATGACCGGGACCATGACCGCGCTGGCTTCGGCCCAAACGCCAGGACCGAGCAGGGCCCGGCCGATCGACTCAGGCAGCAACAGGAAGACCGCTCCCCAGGCCAACGCGCCCGCGCCGACTCCGGCCGAGATGACCAGGCCCACCCGCCACAACCGCCGGTACGAGTGTTTCAGCGCCCGAGCCGCCTCGGGTACGGCGACCGCGCGGATCCCCTGGTTCAGCACGTTCACCGGGCCGAGCAGCACCTGGGCGCCGCGGATGCCGGAGACGGCCGCGATCCCGGCGGCCGCGGTGATGCCGAGCATGTAGACCTGGATCGTGCCGCTCACCGCGAGCATCTCCCCGACGTACTTGGGGGTGAGGTCGCGGTTGGCCTTCAGCCAGTGCCTGACCAGCCGGAAGCGCGGCGTCAGACCGCTCTGGAACCGCCCGAACACCGCGGCGATCACCGCGCCCAGCCCCCAGCACAACGTCAGCGAGAATGCCGACGCCGCGCCGGTCAGGTAGAGCCCGCCGAACAGCACCGCCATCGCGATCAGCCAGACCAGGTCGTTGAGGAACGCCCGGCGACCGTCCCCCACGACGAAAAAGGCCCAGCGCCACGCGTCCTGCAGCAGCAGCCCGGGCATCGTCACCGCGAACGCGACCAGCACCCCGGGCGACGGTACGCCGGGGAACGCCGCGATCAGCAGCCCGACGACCAGCGCCGCGAGTCCGGCGAGCAGGGCGGTCGCCGTACTGGAGCGCACGGCCTTCTCCCAGCCCGGGGCGCGGGCACCGGAGTGCCGGACACCCAGCGGCTCGGTCGCGACCGCGCGGGAGACGTTGAGCGCGATCGTGTAGCCGCCGAAGGCGAGCGCGTAGACCCCGAAGTCCGCGACGCTGCTGCTGCGCGCGACGAGCACGCCGACGGCCAGGTTGCTCAGGCTGGACAGCCCCTGGTCCGCCAGTCCCCAGCCGGCGCGGCCCGCCGGTCCGGCGAGCTTGCTGAGCTTGGGGAGCTTCAAGAAACCGGCTTCGGCGGCCGCAGCACGATCCCGGCGACGAACCGCGGGATGCCGAGCAGGTAGCGCTTCCAGAGCCGGCGCGGTTCCTTGTAGAGCCGGTAGCTCCACTCCAGCCCGGCCTTCTGCATCCAGACCGGCGCCCGGTCCAGCCGCCCGGTGTGGAAGTCGAACGCCGCGCCGACGCCGATCAGGATCGCCGCGTCCAGCCGGTCGCGGTGCTCGGCCATCCAGCGCTCCTGCTTCGGCGCGCCGAGCCCGACCCAGACGATGTCCGGGCCGGCCGCGTTGATCTTCTCGACGATCTGCGCGTCCTCCTCGGGCGACAGCGCCCGGTACGGCGGGGAGTAGGTGCCCGCGACGAACAGCGAGGGGTGCTTGGCGACGAAGGTGTCCCGCAGCTGCTCGGCGACGCCGTCGGCGCCGCCGTAGAAGTACTGCGACCAGCCGCGCTCGGCCGCCTCGGCCATCACCCGCTCGATCAGGTCCGGCCCGCAGACCCGGGCCATCCGGTCGAACCCGGCCCGCTTGCCGGCCCAGACCAGCGGCATGCCGTCGGCCAGCGTCAGGCCGGAGGTGTTGTAGACCTCGGTGAGCTCAGCGTCGGCCCGGGCGTGCAGCAGCGCGTTCATGTCCGCCACACAGACCAGGTGCCGCTCACGGGCGGCGATCCACCCGGCGAACGTCTCGACGGTGTCGTCCATGTCGGTGACGCTGACATGGATCCCGAGCACGTCGACGCGCTGGTCCCAGCCGTTGCTCGCACCGCTGGTGCTGGTGGCCGTCTCCGTTTCTTCCACACTCATGCGTTCGCCTGCTCGGTCAGGGCCGCCAGGTCGGCGTCGACCATGATGCGCACCAGCTCGGGCACGTGCACCTGTGCCTTCCAGCCCAGCTCGGCCTGCGCCTTGGACGCGTCGCCGATCAGCGAGTCCACCTCGGTGGGGCGCTCGTAGCGCTGGTCGTGGTCGACGTGCGCCTCCCAGTCCAGGCCCGCGTGCTGGAACGACAGCTCGACGAAGTCCCGCACCGAGTACGACGTACCGGTGGCGACCACGTAGTCGCTCGGTTCGTCGTGCTGCAGCATCCGCCACATGCCCTCGACGTACTCCGGCGCGTAGCCCCAGTCCCGGCAGGCGTCCAGGTTGCCCAGGTACAGCCGCTTCTCCAGGCCGAGCTTGATCCGCGCCACCGCCCGGGTGATCTTGCGCGTCACGAACGTCTCGCCGCGCCGCGGGCTCTCGTGGTTGAACAGGATGCCGTTCACCGCGAACATGTCGTAGGCCTCGCGGTAGTTCCGCGTCATCCAGTACCCGTACAGCTTCGCCGCGCCGTACGGCGACCGCGGGTAGAACGGGGTCAGCTCGCTCTGCGGCGGCGGCGTCGCGCCGAACATCTCCGACGAGCTGGCCTGGTAGAACCGGCAGTCCAGCCCGATCATCCGGATCGCCTCGAGCAGCCGGGTCGTGCCCATCCCGGTGGTGTCACCGGTGTACTCCGGCTCGTCGAAACTCACCCGGACGTGGCTCTGCGCGGCCAGGTGGTAGACCTCGTCGGGCTGGATCGACGCCAGCAACGTGACCAGTCGCGAGCCGTCGGTCAGGTCGCCGTAGTGCAGGAACAGCCGCTTGTCCGGTTCGTGCGGATCGGTGTACAGGTGGTCGATCCGGCGGGTGTTGAACGTGCTGGCGCGACGGATCAGGCCGTGCACCTCGTACCCCTTGGCGAGCAGCAGCTCGGCCAGGTAGGACCCGTCCTGACCGGTGATCCCGGTGATGAACGCCTTCTTCATGCCTGCTGCTCCAGATACCAGGCGTAGGTGGCGGCCACACCCTCGTCGAGATCGATGGACGGCTTCCAGCCCAGAGCCCGCAGCCGGCTCACGTCGAGCAGCTTGCGGGGGGTGCCGTCCGGCTTGGTCAGATCGTTGCTGATGGCACCGGTATAGCCGACCACCTGCGCGACCAGCTCGGCCAGCTCGCGGATCGTCACGTCGGTGCCGACACCGACGTTGATCGGCTCCGGCTCGTCGTAGTGGTCGAGCAGGTGCACGCACGCGTCGGCCAGGTCGTCCACGTGCAGGAACTCGCGCCGCGGCGTCCCGCTGCCCCACAGCACCACCTCGGGCGCCTGGGACACCTTCGCCTCGTGGAACCGGCGGATCAGCGCGGGCAGCACGTGCGAGCTGGCCGGGTCGAAGTTGTCGTTCGGTCCGTACAGGTTGGTCGGCATCGCGGAGATCCAGGACAGCCCGTACTGGCGGCGCACGGCCTGGACCTGCATGATGCCGGCGATCTTGGCGATCGCGTACGCGTCGTTGGTCGGCTCGAGCTCACCGGTGAGCAGGCTGGACTCGCGGATCGGCTGGTCGGCGTACTTGGGGTAGATGCACGACGAGCCGAGGAACAGCAGCCGCGGCACCCGGACCTCCAGCGCCGCGTCCATCAGGTTGACCTGGATCCGCAGGTTGTCGCTGAGGAACTCGGTCGGGTGGTCGCGGTTGGCCAGGATGCCGCCCACCCGGGCGGCCGCGTCGATCACCACGGCCGGGCGGTGCTCGGCCAGGAACGCCGTCGTCGCCGCGCGGTCGCGCAGGTCGAGCTCGGCGGAGGTCGCGCCGATCAGCTGACTGAACCCGGCCTGCTCCAACCGGCGCCAGATCGCCGATCCGACGAGTCCGCGGTGCCCCGCGACGTAGACCGGCGACCGGGGGTCGATCGTCATCAATAAGCTCCTGAACCGTAGAACACCGCGCGCAGCGTCTTCCAGAGGATGAGCAGGTCCAGCGTCATCGACCAGTTGTCGACGTAGCGCAGGTCGAGCCGGACCGATTCGTCCCAGGACAGATCACTGCGACCGCTCACCTGCCACAACCCTGTCATGCCTGGTTTGACCAGCATCCGGCGGGAGTCGTCGGCGGCGTAGAGGGCGACCTCCTCGGCCAGCGGTGGCCGCGGCCCGACCAGCGACATCTCGCCACGCAGCACATTGAACAGCTGCGGCAGCTCGTCGAGGGAGAACCGGCGGATCCACCGGCCGAGCGGGGTCATCCGCGGGTCGTCGCGCATCTTGAAGACCACGCCGTTGCCGTCGCTCAACGCGTAGAGGTCACCGAGCCGCTGCTCGGCGTCGGCGTACATGCTGCGGAACTTCAGCATCGTGAACTCCGCGCCCGCGCGGCCGACCCGTCGCTGGTGGAACAGCACCGGGCCGCGGCTGGACACCTTCACGGCCAGCGCCAGACCGATCAGCAGCGGTGCGAGTCCGACGATGATGGCCAGGGCGACGACGCGATCGAAGACCGCCTTGAACAGGTGCGGACCGCCGCTGACCGACGGCCGCTCCAAGTGCAGCAACGACAACCCGGCCACCGGGCGGATCGAGATCCGCGGACCCGCCACCTCGATGATGCCCGGCGACACGATCAACTCGACACCACGCTGCTCCAGCGCCCACGACAGTCGCCGCAACGACTGACCCGCCAGCTCCGGATCCGTCGCGACCGCCACCACCTCCACGGCATGCCGGTCCACCGCGGCCAGGATGTCGGCCTCGTCCAGCTCGTCGGGCCGCAGCGGCCCGGTCTGGCGGCCGGTCCCCCGCGGCCGGCAGGTCGCGACCACCCGGTACCCGTCGGAGGGACGGCTCTCGAGGTGCTCGCACAGTGTCGCGGCCGGATCGGTGCGGCCGACCACAAGCACCCGGTGCATGCAGCGGCCGCGCAGGCGATGCCGGTGCAGGTCCTTGCGCAGTGCGTACCGCAGCACCAGCGCGGCCAGCACGGTCACCGGAATCGCCAGGACGACGAACCCGCGGGCGATCTCGCTCTTCGTCGCGTACGACAGGATCGCGATCGCGGCGGTCAGGCCGACACCGGCGCGCAACAGTGACCGAAGCTCTTCCGGGCCGGCGCCGTAGTACCGCGCGTCGTAGCCCTTCGACAACGCCACCGCGGTCACCCAGGCCAGCGGCAGCAGACTGCTGATCACCAGGTAGGCGCCGCCCACCTCGTAGCCGAACCTGGTCAGCAGCGCGATCGAGATCCCGATCACGGCGGCCAGCAGGTCTCCGCCGAGGGCGGCCCAGCGGTAGACGCCGATCCAGCGCGGCTCGGTCGACCGCGACGACCGCGGAACGATCGCGGGCACCTCGTGGGGAACGACCCAGAGCGGTCCCGAACCGTCGATCCCACTCGGCTCGACCGCGACCGTGGCCATCGAGCCCTGCACCACCGCGGTCCGCACCGGGCCCTGGGACGACAATGTCTGCTCCGGCAGCATCCCGGCGATCGGAACGCCCGCGGGCGCGGCCTCGCGTGGCTCCGCGGGCACGCGATTGCCTCCGCTCACACCGGCCCCTCGTCTCAAGCTGCCCCATGGCAGCTGTGCACCCCGCCGTCGGGCAGTTTGCAGGGCTGCTGACGGACGTGTCAATTCGCCACGCCATACAGCCCGTAGCCGAGCGGGAACGCACAGTCTACAGAAATCGGGTCGGTCACGCCGGAGGCTGTGGACTGCTGGCGCCGGGGCACGGAATAGGCGAGACTGGCCCCGGTGACCTTGTGTCACCGGGGGGAAGTCAGGGGACGGCCGACCGGCGACAGAGTCCGGGCCGGTTTTCACAGCTGGGGGGCTGTTGTGCTGGAAGACGTCAGACACGCATCGCTGCCCGCGGACCGCGAACCACCGCCGATCCGTGCGGATCGGCCTGCGCGGGCGGGGATGCCGGTGATCTGCCCAGGTGAGCGAGTGCTGGCCGATCTGTGCCTGGCCGGGTACGGGATCGGTGTGCCGTTCGCCGTTCTGGGTGACGACGTCGTGGGTGAGCCACCGTCGCCGGGGCGGGTGCGGATTCCCGCGACCGTGGACGAAACCGCCCGCGCGCTGGCCGCCGGAGCGGTGACGATCGCGGACAGCGAGTCCACGCCGGTCGCCGGGCTGACCGACCTGGTCGCGCCCGAGTCGGGTGGCTGGATCGAGGGACGCCTGGTCGACGTCGAGCCGCTCGGGTTCCCGGCGCGATCGGGGCCCGGGCGCGTGGTTGTCGTGCCGCAGCGGCCGGTCACGTCGCCGGATCTGCGGGAGCTCGACGAACACGGGATCGACGACGTCGTCGTGGTGCTGCCGGCCGCCGGCGCGACGCCGGACGGCGTACCGGCGACCACGTTGCGTGACTGCCTCGGTCAGGCTCTGCGGGAGCACTTCGCCTCGATCGCTTTGCCGGTGAGTTGGCGTGGCAACGCGTCGGATGAGGCGCTGGCTTCGGCTGTTGCCATCGGCCTCGACGCCACTCGACTGCTGAGGCTGCGGCCCGCGGCGGAAACCCGCGGTGGCGAACACCGCGCCGGGGACGAGGTGTGGGCGGAGGCGCTGCACCGCGTGCAGGAGGCGACCGACGCCGCTGCGCACGTCGACGACCCGGTGCTGGATCAGGTCCTGCCGACGCTGACCCGCTGGCGGCCGCCGCGGCGGGAGCGCGGACTGGTCGTCTTCTTCACCGGATTGTCGGGTTCGGGCAAGTCGACGCTGGCCAAGGCACTCACCGAGCAGTTGACCAGCCGGGCCGGTCGCGCCGTCACGTTGCTCGACGGCGACGTCGTCCGGCGGATGCTGTCGTCAGGCCTCGGGTTCGACCGGGCCGGCCGCGACCTCAACGTGCGCCGCATCGGTTTCGTCGCCGCCGAGGTGGCCCGGCACGGCGGCATCGCCGTCTGCGCACCGATCGCGCCTTACGCCGACAGCCGGGCGGCCGTCCGCTCGATGGTCGAGGCAGTCGGCGACCTGGTGCTCGTGCACGTGGCGACCCCGTTGGCCGAGTGCGAGCGGCGCGACACCAAGGGCCTGTACCGCAAGGCCAGGGCCGGCGTGGTCACGCAGTTCACCGGCATCAGCGACCCGTACGACGAACCGCACGACGCCGAACTGCGCCTGGACACCTCCTCGGTCTCGCTGGCCGAGTCGCTCGCCGAGCTCACCGGGTATCTCGCCGCGGGCGGCTGGATCCCCTCGGCGCAGCCCGATCCCACGCCAGGACCGGCACCGGCCGGTCCGGTCACCGGCGGCTGACCATGGACTTCGCACTCGCGGCTGCCGCGTTCGGCGTCGGGGTGGTGGTCGGGCTGACCGGAATGGGCGGCGGCGCGCTGATGACGCCCGTGCTCGTCCTGTTCTTCGGCGTCCCGCCGCTGACCGCCGTGTCCAGCGACCTGGTGGCCAGTGCGGTGATGAAGCCGGTCGGCGCGGCCGTCCATCTGCGCCGCGGCACCGTGCACCTCAAACTGGTCGGCTGGTTGTGCGTCGGCTCGATCCCGGCCGCGTTCGCCGGCGTTCTGATCGCACGTTCGCTCGGCGACGGTGAGGACGTCCAGCAGATCATCCAGCGCGCACTCGGGATCGCGCTGCTGATCGCCGCGGCGGGCCTCACCGTGCGGGCCTACATCCGGCTGGCCGAGCGGGCGCGCAAGCGGGACGGTCTGCTGCCTCCACTCCCCCAGGGCCGGCCGCGCGTCAGTGCCCGTCCGCTGCCGACCGTGCTGGTCGGAGTGATCGGCGGGCTCGTCGTCGGGATGACCTCGGTCGGCTCCGGCTCACTGGTCATCATCGCGCTGATGGCCCTCTACCCAGGTCTCAAGGCGAGCGAGCTGGTCGGTACCGATCTGCTCCAGGCCGTTCCACTGGTGGCGTCGGCCGCTCTCGGTCACCTGCTGTTCGGCGACTTCGAGCTCGACCTCACCGTGGCCATGCTGGTCGGCTGCGTCCCCGGCGTCTGGCTCGGCGCGCGGATCTCGTCGCGGGCTCCTGGTGGGCTGATCCGGCGCGCCTTGGCTTTCGTGCTGCTGGCGTCCGCGCTGAAGCTGCTCGGCGTACCGAACGCGGAGACCGGAGCGGTCCTGGCCGGTACGGCGCTGATCGCGCCGCCGCTGTGGATGCTGATCCGCCGCCGGCACGGCTTTCCCTTGCTGGCCAGGCGGTCCCGGCCCGGCGAGCAGTCCGACGATCCAGCGGACCGGGTCCGCGAACAATCAGGAGGGAGCCGGCGATGAGCCGCGAGACGGTGGTTTTCGAGAGCTGGCGAGGCAAGTACTCCGACAGCCCGCGGGCGGTGTCGGAGCGGCTCGGCGAGCTGCGGCCCGACCTGCGCCGGATCTGGGTCGTGTCGGACACCGACGTCCAGCTGCCCGACGATGTCGAACGCGTGGTCCGCAACACCCCGGCGTACTTCCTCCGGATCGCCTCGGCGCGGTACTTCCTGTCCAACGACATGATGCCGCGCTACCCGCTGAAGACCCGGCGGACGACCTACTTGCAACTGTGGCACGGTACGCCGCTGAAACGGATCGGCTTCGACGTGCCCGACGCCAAGTACGACGGCGCGGACGTCTACTCACGCCGGCTGGCCAAGGACGTGCGCCGGTGGGACCACCTGGTCTCCCCGAACCACTTCTCCACCGCCAAGCTGCGGCAGGCGTTCCGCTATCCCGGCTCGGTGCTGGAGATCGGCTACCCGCGCAACGACGTGCTGTCCGGGCCGAACGCGGACGACCTGCGGGAGAAGGTCCGGGCCGAGCTCGGACTGGCGCCGTCGACCCGGGCCGTGCTCTACACGCCGACCTGGCGCGACGACGCGCTGACCGGCTCCGCCAAGCCGAACCCGCTGGCCGCCGAGGTCGAGCAGGTGCTCGGCGGTCTGCCCGACGACACCGTCCTGCTGTTCCGGTTCCATCACCTGGTCGCGGCGTCCTCGCCGGTGCCCCGGCACCCGCGGGTGATCGACGTGAGCGACCACCCGGACATCCAGGCGCTGTACCTGGCCGCGGACGTGATGATCACCGACTACTCGTCGACGATGTTCGACTTCGCCGTGACCGGCCGGCCGATGATCTTCTACACCTACGACCTGGCCGACTACCGCGACGAGTTGCGTGGCTTCTACTTCGACCTGGAGGACGAGGCACCGGGTCCGTTGGTGACGACGGCGGAGGAACTCACCGCGGCGCTGGCCGACGCCGACGGGCTGCGCCGCCGGTACGGCCCGGCGTACGAGGCCTTCCGGCGACGGTACTGCCACCTGGACGACGGCCGGGCCACCGACCGGCTGATCGAGGAGGTCTTCAGCTGATCGGCGTCGGCGGCGTCAGCTGCGCAGGTAGCTGACGTTGTCGATCCGGCCGTTGAACTGGTCGGTGGACGAGCGCACGATCTCGCCGTCCTCGCCGATCTTGGCGCCGATCGCGAGCGGTTCGGAGCCGATCAGGTCGAGCGAGCCGATCGCCCCGGTCTTGCTCACCGTGGCCGGCGCGGAGCCGGTGGTCAGGTCGGTGACCGTGAGCGTCACGGTGTTGTCCAGCCGGTGACAGGACAGCCGGTACCAGCGGGCCGGGTTGAGGGCCGGCTTGGACTTCACCACCACCGACCCGTCGGTGCCGCGCACCACGCAGGACGGGCGGGCCCGGTCGACCTGGATCTTGAACTGCGCCGAGTCGGCGAACAGCCCGCGCTGCAGCACGTTGTCGCCGTTGTCGACCGGGCTGCCGCTGGAGTTGCCGTCGAGCCGGACGTCGGCGCCGAAGGTGAACTCCGACGATCCCGGCGACAGCCACTCCTCCGGCTCGACCCGCAGCGCCGCGAACGACCCCTTCTCGGTGCCCGCGTAGGCCGGCAGCCGCAGCGCGACGCCGCCGTCGCGACCGGCCTCGTACGCCGTCGTCGGCTTGTTCACGCTGAGCAGATCGATCGTGGCCACCGCGGCGCCGTCGCCGCGGATCTCCCGCCCGGCCGCCGGACCCGGCCGCTGGTCGTCGAACGTCAGCAGCAGTTGCGGCTGTGGCGGCGGATCGGTCGCGCCGCCCTGGTCGGCGCCCACGTCGCCCGCGGCCGATCCACAGGCAGCGGTCAGCAGCAGCGCGAGCGTCGCCGCACCGGCCATGGCCCTGCCCTTCTTCGTTGTCCCCATTGTTGTCATGGGCACCATCAGCCTCCCGACCCCAGCGTAGTGCGTGCCGGCCGGATCATCGCGGACTCAGCAGCAGGGTCCACATGTTCGCCGTCGAATTGGAACTGCTGGCCGTCGCGGTCAGCCCGCCCTGCGCTCCGGTCGGCACCGCCGCGCCGCGGTCGGTGAGCAGGGTCGAGATGTGGCCGCTCGGCGAGCCGAACGACGTACTGCGCACCTGCTCGCCCGCGGGTGCGGTCCACGCGGTGGTGGCCGACGACTTGTCCGCCCAGTACGACACCCGCCAGGCGCCCGGCACGCTGTTGGTGACCACCGGCGTGGTGTGCGCCGCCCGGGTCACCGTCTCGTTGGCGGACTCGAACGCGGCGACCGGTCCGGCCGAACTCGTGCCCGAGTACGCCGCGACCGTCAGCCCGGCCTTGCTGTACGACGCCAGGTTCACCGACACGGTCTGGCCCGCGTCGTTGGCCCCGGCAACCTTCTGCCAGACCCTGGTCACGTAGCCCGACCCGGTCACCGTCCGCAGCAACGACCAGCCGGTGACCCCCGTCGGTCCGGTCAGCGCCGCGGTGGTGTTCTGGGTGAAGAACAGCAGCAACCCGTCCCCGGCGCTGGTGGTCGGCGGCACGGTCACCGAGTGCGTCAGCGCGTTCTGGTTCGACGCGTTCGCCCCGACGAACTCGATCGGGTTGGCCACGTCGGAGACCGCCAGCGGCCGGCTGTCCGTTCCGGTGGCCGACTCGTTGTCGGTCACCGTCAGCGTCACGGTGTAGGAACCCGGCGCGGCGTACGAGTGCACCGGGGACGGTCCGGTCGCGGTGGTGCCGTCGCCGAAGTCCCACGCGTACGACGTGATGCTGCCGTCGGGGTCGTTCGAGCCGAGACCGGAGAACTCGCACTCGAGCAGGTCGCAGCTCCCGGTCCAGGCGGCCGACGGGCGGATGTTCGGCACCGGCCCGGTCCCGGCGAGCAGGAACGTGCCCTGCGACCGCCAGTCCTGGCCGTCGATGCCCGGTCCGCTGGTCACCACCGCGGTGCCCGCGACCGGGACGTTGCCGGCGAAGTTGACCCGGTGCAGGTTGCCGTCCCCGCTGGTGGCCCAGTAGAGCTGGTTGCCGGACAGGAACATACCCGACACCTGGTTCCAGCTCACGCCCGTGATATTGCCCGCAGCAACGAATCGGGTGGCGCCGACGATCTGGCTCTCCGGCGTGAAGTACCGGTAGAACAGCGACGACTGGCCAGCCACCGTGTAGAACAGCCGGCCGTTGGCGAAGAACATGCCCGTCACGTTGCGCAGGTCGGTGGCGAACGCGGTCAGCCCGCGCAGGTTCACGGTGCTCGCCGGGCCGAATGTGCTGCCGTTGAAGCTGCGCCGGGTGAGCGTGCCCTCGGCCGTCCCGGTGTAGAGCAAGCCGTCGATCATCACCGCGCCGCGGGCTCCGGCGAAACTCGTCGCGCCGGAGTTCACCGGGGTGGCCGGGCCGGCCGTCGTTCCGTCGTACGAGCGGACCGTGGTGGTGCTGCCGAGCCGGTAGACCGGACCGGGCAGCTGGCCGGTGTAACCCGGCGGCGGAGTGAGCGGTGAGTTCGGGAACAGCGCGAGGCGGCCGTGGAACTCGAAGTTCTGGCCGGTCCGGTCGGTGTCGCTGCCCATCAGCAGTCCGCCCGGGACCGACGTCAGGTCGAAGACACCGACCCCGCGGGTCCGGGTCGGGTTCCACGAGTACGGCAGGCCGTTGAGCGGGTCCAGCGCGGCCAGGCCCTCGCGGGAGACCGCGCCGGCGCCGGCGGAGTTGCTGCCGAACGGGTTGTTCACCCAGCGCTGGTGCCCACCGATGTAGACCGCGACGCCGGTGATGCCGACGCTCCACAACGTGTCGCCGCCGGTGTAGTTGACCCACGACGGCTGCAGGTTGCTGCCGACCGCCTCGGTCTCCCAGCGCGACGCCGAGTCGCAGAGCCGGTTCATCGGCGTACCGCCGGTGGTCACGACGACGAAGTACGCGCCGTCGGGCGAGATGTCGATGTCGTGCACGTAGGTCCAGAACTGGTCGGAGCAGTCGGGCTCGAAGCGTGCGGTGTGCCAGTTGCGCACGCTCGCCGCCGGACCGGACAGGTCGAGCATCGCGATCTGCACACGCCGCTGGCCGCCGACCAGGGAGAAGTTGCCGATCGCCACCAGCTTGCTGCCGTCCGGGGTGATGTCGAACTTGTCGACCTGCAGTTCGGCGCCGCGGACCGGGGCGGCGAACGGGACGTTCAGGAACGGGTCGACCGCACCGGTGTCGGGGTTCACCGCCGCGAGCACGGACCGGGCCTGGCCGCCGACCGCGGTGAACAGGCCACCGAGGTACAGCCGGCCGCCCGACAACTTGATGTCGTAGACCTGCCGGTTGACGCTCGGACGGAACGTGGTGACCAGGCTGCCGTTGGCCAGGTTGACCCGGGCGAGGCGGGGCTGGCTGGTGCCGTTCACGGTGGTGAAGCTGCCGCCGAGATACACCGACTGGCCGTCGGCACTCGCCACCAGGGTGTCCACCGACCCGTTGACGGTCGGCAGGAAGGTGCTGTCGAGAGCACCGGTCGTCGCGTTGTAGGCGAAGATCGACCGGCGGCTGATCTGCGCCGAGCTGGTCGCGGACCGGATCGTGGTGAAGGTGCCGCCGACGATCACCCGGTTGCCGACCTGGATCAGCGCGTGCACCTCACCGTTGAGGGCGTGCGGCGTCCAGTCGACCGGGTCCGCGCTCACGATCGTTGACTGTGGCAGCTGTACGGCGTCCGCGGCCCGCTCGGTCCCGATGGTCAGGACCGAGGCGAGCAGGGCAAGCAGGACAACGACCAACGGCGTGCGGCGTAGCGCCATGCGATTCCCCCTGAAACACACGGTCGTCACGGTGCCGGTGCCACCACGACGCTGAACATCAGTGCCCGCGCGGAGGCCGAGTCGGCCGTCGCGGTGAGACCGCCGAGCGTGCCCGGCCCGAACGGTCCGCTGTCGCCGGTCAGCGAGGTGATCCGCCCCGAGCCGCTGCCGGTCGTCGCGGACCGGACGGTCAGCCCGGCCGGCGGCGTCAGGGCGGTCGTGGCCGACGACTTCTCGCCCCAGTAGCTGACCAGCCGAGCCCCGGTCACCGTCGACGAGACCGGCGGCGTGGTGTGAGTGTTCTGGACGAGCGTCTCGCTGCCCGCGGCGGCGGCCGCCACCGGTGTGGTCCCGGAGACCCCGGAGTAGACAACCAGCGTCGCGTTGGCCTTGGTGAGGCTGGACGTGGTGACGCCGACCGTCGTGCCGGCGTCGGACGCGGTGGCCGTCCGGCGCCAGACCCGGGCGTTCTGGTTGGTCGAGCTCGCGGTCTGGACCTGCGTCCAGCCGGCCGGCGGCGTGACCGTCGGCGCCGGGTCGTTGTCGGCGAAGAAGAGCAGCATCAGCGCACCCGCCGGCGTCGCGGCCGGCACGGTGACGTTGAACGCGGTGCTGTTCAGGTTGACCGCGCTCGCGCCCACGAACGTCACCGGACTGGTGCCGCCCGCGGTGACCGTGACGTCCTGCGTCCGCTGTCCGGTACCGCCGCTGTTGTCGGTCACCGTCAGCGTGACCGTGTAGGTGCCGGCGGCGGCGTACTGGTGCGTCGGGTTCGCGGCGGTCGAGGTCGCGCCGTCGCCGAACGACCACTGGTACGACTGGATCGTGCCGTCCGGGTCGGTCGAGCCGGCCGAGGAGTACGTGCAGTCGAGGTTGCTGCAGCTGATCCCCGCTTGGGCGACCGGCACCTGGTTCGGCGGCGCGGCCACACCCTGGAACAGGAACAGCGCCCGTGCCCGCCACTCACCGGTGGACACCGTGGACGAGGATCCAGTCGGTACGCCGGTCGCCTGCGACCAGCCCGCGCGGCGCAGGTCGCCGTCCAGCGAGCTGGCCCAGTAGAAGCCGGTCGGCGTGACGAACATGCCGTTCACCTGCGAGAAGTTCACGCCGGCGACGTTGCCGGTCGCGGTGTAGCGGGCCGCGCCCACCACGCCGCTCTCCGGCGTGAAGTACCGGTAGTAGAGGTTCGACTGGCCGGCCAGCGTGTAGTAGATCCGCCCGGTGTCGAAGAACAGGCCGGTCATCTGCGCGACCTCGCCGTGCCAGGTCGTCATGTTCACCAGCAGGTCCCCGGTGTTGATCGCGGTCGGCGTGCCGAACGTGCTGCCGTTGTAGGTCCGTCGGTTGAACGAGCCGTCCGACCAGCCGGCGTACAGGACGCCGTTCAGCATGAAGGCGCCGCGGCTGGTGGTCCCCCAGGTCAGGCCGCCGTTCGGCACCGAGGCCGGCGCGCCGAAGGTGGTGCCGTCGTACGCCGTGCGGGTGATTGTGTCGGCGACCGGGCTGCGCGGTCCCGCGAGGTACAGGTTGTTCGGCAGCGTTGGCGTGTTGTTGGGCGGGATCACACTGCCGCCGGCGAGCGGGAAGAACGCGATCTTGGCGTGGTACTCGAAATTGCCGATCCGGTCGGTGTCCGAGCCGACCCACAGCCCGGCCGACGTCGCGAGCAGGTCGAACACACCGACCCCGCGATCCCGCGTCGGGTTCCACGACAGCGGCAGACCGTTGACCGGGTCGAGCGCCGCGATGCCCGGACGCGCGACCGCACCCTGACCGGCGCGGTCGCCGGCGAACGGGTTGTTCTGCCAGCGCTGGTGCCCGCCGAGGTACACCGCCGTTCCGGTGACCGCCACGGCGTAGAGGGTGTCACCTCCGGTGTTGTTGAGCCAGTAGTAGCTCAGCCCGCTGCCCCGGGCGCTGGTGTTGAAGCGCGCCGCCGAGTCGCACGCGGTCCCGGCGCCGCCGTACGCGCCGGTCGTGCTGATGACGAAGTACGAGCCGTCCGGCGAGAAGTCCAGGTCGCGCATGTAGGTCTGGAAGGAACTGGAGCAGGCGGTGTTGTAGAAATTCGTCTGCCAGTTCTCGACCGCCGCGGCCGCCCCGGTCAGGTTCAGCATGAACACCTGGTGGTGCTTGACGCCCTGGATCGTGTCGAAGTTGCCGATGGCAACCAGCTGGCTTCCGTCCGGCGTGACGTCGAGCTTGATCACGGTGGTGTTGCCGCCGTTGTGCACGCCGGCGATCGCCAGCGACATGTACGGGTCCCACGCGCCGGTGGTCGCGTTCACCGTCGCCAGCGCCGGCTGCAACCGGCCCGCGACGTGGGTGAAGGTGCCGGCCAGCCACAACCGGTTGCCGACCAGGCGCATGTCCTTGACCCGCCCGGACAGAGCGGGCGGGACGAACGTCGCCACCCGCGCGCCGGTGAACGCGTTGATCCGGGCCGTGCTGACCGACGACACTCCCCCGACGGTGTTGAACGAGCCACCGAGGTAGACGGTCGAGCCGTCGCCGGACGGCAGGATCGTGGTGACCTCGCCGTCGGGGTTCGGCGCGAACGTGGTGCTGATCGCGCCGGTGGTCGCGTCGAACGCGGCCAGGTTGCGCCGGGCCAGCACCGGTCCGCCGGAGGCGGCCTGGATCTGGGTGAACAGACCACCGATCAGGATGGTGTTGCCGACCTGGACGATGGACTTGACCGACCCGTCCAGCACGTTCGGTGTGAAGTTGGCCGGGTCGGCGCTGACCACCCGGTCCTGTGGCACCTGGACCGCCGACGCGCCGTACACCGGGACCAGCCAGGCGGTGACCGCCACGACCATCGCCAGCAAAACCGAACAACTCTTCCGCACGATTCTCCTCCCCAGCAGAGCTTCTTCGATGGTGATCGGATCAGCTCGGTGCCAGGACCACGCTGAACATGAGCGCCCGCGCGCTGGCCGAGTCCGCGGTCGCGGTCAGCCCTCCCACGGTGCCCGGGACGACCGGGTCGTTGCTGTCGACGGCCAGTGCGGTGATCCGGCCGGAGCCGGCGCCGGTGCTGTTGGCCCGGGTGGTGGTGCCGGCCGGCGGGGTGAGCGTCGTGGTCAGTGACGACTTCTCCGCCCAGTAGCTGACCAGCTTGCCGCCCACCGTCGACGTGGTCAGGGTCGGCGTGGTGTGCGCCGCCTGGCTGATCGTCTCGCTGCCGGTGGCCGATCCCGCGATCGGGTCGGCCGCCGTACCGCGGTACGCGAGCAGCGTCGCGTCGGCCTTGGTGAGCGCCGACGTCACCACCTGCACGGTGCTGCCGGCGTCGGCAGCGGTCGCCGTACGGCGCCACAGCCGGCCCACCTGGTTGGTCGACGCCACCGACTGCACGAGCGTCCAGCCGGCCGGACCGGTGACGGCCGGGCCCGGGTCGTTGTCGGCGAAGAACAGCAGCAGCGCGTCGCCCGCGGTGACCGCGCTCGGCACGGTCAGCGAGAAGCTCGCGGCGTTGCCGTTCACCCGGCTGGAGCCGACGAAGTCGATCGTCCGGGCCGGGTCGACGACCGCCACGGACCGCGTGGTGGAGGCAGTCGCGCCGTCGTTGTCGGTCACCGTCAGGGTGATCGTGTAGGTACCCGCCGCCGCGTAGGTGTGCGACGCGGTGGCCCCGGTGCCGGTCCCGCCGTCACCGAAGGTCCACGCGTAGCCGGTGATGCTGCCGTCCGGATCCGCCGACGCCGCCGCGTCGGTGCCACAGACCAGGTCGGTGCAGTCGGTGGTGAAGCTCGCCGTCGGGCCCTGGTTCACCCGCGTCACCGTGACCGGGTGCGACGTCGTCTTCGTGCCGCCCTCGTTGTCGGTCACCGTCAGGGTCACCGTGTAGGTGCCACTCGCGGCGTACGTGTGCGACGCGGTGGCGCCGGTGCCGGTGGCGGAGTCACCGAAGTTCCAGGCGTAGCTGGTGATCGGGCCGTCCGGATCGGACGACGCGGAGCCGTCGAAGGCACAGGTCAGGCTGTCGCAGGTCTCCCCGAAGGTTGCTGTCGGCAACGTGTTCACGTGGGTCACGACGACGTTCTGCACCTTGCTCGCGGTGCCGCCCCGGTTGTCGGTGACGGTCAGTCCGACCGAGTAGGTGCCGGCCGCGGCGTACCGGTGCGCCGGGTTGGCGTCCGTGCTGGTGGTCCCGTCGCCGAAGGTCCACGCGTACGACGCGATCGTGCCGTCGGGATCGGCGGAGCCGGCCGACGAGTAGGAGCAGTTCAAGTCCGTGCAGCTGACTGCCGCCTGGGCGGTGGGCAGCTGGTTGGGCCCCTGCCCGGTCGGGTCCTGGTAGAGGAACAGCGTGCGGGCGCGCCAGTCGATGCCGGTCGACAACGTCTGCGCGGTGCCGGCCACCGGGATCCCGGTCGCCGGGTTCCAGGTCATCTTGCGCAGCGTGCCGTCGGTGGACTGGGCCCAGTACAGCGTGGTGCCGGCCAGGAACATGCCGTTCACCTGGGAGAAGTTGAGCCCGGTCAGGTTGCCGGTCGCGGTGAACACGTTCGCGCCGACCACACCGCTTTCCGGCGTGAAGTACCGGTAGTACAGGTTCGACTGGCCCGAGCGGGTGTAGTAGATCCGGCCGGAGTCGAAGAACATGCCGGTGATGTTCTGCACCTCGCCGTGCCAGGTGGACATGTTCGTGATCAGGTCACCGGTGTTGACCGGCGTGGCGGCGCCGAGCGTGGTGCCGTCGAAGCTGCGCTTGTCGAACGTGCCGTTGGACCAGCCGGCGTACAGCTGGCCGTTGAGCATGAAGGCGCCACGGTTGTTGCCCCAGGTGAGGCCGCCGTTCGGCACCGAGCCGACGGCGGTCGCGGTGGTCCCGTTGAACGAGGACCGGCCCAGCGTGTTGTCCCAGGTGACGAACAGGATGTTCTGGTTGCGGCGGCCCGCGATGTAGAGGTTGTTCGGCAGCGTCGGCGTGTTGTTCGGCGCGATCGTGGCGCCGCCGGCGAGCGGGAAGAACGCGATCTTGGCGTGGTACTCGAAATTGCCGATCCGGTCGGTGTCCGAGCCGACCCACAGTCCGGCCGGGGTGGCGAGCAGGTCGAAGACCCCGACCCCGCGCTCACGCGTCGGGTTCCACGACAGCGGCAGGCCGTTGACCGGGTCGAGCGCCGCGATGCCCGGGCGGGACACCGCGCCCTGGCCGGCAGTGTCACCGCTGAACGGGTTGTTCTGCCAGCGGGCGTGCCCGCCGGTGTAGACGACCGAACCGGTGATCGCGACCGCGTAGGTGGTGTCACCGCCGGTGTTGTTGATCCACTTCGCCTTCAGGTCGGTGCCGCGGGCGCTGGTGTTCCACCGCGCGGTGGAGTCGCAGGCGGCCAGCGAACCGCCGTACGCGCCGGTGGTGGAGATGACGAAGTACGAGCCGTCGGGTGAGATGTCGAGGTCGCGCATGTAGGTCTGGAACGAGCTCGAGCAGGCGGTGTTGTAGTAGTTCGTCTGCCAGTTCTCCACCGTCGCGGTCGGCCCGGTCAGGTTCAGCATGAACACCTGGTGGTGCTTGCTGCCCTGGATCGTGTCGAAGTTGCCGATCGCGACCAGGTTGCTGCCGTCCGGGGTGATGTCGATCTTCAGCACGGTGGTGACCCCGCCGTTGTGCAGGCCGGCGATCTGCAGCGTCATGTACGGGTCGTAGTCACCGGTGGCCGGGTCGACCGTGGCCAGACCGGCCTGCGGGTGTCCCTCGATCGTGGTGAACAGACCGGCCAGCCACAGCCGGCCGTTCGACAGCCGCAGGTCCCTGACCCGGCCGTCGATCCGCGGGAAGTGGAAGCCGGACACCCGGGTGCCGGTGGTGACGTCGATCTTGGCGACGCTCGGCGAGCCGCCGCCGCTGATGTTGTTGAAGTAGCCCGCCACGAACGCGTTCACGCCGTCACCGGCGGGAATGATCGTGGTCACCTCGCCGTCGGGGTTCGGTGCGAAGGAGGCGTCGATCTCGCCGGTGGTCGCGTTGAACGCCGCCAGGTTGGTCCGCGCGTACGTCGTGGCGCCGTCGCGGGACTGGACCTGGGTGAACTCACCGCCGATCAGGATCCGGTTGCCGAACTGCTGGATGGTCTTGACCGACCCGTCCAGCACGTTGGGCGTCCAGTTCGCCGGGTCGTCGGTGACGACCCGGTCCTGGGTCACCTGCACGGCCGACGCCGACGGGCCCAGCACGACCAGGCTTCCGGTCAGCGCCGTCAGCAACGCCAGGAGCACACAGAAATAGGACTTGCGCACGTTGTTCCTCCCCCGCCCCGCAGCGCACTGGAACGGCGATGCGGGACAACCACCCCTTGCCTGGCGCACCCCCCAGCGGCCAGGTCCCCTTGAACGGACAGTAAACACCTTCGGGACGGTTGCCGCAGTAGCTCGGCCGCAAATCGCCGGGCCGGGCGTGGATCGGGCCGCCGAAGTGAACCCGAGGCCACCCGGCCGGCACTCTGAGTGACCGGATCCGGGGCTGCCGACCCGTCGCCATCCCCGGCTCGTCACGGACAGGTGCCGAAAACGTCACCGGTCATTGGCGATCCGTTCTCCTGCACCTATCCTCGACGTGGGGAGAGCACCAGCTTGGCCGGGGGGCCGGGGTCGCAGGTGCTCGGGAGCACGGGTGGGGGAACTGAGTTTGTCGTCACACAACGTCGCCGCGGCGGCCGGGACCGTCGGGGCCGGCGGTGCCGCGCCACGCCGCGACCGCTGGTGGGCGGGCTGGCCGTTGTCGGTGCTGTTCCTCGGTTTCCCGCTGTGGTGGGTGCTCGGGATGACCGAGTTCGTCTTCTTCCTGGCCGCCGTGCCGATGGCCTGGTCGCTGATCAGCCGCAAGACGGTGATCGCGCCGCGCGGGTTCGGCTGGTGGATCGGCTTCCTCGCGGTCGTGCTGGTCAGCGCGACGATGCTCACCAGCGACGCGCCCTTCAGCACCACCGGGCCGCTCGGCGGCACGCTGCTCACTTACGTCTACCGTCTGTGCTGGTACGTCGTGGTCACGGTCGTGCTGCTCTACATCGGCAACACCGACAAGACCCGGCTGCCCACCCAGCGGGTGGTCCGGCTGCTCGGCTACATGTTCGTGGTGACCGCGTTCGGCGGCCTGCTCGGCGTCCTGGCGCCGAACTTCGAGTTCAGCTCGGCGCTCGAACTCGTGCTGCCGCGCTCGATCGGCGCCAACAAGTTCCTGCACGCGCTGATCCACCCGGCCACCGCCGACATCCAGAACGTGCTCGGTTTCGCCCAGCCCCGGCCGCGGGCGCCGTACGCGTACGCGAACTCGTGGGGCGCGAACCTGTCGTTCTTCCTGCCGTTCTTCCTCTACGCCTGGTTCGGCCGGGAGTCCGGCTGGCGACGGATCGCCGGCTGGCCGGTGCTGGTCGTCGCCGCGATCCCGGTCGTGTACTCGCTCAACCGCGGTCTGTGGGCCGTGCTCGTCGTCGGCGCCCTGTACGCCGTCGTCCAGGTGATCCGGCTGCGTGGCTTTCACGCGATGGCGTGGCTGGCGCCGGTCGCGGTGGTCGCGGTGGTGGCGGCACTGCTGTCGCCGCTGCCGACGATGATCAGCGAACGCCTGGCCCACCAGCACAGCAACGACCGCCGCAGCGAGCTCGCGGTCAAGACCATCGAGTCCACCGTGAAGGGTTCGCCGCTGATCGGTTTCGGCAACACCCGGGACGTCGAGGGCAGCTTCGGCTCGATCGCCGGTGGCGCGACGCTCGGCTGCCCGGCCTGTGCCGTGCCGCCGTTCGGCACCCAGGGGCACCTGTGGCTGGTCGTGTTCACCCAGGGCCTGCTCGGGACGGCACTGTTCCTGGCGTTCTTCCTGGTCCGGTTCGCCCGGCACGTGCGCAGCCGGGAGCCGATCACGATGATCGGGCTCGCGGTGCTGATCTTCTTCCTGATCGAGATCCTGGTCTACGACACGCTCGGCGCACCGCTGTTCACGCTGATGATCGCGCTGGGCCTGATGTGGCGAGACGAACGGGACGCGAAGGCGGTGACGCCGTCATGACCGTGACCGCCAACCCCACGACCGATCGCCTGGTCAGCACGGTCGAGCGGCTCTGGCCCGGCCGTTCGGTGGAGCTCGTCCAGGGTCGTCGCCGGACGCCGCGCACGCAGGACCTGATCTTCGTCCCGTCCCGCTCCGCGCCCCGCCTGCTGGTTCCGGCCGGGCGGCCGGCCGCAGCAGCGAGTGGGTTGCGCCGGTTCAGCCGGGCGCTGTCCGCCAAGGAGCGGGCCGTCCGCCTGATCGGCTCGCTCGCTCTGCGGGCACGGGCCGAAGGACTGCTGGCCGACCGGATCCGGATCACCCACCCGGCTGTCGCCCGCGACTCGATCGAGCAGCACCTGTCCGGGATCCTGGACACCGAGGTCGTCGTGGGGCTCGGCGTCGGCACGCTGCGCGCGAACCAGAAGCCGATCCTGCAGGTCTTCGACCGGCGTGGCCGCTGCGTCGCGTACGTGAAGGTGGGCGACTCCCGCCTGACCGCCGGGCTGGTCCGGCAGGAGGGCGCCAACCTGTCCGAGCTGGGCGACCACAACTGGACGCTGCTCGAGATTCCCGAACTCCTTCACCTCGGCCGCTGGAACGATCTCGAACTGCTCGTGATCTCCGCCCTCGACACCGCCATTCGGCCCGGCTCCGGCGGGTTGCTGCAGCCACCGCTCGCACCGCTCGACGAGCTCTACGACCGGTACGACGAAGGCTCGGCCGCGCTCGCGACGACGGCGTACTGGCGGGACCTGCGGAGCACCGCGGACCGGATCGAGGACGCCGGCCAGCGCGCGGCGTACGACGAGGCGCTGGAGCGGATCGAGCGCGGCCGTGGCGACGACGTGGTCCGGCTGACCGCTTGGCACGGCGACTTCGCGCCCTGGAACCTCGGTTTCCGCGGCGGGCGGCTGCAGCTGTGGGACTGGGAGCGGTTCGCCACCGGCGTACCGGCTGGGCTGGATCGGGTGCACTACGTGGTGCACACGAGCACCCGTGCGGCCGGCTTCTCCGACCAGGTGCTCGACACCGCCCTCACCAGCCCGTACGCCGGCCACCCGGCCTGCCCGCCCGCCGAGCAGGACCTGCTCGCCGGGCTCTATCTGGCCTCCCTCGCCGCGCGCTACCTGATCGGTAGCCAGGGCGCGCAGGGCGAGGTCCTCCGTCCGACGACCCGGACCGTGCTCGACGCACTGGCCCGGCACAGCCGGCGGATCACCGCCGCGAAGGGAGCCCGATGACCACCGGTCTGACCGCCAGGAGCACCGCCGTCCTGCGATCCACCCGGGACGTCGTTCCGGACGGCGCGCAGCAGGCCATCCGGACCGCGACCCGCGCCGTCGGCCGCGCCACCTCGGGCGTGCGGATGCTGCCGGACCTGATCGTGGCGGGCGCCCAGCGCTGCGGGACGACCACGCTGTACCGGCTGCTGGTGGACCACCCCGCGATCGTGCGACCCCTGTTCCACAAGGGCATCGGGTACTTCGACATCGGCTACGACCAGCCCTGGTCCTGGTACCGGGGGCACTTCCCGGTCGCGCCGGTCGCAGCGGCCCGGACCCGCCGGTACGGGCGGCCGCTGACCTTCGACAGCAGCGGCTACTACATGTTCCACCCGCTGGCGGCCGAGCGGATCGCCCGGCACCTGCCGGACGTCAAGGTCGTCACGCTCGTTCGGGACCCGGTCGAGCGCGCGTTCTCGGCGTACAAGCACGAGCGGGCGCGGGGCTTCGAGACCGAGGACTTCGAGACCGCGCTGGCGCTGGAGGACGAGCGGCTGGCCGGAGAGGTCGAGCGGATCCGGGCCGACCCGTCGTACCAGAGTTTCCACCACCGGCACCACGCCTACGTCGGCCGCGGCCGGTACGCCGAGCAGATCGTCCGGCTGCAGCGGGCGCTGTCGCCCGAGCAGGTCTTCGTGATCGACGCGAACCGGTTCTTCGCCGAGCCGGTCGAGCAGTTCGCCCGGCTGCAGCAGTGGCTCGGGCTGCCGGTGCACGACCCGGCCAAGGTGGAGCAGGCCAATGCCCGGCCCAGCAAGCCGATGCCGGACTCGCTGCGGTCCGCCCTGCTGGAGCGGTTCGAGCAGTCCGACACCGAGCTCACCGGCATCCTCGGCGCGACTCCGAGCTGGCGGCTGTGAAGCCCGGCCGCCCGGCGCGCGACGACGCCATCGAGCTGTCCGCCTACCTGCGCGCGATGCGCAGGGGCGCGGTGGCCGTGGCCGTCTGCGCGCTGGTCGGCGCCGTGGCCGGTGTGGCCTGGACCGTGCGGACGCCGCGGGTGTACTCGTCCACCTCGGCCGTGCTGGTCGCGGACGCTCCGCTCTACCTGGCCCGCCAGGGCGAGGAGGGCGCGAAGTGGTTCACCATCGACACCGAGGCCGCCCGGCTGGTGTCGGCCCCGGTCCTCGAGGCGGCCCGGCAGGCCACCGGCGAGAAGAACATCCAGACCAAGCTGCACATCTCGGCGGTGCCGACCACCAAGGTGCTCAAGGTGACCTACCAGTCCACCGACCGGCGGGCCGCCGAGAAGGGCGCGGCGGCGATGACCGCCGCGTACATCAAGCTGCGGCGCAGCGAGTTCGAAGCCCGCCGGGAGGACCGGGTGGAGCTGATCGGCCAGCAGATCGCCACGCTCAACGCGCGGCTGGACGGGACCCTGATCACCGGGAGGAGCACGCCGGCCAAACTGGCCGAGCAGCGCGCCACCCGGCAGGCGATCGCCGCGCAGATCGCGGCCCGGCAGACGGAGTCGCGGCAGGTCATCGCGACCAGCGCGTACCCGGGAGTGGTCGTCCGGGTCGGCGGCACCACGTCGGCCCGGCGAATCAACCCGCTGGTGCCGCCGGCCGCGGGGCTTGTGCTCGGTGGACTGGCCGGCCTGCTGATCTCGGCGGTCCGGTCGGGCCGGCTGGGCAGCGTCTCGGACGTGACCCGGCTGGTGCCCGGCAGCGCGGTGGTCAAGCTGCGGCTGCGTAAGCCCGGCGAGCCGAGCGGACACGACTGGGACCCGATCACCACCGGCGTACTGGGGATGGGCGCGGGGGCCGTGATGGTCGCGCCACCGGACCGGCCGCCGGGCGAGCCCGAACGAGCCGCCGCCGACCAGCTGTCCGCCGCACTGGGGTACCACGGGCGCCGGGCCTGGGTGGTCGATCACAGTGTGCTGCCCGCCGACACCGTTCCCATGCCGCGCACCCGCGCCCGGGCGAGCACCGTCCTGGTCACCAGCGACGG
Organism: Kribbella sp. CA-253562; assembly: GCF_050942265.1. Taxonomy (GTDB): domain Bacteria; phylum Actinomycetota; class Actinomycetes; order Propionibacteriales; family Kribbellaceae; genus Kribbella. The sequence goes on along the minus strand of NZ_CP192049.1, from coordinate 3,314,958 downwards.
AGTCACCAGCGAGCCGGGGTCCGTGCTCGCCGCGCTCACCGGGCACGTCGTACTGATCGTCACACCGCGCACCCGGCACCGCGCGCTGACCGCGGCCGTGCACCGCGCCGCCGAGGTCGGCGCCACTGTTCAGGGAGTCGTCCTGCTGACCGGGTTCCGGTCGGCGGCCGACCGATTCGTTCCACCCGTGCTGAGAAGGAGCACTTCATGAGTACATCGCCCACTGCTCCTTCGGTGAGCGTCGTCGTGGCCACCCGCAACCGGCCCGAGCTGCTGCGCAAGGCGCTCGGTTCGATCGCGGCGCAGACCTACACCGGTCCGGTGGAGCTGATCGTCGTCTACGACCAGAGCGACCCCGAGACCGGCTTGGCCGCCGACCTGCCGTTGACCGGGCAAGCGGGTGAGCGCGTGGTCCGAGTGGTCACCAACACCCGGACGCCGGGCCTGGCCGGCGCACGCAACAGCGGCGTGACCGCCTCGAACGGCGAGTACCTGGCGTTCTGCGACGACGACGACAGCTGGCGGCCGGACAAGCTGAGCACCCAGGTGGCCATGCTGATCACCTCGGGCGCCGGACTGTCGGTCTGCGGAATCGAGATCACCATCGGCGACCAGACCCACGTCCGGGTGCCGACCCCGGCCGACGTGACCGTGGCCGAACTGGCCCGCCGCCGGGTGATGGAGGCGCATCCGTCCACCGTCGTGGTCCGCCGCGAGGCGTTCGACCGGATCGGGTGGGTCGACGAGGAACTGCCCGGCGGGTACGCCGAGGACTACGACTGGATGCTGCGGGCGCTGGCCACCGAGAAGGTGGCGGTGGCGAGCAAACCGCTGGTCGAGGTGCTGTGGCACCCGGGCTCGTTCTTCACCACCCGCTGGGCGGTGATCATCGACGCACTGGACTACATGGTGGACAAGCACGCGGCGATCCGGGAGAGCCCTCGCGGGCTGGCCCGGATCTACGGCCAGAAAGCAGTCGCGTACGCCGCGTTGAAGCAGCGTTCCGACTCCTCCCGGTGGGCCTGGCGGGCCCTCCGGCTGGCACCTGGTGAGAAGCGCGGTTATCTCGCGCTGGCGATCGCATCTGGGGTCGTCCCGGCGAACAGGGTTCTGCAATGGGCGAATGCGAGAGGGCGGGGAATATGAGCGGCACGACAACGGAGACGACAGGCCCCGTACAGGGCAGCAGATTCACCTGGTCGGGCCTTGCTCGCCGGCTGCCGGTGATCGTTGCCCTGCTGGCGGTCGGCACCACGCTGGGCTTCCTGGGGGCGCGGCAGCAGCCGGCCACCTACACCGCGACGGCGACCGTGCTGGTCGAGCCGGCCAACGGCAACCCGTACGCGCCCGGCGCCCGCGGCCAGAACCTCGCCAACCTCGGCACCGAGGCACAGCTGGTCAGCTCCGACGCGGTCGCCCAGCTGGCCAAGACGACGCTGCGCAGCAAGGCGTCGGTCGCGGCCCTGGTCGAGCAGCTGGCGGTCATCAACCCGCCGAACTCCCAGGTCCTCGAGGTGTCCTACACCGACATCACCCCGGCCGCGGCCCGCAACGGCGCCGACGCGTTCGCCAACGCGTACCTGGTCGCTCGGGAACGGCGGGCGGCCGAGTCGGTCCAGGCGCAGATCAACAACCTGACCAGGGCACGCAACGCCAACCAGTCCGCGCTGCAGCGCAACCTGGCCGCGCTCGGCCGGACCAACCCCGGTACGCCGGCCCGCGTGCTGGCCGACCAGCGGGTGGCCACCACGACCGCCGAGGCGACCAAGCTGGAGAACCAGATCAGCGACCTGCGGCTGTTCCAGGGCGACCCTGGACAGGTGCTGTCGCCGGCCTCCCTGCCGACCGGTACGGCGGGTTTGCCGAGCTGGATCATGCCGGTCGCGGGAGCGGGTGTCGGTCTGCTGCTCGGCCTGGTCCTGGCGATCATGCGGGCCCTCAACGACCGCACCCTGCGCACGATCGGTGACGTCAAGGCGCTCGGCTACCCGGTGCTCAGCACGGTCGAGCCACTCGCCGACGAGCAGGCCGACAGCCTGCTGGTCGACGCCTCCGCAGGACTGCCCGACGGCGCCCGGCTGCTGCGGAGCGTGCTCGGGGTCGCCAGCCCGGACGGCGGCGCGGTGCTGCTCGTCCCGGCCGGGTCGGCCGGGTCCCACACCACCACTCCCCTGGCGCTGGCCGCCGCACTCGCGCGGTCCGACCAGACGGTCACGCTCGTCGACGCCGACGGGGAGCTCACCCGGGCGACCCGGCTCGGCGACGTGGACGGTGTCGCGGAGGTACTGAACGACGCCGCCGACACCGACGACGTCGCCACGGAGTACCAGCCGAACCTGCGGTTCGTGCCGGTCGGCCCGAAGTACTCGACCTCGGTCGACAAGCTGGCCTCGCCGCAGATGCGGGCGTTCCTCGAAGGACTGTCGCCGGAATCGCACTGGGTGCTGGTGGCCGGACCGATCGCGTCCGCACCGGAGACGCTGACGCTGGCGGATCTGTGCGCCGACGTGATCATCCTGGTCAGCCTGCGGCAGACGACCACGGTCGACCTGCAGCAGGCGGCCGAGGCGGTCACCCGCGGCGGCGCCCGGCTGGTCGGGGTCGTGGTCGACCAAGGCACGCGCGGTGGCCTGCTGCGCCGGAACCGGGCCGAGACGGACAAGCCGCAAGAGGTCGCGGCCGCGCCGGAGCCCGTTGCCGCGCCGGAGCCCGTTGCCGCTGCGGCCCACGAGGACGCCGCTGCCGAGGTTCCCGCCGCCGCGACGCCGAAGCTGGTCGCGGTGGACGAGCGGACCGAGGAGATGCCCCTGCTCGAGGACCGCCCGGAGCCGGAGGCGGCGCAGGTCGATGCCGAGAGCAACGATCCTGCGGAGCAGCTGCAAGGACAGCACAACGGTCAGCACAACGGCCGGGCGAACGGGCAGGCCAAGGACTCGTCGCCGTGGTTCCCGGCCGCCGAGGCCGGCGACGACGAGGAGACCGGCTACGCGGCATCCCGGAGAACGGTGTAGTGACTGCCCCCCTCGCCGAGACGACCGGCCCGCACCCGGCCAGTCTGGGCAAGATCGCCCGCGGCGGCTCCGCCAACCTGGTCGGAGCCGCCGGCGGCGCCGTCCTGACGCTGTTGCTCACCTGGGTGGTGACGCGGGGCACCGAGGCCGGCGTCGCCGGAAGTCTGTTCGCCCTGACCGCGGTGTTCCTGATCGTCGCGTCGATCGCCGAGCTGGGCTCGGACGTCTCGCTGTCCAAGTTCCTGCCGCACTTCCTGGTCGAGGACCGGCTGGCCGACGCGCGCGCCACGGTCCGGATGGCCGCGCTGGTGTCGTTCGCCGGCGGCACCGTGGTGGCCGCCGTACTGCTCGGACTGCGGGAGCAGGTGGCCGGGGTCGTACTCGGCGAAGGCAGCGGTACGGCGGGCAGCCGGGCGGTCGCCGTACTGGCTGTCTGTGTGCCGCTCGCCGCGGTGACGAACACGGTCCTGTCGGCCACCCGCGGACTCACCGCGATCCGGCCGACCGTGCTGGTCGACAAGATCGGCCGGGCACTGCTGCAGGTCGGTTTCGTCGGCATCGCCCTGGCGGCCGGCGCGGGCCTGGGTGGCTTGACCCTGGCCTGGGCGCTGCCGTACGCCGTGGCCACCGTCGTCGCGATCGGCTGGTTCCTCGTCCTCGAACGCCGGCTGGTCGCCCGCAGCGGACCCGGCCGGCCGGCGTCGCCGCGCCGGGCGCTGTGGCGCGAGTACGCCGTCTACACCTGGCCGCGGGTGATCTCCCGGATCAGCCAGAGCATCCTGCAGCGGGCCGACATCGTGCTCGTCGCCGCGCTGCGCTCGCCGGCCGAGGCCGCGGTCTACACGGTCGCCACCCGGCTGTTCGTGATCGGTCAGCTCGGCACCCAGGCGATCCAGCAGGTCGCGGCTCCGCACACCAGCGCCTTGCTGTCCTCCGGGGACGACCGGGCCACCAAGCGGGTGTTCCAGACCGTCACCGCGTGGACGATGTCGCTGACCTGGCCGTTCTTCCTGGCCTGTCTCGCGCTCGCGCCGCTGCTGCTGCACGTGTTCGGCGGCACGCAGTACCGGGCCGGCGACGACGTGGTGGTCGTCCTGGCGATCGCCGCGTTGCTGGCGGCCGCGGGAGGACCGGTCGATCTGATCCTGCTGATGGCCGGCCGGAGCGGGCTGAGCATGGTCAACGCACTGGTTGCCCTGGGCGTCAATCTGGCCCTGAACCTGCTGCTGATCCCGCGGATCGGCATGGTCGGCGCGGCGATCGCGTGGGCCGCGGCGATCGTGGTGCGCAACGTGCTCGGCATGATCCAGGTGTCGATCAACCTGCACTGGTTGCCGTTCAGCCGGCTGTCGGTGACTGTCGGCGGTCTGGCGATCGCCTGCTTCGGCGTACCGCCGGTGATTCTGAAACTGGCCGCGGACCCCTCCGACGGGGTGCTCGTGGCCGTGCTGGCGGTGGGGGCCGCCGGCTACCTGGCCGCGTTGTGGAAACTGCGCGACCACCTTGCCCTGACGGCCTTCACCGCGATGCTGCGGCGCCGTCGCCACCCTCAGCCGGCCGGTGTGCTTCCGACCGCGGACGAAACGAAGCCGGTACCGATGTCATGATCCTTCGTCCTGCCCCTCGCCGGTTCACCCGACCGGCCGTCACCCTCGTGGCCCTGCTGACGGCCGCCGCCTGGCTGGGCGGCTGCGCCAAGGCCCAGCCGCTCGCGGAACCCTCCGCCGCCGGACCGACCAACACCGGCGGCCTGGTGCTGTCGACCGGGTTCTCCGACGCCGGTCAGCTCGGCCGGTCCGCGCCGACCGGGATCCGGACCAGCTTCGGGCCGGTGGTGGACCGCAGCGGCGCCAACCTGGTGGGGGTGATCGCTCTGGCCGCGGGTGAGCAGCACTCGCTGGCCCTGATGCAGGACGGCCGTGTCCTGGCCTGGGGCGCGAACGACGACGCGCAGCTCGGCAACGGCACCCGCGCGCCTTCGATCGTCCCGCTCCCGGTCCGCGCGCCGGACGGCGCTCCCGGCGTGCTGACCGGCGTGATCGACATCGCGGCCGACTCGAACACGTCCGTTGCCCTGCGCAAGGACGGCACCGTGGTGGTGTGGGGCCGGGCCAACTCCGGCCAGCGCGGGAACGCCGACACGACCGCGAATCCGACCACTCCGAGCGTGGTCCTGAACCCGACCGCGACCGGACCGCTGACCGGCGTACGGGCGATCTCGGCTGACGGCGGCAGCGAGCTGGCCCTGACCGATCGCGGCACGGTGCTCGGCTGGGGCAACAACGAGTACGGCCAGCTCGGCACGTCGGCCCCGGCGGTCGCCAAGCTGCCCGTGCTGATCACCGGCCGGAACAAGGCGCCGCTCACCGGCGTCCGGGCGATCGCGATCGGCGGTCAGCACTCGGTCGCGCTGCTCGGCGACGGACGCGTGGTCACCTGGGGGCGCAACGACGTCCAGCAACTCGGCGACGGCACGAACGTCAACCGCAGCGCTCCCGCCGAGGTGCTCGTCGCACCAGGCAAACCGCTGACCGGCGCCACTGAGGTCTCCTCCGCGGAGAAGCACACGCTCGCGCTGCTGAAGGACGGCTCGGTGGTCGGCTGGGGCCTGAACAACGGTGGCCAGCTCGGCAACGGCACCTTCAAGACGCAATCGTTCGCGTTGCCGGTCCGCGGCGAGGGCGACGAGCCGAAACTGGTGGCCGTACAGCACATCATGGCCGGGGAGAGCTACAGCGTCGCCGTGCTGCAGAACGGCGGGGTGATGACCTGGGGCGCCAACGGACGAGGACAGCTCGCCACCGGCGACCGCGAGGACCGCAGCAAGCCCGGACCGGTGACCGTCGAGAACGGTGTCCCGGCACCGAGCTGGGTCACCGCCGTCGGGGTCGGCCGCCGGCACGTGCTGATCGCGCTGCGCTGACTCCTGGCCCGCCGTTCAGTTCGGTACGGGGGGCGGCTTGAGCCGCGGCGAGCGCAACGCCGTACGCAGGGCCTTGACGGACGGATCGCCCGGCCGGAGCTCGGTCGCGCCGATCTCCTTGAAGTCGGTCTCGTTCCAGTAGACCAGCGCCTTCACCTGGGGGAAGGCGGCGAGCTGGTCCGGCATCGTCGTGAACACCGCGCTGCGCTTCACCTCGCCGAGGTTCTGGCTCACGCCCCACTCCGCCAGCATGATCGGCTTTCCCGGGTGCTTGGTGGTCGCCCAGGTGTAGAAGCCCGGCCAGTCGGGGTGGGCACGCTGGGTCCGGTTCACCGCCTGCCCGACGCCACCGGAGAACTCCGGATCCGGACCGAAGATGTAGGGATCCTCGGCGATCCAGTCGACCACGTCGTCCCCGGGGTACAGCTGCTCGAACCACGGCTGCGAACCCCAGTACGGCGCGCCGCGGTACGTCATCACCAGGATCGCGTTGGTCGCGCCCTTCGCCTTCAGCCGCAGCGCGACCCGGCGGTACATCGCCGCGTAGTCCGCGGCCGTGTAGCCCGAGCCGGCGGCCGGCCGGACCTCCTCCTCCGGCTCGTGGTGGATGGTCAGGAAGAACTTCTCCGGGAACGTCGTGCGCAGATAGTCCGCCTGGGCGTCGATCGCGGCGTCCACCTCCGGGTCGCCGGCGGCCACCTGCGCCCAGGTCCGGCCCATCTCGGGCTTCCAGTTCAGCAGCAGGATCCGCTTCTTGCCGGGTTCGCGGGCCCGGCTGATCATGTCCGCGGTCGGGAACAGCTTCGGGCTGGCGTTGTAGTAGTGCGCGATGTCGAGCGTCCGGCCGAGCACGTTCTCGAAGGCCGGCAACGCCTCGTCCCAGGACTCGCCGCCCAACGGGTTCGCCGCGGCGCCGAACCAGACACCGCACGACGGCACCAGCAGCGCGGACACCGTGCAGGTGCTGGTCGGCTGGGGCCGCGGGGCCGCGCCGTTCTGAGCCGGTGGTCGGTCGTTGTCGCGCACCAGGGCACAGCTCACCAGTGCCACGGCCGTCGCCAGGGCGCAGCCGCCCGTGACCATCAGCCAACGGGTCCAGCTCCTCGCCCCGCCCGGGAGTTGCGAACTCATCACCTGATGCTACTGCCGCGACCGGTCCACGGGCGCGGGCCGGGCCCGAGCCGGCCCGCCGATTTCGCCAGGACCGTTGTCAGCACCCGGCTGGGTCGTTAGGGTGAATCACCAGCCTGTGGGGGGCTGTGGTATTGGGGTGGGGGAAAATCGCATGACACGTGCGCTGGGTCTTGGTGCCCATCGAAGCAACAAGGGCGACCGCGGGGTGGAGAAACGTCTCACCGCGCTCGCCGGGCTGACCGAACTGTCCGGCAAACGACTGCTGGACGTCGGGTGCGGCGACGGCACCTACACGCGCCGGCTGGCCGGCGGGTTCGACGAGGTGACCGCGGTCGACGTCGAGCCGGAGCGGCTGGCCGTCTTCCGGTCCGAGCTGGAGGGGTCGGAGCTGGCGGCCAAGGTGCGGATCCGGCAGATGCCAGCCGAGGAACTGGACCTGCCGGACGAGTCCTTCGACGTGGTGACCACGATCGAGGTGCTGGAGCACGTCGCCGACCTGAACGCCTCGCTGAGCGAGATCCACCGCGTACTGGCACCTGGTGGACGGTTCCTGATCACATCGCCGAACCGGTACTTCCCGTTCGAGACGCACGGGTTCTTTGTCCTGGGCAAGCGTCGGCCACCGCGCTACGGGCCGTTCCTGCCGTGGATCGTGCCGCTGCACCGGCGGCTCGCGGACGCTCGGTCGTTCACCGTGCGCGGCCTGGGCCGGCAGATCGAGGCCAAGGGCTTCCGCCTGGTCGGGGTCGACTACATCATGCCGCCGTTCGACCGGTCCGGGCTCGGCGGCAAGATCCGCCCGATCACCGACGCGTTCGAGCGGTCGCGGCTGAAGTTCTTCGGGATGGCGCTGATCCTGGTGCTGGAAAAGGTCTGAGACCACGAGGCCCCCGTCCCGGGCCGGTGCCGATGGCACCGACCGGGACGAGGGCCTCGTCGCGTCGTACGGACTACTTCAGCTGCCGCGCGAGCAGGCCGGTGTTGAAGACCTCACGCGCCGCGGACTGGGTGGCCGCTGACGAGTCGAGCCTGGTCGTGCCCACCGTGTGGAAGGTGGCCTCGTTCCAGTACACCAGCGCCTTCACCTGCGGCATCTTGCGCAGGCCGTCCTGCACCGTGCGCAGCACGTCGGCCTTGCTCATGCCGAGCATGGTCTGCTCGTCGATGCCCCACTCACCGAGCATGATCGGCTTGCCCGGGTGCTTGGTGGTCGCCCAGGTGTAGAAGCCGGGCCAGCTCGGGTTGGTGTAGGTGTCCTTGCGGTTGACACCGGTGGTGAACGGACCCCACCAGTTCGCGTCGTCGCCGAAGATGTACGGGTCCTCCGCGATCCAGTCGACCACGTCGTCACCGGGGTAGAGGTCCTCGAACCAGGGCTGCGAGCCCCAGTGCGGAGTCCCCATGTAGTTCATCACGTAGACGGCGTTGGTGACGCCGTTGGCGCGCATCCGCTGGACCACGTGCCGGTACATGGCCCGGTAGTCCTTGGCGGTGTACCCCGAACCGGCGGCCGGCTTGACCTCTTCCTCGGGCTCGTGGTGGATCCCGAGGAAGAACTTCTCCGGGAACGTCGACTTGAGGTACTGGGCCTCGGCGTCGATCGCCTTGTCCACCTCGGGGTCACCGGCGGCGACCTGGGCCCAGGTGCGGCCCATTTCCGGCTTCCAGTTCAGCAGCAGCATCCGCTTCTTGCCGGGTTCGCGGGCCCGCTTGATCATCTCGGCCGTCGGGAACAGCTTCGGGCTCGAGTTGTAGTAGTGCGCGATGTCCACGGTCCGGTTGACCGTGGTCTCGAACGCCGACAGCGCCTGGTCCCAGGTCTCCGAGCCCAGCGGGTTCGCCGCCGCACCGAACCAGGCGCCGCAGGACGGCACCAGCAGCGCGGACACCGTGCAGCCCGGCGCCGTGGTGGGCGTCGTGGTCGGGGCGGTGGTGGTCGGCGTGGCCGTCGGCCGCGTCGTGGTCGGAGTCGCGGTCGGCGCCGTGGTGGTCGGCGTCGCCGTCGGCGTGGTGGTGGGCGTGGTGGTCGGCCGGGTGGCCGTCACCGTCGGGGTGGCCGTCGGCGTCGTCGTGGTCGGCGTCGAGGTCGGAACCGTCGGCTGCGGGCCGCTCGCGCCCTCCCGGACGTAGCTGATCTCCAGCTTCGTCTGGGTCACGCCGGACTGACGGGAGCCGAAGACGGCACCGCCACGGCCGGCCGACTGGGTCAGCGCCAGGTCGAGCGCACCGGCCTTGGTCACGCCCGCCGAGATGTCGATCCGCAGCTCGCGCGACGTACCGTCGTCGGGCGCGGAGGCGAACGGCGCTCCCGGCTTCGGCGCGGTGACCGCGGTGACCGCCTCGGTCCAGCCGCCCGGGGAGGCGGCCACGTGGATCGTGCTCGGCTTGCCGGCGGTCAGCCGGGTGAGCACCAAGGTGGCCTTGCGGTCGTAGCCGTCGGCAACAGCCGGGACCGCGTACCGCAGGTAGCTGGTCGCCTCGTTCTGCTTGACGAACAGGCGGGTGGACCAGCCGTGGCGCTGGGTCGGGGACTTGGTGGACACGTAGGCGTCCGCGGTCGCGGTGACCGTCACCGGGGCGGGTGCCGGCTCGTCGGAGTCGAGGGCCGCGAAGCCGATTCCCGCGGTGGTCAGCACGAGGGCACTCGCCGCCACGATCGGGATCAGGGTCCTGCGTCCGGCCTTGGCGGCCGGTTCGTTCAGTACGTCGGAGGGAACGGCAGACCGATGTCGGCCATGCCTACGGGAATGGTTGTCCCGCATGGGGGGCAGTCCTTCCTGCACGCCTGTGAGGTTAGCTGTCGGGCTCGGGTCGGAAGAATTACCCGGCCGCTGGCGCGGCTTCGCCCCAAGGACCGCCGGCTGGGCCGGCGTTCCACGGAACCTGTGGTTTCCCCACTTCCGCCCTCTGTTGCTGGGTGGTAGGTAGGTCGCCGGCCCGGAGGGCGGAACTCGGCGTTGCGCGCCGGCGACAGTGGTCTTGCCTCGCACGTCCCCAGGCCGGGCCAGGCGCGGGTGAGCTTACGCAGGTCCGCGCGAGGACCTCAAGACGTCCGAGCGCGGCCTTAACGTCACACTCGGTAGCCGACTCACACAGCGTCACATCACAGACCGATAACGGCCGCGATCGTCACCCGCTGTGGATCACGGCCTGCTATCCGGACACCGAAGGCAGTTATTCGGTTCGGCTCTCAGGCGGAAACAAACGCGTTCTTTACGTCACACCGGGCGCGGCGGACGGTGCTCAAACGCTTGTTTTCAAGGCGTCCGGAGGCGTCGCCGGGCATGCTGGACCGCCAGGCCGTCGATGATGCGACCGGTGATGTCGACCGCGGCCCGGAGCTGCAGACTGTCACGGTGGTTCTCCTCGGCCGACACGGTGTGGGCCAGAGGATCAGCCAGTACGCGGGACAGCGCCTCCAGGAAGGCCGCCCGATCCTCGCACAGCGTGACCAGACCCATCGCCCCCATCCGGCGGGAGAACTCCTGCTGGTGCTGGTCGACGTGCTCGTTCAGCACCGGGTCACGCGGTACGACGATCGGCTTGCGGCCCTGCTTGCGGACCTCCAGCATCGTCGCCGGGCCGCCGTGTGTGACGACGGCCGTCGAGCTGCGCATCAGGGCCTGCAATTCGTCGTACGCGACGATGCCGACGCCTTTGGCCCGGCGGGGCGCGGCCGTGGAGCCCAGCTGCACCAGCGCCGTCCGGGAATCGTTGCTCGGGAGCTCCAGGAAGTCGTCGACCCAGCCGACCAGCCGGTCGAACCGGTGGTGATCGGTGCCGAGCACGACCAGGATGTCCAACTCGTTCACAGCAACCTCCCGACGACGGCGGACCCGGAGTACAACTGCTGCTGCTCGTCCCACTGCACCAGCATCCGGCTGGTGAACGGCCGGCACAGCCGGGCGGTCAGCGTCGGGTGGTCGATCCGGTCGAACACCTCGATGTAGACGGTCGGGACGCGCGACAGCTTGCCCAGCACGAAGAACGGCAGCGCCACCCCGGCTCCGGTGGTGACGATCACGTCCGGCCGCTCGCGGCGCAGCACCTGGACGGCCAGCCACGTGTTGCGCAGCAGGTTCTTCACGTTGCGGGTGGTCGGGTGGTAGGCGTACACCGCCCGCTGGCCGGCCAGCAGCGACTTGCCGTCCTCGGTCGGGAACGTCACCCAGCACACGTCGCGCTGCGACCACCACGGTCGCAACGTCATCAGCTGCGCCAGGTGGCCGCCGCTGGAACACACCATCAGAACGCGGATCGACGGCGCGAGCGCGTCGTCGACCGGCCGGGGCTCGGTGGTCGTCATCTCGCCTCGTTGACCATGCCGGCGCCGACGGTGCGGTTGGTCGCCTCGTCGATCAGCACGAATCCACCGGTGTACCGGTTGCGCTTGTACTCGTCGCACAGCAACGGCTGGGTGGTGCGCAGCCTGACCCGGCCGATGTCGTTCAGGCCGAGATACTCCGCGCCGAGATCGCGGTGCAGCGAGTTCACGTCCAGCCGGTACTGCAGGTCCTTCACCATCGCCCGGGCGGTCCGGGTGGTGTGCTTGATCGCGAACTTCTGGCCGGGCCGCATCGGCAGGTCGTCCATCCAGCAGACCATCGCGTCGACGTCCTGGGTGACCGTCGGCGCGTTGTTGACCCGGCAGATCATGTCGCCGCGGGAGATGTCGATCTCGTCGGTCAGCCGGATCGTCACCGACATCGACGCGAACGCCTCCTCGACCTCGCCGTCCGCGGTCTCGATCGAGCGGATCGTCGAGGTGAAGCCCGACGGCAGCACCATCACCTCGTCACCGGCCCGCAGCACTCCCCCGGCCACCTGCCCGGCGTAGCCGCGGTAGTCGCGGTACTGGTCGGACTGCGGCCGGATCACGTACTGGACCGGGAACCGCACGTCGATCAGGTTCCGGTCGCTGGCCACGTGCACGTTCTCCAGGTGGTGCAGCAGGCTCGGTCCCTCGTACCACGGCATCGCGGTGGAGCGGGTGACGATGTTGTCGCCGAGCAGCGCCGACACCGGTACGACGGTGAGATCGCCGATGTCCAGCTTCGCGGCGAACTCGGTGAACTCCGCGCGGATCGTTTCGAACACGTCCTCGGAGTAGTCGACCAGGTCCATCTTGTTCACGCACAGCATCAGGTGCGGTACGTGCAACAGCGTCGACAGGAACGCGTGCCGGCGGCTCTGTTCCAGCAGGCCCTTCCGGGCGTCGACCAGGATCAGCGCCAGGTCGGCCGTCGACGCCCCGGTCACCATGTTGCGGGTGTACTGGATGTGCCCGGGGGTGTCGGCGACGATGAACTTGCGCCGCGGCGTCGCGAAGTACCGGTACGCGACATCGATCGTGATGCCCTGTTCGCGTTCGGCCCGCAGGCCGTCGGTGAGCAGCGCGAGGTTGACGTAGTCGTCACCGCGGTCCCGGCTGGCCCGCTCGACCGACTCGATCTGGTCGGTGAACACCGATTTGGTGTCGTACAGCAGCCGGCCGATCAGCGTGCTCTTGCCGTCGTCGACGGATCCGGCCGTCGCGAGTCTGAGAATGTCCACGTCAGAAGTACCCTTCCCGCTTGCGGTCTTCCATCGCGGCCTCACTGAACTTGTCGTCGCCACGGGTGGCGCCGCGCTCGGTGATCCGGGTGCCGGCCACCTCGGCGACGACCTTCTCGACGGTGTCCGCGTCCGAGCGGACCGCGGCGGTCAGCGACGCGTCGCCGACCGTGCGGTAGCGCACCGTCTCGGTGAACGTCGGCTCGCTCGGCTTCGGCACGCAGTACTCGTTGACGGCGAACAGCATTCCGTTGCGCTCGAACACCGTGCGCTCGTGCGCGTAGTAGATCGACGGCAGCTCCAGGCGCTCCTGGGCGATGTACTGCCAGATGTCCAGCTCGGTCCAGTTCGACAGCGGGAACACCCGGATGCTCTCGCCGAGGTGGATCCGGCTGTTGTAGAGGTTCCACAGCTCGGGCCGCTGGTTCTTCGGGTCCCACTGGCCGAACTCGTCGCGGAACGAGAAGATCCGCTCCTTGGCCCGGGCCTTGTCCTCGTCGCGGCGGGCGCCGCCGAAGACCGCGGTGAACTGGTGCTTCTCCAACGCTTCCAGCAGCACCGGCGTCTGGATCCGGTTGCGGGTGCCGTCGGGCGGCGCCTGCACGAAGCCACGGTCCAGCGCGTCCGGAACGCTTGCCACCAGCAACTGAAGGTTCAGCTCGCCGGCCCGCCGGTCCCGGAACGCCAGCACCTCGGGGAAGTTGTGGCCGGTGTCCACGTGCATCACCGGGAAGGGGATCCGCGCGGGATGGAACGCCTTCTGCGCCAGCCGGAGCATCACGATCGAGTCCTTGCCACCGGAGAACAGCAGCACCGGCCGCTCGAACTCGGCCGCGACCTCGCGGAAGATGTGCACCGCCTCGGACTCGAGCGTCTCCAGCTGCGTCAGCTGGTACCGGCGGCTCATCGGCCGCCCTCCCCGCCGAGGTAGACCGCGATCGCGGCCAGCAGCTCGTCGGCGACCTCCGGCCGGCAGACCAGCAGGTCCGGCAACTTCGGGTCGGGCTGGTTGTAGCGCAGCGGCGACCCGTCGATCCGGCTGCAGAACAGCCCGGCGGCCCGGGCCACCGCGACCGGCGCGGCGGAGTCCCACTCGTACTGCCCGCCGGCGTGCACATAGGCGTCGGCCTCGCCGCGCAGTACGGCGGTCGCCTTCACGCCGGCCGACCCCATCGGAACCAGCTCGGCGTCCAACTCGACCGCGAGCTTCTCGACCAGCGACGGTGGCCGGGTCCGGCTGACCGCGATCCGCAACCGGCCGCCGTCGCGGGGCGCCGGCGGGACCGGGTCATCGGTGCCGTGGACAACGTTCATCGCCGGCAGCGCGACGGCGCCGGCCACGAGCTCACCGCGTTCCCACAACGCGACGTGCACCGCCCAGTCGCGGCGCGGCGGCTCCCCGTACTCGCGCGTGCCGTCGAGCGGGTCGATGATCCAGACCCGGTCGGCGGACAACCGCTGCGCGGTGTCGGCCGATTCCTCACTCAGTACGGCGTCGCCCGGCCGGCGATCCCGCAAGCCGCGGATCAGCAGCTCGTTCGCCGATCGGTCGCCCTCCGCGCCGAGCGCGCGGCCCGCTCCCCGGGCCGCCCGCAGCGTGAGCAGCAGCCGTCCCGCGTCCGTCGCGAGTTCCGCGGCCAGCCGGCCGTCTTCGGTCGCCATCCGTTCCCCCTCCATCGAAAAATTCCCCCCTCGGCGACTGTTGTCGCCACCGAACGACCGTCCCCCAACGGCCGCCCGGGCTCAGTACGCGCCGGAACCCTTCAGCACCGCGCGTGCGGTCTTCCACAAGATCAGCAGGTCCAGCGTCATCGACCAGTTGTCGACGTAGCGCAGGTCGAGCAGCACCGACTCGTCCCAGGACAGGTCACTGCGGCCACTCACCTGCCACAGCCCGGTCAGGCCCGGTTTCACCAGCATCCGGCGGGTGTCGTCGGCGGCGTACATGGCCACTTCGCGTTCCAGCGGAGGCCGCGGACCGACCAAGGACATGTCACCGCGCAGGACGTTGATCAGCTGCGGCAGCTCGTCCAGCGAGTACCGCCTCAGCACCTTGCCCACCCGGGTCACCCGCGGATCGGAGCGCAACTTGAACAGCACCCCGTTGCCGTCGCTGCCGGCGGTCAGCTCGCCCAGCCGGTCCTCCGCGTCGACCACCATGGTGCGGAACTTCAGCATGGTGAACGGGACGTTGCCGCGGCCCACCCGGCGCTGCTTGAACAACGCCGGCCCGTGACTGGTCAGCCGGACGGCGAGCGCGATGCCGACCAGCAACGGCAGCGCGATCAACAGCAGCGCCAGCGCCATCACCCGGTCGAAGATGCTCTTCAGCAGATGCGGTCCGGCGCTCGACGACGGACGTTCCAGGTGCAGCAGCGACAGTCCCGCGACCGGGCGGATCGAGATCCGCGGACCGGCCACCTCGATGATGCCGGGCGACACGATCAGCTCGACGCCACGCTGCTCCAGCGCCCAGGACAGCCGGCGCAGCGACTGGCCGGCCAGGTCCGGGTCCGAGGCGATCGCGACGACGTCGACCGCGTGCCGGTCCACCGCCGCCATGATGTCGGCCTCGTCCAGCCCGTCGGGCGGGACCGGAACGCCGAGCCGTGCGTCGCCGCGCGGCCGGCAGACCGCCACCACCCGGTACCCGTCGGCGGGCCGCTCCTCGAGGCGCTCCCGCAAGGTCGCTGCCTCGCCGTTGCGACCGACCACGAGCACGCGGCGCATGCACCGGCCGCGATAGCGGTGCCGGCTGAGATCGCGGCGCAACAGGTAGCGCAACAGCAGCGCCAGCACCATCGTCGCCGGGATCGCCAGCACGACGAAGCCGCGCGCGATCTCGCTCTTGGTCGCGTACGACACCACCGCGACCACCGCGGTCAGCCCGAGACCGGACCGCAGGATCGAGCGGAACTCGTCCGCGCCGGCACCGAACGACCGCGACTCGTACCCGCGCGACAACGCGACCGCGGCCACCCAGGCCAGCGGCAGCAGGCTGCCGAACACCAGGTAACCACCGCCGATCTGGTACCCGAACCGGGTCAGCAGCGCCACCGACGCGCCGATCACGGCCGCCAGCAGATCACCGCCGATCGCGGCCCAGTGGTACACCGCGACCCACGGCGGACGTGTCGCCCAGGTCGACCGCGGCACGATCGCGGGCACCGTGTCCGGCACGACCCAGACGGGTCGACGCCGGTCCGGCACGTCCGCGATCAGCGGTCCCGGGCCTTGCGTAACTTGCTCCCCCGCGACGGCATTATCCGTCACCCTCCGTCACCCCCCGGTGAACACCGCCCCCCGTTTCCCCCGGGTGCGGTTTGCCGCATGTTCGCCGCCTGGTCGGCAGCGGTTCAGCTGAGCGTACTACGCGTGACGGCTCCCGAACAGCACATCCGGCCAGTCATCGCGGGCTGATCGAGCACCACGCTGCGTGCTCGGATCCACACAGCAGAAGGGCCGATCCGCACGGATCGGCCCTCTCCACTCGATGCTCGTACCCCGGGCGGCCCGTCAGCAGGGGACCTCGGGCCACCGTCGTCCCGCGGTCAGCCGGCGATCAGGCCGTCGCCGCTGATCAGCTCGCGCATCTCGGCCAGCGTGCTGTCGCCCGGCGGCAGGATCGCGTCGGAGTCGTGCAGCTCGTTGTCCGGCACCCGCTCGCCGCTGCGGACGAACTCCAGCAGCGCGGTGAAGGCGGTCTTGAAACCGTCCTCGTCGCCGGCCGAGACGGCCTTCTCCAGGTCGGTGTCGACCGCGTTCAGCTGGTCCAGCTTGTCGTCGGCCAGCCTCCACTGCCCCTCACCCATGATGCGAACGATCATCGAACGTCTCCGTCCTGGGGGCGGGCCGGCTGCTGCACCGGCTGCTGGGCGGGCTGAGCGGGCTGCGCCGCACCGGGCGCGTCCTGGGACAGCTGCTTCGGTGCCTCGGAGCCGCCGATCTGGGCCTTCAGGGCGGCCAGCTCGTTCTCGACGTCGGAGTTGGACGACATCCGCTCCAGCTCGAGGGTGATGCTGTCCTTGCTCGTGCCCGAGGCGTCGTCGAGCGCGCCGGAGGCGAGCAGCTCGTCGATCGCGCCGGCCCGGGCCTGCATCTGCTGGGTCTTGTCCTCGGCGCGCTGCACCGCCAGACCGACGTCGCTCATCTCCTCGGAGATGCCGGAGAAGGCCTCGTTGATCCGGGTCTGCGCCTCGGCCGCGGTGTAGGTGGCCTTGATCGTCTCCTTGCGGGTCCGGAACGACTCGACCTTGGCCTGCAGCCGCTGGGAGGCCAGCGTGAGCTTCTCCTCCTCGCCCTGGAGCTGGGCGTGCTGCGCGGTCAGGTCGTCGATCTGGCCCTGCAGACCGGACTTGCGGGTCAGCGCCTCCCGGGCAAGGTCCTCACGGCCCATCGAGAGCGCCTTCTGGGCCTGCTCCTGCAGCTTGGCCGACTGGGCCTGCAGCTGCGAGGCCTGCAGCTCCACCCGCTTGCGGCTGGTGGCGACGTCGGCCACACCACGGCGTACCTTCTGCAGCAGTTCGAGCTGCTTCTGGTACGAGTAGTCAAGGGTTTCGCGAGGATCTTCGGCCTTGTCCAGGGCTGTGTTCGCCTTGGCCTTGAAGATCGTCGACATCCTCTTGAAGATGCTCATCGATATCCGTACCCCTTCTGTGCCGGAGAGTGGACCCGGCGTGCGTGTCATCCACCCTATGTCCCCATGGGTCACCACACCATCAGGACCGGCCCCGATAAACTGGCCCGATCCTCCGGGGACCACCCCGAGTGACCAGCCCCGTTGTGACAGCGCAGCCCGAATGAGGTCCAGCTCCCGTGTTCCGTCGTAACAAGTCCGAGACACCGTCAGAGCCCGCCGCCGCGGAGCCCCAGGGCAAGGTCGGGGGCAAAGGCCGCCCGACCCCGACCCGCAAGGAGGCCGAGCAGGCGCGCAAGGCCGCGCTGAAGAAGCCGCGCAACCGCAAGGAGGCCGCGGCGTACCGGCGGGAGAAGATGCGCGCCGAGCGGGCCAAGATGCAGGAGGCGATGAAGACCGGCGACGACCGGTACCTGCCGGCCGCCGACAAGGGCCCGGTCCGCCGGTTCGCCCGCGACTACGTCGACGCCCGCTGGTCGGTGATGGAGTTCGCGCTGCCGGTGCTGCTGGTGATCTCGCTGCTCGGCGTGGTCTTCTCCGGCGTCTTCACCTGGCTGCCCGGCCTGGTCAACCTGCTGTTCCTGGTGATGATCGCCTGCATCGCCGCGGACTGGTTCTTCCTGTCCAGCGGCCTCAAGCGCGCGATCGCCAAGAAGTTCCCGAACGAGTCGACCCGGGGCATCGGCTTCTACGCGGTCCGCCGGACGATGCAGATGCGCCGCTGGCGGCTGCCCAAGCCGATGGTGGCCCGCGGCGAGAAGCCCGCCTGACCGGTGCGACCGGTCCTGCGCGGACCCGCCGTCGCGAGCACGCTGTACGGCGCCGCGCTGCGCAACCTGCTCGACGTCAACGTCACCGCCGCCGGATTCGTCCGGGCCGGCGGTGGCTACGACGACCCCTGGACCCGCGACGCGGCGATCAACTGCCGGAACGCCGCCAGCCTGCTCGCGCCCGAGGTGGCCCGCTCGACACTGCTCGCGGTCTGCGAGCCCGGCCGCCGGGTGGTCGCCCAGGACAACCAGTGGTGGGACCAGATCATCTGGGTGATCGGCGCCTGGCAGCACGTGGTGGTGACCGGCGACACCGCGTTCGGCGCCACGGCGTACGAGATCGCCACGGCGTCGCTGGAGATCCTCGACAAGGAGCGCTTCGACCCCACCACCGGCCTGTACGCCGGCCCCGCGCTGATGCAGGACGGCATCAGCGGGCTCCCGGTCGTCGAGGGCGAGTCCTCGTTCGTGCTGGACTACCCGGGCACGGCCGAGCTCCGGTGCCTGTCGACCAACGCGGTCTACGTCCAGGCTCTGCGCTGCCTGACGCTGCTGGGTGGCGATCCGTCGTACGACCGGCGGGCCGACGAGTTGGCGGCCGCGATCAACCGCCACCTCTGGCATCCCAGCGGCACCTACGGCTACTTCCTCGGCCCCGACGGCCTGGATCTCCACCAGGAGACCGCCGGGCTGGCGCTGGCCGTCGAGTTCGGCATCGCCGGTCCGGACCGCACCCGGCAGATCTTCGCCAACGCCCACCGCGAGCCGTTCGGCATGGTCAACGTCTGGCCGCACTTCCCCCGGTACGACGCCCAGCGCCCCGGCCGGCACAACGCGATCTGCTGGCCGATGGTGATGGGCCTGTGGGGCTCGGCCGCCGCGTCGGCCGGCGAGGTCGAACTGTTCGGCCAGACCCTCGAGGACCTGACCCGGCTGTTCCACGGCAGCAACGACGAACTCTTCGAGCTCTACAACGCCACCACCGGCGCGGTCGACGGCGGCTGGCAGGTCGGCCGCCAGTGGGAGTCCCTCCCCCACCAGACCTGGTCGGCCACGGCGTACCTGCGCCTGATCCACGAGTCCCTCTTCGGCCTGCACTTCACCCCTGAGGGCATCACCGTCGCGCCGACCGTCCCCGAGGGCCTCGGGGACCTCCAGTTGACCGGCCTCCCCTACCGCGAAGCACGCTCGACCTCACCCTCACCGGCTCCGGAACCACTGCCCAGGTGCACCTCGACGGCCGGCCAGTCACCGCCGTACCAGCCACCCTCGCCGGTCACCACACGCTCACGATCCGAGTCGAATGACCACCCCAAAAGAGCGCCTCGTCGACACCTCGTGGATGCTCGAGCCCACCTGCGCCCCAGCCGCGCCGGCCCGGTCCTGGAATCAGCCGCCGATCAGCAGACTGCCCCAGCTCAGCCGTCTCCTGAGCGCGGCCCAGGCCACCCCTGTTGTCCTCGAGGGCATCCACCACCAGCTACTGACCTGGGACCAGATCGACGGACGCACGAGTTGCTGGGCTGTCCGCCTTCCGATGGCCGTGCCGATGGTGCGGGCGCCGAGCGTGCTGCACGAGCTGTGGCGGGTGACCGGCGGCATAACCATGTGCTTGGGCGGGACCGAGGAGACCTGGCTCCTCAATCACGACGCGGCCCTGACGCCCACCCTCGCGGCCCGCTCACCTGCGGAGCAGTTCGCTGCCTACGCCTGGATCTGGGAGCAGGACGGGCTGACCGTGCCGATCGAGGCGGCTGACTACGGCGTACTGGCCGAGGAGCGCAACGGGAACCTCACGCTCTTCCACCGGACCACCGGCGAGGTGCTGGTGTTCGCGCCCGACCACGACGTCGACCACCTCGAGGTGCTGGAAGGCTGCCCGGAGTACACGCTGTACCGGATTCCATCGGCTCCGGACGTGACAGCGTGGGTGGAGACCATGGCCGGGCAGTGGTTGGCGGCCGTCCACGGATAGGGAGTCGCCGGGCGGGTGTCGGCTGGGCGAAGTAGGGTCGTTCCCATGGACTTTCGGTATCTCGGAAACAGTGGACTGAAGGTCAGCGAGATCTCCTACGGGAACTGGCTGACCCACGGGTCGCAGGTGGAGAACGAGCAGGCCAAGGCCTGTGTGAAGGCGGCGCTCGAGGCCGGGATCACCACGTTCGACACCGCGGACGTGTACGCGAACACCGCCGCGGAGACCGTGCTCGGCGAGGCCCTGGAGGGACAGCGGCGCGAGTCGCTGGAGATCCTCACCAAGGTGTACTGGCCGACCGGGCCGGGTGGACCGAACGACGTGGGCCTGTCCCGCAAGCACATCCACGAGTCGATCAACGGCTCACTGAAGCGGCTCAAGACCGACTACGTCGACGTCTACCAGGCGCACCGGTTCGACACCGAGACGCCGCTGGAGGAGACGATGGAGGCCTTCGCCGACGTCGTCCGCCAGGGCAAGGCGCTCTACATCGGGACGTCGGAGTGGACCGCCGACCAGCTGCGCGAAGGCCACCGGCTGGCCCGTGAGCTGCGCGTCCCGCTGGTCTCCAACCAGCCGCAGTACAACATGCTCTGGCGGGTCATCGAGGCCGAGGTGGTGCCGGCCTCGGAGGAGCTCGGCATCGGCCAGGTGGTGTTCTCCCCGATCGCGCAGGGCGTGCTGACCGGTAAGTACAAGCCGGGCCAGCAGCCGCCGGAGGGTTCCCGCGCGACCGACACCAAGGGCGGCGCGAACATGATCGGCCGCTGGCTCAAGGACGACGTGCTCGAGCGCGTCCAGGAGCTGCAGCCGATCGCCGACGAGGCCGGCCTGAGCCTGTCGCAGCTGGCGATCGCCTGGGTCCTGCAGAACCAGAACGTCTCGTCGGCCATCATCGGCGCCTCCCGGCCCGAGCAGGTCACCGAGAACGTGAAGGCCGCCGGTGTGAAGCTCGACGACGCGCTGCTGAAGCGGATCGACGAGTCGCTCGGCAACGCGATCGAGCGCGACCCGGCCAAGACCGCGCAGAACGCGCCGCAGACCCGGCCCGGCTCATGAGCTGGACCTGGCGGTTCGAGACCGCGACCGGTGAACCGGCCGACCCGGGCGACCTGGGCACCGCGGACTTCTCCGCCCAGGGCGACGCGGAGAGCTGGCTCGGCGAGATCTGGCGCGAACTGGCCGACCAGGGCGTCGCCCAGGTCTATCTGCTCGAGGACGGCCGCGAGGTCTACGGCCCGATGAGCCTGGCCGCTCAGGAATAGCCGACCGCAACGATCGGGCGTACCTCCTGACTTCACGCCGTAGCGAGCAGGTGCTCGGTGCCGTGCCGAGTGCCGCGCAGTAGGCGTGCAGTCAGGAGGTGCGCCCGATCGTTGGGCGAACTGTGGCCTGCCGCACGTTCGCCGTACGGGCTCACGCATGCCTGGGCGCGGCAGCGGTAAGCTGCGCCCGAACCACTGCTGTGCCGCAGGGAAGCCGGTCCGAAGCCGGCGCTGACCCGCAACCGTAGGCCGCGACCGGATTCCCCCGGGCCGCGGCGAGCCGGAACACTGCGTCCGAGCAGCAGGCTCACCTATCCCGCCGAGGACCGCGGGAGGAGCCCGGCCCCGTGTTCCCGGCGTGGCGTCTCTCCTCTCGGCAGGCCTCGGCCCGAGCAAGGACACGAGATGACATCACACCGGACCCTGCGACTGGTCCTCAGCCTGCTGGCGGGTCTCCTGCTGGCGGGGACCGTCACCGTCAGCACCAGCCAGGCCGCCAGCGCGGCCCCGGCCGAGGACGGCTACCGCTTCTGGGGCTACTACCAGTGGACCAACGGCCAGTGGGCGTTCGCCCAGAAGGGCCCCGAGCAGGTGGTCCCGGCCGACGGCTCCGTCGAAGGCTGGCGGTACGCCGTGGGTGGCACGAAGCCGCGCGTCCCCCGGGCCGCCGGTGACTTCGCCGCGATCTGCGGCGAGACCCCGGCCGAGCCCGGCAAGAAGCGGGTCGCGCTGGTGGTCGACCCCGGGACGCAGGCCGACTCGCCGTCCGGCACCGCCCCGCCGCCGGCCACCGGGACGTGCGTGGTCACCGACGAGAAGGCGACCGGCGCCAAGGTGCTCGCCGCGGCCGGACCGGTGCGGATCGAGAAGGGCCTGGCCTGCGGCATCGACGGCTACCCGGCGACCGGGTGCGGCCAAGCGATGAAGAACATCCGGGTCCCGGCCACGGACGAGCCGGTCACGCTGGAGATCGCCCCGGCCGTCGGTTCGACCGCCACACCTTCCGCCAGCCCGTCCGACGCCTCCCAGCCCGCCGCCGCTCAGTCGGACGACGGCGCGCCCTGGGGCGGCATCGTGCTCGCGGCGGTCGTCGTACTGCTGCTGGCCGGTGGTGGTTTCGTGCTGGCTCGCCGACGCGCGCAGAGCTGATCCGGTGCGCGCGGTCCACCACCCCACCCTCCCCCGGGCTCTGCACCCGGGGGCGTGGTGGTTGTGGGCCCTCGGCCTCGCCGTCGCCGCCAGCAGGACCCGCAACCCGGTGCTGCTCGTCCTGATCCTGGCGGTGGCCGGCTTCGTCGTGGCGGCTCGCCGCAGCGACGCTCCCTGGGCCAACAGCTATCTGGCCTTCCTGAAGCTCGGCCTGGTCGTGATCGGCGTCCGGATCGTCCTGCAGGCGCTGCTCTCCACGCGCTCGCAGGGCAACACGCTGTTGTTCACGCTCCCTCAGATCCCCTTGCCCGACTGGGCCAACGGCGTGAAGCTGGGCGGCGAGGTGTCGGCCGAGGCCGTCGTCACCGCGCTGTACGACGGCCTCCAGCTCGCCGTCATGCTCTGCTGCATCGGCGCGGCCAACGCCCTCGCCAGTCCGCGCCGCCTGCTCAAGTCGTTGCCCGGGGCCCTTTACGAGATGGGCGTCGCCTGTGTGGTGGCGCTGACCTTCGCGCCGCAACTGGTCACCGACGCCCGCCGGATCCGCGGCGCCCGCCGCCTGCGCGGCCGCACCCGCGGCTCCTTCCGTACGACGGCGATGCCGGTCCTGGAAGGCGCACTCGACCGCTCGGTCGAGCTCGCCGCGGCGATGGACTCGCGCGGCTACGGCCGGACGGCGCACGTCCCGCGCCGTCAGCGCCAGATCACCGGGGCGTCGGTCCTGCTCGGTCTGCTCGGCATCATGCTCGGCGTCTACTCCCTGCTCACTGATGCGATGGCCTTCCCGGCCGCGGCCGGCGCACTGGCTTTCGGCGTACTGCTGGCGACCGGCGCGATGGCTGTCGGGCGCCAGCGGGTGACCCGCACGCGCTACCGGCCGGACCCCTGGGCTCTGCCGGAGTGGCTGGTCATCGGCTCCGGTGCGATCGCCGCAGCGACTCTGATCGTTGCGGCCGCGCGCGGCGTCGAGGGCCTCGTACTGCCCGGCCCGCTGGTCGTCCCGCCGGTCCCGCTGCTGCCCGTGCTCGGCATCCTGATCGGCCTGGCCCCTGCGGTCGCTGCTCCTCCCCTGACGCGTCGACCTGAGCTGGTGCCCGCATGATCGAGTTCGACCGGGTCACCGTCACGTACGACGGTGCTGCCGAGCCGGCGCTGCGCGACGTCAGCTTCACCGTGCCGGAAGGCGAGCTGGCGCTGGTGGTCGGCCGGACCGGCTCGGGCAAGTCCACACTGCTCCGGGCGATCAACGGATTGGTCCCGCACTTCACCGGCGGCACACTGGCCGGCCGGGTACTGGTGAACGGCCGCGACACCAAGGACTACCGCCCGCGCGACCTGGCGGACGTGGTCGGCATCGTCGGGCAGGACCCGATGGCCGGGTTCGTCACCGACACGGTCGAGGACGAACTGGCGTACAGCATGGAGTCGCTCGGCGTACCTCCGGACGTGATGCGCCGCCGCGTCGAGGAGACGCTCGACCTGCTCGGGCTGGCCGACGTACGGGATCGGCCGCTGACCGCGCTGTCCGGTGGGCAACGGCAGCGGACGGCGATCGGGGCCGCGCTGACCTCTCACCCGGCTGTGCTCGTACTGGACGAGCCGACGTCGGCGCTGGACCCGCAGGCGGCCGAAGAGGTGCTGGCCGCGCTGCAGCGACTCGTGCATGACCTCGGCGTCACTGTCGTGATGGCAGAGCACCGGCTCGAGCGAGTCATCCAGTACGCCGACCGGGTGATCGAGATCTCGGGCGCGGTGTCCACTGGTCTTCCGGCCGACCTGATGGTGACCGCGCCGGTCGCACCCCCGGTGGTGGAACTTGGGCGACTCGCCGGCTGGTCGCCGTTGCCGCTGTCGGTCCGGGACGCCCGCCGTGCGGCCGGCGTACTGCGGGAGCGGCTGGGTGATCACCGGCCCGCTCCGCGCGTCGCCGTGATCGGCAACGAGCTTGCCCGGTGCAACGATCTGGTGGTCAGCTACGGGAGCGTGCCGGCGCTGCGTGGGGTGTCACTCTCACTCCGGGCGGGTGAGGTGGTTGCGCTGATGGGCCGCAACGGCGTGGGCAAGTCGACGCTGCTGAACGCTCTGGTCGGGTTGGTGCAGCCGCGGTCGGGCAGTGTTGTTGCTGCGGGCATCGACCCACGGCGTACGAAGCCCAAGCAGTTGGTCAAGGCGGTCGGACTGGTCCCGCAGGAGCCGGCCGATCTGCTCTACGCCCCTACTGTGGCTGAGGAGTGCGCTGGGGCGGACAGCGACTTCAAGGTGACGCCGGGCCGCTGCCGCGCTCTGCTGGAGCGGCTCGCGCCTGACATCGACGACCAGATGCACCCGCGCGACCTGTCGGAGGGACAGCGGCTCTGCCTGGCGCTGGCCGTCGTACTGTGTGGTGCTCCCCCGCTGCTGCTGCTCGACGAGCCGACCCGCGGTCTGGACTACGGAGCGAAGCGGCGGCTGGTCGAGATCCTGCGCGAGCTCGCGGCCGACGGGCACGCGGTCGTGCTGTCGACCCACGACGTCGAGATGGTGGCGGAGGTCGCGACCCGGGTGCTCGTGCTGGCCGACGGCGAACTGGTCAGCGACGGCGACACCGCCACGGTGATCGCCGGGTCGCCGGCGTTCGCGCCGCAGGTGGCCAAGATCCTCGCGCCGCTGCCGTTCCTCACCGTCGGCGAAGTCGCCACCGCGCTCGAGCGTGCGTCGTGACCGGACCGCGGCTGGTCCGGCTGAAGCCCCGCAGTACGGCGACGCTCCTGCTCGCATCGGTTGTCGGACTGCTGGCGTTCTCCTGGCCGCTGATCTGGCAGACCGACCAGGCCGGGGCCTCGGCGATCGGGCACACCACCGACGCGCCCTGGTTGTTCGTCCTGCTGCTGCCGCTGCTGGTCGCCGTCGTCCTCGCCGAACTGGCCGAGGCCGGGATCGACGCGAAGGTGATCTCCCTGCTCGGCATGCTCGCCGCGGTCGGCGCCGCCCTGCGCGCCCTCGGCCCCGGTACGGCGGGGCTGGAGCCGGGCTTCTTCCTCCTGATCCTGGCCGGGCGAGCCTTCGGCGCCGGCTTCGGCTTCGTGCTGGGCGCGATCTCGCTGCTGGCGGGTGCGCTGATCAGCGGCGGGGTCGGGCCGTGGATGCCGTTCCAGATGCTCGCCTGCGCGTGGGTCGGCTGCCTGGCCGGGCTGCTGCCGCGGGTCGGCGGACGGCTCGAGCTGCTGCTGCTCGCGGCGTACTCGCTGGTCGCGGGCATCTTGTACGGCGTGGTGATGAACCTGTGGTTCTGGCCGTTCGCGACCTTCGGCAGCGACTTCTCGTTCATCCCCGGCGACGCGCTGGCCGACAACCTGCACCGGTACCTGCTGTTCGTCGTGGCGACCTCGCTGGGCTGGGACATCCCGCGCGGCGTGCTGTGCGCCGTACTGGTGCTGGCGCTGGGTCGTCCGGTCCTCAAGGCCTTCCGCCGAACTGCGCGGAAGGCCGCGTTCGACGTACCGGTGAGCTTCGAGGGGAGGCATGATGGCTGAACTGGTCACCAGCGAGGGCGGTGCTGTGGTGGACGGCGTCCTGCGGTTGAGCGCCGACGGCTTCACCCCGGTCGACGGGTACCGCGTCACCACGACGCGCACGCCCGCCGGCATCCGGTACGACGTACTGACGCCTGAGGGTGACCAGCTGTCGTGGACCGCGTCCGCTGTCGGCGACCAGCTCTCGTGGACCGCGCCAGCTGTCGGCGGCCTGCAGTCTGCGCCTGTCGCTCGGCGGACCCTCATCCTCGGCGGCGCCCGCTCTGGCAAATCCACCGAGGCCGAGCGCCTGATGGCCGACACCCCGGACACCCTCTACGTCGCGACCGGTGGTGACGGCTCGGCGGATCCCGAATGGGCCGATCGGATCGCCAAGCATCGCGCACGGCGGCCTGCTTCCTGGGGACTCGCGGAGACGATCGACCTCGTCCCGCTGCTCGAGACCGACGGCCCGCCACTGCTGGTGGACTGCCTGACGCTCTGGCTCGCGCGGACGATGGACGCGTGCGACATCTGGGAGCATCCCGAGAACGCCGACGAGGTCGAACGGCGAATCGACCAGCTCGCAGCCGCGTGGTCCGCGACACCGCGCCGAGTCGTCGCCGTGAGCAACGAAGTCGGCTCGGGGGTGGTCCCGGCCGACGCCGGCACCCGGCTGTTCCGCGACCTGATGGGCCGCCTCAACGCCACGATCTCCCGCCAGTCGGACACGGTCCTGTGGTGCATCGCGGGAAGAACCGTCGCGCTGTGACGACACGAGACGCCGTGGTGGCGCAAGGCGCTTGCGTCACCCCGCTAACGGCACCCCGCTGGCGTCCCCGCGCGCTCGCCTTCCCCCGCCCGCCTCACCGCGCACTCGCCTTCCCCCGCCCGCCCCACCGCGCACTCACCTTCCCCCGCCCGCCCCACCGCGCACTCACCTTCCCCCGCCCGCCCCACCGCGCACTCACCTTCCCCCGCCCGCCCCACCGCGCACTCACCTTCCCCCGCCCGCCCCACCGCGCACTCGCCTCCCCCCGCACGCCCCACCGCGCGCTCGCGTCACCCTGCGCTCACGTCGCCCTCCGCCGCCACGCTCGCCCAGCTCTGGCTCTGGCCGCCGCCGACATTTGCACGGTTAACCCTCGGATGTGTGGGTTCCAGTGCGGGATGCCGCCATCGAACCCACCAATCGGTGGGTTGACCCGCCAAATGGGACGGATGGGCAGGGTGAGGAGCGGGACGCTGCGACTACGGCGGGGGCGGGAGGCTGGGACTGGGTCTGGGGCTGGGACTGGGTCTGGGTCTCGGGCTGGGGCTGGGGCGGAGGCGGAGGCGGGACGCTGTGACTCGGCCTGGACGCTGCGGCTACGGCTGGAGCGGGACGTCGCGGTCCGGGACCGCCTGCCGACGCAGGTCGCCGTGCCGGTGCGTGGCGCCGACCGACGCGGTGCGAGCCGGACGTGCACCACCCACCAACCTCCGCCCGGCGGCGGGCCTCACGCTCAGCGATCGACCGGGAACCCCTTTCCAAGCACGTTGGTCAGTGCTGGGCGTCCGGGGGTGGCGCGTGACGCTTGACGGGTTGCGGCTGGCGTTCGGGACCTTGACCGTGTTGCCTACGCCCGCGCCTCGGCGGGTGGATCGGGCGGTTGCCGGTGGGGCGATGTTGCTTGCGCCGGTGGCCGGGGTGGTGGTGGGCGGGTTGGCCGCCGGTGTGGTCGGCGTTGTTCACGCCGTGAAGCCCGAAGCCTCCCTGCTGGCGGCGGTGCTCGGTGTCGTGGCGCTTTGCGTGCTGTCCGGAGCGCTGCATCTCGACGGTCTTGCGGACACCGCTGACGCGTTCGGGAGCCGGCGTGACCGGGAGACCAAGCTGCGGATCATGAAGCAGAGCGACATCGGTCCGTTCGGTGTGGTGGCGATCGTCGCTGTGCTGCTGATCGACGTCGCAGCGCTCACCGCCTGCATCCAAGCCGGCTTCGGCTGGCAGGCCGTGTTCGTTGCGACCGTCGCCAGCCGGCTCACGCTCCCCTGGTCCTGCCGCGTCGGCGTCCCGTCCGCCCGCCCCGACGGCCTCGGGGCGATGGTCGCGGCCACCGTCCGCCCGTACGCCGCCGCGCTGGTGACGCTCGCCGCACTGGCCTTGGTTCTCGCGCTCGTCTGGCTCACGGCCCCCTCGCCGGACCTGACCTCTTCGACCACCCTCAAAGGCGTCCACGAAGTATCACCCGGCCTGACGATCCTCCCGCCCTCCGCGGTCGATGATCCGGCCTTCGCTCTCGGGCCGGCGCTCATCGGCACCGCCCTGGCCATCCTGCTCACCGTCGCCCTCGCACTCGCGGCCACCCGCGGCGCCCGCACCTCCCTCGGCGGCATCACCGGTGACACCCTCGGCGCGACCGTCGAACTGGCCCTCCCCCTCGCCCTGCTCACCATCGCCCTCGCGGTCTGACTCCCGCACGGTTCACCATCGCCCTCGCGATCTGACCTCGCACGGTTCACCATCGCCCTCGCGATCCGACCCCCGCACAGCTCACCATCGCCCTCGCGATCCGACCCCCGCACAGCTCACCATCGCCCTCGCGATCCGACCCCCGCACAGCTCACCATCGCCCTCGCGATCTAACCCCGCACAGCTCACCATCGCCCTCGCGATCTAACCCCGCACAGCTCACCATCGCCCTCGCGATCTAACCCCGCACAGCTCACCATCGCGCCCTAACAGACTCCCGCCGCCCACCACCCCGCGATCCGCTCGCCATCCCCCGGCGGCTTCATCCCGGCCTCACGCCCCGGGCTCGCGGTCCGACCGCCTCCCGCCGCCGCGAGCCGCCCGACCCTTCACCGCGCCGACTCTTCTCACCCATCCGACCACCCACCGAAGCCGCCCGAGCACCCCGCGTGGTCCTCGATCCACCACCGCGTGGGTCCGATGCTCCTGGGACTGGTGGTGCATTAGTGTCACGGCGGACGTCCTGACGGGCAGGACTACGCGTAACGGCGAGGACACATGGCGATCACGGTCAGGCCGACGGCCGGTTATCCGGCGACGGAATCCCTTCGATCCGTTATCTTTATGTAATGAACGCAACCCGCCCGGCACCAGGCTCACAGGCTTCGCTGCGCGAAGCCAACCGTGAGCGTGTCCTGGGGGTTGTCCGGCAGCACGGTCCGCTCACGCAGGTCGAGATCGCTGCCGCCTCCGGATTGTCCGCCGCGACCGTGTCCAACATGGTCAAGGAACTCGACCAGGCCGGTCTGGTCGGAGTGTCACCCAGCATCCGCAACGGCCGCCGCGCCGTCCTGGTCTCGCTCGCCTCCGGCGGCGGACTGTTGGCCGGGGTCGCATTCGGCGAGCGTGACGTCCGGGTCGCGATCGCCTCCGAGAGCCGCGAAATCCTCGCTGAGCAACTGATGCCACTGCAAGCCGACCACGTCGCTGACGACGGGATGGAGCGGGCCGCGCGCCTGCTCGCCGACCTCGCCGAGACCGTCGGCCAAGGCGTCGAGGACATCGGCGCGATCGGCTTCGGCCTGCCCACGCCGGTGGACTCGGTCAGTGGCGAGGCCGGTTCCGACTCGGTCCTGCCGGGGTGGCGCGGCGTGAACGTCGCCGCGGCGATGTCCGGCTACCTGCGCGCCCCCGTCGCGCTCGACAACACCGCCAACCTGGCCGCCCTCGGCGAATTGCGGTCCGGCGCGCTGCGCGGCGTCCGGCACGGTTGCTACATCAAGTTCTCGTACGGCGTGGGCGCGGGCATCGTGCTCGGCGGCGAGGTGTTCCGCGGTTCGGCCGGGACGGCGGGCGAGATCGGCCACCTGACGATCGACGAGAACGGCCCGATCTGCCGCTGCGGCAACCGCGGCTGCCTCGACACCTTCGTCGGCTCCCGCGCGCTGCTCAACTCACTCGCCGCCTCGCACGGCCCGCTGCGGCTGCGCGACGTGATCACCCGCGCCCTGGCCGGCGACCTGGGCTGCCGCCGCGTGATCGAGGACGCCGGCCGCCGCGTCGGCGTCGCCGTGGCGGGTCTGGTGAACCTGTTCAACCCCGAGGTGATCGTCGTCGGCGGCAAGATGGCCGAAGCCGGCGACCTCATCCTCCACCCGATGCGCGAGGCCCTCGACCGCTGCGCCATCCCGAGCGCCGCCGCCACCGTAGAACTCCGCCCCGCCGAACTCGGCGACTCCGCCGACGTCCTCGGCGCGATCGAACTGGCCTCCGTCCTCAGCCACTCCCGCGTAGCTCGCGCGTAGTTTGCTGTTCCCGCCTGGCATACCCCAGGTTGTCGTGCGTCGGCGACGGCGGGCAGCTGACCAGTCAGGTCGCCGTCATGCTCGAACTCGCCCCGCCGCCCTAGTGCTCGACCCCACCGAGGTGGTCATCGGCGGTGGTGTCCAGTTACGCCGCGCGCTCGGCGGGGGTGGTGTCCAGGTACGCCGCGCGCTCGGCGGGGGTGGTGTCCAGGTACGCCGCGCGCTCGGCGGGGTGGTGTGCAGGTTCGCCGCGCGCACGGCGGCGGTGGTGTACAGGTACGCCGCCCGCACGGCGACGGTGGTGTACAGATACGCCGCCCGCACGGCGACGGTGGTGTACAGATACGCCGCCCGCACGGCGACGGTGGTGTACAGATACGCCGCCCGCACGGCGACGGTGGTGTACAGATACGCCGCCCGCACGGCGACGGTGGTGTACAGATACGCCGCCCGCACGGCGACGGTGGTGTACAGATACGCCGCCCGCACGGCGACGGTGGTGTACAGATACGCCGCCCGCACGGCGACGGTGGTGTACAGATACGCCGCCCGCACGGCGACGGTGGTGTACAGATACGCCGCCCGCACGGCGACGGTGGTGTACAGATACGCCGCCCGCACGGCGACGGTGGTATACAGGCTCCCCGCGAGCGCGGCGGCCCGCGGTTTGGTGTCGTCGCCGCCGATCGTGTGCAGCACGTCGACGGCGCTCGCTTCCCCAGCCGCGCCGGCGGCACTCGGCGCGTCCGCCGTCGGCCACCGGCCCCTAGGCGGCGACCAGCGCGTTCCGCCCGTCCCAACCATCCCGGCCGGAAGTGCGCAGCCGCCGGCACCAGACGTCTACGACCTGGGCGACTCCGGCGACCTGACCACCACGCACGCCCCCGCAGCCGGTCGTTACGAGCAGATTGCCCGCCTTCGAACCCCGATCACGGAAGAGAGCGGCTCCATTTCGCCCCGTACGCAGCCAGCGGGAGCGCTCTCTCCGAGACGACAGCCGTGTGACAACGATATGTCTACTTCTTGAATTCAAGCCTTGACGTCAAGGCCGGAGAGGGCTTGACTCTGCTCAGGCCTACTCGGGCCCTCACGTCAAGGAGTCACCGCATGTCCGTTTCCCCAACCCGTCTCGTCGGCCTCGGCATCGCCGTGTCGGCCCTGGCTGTGTCCCTGGTCGCCTGTGGATCGGACGACTCCGGCTCGGCCGGCAGCAGCTCCGGCGGCGGCAAGAAGATCGCCCTGCTGCTGCCCGAGTCCAAGACCACCCGGTACGAGGCGCTCGACCGGCCGCTGTTCACCGAGGCGCTCAAGGCCGCCTGCGCCGACTGCGAGCTGATCTACAGCAACGCCGACCAGGACGCCGCCAAGCAGCAGACCCAGGCCGAGGCCGCGCTGACCCAGGGCGCCAACGTGCTCGTGCTCGACCCGGTCGACGGCAAGGCGGCCGCAGCCGTCGTCGCCTCCGCCAAGGGCCAGAACGTGCCGGTGATCGCCTACGACCGGTTCATCGACGGCGCGAACTTCTACGTCTCGTTCGACAACGAGACCGTCGGCAAGCTGCAGGCGCAGACCCTGGTCGACACCCTGAAGGCGGCCGGCAAGACCTCCGGCAACCTGGCGATGATCAACGGCGCGCCGACCGACCCGAACGCGGCCGACTTCAAGAAGGGCGCGCACAGCGTGCTCGACA
Source organism: Kribbella sp. CA-253562 (assembly GCF_050942265.1). Classification (GTDB taxonomy): domain Bacteria; phylum Actinomycetota; class Actinomycetes; order Propionibacteriales; family Kribbellaceae; genus Kribbella. The sequence goes on along the minus strand of NZ_CP192049.1, from coordinate 3,283,104 downwards.
GCTCCGGCTACAAGATCGCGGCCGAGTTCGACACCCCGGACTGGAGCCCGGACAAGGCCCAGGCCTGGATGGAAGGCCAGCTGAGCGCGATCAAGAACGGCCTGGTCGGCGTGTACGCCGCCAACGACGGCACCGCGGGCGGTGCGATCGCGGCCCTCAAGGGTGGTGGCGTGAAGCCGCTGCCGCCGGTCACCGGCCAGGACTCCGAGCTCGCCGCGATCCAGCGCATCGTCGCCGGCGACCAGGCGATGACCATCTACAAGGCCGTCAAGCCGCAGGCCGAGGCCGCCGCGAAGGCCGCGGTCGCGCTGGCCAACGGTGGCAAGGCCGAGTCGACCGGTGACTTCAAGGGCGTCCCGTCGACGATTCTCGACCCGATCGCCGTCACCAAGGCCAACATCAACGACACTGTGGTCAAGGACGGCATCTACAAGGTGACCGACATCTGCACCGCGTCGTTCGCGACCGCCTGCGCGGCGGCCGGCCTCAAGTAAGGCTCCCGCCCTGGTGGCACCCCCGGCTCTGAGGAGGCCGGGGGTGCCGCCGGGGTCGCGGCCGTGAACGAACCTCTTTGGAGCTGAATCGATGACTGTCACACCCACCCCCGTCGGGACCGGCACCGTGCTGGCGCTGCGGGGCGTGTCCAAGCGCTTCGGCGCCGTCCAGGCGCTGAAGAACATCGAGCTGGACGTCCGGGCCGGCGAGGTGCTCGCCCTGGTCGGCGACAACGGCGCCGGCAAGTCGACGCTGGTCAAGACCATCGCCGGCGTCTACACCGCCGACGACGGCACGATGGTGTTCGACGGGCAGGAGGTGCGGGTCGGCAGTCCGGCCGAGGCGCAGCAGCTCGGCATCGCCACCGTCTTCCAGGACCTGGCGCTGTGCGACAACCTCGACGTGGTCGCGAACCTGTACCTCGGGCGCGAGCTGCGCAAGGGCCGGGTGCTCGACGAGGTGGAGATGGAGCGGTCCTCGTGGGAGCTGCTCCGTCAGCTGTCCGCGAAGATCCCGAGCGTCCGGATCCCGGTCGCCAGCCTGTCCGGCGGTCAGCGGCAGACCGTCGCGATCGCCCGCAGCCTGCTCGGCGACCCGAAGGTCGTGATGCTGGACGAGCCCACCGCGGCGCTCGGCGTCGCCCAGACCGCCGAGGTGCTGAACCTGGTCGAGCGGCTGCGCGAACGCGGCCTCGCGGTCATCCTGATCAGCCACAACATGGCCGACGTGATGGCGGTGGCCGACCGGGTCGCCGTCCTGCGGCTCGGCCGCAACAACGGCGTCTTCACGGTCAGTGAGACCAAGACCCAGGACATCATCGCCGCCATCACCGGCGCGACGGACAACGCCGTCTCCGAGCGCGCGGCGCGCCGGACGCAGCAGGAAGGTGCCTCATCATGACCACCCCGGTCGACGGTTCCAGGGCGCCCGTGCAGGACACGGTGCCCGAGGCAACGAACGGTGGCGTCGTGCTGCCGGCCGACCTGCAGGACGAGCGGCTGATCGCCAGCCACGGCATCAGCGGCGCGGTCTCGGCGTTCACCGCGCGGCTGCGCTCCGGCGACCTCGGCTCGGTCCCGGTCGTGGTCGGCCTGGTGATCATCTGGGCGGTCTTCCAGATCGCCAACAGCAACTTCCTGTCCAGCCGCAACCTGGTCAACCTGACCCTGCAGACCACCTCGGTCGGCGTGATCGCGATCGGCATCGTGCTGGTCCTGCTGCTCGGCGAGATCGACCTGTCGGTCGGTTCGGTCAGCGGTCTGGCCGCCGCGATCCTCGGCGTCACGTTCGTCAACGAGGGCTGGCCGCTGGTGCTCTCGCTGATCGCCGGCGTCGTGCTCGGCCTGGTGATCGGGTTGTTCTACGGCGCGCTCTACAACCGGTTCGGCGTACCGAGCTTCGTGATCACGCTGGCCGGCCTGCTCGGCTTCCTCGGTCTGCAGCTGCTGGTCCTGGGCAAGGAGGGTTCGCTCAACCTGCCCTTCGACTCCGTGCTCGTCGGTTTCGCCACCCGCAGCTTCCTCTCCCCCGCGCTGGCCTACGGGCTGGTCGCCGTCGTTGTCGCCGCGTACGTGCTGACCCGGCTGCGCGGCAGAGGCGCCCGCGCCGCAGCCGGTCTGTCGGCCGCACCGACGTCGATGATCGCGATCAAGGCCGGTGCCCTGGCGGTCGTGCTGCTCGTGCCGGTGATCGTGCTGAACAGCGACCGTGGCGTGTCGTCGATGTTCGTGCTGTTCCTGGCGCTCGTGGTGGCCACCGACTTCGCCATCCGCAAGACCCGCTGGGGCCGCTCGGTGCTGGCGGTCGGCGGCAACGTCGAGGCCGCTCGCCGGGCCGGTATCAATGTCCGGTTCATCTACCTGTCGGTGTTCGCCGCCTGCTCGACCTTCGCGGCCGTCGGTGGTCTGCTCGCCGCGGCCCGCCTGGTCGCGGTGAACCAGAGCAGCGGTGGTGGCGACACCAACCTGAACGCGATCGCCGCCGCCGTCATCGGCGGGACCAGCCTGTTCGGCGGCCGCGGTTCGGCGTACTCGGCACTGCTCGGCGCGCTGGTGATCATGTCGATCTCCAACGGCCTGGCGCTGCTCAGCCTGGACTCCAGCGTTCGCTACATGGTGACGGCCGGCGTGCTGCTGGTCGCCGTCACGATCGACTCGCTCAGCCGCCGCAGCCGTCAGGCGCACGGCCGAGCCTAACGCCCGGTGGGCTGCTGCCTGACTCCCCTGCATCGGCAGCAGCCCGCCGTTCCAACGAACGGATCGCCACTCCCCGCCCGGAGTGGCGGTCCGTTTCTCTTTGTTCTACAGGGCGTTCACGGCGCGGGTGGCCACCAGCGCACCACGGCGTACGGCGCGTTCGAGCGTCCAGCGGCGGGCCGCGAAGTCGGCCGACGGCAGCGAGATGGCCACGGAGGCCAGCACGGCGCCGGCCGAGGAACGGACCGGAGCAGCCAGGCAGGACAGACCGTCCTGGAACTCGCCGATCTCCAGGGCGACACCGGACCGGCGAACCTTGTCGAGATGGGCTTCCAGGGCCGGGCGGTCCGTCATGGTGTTCGCGGTGCATTGACGGAGGCCGACCCGATCGAGGTAGGCGTCGCGGGCCTCCTGACTCATCGCGGCCAGCATCACCTTGCCGAACGCGGTCGCGTGCGTGGCCTCGTGGAATCCGATGTCGAGGACCTGGACGCGAGGACGCCGCTCGGAGTCGACGACGTGCGCGATCACCACGTCGACCTCGCGATAGACCGCGTAGTACGCCGCCGCGTCGGCCTCCAGGTGCAGCCGCCGTACGGCGGACGCGATCAGCGCGGGGACCTCGAGCTGGCGCTGCAGTCCCTGCTCGAGCAGGCGGACCCGGTAGCCGAGGCCGTAGCGGTGGTTCTGGGCGAGGTGGACGAGGTAGCCGGACTCCGTCAGCGTCGCCAGCAGGTGGTACGCCGAGGGCAGCGCGAGCTGGAGATGAGCCGCGATCTCCTTGGCGGTGACACCGTCGCGGCTGGCGGCCACGAGCTCCATCGCCTTCAGCGCGCGGGAGACCGACTGCACGGTCCCGGCCGCGGGCGCACCGGTGGTCGCCGGCGGGTCGAAGGGGGTCGCGGACATGCTCACCCTGACAGCCTGCCCCGAAACCAGAGCCGTCGCACTCTGTCGTGCCGCCCGAGCGCCGGAACCACGCTCGGACGGCACCTCCTCGGCCGCCTTCACCCGACCGCCTGGTCAACACCCGCCGGGCGCGGCAGCCCGTACCGGACACTCAGCAGCCCTCGGCACAGCCCGGAGTTGCCCTCGATGCTGATCCGGGTGGTCTTCGCCATCCGCAGCTGGAACGGCAGGTCGACAGTAGTAATAGGTGTGCCGTCGTCGTGCACGAGCAGAGCAGCCTGAGGACCGTGAGCCAACCCGAGCTCCGCCCGGCGCCGTACCAACCTCTCCAACTCTTCCGTCGGTGCGGGCGCGGCGTCGCCCAAGGTTGCTTCTGACAGCGTCGCCATCGTCCAGCCGGCTTTCAGCAGGCGGCTGGCGACCTGTTCCTGGCAGGCTCGGTGGGCCTTGCGGCGGAAAGTCCGGCGGAGTTCTTCCAGCTCACCGTCGGCCAGGCCGGGGAACGAGCCTTCGAACCCTCGTGACGCGGCGACGCCGGTGTTGATCTCGTCGCTGGCGAAGTGGTCGAGCAGCCGGACCGTGACATGCTCGACGCCGGGCACGGCCGCCACCGCGTCGTACGCGTCGGCGACCATCAAATAGGCGAAGTTCGGCGCGCAGAAGTACGTCGGCAACCGCAGCTCGACCGTCACGTCGCCGCCGTCCTGCTCGATCGCGGCGACAAAACCCAGCTCGGTGATCGGTGCGTCCAGCTCCGGGTCCCGCACCGTCGCGAGCGCCTCGGCGATCATCACGCCACCGGCACCGGCTCGGAGCCAACGGCGCCGTCGGACGACTCGGGCAGGCGGAGCTCCGCGGGTACCTCGATGTCGTACAGCTTGGCCGCGTTCAGGCCGAGGATCTTCTTCTTCGCCTGGACCGTCAGCTCCGGGTACTCGGTCAGCTCCGCGGGGTAGCCGAAGTCGACGAACCGCTCGATCAGCCAGGCCGGAGTCCAGATCGCGTAGTCGCTGGCGAAGGTGATCCGGTCCTCGCCGATCCAGTAGAGCAGCTCGCCGATGATCTGCGCGAAGTACTTCGGCCGGCTGTGGATGAACGGCATCGCGACCGCCAGACCGCCGTACACGTTGGGCTCCTGGGTCGCGATCCAGCAGAAGTCCTCCAGCCGCGGCAGTCCGACGTGCTCGACGACGAAGGTCAGTCCCGGGAACGCCGAGGCGACCTCGTCCACGTCGGCCACGTCGAAGGCGTCCCGGTTCAGTGGGTAGATCGTCGGGCCCTTGTGGATGTGGATGTTGCGGATGCCGAGCTCCTCGCAGCGCTCCAGGTACCGGTACGACCACGGGTCGGTCAGCTTCCAGCCCTTCGAGTCGCCCTTCCACTCGGCGGTGTAGAGCTTCACGCCGCGCAGGTTCCAGCGCTCGGCCAGCTCGGTCAGCTTGTCCAGCCCGGCCTCGCCGTCGCGCGGATCCCAGGATCCGTTCACGATGAACTTGTCCGGGTGCTTCTCGGCCAGTACGCCGTTCTGCTCGGTGGTGTTGAACCCGTTCACGTAGAAGTCGGTCAGGTACGTCGGCTGGAAGATCGCCCGGTCGACGTACCCGTCGGTAAACAGGTCCTGGATGATCCGATCCTCGGACTGCTTGTGGAACTCCTCCAGCGTCCAGACCTTGTCGGCCGGCGACAGGTTGCGGTGGTAGTCGTAGAAGCAGTTGATGAAGCCCTCGCCGTACCGGTTGGCCTGGTTGGCCGGGGTCGCGTCCCAGGCGTGGATGTGGCTGTCGACGATGAAGTAGCTGTTGCCGTCCTTGCTGTACATGGGTGCTCCTCAGCTCGTCAGAATGGCGCGGCCGCCGGGCACCCGGCCGCCGTCCAGGTCGTCCAGCGCGGTCAGCGCGTCGTCCAGGGAGTACTGCTGGGTGGCCAGCCGGACCCGGCCCTGCGCGGCCAGCTCCATCAGGTCGGCCAGGTCGTTGTAAGAGCCGACCAGGTTGCCGACCACGTTGATCTCGCGGGAGATCACGTCGATGGTCGGGACGTCGACGGTGCCGCCGTACCCGATCACGAAGTACGACCCGGAGTTGCGGGTCATCGCGATGCCGTCGGCCTCGGTGCCGTTCTCGCCGACGAAGTCGAGCACCACCTGGGCGCCCTCGCCGCCGGTCTCGTCGAGCACCCTCTCGACCTGGCCGCCGTCGCTCAGCACCGTCGAGTGCGCGCCGAGCGCGAGCGCCTTGTCCAGCACCTCCTGCGACCGGTCGACCACCGTCACCCGCGACGGCGTCATCGCGACCAGGCACTGCAGCCCGATGTGGCCGAGCCCGCCGGCCCCGATCATCACCACCCGGTCGGCCGGGTGCAGCAGCGGCACCGCCTTGCGGACCGCGTGGTACGCCGTGAGACCCGCGTCGGCCAAGGCCGCGACGTCGGCGGGCGCGAGTCCGTCGTCCAGCTTCACGATCGAGCGCACCGACGTCCGCAGGTACTCGGCCATGCCGCCGTCGGTGTTGATGCCCGGGAACAGCGAGTCCCCGCAGTGCACGTCGTCCCCGGCCCGGCAGGCCCGGCACAGTCCACACGTCACCAGCGGGTGGAGGATGACCTTGTCGCCCGGCGCGACCGTGGACACGGCGGCGCCGACCTCCTGCACGGTGCCGGCGTTCTCGTGCCCGATCACGTACGGCAGATCGACACCGCTCTTGTCGGCCCACTGCCCTTCGATGATGTGCAGGTCGGTCCGGCAGACGCCGGCCGCGTCGACCTTCACGATCACGTCCAGCGGTCCCTGCAGGCTGGGGTCGGGGATGTCGTCGAGGGTGGGTGGTTTGCCGTACTCGTGGACGCGCACTGCCTTCATCGGGGCCACAACCTTTCGGGGTCGGCGATGGTTGATCCGATCGTGTCGGCGCGCCGTACGGCGGCGGAAGGGGCGTTATCGCCTTCCGATAACGCCGGGGCGCGGCACAATGGCGGCCATGAGCACACGCAGGACGCCGATCCGGGCGCAGGCCACCTCCGAGGACCAGTCCGTCACCACGCTGGAGCTGTTCTTCGACCTGGTCTTCGTCTTCGCGCTGACCCAGATCACCGCGCTGATGGCGCACGAGCTGACCTGGCACGGCGTGATCCGCGGCGTGCTGCTGATCGGGCTGCTCTGGTGGAGCTGGATCGGCTTCGCCTGGCTGTGCAACCTGGTCAAGGCCGACGAAGGCTCGGTCCGGGCCGTGCTGCTGCTGGCGATGGCGGCGATGTTCCTGATCGCGCTCGCGATCCCGGAGGCGTTCCACGACCTGCCGGGCGGGCTGCCCGGACCGGTGGTGATCGCGATCGCGTACTTCCTGTTCCGGGCGCTGCACCTGGTGCTGTTCTGGCTGATCGCGGACGGCGACAAGACGCTGCGGCGGACGCTGGCCCGGTTCGCTCCCTCGATGCTGGCCGGTACGGCGCTGCTGCTGGTCGCCTCACAGTTCGACGGCACCACCCAGACGCTGCTGTGGGCGGCCGCGCTGGCCGCCGACTACGGCGGCACCTACCTGATCGACGCGCGGGGCTGGCGGCTGCGCTCCGCGGCGCACTTCGCCGAGCGGCACGGGCTGATCCTGATCATCGCGCTGGGTGAGTCGATCGTCGCGATCGGCGTCGGCGTCACGGACCTGCCGATCTCCTGGCCGATCGTGGTGGCCTCCATGCTCGGGCTCGGGGTGGCCGCGGCACTGTGGTGGATCTACTTCGACGCCACCGTGTATTACGGCGAGCAGGCGCTCGCGGCGGAGCCGGCGGAGACCCGGCCGAAGCTGGCCCGCGACGCCTACACGTTCCTGCACTTCCCGATGGTGGCGGGCGTCGTACTGCTGGCGCTGGGGCTGAAGAAGGTGCTGGAGTACGTCGGCGACACCGAGCACCACCACCTCGACGACCCGTTGAAGGGCATCGGGCTGTATGCGTTGTTCTTCGGCGTGGTGTTCTACCTGCTCGGCCATGTCGGCTTCAAGCTCCGGACGACCGGGACGGTCGGGTGGAGCCGACTGATCACCGCTGGGCTGTGCGTGGTGGCGGCGTTCGCGCTGGTGAAGGTGCCCGCGTTGGCCCAGCTCAGCGTGCTCGCCGCACTGCTGGCCGGTCTGGTCGCCTTCGAGTCGGTGCGGTTCGCGCAGGAGCGCGACGAGGTCAAGCACGGCGACCACTCACCTTCGAGCTAGCTGAAGGTTTCCCGGCCGGCGCCGGCTCCTAGGCTGCGACGCGTGAAGCTCGTAGCAGATCAGCAGGAGTTGGCGGCCGGAATCGGCTGGGTCGCGAGAGGCCTTCCGCACCGCACGAGTACGCCGATTCTGCTCGGCCTGCTCCTGACGGCCGGCCCTGACCGCGCCACCGTCGCCGGGACCGACCACGCGATCTCGACGCAGCTCGCGCTCGACTGCCAGGTCGATGCCGAGGGCACCTGTCTGGTGCCCGGCCGGATGCTTGCCGAGATCATCAAGTTGTTGCCGCCAGGCCCGGTCACGCTCGCTGCGGCGGACAACCGCTTCACCGTCCGCTGTGGGGATGCTGTCTACTCTCTCCCCCTGCTCCCGGTGATCGACTACCCAGCGACGACGGACGTTGAGGCCGAGCACCGCGCCGCGGTGGATGCTGCCGAGTTCGCCGCGGCTGTCGGGCAAGTGGCTGTCTCCGCGGCGCGGGACGACGTCGTGCCCGCACTGGCGGGGATCAACCTGAGCTTCGCGGACGAGACCGTCGAGCTGGCGAGCACCGATCGCTACCGGCTGGGGATCGCGCGGGTCGGGTTGACCGAGTCGGTGCAGCCGTTCGACGTACTGGTGCCGGCGAAGGCGTTGGGTGACCTGACGCGCGCGTTCGCCGCCGACGGTGGGCAGTTGCTGCTGTCCGTCGCCGACGAGACCTTGCTATTGCGCAACCTCACCCGGTCGGCCCGGGTCCGTACCTTGACCGGCCCCTACCTGCCGTACCGCCGGATCGTTCCGGACGAGACCCCGATCAGCGCCACCGTCGAGCGCGCCGCACTGCGCGACGTCGTCAAGCGGCTGAGCGTCGTCGCCGACGGCATGACCCCGATCTGGCTCGAGTACGGTGTGGGCTCGCTCCGGGTCCGCGCCGGTTCGGCCGACGACGCGTCCGGCGCGGAGACCCTGGCCGCGATCGGCACCGGCGACTCGCTGACCGTCGCCTTCACCGGGCAACTCCTGCTCGACGCGATCAATTCGTTCGGCACCTCGCACCTGACCGCGTCGTACACCGGCGCGCGGAAGCCCGCCGTACTGACCGGCGCGACGCAGACCGGTGAGCCGGACGGGGACTACCTGCACGTCGTCACCCCGCGGTTGCTCCCCCAGCAATAGCACGAGGCCCCACCCTGACGGGCGGGGCCTCGAACCACGGGGTGCTCAGGCCGTGGCGGCGGTCAGGTCGACCTTCGGCTCGGCGAAGTGGCAGGCCGCGGTGTGGCCGGCCGCGGAGCGCGGCTTGATCTCCAGCAACGGCTCCTGGGTGGCGCAGATGTCCTCCGCCTTCCAGCAGCGGGTCCGGAACCGGCAACCGCTCGGCGGGTCGATCGGCGAGGGAACGTCGCCGACCAGCCGGATCCGCTCCTTCGGCGGAACGCCGCGGATCGTGCCCAGGTCGGGCGCGGCCGACAGCAGCGCCTGCGTGTACGGGTGCTGCGGGGCGGTGTAGATCTGCTCCCGCGGGCCCTGCTCGACGATCTTGCCGAGGTACATCACGGCGACGGTGTCGCAGAAGTGCCGGACCACGCCGAGGTCGTGCGCGATGAACACGAACGCGATGCCCAGATCGCGGCGCAGGTCCTCCATCAGGTTCATCACCTGGGCCTGGATCGACACGTCCAGCGCGGAGACCGGCTCGTCGGCGATGATCACCTCGGGCTCGACCGCCAGTGCCCGGGCGATGCCGATCCGCTGGCGCTGGCCGCCGGAGAACTCGTTCGGATAGCGGTTGTGGTGCTCGGGGTTCAGGCCGACGCGCTCCAGCAGCTCCTGGACCCGCTCGAGTTCCTTGCCGCGCTTCACCAGGTTGTGCACCCGCAGCGGCGTACTGATGATGTTGCTGACCGTCTGCCGCGGGTTCAGCGAGCTGTACGGGTCCTGGAAGACGATCTGCAACTCCCGGCGGAACGGGCGCAGCTCGCGCTCCTTCAGCCGGGCGATGTCGGTGCCCTTGAACAGGATCTGGCCGGCCGTCGGGGTGAGCAGCCGGGTGATCATCCGGCCGGTGGTCGACTTGCCGCAGCCGGACTCGCCGACCAGGCCGAGGCTGCCGCCCGGCGCCAGGTCGAAGCTGACGCCGTCGACGGCCTGGACCACCTTGCGGGTCCGGCCGAGGCCGGCGGCCTCCTTGATCGGGAAGTGCATCTTGAGGTCGCGGACCTGCAGCAACGGAGCGCTCTGCGCGGCCTGGGGTGTGTCCTGCACGGTGTTGCTCATCTCTCTCCTCAGCCCAGTCTCGGTGCGACCTCGGCCTCGTAGATCGAGGCCTTGTCGTGCAGGTGGCAGCGGGACGTGTGCGCGCCGGCGCCGTCGACCGGCAGCAGCTCGGGCAGGTCGGTGGTGCAGCGCTCGCCCTTGACCCGGTCCTTGTAGGGGCAGCGGGGGTTGAACGAGCAGCCGCTGGGCAGGTTCAGCAGGCTCGGCGGCAGGCCCTTGATCGGGCGCAGCCGCTCGGTCGCCGCCGACACCGTCGGGATCGACTCCAGCAGGCCCCAGGTGTAGGGCATCCGCGGCTGGGCGAGCACGTCCTGCGCGGTGCCGTACTCGACGCAGCGGCCGGCGTACATGACCAGGACGTCGTCGGCCATCTCCGCGACCACTCCGAGGTCGTGGGTGATCAGCACGATCGCCGAGCCGAACTCCTTCTGCAGGTTGTTCAGCAGGTCCAGGATCTGTGCCTGGACGGTGACGTCGAGCGCGGTGGTCGGCTCGTCGGCGATCACCAGCTTGGGGTCGTTGACCAGGCCCATCGCGATCATCGCGCGCTGCCGCATCCCGCCGGAGAACTCGTGCGGGTACTGCTTGAACCGGCGGATCGGGTTCGGGATGCCGACCAGGTCAAGCATCTCCAGGGCGCGCTTCTTCGCGACGTCCTTGGAGACCTTGTGGTGCACCAGGTACGCCTCGGCGATCTGGTTGCCGACCGTGTAGAGCGGGTGCAGCGACGACTGCGGGTCCTGGAACACCATCGAGACCGCGTCGCCGCGGATCTTCATCAGGTCGTTCTCGGCCAAACCGACGATCTCGTCGCCGCCGAGCTTGATCGAGCCGGTGATCTGGGTCCGCTTGCGGTCGTGCAGGCCCATCACCGCCATGCTCGAGACCGACTTGCCCGAACCGGACTCACCGACGATGGCCAGCGTCCGGCCCAGCGGGACGGCGTAGCTCAGCCCGTTCACCGCGCTGACCACACCGTCGGCGGTCGGGAACTTCACCGTCAGGTCGGTGACCTCGAGGTACGGCGTCTCGCCGCTCGGGTTGAGCGATCCCTGCCGGCGCTCGCGGGTCGCGATCGACGGACCGCGCTTGGCCTGTGCTGCGGCCTCGGCTCCGCTCATCGTGCTACCGCCGTCCTTCCCAAGAAACTCGTTGCCCGGTGTGGTCACGACAGCCTCACCCGCGGGTCGATCAGGCTGTAGGCCACGTCGACCAGGAAGTTCATCGCGACCAGGATCACCGAGGCCAGCAGCACGGTGCCCATGATCACCGGCAGGTCGTAGTTCTGCAGGCTCTCCAGCACCAGGTTGCCCAGGCCCGGCAGGTCGAAGATCCGCTCGGTGAAGATCGCACCGGCCAGGCTGCCGGCCACGTCCAGGCCGAAGATCGTGATCACCGGGATCAGGCCGGACCGCAGCGCGTGCTTGTAGGTGACCTTGCGGTCGGACAGCCCCTTGGCCCGGGCGGTCCGGATGTAGTCCTCGCTGAGCGTCTCCACCATCGAGCCGCGCGAGTAGCGCGCGTACTGGGTGCAGTTGTAGATCCCGATCACCAGCCAGGGCGTGAGGAACCCGAGGAACCACTTGCCCGGGTTGTCCGACAGGGGCGTGTAGCCACCGCGCGGCAGGATCGGGTAGAGGATCGTCAGGTAGAGCGAGATCATCAGCGCGACGATGTAGTACGGCACCGAGCTGAGGATCAGCGTGCTGCTCATCAGCACGCGGTCGCCCATCGTGCCGCGTCTCTTCGCAGCCATCGAGCCCACGAAGACACCGATCGTCAGCACCAGGACGGCGTAGCCCGCGACCAGTGACACCGTCACCGGCAGCCGGGTCTTCAGCATCTCGGTGACCGGCCGGTCGTTCTTGAAGGAGAAGCCCAGGCAGGGTGCTTTGCACTCCTGAACCGCGCCAGACGTCTCGAAGGTCCGTCCGACGAAGATGCCCGCGGTGTACTCGGCGAACTGCTGCACCTTGGGCTTGTCCAGGTGCAGGTTCTCCTTGATTTCGTTGTAACGCTCCTGCGTGCAGTTGCGCTCACCACAGATCGACGCCGCCGGGTCGGTCGGGGCGACGAAAAACAGCGTGAAGGTCGCGATCAGCGTGACCAGCACGACACTGAGCGCGCTGACGAAGCGGCGCGCCACGAAGTAGAGCACGAGGGATTCTCCTCACCGATCGGGGTGGTGACCGGACACCGGGTCCGGCCACCACCCCACCATCAGATGATCAGACTGCTAGTTGCTGACCGCAGTCCGGATCAGGGCTGCTTCAGGTACAACGAGGTGAACTCGGGCATGCCCTGGGTCACGTCGTTGATGGCGTGACCGATGTTCTTGCCAACGGGGAACGCGCTGCCGGCGTAGTACAGCGGAACGGCCGGGAGGTACTTCTCGAGGATCTCGCGGTCGATCTTCGACCACTCCTTGAGCTGCTCGTCCGGGGTCATCGCCGCGACCTTGTCGATCTTGGCGTCCAGGGCCTTGTCCTGCAGCTGACCGACGCTGTTGCCCAGCCCGATCGCGTCGGACTTGAACAGCACCGGCATCCAGCTGGTGCCGCTCGGCCAGTCGGAGCACCAGCCGGCCGGGGTCTTGCCGATGTTCACCGGCGCGTTCTGGTCACCGGTGAGGGTGCGGATCTTGGCCTTCGGGACACCGACGGCCTTCACCTTGAAGCCGGCCTTCTGGAAGACCTGGGTGCGCAGCTGGTTGACCTGCGTGGCGATCTTGTCGTCGTTGCTGTAGTACCAGCTGAGCTCGAAGTTCTCCTTGCCGAGCTCCTTCAGCTTCGCCTTGACCTCCTGGGCGATCGCGTCGTCCTCAGCGCCCTTGCCGGAGCCGTTCAGGCCCGGCAGCTCGTACTTCTCGAAGCCCGGCACGGCCGGCGGCAGGATCGTCGAGGCCGGGATGGCGGTCTGCGGGTCGAGGCCGGCCACCTTGCGCCACGAGGCGAACGGGTAGGCCTTAGCGACCAGCTGACGAACCTCGAACGGGATCTTGCGGGTGTCCATCGGCCACAGGTACGTGCACGGCGACTCACCCTTGATGATCTGGCTCTGGTCCTTGACCTCCGGGTAGAGGCTGACGTCCAGGTTGCTGTAGTTCAGCGCGTTCGCGTCCTCGCCGGAGCTGGCCAGCACCTGACGCTGCACCTTGATGGTGTCCTGCGCGAACTTGAAGTCGAAGCCGTCCACGTACTGGTGCCGCACCGGGTCGGTGTTGGGGTCCCAGTTCGGGTTCTTGACCAGCTTCAGCTGGGTGCCCTGGGTGAGCTGGTCGACCATGTACGGGCCGGTCGCCATCGGCTTCTGCTCGTAGTTCTTCTTGGTGTCCTTGGCCTTCGGGATCGGCGTGAACATCGGGAACGCCGCGTAGAAGGGCAGGTCGTCGAACTTCTTGGCCAGCTTGATCACCAGCGTGTTGGCGTCCGGGGTCTCGACGCCGGAGTAGTTGTCTCCGTCGGAGTACGGCCCGCGGTACTTCTCGCCGTCCTTGAAGAACTGCTGCTGGTACGTCGGTCCGGCGTCGTACAGGTCGTGCGCGAAGGAGCGCTTGATCGAGTACGCGAAGTCCTCGGCCTTCACCGGCGAGCCGTCCATGTACTTGATGCCCGGCTTGAGCTTGAACGTCCAGGTCAGGCCATCGGCCGACTTGGTGCCCAGGTCCTCGGCGAGGTCGGGAACGAGGATCGGCTTACCGGTCTTGTCGTCCAGCTTGTACTGGGTCAGCGCCCGGTAGATCAGCTTCCCGATCTGGTTGCCGTCGGTGTAGTAGATGTTGGTCGGGTCGAAGGTGTCCGGCGTGACGTCGGACAGCACGGTGATCGTGCCGCCCTTCTTCGCCCCCTCGATCTCCGGTGCCGGGCCCTTCAGGGTCGGGTCGGTCGCCTTCTCCTGCGCCTTCCCCTCGGTGCCCGCGTTCGACCCGCCGGTGTTGTTGTTCGACGACGGGCTACCACACGCCGCGACGGCCAGCATGACCGTCGCCGCGACAGCGGTGATCTTCTTCCACTGCATTGTCGTGTTTCTCCTTTTCTGCCGCTGGGGCAACGCCGGGCTACCGGCGAGTCTTGGGGTCGAAGGCATCGCGGACCGCGTCACCCAGCAGGGCGAGCGCGAGCACCAGCGCGGTGATGCCGATGACGGGAAGCCACAGGTACACCGGGTCGGCCTTGAACCAGTTGGTCGCGGTCGCGATCGTCTGACCCCACGACGGGATCGGCTCGATCAGACCCACACCGAGGAAGGACAGTCCCGCCTCGGCCGTGACGTAGGCCGGCAGCGCCAGTGATGCCGAAATCACGATCGGGGCGACCAGGTTGGGCAGCAGTTCCTTGAACAGCACCTGGCTGGTCGGAACGCCGATCGCCTTGGCCGCGAGCACGAACTCCCGCTCGCGCAGGGACAGCACCTCACCGCGGATGATCCGCGCCAGGCCGGCCCAGCCGAAGAACGAGAGCACGAAGATCAGCACGAAGAACCGGGTCGAGGCCTGCTCTTCCGGGCTGAGGTTGAACGACCCGCCGCGCAGCGACTCGACGATCGGCACCATCGCGATCGCGAACAGCAGGTAGGGCAGGCTGAGGACGAAGTCGATGATCCAGGAGATCACCCGGTCGACCCAGCCGCCGAGGAAGCCGGCCAGCAGGCCCATCACGACCCCGATGATGGTGCCGGACAGCGTCGCGATGAAGGCGATGATCAGCGACGGACGGGCGCCGTACACCCAGCGGGCGAAGTTGTCCCGGCCGGTCTTCGGCTCGACACCGAACCAGTGCTCGGGAGTCAGCCCGATCGTCGGGAACCCGTACTCGTCGACCAGCTCGGGGCGGAAGGTGCTGATGTCGGCACCCTCGAGCTTGGTCAGCAGCGGCGCGAAGATCGCGATCAGCACGAAGAACAGCACGATGCAGGCGCAGGTGACCGCGACCCGGTCCTTGCGCAACCGGTCCATCGCGATCCGCGTCGGCGACTTCCCGTGCGCCATCCCCGCATCGCGCACCGGCTCCGCGGACGCCGGGTGGTCCTCGACACCTACGGTCGAGTCGGGTGAACCGATGCTCATGCGAACTCCGTCAGCTTCTGTCAGCCAGATTTCTCAGATGTCGACCGGCCACGATCCGTAGATCGCGGGGGGTCTGGTGCCCTGCACCTTGTTGCAGCCAAATGCCCTTGACACGACCGGCCTCTGGACCGCGGGCTAGCCTGCCCGACACATCGGCGGCAAAACCAGCAGTGCCCCGGAGCAGTGTACAAATCGTTACCGGAACGAGTACGAGGGCGGTACATTTGAGACGAATATTTACGGAGAGTTAGCAATTGTCCACGAAAAGCGGCGGCACAGCACCGTCAATGGCCATTTAGTGCCAGATTGTCACAGACAGTGCAGGCCGGTAGTCCCTGGGTTCATCACTACTCAGAGTGATCACCGTCGGCAGGGGCCAGCTCCAACTGCCGCCGGAAGACGCGAACGCCCGGTTCGTACCCGGTCGCGGTCAGAGCCTCGACTCCTTCGGTCAGGATCCGCAGGCCCTCGTTCAGCTCGCCGCGCCGGATCGCCAGCCACGCCCGGCCGACCTGCAACTGCACCTGCCCCCAGGCGTCCGGCCGCTCGGCGAAGACCACTCCGGCCCGGTCGAGCAGCTCCGCGGCCATGGTGAACTCGCCGCGGAGCACGCACAGGCGAGCTTCGACGACGTCCACGTGCGCCCGGCCGAGATCGTCGCCGATCCGGTCGACGATCTCGGCGGCCTCCGCCACGGTTTGCCCGAGCTCGGCCAGATGCTCGGCGCCTTGGTCCGCGCCGCTGGTCAGCAGCTGGGCGTGCAGCACCAGCCGGATGGCATGAATCCTCGTCCCCGCGGTGCTGACCGCGAGCAGCGCACGCCTCGCCTCGATGGCCTCGGGCAGACGACCGAGCCCGTTCAGCCCGGCGCACAGCAGATCGAGGCCGCGCGCCTTGATCATCGTGGGGTCGGGACAGCGGTCGGCCAGCGCGAGAATCTGTTCGGCCGCGGTGATCGCGCCCTCGTAGTCGGCGTTCTCGGACGCTTGGTAAGCGACGTGGGCCAGAGCCAGCGCCCGGCGCTCGGGATCACCGGTCCGTTCGGCGGCGGCCAAGGCTCGGCGGGCGATCTCCGTGCGCTCCGCATCCGATGCGTTGCCCTGCGCCACGGCACCGAACCTGCGGTGCAGGACCTCCGCTTCCAGCAACGGATCGGTGTCGGTGGTGGCGGCGTCCGCGATGGCGAGCACGCCCTGACGCATCTCGCGAAGATCCCGCACCACCAGGAAGTCGTCGAGGCGCATGGCCAGCATCGCGGCCAGGCGCGGCCGCCCAGACGCGAGCTCGACCGCTGCCGCCACCACCGGGGCCTCGACCTCCAGCCAAGCAGGTCCCACGGCGGCCGCGCGGTCGGTGTCGACGAGGGGGCGTCCCTCGCCGGCGTCGAACTCCAGGTGCCGGGACAGAATCGGCCCGCTGTCCTGCTCGGCGATCGCCAGCAGGCGCAGAATCGCTTGCAGGTAACGGGTTTCGACCGCCTCCCGGTCCGCCAGGCCGTTGAGCAGCTCGACGGCTCGAGCCCGCACCAGCGCATGCAACCCGTACGTCGGCGGGCTCGTCTTCCGGGGCTGCACCAAACCGAGAGCGACCAGCTCGTCGAACACCGCGCGGGCGGCCGGTTCGTCCAGGTCGAGCAGCGGCGCGGCGACCCAGGCGGAGAACTCGTCGGCGCCGACCAGAGCCAGGCATCCGAAGAGACGGCGAGCGGTCTCCCCCGCTGCCCGCAGGGTGAGGTCGAGGCTTGCCCGTACGGCGCGATCGCCGGCCACCAGGTAGTCGAGGCGGCTGGACTCGTCGGCCAGGGACCGGACGACCTCCGCGACGTCTTCGCGGATCAGGTTGAGCCGCGCGCCGACGATGCGCAGCGCGAGCGGCAGTCCGACGCAGTAGCCGACGACCTCGTCCAGCTCCGCGACGGGACGGCCGGACAGCGTAGCCAGCAGCTGCGCACTGGTCGCGTTGTCCAGTGGATCGATCTCCCGGTGGATCGCGTCCTCCAGGCCGAGCAGCGGCCGTCTCGAAGTGACGATCACCGCGCATTGGCTGTCAGCCGGCAGCAGTGGACGCAGCTGTCCGGCGTCCAGCGCGTCGTCCAGGACCAGCAGCACCGACTTGCCCGCCAGGGTCGAGCGGAGCAGTGTCGATCTCTCCTCGACCGAATCGGGCAACGTGTCGACCCCGAGCGAGCGGAGTAGACGTCCGACCAGGATGCTGGACGGAACCGGCTCACCGTTGACGTCCTGCAGTCGAGCGAACAGCTGTCCGTCGGCGAACTCGCCGGCCACCGTGTGCCCCAACCGCACTGCTGTCGCCGACTTGCCGGTCCCGGCAGCGCCGTACAGGCAGACGACAGTCGGCAGTGAGCTCGGCCGTCGCAGGACTTCGACCAGCTCACCCAGTACGCCGTCCCGTCCAGCCAGTACGCCGATGTCGGCCGGAAGCTCGCGCGGTCCCGGCTCGGCTGCGCGGAGGTCCAGCGACTCGTCCTGCCGCAGAATCGCGACTTGCAGAGCGCGCAGCTCGGGACCGGGTTCAACACCGAGCTCGTCGGACAGATGCCGAGCGAGTTCCGCGTACGCCGCCAACGCGTCGGTCTGGCGACCGGACCGGTACAGGGCAACCATCTGGGCTGCGGCGAGCGACTCCCTGGTCGGCTGCTGCGCGGTGAGTTCGGCCAGCTCGGGCAGCAACTCGCGATGCCGCCCAAGGGCCAGCTCAGTCGTCAGGCGAAGCTCCTGCGCGGCCCAGCGCGATTCATCGAGCCCCGCGCACAGCCGGCGGCGTACGTCCTCGGAGGCGACGTCTGCCAAGGCCGGGCCTCGCCAGAGGGCCAGGGCGTCGACCAGCAGCTTGCGGCGCTGCTCCAGATCGTCGAGCGGTTTGGCCCGCTCGACGAGTGCGGCGAACAGCTCGACGTCTGTGCGGCCCGGCGGTGCCTCCACGGCGTAGCCGTGCGGACCGCTGACCAGCTGGCTGTCTCCGGTCGCCAGCACCGTTCGTAGGCGTGACGCGTAGACCTGCAGAGCGCGCTTGGGGTTGCCGGGCTGTTGATCCGGCCAGAGCAGGTCGATCAGCCGTTCAGCAGGCACCGGCTTGCCGGTCTCCAGCAGCAGGACGGCGAGCAGAAGGCGTTCCTGCCGTCGGTTCAGCTCGACCTGCTGCCCTTGCGACCAGATCTGAACTGGACCGAGCAGTCGGAACTCCACGGACGCAGGGTAGACCGGCAGCTCGCATGCACCGGTGGTAAGGGCGGGGTAACAGCCTGCCCGCATCCTGTCCGCGCGACGGGTCACTGCCGTCGCGACTCCGCCCCACGGAAGGTCGATGCGTGTGCCCAGACAATGGATGGTCGTCGCGGCGGGACTGGCGTTGGTCGTCGGCACCCTCGCTGGTCCCGGCGCACGGCCCGGCCGGGACTGGTGCGGAACGGCAGCGGCGCCGCAGGCCCACTGTCGTGGGACCGCGGCGCCGCGGGTCCGGGTGGTGCCCCGGATCGGAGTGGCTCGCCGGCGTGCCTGGGTGGGCCGGCTGGAGTCAGTGGTTCGCCGGCGTCAGCTCTGGCGGACGTTGACCGTGACGAACGGGGGCTTGACCACCTCGAAGGCCTCCTGGCGGCCGCGGATGTCGACGGTGACCTGGTCGCCCTCCTTCACCCCGGCGTCCAGCAGGGCCAGGGCGATGCCCTTCTTCAGGGTCGGGGAGAAGGTGCCGGAGGTGACCTCGCCCAGGGGCGTGCCGTCGGTGCCGGCCACCGTCATGTGCGGGCGCGGGATGCCGCGGCCGACGGCGCGCAGGCCGCGCAGGATGCGGGCCGGGCCGGCCTCCTTCTCGGCGCGCAGGGCCGCGTCGCCCCAGAAGTGCGGCTTCTTCCAGCCGACCGCCCAGCCCGACCGGGCCTGGACCGGGGTGATCTCGGGCGAGATGTCCTGGCCGTGCAGCGGGTACCCCATCTCGGTCCGCAGGGTGTCGCGCGCGCCGAGACCGGCCGGCACGATGCCGTACTGCTCGCCCGCGGCCAGCAGCGCGTCGAACACGGCGACGGCGGCCGCGTTCGGCACGACCAGCTCGTAGCCGCGCTCACCGGTGTAGCCGGTGCGGCAGACGACGACCGGCGTACCGTCGTAGTCCGCGACGGCGAAGGCCATGTAGTCGTGGCCGGTCGGCAGCCCGATCGCCGCGACCACGTCGTCGGAGTGCGTGCCCTGGACTGCGAGGATCGCGTAGTCGTCGTGGGTGTTGGTCACCACGACGCCCTCCGGCGCCTGCTCGGCCAGTCGGCGCACCACCTCGGCGGTGTTCGCGGCGTTCGGGATCAGGAACACGTCGTCGTCGGCGTGCAGGTACGCGATCAGGTCGTCCACCACGCCGCCGTCCTCGGCACAGCACAGCGTGTACTGGGCCTGGCCCGGACCGATCTTGCCCAGGTCGTTGGTCAGGCAGGAGTTCACGTACGCCGCGGCGCCGGGTCCCTTCACCGTCGCCTTGCCCAGGTGGCTCACGTCGAAGACGCCGACCGAGGTCCGGACCGCGGTGTGCTCGGCCACCACGCCGCCGTACTCCAGCGGCATCTCCCAGCCGCCGAACTCGGCGAACTTGGCTCCCAGGGCGACGTGCCGCTCGTGCAGCGGGGACTTCTTCAAGCTGGTCATGCAGCGGAACCTACCTGACCGGACCGGTCCGGTGTCAGTGCGCGAACGGGCCGTGGCGGCGGTGTGGCACGCGTCTCCCGCCCGGCTGGCACGTAGCATGCTGCGTGCGTTGTCGGGCAGCATTCACGTACCGTCACGACCGGCGCACTGCCATCCGTCAAGGAGGACTGAGGATTTCGTGAGCACCATCACCCTGAGCAAGTCAGATGCGGCCGGCGTCAAGACCGACGTCGTCGTTTTCGGTGTCGTCAAGCTCGGCGGCGGCGTCGCGCTGCCGGCCGGCACCGAGTCGCTGAACGCCGCGTACGACGGGCGGCTGGTGGAGGTGCTGTCCGGACTCGGAGCCACGGGCAAGGCCGGCGAGGTGACCAAGGTGCCGCTGCCGGGCAGGTCGGCGACGCTGATCGCGGTCGGCCTCGGGCCGGCGCCGGACGGTGCGCTGAAGACCGAGGACCTGCGGGTCGCCGCCGGTGTCGGCGTCCGGGCCGCGAAGACCGCGCAGTCGGTCGCGTTCGCGCTGCCGACGCCGGACGCCGACTGCGTCCGGGCCGTCGCCGAGGGCGCGCTGATCGGCCGCTACTCCTTCAATGCCTACAAGTCCGAGGCGTCGAGCGACGCGCCGGGCAACCTGACCGTGCTGACCGAACTGGCCCGCAACAAGGACGCCAAGGCCGCGCTGGAGCGCGCGCAGGTGGTCGCCGACGCGGTGCACCAGGTCCGCGACTGGGTGAACACTCCCCCGTCGGACCTGCACCCGGCCGAGTTCGCCGTGCACACCCAGAAGCTGGCCCGCGAGTACGGTGTCAAGGTCGAGGTGCTGGACGAGAAGGCCCTGGCCAAGGGCGGGTACGGCGGCATCCTCGGCGTCGGCCAGGGATCGACCAACCCGCCGCGGCTGATCCGGCTCAGCTACACCCCGAAGAAGCCGGTCACCCACCTGGCGTTCGTCGGCAAGGGCATCACCTTCGACTCCGGCGGCCTGTCGCTGAAGACGGCCTCGGGCATGATCAGCATGAAGGCCGACATGGCCGGTGCGGCCGCCGTCGTCGGCGCGACGATCGCGATCGCGCGGCTCGGGTTGCCGGTGCAGATCACCACGTACGCCGCGATGGCCGAGAACATGCCGTCCGGCTCGGCGGCGCGGCCCTCCGACGTGCTGACCATGTACGGCGGCAAGACGGTCGAGGTGCTGAACACCGACGCCGAGGGCCGGCTCGTGCTCGGCGACGCGCTGGTCCGGGCCAGCGAGGACCGGCCCGACCTGATCGTCGACGTGGCGACGCTGACCGGCGCCTGTGTTGTTGCCCTGGGCACCAAGGTGGCCGGCGCGTTCGCGAACACCGACACCGCCCGCGAGCGGGTCGTCGACGCCGCGATCGCGGCCGGCGAGGCGATGTGGCCGCTGCCGATCCCCAGCGAGATGCTGGACAAGCTGCGCTCGAACTCGAAGGTCGCCGACCTGGCCAACATCACCGGCGAGGCGTGGGGCGGCGCCCTGGCCGCGGCCGCCTTCCTCGCCGACTTCGTTGCTGAGGGCATCGACTGGGTGCACCTCGACGTGGCCGGTCCGGCCTTCAACGACGGCGGCCCCTCCGGCTACACCCACACCGGCGGCACCGGGTACTCGGTCCGCACCCTGGTCGAACTGGCCGCAGCGGCCAGCTGAGCTGAGTGGAGATCCGCTACTCGACCGGGTAGCGGATCTCCAGCATGGTGCAGCCCTCCGCTGTTCGGTACGGGCCGTGGGGCATCCCCGGCCGGCGCGCCGCGTACTGGCCGGCGCCGAAAGTCTTCTGCAGGGTGAGATCCGTCAGCGAACCTTCGAGCAGGTAGACCTCCTCGAAATACTCGTGGCGGATGACCTCATCGGTTGTTGTCCCCGGAGCCCAGCGGGCGATCCGGGTGAGGTTGTTTTCGGATCCTTCGCTCAGGACCCGTTGGGTAATGCCGTTCCCGGCGTCGGTCCACGCGACCTGGTCGACAGGGAAGAACTCGTGCTCGGCCTTCATGTCAGTCCCAGGCCTCGGCCAGCTGCTCCACGGCGTACTCGATCCGGCTGGTGAGGCCGCGCGGATCGGTCAGCTCCACCCGCCAGGCGTCGGCGAACTGGTCCACTCCGGCGATCATCGGGATCGTCCCGCTGAGCAGTACCGTTCCGGGCCGCAGCAGGTTGCCCAGTTCCTTCACCCAGTACGCCGGAGGCAGCAGCTGCGCCAATGTGCCGTCCTGGATGAGCTGCTCCTCCGCACCGTGCCGCACCCACGCCCTGAGCGTGAACTGGTCCAGCTCGTGCTCGATCGACGCCAACGGCCACGCGACATCGCCCAGCAGGTCGGGCGCGGTCTGCTTGCTCCACGCGACTCCGTGCACCTCCAGCGCCCGGTCGGTGTGGTCGCACGCGGCGGTCAGCAGCAGGTCGTCCGGCCCGTCACCGACCACGAGCGCCCACTCCGCCTCCCCCGACGTGCGGGCGTGCGCGACCTGGACCACCTCCGGGCGGCTCACGAGCGAGACCGACAGCGGGTACAGCGTCGGGATCCGCCGCGGCGCCGGCACGCCGAGTTCGGCCAGCTCGTCGACGTGGTGCTGGACCTGCGCGGTGTCGCGGCCGGCGTACCCGGCGTTGAGCGCGTAGCGCACCTCGATCTCCCGCGGGGTGCCGTCCGGGAGCGTGAATCGCAGGGTCTGGGACACGGAATCCTCCACCGAATTGTCGGACATCGCTTGCGTGAACACGTTGTATACGACGAGTATGGAGCATCGTCCCCAGGAGGTCCACCGATGCCCTTGCCCACTGCTTCCGGCCCGTCCCCGGCGCCGGCCACGTCCCCGGGCGACCGCCGGAGTCTGTACAAGGCGTTCGCCGCGAGCCTGTCCGGCACGTCGCTGGAGTGGTACGACTTCGCCGTCTACAGCTCGGCCGCCGCGCTGGTCTTCGGCGACCTGTTCTTCCCCGGCAGCGATCCACTCACCGGCACGCTGCAGGCCTTCGCGACGTACGCCGTCGGGTACGTCGCCCGCCCGCTCGGCGGCATCTTCTTCGGCCGCCTCGGTGACGTGATCGGCCGCAAACGAGTGCTGGTCGCGACGCTGCTGCTGATCGGCGTGGCCACCTTCTTCATCGGGCTGTTGCCGACGCACGCCCAGGCCGGTGCGATCGCGCCGACCCTGCTGGTCTTCCTGCGCTTCGTGCAGGGCGTGGGAGTCGGCGGCGAATGGGGCGGCGCGGTCCTGCTCAGCAGCGAGTTCAGCGAGGCCGGTCAGCGCGGCTTCTGGGCGTCCGCCGCCCAGGTGGGTCCGCCGCTCGGCACGCTGATGGCGAACGGCGTATTGGCGGTGCTGGCGGGTGCGCTGTCCGAGGACGCGTTCCTCAGCTGGGGCTGGCGCATCGCCTTCCTGCTGTCCGCCGTACTGGTCGGGTTCGGTCTGCTGATCCGGACCAAGCTGGAGGAGACGCCGGTGTTCAAGGAACTGGAGGCGCGCGGCGACCGGCCGACCGCACCAGTCACCGAGGTGCTCCGGACGCAGGGCCGGGGGCTGGTGGCCGCCATCCTGGCTCGGGTCGGGCCGGACGTGCTCTACGCGATGTTCGCCGTGTTCGTGCTGACCTATGCGACCCAGGAGCTCGGCATGAGCCGCGGCCAGGCCGTCACCGCCGTACTGGTCGGGTCGGCGTTCCAGGTCGGGCTGATCCCGTTGTCGGGCTGGCTGTCCGACCGGTACGGGCGCCGGCGGGTCTACGGGATCGGTGCGGTCGGCGGGGCGCTCTGGAGCGTGGTGTTCTTCACCATCGCGTCGTCGCTGGCCACTGTGCTGCCCGGTGTGGTGATCGGGCTGGTGTTCCACTCGCTGATGTACGGACCGCAGGCGGCGTTCGTGGCGGAGCAGTTCACCGCCCGGCTGCGCTACACAGGCAGCTCGCTGGCCTACACGCTGGCCGGAGTGATCGGTGGTGCGCTGGCACCGCTCGCGTTCACGTACTTCCTGGCCAAGACCGGTACGGGCTACGTGATCGCGGCGTACATCGTGGTGGCCTGTGTGGTCACGCTGGTCGGCCTGCGCCTCGGCCGGGCGGTGCAGGACGACGTGGAGGACGCGGTCGCTACCGCTAGCCCTGCATGAGGATCGAGCCGGTGGTGTCGAGGTGGCGGAGGATCGCCGCCTCGGCCGCCGCCGTGTCACCGGACGCGAGGCCGTCGACGATCGCCTGGTGTTCGGCCAGCACGTCCTGGCGCCGGGTGGCGCTGCGCTGGAGCGCCACGACTCCCAGCAGCACGTGCCGCGCGCGCAGGCTGTCGTACAGCCGACCGAGCACCGAGTTGCCGGCCGCTTCGATCAGCAGCGCGTGGAACTGGCTGTCCAGCTCGATGAAGTCCTTGGCGTCGCCCGACTCCACGATCGCCCGCTGCTGCTCCAGTACGGCGGACATCGGCGCGACCGGCGTCGTCCCGGCGGTCAGGCACGTGGTCGCCGCCCAGCACTCGATCACGCCGCGGGCCTGCATCATCTCGGCGATCTCGCGGCCCGGCACCGGCGCGACGAACGCGCCGCGGTGCGGAACCAGCTGGACCAGGTCCTCGGCGGCCAGCATCAGCAGCGCCTCGCGGACCGGCGTACGGGAGACGCCGACCTCGGTCGCGACGGCCTGCTCGTTGATGAACGTGCCGGACACCGCGGGGTCGCTCAGCACGGTCCCCCGCAGGTACTGGTAGGCGCGGTCGCGGCCGGAGTCCCCACTCAATTGCATACTCAACGTATACAGCCTTGGAGGGTTCATGACAGCTCTGTCCACGCTACGGGTCGCCGCCGCCCAGATCCTGACCACCGCGGACCCGGTCGCCAATCTAGCCGTCGCGGTCGACGCCGTCCGGCGGGCCGCGTCGCAGGGTGCGTCGCTGGTCGCCTTGCCCGAGGCGACGCTCGCGGCGTTCGGCAGTGATCTGCGGGCGGTGGCCGAGCCGCTCGACGGGCCGTTCGCGACCGGGCTGCGCAAGGTCGCGGAGGAGACCGGCGTGGTCGTCGTCGCGGGAATGTTCGAGCCGTCGGAGGACGGGCGGGTGCACAACACGCTGCTGGCGACCGGTCCTGGCGTCGAGGCGTCGTACCGCAAGATCCACCTGTACGACGCCTTCGGCTCGCGGGAATCGGACCTGGTTGCGCCTGGCAAGGAGCTGGTGGCGTTCGAGGTGCGGGGCGTGACCGTGGGGCTGGCGACTTGCTACGACCTTCGGTTCGCGGACCAGTTCACCGCACTGGGGCGACTGGGCGCGGAGCTGATCGTCGTACCGGCGTCGTGGGGTGCTGGGCCGGGCAAGGAAGAACAGTGGGACCTGCTCACGCGCGCTCGGGCGTCGGACGCTCAGGCCTGGCTGCTGGCGTGCGACCAGGCGTGGACTCCGCCGGTGGGGACTGATCCGCTGGGGATCGGTCGGAGCGTGCTGGCCGACCCGCTGGGGCGGGTGAGCGCGCGGCTGGGCGCCGAGACCGGGCTGCTGCTGGGCACGGTCGACACCGAACTTGCGGCGACCACGCGACAGCGGGTGCCCGTCCTGTAAGGGCTAGGCGAGGCCGTTCTTCTTCTGGCGGGCGTTGTACTCGCGCATCCGTGGCGGATAACCGACCACGGCCGCGTCGTACGACGGGATGCCGAGCTTGTTCAGGAAGTTGTGCGCCCACTCGACCGAGGGGACCCGGCGACGGGTCCACTCGCCGTCGACGGCGACCAGGAGCAACGTGTACTCGGTCACCGCGGTGCGCGGCTCGACGAACCCCTCGACACCCTGCCGGGTCTGGACGAACTCCCGCAGGTGCGCCTGGTCGGGGGTGTCCGACTTGCGCATCGTGCCGGGCTTCTGCCGGCGACCGAACCACTTCATGGTCAAAGTGTCCCCTATCACCGCAAGTTCCTCCCGGATCCGGCTGCCCGCCACCACGTGCCGCCGCGGCCACCCCTCGCTGCGGCCACCTGAGCGGAGGCCACGACCGTGGCAGCACGTGGTGCGCGGACCGTCCGGTCCCCCGAGGACCCCCGTCTCCGGACGGCCCGTCGTACGGGCTGGTCAGTACGACGCGACGCGGGCGGCGAAAGTTCGGAACCGGTCGCCGGACAGCGGCCCGTCCCTCGGCGTCCTGAGCGGACACCGCCGCCGAACCGCTCGCCCCGTACGGCGAGCCCGGGCACGACGCGGCGGCGCCTCGGTGACAAGATGACGCCCGGGCCGGAACTCCGCGACCCGGGGCCGCCCGCCGACCTGTTGACCCACGGAGGAACCTGTGACGACCACGGCAGACAGCACGCAGACCTATGACCTGGTGATCCTCGGCGGTGGCAGTGGCGGGTACGCCGCCGCGCTGCGCGCCGCCGTACTCGGGATGTCGGTCGCGCTGGTCGAGAAGGACAAGCTCGGCGGCACCTGTCTGCACCGCGGCTGCATCCCCACCAAGGCGCTGCTGCACGCCGCCGAGGTGGCCGACTCCGCCCGCGAGGGCGAGCAGTTCGGCGTCCGGACCACGCTCGAGGGCGTCGACATGGGCGGCGTGAACAAGTACAAGGACGGCGTCGTCGACCGGCTGTTCAAGGGCCTGCAGGGCCAGATCAAGGCCCGCGGCATCACCGTGGTCGAGGGCGAGGGCCGGCTGACCTCCCCGACCACGGTCGAGGTCGCCGGTACGACGTACACGGGTCGCAACGTGATCATCGCGTCGGGCTCGTACTCCCGGTCGCTGCCGGGCCTGGAACTCGACGGCCAGCGGGTGATCGCCAGCGAGCACGCGCTCACCCTCGACCGGGTGCCGGAGTCCGCGGTCGTGCTCGGCGGCGGTGTGATCGGCGTCGAGTTCGCCAGCGCGTGGACGTCGTTCGGGACCAAGGTGACCATCGTCGAGGCGCTGCCGCGGCTGGTCCCGGCCGAGGACGCCGACTGCAGCAAGACCCTGGAGCGGGCGTTCCGCAAGCGCAAGATCGGCTTCAAGACCGGCACGTCGTTCGAGTCCGTGGAGGTGGTGGACAACGGCGTCAAGGTGACCGTGGCCGGTGGCGAGGTGCTCGAGGCCGAGGTGCTGCTGGTGGCGGTCGGCCGCGGCCCGAACACCGCCGGACTCGGCTACGAGGAGGTCGGCGTCGCGCTCGACCGCGGCTTCGTCACCGTCGACGAGAACCTGCAGACCAGCGTGCCGGGCGTCTACGCCGTCGGCGACATCGTGCCCGGGCTGCAGCTCGCGCACCGCGGTTTCCAGCAGGGCATCTTCGTCGCCGAGCACATCGCCGGGCTGAACCCGGCGCCGATCGACGAGGCCGGCATCCCGCGCGTCACGTACTCCGAGCCCGAGGTCGCATCGGTCGGGCTGACAGAGGAGCAGGCCCGGGCGACGTACGGCGAGGTTGAGATCCTGAACTACAACCTCGGCGGAAACGGCAAGAGCCAGATCCTGAAGACCCAGGGGTTCGTGAAGCTGGTCCGGGCCAAGGACGGCGCGGTGGTCGGCCTGCACATGGTCGGCTCCCGGGTCGGTGAACTGATCGGCGAGGCCCAGCTGATCTACAACTGGGAGGCGTTCCCGGCCGACGTCGCGCCGCTGGTGCACGCCCACCCGACCCAGAACGAGGCCCTCGGCGAAGCGCACCTCGCGCTGGCCGGAAAGCCTTTGCACTTCCACGAGTAAGTTGGTGGTGCGCCGCGACGGGCGTGTCCGCCGTGACCCGGCGGCAGCCCGTTCCGGCCGCACCGTAGGCTGACTTCGAGACCGATCGACGAAGGAGCAACGACCGTCATGCCGACCTCTGTATCCCTGCCGGCCCTCGGGGAGAGCGTCACCGAAGGAACCGTCACCCGCTGGCTCAAGCAGGTCGGTGACACGGTTGCCGTCGACGAGCCCCTGCTGGAGGTCTCGACCGACAAGGTCGACACCGAGATCCCCTCCCCCGTGGCCGGCACGCTGCTGGAGATCAAGGCCGCCGAGGACGAGACCGTCGAGGTCGGCGCCGAACTGGCCGTCATCGGCGACGCCGGCGAATCCACCGGCGGCGCGGGCGACCAGCCCGCCGAGGCCCAGGCTGAGCAGGCCCCCGCCGAGCAGGCCGCGCCCGCCGAGTCGGCCCCGGCCGCTCAGGCCCCGGCCGCTCAGGCCCCGGCCGCTGAGGCCCCGGCCCAGCAGGCGGCTTCGGCTGCGGAGCAGCAGGCCGCGCCGCAGGCGCAGGCCCCCAGCGACAACTCCTCCAACTCTTCTCCGGCCGAAGCGGCCTCAGCCCCCGCGGCCTCCCCGGCCGCATCGGCACCGGCCTCGAGCGGCACCTCCGTCACCCTCCCCGCCCTCGGCGAGAGCGTCACCGAAGGAACCGTCACCCGCTGGCTCAAGCAGGTCGGCGACGACGTAGCCGTCGACGAGCCCCTGCTCGAGGTCTCCACCGACAAGGTCGACACCGAGATCCCGTCGCCGGTCGCCGGCAAGCTGCTCGAGATCAAGGTCGCCGAGGACGAGACGGTAGAGGTCGGCGCCGAGCTGGCAGTCGTCGGCTCCGGCGACGCAGCTCCCGCGCAGCAGGAAGCCCCGAAGCAGGAGGCTCCGGCCCAGCAGGAGGCCCCGAAGCAGGAAGCCCAGGCCCCCGCGCCGCAGCAGGCCCCGCCCGCCCAGGCTCCGGCTCCCGCCCCGCAGCAGGCCCCGCCTGCTCAGGCCCCGGCTCAGGCCCCCGCCCCGCAGCAGGCTCCGCCGGCCCCCGCCGCACAGCCCGCTGCCCAGGCCCCCGCCCCCCAGGCGGCCCCGGCCCAGCCGGCAGCCCAGGCCCCCGCGGCCCAGCCCGCTCAGTCCTCTTCTCCGGCCGCCGCAACCTCAGCCCCGGCCGCATCGGCACCGGCCGCAAGCTCCAACGGCTCGTCCAGCGAAGGCCCGAACTACGTCACCCCCCTGGTCCGCAAGCTCGCCGCCGAGCACAACGTCGACCTCGGCGCCGTCCAGGGCACCGGCGTCGGCGGCCGCATCCGCAAGCAGGACGTCATCGCCGCCGCCGAAGCAGCAAAGGCCGCCCCGGCACCCGCAGCGGCAGCCCAGTCCTCGTCGGCCCCGGCGGCCAAGGCCCCGGTCAGCCCGCTGCGCGGCACCACCGAGAAGATGAGCCGGATCCGCAAGGCGATCGCCAACCACATGGTGAACTCGCTCAAGGTCTCGGCCCAGCTGACCACGGTGGTCGAGGTCGACGTCACCGAGATCGCCAAGCTGCGCAACGCCAAGAAGGCCGAGTTCGAGGCCCGCGAGGGCGTCAAGCTGTCCTTCCTGCCGTTCTTCGCGCTCGCCGCGGTGGACGCCCTGAAGCAGTACCCGAAGCTCAACGCCTCGATCAACGAGGAGGCCGGCGAGGTCACGTACCACGCCGCCGAGCACCTGGGCATCGCGGTGGACGCCGAGAAGGGCCTGATGGTCCCGGTCGTGCACAACGCCGGCGACCTGAACATCGCGGGCCTGGCCAAGAAGATCGCCGACCTCGCCGAGCGCACCCGCAACAACAAGGTGCTGCCGGACGAAATGGCGGGCGGCACGTTCACGATCACGAACACCGGCAGCCGCGGCGCCCTGTTCGACACGCCGATCCTGAACCAGCCCCAGGTCGGCATGCTCGGCACCGGCGCGGTCGTCAAGCGCCCGGTCGTCATCACCCACCCGCAGCTCGGTGAGACCATCGCCATCCGCCAGATGGTGTACCTGGCCCTGACCTACGACCACCGCCTCGTCGACGGCG
The DNA here is from genome assembly GCF_050942265.1 of Kribbella sp. CA-253562. Taxonomy (GTDB): domain Bacteria; phylum Actinomycetota; class Actinomycetes; order Propionibacteriales; family Kribbellaceae; genus Kribbella. Next base: position 3,253,603 of record NZ_CP192049.1, on the reverse strand, counting down.
CCGACGCCGCTCGCTACCTGACGGCCGTCAAGCAGCGCCTGGAAGAAGCCCAGTTCGACGTGTGATCCCGGACCGCGCCGAGCCACCGGCCCGGCGCCGTCCACCCAGCACCACCACCGACCCGCCTCGAGCCTCACCGCCCGCGGCGGGTCGGTCCGTTTCAGCACCACCGGCCGTCAGACAGTCCCGCTCCCCACCCACCGCGACGTCCTCGGCGACCACCCTCAGCCCACCGCCTGCAGTCCCGTTCCCCCGGAGGTTCCGCGATGAAGTACGTACTGGCCGGCGCATCCGGCTTCCTCGGTACGGCGCTCACCCGCGACCTGACCGCCGCCGGCCACCAGGTCACCCGCCTGGTACGCCGTACGCCGTCCTCGCCCGACGAACTCCCCTGGAACCCCGCCACCGGCCAACTCGACCCCGACGCCCTGGCCGGCGCCGACGTCCTGGTCAACCTCGCCGGCGCGAACATCGGCCTGCGGCCCTGGACCCCGACGTACCGCAACACGCTGCGCGAAAGCCGCGTCAGCACCACCGCCACCCTCGCGCAAGCCGCCGCCCAACTCGACCGCAAACCGGTCTTCATCTCCCAGAGCGGCGTCGCCGGCTACGGCATGGACTGCGGCGACCGCATCCTCACCGAATCCACCCCGCTGGGCGACGGCTTCCTCGCCGACGTGGTCCGCGTCTGGGAAGGCGCCGCCGACCCCGCCCGCGCCGCAGGCTGCCGAGTAGCCACCCTCCGCACCGGCATCGTCCTGGCCCGCAACGCCCCCGCGTTCCAGCTCCTCTCCCTCCCCTTCCGCCTAGGCCTGGGCGCCCGCCTGGGCTCCGGCGCCCAGTACTTCCCCGTCGTCTCCCTCACCGACTGGCTCCGAGCCGTCCGCCACACCGCCGAACAAGACACCGTCGAGGGCCCCGTCAACATCACCCTCCCCACCCCCACCACCAACCGAGCCTTCACCAAGGCCCTGGCCACCCATCTCCACCGCCCCGCCGTCCTCCAGGTCCCCGCCCCCGTCCTCACCACGGTCCTCGGCGAGTTCGCCTGGGAACTCCTCGGCAGCAAACGAGCCCTCCCCACCATCCTGCAGAAAACCGGTTTCACCTTCACCCACCCCACCACCCACGAGGCCCTAGCCGCAGCCCTGGCTCGCTGACCTCCAGGTGGCGCCAAGGCGTGCGCGATGTCGTCGCTGCCCATCCGCCGCAGCGAGGACCAGGTGCCCCATGGCTACCGCGAAGACCGCAGACCGGTCCACCACGCTCCGGGAACCGACCGCGCGCATCGATCTCCGGCCAGGCCCGCCAACCGCACGCAGTACGCACCCGCCCCCGGTTCCAAGCACAAGCCGGCCTGAAAGCCCCGTACTACGGTCGATCAGCAGCCCGATCTCCGCGCCCCGGCCGAAGTCGGGGCCCGAGGCAACGAACAGACCGCCTCGCCGCGCACGTCACCCCGGCCCGCCGCGCGGCAGCTCGGCAGCTCGGCAGCTCGCCACCTCGGCACCTCGGCAGCGTGTGGTACGCCGTCGGCCAGCCCGCGGTCCACCGTCGATCGGCGCGGACCAGCTCTGGTTCGCCGGGCAGGTCCTCGGGCGGCGGCGTGGACTGGGCTGCTGCCTCTCGGGCGGCGGAGCGGGGCTAGCGGTTCTCGGGCGGCGGAGCGGGGTTAGCGGTTCTCGGGCGGCGGCATGGGCTGGGCTCCCGCTTCTCGGGCGGCGAGGCGAGGCGGGGCTAGTGGACTCCGGAGGCGGGGACCACCGCGGCGTGGCGGCTTCACGCAGTCGGGGCTCAAGCCGGGGGGTCGACGTACCGGACACAGTGGTCGCCGCGCTCGGGCTGTCCGGGGTGGCAGCGTGGATGGCGCTGACCTGGCCGGGCCTACTGGTTCTCCGGACGCGGGCGGGCTAGTGGTTCTCCGGACGCGGGCGGGGCTAGTGGTTCTCGGAGGCGGGGCGGGGCTAGTGGTTCTCGGGAGGCGAGAACGCCGGCAGCACGGTGGCGGTGATGTAGGCGGCGGCTTTGTCGGGGGTGAGGCGGCCGGCGGTGATTTCGTCGGCGGCGCTGTGCATGACGCTGTGCATGACGCTGACCAGCCAGCTGATCGGGAGGTCGGTGCGGAAGGCTCCTTCGGCGCGGCCTCGTTCGACCAGGCGCTCTACGCGTTTGACCGGGCCGGCGTGCAGGTCGCGGATCTTGCTGGGTGGGAGCACGTCCTGGGCCGCGGTCAGGAGTGAGCGGGACTGGTTGACCAGTTGCCAACTGGAGTCGATGAGTCGGGCGAGGGCGTCTCGCGGGTCGCCGGTGAGGTCTACGGCGTCGAGTCCGGCGTGGCCGTCGTCGATGGCGCGGGTGAGTGCGGCCTCGACCAGGTCGGCGCGGTTCGGGAAGTGGCCGTAGACGGTGACGCGTCCGACGCCGGCGGTTTTCGCGATCTCGCTGACGCTGGCGTCGGGGTTGCGGCTCAGCGACTCGATCGCGGCGTCGAGGATCGCCGCGATGCTGCGCTGCGCGTCCGCTCGCCGCGCCGGGCCGGCTGGGGAGCGCGTCGGCGCGGTTGAGCTACGCGGCTTCTCGTTTGGCGCGGTCGAGCTGCGCGGCTTCTCGGTCGGCGCGGTTGAGCTGCGTGGTTTCTCGTGCGTCGCGGCCACTCGAAACTCCTCTTGTCGAACACCGGTGTACGAGTTACTGTAGCGCAAATAACTCATACACTGCTGTACGAATTGGAGGTGCTGTCGTGTCTGGACCATCCGCCGGCGAGGCCGGAGCCGTGACTGCAGATCCCCGCCGGTGGCGTCTGCTGGCGCTGTTGGGCGTTGCGCAGTTCATGCTGATCCTGGACGTGACCGTCGTCGCGATCGCGCTGCCGCACATCGGTACCGACCTCGGCCTCGAGCGCGACACCCTGACCTGGGTCGTCAGCGCTTACACGCTGGTCTTCGGCGGTCTCATGCTGCTCGGTGGGCGAGCCGCCGACCTGTTCGGTGCTCGCCGGGTGGTGCTCACCGGCTTGCTCGTGTTCACCGTGGCATCCCTGGTCACCGGTCTCGCCGAGAACGCCGCGATGGTGATCGGCGGACGGGTCGCCCAGGGCCTCGGTGCGGCAATGCTGTCGCCCGCCGCGCTGTCCGTGGTAACCAAGACGTTCCACGGCGACGAGCGCAACAAAGCGCTCGGCATCTGGTCGGCCCTCGGCGGCGGCGGTTCGGCGATCGGCGTACTGCTCGGCGGCTTGCTGACCGCGGGGCCGGGCTGGCAATGGGTGTTCTACATCAACGTGCCGATCGGCATCGTGGTGTTCGCAGCACTGAGCCGGACGCTACCGCGCGATCTGCCGACCGGGCCGACAGCTCGACTGGACGTACCGGGCGCGCTCCTGGTCACTGCCGGTACCGGCACCGCGATCTACGCACTGATCAACGCGGGCGACTGGGGCTGGCTCGATGGCAGGACGCTCGGCACCCTGGCTGGCGCGGTGGTGCTCTACGCGCTGTTCGCCGTTGTGCAGCGGACGGTCAAGTCGCCGCTGATGGATCTCCGCATCCTCACCCGGCGACCGGTGGCGTCGGGAACATTCCTCATCCTGGTTGCGACGGCGTTGATGATCGCGGTGTTCTTCCTCGGCTCGTTCTACCTGCAGCACCACCAGGGGTACGGCGCGCTGCGCACTGGTCTGCTGTTCCTGCCGGTGGCGTTGGCGACCATCGTCGGGGCGCAGGTTGCCGGTCAGGTCATCGGTACGGCGGGCGGACGCAAGGTCGCCGTGATCGGTCTGCTCATCGCCGCGGTCGGCACTGGCGTCGCGGCTCTGGGGCAGGGGCCCGTGACGGTCGTTGTCGGGATCAGCCTCGGAGCGGCCGGCATCGGCGCGGCGTTTGTCGCGTCGTCGGCCACCGCGCTGGGGCAGGTCGCTCACCACGAGGCAGGTACGGCGTCCGGACTGCTCAGCACCTTCCACGAGTTCGGCGCGGCTCTCGGAGTCGCGGTGGTCTCGAGCATCGCTGCCGCGAGCATCGCCGGAACCACCGATGCGGGATTCACCAACGCCTTCACCTTCGCCGCGGTCACAGCAGCCGTCGCGGCACTGCTGGCGCTGGTAGTCGTGCCGTCGCTGAAGCCGGGGGCCGGTGTCACGACCGGCGCCCACTGAGCCCGATCGGCTTGGTGTTGGGGGCTGGCTCGGCGGTGGGGCTGGACCGGCTCGCCCGATGGGGTGAGGACCGGCTCGGCGGTGGGCAGGGATTCGGTTGAGTGGTTGCTGAGAAGGCGACGAAATGCTTGCGGTCCGGGGTGGAGATTCTGCTCCGGATCGCTTGCAGGGAAAGGAATCACGCCGGACTGATGCCGGCGATGCGCCAGGTCTTGCCGGTTGGGATGAGGGTGATCCGGCGGGTGGTGGAGGGGCCCGGCGGGAAGGGGGTCCGTTGGCCGGTGGGTGCCAGGGCGGCGCCGGAGACGAGGCGGTCCGTGACTCGGAGGATGACGGCGGGTCCGGGCGTTGGTTCTTGCTGTAGGTGCTGGATCTGGAGGCGGAGCTCGGCGATGCGGATCTTCTGGGCCTGGTACGACGCGAGCAGGGCTCGGTCGGCGGTCCAGGGGGCGCTGCCGGGTTGGTAGACGGCGTCGAGTTCGGCGGGATTGAGGGTCCAGAAGGCGTGGGCACGGCGTTGGTCGAGGGATTCAAGGGTTGTGCGCCAGGAACTGGCGGCGGGCGTGGGTTGTGGGGTGGCGGGTGCGATGGAGGGCTTAGGGGTCGCGGGCAGGGCTGACGAGGGCGTCGGGGTTGCTGGGTGGGCGGCCGAGGTTGGAGAGGTGGACTCGGTAGGAGTTGGAGAAGCCGACTCGGTGGGGGGTGGTGAAGGGGGCGCGGCTGCAGCGGGATTGGTGGTGGGCGTGTTGAGGATGCCGAGGGTGGTCAGTGCGATGGCGGTGACAACCAGCGCGGCCAGGGCTGAGGCGGCGACAACTCCATAGGCCGTTCGGCGGGAGCGCGGGGCTCGGTGGGTGCTGGCGAGGATCTGGTTGAGGCGGGTGGTGTTGTCTCGACGAGCTCTGCGGGTGGTGTCTCGACGCGACCGGCGACGGGTGCGTGAGCGGCGCGAGCCGAGGGCGGGGGCCGCACGAAGGTTGGGGCCGGCAAAGGCGGGCGTGGCGATCGGCTGCCGGTCAGGCGTGGCGGTCGACCGCGGATCGGGCGCGGCTGGGGTGGATGTCCGGGTTGCGGCGGGTGGGGTGGCGGCCGTTGGAGGGAGCTGGATCGACGGAACCCGATCGGGCGACGGCTGCGAGGGTGGCGAGACCGCGGACGTGGCGTGATCGGGAAAAGCAAGATTCAGCGGCGTAGGTGGAGACAGGTCGAGGACCTTGCGGGCGAGCGTGGATGCGTTCGTGTCGGCGAACAGCGTGGCGGGGAACGGTGTCGTGGTCCCGGCCGCGAGTTCGGTCAGCGCCGACAACGCGGCGATGTCGTCGGCGGGTGTCGTAGCCGGATCTTGGGACCGGAGAAACGTGTCGGTGATGACCGGACGGCCGTCGGCGTCGAAGAGGATGTTCGCGGGCGTCAGACGGCCGTGGTGCAGGCCTTGGTGATGCAGGATCGCGACAGCGTCGGCCAGCGGGCTGATCAGTGTGACCAGTTCGCCCAGGGTGAGGTCGCCTCGGCGGTCCAGGAGTGCGGTGAGGTTTCCCGCGGGCACGTGCTGACCGAAGAGCAGCCAGTCGTCGTTGGCCTGGCGGACCTCGAACAGGCGGGCGATGTGTGGATGGTCGATGGCCAGCAGGGTGGTCAGGTCGCGCTCGAAGGTGGTCGGGTCGGTGATGGACGGGGCGGGGATGCGTTTGAGCACGGCGTGGCGGCCGGAGGCGAGGTCGCGGACCAGCCAGACAGTGCCGACGGATCCGGACCCGAGCCTCCGGCGCAAGCTGTAGCCGGCGATGTCGTCGAGTGCCATGCCAAGAGAGTGCACGAATCAGCACTATCGGCCGCGAAGTTATCCACAGCGCACCACCGGCCAAAGGGCCTGTGGACGGTGGCCGACGTCCGACGACGGGCGAGGCATACACTCGACGACGTGAGGGCTATCAACTACGTGGAGGCCGGATTCGGCGCCGAGGCGGTTGACTACGAGCAGGCGTGGGAGGAGCAGCGGCGGCTGCACACCGCGGTTGCCGAGGGCACCGGTGCGGACACGGTCATCCTGCTCGAGCACCCACCGGTCTACACCGCCGGCAAGCGGACCGAACCGCACGAGCGCCCGTTGGACGGTACGCCGGTGGTGGACGTCGACCGCGGCGGCAAGATCACCTGGCACGGTCCCGGCCAGCTGGTGGGTTACCCGATCGTCAAGCTGGCGTCGCACGTGTACGTCGTGGACTACGTCCGGCGGCTGGAAGAGGCGCTGATCGCGGTCTGCGCCGACCTCGGCGTACGGACCGGGCGGGTCAAAGGGCGCAGCGGGGTATGGGTGCCGGCCGACGAGCGCGGGCGTGAGCGGAAGATCGCCGCGATCGGGATCCGGGTGGCGCAGGGCGTGACCATGCACGGGTTCGCGTTGAACTGTGACAACGATCTGGCGTGGTTCGACCGGATCGTGCCGTGCGGGATCTCCGACGCGGACGTGACCACGTTGTCGAAGGAGCTCGGGCGCGACGTGAACGTCCGGGAGGTCCTGCCGACAGTCCGGCGCGAGCTCGACCGGATGCTGGCCTGGAACGAGTACGAGCGCACGCCCGATCTCGACCACGCGGACCCGGCACCGACCGGCATCACCTACGGGTTGGCCGTCACTCCGTAGCTCACTCCGCGGCCCAGCGGCTGAGTGAACCCTCGTCACGCATGGCCTGTGACGGTGCGTAGGTGAAGCTCCGGCGAGGCGCCGAAGTGTCGTCGCTGTGTGTGGGAAAAACGTCGCTACGGTGGGCGTGTGTCCAAATTCCTTGGTTTTCTTCTCGGGATCGTCGCGGCGCTGGCAGGTCCGGCCGCGTTCGGAGCGCTGACCGCCGAGGGCGGGGTCGAGCTGAACGCGAAGGAGATGGCGCTTGCCTACGGCATCGGAGCGCTGATCTTCTGGGCCCTGGTGTCGTACTTCTCCGGCGCGGCCGCGCTCGGTGCCGCGCTGACGTTCGGCGCGATGATCTACGCGGTGCACTGGATCCCGAACCGGACGACGAACTTCCTCAACGACGTCCCCGCCGTGACCACCGGCATGATCAACGGCATCAAGGCCTACACGCTGAACGGCGTGGTGCCGATCCTGGCGGTGATCTCGCTGGTGTACGCGATCCAGCTGATCGTCCAGTCCGTACGCCGGCGCCGCCGCGAGCGGGCCGAGGCCGAGCGGCGGCAGCGCGAGCAGGAGCTCGCGCAGGCGCAGCAGGAGGCCGAGGTCGCGGCGGTGTACCCGTCGGCCGGTGCGGAGTACGCGCCGCCGGCCGGGGACAACCGGTTCCAGAGCTTCGGCAACACCAGCTACGACGACCTGTTCGAGGACGAGCCGGCGCCGGTGCAGCCGCGCAGCCAGGCGGACGAGCACACGATGCAGTTCAGCGAGGCGGACGCCCGCATGCCCGAGCAGACCGCGGTGGTCGGTGCCGTGAGCAACGATGCGGACGAGACGCGGCGAGCTGAGGCCGAGGACGAGACGCGGCAAGGCGCCGGCGATGCGGATGCGACGCAGGTGGTCGCGGCGGATTCGGATGCGACGCAGCAGGTGCCGGTGGATCGGGACGCCACGCAGCAGATTCCGGCTGCCGAGACGCCGAAGACGGTTGAGGACAACAAGGACAACAACGACACCAAGGACAACGAGCCGCCGGCCGCTGGTGGAGCGATCGCGGCGCCGGTGACTACCGCACCCCAAGCTGCCGCACCTCAGGCCGAAGTCCCAAAGGCGGAAGCACCCAAGCCTGAAGCCCCCAGGGCCGAGGCACCGGAAGCCGCCAATCCCCCGGCAGAAACTCAGAAGCCCGAAAACCCGACCGCCGAGGCGCCGAAGCCTCAGCCCGCGCCGCCGAAGGCTCCCGAGGTCGCAGAGCCCAAGGCTCCCGAGCCGCCGAAGCCCAACGGGCAGCAGCCGTTCGCACGCCCCAAGGAAGAAGTCGGCCAGCAGTACCGCGAGCGGATGGACGACCCCGAGGACACCGGCGAGTTCTTCGTGGGCCAGTTCCGGCCCGCCGGAGCCTGACACGCCACACACCCGAAAGACCCGGTCGCAAAACGCGGCCGGGTCTTTCGCGTCCCGCCACCGAAAAGCGCCTGCACCCAAAGCCACGCCGAGGATAAGCTCCGCGAATGAGCTTGCAATGGGAACAGGTGATCGTCCACTCGGCGGATCCCAAGGCCCTCGGGCAGTGGTGGGCCGAGGCGCTCGGATGGGTGGTCGTGTACTCCTCCGACGACGAGTTCGAGATCCGTCCCGCGCCGGATCAGATGCCAGGCTTGGACTTCGTCCGGCTCGAGGAGGCCAAGAAGTCCAAGAGCCGCCTGCATCTCGACTTCCGGCCGGACGACCAGGAGGCCGAGGTCGCTCGCCTGCTGGCGCACGGCGCACGCCGGGTCGACATCGGCCAGGGTGATCAGGCGTCGTGGGTCGTGCTCGCGGATCCCGAAGGCAACGAGTTCTGCATCCTCGGCGAGCGGAGCGAATAGTTCAGGCGACGTGCATGCGCTGGTGCTGACCCCACCGCGCATGCTCGGCGAAGGCCTCGTCGTAGGCCCGGCTCGCCATCTCGCACACGTCCGAGGCCATCTGCGCACGCGGCGACTCGGTGCTCCAGGCAAGCAGCAGGCGCCGGTGGATCGGGTCGCCGGCCAGCGGCCGGGTGGTGACGTCGCTGGACAGCATCCGGTACGACGTGGGCGAGATCAGCGCGACGCCCTGACCGCTGGTCACGAAGCCCATCACGACCGACGTGTCGACGGAGTGGTGCTCGATCCGCGGCGTGAACCCGGCCTGCTCGCACGACGCCCGGAACAGCACGTGGAAGCCGCTGTCGTCCGGCGGTTCGCCGATCCACTCCTCCCCCGCCAGGTCGGCCAGGTCGATCTCGCCGCGGTGGCGGCTCGCGATCGCCAGCGGGTGGTCGGCGGCCATCACGACGTACGCCGATTCGGACTCGACGATCGTGCGCGCGTCGACGCCGGTCGGCAGCCGGAGCTCGAAGCCGGGGAACTCGCGCAGCAGCGCGAAGTCGAGCCGCCCGCTCTCGAGCTGCTGCAGCAGCACGCTGGTCGCCCACTCGACCTCGATGCTGACCTGCTCGATCTCGCCGTGGTCGCGCAGCCGGGACGCGATGCCCGACATCGGCGCGGTCGGGAACCCGCCGAGCCGGACCGCGCTGGACTCGACCGCGGTCATCGCCGAGACCGTGGCGGACAGGTGGTCGACGTCGACCAGGATCGCGCGGGCGCGGTCGACGGCGTACCGGCCGAGGGCCGTGGGGGTGACACCGGTGCGGGAGCGTTCGAACAGCTCACCGCCGAAGGCCGCCTCGATCCGTTTCAGCTGCGCGGTGAGGCTCGGCTGGCTCACCTTCAGCCAGCGGGCCGCCCGGCCGACGGACCCCGCCTCTGCCACCAGGACCACCACCCGCAGGTGGCGCAGCTCGACGTTCATGCGTTGTGACCGTAGTCGAGGTTACGCCGCGGTACACAGGCGACTTGTATTGCGGTTTCGTCACAGCCGGGCAAAACCCTGTAACGTTCGCCCGGCTGTGACGATGTACGGGGACCATTCGCGCTGTCAGGACGGTTCGAGCGTCAGTGCCTCTCGGTAACCGAGCTTGCGCCCGGTCTGCAGCAACGTCCGCTCGTACAACCGCGCTCCGAGCCGGATGATCAGCACCGTCGCGATGAGCAGCAACGCGATCGCCACCAGCGGCTGCCACAGCGGCACGTCCTCGGTCAGCATCCGCCCGGGCATCGCCATCGACGACGCGATCGGCACGAACGAGGCCACCGTCTTGGCCGTTCCGCCGGCGAACACCGAGAAGAAGAACGGCACCATCAGGATCATCTGGCCCGGCAGCGTGGTCGAGCCGAGATCCTCCTGCCGGGTGGCCAGCGAGCCCGCCACCGCCCACAGCCCGGCCAGCGCCAGGAACCCGAGCACGAAGAACACCACGAACCAGCCCGCGACCGGAGCGATCACCTCGAGGATGTCGGCCTGTCCGGTGACCAGCAGCCCGATCAGCGACGCGGCCGCGATCACCACAATCTGGGCCAGCGCCATCACCGTGTTGCCGACCACCTTGCCCCACAGCAGCGCCCGGATCGGGATCGCGGCGGCCAGGATCTCGACCACCCGGCTCTCCTTCTCCTGCACGACGCTCTGCGCGATCATCATGCCGAAGCCGAGTGCGGTCATGTAGAAGGCCAGCGCCAGCCCGATGTTGACGAAGTTCGCCACGATCTCGGGCAGCGGTCCGGGGTTCAGCAGCTGCTCCGTCACCGCCGTACCGGCCTGCAGCTGCTCCGGTGTCAGCCCGGCCTTCGCGGCGTTCGCGAACATGCCGAGGCTGACCGCCGCCTCGCGCAGGCTGTTCCCGATGCCGGAATCGACTTCGTCGTCACCCAGTACGACGTACCCGTTGTCGGCCGGCAGCAGCGCCACCGCGACGTCTCCGTCGGTGACGGCCCGCTCCGCCGCTGCACGGTCCGCGACCCGGGTCACCTCCAGAGTGTCGTCGCCGTTGACCAGATCGGCCTGCTGGACGACCCGCGCCCCGGCGTCGTTCAGCACCGCGACCTTGTCCGGCGAGTCGTTGCCGGCCAGCAGCGCCGGGATGATCACCGCCGCCATCACCACGATCAGCATGAACACCGTCGAGCCGATGAACGTCTTGTCCCGCAGCTTCGTGCTGATCTCACGCAGCGCGACCAGCTGCCACGGGTGCCGCAACCTGGTCCTGCTCTGCTGGGTGCTCATCGGGTCGCCTCCCGGAAGACGTCGCTCAACGCCACACGCTCGGGCCCGAACTCGAGCACCTGCCCGCGACTCATCGCCTGCTGAAGGACCAGTTGCTCCTGGCCCGCTTCGGTCACGTCGAACAGCCCGCACGAGCCGTCCACGTCGCGAACGGTGATCCCGCGGACGTCGCGCAGCCAGCCCGCGTCGCCGTCGGTCACCAGCCGGTACGTCGTACTGGAGCCGGCGGCCAGGGTGGCGACCGGGCCGGCGGCGACGACCTTGCCTCGGGACAGCACGACCAGGTCGTCGCACAACCGCTCGACCAGCTCGAGCTGGTGGCTGGAGAACAGCACCGGCACCTCGGGCGTGACCTCCTCGCGGAGCAGGTCGACCATCGCGTCGACGGCCAGCGGGTCGAGCCCGCTGAACGGCTCGTCGAGCACCAGCGCGATCGGCTCGTGCACCAGCGCGGCGGCGATCTGGACGCGCTGCTGGTTGCCCAGCGAGAGCGTCTCCAGCGGGTCGCCGGCCCGCTCGGTCAGGCCCAGCCGGTCGAGGATCTTGTCGGTCCGCTCCTCGGCCCGCAGCGGGTCGAGACCGTGCAACCGGCCGAAGAACACCAACTGGTCGCGGATCTTCATCTTCGGGTACAGCCCGCGCTCCTCCGGCATGTAGCCGAAGTCGCGGCGTACCTCGTGGGTCAGCGGTACGCCGTTCCACAGCGCCTGTCCCGCCGACGGCGCGAGCACCCCGAGCACGATCCGCATCGTCGTCGTCTTGCCGGCCCCGTTCGCTCCGACGAAGCCGGTCATCCGCCCCGGTACGACGTCGAACGTCACGTCGTCCAGGGCGAGGTGATCACCGAACCGCCGGGTCAACCCAGCAACGCTCAGCATCCCGTTCACCGTTCCTCTACTGCTTCGGCCCTTGGCCGGACGCACGCCCGGCCACTCCCGGTGTCCCGGGAGTGGTTCCAACGCTAGTCAGCCGGGCGCGTCCGCACGTCGGCCCGCAGTGTGACCACCCGGGTCATCCGCGGGAGGGACCTCCCGGTGCCAGGCGGTGAGTTTGGCCGGGTTGAGGATCAGCCACAGGTGGGTGACGACCAGGTCGGCGCCGTCGACGCACAGCACGGCCTGCGCCCGGCCGGACCGTCGTACGACGATCGCCGGCCGGCCGTTGGCGCGCTCGACGGACAGGTCAGCGCCCGGACGGGTGCAGTGGACGGTGACCAGCCGGGCGATCTCCACGACGTCGTGGACCGGGCGCAGTGGAGCGGCGACCTGCCCGCCACCGTCGGAGACCAGTACGGCGTCCGGTGCGAGCAGGTGCTCCACCTGTCCCGACCGCAGGGCCGCGACGAGGTGGTCGATCATCAACTCACACCGGCGAGCTTGTTCGGGTTCATCTGCCAGAAGATCCGGTCGATGCCCTGCGCCGACGCGACCACGGTGACCGCGGCGAAGACCGCTCCGTCCATCCGCAGCAGAGCCATCGCCTCGCCGTTGACGGTGGCGATCTCCACGTCGACACCGGCCCAGAAGCGTTCGGCGAAGGCCCGGTAGTACTTGGCGACCCGCTCCACGCCGTGCACGGGGATCTTGGAGGCCCGGACGATCCCACCGCCGTCGGAGTAGCTGGACACGTCCGCCGCGAACAGGTTCTCCAGCGCGACCAGGTCCCCCGTCCGGGCCGCACTGACGAACGCACTGAGCAGCCGGCGCTGCTCCACCTCGTCCACCGGCGTACGGCGGTCGCCGTTGACCCGTTTGCGCCCCCGGCTGACCAACTGACGCACGGCCGGCTCACTGAGCTGCAGGATCTCCGCGATCTGCGAGTACGGGTAGTCGAACGCCTCACGCAGCACGTACGCCGCCCGCTCGTTCGGCGACAGCCGCTCCAGCAGGATCAGTACGGCGAACTCCAATGCCTCCCCACGCTCGGCACCGAGCAGCGGGTCGGCGCTGGTGTCGACCGGCTCGGGCAGCCAGGGACCGACGTACGTCTCGCGCCGGACCCGCGCCGACTGGGCCGCGTTGATCGCCAGCCGGGTGGTCGTGGTCGCCAGGTACGCCGCCGGGTTGAGCACGACACTGCGGTCACAGGTCTGCCAGCGCACCCAGACGTCCTGGACCAGGTCCTCGGCCTCGGTCGCGCTGGACAGCATCCGGTAGGCGATGCCGAACAGCCGCGGACGCAGCTCGGCGAACACCCGGGCCGCTTCCTCCAGGTCGTCCGCCTCGCTGACAGCTGTTTCGTCCACGGGTTCGGGCATCGCCTCCATCTTCACCCCTCAGACGTCGTCCGGTCGGGGCGACTCGCCCTCCATTGCCTCGACCGCGCCGAGCAGGCTGCGCAGCGCCACCTCGTCCCGCTCCACCTCGGCGGGGTCGACCAGCCACTCATCGACCGGTACGACGCGCTCCGGCTCGCTCGCCGCGATCATGTCGAGGTCGAGCCGCACCTCGTGCTCCAGCTCGTGCAGCGTCTCCGGCCCGTACATGCTCTCCGCGTCGCGCAGGAACGAGCTCTCGTCCGGCGTGGTCATCGGTGCCCGTCCCCCTTGGCCCAGTCGGCGTAGCGGATGTGGCCGAGCTGGGCGTCGCCCTCGGGGACCAGGCTGCCGTCGAGCAGCTCGGAGCCGAAGTAGGTGGCGTGCTCGTCGGCCACCACCTCGCGCGGGTCGTTGTGCAGGGCGAGCGCCTCGCGGATGAACTCGTCCATCTGGTACTGCTCCGGCCCGGCGATCTCGAGCCGGCCGTTCAGCGGCGTACCGACCGCGACCTTGGCGACCGCGTCGGCCACGTCGTCGCCGGCCATCGGCTGGAACTTCACCGGCGCGATCCGGACCAGCGAACCGGTGGTCGCCGCGTCGGCGATCCCGATCGCGAACTCGAAGAACTGCGTGGCGTGCACCAGCGAGTACGGCACGCCGGAGGACTCGATCAGCTGCTCCTGGGCGATCTTGGCCGCGAAGTACCCGTTGTCGGGCAGCCGCTCGGTGCCGACGATCGACAGCGCGACGTGGTGCCCGACGCCTGCCTCGGCCTCGGCGGCCAGCACGTTGCCGGTCGAGGTGGTGAAGAACTCCATCACCGCGGCCGGCTCGAACGACGGTGAGTTCGAGACGTCGACCACCACGTCGGCGCCGACCAGGACCTCGGCCAGTCCCTCGCCGGTGAGCGTGTTGACCCCGGTGTTCGGTGCGGCCGCGACCGCCTCGTGCCCGTGCGCGGTGAACCGGCGGATCAGCTTGGACCCGATCAGCCCGGTGCCACCGATGACGACGATCTTCATGCCCGACCTCCTGTCCCGTCCGGGGGCCTGCCGCCGCCCGGTCAGCAGCTATGACCGGACAACCCGGCCGGTTGTGACAGGTTCGGAAAATCTTCCGCGGAACTCGGTCACAGAGCGCACGGCTGCGCTGTCTGTGCTGGTGAGAGCCGACCAGCCCAGGAGCCGAACCATGCCCGCAGCCGTGATCAGGGCCCGGATGCGCCCGCGCCGACCCGACGAGCAGCACCGCACCGCCAGTCCGCTCGAGCTGCTGTTCGACCTGACCTTCGTGGTCGCGGTGGCGGCCGCCGCGGCCGAGCTGGCGCACAGCCTGGCGACCGGGCACTACGCCGTCAGCGGGTTCCTGCAGGTGTTCTTCGCGATCTGGTGGGCGTGGATGAACTTCACCTGGTTCGCCACCGCCTATGACACCGACGACGTGCCCTACCGGCTGCTCACCATGCTGCAGATGGGCGGCGTGCTGGTGCTGGCGGCCGGCGTCCCGGCCGCGGCGGCCGACGCCGACTTCCGCGTCGTCACACTGGGGTACCTGATGATGCGCGGCGGCCAGATCGTCCAGTGGCTGCGCGCAGCGGTCGAGGACGCCGACGGACGCCGTACGGCGATCCGCAACGCCGTGGGGATCAGCCTGCTCCAGCTCGGCTGGCTGATCCGGCTGGCGACCGGCGAGACCACCACGCTCACCTTCGTCTGCCTGGCTGTGCTCGAGCTGACCGTGCCCTGGTGGGCGCAGCGCAACGGCGACACCGGCTGGCACCCGCACCACGTCGCTGAGCGGTACGGGCTGTTCACGATCATCCTGCTGGGTGAGAGCGTGCTGGCCGTCAGCAACGCTGTCCGGGCCACCGAGCTCAGCCCGGCGATGGTGGTCGTGGCGGCAGGCGGTCTGGTCCTGCTCTTCTCGCTGTGGTGGCTCTACTTCATCCAGCCGGCCGGTGCCGGCCTGGAGCAGAACCGCGACAAGTCGTTCGTCTGGGGCTACGGCCACTACGGCCTGTTCGCGGCACTGGCGGCACTGGGCGCCGGCCTGGAGGTCGCGGTCGAGCAGACGAGCCACCACCTGCCGCTCTCCCCCACCGCCGCGGGCTACGCCATCGCCGTACCGGCGGCGGTGTTCGTCGTGCTGCTGTGGGCCGTGAACCGCACGATCACCCAGTCCCCGCTGCTCCGGCCGAGCACGAGCGTCGCAGGCATGGTCCTGATCGCCTCGGCGCCACTGCTCGCGCCGTACGGCGGGGTGCCGTTGGTCGTCGTACTGGTCGCCGCGGTGTGCGTGCTGATGGTCGCGGTGACGCTACTTCAGGCGGTGGCGTCGTCGCCGGGCACGACCAGGCCGCACTCGTAGGCGAAGACCACGGCCTGGACCCGGTCGCGCAGGCCGAGCTTCAGCAGGACCCGGGACACGTGGGTCTTCACCGTGGCCTCACCGACGAACAACTGGCCGGCGATCTCGGTGTTGGTCAGGCCGCGGGCGATCAGGCCGAGCACCTCCCGCTCGCGCTCGGTCAGGTCGGCGACCAGGTCCGGCCGGTAGACCCGCTCGCCACCACCGGCGAACCGCTTGATCACCCGCCGCGTCACCTCGGGAGCGAGCAGGGCGTGACCGGAGTGGACCACCTGGATCGCCTCGACCAGGTCCTCGGGTGCCGTGTTCTTCAGCAGGAAGCCGCTCGCACCGGCGCCGAGGGACTCGAACAGGTAGTCGTCGCGGTCGAACGTGGTCAAGATGACGACCTTGCCGGCGTCGGCGGCGACGATCCGCTGGGTGGCGGCGATGCCGTCCAGGCCCGGCATCTGGACATCCATCAGGACGACGTCCGGACGCAGGTTCAGAGCCAGCTCGACCGCCTTCTCCCCGTCGGCGGCCTCACCGACCACCGCGATGTCCGGCTCGACCGACAGGATCATCCGGAACCCGGCCCGGACCAGATCCTGGTCGTCGACCAGCAGCACGCGCATCGGCGACGACGGTTCCGGACTCTCACTCACTGACTGCTCCTTCACGGTCCTGCACGGAACGGACAGTGTCCCCTGTCGCCGGTTCGGCCACCGGCGACGGCTCCAGCGGGATTCTCGCCCGGACCCGGAAACCGCCGACCGGGCGGGGGCCGATCTCGGACTCGCCGCCGAGCAGCGCGACGCGTTCGCGGATGCCGACGTGGCCCAGCCGGCTGCCGACCGGGGCGTGCTTGGGCCGGCCGTCGTCGATCACCTCGACCTCGACCGCGTCGTCGAGGTAGCGCAGCGTCACGTGCGCCGTCCGGGCGGTCGAGTGCCGGCGGACGTTGGTCAGGGCCTCCTGCGCGATCCGGTAGACCGACACCGAGATCGTCTCCGGCAACTTCACCGGCGGCCCGATCTGGTGGAACCCGACGTCCAGCCCGGTCCCGCTCGCCTCGACCACCAGCGCGGGCAACCGGTCCGCGCCCGCCTGCGGCGCCTTGGCCGCGGCCGGCCCAGGTTCGTCGTCGAGCTCCGGATCGGCGGCCCGGAGCATGCCGAGCAGCTGGCGCATCTCGTTGACCGCCGTCCGGCTGGAGTTCTCGATCACGCTCAGCGCGTTCTTGGCGGCGTCCGGGTCCTGCTCCATCACCCGGCGGGCGCCACCGGCCTGGATCCCGATGCTGCTGATGTGGTGCGCGACCACGTCGTGCAGTTCGCGGGAGATCCGCAGCCGCTCGTCGATCACCGCGCGGCGCGCGTTGGCCTGCTGCTGCACCGCCAGCTCGGCGGCCTGCTGCTCCAGTTCCTGGCGCTGCCGGGCCACGCCCCACGCCGTACGGCCCCAGAAGTAGGCGCCGAAGAAGTACAGCACGTTGATCGCGAGCGTGATGACCACGCCGGACACGTACGGCCCGAGCAGGGTCTCGTTGACTCCCTTGAACTCGTCGTTGCGCAGCGCCCGGACGAACCCGATCGTGAGCCAGCCGAACATCGCGACGAACACGACCGCCACCGTCGCCTTCATCAGCCGCCGGTCCCGGGCCCACGCGACCGCCGCGTAGATCGCCATGAACTGGGTCGCCTGGGTGACGATGTTGCTGCTGAACGCGAACGTCGCCCGCTCACCGGTGACGACGAACAGCACCGACACGACCAGCAGGACGGCGATCGGCCACCGGCGGCGGAAGCACAGGGCCAGGGCGCCGGCCGCGCTCAGCACGTACGGCTCGATCCCGCCGATGCCCATCTGGGCGTGCAGCGGCGTCGCGCCCCGCGCCAGCTCGGTCCCGATCACGCCCGCGACGGCCATTCCGACGCCCAGCAGTACGTCGTACCGCTGCTCCTGCGCGGTCGGGCCGGGGCGGATCCAGCCGCGGACGGTCGTGCCGGTCTTCGGCGGCGTGCCGGGCTCGGCCGGGGCCGGCTCGCGCACGGGCTGGGGACTTGACATAGCTCACCAGCCTACGGGTGGAGAGCTCCTGACCGGCCCGGCGTACTCTGGAGGGCGTGACGATCGCCCCAGAAGGACGAAAGATGCTCAGGCTCGAGGTGCGCAACGCGGAGACCCCGATCGAGCGCAAACCCGAGTGGATCAAGACGCGCGCGAAGATGGGCCCGGAGTACCAGAAGCTGCAGGCGCTGGTGAAGTCCGAAGAGCTGCACACCGTGTGTCAGGAAGCCGGCTGTCCCAACATCTTCGAGTGCTGGGAAGACCGTGAGGCCACCTTCCTGATCGGTGGCGACCAGTGCACCCGGCGCTGCGACTTCTGCCAGATCGACACCGGCAAGCCGCAGGCGCTGGACCGCGACGAGCCCCGCCGGGTGGCCGAGTCCGTGGTCAAGATGGGCCTGCGCTACGCGACCGTGACCGGTGTGGCCCGCGACGACCTGGACGACGGCGGCGCCTGGCTGTACGCCGAGACGATCCGCCAGATCCACGCGCTCAACCCGGGCACCGGCGTCGAGATGCTCGCGCCGGACTTCAACGCCGTACCGGAGCAGCTGGCCGAGGTGTTCTCGTCCCGGCCGGAGGTGTTCGCGCACAACGTCGAGACGGTGCCGCGGATCTTCCGCCGGATCCGGCCCGGCTTTCGGTACGAGCGATCGCTGGACGTGATCACCCAGGCCCGCGACTACGGCCTGGTCACCAAGTCCAACCTGATCCTCGGCATGGGCGAGACCCGCGAGGAGGTCAGCCAGGCGCTGACCGACCTGCACGAGGCCGGCTGCGAGATCATCACGATCACCCAGTACCTGCGCCCGTCTGTGCGACACCACCCGGTCGAGCGGTGGGTCCGGCCGGAGGAGTTCGTCGAGCTGCAGGCCGAAGCCGAACAGATCGGGTTCGCCGGCGTGATGTCCGGCCCGCTCGTGCGTTCGTCGTACCGCGCCGGTCGGCTGTACCGTCAGGCGGTGGAGTCGCGGATGACCTCCGCTGTCCAGGATGCTTAGGACCCGATCCCGAGGATGACAAGGTAGAGATGGCCAAGAACGACGCCCCCGCCGAGAAGACCAGCCGGCTGAAGCAGATCAGGTCGGCGTACCAGCTGACCAAGAAGTCCGACCCCCGGATCGGGCTGCTGCTCGCCGCGATCTTCCTCGGCGTGGTCGCCGTGTTCGTCGCGCTGGGCATCCTGGTCGGCCCGCTGCTGATCTGGATCCCGCTCGGCGTCGCGCTCGGCTTCCTGGCCACCACGATCGTGTTCGGCCGCCGGGTCGAGAAGGCGGCCTACAGCCAGATCGAGGGCCAGGCCGGCGCGGCCGCGTCGGCGCTGCAGACGCTGCGCCGCGGCTGGAACGTGACGCCCGCCGTCGCGGTCACCAAGAACGCCGACATCGTGCACCGCGTCGTCGGCCGCCCGGGCATCGTCCTGGTCGGCGAGGGCCAGGCCAGCCGGGTGAAGAACCTGCTCGCCGCCGAGGGCAAGAAGCACACCCGGGTCGCGGGCGGCGCGCCGGTGATCCAGATCGTGGCCGGCAAGGGTGAGGGCGAGGTCGACATCCGCAAGCTCACCAAGCACGTGATGAAGCTGCCCCAGGCGCTGCAGCCGTCCGAGATCACCGACCTGCTGCAGCGGCTGAAGGCGCTCGACGCCGTCCGCCCGCAGGTGCCGATGCCGAAGGGGCCGGTGCCGACCAGCCTCAAGGGCGCGCGGCAGGCGATGAAGGGCCGCTGAGCCCCCGCCGCTGTCGAGTTCGGGGCTTCCCGTTCGTCAGGTAGTAGTCCATCCTGCGGAACGAGGAGGTAACTCATGGCCGTCGACGACGTTTTCCCTATCGTGACGACTGCTGACCTGGACCGGCTGCTGCCGTTCTACACCGACGTGCTCGGTGGTGAGCAGGTGTACCAGTTCCCGCCCGAGGGCGCACCGGCGTACGTCAGTGTGCAGTTCGGCAAGGCCTCACTGGGGCTCGGCCACGACCCGGACTTCCAGGTCACGCCGGGCCGGCCGCCGATCGCGCTCTGGCTCTACACCGACGACCTCGACGGCGTCGTCGACCGGATCCGGGCCGCCGGTGGGCGGATCACCCAGGAACCGGCCGACCAGCCGTGGGGCGAGCGGGAAGCCCGTGCCGAGGACCCCGACGGCAACCACCTGTACCTGGGTCAGCGCACCGGCTGACACCACCGCGCCGTCCAGGTCGCACCCGGCAGCCACCTTCCGGCCTTAGGGTGCGACCAGGACGGACGAAACCCGAGGTAGAACAGACATGACGGATCTCATCCCGGCGGTTCACCAGCCCTCGGCCACGACCTGGCCGGGCCTGGCGGCACCGCGCTCGAACCCGGTACGCCGGGCCGGCGCGCTGGCCGCGATCCGGATCATCGCCAAGGACCTGCCTGCCTCGATCGTGATCGACAACCGCCGCTACGGCCTCGGCGGCCCGGCGATGCGCGTGCACCGCACCGGCCCGTTCCTGGACCGGCTCGGCCAGGACGCCGGCTCCGGGTTCGGCGAGGCCTACCTGGCCGGGGACTGGGATCCCGAGCCCGGCACCGACCTGGCCGACCTGCTGGTTCCGTTCGCCCAGCGGTTCAGCAACGAGGAGAACCGGCACCTGCTGCCGAAGTGGGCCCAGTCGCTGCGCTGGCTGGTCACCAAGTCCCAGCCGTCCGACCAGGAGAACGACCGGGCCGGCGCCCGGGAGAACATCAGCCGGCACTACGACCTGAGCAACGCGATGTTCTCGGAGTTCCTCGACCCGACCCTGACCTACTCGGCGGCGTACTTCGGCACCGCCGACCCGCTCGCCGATCTCGGCACCGCGTCGTACGACGAACTGACGCCGGCCCAGCTGCACAAGCTGGACGCGATCCTCGACGCGGCCGGGGTGCGGTCGGGCTCCCGCGTGCTCGACATCGGCTGCGGCTGGGCCAGCCTGGCGATCCGCGCCGCCCAGCGCGGCGCCTGGGTGACCGCGATCACGATCGCTTCCCAGCAGGCCCTGCTCGCCCAGCGCCGGGTCGCCGAGGCCGGCGTGAGCGACCGGGTCCAGATCGCGCTGCGTGACTACCGCGACCAGATCGGTGAGTTCGACGCGGTGCTGAGCGTGGAGATGATCGAGGCGGTCGGCGAGAAGTACTGGCCGGTCTACTTCGACGCGATCGAACGGCGGCTCGCGCCGGACGGCGTCGCGGTGGTGCAGGCGATCGTGATGCCGCACGAGCGGATGCTGGCCACCCGCAACACCTTCACCTGGGTGCAGAAGTACATCTTCCCCGGCGGCCTGATCCCATCGGTGAAGGTGATCAAGGACGTCACCAACCAGCACACCGGGCTGCACGCCCAGGTCCTGCGCAGCCTCGGCCCGGACTACGCCCGCACCCTGCGGATCTGGCGCAACCGCTTCATCCAGCAGTGGCCGAACATCGCCGCCCTCGGCTTCGACGAGACGTTCTGCCGGATGTGGGAGTTCTACCTCGCCTACTCCGAGGCCGGCTTCCGCTCCGGCTACCTGGACGACGTGCAACTGCTGCTGACCAGGCGTTAGGCCCCGCTCAGCGCCGTACGACGATTGTGCCCGCGGCGCGGTCGTGCAGGCCGCGGCGGTCGCGGTCGAAGACGACGGCGGGCAGCACGAGGCAGATCAGCAGCGAGCGGATCACGCCGGCCAGCAGTCCGGGCTGAGCGGTGTAGCCGGGGCCGGTGGAGGTGGCGCGGATCACCCGCAGGCCGCAGATCCGGTGCCCGAGGGTGAAGCCGGCCAGGCCGGACAGCACCGCCGACATGGCGAAGAACGTGACCAGCTGGGCGGTGTTGTAGTCGTTGCCCCCGGCCCATATCGGCGTACCGGTGATGGCCGAGGCGATCAGGCCGGCGATCAGCCAGTCGATCAGCAGCGCGAGCAGCCGGCGCCCCCAGCCGGTGACCGAGCCCGGGCCGTCCTCGGGCAGCCCGAGACGGTTGCCCGGATACCGGAACTCTTCGGCGGGTCCTGTCCCGGGGTGTGCGGATGATGCCATAGTGGCTAGCCTACGGATGGGGTTGCAGATCTCACCTGCCTCCCCCGCCTCGCCAGTGGGTCAGCGCGGACACGCTGGGCTTAACATCCGCGAAACATTGGGGTCATGACCGAGTAATCGGCAGGGCCTACGTTCAGATGAATCTCTGAGCCACCCCGAGGAGTACGTATGTTTTCCAGCGCTGAGGAGCTGCTCGCCTACGTCAAGGACGAGGGCGTCGCGTTCATCGACGTCCGGTTCTGTGACCTGCCGGGCATCATGCAGCACTTCACCGTCCCGGTGTCGTCGTTCGGTCCCGAGGTCTTCGAGGACGGCCTGCAGTTCGACGGTTCGTCGATCCGCGGCTTCCAGCAGATCCACGAGTCCGACATGTCGCTGCTGCCCGACCCGACGACCGCGTACCTGGACCCGTTCCGCAAGGACAAGACGCTGGTCATCAACTTCTTCGTGCACGACCCGCTGACCGGTGAGGCGTACTCGCGCGACCCGCGCAACATCGCCCGCAAGGCGCAGGAGTACCTGAAGTCGACCGGGATCGCCGACACCGCGTTCTTCGCGCCCGAGGCGGAGTTCTACGTCTTCGACGACGTCCGCTTCGAGACCAAGCAGAACGAGGGCTACTACCACATCGACTCCGTGGCCGGCGCCTGGAACACCGGCCGGGTCGAGGAGGGTGGCAACCGCGGCTACAAGGTCCGCTACAAGGGTGGCTACTTCCCCGCGCCGCCGGTCGACCACTTCGCCGACCTGCGCAACGACATCACCAAGCACCTCGAGGCCTCCGGGCTGATCGTCGAGCGCGCCCACCACGAGGTCGGCACCGCGGGCCAGGCGGAGATCAACTACCGCTTCAGCGAGCTGCTCAGCGCCGCCGACGACGTGATGAAGTTCAAGTACATCGTCAAGAACACCGCCTGGGACGCCGGCAAGACCGCGACCTTCATGCCGAAGCCGATCTTCGGCGACAACGGCTCCGGCATGCACTGCCACCAGTCGCTGTGGAGCAACGGCGACCCGCTGTTCTACGACGAGTCCGGCTACGGCGGCCTGTCCGACACCGCCCGCTGGTACATCGGTGGTCTGCTCAAGCACGCCCCGTCGCTGCTGGCCTTCACCAACCCGACGGTGAACTCCTACCACCGCCTGGTGCCGGGCTTCGAGGCCCCGGTCAACCTGGTCTACTCCCAGCGCAACCGCTCGGCCTGCATCCGGATCCCGATCACCGGCTCCAACCCGAAGGCCAAGCGGATCGAGTTCCGCTGCCCCGACCCGTCGGCCAACCCGTACCTGGCCTTCGCCGCCCAGCTGCTGGCCGGCATCGACGGCATCCGCAACAAGATCGAGCCGGCCGACCCGATCGACAAGGACCTGTACGAGCTCCCGCCGGAGGAGCACGCGTCGGTCAACCAGGTCCCGACCTCGCTGCCGGCCGTGATCGACGCCCTCGAGGCCGACCACGAGTTCCTGCTCGAGGGTGACGTGTTCACCTCCGACCTGATCGAGACCTGGATCGACTTCAAGCGCGAGAACGAGATCGCCCCGATCCAGCTCCGCCCGCACCCGCACGAGTTCGAGCTGTACTACGACGTCTGATCCGCAGCCGTCTTCGCCCTCGGGCCCATCCGCTTTTCGCGGGTGGGCCCGAGGTCTTTTCGCAGAGTTTTCTGTGCACCGCTCCCCCGGCGCCGCGCGGTGAGCAACTGGTTCACAGAGTTCTCCCAGGAACTCTCAGCTGCCGGTCAGCAGCGTGGGGTTGGCTGCGGGCATGACGACGATCGAAGTACGTGAACTGACCAAGCGGTACGGGCCCGACGTCGTGGTGGACGGCCTGTCGTTCACCGTCGAGCCCGGGCACGTGACCGGCTTCCTCGGGCCCAACGGCGCCGGGAAGTCGACGACGATGCGGATGATCCTGGGGCTGGCACCGCCCACGGCGGGCTCGGTCCGGATCGGTGGCCGGGAGTACGCGCACCTGCCGGTTCCGCTGACCGAGGTGGGAGCGTTGCTCGACGCGGGCGCGTTGCACCCCGCCCGGCGGGCCGACGACCACCTGCTGGCGATTGCCCAGAGCAACGGCATCGGACGCCAGCGGGTGGCGGAGGTGCTGTCCATGGTCGGGCTGGAGAAAGTCGCTCGCCGGAAGGCCGGAGGCTTCTCGCTCGGCATGCGCCAGCGGCTCGGCATCGCGGCCGCGCTGCTCGGCGACCCGCAGATCCTGATCTTCGACGAGCCGGTCAACGGGCTCGACCCGGAGGGCATCCGCTGGATCCGCGATTTCATGCGCACGCTCGCCGGCGAGGGACGCTCGGTGCTGTGCTCGAGCCACCTGATGAGCGAGATGGCCGTCACCGCCGACCATTTGGTGGTGATCGGCCGCGGCCGGCTGATCGCGGACACCAGCATGAGCGAGTTCACCCGGTCGCACGGCGAGGGCACCGTCCTGGTCCGCGCCGAGTCCGCCGACGAGCTCGCGCGGCACCTCACCGCCGCAGGCGGCGTCGTACGGCGTGGGCTGGAGCGTTCGCTGATCGTCAGCGGGCTGGACTCCGCCGAGATCGGCCGGCTCGCCGCGTTCCACGGCGTCACGTTGTCCGAGCTGACTCCGCAGGCCCCTTCGCTCGAGGACGTGTTCATGGAACTCACCCAGGACAGCGTCGAGTACGCGGGAGCGACGGCATGAGCGCCGCGACACGACCGGCCGAGACCGGACGAACCGCCGCGGCCCAGGTGCGGTTCAGCGATCTGCTCCGCTCGGAGTGGACGAAGTTCCGGAGCCTGCCCTCGGTCCGGTGGACGCTGCTGGCGATGGTGGTGTTCAGCACGGGCATCACCCTGCTCGTCTGCGGCGGTGACCAGGGCAACTACAGCGCTCTGAGCCCCGAGGACCAGCAGGCCTGGGACCCGACGGCGCTGTCACTCAACAGCTTCTTCATGGCTCAGCTGTGCGTCAGTGTGCTCGGTATCCTGGTCGTCACCTCCGAGTACGCGACCGGCACGATCCGTACGTCGCTGTCGGCAATGCCGCGCCGGGGCCGGTTGCTGGCGGCGAAGACCGCGGTCTTCACGATCGTCGCGTTGATCGCCGGACAAGTGACGTCGTTCGTCGCCTTCCTCGCCGGTCAGGCGATGATCGGCCGCCACGAGGGCTCACCCACCGCGGCGCTGACAGATCCAGGAGTGCTCACGGCCGTCTCCGGCACCGGTCTGTATCTGGCCGCCATCGGCCTGCTGGCGGTGGCGGTCGGAACGCTCACCCGGGCCACCGCGGGAGGTCTGGCCGTCCAGGTCGGGATCACGCTGCTGGTGCCGGCCTTCGGCGGCGCGCTTCCGTCCTGGGTGCAGAAGGCGTTCGCGTACTGGCCGTCGCTCGGCGGCCCGGAGATCCGGAACCTGGTTCCGACTCCCGAGTACCCCGACGCGTGGGCGAACCTGGCCGGCATGACCGCCGGGATCGCGGCCGTGCTGGTGGTGGCCTTCGTCGTCTTCCGGCGACGCGAGGTCTGATGGCTGCCCGGGCCCGCGGTCCGGTGGACCGATTCCGTGGCGGCGGCTCCGTATTGTGGCTGCCATGGGCGACGGGGAAGCGACGGGCCCGGCCGTGACCCGACCGGCCGGCACCGAGCGTCTGCTGGTGGTGGACGACGAAGCGACGGTTCGCGAGCTGCTGTCGGCGACGCTGCGGTTCGCCGGGTTCTCTGTCTCCTCGGCGTCAACCGGGGCCGAGGCGATCGCCGCCGCCACCCGGGAACCACCGGACCTGGTGCTGCTCGACGTGATGCTGCCCGACGTGGACGGCTTCGAGGTCGTCCGGGAGCTGCGGGAACGCAGCCCCGGACGAGGCCGGTCGGGTCCGGTGCCGGTGCTCTTCCTGACCGCCCGCGACCGCCAGGCCGACAAGGTGACAGGGTTGTCGCTCGGGGCCGACGACTACGTCACCAAGCCGTTCGACCTGGAGGAGCTGATCGCGCGGATCCGCGCGATCCTGCGGCGTACGTCCGGAGCGCCGGCCGCGCTGCTGACCGTCGGCGACCTGAAACTCGACGTGGAAGGCCACCAGGTCACCCGGCAAGGCCGACCGGTGCGCTTGTCCGCGACGGAGTTCCGCCTGCTGCACTACCTGATGCAGAACGCCGGTCACGTCGTCTCCAAGGCGCAGATCCTCGACCGGGTGTGGGCCTACGACTTCGGCGGTGACGCGAGCATCGTCGACACCTACATCTCCTACCTGCGCCGCAAGGCCGACACCGGGGAGCCGAAACTCATCCAGACCGTGCACGGCATCGGCTACGTGATGCGCGAGCCGCGGCGGTGAGGCGGCTCTCGCTGCGGTCCCGGCTGTTGCTGATCACCCTTGTCCTGCTGGTGGTCGGCCTCGCCACGGGCAGCACGATCGTCACCTCGCGGCTGCAGGACCACCTCCAGAGCCGACTGGATTCCGAACTCCGCTCTGTCGGGCAACTGCTGCAGTTGTCCGGCGCCCCGACCAACCCGGACCGTGCGGACGCCAATGCCCAGCAGCTGGCGCTCGGACTGGACCTGTTCGGCAGTCCGTACTTCGTGTTCCTCGACCCGGCCGGCACAGTCGTCGGCAAGGTCAGCTCCCCGCGGATCGCTCCGGACCAGCTTCCGCGGGTGGAGGACCTGCGCACGGCCCCGCCGGGCGGTCCCGCCGTCGTGGTCAACTCGGCCGACGGCACCAGCCGGTGGCGCGCGATCGCTCTGTCCCGGCAGTCCGGCTCGCTGATCGTGGCGGGGTCGTTCGCCGAGGCCGACTCCACCATCGCCCGAGTACGGCGGAGCAGCTTGATCGCTGGGAGCCTGACCCTGGCCGCGCTCGCCGTCGCCGGCTGGTTCGCGGTGAACGGCGGTCTGCGACCACTGCGCCGGATCGAGCACACCGCCGCCGCCATCGCGGGCGGCGACTTGTCGCGCCGGGTGCCCGACCTGGCCGCGCCCCGCACCGAAATCGGCCGCCTCTCCGCCTCGCTGAACACGATGCTGGTTCAGCTGGAGCAGGCCTTCGCCGACCGGTCGGCCTCCGAAGCCCGGATGCGCGCGTTCGTCTCCGACGTCAGTCACGAGCTGCGTACCCCACTGTTCGGCATCAAAGGCTTCACCGAGCTGTACCGGATGGGCGCCCTGTCCGAACCGGCCGACGTCGACGCGACGATGCGCCGGATCGAGCAGGAGGCCGGGCGGCTGGCCGGCCTGACCGAGGACCTGCTGCTGCTCGCCCAGCTCGACGAGGCGCCGGAGTCCCTGCTCGAGCCCGGGCCGATGGACCTGCGGACACTGGCCAACGACGCCCGGCACGACCTGCGCGCGCTGGACCCGTCGCGACCCGTCGAGCTGACCGGCCCAGGTGGTGGCCCGCCCGGACCGGCGCCGGTGCTGGGTGACGAGGCACGACTCCGCCAGGTCGTCACCAACCTGGTCGGCAACGCCGTGGCCCACACCCCACCCGGTACGCCGGTACGCATCGGAGTCGGCACCACCGAGAACCGGGCGATCCTCGAGATCTCCGACCAGGGCCCGGGCCTGACCGCCGACCACGCGAGCCGCGTGTTCGACCGCTTCTACCGCGCGGACCGCTCCCGCAGCCGCTCCGGCGGCGCCAACGCGGGCCTGGGCCTGGCGATCGCCCGATCACTGGCCCAGGCCCACGGTGGCGACGTGGAACTCACCACCGCCGCGGGGAAAGGCGCTTGCTTCCGGATCGCCCTTCCCCTGGCGGCTCGTCCCTGATCGACCGCTTATCCGGTGTAGGTCGCGCTCAGGTGGTAGAGCCGGCCGCCCCAGCCCTCCTCGGGGAAGGAGTCCGAGATCCGCACGTACGCGACCTTGTCCGGCCCGAGGTGCGGTGTCAGGTCGAACGTCCGGGTCGCCTTGTTCTCGCCGCCGTGGACGTGCTGAGTCTCCCTCGCCACGGTGATCCACTGCCGGCCGTCCCCGCTCACCTCGACGACGTACTCGTTGTCGATCGTCAGCGTCGTGGACGCCGATGTGGTGCTGGACGGGAACGGGAACCGGTAGACGAAGTACGCGTTGCCGTCGGCGAAGCGGTTCTGGACGCCGTTGCTCTGTGAGCCGCCCGCGTCCCACAGCCAGGGCAACTCGGCCGCGGTGCCGGTGTCGAAGTCCACGCTGCGCGCCACGAGGATCTCGGCCTGCGTCGTGAACTTCAGGAGCGAGCCGGACGTCGCGGTCACAGTCACCGGGTAGCGGCCGTCCGCCGTACCGCCGGGGATCGCGACATCGAGCTCGACCTCAGCTTGCACCGGTACGGCGTTGCCCTTCGGGCGCAGGGTCACGGTCGTCTGGCGCGGCGTCACAGTCCAGCCCTCGGGTGCCGAGGCTCGTACGTCGGCAGTGATCCGCTGTCCCGCCGGTGCGGTGGCCTGGAGCCGAGCCACCAGCTTGATGTGGGTCGCACTCGAGCTCGCGGCCATCACCACGGGCTGCGCCGGAGTCATGGTCGCGGACAGGGACCGCACCGGCGGCGTCGCCGGTACGTCGGCGATCAAGGCGCTGAGCGCACTGGCCTGCGTCCGCCAGTCGACGACGTTGGAGCTGCCACCGGACCAACGCAGTCCGAGTCGTCCGGCCGCATCGCGGTTCTCCCAGACCGTAGCGGCCTGTCGGCTCTGGAACGCGAGGTAACGCCGGTCGTGCGTGGTGTCGGTCAGGTCCATCCAGTAGCGCAGGAAGATGCCCTTGAACTGCTTTTGGTTGTCGTCGCAGGTCTTGCCCGGCGCCTCACAGGACTCGGTCAGGACCCCGTTCGGCGCGAGTCCTCCGGCTCCGATCGCGGAGTCCGCCAGCCGCCGTACCGTGGTCAGCAGCTGGGGGTTCCGGGTCGCGCGCCACAGCTCGAGGCCGGCGCCGATCGCGAGCCCCTGGTTGTAGGTCCACACGGTCTCGTTGTTGCTCTTGCAGGTGCTGGTGGTCAAGCCGTCGTTCACCAGGCCGTCGGCGTTGATCAGACCGCTGCCGGTGAACCAGTTCCAGCCCTGCTGCGCGCGGCCGAGCCAGTGCTTGTCGCCGGGGATCCGGTTGTGCAGCTCCGCGGTGAGGCGGATCCAGAGGCCGTTGGTGACGGCGTTCTTGTACGTGCGCTCGGCGTCCCACCAGACCCCGCCGCCGCAGGTGTCGTCCCAGTAGTCCTCGACGTACCGCGCGATCGTCACCGCCATGTCGAGGTACTTGGGGTTCTTGGTCAGGTCGTAGGTCTGGATCCAGGTCAGCGCCCACCACTCGGAGTCGTCGATGGCACGGCTGGTGAAGTTGCCGAGCAGCGGATCGCCCGACAGGTAGCCGGCCGGGAAGACGCCCTTGGCCTTCTCGAACGTGTTGTCCAGCTGCGGGAAGTAGCGGCGGTCGCCGGTGCGTTCGGTGTAGTCGCCGATGGTCTGCAGCGCGACGGCGGAGTTCCACCAGCTGGAGGGGAACCAGGCCTTGACCGGCTCGTACGAACTCATCAGCACGTCGGCGGCGACCCGGGCGCGCGCCGTCGCGGTCGGGCCGTCGGCACCTCCCCCTGGATCGGCTCCGGCGGGCAATGACGACACCAATCCGACGGCCAGCGACGCCAGGCCGGCCGTCAGGGCACGCAGAACGCGTGAACGTCTCAGGATCATGGGCGGATCTCCTCGAGGCTTCAGGGCGGGTCGACCGAGGTTGGAAACGTTTCCTTCCACGCTGACCGCAGTATCGTCGCCAGCCGGGACAACGATGTCAATGCCGAACGGTGAGACGATCAAAGTGCAGTAGTTCAGGTGGATTACAGTGTTTTCCGTCGTGTCCTCCGCCGGAAAGGTCTCGCCGTGAGTCTCGAATTCCTCTGGTACATCCCCAATCAGGTGCAGCCCGGACACCGCGGTGACGACGCCACCGCAGGGCACAACAGTCTCGACCGGTTGACCGAGCTCGCGCGGCTGACCGAGCAGCACGGGTGGGGCGGAGCGCTGATCGGGACCGGGTGGGGACGGCCCGACACGCTCACCGTGGCGACGGCGCTCGCGGCGCGGACGACGACGTTCCAGCCGCTGGCGGCGATCCGGCCGGGCTACTGGCATCCGGCGCACTTCGCGTCGGCGGCGAGCACGCTCGACCACCTGACCGGCGGGCGACTGCTGATCAACATCGTGTCGGGCCAGGACAACCTCGCGGCGTACGGCGACAGCGAGGGCGACCAGGCCCAGCGGTACGCGCGGACCAAGGAGTTCCTGCAGCTCGTACGCCGGCTGTGGACCGAGCAGGACGTCACCTTCACCGGCGACTACTTCCAGGTCACCGGCTCGACCGTCGCCACCAAACCGGTCGCCCGCGAGGGCCGGCCCCATCCCCGCCTCTACTTCGGCGGCGCCTCCCCCGCCGCCGAACGCGTCGCCGCCACCGACGCCGACGTCCAGCTCTTCTGGGGCGAACCACTCGACGGCATCGCCGAACGCATCGCCCGGCTCGAAACCCTGCAGTCCGAACTCGGCCGAGAACACCAGCCGCTCGAGTACGGCCTGCGCATCACCACCCTCGTCCGCGACACCACCGACCAGGCCTGGTCCGACGCCGAGGCGAAGGTCGCGAAAATGGCCGAGGGCCGCGGCCTGCCCGACACCCACGGCACCGCCCACCCCACGGGCAGGCGCTTCAAAGCCGTAGGCCAGCAACGCCTGCTCGAACTCGCCGACCGCGGCGAGGTCCTGGACGACAACCTCTACACGGCCCCCGGCAGGTACGGCGGCGGAGGCGCCGGCACCACCTGGCTCGTCGGCTCCCCCGAGGACGTCGCCAAGTCCCTGCGCAAGTACCAGGACCTCGGCATCACCCACTTCATCCTGTCCGACACCCCCTACCGCGAAGAGATCACCCGCGTCGGCGACCAGCTCCTCCCTCTCCTCTCCGGCAGGTAGGTACAGATCTTGCCGTGCGACTGGGCGTACGACGGTGCGCCCGGACCTTCGGTGCCGATCAGTCCACCGATCGCCAGCACCGACATGCCGGTGACACGCGCCGCGCGACGAGCGGCGTACTGGATGAGGTTCATGTCCGTGACAACGAGCCGCCGCCAGGACCCCTTCCAGCACAGCGCTTTCGGCTGTCTTACGGGCGACGGTCCGGTTGCCGTCCACAGCTGAGGTTTGCGTCCGAGCGCAGCGGGCATCACACCCGGTACGATCTTCGCCACAGTCGGTGAAGGCGTGAGGCGGTTGTGAGGTGTTGTTTTGGCCAGACCGATGACGGCTGACCAGACGGTGGCGGCGATGCGGAAGTGGGGGGTCAAGTTCCGGGAGTATCCGGGCTGGCGGACGCGGGGGCGACCAGGTGGGTTCGGTGACGTGCGCGGGGTGATGGTGCACCACACCGGCAGCAACTCGCAGAGCAACGACTACCTCAACTTCCTGTTCGTGCGCGGCCGGCCGGAGGACGGGATCCCGGGGCCGCTGTGTCACGTCGCGACCGACTCCGACGGCGACCTGCATCTGGGCGCGATCGGGCGGGCGAACCACGCCGGCCGGGGATCGTCGACCACGCTCAGCCGGGTGACCGCGCAGAACTACGCCGGTTACACCTCCGAACTCCGGCCCGGTGTCGACAACGTCGACGGCAACGCGCACTACTACGGCAACGAGGTCCGGTACGACGGCGCCCGGCCGATGACCGCGGCGCAGTACCGGACCGCACTGCTGCACGCCGCCGCGATCTGCGACTTCTACGGCTGGTCCGCGCTCTCGGTGATCGGGCACCGCGAGCACAGCCGCCGCAAGGTCGACCCGGGCCGCAACCCGATGAACAAGTTCCGCACCGACCTGGCCGCCGTACTGCGGGCCGGACCTGATGGAGACGACATGGCAAACGCCGACGAGGTACTCGCCGAGCTGAGGAAGTTCCAGACCGCCGAAGCGCAGCGGTACGCCGATCTGGCGAACCGCGTGCAGAGCCTGATCGACCAGGAGGAGGGCCGGTACGCCGATCTGCAGCGCCGGGTCCAGGGCCTGGTCAACCAGGAGGCCGGCCGGTACGCCGACTACGTCCGCCGCTTCAACGCAATCCTGGCCGCGCTGCCCAATGGCGCCCAGCTTCCGCCGATGGACGCCCCGGTGGAACCGGAAGCGGTTCCGAAACCCGACGAGACTTCTTCCACCTCTTGAATTAAGAAAGGAAGTTGGCTTTCCTGGTGAGTCACCCTCACCAAGGAGAGTCCCGCATGCCTGGAGTCGCCCCACTCCGTCCGCCCCCGCGTGCCCGCAACCGGCGGTTCGCCGCGATCGCCGCGGCGACGGTGGCCGCCGTCGCCGCCACCACCCTGACAGTGGTGAACTCACCGGACGCCACCGCCGCCATCTCCCCCACCGGCTGGAACACGGTCACCGCCAAGCACAGCGGCAAGTGCGTCGACGCGCGCGCGGCCGCGACCGCCAACGGCACCGCCGTCCAGCAGTACACCTGCAACAGCAGCACCGCCCAGCAGTGGCAGTTCCAGCCCACCACCGACGGCTACGTGCGGATCAACGCGCGCAACGCCGCGAGCCAGGTGCTGGACGTCACGAACGTCTCCACCGCCGACAGCGCGCTGATCCAGTTGTGGGCCTATGGCAACGGAAACAACCAGCAGTGGCGCCCGGTCGAGGAGGCCGACGGCGCCTACCACCTCGTCAACCGCCACAGCGGCAAGTGCCTCGATGTGCCGTCCGCCTCCACCGCGGACAGCGTCCAGCTGCAGCAGTACACCTGCAACGGCAGCGCCGCCCAATCGTTCAGGATCAGCCCCGTGGACGGCACGCCCCCGACCAACCCACCCGGTACGCCGGACCTCGGCCCGAACGTCTCGGTCTTCGACCCGTCGATGCCGGCCAGCCAGATCCAGTCGCGGCTCGACCAGGTGTTCACCCAGCAGGAGGAGAACCAGTACGGCGAACAGCGGTACGCGCTGCTGTTCAAGCCCGGCAGCTACAACGTCAGCGCCAACGTCGGCTTCTTCACCCAGGTCGCCGGCCTCGGCCTGACGCCGGGCAGCGTGAACATCAACGGCGCGGTGCACGTCGAGGCCGACTGGTTCCCGCCGCAGAACGCGACGCACAACTTCTGGCGCGGCGCCGAAGGGCTCACCGTCACCCCGCCCGGCGGGCTCGACCGATGGGCGGTCAGCCAGGCGTCGGCGTACCGCCGAATGCACCTGAAGGGCAACCTCGCGCTCGACGACGGCGGCTGGGCCAGCGGCGGCTTCATGGCCGACACCCTGGTCGACGGCCAGGTCCGCTCCGGCAGCCAGCAGCAGTGGCTGTCCCGCAACACCAACTGGGGCAGCTGGACCGGGCAGAACTGGAACATGGTGTTCGTCGGCGCCCAGAACGCGCCGGCCGGCACCTTCCCGAACCCGCCGTACACGAAGGTCGCGCAGACCCCGATCATTCGCGAGAAGCCCTACCTGTACGTCGACAACGCGGGCGCCTACCAGGTGTTCGTCCCGGCGCTGAAGGCGAACACGGCCGGCCCGAGCTGGACCAACGGGACCCCGGCCGGCCAGTCGCTGCCGATCAGCCAGTTCTACATCGCGAAGCCGGGCGTCTTGGCCGCGACACTGAACGCGGAGCTTGCCTCAGGCAAGAATCTCCTGTTCACCCCGGGCATCTTCCGGCTGTCCGAGCCGCTGCGCATCACCCGGCCGGACACGGTCGTGCTCGGCCTCGGCCTGGCCACGCTGATGCCGACCAACGGCAACAGTGCGATCACCGTCGCCGACGTGGACGGCGTCAAGGTGGCCGGCGTGCTCATCGACGCGGCGCCGACGAACTCGGCGCTGCTGATGGAGGTCGGCCCGACGGGCTCGTCGGCCAACCACAGCGCGAACCCGACGTCGCTGCACGACGTGTACTTCCGGATCGGCGGCTCGGCGGTCGGCAAGGCGACCGAGACGCTGCGGATCAACAGCGACAACGTGATCCTCGACCACGCGTGGCTGTGGCGCGGTGACCACTCCATCGGCGTCGGCTGGAACACCAACACCGCGGACGTCGGTCTGGTCGTGAACGGCGACGACGTCACGGCGTACGGGCTGTTCGTCGAGCACTACCAGAAGTACCAAACGATCTGGAACGGCAACGGCGGCCGGACGTACTTCTACCAGAACGAGATGCCGTACGACCCGCCGAACCAGGCCGCCTGGATGAACGGCTCGACCCGCGGGTACGCCGCGTACAAGGTGGCGGACTCGGTCACCACGCACGAGGCGTGGGGGCTCGGCAGCTACTGCGTCTTCACCAGTGACGCGAGCATCGTCGCCGAGCGCGCCTTCGAAGTGCCGAACAAGGCGGGCGTCAAGTTCCACAACATGGTCACCGTCTCGCTCGGCGGCCGCGGCACGATCGCGCACGTCATCAACAACACCGGCGGACCGTCGAACTCGAGCACCAACGTCGCCCAGTGGGTCAATTACCCTTAGAAGTTCACGCTCTGCTGTAGAAAAGTTACAGTCATGGTCTCACCATAGGAACGAACTTTCCGCCCCGTTCCGAAGGTGAGACCATGACTCCGATCAGTCGTAGATCCTTTGTGCTCGGTGGGCTGGCAGCGGCTGGTGCCGCTGCTGTGCCCGCGTACTCCAGCGTCATCAACGCCACGGCCGCCGTCCCCTATCCGTTCCAGCTCGGGGTCGCATCGGGTGAACCCGACGCGACCAGCGTCGTGCTCTGGACCCGTCTCGCGCCCTCTCCGCTGAACGCCGACGGTCAAGGCGGCATGGCGAACGCCAACGTGGTGGTCGACTGGCAGGTCTCCACCGACGACCGCTTCACCACCCTGGTCGCGTCCGGGTCCGTCACCGCGACGTACGCCGCCGCCCACTCCGTCCACGTCGTCGCCGGTGGTCTCAGCCCGGATGCCGACTACTACTACCGCTTCCGCGCCCAGGGCCACCTCTCCCCCGTCGGCCGGACCCGGACCGCGCCTGCGCCCGGCACCAACGGGCGCGACCTGGTGATGGCGTTCACCTCGTGCTCGCACTACGAAGAGGGCTACTTCACCGTGTACCGGCGGATGGCCGAGGACAACCCGGGCGTCATCCTGCACCTGGGCGACTACATCTACGAGTACGGCGCGACGACGGGCCGCCCGCGGCTGCACGCCGGGACGTCGGAGATCGTGTCGCTGGCCGACTACCGCCGCCGGTACGCGCAGTACAAGTCCGACCCCGATCTCCAGGCGGCGCACGCGGCCGCGCCGTGGATCGTCGTACCGGACGACCACGAGGTCGAGAACAACCGGGCCGGCAACATCCGGGCCGACAGCACGCCGGCGCTGACCGCCGCGCAGTGGACCGCGCGCCAGACCGCGGCGTACAAGGCGTACTACGAGAACATGCCGTTGCGTCCGGCACAGGCTCCGAGCGGCGCGAGCATCCCGCTCTACCGCAGGCTGCCGTGGGGCAAGCTGGCCAGCTTCCACATGCTCGACACGCGGCAGTACCGCAACGACCAGGCCTGTGGCGACGGCTGGAAGGTCTGCTCGGACGCCGATCTGGCCACTCGCAGCCTGCCCGGCAACGCGCAGGAGACCTGGCTGCTCAACAACCTGGCCCAGCGGACCGCGACGTGGGACGTGATCGGCCAGCAGGTGTTCTTCGCGCGACGGTTCAACTCGACCGGCGCGAGCATGGACTCGTGGGACGGCTACCGCGCCTCGCGAGCGCGGTTCCAGCAGGGCTGGGTCGATCGCGGCGTACGCAACCCGCTCGTGCTGACCGGAGACGTGCACCGTGCCTGGGCCAGCAACTTGGTTGCCGACTACAACAACCCGGCGTCGGCGGTGATCGGCGCCGAGCTGGTCACCAGCTCGGTCTCCTCCGGTGGCGACGGCGACGGCGCGACCACGATCCCGGACGTCGGCACGAACCCGTGGCTGAAGTTCTACCACAACCGGCGCGGGTACGTGCGGACGACGTTCAGCCCGACGCAGCTGCGCGCGGACTTCCGGGCAGTCGCCAAGGTCTCCGAGCACGGCGCCGCGGCGACCACCGTGAAGTCGTTCGTCGTCGAAGAGGGCCGTCCCGGCCTGCAGACGGTCTGAGGGGGAACGGACATGCACAAGCTTCTGGGGATCACCGTCGCGTCGGTGCTGGTCGGCGCGACCGGCGTACTGACCGCTCAGGCGGCACCGGCCGCTGTCGCGGCACCGACGTGGGTGACCGCGAACAGCGACTCCACCGGCGACCAGGACGGCCCGGCGATCGCGACCAACCGGACCGGGTACGTCGCGGTGGTCTGGGAGGACGACCGCGACACCGCCGGCGCGGACGACAACGCACACAGCGAGATCTACCTTCGGCTGTTCCGCAACGGCACCGCGGTCTACGAGAAGAAGCTGTCGGCCGCGGGCGGCAGTGGAGTCACCAACTGGCGTCACCTGACGCCGGACGTCGGCCTGGACGACAAGGGCAACGCGGTCGTCGTGTGGGCCGACGACCCGGACGGCAACGGCTACTACAACATCCCGTACCGGGTGCTGAACACCGCCGGTACCGTGACGGCGTCCGGCAGTGCCAACACCAGCTCGGACGGCCAGCAGATCAAGCCGCGCGTCGCCGTCGACCCGGACGGCGCTCCGACGACCGCGGCCGTCGCGTTCACCGTCGCCTGGGAGGACATCCAGACCGGTACGCCGGCGACGATCAAGGCGGCCGGGTTCACCGGTCCGACCACGCGCGCCTGGGAGGTGACCGCCTCGGCGACGACCGGGCAGCACCACAACCCGGACGTCGCGGTGTCGGCGTCCGGCGATGCGGTGGTGGTCTGGGACGGCGACGGTGACGCCAACGCGTCGTACGACGTGGGGTTGGTCCGGCTGGCTCGGACGAACGGCGCGGTCAACCTCTCCCGCCGTACGGCGAACGCCACACTCACCGGCGAGCAGACCCGCGCAAGCGTCGCGGCCAACTTCAACGGCGACTTCGCTGTTGCCTGGGAAGCGGGTACGACGGGCGCGACGCGCTCCTTCACCTCCACCGGCGCCGCCCGCCATGCGGACGTCCAGGTGGCGACGGGCGTGAAGCTTCCGTCCATCGGCATCGACGACCAGGCCAACACGGTCGTCGGCTGGACCGTCCAGGCCACGGACCTCGACGTCTGGCTCCGCGGCTTCGGCCCCAACGGCACAGACACCGGCCGCCTGTCCGCCCAACGCCTCAGCCAGGCCACCACCGGCCGCCAGGAACAACTGGCCGTCGCGGTGTCCCCGTGGTCGGAAGTCGCCGTGGCGTACACCGACGACAACGACGGCAACACGTTCGACCAGGTCATCCTGGGACACAGCTTCGCCAACAACGGTTGGTGATGTGCTGATCCGGGTGTCCTGGGGCGAGGTTGGGCCCAGGGCACCCGGTTGCACCAGGCAACTAAAAACGGCGGGTTGTTCAGCGGTGACGCGCTCTGGTGGGCCACCACGACGGTGACAACGGTCGGCTACGGCGACCACTTCCCCACCACCAGCGAGGGCCGGATCGTGGGCGTGGGTCTGATGCTCGCCGGCATCGCCCTCGTCGGCACGGTGACCGCCGCGCTGGCGAGTTGGTTCGTCGAGCAGCAAAGCAAAGAGGTCCCGAAGTAGGACGGTGCCCACTGCCTTGCGGCGGTCGGCGAGCGCGAACAGTGGTGGCAGATTCACCAAGGATCCCTGAATCCTGCCCCACAAGGGATCCGGACCAAAACTGTCGGCGGCGTGGTGCAGAGTTGTCGATATGACGAATCGGGGGCGCACGGCCGATCTGGTCGATGAACGGCAGCGACATGCTGGCCGCCCTCGACGCGGTCCAGGCTGACCTCGCGCGCCTCCAGACCTACCGACTCGAGCTCCTGGCCGCCCTCGACGCCAACGGCCACGCGTCCGAACTCGGCGCCCGTGACACCGCGGAACTCATCGCGTTGCGCCACCGCCTGGACGCCCGCGAGGTCCGCCGGGATCTCCGCCTGGCGACGGCGCTCCCGAAATACCCCGAAGTCCAAGCGGCGTTGACCTCCACCGACCACAGTCTCTCCGAGCCGCCGACCCTGCACCCAGCGCAAGCCGAAGCCATCGTCACGGCACTTGAGCGAATCCCAACCGCCGCCATGGTCCCCGTCGAGACCCTGCGAGTCGCCGAACAACAAATGCTCCAAGCCGCCCAAACCCTCAGCCCCGCCGACCTCCGCACCCTGGGCAAGCAGGTCCGCGACAGACTGGACACCGACGGCACAGAACCCGCCGAGGCCCGTGCCCTGGCCGCCGAAACCCTGTGGCTCAAGCGCGGCGACCTCGGCGTCGAATTCGGCGGCTACCTCGCCGGCGACCACGCCGAGCTGTTCCAGACCCTGATCTTCGCCGGCGCCCGCCCCTTCCTGACCACCGACGGCGAACGCGATCCCCGAAGCCGAGGCAAACGCCAGGCCGACGCACTGACCCAAATCCTCACCACCGCCGCAGCCACCGGCTCAGCGGCCCCCGCCCACGGCGACATCAAGCCCCACCTGACCGTCACCATCGACCTCAACCACCTGATATCCAAAACCGGCACAGCCCTCCTGGACTCCGGCGCCACCCTGTCAGCCTCGGCAGTACGCCGCATCGCCTGCGACGCCGGCATCATCCCCATGGTCCTGGGCAGCACCTCCGAACCACTAGACGTCGGCACCGAACACCGCTTCGTCACCCGAGCCCTCCGCCACGCCCTCAACACCCGCGACAACGGCTGCGTCATCTGCACAGCCCCCGCAGCAATGTGCGACGCCCACCACATCATCCACTGGGCAGACGGCGGCCCCACCAACATCACCAACCTCGCGTTGCTCTGCAAAACCAACCACATCGCAGTCCACCAAGGCCACTGGTCCCTCCACTTCCAGAACGGCCGCCCGCACTACACCCGCCCCACCTGGTCCAACCCCACCAAGCCGTCCAAGGACCCGCCATCCACCGCTGCCTGATCCCCGCCCCGGGGCTTATTGCTGGTCAGCAGCACGCCAGCCGTGCTGCCGTGGCGGTGCGCCGTGCGCGCCGTGCTGCCTTGGCTGACGCGTGCGTCCCGTGCTGCCGTTTGGCGGTGCCCCGTGCGTGCCGTGCTGCATTGACGTACGGCGGCGTGCCGTGCTGCCTCGGCCCTGCCACGTCGGCAGGCGCCGTGCACTGCTTCGGTAGAGCGGCCGGGGCCGAGCTGAACTAGATCGGCGGCGTCCCACGTGCTGCGCCGCCGTGCTGCTCGGGTAGTGCGCCCGAGCCGTGCTGCATCGACGATGCGCCTGGGGTGTCGCGTCGGCAGGCGCCACTAGTGCGTCAGCAGTGCGCCGAAACCGCGCCGTGCTGTATTGGCGGTGTGCCCAGCGTGCTGTGCTGCGCCAGCGGTGCGCCGAGGGCCGCATCGGCAATCCGCCGCCGTGCTGCTCAGGCAGCGCGCTGCGGCCGAGCGGTGCTGTGTCGGCGGTGTGTCGGGCATGGCCCCGTCGGCAGGCGCCGTGCGCAGCTTCGGAGAGCGTCGCGGGCGTGCCGTGCTGCATCGGCGCGCGCCGCCTGTGCTACTTCGGTGATACGCCACCGTGGTGCTTGTGCAGTGCGCTGCAGCCGAGCCGCGCTGCATTTGGGCGGTGCGCCGGGCGTCCGTGCTGCGCCGGGGCATGCCGCGTCGGCAATGCGTCGCTCTGTTACTCGGGCAATGCGCAGCAGCACGTGCGGTGCTGTGTCGGCGATGCGCCGGGCGTGGCCCGCTGGCAGGCTCCGTGCGCTGTTCGGCAAAGCGCCGCGTCCGAGCCGCACTCCATCGGCGGCGCTCCCCGTGTGCCGTACCGGCAATCCGCCACCGTGCTGCTTGGGCAGCGCGCTGCGGCCGCCGTGCTGCATCGGCGACGCGCCCAGCGTGCTGCGTTGGCAACGCGCGACCGTGCTGCTTGGGCAGAGCGCCGCGGCCGAGCCGAGCTGCATCGGTGGGGCGCCGCGCGTGCGGCGTCGGCAGGTGCCGCACGCGCGGCGTCGGCAGTGCGTCGTCGCATTCGAACCGTGCCGCACTGGAGGTGTTGGCGGCGGAGCCGTGCTGTGTTGGCGGAGTGCGCCGCGGTCGGCCCGTCGGCGACTCGAGCCGGAGAAATGTTCTGCGCACCCGGCGAGGGTTGGGCCGCGTGCGTGCGGTCGGCGCCGGCGGGGGTTCGATGGGCCGGCCCGACGGCCTCGACCGCGGCCGTGTCGGTTCCGTCTGGTTGGCTGGTTCGGTGGACATCAGCGAACTGGCCGACCGGGCCGAACGTATCTCCGCCCGGTACGGCGAACACCTCGGCATCGAGCGGGACGGCGACTGGTTTCTGCTCAAGTTGCAGGAGGAGCTTGGCGAGCTGACTCAGTCCTACCTCCAGGTCACGGGCCGCGCCAGGACCAAGGGACTGAGTTCGGAGGAGATCCGCGAGGACTTCGAGCTGGAGTTCGCCGATGTGTTGTGTCAGTTGTTGTTGCTCGCGCGGCACCACAAGGTCGACGTACCGGCTGCGGTTGAGCGCAAGTGGCTTATCCGGGAGGCGCAGTTGAGCGACCCGGACGCGCGGTTTTGACCAAGACAAACAGCATTGCCAGCGGCGCTGCGGACAGCGCGATCAGGACTGGCGCCAAGAACCACTCTGGATGGCTGTAGGCGCCGCAGCTCAGGATTGCGCCCTCGGGGTCGGTTCGGCAGGCCCTGCCGTAGAGGTTCCCCAGCATCGCCACAGGTAGGTAGCCGAAGGGCAGCACGAGGGTGCCGAGGATCTTTTCCTCGCGGGTCCAGCGGTCCGAGGTCCACAGCAGTGCGACGCCGGCGAGCCAGCCGACCAGGGCAACGAAACCACCGAAGGGCAGCAGCAACAGCGCCGCTACGTCGCGGCTGCGATACCGCGGCTGGATCCGGTCGACCAAGACCAGGCCTTCGGTCCTCGCCGCCACCAGGTCGTCGGGGTCGCCGATCCGGGCGAGGATCGCCTTGACCTGCTCCGGCGACTCAGCGACCGCGGCGCGCTCCTCGGCAATCTGCGACTCGACCTCCATTACCAGCGCGGCCCGTCGAATCTCCGGCAGCGGCTCGGCGGCCCTGCGCAGGTAGGCCAGATAGGCGTCAACCAGCTCGTCGGCGCCGTGCTTCACAGACATCACGATCCCCCGTCGCCGACAGTGCTCCGGCCGACCCTAGCGACGGGGAGTTTCACCGAGATCTCACGCGGTTTTCGGCCGCACCGAGAACATGATCGCGAGAACGGCCCCCGGAATCGCGTAGCGCCACAGCGGACTCAGATCGAACAGGACCGGCAACAAACACAGCAACAGTAGGTCGAACCCACGGATCGGCTGCGAGAACAGCCCCGGCGGAATCGCCCCCATCGGCGAGGCAACCAGCGGGCCCGCGTACGACGGCGGGCGGGCGGACGCCTGCCGGACGACCCCGCACAGAATCCCGGCCGCGACCGCGAAGGCCGTCGGCGCGTCACCCAGCGCCGGTGCGGCAGCCGTCGTCCACAGCAGAACGAAGGCCCCCGGCACGACGGCCATCGCGACGCGCAGATCACGCAGGTCCATTCCGAGCGCGCGCACCAGCCCGGTCGATCGGCACACCGACCGGAGCCCGTCCATCAACGGCCGCGTCGCCGCGAATCCGGCGAAGGCCGCCGCCAGCGGCACCAGTACGTCGTACCCGGTGCCGGCCACGGCGTACGGGACCACCAGCAGTCCAGCGCCCACGATCAGCCGCCGCGGCCAGCGCAGCACCCGTCGGAACTCCCGATGGATGATCGCCTGCACCCGCTCCCCACGCCCGCGCCGAGACTTCAGCCGGCCGACAGTCCGCCAGTGCCGCCCGGCGACGACGTCGGCAAGCAGGCTGACGTCCATGGTGATCGCCGCGCCGGCCATCCCGGCCAGCAACTCGCCGCCGGCCACCACGGACGGCTTGGGCAGCCGCCGCAGCGACCGAGCCGTCATCAGCACCGCGGCCACCGCCACGACCAAGCCGAGCGTTCCGATGACGAGAGCACGCTGCTGCTGGATCGACAGGCCGCCGGAAGGACCTCCGATGCTGTACGCCCTACCGATCAGCACGTTCTCCGGATCCGACTGCGAGAAGGCCGCGTCCTGCCGCGACTCCACCGCCAGCCCAACCGCCGGAATCGCCGCAAGCACGAGGAAGCCGTCCGCGATCCGCAGCGCCCACTTGGTTGCCCTCGGCGACTGCTGGGCCCACACCGTCGCGCAGGCGACGCACACCAGCAGCGCGGTCGAGACCATCGTCGCCTCGACGACGAACCACAGCGACGCCCCGAACACCGCGAAGCCGACCACCGCGAACAGCGCCCCCAGCACCGCCGCGACAACGATCACCAGGCGGTACGCCGGCATCAGCACCGCGCCCCGATCCAACGGCGTCGCCAGCAACCAGAACCCAGTGGCCCGCGAGCCCGACACCGGGCCGACGCTGAGCAGAATCCGCAGCATGCCCGCCACCAGCAGCGGGAGCAGGATCAGCGGGACGTAGTCGAGCACCAGCAGACAGGACGACTTCGTGCACGAGGCCGAGTTCTCGTTCAGGTGCCGTACGACGTTGCCGCCCGTCGCGCCGAGCATCGCCAGCGCGAAGACCACCAGGTAGACGTCCTCGAACTGCTGCCAGAACGTGCGGTCCGCCTTGCCGCGGCGGACCTTGCGAATCCACTTGCGCAGTTCCGCCGAGCGCGGGATCGGACCGAAGTCGGCCGGGTCGAAAACCACCGGCCCGTCGGCGGCGCTCACGCGAGCGGGGTGAGTTCGACGGTGTCGTCCGCCACGGCCTCCACCAGGTCCGGATCGTGACTGGCGAAGATCACCGACGTGCCCGCCTTCTTCTCCTCCTGCAGACGTTCGGCCAGCCATGCGACACCGGCGGTGTCCAGCCGCTGCTCCGGTTCGTCGAGCACGAGCAGCTTGCGCGGGCGGACGAGCGTGGTCGCCAGCGCGAGCCGGCGGCGCTGCCCGGACGACAGCGAGCCCGGCAGCTGGTCGGCCGCCGCGAGCAGTCCGACGTCGTCCAGCAACGTGTCGACGAGATCCTCCGGCTCCGGGTTGCCGTGCGCGCGAGCGAGCAGGTCGAGGTGCTCGGCGGCGGTCAGGTCCGGGAAGAAGTCCAGGTCGTCGAGCAGCGCGGCGACGTCACGGCGTACGACCTCGGCCCGTTCGTCGATCGGTACGCCGTCCAGCAGGATCGTCCCGGCGGCG
Organism: Kribbella sp. CA-253562; assembly: GCF_050942265.1. Lineage (GTDB taxonomy): Bacteria > Actinomycetota > Actinomycetes > Propionibacteriales > Kribbellaceae > Kribbella. Next base: position 3,210,772 of record NZ_CP192049.1, on the reverse strand, counting down.
GGCTCGTGCGCGCCGACGATGCAGCGCAGCACGGTCGTCTTGCCTGCGCCGTTCGGTCCGACCAGCGCGACCGCTCGGCCGGCGGCGAGGCTGAAGGTCAGGTCCTCGATCACCGGCCGGTCGGCGTACAGGTGCCGCAGGCCGGTCACCGCCAGCCGGGCAGCCTTCTTCGTCATCGCTTGCGGACCAGCGTCAGCCCGTCGCCGATGCCGAGCATCACCACGTCGACGCGCTCGTCGCGGGCGATGTGCGCGTTGAACTCCTTGCGGTCGACCGGGTCCTCGTCGTGAACCCCGACCACCCGGCCGCCGGCCAGCGTGTTGTCGAACAGCAGCAGCCCGTTGGGCCGGATCCGCGGCAGCAACTGCTCGAAGTACTCGATGTAGCCGGGCTTGTCGGCGTCGACGAAGGCCAGGTCGAACTCGCCGTCGAGCTCGGCGACGGACTGGTGCGCATCGCCGATCCGCAGCTCGATCTTGTCCGCGACGCCGGCCCGCTCCCAGTACCGGCGGCCGATCGACGTCCACTCGTCGCTGACGTCCAGGCAGATCAGCCGGCCGTCGTCGGGCAGACCGCGGGCGATCGCCAGCGCCGAGAAGCCGGTGAAGGTGCCGATCTCGACCGCGCGCCGGGCCGAGATCAGCCGGGTCAGAGTGGTCAGCAGCGCGGCCTGGTCGGCGGTGGTCAGCATCACCGCGGCCGAGCCCAGCTTCTGCGTCTCGGCGACCAGCTCGGTCGCGATCTCGTCAAGCGGCATCCCGTGCGCCACCATGTAGTCGTGCAGCTGGTCGGTCACCTGGACCTGGTTGCCCATTCGTTTCCCGCCGTTCTCCGTGGTGAGTGCGTCGCCTGTAGTCTCTACGGGTTGCCCGACCGCTCGACACCGACCCCTCGTAGGAGACCCCAGCATGCAGATCGCCGTCGCCGGATCGATCGCGACCGACATCCTGATGACGTTCCCCGGCCGCTTCAAGGACCAGTTCCTCGAAGAGCAGATGCACAAGGTGTCGCTGTCGTTCCTGGTCGACGAGCTGGTCGTGCACCGCGGCGGTGTCGGCGCGAACATCTGCTACGGGATGGCGCAGCTCGGCCGTCCGTCGCTGCTGGTCGGCTCGGTCGGTGCCGACTTCACCGAGTACGGCGCCGCGCTGGCCGAGGCCGGCGTCGACATCTCCCACGTCCGGGTCTGCGAGAACGTGCACACCGCCCGCTTCACCTGTACGACCGACCTGGACGCGAACCAGATCGCCTCGTTCTACACCGGCGCGATGGCCGAGTCCCGCGAGATCGACCTGGCCGACATCCACGCCAAGACCGGTGGCATCGACCTGGTGCTGATCGGCGCCGACGACCCGGACGGCATGCTCAAGCACACCCGGCTGGCCAAGGAGAACGGCATCGCCGTCGCGGCCGACCCGTCGCAGCAGCTGGCCCGGATGGACGGCGAGCAGATCCGCGAGCTGATCGACGGCGCGACGTACCTGTTCAGCAACGAGTACGAGTCCGGCCTGATGGTGCAGAAGACCGGCTGGAGCCACGACGAGATCCTCAGCCGGGTCGGCGTCCGGGTGACCACGCACGGCGGCGACGGCGTCGTGATCGAGAACGCCGACGGCGTGCTCGCCAAGATCCCCGCCGTACCGGCTCCCGGCCTGGTCGACCCGACCGGCGGCGGCGACGCCTTCCGCGCCGGTTACCTGACCGGCCGCGCCGCCGGTCTCGAGCACGAGGCGGCCGCGCAGATCGGCTGCACGCTGGCCACCACGGTGCTGGAGACGGTCGGCACGCAGGAGTACACGCTCGACCGCCCGGCGTTCCTGAAGCGCCTCGCCTCGGCGTACGGCGAAGAGGCCGCGGCCACCGCGGCGAGCACGCTCAACCTCGGCTGACCCCTCGGCCCGAGCAGCCGGTCATCGCAGCTGGTCCAGCACCCCCGTCTGGGCCAGCAACGCGAACCGGTGTCCGGGCATCCCCGGTGCTCCACGAGCAGGCCGTCCCTGACCCGGGCGACCTCGAACAACGCGATGTCGACCGGCCGTCCGCTCGGCGGGCCGAAGAAGCTGCCGGTCGCCGACCCCCGGGCCCTCGCGCGCGCCCACACGGTGTCGCCGACGGTCACCGAGTCCTCGATCGTATAGCCGCCCCGGGCATCTACCAGGAACTGGTTGACGAGTCCGGCTGGAGTCCGGCGGAGTCCGAGCAGTGGGTGGCTGATTCGCTGCAACGCCAACTGCTCTGACGGATGGAATGCCGGCGGCGACTCGCGGGTTGTGGTGAACTGTACGTTCAGTTCACTTGAGGAGATCTGTGATGACAGAACCAGTGGCAGCCGCGTCCGGCGAGTTCGCGATCGGCGGCGACCTGACCGTTCGGCGGCTCGGTTACGGCACGATGCAGCTGACCGGCGAGGGCGTGTGGGGCGACCCGAAAGACCCCGACGAGGCGGTCCGTGTGCTGCGCCGCGCGATCGAGCTCGGGGTGAACTTCATCGACACCGCCGACGCGTACGGCCCGTTCACCGCGGACCTGCTGCTGAAGAAGGCCCTGTACCCGTACGCCGACGACCTGGTGATCGCGACCAAGGCCGGGTTCGCGCGCACCGGTCCGGGCCAGTGGGTGCCGATCGGCCGGCCGGAGTACCTGCGCCAGCAAGTCGAACTCAGCCTGCGGCACCTCGGCCTGGAGCGGATCGACCTGCTCCAGCTGCACAGGATCGACGCCAAGGTCCCGGTCGCCGAGCAGCTCGGCGAGCTGGCCGAGCTCCAGCAGGAAGGCAAAATCCGGCACATCGGCCTGTCCGAGGTCAGCGTCGAGCAGATCGAAGAGGCCGGCAAGACGGCCCGGATCGTCTCGGTGCAGAACCTCTACAACCTGGCCCAGCGCGACGCCGAACCGGTGCTCGAGTACGCCGAGCAGAACGGCCTCGGCTTCATCCCGTGGTTCCCGCTCGCCACCGGTGGTTTGGCCAAGGCCGGCGGTCCGCTCGACCAGCTCGCCAAGGAGCACGACGCGTCGCCGTCGCAGCTGGCCCTGGCCTGGCTGCTCAAGCGCTCGCCGAACATGCTGCCGATCCCGGGCACGTCCTCGGTCGCCCACGTCGAGGACAACATCGCCGCCGCGAAGGTCGAGCTGACCGACGAGCAGTTCGCGCGGCTCACCGAGGCCGTCGGCTGATGAGGCGCACCCAGGGGCTGACGCGCCGCGCCGCCGGTCGGGCGGCGCAGCTCGGCCCTGGTCAGGCGGCGCCGCTCGGTCCTGGTCGGCCGACGCACCGCGCGGCCGGAGGCGCGGGATGAGCGTCTTCTTCGTCACCGGCGCGTCCCGCGGGTTCGGCGCCGAGATCGTCCGCGAGGCGCTGCGGCGCGGCCACCAGGTGGTCGCGACCGCGCGCCGGCCGGACGAGATCCCGTTCGGCGACGCGGTGAAGGTCGCGCTCGACGTGACCGACGAGGCCCAGGCCCGGACGGCGGTCGAGCAGGCGGTCGCGGCGTACGGGCGGATCGACGTACTGGTGAACAACGCCGGCCGCGGCCTGCTCGGCACGGTCGAGGAAGCCAGTGACGAGGCGGCGCGAGCGGTCTTCGACACGAACGTCTTCGGCGTGCTCAACGTCCAGCGCGCGGTGCTTCCCGTGCTGCGCGCGCAACGGTCCGGGCACGTGATCCAGCTCAGCTCGGTCGGTGGCTTCACCGGTACGCCGGGGTGGGGCGTGTACGCCGCGACGAAGTTCGCCGTCGAGGGGTTCTCGGAGGCGCTCGCGGGCGAACTGGCGCCGCTCGGCGTCAAGGTGACGATCGTCGAGCCGGGCTTCTTCCGGACCGACTTCCTGGACGGTTCGAGCCTGCACACCGCCGACGCGACAATCGAGGACTACGCCGCGGCCATCGACCGGCTCCGGGAGTTGATGGCCGAGCGCAACCATGCCCAGCCGGGTGACCCGGTCAAGGCCGCGGCGGCGATCGTCGACCTGACCGAGCTGCCCGAACCGCCGCTGCGGATCCAGCTCGGGACCGACGCGGTCGAGCGGATCTCCGCCAAACTGGACTTCATGCGGGCGGAGATGGCGAAGTGGCGGACGGTGTCGACCTCGACGGATCACGACGATGCCTGACAAGGCCACGCATCCGCGCAGCCTGAAGGCGCAGGACAAGGTGCTCTGCGCAACGAAGGAGCTACTCGCCGAAGGCGGGCTGTCGGCAACGACCGTGGACGCGATCGCCGCCCGGTCCGGGGTGAGCAAGGCAACGATCTACAAGCACTGGCCGTCCCGGACGGCGATCGCCGCCGAGGCGTTCGGTCGTGAGATGGCGGCCGCGATCCCCTTGCCGGACACGGGTTCGGTCCGCGGCGACCTGACCGAACAGGTCCGGCGAGTGAGCACCTTCTACGCCGGCGAGCACGGCAAGGTGTTCGCGCAGTTGCTGGCGGCATCGGTCAGCGACCCGCAGGCGGCGCCGTACTTCCGGGAGTACTTCCTGGACGCCCGGCGCGCGGCGCTCGCCGAGCTGTGGCAGCGCGGGGTCGACCGTGGCGAGGTGAGACCGGGGATCAGCGCGGGCACGGCGACCGACATCCTGTTCGGCCCGCTGATCTTCCGGCTGCTCACCGGCCACGCCCCACTGACCGCCGAGGAGGCCGACGCGATCTCGACGGCCGCCCTCGACGGGCTCCTCCTGCCCTGAACCCCTCGTTGCGATCAGAGCCGCGGGTCGACCGGCTCGGACTCCAGGGCGAGTACGGCGAAGACGCACTCGTGGATGCGCCAGAGCGGTTCCCCGCGGGCGGCGCGTTCGAGCGACTCGAGGCCGAGGGCGTACTCGCGCAGGGCGAGTGAGCGTTTGTGGCCGAGGTTGCGGTTCCGCAGGCGCTCGAAGTTGGCCGGCTCGGTGTAGTCGGGGCCGTAGATGATCCGCAGGTACTCCTGCCCGCGTACCTTCAGCCCCGGCTGCGCCAGGCCCTTGCCGGTCCGGACCAGGTTCGCGGCCGGCTTCACCACCATGCCCTCACCACCGGCGCCGGTGAGCTCCTCCCACCACGCGATCCCCTCGGCCCAGGATGTCTCGTCGACGAACAGCCGCCGCGTCGGCGTGAACAGCGAGGGGCCCTCGGCAACCAACCGGTCGGCGATCCCGAGGTGCCAGGCGTGCGGCCGGTCGTGGTACGTCGCGCCCTCCGACCCGAGCACCTGGAACGGCGCCACCCGTACGCCGTCCAGCCCGTCAGTAGGCCAGCAATACCGGCGATAGGCGGCGCTGAACAGTTCCGCGTTCGCCGTACGACGCTCGGTGCGCGCGAGCAGGTCGCCGACGTCGAGTCCGGCCGCCTGCGCCGACCCCAGCGCAGAGGTTGCTGCCGGCAACGACGTACGGGCGGCGGCACCGACCGCGGCGTACTGGTCGCGGAGCAGGTCGCCGGCCTTCGCGCTCCACGGCAGCAGCTCTGCGTCGAGCAGCAACCAGGACGTCTCCAGCTCGTCGAACAGTCCCGCGGCGGCGACAACTTCGCGCAGCCGGAGCAGGAGCTCGTCGGTCAGGCCCGGTCCGAAGAACGACCGCCCGGTCCGGGTGTGCACAGCGCCGCGACCGGCCAGCCCGAACCGTTGCAGCGCGACGTCGTCGTCCCGCGTGACCAGCAAGACCGCGCGCGACCCCATGTGCTTCTCCTCGCAGACGAGGTCGGTCACACCCTGCGCTTGGTACGCCTCGAACGCCTGCCGAGGGTGCTCCAGCAGCCCGGGCTCCGGCGAGGTCGCGACCGGGCTCATCGTCGGCGGAAGGTACAGCAGGAACCGCGGATCGATCGCGAACCGGCTCATCACCTCCAGCGCCGCCCCGGCCTGCTCGGCCCGCACACTGAGCCGGCCATGCGTCGCGGTCTCGATCACCCGCCGGCCGGTGACGTCGGTGATGTCGAGCACGTCGGGCTCCCGCGCCGGCGCGCTCGGGACGTGCAGGGGCTTGGCCGGCGCGTAGTACTCCTCAGCAGCCTGTACGGCGACCAGCTCGCGCTCGGGATAGCGCAGCGCGGTGAGCGCACCACCGAAGACGCAGCCGGTGTCGAGGCAGATCGTGTTGTTGATCCACTCCGGCTCCGGCGTCGGGGTGTGCCCGTAGACCACCATCGCGCGACCGCGGTAGTCCTGCGCCCACGGGTACCGCACCGGCAGGCCGAACTCGTCGGTCTCCCCCGTCGTTTCGCCGTACAGGCAGAACGCGCGCACCCGGCCGGAGGCGCGCCCGTGCATCCGCTCGACCAGCCCCGCGTGCGACACGACGAGCTTGCCGCCGTCGAACACGTAGTGCGAGACCAGCCCGTCGACGAACTGCTCCACCTCCCGCCGAAACTCCTCCGGCTCCGCGGCCAGCTGAGCCAGCGACTCCTCGAGCCCGTGACTGATCTTGACGTTCTTGCCCCGCAGAGCGCGCAGCAACTTGTCCTCGTGATTGCCCGGCACGCAGTAGGCGTTGCCGGAAGCAACCATCCCCATCACCAGCCGGAGCACGCCGGGGGTGTCGGGGCCGCGGTCGACGAGGTCACCCACGAACACCACTCTCCTGCCGTTGACCGACCTCGCATCAACAGCACGGCCTTGGTCGTCTCTGAGAATCGTGTAGTCCAGCTCGGTCAGCAGCGCTTCCAGCTCAGCTCGGCACCCGTGGATGTCCCCGATGATGTCGAACGGCCCCGTCTGATCCGTCAGGTCGTTGAACAGCTTCGTCCGCTCGATCTCGACGGCGTCGATCTCCTCCACCGTCGTCAGCACGTGCACCCCACGGAAGCCCTCGCGCTTGAGACTCTTCAGCCCCCGCCGCAGCTGCGACCGCTGCCGCACCACCACCTTCGACCCGAACTGACGATCCGGCCGCGCCGCGTTCCGCTCCACGCACACCTTCTCCGGCGGATCGAGCACGATCGCCACCGGCAGTACGTCGTGCTCGCGCGCCAGCGCCACCAGTTCCCGCCGCGTCTCCGGCTGCACGTTGGTCGCGTCGATCACCGTCAGCCGCCCGGCCGCGAGCCGTTTGCCGGCGATGAAGTGCAGCACCTCGAACGCGTCCTTGGTCGCCGCCTGGTCGTTCTCGTCGTCGGACACCAGCCCGCGGCACACGTCGCTGGAGATCACCTCGGTGCCGAGAAAGTGCCGTCGCGCGAACGTCGACTTGCCGGACCCGCTGGCCCCGACCAGTACGACGAGGCTCAGCGCGGGAATGCCGATCGTGGTCATGCCGCGCCCTCCGTCCGCCGGAACACCGCGAGCTGCGTCGGCGGCCCGACCTCCGGGTCGTCCGGCCCGATCGGCCGGTACTGCACGCCGTACCCGAACCTCGCCGCGACCCCGTCGGCCCACGCCCGGAACTCCGCGCGCGTCCACTCGAACCGGTGGTCAGGGTGCCGGAACTCCCCCGCCGCGAGCTTCTCGAACCGCACGTTGTACTCCGAGTTCGGCGTCGTCACCACCACGGCCCCGGGCCGCGCGGCCCCGAACACCGCCTGAGCCAGCGCCGGCAGCCGCGGCGGATCCACGTGCTCGACCACCTCCATCAGCACGGCCACGTCGACGCCGGCCAGCCGCGCGTCGGCGTACGTCACCGAGGACTGGAACACCCGAAGCCGCTCCCGCTGCCGATCCGACATCTCCCGCACGTGCAGCCGCCGCTCCAGCCGATCCAGCGCCCGCGCCGAGACATCACACGCCAGCACCTCATCGATCTCCCCGACCTTCAACAGCTCCCCCACCAACGCCCCTTCGCCACACCCGAGATCAGCCACCCGCCGCCCCCGCAGCTCCCGTACGACGCCGAGCACGGTTTCCCGCCGCTCGACCGCCAGCGCCACCCGGGCCTCGCCGGTCGCGGTGTCGTCACCGGCCTCGACCTGGACCTCGTCGGGCAACGTCTCGCCGTCGGCCTCGGTCAGCCGTTCCAGCGCCGCATCCGACAGGCTCCGGCGGTGCGCCAGGTACCGGCGGCTGATCAGGTCCTTCTCCGGGTGGGCGCCGAGCCAGCCCTCGCCCGCGCGGACGAGTTTGTCGACCTCGTCCGTGCCGACCCAGTAGTGCTTGGCGTCGTCCAGGACCGGGAGCAGCACGTACAGGTGATTGAGCGCGTCAGCCAGCCGCAGAGTCCCGCGCAGCCGCAGGTCGACGTACCGGGAGTCGCCCCACTCGGGGATCTCGGGGTCGAGCGGCACCGGGCGCGCGTCGACGGACCAGCCGAGCGGACCGAAGAGCCGCTCGGCGAGCGCCGGTCCACCGCTGCACGGCAGCGCCGGGACGTGCAGGTCGAGCTCGATCGCCCGCGCGGCCAGCTCGGGCCGCGCGTCGCACCGCCCGTTCATCGCCGTCCGGAACAGCTTGCCGAGCGCGACCGCGAGCAGGCTGGACGCGGCGTACGGACGATCGTTCACGTACTGCCCGAGCGTGAACCCCTCGGCCGCGCGGCCCTTGCCGGACCGGACCAGCGCGATCGGATCCACCTCGAGCAGCACCGCCGCCGTACAGGCCTGGTCGGTCGCCTCCGGGTAGATCACATGCGCGACGCCGCCCGCGACCTCGAGGGACTGCGGTCGCGCGGGGTTCTTGTGCAGCAGGAAGCCGAGCTCGGCCGCCGGGGCGCCGAGACCGCTGGACGTGGTGGCGATGGTCAGGAACACGGCTCATTCGACCACGCGAACCGTCCTCCGGGCCGCTCTATTTGTCCGGAGCAACTACCGCGCGGTTTGTCAGGAGCAGCCCGGCTCTCCCGCCGGCGCCGCCCGAAACCCGCCGGGCCGGACTTTTCAGCTGCCGGGCACGCCCGGATCGATTACTAAGACACGCGCGCGCACCTCTGGCGCGTTCGGCCGGTTTGGTTCTAGCTTGTTGAACAGAAGATGCGTCGCTACAGACCGTCCTTCCCCGCTGACAGTCCGTACTTGTCCCCGGTTTGTGGCGAGTACCCAGTCACGCCGATCCGGGGAAAGGACCATGGCAACAGCTCCCTCAGGCCGCCCGGCCACCGCGACCGCAGAGGTCCGCCGGTGAAACCCCAGACCTTCGAACTCGTCCGTTTCACCGACGTCAGCGGCGTCTCCGGCACCGGGGTGGTGGCCGAAGGCTGCGTGTTCACCGACGGTTCGGTGGCGCTGCGCTGGCACGGCGCGAACCCGTCGACCGCGATCTGGCCGGACATCGACTCGATCCTCGCCGTGCACGGCCACTGCGGCGCCACCGTGGTCCGCTGGCTGGACGTCTCCGAGATGGAGACCGTGCCCGGCACCGACCTGCTGCCCGGCGAGGTCACGCACATCCTGGCCACCGGCCGGCTCACCCACCACCCGCCGCCGGCCGTCGCCACGGCCTAGCCGCGGACGTGCACCACCCACCAACGTCATCGCGCGACCCGCTTCCACACTCGAGGCGAGTCCTCGTGGGCCGAAATCAGACGGTTGGTCGGTGGTGGAGATCCGGTGATCAGGCAGAGATGCCGGTCAGCGCGAAGAATTCCTGCCGGGACGCCGGGTTGTCGCGCAGCGTGCCGTGCACGGCCGACGTCACCGTCGTCGAGCCGGCCGCGCGAACACCGCGCAACGACATGCACTGATGCTCGGCCTCGATCACCACGCCGACGCCCTTCGGAGCGAGGTGGTCCTGCAGCCAGTCGGCGACCTGCTTGGTCAGCCGCTCCTGAACCTGCAGGTCACGCGCGAACAGTTCGACCACGCGCGCCAGCTTCGACAGGCCGAGGATCCGGTCGCCCGGCAGATAGCCGACGTGCGCGACGCCCTGGAACGGCAGCATGTGGTGCTCGCACAGCGACTGCACCGGGATGTCCCGGGCCAGAACCAGCTCGTCGTACCCCTCGTCGTTGGGGAACGTGGTCAGGTCGAACTCGCGCGGCGTCAGCATCTCGGCGTACGCGTGGGCGACCCGGCGTGGGGTGTCGGCCAGGTGGGCGCCGTGCGGGTCGCGACCGAGCGCCACCAGGAGGTCGGCGACCGCGCGTTCCGCGGCCGGCAGGTCGATCTCCGGGCGGCCGCCCACGACGTGCAGTTTGGCCGGTCCTGCCGTGGCCGGTTCGACGAGCTCGGTCTGGATCGTCATGCGCCCCTCCTGGTGATCGAAGACGATCAGCTTACTATTTCGTCAACCGAAGTTGGAGATAGAATCATCCCGTGGACCGACAGGCCAACCTGCAAGCCGTCGCCGCGCTGGACGAACCGACCCGGCGGCGCCTGTACGAGTACGTCGTCGCGGCCGCCGAGCCGGTGAGCCGGGACGACGCGGCCGCGGCACTGGCGATCCCGCGCAACACCGCCGCGTTCCACCTCGACAAGCTCGCCGCCGAGGGCCTGCTCGCCGTCGTGCACGCACGTCGTACCGGCCGCACCGGCCCCGGCGCCGGCCGCCCCGCGAAGCTCTACCGCCGCTCCGACGCCGAAATCGAGATCTCCCTGCCCGAACGCCAGTACGCCGTCGCCGGGCACCTGCTCGCCGGTGCGATCGAGGACGCGGACTCGTCAGGCGGCTCCCCGCGCCAGGCCCTCGAGGTCCGCGCTCGCGCCTACGGCGAATCCCTCTCCGGCGAGTCCGTCGACGAGGTGCTCGCCGGCCAGGGCTTCGAGCCCCACACCGAAGGCGACACGATCGCCCTGTCCAACTGCCCGTTCCGTGCGCTGGCGAAGGAGTACCCCACGCTGGTCTGCGCCATGACGCTGCACCTGGTCCAGGGCGTGGTCGCCGCCCGCCCGGAGGCCGGCCTCCAGGCCGAACTCCACCCCACCGCGGACCACTGCTGCGTCCGCCTCCTGCCCCACCCCGCCGCCTGACCCGCGTCCACTCGCCCACCGGCGTCGTCTCATCCCCTCACGGCGCAGCCGCTCCCCGACCCACCGCCGACCCACCGCCGCCTCGCCGCGCCTCGGCGCTCACCCGCGAGCCGACCCTCGCCTCCGCTTTCCTTCCCTGACCTGCACCACTCCACCGCCCCCGGCAGCTAGGCTCGTCAGAGTGGCAAAGACCAAGCACACCGCAGCAGGCACCCCGGCAACCGTCGCCCTGACCAAAGCCGGGTTGCCGTTCACCACGCACGCCTACGAGCACGACCCGGCGGCGAAGTCCTACGGGTTGGAAGCGGCCGAAGCGCTCGGCCTCGACCCGGTCCAGGTGTTCAAGACGCTGCTCGTCGAGGTCGACGGCAAGCTCGCCGTCGGCGTCGTACCGGTGGACCGGCAGCTCGATCTCAAGGCCGTCGCCACCGCGCTCGACGGCAAGAAGGCGGTGATGGCCGACCCGGCGGCCGCCGAGCGCACCACCGGGTACGTGGTGGGCGGAATCAGCCCGATCGGCCAGAAGCGCCGGCTGCCGACCGTCGTCGACACCTCCGCGACCGAGCACGACACCGTCTACGTCTCCGGTGGCCGCCGGGGTCTCGACATCGGACTGTCACCGGCGGACCTGATCACCGTCACCGCCGCCCGGACCGCGCCGATCGCCCGCTGACCAGACGAGGAGCCTGCCGGCATGGACGAACCCAACATCGAGACGACGCCGTCCCTGCGCGGCTTCCTCGAGCTGTACGCCGCCGGCTTCGTCGACCGCGAGGAGATGCTGTCCGCGGTCGCGTCCTGGCCGTTCCAGGACGAGAAAACCGACCCCGAACCCCGCGACCAGGACAACACCCTCGCGGTCGTCTCAGCCGCCCGAATCCTCGGCCAGCTCACCCGCGAGGACATCGAAGAAATCCAGCGCCGCCTCGAAGGTCCACCCAATTTCGCCTGAGGTTCCCTGAAGGCGCGGTCAGCCCGCTCCGGCAGACACTGAAGCGTGCGCAGGTACTGCAACACGCACAAACGCTCGAACGCTCGAACGCCCGCAGTTCCCGCCCGCCACCGCAGACGGGAATGCAGTCAGCTGTGCAATGCAAGGCAAGCCTCGGCCTCGAACTTCCGGCCGCAGCGGCATCAACCACAGGCGGCCTGGCCGGCCGCATTCTCGCCGCCTGTGGTTGACACCAAATAACGTCTGCCAGGTCAGCCAGTGACGCCTGGGCGGCCGGTTTCCACGTGTCCGGTGAGGCGCCGACGGTACGTCGAATCCTCGGCAGTCGTCACCTCCAGGTCGTACCACCCACGATCCGTCGCCCAAGGCAACGACTTCGTCTGCTTCCCGCGCAGCTGCTGGGTGACCGTCCGCGAACCATAGCCCGTCGCCTTGAGCTTCACGGTCAACGGCTTCGTGCCATGGTTGACCAACTCGACATGCAACGTCCCACCCGCGATCTCCAGCCGGACATCGAGACCAGCCGCAAGACCCTCAGTGGTGCCGGCCAGCTCCACCCAGAAGCGGTTCGGCCCCTGGACAGCGATCTCGAACGGGCCAGACACGTCGATCGGCAGCACCGACGCCGACCGCACGTCGAGGTGCTCCGGCGCCGCCAGCTCACCGGCGTACGGATAGACGGCGAAGTGCGCAGGCGCCTTGCCCTCGTTGACCAAGCGAAGCGAGAGGATGCCATCGGCAACCGATCCGGAAACCGCCGGCTGGTACGGCAGCGCACGCGCGGGACGGCGACCCGGCTCCTGCACTGGCAGCGCCTGGTCGACCGGCGGCGTCGGCTTCCAGCGCGCGATCGGCGCCGGCACCGCGCCGGGCTTGTCGACCGACGGCTGCCGGTACGCGCGGTGGAAGTCGAACGCCGACGTCAGGTCGCCGCACGCCGTCCGCCGCCACGCGCTGATGTTCGGCTCCCGTACGCCGGTCCACGTCTCCAGGAACCGGATCACCGACGTGTGGTCGAACACCTGCGAATTCACGTGCCCGCCGATCGTCCACGGCGACACCACCGTCATAGGCACCCGCGGGCCGAGCCCGATCGGCTTGCCGTTGAACCAGTCGTCGTCGTTGCCGGAGGCCGGCCGCGGCGCGACCGGCGGCGGGACGTGGTCGAAGTACCCGTCGTTCTCGTCGAAGTTGATCAGCAGCACGGTCTTCGACCAGACCTCGGGGTCTTCCGCGATCGCGTCGAGGATGTCGTAGACCAGGTTCGCGCTGCCGACCGGCGTCGACGAGCCCGGGTGCTCGGAGTCGATCGCCGAGGGCACCAGCCAGCTCACCTGCGGCAGCTTGCCGGACTTGATGTCGGCCCGCAGCCGCGGCACCAGCGACTCCGGCTCCGACCGGAACATCGCCTGCCGGAACAGCTTCTGTTCCTTCTTCGGCAGCTTCGCGACCGCCGCGTCCAGCTGCTTCAGTGCGAGCGCCCGGTCCTCCGGCGTCTTCGCGAACAGTTTGTCGTAGAACTCCTCCGTGGTCCGGTAGCCGCCCGGCACCGAGGCCAGGATCCGCCGCCCGATGTCCTTGAAGGTCTTGAAGTACTCGACCGCGTTGTCGGTGAAGTTGTCCCACTCCTGGTAGATCTGCCAGGACACGCCCGCCTGTTCCAGCCTTTCCGGGTACGACGTCCAGTCGTAGCCGGCGTGCGCGTAGTCGTACGCCGCGTTGGTGACCGCGCGGTTCGCCGTACCGGGTTCGTAGCCGGTCGTGCCGGACCACAGGTAGTTGCGGTTCGGGTTGGTCGAGCCGTTGACCGAGCAGTGGTACGCGTCGCAGATCGTGAAGGTTTCGGCCAGCTCGTACTGCAGCGGGATGTCGCGGCGCTCGTAGTGCGTCATCGAGGCGGCGGTCTTGGCCGCGACCCAGTCGTCGTTCCAGCCGTTGCCCCAGGCCTGGGTGGCGTCGGAGAAGCCGTGCGGCAGCGCGCCGAGGTACTGGATGTCCCCGGCGTCGCGGCCCTCGGCGGCGGCGGCCTTCCGGATCGAGAACGGCAGCACCTCTCCCCCGGCGGCGGTCGGCTGGTGGAACACGGACTTGCCGTTGCGCAGCCGCAGCGGCCGGCGGTCTCCGAAGCCGCGGACACCGCGCAGCGTGCCGAAGTAGTGGTCGAAGGAACGGTTCTCCTGCATCAGCACGATCACGTGCTCGACGGCCTGCAGACCACCCTTGCGGAGCGGCTGTGCCATGGCGGTGTGCAGCGACGGCGGCAGCAGCGAGAGCGCTGCGCCACCGGCCGCGGACCCCAGGACGAGACGGCGGGAAATCTCAGTCATGGCCGCAGATTAGAGCAGGGAAATCCGCCGGGGTGAACAGTTCGGCACCGCCCGGTGAAGACCCGCGGTACGCCGAAAACCCCGGCCGCCGCGCGCGGCCGGAGCATTCAGCGGGTGCGGGCGATCAGCCGATCTTGACCGCGCTGACCTGCGCGGAGACCGTGATCTGGCCGGCTCCGAAGGCGCTGCGGTCCTCGTTGTAGCCGAAGCCGTAGACGTTGATCGTGGTCGGCCCGTCGACCGTGACGGTCTTGGTGCTCGACCCGGTCAGCTCGACGAATCCGGCCTTCGAGACCGGGCTGCCCATGATGGTGCCGGCGTCCTTCTCGTCCGTGCCGTACCGCAGCACGAGGCTCGGATACGTCTCGGTGGTCGGAGTCTCGTACCCTTCCGTACCGGCGTTCTTGCGGTCGAACATGGCCGAGGTGTTCACCAGGTAGGTCCCGGCGCCCGGCAGCTTCACCTCGCCGATCACGGTCCTGTTCGTGGCGAACGGGCCACCGATCTTCGCGATTTCCTTCGGCGCCAACGTGGTGGCGGCACCCTTGCCGTTGCCGAGCTGGTTCTTGAGGTCGGCGTCCAGGCCCTTCAGGTGCACGCTGCCGTCGTAGACGGTGGTGAACCACGAAACCATGCCCGGGCCGAGGTTGTCGCCGTACACGCTGCCCTTGCCCAGGTGCCAGTTGGTCACCGCGCCCTTGGTGTTCGGGATCGACGCCGCGGCGTCCCGTGCGGCCGGGGCGGGCGGCTCGGCCGCGTCGGCGGACGACATCACCAGGACGCCTCCACCCCCGGCGAGCGCCAGTGCCGACAAACCCGCTACAGCCTTCTTGGTGATTCGCACGATCTCTTCCCTCCGAAGTCGCCGGCGTCGTTGCCGTCCACCACTCGATGCGCAGAACCGGGGAAAAGTTCTGCGCATCGAGCAGGAGACCGGCCGACGACCGCGGGCGACCTCGGTCAGCCCAGCCGGCGCCGGGCCAGTGCGGCGTCGCGGAGGTCTTCGAGCACCTGCACGGTGGTGTCCCAGCCCAGGCACGCGTCGGTGATCGACTGGCCGAAGGTGAGCTCGTTGCCCGGCATCAGGTCCTGGCGGCCCTCTTCCAGGAACGACTCCAGCATCACGCCGACCACGGCCCGGTTCCCGGCGGCGACCTGCGCGCCGATCTCGGCCGCGACCTGCGGCTGGCGGCGGTGGTCCTTGCGGGAGTTCCCGTGGCTCGCGTCGATCACGACCCGCTCGGGCAGACCGGCGTTGCGCAGCAGTTCCTGGGCTCCGGCGACGGATTCGGCGTCGTAGTTCGGCCCGGCGTCGGAGCCGCGCAGGACCAGGTGGCAGTCGGGGTTGCCGCGGGTGTGCAGGATCGCCGGCGTACCGTCGTGCGCGATTCCGGTGAACACGTGCGGTACGGCGGCCGCCTTGATCGCGTCGACCGCGGTGGAGATGCTGCCGTCGGGGCGGTTCTTCATCCCGATCGGCATCGACAGGCCGGACGACAGCTGCCGGTGCACCTGCGACTCGACGGTCCGGGCGCCGATCGCGCCCCAGCCGACAGTGTCGGAGATGTACTGCGGGGTGATCGGGTCGAGGAACTCACAGCCGACCGGCAGACCCTGCGCGAGCACTTCGAGCAGCAGCTTGCGGGCGATCCGCAGTCCCGAGTTCACGTCACCCGAGCCGTCCAGTCCCGGGTCGTTGATCAGGCCCTTCCAGCCCAGCGTGGAGCGCGGCTTCTCGAAGTACACCCGCATCACCACAAGCAGGCCGTCGGAGAGCCGCTCGGCGACCGGACGCAGGCGCTCGGCGTACTCCAGCGCCGCGTCGGCGTCGTGCACCGAACACGGGCCGACGACGACCAGCAGGCGGTCGTCCACCCCGTTCAGTACGTCGGCCACGGCGTCACGACCGGAGACGACGACCTTGGCCAGGTCGTCGGTCAGCGGCAGCTCGTCGTGCAGCGCCTGCGGCGTGATCAGCGGGACCGTCTTCTCGATCCGGCGGTCGACGACCGGGGACGGGCCTGCCTGGGTCTGGGGGTTCGTCACGGGGGACCTTTCCGCCGGCGACCGAACCCGAGGCCAGCGCCGGCTGACATGCGAAAAGGCAAGGACGGATGTCCTTGCCTCGAGCCGGCTCTGGGTGTCTGCGTTGGGGCGTCAGCGATCGGCTGAGTCACCCGGCACCAGGGCCGGCCACTCAAAAAATCGCCAATAGCAACGCTTCACACGATCAGCGTAGCACCCACCTCATGGTTGTCTTCTCGGGTGCACATCAGACTCGCCGTGCCCGGCGACCTTCCGGTCCTGCGCACCGTCGAAACCGCCGCGGGCGAGCTGTTCCGGCAGATCGGTATGAACGACATCGCCGAGCACGAGCCGCCGGCCCTGCATGTGCTCCGCTCGTATCAGCGTGCCGGCCGTGCCTGGGTTGCGGCCGACGCCGACGACCACCCGGTTGGCTACGTGCTCGTGAAGGTCGTGGACCGCGCCGCGCACATCGAGCAGGTCAGCGTGCATCCCGACCACCAGCGTCAGGGTGTCGGCCGGGCGCTGATCGACGCGGTGGACGCCTGGGCGGTCGCACAGGACCTTCCGGCGATCACCCTCAGCACCTTCCGGGATGTCGCCTGGAACGCGCCGTACTACGCGGGGCTGGGCTTCCGCCCGCTGGACGACGAAGACCTCACCCCGGGCCTGCTGGAGATCCGCGAGGAGGAGGCCGCGATCGGGCTCGCGCCCGCCGACCGCGTCTTCCTGCGCCGCCCGACCCGCTGAACGCCAGGCCCATCGATGCCGTCGGCAACGCTGAGACGGAAGCGATCACGGGGTGAGACGCCGACGTTCCCAGCAGTAACCGGGACAGGCGATGCGTCGTTGAGGGTCGCAACAACACGTCGAGGCGCGTAAGGGGTCGAAGTACGGTGGCGAGTCCGCTCGGGGGTCTGGTTCGGCACGCCGGCGACGGTGCGGGGTGGTGAGCCCCCGCACGTTCGAGCTGGTCCGGCACCGCGACCTCAGCGGCGTCTCCGGGACCGGCGTGGTCGCCGAGGGCTGCGTGTTCACCGACGGGTCGGTCGCGTTGCGGTGGCGAGGCAACAATCCCGCGACGGCGGTCTGGCCCGACCTCGACTCGGTGCTCGCCGTGCACGGCCACCACGGCGCCACGGAGGTCCACTGGCTGGAGGACTGGACGGAGCCCTCCCCGCCGCTCGACCCGCCCGAGCTGCACCCCCGGCGCCCGCTCGGCCAACGCGGCGCCAGACCACTCGAGGAGTTCCACAGCGCGTCCCCACTCGGCGGGACGGCCTCGAGCAAAACCGACACCTGGTCGCCGCTCGACGAGTTCCACAGCGCCTCGTCGAACGGCGGAACGGCGGCGGGCGAAGCCGACGGTTCGTCGCGGCCCGGCGCGGGCGACAACTGGTCGCCGCCGAGCAGTTGGTCACCGCCCGCCGAGGGCCAGGAGGGCACGGACGACGACGACCGCGCGGCGCTCGACCAGCTGTTCGGCGTACAGCACGCGATCCGGCCGCCGACGCCCGGCGCGGACCCGCTGCCGGGCGGGCATGCCCGCGGGTGGGCCGGCGCCCGGCACCTGCGATGACGGCGACACCACGGACCGGACGACGCGAAGCTGCCGAGTCAGGTAGAACAGGCTCGTGATCCAGACCTACCTGGTGCGGCACGGGGCACCGGACTACGCACCGGTGGAGGGCCGCGGCTGGCCGGGCATGGCCGCCGACTCGGCTCCGCTCAGCACCGAGGGCATCAAGCAGGCCGAGGCGGTCGCCGACCTGCTCAGCGGGATCGGCGCGACGTACCTGGTCAGCTCGCCGTTCACCCGGGCCCTGCAGAGCGCCGCGATCATCGGGCACCGGCTCGCGCTCGGCGTCAAGGTCGACTACGACCTGCGCGACTGGCTCCCGGACAGCACCGGCTCGTGGCGCGGCGTCGCCGACGTACGGGCGGCTCAGGCGGAGCTCGACGAGTACGGCGGCGAATGGCCGGACGGCATTCCGCGCCGCTGGGAGCCGTTGTCCAGGGTCCGCGAACGCGCCCGCGCCGCCTTCGCCCGGCACACCGCGAGCACCGACGGGCCGGTCCTCGCGATCACCCACTCGATGGTGATCCGGGCCCTCACGGGCATCCCCGACGTGGCCCACGGCGCCCACGAGTACTACCGCTACGATCCGGCTGACGACGGGTGAATCCCGCCGTCCGGCGGCCGGAAGGAGTTCCGCGGTGAGCGGCGAGGCAGGGCTCGGCCGGCTGCTGCCGGTGATCGCGGCCGGCGGCGTCGTCGGCGCTCTGGCCCGGTACGGGCTCGCCGAGGCCTGGCCTCACCAGGTCGGCGGGTTCCCCTGGGCGACGTTCGTGACGAATGCGGCCGGGTGTTTCCTGATCGGTGTGCTGCTCGCCCGGCTCACGCCACGGTCGCACCAGCTCCTGCGGCCGTTCCTCGGGACCGGTGTGCTCGGCGGATTCACGACGTTCTCGACGTTTGCCGTCGACACCGACCGGTTGCTGCCCGACCACGCGGTCGTTGCCCTGGTCTACTTCTTCGGAACGCTCGCCGCGGCGCTGGTCGCGGTCTGGGCCGGCGACCGGGTGGCGCGGTGAACATCCTGCTCGTCGCCGCCGGCGCGGCCGTCGGGGCGCCGCTGCGGTTCCTCATCGACCGGTACGTCGTGGGCCGGGTCCTGCGCGGCGCGACACCGTTCCCGTGGGGGACGTTGACGGTCAACGTGCTCGGCAGCTTCGTGCTCGGCGTACTGACCGGGATCACCGACCACACGACCACGCTCCTGGTCGGCGTCGGCTTCTGCGGCGCGTTCACGACGTACAGCACCTTCGCCGCCGAGACGCTGCAGCTCGCGCGCGCCGGCAACCGGACCGGCGCCGGGCTCAACGTCGTACTCAACCTCGGCGTCGGTCTCGCCTCCGCGATCCTCGGTGCCACGATCACCTAGCCGAGAGCACTCCAGGCCCGCAGTTGCCCGTCGGTTCAGCCGGGCCGGACCGCCGCCACCAGGGCCTCGACCGCTTCGCCGAGCGAGTTCACCCAGCCGGTGGGCGCGCCGAGCGCCCGCCAGCCCGGTCCCCCGATCACCAGTGAGTACGACGGCCGAGTGCGCGCCAGCGTCTTCAACGCGGTCAGATCGGCGGTCTCCGGCGCGCTCGACCACACGAACACCGCGGCCGGGCGCACCCGCCGTACGGCCATCGACAGCGAGCTGACCGGTGTCGCCGCGCCCAGCGTCCGGACCTTCACCGCACGCTCTGCCAGCGCGGCCGCCAGGGCCAGCAGGGGCAGCGCGTGGTCCTCCCGCTCCAGACAGGCCAGGACCACCGGCCGCTCCTCCTCGGCCGGCCGGAACCGCTCGACCGCCCGCCGGGTGTGATAGCGCAGGCCGCCCGCGACCGCGTCGGACGCGAGGTGCTCGACCTCGACGCAGGCGCCGGTGCGTTCCCACTGGTCGCCGACCTCGACCAGCAGGGGCATCAACCGCTCGGTCCAGGCATCGACAGCACCCGAGCGGTCGAGGCTGCGGGCAACTTCGTGGGTGAGCCGCTCCGAATCCATCGCGTTCGCCAGCGAGAACAGGTCGGCCGGCGGACGTGCTTTTTCGGCGCGGGCCCGCGTGGACGGGCGAAAAGCTGCCGCGGCAGCCTTCTGCGGGCCTGCGGCAACGGACGTGGCGGAAGTCACAGCTGGTGACGAGATCGGGTAATCCCGGTCGCGGACCTCGGCCGCCGCCTCGGCCGTGGGGACCCCTTGGTCGACCAGGCGCAGCATCGCGCGCAACCGGGCCAGGTCGTGGGCGTCGTAGCGCCGGTGGCCGCCTGTGCTGCGCGCGCTCGGCCTCAAGCCGTAGCGGCGTTCCCAGCTGCGCAGCGTCGGGGCGGCGATGCCCAGACGGCGTGCCGCGGCCCCGACGGTGAGGGTCTCCGAGGTCTCCTGCACGGCCTTCATGATGCCTGTTTCCGCCCCCGATCCGGGCCGAATCGCCACGGACCGATAACGAATGGACCGAACTTCGAGACGACAAGGGTTGAACTACGCATGAGTTGAGCATAGTTTTCACCGAGCGCCCGTCCGCGCTCACGGTGAGTCAAGGAGGTTGCCATGTCGAGAGGGATGCCTCGCCTACCCCGCCCGCTCATGGATCTGTGGGACTGGCAGTCGCAAGCCGCTTGCCGCGACGTCAACCCGGAGTTGTTCTTCTCCCCCGAATCGGAGCGTGGCGTCCGTAAACGCGCGCGCGAGATGGTGGCGAAGTCACTCTGCGGTACCTGCCCGGTCCAGCCCGAGTGCCGTCAGCACGCACTCTCCGTCGGAGAGCCGTACGGCGTCTGGGGCGGGACCACGGAATCCGAGCGGGACAACAACGTCGTACTCGCCGAGCACAGGAAGTCCGCCTGACGGCCGCCGGGTGACGCACCACCCCGACCCTTCCGGATCCGGCCGACCGCCGGCTCCGGACCCAACCCCGGTTGTTTCGTCCGGAGGTTGATCACACCACCAGCACCGGCCTCAGGCCTCAGCAGCGCTGTGCCCTGAAACCGGAGCCGACGTGCACCACCGACCAACGTCGCCCTCAGCACCACGCGCGAGCGGGATCAAGCGTGGGCCGACCTCGGAGCGGCAGCTTGATCGGTGGTGGACGTCGGTCGACTGGCGAACGTCGCGGGCTCGTCCGGAGTAGCTGCGGGCGAACGCGGACCTGCGGTGCCGGCCGAGCTGCCGCGGCGCCGAGGTACGCAGACGCCCCGGTCAACCGCGCAGGTGGGTTACGGCTTGCCGTCGTCGGACTCGGTGGGGGCTTCCTTGCCGGTGTCCTTGGGCTTGTCCGGCTCGGGCTTCTTCTTGGCCGGCTTGTCCTTGGCCGGCTTGTCCTTGCCGACCTTGTCCTCGGCCGCCGGGTCGACCGGCGGCGGCGCGGAGCCACCCATCCTCGGGTCGCGGAAGCGGTCGAGCGTGGCCAGGAAGTCCGGATCGTCGTCGGGCGCGACCGGACGGCCCGCGGCGGGCGTCCGCCGAACCGGGCGTTCGGGGCGGCGGGCGTTGCGCGACATCAGCAGCCAGACGATCGGCCCGGCGAAGGGCACGAAAACGATCAGGACGAGCCACACCAGCTTCGGCAGGTAGGGCACGTCCTCGTTCCGCGTCTGGATGCAGGAGAACAACGCATACACGGTCAAGGCCAGGCTGATCAGGAACGGCAGATATCGCACGCTTCCACAGTACGGCGCCCGCCACAACGCGCGACCCCGGCGGCGCGGCCCGCCGCCTTTCGGCTCGGAAACGGTTGAGCCGGTCCCCCACAACAACAGCTCGCGCCGGCCCCGCCAACCAACAGCTCGCGCCGGCCCGGAAGCCGGCGCGCTCAGCACCCCGCACGCAGACCGAGCACCCAGCACCCCAGCAGGCTCAGCCCGCGATCGTCTCCAGCTCCTTCTCCTCGGTCCGCTGCGCGGCGGCGAACCGGCGGGTCCCGTACGCGACGACTCCGGCCCACAGCGCCACGACCAGCCCGTACACGACGAACCGCCCACCGGTGCCGACCTCGAGGCCCTTCAGCAGCGTGCGCGCGTTGGTGAGGATCAGCACCAGCCCGACACCGACCCCGAGCCACCGCGTCGCCAGCCGGGACACCAGCCAGGCCGCGAGCGGCGCCGCCAGCACCCCACCGACGAGCAGCGCGGCGACAAGGTCGTACGGGATGTTCGCCTGGCCGAGACCGAACAGGAAGCCGAGGCTGGCCGCGACCGACACCACGAACTCCGCGGCGTTCACCGAACCCACCGTCTTGCGCGGCGCGAGCTTGCCGCTGCCGAGCAGCGCCGAGGTCGCGACCGGACCCCAACCGCCGCCTCCGGTGGCGTCGATGAAACCGGCGACCAGACCGAGCGGACCGAGAAACCGGCCGCCGACCCTGCCTTCGATCACCGCACGCACCTTGCCGGTCGCGAACCGGCCGAGGATGTAGACCCCGAGCAGGATCAGCAGCGCGGCGATCCACAGCGACGCCGACTCGGTCGAGAGGCTGGACAGGAACGTCGCGCCGGCGAACGCGCCGACTCCACCGGGCACACCGATCAGCGCGACCACCCGCCAGTCGATGTTGCCGAACCGCCAGTGCGACAGGCCGGACGCGAGCGTGGTGCCCACCTCACTGAGGTGAACGGCGGCGGAGGCGACGGCCGGGGTGATCCCGGTGATCAGCAGCGCCGTGGTGGCGGTGACTCCGTAGGCCATGCCGAGGGTGCCGTCGACGAGCTGGGCGATGGATCCGAGCAGGGCGATCAGGATGAGACGACGCACGGAACTGCTCCTTCGGGCGATGAAGGACGACGAGGACGGGTCGAGGTGGTACGCCCGAGGTCAACAGCCGGCGGAGTTCACGCGGAGCAGATCGACGTGCCGGCGACGCGTGAGAGCGTCTCCGGGCGCGTTCGAGATGACCTGCATGAACTCAGGAAAGCAGACAAAGTCAGCCAAAATGCCTGAGTTTCAGGATTCGAGACAGCTTTCTCAGTTCGCGACGGCCTCACCGCACACCCTGGGTCAGTCCGCGAGCGCGCAGCACCGAGTTCTCCAGCGGCCGGAAGACCAGCAGCTCGATGCCGACCCCGACCACGAAGATCAGCAGGATCCCGGCGAAGACCATCGAGATGTCCGACAGCGACATCCCGTTGTGCAGGTACTGGCCGAGCCCTTCGCCGAGATCGGGCGAGGTCGCGATCAGTTCGGCGGCCATCAGGGACCGCCACGAGAACGCCCAGCCCTGCTTGAGCCCGCCGAGGAATCCGGGCAGGGCGGCCGGCAGCAGGATGTACCGGATCCCGCTCCACCGGCCGGCGCCGAGCGCCTGGCCGACCCGCGGCAGGATCGGCGGCACCTGGTCGAGCCCGGACACCAGCCCGTTCGCGATCGACGGGACCGCGCCGAGCAGCACCACCCAGTAGATCGCCCGGTCGTTGAGGCCGAACCACAAGATCGCGGCCGGCACCCATGCCACCGAGGGAAGGCTCTGCAGCCCGGACACCAGCGGCCCGACCCCGCGCCGGACCACGGTGATGTTCGCGATCGCCAGTCCGAGCGGTACGGCGATCAGCAGCGAGATCGCGAACCCGATCACGGCCCGGTGCACCGAGGTCCAGAACAGTTCGAGGATCTCGCCGGACACCACCAGCTGCCAGATCTGGGCCCAGACGTCGACCGGCGCGGGCAGTTTGAACTCCGGCCAGAACGCCGCCGCCCAGAGCACCTGCCAGATCAGCACGAACAGGGCGATCGCACCGATCGGCGGCAGGACGCGCCCGGCGATCCGGCGTACCGGGCTCTCCTGGTACGCCGTGATCGGCGTGTCGAGCGCGTCGAGTCCCGCCCCGACGGAGCCGGCGTCGCGATCGTCGACCGGGTGGACCCGGGTGGCCTCAGGCGGCATGGCTGCTGATCACCGTGCGCAGAGCGGCGTTGACCTCGTCCACCGCACCGGCTTGCGCGCCGTCGGTGAGCCCGTCGACGTTCCACTCCCGGACGACACGACCCGGACGCGACGAGAGCAGGACAACTCGCTGGCCGAGCCGGACCGCTTCGCGGACGTCATGGGTGACGAACAGGATCGCCGTACCGGTCGCTCGCCAGATCCGCAGCAGCTCGCCCTGCAGGACGTCGCGGGTGATCGCGTCGAGCGCCGAGAACGGCTCGTCCATCAGCAGCAACGACGGCTTGCCCGCTCCCGCGCCCGTGTGATCGGTCGTCGAGGCCAGTGCCCGGGCGAGCGCGACGCGTTGGCGCATGCCGCCGGACAGCTCGTGCGGGCGCTTGTCGCCCAAGCCCGCGAGGCGGACCAGTTCTAGCAGCTCGGCCGCGGTAGCCCGCCGGGCTGCCTTGCCGACGCCGGCCATGCGCAGCGGCAGCTCGACATTGCCGGCGGCGGTGAGCCACGGCATCAGTGCGGCTTCCTGGAACACGACCGCCGGCCGGGACGAGTTCAGCTCGATCCGGCCGCTGGTCGGCTGATCCAGCCCGGCCACCAGGTTGAGCAGTGTCGTCTTGCCGCAGCCCGAGGCGCCCACCAGGCAGACGAACTCTCCCGGCCCGACCGCGAGGTCGACCTGGTCGAGCGCGACCACTGCCTTGCTGGCCTGCCCGAACGTCTTGCCGACCTGGTGGAAGCGGACCGGCGTCACCGCCGGTGCCGCTTGCCTGGTCTCGATCGTCGCGGTCATGGTGTCCCCCCTCGGAACGGTTACTTGGTGTCCAGGCCGGCGGCGTCGACGGTCGGCTGTCCGGCCTTGGTCAGCACCTCGTTGAGCGGCGCCAGGTCGGCGAATCCGGCCACGCTCGGCGCCTGCTTGGCGATCGCGGCGGTGACCTGGTCCTTGGCCAGTTGCGGGAACTGGGCGGCGACCGGGTCGGCGGTGATCTCGATGTTGGCGAAGGCGCGGTCGATCACGGCCGGCTTCAGCGCCTTGCCGGTCAGCTCGAGCAGTTGCTTGTTGACCACGGTCTTCGTGGCTGCCTCGTCCTTGGTGCTGAAGTCGATCGCCGCGACCAGGCCGGTCAGCAACGCCTTCACCGTCTGCGGGTGCTCCTGCAGGAACTGGGTCCGGACGATCAGCACGGTGGTCGGGAACTTGCCGTCGGGCCACAAGGAGGCCTCGTCCAGCAGCACCTTCGCCCCGGCGTCGAGCACCAGCCGCGACGACCAGGGCTCGGGCAGCCAGGCCGCGTCCACGTCACCCTTCTTGAACGCGTCGAGCGTCTGCGCGTTCTCCAGGTTCGTGACCTTGACCTTGCCGGTCAGGTTCTTCTCGGCCAGCCACTTCTTCAGCGACACGTCCTGGGTGTTGCCCAGTTGCGGCGTGACCACGGTCTTGCCGACCAGATCCTCCGGCTTGCTGATCGTCGGCTTCACCACCAGTTGCGCGCCGCCCGAGGTGGCGCCGGCGATCAGCCGGACCGCGGACCCGTTGGACTTGGCGTAGGCGTTGATGGCCGGGCCGGAGCCGATGAACGAGGCGTCCAGCGAACCGCCGAGCAGCGCGCCGACGGCCTCCGGGCCGGCGTTGAACTTGGTCGGCACCAGCTTGGTGCTGCCGAGCTCTTTGCCGAACAGGTTCTGGTCGAGGCCGACCAGCGCGGCGGCGTGGGTGACGTTCGGGAAGTAGCCGAGCCGCAACTGCGCGGCCGGGCCCTTGTCGGTCGCGGCGACCGGCTGCTCGTCGCTGCCGGCCCGGCTGCAACCGGCGACGACCGCCAGGAGCGAGACGGCGGCGGCCAGCAGGCGGGTACGGCGGAAGTGGTGGCTCACAGTGGTGACCTTCAGGTGCGGGCGATCTGGGCGGATCGCGTTCTGTTGTTCGGGCCTGACGCGGGGGGGGGCACCGGGAGGACCTGTCTGCGAACCATGAAAGCAAAGAAAACCTATCAATTAGGTTTTCTTTCACTATGCGAGACGATGAGTCCATTGCCTGACCGGGCACATTCACCGCGTGAGCGGCTTCAAATCTCCTCCGTCGCTGGAAAAAAGTTGTTCAAAACTTATGCACTTGCGAAGCTTCTCCGTGAACGGTCATCGCCCGCGGTGGCCGTGGTCGGGTCCGGCGTCGCCGGTGTGACCGCGGCGTACCTGCTGAGCCGGACGTGTCGGGTCACCGTCTTCGAGACGGACGTCCGGCCCAGCAGGCACACGCCCCACCGGCTGCGGGCGAACGCGTTCACCCCTCGGTCCTGAGTTGTCCGAATCCGGTCACGGCGCTTGCCGCGACCGGTCCGCGCTACGTACGGTCCTCCGGGATCTGCCGCCTTCCGTGAGGAGCCCTGCCCGTGGCCGCACCTGTCGTACCGGACGGCTGGACGCCTGGCGGACCCCTCGACGTGGCGAGGCTCACGGTCGAGTACGCCGAGCAGCCGCTCGGCCTCGACGAGCCCCGCCCGCGGCTCGCGTGGATCGCCACCGCCCCGGGCTTCGGCGCCACCCAGTCGGCGTACCAGGTTCTCGTCGCCACCTCCCCCGACCTGCTCACCCCAGAGCGCGCCGACATCTGGGACACCGGCAAATCGACCGGCGACACCATCCAGCTCGAGTACGACGGACCCGCCCTCGCCCCGCGCACCCGCTACCACTGGACCGTCCGCCTGTGGGACGGTCTCGACCGCGCCGGCCGCTGGAGCCGCCCGAGCTGGTTCGAGACCGCACTTCTCGACGAGGGATTCAGCGACGCCCGCTGGATCGGCGCCTCCACCGAAGCCGCTCCCCTGCTCCGCCGCAGCTTCGAGCTGACCAGCCCCATCGTCAGGGCCCGCCTCTACGCCACCGGTCTCGCCTACGCCGACCTGCGCGTCAACGGCCAACCCGTCAGCGACGCCGTGCTCGACCCCGGCTTCACCGACTACGACCACACGGTCCTCTACGTCACCTACGACGTCACCGAGCTGCTGCATCCCGGCGAGAACGTGCTCGGCGCCGAGCTCGGCCGCGGCTTCTTCGGCCTGACCACCCCGAACGTCTGGCGCTGGCACCAAGCTCCGTGGACCGGCGATCCGCGGCTGCTGGCCCGCCTCGTCGTCGACCACGAGGACGGCACCACCACCGAGCTCCACTCGGACACCACCTGGCAGGTCGCCAGCGGCCCGACCCTCAGCGATTCCCTCTTCTCCGGCGAAACCTACGACGCCCGCGAGGAACAACCCGGCTGGGACTCCCCCGGCTTCGACGCGTCCGGCTGGACCACTGCCCTCGAATTGCCGCAACCGAAGGGCGAACTACGAGCCCAGAAGCACGAACCGATCCGAGTCGTCGAGCAGATCGCCCCGGCCGAGATCACCCGCCCGCACGCCGGCACCCAGGTGGTCGACTTCGGCCGCACCACCGCCGGCTGGGTCCGCCTGAAGGTCGAGGCCCCGGCCGGCCAGAAGATCACCCTCCTGTACGGCGAGACGCTCGCCCCCGACGGCACGGTCGTCGCCGTCAACCGGCACGTCGAGCACGACCGCTTCCAGCGCGACGAATACATTGCCTCAGGCAACGGAATCGAGACCTGGTCGCCACGCTTCTCGTACAAGGGATTCCGCTACGTCCAGGTCACCGGCGCCGGCCAGGCCGAGCTCACCCTCCAGGTGGTGCACTCCGACGTCCGCCCGGCCTCGCGGTTCAGCTCCGACGTCGAGGTCTACGAGTGGCTCGAGGGCGCGATGCGCCGTACGGTGCTGAACAACCTGCACGGCATCCCCACCGACACCCCGATCTTCGAGAAGAACGGCTGGACCGGCGACGCCCAGGTCGGTGCGCCGTCGATGGCCTCGCTCGTCGACCTGTCCCGCTTCTTCACCAAGTGGCTCGGCGACCTGCGCGACAGCCAGACCGCCGACGGCCAGCTGCCCGTCATTGTGCCGTCCGGCGGCTGGGGGTACGCCGAACTCGCGCCCGCGACCGAGTGGTCGACGGTCTACCCGTTCGTCCTGCGCGAGATGCACCGCTGGTACGGCGACACCCGCGTGCTGCGCGAACACTGGGAACCGGTCAACCGCTACCTCGACTGGGAGCTGGCCCGGGTTGAGAACGGCCTGTCGACAAGTGTCCTCGGCGACTGGCTTCCCCCGGGTTATCCCGACGGCCCGCCGCCCGAGGACTCCCGGCTGACCGCCACGGCCTACCTGCACCGGGCGATCACCGCGGTGATCGAGATCGGCGAGCTGATCGGTGCGCCCGGCCTGGAGCGGTTGCACAAGGCAACAGCCGAGTTGGCCGAGGGACTCAACCGCGAGTTCCTCGACCGCGAGGCCGGGCTCTACCGCACCGCGAAGGACCCCGACTACCGCCAGACGTCCAACGCGGTCCCGCTCGCCTTCGGTCTGGTGCCCGAGGACATCGTCGACCGCGTCGTGGCCAACCTGGTCGCCGACGTCGAGGCGCGCGACTTCCACCTCAACACCGGCTGCCTCGGGGTCGGAGTGCTGCTTCCCGTCCTGACCCGGTACGGGCACGCCGACGTCGCCGCGAAGGTGGCCCAGCAGCGGACGTACCCGAGCTGGGGCTACTGGCTCGAGCAGGGCGCCGACACGCTGTGGGAGATGTGGGAGGCGGACACCCGGTCGCGCAACCACTACTTCCACGGCACAGCGGTGCAGTGGCTGCTGGAGAACGTGACCGGCCTCCGCAACGCGGGCAACGGCTGGCAGCGGATCGTGGTCCGCCCGGACGCCCGCTCCGGTACGGCGCAGGCCTCGGTGCGCACCGACACCGTCCGCGGCCGAGTGTCCGCCAGCTGGCGACTCGTCGGCCGGGTGCTGCACCTGGAGGTGCAGGTGCCGGTCGGCAGCACTGCCGAGGTGCACGTACCGGCCGAGGACCAGACCGACGTCACCGTCGTACCGGCCCCGTACGCCGCGGAGCCGGTGCAGGAGGACGGCTACCTGGTCTACACGGTCTCGTCAGGGCACTGGTCGTTCACCAGCCGGACGGCGTGACCTTCGTGAAAAGCAGGTCGCGGCAGACCCGGCCCTCGACCTGCGCCCGCGACTCGAACTTGGTCAGCGGGCGCCACGCGGGACGCGGCGCCCAGCCATCGTGGTACTGGTTGACCAGCTGCGGTTCGGCCGAGCAGATCGCGAGCATCTCCTCGGCGTAGTCGGCCCAGTCGGTCGCCAGGTGCAGCGTGCCGCCCGGCCGCAACCGCGAGGCGACGAGAGCCACGAACGGTGCCTTCACCAGCCGCCGCTTGTTGTGCCGCTTCTTCTGCCACGGGTCGGGGAAGTAGATCCGTACGCCGTCCAGCGTGTCCGGCGCGACGTGGTCGCGCAGGAAGTCCAGCGCGTCACCGTGCAGCAGCCGGACGTTGGTCAGCTCGTTCTTCTCGATCGCGAGCATCAGCTGCCCGAGCCCGGCCGGGTACACCTCGGCCGCGAGGTGGTTGACGTCGGGCGCCGCCGCCGCGAGCTGCGCGGTCGCCTCGCCCATGCCCGATCCGATCTCCAGCACCACCGGCGCGGACCGGCCGAACCAGGCGTCCAGATCCAGGGTGCCGGCCGGCAGATCCTCCAGCTTGCGGCCGAGCTCGGGCCAGTGCGTCTCCCACACCCGCTGCTGTCCGACTGTCATCCGCACACTGCGCCGGACGTGACTGAACACGCCCGGTTGCCGCACCTGGTCCACCGTTTCCATCGGTACAAAGTACAGGGCGTCAAGCACTGCGCCGGTAGTCGAGCAGGACGGGGTCACCGCGCAGCCGGGCCAGCGCGCGGCTGGTCTGGCTCTTGATCGTGCCGACCGCGCAGCCGACCTCTTCCGCGGTCTCGGCCTCGCTCAGGTCGACCAGGTACCGCAGGACGACCACCACCCGCATCCGTCCCGGCAGCCGCTCCAGCGCCGCGACCAGGACCGAGTCGCGCTCGATCCGGTCGTAGTAGTCGATCACCACCGGCAACACCGGCAGCTCCTCGGTCGGGAACTCCAGCTTGCCCTTCTTCACCCGCCAATAGGCCCGGCAGGTGTTGACCAGCACCTGCCGCACGTAGGCGTACGGGTCGTCGGCCCGGATCGAGTCCCAGGTCCGCCAGCACTTGGCCAGCGTCGTCTGGACCACGTCCTCGGCCAGCCCGTGGTCCTTGGTCAGCGCGTACGCGGTGCCCAGCAACGCGCCGTACCGTCGCGCCACGAACTCGGTGAAGCTCGCGGCGCTGTCCCCCGACAGTTCCGTCATGTTCGATCACCCCCGGCGTCACTCTGCGAGAAAACAGAGTGGCGTAAGTGACTTTCACGACACTTTCATCGGCTCACACCGGCAATCTACTCTCCCCAGAACAGGTGGTCGACCACGTTGCGTGCCCGCCTGGTCAACCGCAGGTAGTCGTCGGAGAACCTGCTGGTCTGGCCGGGCGGATAACCGCAGATCTGGGCCACCGCCGCGAGGTCGCGTGGATCCCGCGGCACTGAGTCGCCCGGCCGGGCCCGGACCAGCATGATCGCGTTCCGGATCCGCGTCGCCCGCTCCCACGCGGCCCGCAGCACCTCGGCCTGCTGGTGCTCGAACAGACCTTGCTCGACCGCCACCCGCAACGCTCCGAGCGTCCGCGTCGTCCGCAGACCCTCAACCCGGTGCGCCTCACGCAACTGCAGCAGCTGGACGGTCCACTCGATGTCGGCGAGGCCGCCCCGGCCGAGCTTGGTGTGCGTGGCCGGATCGGCGCCCCGCGGCAGCCGCTCGGCGTCCACCCGCGCCTTGATCCGCCGGATCTCGACCACGTCCCGCTCCGGTACGCCGTCCGCCGGGTAGCGCAGCGGATCGATCAACTCGCGGAACGCCCGGCACAGCTCGGGATCGCCACAGAGCGGGTCGGCGCGCAGCAACGCCTGCGCCTCCCAGACCGCCGACCAGCGCGCGTAGTACGACGCGTACGACGCCAGCGTGCGGACGAGCGGTCCCTGGCGGCCCTCGGGGCGCAGGTCGGCGTCGATCGCGACGGCCGGGTCCGAGCCCGGCAGCGCGAGCAGCCGGCGCAGCTCGGTCGCGGCCTGGGTGGCGAAGTCGGTCGCGGCCTTTTCCGATGCCCCCGGCAACGGGTCGTGCACGAACATCACGTCGGCGTCGCTGCCGTACCCGAGCTCGTGCCCGCCGAACCGGCCCATCGCGACGATCGCCATCCGGGTCGGCTCCTCACCGCCCTTGGCGACCACCCGCCGCGCGACCTCCAGCGCACTGGTCAGCGTCGCGGCGGCGATCGTGGTCAGCGCCTCGCCGACCGCTTCGACGTCGAGCAGGTTCGACAGGTCGGCGGCCGCGACCCGGAACAGTTCGCGCCGCCGGACCGCGCGGATGGCGGCGACCGCGGCTTCGGGCTTGTCCTGCCGGCGTGCCGCGGCCGACATCTCGGTCAGCAGGGCTTCGGACCCACGCGGGACGAGTTCGCGTTCGTCCGCGAGCATCGCCGTCGCCTCGGGAGCGCGCTGCAGGAGGTCGACGGCGTACCGGCCGCTGGCGAGCAGATGGGCGAGGCGTTCGGCGGAGGCGCCCTCGTCGCGGAGCTGCCGCAGGTACCAGGGCGTCGAGCCGAGAGCGTCGGAGATCGTCCGGAAAGCAAGCAGGCCGGCGTCCGGGTCCGGCGACTCGGCGAACCAGCCGAGCATCGCCGGCAGCAGCGCCCGCTGGATCGACGACCGCCGGGACACCCCCTCGGACAGCGCCTCGATGTGGCGCAGCGCGGACGCCGGATCGGCGTACCCGAGGGCGGTGAGGCGTTGCTTGGCCGCCTCGGGAGTGAGGCGGACCTCCTCGCCGGGAATCCTGGCGACGGCGGCCAGCAGCGGGCGGTAGAACAGCTTCTCGTGCAGGCGGCGGACCTCGAGCGCGTGCTTCTTCCAGACCTTCGTCAGGTCGTTGATCGGATCCTTGGTGAACCCGAGCGAGCGGCCGAGCCGGCGCAGGTCGTCCTCCTGCTCGGGGACCGAGTGGGTCCGCCGGAGCCGGTACAGCTGGATCCGGTGCTCCATGGATCGCAGGAACCGGTACGCGTCCGCGAGCACGGCGCCGTCCGTTCGGCCGACGTACCCGGAGCTGGTGAGCTGTTCCAGGGCGATCAGCGTCGTCCCGCTGCGGACGGACTCGTCACTGCGGCCGTGCACGAGCTGCAGCAGCTGGACGGCGAACTCGACGTCGCGCAGGCCGCCCGGGCCGAGCTTCAGCTGGCGGTCGACGTCGGCGGCCGGGATGTGGTCGACGACCCGGCGGCGCATCGCCTGGACGTCGTCGACGAATCCGTCGCGGTCGGCGGCCGACCAGACCAGGTGCGCGGTCCGATCGGCGTACGCCAGACCGAGCTCGGCGTCACCGGCGATCGGCCGGGCCTTCAGCAGCGCCTGGAACTCCCAGGTCTTGGCCCAGCGCTGGTAGTAGGCGAGGTGGCTGTCGAGCGTGCGGACGAGGGGGCCGGACTTGCCTTCGGGGCGCAGCGCGGCGTCGACCGGCCAGAGCGTGCCTTCCGCGGTGTGCGCGGAGCAGATCCGCATCGCGGCGGCGGCCAGCTGGGTGGCGGTCTTCAGCGCGGGCGCTTCGTCCTGGCCCTCGAGCGGCTCGGCGACGAACAGGACGTCGACGTCGCTCACGTAGTTCAGCTCGCGGCCGCCACACTTGCCCATGGCAATGATCGCGAGCCGGCAGTCGGCGGCGTCGGGATGCTGGCGGAAGTAGTCGTTGCGGGCGATCCGGAGCGCGGTCTCCAGGGCGCCGCCGGCCAGGTCGGCGAGCACGGCGGCGGTCTCGTCGACCAGCAGACCTTCGGCCAGGTCGCGGGCGGCGAGGCGGAGCAGGAGCCGGCGGTACTCGATGCGGAGGGCATCGACCGGGTTGTCCGCGTCGACAGCCGTCGCCAGCCGGACGGCGACGTCGTCCGGGGTCGGGTTGCTGCCGGCCAGCGCCGGGTCGGCCAAGTCGTACCAGTGCCGGGGGTGGACCGTGAGATGGCGGCCGAGCGCCTCGCTCGCCCCGAGCACACAGCACAGGCGACGGCGGAAGTCGCCGTCCATGTCGAGCGTGCGGGCGAAGGCGGCGACGTCGTAGTCGTGCTGGGCCAGGGCTTCGGCGAGGCCGAGCAGGTGGGTCAGCGCGAGGTCGGGATCGGCCGCCTCGGACAGGGAGGTGATCAGCTGGTCGGTCGCGATCGGGGTGTGCGGTTCCAGCAGGTCGAGCTGGTCGAGCTGTTTCGCGGCCCGCTGAGGGTCCGCGAACCCCCGGCGTACCAGCCGGCCCTCACTGGAAACCTTTCGCGACTCCGCCACCCCCGCAGGTTACCGGCGCAGATCGCGGTTCGGTTGCGGGGTGATCACGCCCAACACACGGAGTGGTCTGGCAAAAGCGGTCCGTGACGGGCATGATGACTGGTCATGGTCATGATGACGGGGTCGCTCGCTGTTCGGGGCACGGTGGTCTGGTTGACGCCCCAGCAGGGCGGGCGAGTGTCCGGGCCGCCCGAGCCGGACTACGACTACGACTACACAGCCACCGCTTACCTTCCACCACGCACGCCCGAGGACGGCCAGGTCGGCATCGCCCTGCGCCGCTTCGCCCCGGGCGCCTGGCGTTCGTCGGCCGAAGGCATCCTGGTGCCCGCCGAGAACCACCGGGCCCAGCAGGTCGTCCCCGGCAGCATCGTCGTGGTCACGGAGGGGACGCGGCCGGTCGGCCTGCTCACCGTCGAGGAGGTCAGCATCCTCGCCCCCGACGGCACCACGGTCCCGGAGGTCCGCACCACCACCCCGGCGCCGCCGGCCCTCACCGCGCCGTACCGCCACTCCACCGCGGCAGCTCGCTGGACAACTCCGGAAACCGCCGGCGCCAACTGAAAAAACGGCCCGGCGACCGAAAGCCGCCGGGCCGTCCTTTCCTTCGACTCAGTAAGCGAACTGGTCGAGCACGCCGAACTTGTCCGCCGCTCCTCCGTTGGAGACCGCCACGATCCGCCGGCTGATGGTGTGCGAACCACCCACCGGCAGCTCCAGCTTGAACTTGCTCATCGTGAAGTTGCTCTGCGAATACCCGGCAAAGGCACCGGAAGCCGCCGAGTACACCAGCCCGTAGGTCTGGTTGTCCGGAGTCGTGCCCGACTGACCGATCCAGCGCTTCGCGGTCGGCACCTGACTGAACGGCCCGCCACTGGTCACCGGCGGGAACCCGGCAACAGCAGACCGAGAACCAGCACCGTCGTGGTCCATCGCGTCACCCGCCCACACCGACAACGCGGCGCCGGAGTCGTTGGTGAAGGTCGTCTCCGCCGTCACGAACGACTCGTCGGCCGTCGCCGTGTACGTCGTGACGATCTTCAGCCCCGGGTGCTCGGCCGACGTCCCGGTCACCCGGACGACCGCCTTCTCCCCCGAGTTCTCCACGATCCGTACGTCGGTCGACCGCGTCTGCAGCTGCGCCCACGCGTTGCCGCCGGTCGGTTCGGCCGTGCTCACGTACGGCAGGTTGATCCAGTCCAGCTGGTCCGGCTGCCCGGTGATCGCCAGGTCGAGCACCTTGCCCGTCGTCGACTGGTTCAGCTGCGGGTCGTTGTAGACCTTCGCGACCGCCAGCGCGAGCAACTTGTTCTCGATCACCACATCGCCCGGTCCACCCTCGACCAGGCCGCTCGGCAGCCGCTTCCCGATGCTCGCGTCGACGTTCACCGGGCTGACCTGCAGATCGATCCCGTTGGCCCCGCCGACGCCGACCGTGACCTCCCGCGCCGCCGTCGCGTAGCCGAGCTGCGCCACCTGGAGGGTGTACGTGCCCGCGCCGCCGGGCAGCCCGACCCGGTAGTTGCCAGCGGCATCCGTCGTCGTCCGGCCGATCGCCGTACCGTCCTTGACCACGCTGACCGCCGTGTTGGCGACCGGCTTGCCGTCGGCCTTCAGCGTCACGGTGCCGGAGACGACCGGCCACGGCTGCGCCCACGTACCACCCGGGGTGAAGGCGTACAGGTTGCCGTCGAAGGCACCCGCGACCACGGTATTGCCGCTGACCGCCGGACCCGCCGACACCCAGGTGCCGATGTTCTGCGACCACAACGGCTGTCCGGTCCGCGCATCCAGGGCGTAGAAGCCGCCGCTGTTCGCCCCGACGAAAAGCGTGGTGCCCGACAGCGCCGGCGAGGTGAACGACCCACCCCGGTACTGCGAACCCGGCAGCAACTGGTCCCAGATCACCGCGCCGGTCGTCGCGTTGAGCGCCGTCACCGCACCGCTCGGGAAGGACATGTAGACCGTGTTGCCACTCAGCGCCGCGGCCGACGGTGTCGCGCCGCTGCTGACCAGCGACGGGTGCGTGCTGGTGTAGCTCCAGAGCACGGCGCCGGTCGCGCCGTCACGGGCCACGATCCCGTTGTTCGACCCGATGAACACCTTGCCGCCACCCGCGGTCGGTACGCCGTCCTGCCAGCCGCCGAGCGTGTCGGTCCCGGACCACAGCTTCTGGCCGGTCTTCAAGTCGTAGGCGATCACGATGCTGCCGTCCTGGTTGCCGACGTACACGCGACCGTCGGCGACCGCCGGGGTCCCGTCGCTCATCGTGTTGCCCGCCATCGGCGAGCCCCAGATCCGCTGCCCGGTCTTGGCGTCGAGGGCCAGCAGGATGCCGGCCGCCGCCTCGCCGAACCGGGTCTGGAACGGGAACAGCACCTTGCCGTCGGCAACCGTCACGCCGTAGTACCCGTAGGTGCGCTGGTTGTTGCCTTCCGGCGCGGGCTGCGGGTCGTTGCGCCACTTCAGCTGCCCGGTCCTGGCGTCCACCGCGAACAACGTGCCGCGCAGGGTCGGGACATAGACCAGCCCGTCCGAGACCGCGATGCTGCCGTGCACCGACGACGGGACGTCGTAGCTCCACAGTTTCTTGCCGGTGGCAAGGTTCACCGCGTGCACGGCGCTGTTGCCCTCGCCGTTCTCGTCCCGGGTGCCGGCGTACACGACGCCGTCGACGATGGCCGGTGAACCGGTCAGGAAAGTGCCCTTGGTCCGGTACGACCAGGCCAGCCGCTGCCCGGCCGCGATGGAGTCGGCAGCCACACCACTGTGCGACGAGTCGCCGTGGTGCTGGTTCCAGTTCGCGCCGGCGACCGGCTTGACGGCCTTCTCGTTGGTCAGCGTGAACTTCGACGTGCCCTTCCAGGTCGCGCCGGTCTTGTCGGCCGCCTCCACCTCCAGGGTGTGCTTGCCGATCTTGGCGTTGCCCGGCAGGTCGGCGTACCAGGTGAACTCGCCGGTGGACCGCAACTGCTTCCAGTTCCCGTTGTCGAGCCGGTACCGGACCTTCACCGGGGCGTCCATGGTGTCGTAGGCGTTCACCTGGATACCCGGGAACTTGTCTATCGGCACCGAGGTCCCCGGCGCCGGGGACACGATCGTCAGGTCCTTCTCGGCGCCGTAGATCCGGAACGGGTTGCCGAAGGACTTGTTGTCCATGTTGACGAACCGGAACCCACGCGGCGAGTTGTCGATCGTGTACGACGAGGAGACCGTCTGGATGTGCTTGGCGGTGCCCGCGAAGTCGCTCTTCGGCTCGACGTCGTTGGAGTGCTCGTGGCCGACCAGGATCAGCTCGGCGCCGTACTGCTCGAGCAGCTTGCCGTACGCGTCGTAGACCGACGGCGAACCGAACGGCACGTTCATCGGCTGGTGGGTCAGCACGACCAGGTGCTTGCCCTTGGTCATGTGCTGGGCCAGATCGGCCTTGGCCCACTCCAGCTGCTCGGCGAACGGCGCGGCGCCGTTGTTCTCCAGCACCAGGAAGTGCCGGTCGCTGTAGTCGAAGGAGTACCACTCCGGCCCGACGTGCTTGCGGTAGTTGTTGATCCGCGCCGCGTACGTCGTACCGGCGGAGTACTCGTGATTGCCGACGGCCGGCCAGACCGGCACCTTCGAGTTCGCGGTCGAGGACTTGTAGAACTCGAACTCGGCGTCGGTCGCGTTGTTGGTCAGGTCGCCGCTGACCTGGATGAACGCGAGGTTCTGCCGGGTGGAGTTGATCTCGGTGATCTGCTCGGGCAGCTGCGCGTTGACGTGCGGGTCGGCGACGTTGCCGAACGTGAAGCCACCGTCGGCGGCCGACTTGTCCTTCCGCAGCCCGAAGTTCACCTCCCGGCTGTCCCCGGCCGCGAGCTGGCCGAGGTTGCGGTAGAACTTCGGCGTCATGTTGTCGTCGGTGCCGACCGAGTAACCGGCCGGCTGGCTGACGAAGACCAGGTCGACGTCCCGGCGCTCGACATCGGTGCTGAAGCTGTAGTGCCCCGACTTGTCGGTCACCACGAGCTGCTGGCCGTCGGAGACGGTGACACCGGCCAGCGGGGTCTCGTTGCTGTCGAGCCGGTTGTCGCTGTCACGGTCCTCGAAGACCGTGCCGGTGATGGTGGCGGCGGGCGCGTCGACCGCGTCGGCGATCACGCCGGTCAGCGGGACACCGATCACCAGGGCGGCCAGGCCGCCGGTGACGCCGTACAGGACCTTGTGCCACCGGGTGGCCGGTGGCCGATCGCTCGTGCGAGGAGAGCCGATCATGCGAGGAAGAACCTTTCTACGAACCAGTAGAGGCCGAAGGCGGCGACGACCCCTGTCGCCGAGCGGACCGCGGGAACCGAGATCCGGCTCCGGCGGACGAGCAGGACCAGCGGGAAGACGGCCAGCAGCAGCACGGCCTGGCCGGCCTCGATCCCGACGTTGAAGCTGAGCAGTGAGACCAGCAGTTCCGGGCTGATCTCATCGGTGATCCGCAGTGAACCGGCGAAGCCGAGCCCGTGCAGAAGACCGAATCCGAAGACCACCGGCAGCCGGTGGCGGGTGGAGCCGAGCAGGTTCTCGACCGCGACGAAGGCGATCGAGAGCGCGATCAGCGGCTCCACGACGACCGCCGGCACGGTGAGTCCGCCGAGCAGGGTGGAGACCAGCGTGACGCTGTGCGCGAGGGTGAACATCGACGTGACCTGGACGAGGCTCTTCAGGCTCTGCGCGCCGAGCATGAGGGCGACCACGAAGAGCACGTGGTCGAGGCCGAGCAGGATGTGCTCGACGCCCATCGTCCCGAACTGCAGGCTGGATGCGGCGACCGAGCTGTCGCCGACGGTGAAGTCGTGGTGGCTGCGGTCGAAGACGATTCGCCCGGAGTCGTCGCCGAAGTGGTACTCGACCAGGTTGGTGTGGTCGTCGGCAACAGCCTCGGCGTCGCCGAAGACGGTGTAGTGCAGACGGAACACGCCACCGTCACCCGCGCAGGCGTAGGCCAGGCCGAGTTCCGCGTACGGCGTACCGGCGCGGGAGCCGACCGAGGTGGTGGCCAGTTCCGGCTCGCAGGCGGCGCCGTCGAGGGAGACGACGACCCGGTCGTGCAGGTAGGTCTCCAGCGCCGGCTTGGCCTGGTCGAGCGCCTGCGACCGCTGCCCGTCGTCCGTGGCCGGCGCGCCGAGATCGACCGCACGCGCCAGTACGGCGTACTCGAGGCTGAGCTGGACGTTCACCTGGCGGCCGTCCTGGGTGACGGTCGCGTAGCCGGTCGAGGCGATCACGTGGGCGGAGGCGGCGGTGGTCCCCGCCAGCGCGAGAAGCACGAGCAGGCCGAGAAGCGTGAACAGACGGCGCATGCGGTCCATCCCACGCGGCACCGATGGCCGGTTGATGTCCGGTCAGGAAACTATCTGCCGCCATCACAGGGATAGCCGTAACTACGTGCGACCCTGTCGCGCGGGCAACACTCAGTGTTACCGTCGTGACTATGCGTCGCTGGCAGCGGGTTCTCGCAGTGGTCGTTGTCGCTACCGTCGTGTTCGTCCTGGAGGGCTGGCTGGCCAGCGCCCAGGCCGTGTCGCCGCCGTTGTTCAAGCAGTGCACCTACACCCGGACCGGCGCCCCCGCGACGGTTCGGCCGCCGTACTCGCTGACGCCGACGATCGGCGTGGTGAAGGTGACGGTGACAACAACCCTCGGACCGGTCGAGCTGCGACTGGACCGGACGAACGCGCCGTGCGCGGTGCACAGCCTCGGGCATCTGGCGCTCGGCGGCTTCTACCGGGACGCGTCGTGCGGGCGGCTCACGCCGGTGCTGCTGGAGTGCGGACCGGCCGAGGCCGGGTTCCGGTTCCGCGCCGAGTTGTCCGGCCGGGAGAAGTATCCGCGCGGCACCGTCGCGATGGTGCCGGCCGCCGGGCAGAACGCGGCCCGGTTCTTCGTCGTGTACCGGGACGCCGCGCTGCCGCCGCAGTACACGGTGATCGGGCGGGTGGTCGCCGGGCTCGGCGTGATCGACAAGGTCGCGGCCGGCGGCGCCGGGGACGGCGGCACGCCGCGGACCCCGGTCACGATCACCGGGGTCCAGGTCGGCTGACGCACCCGGGCGAGATCACCCGGGAGGCCCGGCTAGAGGACCGGCAGCAGCTTGTTCAGCTCGAACGGCGTGACCTGCTTGCGGTAGTCCTGCCACTCGACCCGCTTGTTGCGCAGGAAGAAGTCGAAGACGTGCTCGCCGAGCGTCTCGGCGACCAGCTCGCTGTCCTCCATCGCGTGGATCGCCTCGGCCAGGCTGCTCGGCAGCGGCTTGATGCCCAGCGCGCGGCGCTCCCGGTCGGTCAGCGACCAGATGTCGTCCTCGACCTCGCGCGGCAGCTCGTAGCCCTCCTCGATGCCCTTCAGCCCGGCGGCCAGCATCAGCGCGAAGGCGAGGTACGGGTTCGCCGCGGAGTCCAGCGAGCGGAACTCGACCCGGCTGGACTGTCCCTTGTGCGGCTTGTACATCGGCACCCGGACCAGGGCCGAGCGGTTGTTGTGCCCCCAGGAGATGAACGACGGGGCCTCGTCGCCGACGGCAAGTCGCTTGTACGAGTTCACCCACTGGTTGGTCACCGCGGTGATCTCGGCCGCGTGCTGCAGCAGGCCGGCGATGAACGCGCGCCCGGTCTTGGACAGCTGGTACTGCGCGCCGCCCTCGAAGAACGCGTTCCGGTCGCCCTCGAACAGCGACATGTGGGTGTGCATGCCCGAACCCGGCTGGTCGCTCAGCGGCTTGGGCATGAACGAGGCGTAGATGCCCTGGCTGAGCGCGACCTCCTTGACCACGACGCGGAACGTCATGATGTTGTCCGCCGTCGACAGCGCGTCGGCGTACCGCAGGTCGATCTCCTGCTGGCCCGGACCGCCCTCGTGGTGGCTGAACTCGACCGAGATGCCCATCGACTCCAGCATCGTGATCGCCTCGCGGCGGAAGTCGTTGCCGATGCCCTGCGGGGTGTGGTCGAAGTAGCCCGAGGAGTCGACCGGCTCGGGATAGGTGCCCGGGGCGCCGGTCAGCGACTTGAACAGGTAGAACTCGATCTCGGGGTGGGTGTAGAAGGTGAAGCCCAGATCGGCCGCCTTCGACAGCGTGCGCTTCAGCACGTGCCGCGGGTCGGCGAACGAGGCCGAGCCGTCCGGCATGTTGATGTCGCAGAACATCCGCGCGGTGCCCATCGTCTCGCCCCGCCAGGGCAGGATCTGGAACGTCGACGGGTCGGGCTTGGCCAGCATGTCCGCCTCGGTCACCCGCGCGAACCCCTCGATCGCGGAGCCGTCGAACCCGATGCCCTCGGCGAACGCACCCTCCAGCTCGGCCGGCGCCACCGCCACCGACTTGAGGAACCCGAGCACGTCGGTGAACCACAGCCGCACGAACCGTACGTCGCGCTCCTCGAGCGCGCGCAGCACGAACTCCTGCTGCTTGTCCATCGGCGGTTCCACCTCTCGACGCAACGTCATAGCACCGGACCTCACACAGTGTGCCCCGGCTCTGTTAAGCAGACGTTACGTGCCGCCGGGGACATCGCGCGCTCCAGGGCCTAAGGTGCTGCGGGTGCAGACCGTTTTCCACGCCGCGCTGATCGTGGCCGCGATCCTCTGCATCAGCGACCTGCTGCTCAGCACCGGCCGGTTCGTCCGGTCGATCCAGCGCAAGCGGCCGGCCGAGCTCGATGTGCTGGGGCGCCGCTGGCTGCCGATCCCGGAGCTCGGCTTCGGCATGTTCGCTTTCTGCTGCCCCGGCCTGGTCACCCTCGGCCTGACCCACGAGGACGCCACCCTGCCGACCAAGCAGATCCTGCTCGCCGCGCTGGTCTTCGGGTACGCCGGTGCGGTGCTGTCCCGCGTCGTCCGGACCCCCGGCCCGGGCGGTCGCCGCTTCCGGCTACGCGCCGGGCTGCTGCTGGGTCTGCCGGCGGCTTTCGGGCTCGTCTTCGGGCTGTCCGGCGTCGCCGGCTGAGCTCTACATATTCCGCGCCTCCGGCGCGGTGGGGCACGGGGCTCAAACTCCAGCTCTTCCCTCGTCACTCCGGTCGCTTCGCTCCCTGCGCTCCTCAGTCCAGAGCTGGAGGCCCCGTGCCCAGGGCGCGATCCTCTCGAGCGGCGCGAAGGCCAGCCAGCAGACCACCGTCGGCAGGAAGTGGATCAGCAGGATCGCGGTGTTCGCGACGTGGAAGCCGATGAAGAACAGTGCGCCGAGCAACTGCCAGCGGCCCTTCAGCCACAGCACCACCGGCGACAGGATCTCGCCGATGAACCCGACCCACTGCATCACGTGCAGCATCCACGGGTGGTGCAGCAGCCACTCGCCCACCGGGTGCGGCCGCCGGACGATCGCCCAGGTCAGGATCGCGCTGCCCGGCCAGGTCAGCGCCCAGCCCGCGCTGCGAAGCTTGGCGACCGCGGACAGGAAGTACGTCGAGATCACGCTGATCTGGACACAGCGGATCGCCCAGCCGGCCGCCTCGGAGGTGGTCTGGTCGGCGTACACCGAGCCGGTGCGGGCCTTGTTCGGCGCGACCGTCGGCAGTACCCACAACGCGACCACCAGGGCGAGATGGTCGTGGTCGACCTTGCCGTCGCTCATCCCGATCAGAACCCACCAGGTGAACGCCGGCGCGACGATCCAGCCGGCCAGCCGCGGCAGCCGGTTGGACGCACCGATCAGGCAGAACACGATCAGTACGACGTACAGGGTGGTCGTGTTGGCGACCGAGGGCTTCGGCAGGTCGAAGAGCCGGGCCAGGAACAGCGGCTGGTAGAGACCGGGGTGCTCGCCCTTGAGCCGGGTGTCGCGGACGAAGGCGTGCATGTCGAGGATGACGAACAGGTACAGCACGGTCCGCAGCCAGGCGATCCGCGCCAGCGCGATCTTCGGCGTGAACCAGTTCGCGATCGCGGCGCCCCGGCCGGTCTTGTGCTCGACGGTGGCGCTCATCGCCGCACCTGCCAGGTCGCCAGGACCTCGGCCTTCGGCGGCCCCTCCACGCGCCCCTCGACCAGTTGCGTGGTGTCGCGGATCAGCTCGAGCTTCACGTACTTCGGCTGGTCCGGATGCTTGCGCGCCCACCCGTCGGCCACCTGCTGCAGCAACGAGGGATCCTTCACGATCTCCCCCGTCCTCGCCTCGATCTCGGCCCGCGCCACGCCCGCGCCCTCGATGTTCAGCGGCACGTCCACCGACGTCCCGGCGTCGGTCTGCGCCTGGATCCGGGTGTAGGTGACCGACGCGTCGTCCGGCACGGTCATCGCGTACTGCGACATCGGCCCGAACGGCCAGACGTCGTCGGTCATCCGCACCGACCCGTTCACCAGCAGCACGACCCCGACCACGGCGACCACGACCCGAAGCGCCTTCCCCACCCGCCCCAGCCGCAGCTCGCCACCCACGTCACCCGTCGTCACGCCCGCCATTACACACCACCCGCCGGGGCGCTCCGGCCGGCCGTTCGTCTCAACCGGATCTCGGCGCCGGCTACTCCCCGCGGCTGCCGTCGATGCGCTCGCGCAGGATGTCCGCGTGCCCGTTGTGCCGCGCGTACTCCTGCACGACCTTGAGCAGATGAGCCCGCACCGACGCCTTGCCGGTCGCCGCCATCGCGGAGAAGTCGTCGTGCCGCGCGATCAGCTCGTCGGCGACCGCCCGTTCGGCGTACCAGCGCCGCAGCGACTCCTCGACCATCGAGACGTCGAGGTTCTCCAGGTCCGCGTCGGGATCGTCACCGACGTAGTGGCAGCCGTGGTCCACCCCGCTGAGATCGTTGACCAGGTAGTCCCGCTCGATCTCGGTCAGGTGCCGGACCAGCCCGAGCAACGTCAGCGACGACGGCGGCGCCGACGCGGTGACCAGCTGCTCCGCGGTCAGCCCCTCGCACTTGGCGGCGAGCGCGTCGCGGTGGAACGCGAGCCAGCCGGTGACTGCGCCGATCTCGTCGAAGGCCTCTGGTTCGGGCGCCCGTTCCATTCGTTCACTGTGGCACCGGAGTCCAGGTCCCGGTAGTCCGTCTTCCTGAGAGGATCTCCGGCATGGCGACGATTCAGGAAGTGGCGGAGGCGTTTTCCCAGCACCGCTTCTCGGTGGTCTACCCGTTCCTGCACCCGGACGTGACCTGGACGCTGGTCGGGGCGGCCAAGCTGGAAGGTCATCAGCAGGTGGTTCAGGCCTGCGAAAACGCGCTGGCCGAGCTGTCGCGGACCACCCAGCAGTTCCTCCGGTTCAAGACCATCGCGAACGCCGACGCGGTCGCGGTGCACGCGGTGACCCGGTACGTCGACGCCCGGTGGAACTCGTCGATCGTCTCCTCCTGCGACCTGTACGACTTCACCCAGGGCCACCTGACCGCGATCACGTCGTACACCGCGGAGGTCGCACCGGACTCGATCAGCTAACGGCAGGAACTCGGCCGGCCTGGTGAGCCCGGCTCAGCCGTCGAGGCGGGTGAGGTGCAGGGCGACCGGGCTCGTCGTACCGATCCAGACGAGCTGTGCGTGGGTGTCGGAGGTGATCACCGCGCGCAGCCCCGGGACTCCTTCGAGAGTGCCCTCGATGGACCGCGGCACCAGGTGCTCGAGCACCTCGGCGATGTCCGGCCCGTCCTGCCACTCGACGCGGGCGGTCGACGGGTTCGTCTGCCACAGGTCCACCCACGTCGCGCCGTCCTCCTCGAACAGCCGCGTCCGCAGTACGCCGGCCACCAGGCCGAGCAGCGTCGCCGCCGGAGTGGCGACCAGGTTGAGCAGGTGCCGTTCGTCGTCGGACAGGTCCGGCAGCGTCGGCTGGTCGGCAAGGCTGAGGGTCACGTCGTACTCCGTGCGGGTGATCGCGAGTGGTCTGCGGATCGTCGGTCACCGTCGCACTGCGGGTCGACGCGACACGCCGGTGCGGTAGGTGAAGCGACGGATCAGGATCTCGAACGGACCGCGATGGCCGGCCCGTCGCATCCGGTCCGCGAGCAGCACCGTCAGCGTCCAGGTCGCCGTCGCCAGCACCGCCGTCGTTGCCACCGTCAACGTGTCCGAGAGGTCGAGCAGGTACGGCGTGAAGGCAACGGTCCACACCACCGACTGCGCCAGGTAGCAGGTCAGCGATCGTTGCCCGGTCGCCGCGATCGCCAGCACCACAGGCCCCCGGCGGATCCGGGACGCGATCAGCACGATCAGGGCGGCGTACCCGAATCCGCTGATCGTCCCGCTGACGTCGTGCAACGGACCGATCAGGCTGAGCGTGTCCCCCGTGGGCTTGCCGGCGAACCGAGCCACCATCAGCGCCACCGGCTGCGCACCCAGTACGCCGATCGCGACGCCGGCAGCAGCGGTGATCCGGAGCAGCCGCAGGTGTTCGGCCGGGCGTTCGAGAATCCGCCGGCGCCCGGCCCACAGCCCGATCAGGAAGGGCGTGGCGAACCCGATCGGCCCGAGCAACGCGATGAACGGATGCACCAGGAGCCGTCGTGCGACCTGCGTGCCGAGGTCCGGCGGCAGCATCGCGAGATCCGGCGGGTCGGCGCTGATCGACAGCGACGTGTCGCTCGGCAACGCGGTCAGCACCAGGAAGAGCGTGGCGACAACGAGCAGCCAGCGGTCCTTCCACCGGATCGCCCAGACGCCGAGGAACAGCAGGACGCCGTACGCGCCGAGGATGTCGCCGACGTACAGCAGCGTCGCGTGCAGCACCCCGAGCACGACGAGGACGAGGCTGCGCCGCCAGAGCAGGAACCGGATCGCCCACGGAGTGCCGGTCTGCCGGCGGACGATCTGCGCGACGCCGTACCCGAAGAGCAGGCCGAACATCGGGAACGCCCGCCCGTCGACGAACGTCGCGATCAGCCAGGTGACCGCGCGGTCCATCCCTGACCCGTCCTGCGGGAAGCCACCGAGCACCGACGGTCCGCGCAGGAAGTAGTGCGAGTTGGCCAGCGCGATGAACAGCAGCATGAAGCCGCGGGCCAGGTCCGGCCCCAGCGCGCGGTCGGAGATTCCGATTGGTCCCTGCTCGGTGGTCGTCACGATTCTCAGTGAATCCGGCGCCGGTGCGGCCTGCGTCGGCGGAAAGTATCG
Source organism: Kribbella sp. CA-253562 (assembly GCF_050942265.1). Lineage (GTDB taxonomy): Bacteria > Actinomycetota > Actinomycetes > Propionibacteriales > Kribbellaceae > Kribbella. The sequence goes on along the minus strand of NZ_CP192049.1, from coordinate 3,165,836 downwards.
CGACGCCGAACCTTGGTCTCCGGCCGCCTGCCGCACCGGTGATCGTAAAGATCGGCCGAGTCGCTACGAGCCGCGCCGGACACCCAGTAGGGTGCTCCCCGTGCCTCAGCTTCGGCTTGCTCTCGCCCAGCTCGACGTGACGGTCGGCGACCTCGACGGGAACGCGGACAAGGTCGTGTCCTGGACCCGTGACGCGGTCGAGCGCGGTGCCCACGTGGTCGCCTTTCCCGAGCTCGTGCTGACCGGTTACCCGGTCGAGGACCTGGCGCTGCGCGGCTCGTTCGTCGACGCGTCGCAGTCCAAGGTCGAGACGCTCGCCAAGCGCCTGGCCGAGGAGGGCCTCGGCGACGCCGTCGTGGTCGTCGGCTACCTCGACCGCGCCGCCGGTACGGCGATGGGCGTCGACCGGCTCGGCCGCCCGAAGGGTTCGCCGACGAACTCGGCCGCGGTGATCCACCAGGGCCAGGTCGTCACCAGCGCGGTCAAGCACCACCTGCCGAACTACGGCGTCTTCGACGAGTTCCGGCATTTCGTGCCCGGCAACACGCTGCAGGTCGTGCGGATCCACGGCGTCGACGTCGCACTGGTGATCTGCGAGGACCTGTGGCAGGACGGCGGCCCGGTCGCCGTCACCCGCGCGGCCGGCGCGAACCTGCTGCTGGTCGTCAACTCCTCGCCGTACGAGGCGAACAAGGACGACGTCCGCGGCGAGCTGGTCACGCGCCGCGCCCGCGAGGCCGGCTGCGCGCTCGCCTACGTGAACCTCGTCGGCGGTCAGGACGAACTGGTCTTCGACGGCGACTCGCTGGTCGCCGACGCCGAGGGCACCGTGATCGCCCGGGCGCCGCAGTTCGAGCAGGGCTGCATGCTGGTCGACCTGGACCTGCCCGCCGCGACGGCGATCCCGGTCGCCGAGCACGAGGGCATCGAGATCGTGCACACCGTGCTGCACGAGGAGCCGCTGCCGGCGTACGAGCCGATCGAGGCCGCGCAGGCGCTGCGACTGGCGGACGAAGCCGAGATGTACGGCGCGATCGTGACCGGGCTGCGCGACTACGTGCGCAAGAACGGCTTCAAGTCCGTGCTGCTCGGGCTGTCCGGCGGGATCGACTCCTCGCTGGTCGCCGCGATCGCCTGCGACGCGATCGGCCCGGAGAACGTCTTCGGTGTCTCCAACCCGAGCATCTACTCCAGCGACCACTCCCGCGACGACGCGGCCGAACTCGCGGCGCGCACCGGGCTGAACTACCGGGTGATCCCGATCCAGCCGATGGTGCAGCCGTTCCTGGAGACGCTCGGGCTGACCGGGCTGGCCGAGGAGAACCTGCAGGCGCGGGTCCGGGCGGTGATCTGGATGGGCCTGTCGAACGCCGACGGCCACCTGGTCCTTGCCTGCGGCAACAAATCCGAGCTGTCGGTCGGGTACTCCACGATCTACGGCGACGCGGTCGGTGGTTTCGCGCCGCTCAAGGACGTGCCGAAGACGATGGTCTGGCGGCTCGCGAAGTGGCGCAACGCCGACGCGGCCGCGCGTGGTCAGCAGCCGCCGATCCCGGAGAACGCGATCGCGAAGCCCCCGTCGGCCGAGCTGCGGCCCGGGCAGATGGACACCGACTCGCTGCCGCCGTACGACCTGCTCGACGACATGCTGGACGACTACGTCGAGCAGGACCGCGGCAGCGCCGAACTGGTGGCGGCCGGGTTCGACCCGGAACTGGTCAGCAAGGTCGTCCAGCTGGTCGACAAGGCCGAGTACAAGCGCCGGCAGTACCCGCCGGGCCCCAAGCTCACCCACAAGGCGTTCGGCCGTGACCGGCGGCTGCCGATCACGAACGCGTGGCGTGAGGATGCCAGAAAGGCTGCCGACCACTGAGTGGATCCTGGCGGAACCGCCCTTCCTCCGAGACCCCCTGGGACAGCTCGTTCGACGAGTACCCCGGACGGTCCGGCCTGCCCGGAGACGCTGTGAGCGATGCCTCACCCACAGCCGGTGGCGCTCACCCTCCGCAACGGTGGGACGATGGGGGGATGGTTGACAACTTCGTGTCGGCCGGTACCAACGGCGACGCCGACGACGAGCTGCCGGCGCCGTACGGGACCGGACCGAAGAACCGGACAACCGAGGAGCACCACCGCTCGGACTACGGCTACACCGACGACTCAGGCGACAGCTGGCGCGACCGCTCGTCGCTGGAGGGCCTCGACCCTTCCCCGTCGCTGCCGAACGCGCCGCGGACGTACGAGCGCGGGCCGGTGCCGCAGCAGCCGTACGTACCGAAGCCGCCGTTCCTGACCACGGAAGAGCGCGGGTACGCCGCCGAGCAGCCGCGCTCGTACGACGAGCCGCGGCCTGGGTACTACGACTCTTCGCGCGAAGGTGGTCGCAACTTCCCGCCGGAGCCGGGCCGCGATCCGGCTCGGGATGCGGGTCGGGATCTTGGGCGTGAACCGAGGCCTGAGCTCGGGCGTGAGCTTGGACGCGAGCCTGGGCGTGAGCTTGGACGCGAGCCTGGGCGGGAGGCGGCGCGCGAGGCCGCCCGGTACGAGGACTCGCCGTTCGCGCCGTCGGCGTACCAGGAGCGTCCGCCGGCCCCGCCGCAGCCGGGCCGGCAGCAGAGCCCGTTCGCACCGCAGCAGGGTGAGCCGCCGCGGCGCGCTCCCGAGTCGCCGACGAACCGCCAGGCGCCACCATCTCCCCCGCAGCGTCCGGCCGGACCTCCTTCGGGCAACGGCTCCAACGGCCTGACCCAGCACAGCAACGGGATTCCGGGCAACGGCTGGAGCGGCAGCGCACCGACGCCGCCTCCCCCGCCGCCGTCGAACGGACTGACCAACCGTCCGTCCACCCCGCCGCCCGCGCCCGGCAACGGCCAGCCCGCAAGCCCGCTCGGCGCCGGCAACGGCACCGGATTGGGCACCAGCAACGGCTTGGGCTCGGGTACCGCAGGCTCTGGCGGCAACGGCAGCCCGGGCAACGGCCTCGGCTCAGGCGCGGGTGGCAACGGACTGAGCAGCAACGCCAGCAACGGCCTGAGCAGTGGCAGCAACGGCCTAGGCAACGGTCACAGCAACGGTCACAGCAACGGACCCGGCAACGGCTTCGGCAACCAGCAGTCGACCGGCATCCAGCCGGCCCTCCCAGCCGCCGGCCCGACACCTCCTCCCCCGCCGAGCACCCAGCAGCGCCTGCCCGCCAACCGCCCACCGGCTCCCCAGCCCCCGGCGAACCAGCACAACACGGCCGTCAACGGCTACCCCAGCGACCCGAGCGCGGAGTACGAGAGCAACACTCCGGAGAGCCGTCCCGAATCCAGCCCGGACAACCGCGCCGGGAACCGCCCGGTCGGCGCCCGCCGGCGGGCCGACGTCCAGCAGGACGCCCCCAGCCAGGTGAAGGCCGAGGCCGTCGTCGCTCACCGAGCCCGCCGTGCCCACCCCGGCACGACACCCCCGGCATCCCAGAGCGCCGCGAACCAGCCAGGCAACCCGGCCCCCGCGCGCCCGGCCGTCAGCAACACGACGGCCTCGGATCCCAGCAGTTCAGGCGTTCTGGGCTCGCCGGGCTCGACCGGCAGCACCCCGGGCGACGGCAGCAAGCGTCCGCGCAAGTACCGCATCCACCACCTGCGCGACATGAAGAACCGCGGCGAGAAGTGGGCCATGCTCACGGCGTACGACCAGTACACCGCCGAGATCTTCGACGAGGCCGGCATCCCCGTGCTGCTGGTCGGTGACTCGGCCGCGAACAACGTGTTCGGTTACGAGTCCACCCTGCGCGTCACCGTCGACGAACTGATCCCGCTGGCCCGCGCCGTCGCCTCGGCGGCCCAGCGCGCGCTGGTCGTCGCCGATCTCCCGTTCGGCTCGTACCAGGCCTCACCCGAGCAGGCCTTCCACACGGCCGTCCGGTTCATGAAGGAGGCCGGCGTCGCCGCGGTGAAGCTCGAAGGCGGCCGCACCGTCGTACCGGCGGTCGAGAAGCTCACCCAGTCCGGCATCCCCGTGATGGCGCACATCGGTTTCACCCCGCAGAGCGAACACGCGATCGGCGGCTACCGCGTCCAGGGCCGCGGCGACCAAGCCGCGGGCCTGATCGACGACGCCGTCGCCCTCGCCGAAGCCGGCGCGTTCTCGATCGTGCTGGAGATGGTGCCCGGCGACGTCGCGGCCGAGATCACCAAGCGCGTCCCGGTCCCGACGATCGGCATCGGCGCCGGCCGCGACACCGACGCCCAGGTGCTCGTCTGGCAGGACATGGCCGGCCTGCGCTCCGGCCCGATGCCCCGCTTCGTCAAGCAGTACGCCGACCTCCGCGGCATCCTCACCACCGCCGCCCTCACCTACGCCTCCGAGGTAGCCACCGGCATCTTCCCCGCCGACCAGCACACGTTCTAGGGTGTGTCTCCCAATTCCGCGCCGTAGCGAGCAGGTGCCCGGTGCGGCGAGGTGCCGTGCCGGGTGCCGCGCAGTAGGCCGGGAATTGGGAGACACACCCTAAATCCACGGCAGGGCTGAGCGTTCGGTCCAGTACTCGGCGGGAGCCTGCGCGAACTCGGCGAGTGGTTCGACCGTGGTGGCGGTCAGGTTGCTCGTGAGTTGGTCGGTGGTGGTGGCGCCGCTGAGGACGACGTCGGCCCGCGGGTTCGCGGCGGCGGCGTTGATCGCCAACGTGTCGGGGGCGACGTGGTGCTTGGCCGCGTACTCGGTGAACGGCGTGGAGCCGGCCTTCGCGGTGAGGCGGCCGTTGGCGACGGCTTCCTTGACGACCACGAACCAGCCGGCGTCGTGCGCCTCGGCGAGAGCCGGGCCGACCGAGGGCTCGAGCACGTTCCACGTCGACTGAACGGCAGTGAACGGACCGCCGAGCTTGAGGGCCGCACGCAACGTCTCGGCCTGGTGCGGTCCACTGGTCGACAGACCAACTCGTACGCCGGTGTCGGCGAGCTCGCCGAGACGGTCCAGCAGCTTGGTGTCGCCGAGCGCCGGGCTGTCCTGCGTCAGGCTGTGCACGAGGTAGAAGTCCGGCGCACCACCCAGCGCTTGCACCGTCTCCGGCCACTGCCGTTCGAAGGTCGCGAGCGAGTGGTCCTTGATCTCGTGCTGGTCGGCGTCGAAGCGCCAGTCCGCGACGTACGTGTAGCCCCACTTCGACCCGATCGTCAGCTCGGCCCGGCGACCCGGCTCGGCCGCCAGCCACTCGCCGAGGAACTCCTCCGCCAGCCCGTACGACCGCGCCGCGTCGAAGTACCGGACGCCGGCCCGCCACGCCTGGTCCAGCAGTTCGTGCGTACGGCGCCGCAGGTCCTCCACCGCGCGCCCCGGCGGCAGGTCCTCGTCGTGGCCGAGATTGATGTAACCGGGACGTCCGAGGGCCGCCAGCCCCAGACCGATACGCGCTGTCATACCGCGATCGTCTCACCGCCGTTCAACCACCGAACCAGCCACTGCGCGGACCACCGGGCCGACTACTGGGCCGACCACTGGCCGAGCGCGACTCGCCGCAGAACCGCTCGGTGGACGGGACAGGTCGTCTAGCGTTTTGAGATGTGACAGATTCCCGGCTGCCGCCACCAGGCACCGTCGTCCGCCGGACGACGGCCCGCGTCCTGCCCGTCCGTCCGGACGGGAGGGTGCTGCTGCTGCACGGCTGGGACCCGCTGAAGCCCGGTACGCCGTACTGGTTCACGATCGGCGGCGGCGTCGAGGCGGGCGAGACGGTGGTCCAGGCCGGACTGCGGGAACTGCGCGAGGAGGTCGGCATCCTGCTGGCGTCCGACGCGCTCGGCGACCCGGTGGCGACCAACACGATCGAGTTCGAGTGGGGCGGCTGCCCGATCATCCAGCATCAGACGTTTTTCGCGGTCGGCGTCGACACCGTCGAGGTGACGTTCGCGAACCAGGAGGAGCTGGAGCTGGAGACGATCAGCGCGCACGGCTGGTGGCATCCCGACGAGCTCGAGGCGACCGGTCAGGCCGCGCACGTCACGATCCCCGGGCTGCTGCGGCTCGCGGTCGAGGCGATCAACCTGCGGCAGGCGTCCTGAGCCTCAGCGCTCGCGCGCCTTCTTCAGCACCTTCTTCTTGAGCTTCTTCTTGTCCACCTCGTAGTGCCGCAGGTCGATGCGCTCCGCGCAGCCGGCATCGGCCAGCCGCTTGAGGACCACCGGGCACTTCTTGCACCTCGGCTTGTCCTTGCAGCACTTCTTCTTCGCGGTCATCGACGGCACGCTTGGAGGATAGGTGAGCCTGGCCTAAGCGTCTACCTGCGGCGGCAGTCACGTGGCACAGCTCACCCGGTCCGTCCGCTCAGCTGGCCGGCCAGCACGGCCCGCGCCTCGACCAGCGACGGCCCGTACCAGGTCAGGTGCCGGCCGGAAACACAGATCGCCGGCTGGGAGAAAGCCTCCGGTCCGTCGTCGCCGGAAAACGCGTACGGCTCGTCGGGAAGCACCACGACGTCGTACGCCGGTAACGCGTCCAGGTCGATCCGCGGATAGCGCTGCGGCGATTGTGCGAACACGTTGTCGATACCGAGCCGGCGTAACACGTCACCGGCGAACGTGTCCCGGCCGAGCGCCATCCACGGCCTTCGCCAGATCGGAATCACCGCTCGCCGGCGTGGACCGTCGTACGGCGTACTCCAGACTTCGCGGGCTTGTCCGAGCCATTGTGGAGTGCTGCCGGTGATCGCCGAGAGCATTCGTTCGAGTGATCCCAGCGACTCCTCGACGGTGGTCGGTGTGGTCACCCAGACGGCGATTCCGTGCGCGCGCAACGCGTCGAGATCGGCGGCGCGATTCTCTTCGGCGTTCGCGACCACGACATCAGGACGCAGCCGCACGATCTGTTCGAGGTCGGGATTCTTCGTGCCGCGAACTCGCGTCACGTCGAGGTCGCGCGGATGCGTGCACCAGTCCGTCGCGCCCACCAGCAACGACCGGTGGGTGTGCGCGATCGACTCCGTCAACGACGGCACGATGCTGACCACCCGGGTAATTTCACCGGCCATCCGGACGGGGTTTCGCTGATCGTCGTAGAAGGTTCGCACCGCGGCTGATCCGATCGTTCGCAGAGACGTTGCCGAGGACAACACTGTCCGAAAGTGCGCCGAAGTGGCAGATCGGTGCGCGTGTCGCCAACATTTCTTCACCACCCTCGGGCATGCTCGGTGCGCACCGAAAACCCTTCTGCACAAGGATTTTCGGCATTAGCGCGCGAATTGCCGGCGCGGACGCCTTGACCTGTGGGCCATTCAGGTGCTTTACGTGGGCACCAAGTGTTGTCATCATCAGGACGACGAGGAATCCACCGTGGTTTTCCTCAGCCGCACCAAGGAGGCAGAGTGCCAGCCAAGAAGGCAGCCGCAGGGAAGGCGACAGCCAAAAAGGCTTCTCCCGCCAAGAAGACTGTCGCCAAGAAGGCCCCAGCCGCGAAGACGGCCGTCGCGCGCAAGGTCACCGCAGCGAAGAAGGCAGTGACGAAGAAGGTGAGTGCGGCCAAGAAGGCGGTCTCCAAGGCACCCGCCAAGAAGACCGCAGCAAAGACCACCGCGGTGAAGAAGACGACGGCCACGAAGAAGGCGACGGCCAAGAAGGCCACCGCCACGAAGACCGCCGCCAAGAAGACGACGGCCACCAAGACCGCCGCCAAAAAGGTGACCACGGCCAAGAAGGCACCGGCCAAGAAGACGACGGCGACCAAGACCGTGGCGAAGAAGTCGCCGGTCAGAAAGGCCACCGCGACGAAGACCGCCGCCAAGAAGGCGCCGGCCCGCAAGGTCGCCGCGAAGAAGGCGCCGGCCAAGAAGGTCGCGGCCAAGAAGGCCCCGGCGAAGAAGGTCGCCGCGAAGAAGGCTCCGGCCCGGGTCGCCGCGAAGAAGGCCCCGACCCGCAAGGTCGCCGCCAAGAAGTCACCGGCTCGCAAGGCCCCGGCCCGCAAGGCAGCGGCCCGCTAGGCCTGTTCCACCAACGAGCGAGGGGCACCACCGGGATCCGGTGGTGCCCCTCGGCACGTTGGTCCGTGCTGGTCAGTCGTCGTTCCACTTCGGGTCGTTGTCCCAGGACTCGTTGCGTTCCTGGACCTTCTCCAACGCGCGCGCCGCTTCCTCCGGCGAGCTGTACGGCCCGAGCCGGTCGGCGGACTTCGCACCCTGGTACGGCTCGACCTGGCCGGTTTTGGTGTTGTAGTACCACTCGTTGCTGTGATCGTCGTCGGCCATCGCAGCAGACCACCTTCCGGGTGAAGTTGTCGCACCTAACTAGAATGATCCCACCATGTCGATTCTCACTCCCGGCATCATCTCGCCGCGCCGCCCTGTGCCCGCCTCCATTCCGCGCCCGGAGTACGTCGACAAGCCCGCGCCGACGCCGTTCGACGGCTCCTACGTCACGTCCCCCGAACTGGTCGAGAAGATGCGCGTGGCGAGCAAGCTCGCCGCTCAGGCGCTGCAGGCCGTCGGCGAGGCGGCCAAGCCCGGGGTGACCACCGACGAGCTCGACGCGATCGGCCACGAGTACCTGGTCGAGCGCAACGCGTACCCGTCGACGCTCGGCTACCGCGGTTACCCGAAGTCGTTGTGCACCTCGGTCAACGAGGTGATCTGCCACGGCATCCCCGACGACCGTCCGCTCGAGGACGGCGACATCGTCAACGTCGACATCACCGCGTTCATCGACGGCGTGCACGGCGACACCAACGCGACGTTCCTGGTCGGCGACGTCGACGAGGAGAGCCGGCTGTTGGTCGAGCGCACGCGCGAGGCGCTGAACCGGGCGATCAAGGCGGTCAAGCCCGGCCGTCAGGTCAGCATCATCGGCCGGGTGATCGAGTCCTACGCCAAGCGCTTCGGGTACGGCGTCGTCCGCGACTTCACCGGGCACGGCATCGCCACGTCGTTCCACTCCGGCCTGATCATTCCGCACTACGACGACGAGCGCTTCGACGACGTGATCGAGCCGGGCATGACGTTCACGATCGAGCCGATGCTCACCCTCGGCAGCTACGACTACGACCTGTGGGACGACGGCTGGACCGCCACCACCAAGGACAAGTCGCGCACCGCCCAGTTCGAGCACACGCTCGTCGTCACCGACACCGGCGCCGAAGTCCTCACGCTGCCGTGAACGTCCAGCGGTACGACCGATCCCACCTGGACGGCGTACTGGCGATCTGCGCGGCTGAGGACTGGCCGAGTTTCCCGTCCGACCCGGACGGCGCGCACGTCGTACTCACCGCACCTGGCGTGACGAGTGTGGTCGCCGTCGAGCACGATCAGGTGCTCGGCTTCGCGTACCTGCAGAGCGACGGCCACATCCAGGCGCACCTGTCGTTGATGGCCGTGCACACCGCTCACCGCCGTCGCGGTATCGGCCGCGCCCTGCTCGAGTACGCCGCACCGCTGACCGGTGCCTTGCGCATCGATCTGGTCACCGACACGGCGGAAGACTTCTACGCGTCGTTCACGCACCGCACGTTCAGCGGCTTCCGGATCTATCCCTGACCGCCACCACCACGTAGAGCGTCACCGTGGCGAGAAACGGCCCGGTGGACAGGTGATCGAGCCAGGCTTCGGCCGCTTTCGCTGACAGGTAGCCGGCTTCCACCGCGCGCTCGGTGTTGCGGTGCAGCCCCAGGATCTCGTCGGCGGACCGGACGTCGCGAAACGTGGAAACGATCGGAAGCACGGTCGGTACGGCGAACCCGGCGCCGATGGCGAGCCGAGTCAGTTGACGGCCGATCACCCCGTTGCGCACGATCCGATCCGTGATGTGCCGCGTGTACGCGCGGGACGACTCGAGCTCGGGATGATCGATGGCCAACGAGTCCCAGTCGGGTTCGGCCATCACGAGCGTGCCGCCCGGACGCAGCACCCGATGCGCCTCCGCGAGCGCCTTCGCCGGATCCTCGACATGTTGCAGCACCCGGTCCGTCCGGGCGCGATCGATGCTGCCGTCGTCGAACGGCAGCGCCTGCAGGTCGGCGAGCCGTACGTCGATCGCCGTCGAGGCCGAGGTTCGTTCGCGAGCTCGATCGACCATCTCCTGACTGACGTCGACGCCGATCACCGTCCCCGACGCTCCGACCGCGTCGGCCAGGGTGCCGAGATCGGTGCCAGGCCCGCATCCCAGGTCGACAACCGTCTCTCCGGGCCGGGCGTCGAGCGCTTCGAGCATTGTCTGCTTGTACGCCCGGCCCGACTCGGTCGCCGCCACCCGGTCCAGATAGCTGACCTGCCCAGGCACGGCGGTCTCAAACACCCGAGCCATCGAACGAGCCTCCCGCTGCAACTGCTCGCGGCCTTGCTCCGTCAACCGCACCGGCCGCTGCCGCCCGACACCTTCCAGCGGCTCGACCCACCCCTTCGCCTCCAGCCGAGCCAACGCGCCGTACAAACTGCCCGCGCCGAGCCGCTGTCCGGTGAGCTTCTCGATCGCAGCGTTGACGGCATAGCCGTGCAGCGGCCCGTCGACGAGCACGGAGAGCACTTGCAGCTGAGCATCATTGGTCCGCATGCGCTGATAGTACACATCACGTACTACGCGCCGCGTACTACACCTGCGCGAAGCCGAGGTGTCCGTAGAGACCGAGAGCGGCGTGGTTGCCGTCCTGCACCCGCAGTGCGACGTCGGTCGGCTCGACCGCGAGGCAGGTGGTCACCATCGATCGAGCGAGCCCCCGTCGGCGCCAGGCCGGCAAGGTGAACACCTCGATCACGAACGGGCAGTCGGGCACGTCCTCCCACGGACCGTGCTCGACCACGAGCACCGCGCCGACGATCTCGTCGCCGTGCACCGCGATCCGGCTACGGGCGAGATCGAGGACGCCGTACTCGCCCGCATAGGTGAGACGGATGTCGTCGATCGCTTCGACTTCGGTCGCACAGGCGACGCCCGGCGGGTAGGAGGCGAAGTACGTGCGGCCCAGTGCTTCGATGTCGTCGGTGGTCGGCGATCGAAGGGCGACCCCCACCGGTGGGTCGCTGACGGCGACTGGCCCCGCCCGCCGGACGAGCAGCATCAGTTGCCCCGCAGGGCGTCGGCAATCACTGCGCGGCCGACGGTGACGGTTTCGCGGGCGTCGGCGACCGTGAAGGCTTCGGGGCTGCCGGCGCGAGCGGCGAGGGCGCGGCTGATCAGTGAGGCTGTCTGGGGCCAGTGGTGCAAGGCGTGGTGCCCGGCGGCCGACTTCGAGACGATCTTGCCGGTGGTCAGCAGGGCGTGCAGGCGCGGGATGCCAAGCACGAACCACGGGACGATCCAGTCAGGTGTCACTTCGTCGCCTGGTCGCTCGGCGATGGCCGTCTCCAGCTCGGCGAGCTTCGGCGTCCAGTACGACGTGAGGTTGTCGCGAGTGAACTGCTCGAGTGCGTGCTGGTCGTCGTGCACGCGCAGGCCGGGGGCCTCGCGGATCGCGATCGACTGGCGGGCGAGTTCGGACCAGAGGACCGGGGAGATCGGACCGCCTGGTCTGGTCAGCAGTTCACCTGTCTGGGTGAAGACGACGGTCCGGGTCGGGTCCGGTGGCAGGGCGAGCTCGTCGAAGGTCAGGTAGGTGACGTCGAACGACGGGGTTTTCGGCATCGCCTCGAAGACGCCACGGACCCGTTCGGGATCGGTCAACGGTTTCGCCAGCACCGCCGTGCCGTCGATGTCGCTGGAGCCCGGGTGGAAGTCGCCGAGCGGAACCGAGCCGGTGAGGTAGAAGCCGAGCACCTCGCCGGGCAACGCCTCGTCCACCAACGTCAGGAAGCGGGACGACGCCTCGGTCACCACCTCAGGCAGCTCGGCGGCGGTCAGCACGGGGCCGGCCACCGCGCCGCGCTGCGCGGTCATCGGTTGGACGCTCCCCGAACGAACGCGGCGAGGTCCTTGGACTGCCGCAGCCGCGACTCCTCGTGCACGTACATCATGTGCCCCGCCGGGTAGTAGTGGAGCTCGATGTTGTCGTGCAGTTCGGCCGGGATCTGCAGGCGGGCGACCGTGTGCTCGGTGGCGAAGTACGGCGTGGCGCAGTCGTAGTGGCCGGAGGCGATGTGCACCTTCAGGTGCGGGTTGGCCCGCATCGCCTCGGCGAGTTTGTCCGCGACCGTGACGTGGTTGTTCTCGAACTCCTTGAACGACCAGTCCTTCGACGCGTCGCCGCTGATGATCTCGTAGGGCAGGTCGTTGAGGTACTCCAGCTCGGCGCGCACGTAGTGGTTCAGCGCGGCCGTGTACGGGCCCATGATCGCGCGCATCGACGGGTCGTCGACCGAGACCTCGTGGGCGGCGTCGGCCTCCCAGCCGGTGAAGCGGCTGTCCAGCCGCCCGATCACCTGGCGGCGCGAGCGCAGCAACTCGGCGAAGAACCGGGTGTGCTCGATCCGCAGGTCGACCCGGTCGACGTAGTCGGGCGACAGCCCGGTCAGGCCGGCCAGCCGCTCGACGATCTGCGCGCGCTCCTCGGCGGGCAGTCTGTTGCCCTGGGCAAGGGCATACGGGTACCGCCCGGCGGCGAAGTGCTCCGCGTCGGCGAGCAGCTCGGACAGCTCCCGGTCCGGGATCAACCCGTGGTAGTGCGCGGCCGCGGCGTACGACGGCAGGAACAGCGCGAACGGCAGGTCGTTGCCAGGTGTGAAGTCCAGCGTGCCGAACTCGAGCACCGCCGAGATCAGCATCACGCCGTTGAAGTACATGCCGTGCCGGTTCTGCAGGTGCGCGACCAATGCGGCCGCCCGGGTCGTGCCGTACGACTCGCCGGCCAGGAACTTCGGCGACATCCAGCGCCCGTTGCGCGAGGCCCACAACCGGATCACCTCGCCGACCGACTCCAGATCGGGCGTGAATCCGTGGTACTCCCCCGGCTTCTCGCCCTCGACCGCCCGCGAGTACCCGGTGGAGACCGGGTCGATGAAGACCAGGTCGCTGTGCTGCAGCAGGGTCTCCGCGTTGTCGACCAGCCCGTACGGCGGGGGCGCGAGCTCACCCGCGTCGCCCGACACCACGCGCCGCGGTCCGAGCAGCCCCAGGTGCAGCCAGATGCTCGACGACCCCGGTCCCCCGTTGAACGCGAACGTCACCGGCCGCGACCCGACGTCGGCCCCGTCCAGCGTGTACGCCGTCAGGAACACCTCCGCCTTCGGCCGGTGCCCGTCGAACTTGCCGTCGGTGACGACCTCGCGCCGCAGCACGATCCGGCCGGCGGTCGCCGTGTACTTCAGCTTCCGCCGGCCCACGGTCAGCACGTGCTGCGTCGTCGTCAGGTCGTCCACCGGTGCGCTCGCACCAGCTGCCGCCGCCGTCGCCTTGTCCTCCGGCACGTCCTCGGGTCCCTGCTCAGCTGTCGCCATGCCCGGAACCCTAACAAAACAAGGCGGTCGGCCGTCGTCAGATTTCCACAGCCCCCGGACGGCCGTCCTCGACTACGAACGACGCGTGGGTGTATTTCGGCGCGTCGGAGCGGCTCACAGTGGTCACCATCCGCAGATCGGTGCGGAACTGGTCGCGCGACACCGAGCAGCGCACGTAGCCACGCCGGTCCCCGTCGAAGAACTTGATGTGCGGGTTGTACTTGATCATCGGCCCGTAGTACGGCCCGTACACCTGACCGTCGCCGTTGCTGGTCAGCGACGTCCCCACGAACTCGGTCGCCACCACCGGCGTTCCCGCGCGGTCGAAGTTCTCGTGGATGTCGTTCACGAACGTCGAGTGCCAGTCACCGGTGACCACCACCGGGTTCCGGGTCTTCGCCTGCTTCCAGGCCTCGACGAGTCGTTGCCGCGCGCCCGGGAAGCCGTCCCACGCGTCGTGCCAGAGCAGATCACCCGCGGTGCCGTCGTGGTCGAGCCGGCCGACCATCACGTTGCTGGCGAGCACGTCCCACTGGGCCCGCGAGCGCTTCAGGCCGTCGTACAGCCACTTCTCCTGGGTCTTGCCGAGCATGGTGATCGACGGGTCGTACCCGCCTTCGCAGGCGTCGGCTTCACCCCACCCGCACGGCGGCACGCTGCGGTACTGCCGGCCGTCGACCACGTCGAACTGCGCCAGGTCACCCCACTGGAGCCGCCGGTAGATGCGCGGTCCCTCGCCGACGGGCCGGGCCGGCCGGCGTACCGGCTGGTGCTCGTACCAGGCCTGGTACGCCGCTGTGCGCAGCGCGGTGATGTCACCCTCGTACTGCGACTGGGTGTTGGCGTAGTCGTTCTGCACCTCGTGGTCGTCCCACGTCACCATCCAGGGGAACCGCGCGTGCGCCCGCTGGAGATCCGGGTCGCTCTTGTAGAGCGCGTACTGCATCCGCCAGCGGTCGACGTCCCGCGGAGCCTGCTGCAGTACGGCGGGCACCGGCGTCTTGCGGTAGCCGCCGTTGGCCGGGATGCCGCCTTCGTAGACGTAGTCGCCCAGGTGCAGGACGAGGTCCAGGTCCTCCTCGGCCAGGTGCCGCAGCGCCGAGTAGTAGCCGCTGGACCACTCCTGGCAGGACGCGAACGCGAAGTTCATCGACGCGTGCTTGCCGGTGCGCACCGGCGCCGTCCGGGTGCGTCCCACCGGCGACACGTCCGTGCGGTACTTGAACCGGTAGAACCACTCGCGGTCCGGTGCCAGCCCCTCCACCTCCACGTGCACCGAGTGCGCCAACTCGGGCAGAGCCCACGTCAGCCCCTCCCGTACGACGCGGCGGAACCCTTCGTCGAGCGCGATCTGCCACTGCACCGGCACCTTGCGGTCGGGCATGCCACCGCCCGGCACGAAGCGGTCCGGCACCAGCCGGGTCCACAGCACCACACCACTGACCGTCGGGTCACCACTGGCCACGCCGAGCGTGAACGGGTAGTCACCTCCCCCGGGCCTCGGGGTCGCCTCGGCAGGTCCGACCGGCAGCTGCGCGAGCGCGGCGAGACCGGCGACACCTCCCACGGCTCCCAGGAAACGACGGCGGTCGACAGCGTGATCTGCAGGCGGAGTCATTGCACGGACGCTAGTGCGATCAGGTGACCGAGGGCCGACCAACGAGTGTCGCGAAGGCATCCGCTATTCTTGACATATCTGTCAAACATGCGGAAGGACCCGAGGATGCGATCGAGCGAACTGGTGCAGGCGTTCTGGGACCAGGTCTGGAACGCGCACGACGCCGAGGCCGTCGACCGGTTCGTGCCCGAGGACTTCGTGATCACCAACGCGGGTCACGACATCGTCGGGCGGACGGCGTTCAAGGCCTGGATCGCGGCGTTCCTCGCCGAAGTGCCGGATCTGCACCTGCAGGCGGTCGAGACGTTCGAGAACGCGGACGGCAGCCGGGTCGCCTCGCGGTTCCGGATCACCGGGACGAACCAGGGCTACCTGCACACCGCCGCGATCGGCGCACCGATCCAGTTCACCGGTACGGCGGTCTGGGAGGTGCGGGACGGCAAGTTGCTGCACAACTGGGTCGAGCGGTCGACCGCGGTCGAGGTCCCGGCCTGATGGCCGGCGTACGGCAGTTCGACGAGCAGGCGACCTTCGAGCGGGCTCTGGACGTCTTCTGGACCAAGGGCTTCCGGGCGACCTCGATGCCCGATCTCGCGGCCGGGACGGGAGTCCAGCGCGGATCGCTCTACCACGCGTACGGCGGCAAGCAGCAGTTGTTCCTCAAGGTCTTCGAGCAGTTCACCGCCGACTTCCTGGCCCGCGCGGCCGATGCCCTCGCCGACGCCGACGCGAAGCGGGCGCTGACCGGGTTCTTCGACTTCGTCATCACCTCGATCACCACCGGTACGCCGTCCCGCGGCTGCCTGTCGACCCGTACGGCGGTCGAGGCGGACGGCGTGGTCGAGGACGCCGTGCGGAAGCTGCTCGACGACCTGGAAGCGCTGCTGCTGGCCCGGCTGCAGCACGCCGGCCTTGCGGTGGAGCCGCGGGAGGCAGCGCGGTTGGTCGTCGCGATGACCCGTGGGCTGGCAGTTCTCGAGCGCGTGTACGACGACCCGGCCAGACTCCGCGAGACCGCCGCCGCGCTCGTCACCTCCCTGCTGAGGTGACGAGCGCGGCGACCGGGATCAGCTCAAGCTGAACGTGTCGATGTCGAACAACGCCCCCGACCCGCCACTGAAGGTCAGGAACAGCGGACCGCTGCCGGAGCCGGTCAACGTGGTCGACACGGTCTGGAAGTTGTCCCAGCCCCCGGTCACCGGTACGCCGACAGACCCGAGCACCGGCCCGGCAGCCGAGCCCGAGCGGATGCGGATCGTCCCGCCCGCGCCACCCGACGAGATCCGCGCGGAGAACCTGGTCGCGCCCGCCGTGTTCACCTGCGCGTACCCGGCCCAGTCGCCGTTGTCGATGTAGCCGAGGGTCCGGCCGCCACTCGCGCCGCCGTGCCCGGCCACCTGGACGCCGAACTGCGAAGTGAACGCCTCCCCCTCGATCTGCGTCGGCGTCGGCGTCGTACCGGCGGCCGCGGCGTACTGGATGCCGCCGAGCAGGTGCCGGCGGAACGCCTGGTCGGTGTACGACTCGATGGTGTGGCCGAAGCCGGTGTAGAACGAGCGACCGGCGCCCTGCGGGTGGTACCAGGCGATCGGGTGATCGCCCATGTTCCCGCCGCTGTAGGTGGACTCGTCCAGGTTGATCAGCACCCGCACGTTCGGTCTCGGGTTGGTCCGGTAGTTGTAGAGCTCGTCGGTCCGGACCCAAGTCGTCCCCAGGTGCGCGGTGGAGGGGTGCGTGCGATCCTCCACCCTGGCGGTCACCTGTTGGATCGCCGGGTGGCTGTGGAACCACGCGCCGACCAGCTGCCCGTACCACGGCCAGTCGTACTCGGTGTCGGCTGCCGCGTGCACACCGACGTACCCGCCGCCGCCGTTCACGTAGGCCTCGAACGCCGTCTGCTGCGTGCTGTTCAGGATGTCGCCGGTCGTGCTCAGGAACACCACGGCCTGGTACGCCGCCAGCTGCGCGGCGGTGAAGACCGCACTGTCCTCGGTGGCCGTGACGGTGAAGCCGTTGGCAGCACCCAGGTCCCGGATCGCCTGGATGCCCGCCGGAATCGAGTCGTGCCGGAAGCCGGCCGTCTTGCTGAACACCAGCACCTGGTACGGCGCGGCAGCAGCGGCCGCGGCGGTCTGCCAGGGCAGCAGCCCTCCCGCCAGCAGCGCTCCACCGGTCAGCAGTGCCTCGCGTCGCGTGAATGTGGTCATGGCAACCCCCTAGGAAGTGACGGTGAAGGTGTCGACGTCGAACAGCGAGCCCGCGCCGCCGGTGAAGCTCAGGAACAGCGGGCCCGTGGCTGAACCGGTCAGCGCGGTGAACACGGTCTGGAAGTTCTCCCAGCCGCCGGTGACCGGTACGGCGACCGAGCCGAGCAGCGTGCCCGTGGCGGACCCTGCTCGGACCTGGATGGTGCCGCCCGCGCCGCCGGACGACACTCGCGCACTGAACGACTTGAGCCCGCTGGTGCTCACCGACGAGTAGCCGGCCCAGTCACCGTTGTCGATGTAGCCGAGCGTCTGCCCGCCGCTGGCCCCTGCGTGCCCGGCGACCTGCACGCCGAACTGCGAGCTGAACGCCTCTCCCTCGGCCGTCCTGCTGGTGGAGCCGGAGGTCGACAAGGTGAACGCGTCGAGATCGAACAGGTTTCCGTTGCCAGTGGCCCCTTTGAAGACCAGGAAGAGCGTGGTGGAGCCGGCCGGTTTGTTCGACAGATTGGCCGACACGTTCGTGAAGGTGTCCCAGTTGCCGGTGTTCGCGACCGGCAAGGTGGCCATCAGCTGGCCGGTCGCGGAACCGGCCCGGACCTCGATCGTGCCGCCAGGCCCGCCGGACGACACCCGTGCGCTGATCGACGTCGCCGTACTCAGCGCGTACGGCGTGAACGAGATCCAGTCGTTGGTGTCGACGAACCCGACGGTCCGGCCGCCTTCCGCGGCACCGTGCTGGGCCAAGTCGATGCCGGACGACGCGCTGAAGTGCTCGGCCTGCCGGTGCCGCGGCTGGAGCTTGCGGACGCTGTGCGAGGTGATGCCGCCGTTGTCGGTGTACTCCGCGTCGAACACGCCGTAGACGTTCGCCGCCGGGTCGTGCTCACCGTCAACCGGTACGGCGATCGAGCCGCTGCAGCCGTTCTTGGCGGTGATCTGGTGCTGGTGGTCGTCGTGCCCGAGCAGGTAGGTCACCTTGACCCGGCTGCAGTCGATCGCGCCGTCCTCCGGATCGCTCACACTGACCTGGAACGGCACGGTGTCGCCGAAGGAGAACGGCTGCCCGTCGGCCGGCGTCTGCAGCGTCACCGAGGGCGCGGTGTTGCCGACACTGATCTGCACGTTGGCCGAGCCGGTCAGCCCGGTCGGATCCGTCACGGTCAGCGTCGCCGTGAAGGTGCCCGCCGTGTTGTAGGTGTACGACGGGTTGGCCTGCGTCGAGCTGCCGCCGTCGCCGAAGGTCCACCGGTACGACAGCGCGCCGCCCTCGGGGTCGGAGCTGCCCGCGGACGAGAACGCCACGGTCAACGGCCGGCCACCCGACGTCGGCGTACCGGACGCCTTGGCGATCGGGTTGCGATTCGTGCTGCCCTTGTACTCGATCCGCCACAGTGCCTGGTTGTTCGCGCCGGTGCCGTAGTCGAGCACGTAGAGCGCGCCGTCCGGCCCGAACGCCATGTCCATCACCTGCGTGCCGGTCCATGGGAACGCGCCGATGTCGCCGACGCCGCCGGCCGAAGTCACCTCGATCGCCTTGATCCACTTGCGGCCGAGCTCACCGGCGAAGTACCGGCCGTCGAGCGACGCGGGGAACTTGATCGGCGAGCTGTTGCTCGCGTCGTACCGGTAGACAGGGCCGCCCATCGGCGACTCCGAGCCGCCGCCGAACTCCGGCGGGGTGCCGGCGTCACCGCCGTACCGGATCCAGGACGGTTTGGCCGGGGGCAGCTTGGTCTGGCCGGTGTTGCGGAACGAGTTGTTGGTCGGACCGCCCGCGCAGTCGAACTTCGCGCCGGACGGGCCGCTGGGGAACTGGAAGTCGTTGTAGGTCTCCGACGTCGTGTTGGTGCCGGTGCAGTACGGCCAGCCGTAGTTGCCGGGCCCGGTGATCCGGTCGAACTCGACCTGCCCGTTCGGGCCGCGGTTCGGATCGGTGACGCCGGCGTCCGGCCCGTAGTCGCCGAGGTAGACGATGCCGGTCGGTTTGTCGACACTCATCCGGAACGGGTTGCGGAACCCCATCGCGTAGATCTCCGGCCGGGTCAACGCGGTGCCCGGCGCGAACAGGTTGCCCGCCGGAATCGTGTACGAGCCGTCCGGCTGCGGCTTGATCCGCAGCACCTTGCCGCGCAGGTCGTTGGTGTTGCCCGAGGTGCGCTGCGCGTCGAACTGCGGGTTGCGGCTGGTCCGCTCGTCGATCGGCGTGTAGCTGTCGGACTGGAACGGGTTGCTGTCGTCGCCGGTCGTGAGGTAGAGGTTGCCGGCGGCATCGAAGTCCAGGTCGCCGCCGACGTGACAGCACTGGCCGCGGTCGTTCGGGACGCGCAGGACGACCTTCTCGCTGGTCAGGTCGAGCGTGTTGTCGGTCTTCAGCACGAACCGGGACAGGTGCAGCTCGCCTTTCCAGCGGTCCCAGTCGGCCTGCGTTCCTTCGGTCGGGGCGTCGCCCTCCGGCGTGGTCAGCCGGGGCGAGAAGTAGAGCCAGACGTAGCGATTGGTCGCGAACCCGGGATCGACCGCGACGCCCTGCAGCCCCTCCTCGTCGTGGGTGTAGACGTTGAGCCGGCCGGCCAGCGTCGTCGTACCGTTGACGTCGGTGATCCGGACGGCGCCGTCGCGCGCGGTGTGGATGACGGACCGGTTGGGCAGGACGGCGAGCGACATCGCCTCGCCGAGCTCGTTGGGACCGCTGGCGAGCGACACCTGCTGGTAGTCGCCCGGTGGGATGGTCGACCCGGCTTCGGCGACCGGAGCGCTCAGGCCTACGGCGCCGATCAGGGCCGCCGTGACCAGTCCGGCGATTCGGCTTCTTCTCATCGCGCCACTCCTTCGATCAGGTCGAACTGTTCCCAGGGGCCGATCGCGTCGCGGTTCGCGATCAGTGCTGCCGCGCCGCCGTTCTCGGCGCAGACGAGCTTGTTGTTGACCTGGGCCCGGAAGCTGACCGAGCCGTCGCCGTTGCGGATCAGCTGGAACGTCTCCCACGACCCGACGGCCTGGTTCTTGGCCAGCAGTGGTCCCGCGCCCGCGTCGTCGGCCGCGACGAGCAGGTTGTTGACTTTCGCCCGCAGCGACACGTTGCCGCCACCCAGGTCGGTCAGCTCGTACTGTTGCGCTGGGCCGATCGTGGTGCTGTTCGCGATCAGCGGCGTGCCAGTCCCGGCTGTGACGTACTTGCCGTTGGCCCGGGCTTTGAGGGCAACCACCGGGTTGCCGCTGCTCTGCTTCGGCAGACCGATGGTTGCCCTGTCGTAGCGTTTCGCCGTTGTGGCCGGCGTACCTGTGAGTGCCTGGAATGGTTGCGCGGTCGATCCGGTCTTCTCCACCAGGTAGGACCGGCCGGCCTGTGCCGGGATCGTGAACGTCGCGTTGGACTGCGCCGCGACCACGACGGCTCGGGTCTGCCCGTCGACGACCGTGACACTCTGCCCGGGCCACGGACTCCGTACGGCGAGCTGCTGGTCGGCGCCGGAGCTGATCGCGACCGTCGTCGGTACGCCGCTGGCGATCTGCACGTGCACATTGGACTTGTGGCCGATGGCAACTGTTCCTTCACCGGTCCAGTCCGCCGGCCAGGCCGGTGCGATCCGGAGCAGGCCGTCGTAGTCGGTCGCCAGCGCTTCGGGGGCGGTCGCGGCCAGGACGCCGGACTGCTCGATGTAGGGCTCGGACGCCTGCTGGGCGGTGAAGCTCGCCATTCCCGACGGATAGACCTGGTACTGCCGGATCGCGGCCAGCAGCGCGGTCTTCATGTCGTTGGCCAGGCCGAGCCGGGCAGCGTGCAGAGCGTCGTAGCTCCAGTCGTTGCCGTTGACGTAACTGCGCGACGTGTAGGTACGACGGCCGACCGCGGTCAGCGGGCCGCTGTCACCGATCAGGTTGAACGGCCAGACGGCCTCCAGGCCGATGTTCTCGCTGTTGTGCCGTGGCGCGGTGGGTTGGGTGGACAGGCCGATCATCGTGGTGCCGTTGGCATCTGCTGCTGGGGTGAGCAACTGGGTCTGCGTCGCGGTGTCGGTGCGAGGCAGCGCCTGGAGCTTCGGGATCGCCGCGGTGAGCTGGCTGACCAGTGCACTGTCGACCCCGAGGGTCTGCGCCGCCTTCACCGCGATCGGGAAGAAGGCCTGCATCGCGGCGATGTCGGTGGTCGGGTCCGTCACGTCCCACTGGGTCTCGTGCGCATTGGACCGGGTGTGCAGCTTGCCGTCGGCACCGGTCGTCGCGTACGAGAGCAGGAACTGCGCCGCGCCCTTGATCAGCGGGTAGTGCGCGGACAGGAAGGCCCGGTCGTCGCTCATCCGGTAGTGCTCCCAGACCCAGAGCCCGATCTCGGCCCCGGTGGTGACCGTCAGCGCGTTGTAGCTCGGGGCAATGATCGAGTCGCAGGAGGCGTTGCTGGTGCCACCGTCGTACGTTCCGTTGCCGTTGAACCGCATCGTCTCCGGCACGCACAGCCCTTGCCGGCCCGGCATCCTCGCGCTGGTCCACGCGGCGATCGCGTCGAGATTGTCCTTGTAGAGGCGGAACATCGGGTCGTTGAGCGCCGGGAGCCCGGCGGACAGATTGGCCGCGACCTGCATGCGGAGGTTCCAGAACCAGTAGCCCGACGGGTACCAGTCCCGCTTGTCCTGCGAGAACGTGAACAGGTCGGCGACGCCGGCCTGCGACCCGGGCAGGACTCCACGGCTGTGCGCCGCGGCGGCGTACAGGTAGATGGTCCGCAGGTTCTCGACGTAGTCGCCGGTGCCGTCGGTCGAGCTGATCTTGATCAGGCCGGCCTTCTGCCAGTAGTCGTGCCACCACTGGAGATGCGCCGTGCGCAGCTCAGCGGCCGGGCGGGTGGCGGCGCCGTTCAGTACGGCGTTGGTGGTAGCGATCGAATCCCCGCCGGTCCAGCTCGGGGCTGCGACAACGATCCGGAACGAGCCGTCGGCGTTGGGCTGGAAGGCGACCTGGCCGGTCAACGCATTGGGCACCGAGGCGACGACGTTGCGGCCGCCCGCGGTGATCCCGGCCAGCGATCCGAAGGTCCGGCCCGACGCGCCCGCGCCGGAGTTGTCGACCCAGGTCTCGGCCAGCGCGGCGACGGACCCGACGGCGCGGGCGGTCGGCGTACGGGGTGACCAGAGTTTGACCTGGGCGGTCTGCGTGGCGTTGGGATCCGCGCCGGTCACGTCGACGACGAGCTGCTGGGTGTCGGCGCGAACGAAGGCGGTGAGGGTCATCCCGCCGCCGCTCTGGCGCAGCATTCCGTCGTACAGGTCGAGGCGGCCGGTGAAGTCGGCGGCAGTGGTCATCCGGGACAGGCCTGGGATGACCACGTGGCCGAGCGACTTTCGGCTGGGGAACGTGTCGGTGCGGTTGAGTTGCGCGGTGAAACCGCCGGCCGACCAGACCGCCGTACCGAGAGCGCCGTTGCCCAGTGGGAGCGAGTCGGCCGGGGCCGGATTGGACCGGCCGAGCACGATGTCGGACCGCCGGACCAGGTTCGGGGTGTCGACGACGAAGGACCCGATCTGCCAGGCGGTGGTGCCGGGTGCGGCGACGGCGGGCGGCCCACCGGTCGCGATCAGCCCGGCCAGCACGGCCAGGACGAGCGCGATTTTGGGCAGGCGGGATCGCAGGAGGGTGTTCATCGGATCTCTCCTGGAGAAGGAGCGGACCACTGGCCTGGGGGCGGAGAGGACCAGAGGTAGACATCGGATCTTTCTGCGCTCACGCTCCGCTGTCAACCCCTCACCGGTTCCGGAACTTCCGACACCGTTGTGGGCTGCTCGGCGTACGGGCGTCCGGTCGCTAATCTGCGGGCATGGCGAAGATCCTGCACCTGGCGTTCGAGCACGACTGGGCAGCGGCGAAGGCGGCCGGTGCGTACCGGATGTCGACCCGCGGCGTCTCGCTGGACGACGGCGCGACGTTCATCCACGCGTCGCGGCCCGAGCAGGTCGGCGGGACCGCGAACCGCTTCTACGCCGATGTCGAGGAGCCGTTGCTGCTGCTGGTGATCGACACCGAGCGCCTGGTCTCGGCCCTGTGCGACGAAGACGTGGACGGCCGCGGGACGACGTTCCCGCACATCTACGGCCCGCTGAACCTGGACGCCGTGGTCGACGTACTGGCCTACGAGCGCGGTCCCGACGGCCGCTGGCCCGAACTCGCCGCCCAGGCCGTATCCTGAACGACGGAACGGGTCGGTCGGGCGATCGCGTCGCGCACTCCGGTGCGCGCCGAGGAAAGTCCGGACTCCACAGGGCAGCGTGGTGGGTAACGCCCACCCGGGGAAACCCGCGGGACAGTGCCACAGAGAACAGACCGCCAGCGGCCTGAACGAACCCCGTGGTTCGTTCAGGTGCGGGTGAGGGTGAAACGGTGGTGTAAGAGACCACCAGCTCGGCAGGTGACTGCGGAGGCTAGGTAAACCCCACGTGGAGCAAGGCCAAGAAGGACGCCGGGCAACCGGCGTTCGCGCGAGCGTTCGAGGGCTGCCCGCCCGAGCTCGCGGGTAGGCCGCTGGAGACTGCCGGCAACGGCAGCCGTAGATGGATGATCGCCGACTACAGAATCCGGCTTACAGACCGGCCCGTTCCTTTTCCCTGCAGTTGTCACTGCCGATCGAAGTGAGGATGTCATGGCATCCGCGATGGCGCGCCAGGTGGCTGAGCACGAGCTTCTGTCGGGGCGCTGGAGCATGCCCTGGTCCGACGTCGTCGTCCTTGAACGGCTGGCCAGGGGCGGTGGCACCGCACGGTGGTTCCTGGTGACGTCACCCGGGGACGTGAACACGGTCTACGACGAGCTCAGACCCGGCAGTTGTGTCTCCTTCTACTTCTCGGGCGGGCCCGACGTCGGGCGGAACGACGAGGCGACCCGGCAACGGATGTTCGAGGAGATCACCTCAGCGGGAGAGATCGTGCTGGGACGTCCCGCTGACTCAGGTGTCGAACTGGACCTGGACATCATCAGCGGACCTGGCGAGTTGACCGAGTATTTGATGCACCACGCCGAAGGAGCGCGGGTGGTCTGGGGCACCTGGCCGGCTCCACTGAACGATGGGCAGGACGCCATCACCGTCGACCTGGTCGATGCCGACGGTGTGTTGCGGGCACATCCCCACTAGCGGCAGGGCGTGCGGTCAGAAGGTGGCGATCGGGTTGACCGGGCTGCCCGACGTACCGGCGAAGCGGACGGGTGCGACGGCGAGCTGGAAGTCCCACTGGCGGAGTTCGGCAGCCGTTGTCGCGCACGACTCCAGGTCGCAGTTGTCGAGCATCCAGAGGCCCATGGCGACCAAGCTCACGGCGTGAACCGGCATCAACACGTTGTCGTATCCCGACGGCTGCACGTCCTGCGGGGTGTCCGCGCCGATCAGCGCGACACCCCGTTCGTGCAGCCACGGCAGGCAGGACGCGTGCCAGCCGGCCTGCGCGATCCCGCCGGCGTCACCGGCCTCGTGCCGGAAGCGGCCGTAACCGGTGCGCAGGAGGACCGCATCGCCGGGTTGCACCCGCACACCCTGGCGGCGCTCGGCCTCCTCGAGGTCGTCGGGAAACACTCCCTGCCCCGGTTCCAGCCACGGCACGTCGCGGACCTTCGCGACGTCCAGCAGGACACCCCGGGTGACGATCCCGTTCGCCGCCGCGGTGACGGCCGCCCACGCCGATCCCGTTTCCGCGTCGACCAGCGAGTGGGATCGGCCGTTGTACATCGTGCCGTCCCAGAACAGATGGCACGGCGAGTCGAGGTGGGTGATCGTGTTGCCGTGGAACATGATGCCGAGCCGCTCGTTCGAGAAGCCCCAGCGCCGGTCGTTGTGGAAGAGCGCCGGCATGTGCTCGGCACCCGGCATGTCGACGGCGCGCGGGCAGCTCGTCGTCGACCGCTCCAGCTCCGCCGGTACGGCGACCTCCCACGCGCACGACACGCTCCTGCCGTGGCGCACGGCCCGCGCCGCCGCCAGCCGGACGTCGTCGGTGATGTGGTTCAGCGTGCCGAGCTCGTCGTCGTCGCCCCACCGTCCCCAGTTCGAGAGCGTGTCGAAGTACCCGAGAACCTCGTCCTGCGTGGGTAGCGGTCGCCCTGCCGTCATTCTGGCTTCATCTCCTCCGGGTCGCGTGGATCGCGGCACTTCGTCTGGCATGACACCAGATCAGTGGGTCAGCAGTCTTCGAGATCAACCACTGCTGGTGAAGGTACGCCGCTGCCGCGTGGCCGGCTCCGCGCCGGGTGGATCGGCGAGCCGCCCGGCCAGCAGGCAGGCCACCGCCGGGAGCAGGATCAGGGTGGCGAGTACGACCTGCAGCGACGTTTCCTTGCCCAGGGCACCGAGTGCCGGCGCGACCAGACCGCCGGCGCTGACGGCGAGGCCGAGCGTCACGCCGCTCGCCGTACCGACGCGGTTGGGCAGGTAGTCCTGGCCGAGCGTGATGTGCAGCGAGAACGGGACCGACAAAGCGATCGCAGTCAGTACGACGAACGCCAGCATCGCCGGGCCGGGGACGAAGGTCAGCCCGGCCAGCCCGAGCGCGGCCGCGGCGTACGCGACGCGCATCACCGGGAGTCGCCCCCACGTGTTGGCCAGCCGGCCGCCGAGCAGTGTGCCGACGACGCCTCCGCCGAAGAGCACGACCAGTACGGCCGAGCTCCCGGTGGCGGACAGGTCGAGCCGCTGTCCGATGAACAGGCCGACGAAGGTCGTCAGTCCGACGTACACGACCGAGCGGAGTACGACGATCGCGGTCAGCCGGGTGAAGGATCCCCAGTCGTCGGCTCCGGTACGGCGTACGGCGGTAGCTCGAGCGGTGCTCCCTGATCGGAGCAGGGGGATGGTGACGAGAGCACCGATCGCAGCGGGGATCACCAGTAGCGGCGTCGCGCGCAGACCGCCGACAGACAGCAGCGGCGCGACGAGGACCGGCGCGAGCGCGAAGCCGACGATGCCGCCGAGGGAGAACCAGCTCATCCCGACGTGCCCGCCGCCGGTGACGGCTCGCGCCGTACGGGCTGCTTGGGGGTGGTACGCCGCAACGCCGATGCCGGTGAGGGCGATCACTAGCAGGGTGAGCGCGTAGGAGTCGACCAGCCCGATCAGCGCCGTACCGGCTCCGGTGCCGACCATGCTGACCGGAAGCAGCCAGGGCATCGACCACTTGTCGGTGAGCAGCCCGAAGATCGGCTGCACCACCGATGACAGCAGGGTCGCCGCGAGCACGAAGCCGGACACGGCGACGTAGTCGTAGCCGCGTTCGGCGACCAGGAACGGGACGAGCACCGGCACGATCCCCTGGTACAGGTCGACGCTGCCGTGCCCGGTCGAGAGCAGCACGGTGGGGAGCCTCTTCATGGATCTCAGCTTCGGTCACCGCGCTGCTGTCCGGCTTCCGATAATCTGACAGAACATGTCGACAAGCCGCCATCAGCCGATCGCGCCCACCGTCCTGCGCCGCCTCGACGCCGGCGCCGGGATCGACGCGCACCGGCACGACGACCACCAGATCGCGTACGCCGCCCGCGGCGTGCTGGCCGTGGCCACCGACCACGGCCACTGGATCGCGCCGGCGAACCGCGCGATCTGGATCCCCGCCGGCGCTGTCCACCAGCACCGCGCATACGGCCGGACCGACCTGCACCTGGTCGGCCTGACCGAGAACCCGCTCGGCCTGACCACCCCCGCGGTCCTTGCCGTCGGCCCCCTTCTGCGCGAGCTGATCATTGCCCACACCAACGATTCGGAATCGACGCCCGCCGAGCGGGCCCGGCTCCGCGGCGTACTGCTGGATCAGCTGCAGCGAACGGCCCAGCAGCCTCTTCGTCTTCCGCTGGCGCGCGATCCGCGCCTGGCCGCGGCCTGCGCCGTCCTCACGTCGAACCCGGCCGACAACAGCTCCCTCGCCGGTCTCGGCCTCCAGGCGGGCGCCAGTGAGCGCACTCTGTCCCGCCTGTTCCGCACCGAGTTCGCGATGACCTTCCCGCAGTGGCGCACGCAACTCCGGCTGCACCACGCGCTGATCCTGCTGGCCGAAGGACACGCGGTCACCACGGTCGCCATCCGCTGCGGCTGGTCCACTCCGAGCGCCTTCATCGACACCTTCCGCCAAACCTTCGGCCACACGCCGGGCCGGCATCGTCCCTGACGAACGATTGCCATGATGGCGGGATGATCTACGAGCTGAACCACGTCGGCGGCCAGGTCCGCGACCTCGACGCCAGCCTTGCCTTCTACACCGACCTGGGAGCGCAGGTCGTCGACCGCCTCTTCATGCAAGGCCCCCGCGTCCACCGGGTCCACATCCAACTGGGCACCGGCCTCGTCGAACTCCTGCACCCCGAACACCCCGCCGCCGACACGACGTACGGCTTCAACCACATCGGCTTCCTGACCGACAACCTCGACGCCGACCACACCCGCCTCCTAGCCGCCGGCTACGCCGAACTGACCCCACCCCGCGTAGCATCCAGCGGCCAGGGCCGACTGTCATTCCTCTCCGACCCGAACGGCGTCCGGGTGGAACTCCTGCAACGCACGGAGGACTTCCGCATCCCACCCATCACCACCGGCGTGGTACGCCGCCTGGCCCACACCGCGCTCCCCGCCCCGGACCTCGACGCCGCCATCACCTTCTACACCACCCACCTCGGCATGCACCCCGACCCCGAGGACGACGCAACCACCCTCCGCCTAGGCCTCGACGCACTCAAACTCCACCCCTCCTGGCCACCGGCAAGCGCACCAATCAACCACCTCGCCCTCGAGACCACCACCCAGCGCCCCGACACCCACGACCCCGACGGCAACCGCCTGACGTTCCTGCCGGTTTCCTGAGCTAGGCACCCTGATCGGCGGTCAGACGGGCACCGACCCCCGGGGGCACTGCCCACTCTGCTCATCTCTTGTCTTCGTCTTTTGCTTTTGGGCTTGGGTTTCCGGCCCGGCCGTCAGGTGAGCTTGAGTTCGTAGTACTGGCTGATCAGGTTGCTGCCGAAGAGGTTGTGCGGCTCTTCGCTGGTGAGGGTGAAACCTCGGGCCAGGTAGATGTGGCGGGCGGCGACCAAGGGGTCGTTGGTCCACAGGACCATGCGTTGGTAGCCGAAGTCGCGGGCGAACTCCAGGCAGGTGTCGACCAGCCGGCCGCCCAGGCCGTGGCCTCGGGCCTCGGGGGTGAGCAGGAGCAGGCGGAGCTTGGCGGTGGTGTCGTCGGGGCCGCGGACGCAGAAGACGCAGCCGACGCGTTGGCCGTCGACTTCGGCGATCCAGGCGGCCTCGCCGGTGATGCCGTTGACCTGGGCCTCGGCGTAGTCGGCGACGATGCGGGCGACCAGGGCTTCGAAGGGCTGGCCCCAGTCGTATTCGGCGGCGTACAGCTCGCCGTGGATCAACACGACCCAGCCGAGATCACCCGGACGGTCGGCGGGACGAATCACTACGTCGGACATCTGCACCACCCGATCTACTGACACAACTGTTTCAGTGCGAGATACTAGCCGGGTGCCGACCACGAAGCCAGCCCCTTCCGCCCGTGAGCAGGAATTGCTGGAGCGCGCCTACGAGTACTCGCTCACCCACGGCCTCGCCGAACTCTCGCTGCGCCCGCTGGCGACGGCGATCGGATCGAGCCCGCGGGTGCTGCTGTTCCTGTTCGGCAGCAAGGACGGCCTGATCCGGGCACTGCTCGCCCGGGCGCGCGCCGACGAGCTGTCCCTGCTCCAGCGACTCCGGTACGACGAACAGCCGGGCCTGGAGGTGATCGGGATGGAACTCTGGCGCTGGCTGTCCGCGCCCGAACGCCGCCCGCTGATGAACCTCTGGGTCGAGGCCTACGGGCGGTCGCTGGTGTCCCCCGACGGGCCGTGGGGCGACTACGCCCGCTCGACCGTCGCGGACTGGCTCGAGTTGCTCAAGGCATCGCAACCCGATGCCGAGAGCAAGCATGCGCGCGCCCGCAGGACCGCCCTGCTGGCGTTGCTCCGCGGCGCGCTGCTGGATCTGCTCGCCACCGGCGATCTCGACCGCACTTCCAAGGCGGTCGAGTCATACCTGTCCCGCTGAAGTGGGACCGACCCGTGCGAGCCGCCGCTGCACCCGTCGAACCCGCGCAGGCCGCGCCGCGGCGGCCGCCTACTCCGCCAGCTCGAAGGCGACGGTCCGCTTCGCGACATCCGCCTCGACGAGTTTCACCCGGACCAGCTGACCCAGCGGCAGCGCGCTGGAGCTGTGGACCTTGCCCTCGATCGCCAACGTGGACAGCGTGACAACACCCCGCGTCGGATCGCGGTCGTCGACGTCCACCACAACCCCGTCGAACACGGCGCCAACCTGCTCGGCGACCAGCCCGGCCTCCACCATCGAGACGATGGCTCGCTCGTACGCGTTGGCCTTGCGGGCGCTCTCCTCCATGATCTTCGGGATCTCGTCCATCGACTCGCGGACCCAGTCCGGCACCGGCTGGTCGGCGCACAGCGCCACGCAGATCTCCCCGGTCCAGCGGTCCACCAGCCGGCGCAACGGCGCCGTGACGTGCGCGTACTCGGACTTCATCGCGGCGTGCTCAGGCCGCGCCGGCACGCCACCCGAGAACGCCGTGTACCCGGCACCACGGAACAGCACCGTGCAGGCCGCCAGCATCGCCGCGTGCGTCGGCTGCTTCGGGTCGAGCCCGTGGATGAACTCCGCGTACGACGTACCGACCGGCCAGGTGATGCCGAGTGCCTTGGCCGTGCCCTCCAGCTTGCGGCGCAAATCGTCGTGCGATTCCGGCAGCGTGCGCAGGATGCCGATCTCGCCGTACATCATCAGGTGCGCGGCGGCCATCCCGGTCAGCAGCGAGATCTGCGCGTTCCAGCCCTCGACCGGCAGCGGCGCGCGGAACTCCAGCGTCCACTCGCCGCCCGCGGTGACGACCTCCTGGTCGGGGATCGGCAGATTTACACCGCCGCGTTCGAGCTCGCGCTGCTCGCGGAGCTTGCCGACCTCGCGGAGCAGTTGCAGCGACTCCGGCGCCGTACCGGCGTCGAGGTCCTTCTGCACCCCGGCGTAATTGAGCTTGGCCCGCGACTTCACCAGCGCGCGTTCGCAGACGACCTCGGTGCCTTCGCCGGAGGCGTCGACAGTGATCGTCCACAGCAGCGCCGGCCGTACGGCGTCCGGCAGCAGCGACGCGGCGCCTTCGGACAGCTCCGGCGGGTGCAACGGCGTGCGCTTGTCCGGCGCGTACAACGTCTCGCCGCGCCGGCGCGCTTCGAGGTCGATCGGGTCACCGGGCTGCACGAACGCCGCGACGTCCGCGATCGCGTAGTGCACGGTGTAGCCGTTGCCGGCGCGTTCGATGTGCAGGGCCTGGTCGAGGTCCATCGAGTCCGGCGGGTCGATCGTGACGAACTCGATGTCGGTCCGGTCCAGCTCCGGCAGCCGCGGGTTCCGCACCGCCGCCAGCGCGGCCGCGGTGACCTCGGGTGGGAACTCGGCCGGGATCTCGAGCTCGCGCCGGATCGTCTGCAGCGAAGCCCGGAGCACCTCGGGCACGTCTTCGGCGAAATGCACCTTCTGCAACGGCACTCGACCACTCCGTCCTCGACAGCCCGGCCGCCACGATGCGGCCGGGGAGACTCAGACTAGTGCCCGGGCCCGCTCAGCGAACGCAGGCCGAGCGCCGCCGGTCTCAGCCGGCCGTCGGGACGGGCTGCACGTTGAAGCTGCGCAGCGACGCCAGGCCGTCGGCGTACCAGTGGATCTCGGTCACCGTGGCCGGCTTGAGCTCCATCCGGAACAGCGACGCCATCGGCGCCTGCAGCACGCCGCGGACCATCAGCTTGATCGGCGTCACGTGCGTGACCACAACCACTGTCTTACCCGGGTACGACGCCAGGACGGCGTCGCGCGCCGACCGGGCCCGCCGGGCACACGCGTCGAACGACTCGCCCCCGGGCGGTGCGACCGTGGTAGAACCGAGCCAGGCGTTCAGCTGGTCCGGCCACTTGGCCTGGACCTCGGCGAAGGTGTGTCCGTCCCAATCGCCGAACGAGCATTCGACCCACGCGTCGCGGACCTCGACGTCGAGCCCGAGCCGCTCGGCGACCGCAGCCGCCGTCTGCCGCGTCCGCAGCATGGGGGACGAAATGATCGCGTCGACCGGCCCGAGCTCCGCGATGTACTGCGCCGCCGCCTCGGCCTGCCGCCGCCCGATCTCGCTCAGCCCCGGGTCGTCCCCACCCGATCCCGAGAACCGCTTCTCCACCGTGTGCGCGGTCTCGCCGTGCCGCAGGAAGATCAGCCGGGTCGGCGGCTCGGTCGACGCGCCACCCCAGCCCGCCAGCGCCTTGCCGAGCTCGGAGGCCTCCGTGACCACCGGCGCGGCCGAGCTCTCGGCCGGCTTCAGCGGCACCGGCTTGCCGTCCAGCGCCATGTTCGCCAGCGCGTCGGCGGCCGCGTTCTGGGCTCGCGGCACCCACGTCCACTCGGTCCCGAACGGCGCCAGCGACTGCGCCTTCATCGCCAGCGGCTTCATGTCCGGGTGCTTGACCTTCCAGCGCCCGGCCATCTGCTCGATCACCAGCTTGGAGTCCATCCGGACCTCGATCGACGCGTTCGGCGCGTACTCCGCGGCCAGTTCCAGCCCGGCGATCAGGCCGCTGTACTCCGCGACGTTGTTGGTCGCGACCCCGATCGTCACCCCGGCCTGCGCGATCACCTGACCGGTGACCGGGTCCCGCACCAGCGCGCCGTACGCCGCGGGGCCCGGGTTGCCCCGGGAACCACCGTCGGCCTCGACGATGACGTGCGCGTAGGTCATACCGCGCTCTCCGGCGTCCGGACCAGGATCCGGCCGCACTCCTCGCAGCGCAGGACGACGTCCGGCGCGGTCGCCTTCATCTTGTTCAGGTCCGACGGCGCGAGCTCCATCCGGCAGCCCATGCAGCGCTTGCCGACCAGCGGCGCCGCGCCGATGCCGCCGTTGCGCTCGCGCAGCCGCTGGTACTGCGTGATCAGGTCGTCGGGCAGCTCGGCGGCCAGGCTCGCCCGCTGGTCGCCCAGGGTCGCGCGCTGCTCGTCGAGGTCCTTGAGCGCTGCGTCGCGCGAGCTCTCCAGCTCGGCCTGCCGGCCGGCGAACGCCGCCGCGCGGCCCTGCAGGTCGGCCTGGGTCGCCTCGGCCGCCTCCAGTCGCTCCATCACCTCGAGCTCGGCGTCCTCCAGGTCGGAGATCCGGCGGTCCAGCGAACCGATCTCGTGCTGCAGGTTCTCCAGGTCCTTCGGCGAGGTGACCTGGCCGGAGTCCAGCCGCTGCTGGTTGCGCGCCTTGCGCTGCCGGACCTGCTCGACGTCGCTGTCGGCCTTCTTCTGCTCGCGGCGCAGGTCCGACACCAAGGTGTCGGCGGCGACCAGCTCACGGTCGACCACGGCCTTCTCGGCGCCCAGCTCGGCGAGCGCCTGGTGCTCCGGCAGCGACTTGCGCTTGTGCGCGACCACATCCAGCTGCAGATCGAGATCCTGCAGCTCCAGCAACCGGCGTTGGACAGCGGGCTCGGCGTTCAGGGTCGGCTCCTTAGATCGCGCGCGTTCAGTTGTCAGCTACCGCGGACTAGAGACGAAGGTCCCAGGCGTCGGTGCGGAGCGTCGAGATGTGAGTGTCCACGGTACTGCCCCGCTCTGCCAAGCCCGCGGTCAGGAGGCGTTCGGCGTCGGTCAGCCACGGCCACTCGCTGGCCCAGTGCGCGACGTCGACCAGCGCCGGCCCGTCGGCGTACGCGCGCGCCTCGGTCGCCGGGTGGTGCCGCAGGTCGGCGGTGACGTACGCGTCGACGCCGGCCGCGCGGACCCGGTCGAGCTCGGAGTCGCCCGCTCCCCCGCACACCGCGACCGTCTCGATCGTCCGCTCCGGATCCCCGGACACCCGGACGCCGTGCTCGGTCCGCGGCAGCCCCCGGTCCACGACCGACGCGAAGTCACGCAGCGACAGCGGCTCGGGCAACGTCCCGATCCGGCCGCCGCCGAGCTGACCGGGCAACGACGCGAGTTCCAGTACGTCGAACGCCGGCTCCTCGTACGAGTGCGCGGCCCGCATCGCCTCGACCACCGCGCGCCGGCGATGCCGCGGCAAGACCATCTCGACCCGTGACTCGGTGACCACCTCGATCGCGCCGACCTCACCGATCGTCGGATTGGCCCCGGCCAGCGGACGGAACGTGCCCTCCCCGGTGGCCGACCACGCGGCCCGGTCGTAGTCGCCGATGCGGCCCGCGCCGGCCGCGGCGAGCGCGTCGATCATCGCCTGCGTCTCGTCGACCGGCACGTACACGACGATCTTGTCCATCGGGTCGGTCGGCATCGCCTTCAACGGCCGGGTGTCCCGCAGCCCGAGCGCGGCCGCGAGCGCGTCGCTGACGCCGGGGTTCGCGTTGTCGGCGTTGGTGTGGCAGACGATCAGCGCGGTCCCGCTGCGGATCAGGTCGTGCACGACCCGGCCCTTCGGCGTCGTCGCGGCCACGCTGTTCACGCCCCGCAGCAGCAACGGGTGGTGCGAGACGATCAGGTCGAACCCGCCGTCGATCGCCTCGTCGACCACCGCGCGCATCGGGTCGACCGCGAACAGCACCTTGCCGACCTGCTGCCCGGGATCCCCCGTCACCAGACCGACGGCGTCCCAACTCTCTGCCCAGGCAGGGTTGTAGAGCCGGTCGAGAACAGCTTTCACGTCAGCAAGACTCGTGGTCACGAGGACATCCTGCCGCAGACGGTCCATCCGGCACTCAACGCACCAGCCCCACCCGGAGACCCGAACCGGGTGGGGCTGGTGGGTTCTGTGGCGCCGCTGTCGGTCAGCGACGTCCTTGGCCCTGGCTCAGATCAGCCAGGCGGTGGTGTCCGTCGGCAGCTTGTCGCCTTCCATCGGGCCACTGGACAGCACGACGGCACCGTCAGGCAGCTCGATCGGCGCGGCACCGAAGTTGGTGACCGACTGCCAGCCGCCGGGCCGCCTGAAGTGCAGGACCCATTCGCTGTCGTCCACCCACTCCAGTCCCTCGCTGGTCTGCAGCCCCCGGCGTACGGCGAGCGCCTTGCGGTACAGGCTGAGGGTCGAGTCGGGATCGCCCTCCTGCGCCTCCACCGAGTACGCGCCAAACCACTTCGGCTGCAGCAGGTGCGAACCACCGGAGCCGAAGCCGAACGAGAGACCGTCGATCGTCCACGGCAGCGGCACCCGGCACCCGTCGCGGCCCTTCTCGGCACCCTTCGATCGGAAGTACGCCGGGTCCTGCAGGTTCGCCGCCGGCAGCTCGCCGACCTCCTGCAACCCGAGCTCCTCCCCTTGGTACAGGTACGCCGAACCGGGCAGCGCGAGCATCAGCAGCACGGCGGCGCGGGCCCGGCGCAGCCCCTGTGCCACGTCGACGGTCGGCTCCGTGCCGTTGCTCAGCAGCCACGCCTTGCCGTCCTGCCAAGCGCCGTCAGGATCCTTCGGCAGCCCGTAGCGCGTCGCGTGCCGGACGACGTCGTGGTTGGAGAAGACCCAGGTCGAGGACGAGCCGTTCTGCTCGGCGAGCGCGAGGTTCTCGGTGATCACCTGGCGGAACTTGTCGTGGTCCCAGTCGGCCTGCAGCAGGTCGAAGTTGAACGCCTGGCCGAGCCCGGCGGCACTCGCGTACCGCGCGCGGCGGGCGGCCGGGACGAACGCCTCGGCGACCGCCGAGCGGGGCGGGTCGTACTCGTTCAGCACCTTGCGCCACTCGACGTAGATGTCGTGCACGTCGTCGCGGTCCCACAGCGGGTGCACGCCGTTGGACTCCGACTGCCGCGGCAGCGTGGCCTTCGACGGCAGCGGCTCGGTCAGGTCCTTCTTCAGCGCGTGCGCGACGTCGACGCGGAAGCCGTCCACGCCCCGGTCGGACCAGAACCGCAGCGTCTTGACGAAGTCCTCGCGGACCTCCTCGTTGTCCCAGTTCAGGTCGGGCTGCTCGGCGGCGAACAGGTGCAGGTACCACTGGCCGTCGTGGATCTGGGCCCAGGCCGAACCGCCGAACACCGAGTCCCAGTCCGACGGCGGCTGGTCGCCGACGCCGTCGCGGAAGATGTACCGGTCGCGGGCGGGCGAGTTCTTCGGCGCGGCCAGCGCCTCGCGGAACCACTCGTGCCGGTCGGAGCTGTGGTTCGGCACGATGTCGACGATCAGCTTGATGCCGGCCTGGTGCAGCGTGCCGACCAGCTCGTCGAAGTCGGCCAGCGTGCCGAGCCGGGGGTCGACGTCGCGGTAGTCGTCCACGTCGTACCCGCCGTCGGCCAGCGCGGAGGGGTAGAACGGGCTCAGCCAGACCGCGTCGATGCCGAGGGACAGCAGGTACGGCACCCGGCTGATGATGCCCTGCAGGTCACCGATGCCGTCGCCGTCGGAGTCGGCGAAGCTGCGCGGGTAGACCTGGTAGACGACCGCCTGCCGCCACCAGTCGGCATCGGTTGAAGTAGTAGTCACAAGAGCCTCACTCTGTGCTCACTCGGGTACTCGTCGGATGGATTTATATAGAGTTTAAATTTAGAATCTGTAGTATTGTGCGGTCGGTCGGGCAAGGAGGTCAAGAGGGTTATGCCGAAGACGTCGGCGGCGACGCCGCCGCTGCTGCGCCGGGTGAACGCCAGCAAGTTGCTCGGCGTGCTCTCGTCCCACGGCGTGATGACCGGTACCGGCCTGATCGAGGCGACCGGCCTGACCCGGGCCACCGTGCACGCGGTCTGCAACGACCTGATCGGCATGGGCTGGGTGGTCGAGCTGGACCCGGTCCGCGACGACACCACCGTCGGCCGCCCGTCGCGGCGGTTCGAGTTCAACAGCGACGCGGGCTCCGTGCTCGGCATCGACGTCGGCGCGGGCAAGACGACCGTCGTGGTGGCCAACCTGCGCGGCGAGACGCTGGCCAAGGCCGTCCGGTCGTTCGCTGAGGTGAAGGAGCCCGCCGACCGGACCGAGCTGGTCGACGAGGCGGTGGCCGACGCGATGAAGGCCGCCGACGTGACCGACGACCAGGTGATCGCGGCGGGTGTCGGGGTGGCGGCTCCGGTCGACCGCGGCGGCAACATCCTGGCCGACGACGAGTTCTGGCGGCGGTTCGACGCCGGGCTGACCGCGCGGTTGTCGAAGGCGCACGGCTGGCCCGCCCTGCTGGAGAACGACGCCAACCTGGCGGTGCTCGGCGAGCACTGGCGTGGCCAGGGTCAGGGCGTCGACGACCTCGTCGTACTGCTGGCGGGTGAGCGCTTCGGGTCCGGGTTGATGGAGTCGGGGCGGTTGCTGCACGGCAGCCGTGGCGGTGCCGGCGAGATGGTCTACCTGAAGCTGGTCGAGGGCGTCGGCGACACCCACGGGATCGCCCGGATGGCGCGCGAGCGCGGGGCCGCGGCGATCGCGGATCCGTCGGTCGAGACCGTGCTGCGCGAGCTCGCCGGTTCCGAACCGGTGACGGCCGAGATGGTGTTCGCCGCCGCGGCCCAGGGCGATCGCGCGGCGGCCGACGTCCTGGAGATCGTCGGTCAGCGGACGGCGCGGGTGGTGGCGACGCTGGGGATCCTGTTCAACCCCGAACTGGTGGTCATCGGTGGCGCGGTCGCGGACGCCGCGGCGGCGTTGCTGCCGTCGATCGAGGAGCTGCTGGCCACCTTCACCAGTACGCCGCCGCGGGTCGCGGTGTCATCGCTCGGCGACACGATCGTGTCGGTCGGCGCGGTCCGGCACGCGCTCAACTACGTCGAGCAGAACGCTCTCGACCTGACGCTGACCGCCCGCCGCTTCTAGCGACCGGGGACACGAAGCGGTCGCCCGGACGAGTCAGTCGCGGGTGTGGTGCTCCGCGAGATCCAGCTCGCCGTCGAGCTGGAGTTCGACGACCGTGCAGTCGCGGTCCAGCGCCGTCTCGGAGTCGACGTACAGGTAGGTCCAGCCGGCGGCGCCCTCGATGCCACCGCCCTGGCGGTCGATCCGCAGCTCGACGCCCGAGCCCACGATCGTTGCCTTGAGCACCTTGTTGCGGACGCCGCGGACGACGAAGTACTCGTTCGGCCGGTCGAAGCCGAACAGGTAGACCTTGCGCCGGTCGGCCGACACCGTCGACGCACCGTAGAAGGCGCCGTTCGGCAGACCGCGCGTCGTCCCGAACACGGCCCGCTCGTGCCGGCGGATCCAGTCCCCCAGCTCCCGCAGCCGCTCGACCTGTTCCTCGGGAATGCTGCCGTCCTCGCGGGGCCCGACGTCGAGCAACAAGTTGCCGCCGCCACCGATCGTCTCCGCGAACAACCGGATCAGCTGCCGCACCGACTTGTAGTGGTGGTCGTCGTGCTGGAAACCCCACGAGTCGTTGATCGTGACGCACAGCTCCCACGGCCCGGTCGGCGGCACGATCGGCACGCCCTGTTCGGGCGTCGCGTAGTCGCCGAACCCGCCGCGCATCCGCCCGTTGACCACCGTCCGCGGCAGCTTCGCCGCGATCAGGTCACGGACCTCGTCCATCCGCCACTGCTCCGGATCCCGCTCCCAGTCCCCGTCGAACCACAGCAGGTCCGGCGCGAACCGGTCGATGATCTCGGTCAGCTGGGTTCGGTGGAAGGCGAGGAACCGCTCCCACCGCTCCGGATCCTCCGCACCGGCCGCCGGTACGGCGAACGGGTTGCCCCGCTCGTCGGCCGGCATCCCCGCCGGACGCACCGACGCGTAGTCCGGGTGCGTCCAGTCGAGGTGGCTGAAGTACAGCCCGACCTTCAGCCCGTGCCGCCGCAGCGCCTCGACGTACTCGCTGACGATGTCCCGCCGGGCCGGTGTCGACTTGACCGTCGACAAGTCGTTCGCGGCTGTGTCGTAGAGCGCGACGCCGTCGTGGTGCTTCGACGTCAGTACGGCGTACCGGGCGCCGGCCGCCTCGAACAACTCAGCCCAGGCGTCGGCGTCGAACCTGGCCGCGGTGAACCCGTCGAGCTGCTCGAGATAGTCCTCGTGGCTGATCTCGCCGTTGAAGAACGACCAGGACTCGGCGATCCCGTTCACGGCGTAGATGCCGTAGTGCAGGAAGATGCCGAGCTTGGCCTGCTCGAACCAGGGCTGGATCGCCATCGCGCACTCCTCAGGTCGGGGCAGCGATAGGATATAGGATTCTCACGGCTGCCGGGTCAGCACCTGCGTGACCGCCTCGAGCACGACCAGGTTGCGCCCGTAGGTGACCGCGGTCGGCACGCTCGCCGGGACCAGCGCCCGGTCCTCCGGGATCCCGGTGCAGAGCACGAACACCTCTCCCTCGTGGCTCTCGATCAGCAGTTGCAGCGCCGCGCGCATCCACGGCGTACGGACCGCGTCCTGCACGGCGACCACGAGCGGCCGGCCGATCGCCGCCGCCTGCGCTTCACCGAGCGCCTCGGCGTCCGCCGCTCGCAGCACGATCCCGGCCGAGCCGGGCGCGATCCGGGCGAACACCTCCGGCAGCCCGCTGAAGTACGGATTCCAGGCCGGGTGCAGCCCCTGTGTCAGATCCACCACGTACGGCGCACCGCCGAGCGCCGGGAACTCCTGGCCGGTCACCGTCCGCGCCGCGACCTCGCGAGTCGGAGCACCGTCGAGTCCGGGCAGCCGGGTGCGGGTCGCCAGGTCGGCGGCGAGGTCACGCACCCGTGCGGCCGCCTCGGCGACGCGCGCGGCGTCCAGCGTTCCGTTGCCGACGGCATCGACGATCTCGGCGGTCAGTGCCCGCGGGTCGGCCTCGCCGATCGCGATCATCGCCAAGTCCGCCCCGGCCCGGATCGACTCGACCGCGGCCTGCTCGATCGACCGGGTCGCGGTGATCGCCTGCATCTCCAGCGCGTCGGTGGTGATCACCCCGGTGAAGCCCAGCTCGTCGCGCAGCAGGCCCTGCAGGATCCGCCGCGAGAGCGTCGCCGGCTGGTCGTCGTACGCCGAGAAGACGATGTGGGCGCTCATCACCAGGTCGGCCCCGGCCTCGATCGTCGCCTTGAACGGCGCGAGCTCGACGGCACTGACCTGCTCGATCGACCGGTCCACCCGCGGCAGCGCGAGATGCGAGTCGACGGCCACGTCGCCGTGTCCGGGGAAGTGCTTCGGGCAGGCCGCGATGCCCGCGTCGCGCACGCCCTGGACGAAGGCGACGCCGTGCCGGGACACCACGCCGGCGGTGGTGCCGAACGAGCGGGTCGAGATGATCGGGTTGGCCGGGTTGCTGTTCACGTCGACCGACGGCGCGAGCATCACGTCGATGCCGAGGCCGGCCAGCGTCGCGGCGGCGTCGCGAGCGGCCGCGCGGGTCAGGTCGGTGTCGTCCAGCTCGCCGAGCGCGCGGGGCGAGGACAGTGGCCAGGGGTTGGCCGGGGCGAGGTGGCTGAACTCGCCGCCCTCGTGGTCGATCGCGATCAGCAGGTCCGGCCGCTCGGCGCGCAGGGCGGTGGTCAGCGCGGACACCTGGTCGGCGTCGACGACGTTGCGGGTGAACAGGATCACCGCGCCCAGTCCGTTCGCGACCGCGCGGCGCAGGTCGTCGGGGGCGGTGGTGCCGGTGAAGCCGACGATCAAAGCGCCGGCAGCATCGCGTTCCAGTTGATCACTCATGCAGGCCACCCTCTCTTGCCGGTGCGGTACGACGCCAGTGGACCCGGCGTCGTCGCAGTTCACCGAACCCACCTCTGGGCGTCACCTCGGGTTCCACCGGCTCCACAAAGGTGGGCGGGAATCCTTCCCCCGATCCGTTACGGAGCTCCGCCATGCCCGTCACACCGATCACCCGTCGCACGTTGCTGGTGGCCGCAACCACCGTTGCCGGCGCCACCGCGGTCGCCGCGGCCGGCACTGCGCCCGCCGCCGGCTCGCCGCTGACCGACGCGACCGCCGCAGGATCGTCGCAGCCGCTCGCCGAACCGTTCACCCTCGGCATCGCCTCCGGCGACCCGGACTACCAGAGCGTCGTGCTGTGGACCCGGCTCGCGCTCGACCCGCTCGCCGCCGACGGCATGGGCGGAATGCCGAGCCGCCGGTACCAGGTGCAGTGGCAGGTCGCGCTCGACCCCGGCATGCGCCGCGTCGTCCGCGCCGGTGTCGTGTCCGCCGGTCCGGAATCGGCGCACGCCGTCCATGTCGAGGTCCGCGGATTGCTGCCTGGGCGTGAGTACTACTACCGGTTCCGTTGCGAGCGGCACGTGTCGGAGATCGGCCGGACGCTGACGACTCCCCTGCCGGGCACGTACGGAAGCCCGCTGCACATGGCGTTCGTGTCCTGCTCGAACTACGCGGGCGGCTACTTCACGGCGTACCGGCGGATGGCGGAGGAACACCCGTCGCTGGTGCTGCACCTCGGCGACTACATCTACGAAGGGGCCGGCGGCACCGGGCCGCGCACACACTCGCCGGCCAAGGAGATCTGGACGCTGGCCGACTACCGGGTCCGGCACGCGCAGTACCGGACCGACCCGGACCTGCAGGCCGCGCACGCCGTCGCGCCGTGGGTCGTGGTCTGGGACGACCACGAGCTGGAGAACAACTACGCCGACGAGATCCCCTCGCCGGCCGGGCAGGCCGGGTTCCTGGAGCGGCGCGCGGCGGCGTACCGGGCGTACTACGAGATGATGCCGCTGCGGCGCAGCTCGATCCCGAGCGGCATCGACATGCAGATCTACCGGCGGATCCAGTGGGGCCGGCTGGCGTCGTTCCACATGCTCGACACCCGGCAGTACCGCAGCGACCAGGCCTGCAACGACACGGCGTCGGACTGCCCGGCGGCGCTCGACCCGGCGCGCTCGATCACCGGAGCGGAGCAGGAGAAGTGGCTGCTCGACGGACTCGGCCGCTCGTCGGCGACCTGGGACGTGCTCGGGCAGCAGGTGTTCTTCGGTGCCCGCGACTTCACCGCCGGCCCGGCCGTCAGCTACAGCATGGACGCCTGGGACGGGTACGCCGCCTCCCGGCAGCGGATCCTCGACGGCTTCCAGCAGCGCAACGTCACCAACCCGGTCGTGCTCACCGGCGACGTCCACCGGCACTACGCCAACAACCTGCTGGCCGACTTCCGCAACCCCGACTCGCGCCCGCTCGGCGTCGAGCTCGTCACCACGTCGATCACCTCCGGCGGCGACGGCCAGGACTTCCCGACCGGGGGGCAGCTCCTGCTCGACGAGAACCCGCACATCAAGCTGGTCAACAACCAGCGCGGCTACGTCAGCACCCACCTGACCCGCGACTCGCTGCGCGCGGACTTCAAGGTGATCCCGTACGTCAGCACCCCCGGAGCCCCGGTCTCGACCCGGGCGTCCTTCACCGTGGAAGCCGGCAACCCGGGCCTCAACCTGACCTGACCGACCGGCCGTTCCCGCTCCCCGTCGCCCTGGCAAGGTGCGGCGGGGAGCTCTTTTTGTCCTTTCAAAGGCCATCGTTGTCAATGACAGTCCGTGCATCTTCGCCCGGTTTCCGCGCAGCCTGTAGCGCGGTCATGCCTGATTAGCTGCGGCAACCCCTCGCTGTATCGACCGGTTCCGGATAACGTTGTCTCTCGACCTGACCCCGCCACCGACCGGAGCCCGATCACCGTGACAGTGCAGATCACCCGCGTCTGTTCACCCGAGCTGTTCGTCGGCAGCGAGGACGACCCGCGCCAGATCCTGCGCGTGGAGCTGGTCCGTTCCACCGCCGACGGCGCGCTCGCCGTCGCAGTCGACGGCGACGGCGTGCGCGGTACGGCGGACCTGCCGGCAGGCGAGGGACCGGCCCGGATCGAGATCCCGCTGGAGATCGCGGCTGACCTGCGGGCGGCGTACGGGACCGAGCTGGCCGCGACCGTGACGATCACGGCCGACGGGGTGGACGTCGCTCGTGACGCCGGCACCGTCGTGGTCGCCGAGCCGGGCTGGACGATGGTGATGGTGTCGCACTTCCACTACGACCCGGTCTGGTGGAACACCCAAGCCGCCTACACCACCAGCTGGGACCTGCAAGGTCCTGACGGCACGACCCGGCCGGTCTACACGCACAACGCGTTCAGCCTGGTCGACGCTCACCTCAAGCTCGCGCTGCGCGACCCGGCGTACTGCTTCGTGCTGGCCGAGCTCGACTACCTGAAGCCGTACTTCGACACCTTCCCGGAGAACCGCGCCGTCCTGCGCCGGCTGATCGCCGAGGGCCGGGTCGAGATCATCGGTGGCACCTACAACGAGCCGAACACGAACCTGACCGGCGCCGAGACCACCATCCGCAACATCGTGTACGGCGTCGGCTACCAGCGCGACATCCTCGGCGGCGATCCGCGCAACGCCTGGCAGCTGGACGTCTTCGGGCACGACCCGCAGTTTCCCGGTTACCTGGCCAAGGCCGGGCTGACCGGATCGGCGTGGGCCCGCGGGCCGTTCCACCAGTGGGGACCGCTGCGCCTGGCCTGGGGCGACCCTAAGGCCGGTACGGCAGCCGTGATGCAGTTCCCCAGCGAGTTCGAGTGGATCAGCCCCAGCGGCGACGGCGTGCTCACCCACTACATGCCCGACCACTACGGCCCGGGCTGGGACCTGCAGCACGCGCCCAGCGTCGAGGCCGCGGGCGACACGGCGTACCAGCTGTTCGCGACGCTGAAGACGGTGGCCGCGACGAAAAACACCTTGCTCCCGGTCGGCGGTGACTACACCCCGCCGAACAACTGGATCACCGCGCTGCACCACGACTGGGCCGAGCGCTACGTGTGGCCGAAGTTCGTCTGCGGGACCACGAAGCACTTCATGGACCGGGTCCGCGCCGAGCTGGACGCCGAGGGCCGCCGTCCGTCGCCGCAGTCGCGCGACATGAACCCGATCTACACCGGCAAGGACGTCTCCTACATCGACACCAAGCAGGCCCAGCGGGCGGCCGAGGTCGCCGCTGTCGACG
The DNA here is from genome assembly GCF_050942265.1 of Kribbella sp. CA-253562. Lineage (GTDB taxonomy): Bacteria > Actinomycetota > Actinomycetes > Propionibacteriales > Kribbellaceae > Kribbella. The sequence goes on along the minus strand of NZ_CP192049.1, from coordinate 3,122,816 downwards.
CGGAGAAGCTCGGCACGTACGCCGACCTGCTCGGTCTGGGCCGGTTCGCGGAAGCGTCGCTGGACAAGGCCTGGCGGCAGCTCGCGTACGGCGCGCACCACGACGCGATCACCGGATCGGAGTCCGACCAGGTCTACATCGACCTGGTCACCGGCTGGCGCGAGGCCCACGACCTGGCCGACACGGCCCGCACCGCCGCGCTCGAGGCGTTCGCGGCGCGGATCGACACCAGTGCGTTCGGCAGCACGGCAGTCGTCGTCACCAACACGCTCGGTTTCGCGCGCACCGATCTGGTCACGGTGGAGCTGCCCGAGCCGGGCGGAGTCGCCGTGCTCGGCCCGGACGGCGAGGTCCTGCCGTCGGTTGTCGAGGGCAACAAACTGACCTTCCTCGCGCGGGACGTCCCGTCGCTCGGCTGGCGCACCTACCAGCTCACCGCCGGTACGCCGGGCGCCTGGGGCCCGGCCGACTCCGCCGACACGGTGGAGAACGAGTACTTCCGGATCACCGTCGACGCCTCCCGGGGCGGCGCGGTCAGCGGCATCGTCGACAAGCACACCGGGCGGCAGGTGCTCAAGGGACTCGGCAACGAACTGCGGGTCTACCAGGAGTACTCGGACCACCCGCGCTTCGGCGAAGGTCCCTGGCACCTCACACCGTCCGGCCCGGTGGTCGGCTCGTCGGAGGCGCCGGCGAAGGTAATCACCCAGACCGGACCGCTCGGCAGCCGGGTGATCAGCCGGGGCGAGGTCGACCAGATCGCCTACGAGGCCGTCATCACGGCGTACGCCGGGCTGGACCGGATCGAGTTCTCCACCCGGATCCTCGACCACGCGCAGTCCGACCGGCTGGTCCGGGTGAAGTTCCCGGCCGACGTTCCGGGGGCGCTGCCGGTCAGCGAGGTCGCCGGTGCGGTGGTCGGGCGCGGTTTCGGCCTGATCGACGTGGACAGCGAGCAGGCTCCGTGGACGCTGGACAACCCGGCGAACACCTGGTTCGGGCTCAGCTCGACCGCGCGGATCGAACTGGTGGACACCGACGGCCGATCGGTCGGCACCCGGCCGATGGCCGTCGCGGAGATCGTCGTCCCGGACGACTCCGAACCGGCCGAGATGCGCGATTTGGTGGTCGCCCTGGCCCGCGTCGGGGTCACCGCCACCACGTCCCGCGCCGGCGGCTCCCGCTACGGCAGCCTGCAGGTCGACTCCAACCTTCCCGACCTGCGGATCCTGGTCGGCTCGGCGGCGTCCCTGCTCGATGCTCCAGGCAACGGAACCACGACCTCGTACGTGCCGCCCCGGACGGCGCTGGCCGACGTCTGGCAGCCGAACGCGGACGTGCGGGACCTGCGGGCGATTCCCGCCCTCGTGCTGCCCACCCAGGACGCCGTCGCGGCCGCCATCGGCGAACTGGGCCAGGCCCGGATCACCGCGACCGTCGCGGGCGACGGCGTGATCGAGGACTTCACCGACGCGACCGTCGCGCTGCTGACCTACGGTCTGCCCGGTTTCGCCGTGGACGCGACCGGCGCGCTGCACGCCTCGCTGATGCGGTCCTGCACCGGCTGGCCGGCCGGGATCTGGATCGACCCGCCCCGCCGCTCGGCGCCGGACGGCTCGTCGTTCCAGCTTCAGCACTGGACCCACGAGTTCCGGTACGCCCTGACCGCCGGTGACGGCGACTGGCGTGCGCTCCAGTTGCCGGCCCGCGGTCAGGAATTCTCGTCGCCGTTGCTAGCAGCAACTACCTCTGGCCACGACGGATCGTTGCCCTCGAGTCATTCGCTGCTCCAGGTGACCCCTGAGCGCGACGTCCTGATCTCCACCGTCAAGCCCGCCGGCAACCCGATCGCACACGGTTCCGGTCGTCCCGCCGACCCCCGCGAAGGCGTCACCCTCCGGCTCGTCGAGGCGACCGGTCTCGGCGCGACGGCCACCGTCACTTCTGCCCTGCCGATCACCGCGGCGACCCAGGCCGACCTGCTGGAGCACCGCGGCGCGGCGCTCGACGTTGCCGACGGCACCCTCACCGTCGAGCTGGCCGGCTCCGCGGTCGACACCTTCGTGATCGATGTCGAGCACGAGGCCACGGCCGGCTCCAATGTGCTCGGACAGGCCGCGGAGCTCGCGCAACCGTCGTACTCGCGGTACTGGCTGCACAACCGGGGTCCTGCGCAGATGGGCTTCCTGCCGGTCAGCCTGTCGGTGTCCCCCACCGTCGCCCGGACCGCCGGCTCGAAGTTCGAGGTGTCCATGGTGGTCGCCAACCAGTACGCCGACGCGGTCGCGGTCGGCATCCTGTCCCTCGACCTGCCGGACGGCTGGACGACCGACCAGCCCGACCGCACGCTGAGGCTCGAGCCGGGCGGATACGTCCGGCACCTCGCCTACGTCCATCCACCCGCGGACTGCGAGCCGGGCCAGTACTTCGTCGCGGCCCGGGTCGACACCGCGACCGATCACCTGGCCGGTGGAGCGGGAGTGCGGTCGGTCGAGGACGTCGTCACCGTCTTCGTCGGGGAGAGCCCTGAGCTGACGGCGACGCTGGGCTTCGCCATGGCGCCTGCCGAACCACCGAGCCCGAACGCCGGAGCGGCCGAAGGTGAGCCGGGTCGGCCGACCGGGCTGACCGTCACGCCGGCCACCCAGGATCTGCGGCTCGAGCCTGGCTCGGCGGCGACACTGGAGCTGGTCTTCGCGAACGACACCTCGGCAGAGATCCGCGCCGAGCTGCAGCTGGCGTCGCCGTACGGGACCTGGTCGTGGCTGCCGGAACCGGTTCGCCCGGTCGTCGTACCGGCGAAGTCGTCGGTGACGGTCGGCGTACCGGTTGTAGCTCCGGCGGACGCGACCCCGGCACATGCCTGGGTGCTGCCGAAGGTGATGTGGTTCGGGCGAGCCCAGTACGCGCCTACCGTCCGGCTGGAGATCCTGTGACGGCCGCTCTCGCCAGGCCCGCGAGCAGCGGGCCGGGGCACTCACCTGCGCACGGGCATGGGCACGGGCACTCTGGTGCGCCGATCGCGCCCGACGACGTGATGGCCTACCTCAACGGCTGGCCGATCCCTCGCACGCTGCTGGACGAGCGCCTGGCCGCGCTGCGCTCCGGCGACGCCGCCTGCGTGCTGCCGAAGCCCGGCAGCCGCGAAGCCCGGCAGCTCGCCCGGTGGGTGGCCCAGGTGATCATCACCGAGCAGCTCTGCCACGACGAGCTGAGCCGCCGTACAGACGTCGTACCGGAGGCTGCTGCTCGTCCCCTGGACGTGTCGGCCGCCATCGCCGTGGGGTCGATCACGGCCGCCGCACTCGCCGCATCGGAGCCGGTACGCCGGGTGGCGGCGCTGGTGAGCGCCGACGTGACGATTCCCCGCGAGCAACTGGAGTACGCCGCTGACGTCCTCGGTGTGCCGGCGCCTGCCGACCCCGACGTACCGGTGGACCGCTGGCACGCCGAGCTGCTCGACAGTGCCCGGCTGGAGGCGTTCGCACGCTGGCTCAACCGGGCCATGCACGAACGGGTCCAGCTGGTCCACGGCCTGGAGCACCCCGGCGACAGCAACCAACCTGACAACCTGCACCGGCACTGACGGGGGGATCATGAGCGACGAGTCAGCGACCGTTCTCGGCATCGACATCGGCGGCACCAAGATGGCCGCCGCGCTGGTGGCGGCCGACGGGACGATCCGCACCGAGGACCGGATCCTCACCCCGTCGGGTGACGCCGACCAGGTCTTCGCCGCGCTCGCCGAGCTCGTCGCGCGGGTGCTGGACGGCAGTACGCCGATCGCGGTCGGCATCGGCTCGGCCGGGCCGCTCGACCTCGCCCACGGTCTGGTCTCGCCGGTGAACATCACCGGCTGGCGGGACTTCCCGCTGGTCGACCGGGTCCGCGCCCTGGTCGGCGACGTACCGGTGGAGCTCGGCGTCGACGGGCACTGCTTCGCGCTCGGCGAGTCCTGGACCGGCGCGGGCCGCGCGGTGGACACGCTGCTCGGCATCGTCGTCTCGACCGGCGTCGGCGCCGGGATCGTTGTCGACGGCAAGCCCTTGCTCGGCCAGTCCGGCAACGCGGCGCATCTGGGTCACATGGTGGTCGACCTGGACGGCGAGGCGTGCGCCTGCGGTTCGTTCGGGTGCGTCGAGACCTACGCCAGCGGTCCCCGGATGGTTGCCCGGGCCCAGCGACGCGGCTGGCGCTCGGGCGAGCGCGTCGACGCGGCCGTCCTGTCCGCGGACGCCGCAGCCGGCGACGAGATCGCGCTCGGGATCTTCGACGACGGCGCGCAGGCCCTTGCCGCGGGCATCGTCGCGACCGCCGTCACCGTCGATCTCACCACCGTCGTGATCGGCGGTGGTGTCGCGAAGGCCGGTCCGGTCCTGTTCGACCCGGTCGGCCGCTGGGTGAAGCGCCTGGCCCAACTGCCCTTCGTCACCGGCCTGACCGTCGAGCCGGCGCAGCTGGCCAACGCGGGTCTGCTCGGCGCCGCACGGCTGGCCTGGGCGGCCGTCTGAGGTGTTCGGCACCCGCCCGGGCGGTAATTGAACTTTGTCGGACAGTCCGACGGAACACGGTGTGACAGCAGCGGCACCGACTGCAGCCCTCACGCACACAAACGGCGCGCGGAAACAGATTCCGCGCGCAACTTTGTGCAATTTATACCCAATGCCGAAAAGTCTGTAACGGCGACCCCGTTCCACCCGATGCAACGGATGGATGGGGTGGGGGCACGTCATCCACGGGCAGTCCGGGGGGTCTGCATGCCAGGGATTGACCACTTGTGGGTGCGGCGGAGAGGCGACTCTCCGCCACACCCGCGGGAATCGCAGTCGTACGCACGTCCACCAGCGTTGCCCGGGGCAATGCTCGACCCGAGGAACTGGTGTTGATGGACGTTGCCGTACTTGTCGTCTTCGCACTGTTCTTCACCGCGCTGGTCGTCGTGACCACCAGCGCGCACGGCCGCGTGCGGGCGTCGGTCCGCCGGCCGCGGCTGTTCCAGCTGGTCGTCGTCGGCGCCGCCGCCGCGACGGTTCCCGTCGACGTGTACGCCGTGCTGTACCGCACCGTCGCCGGCGTACCGATCGCCGAGGTCTCCGACCGCCTGCTGCTGCTGAACGTCGCTGCCTCGTGCGGCGTCGCGGCCCTGCACGAGTCCCTGCGGGGACACGCCGTCACCGCCGTGCTCGACCCGGACGACCTGTCCACGTCGGAGCAGCCGGTGCGGATGGGCGTGCTGGGCTGGACCGGCCCGTTGATCGCGCTCGTCGCGGTCACCGCCGTGATCGCGCTCGGCTCCCGCGGGAACGGGAACGAGCTCGGCAACGTCGGATCCGTCTGGGCGGTCTACTCGCTGCTCGTCTGCGTGATCAGCGCCTACGCGCTGCTCCGGCGACGCGCCGTGAGTGCGATCGATCCTCAGGAGGGATGAGGATCGACGCGGGTTCTGCACCGCGGACGGTGGGCCGGTGACCGCGGGGAGGGCGGTCATCGGGGAACCACACCCCCGTCCACGGTGCAGAACCGAAGTCCCGGGCGACAGCCCGCCCGCCCGGTAGACGCCGGGCGGGGTTCGGTGGGGCGGACTGCGTCTACCCGCCATTGCGGGTCGAGGGCGGAGCCCACGAGCCCGGAGGTCAGGCCTGCAACCACTCCGGCTCGGGAAGGCGGCGGCGGTCGAGCTTGCCGGCGGCGTCCAGCGGCAGGTCCTCGATCGGGATCAGGTCGGCCGGCACCAGGTAGATCGGCAGTTCCTTCGTCAGCTCCAGCATCAGCCGCGCCAGCACCGCCGGGTCCTCGTCCTCGAGTACGACGTACCCGATCAAGCAGGTGTCCCCGGCCGGGTTCACGCAGGCCACCACGACGGCGTCGATCACCCCGTCCAGATCGGCGAGCACGTGCTCGGTCTCCCCCGGCTCGACCCGGTGACCGCGGATCTTGACCTGGTCGTCGACCCGGCCGAGGTAGTCGAGCGTGCCGTCCGGCCGCCACCGCCCGAGGTCGCGGGTCCGGTACAGCCGGCTGCCCGGTGTCGACGGATCGGCGACGAACGCGGTCATCGTCTCGTCCGGCCGCCCGACGTACCCCTGGGCCACGGCGACGCCACCGAGGTGGATCTCGCCGACCGCGCCGACCGGCACCGGCCGCAGCGCCTCGTCCAGCAAGCGAACGACCACCCCGTCGATCGGCCGCCCGATCGACGGCCGGTCGTCGGCCGGGTCGACCTGGTGGATCGTGGTGACGATCGACGCCTCGGTCGGCCCGTACTCGTTGAACAACACGCAGTCCGGGTGCGCGGCGAGGAAGTCGCGGATCCCGTGCGTCAGCACCATCGCCTCGCCGCCGGCGACGATCTCGCGCAGTGCCGGCAGCTTCGGCATCTCCTCCATCGTCGCCAGCAGGGCGGTCAGCGGCGTAAAGGTCATGAACAGCCGCTCGATGCCGTGCTCGGTCAGCGCCGCGACCACCGCGTCCGGGTCGTACCGGTCGTCCTCGCCGATCAGCACCAGCGCGGCGCCGGACGCCAGCGCGGTGAACATCTCCTGCACGTGCACGTCGAACCCGAACGACGTCCACTGCAGCGTGCGCAGCGACGACCGGGTCCGCAGGTAGTGCCGGATCAGGTTGACCGGGCCGCGGTGCGGGACCGCGACGCCCTTCGGGTTGCCGGTCGAGCCCGACGTGTAGATGCAGTAGGCAACGTCGTCGGCCGCGGCCTTGATCGGCGGCGCCTGCCGGGCCCGGACGTCGCCGTCCCCGGACGCGACCGGGACGAGCCGCAGCCCGAGCCGGTCCGCCAGCGCCGCGTCGTCACCAACCAGCGCGACCGCTCCGGCGTCCGCGGTCATGAACGCCCAGCGCGACTCCGGTACGCCGGGATCGAGCGGCAGGTATGCCGCCCCAGATTTCAGCACCGCCAGTACGCCGACCACCAGCTCCGCGCCGCGCGCAACCCGTACGGCGACCAACTGGCCGGGCTTTACACCGAGGTCGACCAGCTGCCAAGCGACGGCGTTCGCGCGCCGGTCGAGTTCGGCGTACGAGATCTCGCGGTCGCCCTGGATGAGCGCGATCGCGTCCGGCGTACGGGCGACCTGCTGCTCGAACAACGTGTGCAGGCCGCTCAGCTCGCCGCTGACGACCGCGTTGCGCCCGAGCCGGCCGATCGGTCCGGTTTCGGGGGCGGCGCCTTCGAGCTCGCGCAGGGCAATGCGGTCGGACTCGATCGGCAGCATCAGGTCGGGCAGCGTCGTCGCCGGTTGGGCGACCGCGCGGCGCAGGACGGCCTCGAGGTAGTCGAGCAGGCGCTTGATCGTCGACTCGTCGAACAGGCCGGCGCGGTAGTCCGCCGTACAGGTGATGCCCTGGGCGTGATTGGCGAGGGTGAGCCGGAGGTCGAGGCCGGCCGGCAGCTCGTCGGTGGTCGGTTCGAAGACGACGAGGACCTGGTAGAGCGGGTCCTGTTCGAGTACGGCGAGGTCGGCGCCGGCGTGGTCGAACGCGCCGGTCGTTGCCTCGCGCACCCGTTGCGCCAGCTCGCCGAGGTCGGGTTCGCCGGACAGGTCGATGCGCAACGGCAGGGGCATCGGCTCCTGGCTGCGCAGCGCGGCGGCCCCGATGGTGATGTCGTCCTGCGCGGCGAACCGGCCCAGCACCGTGCCGACCGCCGCGAGCATCGTCATCAACGGGCTGACCCGCCGCTGCCGGCTGAACGCGAACACCGCTTCGCCGAGGCCCGCGTCCACCTCGTGCACGAGCACCGCCGTACCGGCCGCTGCTTCGGGCCTGGCGCGGTCGGCCGGCAGGACCAGTGGCTGGGCGCCGCTCAGGGCGGCCTGCCAGTAGTCGACGGCGGCGCGCTGGCGGGCTCGGTCGGCTTCGGCCTGTTCGGGGTCGGGGTCTTGGGTCGTGGTTCCGGTCGCCTGGTCCAGGACGGAGGCGGGGCTGGCTGATTCGGCTTGATCGGAGGGGCTCTGTGCCGGGTTAGCCGACGTGGTGCCTGGTGCTGCGGCGGTTTGGGTCGGGTCAGCATTCGCCTGGCCGTTGGCGACCGGGGCCTCGTTCTGCCCGGGGGTGCTCCGGGCCGGGCCGCCGCGGTTGGGTCCGCCGGGGTTCGGCCCGCCTGGGTTGGGCCCGCCGGGGTTGGGCCCTCCGGGGTTCGGCCCTCCTGGGTTGGGCTCTCCGGGGTTCGGGCCGCCGCGGAGCGTGCCGCCCTGGTCGGGGCCGTCCTCGTCCGGACCGTCCTCGTCCTGCCCGCGCTGCTGCTGGGCCGGCGGAGCCGGCACCTCGCCGAGCAGCGCCAGCTGCTCGTGCATGAGCTTCGTGACGCCCTCGACCAACTGGCTGGCAACCCGCAGCTGCTGCGACATCAACGCGGCCATGCCCGAACCCGGCAGATCGGCCTCGCTGGTGGCCGCCGCCGCGGCGTCGACCTTCGCGGCCAGGTCGGCAAGCCCGGACCCGAGCACCGCCAGGGCCGTGCGCGAACTCGGCTGCTCCTTCTTCGGGTGCTCCGGCAGGACCTTGATCCGCGGCGGCTTCAGCGTGGTCTGCTTGCGCCGGGACGTGAACGCCGACGGCGGAGTCTTCGCCGCGACCGCCGACGCCAGCTTGTGCGGCGTGATCAGGTCCTCGAACAACGCCTCGGCCTTGACCTCGACGTCGAACTTGCGCTGCACCGCGTCGACCACCCGCTGCATCAGGACCGGATCCGCGCCGAGCTCGGCGAACGAGTGGTCCACCGTCACGTCGTACGGATCGAGGCCGAGCTGCTCGCTGGTCAGGTCGAGTACCAGATCCAGCGACTCGCGGTACCGCTCGGCGACCACCTCGGGGTCGGCGGCCGCGGCGTACCCGGACTCGTCGGCGCGCTCGGTCGCCTCGGGCTCGTCCTGCGGCGACTTGTTGCCGACAGCAATGTTCTGGGCAGACCCGGTCGCTTCGACGTCGGCGTACTCGTCGACCACGGAAGCCGTTTCCTGCACCGCGACCCGGTCGACGTCGTCGGCCGGAATCGCGAACGGCGACTCCTCGGCCGTCTCGGGCTCGGGTTCGGTCTGCTCCGACGCCTTCGGCCGGCTCGGCGGGTCCAGCGGGATCCGCTTGAGCGCACCGCTGGTCCGCTCGACCGGACGCAGGTCGTCGACCGGTTCGGCGGCGTTGTCCGGCCGCGCCACCTTCGCGGCCGCCTCCGCCGAACGAGCGAACACGTCGACCGGGTAGTGCACCCGCCGGAACGGGTACGTCGGCAGCGGCACGCGGCCGCCATCGGCGTACACCTTCGCCCAGTTGATCTCGGTGCCCTGCAGGTACAGCTCGGCCAGCCCGTTCATCGTCGCCAGCACCGGGTCCTGGCCGAGCCGCTGGGCCGGGATCCACGTGCTGTTCGGCGCGATCCGCCGGCCGGCCGGCGACAGTACGGCGTCCGGCCCGAGCTCGAGGAAGCGCCGGCATCCGGCCGCGGTCAACGCCTCGACGGCGTCCCCGAACTGCACCGGCTGCCGCAACTGCCCGACCAGGTAGTCCTCGTCGAGCTTCGTCCCGCTCTCCAGCAGATCACCCGACCACGACGACACCATCGGCGTCCGCAACGGCCGGAGCTTGATCGTGGCAACGAATTCGGCGAAGTCGGACAGGATCGGCTCGACCAGCGAGCTGTGGAACGCCCGATCGACGTCCAGCCGCTGCCAGGACACGTCCAACCGGTCCAGCTGCTCGGCCAGCTGCCCGACGATCACCTCGGACCCGGCCAGCACGAACGACTGCGGACCGTTGCCAGCAGCAACTTCCACGCCGGGAGTCTTGGCCAGTTCGCGAACGCGGTCGGCATCGGCGCGGACGGCAACCATTGCCCCCGGCACCGTTCCGCGCTGCATCAGCTGGCCGCGCTTCGCGGTCAGGCGGACGCCGTCCGCGGTCGACAACGCGCCGGCCACGCACAGGGCGGCGTACTCGCCGACGCTGTGCCCGACCACCAGCGCGGGCCGGACACCGAACGACTCCCACAGCCGCGCCAGGGCCAGCTCGAACGCGAAGAGCGCCGGCTGAGCGGTCTCGGTCGGCCAGACGCCTTCGCTTCCGCTCGCCGGGGTGAGCAGGAGGTCGAGCAGGCTGCCACCGAACTCCTCGGCGTACACCTTGTCGCACTCGTCGAGCACCGAGCGGAACACCGGGAACCGGGCCGCGAGGCCGGCCGCCATGCCGCGGCGGGCAGCTCCTTGGCCGGTGAACGCGTAGCCGAGCGGGCCTGGTCCGCCGCGCGGCACCTCCGCGGGGATCGCCGACCCGAGGGCCTCCGCGAGTTCCTTCTCCGACGAGCCCGCGACCGCGATGCGGTGCCGGTGCGCCGGGCGGCCGAGCGCCGCCGTACCGGCCAGGTCGATCAAGCGGTGACCGGTACCGATCTCGAGATCGGCGCGGAACAGCTCGGCGAGGTCGCTCAGGCCGTGCGGGTCGGGCGCGGACAACGCCAGTACGACGGGCCCGTCGTCGCCGCGGCGGATCTGGCGCGGCGCCTCCTCGAGAATCACGTGCGCACTGGTGCCGCGGGCATCGAGTGCGCTGACGCCGGCGCGCAACGGCGTACCGGACTCCCAGTCGCGAACCTCGGTGCCGATCACGAACGGGCCGTTGGCCAGCGGGAGCTGGGGGTTGGGCCGGTCGTAGTTGATCGTCGGGACGAGCGTGCGGTGCTGCAGCATCAGGATCGTTTTGATCAACCCGGCCATGCCGGCGGCGCTGGCGAGGTGGCCGATGTTCGGCTTGACCGAGCCGATCGTGCAGAAACCGACCTTGTCGGTGTGCTTGCGCAAAGCGTTGCTCAGGGCACGGAACTCGGCCGCGTCGGCGTCCGCCGTACCGGACGCGCTGGCCTCGACGTAGCTGATCGAGTCGGCCGGTACGCCGGACTTCTCCAGCGCCCGCTCGACCAGTTCGACCTGATGGCCTTCGCTGACGGCGGAGCCGCGGATCACGGCGTACACGGTGTCGCCGTCGGCGATCGCCTGATCGAGCCGCTTCAGCAGCACGGCCGCGACCCCGTTGCCGCCGACGGTCCCGTCCGCGTCCGCGTCGAACGCGCGGATGTGGCCGGTCGGCGAGAGGATCGACCCCGGGCTCGCGTGGTAACCCGTTGCCTGCGGCACGTGAACGGCAGCTGCGCCGGCGAGTGCCAGATCGGCGTCCCCGCTGCGCAACGCCTGGCACGCCAGATGCACCGCGACCAACGACGACGACCAAGCAGCCTGAACGCCGATCGCCGGGCCGGTCAGCCCGAGCCGGTAGGCCACGCGCGTCGCGAGGTTCTCCCCCGGCTGCGCGCCTTGGGAGTACAGATTCATCCCAGACCCGGCGAACACGCCGATCCGGCTGGACGATCCAGCGTGGCCACCGTGCTCCAGCGCCTGCTGGCAAACCTCCAGGAACAACCGCTGCGCCGGGTCGGTCAGCTCGGCCTCACGCGCACTCAACCCGAAGAACGCCGCGTCGAACGACTCCACGTCGTCCAGCGCACCACTCACCGCGACAAGCTCGTCGTCCCCGAACGCCTCGGCGTCCCCGACGCTACGCAGCTCCTCCGGCGAGAACCGCCGCAGACTCTCCACCCCGTTGACCAGGTTGTCCCAGAACTGGTCGAGCCCTGTTGCCCCCGGCAACCTCGCGGCGAGGCCGATGACGGCGATGGGCTCGACCACTTGACCCGAAGCCGTTCCCCGACCGGCGTGGGCCGGGCTCCGGGCGCCCTTGACGGCAGGCGCGGGGGCCAACTCCATCACGGAAACATCGGTTTGCCGCGCCGGGTCTTCCCCGACGTCCCCTCGAACCGCCGGCTCCGCCGACTCACCGGACTCGACCGCCCCGTCAGGCGCCCCCTCGCCCTCCGCTATCTCAGCATCCGGCTGCCCACCCCGACCGGTAGGCAACGCAGCCGCAAGCGTCGGCGCCGCCTCGAGCCGCGCGGACTCAGCCTCCGCGTCGGCGTCCTCCCGGGTGTCGCCATCCTCCACCTCGCTGGCTGCGTCGCCGTCCTCTGCGGACTTATCTCCCTCGCCGGACGCGGCGCCGTCCGCAACCGCCAACTGCCCATCCTCGGCGCGAACCGCGTCAGCGGCCCCGTCGACCTGCGATTCATCCAAGGCGGAGTCCGACTCGTCATCCGACGTCGAGTCCTCGCCCGCAGGCTCAGTCGCCGGCGGTTCCACCGATCGCGCATCTGCCGACTGCAGCGCATCCGCGCTCACACCCGGTACGTCGTCCGCAGTCGGTGCATCGAGATCGGCGCCGGCCGGGGCCTCATCCTCAACTTGCGGGGCATCCTCAGCGTTCGGCCCACAGCCGTCCGCAGAGCCAGCTTCAACAGCCTGCTCAGCAACGTCAGCACCCGGGCCGTCGCCATCCACGCCCGACGTGGCCACGTCGGCACTCGGCGGGTCAACGTCCGCAGCCTGCGCAGAATCCTCGTCGCTCGGCGCGGGACCTTCCGCCGTCGGGTCAACGTCGGCAACGGCCGGCTCAACGTCATCAGTGGTTGCTGCTCCAGCGGCGATCGACTGGGCATCGTCGGCAGTTGGCTGAACGTCGTCCGCGTCCGGAGCACCATCAGCCGAGTGCAGTTCGGGCTGTTGCTCATCGTCCGACTGCTGCGTTCCTGCCGCCGAGGCTTCGTCCGTCGCAGCGTCCGCGTCGGCGACTGCGGCCTCGGGCGACAATTCGTCGGCGTGCGTCGACGACTCAACTACCGGCGCGTCGGCATCGGCCGAGGACCCAACCGCCGGCACACCGACATCGGCCGGCGACTCGACCGCCGGCACATCGGCGTCGGCGGAGAGCGCGGTCACCGATGCATCGGCCGAGGGCTCGACGCTCAGGGCCTCGGCTTCAGCCGAAAGCTCGGCGGCTGCTGCTTCACTGCTTGCCGCAGAATCCGTCGGCTTCGCGGCGTCCGGCTGGGGGACATCGCTGGGCGATGAACCGTCGGTGCTGAGCGATGCGTCGTCGGTCGCCGAGGATTCAGCGGATGAAAGGTTCGCCGGGCGGCCATCCGCAAGCGACGTGGGGTCGGACGAAAGCGACTCGGCTTGCGGCAGTTCGTCGCTCCTCGGAACGACCGTGTCGGTGGACCCGCCGACCTCGGTCGGCGAGGTCTCCCAAGCGAGCACGTCGCGGGCCGGCAAGGTCTGAGTCGACTGCTCGTCCTCTACGTCCGGCGCGTCGCCGGTCACCGCGCCGCTGTCGCGCTGGCCGGCCGCAGAATCCGAAGTCAGCACATCGCGGGCCGACAGGATCTGAGTCGGCTGGTCGTCGTCCGCTTCCTGCGCGTCATCGGTCACCGCGGCGGCGTCGGAGAGTGGGCCAACCGCGTCCGGGCGCTGGTCGGCCGCCGACGGCTCCGCGGACAGTGAGTCGGCAGACGTCGAGGGCTCTTCCGGCATCGAGTTGGCAGGCGACGCGGTGCTGTCGACCTGCGCCTCGTCCGCTGGTGTCTCGTCCGCTGGTGCCTGGTCGACGGAGGGCGCCTGCGCGGCGAGCCGCGCGTCGTCCGTCACCGCATCGGGGGTAGAAGGTGACGCCCCGGCGACCTGTACGCCGTCCGCCGGTGCCACGTCGCTGGACTGCGCGGTCTCGGCGACCCGCGCGTCGTCCACTGGCGCTGCGTCAGCCCGCGAGGCCGCGGCGGAGGAAGACGCCGTTTCGGCGACCTGCGCGTCAGCATTCCGGGGTGCGTCGTCGCCTGAGGGGACACCGTCGGAAGCCTGTTCGCCGTCGGTCGTCACCTGCTCGGGCGTCGAGTCCTCAGCCGAGGCGACTTCGGCCGGTGCGCCTGTCGTACGGGGCGTCGCAGACTGGAGCGCGTCAGCGGAGACCGCTTCGGGCGAGAGATCCGCGGGAGCCGCCTCGGACGAGGGGTCGTCGGTGGACGCCTCGGGCGACAGAACTTCCTCCGGCGCCACATCGGCCACCAGGTCCTCTGCCGGAGCCTCATCCGAAGGTGCGTCCGCACCCGGCACCGCCGCCGACCGCGCGTCGGCGCGAGCAGCGTCAGGCCCGAGCGCGTCGGAGGGAGCAGCTTCGGACGAGAGATCGCCGGTGGCCGCCTCGGGTGAAGGAGCTTCCTCAGGCGCCCCGTCGGCCGCCACGTCCTCAGCCGGAGCCTCGTCGGAAGGTACGTCCGCACCCGGCTCCGCGGACGAACTTGCGTCAACGGGAACAGTGTCAGGAGCAAGCGGATCGGCGGGAGCCGCTTCGGGCGAGAGGTCGTTGATGGACGACTCGGGCGGCAGGGCCTCGTCCGGCGCCACTTCGGTCGCGAGGTCCTCGGACGGGGTCGCCTCGTCGGCGATCAGGTCCGTACGCGACTCCGCGGATGCAGGCACATCGGCGGGAGCTGCCTCGGGCGACAGGTTGTCGGTGGACGGCTCGGGCGCACGAGCTTCGTCCGGCGCCACCTCGGCCGCGAGGTCCTCAGCCGGAGCGTCGTCGGCGGATACGTCCGTACCAGGCTCAACGGACGAACGCGCCTCGGCCGGTGCGGTGTCAGAAGCAAGCCGATCGGCCGAAGTCGCCTCGGGCGACAGGTGGTCGATGGACGCCTCGGGCGAAGGAGCCGGCGCCACGTCGGTCGCCAGGTCCTGGGACCGGGTCGCCTCGTCGGCGATCAGGTCCGTACGCGACTCCGCGGCTGCAGGCGCATCGGCAGGAGCTGCGTCGGCGCCGAGCGCATCGGCGGGAGCGGTGTCAGAAGCAGGCGGATCGGCCGGAACTGTCTCGGGTGAGAAGTCGTCGGTGGACGCCTTGGGCGAGAGATCGTCGTCCGGCGCCACGTCGGTCACCGCGTCCTCGGCCGGAGTCGCCTCGTCAGAAGGTGCGTCCGTACGGGGCTCTGTGGAGGAAAGCGCATCGGCTGGAGCAGCTTCGGCGGCGGGCGCGTCGGCGGGAGTCGCCTCGGGCGACAGCGCGTCGGCAGGAGCCGCCTCAGGCGACAGCGCGTCGGCAGGAGCCGCCTCAGGCGACAGCGCGTCGGCGCGAGGTGCCTCGGGTGAGAGGTCGTCGGTGGACGCCTCGGGCGCGGCTTCGGTCGTCTGCTCCGCGGCCGGGGTCGCCTCATCGGAAGGTACCTCCGCACCCGGCTCCGCGGATGAAGGCGCGTCGGCGAGGGCTGCGTCCGACACCTCGGGCGACGGCGCATCAGCGAGGGCTGCGTCCGACACCTCGGGCGACGGCGCGTCGGCGGGGGCTGGCGCCTCGGACCCCAGCGCATCGGCGTAGGACGCCTCGGATCCCGGCGTTCCGGTGCCGGGTGCCTCGGACACATGCTCGTTCGGCGTCGGGGTCTCGGCAGACTCGTCTACGCCGGACTCCGGGAGTGCGCTGGCTGAAGCCGCCTTGGGCGATGGCGCGTCGGCTTGGGGCTGCTGGGACGGGCGCGCGTCGGCTGGGGTCGACTCGGACGACAGCGCATCGGCTGGGGCCGACTCAGACGACAGTGCGTCCACGGCGGACGACTCGGACGAGAGTCCGTCAGCGAAGTCCGTCTTCGACGACGGCGTGCCGCCGCGCGGCTCTCCCACGGGCGAGGGCGCGTCGGGTGAGAGCGCATCGGCGCCGATCGGCGCCGACCGAAGCTCATCCGGCGACGAGACCTCCGGCGAGACGACATCGGCTCCGAGCGGCTCGGACCCAAGCTCATCGGGAGACGAGACCTCCGGCAAGGCGACACCGGCGCTGACCGGTTCCGACCGCAGGTCATCCGACAGCGCCTCGGGCGGGATGACATCGCTGCCCGCCGGCTCGGACGGAAGCTCGTCTGGCGACGACGCATCGAGCTCGGAGGGCTGGACCTCCGGCGTGATTTCGGCAGGAGCAGGCGCCGGATCGCCGGTCGGCGGCACGTACGACGCATCGAACTCGTCAGACCGGACCTCCGACGTCGCCTCGGCCGGAGCGGCCTCCGGAGCGGCCGCCGGATCGACCGCCGACAGCTCCTCGTCCGACGACACTCGAGGCAACTCGTCGGACTTGGCCTCCGAAGTCGCCTCGGCAGGAGCGGCCTCCGGATCGACTGCCGGCGGCTCCTCGTACGACTCTTGAGGCAACTCGTCGGAGTTGACCTCCGACGTCGCCTCGGCCGGGTCGACCGCCGACGGCTGCTTGTACGACGACTCTTGCGGCCGCTCGTCGGGTTCGACCGCCGGCGTGGCCTCGGCAGGAGAAACCTGCGGATCCTCCTCGTACGACGCCTCACGGTTCGCCCCGAAGGTCGGGCGTTCCGGGGGCTTCGGGATGGAGTCCTTGATTTCGCGGCGCCAGGCCAAGCGGACGACCGGGAGTTCCATCGTGCGCTCGGCCGGGTCTTCCTCGAACGTCGGCGGGGCCGTCGCGGTGTCGAGGGCGTCGGCGGCCGGAGCGGCCGGGCGCAAGGGGCGGGACTGGTCGAAGCTGTTCTCGATCCAGCGTTGTTTGAGCAGCGGGCGGAGGATCTTGCCGCCGGGTGTGGTCGGGAACTGGTGGCGCGGGACGGCGACCACCTGGGCGACCAAGCCCAAGCGGTCGGACAGCGCGCGGTTAATGGCCTCGTCGAGGTCGGGGCGGTTCTCCGGTACGGCGGCGTAGAAGACGACCAGGCGGTCCGTGCCGGTGGTGCTGTCGGCGACTCCGCAGGCCGCGATCAAGCCCTGGGGCGCACCGGGGACACTGCCGGCGACGGCCTCGATCTCGTGGGCGTAGTGGTTCTCGCCGTTCAGGACGATGCGTTCGCTGTCGCGGCCGGTGATGACGACCTGGCCGCCGGCGATGAACGCCTGGTCGCCGGTCGCCAGCCACTTGCGGGCCGGCCAGTTGCCGACCGGGAACGCGGCGCGGTCCGCCTCGGGGTTGCCGAGGTAGCCGGGCGTGACCCGTGCCGAGGCGACCTGGAGCTGGCCGATCCGGCCCTCGGGCAGGACGGCGCCGTTCGGGCCGACGATGCGGACCGTCGTACCGGGGGCGGGAGCTCCGACCGACACCAGGCTCAGTACGCCGGGGTCGTCGGCGCGGGGCTTGCCGGGGCGGGCGACGGCGACCTTGCCCGCCGGAGTGGCCTGGTCGACCCATTCGACGATGCCGGTCGGGGGGATCCGGACGCGGTGCACGTTCGGGGTGAGGCCGGGACGGGCGAAGGTGATGCCGGTGACGGTCTCGGTCATGCCCCAGGCGGCGACGAAGGTCTCCGGTACGACGCCGAAGCGGTTGGTCAGGCGCAGGAACTCGCTCATCACCGGCACGGTGATCTGCTCGCCGCCGCTGACCAGGCTGCGCAGGGCGGACAGGTCCCAGTGGCGGTCCGGCTCGCCGGCGATCGCGGTGGTGACGAGGCGGTAGCCGAAGTTCGGCGACCAGGAGTGGTTGACCCGGTGCTGGTCCATCAGGTCGAGCCAGCGCAGCGGGTCGGACAGCACCCAGCCGGTGTTCACGTGGATGTTGGTGCAGCCGGTGAACACGGGCAGCAGGTGGTAGAGCAGGAACGCGCCACTCTGGTCGAGCGGGAGCCAGTTGAGCGTGACCTGGCCGGGGCGGACCGGCAGCATGGCCGGCGTACCGGCGGCGAACTCGACCAGTCCGCGGTGGGTGAGCTGGGTGATCTTCGGCGTGCCGGTGCTGCTGCCGGACGACATCATCAGCACGGCGACGTCGTCCGCGGCCGGGCGGTGGAAGTCGGACGTCGGCTCGTGGCCGGCCAGGGCGTCGGGGTCGAGCACCGGGAGGCCGAGGTCGTCGGGCAGGTCGCTGGGGCGGCCGATCAGGACGGTCCAGCCGAGCAGCTCGGTGACCTTGCGGAGGCGTTCGCGGCCCTCCTCGGAGCGGTCGCCGGCCGGGGACGGGGAGATCAGCAGCGGGCGGATGCCGCCGAGGGTGCAGGCCCAGAACGCGGCGAAGAAACCGACGGGTTCGGTGCAGTGCACGACGGCGGGGTCGCCGGCGCGGACGCCGTTGGCGCGCAGGCCGGCCAGGATCCGGGCGGCCAGCTCCAGCAGGGTCGGGAAGTCCAGGCGGGTCTCGCGGCCGTCCGGGCCGATCTCGACGACGCCGGCGGTGCCGAAGTCGCGGGCGGCGCGCAGGAGGGCGCTGGGCAGGTCGCGGGGGTAGCCGGCCGGGATCATCAGGGCCGGTCCGGTGCTGATCGCCGGCCGGTCCGCGCCGTTCCTCACCACGCCGCGAGCCTGTCGCCGGGGGCATCCAGTACGCCGTACGCCTGCCGCACGCCGGCGGTCGGGTGCGGCTCAGGGAAAGCGTGGAACCTGGGGGCGGCCGCCCGCAGGTGAGCGGTCGGATGCGGGTAAGCAAAGGACGTCGTGCTGGTCACCAGGCGGGGTGACGGGGATGCAGGCTGGGTACGGCTGTGGACCTCAGCGGCGCCTAGTCGGCGACCCACGGACACGCGCCTCCCCAACTGGACGGAGCCGGGCTCAGGGCACACCCGTCTCGCTCTCACCGACAGAACTGGCCCCGTTTGCGGCCGGGCGGCGGTGCCTCAGCGCGCCGACCGACAGCCGTGAACCCTACCAGCCGGTGGGTGGGCCGGAGGAGTCCGTTCTCAGCAGCTGACGGTTAAGAATTTCGCCGCCCCCTGACAGAGGAAACAACGAGCGTCGGCCCGATCGGATACGGCCGGAAGGCCAACTGGCGGGAAGTCGCCGTCGGCGTGGAAAGGGTGGGTGCTGAGGGGATCGAACCCCCGACATCTTCCTTGTAAGGGAAGCGCTCTACCGCTGAGCTAAGCACCCGGGAGCGACGTACTTTACCCGAGTCCGGGGACCAGTTCGGCCAAGGCCCGGGCGTAGTCGTCGGGGTCGCGGGCGTCGGGCACGTCGTTGACCACCGACCACCGCACGACACCGGCAGAATCGATCACGAAGGTCCCCCGCAGCGCACAGCCGCGCACCGCGTCGAACACCCCGTACGCCGACGCGATCGCCCCGTGCGGCCAGAAGTCGCTCAGCAGGGCGAAGTCCAGCCGGGCGGACTCGGCGTACGCGCGCAGGGTGAACATCGGGTCGCAGGACACCCCGACGAACTCGGCGGCGCCGAGCAGGTCGGGACGGTCCCGCAGCGCCTCCAGCTCGCTCGTGCAGACCCGGCTGAAGGCGTACGGGTAGAACACCACGACGACCGGCCGGCCGCCCCGAAGCGACGACAGGCGCCACGGTTCGCCGTGCTGCGTCCGTGTGGTGAAGTCCGGTGCCTCGCTGCCGACCAGGAGGGCGGCAGCGGGGCTCACTTCTTGACCCGCGGCGACTTCGGCATCACCAGTTTGGTGGCGGACCAGTCAGCGGTCACCGTCAGGCTGCTGGTCGTGGCCAGTCCGGCGGTGGGTGCTGCCTCGGCGATGTCGCTGGCGTCGACGTAGCCCTCGCGGCCCACCTTCGGCGTCAGCAGCCACACCACGCCTCCGGCCTTGAGGTCGGTCAGGACGTCGAACAGCGCGTCCACGAGATCGCCGTCACCGTCCCGGAACCACAGCAGCACGACGTCCACGACGTCATCGGTGTCCTCGCCGACGAATTCCTCGCCGGTCGTCTCCTGGATGGCGTCGCGCAGTGCGTCGTCGCAGTCCTCGTCGTAGCCGAGCTCCTGGACGACCCAGCCGCTCTCCAGGCCGAGCCGGCTCGCCATGTTCGGCTCGCCGCTCTTGCCGTCCGCGTGGTCCGCGGTCGCGCTCACGTGTCCTCCTCCGTCGTCCCCGGGGCCCGGGGGTAGGCGTCAGTAGCAGTAGTCCATCGTGGCCTACCGCGTCGCGCAAGTATGCACGAGGGTTCCGTGACGTGTCCGGTATCCGCGTGCCGCGCTGCCCGCGTGTCCGCTCCGACCGCCCTCCGGAGGCCGGATCCTGCCCGGGAAGGGACGCAAAGTAGAACGCATTCCGAACAGGTGACAGGATTGCTAGGAGTACCGACTAGTGCTTGGCAGGATCGACTAGACAGAACGGCAGGACACCGTGGCTTCCGGACACGAACCACCAGCCATCATCACCGAGGGGATGCCGACCCAGCTCCCCGACATCGACCCCGACGAAACTCGTGAGTGGGTCGAATCGCTCGACGCCGTGCTGGACGAGCGGGGCAAGTCGCGCGCGCGTTACCTGATGCTCAAGCTGATCGAGCGGGCCCGGGAGCGGCAGGTCGGCGTACCGGCGCTGCGCAGCACCGACTACATCAACTCGATCCCGCCCGAGCGCGAGCCGTGGTTCCCCGGCGACGAGCACATCGAGCGGCGGATCCGGGCCTTCATCCGGTGGAACGCCGCGGTGATGGTGAGCAAGGCCAACCGCAAGGGCCTCGAGGTCGGCGGTCACATCGCCACCTACCAGTCCGCGGCCAGCCTGTACGAGGTCGGGTTCAACCACTTCTTCCGCGGCAAGGACCACCCGGGCGGTGGTGACCAGATCTTCATCCAGGGCCACGCCTCGCCGGGCATCTACGCGCGCGCGTTCCTCGAGGGCCGGCTGACCACGGACCAGCTGGACGGCTTCCGCCAGGAGGTCTCCCGCGGCGCCCACCAGGGCCTGTCGTCGTACCCGCACCCGCGGCTGATGCCGGACTTCTGGGAGTACCCGACGGTCTCGATGGGGCTGGCGGCGCTGGACTCGATCTACCAGGCCCGCTTCAACCGGTACCTGCACCACCGCGGCATCAAGGACACCAGCGACCAGCACGTCTGGACGTTCCTCGGTGACGGCGAGATGGGCGAGCCGGAGTCGCTCGGCGCGATCGGCCTGGCCGCCCGCGAGGAGCTCGACAACCTCACCTTCGTGATCAACTGCAACCTGCAGCAGCTGGACGGGCCGGTCCGCGGCAACGGCAAGGTGATCCAGGAGCTGGAGGCGTTCTTCCGCGGCGCCGGCTGGAACGTGATCAAGGTGATCTGGGGCCGCGAGTGGGACGCGCTGCTGGCGCAGGACCACGACGGCGCGCTGGTGAACAAGATGAACACCACCCCGGACGGCCAGTTCCAGACCTACTCGGTGGAGTCCGGCGAGTACATCCGCAACAACTTCTTCGGCGGCGACCAGCGGCTGCGCCAGATGGTCAGCAACCTGTCCGACGAGGACCTGCGCAAGCTGCCCCGCGGCGGTCACGACTACCGCAAGGTGTACGCCGCGTTCAAGAGCGCCAAGGAGCACGTCGGGCAGCCGACGGTCATTCTGGCCCAGACCATCAAGGGCTGGACGATCGAGGCGCTGGAGGGCCGCAACGCGACCCACCAGATGAAGAAGCTGACCTCGGACGACCTGAAGGCCTTCCGCGACCGGCTCTACCTGCCGATCGAGGACAAGGACCTCGAGGACGCCTACAACCCGCCGTACTTCCACCCCGGCACCGACTCGCCGGAGTACCAGTACATGATGGAGCGGCGCCGGCAGCTCGGCGGCTTCCTGCCCGAGCGGCGGGTGGCGCCGAAGACGTCGCTGAAGCTGCCCGACAACAAGGTCTACGCGCCGCTCAGCAAGGGCAGCGAGAAGACCCCGGTGGCCACCACGATGGCGCTGGTCCGGCTGTTCCGCGACCTGATGAAGGACCCGGAGATCGGCGACCGGATCGTGCCGATCGCCCCGGACGAGTACCGCACGTTCGGCATGGACTCGATGTTCCCGACGGCCAAGATCTACTCGCCGCACGGGCAGAACTACGAGGCCGTGGACCGCGCGCTGCTGCTGTCGTGGAAGGAGTCCCAGCAGGGCCAGCTGCTGCACGAGGGCATCAGCGAGGCCGGTGCGATGGGCTCGATGATCGCGGCCGGTACGGCGTACGCGACGCACGGCGAGCCGATGATCCCGTTCTACATCTTCTACTCGATGTTCGGGTTCCAGCGCACCGGCGACTCACTCTGGGCGCTCGGCGACCAGCTCGGCCGGGGCTTCCTGATCGGCGCCACGGCCGGCCGGACCACGCTCACCGGTGAGGGCCTGCAGCACGCCGACGGGCACTCCCCGCTGCTTGCCTCGACCAACCCGGCGGCGGTGCACTACGACCCCGGATTCGCCTACGAGGTCGCGCACATCGTCAAGGACGGGCTGCGCCGGATGTACGGCTACGGCCTGGACAAGGACAAGCCGTTCGGCGAGGACGTCTTCTACTACCTGACCGTCTACAACGAGCCGGTCCCGCAGCCGGCCGAGCCGGAGAACCTCGACGTCGCGGCCCTGCTCAAGGGCATGTACCGCTTCAGCGAGGGTCAGGCGACCGAGGAGGACGCGCCGCGCGTGCAGCTGCTCGCCTCCGGTGTGGCGCTGCCGTGGGTCCGCAAGGCCCAGCAGATCCTCGCCGACGAGTACTCGGTGGCCGCCGACGTCTGGTCGGTGACCTCGTGGAACGAGCTGCGCCGCGACGCGATCGCCGCGGAGGAGCACAACCTGCTGCACCCGGACGAGGACGAGCGGGTCCCGTTCGTCACCGAGCAGCTGAAGGACACCAAGGGCCCGGTCGTCGCGGTCAGCGACTTCATGCGCTCGGTCCAGGACCAGATCTCCCGCTGGGTCCCGAACGACTACACCTCGCTCGGCACCGACGGCTGGGGTCTGGCCGACACCCGTGCGGCCGCTCGCCGGCACTTCCACGTCGACGCCGAGTCGATCGTGGTCGCCACGCTGGAGATCCTGGCCAAGCGCGGTGACGTCAAGCGCGAGGTGGCCGCCGAGGCCGCCCGCAAGTACCGCATCGACGACCCGACCGCGGTCGCCGGCGTGAAGCAGGAGGGCGCCGGCGCCTGACGCCGACGTCCGAGCCAGGGGCCGTCCACCGACAGGTGGGCGGCCCTTCGCGCGTCTACGACAAACCACGTAGCCGCGGCCGCGCGCGAGTTGGGTAGTTCGTCCGACGCGGCCGCGGGCCCCGCACTCCTAGCGTCGAAGGACCTTCCACGACGAGCGGAGACGGACATGTTCACCGAACAGATCGAGACGGTCATCATCGGTGCCGGGCAGGCCGGACTGGCCACTGCCCACCACCTGCAGAAGCGGGGACGGCAGTGCGTCGTGCTCGACGCCAACGCCCGGATCGGCGACAACTGGCGGGCCCAGTGGGACACCCTGCGGCTCTACACGCCGCGCCGGTACGACGGGCTGCCCGGCCTGCGCTTCCCCGGCGACGGCTGGTCGTACCCGACCAAGGACGAGGTCGCCGACTACCTGGAGTCGTACGCCGCTCACTTCGAGCTGCCGGTCCGGACCAGCACCGCGGTCGACCGGCTGGAACCGTCGGACGACGGCGGCTACGCCGTGACCACGGGCGACCGCCGCATCCTGGCCGACAACGTGGTGGTTGCCACCGGCACCTTCGGCCGGACGCCGTACCTGCCCGACTTCGCGGTCGACGTGGACCCGGCGATCCGGCAACTGCACTCCAGCGAGTACCGCCGGCCCGGCCAGCTCAAGGAGGGCCCGGTGCTCGTGGTCGGCGGGTCCCACTCGGGCACGGACATCGCCTACGAGGTGGCGCAGACCCATCCGACCGTGCTCTGCGGTCGCGACCCGGGCCAGATCCCGGTCCGGTTGGAGAAGAAAGGCGCCCGGCTGTTCTTCCCGGTGTTCCTGTTCGTCGGCAGCCACCTGCTCACCCGGCGTACGCCGATGGGCCGCAAGGAGTTGCGGGAGGTCCGCTACCACGGCGGTCCGGCGCTCCGGGTGAAGCGCGAGGATCTGCTGACCCGGGGCGTCGAACGCGTCCCCGAGCGGGTCATCGGCGTACAGGACGGGCGGCCGATGCTCGACGGTGGCCGGGTGCTCGACGTCGCCAACGTGGTGTGGTGCACCGGGTTCCGTCAGGTGTTCGACTGGATCGACCTGCCGGTGATCGGCACGGACGGCTGGCCCGAGGAGTCGCGGGGCGTCGTACCGGCGGCGCCTGGACTGTTTTTCTGCGGCCTGTCGTTCCAGTTCGCCTTCACTTCGATGACGCTGCCGGGGGTCGGCCGGGACGCCGAGTACGTCGCCGAGCGCATCGCCGCCAGGGCGCGGAGACCTCGCACTGTCGCTGCCGGATGAGGCCGCGCGCGCGTATTGTCGGCGGAAGGGGAGGACTGCGCGATGGGCATCGTCGACGATCTCGAGCAGGCGCGGCAGGCGTTCGAACGGCGGGACTGGACCGCCGCCTACCAGCGACTGTCGACTGTCGGCGACCAGGAGCCCACCGAGCTGACCCCGGACGACCTGCTGTCCCTGGCCACCGCTGCGCACCTGGCCGGTGACGACGACGCCTGCATCCGGGCCCTCCAGCGCGGTTACCAGGCGGCCGTCGACGGCGGTGACACGCTCCGGGCGATCAGGTTCGCCTTCTGGCTTGGACTGGTGCTGAACGTCCGCGGCGAGGCGGCGGTCGCCAGTGGCTGGGTCGCCCGGGCGCAGCGCCTGCTGGCCGATCAGCCCGCCGACGTGGTCGAACGCGGCTACCTGCTGATCCACGACTTCTTCCGATGCCTCGACCGGCAGGACTTCGCGGGCGCGCTGCGGGTCGGCACCGAGATGACCGACCTGGGCCGCCGGTTCGGCAACGACGACCTGGTGGCGCAGGGCCTGGTCTGCCAGGGCCGCCTGCTGATCTACGCGGGCCGGGTCCCTGACGGCCTGTCGTTGCTCGACGAGGCGATGGTCGCGGTCGCGGCCGGCGAGTTGTCACCGATCTTCGCCGGCAACGTCTACTGCGCGATGATCGAGGCCTGCCAGGAGGTGCTGGACTTCGGCCGCGCGTCCGCCTGGACCAGCGCGCTGACCAGGTGGTGCGACAGCCAGCCCGACCTCGTCCCGTTCACCGGGCAGTGCGCCGTGCACCGGGGGCAGATCCTGCGGCTGCGCGGCGCGTTCGCCGAGGCGCTGGAGGAGTTCGAGCTCGCCCGCCGCCGGTACGCCGCCTCGCGGTCCCAGGACGCGGCCGGACTCGCCCTGAGCGAGCGAGGTGACGTGCTGCGCATCCGCGGTGACCTGGCCCTGGCCGAGGCCTCCTACGAGCAGGCGTCCGGCTTCGGCCACGAGCCCCAGCCCGGTCTGGCGCTGCTCTGGCTCGCCCGGGGCCGTACGCCGGCCGCTCTCGCGGCGATCCGCCGGCTGCTCGCCGAGACACCCGGCGCGGTTCAACGCGCCCGGCTGCTGCCCGCGGCGGTGGAGATCCTGGTGGCCGGCGAGTGCCACGACGAAGCCGAGCGGGCCGGGAGCGAACTGACCGAGATCGCGGCGGCCTTCGGCTGCGCCGGCCTGCGCGCGATGGCGGCGTACGGGACCGGGCTGGTTGCCCTGGCGGTCGGCGATCCCGACCGGGCCCTGCCGCAGGCGCGGCTGGCCACCCGACTGTGGAGCGACCTGCAAGCGCCGTACGAGGTCGCGCGGGCCCGGGTCCTGGTCGGGCGGGCGTTCCGTGGCCTCGGGGACGAGGACTCGGCGACGGCCGAGCTGACCGCCGCGTTCCAGATCTTCGCCGAGCTCGGTGCCGTGAGCTGCCGCGAGGACACCGGGCGTCTTCTGCACCGCCCGAGTGCTGGTGGTCTCACCCCTCGCGAGCTCGAGGTCTTGCGCTTGGTTGCCGACGGCCACAGCAACACGGAGATCGCCGAGCGCCTGGTGCTCAGCGAGAAAACGGTCGCCCGGCACCTGTCGAACATCTTCGGCAAGCTCGCGGTCCCGTCCCGGACGGCGGCGGTCGCCAGCGCCCGCGAGCACAACCTGCTCTGACCGAAATTCGGTGCGCCTCGGCGCCGGTACCGATCTAGGCTCTGGTCATGCCTGAGCTGATCGAACCGACCATGGCCCTGCGGGACTCGTGGCTGGAGTCCTCGCGCGAGTGGGGTTCGGAGACCCAGCACGGTTCAGGGCTGCACGAGACCGACGAGGTCGGCACGGTCAAGGGGTTCGCCGCCTGGATCGAGCGATTGAAGAGCGAGGGCGACGAGACCCGCGAGCTGGCGCCGGGCCGCGTGCCCGCGGCGTACTGGTGGATCGTTGATGACGGCAACTACGCCGGAGCGATCACGCTGCGGTACCGGCTGAACGACAAGCTGCTCGACGGCGGCGGGCACATCGGGTACGGCATCCGGCCGTCGGCGCGCGGCCGCGGACTGGCGTCCTGGGCGCTCGGCGCCGTGCTCGACCGGGCTCGCGCTCGCGGCCTCGAGCGCGTACTGGTCACCTGTGACGACGACAACCTCGCGTCGGCCCGGACGATCGAGCGCAACGGGGGTGTTCTGGAGGACGTCCGCGAGACCTGGCTCGGCCTGACCCGGCGGTACTGGATCACACTCTGACCCCCGGGTGATGGTTGGCCAAGGCAACCGACTACCGTCGAGACGTTTGATTTCCGTCCACGGGGAGTAGTCGAGCGTGTCCCAGACACAGTCAGGAACCGAGCAGGACACGGCCTTCTTCGGGCATCCGCGGGGCCTGAGAACGCTGTTCGCGACCGAGTTGTGGGAGCGGTTCAGCTACTACGGGATGCGCGCCATCCTGCTGCTGTACCTGACCGACCAGGCGCATGGACTCGGGCTCGGGCAGTCGCTCGGCGAGGCGGTCGTGTCGATCTACGGCGCGTCGGTCTACCTGCTGTCGGTACTCGGCGGCTGGCTGGCCGACCGGGTCGTCGGCGCCCGCCGTACGGTCCTGTACGGCGGGTCGGTGATCGTTGCCGGGCACCTCTGCCTGGCGCTGCCCGCCGAAGGCCTTGCCTACCTGGGGATCGCGCTGGTTGCCCTAGGCACCGGATTGCTGAAGCCGAACGTCTCGACCATGGTCGGCACCTTGTACGCCGACGGGGACGACCGGCGGGACTCGGCGTTCTCGATCTTCTACATGGGCATCAACATCGGCTCGTTCAGCGCGCCGTTCGTGGTCGGTTTCCTGCGCCGCGAGTTCGGCTTCCACGTCGCGTTCGCGGCGGCCGCGGTCGGGATGACGCTGGCGCTGGTCGCGTACGTGCTCGGCCGGCGGACCCTGCAGGGCCGCGGCGACACCCCGCCGAATCCGCTGACCGCGCAGGACCGGCCGGCGATGCTCAAGGTCACCGGCGCGGTGGTCGGGCTGCTGGTGGTCGTGTTCGCCTTCTCCGCCTGGCGCACCGGCGGGATCGGGCCGAAGCCGGTCGTCGACGCGATCTCGTACCTGTGCTTCCTGGCGCCGATCGCCTACTTCAAGATGCTGCTGCGCAGCCCGCTGGTGACGCCGACCGAGCGGCAGCAGGTCCGGGCCTACATCCCGCTGTTCGTCGCGGCGATGTTGTTCTTCATGCTGTTCGAGCAGGCCGCGACGACGCTGACCACCTTCGCCGCGGACCGGACGGCGCTGGAGCTGTTCGGCGTCTCGATCTCGCCGGAGTTCTTCCAGTCGATCAACCCGTTCTCGATCATCGTGCTGGCGCCGGTGTTCGCGGCGGTCTGGATCAAGCTCGGCGACCGCGGGCCCGGGATCGGCCAGAAGTTCGCCACCGGGCTGCTGCTGGCCGGAATCTCGTTCGCGGTGATGGGCGTCGCGTCGGCCGTCACCGGCGAGGGTCTCGCCTCGCCGCTGTGGCTGGTCCTGGTCTACGTGATCCAGACCCTCGGCGAACTGTTCCTGTCCCCCGTCGGCCTGGCCGCGACCACCGTGCTCGCGCCGAAGGCGTTCCTCAGCCAGATGATGGCGCTGTGGTTCCTCGCGCCGGCGGCCGGGCAGGCGATCACGGCCCAGCTCGTCCAGGCCACCGAGGGCGCTTCCGACACGGCGTACTTCGGCGGCCTGGCGGTGGTGACGATCGCGTTCGCGCTCGCGCTGTACTTCCTCTCCCCGTGGATCCGCCGGCACGCCGAACCGCACCGGAACCGTTGATTTCACCCGCGCGAGGGAGGCGAATCCCTCGCGCGGGTGAGGTTTTCGAGCGCTTGACCCCGCAGCCTTGAGGCATGACCGAGAGACCTGTGCCGCGCTGGGCCGAATGGCTGGCCCACGCGATTCCGTTCATGGTGCTGCCGTCGGGATTGTGGCGGCTCGGACTGGCCGCGGGGTGGTCGATGGGCATGGTGGACGAGGCCGGACGGCCGATCCACGCGCACGGGTGGGAGATCGGGTACATCGTGGTGCTCAGCGTGGTCTCCGAGGCGGTCGCGCTGACGGCGTTCGGCCTGGTCCGGCGGTGGGGCGAGGTGGTGCCGCGGTGGATCCCGTGGATCGGCGGGCGCCGCGTCCCGCCGTTCGCGGCGATCGTGCCGGCGATACTGGGCAGCCTGGCGCTGATCGCGATCTGGGGCTTCGCGTTCCGGGACGTGTTCAGCGATGAGTTCCTGCCGTTCGGCAGCGACGCGGCGAAGGCGCTGATGATCGCGTGTTACGCGCCGCTCAATCTGTGGGGGCCGGCGCTGCTCGTGCTGACGTGGGCGTACTACCGGCGCCGGGTCGGCGCGGCGACGCCGGTGGAACATGCGGTGGTGTGAGTCGGACCGGGGTGCGGCGACCGCGGGCGATCGGGGGTCGGGGCGCGGGCGCAGCAGGTCAGCGGGCGCGGGGTCTCGGCTTCAGGCGGGTGCCGGGCAGCGGCGGGGCCGGGAGCGGCGCTCCGTCGTACCCGAGCACAGCCGGGAAGCGGGACGAGCCGCCGGCCTCGACCGACGCCATCCAGTCGTTGCGCGCGGCAACCACTTCCTCGTGCGTACGGCCGATGAAGTTCCACCACATCACCAGTTGCTCGTCGAACGGCTCGCCGCCGAGCAGCACGAACCGGGCTCCCTCGGCGCCGGCGGTCAGCTCGATCGCGTCCCGGCCAGTGCCGAAGTACGCCATCTCGCCGAACCCGGGCGCGACCTGCCCGGCGCTGACTTCTCCGTCGACCACCAGTACGGCGTACTCGAACTCGGGCGTCAACGGCACCGCCACGGTCCGTCCCGGCTCGATCGTCACGTCGGCCCCGACCAGCGGCGTGTACGCCGGCGCCGGCGACGTGACGCCACCGACAGTGCCGACCATCACCTTCGCCCGCGCGCCGTCGAGCTCCAGGACCGGCAGATCGGCGTAGGCGTTGAAGGCCGGCGGGACCGTGTTGCGCGCCGACTCCGGCAGGGCGACCCACAGCTGTACCCCGTGCAGCATCGGCGGCGCCGACGGCGGCGAGATCTCCGAGTGCGCGATGCCCGGGCCGGACGTCATGATGTTCAGCTCGCCCGGCCGGACCATCGCGTGCGACCCAGCGGAGTCGCGGTGCTCGATCTCGCCCTCGATCAACCAGCTCACCGTCTGCAGACTGGTGTGCGGATGCGGCGGCACCACCATGCCCCGCTCCCCCGGTACGTCGTACGAGTCGACCCGCGCGGTCAGGTCGTCCGGCCCGTAGTGGTCGGCGAAACACCATGCGCCGACCATTCGGCGGTCCTTGTTCGGCAGCAGCCGGCGGACCTTCGTGGTCCGGCCGAGCACCACTTGGCGCGGCTCCAGCAGCTCCTGCACCGGCCCCTCCGCGCCCGCCCCGTCGCAGACGACCTCGGCCGGGTCCTTTTCCAAGTCGCTCATTGCACGAGTATGGACTCAGACGCTCGAACTCTGGAGGCTGCCCGTGCACGACGTACTCGACCTTCGCGACCTCGTCCCGGACGAGGCCGAGCAGCTGGAGAGCTCCGGGTACGCCGTCGGCGACCTGCACGCGCGGGCCCGGATCGCGGCGGCCGCCGGGGACCTCACCCAGCTGGCCGACATCGAGACCGCGCTGGCGTCGCTGCGGCGCGACCCGGAGTGGCCGTACGAGGAGCCGGAGCCGACGCTCGCGTTCGGGTCCGGGTCCAGGCCGGATTCCGGGGCGCCGGCGGGTGACGACCTCGCGGACCGAATCCGAGGCGCCTGGCTCGGCCGGTGTGTCGGCAACACGATGGGCAAACCGGTCGAGGGACTGGGCCGGGCCGACGTGCGGACCTACCTGGAAGCGGTCGGCGACTGGCCGCTCAGCGGTTTCGTACCGTACGTCGCCACGCCGCCACCCGGAATCACGTTGCACCCGTCCGCGGCCGAGGCGTCGGCGGGCCGGTTCGACGCGGTGCCGCGCGACGACGACCTCGACTGGACGATGCTCGGGCTGCACCTGCTGGAGACGTACGGGCCGGAGCTGCACACCGAGGACGTCGCGCGCGAGTGGCTCGACCGGATGCCGTTCACGCAGACCTACACCGCGGAGCGGGCGGCGTACCGGAATCTTGTGCAGGGCCTGCGCCCGCCGGACACGGCGACCACGCGCAACCCGTACCGGGAGTGGATCGGCGCGCTCATCCGCGTCGACGCGTACGGCTACGCCAACCCCGGCAATCCCGCCGAGGCGGCGCGCCTGGCGCTGGTCGACGCGAGCCTGTCCCACACCGCCAACGGCCTGTACGGCGCTCAATGGGCCGCGGCGCTGGTCGCCCAGGCGCTGGTCGCGGACGAGATCACCGAGGCGCTGCGCGTCGCGCTCGACGTCGTCCCGCCGAAATCGCGTCTCGCCGACAGCCAGCGCGCGCTGCTCGACCTGCACGCGCAGGGCGCGACCGCCGAGGAAGCGCTCGACTGGGTCGATGAGACGCTCGACTACAACTGGGTGTACACGCTGAACAACGCCGCCATCATCACCACAGCGCTGCTCTGGGGAGACGGCGACTACGTCCGCACACTGGGCCTCTCGGTCGGCGCCGGCCGTGACACCGACTCCACCAGCGCGACGGTCGGCAGCGTCTTCGGTGCCCTCCACGGCGCCGACGCCATCCCCTCGGTCCTGGCCCAGGCGGGCAACGGCGTGGTCCGCTCAGCCGTCCGGGGCTTCGACCGCATCACGATCGACGAACTGGTCGAGCGAACTATGGCGCTGCATGAGTGATACGAGGATGTGCTGGTTGCGTCTTTACGCCTAGTGCAGCTGTCTGGACGGCGAAGTGTGTACATCTCTCATGTGATAGCAGTACTGAGTGACGAAAGTACCCCGGAATCGGCGTGCAGAACGGGAGGCGATCAATGCGACGATCTCTCTCTTCGAGCGGAACTACCACATTGTCCAGCCAGTAGCCGGTGAGAACGACTTCGGCGAGGACCTGTTCATTCGCCTTGTCGACAACCGAGAGTTGACCGGGCACACCATCGCCATTCAGGTCAAAGGCGGGACAACCTACCGCGCGTCCGGCGGTTATCGAGTTCGAGTCGGCAGTCACCGCGTGAGCTGGAGCAAGCCGAACGTCCCGGTGATCTGCATCGTCCACGACCCTGACTCTGGCAAGTTGCACTGGTCGAACGCGACGGAACAGTTAGGCGCGGCTCCGCGCGGCGGTTCGGCCCCGGCCTCAATCTTTGTACCGTTATCGTCTCGGCTGGACGACGAAACGATCGCCGATTTCGTCACTCAGGTGCGCAGCTTTCTGGCCCGCAGCACCTCCATTCATCGTGGTTTGGCCGCTATGGCCGATGTCGCCTTTGAGTCGTCCGACTACGTCGGTTACTTCATGAACGTCCACGGCGAGCGTTTGATCTTCCAACAGAAGATGGGCTCGGACTGCGCAACGCTGTTCCACAGCGATCTTGACTGGGAACCGGTTCCGTTGTGGCATGACTTGGTTGATTCGAGTCTGCGAGCTGAGAACCTTGGCGTGTCCACCTTGGAGGAGCTCGACGCGTTGTCGGGGGTTCCGGGGGCGCTCGGAGCGCTCGAACGAAGCGGGATCACCACGGTCAGAGAGTTCTTCGATCGGCTCCCGATCATGGGTGGCGTTATCCTCGACCAAGATGAGCGAAGCTGGCTCAGAACATGCTTCGCCGCCAGTACGTGGTGGCGCCAAGCGCCGCCCCTCGCGGAGGCGTAGTCAAGGACTTCATGCTGATCATGACGACGCCGTCCACTCCAGCAGCTTGTCGGCGTCCCAGGTGTTGACGACCTGGGACGGGTCGACGCCGCACTCCTCGGCGCGTTCGCAGCCGTAGGGCTGCCAGTCGAGCTGGCCGGGGGCGTGCGCGTCGGTGTCGATCGAGAACTGGCAGCCGGTCTCGACGGCCAGGGAGAGCAGGCGGCGCGGTGGGTCGAGGCGTTCGGGGCGGGAGTTGATCTCGACCGCGGTGCCGAACTGGCGGCAGGCCTCGAAGACGACCTCGGCGTCGAAGTCGGACTCCGGGCGGGTGCCGCGGCCGCCGGTGACGAGCCGGCCGGTGCAGTGGCCGAGGATGTCGACGTGCGGGTTGGCGATCGCCTTGACCATCCGCTCGGTCATCGGCTCCGACGCCATCCGCAGCTTGGAGTGCACGCTGGCCACGACCACGTCGAGCCGGGCGAGGATCTCGGTGTCGCAGTCCAGCGACCCGTCGTCCAGGATGTCGACCTCGATCCCGTTCAGGATCCGGAACCCGTCCAGCTCGTCGGCGAGCTTCTTGTTCAGCTCGGCGACCACCTCGAGCTGCTGCAGCCGCCGTTCGCGGGACAGCCCGTTGGCGACCGTCAGCCGCGGCGAGTGGTCGGTCAGCGCGATGTAGGAGTGCCCAAGCCGCGCCGCCGTCCGCGCCATCTCCTCGATCGGGCTGCCACCGTCGGACCAGTCCGAGTGCAGGTGCAGATCGGCCTTCAGCGCCGCCCGCATCGCCGTACCGGCCTCGGTCAGCGCGGCCGCTCCCTGCTCCAGCTTCGTCAGGTACGCCGGCACCGCGCCGTCCATCGCCTCCAGGATCACCGCCTCGGTCTTCGGCCCGATCCCCGGCAACTCGGTCAGCGTCCCGGCCCGCTTCCGCGCCCGCACCTCGGTCGCCGGCAACGCCTCGATCGTGTCGGCGGCCCGCCGATAGGCCTTCACCCGATGAGTCGGCTGCCGGTCGCGCTCCAGGTAGTACCCGATCGCCCGCAACGCCTCGACCGCCGCCGTCACCCCAGCCTTGTCGCTCATGACCCCATCATGGCGGGTCGCACGGACCATTCCCCGGCGGACCGCGGAGCGTTCGACCGTCATCAGGTCAGGACAAGGCACGCCGGTGCGTAGCGTCGGCATCACCCGTGGTTCGATCAACGGGCACCGGCCAGCATCTGTCGACGGCCGGCGTGGGGGTAGGGCTGTGAGCGAACATCAGCAGGAACCACTGTCGAAGCGTGTACGGCGCTGGGCCATCCGGGGGGCCTGGACGCTGATCTCCGGGGTCGTCATCGGCGTGCTGGGCAACTTCGTCTACGACACCTGGTTCGCGGCCTCCGACGAGCCGTCGTCGGCCCCGGCCTCGCCGGGCGCGTCGCCGGCACCGAGCAAGACTCCCCCGGCACCGTCGGTTACTCCTTCTCCCACCGCCAAGCCGAGCACCGAGGTGACGACCAGACCGACAGCGAGGCCGACACCGAAACCGTCGACCCGGCCGACGAGAAAGCCGACCGCGACGAAGACCACCGCGGCGACCGTCCAGCCTCCACCACCGCCGCCGAGCACGGGTGACGCGATCAAGAACTGGCAGGTGGCGGTCAGTCCGGTCCAGGTGCGCAGGGGCACGACCACGAACGTCGTGATCGAGATCTGGGACGCGTACCCGAACACGTTCATGGACGTCGAGATCGCCAGTCCGGCCAGTGACCGCGGTGGGGTGTGCCCGAAGATCGAGCGCACGACACCGTGTGATCTTGTCTACAGCGGTGCAGAACAGACCGACGCGTCGGGCAAGGCCCGGATCGTCTACACCTGGCGGGCGGACAGCGACACCTGGAGCTTTCCGCCCGGCGACTACGTCGTGACCGTGCAGGACCGGCACACGGCCGGAGTCGCCGGTGGGGTGCGATTCACCGTCGTCGGCTAGCTCGTACGGCGTGGGGTTCGTGGTCGGTCGGCACCCGTACGGCGCGCGGACGCCGTACCCACGGGGCGTTTGCCCGACTGCGGCTAGGGTCGAGGCGTGGCGAAGGTGAAGGATCGGGGGCATGCGGCGCGCGCGGAGCGGCTGCAGGGGGCTACTGGTGCGCTGGCCACGGCGGCGATCGCGGCGATGGACGAGAAGTTGCCGTGGTTCGGGAAGTTGTCGGCGCAGGACCGGTCCTGGATCGGACTGGTCGCGCAGTCCGGCATCACCGCGTTCGTGGACTGGTTCCGCGACCCGGAGGCGCACTCGTCGATGCCGACGCGGATGTTCGGGTCGGCGCCGCGGGAGTTCACCCGGGTGATCAGCCTGCACCAGACCGTCGACCTGGTCCGGACCACGATCGAGATGATCGAGAACACGATCGGCGACCTGCTGCCGGCCGAGGACGTGCCGGCCGTGCACGAGGCGATGCAGCGGTACGCGCGCGAGGTCGCGTTCGCGGCGGCCGCGGTCTACGCGCAGGCGGCCGAGATGCGCGGCGCTTGGGACGCCCGGCTGGAAGCGCTGGTGGTCGACTCGGTGATCCGCGGCGAGGCCGACGAGTCGGTCCGGTCGCGCGCATCGGCGCTGGGCTGGACCGGCGCGACCGGGTCGTCCGAGGTGGCGGTCGTGGTCGGCCGGGCCCCCGACGGAGAGTCCGGTACGGCGAACGTCTCCGACGCCGTCCGGGCCGCCGCCCGCGAAGCCGGTGCCGATGCGTTGTGCGCGATGCAGGGCGACCGGCTGGTGATAGTACTTGGTGGTACGAGTAAACCTGTCGAGATCGTACAAAAGCTGGTCGGCTGGTTCGGGCCCGGCCCGATCGTCGTCGGGCCGGTCGTCAAGGACCTGATGGCAGCCGTCACCTCGGCCCGCGCGGCAGTCGCCGGACTGCGCGCGGCGCCGGCCTGGCCGACGGCTCCGCGACCGGTGCACGCCGACGAACTGCTCGCCGAGCGATCGCTGTCCGGCGACGGTCACGCCCGCCGCCAACTGGCCACCGGCGTCTACGGCCCGCTCACGATGGGCGACGGAGTGCTGCTGGACACCGTTTCGGCGTACCTGGACTCCGGTGGTTCGATCGAGGCGACGGCCCGGGCGATGTTCATCCACGCCAATACCGTCCGGTACCGGCTGAAGCGTGTGGGCGAAATCACCGGCTACTCGCCGGGCAATCCCCGCGACGCTTTCACACTGCGTGTCGCACTGGCCCTCGGCCGCCTGCTCAACCCGGAACCGGGAGCCCACGTTTTGTAGGATCCCTACAAAGTCCAGGCGGTAGAATTCGTGCTGCCGCGTAGCCCACGATCGGCCCGGCTCAGGGAGAGTTGTCACGTGCTCGTCATCGTCGCGCCCGGACAGGGCGCCCAAGCCCCAGGTTTCCTCGAGCCGTGGCTGGAGGACCCAGTCTTCGAGAACCGGTTGAACTGGCTGTCGGCCGTCGCCGGTCTCGACCTCGCCCACTACGGCACGAAGGCCGACGCGGACACCATCCGGGACACCGCGATCGCGCAGCCGCTGCTGGTCGCTTCCAGCATGCTGGCCGCGCTGGCCGTGTTCCCGCACCCCGGCGACGCGTTCCAGAAGATGGGCGCGCTGGCCGGCCACAGCGTCGGCGAGATCGCCGCGGCGGTCGGCGCCGGCGTGATCAGCGCCGAGCAGGCGATGGTCTTCGTCCGCGAGCGCGGCAAGGCGATGGCCGCCGCGTCCGCGCAGACCGCGACCTCGATGACCGCCGTACTGGGTGGTGACCGGGACGAGATCCTGGCCAAGCTCGCGCAGTACGGGCTGACCGCCGCCAACGACAACGGCCCCGGCCAGATCGTTGCCGCCGGCACCGTCGAGGAGCTGGCCGCACTCGCCGAGGACCCGCCGGCCAAGGCCCGGCTGATCCCGCTGTCGGTGGCCGGCGCCTTCCACACCAAGCACATGGAGCCCGCCGTCCAGACCCTGGCCGGCTACGCCCGCTCGATCACCACCCACGACCCCCGCGCGCGGCTGATCTCCAACCGCGACGGCCAGGTCGTGCACGACGGCCAGGACGTCCTGCAGCGCCTGGTCCAGCAGGTCAACTCACCCGTCCGCTGGGACCTGTGCATGCAGACGATGGCCGACCTGCAGGTCACCGGCATCTTGGAGGTGACCCCGGCCGGCACGCTGACCGGGATCGCCAAGCGCGCGCTCAAGGGCGTCGAGACGTTCGCGCTGAAGACGCCCGACCAGCTCGACGACGCCCGCGCCTTCGTCGACAAGCACGGCAGCCCGTCGGAGATCGACGCCTCGCCGACCTGGCGGCTGCTGGTCGCGCCGATGAAGGGCACCTTCACCCGCGAGGCGCAGGTCAAGCGCGAGGCGGGCGACGCGGTCGAGGCCGGGGAGGTGGTCGCGACGGTGAAGAGCCTGCGCGACGAGCTCGAGGTGCGCGCCCCGCACGGCGGCATCGTGGTGGAGTGGCTGGTCGAGGAGGGCGACCCGGTCGCCCCCGGGCAGCCGCTGGTCCGGTTGCATCCGAGCGGAGGAAACTGACATGACCGGCACGATCGCTTCCGTCCAGGGCGCGGCGCACACCGCCGTCCTGGGCCTCGGTTCCTACCGCCCGCGGCGCGTCGTGCCGAACTCGGTGATCCTCGAGCAGATCGACTCCAGCGACGAGTGGATCCGGACCAGGTCCGGGATCCGCGAACGGCGCTGGGCCGAGCCCGACGAGACCGTGCTGATGATGTCGGTCGAGGCCGCCAAGCAGGCGCTGCGCGACTCCGGCATCGACCCGGCCCAGATCGGCTGCGTCGTCGTCGCCACCGTCACGCACCTGTACCAGACGCCCGCGATCGCGACCCGGATCGCGGTCGAGGTCGGCGCCCCGACGGCCGCCGCGTTCGACATCTCCGCGGCCTGTGCGGGCTTCTGCTACGGCGTCGCGATGGCCAGTGACATGGTTCGCGGCGGCAGCGCGAAGTACGTGCTGGCGATCGGCGTCGAGCGGCTCAGCGACATCACCGACCGGACCGACCGCGGCACGGCGTTCATCTTCGCCGACGGCGCCGGCGCGGCCGTGGTCGGCCCGTCCGAAGAGCAGGGCATCGGCCCGGTGGTGTGGGGGTCCGACGGCACCCAGCACGCGCTGATCAGCCAGAAGGAGTCCTGGCAGGAGGCGGCCGGCAGCTTCAACTGGCCGCACCTGACGATGGACGGCAACCCGGTCTTCCGCTGGGCGTCGTACGAGATGGCCAAGGCCGCGCAGCAGGCGCTGGACGTGGCCGGCGTGAGCGCCGAGGACCTCGATCTGTTCGTGCCGCACCAGGCCAACATGCGGATCACCGACGCGATGCGCCGGGCGCTCAAGCTGCCCGAGCACGTCAAGGTGGCCCGCGACATCGAGCGCCAGGGCAACACCTCGGCGGCCTCGATCCCGCTGGCCATCGAGGCGATGCGTGAGTCCGGCGAGGCCAAGAGCGGCGACCTGGCGCTCATCATCGGATTCGGGGCCGGGCTGGTGTACGCCGGCCAGGTGATCCGGATCCCGTAGCACTCCCCCAGTTGTCCGGGAACGGCTCAGGTGGCCGGGCCCGGCGTACGCAAGCAGCAGAATCCGAAAGGGAAACCACACAGATGGCCAGCACCGAAGAGATCCGCAGCAACCTCGCCGAGATCGTCAACGAGATCGCGGGTATCCCGGTCGAGGACGTCCAGCTGGACAAGTCCTTCACCGACGACCTCGACGTCGACTCGCTCTCCATGGTGGAGGTCGTGGTGGCCGCCGAGGAGAAGTTCAGCGTGAAGATCCCCGACGACGAGGTCAAGAATCTGAAGACCGTCGGCGACGCGGTCGCGTTCATCGAGCGCGCCCAGAACGGCTGACCGAGCCCTGCCCGGATCGGGCCGGCGGCGGGCGACCCTCGGGTCTTCGCTGCCGGCACCGCGCCAGTCACCACCGCAGTCCACCCCGCCGGTCCGCCGGCGTTCCCGTTACTCGCACCAGTTCTCTCGCCGAAGGATGAGGTAACCATGTCGAAGACCCGAGTCGTGATCACCGGGCTCGGAGCGACGACCCCGGTCGGGGGCGACGTCGCCAGTACCTGGGAAAGCCTGCTGGCCGGCCGGTCCGGCGCCAAGCTGCTGACCGCCGACTGGGTCGAGGAACTGCCGGTGAAGATCGCCGCCCCGGCCGCGGTCGAGCCGACCGAGATCATCGAGCGGGTCAAGGCCCGGCGGCTGGACCGCAACGCGCAGTTCGCGGTGGTCGCCGCCCGTGAGGCCTGGGCCGACTCCGGCCTGGCCGACGTCGAGCTGGACAAGACCCGCCTCGGGGTCGCGATCGCCACCGGCATCGGCGGCCTGCTCACCACGCTGGCCAACTACGACGCGCTGCGCAACGGCCCGCGCCGGGTCTCGCCGCTGGCGATCCCGATGCTGATGCCGAACTCCGCGGCCGCCAACGTCGGCCTCGAGCTCGGCGCGCTGGCCGGCGTCCAGACGCCCGTTTCGGCCTGCGCCTCCAGCAATGAGGCGATCTCGCTGGCCGCCGACCAGATCCGGCTCGGCCGGGCCGACATCGTGGTCGCCGGCGGCGCGGAGGGGTCGATCGCCGGACTGCCGCTGGCCGCGTTCGGCCAGATGATGGCGCTGAGCCGGCGCAACGACGACCCGGAGCGCGCGTCGCGGCCGTGGGACGTCGACCGTGACGGCTTCCTGCTCGGTGAGGGCGCCGGCGTCCTGGTGCTGGAGACCTACGAGCACGCGGTCGCCCGCGGCGCCAAGATCTACGCCGAGTTCGCCGGCTCCGGCATCACCGCCGACGGCCACGACATCGTGCAGCCCGACCCGACCGGCTCCGGCGCGGAGCGCGCGATGCTGCAGGCGCTGCGCGAGGGCGACCTGACGGCCGGCGACATCGTGCACATCAACGCGCACGCCACCTCGACGCCGGTCGGTGACGTCGCCGAGTCGGTGGCGATCCGCAAGGCGCTGGGCAGCGCGGCCGACCAGGCGGTCGCGACCGCGCCGAAGTCGATGTTCGGTCACCTTCTCGGCGCGGCCGGTGCGGTCGAGTCGATCGCCACCGTGCTCGCGCTGCACCACCGCGTGGTGCCGCCGACGATCAACCTCGACAAGGTGGACGACGGCGTCGACCTCGACATCGCCACCGAACAGCGCAAGCTCGGCGACGGCGACATCGCGGCGCTGAACAACTCCTTCGGCTTCGGCGGCCACAACGTCGCCTTGGCCTTCAAGTCAATCTGAGCTGTACATATTGCCGCGCCTCCGGCACGGCGGGTCATGGGGCTTGATCTCCCGGTCTTCCCTCGTCGCTTCAGTCGCTTCGCTCCCTCCGCTCCTCAGTCCAGACCGGGAGGCCCCATGACCTTGGCGGTGCTCCTCAATCCAGGCCGGGAGGCCCCATGACCACCAGCGCTCCGAACAAACCAGCGAAGCT
Source organism: Kribbella sp. CA-253562 (assembly GCF_050942265.1). Classification (GTDB taxonomy): domain Bacteria; phylum Actinomycetota; class Actinomycetes; order Propionibacteriales; family Kribbellaceae; genus Kribbella. Next base: position 3,083,610 of record NZ_CP192049.1, on the reverse strand, counting down.
GCCCCGCGAACTGGACCCCCGCAACCCGGTCACCCGGCTGACGAACCTGCTCGACCCCGGCTCGCTCGAGCTGATCACCCCCGACGACCTGTCCGGCATGCTCGCCGTGCGCGGCACGATCGCGGGGGCGCCGGTCGTCGCGTTCTGCTCCGACGCGACCGTGATGGGCGGCGCGATGGGCGACGAGGGCTGCGAGGTCGTCTGTACGGCGTACGAGGTGGCGCGGCGCGAGGAGCTGCCGATCATCGGGCTGTGGCATTCCGGCGGCGCGCGGCTGGCCGAGGGTGTGCTCAGCCTGCACGCGGTCGGCAAGATCTTCTACGCGATGACGCAGGCCTCGGGCAAGATCCCGCAGATCTCCGTCGTGCTCGGCCCGGCGGCCGGCGGCGCGGCGTACGGGCCGGCGCTGACCGACGTGGTGATCCTCGGCCCGGAGGGACGGATCTTCGTCACCGGTCCGGATGTGGTCCGCTCGGTCACCGGCGAGGACGTCGACATGCTGCGCCTCGGCGGTCCCGAGCCGCACGGCCGGCGCTCCGGCGTCGTCCACATCACGACCGATTCCGAGGCGGCCGCGATCGAGCAGGCCCGGCGGCTCGCCGATCTGTTCGCGAACCAGGGCGAGGTCTCCGGCGACGTCTCCGACAGTGACCTGTCCGGTCTGCTGCCGGAGTCGGCCAAGCGCGCGTACGACGTGCACCCGCTGGTCGGCGGCGTCCTCGACGAGGGCTCCGGCGTCGAGCTGCACCAGCGCTGGGCGCCGAACATCGTCACCACGCTCGGCCGGCTCGGCGGGCGCACGGTCGGCGTGATCGCGAACAACCCGCTGCGCCTCGGCGGCTGCCTGGACGCGCTGTCGGCCGAGAAGGCGTCGAGGTTCGTGCGGATGTGCGACGCGTTCGGCGTACCGATGGTGGTGCTGGTCGACGTGCCCGGCTACCTGCCGGGCGTCGGTCAGGAATGGGACGGCGTCGTACGCCGTGGTGCCAAGCTGCTGCACGCCTTCGCGGAGTCCGTCGTACCGCGGGTGACGCTGGTGACGCGCAAGACCTACGGCGGCGCGTACATCGCGATGAACGCGCGCTCGCTCGGCGCGACCCGGGTGTTCGCCTGGCCGCGGGCCGAGGTGGCCGTGATGGGCGCGGTCGCCGCGATCCGGATCCTGCACCGGCGCAAGCTGGCCGAGGTCGCTCCGGAGCTGCGCACGCAGGTCGAGGCCGAACTGGCCGCCGAGCACGAGAAGATCGCCGGCGGCATCGAGCGGGCCCGCGAGATCGGCGTCGTCGACGAGGTCGTCGAGCCGGCCAAGACCCGCTCCGCGCTGGCCGCCGCGATCGCGGCAGCCGAGGCGACCGGCAAGGTCCGCGGACGGCACGGGAACATCCCTCTGTAGAACGAACCCCTTGCAGACAAGGAGAAAGGGCGCGAACCACTGCTGGGGTTCGCGCCCTTTCCACGTGGTGCGGCCGCTGTTTGGTGACAACCGGGGGTGTCCCGACACCCGGTGGCCCAGCGGCCACGGCCTGGTCCCCGTTTCATCGGGGAAGCTGTGGGTCTCCAGCATCGTCGAAAGTCCGGCGAAAAGCTCCTGCCTTCACTGCTTTCTTCAGAAGTTCTCAGGTTTGCTGTCGAGCGGTTGATTCAGTCCTCAGACCACCTGGTGGAGCCAGCGGACCGGAGCACCGTCACCCGCGTAGCGAAACGGTTCCAGTTCGTCGTCCCAGGGCCGGCCGAGCAAACGCTCGACCTCCTCGGTCAGGTCGGCCTCACCGCTGGCGGCCTTGAGCATCGCGGCCTTCAGCCGGTCCTCGGGCACCATGATGTCGCCGTGCACCCCGGTGGTCGCGTGGAACACCCCGAGCGTCGGCGTGAACGAGTACCGCTCGCCCTCGACGCCGTTGCTCGGCTCCTCGGTGACCTCGAAGCGCAGCTTCTGCCATCCGCGCAACGCGGACGCCAGCTTGGCCGCCGTACCGGCTTCCGCCTGCCACGACAGCTCCGCCCGGTACGTGCCCTGGGCCGCGGGCTGCGGCGTCCAGTCCAGTTTCACAGGCACGCCAAGGATGCCGCCCGCTGCCCACTCGACATGCGGGCACAGCGCTGACGGCACCGTGTGGACGTACAAAACGCCACGAGTCGTCGCCACCAGGACCTCCTTGTGCTCGAGCTGCGCCTTCCCCAGCGTTCTCGAACACGGGCTCGAAAGTCCCGGACAGCGAGACCCATCTTGCACCACTGACCCCTGTGACACCAGCAACCACGCCATGTCAACTACATCACCGTCGTGTCGCAATCCGGCACCGATCGGTCCGGAACTGCCGATCCGCTGCTCAGCCGGCGCGGCCGAGGTGGAGGAACGACTCCATCACCAGATCCGCGGCCGGCCCCGGCTCGAGGTCCTGGTACTTGTGAATGGCCAGGTCGAGCAGCGCGAGCAGTACGTCGCAGGCCCACCCGGACGGCAGGTCGTCACGTACGGCGCCGTCCCGGATGCCTCGCTCGACCAGCCGCTCGACGCGCGCCCGCTGCTCGTCGTGCCGGTTCCGGCTGGGCTCGTCCTGGAGCAGCAGCGACATGTCCACCGGCCACCGGCGGCCGACCTGGATCATCTCCTCGAGGAACCGGTGCACCGCGACGGTGAACGGCGCGGTCTCGACCCGTGCGTCGTCGAGCGCCTGCTCCGCCGCATCGAGCTTGGCCGCGAACATGGCGGTGACCAGCGCGTCGCGGGACGGAAACCTGCGGTAGACCGTCGACCGGTCCAGCCCCGCCGCGCGCGCGATCTCCGCCATCGACGCCGCCGGATTAGCGGCCAGCAGTTGGGCGGCGGTGGCCAGAACGGTGTCGGCGTTCCGGGCGGCATCAGTACGGAGCACTTGACCATTGTTGCATGCGTGAGCCGGATCACAACTGAGAGATCTCGTCTGCGGAATTATCTGCGACACTTACGTCTTATATTGAGTGTCAGGTAAGACGTACAGATGGAAGGACACGATCATGACGCAGCAAACCGTCGTGGTGACCGGAACGGCCTCCGGGCTCGGCCGAGCGACTGTGGCCGAGTTCGCCCAGCGCGGCTGGAACGTGGTCGCCACGGTGCGCCGCGAGCAGGACCTCGGCGTGCACAACGACCTGCCCTCGGTGAAGACACTGTTGCTCGAGGTCACCGACGAGGACGCGACCAGAGCGTTTGCCGACCGCGCGCTGAGGCAGTTCGGCAGGGTCGACGTACTGGTGAACAACGCTGGGCACTACCAGATGGGCCCGCTGGAGGACACCAGCATGGACCAGGTGCGTCACCAGTTCGAGGCCAACGTCTTCGGGCTGATCGCGCTGACGAAGTCGTTCCTGCCGGTGCTGCGCTCGCAGCGGTCCGGCGTGGTGATCAACATCGCCTCACTGACGGCCGAACAGGGCTATCCGTACAGCTCGGTCTACGCGGCGTCCAAGGCCGCTGTGGCCACCCTGAGCGAGGCCCTGAACCTCGAGCTGGCCGAGTTCGGCGTGAAGGTGCGGGCGGTCCTGCCCGGTCAGCACGCCACCCGGATCTTCACCAAGATCGACGCCGCCGAGATCTCGGCCGAGTACCAGCCGGGCGTCGCAGCGTTCTTCGCCAAGAACTCGCCGACCGGCTCGGACCCCGCCGTCACCGCCGCCGTGGTGTACCAGGCCGCGGTCGACGCCGACCCGGCCACCGTGCGGTACTACTCGGGTCCGGACGCGGAGTTCATCCCGCTCGGCAAGCAGATCCTGGGCCCGCAGAACTACTGGCGGCAGTTCCGCCAGTCCATCCTCGGGACGCCGGGCTCGCTGTGGGCCGGCCTGGCCGCCAAGCCGGGTGACACCCCGGTGGAAATGGAGCTGTGATCATGACGAATGCGTTCATCTTCGTCGCCACCAACAAGGTGCGCGACGGCAAGCTCGACGCGGAGAAGGCCCGCGTGCCCGGCTGGATCCGGTTCATCCAGGACAACGAGCCGCGCACGATCGCCTTCCACGAGTACGTCAGCGCGGACGGCACCGAGGTCGAGTACGTCCAGGTGCACCCGGACGCGGCGTCGTTCGAGCATCACCTGCGGGTGCTCGCGGAAAAGTCCGACCTGTCGTACCAGGAGACGCTGGAGGGCACGACGAACATCCGCATGTACGGCGAACCGACGCCGGCCATTCTGCAGATGCTGAGTCAGGCGGCCGGCTCGGGAGTTCCGATCACCGTGTTCCCCGAGCATCTGGGTGGCTTCACCCGCTCAGCGGGGTGATTGCCGGCGGCAGGCTGCTACGGGAAGCGTGAGGCCAGCGCGATGCAGGCACCGGCGGCGGCCAGCGTGAACAGCATCGCGATGCCCGCGAACCGCGAGGTGACTTCCTTGTCGACCTTGTCGTAGCCGACCGAGGAGCCGATGTCCTTGTAGACGTCCTCCAGCTCGCCGGCGGACTCGGCCGTGTACGCCTCGCCGCCGGTGATCTCCGCGACGCTGCGCAGCTCGGCGCGGTCCGGGGGGACCCGCTGCCGGATCCCGTCCATCTCGATGAAGCCCGAGTCGGTGCCGAAGGTGATCGTGTAGATCGGCGTGTTCTTCGCCTTGGCCGCCTGCGCGCCTTCCTGCGCCGTGCGGCCGACCGTGCGCTTGCCGTCGGACAGCAGCACGATGCGCGCCGGGGCCGGGTCGTTGGGGTGCTCGGGATCGGGCGGGACCTGGGTCAGCGCCTGCAGCGAGGTGAAGATGCCTTCGCCGGTCGCGGTCGACTCGGCCAGTTCCAGTCCGTCGATCGAGCGCTGCACGGTGGCCCGGTCGGTGGTCGGCGGCACGATGATCGAGGCCGTCCCGGCGAAGCTGACCAGCGACACGTTGAACTTGCCGGGCAGCTGGTTGACGAAGTTCTTCGCCGACTTCTTCGCCGCCTCCAGCCGGTTCGGGTCGACGTCGGTGGCCATCATCGACAGCGAGACGTCGATCGCGACCACGATCGTGGCCCGCTCACGCGGCACCTTGACCTCGTCCTTGGGCTGCGCGAACGCCACGATGCAGGAGCACGCCGCGAGCAGCGCGAGCCCGACCGCGAGGTGCCGGCGCCACTGCGGCCGGCGCGGGGCGACCCGGTCGAGCAGGGCGATGTTGGTGAAGCGCAGCGCGTACTGCGCGCGCCGGTGCTGCAGGTAGATGTACGCCGCGATCACGAGCGGGATCAGCAGCAGGAACCAGAGTCGGGCCGGAGACAGGAACTCCATCAGCGAGCCACTCCCTTCGGCGGTTGGTGCAGGCGCGGCGCGACTCGCTTGTAGGCGAGCACGAACCGCACGGTGTCGGCGACCCAGTCCCGATCGGTCCGCAGAACGAGGTGCCCGGCTCCTACCCTACGCAGGGCGATCCGGGTTCGTTCCCGCTGCGCGAGCGCCGCGGCGGCGTACTCCTCGCGGACCCGGCGCTTGCGGGTGTCGATCTCGCGGACCTGGCCGGTCTCGGGATCACCGATCATCACCACGCCGATGTTGGGCAGTTCGAGCTCGCGCGGGTCGACGATCTCGACCGCGAGCACCTGGTGCTGCGCGGTCAGCTTGCGCATCGCGCGCTCCCAGGAGGGTTCCATCCGGCTGTCGATCTCGCCGTCCTCGGGGGTGAGGAAGTCCGACACGACCACCCGCAGGCCGCGTTTGCGCTGCGTCCGGGCCATCGAGTCGAGCGCGCCGGCCAGGTCGCTGCGGGCCTGCTGCTCGCCGTGGTCCTTCTCGGCCAGCAACGCGCGGAGCAGCCCGTACAGCGCGAGGCGGCCGGAGCGGGCCGGCCAGCGGCGCAGCGTCGAGTCGCGCAGCATCAGCCCGCCGAACCGGTCGCCGAGCCGGTGGGTCAGGAAGCCGACAGTGGCCACGGCGGCGACCGCCAGCTCGCGCTTCTCCAGCTGCGACGTACCGAAGTCCATCGACGCGGACAGGTCGACCAGCGCCCAGGTCTCCAGCTCGCGGTCCGCGATCAGGTCGCGCACGTGCGGCATCGTCGTACGGGCCGTGACCGCCCAGTCCATCCGGCGGACGTCGTCGCCCACCTGGTACTCGCGAGCCTCGGCCAGCTCGGTGCCCGGCCCGGGCAGCAACCCGAGGTGTTCGCCGTGCAGGTACCCCTCGAGCCGCCGTACGACGGTCAGCTCCAGCCGGCGCAACGCCCGCTCGGGCGCGAGCTGCGAAATCGTCATCGCAACTCGTGGGTCGGGTCGATTGGCCATCAGCTAGACGAACTCGGGGCGGCCGTTGGCGTCGTTGCCGTCGCGCCAGACCGGCTGCGGCGGCGGGACGGTGGCCAGGATCCGCTCGATCACGGCGCGGGCGTCGATGTTGTCCGCGATCGCGTCGAAGGTGAGGCCGAGGCGGTGGCCCATCACGTCCAGCGCGACGGTCTGCACGTCGCTCGGCAGCAGGTAGTCGCGGCCGTGGATCAGCGCCAGGGCGCGACCGGCCGAGATCAGGCCGAGCGTCGCCCGCGGGCTGACGCCGAGCTCGATGATCGGCTCCAGGTCGGGCAGGTGGAAGTCGGTCGGCGTCCGGGTCGCCATCACCAGGCGGACGGCGTACTCCGCGACCAGGTTGTGCACGAAGACCTGCTCGGCCGAGCGCTGCAGCTCCATGATCGTCTCCGGCTGCAGCACCTGCCGCGGCTGCGGCGGGTCGACGCTCATCCGGCGCAGGATCTCGAACTCCTCGTGCCCGCGCGGGTGCGGCACGTCGATCTTGACCAGGAAGCGGTCGCGCTGCGCCTCGGGCAGCGGGTAGACGCCCTCAGACTCGATCGGGTTCTGGGTCGCGATCACGATGAACGGCTTCGGCATCGGAAAGGTCTGGCCACCGATCGACACCTGCCGCTCGGCCATCAGCTCCAGCATCGCCGACTGCACCTTGGCCGGGGCCCGGTTCACCTCGTCGGCGAGCACGAAGTTCACGAACGTCGGGCCCAGCTCGATGTCGAAGGCCTCCCGGGTCTGCCGGTAGATCCGGGTGCCGACGATGTCGGAGGGGACCAGGTCCGGGGTGAACTGGATCCGCGCGAACGACCCGCCGACCACCGACGCGAAGGTGCGCACCGCCAGCGTCTTCGCGACGCCCGGAACGCCTTCGAGCAGGCAGTGCCCCTTGGCCAGCAGCGACACCATCAGCGTCTCGACCATGTGCTCCTGGCCGACGATCACGCGTTTGACCTCGGTGATCGCCTCGCCGACCAGACGAGACTGCTGGGCCACTGACCCCGCCGGGACGGTGGTTTCGGTCATGCCTGTCCTTCCGGGGCCCACGCGGGCCTGGTGCTCGGGAACTCCGGTCATTCCATCAGATCCCCGGGCTCAGCCACACCACGCCCCACCCGGGCCAGTCTCCATCCTCCCCGCCGACTCAAATCCGCACTCCTCGTTGTCCGTACGCCGGGCTCTGCGCGGTTCCCTTCCTGGCGGCACCGACCTGCACCACCGACCAACCAGCGGATGCCGTGACCGCCTGAGCGTGATCAAGCGCAGAGGCACCGCGGCGGCGGTGGTTGGTCGGTGGTGCAGGTCGGCTCACGTCGGGGTGGGCGACAGCTTTACCGCCGATGTGGTGGGATTGGTGGTGATGACCGCGACCCAATCGCCGACGACGACCGTGCCGCCGGACGCTCCCGAGGTGAGCGCGCCCGCGCGTACGCTGCCGGACGCGTTGCCGCTGCTGCCGGAGGACCCGCCGCGGGTCGGCGAGTTCTGGCTGCGCGGGCGGCTCGGGGCGAACGCGGCAGGCTACTTGTACTCCGCGTCGGACGAGAACGGCCGCGGCGCCGTGGTGGCGATGATGACCGAGGGCTCGGCCGACGACGCGGCCGCGCGGGACCGGTTCGTCCGGGCGGTCGACGCGCTGCCCGAGGACGCCGTGCTGGCGCACAACGACGCGGACGACGACGATCTCGCGTTGTGGGTCGCGCTGGGCCCGGTGCGCGAGGACGACGGTTCGAGCTCGGCGGCCGACGAGCGGCTGATCGCCGAACGCCGCGGCGAGGACGTGCTGTCCGCCGTACTGATGGACCGGGTTCCGCAGCTCGGCCGGGTCCGCGGGCCGGACTTCCGGCACTACTGGGAGGGCCGTCGGCGCCCGGGGTTGTTCCGGATCTGGCCGCTGCCGTGGCCGTCAGCGCTGCGTCCGGCGTCCCGGCTGGCGCTGATCCTGTCGCTGCTCGCGATGGCGCTGATCATGGCGATCGCCGTACTGATCGCGTGGCTGCTGTTCCGCAACGCGCCCGAGGTCGATCCGGGGCCGGTGATTCCGGATCCGAGCGGCACGGCGACGGTGACGGTCACGCCGACCACGCCGCCGCCGGGTACGGTCAGCCCGACCACCGGACCGAGCCCGGGGACGCCGAGCAGTACTGTCACTCGCCCGGGCACGCCTGGTACCAGCCCGAACTCGCCTGGTACGCCGGGCGATCCTGCCGACCGGTTCTAGCCCCGCGGTGCCCGGCCCCTGCGTACGCGGCTGGCCCGGCCCGGATCCAGCGGTCAGCTGGTCGTGCTGGCCACTCGCCGGCCGCGCAGCAGCGCGATCAATCCGACCAAGCTGACCAGCGCCCAGGTGCCTTCGAGCAGCAGGAATCCCCACGAGTGCTCGACCCCGGCGATCACGGCCAGCACCGCCGAGCCGACCAGATTGAGCAACTGATACCGGAGCGTCTTCTGCTCCAGGCGTCCGGCCTGGGACGCGGCGAAGGCGATCAGGATCGTGATCGCACCGGCGATTTCGAGAACGTCGACAGCATGCATGACAGCTGCCCCTCCCGGGGCTGGCGTCGTCTTTGCGTCGGCCGGGTACGGCGCCGTCTCGTCCGGGGGCCCGCGGTCGCGGACCCGCCCACCACCCTACTCACAGCGAGTTCTTGATCGCCGTTGCCTTCGTCACCAACTGCTGCGCGGCCGCCGCCGGGACGAGCTTCTTCGCGGCGAGTACCCTCACCTCGATCACGAACGCCGTCAACAGCGCCTTCGCGACCGGATTCTGGTTCTTCTGCACCGCTGCCCTGGCCAGCTCCAGCTTGAGCACCAAGCTGGCTTCGATCCCGGCCTGCAGGTGCAGCCCCTTCACCTCGGCGATCAACGCCTTCAAGGCCGCGTCCGGAGTGACCGCCACCGTCTCGGCGATCTCCACCGCGCCTGGCTCACAGTTCGCCCCGGTCGGTCGGACCGCCATCCGCTGGTCCGATTCCTCGATGCAGCTAGCGACCGGAACCCGCCCGCCCAGCGGGCTCGTCGCCGCCGGCACCCGAACCCGCGCGAAGCCGCCGCCGGCCAGCGCCGCGAGCTGCGGATCGGCCGCCGTCACCAGGTCGGACGCGACGCTGCCGCAGGTGGCGTCCCGCCGTACCGAGAAACCGAGCGACGTCCCGGCGAACGCTCCGCCGATCCCCGCACACGACACCCCGACCTTCGGCAGCACGATCGCGCTCCGGTCGGTCTTGACCTGAGCGGCCGGTACGGCGGCGATGTGCGCGCCCGTCGTCGCCTGGTCGTCCGCCATCGTCACGTGGGTCAGTGTGGCCGCCGCGCCGTTCGTCACGGCGAGCCCGCCGCCGGTCGTGGCGGTGTTGCCGCTGAAGGTGCTGTTGAGGAGGTTCGCCGCGACGGCGACCAGCCGGACTCCCCCGCCGGTCCCGGTCGCCACGTTGCCGGCGAACGTGACCCGGTTGGCGCCGAGGTTCTCGGTCGCGATGTCCAGACCGGCACCGTTGGCCGCCTTGTTGTTGTCGACCGCCATGTCGTCGAGCGTCACCGAGTAGCTGTTGACCACCTTCGCGCCACCACCGTTGCCGCCGGCGGTGTTGCTGCTCAGGCCGGTCCGGTCGACGTACAGCGCGGCGATCTCCTTCGCGTAGATCGCGCCGCCGTCCGCCGTCGCGGAGTTGTTGGTGAGCGGAGTCTCGTCGAAGGTCATGTCGAACGGCCCGGTGGCGTCGATCGATCCGACCGCACCGCCGTGGCCGCCCGTTGTGCTGTTGCCGACCAGGCTGCCCTTGTACATCTGGACCCGGCCGAACCCGAGCCAGATCCCGCCGCCACCGCCGACCGACTGGTTGTTGTCGACGAGCACCCGGTCGAGCGCGACGCTCGGGCTGCTGCCGTCATCCTCGATCAGGACGGGCGTCAGCGAAATCCCGCCGCCTGGCTGGGTGCTCTTGTTGCCGGTGACGCTGGACAGGATCGCGCTGACGCCGAGCGAGCCGTTGCCGCGCTTGGACGCGGTGAACGAGATGCCGCCGCGAGCGTCGGCGGCGGTCAGACCGTTGTCCGCGATGCTGGTCGAGTACATGCTGAGGTGCCCGCAGTTGCTGCACAGGATGCCGGCGCGGCCGTTGTTCCGGATCGAGGTGTTGTTGACGGTCAGCTTGTTCGCGGCGAAACCCTGGCCGGTGTTGGTGATGCCCGTGCGGGTGTTGTTCTCGATCGTCGCGCCCTCGATCAGGACGGGGTAGCCGTCGACGAGCGAGAGGCCGGAGCCGTTATTGTTCGCGATGCTCGTGCCATTGATCGAGAGCGAGCAGTTGTCGCAACTGACCACGCTGCCGGTGTTGTGGTGCAGGCTTCCGCCGACCAGGTCCATCCGGTACGGCGTGGTGCCGTGATCGAAGCTGCTCCACACCACGCTGCCACCGGGCGACAGGACGTTGCGGACCTCGACGTTGCTGAGCCGAAGCTCGCTGTCGGAGCGGACCGCCGCGCCTTCCAGGCCGGTGTTGGTGGTGTTCGGGCCGCCGTCGATCGCCAGGTCCTGCAGCTCGAGCCGGCCGTCGTGGCTGGTGCTGTTGACGATGCCGGTCGCGTCGCAGGTCTGCTCGACGGTCGAGTTGTTGCCTTGGACAACGAGCTCGTGGGTGTCGGCGTGCGTGAGCGGTCCGGTGCAGATCGACAGCGGGTAGGTCAGGCCGGCGCCGAGCGTGATGACGTCGTCGACGCCGTTGCCCGAGGCGGTGCTGAAGGCTTCGCGCAATGACGTCAGACCGTCGCCGCCGTTGACCACGTCGGCGGTGGTGGTGACCGTGATGGTGGCGGCTGTTGCCGGTGCTGAGGTGACAACGAGACTCGCGCCGAGCAGTCCGGCCAACGCGGCGGCGCGCAGGCAGGACGAGGTGATTCTGGACAAGACATCCCCCCACAGGAATCGGAGGGACCAGAATCGCGGAGCGCTTGGGCGGTGACAAGGGTTCGCGGGCGGGTCTGCCCGGACGGTCATGTTGTTGGCCAGGGTTTGTTCAGGTTGCCACGGTTGTTCAGGTGCCGGCTGGTTCTTCAAGTCGGCGCGCGTGCTTCACCTCGTCGCGCGTGCTTCACCTCGCCGCGCGCGTTTCACCTCGCCGCGCGTGCTTCACCTCGCCGCGCGTGCTTCACCTCGTCGCGCGTGCTTCACCTCGCCGCGGGCGCTTCACCTCGCCGCGGGCGCTTCACTTCGCCGCGGGCGCTTCGAGTCGCTGCGGGTGCTTCGCGTTGCCGCTGGCTTCTTCAGCCGTCCAGAAGTCGCGCGAGCTCGGGGTCGCGCCAGAACCGTTCCGGCACCGGCTGCCGGACGAGCGCCGCGTCCGCCCGGATCTCCGCCGGACTGGCGGCCCCGATCAGCACCGAGGCGACAGCGGAATGCCTACCAGGAAAGGCCAACGCCGCCTGCGGCAGCGAAACGCCGTACCGCTCGCAGACCGCGGAGATCCGCCGAGCCAAGATCGTTTTCGGCTCGGTCGTCTGCTTGGACTGGTCCGTCAGCAACACCTCCGGAGTCAGCACCCCGGAAACGATCGCCGCCACTCCCCTTGCCTGGCAGCGATCCAGCAACGGCGCACCAGCGCGATCCAGCAACGAATACTGGCCGGCCAACAGCACCGCATCCACCCGGAAGTCCCGAACGAGCCGATCAAGCTCCTCCCACTCCCGTCCCGCAACCCCGATCCCGCCGACCACTCCACGTTCCCGGAGCTCGTCCAGTACGCCGTACGCGTCGCCGATCGCTCGCCCACCGGGATCCTGCAAGAACATCAAGTCGACCGAAGCCACTCCGAGCCGCTCGAGACTGCCCTCCACCGACTCCCGCAACCGATCACCCGCCAGCCCCGCGTCGACCTTCGACGACACCATGAACCCGGCCCGCGGATGTCCCGCCAGCACAGCGCCCATCCGCCGCTCGCCCAGCCCGTCCCCGTACGCCGGCGAACTGTCGAAAAACCGAATCCCCGCCGTGTAGGCCGCCTCGACCGTCGCGGTCGCCAAAGCCTCTCCCGCCGCGGTCGCCGGCAGCTCCCCCAGCGAAGCCCCACCCAACCCGAACCGCGGAGGACGGAACCGCGTCACGGCCCGCGAAGCAAGCACACGGCTGGGAGCGGTCATCGGCCACACCTCCCTGGTCGGCACTACCAGCATCAGCCTTCGGAGAGAACTTCGCACCTCGAACACCGCGCGTACCCGCAGCCTCCGGCCCCCGATCACCGTGCGCACCCGCAGCCCTCGCACCCCCGTACACCGCGCGCACCCGCAGCCCTCGCACCCCGAACACCGCGCACACCCGCAGCCCTCGCACCCCGAACACCGCGCACACCCGCAGCCCTCGCACCCCGAACCACCCCCGTACGTGGGGACTCCCTGACCCCGCGCGTGCGCCGCACTCCGCAACTCCGCACTCCGCCCGCAGACGGGCAACTTCATCCCCCACCCGCGCCCGCACGCGGAGACTTCCTGTCCCGGCCCCCCGCACGCGCAGCCTTCCCACACCGGACCGCCCCCGCGCGCGACGACTCCCCACCCCGAACCACAGCCCCGACACGGGCGACTCCGCACCCCGGGACCCCGCACCCACGCGGGGTCCCGGGCGCGACGATCAGCGACCGGAGTCGTACAGAGCCTTCACCTCCGTCGCATTCAGAGCCCGATCGAACAGGTGAACCTGATCAACCACCCCGTCCAGGTAGTCCACCGGATTACCCCCGAACTTCCCCCGCCCGATCACCGTGTGACCGGTCGAACTCGAGTCCAAGCTGCACGCCGCCTTGGAAGCAACCAGCGCCCCATCGACGTACAACCGCAACTCCCCCTTCGCCGCATCCCGTACGCCGGTCAGGTGGTACCACTGGCCCGGATTCGGCTTCGTCGGCGCCAGCGCGCGCTGCCCCGGGAAGCTCATCGCGAACCGCTGGTCCTGACCGGAGTACTGCAGGAAAAACGCGCTGTCCCGCTCGCCGTCCTGACTCACCACGGTCTGGAACGCACCGTCGGCCTTGTTGAGCTTCACCCATGCGGTGGCGGTGTAGTTGCCGCTGGTGTCGAGCAGTTGCGCGCCGGTATCGACGAACTGTCCCGCGCCGTTCGTCGCCACCCCCTGGCCGTTCTTGCCCGGGGCAAAGACCGCACCCCCGACCAGCGTCGCGTCGTTGGTCCCCACGGCATCCTCCCCGGTGCCGTCCAACGGGTAGAAGTGAATGCCGTCAGCTCCCGGCGTACCGGGTGGTGGGTTCGGTCCACCCGTGCCGGTCCCGTCGGCGCCGGCGATGATCTGCTCGTTCACCGCCCGGACCTGCGCGAAGTCCATCTTCGGCACCTGCCGGTCGTAGGTGAAGAAGCCGTTCAACTCACCCTCGACATCGGTGATCTGGGTGTAGACCGACCCGCTGATCCCACAGGTGTTCGCCGACCTCAGAACGTCGCGCTGGTTCTCGACGTAGCGCCGGGTCAGCGTCGCCGAGTCCGGTGTCATCTCGTACGCGAACCCGTCGCCGAACCACATGTGCTCCGGCGTCTTCAACCCGAACCCGCCGTGCTCCCCATCGACGGCGACGCGATCACCGGACGGCGCGGGGGTCGCCGGCCCCAGGTACGCGTGATGGTCGATCATGTCGCCGCGCCCGGAATCGCCCAGAGAGTCGCAGCAGTTCATCCCGCTGTGCGCGTTGACCAGCCGGGACGGGTCCTGCGCCTTGACACTGTCGGCGATCCGCCCGGTCTCGGCCAGGTCCCACTCACCCCAGCCCTCGTTGAACGGCACCCACGCAGTGATCGAAGTGAAGCTCTTGTGCTCCTCGACCAGCTCGTGCAGCTCGGCCTTGTACTGCGCCTGCCAGGCCGGCGGGATCGGGTCGGTCTTCGACGACGGCATGTCCTGCCAGACCATCAGTCCGAGCTTGTCGGCCCAGTAGTACCAGCGATCGGGCTCCACCTTGATGTGTTTGCGGACCGTGTTGAACCCGAGCTCCTTGTGCTGTTCGAGGTCGAACCGCAGCGCCTCGTCGGTTGGCGCAGTGTTCAGCCCGTCCGGCCAGAATCCCTGGTCCAGCGTCGAGAGGTTGAACAGGATCTTCCCGTTCAGCGCCAACCGAAGCTTGCCGTCGGCCCCCTTCACCTTGCCGACCGACCGCAAGCCCGAGTACGAACCGACTCGGTCGACGACCTTGCCGCGATCGATCAGCTTGACATCGAGCGTGTAGAGGAACGGGTTGTCGGGTGACCACAGCTTCGGGTTCGGGATCGCCAGCCGGAGTTCGGCTCCGGCCCTGCCGCGTTGGGTGCGGACCTTGCGGCGTCCGTCATACACGCTGACCTCGACCTCGAGGCCTGTCGGCCCGGTCGTGTCCGCGACGAGCCGCAGCGCACTACCCGGTACGTCGGGGGTCAACTGCAGCCGCTCGATGGAGGACTGGCCGACCGGCTCCATCCAGACGGTCCGCCAGATCCCGGAGCTGCCCTGGTAGAAGATGCCGTGATCGCCGACCTCACGCTGCTTGCCGATCGGCTGGAAGGTCTCGTCGGTGAGGTCTTCGGCCCAGACGATCACCTCCTGCGGACCAGTCCGGTGCAACGCGCTGGTCACGTCGACCGAGAACCCGTCGTACCCGCCGCGATGGGTGGCGACCTGCCGGCCGTTCACCCAGACCTTCGCGTCGTAGTCGACCGCGCCGAAGTGCAGGAGCAGGCGTTGGCCCGACCAGCCTTGCGGCACGGTGAACGTTCGGCGGTACCACATCCGGTCCTCGTGCCGCTGGATTCCGGACAGGGCCGATTCTATCGGATAGGGCACCAGGACCTTCTCGGCCAGCGTCCGGCCGAACGGCGGGGCTTCGCCCGGCGTGGCGGCGGCGAATTCCCACAGTCCGTTGAGGGTCTGCCAACGGTCGCGGGTCAGCTGCGGTCGCGGGTACTCCGGGAGTGCGTTGGTGGGCGAGACGTCGTCGGTCCAGGGCGTACTGAGTGGTGGTGTCCCGACCTGCCACGCAAGGGCATCGGGTGGAGGCGCTGCCTGGGAACTCGGGACGATGAGTGCGGTCGCGGCCAGGAGTCCGGCCGCGACCGCGGCGAGGCGTGACTTCATGCTGCTTTCCTTCCGGGGCGGGGAAAGGACAGCACCATGGGAACGCTCTCACGACAAGATTGCAAGGGCTCGCTCATGATCGAACATCACCCCAGCGTGCAGACGGGACTCGGTGTGCTGAAGCTGCTGGCCGGCGTCAGCGTCCCGGTTTGTTGGTTTCTGTGGAACGTCGTGATCGAGTTCGACCGCTGATTGGAGACCAGCAGCAGCCTCCCGGTCGGATCGATCGCACAGTGCCGCGGCCAGTCCCCGCCGCACGATGGCGTCGCGACCAGCCGCAGCACCGCTCCCCCGGATTCAACGGCGAACACCGCGATGCTGTTGTGCCCGCGATTGGTGACGTAGACGAACTTGCCGTCCGGCGACACAATCACCTCGCCGGGATAGTTCTGCGGCGAGCCGGCCGGCACGGTCGGCAGCGGCGTACCTGGAGTGAGACGCCCGTCGGAATAGCCGCATGGCACGACGGTGCTGTCGAGCTCGTTCGCGACATAGACGTACCGACCGTTCGGGTGAAAGACCAGATGGCGTGGCCCGGCACCGGGTTTCAGCTTCGCCTGGGCGACCTCGGTGAGCTTGCCGGGCGGGGCGATCGTGGAGGTGTAGACGGTGTCGGTTCCGAGGTCGACCGAGAGGATGTACCGGCCGGCCGGATCCTCCACGACTTGATGGGCGTGCGGCGAAGCGCCGACGTGCTTGACCAGGTCGGTCCGCGCACCCAGCCTCCCGTCGACCTTGACCGGATGCACGGCGACGTCGCCCGACCCGTAGTTGGCGCTCAGCAGATACTTGCCGCCAGCAACCAGCGCGAGATGGCAGGGCGCGGACCCGCCGGTCGACTGACGGTTCAGGACCCGTAACTTGCCGGGAGCATCCACCGCGACCGCCGTCACACCGCCGTCGGTCTGCTCGTTCACGGCGTACAGGAACCGGCCGGACGGCGCCAGAATCAGGAATGACGGCTCCTGGACCCCCGTCAGTACGCCGTTCGAGGTGATCACGCCGCTGGCCGCGTCGTACGAAGCCAACCCGATCCCGCTCCCACCCGCGGAGGTGTATGTGCCGATGTAGAGCGTCGCGCCGTCCCGGCAGGACGCGAACGCCGGGGTGACGCCGGACGCGGCAACGGCCGCGGTGAGACCGAGGAAAGTACGTCGAGTCGTAATCATCAGCCAGAACCTCTTCGGTGGGGGCGGAACGAGGACCACTGAAGGGTAGGCAGGTGATCAGCGCTCTGTCATCACGCAACCACGGTAAGTGCCAGTAGAGTGCCTGAAGAATGCCGGCTGAGTTCCGGTTCGGTTCACCAAATCTGGACGCCGGTGGCCTCGATCGACCAGTTCCACAAGCGTTTCGCGAGCTCCGGATCCTGCGCGGCGTGGCTCGGGCGAACCGTCGTCGGTGCGCCGCGGTAGTTCAGGAACCCCGGGCCGACGAACGAACCAGGGCGCAAACCAGGCAGCGTCGCGGCGTACAGACTGGGCCAGGCACCAGCGGCGGCAGACTGCGCGACCAAGCGGGTGAAGGCGCCGAACACCTGGGCCTGAAGGCGCCGGCCGGCCAACTCCGGACCGGCCGCCTGCAGCTGCGTGGAGGCATAACCGGGATGACAGCCGGCGCTGAGCAGCTTCGAGCCAGCCGCCCGCGCTCGACGGTCCAGTTCCACCATGAACAGCACATTGGCGAGCTTGGACTTTCCGTAGGACTCCCACTTCCGGTAGCCGCTCTCAACGCGGAAGTCGGCCTGGCTGATGCTGCGCACGGTTTTGTGCATGACCGAGCTGACCGTGACCACGCGCGGCGCGTCGGCCTCCTGCAGCAGCGGCAACAGCCGAGCGGTCAGCGCGAAGTGGCCCAGATGGTTGGTCCCGACCTGCAGCTCGAACCCCTCCGCGGTCTGCCGGTGCGGCGGCGCCATCACGCCCGCGTTGTTGATCAGCAGGTCGAGGCGCTCGTGGGCCTTGCTGATCTGCTCCGCGGCCTGCTGCACGCTGGTGAGGTCGGCTAGGTCGAGCTCCACGACCTCCGGCGCCTTGCCGGCTGCGGCAGTCAGCTCCGCTGCGGCGCGGGCTGCCTTGTCGGGGTTGCGGGCCGCGATCAGCACGTCGGCGTTGTGTCTGAGCAGCTCGAGGGCGGTGGCGTAGCCGATCCCGCTGGTCGCGCCGGTGACGAGGGCTCGGCGTCCGGACTGGTCAGGGATGTCCGCAGTGCTCCAGCTCATGCGCCCACAGTAGCGGCGGGCGCATGAGCCGGTTGCGCGTCGTACGTCGTACTAGAGGATCTTGCGGGCCTTGAAGGCAGCGGTGACCTGGTCAGCGGCCGCCTTGCCGTACAGCAGGCGAGCCGACTGGACCGTGACACGCGCCGCGTCGGCGAAGCTGGTGTCGGGCGCGTAGAAGAACGTGCCCTGCAGGATGACCTTGTTGGCCTTGTTGCGGCCGAGCGCCTTGTGGATGTCCCACAGCGCGTTCGACCAGATCTCGCCGTCGGAGTGGACCTGACCAACGATGTCGTCGGTGGTCTTGCCGGTGTCGGTCCGGCGCAGGCAGTGCTTCGGCCCGGACGTGTACGACACGGCGTCCCAGTCCATCACGCACGGCAGGTCGTAGCCCTTGCTGACCGGGATCGACATGCTGACGGCCCAGTAGTCGCCGAAGCCCTCACCGATCGAGCCGGCCTCCAGGGATTCGCCGAAGCCCGGCACGATGTCGTCCTGGATCGCGTGGCCGTACTCGTGCCAGATCACCTCGGCGTCCTCGGCGTCGTCGACGCCACCCTCGCCCATCGTGATCATGTCGACGCTCGGGTCGTAGAAGCTGTTGTCACCGTCGAAGGTGTTGATCGCGAAGTCCTGCGACTCGTTGTTCACCTCGGTGAAGCCGAGCGAGTGGATGTACTCCTGGGTCTGGTTGACCTGGTAGTAGGCCATCACCTGCTCGAACTTGTCGTTCGCGCGCTGATAGACGAACGTGTTGTTCTTGCTCTGCGCGACGCCGCCCTTGGCCTCCTTGATGTTGACGTAGGGGCCGTTGAGATTGCCGGAACCGTCCAGATTGCGCAGGATCACGTTCTTCTGCGCGACGAACAGCTCGTTCTGGTTCCTGTCGTCCTGGTCGGTCAGGTTCTCGTTCTTCTGGCTGACCACCGGGTTGGGATCGAACACCGAACCCTTGCCGTCGACGTTGTGGCTGATCACCTTGGAGTCGACCACGACACCGTTCTTCGCGTCGACGAGCGAACGGGTGACGCCCTCGGTCGACCGGGAGGTGACGTTCCAGACCAGGCGCGCGTGGGGTCCACCGACAACAGCCAGCTGCGCGGCTCCTTCGGTGGCGGACGGGGTCGGGGTGACGCTCTTGTTCGGCGCGGCGATCCGGTTCCGCGCCGCCCGCGCGCTCACCAACGTGTTCGCCGACTTCGTGGCCGTTGCCGCCGGCACCTTCACCGTGACGTCCAGCGACTCCGGTACGGCGTCGCGCCCGTCGGAGACCTGCAGCACTTTGCCCGACTTGTCCAGGTGCTTCGCGTAGTACCCGTTCACCACCGGCAGTCCCTTGAAGGTCTGCTGGTACCACAGGTGCTTGCCGAGCAGCGACGTCTTGGTCCGGATCAGCTTCAGGTTCGCCGGTACGGCATCCGCGCTGCCGGCGTCCGGCGCTGCCCCCGCGGCGCTGGTGAACGACATCCCGAGTGTGACGGCAGCGAATCCCGCCGTCAGAGCCGCGACCGCCTTCCGGCGATGCACGCGCTTGGTCATCTTCCCTCCCTGGTGGACATACGTGGTGACACGACTACGATCCGTCGCGACCCTAGTTCGCAAACCCCCTCGCTGGGAAGCAAAACCCGCACTACTTGCCGATCCGCAAGGGAAATCATGGTCCGCCCGTAACGGCCAGAACCTGACCGCTACTCCTCCTACCGTTGATCTCGAACCGACGAGCGGACCGGCCATGCGGACGTTGACCCTGCGAGCCCTCAACCGCGCGACCCTGCACCGCCAGTGGCTCAACGAACGCCACACCGCCTCCGCGCTGGACGCGATCGAACACCTCGTCGGCATGCAGGCCCAAAGCCCGCTAGCGCCGTACGTCGGCCTGTGGACCCGCCTCACCGACTTCGCCCCCACCGAGCTGAGCCACCTGCTCGAATCCCGCCAGGCCGTCCGCGGCTCGATGATGCGAGCAACCATCCACATGACTTCGAGCCGCGACTTCCTCGCCCTGCGAGCGTTGGTCCAGCCCCGCCTGGAACGCGAGGTCTACCAGAACCAGGCCTACGGCCGGCACCTGACAGGCGTCGACATGGACGCAGTCCTCGACGCCGGCCTCACCCGCCTCAAGGAGTCCCCCGCCACGGGCGCCCAACTCCGCGAGCACCTCGGCCCGCTCTTCCCCGACCGAGACCCGGCCTCCCTGGCCCACGCCGTCCGCTGCCTCCTCCCCACCATCCAAATCCCACCCCGAGGCATCTGGGGCAAAGGCGGCAACCCCACCCTCACCACGGCAGACCTCTGGCTCGACTCCCCCATCGACCCCCACCCGTCGATCGACGCCCTCGTCCTCCGCTACCTAGCCGCCTACGGCCCTGCCTCCCCAGCCGACGCCCAGACCTGGTCCGGCCTAACCCACCTGACCGAGGTCTTCGACCGCCTCGACCTCCGCAAGTACGTCGCCCCCAACGGCCGCACCCTCTACGACCTCCCCACCATTTCGCTCCCCGAGGAGGACCTCCCCGTCCCGGTTCGCTTCCTCCCCGAATACGACAACGTCCTCCTCTCCCACGCCGACCGCACCCGCTTCATCGCCGACAGCACTCGCGAACACCTGACCCTCACGGAAGTGCTCACCCGAGGCGCGGTCCTGTACGACGGACGCGTGGTGGCGATGTGGAAGCAGGTGCGGCGGCCCAAGGGAGCAGCGAGGTTGGAAGTGGAACCGATTGCGAAGCTGACGAAATCGGTTGTGCAATCAATCGAAGAAGAAGCATCCAAACTGCTCGACTTCTCGGCGAAGGACGCAGTTCAGGAGATCGAGTTCATTGCCTAACGGCAAGGTTCGACAGGGCAGAACAGCGCTGCGACGCCCACCTGGTCAGCGAGGCGAAAGGTAGACCTCAATCGCTCTGATGCGCTCTGCCACCGAAGGCTGCCCGTTCATCCAGTCGGGTTGGGTGAGGCCGATGCGGCGCGCGGTCTCCTGGTGCTGTGCCTGCCACCCGTAGAAGACCTCCAACAGACGACGTCCGTATCCGAGGTCGACTGCGGCGCGGTCCGCCATCCTCTCGACGAGTTTGCCGGCACCGATGAAGAGCAACGGCGCAAACAACGGCGACAGGAACAGCAGCGGAACCAGGAGGCTGTCATAGAAGATCAGCGACGCGAGGATGAAGCCGAAGTACGAGATCATCAAGAATCCGACGATCGTGCACCCGACCGCTGGAACGGTGCGGCTCAATCTCAGCAGCAATCTGACCACGAGAGCCACGATTCGAGTGGGCACCGAGTACCAGAGTGCGAGTCGGCTCAGCCACGTCCGACCTCGAAGGTGCGTCGCGAGATCCTGCGCCAGCACCGCTTCGAGGTGACTGGGCGGCAAGGTGTAAAGAGCCCAGCCGGTGACGGTCACGGTGTATCCGCCGGCGCCTGATCCGGTTGCGTTCTCTCCCGCCTCGATCCAGATCGTGTATCGATGTGGGTCGACCCCCGCCCGGCTGGCCACAGTCATCCAGCTCGGGGCGAGTCGTTGGACCTCGACCATTGTCGGTTGCCTCAGACCGAGCAGGTAGCGGGCCACAAGACCGTCGAACCCTTGCCAGACGACGATCGCTCCGGACAGAACCCACAGGGAGATCAGAACCCAGGTACCTTCGTACAGATCGAACGCCTGGCAGATCCAGTAGATGATCACGAAGCTGGCACCCGCCCAGAGCACAGCGCTCAGGATCTCGGCGGCCAACAAGCCCGAGCCACCAGGATTCTGGGACCCGGACGACGGCGGAACGGCACGGTTGATCTCGCCCGACCCGCCCGATGGCAACTGAGGCCGCGCCGGATCTGGTCCTGGTCTTTGCGGGGGGCGACCGCCAGGACCTGATTCTGACGCGCCCGGTTCGCGAGGGTTTTCCGGACTGTCAGGACTGCTCATGCGGCGCTCCCGCCATCAGTAGAGCGACACGTGAACATGATCGTAGTGCCCACCAGTTGCATTGTTCGGATCGTAGACACCGCCGCCGTTGTAGACCTTCCACTGACCAGTTCGCGCACTCCAGATCTTTCCATACCAGATCAGATAGCGAACGCCGGTCGTCCCCGCTGTTGTGATCGTCCAGTTGGCGATCTTGTCGCCCTTCGCCCGCGCCTGTGGCGCCCGCCGTGCGTCTCCGCCCACGAAGATGTCGCAGGCCTTGCCCTGCGGATGATCACTGGTTGGGTTCCAGGCATGGCGATCCCAGCAACTCATCGGCGGGCTGGCGAGCGCGGCTCGTGCTTGGGCAACCCATGCTGCCGTTCGTGGGGTGACCATGCCCCCGGTGCCCGTCGGGTCCGTGACGGTCGGTCGCTGCTGTGGCCAGACGCCATTGACGGGCCGACCCCCGATGAGTCCTTGACCATCGTCACACTCGTCGAGCACCTCTTGCCCCGCCGTAGCCTGCTCGGTCGGCTTGGTGCCAGCTCGGCCGGCGTACGGGTCGCCCGCCCGCTGGAGGTCGATCCCGGCCTCCGCGGCGATTTGCTGCGCAGTGCGTTCATGCCTGGCATACGCGTTGGGGAAGGCGGATACCTGGACCGCTTGCGCTGCCTCGGTGTACGACATGGACGGCCATCCGTCGATGTCGACCAGTCCTGGAGGACTTGGCGGGTTCACACCGCCGAAGAAGGCCTCGGCTGCGTATCGCGGATCGAGGATCTGCTGGACGGTACCCCACCCTGCGGACGGACGTTGCTGGAAGAGCCCGACAGAGTCCCGGTCGCCGTAGTTGATGTTCTCGAGTTGCGACTCTTGCAACGCCGTCATCAGCGCCACGAGGGTGGCACGACCGGGCAGGCCGCGAGCGACCGCGACCGAGTCGATGATTTTCGCGAAGCCCACTTGCCGTGCCCTCGTCGAGGCGTCGGCGGGCGGATCGTCCACTCGGGCCCCATCACCGACGGGGCAGCCCGCAGCGAAGTTGTTGTTCCCAGCACCGAAGGGCACGATCAGCACCAAACCCATCAGTCCTACCGCTGCCATGACCCCAACGGCCTTCAGCACCATGGACTGTCCGAGGACAGCGCCGAAAACGCCACTCTGCTGCCGCTCGTCGAACACGTCAGCTCACCATCCTCGTCATGGTCCTGCTCCCCCGTTCAGATCGCTGACAACCCAAACAGAACCCTCCGGAACGAGCGTGACGACCAAAGGCAGCACGATTCGGTTGGGACGCTTGCCGGTGACGTCGATCGTGATGGTGAGCAGGCGGCTGATGCGTGTAGGAGTGTCGACTGGTGCCGACTCGGGCCTCGGCGCACCAACCGTGACGGACGCGACCCGTGATTTGCCGCCGTCGGCTTTCAGGGCTTCGTAGGTGGAATCACCTGCGGCCGTCAGGCTTTCCCCGACCTCATCGGTGATGAACGGCCCTGTCTTGGCAACCAGGTCGGCGTAGCTTTCAGCCGACGGGTCCCGGGTGTAGAAGGTTCGCGCCCACTGGCTCGCGACATCGACAGCTGCGGCCGTGGCCAGGGCGGACGGGCGTTCGGTCAGCACCGGCGGGGTCGTAATCGATGAACTCGGTGTCAACGTGTCGGATGGCGAGGTCTGTGCCGAACTGCCGGCCGAAGTCGGCTGGGGTACCGGCGCCGATGGTGTCAGCAACCCGACGTCCTTTCCCGACGGTTCATCGCGGCCCAGTAACCGGGGCAGGCCACCCCCGAGACCGAGAACGACGATCGCGAGGATCACCACAGCAACGATCACCGTGATGGGACTGGTGGGTTCGGCCTGGCGCTGTTCGCGAAGCCACGCGATCCGTTGAGCGTGGTCGTCGCGGCGCCACGAACGCTTGGCGTGACGACGCTCGCGCCGACCGAGATCATCGATCTCTTCCGGGTAGGAGTAGTCAGAACTCATCACATCGCGCCAGTTCGACGGCTGCTCGGGCCGCAACCTCCTGTCCTGGGCGGATGCCGAGCCGTCGACGTCGTCAGGGTTGTTACCGGTGGCCGCCCGGTTCCGATCCCGCTTCCTCATCTGCCGATCACCTACGCGTCGGCACCATGACGGTCACGCCGTCCTTGGTCACACTCGAGTACTCGCGGAATCGACGCTGCCCTCCGGTGGCCGGACGACGACGCTCGCGCACAGCCTTGGGCGGGCCGTCGCGAAGACTCGCGGAGTGGCTGTGAACGCGGGGCTCGAACCGGCTCGACGACACTGGAGCGTTCCGCGTTTCCCGAGCGTGCTTGGGACGTCTGGTGTCCGACGGCGTACTGGCCCCGCCACTCTTCGCGGACACAGCCGAGGCGCTGGCACCTGATGTCGACGCGAGGCCGACCGTGATTGCTCGGCGACGGCCGGACTGTGAAGCCTCACCAGGGGCGGGTGATGCCGAGATCGTTGTGCCCTGAACCATGCGTGGCTGGTCCCTCAGGCGCGCCAGCAGGCCTTCTTGTCGACTTCCAGGGCCTGAGCCGGTCGGACTGACCGATGAACCGATGGCCCGTCGTTGCTGAGCTCCGCCGAGTTCGTGCGCCGGCTGCTGGCGCGCGAGCATTCCACCGGCAGCCCCAGCTGCCATGGCCGTCCCAGCTCCCACGGCCGGCGCTTGGCGGAAGACCCGCACGGACGTTGCGCGCTGCGTCGCTGCCTCACCGGCACCACTCCTGCTCCCAGGGCGGTCGCCGATGGTCGGGCTGGCCGCCCGGCTCCCGACTGCGCCCATCACGCGCCGAACCGCTGTCATCGCTCCACGTCGCGCGAGGCCACCCATGAGGAGACTCCCGGTTCCGGGGCGCATCATCGAACTCATGCTCTCGAAGAGCCTGCGCAACCGGAACCCGGCGATCAGTACCGCGATCGCGAGGCCGCTGACAGGAAGCCAACCCAAAGTGTCGGTCAGGCTGAACACCGCGGTGACAAACGCCAGAGTCGTGGAGAAAACCAGCAGCGCAAGAATCGACTGCAGGATCAGGCCGAGAAGCGCTTCGAACCAGTTCATGCCCCACTGCCTGGTCCGTCCGGGGATTGCCCACAGGCAAGCGAACAGCACCCCGACCACGAGCAGCAGCATGCAACCGACGAATGCCATCAAAGCCGTGAACGCCAAGGAGATCGTCAGGAAGGCGAACAGTGTCGCGGCGATCGCACCGAGCGTCAGAACACCGACGCGGCCGAACGGATTGTCGCCCTTGGCCCACTGCACGGTCGCGGCGTTACCACCGCCCTCCGCGTTGCTGACCTCTGTGTCGATGTACTTCCGCCGAGCGTCGCCATCGGTTCCTTTGTCAAGGATTGCTTTGCCGTAGCGCTGACATGCCGCCAACGATCCGAATTCCGCGACGCACCAGGGCGTCGCGGCAAACGCTCGCCACGTCGCATCCCCGGACTTGCGTAGAAGGTTGTCCCTGGCGGTTCCGGAGAAACTCGGCTCCGGCATCGGGATCGGCACCTTGACGGTATCGCCAAGAACCTCGTTCGAGGTACCGACCACCGCATCAGAACCGATCTGACGAGCGCCGTCGACGCCGGACAGCCAAGTCGACGGGGCGACGGCGAAACTGGTGGCGAGCAAGCCTGCGGCGAAGACCCACACCAGTTGTCCCATCGCGCTACCGCTTGCCCGCCGCGCGGCGTACGCGGCGATGGCACCGAAGGCCAGGGCCGAAGGCAACAACCAGCCCACCAACTCGGTGTTGACAGAGCCAATGGCCGTGGACGCCGTCTCGGTCAAGGGCTTGAGGTCGGTGAACGAGAACAACCACCAACCGACCGAGATCGCGGCACGAGTGATGGCGACGATGTACAGCATCACCATGTGGGCGTAGCCGTTGAAGACCGCTTCCACCGGATCCCGGAAGTTCGTCTCGAAATCCAGGCCGTACACCGTCGGGCTGTACTGCTCGAAGAGGGTACGAGTGTCGCCGTGGGTGAGGTCGGGGGTCGGAAGGAGGTCACCAAACCCGGTCGGGTTCGTCGGGCCGTTGTCCGGGTCGGCGGCCATCGCCAGTTGGGCGGTGACGATGAAGGAGACGGCGAGGACGGTGAGCGCCGTTCGGAGGCGGCGCGGCCATGTCATCCGACGTGCTCTTTCTTGGCCGGTTGGGGGTCGTCCGGGGTGTACATGGCCTTGTTATAGCCGGGGTCGTCGGCTTCTTGGTCGTAGACCTCGTCGGGGCCGATGGGCGACTCGTGGCGGGTGGGGTGGGGGGTGTGGCCGTTGCCGTTCGGGGAGGGTGGGGCGGGGGCGGTGCCGGCTTGTTGGGCCACTGGGGGGTGGGCGGTGGGGACCGGGGTGCCGTTGGGGGTGGGTGTTGCTGTGGGGGCCGTCGGGGGTTGCGTGGCTCCGTTGGGGGAGGTTGCGGCTGCTGGGGTGGCGGTCGCGGGGGCGGGGGTGGTCGTTGGGGCTGCCGGTGCTGGGGGCTCGGCGGCCGCGGGGGCCGGGGTGTCCTGGACGACGGGCTCCGGGTCGGCCGTGGTGTGGGCTTCGGCCTGGGCGTGGGCGGTGGACGCCGGTTCGGGGAGGAGGGCGTCGTCTTCTTCCTCGTCGTCGGCGAAGGGGTCGATGTCCTCGGGGACGATCGGGATGGGCTGGGTGGGTTCGAGGGCGTGCTCGGACTCCGGGGTGGTGCGGAGCAGGTCGGCGACGCGCTGGCTGGGGATGTCGATCTGGACGGTGGCCACCTCGTCCCAGCGGTCGCGCATGATGCAGTGGCCGTGGCGGATGGACTTGCCGTTGGCGGCGGTGTTGATGCCTCGGACGAGCGTCTGGTACGGCGCGGTCTGCGGGCGGCCCAGCAGCTCCAGCAACGAGTCGACCTGTTCGCGGGAGCGCAGGGAGAAGGCGAACAGCGTGGTGATCTGCTCGACGAGGCCGGGCAGCTTCAGGATCGAGGCCGGGTCTTGGGTGTCCAGGACCAGGGACGCGCCGAGGGCGCGGCCGACTCGGGCGATGTAGTCCAGGAAGCTGGCGCCGTCGGGGGTCTTGGTGAGCAGGTGGACCTCGGGCACGATGACGACCTTGGAGCGGCCGCGGAACTCGCGACGGCCCGTCGTACGGACCATCCAGGCCAGGCAGCCGCGTAGGCAGGCCATGCCGACGCGTTCGATCGGGGACCACGACTCGGGCGCGGACTCCGGCGACGGCAGGGTCAGGCCGGGCATCTGGACTACCCAGAGGCCTGGGTTGGTGGTGAGGGACGACAGGCCGGACGGCGGGCCGGCGACGACCGAGCCGAGGCCCGTTTCGACCAGGTCGCGCAGGGCGAAACCGACCGTGCGGGTGGTCTCGGACTCCGACGCGCACAGGCGCTGGATGACGCCCCACGACGAAGGATCCGGTGACTGGATCTCGGCGCGCGTCGCGGCCATCACGGGCGCTTCCGCCGCGCCACGAAGGTGTGGCGGCAGCAGGAGCATCAGCTGGGACGGCGCCTGCAGCAGGGCGTCGTCGGCCGGCAGCACGCGGAGCAGGTCCGCGGCACCGGAGAACTGGGCGGTGATCTCGATGACAGCAGTCGGTACGCCGTACTCGGCGGCGACCGCGGATACCCCGGCGGCGTCGCCCTTCAGGTCGAGCAGCGGCACCCACGCTCCGGCGAACGCCGAGTCGAGACCGCCGAGCATGGCGGCCGTCGTCTTGCCTCGACCGGACCGGCCGAGGAAGAGCGTCGTCGTCGCGTCGCCGAGCGCCGAACCGGCGGCCGCGTCGAAGCGGACCAGGCCGGGCGTGGAGCCGGTGAGGTATCCGATCGCAGGGCCGGTCGCGTCGCCGATCGACGCACCGCCCCAGAACCAGGATCCGAAGAACGCGGTCGACTCCCGGACGTGGCCGAGGTCGGGCACCCGGAGCTGATCGCCAGGCAGCGACTCCAGCCACAGGTCGCGCTGCTCGTCGGCACCGGCCGCGACGGTGATGCCGCGGTCGGCGTAGTGCGCGATGACGGCGTCGACGTACGCCTCGAGGTCTTCACGGGTGTCCGCGCTGACCAGCAGACGCGGATGGTCCTCGACGAGGGTCAGACCGCTGCGGTTGATGTCGCGCTTGACCTCGCGCATGATGCGCTCGGTCTCGACGATCTCGTCCGCGGTCTCCTCGGCGGTGCCCTTCGCGGCCGAACGACGCTGCTCCTTGGCCGACTTGCGGGTCTCGTCGACCAGGTGCCGCGCGGTCTTCTTGGTCAGGACGCGGAACCGGACCGACGCCTCGACGGTGACGTCGATCTCGTCGCCGTCGTCGTCGATCGCCTTGATCTCCGACAGCGTGCGCAGCCACTCCCCCGCGCCCGGGGTTTCGAGCTCCTCGGGGAAGTCGGTCATCGCGAGCACGGTCGTGTACGCCGCGATCTGGCCGCGGGCGTCGTAGATGCGCAGGTGGTCGGTGTACGGAACGACTCGTCCGGCCGTGAGGCGGGCCAGCGAGGCTCCGGTGATCAGACCAGCGCGGGGAGCGGCGACGGCGCCACGGTGCATCTCCCGGCTGATCAGCCAGGAGATCACCTCGGCCGGCGCGGTGTGCGCCCGCCAGACCGTCGAGCCGAGCTGCCGGGCGAGCTTGCGGACCCGCTCGTCGAGGTGGGCCAGCTCGCGGGCGCTGACCCGCCAGGACGTCGTACCGAGGGCGTCGCTGATCGAGCCGCGGACCTGCGCGGTCGCCCGGGGGTCCCGGTCGCTCAGGTGGACGCCGAGCGCGACGTACCGCTCGGGCATCCGCATCTCGTCGATCCGGTCGGCGCGGGTCTGCGCCCAGGCCTCGTGGTCGCCGAGCCGGTAGTGGCCGGCGATGCTGTCCAGGTAATCCTGCCCGGTGGAGCGGCCCCAGACCACCTTGAGGTGGCTGAGCCGGTCGCCGAGGATCGTCGCGGCCGCGCTCACCGCGGCGTCGAGGGCGGCGTCCTGCTCGCCCTCGGTGGCCAGGTCGGTGTTGGCGACCGAGATCAGGAACCACGCCTCGGCGCTGCGTTCGGTCACCAGCAGGCCGTCGGCGATGGCGACCAGGCGTGGCGGCGGCAGACCGCGTTCGCGGCCGACGCCGACCAGGTTCAGGAGCTTGTCAGCGATCTTCATCAGTGCCCCTCGTTGTCCCGTCGGCTGAGCCCCGACGTCCTGCGACTGACCCTTTGCACGTAGTCCGACCCCAGAAGGCGAGCCCGCTGGTTCACCGTGATGTCCGCACCGGCGCGGACCTGGGGGTCGAGCTCCTCCACGACCTCGCGATCCCACTCCGGGGTCACCCTGGCCTTGGCCAGGCCGGCCATCTTCTGGGTCGCGACGCGCTCACGCCACGGCAGATACTCCGTCTTGTCGGCGGCCCGGGCGCCGAGACCGATGATCGGGCGGTGTGAACGCAACGCGTAGCGGACGGCCAGCGCCCACTCGGTCACGCGGCGGCGGCGTTCGTGGTGCTTGCCCGCGCGCCAGCCGAACGCGGTGATCACGAACGGCGGTACGACGTACAGGCTGACGGTCGGTTTTTTCGGGACGCCGATGATCGGCACGAGCAAGGCGATCCACAACAAGATGATCACCGCACCGAAGATGATCATCCGCCGACGGGCGCCTTCGCCGAGGTCGATGCCGAGCAGGTCGTACTGCCGGGTCTCGATCTCGAAGTGGTGGGTCAGGGTCCGGCCGACGCGCATTCAGCTACCCCCGGAGAGCAGTCCCCAAAAGCCCTTGAGCACGTTGATGGTCTGGTTGTTGGCGTAGATCAGCCCCCCGACCAGAACACCGGCCGCGATGTGGCCGAACAGCTCGCCCCACTCGCGCTTGAAGTAGTGCCCGATGGCGCGCAGCACGAGGATGGCGATGAAGATGTTCCCCGCGATGACCAGAACCCAGTCCTTGAAGTCCGCGCCGGTCGGCACGTTGGGGTCGGCCAGCGGCGCGGCGAGTTCCACCACGCTGGCTACCAGTTGAGTCGTCATCATTGCGGTGTCTCCCAAGGTGTACTGGTGGTCCGACGGCAGTCAGCTGTGGTCATCCGACGGCAGCCACTTGCCATCGTTGTGCTCCGTCCGCGGCGACCGTGCGCCGCAGCGTGAGCGTGTAGGTCTGGTCGAGGGTGGTGTCCCCCGTACCGTCCCAGGTCACGGAGCCGGTCGCCCGGCGCTCGTTCTCGTCTCCGGTGAAGACCTGCCAGTCCTTCAGCTCGCCGAGCTTCACCGCCCCGTTCAGGCTCCGGATCGCCGCGCCGGGAGCGGCGACCGCCTCGACCTTCGCGTCGGACTCGGCGTACGCGCTGAAGAACGCCTCGGCGTCCTTTGCCGTGGCCGCGGTCAGGTCGTCGTCCGGTACGCCGGCCTCCGGCATGTTGTCGGGCAGAGCGGCTCGCTCGTCCGCGACGAACGTCGGCGGGCCGCTGGCGACGACCCGGGACGACGCGCGCGCGACCGGTACGGAGACGCGTTGCCACATGTACGCACCGCCGACCCAGTTGCGCCCCTGCTTGGTGAACGGGCGCACCTGCACCCGTACGTCGACCACGGCGGTGACGCCGCTCGGGTCGACCTTCACCTCACCCGGGTACGCCGTGTTGGCGGTCTGCTTGCCGCGCCCGTTCCAGCCGGCGCGGGCGTCGAGCCCGGCGGCCAGGTCGACGCCGACCTGGGCCGGACGGGTGTCCGGGTTGCCTTCGTCCCAGTTGAGGTAGGACACGGCGTACCGGGTCGCGACGGCGCGGGCCTCGTCGGTCGGGAAGCCCGTCTGGTTGGTCACGACGCCGCTGTTGGCACCGGTGGTGGGCCGGATCCAGGAGCGGACGCCGCTGATCGCGGCCAAGAGCAGCACTGCGACGACCAGACCACGGAAGAACCGCCGGGCCCAGGTCGAGAACGACGACTCCGGCTCGGTCGCCCAGGGGGTCGGTCCGGGCTCCACCGGTCCACGTGGCGGCTGGGGTGCCGCGTGGGTGCCGTGCGGAGACCGCTGCCGAAGGCGTTCAGGGGGCCGCTGCCCGGGGGCGGCGGCATGCTGCGGCGGATTGGACGCCGTCCGGGGGTCCGTGGGCGGCTGAGGCCGGCGCGGAGGCGCCATCACCCCGCCCGTCGCCGGAGGCGGTGCGCTGTACTGCGCCGAAACGCCCTGGGACTGGCGAGGGGTGGGCAACACCGGGCCGTCGGGGTGCTGCCACCACTCCGGTGCGGTGTTCTGCGGGCGTGTCTTGCCCTGCTTCTTCGTCCGCCGCTGGTCCGACCAGTGCTCACCTTTTGGCGGCAGATTCAGCAACGTTCGCCACCAACTCATCTCTCCCCGCCCCTCAGACAGCAGTTATGCGGACAGTAGCCGGGAGGATACGGCAAGCAACTGCCCTCCGGGAGTCCTGAGACCAGGATCCGGATGCTCCATCGCTCCCCGCAGCCATACTGTTACCCCACTCGGGGGCAGATGCACACATCCATGGGAAGCGTGACACCTTCGGTACCGTCGCCATAGCTCCTCTCTCATGCCCGACCGGCTCGGTCGGGCAGCGCAAACCATGCCACACGCCGCGGACAGGTTCGAAAATCCGTGCGAAGGACATGGTAGAGACCGGGTTCAACTGATCACTCAGTGTAACCGATCCGGTGACCAGCCTGTGGAAAACTCTGTCGTGCCGCGGGGCCAAAGTAATAGGTTCTTGGTGACTTTGCTGACCCCCGGGACAGCACTCGGACATCGTGGCGGAAGGACTGGCATGGAGACTCGACGGCTGGGACGGCTGGAGCACCGCAGTTCGGTACTGATCTACGGCGCCGCGGCGCTGGGTGGGGTCGATCAGGACACCGCCGACGCGTCGATCCAGGAGGCCCTCGACGCGGGCATCAACCACTTCGACGTGGCCGCGGACTACGGCGACGCCGAGCTGCGGCTGGGTCCGCGGATGGGCGAAATCCGGGACCGGATCTTTCTCGCGACCAAAACCGGACGGCGTACCTATGACGAAGCGTGGTCGGAAATCAATCGTTCGCTCGAGCGACTGCAGACCGACCGGATCGATCTGATCCAGATGCACGCGGTCTGCGACCTGGAAAATCTCGACCTCGTCACCGGCAAGGGCGGGTCGCTGGAGGCCGCCGTCCGGGCCAAGGAGGAAGGCATGGTCGGTGCGATCGGGATCACCGGCCACACCGACCAGGCGCCGGCGGTGCACCGCGAGGGGCTGCGGCGGTTCGACTTCGACTCGGTGCTGACGCCGCTGAACTACCGGCTCTCGACCGATCCGAAGTACGCCGACGACTACGCGGCGCTGGTCGAAGCGGTCAAGGCGTCGGACGCGGCGCTGATGACGATCAAGATGATCGCGCGGCGGAATTGGCAGGAGGGCGAGGAGAAGGCGTACGACACCTGGTACCGGCCGTTCGACGACCAGCGGTACATCACGGCGGCGACGGCGTGGCTGCTGAACGGGCACCCGGAGATCACCGGACTCGCGACCGCCGGAGAGACCCGGCTGCTGCGGCAGATGGTGATCGCCGAGAAGGAGCGGGCCGATCTGACACCGGAAGCGGCCGCGGCGATTCTCGACGAGGTCCACGACTACACCTCTCCGTTCATCGACATCCCGATCTGATCCGGCTCAGTTGAGCACCTGCCCGGCAGCGCGGGGAGGGCGGATCACCGGGTTTGCCAGTCTGCCCGGCGGTCCGGCGGGTCCGTGAAGTGTCTCGGCGGGCGTTCATCAGTTGTTCGGTTGAGGCAACTGTTTGTTTGGTCAGGTCGGCGGTGCGGGTGGACTGACTCGTCGTGCGCACGGCAGCTCGGCGTGCGTCGAGGCCAACTCGGTATACGCCGCGGTCGGCTCGGCGAATGGTGGGCCAGTTCCTCGTACGCCGGGTCGGCTCGGCGCGTACCGGGCGGGCTCGGCGTATGCCGGGCTCGGCGCGTACCTGGGCGGGCTCGGCGCGTACCGGCGGGCTCGGCCTATGCGCGGGCCGACTCGTCGTGCGGTGGGGTCAGCTCGGCGCATGCCCGGGACGACTCGGTGTACGCCGGGAGCCGGATCGGCGAATGCGGGGCCAGTGCCTCGTGCACCGGGTCGGCTGGGCGCGTACCCGGGCGGGCGCGGCGTATGCCAGGCGGGGCTCGGTGTATGCGGGGGCCGGCTCGGCGAATGCAGGGCCGATTCCTCCTAGGCCGGCTCGGCGTGTGGCGCACCGGCTCGCGTACGCCGGACCAGCTCGGCGTGTTTCGGGCGGGCTCGTGGACTCGTCGTACGCCGGGCCAGCTCGCGTAGCGGGGTCGCCGTGGCCGGGCCGGCTCGTCTTATTACCTGGGTCACGTCGTCGTACTGGTGACGGGTGCGGAGTGTGGCCGGTGGGGTGCGATGTGTGAGGGTGGGATGCGCTCCGCTTGGGTACCGGCAGCGGTCGGGCGGTCAGCGGGAACACCGGCGCGGGTGGCGGTGTTGTGTACGGGGTATTCCCTATCTTCGGAGGTCGTAGTGGCAACGGTCGAGCTGTCCCAGCAGAACTTCGACGAGGTCGTCGGTTCCGACGGGCTCGTCCTGGTGGACTTCTGGGCGGAGTGGTGTGGTCCGTGCAAGATGTTCGGGCCGGTGTTCGAGAAGTCGTCCGAGCAGCACAAGGACATCACCTTCGGCAAGGTGGACACCGAGGCGCAGGTCGAGCTGGCGCAGGCGTTCGAGATCCGGTCGATCCCGACGCTGATGGCGGTGCGGGACGGTGTCGTCCTGTACTCGCAGCCGGGCGCGCTGCCGGCCGCCGCGCTGGAAGACCTGATCAGCCAGCTGCGTGCGGTGGACATGGAGGAGGTCCGCGCCCAGATCGCGGCCCACGAGGCCGAGCACGGCTCGGAGCCGCACACGCACTGACGTACAGAAAACAGCTGAGGCCTCGGGCCCGTCGATGGACGGGTTCGGGGCCTTTGTCACGATCGCGAAGGATTTGGCACACGCTGGAAAGAGACTCTGCTGCTCGTGAAGAGCGCGCCGATCTGGCTCAAGGCCATGGGAGGCGCTGAATCTCGTCGGCGACCTTGGCTCTGTCAGATCCTGGACCGAAGTGACGGCTGCCGTCGATCGCGCTCCTGATCTCTGCTCGGGTCGGCTCATCGAGGTGGTTCCAGTAGTCGCGGGCGATGCGCATCCCGTGATACTGCTCGTTGCCGGTTGCCGAGCGGGAGATGCTCTCGAGGAGCACTTGGCTGTCCAGAAGACGAGGATTTCCTTCCATCAGACCGAGCGCGATCACACGCAAGACGGGCGTGCCCTCGTAGAACATCGCCCGTAGCTCGTCCTCGTCGATCTCCTCCACGGCGGCGACGGCTGCGACGCGTTGAAGGATTTGATCGAGCACAGAGGCGCGGAGACCTTTCTGACCGGGTCCTCGCAATTCAGCGAGGACGGTCGCATAGCCGTCGATTTCCCGCGCCAGACCGAGCCGACGAAACGTGTCCGCCGTCTTGCGGGCGCCGCTGGCGTCCAATTGCTGGATGAGCTTGACCTTCAGTTGGTGGAACTCGAAGGACTCAAGACGGTCGACTATTGCGGGAACGAGGATCATCAGCAGGCCGATGACCAGGAGCATTGTCAGCCCATCGGTCCGCTCGGTGAAGAAGCCGATCGCCCCGGAGACGACCAGCCCCGCGCCGAGCAGCAGTGACATTCCACGG
The DNA here is from genome assembly GCF_050942265.1 of Kribbella sp. CA-253562. Taxonomy (GTDB): domain Bacteria; phylum Actinomycetota; class Actinomycetes; order Propionibacteriales; family Kribbellaceae; genus Kribbella. The sequence goes on along the minus strand of NZ_CP192049.1, from coordinate 3,049,473 downwards.
GCTGAGAGATCGAGAGCCCTTGGGAGCCTCCTATACCAGCGGCCTGGAATTCGAGGCGGTTTACGAAACGACTGAGCCGCGGGTCGAGTCTGCTCGATTCGCGCTGGCCGAGAGGCTTGCACTCCGGAGCCGATCGGCGGTTGTCCAGCGGGCGGCGCAGCGAGTGAGGGCCTGCCGTCGTCTGTACTGGGCATCTGTGGCCTCCCGGCGAGCGCGGTGCGAGGGCCTGATGATGCTCCCCAGGCACACAACCGGCAAGAGTTGGGACCGTGCTCGCCTTTCGCACGATCTCCACAGATGGCGAGAGCGTGGTTCCCGGGTGCTGGTGGGAACCACGCTCTCGGTGACCGGTCTCGGGGTCGTCCGGTCGGTGGTGCTGCCGCACAGGGGGCGGCGAGTGGTGCTTCGTCCGTCCCGGAAGGGGCGGGTTGCCGCTCAGGGTCGTGAGCGGGTGGTGCCCGGGCGGCTCAGGCGCAGCCGGTCCGGTGGTGCAGGTCCGCCCCGCATGGCGGGCCTTGGTGCTGCCGCTCAAGGTCGAGCGGGTGGAACGTCCGCTCGCAGGGAGCGGGTGGTGCTTCCGCTCCAGGCGCGAGCGGTGGTCAGGCCCGTACAGGGACGGGCGTGGTGCTGCCGTTCCGAGGGAACGGGTGGAGCTTCCCCGCGCAGGGACGGGGTACTGCCGCTCCCCAGGGAACGGATGGTGCTGCCCTCTCTTGGAGGAACGGGGTGGTGCTGCCGTTCCCAGGGAACGGATCGTGCTGCCCGCTCTTCGTTGAACGGGGTCGTGCTACCGCTCGAATGAACGGGTGGTGCAGTCCACTGTTCAGTTGAGCGGTGGTGCTGCCCGCTCCAGGCGCGAGCGGGGTGGTGCGGCCCACCGTGAGGGGTGGGGTGGTGCTGCCCGCTCGACTCTGAACGGGTGGTGTTGCCGCTCGGACTGCGAGCGGATGGTGCCTCCCGCGCAGGGACGGGAGTGGTGCGCCCCGCCTGAGGTGGAGCGGGGATCTTGCGCCCCGCCTGAGGTGAGCGGGGATCGTGCGCCCCGCTGGTGAACGGGGGTCCTGCAGCCCCGCCTGAGGTGGAGCGGGGTCCGACGCCCCGCCTGAGGTGAACGGGGATGGTGCGAACCGCTCGAGGAGAGAGAGCGGGTGGTGCGCCCGCGCTGGAGGCGGGTGGGGCCGGGGCAGAGAGGTCTGGCCGGCCGGGGGGATCGTGGCGGTGAGGTGTCGCCACGATCCGGGTCGGGGGCGGGTCGCTGGATGCGATCCGCCGGGAAGTCAGCGGAGTGGGTCGAAGGGCGCCAGCTCGGCGGGTCGGCGGCCGGTGGTGATGGTTTCGGCCAGGAGTTGGCCGGTGACCGGGCCGAGCGTGATGCCCCACATGCCGTGGCCGCCGGCGGCGAAGACGCGCGGGGACGCGGTGGCGCCGATCAGCGGGAGGCCGTCGGGGGTGCATGGGCGCGGGCCGACCCACTCAAAGGTGCGTGCGTCGAGGTCGGCGTCGCGCAGCAGCGGACGGGCGGCCTCGACGATCGCCTCGATGCGGCGCGGGTCGAGCTTCGCGTCGGGCTTGCGGAACTCCATCATCCCGGCCACGCGGAGCCGGTCGCCCAGCGGCGTGCAGGCGATCCGCTGGGCCGGGAAGTACACCGGACCGGCCGGTACGTGCGCGATCGGCACGCTGAACGAGTAGCCGCGCCCGGCCTGGACGACGGTCTTGACGCCGAAGCGCCGGGCCAGGTCGCCGAGCCAGGCGCCGGTCGCCATCACGACCGCGTCGTACGCCTCGCTCTCGCCCTCGGCGGTGACCACGCGGGTGTCGCGGATCCCGTCGACGATGTCGGCGACGTTCGCGCCGGTGACGATCCGGCCGCCGCGGGCGACGACCGAGTCGGCCAGCAGCTTGACGTAGTCGCCGGGGTTGATGAAGCGCTGACCGTGCAGCCGGATCGCGGCGCCGATCTCGTCCGACAGCGACGGCTCGATCTCGCGGGCGTCGTCACCGGTGATCGCCTCGAACTCGATGCCCTGGCCGGCGGCGTGGATGTGCTCGATCTCCTCCAGCAGCACCGCCCGCTCGGCCTCGGTCCGGTACGCCGCCAGGAACGACTTGGCCTCGTACGTCTCGGCCTCGACGCCGGCCTTGGCCAGCAGGTCGAAGGCGCTCAGGGCTTGGCGGTTGATCGGGACCAGCGACTCCATCGCGGTCTTCCAGCGTCCGGCGGTGCTGTTGCGAGCGAAGCGGGTCAGGAACGACAACAGCCGCGGGCTCGCGGTCGGCGGTACGTAGACCGGCGAGGAGGGGCTCAGCACCGCGCGGACGCCGTACTTGAGCACGGCCGGCTCCGGCAGCGGAGTGGCCAGGCCCGGGGTGAGCCAGCCCGCGTTGCCCCAGGACGCCCCCGCGGCGACACCTTCGCGGTCGTACACGGTGACCTCGATGTCGCGCTCCTGGAGGAACCAGGCAGTGGCGAGGCCGACCATGCCGGCGCCGACGACGGCGACCCGGTCGGGGACGATGTGTGTGGTTGAACCAGCAGCGACCATGTATCGATGGTGCGTCGGTCCCGGACCGCTGTCATGGTGCGATCGCACCACTGCTGGAGCAAATGACAGTGCGCAGCGCACAATAACCTCATGATCACTGCGCCTGACCTGGTCGTTGCCGTCGGCCCGGCCCTGTTCGAGACGGTTGCCGTCGGCCACGGCGACAGCGAAGTCAGGGACGTCTTCCTGGCCGACCCGCAGGAACCGGCGACCGGTCAGCCCGGCGATCTGGTCCTCGGCCTCGGCCTGCGCAACGCCGAGGAGGCGGTCGAGCTGGTGGAGCGCTGCGCCGTCGGCAAGGCGTCAGGCGTCGTACTGCGGACCGGTCTGGCGCAGGACCCGACTGTGGTGGCTGCAGCCGAGCGCTGGTTGGTGACGCTCATCGCGCTTCAGCCGACGGTCGCCTGGGCGCACGTGGTCTGGCTGCTGCGTGGCGTCATCGACCGGGCGGCCGCACCGGACTCCCCCGCTGCCGGCGACGCCGGAGTCCACCAGGAGCTCTTCGCACTGGCCGATGCGGCCGCGGCGATCGTCGACGCGCCGGTGACGATCGAGGACAACCAGTCCCGGGTGCTGGCCTATTCGTCTCAGCAGGATCTGTCCGACACCGACCCGACCCGCGTCTCCACGATCGTCGGCCGCCGGGTCCCCGCCGAGGTGATCGCCCACTTCCGGGCGCGCGGCATCTTCCGGCGGCTGGCCCGGTCGAGCGAGCCGTTCCTGGTCCCGGACGGGCCGAACGGCATCCGCCCGCGGCTCGTCGTACCGGTCCGGGCTGGTGGTGAGTGGCTGGGCTCGATCTGGGCGGTGGTGGACGGGCCGGTGAGCAAAGAGGTCACCGAAGAGCTCAGCAACGCGGCGTCCGTGCTCGCACTGCACCTTCTGCGCCTCAGGGCCCAGGCGGACGTTGCCAGGCGCTCGGCGATCGACCGTCTGCGCACCGTGCTGCGGCAGTTCTCCCCCGAGGCGCCGATCGAGGTCAGGCTGCCGACCGCACCCTGGCGGGTGGTCGCGCTGAGCTCACCCGACGGGTACGACGTACCGCAGCAGCTCGACCTCTGGGAGTCGACCGGTCGCCGCCACGGCTGGAGCGAACCGCTGCTGGCCGACCTGGACGGCACCGTGTTCGCCGTGGTCACCGACGGCGAGGCGGTCCCCGGCTCCTGGCGCTGGCTGCGCAAGCTGGTCGTCGACCAGGCCAAGGACAACCCCGGTACGGCGGCCGCAGCGGGCGGTCGAGCCCGCTACCCCGCCGATCTGCCGAGCTCGCGCGCCGAGGCGGTCGAACTGCTCAATCTCGTACGGCGTGGAGTCGCGCGCGGCCCGGCGCTCCGCGTCGAGCAGGCTTGGCACGTACTGACTGTTCACCGGGCGGTCACCTCGCTCGACACCACCAAGATGGACGGTCCACTGGCGACATTGCTCCGGCACGACATCGAGAACGACACCGCCTTCGTCGACACCCTCGAAGCCTGGCTCAACCATCCGGGCCAGCCGCAGCAGGCCGCGAAGGAGCTGCATCTGCACACCAACACGTTGCGGCACCGGATGAAGCGGATCGGCGAGATCGCGCGCCTCGACCTGGCGGATCCGCGGGAACGGCTCGCGCTGCAGCTGCAGATCGCATCGGTGCGCACCGAGCACTGAGACGTTCGCCACAGCGCTGTGTAACAAGGCTTCATATTCCGGCAATCGATGAGCAACATCGGGATGGAAAAGTACTGATCACGAAGACGTCTCAGCTCTTCACCAGGGAGCTGAGCCGACTGGGTCGAGCTCTTCACCAGGGAGCTCGAACCACTGGGCCCGGCGATTGTCTGAGCGATCGCCGGGCCCCTTCACGTCAGCCCGGGCTTTCACGTCAACCGGTTGACGATCGCGCCGTACACCCCCGGCAGCGCGGCCGCCGCGGGAACGATGCGGGGAGCCAGCAACGACCTGTTGCGGGCCCAGAGCAACGAAGCGGTCAGCGCCCGGCACTCCCACGAGACCCGGCGCCAGGCGGCCTCGTAGTCCTCCGGCCGATCCGCGGCGACACAGTCCACCAACTCCGCGGAGGTCCGCAGGGCCACCGCGATCCCCTCGCCGGTCAGCGCGTCGACATAACCGGCCGCGTCGCCGACCAGCAACACCCGCCCCGCGACCCGGCGGCGTACCCGCTGACGCAACGGCCCAGCCCCCAGTACGCCGGACGCCGGCGAGGCGTCGCCCAACCGCGCGAGCAGCCGGGGAAAAGCACGAAGGTGCTGGTCGAAGGACCCTCGAGCAGAAGTCAGTACCGCGAGTCCCACCAAGTCGTCCGCCACCGGCGTCACGTAGGCCTCGCCCAGCGACGACCAGTACACCTCCACCAGATCGGTCCACGGACGCATGGCGAAATGTTGCCGCAGCCCCCGCCGCACCGAGCCGCCACCGAGCCCGAGTCCCAATTGCCGGCGGATCGGCGAATGCAGGCCATCAGCCGCGGCCAGGTACCGGGCCGTGATGCCGGCCGCCGAAACCGAGGACGACGACTGCTCCACCAAGCCGATGCGCGTGCGCACCACCGGGATCCGCAGCTCCTCCAGCCGATCACGCAACCCCTGCTGCAGCGCCGTACGGCGTGCGCCGAGTCCCGGCCCGGACCGGAAACGGGCGTCGACCGACCGCGAAGCGTCCAGGTAGCGGATGCCGTAGAACGGCCGCCCCTCCACCGCGACGCCCAGCCGCGACAAGTACTGCACCGCGCTCGCGGCGATCCCCTCCCCGCACGCCTTGTCGATCGGCGCCTCGCGGGGCTCGACCACGACCACATCCAAGCCGGCCAGAGCGGCCCGGATCGCGGTCGCGGCACCCGCCGGACCACAGCCGGCAACGAGCAGATCGATCACTTGGTCAACGCGGTGTCCAGCGCCGTCTCCTCGGTCCGGATCCGGACCGCGAGCAGCGGCAAGTTCAGCACAGTGAAGACGATCGCCGTCACCCAAGCCGTGTGCACCAAGGGCAGCGCGATCCCCTCCAGCACGACAGCCACATAGTTCGGGTGCCGCAGCCACCGATACGGGCCTGCAGCAACCATCGACAGCCCCGGTACGACGATCACCCGCGTGTTCCACTGCCGCCCGAGCACGCTGATGCACCACCACCGCAAACCCTGCGCCAGCAGCACGACCGCGAGCATCGTCCAACCGAGCGCCGGCACGAACGGCCGGTCGGCCACGATCGCCTCGACCAGGCACCCGGCCAGCAACCCGGTGTGCAGCACGACCATGAACGGGTAGTGCCCCTTGCCGGACTCGACCCCGCCTTGGCCGAAGCTCCAGGCCGCATTGCGCAGCGAGACCACCAGTTCGGCGACGCGTTCCAGCCCGACCAGCAGCACCAGTACGACGTACCACCACAACGACGTGTCCATCACCACTCCATCAGGACGAGCTCGGAACAGAAGCCCGGGCCCATCGCCAGCAACACACCCGGACCTGCAGGATCCAGGGTCATGGTGTCACCGAGCACGTGCAGTACCGAGGACGACGACAGGTTGCCGACCGCGTCGAGCGACTTCCAGGTCAGGTCGAGCGCGCCCGGTCGCAGGTCGAGCGTCTCCGACACCGCCTCCAGCACCTTCGGCCCGCCGGGATGGCTGACCCACGTCCCGACCTCCGGCACCGTCAGCCCGTGCGCGGCCAGGAAGTCCCGGACGTCGTGCCCGAGGTACTTGCGCACCACCTCCGGTACGTCGGCGCCGAGCACGATCCGGAACCCGCCGGACCCGACGTCCCACCCCATCACCCGCTCCGAGTCCGGGTACAGCCGGCTCCGCGTGGCCACGACCGAAGGCCCCGCCGACGAAACGTCCGCACCGGTCATCACGACCGCCGCCGCGCCGTCGCCGAAGAGCGCACCGCCGACCAGGTTGGGCAACGACGAGTCGTCCCGCTGCAGCGTCAGCGAGCACAGCTCCACCGACAGCAGGACGGCGACGTGTGACGGCCAGGCGGTCAGATAGTCGTGCAGCCGGGCGATCCCGGCCGCTCCCCCGACGCACCCGAGCCCGAACAGCGGCATCCGCTTGACGTCCTCGCGCAGCCCGAGCCGCATCGCGACCCGCGCGTCGATCGACGGCGCCGCCACCCCGGTCACGGTGGTGAACATCAGCAGATCGACGTCCTCGATCCGCAGCCCGGCCGCGGCCAGGGCGCCGCTGACCGCCTCGGCGCCGAGATCGACCGCAGTCGCGATCCAGGCGTCGTTGGCCGCCCCGAAGTCCTTCAGTACGCCGTACTGTTCGAGCGGGATCGCGAGATGCCGGTGCGACACGCCCGCGTTGGCATGCAGCCGGCGCAGCAGCGCGTGCCCCTTGCCGTCGGGCAGGCACAGCTCCGCGAACGCTTCGGTGAGCTCGGCCTGCGCGTACCGGTACGGCGGCAACGCGGCCTGCACCGCGGCGATCCGCGTCATCGTGGCATCGTTGCTTCGGTGAGCCGATCGTCAGCCGTCAAGGGTCTCGCCCTGGCCTGCCATCCCGGCCCGACGGTCGCGGTCACCGCGCTCGTCACCGCCGTCGCCTGGTCCGCGGGCCGAGGCCTGCCGGGTTGTCTCCTCGTTGCCGCAACCATCCTCACCGGCCACCTCTCGATCGGCTGGAGCAATGACGCGATAGATGCCGCGCGCGACTCCATTGTGAACCGGCGTGACAAGCCAGTCGTGCTGGGACTGGTGAGTCGCCGTACGTTGTGGATCGCGGCGGTGATCGCACTGGTCATCACGATCCCCGTCTCGCTCGCGAACGGCGTCGCCGCCGGGCTGACGCATCTGCTGTTCGTCGCCTGCGCCTGGGCATACAACCTGGGCCTCAAGTCGACGCCGCTGTCCTGGCTCCCGTACGCCGTGGGCTTCGGCGCACTGCCGTCGTTCGTCACGCTGGGCACGACCGGGGACTGGGCGCCCTGGTGGGCGACGGCGGCGACCGCGCTGCTCGGCGTCGGCGCGCACCTCGCGAACGTCGTACCGGATCTGGCCGACGATCTGGCCACCGGCGTCCGGGGCTGGCCGCAACGGCTCGGCCAGGTGTCCCGGCTGCTCGCGCCACTTCCGCTCGCGACCGCGACGGTGTTGCTCACGGTCGCGCCGGCCGGACCGGTTGGCGTGGTCGGCTGGATCGCGCTCGGCGTCGTCGCGGTGCTGCTCGGCGTCATCGTGGCGTGGAAGCAGGCGCCGTTCCTGGTCACGATCGCGGTCGCGGTCGTCAGCGTCGTCGTCTTGGTCATCCGCGGCGACGCACTCTGAGACTCATGGCCGCAGCTCCTGCAGCTTGGTCTTGACGCCCTCCTTGAGCACGCCCCAGCGGTCCTCGTCGCCCTTCCACAGCGACTCGGTCATCTTGCTGATCTGGTCCCAGCTCGCGTGCGGCGGGATCGGCGGGACGTCGGGGTCGCAGTACACGTCGAGCACGGTCGGGCGGTCCGCGGCGAGCGCGGTGTCCCAGGCGGAGGCCAGCTCGTCAGGTTTCCTGACCGTGATCCCGGTCAGCCCGACCGAGCGCGCGAAGCCGGCGTAGTCGACCTCGGGCAGCGTCTGCGAGTCGGGGAACTTCGGTGCCCCCTGCAACGACCGCATCTCCCAGGTGACCTGGTTGAGGTCGTTGTTGTGCAGAACGGCGATCACCAGCCGCGGGTCCGGCCACTCCTGCCAGTACCGCTTGATCGTGATCAGCTCGGCCAGCCCGTTCATCTGCATCGCGCCGTCGCCGGAGAACGCGACGACCGGCTTGCCCGGGTGGGCGATCTTCGCGCCGATCCCGTACGGGACGGCCGAGCCCATCGTCGCCAGTGTGCCGGACAGCGAACCGCGGGTCGTGTCGTTGAACCGGAGCTGACGGGCGTACCAGTCGGCGGCGGACCCGGAGTCCGCGACCACGATGCAGTCGTCGGGCAGCCGCTCGGAGAACTCGTGGAACAGCCGCTGCGGGTTCACCGGATCAGCTTCGACGTGCGCGGCGCCTGCCATCACCTGCCACCAGCGCTCGACGCCGTCCTCGATCCCGGACCGCCAGGACCGGTCCTGCTTGCGCTCCAGTAGCGGGATCAGCGCCCGCAGCGTTGTCGCGGCGTCGCCGACCAGGTTCACCTCGTACGGGTACCGCATGCCGATCATCGACGGGTCGGCGTCGATCTGCACAGCGCGGGCCTTGCCGAACTCCGGCAGGAACTGCGAGTAGGGGAAGCTCGACCCGATCGTCAGCAGCGTGTCGCAGCCGGTCATCAGCTCGTAGCTCGGGCGGGTGCCGAGCAGGCCGATCGAGCCGGTCACGTACGGCAGGTGGTCGCTCAGTACGTCCTTGCCGAGCAATGCCTTCGCGACGCCCGCGCCGAGCAGCTCGGCCAGCTCCTCGATCTCCCGCCGTGCACCGCGAGCACCTTGCCCGACCAGTACGGCGACCCGCTCGCCGGCGTTGAGCAGCTCGGCGGCGCGTCGTACGGCGGCTTCGTCGGGAGTCTGGGTCGCCGCCTCGAAGCCGAGACTCGACGGCACCATCTTGAACGCGTGCTCGGGCGGGCTGTAGTCCAGCTCCTGGACGTCGGCCGGGATGATCACGGCGGTCGGCGCCGAGCGGCTGAGCGCGGTCCGGATCGCCCGGTCGAGGACGTTCGGCAGCTGCTCCGGGACGTTCACGGTCTCCAGGAACTCGCTCGCGACGTCCTTGAACAGACTGTGCAGGTCGACTTCCTGCTGGTAGGAGCCGCCCATCGCGGTCCGGTTGGTCTGGCCGACGATCGCGACCACCGGGACGTGGTCGAGCTTCGCGTCGTACAGGCCGTTGAGCAGGTGGATCGCGCCCGGGCCGGAGGTCGCGACACAGACGCCGACCCGGCCGGTGAACTTCGCGTAGCCGACCGCCTGGAACGCCGACATCTCCTCGTGCCGCGACTGCACGAACCGCGGCCCGTCGGCTCTGGTCCACGCGGCCAGCACGCCGTTGATCCCGTCGCCCGGATAGCCGAAGACGGTGTCGACTTCCCACTCCCGGAGCCTTTGCAGCAGATAGTCACCCACGGTTGCAGCCATGCTGCCCCAGTGCCCCGGGACGGGTTGTGTATTCGGGGGGCGAACCGCCCCCGGGGGCGTGCGGGTTGCGCCCGCCGCCGGCTCAGTCGGTAGCGGGCTTCAGCGGCGCATTGCTGCCGAGGATTGCGGCGGTGAGCGCCTCGGCCGGCTCCTTGGCGGCTCGCGGGTTGGTGATCAGCACCAGATCGATGGCCGGCAGCTCGGGCAGGCCGGCGCTCGGCGGCGGCTCGACCAGGTCGGCGGGCATCAGGGAGCGGGCGAAGATCGCGATGCCCAGACCCGCGCGGACAGCGGCGAGCACGCCGTTGACCCCGCGCACGATGCAGGTGACCCGGTACGGCCGGCCGACCTGTTCCAGCGTCTGGACGCCGAGCACCCGGCTCAGGCTCGGCGCCTGGTAGGTGACCAGCGGGACCGGCCCGTCGGGTGGCAGCCGGGTGCCGGAGATGCCGGCCCAGACCAGCGGGTCGCGGCGGACCACCCGCCCGTTCGGCTCCGAGCCGGCGCCGACCGAGTGCTTCACGTACGCCAGGTCGAGGTGACCGGACTCGACCCGGCGGAGCAGGTTCGGGCTCTGGGCGACGGTGAGCTCGAGATCGATCCGCGGGTAGAGCTGCCGGAAGTCGCGCAGGATCCGCGGCAGCGGGGTGAGCGCCAGGTCGTCGGTGACGCCGAAGCGCAGCCGGCCGCGCAGCTCCGAGCCGGTGAAGTAGCCGACCGCCTCCTCGTGCGCGGCGAGGATCGTCCGGGCGAACCCGGCCATCGCCTCGCCGTCCGCGGTCAGCGTCACGGTCCGGGTGTCGCGCACGAACAGCGGCCGGCCGACCGCGGCCTCCAGCTTGCGGATGTGCTGGCTCACCGTCGGCTGCCGGATCCCGAGCCGCTCGGCGGCCTGGGTGAAGCTCAGCGACTGGGCCACGGCGAGAAACGTGCGCAGCTGGTCCGGGTCGTAGGCCATCGATTTCCCCCTCATCACGAGACGCTATAAGACTAATAGGAGTAATTCGCTGTCGAAATCCGGCCCGGACCGGTGAGGATGGACCCGACCTCCCCTGACACGTCCACTTCCAAAGGGTTGACTCTTGACCACCCGGGCTACCGGTTCTGTCCCTGTCCCCGATTTCCACACCCACCGTTCCACCCCGCGGACCACCCCCGGCGAACTGCCGCCGGCCCAGCGCCGGCCAGGATTCCGCGACACCTTCAGTGCTCTCGAGGTCCGCAACTTCCGCCTCCTGGTCAGCGGCCTGTTCGTCAGCTCGACCGGCGGCTGGGTCCAGCGCATCGCGCAGGACTGGCTGGTGCTGACGCTGACCGGCAGCGCCACCGCGGTCGGCATCACCACCGCGCTGCAGTTCCTGCCCACCCTCCTGCTCGGCCTGTACGGCGGCGTGATCGCCGACCGTTTCCCCAAACGCAAGGTCCTGCTCGTCACCCAGTCGACGATGGGCACCCTGGCCGCCGTACTGGCGGTGCTGGCGTTCACCGGCGACGTGAAGGTGTGGCAGGTCTACGCACTCGCGCTCGTCCTCGGCCTCGCGACCGCGGTCGACAACCCGACGCGGCAGTCCTTCGTCACCGAACTGGTCGGCAAGCAGCGACTGCGCAACGCGATCAGCATGGTCTCGTCCACCTTCCAGCTCGGCGGTCTGATCGGTCCCGCGCTGGGCGGCGCGATGCTCGGCACGATCGGCGCCGGCTGGGCGTTCGCGCTGAACTCGATCACGTTCTTCGGGTCGATCTCGGCGCTGCTGATGATGCGCGAGAGCGAGATGCCCGGCCTGCACGCCGCCCGCAAGGCCGGCCGGGGCCTGCGCATCCGCGACGGCCTGCGCGACGGCGTCCGGTACGCCTTCCACGAGCCGGCCGTGCGCTGGGCGATCGTGCTGGTCGGCATCTTCGGCATGTTCACGATCAGCCTGCCGGTCACACTGACGGCGTTCGCGGACGTCGTCTTCAAGACCGGCGCCACCGGGTACGGCGTCCTGAACTCGGTGGTCGCGGTCGGCTCGCTGGCCGGGGCGCTGCTCTCGGCCCGCCGGATCCGGCCGACCAGGCTGCGCAACCTGGTCGGGATCGCGGCGATCCTGGCCGTGACCGAGATCGTGGCGGCGCTGCAGCCGTCGCTGTGGACCTTCCTGCCGCTGCTGTGCGCGCTCGGCATGGCCACACTGATGTTCCTCACCGCCGCCCAGTCGATGGTGCAGCTGACCACGCCGGACGGGCTGCGCGGCCGGGTCGCCGGGATCTACAACCTGGTGTTCATCGGCGGCGGCGCGATCGGCGGCCCGACCGTCGGCGCGATCGCCGAACACTTCGGCGCGCGGACCAGCCTGCTGCTGGCGGGCCTGATCCCGGCCGTCGCAACAGTTGCCATCGGCATCAAGCTGGCCCGGGCGGGCCGCTTCCGCGTGGTTGTCGTGCGCAACGAGCGCTCGCCGTGGCGGCAACCACCGGTCCGGCTCGGGCTGGAGAAGGTCCCGGTCCAGGTGATCCGCCCGGAGCCGCCGGTCCCGTCCCGCCCGAGGCCCTTCACGCTGGCTCGCCGCCGCTACCAGCGGACGGACCCGCACGCCGTGCCGACCCGCCCCCGCCGCAAGCCGCTGCACCGCTGAGGACCACCGCCGGCCAGTCAGCTGCCGACTGGCCGGCGGTTCAGCAGGCCGAAGCTCCACGGGATCCCGGAGTTACGCAGAGTTATCGGTTCTTGTTACTTGACCACGTAAATTTATCCGTCCTAGGCTCGTTGGACCCGCTCCCGCCTCGAGACGGAGGAACACCCCGTATGTCAGTTCCCGCTGGACGAAAACGCCGTACCGCCGTCGTGGTCACCGCGGCTGTCGCCCTGGTATCGGCAGCCGTCGCGATCGCCCCCGCCGACGCGAGCACTCCCCAGTCCTTCCAGCCCGGCCCGAAGCCCGCCCTGGTCGAGCCCGACTCCGCCTTCCAAGGCAACGCGCCGATCGAGGCGCCGAAGGCCAAGGCTGCGGTCCCCGCGAAGTACTCGCAGGTCGCGGCCAAGCCGTACCTGGGCTGGAGCAGCTGGAGTCTGCAGTCCACCAACTATCCGGGCGTGAACCCCGACGGTCCCGGCAGCTTCATCAGCGAGAAGAACATTCTCGCCCAGGCCAACGCGATGGCGACCAAGCTCAAGCCGTACGGCTACGAGTACGTGAACATCGACGCCGGCTGGCAGCTCGGCGGCGACGAGTACGGGCGCCCGACCGCCAACCTCGCCCGCTTCCCGCGCGGGATGAAGGCGGTCGGCGACGACATCCACAAGCTCGGGCTGAAGTTCGGCATCTACACCGTCGTCGGCCTCGGCTTCGACGTCTACCGCGACGGCAACACACCCATCTACAACGCCCCCGGCTGCTTCACCCGCGACATCGTCTACCCGGACCTGCGCACCACCAACGGCTGGGACCAGGCCTACAAGATCAACTACGCCAGCCCGTGCGCGCAGAAGTACGCCGACTCGATCGTGAACCTGTTCGCCTCGTGGGGTGTCGACTTCATCAAGATGGACGGCGTCGGCCCGGGCTCCTGGAAGGGCGCCCCGGACGACCCGAACCACAACAACACCGAGGACGTCGAGGCCTGGTGGCGCGCGGTCCAGAACGCCGCCCGCCCGATGATGTACACGCTGTCGTGGTCGCTCAGCCACCGGTACGCCGAGACCTGGAAGGCCAACTCGCACGGCTGGCGGATCGACACCGACGTGGAGTGCTACTGCGACACGATCGTGCGCTGGAACGGCTCGCTGGTCGGCCGCTGGTGGGACCTGCCGCAGTGGGTCGACGACGCCGGGCCGGGGCACTGGAACAACCTCGACGCGATCAACGTCGGCAACGGCGAGATGGACGGCATCAACGAGGTCGAGCGGCAGAGCTACATGACGTTCTGGGCGATGAACGCCGCACCGCTGTTCATCGGCGACGACCTGACCAAGCTCGACCCGTACGGGCTGAAGCTGCTGACCAACCGTGAGGTCATCGCGATCAACCAGGCCGGTGTTCCGGCCCGGCCGCTCGACCAGGACCAGCTGCAGCAGGTCTGGTACGCGAAGAACCCGGACGGCAGCGTCACCGTCGGCCTGTTCAACCTCGCCGACACCCCGGCCACGGTCACCGGCGACTTCGCCAAGCTCGGCCTGTCCGGCCAGGCCTCGGTCCGGGACGTGTGGGCCGCGCAGACGCACCGGAACGTGTCGGGCCAGGTCAGCGCCACGCTTCCCGCGCACGGCTCGAAGCTCTACAAGATCACCCCGAACCTGCCGGCCTCGCCGAGCCGTCCGGCCGACCTGACCGCGACCGACGTGAGCCGTACGACGGCCTCGCTCACCTGGCAGCCGAGCACCGGCGCAACGTCGTACCAGGTGTTTGCCAATGGCAAGCAGGTGGCGACCAGCTCCTCGACGAGTGTGGTCGTGCAGGGTCTGTCGCCGCAGACGTCGTACACCTTCGAGGTGAAGGGCGCGCGGACCGGACGGACGTCGGAGGCGAGTGCGCCGATCACGTTGTTCACCGCGAAGTCCGGCGGCGGTCCGGTCCGGTACGAGGCGGAGGCGCCGACCAGCACCTTCACCGGGAACGCCGGGGTGAGCGACTGCACGCTGTGCTCGGGTGGGAAGAAGGTCGGCAACATCGGGTACGACGCGTCGGTCACGCTGAACGGCATCACCGTGCCGGCGACCGGGACGTACCTGGTGAAGATCGCCTACACCGACGGTGACACCAGCCGGCAGAGCATGCTGACGGTGAACGACGCCGACTCGTACTGGGTGAACTACCACGGCCTCGGCGACAACGACTGGGGCACGCCGCAGGTCACCTACCTGCCGGTCAAGCTCAGCGCCGGCAGCAACGCGCTGAAGATCAGCAATCCGAACGGCTACATCGCCGACATCGACTGGATCACCGTCTGACCTCGTGGGGCCGACCCTGTTGCGGGTCGGCCCCACCGGGTTTTACTGGGCAACATGAGCGGATACCCCGAACCGATCGTCCCGGCCGACCCCGTCCCGGTCCCCCGCCGGATCCGGGCACTGCACGACGGCAAGGTCGTGCTGGACACCGAGGACGCGGTCTACGTCTGGGAGTTCCCGCCGTACCCGCAGTACTACGTGCCGGCTGCGGACGTCGCGGACGGCGTACTGACCGACACCGGCGAGACCAGAACCTTCCATCACGGTGAGGCGCGGGTCATGAGCGCCGGATCCGGCACCGCCTGGCAGTACGACGAGGGCCCGCTCGCCGGACTCGTCCGCTTCGAGTGGGAGGCCCTCGACAGCTGGTTCGAGGAGGACGAGGAGGTTTTCGTCCACCCGCGCAACCCGTACGCCCGCGTCGACGCGATCAAGTCCAGCCGCCGCGTCCAGGTCTCGCTCGACGGCGTCCAGCTGGCCGACTCGACGTCCACCGTCATCGTCTACGAGACCGGCCTCCCGCCGCGCTACTACTTCCCGCGCACCGCCGTGTCGTTCACCCACCTCGAACCGAGCGACACCCAGACGTCCTGCCCGTACAAGGGCCACACCAGCCAGTACTGGTCCATCCGCACCGACAAGGGCCGGTACGACGACTTGGCGTGGTCCTACAACTTCCCCACCGCGCCGCTGCTGCCCGTCGCCAACCACATCGCCTTCTTCAACGAAAAGGTCGACCTCGCCATCGACGGCGTCCCGGTCGACCGCCCGGTCACCCCGTTCTCCTAGCCGGGTCGACGTGCACCACCGACCAACCGCGGTCAGCGGCCGGTGCGGCGGCGCGCTCAGGCGTGCGGCGCCTCGGGCGCGGGTGGTTGATCGGTGGTGGACGTCGGCCGCGGAGCGCTTCAGATCGCCGACGTGACGCCGCCGTCCATCGGGATGATCGCGCCGGTGACGTAGCTGGACAGTGGGGAGGACAGGAAGACCGCGACGTTCGCGACCTCGGACGGTTCGGCCGCGCGGCCGAGGGGGATTTCGGCGACCATCTCCTCGAGCAGTTCGTCCTTGGGGCGGCCGGTCGCGCGGACCGCGGCTTCGAGGCCCTCGTCGACGCGGCCGGTGCGGGTCAGGCCGGGGTTGATCACGTTCACGCGGACGCCGCGGCCGGCGTACGCCTTCGCGTAGCCGACCGACGCGAGCATCAGCGCGGCGTTGGCGGCGCCGCCGCCGATGTGCAGCGGGTTCGCCTGCCGGCCGCCCTGGCCGACCACGTTGACGACCGTGCCGCTGCCGCGCTCGGCCATGCCGCGGATCACCGCCTCGGTGGCGTGCATGTAGGTGAAGTACTTCGCCTCCATCGCCGCGTGCAGCGCCTTGCTGTCCAGCTCGTCCACCGGCGTACGCCGGGCCGCCCCCGCGCAGTTGACCAGGATGTCCGGTACGCCGATCCGCGCGAACAGCGCGTTGGTCGCGTCCGGGTCGGTCAGGTCGACGGCCTCGACCGCGTACTCGAGCCCCTTCGCCTCGAGCTCGGCCTGCGCCTTCGCGAGGTTGCCGGGGTCGCGGGAGACGCCGGTGACCCGTGCACCCTCCCGGGCCAGCGCCTCCGCGCAGGCCAGTCCGATTCCCTTGCTGGCTCCGGTGACGACCGCGGTCCTGCCCGACAACTGAAGATCCATCGACTCTCTCCTGACTCGGCTGCCCCCGATCGTAGTTCGCGCGCGACCGGGCACTGGTGGACTGACGAAAAGAGGACAAACGATGAGAATCACGGCAGTGGAGACAGTCAGGCCGAGCATTCAGCCGAACCTGGTGTTCGTGCTGCTGCACACCGACGACGGGCGGACCGGCCTGGGCGAGGCGTTCTTCGGCGGCCGCGCGGTCGAGACGTACCTGCACGAGTCGGCCGCGGAGGTGCTGCTCGCCGCCGTCGACCCGACGCCGGAGTCGATGGCCCGCGCGCTCGCGTCGTACACGGGGTTCGCCGGCGCCGGTGTCGAAACGCGCGGCAACGGCGCGGTCGACCTGGCGCTGTGGGACCTGGTCGGGCAGGAAGCGGGGTTGCCGTTGGTGCGGCTGTTCGGCGGACCGGTGCAGGAGTCGTTGCCGACGTACAACACCTGCGCGGGACCGGGTTACATCAGTACGAGCACGAGGCAACGATCGGACAACTGGGGCGTCCCGGCCACGAGTCCGGCCCGGTACGACGATCTCGATGCCTTCCTCAACCGTCCGGGCCGGCTGGCGCGCGACTTGTGGGACGAGGGCATCACCGGCATGAAGGTCTGGCCGTTCGACCGCGCGGCCGAGGAGACCGGCGGGACCGACATCTCGCCGGCGGAGCTGAGCCGCGGGCTCGCGGTGATCGAGGCGATCCGGGCCGAGGTCGGGGACGACATGAAGCTGATGGTCGAGCTGCACGGCCTGTGGAACCGCCGGGGCGCGACCACGATCCTGCAGGCGCTGACCGAGTACCGGCCGTACTGGGTCGAGGACCCGATGCGCCCCGACGCCGTCGACGCACTGGCGGCGCTGTCCGCAGACGTCGACGTACCGATCGCGACCGGAGAGACGCTTGTCGGCCGGCGCGGCTTCCTCCCGTTGCTCGAACGGGGTGCCGTCGACGTCGTCACCGTCGACGTGCAGTGGACGGGAGGCCTGACCGAGGCGCGCAAGGTCGCGGCCCTCGCCGACACGTACGGCGTACCGGTGGCGCCGCACGACTGCACCGGCCCGGCGACGCTGGCGGCCTGCGTCCATCTGACCCAGTCGGCGCCGAACGGCCTGATCCAGGAGACCGTGCGTGCCTTCCTGCGCACCTGGTACGCCGAACTGGTCATCGGCCTGCCGGAGATCGCCGGCGGCCGGATCGCCGCGACCGACGCACCCGGGCACGGCGTGCGGCTTCGTGACGACTTCGCGGCGGTCGAGCGCCAGGTCTCCAGGTGAACAGCAGATGTCCGCTCGTTGCGCGCGGATGTCCGGACCGTCCACGTTCCGGGCGGTAGGCAACGATTTCGCCACGGCTGCGGGGATCTGAGCCTTCGGCAACCAATTCGTGCTCTTCGGCCCTTGAATCGCTGGGTACTATGAGTGACGAGATCGACACTCTTTGTTTCGACGTTCCGATGCTCTTGCACCGACGCCGGAGGGACCCGTGCCGACCATGTCCGAAACGCAGTCCAAATCCCACTCCCCGCCTTCGCGCGAGCCTGCTGTCGAACAGGTTTCGTGGAGGTCCATCGTCCGTCATGACCTACCGGCCTCGCTGGTGGTCTTCCTGATCGCGATCCCCCTCTCCCTGGGGATCGCCGCCGCTTCCGGGGCGCCGCTGATCGCGGGCCTCGTCGCCGCCGTCGTCGGCGGCGTGGTCGCCGGCGCGCTCGGCGGCTCTCCGCTCCAGGTCAGCGGCCCGGCCGCCGGCCTCACCGTTGTCGTCGCCGGACTGGTCAGCCAGTTCGGCTGGGCCGCGACCGCCGCGATCACCTGCGCGGCAGGCGTGCTGCAGATCCTGCTAGGTGCCACCCGCATCGGCCGGCTCGCACTGTCGTTGTCCCCCGCGGTCGTGCACGGCATGCTCGCGGGCATCGGCGTCACGATCGCCGTCCAGCAGCTCCACGTCGTTCTCGGTGGACAAGCGCAGAGCTCGCTGATCGCCAACCTGGCCGGGCTTCCCGAGCAGCTGCTCGCCCATCATCCGGGCTCCGTCCTGGTCGGCGTCCTGACCGTCGTGATCCTGCTGGTCTGGCCGCGGATCCCGAAGGTGAAGGTCGTCCCGGCGCCGCTGGTCGCGGTCGTTTTCGTCACCGCGCTGGCCGCCTGGTTCATGGTCGACGTCACCCGCGTCGACCTGCCGGACAACCCGTTGCAGGAGCTGATCGTGCCGGCCATGCCGGCCGGCAGCGCGCTCGAGATCGGGACCGCGGTCCTCACCGTCGCACTGGTCGCCAGTGTCGAGTCGTTGCTCTCGGCCGTTGCCGTGGACAAGCTTCACCGCGGCCGGCGCAGCAACCTCGATCGCGAGCTGATCGGCCAGGGCGCCGCGAACGCGATCTCCGGCGCTCTCGGCGGGATGCCGGTCACCGGCGTCATCGTGCGCAGCTCGACCAACGTCGCGGCCGGTGCGAAGTCGCGAGCCTCGGCGATCATGCACGGCCTGTGGATCGCGGTCTTCGTGCTCGCGGCCGGCGCCATGCTGGAGCTCATCCCGATGGCCGCTCTCGCGGGCGTGCTGCTCGTCACCGGGCTCCGGCTGGTCCAGCTGGCCCACATCCGCACCCTGCGCCGCCACGACGAACTACTCGTGT
Source organism: Kribbella sp. CA-253562 (assembly GCF_050942265.1). GTDB lineage: Bacteria > Actinomycetota > Actinomycetes > Propionibacteriales > Kribbellaceae > Kribbella. The sequence goes on along the minus strand of NZ_CP192049.1, from coordinate 3,030,646 downwards.
ACGTCGTAACCGCGGCCGGCGTGGCCGCCCTCGGCCTGGCGGAGGGCGTGCTGGCCGGACTGGTGCTCGCGCTCGGCCGAGTGCTCTATCGGTTGGCCAGGGCAACGGTCACCGCCACCGAACAGGACGGCGTATGGACCGTCTCTATCCAGGGCACGCTGGTGTTCCTCGGCGTCGCGTCCCTGGTCCGCACTCTGCGCACGATCCCGACCGGAGCCACGGTCCGGGTGAAGCTCCAGGTCGATCACCTGGACCACGCGGCGTACGAGGCGATCGAGGACTGGCGGCGCGGGCACATCGCGCGCGGCGGCACGGTCGAGCTCAACCGGTCGGCGTTTCGCGCCGCCCTGCAAGGCGACGCGAAGCGATGGCTGCCGTGGCAGCAGGACCAGGTCGTGCCCGAGCCGGACCAGCGCGCCTCGATGCTGGACGGGATCCGCGAGTTCGAGCAGTCGGCCGATCTGATCCGGCCGATGATGGCCCGGCTGGCCGCCGACGGTCAGCAGCCGACCCAGCTGTTCATCACCTGCGCGGACTCGCGGATCGTGCCGAACCTGATCACCACGTCGGGTCCCGGCGAGCAGTTCTGCGTGCGCAACGTGGGCAACCTCGTGCCGCCGTACGGGTCGGACAGCAACTCGGTGGACGCCGCGGTCGAGTACGCCGTCGAGGTGCTCGGCGTGACGTCGATCGTGGTCTGCGGCCACTCGCACTGCGGTGCGGCCGGCGCCGCCCTGGACGGTACGACGGACGACGGCTCGGGGCTGCGGACCTGGCTGCGACACCTCGAACCGTCGATCCAGCGAGCGGTCGCGCTGCCGGACATCGTCGACCCGGCAACCGGCGTGAAGCTCGGTCCCGCGGACAAGCTGTCGGTCGCCAATGTCGCCGTCCAGCTGGAAAACCTGCGCAGCTTCGCCTGCGTCCGCAAGGCCGAGGAGGCGGGCCGGCTGGAACTGGTCGGCCTGTGGTTCGACATCGGCGCGGCCGCCGCCCGCCTGGTACTCGAGCGCGACCCCTACTTGGTCCGCGCCGACGAGGAACTGGCCACCGCCGGTACCCCGGCCGACGCCGACCTCTGACCCCGGCTGTTGTTCCGCACCGGTGGGTGCGCTGTCCCGCGCACCCACCGGCTGCTGTCACCCCAGCAGGCCCGTCCACCACTCATCCGCTGACGGCTTCCCGAACTCTTCTCCGGCCGCCGCAACGCCAGCCCCCGCAACCTTTCCGGCCGCATCGCCACCCACAGCAAGTTCGATCAAACGTGCACCCGCCGAGACGCGACCAACTGCCCGGCCGAATACGCATCAGCCCGCAGCAACTGCCCCGGCGTCACCTCGAGGATCTCGATCGCGATCGGCACCCCGGCCAGATCCTCCGAACTGATCGGCCGGTCGTCCAGATACAGATCGACCCGATCGATCCCCTCGACATCCAACCCGACCGTCAGCGTCGTCCCAGTCATCGACGAACTGACATCGAGCCGCCGCCGCGGCATCGCCGCGAGCAGAGCCCCCGCCGCCTCGAGCAGATCCGCATTGCCTGCCAGCAGATCAGCACGCGTCATCCGATGCGTCACATGCGGCCGCACGCCGACATCCTCGACCGGCGTACCCGACAACTCCCCCACCCGCAGCGTCCGGCGGATCGAGACGCGCAGGTTCGCGCCGTTCGGCAGCGCCTCGTACGGCGACGTCGGGTCGGCCGGTGGCGGTTCGTTGAGCAGCGTCGCGAGCAACCCGTGCGTCCACACGTTCGCGCCGCCCGCGCCGGTGTTGTCGTCGACGCCGAGAATCGTGCCGATCTCATGGTCCGCGAACCCAGCCGCGAAGATGTCCGTCGCCGAGTAACACCGCGCGTCGGTGATCAGCACGACCGGCCCGTAGTACGTCTGGCCGAGCTCGTTCGCGCCGTCCTCCGGCGTGATCGGTTTGGCCGCCGAGAACGCCGCTCCGGTTTCGGTCGCCAGGTCGAGCGAGTCGAACCACGGACCGAGGTCGATCCCGGACGGATTGTCCTTGTGCCGCCGGCAGATCCGCAGGTTGAGCGGCGTACTGATGAACTGCACCGGCTCGGGCGCGATCCGGCGCGGCGTCATCGTCTGCAACGTGAACTCGCTGGCGTAGATGTGACCGCCACCGTTGTCGCGGACGTCGACGATCAGCCCGTCCTGCGGCAGCGCGGCGGCGAGCCGGACGAACTCGTCGCGGAAGCCGACCGGATCGGTCACGCTGAACGTGAAGATCCGCAGGTGGCCGAAGGTGCCGTGGGCGGTCGTCACCGCGCGAGCCCTGAACACACCGGGCATCGTGGTCGGCAGGTCCGCGGCCCCGACGGCGACCGGCGCCGCCAGTGCCGCCGAGCTCTCGCCGCGTTCGAGCTCCACCACGTCCCGCACGTACAGCGCCTTCTTGGCCCGGGACTTCTCGTCGGAGTCCAGGTCGAGCCCCATCGACGCCGACGCCTCGGTGACCGCGTCCAGGTCGGTCATCGGCGGCAGGTTGGTGGTCACCTTCCACTGTTCGCGCAGTTCCTGGGCCGAGCCGTCGAGTCCGAGGTAGGTCAGCGTGACCCACTCCTCGTCCGGCGGCGCCTGGATCACCAGCGGGCGCAGTGTCAGGGACTCCAGTCCGCGCGCCAGGTTCGCGGCTTCGTTGCTGCCGGCGAACGCGGCGCCGTTCAGCGCGACCGCGCGGGCGATCGGCGTACCGTTCCAGTGCGTCACTTCGGCGCCGGGCCCGAACTGCGGCGCGGTGTAACCGGCGATCGTGCGGGTGATCAGGTAGTGGTCGCCGACGCTGTCGGAGCACTTCTCGATCATGAACGGCAGGTACGCCACCTTGCCGGCGAACGGCGCGGGCAACAGGTAGTTGGTGTGCAGGTCGCGGACCGAGTGGAAGATGCTGGACATCTGGCGGTGGAACAGCCACTCGGCTTCCATCGTGGCGGCGGTCTGACGCTCCATCCGCGCGCGCAGCACGCGCAGCCGCTGCAACGGGTTGACCGCGTGCATCGCGGCCTTCAACGGCAGGTGGACGTAGTTCTCGCCGAGCAGCAGCAGCGCTTGGTCGACGAGGATCTTGCGCTGGGTCAGGGTCAGCGTGCCGGCCCCGGCGAGGAACTGCGGCAACGGTACGGCGGCCGCCTGCGCCTCGGCTCGCCGGGCCCGGGTTCCCTTGCGGGCAACGGTTTTCCTGGTCGTCGGCTTCTTGGTGACGGTCTTGCGTGGCTCAGTCATGCGATCCCCCCACTGGCACGCCCCTCCCCGGGCGTCGCGATCTGTCCACCGTCCGCCGCGGTCCAGGCGATGTCAACGCTTCGACCACGGGATAGCGTGGCGCGCGTGACCGACCTGCCGTTCGTCGACGAGCACACGCGGATCGTCGACGCCTCGCCCGAGGTCACCTGGCGAGCGCTCACCCAGCACGCGACCGGCGATCTGCTGCTCGGCCCGCGCAACCCGCTCGCACTGATCCTCGGCACCGAACCGCGCGGCGGATTCGAGATCGCCGACAGCGTCGACGGCTCCACGCTCGACCTGACCGGCCGCCACCGTTTCTCCCGCTACCTGCTGCGTTTCGTGCTCACCGGCGCCGACGGCAAGACCCAGCTGGCCGCCCGCACGTACGCGCTCTTTCCCGGCCCGCACGGCCGGGTCTACCGCGCGCTGGTGATCGGCTCAGGCGCGCACGCCGTCGCGACGCGCGGCATCCTGCGCACGGTCGCCGAGCTCGCCGAGCACAGTGGTTGACCACCCACCTGCAAGGATGTCCCGGTGATCGAGGTTTGGGACAACATCACGTCCGTGCAGGCCCACCCGCCGCTCCAGGTCGTGATCGGGACCGGCATCGCCGCGTTGCTGCTGATCGGGTGGCGCCCGGTCTGGCGGCACACCCGCCAGGTGGTGACCATCGCGCACGAGGGCGCGCACGGGCTGATCGCACTGCTGGCCGGTCGTCAGCTCGCCGGGATCCGGTTGCACTCGGACACCTCCGGCGTCACCGTGTCGCGTGGCAAGCCGGACGGCCTGGGCATGATCGCCGTACTGCTGGCGGGCTATCCCGGTCCGGCGTTGTTCGGCCTCGCCGCCGCGTTCGTCCTCAGTCGCGGGTACGCCGTGGGCCTGCTCTGGGGGCTCCTGCTGGCGCTGGTCGTCCTGCTGCTCCAGATCCGCAACCTGTTCGGGCTCTGGTCGGTGCTGGTCTTCGGCGCAGTGGTGTTCGGGGTGTCGTGGTGGGGATCCGAACAGGTCCAGTCCGCCTTCGCGTACCTGCTCACCTGGTTCCTGCTGCTCGCCGCGCCGCGCGCCGTACTGGAGCTGCAGCGGTCGCGTCGCAACGGCGGCGGCCGCAACTCCGACGCCGATCAGCTGCGTCGCATCACCGGCGTACCGGCGATTCTCTGGGTCGGAGTATTCGGCCTCATCACGCTCGGGTGTCTCGCGCTGGGTGTGCTCTGGTCGGACGTGCTGCCGACCTGAGCACACCTCCGCGCGTCGCCTAGTTGCTGCGGCCGCCGGTGATCGGACGGCTGCGCTGGTTCACCCCCGGTACGCCGTACGGGTAGTCCGCCGCGCCCGGGTCGCTCGCCTCGTCCAGCTGCGCGCGCTCCTCGTCGGTGAGGTGCAGATCCGCGGCGGCCAGGTTGTCGTCGAGCTGCTCGAGCGTGCGCGCGCCGAGGATCACCGACGTGACGGCCGGGCGGTCCACCAGCCACGCCAGCGCGACCTGCGCCATCGAGATCCCGCGCGCCTCGGCGATCGCCCGGACCGCGTCGACGACGGCGCGAACCCGCTCGTTCTTGCTGCGCCGGGCCCAGGCCTCGACGCCGCGGTCCGGGTTCTCGCCCAGGCGGGTCGAGCCGGTCGGGGCCTCGTCGAAGGAGTACTTACCGGTCAGCCAGCCACCACCGAGCGGCGACCACGGCAGCAGGCCGAGGCCGTTCTCCTGGGCGGCCGGGACGATCTCCCACTCGATCTCGCGGACCAGCAGGTTGTACTGCGGCTGCAGCGTGACCAGCGGCGACCAGCCCTGCCGGTCGATCAGGTCGCAGGCCTTCTGCAGTTGCCAGCCGGTGAAGTTCGACAGGCCGCCGTACGCGATCTTGCCGGCCCGGACGGCGTCCTCCAGGAAGCTGAGCGTCTCCTGCAGCGGGGTGATCGGGTCCCACGCGTGCAACTGGTAGAGGTCGACGTGGTCGACGCCGAGCCGCTGCAGCGACGCGTCGAGCGCCCGCCGCAGGTGCCGGCGCGACGTGCCGACGTCGTTCTGCCCGTCGCCGGTCGGGAAGCGGCCCTTCGTCGCGAGGACGACGTTGTCGCGCGCGGAGCTCTTCGCCAGCCAGCTGCCGACGATCTGCTCCGACACGCCCGCGGAGTACACGTCCGCGGTGTCGATCAGCGTGCCGCCGGCCTCGACGTAGGCGTCGAGCTGCTGGTGCGCGCCGGCCTCGTCGGTTTCGTGCCCGAACGTCATGGTGCCGAGCGCGTAGGTCGAGACGACGGTGCCGCTCGCGCCCAGGGTGCGGTATTCCACAGCTGCTCCTTCAGGTCAGGTGGTTCTCACCTTACGGCGTGGGTGGAACGCGCTTGCCCGGGTACCGGCGGGACTGTCCGTGGCCCGGAGTACGGTGTGAAACGTCCGGTGACGAAGGGGAGAAGATGAACACCAGCGCAGTTCTGGTCGACGCGTTCGGCCGGATCCAGGAGGTCGTGCACGAGGTCGTCGAGGGGCTGGCCGACGACGTGCTGAGCACTCGTCCGGAGCAGACCGGCAACTCGATCGCCTGGCTGGTCTGGCACCTGACCCGGATCCAGGACGACCATCTCGCCGATGCCGGCGGCTACGAGCAGGTCCTCACCGCCGACGGCTGGCACGACCGTCTCGGCCTGCCTTTCGACGCCAGTGACACGGGCTATGGTCACGGTCCCGAGGACGTTGCCGCGGTCAAGCTGTCGGCGGAGCTACTGACCGGGTACTACGACGCCGTCCACGCACGCTCGATCCAGTACCTGGAGACGCTGACCGACGAGGACCTCGACCGCATCGTGGACCGCCGGTGGAACCCGCCGGTCACGCTCGGCGTCCGGCTGATCAGCGTGATCTCGGACGATCTGCAGCACGCCGGCCAAGCGGCGTACGTGCGCGGTCTGCTCAGCTGAGCTCGGTTTTCCACAAGGTGGCGCCTGCCACCAGATAGAGCGTGCGCCCGACCAGCCGGGCGTCCTTGACCTCACCGGCCGGCCCCTCAGACGGCTGCACTGTCCAGTGCCCGTCCCGGCCGGTGAGCACTTTCACCTGATTGCCATCGGCAACCACTTGGACGATCTGGTCCCCGTCGAGCACCGGCGGGGGCAGCGGAGTCTTGTCGCCGACGGCGATCTCCGGCAGGCCCTTCAGCCGCCGGGCGCTGTCCGGCTTCGCGGGGTCGAACTGCCACAGCGCCAGCTTGCCCTCGACCCACCCGGTCACAGTGCACAACTGCTCGCCGCAGGTCACTCGTTGCCCGTGACTGCGTTCGCCCGCCTCCGGCAGCGCGAAACCCGACCACCCGTCGTTCAGCCGCTGCGACCTCCACACCGCCGCCTCCTGCCGTACGACGTTCGGCGCGAGCCGCACCTGCGACCCGGTCTGCACGATCGAGTCGCCGAAAACCGTCGCGTCGCCCGGCCCGGGCAGCAGCCCCCGCGTACTGCGCAGCACCGTCCCCGTCGAGTCCTGCCGGATCCACTTCGTGCCCTCGGGCAACCACACGGCCGCGTCCGTTCCCGACACCTTGCTGGCCCAGGAGCCGAGCAAGGCCTGCCCAGCCGGTCCGATCACCGCCGAGTGCAGGGACCCGGCATCAGGCCCACCGAACGTGTTGAACTCCTGCGGGTGCTCCTGCACGCCGGCAGTCGTCCCGGTCCACACCGTCCAGCGCACGTTGGCGTGCGCGCCGCCCGCCGCTCCGCCGAGCGCGAGCACGCGGCGGCCGTCGTACGCGATGGACTTCCAGACGGCGAGCGCGGCGTACGGGCTTCTCGGGTCCGGCGAGAGTTTGACCTCGCTCTGCCGGTTGCCGTCGATCAGCAGTAGCCGCGGCACCACCTCGGCGTCGCGGTCGCGTAGTCCGACCAGCAGTTGGGCGTCGTGCCCGGCGAGCACGACCGGCTCGGCCGGGAGCTTCACCTGCGACCACTGCACCACCTGAGCCTGAGGCTTGTCCTCACTGCAGGCGGCCGTGAGCAGCAGCAGTACGACCAGCAGCAGAGCCCTCCGCATCAGCGGTTCTGCGGCAACTTGGTCGTGCGCTTGCGGGCGCCGCGCGGATTCGACGGCGGCGGTACGACGGGACCGATGTCCCCGTCCGGCGCGACGTCGAGATCGATGATCACGGGCGCGTGGTCGCTCGGCCCGGTCCCCTTCCGGGCCTTGCGGTCGATCCAGGCCGCCTTCACCCGCTCGGCCACCGGGTCCGACGCCAGCATCAGGTCGATCCGCATGCCGAGATCCTGGTGGAACATGCCGGCCCGGTAGTCCCAGTAGCTGAAGATCCGCTCGGTCGGCCAGCGGTCGCGAACGACGTCGTGCAGCCCAGTGGCCAGCAACTCGGCCAGCGCCTCCCGCTCCGGCTCCGTCACGTGCGTCGACCCGACGTACGCGGCCGGATCGAAGACGTCCGCGTCCGTCGGCGCGATGTTCATGTCCCCACAGACGATCTGCTCCGCCGGCCCAGCCGCGACTACGTCCCGCAGCGCCTTCAACCAGGCCAGCTTGTACTGGTAGTGGTCAGAGTCCGGCACCCGCCCGTTCGGGACGTAGAGCGAGTGGATCCGGATCCCGCCACACGTCGCCGCCACCGCCCGAGCCTCAGGATTCGGAAACCCCGGCGCCCCCGCCACGCCCGTCACCACATCCTCGAGCCCGACCTTCGACAGCAGCGCAACCCCGTTCCACTGCACCTCGCCGTACAGAGCGACCTCGTACCCCCGCCCCGCCAGCTCCTGCCCGAGCAAGGCGGTGAACGCGTCGTCCGCCAGCTTGGTCTCCTGCAGACACACCACGTCCGGCTCCCGCTCGTCCAACCACCCGAGCAACCGAGGCATCCGCTGCTTCACCGAGTTCACGTTCCAGGTAGCTACTCGCACCCGCCTACGGTAACTGCCCAGCGGACCGGCGGAGGCCTCGGAGGAAGAAGTGCTCCACGTGCGAACAACCGGAGCGGATGCATGAACCGACATGCCGTCTCCAGCTGAGAAGCCGCCCTGCAGGATCTAGGATGCAAGTCCATGCAAATCGGTTCGATCCAGGGGAGAACGATCGTGGCATTGCGGTTCATCGGCAAGGATCCCAACTCACCCAACACCAACTCGCCGACCGTCTGGGTCGACGAGGCCGACGGCAGCCTGGTCATCCAGGGCTGGAAGCTGGACGACGAGACGACAGCGGCGGTCAACGCCACCGCGCCGATCCCGGATCACGAGACCGTACTGCGGATCCCTGCCCGGTTGGCACCATTTCTGAGGGAGGCGATGGGTGACGGCTGAGCCGCTCGCGTTCCAGCTGTTCCGGTCCGCCCGGCGCAGCGCGCTGCACCTCGAAACCCGCGACCTGTACGAGCCGGACGACCCGGACTGGAACGAGTGGAAGTCAGGCGGACGATTCGACCCAGCCCAGCGGTGGCAGGCGTTCCACGACCTCGTCCGCGAGACCACCGGTCGCGGGGTCGAGGTCCGGCGCGCCCGGATCGTGTCGGAGCCGATCAGCGACTACATCCGGTTCGAGTACGACGTGACGCAGGCGCACAACATCGCCGCGGGCGAGGAAGTGCGCTGGCTGCCGCGCCGGCGCACCGGCGACGTACTGATACCGGCGAACGACTTCTGGGTCTTCGACGACCAGGTCGTGCTGTGGAACTTCTTCGACGGTGACGGAACCTGGGTCGGCGAAGAGCGGGTCGACGACCCCCGGCTGGCAAAGGTCTGCGTAGCATCGTTCGACGCCGTCTGGGACCGAGCGATCCCGCACCAGGAGTACCACCCGAGCTGAGAGACCTCCGTTGCCGACACCACCCGCCTTCTCCAACGCCCAGAAGGCCAAGCGCGACTACGGTGCCCGTCTCGGTGAGATCCGGAAAGCTGCCGGGCTCACCGGACGGGCACTCGCCACGTCGTGCGGGTGGCACGAGTCCAAGGTGTCGCGGATCGAGAACGGCAGGACCTCTCCGTCCAGCGACGACGTGCGGAGCTGGGCTGAGATCTGCGGTGCGGTCAAGCAACTGCCCGACTTGCTCGCGTCCCTCGAGGCGATCGAGGGGATGTTCGTCGAATGGCGCCGGATGGAACGCACCGGGCTGAAGCGGGCACAGCAGGCGGTACTTCCGTTGTGGGAACGCACCCGGCGATTCCGCACCTACTCCCCCTGGCTGATCCCCGGTGCGGTGCAGACCGAGAGCTACACGCGAGCCGTCCTTCGCGGAACGTCCGCACGCCGTGGGTTGCCGGACGACGTCGAGGCCGCTGTCGCCGTCCGCAAGGACCGCCTGCGCCTGCTGCACGAAGGTGACCGGACGTTCGCCGTACTGATCGAGGAATCGGTCCTGCGCAACGTGATCGGTGGCCCTGATGTGATGGCCGGCCAACTCGGCCACCTGCTGACCGTCAGCGAATTGCCGTCGGTGTCTTTGGGGATACTGCCGCTGGGCCTCGACCGGACGGGAATGCCACCAGTCGAGGACTTCTGGATCTTCGACGACAGCCAAGTGAACGTGGAGCTGATCTCCGGATACCTGACCATCACCCAGCCCGGCGAACTGGCGATGTACGCCGACGCGTTCCGCCGGCTGGCTGATCTCGCCGTCGTCGGAGCCCCGGCCCGGCGACTGATCACTGCCGCGATAGACACTCTCGAATAGTTCGTGCAAGTCCGTGCAAGTTGCTCGCACCGTCCGGCTTTACGCTTCTACCGTCACAGCATGGCGACCGACATGGAGCAGCGTGCAGGGGTCGAGTGGACTGGGCGTCCCGACGGTGAAGCGGATGAGACGCCGCGGATCCACGTCGCCCAGCGAGTCAGCCACTACGACTACGGACGCGGCACTGTCGTGCTCTTCCACGGAACAGTGCTGCAGGTGCTTTGGGACAAGCCGCTGCTCGAGGGCACACTCTCGCGGCTGCTGGACCACGACGCCTCGTTCGCCCGGCAACTGACGCCGCTGATCACCGATCCCGACGGGCGGGAGATCCCGGCTCCATAGACCGGCGGGGCGCGCGTGTGACGGTGAGACCGCGTCCGCCCCGCCTTCCAGTTCCCGGCGCCAGTCCATGACCGGAGGGCGGTCGATCAGGGTCCAGGTGAGAATGGTCCGGTGGACAGAATCCCGGGACTCGTGCTGACCGATCACACCTTCACCGTGCCGTTGGATCACAGCCGGCCGGACGGGCCGGCGATCGAGGTGTTCGCGCGGGAGGCTGTGGCGCCGGCGAAGGTGGGGGCCGACCTGCCTTGGCTGGTGTATTTGCAGGGTGGGCCGGGTGGGGCGTCGCCGCGGCCGACGAGTGGGAGCGGGTGGCTCGAGCGGGCTACGCGTGACTACCGGGTTCTGCTGCTCGATCAGCGGGGGACGGGGCGCAGTACGCCGGTCACGCGGCGTACGGCGGAGTCGATGGGGGCCGAGGAGCTCGCGGCGTACCTGAAGCACTTTCGGGCCGATTCGATCGTGGCCGACGCCGAATTGATCCGGGCGCAGCTCAGTCCGGGGAAACCGTGGTCGACGCTCGGGCAGTCGTACGGTGGGTTCATCACGCTGACTTATCTCTCGAAGGCGCCCGAGGGGTTGAAGGCCTGTTACGTGACCGGGGGCCTGGCCGGGATCGACGCGACCGCGGACGACGTGTACCGGCGCACGTACCCGCGCGCGAAGGCGAAGACGCTGCGCTACTACAAGCTCTTCCCGCAAGACGTCGCGAAGGTGCGGCGGATCGCCGACCACCTGATCGCTACCGAGGTCAAGCTGCCGAACGGCGACCGGCTCACCGTCGAGCGCTTCCAGACCCTCGGCTTCGGGCTCGGCATGGGTGAGTCGGCCGAGTCGCTGCACTGGCTGATCGACGAGGCCTGGGACGGCGACGAACTGTCCGACGCGTTCCTGTACGGCGTGATGAACCGGACCGACCACACGCTCGCCCCGCTGTTCGTCGTACTGCACGAGTCGATCTACGGCCAGGACGACCGCGCGACCGACTGGGCCGCCGCCCGGGCGATGCCGGCCGAGTTCGCGGTCTCCGCGGAGCCGTTCCTGTTCACCGGCGAGATGATCTTTCCCTGGATGGTGCGCGACCTCGAGGGCTTGCGCCCGTTCGCCGAGGCCGCCGATTTGCTCGCCGCAGCCACCGACTGGACCCCGCTGTACGACGCCGACCGCCTCGCCGCGAACCGCGTCCCGGTCGCGGCGGTGATCTACCACGACGACATGTACGTCGACGCGAACCTGTCGCTGGAGACGGCGTCCCGGGTCGGCAACGTCGCCACCTGGGTCACCAACGAGTACGAGCACGACGGCGGCCGGGCCTCCGGCGGCGCGGTGCTCGACCGCCTAATCAAGCTGGCGAACGACCTGCCCCCGGTCTGACCGATGCCCGAACGCCTCTCCCCTCGCCTGACCGCCATCGTCGACGCCCTGCCGCTCGCGCCCGGCCTGCGCGTCCTCGAGATCGGCTGTGGTCCCGGCGCCGCGGCCCGCGAGGTCGCCCGCCGCGTCGGCGCCGCCGGTCACGTGCTGGCCATCGACCGCTCCGCCAAGGCGATCGCCCAAGCCTCGACCGATTCGCTGCCCAACCTGACCTTCCGGCAGTCAGCCGTGGAGACCTTCCGGCTGGAGCCCGGCGAAGCGCCGTACGACGTGGCCTTCGCGGTCCGGGTCGGCGCCCTCGACGGCCGCCATCCCGACCTCGAAGCCCAGGCCCTGCAGGCCATCGCCGCGGCCCTCACTCCCGAGGGGCGTCTCTACGTCGACGGCGAACTCAGAACTCTGCCTCGATCCACTCCCGGGCAGCCCTGATCGTCGGCCGCGCGTCGAAGACCCAGCTCTCGGCCGAGCCGACTCTCCCGCTGACTCCGGCACCCGCCGCCACAGCCTGTCGCGCGAGATTCTCGACCGCGCTCTCCACCTTGTAGGGCAGCGCGCCGTAGAACGTGTCGAGCGTGGTGTAGTCACGCCAGACGTCACCGTCGGCGGTCCGTACGGGCATGCGATAGCTGTGATACCGCTTGCCCTCGACCGCCGCGATCGCCTCCGCGTGGTGACAGAGCGTCAGCGTCCTCAAAGGGGCCCCGAGCAACAACACCTTGCCGCCGGCATCGGTCAGCCGCCCCAGCGTGCCGTCTCGCCCCCAGGGATCGGCGGCATCCGCGGTCAGTTCGCCGGCCCGGCGGCCTAGCGCCGCGAAGCTCACCTCCGGATGGCCGCTGCGCACCGCGCCCGGCCAGGTCCGCAGTCGCTCCGGAAACCGTCCGAAGTCCCGCCGGGCCGACGCGACCGCCGGATCGAATCCCGGCAGTTCGCCGTACGCCGTCTGCCAGCGGCGCGGCCAGAACGCAACGTGGTACGGGCTGTCGTCCCAGCCACAGAAAGCGACCAGCGTGCCGTCGGTGCCGACCGCGTCGCCTAGCGCCCGCACGACGGTGTCGATCCCGCCGACCACCCAGCCCAGCGCCGACAACCGCACATGCACCATCAGTACGTCGCCGGCCTCGACACCCAACCCCGCGACTCCTCGCGCGATCTGGCCGCGCGTCACCGGCGAGAACTCGGTGTCCGTCAGCAACTCAGCCCCAGGAAACGCCATACTCCAGCATCACGCGTCCAGGCTTCCGCCGCCTCAGGTTTGCATGATCATGCAGAACCCTGCATACTTATTCCATGTCCAAGGTGATCTCCTCTCTGCCCGTCGGCGAACGCGTCGGCATCGCCTTCTCCGGAGGGCTCGACACGTCGGTCGCGGTCGCCTGGATGCGCGACAAGGGCGCCGTGCCGTGCACCTACACCGCCGACATCGGGCAGTACGACGAGCCCGACATCGCCTCGGTCCCCGGTCGTGCGCAGGCGTACGGCGCGGAGATCGCCCGGCTGGTCGACTGCCGGGCCGCGCTGGTCGAGGAAGGGCTGGCCGCGCTGACCTGCGGCGCGTTCCACATCCGCTCCGGCGGCCGGGCGTACTTCAACACCACGCCGCTCGGCCGGGCCGTGACCGGCACGCTGCTGGTCCGGGCGATGCTCGAGGACGACGTCCAGATCTGGGGCGACGGCTCGACCTTCAAGGGCAACGACATCGAGCGGTTCTACCGCTACGGCCTGCTCGCCAACCCGAACCTGCGGATCTACAAGCCGTGGCTCGACGCGGCGTTCGTCGGCGAGCTCGGCGGCCGCAAGGAGATGAGCGAGTGGCTGCTCGCCCACGACCTGCCGTACCGGGACAGCACCGAGAAGGCCTACTCCACCGACGCCAACATCTGGGGCGCCACCCACGAGGCGAAGACCTTGGAGCACCTCGACACCGGGATCGAGACCGTGGTGCCGATCATGGGTGTAGCGTTCTGGGACCCCGACGTCGAGATCCCGACCGAGGACGTCACGATCGGCTTCGAGCGGGGCCGGCCGGTGACGATCAACGGCAAGGAGTTCGGCTCCGCGGTCGACCTGGTGATGGAGGCGAACGCGATCGGCGGCCGGCACGGGCTGGGCATGTCCGACCAGATCGAGAACCGGATCATCGAGGCGAAGAGCCGCGGCATCTACGAGGCGCCGGGCATGGCGCTGCTGCACGCGGCGTACGAGCGGCTGGTGAACGCGATCCACAACGAGGACACCGTCGCGTCGTACCACAACGAGGGCCGGCGGCTGGGCCGGCTGATGTACGAGGGCCGCTGGCTCGACCCGCAGTCGCTCATGCTGCGCGAGTCCCTGCAGCGCTGGGTCGGCGCCGCGATCACCGGCGAGGTCACCCTGCGGCTGCGGCGCGGCGAGGACTACTCGATCCTCGACACCACCGGCCCGGCGTTCAGCTACCACCCCGACAAGCTGTCGATGGAGCGCACCGAGGACTCCGCCTTCGGCCCGCTGGACCGGATCGGCCAGCTGACCATGCGCAACCTCGACATCGCCGACTCCCGCGCCAAGCTCGAGCAGTACGCCGGCCTCGGCATGATCGGCACCGCCCACGCCGAACTGATCGGCACCGGCACCCCGCAACTGATCGGCGAAATGCCCGAAGGCGGCGCCGACCTGATCGCCTCCCGCGGCGAGGTCGACCCCGACGACGCCCTGCTCGACCGGGCAGCGATGGAGTCGGGCACCGACTGACGTCGTTCTCCTGAACAGCCCGGCCGCTTCGACAGCGCGCCGGGCGTTCGCACGTCCGAGGCCCGGCCGTTCTCCGAAGCGGCCGGGCTTGTCAGCGCGCCGCGAACAAGACTTCGGGCCCCCACTGCCAAGTGCCGCCGGGAAGACGGTCCACCGGGTCGAGTGCACTCCAGGTCGCCCTCGCAGGGACCAACGCCGCCATCCGCAGGGTGCCCTCTTCGTTGGCCAGTAAGGGAAAAGCCATGTAGCCGCCGGGCTTATCTAAGTCGACCTTCCCGCACGTCCACTGGTCACCGTCGACCGAGCACGGACCGGCGGCGGGGTAGTACAGCTGACCGGCGGGCCGTTTCAGGATGATCCACAGCGTTTCACCACGTTGAAGCCCAGTCACCGTGCCGGAGAACTCGACCACCCGCGAGCCCGATGCCCCCATCGCCGGAACGACGATCCGCGCGGTTTGCACCATCCGCCCAGACGCCGGTATCGGTGTGCGCTGGTCCGAGCCCCGATCGCGCAGCAGCAACACTCCGACAGTCAGCACGACAGCCGCAGCCACCAGCACGCCGACCGGACGCCGCGTCCGAGCCCACCCCGGCAACACTCGCACGACCATCCCCCTGAAGCCTGAACGTCCGAGCCCAGATCCTAAATCCGCCCGGTCTCATCGAGCGTCGGTCGCCGGAGCGATGGGGGTCGCAACTGCTCGGCCGACGCCTTCGCTTGATCAGCTCAACCGAACGGAGAGCCTCAACGCGCGACGGACCTCTTCCATCGCCCGCTCCGGAGGCCAGCTGGCCAGCTCGGGCCAGCTGTAGGTTCGCCGAAGTTCCTGCACCAGCCGGGTGCCGACCAGATACCCGATCCGGTCAGGGAACGGGGACTCACGGTTCAGATACAGATACCGCCCGGCAACGGCGTCGTCCTCGGACTCCAGGTCAGCCAGGATCGCCGCCTGCGCCGCGGGCAGGACGCGCAGGCATTCCGCCAGCCAATCGTCGTACCCGCCGCCGAACCAGAGATGTTCGGCCAACCCGTACTCCGGCATCAGCTCGGCGGTCAGCGCTGTCGCGAAACCCTCCGAGTAGATCCACTGCCCGAGCGGTCCGTCGTCGGACCAGGAGACCCCTGGCAGCGGCAACTGCACCGCGTGCGCCAACTCGTGCGCCGCCAGGATCCGCGGGGCCGCCGTCTCTGGGATCTGCTCGACGGCCAGGAACAGCGTCGGCCGGCCGCGGAACTCGCTGACCCAGCCGTTCGACGTACCGAGTCCGACCATCACCACGGCCTGCAGGTCGAGATGCGCTGCGTCCAGCACCGGTACGACGAGATCCGCCGCTTCTCCCACCCACCTGGTCGCGGCATCGGCGTTGGTCTCGATGACCTCGAGCACCGTTGGATAGAGGTCCAGCGCCTGTTGCGGATCAGGCGTGTGCCCACCCCTCCGCAAGTCCTCGACCACCTCGGGGTAAATCTCGACGTACTCGTGCCAGAGCGCGAGCTGCCGCTGGTCGTCCTGACCGGCTGCTTGCCGCCAGAACCGCAAGAACTCCGGCACCAGATTCCGCACGGTGATCGGCATCTGGCGATCGTAAGCAACAGACAGCTGCTCAGCCGACGCCGACGGTCTGGTGGGTAGGGGCGATGA
Source organism: Kribbella sp. CA-253562 (assembly GCF_050942265.1). Lineage (GTDB taxonomy): Bacteria > Actinomycetota > Actinomycetes > Propionibacteriales > Kribbellaceae > Kribbella. Next base: position 3,014,661 of record NZ_CP192049.1, on the reverse strand, counting down.
CGGCGACGACCCTTTCCTCGCCGCGGGGATAAGGCTCGCCGGCGTACTTGATTGCGAGCTGGTCGATGATCTCCCACGCGGCGTCGCCGTCGAGCCACTCGACGACCTCGCCGCGGATCACGACCGGCTCGAAGGGGTTCTCGACCGGCGCGATGGACAGCGCCAGGCGCGGGTCGCGGCGTAGGTTGCGGGCCTTGCGGTTGTTCGGGCCGGTGAACAGGACGACATGCTCGCCGCGAGTGCCGAACGTACACGGGAACGGAGTGCGGCGAACCGTCCGCGCAGACGGTGGCCAGGTGGGCGATCGACGTGCCTTCGAGGACGCTGCGTACGGCGGGGTCGAGCATGAAGGGCTCCTTCGATGGGAGTCAGCGGGGGTTCTTGCGGCGCCAGGCGACGTAGTCGGCGACGGCGGCTGCGGCGTCGAAACGCGGGCTGAAGCCGGTCTCCTCGGTCAGGCGGGTGATGTCGAGGTACGGCTTGTCGCCGGGATCGCTGTCGCGCTCGGGGCGTGGCGGCACTTGGGGGCCGGGAGTGATCGCCTCCAGGGCCGCGGTGAGGTCGCGGTTGGTCGATGGCCGGCCGGCCGAGACGTTGTAGGTGGTGTGGTGCAAGCTGTCCGCGGTCGCCAGCAGCGCGATCGCGCGGCCGGCGTCAGGGGCGTAGCAGGAGTCGCCGCCTTCGTCCGGGGACAGCGGGAGCGGGGTTTCGCCCCGCAGCACCGCGCTGACGTACGCCGGGATCGGGTTGAACGGCGACTCCGGATCCATCAGCGGACCCCAGATGCTCCCGATCCGGAGCAGCACCGGCTCGACGTCGCTGCCCTGCAGGGCGTGAGTCGTGATCGGCTCGACGGCCTTCTTGAACGCGATGATCAGGTGCGGCAGGTCCACCGTCGGCAGCGCCAGGTCCTCGTGCCAGGGAATCTCGCTGCGGCCGAGGTAGACACCGAGACTGCTCGCGACGGCGAACCGCCGCACACCCCACGCCCGCGCGGCGTCGAGCGCGTTGAGCAGCCCGGTCAGATCGGTCCGGAAGAAGTCGACCGGGTCGTCGCCCGGGATGCTCCCGGCCAGGTGAACGATGCCGGTGAGGTCATAAAGATTGCCTAGGGCAAGGAGAGCGTCGCGGTCGGTGGTGTCGAGCACCTCCACCGCGACCCGGCCGGCGAGAAACGACGGCACCTCCGTACGCCGGTACGCCGTGACGACAACCTCCTGCCCGAGGTCGAGCAGCGCGCGAGCGGTGTGGGCGCCGATCATGCCGAGCCCGCCGGTGACGAGGATCATCGGACCACCTCGTAGTGCAGGTGCGTCACGCCCGGGGCCGCGACGGCTTCCCGCAGGCGCAGGCTGACGTGCCGCGGAAGCTCCTGGAAGAAACGCCGCCCGCCGCCCAGCAGGATCGGCACCTGGTGCAGCACCACCTCATCGAGCAGACCGGCCGCCAACGCCGAGGTCACCACGCCACCACCCATCAGTACGACGTCCTTGTCGTCGGCCAGCTCGCGCGCCACGGCGATCGCGTCCTCGATCCCGGTCGTGACCAGCGTCTGCCGATCACTCATGCCCGGTACGCCCGGAGACGGCCGCTCGCCTTCGACTCTGGCGGTCCCGGCTGGTGTTGTCCCGCCCGACTCCGCTCAGGCCGACCCGACGGAACCAGCCGCCGGGATCCCGACTGCCGACTGCTCACCGCTACCAACCAGCGGCCGCTGACTCACCACCACCAACGGCGCGGTCGGATGCGGCGCACCACCGTCGATCCACCCCGAGTCGTCGTACGTGTTGCGCCCGGCAACACTCACCCCGACCCGCGACGCCAGCCCGTCGAACACCCGCGCACTCGGCTCGCTCAGCCGGAACCCGTCGAACTCCCGGCTCGGCGTGTCCCCGTCGAAGTACCAGTCGAACAGCATCGACCCGTCGCCCAGCCCCCGGCCGGGTCCCGGATCGCGCCCCGTGATGTACCCGTCGACCGACACCGACAGGGCGGTCAGCACCTTGCTCATCGCACTCCTCGTGGTTCAGATCGCCTGCGGAAACTCGAAGACCCGCTGCGGGTCGTACCACCGCTTGATTTCCTGGAGCCGGAAGAGGTTGCCCGCGTGGTACGCCGAGGCCCAGTCGTCCAGCGCGAGGTCGGGGAAGTTCGGGTAGACCCGCCCGGACCCGTCGACGTGCGCGGTATCCCAGGACCTGTCGACCCAGGACCCGGCGTCCCGGGACCCGCCGACCCAGGACCCGGCGTCCCGGTCCGTCACCTCGGCGATGTGTTCGAGCAGGAAGCGTTCGCCGCGATGCGCGAACGCCGTCGCGTCCTCCGCGACCCGGTTGTACTGCCCGCCCATCGCCGTGAACGCGATCTCCCGCCGCCCGGTGGTCCTCGGCTCGCCGAGCAGCGCCAGCAACGACTCGACAGTCTCGGCCCGCAGCGACCGCGCGAAGAACTCCGACCGCAACCGCACCGCCGGACCATCCAACGGATCAGCCAGCGGATCAGCCAGCGAATCCTTCAACGCGTTCCAAGGCACACCCACCCCCGCCACCGAAGCGAACTCCGGCAACACCTCGCGAGTCTCCTCAACACCCAGCATCGAAGCCCCGAAAACCGTCGCCCGCACACCGGACCCAGGCTCCGACACCAGCCGCAGATTCACAGTCACTTCGTCCGGCGCATCCGGCGCCCACTCCTGCCACGCCGACACCAGCTCCGCGGCATCCGGCCAGTACCCGTCGATCCGCGTCACCACCGGCTCCGGCACAGTCGCGAACCGCAACTCCGTCACGACCCCGAACTGCCCACCGCCCGCACCCCGAATTCCCCAGAACAACTCCGGCTCGTCCGCCTCCGAGCACTCCACCACGCGTCCGTCCGCCAGCACCACCTGTACGCCGACCAACCGGTCGCACGTCAGCCCGTACTTCCTCCCCAGCAGCCCGATCCCCCCGCCCAACGTGAGCCCGGCAATTCCGACCGTCGGCCCACACCCCGCCGGCACCGTCCGCCCGGCCTCGTGCAACGAGCTGTACACCGACCTCAGCCGAGCCCCCGCCCCGATCGTGGCGATCCCGTCCGCCACCGAAATCCGGTCCAGCCCCGACAGCTCCAGCACGACCCCATCCGTCGATGACCGCCCCGCGAAGCAATGCCCACCGCCACGCGCCACGACCCGATCCCCCGACTCAGCGGCATACCTCAGCCCAGCCACCACGTCGGACACCGATCGGCACAACACCACCACCCGCGGCCGCACCGCGGCGTACGCGACCTGCACCGGCCGCCGCACCGCGTCGTACGCCGCGGAGCCGGGCGTCACCGCGATGCCGTCGAGCGAGTCCAGTCCGGTCACGCTCCCGAACCTAGGCTCCGCGCGCCAGCTCCGTCTTGAACAAATCGAGCACCGGACGACGGCCCGCAAGGAACGGCCGGTACGACGCCGAGTGGTCGTGCCCGCACAGGCATCGATCGACCGTGCCGCCGAGCAGCTGACTCGGAGTCAACCCGGTCAGGCGCAGGCACTCCCGGCTGAGATGCGCCTGATCGGCGTACCCGACGTCGATCGCCAGCCCCGCCATACCGTCGGCTCCGCGTCGCCCGGTCGCCGTCGCTCCGGCCTGCGCCAGCGCGAGGAACCCCTGGAACCGCAACGTCCGCTGCAGCACCTTCGGAGTCACGCCGACCGACTGCAGACACCGGCGCCGCAACTGACTGGGCGACAAGGCCAAATGGCCGGCCAAGGCATCGATGGGGAGCGGGTTCCACGGCATCAGCGCCCGCACGGCCTCGCCCACGAGCGGGTCCGCACCACCCTGGAACTCCCGCTGGAGCTGGCCTTGCAGGATCAGCAGCGCGCGTTCCGGCGTACCGGCCAGGGCCATCGTCTCCACCAGGCGGTCGACCAGGCTGCCCCACAGCTCGGTCAGCTCCAGCCGCTGATCGACCAGGTCGTCGAGCATCGCCGAAAGCGGCGGCGCCGTCCCCGGCAGGAACCGCACGCCGACGATCGTGGTGTGCGCCGGAATGACCTCGACCTGCGGTCCGGTCAGCGGCCCGACCAGCTGCGGCCGTCCGCCGATCGGGAAATGCAGCTCGACCCCACCGGTCGGCAGGTGCCGTTGCACGTACGCCGCGTCGCCGGTGCGCTGGATCCACACCGTCCGCACGACGCGCGCCAGCTCCGGCAGCGGCGGGCGTTCGACGTACGACTCCACACCGGCCATGCTGGCACCGAAGCGGGCCACCGGTCCGGCGTCAAGACCTCAGCGCAGGCCCCGCGCACCGCACGGTGGCGGCGTCCTGCGGGTCCGGGGACGTTCCCGCGACCACGACGTCCGCCCGTTCCCACGGTCGATCGCGCTCGAGGAACGGAATCTCCGCGGCCAGCCACTCGTGCCAGAAGTCGATCGACGCTTGCGCATCACCGTTGACGCCCGAGGCGATGTCCCGGTCGATCCCCCGCTTCTCGGCCTCGTCGAAGTCCGACTGCACCCACACCAGTACGTCGATCAGCCCGGCCAGCTCCCGCCGTCCGGCTCCCACTCCCTCGACGACCACCACCGAGGTGTCCGCCGGCACCTCGATCGCCCCCGGCCGTCCACGCTCCTCCCAAGCGGGCGGCCGATACGCCACCGCCTCGCCCCGCCGTACCGGCTCCAGCACACCGTGCGCGAGCAACTCGCTCCACCCGAACATCGGCGCATGCCACGCGACGTCATCCCCATGAACCACCACGGCCCCTGGCACCGCCGCGGACAGCCGGCCGGCCAAGGTGGACTTCCCACTCCCGCTGCGCCCGTCCACCGCCACCACGCGGGGCCGCGCGCTCATCACCGCATCCGCGAACTCCCCCAACGAGACGGTCTTCCACTGCTCCACCACCGGTTCACCGGGCCCAGTCCGCATGACCCCATGATGTCTGCATGGATCCCCTGCAGACCACTCGACAGCTCGCGGCCGATTCCTTCCCGGAGGCGGTCTGGGTCATCCTGTCCGGCAGCGTTCTCACCTCGGCGCGGACACCGGGCTCCGACCTCGACGTCGTCGTCCTCCTGCCCGACGGAGCTGCCGGCGCTCCTCGACGCGAGTCGCTCCGGTACGACGGCTGGCCGGTCGAGCTGTTCGTCCACGACCGGGCCAGCCTCGCGCACTACTTGGCGAAGGAATTGCCCGGCCGACGGCCGGTGCTGCACCGGATGGTTGCCCTCGGCACCGTCGCGGTCGGGGACGCCGCCGACACCCAGGCGGTCGCGCGCCGGACTCTCCAGGCGGGCCCGGCGCCGCTCGGCCAAGCCGAGCAGGACACCATCCGCTACGCCCTGACCGACCTGCTCGACGACCTCGCCCACGCGCCCGACGACGAGCAGGCGGTCGTCGCGACGTACATCTGGCTCCGGACCGCCGAAGCGACCCTGAACTTCCGCGACCACTGGATCGGCAACGGCAAGTGGCTGCTCCGGGAGCTGCGCGATCTCGACCCCGCGTACGCCGACCGCTGGCTCGCGGCGCGCACCAGCACGCCGGCGATCCGCGACCTGGCCGAGGAGGCGCTGACGCTTGCCGGTGGCCCGCTTTTCGCCGGACACCGAGTCGCCGGCGAGCGCGGCTGAGCCCGGTTCGGCGGTGCTAGTCTGACCGGATCATGGCCGATTCCGCCGTTCCGGACTACGAGCTCGAGGAGACGATCGAGCTCACCACGGCCGAGCAGGTGCGGGCGATCAGCGACCCGCTGCGGACCACGATCCTCGGCCTGCTGCACGAGCGCGCCGCGACCGTCAGCGAGCTGGCCGCCGCGGTCAAGCGGCCGAAGAGCACCGTCGCGCATCACGTGAAGGTGCTGACCGACGCCGGCATCCTGCGCGTCGTCCGGACCCGCCGGGTGCGCGCGATCGACGAGCGGTACTACGGCCGCGCGGCCCGGATGTTTTTTGTCGGCCTCGGCCGCCGGGTCGACGGTGTCGAGCTGCCGCCGGACTTCAACGACTTCGAGGTCGCGGCGCAGGAGTCGACCGGCGCGTACGACGCCGGCCAGCTGCGCTCGTTCATCCGGCACGCGCGGATCCCCGACGAGCGGGTGGCCGAGTTCTGGGACCGCGTCGAGCAGCTCGTGCACGAATTCGACACGCTGCCCCGCTCCGGCGACACGACGTACGGCTTCGTCACCGGCGTCTACCCGATCCACGACTACCCGGCCCTGCCGCCGAAGAAGGACTAGTAGCGCAGGTCGCTCTGCAGCAGCGGCGGGTAGACCGTCGAGGTCTCGCCGTCGACCGTCGTCCCGGCGAACTGCAGCATCGCCCGCTGCGCACCGTGCATCGGCGCCGGGTAGTTGAGCGTCGGCGCCGACACCTCGTCGAGCCGTCGCACCTGTTCCTCGCTCAACGACACCTCGAGCGCGACGAGGTTGCTCTCCAGATGCTCGACCCGCCGAGCGCCGACGATCGGTACGACGGTCCCCTGCCGGGCGCGCAGCCAGGCCAGCGCCACCGCCGCCGAGGACGTCCCGAGCTCGTCCGCCACCGCCGCGACCTCGTCGATCACCGCGTACTCGGCCTCGCTCGGCCCACCGACGTACGCCGCCCGCACCGAGTCCACCACATCAGTCCCGCGCCGGTACTTGCCGGACAGGAAACCGTTCTTGAGCGGGCTCCACGGCACCAGCGCCATCCCCTGGTCGAGCGCGAGCGGCGCCAGCTCACCTTCGACGGTCCGCGCCAGCAGCGAGTACTCGACCTGCAGCGCGATCAGCGGCGTCCAGCCCTTCAGCAGCGCGGTGGTCTGGGCCTGCGCCGTGACCCACGCCGGCGTGTTCGAGAAGCCGACGTACCGGATCTTGCCCGCTCGGACGAGATCGTCGAGCGTGCGCAGCGTCTCCTCGATCGGCGTGTGCCGGTCCCAATTGTGCAACCAGTACACATCCAGATAGTCCGTCTGCAGCCGGCGCAGCGACTGCTCCAACTGCGCGACGATCGAGCCGCGCCCCGCGCCGCCGCCGTTCGGGTCGCCCGGCCACAGATTGCCGAAGAACTTCGACGCCAGCACCACGTGCTCGCGCTGCCCGGGCCGGGCCGCGAAGTAGTCGCCGAGGATCTTCTCCGAGTGCCCGTTGGTGTAGAAGTTGGCCGTGTCGACGAAGTTGCCACCGCGATCGAGGTAGGTCGCGAGGATCTTCTCCGACTCCTCGACGCTGCAGCCCGCGCCGCCGGCGTCCTCGCCGAAGGTCATCGCGCCGAGCGCGAACGGGCTGACCCGCAGCCCGGACCGGCCGAGGGTGACGTACTGGTCGAGTCCCATGAGGTGCTCCAAACGGTGTCGGAATCTGGTAGCTCCATCCCATCGCGGGCACCCTGTCGGCGGGTAGACCGATCCGCTTCGGCTCTTGCCTATTCCTCTCAACCAGGATCAGATCAGGTTGCTCGGCCGGTGGGGTCGTGCTTGGCTGGACAGGTGCAACGAGACCTGCTGCTGACCGAGCTTCGCGAGCGCATCGCGAGACACGCCCGCCCCGACCTGCGGACCGCAATCGACGGCCTGACGCTGTCGAAGGTCGAGTCCTCGGCGCCGGACTACTCGCTCACCGAACCGCTGCTGGTCGTGATGGCCCAGGGCGGCAAGCGCCTCCTGCTCGGCGATCAGATCTTCGACTACCGGGCCGGCGACCTGTTCGTCGTCACGACCGACCTTCCGGTGTCCGGCCACTTCGTCGAGGCGAGCCCGCAGACACCCGCCCTCGGCATGGCGATCACACTGCGCCCGGACGCGATCGCACCCTTGCTGCTCCAGGCCCCGCCAGTACGCCGCACCGCCGCGGGCGCGCCGGCCATCGCGACCGGCCCGGCCGACCCCGAGATCCTCGACGCCGCCGCTCGGCTGCTGCGACTGCTCGATTCGCCGTCCGACGCGCCCGTGCTCGCCCCGCTGATCGAGCGCGAGCTGCTCTGGCGGCTGCTCACCGGCCCGCACGGCGACGTGATCCGCCAGATCGGCCTCGCCGACAGCAGCCTGACGCACGTCAACCGGGCGATCCGCTGGATCCGCGACAACTACGCCGAACCGCTGCGCGTCGCCGACCTGGCGAGCCTGGCCGGGATGAGCCCGGCGGCCTTCCACCGGCACTTCCGCGCGATCACGGCGCTGAGCCCGCTGCAGTTCCAGAAACGCATCCGGCTCCAGGAAGCGCGCTCGTTGCTCGCGGCCCATCCGCGCGACATCGCCGGGGTCGGGCACCTGGTCGGGTACGACAGCCCGTCGCAGTTCAACCGCGAGTACCGCCGCCTCTTCGGTACGCCACCCGGCCAGGACGCCGCTCGCCTGCGCGCCGGCTAGCTCGTCGCGCTGGTGTAGCGACGAAGTCCTCTGCGCCAGATCACCCACGCCGCCGTACTGGTGCCTGCGGCAACGATCAGCGCGGCGGGGACCGCGACGAAGCTGCCGTCGCGGAGCGCGTCGACCGGCACGGTGGCGAGCAGCGCGACCGGTACGACGTACGTGAGCACCGACTGCAACGTGGAGCGGTAGACCTGCACGGGGTAGCGCCCGAACTGCCACACCGCGTCGTACAGGATGTCCAGGTTGAGCCCGAGCGCCCAGAACACCACCGACGCCAGCGCGATCCGCGTCGCCCACATCGTCACGGTCGCCGCGACGACCAGGATCAACCAGCTCGCCACGCCGGCGACGCTCAGCGCGACGTCGGCCTGGACGATCCCGGCGGCGGTGATGCCGATGCCGATGCCAACTTGCACGAGGGCGGCCGGCGTACAGGTTCCGAGACTGGCGAGGAACATGCTCGGCGCCGGTTGCAGCAGGATCGCGTCGAACCGGCCGCTTTTCACCTGGTCGCCGAACCACTGCAGATTCGGCTCGACGAACGCGGTGCGCAGGCCGGAGACGAGCTGGAACGTGCCGAGCAACGCGATCGCCTCCCCCGGCGCCCAGCCGCCGAGCGTGTCCGTGCGCGTGTAGACGACGCCCAGCGCGGCGACCGCCGCACCGGCGCCGACGAGGGTCATCACCAGTTCGAACAGCAGGTCGGCCCGGAAGGCCAGTGACCGCCGCAACGACATCGAGAACAGCGCCCCGAACAGTTTCAGCACCATCGTCATCCTCCGAAAGCCGTGAATCGGCGAACCGCGCGACGCCAGACCAGGACGGCGATCAGCCCGGTCACGGCCAGCCAGCCGAGCTGGACCGCGTAGACCTCGAGCACGTCGTCGATGTTGCCGGCGGCAATTTCGGCCGGTGCCCCGAGCATCGACCAGAACGGCAGCACAGCCCCCGCCGCCCGGAACGGTTCAGGCAGGAAGGTCAACGGCGCCGCTGTCCCACCGAGCAGGAAGATCAGCGTCTCCCCCATCGCGACCGCGCCGTGCGCCCGTTGCGTCCAGACCGCGGTCAGGGCCAGCGTGTAGGTGAACACGAATCTCAGCCCGGCCGCGAGCACGATCGCCGGCAGTGCGAGCAGCAGATCGACACCGGTCAAGGAGATGTCCGCCAGCAGGGCGACCGCGACGATGACCGGGGCTCCGAACATCACGTGCCAGAAGCGCAACGCCAGGTTGGTGCCGAGCAGGTCCAGCACGACCGGCCGCGGTTTGACCAGCTCGACGGCGAAGTCGCCGCCGTAGATGTCGCTCGCCAGCGTGTGGTGCTCGTAGGAGACCGTCATCAGCTGCACGGCGAGCAGCACCACGTAGTACGTCGTGATGCCGGTGTCGCCAGGGACGGCCGCCGACCAGACGAACAACCCCAGCAGCGGCGTCACGGTCCGCGCGGCGACCAGCGTGATCACGAACGACCGGAAGCTCCACCACTGCACCGAACTGCGCCAGATCGCCATCCCCAGCAGCAGCGATGTACGCCGTACCGCGATCGTCATGAGGGGATCCCGTCGCGGTAGAAGCGGTCCATCACGACGTCGAGCGACGGGTCCTCGACAGCGAGATCGACGACCGGCACCTGGGCCAGCAGCGCACCGGTGACGGCCGGCACTTCGTCCCGGCGGACGCGCAGTACGACCTTGCCTTCCTCGCTGTGCTCGACCTCGCCGAACCGCTGCCACTCGGTCACCGCGGGATCGGCGACCGACACCTTGAGCAACTTGTACGGCGACAGCGTCGTCGTCAGCGCGTCGAGCCCACCGTCGTACCGGATGCGGCTCTTGTCGATCAGGATCACTCGCTTGCAGAGGGTCTCGACGTCGGCCATGTAGTGGCTGGTCAACAGGATCGTGGCGCCGGTGCGGGCGGCGTACTCGGCGACAAAGCGGCGGAGCGCACCCGCGGCCAGGACGTCGAGACCGAGCGTCGGCTCGTCGAGGAACAGGACCTTCGGGCGGTAGAGCAGGGCCAGGGCGAGTCCGGCGCGCATCCGCTCGCCGAGGCTCAGCGCGCGAACCTGCCGTTGCAGGAGGTCGCCGATGTCGAGCAGTTCGACCAGCTCGTCGAGTGTCCGGTCGTCACGCGGTACGGCGTACAGGACGCGCTGGTACCGCATCGAGTCCATCACGGTCAGCTCCGCCGGACCGCCGATCGGCTGACTGCCGCGAATCAGCGCGATCCGCCGCAGGTAGTCGGCCTTGCGGTGCCACGGGACGAAGCCGAGCACCTCGACGTCTCCCGCGGTCGGGTGCAGGATGCCGGACAGGATCTTCATCGTGGTCGTCTTGCCGGCGCCGTTGGGCCCGATGAACCCGACCACCTCGCCGGCCGCGAGCTCGAACGAGAGGTCGGTGACCGCCTCGACCGTCCGGTACTCCCGCCGCGCCACCGAGCGCAGAGCGGCACGCAACCCGGCCTCGCGAACCGGTGCTCGAAACGTCATCGTCAGGCCGTCGACACGGACGGGCGGTGCTCCAGCTGCCATGAATCTCAACCTAGAACTGTGATGCAAGATTTGAGACTTGGCCGCCGAGGCGCTGCGCTGCTTCAGCCGTGGCACCCTTCAGCCTTGGTCGAAGGTTTTCCTGGAGTGCTGAAAGCGATGTGAAAGCGGCCTGGTGTGTACTGGGGCGATGATCAGGCTCTACATGTCGATGTCCCTGGACGGTTTCGTGACCGGCCCGGACGACCGCGCGGGACAAGAGCTCGGCCGGGGCGGCGGGCGGCTGTTCAACTGGCTCGACGAACGGATGGGTACGGGCGTCGACGGCCAGGTGTACGCCGAGGCGATGGCGACCGGCGCGGTGATCGCCGGGCGCCGGACGTTCGAGCTGGCCGGGCAGTGGAACGGCGACCACCACAACGGTGTACCGATCTGCATCCTGACCCGGCAGGTCGACCTCGATCCGCCACCTGGCAGCGCTCGCTACTACAACGACGTCGCGGCCTGTGCCGCCGACGCCCGCGCCGCGGCCGGAGATGGTGTGGCCATGGTCCACGGCGCCGGAGCGGCCCAGGCCCTGCTCGAAGCCGGTGAGCTGGACGAGCTGGAGATCCATCTGGTCCCGGTCCTGCTCGGAGCCGGCCGTCGCCTCTTCGACGGCCAGTACGTCGAACTGGAGCCGCTTCGCCAACTCCAGGGCAGCGACGCGACCCACCTGCGCTACCGGGTGCTCGGCAGCTGACGAAGGGTCCGCACTGGTGAGACGACGGCCAGCATCAGGCCGACCAGCATCCCGAGACTGCTGATCACCAGTGCGGCCCGGAGGTCCAGCAGCGTGCCGACGAGTCCACCGGCGAGAGCGCCGGCGGTCTGGCCGCCGATCACCAAGGTGCGCCAGGCGGCCGTCGTACGGCCGAGCAGGTGGTCGGGCACCAGCGTCTGCCGGAGCGCACGCTGCGGTACGCCGTACAGGGGCATGCCGAGTCCGGTCATCACCTGCCCGACGAAGACCAACGGCCACCAGGCCACGGCCAACGCGAAGCCGGCGCACGCCGCGATCAGCTGGCCGGTCAGGTAGGCCGGTCCCATCCCGAGCTTGTTGCTGTACGCCGGTGCGATGAGCGTGCCGAGTACGGAGGAAACGCCGAGGGTGGTGATCGCGACGCCAACCTCTACTGGCGACCAGTGCAGCTCGCGCACGAGGTAGAGCACCACCAACGGCCCTTGCATCGCGCCCGCCACCGCCGCCACGGTCGCCGAGCGTGTCAGCCCAGCGAGCACCGGATCGCCGAACAGTTCTTTGAGCCCTGTCATCAGGTCGAACCTCGGCCGGGCGGGTTCGGTTGTCTCCCGCGGCGGTTCCTTGATCAGGAACGAAGCCACCGCCGACCCGACGTAGGACATCGCGTCCACCGCGATCGCGACCGGCGCGCTGAGGAGCTGGATCAACAACCCTGCCGCCGAAGGCCCAGCCGTCGAAGCCAGCGTCTGACTCAACATCGACGCACTGTTGGCCTCCGCCAGTTCCTCCCGCTTCACCAGCGCCGGCAACAAGGCCAACGACGCCGTGTCGGAGACCACCGTCAACGCGCCGGTCAGCACCGCGACGACGTACAGATGCGGCATCCGCAGCTCACCAGTTGCCGCCAGCAACGGAATCGCGCCCAGCAACCCCGCCCGCCCCACGTCGGCCACCACCATGAACCGTCGCCGACTCCCCCGATCCACCCACACCCCAGCCGGCAACCCGAACACCAGATGCGGCACCACCGCAAGCGCCGCCAGCACGCCCATCTCCGCCGCCGAGGCCCCCAGCCCCACCACCGCCACCAACGGCAACGCCACCCCCGTCACGGCCGTCCCCGCCGCCGAGACCCCTTGCCCCACCCACAACTTGAAGAACTCCGGATTGCCGCCCACCACGCGCCATCGCATCCCCGAACCCTCGCGTCCGAGCGACGCTCTCCACCACCCTGGTTCACCCCCAGCGAACCGTTTTCGCCGTCGGCGGAACGTCGCTGAGGTCGGTCGGTGAAAGGAGTCGGTCAGCGAGAGCCCGCCTACAGCATGTGATCGCCCCCCCCCTTCCGACGGCGACTTCGAAAGTTGAGCACTGCCGGGCAGATCGCTACCGCCGTTGTCGCAGCCGCTGACCACCACTCCGCTCTCAGGACACCGTGCGCCGATCTCGGTTACCCGCGCCCATCCATGGGTACCGCCGCCGGAATCATTCCGACGAAGGAGACTCCGATGGCCCGCAACACTCTGGCTCGCTCGATGCACGACGTTGGCCTCGCCGCTTGGTTCGGCGGCACGCTCGCGAACGCGGTCGCCTTGAACGCCGCGGCTTCGCAGGCCGACAACCCCAACAAGACCGGTGCGGTGGCCAACGTGGGATGGGACCGCTGGACACCGGTCAACGCCGCCGCGATCGGCTCCCACCTGGTCGGCTCCGTGGTCCAGCTCGCCGACAACGCCCCGCGCGTCGCCGGCCAGCGCGGCGTCGGCTCGATGGTGATCGTGAAAACCGCCCTGACCGTGATCTCGCTCGGAGCTACGGCGTACAGCCGAGCCCTGGGCAAGAAGGTCTCCGCGCAAACCGACGTACCGGCGGAATCCGGTACGGAACCCGCCGCCACCACCCCGCCGGACGTCGCATCAGCCCAACGCCGACTAGCAGTCCTCCAGTGGGCAGTCCCCGCCGCCACTGGCGCCCTGGTGGTCGTCAGCGCCTTCGCCGGCGAACAACAACGAGCCAGCGAGGTCCACAAGGGCTTCCTCCGCCGCGCCCTGGGCTGACCCACCCAGTCCTGTAGCGGGCCTGGAAACAGGCCGCGCCTCCGACGAGGTGCAAGAGCCCGGTTAGTCTCCGGCGATGGACGAGCCGAGCGTGGTCGAGCGCAGGTGAGAGCCGGCGCGCGAGGGGATCCGGGGCGGCGGACTGTCGTGTCGCTGGGTGCACAGTTCTTCGCCAACGGTTTCATCTACGCCACCTTCGTCGCCCGCCTGTCGGAGGTCCGCGACCAAGCCGGCGTCTCCACCGCTGAGCTCGGTCTCACCCTCTCGGCGGGCAGCTTCGTCGCGCTCGTCGCCAGCTTCTTCACCGGATTCGCCGTACGACGAGCAGGCTCCCAGCGGATCCTGGTCGCCGGCGGGCTGTTCTACGCCACCGCCTTGGTGGGGATCGGCGCCTCGCGTTCCGGCGCGGTCTTGGTGGCGACACTGGTTCTGCTCGCGGCGTTCGACGTCTTCGTCGATGTCGCCATGAACCTGCAGGCCTCGATCATCAGTGCCCAGCGGCCACGGCCGGTCATGAGCCGCTTGCACGGCATCTGGAGCGTGGGCGCGCTGGCCGGCGGCGTGACCGCCGCCGGTGCTGCTCAGCTCGGCATTCCACTCGTCGCCCACTACTGCACCGTCGCGGGCATCGCCATCGTCGCGTTGCTGATCATCACCCCAGGCCTCTTGCGAGGAGATAAGCCTCATCCCCTGCAGCACCACCCGGCTGTTGGCAGCCGGACCAGACGCTGGGCGTTGCTCGGTGCTGCGGCGATCAGCCTCGCGATCGCGAACGCGATGGCCGAGACCCTCGAGATCGCGACCGGTGAGTGGGCAGGGCTGAGGGTCCGTGACGATCTCGGCGCCGACGCCGGGGTTGCCGCCGCGGTGTTCGCCGTCTTCACCATCGCGATGGCCTGCGGGCGACTTCTCGGAGACCACGCCGTCTCGAGCTTCGGTGCCGCGAGGACCGTACGCGGCGGATTGGCGATCGCCGTCGCAGGAGTCCTGCTGGCGACGTTGCCAGGCTCGATCGCCCTCGCACTGGCAGGCGTCGTGATGATCGGCCTTGGTATCTCGGTCCTGGCACCCCAACTCGCCGACGCAGCCGCTCGCGCACCAGGCCGGCCCGGCGGCGGGTTCACCGCTTTGTTCATCGGACACCGAGCCGCCGGCCTCTACACCCCCGCGGCCATCGGACTCCTCGCGGGCACCAGCGCACTGTCGGTCGGCTCGGCGATGGCGCTGATCATGATCCCCAGCGCGATCCTGCTCGCCGGCATCATCGGCCCCGTCCTCCGGCTCCCGCACGACTCGGAATCGCGATCCGTCCGGCCCCACAAACGAGTTGCGCGTCGCGCCGACAGACACCCAGATTGACCCGATGGACAAACGCACCCTCGACACCTGGCGCACGGACGGGTTCGTCGTACTGCCCGGCTATCTCTCGGACGAGGAGCTGGCGCCCGCTCTGAACGAGTTGGACACCATGTTCCCCACTCCGCAGGGATTCCACGACGGCACGGACTCCCGCCGGGCGCGTTACGTTCACCACGAATTCGACGGCGTCGATGTGTTCCCTTTCGCCAGTACGGAACTGAGCCTGCTGGCAGTCCACCGAGCTCGCCGAGAACCTCCTCGGCAACCCAGACCTTCGTTTGTACTCCGCCGAAGCGTGGGCGAAGTACACCGGCGCCACCAACTACGAACAGAACCTGCACCGCGACTATCTCAACCACAGTCCTGGTCCCGTCGACAGCAAATCGCTATCAACAGCTGGAGATGTTCGTCTTCCTGAGTGACGTGCCTGAAGACCTCGGTCCTCCCCACCTCGTCTCACGACGCCACACAGCCCATCTGCCGGCGAACCCGAACTTCTACCAACCCACCGGCGGCACCGGAGCCTTCGTTTCCGTCGACAGCCACGCCGACCTCTACGCGGTCGAACAATCCGCCGCCGGCCCACGCGGCACCATCATCGCCTTCAGCACTGACACTTTCCACCGTGGCACCGCCCTCACCCAACCACGCGGCGCCCGCTACTCGATGCAACTCACCTTCCGGCCATCGGACGCCGATTGGGGCCTCCGGCAAGGATGGGCCAGTCGCAGTCACACCCCGGAGTGGTACAAGTTCGTGCCCCGGGCAACACCACGCCAGCTCGAACTCTTCGGCTTCCCACCGCCGAAACATCCGTTCTGGACCCCGCAGACTCTCACCGGGATGGCGCAGCGCTACCCCGACCTCGACCTGACCCCGTGGCGTGCCGCGCGGCCTCAGCCGACCGTCAAACGCATGTCGTAATTCGGCACGTACTGTCCCCGAATCCAGTTCTGGTCATTCAACCGCTCGACCTCGAAGCCAAAACGCTCGAACGCGGGCCGGGCCGTCCGGCTCGCGTGAGTGTGCAGCTCGGACAACCCCAACTCGCGAGCCTTGGCAACAACCGTCTCGACCAGCGCCCGCGCCACACCACGACCGCCGGCATCCGAGTGCACGAACAGCATGTCGAGCAGCCCGTCGTCGGTGACGTCGCTGAACCCCACGACCCGCCCGTCGACGACCGCAACGAAGGTGTACGCCGCCGAGCGCCGTTCGTTCCACTCGACAAGATCGACCGACTCCGGCGCCCACGCGGCGATCTGCTCCACCGAGTAGTCCTTCGACGCCGTGTCCCGAATAGCCCGGAAGTACGCCTCCCAGGTCGCCGGGGCATCCTCGGACTCGTAGGCTCGCACGCTAACGCTCATAACCCTGCACGATACGCATGACCAACCTGGGAATCTCCCGCGTTCCAGGCGAACGCCCGTTCGTACTGGGTATTCCTCGCGCCCATGCTGACGGGCGAGGAGAACGACAAGCTCATATCGCTGTCCAAGCACCTGGGGCAGGACAGCTTCACCGACGCCGAAAACACGAGCAACTACAGAACGCTCACCCATCAGGAGGTACGGCGCGGTTCTCCACGAGACCGAGCCGGATTGCTTCGGCGGCGAGCTGGACACGGGTCCGCACGCCGAGCTTCTCGAAGATGTGGGTGACGTGAACGCTGGCAGTCTTCGGGCTCATGTAGAGCATCGCGCCGATTTCGCGATTTGTCCGTCCGGCCGCGACCAGCGTAAGCACCTGACGCTCACGCTCGGTCAACGGCGGGTGCGTACTGGTGGTGTCCGCGCGGTGCTCGGTCGCGGAGTCGTCGAGGTGAATCCCGGCAATCTTCGCCAGCTTCAGAATCTGGCCGAGCAGCGGCTCCGCGCCGAGCTGCTCGGCGATCCGTCGCGCCGCTTCGAGCTCACCGGTCGCCCTGCCTCGGGTGCCAGGGTGCTCGCGGTCAATCAGCAGCGCCTCGGCTGCCCGCAGTCGTGCTTGCGCCTCCCAGTACGGCCGGCCGAGTGACACCCACTCCTGTGCGGCGGTGAGCCACGGAGCCGGGTCGGGCGTGCCGCGGATCCGGGACCGTTCTCCCTCGACGATCGCGGCCAGCGCCGCGGCCTCGACCCCGCACACGGCGCGTCGAAGGAGCGTCACGAGTCGATCGAAGCCGTCGGGTGACTGCGACGCGACCGCTGCTTCGAGGCCGATCCGTAGCAGCCCTCCCGACACCAGTTCGTCGTCGGTGTCGTGGCTGAGTTCGGCGGCGTCCAGGGCAAGGGCCAGCGCCTCGTGAGGACGTTGCTGGAGCAGACGCAGCTGGGCCGTGACGGATGCATAGTCGCGCTTCATCATGGGCTGGTCGTCCACCGCGAACTGCTCTTGCCCCTGCATCAGCTCGACGGCCTTCGACAGCTCCCCTCGCTCCATGTGGATCAGCGCGAGCTGGGAGTCCTTGAAGGCCGGTCCGGCCGGTGGCCGACCTTTGTCGTCCCTGTCCAGCGCTTCATCCCACCGACCGGCGAGATAGAGCTCGAACACAGCATTGCTCTCGATGACGCCCTCTACCCAGTGCTCGTTGACCATCAGGCGCCGGAGCTCGGGCTGGATCATACTGGCGACCGCCAGGACGTTGTCGGTGTCGCCGCGCACGCCGTACGCGTAGGTCAGCTGCATTGCTGCCATGGCCAGATCTTCCGGCTCGGCGAGGTCGCGAGCGATCGTCAACGCGGCCTGCGCCTCGCCGACTGCGTCGTCGAGTCGGCCTTCGCTCACGGCGACCCAGCTCAGCGTCGCCCGGGCCTGTCCAACCGTGCGGATGTCATCGGCTCGGGTCGCGTGCTCCAGCGCCAGTCGGGCAGCCTCAGCGACCTCGGCCTGGCGGCCATAAGGATTGACCAGCACCGCGTGCGCGATGCTGACTCGACCGAGCACTCGGTCGTCTCCGGCCGGCACCAGACGCTGAGCTCGCTCGAGGTCCGCCATCGCGCCGGCGAGGTCATCGGTCAATGCGCGCAACCTCCCCCGCATCAGCAAGGCCTCAAGCAGTCCCACCTCGGCGCCGGACTCATCCACCGTCGCCTCGAGCAACGCGAGAGCCTCGGCATGCCGGCCGGCGCCGCTGAGCAGCGAGGCCGCCCGCTCGGCGAGCACGAGGCGATGCGTCGCCCGGTCATCGGCCAGGGCCGACGGTCTCCAGAGCGACGAAGCAACGGAGAACCAATAGCCGGCCTCCGCGAACGCGCAGTCCTTCTCGGCGGCACGGGCAGCCATCAAAGCCCAACCGAACGCCGTAGCTCGCTCGCCGGCGCGGTGGTACTGCTCAGCGACCTCGGCGATCATCGCTGCGGCGGCATCGCTGCGAACACGGCCCGCCAGCTGCTGTGCGAGCCGTGCGTGGAGTTCGCGGCGTTCGGGCGACAGCAGCTGGTCGTACGCGACCTCGGCGATCACCGGGTGCCGCGCGACGCAGCCGACCGCCGGATCGCGGATCACCAGACCGGAGTCACAGGCCTCTCGTACGGCGTCCGCGTCACCGTTCACCACCGCCAGCAGGTCATCATCGTCGAGAGCGCGGGCCAGCGTTCCGGTGGACGCGACAATCACCCGGGCCGGAGGCGAGAGTGCCTGCAGGCGCGCGAGCAACAGCTGACGCAACGAGGCCGGCACCGCCAAATCGCCGCCGGCCAGTTCGGCGTTCAGATAGGGGTTGCCCGCGCTGCGCTGGTAGATGGCAGCGATCATGTCCGCCGTACATCCGGGGTGAAGACCGCTCACCTGCTCCGAGGTCTCCCGAGTGGTCAGTCGGCGCAGCGGCAAATCGATCACGGCTGGGCAGCGAAGCAGCTCCGCCAGCCAGGTCAGGCGGTCGGGATGGGCCGTCTCGTCCCGCCAGGTCAGCAGGACCAGCAATCGCCACTCGGGCAGGTTACGGGTCACGTGGGCAAGGAAGTCGAGCGTGGACCAATCAGCCCAGTGCACGTCCTCGACCAGCAGGATCGTGCCTTGCGCCGAGTCGCTGTCGAGCACTCCCCTGAGGGTCTGCATCGACCAGGCTCGGGCCGCGGCTGCGGACGGGAACTCGCCGGATGCCGCAGGTTGGCTCAGTGCAGCAGTCACCGTGGTGCCGAGACCGCTGTAGGCGGTCGCACCGGACATCGGCGCACAGGCGCCGCGAAAGACCCGCACACCGCTACCGGCGTACTCGTCGAGAACCGACCGGACGAGCAGTGTCTTCCCGATGCCCGCCTCACCCCGAACGACCGCGGCCGCAGAACGCTCCGGCAGCTCCGCGATCACTCCGCGCAGTACCGCAACCTCGGCCTCGCGTCCGACCACCGAGCCGGCCATCCCCCCATCATGCGCCCCGATCGAGTGGGGTCATAGTGCGACGACGCCGCGATTGCCAGGCCTGGCCGTGCGGGCGCCGGCACCCTCAGCGACTAAGGCGCGGCCGCGGTTACATAAGGCGAACGACGGCCAATTCGAGCGCTCGTGCCCGATGCCGACAGCACTCCTCGTCCCGGACAGTCAATGGCATGTCCAACCCACGAAGGAGCGACATCCAATGGCCACCAGGACCATCACCAGAATCGCCGCCATCGCCGCAACCATCGGCATCGCCGGCCTGCCGCTGACCATCAGCGTGCCGGCCAGCGCCATCAACAAACACGAGTCCGGTGGGACGGCCTCCGCAGCACCAGTCCCCCTGCCCCCACACAACGACGGCAATCTCGAGCTGGCACAGCTCGGTGCGGGAACCCTCGCGGGGATCGCGATGGCCGGAGCCGCGTTCGCCGCATCTGCTCGGCTGCGCGGTCTCAAGCCGTTCAGTACGTCGACCACGGCGAAGCCTCCGATCGTGCACTGAGGGCGGAATCCGCCCCGATTGGCTCGCAGACCGGGGCGGCGAGGCAGAATTGTCCCGTGAAGAAGCCCCAGACCGACCCCGTGATCGCGCGCAACCGCAAGGCTGCCCACGACTACCACCTGGGCGAGTCCTGGGAGGCGGGGATCGTGCTGCAGGGGCCGGAGGTGAAGGCGCTCCGGGCCGGGCGGGCGTCGCTGGTCGGCGGGTTCGGTTCGGTCGAGGACCGGGAGATCTGGTTGCACGGCGTACACATCCCGCAGTACTCGCAGGCGCGCTGGTTCAACGACGGGTCACGCCGCAAGCGGAAGCTCCTGCTGCACCGGGCGCAGATCGACAAGATCGAGCGCAAGGTCAACGAGAGCGGGCTGACGATCGTCCCGGTGCTGCTCTACTTCAAGGACGGGCGCGCGAAGGTCGAGATCGCTCTGGCCCGCGGTAAGAAGACCTGGGACAAGCGGCAGACACTCGCCGAGCGCGAGGCGACCCGGGAAGCCGAACGCGCGGTCAGCCGCCGTCTGAAAGGGCGCTCGGATTGATCTCCGGCGTCACTGCTGGTCGGCGTACTCGTCGTGGTGCCGCATCCAGCTCATCGTCGGATCCTGCGGCCAGCCCGGCGGGGAGTCCTCCCACTCCTCCTGGCGGCCGTACGGCGTCAGGTCGAGCAGGTTGAGGTCGGCCCGGAGCCGGTCCACTCCGCGGGCTTCGGTGAAGTAGGTCCGATAGACGTCCTCGCCGTCGCGCAGGAACACGCTCAGCCCGAAGCCGCCGTCGAGGCCACAATCGGCGGCGAACGTCGTACCGCGCGAGGAATAGAACGGCATCGTCCACTCCATCCGCCGGCGCCACGCGACACCTGCTCCGGCGGCATGTCGGAGACGACGGCGAAGGTGGTGTCGCGGGCGTTCAGGTGCGCCAGGTGACCGATGTTGTCCACGAAGCTCGAACAGCCGTTGCAGTACTCGTCCGGGCCGAGATCCATCATCTGGTAAACGATCAGCTGCCGGCGCCCGTCGAACAGGTCCGCCAGCCCGGCCTTCCGATCCAGGCCGGTGAACACGTAGTCGGTGGCGAACCGCACCATCGGCAGCCGCCGGCGCTCCGCCGCCAGCGCGTCCAGGGCGTGGGTGAGTTCCTTCTCCTTGACCAGCAGCGCATCGCGCGCCTGCTGCCACTGCTCCGCTGAGACGACCGGGGGCAACTCCATCCTGAGTCTCCTGTGATCGGTAGATTCAGCCGTGGGACCACTTGATGCCAGCATGCCGCGCACGCTCAGCGGTCAACAACCCCCGGACCCGCGAGGATCTGCACTGATGCCTGATGCCGTCGATCTGACCACGTTCCAGCCGGTCCGCCACGGGTTCTCCGCGGTGATCTCCCGCTCCGGTCCGTGGCTGCTCCGGGAACCACGCTCGTCCGAGGCTCAACGCCGGCAGGACCACGAGGCCGACGTACTCGCCGCCGTCGCCGATGCACTGCCGGTCGAAGTACCGATCGTCGAGTCCAGGATTCCCCCGTCACCCGAGCGGCCGTACGGCGCGCACCTGGTCCGGTGGCTGGAGGGTGACGAGGTCGACCGGACTGTCGCTCCGGAGTCCGTCGCGCGATTCCTCGAAACCCTGCACGGGTTGGACAGCGCTACGACCCGCGGCCTGCTGCCGACCTTCGCCGAATGGTGCCAACAGCAACGAAAACTCGAGACGGCCGGTTTGGCCGCGCTGACCGGGCGGATTGAGGATCGTCTGCTGGCGGAGCTCGCCCGGCTGATGAATCGGCTCGGCGATCGGATCGCCGACTGCCCACGGCCGGGCGTGGTGCATGGCGACCTCTGGTACGGCAACATGCTGATGCGCGACCACCGGCTGACCGGCGTACTGGACTGGGAGTTCGCCGCGATCGGCGACCCGCTGGTCGACTATGCGGCGCTCTGGTACCTGGGTGACGACTTCATGGCGACGCTGCTCGCGGAACAGTCTGTCGCCGACCTGCCCGAGACCGTTCAGTACTACCGAGTCCTCCGCGAGTTCGCCGGCCTCACCTGGTCGATCGACAACCACGACGAGCAAGAGCTGCGCGAGTCAGTCGCCAAGGTCACCAATGTCGCAGGTCTTGTCCTGAGCTGACAGCGTCACCCCAGCGTCTCCATCAGCGCGGTGACATAGGCATCCAGCCGCTCCTCCACCACCCGCGTCGTCAACTCCGTCCTCCCTGCCTCACGCCACGGCTGCGACACGACCTGCACCTCCTCCGAAGACGCCAGCGCATCCCGCACCTGCCAATACAGCCGCTCGCTCTTCGCCGCGGCCAGCACCCCGCCGGCCTCCTCGTACGCCGCAGCGAACCGCAGACCCCACATCGGCCCATGCAGCAGCGCAAGACTGACAGCGCAATGCGCCACATCAAGATCCGCCGGACCCCACGAGGCCGCCGCCCAGTCGACAACTCCGGTGATCCGGCCACCCGACTCGTCGAACAACACGTTGCCAGGCTGCAAATCCCGATGCAGGAACCGCCCCTCGTACGCCGGCGCCGGCGTACGGATCACGTCGATCGCCGCGCCCCACACCGCCGCATCGGCGACCCTCGGCACCACGACGGTGTCGGCAGTCGTCAAGGCAACATACTCGCGAGGCCTCTCAACAGGCCGCACCGCGTGAATCGCCACGAGCTGACGAGCCAGCGCAGGGATGCGCGCCTCCACTCCCTCATTCCCGAGGACTGTCCGGCCCGGCACATGCGTCATGAGCAGCGACGGATACTCGCAATGCACCGCCGCCGCATCAACCGCGACCAATCCTGGAGCCGGTACGCCGCTCCCCGCGAGCAGGCTCAGCGCGCCGGCCTCCCTGCTCAGCCAGTCCGCGGCAAACTCCACGTCGACGAAGGTCCGCAGCACCAGCTGACGGGCCCTTCCATCCCGCGCGCCAACGGTCAGTTTCCGCATCTCGGCCGTGATTCCACCGTGCAGCACCTCAGTGCTGATGATCCGCTCGCCAACCTCCAGGTGCCGGCTCACCCAATCCAGCGTCAACGGCCGGACAGTTCCCGTCTGATCGTGGTCGGTCACCATGCCACCCCATCATCCGGACAGCGGCATCCGCCAATGTGTTTTCTCGATGTACCGCTCGGCCGCCTGCTGCAAGTCCCACCTCTACTGTTGGCCCGTGGCGAGACGCGCGGTGAAGCTCCTGTTACTGGATGACGATGACCATCTGCTACTCATCCACGCCAAGGACCCCCGGACGCAGGCCGAATGCTGGTATCCCGTTGGCGGCGGCATCGAACCCGGCGAGACATTGCAGGCGGCCGCAGCCCGCGAGGCCTACGAGGAGACCGGCTTGGTCGACCTCCCGCCAGGGCGTCCGGTTTGGCGGCGCGATCACACGTACCAATTCGACGGCCGGGTCATCGAGGTGCACGAGACGTGGCTGCTGCACTCGGTCAAACACTTCGATCCAGCGCCGGCGAACCTGTCGGATTACGAAGCCCGCAGCATCCTGGGATACCGATGGTGGCAAGCGCCCGAGCTTGCCGAAGCAACCGAAACGATCTTCCCACCACCGCTTGGCCACCTACTGAAAGGTCTGCTCACCGACGGTATGCCGACCGAGCTCGTCGACATCACCGAGCCGAAAGCGCTTCACGACTAGGCCTTCGCTCCCCACTGTGCGCCTACGATGAGATCGCCCGAGTTCGTCAGGGCCCGAGACCGACGCGTTCGACCGGAGCGCGGCGCACGCAGTCGACAAGAGACGGCAGTTGCACGACCTCCAGCGAGAAACGCGTCCGGCGGTGGCTCGACATGGATGACGAAACAGCCGTCGCAGCTGTCCTCGTCGCGACCGAACTCAAGCGATTCAGGGAGCTCTGCGAGGTAGCAGGGCCAATGGAACCGCGGTTCGACGGCGCCACGAAGCATGTCCTGCTCGCCGGCGATCGCGCCTTTCTCTTCCCCCGAAACCACACGATCGTCGCGCAGCTAGAGCGCGAATGCGACGTCTACGCAACGGTCGACCACCCGCTCGTCTCGAAACTGCTCGGCCGCTGGGACGAACCGGCGATCTCGCCGTACCCGTTCTGCGCCGTGACCCGGCTCCGAGGCTCCCTGCCCGACGACATGTCCCCCGACCACCTGCGAATGCTGGCAAAACAGCTCGGCACAGCGATCGCAGCGTGTCACGACGTCAGTCTCGAGCACGTGCCACAGCGCCTTGCCGAATCGGTCACACCGTTCGTCGGCCCGGCAGCGCGAACAACGTTGCTCGAAGCCCTCGAAGCTGTCGATGCCATGGACCCGGTCCTCGCCCACGGCGACCTCCGCCGCCACCTCTGGACGGCGTACGCCGAACATCGGAAGGCACCGCTGCCGAGCTGGGAGCAGGTCCATCTCGCCCTCACTACGTTCGACAACGTTGCGCTGGCACCCGAGACAAAGACCCACTACTACTGGCAGAAGAGCGCCGAATGGCAAGCCGCCCGACGGGCCGCGGCGCGAAGCAGCTTGCAGGCGCAACTCGAGTAGGCGACTGCTACTGGTGACGGCGAGCGAGGTGGGCGGTGATCTCCGCGTCGAGTTCCACGGTTTCGGGCAGGACCTCGATGATTCGGCGGAAGACCTGCTCTCGATCGGCGGGCGCCAGCATCACGTACGCCGAGACCGTCGACAGGTATCCGACATAGTCGTGAGCGCTCACCGTCAAGCGCCGTTCGATCACCGCCTGCCGGACATCGGTGAACCCCTCGGCCTCCTGGAGCTCCGTGCCGGGCCACTCCATCGGGCGATCCACGGGGGCTGCGCCGTCAGGCGACGGGACGCCGTCGTCCTCCAGGTACGGCGAACGCGCCGCGCGCACGGCCTCCTTCAGATCCGGGTCGGCCAACTGGATCGGCACCCCGAACGAGGCGAACACTCCACCCGGCCGAACCAGTGCGGCCATGCGCGCCCACCGGCCTTGAGGTTTGGTCCAATGAAGCGCGGCAGCCGAATACACCAGCTCGTACGACGAATCCAGCGGTAGGTCCTCGAAGGCCGCTTGCACAGTTGTGACGTTCGCCGGCACGTGTTTGCGCAGCTCCGCGAGCATGGCCGCGTCAGGCTCCGTCGCCGTGACCGCGATCCCTCCCCGCGCGAACAGACGCGTCGCCTTGCCCGTCCCAGCGCCGATCTCGAGTGCAGTCCGGACCGGCCCACCGGCGTACGCCATCACCAGGTCAAGCAGTTCCACGGGATACCCAGGCCGGAACCGCTCGTACGCCTCCGCCACCACCCCGAAGCTCAACGCCCGCGCAACCATGCCGGCATCCTGACATCCTTTCACGCCTTCGCGCTTGTCATTTTCCGCGCCGCCAAGGCGAGCTACCGCGCCGGGCAAACATGCCACGCCCTCGTTGTTGCTCAAGGCAAGATCCTTCAGCACCCCGACGTGCTGCGCCGCCTATTGCCTGCGTTCGAGATCCACCGCAAGTATCGGGGGGCGTGATCGAGTTCGTGTTCTATCCCGACAGCGGCTACGTCACCGTGTCCATGCCCAACCACGAATTCGACAGCCTCCGGGGATTCCCCGGACTGGCCCGGAAGCTCATCATCAACCCGTAGCAGCTCTCACCGGCCGACTTGTGTCGGCCGAGGCTGCGCCAATCGCCACATGGGGCGTCACCGCAGGGTTTGCTCGAAGTGGTGAGCTGCGGCGTCCGAGGCGATCTTCATCGGGCCGGGCTGGTCGTAGAAGTCGAACTGGGTGACGCCGTCGAGCCACAGTTGCTCGACGGGACGAGCGGCCTTCGCGACGAACTCGGGGACGCTTTCGGGGCTGGCCGCGCTGGCACCGTGGACGATGAACAGCGGCTGGGTGAGGTGAGTTGCGGCTGCTTGTGCGTCGTAGTCGAGCCAGGCCAGCCACGACATCGGGTTGAACGTGTTGTCCCACTCCGCGACCATGCCGCGGTCGGGATTGCTGTAGTAGTCGGCGCCGGCTGGCGCGTTCTCGGGTGCCGGCTCCACTGCGGGAACGAGCCGTTCCTCGCCGGTCTTCACGTACTGCTCCTCGACGTTCCGCGCCATCGCCAGCAACGCGTCGACGCCCGGCTGTCCGCCGAGGGTCGTCTCGGTCATCTCGCGGCTCGGCAGAGCCGGGGCGATGAGCGCGACGGACTTGATGAACTCCGTCTGCGTGGCGGCGGTGGCCAGGTAGGCGCTGCCGGCGCAGATGCCGAGCCCGCCGATCGCGCTCGGGTCGATGTCGTCGCGGCCGGCCAGGTAGGCGGCGGCCGCGGCGATGTCCGCGGCCTTGGCCAGCGGGTCTTCCATCGATCGCGGCCGGCCGCTGCTCTCGCCCCAGCTGCGGAAATCGAACGCGAGCGCCGCGAAACCGCGGGTCGCCATCTCGCGGGCGTACCCGGTGGCCATCTGCTCCTTCACCGTGCCCCAAGCGCCGGCAACGACGACCGCGGGCAGTCGCCCCGCCGGGCGGGAAGCAGGCAGATGCAGCGTGCCGACGAGGGTTTCCCCGGCTGACTCGAAGACGACCCGTTCCGTCGTGAGCTCGTGGTGGTGCGGACTGGACATGAAGCCTCCAGATAAGAGACCGCTGTTCTGTTAATAACAGAATAGCACTCTGTTATGCGCTACAGTGGAAGCATGCCGAACTTCCAGCGGGCCCGGACCGACGAACAGCGCACCGCCCGCCAGGCGGAGATCCTCGCGGCGGCCCACGAGATGCTGACCGAGATGCCGCTGACCGAGATCACGCTCAACGGTCTCGGCCGACGCGTCGGCCTGGCCGCCTCCAACGTGCTGCGGTACTTCGAGTCGCGCGAAGCCGTCCTCCTCGAACTCGTCCACGCCGAGACCGCCCGCTGGCTCGACGAACTCGATCCGTTGCTGCCGGCTCCCCGCGGCCGGACCAGCACCGAACGGCACGTCGCGACTGCCGCCGACGCCTGGGCGCGCAGCCTCGCGGCACATCCGCTGTTCTGCGAACTCCTCAGCGCGCAGGCCGTGGTGCTCGAGCGGAAGATCAGCGCGGAGACCGCACTGGCTTTCAAACGCGATTCGATGACGAACCTCGAGCGCCTGACCGGCATACTCACCCGCGCCGTCCCGGCGCTTGCCGCCAAGGACGAATTGGTCGTGGCCCGACTGGCCAGCCGGGCCACCTTGCTCACCGGCGCCCTGTGGGCACAGACACGTGCTACCGACTCCCTCCTGGCCGGCGTCGAGACACCGCCCGAACTGCAAGCCCTCCAGGAACCCTTCACCGACGCCGTCCGCGACGCGTTCCACACGATGCTGCTCGGCACCCTCGGCCGCTAGCAGTCCCTCCCGCGACCTCCAGCTCCGAAAGCCCGACGCCGCACGGTCTCGGCGGGCTCGGCGCGAACGAGTGATCACATGAGATGGACGCCTCCAGACCTGACCGGCCGAACGTACGCCGTGACCGGCGGCAACGCAGGAATCGGCTACTTCATCGCCGAGCAACTCACCGCCGCCGGCGCCGACGTCGCGCTGCTCGCCCGGAACACCCAGCGCGCCCAAGCAGCCGCCTCCGCGATCCACGGGCAAGTCGGCAGGGAAATCGCCGCGATCATCCCGCTGGACCTGGCCGACCTCGACTCCGTCGCCGCCGCCGCAAGCCGGCTGTCCGGACTCGACCGCCTCCACGGGCTGATCCACAACGCCGGCATCAACGCCGCCAAGCAACGCCAGACCACGCGGAACGGCTTCGAAGTTGCCGTCGGCACCAACCATCTCGGCCACTTCGCGCTCACCGCGCTGACCATGCCGATCCTCGCCGCCACACCCGGAAGCCGCGTCGTCCCGGTCGGCAGCACCATGACCAAGGCCGCCTCCTTCAATTCCGAGGACCTACAGCTCGAACGATCCGGCTACTCAGCACAGAGGGCGTACACCCAGTCCAAGCACGCCATCCTGCTGTTCACCGCCGAACTCGACCGACGACTGCGCGCCGCCGGAACCGACGTCCGAGCCATCGCCGCCCACCCAGGTCTCTGCATCGATGCGTTCAGCCCGGCCCGGCCCGGAATCAACCGGCCTACCCGGATCCGGCTCACCGCACCGATTCAAGGCAAAGACCGGGGAGCATGGCCCGCGCTGCGTGCCGCCACCGACCCGGACGCCCGCAGCGGCCAGTACTACGGCCCGAAGTACGGCAGCTTCGGACCTCCCGTCCTCGCATCGCTGCCAGGAACCAGCACCGACCCACAGATCGCCGCCAAGCTCTGGGCCGAGTCCGAAAAGCTGACCGGCATCCCCTTCCACCTCCCAGCAGGCTCACAATGACCACGGAAACTCTCGACCGCATCGCCAAGAGCAGCACCGTTCTGCTGACGACCTTCCGCAGAAACGGCACGCCAGTGGCCACCCCCGTCGGCGGCGTCGTCGATGACGGCAAGCTCTACATCCTCAGCTACTCCAACACCGGCAAACTGAAGCGCCTACGCAACAATCCCCGCGTCGTCGTCGCCCCCTCCAACTCCGCCGGCACCGTTCCAGCCGACGCGGAGAGATTGGAAGGCACCGGGCGAGTGCTCGACCGAGAAGAGACCACGCACGCCTACCGCCTGATGGCCCGCAAAACACCCCTGGCCCGACTGGCCCGAGCTTGGTACACCCTTCGCCGCAAGCCTGACCCTTGGGTCGGCATTGAGATCACCTTCCAGGATTCCTGACTCCGCAGGCGGGCAGCCATGGTTCAGGTCGGTAGTGACCGTCGGCGGAGGCGGATGGAAGTCCATTGCCTCGGCCGAGCACTCCGGGGATCCGATGCTACGACAGCGGTTTCACGAGGATCCGGACAGTACGGCGAGGGCCTCTTTCGAGCCGTGCTTCAACTGGTCACACCATGCTGTCTGGCGTAGCGAGCCGCTTCGGTCCGATTCGGGACTCCGAGCTTTCGCAGCACGGTGCCGACGTGGTGCTCGACGGTGCGGGTGGACAAGAACAAGGTCTGCGCGATCTCGGCGTTGCGAAGACCGTCGGACACGAGTGTGAGAACCTCGAGCTCGCGGGCACTCAAACCGTCGCGTGATGTCCGGGTGGGTCGCCGCGGGATGTCGCGCACCCCTGACCGACGAAGTCGGCGAGCCGTGATGTCCCGCATCGGGGTGGCACCGAGCCGATCGAACTCCGCCAGGGCCTCGCGCAGTGCCCACTCTCGGGGGGAGTCAGCGAGCGCGAGGGCAGCTTCGTACGGACAGCCGAGTTCCTGCCAGCACTGCGCCGCTTTCTGCCACTCGCCCGCGATCTGGAGCCGCCACGGCTCAGCGGCATCGGGCGGTGGTGTCATCGGCCCGTCGACTCGTGACGACCAGTACGCCAGCTCGCCGAGGAACCACGGTTCCCGCACCGGCTCCTCGCGGCTGAGCACCGCAGAGGCGACAGCCCGGACGAGCTCGGCCTCTCCGGCGTACACGCCCGCCTCGGCCAGCGCCGGTGCGGTTCCGACGATCCAGCCGACGACCGGCTCCGCGGAACGCATCGTCGCGCGGGCCTCCTCCAGCAGCCGCTGTGGTTCGGGGTCACCGCGCCGGACCCGAAGGCGGCCGAGCACCACCATGCTCACCATCTTGCGTCCGTCGTCCACGCTCGCCGATCGCAACACGTCGGCAGCCATCGCCTCGGCCTGCTCCCACCTTCCCTGCTCGAACAGAGCACGGGACTGGAACGCGCGTAGCCATTGGCGCCAGACCTCCTGGCCGTGTTCCTCGGTGAACGCGATTCCCTCCGTGTACCACCGCTCGGCCTGCCGGTACCAGCGCTGGGTGACACAGATGAGCTCGAGCCAGAAGTAGGCCAGCGCTGCCTCGTTGTACGCACCTGCCCGCTGAGTCAGACGGATGCTGTCCTCGATCAGGTCGAGGCCGGCCTGCTCGCCGTTCTGTGCGCGACCGACACCGGTCGACAGCAGCGACATCGCTCGAATCACAGGCTGTGCGTCGTCACCTGCGGCCGGACCGATCCGCTCTCCCCACGCGATTGCCTCGGAGTTGCAGAACGACATCGCGCAGAGCTTTGCCCGCACAGCGCAGGCGAGGGCGTACTGCGGCCCCGGCCGTCCGGTGAGTAGCTCGAGCGCCTCGTCGCACGCGGACTGGCCGAGAGCGATCCACCGAGCGCCCAGCGCCGCGGTGATCGCGAGCCCGACAAGCGCGCCGCCTTGGCGGCGGGTGTCACCGATGTCCCGCCAGGCAGCGATCGCGTCCTGCCAGGCGACGAGCGCATTCTCCAGGTCGTCGCCGAGGTGGCATTCCTGGGCGAGACCTTCGAGAAGTTCCGCGCGAACCCGCGGCGGGGCTTGTCCGGAAACGTCAAGTGCACGGCGGAGGTGGGCCGCCGCCTCTCGATGGGCGCCCACGGCGGCCGCCTGCTCCGCGGCGGCTCTGGCGAACTCGAGGACTCCCGCCGCGTCGCCGGCCCGGGCGGCGTGCTCCGCGAGGCGGGCGGGCTCCACCGCACCTGGCGGACACGAACGCAGCACGGCAAGCGCGCGTTGATGAAACAGCGCGGCCCGACTCGGCGTGACCGCCTCCTCGACGGCAACCCGAGCGAGTTCGTGCCGGAAGCACACCGCACCATCGACAGCCATCAGTAGACCACGGTCCAAGCACTCGTCGAGCTCGATCGCCGACCGGCCTGACACGGCCTCGACTACCGCCGGCGCGACCCGGGTGTGAAGGCAAGCCACGGCGTCGAGTACGTCGCGCGCGGCCGGCCGCAGTCGTGCTGCCCTGGCCAGCACCGCGTCACGAACCGTCGCGGGAACGCCGGCCTGGCCATCCGCGACCACCTGGGCGACGAAAAACGCGTTGCCACCCGTCCGCCGATGCAACTCGTCAGGGTCGATGTCGGTGGCAGCCGCAAGCCGGGCAACCGCCTCCCTGGTCAGCGGCGGCACCGTCAGCCGCCGTACCACAGGCAGCGTCGCGAGATCACCGGCAAGGACCCGGAGCGGATGCCGAACTCCCACTTCGTCCTGCCGATACGTCACGACCACCATCACCGCGAACTGCTCGAGCCGGCGGGCAAGGTAGCGCAGAACGTCAAATGTCGCTTCGTCCGCCCAATGCGCGTCTTCCAGTACGACGAGCATCGGTCCGCGCATGCCCAGCTCGCCCAGAAGACGGCGGCGTACTTCCAGCGGGTCCTTGCCGGTGAGCAGACCTGCGATGTGCGGCGACAGTTCGTCGGCCATGTCACGGATCGGACCGAGCGGAATCGGCGTGGCGAGCGCCTCGGCCACGCCCCAGCAGGAGCGGGCAGCACCGAGAGCACGCCTGAACGCCGAGATCAGCGCGGTCTTTCCGGCTCCCGCGTCACCGCCGACGAGAACCAGCCGTCCGGTCCCAGCCACCGTCTCCGCCCACCACGAGGTGAGCGACGTCAGTTGCTCGTCGCGCTCCTCCAGGGCTGGGGACCCGTCCATGACACCCACGATGGTAGGTACCGGGCCGTTGTTTGGGTATCCACCACGGATGTCGGCGACCACCCGCCCACCGCATTGTCGGGACGACCGTAACGAAGCGGAAGGAGCGGAACATGGACTACGACGTGATCATCGTGGGTGCGAGCATCGCGGGATGCACCGCCGCGACGGCCTATGGCCGCGCGGGTCTACGCGTGGGGTTGCTGGAACGACACAGTAACCCACAGTCACACAAGACACTTTGTGGACATTTCATTCTCGGAGGCACGCACGACACGCTGCAACGACTCGACTTCTGGCAGCCGATGCTCGCGCGTGGGGCCGCCGTCGCACGTGGTCTGGGCGTGTGGACAGAGGCGGGGTGGATCGTCCCGCGGCCGGATCAGGGGGTCCCTCCCGCGATCAGCCTGCGCAGAAGCAAGCTGGATCCACTGCTGCGCGAGATCGCGGCCAACACGCCCGGAGTCGACCTTTTGCTGGGCCATCGGGTGGTGGATCTCGTCGAGGATTCAGCCGGAACGATCGACGGCGTCGTAGCAGTGACGCCCGGGGGCGAACGGCTGATCCTGCGCGCACGGTTGATCGTGGGGGCCGACGGCCACCGTTCGACCGTCGCAGGCCTCGCCGGCGTGGCCGAGGATCGGGCGCCCAACCAGCGCTTCCTGTTCTGGGCCTACTACGAGGGCGCGCCCATGAACGGTCCGGGCGATGGCCAGGTCTGGATGCTCGATCCTGACATCGCGGTCTGCATCCGGGTCGATGACGGGCTGACACAAGTGGGGGTATTTCCCGGCAAGGCCCGGCTTCGGGAGTTCACCGAGGACCGCGAAGGGGCGTTCGGCCGCTTCGTCGAACAGCTGCCCGACGGCCCGACCCTCACCGGTGCGCGGCGGGTGTCGAACTTCGTCGGCACAACCGACTATCCGTGCGTACGGCGCGATCCGACGCCGCGTCCCCGACTCGCGCTGATCGGTGACGCCGCCACCGCGTCCGACCCGGTCCCCGCGGTCGGGTGTGGCTGGGCCTTCCGGAGCGCGGCCTGGCTCGCGGACGCGACCGCCGGGACACTGGCCGCAGGCGGAGACCTTCGCCACGCCTTGCGGACCTACCGCCGGGCACACCGGTTCATCGACAAGTGGGACGACCTCGGCCGCGCGGACGCGCTCGCCGCCCCGCCGAACGCGA
This sequence comes from Kribbella sp. CA-253562, assembly GCF_050942265.1. Classification (GTDB taxonomy): domain Bacteria; phylum Actinomycetota; class Actinomycetes; order Propionibacteriales; family Kribbellaceae; genus Kribbella. The sequence continues at coordinate 2,982,198 of NZ_CP192049.1, read as the reverse complement.
TCCAGCGCGCGATCCGCAGGGCGGCCGTCCACGACGCCGCCATCGCCCGCAGACTGGCGATGTTCTCGATGCGGGCCGCGGCACCATCGGTGCTGGTGAATCCGGCGGTCGCCGTCCGCGCCGCCGTCGGATCCCGGCGCGTGAGCCCGTCAGCATCTCATCAGCCGTTGTAGTCGTGCACTTGGAAGCACCTCGACATGAGCTGCGAGATGGTCGCCCGGGTCTGCGGATTCCGCTTCTCCTCGACCTGCGTGAGGCGGCCTGGTCCGGCGGCTGAGCTGCGCGTGCCGCAAGCAGCCATTCACGTCACCAGCGATGTCACGACGTTGGCGCACGAGCGCATCTTGCGTCAGGAATCTGCCGCCTGACCTGCGGTTGAGTTGTGGGGCGGGTGGGGCTCGAACCCACGACCCAGGGACTATCAGAGCCACGCCACCCGCACCAAAGGCTGACTTCAGGCGGCAAGCATTGCGCTCCCATCCGACAGACGCGTCTTGAACCACCCCAGTTGACATGAGTTCATGTCATGCGGAACCGTTGCAAACCCCTGTACGGCAGAGCCAGCGCGGACGTCGCCTTGGCCAGCGAGGCAGCCGTGGGCTGGTTGACTGAACGCTTTATGAGCATCTCACCGGTGTCCGGGAGACTCGTTGCCGGTGCGATCTGGTTCGTTACGACATGCCTTGCACGTCACCGCCGCCGGGCATCGCCTCTGACCTTGGCGATGTAGCGGCGGTAGATGGGCTCTATCACTGGCCGGACCAGCAGTCGCAGTGGGAGCGGCAGGCTGGCGAGCAGCACGGCGCGCTCGGTGGCGTCGCATTCCTCGAGGGCGGCGCCGAACAGCAATGGAAGCTGTGCTGGGCGCATCTCACGCCGTGCGTGCTCGCCGAGCCGGGCCCATTCGGCGGCGGTGATGTGTTCGGCGACAAGTGGCAGGATCTCGGTCTCCTCGGCCGCGAGGTGCGCCAGCAGGCTGGCGTGGAGAGCTTCGAGTACCCGAGCCAACGGCTCCGGGTTGCCCGCCGACGTCTCCCAGATTGGAAGAAGTTGTTCCGCGTCAGCGACCAGCGACGCGAGTTCGCCGTGTTGAGCTTCCATTCGAGCCGTCAGGTCCGCGCTGGTCGACACCCGGGCGTCGACCAGCGGCCACAGTTCCGCGTCCTCGATCTGGTGGTGCAGGTGGAGCCCGGTGAGCACGAGGCGCGCGTGACCGGCTACCGTTTTCGCTCTCTTCTGATCGCCGGCCGAGACGCCGCGAACGGCACTCGGCAAGGAGGCGAACTCCCGGCGGAACACGCGATGGACGATCACCATCTCGCGAATGTCGGCCCGCGCTGTGCCCGCTGGGCGTGTCTTGCCGGTCATGATGGGATTCTCCTTACGGTCGAAACGGACTGTCGTTTCAGGAATCGGCCACCAGGCCACCGCCCGCCCCGGCTGGATGGACCCCTTGGACCTGGCGCGTCGCGACGATGCCGAACCAGATGGCCCAGGCGGGATAGGCGATGTAGGTCCCAAGCCAGCCGAGTTGCCCGATCCAGATCCAACCCGGCGCGGTCGCCATGTCGTCGAAACGGAGCAGAATCCCAGGCACCACAACAACGCCGAGGGCCATCAGCGCACCGGCGAGACCTCCCAGCGACCGGAGTCGTCGAGGCCACGCGGCGGTCAGAGCGTTGCTTCGGTTGATGATGACAAGCCACGCCCCGATCCCGGCGAAACCCACGCTCGACACGAGCCCGGCGAGGAAGAATCCGGTCGCCTCGGACACCACGAGTGCTGAACCGACCACCGTGATCGCTGCACCGACGCCCGCCGCACCGACGGCAAGGGCGCCGCGGCGGCCCGCGATGTGCCGCCGGAGCCGCCACGCAAGGACGGCGCTGAGTACGCCGGTCGCGGCGTTGGCGACGTCGTTGATCGACCCGAACGGCCCCCGCACCACGAAGTACGTTCCGAGCATGACCGCGCTGCCGCCGGCAACAACGCCAACGGCAACGGCAAGCCGCCCCGTGTCTCGACTCCCAGCGTTGTCCATGCTGCCCTCCACCGCCGAATGCTGCTGCCCTGCCGTTTCCAGGAGTATCATTTGCCTGACACTGGTAGTCAATAGAATGGCAAGGAAGGTCGAATGCCTCGTCCCTACAATCTCGGCCGACGGGCAGCCCCGAAGGCCGAAAACCGGTCTCGGATCGTCGCCGCGGCCCTTGAGATCTTCCGCGATCGGGGCCTGGCCGCCGCGTCCAATCTCGCGATCGCCCGGGCTGCGGACGTGGCACCGGCCACGGTGCGGAACCACTTCCCGCAGCAGGACGACCTGGCCCGGGCTGTCTTTGAGGCGATGCTCGCCGAGCTCCGGGTCCCGACGGCGGCGATCTTCGACGGTCTCGGGAGCTTTCGCGAGCGCGTCGAGCGGCTGGCCCGCGAACTCGCGGCCTTCTACGATCGGAGCCAGCCGTGGTGGCGGGCCTACGAACGAGAACCGGAGCTGATCCGCGCATGGGGCGGCGGAGTCGACCAGTACTACGCCGATGTCGAGCGCCTCATGCGGGTGGCGCTCGGCGACCTGTCATCAGACGAGCGGTCGCTGGCGGTAGTCGCGTCGGTCATCGGCCCGCCTACGTTCTTCGCCCTCAAGGAGCGGGGCCTCAGCGCAGACGAGGCCGTCGAACTGACGCTCGAACTCGTGCTCCCCTGGCTTGAACAGCGCCACGACGACCCGACTGCCGAAAGGTGACACAACCGCCCAAGGAGGCATCTGACCGAGCACAGAACACCAACGTCTACGTAAGCATGGAGCGAAGGCCCCGTGGTGCCCACCGACGCGGGTGAGCGGGTGGCAGCTCCTCACCCGACCACCGGGTGCGCGGTCGTTCCGCCCTGCGACCTCCACCATTCCCGACCGAGACCACGCGACGGCTGCCGATGGCCTCGGCGATCTCGCGGAGCGGGATCGCCTCATCCCCCGCGAGTGCCTCGCCGTACGCGAACATGATCGGGAGTTCCGCGGCGGCCACGGCGTCGATCCCGCCGGACGCAAACAGGTCTTGTCGATGCGCGTCGTGGATGACGCCGTCGGAATCCGCCGCCGCCTCCTTGAGGCCGTCGAGATCCTCGAGGTCGCCGCGACGTACGTTCGCACCGCGCGCGGACAGCGCTGCCGCAGCCGTGTCCGACCGGGCCAGGCCGGTGACCTCGTGCCCGGCGACGACGAGCTCGGGAATGATGTACGAACCGGAATGGCCGGTCCCGCCAGGGACGAAAACGCGCACGCTGATGCTCCTTGTGAATGATGCGGCGTGAGAACGGCGGTCCGGGTGCGCTCAGCTCTGGATGAACGCCAACACAGTGCCGACTGCTCGGCCCCGAGGACTCAGCCGGTGAACTCGTTGACGCCGAGGGCGAAGTCGCAGTGGCCGACCCCGTTGCCGGCGAGGCCCATCGTGACCAGGCCCATTCCTTCCAGCCAGTGCGCCATACTCAGCCCGCCGACATCCAGCGGACGCAGCTCGAGGCTCTCGATGAATGCCGCCACGCCCGCCTTGGCCTGCGCGTTGTCGCCCGCGACGAAGACGTTGGGACGGCCCTTCTCCAGGACAGGACGGAAGATGGTGTTGAACGCCTTCACCACGCTGGCGCCGGCCGGAGCCACCTTGGCGACTTCCTGCGCGATCGAGGTCTGCTCGCTGTGCGCCAACCCGTCGAACGTGGCGTTGAACGGGTTGCTGATGTCGACGATGACGTTGCCCGCGAGGGCGTCGCCGTACTCGGCGACGGTCGGGACGACACCGTCGTACAACAGGGCCGTGATGACGATGTCCCCAGCCGGGACGGTGCCCCACTTGCCCGTCGTCGCGCCGCCGCCCAGAGCCTTGGCCAGGTCATCGGCCTTGGACTGGTTGCGACCCATGACCTCGACGGTGTTGCCGCCCGCGACCGCGCGCGTGCCGATGGCACGGGCCATGTTGCCCGTACCGATGATCGTGATGCTGCTCATGAGGTGTGCTCTCTTCTCGAGGTGTCGCTCGGTCTCTTTCGCGCCGGGTCAAACTGAAATCGCATTGCGAATCCCCGCGACTGCTTTCCCCTGGCGCGCAGGTCGCAGGGCTATCTGCCGGCGTCGGAATTTCCGGCGCGTGATTCAGATGGCGGTGGTGCCGCCGTCGGCCGCCAGTTCCAGGCCGTTGACGTAACTCGAGTCGTCGGAGGCGAGGAACAGGGCGACGGTGGCGATTTCTTCGGGGCGGCCCATCTTTCCGCGAGGGATGAGGGACTCGAATGCGGCCTTTGTTGCCTCGTCGAACAGTTCTTCCTGTTTCGCGGTGGCGACCTGGCCGGGCGTCAGGACGTTGACCCGGATCTTGCGGTCGCGCAGTTCGTTGAGCCAGACGCGGGCCCAGGCCTGCTGGACGGCTTTGCTTCCCGCGTAAAGGCTCCATCCGGGGAAGGCGCCCAGGGAGGCGTTGGATCCTGTCATGAGGATCGAGCCGTTGTCGTTGAGCAGCGGCAGCGCCTTCTGCACGGTGAACAGGGTGCCGCGCGCGTTGAGCCAGAAAGCGCGCTGGAACTGCTCCTCGGTGATCTCGCCGAGGACGGCGGGTTCGCCCATGCCGGCGCTGGCCCACAGTACGTCGATCGAGCCCTTCTCCTGCTTGACGGTGTCGTACAAGCGGTCCAGGTCTTCCAGTTCGGACGCGTCACCCTGGACGGCGGTCACGTTGCGGCCGATCAGCTTGACGGCGTCGTCCAGCGCTTCCTGCCGCCGGCCCTGGATGAAGACGTGTGCTCCTTCCTCGACGAACAGTTTGGCGCCGGCCAGCGCCATGCCGGTGGATCCGCCGGTGATCACCGCTACCTTGCCATCGAGCTTTCCCACGATTGGTGTGCCTACTTTCAATTCACGAGACGTCTATTCCGATTCGGCGGCTGCCATCACATTCCGATGTGTCATGTCGGATTCGCTTCAGCCCGTCAGTTACCTTTTAAGGTTGCCATTGGCCAGAATGGGTGTCCAAGACTTGTTTCGGCCGTGGTGATACCTTCGAGGCATCACCGGAGCAGGAGGACCCATGGATCTGGACCTGCGCAAATTGCGCTACTTCCTCGCCGTCGCCGACCGGTTGCACTTCGGTCGCGCCGCGGAAGAGCTGCACATCGCGCAGCCGGCACTCAGCCGCCAGATTCGCGCGCTGGAACAAGATCTCGGCGCCTCGCTGTTCACCAGGAATCGCCACGGAGTGGTGCTGACCGACGCCGGCCGCCAACTGCTGACCGACGCCGGTCCACTGCTCGCCTCCGCGGACGCGGTCCGCCGCCGGGTGACCGTCGCCGCCCACGGCAGCCGGCGACTGGCGGTCGGCTTCCGCACCGGCATCCCGGTCATCCCAGCGGCCCAGGTGTTCGAGGCCCGCCATCCGGACGTGGTCGTGGACGTGCAGCGGATCGAATGGGACGACCAGGCTCCGATGCTGCTCGACGGCCGCATCGACGTCGGCTACGTACGACTGCCCATCGAAGAGACCGGCCTGCGCGTTGTTCCGCTGTACGCCGAGCCGCTCATGGTGGTGCTGCCCGCAAGCCACCGGTTGGCCGGCAAGGAGGAGGTCACCGAGGCCGACCTGGCCGGTGAACCGCTGGTCTGGCACGCCGGCCCCAGCACGCACCCCACCAGGCGCCCGCACCCCGACTCCGGACTCCGGGTGCGCGACGTGGAGGAGAAACTCGAGCACGTCGCGGCCGGCCGCGGCATCTCCTTCGTGGCGCGTTCGGAGACGCTGTTCTACTCACGTCCGGACATCAGCTACGTCCCCATCCCGGAACTCGCGCGCGATCAGGTGTGCATCGCGATGGCGGCATCGCGCAACTCGCCGGTGGCCGAGGACTTCTTCACCGCGGCGCAAGCGACAGCCGAGATCACGGCCGAGTGTGGGAACTACAGGGCCTCTTCAGGCGATTGAGCCCGAAGCTGCTGCTGGTCCGCCGAACCTGACCTGCGGTTCGTACGGTGGGGCGGGTGGGGCTCGAACCCACGACCCAGGGATTATGAGTCCCCTGCTCTGACCGGCTGAGCTACCGCCCCCGGCGCCTGGTCGGCGCTTGTCGGGAGATCGTATCTGGTGGGCTCCGGATCGTCGGCGCCGGAGGATACCTCGGTGGGCCGCTTGGATCTTGGCGCTTATCCACAGACACAGGGTTACTGCGAGGTTACTTCGCGTAGTTGTCCACTGATTGCAGATCGGCCCGTTCTGGCGTGCTGAATCGCGGCACCATCCCTTCAAGAGAGAGGGGAGAAACGATGGCCGAGATGGACTGCGATGCCGCTGACGTGACCGGGCTGGTCGCCTACCTGCGGGACCTCGGGCGGCACGAGCTGCTGAGCCCGGAAGAGGTGTACGAGCTGTCGACGTGGATCGAGGCCGGCGTACTGGCTGCCGACGAGCTGTCCCGGGCGGCCCCGACGACGGACCGTGCCGAGCTGGACCGCCGTGCCGAGCTCGCCGCGGTCGCCGAGCTGGGTCGGGCCGCTCGGCGACGCATGATCGAGGGGAACCTCCGTCTGGTCGTGAACCTGGCCAAGCGGTACGGCGGCAAGGGCTTGTCGCTGCTCGACTTGATCCAGGAGGGCAACATCGGCCTGATCCGGGCCGTCGAGCGCTTCGACCACAAGCTCGGCCACCGCTTCTCGACGTACGCGATCTGGTGGATCCGCCAGGCGCTGGGGCGAGCGATCTCCGACCGCTCACGGCTCATCCGCATGCCCGCTCAGGCGTACGTCGACGCCGGTCGCGTGGCCACCGTCCACCGCGAACTCATCCAGCGCCTCGAACGAGAACCCACCACCGAAGAGCTCGCCCAGGCCGCGTCGCTCACCGTCGCCCGCGTCGAACGAGCCCAAGCCTGGAAACTCCGCCCCGCCTCACTGGACATCAACGAAACCGACCAGATCGTCGACGACGAACACCTACTCCACCGCGCCGCCCTGACCCGAGACCTGCACTGCCAGCTGGAGCACCTGGACGACCTGAAACAGGACGTCCTTCGCCTCCGCTACGGGCTCCACAGCACGTCCCCTTCCACCTTGGAGGAAACCGCTGAACGACTCTGCCTTCCACCTGCCAAGGTTCGGGCTCTCGAGTTGGAGGCTCTCCGGTACCTGCGGCATGCGCCTGGGCTGAGGGAGTACGCCAACTCGACCTGATGCCGCCCTTACCTGTGTGCGGATCTTTTCCACGGGCGAGGCCGCTCCTTGGCCAGGCTCGCCGAGTGTGATCTCGCCGTGGAGAGGCCGCTCTGAGCTGCTGCTGCCCTCGGGGTACGCCGCGCGCTTGCACCTGCCGAACGCCGATTTGTCGGCATTGACAAGTCGGCGAGCCGGCGCAGCTCGAGTCGCGGGTACGAGCCCGTGGTCCGCGAGCCGCCCTAACGCGTGGGCCGTGGCCGAGGGCAGGTGATCGCGCGTGCCGCCTGCGGATCGAGGCTCTGCCGCGCCCCACTCCGCGCGTCGCTCGGCCGCGGTCCGAACCTCGGAGGGTCGACGCTGGTGGCGGCCGGGACTGCGCGAACCCCGCGTGAACGCCGGCGGGGTGGATCTGGGCGCGGGCTAAAGCCTGGCTGGGGCGGAGCCCAGGCTGACCTGGGCTGACCTGGGCAGACCGGGGCTGAGCTGAGGTGAGTTGGGCTGGGCTGCGCTGGGCGAGCTGGCCTGCGCGGGCTGGGTTGGGCTGGGTTGGGCTGGACTCGACGGAGCTGGGCTGGGCTGCCTGGGCTGGGCGGAGCTGGCCTGGGCGGGCCTGGCCTGGGCGGGCCTGGGCAGGCCTAGGCGGGCTGGGTGCGCTGGGCGAGCTGGCCTGGGCGGGCTCGGCTGACCCGCGCCGGGCTGGGCTGACCTGCGCTGCGCTGAGCTGGGTGGGTTGACCTGCGCTGCGCTGGGCTCGGCTGGGGCTGACCTGCGCCGGGCTGGGCCGGGCTGACCTGCGCTGGGCTGGGCTGGGCTGGGCTGGGCTGGGTGGAGTCTGGCTTGGGCGGGCGCCGTCCCAGCCTGTCGCGTACGTCTCGTTGTCGTCGGCAACCGCGGCGAGGGCACGTGCGCCGCGGACAGATCGGACGGATCACCTTCGCCGGTGGAGCCTGCGGCGGGCGGGTGGATTGCGGGGCTGATTGGTGCTCAGCAGCAAGAGGCCGCGGTCGTACGCATCCGCAGGCAGGTTGCTCGTTCGCCGCCGATCGTACGCATCCGCAGCCGGGGTGCTCGTTCGCCGCGGTCGTGCAGGTCCGCGGTGGGGGCGCTCGTCGGCTGCCGCCAGATGCTGCCGCGACCGTCGTCGACGGTCCGGGCGGTGGGTCAGATGTCGTAGATGCCCTTGATGTCGCGGCCGAAGGTGCCTTCCGGGGTTTCTACTTCGAGGTAGTAGAACTCCTCGGTGACCGGGTGGGCGTTGAGGTAGGCGAGGGCTTGGGCGCGGTCGGTGGCGCGGTAGGCCTCGTAGGTGGCGATCTGGCCGTCGCTGGTTCGGCGCATGACTTTTTCGATGAACTCGAGGACGAGGGTGGGGTCGGGCTCGACGGTGTCGGGGAGGAGGACGTGTTCGTCGATCAGGGCTTGGAGGCGGGCTTGGGCTTCGTCGTCGGGGGCTGAGGCGAGCAGGGTTTGCAGGGCCTGTTCGGCTGGTTCGCGACCCAGGCGGAGGGATTCGGTGCTGGGGGCGCCGAAGGTCATCGTGTGGCCGCGGATCTCGTCGCGCAGGATCAGGACGGTTCGTTCGCAGGCGGTGTCGGCCTGGATGTCCCAGAGGGCGGCGCCCGCGGCGGCTCGTACGGCGGGGTCGAGGTCGACCAGGCGGTCGACCAGTTCCTCGATCTCGGCGACGGTCGCGGTGCTGGGCGTCGGGCCTTGCTGGATGGCGGCTAGGCGGACGGCCGGGTCCGGGTGGTTGAGGTAGCCGATGATCATTCGGACCCGGTCGTTGTCTGCGACACCGTTGAACAGCCGCTGCACGTCTGGCTGGGCTGGTAGGTCGATGGTGTCGCCGGCGCCCAGGCCGTAGCGGTCCGGCACGGAGATGGTCTTCTGTCGCCGGAAGAGTCGCATACGTCTCAACTTAGGGTTCGGCGCCGAGTGTCGCCAATCACTGGTTGGTTTCGGCCTTCCGTGTGGGGGGCTGCGGAGGCTGTCAGAGTTGCCTCTGCGCTGAGGTAACCGCAGTGCTTGCGACCGGGCAGCCGAGGGATTAGCGCGGCGAAGGCGGTGAGCGTTCACGCGGCGCGGACGGTGAACATTCGCGCGGCGCGGGCGGGTGAGGCACTGCGCGAGGGCGTCGGGTTGGCGATGGAGACCGGGCGGCGGGGCGGTTGGCGTGGGCTGCGACGATGGAGGCGTGTTCAAACTTCGGCGTTCGGTATGGCCCTCTGAGCTGGTCGAGGCGGTTCGGGTTGCCGCTGGCGGGCGGGACGACATCCTCGCGGCGGTGCAGTTGACCGACGGGGCCTGGGTGGCGGGCACTCGGTCGGCGGTCTATCTGCCGGAGGGCGACAAGGTTCGCCGGGTGGGGTGGGAGGAGATCGAGCGGGCGGCGTGGAACTCCGAGGAGTCGGTGCTGCACGTGTACGAGACGACCGCATTCGGGACGCCGTTGCGGTCGACGGATCTGGCGGTGGACGACCCGGGGCGGTTCGGGCAGTTGCTGCGGGAGCGGGTGGACGCGAGCATCGTCGTACAGCGGCACGTGCCGCTCGCGGGCAAGAAGGGCGTGCGGATCGTCGGCCGGCGGAACCCGGCGACGACGGACGCTCCGATCGCCTGGAACTTCGTTCTGGACAAGGGATTGTCGCCGGATCAGCCGGGGCTGATCGAGCGGGCCGAGGCGGCGTTGCAGGGTGTCCGCGAGGAGTTCGGAGTCTGACGCGGAAGGCGGTTCGGGCCGGCGATCGGGGCGGGCGAATCCCGTTTTTGTAGTTCGGCCGGAGCCTGCTAACCTAATCCGGTCCTCGGGGATCGGGGACAACGCAAGACCACCGATCCCGCGTAGCTCAATTGGCAGAGCAGCCGGCTGTTAACCGGCAGGTTACTGGTTCGAGTCCAGTCGCGGGAGCAACAAACGATCGACCGGTTCCGACTTCGGAATCGGTCTTTTTGTTGCCCGTACGCCGGTGCGCCGGTCGGCGATGAGCTGGCCGTGCACAAGCCGGTTCTGGAACGACTCGCCCGCAGTCGGACTCCGCGGGCACATCGGCGACTGCTCCTCAACGGGCTGGCCCGAGTCGGAGTGGGAGGAACCGGCCGAGTCGTACGGGGTTGATGTTGGGCGCCCCCACCCGGACCCGGTTGATGCCGGGCGTCCCGGCTGGACCGGGTTGGTGCTAGGCGCGCTCCGCCGGATCATGTTGATGCCGGGTGCCACGGCTGGGCCGGGTTGGTGCGGGGCGTTCGAGCCAGAGGTCATGCGGGGCGCATCGGCCGGGGCGCGTTGAGGCGGCGCACCGCCGGGCCGCGTTGGGGTAGCCCGGCTGAACCAGGTCGGTGCTGGGCGCTCCACCCAACCCGGTTGATGCCAGGTCCCACGGCTGGACCGGGTTGGTGCGGGGCGTTCGATCCAGAGGTCATGCGGGCGCATCGGCCGAACTGCGTTGGGGCGGGCGCGTCGGCCGGCCCGCCTCGAGGCGGGGCGGTCCAGCGGACTGGGTTGATGCGGGACGTTGGAGCTCAACCGCGTTGATGGGATTGCAGCCGGACCGCGTTGAGGCGGGGCGATTGGGCGGGTCTGGGGGCGTGAGTTCGGGCGCCCCGTCGCTCGGGGCGACGGGGCGATGACAAACTGGGTCAACTGTTGTTCTTGCGGCGCTCCAGGGCACGCTGGATGCGGTGTTGGGGTTGCCCGGTCAGCTTGGCGATCAGAGGGACGCGGTACTTGAATGCCGCGACGGCGCCCACGATCAGCACCAGCAGGATGAACCAGCCCATCGAATTTCTCCTTCGGTCGGACCTGGACTCCATCATCCCCTGCCGGTGGTGAGAAGCACTGGGTCAAACCCCTGAGACAGCCCTGGTTTCCATCCGGGGACTGCCTCCCGCCGAGGACGGCGGGAGGGCTGGAGGCCGGGAGGGCGCAGGCCGGGACGCCAGAGATCGGGAGGCCAGAGGCTGGAAGACCCACTGGGCCGGGGGCTGGAAGGCCCGGAGGGCCGGACGCCGGGAGGCTCGGGCGCCGGGCGGCGGCACGGGACGCCGGGAGCGCGGGAGCACTGGTGCGCAGGAACGCGGGAACGCGGGAGGCCCCGAGGGATCGGAGGGCCGGAGGGCCGGACGCCACAAGGCTCACAGAAGGGCGCCGGGCGGAGGCCCGGGAGCGCTGGTGCGCGCGAGCGCAGGAGCGCATGTGCACTGGTGCGCGGGAGCGCAGGAGCGCATGTGCACTGGTGCGCGGGAGCGCAGGAGCGCATGTTCACTGGTGCGCGGGAGCGCGGGTACACGGGAGCGCGGGCACGCGGGAGCGCGGGAGCGCGGGAGCGCGGGAACACTGGTGCGCGGGAGCGCGGGAACACTGGTGCGCGGGAGCGCGGGAACACTGGTGCGCGGGAGCGCGGGAACACTGGTGCGCGGGAGCGCGGGAACACTGGTGCGCGGGAGCGCGGGAACACTGGTGCGCGGGAGCGCGGGAACACTGGTGCGCGGGAGCGCGGGAACACTGGTGCGCGGGAGCGCGGGAACACTGGTGCGCGGGAGCGCGGGAACACTGGTGCGCGGGAGCGCGGGAACACTGGTGCGCGGGAGCGCGGGAGCGCGGGAGCGTCCGATCCTCCAGGCCCGGAGGATCGGAGCCCCGGACGCAGGGCGCGCCGGACGGCTCGCTCGAAGGCCCGGCGACGAGCGCTCAAAGTCCTACCGAAGAGCCTCCGCCGCATCCCGTCGAAGGCTGCCCGGAGGCCGCCGGAGGGCGACCCGCCGCGAAGCCGGCCTTACAACGCCCCGGAGATCGCCTGTTCCCTCAGCTCAGTCCGGTACTGCTCCAACGCAATGAGCTCGCCGAACATCCGGTTGTACTCATCGGCCTTGTCGATCGGATTAGTGCGCTGGAGTTTCGACTTGAGGTCGGCGATTCGGCGTAGGCAGGTGAGTTCTTGCAGGCGCGCGAGATGGGCCCGGGCGGAGCGTTCGTCGGGCTCGCGGCCCAACCGGAGGCCCTCCACGGCCAAAGCGGAGACGACCGCGGCGGCCGGGTCGTTGCCCATGGCATCGCGGACGGCGACCACCCAGGCTTCGCCGGGGGCCGCCTGGGAGGGGCCGCCTACCTTGGCCATCGCGGCGCGGACGGCGGCCAGCCAGGGGTGGGTGAAGTCGTGGTCGTCGAGTTCGTCGAAGGCGGCGCCGACCAGGGCCGGGTACTGCATCGCGAGCTTCAGGACGTCCCACTCCATCAGGAAGCGCGGCTCGCGGGGGGACGGCAGGTTCTGGCGGGGAGGCGGTGGCGCCTCGGTCTGTACGACGACCGGCGTGCGATCGGGCGCGCCGCCCCGAGCCGGCGCCGGGCGCGACGCGGCGCGGTGGACCTCGGCGCGGACCTGGTCGACCTCCATGCCCAGCAGGCCGGCGAGTTCGCGGGTGAACGCGTCGACCTTCGACCGGTCGCGGATGCTCACCACCAGGTGGGCGGCGTCGCGCAGGGCGTCGATCCGGGTGTCGGCGCGGTCGAGGTCGTACTTCGACAGTCGGTCGGTCAGCACGAACCGGTACAGCGGCACGCGCCGGCCGATCAGTTCGCGGACCGCCGCGTCGCCCTTCTGCAGCCGCAGGTCGCACGGGTCCAGCCCGTCGGGCTCGACCGCGACGTACGTCTGCGCCGCGAACGCCTGGTCACCCTCGAACGCCTTGACCGCGGCACGCTGTCCGGCCGAGTCGCCGTCGAAGGTGAAGATCACCTCGCCACGGAACTGGTCGTGGTCGAGCAGCAACTGCCGCAGCACCCGCGCGTGGTCCTCACCGAACGACGTACCGCACGTCGCCACCGCGGTCTGTACGCCGGCCAGATGGCAGGCCATCACGTCTGTGTAGCCCTCGACGACAACCGCCTGCTTGCCCTTCGCGATCTCCCGCCGGGCCAGGTCCACGCCGTACAGGACCTTGGACTTCTTGTAGATCACCGTCTCCGGCGTGTTCAGGTACTTGGCCTCGATCTTGTCGTCGTCGAACAGCCGGCGCGCGCCGAAGCCGATGACGTCCGAACTCGCGTCGCGGATCGGCCACATCAGCCGCCCGCGGAACCGGTCGTACAGCCCGCGCGCGCCCTCGGCGCACAGTCCCGACGCGACCAGCTCGGCGTTGCTGAAGCCTCGGCCGCGCAGGTGCGCGACCAACTGCTCGCCACCGCGCGGCGAGAACCCGACCCCGAAGTGCGCCGCGGCGTCGCGGTCGAAGCCGCGCTTGTCCAGGAACTGCCGGCCCAACGTCGCCTCGGGCGCACCGAACAGCAGTTCCGAGTAGAACTCCGCCGCGACTTTGTGCGCCTCGACCAGACGCGGCCGCTGGTTGCTCTGCGACTTCGGCATCGGCGCGCCGGACTCGTCGTAGCGCAGCTGGATGCCGACCTTCGCGGCCAGCGTCTCGACCGCCTCGTGGAAGCTGATCTGGTCGATCTTCTGGATGAAGTCGATCACGTCGCCGCCCTCTTGGCAGCCGAAGCAGTAGAAGAACCCCCGGGCCGGGGTCACGTTGAACGACGGCGACTTCTCGTCGTGGAACGGGCACAGGCCCTTCAGCGATCCACCACCGGCGTTCTTCAAGGTCACGTACGAGCCGACGATCTCGTCGATCCGCGCCCGCTCGCGCACCAGCGCGATGTCCTCGTCCTTGATCCTGCCTGCCACGCGGCGAGTCTACGGGGACGCGCTAGCCGCCCGCTGCCCCGCCCGAGCCCCGGCTCGCACGACCGACCACCGGGCTGCCCGGGCACCGGCCGCCGGGCGACCCGAGCACCGGCCGCCGGGCGACCCGAGCACCGGCTCGCACGACCAGCCCCGTCGTACCCGACCCGGCTCGGCAGGGACCCGCACCCGCCGAGCCGGGTCAGCTTTGGTTTAGACCTCGCCGAGCTCGACCGACGGATCGGCGAGCTTGTCCGCGTCGACCGTCCGGCCCGAGCGGATGAGGTCCTGGATGCCGTCGATCGCACCCCAGGTGTTCACGTGCATGCCGGCCAGCACGTGCCGGTCGTCGTCCAGCCAGAACGCGAGATAGGCGCCGGAGGCCGGGTCGCCGCGCAGCACCACCTGGTACGACGTACCGCGCGGAACATCACCGGCGTACTCCATGCCCAGGTCGTACTGGTCGGTGAAGAAGAACGGGATCGCGTCGTGCGCGACATCCTGGCCGAGCATCGCCTTCGCGGCCGCGGCGCCACTGTCCTTCGCGTTCGACCAGTGCTCGACGCGGACCGGCCGCCCGAGCAGCGGGTGCTGCCAGCGGACCACGTCACCGGCCGCGAAGACCCCCGGGGCCGACGTCTTCAGGTCGGGACCGGTGACGATGCCCGAGCCGGCCTCGCGCGGCGCGACCTCGATCCCGGCCTCGGCGGCGAGTTCGGTGTTCGGCTGGACGCCGACGCCGACCACCACCAGATCGGCCGGAACCACCTCGCCGGACGACGTGCGCACGCCGGTCACCTTGCCGTTGCCCTCGAAGCCCTCGACACCCGTGCCGAAAAGCAGGCGAACGCCGTGCTGCCGGTGCATATCGGCGAACAACTCCCCCACCTGCTCCCCCAGCACCGATGCGAGCGCGGTGGACTGCGGCTCGATCACGGTCACCTCGCAGCCGCGTTCCCGCGCGGCCGAGGCGGACTCCAGGCCGATCCACCCCGCGCCGACGACGACCACGCGCGGCTTCGCGGCGTACGCGTCGGTGAGCGCCTGGGAATCGCCCGCGGTGCGCAGGTAGTGGATGCCGGACAGGTCGCCGCCCGGTACGTCGAGGCGACGCACGCGTGAGCCGGTCGCGATCAGCAGTTCGTCGTACGGCGTGGTCTGGCCGTCGTCGGTCGTGACGGTCTTCGCGCCGGTGTCGAGCGCGGTCACGGTCGTGCCGAGCCGCAGGTCGATCGAGTGGTCGTCGTACCACTGCTGGTCGTGCAGCTGCGCCGAGACGGGCTCGTCCTTACCGAGCAGCACCGCCTTGGACAGCGGCGGTCGCTCGTACGGCAACTCGGTCTCACTGCCGATCAGGACCAGCTCCCCGGTGAAGCCCTCCGACCGCAGAGTCTCCGCCGCCGAGGCTCCGGCCAAGCTGGCTCCGACGACAACGATCCGCTGTGCATCCGTCATGCCACGAGATTAGACCTTTATCGCCCCGACCGGTCGGGGCGAAGCGGCGGGCCGGTCAGCTCGTGAGCGCGGCGTGCCAGGCCTGGGCCGACGGGTCGGTGAGCGACGCGACCTGGTCGATCACCACGCGCAGCCGGCTGGCGTCGTCAGGCGCTGCCTTGTAGTCCGCCGCGAAGGGGGCGTCGAGATTGGCGGGCGCCTTGTCGACCAGCGCCTCGACCAGCTCGGTGAGCAACTCGCGCTGAATGGCGCGGCGGCGCTGGAGCTCCGGGGAGTTCAGCACGTGCCACATACCGATGCCCTTGAGCAGCGCGATCTCGGCGCGCGTGCCGTCGGGGACGACCAGGTCGGCGTCGTACCGGACCAGGCGGGAGCGCCGGCCGAACCGCGAATGAGTGGCCTGCTCGGCAGCCGTGCAGAACCGGCCGATCAGCTGGCTGGTCATGTCCTTGAGGCCGCCGAGCGCCCGGCGGCTGTCGTCGAACGGGCCGGTCGGCCAGTACGGCAGGATGGTGAGCCGCTGCCACGCCTCGTCGAGCTGCGCGTCGGAGGCGTCGGGCAGGTAGGTCTCCCGCACGGTCTGCCAGTACGGCGCCCGGTCGGCGCCGACCCGGTCCAGATCGATGCTGTGAGCAACGATCCCGTCCTCGACGTCGTGCACCGAGTACGCGACGTCGTCGGCGAAGTCCATCACCTGGGCCTCCAGGCACCGCTGGTCGCCCAGGTCCTGGCGGAGCCACTCGAAGACGGTCAGGTCGTCGTCGTACACGCCGAACTTGCGCACGCCCTCGCGCCGCGGCCAGGGGTATTTGGTCGCGGCGTCGAGGGTCGCGCGGCTCAGGTTGAGCCCGGCGCTGCGGCCGTCGGCGGCGAAGGTCTTGGACTCCAGCCGGGTGAGCAGCCGCAAGGTCTGCGCGTTGCCCTCGAACCCGCCGATGTCCGCGGCGAGCTGGTCGAGCGCGCGTTCGCCGTTGTGCCCGAACGGTGGATGGCCGAGGTCGTGCGCCAGGCAGGCGGCGTCGACGATGTCAGGATCGCAGCCGAGCGTGCCAGCCAGCTCGCGGCCGATCTGGGCGACCTCGAGGCTGTGCGTCAGCCGGTTGCGAACGAAGTCGTCGCTGCCGGCCGTCGCCACCTGGGTCTTGGCCGCCAGGCGGCGCAGGCCGGCGCTGTGCAGCACGCGCGCCCGGTCCCGCGCGAACGCCGTGCGCCCGGGCCGTTTGACCGGCTCGGGCACCCACCGCTCGGCGTCGTGCTCGTCGTAGCCCTCGGACTGCTTCCTCATCACCCCTCAAACTACTGGGCGGCACCGACATTCAGGTGAACATCAGCCCCAACCGCCCTGCACCATCGTCTGAAACTTCCACTCCCCGCCGGTCTTGAGCAGCAGGTCGCCGTACCGGATCGGCGTGCTCTGGCCCTGGTACGTCATCGTGCCGTCGCTGATCACGAAGACCAGCGAGTCGGACAGGAAGTGCGGCGTCCGGGTGGTCTCCAGCTTCACGTCGTCGGCACCGCCCATCACCTGTGCCATCTGGGCCACGTACGCCGCCCGGTCGGTCTGGGCCGCCGAGGCGTTGCCCTTGCCGTCGTCGGTGACCTCGTTCAGCGGGAAGACGGCGACGTCGGCCATCGCCTCGTAGTCACGCGCCGCGGCCAGCGCGTCGTACTTGTCGAACCAGGCCAGCACGCTCGCGACGTCGTCCTCGGTCGGCACGTATCCAGGCATTCGAGAGCTCCTCACATCGGTGAACTCCGTACACTGTACCCGGTTTCTACAAGGTGCAGTACCGCAGCCACACGACACCGCCTTCGAACACCTCGACATTGGCCAGTCCGAGGTCGAGCCGACCGGTGAAACCGCCCTGCCAGCGCGGGCCGGAGCCGACCACCACCGGGTGCACGAGCAGGCTGAGCTCGTCGACCAGTCCGAGCTCGAGCAATACGCCGAGCAGCGTGCCGCCGGTGTCGACGCGGACCACTCGCGCGTCGTAGGACTTGCCGAGCTGCTGGAGTACGTCGTCCAGATCCACCCGGTCGTAGCCGGTGATCAACTCGCGCGTCCGGCTGTCCGGCGGCCGGGCCGGCGTCTGGTCGGCGTACAGGGCGAGTACATCGGACCAGTGGCCGACGTCGCGCAGGCGATCCCACTCGCGGACGCGCGCCCGGCTGTCGACAACGGCGAGCAACGGGCCGGCCTCCCGCGGCCCGGGCAGCGGCGCCGAGCGCAGCACTGCTTCCTGGGCGAGGATCGTGTCCGCGCCGACGAGCGTGACGTCCTCCTGCCACAGCGTCGCCATCGCGTAGAACCGCGCCAGGTCGACGTCGAACCCGGCCGTCACGCCGTCGACGGAGACCGCCAGATGACCCACCACATGTGGCCGCATACCCCAGACGCTAGAGACGGCCACCGACACTTTCACACTTGCAGAGATCTCTCTGCAGAGTATGCTCTGCATCATGCGAAGGATCACCGCCCGGAGTCTGCGCGGCCTGGCCCACCCCCTGCGGATGACCATGCTCGAGGCGCTCGAGCTGGACGGTCCGGCGACGTCCAGCACGCTCGCGCAGCGCCTCGGCGAGAACACCGGCACGATCAGCTGGCACCTTCGGCTGCTCGCCGAGCACGGCTACATCGAGGAGGACACCGAGCGCGGCACCAAGCGCGAGCGGTGGTGGCGAGTTCCGCAGGAGCCGACGGTGCTGAATCCGGCGGAGTTCCGCGACGACCCCGAGACCAGCGGGGCACTGCGCGTCTACCTGCAGCACCTCGTGCAGCGGTACTACGCGCGAGTGCAGGCGTACGTCGACCAGAACTGGCCCGGCGAGTGGCAGCACGCGGCCGCCCTCTCGGACTGGCGCGACCTGCGCCTCAGCCCCGACCAGCTCACCGCCCTGAACGACGAGATCGCCGCTGTGATCGACCGCTACAGCAAGATCGAGCCCGGCCAGGACGCGAAGCCGGTGATCGTGCAACTCCAGTCCTTCCCGAGAACCACCGAACCATGAGCCTGCTCCGGCGCCACCGCGACTTCCGCCTGCTCTGGACCGGCGAGACCACCAGCCGGTTCGGCACCGCGGTCTCCGGCGTCGCGATCCCGCTGGTCGCCATCTCGTTGCTCGACGCAACCACCTTCCAGGTCGGCCTGCTGACCGCCTTCGCCTGGCTGCCCTGGCTGGTGATCGGCCTCCCGGTCGGCGCCTGGGTCGACCGGCTCCCCCGCCGCCCGATCATGCTCGCCGCCGCCGCGGCGTCGTTCGCGCTGATCGCCTCGGTCCCGTTGATGTCGGCCGCCGGAATCCTCACGGTCCACCTCCTCCTGGCAGCGGTCGCCCTGACCGGCGTCGCGGCCGTGCTGTTCCAAACCGCCTACACCGCTTACCTCCCGACGCTCATCGCCTCCGCAGACCATGCCGAGGGCAACGCCAAGCTGCACGGCAGCGCCTCGGCCGCCCAGATCGCCGGCGCCGGGTGCGGCGGCCTGATCATCCAGCTGGCCGGACCGGTCAACGGCCTGCTCGTCGACGCCGCCACGTTTCTCATCGCCCTCGCCTGCCTCGCAGCGATCCACCACCGCGAACCACCCCGTACGCCGGCCCGCCGAGCGCAAGCCGGTCCCACGATCGCCGCCGAGATCGCCGACGGTCTGCGCCTGGTCGCGCGCGACGTCTGGCTGCGCACGCTGACGATCTTCGGCGCCGTCTCGAACCTCGCCCTGATGGGCTACCAGTCGATCGCCGTCGTCTTCCTCGTCCGCGAGGTCGGCCTCAGCGCCGGCACCGTCGGCGCCCTGATCGCCGCGGCCGGCAGCGGCGGCATCGCCGGCGCCTTCGCGGCCCGGCGCCTGATGCGCCGAGTCGGCAGCGCCCGCGCCATCCTGATCGCCGAACTCGGCCTGCCGACCTTCGCGCTGCTCATCCCGTTGAGCACGGTGAGCCCGTGGTTCTACCTGGCCGGCGCGTTCGGCGTCGGTGTCGGCGTCGTCGCCGGCAACGTCGTCAAAGCCACCTTTTACCAGGCCTACTGCCCACCGGACCTGCTCGGCCGCCTCACCGCGACGTCGTCGTTCGTCAACTACGGCACGATCCCGGTCGGCGCCCTGCTCGGCGGCACGCTCGGCGAACTGCTCGGCCTCACCCCAGCCCTCTGGATCACCACCGCGGGCATCCCGCTCGCGGGCCTCGTACTGCTCTGCTCTCCCATCCGCCGCCGCCGAGACCTCCCCGAAAGCCGGCAGGAGGTCTCACCAGGGCAGGGCAGTCCCAGCCGGCGCGGCTGATTCCAGTCGGCTGCGGATCGACCGCCGAGCCTGGCCGTAGATCGTGTCGTGGTCGTCGCGGAGCAGGGACGCGAGGTTGGCCGAGTCGTAGAAGGCGTTCAACTCGAAAGCCAGCGGCGCCGGATCGCCGGTCAACTCCCCCAGCTCGACCGCTTCGGCAACGGTCCGCTCGATCAACGCCATCCACTCCGCGTTGACCTCGGCCAGATAGTCCCGTACGACGCCGGGCCGGGCGCCGAACTCGTGCGAGGTCTTGGCGAAGAAGCAGCCGCCCGGAAAGACCCGGCGCCGCGAATAGTCGAGCCAGCTCTCGCTCAGCGCCCAGACGCGCGCCAGACCAGGCGGTACGGCGAAAGCGGGCGCGACCACCGCCTCGGCGTAGATCCGGCGGGCGGCGCGAATCGTGGCGAGCTGCAGCTCCTCCTTGGAGCCGAAGTGCGCGAACAGCCCGCTCTTGCTGATCTCCAGGTCCTTGGCGAGCCGGCCGATCGAAAGCCCTTCGAGCCCGTCGACCGACGCGATGTCGACCGCCCGGCGCAGCACGGCCCGGCGGGTCTGGTCACCACGGACCAGCCGACCGTCGACGCGGGTCGTCTCCATCGTCACCGTCTCCCTTCGACGTGCGGCGATCCTAATGCCGTTGACGCACGACCCCTTCAGAACTAATAATACGATCGTTCGTATACTTTACAGCGGATCGAGGAGAATGTGACCGACCCCAGAGCTCTGGACGCAGCGGCCGCGGCCGTCTGCCTGGCGGTGGTGGCCCAGGTCCGCCCCGACCAGCTCGACCTCCCCACCCCGTGCACGGACTGGTCGCTCGGCGAGTTGCTCGCCCACCAGGTGGCGGAAAACCGGGGATTCGCGGCCAACGTGATCAATCCGCCCGGCGCGATCAACCGCGAGATCTGGCAGCCCGGGCGTGCGGAGACCGCGCTGGAATCGTTCGCCGAGTCGGTGAACCTGGTGACCGGCGCGTTCCGGATCGCCGACCTGGACGCGGCGGTGGAGGTCCGCGAGTTCGGCGTGTTCCCGGCCCGGGCGGCGATCGCGATGCACTTCGTCGACTACCTCGCGCACAGCTGGGACATCGCGCGGGCGATCGGGCTCGACGATCCGATCCCGCCGCACCTGGCGGAGGCGGCGATCCCGTACGCCGAACAGATTCCGGCCGACCGGCCACCCGGCAGCGCCTTCGCGC
Source organism: Kribbella sp. CA-253562 (assembly GCF_050942265.1). Lineage (GTDB taxonomy): Bacteria > Actinomycetota > Actinomycetes > Propionibacteriales > Kribbellaceae > Kribbella. The sequence goes on along the minus strand of NZ_CP192049.1, from coordinate 2,961,405 downwards.
CGGCGGTGGACACGAACGGAACGGCGTCGGACCGATTCCTCGGCCTGACTGGAAGAGATCCTCGATGGGAAGCCGCGCTGTGATGACCCGAGCAGTGGGTGCGGGACTGCGGATGATCGAAGCACTCTCACCCCAGGCGGCAGGGCGGCTGGCGTTCGAGCTGTGGCGCCGTCCGTTGCGCCGCGGCAAGGTCCGTCCCTCCGAGCAGGCCGTGCACGCGGCAGCGCGGGTCGAAGTGGTCGACGGCGTGGTGACGTACGCGTGGGGCGACGGCACAAGACCCGTCCTGCTCGTGCACGGCTGGCGATCGCGAGCTTCCCGGTTCGCCGCCTTCGTCGAGCGGCTGGTCGAACTCGGCTACAGCCCGGTCTCGTACGACGCGCCGGGCCACGGCGACACCCCGGGCCGGGCGGGCACGATCCTCGGCCACGAGCGGATCATCCAGCGCCTCGGCTCCCGGTACGGCGCCTTCGAGGGCGTGATCGCGCACTCGATGGGTGTGCCGTTCGTGCTCTACGCGCTGCGCGACGACAAGCTGAGCGCCGAGCGGATCGTCGTGATCAGCGGCTTCGCCGAGTTCAGCTACCTGGCCGACGCGTTCTGCCGGGCGCTCGGGCTCGGCGCGCGGACCAACCAGGCGTTGCGCCGGCAGGTCGAGCGCAAGCTGTTCGCGGGCGATCCGGAGATCTGGACGAAGTTCTCCGTCGTGCCGGGCAGGTCCGAGCTGTTGTCGATCCACAACGACGAGGACGACGTGGTCGATCCGGCCCAGGCACCGATGCTGCTGGCGTCGTACGGGCCGAAGGCGCGGTTCCGGCAGACGAACGGCCTCGGCCACCGCCGGATCATGGTCGATCCGGACGTGGTCACCGAGGCCGTCGCCTTCGTCACTGGGTCAGATGTCGCGGAACGTCTCGATCTGGGCGCCTAGCGAGTTCAGCCGGGTGGCCAGGTCCTCGTAGCCGCGGTTGATCACGTAGACCGAGCGCAGCACCGAGGTGCCCTTGGCCGCCATCATCGCGATCAGCGTGACCACGGCCGGGCGCAGGGCCGGCGGGCACATGATCTCGGCGCCGGAGAAGTGCGTCGGCCCCTCGACCATCACCCGGTGCGGGTCGAGCAGCTTGACCCGGCCGCCGAGCTTGTTCAGGTCGGTCAGGTAGATCGCGCGGTTCTCGTAGACCCAGTCGTGAATCAGCGTCTGCCCGGTCGCCGTGGCCGCGATCACCGCGAAGAACGGCAGGTTGTCGATGTTCAGCCCCGGGAACGGCATCGGGTGGATCTTGTCGATCGGCGCGTGCAGCGTGGACGGCCGGGTGGTCAGGTCGACCAGCCGGGTCCGGCCGTTCTCGGCCAGGTATTCCTTGGAGCGGCTGTAGTCCAGGCCCATCTCCTCCAGCAGCGCCAGCTCGATCTCCAGGAACTCCACCGGCGCGCGCCGGATGGTGATCTCCGAGCCGGTCACGATCGCGGCGGTGAGCAGGCTCATCGCCTCGATCGGGTCTTCCGAGGGCGCGTAGTCGACGTCGACGTCGATCTCCGGCCGGCCGTGCACGGTCAGCGTGGTCGAGCCGACGCCGTCGATCCGCACCCCGAGCAGGTCGAGGTAGAAGCACAGGTCCTGCACCATGTAGTTGGACGAGGCGTTGCGGATCACCGTGACGCCGTCGTGCCGGGCGGCGGCCATGATCGCGTTCTCGGTCACCGTGTCGCCGCGCTCGGTCAGCACGATCGGCTTGCCCGGCGCGATCGCCCGGTTCACCACCGCGTGGTACTCCCCCGCGGTCGCCTTGATCTCCAGCCCGAACGGGCGCAGCGCCGACATGTGCGGCTCGACGGTCCGGGTGCCGAGGTCGCAGCCACCGGCGTACGGCAGCGCGAAGGTGTCCTCGCGGTGCAGCAGCGGGCCGAGGAACATGATGATGCTGCGGGTCCGGCGGGCCGCCTCGGCGTCCATCCCGGCCAGGTTCAGGTGCTCCGGCGGCACGATCTCCAGGTCGCCGGCGTCGTTCAGCCAGGTGGTCCGGACGCCGATCGAGTTCAGCACCTCGAGCAGCCGGTTGACCTCCTCGATCCGGGCCACCTTGCGCAGTGTGGTCCGGCCCTTGTTCAGCAGGCTGGCGCACAGCAGCGCGACGCCGGCGTTCTTGCTGGACTTGACGTCGATCGATCCGGACAGCTGCCGTCCACCGGCCACGCGGAGGTGGACCGGACCGCCACCGAGAGAGACAATTTCGGAGTCGAGTGCCTCGCCGATCCGGGCGAGCATCTCGAGAGTGAGGTTCTGATGACCCTTTTCGATCCGGTTCACGGCACTTTGGCTGGTGCCGAGCACGTCGGCGAGCTGGGTCTGCGTCCAGCCGCGGTGCTTGCGGGCGTCCCGGATCAGGTTGCCGATCCGGCTCAGGTAGTCAACAGTCATGCGCCGGACCATATCTCACATGTGAGATACCACCTCGCCGACCCGCCGTTCCGAGCGTAGCCGATGTCACGACGCACCGACCGGCCGACCCGGCTGGAACCGGTGCCGCCTACAGTTAGCGCCACCCCGCCGCCGCCCTCGGAGAGGACCAGCAGATGCCCGACGACGTCAGCACCGCCGCAGGTGTGACCGAGTTCGAGGCCGAGTCCTGGCCTCTGGACGCCGCCGCCGAGGGCCTGGCCCAGGTGATCGACGGCTTCCAGAACGGCGACACCCGTCCGCTGGTGATCGGCGACGGCGACCAGCCGGTGCTGGTCGTGCTGGCGATCGCCGACCTGGCCGACTTCCGGGCGCGGATCGCCGAGCTGCTCGGCAACCCGGTGGACGCCGGCTGGCTGCGCTACTACCTGCGCTCGAACTTCGACATGAGCTCCGAGACGCTGGTCGAGCTGCTCGGCGTCGACACCGACCACGGACTCAGCTCGCTGGCCAGCCAGGTGAACGTCGAGCAGGCCGCGGTGCTGCTGCCCGACCACGTGCGCCGGACCGAGGCCGGTGGCAACCCGCTGATGCTGATCGGCGACGGCATGCTCGCGACCGCCGCGCTGATCGCGTTCCCGGCCTTCGCCGTACTGCTGGCGATGGACGGCGGCGGCAAGGCCGAGGACGACTCCTGCGCGCACGACGACGAGGAGAAGCCGACCACCCCGCTGGAGGTGCTGGCCGAGCGGCTCGGGCCGATCTCGACCCAGATCGTCGCCCAGATCAACGCCGGCCGCGAGCCGGGTCTGCCGCGCTACGACCTGCACTTCGAGGACGACCTGGTCGAGCACCTGCGCGATCTGGAGGAGCGGGCCCAGAAGGCCCCGAACGGTGGCGCGCACGAGGAGCTGTCGGGGCTGCTGCACCAGTTCGACGAGATGCGCAGCGGGCTGGCGACCGACACCAACGAGGAACTGCAGGAAGCGCCGTACCTGGAGATCGACGATCTGGCCGCGGCGCTGCCCCAGGTCCGCGACAGCTTCCGCGACGGCGCCGACGACCCGTACCTGGTCGGCGTCGACGGGCATCCGCTGGCCGGACTGATCTCCTACGACCTGTACGAGCTGCTGCAGCAGGTCTCCGTCGACCTGGACGGCACCGACGACGCGCCGGTGCTGCCGCTACCGAAGCCGCACTGGGAGAGCGGGCCGGAGCTGGTCCCGTTCGAGGCCGCGCTCGAGGTCTGCGGCGCCGTGCTCGAGGACATCAAGAGCGGGCAGGGCACGCTGCTGTTCATCGAGGACGAGGGCGGCGAGCCGGAGCTGGTGCTCGGACCGCTCAGCTGGTTCTGGGCGTACGTCGACCACCTCGACCTGGAAGGCGCGGAGGCTTAGGGCCGTCAGCCGCCGAGCGGGAACAGCGGCTGCCACTCCTTGAGGCTGGCGATCTGGTAGACGTCGGCCGGCGTGTAGGGGTCCTTGGCCAGGATCTCGCGCAGCTCGGCCTCGTCGGCCACGTCGTACACCAGCAGCGCGCCGGTCTGGTCGCCGAACGGGCCGGCGGCCACGAGCTTGCCGGACTCCTTCAACGAGGTCAGGTACTCCCGATGGGCCGGGCGCACCTGCAGGCGCCGCTCGGTGTCGGACTCGTCGAAGCTCAGCTGCACAGCGAAGAGGGCCATGCCGAAACCCTATAAGAAAAAGGGATTTGGTGCGGGAAGGGAATCACGAGCCGCCACAGCGGCTGGTTCGAGTCGAACCCGAAAGTCGACGTGTGATGCCCTTCCCGCCCGGCCATCTTGGACTGCCGGATCAGGCCCGCGCAAGGGGTTGGTCACGACGAATTGCTGCAGTCAGTAGAGTCAGGTAACGCTCAGTGACCGAACCGCCGGCCGCGTCGGCAATGGCCTGGATACAGCTGTACAGACCGTCACGCGCCTGCTCTGTCAAGGCCCGATGACCCGAGTACGACGACAGCTGCTCGCGACTCCCGCCGCCCCCTGCGAGCATGGCCAGGGCATCGGCGCGGGCTGGGAGTTGGCCCCGCGGCCCGCCCGGTACGACGCCCGGGCGGGCGGGTGCTCAGTCCAGCGCGGCGCGCCCGGCCTCCAGGCGCGCGACCGGGATGCGGAACGGCGAGCAGGACACGTAGTCCAGGCCGACCTCGTGGAAGAAGTGGATGCTGTCCGGGTCGCCGCCGTGCTCGCCGCAGATGCCGAGCTTCAGGTCCGGACGGGTGGCCCGGCCGCGCTCGACGCCGGTCCGCACCAGGCTGCCGACGCCCTCGCGGTCGATCGACTCGAACGGGGACACCGCGAAGATGCCCTTCTCCAGGTAGCGGGAGAAGAACGAGCCCTCGACGTCGTCGCGGCTGAAGCCCCAGGTGGTCTGGGTCAGGTCGTTGGTGCCGAAGGAGAAGAAGTCGGCCGCCTCGGCGATCTGGTCCGCGATCACCGCGGCCCGCGGCAGCTCGATCATCGTGCCGATCGGAGTCGCCCATTCCACCCCGGACGCTTCGGCGACCTCGTTCAGCACGCCCTCGACCTCGTCGCGGGCCAACTGCAGTTCCTGGATCGCACCGACCAGCGGGATCATGATCTCCGGCCGCGGAGCCTTGCCCTGCTTGCGCAGTTCGGCCGCCGCCGAGGCGATCGCGCGGACCTGCATCGCGAACAGGCCGGGGATCATCAGTCCGAGCCGTACGCCGCGCAGTCCGAGCATCGGGTTCTGCTCGTGCAGCCGCTCGACCGCGGCCAGCAGCTTCACGTCGTGCCCCGGCTCCTCGCCGCGCTCCTTGGCCAGCGCGACCTTCACCGCGAGGTCCTCCATCGAGGGCAGGAACTCGTGCAGCGGCGGATCGATCAGCCGGATCGTCACCGGCAGCCCGTCCATCGCGTCGAGCAGCTCGAGGAAGTCGCCGCGCTGCAACGGCTCCAGCTCGGCCAGCGCCGCGTCCCGTTCGGCGTCGGTCTCGGCCAGGATCAGCCGCTCCACCGACTCCCGCCGCTCGCCGAGGAACATGTGCTCGGTCCGGCACAGACCGATGCCCTGGGCACCGAACCGGCGGGCCCGGGCCGCGTCGTCCGCGGTGTCGGCGTTCGTCCGGACGCCGAGCCGGCGGATCTCGTCGGCGTGGCTGATCAGCCGGTGCACGGCCTCGACCAGCTCGTCGCCGGAGTCCGGCGCGAGCGAACCCTCGAAGTACCGCACGACCGGCGACGGCACGACCGGTACCTCGCCGAGGAACACCTCGCCGGTGGTGCCGTCGATCGAGATCACCTCACCCGGGCCGATCGACGTACCGTTCACGCTGATCGTCTCCCCGGACGCGCTGACGTCGAGCTCCTCGGCGCCGCAGACACAGGTCTTGCCCATACCGCGCGCGACCACGGCCGCGTGCGAGGTCTTGCCGCCGCGGCTGGTCAGGATGCCCTGGGCGGCGATCATGCCGTGCAGGTCGTCGGGGTTGGTCTCCCGCCGGACCAGGATCACCTTCTCGCCGCGCTCGGCGGCGGCGACGGCGGCAGCGGAGGTGAAGACCACCGTGCCGGAGGCCGCGCCCGGGGAGGCGCCGATCGCCTTGGTCAGCAGCTTCTTGTCCGCGTCGGAGTCGAACCGCGGGAACATCAGCTGTGCGAGCTGCGCGCCCTTGACCCGCTGCAGCGCCTCGTCGATGTCGATCACGCCCTCGTCGACCAGGCTGGTCGCGATCCGGAACGCCGCCGCGGCGGTGCGCTTGCCGACCCGGGTCTGCAGCATCCACAGCTTGCCGCGCTCGACGGTGAACTCGATGTCGCACAGGTCGCGGTAGTGGCCTTCGAGCGTGGCCATGATCCGCATCAGGTCGTCGTACGACGTCTTGTCGATCTGCTCGAGATCGGCCAGCGGGACCGTGTTGCGGATGCCGGCCACGACGTCCTCGCCCTGCGCGTTCTGCAGGTAGTCGCCGTACACGCCGGGCTGGCCGCTGGACGGGTCGCGGGTGAACGCGACGCCGGTACCGGAGTCCATGCCGAGGTTGCCGAACACCATCGAGCAGATGTTCACCGCGGTGCCGAGGTCGGTCGCGATCCGCTCCTGACGGCGGTAGAGGATGGCGCGCTCGGAGTTCCACGAGCCGAACACGGCCTCGATCGCCAGGTCCATCTGCTCGCGCGGGTCCTGCGGGAAGTCCCGGCCGGTGTGGTCGCGCACCGCGGCCTTGAAGGTTTCGACCAGAGCCTTGAGGTCGTCGGCGTCCAGGTCGAGGTCACTGCGCGCGCCCTTGGCCTGCTTGGCCGCGTCGAGCGCGTCCTCGAAGACGTCACCTTCCATGCCCAGCACGGTTTTGCCGAACATCTGGATCAGTCGCCGGTAGGCGTCCCAGGCGAACCGCGGGTTGCCGGACTGGTGGGCGAGACCGTTCACCGAGTCGTCGTTCAGCCCGACGTTGAGCACGGTCTCCATCATCCCGGGCATCGACACCGCGGCACCGGAACGGACCGAGACCAGCAGCGGGTCGTCGGCCTGACCGAGCTTCTTGCCCATCTTCTGCTGCAGCGCGTCGATGTGATGGTCGATCTCTTCGGCCAGCTCCGCGGGCACCGAGCCGGTGGCCAGATAGACCTTGCACGCCTCGGCGGAGATGGTGAAGCCGGGCGGCACCGGCAGACCGAGATTGGTCATCTCGGCCAGGTTCGCCCCCTTCCCCCCGAGCAACTCCTTCATGTCTTTGTTGCCTTCGGAGAAGTCGTAGACGAGTTTCGGCACAGTCACTCCCAGGTGATCGAGCGATGCGGTGAACGGTCGCGGCGGTGGCCGCTGGCCTGTCCGACTCCGGTGGCGGGGGCGTCTTTTCAGGGTAAGCCCGAAAACCAGTCCAGTTGAACACTGGTCTCACGCAGAGATCGTGATGCTGCCCACACGAGCCTTGGCGGAAAACCCTTGCCACGTTGACAACGCAGGACATCGGGTGACTTTTCCGTCGAAACGCCGAAGCAGGGTGTCACCCACCTTCGAGATGGGTACACACCCTGCTTCTTGGGGTCCAGCGGGTCAGAGCTTGCGACGCGTCCTCAGGTAGTCGCCGACCACGGCCGCGCCGAGACCGTCGGCGTCGGGCGCCAGGACCCGCCCACCACTGCGCCGGGCGAGCAGATCCACGAACGCCTCCAGCCGCGGATCGTCGCCGAGCCGGAAAACGGTCAGCGAGGCACCGAGCTTGGCCAGCCGGTCGACCTCGAAGATCGTCTTGCGCAGCGTCGCCGGCTCCGGCGGGTAGGAGAACTCCGCCGTACCGTCGGGCTCCAGGTGGGCCGTCGGTTCGCCGTCGGTCACCATCAGGACGACGGGCTGGGCGTCCGGGTGCCGGCGCAGGTGCCGGCCGGCGAGCAGCAGCGCGTGGTGTGCGTTGGTGCCCTGCTCCCAGGTGCCTTCCAGTCCGATCAGCTGCGGCAGCTCCACCACCGAGGCGTACCGGCCGAAGGTGATCAGCTGGAGGGCGTCGTTGCGGTAGCGGGTCGAGATGAGCTGGTGCAGCGCGAGCGCCGTCCGCTTCATCGGGAGCCAGCGGTTCTCCTGGACCATCGACCAGGAGGTGTCCACCAGCAACGCCACCGCCGCCCGGGCCCGGTGCTCGGTCTCGGCGATCTCGACATCGGCGACGTCGAGCTTCACCCGGCCGTCAGCCCGTCCGCCGGTTTTCGCCGCGATGGGCTCGCCGGCCGTTCGCAGGACGGCGTTGCGAATCGTCCGCGGCACGTCCCACGACTGGGTGTCGCCGAACTGCCACGGCCGGGTCGAACCACTCAACTCCCCCGCGGCCCCGGCCGACGCCGACTCCCGCTCGCCCGACTGCCCACGCGCGGTCCGCAGTACGTCGGCCAGCGCGGTCTGCCCGAGTTGCCGCAGCGCCTTCGGCGACAACCGCAACGATCCGTCCGGAGCGCGCTCCAGCAGACCCTGGTTGCGCAGCTCGCGTTCCAGCTCGCTCAGCCGGCGCGCGTCGACCGTCGCCTCGTCGCCGAGTTGCCTGGTCAGTGCGTCGAGGTCGATGTCCTCCAGCCGGGCCCCCGGATACGACTGCGAGAGCTGCTCGGCCAGCGCGTCCAGCTCGGCCAAGTCGTTCATCGCCTGCGCGCCCTCGGCGAGACCGAGCGGGTCGTCGCCGCTCATCCGCTCACCCGAGTACCAGTCCTCGCCCGGTCGGAGCGCCTGCAGTTGCGCGTCGAGCTGGGACAGCTGCTGTGACAGCTCAGGACTCCCGAACGCCTGCTGCGAGAGCTGAGCCAGCTCGGCCCGCTGCTCCGGCGTCATCGAGTTCATCATCCGTTGCGCCGCGGCCGCCCGCCGGGCCAGCGCGTCGATCAGCTCGTCGACCGTGCGGGGGTTCTCCGGGAAGAACTCGCCGTGCTTGGCCATGAACTGCTCGAACAGCTGGTCCACGTCCGGCCGGCCCTGCGCGTGCGCGGCGAGCAGGGCGTTCAGGTCGGCGAGCATCTCGTTGACCCGCGCGACGTCCTCCGGCGTGGTGTTCTGCAACGCCTCCTTCATGCCCTCGAACCGCGACCCGAGCAGCTCCTTGCCGAGCAGCTCGCGGATCTCCTCGTACTTCTGCCGGGCCTGCGGCGACTGCCAGTCGTACTCGGCCAGCTCCCGTACGGCGGCCGCCGTACCGGACGGCAGTGCGTCGAGCTGCGCTTCGCGGAACCGGGCGTCGTCGGACGGGTTCGGGAACAGGTCGTGTCGCTCGGCCTCCAGCGCTTCGTCGAGCAGCCGCTGGACGTCGCGCAGCGTGCCTTCGAGGTTGTGCCGGGACTGGATCTCGCGGCGGCGCTCCCACAGCCGGCGGGTGAGGTCGTCGAGGCCCTGCGTGTTCCGCGTGCCGCGCCGCAGCAGCTCCTCCAGCGCCGACCGCGGCGACGACCCGGCCATCACGTCCCGGCCGAGCTCGTCCAGCGCGTCCCGCAGATCCACCGGCGGCGCCAGCGGATCCGGCCCTTCGTGCCAGGGCCCGTACGACCAGCCTTCGGGAATCGCAGCGGTCATCTCAGCCCTCCTTCCGGGCTTACCGGTCTCACGTCAGACCCCGTAGACCGTGGTGTCGTCGTCGGCGTCCTTGGCCAGTCGTTTCGACAGGTACAGCGCCTCCAGCGCCAGCTCGACCGCGGCCGCGATCCGGCCCGGCGAGTCGTCGGCCTCGACGTCCGCCCGCGCCGCGACGTCGTGCAGCACCGGCAGCTCGGGCAACGCCGACAGCACGTCGCGCCCGGGAATCCGCTCACCGGTCGTCACCAAGTGGCCCTCGGCAACCGCGTTGGCCAGCGGCGTCAGGTCCAGCCCGGCGAACCGCTCGCGCGCGGTGTCGGCAACGGACCGGCGCAGCAGGTACTCCAGCAGCTCGGTCTCGCGCCCTTCCTCACCAGGCTCGAACTCCAGCTTGCCCCGCAGTACGGCGGGCACGGCCTCGAGGTCGACCGGTCGAGCGACGGCCGGCTCCTCGCCGGTGATCGCGCTGCGCCGCAGCGCCGCGGCCGCGACCGTCTCGGCCGCCGCCACCGCGAACCGCGCGGACACACCCGAGCGCTGGTCGATCGCCGTCGACTCCCGCAGATGCCGGACGAACCGCGCCAGCACCTCCAGCAGCGGCTCGCCGACCTCGGCGGTCAGCTCGGCCTCCTGCCGCACGACGTCCACCTCGGCGTCCACGTCCAGCGGGTAGTGGGTCCGGACCTCGGCGCCGAAGCGGTCCTTCAGCGGCGTGATGATCCGGCCGCGGTTGGTGTAGTCCTCCGGGTTGGCCGTTGCCACCAGCAACACGTCGAGCGGCAGCCGCAGCGTGTAGCCGCGGACCTGGATGTCGCGCTCTTCCATCACGTTCAGCAGCGCGACCTGGATCCGCTCGGCCAGGTCGGGCAGCTCGTTGATCGCGACGATGCCGCGGTGCGCCCGCGGCACCAGTCCGAAGTGGATCGTCTCGGGGTCACCCAGGCTGCGGCCCTCGGCGACCTTGACCGGGTCGACGTCGCCGATCAGGTCACCGACCGACGTGTCGGGCGTCGCGAGCTTCTCGGCGTACCGCAGGTCGCGGTGCAGCCAGGCGACCGGGAGGTCGTCGCCGAGCTCGGCGGCCCGGCGCCGGGAGGCGGGCGTGATCGGGTCGAGCGGGTGCTCGGGCAGCTCCGCTCCCTCGATCACCGGCGTCCATTCGTCGAGCAGCCCGATCAGCGTGCGCAGCAGGCGGGTCTTGCCCTGGCCGCGCTCACCGAGCAGGACGACGTCGTGCCCGGCGAACAGCGCCCGCTCGAGCTGGGGAATCACGGTTCGGGAGAACCCGACGATGCCGGGCCACGGGTCGTCGCCGGCGCGCAGCTTGGTCAGCAGGTTGTCGCGGATCTCGGCTTTGATGGTGCGGGGAAGGTAACCGGCGGCGCGAAGCTCGCCCGCCTTCCGGGGAAGGTCAGCAGGTGCACTAGTCACCCTGACGACGTTAGCTCGCTCACCCCAACAAACACCCGCGGTTATCGGTTCAGGTACCCGTCCAGCAGTGCCGCGCCGTGCAGCATCGCCCTGGTTCGCCGGTCGTGCGCCGCCCTGCGCTCGGCGACGGCGGCCCGGAGCGCCTCGGTGCTGCCGGTACGCCGAAGTCCCTCCAGCACCGGCCGGATCTGGTCGAAGCTGTAGCGGCCCTGGCGCAGCATGTGGATGATCCGCGCGTCCCGCACCTGGGCCGGCTGGTAGCGGCGGTAGTTCGTGCCGCGTTCGCGTGCCGGAGTGAGCAACCCGGCGGCTTCCCACACGCGCAGTGCCGACGTCCTGATGCCCAGCTGATGAGCCAGCTCGCCGACCCGCAGCGGCGGACCTGCCACCGGTTGGCCGTCGAGGAACTGCTCGGCCGCCGCGCCCAGCGCCTCGCTCGCGGTGTCCGTGGCCCGTCGTTGCTCGTGCAGCTCCGCGTGACACTGGTCGATCACCCGGAGTGCCAGTTCTACGTCCCCGTCGTGCACCGCGCGCATGATCAGCTGCGCGCTCTCGGCACCGAAGCCCGGCGCCAGAGCGCGGTAGGTCAGCAACGCGGCGAGGTGCTGTTCGTCGTACTGGCGGTAGCCGCTCTCGGTGCGTGGCGCCTCGGGCAGCACGCCGGCCGCCTCGTAGTTCCGGATCAGCTGGGTCGACACTCCGACCCGCCGCGCGAGGTCGACCGGCCGCAGGCTCATCCCCGATCCACCCGTGGCGTCACGCGGCCGGAGGTGAACAAGTACGTCGGCCGGAACGTGATCGGCGTCCAGGGCTGACCCTCGGACTCCCGGGTGACGAAGTGATCGCCGTCCAGCGGCTCGGTCGGCAGCAGCTCGAAGTCCTGTACCGGCTCCTCGGCGAACGCCAGCCGGTCCCCCGTCGCCTGGTAGGTGAGCAGCAGCTTGCCGTCCCGCCGCAGCACTTCGATCGCCGCGCTGGCCCGCCCGTAGCGCCCGAGATGCTGGTCGGCAGGCACCGCCGCGTCCGCCGGCTGCGGCGCGGCAGGCACACCGACCCCGGTGAGGTGCGTGAAGACCTCGGTCGCCAACTCCTCGAACAGTGCCGGCGCGTTGCCCGAGTTGGTCAGCAGGCAGAACGCGATCCTCGCCTCCGGGTCGATCCGGAGGAACGCGAGCTGCGAGATCGTCATGCCGTCATGCCCGAACAGGCGGCGGCCCGACCAGTCGTACAACCGCCAGGCCAGCCCGATCTCGGCCAGTCCGCCGGTCCCGCCCGGGTAGGTGACCTGCGGCTCGCGCATCTCGGCGTACTCGTCGAGGTGCAGTTGCGCGAACTTCAGCAGGTCCTCGGCCGTGGCGGCGATCAACCCGGCCGGGCCGATGCTGCGCGGCAGTTGCCAGGTCGAGACCACGGAGCCGTCGCTGGCCAGGTGCCCGACTGCCGCGCGGTGCAGGATCGCCTCCTCCGGCAGCGTTGTCGTCGCGGTCAGCCCGAGCGGCTCGACCAGCCGGGCCCGGAGCGATTCGTCCCAGGTCCGGCCGTCGAGCACCTCCACGATCCGCCCGAGCAGGACGAATCCGGCGTTGCAGTACGAGTACGCCGTACCGGGGTCGAACAGCTGCGGTACGTCGGCCAGCAGTTCGACGTACCGCTCGACGCAGTCGTCACCGCGTCCGGTGTCGGTGAACACGTCGCCGTCGATCCCGCTGGTGTGGGTGAGCAGCTGCCGGACCGTGATCCGCGGATCGATCGATGCCTCCGGCAACAGCTTGACCACCGCGTCGTCCAGCGCCAGCCGGCCCTCGGCGGCCAGCTGGACGATCATCGTCGCCGTCCAGGGCTTGGTCACCGAGCCGATCTGGAAGACCGAGTCGGCCGTCGTCTCGACACCGGTCCGCCGGTTCAGCACCCCGTACGGCGCGATGGTCTGCTCGCCGTCGACCCACAGGCCGAGCACCGCGCCCGGTACGTCGTACTTGGCGGCCAGGTGCGTCAGTCTCGCGGTCCAGTCAGGCACGAGGCCAAAGCTACTTGCCCTTCGTCAGCGCCTCCAGCGCGGCCCGCACGCCGTCGCGGGCGGCCTGCTCGGACAGGCCGAGCTGGTTCAGCACCTTGGCCGCGATGCCGCCCGGGTAGTTGTAGAAGGCGAGCAGCAGATGCTCGGTGCCGATGTAGTTGTGGCCCAGCAGCAGCGCCTCCTCGGTCGCGTAGCCGATGACGTGCGAGGCGCGCGGGGTCATCGGGAGCTCGTCCGCCGTTGCCGCGTCGCCGGCAGCGGTCGGCGGGGCCTCGGCGTCGATCGCCGCCAGTACGGCGTCCTCGGTGAGGCCGGCCTCGATCATCACGAGGGTGGCGACCGACTGCGGCTCGGTGAACAGTCCGAGCAGCAGGTGCTCGGTGCCGACGAAGCCCTGACCGCGCTCGCGAGCGATGCCCGAGGCGGCCTGGATGACCACCTTGGTGCGCAGCGTGAAGCGTTCGAGGTCGAGCTTGACCGGCCAGGAGTCGGCGAACCGCTTGTGCGCGGCCTGCTTGCTGACGCCGAGCACCGAGCTGATCTCGACCCAGGACTTGCCGGCGCCGCGGGCCCGGTCGACGAAGTAGCCGAGCGCGGCGTCGGAGGTGGCGGTCAGGTCGGAGATCGTGCTGGAGGCGGTCGCGAGTTGCTGGAGGACGTCGTCGGTGCCGGCGTCGTGGCGGATGGTGTCGATGAGCTGCTGGAGATCAGGTCCGGGAGTCATGCGTCAACCTTAGGTTGACGACCACCCTCGCGTCAACCCTAGGTTGACGAAATAGAGTGGGCCGCATGCAGCCGCTCGGCGATCTGATCAAGCCCGGCCTTCGGGTCCTGTTCTGCGGCATCAACCCCGGGCTGGTGTCCGCCGCGACCGGTCACCACTTCGCCCGGCCCGGCAACCGGTTCTGGCCGGCCCTGCACCTGGCCGGCTTCACGCCACGGCTGCTGAAGCCGGCCGAACAGGGCGAGATCCTCGAGCTGGGCCTTGGGATCACCAACGTCGTCGACCGGCCGTCCGCGCGGGCCGACGAGCTCAGCAAGGCCGAGTTCCGGGCCGGCGGGGAGAACCTGGTCCGCAAGGTGCTGGAGTTCGAGCCCGAGTGGCTGGCGGTGGTCGGCATCACGGCGTACCGGGACGCCTTTTCGTTGCCGAAGGCCACGATCGGCCGCCAGGACCGCACGATCGGCTCCACCCGGGTCTGGGTCCTGCCGAACCCCAGCGGCCTGAACGCGCACTACACGTTGCCGAAACTCGCCGGGGTCTTCGCCGAACTGCGGACCGCCGCCGCGCTGCCCGATCTCTCCACCGGCTCCGCGGCCTGACCCGGCCGGTCAGGCCAGGGCATCGCGGAGCGTGCGGACCGCCAGCTCGATCGCCGCGGTGGCGGCGTGGGTGTCGCGCAGCGCGTCGAGCATCACGAAGTCGTGGATGATCCCGCCGAAGCGCACGGCGGTGACGGCGACGCCGGCCTCGCGCAGCTTCGCGGCGTACGCCTCACCCTCGTCGCGCAGCACGTCGGCCTCACCGGTGATCACCAGCGCGGTCGGCAGACCGGCCAGCTGCTCGGTCGTCGCGCGCAGCGGTGACGCGGTGATCTGGTTGCGCTCGTTCTCGTCCTGGGTGTACTGGTCCCAGAACCACTTCATGCCCTCGCGCTGCAGGAAGTAGCCCTCCGCGAACTCGTGGTACGACGCGGTGTCGAACGACGCGTCGGTGACCGGGTAGAACAGCACCTGCTGCTTGAAGGTCAGGTCGCCGCGCTCCTTGGCCAGCAGCGTCACGGCGGCGGTCAGGTTGCCACCGACCGAGTCGCCGGCGATCGCCAGCCGGGTCGCGTCCAAGCCTTCGCTCTTGCCTTCGGCAACGATCCAGCGGGCGACCGCGTAGGCCTGCTCGATCGCGTGCGGGTACCGGACCTCGGGCGACAGGTCGTACTCGGGGAAGACGACCGCGGCACCGGCACCGACGGCCAGCTCGCGGACCAGGCGGTCGTGGGTGTGCGCGTTGCCGAAGACCCAGCCGGCGCCGTGGATGTAGAGGATGACGGGCAGCTCGCCCGTCGTACCGGCCGGCTTCACGATCCGCGCCTTGGTGCCGTCGGCCGCGGTGATCCACTGCTCGTCGATCGGCAGCTTCGGGTAGTCGGTGGTCTGCACCTCGTCGACCAGCTTGCGGCCGTCGGCCGGGTCGAGCTGGAACAGGAACGGGGGCAACGCGGTCGCGTCGGCGAAGGCTTGGGCGGCGGGCTCCAGGACGGTCATCGGACTCTCCTCCAGAAGATCGAAGCGGTGAGAACGGGCGTTCTCTCCGGATGTCCGCTACTCTAGAGAACGTTGGTTCTCCGCGCAAGCGGGGTGTCCTGGATCACTCGCGACCGCGCTCTCGACGAGGTGGTCGCCGGCAGCGAGACGGTGGAGGCTGAACACGATGGCGATCGACACGGCGACCGCACAGCGGCAGGTGCTGGACGCGGCCGACGCGCTGTTCTACGAGCGCGGCGTGCAGTCCGTCGGCATGGACGCGATCCGGACGGCGTCCGGGGTCTCGCTGAAGCGGCTCTACCAGCTGTTCCCGTCCAAGGACGCGCTGATCGAGGCGTACCTGCACCAGCGCGACCAGCAGTGGAAGGACATGCTCGCCGAGCACGTCGACGCGGCGACCGACCCGCGCGAACGGATCCTGGCGGTCTTCGAGTTCCTGCACACCTGGTTCACCCAGCGCGACTTCCGGGGCTGCGCGTTCATCAACTCCTTCGGTGAGCTCGGCGCGGTCTCGCCGCGCGTCGCCGAGCTGGCCCAGGAGCACAAGGCCGGTTTCCGCCAGGCGCTGACCGAGCTCGCCGAGGCGGCCGGTGCGCCCGATCCCCAGCAGTTGGCCGACCATCTGATCCTGCTCAGCGAAGGCGCGATCACCACGTCGGCCATCTCCGGGTCCGCTGAGCCGGCCCGGCACGCTCGCGAGGCCGCGGTGCTGCTGATGCAGGCGTCTCTTCCCGCCAAGTCCTGACAGACTGCCGTCGCGAAGTCCTGACGGCCTGTTGTTGTCTCTTCCTCCCGCCGGCCGTTGTCCGTACTTCCATCTTCGACGCACTAGGATTCGCGGTTGCCGGTGCAAACGAAGGACGGACGATGGCTGACCTGCCGCAGGATCTGCGGACCGCGCTCGACGCGGCGCTGAGCAGCGTTCCCGGCGCCCAGCTCACCGCCACGTTCCAGCGCCTGAGCACCCGCTACCGCGAGGAACAAGCCGCGACCACCCCGATCATGGCGACCCCCGCCGACGTGATCACGTACTCGGCGTACCGGATGCCGGCGACCTTCGCCGCGGTCCGTTCGGCGCTCGAGCAAGTCTCCCTGCAGCTGCCCGACTTCACCCCGGCGCGGCAGCTCGACATCGGCGGCGGCACCGGTGCCGCACTCTGGGCGGCGACCGACGTCTGGCCCTCGCTGAGTGCCGCCACCGTGCTGGAGCAGGTCCCCGAGGCAATTGCCCTTGGCAAGAAACTCGCACTGAACGCAGAGTCCCTCGCGGTCCGCGACGCGACCTGGACCACCGGCCGCCTGGACCAGACCACCTTCGCGTCCGCGGACCTCGTCACCGTTTCCTACGTGCTCAGCGAGCTGTCCACCGCCCAGCAGCAGGATCTCGTCGCTCAGCTCGCCACCCAACAGGGTCTGGTCGCTCTGATCGAACCGGGCACCCCCGGTGGCTACGAGCGCATCGTCGCCGCCCGCGACCAGCTGATCGCCGCCGGACACCGCGTGATCGCCCCCTGCCCGCACAACCTGACCTGCCCGATCCCCCGCGGCCGCGACTGGTGCCACTTCACCAGCCGCGTCAACCGCAGCGCCGTCCACCGCCGGACCAAGGGCGCCGAACTCGGCTTCGAGGACGAGAAGTTCTCGTACGTCGTCACCAGCCCGACGCTGCAGACCCAGGCCGCCAACCGGGTCGTCCGCCATCCCCAGCAACGCAAGGGCCTGGTCTCCCTGCGGCTGTGCACCGGCGACGGCGAGCTGCGCGAGGAGATCGTCTCCAAACGCCAAGGCCCGCTCTATCGCGCCGCCCGCAACACCGAGTTCGGCGACCCCTGGCCGAGCTGACACCGGCGGTCGGCAGGATGGGCCCATGCGAGCCGCTGATCTGCTTCGGTCGATCGACCACCTCCCGTATGCCGACCGCGCGCGGACCATCGCGCGGGATGCGCTTCGGCTCCGAGGCACCGCCGACCTGACCGCACTGCTCGCCGAACTGGGCGACGGACCTGCCGACCAGAAGGTGATCGGGCTGCAGATCGCGCAGATAACCGGCAGTACGGCGTACGTCGCGGCGCTGCTGCGAGACCGCGATCCGTCGGTCCAAGCTCGCGCGCTGGCCGCGGTCGGTCGCTGGAGCAGATCGGGCGCGCCCGCCGTCTCGGACGACGACCTGCGGATCCTGCACGACGACGCTCCCGCCGCGCTCCGCCCGAAACTCCTGCAGGTGATCCGCCGGACCGGACGCCGGCTTCTCGCCGCCCGGCTGATCGACGAGCAGCGGGACCGCTGGGGAGACCAGTACGCCGCAGCGCTGCTCGACAGCACCGACGACGAGACCGTACGGCGCCTGCTGCCGGAGCTGGCCTACTGCCTTTCGCCCGGTCAGTGGCAGCGGCTGACCCGGCGCCACCCCGAGGTCGTTCTGGCGTACGCGACCGAAACACTGCCCACCGGCTCCGATCGCGACGAGTGGTGGCAGGGCGTGGGCCACGGGGTCACCGCGGCGCTCGACCACGATGCCACGCGGGTCCTGGGCCTGATCAAGAGCGCGCTGCCCGCCGACGAGCTTCCGTGGGCCGTGGTCACCGTCCTCGGCCGGCTGACGGACGTCGATCCGGCCGGCGTGCTGGCCCTGCTGCTCGCGCCTGACCGGGCGAGATCACTCCGGAGAGCGCTCACTCCGGCGTTCCGGCGCCGCCTTCATCGGTACTCCGACGAAGAACTGGCAGCACTCGGCCGGCTCCTGTGGGACGGCGCTGCGAGCGGTCACGGCGGGTCGGGTTCGCGGCCCGCTCAGTGGACCGGCCCGATCGGTAGCGCCCTGAGCGGGCTCCTGCGCGACCTTCCGCCGTCTCGCCGGGCCAGTGTTTTCACCTTGGTGACCAGCGACGTCGACCTGTCCCAGAGCGCGCTCTCCGGCGATCTCCTCGACGTTCTCCCCCGGGCCACGCGCACCGAGCAAGCGCGCCGCATGCTCGCCGTGCCGAGCATCGCCGCCGACCTGCACCGCCGCTGGGACGTCAGCTCGTACCTGCCGTACGACGAAGCCTTCGCCCTGCTCGGGCCCGAGATCAACCGGCCCGAAGCAGCCGACCGAGCCGCGGTCTACCGCGCTGTCGTCTCGGCAGCGGGCCGGACGCGCGCGTCGGCACCGGTCCAGCACTCGCTCTCTTGGGCCGCTCGGGTCCGCAACGATCGCGACCCGGTCCGCCAGTCCGTGCTCACCGCGGCGTCCGAGCTTCCTCCATCGGTGCTGAGTGACGAACTCGTCGAACCACTGCAGACCCTGCTCGCCGATGCGCTCGAAGCGCCCGACACCTCCTGGCCAAGCCGGGCCGCACTCACCGAGATCGCCCGCTGCGCCGTCCATCAAGGGGCCCAGCGCAACCAGTCCGCGTTGCTCGACTGGGGCCTGCGCGCCCACGCCGCGATCACCGAGAACCGCGGAACGGTCGACCTCGACGGCATCGTCGACGGACTGCCGCGCGGCCGGGAGAGCGCGATCTACGCCGCCCTGCGTCCGTACCTGGAGAGCGCGGCCGAGCGGTCGGAGTTCAAGCTGCTGTTCGCCGTCGCGGACGCGTTCGGCCGCCGCGGCTGGGACAACGAGCATTTGCACGGCCTGCTCGAAGTCGCGCTCTGGTCCAACCAGGAGTTCACCGTCGGCACCGCGGCGTACCACTGGCTCGCCCCGGACCGAACGCGGGCCGAGCGGGTCGGCAGGATCATCGCGCGCGACCTCGCCATGGTCCAGTGGGACGCGGTCTGGGCCGCCGTCACCGAGGTCCGCACCGATCTGCTCGACGTCGTTCTCGCTGATCCCGCCCGGAGCGGTCTGTTCGAACGCAACCACGCGCCCTGGCGAGTCGGCGAGACCGCTCTGCGCCGCTGGCTGCCCCGCCAGCACCGCCGGTACGCCGAAGTCGTCGCCGGCGTGGTCGACCACCCGAAGGTCCCCGACTGGACCCGTATCGAAGCCGTCCTGATGCTCGGCCGCCTGCCCGGCATCGGCCGTACGGCGGTCGAGCCGTTCCTGACCAGTCCGAACGTGAACTTGCGAGAGGCCGCGCTCCGGGCGCTCTCCTGGAGCGACCAGCCGCAACTCGCCCTCCCGGCTTTGCTCGCCCACGCCGGCGACGACCGCGCCCGAGTCGCCATCTACGCGGCGCGCCGAGCGGCACGGTTCGTCCGGCCGAGCACGCTGGCCGGACTCCTGCATCCGGTGCTGGCCGGCGAGGGGGCGAAGGTCACCTCCCGCAAGGAAGCCGCCCGCCTGCTCGGCGAGCTCCGCGCACCGGGCGCGGCCGGCGTACTGGCCGAGGCTTGGGTCGACGCCCATCGCGACGTGCGCGCGGCGATCACCAGCGCGGCCTCGCAGTACCTGCTGCACGAGCCGGCCAGCTGGGCGTTGCTGCAGCAGGCGGTCCACGACAGCGCGGCCACCGCGACGGTGCTGACCCAGCGGACGCCGTACGGGCTGGCGGCGAAGTACCGGTTCCGCTACGCCGACTTGCTCATCGCAGTGACCAACCGCCCCGAGCCTGAGGTCGTGCGCCTCGCCCTGCTGTCTCTGCACCGCTGGGCCGGCTGGAACCCGGCGGCCGCGCCGGTCACCGCCGCCTTCGTCACCGACCTGACCTCCCGCAACTGGAACGACGCCACCACCGCGCTGGTGGCCATGGTCGCCGCCGGACGCGGCATCGACGAGCTGGCCGGAGCCGTCCGGCTGCTGGTGCGGCTGGAGAACAACCCACAGGTCCCGAACGCGCTGCCCGACCGCGACCACCCCGCGCGGCAACGTCTGACCACCGTCGTCCAGCGCGTGGCGGCGGCGTTGAGCGCTCGGTCTGTGGAGGACCGCCAGGTCCTTCGCGCGATCGCCGACGAGCTCACGGATCCGCCGTACCTGCACCTCTGCTTGAAGCTGCTCACCACGGCGCTCCGCCCTGCCCACCTCGCCGAAGACCTCGCGACCATCAGCGCCGGCCTCGGCAACCGTCCCCTGGCCGCGGCCGCCGCGGCCGACCTGATCGCCGGTCACCTGGCCAGAACCGAAGCCCACTGGACACCGGACGACCTGCTCCCCGTCGCCACGACCCTGTCGACCAGCCCGAGCCTCACCGACGGCCTCATCACCCACGCCCTGCTGACCGCCGCCGGCTCCCGCACCGGCTGGAACGCCGCCTGGCGGGACGCGCTAGTTGCCCTGCGCAACCACCCGGACGAGGACGTCCGTCACCGCGCCCTGGACCTCACCACCAGCCCGGAGAACTGACCGGCCCGCAGCAGACGCCGGTCAGCCCTTCTCCTCGGCGTCGCGGCGGGCGCGGGCCCGGCGTTTGCCTTCGTGCATCGCGACGACGCGGGCGATCGGGATCGCGCGGCCCTCGTCGAGCAGGTCCTCGGGCAGGGACTGCGGCGCCGGGAGTTCGCCGGCCCAGTGGTCGGCGGTCGCCAGCAGGCCCGGCGTACTGCGGATGGTGAAGTCGCGCGGGGAGACGCTGTCGAGTTCGTCCCAGCCGACCGGAAACGAGACCGGCGTACCGGGGCGAATCCGCGGGCTGTACGCCGCGACGACGGTCGCGCCGCCGGACCGGGTCGAGTCGACGAAAACCTTGCCGCCCCGGTCCTCCTTGATGTACGCCGTGGTGGCGACGGCCGGGTCGATCCGCTCGGCCCGCGCCGCGATCGCGCGGGTCGCCGCGGCGGCGTCCTCGATCGAGACCTGGTCGTCGATCGGGACGTAGACGTGCACGCCCTTCGCGCCGCTGGTCTTCACCGCCCCCGCGAGCCCTGAGTCGGTCAGCGCCTGCCGGACCAGGTGAGCCGCCTGCACCGCCATCCGGAACGTCTCCCCCTCCGGCGGGTCGAGGTCGAGCACCAGATGGGTGACGCGGTCCCAACGGCCGGCGCGCATCAGGGTCGGGTGGTACTCGACGGCGCGCTGGTTCGCGAACCACAGCAGGGTCCGCCGGTCGTCGCACAGCGCGTACGACACCTCGCGCTTGGACGCCTCGGCCCACAGCGTCACCGTCTTCACCCACTCGGGCGTGTACTTGGGCACGTTCTTCTGCATGAACGGCTGCTGCCGCGGCCGGACCCGCTTCACGGTCAGCGGCCGCTCGCGCAACTCCGGCAGGATCCGCTCGTGCACCGCGTCGAGGTAGTCGACCAGGTCCCGCTTGGTCGCGTCCGCGCCGTCGAACAGCGGCTGATCGAGGTTGGTCAGGTCGACCCCGTCCCGCGTCTCGTCCGGTGTGCTCGCCATGGAGCGAGCCTAGACTGCCGAGGGCCGAGTGGGGCCGCGCTGGACCTGAGGAGTCAGGTTCGGTGAGTCGACAGAAGGAGTGGACGATGACGTTCTCGATCGTGGCGTACGACGTGGAGTCGGCGTCGTGGGGTGTCGCGGTGGCTTCGAAGTTCCTGGCGGTCGGGGCCGTGGTCCCGTGGGGGCGCGCCGGTGCGGGTGCGGTCGCCACCCAGGCCTCGGCAAACCTCTCCTACGGTCCCGAAGGCCTCGAGCTGCTCGCGACAGGTCTGCCCGCCGACGAAGTGGTCGCGCGGCTCACCGGCTCCGACGAGGGGCGCGACAGCCGCCAGGTCGGCGTGGTCGACACCGCCGGCCGCGGCGCGACGTTCACCGGCCCCGAGTGCATGGAGTGGGCCGGCGGTCAGGCCGGCGACGGATTCGCTGTCCAGGGCAACATTCTGGCCGGCCCGGACGTCGTACAGGCGATGGCGGACGCCTGGCGCGACCGCGCCGGCGAACCGTTCGAGCGTCGCCTGCTGGAGGCGCTGACGGCCGGCGACCGGGCGGGCGGTGATCGGCGCGGCCGTCAGAGCGCCGCGCTCCGGGTGTGGCGCGCCGGAGCGGCGTACGGCGGGGTGCTGGACATCGCGATCGACCTGCGCGTGGACGACCACCGCAATCCCGTTGAGGAAATTGGCCGGCTGCTCGCTCTGCACGAGCTGTACTTCGGCAAGCCCGACCCGGCGAAGCTGCTGCCGCTGGAGGGCGCACTCGCCGACGAGGTCACCGAACTGCTCGGCCGGCTCGGTTACACCGCGCCGCTCGCCGACGCCCTCGACGCGTGGGCCGGCACGGAGAACTTCGAGGAGCGGCTGGTTGCGGGCCGGCTGGACCCCGTGGTGCTCGAGCACCTCCGGGACCAGGCTCGATAGTTTGTTGCCCTAGGCACCCAAGCGGAACCTTCCCCCGGCCGCGGACAACCAGGACTGCTTCGGCTGAGCCGAGCGCAATCCAGACACGTCAGCCGCCGGAGACGCCGATCTCGGCGTCGGCCATGTCGGTGCCGAGCCCGTCGGTGTCGTCGAGCCAGCCGTGCGGGAGCACGACGTGGTCGCGGGGTGAGCCCTGGCGGCCGCGCGGGGCGCCGAGCTCGGCGATGGGGAACGGAGCGGACGGGTCGAGCTGGGCGAGCAACTCGTCCAGCCGGTCCAGCGAGTCGACCATGCCGAGCGCGGCGCGCAGTTCGCCGCCGGCCGGGAAGCCCTTCAGGTACCACGGGACGTGCTTGCGGAAGTCCCGCAGTCCGCGCTGCTCCCCCATCAGCCCGGCGAGCAGCTCGCCGTGCCGGCGCATCACCGTCGCGACCTCACCCAGCATCGGCAGGTTCAGCGCCTCGCCGCCGGCGAACGCCACCGCGAGGTCGCGGAACAACCACGGCCGGCCGAGGCATCCCCGGCCCACGATCACCCCGGCGCACCCGGTCTGCTCGACCATCCGGAGCGCGTCGGAGGCCTCCCAGATGTCGCCGTTGCCGAGCACCGGGATGTTGACGTGCTCGACCAGCTCGGCGATCTTCGTCCAGTCGGCCTGCCCCGAGTACGCCTGGGCCGCCGTCCGCCCGTGCAGCCCGATCGCGGCCGCGCCGGACTCCTCGGCGATCCGCCCGGCGTCCAGGTAGGTCTGGTGGTCGCTGTCGATGCCGATCCGGGTCTTCATCGTCACCGGTACGTCGTACGGCGTGGCCGCCTTGACCGCCGACTGCAGGATCGCGCCGAGCAGGTTCCGCTTCCACGGCAGCGCGGCCCCGCCGCCCTTGCGGGTCACCTTCGGGACCGGGCAGCCGAAGTTCAGGTCGATGTGCGCGACGCCGTACTCGGAGCACAGCAGCTCGACCGCGCGCCCGATGTAGACCGGGTCGACGCCGTACACCTGCACCGAGCGGACCGTCTCGCGCTCGTCGAAGGTGAGCATGTCGAGCGACTTCTGGTCGCCCTCGACGATGCCGCGCGAGGTGATCATCTCGCAGACGTACAGCCCTGCGCCCTGCTCGGCGCACAGCCGCCGGTACGCCGCGTTGGTGATCCCGGCCATCGGCGCGAGCACGACGGGGGTGTCGATGGTGAGATTGCCGAGCTTCAACATGAACTAAGCCTTGGCCACCAGGACCTGGCCGTTGCCGGAGATCCGCGCCCGGTACGGCTGGACAGCGTTCTCCACGGTGGTCACGTCGCAGGCGATGCCCTGCGCGGTGTGCTTGACGACGGTCACGTCATCCATTGTGCAGGTCACCTTCGCGGCGCCCGACGCCGCCCGCTGCACGGCGTCGACGACCTTCGGCTTCACGACCGCGACCGACTCCGAGGTGAACTTGTACGTCGCGCTGTACTGCTTGGCCTCGACGGTGAGCTGACCGGTGAAGGTCTCGCCCGCGTAGGTCACCGTGCAGGTCAGCGTGTGCGTGCCCGGCTGGTCGGCGTCGTCGATGCCCGGGCAGGTCACCTTCGTGGTCGCGGCCCGGCCGGCGGCGACCTGGACCTGCTTGGCGATCGCGAAGCGGATCCGGTTCGCCAGCGGGGCGTCGTCGTCCGGCGTACCGGTCACCTTCGGCGTCGGCCACGGCTTCGACGGCGTCGGCAGCGGGGTCAGCGAGGGAGTGGAGGCGGTGGGAATCGGCGCGCTGGTCGCGCCGGTGGAGCCCGCCGGAGCGGACGGCGACGGCGTGCCGCCCGCGTCGGGCGCCGGGTCGTCGGAGCAACCGGCGAGCAGCGCCGCGGCGGCCGCGCCGAGCGCCAGCACTCGGGCGGCGTACGCGACCGGCCGGCGGTCCGCCCCCAGCACCATCCGGAACCGCATCCTCAGCAACCCACCAGGCGCTGGGCCAGGTAGCCGGTCACCTCGGTCAGGGCGACCCGCTCCTGCTTCATCGAATCGCGCTCGCGGATCGTCACCGCGTGGTCCTCGAGCGTGTCGAAGTCGACGGTGATGCAGTACGGCGTACCGATCTCGTCCTGGCGGCGGTAGCGCCGGCCGATCGCGCCGGCGTCGTCGAAGTCGACGTTCCAGGCCTGGCGCAGCTCGGCGGCCAGGTCCTTGGCCTTCGGCGACAGGTCGGCGTTGCGCGACAGCGGCAGCACGGCCGCCTTGACCGGCGCGAGCCGCGGGTCGAAGCGCAGCACGGTCCGCTTGTCGACGCCGCCCTTGGCGTTCGGCGCCTCGTCCTCGGTGTAGGCGTCGAGCAGGAACGCCAGCACGTTGCGGGTCAGGCCGGCCGCCGGCTCGATCACGTACGGCGTCCAGCGCTCGCCCTTCTCCTGGTCGAAGTAGGACAGGTCGGCGCCGGAGTGCTTGCTGTGCGTGGACAGGTCGAAGTCGGTCCGGTTCGCGATGCCCTCGAGCTCGTCGAAGTCCTTGCCGCCGAAGTTGAACTTGTACTCGATGTCGACGGTGCGCTTGCTGTAGTGGCTGAGCTTCTCCTTCGGGTGCTCGTAGAAGCGCATGTTGTCGGGGTTGAGACCGAGGCCGGTGTACCAGTCCCAGCGGGTCTTCAGCCAGTACTCGTGCCAGTCCTCGTCCGAGCCCGGCGCGACGAAGAACTCCATCTCCATCTGCTCGAACTCCCGGGTCCGGAAGATGAAGTTGCCCGGGGTGATCTCGTTGCGGAAGCTCTTGCCGACCTGCGCGATGCCGAACGGCGGCTTCTTGCGCGCGGTGCCCATCACGTTGGCGAAGTTGACGAAGATGCCCTGGGCGGTCTCCGGGCGCAGGTAGTGCAGCCCTTCCTCGGACTCGACCGGGCCGAGGTAGGTCTTCAGCAGCCCGTTGAACATCCGCGGCTCGGTGAAGGTGCCCTTGTTGCCGCAGTTCGGGCAGGCGATCTCGTCGAGCGTGACCTCGTCGGCGTCCTTGTTCTTGCGCCGGGCGAAGTCCTCGCGCAGGTGGTCGTCACGGAACCGCTTGTGGCACGACTGGCACTCGGTCAGCGGGTCGACGAACTCCGACAGGTGCCCCGAGGCCTCCCACACCTTGGTCGGCAGGATCACCGAGGAGTCCAGGCCGACCACGTCGTCGCGACTGGTCACCATCGCGCGCCACCACTGGTTGCGCACGTTGTTCTTCAGCTCGACACCGAGCGGTCCGTAGTCCCACGCCGACCGGGTGCCGCCGTAGATCTCGCCGCACGGGTAGACGAAGCCCCGGCGCTTGCTGAGGCTGACGACGGCATCGACGGTATCCACGGGCACTTTTCGACTCCAGTAAAGACACAGGTGGTGGTACGGAAGGGTCCAGGCTAACGGCCCAGGGTCCTCCACGTCGCATCCGCGAGGTACCTGCTACGGCAGGTGAGCGGGCTCCAGCGACTCGTAGGCCGTCGGCTCGTCGACCGCCTGCGACAGCAGCGGCACCGCCACCATCTTCACCTCGTACGGCGACAACGCGCGCCGGTAGCTGCCGACGTTCTCCCACTCCATGCTCAACGCGAGCAGCTCCGGGTCGTCCACGTTCCGCCCGGTCCGCGCCGCGACGAACCCCTTCTGCCGCGACAACACCTCCACAGCCGCCGCCAGCCGCTCGGCGAACTCCACCTGAGCCGACTCCCCCACCTTGAACCTGATCACCACGAACACCCCGTCACCCTAAGCCCCGGCCGTTCCGCCGGCTGCCACCCGGTTGAGCCGCTCCCCCAGTGCGCCGCGGTCGCCTTGGTCGCCTTGGTCGCCTTGGTCGCCTTGGCGCGCGATCCGCGCAGCCGCCCTCCGCTCAAGGCGCCCGCTCGGGCCAACCCGTCCCACCCGGCGATCCGATCGACCGCCCCATCCCAGGCCCCGGCGCCCGCGGCCGCTGGGCCGTCCCCCGCACCGGCCGAGAGGAAGCCAACGGCACTTGCCCCGCCCAGGCGTGAGCAATCGCCCGCTTGGTGTCGAGCTCGGCCTGCCGCTGGTGCTGGTTGGTGCGGTCGCCGGGCGAACGGTCGCCGAAGCGGTTCAAGCCAGGTTGCCGGTCGGACGGATGCCGGTTGAGCCGGGCGCAGACGTGCGCGTACGCGTCGACGGCTCCGTGCCGCGGCCTGATCGCGAGCAGCTCGCGTCGAGGACTGCCGCCCGGGGATTCAGGGCCGATCTCGCGGAACACCAACCGGTAGTCGGCCTTGGACTCGCGGCCCGAACGTACGTAGGCGGTGACGCAGTCGCGGAGATCCCCCTTGCCCGGCTCGTACCCCAGACAGTGGTGACCGTCCGTGCGGCCCTCGGCGAGCGCCTTCACGAGACCCACCACCGTGACCTGCAAGTGCGAGCCCGTCCGCCGGTCCTCCACCGTCAGCCGTCGCAGGTCGGCCACGAAGTCCGGTGTGAGCAGGATTTCGTACGCCGGTCGGGCGCGCTCGACGTCAACCGACCTGGTTCCTCCAGGCCCGGGTGCCGGAAAGCCGACGCCGGCTTCAGCACTCACGGCGCTTCGCGGTCCTCGCGGCGCAGCCTCGCCAGCTCCTCGACCGCTTCCGGACCCATCACCGCGGCGATCTCGTCCATGGTCATCGCCCGGCTGTCCGGCAGCGGCTCGGTGACGTACGTGCGCCGGGTCGGGTCATCGACAACGCCCGGCGGCGGCTCGTCGTCTCCGCGGAGCTTGCGGTAGTCGGCGGTGGACAGCACCACCGCCTCGGGCTCGCCGGCCACACCCCAAACGACCGGAACGCCTTGGCCGGCGCGGATCGCCCGCATCAGCTCAGCGAGCCGGTCGGCGAGCAGCTCCGGCTCCAGCACCTCCTCCGCGGCGGCGAACTTCCCCTCCCCGCCCAGATCCTCGAACTCGTCGTACGTCAGCACGACCGCCTCCGGCACGCCGTCGCCGAAGCTGAACGCGCGCGTCTTGCCCGCGCGGAATCTGGCCAGGACGGCGGGCAGGTCGGCGCGGAAGGCAGTTACGGAGAGAGAGCCGGTCATGACAGCAATCTATCCGCGCGGCGCCGACCGCGGATCGGGTTGTCCACAGGCCTGAGCGACGAGACCTCAGTCCAGGACCGCGTCGGGCGCGACGGCGGCCCGGCGGCAGAGGAGATGCCGGCGCCCGGGGACAGAGTTTTCCGTCGAAGGCGGAGGTGCTGGAACAATAGGGAAATGAGTTCCTCCAGCAGTCAGCCGGTGAGTCCGCTTCGGCAGCGGGTGACGAAGGCCAGTTATCCGTTCGTGGCGAAGCTGCACGCGATGCCGAAGTTGACGTTGCCGGGAATCACGCTGGTGCTGGCGCTGGTCGGAGTCTTCGCTCCGGTGCCGGCCGCGGTGCCCGCCCTGATCCTGCTCGCGTTGCTGCTGAGCTGGCTGGGCTTCCTGTCCTGGCCGGTGGTGACCGGTGGCCAGCGGGCGATCCGGGTCTTCTCGGTGCTGGTGATCCTGCTGTTCGCGGTGTCGCGGATCGCCTCGGGCTGACCGATTTCCGCCCGGCGACCCGGGCGGAGCCCGGTTCCGGCGGCGGACCGGCGACGAAGGTCTTCCCTCGTCAATCACTTGAGCTGATGACATCGGCGGCGTTGCGATGGAGACTGTCGGTGACCGATTCCGGGAATTTCGCCGCATTACGTCACCGACAGGTCCCGGAATCAGCGATGCAATTCGCCAGGGGGGCGGAGCCGGTGATCCGAGTCGTCATCGGGCACCACGGCAAGCTGGTGCGAGGTGCGCTGGCCGTGGTGCTCAGCAAGGAGCCAGATCTCACCGTTGTCGGAGAGTTCGACCGCGCCGACGAACTGCTCGGTGTCAGCGGGGCGGACGTGGTGGTGCTCGATCCGCTGCTGCTCGGGGAGATGGGGGTGGCCGAGCTGTGCACGCGGCTCGCCGGGCGCGCGCTGCTGATGCTGGTCGAGCGCGACGAGGGCGGGTCGATCTCGCTGGCGTTGTCGGTCGTCAAGCAGTCGCCGAAGGTCGGCGTGATCGCCACCGACGCGTCACCCGACGACCTGGTCGACGCCGTCCGGGGCGTCGCCGAAGGCCGGCCGGTCTTCGATGTCAGCCTGGCGCTGGCGGTGCTGCGGGCCGACGACAACCCGTTGACCGACCGGGAGTGTGAGGTCCTGCGGCTGATCGGTACGGGCGCCACCGCGCAGGACGTGGCGGCGACCCTGTGCCTGAGTGCCGGCACCGTGCGCAACTACTTGTCCCGGATCCTCAGCAAGACCGACGCGAGGAGCCGGATCGAGGCGATTCGCAAGGCTCAGGACGCCGGCTGGATCTGACCGTCGGCCGGCCGGCGCTGACCGCCGGGCGGCTGCTGAACCCGCTCGGGGCGCTCGCCCGGGCCGTTCCAGTGACCGACCAGGTCGGCGTACAGAGGGCTGGTCGCGAGCAGACTCTGGTGGCTGCCGCTCACCGCGCGGCTGCCGTCCAGCACCAGAATGCGCGGCGCCCGCAGCGCCGAGCTGATCCGGTGCGCGATCACGATCAAGCTGCCGGGCCTTCGCGCGAAGGCCTCCTCGGCGATCCGCTCGGCCTCCGGGTCCAGATGGCAGGTCGCTTCGTCCAGCACGGCCAGCGGTGCCGGCGACAGGTAGGCCCGAGCCAGGGCGAGCAACTGCCGCTCCCCCGCCGACAGCTCCGACGGCCTGACCACAGCCTGCGGACCACCGAGTCTGTCCACCAACTCGGCAGCACCGACCGCTTCGCTCGCCGCACGGACCAGGGCCGGCGTGGCGCCCGGCCGCAGGTAGGTGAGGTTCTCGAGGACCGTGCCGGTGAAGACGTAGGCCTCCTGCGGGATGAGGACCCGCGTCTCGGCCAGGTCGGTCGGCAGCAGAGCGGAGGGCGGTACGCCGCCGAGCAGCACCTTGCCGTCGGTGGGCGGAAGCAGTCCACAGATCAGCCCGGCCAGCGTCGACTTGCCGATTCCGCTCGGACCGACAACCGCCAGATGGTCGGTCTCCTCCACCACCAGGTCCAGGTCGTGCAGCACGGGCGTCGCGCCCGGGCCATAGGCGAACCCGACTTTCCGCAGCCGGACGTGGTGCCCGGTCGGCATCCGGCCGAGCGGTCGACGCTCCGGGACCTCACTCATGTCGAGGACCCGGCCCAGCGTCACCACGAAACGCAGACCGCTGTCACCGAGCGCGGACATCACCGTGCTGAGCGCCGGTTGCAGGCCGAGCAGCACGTAGGTCATCCCGCCCAGCAGCGTCCCGGTGGAGACGCCCCGGTCGGTGAGCCAAGGCGCAGCCGCGAGCAGCACCACCAGCGGAAGCCAGCCACCGACGGCGAAGCACAGGGTGCGCAGCGCGGCCACCTTCGCCAGTGACCGCTCCGCCGCGGCCTGAGCGGCGATCGGTACGCCGACGAGCCCGGCGGCGAATCCCTCCGCGCCGGTGGCGTTCACGTCCCGCACACCGCCGAAGACCATCCCGGCCGAGGTGGCGAGTTCCTCGTCGGCGCGCAGCGACGCACGGACTCGAGCGGCCGCCAGGCCGAGCACTCCGAAAGACAGCAGGAAGCCGACGAGGAACGGCGGTACGACGAGCGCCGCGACCAGTGGAGCCAACGACAGCAGGCCGGTGACCACCCCGACCACCGTCACGACGAAACTCCGCACGACCAGGACGAGTCCGGCGAAGGTGTCACGAACGATCTCCACCTGCCGGTTCAGCCGGGCCACGGCGCCGTCGCCGCAAGCGTTGCCGAGCGCACCGGACACGACCTTGCCGACCAGGTCGTCACGGACCGGTTCGACCAGGTCTCCGAGCCGCCGGTAGACCTGACGCGCACCGACCGCGCCGAGCACCGCGGCCGTCAACAGACCGCCGAGCCAGGCCAAGCCTGTCTCGACCCGGCCGCCGAGGAAGGCGTCGGCCGCATGCGCGACCGCCAGTCCGTAGCAGGCGGTCGGCAGGATCTCCGGCACCGACCAGGCCGCCAGCAGCAGAGCCGGCCGCCGGCGAACGGCAGTGACCGCGAACTTCAGCTCCCGTCTCATCCGAACACCCCGCGGTAATCGGCGTCCGCCCACAACTCCTGATGTGAGCCGACGGCCCGGACCCGGCCCCGGTCCAGCCAAACCACGAGATCCGCGCGGGCAGCCGTCGCCGCCCGGTGAGTGACGATCAACCGCGTACGCCGCTGCCGGTCCCCCATCAGCGTCTCGCTGATCTGCAGCTCAGTGGCGGTGTCGAGGCTGGAGGTCGCGTCGTCCAGGATCAGCAGGCGCCCGGCCGTCCAGGCCCTGGCCAGTCCGAGCCGCTGCGCCTCTCCACCGGACATCGGCGCATCGGCGAGCGGCGTCCGGTAGCCGTTCGGCATCCGGCTGACGAAGTCGTGCACATGCGTCGCGCGAGCCACGTGCAGCAGCGGCACCGCCGGGACGGCGCCGACCGAGATCGCCTCTCCCACCGTCGCCCCGACCAACGCCGGCCGCTCGAACGCGCACTTCACCGCGGACCGCAGCGCCGCCCGGCTCAGGCCACCCAGGGGCATCCCGTCGAGCCGCACCTGCCCGGAGTCGGGGTCGATCAACCGGCCGGCGACGGCCGCCAGCACCGACTTGCCCGCACCGCTCGGGCCCACGACGGCAACCGCCGCACCGCCGGGCAGGTCCAGGTCGACGTGGTCCAGCAGCACGGCCTGGCCGGCCTGGACGACGACCTCGTCGAAGGTCAGCCGGCCGGGTCCGAGCGGCAACGAAAGGGTGCCATAGGCAACAGGTTCGGCAGCGGTCAGCTCGGCTGCCCGGGT
Source organism: Kribbella sp. CA-253562 (assembly GCF_050942265.1). Classification (GTDB taxonomy): domain Bacteria; phylum Actinomycetota; class Actinomycetes; order Propionibacteriales; family Kribbellaceae; genus Kribbella. Next base: position 2,930,312 of record NZ_CP192049.1, on the reverse strand, counting down.
GATCCCGGCCCGTGCCCTGGCCAGCTCCCCCAGTACGCCGGTCAGGCTGCCCAGCCCCGCGCCGATCACGGCGTACTGGGCCGCGGCGAAGTACTCCCCCGGCGTGATCCGGCCGCGCACCAACTGGATCCCACCGACCGCGAGAACCGCGATCAGCACCACAGGACCGGCCACGGCAGCTTGCGCGCCGGACCGGGCCAGGACCCGCCAGGTGCGCAGACCTTGCTCGTGCAACTGCGGCAAGGGACCCAGAATTCGGCGCTCTTCTCGCCTCGTGGTGCCGGCGGCCACGATCGTCCGGATGCCGGCCAGCGCCTCGGTGAGCATTCCCGCGATCCTGCCCTGGATCTCCTGGTAGGTCAGGCTGATCTCGGCGGTCCGGCGGGTGAACGCCCACAGCACCGCGATCACCAGCACGACTCCGGCGAGGAACGCGGCAGCGAGCCAGGGATCGATCAAGGTCAGCAGGACCAGACTTCCGGCCGGCGGCACCACGGCGGCGACCGCTGTGACTGTTGCCGGTCCGGCCTGAGCCGCGTCGTGGGCGTTGCTCGACACCCGGGTGACCAGATCGCCGGTGGAGAACCTGCTGGTCACGGCCGGTCCGGACGCCAGGACCTTGCGGACCAGCCGGTCACGCAGCCACGCGGTGGTCCCGGCGACACACGCAGTTCCCGCGAGCACCTCGACGACGTCGCAGACGATGCCGAGCGCGATCAGACAGCAGGCGATCAGCACCCATCGGCCGACGCCGCCATCGACCACGACGGCGTCGACGGCCCGTCCGAGCACCGTCGGCAGAGCGAGCACGGTCAAACTGCCGAGCAGCGCGACAGTCCCGATCACCGGGAGTCGACCACGCCCGTGGCGCAGCACGGATCCGAAGGTGATCACGGGTCCAGCCCGGTGTGCGAGGCCAGGAAGGCCAACAGGTCCGCGGCCAGGCCGACGCCGCGGTCCACTCCGTCCGGAAGGTGGCCGGCGCCCGCTTCGTACCTCAGCAGGATCGGCCGCGCACCGGTGGTGGCGTGTTGCAGGGCGGCACACATCTTGCGGGCGTGCAGCGGATCCACCCGGGTGTCGGCACCGAAGACGGTCAGCAACACGGCCGGATAGTCCACCGGCGCGACCCGGTGGTACGGCGAGTAGCTGAGCAGCGCCGCCAGTTGCGCGGGGTCGTCCGCGGACCCGTACTCGCCGACCCAGGCGTGCCCCAGACCGGAGCGTTGGTACCGGACCATGTCGAGCACCGGCGCCGAGCAGACCGCGGCCGCGAACAGCTCGGGCCGCTGGGTGAGCGCGGCGCCGACCAGCAGTCCCCCGTTGGACTCGCCACAGATCCCAAGCCGGTCTGGCGCTGTCCAGCCGCCCGCGACCAGTGCCTCGGCAGCGGCGAGGAAGTCGTCGATGACCGTCTGCTTGGAACCCAGGACGCCGGCCCGGTGCCAGTCGTCGCCCTGCTCGCCGCCGCCGCGCAGGTTCGCCGTGGCGAACAAACCGCCGGCCTCCACCCAGGCCAGGGCGAACGCGGAGTAGGAGGGAGTCAGGGACAACCCGAAGCCGCCGTACCCGTAGAGGATCGTGGGCCTCGGGCCGCCGGATCCCGGCCGGCCGAGCACCACCATCCGGATCGGCGTACCGTCGCGGGAGTGGTAGGTGACCTGCCGCGCCTCGACGTCCGGTACGGACCGGGCCTGACCGGCCCATGGGGTCACCTGTCCGGTGCGGGCGTCGTACCGGTGGATGGACGGCGGCGTGACGCTGTCGGTGTAGCTGAACCACGCCTCGTGGCCGCCGTCCGGGCGGGTGCTGAGCTCGCCGACCGTGCCAAGACCCGGCAGCCCCACCTCGTGCAGGCGCTCACCGGTCAGCGGGTCGTACGCCGTCAGCTCGCTCAGAGCGTGCCGGGTCCGGCCGACGAGGAGCACCCCGTCGAGCAGGGCCAGGTGACTGACCGGTGCGCCCGGCTCCTCGCCGACCAGCTCTGTCCAGTGCTCGGCGCCGGGCTGCCGGGGATCACCGACGCAGATCCGGCCCGCCGGCGCACCGAGAGTGGTGGCGACGTAGAGCCGTCCGTCGGCTCCGACCGCGGCCGCGGTGCGCGCATCGAGGCCCTGCTGCACGACCACCGGGGCGAAGTCCGGGCCGCTCAGATCGGCCAGCCAAATATCGTTGCGATCGGCAACGGTAGCGGAGATGGTCAGCCACCGGCCGTCCGCGCTGATCTCCAGCCCGTACGACGCCTCGTCGGGCAGGACTTCCACGTCGTCGGACCGGCCGATCCGGTGCAGGGTCAACCGGCGCGAGCGCACGAAGTAGAAGCTCTTTCCGTCCGCGAGCCAGGCCACCGGCGAGTAGCGGCAGCGGTCGATCGGTCCGTCGACGATCTCGCCGCTGTCGACGTCCAGCACCCGCAGGACGGATTGCTCGCCACCCTGCGACAGCTGGAACGCGAGCAGGCGCCCGTCCGGCGACGGCTGCCAGTGATCGAGTGTGGTACGCCCGGAGGGGTCCTGCTGGGCAGGGTCGATCAGCAGACGCTCGGGACCGTCGGGATCGACCTGATACAGCACCGGGTGCTGCTGCCCGGCGCTTCTGCGGAGGAAGAACTGCCGGTTGCCGCGCCAGGTCGGCGTACTGGTGATGCCCACGGCGCTGAGTGCGGCGACCCGGGTCCGGAAGCGGTAGCGGCCCGGTAGACCGGCGGCCTGGGTGAACCAGAGCTCGTCCTGCGCCCCCTGCCAGGCCCGCGTCCGCGGATCGCCGGCGTCTTCCAGCCAGCGGTACGGATCGGTCACCTCGTAGCCGTGCAGAAGCTCGACGCCGGCCAGCCGCTCGGCATCGGGATAGTTCAGCTCAGGTTTCCGCACGGGACTCCTTGTCCCCGAGTAGGCGGCGCGGGTCCCGGACGAGCTCGGACACGCTCGCCCGGGACCGCTCGCACCTCAGTGACAGAGCAGAAGGCTCAGGTTGCTGGGCCTGCCGGATGCGCAGCCGAGAACCGTCAGCGTGCTGCCGCCACCGCCGTGTCCGCCGCCCCCGGTGGGGGCCTCGAGACCTTGCAGATCGAGAAGTGCCATTGTTCTACACCTCCTTCCGGTGCTGGTTGGGTTCGAGCCTCTGAGCGGGCTCGAGAAACGGGAGGGCCACCGGCTGCTCGTGCAGAGCGGCGCCGAGCGCCAGCAGGACGCCGGCGGAACCGGTCGCCAGGTCCATGGACAGCCGCAGCAACTGGTTGCCGGGGAACGCCAGTCCGTCGCCGTAGCGCAGCGAGTGCCAGCCCAGTCCGGCGATCAGCTGGTCGAGCGCACTCGGCTCGACCTGCGCAGCCGCGAGCAGCACGCCGGCGCGTCCCATGAGCAGGCCGGGCTGAACGAAGTAGCCGCAGTGGGTGACCTTGCGCAGCGGATCGAGGGACGCGGCGAGATCGTCGTCGGGACGGTGGCGCAGGTAGCGGTCGAGCACCAGGGCGATCCCGACCGACCCCTCTTCCAGGTACGGCAACGTGCGCCAACCCTGGTTGACCTGGAGCGTGCCGTACTGGTCGGCCGTGCAGCGTCGCAGGTCCTGCTGGAGCGCGATCCGCGCGAGGTCGAGCAGCCCGGTATCGCCGCTGCGTTCGTAGGCGTGCAGGAACAGCAGCGCCGGTCCGGACGAGCCGAACATCAAGCCCGCGCGTGGACGGCCGTCGCCGCTCAGCTCGGGGACGTCCTCGGGTCCACCGAGCCGGTCGGCGACCTCGTCGACCACCCGGGTCGCCAGCGCGAGGGCGGCCGGCTCGGCGCTGAACCGCAAGAGATTGAGCCCGATCCCGGCCAGCCCCGAGGAGAGACCCAACTCCAGTACGTCGACCGGCTGCGTCATGGTGCGATCCAGCAGGTCGAGCGCGTCCTGCCGGTGCCCGAGTTCGTCCAGCACCAGAGCGACACCGTGCAGCCCGTCGTAGAGGCCGGGCCCGGCCACCGTGTCCAGCGCGCGCCGACGCAGCCAGTCCTCGTACTGCGGGAAGCGGCCGGCACCGCAGCGGTCCAGGGCATACAGCACGCCGGCCGCTCCGTGGGCCAGGTTGATGCCTCCGCCCGGCTGGAACTGCGCGATGTCGCCGGGGAACAGCCGGTCCGTCCGCTCCGGAGTCGCCGCGGTCGTGATCGCCTTGGCGAGGGCGGCGCGCAGGTCCGGCCATGCGGCTCTGCCGGGCACCGGTGGACCGTCCTGGAGCGACGCGGGGCCGTCCTGGTCCGCCGACCGGTCGCCGAGAATGGTCTCGACCGCCGGCTCGATGGTTGCCCTGGGCACCTGAAAGGTCTCGCTGATCAGGTCGGTCAGCTGGTGGGCCTTTCCCGGATCGAGGCTCAGCAGCATGGTGGCCTGCGGCGCGAACATCCCGAGCGTCAGGCAGGCCAGCGCGTAGCGGTCCACGTCAGGCCCCTGGCGATCGGCAGGCGCGGCGTAGCCGGGATGCGCCAGCGCGGACCGGGCCTGCTCGGTGACCAGCGTCGCCACCTCGAAGTCGATCAGCACCAACCGGTCGTCGGCGTCGATCAGGATGTTGTCGGGGTGCAGGTCGTTGAACACCACGCCGCGTTCGTGCAGCGCCGCGACCGCCCGCTCGACCCGGGTCAGCATCCCGAGCGCCCACTCGGCGTACGCCGTCCGCTCCTCCGCCCCGGCGTCCGGCCGGGTCAACGGGTAGCGACGAACGATCAACCGCTGCAGGGGGTTGGAATCGATGAACTCCTGGACCAGGAAGTGGTGGTCGCCGAGCTGGAGGTAGTCGTGCACCGCGGGGACGACCTCCAGGCCGGCCAGCTGCCGCAGGATGTCGCGCTCGTGACCGACCCTGGCCACCGCGTCCCGGCCGAGCACGTCCAGCCCGGCCAGTGGACGGCCCTCCTTGAGAACCACCTTCTGCTCGGTGTCGCGATGGTGACCGAGGTAGACCCCACCACCGTTGGAGAACTGGATGACGCTCTCGATCACGTACGCCAGGTCGTTGGTGGTCACCGCGTTGCGGGCCTCCAGGTGCGGTTCCAGGAAGGACGGCAACGTCACCCACGACGGCGTCGAGAAGATGGGGCCGCGAACGTCGGGAACCAGGCGACCCTGCTCGTCCTCCAGGGCGTAGACCCGTTCGCCGCTGTCCGACAGGCAGTACCGGGTCGCGAAGGCGCCGTACCGCACGAAGAGCGGGCCGGCGGCGTACCGCAGGTCGCTGAGGATGTAGGGGCCCTGGACTCCCTCCAGGATGCCGTCCAGCTCCTTCAGCACCAGCTCGAGCTGCGCCTCGTCGGCCGGATAGATCGTGACCAGCTTGCCGCTGGACCCGCGAAAGGCCGACTTGGAGTTGAACATCATCAGGACCGGCTTGCTGCGCAGGAACTTGAACGCCAGCCGGCGGTCGACGCAGTAGTCCCAGACCGCGGCAAGCGTCCGGTCGGCGTCGTCGAGACCGGCCGACACGTGGATCTTCCAGCCCTGGGCCGGGATCCGCGCGTCCGCCGGGGCGTAGTGCATCCACACCTCGCCGGCTTCGTGCTCCCAACCGGGCGGCACCGGCCGGGCGCACGCCGCGAAGTCCGGTTGCTCCGCGCCGCGATTGGTCGGGGTGTCGTAGAAGAGCCGATCAGCCAGGCAGTACAGCTCGTACTGTTCCACGCCGACCTCCCCATGTCCGGACTCGTCCGTCACATGGTGTCGCCGCGTCCGCTCTCTGCGTAGTGCCGGGCGTCACGACCGTCGTGTGAATAACGCAGGTCCTACGCCTGCGTATCTCCGCAATCAGTCGTTCGACCAGACAGCGCTCGGAGCCGCGTCAATCGAGGGTGGCGAGCTGCTTCAGTTGAGTGGTTCGGGTGGTGACGATGCTGGCGGCGAGCTTCTTGCCCTCGGGGTCCTTGCCGTCCTTGGTGATGCCGCGGGCCAGCACGATCGACTGGTCCAGGTGTTCCTTGAGGTTCTTGAGGAACGTCGCATCGAACGCCGCGCCAGTTGCCTTGCCGAGGGCAACGATTTCCGGCTCGGTAATCATGCCCGGCATGTCATGCCCCTCGTGCGGATTGCGGACCGGCAGCCGAGAACGGGTGCGCAGGGCAACGAGTCTGTCCAGCTCGGCTCGATGACCCGCGGCGACCTGGCCGGCGAACGCGCGGACCGCAGGATCGGCCGCCTGCTTCTCACCCAAGGCAAGTACCCGCAGGAGCTGCTGGTCCATCGGGATCATCAGCTCGATCCACGCCAGATCGGTCGCGTTGAACGACGGGTCGATGTCCCACACACTCGCGGTCGCGGACGGCGTACCGGCCGGCGCCGGGGTGGGCGGCGGCGACGCGGCCGACGAGCCACAGGCGGTCAGCGAGGCGAGCAACACGACGCAGGCAAGAGCTTTCACGAGAGCTCCTCGAAGAACAACGAACGGGGGCGGTGTGAGCCGAGCGTACAGACGGTGTCAGCCACAGTACAGAGGGTAAGGAAGAGTTCTTTCCAAAAGCAGCCGGGCGGGTCCTGGGACGGGGACCCGCCCGGCGGTCCGAGCGGACCTACGGGTGACCGTCGGCCCCGCACTTGATGATCGGGCGGATGCAGTCGTTCACGCGGCGCGCCATCTCCGCCACCGGCCAGGCGTTGAAGAAGTCACCGTGCATCGTGAACCCACCACCCGACGCCAGCCGGAAGCCGGCGGTCGGCCCGTTCACCGGATACCGCAGCACCTGCCGCAGCTTCGGCACCGGAACCGGGTGAGTAGCAGGGCAGTCGCCGTTCACCGGATACGCCATGTGGCTCTTGTGATCGGGCGAGTCCAGGTCACGCCCGTTCCAGCACTGCGGGAAGTCCAGGTACGACTCCAGCATCGACCCGGCCGGGCAGTTGATGAAGTCGTGCCCCGAGCCGGCGTCACCGGCGTGCAGACAGGACCATCGCGAGATCGTGTTGTCACCGGGCCCGGTCGCCTTCGCGTTGCCGGCCACGATCCGCAGCCCGAACGGCAGCGGCTGCGTCCGCGCGATCACGTCGTCGCGAACACCTTCGCCCAGGTAGTAGAACGTCGTCCCGGTCGGCTCGACCGGCTGGTTGTCGACGTACAGCGTCGGCACCCAGTACGACGACTTGTCCTCCGCGGGGTTGCACGACGTCGGCGAGTTCACCAGGTCGTTCACGGTGGTGTGCGCGTTCGTCACGGTGGCCCCGAAGAAGCTGTGCATGTGCGACGCCCCGGGCAGGTTCGGGAACACGATCGGGTCGTCGGGCAGGCGATGCGTGTACGGGCAATCCGCGAGGAACTCGGCCACCCGCACGATCGGACCGCCGCCCGGCGTCCCGGCGTACACCTGGAACTCGAACAGCGACGCGCCCCACTGGGTGGCCCGCTGCGTGATCAGCACCCGCACGTACCGGCCGGTGCCGGACACGCTCAGGTTCTGCTCACCACCGGTCCCGTTGGTCGTGGTGTGCACAGTCGTCCAGGCCGTTGCGTCCGCGGACGTCTGTACGGCGAACCCGCGCGCGTACGCCGCCTCCCACTTCAGCACGACCCGGTTGAAGGTCTGGCTGGACCCGAGATCGACTTGCAGCCACTGGTTGTCCGAGAAGCTGGACGCCCAGCGCGTCCCGCCGTCACCGTCGACGGCGGCCGCGGCCGGGAACGCGCCGCTCTCCACCGACGACGCGACGACCGGACGCCCCTGCGACAGCAGGGTTTCTGCGGCTTGCGCGGGACGGCCCGTCCAGACCAGGTAGGCACCGAGCAGTGCCAGCAGCCCGACGGCGACGGTGCCGAGCCGCAGAACCCGGCGCGCCGTCATCGGTACACCCGCACGTAGTCGACCAGCATCCGCGCCGGGAACGGCGTACTGGCGTTCGGCGGACCGGGCCAGTCACCGCCGACGGCGAGGTTGAGGATGATGTAGAACGGGTGGTCGAAGATCCATGGACCACGGGTCGCCTCGACCTGGGCCTTGTCGAGCGTGAAGACCGTGCGGCCGTCGAGCGTGTAGACGATGCCCTTGCTGTCCCAGCTGGCCGCCCAGACGTGGAAGTCGTCGGAGAAGTCGGCGCCGTTCGGCAGCGTGTACGAGCCACCGATGCCGCCACCGCCGTTGTACGCCGGCGCGTGCACGGTCGAGTACGCCGTCTTCACGTCCTTGCCGAGCACCTCGAGGATGTCGATCTCCCCGTTGTACGGCCAGGGCCGGCCGGTGAGGAAGTCCGCACCCATCATCCAGAACGCCGGCCACAGGCCCGCGCCCTTCGGGATCTTCACCCGCGCCTCGATCTTGCCGTACGTCGTGGTGAACTTGCCGCCGGTGTTCATCCGGTGCGAGGTGTACTGGCAGGTGCCGCTGCCGGTCAGCGGGTCGATCGGGCAGGACGAGCCCGGCGTGGCCTCCTTGCGGGCCTCCATCACCAGGTTGCCGTTGCCGTTCATCGAGGCGTTGTTGTTGTTCGTGTAGTACTCGAGTTCGTTGTTCGGCCCGGTGCCGGGATCGATCGTCCACTTCGCCGCGTCCGGCTTGCTGCCGGCCGAGCCGTTGAACTCGTCGGACCAGATCAGCTGCGGCGGGTTCGCCGGGTCACTCGGCGGGGCCGGCGGGGTGTTCGGCGCGCCACCGGTGCCGTAGACCTGGAACTCCCACAGCGAGTACCCGTACGGCGTGTTGCGCTGCGTGCCGTACATCCGGACGTAGCGGCCGGTGCCGGAGACGGTCAGTGTCTCCTTGAAGCCCGGTCCGTTCGCGGTCGAGTAGATCCGGGTCCAGTTCACGTTGTCGTTCGAGGTCTGCAGTTCGTAGGACTTGGCCGAGGCCGGGTCCCACTGCAGCACGACCTTGTCGATCTGCGCGACGGCACCGAGGTCGACCGAGATCCAGCCCGGGTCCACCCAGCCGGAGTCGGTCGCGGTGGCCCAGCGGCTCGCCGGGTCGAGGTCGAACGCGCGGGCCGGCGTGCACTCCCAGCAGTTGCTGTCGTGCTGCTGCGAGGACGCCGCGCCGGTCTTGCCGTACGACAGCAGCTTGCTGCCGGGTCCGGGACCGCCACCAGTGGTCCCGAACACCTTGAACTCCCACAGCGAAACACCCCACTGGGTTGCGCGGGCCGTGCTGAGCAGCCGGACGTAGCGACCGTTGCCGCTGAGATCCAGCGTCTGGTTGCCTCCGGCACCGGTCGTGGTGCTGTAGATCGACGACCAGTTCGTGCCGTCGGCGGAGGTCTGCACCTGGAACGCGGTCGAGTACGCCGCCTCCCAGCTGAGCGCGACCTGGCTGATGGTGGCGGTCTGGCCGAGGTCGACCTGGATCCACTGCGGGTCGCCGAACGCGCTCGACCAGCGGGTTCCGGGGTCGCCGTCGACGGCGGCCGAGGCGGGGAAGGCGACGTTCTCCGCGGACGACGCGGTGGCGGTCTTGCCTTGGGACAGCAGCGGGTCGGCGGCGTCGGCGGGCGGCGCGACCAGCAGGGCGAGGACGAAACTCGTCGCGACGGCGACGAGGGTCGCGGTCTTGAGCCGCGACGGTCTACGGGACAAACGCATGGGCATCTCCAGGGGCGGGCAGGAGGTTCGGGGAACGTTCCCCGAGTCTGAGAGTCGCCTCCTCAGGGAACGGTGTCAAGAGCTCAGCATTGTTGGCGTCGCCTCCGGCGCCGCGTGGTCATGGGGCTTTGTCTCCCGGCCTTCCCTCGTCGCTGCAGTCGCTTCGCTCCCTCCGCTTCTCAGTCCAGACCGGGAGGCCCCATGACCTTTGTGCGACGGCATTGCGCAGCCCGCGGGATCGCCCTCGGGTGCTTGACAAGGTTCCGGAACCGCCGGGATGCTCGTGGCTGGGGAACGCTCCCCTGACCGTTGCCGAGGGGGTGCCCGTGAGACGACCGACGCTGCACGCGGTCGCGGCCCGGGCCGGGGTGTCCAAGTCCAGCGTGTCCCGGGTGATCAACGGCGAGCCCACGGTCGCGCCGGAGATCCGGCAGATCGTGATGGCCGCGGTGACCGAGCTCGGCTACGTGCCGAACGGCGCGGCCCGCAACCTGGTCACCCAGAAGACCAACACGATCGCGATCATCGTCTCCGACCCGCCCGAGGGCCTGGCCTCCGACGACCCGATGTTCGCGATGGTCGTGCGCGCGGCCAGCCGGGAGCTCGAGGCGGCCGGCAAGCAGGTGTCGCTGGTGCTGGCCGGGTCCGACGAGAGCCGCAAGCGCGTCGAGCAGTACCTGGCCGCCGGCCACGTCGACGGCGCGATGCTGGTCTCGATGGACGGCGCGGACCCGCTGCCCGCCGTCCTGGCTCGGACCGGCCTGCCGATCGTGTCGCACGGACGACTGGCCACCCCCGGCCTGATGCCGTGGGTCGACAACGACAACCTCGGCGGCGCGACCAAGGCCGTGCAGCACCTGCTCGACCAGGGCCGGCAGCGGATCGCGACGATCTCCGGGCCGCTCGACATGACCGCGGCGCAGGACCGGTTGACGGCGTACCGGGAGACGCTGAAGGACACCGGGCGCCGGTCGATCGTTGCCCTCGGCGACTTCACCCGGATCTCCGGCGCGGACGCGATGCGGCAACTGCTGGCCGACGACCCGCAGCTGGACGCGGTGTTCGCGGCCAACGACCTGATGGCGATCGGTGCCCTGCGCACCTTGCGCGAGGCGGGCCGGCGGGTGCCGGACGACGTCGCGGTGATCGGTTTCGACGACATCGAGGCCGCGCTCTACACCGCGCCCGCGCTGACCACCGTGCGCAGCCCGATGGGCGAGCAGGCGGCGCGGACCACCAGGCTCCTGCTCGACCTCATCGCCCATGGCACCGCCGACTCGGTCACCCTGCCGACCGAGATCGTGGTCCGCGAGTCCGCCTGAACCGCGCGCTTCAGCCCAGCCCGCCGGCCTTCAGCAGCAGATCCCTGACCGCGGTGGCTTTGATCGGTCCCTCACCCGACACCAGCTCCGGATCGCTGCTCAGGAACACCGGACCGTCTTCAGTCGAGGCCGGTAACCGCCCATGCGAGCCACGCACGATCGACGGATCCAGCGGCACCACCTGCATCGCGTACCGCAACCCGACCTTCTTGCGCAGCAAGTACGACGCCGCGCGCGGCTTGACCCACTTGTCGGCCGGATCGAAGAACAGCTCGGCCGGGTCGTAGCCCGGCTTGCGGTGGATCTCGACCCCGCGCGCGAAGTCCGGCGCCCGCTCGTCGTCGAGCCAGTAGTAATAGGTGAACCAGGCATCGGGTTCCGCGACCAGGACCAGTTCACCGGCCCGCTCGTGGGCAAGCCCGTACCGCTTCTTGCCCTCGGCATCGAGCACCTCGGCGACGCCAGTCACCCCGGCGAGCAGCTTGCCGACGGCATCGACATCGGCCGGGTCCTTGACGTAGACGTGCGCGACTTGGTGGTCGGCGACCGCGAACGCGCGGGACGTCCACGGGTCCAGGTACTCCATCCCGTCCTGCGTGTGCACCTCCAGCAGCCCTTCGGACCGCAGCACGCGGTTCACGTCCACCGGTCGCGACACGTCGGTGATCCCGTACTCCGACAGCACGATCACCGTCGCTCCGCGCGCCTGCGCGTCCTCCAGCAGCGGAGCCAGTACGGCGTCCAGCTCGATCGCGGCCCGGGTCGCCTGCACCGACGACGCGCCGTATCGCTGCAGGTCGTAGTCCAGGTGCGGCACATACGTGAGCAGCAGGTCTGGGTTGTCCTCAGCAAGGATCTGACGCGCGGCCGCAACGATCCAGCGGCTCGACTTGATGCCCGCGGTCGGACCCCAATAGCTGAACAACGGGAAGCCGCCGAGCCGCGCGGTCAGCCGGTCGTGCAGCTCCACCGGCCGGGTGTAGCAGTCCGGCGCCTTCCGGCCGTCGGCGTAGTAGATCGGCCGCGGCGTGACCAGCAGATCGGTGTCCGCGCCCATCGCGTACCACCAGCACACGTTCGCCACCTTGTACGAGGGGTCGCGGCGCCGGGCCAGGTCCCAGACCTTGTCGCCCTGGACCAGCCGATTGTGCTGCCGCCAGAGGTAGACCTCGCCGAGGTCCCGGAAATACCAGCCGTTGCCCACGACACCGTGTTCCGACGGCAGCTCGCCGGTCAGGAACGTCGCCTGCGCGGAACACGTCACGGCCGGCAGCACCGTCTCCAGATTCCTTGTCAGCGGCAACGACCGGAGCCGCGGCATCTTCCGGAGCAACCGGGGCGTCAGCCCGACCACGTCCAGAACGACCACTTGCGTGCTCATGTGACCTCCTCCAGTCCGAGCGCGGTGATGCGGTCGCGGAGCCAGGCCAGCTCGGCGGCGATGCCTTCGGCCAGTTCCTGCTGGTTCGCCGGTCCGTCCGGAAGCACGGACCAGGTGTAGGTCTCGGACTCCAGATGCTGCGTCAGCGGATGCGCGCCACCGACCAAGTGCGCCAGGCAGTCCTCCAGCACGTCGGTCGTACTGGTCAACGGCGCACGAGGAACGGCGTGCACCGGGACGTGAAAGTGCACACGCCAGGCCGCGTTCCCGGACAGCTGGTCGATTTCATCCAGGTTGTCGACGCCGGGCCCACCCCACTCCCGGGTCTGGTGCAGGAACTTCGGCTCGGCGAACTCCGCCAGCAGCCGCGCCGCCTCGGCGTCCTTCGGATCCGGAACGTGCAGCGCAGCCGACACCTGGCTCTTCACGATCTCGACCCCGGCCGCCGCCGTCGTCGCGAAGGTGCCGGCCGGATCCTCGAACTGGACCGCCAGATGGCACGTGTCCAGGCACAGGCCGATCCGCGCGGGACCGGCGTACGGGGTGAGCCAGCGGGTGGCCTGCGGGACCATCTCGAGCACGCAGCCCGGTTCGGGTTCGACGGCGACGCGGATCCGGCGGGCGGTATTCGTCTCGACCTGCGCGAGCCGCACCTGGATCCGGTCGAACGCCGTGCGCGCGGCCGCGTCCTGCTCCTTCGACCAGGGATGACGCCAGGCCAGCGGCAGCGTGGAGATCGACCCGTACGCCGCGTCGGCGGGCATCAACTTGGCCAGCACCTCGATCAGGTCGAGGGTGTAGCGCAAGCGTTCGGGCTCGGTCCAGTCGGGCAGGTAGACCTTCTTGCCGACCACGCGGTCGTGGAACCCGGCGTACGGGAAGCCGTTGAGCGTGACGACTTCCAGACCGTTGCGGTCGAGGGCCTGGCGAAGCCGGTTGAGCGCGATCGACGAATTGGCCAGCCGATCGGCCAGCCGGTGCGCGAGCCAGAGCCCGACGCCGAGCACGGGAACACCGAGTTGCTTGCGGACCAGTGAGGAGCATCCGTCGAGCTGCGCGATCACGCCTTCGAGGTCCTCGGCGGGATGCACGTTGGTGCAGTACGCGAGGTGGACGAGCGAACCGTCGGCGTGCCGGAACCTCATGACCGCGCTCCGCGCAGGATCGAGTTCCCGGCGAAGGTGTCCTCGGCCGTGCCATCGGTGAGGTCGAGGCGACCGGACTGGCTGTAGAACTCGACTGGATTACGCCAGAGCACCCGGTCGACGTCGTCCTCGGTGAAGCCGGCCGCGAGCATCGCCTGGCCGGTCGCGAAGGTGCGCAGCGGATCGGACTTGCCCCAGTCGGCGGCCGAGTTCACCAGGATCCGCTCGGTGCCGAACTGCCGCAGGATCACGACCATCCGGTCCGGATCCATCTTGGTGTCGGGATAGATCGAGAAGCCCATCCAGCAGCCGGAGTCGGCGACCTCCTTGACCGTCACCTCGTTGAGGTGGTCAACCACGACGCTTCCGGCCGGCAGGCCCGACTCCCGGACGACGTCCAGCGTCCGCGTCGTACCCGCGGCCTTGTCGCGGTGCGGAGTGTGCACCAGGACCGGCAGTTCGAAGCGCTTGGCCAGTTCGAGCTGGGCGGCGAAGACCTCGTCCTCCTCCGGCGTCATCGAGTCGTAGCCGACCTCGCCGACCGCGACCACGCCGTCCTTGGCGAGATAGCGCGGCAGCACGTCGAGCACCTCGCGGCAGCGCGGGTCGTTGGCCTCCTTGGGGTTCAGCGCGATCGTGCAGTGGTGCCGGATGCCGAACTGGGACGCGCGGAACGGCTCCCAGCCGATCAGCGCGTCGAAGTAGTCGACGAACGAGCCGACACTGGTCCGCGGCTGGCCGAGCCAGAACGCCGGCTCCACCAGCGCCCGGACGCCGTGCGCGGCCATCGCGGCATAGTCGTCGGTGGTGCGTGACGTCATGTGGATGTGCGGGTCGAAGATGCGCATGCTCCGGTCACCTCTCCAGGTAGGGCTGAAGATCCTCGGGAACGGACCGGCCGGCCGCACGGCGCTCGGCGGCGAAGTCGGCCATCATCCGTCGCAGCTCGTCGTCGGCACGCTCGGGCAGCCCGTCGACGGCCGCCAGCGGTACGCCGGCGAACACGCACTTGAGCACGGCCTGGCGGAAGGTCGCGGACGGGAGGTGTTTGGTCGCGTAGGGCCCGAGCGCGGCGGCGAGCAGGCGCTGGTCGTTGGTCCGGATCGCGTCCTCGACGAGAGCGATGCCGTCCTTGCCGACCAATTGCTGGATGTCCTCCAGTCGCAGCGCTTTGAGGATCGCCGATTTCTCGTTGGTGTCGCCGAAGCGATAGAGCTCCGCGATCTCGGCCTTGCTCGCACCAGCCAGCAACGTCGCCCGCACCGCCTCGTCGGCCGTCCATCCGTTGCCCAAAGCACCTTTTCCGACGGTCCGGGTGACGGCGGGGAAGACCTCGGCCAGTGGCCGGTCCTGGAAAGCAGCGACGTCAACCGGCAACTGAGTCGACTTCATGAGAACTTCCGCAGGAAGGCGATCGAGTCCGCGGCGACCTTCGGCGCCGCGTGCGAGTGTCTCGGCAGCTCGACCGCCACCAGCCCCTCGTACCTGACGTCCTTCAACGCCTCGAAGACCTGCTCGAAGTCGACCTCACCGGTCCCGAACTCCAGGTGTTCGTGCACGCCCCGGCGCATGTCGTCGATCTGCACGTTCACCAGATACGGCGCACCCAACCGAAGGCAGTTCCCCGGCGGCCTCGGCTCGTTGCAGACCAGATGGCCGATGTCGAGCGTCAGGCCGAGCGTCTCGCTGCCGATCTCGGCCCGGAGCTTCAGATAACCCGCGAGATCGTCGAGCAGCATGCCGGGCTCGGGCTCGACGCCGAGCACGACGTCGCGGTCGGCGGCGTACTGGGTGAGTTGGTGGCAACTGGCGACGAGCCGGTCCCAGCCGACGGCCTCCGGCACGTCAGCAGGCAGTACGCCGGACCAGAACGACACCGCCTCCGCGCCGAGGTCGGCGGCGACGTCCACCGCGCGTTCCAGCAAGGCCAACCGCCACTCGGCGCCGTCGGTGTGCAGCAGCGTCGGCTCGTGCTTGCGGTAGGGGTCGAGCACGTACCGCGCTCCGGTCTCGACCACCACGGCGAGTTCCAGCCGCGCCAGCAGCCGCCCGACCTCGGCCGTCCGTTCGCGCAGGTCCGGACCGAACGGGTCCAGGTGGTTGTGGTCAAGCGTCAGCGCCACGCCCTCGTAGCCGAGGTCGGCGATCACCGCCAATGCCTCGGGCAACCGGTGGTTGGCGAACCCGTTGGTGCCGTAGCCGAGCCTCATGTCGGGGACACCTTCCGCGCGAGCGCCTTCGCCAGCGGCAGCGCCACAGCCAGCGCGGCACCGAGCTTCGGGGCGCCGGCTCGCGCACACCAGGCTGCCTGCAACGGCACCAGCCCGTGGATGCCCGCTCCGACCGCTCGCCGTAGCTTCGGACCCGACGGCTCTCGAGCAGCAGCCACCTGCGCCGGCCCGACCGCCTGAGCGAACAGCCCGGTCAGCAGAGCCGTCGCGGCCAGACCGGTAGGCCCGGAGGCAGCAGCGCCCCTCCCCGACCGACCGATCGTCGCCACAGCGATCGCCGACGTTGCCCCCAGCGCACCGCGGGCCGGCAACGGCGTACTGCCGTGCACCTCGCCGCGCGACATCGCCGTCACGCCCAGGATGTGCGTGCCGACAGCAAGCGCCGGACCCCAGGCGCGCCGCCGCTGATCACCAGCACCAACCAGTACGTCGAGCGCCCGCGCCGCCGCCATGAAGACCGGCCCGGCCGCTGTGTTCTTGGCCTTCAGGTCGTAGCTCCACGCCGTCGCGGCCAGCACTGCCGACGTGGCCAGCGCTGAGCGACCACCGGCTCGACCAGCCAGGGCCAGTCCAGCAGCCGTGAGCCCGGCCGCCAGACCGAACGCCGTACCGGCAGACACCCGGCCGGACGGGATCGGCCGCTCTGGTCGCTCGACCGCGTCGACCTCCCGGTCGGCCCAGTCGTTCAGCGCCATGCCACCCCAGTAGATGCACACCGACGCAGCGGACAGCCCAGCCATCCGCGCTGGGCGCAGGTCTCCAGCGGCCACAGCACCAGCCAGTACGTCGCCCGGCACGGTCAGCGCGGCTGGGGCTCGTACGAGTTCCACCAGGTCCTTCAGCATGCGTGTACCCAGCGCAGCAGTTCGTCGTACTGCCTGGTGAGCGCATGCTCGGACGACTCGACCGGATCCTTGAAGTAGAAGCCCAGGAACGGCATCGCGCCCACATGACCTCGCTCCAGCGCCAGCGCCGAGAGCCGAGCGAGGTCGAGCACGAGCGGAGCGGCCAGCGCCGAGTCACACCCCTGCCAGGTGAACTGCAGCGTCATCCGCACGCCCAGGAACCCGGAGAACATCACGTGGTCCCAGGCGGTCTTCCAGTCGCCCAGCGGGTCCACGTAGTCGATGTGAACCTCTCCAGGCACCTCACCGCCGAGCAACTCGGTCAGCACGCGCTCCTTGGACACGCTTTTCGACTCGGCCGCGTGCGGATCGGCCAGCGTCGCTCCGTCGCCGCCACCGAGCAGATTGGTCCCCGACCACGCGTGCACCGGCAGCGCGCGGGTCGTGAACATCGGCGCCAGCACGCTCTTCACCAGGGTCTCCCCCGTCTTCGCGTCCTGCCCGCCGTACGGCAGCTGCCGCTCGACCGCCCAGTCCCGGATCACCTGCGGCCGGATCGAGGTCGACGGCGTGAAGTCCACGTACGCCGCACCCGCTTCGAACGCGGCCAGCGCCCCGATCGAGCTCGGAGGCAATGCCTGCTCGGTCTTCAACGCCTCCCGCAGGGTGGCCACGTCGCCGTACCGGACCTGGTACGGCGGTTCGGTCGAGGCGACGTTGATCGCGACCACGTGGTCCAGGTCGTTGCGCAGCCGGAAGGCGCGGATGTCCTCGGCCATCCGGCGGACCAGCTCGTCCTGACTGTCCGCGACGGGCAGGACCACCAGATTCCGCTCGGCCTCGGCCAGCTCGGCCGCGATCAGGCCGTCCAGCCGGGGCGGCAGCACCCCGCCGGCGACGAGTCGCTCGACCTGTTTGCTCAGCGGGGTCTCGGCGGGGTCGTGCCCGCCGAAGACCAGCCGGTCGAGCGGGACCAGCCCGGCGCCGGCGAACGCCGGCTGCTCGGTGACCACTCCGGCGGGCGGAGCGCCGTGGGCCACAGCGGCCGCTCCGGCGACGGTCGTGGTGGCGACCGAACCCCTTGCCCCGAACAACCACACACCCACGCGTCGACGCATCCGCGGCTCCTCAAGCTCGCTGCCACAGAAGGTAGTCTTGGGCGGACAATCTGTGACAGATCGGAACTCTAGATCGGGTTCGCGCGCGACGGAAGAACCTGCCGGACGGAATTCGGGAAGATCACCCCACGATCAGTGCAACATCACGACTCCGGTGTTTCCGCCACCCGACCGGCGTTTTCCGGCGCGGGATCGAGGTGCTCGGGCTCGGCGACCAGGTCACGGGACCGGTCGGCGACGGCCATCGCGGCCAGGGCCGTGGTCAGCGGGACGGCGGCGATGATGCCCAGGCTGCCGACCAGACCTCGGACCACTTCGATCGCCACCAGCTCGGTGGAGATCAGGTAACCCGCCTTGGTCCCGCTGATCGCGAACACCATCAGAATCGGCAGCGCGGCGCCGGCGTACGCGAGCACGAGGGTGTTCACCACCGACGCGACGTGCGCACGGCCGATCCGCAGCCCGGCACCGAACAGCGAGGCCCGGCTCGCGGCCGGATTGGCCGCCGAGAGCTCCCAGACCGCGCTCGCCTGCGTCACCGTCACGTCGTCCAGTACGCCGAGTGCGCCGATCACGATCCCGGCGACCAGCAGCCCGGCCAGGTCCAGATCCGGTACGTAGGCCTTCACCACCGACGCGCCCTCGGAGGCGATCCCGGACAGGGCACTGAACTTGACGAACGCCCAACCGAGGAACGCGGTCAGTCCGAGCGACGCGATCGTGCCGGCCAGCGCGACCGACGACTGGGCGTTGATGCCGTGGGTGAGATAGAGGGCGATCACCATGATCACCGACCCGCCGACCACCGCCACCAGCAGCGGGTTCGACCCCTTGAGGATGGCGGGCAGGATGAACTGCGTCAGCGTGACCGCGGTGACGCCGAGCGCACCGAGCGCCGCGAGACCTCGCCAGCGGGACAGCACGACGACCGCGACGGCGAACAGGGCGGCCAGCACCATCAGCGGCCGGCCGCGGTCGTGGTCGACGTACTGGAACCGCTCGCTGATCGGGGCCTTGGCGTCGACGCCGAGCAGGACCTTGTCGCCGACGTCGATCGGGATCGCGGCCTGCTTGCCCTTCGGGACCTGCACCGGCACCTCGGCGCCCTTGTCCGAGGGGCCGGAGTCGATCCGCACCGTCGCCTGGTCACAGTCGGCCGGGCTCTCCGGGCACGGCTCCAGCTTCGTGACGGTGCCACCCGCACCGGTCGACTGGGCCGACTGGACCACCAGGTCGCCGCCCGGCCACATCACCACCATCGCGATCACCGCCGCCGCGATCAGCGGGATCAGCAGCGCCGCGACGACCACGCGGACCCGCCGGGCCACCACCGCGTCCTGGTCCACGACGGAGGTGTCCAGCACGTGCTCGTCGCCCCAGCCGCCGTGTCCGTGACCGTGCCCGTGGCCGTGACCGCGGGGAATTTCGATCCGTCGGCGCCGGTTGGGTTTGGTGTCGGCACGCCTGCGTCCGACCGTCCGCCTGGCCATCCGTTTCACTCCTTGTTTTGACAACCAGTTCCATTTAAATGAAAATGATTGTCATGAGATCTAGTTCGCGTGCTGTCACCGCCGGCCTAACCGCACTGACCCTGCTCACTCTCGCAGGGTGCGGCTCCAACGCTGACAGCGGCTCCGGCGGCAGCGGGGACAAACTCGACGTGGTGACATCGTTCTACCCGCTCGAGTTCATCGCCAAGTCGGTGGGGGGCGACGCGGTGAACGTGACCACGCTGACCGCCCCGGGCGTCGAGCCGCACGACCTGGAGCTCACCCCGAAGCAGGTCGGCGAGATCGCCGATGCCAAGCTGGTCGTGTTCGAGAAGGGTCTGCAGCCCGCGGTCGACGAGGCCGTCGCGCAGAACGCGCCGGACTCCGGTTTCGACGTCGCCCCGGCCGCGAAGCTGGAGGACACCGGCGCGAACTTCGAGGAACACGAAGAGCACGAGGGCGAGGGTTCGGCCACCCCGACCGGCACGGTCAAGCCGGCCGCCTTCACCTCGGAGGCGCTCGACCCGCACTTCTGGCTCGATCCGGTCCGCTACGCGGGTGTCGTCCAGGCGGTCACCGACAAGCTGGTCGAGGTCGACGCGGCGCATGCCGACGGTTACAAGGAGCGAGCCAAGACTCTGCTGGGCGAGGTGAACAAGCTCGACTCCGAGTACAAGACCGGGCTGCAGAACTGCAAGCTGAAGACCTTCGTGACCAGCCACGAGGCGTTCGCCTACCTGGCGAAGCGGTACGGTCTGCAGATGGTCGGCATCGCCGGATTCACCCCGGACGCCGAGCCGACCCCGCAGCGGATCAAGGAGGTCCAGGACATCGTGCGCAGCCAGAAGGTCACCACGATCTTCTCCGAGGAGCTGGTCAGCCCGAAGGTGGCCGAGTCGATCGCTCGCGACGTCCACGTCAAGACCGCCGTACTCAGCCCGATCGAGGGCCTGTCGGAGGCGAACTCGCAGGAGACCTACCTCACGCTGATGCGCGAGAACCTCCAGGAGCTCCGGAAGGCGAACAGCTGCGCGTGACACCTTCTTCACCCGACACCCCGAAGGCCGTCCAGGTCACCGATCTCTCGGTGGACCTGGGCGGTCGTCTCGTGCTGCGCGGCATCGACTTGCGGATCCGTCCTGGCGAGGTGGTCGCCGTGCTCGGCACCAACGGCTCCGGCAAGTCCACCCTGGTCCGGACCATCGTCGGCCTGCTGCCCGCCGCGCGCGGTGAGGTCCGCCTGTTCGGTACGCCGGTCCCCCGCTTCCGGCAGTGGAGCCGGATCGGCTACGTGCCGCAGCGCATCACCGCGGCCGGCGGCGTACCAGCGACTGTTCACGAGGTGGTCTCGTCCGGGCTGCTCTCGCAGCGGCGGCTCTTCCGCCCGCTGTCGTCGGCGCAGAAGGCCGCGATCGACCAGTCGCTCGAGCTGGTCGACATGGCCGACCGGCGCAAGGACGCCGTCGCCGAGCTCTCCGGAGGCCAGCAACAGCGGGTGCTGATCGCCCGCGCGCTGGTGTCCGACCCCGAACTGCTCGTGCTCGACGAGCCGACGGCCGGCGTCGACCTGGCCAGCCAGGGCATCTTCGCCGACGCGATCCGCGAGCGGGTCGCCCGCGGCACCACGGTCATCATGGTCAGCCACGAGCTCGGCCCGATGGACGCCCTGATCGACCGCTCGATCGTGCTGCGCCGCGGCCGCGTCGTGTACGACGGCCCGCCGCACGCCTCTCAGACCCACGCCCACGTCCACCCGCACGTCGTGGACGACGAACCGCCCGGATGGCTGGTATGACCCTGTTCCAACTGGAGTTCATGCAGCGGGCGTTGCTCGCCGGGCTGCTGACGGGGTTGTCCGCCCCCGCGATCGGCACGTACCTGGTGCAGCGCCGGCTCGCGTTGATGGGCGACGGGATCGGCCACATCGCGATCACCGGTGTCGCGCTGGGCCTGCTCACCGGGACCGCGCCGGTACTGACCGCGATCCTGGTCGCGATCGTCGGCGCGAGCGCGATCGAGCTGATCCGGGCCCGCGGCAAGACCAGCGGCGACGTCGCGCTCTCCTTGCTCTTCTACGGCGGCATCGCGGGCGGCGTCCTGCTGATCGGGCTGGCCGGTCAAGGCGCGGCCACGCTGAACACCTACCTGTTCGGCTCGCTGACCACCGTGTCGGCCTCCGACCTGTACGTCGTGGTGGGGCTCGCCGCGGTCGTCCTGGTCGTGGCGATCGGGCTCGGGCCTCAGCTGTTCGCGGTCTGCCAGGACGAGGAGTTCGCCCGCGTCACCGGGCTGCGGGTCCAGCTGCTCAACCTGCTGATCGCGGTGATGGCCGCGGTGACCGTGACGGTGGCGATGCGGACCGTCGGCCTGCTGCTGGTCAGCGCGCTGATGGTGGTGCCGGTGGCGACGGCTCAGCAGTTGACGCGGTCGTTCCGGTCGACGTTCACGACCGCGTGCGGGATCGGGGTGCTGGTGTGCCTCGCGGGCATCATCACGTCGTACAACGCGAACGTGGCGCCCGGCGCGACGATCGTCGTCCTGGCGCTCGGGTTGTTCGTCGTCGCGGCGGTCGCCGGGGCGCTGGTGCGCCGGCGGCGCGCCGTACAGGCACCGCTGGCCGACGAGGAGCCGGAGGTCGGCGTGCCCGGACCGGAGCCGCATGTGGTGACCGACGAGCACCCGCACGCGCACAGCCAGAAGTGCGGGCACCCGAAGGTCGAGCACGGCGATCACGTCGACTACGTGCACGACGGGCACCTGCACGCCGCGCACGGTGACCACTGGGACGAGCACTGAAGTTGCCGGCATCTGAAACAATGGCGAGTTGCCGGGCAGAATCGGCGATCTTTTGACAGGAGGCACGGTGGCGATCGGAACGAGGTCGACCCGTCAGCGCGCGGCGGTGGCGTCGGTGCTGAACAATCTGGACGACTTCCGGACAGCCCAGGAGATCCACCAGGAGCTCCGGACCTCCGGCGAGGCCGTCGGCCTGACCACGGTGTACCGCACGCTGCAGGCCCTGGCCGACTCCCGTGAGGTCGACGTGCTGCGCACCGCCGACGGCGAAACGGCGTACCGGCGTTGCTCCAAGGGCCATCACCATCACCTGGTCTGCCGCAACTGCGGCCGCACCGTCGAGGTCGAGGGCCCGGCCGTCGAGCGCTGGGCCGACAAGGTCGCCGCCGAGCACGGGTACGCCGACATCAGCCACACGCTGGAGATCTTCGGGACGTGTCAGGACTGCCAGAAGCCCTGATTCCGGGGGTGGTGTGATCTAAGCCACTCGGGCTGGGCGATGGGTCGCGGGTCGCTGCGCGGTCTGCATGAGGACCGCACGATCCGTTCCTCACCCCGACAAGGCGTCGCCATGAGCACCCGAGAGCTGTCCCTGAGTCCGGTCCGCACCAACCTCGCGCTGGGCGCGTTGTTCCTGGGCATGTTCGTGCTGGGCAGCGCCGAGTTGCTCGTGGTCGGCGTGCTCGACCTGATCGCCGACGATTTGCACGTCTCGATCCCGGCGGCCGGCACGCTCGTCACGGCGTACGCGCTCGGTCTCGCGCTGGGCGGTCCGCTGCTGACCGCTCTCACCATCAGGCTGAACAAGCGCACTGTGCTGCTCGGCGCGCTCGGCCTGTTCGTGGTGAGCAACCTGGTCGCGGTGCTGACCACGAGCTATGGCGTGTTCCTCACGGCACGGATCGTCACCGGCGCCCTTCAGGGCCTGTTCATCGGCGCCGCGTTCGGGGCCGGTATCGCGGTTGTCCCGCCGGAGCGCATGGGGCGCGCGATCTCGGTCGTCGTGTCCGGAGTCGCGATCTCGGCCGCGCTCGGCGTACCGCTGGGTGCGCTGGTTGGGCAGACGCTGGGCTGGCGAGGTTCGTTCACCGCGATCGTCGGGCTGAGCTTGGTCGTGCTGATCGCGACCGCGGCGCTCGTACCGTCCGTGCCGAGCCCTGCCGCCGGTGCGGGCCACCAAGCGCGGCACGCGTTCGCCCCGCGTGTTCTTGCGATGCTGCTGGTCAATCTCCTGGTGTTCGCCGCGCTGTTCGCCGCCTTGACGTACGTCGTGCCGTTCCTGGAGACCGTCACCGGCATCAGCGGCGCGCCACTCAGCGCGTTCCTCCTCGCGTACGGCGTCGCGACCGCGGTCGGCTCGTTCGCCGGCGGCCGGTACGCCGACAAGAATGCCGGACGCACCGTCGTGCTCGGCTCGGTCGGACTGGCCGCCGCCCTGCTCGCGCTCTACCTCGTCGGCAGCAGCGCGATCCCGACAGCTCTGGCGCTGGTCGCTCTGGGACTCTTCGGGATGGGAATCGTGCCCTCGCTGCAGTACCGGGTGATCAGCCTGGCCGGACCCGGCGGCCAACTGGCACAGGCCCTCCCGGCGTCGGCCGCGAACATCGGCATCGCCCTCGGCTCGGCGGCCGGAGGCGTTGCCGTCGGCAACTTGACGGTGTCGGCGGCGGTGATGACCGGGGCGATCGTTGCCCTGATCACCATTCCGGTTGCTTGGGGCACTGGATTCCTCGAGGCCCCGGTGGTTTCCGCAGCGCTGGCAGATCGGTGACGCCACCTTTGGGGATTTGTCAGCGGCTGGCGGTCAGGAGGTAGGTGGCTGGGATGTGAGCCGCCTGATCACCAAGGCCGGCGTACATGTCGGTCTCGGGGAACTCCTGCAGGGAGCGGATGGTCAGGCCGGCGGACAGGACGGCGCTGACGAGCGCACCCAAACCCCACACGTAGCTGCGGCTCTGGACCGGCGCGGCGAACTCGCGGGTGATCTGCGGGGCCTTGGCGGGATCCACGCATCCGTCGCGGGCGGCGGTGAAGTAGTCGCCGGACACCGTCAAGGCGTGCTCCCCCGTGACGGTCAGGACCTCCCACAGCGGGTGGTGCTCACTGATCACCAGGACGCCGCCTGGCGTGAGGCGTTCTGCGAGGTCAGCGGCCCATTTGTTGAGATCCGGGACCCAGCAGATCCCGCCCCAGGAGATGAAGATCAGGTCGAAGCCGGTCAGATCCGGGGGCAGCGCCATCATGTCCTGCTCGCGGAAGTCGACGCTCAGTTCCAGCGCCTCGGCCTTCGCTCGTCCGGTCGCCAGGTGCGACGGTGCAAGATCCACCGCCACCACGTCGGCACCCCGCTGCGCGAAACCCAACGCCTCGTCCCCCACCGAGCACGCCAACTGAAGCACCCGCCGCCCCCGCACGTCCCCCACCGCGGCCCACTCGTCCTCGTTCAGCGCACTGCCGCCGGCCCTGAAGAACTCGACCGACTCCCCCAGCCGCCGCGGCGCCAAGGCCTCCCAGTACTGCCGATTCCGCGCGACGACCTCGGCGCTGTCCATGCCGGCGATCGTACGCCGGCCGTCGGCACACCCGCATCGCGTTTTGCGCAGGAGTGCCTGCCGCGGTGCGTTCAGTCAGCTGATGTTGGCGACCTCCGCCGCGATCGTCGTCGTGTCGCCGTGGCCGGTGTGTACGACCGTGCCCGACGGCAGCGTGAGCAGCCGCTCGCGGATCGACTTCAGGATCGTCGGCTTGTCGCTGTACGACCGGCCGGTCGCGCCCGGGCCGCCGTGGAACAGGGTGTCACCGGTGAAGACGGCGTCCAGCGACTCGGCGTACAGGCAGGTCGAACCCGGGCTGTGACCGGGCGTGTGCACCGCCTTCAGTGTCTCCCCGGCGACCTCGAACGTCGTCCCGTCCTTGAGGTCGTGATCCGGCAGATCGTCGTACAGCGCGGACCACAGCATCTGGTCGGCCGAGTTCAGCCAGACCGGGCACTTCAGCACCGCCTGGACGCCGCCGACGGCGTTGATGTGGTCGTTGTGCCCGTGCGTGGCGACCAGGCCGACGACCCGCCGGTCGCCGACCGCCTGGACGATCCGTTCGGCGTCGTGGGCCGCGTCGATCACCAGCACCTCGTGGTCGTCGCCGACCAGCCAGACGTTGTTGTCGACGTCCCAGGTTCCGCCGTCCAGGCTGAAGGTGCCTGAGGTGACCAGTCGTTCGATCCGGGCGACCATCAGAACACCACCACCGAACGCAGCACGTCACCGTGGTGCATCTTCGCGAACGCCGCCTCGACCTCGTCCAGCGCGATCGTCTCCGAAACGAACCGGTCCAGCGGCAGCCGCCCCTGCAGGTGCAGGTCGATCAGCATCGGGAAGTCGCGGCTCGGCAGGCAGTCGCCGTACCAGCTGGACTTGAGCGACCCCCCGCGGCCGAAGAAGTCGAGCAGCGGCATCTCCAGCGTCATCTCCGGCGTCGGTACGCCGACCAGCACGACCGTGCCGGCCAGGTCGCGCGCGTAGAACGCCTGCTTCCAGGTCTCCGGACGGCCGACGGCGTCGATCACGACGTCCGCGCCGAATCCGCCGGTCAGCTCCTGAACGGCCGCGACCACGCCGTCATGGTCCAGGTCCTTGGAGTTGATCGTGTGCGTCGCGCCGAGCTCCCGGGCGACGTCGAGCTTGCGCTGGTCGATGTCCAGCGCGATGATCCGGGCCGCGCCAGCCAGCCGCGCGCCCACGACGGCCGCCGTACCGACGCCGCCGCAGCCGATCACCGCGACGGAGTCACCGCGGCCGACGTTGCCGGTGTTGACCGCCGCGCCGAGGCCGGCCATCACGCCGCAACCGAGCAGCCCGGCCACCTCGGCCTTCGCCGCCGGGTCGACCTTCGTGCACTGACCCGCCGCGACCAGGGTCTTCTCGGCGAACGCGCCGATGCCGAGCGCGGGCGACAACTCGGTGCCGTCGGCCAGCGTCATCTTCTGCTTGGCGTTGTGGGTGTTGAAGCAGTACCACGGCCGGCCGCGCAGACAGGCCCGGCAACTGCCGCAGACCGCGCGCCAGTTCAGGACGACGAAGTCTCCCGGCTGGACGTCGGTGACGCCCTCGCCGACGCTCTCCACGATCCCGGCCGCCTCGTGCCCGAGCAGGAACGGGAACTCGTCGTTGATCCCGCCCTCCCGGTAGTGCAGGTCGGTGTGGCAGACCCCGCAGGCCTGGACCTGGACGACCGCCTCCCCCGGACCGGGATCGGGGATCGTGATCTGCTCGATCGTGACCGGGGCACCTTTGTTCAGGGCGACGACTCCACGCACTGTCTGACTCATGGGCCCGACGCTAGCCAACCCGGCCGCCTCCCGTCTGCCCCCTCCCGCGCGTCGGCCCGCGGATTTTCCGGTACGCCGTACCGCCGGTCGCCCGTCCGCCGGACCGGCCGCTGTCCACCGGTCGGGGGACAACCGGTCCGTCGTCCGGCTCTCACCACGGACCTGCGCGGACGGCGAGGCTTGAGCCATGAACGACAACGACTTGGCAGTGCGGGTCCGCGGGCTCGTCAAGCGCTACCCGGACAAGGTCGCCGTCGCGGGCGTCGACCTGGACATCCGGCCTGGCGAGGTCTTCGCCCTGCTCGGCCCGAACGGCGCCGGCAAGACGACCACCACGGAGATCCTGGAGGGGTATCGCCGGGCGGACGAGGGCGACGTACGGGTGCTCGGGGTGGATCCGGCGCACGCCGACCGGCACTGGCGGGCCCGGATCGGCATCGTCGCCCAGTCGTCCCGCGAGGAGGCCGAACTGTCGGTCGCCGAACTCGTCCAGCACTTCGCCCGCTACTACCCCAACCCGCGCGATCCCGACGAGGTGATCGCCTCGGTCGGGCTGGAGGACAAGCGCAAGACCCGCACCCGCAAGCTGTCCGGCGGCCAGCGGCGGCGGCTCGACGTCGCGCTCGGCGTGATCGGCAACCCGGACCTGCTGTTCCTCGACGAGCCGACCACCGGCTTCGACCCGGAGGCACGCCGGCACTTCTGGACGCTGATCGAGGACCTGCGCACCGCCGGCACCACGATCCTGCTCACCACCCACTACCTGGACGAGGCCGAGCATCTGGCCGACCGGGTCGGGGTGATCGCGGACGGCCGGATGCTCGAGGTCGCCACGCCGGACACGCTCGGCGGCCGCGGCGCCCGGACGGCGCGGGTGTCGTGGCTGGACGCCGCCGGAGCGCACGAGATCCGGACCGACCAGCCGACCGCGGAACTCGCGCGGCTGATGCTGCGTTTCGACGGCGAGATCCCCGAGCTGCAGATCCGGCGACCGAGCCTGGAAGACATCTACCTGGACCTGATCGGCGCCGTCGACGCCGACACCCTCGAAGGAGCCACCCGATGAGCGCCACCGCCCCGGTCCGCCCACTGCCGTCCGCCGTCCAGATCGGGCTGTCCCGGATCGGGCTGGAGGTGAAGCAGTTCTTCCGCGAGAAGGAGCAACTGCTGTTCACGTTCTTCTTCCCGATCATCTTTCTCGGCATCTTCTCGGCCGTCTTCAGCGGCACCGAGTTCGCCGACGGGGTCGACGCCGCGACGTACTTCACGCCCGGCATGATCGCCTCCGGCATCTTCCTGACCAGCTTCCAGTCGCTGGCGATCACGATCGCGATGGAACGCGACGAGGACCTGCTCAAACGGCTGCGCGGTACGCCGATGTCGCCGCAGTCCTACTTCATCGGCAAGATCGGGCTGGTCCTGGTCACCTCGATCGCCCAGTTCGGGCTGCTGCTCGCGGTCGCCGGACTGCTGCTCGGCGTGGATCTGCCGTCGTCGCCGGACAAGTGGCTGCACTTCCTGTGGATCTTCGTGCTCGGTACGGCGTCCGGTTCGGTGCTGGGCATCGCGTTCTCCGGCGTACCGAAATCGGGCAAGGCGGCCTCGGCCGTGGTCACGCCCGTCGTCCTGCTGCTGCAGTTCATCTCCGGCGTCTACTTCGTCTACAGCAGCCTGCCGGCCTGGATGCGGGCGGTCTCCGAGGTGTTCCCGCTGAAGTGGCTGGCGCAGGGCATGCGGTCGGTGTTCCTGCCGGACGGTTTCGAGGCGTCCGAACCGGGCGGCTCCTGGCAGCTCGGGACCGGCGCGATCGTGCTCACGCTCTGGCTGGTGGTCGGGCTGGTCGTCGCTCAGCGGGTGTTCCGCTGGACCCGCCGGGACGCCGGCTGATGAACGCGGGCTCTGCCGCACCGGCCGGATGTCGTACGGTCAGCCGTCGTACGGTCGGCCGGTCCTGACGGAAGATGGGAAGCATGCAGGTTTCCTCGCAGGCTGATCAACCGATCTGGCTCCGGACGCTGTTCGGCTGGCACCTCGTGTTCTACGTGCTGCTGGGCGTGGTGACGCTCTCGGCCTCGATCTCGTCCGAACTCAGCGCCGGCCGCAGGACCGCCTACCTGATCCTGCTCGGCGTGCTGGCGCTGGCCTACTGGTTCATCGCCATCCCGGCGATGACGTCCCGTAACTGGCTGCAGTCCAACGTCTACCGGCTGCTGATGATCGGCTGCATCGCGGCGGCCGTCGCGCTGTACCCGCAGTCGGTGTTCATCCTGTTCATCGTCTCGCCGCAGATCTGGCTGCTCAGCCGGCGCACTCTCGACGCGATCGTACTGACGCTGGTGCTGTTGGTTGCCGTCGGCACCGCGCAGCTGTGGGCGGCCGGCTGGACCACGGACGCCTTCTGGTCGATCCTGCCCTGGATGCTCATCAGCCTGGTGGTGAGCTCGCTGATGGGGATCTGGATCGACCGCGTGATCGCGCAGAGCCAGCAGCGGGCCGACCTGATCGAGGAGCTCGAGTCGACCCGCGACGAACTCGCCGCGGCACACCACACGGCCGGTGTGATGGCCGAGCGGGAGCGGATGGCGCGCGAGATCCACGACACGCTCGCCCAGGGCATGACCAGCATCGTGATGCTCGCCCAGACCGCCGCGGTGGAGCTGGAGAGAGGCGGCGCCGACTCGGTCGCGCGGCGGTTGAGCGCGATCGAGGACACGGCGCGGGAGAACCTGGCCGAGGCGCGCGCGTTGGTTGCCGCGTTCACCCCGGTTGCGTTGTCGGAGGCAACTTTGACGGAGGTGCTGCGCCGGCAGGCGGAGCGGTTCGCGGCGGAGACCGGCGTCGACGTCCAGGTGTCGCTGGACATGCCCGACGAGGAGGTCGCCGCGCTGCCTCAGGGTCAGCAGGTCGTGCTGCTGCGGGCCGCGCAGGAGGCACTGGCGAACGTGCGCAAGCACGCGGGCGCCCGGTCGGTCCTGATCACGCTGACGATGTCAGCCGGCGGCGTCGGCATCGAGATCAGTGACGACGGCAACGGCTTCGAACCGGCGGACCCGGCCTCGGGATACGGTCTGGCCGCGATGCGCGGCCGGGTCGAGGAGTCGGGGGGCACCGTGCAGGTCGACAGCGCGCCGGGGCGCGGAACCCGGATCCAGGTACTGATTCCCTCGAGCGGTCAGGAGGACTCGTGACGGTGCGCGTACTGGTGGTCGACGACCACCCCATCGTGCGTTCCGGGCTGACCGGCATGCTCGCCGTCACCGACGACATCGAAGTGGTCGGCGAGGCCGGCGACGGCGAAGAGGCGCTCGCACTGGTCGAGGCGACCCGGCCGGACGTCGTACTGATGGACCTGCGGATGCCACGCCGCGACGGGGTGTCGGCGACCGGGGCGATCGTGTCGGGCTATCCGGCGACGAAGGTGCTGGTGCTGACGACGTACGACACCGACACCGACATCCTGCACGCGGTCGAGGCCGGGGCGGCGGGGTATCTGCTGAAGGACACTCCGCACGCCGAACTACTGGACGGGATCCGCGCGGCTTCGCGCGGGGAGACGGTGCTCGCGCCGCCGGTCGCCGCGCGATTGATGTCGCGCTTGCGTACGCCGGCGCCGGCGACCGGGGCTCAGCCGTCTCCGCGCGAGCTGGAGGTCTTGGCGGCGGTCGCGCGGGGGTTGAGCAACGCGGAGATCGGCCGGGAGTTGTTCATCGGCGAGGCGACGGTGAAAACGCATCTGCAGCGGCTGTTCACCAAGCTCGAGGTGGACGACCGGACGCGCGCGGTGACGGTCGCGATCGAACGGGGTTTGCTGCCTTCGCCGCGCAACCGGTGAGGCTGAGAGCATTCCGTTTGCCGCCGTACGGTCAGGTGCTGGTGACCTCGTTCGGCACCGCTCCGCCGTACCGCCGGTCCCGCTGTGCGTAGATCTCGATCGCCCGCCACAGATCGCGCCGGTCGAAGTCGGGCCACAGCGTGTCCAGGAACACCATCTCGGCGTACGCCAACTGCCAGACCAGGAAGTTCGACGTCCGCTGCTCCCCCGACGACCGGACGAACAAGTCGACCTCCGGAACCTCCGGGTGGTACAGATGCCGCGCGATCGTCTTCTCGGTGATCCGGTCCGGCCGAAGCTTGCCCGCGGCAACCTCTTGGGCGATCGACTTCATCGCGTCCGCGATCTCCGCCTGCCCGCCGTAGTTCACACAGAACTGCAGCGTGATCACGTCGTTGTCCTTGGTCCGCTCCTGCGCGTACTCCAGCTCGTCGATCACGCTCTTCCACAACCGCGGCCGCCGCCCCGACCACACGACCCGCACCCCCATCGCGTCCAGCTCGTCGCGGCGCCGATGGATCACGTCCCGGTTGAACCCCATCAGGAACCGGACCTCCTCCGGCGAACGCGCCCAGTTCTCGGTCGAGAACGCGTACGCCGAAATGTACTTCACCCCGATCTCGATGCCCCCCTTGATCACATCGAGCAACGAAGCCTCCCCCGCCCGATGCCCCTCGGTCCGAGCCAGCCCCCGCTGCTTGGCCCACCGCCCGTTCCCGTCCATCACGATCGCCACATGCTCAGGCACCAACTCAGCCGGCAACACCGGCGGCCGAGCCCCGGACGGATGCGGCTCCGGCACCAGCACCTCCCCCCGGGCCTTCCGCTCCACAACCCGACGACGACCCAATGGCGACATGCCGTCGATTTTCCCCCATCAGCCGCTCAGTCCCGCCATCGCCCTACGTCGAGAGGCAACTTCCCCCCGGCGTCACCATCCGGGCGGCAGCCAGACGCACGACCCCTGATCGGACAGAACCGCCTAGGTCAGCACGACCGCGCAGGAGCGCTGACCTCCGGCTCGCTGCCGCCATCCGTAGCCACGAGGACCGGTCGCAGATCGATCACCGACAGGGAGGTCGAGCGGCTGAACTGCAGTGGGATGTCGCCCTCCATGCCGCCGCCGGTCCAGTGGACGTTCCAGTACGCCGTGGCGCTCACCGGGAACTTGCCGTTTTGCTCGCAGCGCGACGTCTTCACGTACTTATGCCCGCACGTGGGTGACGCCGGCACTTCCCGCAGCGACTTGCCTTCCACAGAGTTGCGGTCGAACGGCGTACCGGCGCCTTTGCAGGTGACCGTGTTGCCGTCGCCCATGGACCACTCGATCCGGTCGACCGTCCCGACGGCCTCGATCGTCACTCCGCCGAGAGATACGTGAGCCGATAGCGGGCCGGTCGTGCTTTCGCCGGGGTCGGTCACCCACATCCAGACCGGCGAGTTCACCACCCCTTCGTGCCGCGCGCTCTGCACGAACGGCGACAAGCCGAGCTGCGGCGCGACGAAGTTCATGTCGTCGACAACCTGACGAGCTGCCACTCGCGGGTCGATCGTCTCGGGCTCGCCGGGCTCCTTGATCTCCGACTCGAACCGCGCTTCGCCGACCGGCTTGCCGTCCACGACGTCGAGCAACACCCAGCAACGGTAGAACTTGCTGCCGGGTTTGATCTTGCTCATGTCCCCCAGGGTCATGGGCTTGTCCTGGGGCAGGAGATAACAACCCGACGAAGGATCCCAGAATCCGTCCTCGGTGGTGCACGGGATCGGCTTGCCCTCGAAGACGCAGCCTGACTTGCTGACCGACTTGGTCTTGTCCCCTTGACCTGGATCGCCAGTCGCCGGCTTACCCGGGTCGGTGACTTCGAACTGGCATTCGCCCGTTGTCGGGCTCAGCCTGCATTCCGGTGATCCCGGCTCCGGGTCTGCGGCAGCAGAGAGCGGCAGAATCAACGTGCCAGCGAGCACCAGAGCGACGCAGGATCCAAGCGACTTGCTCAACATTTCGCCGCCTTGTTCAGGCCGTACGACGCCTTCCATGCCCCGGCCTCCAAGCGCATCCGCATCTCGTCGAGCCAGCGAGTCGGTGTCCCAGGCTTCTTGACACTCTTACCGTTGGCGTCGACAGCGGTGACTTTCGACGAGTCAAAGCACGCCTGCACGGTGACTTCGCCGATCATCCCAGTGGGACCGGTTGGGCCGACCTTGAGCACCTTGGTCCAGACCACGTCGATCTGGCCTACGCTGTGCCACTTCCTCGCACGGAAGATCGTCGCCTGATTGAGCTCCGACGCGAGAATGACTCCGGTGGCGACTGATGAGAGAGGCTTGGTGTTCACACCGCCGCTGGCCTCTGTCGCCATCTTGGCCTGGAGATACCGCCGGTACGCGGCCTGCGCCTCGGCACCCGCCTCGCTCTGCGGTGACGGAGGTGTACTGCTCGCGGATGTCGGCGCCGTCGATGGCGTGAATGGAGGCGGTGTGGCGCTATCGGACGAGTCACACGAAGTCAGAACCGGGGCGAGCACTACCGCGATCGTGCTCACGATAAGACGCCGGATCATCCTGCCTCCACTAACCTCTGTGACTACTGACCGTATAACTCTGCCATACGCCTAGTGGCCTGGATCAGAGTTGTCCACAGGGGTCGGCTTGCGGCGGCGGGAAGTTGCAGGTTGTTGCAAGTGGCTGGAGTCAGCTGAGGGACTCGGTGCCTGGCAGCGGGACTACCGGAGCCGGCGTGAGGTCCAGGTGCCGCAAAGAGCGCAGGCGGTCCAGGTGCCAGGCTACGAAGGCGGCTACCAGGGTGTCTGCTTCGCGCCGGGTGCGGGGATCCGTGCGTTCGGCGGTGGGCCAGTCGCCGGTGAGGAGGGCTGCCAGGAGGGTGATGGTGGCGGGGGCGGGCATGGTGGAGGCGGGTGGGCGGCAGGAGGTGCAGACCATGCCACCGGCGGCGGGGTTGAAGGCTCGGTGGGGGCCTGGTTCGCCGCAGCGGGCGCAGTCGCCGAAGGAGGGGGCGTAGCCGGAGATGGCCAGGGAGCGGAGGAGAAACGAGTCGAGGATGAGGCGGGGTTCTCGTTCGCCGGTGGACAGGACTCGGAGGGCTCCGGCCAACAGGAGGTGTTGCTGGGTGGCTGGTTCTTTTTCCTCGACGACGAGGCGGTCCACGGTTTCCAGCAGGACTGTGCCGGTGGTGTAGCGGGCGTAGTCGGAGACGATGCCTTCGCCGTACGCGGCGATGGAGACCGCCTGGGTGACGACGTCGAGGGTGCGGCCGGTGGCGAGTTGCAGGTCGACGTGGCTGAAGGGTTCCAGTCGCGCGCCGAAGCGGGACGACGTACGGCGGACTCCCTTGGCGACGGCGCGGATCTTGCCGTGGGAGCGGGTCAGCAGGGTGGCGATGCGGTCGGCTTCGCCCAGTTTCTGGGTTCGGAGCACGATGGCTTCGTCACGGTAGAGCGGCACGGGGACAGTGTCTCAAATCGGTCCGACAGTCAGAGAGTGTTCACGTACTCGGCCAGGCCGGTGGGCTTACGGCCGGTGAGCTGCTCGACGGCGGGGCTGACGGCGCTCAGCTCGCCGCTGGCGATCGCGGCGTACGACGTGACCCAGCCGGCCACCTCCCAGGCGGGGGCGTTGAAGCGTTCGCGGGAGCGGTACGCCTCGTCGAGGGTCTCGGGCTCGTAGCGGATCTTGCGGCCGTACTTCTCGCTCAGTACGGCGGCCGCCTCGCTCAGGGTGAAGGCGGTCGGGCCGGTCAGGTCGTACGTCGCGCCGGCGTGCGCGGCGGGATCCAGCAGAACCTGGGCGGCGACCGCGGCGACGTCGGCGCGCAGGACGGCGGCGACGCGGCCGTCGCCGGCCGGACCACGGATCGCGTCGTCCTCGCCGACGAACCCGGGGACGAAGTCGAGGTACAGGTTGTCGCGCAGGAAGGTGAAACCGACGCCGGACTCGCGCAGGTGCTGCTCGGTGTGCCAGTGGTCGCGGGCGAAGGTGAACGTGGCGTTCGGGGCAGCGCCGACGAAGGAGGTGTAGACGATGTGGCGTACGCCGGCGGCGACCGCGGCGTCGATGGTTGCCGTATGCAAAGACACGCGGTCGGCGGACTCGGTGGCGCTGAGCAGGAGCAGGGTGTCGGCGCCGTCGAAGGCGTTGAGCAGAGCGGCGTGTTCGCCGTACGCGGCTTGAGCGACCTCGGTGTTGGGGAGCTCGGGGGCTCTTGCGGGGTCGCGGACCACCAGGCGTTGGCGTACGCCGGCGTCGGCGAGCTTTCGGGCGACTTGGGAGCCGAGATTGCCGGTGGAGCCGGTGACGGCGATCAGCGGCTGATCGCCTCCGCCGGGCACGTTGCTGCTGGGATCGGTCACTGGTTGACCATCTTCATGCCGGACTCGGTGTAGCGCGTACCGGCGGCGGCTTCCGGGGGGAACGCGTTGTTCAGGGTGTCGAGTTCCTCGGGGGTCAGGGTGATGTCGACCGCGGCCAGGTTCTCCGCGAGGTAGCTGCGGCGCTTGGTGCCGGGGATCGGCGCAACGTCGTTGCCCTGGGCAAGGAGCCAGGCGAGGGCCAGTTGGCCGGCGGTGACGCCGCGGGCGGCGGCGAGGGACTTGACCTGGGCGACCAGGTCGAGGTTCTTCTGGAAGTTCTCGCCGGTGAAGCGGGGCAGCGTGGCGCGCATGTCGTCGGGGCCGAAGTCCGACGGGGACTGGATCTGGCCGGTCAGGAAGCCGCGGCCCAGCGGGCTGAACGGGACGAAGCCGATGCCCAGCTCGCGCAGCGTCGGGAGGACGGTGGTCTCCGGGTCACGGGTCCACAGCGACCACTCGCTCTGGACGGCGCTGATCGGGTGGACGGCGTGTGCGGCGCGGACGGTGTCGCCGGACACCTCGGACAGACCGAGGTAGCGGACCTTGCCGGCCTGCACGGCCTCGGCCATCGCGCCGACGGTCTCCTCGATCGGGACCTGCGGGTCGCGGCGGTGCAGGTACCACAGGTCGACGTGGTCGACGCCGAGCCGGCGCAGCGACGCGTCGATCGCGGCGCGGGCGTACTCCGGGCTGCCGTTGATCACGTTCGGGATCGCGTCGCCGGCCTGGCTGCGGCTGAAGCCGAACTTCGTCGCCAGCACCACCTGGTCGCGGCGGCCGGCCAGGGCGCGTCCGACCAGCTCCTCGTTCGCGCCGTCGCCGTACACGTCGGCGGTATCGAGGAAGGTGCAGCCGGCATCGATCGCGGCGTGCACGGTCGCGATCGACTCGGCTTCGTCGCCGGCGCCGTACGACTGGGACATCCCCATGCAGCCGAGGCCGAGGGCGGAAACGGTCAGATCTCCGAGCTGGGATTCACGCATGCTCCGAACTTACCCCTGTCCCGTGGGTGGACGGGTTGGGGGCACTCCGGGCGGTACGGCGGGGAGGTGGGCGCCACAGACAATCCCCTGGCGAGGGTCAGCCGAAGCGGACCCTCAGTCGGCGATGGCCGTGCGGATCTGGACCTCCGAGTGCAGGGTCCGGTGGACCGGGCATTTGCCCGCGATCGCGAGCAGCTTCTCGCGTTGTTCGTCGGTGAGGTCGCCGTCCAGCGTGATCCGTAGGTCGATCCGGTCCAGCATGCCCGCACTGGTCTCGCACTCCTCGCAGTCCTTGGCGTGGACTCGCGCGTGCCGGAGCTCGATCGAGACGTCGCGGAGTGGGATCTGTTTGCGTTCGGCGTACATCCGGATTGTCATCGACGTGCACGAGCCGAGGGACGCCAGCAGCAGGTCGTACGGCGTGGGGCCGGTGTCGCGGCCTAGCGGGACGGGCTCGTCGGCGGTGAGGTGGTGGCGGCCGGCGACGATGGTTTGCGCGTACGGCGCGCCGTTCTCCCGTACGACGACCTGATGGCCCATCGTCAGGCCAGACGCGACCGGCGCCGCCGGTTTGGTCAGGTACCGGCCGACCCATGCGCCGAGCATCGTCGCCGCGTACACCGCGTCGGCCGCGTTCGTCAGCGCGTGATCCGCGCCGTCCAGCGCGATGAACGACTTCGGATGCCGGGCGGCGACGAACAGGTGCCCGGCGTTCTGGATGCCGACCTGCTGGTCGTTCGGCGCGTGCATCACCAGCAGTGCGGTGCGCGGCGGCGGGATCTCGCCGGCCGGGGCGTTGATCGTCACCACGGCCCGGATCTCCGGCACGAGGTGGGACGCCGACAGCACCGCGACCCCGCCGAGCGAGTGCCCGATCAGGATCTCCGGCGGCTCGAAGTTCGCCCGCAGGTGGTACGCCGCGAGCACCACGTCGGCGACCGCCCCGGCGGCGCCGATCTCGAACGCGAGCACGGCGATCCCCGCCCGGGTCAGAGAGTCGGCGATGACGTCCACGGACCCCGGTGAGCGGTGCGCCAGGACGGCGTACGCGCGGACTTCGCCGGTGGGCAGGGCAAGGAGTGCGTCGAGTGATCCGCCCTGCGGCCTGTCCAGCTCCAGCGTGACCTTCGGATCCGTCATGGCACAAGCATCCCCGACCCGGCGAACCACCCGGCGCATCGACCCACGGTGACGGCCGGGTACCGCTGGGTAGCAACACTTCGACCGAGGCGGCAAGGGCCGGTCGGGCAGGCAACGAAAGCGCATCGGTGGACGCCGAAATCCTGACGTGACACCGGTCAGTCCGTAGGTTCTCGACAGGGTTCACGGGCTGCTGGGGGGTACGGAGAGATGTTCCTAGGCCGGGCGTTGCGCTACCGGTGGTCCCAGGCCGTGGTCCTGGCCGGGGTGAGTCTGCTGATCGGCACGTGCGCCTCGTTCGCGCCCTGGTTCTCCCGGGCGGTGGAACAGACCGTCACGACCGAGATGCTGACCAACCAGCCGCTGGTCGCCGCCTGGCAGTTGGAAGCACTGCCGCCGCCGACCAGCCGCATCGTCAGCAAACCGACGCCGCCGGAGAAGCTGCGGACACTCGTTCCCGCTGATCTCGAACCGCTGTTCAGCCCGCCCGTGTACGGCGCGCACGTCGACATCACCTGGCTCACCGGCCCGCAGATCACCGCACCCAAGCCGCAGGGACGCATCCTGTGGCGCGACGGGTACTGCGAGCGGCTGAAGCTGACCGCCGGCCGGTGCGCCTCGGCGCCCAGCGAGGTGGTGATGTCGGCCGTGGACGTCGACAACCACGGCATCAAGCTCGGCCAGCGCCTGAACATCATCCCCAACCAGTACGTCGGCAGCGGCGTGCTGACCGTCGTCGGTCTGTACGTCCCTGCGGACGCCAAGGACGTGTACTGGTTCGGCCGCCCACCAACCGGACACTCTTTTCCCGAGTTCGGCGAGAAGCCCGGCGGGCTGGACTACCTGCTGACCGACCGCAAGACCTTCGACCAGGCGGCCTGGGGACATCGCAACACCGTCGACACCCGGCCGCTGCCCGGCCTCACCCGCCTGGACGATCTCGAGCGGCTCAAAGCCGCCACCGCG
Organism: Kribbella sp. CA-253562; assembly: GCF_050942265.1. GTDB lineage: Bacteria > Actinomycetota > Actinomycetes > Propionibacteriales > Kribbellaceae > Kribbella. Next base: position 2,892,843 of record NZ_CP192049.1, on the reverse strand, counting down.
AACGTCGAGGCGCAGGCCGGCGAACTCCAGTACAACGCCCACAACAACTCCGGCCTGGTCGGACTGGTCGACTCGATCGCGGCCGAACGGCGGCAGGCGGCGACCATCATCCCGTTGGTGATGGTCCAGGTCGCCCTGTTCGGCGTGGTGGTGCTGGCCCTGGCGCTGGCGGCGGTGGTCGACCAGCGCCGCCCCGAGCTCGCTGTGGCCCGGCTGCGCGGAGCGAGTGCGCGATCGGCCGGGCAGGCGCTGGCGCTGGAGCTCGGAGTGCCCGTCGCGGCCGGGATGCTCCTGGGCGCGGCGTCCGGGTTCGGCCTGCTCCTGGCCGTCAGACAGACCTGGCTCGACGGAGGGTCGCCGATCGAGTTCCACTGGACGGTGCCGGCCGCAGTCGGCGTGGCGTTGGTCGTCGGGCTTGTCGTCGTGGTGTCGACCGTTCGCTCGGTCGCCCGGCAACCGATCTCGACCCTGCTGCGCCGCGTGGTCCCCCGCCGGGGCGGCAGGACCGTGGCGATCGCCGACGTCGCGATCGTCGTACTGGCGACGGCTGGTCTGGTCGGCGCGTTGACCGGCGGTGGCCGCGGGCCTTTGCCGGTGCTGACCCCCACGCTGCTCGCGCTGGCGGCCGGACTGACCTTCGCCCATCTCTTGCTCCCGGCGGCAGCCCTGATCAGCCGGCAGGCGTTGCGGGCCGGCCGTCTCGGCCTCGCACTCGGCGCACTCCAGGTTTCGCGGCGGCCGGCGGTGACCCGCATCGTCGCCGTCGTCGCGGTGGCGACCGCCCTGGTCTCGTTCGCCGGCCAGGCCGCGTCCGTTGCCGGGGACAACCGGGAGACCCGCGCCGGCTACGAGGCGGGCGCCGAAGGCGTCGTCCAGGTCAACGCGACCGACCTCGGCGACTTCACCGAGGCGCTGGACAGTGTCGATCGCGAGCGGCAGTGGCTGTCCCCCGTCGTGATCGCCACCACGACCGCACCCGACGCGCTGGGCACGGTGATGATCGAACCGGACAGCTTCCGCCGGATCGCCTTCCAGGGCGACGAACTGACCGATGCGGAAGGCTTCGGGCAGCTGTCCGCGCCGAGGCAACCGGCCCCGATCGAGCTCCGTGGCACGACGCTGCGCGTGTCCGCGAGCATCGGCCGGGTCGAACCGGTGGTTCCGAAGACGATCGACGGCACTCCGCCACCGCCACAAGCCCCGGCGAAGTCGGTGATCATCCAGGCGACCCTGGTCAGCCTGCGGGACGGTAGCCGGTACGACACCCGCTTCCCCGCGCTGCCGCTGGTCCCGGGCCGAACCGTCGACCTGACCACCACCATGTCGAGCTGCCAGGACGGCTGCCGCCTGCTGCGACTCGGCATCGCCCGGGACCTCAACGACCAGTCCGGCATCAAGGGCGACGTCGTACTCAGCAGGTTCGGTTCCGACGGCACTCCGGCCGCGTCACTCGGTACGGCGGCTGACTGGCAGGAGATCCCGCAACTCAGCGAGGACAGCGGCGCCATCCGGGCCAAGGACGGACCCGCCGGCGGCCTGACCCTGACCGTCACCAGCATCGCGCTGCCCACGGTGCTCCAGCACGGGTCGACTCCGCCGAGGACGCCGGCGCTGGTGACCAGCGGTTACCCCGTCCAGGACGGTACGACAGTGCCCGCGCTGGACGGGATCGCGCAGCTGGTCCGCCCGATCGACCGGCTTCGCGGACCGATCAACCGCTATCCCGAGCGATCCGCCGTCGTCGATCTCGAGGCGCTCCGGCGAATCGGCGGTACGGTTGCCCAGAGCAACGTCTCGTTCGAGGTCTGGCTGAACGCCGAGGGTGTGGCCAAGGCCGACCAGCTGATCGCGGCGCTCGGCAAGAGCGGGATGGACGCCTCCCTGGCCGACCGCAGTGCCGCGCGGGCAGAGGTGTACGGGCGCTCGGCGAGCGCACTCGCGCTGCAACTGACGCCGGTGATCGGCGTCGCCGGCTGGTCGCTCGCGATCATCGTGCTGCTGCTGATGGTGGTCACCTCGTGGCGGTCGCGGGCCCAGGACTACGCGAGCCTGCGGATCACCGGCGTACCGGCTGCCACGACCGGTCGGGCCGCGCGCTGGGAGCAGACCGGACCGGTCGCGCTGGCCGTGCTGCTCGGCTCGATCTGCGGGGTGGTCGGTGCGAAGGTCGCACTGCCGCTGATCCCGTTGTTCGCCGAGACCGGTGAACCGTCACCGATCCCGCTCGACCTCGGCACGAACTGGGCCGTGGCCGGGGCGCTCTGGCTGATCGGGACCGTCGTGCTGACCACGACCACGCTGTTGCTCGGCTCCGGTGTGAACCGCCGGGCCGGCTACAGCCGGATCAAGGAGGACCTGGCATGAGCGGCCTCGCGATCAGCACCAGCGGTCTGGTGCACATCTACCGCAGCCAGGGCCATGACGTCGCGGCGCTGTCCGGCATCGGGATCTCGGTCCGGCCGGGTGAGCTGGTCGGCCTGCTCGGACCGTCCGGCGCCGGCAAGTCGACGCTGCTGCAGCTGTGCGGCGGACTGCTCACGCCGAGCGCGGGCCGGCTGCACATCGGTGAGCACAACGTCGCCACGATGACCGAGGCGGAGCTGGACCGGATGCGCGCCGCCGACGTCGGCATCGTGCTCCAGGGTGCCGGGCGCAACCTCATCCCGTACCTGACACCGCTCGACAACATCCGCTACGCCCAGCAGGCCGCGCCGCGCAACCGCGACCTGCCGACGCCGGAGGAGGTGCTGGAACTGGTCGGCCTCGCCCGGCAGGCGAAGTCACCGCTCGGCAGGCTCACGCCGGGCCAGATCCAGCTCACCGCCGTCGCGGTCGGGATCGCCACCTATCCCGGGCTGTTGCTGGCCGACGAGCCGACCAGCCAGCTCGATCACCAGGCGCGTGACGAGGTGCTGGCGGCGATCTCGACCATCAACCGGACCACCGGGATGACAGTGCTGCTGATCACCCACGACCCGGAGGTCGCCGCCGCGCTGCCGCGGACGATCACGATCCGGGACGGCCGGATCGCCTCCGAGGGCCGGTCCGGCGAGGAGTTCGCGGTGGTCGCCACCGACGGGTCGCTGCCGCTGCCGCCGCACGTGGCCGACCTGCTGCCACCCGGGACACTGCTGCGGGTCACCACCACCGAGGACGGCGAAGTCCGGCTCAGTCCGGTCGAGCAGGAGGACTCCTGATGAGCATCGAGCACGGCATCACCGCCACCGGCCTCGTGGTCGCGTACGACGACGTGGTGGCCGTCGCCGACGTGTCGCTGCGGGTCCCGCCGGGCTTCGTCCTGGCCGTCAGTGGGCCGTCCGGCGCGGGCAAGAGTTCGTTGCTGTGGGCCCTTGCCGGGGCCCTCACGCCGAAGGCGGGCACGGTCGCACTGGACGGCGTACCGGTGGTGGACCGGCCGGGCGCGTCCCAGCAGGGCGTCGTACTGATTCCCCAGGGCAACGGACTGGCACGCGTGCTCACCGCCCGGGAGAACCTGGCTCTGCCATTGCTTGCCGAGGGCAAGGAAGACGTTGATCGGGTGATCGACGAGGCGCTGACGGCGGTGGGACTCGAGGAGAGCGGCGACCACCTGGTCGAGGAGCTGTCCGGTGGCGAGCAGCAGCGTGTCGCGGTCGCGCGCGGGCTGGCTCAGCAGGGCAGGGTCGTGCTGGCGGACGAATCGACCAGCGAGCTCGACAGCACCAACCGCGAACGCGTCCTGGAGCTGCTCCGCCGGGAGGCCGAGCGCGGCGCCGCCGTCGTCATCGCCACCCATGACCCGAGCGTGGCCGCCGGCGCCGACGGCCACGCGACGATGGACGAAGGTCACCTCAGCTGGGAACGCCGCCTGTAGCCGTCAGAGACCGATGAGGTGCGGCGACGCCGGTGGTCCGCTCGCGAGCAGGTCGGCGAGGTAGACCGGAAGCGCGCGTGGAGAGAACACGTCCGGGCCGTCGTACGCCGTGAGCTCGTCCAGGGTCCACCAGCGATGGCCGTGCACGTTCTCGGCGAGCAGCTCGGCCGCCGACATCGAGCCGACCGGGGTGTGGCTGTCGACCCGGATCAGGAAGTAGTCGTTGATCACCCCGTCGTACCCCCGCGCGTGGCCCGCGGCAACAACCTCCTGGTGCCACACGTGCGGCGGATCGACCGGCGGCGTCAGACCGATCTCCTCGGCCAGCTCGCGAGTGAGTGCCTGCAGCAACGACTCCCCCGGCTCGACCCCGCCGCCGGGTGCCGCCCACACGTCCGGCCGGTCGTCGAAGGAGAACCGCATCAGCAGGATCCGGTCGTCCCGGTCCAGGACGACGGCCCGCGCGGCCGGGCGCAGCTTCGGGGTCGCGCGCTCCAGCTCGTGGTGCTGTTCGACGACCTCGAAGCCGAAGCGGGCGTTGACCGTCCGCATGGCGACGTTCGAGTGGGCGGTCCAGGTGTGCAGCAGACGCTGGGTGGTGCGGCGCTTCGCGAGCTGGTCGAGGTTGGCCAGTTTCAGGTGAGCGCCGAGATTGTGGCCGCGATGGTCGCGCAGCACGAGGGTGTCGTCCTGCAACGCGTGCTCGGGATCGGCGTTCATCAGGTACATCAATGTGTAGCCCGCCGGGGCGCCGTCGAGGGTGTGCGCCATCGTCACCATCGCCAGGTAGTTCTTCGCAAGCCGCTGCTCGCTGGCCCGCAGCCGCTCGACGGTCCACGGCGCGGGGTCGCGCGTCATCTCCCCCGACGGGACGTCGAGATCCATCGCCGTTCTCAGGTCGGCGTACGCCGGCAGGTGCTGCTCGGGGCACGGGCCCACCCAGGACGTCAGGCGGTACCCGTTCGGCTCGCCCACCTCGGACCGGAGCCGTTCCAGCCGGTCGGCGTCGTACGGGAGCGGGACGACGAGGTGGTCCTCGACGTTGCCGATGGTGAACCCGAGGCCCGCGGCGAAAATGCTGCCCGGCCACGGCTGGTCCGAAGTGGGGACTCCGAGCTCGGCCTGGAAGATCGTCCGACCGAGTTCGGCCGCACGGGCCGTTGCCCAGCGCCACAACATCGTGCCGGCGCCGCGGCGGCGCTCGGCGGGCGGAACGGCGATCTCCACCTCGACGCTGTCCAGGTTGTCCAGCAGCGGGTACGCGAACAGCAGCGCGCCGATCAGCCGGTCGCCCTCGAAGGCGCCCACCGGGATCCGTGTCTTCTGCGGTCCCGGATGACGCAGCGAGCAGGCCAGCGCCTCACGCGTCTCCAGCAGCGCGGCCGGCCGGCCCTCCGAGAGGCCGGCGCGGAAAGCGTCGTACCAGCTCCCGTACGCCGCGTCGTCGGACGGGTCGATCTCGCGCACGGTGATCATCCGCCGAGCCAAGCAGCTCGGCGGACGATCCGCACGTGGATTTCAGCGAGTGGCGCGGTTGATCGCCGAGACGACGGCCTTCAGCGACGCGGTCAGGATGTTGGCGTCGCGGCCGACACCCCAGTACACCTCGTCGCCGACCTCGCACTCGACGTACGCCGCGGCCAGGGCGTCGCCGCCGGCCGAGAGCGCGTGCTCGTGGTAGTCCAGCACGCGCACGTCGTACTTCAGCGGCTTGATCGCGTCGACGAACGCCGAGACCGGGCCGTTGCCCTCACCGGTCAGCTCGTGCGGTACGCCGTTGGAGTAGACCTGTACGGCGACCGTCTCGTTGCCCTCGCCGCCGGACTTCGAGGTGACGGTCAGCAGCGAGAGCTTGCCCGGCGCCAGGTACTCGTTGGCGAAGATGTCCCACATCACCTGGGGGCCGACCTCGCCGCCCTCGGCGTCGGTGTGCTGCTGGATGACCCGGCTGAACTCGATCTGCAGCCGGCGCGGCAGGTCGAGGCGGTGCTCGGACTTCATGATGTAGGCGACGCCGCCCTTGCCGGACTGCGAGTTGACCCGGATGACCGCCTCGTACGAGCGGCCGACGTCCTTGGGGTCGATCGGCAGGTACGGCGCTTCCCAGGCGATCTCGCCGACCGGCTTGCCCTCGGCCGCGGCCTGCTTGTCGAGCGCCTCCAGGCCCTTCTTGATCGCGTCCTGGTGGGAGCCGGAGAAGGCGGTGTAGACCAGGTCGCCGGCGTACGGCTGACGCTCGGGCACGCGCATCTGGGTGCAGTACTCGACCGTCCGGCGGATCTCGTCGATGTCGGAGAAGTCGATCTGCGGGTCGATGCCCTGGCTGAACAGGTTCATGCCCAGGGTGACCAGGTCGACGTTGCCGGTCCGCTCGCCGTGGCCGAACAGGCAGCCCTCGACCCGATCCGCGCCGGCCATCAGGGCCAGCTCGGTGGCGGCGACGGCGGTGCCGCGGTCGTTGTGCGGGTGCAGGCTGATCGTGCTGTGCTCGCGCCGGGTCAGGTTGCGGCCGAACCACTCGATCTGGTCGGCGTACACGTTCGGCGTGGACATCTCGACGGTGGCCGGCAGGTTCAGGATGATCTCGCGCCCCTCGGCCGGCTGCCAGACGTCGCTGACCGCCTCGCACACCTCGAGCGCGAACTCCAGCTCGGTGCCGGTGAAGATCTCCGGGCTGTACTGGTAGCCGAACTCGCAGTCGCCCAGCATCTCGTCGGCGTACTTCATCACGGTCTCGGTGCCCCGTACGGCGATCGCGCGGCACTCGGCCTTGTCGACGTTGAACACGACCCGGCGGAACAGCGGCGCGGTCGCGTTGTAGAGGTGGATGGTGGCCTTCGGCGAGCCCTGCAGCGACTGCACGGTCCGCTCGATCAGCTCCTCGCGGGCCTGGGTCAGCACCGAGATCGTCACGTCGTCGGGGATCGCGTCGCCCTCGATCAGGCTGCGGACGAAGTCGAAGTCGTACTGGCTGGCACTGGGGAAACCGACCTCGATCTCCTTGTAGCCCATCTTCACCAGCAGGTCGAACATCCGCCGCTTGCGGGCCGGCGACATCGGCTCGACCAGGGCCTGGTTGCCGTCCCGCAGGTCGGTGGACAGCCAGCGCGGGGTCCGGTCGACGGTCTTGGCGGGCCAGGTCCGGTCCGGCAGGTCGATCGGCGGGAACGCGCGGTAACGCTGCACCGGCATACCGGAAGGTTGCTGAACGGGCTGGGGCTGGTTCTTGGGTGCCACGGGGGTTCTCCTCGAGAAGGCTGTACCACGGGGTCGTCGACGACCGGCGCACGACAGAACTCCGCGGCGAGGGAACCGGCCTGGTCAGGCCTCGCCGCGGCAGCGAAGGAGGAGAACCTGGTGCCGCATGATGCCAGCGAGTCTAAGCACAGGCCCGCCCGGCCGTCGAACCGGGGGTCTCGATCGGCGAGACACGCAGCGTGACGGGCGACCGCGTCCGTGGTGAGTAGACATTGTCTACCTGTCTCGTGTAGACAGTGTCTACGTGACCGCCCTCGCGTTGCTGACCATCGCCGCCTGCTGCCACGCCACCTGGAATCTGCTGCTCAAGAATTCGTCATTCCCGGGCCCTGACCTGGTCTGGCTGTGCGCCGCCGTCACCGCTCCGGTTTCGCTCGTGCTGCTCTTCAGCGGTGGAATCGGCACGACCTGGTGGGCCGCTCTGGTCAGCATGGCTCTGCACACCGGCTACGCCATCACCCTGCAGAAGGCGTACGGCGCGGGCGGCTTCGGCGTGGTCTATCCGGTCAGCCGGGGCACGACCCCGGTCCTGGTGACGCTCGCGGCGATCCCGTGGACCGGCCTGCCGGCTCCGATCACCTGGGCCGGTGCGGCGCTGGTGGCCGGCGGTGTGCTGGTGATGGATCGCAGCCCGACCCGGCGCGGGCTCGGCCGGGGTGTCGGGCTCGGCCTCGTCGTGGGCGCGTGCAGCTGCGCGTACACGCTCTGGGACGGCTACGCGATCAGTACTCTCGGCGTCGACCTGCTCCCCTACCTGGCGGTCTCAAACCTGGCCCAGTTCGGTCTGCTCACAGCGACTCTCCGCCCGGACCGCCGGCTCGCCGCCGTGCTTCCGCACTGGCGCAACGCCGTACCGATCGCTGTGCTGACGCCCGCGAGTTACGGGCTCGTCCTGGTCGCGATGACGCTGACCTCGATCGAGGCGGTCGCCGTCGGCCGCACCCTCAACGTTGCCGTCGGCACCTTGCTCGGCCTCGTCGTACTCCGCGAGCGCCTCACCCCGATCACCGCCACCGGCCTCGTCGCCGTCGTCGGCGGCGTCCTGCTCGTCTCGACCTAGTTGGGAGAAACTCACTCGATGAAGACGCTCGTCTGCCTGCACGCCGCGATCAGCGGCCCCGGCACCTGGGATGGGGTCCGCCCCGGCCTGACCGCCCTCGGCTACCAACTCCACTGCCCGACCCTGCTCGGCCACGAGAACGCCGTACGGCGTGAGTCGTACCCCTTGACCGCCTTCCGGGACCAGGTCGTCCACGAGCTCGACGCCGCCGGCGTCGAGCGTTTCACGCTGGTCGGCCACTCGCTCGGCGCGTTCGTCGCTTCGCTGATCGCGCAGCAGCACCCCGACCGCGTCGACCGACTGGTGCTCGAGGAGCTGCCGGTGCCACCCCGCGACGCCCAGGATCATCCACCCGCCCGGCGCGGCACCGGTCCGGTGATGCGACTGCTGGCCGGATTCAGCCGACGCTCCTACGACCCGGTCATGTTCCGCCAGGTCCTGGCCCAGCTGGTCGAACCCCAGCCCCGATGGTGGAGTGACCTCTCGGCGATCACCGCTCCCACGCTGCTCCTGGCCGGCGGCCCCGGCAGCCACCTGGACCAGACGCGCTACCAGCTGCTGGCAAGCTCCTTGCCCTCAGCAACCATCACCACGGTCGACAGTGGTCACCGCATCCACAGCAAGTCCCCGGACCGCTGGCTCGCGGCGGTCGCCGGCTTCCTGCGCTGAGACAGGCTTGAGCTCAAGCGCACTTGACCTTCTACGCTGGTCGCATGACCGACTCACTCGCCGAGCGTCTCGGCACCCACGGCCTCGGTGTTCTCGTCACGCTGAAGCGGGACGGGCGGCCGCAGCTGTCCAACGTCACCTACGTGTACGACGCCGAGAGCGACCGGATCCGCGTCTCGCTGACCGACGGACGGGCGAAGACCAAGAACCTGCGCCGCGACCCGCGGGCCAGTCTGTACGTCAACGGCCCCAACGGCCGGTCGTACCTGGTGCTCGAAGGCAAGGCCGAGCTGAGTGCGGTGGCACAGGATCCGCACGACGACGCGGTCGAGGCGCTGGTCGACTACTACCGGACGGCCTCCGGCGAGCACCCGGACTGGGACGACTACCGCCGCGCGATGGTCGCGGAGGGGCGGCTGCTGCTCACGATGACCGTCGACCACTCCTACGGGATGCCTTCCCCGTCCTGACCGACACGAACGGCCCGGCTCACCGAGTGAGCCGGGCCGTTCGCGATCAGGTCACTTCAGGTCGAACCGGTCGAGCTCCATCACCTTCACCCACGCGGCGACGAAGTCCTTGACGAACTTCTCCTGCGCGTCGGCCGCGGCGTACACCTCGGCGAGCGCGCGCAGCTGCGAATTGGCGCCGAAGACCAGGTCGACGGCGGTCGCCGTCCACTTGACCTCGTCCGAGCCCAGCTCACGGATCTCGAAGACGTTCTCGTCGACGACCGAGGTCTTCCACTCCGTGCCCGGCGCGAGCAGGTTCACGAAGAAGTCGGTGGTCAGCGTCTCCGGCCGGTCGGTGAACACGCCGTGCTTCGAGCCGCCGGTGTTCGCGCCCAGCGCCCGCAGGCCGCCGATCAGCACCGTCAGCTCGGGCGCGGTCAGGGTCAGCATGTAGGCCCGGTCCAGCAGCAGCGTCTCCGGCGACAGCTTCTCACCGGCCCGCAGGTAGTTGCGGAATCCGTCGGCGCGCGGCTCGAGCACCGCGAACGTCTCGGTGTCGGTGTCTTCCTGCGAGGCGTCGGTCCGGCCCGGGTGGAACGGCACCGTGACGTCCTGCCCGGCGTTGGCCGCCGCGCGCTCGACGCCCGCGTTGCCGGCCAGCACGATCAGGTCGGCCAGCGAGACCCGCTTGCCGCCGGTCTGCGCGCTGTTGAACTCCTGCTGGATCTGCTCCAGCTTCGGCAGCACCTCGGCCAGCTCGGCCGGCTGGTTGACCTCCCAGTTGCGCTGCGGCTCGAGCCGCAGCCGGGCGCCGTTCACGCCACCGCGCTTGTCGGTGCCGCGGAACGAGGCCGCCGCGGCCCACGCCGTCCGGACCAGCTGACCGACGGACAGCCCGGAGTCGAGCAGCTTCGCCTTCAGCGCCGCGGCGTCGGCGTCGTCGATCAGCTCGTGGTCGACGGCCGGGACCGGGTCCTGCCACAGCTGCGGCTCCGGGACCCACGGCCCGAGGTAGCGCGACACCGGACCCATGTCACGGTGCAGCAGCTTGTACCAGGCCTTGGCGAACGCGAGCTGGAACTCCTCCGGATGCTCCAGGAACCGCCGCGAGATCTTCTCGTACTCCGGGTCGACGCGCAGCGCGAGGTCCGTGGTCAGCATCGTCGGGCGGTGCTTCTTGTTCGCGTCGTACGCGTCCGGCACGGACTCCTCGGCGTCCTTGGCGACCCACTGCCATGCGCCGGCCGGGCTCTTGGTCAGCTCCCACTCGTGGCCGAACAGGTTCTGGAAGAAGCCGTGACCCCACTTGGTCGGCGTGCTGGTCCAGGTCACCTCGAGACCGCTGGTGATCGCGTCCGGGCCCTTGCCGGAGCCGTACGTGCTCTTCCAGCCCAGGCCCTGCGCCTCGATCGGCGCCGCCTCCGGCTCGGGACCGACGTGGTCGGCCGGGCCGGCGCCGTGGGTCTTGCCGAACGAGTGACCGCCGGCGATCAGCGCGATGGTCTCCTCGTCGTTCATCGCCATCCGGCCGAAGGTCTCGCGGATGTCGCGGGCCGCGGCCAGCGGGTCCGGCTGGCCGTTGGGGCCCTCGGGATTGACGTAGATCAGGCCCATCTGGACCGCGCCGAGCGGGTTGGCGAGCTGCCGGTCACCGCTGTAGCGCTGGTCGCCCAGCCAGGTGTCCTCGGGACCCCAGAAGATCTCCTCCGGCTCCCAGACGTCCTCGCGGCCGAAGCCGAAGCCGAAGGTCTGGAAGCCCATGTCCTCCAGCGCCACGTTGCCGGCCAGGACCAGCAGGTCGGCCCAGGAGATCTTGCGGCCGTACTTCTGCTTGACCGGCCAGAGCAGGCGGCGGGCCTTGTCCAGGTTGGCGTTGTCGGGCCAGCTGTTCAGCGGGGCGAAGCGCTGCGCGCCGTCGCCGCCACCACCGCGGCCGTCCTCGATCCGGTAGGTGCCGGCGCTGTGCCAGCTCATCCGGATGAACAGCGGGCCGTAGTGCCCGAAGTCGGCCGGCCACCAGTCCTGCGACGTCCGCATCACCTCGACGATGTCGCGCTTGAGCGCGTCCACGTCGAGCTTCTTGAACTCCTCGGCGTAGTCGAAGTCCTGCTCCAGCGGGCTGGCCTGCGGGGCGTGCCGGCGCAGCACCGAGAGGTCCAGCTGGTTCGGCCACCAGTCCCGGTTCGACCGCGGATTGGGCACCGCCGGCGTCGGGGAGTCGATGGCGGGGTTCTCGCTCTCACTGCCGTGCGGCAGGTCAGGCGTCTCGGTCATGCTCAACCTCTCGATGTGGTGGCTGGTTCAGAACTTGCGGCGGAACACGCCGGGCACAGCCCCCAGTACACGACCTCGGCCTCGTCGACGGCGAAGCCGTGCTGGTCGGACGGGTGCAGGCAGGGGGCCGCGCCGACGGCGCAGTCCACGTCTTCGATGGCGCCGCAGGACCGGCAGACCACGTGGTGGTGGTTGTCGCCCACGCGGGCCTCGTACCGGGCGACCGAACCGGCCGGCTGGATCCGCCGCAGCAGGCCCGCGTCGGTCAGCGCCCGCAGGACGTCGTACACGGCCTGGTGCGACACGTCGGGCAGCTCCTCGCGGGTGGCCCGGATGATCGCGTCGGTGTCGGCGTGCGGATGGGAGTGCACGGCGGTCAGGACGGCCAGCCGTGGCCGGGTGACCCGCAGCGCGGCCTCGCGCAGCAGTTCGGTGGGGTCGGAGTGCAGGGCCATCACACAGATACTTTCGGATGTTTTTGAATCGGTCAAGATTCACTGCCCTGGCAAGATTCTCACCCCCGGAAAACCTCTGGCGGTCAACGATGCCGCCCGCCAGTCTGGGCGGGTGGACATCACCAGGCTCTCCCCCGACGACGAGGTCGGGTGCGCGGACGCCGTGGCGCTGTTTCAGGCCACGCACAAGCTCGACTGCCCGGACGCGCTGCTGCCGACCGCTCGCGGTTTCGCGGCGCACCTGAAGTACGGCTGGGACGGCGATCCCGGACAGGCGTACCTGGCCCGCGACGAGGACGGCACGCTCGCCGGGGTGCTGAGCGTCGAGCTGCCGACCTACGACAACACGAACCTGGCCTGGTTCGAGGTCGAAGTGCACCCGGACCGGCGGGGCCGCGGCCTCGGCGGCGAGCTGCTCGCGTACGGCGAAGGGCTGGCCGAGGAGCTCGGCCGGACCTCGCTCGGGCTGAGCGCGTGGGACCTGCCGAAGGCCGACCTGTTCGCGCGGCGGCAGGGCTACGAGCCGAAGGCCATCGAGGTGAACCGGCGCCAGGATCTGACCGCGCTGGACTGGGACCTCGTGCAGCGCCTGTACGACGAGGCGGAGCGCGCGGCGTCGGCGTACGAGCTGGTGCGGGTGAGCGGGGAGCTGCCGGCCGAGCTGCTCGACGGGATGGTCGCGGTGACCGCGTCGATCAACGACGCGCCGAAGGACGAGCTGGACATCGAGGACGACGAGTACAGCCCGGAGCGGTTGCGGGCCTACGAACAGGCGCAACTGGCGCACGACCGGAACCTGTACCGGGTGATCGCCCGCGAACGGGGCACCGGCGAGCTGGCCGGGCACTCGACGATCACCGTCGAGCGGGAGCGGCCGCACATCGCCGAACAGGCCGACACCGCGGTGTCCCGCGACCATCGTGGGCATCGACTCGGCGCGCTGGTGAAAACCGGCATGCTGCTGTGGATGCGCGAGGCCGAACCGGCGCTGACCCAGCTCGACACCTGGAACGCCGAGTCGAACGCGCACATGATCGGCATCAACGAGAAGCTCGGGTACCACGTGGTGGCCCGCTCGATCGCTTACCAGAAGTCGATCTAGACGACCTGGAGGACGGTCACCCTGGTGTGGCTGCTGACCGTGAAGCCGAGGGCTTCGTAGAGGCGGATCGCGCTCAGGTTGCTCGTGCCGGTGTGCAGGAAGGGCCGGTCGCCGCGCCGTTCGATGCCAGCGGCAACGGCTCGGATCAGGCGGGTGGCCAGGCCTTGGCCTCGATGATCGGGGTGGGTGCAGACGGCGCTGATCTCGGTGTGGCCGGGCAGGCGGTACCGCTCGCCGGCCATCGCGATCAGCTCGCCGTCGCGCCGCAGCCCGAGGTAGGTCCCCAGCTCGACGGTCCGCGCGCGGAAGGGGCCTGGGTCGGTGAGCTCGACCAGGCTCAGCATCTCGGGTACGTCGTCCGGACCGAGCACCTCACATTCGGCGTCCTCGAGGCCCAGACCGGGCGGGGCGACGAACTGCACCAGGTCGATCGTCAGGTCGACCTTGAACAGCTCGGGCACCACGAGGGACGGATGCTTGATCGCGACCACTCGCCCACGCCCGATCAGCTCGGCGGCGTCGGCCCAGTCCTGCTCGGTCGGCTCGTCGGGCAGCCCGAGGAACGGCGCCATGTCCGACGGATAGACCCGAGCGTTCCCGCGAACCTCCGCGAACGACGCGTGCGGACCGGACAGCGCCGCGAAGGCGGGATTGAGCAGCGCCGGGATCCGCGACGCCACCGTGCTCGCGTCGCGGGCGATGCTCTCACCCATCAGAACCCGAGCTTCTTCAGGTGCTTGGCGTCGGTCTGCCAGTTCTTGGCGATCTTGACGTGCAGGTCGAGATAGACCGGCGTACCGAGCAGCGCCTCGATCTGGCGGCGGGCGTTGGCGCCGACCTCGCGCAGGCGGGCGCCCTTGTGGCCGATCACGATGCCCTTCTGGCTGTCCCGCTCCAGGAAGATGTTCGCGTAGATGTCCAGCAGCGGCTTGTCGTCCGGGCGGCCCTCGCGCAGCATCATCTCGTCGATGGTGACCGCGATCGAGTGCGGCAGCTCGTCCCGGACACCTTCCAGCGCGGCCTCCCGGATCAGCTCGCCGACCAGGATCTCCTCCGGCTCGTCGGTGACGTCGCCGTCGGCGTACAGCGGCATGCCCTCCGGCAGCAGCTTGACCAGCTCGTCGGCGACCACGTCGACCTGGAACCCGTCGACCGCCGAGACCGGGACGACCGAGGCCCACTCGATGCCGTGCGCCTCGCCGAGCGCGGCGATCTCGGCCAGGTGCTCGGCCATCCGGTCCGGGCCGACCAGGTCCGCCTTGGTGGCCAGCGCGACCTTCGGGGTCTTGGCGACCTTGGCCGCCTCGCCGACCAGGAACCGGTCGCCCGGCCCGATCCGCTCGCTGGCGGGCAGGCAGATCGCGATCACGTCGACCTCGGCCCAGGTGGTCTTGACCACGTCGTTGAGCCGCTCGCCGAGCAGGGTCCGCGGCTTGTGCAGCCCCGGGGTGTCGACCAGGATCAGCTGCGCGTCGTCGCGGTGCACGATGCCCCGCACCGCGTGCCGGGTGGTCTGCGGCTTGGACGAGGTGATCACGATCTTCTGGCCGACCAGCGCGTTGGTCAGCGTCGACTTGCCCGCGTTCGGCCGCCCGACGAAACAGGCGAAACCGGATCGGAACTGCTCAGGTGTGGACGACATCACGAACCTCTCCGTTGCCATCAGCAACGACTACGGGCAGCGCGGCGCCACCGAAGTACCGGACCACCTCGACATCGACCGCCTCGGTCCCGGCGTCGGTGACCAGCGCGGCCGCCTCGATGCCCTTCACGCCGGACGAGACCGCCATCGCGACCGCGAGCTGCAGCGCGGACAGCAGCACCGTGTCGAGCTGGACCGTACAGGCAGCGTACGTCCGTCCGTCGGAGTCGCGCACGGCGGCACCCTCGGTCGCGCGGGTGCGGGCGCGGGCGGCACGGGCCAGGGTGACCAGTTTGGCGTCCTCGGCCGAGAGGTCAGCGGGCAACACAAACTCCAGTGTCTCGTGGGCGGCGTCAGGCAGTCTGGTGACTGCTGTCCTGCGGCTGCTCGGCGAGCTCGTCGGTTCGCCGGACCAGCACCGTACCGATCTGGTTGCGGCGGCCGGACGGCCGTTCCGCGGTGAGGGACAGACCCAGCCCCTCGATCTCGACCTGGGCGCCCGGGATCGGCACCTTGCCGAGCAGCTTGGCCATCAGCCCGCCGACGGTGTCGACGTCGTCGTCGTCCAGCGGGACGCCGAACAGCTCGCCGAGCTCGTCGATCGGGTAGCGGCTGGAGACCCGGAAGGCGCCGTCGGACAGCGCCTGCACCGGCTCCGGCGCCTCGTCGTACTCGTCGGTGATCTCGCCGACGATCTCCTCCAGGATGTCCTCGATGGTGACCAGGCCGGCGGTGCCGCCGTACTCGTCGACGACCATCGCGACGTGCATCCGGGCCGCTTGCATCTCACGCAGCAGCTCGTCGACCGGCTTGGAGTCCGGCACGTACATGCACGGGCGCATCACCGACTCGACCCGCTCGGTCGACTCCGACTGGGCGTTGTCGTAGACGCGGCGCATCACGTCCTTGAGGTAGACCACGCCGAGGATGTCGTCGAGCGAGTCGCCGACCACCGGGATCCGCGAGTACCCCGAGCGCAGCGCCAGCGAGGTCAGCTGGCGCAGCTTCTTGTGCCGCTCGATGTAGACCATGTCGGTGCGCGGCACCATCACCTCGCGCACGATCGTGTCGCCGAGCTCGAAGACCGAGTGGATCATCTGGCGCTCGTTGGACTCGATCACCGCGGACTTCTCGGCCAGGTCGACCAGCGCGCGCAGCTCGGACTCGGTCGCGAACGGGCCGGCCGCGAAGCCCTTGCCCGGGGTGAGCGCGTTGCCGATCAGGATCAGCAGCTTCGGGATCGGGCCGAGCACGGTGGTCAGCGCCATGATCGGGCCGGCCGACAGCATCGCGAACCGGTCGGAGTGCTGCCGGCCGAGCGTGCGCGGGGCGACGCCGATGATCACGTAGGAGATCACCACCATCACCACGGCGGTGACCAGGATGTGCTCCCAGGTCACCGTGAGCACGTTGGACAGCGCCTGGGTGACCAGCACGATCGCGGTGATCTCGCAGCTCAGCCGGACCAGGAGCAGGGTGTTCAGGTAGCGCGGGGCGTCGGTGAGCAGGTCGCGCAACCGGACCGCGCGGGTGTTGCCCTGCTCGACCTGCTCGTCGGCCCGCACCTTCGAGTACGCCGAGATGGCCGCCTCGGCGCCGGCGAACACACCGGCGAGCAGAACGAGCACCGCAGCCACAACCAGCAGGACGCCGTCGTGGTAGCTCACCGCAGCGTCACTCCTCGCCGAGCCGGTTTCCCGGTGCGCGCCAGGCTTCCAGCAGCCGCCCCTGGACTTCCCACATCTCCGCCTTCTCGGCCGGTTCGGCGTGGTCGTAGCCGAGCAGGTGCAGAATGCCGTGCACGGTCAGCAGCTCGAGCTCGGCCCAGGTGCCGTGACCGGCCTTGGCGCCTTGCGCGGCCGCCACCGTCGGGCACAGGGCGATGTCGCCCAGGTGCCCGAGCGGGGGCTCGGCGTCGTCGTTGTCACTGCCCGGACGCAGCTCGTCCATCGGCCACGACATCACGTCGGTCGGGCCGGGCAGGTCCAGGAACTCGACGTGGTAGCGCGCCATCGTGTCCTCGTCGACCAGCTTGATCGACAGCTCGCACTCGGGGTGCAGGCGCAGGCTCGACATCACGAAGCGGCTCAGCCGCATCAGTCCGTGGGCGTCGATCTCCACGCCGGACTCGTTGTTGACCTCGACGTTCATCGGTTCGGTTCAGCGCTGCCTTCGTAGTTTTCGTAGGCCGACACGATCCGGCCGACCAGCTTGTGCCGGACGACGTCGTGCGACGTGAGCCGGCAGAACGTCAGGTCCTGGACGCCTTCGAGAATGTCCTGCACCACCCGCAGGCCGGAGTTCGTGCCGGTCGGCAGGTCGACCTGGGTGACGTCGCCGGTGACCACCATCTTGGAGCCGAAACCGAGCCGGGTGAGGAACATCTTCATCTGCTCGGGCGAGGTGTTCTGCGCCTCGTCCAGGATGATGTAGGCGTCGTTCAGCGTCCGGCCGCGCATGTAGGCCAGCGGCGCGATCTCGATCGTGCCGGCCGTCATCAGCCGCGGGATCGACTCGGGGTCGAGCATGTCGTGCAGCGCGTCGTACAGCGGGCGCAGGTACGGGTCGATCTTCTCCGACAGCGTGCCGGGCAGGAAGCCGAGCCGCTCGCCGGCCTCGACGGCCGGCCGGGTCAGGATGATCCGGTTGACCTCCTTGGCCTGCAGCGCCTGGACCGCCTTGGCCACCGCCAGGTAGGTCTTGCCGGTACCGGCCGGGCCGATGCCGAACACGATCGTGTTCTTGTCGATCGCGTCCACGTAGCGCTTCTGGTTCAGCGTCTTGGGACGGATCGTGCGGCCCCGGCTGGACAGGATGTTCTGGGTCAGCACGTCGGCCGGGCTCTCGACGGTCTCGGCCTTGATCATCGCGATGCTGCGCTCGACGGAGTCGGCGGTCAGCCCGTGACCGGTCCGGACGACGGCGATCAGCTCGTCGATCAGCCGCTCGGCCAGCGCCAGCTCGGCCGGCTCGCCGTTCATCGTGATCTCGTTGCCGCGGACGTGGATGTCGGCGGCGAACTCCTTCTCGACGATCCGGAGGAACTCGTCCCGGGCGCCGAGCAGCGCCACCATGTCGATGCTGTTCGGCACGACGACCTTGTGGGTCGCCTTCGGCGGTTCGCTACCGCCGGCGCGCGTCGCATCCGGGTGCGACGGCTCGATACTGCGTGGCCTGGACAGCCTTTCCTCCTGGTGCCTGGTGACGATGACCTGATCCATGCTAGCCGCAGGCTCCGACACCGCCATCCGATAAAACCCCGGTTCACCCCTCGACAGGCCGCTGACCAGCACTTTTGCCCAGTTCAAGCCGCCGGTCACGTTCGGCACGCCACCGCGCGTCAGCCACCAAGCTGACCACCACGCCCGCGCCCGAAGCCCTGACCAGCGGTTCGAGCGTCTCCCGCAGGACCAGCTCCGCCAGGTCGGGATCCCGCAGCCCGAGCTCGTGTGCCGCCAGGATCCGGTACGTCGCCTCGACCGCGGCCCGGACCGTCCCGGACCCAGCCGGCGGCTGGTCGAACGCCCCGGCGTGCGTGTTCCGGCCGTCGTCGATGCCGATCAGATGCCCGGGGGTGAACACGTGCAGAGCCTGGACGGCTGCTGTGGGGTCGCCCGAGTACACCGCGTAGTCTCGCCAGGCATGCGCTCCGCTGTAGCTGTCCTGCATCGCGTGCACGGCCGCTCCGAGGTGCCGCGTCAGCGCACGTCCGCTCGAGCGCCGGGCGAGGCGCAGTTCGGTGGTGACGAAGTCGGCGGCGATCCGCAGGTTGTCGGGGCCCGGGCGGAACGGGTCGGCCAGGAAGTGCTGCCGCTGGACGTCGGGATTCGTGTACGCCGAGTGCAGGGTCGGGCCGAGGCCGGCGTACGGGATGGTTCGGCCGGTGTTGGCGACGTTTCGTGATCAGGCCGACGGCGAAGGTCCGGTCCTGTCGAGCCTGGGCACGGTCGAGCTCGGCGGCGTACCGGTCCCGCCCGACACCGCGGATGCGCCCGTCGGGGCCCGCGAGTACGGCGTACAGGCGGTCGACCGCGGCCGTGGTGAGTTCGCGGTGGCCGGACCAGTGGTGGTTGCCGTGCTGTCTCATCGGGGCTCCTGATGCGTCGCAGGTCACCTGACCAGAACGAATCGGCGGAAGGTTGTCAACCTGGGACAGGTCCGTCGCGTCATCGTCACGTGGCACAACCGGCGGTGGTGTATGACGAGTGCGTGGCTCAGGAGTCCTCGTGGAACGCCGACGAGGCGCTGACGGCTGTCTACACGGCGCACTACACGTCGTTGGTCCGCCTCGGCGCCCTGCTGCTGCGTGACCGGGGCGCGGCCGAGGAGATCGTGCAGGACGCCTTCGTCGCGATGCACGCGCGCTGGCACCGGCTGCGTGATCCGCACAAGGCGCTGGCGTACCTGCGGACCGCCGTGGTGAACCGGTGCCGGTCCCGGCAGCGGCATCTGGTCGTCGTGGACAAGCACATGCCACGTTCGCTGCCCGACGAGCCGAGCGCGGAGCAGGCCGTCCTGCGCACCGCGGAGACCGACCGGGTGATCGAAGCGATGCGCACCCTGCCGGAGAAGCAGCGCACCGTGATGGTGCTGCGGTACTACGGTGAGCTGTCGGAGGCGGAGATCGCCGACACGATGGGGATCAGCCGGGGATCGGTGAAGAGCCATGCCGCGCGGGCGACCAAGTCGCTGCGCCAGGTCCTGGAGCGGAACGCATGAGTGAGCACCCGAACGACGAGTTCGACGAGCTGATGCGGCGGGCCCTGCACTCCGAGGCCGACCGGATCGAGCCGGCCGACGGGCTGCACGAGATCCAGGCCCGGGTGCGGAGCCAGCGCGCGCCGGTCAACCGCCGGGGTTGGGTGGTCACGACCGGTGCGGCCGTGGTCGGGACCGCGGCCGCGATCGGCGCCTTCGCGCTGCTGAACGGCGAGGACCGGCCAGCCGGTGACAGCGAGGTGGCCGGCGCTCCGAAGACCACCGCCACCGCGACCGGTTCCGTGGAGAGCTCGTTGCCGCCCAGCGCCGCCCCCAGTCCGTCGGCGACCACTCCGAGCGAGTCGAGGCCGACCGCGCTGCCGACGAAGAGCGGCAAGCTGGAGCCCAAGGGCTCCGGGGCGATCCCGGTCTACTGGCTGGGCCGGACGGACGGGATCGACACCGGCGCGGGCCTTCGGCTGTACCGGACCTTCGCGCAGTTCGAGGGCCGGCCGACGTACTCGGCGCTGCAGTTGATGGTGGCGGGCAAGTCCAGCGACCCCGACTACACCTCACCGTGGATCGGTGCGCAGGTCTCGGAGGTCCGGTTGTCCGGCGCGCTGACGACCGTGGACTTCGCCAAGCTGCCCACGGAACGGCTCGATCAGGGCGTGGCGCAGATGGCGCTGCAGCAGCTCGTCTACACGGTCCAGGGCGCGAGCGGACAGACCGTCCCGATCGAGGTGACGCTGCGCGGCAAGCCGGTGACCCACCTGTTCGGCGTCGAGATCAAGCAGCCGCTCGGACGCGCCCAGTCGCTCGACGTACAGGCGTTCATCTGGATCACGACGCCCGAGAACGGCGCGGTCGTGCGGTCGCCGCTGAAGGTCAGCGGCGTCGCCGCCGCCCATGAGGCCCAGCTGAACTGGCGGATCACCTCCGACGACACCAAGCGGGTGGTCGACGAGGGGGTGGCGACGACCCAGGAGGCGTACAAGTTCACGCCGTACTCGTTCGTCGTGGCCAAGCTGCCCGCCGGGCGCTACACGTTGGAGGTGTTCGAGGTGTCGGTCGCCGACGGCCGGCAGACCTCGACCGACACGAAGTCGATCCTGGTCAAGTAGAACGCCCGTCCGGCGGCCGGACGAAGCTGAACAGCTGCCGGCCGGTCTCGAGCGGCCGCGGGTCGGCGGTCAGGCGGTGCACGCCGACCGACCAGAGCACGTCGTCCGGGGCGTCGTACGAGAGTTCCTCGAAGCCGGCGCCGGCGAACCAGCCGCGGATCGCCGGGCACAGGTTCGGCTCCTCGCGGACGCGGGTCCAGATCACCGTCGCGCCGGGCGCGCAGAACTGCGGCAGCGCCTGGACGGTGGCCTCGACGTCGGCGTCGCTGATGTTGCCGAAGACGCCGCAGAACATCACCAGGTCGGCCGGTACGGCGCCGGCGTACGCGTCGGTGCGGCCGGCGTCGGCCTCGACCACCTCGACTCCGGTCAGGCCGTTCACGGTCGCGGCGGCGCGAGCCAGGCCGGCGTTGCGGTGGTCGAGCTCGACCAGCCGGGCGGTGACGCGGCCGCGGGCCGGATGGGTGGCGAGGACCTCGATCAGGTCACGGCCCTGTCCGGCGCACGCGCTGACGACGCGGATCGGGCCGTCCGGTTCGGCGTCCAGGTGCTGCCGGATCGCCCGCTGGACCGAGGCCAGCCGGCGGCTCAACGGCGACTCCTCGTCCTCGTACGACGCGTGCCACTCCAGCCAGTCCATCGAGCTCAAACCGCGGTCCTCCGGGGTGGTCGGGACAACTCAGGACAGGAAGCCGGGACTGCGGTCAGGGCACAACCTGTCCGCGGTCCCGCGGTGGTGGTCAAGGTCCCGACGCGATCCAGCGGCCGTGGGCGAGCAGGACCGCCGCGGCGGCGACACCGGCGGTCGACGTCCGCAGCACGGTGTCGCCGAGCAGCACCGGCTCGGCGCCGAAGGTCTCCAGCTCGGCGTCGGTGATCCCGCCCTCGGGGCCGACCACGATCACCACGTCGCCGGTGGTCGGTGGGGTGAGGGTCGCGAGCGGCGTCTTGGCTTCCTCGTGCAGTACGGCGGCCAGCGCGGCGCCGCTCAGCAGTCGCGCGACGTCAGCCGTCGACGCCACCGGGGCGACCTCGCAGAACCAGCTCCGCCGGGACTGCTTGCTCGCCTCGAACGCCCACGACCGCCACTTGGTCAGCGTCTTCTCGACCCGCTCGGAATTGGCGCGGAACTGACTGCGGTCCGCGTTCCAGGGCACGATCAGGTCGACGCCGACCTCGGTCAGCATCTCCACCGCGAGCTCGGCCCGCTCCCCCTTCGGCAGAGCTTGGACGACGACCAGCCGCGGCGTCGGTTGAGGAACCGATCCCCGCCGGTCGACGGCGACGGTGATGCCCGACTTGCTCGCGGCCACCACAGCACCTTCGGCGAAACCCCCCCGGCCGTCGGTCAGCCGGACTCGCTCGCCCGGACCGATCCGCCGTACGACGGCGGCGTG
This sequence comes from Kribbella sp. CA-253562, assembly GCF_050942265.1. Lineage (GTDB taxonomy): Bacteria > Actinomycetota > Actinomycetes > Propionibacteriales > Kribbellaceae > Kribbella. The sequence continues at coordinate 2,870,859 of NZ_CP192049.1, read as the reverse complement.
CCGGCCTTCCGCGCCGTCGAGCACCAGCTCCTCACCTGCGGCGGAGGTGGTGTCCCCGGCTACGCCGGGAGCAGCCCGCACGTCCTCGCCCAGGTCGGCGAGGTGGAAGACCGGGAGTCCCATCGTCGGTGCCGGGGGCCGGCTGCTCAGTGGGCGCCGAAGGCGTCGCGGAGGCGGCCGAAGACGCCCTTGTGGGTGGCCTGGACCTGGCCCTGCGGGCGCTCCTCGCCCCGGGCGGCGGCCAGGTCGCGCAACAACTGGGCCTGCTGGTCGTCGATCTTCGTCGGGGTCTCGACGATGATCTGCACGATCAGGTCACCGCGGCCGGCGTGGCGCAGGCGCGGGACACCGCGGGCGGTGAGCGTCATCGCCGTGCCGGACTGGGTGCCGGGACGGATCTCCAGCGGCGTCGTCTCGCCCTCCAGCGTCGGCAGGTCGATCGTCGTCCCGAGCGCGGCCGCGGTCATCGGCAGCGTGACCGTGCAGTGCAGGTCGTCGCCGTTGCGGCTGAAGATCTCGTGCGGCTCGACCTCGATCTCGACGTACAGGTCGCCGGCCGGGCCGCCGCCCGGGCCGACCTCGCCCTGGCCGGACAGCTGCACGCGGGTGCCGCTGTCGACACCGCCGGGGATCTTCACGGTGACCGTACGCCGCGAGCGCACGCGGCCGTCGCCGGAGCACTCGACGCACGGGTTGGGAATGGTGGTGCCGAAGCCGCGGCAGTTCGGGCAGGGGCGCATCGTCCGGACCTCGCCGAGGAACGAGCGCTGCGTGTGGGTGACCTCACCGCGGCCGTGGCAGATCTCGCAGGTGACCGGCTCGGAGCCCGCCGCCGCACCCGAGCCCGAACACGTCGGGCACACCACAGCGGTGTCGACCTTGAGCTCACGGGTCGTGCCGAAGGCCGCCTCGCTCAGGTCGATCCGCAGCGGGATCAGCGCGTCCTGGCCACGCCGGGTGCGCGGCCGCGGTCCGCGGGTCGCGCCGCCGGTCTGGCCGAAGAAGGCGTCCATGATGTCGGTGAAGGTGAACGCCTGGCCGAAGCCCGCGCCCGCCCCGCCCGGTCCGGCGCTCGCGAACGGGTCGCCGCCGAGATCGTGGACCTGCTTCTTCTGCGGGTCGCTCAGCACCTGGAAGGCGCGGCCGATCTCCTGGAACTTGGCGTGCGCGTCCTCGGAGTCGTTCACGTCCGGGTGGTACTGGCGGGCCAGCTTGCGGTAGGCCTTCTTGATCTCGTCCTGGGACGCGTCACGGCTGACGCCGAGGACGGCGTAGTAATCGGTGCTCATACTCCAGACCAGAGGTAGGGGAAAGTCATCAGGAGTCGGCCAGGATCTGGCTGACGTAACGCGCGACGGCACGAACCGCGCCCATCGTGCTGGGATAGTCCATGTGGGTCGGGCCGACGATGCCGAGCGTGGCCAGCGCCTCCGACTTGGAGCCGTACCCGGTCGCGACCACCGAGGTGGTGGCCAGTTCCTCGTACGGGTTCTCGTGCCCGATCCGGACCGTCAGCGTCTGCGGGTGGGTGGCCTCGCCGAGCAGCTTGAGCAGGATCACGTGCTCCTCGAGCGCCTCCAGCACCGGCTTCACGTTGCGCTCGAAGTCGTCGCCGTACCGGGTCAGGTTGGCCGCGCCACCGACGGCGATGCGCTGCTCGCCCTCGTCGGTGAACGCCTCCAGCAGGGTCGTCACGATCGCCGCGACCAGGGCGCGGTCGACCGGCGGGAAGGTCTCGGGCAGGCCCGCCAGCGCGGTGGCCGCGTCGGTCAGCCGCTTGCCGGTGAGCGCCGTGTTCAGCCGGGAGCGCAGGTCGGCGACCAGCTGCTCGTCGACGTCGTCCGGCGCCTCGACGATGCGCTGCTCGACCCGGCCGGTGCTGGTGATCAGCACCAGCAGCATCCGCCGCGGGGTCATCGTGACCACCTCGACGTGCCGCACGCTGGACCGGGTCAGCGTCGGGTACTGCACGATCGCGACCTGGCGGGTGATCTGGGCCAGCAGCCGCACCGTACGGCGGACGACGTCGTCCAGGTCGACCGCGCCGCCGAGGAACGACGAGATCGCCTTCTTCTCGGCCGCGGACAGCGTCTTGACCGTGCTCAGCTTGTCGACGAACAGCCGGTAGCCGGCGTCGGTCGGGATCCGGCCGGCGCTGGTGTGCGGCTGGGTGATGTACCCCTCCTCCTCCAGCGCGGCCATGTCGTTGCGGACGGTGGCCGGCGAGACGCCGAGATTGTGCCGGTCGACCAGAGTTTTCGAGCCGACCGGCTCGTGCGTGGCCACGTAGTCCTCGACGATGGCCCGGAGTACGTCCAGTTTGCGCTCGTCCAGCACGCGCACCACCCTCTCTTCCCTCGGGCTCAGTATCCGGCTCTGGCACTCAGACAGTCCGAGTGCCAGTCTACCGACCCGTAGCAGAGGTTGGCGCCTCAGGCAGTTTCGGGCGAGGCTCCCAACGGTACTGCGGCCGGCCGCTCGACCGTGCTGGTGACGTCCACCGGCTGGTCCTTGGCCGCGGCCTCGAGCACCGACTCCAGGACGTCGAGCACGTGGAAGGCCAGCGCGCCGTCCGCCCGGTGCGGCCCGCCGGTACGGATCGCGCGCGCCAGGTCAGCAACCCCGACACCGCGCCCGGCTCCGGCGTACCCGCCGGCGACCGGGACCTCGGTCCACTCGCGCCGGGACGCGGTCGCGATCTCGACCGTCCCGTCGAAGGCGTTCGGGTCGGGCACGGACAGGCTGCCCTCGGTGCCGTAGATCTCGATCCGCGGCAGTCGTGCGGCCCAGACGTCGAACGACATCAGCACGGTCGTCAGCGCGCCCGACTCGTGCTCGAGGATGCCGGTGACGTGCGTCGGGACGTCGACCGGGAAGGTCTGCCCGGCGCGCGGCCCGGTGTGCACCTTGCGCTCGTCCTGCGAGCGGCCGGCGCGGCCGGTCACCCGGCGTACCGGACCGAGCAGCGTGACCAGGCTGGTGACGTAGTACGGGCCCATGTCGAGCAGCGGGCCACCGCCGGGCTGGTAGTAGAACTCCGGCGCCGGGTGCCACAACTCGTGGCCCGGCGTGACGAACGACGCACTCGCGGCCGTCGGTACGCCGATGTCGCCGCGGTCGATCACGGCCCGGGCGGTCTGGGTGCCGGTGCCGAGCACGGTGTCCGGCGCGCAGCCGATCCGCAGCCCCTTCTCCTCGGCCAGCGCGAGCAGCGGCTGGGCCTCGGCGCGGTCGACCGCCAGCGGCTTCTCGCCGTACGTGTGCTTGCCGGCCTCGAGCGCGGCCCGGTGGACTGATGCGTGCGCGGCCGGGATGGTCAGGTTGAGCACGATGTCGACGTCCGGGTCGGCCATCAGCTCGTCCGTCGACAACGCCCGTACGCCGGGGTGCGCGTCGGCCACCGTCTGCGCCCGCGCGACGTCCAGGTCGGCGACGGCGGCCACCTCGACGCCCGGCAGCTTGGCCAGGTGGTCGAGATAGGTGCCGCTGATGACCCCGGTACCGACGATGCCGACGCGGCTCACTTGCTCGCCCACAGCAGCCCCCGCTCGATGATCGTGCGGACCTCGGGCTGCTCCAGGTCGGCCAGGGTGTGACCCGGCGTGCAGACGAAGACCTTGCCGTCGCCCCAGGTGCGGGTCCAGACCGCCGGCATCGTCGCGCCCTCGATCCACGGGAAGTCCGGGTGGGCCCGGAACGTGGTCGTGGCCAGCACGGTGTTGGTCGGGTCGGCGTGCACGTAGTACTGCTCGGTGTGCAGGTCGAACTGCGTGATGCCCTCGACGATCGGGTGATCGGAGACCACGTCGATCCGGTGGTCGACGAAGCCGCCCGGGTGCGAGACGAACTGGCCGCCGGTCATGAAGCTGTAGTCGGCGCTGTTGCGGAACGAGTCGACGATGCCGCCGTGCCAGCCGGCCAGGCCGGTGCCGTTGCGGACCGCGGTCTCCAGGCCCTTGACCTCCTCGGCGGTGATGTCGCCCATGCTGATGCACTGCAGCACCAGGTCGGTGCCGTCCAGGTCGAGGTAGCTCGAGGTGCTCTCCGAAACGGTCACCTCGAACCCGTTGTCGCGCAGGAAGGGGATGAACAGCTCGGTCGCCTCGACCGGGAGATGACCTTCCCAGCCGCCCCGGACCACCAGTGCCCGTCGTGTCGTCACGCCGCCCGCCCTTCAGAGATCGGATCTTTGGAACTGCCTAGGCGACCCTAAGCGGCGGCCGGAGCCCCTTCAACCCCCGTTCCGCCCGCTGGATGCCGCTTTCCGGAACCGGCCACCGCATAGGGTCACCGGCATGGGATGGAAGTTCTGGAAGAACGACGAGCGCCCGCAGGACACCGCGCCGGCCGAGCCGCCGCGGCTGCAGGACGACGTGCCGTTCCAGTTGCGGGTGGAAGACGTGTTCTCGATCACGGGTCGTGGCACGGTCGTCACCGGCCGGGTGCTGGCCGGCGTGGTCCGGGTGAACGATTCGGTGGCCGTGCAGCGGGGCGGTGCCGAGGTGCTGCGCACCGTCGTCACCGCGGTGGAGATGTTCCGCCGCACGACGGACCGAGCGACGGCCGGCGACAACGTCGGGCTGATGCTGCACGGCGTCGAGAGGTCGGACGTGCAGCAGGGTGACGTGCTGACCCACTGAGGCCGCGGCTAAGGTCGGCGGTATGAGTGAGTGGACCGAGCTGGGCGATCGATGCTGGGTCCGCCGGTATCGCGAGTGGGACCTGAACGTCGGGCTGGTCGTCGGTGACGACGGCGCGCTGGTGATCGATCCGCGCGCGTCGACCGCGCAGGCCGAGCAGGTGCTGGCCGAGATCCGTATGCTGACCGACCTGCCGGTGAAGTGGGTGGTCAACACGCACGCGCACTTCGACCACACCTTCGGGAATGCGGTCTTCACCGAGGCGGCGAGCTATGCGCACGAGAACGCCGCGGCCGCGCTGGCCGAGCGGGGACCCGCGCTGCAGGAGCACTACCGCGACAACCCGGGCACCGACCCGGCGTACCCGGAGATCCCGGCCGAGGTGCTGGCCGAGGTGGCCGCGACCGAGTTGGTTGCCGTCGACAACACTTTCGCGGTGGCCAAGGTGATCGACCTGGGCGGCCGGCGGGTCGAGCTGCTGCATCTGGGCAACGGGCACACCGACGGCGACGTCGTGGTCGTCGTGCCGGACGTGGACGTGTTCTTCGTCGGCGATCTGGTCGAGGAGTCCGCGCCGCCGTCGTACGGGGACGACTCGTATCCGCTGGAGTGGCCGGAGACGCTCGACCGGGTGATCGGCCTGCTCGGCGCGGAGTCGAAGGTCGTGCCCGGGCACGGCGCAGTCGTCGACGCGGAGTTCGTCCGCGAGCAGGCGGGCGATCTGGGCACGGTCGCGAACACGATCTCCGGGCTGCACCACGCCGGTACGTCGCTCGAGAACGCGCTGAAGCACACCGACGACTGGCCCTGGCCGGTCGAGCACCTGGAGCAGGCCGTACGCCGCGGGTACTGCGTCCTGGGGACTCCGCGCCGGCCGGCGCTGCCGATGCTCGGGCTGGGCGGCGAGCACCAGAAGTAGTTGTCCGTTGACACAGTGACAGCTCATCCCGCACGTTGTTGCGAAGCATCGACGGGATGGGGTGGGACCAATGGTCAGCACGGATCAGCTCGGTCACCCGGACGGAAGGGTCGAGCTCGACGACCCGGCCGTGGTCGCGCAGAGCCGGTACGGCAACGAGGAGCTGGCGCCGACGCGGATCGCCGAGCGGCGCTGGACGACGTACAACTACGCGGCGCTGTGGATGGGCATGGCGCACAACATCCCCAGCTACCTGCTCGCCTCGGGTCTGGTCGCGATCGGGATGAACTGGCTGCAGGCGTTCCTGACCATCACGCTCGGCAACTTGATCGTGCTGGTCCCGCTGCTGCTGAACAGCCATGCGGGCACGAAGTACGGGATCCCGTTCCCGGTGTTCGCGCGGGCCTTCTACGGCGTGCGCGGCGCGAACTTCCCGGCGCTGCTGCGCGCCTTCGTGGCCTGCGGGTGGTTCGGCATCCAGACGTGGATCGGCGGCCAGGCGATCCACGTCATCGTCGGTGAGCTGGCCGGTTCCGGCTGGCAGAACGCGTCGGCGATCGGCGGGCATCCGTGGACGCTGTGGCTGAGCTTCGCATTCTTCTGGGTGCTGCAGATGTGGCTGATCTGGCGCGGCATCGAGGGTCTGCGGCGGTTCGAGAACTGGGCCGCGCCGCTGGTCACGGTCGCCTTCCTCGCACTGATGATCGCGATCCTGGTCAAGGCCGGTGGGCCCGGCCCGATCCTGTCGCAGCCGTCGGCGCTGGGCTGGGACGCGGACTTCTGGACGATCTTCGCGCCGTCGCTGATGGGCATGATCGCGTTCTGGGCGACGCTGTCGCTGAACATGCCCGACTTCACCCGGTTCGGCGCCGGCCAGCGCCAGCAGGTGCTCGGGCAGATCATCGGCCTGCCGACGACGATGTCGTTCATCGCGCTGGTCTCGATCGTCACCACCTCCGGCACGGTCGTGGTCTACGGCTCGGCGATCTGGGACCCGGTCGAACTGACCCGCCGCTTCGAGAACCCGGTGGTGGTCACGATCGGCCTGGTGATGGCGATCCTGGCCACGATGTCGTGCAACGTCGCCGCGAACGTCGTCAGCCCGTCGTACGACTTCGCCAACGCGTTGCCCCGCTGGCTCACGTTCCGTACGGCGGGCCTGCTGACCGGGGTGATCGGCGTCCTGATCCAGCCGTGGCGGCTGCTCACCGATCCCGACATCTACATCTTCGCCTGGCTCGGCTTCTACGGCGGCCTGCTCGCCTCCATCGCGGGCGTCCTGATCGCCGGCTACTGGCTGATCGACCGCACCCACCTGCAACTCGCGGACCTCTACCTCCCCCACCGCCGCTACTGGTACACCGCCGGCTGGAACTGGCGAGCCGTCGTCGCCACCTGCATCGGCTCCCTGCTCGCCGTGGGCGGCGCGTACGGCGGTCCCTTCCCCGACGACGGGTTGATCCCGTTCCTCCAGCCCCTGTACGACTACTCGTGGCTGGTGGGCCTGGCCGCTGGCCTGCTCATCTACCTGGGTCTCACCATCGCCGTCCCCCAGCGAACCAACCAGTCCAGCCACGCGGCACCAACCGTTCGGTGACGCTCCGCGAATGGACAAGCATTCGACTCCGGTCTAGAGCAGAATGGGTGGCCATGACCGAACCGACGCAGCAGGTCGTCCAGCACGATGACGAGATCGTGGTGAATCGCGGCTCGCTGCACCGGAGGTTTGGGGCGACCGACGACTGGGACTCCCCCGAGACCAACGCCGACATCGCCCGCGACTTCGGGATCACGGGACCAAGGACCGATTCGCGAACACCCACGCGTACGACGTCCCTCTGGTGAAGGCGCGTCGGTGCTTCCCTCGCCTTGCTCGGCGCTTACGGTTTACCGGTGGCTGACAGGTATGGGAACGACGTGCTGGCCGGGGATTGGCGCAAGCCCAAGAACGGGCGGACCGTCGACCTGGAGCTGGAAAAAGGGATGGTTGTCGAGGAGCCGAGTTCGGGGTTCGTCGGGGCGGTGGTGCGGTGGGAGCACGGGGTGGTCGACCTGGAGGACCGGTTCGGCAAGATCCGGAGTTACCCGATGGGGCCGGGGTTCTGGGTGGAGGGCAAGCCGGTGAGTCTGGTCGCGCCGAAGAAGGCGGGGCCGGCGAAGAAGACCCGGACGGCGTCCGGGTCGGTCGCGGTGGACAACGTGCGGGCCCGGGTGGCGCGGGCGAGCCGGATCTACGTCGAGGGCCGGCACGACGCGGAGTTGGTCGAGCGGGTCTGGGGTGACGACCTGCGGATCGAGGGCGTGGTCGTCGAGTACCTGGAGGGCATCGACGACCTGCCGGCCATCGTCAACCGGTACCAGCCGGGCCCGGGCCGGCGGCTCGGCGTACTGGTGGACCACCTGGTCGAGGGCTCGAAGGAGTCGAAGATCGCGGCCCAGGTGAACAACCGGCACGTGCTGGTCGTCGGGCACCCGTTCATCGACATCTGGGAGGCGGTCAAGCCGTCGTCGGTCGGCATCGCCGAGTGGCCGCGGATCCCGCACGGTGAGGACTGGAAGAAGGGCGTGCTGAAGACGTTCGGCTGGCCGGCCACCGACCAGGCCGACGTCGCGGCCGCCTGGAAGCACATCCTGTCGAAGGTGAAGAGCTTCGCCGACCTCGAACCCGCCCTGCTCGGCCGGGTCGAGGAACTCATCGATTTCGTGACGATGGACTGATCTCGGGCAGCCGCGCTTCGATCCACCGCCGGATTCGCCGCCGCGCCCTGCGCACGTACGTCGACACGACGAACAGCACCGCCGCAAGGGTCAGCACCACCCCGGCCAGCAAAGCAGCCACAACCCGTACGCCGGCCGCCTCCACCACCCCCGCGACAACGAGCAGCAGCACCCCGACCCCCGCGGCCGCAATCGGCAACCACTGCTGGAACACCAACGGCCGTCGGACCTCACCCAGATCCGGTGACCGCACCAGCCGGTTCCACAACGTCTCCCGCGCCGGCGCCGTGAACCACCGGACCAGCCCGAGCAGCCAGGACCGCGGCTCGTTCCTGCGCGCCGCCGAAGCCTTCACCCAATCGCCGACCTGCGGACTCACCCCACCCGACACGTCGACGAGCCGGTCGGCCAGTCCCCTGGTCGTCGCGCGGCCCGCCTTGGAGCCGTTCAGCTCGTCGCGCATCGTCGTCAGCGCACCGAGCCCGGCGTCGACTGGGAAGTCCTCGGCCAGCTTGCGCACCTGCTGCGCCAGGTCGTCGACGGTCCACTCCTCCGCGGCCAGCACCTGCCGCTGCGTCTCCCGGATCCACGCCGGCTCCGCGCCGAGCATCGCCCCGAGATGCGCGACGCAGTGCAGCCGGCCCATCAGCCAGTCCCAGCGCCGCCACTCGGCCGCACCGAACGCGCCGAAGTGACCGACCTGTGTGCCGTACAGGATCCTGTCCTTCAGCTCGTTCGCGATCGATCCCTCCGGCAGCTCGTCCAGCAGCGTGAGCGGGATGTCCGGCCCGAGCCGGAGGAACTGGAACGGCGCACTGCGCTGCAGCGGGTTCCGCGCCGAGGTGCACCGCGACACGATCTCGACCTCCAGCGCGGTGTCCACCATCACCGGCCCGACGGCCGCGACCAGGGAGGCGAACTCGTCGCCGAGGGCCCGCTGGATCTGCAGCGACTCGAAGATGTCGTTCACCGCGACCGCGACCGCCTCCGCGCCACCGGCCGGGCGCAGGTCGAGATCGGCCGCGGTCAGCTCGGCCGACAACGCGTCCCGCACCGCCTGCACCTTCAGCAGCGTGTCACTCGATGCCTTGAGCCACTTCTCCAGCTCGTCGCGCTCGACCGGCCCGGCAGTGTCGATCTGCGTCCGCAGCGACCGCAGCACCAGCCGTACGACGCGCTCCGCCGCGCCCGTTCCCCACGGCCAGCAGGGATTTCCGTCGACGTCCCGGCGCAGCAACGCCGTCGACCCGTCCGGCCCGGGGACCCACGGATGGTCGGTCGCGAGGATCTCGTCGATCTCCTGCTCCGACAACGCCGTCGCCGCGTCCAGCACGGTCGGCCGGTCCGGCGAGGCGACCGTGACGGCCTCCCACACGCCACCGGCCGCCCGCCCACGCGAGTACGCCGGTTGCAGCAGCGCGGCGGCCTTGTGCAGCGCGCCCCGGTCCTCCGGGTGATGCATGCACCGGTCGAACAGCCGCTGGGTGTCGGACCAGGACGCGTCCGCCTCGAGCAGCAACCGTTCGAGCTGCTCGACGTCGGAGCGGAAGTCCACCTCGCGCGGGAACTGCACGGCCGACAACGCCGCGACCCGCCAGCTCGGCTCGGTGGCCTCGGGCAACCGGGTCGCGGCCAGACCGATCCCGGCCGACGGTACGACGTACAGGACGTATCGGCTGGCCTTGCTTGTCACCGGCCGCCGGGCGACGACGTCCAGCACCGGCCCGAACGGCGCATTGTCGAGTACGCCGCCGTCGATCAGCCAGGCGCCCGATCCCGCCTGCTGTTGACCGGGTTGCACGCGGGGCGGACTCGCGGCCATGTTCGGTGTCTCCAGCACCGGTCCGAAGGCGACCGGGAACGACGCCGACGCCCGCGCGGCCCGGGCGAGCAGCTTGGTGTCGCTCAGCCCGTTGACCGGATCCAGCGAGAACGACCGCGTCGGGCCGTCGTACAAGGCGCGGTGCTCGCTGGTGAAGGCGAACAGATACCGGTGATCCGGTACGACGAACCGCTGCCCGGCCGCGTCCTTCGCCTCGAACTGCTGGACCCCGAGCCCGGACGCCGTGACGAACAACGTCACCGGCTCGGCCGCGGCGGACCGGCCGCCCCCGGCGACGCCCCTGAGCAACTCCTTCAGCTCGGTCAGGAAGTAGTCCCCGTCGAGCACCGACGTGGACGGCTTGCCGACGGCCGGGACGAGCATGCCGACCTCCAGCGATCCCAGCCCGACCCACTTCTGCCGCAGCCACGGCCCGTTGTCGTCGCCGGGGTCGAGCGTCGAGCCGTGCGCGACAGCGGTCGCGAGCAAAGACCCGTTCAGGCCGCCCGCGCTGGTCCCGGCGATCACGTCGACGACGACCTTGCGCTGTTCCCCGTCGCGGCGGCACAGGTCGCGCCAGCGCTGCGCCAGCAGTTCGTCGTACGGCTGGGCGGGCGGTGCGTCGCCGCCCGCGGACGCGCGACGGATCAGATCGAGCTCGTGGGTGACACCGCCCATCCAGACCGCCAGGCTGACGCCGCCGTTGAGCACCAGCGCGATCCGGATCTCGTGGTCGGACATGGTCTCCCCCCTCGTCCACTACGAGGAATACCACGCGCCCGGCGGTGGAAACAGAGGTCGGCAGCGGAGAGTGAACAAAGCCGGCCGAACTGTTGCCGGGTCGCCGCACCGGGGTCATTCTGGCCAGTGGGGGTGATGCTGATGTCCCGGTGGGGAAAGGCATCCACGATCCTGCTGGTGCTGTGCCTGGCGGGATGCTCGGACGGGAGCGGAAACAGCACCGACGACGCCGGCGGTGACCAGACCGGTGGCGACTCGACCAGTGCGCCGGTCGCTTCGGACAGCACCGACGAGCCGTCGATCGAGCCGACCGAGGCCGAGCGGCCGCAGACCCCGCAGTCCAAGCCCGCGATCAAGAACGCGAAGCTGCCGGTCGGCGGTCAGGTCGAGTTCGACGACAAGGGCCGGTCCTGTTTCGCGCCCGGCTGGAACGGCGGGGAACTGCCGTCCGGCGTGCAGATCAAGGTGCTCCGGTACGAGCTGACCAACCCGTCGGTCGTACGGTTCGGTTCGGGATCGTGCCCGGACGGGCCGGCGTGCGTGGAGGGCAGCGAGTTCGGCAGCGGCGCGAGCAGTTGCTACCTCGTGCTGGAGAAGGCCGGTCCGGGCAGCACCGTGCTGAACCTCTTCGGCGACGTGACGTGCGAGACCGAGGCCCTGTGCTCCAAGGTGGACAGCGAATACCTGCAGGCCGGCGGGCTGACCATCACGGTCGACGGCGGGGTCGTACCGGAGGAGTCGCCCACTCCGGAGGAGTCACCGTCGCCTGAGGAATCCCCGTCACCGGAGGAGTCACCGGCCCCGAGCCCGACCGGCTCGGATGGCTGAGCAGCGGGCCCAGATCGAACGCTGGGTGAGCTTCGCGGCCGGCATCGTCGCGCCGGTCACGCTGATCAGCGCACTGCTGTTCTACTTCGGCTACGTCTCCGCGCGCTCGCAGTACGAGTACTTCGGCATCGACGTCGACACGATCGGCCTGAGCACCCAGGACTACGTGATGCGCAGTCCGCAGCCGCTGCTCGTCCCCCTGCTCGTCCTCACCCTGCTCGCCGTCGCGGGTCTGCTGCTGCACCACGCGATCAAGCCCACCCAGACCGCCGTACGCCGGTCGCTCGTGGCCGCCGCCGCTCTGCTCGTGCTGGGGGTGATCGCGCTGTTCCTCTACCCGGCGATCGGCGACGTCCCGTACTACGCGTTGGTGGTCCCGCTGGTCATCGGTCTCGCGGCGGCTGCCCTCGGCTATCTCTCCTACGTCGCCGCGCGCCTGGCCGATCGGCGTCCGCCGGTGATCCTGATCGTGCTGCTCGGGGTGGTCACCACGACGTGCGCGTTCTGGGCGACCGCGACCACCGCGGAGTACTCCGGCCGCGGACTGGCCAAGTCCGACGCGGAGAACCTCGGGCGCTTCCCGGCGGTCATCCTGGACACGAAGGAACGGTTGCAGCTGCGCTCCCCCGGGCTCGAGGAGACGGCGCTGCGACCGGGCGCGGGCCAGACCTTCAACTACCGCTACCGCGGGCTGCGCGTACTGGTTGTCGGCGACAACCGATTGTTTCTCGTCCCGCAGCGCTGGAATCCGTCGAACACGACGCTGGTCGTCTCCCTGGACTCCTCGATCCGGGTCCAGTTCCAGTTCCAGAACGACCCGCCGTAGCGGCCGTCAGGCCGAACCGCGGACGACCAGTTCGGTGCCGTAGATCTCCGGGCTGGTCAGGTCGGCGCCGCCGATCTTGGCCAGCAGGAGCTCGGCCAGGCGCGCGCCCAGCTTCTCGACCGGCTGACGGATCGTGGTGAGCTGGGGCGTGGTCGTCGTCGCCACCACCGAGTCGTCGAAGCCGATCACGGCGACGTCGTCGGGGACCCGGCGGCCGCGCTGGGACAGCACGCGCAAGGTCGCCGTCGCCATCAGGTCGTTGGCCACGAAGATCGCGTCCAGGTCGGGATGCTCGTCGAGCAGCTGGATGGTCGCCTGCTCGCCGCCCTCGGCGGTGAAGTCGCCGATCACGACGGCCTCGGGGAACCCGGCTTCCGCCGCGACCTGCTGGTAGCCGGTCAGGCGGTCCAGGCCCGCGGTCATGTCGAGCGGCCCGGCGATGATGCCGATCCGCCGATGGCCCTTCGAGAGCAGGTACTCGACCGCGGTCCGGGCGCCGGCCACGTTGTCGACGTCCACGCTGGCGACCGGCACCTCGACGCCGAGCGGGCGCGCGCTGAACACGATCGGCAGCGGCAGCTGGGCCAGCTCCTGCAGCACGTTGTCGCGGCCGTGGTGGCTGACGATGATCGCGCCGTCGACGTGACCGCCGCGCAGGTAACGCAGCAGGCGCTGGTCGTCGCCCTCGGCGGGCTCGATCAGCAGGACCAGTTGCGACGAGGTCGGCGCGAGCGTGCGGCTCACCCCGCGGAGGATGCCGGCGAAGAAGGGGTCGGAGAACACCCGGCTGTCCGGCTCGGGCATCACCAGCGCGACCGAGTCCGTACGCCGCGTCACCAGCGCGCGGGCGGCCCGGTTCGGCACGTAGCCGAGCTGGCCGATCGCTCGCTCGACCGCCGCGACCGTGTCGGGCAGCACCTTCGGCGAACCGTTCACCACGCGGGACACGGTGGCCCGGGAAACCCCCGCGAGCGCGGCCACCTGCTCCAACGTCGGAGTCCCACCGTCCTGACCCTCGACAACCATGGGACCTCCTTGACGCGAAATGACCTTCACACGGTAGTACCTTTCCGGCCCGGCCGACGGACATATCCGCGCCTGGTGCGTCTCGCCGCTTCCGACCTCACCTCCGTCCGGGCGGCCCCGCGCTCGCCCCGGCGGCTGAAGACCGAGGCGCTGGCCGGTCTGGTCGTCGCGCTGGCGCTGATCCCAGCAGCGACTTGGTGCACCGGTTCGACTACCGCGGTGATCCCGGCACAATGCTGATCGACCTGACCGGCTCGCACGTGTGGGACGCGTCCAGCGTGGCCACGCTGGACGCGATCACCACCAAGTACGCCCGCTACGGCAAGACCGTGCGCATCGTCGGCCTCAACCCGGCCAGCGCCGAACGCCACGCACGGCTGGCCGGCCGGCTCGGTCCCTGACTCTCAATTGCCCACTCGGGTGTTGGCCGCCTTCTCGGCCTCGCGGAGCGCCTGTTTCCACGCCGCCTGCGGGGACTGCTTGCCCTGGTCCACCCGTTCCAGCGCGTCGGTGAAGACCTGGTTGATCTCACCGTCGCGCGGGCCCTTGTGCTGCTTGAGGATCACGTTGTTGGCCCGGTTGATGAAGATCTTCCCGACCGGCGCGTTGTTGAAGTACTCGTTCACCTGCGACTTCACCTGCTCGGCGTCGTAGGCGTCGACGGTGGACGGGAACGAGCCGACCTTCTTGAACACCTTGATCTGCTGTTCCGGCGCCGTCAGCCAGGCGGCCAGCTTGGCGGCCTCCTCCGGCTGCGTCGACTGGGTCGGCACGGTCAGGTACGAGCCGCCCCAGTTCCCGCCGCCGCCGGGGAACACGTCGGCGACGTCCCACTTGCCCTTGCCGAACGAGCCCGCGTTGTCCTGGATCACGCCGAGCAGCCAGCCCGGGCAGGCCATCGTGGCGAACGCGTCGGAGCGGAACGCCCTGGTCCAGGCGTCGCTCCAGGCCGGCAGCTTGGCCGACAGTCCGTCCTGGCTGCCCGCGACGATCTGGTTCCAGGTCCTGACCAGCAGCTCGTTCTCGTCGCCGAGGTAGCGGTCCTCGTTGGAGTAGTAGGCCTCGATCAGCTGGTTGCGCATGGCTTCCCAGGTCAGCACCGCCGAGTCGTACCAGGCCGAGTTCGGCACCTTGGCCTTGAACCGGCGCCCGTAGGAGAAGTACGACGCCCAGTCGGGGAACAGCTTGGCGACCTCGGCCCGGTCGGTCGGCAGCCCGGCCTTGGCGAACAGGTCACGCCGGTAGCAGATCGCCTCCGGGCCGATGTCGGTGCCGTAGCCGATGATCTTTCCGTCCGGGGCGGTGGCGCCGGCCACCTTCCAGTCCAGCCAGCGCGACGACAGCTCGTCGGCGCCGTACTGGCGCAGGTCGACGAACTTGTCCGCCTTGGCCAGGTACTTGTAGATCCAGCTGACCTCCATCGCCTCGATGTCGGCCATCCCGGACCCCGAGGCCAGATTGGTCTCCAGGTTCTTGATGTGCTCGTCGACGGTGGCGGCGCGGCGTTCGGTGATCTTCACGCTCGGGTGCGCGGCCTCGTACTCGCGGTACAGGTCGCTGTAGCCGAACTCGTTGAACGTCGCGATGGTCAGTTCGACCCGGGGCCCGTCGGCGGTCTTGCCGGCCGCGGCGTCGGGCTGGTCGCTGCCGCCACAGGCGCCGACCAGCAGGGTGAGGCTGCAGGCGAGCACGGCGACGGTGGTGCGGGGGCGGAGGCGGGCCTTGGGCCGCATGTGAGTTGCTCCCTGTGATTCGGACGGGTTGAGAGCGCTCCCCTTTCGGAAAGTGACCTGAGTTTCGAGCGTTCGAACCGGATGTGTCAAGGACCACATCGTCACGCTGAGATACCGGGCCGCCTTCGTCAGTACATAGCTGACCGATTGGTCACGGTCAGCGCCACGCCGATGACCGTATGCTGTGTTACCTGGGAGTTTGCTGACTTGTCCGGACTTACCAGGACGTCAGGGCAGCAGGTCCCGGACGACGGCGTCGGCCAGGAGCCGACCACGCCGAGTGAGCACCAGGCGCCCCTCGGACTGGTCGACCAGCCCGTCCAGCTTCGGCAGCGCCGCGCGTCCGCCGGCGTCCAGTACGTCGACCGGAAGCCCGGCCCGCAGCCGGATCTCGAGCAGCACGCGCTCCACGCGGCGGGTCTCCTCGTCGAGGATCTCCCGCGCGTACGCCGGGCTCTCGCCCGCGGCGATGCGTTCGGCGTACGCGCTGGGGTGTTTGACGTTCCACCAGCGGACTCCGCCGACGTGGCTGTGCGCGCCGGGGCCGATGCCCCACCAGGTGTCGCCGCGCCAGTACAGCTCGTTGTGGCGGCAGCGGGCGTCGTCGGCCTTCGCCCAGTTCGACACCTCGTACCAGGTCAATCCGGCGCTAGTCAGCAGGTCGTCGGCGAGCACGTACTTGTCGGCGAGGTCATCGTCGTCGGGCATCGGCAGCTCGCCGCGGCGGACCCGGCGGGCGAGCTGGGTGCCGTCCTCGACGATCAGGGCGTAAGCGCTGACATGGTCCGGCTCAGCGGACAGAGCCGACTCCAGCGACGCACGCCAGTCGTCGAACGTCTCCCCCGGCGTCCCGTAGATGAGGTCGAGATTGACGTGCCGGAAGCCGGCCGCGGTAGCCTCCTTGACGGCGTCCAGGGCCCGGCCCGGCGTGTGCTGCCGATCGAGGATGCGCAGCACGTGCGAGGAGGCGCTCTGCATGCCGAAGCTGACCCGGGTGAACCCGGCCTCGAGCAGTTCCTCCAGGTATCGCTGGTCGACGGACTCGGGGTTGGCTTCGGTGGTCACCTCGGCGCCGGGCGCGAGCCCGAACTCGTCGCGCACGGCCTTGAGCATCGCGCCCAGATCCTCGGCCGGCAACAGGGTCGGCGTACCGCCGCCGAAGAACACCGTCTCGACCGGCCGGTCCAGGTCGGGCAGCACCCGCCGCGCGAGCCGGACCTCCTGCACCGCGGTCTCAGCGTACGACGCCTGCGAGGCACCGCCGCCGAGCTCCTTGGCGGTGTAGGTGTTGAAGTCGCAGTAGCCACAGCGGGACGCGCAGAACGGGACGTGCAGGTAGAAGCCGAACGGCCGGCGCGCGGCCTCGGCGACGGCGGCATCCGGCAGCGACCCGTCCCGGGGCGCGACCTCTCCCTCGGGCAGTGTCGACGGCACGTCCTCCATGCTACGGACCGGGTCGCAATGCTTCTGCGGCGGTTCTGCAGTAGCGGTGAGTGTCCGGGGTGAGTCGCTCGCGACCGGGAGACACGCGGCGCTGGTCGGGGCCTGATCAGTCGTCGACCAGTGCGCCGAGCCGGTCGGCCGGCACGCGCTTGATGCTGGTCCAGCCCTGCCAGCCGCGCTCCTCCAGGATCGCCACGATCCGCCGCGCGATCGGCGAGGACTCGAGCATGGTCGCGTCCAGCAGGTCGACGAACGGGTTGTCGACGCCGTCGCCGAGTTCGCCGGCCTGGGCCGCGCGAATCATCCGCCGCTCCACGATGTCGGCGATCTCGACCACCCGCGGATCGTCGGCCTGCCAGTCGAACACCTCGCTGAGCAGCCCGTACAGCCGCACCATCTCGGGATCGGCCAGATCCTGGTGCTTCTGCGCGATGACGTGGTCGACCAGGTCCGGCGCCTGCGCCGCGACCATGATCCAGGCGTCCCGCTCCAGTGCGATGTAGCGCTCGTCGACTCCCAGGTCGCGCAGCCGGTCGAGATAGTCCACGACGCTCTGCGGCAGGGCCAACTGCTCCCCCGCGGCGAGGCTGGCGATCCGCCGCCGGTTGCCCTGCAGCCGCCGGATCTCGGCGCGCAGCTCGCGGTCGATGTCCGCGACCCCGTCGGCGAACTCGTCCGGGCCGGCGTCCAGCAGTTCCTGCACGCGGGCCAGCGGCACGCCCGCCTCGGCCAGGGTGTGGATCCGGATCAGCCGCACCACCGCGACGGCGTCGTACGAGCGGTAACCGGAGTGATCGCGCTCCGGTTCGGGCAGCAACCCGATCTGGTGATAGTGGCGCACCGCCCGGACCGTGACCCCCGCGTACGCCGCCAGCCGGCTGATGGTGAGCATGGGATCAGCCTGCCTCAGGCGATCTTGCGGCGGTAGGCGGCCATCGCCCCGGCGTACGCGATCACCACGATGCCGGCGCACCACGCCAGCGCGGTCCAGCTGTCGCCGCCGGCCGGTTGCCCGGCGAACAGGCTCCGGATCGTGTTGACGATCGACGTCACCGGCTGGTTGTCCGCGAACCAGCGCAGCGGCCCTGGCATGGTCTGCGTCGGCACGAACGCCGAGCTCACGAACGGCAGGAAGATCAATGGGTACGAGAAGACGCCCACCCCGTCGACCGAGGACGCCGACAGTCCCACGATCACCGCGATCCAGGTCAGCGCGAGGATGAACAGGACCAGCATGCCGAGGACGCGGAGCCACGACAGCACGCCCGCGCCGGAGCGGAAGCCCATCAGCAGGGCGACGCCGACCACGACCACCAGCGAGATCAGGTTCGCGACGAGCGAGGTCAGTACGTGCGCCCACAGCACGCCCGACCGGGCGATCGGCATCGACTGGAAGCGCTCGAAGATGCCGCTCTTCAGGTCCATGAACAGCCGGAACGCGGTGTAGGAGACGCCGGAGCCGATCGTGATCAGCAGGATCCCGGGCAGCAGGTAGTCGACGTACCGGACCGCCGGGCCGGTGTCGATCGCGCCACCGAACACGTACACGAACATCAGCATCATCACGATCGGCAGGATCGCGGTCGTCAGCACGGTGTCCAGGCTGCGGGTGACGTGGCGCAGCGTCCGACCGGTGAGGGCGGCGGTGTCAGCGAAGAAGTGGGTGGCCATGGCTGTTCTCAACTCCCGTTCCGACCGTCGCCGACAACCGCGAAGAAGACGTCTTCGAGCGACGGCTGCTTCTCGACGTACTCGACCTCGGCGGGCGGCAGCAGCTGCTTGAGCTCGGCCAACGTCCCGGTCACGATGATCCGGCCCTGGTGCAGGATCGCGATCCGGTCGGCGAGCTGTTCGGCCTCCTCGAGATGCTGCGTGGTGAGCAACACCGTCGTGCCGCGACCGGCCAGGCCGCGCACCGTCTCCCACACCTCGATGCGGGCCTCGGGGTCGAGCCCGGTCGTCGGCTCGTCCAGGAAGATCACCGGCGGATCCCCGATCAGGCTCATCGCGATGTCCAGCCGGCGGCGCATGCCACCCGAGTACGTCGACACCTTGCGGGCGCCCGCGTCGGTCAGCGCGAAGCGTTCCAGCAGACCGTCGGCGATCGCGCCCGGGTCCGGGAGGTGGCGCAGCTTCGCGACCAGCACGAGGTTCTCCCGTCCGCTGAGGATCTCGTCGACGGCGGCGAACTGGCCGGTGAGACTGAAGGACTCCCGCACGTTCGACGGTTGCGTGGCGACGTCGAAGCCGTTGACGACGGCGGTGCCCGCGTCGGCCTTGAGCAGCGTCGCCAGGATCCGTACGACGGTGGTCTTGCCCGCGCCGTTCGAACCGAGCAGGGCGAACACGCTGCCGCGCTCGACCTCGAGGTCCACGCCGCGCAGGACCGCGAGGTCGCCGTACGACTTCTCCAGGCCCTGGACCCGGATCATCTGTTGTGTGCTGTGCATGACCTCAGGGTGAAGGGTTGACGTTGCGTCAGGGTCAAGCCCGCCACAATGGAGGCATGGAGCTGCCGGCGGATGGTCATGTCCACAGCGAGTGGTCCTGGGACGCCGACCTCGGCGCGATGGACGTGACCTGCGCGCGGGCCGTCGAGCTCGGCCTGCCCGCGGTCGCCTTCACCGAACACGTCGACTTCACACCGTTCCGTGCCGGCTTCTTGGCACCGAAGTTCGCCGACCTGGTCACCGACGGGATCCTCCGGGCGCCGGTGCTCGATGTCGGCGGGTATCTGGAGTGTGTCGAGCGCTGCCGCGCGGCGTACCCGCAGCTGCGGATCCTCACCGGGATGGAGGTCGGCCAGCCGCATCTCCACAGTGCGGAGGTCGCCGAACTACTTGCCCAGGGCACCTTCGACCGGGTGATCGGGTCGCTGCACTGCCTGCCGGACGGGGACTCGATGGCCGAGCCGTGGGAGTTGTTCCCGCGGCGTCCGGTCGACGAGGTGTTCCGGGAGTACCTCGCCGAGATCCCCCGGATGGTCGCCGGCTCCGACGCGTTCACCGTGTTCGGCCACATCGACTATCCCGTGCGGTCGTGGCCGGGGACGTTCGATCCTCGGGACTTCGAGGAGGAACTCCGGGCCGCGCTGCGGGCGTTGGCCGACGGTGAACGGGCGCTGGAGTTCAACACCCGGCTGCCGCTGGATCCGGCCGTCCTCGGCTGGTGGCGCGAGGAGGGCGGGCGTTTGCTCACCTTTGGCAGTGACGCCCACCTGCCCGAGGCCTTGGCCACCGGCCTCGCGGACGCGGCGCAGGTGGCGGGCGCCGCAGGTTTCGGCCCTGGGAGTTCACCGGCTGACCCTTGGCACATGGGCTGAGGCTCACCGGCTGACCCTTGGCGCGCTGGCTGAAGCTCAGTTGTCCATCCGGGCGTGTGACCGCTCGACCAGATCCAGCATCGCCCGCCGGAAGTCGTCCCGCTGCCTCGGCGACCAGTGCGCGGTGAGATCGGCGAAGACCTTCTCCTGCCACCGATGCGCGTCCCGCAGCATGCGGTCACCGGCTGGCGTGACGGCGACCTCGCGGCGACGGGCATCACTGGGTGACGTCGTCAGCTCGAGGTAGCCCGCGGCGACAGCGCTCTTCACCAGCCGCGACGCACCGCTCTGGTCGATGGCGATCTCTCGCGCGACCGCGTTGATCGTCGCGGCCTCCCGCGCGCTGACGGCTCGCACGGCTTCGGTGACGAGCACGAGCCGGCCTTGCTCGGACACCTCGTCGTCGCCATTCCACCGCCGCGACCAGTGACGGACGAACTCGAAGAGGGTCTGCCCCGGGCCGGGTTCCGCGGTCACTCGGTGGCTGCCAGTTCGCGGCAGATGGAGGCGAGCTCCAGCGCCGAGTGCAGGTCCGGAAGGCGCAACGACGCGGACACCTTGTCCCCGGTCGCCCTGAAGACCGTCGCGACCCTGGTCGGGCCTTCGCTCTGCGGCCAACTGGCGTCCTGCTCGACGACCATCAGCCGCTCGCTGATCGGATGCCACGAGCGCGGAGTCAGCGTGATGCCGGAGCGCTGCACCCAGTCGGCGAACTCGGCGGGCGTCAGTGGACCCGCGCCTTTCGGCCCCAGGACGACGACCGGGTCCGTGACGGCGGCGGCGCTGCGGTCGAGGTCTCCGGCGTTGACCGCCTCGTGCCACGTGACGATCGCTGCTTCGAGGGCGTGCGGCATACGGATAATCTATGCGAATCGCATAGATTATTCCAGCCGGGGCTAGCTGTGATGTCCAGGGAGGTTGTCCTGGTGGTTGGTAGGTCGGCGGGTCGTTGAGACGGGTGAAGGCCTCCGGTTGTGAAGTGGAGCTGTCGAGGAACCGCTTCACAATCCAGGAGGCCTTCGTGTCCCACGTTAACGCTGCTTTGACCCCGCGTGCCCGGTTGCGGCTGGCGCGTCTGATCGTCGAGCAGGGCTGGACGTACTCCGCAGCGGCCACGATGTTCATGGTCGCTCCGAGAACAGCGCGCAAATGGGCTGAGCGGTACCGCGCTGAAGGCGCGGCCGGGATGGCCGATCGCAGCTCCAGACCACGTCGTAGTCCCGCCAAGACACCACCGCGGGTGGTGCGCCGGATCGTCAGACTGCGGTGGCGCCGACGGTTCGGGCCGGTGCAGATCGCCGGCCGGCTCGGGATGCCGGTCTCGACCGTGCACGCCGTTTTGGTCCGGTGCCGGCTGAACCGACTGTCGGCCATCGACCGGGTCACCGGTGAACCGCTACGCCGCTACGAGCACGACCATCCGGGATCCCTGCTGCACGTCGATGTCACCAAGTTCGGCAACATCCCCGACGGCGGCGGTCACCGGTTCGTCGGCCGTCAGCAAGGCAAACGCAACCGCGAAGCCACCGCTAAACGCACCGGCCAACGCAATCACCGCTACGAACCGCGCCCGGGCACCAGCTTCGTGCATACCGTGATCGACGACTACTCCCGCCTGGCCTACCTCGAGATCCACGCCGACGAGAACGCAGCCACCGCAATCGGCGTCCTCCGCCGGGCCGTGGCCTGGTACGCCGACCACGGCGTCACCATCCAACGCGTCTTGTCCGACAACGGCTCGGCCTACAAGTCCCACGCCTGGAACGACGCCTGCACCGAACTCGGCATCACCCCGAAACGAACCCGGCCCTATCGGCCCCAAACCAACGGCAAGATCGAACGCTTCCACCGCACCCTCGCCGACGGCTGGGCCTACGCCCGCTTCTACACCTCCGAAACCCAACGCCGAGCGGCACTACCCGGCTGGTTGCACTTCTACAATCACCACCGACCCCACAGCGCCATCGGAGGCCAACCACCCATCACCCGACTGACCAACCTCCCTGGACACCACAGCTAGCGCGCCCTGCTGTCCTCGGCCGGCGGCTTGTTCTGGCCGCCGAGCATCTTGGCCGGCGGCGCCGTGAACCGGCGCACCGGCATGCCGGGCAGCGCCCGCTGCATCGTGGTCTTCCACAGCGGCCCCGCCGTACCGGACCCGGTCGGGTCGGCGATGTCGCGGCCGTCCAGGGTGTGGCCGTACATCAGGTTCGTGTACGGCAGGTTCGCGTCGGCCACCACGGACGCCGCGGCGAGGTTCGGCGCGTAGCCGGCGTACCAGACCGCCTCGTTGTCCTGGATGGTTCCGGTCTTGCCGGCCAGGTCCCAGTTGCCGAAGTTGAGCCGGCCGCCGGTGCCACCGGGCTCCATCACGGCGCTGAGCACCCGGTTCACGCCGTCGGCCACCTGCGGCGAGATCGCCTGCCGGCAGGAACGCCCCGGGGTGCTGATCGGCTTGCGAGCCTTGTCCTGGATCGCCGTGACCAGGATCGGCGTGCAGTACTTGCCGCGGGCGGCGAAGGTCGCGTACGCGTTCGACAGCATCAGCGGCGTCACATAACCGACCCCGAGGGTGAACGACACCACCTGGTCGAGCGGCCCGAGCGCCTGGGCGTTGTACATGCCCAGCTTCGCCGCGATGGTGGCCGGCGCGCACAGTCCGGTCCGCTGGGACAGCTGGAGGAAGTAGGTGTTCGTCGACGCCTTGGCCGCCTCGACCATGGTGAGGTTCCCGCTCGTGGTCGAGTTCCGCGGCTTGTAGTCCGGGTCCTTGGTCCACCCCTTGCAGGTCCGGAACGGCTTGTTGCTGAGGTCGATCTGCTGCGGCGAGTTGATCCGGTAGTCGAGCGGAAGGCCCTTCTCGATCGCCGCCGCGATCGTGAACGCCTTCATCGTCGAACCGTTCTGGAAACCGCCGTATCCGCCGGGATACGACTTCTCGACGTTGTAGTTGTACGCCGTCTGGTTCTTGCCGTTGCCGTACGGCTTGCTCTGCACCATCGCCTTGACCACCCCGGTGCCCGGTTCGATCACGGTGATCGCGGCGACGGCGGTGTCGCGCGGCTTGGTGTGCTCGTTGATCGAGGCCTGCGCGGCCGCCTGGATCCTGCGATCCAGCGACGTCGTCACCGTCAGCCCGCCGGTCTTCAGGTAGTGCTCCCGGTGCTTCGGGGTCGGGCCCAGCGCCGGGTTCTGGAGCAGCTTCGACACGACGTACGCGCAGTAGAACGGGTACCGCGACCCGGCACAGCCGTTGGGGATCTTCTGCATCTTCTTCGGGTTGAACACCGGCGTCCGGATCGCGTCGCCGGCCTGCTTCGCGCTGATCAGCCCGAGTTCCTGCATCCGCCGCAGCACCAGATCGCGCCGGTCCTTGGCCCGCTTCACGTTGTTCGTCGGGTCGTAGCCGGTCGGATTCTTCACCAGACCGGCCAGCAGCGCCGCCTGCGGCAGATTCAGCTTCGCGGCGGTCGTGCCGAAGTAGTGCTGAGCCGCCGCCTGTACGCCGTACGTCCCGTCGCCGAAGTTCGCCAGGTTCAGGTACCGCTCCAGGATCTGGTCCTTGGACAGCTCCTTCTCCAGCGCGATCGCGTACCGCAGCTCGGTCAGCTTGCGCTGATACGTCACCGCGGTCGCCGCCGCCCGCTCCTCCGCGGTCCGCGCCTTCTCGACCAGGCTCATCTTCACGTACTGCTGGGTGATGCTCGACCCACCCTGCTGCACCGACCCCTCGGTCTGGTTCCGGATCAGCGCCCGCATCGTGCCCTTCGCGTCCAGCGCGCCGTGCTCGTAGAACCGCGAGTCCTCGATCGCCACGATCGCCCGCCGCATCACCACACTGATCCGGTTCAACGGAACCGGAACCCGGTTCTGCTCGAACAACGTGGCGATCACGGTCCCGTCCGAGGCCAGAATCCGGCTCCGGATCTGCAACGGCTCGGTCTTCAGCTCCTGCGGCAGACTCTCGACCGACTCCGCCATCTTCTGCGTCCCGAGATCGACCAGCCCGGTCACCGGGATCACCAGCCCAGCCGCGAGCGCACCAGACAGCACGCTCAGACCGATGAACTTGTTCACGGCCCCAACGAGGTTGCGACCGCCCCTGCCGGCTGCGTCCACGCTTCCAGGTTACGGCCGATCGCGGGGAGGTTCGAAGATCGTGAGCAAGTCGTGAGGAAGTCGGTTGCCTTGGGCAAGCGCAACACGCCTTGAGTGGTGGGTGGGGGGTTGGGCGGGGACAATCTGCTTCGGCGGTGGGCGCGGCCGGTGGTTAGGTCTGGGCGCCGCGCGGCTCTCTGGACTCCGGCTGCGGCCGCGCTGTCGTCGACGGTCTGCCGGCGCCGCCTTCACCGCACGATCAAGCTTCCCGCCGCCGCGCGCGACCCCTGCCTTCCGTGACGGGGTTTCGCGACGCTGCGCGTCAGCTGAGTACGAGCCGTTCGTCCCCGAAGCTGGCGACGATTTCCAGCTTGCCGCCCAGCGCTTCGACGTACTTCCGAATCGTGCTCAACTCCGACCGGCTCAACTCTCCACGCTCGATCGACGAGACGGCCGCCTGGCTGATGTGCATCGACTCCGCCAACTGCGTCTGCGTCACCCCTTGCTGCTGCCGAACCTCCGCCAGTCGGTACGCCCGCTGCTCGGCCAGCGCCTCCTCGCGATGGACAGCAACCCGCGCCTCCGCCTCGGGGGTGTTGATGCGCTCGGCGCGCACGTCCTTCCAGTTGCGATGGGTCATGTGTTCGTTCCTCCTTCACCGAAGGATCATCCGCCCAGCCCGGATTCCGCCGCAGCTGGTCGAGCCACTCGTCGTACAGGTCGTCGGCCACCGGAATGTTGTCCTCGTACCACTCGCACCAGCGATCCTGCTTGCTGCCACCTAGCAGGAGAACCGCCTGAGTCTTCGGATCGAAGGCGAACAGAACCCGGAGTTTGCCGCACCGCAGTTCCTTCATGTTCTGGTGCCGCGATCCTTTGATCGTGTCGACGGTCGGCCGCGGCGTGGCCGGACCGTGCTCCGCCAGCAGGTCGATCCGGGCAGCCAAGGCGTCGTATTCCCTGGTCGGCAGTGAATTCATCCACTTGCTGCAGCCGTCCAGGACGTAGACGTCGTACTCCTCCATGGAGGAACGATACAACCTGGAGGTTGTACAAGCCAGATCTTGTTTGGGTCGCGGATTGTCGGGGTGCGGCTGTTCGGACCTGCTGTCGCGGACAGGACCGAGCAGGCACCGAAGCGAGCGATAGCGAGCGGAGGAGCCCGCGTCGGCCGGTGGACGCCTCGCGCATCGACGGCACCTGTTCTCGAATCAAGCGCGCGACAGCACGCTGCGGCAGCGTGCGCTCGAAGCGGGCGCAGCACGCGCACCCGACGGGCGCCAGCCCGCACACCTTCGACAAGGGCGGGCGGGAGCGGGGCACCGCAGCGAGCGCCAGCGAGCGGAGGGCCGCCGCGTGGGTGAACACCCGCACGCACCCCACAACACTCCCCCGCAACCACCTGCCGTCGAACGAAGCGCGCGACAGCACGCTTCGGCAGCGCGGCAGCGCGCACTCGAAGCAGGCGCCAGCACGCGCACCCGGCGGGCGCCAGCCCGCACACCTTCGACAAGGGGCGGGCGGGAGCGGGGCACCGCAGCGAGCGCCAGCGAGCGGAGGGTCCGCGCGTGGGGGTCAACCAACCAACCCCCACGCCCGAAACGCGCCGTACTAGTCGTACATCTTGTCCAGCAGATCCCCGTACTGCGTCTCCACGTGCTTGCGCTTGAGCTTCAGACTCGGGGTCATCTCGCCGCCCTCGACCGTGAGATCCCGGTCCAGAATGGTGAACTTCTTGATCGTCTCCCACCGGTTCAGCCCGGCGTTCAACTCGTCGACATACCCCTGGATCATCTCGTGCGCCGCATCCGACGTCACGATCTCCGCGTACGACTTGCCGCCCAACCCGTTCGCCTCCGCCCAGCCGGCGATCGCGTCGGGGTCGAGGGTGACGAGCGCGGTGACGAAGTTGCGCTGGCTGCCGTGGACCAGGAACTGGCTGGCGTACGGGCAGATCATCTTGAACCGGCCCTCGATCACCTGCGGCGCGACGTACTTGCCGCCGGAGGTCTTGAACAGGTCCTTCTTGCGGTCGGTGATGTAGAGGAAATCGTCCTCGAAGTGCCCGATGTCGCCGGTGTGGAACCAGCCTTCGTCGTCGATCACCTCGGCGGTCTGGTCGGGCAGGTTGTGATAGCCGCTCATCACGCCGGGGCCCTTGATCAGGATCTCCCCGTCCTCGGCGATCTTGAACTCCGCGGCCGGGAAGACCGGCCCGACGCTGCCGAGGCGGTAGTGGTCGAGCCGGTTCAGTGTCGAGCCGGCCGCGGTCTCGGACAGGCCGTAGCCCTCGAGGATCAACAGCCCGGCGGCGTGGAACCACTCGGCCAGCCGCTTGTCGAGCGCTGCCGACCCGGACACGAAGAACCGGATCCGGCCGCCGAACCGGGCGCGGATCTTCGACAGCACCAGCTTGTCGGCCAACGCGTACTTCGCCGCCAGTACGCCGCTCGGCTCCTTGCCCTGCTGGCGCAACTTCGAGACCTCGGCGCCGACGCCGAAGGCCCAGTGGAACAGCTTGAGCTTGACGCCGCCCTCGGCCTCCATCATCGTGACGATCCGCCCGTGCGCCTTCTCGAAGACTCGTGGCGCGGCGGCCATGAACGTCGGCTGGACGACCGCGGCGTTCTCGACGATCTTGTCGACCCGCCCGTCGATCGCGGTGGCGAAGCCGATCTGGAACTGGACGGCGAGCAGCACCTGCCCGAAGACGTGTGACAACGGCAGCCACAGGTATTGCAGGTCGTCCGGGCTCAGGACCCGGATCCCTTCCACGGCGGCGCCTTCGTAGGTCCACACCGAGTGCGGCAGCCGAACACCCTTGGGGCGCCCGGTGGTGCCGGAGGTGTAGACCAGCGTGCACAGGTGCTCGGGCTTGATCTGCGCGATCCGCTCGTCGATCGCCGACGGGTGGTCGGCGAGGTGCCGCGCGCCGAGCTCGTCCAGCGTGGCCAGGCTGATCACCCAGTCGCCGTCCTGCGGGTCCGGTTCGCCGTCGATCAGCACGATCTTGCGCACCGACGGGATGTCGGCCTTGTGGTCGCGCAGCTTGTCGACCTGGCTGGCGTCCTCGGCGAAGACGACCTGGACCTCGGCGTCGGCGACGATGTACGCGACGTCGCCGGCCATCGTGGTCGGGTAGATCGTGGTGGTCGCGGCCGCGGCGACGACGGCGGCCAGGTAGCACTGGACCCACTCGAGCCGGGTGTTCGCGGCGACGGCGACGCGCTGCTCGGGCTCGACGCCCAGCGCGATCAGGCCCGCGCCGCGGCGGCGTACCAGCTCGTCGGTCTGCTGCCAGGTGACGGAGGCCCAGCCGTCGTCGACGGGGTGCCGGAACGCCTCCCGGTTGGGCGTGGCGGCTACCCGGTCGAAGAACATCTGAGCGAGGTGCTCCTTGCGGGAGCTGAGCAGCGCGAGCTGCGGTCCGTCGGCAACGGGCTTCATTCTGGCCTCCCAGGGGTCAGGTAAACCGGAGAGTAATAGCTCCGGCGCACGCTGACCATGGCGCTCGCCTGCCTGCCCGCACCATCTCGATCACGTTTCCGCAACGCCGGGTGCACAACGATCAGGCGGGCGTGACACCCAGTGCTTCGAAGACCTCGGAGGGTGCTCCACGCAGCAGCTCGGGCAGCGTGAGCTTCAGCGCCGAGCAGAGCGCGACCGCGTCGGCCACGGTGATCCGGCGCGTGCCGGCCTCGAGCGAGGACACCGTGGGACGGGACCAGCCGATCTCGTCGGCGAGATCCTCCTGGCGCAACCGGAGCCGGGCGCGGGCGGCCCGCACGTTGCCCGCGATCAGGGCGTCCAGCTCCTCCGGCTTCACGGTCCGCAGTCTGCAGGAGTGAGAGCCTGGCGTCATACCCTAAATTCGAGCGACACGCAAGGTAATCGAGCACGCCGATTCGAGTCAGGGCATTGTGTTAGTTTTTCCGTCGTAAGGTCAGAAAATCCGACGGGAAGCTGATGGCGGAGATCGTCGAAGGACAGCGGGTGAGCTCGAGCGACTACGGCCGTGGCACTGTCGCGGCGGTGTTCGGCTCTGAGGTCCAGGTGCTGTGGGACGCCCCGCTGCTCGAGGGTACGACGACCCGCCTGTTCACCCACGACCGAACCTTCGTGGAGCGCCTGACGCGGCTCCGCTCCGACCAGGACGGCCGGGAAAGCCCCGCTTAGACCGCACCGGGCGGTCCATGCTCGTGCATTGCCCGGTGCAACAGCCCCGCCCCCGCCGTACGACGAGGGCGGGGCTGCCGCACGGGCTGGAATCAGCGCTGCCGCAGCAGTTCCGCGATCTGTACGGCGTTGAGCGCGGCGCCCTTGCGCAGGTTGTCGTTGGACACGAACAGCACGAGCCCGCGCCCGTCGGGCACCGACTGGTCCTGCCGGATGCGTCCCACGTACGACGGATCGCGCCCGGCCGCGGCCAGCGGGTTCGGGAGGTCGGTGAGCTCGACGCCGGGAGCCGCGGCGAGCAGCTCGGTCGCGCGCTCGGGGGTGATCGGCTCGGCGAACTCGGCGTGGATGCTCAACGAGTGACCGGTGAAGACCGGGACGCGGACGCAAGTGCCGGCCACCGGGAGGTCGGGGATGTGCAGGATCTTGCGGCTCTCGTTGCGGAGCTTCTGTTCCTCGTCGGTCTCGCCGGAGCCGTCCGCAACGATCGAGCCGGCCAGCGGCAGCACGTTGAACGCGATCGGCCCGGCATAGACGGCAGGCTCCGGCAGCGTGATGCCGTCAGCGCCGCGGGCCAGCCGGTCGGCGCCGTCGACCAGTCCCGCGGTCTGGTCGGCCAGCTCCCGTACGCCGGCGCCGCCGGACCCCGAGACGGCCTGATAGGTGGAGACGACGAGCCGCGTCAGCCGTGCCTCACCGTGCAATGGCGCGAGCACGGGCATCGCGGCCATCGTCGTGCAGTTCGGGTTGGCGACGATGCCCTTGGGCAGGTGGTCCAGGTCGCCGGGGTTCACCTCGGCCACCACCAGCGGTACGTCGGGATCCATCCGCCAGCCCGACGAGTTGTCGACGACGATCGCGCCGGCCGCGGCGACCTTCGGGGCCAGCTCCTTCGAGGCCGTCTTGCCGTTGGAGAACAGCGCGAGGTCGAGCCCGGCGAAGTCCGCCGTGGCGGAGTCCTCGACGGTGACCTTCGTGTCGCCGTACGGCAGCAGCGTGCCCGCGGA
The DNA here is from genome assembly GCF_050942265.1 of Kribbella sp. CA-253562. Lineage (GTDB taxonomy): Bacteria > Actinomycetota > Actinomycetes > Propionibacteriales > Kribbellaceae > Kribbella. The sequence continues at coordinate 2,841,560 of NZ_CP192049.1, read as the reverse complement.
CCGCGCGGACGCGAAGTACCGGATCTCGTCGATGGGGAAGTTGCGCTCGACCAGCAGCTCCCGCATCACGCCGCCGACCTGGCCTGTCGCACCGAATACGCCTACTCGCATGACGTCGAGAGTAGTGCCAGCACCGGCACTGCCACTGGGAGTTTCAGCATGCGACTGCCGGGCGGCGCCCGAACCTCAGCGTTGACCACGGGCAGGGAGATTCGCGAGGTACTCGTCCATCGAGGTGAGCTCGATCTTCTTCCCGCGCTCCAGCATCTTCGCTGAGGTGGTGAGTCCGACCATCCGGTCAGTGGCGATCGCGGACAGCACCTCGGGCCCGATCACCTCTTCAGCCGTGAGGTCGATCGACGCGATGACCACCGCGTCTCGTCGCCAGGCGATGGCCACACCTTGTCGCGTCTCGGGATCGCGCATGGTCATCAGCTTTCCACCGCCGCCCAGCGCTTGCATCCCGCACTCCGCGGCCGGCGCCTCCTGCGAATCGCAATCCTGCCAATACTTCGCCTGCTGCGCGTCATGCGTGTGGATCTCGACCATCAAGGGAATGGACCTGCCCGCCACGTCGTAGACCAGCCGGAACTGAAGCCCGTCCTTCTCGACCGCGCGGTCGTCGACCACGTTCGTGCGCTTCGCCCCGGCCGGCACGTGCCGCGACACCGCCGCGGCCGCTGCGGGCACCGTGGCGCGCTGATCCGGCTTGCCGTCTCCGGCCAGCCGATAGAGGCCGGCACCAACAGCCGACCCGACCACGAGGACTGTCACCGCGATGACAGCACGCCTCTTCTTCATCCCACCCCTTTGATCGCGCAGGAGTGTACAGCGAGCGGCCCGGCGATCCCCTGGGGCGGGAGGGGACGCCGGGCCGGGAAGGGCAGCTGCGGGAGTCAGGAGTCGGAGACGAGTACGCCGCCGTTGGCGACATCGGACTTCTCGATCTCGGTGAACACGATGCGGACCGCCTCGCGCTTCGCGCCGAGGATGGAGACCGCCGAGTCGGTGACGGCGGCGACGAACTCGCGGCGCTGGTCGAGGGTGCGGCCGGACAGCAGTTCGACGGTGATGTTGGGCATCTCAGATCTCCTCGGGATGGTGTTCTGTTGAGTGGAACATTGTTCCATGCAGCACGGTCAGTGTGCGGCGGCCGCTCGCCTGGCGAGCACCTCGTCGGTCTCGTCGGGATCGCTGTTCAGCGAGTCGAGCAGCGCGTCCACCTCGGGCCGGCGTTCCGGCATCAGCAGACCGAGCCCGACGTAGACGACCAGAGAAGTTGCCAACGGCAACGCTACGACCAGGGTGGTGTCGGTCGACCCGACGCCCCATTTGACGATCGCCCAGACGATCAACCCGATCGCCCAGGACGCGATCGCCGCCCGCGCCCCGCTGCGCCGGAACCACGGCAGCAGGCCGAGCATCAGCGGGATCGAGATCGGTCCCATCGTCGCGGCCACCAGGTCCACGACGATCTTCAGTACGACGCCCTGCCCGTTGGTGATGATCGCGATCAGCATGCTCAGCGTGACGAAGGTGAACGTGGTGATCCGGGCGAACTTCAGGATCCCGGCGTCGGACAGCCGGCGCAGCTTCGGCACCAGCACCGGGCCGATGTCGCGGGTGATCACCGACGAGATGACATTGGCGTCGGAGGCAACCATCGCCATCGTGTGCGAGAAGAACCCGGCCAGCACGAGGCCGATCAGGCCGCTCGGCAGCAGCAGTTGCGCCAGTTCGACGTACGACTGTTCGGGCTTGCCGAGGTCCGGCACCAGCAGGGGCGCGGCGCACATCGGGATGAACAGCACCAGCGGCCAGACCAGCCACAGGACCGACGACAGCAGCGCGGACCGCTTCGCCTCCGAGCCCGACGGCGCGGCCATGTAGCGCTGGGCCAGGTTCCACATGCCGCCGTTGTATTCGAAGGTTTTGATGAACAGGAACGCGATCAGGAACACCGGCGTGTACGGCCCGGTCAGCGGATCACCGTGCCCCTCGGGCAGTTGGTCCCACATCTTCCACAGCGTCGGTACGCCGTCCAGGTGCTGCAGGACGCCGACGAACATCGCGATACCCGCCGCGGCCTGGATGACGAACTGCCCGAAGTCGGTGAGCACGTCGGCCCACAACCCGCCGAGCGTCGCGTACAGCATCGTCACCACGCCGGTCAGCAGGATGCCCCACCGCATCGGTACGCCGGTGAATCCGTTCAGCAGCACGGCGATCGCGACCCACTTGGCGGCGATGTCGACCACCTTCAGCGCGGCACCGGAGTACGCGAGCACCTGCTGGGTCGGCAGGTTGTAGCGCTGGGCAAGGTATTCCAGCGGCGAGACGACGCCGTGTTTGGCGCGCAGCCGGTTCCAGCGCGCGGCGAACACGAACGCGCCGATCCCGACGCCGACGCCGATCGAGACCGCCCACCAGACGTAGACGGTGATGCCGTAGGTGTAGGCGACCGCGGCGAAGGCGACGAACATGACCGCGCTGTAGCCGGACATGTGGTGCGAGATGCCGGACAGCCACCAGGGGATCCGGCCACCGGTCGTGAAGTAGTCGACGACGGTTTTGATCTTGGTGCGGGACCAGAGCCCGATCACCACCATCAGCACGAAATAGCCGGCCAGGACCGTCCAGTCCAGTGCGCTCATGTGAAGCCTCCAAGGGGCGGAACTTGGTGTCACGAGGCGGAACTACCAGGTGGGAAGCATTTGTACTCTTGACTTGTAGTTCTGTCTAGTAGAACTTAGTTCCATGAATTCGTCGCTTCAGGTTCGGCACGCCACTCACCCCGCGCAGGTGCCGGGCTTCGACACCGCCGCGCTCCGCGCGCACTACCTGGTCGACGACCTGTTCACGCCGGACACGATCACCGCGGTGCTCACCCACCACGACCGGATCGTGCTGGCCGGCGCCCGCCCGGTCTCCGGCCCGCTCACCCTCGGCACCTGGCCGGAGCTGCGCAGCGAGTACTTCCTCGAACGCCGCGAGGCCGGCATCGTCAACGTCGGCGGCCCCGGCACGGTGACCGTCGACGGCACCAAGTTCGAGCTGACCACCGGCGCCTGCCTGTACGCCGGCCGCGGCGCGCGCGAGGTCGTCTTCGAGGGCGCCGAGGCCGCGTTCTACCTGTTCAGCGCCGCCGCGCACACGTCGTACCCGACGACGCTCGTGCAGCCCGGCGAGGGCAACCGGCTCGAGCTCGGCGATCAGCAGACCGCGAACCGCCGCACGATCGACCAGTACATCCACGCGAACGGCGTACAGAGCTGCCAGATCGTGCTCGGTGTCACCACGCTGCACCCGGGCAGCACCTGGAACACGATGCCCGCGCACACCCACGACCGGCGGACCGAGTGCTACCTCTACTTCGGCCTGCCCGAGACCGAGCGGATCGTCCACCTGCTCGGCGAACCCGACGAGACCCGGCACCTGCTGGTCGCGGATCGCGAGGCGGTCATCTCGCCGAGCTGGTCGATCCACTCCGGCGCCGGCACCTCGTCGTACAGCTTCGTCTGGGCGATGGCCGGTGAGAACCAGGCGTTCACCGACATGGACGGCGTCGACGTGACGGAGTTGCGGTGACCGTCTTCTCCCTGAAGGGACGGACCGCCCTGGTGACCGGGGCCCGGCGCGGTATCGGCGCCGCGATCGCCGCCGGGTACGCCGCGGCCGGCGCCGACCTGATCCTGCTCGCGCGGGACGCGGCGCTCGAGGACACCCTCGAGGCGATCAAGCAGAACGGCGGCGGTGAGGCGACCGTCGTCACGGCGGACTTCGCCGACCCGTCGGCCGTCGAAGCGGTGGCGACCCAGCTGGCCCGGCAGCGCCGGATCGACATCCTGGTCAACAACGCCGGCACCATCCGGCGGGCGCCCGCGGCCGCGACGGCAACCGCCGACTGGCAGCACGTGATCGACGTGAACCTGAACTCCACCTGGGCGGTGACCCGGCCGATCGGCGCCGCGATGGTCGAGCGGGGCGCCGGCAAGATCGTCACGATCGCCTCGCTGCTCAGCTTCCAGGGCGGGATCACCGTGCCCGCCTACACTGCCAGCAAGCACGCGGTCGCGGGACTGACGAAGGCCCTGGCCAACGAGTGGGGCTCGGCCGGCGTCCAGGTGAACGCGATCGCGCCGGGTTACATCAGTACCGACAACACCACCGACCTGCGCGCCGACCCGGCGCGCGAGGCGGCCATCCGGGACCGGATCCCGGCCGGTCGCTGGGGCCGGCCCGAAGACCTGGTCGGCGCCGCGGTGTTCCTCGCGTCGGCGGCGTCGGACTACGTGAACGGGCACGTGCTGGCCGTCGACGGCGGCTGGCTCGCGCGGTAGGCGGTACGGCGTACCGGTGCAGTGGCAGGGACGGACAGGACAGAGGTGACAGGATGAGCGACATGAGTTCGCCCTCGGCCATCGACAAGACGCTGATGGTGCTCGACGCTGTCCTCGAGCACTCCCGGTTCACCGACGTGGTGACGGCCACCGGCCTGGCCAAGTCGACCGTGCACCGGATCATGGCGTCGCTGGTCGAGCACGAGTTCGTCGCGCAGGCCGAGGACGGTTCGTACCACCCCGGCCCGAAGGCGCTGCGGCTGGCCGGGCACGCGCTCACCAACGTCGACCTGGCCACGGTCGCCCGCCCGGTGCTGGCCGACCTGGTCGCGCAGACCCGCTGCACGGTGCACGTCGGGCTGCTGAACGGCGACGAGGCGATCTACGTCGCCCGCCTGGACGGCCCGAAGCCGTACCGGATGCCGTCGCGGGTCGGCAAGGCCTTCTGGCTGCACTGCACCGGCATCGGCAAGGCGCTGCTGGCTGAGAAGGACGAGGAGGCGCTGGACGCGCTGATCACCCGGACCGGACTGCCCGCCCGTACGCCGCTGACGCACACGACGGCGGCCGCGCTGAAAGCCGACCTGGCCCAGGTGAGGGCCCGCGGCTACGCGCTGGACGACGAGGAGAACGAGCCGGGCATCCGCTGCGTCGCCGCGGTCATCCACGACCACACCGGTGCGGCGATCGCGGCGGTGAGCATCTCGACGCTGTCGCTGGAGCAGTCGATCGCCCAGGTCGCGCTGATGGCCCCGGCCGCGATCGAGGCGGCGCGCAAGATCTCGGCGGCGCTGGGCTACCTGGAGCCTTCCAACTGAGCCGCCTTGCGGGCTGACGCCCACCGGACGACAGGGACGAACAGCACGCCGATCACGGCGAACCACACGCCGAGGATGATCCAGCCCGGCGCCCCCAGTCCGAGCGGCAGCAGCGCCAGCACGGTCGGCGCGACCATCGTGCTGATCGACATGCTGGTCCCCCACACGCCCTGGTACTGCCCCTGTGCCTGGTCCGACGCCAGATCGAAGCCGAGCAGGAACGAACCGGACGACTGCAGCAGCTCGCCGATCACCTGCACGAGCGCACCGACCGCCAGCAGGCTCACGGCCACGACGGCGCCACCACCCGACGCGGCCGCGAACAGGACCATCGATGCCAGCAGCAACCATCCCGCCGTACGGGTGGCGCGGGCAGCCGAGGCCGGATCCTGGATGCCTCGGCTGGAACGGACCTGGAAGAGCGCGACGACGACCGTGTTGATGATCAGCAGCAGCGCGACGGTCCAGCGCGGCGCCTCGGTGTGTTCGACGACCCAGAGCGGGATCGCGATGTCGAGCACCGCGTAGTGGATCGACATCGCGGCGTTGAGCGCGGAGACCGTGAGGTAGCCGCGGTCGCGCAGCGCGATCCAGACCGGGCCGTCGGTGCTCTTCGGCTGCGGCGCGACGCGTGGGATGCCGAGAATGATGAACGCCGACGCGCAGGTCAGGATCGAGTCGACGACGAACATCAGCTGGTACGCCGTACGGGTGTCGAAGTGCAGCGCGAGGGCGCCGATCGCGGCGCCGGCCATGATGCCGATGTTCGTGACGGCCCGCAGGTAGGCGCGGGCGGCGACGCGGCCGACCGAGCCTTGGGTGACGGCGGCGATCAACGCGGACCGGACCGCTCCGGCGCCTCGGTCGAGCACCGTGACGACGATCGCGACCATGAGGAACTGCCAGAAGGTGTCGACCAGGAGGTAGAGCAGCGACAAGACGGCGACCGAGCTGCCCAAGACGACGAACAACCCCCGCGGCCCGCGCCTGTCGGCCAGATGCCCGAGCGGAACCGCCGACAGCAGACCGAACAGACCGGCGATCGTCAACCCGAGCCCGACCTCGGCGATCGAGAGGCCGACGATGCGGGTGAAGTAGAGCACGCTGACCGTCATCAGCAGGCCGTTGCCGACGCGGCTGAGCAGCGTCGCGAGCGCCAACGGCCTCAACGGGCCGGGCGCTGGGACGACGCCCTTCACCGGGCGGGGCGTGCCGCGATGCGTTGAGCGGCCGCGCGCAGCTCCTCCATCAGGTCGATGCCGGAGTCGAGCAGCGTCTGCATCTTCGGCCCGTCCTGCCCCTCGAACATCACCCCGGCGGTGACCTCGTGCTCCGGCCGGCTCACCACCGTGATCGGGTCACCCGCGGCGATCGTGCCGGTCTTGCGCACCTTGAAGTAGACCCCCGGCCGCCCGGCCTGGTGGAACCGCTTGACCCAGCTCTGGATCCCCATCCGGTGCTGGAAGGTGATGCACGGAATCCGCGGCGCCCGGACCTCGACCTCCACCTCGTCCCCGATCCGCCAGACCTCGCCGAGCAGCGAGTTGGTCAGGTCGATCCCCTCGGTGCGCAAGTTCTCCCCGAACAGCCCCGACGGAATCTCCCGCCCCAACTGCTCACTCCACCAGCGCGCATCCTCCTCGGCGTACGCGTAGACGGCCTGGTCCGGTCCCCCGTGGTTCGCGGTGTCACACACCGAGTCCCCGGCGAGCCCCAACTCCCCCACCGCCACCCGCCCCACCTGCGGCCGCTTGTCGATCGCCGTCCACCCGGTGTCCTTCGGACCGGGGATCAGCTCTTCCACCACATTCACCGTCAGCAGCCGCATACCCGCATCCTCCCCTGCCCGCCGCGCACGCTCCACCGAGTTTCCCGGACGCCCACCACCCACCAACGCTCTCGAAGGGTCGTCCCGACAGCGATCTCAGGCGGGACACCTCCCGACCCACCGAGCTTGGGCAGTGCTGCACGTCCGCCGACTGAACTGTCGCCACGCTCCGGCATGCTGTCCGCCATGCGACTCGCCGCCTGCCCCGACCTCCCACCGCTCGTCGAACTCGGCACCGCCTGGTCAGGCGCCGAGGTGCGCGGCTTTGCCTCCTCGGGCCAATCCGCGGTCGAGCAGTGGACCCGGCTGCACGCCGCCCGCGCCGAGACCGGACTGCATCCGATCCTCCTGCCGCCGGACTTCCTGGCGATCTCCGAGCCGGCCAGATCGGCGGCAGAGGTGATCGCCGCAGCGGACCAGCTCGACGGCGCACTGATCCTGGCCGATCGCCAGGCCTATCAAGACCGTCTCCTCAGCGCGGCCACAGAGCTACCCGCCGCGCCCGGCAGCCGCAGCAAGTCACCGGCGCCGACCGCCGAGGCCGGCCAGTCGGAGGACGACCGCTTCGGCCCGCCCGCCGACTTCGAGATGTGGGAGGACGACTACCCCGGCCCGCGGGGGCGGGACATCCTCCGCCTGGCCAACGGCTGCGAGTTCCACGACGACGGCACGGTGACGCCGGTCGCGTACACCGTCATGGTCGCCCTGATCGAGTGCGCCGAGCCATGGCACGTCTTCGCGCACCTCGGCTTCGACAACGAGGCCCTGCGGGTCGACGAGCACGTCGCCGTACTGCGGCACCTCTTCGAGACCTATCAAGCCGTGCCCGCGACGTTGACGATGACCGACCTCGAGCTGGTGCTGGGCAAACCGCCCGCGACCGACGAGGAAGCGATGGTCGCTGCCGGCCTTTACCTGGCCTACAACGACGGTGCCTACGACAACTACCTTTCCAGCAGCCAGCAGAACCTGGCGGGAAAGCTCAAGGACAACTCGGTGTGGAGCGCCTGGTGGGACTAGTCCTGGATCGCCTTCACGATCGCGATGTTGCGGGTCAGCCAGTCCTGCGGCAGGGACTCGTCGGTGCCGGCGTCCTTCAGGGTCCACAGGACGTTGAGCATCTGGCGGACGATCACCCAGTCGCGGGTGCGGTCCTCGTTCAGTTCGGCGGCGTCGATCGCGGCGTAGAAGCGGGAGCGGACCCGGAAGCGGATGTCGCCCGAGGCGACGACCTCGTCCCAGCGGTTCCAGATCAGCGGGGCGACCTCGTAGCAGGGGTCGCCGGACAGCGGCTTGGGGTCGATCACCAGCCAGGGTTCGCGGTCGCCGGCGAGCATGTTCTCGTAGTGCAGGTCGGTGTGGATCAAGCGCCCGTCGGTGGCTGGATCGGCGGCGAAGTCCGACGCGAGCGAGATCGCCTGCTCGACGTACCGGTGTGGGACCGGCGCCGACGCGGGTAGCGCGCGGAAGTCCTCGATCCACCGCTTCAGCTCGCCGGACAACGTCCGGTACTGCGGCCCGGCGGCGATGTGCAGCTTCGAGTACGCCGTACCGACGATCTCGCAGGCTTCCCGGTCGTCCACCCCGGTCAGGTCACGGGCCGACAACCGCTCGAGCAACATCGCGAACCGCCGCGGGTCCGCCCGCAACAACCGCACCGCCCCACGCCCACCCCACGCCTGCAGGGCGAGGTGCTCGGTCTCGGCCTCCCAGTGCGGGAACTGCACCTTAAGCACCGCCGCCTCGCCGGCCCGGGTCAGCACCGGTACGACGACCGCGCAGTTCCCGTACGCCGACGAGCCGTCGACGGTCAACTCCCACTCGGCCAGCAGGTCCTGGACCAGCCGTGGCAGCCGGTCGAGCCAGGCGGCCCAGTCCGGCCCGCGCGACCCGACGACCAGCAGGCCGTCGGGGATCTCGACCGCCGGCACCTACTTCTTGGCCTTCTCGGAGGGCTCGTTCGTCTTCAGCGCGGCGATGAAGGCCTCCTGCGGAACCTCGACCCGGCCGACCATCTTCATCCGCTTCTTGCCCTCCTTCTGCTTCTCCAGCAGCTTGCGCTTGCGGGTGATGTCACCGCCGTAGCACTTGGCGAGCACGTCCTTGCGGATCGCCCGGATCGACTCCCGGGCGATGATCCGGGACCCGATCGCGGCCTGGATCGGCACCTCGAACTGCTGGCGCGGGATCAGTTCCTTGAGCTTGCCGGCCAGCGCGACGCCGTAGGCGTAGGCGTTGTCGCGGTGCACGATCGCGGAGAACGCGTCGACGGTCTCGCCCTGCAGCAGGATGTCGACCTTGACCAGCGCCGCGGCCTGCTCGCCGGTCGGCTCGTAGTCCAGCGAGGCGTAGCCCTTGGTCTTGGACTTCAGCTGGTCGAAGAAGTCGAACACGATCTCGGCCAGCGGCAGTGTGTAGCGCAGCTCGACCCGGTCCTCGGACAGGTACTCCATACCGAGCAGGTTGCCCCGCTTGGTCTGGCACAGGTCCATGATCGTGCCGATGAAGTCCTTCGGGCTGAGGATCGTCGCCCGCACCACCGGCTCGTAGATCTCGGCGATCTTGCCCTCGGGGAACTCGCTGGGGTTGGTGACGACGTGTTCCTTGCCGTCCTCCATCTCGACCCGGTAGACCACGTTCGGCGCGGTCGAGATCAGGTCCAGGTCGAACTCGCGCTCGAGCCGCTCCCGGACGATCTCCATGTGCAGCAGGCCGAGGAAGCCGCAGCGGAAGCCGAAGCCGAGCGCGCCCGAGCTCTCCGGCTCGTACTGCAGGGCCGCGTCGTTCAGCTGCAGCCGCTCCAGCGCGTCGCGCAGCGTCGGATAGTCGTCGCCGTCGATCGGGAACAGCCCGGAGTAGACCATCGGCTGCGGGTGCTTGTAACCACCCAGTGCCTCGGTCGCGCCGCGCACGCTGGAGGTGACGGTGTCACCGACCCGGGACTGACGCACGTCCTTCACGCCGGTGATCAGGTAGCCGACCTCGCCGACGCCGATGCTCGGCGACTTCATCGGCTCCGGGGAGATCACGCCGACCTCGAGCATCTCGTGCACGGCGCCGGTGGACATCATCTTGATCTTGTCGCGGTGGGTCAGCTCGCCGTCGACCACCCGGACGTAGGTGACCACGCCGCGGTAGGTGTCGTAGACGGAGTCGAAGATCAGCGCCCGCGGCGGAGCGTCCTTGACGCCCTTCGGCGGCTCGACCTGCGCGACGATCTCGCTGAGCAGGTCCTCGACGCCCTCACCGGTCTTGGCCGAGACCCGGAGCACGTCGGATGCCTTGCAGCCGATGATGTGCGCCAGCTCGGCGGCGTACTTCTCCGGCATCGCACCGGGCAGGTCGATCTTGTTCAGCACCGGGATGATGTGCAGGTCCGCGTTCAGCGCGAGGTAGAGGTTGGCCAGCGTCTGGGCCTCGATCCCCTGCGCGGCGTCGACCAGCAGAACCGCGCCCTCGCACGCCTCCAGCGACCGCGAGACCTCGTAGGTGAAGTCCACGTGGCCCGGGGTGTCGATCATGTTCAGGATGTACGTCGTACCGTCGGGCGCGAGCAGGCCGCCCGGGGTGTCCGGCTTCGGCGCGAACGGCAGCCGGACCGCCTGCGACTTGATCGTGATGCCGCGCTCGCGCTCGATGTCCATCCGGTCCAGGTACTGGGCCCGCATCGAGCGGTCGTCGACCACCCCGGTGATCTGCAGCATCCGGTCGGCCAGCGTCGACTTGCCGTGGTCGATGTGGGCGATGATGCAGAAGTTCCGGATCAGCGACGGGTCGGTTCGACCCGGCTGGGGAACGGTCGTGGGTCCAACGGGCACGGAGGGATCCAGTTCGTCTGAGGGTGGTGACAGGACAACTGCTCCATCTTCCCATGACACACCAGCCGTTTGCGCATTCGTGCGTCCGGGCGGTGGAAAACCGTGCGCGAGCGGCGCACCCGCCGTCTACCCTCTAGCCGTATGGCACACGCCGTGGTGGACCGGTTGCCCTACGAGAGCGCGCCCGCGCGCGTCCGGGCCTGGGTGGAGCGTGCGCTGGGCTCGTCGGTGGTCTCGGCGGTCACCCAGCGCGGTGGCTTCTCGCCCGGCGTCGCGGCGCGGCTGGTGACCGCGTCGGGGCGGCGCGGGTTCGTCAAGGCCGTCGGACCGGAGCTCAATCCGGACACGCCTGACCTGATCCGCAAGGAGATCGTCGCCATGCAGGCGATCGGGCCGATGCCGCACACTCCCGGTCTGCTCGGCGTGTACGACGACGGCAGCTGGGTCGGCATCCTGCTCGAGGACATCTCCGGCTACGTCCCGCCCCACCCCTGGCACCAGTACGACGCCACTCGCGTCCTCGACGCACTCGCCGAGCTGAGCGAGTCGCTCGACCCGTCGCCCTGGCCGGACGCGCCGGTCGCCGCCGAGCGCAGCAAGCGCTTCCTGAGCCGGTGGGACCTGCTGATCGCCGACGGCGTCGCCGTACCGGACTGGGCCGTCGGCCGGGAGCAGGAGCTCGCCGAGCTGGCCCGCACCGGGCTGGACGAGCTGGCGAAGGGCAGTGCCCTTGTGCACTGGGACCTGCGTGCCGACAATCTCCTGCTCACCGAGGACCGGGTGGTGTTCATCGACTGGGCGCATGCGTCGATCGCACCCGTCTGGACCGACACGGTGATCCTCTGCGCCGACATGTACGGCTCCGTGGAGCTGCCGGCACTCCCTGACGAGCCAGGTGTCAACGGCCTGATCTCGGCAATCGCCGCCGGACTGCTGTGGGGCAGCATCCAGCCCCCGCAGCCCAGCATCCCGACCATGCGGGCCTGGCAGCACCAGACCGCGCTGGCCCACTTCGACTGGCTGCGCGAACGCCTCGGCTGATGTGGCGCCTCGACCGATGCAGCGTTTTACGGTGCCGGGCGTCTTCAGGGTGTGACTGAACCCATGGCGAGTATCGGCACCGCCGTACCGGTGCCTGACGACACACCGGCGGCGGTGACCCGGCTGTACCGGGAGCACTGGGTCGGTCTGGTCCGGCTGGCGGTGCTGATGGTCGACGACCGCCAGCAGGCCGAGGACCTGGTCCAGGAGGCGTTCGCCGAGCTGTACCGTCGCTGGCCGCTCGACGACTCCGGCAAAGCCCTGGCGTATCTCCGGACGACGGTGCTCAACCGCAGCCGCTCCGCCCTCCGCCGGCGACGCGTCGCCCGGCTCTACATCCCACCGGCCGACCGGCCCGGCGCATCGGCCGAGAGCGAGGTCGTGCTCGGCGAGGAACGCCTGGAGGTGCAGCGGGCGCTGAGCACGCTCCCCCGGCGTACCCGGGAGGTCCTGGTGCTGCGCTACTACCTCGACCTCTCGCACGGCGAGATCGCCCAGACCCTCGGGATCAGCGAGTCGACCGCACGCGCCACCGCGTCGCGAGGCCTCGCGATCCTCACCGAGCAGCTGAAGGAATCCCGATGACCGACACCGAGTCGCGCCTGCGCGACTACCTGCAGGCCAAGGCCGGCACGATCCCCGACGACGCCGAAGCTCCCGGGCTGGAGACGCCGCGAGCGCGTTCCCGCGCCTGGATCCCGCTGCTCGCCGCGGCAGCTGTCGCCGTACTGATCGCGTCGATGGCTCTCGTGGCGCGCCTGAACGATGCTCCTGTCGCGCCGGTTCCGCAGCCGCCGGGGCTGAAGGTCCCGTACGTGCTGTCGATGCAGGGCGGCGAGCGCACGCTGCACGACGGCGACCAGGTCGTCAGGTTGACCGAAGACGTCGCCGATGTGCTCGGCCGGGTCTCCGGCGGCTGGCTGATCAGCTACACCAGGACGAGCAACCGCATCGGCGTTCTGGCAGCCGACGGCACGGTGCGTCAGATCGGCCCGGCCACCGATCCTGGGATCCGCCTGCCCGTGCTCTCCCCCGACCACACGCAGGTCGCGGGCCTCGAGGGGAGCAAGCTGCAGGTGTACGACGTGGCGTCGGGCCGGCCGCTCGCCGGAAGGACGTTGCCGTACGAGGCGCAGCTGCACGGCTGGAACCAAGCCGGGCTCTGGGCGTCGAACGCCAGCAACTTCATGGCCGTCAGCCAGTTGTCGGTCTGGCAACCCAAGACCGGGCAGCTGACCTCGGTAACCCTGCCGAAGACCGCTTCCGCTGTCGATGTCGCTCGGCAGTCCAGCGGGATCCTCACGTCAGCACAGGTCGGTGGACGGCAGAACTGCCTCACCTCCGCGCAACTGTCCGGAGGCCGGCTGACCACTGGTCGTCAGTACTGCGAGCAGAACGGGCTGAACCCGGTGCTCTCCCCCGACGGTGCGAGTGCCGCCGTTCAGGTGGGCGTGTTCGACGTGCGGTCCGGCAAGCTGGTGCCGTTCCAGCTCGGCCAGGCGCCGAGCATCCCCAGCATCCTGACCTTCGAGGATGCCGAGCACGTCTTGGTCGTCGGCTCGATCCGGGAGGTAGGCCGGCCTGCGCCCACAACGCCTCCCTCGCCGACCGAACCGCCACCGGCGTTGCTCCCGGAGGACACGGTCTATCGGTGCGCGGTGGCGTCCGGGGCCTGCGAGAAGGTCTTCACCTCTCCCGACAGCGCATCGGTCAAGCCGATCGAGGCCTGAAACGCCAGTAGGCCCCACGCGATCGCGTGGGGCCTACTGGCATGAGTACTAGCTGTCGACCCGGACCACCGTCGAGCCGGAGCCGTCGGCTCCGTCGGTGTAGGACAGCAGGCCGAGGTAGCGCGTCCCAGCCGTCAGGCCGGACCAGGAAGCGGTGACGCTGGTCTGACCGGCCGCCTGGACGCTCTGGCTGGCAGGAGTCGCCGTGAGGTTGCCGGCCGGAGTCGCGAGCTCCCAGTGGTTCAGCTGGACCTTCTGCTCGTCAGCACCCGCGAAGAGGTCGACGTAGACGTCGTACGAGCCGCCGGCCGGAGCAGGCAGGTTCACCTCTTCCTCAGCCGAGCCACCCGTGCTGCTGCCGAGCACGGTCGTCGTACCGGCCTTGTAGACGAACACGTCGACGTCCGTGCCCGCCGGGTAGTCGGCGTCGAAGGTGGAGAACCGGGCGTACTTCGTCCCGGCCGGCACCGTCACGGTGTACTTGGCGACGTGCTCGTTGGCCGCCGGGTTCGCCGTCGGGAACGAGACACCGCCCGGGTTCTTCAGCGTCGCCTCGTCGACACCCGCAGCGGCCAGGCCGACCGCGGAGGTCTGCAGCGTGCCGGTGTACCCGGAGGTGATCGGGACCGGGACCGAGCCGGTCGTGCCGGTGCCGTTGACCTGGACCGGCGCCTTCACGGTCAGCGGCCGGATCGCGAGCGTGCTGCTCACCACGTGCTGCGACGAGCGGAGGTTGAGCTTGCCGAACGAGTACTGCTCCAGCGGCGCCCCGTTGTGCTCGAAGGTCACCTGGTACGACGCGCTGGCGCCCGGCAGGAGGACCAGCATCTTCGGCGTCACGGTGACCTTGAAGCCGGCCAGTCCCTCCACCTTCGGGAAGTAGACCTCGGGCAGCTTGCCGACGTTGCGCACGGTCCGCTTGACGGTCTGCTTGCCGGCCAGGTCGCCGATCGCGATCGTCGGGTAGTTCAGGTCGCTCGGGTCGATCTTGCCCTTGGCGCACAGCTCGTGCGTCGCGCCGACCTGCCCGGAGCCGCAGACGAACCGCGCCCAGTCGTCGTACGACGAGTCGTAGACCAGGCCGGGGTCCATCGCGTTCCTCGGCTGCATCAGGCCGGCGCCGTACCCGAACGGGGTGCCCGGCGAGCCGGAGTCGTTCTGGATCGGCTTGCCCGCGGTGTCCAGCGAGGTCGCGGTGGTCAGCAGCGCCGACTTGATCGCCATCGGGGACCAGGTCGGGTAGCGGCTCTTCAGCACGGCGGCGGCGCCCGCGATGTGCGGCGCGGCCATCGACGTACCGCTCATGAACGCGTACTCGCCACCGGCCGCCGCGAAGGCGGAGGTCGCGGCCAGCACATTGGTGCCGGGCGCCATCACGTCCGGCTTGAGCAGGTCACCGTTGCCGGCCAGCGACGGGCCGCGGCTGGAGGAGCTGGCGACCTTGGGCGCGTTCACCCGGACGGTCTTGGCGGCCGCGATCGTGGCGGTCGGGTTCGCGGTCGCGGCGACGTACGCCTTGACCTCCGGACCGGCCACGTGGTCCAGGTGGACGGTCGGCACCGAGTGCAGGTCGGAGTCGAGCGTGTTCGCGGTCGGGTTGACCAGGATCATGCCGACGCCGCCGGCGGCCTTGACCTGGCGGCTCTTGTCGACGCGGTCGCTGACGCCACGGTCGCAGACGACGATCTTGCCGGTCGCCTTGGCCGGGTCGAGCGTGCCGGGCATGCAGCGCGCCAAGTTCGCCTGGTCGGCACCGGCCAGGCCGGCGTCCTTGGCGAGCACGACCGGCGACTGCGGCGTACCGGCACCGATGCCCGCACCGGTGTAGGACTGGCCGTTGCCGAGCGTCACGGTGGTCTGGACGTCGCGGTCGTGGGTGCCGTTGGCAACGGTCGTCACCCACGGATAGTTCTTGCCGACCGTGCTGACGCCCGGGCCGGTGTTGCCGGCGCTGGTGGAGACGAAGACGCCGGCCCGCGCGGCGCGCAGGAAGGCCAGGCCGGTCGCGTTGACGAAGGTCGAACCGGAGCCGGAGATCGAGTAGTTGATCACGTCGACGCCGTCGGAGACCGCGGCGTCGATGCCGGCCACGATGTCGGCGTCCGTGCCGCTGCCGCCACCGGCCTGGTCGACGGCCCAGAGCACCTTGTAGATCGCCAGCCGCGCGTGCGGGGCGATGCCCGAGCCCGTGCCGTAGTCACGGCCCAGCACGGACATGTCGACACCGTAGTTGCCGGCCGCCGTACTGGCCGTGTGGGTGCCGTGGCCGCCGTAGTCGCGCGGCGAGCGGTACTCCTCGGGGATCGGCCGGTTGCCGATGCCCGCGTCGAAGTAGCGGGCGCCGATCACCTTGTTGTTGCAGGTCACCGGAGCCTCGGTGCCGGCCTGGCAGGTGCCCTTCCACTTCTTCGCGATCAGCGCGTCCGACGCCCGGGTGGTCTTGATCGGCGCGAAGCTGGCCCGCTCGGGGGTGAAGCCGGAGTCGATCACGCCGACGATCACGCCGTCACCGGCCTTGTCGACGCCACCGGCCTGCTGCCAGGCGCCGCCCTTGCCGGACAGGCCGAGGTACCGCGGGGTGTCGACGGTGTCGGCGTGCTGCAGCTCGCTCGGCTCGACGCTCGTCACGCCGGACGACTTGGCCAGCTTCACCGCGTCGTCGTGCGACATCCGCGCCGAGAACCCGGCGTAGGTGTAGTTGTAGTCGTACAGCTTCTGGACGCCCGGCACCTGACCGAGCACCTGGCTCCGCTCCCGCGCGAGGTGCTGCACGTAGCCGACCACCTGGGTCGCCTCCCGGACCAGCTTGCCGCCGGGCAGCACCCGGGTCGCGGCCAGGCCGGCGATGTCACCGTCGTACTCGGTGACCGGGGCGTCGTCCAGCTGGACGATGTACGCGCCGGTCCCGGACTCCTTGACCAGCGGTGCGGCCTGGGTCGCGGTTGGGGTGGACGCCGTCGCGTGGTTCACGACGGTGGCGACCAGGGCGGTCGCGCTGACGGCGGCGACGGTGAGTACCGTCAGACGCCGGCGGGCAGAAGCTGGCACGGAGTTCCTCCAGAGCTGGACGGAGCTGGCGGGTCGGCACGCACGACATCGGCTCACGGGACACCGGCTCGCACGCCGCCGGTGACGCCGCCCCCAACGGCGTCACGGGGCCCCGAGTATGCCGGTGCCTTGGCCTGATGTCACGCTCGATCGACACCGCGTCACCGGGCCCCGGTACGCCGTCCGCGGGCTCGCGCGCGGGGTTTTGCCCGTCGTTGCGGGTTGTGATGACGCCGTGGTGACTGCTCGGTTTGGTCAAGCCTCGGGGTTGTTGCTAATCTGTCTCTTCGCGTGTGTGCGTCGGTTCTTCCGCCCTGCACCCGCCACCTTTCCTGTACTGACCGCAAACTCCTGATCGAGGCTCTGCTCCGTGGCGAACATCAAGTCCCAGATCAAGCGCAACCGCCAGAACGAGGCTGCGCGGCTTCGCAACAAGTCGGTGAAGTCGACCCTCAAGACGGCTGTTCGCCGCTTCCGCGAGGCTGCCGACGCCGGCGACGCCGCGAAGGCGCAGGAGGAGGCCCGCGTGGCCGCCCGCCTGCTCGACAAGGCCGCCAGCAAGGGCGTCATCCACGCCAACCAGGCTGCGAACCGCAAGTCGTCCATCTTCAAGAAGGCCGCCGCGCTCTGATCGCACCCGACGATCGGCCCTCCACTTGGTGGACCGGGCCGATCGTTTTTGCGTGCCCGAAACCGGTTTGAGGCGTTGCCGGGATGCCTTGGGCGATCCCACCGGCCCGCCTTCCCTCTGCCCCGCGCGGCCGCTCGCCTCTGCCCTGCGGCCGATCGCCTCTGCCCTGCGCGGCCGATCGCCCTCCGCCGCGTGCGGCCGCTCGGCGTCTAGCCGCGGCCCGCGGCGAGGTGCTCGAAGTGCGCCGTCGATCCAGACGTCGACTCGGTTGATCGCACGTCGGGCAACCTTCCGCGAAGCGACCGCACCGCCATCCGCCGCTCAATCCCGGACAACGCGAGCCTCTTGGGCTGGGCCAGGCGAAGTCGAACGGTCAGCGGCTCCCCGTCACCCAGGCGTTCCTACGCTCAGCGGCGGCCGTGCGCTCGGCTGACGGTGATGACCATCCGTTCCAGCGCATACCCGGCGTCCCCTGACGCACCCTTCACATCGGCGTCCGCCTGCGCAACCGCTTGGATCGCCGTCGCCAGTCCACCCGGCGTCCATCCGCGCGCCTGCTGCCGCAGCGTCTTCAGCTTCCACGGCGGTACGCCGACCTCACGCGCCAGATCCGCCTCGCGCAACCCCGGCGGCGCGCTCGAGAACTTCGCCAGCCCCCGCAGCCCACCCGCCATCGCGCTCGTCACCAGCACCGCGGCGACTCCGCAGTCCAAGGCCCAGCGCAGCTGCTCCAACGCCGGCTCCGTACGCCCCGCGATCGCCGCATCGGCCACCGCGAAGCTCGTCACCTCGGCCCGGCCGCCGAAGTACTGCCCGATCAACTCCGTGGAGATCGCCTGACCGCCGGAGTCCGACACCAACTGCGAACAGGCCCCGGCCAGCGCCCGCAGATCATGCCCAACAGCATCAACCAGCGCGGCAGCACCACGCTCGTCGATCGTGCCGCCCAGCAACCGGATCTCCCCCGCCACGAACTGCGGCAACTCCCAGGTCTTAGGCGCCGTCGCGACCACCTCGTTCACCGAGGCCTTGCGCAACTTGTCGAGCACCGCCTTGCCCTTCTGCCCACCCGAGTGCACGAGCACCACAAGCATGTCGTCCGCCGGCGCACCGGCGTACTCCAGCAGATGGGGAACCATCTCAGTCGGCAGGTTCTCCAGCATCCGCAGCACCAGCACCCGCTCCGCCGAGAACAACGACGGCCCGGTCAGCTCCGCGAACACCCCCACGTCGAGCTCGCCCGCCCCCAGGTCCGTGACCTCGACGTCACTCTTGCCCTTGGACACGGCCGCGATCGCCGACCGCACAGCCCGATCCGCCAAAAACGTCTCCGAGCCGGTGACAAGCAGCACGTCCCCCAGCTTCGGCGCAGCACTTCTCCGAGCAGCCATAACGGTGCCAGCATCCCACGCCGGACCGACATTTCCCGCCCCACCCCGCTGGTCGCCACTGGGCAAGGCGCGGGTGGACGGACAGCGCGGGCCGCGGCGTACTGCCGCTCCCATCCCTCACGCTGCCGAGGTCACGAGCGAAGCACCGCCGCCCGGCTCGACCGGTGGGCCGTTCATCGCGCGGGCCGGCACTCGCGCATCCCGACCACGTCCGTCAGGTTGCAGCGCCGTGGAGCCGGTCGTCGCACCGACGCCAGAGGCGTTCGCGCCTCGACTCCACCGGGTCCGAGACGCGAGTGCGAGTTCCGCGGGGGAAGTGCGATGTCGTCCGTACCTGTACGCCAGGTCGGTGCAACCTCCGAGGCCTGCCACATGATGCAGGAACGGATCGGGCCGGATGGAGCGCACCACCCCGCCGAATGCCGACCTCGCGCCGCCGGTGCCGGTGCCGGTGCCGGTGCCGGTGCCGGTGCCGGTGCCGGTGCCGGTGCCGGTGCCGGTGCCGGTGCCGGTGCCGGTGACAGCATCATCGCCGTCACTGGCGACCGGCGACTCCCTCAGGGTGATGATCGGCGACGCACTTCGAGGTTCCGAAGTCCTGGGCACTTGTGGATGCTTGGCTGGGCGCAGCAGGCGGTCTGAGGTGACTGCAAGCCGATGCATCGGACCGAACACGACGAACGGAGCGCAGAGGCGGGAGCGCGGAAGCGGGTGCGGGCGAGCGCGGATGCGCGGAGGCGTTGGGACTGGGTGCGGGAGCGCGGGTGCCGGAGCGGTCGCGCGCGGGTACAGGTGTGGGTGCGCGCGCGTACAGGTGTGGGTGCGCGCGCGGGTACAGGTGTGGGTGCGCGCGCGGGTACAGGTGTGGGTGCGCGCGCGGGTACAGGTGTGGGTGCGCGCGCGGGTACGGGTGTGGGTGCGCGGAAGCATGGGTCCGGGAGCGCGGAAACGAAAGCGCGGGTGCGGGTGCGGGCGCGGGCGAGCGCGGGTGCGAGGAAATGGGATCGGGTGCGGGAGCGCTGAAGCGGGCGCGGTCGCGTGCGGACCCGAGCGCGCGGAAGCATGGGATCGGGGGCGGGAGCACTGAAGCGGGCGCGCGAAAGCGCGGGTGCGGGCGCGCGGAAGCATGCGATCGGGTGCGCGGGTGCGGGTACGCGGAAGCACGAGCTAGAGGCTTGTACACAAGGGCATACGGCTCGATGCGCGAGCACCGTCTGGGGATGAGCATGGACGGCGGTCGCGCCGGGTGGTCGGAACATCGCGTCGGTCTGCCTTCTCGTCCTCTCGATGACCTGCGTCAGGTGGTCGGCGCACTGAGTTGCCCGTAAGACTTGGCCGTACTTGATGACCGGATGCAGCTGACCGGACACATGACCGAGGACCAGACGTCAGCGGCTCGCCGCGTCATCGATCGTCGTCGCCGAGCCGTCGCGTAATTGCCTCGTACGGCGTCGTTGATGGCAAGGCTGGTGTGCGGCACTGACACACAGAACGATGCTCATGGCAACTAGTTCAGCTGTTGACCCACTGGGAAGCGTCGCGCTGGCCGCGGGAGCGGCGGCGGAGAGGTGCAGGCCTGGTCAAGGTTATGAGCTCAGTCGGTGATCGCCCGATGAGCGGACGGCACCCGCGACGCGCGGCACGCAGGACGCTCGGCAGGCAGGACGCGCGGCAGGTAGGTCGTGCCGCTCCACCGTCGCCCACGAAGCGCCCGCAGGAAAGCGATCACGGTGATCGGCCTTGGGAGGTGGTGGACAGGGTGTTGTTTTCGGTGGTGATGGCGATGGCTCCGGAGGTGTCGGTTCGGCGGATGGTGGTGCCGGTTCGGGTGAGGAGGTCGAGGGTTCTGGGGGCGGGGTGGCCGTAGTCGTTGTCGGGGCCGGCGGAGATGAGGGCTAGGCGGGGTTGGGCCGTCGTGAAGAAGGTGGGGTCCTGGCGCGCGGAGCCGTGGTGGGGGACTTTGAGGATGTCGGTTCGGAGGTCGGGGTGTGCGGCGAGAACGGAGCGTTGGGCTTCTGGTTCGAGGTCGCCGGTGAGGAGGATGCGCAGGCCGGTGGTTTCGGCGAGCATGACGATGCTGGCGTTGTTCTCGGGGGAGCTTTCGTCGTCGCCGGTGGCGTCGGGATTGGTGGGGAGGGACGGGACCTGGGCCGGCCAGAGGGTGGTCCAGGTGAGGGGGCCGACGGTTCGGCGTTCCTGGTAAGTGACTGGGCGAACCGGGATCTGGTGCGTGGCGGCCAGGGCTTGGACTCGGCGGAATTCGGCGGGTGGTGAGTAGTACGGCGTCACTTCGATTTCGTCGACTTGGCGGTCGTGGAGGGCGCCGGCCAGGCCGCCGGCGTGGTCGGCGTGGAAGTGGGTCAGGACGAGGACGGGGATGTGGGTGATGCCCAGGTCTTGGAGGCAGCGGTCCATGGGGGTGGGATCGGGGCCGGTGTCCACGACGACGGCGGAACGTGGACCGGCGCGGAGGACCAAGCCGTCGCCTTGCCCGACGTCGCAGGCTACGAGGATCCAGTTGCCGGGTGGCCAGCCGAGGCGTGGGGTGGGGCGGAGGACTACGAACACGAGTACGGCGAGACACAGCAAGACTGCCAGTGGACGGGTGAGGATTCGGCGCAGACCGAAGGTGAGAGCCAGGCAGAGCAGGGTGAGGATCGTGACGCCTACTACGGTGGCGGGCCAGGGGCTGACAGCGCCGGGAAGGTCAGCGCCGGTCTCGGCGACGAGGATGATCCACCGTGCGGGCCAGCTCGCCAGCCAGCCAGCCAAGCGGGCCAGATCCGAACTCAGCAAGGCGATTCCGGCCGCGCCGAAGCCCAGGATCGTGGCTGGACCGACTGCTGGGCCGGCCAACAGGTTCGCGGCGACCGCGACCAGGGAGACCTGACCGGAGAGCCAGGCGACCACCGGCGTGCAGGCGAGTTGGGCGGCGAGCGGGCAGGAGATGGCTTCGGCCAGGCGGAGCGGCATCCAGGTCGCGAGGGCGTCGCGCCAGGGAGGGCCGAGCAGCACGATCCCGGCTGTGGCGAGGACCGAGAGGGCGAAGCCGGCCGAGCGTGCGAGGGACGTGTCGAGCAGGAGCAGTGCGATCACGGCGACGGAGAGGCTCCGGACTGCGCGACGTCGCGTACCGCCGGTGGTCATCGCCGCCAACGCGACCAAGCCCATCGCGGCGGCGCGCAGCACGCTTGGTTGAGGGCGGGCAAGGATGACGAAGGCAACGACCATCAGCAGGCCGACGACGGTGAGACCGCGGGCGCGGACGCCGAGGAGGCGGGCCAGTGGGAGGACGAAGGCGAGCAGCAGGGTGAGGTTCGTACCGGAGACCGCCGAAAGGTGAGTCAGGCCGGTGAGTTGGAAGTCCGTGACGAGCTCGGGTGGCAGGGCTGATTCGTCGCCCATCACAAGGGCGGGGACCAGGCCCCGGACGTCGTCCGGTTGATCAGCGACCGACTCACGCAGGCCGGCGCGGACCTGCTCGGCGGCGCGGAGCCACCAGGCTGGGTCGCCGAGGACCTTGGGGCTCGCTCGGGCGGAGACCATCGCGGCAACGTCGGAACCGGGATCGACCGAGCTGAGGCGGCCGCTGGTCTCGACGAGCTGGCCGAGCCGGACATGCTGCCAGGCGGGTGAGCCGATGAGCAGGATCGGGGTGCGGATGCGGGTGGTGGTGCCGCGAGCGGTGACTTGCTCTGCGGTTGCTTTGAGCACGACGTACGGCGGGCGGCGGTTGCCTGGGGTGCTGCGGACTGCTGGGTCGCTGGTGATCTTGAGGTGGAGTTTGGCGGTGGAGTTGGTGGTGGCGAGTGCGGGGATCGGACCGGTGGTGAGGCGGTGGATTTGGAGTGCGGAGGCTGCGGCGAGGCCTGCGGAGAGGGAGGTGATCGCGACAAGGGTGAAGAGGAGGCGGGAGCGGCGGCGAAGGGCGAGGGTGAGGAGGGTCAGGGCTATTGCAGTGGCGGTTGCCGCGGTGATGACGGCGACGATGCTGGAGTGGGGCATCAGGAGGATCGCGGTGATCCAGCCTGCGGCTGCGGGGAGGAGGAGTCGGGCGTCGAGGGGCTGCTTCTCTGCGTCGGCTTCGGGCTGGAGTGTCTCCGGGGCTTCGGGCTGGGGCGTGTCCGGCGTTTCGGGGTGAAGCTGCTTTGGGGTGAACGTCTCCCCCGCCGCCGTTCGCGGGTCAGATGCGGACATGAGGCTTCAGGTCCTCGTACTTCTTGGTGCCTACGCCGGTGACCTCCTGGAGTTGGTCGATGGTGGTGAAGCGGCCGTGCTCGGTGCGGTAGTCGAGGATGCGCTGGGCCAGGACGGGGCCGACGCCGGGGAGAGAGTCGAGTTGGTCGAGGGTGGCGGTGTTGAGGTCGACGGTGGCGGTGGGTCCGGAGCTGGCTGAGGTCGGGCGCGGGCCTGTGGAGCTGACGGCAGGTGGGAGATTGGGAGCGCCGACGACGATTTGTTCGCCGTCGGTGAGAGGGCGGGCGAGGTTGAGGGTGGTGAGGTCGGTGCCGGGCAGGGCTCCGCCGGCTGCGGCGAGGGCGTCGGCTACGCGGTCGCCGGATTTGGTGTGGATGAGGCCGGGTCGGCGGACCTTGCCGGCTACGTGGACGACGAGGGTGGTCGGTGGGGTTGGGGGTGAGGTGGGGTTGACGTTTGCTGGGGTGGGAGCGGTGACTGGGGAGCCTGGGGTGAGGTTGGGGGTGGCGGTGGTTGGGCGGTCGGGGATCGGCTCGGGGCGGGAGCGGAGGACTGAGCAGCCGGCCCAGGTCAGGCCGATGGTGAGGACCAGGGCGATCACGATCAGGTGGCGAGGAGCCACGGTCCAGCGGGTGCCGCGTAGGCGCTCGGGTAGCACGGTGTCTGGGATCCATCCGCCTCGCACTTCGTCCTCCCCTTCGTCGGCCGGACTCCGGGCCGAGGCGGCGCGCAACCGGTCCAGGGCAGCCTGGCGGTCGGCCGGGTTCGGCGCGGGGGTGCGGCGTGGTGGCTTCACACAGGGAAGGTACGAGGGGTTGGGCGGTTGTTTGGGTGCGGGTTTTTGCCTGTGGAGAACTCGGTGTGGGTCGAGGTGGGCGGCGATGCGGCCGGGGAGGTTGCGAGGGCTGGGGTTGCTGCTGCCGGAAGAAAACAGGGTGTGTGAGGGGTGGTTTGTCAGGATGGGGTCGTGCCGGCTGGGGATCGTTAGCGCTGGTCGGGCAAGCGGCGATGCGGCCGGGGAGGTTGCGGGGGCTGAGGTCGCGGCGGCCGGAAAAGAGCGGAGGAAGTGAGAGGGTCGGTTGTCGGCTGGGCTGGGTGCCGGGGAGTGGTTTGCGTGCCCGGTGCTGAACGCGAGCGAGCGGGCGTCAGCGCGGAGTGGTGACGGCCATGTCCGGCCCGTCAGCGCGGGAAGGAGACGACCGCGAGCACGCCCGGGCTCGTCAGCGCGGGGCGATGACTACCGCGAGCATGCCCGGACCCACATGCGCGCCGATGACCGCGCCTACCTCGCGGAGGACTATGTGGTCGGCCTGGGGTAGGCGGGCGGCGAGGCCGTCGGCGAGGGTGTGGGCCTTGTCGAGGTTGGCGAGGTGGTGGACGGCGAGTTGGACCGGGCCGTCGCCGGCTCGCTGGACGGCGATGTCGGCCAACCGGGCGATGGCTCGGGACGACGTACGGACCTTCTCGAGGGGAACGATGCGGCCGCCGCTGATGGTGAGCAGGGGTTTGACGGCCAGAGCCGTGCCGAGCAGGGCTTGGGCGGCGCCGATGCGGCCGCCTCGGCGGAGGTACTCGAGGGTGTCGACGTAGAAATAGGACGAGATGGACGACATCCGAGCGCGCGCGGCGGCTTCGACTTCCTGCTGAGACGCGCCTGACGCGGCGGCCTCGGCGGCGGCCAGGACCGGAAAACCCAGGCCCATGCCGAGCGAGCGCGAGTCGACGACCCGCACCGGAATCGGCGACTCCTTGGCCCCGATCATCGCCGCCTCGAACGTCCCGGACATGTCCCCGGACAAGTGGATCGACACGATCGACTCGGCGCCGGCCTTCGCGCACGCGGCGTACGTGTCCGCGAACGACTGCGGCGACGGGCGGCTGGTCGAGACCGGCGTGAAGGTCTTCAGCGCTTCCGCAACGGCGTCGGCGCTCGTGCCGCCGTCGTCGTACGACGTACCGCCGATCACCACCTGCAGCGGTACGACGGTCAGCGGGTGCCGGAGCACCTCGTGCGCCGACAGTCCCGCCGTGGAGTCGGTGACGACGTGCACGCGGGCTGACATGCAGCGAGGTTACCGGACAGTTTTCGTCGGCGCCTGGTGCGAGAGTGGCAAGCATGAGGGAGACCACAACCGAGATCACGCAGTTGCAGGAGCTGCTGGACGCGGCGTACGGGCGGTCCACCGAGCATCTGCGCAGCATCGTCACGGGCGAACGCAAGCTGACCGCCGAGGAGCTGACCAAGGCGCTGACCGGCATGCGCACGCTCAACCTGGCCACCGTCACCGCGAAGTGCGAGCCGCGGATCAGCGCGGTCGACGGACACTTCCTGCACGCCCGCTGGGTGTTCAGCACGGCCGGCAGCGCGGCCAAGGCCAGGCATCTGCGCGCCAGACCGGCGGCCAGCATCTCGTACGTCGACGGTGAGCGCATCGGCGTGTTCAGCCACGGCCGGGTCGAGTTCCTGACCCCCGAGCATCCGGACTTCCAGGAGATCGAGGACCACCTGGTCGCCCACTACGGCAGTTCGCCGTCGACCTGGGGCGACGACATCGTCTACTGCCGTCTCCAGCCGCACTGGATGGTCGGCTACGTCTCCGACAAGTCCGCGGTCCTACCTGCCGACGCATAACAGCGAGGTGGCGGCCAACCCCTCCGTTGGCTGCCACCTCGCACGAACTGACTCCCCCTGGTTGCCAGTTCCTCCCCCTGCATCCCCCGCAGTTGTTCCCCCGGAACTACCCCGGGGAGCTCCAGCGGCCGGCCCCGCCGATGGGCGTCCAACCCACCGGCTTTCCCGTACCGACCGGGCCCGCACTCGTCCCCTGTGTCGTGTGCATGGCCTCTGCTGGAGCCCCACCCCGGGTCCGGTGCCCTGACAGCGCACGGCACCCGGTACTACGTAGGACAGATCCGCACGTCGCAGCACTCCGGAGCCTCGCGACAGCTGAACGGCGCCCCCACCGATCACTGCCGTGCCTGCTCCGTGTCGCCTCCACCCGTCCCGTGGTCTCCTCCGGCTGGTCGGTGGCCCGCGCTCGCTTCGTCACGGTGACCACCTCCTGCCTCGAACACCCGGTCCGGCCGTCGATCTCTGTCTGTGTGGAACCTGCCCTACGCCGACCATCTTGGTCGGCGCGGCAGACCCGGACGAGGCAGAACAACCGGCAGTTCCCCGGCAGCTTCCGCCCGGAGACGTCAGGAAAGAGCAGCCAGTACGTCGTCCGCCAGCCGCCGTACGGACTCGGCGGGGTTGGGCTCCGGCCAGCCGGGTGCCACGGTCGCGGTCGAGCACGACTCCTGCAGCACCGCCCAGGCGGTCGGCAGCATCGGCGGGTCCATCGTCTGCTGCCAGGCGAGCAGCTGTCCGCAGAGCAGGTCTGCCGCGGCAGAGTGCCCAGCAGCATGCAGTACGGCGACCGCCTCCGGCAAGACGTCGAGCAGGTAGACCACGCGTCCCTCGACCTGCAGCCGGCTCACCGCGTCGCGGATCGACGCACGAGCCGCGGCGATGTCACCAGTGCGACGTGCCAGCCGGCTCCGGTACAGCATCACCAGATAGTCGAAGTAGCCCCGATGCCCGCGGATGTCCTCGTCGGCCTCGTCCAGCAGCGCCTGCGCCTCGTCGTAGCGCCCCTCCTGGAACTCCACCATCGCCAGGCACCCGGCGATCTTGGTCCGCTCCGGGTCGTCCGAGGCCTGGCTGTCGCGAGCCAGCTCCGCCCATCGCCGCGCATCGGCCAGATCACCCAGCTCGAGCGATACCCGGCTGAGCGCCATGTAAGCGATCTCGTCCGGATAGACCCCCGGATTCGCCAGCGCCGCCTCCCACGCCAGCAGGAGCTCCTTGGCCTCCGGCAGCCGTCCCCACCTGGCCAGCGCCAGCCCGCAGATCGCCTGGACCGTCGCCGACCGCTGGACGTTGCCGTGCGAGCGGGCATCGGCCACCAGCGCCGGGATCTCCGCCAGGCTCGCCGTGTCCAGCAGCAGCGACCCGGACGACACCCAGCCGCCCCGAGCCACCAGCCCCATCTCGGACTCAGGTGACGTCAGCGTCCGCGCCTCGCCGTACAGCCGCCGAGCAGCCCGTACGTCGCCGGTCAGGTTCGACAGTCGGCCGCCGATGGTCAGCAGCATCCCGCTGACCTCCTTGTCGACCACGTTCTCGGCGCACTGCACGGCCCAGCGGATCCCGCTCTGCGCCACGCTCGCCTGGTACTGCCAGGCGATCCGGAAGCCGAGCACGATCTGCGCGGCAGTGTCCCACTGCTCCAGCTCCGCCGCCCGCTCCAGCGCCACCTCGAAGGTCGCCGAGTTCGCGTTGGCCGCCCGGTACCGCCGTTCGCGGTCCGGACTCGCCCAGGCGCCCTCCAGCCCCTTCACGTACTCCGCGCACCAGCTCACCGCCCGGTCGCGGAACTCGGTCAGATCAGTGCTCTGCGACGTCAGCCCGGCGTACGCGTGCTCGCGGATCGTCTCCAGCATCTTGTACCGCGCGCCGTAGAGCGCCTCGAACTCCAGCACCGGCTGCAGCAGCGACTTGTCGACCAGCTCGGCCAGCAGCATCGGTACGTCGAGCGGGTCGATCGGCGTACCGGTGCAGACCCCGACCACCGCGTCCAGCGTGAACGGCGACCCGAGCATCGAGGCCCGGTAGAGCAACTGGCGAGCCGCGTCGGACAGCGCGTCGACGCTCCACGCGATCGTGTCGGCCAGCGTCCGCTGGTGCGGGGCCCCGAACCGCCGCGGCCCGGACAGCAGCCGGAACCGGTCGTCCAGCGCCGCCAGGATCGTCTCCACCGACAGCGACCCGGCCCGCGCCGCGGCCAGCTCCAGCGCGAGCGGCAGCCCGTCCAGCCGCTGGCACAGCCGCGCGACGGTCGCCGCGTTGTCCGGAGTCAGCGCGAAGTCCGGCCGGACCCGAGCGGCGCGCCGTACGAACATCTCCACCGCTGGGCTGGCCGCGATCTCCGCGAAGTCCCGGTCGTTCGCCGGTACGCCGAGCACCTGCACGCGGCGGACCACCTCGTCCGGCAACCCGAGCGGGATCCGCGAGGTCACCAGTACGCCGACGCTCGGGAAGCTGCGGACCATCCGGTTCGCCACCGTGGCGACGCCGTCGAGCACGTGCTCGGCGTTGTCCTCGACGATCACCAGGTCGCCCGGCTGCCGCCCGGACAGCACGTCGTCCAGGTCGGAGGTGCCCGGCGCCGTCCCGAAGGCGTCCAGGATCGCGGACGGTACGGCGGAGTCGCGCTGGACCGTCGTCAGGTCGACGACCACGACGGTCGTGTCCGCACCGGAGAACCGGTCTGCGGCGGCCAGCGCCAGCTCGGTCTTGCCGACCCCGCCGGGCCCGACCAGCGTGACCAGCCGGTTCTGCCGCAGCAGATCGGCCAGCTCAGCCAGCTCGGTGTCCCGTCCGACCAGCCCGTCCGGAATCGGCCGAGTCCCGCGCCAGCGCATGCCGGACGGCGCCGGAGCACCCACGGCGATCACCGGCCGGACCGTCGCATGCCCAGCGGCCGCCAGGAACCTGCCGGCGTCACCGTCTTGCAGCCCGAGCGCCTCGGCGAGCAGCCGCACCGAGTCCTTCCGCGGCCGGGCGACCCGGCCCGCCTCGAGCTCCCGGATCGTGCGCACACTCAGCCCGGCGGCCTCGGCCAGCTCTTCCTGGGAGAAGCCCGCCTGGACCCTCAGGTCGAGCAGGAGATCGGCGAACCCACTCCGTCCCGCAGCCCGGCCATCCGCGTCCGCCAAAGCCCGTCACCCCTTCTGAGCCTCACACCGCCACAGCACAAGATACGTGACCGTGGCGGGCACAGCGGCCACTTCCGTGGCGGCACCGCGCGGCGAAGGCCGGGGTGAAAACCCGGAGAACGGTTGAAAAGGGAATTGCTGCGTGGACAGGAAATACCCGGATCAGGCGCTGACCCGGACGTCCTCGGCATTCTTTTCGGCGTACAGCGAAAGCACCTCGGACCAGTCCGAGAGGCGGGCCGCGGTGAGCGTGCGACCGTGGTCGGCGTTGAGCCGGCTGCCGTCGCAGATGCCCCTGGTGGCGCGCACGATCAGCTCGGCGCCCACGCCGAGCAGGGAATCAAGGGCTGCCATGCGAATATTCAAGCGAAGACGTGTTTCGCCGAGGTAACACCTCCGGCAACATCACGATAAGTCAGCAAAGACCACACAAAAGCCGCGCCAGGTCATTTGTTCACGACGGCAGCCAGGAAAGCCGGACCTGGCGCTGCGGATTGTCCACGTTGGTGTCGACCAGGCAGATCGACTGCCAGGTGCCGAGCATCATCCGGCCGTTCAGCACCGGGATCGACGCGTACGGCGGGATCAGCGCCGGCAGCACGTGGTCGCGGCCGTGGCCGGGACTGCCGTGCCGGTGCTGCCACTGGAAGTCGCGGGGCAGCAGCTGCTCGAGCGCGGCGAGCAGGTCGGTGTCGCTGCCCGCGCCGGTCTCCAGGATCGCCACCCCCGCCGTCGCGTGCGGGACGAACACGTGCAGCAGTCCGTCGCCCTGGGCCTGGTGGGCCTCAGCGTCGACGAACTGCTCGCACTTGCTCGTCAGGTCGAAAACGACCTCGTGACTACCGGTTGCTACGTCGATCAGCTCGGAGCGCATACCGGCCAGCGTGTCAGGCCGGGACGATGTTGACCAATTTCGGCGCGCGGACGATCACCTTGCGGACCCCACGGCCGTCCAGCGCCTTCTGCACTGCCTCCGAGTCCAGCGCCAGCTTCTCCAGGTCGGCGTCGCTGATGTCGGGCGCGACTTCCAGCCGCTCCTTCACCTTGCCGGCGATCTGGACGACGCAGGTGACCGAGTCCTCGACCAGCAGCGCCGGGTCGACCGTCGGCCAGCCGGCCTTGGCGACCGTCGGCTGGTGACCCAGGTTCTCCCACATGTCCTCGGCCGTGTACGGCGCGACCAGGCTCAGCAGGATCGCCACCGCCTCGGTCGCCTCGCGGACCGCCGGGTCGGCCGCGCCCGGACCGGAGTCGATCGCCTTGCGGGTCGCGTTCACCAGCTCCATCACCCGCGCGACCATCACGTTGAACCGGTACGACTCGATCAGCTCGGTCGCGTCGGCCACGGTCTTGTGGGTGATCTTGCGCAGCGCCAGGTCACCGGTCGCCGGATCGGCGCCGACCGGAGCCTCCACCGCGCCGCTCAGCCGCCAGGCGCGCTGCAGGAAGCGCAGCGAACCACCCGGGGACAGGTCGGACCAGTCGATGTCGTCGTCCGGCGGACCGGCGAAGACCATCGTCAGCCGGATCGCGTCGACACCGAACTCGTCCAGCTGGTCGCCCAGGTTGACCCCGTTGCCCAGCGACTTGCTCATCGCCTTGCCCTCGTTGATCACCTGGCCCTGGTTCAGCAGCCGGGTGAAGGGCTCGACGGCGTCCAGCAGCCCCATGTCGTGCAGCGCCTTGGTGAAGAACCGCGCGTACAGCAGGTGCAGTACGGCGTGCTCCTTGCCCCCGACGTACTGGTACGTCGGCATCCACCGGTTCACCGCGTCCTTGTCGAACGCGCCCTCGGTGTAGTTCGGCGAGCAGTAGCGCAGGAAGTACCACGACGAGTCGACGAAGGTGTCCATCGTGTCGGTGTCGCGCTCGGCGTCGCCACCGCACTTCGGGCAGGCCACCTCGACCCACTCGCGGACCGAGGCCAGCGGCGAGACGCCCTTGGGAGCGAGAGCCGCGCCCCGCAGGTCCGGCAGCTCGACCGGCAGCTGGTCCTCGGGCACTCCGACCTCACCACACGTCGGGCAATGGATGATCGGGATCGGCGCACCCCAGTAGCGCTGCCGGCTCAGCAGCCAGTCGCGCAGGCGGTAGTTGATCGTGCGCTCGCCCAGCCCCTTGTCCTGCAGCCAGTCGATGATCCGCGACTTCGCCTCGTCGATCGGCAGCCCGTCCAGGCTGATCTCGTCGTTGGCGCTGTTGATCGCCGGGCCGTCGCCGGTGTAGGCCTTGCCGTCGAAGCCGTCCTCGGGCTGCACGGTGCGCACGATCGGCAGGCCGAACTTCTCGGCGAACTCCCAGTCGCGGCTGTCCTGGCCGGGCACCGCCATGATCGCGCCGGTGCCGTAGTCGGCCAGCACGTAGTCGGCGGCCCAGATCTGGATCCGCTCGCCGGTCACCGGGTTGATCGCGTACGAGCCCAGGAAGACACCGGTCTTCTCCCGCTCGGTGCTCAGCCGCTCGATCTCGGTGGAGGCCTTGACCGCCTTCAGGTACTCGTCGAACGCCGGGCGCTGCTCGGGCGTGACCAGCTCCTCGGCCAGCTTGGCGTCCGGCGCGACGACCATGAAGGTGGCGCCGAACAGCGTGTCCGGACGAGTGGTGAAGACCTTGATCGGCTCGTCACGGCCCTCGACCTGGAACGAGGCGAACGCGCCCTCGGACCGGCCGATCCAGTTGCGCTGCATCAGCAGGATCTCTTCGGGCCACTGCAGCTGGTCCATGTCGTCCAGCAGCCGCTGGGCGTACTCGGTGGTCTTGAAGTACCACTGGGTCAGCTCACGCTTGGTGACCTCCCAGCCGCACCGCTCGCACCGGCCCTGGACGACCTGCTCGTTGGCCAGCACGGTCTGGTCGTTCGGGCACCAGTTCACGTACGACGCCTTGCGGTAGGCCAATCCACGCGCGAAGAACTGCAGGAACAGCCACTGCGTCCACTTGTAGTACTCCGGGTCGGACGTGTGCAGCCGGCGCGACCAGTCGAAGCTCAGCGCGTACCGCCGGATCGACTCCGCCTGGGTCTCGATGTTGGCGTAGGTGTACGTCGCGGGGTGCTCGTTGCGCTTGATCGCGGCGTTCTCGGCCGGCAGCCCGAAGGAGTCCCAGCCGATCGGGTTCATCACGTCGTAGCCCTGCTGGAACCAGAACCGGGCCAGCACGTCGTGCAGCGCGAACACCTCGCCGTGACCCATGTGCAGGTCGCCGGAGGGGTAGGAGAACATCGTCAGCGCGTAGCGCCGTTCGGCCGAGCCGTCGTCCTTGGCCTTGAACGGGTCGAGCTTCTCCCAGACCGGCCGCCACTTGGCCTGCATGGCCTCGAAGTCGTACCCGCCCCGGTCGATGGGGGTGTCGTCCACCTGCTCGCTCACGGTCCTACTCCCGCATTCTTCGTGTTGGTTGAGCCTAAATCTGCCAGAAAGGCATCCGGAACATGAAAAAGCCCCTCACGCAGGAGGGGACGCCGCACTGACCGGCGCGCAGAAAGCGCCTCGATGCCAGTACGGCTAACTAAGGAGCAGGCTCACTCGCATATCACCAGATTACCGCATCGGGCGGCGAGCAGGAGCCCGCCCGCCGCCCGAACGAGGCCGGGGTCAGCCGAAGGTGACACCGAAGGTGCTCAGCCAGGTCTGCACGACCTGGATGTCCACCCGCTGCAGGCCGCCGAGGTAGCGGCAGTTGGCGGTGTAGACGTAGCTGGTCACGGTGACCACGTAGCCGCCGTGGAACGTCGGGCCGCCCGAGTCGCCGAAGCAGGTGCCACCGGTCCCCCGGTTGTCGTTGGGGTTGCCGTTGACCTGGAGGATCTGGTCGGTCAACTTCTGGCCCGGCTGCTCGGCGAAGCGGCGCAGCAGCGGGTACGTCATCGGCTCCGGCTTCTGCGGGCCGGACTCCGGCTTGCGGACCTCGGTGCCGTAGCCGACCGAAGTGAAGATGGTCTTGTTCAACCGCGGCTGAGCGAAGGCGTCCAGGTAGTTCAGCGGGGCGATGGTGGCCGGCTGGATGGTGGTGACCGGACGGTCGAGCACGATGACACCGACGTCGTTCCAGTTGTCGAGGTCGGTGAAGTTCGAGTACTCCGGGTGCGTGTACGCCGTACCGGACCGGTAGCCGGCGGCCTCGAGCTCGGCCTGGGTGTAGCCGACCGCTGGGTTCGCGGCGACCGGGAACGGCGACGGCGGCTGCTCCGCGATCACCGAGTCGAACGTGACCAGGGTCTTGCCGAGGGTCCCGTCGGTGCAGTGCCCGGCGGTCAGCAGGACGGTCGGCGAGACCAGCGTCGCGCTGCAGCGGAAGCGGCCGTCAGGTGTGTAGAACAGGATCAGGCCGACGTTCGGATGACGGTTCCCATCGGGTTGGCCGCCGGTGATCGCCGCGGCCGGCAGCGATGGAAGCAGCGCGACCACGAAGGCCAGGACGGCGGTGACGAGGGTACGGCTGAGTCGACTCATGTCTCCTCCAGGGGACTGACGTGCTGCACGTTCGTCGAGCTCACCAACCTGGTCGGCGCGCTCGGTGCTTGCTCGCATTGCAGCACCGCGGTGCAGGCGCGTCCAGGGATCGAAGTCAGCGCGAGGGTCAACCTTCGTGCAGGTGGCGGGTCCCTCCGCCGGCCCGGAACGCCGACGGCGACTGGCCGTGACGGCGCCGGAACGCTGTGCTGAACGGCCGCACGTCGGAGTACCCGCAGGCCCTCGCGACTTCCCCCACCGTGACGCTGCGGTCGAGCAGCAGCTGAGCGGCCAGGTCGAGCCGCATCCGGCGCAGCGCGGCCATCAACGACTCCCCTGTCTGCTGCTGGAACAGCCGCTCGGTGTGGCGTTCGGACAGGTGTACGGCGGCGGCGACGTCCCGGACGGTGACCGGGCGGGCCAGGTTGTCCATCAGGTGTCGCTGCATCAGGTCGACCAGCACCCGGACCCGATCACGCGAGCGGGTGAGAGCGTCGCCCGCGTCCAGCGCCAGGTCGTCGTCGAGCGCGAACGCGCGAGCGGTGTCGAGCACCAGCGCCGAGCCGAGCGCGCTGAGCGACGCCTGGTAGCCGGACTGCGGAGCAGCTGCCTCCGCGGCCAGACCGGCGATGGTCGCGGCGAGACCGCCGACGCGCGTCGACACGACGGGCCCGTCGGTCCGGGTAAGGCCGGACCACCAACCCGCGGACGCGGCTGCCGCACTCACCGGGCGGAAGGTGAAGCCCCAGAAGGCGATGCCCAGCGGGTCGGCTCGACTCGATTCGATCTCGTGCACGTCACCCGGCCGGGCCAGGAACACCGTGCCGGGGCTCACGGCGTACTCGGTGGTGCCCGAGTTGAAGCGCCCTTCACCGGCGAACGCGAGACAGACCTCGTGGAAGGAGTGGCTGTGCCAGTAGTTGCGCCAGTACTCCGGCCGGTAATGCCCCCAGCTGACGAAGTCCGCGCGAAAACCGTCGACCTCGCAGGACTCCAGCAGCCCTGCGAGGTCGACGAAGCGATCGGCCGCCGCAACGGACGACAAGCTCAAATGTTGCTCCTGCCGGTCGGGTCGACTCCTCGCAGCATCATGCCCTGACCCAGCGAGTGGTCGTGGGTCTTCACCGACGGCGGGTCGCCCGGGTCGCGGTACTGCACCAGCCAGGTCGTCCGCGCCTCGTCGCTCACGTTCA
This sequence comes from Kribbella sp. CA-253562, assembly GCF_050942265.1. Lineage (GTDB taxonomy): Bacteria > Actinomycetota > Actinomycetes > Propionibacteriales > Kribbellaceae > Kribbella. The sequence continues at coordinate 2,807,314 of NZ_CP192049.1, read as the reverse complement.
CGCCCGACCCGTGCACGGTCAGGTATGTGAAGAACAGCACGTCGCCCGCCTCGGCCGGCTGCGGCACCGCCGACTCGAACGGTACGTCGGGCAGGTGGAACGACCCCTCCGGGTCGTGCTCGCGCGGCCCGTCCAGGTGGCTGCCCGGGATCACCCGGACGCAGCCCTTCTGCTCCGGCGCGTCGTCGAAGTGGAAGATCGCCGCGCCGACCCGGTGGTGGGTGTGCGGGAAGAACGGGTAGTCCTGGTGCAGCGGGAACGGCGAACCGTTCTCCGGCGGCTTCACGAACAGCTTCGTGTGGTGCAGCTGGACGTTCTCGACGCCCATCACCGCGGCGGCCACGTCGGTGAACCGCGGGTCCACCAGCAGGCGGGAGAAGGCCGCGTCGTAGAACTGCGCGTCGTGCAGGTGCTGCAGCCGGGTGGCGCCGTCCGACAGCCCCATCGCCGACTTCCAGGTCGGGTCGTCGTTGCGGTTGAGCTGCGCCAGCAGCGCGTGGCTGCGCTCCTGGTACGCCGCCGCTTCTTCCTTGCTGAGCAGGCCTTTCACCAGGACAAAGCCTAACGACGCGTACTGCTCGGCCAGGGCCGCCAGCTCCGGGCGGTCCGTAGTGATCGTCATCTCGAAGTCCTCCTCGTCGGGGTACTTCGAGCCTAGGAACACCGGCGCCCGGACGGCAGGACCGGGCCGGACGCCGATGTTCGCGGAACGGACATGGTCAGAGGCCGAGCTGCCCCAGCCGCACGCTGATCCGCGGGTCGGTGGACACCACCGGCGACTCCGACCGGACCCAGGGGTCGCCGCCGAAGTAGGTCTGGAAGATCTTCTCCGCGGTCCGGGTCGCCACCGCCTGGCTGGTCAGCGTCGGGTTCGGCCCGCCGAGCCCGTTGGCCAGCGCGGAGTTGTCGGCGACGAACAGCCGTTTCACCGCCCGCGCCTCGCCCCGCGCGTCGAGCACCGACGTCCGCTCGGACTCCCCCATCCGCATCGACGACTGGACGTGCAGGATCAGCGGCGCCCAGTCGATCCGGTAGACCTTCTTCGCCCCCGCGCCGCGCAGCAGCTCGGCGGCCTTGCGGGCCATGAACTCCCGGTTGCGCAGCGTGCGCTTGGTCCGCTGGCGCTGCTTGAAGGTGACCTTCGGGATCGGGCCGTTCTCGTCAGCCGGCAGCGCCGACAGGGTGACCCGGTTCTGCGCCTCGACGTCGTCGTCGGTGATCACCAGCACGGTCAGCAGGCGGTCCAGCCCGCCGGCCATCAGCTCCTTCAGTTCCGGGCCCATCACCCGCCCGGCCGGCCCGTCCCACGGCCCGGTCCGGCCGCGCCCGTTCTTGTACTGGCCGCGGATCCCGCTGTCCGACAGCGTGCCGGAGAACGCGTTCAGCGCCGGCGGCAGGCCGACGTTCTCCAGTCCCCCGTACGGCGGGAAGTCCAGTCGCGCGCTGGACCCGACGCCCTTCGGGTTGCCGGTGTAGTCGTCGAACGAGCCGATCATCCAGTCGAAGAAGTGGTCGGTGTAGCCGCGGCCGACCCAGCCGTTCGGGTTCGGCAGGCCGCTGTTGAACCACAGCCGCGGGTTCTCCGTGCAGCCGCCCGCCATCACCACGACACGCGCGTCTTCGCGGTGCTCCTCGCCGGTCGCGTTGTCCCGCCAGGTGACGCCGGTCGCGGTCAGCTCGCCGTTGCGCCGCTCGCTGTGCACGCGGGTCACGTAGGCGTCGGCGATCAGCTCGATCGGCTTCCCGCCGCGCGCCCAGACGTTGGCGGTCAAGGCCATCGGCACGTAACTGTTGTCGGTCGAGCGCTTCGCGAACTGGTTGCGCGGGGCACCCTTCGGCCGCATGCAGCCCTGGAAGCAGTAGCCGCAGAACGTGCAGCCGGTGGCCTGCGGGTAGTTCAGCAGGTTCTTGTCCGAGGTCTTGCCCGCCGTGCCGCCCGGTTGCAGGATCGCGTTCTCCTGCGGCCGGTACGACGGCCGGTGGGTGGTCTTGGTGGTCTGGACCGGCAGCCCGAGCGTCTCGGCACCCTTGAAGAACAGCTGCTCCTTGGTGCCCATCGCCGCGGTCATCACCGGCATCGTCGCCTCGACCCACTCGAAGTACGGCACCAGCTCGGAGTAGGTGAACGGGAACCGGTGCTCCACGTCGTACTCGTTGCGGTCGGCACCGTCGTACCCCTTGAAGACACCGGGGTAAGCGCGCGGGTAGTTGCCGTAGAAGTGCTGCGTCGTGCCGCCGACCCCCGACAGCTGCCAGACGAACGAGTTCTGCGGCCACTCCCGGTACCAGGCCGGTTTGCTGCGGTCGCCCGGGCCGAGCCGGAAGTAGCCCGACAACGGGTTGTTCGCGTCCTCCTCGAACGTGCTCCACTCCTCCCGCGGCTTCGCATGCCGCGGACCGGCCTCCAGCAGCAGGACGTCGAGCCCCTTCGCGGCGAGCTCCTTGGCGACCACCGGACCGCCACCGCCGGCCCCGATCACGATCACGTCGCGCATCAGTCGTGCACCTCTTTGCGTCCCTGGTAGTAACCGATGAAGTCGTCCCAGCCCTCGACCGGACCGTTCGGCTGGTAACCCGACAGGTTCCAGCCGATCGGACGCGCGCGCAGGGTCGTGGTGGTCTTGTCGAGTACGCCGTACTCGCTGTAGGCGCCGAAGGTGGCGAACTCGATCAGCGCACCGCCGACGAACTTGAGCAGCCCGGAGACCGACTCCTTCAGCGGCTCGGGGAAGTGCACGTCGAGCAGCGCGACCAGGTCGGCGTCGGTCTTCTCGATCAGCGCGAACGCGGCCGCCTTCTCGGCGTAGGTGAGCCGGGCGAACGGCGACAGGTGCGCGCCGCTGACCGCCAGCGGGTTGACCTGCGTGGCCATCAGGTTGAGCAGCCCGGCGATCGGGAACGACAGCGGGATCGCCTCGTCACTTTGCAGGTACGCCGCCAGCGCGCGGTCCAGCCGGCGCAACTCGGGCGGCAGCAGCTCGAGCCCGGGCAGCGCGATCCCGCTGTCGGCCAGACCGGTGACCAGCGCGGCGCTGATCGGCTGCGCGATCGCGTCGGGCAACGGGACGAAGTTGTCCAGCGCCTCGATCATGAAGTCGGTGGCGCGCGCTTCCAGCGCACCCGGCGTACTGCTCGGGGTGCCTTGTGTGCGGGAGTAGGCGTCCGGGCCGGGCATCGCGAACACGGTCAGGCCGTTCAGCGTGTCGCGGGCGAGCTCGGCCAGCACCGGGCGGATCAGGTCGACGGCCGGCGGCAGCAGCGGGTTACCGGTGGCGGCGTCGGCCGGCGCGAGAAGGCCACGCGCCAGCAGGCCGCCTCCGCCCAGGGCCGCGCCGAGCACGCCGAGCCGGGCCAGGAAGGCCCGGCGGGACAACGGATCTGCAGGCATACGTGGTCCTTCGCGGCGGAACGGGGGCGCGACCGGCGTCCCACCGCGAAGGACCACCGGCGCTAGTGGTCTTACAACGACCGCTGGCGCCGGAGGTCACTGCCTACTCAGCCGGAGTCTTGTCCGGGTCGGCCGGTACGACGATCGGCCGCAGTCTCGACCAGAGCACGAACAGGGCCGCGAAGACGAGCATCCCGATGCCGCCCCACAGGTTGATGTTCAGCCCGTCGGCCTTGGCCACCTCGGCCGGGTCGGCGATGATGCCGAGGATCGTCAGCACCAGTCCGTACACCCCGATCAGCGCCGCGATCACGACCCGGATGTCGAACGCTCCGGCTTTCTGCTTGTCTGCCATCTCCTCGTTCCTTTCCGGGTCAGCCGAAGACGATGTTCAGCACGACGACCATCGCCAGCGAGATCCCCGCCAGCAGCGTCGGCTTGCGGTACCAGCCGTGGTCGCCCTCCTGGGCCGCCTCGGTCCGGTCCTCCTTCGGGGTCAGCGAGTAGACCAGCCCCTTCAGTTCCTCGTCCGCCTTCGGCCTGGTCATCAAGCTGATCACGACGCTGAGCAGGATGTCGACCACGAACGCCGCGCCGGCTCCGACGAAGCTCGCACCCTGACCCGGCAGGTCGATCACGCCGGTCTCGGACAGCACGAAGACCAGTACGGCGGTCGCCGTACCGCTGACCAGACCGACCCAGCCGGCGGTCGCGGTCATCCGCTTCCAGAACATACCGAGGATGAAGGTGGCGAACAGCGGCGCGTTGAAGAACGAGAACAGCTGCTGCAGGTAGTCCATCAGGTTGCTGTAGCCGGCCGCGATCGCCGCCGTACCGATCGCCACCAGCGTGCCGATCACGGTCACCCAGCGACCGGTCCGCAGGTAGAAGTCGTCGCTGCGGTCCTTGATCACGTAGCGCTCGATCAGGTCGTAGGTCATCACCGTGTTGAACGAGCTGAGGTTGGCCGCCATACCGGCCATGAACGATGCCAGCAGACCGGTGATCGCCAGACCGAGCATGCCGTTGGGCAGCAGGTCGCGCATCAGCAGCAGCAACGCGTCGTTGTAGGTCACCTCGGACCCGGTGCCGGCCTTCACCGCCTGCAGCTCCGGTACGGCGACCGCGGCGATCATGCCGGGGATGATCACGATGAACGGCACGAACATCTTCGGGAACGAGCCGATGATCGGGGTCCGCCGGGCCGCCGACATGTTCTTGCTCGCCATCGCGCGCTGGACCTCGACGAAGTTCGTCGTCCAGTAGCCGAACGACAGCACGAAGCCGAGACCGAAGACCAGGCCGATCACCGACAGGGTGCTGTTGGTGAAACCGCTCAGCTCGTTGCCCGGCCAGGCGGTCATCTGCTCGCCGCCTCCCGGTCCGGCGGTGACCTTGTCGACCAGCCCCTGCCAGCCGCCGACCTTGTGCAGGCCGACCAGCGTGAGCGGCAGCAGCGCGGCCACGATCACGAAGAACTGGAGCACCTCGTTGTAGATCGCCGCGGACAGACCACCGAGCGTGATGTAGCTGAGAACGATGACCGCGGCAACGACCGTGGAGATCCAGATCGGCCAGCCGAGCAGCACGTTGACGATGGTGGCGAGCAGGAACAGGTTCACGCCCGCGATCAGCACCTGCGCCACCGCGAAGCTGATCGCGTTCACCAGGTGGGCGGGCTTGCCGAACCGGCGCAGCATGAACTCCGGCACGCTGCGCACCTTTGAGCCGTAGTAGAACGGCATCATCACGACACCCAGGAAGAGCATCGCGGGGATCGCGCCGATCCAGAAGTAGTGCACGGTCGGCATGCCGTACTGCGCGCCGTTGGCGGACATGCCCATGATCTCGATCGCGCCCAGGTTGGCCGAGATGAACGCCAGACCGGTCACCCAGGCCGGCAGCGACCGGCCGGACAGGAAGAAGTCGAGGCTGTTCGAGACCGCGCGTTTGGCCAGGTACCCGATTCCGAGCACGAACACGAAGTACAACGCGATGATGATGTAGTCGATCGCCTGGGCATCGAGCCTCAGGACCGATTCTTGCGCGAGCATCCGGCCTCCGCATCGTCACATGACGCAAGGTGTCGTTACCGGTGAGGAACGTTACTCCTGCTTTCAACCACAGTCGTGCTGGGCCGCGCCGGGCGTTTCTCCACCCCGGTCTCCACCCTCGGCAGGAGGTCGTGGACTGTCGGGCCGTGCGACGATCGACGGCGACCAGCCAGGCCCGCGACGCGACCAGGGCCGAGGGACGGGAGCGCTGTTGACGAGGAAACGAGAACCGGGAGCCGGCCCGCTCGGCTGGCGCGGCCCCCTGGCCCGCCCGTTGATTTGCGCGATGACGATCGGGGTACTGGCGACCGCGGACCCTGCCGAGCCGTGGGCGTGGGCGGTGCTGGGCACCGGCTTGTTCTGCTTCCTGGCCGGGACCTTTCTGATGGACACGCACGAGGTGTGGGCCCTCGTGCTGCTCACGTACGCCGCGCTGAGCGCCGCGGCGCTGACCGGCATGCCCGGGGCGAACGCGCTGGTGCTCGCGCTGGTCTCGATCACCGACATCACCGTGATGACGTTCCGCCGAACCCCTCGGCTGCGCCCCAACCAGCCGGTCATTGCCGTCGGCATCGGGTGCGCGATCGCGTACGCCCTGTCGGCGCAGTGGTTCGACCGGTCTCAGAGCTGGTACCTCAGCCAGTTGCTGTGGACCGCCGTCCTGGTCCTCTTCGGCCTCAACCGCCGGTACGACGAACTCCGCGCCCAACAGACCGCCGAACTGCTCGACCAGACCATGCTCGCCCAGCGCGAACACGCCCGAGCCGCCGCCCTCGACGAACGCAGCCGCATCGCGCGCGAGCTGCACGACGTACTGGCGCACTCACTCGGTGCCCTCAGCGTGCAGCTGGAACTCGCCGAAGCCCTACTCGCCGAGGCCGACGACCGCCAGGCCGCCCTGGACCGCATCCGCCGCTCCCGCCGCCTAGCCGTCCAGGGCCTCACCGAGGCCCGCAACGCGGTAGTCACCCTCCGCCAGGACGACGTCCCAGCCCTCCCGGTCGCCCTCGAATCCCTGACCGACCAACACCAGAAAGACCACCGAACTCCCGTCCACCTCACCATCACCGGCGAACCACGCCCCCTCGACTCCGGCGTGGTCGTCGCACTACTCGGCGCTGCCCGCGAGTCGCTCACCAACGCGGCCCGGCACGCACCGGGCAAGGAGGTCCAGGTCGAGCTGGAGTATGCGAGCACCGGGGTCCGCCTGCAGGTGCGGAATCAAAGTCGCGGCACGAACCGCGGGGACGTGGGTGGGTTCGGGTTGGCCGGGATGCGGGAGCGGGTGGCTTTGGTGGGTGGGAGAGTTTCGGCGGGACCAGCTGGTGGGGATTGGGTGGTGTTGGTGGAGGTGGACGATGAGTGACCAGATTCGCGTGGTGGTGGCCGACGACCAGCAGGTGGTGCGCGAAGGGCTGGTCGCCTTGCTGGGACTGCTCGACGGGATCGAGGTGACCGGCGCGGCGGCGAACGGGGTCGAGGCGATCGAGTTGGTTGCTGCGGGCAACGTGGATGTCGTGCTGATGGATCTGCGGATGCCGGTGCTCGACGGCGTGCAGGCGACGGCCCGGCTGACCGCGGATCACCCGGAGGTCGCCGTGCTGGTGCTGACGACGTACGCCGACGACACCTCGATCGCGCAGGCCCTGCGCGCCGGGGCTCGCGGTTACCTGACGAAGGACGCGGGACGGGTCGAGATCGGCGCGGCCCTGCGCGCGACCGCGGCCGGGCAGGCGACGTTCGACCCGGAGGTCTCCCGTCGGCTGATCGCCGGCCTGTCCCCGACCCCGACGGCGGCGAAGGACGGGCTGACCGCCCGCGAGACCGAGGTGCTGCGGCTGATCGCCCAGGGGCTCAGCAACACCGAGATCGCCAAGCTCTTGTTCATCGGCGAGGCGACGGTGAAGACCCACATCAACAACACCTTCGCGAAGATCGGCGCCCGCCACCGCGCCGAAGCCGTCCGGTACGCCTACCGCCACGGCATCGCCGAAGCCTGAGTCACCGCCCTGAAGGCAGCGGTCAGATGGTGAGTTCCGCCACGACCGGGCGGTGGTCGCTGCCCGTCGGAGCCATCACCCAGGCCTTGGTCGGCGTCACGCCGCGGACCATGATGTGGTCGATCCTCGCCATCGGGAACTTCGCCGGCCAGGTGAAGCCGAAGCCCTGGCCCGCGGCGCCCTGGGCCGAGCGCAGGCCCGCGGTGATCGGCGCGAGGCTTCGGTCGTTCGCGGTGCCGTTGAAGTCGCCCATCACAACCACGCCCGCGCGCTTCTCCGCGGCGATCTGCTGGCCGAGCTGCTTGATGGTCTCGTTGCGCTGGTTCGACGTGAAGCCGCTGGTGCCGATCCGCACCGACGCCAGGTGGGCGACGTAGAACGCGACCTTGCCCTCCGGCGTACTGACCTCGGCGCGCAGCGCCCGGGTCCAGGCGAAGCCGACGTCGACCGCCTTGCCCTCCTCGACCGGGAACTTCGACCACAGCGCGACGGTGCCACGCGAGACCACGTGCGGGTACGCCGCGGCGAACTCGCGTTTGTAGATCTTCAGGTCGGCCGGGGTGATCTCCTCCAGCGCCATCACGTCCGCGTCGGCGGCGAGCAGGTCGGCCGCGGTCTTCTCCGGGTCCGGGTTGGCGGCGTCGACGTTGTGCGAGAGCACACGCAGGTCGTGCGGCCCGCCGGAACCGTTCGGGATCAGCAGGTGGCCGAACATCAGCCCCCACACCACCGCGGGCACCAGCAGCGCGACCCCGGCCGTGGCCGAGCGGCGGACCACCGCGGCGACACCGAGCACCGGCACGGCGAGGCCGACCCAGGGCAGGAAGGTGTCCAGCAGGCTGCCCAGGTTGCCGATCGAGTTCGGCACGTAGCGGTGGAACAGCAGCGGCAGCGCCGACAGGACGGCCAGCACGGCGATCACCTTGCCGCGACGCCACTTGCCACCGGTACGAGATCCGCCGGCGCGACGTCGGCGGGCGGCGGTACGCGGCGGGCGGTTGGCGAGAGCGGTCTGGCGGTCCGGCATGTCGTCGATTCTTACGGACAGCCGGTCCGGACCAAAGCCCGGGACACGTCAGCGGCGGGTAATTCATCCGTACGAACGACGAACCGCGCCCGCACACCGGTCCAGGCCGCACCGATCGGAGGACCGGGCGACCGAAATGACCAGCCGGTGTCTACGCTGCGGCCATGGGTGAACAGACGTTCCAGTGGACCGATCCCGAGCAGGTGCTGGCCGAGACGGCGGCGCTCAGCGGCCTGGAGTACATGCAGGGGCTGATCGACGGCACCATCCCACCGCCACCGATCGGGGTGCTGATGCGGTTCGGGCCGGTGAGCGCGGAGTTGGGCAAGGTGGCGTTCAGCTGTAAGCCCTCGCACGCGACGTACAACCCGATCGGGATGGTGCACGGCGGGCTGGTCTGCACGCTGCTGGACACGGTGACCGGTTGCGCCGCGCACAGCACACTGCCGGCCGGCGTCGGCTACACCTCGGTCGAGATCAAGGTGAACTACCTGCGCCCGGTGTTCGCCGACACCGGCGAGCTGGTCGGAACCGGCTGGGTGGTGAAGGGCGGCCGCTCGGTGATATTTGCCGAAGGCAACGTCAAGACCGCCGCCGGGAATCTGGTCGCCACCGCGACCAGCACCCTGCTGGTCCGCTCGCGGCCCGGCACCGCCTGACCGCCGCGACCCGCCCGACGGGCTGGTGGATGCCCCCGGCAGCGCACACAATGCGGGTATGACGACGAAGACCGAGCCCGCACCCTCGTTCGTGGTGCGCCGGAGCCGGTGGGAGAGCCCGGTCGGACTTCTGTACGTCGGCCTGGTGGTGTTCGGGCTGATGGTCGCCCTGACGATCGGCTGCGTCGTCTACGCCCTGGCCACGGACCAGCCGATCCGCGGCCCGCTCGAAGCGGTCTGGCTGTCGCTCGGCGGGATGCCGCTGATCTTCGCGGTCGGGCTGCCGGTGCTGCTCGGCGTCGGCTGGGTGACGACGGCGGAGTCCCGGCACGAGGCGGACGGCGAGGAGATCCTGCTAGCGATCGACGCGGACGGCGTCTACCTCGGCGGCGAGCAGCCGCAGAAGCTGCCGTGGGACCAGGTGCACGGCATCTGCCGGGTGGAGCGGCGCGAGGTGCACGGCGAGGACGACGAGACCTGGTCGTCGCACTTGATCGTCCAGAAGGTCCCGGACGCCGAGCTCCCGAAGCTGTCCAAGAACTGGGGCCCGTCCTGCGACTGGCCCGGCGGACTGCTCACCCGGACCCTGTCCTTCGAAGAGCTCGAAGCCGCCGTACGCCGCTACGCCCCGCACGTGGCGGTCAACGACCGAGGCCGCGTCCCCGACTGACGCCGGCCCACCACCGAGGCAGCGGGCCGGCGTACCGGGATCAGCTCTTGGTGGTGAGCAGCTTCTCCAGGTCGTTCAGCGTGGCCTGGGCACCGATCGGGCCGAGCCCGAGGAACCAGACCTCGTCGTCGACCCGCGCGACGTGACCGGCCTTCACAGCGGACAGCGACTTCCACAGCGTGCCGTTGACCACGGTGTTCTCGGCGGTCGTCTCGGGCTTGCCGTAGCTGGAGTAGAAGATCCAGTCGCCGTCGGCCTGGCCGATGTTCTCCTGCGAGATCTCCAGTGCGAGCTCCTGGATGTCCTGCACCTTGGGGCGCGGCAGGCCGACGTCCTTGAGGATCACGCCGATGAACGACAGGTTGCCGTACAGCCGGATGTCGCCCGGCCGGAACCGGACCAGCGAGATCGTCGGCGAGCCCTGGACCTTGCTCTTCACCTCGTCGGCGCGCTTCTGGTAGTCGTTCAGCAGCCCGGTCGCCTTGGCCTCCTCGCCGAGCGCGTCCGCGACCAGCAGGAAGTCCTCCTTCCACGGGAACCCCGGCCGGATGCTCATCACGGTCGGCGCGATCGCGCTCAGCTTCGGGTACAGGTCGTTGGCCCGCAGCTTGCTGCCCAGGATCAGGTCGGGCTTCAGGTTGGCGATCGCCTCGAGGTTGAGCTCGGTCACCCCACCGACGGTCGGGATGCCCTGCGCCTTGTCGGCCAGGTAGCTCGGCACACCGCTCTGTCCGGCGTTGGTGGCCATGCCGACCGGCGTCATGCCGAGCGCCAGTACGCCGTCCAGTTCGCCACTGTCCAGGACGACGACCCGCTCGGGCTTCTTCTCCAGCTTGGTCTCGCCGAGCGCGTGCTTGATCGTGCGAGGGAAGACGCCGTCCGCGGCGTCCGAACCGAGCTTGGCCGTCTCCGCGTCAGCGGTCGAGAACAGCCGCCCTCCGGTGGCCACCTCGGTGTCACCAGGGCCGGTGTCGGCCGACTTCTCGTCGCTGCCGCAGCCGGCCAGTGCCAGGCCGAGCACGGCCAGTCCCGCGACGGCGGCGCTCCATCGGCTCCTCATGTCATGTCCCTTTCCTCGGGCGGTCGATCCGTAGCGGACATTACCCGAGTTTGGTTAGGCAACCCTCATCCGGTTGCGGATCCCATCAACCGGACGGGCTCTGCCGAGGCGACGTCGATCTCGATCGGCTCGGCCGTCGTGCCCAGCGCGATCCGGAAGCGGCCGGCCCGGTCGGCCCGGACCACCGCTTCGGTGATCTGCCCGTCGCGCCAGGTGACGTCGAAGGACGGGCCGCCGCGGGCACGCAAACCGTGGAACGAGCCGTCGGGCCACTCGGCGGGCACTGCCGGAAGGAGCCGGACGACGTCGGTGTGGCTCTGGATCAGCAGTTCGGCGATCGCCCCGGTCAGGCCGAGGTTGGCGTCGATCTGGAAGATGTCGCCGTCGCGGTGGAGCAGGCTGCCGGCGACCAGGCGGCTGGTGTAGTCGCGGACGACGTCGGCCGCCTTCTGCGGTTCGTACAGGCGGGCGTAGAGCGCGATCAGCCAGGCGCTCGTCCAGCCGCCGGCCGGGCGGCCGGAGGTGCGCAGCGCGAGCGACTTGCGAACGCCGTCCGCCCACTGCGGCGTACGGGCCGGGTCGATCTGGGCGCCCGGGTAGAGACCGTACAAGTGGGACTGATGCCGGTGGTCGAACTCCGACGGCGGCCAATCGGTCGGCCACTCCAGCAGCCGGCCGTCCTCGGCGAACCCGATCTCGGGCAACCGGGCGACCGCCGCCGCGCCGCGGGCCGCCAGTTCGGAGGACAGGCCGAGCGCGGTCTCCGCCTCGACCAGGTTCGCGATCAGCTCACGGATCAGCCACAGGTCGTACGTCGAGGTCAGGTCCACCGACGCCTTGTCGCCCGACGGCAGCAGGAAGTGGTGCTCGGGCGCCGTCGACGGGACGAACTGCAGCCGCCCGTCGCGATCCTCGACGAGCATCGCGAGCACGAATTCCGTCGCGCCGGCCAGGATCGGGTAGGCGCGGTCGCGCAGCCAGGCCTCGTCGGGGTGGAACCGGTAGTGCTCCATCAGGTGAGCCGACAGCCAGACTCCGCAGGTCGCGGCCATCGACCACACCGGGTCGTCTCCCCCGTCGCCGACCGGCCAGGTCGCGCGCCAGAGGTCGGCGTTGTGGTGCGACACCCAGCCCGGTGCGTCGTACAGGATGCGGGCGGTCTCCCGGCCCGACTCGGCGAGCCCTTCGAGCAGGTCGGTCAGCGGGTCGAAGCACTCGCCGAGACCGGTCACGTCGGCGAGCCAGTAGTTCATCTGGGTGTTGATGTTGTTGGTCCAGTCGCTCGCCCACATCGGGCGCCGGTCCTGGTTCCAGATCCCTTGCAGGTTGGCCGCCTGAGTGCCGGGACGCGACGATGCCATCAGCAAGTACCGGCCGAAGGCGAAGACCAGCGCGGCCAGCGCCGGGTCGTTGCCACCAGCACCGACCGCGCGCACTCGCTCGTCGGTCGGCAGGTCGACCGGCGTACCGAGGGTGAGCCCGGCCCGATCGAAGAGTGCGACGTGGTCGTCCAGATGCCGTTGGCGAAGCTTGTCAACGGCAACTGCATCCACCAGCCGTACGGCGTCCGGCAGCGGCGACTCCCGGTCCGGCGGCACCGACCAGCCCCGGAAACTGCTAGCGGCTGACAGCACCAACGTGACCGAGTCCGCGCCTTCGACGGTGATGCCGTCTCGCCCCACGCTGAGCGTGCCGCCCTCGGCGAACGCTCGCAGTACGACGCCGAACCCGATCCCCCGGCCGTCCTCGTACCGGATCGGGTCCGGGCTGTCGCGGTACTCGATCGTCAGGTCGGACGGCGCCCGCCCGGTGATCCCGACGGTCCGGCTGTCCACCACCGACGGATCGACCGGGTGCACGCTGGTCAGCGCGGCCGTCAGGTCGACCGATCCCGGCGCGTCGGCCGTGACCGTCCAGACCAGCACCTGGTCGGGCGTCGACACGTAACTCTCCCGCCGGTATCGCACGCCGCCTTGTGTGTAGTCGATCGCGGCGATCCCGGTCCGCAGATCGAGGCTGCGCCGGTAGTCCTCGACGTCGCCTTGCGGTGTCGTGATCAGCAGATCGCCGAGCGGCTGGTACGACTCGACCAGCGGGCCCTGCAACGCCCGCGTCCGTTCCGTCGCCGCGAGCCGGTCGCCGTCCTCGAGCAACAGCCGGCGTACGTCGGCCAGCACGGCCGGCCCGTCGGTCACCTGCAGCGTGCGCGGCCCGTCGCCGGACCAGACGTCGTCCAGGTTGAGCGCGATCCGCTCGTCGCTCACGCGCCCGAACACCATGCCGCCGAGGTGCCCGTTGCCGAGCGGCAACGCCTCGAACCAGTCCGGCGCGGGGGTACGGAACCACAGCTCGTGCGACATCACAGCAGTCCTTTCAGGGCCTGACAGGGGTGCGGCCGTACCCAGGGAGCCAGGACGGCGGCTCCCCGGGTACGGCCGGGGTGGAGGTGGAGAGACTTGCTACTTCTGGCCCGACTTGTACTTGTCGTAGGCCTGCTGCTGGATCTCCAGGTACCGCGGCATGCCGGTCCCGTCCAGGCCCTTGACGTACTCGTCCCACCCGGTGTCGATGTTCTTCGACCCGGTGATGAAGGCGAGCTGGTTCTGCGTGACGTAGTTGTTCAGGTTCGTCTGCAGGGTGGCCAGCTCACCGGCCAGGCTCGGGTCCGGCCAGACCGAGGTCTGCGGGAACCACTGCGCCTTGTCCTCGTGGCCCTCGTACTGCTTGGTGGCCTGGAACAGGCGCCGCTCGAGACCGGCGTCGCTGTAGATGTCGGTCGGCACGGCCTGCTCGTTGCGGTACTGCAGGGTGATGTTGTACTGCGCCATCGCGTCCCAGGAGATGTTCTTGGGGTGCTCGGTCTCGCCCTTGCGGTAGTAGCCGACCTTGGTCTTGTCGTCCAGCGCCACGTCACCAGGCCGCGGCTTGACCCAGCCGACACCCTCGGGGCCCATCACGCTGACCTTGCGGCCCTCGTCGCTGTAGATGTAGTCGAGCATCTTGATCGCGGCGACCTGCGCCTCCTTGCTGGCCTTGTTGGTCAGCATGAAGGTGTAGCCGGTCGAGCTCGGGTAGTTGTAGCCGGTGTAGCTCTTGCCGGCCGGACCGGTCAGCGGCGGCACCGCGTCGTACTGCTTGTCACGGCCGTCCTTCGAGCCGAGCTGGACGAAGATGCCGGGCCACAGCACCGGCACCGAACCGAGCCGGACCGCCTTCGGGTCGTTGCCCAGGGCCTGCAGCGCCTCGGCGTTCTGGGTGAACGAGCCCTGGTCGATCAGGCCTTCCTTGTACAGCGAGTTGATGTACTTCAGGCCCTCCTTCCACTCCGGCTTGTTCACCGGGGTGACGACCTTGTCGCCGTCCAGCGTGAGCAGCGAGCGAACGCCGTTGTTGGCGCCGACCGGGTTGTAGGTGAAGGCGTTCATCAGGAAGCCGAGCAGGCTGCTGTCCTGGACGTCGGTGCTCATCGGGATCTCGTCGGCCTTGCCGTTGCCGTTCGGGTCCTGGGTCTTGAACGCGCGCAGGACCGTGCGCAGCTCCTCGGTGGTCTTCGGCACCTGCAGGTTGAGCTTCTTCAGCCAGGCGCTGTTGATCCACAGCTTGTCCGGGTAGGTGCAGTGGAAGCAGTCCGACCACTGCGGCAGCGCGTAGATGTGACCGTCGGGGGCGGTCGACATCTCCTTGAGCGTCTTGTTCGAGTCCAGCGCCTTCTGGATGTTCGGCGCGTTGTCCTTGATCAGCTGCTCCAGCGGCAGCGCGACGCCCTGGCCACCGAGCTTGAGCACCTCGGCCTGGGTGAAGCCGTCGACCCACGGGATCAGCAGGAACAGGTCGGGGTAGTCACCACTGGCCAGCGCGATCTGCCGCTTCTCCTTGGCCGGGCCGGCGTCGAAGGTGGTGGTCTGCCACTTGAACTGGATCTTGAACTTGTCACTGATGATCTTGGTGACCTGGTTGCTGTCCAGGTTGGTGGTCGGGTCGGCCGGGGCGAAGACGTCGATGACGGTCTTGCCGTCGGCGCTGACCTCGTTGGCCGCACCGTCCTGGGTGTCGTCGCTGGACGAACAGCCGGCGACGGCCAGTGCGGTGGCCACCGCCAGTGCCGCCACTTTGCCCATGGTTGAGCGCATTTGCCTTGTTTCCTTTCTCGGGGACTTACTACCGCTGGGCCACTAGCCCTTGACTGCGCCGACCATCACGCCCTTGGTGAAGTGGCGAGCGACGAACGGGTAGATGACGAGCACGGGCAGCGTCGAGATGACGATCAGCGCGTACTTGAGGACGTTGGCCAGTTGTTGCTGCTCCAACTTCCCGGCCAGGTCGGCCGCGTCCGCGCCCGACTTGTTGAGAATCAGCACGTTGCGCAGAACGATCTGCAACGGGTACAGCGAGGGGTCCTTCAGGTAGACCAGCGCGTCGAAGTAGCTGTTCCACTGGAAGATCACGTACATCAGCGCAATCACCGCGATCACCGGCTTGGACAGCGGCAGCACCACCGACCACAGGAAGCGCAGGTCGCTCGCGCCGTCCAGCGTGGCCGCCTCGTACAGCTCGTCGGGGATCGTCGAGCGGAAGAAGGTCCGCGCGATGATCACCTGCCAGACGCCGATCGCGCTCGGGATCACCATCGCCCACCGGGTGTCGAGCATGTGCAGGTCCTGCACCACCAGGTACGTCGGGATCAGGCCGCCGGAGAACAGCATCGTGAAGATCAGCCCGGTCATGATCACGTTGCGGCCGAAGAACGTGCTGCGCGACAGCGGGTAGGCGATCGCGATCGTCAGCGAGACGCTGATCAGCGTGCCACCGACGGCGTAGATGATCGAGTTGACGTACCCGCGCACGATCGCCGGGTCGCCGAGCGCCTCCTGGTACGCGCGCAGGCTCGGCTCGACTGGCCAGAGCAGCACGCGGCCGGCCGAGACCGCCGACGCGGAGCTGAACGAGCTGGCGACGATGTAGATCAGCGGCAGCGCGACCGCGATCAGGGCGATCCAGAGCATGATCCTGACGCCGACGAGGAAGATCTTGTCGGCGCGCGTCTCCTCGATCGTGGTCCGTTCGGACACGGTCGTGTTGGGACGGCGGGAGCCCAGGGAGGTAATGGTCATGACCAGAGTCCGTTTCCGGTGATGCGCTTGGCGGCGAAGTTCACCGCAACCAGCAGGAAGAGATTGACCACGGAGTTGAACAGCCCGATCGCCGTCGCCATCGAGAAGTCGGCGTTCAGCAGACCCGTCTTGTAGACGTAGGTGGCGATGATCTCGGACTGGGCCAGGTTCAGCGGGTTCTGCAGCAGGAAGACCTTCTCGAACCCGATCGACATGATGTTGCCGACGCCGAGCACCAGGATGATCACGGCGGTCGGCATGATGCCGGGCAGGTCGACGTTCCAGATCCGCTGCAGCCGGCTGGCGCCGTCGATCCGGGCCGACTCGTGCAGCGCCGGGTCGATGCCGGCCAGTGCGGCCAGGTAGATCACCGCGGAGTACCCGGTGGTCTGCCAGACGTCGGACCAGACGTAGATGTGCCGGAAGTAGTCCGGGTCACCGAGAAAGTCGATCGCCGGTACGCCGAACAGCCCGATCGCGTCGTTGACGAAGCCCAGCCGCGGCGACAGCACCAGCAGCGTCATCGAGACCACGACGACGGTGGAGATGAAGTACGGCGCATAGGTGACCAGCTGGACGGTCTTCTTGAACACGCCCTGGCGGATCTCGTTCAGCGCCAGCGCCAGGATGATCGGGATCGGGAAGCTGGCCAGCACGGTGTAGAGCGCCAGGCCGAAGGTGTTCTTCAGCAACGTCCAGAAGACCGGGTTGTCGAAGAACAGCTGGAAGTTCTTGAAGCCGACCCACTCGCTGCCCCACGGGCCCTTGACCGGGCTGTAGTCCTTGAACGCGATCACCGCGTTGGAGATCGGGATGTACTTGAAGATCACGAAGTACGCGAGCGGGAGCACGATCAGCAGGTAGAGCTGCCAGTGCCGGCGGAAACTGCGGCGGGCCGCCGTCCGGCGGCTCGGCCGGCGCCGGCGGACACTGGTCACCGCCTGCTGCACCACCGGAGCCGGTGGCGCCGGGTTCACCTCGATCGTTCCACTCACTCGCCGAATCCCTTTCCTGGTCCCGCACGTGCTGTGACGATTCGCGCACCGTCTGCGCCAGAACCGATATCCGATAGGATCTCGGAACTCTTCACCGGGAGAATGACACAGAACCCGGCGTTGCGGAAGAGGCACCACGCGGGTGGTTATCCGATGTTGACCAAGCCCGCGAAACCCCTGCTCCACAAGGGATCCGAGCAGTTGCCGACGGCAAATGACATGGTCGGGAAACGCCAATGGATCCCACGGCGGCACCGGGGGATCTGAGCGTCACGTCGGGCGGCGGCGGAGGCGTTCTGAGCGGTCGTCTCCGGTCCGGACCAGTTTGTTTCTACCGTTAACTATGTCGCAGTCAACTGTGCCGGGGGCCTCAATGTCAAGACTTTCGGGCCCAAGTCGTCAGGACTTCGCGGTAGGCCCCTCGGCCGGGTCGACCCGACACCTGATGCCGGCCGGTCGCGAAACGCACCGCGCATGCGCACTGGGTGAGCGTCGCGCTGGTGTCAGTCGACGGCGAGGCGCCCGTGAACGTGGGCGTCGTGCCAGCCGTCGGCGTGCAGCATCGAGCCGCGCAGTACGCCCTCGAGCGGGTACCCGGCCTTGGTCGCGACGCGGCACGACTGCTCGTTGTGCACCGAATGGTCGATGGACAGCCGGTGCAGCCCGAGCGTGCCGAAGGACCACTCGGTGAGGACCTGCACAGCCCGC
The DNA here is from genome assembly GCF_050942265.1 of Kribbella sp. CA-253562. Classification (GTDB taxonomy): domain Bacteria; phylum Actinomycetota; class Actinomycetes; order Propionibacteriales; family Kribbellaceae; genus Kribbella. The sequence goes on along the minus strand of NZ_CP192049.1, from coordinate 2,789,642 downwards.
CCGGCCAGACCTCGGCCGCGGGCGGCGGGAAGCACCCAGTACGAGAGGTGCGCCTTGGCTTCCGGAAGGTCGATGCCGCGCAGGCCGATCTGGCCGACCGCCCGGTCGTCGTCGCCGACGATCGCCCAGCTTGCCGCCTCCTCCGCCGACCAGCGCCAGGCCCATTGAGCCACCCAGGTCAGGCCCTCGGCGTCGTCGTCGATCCGCAGGACGTGCCAGCGCTGGACATCCGCGTCAGAGAAGGCCTCGCGCACCGCCGCGACGTCGTCGGCGCGCCACGGCCGCATGCCGGCGAGGCGGGGCTGGGCCATCCGGGACAGCGCACCAGCGACCAAGGCAGGGCTGCTCAGATTCGGCATGGAGGCAGTGTGTCAGGCATGGGGGTGTCAGGGACGCGGTGTCCCGGTGCGGCCGAGCTGCTTCTCGATCTCCTGCAGGTCGAAGCGGCCGGTGTGCTGCCCGGTCCAGAGCTCGGCCATCACCATGTTGACCCGGAACACCCGCTCCAGCGGCTCGGTCGCGGCGATCTCCTCGGCCGACAACGGGATGCCGAGCTCGGTCGCCTGCTGCTGGTAGCCGGTGATCAGCTCGGGCGAACGGTGCACGCGGGCCATCACGAACTCCCAGCTGCGGCTGTCCAGGTGGGCGAGGTCGAAGTCGATCACGCCCACCCGCTCGCCCTCGAAGTGCAGGTTCCACTCGGCGAAGTCGCCGTGCACGATCACCTGCGGCAGCTCCAGCAGGTTGTGCTCGGCAACGAATTGCTTGCCGGCGGCCATCGCGGCGTCCGCCCAGTCGGCGAGGTCGGGGCGTAGTTCCCGCAGGGCGGCGATCCCCGGAACCCAGTCCTGGAACTCGCCCATCGCCGCCAGGTCGCAGCCCTGGAAGAACCCTTCGCGTTGGGGCAGGTCGACGACAAGCTCGCGCAGGTCGGCGTGCAGCCGCGCGAGGACCGCGCCGCGTTCGGCCCGCTGCTCGGGCGTTTCGCCGCGCCGGGGCTGACCGGAGACGAATCGCGTCGCGGCCCAGAAGCGTTCGTCGGACCGGATCGGGCCGGCGACCGTGCTGGGCACGTCCCAGCCGCGGTCGGTGAGGTGGGCCAGCACCTTCGCCTCGAACAGCAGGTCCAGCTTGGTGCGGAGGACGTGGTAGCGGCGCAGGACGACGCGCTCCCCTGCGCCGGTCCACAGGAACCAATTGCCGTTGCCGGGATGGGCCGGGTCGGTGCCTTGGATCTCCTCCAGCTTCTCGACCGGGAGACCGAGCCGGGCTGCGACGTCGTACGGCGTGGTGGGCATCGGTCCATTATCCAGGTGCGTTGGGCTTCCCGCGCCCGGATAATCGCCGGGCATGGACCTGCGCGCGATCGAGGTGACCGACGGCGTGGACGCCGTCCGGGCCGGCTTCACTCCCGAATTCGTTGCCCTGGACAACGGACAACTCGTCGGCTGTACGGCGCTGCGCTGGTGGGACGAGGCCGACGGCACCCGCCTGTACCTGCTGCTCGGCTGGGTCGAGCCGGTCTTCCGCGGCCGGGGGCACGGACGCGAGATCCTCGCCTGGCAGGAGAACCAGGCGCGCGAGCACCTCGCCGCCCATCCCACCGCCGGCCCCGCGATGTACGGCGGCAACCCCCGCGACGACGACCCGGGCATCGAGGCTCTGCTGCGCGCGGCAGGCTACGAGATCGCGTTCACCAGGATCCAGCTCACGCTGGAGCTCGACGGCGCTCCGCTGGTCGACCTGCCGGCCGGGATCGAATTGCGCGCGGCCTCCGCGGACCACCACCGCGACGTCTTCGCGGCGAACGCCGAGGTCTTCAACGACCGCTCCCTCGGTTACGTCCAGGACACCTTCGAGGAGTTCGAGCGTGAGGCCGCCGACGACTTCCCCGACCACGAACTGTGGACCCTCGCGTACGCCGGGAACCAACTGGCCGGCTGGGTGATCAGCGCCGAGGATGAGGACGGCGTCGCCGACACCCCGTGGGTCGGCGTACGGCCCGCGTTCCGGCGTCGGGGGCTCGCCTCCGCGTTGCTGCGCGTCAATCACGCCCAGCTGCTCGACCACGGCATTCACACCAGCGGCATCTGGACCCTGGAGGAGAACCCCAACGGCAGCGTCGCGCTCTACGAATCGCTCGGCTACCGCCGCAGCGCCCGTCAGCCCCGCTACCGCAAACCGATTCAGGGCCGGCACAAGACCTGACCCGACCATCACGGGGGAACGGCCGGGCCAGGCACTTCGATGGTACCCCTCGGCGGGCGGCACAACCGGCTTATTCGGGGGTGAAGCCGAGCGTTTTCGCCTACTGTTCTCGGCATGCGCATCCGGGCCGCCGAGCCGGTCCGTACCTACTACACCTTCAACGCGGTGTGGGCTTTTCTGTTCGCGCTCTGCTTCACGTTGAGCGCGGTTTACTACGTCAAGGATGTCGGGCTCGATCCGCTGCAGCTGGTGCTGGTGGGGACGACGCTCGAGGTCGCGTGCTTCCTGTTCGAGGTGCCGACGGGCATCGTCGCCGACCTCTTCAGCCGGCGGTTGTCGATCGTGATCGGGTTCGCGCTGATCGGCGCCGGCTTCCTGCTGCAGGCGCTGGTGCCGGCGTTCGGCGCGATCCTGGCCGCGCAGGTGCTCTGGGGCATCGGGTACACGTTCGTCTCCGGTGCGGACCAGGCCTGGATCACCGACGAGATCGGTGAGCAACGGGTCGGGCGTGTGTTCGTCCGGTGCCAGCAACTCGAGCTCGGCGCGACGATCGCCGGAACCGTCGCCGCCGGGGCGCTCGGTCTGATCAGCCTGCCGCTGCCGCTGATCGTCGCCGGTGCCGGCATGATCCTGCTCGCGCTCGGGCTGGCGCTGGTCATGCCCGAGCGCAACTTCCATCCGACGCCGCGGGCCGAGCGGGAGACCTTCCGGCAGATGGGTCGCACGTTCCAGCAGGGCCTGCGGGTCGCGCGCAGCCGCCCGGTGGTGCGGATCATGGTGCTGATCAGCCTGATCGGCGGCCTGTCCAGCGAAGCGTTCGACCGGCTCTGGACCGTACACGTGCTCGACCACAGCTTCCCGGACTGGTTCGGTACGACGGACCCGGCGTTCTGGTTCACCGTGCTCGCCCTCGTCGGGACCCTGCTGTCGCTGATCGGGTCGCTCGTGGTCAACCGCGTCTCCCCCGAGCGCGTCAACGCACTCCACCCCAACGGCCTGCTCGCGCTGCTCGCCCTGATCCACCTGGCCGGCGTCGTCGCCTTCGCACTGCTCGGCAACCTCTGGCTCGGCCTGGCCGCGATGTGGCTGAGCCGGGTCGCGACGACCATCGCCGTCCCGATCGAGTCCGCCTGGCTGAACCGCAACCTGGACTCGGCGTCCCGCGCCACCGTCATCTCGATGGTGTCGCAGGCCAACGCGATCGGGCAGGTCGCCGGCGGTCCCCCGCTCGGCGCCCTGGCCGGTCGCGCTTCGGTCCGTACGGCGTTGCTGGTGTCGGGGCTGATCCTGCTGCCGATCCCGGTGCTCTATCTGCGGCTGCGGCCTCGACCGGCGGACGGGGTTCCGGCGGGCGACGTACCGGAGTCCGAGCCGCGGTCGGGTTAGTCGGTCCCCACCCGGCGGCGGTCGTAGCCCGACTTGATCAGGCTGACCACTGTGGTCACGAGCAGCGTGCCGGCGATGAAACCGAGCGAGGTGGCGATGCCGATGTGCGGCAGGTGGATCGCGCCGATGTCGTCGATGTGCGAGCCGTGCAGCGCCTCGATGATCAGCTTGACGCCGATGAACGCCAGGATCACCGACAGGCCGACGTTCAGGTAGATCACCCGCTCCAGCAGGCCGCCGATCAGGAAGTAGAGCTGACGCAGGCCCATCAGCGCGAAGGCGTTCGCGGTCAGCACGATGTAGGCGTCCTGGGTGAGGCCGAAGATGGCCGGGATCGAGTCGAGCGCGAAGATCACGTTCGCCATCCCGATCGCGGCGATCACGATCACCAGCGGGGTCAGCATCCGGCGGCCGTCGATGCGGGTGACCAGCTTGCTGCCGTCGTAGTCGTGGGTCAGCGGCAGGATCCGGCGCAGGCCGCGCAGTACGGCGTTCTCCTGGAAGTCGCTCTCGTCGTCGCCCTCCAGCGCCAGCCGGACCGCGGTGTAGACCAGGAACGCGCCGAAGATGTAGAACACCCAACTGGCCGCCGAGATCGCCGCCGCGCCGGCCAGGATGAACACCGCGCGCAGCACCACCGAGACCACGATGCCGATGTAGAGCACCTTGTCCTGCGCCAGCGACGGCACCGCGAACCGGGCCATGATGATCACGAACACGAACAGGTTGTCGACGCTCAGGCTGTACTCGGTGATGTAGCCGGCGACGAACTCCCCGCCGCTGGCGCCGGGACTGAACACGAACAGGCCGACCGCGAACAGCGCCGCCAGACCGACGTAGAACAGCACCCACCGGGTGGCGTCCTTGATCGTGACGCCGCGCTTGCGCCGCGCGATCACGATCAGGTCGAACGCGACGATCGCCAGCAGGCCGGCGATCGTGAGCACCCACACGACAGGGGACATGACAGAGACCATGAGAGTTCCTCCGGACGACGACAGCCAGCACTGGTCCGGAGGTCTCTTCCGCCCGGCCGCACGCGTCCGGACCGGCAGCACCGGGTCGGCCGCCCAGTCCTTCCGTGATGACGACGCTGCCGTGACGAGTCAGTCAGACGTGCCGCGGCACGACCGGGACGGGCTCGGGGGAATACTCCCCTCCACGGGATATTCTATTACCCACCAATGTATACCGGATACGCGAGGGCCTTCCACTCGGCTGACTTGTGACGGTACTGTCACACCGCTAGGCTGTGAGCGTACTGTCACAGCAAGGAGAAACGCGATGGCGATCGGCGGAATGCAGCAACTCGGTGCCGCCGTGCGGGCCGAGCGCAAACGTCGCCGTCAGTCGCAGGCCCAGTTGGCTGCCGAGGCGGGCGTCTCCCGGGAGTGGCTGAGCCGGCTCGAGAACGGTGCGCCGCGGCTGGAGGCCGACAAGGTCCTGCACGTTCTGTCCGTGGTCGGAATCTCCCTGGTGACCGCGGACGAACAGGTGACGCAGCGCGATGTCGCGAAGGCGCAGCAGATCGCCTGGACGATGTCGCTGGAGGCCCAGCCGGTGACCGACGAAGGCTTCCAGCGCATCCTGCGCAAGATCGTCGCCCACCGCGTGCGCAACCAGGCGGCGTGAGCCCGGAGCGGCTCGGCGGCGACGAGGACGGCCAGACACCGGTCGACGCCGACGACGCGCAGTACCTGACTGCGGCGTACGCGTCGATCGCGACCCGCGGTGAGTTGAACGACGCCGAAGCCGACAACATCACCGACGCCTTGCTCTGGCTGGGTGACCAAACGCTGACCACTGCCGACGTGCTGAGCCAGACGTTCCTGCGGGAGCTGCATCGGCGGATGTTCGGTGAGGTGTGGAGCTGGGCCGGCCAGACCCGTCGGCGCGAGATGTCGATCGGCGTCGCGCCGGCGCAGATCCAGGAGCGCTTGCAGATCCTGCTCGGCGACACGGCGTACTGGGTGGAGCATCAGACCTTTCCCGAGTCAGAGATCAGCATCCGCTTCCATCACCTGCTGGTGTCGATCCACCCCTTCGTCAACGGCAACGGCCGGCACGCACGGCTCGCGGCGGGCGCGCTGGCCGACACCCTCGGCCTCGGTCCCGACCATCTGTCGTGGGGCGCTCGCAGCGGGCTGCCTGTCGCCGAGGCTCGCCGACGCTACCTGTCCGCCCTCCGCACCGCGGACCGCGGCGACTACGCCGCACTGCTGGAGATCGCCGTCCGCTGACTCGTGCCGGGTGATTGGATGCGAGGATGACGAAGCCCTCGGAGCATGCGGTGGCGCAGTACTCGGTGTCGGGTGAACGGTTGACGGCGCGGATGGCGGTGCACGCGTTCGGGACCAATCCGCGGGGGTGGTTCTCGTGGTTGGGTGAGCGGCTCGCGGTGCGCGGGGACGTGCTGGAGGTGGGCGCGGGGACCGGGCGACTGTGGTCGGAGGTGCCGTACGACGGGGCGCGGCTCACGTTGACCGACGCCTCGGCGGCGATGTGTGCCGAGCTTCGGCGGGTGCCCGGGGCCGTCGTACGGCGGGCTGATGCTGCTGACTTGCCGTTCGCGGGTGAGAGCTTCGACCTGGTGATCGCCAATCACATGCTGTACCACGTGGACGATCCGTCGGCCGCGCTGGCGGAGTTCGCTCGGGTGCTTCGGCCCGGTGGGCGGCTGGTGGCGGCGGTGAACGGGCGCGAACACATGGCGGACCTTCGGGAGCTGGGACCCGCGATCGGTCGCGCTGACCTGCTGCGTGGGCTGGTGGTGAACGACGTGGTGACGGAGACGGTGGAGGCGCTCGTCGCGGAGCACTTCGCCGACGTGGTGCTCGAGCACTATCCGGATGACCTGCACGTGCCGACGGTGGAGCCGGTGCTTGGTTACCTGAACAGCCTCACCGATCGCCCGCTGAGCGCGGCGGAAGAAGCAACTGTACGGCGGCTGGTGCAGGCGAGGATCGATGCCGAGGGCTACTACTTCGTGCGGAAGCGGGTCGGGCTGGTGACCGCGCGGCGGTGAGGGTCAGGCGGGCGGGGCGACCGTGGCGTCCAGGCGGCCGGAACGGCGCAGGGAGTCCGCGACGAAACCATGGGCCTTCAGTTCCTCGACCTGGTCGCTGAGCCAGACGACCGTGTCGGGGTCGCGGTCGCGGTGCACGCAGACCGCCTGGCGGATCTCCATGAAGCGGTCCTGGATCACGCGGGTGCCCGGCGTACGGGCGGCGAACTCCTCGACCGGCCGGCGGATGCCCGCGCCGGCGTCGAGGTTCTCGGCGGCGAAGACGTCGACGCCCTCGGCGCCGCGGACGAGGGTGGCGTGCCGGAGGGTTCGGGTCAGGAACAGGTCGTACGCCGATCCCTCCTTGACCCCGATCCGCAGACCCGGCCGGTCGACGTCGTCCGGGCGGGTCAGCGCGGAGCCCTCCGGTACGACGTACACGCCCTCGATCACCACGTACGGCGTGGTGAACGCGACCTGGTCGGCGCGCGCCGGTTCGATCGCGAGGAAGCCGAGGTCGGCCGTCCCGTCGACGAGCGCCGCGAACGACTCCCGCGCCGCGCCGAAGCAGAAGAACTCGACGGGCAGCTGCAACCGCCGGGCGATCTCGCGAGCGATGTCGGGCGTCACCCCGGTCGGCTGCTCAGGCGTGCCCTGCGCGAGCACCGGATTGCCCAGATTGATCGAAACCCGCAGGACACCGGTCGGGGCCAGGTCGTCACGTACGTCGGTCGCCATGCCGACGACCCTACGTCAATCACTTCGGCCAGAACCGGTCGTTCGCCAGCGCCGGTTCGTGCTTGCCAGAGGCAATGTTTCCCAGAGTGCGACGCGATCGCAGCGGCAGACATGAAAAGCGGCAAGGAAGACATCTTCCTTGCCACTACTAACTTATAGCTCATGGGGGGACTTGCCGCAAGGCCCCGTTGGTGGCTCACAATCGTCGGCCTGACCACCAACCGAGCGAACGGGGATGCCTCACCCATGTCATTGGGAACCACCAGTGCCTTTCAGCTTGCCGGCCACCTGGCGGGCAAGAACGACCCCGCGCTGATCGCGCGCGACGAGGCGCACTTCGCCGCGATCGCGGACAGCCTCGACAAGTCGATCAGCGACCTGTCCGAGCGGCTGGACGACCTGCGCAAGGCGCCCGGCGGCACCGGCCAGGAAGCACTCGACCGCGACTTGGAGATCCACCGCCTCACCACCCGCCTGCGGACCCTGCGCCGCTTCGGCCTCGACCTCTGCCTGGGCCACATGGTTGCCGAGGGCGACGACGAGCCCGTGTACGTCGGACGGCTCGGGCTGACCGACACCGAAGGACGCCGGCTGCTGATCGACTGGCGCTCCCCCGCCGCCGAGCCGTTCTTCGGCGCCACCCACGCGAACCCGATGGGCCTGGTCAGCCGCCGCCGGTACCGCTGGACCAGCGGCCGGATCAGCGACTACTGGGACGAGGTGTTCACCTCCGACGGGTTCGAGGGGCACGCGGCCGCGCTCGACGACCAGTCGGCGTTCATCGCCAGCCTCGGCAGCAACCGCTCGGACCGGATGCGCGACGTACTGGGCACCATCCAGGCCGATCAGGACGCGATCATCCGGGCCGGTTCGCGCGGCGCGCTGGTCGTCGACGGCGGTCCGGGGACCGGCAAGACCGTGGTCGCGCTACACCGGTCGGCGTACCTGCTGTACTCCGATCCGCGCCTGGAGCATCGTCGGGGCGGTGTACTGTTCATCGGGCCGCACCAGCCGTACCTCGCTTACGTGTCCGACGTCCTGCCGAGCCTCGGTGAGGAAGGCGTCCAGACCTGCACGCTGCGCGACCTGCTGCCCGAGGGCGCGTCGGCCCGCCCCGAGAGCGACGCCGAGGTCGCGCGGCTCAAGTCCTCGGCGGCGATGGTCGGGGCGATCGAGCCCGCCACCGCGCTGTACGAGGAGCCGCCGACCAAGCCGATGGTCGTCGAGACCGATTGGGCGGACCTCTACCTCAGCGTCGGCGACTGGGCCGAGGCCTTCGGTTCCGTCGACGCCGGTACGCCGCACAACGAGGCGCGCGACCTGGTCTGGGAGGAGCTGCTGACGATCCTGCTGGACAAGGTCGACCACGACGACGAGGAGGTGTCGGTCGACCAGATCCGCCGTTCGCTGCTGCTGAACGACGACCTCCGTGACACCTTCGACCGGGCCTGGCCGCTGCTCGAGCCCACCGACCTGGTCGCCGACCTGTGGTCCGTACCGGCGTACCTGCGGCGTTGTGCTCCGTGGCTGGAGCCCGACGAGGTCCGATTGCTGCAACGCGACGACCCGTACGCGTGGACGGTCTCCGACCTGCCGCTGCTGGACGCCGCCCGTCAGCGAGTCGGTGACCCGGAGGCGTCTCGGCGCAAGCGCCGCCGGGCGGCCGCCGTCCAGGCGCAGCGTGAGCAGATGTCCGAGGTGATCGATCGCCTGCGTCAGGCCGACGACGGCGAGGGACTCGTGCAGAGCCTGGTCCACGGCGACCTGCAGGACGCACTGATCGACGAAGGCGGCCTGCCGACGCCCGACCCGGACGAGCTGGCCGGACCGTTCGCGCACATCGTCGTCGACGAGGCGCAGGAACTGACCGACGCCGAGTGGCAGATGCTGCTGCTGCGCAACCCGTCGCGCAGTTTCACGATCGTCGGCGATCGGGCCCAGGCCCGGCACGGCTTCACCGAGAGCTGGGAGGAGCGGCTGCATCGGGTCGGGCTCGACCGGGTCGAGCTGGCCGGACTGACCGTCAACTACCGCACGCCCGCGGAGATCATGATCGAGGCCGAGCCGGTCATCCGCGCCGTACTGCCCGACGCGAACGTGCCGACCTCGATCCGCACCAGCGGCCTGCCCGTCGTACGCGGGTCGGTCGACGAGCTGGACAAGATCCTCGACGCGTGGACCTCCGAGCACCCCGAAGGCGTGGCCTGCGTGATCGGTGATCCGGCGTTCGAGGCGACTCAGCGGGTTCGCTCGCTGTCGCCGGTGCTGGCCAAGGGGCTGGAGTTCGACCTGGTCGTGCTGATCGATCCCGAGACCTTCGGCAACGGAATCGAGGGCGCGGTCGACCGGTACGTCGCGATGACGCGCGCGACGCGGCAGCTCGTCGTACTGACCAGCAACTGACACGATGTTTCCGGGCAGTTGTCGATTCGTGCTCCGGCCGTTCGACCTGGGGGTGGAGAAGGGCCGCGGTGGTCCTTCCCACCGAGTGAAAGGGACCTCCGATGAGCAAGTACATGCTGATCATGCGGCCGACCGACGAGGCGTTCGCCATCTTCGCGGACGTCGACTTCGACGAGATCGTCACGACGATCGGCCGCTTCAACGACGAGCTGATCCGGGCCGGCGTGCTGCTGGCCGCCGAGGGGCTCGACCCCGAGGAGAGCGTGGTGGTCGACTTCACCGGTGAGGCGCCGGTGATCTCCGACGGCCCGTACGGCGAGACGAAGGAGCTGTTCAGCGGCTACTACATCCTCGAGGTCGCGTCGCGGCAGGAAGCGGTCGAGTGGGCCAAGCGGATGCCGTACACCGAGCACTCGAAGATCGAGATCCGTCGCGTCACCGGGATCGACGAGCTGCCGCAGGACAACCCGTGGGTGCAGAAGGAGCGCAAGTGGCGCGAATCCACCGGTCAACTGTGAGCCGACGGAGTCGCTCGATCCGGCCCGACTCCGAGTGCACCCGGGGCCGGGCCGGCGATGAGTGAGGCGAGGCGCGCCGTCGAGGCGGTGTGGCGGAGCGAGTCCGCCCGCATCGTCGGCGCGCTCGCCCGCTACACCCGCGACTTCGCGCTGGCCGAGGACGTCGCCCAGGAGGCGCTCGCCGAGGCGCTGGTCAGCTGGTCGACCAGCGGCATCCCCGACCAGCCGGCCAGCTGGCTGACCGCGGTCGGCCGCCGCCGGGCGATCGACGCGTTCCGGCGGCGCGCCGGCGCCGACGAGCGGTACGCCGTACTGGCGCGCGACCTCGACACCACCACTCCCGGCGCGGACGCCCTCTTCGACCCCGACGCCATCGACGACGACCTGCTCGCGCTGATCTTCACCTCGTGCCACCCGATCCTGTCGAAGGAGGCACGAGTAGCGCTCACCCTCCGCGTCGTCGGCGGCCTGACGACCGACGAGATCGCGAAGGCGCTGTTCGTGCCGGTCCCGACGATCCAGGCCCGGATCACCCGGGCGAAGAAGACCATCGCCGCGGCCGAGATCCCGTTCGCCGTTCCGGAGCCGGCCGAGCGCCCGGGCCGGCTCAGCTCGGTGCTCAACGTCATCTACCTGATCTTCACCGAGGGCTCGTCGGCCTCCCACGGTGACGCCTGGATCCGGACCGACCTGGCCCAGGAAGCGCTCCGCCTGGCCCGCAGCCTCAGCCGCCTGACCCCCGAGCCGGAGGTCCAAGGCCTGCTGGCCCTGATGGAACTGACCGCCGCCCGCTTCCCCGCCCGCATCGACGCCGACGGCCGCCCGGTCCTGCTCGAAGACCAGAACCGCCACCTGTGGGACCACTCCGCCATCCGCCGGGGCCGAGCCGCCCTCGCCCAGGCCGTAGCAGCCGGCCGAGGCCTGGGCTTCTACGGCCTGCAAGCCGCCATCGCCGAGTGCCACGCGGTAGCCCCCAGCGTCACCGAAACCGACTGGCCCCACATCGTCCGCCTCTACGAGGCCCTCGCCCAACTCGCCCCCTCCCCCGTCATCGACCTCAACCGAGCCGCCGCCGTCGCGATGGCCTCCGGCCCGCAAGCCGGCCTCGACCTCGTCGACGACCTCGCCCACGGCGTCCTCGGCCGCTCCCACCTCCTCCACGCCGTCCGCGCCGGCCTCCTCACCCGCCTCGACCGCCCCGCCGAAGCCCGCGCCGCCTACCTGCAAGCAGCCGACCTCTGCACCAACGAGGCCGAACGCGCCGTCCTGAAGTCGAAGGCCGCGGAGCTGTAGTGGGTCGAGAAGTGAGTGACAGAATCTGAAGAGGCCGTCAGATCGCCGACCGCAGCCGGCTCTAGGTCCTCGCGTGCTCGTCAAGTAATTGTGCTAGTCGATCCGGACTCGCCAACTCGATCTTCCGTTCTGCCGCCCACATCCGTCGGCGATCATCCAAGACGTCGGGCCTAGCCAGCAGAACACCGTGCGTGATCGCGTCACGGTCGATAGCCGCAAGTAGATGGTTGGCTCGGTCCACGAAGGCTGACATCTGCGGGCGCTGCAGCCAGGAGGCGACCTCGATGCCGATAATCGACCCGTTGGGCAACTCGACGACAACGTCAGGCGTGCCGTCGGGCTGGTCCCGAAGGTTCCCTCGGCGTGTTGCGACTACCCGAGCGGTGATCTCCAGGAACTGCTCCTCGACTTGTCGCAGCATCCGGAGCAGGTCACTGAAGAGGCTCGTGACGATCAGGGCGCCGTCAGCCTCCAGATCTGCACCGTACCGTTGAATTGCCCCGGTACTGGTGTAAAAAAGGACTGGCAGTTGGATGTACGCGGGATCCTGGTTGAGATCGCGCAGCAATTGAACACCCCCGGGCAGCTGACCAGATCTCTCGAAGTCCCGGTTCACGTCGCTGATGACCGCGTCGACTTCCGTCTCCCTGAGAACCGCGAAGGCTTCCTCATTCGTTTTCGCCGTGACCACGTCAAGGATCTGACGGAGGCTTTCAAGTTCGTAGGTGTTGTTCTCTGGATGGTCGTCGACCCACAGCACTCGCCTGAGCGTCCTGGGCTTGTCGTCCGGAAGATCGACCCTGCTTTCGGGCATCGAAGCGGCCGACTGCGTGTCGGCGCCGGTGGTTACCCTTGCCGTCACTTCACCGAACAGCTGCGAAATGGCGTCCTGTTGCTGCCGGAGCACGCCAAGGATCTCCTTCAGGCTGACGGCAGCGTCTTGCCACTCCGCCTTCGCGCCGCCCACCTCCAAGGCCTTGAGACGCGAGACAAAAGGCGCGATGAGGGCAACGGCGAGCAGGGCAACACTCGTCGAGTCGACCTGGGGCGCGTTGTCTTCGAAGAACGTGTGGACGATCAGGCCCGCCCAAGCAAGAACAACGACAGCAAACACCGCAGACCGGGTGAGTTTCCCCATCTTGAGTTCGGCGACTTGCCCTTGCTCCAACTTGCGAAGTGCCTCATCCGCACGATCGAGCGCCTCGGAAAGCGAGTTTCTCTGGGATGACCGGGCCCCCTCCCCCTCATTCATGGTTCTGACGATAACCAGCTGCTGTTCGTCTCGTCTTTAGCTCAGCAGTGAAAGTTCTCGGCATGTTTTGATGGCGGCTGACTGGGCTCGCATGAGCGCTCAGCACGCTGCTCAAAGGCATCTCCTTCGGCTGTCTCTTCGGCCCTCAGCACCTCTCCCAACGACTGGTCTCCCTGGAGTGCAGCCGGTCGCCCGTGTCAGCGGCCGTGTCAGCGGTGTGGCGGGGGCGTGTCAGCGGGGGCGCCGAGAGTACTCGCATGACAAGTTCTGCGATCGAGGTTTCGGGCCTGCGGAAGGCTTTCAAGGACAAGGTCGTGCTCGACGGCATCGATCTGGAGGTTCCGGCGGGTACGGTGTTCTCCCTGCTCGGGCCTAACGGGGCGGGCAAGACGACGACTGTGAACGTGCTGACCACGTTGGCGCAGGCCGACGCCGGGACGGTGCGGGTGGCCGGGTACGACGTGGCGACCGACGCGAAGGCGGTGCGGGCGGCGATCGGCGTGACCGGTCAGTTTGCGGCGGTGGACGAGCTGCTGACCGGCCAAGAGAACCTCCAGCTGATGGTTGACCTGAGCCGCTCGGCGACCGGCCCGCGGATCGTCACCGACCTGCTCGAGCGGTTCGAGCTGACCGAGTCGGCGCAGAAGCCGGCGTCGACGTACTCCGGCGGCATGCGCCGCAAGCTCGACCTGGCGATGACGCTGGTCGGCAACCCGCGGATCATCTTTCTCGACGAGCCGACGACCGGGCTCGACCCGCGCAGCCGGCGCACGATGTGGGCGATCATCCGCGACCTGGTGGCCGACGGGGTGACCGTTTTCCTCACCACCCAGTACCTCGAGGAGGCCGACCAGCTCGCCGACCGGATCGCCGTCCTGGACCAGGGCAAACTCGTTGCCCAGGGCACCGCCGAGGAGCTGAAGCGGCAGATCCCCGGAACACACGTCCGGCTCCGGTTCACCAGCGTCGACGAACTCGACGCGGCCGCCCGGCTGTTCACCGACGCGAGCCGGGACGACGACGCGCTGGCCCTGCGGGTCCCCAGCGACGGCGGGACCAAGTCGCTGCGCAACGTACTCGACCGGCTCGACGAGTACTCCCTCAGCGCGGACGAGTTCTCCGTGCACACCCCCGATCTCGACGACGTATTCCTCGCCCTCACGGGCCACACCACGGAGGTAGGAGCGCGATGAGCGCCAAGTCCCACTCGCTGGTCATGCTGAGCCGCGACTTCAAGCACGTCGCCCGCAACCCGACCTCGGTCTTCAACGCCGTGCTGATGCCGGTGATCATGCTGTTCATGTTCGTCTACGTGCTCGGCGACGCGTTCAGCGTCGGAGTCGACTACATCGACTACGCGACGCCGGGCATGATGCTGCTGGCCGTCTGCTACGGACTCGGCGGCACCGCGGTCTCGGTGAACTCCGACATGACCAAGGGCATCATCAACCGGTTCAAGGTGATGGACGTTCCCCGGCACGCGGTGCTGACCGGCAAGGTCGTCGCCTGCGTGCTGACCAACGTGATCGCCATCGCGGCCCTCGTCGGCGTCGCGTTCCTGCTCGGCTTCAGCCCGTCGGCCAGTGCGCTCGACTGGCTCGGCGTGATCGGTCTGGTGCTGTTGCTCGGCTTCGCCACCGCGTGGCTGACGGTCGCCCTGGGCTTGGCGGCGAAGTCCCCGGAGACGGCCGCGTTCGCCGCCGTACCGCTGATCATGCTGCCGTTCTTCAGCAGCGCGATCGTGCCGGCGGACAAGATGGGGCCGGGCATCAAGCAGTTCGCCCAGTACCAGCCGTTCACGCCGATCATCGAGACCCTGCGCGGTCTGCTGAACGGCACGCCGGACACCGGCGACGCGCTGACCGCCGTCGCCTGGTGCCTCGGCATCGCGCTGGCCGGCTTCCTGTGGGCGTCGGCCACGTTCACGAAGCGAGCGTGACCTCGGCCAGCTCCTGCCAGCTGGTCTCCCGGCCCTCCTGAGCCGCCTCGGCGTACCGCGCGTCGCCGAGGCGGCTTCGTGCTGCCTGCTCGATCCGCGCCTCGTCCGGGTTGGACCGATCCGGCAGCCCCCGTACGGCGGTACTTGCCGCCAGCAACCGAACGGCCTGCTCGTACTGCTCACGCCGCAACGCCAGGTCCGCGACCCCGACGAGCGTCTGTGCGATCACGGACGCGTGACCGGATCGGGCGGCGGCCTGGCAGGCCGAGGCGTGGTGCCGGCGAGCGGCCGTGAGATCGTCGGCGAGATAGCCGAGCAGGTTGTCCGTGGTGGCGCGCACGTGCGGCTGTTCGGCCTCGTCGCCCAGCGTCGTGGCCACCACGCGCAGCTGCCGGTGCGCCTCGTCCGCGTCGCCGCGCCACCGGGCGAGCTCAGCCTTCGAGAGCGCGAACATGGCCAGCGCGCCCGGCCAGCTGACGCGTTCCGCGTGCCGCTGCGCCTCGGCGAGCGCCGCGTCGCTGGACTCCGTGTCCCCGAGCAGCCAGTACAGCTGGGCCTGACGTGAACACTTCTGGACCGCGTCGTCGACGGCACCGAGTTCCATGACCACCGCGATCGCCTGGTCGTAGTACGCGCAGGCGCCGGCGAAGTCACCCCGTACGGCGATCCGCTCGGCCAGCTCCATCAGCGCGAACGAGATCCCGAACCGTTCTCCGATCGCGCGGAACTCTGCCAGTGCCAGTTCGAAGTGCGCGTCCGCCTCGAGCCCGCCCTGTCCTCCGAACACGACCCGCATCTTGCCCAGTTGCAGCCGGGCGATGGCGCGCACCCAGGGGTCCTCGCTGCCGAGCAGCGACTCCATCGCCGTCAGGGCGGCTTCCGGTGACTGCAGCAGCCGTTCCAGCGGCTCGATCATGCCCAGCAGGGGACGAGCGAGCCGAGTACGCCGGCTGACCCGGTACGCCTCGTGGATCCATTGCTCCGCATGGTGTTCGTCGCCCGGCCCGGTGTTCAGGAACGTCACGACGATCACGTACACCATCGCCCGGACCTCGTCGGTCACCTCACCAGGGATCCGGGTGGCCGCCATCACCAGCTCGTTGCCCTCGGCCTTGTGTCCGCCCAGCCACCAGTAGAACCCGGCGGCCGCGGCGAGCCGCATCGCCTGCTGCGCCTCGCCGGCCGCGATCGCGCCGCGCATCGCGGCACTGAGGTTGTCGTGCTCGGCCGCGAGAACGGCGAGCCACTCCAGCTGCTCGGCGCGGCGAAGGTGCGGCTCCGCGGTCTCGGCGAGCTCGGTGAACCAGGCGAGATGCGCCTGACGCGCGGGCTCCGTCTCGCCGGCCTCCGCGAGCCGCTGTGCGGCGTACTCCCTGATGGTGCCGAGCAGCCGGTACCGCGGAGCTTTGTCGCCGTCGGCAACGACCAGGGACTTCTCGGTCAGGGCGGTCAGCAGCTCGAGTACCTGCCACGACTCCACCGAGTCGCCGGTGCAGACGCGCTCGGCGGCCTCCAGGCTCGCACCGCCGGAGAACACCGAGAGCCTGCGCAGGACCACTCGCTCGGCGTCGCTCAGCAGCTCCCAGCTCCAGTCGATCACTGCGCGCAGCGTGCGTTGCCGCGGCAGCGCGGTCCGGCTGCCGCCCGTGAGCAGCCGGAAGATGTCGTCGAGGCGGTCGGCGAGTTGGTCGAGCGACATCGTGCGCAGCCGGGCCGCGGCCAGTTCGATCGCGAGCGGCATCCCGTCCAGCGCCCGGCAGACGCGCGCCATCGTCGCCGAGGTGTGCGGATCGGCCGCGAGGTCCTTGCGGACGTCACCCGCCCGCTCCCGCAGCAGTTGGACGGCGGCAGAGGACTCGATCTCGGCCGGGTCGACGTCACTCGCGGGCAGCGCCAACGGCACGACCTGCCACAGCGCTTCCCCGGTGATGCCGAGCGACTCCCGGCTCGTCGCCAGGATGCGCAACCGGTGGCATTCGCCCAGCACCCGATGGGCGAACGTCGCCGCCGACTCGATCACGTGCTCACAGTTGTCCAGGATCAGCAGGGCGTCCCGCTCGCGGAACGCCGTGACGAAGCGGGCCGTCGGTTCCACATCCGATCCCTCGGCCTGAAGGCCGTCCCGCAGGCCGAGCGCGGTGAGGACTGCCTGGGCGACGTCGCTGTCCACGCCGATCGGCGCGAGCTCCACCATCCACACGCCGTCCGGGAGTTCGCCGAGCAGAGTGCGCCCGGTTTCCGTGGCGAGCCTGGTCTTGCCCGCGCCGCCTGGGCCGACCAGAGTGGTCAGCCGATGCCCGGCGACGAGGTCCCGGACCACCGCGATGTCGTCGTCCTTGCCGACGTAGCTGGTCAACTCGGAGCGCAGGTTGGTCTTCCGGTCCTCCGGCTTGCGCCCGATCTCGCCTCGCAGCAGGGCAACATGGACGGCCAACAGCTCCGGGGACGGGTCGACGCCCAGCTCGTCGGCCAGGGCTTGCCGGGTGCGCTCGTAGGTTTGCAGGGCGTCGGCGTTACGGCCGGCCGCGGCGAGTGCCCGCATCAGCGCGGCGACGAAGCGTTCCCGCACGGGATGCGCGGCGACCAGGTCGGTCAGCTCAGTGACCAGTTCGGCGCCGTTGCCCAGGGCGATCTCCGCGTCGTACCGGTCCTCGAGCGCCGCCAGGCGGAGCCCTTCGAGCCGGGTGATCGCGGCGTCGTACGCCGTACTGTCCTGCAGCCCGATGTCCTGCAGGGCGCCGCCGCGCCACAGGTCGAGAGCCTCGCGCAACAGTTTCGGGTCCTCTTGCCGGCGAGCCTGGCCCACCAGCCGCTCGAACTTCACGGCGTCGACCGCATCCGTCTGGACCTCGAGTTTGTAGCCCTCCGCGTGCCCCTCCACCACACCGTCGGGCAGCACCTTGCGCAGCCGCGAAACCAACCGCTGCAGGGCGTTCGCGGCATCCGCCGGCGGGTTCTCGCCCCAGATCCAGTCGACCAGCGTCGCCTTCGTTACCACCTGCCCCGGCCGCAACGCGAGCGCGATCAGCAGCCCCCGCAACCGAGCGCCTGGTACGTCGACCAGAGCGCCGTCGCCGGTACGAACCTCGAACGGCCCAAGCATCCCGATCTGCACCCGCTGATCTTGCCACGCCCCGGTCTCTTTGCCGGCGGGCGCGGCTCTGGACGACGCCCGGTCAGCTCGGCCCAGCGGTCCACACCCCGAACCACTGCTCGGCGCCGTACTTCTCGAACCGCTCGACCTCGCTGAATCCCAGCTTCGTCGCGAGGCGCAATGAGCGCTCGTTGGCGGTCTGCGTGCACAAAGCCACCGGCTCCCCCGGCAGCGCCTCGGCGAACCATGCGAGCACTGCCGCACATGCCTCGGCGGCGTACCCGTGGCCCCAGGCGTTCGGCAGGAACATGTAGCCGAGCGAGACCTCTCCGCTCTCCGGACCCCCCGGTCGTTCCGATTCCCGCCGGTCGAGTGTCACCGTGCCGATCATCGCGTCGTCGAGCTCCACCACGAAGAACCCCGGCCGCTGCCCAGGCACCGCAGGTACGACGCTCTCCAACTCGTCCCGCGGCTGCGCCCCGCCGACATAGGTCCCGACCTGCGGCGACGCAAGCAACTCGACGATGCCCGGCCGGTCCCGCGCCTCGGACTGCCGCAGCACCAGCCGTTCGGTTTTGATCGGAGCAGGCGGCCAGGCGACGGGTCCGAGTTCGAGCATGCCGGTCAAGCTATCAATCGACCGGCTCGCTGCCCTGGGCGATCCTCACAGGCTTTGGTAACCCCTCGCCTGTGTGGTGAACAGCCGGGCGTACGTGCCGCCACCCGCGAGCAACGACGCGTGGCTGCCGGTCTCCGTGACCATCCCGTCGTCCAGTACGACGATCAGGTCGGCGTCGCGCAGAGTCCCGAGGCGGTGCGAGATCAGGACCGAGGTGCTTCCCGCGCGCAAGGCGCTGATCCTGGCATGCAGCTCGGCCTCGGCCTCCGGATCGAGGCCCGCGTTCGGCTCGTCGAGGATCAGCAGGTCGGTGTCCGCGCGGAGGAAGGCGCGGGCCAGCGCCAGCCGTTGCCACTGCCCGCCGGACAGCACGACGCCGGTCCCGTCCGAGCCGTCGTCGTCGGCGAACATCCGGCTCAGCATGGTGCCGTAGCCGTTCGGGAGACTCTCGACGACTTCGTGGATGTCCGCCTGCGTGGCCGCGGCGGTGATCCGATCCGGATCGTCCAGCGCGGTGAGGTCGCCGAGCGCGATGTTCTCCGCCGCGGTGAGGTCGTACGACATGAAGTCCTGGAACACCGCGCCGATCCGCTCCCGGAGCCGAGCCGGATCGAGCTCGCGCAGGTCGACGCCCTCCCAGGTGATGCGGCCCTTGGTCGGGTCGTACATCCGGCACAGGAGCTTGACGATCGTGGACTTGCCCGCGCCGTTCTTGCCGACCAGGCCGACGGCCGCGCCGTACGGAATGCTGACCGTCACACCGCGCAGCACCCACGGCAGGTCGTCGCCGTAGCGGAACCAGACGTCGTCGAGCACGATCCCCTGGCGTAGTTCCGGCGTCGCGACCGGATGCTCCGCCACGGGCAGCTCCGGCGGAGCGCCGAGTACGACGGTGAAGTGGGCGAAGATCATCAGCTGCTCGTTCACCTGCGCCAGCAACGCCATGGTGCCGCCCACCGCGACCTGCACGCCTGCGACCGCCCCGACGAACAAGGCGATGTCGCCCGCGGTCAGTTGGCCGCGGCCGGCCGCGAGAATCGCCCAGATCAGCCCTGCACCGGCGACGACCGCGGCGAAGAGTTCGAGTCCACTGTGGACGAACAGCTCCCGGCGGTCGAGTGTTCGCCGGGCGGCGTGAATCCCCGACAGTGTCCGCATCATCCTGCCGCGCAGAAAGTCGCCGGTGCCGAACAACCGGATCTCTTTGCTGGCGCGCTCGTCGGACAGCAGCAACTGGTAGAACAGCTCGCGGCGTTCGTCCGGGCTCAATCGCATCGTGGTGTTCACTCGGCGCCTTGCCAGCGCGAGTTCGGCCAGCAGGGTCGGTAGCGCGGCGACCAGGACGATGCCGGCGATGACCGGCGTGATCACGAACAGTGCTCCGAACAGGCTGAGCGCCGTGATCACGTTCCTGACCAGCTGCATTGTTGCGATCGTCAACTGCGCCGGAGCACTGTCGGCGGCTTCGGCAAGACGCAACTGGTTGAGGAACTGCGGATCCTCGAACCGGCCGAGGCCGGGGAAGCGGTTGACCGCCTGGTACAGCCGGTCCTTGGCCGCCCGGCTGACGCGCCGCTGCGCTTCCGCAGAGAAGTATTCCGTGAGCTGCGGCAGCGTCGCGGTCAGGGCGCCGAGCACAGCAAGGGCGATCGCCATCGGAAGCAGTCCGTCGATCGCGGTGCCTGCGGTCACCGAGTCGATGACGAGCTTGGTCAGCCAGGTGACCGCGACCGGAAGCAGCGCGCCTACCAAGGTGATCACACTCAACACGCCTAGCTGCGCGGGGGCCTCCCGGAACGCCAGCGTTGCTGCGGGCGCCAGTCCTCGGATCGTGCGGCGGTTGTTCATCACGCCCGGCCTTTGGCCCGTGGACGCATCGACCTGGTGACCACGCCGAGCACGGCGTCTCCTGCCGTGAACCCCCAGTGCCGCGAGTCCCCGCTGCGGGCTGGATTGTCCCCGAGCAGGAGCAGTCGTCCCTCCGGCACCACCGCACCCGCGAAGTCGATCTCGTTCTCGGCCCAGCTGTGCCGGATGACCGCGGGGATGTGCTCGCCGGCCGTCGCGGCGACGCGCTTGATCACCCAGGGCTCCGCCGCCGCGAAGTCGGCGGAGTCCGGAAGGGCAACGACGACCAGATCACCGGTGCGGACCGCGGCGAGCGGAGCGCGCCGGACCAGGACGCGGTCGCCGTCGTACAGGGTCGGTTCCATGCTCGGGCCTTGCACGTCGACCACCACCAGGCGCCGCCGCACCACGACGACCAGGCACGTGGCCGCGACGACGACGCCGGCAAGTCTCTTCAGCACCGCTTTCGCCGAGGTCCGGTCAGGCCGGCGTGGGGACGGGCAGCGTGGTGAGTTCGATCGCGCTCGCGGTGATCGTTCCGGCCGCGACCACGCCGTACGTCGGGAACGCGGTCACGCCGAAGGCTGTTGCGATCGGCCCTTCGTAGCCCTCGACGACAACCCGGGCGCTGGCGCCCAGGACGCCGACCATGGCGGACGGGTCGTCATCGCCGTCGGCGACGACGATCGCGAGCACGCTGTCCTTTCCACCCGGAACTCCGGCGGCGCGCGCGGCGAACTTCGGCGCGCTCTCGACGCACGGCGCGCAGGACACGGAGAAGAATCCGACCAGCGTCTCCGTGGCCAGCGACTCCTTGCTCACCGCGACGCCATCCGTGCTCACCACGGTGAACTCGTCGACCTGCGAGCCAGGCGAACGCATCGACTCCGCGGGCGGACCCTGCGTCGCGCCGTACGGGATCTTGGCGATCGCCTGATCGTGTTCCTTCAGCCGGCGGATGACACCGAACAGCAGCAACAAGTTCAGTACGCCGACAATGCCGACCACGACCACCAGCGCGCTGAGAAAAGTTGTCAAGGAATCCAGCCCCTCTCTACTGTTGCCGGCCGAGCGACGACGTGGCTGTCGTCGTTCGGAACAGTCCGATCAGGTCGTCCAGCCGGGCGATCAGCGCGACGCCGATCAGCGCGGCGAAGGCGACCACACCTGCCGGCCCGAAGTCCAGCGATGACGTTCCCCCGCTCAGGCCCGCTGCGATGCCGAGGGCGCCGAACGCCGCGAGGGCAGCGTTACGGACCACATGGTGTTTGCCCAGCGGCGAGTCCGACGCTCCGAAGCAACGGCAGGACGCCCGCTGTCCCTTGCGCAGGGAACGGACGATGGCCGCCGAAAAGACGGCGAGCAAGCCGATGCCCAGAGCGAACCCCCACAGCACCAGCGCGGGCAGGATCAACGCGAGCACCACCGCAACTTCAGCCGCCACAACGACGACGGCCAACTGCCGCGCCCGCCCCGCACCCGCTCCGGTCAGCCGGGCCGTCGCTCCCGTGAAGTCCGCGAACGCCGTACGCGAGTACAGCTTGGAGCCGGCGGACACGGCGAACACCCCACCCAGCAGGACCTGACACCCGAACTGCAGATACTCCACACTCACCTCGCTCCACGTCGTGTCCCCGGTTCGGCGCGACGGCGGCGTCCTTTCGAACGCCGCCGCCCATCACCGCGGAGCTACGGCGCGCACGAGGCGACGGCTACACAGGTCGTCGTCTCGTACTGACAGCCCGGACCCGAGTAGCAGACCCGCGTCCGGTACCTGCGATTCCCGTTGCAGGAGCCACACTGGCCGACCAGGTGGCACGCCGGACACGCCGCCGACGCTCGGACCTTCGGTGCGAAGACGGACAGCAGCCCGTCACTCATGCTCTGGATCAACTTCGTCATTGATGCCTCCAGGGTCGGTCGGGGGGCGGAACCGATCGCGAGTGCCGAGCGGCCTTCGGCCGGTTCTCCTCGATCTGGCGCACACTACGAGTCACCGACGACACCACCCTGCCCGTACTCCGCCCGTACATCGGCCGCGCTGGAGGCGGCGGGCGCGGGGTTCGTCGTACGGGCTGGAGCTGGCGGATTCGCCGTACGGGCGGGCTCGCTCAGTCAGGCGGCGGTGCCACCGAATGCTGCTCGGCTCGCGCGACCCGTTCCTCGAGCGCGCGGATGCGGTCGTACAGATCGACCAGCGTCACCCCGTCAGCCACCACCCCGGGCCGCTGCCAATGCCTCCGCACGAACTCCTCCCGAGTCTCGTCCGGCGCCTGGCCGAACCCGATCGCCTTCTCCCCCGGCACCGAGCCGAGCCGCTCCTGCGCCCGCGGCCCCCTCTTCTGCATCCGCAACACAGCAACCGAACCGACCACGAACAGCACCAGTGCAGCAATCGGAATCAGGAACAGCCAGTTCTGGCTCACAGAACCTCCCTTTTGTGTTGGAGCTTAGGGGATTCGAACCCCTGACCTCGTCCACGCCATAGGCGTCCTCGGCCGGTGGTCCTGCGCGCCACACCAGTTGCTGGACCCGACATCGAAACTCGCATCCTTCCCCTCGTCATACCGACATCGCGTGCAACGCCGAGACGGCGTGCGGCGTCCTGATGGTGGGGGTGAATCTCATGCACCGACGTGGACCGAGGCTTTCTGCCGTGGCCGTTGGCGTTGTGATCGCTGCGGTCGTTTCAGGGTGCAGCGACGGGTCAACCGCTCCTCCGATCGGGGAGCGTCGGGCTCCGCAGTCTCCGGTCAGTGATCTGATCGTCCACGACGGCGATGCCGTCGAGGTGACAGGTCAGGTGATCGCCGCGCCCGGCGACGCAGTCGTGTTCTGTCCGCCCGTTGCGAGCACGGCCGATCCTCAGCTGTCGGTCCTGCGGCCTGGCAAGTCCCCCTCACCAGTAAGGCCTCCAGCACCGACGTGCCCAGCGGCGCTCGCGGTCACGTTGACGGGCGTCGACCTTGACCGGCTCAGCTCCCCAGTGAGTGTCGACGGAACGCGCGCGGGCCGGGCGACTCTGCGAGGCATCTGGCATGGCCGATCGATCGACGTGACCGAGCAAGCGGAACCCAAACAGGCAACACCGCACCCCGACGGCGTACCGTGCCCCGCCCCCGCAGGCGGCTGGAAGGCCGACGACGGAAACACCGTTCGGACGCGGAACGCTCTCGCAAGCTATGTCCGGGCGCGACCGGAGCGCTTCGCCGACATCCGTGCCGGTTACCCGGACACGACGTCGAGTGGAAACGTCTCGGTCATGGTGGTTCCGGTGGTGTCGGGTGAGTTGGACTCCACGCAGCGGGAACTCGAGGCGGTCTACGAAGGCAATCTGTGCGTCACGCGAGGTGTGCTCAGTATCGCCGAGGCCCAGCGCCTGGCTGAGCGGGTGGGCGCTCTGAACAACAACGGGGCGAACTTCATCTCGGGTGTGGCACTTGACACCCCGAACGGCCGAGTTGTGGTCGCCCTGTTCATGGTCACCGAGCATCTTCACGAACAGTTCGTGGCCATCGGCCTCGAGAAGCTGGAACTCAACCCAGTGGTGCGGCCAGTGCGATGACCGGTGCCAGCCCTGCAGCAAACCTCGGCCGCGGATTTGGGTAGCCGGCGGCCCCTCCAACGAAAACAGGCCAGGAGACGTTCCTCCTGGCCTGCTGTTACTGCTGGTGGAGGTTATGTCCCGTTACTCGAACCATGCCCCACCCCTGTTAGACAGGCTCCAGAAACTCGCTCAGTCAATCGCACTTGACATAGAAGCCGGAAGACCAATCGATCCCGCGGAGCCTCCGCGCGTACACAAGCTGGACGAACGGCTCGACAGCGAGACGATGGCTCGGGTCGTGGCCGAGTACGAGGCCGGCGGATCGTCGGAGTCGATTGGCGCACTCTTCTGCTTGAGCAAGAGGAGCGTGATCAAGATCCTCCGGGAGGCGGGAGTCAAGGTTCGCTATCCACGGATGACTGAGGCGGAACTCAGACGAGCGACGATGCTCTACAGCGAGGGCAACTCCCTCGTAGAGGTCGGCAAGCGACTCGGGCGCGAACACTCCACCATTTATAAGGCTCTCAAGCGGGCGGGCGTGAGGATGCGCGACACCCACGGGCGGGAGTAGGCCGCTGGATGCCGCGTCATGGATCCGTGGGCACCGGCTTCGACCAGAACGGGACGGTCCCCGCTGCGCTATCCATAACGAACGCGACGCTCTGCGATGCACGTGTGACGGCCACGTATAACTGTGCCGCAGTCCGTTCAGGTAGTGGCGTGCCGTCAGCCAACAACTTCTTGATCGCTGCGGTGGGCCAGATCAGGACATGCTCTCGCGACAATCCCTTAGAAACCGTGAAGTTCATGAACTCGTACGGCTCGCCCTTAGCGGAGTTAGCAGAGTATCGAAGGAAGAGCGGACTGTAGGAGTCGAGATAGTCCGGCACATCACACTCCCGCACGAGGTAGATTCCGTCGTGAGCGGTACACAGGTCGTTGAGCGAAACCGTCTGATCGAAACCCCAGTCCACTCCGAATAGTGAGTCAGCGAGGGCAGCGATCTCAGCGCGACACCGCCATGTCTCCGCGCGCTGAGTGATCGTCAGTCGACCAGCCTTCTCCTGCTCACGAAACCAGTTCCAGATACCCATATACATGTACTTCTTGTGCTTCTTTTCGCGATCGTTAGTAACGAGTACCGCTTGGCGGACATCACCGACCATGTCGATTGGAATGGGCGAATCCATCAGGAGACGCAAGATTTCGAGGTCGTAGCCACACAGATCCTGCACCTCATCTATGTAGATGACGTCGTACATGCGCGCAAGACGCTTCACTGCGGCGCCGGCGCTCGCGTTCTCCACCAAGGCAGCAGCTTGTGACAGATGCACGCGACGCACTTGGTCGGACGAGTTGAAGTACTTGCTGTACGAGATGTTCTTGGCGTACTCCGGCGGCGGACTCTCGAAGTCGAAGCCGCGCACTCGCTTGCCATGAAAAGCGAAGGGCAAGAACGGTCTGACGAAATGCGTGATCAGGAACGAGAACCAGCCCATAACCTCGATGTTGGCGTGCCCGCCCGCATGAGACGCAAGCCGTGAACGCAGCTCGTCTTGATTGACTGTCGTATAGGTCAGGATCAGTATTCGCTTGTCGGTGGCAGAGGCGGCACAGGCATCAACGATGCCCTGAGTCTTCCGCGATCCGGCTACCGCTAGCGTCAGCTGATTGTTGTTAGTCATGGATGAACTCGATCGCCTGCGCGATGTAGTCAGGCGGGATCAATGTCACCTTCGAGTCCGCGACGTGGAGAGCGGCGTCCGTCTTGTTGTTCTTCATCCACGTGCGAACGTCAGCCTTTTCGGTGATGCCGAGAACTTCCCGGAGGACTGACTCGTCGTTGGCGTCGACGATTTGAGGTTCCAGCGTCTTCCCCTTGGCGACAGCACCCACGAACAACTCCCTACGGGTGCCGTCGAGATATGCGGAGAGCTCAGCCCTCAGCTCGAAAGGATCCTCCCCGTCGTTGTCACGAAGGGAGGCACATCGCTTGTCAAGCAGCTTGGCGACTTCGAGACAACGCTTCAGCGAGAGGCCGCGCATGCTGACGACATCGATGCCATCGTCGATCGGCCGCTTGCCGTACTTGTCGCGATAGAACCGCTCGAAGACGATCTCGTCTGATGGCCCTTCCACGAGGACCACTCGTTCAGCCAGGACAAGTCGCAGGGTGTCGTAGCCCGGCAGCCTGCGGAAGTACTTGACCGTCGACGGGTCGATCTCGCCAAACTTCGTGATGATCCCGTCCGAGACGAGCAGCAACGAGTCGAGACCCAGCCGGTTCAGCACGTAGGAGCTGTGCGTCGTCGCAAACAGTTGCTGCCGCTCACCCTTCAGCTTATTGATCCTCGACACCAGCTTGTTGAGGCTGGTATGAGACAAGTGGTTCTCCGGCTCCTCGATCGTCACGACCCGGGCGATATCCGCACTGCGTCCCATAGCGAGGGCAATCTTCACCGCGACCTGCTGCCCCAAGCCAGCCATGCCAAAAGGCAGATCAGCCACATGCGGACTAACGCTTGCATCCCACGAGGAGCGGGAGGACTGATCCATCGCCAGGCTCAGCTGCTGGTTGTCGAGCGCTCCTTGGAGTTCGCTCATCTTCTGGTTGACGCTACCCAAGTGGTCTTTCGTCATCCGCTCCTTGACCGAGCGATAGGCGACGGAGATAGCCGCCTCCTCCTTGGGTTCCAGATGATCACTGAGGATTTGGCGCATGTGGAAATCGATGCCGCTCGTGGAGCGGATGGTGCGAGAGTCGATCTGTGAGATAGTGAGTTCTCTCGGCTTGGCGGTCAGCGTCCGATCCCCGAAGGTCCGCCATTCCACTCGGAAGTACTCGACCGGCAGGATGGCGGTTGGCTCAGCGTTCAAGTACGTTTCGATCTCGTCGGCATATTCGGGATTGGGCTCTACCGCGAGTTCGACACCAGGGCAGGCTCGGGCGGGCATGTCCGAGTTGTGCGCACCGACCAGACGTTGCAACTCATCTGAATCGTGGAAGAAGATCTCGATGGAGATCTCCGGCAAGCTCGAAGACTTGCCATCTGCCCGATCCTGGAAGAATCGGCGTACAAGATCTTCATTGAACCAGTACGGATTCAACTCCTCGATGGCAGGTCGCCCGTTAACACGACCAGTCATCGCCAAGTTCAGAGCCTCAATGATGGTTGACTTTCCGCTTTCGTTATCCCCGACCAGAATATTAAGGCCGTCGGAAGGAACAACGACTATATCGCGAAACTTCCGATAGCCGCGGATACGAATCTTCTCAATCACCCGCGACCTCCGCTGTGACTACGCTGCGGCGGCTCGACAACATCTGACTTTTGACGCTCCTATTCATCACCAATTTTGAGCCGAAACCATATGAATTGCAAGCACAACCACAATAGGCTGCACAGACGTTAGCCATTACTCCCCCACGCGATGCGACAGTCATGCAGGCGCGCCCGATCCCCCCGGCCGACACCTGTTCCTGGCAGAGCACTATGCCCTGATTACGCAGCGTTGCCAAGAGCTCGGTCGCAGATCGTGGCACTCTTCAGCCTGAGTAAGCAGAGCGTCATCAAGATCTTCCGTGAGGCGGCGTCAAGGTTCGCTATCCGCGGATGGCTGAAGCAGAGCTGAGACGAGCGATAACGCTCTACATCAAGTGGATCGTCGTTACTCGAGGGTGGCAACCACCTCGAGCGCGACCAATCGACCATCCACAAGGCACTAAACGCCACGGTGTGCGAATGCGGGACTCACACCGGCGGCCCAGGCATCTCGCGTATCCGAGCACCGGCGACATCACCCCCAGTCCGGTCGGTCGGCTTCGCGTGTAAGGCTGTTGTCCGGGTGCTCAAGTGAAGCAACCGGATCAACGCCGACCTAGAAGCTGCTGGTGGCTCGCCTGTGCAACCGTTGGGACTACCCCGAGGAGATGGCGGATCCCTAGGACTACGAGCTGGCGGCATGGCGTGACATCCAACGGTTCAAGGGCCGCCCACCATCGCGGGGAACGAGGAACGTCGGCGAGCAAATGGCCGACCGCGCCGCCAGCCTCGGCAAGCGTGCTACGGAGTACCTAGAGAACCACCCACGGGCCCAATCGGCCGTCTCGCGAGGTCAGGAGCTCGCCGCCAAGGGCGCTCACGTCGTCGGCGCCGGCGCTCGCCTAGCCACCGATGCCCTCCCCGAGTGGAGCGTGCCTGCTCTAGGGTCCGCACGGCGGACGGTGGGACGGATCTCCCGGGTTGGACTTTCGCCCAAACGGGTGGTGTCGATGCACAGGAAGCGCGGGCACGACGTTGAGTCACTCTTGGACCTGCGCCGTCTCGACCTTGAGCAGATCGACGCTGTCCGGGGACGTGGAGCAAGCTGGTACTACCCGGCTGTCGCGGCACTCTCCGGAGCAGGCGCAGGGTTTGTGATTTCCGGAGGCGAGCTTGTCGTCGCAGCCTCAGGCGGCGCTGCAACCGCGCCTTCGGGCGCAGCCATCGCCGGCGCCTTCACCGGCGACGCCGCATTCGTTCTCGGCCTCGCGTCTCGTTCCGTGAGCCACGTCTCGCTGCTCTACGGCTACGACCCCGAAGCGCCTGCCGAGAAGCTCTTCGTGATGTCAGTCGTCAACGCCGGCACGGCGACGTCAGCCACAGCCAAGACCGCCGCGATGTCCGACATCTCGCGGCTCACCCAAGCTCTTGTCCGCGGCAAGTCGTGGGAGGTCCTGAGCGAGTCAGTTGTCGCGAAAGTCTCCACGCAGTTCGCAAAGGCATTCGGCATCCGCCTTACCAAGCAGGGACTCGGCAAGGTCGTGCCCGCAGTCGGGATCGTCGTCGGCGGCACTCTCAACTGGGCCACGTTGGAGGCGATCGTTGATGCCGCCGACGTTGCATACCGACGGCGGTTCCTCCTTGAGAAGTACCCCCACCTCGCTGACGAGGGAGCACCCGGATCGCCTTCTGATGTCGGATCCGTTGATGCGCGCGACGCCGAGGAGGCGATCAGCGTCGTCGGTGAACTCGCAGAAGCGGGCGGACCCGACATCCATTGAAACCGTGCCGTGACCATACTGGTCTCGTAGCCTCCGCAGGGAACCGGCAGCCGGCGGAACGCATCTAAGCGCTGACCGTTGCCATTGAGAAGTGAGAAGCCGTGACCCTCCTACTTGTACTGCTATACGC
Organism: Kribbella sp. CA-253562; assembly: GCF_050942265.1. Lineage (GTDB taxonomy): Bacteria > Actinomycetota > Actinomycetes > Propionibacteriales > Kribbellaceae > Kribbella. The sequence goes on along the minus strand of NZ_CP192049.1, from coordinate 2,760,619 downwards.
CTGCGCTGCCGCCCTCGAAGTTGCGGCCGTGGGTCTGATTGTCTACGACGTGCGGGATAGTCGACGACGATGGGACAGCTACCGAGCGGGTATCGAACAAGAAAACTCCGCGATGGCCAATGACCTACGCTTCCGTCTCGATCCAATGATTAGCCGATACGGATTCACCCCAGCTCAAATCATGCGCACAATTGGCACAGTTGAGAGCTTGGTTGAAGTCAAACGGTGGCGTCAGAACCTAGCAGTGGGATCAATATTCGGCGGGATTATCTTGGGCCTCATCGGAAACCTGGTGAGTCTCGGTGCTTAGCTAGCAGACTCAATCATCCATCTTGGATTTAGACAGCCTCTCCCCAATAACGCGCGCTGCCGCCAGTAGACTCGCGACCACCATGCTTGTGAAATCCCTATCTAACGGGATCTGCTCCCGGCTGATGAGCTCCTCTGAGGTCGTCGGAACTGCGAATAGCGAATCATCTTCGGAGGGGCATCGCGCATCGGGGCGCCTTAAGTAGTTCGCCGTACAGTAGCCCAGATTGTGAACTAGTGCGTTTCTAAGTTCCTGAGCATGCAGGACATCTCCCCACGTCGACCCGAGTTCATGGAACTTCACGCCACCGAACTCACCAAAACGCTTTACAAGCAGCGAGAACTGGCGGTCCCAGCTCTTCCGCTCGGCATCCACAAGCGCAGCCAGAACCGGATGATCGCTCAGGTTATACCTCAGGCATCGTCGTTCGAGCAGATGGGCTAGGTATACGTGGAAGCTCTCCCACGCGGTTACGACCGCCGTCGAATACAAGGTTCGATCGTAAGGGGCGTGACCAAAGCCTTCCTCCGGGCCCGACTCTGCCTCATAGATGTCGATCATGTCGGCGTCAGGATCGCCGGGCCTTTGCCCAATCTCGGCCCAACGTCGCTCACGATCGGCCTCGATCAGCGGCGGTACGATCTTGATAAGGCCCTGCAACTGCTCAAGTTGTTCTCGCAACGCGTCGTAGGGGTCCGAGTAGGCGTGTAATTCAGGCAGCATTGCATCCCCACTTGATTCGTGAGCCGTGGTCCTCGCGGGCATCCAGCGTGATCACTCATGCCTACAGCTGCTACGGCACATCATCGAGACGGCGTCCTCACTAGGCAGGACCGCTCACCGCACACCGCTCCCTACGAAAGGAGCTAGTCCTGGTCTTCTCCATCAATTTCGGGACGCGGTTTCACGACCTCAACAAACGATGAACTGCCATCGAATCGGAATACCCCCTTTACTCCACTGTCCAGCAGGCGTCCCATCTCCGTCATAGCCAGCATCGCCACGGCAGGATCTGCTGTTTCCACACGGAAACCTGCTTCAACCGCTCCATCTGATTCGCGCCGAAAGTATGGTTCGACGACAGTTTTCTTTCCTAGGCGCCCCATCCCCTTCAAGGCATCGTAGATGTAGGACGCAACTACGTTGGGGCCGAGCGCCATGACAGTGCTGTACAGCATGTCGAACACCACCCGCGCCTCGGGGATGTTCGAGAACTGATAAAGGCGCATAGCCGAGGACCTCTGCCCCGACTTATCCTTTAGAAGTTGCACCACAGACCGAAGGTCGTCGTCTGAGAAATGGTGAGCATCTGCAAAAACCCAAATATCAGCATCGCCGGGCAAATCTGGCAATGGGCTTGTGACAGTGATTGACATTCCCCCCGGAGCTCCAGCTGCCTCTACCTCGGACTGGTACGCGCGCCAAGCATCCTCGTCGATGTCGAACTCCGCCCAGACAGCCCAGTGACCATCTTCGAGCCTCTCGACACCGGCCTCAACATTCTCAGGATGAAGCGGACGGGATGGGTCGTGCTGAAAGTTCATCGGAACCGAGCCGGTAGCCAGCTTCGCGGCGACCATCTCCATAACTTCCATGCCGAACTGGGTACCACCATAGGACGACACATGGTGCGTCGTGGTGACCCGGGTACGGACTCTAGTTGTTCCCATGCGCCACGCCCTCAGCCTTATCTGCGTCCGGTTGGTCGAAAAGTTGTGGCTGAGTTTCACCCGGCGCCAGAGATGAACCCCATCGAGTCAACTTGGTCGTCAGCACCTTGTCGACTGCCGCCGGAAGGGCTGCCTGTCCGCGGAGGAAAGCGGCGATCAACTTAACTAGCCGCTCCGTTGAGCGTGTGACGGAGAGACGGTCCATCAAGGTCTCACCTAGCTCCCGCCTCCGAACAAGGCGCTCGAAGATGATCACGTCCATCTGGCGTGGCAGCTCGGCACACGAGGCCGCCTCGGACGCGAGTCGACTGATCAGCTCAATCAGCGGCACCGCGTAGTCCGGTGTCGTCGGGTGGAACGCCCCCATCGCCGTGGCCCTGACCTCGGCCGGCGCCTCAACCCGGGCGAGCACCTTGCTCAGATACTCATCGAACCGCTCGGAGAGCTTCGCGACAGCGAAGTAGGGCACATCGCCTTGGGCGAGTTCAGCAGAAGCCAGGTCCCGGAAAGTTGCGCTATCCATGGTGTTGGCACGACCGGCGATCATCGCGAGGTTGAGCGTGATGATCGAGATCGACTCGGCGAAAATCCACCTCGCTGCGCGCATCGCTTCGGGATGGGCTTCTTCGGGCCAGGTCTTGCCCAGCTCCCGAATAAGACCCAGGGTGCGCTTGACCGCGTCGAACGGCTCTAGGAACCACACTTCCGACACGAGGAACCAGTAGCCACGTTCGAGCACTGGATCCTTCTTGAGGAAGGCGTGCACCGCCTTCCTCAAACTCGCGATCGTGTCGCCGTGCGCACCGACGTCGGCGACCTCCTTGATCGCCAACCGGTCCTCCCGAGCCGTCAAATCGTCAAGGTGCTGGACCGTCGCCCCAAGCTGGCGGCACAGGTCTCGCACGGAGACGGACACCTTGAACGCCGTCGTGATCTCGGCGGTCTCGGCGCCGACGAGTTCCCGGACCCCTCGTGCCCATAGGGCACGGTCGAGGGGTTTCGGCGTGTTGTTCGACTTGCCAGTCTTTACCTCGCCGACATGCTTGTGCACTTTCAGCGAGGCGTCGAAGGTGAATCCGACGATATCGAGGTCGGTCACCGTCGACACCTCGCTGCCGAACTTGTGCTGCAGGTCGACACCGCGGCGCACGTAGTACCCGTCCCAGAACCATGCCTGGGCAACGCGAACCTCCGCCTTGGTACCAGGGTCAAGACCAGGGGTCGTCCCGGCGTGCTGCACGTTGCATCTCCTTCCGGAGCTCGTTGATCGAGGCAACCATGACCTCGTTGGCCGCCGCGTCTTCGGCGGCACCCCCAGCCCCACGGAGGTCCTCGGGGGTCTGGAACTTCGCCGGCTTCTGGGGCCGAGTCAGCTCTCCCGCGCCTGACGTGTCGGTGATGCGGCGGATCCAGTTCAACCCAGCTTCGGCGATCTCGGGCTTGACCAGCCGCAGAAACGCCCGATCGTTCTCACCTGGCTCGACCGCGACTACTCCAGCTGCCTCAAGGAGGTAGTAGTCCGTCCCGATGTTGGTCGCCGGCCCGACAACACCGCGGTTCACAAGGCTTTGCACCAGTACGTCCGGGGTCAAGATTCGTCCCCCGCCCGCCTTAGCGCTCTCGTGGCCGAACAGAATGTGCGCGACAAACAGCTTCCGGAGGTGGAGAGCCTCGGTGGTCGTGCACAGGTTGTCCTCGGTCTCCAACAGGGGCGAGAAGACATAGGTCGAACTGACGCCGGTCGACGACTGCACCGTCGCCGCCTGGATCAGACCAGCGTTCCGCGCACTGTGGATGATCCCAGGCGTCGCGCTCAGCTTCGAGATCTGCAAGCCCGGCGTCGCGAGAACCTGCTGGCTCATCCCGAGCAGAGCATCGCGCTCGTTGGGCGGGAGCTTAGACAAGAAGGTGGCCAACGGCAGCTGCTTCGTCCCCCACACATACGGGCTGTAGATGACGTCCTCGTTCAGGTCCGCGGAAGGCGCCGACAGGTTGAGCCGGACAGCACGCGCCAGGCGCAGGGCCTCCACGGCCTCGTACTCAGTGAAGCCACGCTTCGTGATCTCTTGCAAGTGCTGCGACTCACCGAGCGGGGCCAGTGCACCGATCTCAACCGAGTGCAGAAAGGCCAGATCGGACCGCTGGGGCTGCAGGACGTTCAGGAGGCGAACCGACTGCTCAGTAACCGTCGCCGAGACGCCGATGAACTCGTCCAGGTTGGCAATCGTGCCATCGAGGGCCATTTGGTAGTCGATGAGGTCGGCTTGCTTCAATGCCGGCAACACCGTGTTGATCAGCTCGCGTGCCCCTAGGCCTGCGTGCTTCCCGTACCGGTGCACAAGCGCATCGGTCAGGACGACGAGGTTGCGGTGCCCTTGGAGACGGGCGGCGAAGTCCATCGCCTTGCCGGTCAAGAGCAGGACCTCGATCTCGGCACGGATCAGCGGGTCCGTCACCTTGTGATCGTGCTGGTGAACGAAGATAATCGCGCGCCCGAGGCGCTTGACGTCATCTACTGATGGCAGTGTCTGCGTCATCGTCCACCGTCCGGACGACTAGCAGAGGTCTGATGGGTGCTGATCATCGTTCCTCACAGTGGTTGCGTTGTTGCGCAGACCACCGATGGAAGCGACCAATCAGACCGGCTCAGTTACGGCTTAGTAACTATCCCCGTACTTCTGTAACAGCATGCCTGACAGGCTTTGCCTTACAGGCGTGCAGCTAGTACCGTCACCAACGTCACGCTCAAATGACAAGTGAGGGCCCTGATCGGATGCTTCCGGCCGGGGCCTCTCGCATCTTTCGCGGACGACTCTACCGCAGCTCACTAGACCAAAAGTCGCTAAAGAACACCCGTGTAAGCAGTTCAAACGCATGTTCGGATGCACCGCGAAGCTTGTGATTCGGCTCACTTGAGGTTGGCATCGTTGTCCCTGAGCGTGAGAGCGCGCTCATGCCAGGCTCCAACACGGTCTTCACGACTGACCGACCGCGGCCACCACTATCACGATCTGTAACGAGATCTTAATATTGGGCAGGCTCCCGCTGGCCCCACACCGTGTTAACGAATATGGATGTGCTCGGTTACGGGCGGTGACGCTGGGTCGGGGTCTATTGGTTACATCGGCTAGAGACGTGCGGTGTTACACGAGCCTGCGTCCACCGCTGATGTGGAGGCCTCACTCGCCAGCGCTGTTCGCGAGTGGAGTTCGTTCGCAGCTGCCCTTCTCGACAGCGCCCTCACCGCTCGGGGCGTTCAGCGAGTGGTACAACTTCCGAATGCTTCCCACTGGAGCCGCCGAAGCGTTGAACGACGCCGTTGAGCGAGCCGAACGAGATCTGCTCGCCGACCTGTCCGAGGAACTCGTCGGTCAGGAAGACGATATGACTGCCAGCCTGCGCACCCGGCTGACGATTCGAGATATTCGCGAATGGAACGCGGAAATCGAAGGCGACCTACAAGTGCGCATCAGCGTTCTAGACTCGGCGGGTCCGGGCTCCACGGAATCGCTGATCGGCGCCGATATTTGCGGGGTCATCAATATTGCGTTCAATGGAATGCGCGTATCTAAAGGTTTTCTAGCTCAAGCCAAACGCGCAGGCAGTGAAGGGATCACGTTCAACGAAGCAGTCGTTGACCATGATGACCTTTATGACAGCGAGTTCAGCCATTGGCTCTGGACTGATGAGGTTCAACTCGAAGCCAGCGGGACCGTCTACGTTACTCGACCGTCCGAGAGGCTAGCTCGACAGTGCCGAGACATGTTGAGACTGACACCAGCATCCTTCCTGTGGGTGTACGACGACACGCAAATCGCGATCGTCAGCGCTCAAGATGTTTTGGCCGCCTATTCGAAACCACCGAAACCGCGAGACCCAACGAAGCTTGGAACGAAGCGCCTCGCTGACTTCATGATCCATGTCACTGACAGCTTTATCGGCGATCCAAAACTGACCGCATGGAACCGAGCCAGCCTGCTAGCCCTGGCGCGCCAGAACGACGCACGCTTCGCGCTCCGCGTCCGAGTGGGCAGCGGTGACGATCCGTTCTAATCGCTCAAGGCCTTCCCGCTACCTCTCGGCCGCACGGCGTTCGGCGAAACGTCGAGGGTCTGAGGCCTAGATCCAGGCTGGAGCTTTAGTCAATGACGCTGCGCACGTAATTAACACGGCCTTCTACGGCAACTCGGAATGCCTTGCCGGTAGCTGTCGCGAGCGGCTCCGTGTAAGAAACACGCCCCGCGTCGTCGGTCTTGGTCGTGATGAACCAGCCCGCCTGGTAGATGTTGTCGCCCATGAACCGTCGCAACATCTCCTGATAGCGCTGGTTGTAGGACATCCCCTTGAACGCGGGGTCGGCTGGGAACAGAGCGGTGATGGGGCGGTTGGGTTGCTCCGTCTCCTCATCCTCACGGAGCACGAAGACATAGCCGAGCCAAGGCGGAACGTCACCGTAGGCTTCAAACTTGCTCTGCGCAGCCCAAGTGTCCGTCCCAGAGCCGAGAGCTTCCTCAAACCGGTTATTGATGTTCTTGCCTACACTGCCAACCTGGCTCTTGAACTCCAGTGCTGCGACAAGCGCGCCCTTGTACCGCACGGCCATATCCCAGCGCTTCCGCGCTCGGTAGAACCCCGGCAGAAAGGGCTCGTACACGATCGAGTCCGCGGGCATGCCGGCATCAGTAAAGATGGTGCTCACGAGGTCGCGTATGCCGTTCATGTGGCCCGCCGCCCGAGCCGCCCCGCCGGCGAGCCCGCCGTCCGCGAGTTTGGCCGCCTGGTCGCTGCGCTTGGTCCAGAAGAGTGATACTGCGGCCTGGGTCGGGTCCTCGGGTGCGTGGTCAGGCAAGCTCGTACTCCTTCAGGTCGATATCGTAGGCAGCAGCTGCTGCCACTGTTGCTGCGACAGCATCGCGGGCGCGGAAGGCGACCCGCAGAGCTTCCTGAACGTCGGTATCGATCGCGTCCGGTTGGGGGACGCGGATGCGCTTCAGATATTGAGCCTGGAACCGCAGTGTGCCGCCGCGCATACGGACGCAGTACGCCTCGATGAACGCCTGCGCAACGCGAGACAGAAGGATCCCGCCGAGAACCTCCATATCCCAAACGTCGGAGATTACGTAATAGAGGTTGTGATGCGGGTAGTGGCCTCCAGGTTCCAGTACAGGATGAATGGTCGATTTCATGTCCTGCAAAAGAAGTTTCGGCTTGTCGGTAAGGCCGGCCTGCACCTTATCGATCGTACGATGCCAAGACGCGGGGTCTTTCTTCGCAACGAACCTCTTTTTTAAATCGGGATGCTCGGACAGGTAGGCCGCCATTCTCGGATAGTCGGCTAACGAAACGAGCGACCCGTCCTCAGCCCACGGATTGACTAAATAGTTGCCCTGCCATGTGAATGTGCCTGACATGAGGTCACGACGCATTGCGAGTGGGAGAATGCGATCTTCTTCCGCAACAGTCGGATCTTTAGTGACATAGACGTTGTCCGCACCCGTCGCGATACCTATGGAGACCTTGGTCCCGCCCTCCAGGTCATGGAGAGGGCCGAAGCGGTCATTGAGGTGTTCTATCAGCGCGAGCCGCGCTGGGGAGCCGGTGGGCCAAAGTTCGCTACCGCTGAACCAATGTGGGAGCCGGTGAGCCTTGACACCGACATCCGAAAAGTCCTCGAACGTCTCATCCTGAGCAGCCTTCACAAGTGCAAACGCCCCCGCCGCCCCGAACTCGTCAGTTGTGTCAGCTACCACAACGGAGGTCTGAACTCGGTTCCCAAGCACCGTGATCGCCGGGTACGCCGATACGAGTGCCTCAAACGCGTCCACATCATGCATCGTCCAGATGTGCTCGACCGCATACTCGCGGGCGACCAAGTCGCGGAGGCCGGCGCCGTACTGGTTCCGCATCCACCGGTCAGCGCAGATGAAGCCCACCTTCCCACCAGGCTTCAGCAGCCGTAGGGACCGTTCGATGAATCCCACGTAGATGTCTCCGCGACCACGCATGGTTGGCCACATGCTGCGGTACTGGCTAGCTAGTTCATCTGAGAGGTCGTCGTAGCGGATGTACGGCGGGTTCCCGATAACCACGTCCGCGGTGCGGTCCACCATTTCCGCGAGCAGGAAGTCAGCATGGCCGACCCACACCTCGGCGAGGGCATCTGCCGTCGACAGGGTCGAACCAGCTGCGACCAGAAGGTCACGGCATAGTGCGCGAGAGGCCTCCACGTGCTCCAGTTGCAGGTCGTACGCGCGGATCGCCGCTCCAAGTGAAGCGAGGTCGCGCTTGTGCCTCTGGGCGCTCTCAATGAGTCGTTCGACCGCGGGTCCGAGGAACGCCCCAGACCCGCACGACGGCTCCACCAAGTGGAGAACACCTAGATCGCGGTCGGCTGAGTACCCGCTGAGGTCAAGCAACACTTCGACTACCCAGCGCCGGGTGAACACCTCGCCATAGTTCTGGCCTCGCTCCGCAACTGTCACGGGTACACCCTAGAGACCGGCATCGACAATCCCATGCAGACACAGCCAGAACCGCGTCCTCCGTGCCACCGCCACAGATCACATGAGGCCAGATCCGATATGCGAACTCGGCTGTGCCCGACGTCGGGCATCGAGCAGCGCCGCTGATTGAGCTGCGATGAAGCGCGTTGGGTAGTGTCGTAGCGTGACGGCTGACCGCGGTACGGAATCCACCGTATGGAAGATCCATGGCGAGCGATTGATCGATGACACCCGTCGGCTGCGGCTGAGCATCGCTTCCGTCGAGCTACCCGATGGTGTCCAGTTCGAGCAGTACGTTCTACGGATGCCCAAGGCCGCCATGATGGTGGTGCTCGATGACAGGAAAGAGAACGTGTTGATGATGTGGAGACACCGCTTCATCATCGACCGCTGGGTCTGGGAGCTGCCGGGCGGCTACGTCGATCCTGACGAGGATCCAGCCGTGACCGCCGCGCGGGAGGTCGAAGAGGAGACGGGGTGGCGGCCGCGAAACGTCAAGCCGCTGGTGGCTCTGCAGCCCTCGGTTGGGACGACGGACGCCGAGAACCTGCTGTTCGTCTCGTATGGTGCCGACTACATCGGTGAGCCGGAGGACATCAACGAGGCGGAACGAATCGACTGGGTGGCGCTCGACTCGATCCGCGAACGCATCGATGCCGGTGAGATCATCGGTGCGGCGTCCCTGGTCGGCCTGCTGCACGTGCTCGCGTTCCAGGCCGGCTGATCTCGTCCACGGGTGACACCCCGATCTCGATCATGCTCTCAAATAGGGAGTTGACCGGCTTGACGTTCCGGTATGGCGCCAAGTGCGTGCCCAGGTCCTGCAGATAGCTGCTGCCGCGCATCGATCGCACGGACGCAGCGAGTGTCGTTGCTTCCATGCCAAGCGCGCAAGACTCCTCCAGCCGACGTTGGTCCGCCAGGATGGTTGCGAGCAAGGCTGTGTTAAACAGCCGGCCGCGCTCGTACCCGTCGGTCATCTCGAGGGATCGCCGGGCGAAAGGTTCAGCTTCCTCGGCAAGCCCCAGATCGCGAAAGGCATGCGCGAATTTTGCTGCCAAGTAGGCGTGGTCGAAGTAGGTGAGCCAGTGCGGTCTCTCTTCAGCATCCGACTTGTTGAACGTCTCCTCGGCGCGGCTCAGTGCAGCCAGACAACCCGTCTTGTCGCCCTGCAGCGCGAGGCCATGGGCTTCCATGACAGCCGCCTCAGCTTGCAGGAGCTTCGAGCCTGATCGTTTCGCGCTGTGCTGAGCTGCGAGCGCCAGGTCGACGGCGCTGTCGGGGGCACCGTGGAAGGCCGCCTGATGACTCATCCCGGCCAACATCTCGCTGGCGAGTCGTTCATCGTCGGCTTCATGACAGAGACGCAGTGCCTGACGCAGATGAGTGTGACCGTCGCCATGGTGGCCAGTGTCATATGCCATCCAGCCGGCCAAGTGGTGGAGTTCGGCGGCAGCCGCGAACAGGCCGGATCGGCCTCCGCCCGAGGTGCTCTCCTGCAACAGTGGTGTGACCGTCGAGTTCAGATACGAGCTCACGACCGAACGGCTGTGACCGCCGCCGTACCGGTTGTCGAGGCGACGGAAGACCTGCGTCATCTCTCGAATCTCGGTGCTGGCATCTGGTCTTCCTCGACTGATGCGCCGGTTCGGGCTGGGCGCTGTCCCTGCCAGCAGGCTGGCCCCCACCGCGGTGAGGCCCACGCCGGCCGACTTGATGAACTGCCTTCGATGCACTCCGTCTCCTTCGGCAGGTGGTTGAGTCTGCACGATAGAGCGGCGGTCGGGGCGCGTGTATGCGTCGATGCCATGCTGGCCGTCGTGGTAGCCGGCTGGCGTATGCGACGCTGTCGGACCGGCATGCTCGTTCCCAAGCTCGACGGGCCGAGCCGTCAGGTTGAACCACAGCAACTGCTCTGGGATGTGCAGGGCCTGGGCCCAGCGATCGAGCTTGTCGAGGTCGCGCACTGGTGTCGCGCCGCGCTCGATCCGGCTGACCTGCCCCTGAGTCAGTCCGAGCCATTGGCCGACGAGCGCCTGCGTCGGTTCAGGGCGCTGGAGCTTGCGGTAGGCCAGCAGCAGCTTGCCGAAGTGTCGCTCAGCCGTAGCCTCGGCAAGGGCGTCAGCCTCCCAGAAGTCAGCTGAGAGACGCGGCGCCGCACGGGTGAGCTCGGGGGCACGCCGCTCGCACGGTCCACACTGGGCACCGTCGTTGTCCGCTGCCAGATATGCACCGCATGAAGGACACAGCCGCCGCTGGGAGCGCGTCACAGGGGCAACACTACCCGTGACCATCTGCCGGTATGCATGGCACGCATATCTTGCCTCGGCCCCGCCGCGCATATGTATCGTCGTCGTTTCCCACCACGCAGCGTCATTGGATGGTGGTCGTCCGACAACCCAATCGACGGGGATGAGGACCATGTATCACCTGATGTGGCCCCTCTGGCTGGTGGCCAGTGTGCTCTACGCCCTGATGCTCCGCGACATCGTCCGGGAGGTACGCGGCGAATGACGGCGCTCGCGGAGACTCCACAGCCGACCGAGCGGCGTGTGCGCGTCTGGTTCGGTGAGCATGTCATCGCGGACTACACCGCGGAGCCTGTCAAGGCCATTCGGTACCAGGCGGCCATGACGAGGCGTTTCTACAGCCTGCGGGTGACGATTGAGCCGGCCGTTCCGGTGGTGAACCAAGATGCTGCCGACTCGTGAACGGCCAGCACCGCCGCGGTTGGTGGTCCCGGTTCTGGGAGCGCCTGATCGTCAAATTCCGCCGATGGATGGACGAGGAGCGGTGACCGACTACACGCGCCCGCTGCTCCTGGGGTACGCCCGACGTGACCTCTATCTGTCGGACCAGCACGTCGAGCGGCTGAAAGTTGAGTTGACGACGTTCGCGGCGGTCGAGGGCTTCGCCATGGGCTCGACGTACGTCGAGCAACGAGAGACCGCGCCAGCGGCCTTCAGCGCGCTGGTCGAGTCCCTGAACCGCTACGAGCTCACCGCCGTCGTGATCCCGGACTGGCGACACCTGGCTCTCATAGGTGAGCCGGAGCGCGTCAAACGAGAGTTCGAGCGGGTCACGGGGGCCCGCTTCATGCTCTACGACACCCCATGAACCGGCGGAACCGGTGGGGAGTCGTCGTCCTCAGCCCCTCACCTGCAGCGGATCGTCTGCACACCCACCGGTTCCGTCATCGAGCGATCCCTGTCCGAGCTTCCTCCCCCGAGACCCCTGTCTCGGGCAGGGATCTTCAAGCCGGCTGGCGCGGGGCGTGAGGCGAGTCCCGTCCTGCGCCAGCCGTTCCAAACACCGAGGCCCGGACGGGGTCCTCGGTCACCAGCTGGCCGGAGGTTGGGCGTGAGCGCCTGGGCGAGCAACCTCCGGTCAGCATCCTTCACCGCCCAGGGAGTAGAGAGTCATGTCCCAAGTCGAACAGCTCAAGATGCAGCTCCATGGCCTCGCTGACCAATCCCGGCAAGGTGCGGGCAGCCTGGCGGGCTTCAAACAGCGCTTCGAGCAGTCCAGCCAGCAGATCCAGGCACTCATCCGCGGCACGGCAACCCGGGCTGACCAAGACATCGCCACCATGCTCGACGCTGCGGCGAAGTCCGTCGACCAAGCGGTGCAGTCGCTTCAGATTGCAGAGGCAGGCTGCCGCAGCTACGCCGACCAGATCTAGCCGGCCGAGGCGATCGGCATGCCCTCCGAGCTGCAACGGGTCGCACAGGATCTACTCGACGCGTTGAACCAGATCGAACGCATCGTGCCGTACCTGCACGACCGGGCGCGCAAGTACCGCGAGGCCGCCGGATGGGTTGGCGGTACGAGCAACAACCCGAGTGCGCGCATGGCGGCGATGCAGCTGGACGAGGCAGCTCGCCGCTGCGAGGAGGCCGCCCATTTCCTAACTCAAGCCCGACAACCGGGCATCCAGTGGTTGCAACAGATGGTCAGCGGCATCCGGACGACCGAGCCGAGCGGCGAACCTACCGGTGAGCGGCCGCTCGGCCCCGGTGGGAGCGCGCCGCCCGCGGAACGCCAGCAGAACGAGGACCAGGCGAAGCCGGAAGCCGACCAGCCGCGGAAAGATGGGTCGGCCGGCGACGATGACAGTCCAAAGGATGCCCCTCCCCCAGGGCGACGGATCGCAGACGAGGAAGGCTACCGACTACAAAAGGAGCTGCCCGACCGGGAGCTGTCTCGCCTGTCGCGCCCGAAAACGCGCGGCACATGGGTCGACGAAAACGGCGAGAAGGAAGAATTGGTCAGCGGAGAACACGATGAGTGGTTCCAGAAGGTAACGGACTTTCTAAGAGAGCGCGGCATCCCGCCGCGTGATGATGCTGGCATCATGTCCCCTTCCCACGTCGAGACGAAGTTCGCGATGCGAATGCGCATCCGTGGCCTGAAACATGAAACGATCATGGTGAATAAATTGCCCTGCAAGGGTCAGTTTGGTTGTGAAGAACTACTTCGGGATATCCTGCCGCCAGGATCGACGCTGACTGTATTTGGGCCGAAAGGCTTTAAACAGACCTACCCGCTTCCGAGCGACGAGTGAACGGAACCGACATGAGTGACGTTGTTGTGAGCGCCTACTACACACACGACCACGACAAGGGTGTCATCCTCCGAACCGCAGAGGATGCGGATGCGTTGGTAGACGCTCTGCTTCAACAGCCGTTCGACAACTCGGTGGCAGCCCTGTACGCCGATACCCGCCCTAAGTCGTCATCGGGCTATCCCGACCACGAACTGCGCATCGCGATCGACGGTGAGGCAAAGGTCGGTGGCATTCGCTACACGGGCGGCGACAGCGATGCAACGGCGTACGTCGCGGGCGCCACGAGCGAGCGCGAAGAAATGTTCTACCTGTACATGACCCACGATGAGGGCTGGCCCAAGGATTCAGTTGTCAGCATCGAGCAGGTCCGCCAGGCCGTGAAAGAATTCGTCGAAGGCAATGGCGAACGCCCCACCGGCTTCGAGTGGCGCGAATGGCCAGCAGGTGTTCGCTGAGCGGCGGAACCCCGCACCCGCAAGGTCCACAGGGGCGAACGAGCGCCCCGCACACTAGGCGGGGCGCTCGTCCCACGTGAGACCTTGGGGGGATAAGGCGAACTCACGCGTTGGGGGTACGCCAGGCTACGCCTCTGGGGCATGTGTGTCCCGAGTCAGCCGTTTGAACGGCTCGCCTCGTTACCCGGCCCACGGCAGGCGGGTTATCCACAACCCTTACCGCTGACCGTTGCGGGCGGCACGGAGTGACAGCCATCCTGGTGGAGCGCGTCCGGTACGCCACTTCGGCCAGCCGGCCGTCTGCGGCCCCAGCGAGCTTGCGGGCTAGAAGCCGAAGAAGTGCACCGGGCGCGCCTACGTTTGGGAATTCCGCAGGGCTTGGAGGGACGCGTAAAGGAGATCGCCTTCGACCGAGTTCGAGCCGCCACCGTCCACTATCTCGCTCTCCGGATACGCAGCTGCGAGCGCCTGCACCATGCCCGTAGCGCATCCCCTGCGCCTATATGGCTCGAAAGTCTCAACCATCGTCACCGAGACACATCGCTCGTCAGAGTCGAGCCCAAAGGTCACAAATCCGGCCTCGACTCCGTCACTGGCCAACGCCCGCACGGTGCCCTGCTTTCGCTGACTGATCTTTGCCGCGTTCGCATCGGGCCGAAGCACGATGTATCGAAACTCGGTCGACGAGTCTGCACCGTCAGTTGGCGGCATCGAACGCCTCGCGGATCTCGTTGGGCACCCGGCCGCGGTCGTTGACCTCGTAGCCGTTGGCTCGCGCCCACTCCTTGACCGTGCGAGCGTCGGAGCCCACCTGAGTGCGCTTGACCTTCACCCCTCGGGAAGTCGTGACGCGCCGGCCAGCATCAACGTACGGCGCGAGAGCCTTCCGGAGCGTCGCGGCGTTCCTGTTGGTTAGATCAATCTCGTAGGCTTGGCCATCAAGGGCGAAGCTCAGCGTCTCGCCCTTGCCTGCCGGGATGTCCATACCATTGATGTCGTCAGTGAGGAAGATCTGCGAACGCTGCACCATAGCTGGAATCTACCATGCGCCTACCGAAATGAAGCTTCCTGCACGCATAGCTCGACTGAGCCCAGCTTGCACTAACACCACGTCCTGAATATTCCATCAACTGGCGATATCGTACTAAGCAGGCTGGCGCCAGAGAGCTTGAATCGAAGCGGTCCATTCCAATTATTCTCAGAATGTTATAAACTCATCGTGCGTATGATTCCAATTGTAAATTCCGATGATCAAATAGTTATGTTCAAGAACCGAGACTCCGTAGACCCGTCGACGGATATCATTAGAGCCGCCTCACTAATACTGATGGATAGCAACGGGAAGGTCCTGCTCGCCCGGCGAAGCCTGAACAAGAAAAGTGAGCCTGGCTGCTGGGGAGAAGCCGTCGGCGGCACAGTAGAGGGGCGTGAGACCTACCTTGCCACTCTTGAGCGTGAAACGGCGGAGGAGCTAGGTCTTCAACTCCCGCCCACAAAGCTGGGGCCGAAGACCTATACTGAAGGACGTCCACCATATTTCACACAGTGGTTTCTCGCGCGCACAGACATCGACATCAATTCTCTTACGCTCCAGGCGGAAGAAGTTGACGCAGTCGAGTGGTTTACGCTTCAACGCCTGAAAAGCGATTCTCAAGAAAATCCCGAACAATTTATTGCGCCGATAGGGACCATGGTCGAAATCGCCGAGGCCTTCTTGTCAGAGCCGGACACGATCGCGCCTCCGAGGGCAGCATAATCAGGTAGCCAGCCTTACTAAACAGCCGACCATCTCTCCATTATGGCACAACGCGCAGACCGCTCGCTTGAGGCGTCGAAGGGCCATCTATCCTGAACAGCAAAACCACTCACGCGCGCAAGCCACCCACACTCTAGCGCAGAAATTATATGCGTGCGATAGGACGAAAGTGCGTGGTCGCCGGCACCACTGGAACCTGTTATGGAGATATCTCCATACTCTTCAAGTCCAAGCCCGCCAAAGAAACTTCGCAGCTGTTGCCGTGGGCGGTATCGCATCGCCACATGATGGCTCACGTAAAGCACGGCGCCCTGCCTCAGTACTCGTCGCACCTCCAACAATGTCCGCAGCCTGTTGCGACGTCCGATGATAGCCTCAAGCACGTGATAGGTAAGGAGACCGACATCCCCTGATCCAGTGCGCCAAGGCAGGGAGCGACCATCGGTCCAATGGATATCGGCCCCCGGGTGCATTGTCCGGAATCTCGCGACGAGCGCAGCTGATACGTCGCAGGCAGAGTATGCATAACCAGCGCGGACTGCAGCCTCGTACAGCCGACCGGCGCCGGCCCCAATGTCATACATCACTGCGCCTTGCTGTCTACCAGCGCCGCCGAATATAGGGTGCTCGCCGGAGAACAGTGGGAGGCTGCTCAGCCACGCTCCGGTGTCAGGATCGTCGTAAAACGCTTCGTTTGGGTTCACAGGGAACTTCGACATAGCGTGTCCCCTTTCGTCTGGTACACAGCGGTATGTGCGGTCAAACAGGACTCAAGTTCGAGCTTGTAGCGCGACTGTCCCGAACTCAGAATCGCCATTGCCACGTCAGATACGAGGTTGTCATGAGAGGGTCCGTATGCATCCGGCTCCGCTTCAAGCTCGCGACGCGCCGCGGTCTCATCACCAGGTGCCGCCGGCTTCCATGATGGGTGTTCTGAACCCAGAACTATGACCTTCGTTCTATCATTATATTCGAAGAGAATCTCTTGCCGCAGTTCTCGCGCTGCGTCCGTGGTTGCGGAGAGGCTGATCGGCACCAGTCCACCAGCAGCGTAGGAAGCACGGACCGTGGTTTCTATTCCCGGCTTACGCTCGCGAAGAAGATCGACTTGCCGAAAAACCACAGGGGCATCGGTTAGGTACGAAACGAGATCCAACGCATGGATCGCTTGATTTAGAAGGACGCCGCCACCCGCCATAGCGACACTGCCTTTCCAGCCGTCGTAATACACATCATCGCGCCGAAGCGTTTGGTCAATCATGATTCGGCGGAGCTCGCGGAACCGAGGCCGGATCGCATGACGGCACGCCGTCATGCCGTCATTGCAACGCTGAGTGAAGCCGCAGTACAGGCTGCCCACCGCATTGGCCGCTGCATCAACGAGCTTCGCCAACTGGTTGAAGTTCATAGCTGCGGGCTTATCCACAATGACGTGTGCTCCCGCGTCAAGCGATTTCGCCACTTGGGCCCCATGATAGCTATGGGGGGACGCAACGACCACCAGGTCTGGACTGTAAGCAAGCCAGTCGCCCCCGGCTCCGACGGCGGCGTGCGAACTTTCCTCGCCGAGCGCGCGCGCACTTCGGCCATTGCTCGAAATCACCGCCACTAGCTCGCAGAGCTGCGACTTTCTCAGCGCCTCGTAGTAAAGCTTTCCAGATTTTCCCGCGCCGAGTAGGACGGTCGTCAGTCGTTCGTGTGACACTAAGCAGCACTCCTACACGCAAAGACGATCGTCTGCGGCAACTGCCGACCGTGGCTTAGCTCAGATAATTGGATGTCGACGAAACCCGAGGAAGAGAGGAATTCCGCAAGTTCGGTCGGAGCGTAAGCGCGCAAGTGCTCGTGGTGGTGACCGATGTCCTCATATCCCCAATCGCCGGCTCCATGCGGAACTGATCCGACGAGCTGGCCTCCTGATATGAGCACCCGCCGTATTTCATCGAGAACAGTCTCTGGACGTAGCACGTGCTCGAGGAGCTCCGCGCAGATAGCCGCGCCGAAGGTATCATCCTCGAACGGCATCGACTCCGCATACGCAAGTCTGGCATCGACCCCTTTCAAACGGGCACGCTCAACAAGTGCTGGCGCGAGATCCACACCAGCGACCACACAGCCCTTTGCGATCAGCTCATGGCCGAAACGTCCACTGTTACACCCAACGTCTACGACGTGTGTACCAGATGGGATCTTCAAAGTGATCCAGTCGATGCGGTCGCGGTCTGGGCTGTCTTGGTCAAAGTGGCCTTGTTGGTCCATATCGGTATATGCCGAGTATAGGTTTGCCATGTCATCCATCGTCTCGGGAAGCCTGGCTTGCCCACGTGGGATTTGATCGCCGTACAAGTGGATATCGCATCCCGCGTGTCGGAACAGAGTGATTGCCTCGTCATCTTCGATTTCAGGGCATTGGAGGGTTTCACGAAGGACACTGAGCGCCGACTGGTCAATCTGCCAGTGCCCGCGATTGTCGATCACTTCCAGTACGATCGATCGATCCTCAACGCGGACTTCTGTCTTTATGAACCTGTGGCGCGTAAGAACCGACTTTTTCTTGTAGAAAACTCCACGAGGCAAATCGGCAATCTGCGAGGTGTCCAAGTACTCATGGTCGACGGTCTGGTCTGGAGCTGATCTCAGGCTTCTCTCGATTTGCAGCATGGTCAGGCCGAGGCGAAAGTCATTTGAAGATGCTCAAGCACTTCGTCGGCTTGCGTCGCTGTGATATTCAAGGGCGGCTTAATCTTGAGCACATCTGGCGCGAACCCGCCCAGACCCACAAGCAGGCCGTTAGACATGGCACGAACTCGCAGGTCTGCTGCGCTACGACCAGCGGTTCTATCGATCTCGATCCCGATGTGAAGACCGACCTGTCGGACTTCGACAACCTCAGGATGTGAAGCTGCGATATGCTTCAACCCGTCCCGTAGCTGCGACCCTCGCTCGCGCGCATTTTCGAGAATGCTGTCTCGCTCCACGATCTCGATCAGCTTGCTGCCCACGCTGTGAGACAGAGGTGACGAAGCGAATGTATGTAGGTCATACACGCCGCCCGTTGGGAAAGATTCAGAACCGCGCCTAGCCAGCACTGCGCCGCATGCCAGTCCGCCTGCTAACCCTTTCCCCAAACATATGAAGTCGGGCAGATGTCTCTCCACATCAGTCAAGTACCGGCCCGGCCGCATATAAGTCTGAATTTCGTCATAGATCACATAGATGCCGATCTCGCGCGCCAACTGAGAAAGATGCGAGAGCCACCAGTCAGGCACGGTCCGCTGGCCCCCCGATCCTTGGATTGGCTCGACGATCACGGCCAGCAGTTCAGAGCGATGGCTGCTCAGCTCTGCTTCGAGTTGATCCAGTTGCTCGGACCTCGGTTCGGATTCAATTGGAAAGGTGAGAGTAAAGCTGGGTACTCCGAGTCCCGCGAATGCAGCGAGCGTCCTTCTCTCAGGAGACACTTCGGCGTTTGCCGGCCAGGAGAGAGGCGCAACCCCAAGCGTCGTTCCATGAAACGACCCTGTCAGTCGTGCGATCGTCTTCCGCCCGTTTCCGTGCAGGACGGCAAGCTTGATTGCGGTCTCAATGGCCAGCGCGCTCGTCGCCGTGAACGAGACCTTGTCGTAGACCGTGTAGTCATCATTCCCTGGCACCAACCTGAGGAGGTCATGGGCGAACTTTTCACGCTCGCGCGTGCCGAATCCTTGATGCGCATGCCACAGCCGTTCGGTCTGACGTACGATCTGAGCCGCCAACTCCGGATTTGCGTGCCCCAAGTACGAAGCCCAGCTTTGCGATGTGCAGTCGATGTAGCGGCGGTCGTCAACGTCCCACACGTAGAGCCCGCGGCCGTGAGAGATATCGACGGCAGGCGTGCCGCCGCCCATCCGCACCACAGATCTTGTACTCATCGATCCTCCTCCGCCGCACTCGTCCCGAACCGGCAGCCACCATGGGGAAATTCCGAGCACACAAGGTCCCTGGACGAACCGAACTTCTCGCTATAGATCTCGACGGGGCGCATGTACCGGCTAATGCTGTCACCTATCTCTCCGAGATAGGTGACCCCTGGATCGTCCGACCTGGCAACTTCGCCAATTGCATGTGTGGGGCGGCCAAGCCGGGAGAATAGTTCCCGCACACGTTCGTCATGTTCAGGCGGCGCGGTGAATATCAGGCGATCATCTCCGCTCACTCCATTCAATACCGTCTCGAGCGCAGGCCGCCCGGTCATTCTGTGAGCAAGGTGACAAAGGGGATCCACTGGCAGCCGATCCGAGTCAATAATGATACCTACTTGAGAAGCGCGAGCTAAATCTTCCAATGTTTTGGTTACCCGATCATTGGCGTCGATGCACGCGGTCGCGAGACGCTGCGACAGCAGGTGCCGACCAAAATCCATCTCAGGGCGATAGTCTAGAAACCGCCGACATACGATCTCCCAATTCTCGGAAGCCACTTCGTCTGCTTGGCCACTGTTGAGGATCATAAGGGCGGCGTCCCAACCGCCTAGCGGCCCACTTGCGTAAACCTGGTCCCCAGGTAGGGCACCTCGACGCGAAAGGGGCTCGCAGTCAGATATACCAACAACAGTGAACGAGATGCCGAATTCACCGCGCGACAGATTCGATGCTTGGAGGAGTTCCCCACCACCTAGCACGCCGAGTGCATCTCGGATACCCAAACCGAGGGCGCGAAAATCGTCATCGACGAACAGGTCTGGTGCGCGGACGTCGATTTGTACACCCAGAAACGCGGCCCCAGTCGCGGCGATGTCACTTGCGGCTTCTAGCATGCCACGGCGCGTTAAGGAACGTACCGATTCGTAGGGGAACGCCTGGCGAGCATTGATTTGGTCGCTGCTCAGGACAATCGTCTCGCCTATTTGCGGCCGAAGCCTGGTCGCATCTTCATCCCCTTTTTCCCAGTACTCCACACCCATTCTGATCTGCTCGATTGCGCTATGTTCATCCCACGCCCCACTTGTAACCGCCTGCGTCACCAGAACTTCCCCCATTCACCTAATGTGGCCTTCGGGAGGTACCGCTTGAAGTCTGTGGGCCGTCTTGCTCAAGCCAAGGCGGCGCGGGAATCTCGCCGCCTCGTTAGATTTCGGCCAGCCGGCTCATGCGTGTTGCTTTCTGCCGATCACGGCACCCCCGAAACCGCCTGACCCAGCCTCCAACCCCCATGTCCGACTATCGAGGAACCACTCTCCGTCGTTACACGGAGTGGTGACGAGGGCCAGATCGTCACCTCCGAACCCTTGGACCATCCTCAACTCAGGCGCTCATCGACGCTGGATGTGAGTAAGCATCGATGCACCGATGGACTGAGTCAACGGTGGTAGGGCGAAACTTGACTCCCCCTACACGCGCCGTATACCGCTCTGAGCTTCGGTGCCGAGAAGCGAACGATGCCAGGGGCTCCTGATCTAGCCAGCAAAGGCAATCTGTCTGCGTTAGCCTTCAGCGTCACCAGGTTTGAATGGCGGACTTGCCATTCGATTCACAGAAGCCCGGACAGTCCCCACAGCGACCGTAGATCGCGGATCAGCGGGGCGTCGTGGGTTCGACTTAGGGAACAGTTCAGCCCTCGATAGGGCGACTCGCTTTTAGACAAGTCCCTGGGTCTGCTCGTCTGACCCCTTCGCTCATCGCCGCACGCGAAGTTTGTCCGTGACGTTCCGTATCTATTATGCCAAGCGTGAAGGCAACGACAGCGTCCGCGAAGAGACTGACGTCACTACGCGCCGCGATCATATCCTCACGTTGGATGCGACTACGCAGTAGGAACCCGTCGAGCATTGATTGGAGCGTGAGGCCATACTTCTCAATCGTCCACCCCGGCCGCATGACTACGTCGAATGCATCGAACAGAGACCTGTAGCCCTCGTACCACGGCGCAAGCGCTCGTCTCATGTCCGCCAGGATGGCCGCTTTCAACTCAGGATGCTGGTCAAGCAGTGGACCGATATGCAGAAGCAAGAACGAACGTGGATACGACAATAGACTGTCCAGCATCGAGTCACTGAAATGAGCCACTGCCTCCGCGATATCCTCAGCATCAGCAAGGCTGGCCATCTCAGCTCGTTGCAGAGCCGGATCTGCGTTCGGAGCATCTCGGTAGAGCATGGTGTGTATCACGGCGTCGTTTACGAATGCTTCCTTGGTAGGCCATCGGTTATTTAGGGCCTTCCGACTAGCACCCGCGGCGCCCCTCTCCCGGGCGAGAGCGATGACATCCTCGATTCGAAGCCATTCTAGTGTCGCGGGAAAGTCGATCGCTCGAAGCCGACGCGGTCGGTCACCGGCAGAAGTGACGAACATGGCATCAATGAGCTGTGCGGCGGCATCGAGGAAGTGCCGAGCGCT
The DNA here is from genome assembly GCF_050942265.1 of Kribbella sp. CA-253562. GTDB lineage: Bacteria > Actinomycetota > Actinomycetes > Propionibacteriales > Kribbellaceae > Kribbella. The sequence goes on along the minus strand of NZ_CP192049.1, from coordinate 2,738,984 downwards.
CTCATCGTCGGTTGTCGCTGGCGGCCGGGGCGGCGTCATCGACTTGTCATCCGCTTGGCGGGCAGCTCGTTCAACACGGGTCAGCGCCCTCTTCACCTTGGGTCCAGATCGCCGAGATGAACGCTTGACGGTTCGCATCGAGGTCGAAGCGCACCCATACCGGCGTCTTGGTGCCCATCTGGTCTGCCGTCACCTGTCCAGACTTGAGACAGACGTTGTTCAGGATCTGTCCGGTGGACACGAGCCCCATATTTGCTGCGTCGCGGGTGGGTCCTGCCTCCACACCTACATCCACCGACGGGTCGGGGTAGCACCGACCATCCACAACGACCTGACGCCGCGTCCGGAGATCCTTCGCCGCTTGTGAGTCTCGCGGGAGACTGTTGCACGGCTCGACCTGGTTGATGACCTCCTGGCCGGCGACTGGCGGTGTCGTGCTCGACGTACCCGGTCCAGGAGACGATCTCGCAACCGGCCCCGAAGGATTCTCGTCACCGAGCAGGGCGATGCCGCCCCAGATCAGTCCCGCGACCACGACCGCCGCGATAGCTGCGAACAGGTAGCGATAAGGCGGCGACGTGAGCTCTGTCGGCTCATCCTCGTGCGGGACCGACTCCTCGCCGGATTCTTCGAGCGGTTGATCGTCATCGAGCAGTATCCGAAGCGCGCTGCGCTGTTCGCGGGCATAGCTTGCCATGGCGGCCGCGAGGACCGGGAGCACTTCGTCTTCCCGCCGTTCTGCAGTTTTGGTGGCAGTTGCACCGAGCCATAGCGCCGCCCGCAGCTTGGCCCGTTGTCGTGCGCTGCCCGTCGCGTACCCCGGGAGCTTCTTGCTTCGGCTTCTATATTCGTGGATCTCATCGAAGGTGTTCGCCGGGTCTGGGATGCGGAGCAGTTCACCGGCGGCGGCGATCCGAAAGGCGCGCTCTTGCCCAGACTCCTGGTGCGTGAATTGCTCCTTGTTTGCTAAGGCATCACGCCGAGCTCGTTCGACCACCTCCACCAGCACGGTTCGTAGGAGAACGATCTGTGCACCGGTGCTAAGCGGCTCAGTAAGGCCGAGTTCGAGACGCATCGCCTCACCCAGCTCCCGGCATGATGCCAGGCGATCCTCGCTAATTCCCTCTGTGACCAACCGCTCGATGTCTGCCGTTCCTTTCGGAAGGTCAGACTCCGGCTCTTCGCGTGACTCGTCCACGTACCACCACCCCAGATCGCCTCACTACCCCCTCGCGCAGCGTAGCGATCTGGTCCAGAAGTGACTAGCTGTCACGGGTCACGAATTGTGCCGCAGCGGCCACACCTCGCAAACGGTCGCTTGCATGAATCTTTAAGGAGTGTCATAACTAAAGGGGGCCGGCCTTCACCACCTGGAGGCCACCATGTCGATTGAGTCGATACGCACCGAAGTATCGGAGCTCTTCCTGAGCTTCGTCGGCTCTCGGGGCTTCACCGAGAGGATGCAGCGAGAAAACTTCGAGCCAACCACGTTGTCCGAAGTTATCTCGTTGTGGCTGGACTGGGATGAGTCAGTCATCTCTGTTTGCCACGGTGACTACCGCAATTACCTTATCGGCGTCATCGCGATCATCGAGCTCTGGACCAGAAATCCCAACGCACTCGGCTAGTACTGAGCGACCAGATCACCAGCCTCGCCGGTGACTACGGCGATCCGCGGATCGACGACATCCTCGATCCACACCGCTTCGAGGCCGTTCGGTTCCGCCGGCTGTACCCGCACGTCGACAAACCGACCTCGTAGGGCGTGCGCGCACCTGTACCACCCGTTCGCCTGTCCTTGCACAGGCTCCACCCGGCCGACCCCACCCAGCCCCGTTCGCCTGAACGGGGCTTGTTCACGTTCTGAGCGGTGTCGCCGGGCTGTCGCAGCCCTGTCGCGTGCCTGACGGCCAGCAGTCGCGAATCGGTCGCTGACCTGCGGATATGCGACCGCGCAGCGACTTTGTGGCCCGGCGACCAGCCCTCTTGTTTCGGTGCCTTCCATGCATCACCCGGCCGCCAAGCCTGGCCCGAGCTGGCACTCGGGCCAGGCGCTCCACGGCGCGTCACCCACACCCATGCAGAGAAGGACTCAACACCGTGAAGCTGTCAACGCTACGCCTCTGGGCGTACATCGTCGCCGTCCTGGTGGTACTCCTGCTGCTCGTCGCCTGCGGCCCACAGCCCGGCGTCGACCAGCTCAGCTTGGACAAGGCAACCCTCAAGAGCTGCCCGAAGGACATCAAGTTCGCCACTAAGCTCGACCTGGACGTCAGCGGCAGCGGCCGCACGCCCGAGCTGGACGGCGCTCGACTCGACATCATCAAGGAGCAGGCCCGCACTACCGCGATCTGCGGCGGCCACCTGCTCGTCAGCGTCTTCTCCGCGACCAGCGCGGCGACCGTCGCCCTGTACGACGACGAGCTCACGCTCCCCGGCGCGACCGACAACGCCCGGCTGCGCCGCGTCACCAAGCTGGTCGACGACATCAGCGAGAAGGTCACCGCCGCCTACCCGCCAGCCATCAAGAAGGTGTCGCCAGCCCAGAGCGACATCACCGCGCAGTTCCGGTTGGCCGCCGAGTACCAGAACCAGCTCGGCTCGACGTACCGGCTGCGGCTGGTCATCCTGACGGACGGTTTCCAGACGGTTGGGCGCCGCGTCACCGCGCCGATCGAGATCACCAAGGCCCGCGCAGTCGGCATGACCGTCAACGTCCCCCGCCTGCCGGACGCCAGCGTGACGGTGGCCGGGGTCGGCAAGGTCGCCGCCGGGTCCGCGCCGTCCTCCGGGATGACTAACGCCCTGATCGGCTTCTGGGACGGCGTCTGCCACCGTGCCCAGGCCGCACAGTGCACCGTCGTCACCGATTACGTGGCGGGGCGGTGAGCGCCTTGCGCCGCACCCCTATCAACCCGCTGGACGAGGCGACCGCCGAGGCCGATGCGGTGATCCTGCCGCACATCGACGGCGCCGGAGCCGTCCCGCGTCCGGACAATGTGAAGGAGTTCCACTCCGAGCGCGAGTACCACGCCAAGGCGCAGACCCAGACCGAGACCTACGCGGCCGATGGCGAGGTCGCCGCTCGCGAGGCGACGATCACCGCGGCTAGCCTGGACTCCGCCGCCACCGCCGCAATCGGCCTCATCACCGGCGCGGCGTCGAGCGTCGAGACGGCCCGGGACCAGCTCGCCCACGCGCTGCGGACTCTGGGTCATCTCGCCCGGCGGGACACGCCGGCCAAGGTCCGCTACTGGCTCTGCCTCATCCTGCTTTGCCTCGGTGACACCGCGGGCATCCTCGGTGCGGCCGTTACCTTGGGCGAAATCCCGCTCGTCGCACTCGGCCAGGCCGTCGCCACGGGCGTCGCTGCTGTCACCGCGGGCCAAGCCGGAGGAGACCTCAAAGACCTGCGGCTCGCTCGCATCCGACAACGTGACCTCGAGGACCTGACCGACGACGAGCAGCGCTACCGACAGTTCTTCACCGGCACCGAGGCTGGCGTTTCCATCATCAAGCTGGTCGGAGCCCTCAGCGCGGCCATCGTGCTGATTATCAGCGTCGGCATCTTCTGCCTGCGGACGTCCGTCGAGGGCATAACTTCCGGCATTGCGTTCGGCATGTTGGCCGCCGCCACGGCGCTCGGCTCGTTCCTGGCGAACTACAGCTACGCCGACGAGATCGCCGAATACCTGGCGCGCACCGAGCGCACGTACGCCAAGGCGATCAAGGCGCACCGCAAGCTCGCCGCCGATCCGGCCATCCAGAAGCGGGCCGAGGCGCTGGCCGGGGCCGCCTCGATCAAGGCCGAGCACGCGCACCGCGGACGGGCGGCCTGGTGGCAGCTCCACGCCCTGTCGCAGCGCATCCTGCGCCGCAATCCGGGCGTCGCCGGACACGGCACGGCTGCTGAGCCAGTGGAGGTCATCGGGCGACGGTTCCGCGGTGATGCCGCATGATCCGCACCGTCCAGATCCGCCCTGTTCATCTGCTCGCGGCAGAGCTGCGCTGGACCTCGGGCACCATCACGACCAACCGGGCGAAGCTCTCCTACCAGGTCGGCCACCCCGGCCGTCCATCGCCAGACCCGACGATCACGATCGTCATCACCGACGACTCCGGCTCGGTCATCGGCCCGGCCGGAGCCGACCCGGTCTCCAACCGGTACGAGGAAGCCTGGCGCGCTTTCCGCGCCATTGGCCGAGGTGGCGCCAGGCACGAGCTCGGCGCGGTACTGCACTTCGACACCCCGACCAGCCGCGACGTACCACCCACACCCCTGACCCGGGCAGGGCTACAACAACTGCGCTCCGGCCTACGGTTCCCCCGCGACAGCGCCGGCACCAGTTGCCTCGCGCCCTCCCTAGAGGCCGCCACCGAACTGACAGACCAATACCCGACCCACGCAGCCACCCTCATTGTCCTCAGCGACTTCGAGTTGTTCGACGACAACGCCGCCCAGGTGCTCGATGACCTAGCCAACTTTCCGGGCAGTGTCCATGCAGTAACCCTCGGCGGCACGCGGATGGACGGCATTCTCGGCGACCGAATCCGCGTCACCCCGGTGACCTACGACGACCCACCCGGAACCGTCGCACGGGCCGTTTTCGGCGGTCTGACGGCACGCCGACCGGGCAGTTGGGTGGCCGACCAATGACCGACGATCCCGGCCCCAGCCGCGACCCGTTCCGTTGGATCTGGCGCGCCAGCTTGTTCGTCTTCGGCTCCGTCGTGCTGCTCAACCTCGCGGTCGCCTACCTCCAGCCGATCATGCCGTGGCTCATCGGCGCGGCAGGCGTCGCGGTCCTGCTGTGGGTCGTGGTGGCGGTCATCCGGTGGCGACGGAATCGTTGGTGAATAAACAACGAAATTTTGCACATAACAATAGGGCAAGCATCAGGGAACGCCCTGTTCTTATCGGTGTTGTGGAATCTTGAAAAACTATTGGCCGTTGCGTGCGTGCACCATATAACTAATACAGAACGTTGCACGCACGCAACGGAAAGGAGGGTATATATGAGCAAGAAAAGAAGAAGGGGTAAGAACCCGAGAGATACACGCGAGTACAGGCTGTCAGTCCGTGCCGTGCGACGCGAAACCCCAGATGTCAACAAGCTGGCTCGCGCCATCATCGACTTGGCGATGGCGCAGGTCGAACGCGAAGCACAAGCCGAGCAAGAAGCTCAAACAGCGAGCGAAGTCGCCGCCCACGACGACACGAGGAACGCTAGTGAATAGACACCTCGATGAACTGGTCTGGCTGCAACTGCACTTTCAACGGCCAGTTGCGCCCCTCCGTGTACTGGAACTTCTCCAGCTCTGGAGCGGTGACCCGCGCAACCCGCGGCTCGTGCTGGAGGCGCGATCCGGACGGACGTTGCAACTCCTTCTCGGCATCCCCCGTCGGGCCGAGAGCAACATCAAGGCCAGTATTCAGGCCTTGATCTCCGGCACGCGCTTCACGACCGACGACATCCACCGGCCGTCCGTGTCGCATGCGGCGTCGGTTCGGCTGACCAGCCATAGCCGAGCACTGCGCACCGACGATCCCGAACCGTCGACGCGCGCCATCCTCGCCGCACTTGGCCGAGTAGCCGGTACCGAAGAGGTGGTGCTTCAACTCGTCCTCGGCCCACGCAAAGCGGCCCGAGCAGTTCCGGCCCGACCGGCACCGTCCTCGGTGCTCGGTCCACGGCCGGCGGAACGGAACGACAGCGAAGCCCGCAGCGCCCTGCGCGCCAAGCAGAAGCTGTCCGGCTTCGACTGCACCATCCGACTCGGGGTCACTACCCCAAGTCCACAGCGCCGACAGACCCTCATCGCGGGCATCTTGAGCGCACTGCGCACCACGGAAATGCCGGGCGTCCGCATACGCCTCGTCCGTGAAGCGTCCCGCAAGATCAACGGCGCGCTCAGTCCATGGTGGTGGCCACTCGCCCTTAACAGCGCTGAAGTGCTCGGCCTCATCGGCTGGCCCATCGGTGACTCCGACTTCCCCGGCGTTCCCGGACTGCACCCCCGTCTCCTCCCGCCATCCGACCAGCTGACCGCGACCCCGGATCGAGTCGTGGCCAACGCGACCGCTCCCGGTCACAACGAGGCCATCGGTCTCGACATGAGCGGATCACTCCGCCACACCTGGGTCCTCGGCCCGAACGGGACCGGCAAGTCCACCTTGCTCGCCAACCTGGCCATGCAGGACATTGCCGCCGGGCGCGGCGCCATCGTGATCGAACCGAAAGGCGACTTGGTCACCGACATCCTCGAGCGGATACCAGCGCATCGACGCAACGACGTGGTAATCCTCGATCCGACCGACGACTCACCTGTCGGACTCAATCCGCTCAGCGGTAGCGGCCGGGAAGAGACTCGCGTCGAGGGGCTGCTCAGTGTCTTCCGCTCGCTCTACGCCGACTCATGGGGACCACGCACCCAAGACGTCGTGCACTCGTCGCTCCTGACGCTGGCACGGCGCGGTGACGCCTCGATCGCCATGGTGCCGCTCCTGCTGACCAACACCGGCTTTCGCCGCTCTGTTGTCCGTCGAGTTGCCGCTGCCGATCCGGTCGCCCTTGGGCCGTTCTGGGCCTGGTACGACGCGCTGTCGGATGGCGAGCGGGCCAGCGTCATCGCCCCGATCATGAACAAGCTGCGACCGTTCCTCTTGAATCCTGGACTTCGGGCCATGGTCGGGCAACGCGCGCCGCGGATCACCATGAGCCAGGTCCTGGCAGGGGGCAAGATCCTACTCATCCCGCTCCGCAAGCAGATCGTTGGCGCCGAGGCGTCGCGCCTCGTCGGGTCCCTTGCCGTCGCGGAGCTCTGGCAGGCCATCCAGGGCCGGCTCGCGCTCCCAGCCGGAGCACGGCGACCCGTCATGGTCTACATCGACGAGGTACAGGACTACCTGCAGTTGCCGACCGACCTCGCCGACGCTCTAGCTCAAGCTCGCGGACTCGGTGCCGGGTTCACGCTCGCACACCAGTACGCCTCTCAGCTGTCCACGACGATGCGCGCCGGCTTCGTCGGCAACATCCGCTCCCGCATCGCGTTCCAGCTTGCCCATGACGACGCGACGCTCCTCGCCAAGGGCCACCCAGAGATCACGGCCGACGACTTCACCGCGCTTCCCGCTTTCAGCGTCTACGCCAGCCTCGCCACCAGCAACGGCCAGGTGACGCCCTACGCGTCCGGCCGGACCTCGGCGCTTCCACCACCATTCAGCGATCCCGACGCACTGCGTCGCCTCAGTCAGACCAAGTACGGGCAATCCCTCGACCAGGTCGAACGCGAGCTTGCCGAACTGGTCGAGGTGGAAGCCGGGAGCACCGACACGACAGGCGGCAGCGGCCGGAAACGGAGGACGTCATGAATGACCTCCCCGACACCCCAAAGCTTCGCATCGCTCATCCTGTCGCGTCGAGCAACGATCCGCATACCCGCAGGTCAGACGCCGAGGACTCCCGATTAAGTGTCCGGAATAGTTCTCCCATCTCCGATGCTCCACTACCCGCCACCCACCCCAGCAAGCAGCGAACCGGCCGCCTCGACCTCGCCAGTCTCCGGCTGAACCTCAGTCCCCGAGATCTCGCGATTTTGCGCTCGATCTCGGCCCACCGGTTCCTGACCACCAGACACGTCCGCGTCCTCCACTTCAGCGACCACGCCTCCGAGCTCAGTGCCACCCGCAGCAGCAACCGCGTCCTCCGGCGACTTAGCCGCGACAAGCTGATCGCTGCTCTTGACCGACGCGTTGGCGGCGTCCGAGCTGGATCGGCTGGGTACGTCTGGCGCGTCACCGCTGCCGCGCATCGACTGCTCCAGACCGAAGATGGCGGAGGCATCTCGCGCCGCTACCGGGAACCGTCCCAACGGCTGCTCGCTCACACCCTGGCCATCGCCGACACCCACGTTGCGCTCAATCGAGCCGCAAGCAGTGACAGCCTCGAACTCGTCACTGTCCAGGTTGAACCGGGAAGCTGGCGACGCTTCCTCGGCATCGGCGGCGAACCCCGACTGCTGCGCCCAGACCTGGCCGTCGTCACCGCTCAAGGCGACTACGAAGACCACTGGTTCATCGAGGTCGACCTCGGCACCGAGCACCCGCCGACCGTCGTCCGCAAGTGCCACCTGTACGAGGACTACCGGCGAAGCGGCAGCGAGCAAGACGCCCACGGGCTGTTCCCCCGCGTGCTCTGGGTTGTCCCGAGCCAGCAGCGCGCCGACAAGCTCTCGGCCGCGATCACCGAGGCCAAGCTCGACCCGGACTTGTTCCGCGTCGTGACCACCGACCAGCTGATACCGGCAGTGATCGGAGGTGCGGCATGAGCCAAGCACCCCGAAACACCATCCTCGTCGGTGACGCCCTCGACCAGGTCCGCCGTCTGCCAAGTGAGTCGGTCGACATGGTGCTGACTTCTCCGCCGTACTACAACCTGCGCAACTACCAGGTCGGCGGGCAGCTCGGCCAGGAATCAAACATCCACGAGTGGGTCAGCAACTTGACCGCGGTGGCCGCCGAAGTCCGGCGAGTCCTGACCCCAACCGGGACCTTCTGGCTGAACGTGGCCGATCGCTACTCGATCCACGATAAGGAAGGCTCACCCAGGAAGAGTTTGCTCCTGGGGCCGGCGCGGTTATCAGCAGCGCTCGCGGCAGACGGATGGCTGGTCAGAAACCAGATCATCTGGAGCAAGACCAACCCCATGCCGTCGAGCGTCCCCGACCGCCTAACCACCACGTACGAAGTCGTTTACCTGCTCACCAAGCAGCGGAGCTACTTCTTCGACCTCGACGCCATCCGCGTCCCGCACACCAGCAAGGCCACCACGCCGCAGGCCTCGGCAAAGGACACCATCCCTGGGCAGTGGCGCGCTCGCTCGACGGACAACATCCGCGGCTTGGTCTCCCTCAAACAGCGCGGCATCGTCGGGCACCCACTCGGCAAGAACCCGGGCGATGTCTGGCGGCTGCCGACCTCGACCTACCGAGGAGCGCACTTCGCCACCTTCCCAGAGCGACTAGCTGAACGGGCCATCCTGGCCGGCAGTCCGGAAGCTCGCTGCTCGAACTGTCTGATGCCGCACCGGCGGGTGACCCGACGGCTGGGCGCTACTGCGATCCGTGGGACGTTGCTGGCCACATGTACATGCGAAGCGCCGAGCGAAGCAGCGATCGTGCTCGATCCCTTCATGGGTGCTGGCACCACCGCAGTTGCCGCGGAGAAGCACGGCCGGGACTGGCTCGGCGTCGAACTCAACCCCGACTTTGCCCAGCTCGCGACTGACCGGATCACCGCGGCCCGACACACGCCGGAGAGCAAGGCCGCATGACGGCTCCGGCCTCCTAAACACCAACTACTAAGACGAAAGGAGGTGAGTATGAGTGAACACCTACCCCCACCACAACCAAACCGCGAAGGCGTCAACAGCTACGGCACCGACGACCCCGACAAGCAAGCCGAGATCGAGGCCGCCCGCACCGCGGCAGCCGAGGAGCGGCGAGCCAACCGAGAGAAGCTGGAACGCTACGTCAGCTACGGCCTCAACGAAGAGGACGCCCAAGGGCTCATCGAGCACGAAGAAATGCTGGCGGCTCGCCGGGACGCTCTCGCGGCCGGGAATCCCGAAGAAGGCGAAGCCGACAAGCGCATCCGACCGCGGATCTACGTCCGGTCGCTGGTCGACCACACCGAAGGCCACGACATCGGCGACTGGATCGACGCCAGCCAAGACCTCGAGGATATCCAGCGCGACGTGCACTCCATCTTGTCCCGCTCGCTGCACGCCCACTGGACCGGCGAGCCAGCCGAGGAGTGGGCCATCCACGACCAAGACGGCTTCGGCTCGCTCGCGTTGCACGAGTACGAGTCGCTCGACGTGGTCTGTGCCCTGGGCAAGGGCATCGCCGAACACGGCTTGCCCTTCGCCGCCTGGGCGGAGATCAACGACGTAACGGACATCTACACGCTCAACCGCTTCGAGGCCGCCTACTTCGGCGCCTACGACAGCCGGAAAGCCTACGCGGAACACGTCTTCGAGGAGATGGAGGGCGAGAAGGAACTGGAGGCCCTGCCGGACTGGGTGCGCGACGTCGTCCGCGTCGATTACGAACGCATGGCCCACGAGATGGAGACCAGCGGCGAAGTCCGCTTCGTCGACCACCCCGGCGGCGTCTGGGCCTTCAACGGCCGAGTCTGACCCGACCACCTGCACTTTGACAACTCAAACGGAAACCGACCACTCGTCGGTGCCGTGCAGCCGCCAACGTCATCCCGCCCGGGGATGGCCGGCTGCACCAACACCGAGGAGGTCTCGCTCATGAGCGAGGAAGAGAACCCGACCAGGCCGCAGAGCTACAAGACGATCGGGGTGAAACTCCAACACCCGATCCACGCTCAGCTGAGCGCCGTCACCGAGATCGACGACATCCCACTTCAGGTGGCGTTGGTCCGGGGCGCCAAGCTGCTGATCGAGTCCAGGCGAACCGATCCGAAGTTCCAAGCCAAGGTTGCCGCGAGGTCCGAACGGATCAAGCGAGAGGCCGAGGCGCAGGTGCTCGCGATCTCTTCGCTGCTCGACGCCGGTACACCGAACGCTGTCCCCACTCCCGGAGAGGGTGCCAGCCTGGAGCAGCTCGAAGCAGCGATCAGCCTGGGCGAACAGGCGGCCGAGCTCGCGGCAGACGTGTCCACCGCGGATGCCGACGCCGGCCAGGGCGACATCGCCGCAGACGAGGATGCTTCGTCTGACGACGGGGCGCCCGAGCCGCCGGCCGAATCGGAAGCCAAGAAGACGACCCGGCGACGGGCGTCCACTCCGAAAAGCTGAGTGCTCTTCGGTGACCACCGTCCCACTCCCCTAGCGGGTTGAGCGGGACACCACCCACGGGTGGGGAAGCGAGAGCGCTAACGCGCCCCGCCTCCCCGCCCGGCATTCCAATCGAATATCGTCACTAAAGGAGAATGCTTTATCGCGTCAGCAAAATGTGTTATAAATACACGAAAGCGGCTGAAAGTTTTTGATAGGCCGCTCATCTTCATCGGATGAGCTCACTCCGGTCAGACCGGATTGTGATCCAGACAATGGAGGTGAGCGTCGTGAAGGAAAATTCTCCCCGGCTTACACGCAGGCAATTGCGTGGCGGCTGGGTGATTCTGCTCGGCTCTGCTCTGTGTGCGACTGTCGGGCTCGTTGCCGGCGATTACTCGACCTCAACAATTCTGCTGTTCGTAAGCATCTATGGTCTCGTCGCCATGGGTGCAGTCGCGTCGTATGCGGCGCTTCTGGAGCTGATCAAGCGATAGAGGATTCATTCCAAGCGCGTGAGGTGCCGGCCCAACCAGGGTCGGCACCAGCCGGGTACGTAAATCCCGGCATTAATTCAGGAACCATGCCACCCCGTGCGCATTTGTGAGCGCTTTGAACACCTGCACCTTAGGCTTGAGGCAAGCAACGTACACCGACTGCTCAGAGGTTTCATAGTGGTCAAAAGTCAGGCAGGGCATTTCCGTGTCGGGCGACCATAATGGATGCCCATTGCGACCAGGAAGCTTCGATATCTGAGTTGTTTCCGACTTCTGGCGGTCGAAGACGTAGACTTGCGACTCGCCGTAGGGATTGTCCGCTGTAGAAGAGAACGCAATGTATCGGCCAGAACGTGAGATCGTTACTTCCAGCCCGTAGCCGCCAAACTTGGGGACCTGGTTCATCGACTTAGTAGCAGTGTTGTAAATACACATCTTGGTCGGTCCGTCAGTGGGGTAACACTCCCCAACAATCCATTTCCCATCGTCGGAAGCGGATATTGTTCGCAGGACGAGCGGGATGGACACATCTTCTTCAGGGGACCTGCGATTCAGTGGCACTCGCATGACCTTATAAGGCTTAATCACCGACGTATCTTCACCGGCAGGCACTACGCGTTGCCTCGTAAAGTACACATACCCTGATTGACCTACGACCGTATAATGCGTGTCCGTAAACCCGCGTGGCGGATAGGTGAGTCGTCGAATGAACTCACCGGTAAGCGATACAACCTCCAAGTAGTTCTGATGGGAACCCTCGTCGGTGTTCGCGACCACTAAATCCGTAGATTCCGGTATGAACTTCACATGATTGACGTCACTCGGGTCTGACCACACCTTCTGCCTATTAGTGCCGTCCACGTGGGACGCGAACATAACGATCCTGTCGCTGCTGTCGTCATACGTCAGTAGCATCTTGGATCGAACGGCAGAGGGAATGCCTGACTCAGACGGCGATGGATCGCCGGCATCGGCACTACCTCCATCATTTCTGAATAGCTCAGCCCGGTTGGTTATGACAAAGGCCCCCACCGCGGCCGACACCAGTAGGACGAGGACCCCCCACGTGGGCAGCCAGTCAGGCTTATCGATCCAGTTCGAGAGCACGCCAACAAGCAGCGCGAGACCAACGAGGACGAGACCAACGGTGATGCTCACTCAGCAAGCATCCCACAGAGAGTGTTAGGCGGAGACGCCGACTACCCAGACTGCGCCCAAAATCGCCACGAGGAAAGGCTTTCCTGATATCGCCAATATATGTTGTAGAATCTGCCAATTTCGTTGCGTGGACGCAACGACGGGCGGATAATTGAAGAGAAAGGAATCTATCACAATAGGAGTAAGAAAATGGGCATTGAAGCACTTCAACAGCTGGCTGAAATAATCAAGGAGACTCGCACATCGCGGGGCTTATCCGCAAGCGCATTGGCTCGACGTGCAGGCGTGCAAACAAGTACCATCACGCGACTCGAAGCTGCCCAGTTCCAGCACCCATCACCAGAAACCTTGGTGTCAGTGGCACGAACCCTCGAAATCTCAGCCTCAGACTTGTTTGCCTGCCTCAACTGGATGCCGAAGGAGCAGCTACCCAGCTTCACTCCCTACCTCCGGGCCAAGTACGGCGCCCTCCCTACACAAGTCCAAGAAAAGCTAGAAAACCACTTCACCAAAGTAGTTCGACGCTATGGATATGAATGCAATGGCCCAGAGCCGGGACAAGACGAATTCTAACTTTTCCACACTGAACTTAATTAATCCGAGAGGAGGAACCATCATGAACGACAAACCAACCACGAGCATCCTTGCCGACCTCCGCTCGGCCATACCGCCCCACAATATCACTTTTGCTCAAGCCAAGCGCATCGCTGAGCGACAGGCCAACCGACTCCTTGCCCTCAACGGCATCACGACCGGACCAATCCCAAGTGGCACCATCATCGGCAAACTCCCCCGAATCCGCATCGTGACTGACGAACTGCCAGCGAGCGTCAGCGGCACCACCCACTGGAGCGGCACTCACTGGATCATCGTGCTCAACCAAGCCGAGCCCGCCGTACGCCAGCGCTTCACCCTGATGCACGAGTTCAAGCACATCATCGACCACGGCCGAATCGAGCAGCTGTACACGGGCAACTCCCGATACACAGCGACCGAACAGGCCGAACGAGCCGCCGACTACTTCGCAGCGTGCTACCTCATGCCGAAACGACTTCTCAAAGCAGCGTGGGCTCGCGGCCTCCAGACGTCAGCACGGCTCGCCCGAGAGTTTGAAGTCTCAACACGAGCCATGGAAGTTCGTCTCAGCCAGACCCGGATCAACGCAGTTCGAGACACCGGATTCAGACTGCCGTCCTACGCGATGACCCATGCGCGCCACGCCATGACCGTTCGCCCACTCACCACAGAAGGGGTGTAGACATGTCACACGCTCAAGAAGCAGTCAGTAGTGCTCCGCTCGAACGGCGTAAACGCTTCGTGCTCTACCTACGAGTGTCAACGCCTTCGCAGGTGAACACCGACTACGACCCCGAGGGCATCTCGATCCCTGCTCAACGAGAGGCCGGCCTACGCAAGGGGGCCGCACTCGACGCTGACCTTGTCCGCGAGTTCATCGAGCCGGGCCGTAGCGGGACCTCAGTCGATAAGCGTCCCGTCTTCCAAGAAATGCTGGCGTGGATCAAGGAGCAGGGTGACATCGACTATGTGATCGTCTACACCTTCTCTCGCGCCTTCCGCAACGCAGTCGATGCCGGACTGACCAAGCGGACGCTTCGCAAGTACGGCACACGCGTCGTCTCAACCACCCTCGATCTTGGCGAAAGTCCCGAAAGCGCCATGATCGAAACGATCATGCACGCGGTGGATCAGTACCAGTCCGAGCAGAGTGGCGCCGACATCAGCTACAAGATGAGCCAGAAGCGCAAGCACGGTGGCACCATCGGACGAGCGCCACTGGGCTACCTCAACATCACTGAGGAGTACGAAGGCAGAACCATTCGTACCGTCGGGGTCGATCCAGAGCGTGCACATCTCATCGAAACCGCATTCATTCTGTTCGCCACTGGCGAGTACTCGGTACGTCGCCTAGAAGCAGAGATGGAAGAACGAGGCCTCGCGACACGACCGACGAAGCGTTGGCCAGCGAGACCAGTTTCGGAGAAGCAGTGGCGGGAGATTCTGGCCAACCCCTACTACCTCGGTCTCGTCACGTTTGAGGGTAAACAGATCCCTGGACGGCATGAAGCGATTGTGGACGCCGAGATCTTCGCTCAGGTGCAAGGCATCCTCGACATGCGCGCCAAGCCCGGATCACGTGACCGCAGTCTTGCTCACTACCTGCGCGGCATACTTCGCTGCCAGCAGTGTCACGACGAAGGGCGAGAGTCCCGCCTGATGTACACCGAAGCCGCGGGCAACGGCGGGATGTACGGATACTTCATATGTCGAGGACGTCAGCTCGGCCTCTGCGACCTCCCCCACTTGCCGGCCTACCGGGTCGAGGCTGCGGTTGCCGCTTACTACGCGACAGTCAAGATGCCTGAGGGTTTTGCTGCCACCGTGAGCGAGCAAGCACACGAGACGCTTGCGTTCGATCGACGCGACGTCATCAGTCGTCGGGACTACGCCGTGAAGCGTCTTCGCGAGCTGGACCAGCAGGAGGAACGCCTCATCGACGCGGTGGCCGATGGATCAGTCCTCTCAGGCAAACTCCGCGAACGGCTCCAGAAGATGGCTGTCGAACGAATCCAGCTCGAAAAGGATCGCCAGTGCAGCAGCAACGTCGTGAAGCAGGCCGTCGAACTACTGTCCGCCGTACTGCACTTCCTCGAAGACCCACAGGCCATGTACCAGGCCGCTGCTGATCTCACCCGCCGCCGGATGAACGACGCGTTCTTTGAGGCGCTGTACCTACGACGCGACATCGTTGACCACGCAGTGCTAAAGCCAGTCTTTGCAGAAGTTGTCGAGGCGTACGCGGCTCACCGCCGCTCGAAGGAGCAAGAGGAGAACCCTGCTGGAGCTCTACAACCAAACAGCCCCCGCGCTCTGACGAGCACGAGGGCTAAAACTGTCACCTTGAGTGATGTTCTGACCACCGATAGTGGCCTGGATTTGGCCACTGGTTCGAGAACAGCACTCATGGTGGAGCTTAGGGGATTCGAACCCCTGACCTCTTCCATGCCATGGAAGCGCGCTACCAACTGCGCCAAAGCCCCGCGTTCTTGCGACTCGGAAAGCTTAGCGGATGAGGGGCCTGGAAGAAAAATCGGTTCCCGGTGGGGGCGGGGGTGATGAGGAACACGGGCGGTGATGGTGGGTCGTGATTGCGGCGGGGTGGATCTGCACCACTCATCAGTGCATCGCGGCAGCGGATGGCCGGCGTGGCGTGGGCGAACGGGTGGGCTTGGTGAGTGGCGGGAGTCCGTCAGTCCTGCGGGTCCGGGGATGATGGCAGCCGGGTCGCTCGGAAGGTCAGCTCGTCGCCGCCCTGGACGAACAACACCCCGTCGAGGGATGAGTCGTCGAGCAGGGTGAATCGGCCACGGCCGTTGGCCAGTTCGCCCTCCTCGTCCCCGAGCCAGCTGAATTCGACGACCGTGCGGCCTTGATACTCCGTCGTCCGGCAATCCATCCAGCCGTGGATCGCGATGACTGCGAACTCTCCGGAGCCGTCCGGGCCCAGGGCGATGAAGGCAGGCTCCACGAGGTCCAAAGAGGCCTGGTCGACCTGATCCATCTCGACGATCCGCCAGTGGCCGACGAGTGCGGACATCATTGCTCCCTGGAGTGCGCCTGCGTTCGGCACGAGGACAGGTCGTGGGGCCGAGTGGGTTGCTGCGGGGGCGCGGCAACGGGTGCGGTAGACGAAGGGCGACTTACTGCTGGGGGTCGTCGGACATGACTGGTTCGGGGAGGGAGCCGGCGTTCCACTCCTCGATGCGCCAGCGGTTGTTGCGGCTGGGGAGGAGGGAGATCCAGTTGCAGTTGGAGATGCCGCCGAAGGCGGGCCAGGCTTCTTGGGGGATGCCCAGGAAGAGGCAGACGCCTACTCGGGCGGCTAGGCCGTGGGTGGCGACCACGACGGTGTCGGAAGGGTTGGCGTCTTCGACTGCGCGCTGGAGGGCGGGGGCGAAGCGGGCGGCGACCTCTTCGACGGTTTCGCCGGCGGTGCCTCGGCGCTGGGGTTCGCCGGCGCGGATGCGGGCGGCGGCCTCGGGGTGGGCCTCGGCGAGCTCGGCCATGGTGAGGCCGGCCCAGTCGTCGACGTCGATCTCGCGGAGGGACTTGTCGTACTCGACAGTGAGGCCGGTGAGGGCTGCCAGTTCGGCGGCGGTGGAGGCGGCTCGCTGGAGGTCGCTGGAGATCAGCCGGGTGGGGGCGAGCGAGGCCAGGCGGGCCGCGGCCGCGCGGGCCTGGGCGATGCCGACCTCGTCCAGGGGGATGTCCGCCTGGCCCTGGACCTTGTCCAGGAGGTTCCACTCGGTGCGGCCGTGGCGCCAGACGATCAGGCGTCCTGCGGTCATTCGGGTGAACCGGGGACCGGCGACGGCAGCGCGATGATCGGGCAGTCGCGCCAGAGCCGCTCCAGGGAGTAGAAGCTGCGCTCCTCGTCGTGCTGGACGTGAATGACGATCTCCAGGTAGTCCAGCAGGACCCAACGGCCCTCGCGGGCGCCCTCGCGGCGGACCGGCTTGGCGTCGAAGTCCTCGCGCAGCTTCTCCTCGATCGCGTCGACGATCGCGCGGACCTGGCGGTCGTTGGACGCCGAGGCGACCAGGAACGCGTCGGTGATCGCGAGCTGCTCGGAGACGTCGAACGCGAGCACGTTCTCGGCCTTCTTGTCGTGGGCCGCCTCGGCTGCCGCGGTGAGCAGCTCGACGGCACGTTCGGAGGCAGGCATGCAGTTCCTTCTAATGGTTGGTGTAGAGGTCGCGCTTGGCGATGTACTGGACGATTCCGTCCGGGACCAGGTACCAGGTCGGGTTGCCCTTGGCCACCCGGGCCCGGCATTCGGTCGACGAGATGGCCAGCGCAGGCACCTCGAGCAGGGTGATCCGGTCCATCGGGAGCCGGTCGAGCGGGAGCTCGGTCGCCTCGGTCCCCGGCCGGGTACAACCGACGAACTGGGCCAGTTTGAACATCTCGTCGACGTCGCGCCAGGTGAGGATCTGGGCCAGCGCGTCGGCGCCGGTGATGAAGAACAGCTCGGCGTCGGGATAGAGCCGGGACAGATCGCGCAGCGTGTCGATCGTGTACGTCGGCCCGGGCCGGTCGATGTCGACCCGGCTGACCGAGAACCGCGGGTTGGAGGCGGTCGCGATCACCGTCATCAGGTACCGGTCCTCGGGCGGCGAGACGTCCCGGTCGGTCTTCTGCCAGGGCTGACCGGTCGGGACGAAGATCACCTCGTCCAGGTCGAAGTACGACTGCACCTCGCTCGCGGCCACCAGGTGGCCGTGGTGGATCGGGTCGAACGTACCGCCCATGACGCCGAGGCGCCGGACCCGCTCCGGAGAGTTCACGTCAGCTCGATCCGCCGCTCAGCTGTGCGGCCGGCCCTTGCCCATGATCACGGTCAGCGCCAGCAGCGCGACCAGCACGAACAGGGAGAACCCGCCGTACCACCACGGCGAGATGTGCGACGCCTCACCGGCGGCTTCGGACAGCGGCGCCAGCTGGGGCAGGAGTTGAAGAGCCATGGGCAGAGCCTATCTCGCCGTACCCCCAACAAGCGCGACCGGTGGCCCTCGACGGGCCTGCCGGTCGCGCAGGTGTGGATCAGTGCTTGCGGGTCAGCAGCCTGCGCAGAGCCGACGGGCGCGCGGCGACACGGTTGTGCAGTTCGGCGACGCGGCGCAGCTCGTAGATGTGGGCACGGGCGACATCGGGGGTGATCATGATTCCTTCACAGGGTTGTGGTGTAGCCGGAGGGGCATCTCCAGCTACCAAGAATTCTACGTCGTACGCTGGTCGAACACAAACGAATTAAAGGCAGATCAGACGATCTCCCTACGAATCTGCGGTGAACGGGAGGATTCATGGACGTGATCGATCGACAGCTGGTCGAGGCGCTGCGGACCAACGGACGGTCCAGCTGGGCCGAGCTCGGCCGGGTCGTCGGGCTGTCCGGGCCGAGCGTTCAGGAGCGCGTGAAGCGGCTGGAGGAGCGTGGTGTGCTGCTCGGCTACCGCGCCGTCGTCGCGCCGGACAAGGTCGGCCTCGGCACCAGCGCGCTGATCGGGCTGTTCCAGCGCGACGACGTGGAGACCGACGACATCGTCGACGGGGTCCGGGAGATCGAGGCCGTCGAGGACTGCTGGTTCGTCGCCGGCGACCAGGAGCTGGTGGTCAAGGTCCGGGTCTCCGACGTCACCCAGCTCGAGGCGGTCGTCGGCCAGCTCCGCAGAGTGAACGGCGTGGTCAGGACCCGGACGACGGTCGTGCTGTCGACCCGCTGGGAAGCGCGTCCCGCTCCCCTGCCGGCGGAGTAGCCCGCCCGACCAGCAGCAGGACAGCAGCCGCCCCCACAGCCAGTACGGCGGCCGCCGGGTACAGCAGACCCGGCACACGCTCGTACGCCGTACCGCCGAGTGCCGGAGCCAGGAACATCCCGCTGATCGACGCAGCGGCGTACAGGCTGCTGTAGCGCCCCACCATCCCCTCCGGCGCAGCGTCGGCGACATGAGCCGTCGCGGTCGGCTTGTAGAGCATCTCCCCGCCAGTGATCACCGCAACCGCCACAGCCGCCCCTGCCAGCACCGGCCACACTCCCAGCACCGCGAGCCCCACTCCGACCAGTACGAAGCCGCCTGCGACCACGCGCAGCGCCTGATGCCCAGCCAGCCGCACCGCCAGCGGCGCTTCGAGCAGCACGATCACCACCGAGCTCAGCCCGATCAGTACTCCGTACGCGACCGCCGGCGAGCCCGCGTCTCTCAGCAGCAGCGGCATCGTCGCGAAGAGCTGCCGGTACGCCGTGTCGACCACCACGATCGCGCCGAGCAGCACCAGAGTCGCCCTGTCCCGCCGCAGCGCCCGCCAGACACCTGAAGCCTGCCGCACGACGGTCCGCGTGGCCGCAGGCACCCACCGCCACACCACGATCGCCAGCACCAGACTGGTCACCGCGTCGACTACGAACACCAGCGAGAAGTCGTACGCCGCCAGCAGCCCGCCCAGCGGCGGCCCGATCGTGAAGCCGGCGTTGCTGGCGGTCCGCGACAGGGCGATGCCCTCCCGGCGCCGGTCGGCGGACATCGCGGTCGCCACGAGGGCGCTGAGATTCGGCCTGCTCGCTCCCCCGCACAGCCCGGCGACCGCAGCCAGTACTGCCAGCCCGGCGGAGGGCACGACCGGCATCGCCAGGCAGGCGGCGGCCCAGGTCAACTGGCTGCCGACCGCGGCCGCCCGCAGGCCGAAGCGGTCGCCGACCCAGCCGCCACCGAGGTTGCCGCCGAGCAGCCCCACCCCGTACGCCGCCGCGGCGAACCCGGCGTGCTGCGGTGTCATCCCGCGATCCTCGACCAGGTACAGCGTCAGGTAGATCCAGGCAAGCGCGCCGGCCGCACTGACCAGCTGGCCGAGCATCACGGCCTTCAGCCAGCCGGGGAGGTCGGCGACTCGGCGCCAGTACGTCGTCACGCCTGCCTCCAGCTCAGTGAGTTCCTAGCGGGAACTTAGTCGCCCGGCTAAGTTGAGTGCAAGCGGATTCGACCGAGGGAGGCGCGGTGCGGCGGAGCAGTTTCTCGCCCGAGCCGAACTGTGCGATCGCGCAGTCGCTGGCGGTCGTCGGCGACCCCTGGGAGCTGCTGATCGTGCGCGACCTGGCCCGCGGGCTGGACCGGTTCGACCTGCTGGCGGAGTCCCTGCGGATCTCCCGGAAGGTGCTGACCGAGCGGCTGGTCGGGCTGATGGACAGCGGGATCGTCGAGCGTACGGCGTACCAGGACAGGCCGACGCGGTACGCGTACCGGCTGACGCCTCGGGGCCGGGCGCTGCTGCCGGTGCTCGTGGCCCTGCAGGACTGGGGCGACCGCTGGCTGCTCGGCGACGGCGAACTGACCGGCACCAACGACGAGTCGGAGCCGCCGGCTCATCGGCTGCACGAGCTGGTCGGCCGGCGGATCCCGTCCGGGCTGTTGCTGGAAGCAACCAATACAGGGGCACCGATCGATGTGGTCGCCCCCGACACCCGGGCTACGGTCGTGTTCGGGTTCCCGGCGACCGGGCGGCCGACGCCCTTGCCCGACGACTGGCGAGCGATCGCCGGAGCCCACGGCTGCACGTTGGAGAACAAGCTCTTCAGCGAGCGGTACGACGAGTTCCGCGCCGCGGGAATCGCCGTGCACGGGGTGAGCACCCAGCGCCCCGACGAGCAGCGCGCCTTCGCGGAACTGGAGCAGATCGCGCAGCCCCTGCTGTCCGACACGGACCTGACGTTGGCCGCCGCCCTGCGTCTGCCGACCTTCCGCGCCGGCGGCCTGGAGCGCCTCAAACGCTTCGTGCTGATCGCCGGCGCCGACCGCGTGATCCGCGCGGTGCGCTACCCGGTCACCGACATTCCCAGCGCGGTCGAGTGGGCGTTGAGCACGGCATGATCGAGATCTGGTGGGCACGGCTGAGCACCCAGTCGATCGACCCCGCATGGGTCGGCGATCTCGACGCGGTGGAGCGGGAGCGGTTGGCGGCGTACGTGCGGCAGGAGGACAAGGACCGCTTCCTGCTCGGCTGCACGATCGTGCGCCGGCTGCTCGGCCGGCGCCAGCAGTTGCCACCGGCAAGTATCCGGCTTGATCGGCGCTGCGGGGACTGCGGGCGCCCGCACGGCAAGGTCCGCGCCGAGGGCGCCGAGCTGTCGATCTCCCATTCCGGCGATCTGGTCGGCGTCGCGTTCCACCCCGGTACGCCGGTGGGCCTGGACGTCGAGGTGGTCGACACCCGGCTCGACCCTCTCGACCTGGCCCGCGTCAGCTTGGCGCCGGAGGAGACCGAGCACCTCGTACGACGCGACGCCGCGGACCGGCCGGCCGCGTTCACGACGTACTGGACCCGGAAGGAAGCCGTGGTGAAGGCGACCGGCGACGGGATCCGGGCCGATCTGAGCAAGCTCGTGGTGAGTGCGCCCGATCAGCCGGCCGCGGTTCTCCAGTGGCCGGACCACGACGGGCCGGTGCGGTTGGTCGACGTCGATTCGGCTCCCGGTCACCGCGCCGCGCTGGCGGCGCTCACCGAGGAGCCGATCGAGGTCGGCACGTTCGACGCGGCCGACGTGCTGAGCTTCAGGTCCTGATCTGCCCCTCGCCGATCACGACGTACTTGGTGGACGTCATCTCCGGCAGCCCCATCGGCCCCCGCGCGTGCAGTTTCTGGGTGGAGATCCCGATCTCCGCGCCGAACCCGAACTCGCCGCCGTCGGTGAACCGGGTGCTCGCGTTGACCACCACTGCCGCCGAGTCGACCGCCTGGACGAAGCGCCGGGCCGCCGCCTGCGACCTGGTGATGATCGCGTCCGTGTGGCTGGAGCTGTACTTGCGGATGTGCAACACGGCGTCCTCGAGCGAGTCGACGACGGCGGCCGACAGGTCGAGCCCGTGGTACTCCGCCGCGTAGTCCTCGTCGGTGGCCGTCTGGATGTCCTTGCCTGACGCAACCACCTTCGGGTCGCCGTGCACCGTGACACCTGCCTCGGCCAGGGCGGGCAGGGCCTTCGCGAGGAACTCGTCGGCGACCGCGGCGTGCACCAGCAGCGACTCGGCCGCGTTGCAGACGCTCGGACGCTGGGTCTTCGCGTTGAGCAGGATGGTCAGCGCGAGGTCGAGGTCGGCGTCCGCGTCGACGTACACGTGGCAGTTGCCGACGCCCGTCTCGATCACCGGCACGGTCGACTCGGTGACGACGGTCTGGATCAGTCCGGCGCCACCTCGCGGGATCAGGACGTCGACCAGGCCGCGCGCCTGCATCAGCTCCTTGACCGCGGCCCGGTCCCCCGGCACGCCCTGGATCACGTCGGCCGGCAGTCCGGCCTCTTCCACGGCGGTCCGCAGGACGTCGATGATCTCCGCGTTGGACTCGGCCGCCGACGACGACCCGCGCAGCAGCACCGCGTTGCCCGACTTGAGGCAGATCCCGGCCGCGTCGGCCGTCACGTTCGGGCGGGCCTCGTAGATGATGCCGACCACTCCGAACGGCACCCGGACCTGCTTGAGCTCGAGCCCGTTAGGCAGGTTGTACCCGCGCACGACCTCACCGACCGGGTCCACCAGCCCGGCCAACTGCTCGAGGCCCGCGGCCATCGCGTCGACCCGCCCCGGGTCCAGCGCCAGCCGATCCACCGTCGACTCCGGCGTACCGGCTTCTCGTGCGGCCGCGACGTCCTTGGCGTTCGCCGTCACGATCCGCTCCGTGTTCGCCCGCAACGCTGCCGCCATCGCGTGCAACGCCGCGTCCTTGGTCGCCCGCGACGCCGAAGCCAACGCGTACGACGCCTCCCGCGCCCGTCGGCACAACTGGATGATCTCGCTCATCCCAACATCGTAGGACGCCACGCCACGCCGCCGCTCGACCGTCTCAGCGCCGACGCAGGCGCGGCGGGCGGGCGACCGCGTGGGAGAGCGGGACGACGGCCGCGAGGGCGAGGGGCAGGAGGGGATTCGAGGGCGCGGCCGGTACGCCGTACCGGCGGAGCAGAGGACTGGGCGAGGTGAATGACGGCATGCAGCTCGAAGCCGGTCAGGGACGCCTGGAAGAACTGGCTTCGACCGCCCGTGCGCGCGCCTGAGGCAGCGGCGGCCGCCATCACCACCCCTCGACGAAGGGCTACGCCCCCGCCGGCGGCGGCACGCGCCGCGAGACGGCGACCAGCAGCCCCGCGGCGACACAGGCGGCGGCGACCATCAGGATGACGGGCCGGTACCCAGTCGTTTCAGCCAGTACGGCGGCGCCGAGCGGCGCGCAGGCTTTGGCGATGATCGCCGGGGTGGCCAGGGTTCCCGCAGTGGTGGCGTAGCCGTGGGAGCCGTAACGGTCGAGCAGGATCGCCGGGGCCGCGATCGAGGCGACGCCGAAGCCGAGTCCGAACAAGGTCAGGCATCCGATCGCGCCGGCCAGGTGCCGGCCGGTGAACGGGAGCAGCGAGATCGCGAGGCCCTGGACGATCAGCACGATCGCCGTGATGGTGGCCATAGGCAACCACCGCACCGACAGGGTGGCGACGACGCGGCCGGTGACGGACAGGAGACCGAGCAGACCGGCCAAGCTCGCGGCGACGGCCGGCGAATGGCCGAGGCCGGTCAGATAGAGCACGAGGTGTACGGCAACGATCGCGAGCGCCGCGGCGTGCAGGACGAAACCGCCGGCCAGCAGCCAGAACCCGGCATCCCGCAGGAGCCGCCTCGGAGCCGAGCCGACTCCCTTCGGAGACAGGGCGGCGCGATGGCGTGGGCCGGTCCGGCGCAGAACGACGGCGTGCAGCGGGATCGCCAGTACGGCGTACCCGGCGGCGAGGATCAGCAACGTGTCGCGCCAGGTCGTGGCCTCGAGCAAGTGTCCGGTGAGCGGGATGAAGATCGAACTGGCGAAGCCCGCGACCAGGGTGATGCCGAGCAGCGCCCGGGTGCGGGCTGCGGGTGCGGTGACGGCCACGACGACGGCGAAGGCCGGTTCGTACAGGACCATCGCCGACGCGACGCCGATCAGCACGAACACGACGTACAGCTGCGGCAACGAGTGGACCTGCGACCACGCCACGATGGCGCCGGCGCCGAGCAGCGATCCGCCGGTCATCAGGGCGTGCCCGCCGCGTGCGTCGAGCCATCGGCCGACCGGGACGGACATCAGCCCGGTGGTCAGGATCGCGGCCGTGAGTGCGCCGGCCGCGGTGGACGTCGAGATCCCGAGGTCACGGCTCATCGGACCGAGCAGCGCGCTGAACGCGTAGTAGAGCACGCCGTACCCGACCGTCTGGGTGACGGCCAGCGCCGCGACGAGCCGCCGGGGGACGCCGAAGCGGCCACCGCGCCGACCGGTTGACCGGGTCCGCGCGGTGGCCGCTGTCGTGGGCTGCATCAGTTGCAGCAGCTCGACTGTCCCGTGGCGGGCTGGTCGATCACCGTCAGCAGACCGCCGCTGATTCCGGTGGCCAGGCCGCGGCCGGCCGGCGCCGCGGTCTCCACCTGCGCGGCCGGGCCGCAGCAGCCACCGGCGGCCTCGTCGGCGCTGTCGCCGTACGCGAGGTTGGACGAGCAGACGCCGGTCTCGGGCAGGTTGAGCTGGACGTCGCGAGCCGCTTCCCAGTCGCCGGCGAGCGCGGCGACGACCGAGCGGGCCTGCTCGTACCCAGTGGCGAGCAGGAACGTCGGCGCGCGCCCGTAGGACTTCGCGCCGACGGCGTAGTAGCCGGGCTCGGGGTGCGCGAGCTCGTCGACGCCGTGCGGCGGGACGGTGCCGCAAGAGTGCTGGTTCGGGTCGATCAGCGGCGCCAGCGCGCGGGTCGAGCCGAGAATCGGGTCCAGGTCGAGCCGCAGCTCGGCGACCATGGCGTGGTCGGGGCGGAAGCCGGTCGAGTTCACCACCGTGTCGGCGACGACCCGCCGATCGCCGGCAGCCAGCTGAACCCGTCCGTCGGCGGTCGGCTCGACGGCCTCGATGCGGAAGCTGCTCACCAGTTCGACCTGGCCCGACTGGACCAGCTGCTTCAGCCGGGAGCCGAGGGCGCCGCGCGCGGGCAGCTCGTCGGCCGCGCCGCCGCCGTATGTGCGGGCCTGGTCGGTACCGCGGACCACCCAGACGATCTCGGTGCCGGGGACCTGGGCGGCGAGTTCGCCGAGGTCGAGCAGCGTGGTCGCGGCCGAGTGGCCGGCGCCGACGACCGCCGTACGGCGTCCGGCGAAGCGGTCCCGATCGCGATCCAGTACGTCGGGCAGGGCGCGGGAGATGCTGCCGGCAAGGTCGTTCTCGCCGCGCGCGGGGATGCCGGAGCCGCCCAGCACGTTGGGACGGCGCCAGGTGCCGGCGGCGTCGATCACCGCGGACGCCAGGAGCTCGGAGCCGTCGGCGAGCCGGATCAGGAACGGCGCCTGCTCACGGCCGGCGGTGCGGATTCGGTCGAAGCCGACCCGCGTCACCGCGGCGACGGGCGCGTTGAAGCGGATCCGGCCGGACAGTTGCGGGGTCTTCGACAGCGGCTCGAGGTAGGCGTCGATCAGGTCGCCGCCGGTCGGCAACGTGCCGGGGTCGGGCTCGGTCCAGCCGCCCGCCTGCTCGAGCAGGCGCTTCGCGGCCGCGTCGACGTCGTACCGCCAGGGGCTGAACAGCTTGACGTGCCGCCACTCGTCGATCGCCGCCGCGATCCCGGGACCGGCCTCCAGGACCACGAAGTCCAGGCCCCGCTCGGCCAGATGCGCCGCTGCCGCCAGGCCCACCGGACCCGCGCCGACAACCACCACCGGCGCGGTCTTCTGCTCGCTCATCGCTTGCCCCTCACTTGTCTTGAAGTTCATCGAATCAACGAGTCCACCTTGCCTCCTGTTTCGACATGAGTCAAGATAGACATGTGTCGAAGCAGCAGATTCCCCTCCTGAGCAGCGGTGGCTGCTGCGCCCCGATCTCCGTCGCCGCGCTCAACCCGGCGCAAGCCGCCGAGGGCGCCGCGGCCTTCAAGGCCCTGTCGGACCCGATCCGCCTGCGCCTGATGTCGATCATCGCCTCCGCCGGCGACGAGGTCTGCGTCTGTGACATCACGCCGCACTTCGACGTCTCCGGCCCGACGATCTCCCACCACCTGAAGGTGCTGCGCGAGGCCGGCCTGGTCGACTGCGAACGCCGGGGTACGTGGGTGTACTACTGGCCGATGCCCGAACGCCTGCAGTGGATCTCGGCGCTGCTCGCGGTCCCGGAGCCGGCCAGCAACTGAGCCGCGTCAGAAGCTGCGGAGCGCGTCCTCGAACTCGTCGACCAGACCCTCACCCGGAAACTGTTGACGCAACTCCCGGTCGAGTTCGCCCGCGATCATCGTCAGGTGGATCCGGCTCTGCCGGCCGTCCCGGAGCCCCGCCTTGCCCATCCCGACCGCCTGCTCCAGATCGCCTTGGCGACCGGCCAGAAATCCCAGCGTGAGCCAGCACTCCGAAACTCTCATCGGGCTCAACTCAGTGCCGCCGGGAGTGACGTTGTCGCGAATGACGGCGTTCGCGTACTGGTGCGCCAGGTGGTTGTCGCCGGCGATCCGGTGGACGTCCATGGCGTAGTAGTCCCACTTGGCCGGGTCGATCTTGAAGTGATTGTCCGGGCGGTCGGGATACGGCAGGCGGTCGAGCAGCTCCCGTCCTCTTTCGAGCACGCTGTGCAGGCCGCTCTCCCCCATCCGCGCCCGAGCCTTCGCCTCCTGGGCGATGAGCTGAACGTGCACACTGCTGGTCTGCGCCACCGCCTGCCCCCGCCGAGCAGCCTCGACCGCCTGCCGATACCGCCCTTGCGTCAGGGCGAACCACGCCGTCATCTCGTGGCCCCACCCGACGATCTCCGGATGATCCGCCTCGCCACCCAACTGCATCGCCGCGATCCGCGTAGTCTCGGCGGCCGAGCTCATCCCGAGGTCGTACTCGACGCAGCCGGCCAGGAGGGCCAGCCAACCACCGGTCACCAGCAGTTCTTGATGCGCCTTCAAACCGACAGGTCGACGCAGCAGGCTACCGACATGCTGCAACCAGGCGTGAGCTTCCTGACGCAACTCCAACGCGTCGCGGCGGTTGTACTGGCAACACAGTTCCTCAACCGTCGCTCGAAGAGGCTCCAGCGTCTGCGCACTGGTGTCACTGGCCTGTAGCCGCTGCACCAACTCAGCCGTCTGCCACGGCACCTCCCCCAGCCGCCCCACCACGTCAGTCCTCGCGGCGGCGATCAATTCCCCCTTGGCCCGCAACGCTTCATCACACACCCGCGCCAGATCCTCACTCGGCGCCTTCCGCCCGTTCTCCACGTTGGACAGATAACTGCGGCTGTAATGAGTCGCCCGCGCCAAGTCCGCAAGCGACCAGTCCCGGTGCTCGCGGTACTCCTTCAGACGCCTGCCGAAGCTCACGTCCATCAGTGTCACCCACCGGGTTGTATCCCTGCATCCTGAACACGAGGGATACACGGGAACCGTAGAGACCACGTTCCGTGATCACGATGCTGTCCTCATGCAGGCAGACACGGGGCACGATCCCACACCGTCCGCACCGAAGCGCGACGAGCGCGGCTGGCCGATCCTCAGGCCTTCTCCGCCCGCCGTCTGCGACGGCACCCATCCACTGACCGGGCGAGTCTGCACACTCGGACACCACAGCGGCTACCACCGCGACGCTACGAATGCCGAGTGGCTGGACGACTAGACCGGCAGGGCCGACGTGCAGATCTCTGCATCCGCGCCGGTCCTGCCCTCCAAACTCCCTCGGCTCCATCCGCTGCGGCACAGTTGTCGGATCGATCCCCTCGTGTTCGTAGCTGTTGTGAAGTCACCCACCGGAGGTGACCCGAACAAGGGAGCAGCACCATGAGCACAACCTTCACCGTCGACTTCTTCTGCAGCGTGGACGGCTACGGCATGGCCCACGGCTGGCCCGGCTACTGGGGAAAGGAGGGCCCGGAGCTCATCGAGGACCGGGTGCGAACCTTCGCGCAGGACCAAGTGCTCGTCTTCGGCGCGACGACGTTCCGGGAATTCCGGCAGTTCGTGACCGAGTACGACGAGCCGTACTACGACAGCCTGAACGCGCTCCCGAAGATCGTCTTCTCCAGCACCCTCGAAGAACCGCTCGGCTGGCAGAACTCGACGCTCCTCAACGAGGACGCCGTGACGGCGATCGAACGCCTGAAGCGCACCACCGACGTCCCGATGCGTTCGCACGGCAGCATCTCCCTCAACCGCGCCCTACTCGCCGCCGGCCTCGTCGACCGCCTCGAGATCATGATGTTCCCCGCCGTCACGGGCCGCGCCGGCGACGCAGCCCTCCTCCACGGCGGAGCCGAACTCGACCTGGAACTCGTCGAGTCGACCGTGCTCGACGGGCGAACCCAGAAGCTCGTCTACATCCCGCATTTGCACAGCGAAGTCCCCGAGGGCGTCGGCCCGCAACGTCGAAACCCGGAACAGACGGTATGACGTGATCCGGGCCGACTGGAGGGGCCGGGCTCCGCTGACCACGGCCTCCTCCATTGCCCGCCTGGACGACTAGACCGTTTCGCCAAAGGTCTGACCTCCAGTGGTGTGTGGCATTCAGGCAGCGACCGGAGTGGTGGTTGCGGACGGTTCTTGGCTGACCGCATTGCCAACCCCTCGCCAGTGCTCGGGCTTGTTGAAGCAGCGCTCGACGACGTTATTGTCCGACACCGCTGCCACTGCTCGTCACCGAAGTCGGGCGGGCAGGTCGCCTTCGAAGACCCCTGGCAACGCGCTCCGAAGCTGACCGAGACTCGTTGCCCGCGCGCAGCAAGAAGCGTTGAGTGGGTAGACGGGATCGGTGAACGAGATCAATTTGCCGGTGGCGTGGGCGTCGCGATCTCTCTGCTTGTGAACTCGCCGATATATCCGTCGGCGTTGACCACCCGAGCCCGGTCGGCCAGGTCAATTTGCGCAGGTGAAGGGTGCCCGGTGCGGTCCTCTGCTCGTTGGTGATCACCTCGTCTGCTTCGTGATCCTCGGCGCTTCCGCGTCGAGCAGCGCCCTTTCCAGCACGGAACACGCCTCCCGCCTGCGATGGTGCAGCCGCGTGGCGTCCATCTCGCTGCCCAAAGCGTGCACACAGACGGTTTCCCGTTTGACCCGAAGGACTGAGCCGTGCCTGACTGGCCTGAGATCGTCTGCAGCTGCGGCCCTACCCGGTTTGTGGATGTCGCGGCGCTCATCGAGCGCAGTAATCCGAGCCGACGCCGACCTCAGCCGCTCACAGCAGCGTCAGCCACGGTCTATAATTGTTCTTTGCTCTTGTTCTTTGCTCTTGTTCTACTTTTAGAGCAGGACGAGGTCGTCTCGGTGGACTACTTCTCGTTCGTACGCCGAACCGAGTTCCCGAGCCAGGTCTCGGGTGGAGCGGCCGAGGAGGTTGGGGAGTTCGGTGGCGTCGTAGTTGACTAGGCCGCGGGCAACGACCACTCCCGACGGAGAAACCAAATCCACCGGGTCGCCTGCGGAAAAGGTGCCTTCCACCGCGTTGATGCCTGCGGGCAGCAGCGACGTACGGCGTTCCGTCACGGCCTTGACGGCGCCTTCGTCCAATTGCAGGCGGCCCTGGCCGGACGTCGCGTGTTGGAGCCACAGGAGCCGGGTTTTGCGGCGGCGACCCGTGGGATGGAACAGAGTGCCGACGGGATCACCACGAAGAGCTTCGCCGACCCGGCCAGCCGACGTCAGGACGACGGGAATCCCCGCAGCAGTAGCGATGGCGGCGGCCTCGACCTTCGTCTGCATGCCACCGGTGCCGACCCCGGAAGAACCAGTACGACCGATCTGCAACGGCACCAGATCGTCCGGCCCTCGCACATCCGTGAGCATTGTCGTGCCCGGCTTGCGCGGATCGCCGTCGTACAGGCCGTCCACGTCGGAGAGCAGGACCAGCAAGTCCGTGTGGACCAAATGACTGGTGAGCGCGGCGAGGCGGTCGTTGTCGCCGAAGCGGATCTCGGTGGTGGCGACCGTGTCGTTCTCGTTGACGATCGGTACGACGCCCAGTTCCAGCAGGCGCGCGAAGGTGCGGTAGGCGTTGCGGTAATGCGAACGGCGGGTGACGTCGTCCACCGTCAGCAGCACCTGCCCGACGCGGAGGCCGTGCGCGGCGAAGGCGTCGCTGTAGCGGGCCATCAGCAAGCCCTGCCCGACCGACGCGGCGGCCTGCTGGGTGGCGAGGTCGCGAGGACGGGACCGCAGCCCCATCGGCGCCAGGCCGGCGGCGATCGCGCCAGAGGACACCAGCACCACCTCGGTGCCTTCGACGCGCCGGGCGGCCAGGGCGTCGACGAGCAGGCGGAGGCGCTCCAGGTCGATCCGGCCGCGCTGGGTCAGCGACGACGACCCGACCTTCACCACGATGCGGGAGGCCTTGACGACCTCCGTGCGGCGTTTCATCAGCTCTCCCACCAGGGATCGCAGCACCCCCGGCCGGCGCCATTGCGGGCCGAAGGCAACTGCTTATGCGTTGTTGTTGTCTTCCGCCTCGACGTCGATGTCCTGACCGGCGGCGTACGCGAGCTCGGCCTGCAGTTCCTGCTCGGCCTCCAGCTCACGGGCCTGCTTGCGGGCCAGCTTCTCGGCGGCCTTCTGGGCCGCCTTCGCCTCGGCCGGGGACAGGTCGACCTCGTCCTCGGTCCAGCCCGCGCCGTACTCCGACAGGTCGGTCGACGGCTCGATTTCGCCGGCCCGGCGGGCGTGGTACAGCTCGTCCTTGGCCTTCTTGCGCTGGGCGGCCGGACGGTCCTCCTCGAGCCGGTGGTCCTCGCCGCGGCGGGCCAGGATCTCGGCTCCGGCCTGCACCTCGGGAGCGAAGTCGAACACGACCGCGTTCGGGCCGTCGCCGATGATCACGGCGTCGCCGGCCATCGCGCCGCGCTCGAGCAGTTCCTTCTCGACGCCGAGCCGGTTCAGCCGGTCGGCCAGGTAACCGGTCGCCTCGGCGTTCGCGAAGTCGGTCTGCCGGACCCAGCGCTCCGGCTTCTCGCCCTGCACCAGCCAGCCGCCGTCGGGCGTCTTCTTGATCTTGAACTCGACGCCGCCGGCCACCTGCGGCCGGATCACGATCCGCGTGGTGTCCGGCTTCTCCGCCTCCGCGCGACGCTTCACCACGATCTCGGCCATCGCGAACTTCAGCGCGTCCAGCCCCTCGTGGCTCGCGGTCGAGATCGAGAACACCCGCATCCCGCGCTGCTCGAGGTCCGCGGTCACCATCTCCGCGATCTCGCGCGCGTCCGGCACGTCCACCTTGTTCAGCGCGACCAGCCGCGGCCGGTCCTCCAGCCCACCGTGCGCGGCCAGCTCCGCCTCGATCGTGTCGAGGTCGCTGACCGGGTCGCGGCCCGGCTCGTACGTCGCGCAGTCGATCACGTGGACCAGCGCGGCGCAGCGCTCGACGTGCCGCAGGAAGTCGTGCCCGAGCCCGCGCCCCTCGCTGGCGCCCTCGATCAGGCCCGGTACGTCGGCCACGGTGAACGTGGTCTCGCCGGCGACGACAACACCGAGATTCGGGATCAGGGTGGTGAACGGGTAGTCGGCGATCTTCGGCCGGGCCCGGCTGATCGACGCGACCAGCGACGACTTGCCCGCGCTCGGGAAGCCGACCAGCCCGATGTCGGCGACGACCTTGAGCTCGAGAACGATCGTGCGTTCCTCGCCGTCCTCACCGAGCAGGGCGAAGCCGGGCGCCTTGCGGGCCGAACTGGCCAGCGCCGCGTTGCCCAGGCCGCCCTTGCCGCCCTGCGCGACGACGAACTCCGCGCCGGGACCGACCAGGTCGGCGAGCACCTCGCCCTCCGGCGTACTGACCACGGTGCCGTCCGGAACCGGCAGGACGACGTCCGCGCCCTTGCTGCCGTTCTGGTGGTCGCCCTTGCCCTGGGCACCGTTCGTCGCGGAGCGGTGACCGGAGCGGTGGTAGTCGACCAGCGTGGTCAGGTCGGGGTCGACGCGCAGGATCACGCTGCCGCCGTCACCGCCGTTGCCGCCGTCCGGGCCGCCGAGCGGCTTGAACTTCTCCCGGTGCACCGAGGCGCAGCCGTTTCCGCCGTTGCCACCGGTGACGTGCACCGTGACCCGGTCGACAAAGCTGGGAATCGCCATCGGTGTTCTCTACTTCCTGCAGGGTGTCGGGGACTGTTCCCCAAGAACAGCGAGAAGGGCGGGTCGCGGTATTCCGCGACCCGCCCTTCTCAGAGCTAGCAATCGTGCCGGGTGGCGGTGTTACTCCGCCGGCGCCGGGACGATGTTGACCACGCGGCGCCCGCGACGGGTGCCGAACTCGACCCGGCCCTCGGCCAGCGCGAACAGGGTGTCGTCGCCACCCCGGCCGACCAGCGTGCCCGGGTGGAAGTGCGTGCCGCGCTGCCGGACGATGATCTCGCCGGCGTTGACCAGCTGACCGCCGAAGCGCTTCACGCCGAGCCGCTGCGCGTTCGAGTCGCGCCCGTTACGGGTGGACGCCGCGCCCTTCTTGTGTGCCATCTCAGATCAGCTCACTTCTTCTTCGCGTCGATCGCGGTGACCTTGACCTGGGTGTAGTGCTGACGGTGCCCCTGGCGCTTGCGGTAACCGGTCTTGTTCTTGTACTTGAGGATGTGAATCTTCGGGCCCTTGGTCCGGCCGAGGACCTCAGCCGAGACGGCCACCTTGGACAAAGCGGCGGCATCGGTCGTCACGGTGTCGCCATCGACGACGAGGACTGCGGGCAGCGACACCGTGTCGCCGACCTGGTCCGTCAGGCTGTCGATCTCGATGACATCGCCGACGGCGACCTTCTGCTGGGTGCCGCCACTGCGCACGATCGCGTACACCGTGGATCTCACTCTCTGTTTGTTCGGAAGTCTTACCGGGCCCCCGGGCTGTCACACACCTACACACCGGGGCCCACACAAAGGAGGCACGCAGGATGCGCGCCGAATGGGAAGTTTACTACGCGAGCGTCGCAAACTTCAAAACCGGCCCTAGGGAGCAGTCGTGACCAGCTCCGGAGCGCTCTCCGCCTCGGAATCGGTGCCCTTCGAGCGGCTCCGCCCACTGCGCCGGCGACGGGTGCGGGACGAGCCGTTCTGCTCGCTCTGCTCCGCCTCGACCTCAGCGGCCGGGGCCGCGTCGGTGCTCGCCTGCTCAGCCGGTACGTCGGCAGCCTGCGCCGGCGTCCCGGGCTCCTCGGAGGAGGTCTCCCGCGCCGGTTCGTCGTGCTGACCGTGGCCGTTCGCCGCAGCCGAAGCGGCAGCGATCTGGGCCAGGCGCTGGGCGGCGTCGCTGGTGTGCGGCGCCGGCTCCGGAGCCTCGGTCTGCTCGTCGTCGCGACGGCCCTTGCCGCGGCTGCGGCGGGAGCTCTTGCGCCCCTCGCCCTCCGCGGCCTTGTGGTCGTGGCCGTTCTTGGGCTCCTGCTGGCCGCGGCCCCCGTTGCGGCGGGACTCCTTCGGCTCGTCGTGCAGGATCAGGCCGCGCCCACCGCAGTGGTCGCAGTTCTCGCTGAACGCCTCGAGCAGCCCGGTGCCGATCCGCTTGCGGGTCATCTGGACCAGACCCAGCGAGGTCACCTCGGCGACCTGGTGCTTGGTCCGGTCGCGGCCCAGGCACTCCACCAGCCGGCGCAGTACCAGGTCGCGGTTGGACTCCAGCACCATGTCGATGAAGTCGATCACGATGATGCCGCCGATGTCGCGCAGCCGCAGCTGGCGGACGATCTCCTCGGCCGCTTCCAGGTTGTTCTTGGTGACGGTCTCCTCGAGGTTGCCCCCGGAGCCGGTGAACTTGCCGGTGTTGACGTCGACGACCGTCATCGCCTCGGTCCGGTCGATGATCAGCGAACCACCCGACGGCAGCCAGACCTTGCGGTCCAGCGCCTTCTTGATCTGCTCGTCGATCCGGAAGTTCGCGAACACGTCGCCGTCGCCGGTCCACTTCTCGACCCGGTCGGCCAGGTGCGGCGCGACCGACGAGACGTACTCGCTGACCTGGTCGTAGGCGTCGTCACCGGAGATCACCAGCTTGGTGAAGTCCTCGGTGAACAGGTCGCGGACCACGCGGATCAGCAGGTCCGGCTCGCCGTGCAGCAGCTGCGGCGCCTGACCCGACTTCGACTTCTTGTCGATCTCGGTCCAGTACGCCTGCAGGCGGCTGACGTCGGCGGTCAGCTCCTCCTCGGTCGCCCCCTCGGCCGCGGTGCGCACGATCACGCCCGCCTCGTCCGGGACGATGTCCTTCAGGATGGTCTTGAGCCGGTTGCGCTCGGTGTCGGGCAGCTTGCGGCTGATCCCGCCGTTGCCGCCGCGCGGCACGTACACGACGTACCGGCCGGGCAGGCTGATCTGGTTGGTCAGCCGGGCGCCCTTGTGGCCGATCGGGTCCTTGGTCACCTGGACCAGGACCGCCTGGCCGGACTTCAGCACCGACTCGATCTTGCGCGGGCCGTTGCCGGCGCCGAGCGTGGCCCAGTCGACCTCACCGGCGTACAGGACGGCGTTGCGGCCCTTGCCGATGTCGATGAACGCGGCCTCCATGCTGGGCAGCACGTTCTGCACCCGGCCGAGGTACACGTTGCCGATCAGCGAGACCTGCTCCTCCTGGGCGACGTAGTGCTCGACCAGGACGTTGTCCTCGGACACGGCGATCTGGGTCAGGTCGCCGCGGGCGCGGATCACCATCGCCCGCTCGACCGACTCGCGCCGGGCCAGGAACTCGGCCTCGGACACGATCGGCGCGCGGCGGCGGCCGGCGGCGCGGCCCTCGCGGCGGCGCTGCTTCTTCGCCTCCAGGCGGGTCGAACCCTCGACCGCGGTGATCTCGTTCACGGTGTTCTTGCTGCGCGGCTCACGCACCCGGACGACGATCTCGTCGGGGTCGTCGGCGGCGACGGCGCCTTCCTCGCCCTTGCGGCGACGACGGCGACGGCGGCGGCGCGACGAGGTGCCGGAGCCCTCGTCCTCGGACTGGTCGGTGTCGCCCGCGTCGTCGTCGGAGTCGTCCGACTGCTCGTCGGTGTCCTCGTCGTCGTCGGACTGCTCGTCGGCGTTGTCGTCCGCGCCCTCACCGGACTTGCGGCGGCGACGGCCACCGCGGCGGCGGCGCCGGCGGCGGGTGCCCTCGCCGTCACCTTCGTCGTCGTCGGCGTCGGTCGCGTCCTCGGGGGTGATCTCCTGCGCGGCCTCGAGCACCGGCTCGGCGCGGTCGGCGGCGACCTCCTCGGCGTCACGGCCGCGGCGGCTGCGGCGACGGCGGGTGGGCTGCTCGTCCTCGGTCGGCTCCGGTACGTCGGTCAGCTCGTCCGTCGGCGTCTCGGTCACCTGCGCGGCGTCGGCGGTGGCGCCGCGGCGGCTGCGGGTGCGCTTGCGGGGGGTCTCCTCGTCCGGGGTGGCTTCGACCGGGCTGGTCGCCGCTGCCTGGGGGGCGACGTCGACGGTCGGGGCCTGGAAGAGGGGGGCCGCGACGGGGGCGCGGCGCCGGGAGCGGCGGGTGGGGGCCGGCTCCTCCGTGGCCTCTTCGACGGGGGCGGCGGGGGTTGCGCCGCCGACGGAGACGTACGAGGTGCCGGTGGTGGTGATCGCCTTGGCGGTGGTGCGGGGGGTCTCGTCAGCGACGGCGGCCTCAGCAGCGGCGGCCTCGGCGGCGGCGGTGGCTGCTTCGGCGGCGAGGGCTTCCTCGTCCTCCTCGGCGTCGGCGACGGGGCCGTCGGTGACCGGGGAGTCGGGGGTGAGCAGGTCGGGCTGGGGGGCCGCGGCCTTCTTGGTGGTGCGGCGGCGGGTGGTCTTCTTCGCCACGGGCGGGGTCTCGACGACCGGGCCGCCGTCGGCGGTGGTGTCGGCGGGGACCTCGGGGGCCTCCTCGGCCGGCTTCGCGGCCGCCTTCTTCACCGTGCGCTTGGTGGCGGCCTTCTTGGCCGGCGCCTTGGCCGCGGTCTTGCGGGCGGCGGTCTTCTTCGCGGGGGCGGGCGCCGGATCGGCGGCCTCCGCGTCGGACTGGGTGCTCACCGCTTCGGGCTCGGCGACGGCCTTCTTGACCGTGCGCTTGCGCGTGGCGGTGGTCTTGGCCGCCGACTTCTTCGCGGCGGTCTTCTTCGCGCCGGCCTTGCGGGCCGGCTGAGCGGCGGCCGTCTCGGCGGCCTCAGTGGTGTTCGGCTCGTTGTCGAGCATGCAGTGCGGGTCTCCTCAGGCCCTCCGGCGCATCCTGCGACCCCTGTCACGGGTCCGGCGCGCCCAGAAGGCGGTCACGGTCTCGCCGTTTCCGGCGGGTGGCCGGCACGGCGGAAGCCTGCTGGGTCCCGCTCCCCCACGCTTCAGGGCGCAGTCGGAGCGGCGACGTCGCCCTCCGCTGGATGCGTCTCGTGGTCGACCGCCTGGCCGGTCGCGGTCGCCTGGTTGGCGTCGCGGTCACGAGCGAGCGGATCGTCCACTGTGCCGGAGGCCGCGATGAGCGGGCCCTGGGCGAGCCTGGTCAGAAGAGCCGGGCCCGTCACCGGGAGCGTCGCTACGTCGAGCACGCCGGCGAGAACGTCGTCGGGTCTCACGGCCGGGGTTCCGTGCCGTAACACCACTTGCAGTATCGCACACGTCTCAACCGAAGCCGGTCCACTACCGACGGTGAGTCGGAGAACGGCCTCCCGACAGTCGAACGAGCGAAGTCCCCGTTTGGTCATGCGCTCGACCAGAATTTCCTCCCGGGCCAGGAAGGCCTCGACCGCCGTCGCCGCGGCGGCCGGATCC
The DNA here is from genome assembly GCF_050942265.1 of Kribbella sp. CA-253562. Classification (GTDB taxonomy): domain Bacteria; phylum Actinomycetota; class Actinomycetes; order Propionibacteriales; family Kribbellaceae; genus Kribbella. The sequence continues at coordinate 2,702,269 of NZ_CP192049.1, read as the reverse complement.
ACGCCCGGCAGCGCGATCTCCCACTCACTGGCCTCCAGCTGCTCGGCCAGCGACCCACCCGTGGCGGTGACCACGTCGAGCACGTCGAGCCCCGCGGGCAGCGCCTCGTCCAGCGCAGCCCGTACGGCGTCCGGCTCGCGCTGATGTGTGAGCGAGATCTCCAAGTACTCGGCTTCGGAGGCGGCCCCGGTCGGCGCGGCACCGGCGTACGAGATCTTGGGGTGCGGGCTGAAGCCGTGCGAGAAGGCCACCGGGAGCTCCGCGCGCCGGACCGCGCGCTCGAAGGCGCGCTGGAAGTCGCGGTGCGAGGTGAAGCGCAGCCGCCCGCGCTTGGCGAAGCGCACGCGCAACTTCTGGACCGCGGGGAGCTGCTGGGACGGCGGAGCTTGTACAGGTGCCACGACGGCATTCTGACAGCCCCGGCGCCGGACAATCACCTTCCCCGCTCAACGGCCGGGCAGTACGCCCCGCTCAGCAAGCGCGTTCCGGCTCCAGTGGCCGGCCAGCAGATCCGTACGCCCCATCGTCATGACGACGAACAGACCGGCCTGCACCAGGAAAACCAGACCGGGGGCGCGGTGGCGAAGGCCTCGACCCGGACCAGCAGTCGTCGGCACCGCTGGTACTGCTGCGGGTGGCCATCGGTCAGGGCTGCGCGCTGGACTTGCCGGTCAGGTAGAGCGCCCAGGCGAGCAGGCCGAAGGCGACCGTGTTCAGCACGACCCGGAGCAGGTTGAACGACCGCCAGCGCGCCTCGTCGAACGCGGCCCGCGCGGCGGTGACGTCGATGCTGTCCGGATCGCCGGCGGCCTTCAGGGCGTCGTTGCGCGGGACGTTCACGGCGATCGTGACCACGACGGTGATCAGGTACAGCACGAAGGCGGCCGCGATCCACGGCAGCGCCGTCTCCCCGAGGTGCAGTACGCCGGCCAGCAGCGTGAACACCAGCGAGCCGAGGAAGCCGAGCCCGAGGAACAACGGGTTGATGATCGCCCGGTCGATCGCCTGGAACGCCGCGACGAACGTCTTGTCGTCGGTCCGGGCCAGCCCCGGCATGATCGCGTTCGCGTAGATCCCGAACACCCCGGCGACCAGCCCGGTGCTGAGCGTGGCCGCCAGCAACACCGCCACTCGCAGTCCGTCCATCCGATCCTCCCCAGCCCGACGTCAGCCCCCGCAGCGGCAAACTACCGCCGAGCGGGGGCCGACACCCTCGAACCGCCTCTCGTCAGAGCTTCGCGCACTGCCCCGAGCGCGGGCCGGCGACCTGGTTCGGCGCCTGCAGGTTGCTCGGAGTAGCCGCGTTGCCGGAGCAGGCGAGCGGGCCGTTGACCGTGTTGCCGGCCAGTACGACGGGCTCCGCCGTCCGCGCGCCGGTCACGGAGACCGGGCCGCTGACCGTGCTGCCGACCACGACCGCCGCGCCCGTCGTACCGTCCAGGGCAACCGGGCCGTTGGCCGTGGTCCGGAGCAGGTGGACTTCGGCCGCGCCGGCCGCGTACACCGGACCGGCGATCCGGCTGTCGGTCGCGACCAGCGAAGCACCGGCCCCGATGGTGACCGGGCCGTTGACTGTGGCGCCGGTCAGGCAGGTCACGCCGCCGGACACCGTGAGCGGAGCGTTCCGTACGCCGGTGATCGTGCTGGTGCAGGCCGGTGCCGGACGCAACAACGTGACCGCGAACCGGCGGGCGTCCCCGATGTTGCCGGAGGCATCGATCGCGCGGTACTCGACCTGGTGCCGCCCGTAGCCCGACGGGACGTCGTCCCACGGCACCACCCGCGGTACGCCGAGCTTGCCGTAGACGAGCTGGTCGATCTCCGTGCCCTCGGCGGTGAACTTGAACGGCGCGTCGGCGTCGGTCGGCCAGCCGTAGTAGTTGTACCAACCGTCACCGTCGACCCGGAACTCCGGTACGACGTACCCCGGGCTGTCGTCGGTCGCGGTCAGTTTCATCGTGAACGCGTCGTTGTAGACGTACTCCGGGCCGGTCGGCTTCTGCACGGTCAGCAGCGGTTTCGACAGCGTCGAGGTGACCTCTGCCTCGACGCCGTCGACGGTCCAGGTCAGCGTGTCGGCGCCGACGGTCGCGGTCAGCGTGTGGCGGCCGGACAGGTTCAGCGGGGACAGGTCGAAGTCGCGGTCGTTACCCGGGTTCGGCACGTCGGCGCCGTCGAGCTTCCAGGTCACACGAGGCTGGTCGGTGTCGGACTGGGTGGTCTCGACGTTGACGACCTCGTCGGCGTTGACCGGGTGGTCGGTGGCGGTGGAGGTGGTGAAGGAAGCAGCGGTGTCGCCCGGGGCCGACGCCTCCGGCTCGGCGGACGCGGCGGACGTGGCGGACGTGGCGGGCGCGACCGAGAGCCGGGTGTCCACGGTCCAGGTCCTGGTCGCGGTGAGGGCGGCGGACGCGCGGACTGCCGGGTCGCGGACGAACTCGGTGGGGTCGACGATCTTGGCCGTCAGCGTGTGCCGGCCGGGCGCCAGGTCCAGCGTCGCCAGATCCACGAAGCGCGCGTTGCCGGTCGCGAGCGGGCTGCCGTCGAGGGTCCAGGTGACGTCGAGTTCGTGGCTGGCCGGGTGCAGGGTCTGCAGCCAGACGACCTGGTCACCGGCGACGGCTCCGGCCGGCGTACTGGCCTGGAAGAGCGTCGCGCGGGAGGAAATCCGCTGCGTCATCCGCTCTCGCGAGACCTGGTCGAAGTAGTAGCCGAGCACCTTCATCATCGAGTGCTTGCTCGGCCGCCAGATGCCCGATCCGGCGTACTGGCCCGCCTCGAAGCGGCCGATCTTGCCGCCGCTCTCGCTGTCCTCGCCCAGCCAGCGCCACCACTTCTTCTGCTGCGCGAGCATCTCCTGCTCGGTCAGCAGCGTGTGGTGGATCGAGGTCGGCTCCGGACCGGCGTACGGCGCACCGCGCTCGCCGCGGGCGTAGTAGTCGTACTCGTCCTGCAGCCCGCCGAGCGAGTGGCCGAGCTCGTGCGGCGTGATCAGCGCCGACAGCGCGTTGCCGCCGGACGCGGTCGCGTAGCTGCCGCCGGCGCCGCCGTACGTGTCGCTGTTGCCGATGGCAAGAATTTGCCGGTTCGCCGAGGTGGTGCCGGCGACCAGGTCCGCGTACGACGCGGCGGCGGTCGAGCTGACCGTGAGCAGGCGCTGGACGCTGGCTGGGTTGCAGCCGCCCCAGAAGCCCATCTGCAGCGGGGTGTCGACCTTCGGCGAGCTCAGGCCCGGGTCGCAGTCGACGCCGCTTTCCGGGGACGGGATCTCGATCGCGTAGACGTTCAGGTAGTTGCGGTAGGACTTGAACGGCTCGATGCTCCACAGCACGTTCAGATGCTTGTCCACCTGCTCCCGGAACTTCGGCAGCTCGGCGGCGGTGTACCCGTCGCCCATCACCACCAGGTTGAAGCGGGACGCCGCCGGCCCGGTGACCTGCAGCGGCACCACCGTTCCCTCGGCGGCCGCGATGGATGCGGCCGCCGTACTCGCTGATCCGTGTCCGGCCGCTGTGGCCGCCGCGAGCGGCACGCCCGCGAAGACCGCCGCCGCCACCCCCACCATCGCCGTCAGCCGGCGCACCCTGAAACCAGTCCTCACAACCGCGGCCCTCCTGCTCCGGGCGCCCCCGGCGGCTCGCACCGAGCCCGCCGTGAGAAGCCTACGAAGCACCTGCCCACCTTGTCAGCGATTGCCGCGCGCCGGTCCTGGGGACCGGGTGCCGACGCCGGCCACCCGGTGATGACCCGGCGACGACGAGGCGACGCCCCCGCGGCGACTCGGCCGCGACCCGATGGCGACCGCGTCGTACGGCGTCTTGCGGCGGCGTACGGCATCATGAGGGCTCGGGGATCAGTGAGGAGAGGACATCGATGACGCAACCGGCACAGTCGCCGCGGCCCGAACCGGACCGCGACCATCCGGTCGACGAGGCCGGCGACGGTGACGGCAAGGGCATCTACTGGGTCCTGAAGAACGTGCTGATCGGCCCGCCGGTCAAGCGGCTGTTCCGGCCGAAGGTCGAGGGCGCGGAGAACATCCCGGATCAGGGCCCGGCGATCATCGCCAGCAACCACCTGTCGTATGCCGACTGGATCTTCATGCCGCTGGTACTGCGCCGCCGGGTCACCTTCGTCGCGAAGTCGGACTATTTCACCGGCGCCGGGATCAAGGGCCGGTTCCAGCGCGGCTTCTTCAAAGGCACCGGACAGGTCCCGATCGACCGCTCCGGCGGGTCGGCGTCCGAGGGCGCGATCCGGGCCGGCATGAAGGTGCTGGAGCGCGGCGAGCTGTTCGGCATCTATCCCGAGGGCACCCGCTCGCACGACGGCCGCCTCTACAAGGGCCGGACCGGCGTCGCCCGGCTGGCGCTGGAGTCGAAAGTGCCGGTGATCCCGTGCGGCGTGATCGGCACCGACGTGGTCGCGCCGCCCGGCAAGGTGGTCGCGTCGCTGGCGTCCCCGACGGTCAAGTTCGGCGAGCCGCTGGACTTCTCCCGCTACGACGGGATGGAGGGCGACCGGCTGATCCTGCGCGCGGTCACCGACGAGATCATGTACCGGATCATGGAGCTGTCCGGCCAGGAGTACGTCGACATGTACGCCACCAAGGCCAAGCAGCTCGAGGGCCGGGCGGTCACCGGCGCACCGAAGAAGGTCCGTAAGTCGGACACCTGATCCGGCTGGTGAGATGAGCGGGGTCTACGCTGGAGACCGTGGACGGACCGATCGCATACCAGGGTGAGCCAGGCGCCAACTCGGCGATGGCGTGCACCGAGATGTTCCCCGAGCGCGAGCAGTTGCCCTGCACGACGTTCGAGGACGCGCTGGAGGCGGTCAGCACCGGCCGCGCCGGGCTGGCGATGATCCCGGTCGACAACTCGATCGCCGGCCGGGTGGCCGACATCCACCACCTGCTGCCGGAGTCCGGGCTGCACATCGTCGGCGAGCACTTCCTGCCGATCCACTTCCAGCTGATGGCCGTCCCGGGCGCCACGCTCGACACGATCACGACCGTGCGCAGCCACGTCCACGCGCTCGGCCAGTGCCGCAAGATCATCCGCGAGCACGGCTGGTCGACGGTCGTCGCCGACGACACCGCCGGTGCGGCCCGGGAGGTCGCCGAGCTGGGCGACCCGACGGTCGCGGCGCTGTCTCCGCGGGCGGCGTCCGGGCTCTACGGGCTGGACGTGCTCGCCTCGGACGTCGAGGACGAGCACCACAACACGACCCGCTTCCTGGTGCTGTCCCGCGAGCCGGAGATCCCGCCGGTCGGATCCGGCCCGGTGATCACCAGCTTCGTCTACCGGGTCCGCAACGTGTCGGCCGCGCTCTACAAGGCGCTCGGCGGCTTCGCCACCAACGGCGTCAACATGACCAAGCTGGAGAGCTACCAGCTCGGCGGCACGTTCTTCGCGACCCAGTTCTACGCCGACGTCGAGGGCCACCCCGAGGACCCGAACGTCGCACTCGCGCTGGAGGAGCTCGCCTTCTTCTCGGTCGAGGTCCGGCTGCTCGGCGTCTACCCCGCCCACCCGTTCCGCGCGGAAATCGCCGAGCCCGCCGCCAACCGCGCACTGCGGCCGCACCACTAACCCGCCCCCAAGGTCCATCCGCCACCGCTCGCGCCTCGGGCCTTGAGCTCGGCCTCGGGCTCGGCCTCGGGTTCGGACCTCGGGCTCGGCCTCGGGTTCGGACCTCGGGTTCGGACCTCGGGTTCGGACCTCGGGCTCGGCCTCGGGTTCGGACCTCGGGTTCGGACCTCGGGCTCGGACCTCGGGTTCGGACCTCGGGCTCGGACCTCGGGCTCGGACCTCGGGCTCGGACCTCGGGCTCGGCCCTCGGGGCCTACGCGGCCCACCCGTCCCGCGCGAAGTACGCCGAGCCCGCCGCCGACAGCGCGCTGCGCCCCCACCACTGACGCAGCCCCAGCTTCATCCGCCACCGCTCGTGCCTCGTGCCCCGGTGCATTTGATGGGTTGACCCACCAAATGCACCGTTGACCCAGCTGATTTCGATGGGCCAAGGGTGCAGCTGCAGGGTTCACCCACGAAATGCACTGGGGCGGGGTGGGGACGGGTGGGCGTCGGTGCCGGAGCGGGTGGGCGTCGGTGCCGGAGCGGGTGGGCGTCGGTGCCGGAGCGGGTGGGCGTCGGCGGGTGGGCGTCGGTGGCGGAGCGGGTGGGCGTCGGTGCCGGAGCGGGTCGGCGTCGGTGCCGGAGCGGGTGGGCGTCAGCGCTGGATCCGGGGTGGATTGTCAGCCGTGGGTGGGGTACCGCTAGCGGTGTAGCGGGGCAGGTCTGAGTGGTGTGGCGCGGTGCTGGAGCGGGTGGGCGTCTGCGGTGTGGCGGGTGGACGCAGAGGCAGGGCAGGCGAGCGTCGGCGGTGTGGGTGTGGGTGTGAGTGGTGTGGGAGTGAGTGGTGTGGCGGGGTAGGCGTCAGCGGGGTGGCCGGGTGCGCAGTGGTGGGCGTCAGCGCTGGGGCGGGGTGGTGATGGTCTCGTACGTCGTCCTCCCGAGCGGGTATTGCCTCGGCTTGTTCTCGACATCGCCCAGGAACTGTTGCCAGTCGGTTCGTGGCTCCAAGTACTGGTGCACCGTGCTCGGCAGCTTCACCGTCGCCGCGATCGGGAACGTGTCGACCCCCGGTTGACGGCCGACCAGTGCCCAGTCCTCCTCGGCTCCGGCTGGGCCCTGGTATCGGACGACGACGTGGGCGAGTTGGCGGTCGGAGTGCACCCGGCGCTGCAGTCCGTCGAAGAACTGGCCGCGCCGCACATCCACCAGCCCGTACACGTACGGCGTACCGGTGAGCGTCCCGTCGGCGGCGAGGCGTCCGGCGTACGACGAGACGAAGGCCTGGAAGCGGTCTCCCGCGACCGGCCGGCCCATCCGGCCGAGGAACAACTTCTCCCCCTCCGGCTGGAGGTTGAAGGTCAGCATCTTGTCGCCGGACGCGTTCGTGGCCTGGTAGCCGAAGAAGACGACGAACGTGCCGGCGTCGGCGCGCGGGACCGTGATCTTGACCGGCTTCGCCCTGCGCAGATCGACGACGAGGTTGGTGTCGCGGGTGACTCCGATCTCCGGCTGGACCATCCGGTAGTGCTCGCCGTTCGGCCCGAACGCCGTGACGTCGAGCGCGTACTTGCCCTTCGCGACGCGACCCGGGTCGGAGGACTCGAACGTGTCCACGTTCTGCAGCGCGACGAAGGCCCGATCGGCGGGAACGGGATTGCCGTCCAGACCAATAGTCGCGACGTTGACGTCGTAGCTCTCGACCTCCTTGTCGGCGACCAGCGGGACGACCGCCTGCTGGCTGCCGGCGACAGCTATGAGCCGGCCCGTGTAGAGACCGTCCGGGCCGCTGTGCGTCGTGTCGGACGTGACCTGCACCGACGCCTGTCCACCAGCGGGCACCGTCAACCGGTCCGTGCTGAGCTTCACCACGCCGGCCTCGCTCCCGAGCTTCAGCTCGGCCCGGAGCTCGAGCGTGAAGGCCGCCGCACCGAGGTTCTTGAAGCCCACCTCCTTGGTCACCGGCTTGTCGTCCGCGTGCGGCCACTGCGACGTACCGAAGGAGACGCTCGTCGTCGTGGCAACCACTGTCTGCCGCACTGCCCGCGCGACGTCGACGCGACCAGAACCCTGCTCGTACGGCGTGAGCTCAGGGTTGGCCGCAGCGGTCGAGGTGAGCGCGGCCTTCAGCTCGCCGGCCTTCCAGGTGGAGTGCTGCTGCGCGAGCAGGGCCGCGGCCCCGGCGACGTGTGGGGTGGCCATCGAGGTGCCGGACATCCGGGCGTACTTGTCACCGACCGGCGCCTCCGGGTGCGACGCGGAGGACTTCGCGGCGACGATGCCGACGCCGGGCGCGGTCACGTCCGGCTTGATCGCTCCACCGGCGACCGGACCGGGCGCGGAGAAGTCGGCCAGCCTCTCGTCCCGGTCGACCGCGCCGACGGTGAGCGCCGAGGCCGCGGTGCCGGGCGACTCGACCGCGCGGCCATTGTTGCCTGCGGCAATGACGAACAGCGTGCCGGTCTCCCGGGTCCAGCGGTCGACGGCCTGGTCGAGCGGTCCGCCCTCCTGGCTCGATCCACCGAGGCTGAGGTTGACCACCTTGGCCTTCTGAGCGACGGCCCACTCCAGCCCGGCGAGCACGTCGGACTCCGCGCACCCGCCGAAGTCGTCGCACACCTTGCCGTCGAGCAGTTCGGCGTCCGGCGCGACGCCCCGGTAGCCGTCGGTGCCCCGGCCGGCGATGGTCGAGGCGACGTGGGTGCCGTGGCCGACCGTGTCCGCGGCCGGGTCGGCGGTGAAGTTCTGGCTGGCGACGACCCGTCCGGCCAGGTCGGGATGCGTCGCGTCGATGCCGCTGTCGAGGACTGCGACGGTCACGCCCTTGCCGGTGTATCCGGCCTGCCAGGCGGCCGGGGCACCGATCTGCGGCACGCTGTGGTCGAGGGTCGGACGCAACTTGCCGTCGAGCCAGATCTTCAGGCCAGGCGCCTTGGCCCGATCGGCCTGCCGACCGACCTGCGGTACGCCGAACTGCTGCAGGAAGCCCGTCGCGCTCTGCTTCGGCACCGACAGCGCCGTACCGGCCTTCAGGGTTTTGGTGGCCTGCCGGGATTGCACGGCAGCGCCGGTCACGATCAGCGGGATGTCGGGGCGCGCGGCGTCGTCGTACCCGTCGCGCAGCAGCAGTTCGATGTCGAACAGCCGGCGATCCAGCGTCCCGGTCTCCACAGCGCCGCGTACGTCGGACGGGATCACCGTCCACTGCCCGGCGGTCCGGCGGCTCTCGAACCCGACCTTCTCGCGACCGGCGGCGCGTACGACCGAGAGCTGGTCACCTCCCTTGAGCACGACCTTGTCACCGGTGATCAGCGTGATCGTCCGGTCCTTGGGCGCCGGCGGATCGGCCGCTGCCCGATCGGGCAGTGGCGCGACGCCCAGCAGCAGGACCGTGGCCAGCACAGGGGTCACCCATCGTCTCGTTCGCACACGCACTCCTTCGTCGTCGGCCTTCACCCCACACATGTCCGGCGCCGGCGGCGAGCATTTCGTGTCCGGTGGAAACTGCCGAGCGCCGCTGACCGGCAGCCCCTAGGGTCGGCGCATGCGAATCGTCGACGTGGACGGGCACGACCCGGTGGCGTACGAGAGGTTCTTCCGGATCCGCGACGACGTCCGGCGCGACGAGCAGGAGTTCCCGGTCGGGCTCGGGCTCGAGGAGACCCGGATGCTGTTCACCGCCGACCAGCCCGACGAGCGATCCACCGGGCTCGGACTCGTCGACGGCGACACCTGGCTCGGCATGGCCTGGCTCGACTGGTGGCTGCTGGAGAACACCCACGTGCTCGACGTCGAGATCGCCGTCGACCCGCGGGTCCGCCGGCAGGGCGTCGCCACCCGGCTGCTCGACGAGGTCAAGACCCGGGCCCGGGCCGACGGCCGCACACTGCTGACCGGCTACGTGATCGCGGAGGCCGCGACCGGCACGAGCTCCGGTACGGCGTTCGCCACGGCGCACGGGTTCGTCCAGAAGCACACCGAGCTGCACCAGGTGATCGAACTCCCGATGGACGACTCCGTGGTCGACGCGCTGGAGCGGAAGGTACCGGGCTACGAGCTGCTGCAATGGCGCGACGAGACCCCGCCGGAGTGGCTGGCCGAGTTTGCCGACGCGTACACGGCAATGAGCCGGGACGTTCCGCACGGCGACCGTGAGGTCGAGATCCAGGTGTGGACACCGGAGCGACTCGTCGCCCGCGAGGCGCGCCGGATCGACCAGGGGCGGTTCACCCACACCACGGTCGCGGTCGACGCGGACGGACGGCTGGCGGCGTACACGCAGATGGGTGGCAATCGCGCGGTCCCGGATCGGCTGTACCAGTACGACACGTTCGTCCGGCCCGAGCACCGCGGGCACGGCCTGGGCATCGCGGTGAAGATCCCGAACCTGCGATCGCTGCAGGCCGAGCTGGATCACCCGGCCGTACTGCACACCTGGAACGCGCCGGAGAACGCACCGATGATCGCGGTCAACGAACGCCTCGGCTTCCGCGCCGTCGACCACCGGGTCGCCTTCGAGCTCGCGCTCAGCTGAAGGTCCAGTCGGGGTAGTCGCGTTCGAGGACGTCGCGGTGGCCGGACCAGTCGGTGTGGTCGCGGCGTTCGGGATCGATCGTGGAAGGGTGGCCTCCGACGAGACGGTAGCCCCACGTGAACGCGGCGACCGGCACCACCTGGCGGCTGTGGATCACGTCCGGGACGATCACCAGGAACGTCGTCGCGATCCAGTTGCCGTCGGGATGGTCGGGATTGGCCGGGGCGTCGAAGAACGTCGGCAGGTGGCCGTAGGTGTAGAACGGCGCGATACCGGCGAAGTACGGCAGCACGTCGACCGTGCGGGCGCCGTCGAAGCTCCGGGCGACGACCTGGATCCAGCCCATCACCGCGTTGAGGCCCTGGCCGTGATAGCGAAGTGTCGCCGTACAGATCGGGAAGCCGCGGAACGCCTCGGCGTCCAGGTCAGGGACCAGCAGTTGATGGCCGGACGCCCAGGGATCGTCGTTGGCCAGCACGCGCACGTTGACCAGACCGCGTTGGCCGCGGATCTCGAACGGGACGGACAGTTCTCTGCGCATCGGGCGGACTCCCCCTTGAGGACTCAAGCAATTCTCCAACGACTGTTGGGTTATCGGTGAATCGGACTGGCCGGTGTCGAAGTCTTGTGCTCCGATCGCGAGCGTCGCATGGTGAATGCGAGCAGTGTCTTGGGGGCAGCCTGTTCGGCGGGGGAAGACGGCAAGAGTCCGTCTTCGGCTGGTGCGTGGGTCTGGGGGATCTGGGAAGCGTCCCGGTCCGGGATCGTCGGTGTGTGCGCGGGGTTCGCAGTGACCGGTTCCGTCCTGCTCGTCGCCCCTGTCCACCGTAGGGGGAAAGCAATGCCGAGAAAGGCCAACGGGAGAGCGGACAAGATCCACGGGACCGATCCCGACCGGATGCCGGGCATGCCCAGCGACGGCCGGATGTCCAACGGCACCGGGGGATCCGGCGGGATGCCGGGCGGTGCGAGCGGGTCGGGCGCGAGTGGCGGCGCGGGCGGGATGCCCGGGATGACAGGTGGCCCGGCGGGATCCGGTGGGATGCCGGGGATGTCCGCGGGTCCGGGCGGATCGGGCGGGATGCCGGGGATGAGCGGCGGCCCGGGTGGATCCGGCGGCATGCCGGGAATGTCCGGCGGTCCGGGTGGATCGAGCGGGATGCCCGGCGGCTCGGACGGTCCGGGTGGCAGCGCGAACGGCTCCGGCGGCGACGTCGAGCGGCCTTCGCGGCGCAGTTGTGGCGTGATGGACGTACACCGCCGACTGCTGTCCAGCGATCCGTCGTACGCGGCGGCCCGCTCCGCGCTGGAGAACGCGACCTCGGAGTACGTGGCCAGCGACCACCGGTTCGCCGGTGTCGGGCGGATCCCCGTCGTCGTCCACGTCGTCTGGAACACCCCCGCGCAGAACATCTCCCAGGCCCAGATCGACAGCCAGCTCGACGTGCTCAACCGCGACTTCCGCGCCACCAACACCGACCTCGGCTTCGTCCCCGCGCCGTTCTCCGGTCTGGTCGCCGACTCGCGGCTGGAGTTCTTCCTGGCCACCGAGGACCCGAACGGCAACCCGACCACCGGCGTCACCCGCACGCAGACCACCCGCACGTCGTTCAGTCACGACGACGCGGTGAAGTCGTCGGCCACCGGCGGGATCGACCCGTGGCCGACCGACCGGTACCTGAACATCTGGGTGGCGCAGCTCGGCGGCGGCCTGCTCGGCTACGCGCAGTTCCCCGGCGGCCCGGCCGAGACCGACGGCGTCGTCGTCACGCACACCGGCTTCGGCACCACCGGTACGGCGACCGCGCCGTTCGACCTGGGCCGGACGCTGACCCACGAGATCGGGCACTACCTCAACCTGTTCCACATCTGGGGCGACGACGGCACCGGCTGCTCCGGCACCGACGAGGTCGCCGACACCCCGAACCAGGGCGGCCCGAACTTCGGCGTACCGACGTTCCCGAAGGTGTCGTGCAGCAACGGCCCGAACGGCGACCTGTTCGTGAACTACATGGACTACACCGACGACCGGGGCATGGTGATGTTCACCCACGACCAGGTGGCCCGGATGGAGGCCTGTCTGGACACCGTGCGGTCCGATCTGATCGCCGGGTACGCCGACGCCGGCGCGCCGGTCCCAGCCGGGCCGGTGGTGTCGTGGAGCAGCGACCGGCTGGACGCGTTCGTGCTCGGCACCGACCGGGCGATGTATCACAAGTGGTGGGACGGATCGGCGTGGGGACCGTCGGCCGGCGGCTACGAGTACATGGGTGGGATCTGCATGAGTGCACCGGAAGTGGCGTCCTGGGGACCCGAGCGGCTGGACGCGTTCGTGCTCGGCACCGACCACGGCGTCTACCACAAGTGGTGGGACGGATCGGCCTGGGGACCGTCGGCGACCGGCTACGAAGCGCTCGGCGGCGTGTGCATGAGTCCGCCGCGGGTGGCGACCTGGGGACCGGACCGGCTCGACCTGTTCGTGCTCGGCACCGACCGCGCGATCTACCACAAGTGGTGGGACGGATCGGCCTGGGGACCGTCGGTCGACGGGTACGAATATCTCGGGGGGATCTGCATGAGTCCGCCGCAGGTGGTGTCGTGGGGTGAGGATCGGCTGGACGTGTTCGTGCTGGGCACCGACAACGCGGTCTGGCACAAGTGGTGGGACGGCTCGGCCTGGTCGGACTTCGAGTCGCTCGGTGGCGTCTGCACGAGCCCGCCGACCGTCGTCTCGTGGGGCCCTGACCGGCTCGACCTGTTCGTGCTCGGCACGGACTCGGCGCTCTACCACCAGTCCTGGGACGGCACGGCATGGTCCGGCTTCCACTCCCTCGGCGGCGTGTGCGCGAGCGCGCCGACGGCGGTCGCGTGGGGCCCGGACCGGCTGGACGTGTTCGTGCTCGGCACCGACTCGGCGCTCTACCACCAGTGGTACGACGGTACGGCGTGGTCGGGATTCGAGTACCTCGGCGGGATCTGTGTCGACGAGCCGCGGGTGACCGCGTGGGACAGCGACCGGCTGGACGTGTTCGTGGTCGGGACCGACGGTGGGCTCTACCACAAGTGGTGGGACGGGTCCGCCTGGGGACCGTCGGCCACCGGGTACGAACCGCTGGGCGGGATCATCAGCGACTTCAAGGTCACGCTGCCGGCGCCCGCGCCGGGGGCCACCCCGATGCAGATGCCGAAGGCAACTGTCGCCGAGGCGGTGCCGAGCTGACCACCGAGCCGCCGCTCGGGCGGTGGACGCATTCGTTCGAGGAGGACCACGACGGGATCAGCGTCTACCGCCGCGAGGACTTCCCCTTCCCGCCGGCCCGCGGCCGGCGGGGGGTGGAGTTCCGCGCCGACGGCACCTTCGTCGAGCGCCTGATCGGCCGCGGCGACGCGCCCGAGGAGCACCTCGGCCAGTGGGAGCCGTCCGGCGTGATCGCCCGCGGCGTCACCGGCTCGGCACTCGTCGTCGCCGTGACCGAGGACCGCCTCGAACTCGCCTGGCAGTAGTTCCGTGGCAGCGTCCGAAGAACCGAGAGCGCTCTTGCCTCGGGTTCTTCGGACGCGACGAAAGGAGATGGACTGATGACGGTGTCGGCTGTGCGTTATCTGGTGGTACCGGCGGCCGAGGCGGCTGACGCCGAGCAGGCTGCCCGCATCGGCGACCGGACCATTCTGTGGTGCGCCGCCGACCACAAACTCGGGCGGGCCTCGCGGACCGTGCCCGGACTGCTGCTGGTCACGCAGGTCGGTCGCTCCTTCCAGGACGACCATCCCGACGTGGTCCCGCTGCTCGACCACGGCCGTCAGTTGGTGATCTCGGCCGCCGACAAGCCTCGGCGGCGCAACAACCACCACTGGCGCGCCGAACCGTTGCGTCCCGGGGTCGTCGTCGACATCCCTCCCCTCGGGGCGCAACGGATCGAGCGAACCGTCACCGACCTGCTCGACCAGCTCTCCCCCACGGCGTACCAGGCCGACGTGACCTGGCTGGCGAACCTGCCGACCCGGCACTCGCTCAGCCCGTCGTACACCCAGGCGGTGGACTTCGCCGCCGCCCGGATGGTGGCCCACGGCTACTCGACGACGCGGATGCCGATCACGGTCGGCGCCGGCCGCTCGGCGAACCTGATCGGCGACCGGCCCGGCGCGGGTCCGGGCCGGCGCGGCCTCGTGCTGATCACCGCACACCTTGACTCGGTCAATCACGCTGGTGGTTCGGGCGGGTCCGCACCGGGGGCCGACGACAACGCGAGCGGTTCGGCCGGCGTACTGGAGCTCGGGCGGGTGCTGGCGACACGTCGCTGGCAGCACGATGTTCGGCTGATCCTGTTCGGCGGTGAGGAGCAAGGGCTGCACGGGAGCAAGCAGTACGTCGCCGCGCTGCCGGCCGCCGAGCGAGCGCGGGTCTTGGCGGTGCTCAACATGGACATGATCGCGTCGAAGAACAGCTCGACGCCGACCGTGCTGCTCGAAGGCGCGGCGGTGTCCGCGACGCAGATCAGCGATCTGACCGCGGCCGCCGCGACGTACACGGGGCTGAAGGTGGAGACGTCGTTCAACCCGTTCGCCAGCGACCATGTCCCGTTCATCACCGCGGGGATGCCGGCCTTGCTGACGATCGAGGGCGCGGACAGTGCCAACGGCAACATCCACTCGGCGTCGGACACGTTGAGCACGCTGAACTGGCCGCTGGCGGCCGAGATCCTGCGGATGAACGCGGCGGCGCTCGCGGGCTGGCTGGGTGAGGTCTCTGCCGTCGCTCGACCGCGGCCGGCTGGTTCGGTGGTCTCGCGCGGACCTGGTCTGCTCGACGTCTTCGTGGCCGGGACGGATCGGGCGATGCACCGCAAGGCGTGGGACGGCACCACCTGGCGCGACTACGAGTCGCTGGGAGGTGTTTTAAGCTAACCGGGGTGACGGACCTGCGGTGGAACGGATGCCTGAACGCCCGCGACCTGGCCGGCCTGCCCACCCGGTACGGCGGGACGACGCGCGCCGGGCTGATCCGGACCGACTCCCTGCACCAGCTCGACGACGACGGCTGGGCCGCCTTTCGTGAGGTGCGCGCGGGACTCGTGCTCGACCTGCGCTCGGACTGGGAGCTGACCGAGCCGCACCCGCTCGACGGCGACCCGGCGTACCGGCGGATTGCGTGGATCGACCCGGTCGCCGACAAGCGGCGGGTCGCTGAGGACGAGCCGCTGATGGCCGACATCTACCGCGGCAGTCTCGATCGCAACACCGGTCAGATCCTCCAGGCGTACCGGGCGATCGCCGCGGTGCCGCTCGACACTGCTGTGGTCGTGCACTGCAAGTCGGGCAAGGACCGGACCGGGCTGCTCGTCGCGCTGCTGCAGGAGTTGGCCGGCGTACCGCGGGAGGTGATCGCGGCCGACTACGCGCTGAGCGAGGCGAAGCTCGGCATCCTCGACCGGATCGCCGGGTTGCCCGACGAGGAGCGTGAGTCGGCCGGGATCCTGTGGCGGTCGCTGCCCGAGACGATCCTGGCGGCGCTCGACCACGTGGACCAGCGGTACGGCGGCGTACGGGCTTATCTGGCGGGGTGTGGGCTGACGCCGCGTGAGATCCACCGGCTCGGGCTGCGGCTGCTGAGCGACACCGAGCTCGAGGCCGTCGTGTTCGACTTCGACGGGCTGCTGATGGACACCGAGACCACGATGGTCGAGAGCTGGAAGGCCGAGTGGGCCCACCACGGGCTCGAACTCGATCTCGACGACGACTTCTGGCCCGGTCACGGCGGCGACACCAGCACGGTCCGGTACGCCCGGCTGGCGGCGCTCGTCCCCGACTTCGACCGCGACACCAGTCACGCCCGGCGCACCGCGTTCCGGGACCGGCTGCACGCGGAGCTGGGGTTCCGGCCGGGCATCCACGATTGGTTGCTCGAGGCCCACGCACTCGGGCTGCGCGTCGCGATCGCGAGCAGCTCGCCGCGCAAGTGGGTGGTCGGCCATCTCGAGCGGGTCGGCGCGCTGGATCTGTTCGACGTGATCGCGACCGGCGACGAGGTCGACGGGCACAAGCCCGACCCGGCCGTCTACCAGCTCGCGCTGACCCGGCTCGGCGCGGCGGGGAGCGTTGATCCCGGTGGGGGTCCGGCGGCACCGGCGGGCATCGCTCTCCCCGGGCGGTTGGCCTTGGCGGTCGAGGACACTGCGCACGGGATCGCGGCCGCGGCCGCCGCGGGGCTGCGGACGGCCGGCATCCCCAACCCCTACGTGCCGATCGAAACCCTGCTCGGCGCCGACATCGTGCTCGACAGCGCGCAGCAGATGTCGCTCAGCGAGGTCCTGTTCGCGATCAGCTGAGGCTCAGACGACCGAGAGCGGCAGCAGCTTCTTGCCGGTGGGGCCGATCTGGATCTCGGTGCCCATCTGCGGGCAGACACCGCAGTCGAAGCACGGGGTCCAGCGGCAGTCCTCGACCTCGATCGCGCCGTCCTCCTCGAGCGCGTCCTGCCAGTCCTCCCACAGCCAGTCACGGTCCAGCCCGGAGTCCAGGTGGTCCCAGGGCAGCACCTCGGCGTACTCGCGCTCGCGGGTGGTGTACCAGGCCAGATCGACCGGCTCGTCGGCCAGCGCCTTGTCGGCGCACTCCAGCCACCGCTCGTACGAGAAGTGCTCGCTCCAGCCGTCGAACCGGCCGCCGTCGCGCCAGACCGCCTCGATGATCCGGCCGACCCGGCGGTCGCCGCGGGAGAGCAGGCCCTCGATGATTCCGGGCTTGCCGTCGTGGTACCGGAAGCCGATCGCCTTGGCGTACTTGCGGTCCGAGCGGATCGCCGCGCCCAGCTTGGCCAGCCGGGCGTCGGTCTCCTCGACACCGAGCTGCGAGGCCCACTGGAACGGGGTGTGCGGCTTCGGCACGAACCCGCCGATCGACACCGTGCAGCGGATGTCGTTGCGCCCGGAGACCTCGCGGCCGGTCGCGATCACCCGCTTGGCCAGGTCCGCGATCGCCAGCACGTCCTCGTCGGTCTCGGTCGGCAGACCACACATGAAGTACAGCTTCACCTGCCGCCAGCCGTGGCTGTACGCCGCCGCGACGGTGCGGATCAGGTCCTCCTCGCTGACCATCTTGTTGATCACCTTGCGCATCCGGTCCGAGCCGCCCTCGGGGGCGAACGTCAGACCGCTGCGCCGGCCGTTGCGGGAGAACTCGTTGGCCAGCGTGATGTTGAACGCGTCGACCCGGGTCGACGGCAACGACAGCGAGACGTTGCTGCCCTCGTACCGGTCGCCCAGGCCCTTGGCCACCTCGGCGATCTCGCTGTGGTCGGCCGAGCTCAGGCTGAGCAGGCCGACCTCCTCGAAACCGGACTGCTTGAGGCCGTTCTCGACCATGTCGCCGATCGTGGTGATGCTGCGCTCGCGGACCGGGCGGGTGATCATCCCGGCCTGGCAGAACCGGCAGCCGCGCGTGCAGCCGCGGAAGATCTCGACCGAGTAGCGCTCGTGCACGGTCTCGGCCAGCGGGACCAGCGGCTTCTTCGGGTACGGCCAGGCGTCCAGGTCCATCACGGTGTGCTTCGCGGTCCGCCACGGCACGCCCGGCTTGTTCGGCGCGACGCGCTGGATCCGGCCGTCGGGCAGGTACTCGACGGTGAAGAACTTCGGGATGTACACGCCGCCGGACTTCGCCAGCCGCAGCAGCACCTCGTCGCGGCCCCCTGGCTTGCCCTCGTCCTTCCACTCCCTGATCACCTCGGAGATCGCCAGCACGATCTCCTCGCCGTCACCGAGCACCGCCGCGTCGATGAAGTCCGCGATCGGCTCGGGGTTGAACGCCGCGTGACCGCCGGCCAGCACGATCGGGTCGTCCTCGGTGCGGTCCACGGCGTACAGCGGGATGCCGGCCAGGTCGAGCGCGGTCAGCATGTTGGTGTAGCCCAGCTCGGTCGAGAACGACAGCCCGAACACGTCGAAGGCCCGCACCGGCCGGTGGCTGTCGAGCGTGAACTGCGGGATCTGGTGCTCCCGCATCACCGCTTCCATGTCCGGCCAGACCGAGTAGGTCCGCTCGGCCAGGATGTGGTCGCGCTCGTTCAGCACCTCGTACAGGATCTGCACGCCCTGGTTGGGCAGTGCGACCTCGTAGGCGTCGGGGTACATCAACGCCCAGCGGACACTGACCGCGTCCCAGTCCTTACTGACCGAGTTCAGCTCACCGCCGACGTACTGGATCGGCTTCTGCACACCCGGCAGCACCGGCTCCAGGCGGGGGAACAACGACTCGACAGTCATCAACGACACTTCCGTACGGGGACAGATCGGCTACCAGCGTAACGCCGGGGGCCCGCTGGTCCCGCATCCGGCGGACCGCTCAGCGGGCGACCAGCTGCCGGTCAGCCAGGAACTGCCGCCACTCGGCGGCCTGCGCGGGCGTGAACACCTCTTTCGGGATCACGAAGCCGCCGCCCCCGGGGAACCGGAATCTCCACCCGCTCCGTGTCTCCCGCAGCGATTTCAGCCCCGCCCAGGTGAACTCTAGGTTGGAGATGGCCGTGACGATCCGGACGCCGTCGCCGGACAGGGTGTAGGTGTAGGTCCGGCCGTACTTGCGGCCGATCACGTACTGCACCAGCACCGCGCGAACCTCCGGCATCAGCAGGAACAGCACCGCGACGACCGTCATGCCGACGGACCGGGCGAGCAGACCCCAGGCGAAGTAGCCGACACCGAGGGTGCGGAACAACCACCCGATCCAGTGCGCCTGCTGGCGGACGTTGCGGGCCCGGCGTCCGAGCGTGAGCTCGACGGTGAGCGGGATGTTCATCTGTGGTCCTCCCCTTGCTGGCCGGCGCAGCCTAGCGGCCTGCTCAGGAGAGGTGGGTGAGCAGCAGGGGGTTGATCCGATCGGCGTCCGAGTAGGTCACCAAGTGGGCGGCGTTCTCGATGATCTCGAGATGCGCGCCGGGGATCGTGGTCGCGAGGGGGATGACGGTTTCCGGCGGGATGGAGGCGTCCTGCTCGGCGGTGACGACGAGGACCGGGGCCGTGATGGTCTCGAGGCCCGGGGTGAGGTCGAGGGTGCTGAGCGCCTCGCAGCAGGCGGCGTACCCCTCGTCCGGGGTGTTGAGCAGCTGCTGGCGGATGCCCTCGACCTCGTCGGGGTGCGCCTCGGCGTACTCGGGCAGGAACCAGCGGCCGAGCGTCTGCTCGACGATCGCCTGGGTTCCTTCTTCCCGGACCTGCCGGGCGCGATCGGTCCACATCTGCGCGTTGGCCGCGGGGTTGACCGGCGGACAGAGCAGCGCGAACCGGTGGAAGCGGTCCGGGGCGTTCTGCGCGAGCCAGAGCCCGACCGCGCCGCCGAGCGAGATGCCGACGTACGACGCCTGGTCGGCTTCGAGGGTGTCGAGCAGTTCGAGCACGTCGTTGCCGAGGTCCTCGATCGTGTACGGCCCGGGCGGCGCGTCGGAGGCGCCGTGCCCGCGGTGGTCGAACGCGACCACGCGGAAGCTCTTGGCCAGGGCGTCGAGCTGAGGTGCCCACATCGCGTGGGTGGTGCCGAGCGACGACGCCAGCAGTACTACGGGCGCGTCGAGGGGTCCGGTCGCCTGGTGGTTGAGTCGCATGCTGCCACTTTAGGGCGGGCCGGGCGGGCGTGGGGTGGGGCCGGTGTTAGCTTTCGCGGCATGGTCAAGGGTGTTCCCGGGCTGGACGGGGTCGTCGAGCTCGCCACGGTGGTCCGCAACGGTTTCGTCGAGAGCCGGCACTTCGGGATGGCGGTCGCGCTGTCCCCGACCGGTTCGGCGATCTTCGCCGCCGGGGATGTCGACGCGGTGATCCTGCCGCGGTCGACCGCCAAGCCGTTACAGGCGGTCGGCACGGTGGTCGCGGGGGCCGTACTGGACGGACCTGCCACGGCGATCGCCGCCGGGAGCCACACGGGCGAGGACCGGCACGTCGCGGTCGTCGACCAGATCCTGACGGCCGCCGGTCTCGACCGCTCAGCCTTGGGCTGCCCACCGGACCGCCCCGAGGACGAGCCCACCCGCCTCCGGCTGATTGCCGAGGGCATCGAGCCGGACGCCGTACGGATGAACTGCTCCGGCAAACACGCCGCCATGCTCGCGGCCGCCGTGTCCCTCGACGGCTTGAGCGCCGCGGGCAACTACCTCGACCTCGACGCACCGATCCAGCAGATCATCCGGACCGAGATCGAACGGTTGACCGAAGCAACCACCGGAGTTGTCGCCACCGATGGTTGCGGTGCGCCCCTGCTCGGCATGCCGCTGTCCGGCCTGGCCCGCTCGTTCAGCCTGTTGGCAACAGCCGCTCCAGGCACTCCGGACCACCAGGTCACCGTCGCGATGCGCCAGTACCCCGAGTACGTCGGCGGTCGGGGGCATCTCAACTCCGAGACGATGCGCCTCCTCCCCGGCGTACTGGCCAAGGGCGGCGCCGAGGGGGTCATCGCCATGGCCACTCCGGATGGCCACGCCGTCGCGGTCAAGGTCATCGACGGCAACCCACGGGCAACCACGGCGCTGGCCCTCACCCTCCTGGAGAAGTGCGGCGCCGACGTCAGCCCCGCCGCCGAACTCCGCCGCGTCCCGGTCCTGGGCGCCGGCCGGCCAGTCGGCGAGATCATCCCCGCGATCTGACCGCGCCGGGTGCCCAAGGCCGATTCCACCGCGACACCACTGCGGCTACCGGTAGAGCGCCAGCGCGCCCGTCAGTGAGTCGACCGCCGAGCGGGGCCCGTACAGGCCGAGGCCGAAGTACACCAAGTCCTCCCCCTTCGTCCCGCTCACCGTCGCCGTGTACTGCTCGTACGTGCGCGACTGCTGCGCCGCCTGGTTCATGTCGTGCACCGTGACGCCGTCCCGCCCGGCTGCGAGCTCGCGGAGTTCCCGCAACTGCTCCCCCGACGCGCGCAGCACCGGGATCGGGTGCGCGCACATCCCCTCGTGCACCGCACCGGACGCGTCCCGGACCGGCTCGCCCACGACGTCCTCGTGATGGTGCCCGAGTGCGACGCCCAGCAACGCCGCTGTGTTCAGCGCGACGCCAACCGGCGCGTCGGCGTCGATCACCACGACCATCTTGTTCGCCAGCATCCGACGAACTCCTTCCACGTGCCCGACAAATCCGTGGGCACGCTAGCCTCCTGTACGCCGTACGCGCTGACCAACCGAACGAAATTCGGCACATGGACCAAACTGGTCACCATGGACGAACTTGATACGGCGCTCCTGCGGATGCTGCAGAACGACGCACGGCGCACCAACCGGGACATGGCGGCCGAACTCGGCATCGCGCCGTCGACCTGCCTGGAGCGGATCCGCGGGTTGCGCGAGCGCGGCGTGATTAGCGGATACCACGCGGCGGTCGACCTGCACGCGATCGACCGGTCCACCCAGGCGATCATCTCGATCAAGCTGCGGCCGCAGGCGATGGCGGTGGCGCCGGCGTTTCAGGAGTACGTACAGAGCCTGCCGCAGACGCTGGAGATGTTCATGGTGTCGGGTGCTTCGGACTTCCTCGCTCACGTCGCGGTGAAGGACACCCAGGCGCTGCGCGACCTCGTCCTGCAACTCGCCAAGCGCCAGGAGATCGGCGACATCCGCAGCTCAGTCGTCTTCGAGCACCACCGCCGGACGACGGTGATGCCCCTCCCCCAACGCTGAGGGAGAGACACTCAGTCGACGACGGCGACGGCCTCGATCTCGACCAGCAGGGTTGGTGCGGCCAGGGCGGCGACGCCGATGCCGGTGAACGGCGGGACCGGGTCGACCCCGAGCTGGGCGAAAGCCCGGCCGGCGCCATCGAGGAACGCCGGCATCTTGTCGGGAGTCCAGTCGACCAGGTAGGCCGTCAGTTTCGCGACGTCGTCGAAGGTGGCACCGGCCGCCGCCAGCGCCGTACCGAGGTTGAGGTAGACCTGCTCCACCTGGGCGGCGAGATCACCTTCGCCGATCGTGACACCAGCGGCGTCCACGGCGACCTGGCCGGCGACGAACACCAGCTTCGATCCGGTCGCGACCGACACCTGGTGGTACAGGTCGACCTGCGGCAGCTCGATGGGGTTGATCAGGGTGACGGTCATCGCGGGCCCTCTCGTGCTCTCTTGTGGTTACCAAGGAACCGTAGGAGAGTATGGACGGCCACGGAAGAACGCACTTTTGAGTGACCGGGGAACCAGATGGTGACCAAGCAGTACAGCGGCTCGCCCCAGGACGCGGATCTCACCCGCGCGGACTCGCTCGCGCGGGAGATCTTCTCCGACATCGCGAACAAGTGGGCATTCCTGATCATCGAGCTGCTCGCCGACCGGACGCTGCGCTTCAGCGAACTGCGTAACGAGATCGAGGGCATCAGCCACAAGATGCTCACCCAGAACCTGCGCATGCTCGAGCGCTACGGCCTGGTCGAGCGGACCGTCTACCCGACCGTTCCGCCCCGCGTCGAGTACACCTTGACGCCGGCCGGCCAAGCTCTGCACGAGATCGTCAGCGGGATGTGCGACTGGACGCACCGCTACCTCGCCCACATCGAATCCTCCCGGCGGCGCTTCGACGCCTGAACGGGCGGCGACGTGACAGTTCGTGCAAGGTGAGCGCGACGAGCGGAAATGTCCTGGCTCGGTCGCACCCGGGCTGACAGGCTCGTCGCCATGGCTTCGAACTTGGATTGCCTCGGACTCGGGGTGGACTCCCCGGAAGCGTTCGCCGACCTGGTCGAACGGATCGGCCCGCATGCGGCTGTTGTCGGTGCTGGGGCTGATGGGGTTGAACTGCTTCGCTGGGAGGATCCGTCGGGCGCTCGTCTGCTGTTGACGCGCGGCAAGCGTGGCATTGTTCGCGTCACTCCGTCGTACGGCGGTGAGCGGGTGGTGCAGCTTGGCGACATTCAGCGGGAAAGTGATGAGGCGGCGGTTGCCGACGTAGTGCAGGACGGTGAGACGGTCACCCGTCTGGCCGTTGAGCTGGAGGAGCTTCCGCTGCTTGGTGATGCCAAACATGCCGGTGCGGCGAGCATTGTCGCTTTGGCTCCTGATGCGCAGTTCTTTCGCGATCGGGTGGCCTTCGCTGCCTCGGATGCGAGCCGGCTGTCGACCGGCGAGCCGGGCCCTCGTCCGGACCATTACGAACCTGATTGGGTTTGGCCGCCGCGGATGGCTGACGAGTCGTTCATTCCTACTGGCATGTTCGGGGGCGATGTTCAGCCTCTTGCTCTGCTGAACGGCGTCGTTCCGTCCGCGGAGCGGCGGACGACGATGCTGACTGGGCAGGAGTTCGTGGTGGCGCGGGTGCGGACGGCTGGGTTCGAGGCTGACGTCTGCCTTCCGGGTGGGGTTGCTGTTCCGGTGCCGGGGGTGGTTTTGAGTGCGGAGGTTTTTCTTACTGGGTCGGTGGAGGTGGAGTTTCCGGTGGGTCGGCGGCGGTGGTTCTCGCGGCGGTGAGGTGGGGGCTGGGGTTGGTTGTTGGGTGACCGGGTGGGGCTGGGGGTTGTCGGTCGGCTGATCGCGCTTGGGTTGGCGCTCGGTGGGCGGGCTCGCGTGGGTCAGGCCTCGCGGCGCCGGCTGCGGGTCGGCGCGCTGGTGCACGTAGGTGCCACCTGTGAACTTCTTGCTACTTCCCTAGGCGCACCGAGTACAGGTGGCCTGTTGGGCAAGAAGTCAGCACGCGTCACCGCTGGGTGGGCCTCGGACCGCGTGCTCGTTAGCCGTCGCCGGTGGAGGGCTCGGGCTGAGGTTGCAGGTCGACTGACCGGCTGGGCCGTCGGGTCGTCAGACCTCGTGGGTTCGGAGGTGGATGTTTTGCAGGAGGCCTATCGCTAGCAGGCCGGCGAACATCGACGAGCCGCCGTAGGAGACGAACGGGAGGGGGAGGCCGGTGACGGGCATGATGCCTAGGGTCATGCCGATGTTTTCGAAGGCTTGGAAGGCGAACCAGCAGACGATGCCGGTGGCGACCAGGCGGTCGAAGGCGTCGCGGGCGTGGACGGCGATGCGGAGGCCGCGCCAGAGGATGAGGGCGAACAGGGCGATGACGGCGCCGGCGCCGATCAGGCCGAGTTCTTCGCCGGCGACGGTGAAGACGAAGTCGGTGTGTTGTTCGGGGACGAAGGCGTTCTGGGTCTGGGAGCCGTGGAACAGGCCCTGGCCGAAGACGCCGCCGTTGCCGATCGCGATGCGGGCCTGGTTGACGTTGTAGCCGATGCCCTGTGGATCCTGGGACGGGTCGGCGAACGCCGTGAAGCGGGCGAGCTGATACTCCTTCAGCACGTTGAACTGGATCGCCAGCGTCGCGACCACGACCGCGGCGGTGACCAGCCCGAGCATCCAGCGCTTGGGCACGCCGGACACTGCGATGATGCCGAAAACGATCGAGCCCAGGACCATCACCGTGCCGAGGTCCGGTTGCAGCATCACCAGCAGGATCGGGATCGCCGCGACCGCGATCGCCTGGGCGACGTCGATCGTGCGGGCGTTCTCCCGGTGGTTGGTCTCGCCCTTCTCCGCGATCAGCAGCGCCATGCCGACGATCACCGCGAGCTTGGCGAACTCGCTCGGCTGGATCGACATCCACGGCAGCTCGATCCACGACCGCGACCCGTTGATCACCGCGCCGACGCCGGGCACCAGGACGAGGATCAGGCCGAGCAGCGACGCGACGTACAGCAGTGGGGCGAGGATGCGGAGCCGGCGGTGGTCGGTGACCGCGGCGCCGACGGCCAGCACCGCGCCGATCGCGAAGTTCAGCGCGTGCCGGAACAGGTACGCCTGCGGGTGCCCGCCGGTGAGCGAGGTCCGCTGGTACGTCGCCGACCAGACCAGCAGCGCGCCGATCGACGCGAGCGCGATCACGCCGAACACCAGGACCCAGTCGGCCTGCCACAGCGCCGTACGCCGGACCGTGCGCGACCTCACCGGCCGCATCGTCAGCAGGCTCATGGCGTCTTCTTCGCGGCCGGCGGTGCGGGCTTGATGTTGTAGAGCGTCTCGTAGATGTGCCGGACCGCCGTACCGGAGGCGCCCGACCCCGTACCGGCCTGGCTGATCATCATCACGACGGCGTACCGGTCGGTGTACGACGCGAGCCACGACGTGGTCTGCTTGCCGTAGACCTCGGCCGTCCCGGTCTTGGCCCGGACCGGCACCTGGTCGAGCGGGAACCCGTTGAACTTCCAGGCCGCCGTGCCGGACCGGACGGTCTCCTTCAACGCGTTGTCGATGTAGCGCAGGCTCGCGGCCGGGACCGGAAGCCGGGCGGAGATCTTGCTCGGGATCGCCTTGGCCTTGCCGTTCGGGCCGATCACCTTCTGCGCGACCCGCGGCTCCCAGAGGATGCCGCCGTTGGACAGCGCCGAGTAGACGGTCGCGAGCTGGATCGGCGTCAGCGTGGTGTCGCCCTGCCCGATCGCGAAGTTGACCGCGTCACCGGCGCGGTACCGGTAGCCGTCGACGCAGAACTCGCGGGAGAACTGCTTGAGGAACTCCGACGTGCCGGCCGGCGGGTTGTCGGCGAGCTTGCAGTAGTAGTCCTTCTGCGCGTCGTAGTATGACTTCTTCCACTTGCGATCGGCGATCCGGCCGGACGCCTCGCCGGGCAGGTCGATCCCGGTCGGCTTGCCGAGGCCGAACTTCTTCGCCATCTCCACCAGCGGGTCGAGCGCGTCGATGGTGCCGGAGTTGCCGCCCTCCTTGAGCCACAGGGCATAGGCGATCCGGTAGAAGAACGTGTCGCAGGACAGCGCGAGCGCCTGGTCGAACCCGATCATCCCGTACGACGCGGACTCGTAGTTCTTGAACCGCCGGTTGCCCACCTCGAAGAACGACGAGCAGTCCAGCCGGGTCTTCGTGCTGTACCCGGCGCCCAGCGCGGCCGCCGTCGTGATCGGCTTGAACGTCGACCCCGGCGCGAGTTGACCCTGCAGCGCCCGCGACAGCAGCGGCGTCCCGGACTGCGGCGAGTACAGCGCGTCCAGCTCACGCTGCGAGATCCCGCCGACCCACACCCCCGGGTCGTACGACGGATAGCTCGCCATCCCGACGATGCGCCCGGTCTTGGTGTCCATCACCACGGCCGCGCCCGAGTCGGCGACGTAGTTGCGTTTGGTGATCTTGTCGTACTGCTTGCGGGCGGTCATGATCGCGCCGCGCAATTCCTTCTCGACCGAGGCCTGGACGCGCGCGTCGATACTCGTGACCAGCGTCGAACCGGGCACGGGCGCGGTCTGCTTCACCGTGCCGGTGGTGTAGCCGACGGCGTCCACGCTGACGGTCTTGACTCCGGGAGTCCCGCGCAGCATCGCGTTGTACGTCCGCTCGACGCCGGCCCGGCCGACCAGGTCGGAGCGGTGAGTCAGCGGGTCCTGTCCGGCGGCCTGGACCTTGTCCAGCTCCTCGGTGGTGATCGGCGACAGGTAGCCGAGGATGTGCGCCGCGTTCACCCCGTACGGCGCCGGGTACGCGCGCAGTGCGGCCGACTCGGCGGCGACGCCGGGGAAGTCCTCGCGGCGCTCCATCACCTCGATCGCGACCTGTTCGCTGACGTCCTTGGCCACCGGGATCGGCTGGTACGGCGAACCGTTCCAGCAGGCCGGCGGTTTGGACGCGCCCGGCTCGCCGCACAGCTTGGTCCGCGCGGTCAGGTCGGCCGGCTTCTGGCCGAGCACCTTCGCGAGGCGGCCGAGCACGCCCTCCTGCTGCTTCTCGGTCAGCTTCGCCAGCACCGAGCGGTCGACGGAGATCACCAGGGAGACCCGGTTGCCGACCAGCGTCCGGCCGAGGGCGTCGACGATCGTGCCGCGCGGAGCGGGAGTGAGCACTTCGCGGGTGCGGTTGTTGTCGGCGGCGTTCGCGTAGCTGTCGCCGGCCATCACCTGCAGGTACCACAGGCGGGCGAACAGCGTGCAGAACAAGGAGAAAACCAGCACCCCGATCACGAACAGCCGCATGCGGGCCTTCAGCGGCGCCGGGTGGAAGCTGTCGAAACTCATGGCAGGACCCGGCGGCGTTCGCGGGCCGGCAGCACCCGGCGCATCATCCAGAGCACGACCGGGATCACCACGATCGCCCCGACCACGTCGTACCCGGCGGCGATGCCGAGGCGGACGCCGAACTGGCTCCAGTCGACCGCGGGGTCGTGCAGCAGCGAGCCGGTCGCGCTGTAGAGCAGGAGGGACAGCGTCGCGCCGAGCACGACCGTCCCGGCGACGCCGATCGGACCGACCGGTCCGGCGGAGGTCTCCCGGCGGATCAGGCCGGCGACGTACCCGCTGATGGCCAAGGCCAGCGCCCAGCGACCGGCGGTGTGATCGGCCGGTGGGACGACGTCGAGCATCAGGCCGCCGGCGAACCCGGTGATCGCGCCCCACTCCGGTCCGCGGGCCAGCGCCAGGCCGACCACGACGATCATCACCAGGTCGCAGGTGACGCCCGCGACCGCGATGTGCGGCAGCAGTGAAGTCTGCACGGTGACCGCGACCATCAGGAGCAGCGCGGCCAGCGCGATCCGGAGCGGGATCATCTCAGCGCCCCTGCTCGGGCGTGACCGTGCTCCGCGGCGGCCGGGCCGGTGGACCGGTGACGACGCCGACGGTGTCGATCCGGGTCGGGTCGACGAACGGCTTCACCGTCGCGGTCGAGCCGAGGGTGCCCTGGTTCGGCGTGACGGAGGTGACGGTGCCGATCGGGACGCCCGGCACGTACGGCGCGTTGCCCCGCGAGCCCCAGGTGACGATCCGGTCGCCGACCTTCGGCCGGGCCCGCAGATCGACCAGCTTGTAGTCCATCGTGCCGCCGATCTCGCCGCGGCCGGACAGGAAGCCGAGCGCCAGCGTCGAGTTCAGCCGGCCGCCGACGGTCGAGTTGCGGTCGCCGATCAGCAGCACCGTGGCGGTCGCGTCGGTGGCCCGCACGACGCGGCCCACCAGGCCGTCCCCGTTCAGTACTGTCATGTCCGGCCGCACTCCGTCCGCCGTTCCGGCATCGATGGTCACCGTGTGCTGGAAACTCTGCGCGCCGCCGATCCCGATCACCCTGGCCGGCGTCACCGTGTACGCCGGAGCCACCTTCAGCAGGCGGTCCAGCTCGGCGGCGCGGTTGCGGGTGTAGTCGGTGGTCCGCAGCTCGGTGGTGAGTTTCTCGTTCTCTGCTTGGAGTTTCTCGTTCTCTGCCTTCAACCTATCCAGTTCGGCGAACCGGTCGCGCAGGTTGTCCACAGGCTGCCGGGCCGACGTCGCGCCGGACTCCAGCGGCCCGAAGACGGTCGCCGCGGCGTGCCGCAGCGGGTCGACGGGCGAACCGGCCGATCGGCGCGCGTCGAGCACGATCAGCGTCAGCGACGCCAGGATCACCAGCACCAGCACGGTCCGGCGCCGGCGGATCTCCCGAGGCAGCCCGGCCGCACGGACCAGGCCTCTCGCGGGGGTGCCGAGGTCTTTGAGCATGACGAGGGATCAGCGGCGGTTGTCGGTGACGAGGATGCGGTTCAGCGTCTCGATGTTGTCCACGCACTTGCCGGCGCCGAGCACGACGGCGTCCAGCGGGTTGTCCGCGACGTGGATCGGGATGCCGGTCTCGTGCCGCAGCCGCTCGTCCATGCCCTTGAGCAGCGCGCCGCCGCCGGTCAGCACGATGCCGCGGTCGACGATGTCGCCGGCCAGCTCGGGCGGGGTCTTGTCCAGCGTCGCCTTGACCGCGTCGACGATCGCCGTGATCGGCTCCTCGATCGCCTGCCGGATGCTGGCCGAGGAGACCTTCACGGTCCGCGGCAGACCGGAGACCATGTCCCGGCCGCGGATCTCGGAGTCCGGCCCGTCGGCGGTCGGGAAGGCCGAGCCGATCGTCATCTTGATCTGCTCGGAGGTGGCCTCGCCGAGCATCAGCGAGTACTCCTTCTTGCAGTAGCTGACCACGGCCTTGTCGATCGCGTCGCCGGCCACCCGGATCGACTGGCTGGTGACGATGCCGCCGAACGAGATGACCGCGACCTCCGTCGTCCCGCCGCCGATGTCGACCACCATGTTGCCGGTGGCGTCGCGGACCTCGAGGTTCGAGCCGAGCGCGGCGGCCATCGGCTCCTCGATGATGTAGACCTTGCGCGCCCCGGCCATGTAGCCGGCGTCACGGACCGCGCGCTGCTCGACCGCGGTGATGCCGGACGGCACGCAGACCACGATCCGCGGCTTGGCGAAGTACCGGCGCCGGTGCACCCGCTGGATGAAGTAGCGCAGCATCTGTTCGGCGGCGTCGAAGTCGGCGATCACGCCGTCCTTGAGCGGCCGGATCGCGGTGATGTTGCCCGGCGTCCGGCCGATCATCTTCTTCGCCTCCTGACCGAAGGCGACCGCCTCACGCGGTTCGTCGGTCCGGATCGCGACCACGGACGGCTCGTTGAGCACGACGCCGCGACCCCGGACGTAGACCAGGGTGTTCGCCGTACCGAGGTCGACCGCCATGTCCCGGCCGAGCATGCTGTTCGCCATGCAGGCCCCCTCCCGCCGTTCGGGTCCCGGCTTCACAGGCTAAGCGCGGACCAGGCGCTACCCGCGGACCGACACGACACCGTCCGTCCACCACGCATAGTATCCGCAAGCTCACACCCGGCCAGCATGCGGTTCACCTCCTGTGGACAACCCCACGAGCGGCTCGTTGACCGGTCCCGAACACGCCCCTCGTACGCCGGCCCGCGTGGTGCCGCCGATGGTTGCCGGCGGCACCACACGCCCCCAGATCTCGCCCCTCCCCTGGTGGGCGAGCGCTCCTCCCCACGGGCGCGGCGGGGACTCCTCGTCCGGACGCACGCGGCCGGATCAGGGACTTCTCCGCCCGCCGAGCATGCAGGTTGCTGCATTCATCACGCTTTCCTGGCGCTTTCACGCCCTGCTGGGGCCAGAATGGCGGGATGGAATTCCGGCTGCTCGGCCCGGTCGAGGTCCTCGACGACTCCGGCCGGCGGATCGAGCTGGCCGCGAACCGTCTCAGGGTCCTGCTGGCCGCGCTCCTGCTGCAGCCCAACCGGGTGGTCGCCGGGCAGGAGCTGATGGACACGCTGTGGGAGGAGGACCTCCCAGCCCGCCCGCGAGCGGCCCTGCAGACCTACATGTCCCGGCTGCGGACCCTGCTGGGCCGTCCGCTGATCCGGACCGAGGCGGCCGGCTACGTGATCGCCGTCGACCCGGCCGAGATCGACGTGACCCGCTTCCGTGACCTGGTGGGAACCAGTACGGGCACCGCCGACCCCACCGAGCGGATGCGCCTGCTGACCGAGGCGCTGGCGCTGTGGCGTGGTGAGCCGCTCGCCGGCCTGGCAGCGGGCGCTCTGATCCGCGACGCCGCCCCGGCTCTCACCGAGGAGCGCCTGCACGCCACCGAGCTCCTGCTCACCGCGAGACTCGACCACGGTGATCCCAACGATCACGCCGCCGTCACCTCGGAGCTGCGCGGCCTGACCCGTCGCTACCCGTTGCGCGAGTCCCTGTGGGCCTTGCTCATGCAGAGCCAGATCAAGGCCGGCCAGCCGGCTGCCGCGTTGGCAACCTTCAGTGAGGCGTCCAGACGCCTGGCCGACGAGCTGGGTCTCGACCCCGGTCCGGAGCTGCGCCGCCTTCACCAGGCGGTGCTCGCGTCAGACGCCCGGGCCGCCGCCACACGAACCTCTCGGGACGTCATACCGCACCAGTTGCCGACCGTCGGACGCACCTTCATCGGCCGCGAGCAGGAGCTCGCCGAGCTAGACCGAGTCCTGCTGAGCCCGACCGGCTCGATCGCGGTCGTCTCCGGGACCCCTGGTGTAGGCAAGACCGCTCTGGCGATCCAGTGGGCCGAGCGAGCCCAGGCGCACTTCCCGGACGGCCAGCTGTACGTGAACCTGCGCGGCTTCGATCCCTCCGGCGAGCCGGTCGACCCCGCTGACGCGATCCGCGGCTTCCTCGACGCCCTGCAGTCCATGCCCGGGCGGATCCCGGCCGGCGATGCTGCCCAGGCTGCCCTCTACCGGACCCTGCTCGCGGACCGCCGGATGCTGATCATGCTCGACAACGCCCGTAACGCCGCTCAGGTCCGCCCACTGCTGCCAGGCGGCAACACCTGTCGAGTCGTGGTGACCAGCCGCGACGCCCTACCGGGTCTGCTCGCGACGGAAGGGGCCCACCCGGTCACCCTGGACCTGATGGACTGGGACCAGGCAGTGGCCCTGCTGGAAGGCGCACTCGGCAGCCACCGCCTGCGGGCCGAGCGGGACGCCGTGCACGAACTCATCGAGGTTGCCGCCCGGCTACCCCTGGCTCTGTCACTCGTAGCGGCCCACGCCGCGGCCCACCCGAGCTGGTCGCTCAGCTCGGTCGCCACCGACCTACGGCGTACGAGGCAGGGACTGGACGCCTTCGCCGGCGAGGACGAGGCGACCGACCTCCGCGCGGTCTTCTCCTGGTCGTACCAGCTCGTCAAGGCGACCTCGGCCCGCATGTTCAAGCTGTACGGCGCACATCCCGGCCCAGACCTCTCCGTCGACGCCGCAGCAGCCCTGGCTGGTACGACGCCCGACCGGGTCACGCCCGCCCTGGCCGAGCTGGAGCGAGCCCACCTGCTCTCCCAGCACTCCCCCGGGCGGTATTCGGCACATGACCTGCTCCGCACCTACGCGGCCGAGCTCGCCACCGACGAGCACGTCGCCATGCAGCGACTGCTCGACTACTACCTCCGTACGGCGGACGCAGGCGACCAGTGGCTCCGCCCGCACCGCGACCCGGACGAACTGCCCGAGCCCGCCGGTACGCCGTACGCACGGACCTTCGGCGGCTACCAGGAGGCGTTCGACTGGTTCGAGCAGGAGTGTCCCAACCTGGTCCCCCTGGTGGAGCACGCCGTACGCCGAGGCTTCGACGCGCATGCGACTCACCTGGCGCGCACGATGACCGGCTACCTCGAGCGGCGTGGTCTGTGGAGCACCTGGGTCGACGTGATGGGCTCAGCGGTGTACGCCTCCGAGCGGTCCG
This sequence comes from Kribbella sp. CA-253562, assembly GCF_050942265.1. Classification (GTDB taxonomy): domain Bacteria; phylum Actinomycetota; class Actinomycetes; order Propionibacteriales; family Kribbellaceae; genus Kribbella. Next base: position 2,670,191 of record NZ_CP192049.1, on the reverse strand, counting down.
GCGACACGGCCGCCCAGGTGATGGCCCGGCGGTATCGTGCTCACGCCCTGGCCCGTCAGCAGCGCCTCCCCGAGGCGCTGGCCGAGGCGGAGGCGGCGTTGCAGCTCGCCAAGGGCGACCAGGTCGCCCAAGCTTGGTGCGAACGCATGCTGGCCTTCGTCCTGGCGCAGCAGGACCGCTTGAAGGAGTCGTACGAGCACGACCTGGTCGCGTCCGACCTGTTCCGCGCAGCCGGCCACCGGACCGGTCAGGCACTCGCGCTCAACTCACTGGGCATGCTGCACGCCACCACGTTCGGCGAGTACGAGCTGGCGGTCCAGTACTGCCTCCAGGCGCAGCAGCTCTACCAGCAGGTCGACCACAAGCTCGGCGAAGCAGCGACCTGGGACCACCTCGGCTACGCGTACCGCTGCCAGTCGGCGTACGGCGAAGCCATCGACTGCTACCGCAAGGCCCTGTCGCTGTATCGCGAGCTGAACGACCTGTACTACCAGGCACTCATGCTGCAGCACCTGGGCGACGTCCACCACGACGTGGGCGACGAGTCAGCAGCCCACAGCTCGTGGCAGTCCGCCCTGGATCTGCTGACTTACCTCAACCACCCCACGGCCGACGAGCTGCGCGCCAGGCTGGGCGTCTGACGCCCGCTGACCAGCTCAGGGCAGGTCGGGGAACCAGATCTTGATCTCGCGCTCGGCCGACTCCGGGGAGTCCGAGCCGTGCACCAGGTTCTCCCGGTTCGACAGCGAGAAGTCGCCGCGGATCGTGCCGGGCGCGGCCTTGCGGCCATCGGTGGCGCCGTTCAGCGCGCGCACGACCTCGATGGCCTCGTCGCCCTCGAGCACCAGTGCGACCAGCGGGCCGCTGGTGACGAACGCGCGCAGCGGCGGGTAGAAGTCCCGCTCGACGTGCTCGGCGTAGTGCTGGTCGGCCGTCTCGCCGTCGATCGTGCGCAGCTCCATCGCCACGATCGACAGCCCCTTGGCCTCGAACCGGCCGAGGATCTCCCCGACCAGGCCACGGCGTACGGTGTCGGGCTTCAGCAGGACGAGCGTGCGCTGCGACATGTGTCCATCTCTTTCTCGAAGGCTTTGACGAAAGTCTCGGGGCCGCGAGCCTAACCGGCGGCGCGGGCCTGCGCCGCCTTGGCCTCGTCGATCCGGCGGCCGAGCACGATCGCCATCACCCAGAAGCCGGCGAAGGCCAGGCCGAGCACGAACATCACCGGTACGACGAAGCCGAGGCCGACCGCGCCGACCTGGACCAGCCAGCCGAGCGCGTAGCCGACCCGGTTGCGCAGCAGGCCGGCCGCGACGATCGCCAGCGCGGCCAGGCCCAGGCACAGCGGCAGGGCCGTACCGGAGTCGACGTCGGCGACCGAGATCATCACCGGAGTCGCCAGCGCGAGCACGATCGACTCGAAGCCGAGCACGATGGACGCCAGGGACCTCATCGCTGCTCAGCTTCCTTCGGTTTGCGGACCAGCAGCTTGCGGGCCTCGCCGGCGGTGATCACCGAACCGGTGATCAGTACGCCGCCGGAGCCGAACGCGATCGCGTCCTGCTCGGCCAGCCGCAGCCCCTCGTCGATCGCGTCCACCAGGTTCGGGCGGACGACGACCCGGTCCTCGCCGAACACCTCGGCCGCGATCTCGCCGAGCTCCTCGGCCGGCATCGAGCGCTCGAACGAGTTCCGGGTGACGACGATCGTCTCCATGATCGGCTCGTAGGCCTCGAGCACGCCGTACACGTCCTTGTCGCGCATCACGCCGACCACGCCGATCAGCGGGTTGAACGCGAACGCCTCGCTCACCGTCGCCGCGGTCGCCTCGGCGCCGTGCGGGTTGTGCGCGGCGTCGACGATGACGGTCGGGCCGGTGCGCACGACCTCCATCCGGCCCGGCGAGGTGGTCTCGGCGAATCCGGCCTGGACCACCTCGGCGGTGACCCGGCCCTCGGTCTGCTCGGTCGCGCCCAGCAGCGCCTCGACGGCGGCCAGCGCGGTCGCGGCGTTGTGCGCCTGGTACTCGCCGTGCAGCGGAAGGAAGATGTCCTCGTACTCGCCGGCCAGGCCCTTGATCGAGATCAGCTGACCGCCGACCGCGACCGACCGGCTGGTCACGCCGAACTCCAGGCCCTCGCGCGCGACCTGCGCGCCGACCTGCGCAACCCGGCGCTGCAGCACCTCCAGGACGTCGAGGCTCTGCTGCGCGAGCACCGCCGTACCGCCCGGCTTGATGATTCCGGACTTCTCGCCGGCGATCGTGACCGGGTCCGCGCCGAGGATGTGCGCGTGGTCGACGGCGATCGGCGTGATCACCGAGACGACACCGTCGGCGACGTTGGTCGCGTCCCAGGTGCCGCCGAGGCCGACCTCGATGATCGCGACGTCCACGGGCGCGTCGGCGAAGGCGGCGAACGCCATCGCGGTGATCACCTCGAAGAACGACAGCGGGTGCTCCTGCTCGGAGTCCACGACGTCCAGGTACGGCGCGATCTCCTCGTAGGTCTCGACGAAGCGCTGCTCGCTGATCGGCTCGCCGCCGAGCGTGATCCGCTCGCGGACCGTCTCCAAGTGCGGGCTGGTGAACCGCCCGGTGCGCAGTCCGGCCTCGCGCAGCAGGGAGTCGATCATCCGCGCGGTCGAGGTCTTGCCGTTGGTGCCGGTCAGGTGCACCACCGGGTACGCCTTCTGCGGGTCGCCGAGCAGCTCGGTGAGCCGCTGGACGCGCTCCAGCGTGGGGTCCATCTTGTTCTCCGGCCAGCGGGCCTGGAGCTTCGCCGACACTTCGGCGTACGTGAGGTCACTCATCAGGGGACCAGTCTAGTGAGGCCTGTGGATATCCGGTCGGAGCATCCCTTGACAACCACTACGATTGTGCGCATGACCGAGATCTCCCGCGTTCCCGACAAGCCCACCCTCGAAGGCCTCGAGGAGAAGTGGGCTGCGGTATGGAAGGAGCAGGGGACCTACGCCTTCGACCGGACGGCCGAGCGGGCCGACGTCTACTCCATCGACACCCCGCCGCCGACCGTGTCCGGGTCGCTGCACGTCGGTCACATCTTCAGCTACACCCACACCGACCTGGTCGCCCGGTTCCAGCGGATGCGCGGCAAGAAGGTCTTCTACCCGATCGGCTGGGACGACAACGGCCTGCCGACCGAGCGCCGCGTCCAGAACTACTACGGCGTCCGCTGCGACCCGTCGCTGCCCTACGACCCCGACTTCACGCCGCCGGCCAAGCCCGACCCGAAGAAGCAGGTCTCGATCAGCCGGCAGAACTTCGTCGAGTTGTGCGGCGAGCTGACCCACATCGACGAGCAGGCGTTCGAGGCGATGTGGCGCCAGGTCGGGCTGAGCGTCGACTGGTCGTACCTGTACACCACGATCTCCGAGGACTCGCGGCGTACGTCGCAGCGCGCCTTCCTGCGCAACTTCGCCCGCGGTGAGGCCTATCTGGCCGAGGCGCCGACGATGTGGGACGTCACGTTCCAGACCGCCGTCGCCCAGGCCGAGCTGGAGGCCCGCGACTACCCGGGCGCCTTCCACCGGATCGCCTTCCACGGCGCCGACGGGCCGATCTACATCGAGACCACCCGGCCCGAGCTGATCCCGGCGTGTGTCGCGCTGATCGCGCACCCCGACGACGAGCGCTACAAGCCCCTGTTCGGTACGACGGTCCGCTCGCCGCTGTTCGGCGTCGAGATCCCGGTCCTGGCGCACGAGGCGGCCGAGCCGGACAAGGGCGCCGGCATCGCGATGTGCTGCACCTTCGGTGACCTCACCGACGTCCAGTGGTGGCGCGAGCTGCAGCTCCCGGTCCGCACGGTGATCGGCCGCGACGGCCGGCTGCTGCGCGAGACCCCGGAGTGGCTGGAAGGCTCGGAGCTGTACGCCGAGCTGGCCGGCAAGACCGTCTTCAGCGCCCGCGAGCTGATCGTGGCCAAGCTGCGCGAGAGCGGCGACCTGGACGGCGAGCCGCAGCCGACGAAGCGGATGGCGAACTTCTTCGAGAAGGGCGACAAGCCGCTGGAGATCGTCTCGACCCGCCAGTGGTACATCCGCAACGGCGGGCGCGACGCGGACTTGAAGGCCGAGTTCGTCGAGCGCGGCAACGAGCTCGGCTGGGTCCCGGAGCACATGAAGCACCGCTACCTGAACTGGGTCAACGGGCTGAACGGTGACTGGCTGATCTCGCGGCAGCGGTTCTTCGGCGTCCCGTTCCCGGTCTGGTATCCGATCAACCACGACGGCGAGCCGGACTACGACCACCCGCTGATGCCGAGCGAGGCCGAGCTGCCGATCGACCCGACCTCGCAGTGCCCGCGCGGGTACGACGAATCCCAGCGCGGCAAGCCGGGTGGGTTCGAGGCCGACCCCGACGTGATGGACACCTGGGCGACCTCGTCGCTGACGCCGCACATCGTCTGCGGCTGGGAGCGCGACAACGACCTGTTCGAGCGCACCTTCCCGATGGACCTGAACACGCACGCCCACGAGATCATCCGCACCTGGCTGTTCTCCCGCGTCGTCCGGGCCCACTTCGAGAACGGCACGCTGCCGTGGGCGCGCTCGATGATCTCCGGTTTCGTCGTCGACCCCGACCGCAAGAAGATGTCGAAGTCCAAGGGCAACGCGATCGTGCCCTCGGAGATCCTCGACAAGTACGGCTCGGACGCCGTCCGCTGGCGCGCGGCGATGGCCCGGCCGGGTCTGGACTCGCCGTTCGACGAGTCGCAGATGAAGGTCGGCCGGCGGCTGGCGATCAAGGTCCTGAACGCGTCGAAGTTCGTGCTCGGCTTCGGGGCGACCTCCGGCGACGCGGCCGCCGTCACCGAGGCCGTCGACCTGGCGATGCTGCAGAAGCTGCGGCAGACCGTCACCGAGGCGACAGCGGCGTTCGAGCGCTACGACTACACCGGCGCGCTGGAGGTCAGCGAGCGGTTCTTCTGGACCTTCTGCGACGACTACGTCGAGCTGGTCAAGGAGCGCGCGTACGGCGGTCAGGGCGAAGCCGCCGCGGCGTCGGCCAAGGCCGCGCTGGCCATCGCCTTGTCGGTCCAGCTGCGCCTGCTCGCGCCGTACCTGCCGTTCGCGACCGAAGAGGTCTGGTCGTGGTGGCAGGAGGGTTCGATCCACACCAGCAGCTGGCCGGTCGCCGACGTCGACCTCGCGGTCGCCGAACAGGACCCGGCTGTCCTGGACGCGGTCTCCGAGGTCCTGGCCGGGATCCGCGGCGCCAAGTCCACCGCACAGGTCTCGATGAAGACCGAGGTCAGCAAGGTCGAGGTCAGCGGCCCCGCCGCCCGCCTCACCCTGGCCGAGCGCGCCGAGAACGACCTGCGCGCCGCCGGCCGCATCACCGGCGAGATCCTGTGGAGCCCCGAGGACACCGCGGACACCGTCTCGGTGGTCGCGACCCTCTGACCCCGAGGCCCGAACACGGCCAGTGACGCCCGCTTCCCGACTCGGAGGCGGGCGTCACGGCTTTCACCCCAACGACTACGCTGCGAAGCCAGTCACCCAGCTGTGGAACCATCGGCCCGACGCCCGGCCAGTCCGAAGGAGCACTTTCGTGAGCGACGAGAACCAGCCCCCCACCCCGGCTGACTCCACTTCCTCGGACAAGCCCGCCAAGAAGCGCGCTCGCCGGCCGGCCAAGAAGACGACCGCTCGGCCGGTCAAGCCGGCTGCGGAGCCGCCGGAGCTGCCGTTCGATGCGGCGGCTGATACGTCGGAGCCGTCTGGCGCTGAGGCGTCTCCCGAGAGTGGTGCCGCGAAGCGCTCCCCCGGGGCAGCGAAGAAGTCCTCCCCCACGAAGCCGCCCTCGGCGTCGACGCGACGGGCCTCCGGGACGGGTTCCTCGGGATCGGGGACCACGTCGGGCTCCACGGAGTCCTCCGCGAGCCCGACCACGCCGGCATCCGCAGAGTCTTCCGCGAGTTCAGCCGACCAGGGTTCCACGGGGTCCTCGGCGAGAACGGCCGACGACCAGGCATCGACGGGGTCCTCCGCGAAGACGGCCGACCGGGCAACCGCAGAGTCCCCCACGAACGCAGCCGGCCCGGGAACGTCGTCGACTCCGACGAAGCGTTCCGGGTCGATCGCCGGGCAGACGCCAATGCCGAAGCAGACGCCGATGCCAGCACAAACCCCCCTCCCGCCCCAGACCCCCATCCGCCAGGCAACCACCCCGCCCAGCGGCGACCGCCCCGCCACGTCGTCTTCCTCGGGTGCTGCCGACAGCACCCGTCCTGCAGGCGCCGACAGCACCCGTCCTGCAGGCGCCGACAGCACCCGTCCTGCAGGCGCTGACAGCACCCGTCCTGCAGGCGCTGACAGCTCCCGTGCTGCTGCTGCCGGAGGCACGCTCCCGGCAGACGCTGCCGAGGGGACTCGGCCTGCCGGTGCAGCCGATGCGACGAGCCCCAGCGGTCAAGGTGCGACGCCGTCCACCACCCAACCCACAAAGGGATCTGCCGATCGCTCGAGCACGCCGACGAGCGCACAGGGCACCTCCGTCGCGGACTCCCGCACCACGTCGGCCGGCACATCCGGGACAAGCGAAACCTCGGGCAACCCGCCTGCTGCCGAGGCGACACGCCCTTCCAGCGAAGGCGCGAAGGCGGCCACCGTAGGCGCGACCGGTTCGACGACACCGGCGACCGCTGCGGACGCTCCCGAATCAGGCTCCACGAACGCCCCAGGTACCACGCCCGCCGACGGACCCAAAGCGACGACCTCTCCTGGCACAGGCGGGCCAAAGGCAACCGACGCTCCCGCAGTGACGCCCGCACCCACGCGCGCAGGGACGATGCCGGTAGAAGCGCCATCGACAGGAGCGACGTCGAGCGCGCCCACACCGCCAGGGCCTACATCGGCAGGCCCCACGCCGAGCGCGCCCAAATCGGCAGGGCCGACACCGGCCGGGGCGACACCGGCCGGGGCGACGTCGACTGCGGCGGGAGCAGCTGGCTCGTCAACGAGCGGGCCGGGGGCGACCACGTCTAGCAGCACGCCCAGTTCAGCATCCGCCACCGGACCGGCTGGTGACGCAAAGGCTGGTGCTGCAGGAGTAGTTGGCGCGGCCGGGACGGGAACCAGCGAAGCCCGAACTGGAGCACCCGGGCCCGCCGCACCGAGTGCTGCTGGTGACGCTGGCTCGAGATCGGCCGGAGCGGAAAGCAGTGCAGACGCAACCGGTACGCCGGCAACTGGTGCAACCGGTGCCGGTACAACCAGCGCCGGTGTAGCCGGTACCAGCGCCGATGGTGCCAGCGCCTCCGGTGTCTCCGGTGTCTCCGGTGCCCCCGGTGCCTCCGGTGCCTCCGGTGCCTCCGGTGCCTCCGGTGGGAAAACGGCCGGAGCCTCGGCCAGCGGTTCGGCCGCCGCCGGTACAGCCGGTGCTGGTGCGGCCGGTGCCAGGGCGGGTGCGGGCAGCGCCTCCAGTGCGGACACGACCGGCGCCTCCGGAAGCGGTACGGCTGCAGCGGGTACGCCTGGGGCCGGTACCGGCAGCGCGACCGGTGTCGCCGGTGCGAGCGCGCCGGGCGTCGCCGGTGCGAGCCCGACCGGTACCGCCGGAGCGACCGCGGCCGGTACCGCCGGATCGGGCACGACCGGAACCGCCGGAGCGGGCACGACCGGAACCGCCGGAGCGAGCACGACCGGAACCGCCGGAGCGGGCACGACCGGAACCGCCGAAGCGGGCGCGACAGCCGCGAATACCAACGACGGCAAGAATCCACCACCCGCCTCCACCCCCAAGCGCAACTGGCGCCGCAACCCCTGGTTGACCGTCGGCGGTGTCGTCCTCGTTCTCCTGATCCTCGCCCTGCTCGGGTACTTCGGCGGGCTCGGTCCGATGAGCCGGCTGAACACCGCTCGCGGCATCACGCCCCCGCCGTCGCTGGCCGGTCTCGACCGGATCACCGACCCCGAACTGCGGGATCAGCTCAAGCTCGATCAGACGCGCGACGCGTTGAGCCGGATCAACGACGGCAAGCAGGCGACGGTCGAGGCGTACGGGGATCTCGGCGGCGAGCGGATGTACGTCGTGATCGCGTTGCGCGGGAAAGTGGACATCGACAAGACGATCAGCGACTCGGGCGCGAAGCCGGAGCAGGTGCGGAAGGTCGGCGGGTCGACCTGCGTGGCGTCGACCGAGACGCTGCCGACACAGTGCTACCGCGGGTCGAACACGTTGACCGTCATCGTGCAGGCCGCGAACGACGGGGTGAGTGTCGACGACGTCGGACCAGTGACCGACGAAGCGTTCACCGCCATGAAGTAGACCAGCTGCGAAAAAGAGAACCGCCGGTCCCTCGCGCAAGAGCAAGGGACCGGCGGCTTCGCTCAGAACGAACCGAAAGCGGCGAGATCCAACGCCGGCTTCGCGGCCGCCGCCCGGGAATTGGCCAGCGGCGTGAACGGCTTGTAGTCCTGCGTACAGGTCGAGTTGTCGGCCGGAGCCTTCAAGCCGACCAGGTAGTCGGTGATCTTCTGGTCCGCGCACGAGCTGATCCCGATCGTGCCGTGGCCGTAGCCCTCGACCGTGACCATCCGCGCGTCCGGGTACAAATCGGCGTACGGCCGGGTCGCCTGGTACGGCGTGGCGGGGTCGTGCCGGGTGCCGAAGACCAGGACCGGCGACTTGACCGACAGGTTCCACGGGCCGAGGAACGCGTCGGTGTCGCGGACCGGCATGAACTCACAGGCCAGGCCGACCCACGCGCGCAGCGCGCCGAAGTGCGGGGCCCGCTTGTTCGCGTCCGCGGCGAACTGCGGGTACGCGAACGGCCGGCCGGAATGGCGCGCCTCGATGCACGGCTGCAACGCGGAGCCGAGACCGCTGTACTCCTCCTGACGCCGGTTCCACTCGCTCAGCACCTTCGCGGCGACCGTCGACTTCGCCGCACGAGCTGCGGACGGAGCGTTGAGCGCAGCGAGCGTCGTGGCCAGGTCTGTCCAGGCCAGCGGCGAATAGAGGCTCTGGAAGATCAGGAAAACGGCGGTCTGGTACGTGATCTTCATCGTGGTCCCGTCGGGCAGCGGGATCTCCACCGGATGCGTCTTCAGCCGCTGGAGCAAGTTCTCCACCACCGTGCCCGGATCACCCTGCGCGGCCAGGGCGCACCGCTCGGCGCCGGCTTGCTTGCACTCGGCAAGGAATTGCTGGAACGTGTCGGCCGATCCCTCGCCCTGCCGAAGCCGTACGCCAACCGGCCGCCGATCACCGTCCGAGCCGGAGTACCACTCCGGCGACAGCGTCCCGTCCAGCACCAGCGCGCGCACGTTGCCCGGGAAGAGCTTGGCGTACGTCGCGCCGAGATACGTGCCGTACGAGTAGCCGGCGTAACTCAGCGACTTGTCGCCGACCGCGCGCCGCAGCAGATCCATGTCCCGGGCAACGTTCGCGGTCGAGTAGTGCGTCAGCCGGTCCGGCGACGTCGTCATGCAGCCGACGGCGGCACGAAGCATCACCCGCGTGTACGCCGAGGTCTCGGCCGGGGTGATCGGGAACGGCTCGATCCCGGCGAACGCGGCGTTCTCCTCGGCGGCGGTCGGGAAGCAGGTCACCGGGTCGGACAGCCCGACGCCCCGCGGGTCGAAGCCGAGGATGTCGAACTTGGCCCGTACCTCGGGCGAGTACGCGATCCCGGCGAACTGCTGGACGAAGCCGACACCGGGTCCACCGGGCCCACCCGGGTTGGTGAACAGCGTCCCGATCCGCTCAGCCGGATTGCCGGCCGGCAGCCGGGTCAACGCGATCGTGGTGGTGGCGCCCCGCGGCCGGTCGTAGTCGGTCGGCACATCGACCGACGCGCACTGGAACTTGGCCAGCGCCGGAGCGGCCCCGCAACTCTTCCACGCGATCTTCGGTACGGCGACGCGCGCGGCCTTCGCGGCTTCGCGCCGTACCAGCGCCTTGTCGGCCGCCGAGCCCGACGAGGCCCGCGGACCGGACGAGAGCTGCGCGTTGGACGAAGCCTGCAGACCCGAGGAGGCCTGCAAGCCGGAGGAGGCCTGGCTGCCGGACGACGACGTGGTCGCCGCGCCGGCGACAGGCGCGAACGCCGCCGGGACGGCCAGGGCGGTGGCAACTGCCAGAGTCAGAGTGGTCCTCGTGGTTCTTCGCACGGTTCTCCCTCACTGGTGGACGGGTGCGAGCGGCACCCTCACCACGACGCTAGGCAACACGGCCCTCAGCACGCGTCCACCAAAAGACTGAGGCCGGTGTCCGCCTCGCAGCGGACACCGGCCTCCGGCCCAACGAACAACCCCAGCTCAGGCGGTCTTCTCGCGCCGTTCGCGCTTGCGCTCGATCTGGTCGCGCGGGATCAGCGTCGGGTTGACGTTCTCCAGCACGACCTCGCCGGTGACGACGACCTTGGCGACGTCCTCGCGGCTCGGCACCTCGTACATCACGTTGAGCAGGACTTCTTCCATGATCGCGCGCAGCCCGCGAGCACCGGTGCCGCGCAGCAGCGCCTGGTCGGCGATCGCCTCGACCGCGTCCTCGCTGAACTCCAGCTCGACGTTGTCGATCTCGAACAGCCGCCGGTACTGCTTGACCAGCGCGTTCTTCGGCTCGGACAGGATCTTGATCAGCGCGTCGCGGTCCAGCGGCGAGACGGTGGTGATCACCGGGAGCCGGCCGATGAACTCGGGGATCAGCCCGAACTTCAGCAGGTCCTCGGGCATCACGTCGGCGTAGCCACCGGCTTCGCGCGGCGCCTCGGCCTCGTTGCTCATGCTGAAGCCGAGGGTCTTCTTGCCGACCCGCTGCTCGACCATGTGCTCCAGGCCGGCGAACGCGCCACCGACGATGAACAGCACGTTGGTGGTGTCGATCTGGATGAACTCCTGGTGCGGGTGCTTGCGTCCACCCTGCGGCGGCACCGAGGCCGTCGTACCTTCCAGGATCTTCAGCAACGCCTGCTGGACGCCCTCACCAGAGACGTCGCGGGTGATCGACGGGTTCTCACTCTTGCGGGCGATCTTGTCGACCTCGTCGATGTAGATGATCCCGGTCTCGGCCTTCTTGACGTCGTAGTCGGCCGCCTGGATCAGCTTCAGCAGGATGTTCTCGACGTCCTCGCCGACGTACCCGGCCTCGGTCAGCGCGGTCGCGTCCGCGATGGCGAACGGAACGTTCAGCATCCGGGCGAGCGTCTGGGCCAGGTAGGTCTTGCCGCAGCCGGTCGGGCCGATCAGCAGGATGTTCGACTTGGCCAGCTCGACGGCCTCGTCCTTCGCGTGCCGGCCGGCAGTCGCGCTGCCCTGGCCGTCGCGGACGCGCTTGTAATGGTTGTAGACCGCAACCGCCAGCGCCTTCTTGGCAACGTCTTGTCCGACGACGTACGCGTTGAGGAAGTCGTAGATCTCACGGGGCTTGGGCAGCTCCGTCAGACCGACCTCGGAGCCCTCGTTCAGCTCCTCCTCGATGATCTCGTTGCAGAGATCGATGCATTCGTCGCAGATGTAGACGCCGGGACCGGCGATGAGCTTCTTGACCTGCTTCTGGCTCTTCCCGCAGAACGAGCACTTGAGCAGGTCGCCGCCGTCACCTATGCGTGCCACCGGGACAGATCCCTTCTCTCACTAGCTGAGGCCGGCCGAGCGACCCTGGAACTGTTCGCCGTCTCGGACCTTGTTCCGACGGTACCCCGCCCCGGGCCGAACCGCTGCCCTGTCCACAGCGTCGCGAGTACGCCTGTGGCGAACGGGAGGCCCTTGACGAGCCGTCCGCCGGATCTTACGGCCGCACCGCGGCCCCGGTGCGCACACCGGGGCCGTCGGCGGGCCACGACCGGGTCAGGCGCCGATCGGCACCGGGGCCTTGCGCGACTCCAGGACGGAGTCGATCAGGCCGTACTCCACCGCCTGCTCGGCGGTCAGGAACTTGTCCCGCTCGATGTCGCGGGAGACCTCTTCGATGTCCTTGCCGCTGGCGTCGGCGAGCATCTTCTCCAGCAGCGAGCGCAGGCGCAGGATCTCGTTGGCCTGGATCTCGATGTCGCTGGACTGCCCGTAGGTGCCCTCGGTGGCCGGCTGGTGGATGATGATCCGGCTGTTCGGAAGGGCCATCCGCTTACCCGGCGTACCGGCGGCGAGCAGCACGGCCGCGGCCGAGGCCGCCTGGCCGAGGCAGACCGTCTGCACGTCGGACTTGATGTAGCGGATCGTGTCGTAGATCGCGGTCAGCGCCGTGAACGAGCCGCCCGGGGAGTTGATGTAGATGCTGATGTCGCGATCGGCGTCCATCGACTCCAGGCACAGCAGCTGTGCCATCACGGCGTTCGCGATCTCGTCGGTGATCGGGGTGCCGAGGAAGATCGTGCGCTCCTCGAACAGCTTGGTGTAGGGGTCGACCCGGCGCATGCCGTACGACGTGCGCTCCTCCCACTGCGGGATGAAGTAATTCATGCTGTGTCCAGTCCTAACGAACGAAGTGGGAGATCAGGAGTTCGGGCTGCCGCTGGTGAGCTGGGCGGCGCTGGCCACGACGTGGTCGATGAAGCCGTAGTCCTTGGCCTGGTCCGCGGTGAACCAGCGGTCCCGGTCGGCGTCGGTCTCGACCTGCTCCAGCGGCTGGCCGGTGTGCTCGGCGATCAGCTTGAACAGCTGGGCCTTGATGTGCAGCGACTGCTGCGCCTGGATCTTGATGTCGGAGGCCGTACCACCCATGCCGCCGGACGGCTGGTGCATCATGATCCGCGCGTGCGGCAGGGCGAAGCGCTTGTTCTTCGCGCCGGCGCAGAGCAGGAACTGTCCCATCGAGGCGGCCAGGCCCATGCCGACCGTGGCGACGTCGTTCGAGATCCACTGCATGGTGTCGTAGATCGCCATGCCGGAGTCCACCGAACCACCCGGCGAGTTGATGTACAGCCAGATGTCCTTGTTGGGGTCCTCGGCGTTGAGGAGCAGCATCTGAGCGCAGATCGCGTTCGCGTTGTCGTCGCGAACCTCGGACCCCAGGAAGATGATCCGGTTGCTGAGCAGGCGCTGGTAGATGTGGTCGTCGAGTCCGCCGGATCCGTTGCCGCCCGCGGCGGTGGGGCTGGCTGCAAATGTCTCGTTCACGAAGCCGACATTACTGGGCGACGGCGACAGAGCTAAGGCCGGTGGGCAGGTGTTCGCTCACGGCGCACCTCGTCTGCCCTGAGCGAATCCGTGCCGGTACGCCGGTATGCGGTCGCCGCGGTCCGTCAGTACGGCGTACGCGGGCTGTCGCGGTGCGTGCGGGGGTTGACCTAGAGCGAGGTCTAGGCGGTCTGCTGACGGCATGCGCTATCTGACACTGGGAACCGACCCGGCCCGCAGCCGCCGGGTGAGCCAACTCGCGCTGGGCGCGATGCTGATGGGCACGACCACTGACGAGCCCACGTCGTACGCGATCCTCGACCGGTACGTCGAGGCGGGAGGCACGTTCGTCGACACCGCGAACAACTACGCGTTCTGGGTCAACGGCACCCAGGGCGGCGAGAGCGAGCAACTACTCGGCCGCTGGCTGCGCAGCCGCGGCCTGGGCGACGAGCTCACGATCGCGACCAAGGTCGGCGGACGACCGCCGCGACCGGCCAAGCAGCTCACCGAGGACCTCGAGGGGCTGGCACCGACAGTGATCAAGGAGTCGGTGGAACGCAGCCTGGAGAACCTGGGCCGCGACCGGATCGACGTGTACTACGCGCACGTTCCCGACCCCGCGGTGCCGCTGGAGGATCAGGTGGAGGCGTTCGGCACGCTGGCCGCTGAGGGCACGGTCGGATTGGTTGGATTGAGCAACCATTGGGCTTGGCAGATCGAGCGCGCCAGGACGATCGCTGCTCGGTTGGGTCTGCCTGGTTGCGAGGTGCTGCAGCATCACCACACGTATTTCCGGGCGCGGACCGACCAGGCGGGACTGCGCTCGCGGGACGGGAGCATCGGGGTCACCGATGGGCAACTTCTGAGCTATCTGCGCGCTGAACCGGGGCTGGCCTTGGTGGCGTACACGCCGCTGCTGAGCGGGGCGTATGTGCGCGCTGATCGGCCGTTGGGCGAGCTGTACGACCATGCGGGGACGCGGGCGCGGCGCGTTGTGCTGGACGAGGTGGTCCGGGAGACGGGCGCGACGGCCAACCAGGTGGTGCTGGCGTGGCTGACGGGCGGGGAGCTGCCGATCATCCCGCTGGTCGGCGCGTCGTCGGTGGCGCAGCTCGAGGAGAGCCTTGGGGCTGTCGAGCTGGAACTGAGTCCGGAGCAGCGGCAGCGACTGGACGACGCCGGCTGACCCCGACGCCGGTACGACGTACTGCGGACGCACCGACGCCCCGGATCGCAGGGATCCGGGGCGTCGGCAGTGCTTCGGGTGCGTCAGGCCTTCGCGGGCTCCTCGGCAGGGGTCTCCTCGGCGGCGGCCTCGGCCTCGGCGGCCTCCGGGTCGGCGTACGAGCCGTCAGGGAGCAGCGTCTTCAGCTCGACCTCGTTGCCGGAGGCGTCGGTGACCTTCGCGTTCTCGACCAGGTAGGCCAGCGCCTTGCCGCGGACGACCTCGGACACCAGGCTCGGCACCAGGTTGTTCTCGACGGCGTGCTGGGCGAACTGGTCCGGGCTGACGCCGGAACGCTGCGCGTGCCGGACGATGTGCTCGGTCAGCTCCTGGTCGTTGACGCTCAGACCCTGCTGCTCGGCGACCAGGTCGAGCACGAACTGGGCCTTGATCGCGTCCGCGGAACGCTTCTTCAGGTCCTCGTCGAACTCTTCCTGCGTCTGCTCCTCGCCCTCGAGGAACTGCTCGAAGGTCATCCCGGAGTAGCCGAGCTGCTGGTCGAGGTTCTCCCGGCGGGCGGCGACCTCGTCGGTCAGCAGACCGTCCGGCACCGGCACGTCGACCAGGGTCAGGATCTTCTCCAGCACGGCGTCGCGCGCGTCGCCGGCCTGCTCGAGCCGCTTGCCGCGCTCCAGGCGGGCCCGGACGTCGGCCTTCAGCTCCTCCGCGGTGTCGAACTCCGACGCGGTCTGGGCGAAGTCGTCGTCGAACTCCGGCAGCTCCTGCTCCTTGACCGCCGTCACGGTCACCTCGACGTCGACGTCCTCGCCCTTGAGCGCGCCGCCGACCAGCTGGGTGACGAAGGTCGTGGACTCACCGGCGTTCAGGCCGAGCACGGCCTCGTCCAGGCCGTCGAGCAGCTGACCGCTGCCGACCTGGTACGACAGGCCGGTGGCCTGCGCCTCCTCGATCTTCTCGCCGTCCTTGGTGGCCGACAGGTCGAGGGTGATGTAGTCGTTGTCGCCGACCGGGCGCTCGACCGGGTTCAGCGAGCCGAACCGCTGCCGCAGCGACTCGATCTGCTCGTCGACCTCCTCGTCGGAGATCGCGATGTCCTCGACGCTGGCCTCGAGACCGGTCAGGTCCGGCAGCTCGATCTCCGGGCGGACCTCGACCTCGGCGGAGAACTGCAGGCTCTCCTTGTCGTTGAACTCGGTCACGTCGACCTCGGGCCGGCCGATCGCCTTGACCTGGTTGTCCTGGACGGCCTGCGAGTACAGCTTCGGCAGCGCGTCGTTGATCGCCTCTTCGAGCACCGGGCCGCGACCGACCCGCTGGTCGATGACCTGCGGCGGGATCTTGCCCTTGCGGAAGCCCGGCACGACGATCTGCTGACCGATGCTCTTGTACGCCGCGTCGAGGCTCGGCTTGAGCTCCTCGAACGGCACCTCGACGATGAGCTTGACCTTGGTCGGGCTCAAGGACTCGACGGTGCTCTTCACGGTGGCGGTTCTCCTTGGTCGATGACGATCGCGGCACGCCCGGACAGGCCACACCGCAGGTACTGCAGGGGTTTGTCGGGGCGACAGGACTCGAACCTGCGGTCTCCTGCTCCCAAAGCAGGCGCGCTAGCCACTACGCTACGCCCCGCAGTGACCGAACGAGTCTAGTGGACGCAGACCGATGCTCGCGCCCCCACCCCGTCCAAACCACTCTACCGACCCGTTCCACCCCGCTCACGGAACCCGTTTTGAGCCCACCAGCCGGATGTGGAATCATGTCCGAGCGCCGCCCTTTCAGCGGCGCCCGCGGGTGTAGCTCAATGGTAGAGCCCCAGTCTTCCAAACTGGCTACGCGAGTTCGATTCTCGTCACCCGCTCAGACGGCGAGAGGCCCCCAGCCACAGGGATTCTGAGGCTAGGGGCCTTCGTCGTGCAGAGGCCGGTTTCCGTTGGCGTGCCCTCCACGTGCCCTAAGTGCTCGGCACCAGCACACCGGCAGCCCCGTCCTCGTCGCCAGGCGTGCCCCCTTCGCCAGCCTTGGTCTGCCGCTCGACTACCTCGTTCAACCGGTCGGCGATCTCCCGAGCACGCTCGTCCGTGGCGTGCTGGTAGATGAGCGCGGCCCGCATCGTGGAGTGCCCCATGCGCTGCATCAGCTCCCGCGTCGAAGCGCCACTCACCGAAGCCAGGTGGTTACCGGTGTGGCGCAGGTCATGGAACGTGAAGCCCTTTGGGAGACCCGCCTCCGCTACCCGGCTCGTCCATTTGACCGTGGTTCGCCAGCTACCTCGTTTCGGCGTGCCGCCCCGCTCCCCCACGAACACCAGAGCGGCATCGTCCGAGCCGACGAACTTGTCCAGGTGCACGGTCAGCTCACCGACGAGCACATCGGGCATGGTCACCCCACGCTCACTCGCTTCCGACTTCGGCGGTATGACGACCAGGCGACCACCCCCCAGCTCAGCGAACGCCCGAGGGACCCGGATCACCCGCGCGTCCAGATCGACGTCTGACCGCCGTAGTGCGATCAGCTCACCCCAGCGGATGCCGGTGAAAGCCGCCGTCAGGATGAACGCACGCCACCGTTCCCCCAGGAGATCGGCCAGCGCGTACACCTGCTTGACAGTGGCCACCGACCGTTCAGCCCGGCGCGCCTTGTCAGCGCCCTTGATCCGGCACGGGTTCCGACGAATCAGGTCATCGTCGACCGCCGTGAACAGCACAGAGCGGACCAGGCGGTACGCCTTGGCGGTGGCATCCTCCGACCGGCCCGAGGTCAGCAGCTCTTATGGATCAAGCGCGCGCCTTCGGCGCGCGGGCCCGGACTGCGGGCTGCGCCAGGGCGCCGTCCTCGCCGGGCCCAACGAGCAGGACGCTTCCCCGTCCACGCGATCCCAACTGCCAATGACCGACGCGCCTGGCGTCTGACCGCCGGTTAGCCCCGTCCCCCCGGCCGCTCGATCGTACGGCCACCACGACCCACATCAAGAGCGCCAGAGGCGTCCCTACGGGATCGGCAAGCCGACTCTTGACATGCGCCGCGCTGGCCTGGGTTTGGCAGCTATCGGGGGGCAGGTGTGGCGGGCTGGCACGCTTTCGCCTCGATACTCACCCGCATACTTGGGAGCGTGTCAGACGAATCGACCGGGAATCGGCTGGACCTCGGACCCGACAGAGGCGATGTGGCCGTGGGCCTGGCGCTATTCGGCGTACTTCTCTTTGTCGCCGCAATCACAGCGGATATGGACACGGCAGCCGCTCTACTGACCTTGGTCGCGGGGGCGTTCGGGTGTCTGGCCCTGATCGTCGCGCTAGTTCGTCGCAGTCTGAGGAGGGGGCTATCAGACGCCGCGCGCTGGACATTTGGCTTCGTAGGTCGCTGGTTCTCGTTCTGGTGACTCGTGCCCTCTGCGTGCCCTAAGCGGTGGTCAGTGGTGGTCACTCACGGGGACCTGCGGGGGCATGTTTCAGGCGTGGAGCCACCGTCCGGGCGGGCGATCGGCCGCACTTCCAAACTGGCTACGCGAGTTCGATTCTCGTCACCCGCTCCACAGGCGAAGGCCCCGGCCAGAGAAATTCTGAGGCCAGGGCCTTCGTCATGCTCAGGCCGGGTTCGGGCGGTGTGCCCTCCACGTACCCTGCGGGACGGGCACCAGGCCTCAGCGATACGGCGCGTACTTCACTCGCCGACCGAACCGCATCCACCCCGGGACGGGCAAGCATCCCACCGGAGCCCGCGCCCCGATCTCGACCTTCCTGGTTCCGTCAGACAAAGTCACCTCGACACGTGACCGTGCCGGTCCGAACACCTCGATCACGCGACCAGCGACTACCGACCGCACGAGGTCGATCAGCAGCAACAGGTCATCTTGGTCGCGGCCGAGCTCCCACCGACCGCCCTGATGGCCGGCCTCGACCTGAAGCGCATCGCCAGGCGATCCGTCGCCCAGCAGGTAGAAGTCCGTCCAGAAGACGTCCAGCGCACCCTCTCGCGTCGGCCGGAGGTCGAAGGTACGCCAGCCATCGCGAGCCTCGACCACGATCGAGGCGGCGTCGCCGAGCTCACTCCTAAGGTCGTCGAGGAACAACCCGAGACGCGTGGAGATCGGGTCCCGTGTGTGTGAGCTGCCCTCAGTCATCGACACATCATGCCGGTAGCACCTCGCCTCAGCCCCAGGCTCGCAGGACGCGATCGGCCTCGTGCCGTCCGTCTGGTCTTCGGCGGTCACTCAAGGGTCCTTGCGGGCAGGAGTTCCAGGCCCGAAGACGGCATCAGGGCAGCCGGTCGGTCGCGCTTTCAACCTGCGCGAGGTCGATTCTCGTCGCCCGCCCGATGCGTAAAGTCCCAGGTCAGAGGCAAGATTTCCGGCCCCGGGCCTTTCACTTGTGCGGCCCCTCACGCGCGATCGGACCTTCGAGATGACGTCTCCCCACGAATGGACCTTCCGGCACGCCGAGCAGCTCACCGACCACTGGTGGTGGCGGCCGGGGTGGAAGGTCGGCACGCGGTTCTACGCCTGGCACATCAACACGTTCGAGGACCCGGCCCCGATCCACAGGCTCGCCGCCCACTACCAGGTCGAGCTGTCCACCGTGCCGGGGCTCGACCTGATCCCGCAGCAGTGGCTGCACCTGACCATGCAAGGTGTCGGCTTCGTCGAGGACCTGTCGACAGCCCAGGTCGACGCGCTCCTGGAGGCAGCCCGCTCCCGGCTTGCGGAGGTGGAGCCGGTCAAGGTGCGGTTCCAGCAACCGGTCATCCGGCCCGAGGCGATCGCGCTGACGCCCGACCCGGTGGAGCCCGTCCAGGAGGTGCGGTACGCCGTACGAGCCGCAATCGCCGACGCGCTCGGCCCAGGCGAGGTACCGGACAGCGCCGGCGGGTATCAACCGCACATCAGCCTTGCCTACGTCAGCACCCCTCAGCCGGCGATTGCAGCGCTCGACGCGATCAACCGCGTCACAGCCGACCCCGTTGACCTCACCATCAACGCCGTGTCGCTCATCGAGATGCACCGCGACAACCGCATGTACGAGTGGCAGACCGTCGAAGCCGTGCCACTCGGCCACTCCGGGTGGCTCCCCGCCCTCGTTGCCCCTCGCCCTCGGTCGCTTGAACCCTGGCTGAGCGGGTTCGACTCTGATCGTCACCACGCCCGGGAGTCACAGGAATCCTCGTTGCTCGGTTCCGAGCTGACGGTCATCCTTAGCCCGTGGTCGACCACGAGGGGTACACGCGCTGCGACGTCTGCCGGCTCCGCTACGAACCCGGGCAGCCCGCGCCGGACTGGCTCGAGGTGATGGTCGAGCGCGATGGCGGGTACGCCAGCCCTGACTTCTGCTCGCAGGAGCACGCCGCGCAGTGGTTCTCCGAGCCCCTCGCCCCGCTCACCCCACTCACGATCCGGGAGCGGACCGCCCGAGATCGTGTGGTCGATGTCGGTCTGGCCCTGCCGTACGTCGCGGTCGCCGGCCTGGCGGCGACCGGCCTCTGGACGGTGATCAACTGGATCTGGCCGTGAAGTTCCGGTGCGTTCGGGTGCGCTGACCGGTGATCGTCGGGCACTCAGAAGCTGGCTTAGGCGCGCAGGCCGGCGTACCGATCTCAGGCCCTGAGCAGCCGCGCTGCCGTCGCCAGTTCGCGGCCGAGCGTCAAGCGATGCCAGGCTTGCTGGTACCCGAGGTCAGTCTTGCCCGGGAGAGCGTTTCGCAGTCCGAAGGCAATGGCTGTGATAACCACCTGCGCGACGACGAACAGGGCGATTCCGACGGCCAACTGCGCGCCACCGCCGCCGGTCGCCTGGTTGTAGAGCGTCCAGACGAGGCCGATCACCATCGCCACGAAGGCGATCAGGTAGGTGCCGGCCAGAGTCCGGCCCTTGTTTCCTTCTGGCCAGTTCATGGGCGTCAGTATGGAGGATCTAGCTGGCTGTTGCGTTGCTCCGCGCGGTGCGACACTCGGCGTCATGGTGGACGTGTTCGTCTTCGCGGTCGAGGACATCGAGTCGGACTGGTGGGAGTCCGAGGTCGCTGTGGTGGCGGAGGGGCGCCAGGCTGCGTACAGGCGGCTTCGGGATGCCGGGTTGCACAAGAAGCAGATTCGGAACGAGGGCCGGCCGGTGCGGGTCGAGCCGCTCGCGGCGTGGGATGCGCTGGCCGAGAACCAGGCGGCGGTGCTGCGGCGGCAGGGGGACCATGACGGTTGGGGTGAATGGGAGCGAGTGCCGGAAGGGGCTTCGCTCGACTGGCGGATCAGCGGGTGAGGATTGCGAGGATCTGTCCGGCGTCGATGCGTCGCGGGGGTCCAGGGTGATGGCCCTCGGGCAGGAGGCCGGCGTACGCGGGCACTCGTACGACGATCCGCCGTCCGCACGCCTCGCTCGACCCGAAGGCCGGCCGTCTGCATTGAGCGGTGGTGGGTAGCCGTCGCTGTCACCGAGGTCCAGAAATCGGCTGACCTCCGCGAAGAAGACGGCGGCCTGGGGTGCGCTGTGGGTCAGCGCGTCATTCTGGCTGGTGATCGAGGAGCGGAAGCCAGCGGCGGTCCGCACAGCGGGTGCGAACTTCGGCTGGCGTCAGCCAGTCGGCGAGCGAGCATTCAGAGTCGGCGGCCGGAGTTGTGGGTTGCCCGTCGGTTGTGAGACGGGCGACGAAGTAGGCCAGGTAACCGACCGGATACGGGTAGCGGAAGCCTGAGGGTTTCGGCGCTTCGAGCGAGAATCGGTTCCAGCCGAGGACGGTGAGGTCGGACTCTCGGAGAGGCCAGCCGGATTCTTCGTCGACCTCTCGGATGGCGGCTGCGGTCGGCGTCTCGCCTAGTTCGACGTGGCCGCCGGGGAGGTCCCAGCCGCCGCGGGTCGGCAGGTCGGCGTACCGGAGGAGGAGGCGGGACGAGCGATCGAAGATCAGGACGAACGCCGTACTGATCAGCTCGTACGGCGGAAGCTCGGTCGAGGCCACGAGGTCGCTGCGGTGCGGCAGGTCGAGGCCCGGGAGGCGGCCTGACGAGAGGAGCTTCATCGGGCCAATCTGACAGCGGAGCTGGTGATGTCAAGCAGAGGCGGCGAGCCGCCAGGTCCACGTGTTGCCAGTGAGGTTGAAGGTCCAGGCGGCCGGGTTCGGCTCGGTGAGGTAAGCGACGGCCGGGACGCTGAGGGGTGGAAACGGGACTGCGCCCACGAGCGCGACGGCCTCGGACAGGTCGAACCAGCGGACCTCGAGGACCGACCCGTCAGGATCATTGGGGGCGAAGGCCGCACCGGTGGCCGGTCTCTTCCAACACCTCCCGGACAGCCCCGGCCCGCGGAGTCTCGCCCGGTTCGACGGCACCGCTCGGCAGATTCCAGTGCTCACGATCCCACGTCGCGTACTGCTCGCGCACAAGGGCGATCCGGTCGCCGTAGCGGACGACGACACCGACGTACTGCTTCATGCGAGCGACAGTACGTGCGGCGAGGTCTACCAAGCGGAAAGACCGGCCAGGCGGTGATCATGAGGCGCACAAGATCTAGGAATCATTTGCTAGGGGCAACGATATTCACGAGCTGGTCCCCTCCGACCCGGAATTCCGTGCGTCCGTCGGCGCCCTCGACGCCCCACGGGCGTTCGGTGGTGATCACGACCGCCTCCCCCTCGACCAGCAACACCTCGCAATCGAGCCCCACCGCCACCGGGTACGCTGTACCTGCTCCGAGCCCGTCGGCGCCGCCGAAGACGGGCCGCTTGTCGACCAGCACGTGTCGCATCCCGTCGGCATCGGTGAAGGCGACCTCCACCAGCCCAGGAAACGGATCGTCGCCAACCCAGCGGACGGCTTCGCAGCGGAGCATCACCGGCCGAGTATGCGCCACCAGAGGCTTCGACCCTCCCGCAAACCGACCCGCGAGCCCCCGTCCGATGCCCGGACCACGCCTTCCGTCTCGCTCGGAAACCGATTAACGTCCACCCCTTCGACGTGGGGAAGACGGTCGCGCACCGTCGAGGGGGTTTCGGTGATCAAGGTCCGCGCACGGGCGGTCGCGCTCGGGATTGCCATGGTTCTGCTGCCGGTCGGTGCCGGTCAGGTGATGGCTGCTGAGCCGCCGCCGCATCTGGGCGAGGGGCAGGCCGTGGGCGGCAGATCGGTTGCCGACCCGGCGTACAAGCTGCGGGCAGTCACGAGCCAGTACTACGTGACGTCGTACGAGCAGCCCGACGACCGCTCGCCCGAGCCGTGGGACGTCCAGAGCACCTCCACCGGCGCGACCGCGAGAACGATCGGCAGGTCGCCCGCACAGCCGGACGCCGCGCCGACGCTGCTCGGCAAGTACGCCGTGCAGATCGGCTCGGGCGTGGTCACCTTCCGCGATCTCGTGAGCGACGCGACCAGCCAGGTGAACGTGCCCGCGGACGCCGTGTACCAGGGCGTTTACTCCGGCGGCCTGCTGATCCGTCGCGGGTCGACGATCTACCTGCGAGCGGTCGGCAACACCGAGAAGGTCGTCACCGGCGCTGCCGGAGCACCCTCGATCCTGGACAGCTCCGACAGCGCGTTGCTGGTCGGGATGTCGGGCCGGATCGCGGTGATCGACATCGCGAGCGGAGCGGCGACCGCCGTGACCACCCTGACCGCCAACCCCGCCTGGGCCCAGCTCACGCCGAATCGCGTGATCTGGCAGACCGCGGCGACGGCGACCGCGAGATCGCTCGCCTGGAAGCAGCGCACCACCCCGACCACCGGCACCATTCAGGTCCCGTACGGCGAACCGATCCTCCCGCTCGGTGACGACGTCGCAGTCCGGATCGGCAGCGAGCTGGTCAAGGTCACCGGCGCAGGCACGGTCACCCGCCCGTTCGTCACCGGCGTGCACGACGCCGCCGATCTCACCACCGGTCGGCTCCTGGTCAGCGCCCAGAGCAAGATCGCCTCGGTCGGCACCGACGGCGTACTGCAAACCGTCGAGGCGACCCCGCCCTTCGCGGCCCAGGTCCAGTACGTCGGCCTGTCGGGCAGCCGTCTGGTCACCTCCGACCCGCAGCCCGCGCACACTCTGCACGAGACCACCGACAACGGCACCACCTGGACGGCGACCGGCGGAAGCAACGCCGGCAAACCGTTCCAGCTCGAAGGACCCAACCTGCTCTCCTTCGATGCCGAAACAGCACGGGTCGGCGAGCTGACCTTCCCCGCCGCCGACGACGTCGTGCTCGGCAAAGGCGGCCAACTCGTCGCGCACAACGGCGAGATCTTCGACGTCGCCACCAAGGCGAAGGTGGCCGACCTCACCCCGCCGTTCGCACTGAACGGCAGCACCACCTGGAAGGTCACCGAGCCGGGCGTACTCCAAGGCCAGGACGTCACCGTCGGCACCAGCAAGACGATCACCGTCGCGAGCGGCTGCACCGTCGGCCCGAACGCGGTCAACGGCCGCTGGGCCCTGCTCACGGGCTGCGCCGGCGGCAACCAGGTCATCGACGTGACCGGCCCGGAGCCCCCGCGCAGTCTCACCGTCGCGGCGAACGCCCAGCTCGGCAACGGTTTCGTCGTAGAACTGGTCGACGGCACCGACTCCACCAAGGAACTCCTCGTCACCGACCTCAACGACCCGGCCCTCGGCCAGCGCCGCTACGGCCCAGCGCTCGGACGGTTGCAGCAGGCAACGTTCCGCGCCGACGGCTCCGGCGCACCCAAGATCGTGTACGCCGCCCCGGACGCCCGCCCGCGCGTCATCACGCTCAGCTGGCTGAAACCCGACCCGCAGCACCGGACCGACCAGACTCCCCCGGTGCTCACCACCGCGAGCGCCGGCGACCGGATCCGCGACTTCACCACCGCGACGTTCAACTGGTCCTTCACCGACCCGGCCGACGACCCGTACGAACCGGCGACCGGCCTCCTCAACTACGACGTCCGGTTCCAGCAGCGCCCGACCCCGACCTCGCCGTACGGCGCCTGGCAGGAGATCGCCGGCTGGCAGGGCATCGGGATCACCGAGGTCAGCCTGACCGCCAATCCCGGTGTCGACACCTGCTGGCAGGTCCGCTCCCGGGACAAGGCGCTGAACGTGAGCGCATGGAGCGCGTCGTACTGCAGCGAGACCGACGGCACCGCGCCGACCCACGTGAGCAGCCGGCCCGGCGACCGGGTGGTCCTGACCCCCGCGCAGACGTACCGCTACTCCTTCACCGACAACCTCGAGCCCGTCGCGTACGACGTCGCCTACCGCGGCGCCGCGCCCGGCCAGCCGCTCGGCGCCTGGGTCTACCCGGCGGCCTGGCAGGCGCTGCAGGACACCTCGGTCGCCTGGGGCGCGAACGCCGGCTCGGAGCGCTGCTTCATGGTCCGGGCCCGCGACGTCATCGGCAACGTGTCGGCCTGGTCGCCGCAGACCTGCTCTGTCTACCCGCAGGACGATCGGGCGCTGACCTCGACCGGCACGGTCACCCGCGGCAGCAACACCCAAGCCTTCCAGGGCACGACCTCGACGCTGAACGCCCAGGGCGCGGCCCTGACCAAGACCGGCGAGGCGGGCGTCCGGATCGTCCTGGTCACGCTGAACGGGCCCGGCCAGGGCTCGGTGGACGTGTACCACGCGGGCGTCAAGATCGCCTCGGTCTCGCTGGCGGCCGCGACCCCGACCCGGAAGATCACGTACCTGCCGGTCACGCCGTACCGGACCGGCGAGGTCCGGATCGTTTCCACCTCGGCGGCCCCGGCGGCCGTCGACGCGATCGCGTTTCTCCGGGTCTCGCCATAACGAAGCGTAATGACTGTGAGCCCCGTCACGCGCGGCGGCGGGGCCCGGTCATTGCAGGAAGCAGCAGTTACATCACCGAGGAATGGAATTCCGGGGACAAGCGCTGAGCACTGGGTGATACTGGAAATCGCGCCGTTTTCCGGTCGCAACCCATTCGCTGCCTAGCATGTTGGGAAGTGCGCCCCTCCAGATGCCCTCAGAGCAACCTGCCCACGCGCCGTCGATCGCAGCCCCTACCACCCGAGCCCCCGCCCGCAGCCGAAACCTGTGGCGGCTGAGGCCCTACCTCCGGCCACACCGCAAGCGCCTGGCGATCATGTTCTCCACGGCCATTCTCGGTGTCGGCGTCAGCCTGAGCGTTCCCCTCGTCACCCGGGCCATCATCGACGGCCCGGTCACCCGCCGCGAGCTCGACCTGCTGGTCCCGCTCGCCTTTCTCGCCCTCGGGCTCAGTATCGGCGAGGTCCTGCTGGTCTGGATGCGCCGCTGGGCCCAGTCCCGCGCGGTCAGCGATCTCGAGGCGACCCTGCGGCACGACCTGTACGTCCGGCTGCAGTCCCTGCCGATGGAGTTCCACAACCGCTGGCAGAGCGGTCAGCTGCTGTCCCGGGTGACCGTCGACCTGTCGACGATCCGCCGGTTCATGGGCTTCGGCCTGCTGTTCCTGGTGATCAACATCCTGCAACTGGTGGTCGTCACGATCCTGCTGCTGCGGCTGTACTGGCCGCTGGGCGTGGTCGTGCTGATCGCCGCCGTACCGATCATCGTGGTCTCGCTGAAGTTCGAGAAGAAGTACCTGGCCATCTCGCGCCGGGTCCAGGACCAGCAGGGCGACCTGGCCACCCGGATCGAGGAGTCCGCGCTCGGTTTCCGGGTGATCAAGGCGTTCGGCCGGCGCGAGCACGTGAAGAAGCAGTTCGACGACGGCGCGGTCAAGCTCTACGGCACCTCGGTGGAGAAGGTCCGGCTGGCGTCGCGGTTCTGGACCTTCCTGGAAGTGATTCCGAACCTGACGCTCGTGATCGTGCTGCTGCTCGGCGCGCTCGCGGTCGGCCGGGAGTCGATCACCCTGGGCACGCTGGTCGCGTTCATCACGCTGATGCTGTCGCTGATCTGGCCGGTCGAGTCGCTCGGCACGATCCTGGCGATGGCGCAGGAGGCGATGACGTCGGCGGACCGGATCAGCGAGATCCTCGACACCAAGTCGTCGATCGAGTCCGGCCCGGAGCAGCTGGTGAACCCGCGCGGTCACCTGCGCTTCGAGAACGTCAGCTTCCGGTTCTCGCCGGAGTCGGCCGACGTGCTGCACGACATCAACCTCGATCTCGCGCCCGGTACGACGCTGGCCCTGGTCGGCGCCACCGGGTCGGGCAAGACCACGCTCACCGCGCTGGTCCCCCGCCTGTACGACGTGACCGGTGGCCGGATCACCATCGACGGGCACGACGTCCGGGATCTCGACCTGAACTCGCTGCGCAGCGCGGTCGCGTCGGCCTTCGACGACCCGACGCTGTTCTCGATGTCGGTCCGGGAGAACATCACGCTCGGCCGGCCGGACGCCAGTGACGCCGACGTCCAGCAGGCCCTGGAGATCGCGCAGGCGACCTTCGCCAACGACCTGCCCTGGGGCCTGGACACCCGGGTCGGCGAGCAGGGCATGTCGCTGTCCGGTGGCCAGCGGCAACGACTCGCACTGGCGCGGGCGGTGCTCGCCAAGCCCGCCGTACTGGTGCTCGACGACACCCTGTCCGCGCTGGACGTACACACCGAGGCCCTGGTCGAGGAGGCGCTGCGCAACGTGCTCTCCGCGACCACCGGCATCGTGGTGGCGCACCGGGCGTCGACCGTAATGCTGGCCGACCAGGTCGCGCTGCTGGAGGGCGGCACGATCACCCACGTCGGAACGCACGCGGAACTGTTGGCGACCGTACCGGCGTACCGGCAACTGCTCGCGGCCGAGGAAGAGGAGGTGCACGCATGAGCGCTGTGCACATTGCCGCGCCTCCGGCACGGGGGGGCATGCGGCTCAACTCCCGGCCTTCCCTCGTCGCTCCAGTCGCTTCGCTCCCTCCACTCCTCAGTCCAGGCCGGGAGGCCTCATGACCGGTCAGCAGACACCTCCGCCTCCCTCGGACGACGAACCAGGGTCCCGGCACGACGCGCAGGTGATCGACCGGGAGGAGTCCTGGCGCGGGTACGCGGAGGAGTCCGACAACGAGTTGTCCAAGGCCACCACCGTGCGGCTCAAGGAGCAGTCCCGCAAGCTGCTCGGCGAGCTGCTCCGCCCGTACAAGAAAATGATCTGGCTGCTGGTCGCGATCGTCGTGGTGGAGAACGCGGCCCGGCTTGCGGTGCCGTACCTGGTGCACCTCGGCATCGACAAGGGCATCCCGCCGATCCTGGCCGGCGAGGGCAACCAGACGCTGATCACCGTGGTCGTCGCGGTGCTCGCGTCGGCGCTGATCCAGGCGTTCGCCCGGCAACTGTTCCTGATGCGGTCCGGTCGGCTCGGCCAGACCATCCTGCTCGGGCTGCGCCGGCGGGTGTTCGACCACTTCCAGCGGCTCAGCCCGTCGTTCCACGACCGGTACACGTCCGGCCGCGTGATCTCCCGGCTGACCTCCGACGTGGACGTCATCGACGAAATGCTCGAGACCGGGTTCGACGGTCTGGTGACGGCACTGCTGACCCTGGTCGGTACGGCGGTGCTGCTGCTCACGCTGGACCTGAAGCTCGGGCTGCTCGCGCTGCTGTCGTTCCCGGTGCTGTTCTTCCTGACCACCTGGTTCCGGCGTCGTTCGCAGCTGGTCTACCGGCGCAGCCGGGAAGCCGTCGCGCTGGTGATCGTGCACTTCGTCGAGTCGATGACCGGGATCCGCGCGGTCCAGGCGTTCCGCCGCGAGCCGCGCAACGAGCAGATCTTCCACGGGGTGAACGACCGCTACCGGGAGGCGAACCTGGAGTCGTTCCGGATCAACGCGATCTTCATGCCGTCGATCAAGGGCGTCGGCAACATCACGATCGTGGCGATCCTGGCCTACGGCGGCTGGCAGGCCTACCACGGGCACGTCACCGTCGGCGTCCTGACCGCGTTCCTGCTCTACCTGCGGCAGTTCTTCGAGCCGCTGCAGGACATCTCGCAGTTCTACAACACGTTCCTGTCCGCGAGCGCGGCGCTGGAGAAGCTGTCCGGCGTACTCAACGAGACTCCCGACGTCCCCGAGCCGAAGGAGCCGGCCAAACCGGCCCGGCACGCGCGGGGTCATCTGGAGCTGCGGAACGTGAAGTTCAACTACGTCGACGGGGTGGCGGTGCTGCCCGGGCTCGACCTGGACGTCCCGGCCGGGCAGACGCTGGCCCTGGTCGGTACGACGGGCGCGGGCAAGACGACGATCGCGAAGCTGGTCGCCCGGTTCTACGACCCGACCGGTGGTCAGGTCGTGCTGGACGGGATCGATCTGCGCAAGCTCACCGAGGACGACCTGCGCGAGCGGGTGGTGATGGTGACGCAGGAGAACTTCCTGTTCACCGGCACGGTCGCCGACAACATCCGGTTCGGCAAACCGGACGCGACGATGGACGAGATCGTCGAGGCGGCCAAGGTGATCGGCGCGCACGACTTCATCGTCCGGCTGCCCGACGGCTACGAGACCGCCGTCGAGAAGCGCGGCAGCCGGTTGTCGGCCGGTCAGCGTCAACTGGTCGCTTTCGCCCGGGCGTTCCTGGCCGACCCGGCGGTGCTGATCCTGGACGAGGCGACCTCCAGCCTCGACATCCCCAGCGAACGGCTGATCCAGCGCGCGCTGCGCACGATCCTCGCCGACCGGACCGCGATCGTGATCGCCCACCGGCTGTCCACGGTCGAGACCGCTGACCGAGTCATCGTGCTCGAACACGGCCGCATCATCGAGGACGGCACTCCCGACGTCCTGATCACCGACGGAGGCCACTACGCGGGCCTCCACCAGGCCTGGGAAGACTCCTTGGCCTGACGGGAGACGGTCGTTGCGGGGCCCCTTTCACCTTGGGTGGAAGGGGCCCCGCTTCATCTCACGTGCCGTACCGAGTTCAGGCGTGCCAGGCCTCGACGACTTCCTGCACCCGGTACGCCGTGGCGAAGTCGGCCAGGTTGTCCGGATGACGCCCGCGCACCGCCTCGGCGAACAGCGACAACCGCGTCGACTCGTCCCCGCGCTCTCCCGTTAGCGGCACCGGTCGCCAGTCCTTGCCTTCAGCAACAAACAGCTGCTGCCAGTCCCGCAGCAGATAGGACCGCTCCGACCCCCGCACCATCCACTCGTACGTCGGCGGCCCCGCCACGACTCCGCTCACGTGCACCGGCACGTCTCCCGCCCGCAACAATCCGAACGCCGCGACCTCGCTGCCCGGGCCGCGATGGTCGAGCACCAGATGCTCCGGCGTCAGCGGCCCCACCAGCCGGTCGGTCAGATACGCGAAGTGCGAGAACACCTCCCGAATGAACCCGCCTTGAGCCCGCTCCCCCAACCAGGTCGCCTCGGCCTGGAACGCCCGCGGCCACTGCGGAAACGCCAACCGGATCTCCACGGCCCTCACGTCGCCGATCTCGCCCAGAACCTCTTCGAGATGAACGGTCGCGTGCCGGTCGGACAGGGCGAAGTTGACTCCCGCGGCGGCACCCGAGGCGGCGGCCGCTTCGACCATCCGTCGCCCGTCGGCCAGGCTGACGGCCAGCGGCTTCTCGCAGAAGACCGAGTGCCCGACACCGAAGGCCGCCTCGGTGAGCTCGGAGTGGCTCGCGGGCGGAGTGGCGATGTAGACGGCATCGACCTCGGCAGCGATCACCTCGGCGGGATCGGTGGTGAAGCGGACCGACGGGTGGTCCGCGGCGTACCGACTGACAGCGGACGCGTCGAGATCCGCGGCGGCGATCACCTCGTACGCGGGGTGGCGCGTGGCGTCGTGGAGCATCCTCGCCCCCATCGCGCCGAGGCCGATGATGCCGAGACGTATTGGTGAAGTGGTCACCCGACCGAGTCTGCGGGCCGGACGAGCCGTTGGCGAGCAGAACTTGGGTCGTGCTTCGCCCGCAGCGATGTCACCTGGGTCGCGCCTCGCCCGCAGCGACGTGACCTGGCCGGCCTACGCCGACGCCCACCACCGACCAACCTCGGCCAATCCCCCGCAGCACCGCCCACCCACGCTCCCGGCCGCCACCGGCGAGTTGCTTGATCGGTGGTGGCGGTCGGGACTCTCGAAGGTCCCGCGCCGAACAAGCTCGAAGCGACAGCGGGCGATGGGCTTGTCGGTGGGGGTTTGTAGCGTGGCGGGATGTTGACCACGGTGGCGGTGGAGAGTTATCGGTCGTTGCGGCGGGTGGTGGTGCCGTTGGGGCGGGTGACCGTGGTGACGGGGGCGAACGGGAGCGGGAAGTCCAGCTTGTACCGGGCTTTGCGGTTGCTGGCGGATACCTCGCGCAACGGCGCGGTGGCTGCCCTCGCCCGGGAGGGTGGGCTGCAGAGCACCTTGTGGGCCGGGCCGGATCAGCTGGGAAAAGCGGTGCGGCGCGGGGAGTACCCGGTGCAGGGCACGGTGGCGACCGGACCGGTCAGTCTCCGGATGGGGTTCGCGTCGAAGGACTACGGCTATGCGGTGGACTTCGGGCTGCCGACGATGGGCGGGCCGTTCGGGCAGGATCCGGAGATCAAGCGGGAGGCCTTGTGGGCCGGGCCGTTCTTCCGGCCGGCGTCGTTGCTGGTGGACCGCAAGAACAGCGCGGTCCGGATCCGGGCCGATGACGGCGGGTGGACCGACGGCGGGCATCAGCTGCAGTCGTTCGACAGCATGCTGAGCGAGTACGCGGATCCGCACCGGGCGCCGGAGCTGATGGCGGTACGGGAGCGGATCCGGGGCTGGCGGTTCTACGACCACCTGCGGACCGACGCCGACGCCCCCGCGCGGCAGGCGCGGATCGGGACGCGGACGCCGGTGCTCGATGCCGAGGGCGCCGATCTGGCGGCGGCGCTGGAGACGATCAACGTGATCGGCAACCGCGACGCGCTCAACCAGGCGATCGAGCAGGCGTTCCCGGGCAGCACGGTCGCGGTCGGGAACCGGTCAGGGCGGTTCGAGATCGTGTTCCGTCAGCACGGGCTGCTCCGCCCACTGTCCGCCGCGGAGCTGTCCGATGGCACGCTGCGCTACCTCCTCTGGGTCGCCGCACTACTCACCCCACGACCACCCGAGCTGCTCGTCCTCAACGAGCCCGAGACCAGCCTGCACCCCGATCTCCTGCCGGCCTTGGCCGATCTCGTCGTCACCGCGGCGAAGGAGACCCAGGTGATCCTCGTGACGCACTCGCGCCCGTTCCTCGCCGCGTTGCAGGCCGGTGCCGACGAGTCCGGCCAGGACCTGCGCACGATCGAGCTGGTGAAGGAATTCGGCCAGACCGCTATCGCCGGTCAGGGCCCGCTGGACGAACCTCCGTGGAAGTGGCCGTCTCGCTGACCGGGTCCTTCACCGACTCGAACCGGACCAGCACCAGAGCACCGATCGCGGTCAGCACGAACCCGCCGACCGCACCGGCGGACCACCCGGAGCGGACCGCATCGCCGAGCACGAAAACACCGACCGCCGCCGGCGTGATGGTCTGCAGCGCGATCATCGGCGTCGTCGCCAGCGTCACCGAACCTCGTTGCAGAGCGAGCGAGTACAGCACAAAAGCGAGCCCACCGCTCAGCGGCAGCGTGTACGTCGTGACGCCGCTCAGCAGGTCCCCGAGCGAGCCGTCCTCCAGCAACCGCGCCGAGATCGCGACCCCGGCGTACCCGAGACCGGCGAGCAGGCCCAGCAGCGCGGTCGCACTGGCATGCTGCGACCGGCTGGCGATTCCGCCGAGCACGGCGATCACGATCAGCCCGGCGACGATCCCGACGGTCAGGCCGTGGTGCCGTGCGCTGTCCCCGGCGTGCCCGGCGGACACAGCGAGCGCGCCGAGCCCGACGCACACCGCGACGACCGCGGACCACTCGACCACCGACAGCTGATCGCTCATCAAACGGGTCGCGAGCAACGCCGTGACGACCAGGCTGGCCGCGATCCCTGCCTGCGCGAGGTACAGCGGCAACAGCCGCAGGGCCACGAAGTGCAGCCCGAAGCCGGCGAGGTTCAGCACGAGCGCGGCCAGGAACGCCGGCTGCTTGAGCAACGCGACCACGAACGACGCCAGCCGGCGCGGATCAAGCTCCGACCCGGTCGGCACCTTGCGAGACCCGACGGCCTGCAGGATCGCCGCGACGCCGAACAGGACGGCTGCCCCGAGTGCGGCGCCCAGACCGAGCAGCACGACTCAGACTGCCCTGCGTCGAGGCGCCCAGAACGTGAGGTAGAGGCTCAGGCCGCCGTAGTACACCAGGTAGGCCAGCGAGATCGCGACCACCAGCGGGTGCGGGTCGGGCATCTGCGTCAGCAGTACGGCGTACGAGCCGAGCCAGATCGCGGTGGTCAGCAGGTTCATCGACCGGAAGACCTTGGTCCGGGACGGGTAGACGTACTTCACCGGGACGAAGACCAGGATCGAGCAGGTCACCAGGATCACGCCGGTCACGGCCGGGCTGAGGCCGAGGATCACCACGTAGAAGGCGACCACGTTCCAGTAGCTGGGGAAGCCGAGGAAGAAGTGGTCGTCGGTTTTCGCGTCGACGCGGCAGAACTGGTAGCTCGACGCGAGCAACGGCAACGCCGCCAGCACCGCGCCCCAACTGCCGGACGGCAGGTACCCGCCGGTCCACAGCAGCACGATCGGGGCGAAGGCGTAGGTCAGGTAGTCGACGATGTTGTCCAGCATCGCGCCGTCGAACCACGGGATCGTCTCCTTGACCCGCAGCCGGCGGGCCAGCATCCCGTCGGTGCCGTCGATCACCAACGCGGCCAGACCGAGCCAGAGCGCCCGGACGGCGTCGCCGTCGATGGCGGCGATCACGATCAGCAGTGCGAGCACGGTGCCGCTCGCGGTGTAGGCGTGCAGTGCCAGACCGGCCAGCCGCAGCCGCGTCGAGCCGACGAAAGGTTCGCGCACCGCGTCGTGTGTGGTCAGCAGAACTCCCAGAACTCGGTCGACGCCACGCGTCGGACAATCTGCTTCAGCGTCTCACAAAGTCCGAGCCGGATCGGACACCGGATGGGCTTCGGCGGCGGATCTGAGCACGGACTTTACCGGGAGGCCCGGCTCACCGGCGGCCTACGAAGGCCGCCGGCGGCTCCGGGCGACTGCGACTCGGCCGGGCGGGATCAGGCCTTCGGCTCCAGCACGAACTGCGGGATCTTCCGGGTGGTCTTCTTCTGGTACTCCGCGTAGTCCGGGTACGCCGCGACCGAGCGCTGCCACCACAGGTCGTACTCCTCGCCCTCGATCTCGCGGGCGACGAACTGCTTGGTCTCGGTGCCGTCCTGCAGCGTCACGTTCGGGTCGGCCTTGAGGTTGTAGTACCAGACCGGGTTCTTCGGGGCGCCGCCGAGCGAGGCGACAACCGCGTAGACGCCGTCGTGCTCGACCCGCATCACCGGGACCTTGCGGAGCTTGCCGGTCTTGTTGCCGATCATGGTCATGAGCACGACGCCCATACCGTTGAAACCCGCCGACTCGGTGGTTCCGGTGGCCTCGATCTTGTCGACGGCCTCGCGGACCCAGTCGCTCGGACTGGGGGCGTATTCACTCTGGGATGACATATCACCCATGCTAGCCAGCCACTGGTGACCAATCGTTCACCGGGCGTTGACGTCGCCCTCGGCCGCGCGCTGCTCCCGGGCCCGCCGCGCCGCGGCCACCTTGGCGGCCCGCTGGCGCTCCATCCGCCGGCGCGGGTCCTGGGCGTCCGGCAGGGTCGCCGGTCCGGCGACGTGCAGCAGCAACCAGGTCAGCCGCCAGCGGATCCGGTAGAAGAGGCTCAGCCCTTCGTTCTTGCTGCTCATCAGGGGCTCCAGACAGTTGGCGTGGCAATAGTTTGTGTGCCAAGTGTTAGTGTAGACGATGTTCGAAGGAGGACAACCTTGTCGCAGACCAAAGAGACCGACTTGCTCGCGCTGGACCGTCAGGTCTGTTTCGCGCTGGCGGTCGCGTCCCGCAGCGTGATCGCGCTGTACCGACCGCTGCTGGAGCCGATGGGCCTCACCCACCCGCAGTACCTGGTGATGCTCGCGCTCTGGGAGGAGTCGCCGCTGTCGGTGAAGCAGTTGAGCAGTCTGCTGCAGCTCGATCCCGGCACACTGTCGCCGCTGCTCAAGCGGCTGGAGGCGGCCGGTTATCTGACCCGCGCCCGCGACCCGCGCGACGAGCGCTCACTGGCCGTCGAGCTCACCGCGACCGGTCGCGAGCTGCGCACCGAGGCGCTCAAGATCCCGCCGGCGATCATCGACCGCCTGGGCATGAGCCTCGGGGAGCTCGAGGCCCTGCACAAGAACCTCACCCGGGTCATCGCCGCCGCGACCACCTGACCGCCGTACGGCGAACCGCCCGCGCCCGCCGACGACGCCGGACGGCTGCCGCTCAGGTGCCCGACGCCGGACGGCCGCCGCTCAGGGCCCGGCACACTCCTGCAGCTGCGCCGCGGTCGCGATCTTGCCCTCGATCCACCGGCGGCGCAGGAAATGGGCCTTCAGCAACCGGTGCACGCCGTCCAGCACGACCAGCCGGCCGCGGTAGGCGACCAGGTGGATCGGGAAGTCGAGGTCGGCGTCCATCACCCGCTGGTAGTGGTCGCGGAAGTTCATCGGCGTCTCGGCGACCTGGTGCGGCGTCACCTTGAACCGCTCGCCGTTCAGCTGCCACAGCGGCAGGTCGAAGATCCAGACCAGGTCGGCCACCTCGACCGGCTCGGTGCGCAGGTCCAGCGCCCACAGCTTGCCGAGCTTCCAGCGCGCCGGCGGAAACACCTCACGCACCGACTCCGGCATCGACGCCACCAGCTCTTCGAACGACACGTCCGGCGCGCTCCGGTCCGCGCTCATCCCATCGACCGCCACGAGGGTGCAGGTTACGCGATCCGCCGGGCCACCACGACCACGTTGCTGAGGTACACCTCGCCGTTCCAGTCCTCACAGGTCACCAGCACCAGCCGGCCTGCGACGCCCTGGTCGAACAGCTTGCCCGCGGCCGCCGCCAGCGTCCGTTTCCGGTACGTCGTGACGCTGGTGACCTGGTAGCGCAGCGCGCCGCGTGAGGTGGTCACGGTGACAACCGACCCGGGCAGCACCTGCTCCAGATCGTCGAACGCACCACCGCCGTCGTGCACGGTGTGCCCGGTGATCACCGCCGACCCGCGTTCCGCTCCGGGTTGTGCGCCTTGCGACCACCAGCCGACCGTCGACGGGTTGGACGGCGGTGTGAGCTCTCCCCCGTCCGCCGAGATCGGTACGACGGGAGCCGTGATCCCGAGCTGGTCGACCGAGATCCGGCTGGGCCGGCCGGGCCGTGCCGGCACCACCTTGGGCCGCTGAGACGACGGCTTCGCGTTAGTGCCGGGAGCGACCGGACGGGTACTGACGTCCGCCTCGGGACGCGGAGCCGCCCCCGCGCAGGTCGCGTCGTCCGAAACCGGAACGCAGATCCCACCACTTCGGTCAGCAGTGGTCGCTCGGCCGGCGTCGGCGCGGTTCGGGCCGAACAGGACGTAGGCGCCCGCGCCGAAGATCAGCAGACCGGCAACCGCGACCAGCCCACCCCTCCGAAGAGGGGCGGGCCGGCCGCGGCGCCTGCCGGTGCTCACGTCAGAGGCTGTGCTTCC
The DNA here is from genome assembly GCF_050942265.1 of Kribbella sp. CA-253562. Classification (GTDB taxonomy): domain Bacteria; phylum Actinomycetota; class Actinomycetes; order Propionibacteriales; family Kribbellaceae; genus Kribbella. Next base: position 2,634,439 of record NZ_CP192049.1, on the reverse strand, counting down.
CACGTCGGCGCAGTGCCACCGCGGTTCCGCCGGCCAGCATCACACCACCGGCTGCGATCAGCAGGCCACCGAGGAGGCCGAACGGTCCGTTCCCGCCGTCCGAGGAGCCACCGGACAGACCGGCGTCGATCTCAGTCGGTACGCCGGGGCTCGGCGCGTCCGTCGTCGTGTCGTCGGCCGGCGTACTGGTGCTCGGCGCCGGGCCGCTCGGCTCGTCGCTCGGCGGCACGCTCGGGGTGTCGGTCGTCGGCGTCCCCGGCGGGAGCGTCGGCGGCGTACTCGGCTCGTCCGTCGGCGGCGTGCTCGGCGGCGTCGTCGGCGGAGTGGTCGGCGGGGTCGTCGGCGGCGTCGTGGGCGGCGTCGTCGGAGGAGTCGTCGGCGGAGTGGTGGGCGGGGTCGTCGGCGGGGTCGTCGGCGGTGTCGTCGGCGGGGTCGTGGGCGGAGTGCCGCAGCCCTCGACCCAGAACACCTTGTGCTTGGTGTCGTTGCCCTGCGACCCGTCGGCGTGCACGGTGATCTTCACGTGGTAGCCCTGCTGCGGATGCGGCTGCCCGGTGAACTTCAGCGTGTAGGTCTCCTTGGCGTCCAGGTCGTTGCCGCCGCCGGCCGGATCCTCGCCGATGAACAGCGACTGGTCACCCGAGACCACCTGCAGACCACCGTCACTGGTCGGCGCCTGGTCGGCGAACCCGACCTCGGCCTGCAGGTTCGCGCCCTCGTCGTAGTTGTAGAACTCGACGGTGAACGAGCAGCCCTGGTGCGGATTGTTGTCCGGCGGGCCGCTCTGGATGTCGACGCCCTCGATCTTGATCGTGCCGTTGTTGCCCGGCGGATCGGCCTGGGCCACGGCACCGCCCGCCTGGCCGGCCGATGCGGAAGGAGCCGCGACCAGCGCGGCTGCCCCCAGCAGCAGTGACAGTGCTCCGGCCGCCGCGACAGCGCTCGCGGTCCGCGCACGAACCCCAGTTGAAACCATTGGTCGTCCCGTCCCCAGCAGAAGTGGTCCCCCGGCGCGAGATGGTTGCCGAACACAAGCATCGGCACTCGCAGGTCTTTGCAGTATGACGCTTTCGGCGCCCGAGTCAATGACTGCCGGTCACAAATGGATGCGCACGGCAACCTTCAGCAGCCACCGGGCAGCCTGTCGGGCCGGTCTGGAAGCCGGACTCCGACCGGGATTCAGACCGGTCGCGACCTGCCGGCCAGCGCCTGCCGCAGTACGGCGTGAGGGCTGCGCCGGGTCGTGCTCGACTGCGCCGCGCGGGCGGGCGCGTACGTGCCGGGCAGCTCCGAGGGATGGGTCTGGCGGTGGATCACCACGATCGCGGAGTCGTCACCGGGCCCGCCGATCTCGACCACCAGTTCCTCCGCCGCGCCCCTGAAACCGTGCGAGACCAGGCGCTCGGCGTGTCCCGCCAGCCGGTCGGTGCCCAGGCCGATGTCGCGGCGCGGCGTCTCCACCATGCCGTCGCTGTAGAGGAACAGCGCGTCGCCGAGCTTGAGCTGGCCCTTGTTCACGGCGAACTCCGGCTTCTCGACCAGGCCGAGCAGCGGGCCGTCGGAGTCACGGGTCGCCCAGCGCCCCGACCAGGCGTCGAACTGGATGGCCGGCGGATGTCCCGCGGTCCGGACCTCGAAGTCGCCGGTGCGCAGGTCGACCGCCACGTGCACGACGGTCGCGAAGTCGTCGTCCCAGTCCTGCCGGCGCAGGTAGTGGTTGGCGGCCGGCAGGAACTCCTCGACCGGTACGACGCCGAGCAGCCCGCCAAAGGCCCCGGACAGCAGCAGGGCGCGGGTCCCGGCATCGATTCCCTTGCCGGACACATCGACCAGCGCCACCTCGAGCTGGTCCTCGCCGCGGGTCGCCGCGACCACGAAGTCACCCGAGAACGACTGGCCGCCGGCCGACCGGATCGACGCCTCGGCCAGCCAGCCCGACGGCAGTCGCGGCAACTCGCCCTGGGCGGTCAGGATGTCGCGCAGTTCGATCAGCATCGACTCGCCGCGGCTGCCCTGGACGCCGAGCCGGCTGCGCACCTTCGCACCGGTCAGCACGATCCAGCCGACCACGCCGAGCGTCACCACGAAGCCGATCTTCGGCAGTCCGTCCGCGCGCGCGGACATCACGAACGAGCCGAGCACCAACGCGATGAAGGTCAGCACCACCAAGGGCCTGAACCGCAGCAGCATGCCGCCCAGCAGCAACGGAATGGTCAGCGCCGCGGTGGGGATCAACGACGGCAGCGCCAGCGACAGCGCGGTGATCGCGGCCGTGACCGCGATCAGCGCGATCAGCGTCAGCGTCTGTGATTTTCGCGCGCGCCGCACCAGCGACCGAGCCGCCCGCAGGCCGGCCCGTCGCACGCCAGCGAAACCGCTGCCACCGCTCATGGTGAGAAGAAGATAACGGCACCGAGGAGTCCGCGCATCAGATCGTCACAACTTCTTGACCGACGGCTTCTTCGCCGCCTGTCGCCGGGCCGGCCGAGCGGACTTGACGGGCGGGACCGGCGGCTTGCGGGTCAGTCCGGTGCGCTGGCATTTCGGGCACCAGAACAGGTTGCGCCCGGCCAGGATCTCGGTCCGGATCACCGAGTCGCACACGTGACAGTGCTGACCGTGACGTCGGTACACGTAGACCTCTCCGCCGTGGTCGTCCTGGCGCGGATCGCGGCCCATCGCCTCCGGGGTGTGATCGTCGGCGACGGTGTCGATCCGGCCGGTCTCCACGCCGTACTTCATCAGCTCGAGCAGGTCGCTCCACATGCCCTGCCACTCACGCCGCTTCACCAGGTGGCCGGGCGTCATCGGGTGCAGCTTGGCGCGGAACAGCACCTCGGCGCGGTAGACGTTGCCGACCCCACTGAGCACTTCCTGGTCCATCAGCAGCTGGCCGATCGGCAGCTTGCTGCGCTGGATCCGCTTCCAGGCCAGGTCGGGATCGGCGTCGTCGCGCAACGGGTCCGGGCCGAGCCGGGCGATCAGCGCCTCGCGCTCGCCGTCGGTCAGCACCTCGCACACCGTCGCGCCGCGCAGGTCGGCGTACGCCGCGTCGTTCTGCAGCCGTAGCCGGACCTGACCGACCGGCTCGGGGATCGGCGCCGTACCGAAGTCGACCTTGCCGATCAGGCCGAGGTGGATGTGCAGCCAGCCGCCGCCCTCGAACTCGGCCAGGAAGTGCTTGCCGTGCGCTTCGGTGTGCCGCAGCACCCGGCCGTCGAGCAGCGCGGCGCCGTCGACGAACCGGCCCTGCGGGCTGGACGCGCGCACGACCCGGCCGCCGAACGCGTCCCAGACGTCGTTCGCCAGGCGGTGCAGGGTGTGACCTTCGGGCATGATTCCTCGTATGGGGACGACAGCAGGTGGTTCAGGCAAGCACCGGAGTGCTCCGACGCCCGCGGTGATCGGCGTCGGCCGGTCGATGCGGGCCAGGGACGTGTCCCGGCCCCGCGAGGACCAGCCCCACCGGAAACAACCGATCGAGCCTCAGGACGATTCCGGCAGCGGCGGCAACTCGCCGGTCTCCTCGTAGTTCGACATCATCTCGATCCGGCGGGTGTGCCGGTCCTCGCCGGAGTAGCCGGTGGCCAGGAACGTCTCCACGAACCCGGTCGACTCCTCGGTGCTGTGCATCCGGGCACCGACGCTGATCACGTTCGCGTTGTTGTGCTCGCGGCCCAGCTTCGCCGTCTCGGTGCTCCAGGCGAGCGCGGCCCGGACGCCCTTCACCTTGTTCGCGGCGATCTGCTCGCCGTTGCCGGAGCCGCCGATCACGACGCCCAGGCTGCCGTCGTCCTGGACCACCGCCTCGGCCGTCCGCAGGCAGTACGGCGGGTAGTCGTCCACCGCGTCGTACACGGCCGGGCCGTGGTCGACGACGTCGTGCCCGGCAGCCGTCAGGTGCTGCACGAGGTGGTTCTTCAGTTCGAAGCCGGCGTGGTCAGAGCCGATGTGCACTCGCATAGCCGAAGTCTCGCAGCCCGCTCAGTCGCCCGGGACGCCGGGGAGCTTCGCCGCGGGGGTTCCACCCGGGATGTCCAGCGTCCCGACCAGCCGGGTCACGTCGGCGTACGCCTGCTCGTACGCCGTTCCGGCCGGGTGCAGCGTGTAGACGGCCACGATCGTCCGGTCCCCCGGCCCGACCGTGCCGGTGGTGTGCAGCGCCTCGCTGGTCAGGTCGATCCCGGCCGCGTCCGGCTTGGCCCGGTCGGAGCCGAAGCCGCTCGACCCGGCGAACCCCGACCAGCCCTGCTTGATGCCGAAGTCGCCGTCGAACACCGACGCGATGCCGAAGTACTGGTCGAACCCGTCGGTCCCGGTGCGGGTCGCCTGGTGCAGGTGGCCCATCACAATTTCGCGGACCGGCGCCGGCGCATGCTCCAGCAGGTACAGGTAGATGCGGACCGTGTCGGCCGGCGTGATCGCGACGTACCCCCAGAAGCCCGGGTGCGTCGCCGGCGGGCGGGCGGTGTGGGTCAGGCCGAGCCGCGCGACCATCCGGTCGACGATGTCGCCGGCACCGAGCTCGTCCCAGTAGTGGCTGGCCGCGTCGTCGTCACTGCTGCGCAGCATCACCTCGAGCCGGTCCCGGTCCGCCGCCGTCAGCTCGTACGCCGGTCCGCGGTCCCACAGGAGGTCGAGCGCGATCAGCAGCTTCACCACCGAGGCCGACCGGAACCGCAGGTCCGGGTTGAGCTGCTCGGTGATCCGGCCGGTGTCCCGGTCGAACACGGTGACTCCGGCCGTCACGCCGGGCGGCACCGCCACCGAGCTCGCCGGCAGGACCGCGGACAGCTCACCACGCAGAGGCAACACAGGGAACCCACTCACCGTCGACGGAAGTCCTTGGTGAGTCACCTTCGCGCCTGGCAGTGGAACGTTCAACCCTTGTCAACCAGACCGAAACACGTATTGGACCGGAACAGCACCGGACCGGACAGGATCAGTCGAAGACCGGACCTCGGTCGCGGGTGCGCTTGAGCTCGAAGAAGCCCTCGGTCCCGGCGACCAGGCGGACGCCGTCCCACAGCTTGCCGGCCGCCTCGCCCTTGGGCGCCGGGGTGACGACCGGGCCGAAGAACGCGACGCCCTCGACCGAGATCACCGGCGTACCGACCTCCATGCCGACCAGGTCCATGCCGGCGTGGTGAGACTTGCGCAGCGCGTCGTCGTACCGGTCGGTGCCGGCGGCCTCGAGCAGCGCGGCGGGCAGGCCGACCTCGTCGAGCGCCTCGGCCAGCACGTCGCCGTCGGAGCCGCGGATGCCGCGGCCCTGGACGTGGATCCGTTCACCGAGGGCGGTGTAGAGCGGCAGCAGCACCTCGTTGCCGTGCGCCTGCTCGGCCGCGATCAGCACGCGGACGATGCCGAGCTTGCGCTGCCAGTTCTCGTCGTGGTCGTCACGCTCCTCGTTCAGGACGGCCAGGCTCATCACGTGCCAGGTCGTCGTCACGTCCCGGACCTGCTCGACCTCGAGCATCCAGCGAGACGTCATCCAGGCCCAGGGGCAGGCCGGGTCGAACCAGAAATCGGCGGGGGCAGTCATGGTTCAACAATACAAACTTGAACGAAATGGCCGCGGGCGGGACATGTCCGCCGATGTCGGGGGGAAACCCGCACCGAAGTCAACAGTCAGGTGCATAGGATGCCGATATGCCTGGAACCAACCTGACGCGCGACGAAGCGCGCACCCGCGCCGGACTGCTCCGTGACGTGAGCTATGCGATCGAGCTCGACCTGAGCACCGCCGCGAGTGGGGCGCCGACGTTCGCGTCGACCACCACGCTCACCTTCGGCGCCGAGAACGGCGCGAGCACGTTCGCCGACCTGATCGCGGCGAGCGTCCGCGAGATCACCCTGAACGGCCGCGTCCTCGATCCGGACACCGTGTACGACGGCGCCCGGATCCAGCTCGACGGGCTGCAGGAGCGCAACGAGCTGCGTGTGGTGGCCGACTGCATCTACTCGCGCACCGGCGAAGGGCTGCACCGCTCGGTCGACCCGGCCGACAAGGAGACCTACCTCTACACCCAGTTCGAGGTGCCGGACGCGCGCCGGGTCTTCACCACCTTCGAGCAGCCCGACCTCAAGGCCCCGTTCACCTTCACCGTCTCCGCCCCGGCCCGCTGGGTGGTCATCTCCAACGCGGCCACCCCCGAACCCACCCCGTACGCCGGGGAGAACGGCGAGGAGCTGGCCCGCTGGGAGTTCGCCCCGACGGTGCCGATCTCGACGTACATCACCGCGGTCGTGGCCGGTCCGTACCACGTCGTCACCGACGTCTACGAAGGCCCGAACGGCACGTACCCGTTGTCCCTGCTCTGCCGGCCGTCGCTGGCCGAGCACCTCGACGCCGACGACCTGTTCGAGGTGACCAAGCAGGGCTTCGAGCTGTTCGAGCGCGCGTTCGGTACGCCGTACCCGTTCGGCAAGTACGACCAGGCGTTCGTGCCGGAGTACAACATGGGCGCGATGGAGAACGCCGGCTGCGTGACGCTGCGCGACGAGTACATCTTCCGCAGCCGGACCACCCACGCCGAGCTGGAGAGCCGCGCGAACACCGTGCTGCACGAGCTCGCGCACATGTGGTTCGGCGACCTGGTCACGATGAGCTGGTGGGACGACCTGTGGCTGAACGAGTCGTTCGCCGAGTGGGCCAGCCACTGGGCGCAGGCGACCGCGACGACCAAGTACGCCGACGCCTGGACGACGTTCTGCAACGCCCGCAAGACCTGGGCCTACCGGCAGGACCAGCTGCCCTCGACGCACCCGATCGCGGCCGACATGGTCGACTTCCACGCGGTCGAGGTGAACTTCGACGGCATCACCTACGCCAAGGGCGCCTCGACGCTGCGCCAGCTGGTCGCGTTCGTCGGTGAGGACACCTTCGTCACCGCGCTGAAGGAGTACTTCGCCGACCACGCGTTCGGCAACACCGAGCTGACCGACCTGCTCAAGCCGCTGGAGAAGGCGTCCGGGCGCGACCTGGACGACTGGACCGAGCGCTGGCTGCGGACCGCCGGGGTCAACACGCTGCGCGCCGACTTCGTGGTCGACGGCAACGGCGCGTTCACCTCGTTCGCGATCGAGCAGACCGCCGCCGAGGACTTCCCGGTGCTGCGCCCGCACCGGCTGGCCGTCGGGCTGTACCGGCGGACCGACGCCGGCCTGGTCCGCACCGAGCGGTTCGAGGTGGACATCGACGGCCCGCGCACCGAGCTGGCCGAGCTGGTCGGCGCGACGCAACCGGATCTCGTGCTGCTGAACGACGACGACCTCACCTACGCCAAGATCCGGCTCGACGAGCGGTCCCGGGAGACGCTGGTCGAGTCGATCGACCAGCTGTCCGAGTCGCTGCCGCGGGCGCTGGCCTGGGGCGCCGCCTGGGACATGACCCGCGACGCCGAGATGCCCGCCTCCCAGTACGTCGAGATCGTGCTCAAGGGGATCCGGGCCGAGACCGACCTGACCGGCGTCCGGTCGCTGCTGAACCAGGCGACCACCGCGATCAACTCCTACGCCGCACCGGAGAACCGGGCCGGCCTGCGGGCGCAGTACGAGGCAGCGCTGGCGGAGCTGGTCGCTGCGGCTGAGGCCGGGAGCGACCACCAGCTCGCGTTCGCCCGGGCGTACATCGCCGGAGTGTTCTCCGACGCCGGCGCCGACCGGCTGCAGCGCTGGCTGAACGGCGAGGACCTGCCGTCCGGTCTGGTCGTCGACACCGACCTGCGCTGGACGCTGATCGTCGCGCTGGCCCGGCTGGGCCGGATCGACGCCGACGGGATCGACGACGAGCTGACCCGCGACACCACCATCACCGGGCAGGAGCGGGCCGCGCAGGCCCGGGCCGCCCGGCCGACCGCCGAGGCGAAGGAAGAGGCCTGGCGGATCGCGGTGGAGTCCGAGGACACTCCGAACGAGACGCAGTTCCGGACCATCCTGGGCTTCCAGCAGCCGGGGCAGGAGGAGCTGCTGCGCCCGTACGTCGGCAAGTACCTGTCCGCCGCCAAGGACGTCTACACCCGGCTCGGTTCGTCGATGGGTGAGAACGTCCTGGTCTACCTGTCGCCGCGCAACCTGCCGGAGCCGTCCACGCTGGAGGCCCTGAGCAGTTGGCTCGACACGGCGGCGGAGACGATCGACGCACCGACGCTGCGCTACGTCGGCGAGGCCCGGGCCGACCTGGTCCGCGCCCTGGCCGCCCAGCGCCGCGACGCCACCGCCTGACGTGTCCTGACGTCCTCCCCGCACCCTCCCCATTTCGCCGGTTAACCATCGCGCTGGTGGGTTCTACCTCCGCATACCGAGCTAGAACCCACAACGGCCAGGGTTAACCGGCGAAATGGCATGGGGCGGGGGGATGCAGCAGACTAGGCCGGTGGCTTCCCCTGATCCCGCCCTTGCTGGTGCAGCTGCAGTTGCCCTGACCGGTCTGGCCGAGGCGTACCGCCCCCGGCCGGTCACCCCACTGATGCCCTGGCGGTTCCCGCACCGCCTGGTCAAGCCGTACGTCGTTACCGCGCGCGGCCGCTCCTGGGACGACGAGATGGTCGCGTCGGCCCGGGTCACCGCGGCCCGGCAGCTCGAGTTCGACGACGCGATGGGTGCGCTCGGGCTCGGCGTCGTCGTGCTGCACCTCGGCGACGACGGCGTCTCCCTGGTCGTGCAGAGCTGGGCGAAGGACTTCCAGTCCCGGCTCAGCCTGTTCAGCGGCCTGGAGGTCGACGACCTGCGCCCGGCCCCGACCGGCGTCGCACCGTCGGTGTGGGAGCTGGAGGTCCTCAGCCACGAGCGGTCGTCGTACGTGCATCACATCCTGAACGCCGAGGTGGACGTCGAGAGCTGGCTCGACGACGCGCTCGACACCCGCCCGGCACCCAAGCTCGACGGCATCCCGTCCGGCACCTAGGAAGTCGCGGCCGGCACCGGATATCTCCCGAACCGGTGAATGAAGTTCCATCGGCCTGCCGGTGGAAGTCAACGCCACCCACTGCCCTTGAATTCGCACAGTGGTGGCGCGTGCGCTGTCCGCAATCATCAAACGATTGATTGTCATCAGCCGGTCAGGAATCGGTTCCGGACCGCGATCGCCTCTCCAGAAAGGGGATTTCTGGCATATGAGAAGTACTCATTTACCGGTCGGTCAGGCTTAAGCTGATCCGGAAATCCGACGGGAAGGAACTTGGGGAGGACCTTTGCCGTGACATCTCTGGACCACCGGAATCCGCCCACCGACCTCTGGTCGGGTCCGGCTGCCGACCTGGCCGCCGCCGCGGGGGCGTCGTTCGCGCCCGCACCGGCCGCCGAACCGGCGCGGCCCCAGCTGCCGACCGACCGGATCGCTCCGGCGCCGTTCGACGAGCTGATCGACACCGAGCCCTCCCGGCACGTCGCCGCGGCGCACGCGACGTCGTACGGGGTGGAGCAGCTTCCGCACGACTACGCCTACTACCCGCCGACCGACGGTGCCCACAGCGCGCGTGGCTCGCGGACGCAGCGGGACACCCGGACCAGCTCCGCCGGCGATCGCCGGAGCGCAGCGCCACGGGACCGCGCGCCTGCCACCGCCACCGGCTCATCCGGTGACCACGGCGGCGGCCGCAACGGCCGGCGCGGGACCGGCAGCCAGGGTGGCCGGCCGAAGCGCTCGCACGCCGCGGTCGGCGCCGCCGTCGTGGCCGTCACGGCGGTGATCGGCACGCTGGCGTTCGTGCTCACCAACGGCACGCCGTCTCCCGAAGCGGGCAGCGGCACCGACGCCGGCCGAGACACCGTGGTCCCCTCCGCCGCCCCGGGCAACGACCCGGCCCCGGCGGCACCCAGTACGGCGAAGAACGACCGCAAACCGGCCGTTCCGAGCTCGGAGGCGTCGAAGACCACCACCTCGACGACGCCGAACACCGGACCGGAGTCGCCGACGTTCCGCGCCGGTCAGTGGATCGTCGTGCTCGACACCTACCCGACCGACGCCGGCATGGCCGCCGACCAGCTCGCGAAGAACCTGGCGGGCAAGCTGATCAACTCCGGCGTACCGGCGCGGGCATTGCTCGCCAGCGGCCAGTACCCCGGCCTCGCGGGCGCCGACGGTGATCCGATGACCGACAGCTGGATCGTCTACCTCGGTCCGGCGACGTCCTCGGCGGCGGCCGTGAACGCCTGCAGCTCAGCGAAGGTCCAGAAGGTGCACCCGAACAACGCCTGTCCGAGCTACGAGCCGGCCGTCAGGCCCTGATCCCGCAGGCCCGGGTCGGTGGCGAGCCGGGCATGCAGGTGCGAGTCGTGCCGCCGGCCGGAGGGCTCCACGTAGTACTCACGCATGACGCCTTCGAGCTGGAACCCGGCGGCGGTCGCGACCCGGCACGACCCCTCGTTGACCAGCGCGTGGTCGAGCGAGATCCGGTGCAGGCCGAGGCCATGCTCGGCCCGGGGAGTGAACGCCCACCGGCTGGCCGCATCGAGCGCCCGCGCCCCCACCCGCCGGCCGCGAGCCGCCGGCGTCACCCAGTACGCCGCCAGCGCCTGGTCGGGGATGCGGTGCACGTCCCGCAGCGTCACCGAGCCGAGCAGGTCGCCGGACTCGCGGTCGGCGACCGCGAACACCGCGTTGCCGAGCGTCCAGGCCCGGACCCGCGGCTCCAGCCAGGCCATCGCGCGCTGACCGGCCGGCAGCCGGATCACGGCGTTGCCGGCCGTCCAGCGCAGGATGTCCGGATCGGCGAGCGCGACCGCGACGGCCTGCTCGTCGGACAGCGTGAAAGGCCGGAGCAGGAGTTCACCGGCCAGGAGGTCGGTCGGTTTGAGGCTCGAGGTGGTCACCGGGTCTTTTTACCCGACCGCCCTCTCGGCCGCAGGTCGGTTACTGCTGGTGCGGCTCGTTCGCGTGCAGCAGCGGCGCCTGGTGCGCGTGGTCGCCGAGCTGCTGGACACCGGTGACCAGACCGCCGGTCAGGTCGCCCGCGGCGAACGACGTCTGCATGGCCAGCGCGGCCAGTCCGGCCGAGTGGTCCGACAGCTGCCGCTTGGCGGTCGCGCCGGTGACGATCTCCAGCCGGCGGCCGGCCGGGTCGACGTACACCAGCACGCTGCGGTCGGGGTCGGGCAGCTCGTTCAGCAGCTCGATCGCGAACGGCCGGGTCTCGGAGTCGGCCCCGCCGACGTACACCGAGAAGTGCAGGCCGGAGGCGGCCTCGGCGTGCCGGACCGCGCGCTCGATGTCGAGCAGTTGGTCGTGGGTGAAAGCGTCACCAGCTGGCACTTGCGCCTCCGGTCGAACGGGCGACGCCACGCGCGGCGGTCGCGGACGGGGTGCTGCCGGCGGGGAGCTCGGGCAGGTTGGCCGGGTCCGGCTTGGTCGCCACCGGACCGTTGATCCACACCGGCGGGGCCCACCAGGACAGTCCCGGACGGTACCGCGGGCCCTGCGCGATCGAGGACGCGAAGACCAGCAGGGTCACCACCGCGATGACCAGCGCCGGGATGCCGACGAACACCAGCAGGGTGTGGCCGGAGAGCAGAGAGATCACGGTCCGAAGCCTAGGCCATCACGATCGTGTGGCGGCGACCGGCACTCCTTGGAACCTCGGGGCGGAAGGTTCCAAGGAGTGCCTGGTTCGGTGCCGGCTCAGAACCGGACGTCCGAGCACTGGTAGAAGGCGTTCGCGGTGTCGGCGATGGTCCAGACGGCGAGGATCATGTGCCGGCCGGTCCGGTTCGGCAGCTGGCCGGAGTGGGAGACCTGGAAGCCCGGCCGGGCACCGTTGAACGGCACGGTCAGGAACGGCGTCAGCTCCAGCGCCGAGCGGGTCAGCGGAGCGTTCTGGTTCCAGCCCTGCTTGGTGATGTAGTACTTGAAGTCCGTCGTCGCGTGGGCGGCGGTCAGCGTCCAGCTGAACGTGTGGAACGAGCCGGAGTTGAGCTGGGTCGTCGGCCAGGCGCCACCGCGCTGGTCGTCCAGCTGGGAGAACCCGGCGATGCCCGCCGAGCAGAGCTTGCCGTCCGCGGGACCGGCGTTCGGGAAGCCCTTGGGGCCTTCGGTGCTCTGCGGTTCCCACTGGATCTGGCCGCAGTTCTGGACGGTGCCGTTCGCACAGTGCTTGGCCCGGCTGGTCGGGGACGTGGTGTAGCCGTGGCCGTAGGCGGTCGGGACGGCGGTGACGCCGGTCAGTGCCAGCGCACCGATCGCGATGCCGGCCAGGGTTGTTCTGCGTGTTCGCATGCGAACACTTCCTTTCCGTCAAGGGGGCGGTACGGAAAGGACAATAGATAGCAAGTCTTCAATTTTATTGTCAACAGCTCGTGAGCGCTTCCTGACAGATAGTTATCTCAGGACGCCGATGAGCCGTCGCAGGCGCGTGTTGTTCGGCAGGTCCTCGATCAGCACCGGCAGCCCGTCGGGCCCACCCAGCGGGACCCGCCAGTTCGGGTACTCGTCGGTGGTGCCCGGCTGGTTCTGCGTCCGGCGCTCGCCGACCGCGTCGGCCAGCGCGACGCCGATCAGCTTGGCGGGCGTGTGCGCGACGTACCGGTGCAGCGCTTCGACGATCCGCTCGACCTCGCCCTCGTGGCCGGACAGCAGGTGGCGCTCGCGCAGCGCGCCCAGCCAGGCGTCCCGGTCCGCCTCGTCGACGGCGAGCTCCTCGGCCACCGGCCGAGTCAGCAGGCCCAGCCGGTCCCGCAGCTCCACGTGGTCACCCGCGAGGTAGCCGGCCGTCGGCGGCAGGTCGTGAGTCGTCACCGTGGCCAGGCAGAGCTCACGCCACAGCTCCGGCGCCAGCGGCTTGCCGTCGGCGTCCCGCTCGAACCAGAGCACCGACGTGCCGAGCACACCGCGCTCGGTGAGGTAGTCGCGGACCCACGGCTCGACCGTGCCGAGGTCCTCCCCCACCACGACGACACCGGCCCGGGCGGCCTCCAGCACGAGGATGCCGATCAGCGCTTCGTGGTCGTAGCGCACGTACGTGCCCTCGGTCGGGCTCTCCTCCGAGGTCACCCACCAGAGCCGGAACATGCCGAGGATGTGGTCGATCCGCAGACCGCCGGCGTGCCGCAGCTGGGCTCGGACCAGCTCACGCCACGCGGCGTACCCGGTCTCGGCCAGGGCGTCGGGACGCCAGGGCGGCTGGGACCAGTCCTGGCCCTGCTGGTTGAAGGCGTCCGGCGGAGCACCGACGTGGATGCCGGCCGCGAGCACGTTCTGCAGCGCCCACGCGTCGGCGCCGTCCGGGTGTACGCCGACAGCCAGGTCGTGCACGACACCGAGCTGCATGCCGGCGTTCTTCGCCCGGGCCTGGGTCCGGGCGAGTTGCTCGTCGAGCTGCCACTGCAGCCAGCAATGGAACTCCACCGCATCCGGGTTGTCGTTGCGGAAGGCAACAACTGCCGGGGCCGCCGGGTCGCGCAGGTCCTCCGGCCACTTGCTCCACTCGGGTCCGTGCACGTCGGCGATCGCCGCCCAGGTGGCGAAGTCGATCAGGCCCTGGCCCTCGCGGTCGCAGTACTTGCCGTACTCCGCGATCCGCCCGATCGACGGCCGGACGCCGAACAGCAGCTGCAGAGCCTCGCGCTTCGCGGCCCAGACGGTGTCCCGGTCGAGCGCGTCGGCGTCCTCGTTCAGCGCCCTGCTCTGCAGGCCCAGGACGCGGACGCGGTCCCGCTCGGCCGGCGCGAGGTCGCCGTACTCGTCGATGTCCTCGATCCGCAGGTAGATCGGGTTGGCGAACCGCCGCGAGGCCGGCAGGTACGGCGAGGGCTCCATCCGGCCGGCCGTCTCGGCGGCGTGCAGCGGGTTGATCAGCACGAACCCGGCGCCCAGGTCTCCGGCCGACCAGGCGGCGAGGTCGGCCAGGTCGTGCAGGTCACCGATCCCCCACGACCGGCGCGAGCGGACCGAGTAGAGCTGCAGCACCCAGCCCCAGGTGCGCTCCAGCTTCTGCGGCTCGAGCCGCTGCGGTGTGACGATCACCGTGCCGGTGTGGACCTCCGGACTGCCGCCGATCCGGGCGCAGAGCCGGTGATAGCCGAGCGGCAGATCGCCCGGCAGCTGGAACGTCGCCTCGCCGATCTGTACGCCGTCGACCCACTCCGGCTCGACCCACTTCTCCTGCTGCCGGACGTCGCGGCGCTGGCCGCCGTCCTCCAGGTCGAGCCACACCTCGACGGTGGAGCCGTGCGGCAGGTGCACCGGGAACCAGGGCGTCCAGCCCTCGCGCATCACCACCGTGGCAGGCAGTACGCGGCGCCAGCGGTTCAGCTGGTGCTCGGCGAGCGCATCGGCGGCCTTGGCCGGCGTCGACGCGTCCACACCGAGTGCGGCGAGCACAGCCGACACGACCTCACGGGAGACCTGCACATGTTTGCCCCGCCAGTCCCAGTACTCCGTCGCCACGCCATGGGCGACCGCTAGCTCGACAAGGGCCGGAGTAGGAGCAGTCACGCGTGCGAGTCTGCCGTATCCGCGGCCCTTGAGCAGAACGCAGCGCGCCGCGTGGCGCACAAACCTGCGCTGCAGCAGGTCAAACGAGTGCTGCCGCCTCCTGCGCGCACCCCCAGCTGAGGGTGATGCCGCTGCCGCCATGGCCGTAGTTGTGCACCACCGGTACGCCGGGAACGAGCTGCTCGTCGCGCTCCAGCCGCACCTCGGGCCGGCCCGGGCGCAGACCCACCAGAGCCTCGATGACCTCCGCGTCGGCCAGTGCGGGGACCAGGTCCGCGCAGCGCGCCACGATCGCGGCGGTGGTCGCGTCGTCCACGCTGGTGTCCCAGACGCCCTGGTCCAGCGTGCCGCCGAGGATGCAGTCGTCGGTGCGCGGGTGGACGTAGGCCCGGCCTCCCGGGTGGTGCTCGTCGCGCACGGACAGGGTGAGACCGGGGTTGCGCACCCGGACGATCTGGCCGCGGATCGGGTACGTCGTACTATCGCCGACCAGCTGCCCGGCGGCGAGACCGGCGCAGTTGACGATCACGTCCGGGGCCAGGTCGAGCAGGTCGGTGAGAGCGGCGACCCGGCGTACGACGTGCTGGCCGCCGGTGTCGAGGTAGCGCTGGTGGAGCCGCGGTAGGTAGGTGGGCATCTCGACCAGGGGGACGGCGAAGCGCAGTCCATGGGAGTAGCCGGCGGGGAGCTCGTCAGGTCGGGCTGCACGCACCTCACCGACCGCATCGGTCCACGGCTGCGGGCCGGGCTCGTCGCGGTAGACCACGAGCGACTCCCGCATCACAACACCGGGCACGCCGCGCTCCGCCTCGGCCGCGAGCACGTCGTACGTCGTACTGCCCCAGGCAGCGACCTTGTCGGCCGGGCCAGCCGAGGTGGGAAACCAGATCGCCGCCGCCAGGTGGGACGTGGTCGCCTCGGTGGCGTCGGCACTCACCACGACGACGTCCTCACCGCGCTCACGCAGCACCAGCGCGGTGGACAGACCGCTGATGCCTGCGCCGAGCACCACGACTCTCACGCGGGAGTCCTGCGCTGACGACGAGACAGCACCAGTACGGCGACCAGCAGGCCCGCGCTGGCGATCACCAGGCCGATGGCCACACCGGCGACGTTGCCCGTGAGCTGGTAGAGCGCGGTCGGCCAGATGACCAGCAGGATCGCGCAGCCGACCACCGCGTACGCCGACGCGTGCACTCGGCCGTAGGCGACCAGCAGCGCGGCCGGACCCGCCGTACCGACGGCGAGCGCCATCACCTCGCCGCGGTCCTGGATCAGCCAGCAGATGGAGGAGCTGAACATCGCCGCGCCGGCCAGCGACCACGACGTGACCTGGTCGCGCACCAGTCCGACCATGGCCAGAACGAAGGCGACCAGGATGAACCCGGTGCCGGCGATGCCCGCGCTGTTGGTGTGCACGCTGTCGTCCGGAGTCAGGACGTCGGAGGTGATCACCAGCACACCGACGGCGAGGATGCCGAACATCGCCACCAGCAAGGAGGATCCCCGCAACCACCAGACTCCGACCGCGGCGAGTGCGAGCGCGACGGCGACACCGGCGATCCGGCCCGCCTCGCCCTCGATCGCGACGTAGGTGGCGAAACCGGCGACGCAGCAGCCGAGCGAGGCCAGCGCGGAGCTGAGCTGCTCCCGGCGACGGAACAGCGCGAGCACGACGGAGGCGGCCAGGAGGATGACGGCGGCGCCGGTACCCGTGGTGATGCGGGCGGCGCGGCCCATTTCACCCCAGTTGGCCACGGTGAGCAGAGCAACCGCACCGAGCAGCAAGGCACCACCGATGTAGCCGAGCACCTCCATCAGCGCTGAGCTGTGCGGCGGATCCGGGCGCGGCTGGACGGCCTTGGCCTCTTGCTTGGCCTTGGCCGATGAGGGCTCCGTCACAGGAAGCGCACCGGGGCTGGAGGTCGCTCGAGCGCGGTCCGCGTCCGCCGCGTCACGGAGCGCGTCAGCCTGGTACTGGCGCAGCACTCCGGCACTCACCAGGCGCTTGAGTTCGTCATCCAGCCTGCTCGGCATAGACCGTCGTTCCTCCTCGCGGGTGGTTCGGTGAACTCAGGCGGTGTCACTACAGTAGGGCGGCGAGATGCCTATTCTGCTCAGTCACCCCGTGTCCCTGCTCAGTCACCCCCTGCTTTCCCTGCCGGAGCAGTTCCCGACGTTCTTCCGCCGCGGCAACGACGGCCGGCTCGAAGTGACCGACCAGATCGTCATGGTCCCGGCCAGGATCGCCGGGCTGATCCTGGCGTTCTTCGCCCTGCGCTGGCTGCTGCACAAGGCGATCCGGCGGTTCGCCCGGCGGACCGGCAACGGTGCCGTGGCCGGCGTCCTGGCCAAGTCGAAGATCGGCCAGGGCTTCGTCGAGAACACGCTGGCCAACGAGCGCCGGACCCAGCGCGCGGAAACGATCGCGTCGCTGTTGTGCAGCGCGGTGACGATCGTACTGACCGCCGTCACGGTCGTGATGGTGCTGGCCGAGCTCGGCTTCAACATCCTGCCGGTGGTCGCGTCGGCGAGCATCATCGGTGTCGCGCTCGGCTTCGGCGCGCAGACGCTGGTCAAGGACTTCCTGGCCGGCATCTTCATGATCTTCGAGGACCAGTACGGCGTCGGCGACCTGATCGACATGGAGAAGGCCACCGGCGTCGTCGAGGCCGTCGGCCTGCGCGTCACCCGCCTGCGCGGCGAGGACGGCACGATCTGGTACGTGCGCAACGGCGAGGTCCTGCGGATCGGCAACATGACCAACCGCGACCCCGCCGGCGGTCCCACCGGCGTCGGTTCGGCCGCCGAGAAGGAGGACGGCCTCCAGCCGGTCGAGGCCCCCGCCGAGCCGGCCAACTCGTCGTCCGGCTCCTCCGCCGCCGCCGCTTCCGCCGCCTCCGAGTCGTCCCCCACCCGCCCCGCCGGTGGTCACGTGCCGGTCGACTGACACTCATCCCGAACAACGAACGGCGCCGGACCCCACAAGGGCCGGCGCCGTTCGGCGTACTGGGAAACTCAGGCGGTGAAGGTGACGTCCAAGGTGATCGTCGTACCGGTCAGGGCCTGCGAGACCGGGCAGTTCTTCTTCGCGTCCTCGGCGAACTCGGCGAACTGCTCGGCGGTCAGGCCGGGCACCTTGCCGTTGACCGAGAGCACGATGCCGGTGATGCCCTCGCCGGGCTGGAAGGTGACGTCCGCGGTGGTGTCGATCGACTCCGGCGCGTTGCCGGCGCCGGCCAGCGCGTGCGACAGCGCCATCGAGAAGCAGGTGGAGTGCGCCGCCGCGATGAGCTCCTCCGGGCTGGTTTTGCCGTTCGACTCGTTCGCCCGGGCGGCCCACGAAACGTCGTAGGTGCCGATGCCGGACGAGGTGAGCGCGACCTGGCCGGCGCCCTCCATCAGCGAGCCTTCCCAGTGGGCCTTGGCGGTGCGAGTGGTTGCCATGCTCGTGGTTTCTCCTTCGAGAAGTCGATCAGCGGCCGGACACGTCGATCGCGCCCGGGTACTGCGGTTCGTCGGTGTTCACCATGCTGTGCGCCGCCATCACCATGTACTTCCAGATCTCCTCGTCGCGATCCGGCGGCAGCGCGATCTCGTCGAGGGCGGCCCGCATGTGGCCGAGCCAGCGGTCCCGCGCGCTCGGGGTGACGGCGAACGGGTTGTGCCGCATCCGCAGCCGGGGGTGCCCGCGCTGCTCGGAGTAGGTCTTCGGCCCGCCCCAGTACTGCTCGAGGAACATCCGGAACCGGTCCTCGGCCGGGCCGAGGTCCTCCTCCGGATACATCGGGCGCAGGACCGGGTCGGCCGCGACGCCGCGGTAGAACGCCGCGATCAGCCGGCGGAACGTCTCGGCCCCGCCGACGGCGTCGTAGAAACTCTGTGACTCACTCATCGGTACTCAGTGTCTCAAGCCACCGAAACGTGCCGCTCGAGGGCTGCCCGTTCGGTCTCGTCGAGCGGCCGTTTGGCGTGCGTGTCCGCGGTCACGGCGACCAGGACGGAGGTCGCCTTGCAGTAGGTCAGCCCCTCCGCGGCGTCCACGATCTGCGACCGCAGCGTGTACGACGAGGTACCGATCGCGGACACCCAGACCTCCACGGCGTACGGCGGGTGCCGCAGCAGGATCGGGCGCAGGTAGTCGACGGTCTGGCTGACCAGCACCACCGGCGACCGGCCGAAGAACTCGTCCGCACCGACCCCGAACACCTCGGCCAGGAACGCGATCCGTGCCTCCTGCAGGTAGTCGAAGTAGCGCACGTTGTTCACATGGTCGTACGAGTCGATGTCCGACCACCGGACCAATACGGGGTGCACGAAGGTCATGGGGCCTCCCGCCCTGGACTGAGGAGTGGAGGGAGCGAAGCGACCGGAGCGACGAGGGAAGGGCGGGAGACAAAGCCCCATGACCCGCCGAGCCGGAGGCGAGGCAAAAAGCACAGCCTCATGAGCCCACCAACTTGGACAGAGCTTCGCGTTCGACCGGGGTGATCCGCCGCAGCCGGTTGGCGGCGAAGTCGAACGGGACCAGCCGGGTCCGCGCCTGGACGTAGGACGTGTACGGCTCGGCGTCGAGGATCTCGTAGTCGACGGTGAACGACGCCGCCTTGATCTCGGAGATCCACAACTCGATCCGGACCGGTTCCGGGCGGAACCGCAGCGGTGCCCGGTAGTGCACCTCGTGCCGCGCGACCAGCAGGCCGGTCTCGAGGTCGTCGGCGCCGAGCTCCTTGGCGGTCCGGAACAGGAAGTCGACCCGGGCGTCCTGCAGGTAGTCGACGTACCGGCCGTTGTTCACGTGGCCGAGCGCATCCATGTCCCCCCAGCGCAACGGGCAGTGGTAGACGTGCCGGTTGTGATGATCCACACGAGGATCATCCCATCCGGACCACGGCCAGTTCGGCGCAACGTGGGTAATGTCATCCCGGAAACCGACCGAACTCAGGCAGAACTCAGGAGTAGGTGCGATGAGCGAGCAGCAGCGGGTGGCGATCGTGACCGGGGCGGCCCGGGGAATCGGCGCCGCCGTGGCGCAGCGGCTCGCGGCCGACGGGAACGCGGTCGCCGTGCTCGACCTGGACGAGTCGGCCTGCGCCGGCACCGTCGACGCGATCACCGCCGCGGGCGGCAAGGCCCTCGCGGTCGGCTGCGACGTGAGCAAGTCCGACCAGGTGACCGCGGCGGTCGAGCGGGTGGTGGCCGAGCTGGGCGCCCCGACGATCCTGGTCAACAACGCCGGCGTCCTGCGCGACAACCTGCTGTTCAAGATGTCCGAGGACGACTGGGACACGGTGATGTCGGTGCACCTGCGCGGCAGCTTCCTGATGTCGAAGGCCTGCCAGGCGCACATGGTCGAGGCCGGCTACGGCCGGATGGTGTTCCTGTCGTCGACGTCGGCGCTGGGCAACCGCGGCCAGGCAAACTACGCCTCGGCGAAGGCCGGCCTGCAGGGCCTGGCCAAGACGCTGGCGATCGAGCTGGGCAAGTTCGGCATCACCGCGAACGCGATCGCGCCGGGCTTCATCGAGACCGACATGACCGCGGCCACCGCGGCCCGGGTCGGCGTCGACTTCGAGGAGTTCAAGAAGGCCACCGCCGCCACCATCCCGGTGAACCGGACCGGCAAGCCCGAGGACATCGCCGCCGCCGCGTCGTTCTTCTGCAGCGAGGAGGCCGGCTTCGTCTCCGGCCAGGTGCTGTACGTCGCCGGCGGACCCCGTAACTGAGGCTGGAGACGCGAGATGACCCGCACCTTCACCGGAGTCGACGACGTCGTCGGCGCGGTCGGCACCCAGCTCGGCGAGACCGCGTGGCTGGAGATCACCCAGCAGCAGGTGAACCAGTTCGCCGAGGCGACCGGTGACCACCAGTGGATCCACGTCGACGTCGAGCGCGCCGCCACCGGCCCGTACGGCGGAACGATCGCGCACGGCTACCTCACCCTCAGCCTGATCGCGCGCTTCGGCGAAGAGCTCTTCTCGGTCGAGGGCGTCACCGCCAAGCTCAACTACGGCGTCAACAAGGTCCGCTTCCCGACGCCGGTTCCGGTCGGCTCCCGGGTCCGTGCGGGCGCGTCGATCGCCGGCGCCCAGGAGACTCCGGCCGGCATCCAGGTCTCGCTGCAGTGGGTCATCGAGCTGGAGAACTCCACGAAGCCGGCCTGCGTCGCGGAGACCGTCGTCCTCCTGGTCCCCTGAGCTCTACAGCGGACAGATCAGGACGGCGTGCGTCGCGGTGCGCTGGTAGCCGAGCCACTCGTTGACCGCGATCATCGGGGCGTTGCCGTCGTAGTTCGCGGTGTACATGCGCACGACGCCGGCTTCGGCGGCCCGGTGCAGCGCCGCGCACTTCACCAGCTTGGCGACGCCGCGGCCACGGTACTCCGGCAGGGTCGCGGTCATCTGGGTCCAGATCTTCTCGTGGTCGCCGTTGCCGAGAGTGAAACCGGCGACGCGGTCGCCGTCGACCAGCGCCATGCTCAGGTCGAGCACGAGCCCGGGTGAGTTCCAGACCGACTCGAGCCAGGTCTCGTACGGCTGGCCGACGATCTTCGCGTCGCCCGGCTTGGTGCGCTGCGCGATCTGCTCCGCGTCGTACAGCTGCCGGGGATCGAGTTCGTTCAGCGGCACCAGCCGCATCCCGTCCGGTACCGGCGGCAGCGCCGGCGCGTCGGCGGGCGCCATGCTCACGTAGTGGACCCGCCGGGTCTCGCGATAACCCCAGCGCGCCGCCCACTCGACCGCTGCCGGCTCCGCGAACACTCGCGCGCTCACCGCGCCGGCCTCCTTCAACCGCTCATGCGCGAGCTCCAGCAGCCGGGTGCCGACCCCGTGCCGCCGGTGGTCCGGGTGCACCATCAGCCGTAGCTGCCCGTCCAGCGGGTCCGAGCCGGAGATCAGGGCCGTCGTCAGCCAGCCGATCACCTGCCCGTCCCCGACCGCGGCGAGGACCGCACCGCCGGGCCCGGACTGCCCGCCGGCCAGGCGGCGGCGAAGTCCGCCTCCGGTGATCGCGAGGAACGGCGCGACGAGATCGTGCAGCACCAGCGCCGACTCGGCGTCGGCGGGCACAGGTGGCCTGATCTCCATCGGAACTCCTTCCACCGAAGTACTGCGGAAGATATCGCCTGCACCGGGTCGATCAGGACTGGACCGGTGTAAACAGCCGGGCAAACTTCGCTGCGTGAACGATCCCGCCGGTACCCGGCCGCATGAGCGTCACAGCGGGCGAAGCAGCCCCGTCTGGGTCTCCACCCGGCGGTAGCCGAGCCAGTTGTTCACGGCAAGCATCGGACCGTTCTCGTCGTCGTTCGAGGTGAACGCCCCGGTGATCCCGGCGGCCGCCGCACGCCGCAGCGCGACCGACTTCACCAGCTTCGCCAGCCCCCGCCCCCGGTACGCCGGCAGCGTGCCGGTCATGCCCGCCCAGGCCCGGTCCCCCGCCGTCTCGACCGCGTGGAACGACACCATCTCGTCGCCGGCCATCGCCGCGACCGAGAGCGCCTTGTTCAGCCCGGGCGCCTGCCAGATCTCCCGCACCCACTCGTCGAAGTCGACGGCGTCGATCGGCGAGTCGCCCGGCTCGTCCCGGCTCGCGATCGCGTCGGCCTCGTAGGCCTGCCGCGCGGTCACCTGGTCGAGGCCGACCAACTGGATGCCCTCCGGCGTGGGCGGCTGCTCGGGCAACGGCTGCCGCAGATCGATCCCGGCGTAGTGCAGCTGCCGCGAGCCGTCGTACCCACGCCGCTTGGCGAAATCGACTCCGGCCTGAGTGGCGAAGGTCCGGACCCGAACAGCGTCGATGCCGGCGAGATGCTCGTGCAGCCGATCGACCAGCGCCGCGCCGATGCCGCGCAGCCGATGGTCCGGATGCACGTACACCGTCAGCCAGGCCTGCCCCGGTTCACTCGTCCAGGTGTTGAGTCCGGTCGCGCCGAACGCCACCACGCGGCCGTCGGCCTGCGCGACCAGCTTGAGCGCACGCTGCTCGTCCACCACGGTTTCGAGGTCGTGCCGGACGGTCGCGGGCGACATCACGGAGTACGGGTAGACGTCCCAGCGCACCGCCGAAATCGCCTCGGCGTCAGCGGGCACGGCCGGTCTGATGTCCATTCGCGAACCGTAGCCAGCCCACCCATCGACCGGCCAACGATTTTGGGACGCGACCGCAACGGCTGCGATTCTGCGGCGAGCCCGTCAACCACTAGGGTTGGCGGGTGCCTGTGATCGCGACCACTGCGCTGACCAAGCGCTACCCCCGTGTGACGGCACTGGACGAGCTGACCGTCGAGGTGGGGTCCGGCGTGACCGGACTGGTCGGAGCCAATGGTGCCGGCAAGTCGACCCTGCTGAAGATCCTGCTCGGACTGATCGCCCCGACCGCCGGAAGTGCCATCGTGCTGGGACACGACGTGGTCACCGGTGGCGAGGCGGTCCGGGCGCTGGTCGGCTACATGCCCGAGCACGACTGCCTGCCGCCCGACGTCTCCGCGACCGAGTTCGTCGTCCACCTCGGCCAGATGTCCGGGCTGCCGGCGACCGCGGCTCGCGAACGCGCGGCCGACGTCCTGCGGCACGTCGGACTGGACGAGGCCCGCTACCGCCCGATGGGCGGCTACTCGACCGGCATGAAGCAGCGGGTCAAGCTCGCGCAGGCGCTGACCCACGACCCGAAGCTCGTCCTGCTGGACGAACCGACCAACGGCCTCGACCCGGCCGGCCGTGACGAGATGCTCGCGCTGGTCCGGCGGATCGGCACCGAGTTCGGCATCCCGGTCCTGATCACGTCGCACCTGCTCGGCGAGCTGGAGTCCGTGTGCGACCACATCGTCGTGCTGGACGGCGGCCGCCTGCTCCGCTCGGAGTCGAAGGCCGCGCTGACCGGCGAGACCGGCGTACTGGCTGTGGAGGTGCGCGACCTGAGCGGCCGTGACCGGCTCGGGGCCGCACTGGCGCACGCGGGTGCGCGGGCCCGGGCCGAAGGGCCGTTGGTGCTGGTGGAGATCACCGGCGACGCGACGTACGACCTGGTTCGTGACACCGTCGCCGAGCTCGGGCTGGGTCTGGTCCGGGTCGAACCGCACCGGCATCGGCTGGAAGAGGTCTTCAGTGTCTGAGCAGTTCGCGCCACAGCAACCTCCGCGGACCGGCGTCATTCACGACATCGGCTACCGGCACTACGAGGGCCCGCGACTCGGCCGGTTCGCGATCACGCAGGCCCTGCTGGTCGCCAGCGTCCGGCACGCGTACGGGCTCGGCCGGTCCGGCAAGTCCAAGGTGATGCCGATCCTGCTGCTCGCGGTGATGGTGGTCCCGGTCGCGATCATCGTCGGCATCGAGGTCGCGATGAAGCTCGACAGCCCGCCGATCATCCCGGCCCACTACGTCTTCTTCCTGCAGCCGGTGATCGCGCTCTACCTCGCCTCGCAGGCGCCGCAACTGTTCTCCCGCGACCTGCGCTACGGCTCGATCGTGCTGTACCTGGCCCGGCCTCCCCGGCGTACGGACTATGCGCTGGCCAAGCTCGGCGCCCTGGTGATCGCGCTGCTGATCCTGATCGGCATCCCGCTGTTCATCCTGTACGTCGGGGCGCTGCTCGCGAAGTTCGACTTCACCGACATGACGCGCGAGTTCGCCACCGGTCTGGCGGGCGGGCTGCTGCTGTCCATCCTGCTCGCGTCGATCGGCGGACTGATCGCCGCCGCGACCCCGCGCCGGGGCTTCGCCGTCGCGGCGATCATCACCGTGCTGATCGTGTCGTTCACCGCGACCATCACCACCACCGCGATCCTCGACCCCGACCAGACCATGAACAGCACGGCGGCCCGATTCGCCAACCTGGGTTCGCCGTTCACGCTGTCCCGCACGCTCGGCACGTGGCTGTTCCGCGACGACAGCGACGGCTGGATGCCGACCACCACGCAGGGACTCGTGTTCCTCGGGGTCTATCTGGCGGTCGTCGGGCTGTGCGTCTGGGGCCTGAACCGCCGGTACGCGAAGGTGGCCCACGGGTGAGCGTGATCCAGATCGACAAGGTCTCCCGCTGGTACGGCAATGTCGTCGCGGTCAACGACGTGACGATGACGATCGGCCCGGGCGTCACCGGCCTGCTCGGCCCGAACGGCGCCGGCAAGTCCACGCTGATCACGATGATGGCGGGCTTCCTGCCGCCGTCGGTCGGTGCCGTCACGCTGGACGGCGTACCGGTGTGGCGCAACGAGCAGGCCTACTCGCAGATCGGCCTCGTGCCGGAGACCGAGGCGGTCTACGACACGCTGACCGGGGGCGACTTCGTCCGGGCGAACGCCGAGCTGCACGGTCTGTCGCAGCCCGGCGCCGCCGCGGCCGCGGCGATCGCGACCGTGGCGATGGAGGACGCGGCCGGGCGCCGGATCGCGACGTACTCGAAGGGCATGAAGCAGCGGATCAAGATGGCCGCCGCGCTCGTGCACGAGCCGTCGGTGCTGCTGCTCGACGAACCCTTCAACGGCATGGACCCGCGGCAACGGCTGCACCTGATGGAGCTGCTGCGCAAGATGGGCAGCGACGGCCGCACGGTGTTGTTCAGCTCGCACATCCTGGAGGAGGTTCAGCAGGTCGCCACCCATATCGAGGTGGTGGTGTCCGGGCGGCACGCGGCCTCCGGCGACTATCGCGCGATCCGCACACTGATGACCGACCGCCCGATGCTGTACCGGCTGCGCTCCAGCGACAACCGCCGGCTGGCCGCCGCGCTGATCGGCGACCCGTCGACAACCGGCGCCGACCTCGACGCCGCGGCCCTGCAGGTCCGCGTGGTCGACTTCGAACGCTTCAGCCGGCTCGTCCCCACGCTCGCCCGGGACCTCGGCATCCGGCTGCTCGAGGTCTCGCCGACCGACGAGTCGCTCGAGAGCGTGTTCTCCTACCTCGTCGGGAGGCGTTGATGGTCCCCCGCACGATCGCCCGGCTCACCCTGGCCACGCTCTTCGGCCACCGCCGCGGTCTGCTGCTCTACGTCCTGCCCGGCGTCTTCGTCGCGCTCAGCGTGCTGCTCGCGCTGACCGTCGACGACAAGTCCGGCCTGCAAGCCGCCCTGCTGCAGCAACTCGGGCTCGCGGTCATCCTGCCGCTGGTCGCCCTGGTCGCCGGCACCGGCGCGATCGCCTCCGAGATCGACGACGGCTCGATCGTCTACCTGCTCAGCAAGCCGATCAAACGCTCGACGATCGTGCTCACCAAAGCCGTCGTCGCGATCGGCGTCGTCCTGCTGCTCGGCGCCCTCCCGATCCTGCTGGCCGGCATCGTGCTCGACCCCGGAGACGTCCAGACAGCAGTTGCCTTCGGCATCGGTTCCCTGGTCGCCGGCATCGCGTACGTCGCGATCTTCACCGCCCTCTCGGTCGTCTCCGGCAACGCGGTCACGGTCGGCCTGATCTACTCCCTGCTCTGGGAAAGCGTGATGGGCCAGTACGTCGACGGCGCGAAGGTGCTGTCGGTCCAGCAGTGGTCGCTCGCGTTGATCAGCAAGCTCACCGACGCCCCGCGGGTGGAGTCCGCGGTCGAGCTCCCGATCGCCACGATCCTCCTCGTGGTGGTCACGGTCGGCGGGCTGACCCTGGCCGTCGCCAAACTCCGCTCGCTCGTGCTCTCGACCGCCGAGTAATCTCCACGCGGGCGCCTCCGCTCGCTGGCGCTCGCACGGTGCCTGCTCCCACCCACCCCCTTCATGGGCGCGTGCTGGCGCCCGCTTCGTGCGCGCTACCGCGCCAAACGCGCGCGTGCTGCCGCGGGCTTCAAGCGCCGAGCCGACGCGCGACTCCGACCATCCCCACCCCAGCCCTCACCGCGCCGACTGCGTGCGCAGCCCGTCGAGGATCAGCGCCAGCATGTGCGGCGCCCGGTCCACCGGGCTGGAAGCGGCGCGCCACAGTGCGCCGGTCAACTGAAGGAAGTCGCCGGCATCGGCGTCGGCCCGGATGCTGCCGTCCTGCTTGCCTGCCTCGAGTAGCTCTGTGATCGCGGCGACGACCGGCCCGTACGTCTGCTCGGTGATCGCCTGGTGCGCGGTCGGACTGAGAGCGTCACCGAGGCCGTGCTTCTTCCGCATGGCAGCCACCAAATCGAGGGTCCACACCCGGAGCGCCTCGAGGGGCGGCAGCTCGGCCAGCAGTCCCGGCACGGTTGCGGTGATCCGTTCGACCTCGTCCTGGTAGACGGCCAGCACCAGCGCCTCCCGTGTAGGGAAGTTGCGGTACAGCGTGCCAGGGCCGACACCGGCACGCTGGGCGACCTGGTTCAGCGACGTCGCGCCGTCCTCGGTGAAGGCCGCACGGGCGGCCGCGAGGATGCGGGCCCGGTTCTCACGGGCGTCTGAACGGACCACAGAAATCTCCTCTTGTTAAGTGGAGAACTCTCCACTAACGTATCTGGAGAACTCTCCGCATAGCTTAGAGGAGCATCATGCAGTACATCAAGCTCGGCACGACCGGCCTGGACGTGTCACCGATCGCCATCGGCGCGATGACCTACGGGGAGCCCGACCGCGGGCATCCCGTCTGGTCCAAGAGCGAGGACGACGCCCGGCCGCTGATCCAGCACGCGCTGGAGGCCGGCATCAACTTCTTCGACACCGCGAACCTGTACTCCAACGGGTCCAGCGAGGAGATTCTCGGCCGCGCGCTCAAGGACTTCGCCGACCGCGACACCGTGGTGATCGCGACCAAGCTCCGGCACCCGATGCGCACCGGACCGAACGGCCGCGGCCTGTCGCGCAAGGCGATCATGACCGAAGTCGACCACTCGCTGCGCCGGCTCGGGACCGACTACATCGACCTGTACCAGATTCATCGCAACGACCACTCGACGCCATGGGAGGAAACTCTCGAGGCGCTCAGCGACCTGGTGAAGATCGGGAAGGTGCGCTACCTCGGCGCGTCGTCGATGCACGCCTGGGAGTTCGCGAAGGCGCTGCACCTGCAGAAGCAGAACGGCTGGAGCCGGTTCGTGTCGATGCAGGACCACTACAACCTGCTCGCTCGCGAGGAGGAACGGGAGATGATCCCGCTGTGCCTGGACGAGGGGATCGGCACGATCGTCTGGTCGCCCCTGGCCCGGGGCCGCCTCGCCCGCGGCTGGGACGACGCCAAGTCGACCGCCCGCTCCGAGACCGACGGCGCTTTCGCCGACATGCTCTACTCGCCGGAGCAGGAGGCGTCCAACCGCGCGATCATCGACGCGGTCGGGGACGTCGCGCGCAGCCACGGCGTCAGCCGCGCCCAGATCGCCCTGGCCTGGCTACGCCGTCAGCCGGTCGTCACCGCACCGCTGGTGGGAGCCGGCTCCATCCGGCAGATCGACGAGGCCGTCGCATCGCTGAACGTCGAGCTCACCGACACCGACGTCAAAGCCCTGGAGGCTCCCTACACGCCGCGGTACGACTTCCAAGGCATCTCCGACGAAGCCGAGATGGAAGCCATCCGCCAGCGCGTCCCCGGAATGGCATTGCGATGAGCACCATCGTCCGATCCGGTACGTCGGCCCGCGCCGGTGCGCTGCTCATCTTCCTCGGTCCACTGATCTCCTGGGTCGCGGAGCTCATCACTGCCGCGGCCTGGCAGAACCCCCACTATTCACCCTTCTACAACTGGGTCAGCCACCTCGGCCTGACCGGTCCGAGCCAGGTCGCCTTCGAGCAAGTCGGCAACTCCCCACTTGGAGCGGTCATGAACACCGGCTGGATCCTGTACGGCGCCAGCCTGATCGCAGGCGCGTTCCTCACCTTCGACCTCCGCAAGGGCGGCCGCCCGATCGTGATCGTTGCCCTCGCCACCATCGCCGCCGTCGGCGTGTCACTCGTCGGCATCTTCCAAGGCTCGAACGCGAACGTCGCCAACGGCCTGATCGCCTTCCACACCTTCGGCGCACAAGGCGTGATGATCGCCGGCAACGTGATGGCCATCGCCGTCGGCCTGGCCGGCTCTCGCATCGGCCTGACCCGCGGTCGTTCCATCGCCAGCACCACGCTCGGCATCGCCGGCCTGGCCGGTTTCGCGGTGTTCATGATCGACGTGTTCTCGGGCTGGATGTGGAACATCGGTCTGTTCGAACGCTCGGCGATCTACCCGATCATGATCGGCCATCTGCTGCTCGGCAGCGGCCTGATCGCGGCCCGGCGGCGCGAAACACCCGCTCACCTGGCGCCCACCGCTGCCCGAGCGGCGACCTGAGACCAGCAGCTGGGTCCACAAGCCGGGCGGCGATGTCGTGTTACAACCCAGAACCAACGGGCACCGGGCCACCAGAGCGACTGCTGGGGGCACCAGTCCACCGACCCGCTCAGGCCACCCGCGCTCGGCAGGCAGGCGCGCGTGACCGTGTCATGATCGGGCTTCGATCTCCACCGGTGGTCTGCGCGAGGAGTTGACGAATGAGTGACCAAGCCGACGACTTCGGTGAGCTCGCGATGGATCTGCACAACCAGAGTGACGTCCTGTCGACGGTGGAGCGGGTGCTGGAGTTCGCGGTCGAAGCGCTGCACTACGACCACGCCTCGGTCTTGCTGATGGAGCGCAAACACGCTCGGACGTTCGCCGCGACCGACGAGCTGATCACCGCCGCGGACCAGTCCCAGGTCGACCTCGGCGAAGGGCCGAGCCTGCTGGCCATCACGGACCACGACGACGTGCTGGTCGAGGACACGACCACCGACACCCGTTGGCCCAAGTGGACGCCGACCGCCGCCGCGGCCGGCATCCGCAGTGCGTTGGCGATTCGTTTGTCCACGGGGCACTCCACCCGCGGCGCCTTGAACCTGGTCTCCTCGGAGCCGTTCGTCTTCAACGAGGGTGACCGCGAAGCAGCGCACTTGCTCGGCCTGCACGCCTCGATCGCGATCTGCTCGGCGCAGGTCGAGTCCACCCTGCATCGGGCCGTCGACTCCCGCAAGGAAGTCGGTCAGGCGGTCGGACGGCTGATGGAGCGCTACCAGCTCACCGCCGTCCAGGCGTTCGGCGTACTGCAGCGCTACTCCCAACATCGAAACCAGCGACTGCGGGACGTCGCCCGGCACGTGATCGAGAGCGGGGGCCTTCCCGAGTAGCTGTAGCGCAGCCCGGCCGCTAGACCGCGATCGCGATCAGCGCGACGGCCGGCAGAACGGCGGCACCGATCGTCCCCCGAACGCTCCCCCCGCGCGGCCGCCAGTACCCGAGCAGATCCGCGACCCCCATGAACAACGACGCAAGCAGCATGTACAGGCAACTGACGACCACCACCGTCGTACCCGTTGCTTCGTCGCCGTACCGCACCATGCCGAGTCCGATCAGCGTGCCCACTCCGGCGAGTGCGTTGCGTGCACCGATGCAGAACGACCACAGGTGCACGTTCCGGATGCCGTGCGGTTCGATGCCGAGGAACTTCTGGACCCACGGCCGGTCGATCAGGAAGGCCTCCACGGGGAAGACGGCGAGCAGAATCAGTGCCGCGAGAGCGGCGGCGAGCTGCGCTGTCGCGTTCATGGCTACCTCCCTGGAACCGCTTCGATGAGCGAGACGGACGAGACGGTTGGAACAATTCGAGTGAGACGGAATCCGGCCCGGTCGAGCAGCGTGCCGAACTGCCGCTCGGTGCGTTCGCGGCCGCCGACGAAGAGCATCATGTCGAGGTCGAGAGCCTTCGCGAAGTGCGGAGTGCTGCCAGGTGGCACGACGCTGTCCAGCAACAGCAGCGTCGAACCCCGCGGCATGTGGCGGCGAACATTGCTCAGGATCGCGACGGCTTGCTCGTCGTCGAAGTCGTGGAGCACGCGGCGCATCAGATAGAGGTCGGCATCGGACGGCGCCGTGTCGAAGAACGAGCCGGAGTCGATGCGGCAGCGATCGAGGAGCCCTGCGTCACGCAGATGCGCCTCGGCCGCACCGACCAGCACCTCGCGCTCCTGGAGAACACCTTTCGACTTCGGGGCCGCGCCGAGCACCAGGGCGAGCAGCTGCCCGTGCCCTCCGCCGAGGTCGGCGATCGTCGAGTACGGCGTGAAGTCGTACGCCGCCGCCACGGCGGGCCAGTCCAGGTCGGTCAGGCACGTCATGGCCTCGTTGAACGTCGCCGCGAACTCCGGATCCGCGTCCAGGTAGTCCCACACTTGCTTGCCGGGGGCAACCTCTACGGCCGGCCCGCCGGTCTCGACCGAGTGGGCCAGCCGGCCCCACGGACCCTGGTACTGCGGATCGCCGAGCATCAGGACGACCGGCCGCAGCGAGCCAGGGGTTCCTGAGCGCAGCCCCTTGCCGAGAGCAGTGAGTCCGTAGCGCTTGCCGGACCGCTCGGTGAAGATCCCGAACATCGCACCGGCGCGCAGAAGCCGATGGGTGGCGTCGGCGTTCGACCCCGTCTCGGCCGCGATCTCGTCCGCGGACAACGGCCCGTCCGCGAGGACGTCCGCGATTCCGAGCTTGGCCACCGCGTAGACGACATGCGTCCCCATGAATCCCGAGGCGAGTTCCAGCAACCCGATCTCGGGCGGAACCATGCGCCGCGTGAGGGTTTGCAGCGCGGTCCGGACGGCGGTGGCCGCCCGGACGACTTTGACTGGCGGAACTCTGGTCATCGCGCACCTATAATCGTCAGCAGTACTGACCATCTTGGTCAGCCTTGCTGACTACTGTCAAGGGATCGATCCGCATGGACCTGGCCACGCTGATGTTCATCGCCTACCGCGCGATGGACGACGAGGTCCTTCGCGCCATGCGTGCGTCCGGCTACCAGGTGACCGTGGCCCAGGCCCGGATCGCTCAGCGGATCGCGCCCGGCGGCTCTCGCCTCACCGACCTCGCCGAGCAGGCACAGGTCACCAAGCAGACCGCGAGCCTGCTGGTCGCAGCGCTGGAGAACGAAGGTCTGGTCGAGCGGGTGCCCGATCCGGCCGACGGGCGAGCTCGGCTGATCCGCTTCACCCCGAAGGGACAGACCGCGGCGGACCGGGCCCGCGAGGTGGTCACGCGCGTCGAGCAGAATTGGACCGAGCACCTCGGCCCTGAGTTGGCCGGCGCGTTACGCCAAGCCCTCACCAAACTCCGCGAGGTGGCCGACCCGTACCAGTGATTCATGCAGAACCCCCTGGCATCCCAGTCAGGAGTGAAATACCCTCAAGCCCATGACAGACCCGCGCAGCATCCTGGCCGACCTCTTCGTCGCCGACGGTCCGCGCCCGGAGTACGCCGACGCCTTCCAGGTCTTCGCTCCGCTGATCGGCAGCTGGGACCTCGACGTCCGCTGGTACGACGAATCAGGCGAGGTCGTCCGGCAGACCGAAGGCGAATGGCACTTCGGCTGGGCGCTGGACGGCCGCGCCGTCGCCGACATCTGGATCACCCCGAGCCGCGCCCGCCGCCCGATCGACGGCGACGGCGAGTGGGGCTTGTCGATCCGCCTCTACGACCCGGAGCTGAAGGCCTTCCGCTCCACCTGGATGGGCCCGAAACACGCCTTCGTGATGACCTTCATCGGCCGGTCCGGCGACGACTGGATCACCCTCGACGCGCGCGAGCCGACGGCGTACAAGACCCGCTGGGGATTCACGAACATCACCCCGACCAGCTTCGACTGGCGCAACGAGGACGAGGCCGAGGACGGCACGATCACCCTGCGCCAGACCTTCGCCGCCGTACGGCGTGACCGCAGCACGTGATCCAATGAGCCCTCGCGTACCTGGGGGGTTCACGTGTTCGTTCGCCGACTCGGCGCCCGGCGAGGTGTCATCGCCGGCGGCGTCGCCGTTGCCTTGCTCGCCGGTGGGGCGACGTTCGCGTGGTCGTCGACGCGGGAGGCCGAGAAGCCGACCTGTTCGCTCGACGTACCAGCCCGAGTGGTTGTCAATCAGCCGTACCTGACTCCGCCCGTACGTCGTGGCGCTGACTGCGCCGCCGCAGGAGTTGTCGAGGCGAGGTGGGACGCGTACACGGCGGACGGGACGCTCGTCCACCAATTGATCTTCCGCTGGGACTACCCCGATCGTTGGAATGTCTTCGACAGCGACAAGCGAGGCCCTTGGACCTGGCGTCCGACCGGAGCGACGACAGATCTGGAGACCGACCGGCCACTGGTGCCGCAGAACACCCCGGTCAGCGACCTTCGTCTGGGTTCCACCGCCTACCTGACGAGTCGCCGGGACGGACGCCGGATCACCCTCAGCGCCCACATCGGCCGGTACGACGTCAAGACGGCCGCCACCGAGTCATGGTCCGGAGCACGCGGCGAACTCCAACTGCGCGAACCAGGCAACACCGTCTGGACCACCTTCAAGCACGTCACGGCAGACAGCCGCGGCGAGGCAACCGAAGCCTTCGACCTCGCCGCGCGCTTCGACTACCGCCTGGTCGTCCCCGACACAGCCGACACCTGGGGATCCACCAGCTCGAAGGTCGAGGACTACTGAACCATCCCGCCGTTCAGCGTCAGTCCGCCGTCGATCGTGATGGTCTGACCGGTGACCCACGACGCCTCGTCGGACAGCAGGAACCACACTAGCGATCCCACGTCCTCCGGACGACCCAATCGCTTCATCGGGTACGTCGCGGCGACTTCCGACTCACGCCCCTCGTACAGCGCGCCGGCGAACTTCGTCTTCACCACCGCGGGCGCGACCGCGTTGACCCGGATCTTCGGCGCCAGCTCGACGGCCAGCTCGGTGGTGACCCGCGACAGCATCGCCTTCGTCGCGCCGTACCAGCCGATCCCGGGTGACGGCGCCAGGCCGGCCACCGACGACAGGTTGACGACAGCGCCGCCGTGCTCGCCCATCCAGGCGTCGCGGCAGGCCTTGACCCACGCGATCGCGGCCAGCACGTTCGTGTCGACCATCTTGGCCGCGACCGCGCTGTCGACGTCGAGCAGCGAACCGTAGACCGGGTTGATGCCGGTGTTGTTGACCAGCAGATCCACCGACCCGTACGTCGTGAGCGCGGTCTCGATCACCTGGGCCCGATGCTCCGGGTCGGCGGCCTTGCCGGCGACGGCGAGCGCGTTCTGCTCGCCGCCGAGCGACTCGACCGCCGCGTCCAGCGTCTCCTGCGTGCGCCCGGTGATCACCACGCGCGCGCCGTCGGCGACCAGCCGCTGCGCGACCGCGAGTCCGATCCCGCGCGACGCACCGGTGACGATCGCCGTCCGGCCCTTCAACGCCATCGACTGGTCCCGTCAGCTCAGGCGTTCGAGGATCACGGCCATGCCCTGGCCGCCACCGACGCACATCGTCTCCAGCCCGAACTGCTTGTCCTCGAACTGCAGCCCGTTGACCAGCGTCGTCATGATCCGCGCGCCGGTCGAGCCGAACGGGTGGCCGAGCGCGATCGCGCCGCCGTGCACGTTCAGCCGGTCCTCGTCGATGCCGAGCTCGCGGGCCGAACCGATCACCTGGACGGCGAACGCCTCGTTGATCTCGACCAGGTCGATGTCGTTGATGCTCATCCCGGCCCGGGCCAGCGCCTGCTTCGACGCCTCGACCGGTCCGAGGCCCATGATCTCCGGCGACAGCCCGCTGACCCCCGTCGACACGATCCGCGCGAGCGGCGTCAGGCCGAGCTCACGCGCCTTGGTGTCGCTCATGATCACCACGGCCGCGGCGC
Organism: Kribbella sp. CA-253562; assembly: GCF_050942265.1. Lineage (GTDB taxonomy): Bacteria > Actinomycetota > Actinomycetes > Propionibacteriales > Kribbellaceae > Kribbella. The sequence continues at coordinate 2,600,408 of NZ_CP192049.1, read as the reverse complement.
CGTCGTTCAGCGGGCAGCAGTTGCCGGCCGTGACGGTGCCGTCGGGGCGGAAGACCGGCTGGAGCTGGCTGACCTTCTCCAGCGTCGTACCGGCGCGCGGGCCGTCGTCCTTGCTGACCACCGTGCCGTCGGGCAGCGTCACCGGGGTGATCTCGCGCTCGAAGAAGCCGTTGTTGATCGCCTGTTCGGCCAGGTTCTGCGACCGTACGCCGAACGCGTCCTGGTCGGCCCGGCTGATCCCGCGCAGCGTCGCGACGTTCTCGGCGGTCTGTCCCATCGCGATGTAGATGTCGGGGATCAGCCCGTCCTCGCGCGGGTCGTGCCAGGTGTCGTTGGTCTCGGCGTACTTCTCGGTCCGCTGGACGGCGTCGGCGAACACCGGGTTGAACGAGCTCGGGTCACCGACCCCAGCCGAGCCGAAGTTCTTGTACCGCGAGACGCACTCGACGCCGGCGCTGACGAACACGTCACCCTCGCCGGACTTGATCGCGTGGTAGGCCATCCGCGCGGTCTGCGTGGACGACGCGCAGAACCGGTTGACCGTCGTCGCCGGGGTGTTGTCCCAGCCGAGCTGGACGGCGACCCGGCGGGCCATGTTGCCGCCGTGCTCGTCGTGCGGCTCGGCGCAGCCCAGCATCAGGTCCTCGACCTGGTCACCGGTCAGGCCGGCCTTGTCGACGGCGGCCTTGATCAGCTGCACGGCCAGGTCGTCGGGCCGGATGTCCTTCAGCGAACCCTTGTGGGCCCGGCCGATCGGCGAGCGCGCGGTGGAGACGATCACTGCTTCGGGCATAACAGGGGTCCTTCCCTACAGGCCGAGGTCGCGGCCGATGAGTTCCTTCATGATCTCGTTGCTGCCGGCCCAGATCTTGGTCACCCGGGCGTCGCGCCAGGCGCGGGCCACCCGGTACTCGTTCATGTAGCCGTAGCCGCCGTGCAGCTGCACGCAGGCGTCCAGGACCTCGTTCTGCACCTGGGCGCTCCACCATTTGGTCTTGGCCGCGTCGACCGCGGACAGCCGGTCCTCGTCGTGCGCCACGATCGCGTTGTCGACGTACGCCTGGGTCACCTCGGCCTTGGTGACCAGCTCGGCGATCAGGAACTTGTTGTACTGGAACGAGCCGACCGGCTGGCCGAACGCCTTGCGCTGCTTCACGTACTCGATCGTCTCGGCCAGGATCTGGGTGGCGTGCGCGATGTTCGACACCGCGGCGCCGACGCGCTCCTGGGCCAGCCGCTCCATCATGTGGATGAAGCCGCGGTTCACCTCGCCGAGCACGTTCTCGTCCGGGACGAAAACGTCCTCGAAGAACAGCTCCGACGTACCGGACTCGGTCTGGCCGACCTTGTCGAGCTTGCGGCCGCGCGCGAAGCCCTCCATGCCCTCCTCGACCGCGAACAGCGTGATGCCCTTGGCGCCCTTGCTCGGGTCGGTCCGGGCCGCGGTGATGGTGAGGTCGGCCATGTCGCCGTTGGTGATGAAGGTCTTCGAGCCGTTCAGCACCCAGCCGCCGTCGACCTTCTTGGCGCTGGTCTTCAGCCCGGCCAGGTCGGAGCCGCCGGACGGCTCGGTCATCCCGATCGCCGCGACCAGCTCACCGGAGCTGAACTTCGGCAGCCAGCGCTGCTTCTGCTCCTCGGTGCCCAGATCGACCAGGTACGGCGCGGCGCAGTCGTAGTGGATGCCGAAGCAGCTCGACAGCGAGGCGGAGACCTTCGACACCTCCTCGGCGAACACCGCGTTGAACCGGTAGTCGCCGACGCTGGAACCGCCGTACTCCTCGGGCACGTCGAGGCCGAGGAAGCCCTGCTTGCCGGCCTCCAGCCAGACCGCGCGGTCGATCGTCTTCTCCTCGAGGAACTGCTCCATCCGCGGCACCAGCGAGCGGTCGCAGAACTCCTTCGCACTCGCCCGGAAGGCGTGGTGGTCCTCGCCGAAGATGATCCGTTCCATCGCTGCGCCTCCTCGAGGTCGATGTGCGCGGCCCGGCCGGTTCCTGAGACGGATGGCTAAGCGCTTGCTTAGCTTCGCGAATCCGGTGCAGAGTGTCAACGTGTCCGCAGTCACCAGTCCCCTCGTGTGGGAGCACATCGAGCCGGCCGCCGCCCGCCGGCTGCTCACCGGCGCCATCGACGCCTTCGCCGAACGCGGCTTCCAGGCCACCACTACCCGCGACATCGCGTCCCGCGCCGGCATGTCCCCCGCCGCGCTCTACGTGCACTACCCCTCGAAGGAACGCCTGCTCTTCGAGATCAGCCTGTACGGCCACCAGGCCGCGCTCGCCGTACTGCGGGAGGCTGACGAAGGGCCGTCGCCCACCGAACGGCTGCGCGGCATGGTCTCCGCCTTCACCGCCTGGCACGCCGAGCACCACACGATCGCGCGCGTCGTCCAGTACGAGCTCGCCGCGCTCTCCCCCGAGCACTTCACCGAGGTCGCCGCGATCCGCCGGGCGATCTCGCGGCAGATCGAGCAGGTGCTGGCCGACGGCGTGCGCGACGGATCGTTCAGCGTCGATGACCTGCCCGGCACGACGCTCGCCGTACTGTCGCTGTCGATCGACGTGGCTCGCTGGTACACGCCTCATCGCACGAAGCCCGAGGATCTCGGTGCCTTGTACGCCGAGCTGGCGCTTCGGATGGTCCAGGCCTGAGCACTCCCGCGGGAACGACCGAAGGCCCGGCACCCTCTCGCGAGGGTCCGGGCCTTCGGCGTACCGGTGGTCAGTCCTGCAGCGCGGCCTGGACGTCGAGGTGGATGTCCACCTTGTCGCCGATCAGCAGCTTGCCGCCCTCCAGCGGGACGTTGAAGTCGATGCCCCACTCCTTGCGGCTGATCGACGCGGAGCCCTCGAAGCCGATGATCTTCTGGCCGTAGGCGTTCTGCTCGACGCCGAGAAACTCGACGGCGAACTCGATCGGCTTGGTGACGCCCTTGATGCTCAGCTCGCCGGCCAGGACGAAGTCGTCACCCTCCGGCTTGAGCGCGGTGCTGGTGAAGGTCATCTTCGGGCTGTTCTCGGCGTCGAAGAAGTCGCCCGAGCGCAGGTGCGCGTCACGCTGCTCGCTGCGGGTGTGCACGGACGCCAGCTCGACGGTGACCGCCGCGGTCGACTCCTCCAGCGAGTCCTTCACGACGATCTCGCCGGCGAACTCCTGGAAGGTGCCGCGCACCTTGGTCATCAGGTGGCGCACGGTGAAGCCGATCTCGCTGTGCGCGGCGTCGAGCGCGTAGGTGCCGGCCACCAGGCCGGGGATGCTGGTCGTCGGGGTCGTCGTACCGGTGATGCTCACGAGGCTCTCCAAGAAGTTAGTTAAAATTTCAATCTGTTCCCCAGATGTCTGCTCTAACGGTTTAAATCTGAACTACATTCCCGGTACACTGTTCCCGTGACGATGACGACTGGCACCCGGTGGCTGGACTCCGAGCAGCAGGTGGCGTGGCGCGCGTACCTGCTGGGCACGGCGCGCCTGATGGCCAAGCTTGACGACGACCTGCGGCAGTTCGGCCTGGGCATCAACGACTACGAGATCCTGGTCCGCCTGTCCGAGGCCCCCGACCGCCGCCTGCGGATGGCCGACCTCGCCGACCGCCTGCACCAGAGCCGTTCCCGCCTCACCCACACTGTAGGCCGCCTCGAGGCCGCCGAACTGGTCCGCCGCACGTCGTGCACCAGCGACAAGCGCGGCGTCTGGGCCGAACTCACCGACGCCGGCTTCACCCTGCTCGAACAGGCCGCCCCGCATCACGTCGAAGGCGTCCGCGAAAACCTCGTCGACCTGGCCACCCCGGAAGACTTCGCCGCCGTCGGCCGGGTCTTCGACGCCGTCTCAGAACACATCGGCCAACGCTGACCGGAACCGCGTGGGAATGTTCTTTCCCACGCGGGCCCTTCCACTCGCTGGCGCTCGCTCCAGCGCCAGCTCCCGCCCACCCAGTCTGTGGCACGCGTGCTGGCGCCCGCTTCAAATGGCGGCTATCGCCGCGGAGCATGCGCTAGCGCGCGGATCGGCGGGCTAGCGCCCGCGGTGTGCGTGCTGGCGCCCGCGTTCGTCTTACGGGCTAGCGCCCGAGAGGCACGCGCTCAGGCACGGATCGACGGGCTAGCACTCGAGAGGCACACACCGGCACGCGGCCGCCGGGCTGGCGCGGATTGGCGGGCTAGCGCCCGACAGCAAGCGCCGCCGCCTCCGACCGGTGGCTAGCGAGCCGCAGCTCGATCGCGCCGACCGCCGGCCGATCCCGAGCTCCACAACTCAGACGAACGCCCCCACACCCTCGTACTCCCCGACCTCCGCCTGCCCCGCCGCGTCGTACTGCAGCAGCAACAGACCCGTCGACGTGACCTCATAGTGGGTCAATCGAAGACCAACCGGCGACCCCGGATGGTCAAGCAGCCGGCGCCCCGACCCGACAACCGTCGGCGCGACAGCCAGCCGAATCGTGTCAACCAACCCCGCCGCCAACAGCGAGTTGCCCAACCGGGCACTCCCGTGGATCTGCAATTCCCGCCCAGGCTTCGTCTTGAGCTGCCCGACGGACTCCACCGGATCACCCGCAAGCACCGTCGTCGGACTCCACGAACCCTCAGCCAGCGTGCTCGTGACCACGTACTTCGGCAGCGCGTTCATCCGCACCGTGTACGGATCATCCGGGTCCGTGATCTCAGGCCAGTCCCGCGCGAAAGCCTCGTAGGTGCGGCGGCCGAACAGGAGCCCGTCGGCCAGCCCCAGCCACTCGGATGTACGCCGTACGAACGTCTCGTCCAGGAACGGCACCAACCAACCGCCCGAAGTGAACCCGTCGCTCGTATCCTCCGTCGGCGAACCAGGCCCCTGGCTCACCCCATCGAGCGTCACGAACTCAGTGAGCACGACCTTCATCCCGCGGCCTCCGTCTCCGCGACAGACGCGAGCTGCGCCGTCACCGAGCCCCACCCGTCCGCGAATCCCAGCTCCTCGTGCAACTTGCGCGACCCCGGATCACCATGCCGTACGACGACCCGGTACGCCGTCCCGTCGGGATGGTCGGCCAGTGTGACCTCGGCCGTCATCGGCACCGGCGCCGGATTCGCCGGGCGCCACGAGCTGTCCATCGTGTTCGTGAACACGATCCGCTCCAGCTCCTCCGCGACGACGAAGCTCGCGTCGAGGTGCGGCACGAACGTCACGCCGTCGTCGCTCATCCGCGTCACCAGCCCACCGCCGGGCCGGACTTCCAGCCGCTCCACCCGGCACAGCGCCGGAGCCGGCAGCCACCACCGCTCGAATCGCGACGGCTCGGTCCACGCACTCCACACCACCGCTCGCGGAGCCCGGATCACGCGCTCCACGACGAGGTCGAGCTCGGGGTTCATTCCTGTTCCTCCATCAGATCGGTGACGAGTTGTTCGAGACGGTCGGTGCGCTCTTCCCAGATCGCCCGCTGCTCTTCGAGCCAGTCGTCGACCAGCGCCAGCCGGTCGCGGTTCAGGACACAGGTCCGCACCCGGCCGGCCTTCACCGTGCGGATCAGCCCGTTCGCCTCCAGCGTCCGGACGTGCTTCATGAACGACGGCAAGGTCATCGGGAACTCGCGCGCCAACTCCCCCACGCTCGTCGGCCCCCGCCCGAGCCGCTGCACGACCTCACGCCGCGTCGGATCGGCCAACGCGACGAACACGTCGTCCACTTCCGCCGAATACTGTGCCATGAGGCTAAGTATTACCTGACGCTTAGCCTCAAGGCAAACTGTTCTGTCCCGATCGCTCGATCTGGTCGCCTTCACGCGACCCGAAGTTGCTCCCGCACCGTCTCCTCGAGCACCGCGTCCAGCGGAGTAGCCCTGACCCCGAGGACGGCTTCGGTGCGGGTGGAGTCGAGTACGTGCGGCTCACGATCCAGGTACTGGATCTCCACCAGCTCGGCCATGATCGAGTCCTGCTCGCCGAGCCGGACCAGCTCCTCCAGCGACATCGCCGTCAGCTGCGGCCCAGGAGTTCCCGCCACCGCGGCCAGCCGTTCGGTGAGCGCGCGGACCGGCAGCGTCGAGGTGGACGGGACATGCCAGACCTGGCCCCAAGCAGCGTCGTGCCGGGCCGCGGCGATCATCGTGCGGGCCGCGTCATCGATGTAGGTCCAGCTGTGCTCGACGTCCAGATCACCCGGGTACGCCGCCGGAGTACCGGTGAGCACGTGCGGCAGTACGACGAGGTTGAACACCGAGAGCGTGTCCACCCCGAGGAAGTCGCAGGCCCGAACGTCCGTGACCCGCACTCGGCCGGCCCGATGAGCTTCCAGGGCGTCGGCCCACATCTGCGCCCGCACCCGCCCTTTCACCGTGGTCGGCGCCAAAGGCCGGTCCTCGGTGATCGGACCGGCGACCGGACCGTACGCGTAGGTGTTGCCGAGCATCACGTAGTCCACGCCGGTGCGTTCCGCCGACGTGAGCATCCCGGCGGCGAGCGGCGGCCAGTCCGTCGGCCATCGGTCGTACGCCGGCATCGCGCAGTTGTAGAGCGTGGCGGCACCTTCGATCAGGCGGCTCAACCGGTCGGCGTCGGTGGCGTCGGCGGCGATCAGTTCGATGCCGGAATGGACGGGGCCGGTACCGCTGCGGGTGACCAGCCGGACCCGCTCCCCCTCCTCCGCGAGCAGCCGAGCCAGGGCGCGACCGGTACCGCCGGCGCCGACGACAACAGAGAACGACATACGAACCTCCCAGACGATGTTGGTCCCTCGACCTTAGGAAGTTCTCGACGGCACGGACATGGCCACAACGCTGAGAGTCATGTCCAGGCATCTGGACACGTAGACTCAGCGGGATGGACGTGCTGAGCGACGTACTGGCTGCACTGCGGACCGGCCGGCCGCATGCCGCGCGGACACGAACAGTGTCCCCGTGGGGAATCCGGTTCCCGCCGAGCGACGGCGCCGGCTGCCATGTCCTGCTCGAAGGACCGTGCTGGCTGATCCCCGCGCGGGGAGAGCCGTTGCGGCTGAGCGTGGGCGACGTGGTCTTCGTGCCACACGGCACCGGGTACGCGCTGGCCGACCGTCCGGGCAGCCCGCTCGTCGACTACCGCGTCGATGCCGACGATGCCGCGGTGGTCGACGAGATGAAGCTCGACGGCGTGGGGACGACGACCCAGCTGCTGTGCGCGGCGTACTACTTCGACCGGTCCAGCAGCCACCCGTTGCTCGACGACCTGCCGGAGGTCGTTCACCTTCCGCCGCGGCTCGGTCAGCACGCGTCGTTGCGGGCGGCGGTCGACCTGCTGGGTTCGGAGCTGAGTGACCCGCGCGAGGGCACGTCCGCGATCCTGTCGGGATTGGTGGACATGCTGCTGCTGTTCGTACTGCGTGCGTGGTTCGACGAACAGGTCACGCGATCCGAGCGGGGATGGGCGGCCGTACTGGCCGACCCGGCGCTGACGACGGCACTCCGCGGCATCCACGCCAGGCCGGAGCACCCGTGGACGGTCGCCGAACTCGCCGCACTGTCCGGACTGTCGCGAGCCACCTTCGCCAAGCGGTTCACGGAGACGGTCGGCCGGTCGCCGCTCGCCTACCTGACCTGGTGGCGGATGACGCTCGCCGCTCGCCGCCTCCGGGACTCCGACGAACCACTGCGCACGATCGCCCAGCACACCGGCTACGCGACCGAGTTCGCCCTCGCCAAGGCCTTCAAGCGCGAGTACGGCGTGGCTCCCGGCCAGTACCGCCGCCGGTCCACCGACCTGGCGCCAACGCTGGCGCCGTCGCTGCCCCATTCGCCGTCAACGACACCCACACCAGAACCGGCACCGGCACCGGCCTAGCAACCCGCGCAGCAGTCCCCGAACAGCAACAGGCCCGCTCCAGCAATCGCCGGAGCGGGCCTGAGTCGCGCAGGTCGCGTCAGTCGCGGGTCAGCTTGCGGTGGGTGACGCGGTGCGGGCGAGCGGCTTCGGCGCCGAGGCGCTCGATCTTGTTCGCCTCGTACGACGCGAAGTTGCCCTCGAACCAGAACCACTGGGCCGGGTCCTCGTCGGTGCCCTCCCAGGCCAGGATGTGGGTGGCGACGCGGTCCAGGAACCACCGGTCGTGGGAGATCACCACGGCGCAGCCGGGGAACTCGAGCAGGGCGTCCTCGAGCGACTGCAGGGTCTCGACGTCCAGGTCGTTGGTGGGCTCGTCGAGCAGCAGCAGGTTGCCGCCCATCTTCAGGGTGAGCGCCAGGTTCAGCCGGTTGCGCTCACCGCCGGACAGGACGCCGGTCGGCTTCTGCTGGTCCGGGCCCTTGAACCCGAACGACGCGACGTACGCGCGGCTCGGCATCTCGAAGTTGGCGACCTTGATGTAGTCGAGCTCGTCGGAGACCTGCTGCCAGACGGTCTTCTTCGGGTCCAGGCCGCCGCGCGACTGATCGACGTAGGAGATCCGGACGGTCTCGCCGAGCTTCAGCGTGCCCTTGTCGGGCGTCTCCTCGCCGACGATCATCCGGAACAGCGTCGACTTGCCGACGCCGTTCGGGCCGACGATGCCGACGATGCCGGCCCGCGGCAGCGAGAAGCTCAGGCCGTCGATCAGCTTGCGGTCGCCGAAGCCCTTCTCCAGCTTGTTGACCTCGAGCACCGTGCTGCCCAGTCGCGGACCCGCCGGGATGTTGATCTCGTCGATGTCCAGCTTCTTTGAGCGCTCGGCCTCGGCGGCCAGTTCCTCGTACCGGGCCAGGCGGGACTTGCTCTTGGTCTGGCGGGCCTTCGCGTTCGACCGGACCCACTCGAGCTCGCGCTCCAGGATCTTCTGCCGCTTCGCGTCCTTCTGGCCCTCGACGACCAGACGCGCCTGCTTGGTCTCCAGGTACTTCGAGTAGTTGCCCTCGTAGCCGTAGGTCTTGCCGCGGTCCATTTCCAGGATCCACTCGGCCACGTTGTCCAGGAAGTACCGGTCGTGGGTGATCGCCAGGACGGCACCCGGGTACTTCTGCAGGTGCTGCTCCAGCCAGAGCACCGACTCGGCGTCCAGGTGGTTGGTGGGCTCGTCGAGCAGCAGCAGGTCGGGCTGCTGCAGCAGGAGCTTGCACAGCGCGACCCGGCGCCGCTCACCACCGGACAGGTTGTCCACGATCACGTCGGCCGGCGGGCAGCGCAGCGCGTCCATCGCCTGCTCCAGCTGGGCGTCGACATCCCACGCATTGCGGTGGTCGAGCTCGGTCTGCAGGTCACCCATCTCGGCCAGCAGCTTGTCGTAGTCGGCGTCGGGATCGGCCAGCTCGGCGGAGATCTCGTTGAACCGGTCGAGCTTCTTCTTGGTGTCGCCGACGCCTTCCTCGACGTTCTCCAGCACCGTCTTGCCCTCGGTCAGCGGCGGCTCCTGCAGCAGGATCCCCACCGTGGCGTCCTCGGCCAGCCGCGCCTCACCGTTGGAGGGCTGGTCCAGCCCGGCCATGATCTTGAACAGCGAGGACTTGCCGGTGCCGTTCGGCCCGACCACGCCGATCTTCGCCCCGGTCAGGAAGTTCAAGGTGACGTTGTCGAGCACGACCTTGTCCCCGTGCGCCTTCCGGACGTTACGAAGGGTGTAGATGAATTCCGCCATGCTCCAGAGCCTATGCGCTGTGCCCCACCCAATCCCAACCGGTGCCCACGCCCGCTCCCTTTGACAGGACCCCGCTCCCCCTGCTCAACCACTGTCGTCGGCAGACCGCCCAGCGCCAGCAGGCCCGGTCGAGCCATGGACGAGACCTGCAACGCGCCGCTGGGCCGTCCTCAACTGCCAGAGAGTGACCCCGCTAGCGATCAGTCCGATGGAGTTGATCACCACGCTCCCCATGTTGCCGGCGACCGCATTGACCACCGTGGAGGCCGCGAGCAGGACGCCGGCCGCCAGGAACAGCTTGCGGCTTCGCGGCGCTTCCTTCAGCCGATGCTCGGCGATCCGCACCGCGGCCGCTCGGATCTCCGGATCAGGATGGATGCGCCCGCGCTGGACCGCCTGGTACGCCTCCACCTGGTGCGCCGGTGCAAGGTGGTCGGCACCGACTGTCTTCAGCTCACGCCGCATCCTGCCGAGGACCAGCACGGACACCACGTACGCCGTGACAGCCCCCACGGCGGCGATCACCAGGGCATAGAACCACGAGACCTCCTTGACCAGCTTGAACCCGATGCCGTAGCCGACGAAGACGAGCAGGCCGGCCGAGCTTGCGATCTTCCACCGAGGTGCGGTCAGCAGAATCCGGAACATGCGGGTCCCGTACCCACCGCCGAAGCAACACCACGGGCACTCCGTGAGCGCCGGCCTCCCGCATCATGACCTCATTCAGGGCCACCACCGCCCGCTCGTCACGCCGCCTCCGAGGCACCGAGAGGATTCGCCTCCCCGACCGGCTGCGGCAGATCGTCGAACGGCGAGGGCCGGGCGCCGAGGCCCTGCGGAGTCGCCTTGCTGAACGTCGTCACGCCCCGGGACAAGTCGTGCCCGACCGAGAAGGCCTCGAGCACCGTGCGGGAGCGCGACTCGCCGTCCTCGGTCCACTCGGTCGTCTTCAACCGGCCGTAGACCACGACGGGATCGCCGCGGCCGATCGACTCGGCGACGTTCTGGGCCAGGCCGCGCCAGCACTCGACGCTGAACCAGGTGGTCGGACGGTCGACCCAGTCGGCCTTGTCCCGGTCGTAGGCGCGGGCCGTCGAACCGATCCGGAACGTGGCCAGCGCGTGACCGCCGTTCACCTGCTTCAACTGCACGTCGCCGCCGACCCGGCCGGTCAGGGTCAGGTACGCGTCATTGCTCATGATTCCTCCGATCGCGGATGTGCTGTCACCAGAGAAGATGCCGCGCCGGGCCGCCGTACCGGACACGAGTTGAGAACCTGGGGACAACCCAAAGCCTTAGTCTTGACTTATATAAGCCGACCCCGGCATTCTGGCTGTGACAACAGGCCACCACCACAGAGGACGGGCAGCACACCGATGGACATCCTGGAACAGATCACCGCGGTCCAGCGCGAGGTCAGCCGCACCGGCGAGATCGCCACGGTCCTGATGCGCCGGACCTACCAGTCCGGGCCGGAGGACGTCTGGGACGCGCTGACCGACCCCGAGCGGATGGCGCGCTGGTTCTCCCCGGTCACGGGCGAGCTCAAGGTCGGCGGAAGCTTCCAGATTCAGGGCAACGCGGGCGGCGAGATCCTGGAGTGCGAGCCACCGAAGCGCTACAAGGTCACGTTCGGCGGCCCGGAGAGCCTGCTCGAGGTCAGGCTGACCCCCGGCCCGGGCGACACCACCGAGTTCGAACTCGAGCACTCGATGGCGAACCCGCCGGCTCCCGGCGGTGCCGGCGCCCTGTACGTCGGCCCCGGCTGGGACGGCGCCGTCGCGGGCCTCGCGCTCTACCTGAACGGCGACCTCGGCGAGGACGTGGACCCGGTGAAGATGGCCAACTCCCCCGAGGTCATCGAGTACAACGCCCAGTGCATCCATGCCTGGACGGAGGCGATCCGCGCCTCGGGCACGACGACCGAGAAGGACCTCGAGGAGACCGTCGCGGTCGCGATGGCGCACTACGCGCCCGAGAACCCGCCGGAGAACTGAACCCGCACAAGACCAGTGCTCCGGAGCCACGCTCCGGAGCACTGCTGTGTTCAGCGCCGGGCGATCGCCAGCTTGTCGCGGCAGACCGTGTACGCGTCCAGCTCGGCCCGGGCCGGGTCGACAACGTGGCTGTCGGCAACCTTCTCCAGCTCGGCCCGCAGTGCCCGCGCCACCAACCGCGCCCGCCGGTTCGCACCGTTCGAGGCGAACAGCCGGCACGCCAGCGACACCAGCACCCCGAGGACGACACCGCCGATCAGCATCAGCGTCGCGTACGGGATCCCGTTCCACCGGGGCAGAGGCGGATCGTCGAGCTGCAAGTAGCTGAGGACAGCCAACACCGCGAGCCACACAGCACCGCCGAGCGCTACCAGGAACAGCACCCACTGCAGGAACCGCGCTGCGCCCCACCAGCCAGGCGTCGACGACGCACCGAGATCGGTCCGGGCCACCGCCTGGTCCAGCTCGTCACCCAGCGACTCCTCGCGCCGGCGGACCGCCGAGCGCACCGAGTCGGCCCACGGCCGCGACAACCCCGCGGCCGCCTTGTTCGTGATCGTCCGGACCGCGGTGTCCATCCGGGCCCGCTGCACCGGTGTTGCTGCAGGCAACGAAGACCGGGCGATCGACACCTCGTTGGACGCCGACTTGCGGGCCGCCTTGCCCAGCTGCTTGGCGCCTTGGTCCAGATGCAGCCGCCGCAGCGGATCCGGCCGGAACCGGCCCAGCCACTTGGTCACCGGCCAGCCGGTCGCCGCCCGGGCACGCTGCAGGTACGAGCGTCGTACGGCGTCCACGACCACCGGTACGCCGCTGGCTTCGGACAGCGCGTCGACCAGCTCGGTGATGTCCGACTTGGCGATCTCCGGGGTCTTCGCGTTGCCGCACTGGCTGGCCATCCGGTCCGCGACCCGGTCGACGTCGGCCGCCAGCCGCTCGCGCGCGGCGCGCTTGTTGCTGACCCGCTTCACCAGCAGGTTGCGCAGCTCGTCCAGACCGGCGCCGCTGACCGCCGACGTACCGACCACGGTCGGGTTCTTCAGCCCGTCGGCCTTGAGCAGCCGGTCCAGGTCGGACAGGCAGCTCTTGCGCTGCTCGTCGGTCAGCTTGTCGATGTGGTTCAGCGCGAACACCATCACCGACGAGTGCGACGCGAACGGCTTGATGTAGCGGTTGTGCAGCGCGGCGTCGGCGTACTTCTGCGGGTCGACCACCCAGATCAGCAGGTCGACCAGCTCCACCAGCCGGTCCACGATCAGCCGGTGCTCCACCTCGGTCGAGTCGTGGTCGGGCAGATCCAGCAGGACCAACCCATCCAGGTCCTCCGAGTGCTGCTCCTCCAGCGAGCTGCGGTGCTGCACCTGGTGGCGCCGCGGAATGCCCAGCCAGTTCAGCACCTCACCGGCGGGCTCCTCGCCCCACACGCAGGCCAGCGGCATCGAGCTGGTCGGCCGCCGCGTACCGATCGCGGCCAGGTCGAGCCCGGTCATCGCGTTGAACAGCGACGACTTGCCGGAACCGGTCGCACCGGCCAGCGCGACCACCGTCAGGTCGCCGGACATCCGCAGCCGCTGTCCGGCCCGGTCGACGATCTGCTCGGCCTCACTGAGCACCACCTGGTCGAGGCGGCCCTTGCCGGCCTCGGCCGCGTCCTCCAGCGCCTCGATCTTGGTCAGGACATCGGAAGAGCCGCGCACCAGGCCCTTGACCGTATCCACAATTCCCGTCACGTGCAGTCCTCCACCGCGCGCGCGGCCTCGGTCAGTTGCCTGGGTGCTTCGGGATCGACCGGATGCTGGTCGAGCACAGCCAGGTAGCGGGCGAATTCGGCATCCATCAACGCTTGAACCCTATCCTCCAGGTCCCGTCGGGCCTTCGCCGCCAGGCTCCGCACCGCCTGGTCGCCGAACACCGCCTCCAGCAGCTTCTGCCCGACCACCGCGGTGCCCGCACCGACGCCGACCTCGGCGCCGGTGATGCCCGCGGTGCTGGCGAAGATCACGATTATCAGCGACAGGCCGAGCCCGTTCACGCCGTACGCGAGGATGCGCGCGGTGGACCGCTTGTCCGCGCCTTCCTTCCGAACCAACTCGAGCACGAAGCCCTGCCACTCGCGCACCGCACGGCTCGCGGCGGCCGGGAACTCCTTCGACATCCGGCCCAGGTCGCGCTCGCCCGCGGCGAGCAACTGCCGCCCGGCGGCCGTCGACTGCCACGACTCCTCGGCCCGCTCGGCGGCTGCCTCCGCGTGCTCGCGCAGCAGCGACTCCAGCCCGGACTCGACGGCGTCGTTGAGGTCGCGCGTCGGCGGCGGCTTGCCGACCACGGCCGTCCGGACCTTGTCGCGCAGGCGGCCGACGTTCGTCTGCAGGCCCTTGAGCAGTTCGCCGGTGCCGACGAACTCCTGCCAGCGGGCGAGCACCTCGCCGCGCAGCATCGTGCCGTCCTGGGTCGCGTTGGCGATGTCCTTGACCGCGCGCTCGTACGCCGTCGCGGCGGTGGTGCGCAGCTCGTCGAACGTGTCGGCCTGCGCCCGCACGGCCTTGGAGAAGGCCGGCGTCTTCTTCGTCATCGCGGTGACCGCGCCCTGCAGGGTCCGCCGTACGACGGCCGAGCGGGCCTCCGCGTCGGCGGCCAGGTCGATCAGCCAGTCCTTGATCGAGGCAACCGTCTCGCTCGGCAGCATGCCGCGCTCGTCGACGACGGTCTCCTTGATGCTGAACAGCGGGGAGTCGCCGAGACCGCGCTCGAGCAGCATCTGGGCCAGGTGACCGGTGATGTCGTCGATCGTGTCGGCCGGGGCACGGTCCAGTACGACGGCGACCGCCGTACTGCGGTCCGAGGCGCTCTGCAGGAACTCCCACGGCACGGCGTCGGCGTACCGGGCGGCGGTCGTGACGAACAACCACAGGTCGGCCGCGGCCAGCAACTGCGTCGCCAGCTCACGGTTGGCCTCGACGACGGAGTCGATGTCCGGGGCGTCCAGGATGGCCAGGCCGCGCGGAATGGTGTCGGCGGCAACCAACCTGATCTGTCCCGGGTCTTCCATGCCGCCCGGACTGTTGCCGCTCGACCGCGCCATGCCCGGCAGCACCCGGTCGCCGGCGAACCACTCGGCGTCGGCCGGGTTGTGGATCAGCACGGGCGACCTCGTGGTCGGCCGGAGTACGCCGGGCTCGCTGACGACCTCGCCGATCAGGCTGTTCACCAGGGTCGACTTGCCCGCGCCGGTGGACCCGCCCACGACCGCCAGGACCGGGGCCTCGAGCTGGACCAGCCGGGGCAGCACGTAGTCGTCCAGCTGGTCCAGCATCGCCTTGCGCTGCTGACGGGCCTCGTCGGCGCCCACCACGTCCAGCGGAAGCTTGCTGTCGGCAAGGGCACCGCGCAGCTTCATCAGCGCGGTGATCAACGCCATCGCCGCCTGCTGCTCGGCCGCCTTCGCGGCGGTCTCCTCAGGCGACAGCTCTTCCTCGGGCTCGGCGTCGTCCGGCTGCTCGGCTTCGTCGTCCGGCTGCTCGGCTTCGTCGTTCGGCTGCTCGGCTTCGTCGTTCGGCTGCTCGGTGGCGTCGGACTCGGCGTCGGATGCCGTGGCTTCGGCCTCTGCGTCGTCGTTGGAGTCGCCTTCGGCCTCGTCGGCGCCCTCCTCCGTCGAGTCCTCCGCAGCCGGAGCGTCGTCAACAGCCTCGGCCGCAGCGGTCTCCGCAGGCGCGTCCTCGTCGTCCGAGTCCTTCACGGCCGTCGCAGCGACTTCCACCGTCTCCGGTACGTCATCAGCAACCGCAGCCTCGTCCTCGGCCTCCGCGGGAGCCTTCTCCTCGGGCTCTGCGGGAGCGTCCTCCTCGGCCTTCGCGGCAGCCTTCTCCTCGACGGTCTCGTCGGCGGCGTCCTCCGACGCCTCACCAGCAGGAGCGGCTTCCTCGCCCTCCGCATCCTTGGCTACCGAAGCAACCCCATTCGAGCCATCAGCAGCAGTCTCTTCCATGTCCGCGGCAACCACCGCGGCAGCCGGGTCGTCGGCTGCAGACTTCTCAGGCTCAGCCGCCTTGTCGTCTTCACCCGGTACGTCGGTAGCGATCACCCGCGCATCGACCATTCGCTCCGACTCCGGCACCTCACCGCCCTTGGGCAGCCCGACGATGATCTCGCCGTACTCCAGCGGGAAACCGTCCGGCGACTCCTCTGGCTCATAAGTCACGCCTACCGCCGGGCGGTCCTCCCCGGACTCGTCGTCACCGGACGACGTCTCCTCGACCACAGCATCAGCACTCGGCTCGGCGCCGTCCGAGGACTCGCCGTCCGAAGACTTGTCGTCGGCATCCGACGTGGACTCGTTCGGCTCCGCGGGCACGTCAGCGTCCTTCGGCTCAGCCGACTGGTCCGCGGCCGCCTTCTCGGACGACCCGTCCGCCGACGTCGACTCACCGGCGGCAGCCGGCTCGGTCTTGGCTGCCGACTCCGCAGCAACAGCCGGCTTCTCAGCAGCAGCCTCTTCCGGAGTCGACTCAGCAGCAGACTCAGCGCCCACCGGCTCGGACGACTTCCGCCGCCGGCGCCGCCAGAAACTCTTGCTCTTGGCACCGGTGTCCGTCATCCGGGCAGGCTCCGCCTGGTCCGGAACCTGCGGCTCATCCGAGCGCTCCGAACCCTCACCAGCTGCTGACCTGATGTCAGCCACGGTGTCCGTCCACGAGCACAGAGTGCCCGGTCGGACAGCGCAGAAGCAAAGTCATCTTCATCCCGTGTGGCGGCGTGGACGGGGGGCAAGTCACTGCGACGGTGGATACGGACCGTATCCTCCCGGCGGTCCTTGTGTTCCAGTGGGTCCCGGCGAGTAACCAGGGCGACCGGTCGGCTGCCCGGGTTGCCCCGATGGATACCCCGTCTGGCCGTCCGGATAACCACCCGGCTGATATCCCCCCGGTACCCCCGCAGTACCGGGTCCACCGGCCTGCTCAGGTCCCCGCGAGGCGTCCTGCGGCCGGCCCGGCTCCCCCTGATACGGCGCCTGCTGCGCCCCACCCTGGTACGCCGGTCCGCCCGGATACCCGGGTCCACCCTGCTGCGGCGGTCCCCCGGCGTACGCCGGTCCGCCCTGCTGTGGTCCCGCGTCGTACCCAGGTCCACCCTGCTGCGGTGCGCCCGGATACCCCGGACCCCCTTGGTACGGCGCTCCGCCGTACGAGGTGGGCACCGGCACCCCAGGACCCGCGGGAGCGAACTGCGGTACGGCGGTCGCGAACGCCGGCATCGGCGGAAACGGAACACTGGGCCGTCGCTCGCGCAGTTCGTCCAGCAGCTTCTTCTCGGTGTCGAGCGCGTCCGCGCCGATCACCTGCCGGACGATCTTGTCGCGCAGGTAGGCCAGCTCGGTCGCGGTCTGCTGGAACGCCTTCGCGGCGGCCTCGGCCTGCGGGCCGTAGCGCTTCGCGTTCTGGCGCAGCGCCTTGCGGCCGCGCAGCGTCGCGATCAGCGGCACGTCCTGGCCGTTGAGCCAGCCGAACCGGACGTAGTCGTAGAGCCGGGACGCGATCATCTGCCCTTCACGCGACCGCATCACCAGCGCGAAGATCACCATCGCGAAGAACAGCGGCGCCATCAGGAAGATGTAGACGGTCAGGAAGCCCTCGCCGCCGGCCCAGCTCGCGCCGCCGTTCCAGAGCCCGTGCATCAGGACGGCGGCCAGGTAACCGACGATCGGCGCGAGGAAGCGGACCGCCGTACTTCGGTGCCGGACGGCGATGCCGATACCTATCGCGGTGAACGACGTGAAGAGTGGATGCGCGAACGGTGAGAACACCCCGCGCAGGATGAACAGCCCGAGCACCCCGCGGACGCCGGCCGCGCTGCCGCCCTCCTCGGACAGCTGGTCGAAGATCCGGCCGAAGTAGAGGATGTTCTCGGTGAAGGCGAAGCCGACGCCGACCATCCCGGCGTACACGAGGGCGTCGATGATCCCGTCGAACTCCTTGCGCCGGACCAGCGCCAGCAGCAGGATCACCGCGCCCTTGGCGAACTCCTCGACCGGCGGCGCGACGAAGACCGCGGCGCGGTTGCCGCCGCCGGCGGTCTCGTGCAGCAGGTCCGCGGCCCGGGTGTTGATGAAGATCGCGGCCAGGGTCGCGATGAAGGCACCCCAGCAGAGCGCGAACACGATGTACTTGAGCGGCTCCGGTTCGTAGCGGTCCAGCCACAGGTACAGCGGGATGATCAGCACGATCGGGACGAAGGCCAGCCCGATCCCCCACATGAACCCGCTGGCGCCGACCGACTTGGCCACGATCCCGAAGATCATCAGCCCCGCGATCGCGAACACCACCACGATCACGATGCCGATCAGCAGCCCCTTGTTCCGCCGCTGCCCCGGAACCGGGTGCGGCCCGAGCGTGTTCGGCTGCGGGTACGACGCGCCGGCCGAACCAGTCGCCGCCGGTTGCGGCGGGCCGGCGGGGCCTCCTGAGGGGTAACTCATGCCCGCAGCCTAGTTGGAGTCCCGGCAGCACGGCAGAACCGCCCACTCAGCGTTACCGGGATGGAACGCCACAGTTCCACTGCTCTCCAGCACGATCCCGTACGGCGTACGCCCCGTCACACCCCGCGACCCCACCGAACCGGAACCCGCGAGCACGATCGCCCCCGGATCTGAGAGACTCTTCCCCGTGCCACCGGCACATGCGCCCGTAGCTCAGCTGGATAGAGCGTCGGACTTCTAATCCGTTGGTCGCAGGTTCGAATCCTGCCGGGCGCGCTCGCTTCGACCAGGCAGTATGTCTCTTCAGGCATACTGCCTGCGTCGTTGTGGAACAGTGATCGCTTGTCGGCATCGAACGACGACCTCGCCGCGCTCTTCCATGAGGCACTGCTGGTTGCGTGGCCACCATGCTCACGACGCGTGCGGTTTCCCCGGCCTGTCAGCGGGCGGTCGGAGTACTGCGAAAGGGTCGGTGACAGTCAGCTCGCGGGCGACGAATGTGTAGACGGTCGCGGGCCGGCCGCCGCTCTGGCCGGGGGAGGCTCGCCGTTCGGTCGGGTTGATGACGCGGCGTCGGGTCAGGACGCGGGTCAGGTTGGTGGCGCCGAGCTCATACCCCAGTGCGGCGCCGAACAGATCGCGCAGCTCGGCGATCGTGAACTCCAGAGGAGCTAACGCGAAGCCGATGTTCGTATAGGACAGCTTGGCGCGCAGCCGACCAACCGCGGCATCGATGAAGTAGTGATGGTCGAACGCGGTCTGTGGCAGGTCGTCGACCGGATGCCAGACCGTGTCGGACGGAAGCACCGGCTGTACGTCCGACGGAACCAGCCCGAGGTAGGCGGTCGCCAGGACGCGGGCTCGCGGGTCGCGATCGATCGCACTGTGGGTGGCCAGCTGTTCGAGGTGTGCGACGTCGCGGACGTCGACCTTCGTCGCCAGGTGCCTGGTGATGGCCTCCCGGAGCCGCTGCGTGGGCTCGACCCCGCCGCCGGGCAGCGCCCAGCGGCCGCGGTACGGGTTCAATGCGCGCTTCCACAGCAGGACGCACAACCTGCCGTCCCGGACCGACAGAACCACCGACAGCACCTCGTGCGGGTAGCTGGGGAAGTGGACCGGATCACCTTTCTTGGCTGCGGGCATGAGGCCGATGGTAGCGTGGAGCCCAGTTATCGCCTCTGAGGCGAAAACACCATCTCACTGATGATCGGAGCAGCTGTGCAACTGACGACGGAGACGGTCCGGACCGCGGTGACGGCCGCACTGACCGAGGACCGGGCGGTGGACGACGTCACCACCCGATGGAGCGTCCCGGCTGAACGACAGGCCGAGGCGACGGTGATCGCCAAGCAGGCGGGTCGCGTGGCCGGTCTGCCGCTCCTGCAGGGCGTGTTCGCCGCGATCGATCCCACCGTCACGGTGCGGCCGGCTGTTGCCGATGGGGATCCGGTCCTCCCGGGACAGCGGCTCGCTTCGATCAGTGGTCCGGCGCGCTCGATCATCACCGGCGAGCGGGTGGCGCTGAACTTCGTCCAGCGGATGTCCGGCATCGCAACCCTCACGGCAGCCTTCGTGGACGCGATCGGAGCGCGCCCGGTCCGGCTGCTTG
Organism: Kribbella sp. CA-253562; assembly: GCF_050942265.1. Taxonomy (GTDB): domain Bacteria; phylum Actinomycetota; class Actinomycetes; order Propionibacteriales; family Kribbellaceae; genus Kribbella. The sequence goes on along the minus strand of NZ_CP192049.1, from coordinate 2,580,769 downwards.
ACACCCGCAAGACGGCGCCCGGCCTCCGGGTCATGGACAAGTACGCCGTCAGCTGCGGCGGCGGTACGAACCACAGGCTCGACCTGGCCGCCATGGTCCTGCTCAAGGAGAACCATCTCGCCGCGGCCGGCGGCATCCTCCCGGCCGTACGCCGAGTCCGGGACGGCATGACCTCCGAAGGCAGAGGTCTGGCGATCGAGGTCGAGGTCACCACCGCGGAGGAAGCCCGCGAAGCACTGGACTGCCAGGTCGAGTGGATCCTGCTGGACAACATGCCGGCCGCGGAGATGGCCCTGATCGTCGAGCGGCGCAACACCTCCGGGTCCACTTCGCAACTCGAGGCCTCCGGCACCATCACGCTCGACACCGTCGCAGACGTCGCCGCCGCCGGTGTCGACGCCGTCTCGGTCGGCGCCCTGACCCACTCCCCCACGGCACTCGACATCAGCCTGCTGGTCGCCCGCGATCACGGCGTCAACTGAGGAAGAAGGATCTGTTGTGACCACTGCTCAGAACACAGCGATCACCTGGCAGGACGAGGTACGCCGCCTCGCCCAGGAGCGCGACGCGGTGATCCTCGCCCACAACTACCAGGAACCGGCGATCCAGGACGTCGCCGACCACGTCGGCGACTCACTCGCACTGTCCCGCATCGCGGCCGGCACCGACGCCTCCACCATCGTGTTCTGCGGCGTGCACTTCATGGCGGAGACCGCCAAGCTGCTCAGCCCGGACAAGACGGTGCTCATCCCCACTGCCCAGGCGGGTTGCTCGCTGGCCGACACCATCGACGCCGACCAGCTACGGGCCTGGAAGGCCCAGCACCCCGATGCCGCGGTCGTTGCCTATGTCAACACCAGCGCGGCGGTGAAGGCCGAGGCCGACGTCTGCTGTACGTCGTCCAACGCGGTGGAAGTGGTGAACTCGATTCCGGCGGATCAGCCGATCCTGTTCCTGCCCGACCAGTTCCTCGGAGCACACGTCCGGCGGCAGACCGGCCGGGACAACATCGAGGTGTGGATGGGCGAGTGCCACGTGCATGCCGGCATCAGCGCGGCCGACCTGCGCGCTCAGGTGGCAGCCGATCCCGAGGCCGAGGTCCTGGTCCATCCCGAGTGCGGCTGCGCGTCGTCCGCGATCTGGCTCGCCGGCGTGGGTGATCTGCCGGTCGAGCGGACCCACATCCTCTCGACCGCCGGCATGCTGGACACGGCCCGCGACCTGACCGCGAAGACGGCCCTGATCGCGACGGAGATCGGCATGCTCCATCAGCTTCGCAAGGTCAACCAGCGGACGAATTTCGTGCCGGTGAACCCGAAGGCCTCGTGCCGCTTCATGAAGATGATCACCCCGGACCTGCTGGTGCGATGCCTGCGGGAAGGCCGCGACGAGATCCAGCTACCGCCCGAGATCGTCGAGCGGGCCCGGCGTTCGGTCGAGCGAATGGTTGCCATCGGCAAGCCTGCGGGTGCTCGATGACGCGCTCCGTCGACGTGGTCGTGGTCGGCTCCGGCGTGGCGGGCCTGTCGACCGCGCTCGGTCTCGCTGCGACCCGCGACGTACTTCTGCTCAGCGCGGGCGACGGCAGCACCCCCTGGGCGCAGGGCGGCGTCTCGGCCGCGTACGGCGAGGACGATCCCTTCGACCACTGGCGTGACACTGACATCGCGGGCGCGGGATTCTGCGATCCCCGCAACGTTCGGGCGCTGGTCGAGGAAGGACCACAGCGACTCGCCGAGCTCATCGCCCACGGGGCTCGTTTCGACCGCAGCGCCGATGGATCGCTGTCGAGAACTCTGGAGGGCGGCCACAGCCGTCCCCGGATCGTGCACGTCGGCGGCGACGCGACCGGGGCGGAAGTGCATCGCGCGCTCCGTACCGCAGTGCGCCGAACCAGCGTCCAGACGATGACCGGACGGACCGTCGGCCTGGTCCAGTCGGACTCCGGAAGCATCGTCGGTGTGCTCGTCGAGACAGGCAACCAGGTCACGCAGATCGACGCGCGCGCCGTCGTACTGGCCACCGGCGGTATCGGCAATGCCTATCTGGCGAGCACCAATCCGTCGTCGGTGCGCGGTGACGGCATCGCCCTGGCGTTGCGCGCCGGCGCATCGCTGGTGGACATGGAGTTCGTCCAGTTCCACCCCACAGCGCTCCACACCGGCGAGACGAGTGGTCAGTTGCCTCTGATCACTGAGGCCGTCCGGGGCGAAGGCGGCGTACTGCGCGACGCGCACGGTCGCAGGATCATGGACGGACTGCACCCGCGAGCCGATCTGGCTCCGCGGGACATCGTCGCACGGGCGATCGAGGCGACGATGCGCCGGGACGGATCCGACCACGTCTGGCTGGACGCGACAGGTGTCGCGCCCGACCTGCTCCGGCGGCGATTCCCGACCGTACTGGCCGCCTGCGCACGCATCGGCGTCGACATGTTGTCCGAACAGATCCCGGTCGCGCCGGCCGAACACTTCCTGTGCGGCGGCGTTCGGACCGACCGCAACGGCGCAACCGACGTACCAGGTCTGTACGCCGTCGGCGAGGTCGCCGCGACCGGCGTCCATGGGGCCAACCGGCTCGCGTCCAACAGTCTGTTGGAGGGATTGGTCTTCGGGCGGCGCGTCGCCACGGCCCTGACCCTCGAGCTCCCCGCGGCGGACCACGGCAGCTCACACGAGGTCGCGCTGGGCGAGGATCGCGAACCGGAGCGGATCCGCACGATCCTGAGCCGGTACGCCGGCATCCGTCGCGACGGCGCTGGTCTGAACGCCGCCGCGGACGAGCTCGAGACCGCCGGCACCGGACCGCTCGCAACGGTGGCGCGGTCCGTCGTCGTGGCAGCGAACGCACGTCAGGACAGCCGCGGTTGCCACTGGCGCTCCGACCATCCCCACTCCGACAATCGCCGGGACTACCGCATCGTCGTACGTCTCGACGAGAGACGCCGACCGACGATCGACGACCCGGCGACTTCAGCGCTCTCGCCCGCCGGCGCTCGACCGAGACCAACCCGTAAGTCACAGCACTCGTCCCAACACTGGAGGTTCCATGCCCAAGGGCTACTGGGTCAGCGCCTACCGCACCATTTCAGACCCTGAGAAACTCGCTGCTTACAACAAGCTGGCCCCTCCGGCTGTCCAGGCCTTCGGCGGGCGGACCCTCATCCGTGGCGGTCGGGTCGTCGCGCATGACGCCGGGATCGCCGAGCGCACCGTCCTGGTCGAGTTCGACAGCTTCGAGCAGGCCGTCGCGGCGCACGGGAGTGCCGCCTACCAGGAGGCGCTGGCCGCCCTGTCCGACGGCGTCGAGCGCGACTTCCGCATCGTCGAAGGCATCGACTGACCGGTCCAGCCGGACCTCGCCTCCGGATGACGATCCGCGCCGAACCGCAGATCCCGGCGCCCTGCACATAGGGCCACTGCACTTCCCGTCGCCGTCGGTGTCCACGCGGTCGCGACGATGGCCTTCGGGCTGGCCTTGCTGGTCGAGGTCTGGCTGCGCTGAAAGCGTGGTGGTCTCCCGCGCGGGCTTTTAGCCTGGGCTGAGGGAGGTGACCATGGCAGACGGGACGGTGGTCGGGCTTCGAGGTCGGCGGCAGGAGGTCGCGCGGTTGCGGCGGCTGCTGGACGACGTACGCAGTGGGCAGGGGCAGGCGCTGGTCGTCCGGGGTGAGCCGGGGATCGGGAAGTCGGCTCTGCTCGACGAGCTGGCTGGGCAGACCGACGGGTGCCGGGTGGTTCGGGCGTCCGGGGTCGAGGCCGAGATGGAGTTGCCGTTCGCAGGCCTGCATCAGCTCTGTGTTCCGCTGCTGGAGCTTGCCGACAGGCTGTCGCCGGTGCAGCGGGAGGCACTCGACGTCGCGTTCGGGTTGCGCACCGGAGCGCCGCCGGACCGGTTCCTGGTGGGAGCCGCGACGCTGACTTTGTTGTCGGAGGCATCCGTCGCGCAGCCGCTGCTGTGTGTCGTCGACGACGGGCAGTGGCTCGACCAGGCCTCGGCACAGGCGCTGACGTTCGCCGCGCGACGGCTGTTCGCCGACCGGGTCGGTGTGGTCTTCGGTCTTCGGGATCCGGTGACCACACCGCAGTGGCGAGGCCTGCCGGAGCTGGTGGTCGGCGGCATCGGGGACCACGACGCCAAGACCCTGCTCGAAGCTGTCATTCCCGGTCGCCTCGACGCCCACGTGGTGAACCGGATCGTAGCCGAGACCCGCGGAAATCCGCTGGCGTTGCTCGAACTGCCGCGCGGGTTGAGCGCCGCCGAGTTGGCGGGCGGGTTCGAGCGGCCGGACGTCCGCCCACTGGCGAGCCAGCTCGAGCAGAACTTCGCCCAGCGCGTGCAGGCCCTTCCCTCGCAGACCCAACGGCTGATGCTGACCGCGGCCGCCGAGCCCGTTGGCGACGTACCGCTGCTGCTTCGCGCGCTCCGCGTCCTCGACGTACCGGTGAGCGCGGCCGGGCCGGCTGAGGCGGCTGGACTGATCGAGCTCGGCGCGCAGGTCAGGTTCCGGCACCCGCTGGTGCGGTCGGCGACGTATCGGGCGGCGGCCTCAGCGGATCGCCGCGCGGTGCACCAGGCGCTCGCGGAGGCGACCGATCCGACCGTCGATCCCGACCGGCGGGCGTGGCATCGCGCGAACGGAGCCGCCGACACCGACGAGGACATCGCCGCGGAACTGGCCGCGTCCGCGGACCGGGCCCAGCGCCGCGGTGGCCTCGCGGCGACGGCGGCATTCCTGAAGCGCGCGACCCAACTGACCCCCAACCCCGCCACCAAGGCGGCGCGGGCCTTGGCCGCCGCCCACGCGTCGCTGCGGGCCGGAGCCTTCGAGGACGCGCTGAAACTGCTCGTCGTGGCCGACGACTGGTCGGCGGACGACCTGCACCAGGCGATGGTCGAGCTCACCCGAGCCCAGATCAGCTTCGTGTCCGGCCGCAGCGAGGCCGTCCAGATGCTGTTGGACGCCGCTCGCCGGCTCGAACCACTCGCCCCCGGCCTGGCCCGCGACACCTACATCGACGCGATCTCAGCAGCGATGTACGCCGGGATCCTCGCGCCGGACTTCCCCGCCGGCCGCGTGGCCCGGGCTGCTCGCGACGCGCCGAGGCCACCGGCCGAACGCCAACAGGACCTGCTGCTCGACACGTTGGCGGTCACGTTCACCGATGGATACCCGGCGGCTGTCGCACTGGCCCGGGAGGCCGTCGAGGCGTTCGCCGACCCGGCGCGGGCCGAGCCGGACGATCAGCGGTGGTTGTTCCAGGCCGCCCGCGCCGCGATCGACCTCAGGGACCTGGAGTTCTGGGACGTCATCACCGCGAAGCACGAGCGCATCGCCCGCGAGCACGGCGATCTGACCCAACTGCCGCTCGCGTTGACGTCCCGGATGGCCATGCACGCGTACGCGGGCGACTTCGCCGCGGCGGCGTCGCTGCGCGCCGAGGTCCGGACGATCTGCGACGTGACCGGCGTGAACCGGGCGCCGTACGGCGAGATCCCGCTGACCGTGATGCAAGGACGAGCGGACGAGGCGAGCCGGCTGATCACGGAGCTGACCGACGAGGTGACGGCCCGCGGCGAAGGCGCCGGGCTGTCCCTCACGTACTGGGCGCGCGCCTTCCTGATGAACAGCTCCGCCAGGTACTCCGAGGCGCTCGACCCCGCGCTGGCGGCGTCCGCCGATCCGAGTGATCTGGGGCTCGCCAACTGGGTCTTCCCGGAACTCGTCGAGGCGGCCGTTCGCACCGGCCGGCCCGAACTGGCGAGCGAGGCGTACAACCGGCTGACCGAGGTCATGCGAGCCGCCGGTACGGACTGGGCGCTCGGCGTACTGGCCCGATCGACCGCCCTGTTGAAGACCGGCGAGGCGGCGGAATCCTGTTACCAGGAAGCCGTCGAGCGCCTCAGCCGCACCCGAGTCCGGATCGAACTGGCCCGAGCTCACCTCCTGTACGGCGAATGGCTGCGCCGCGACGGCCGACGCCAGGACGCCCGCGGGCAGCTGCGATCGGCGTACGACATCCTCACCACGGCCGGCTCCGACGCGTTCGCCACCCGCGTGCGCCACGAACTGGCCGCCACCGGCGAAACGGTCGGCCAACGCACGGACCGCGCCGGCGAGACCCTGACCGCCCAGGAAGCCCGCATCGCCGAACTCGCCGCGCACGGCCTGACCAACGCCGAGATCGGCGCCCAGATGTTCCTCAGCCGCCACACGATCGAATGGCACCTGCGCAAGGTCTTCACCAAACTCGACATCACCTCCCGCCGGCAACTCCAGAACGCCCTCGCCGAGCCGGGGCTCCACACCGGGTAGACCTGCTAGCGCAGGTCGTCGGCCACCGTCGTCCGGAGCTCGGCGCGGGAGGTGATCCCGCGCTTGGCGAAGATCTTGTGCAGGTGGTACTCGACGGTGCGCGGGCTGATGAACAGCCGGCTGCCGATCTCGGAGTTGCTGAGGCCGTCGGCGGCGAAGCGGGCGATCTGCACTTCGCGCGGAGTCAGATCGGTGCCGGTTTCGACGGTACGCCGCCGCGCGTTCTCGCCGGTCGCCCGCAGTTCGCGGGCCGACCGTTCGGCGAACGCGTCCATCAGCATCGCAGTGAACATCTCGTGAGCGCGACGCAGTTGCTCGCGCGCCTCGAGCCGGCGGCGTTCACGGCGGAGCCATTCGCCGTACAGGAGGTGAGCGCGGGCGACGTCCGGACGCAGCGTCGTCCGGCCCAGCCGTTCGATCGCCTCGACGTACAGCGCTTCGGCGCTCGGGGCGCGTTCGACGAGCGCGCGGCAGCGAGCTTCGATCCCGCGCGCCCAGTCGGTGTCGCTCGCTCGTGTCGACGCCAGCACCTGCTCGAGCGCTCGCTCGGCGAGCACCCGGTCGCCGTGGCGCACCGCGGCCTCGACCAGTTCCACCGGCGCCCACTGAGCTGGAGCGCCAGGGACGGGCGGAGCCCCACTCGCCTCCTCAGCCGCTGCGCAAGCCTCCTCGTACCGTCCGAGACCGTTGTAGAGGACCGCGCTCGCCCACTGGCCGATCGTCAACGCGGTGCCCTCGCCCCGCGGCGCCGCTTCCCTCACCGCTGCGTGCCAGAGCTGCTCGAACTCGGCCGGTCTGCCTCTCCAAGCGGCGAGCGCGAGGCCGCTTTGGTTGGTGGTCTGCATGCCCGTGACCGCCGTGATCGTGTCCACTTCCGCGCTGAGGGATGCCGCCTGTTCCAGATTCCCGTCGAAGACATGCCCGTACACGCGGGCCATCAGCGCGATGGGCAGCACCGACAGCGCGCCGGCGTCGCGAGCCAGCAGAACGTGACGGTCTGCCAGCGCACGCCACGCACTGTCGTCCCACCGTGCGAGCGCGGCGACGACGGCCAGCCAGAGCCAGCGCCGCTCCTCCTCGATGGAAGCGTCGCCCGCCAGAAAGGTCCGCAGCACTTGCTGAAGCGATGGTGTCGCGGCGCTCACCCCCTCGGTGAAGAGCCGGCTGAGTGCGTCGAGCAACAAATCGGCTGCTCGTCGCGGACGGTCCGATGCAGGCGGCGCCGCGCACGCAGCCACAGCCGTCTCCAGTAGGCCGGTGCCCTCAGCAAGCCGGCCGGCGTACATCCCCGCGGCCATGGCCTGTAGGTACGTGTCGCGCGCCAGCGGTGGATTCAGCGGCTCGAGCTGTTTTGCGGCGTCGAGCAGCAGCGCGGGAGCCATGCTGCCGTGGTCCATGGCGTAGTTGATCTCCGCGCGGAGCAAGGTCGCCTGCGCTCGTTGTCGCTGATCCAACGGCCCCGCCTCGGCGGCGGCGAGCAGGTCCTGGGCGGCACCGGCGGCACCGGCCTCCTGTGCCGCCTGCGCAGCGGTGAGCGAGCGCTCCGCGCGGCGCGCGGGATCCGGCGTCAGCAGCACGGCCCGCTGCATGAAGGCCGCCGCCGCGGCCAGACCGCCCCGAGCCTGTGCGTGCCCGGCCGAGCGTTCGAGCTCGGCTGCCACCGCCTCATCGGGTGCCGACGTCGCCAGCGCGCGATGCCACGCCCTGCGCTCGGGATGAGCACCGGCATCGAGGACGCGGGCCAGGGCCGCGTGGGCGCCGAGTCGGTCCGTGGCCGACGCAGCCCGGTACACCGCCGACCGAACGAGCGGATGGCGGAAGCGGATCCTGGTACCGAACTGGACCAGGTGATCGGCGTGTGCCGCGGCATCGGCCTGCGCTCCGATACCCAGCACCTCGGCAGCACGCCAAACGACCACCGGGTCACCCAGCCGCTCCGAGGCCGCGAGCAGCAGTAACTGCCGCGCGTCGACCGGAAGCTGCTCCAGCTGTCGCACGAAGCTTTGCTCGATGCGCAGGGGCAGTGCCTGGGCGCCGGGAAAGCCGAAGCCCCCGGCCAGTTCGGCGTACGACGACCCCCGCGGCAGCTCGAGCAGGGCCAGCGGATTACCGCGGGCTTCGGCAATGATCCGCTCGCGCACCCGTTCGTCCAGCGGTCCGTGGATCACCGTCCGCAGCAATCTGCGCGCATCAGGCTCGCCCAGCCCGTGCAGAGCGAGCGTCGGCAGACCCCAGTCCTCGGCCGGCCTCGAACGGCCTGTCGCCCCTTCCTCGACGTCACGGTGCGCGAGCACGCAGGCCACCGACTCCGCCACCAACCGGCGAGCCACGAAGACCAGCACCTGCGCCGAAGCCTGGTCCAGCCACTGAACGTCGTCGACGAGACAGACGAGAGGGCGCTCCTCGCTCGCGGCCGCGAACAGGCCGAGGACTGCCAGTCCGACCAGGAAGCGATCCGGAGGCGGTCCGCTCCGCCGGCCGAACGCCGTACCGAGAGCGCTGCGCTGAGGATCAGGCAGCCGATCGAGAAGGTCCAGCAACGGCAGGCACAACTGATGCACGGCCGCGTAGGCGAGCTCGGCCTCCGACTGGATTCCGGTGGCGGTGACCACTCGGCAATCGAAGGCCCGCCGCATCAGGTAGTCCAGCAGGGCCGACTTGCCCACCCCGGCCTCGCCGTGGAGGACCAGCGCCTGGCTCTGCCCGGCGCGGACCGGCAGCCAGCAACCGATCGAGCGCCTCGCACTCCGTACGCCGCCCCAGCAGCCTGGGCGGGGGCTGGTGGGGCGGCGGTGAGGCGTCGTCGTTGCTCGTCGCCATGCCACCTCCGCCCGGCGTTTCCTGGATTCACTGTAGTCAGCAATCCTGGCTGCCGTCCCACGCCGGACGGAGGTCTCTGCGCTACCGCGTCGCGGCCGCCGCTTCGCGGATGAGGTCGGCGACAGCGGCCGCCTCGGGGATTCCGACGCTGTGGGACCCGCCGGGCAACTCGACCGTCCGCCGCGATCCGGCCCGTTCGGCCATGAACCGCTGGACCTCGGCAGGGATGTTCTTGTCGTCGCTGCCGAACAGGAACCAGCACGGAGTCGTCTTCCACGCCGGTTCGCCGGACGCCTCGTTCAGCGCCGACTCGGCGATCGGGCGCTGGGTGGCGGCCATGATCGCGGCGTCGCGTGCGGACGAGTCGGCGGCGAACTGAGCGTGGTAGCGGTCCTGCCGGATGTAGAGATCGACGCTGCCGTCGGGCAGCTTGACCGGCGAGAGGGTCTCGCCGAGGCTGCCCCCTTCGTACCGGCCGGCGAGTTCGGCGGCGCTCTCTCCGGCGTCGGGCGCGAAGCCGCCGACGAAAACCAGCGCCTTCACCTGGTGGTTGCCCCTCGCACCGTTCGAGATCACCGATCCGCCGTACGAGTGACCGACGCAGATGATGTCACCGTCGATCGCGGCCAGCACGCTGCACAGGTACTCCGAGTCGGATGCGACCCCGCGCAACGGGTTGGCGACCGCGAGGACGGGGAAGCCGTCGTCGAGCAGTGCGGCGACGACGCCGTTCCAGCTCGCCGACTCGGCGAAGGCGCCGTGCACGAGCACGACCGTGGGCTTGTCCGGGTCGTTCGTGGTGGTGATGGTCATGGTTGTCCCCTCCGTACTCGTCGGCTCAGGCGGCGCCGTCGGCGGTGCCGAAGGCGTCCCGGAGTACTGCGATGGCCTGGGCGACCGCGGCGCGGGTCGCGTGGGTCTGGCTCAGCGGGTTGAGCATCATGAAGTCGTGGGTGATGCCGTAGTAGCGGACCGTCGTCACCGGTACGCCGGCCGCCCGCAGGTTCGCGGCGTACGCCTCGCCCTCGTCCCGGAGTACGTCGGCCTCGTCGACGATCAGCAAGGCGGGCGGCAGGCCGGTCAGTTGTTCTTCGGTGGCCCGCAACGGCGACGCGGTGATCTCGAGCCGCCGCTCGGTGTCCGGCACGTAGGCGTCCCAGAACCATGCCATCGCCTTGGCGGTGAGGAAGTAGCCGGTCGCGAACTGCTCGTACGAGCCGGTGTCCATGCCGGCGTCGGTCACCGGGTAGTACATCGACTGGTGGACGAACCGGACATCGCCGCGCTGCTTGGCCATCAGCGTCAGGGCCGCGGTCATGTTGCCACCGACCGAGTCGCCGGCGACGGCGATCCGTTCCGGGTCGAGCCCGTACGCCGCGCCTTGGCCGACGATCCAGCGGGCGGCGGCGTAGCCCTGTTCGATCGCGACCGGGTAGTGGGCCTCGGGTGAGCGGTCGTACTCGACGAACACGACCGCGGCGTGGACGCCGACCGCGAGTTCGCGGACCAGCCGGTCGTGGCTGGCGGCGTTGCCGAGGATCCAGCCGCCACCGTGCATGTACAGCACCACCGGCAGTCGATCGGTCGCGCCTTTCGGCCGGACGATCCGGACCCGCACGTCGCCCACGTCGGCCGGCACCGTGATCCACTCGTCGTCAGCAGGCATCAGCGGCACGGGTTCGGCCTGGACGTCGTCGAGGACCTTGCGAGCCTCGTCCGGCGTGAGTTCGTACAACTGCGGTGGTTGGGCGGTGGCTTCGACGAACGACTGCGAGGCCGGCTCGAGCACGACCCGGTGCGACGTGAGGACGGACATCCCGATCTCCTTCTGGACGGTGGTTGCCGTGCCGGCCCCCGCGTCCCCAGCCGGGACGGCGATTGGTGGCACAGCAGCGATCGTCCGCGTAGGCGCCCCGCAGTCGCATCTGTGCATCCCTAGCAACCTCCGCAACCGGGGGTGCGGGGTCTACCTCAAGAACCGGGCCAAGTCCGGCCGTCCCGGGCTCACCGGGCCGATCCAGTCGAGGACGAACGCCACAATCTCCCGTACGCCGTACCGCCCGTCGACGGTGATCTCCTCCGGCACACCGAGAAGGTCGAGCGGGTTGTACCACTCGCGCGGCGCCGGCGGATTTTGCGCGCTGGATCGGGTGAATGCGTTGCCCCTAGCAAGTGCCCGGGACCGTGGACTGAGAACCGTTCGGCCGGGTACCGGTTCTGCATGAACCCGAACGAAGACGATCTGGCGCCGGATCCCCGGGCACATCACAAGCCGGACACCCACGTGCGACGCTGGGGTGCCGTCTACCTCCTGGCCGTGCTGTTCCTCGGCTCCTGGATCGGGCAGTTCTTCACTCAGCTGACCGAGTTCAAGAGCGAGCAGGAAGAACACGGGCAGGCGTTCCTGTGGGCCGACTACTGGCCGAACTTCTTCGCCAGTACGTTCGAGAACTGGCAGAGCGAGTGGCTGCAGCTGGTCTTCCAGGCGATCCTGCTGCTCGGCGCGAAGCACTTCATCTTCCGGGTCGATGCCGAGGACATGGAACGCCTCGAAGCGAAGGTCGACAAGATCTCCGCCCAGCTCGACCGGCAGCACAGCTGACGGTCTCCGGCGCACAGTGGCGTAGCCGGGGTCAGGAGCTTTCCCGGTCCTCCAGCCCGACAGCGTGCCGAAGCTCGTCAGTGGCCTCGCGCAGATCGGCCGAGTCGTCGGAGTGAGCCTCCATCAAGACCGCGAGCGCAGCAGCGACGGCGTTCAGCTTGTCCTGGACCGCCTCGTCCGCACGCGTCTGGGAGTTCTGCAGCAGCGCCACCATCAAGAACGTGACGATCGTGGTCACGGTGTTGATGATCAGCTGCCAGGTGTCGACGGTGCCGATCAGGAAATACGACGGCGCCCACACCAGCACCAGCAGCACGCAGAAGGCGAAGAACCACGCCCGCGACGCGAACCTCGACGCCGCACCGGCGAACCTGTCGAACAATCCGACCGTGGGCGAGACGTCCGACGGCATATGCGCCGTACTCCCTGATCCGGTGACCGTGTTGGTCATACCAACCTCCCTGTCGGTGACTGGCCGGCACACCGTCACGCAGAGTGCAGGCCCGTCAGACCGGTGCCCACGGCACCCGGGAGATAAGCAGCGACACCACCGGAACCGGCGTGATCGAGCCTTCCCGGGCATTCACTGTCCCGTGCCCGTCGCGCGTATTGGCGGAGTAGCGCATACTTGAGGTCTGATGGAGTCTTCTCGCGCGACGACGCGTCGTCACCTGTCCACGAGTCCGTTCAAGCCCCGCGAACCCAAGCCGATCAAGACGTTCGAGGTCGGTGACCGGGTGTCCCACGACAAAGAGGGGATGGGCCGGATCAGCGCGGTCGAGGGCACGCACGCCGTCGTCGTCGATCTCGGTGGCGGCAAGCTGCTGCGGGTCCTCGCCCCGTTCGACAAACTGCACACGCTCTGACCCTTCGTGGTCAGCGCCTCCCTGCGACGACCAGCATCTCGCAGGGCCCGGTGAACCCGTTCGCGGTCTCGAACCGGGTGAGTTCCTCGGTGATCTCCTGCCAGGCGGCCGCTCGGGCGGGCTCGTCCAGGCGGGAGAGCATCTGATGCAGGGCGCCGAAGGACTCGCGTTCGAACCGGACGCAGTCGGCGGCGCTCGGCATCCGGACCGGCGACGGGACCGTGGTGACCGTGACGTCACCGAATCCCGCCTCGGCGAACGCCTTCTCGGCCACGCCGGGACCGCCGAGGCTGAACGGTCCTGGCTGCCCGGGCAGCGGAGGCGGTAGCTCGGCCCGGCGGCGGATGATGCCGACCGGGATCGAGAAGAACTGGTTGCGGTCCGGCGTGGAGTACACGACCGCGGCGAACCGTCCGCCGGGACGCAGCGCGCGGTGGATGCCGCGCAACGCGGCCTGCTGGTCCGGGAAGTAGATCAGCCCGACCCGCGAGATCGCCGCGTCGAACGCTCCTTCGTCGAGCGCTGACAGGTCCTCACCGTCTGCCTCCAGCGTCTCCACCTCCACTCCCGCTTCGGCGGCGAAGCGGGCGGCGTACGAGAGGATGGCCGGCGAGATGTCGGTCGCCAGGACCCGGCCGGTGGGACCGGCGAGCCGCGCCGCGGCCACGGTCTGGCCGCCCGCGCCGGCGGCGACGTCGAGCACTCGAGCCCCCGCGCTGATACCGGCCGCCTGCAGCATCACGGCGGTGGCTTCGCCGAGCCACTCCTCGATGGCCGGACCCCACCGGTGCCAGGCCTCGGCGGCCTCTTCCCACTGGGCCCGGGTGGTCCGCTTGAACACGATCGGGTCGAAACTGACGGTCATGGTGTCCCCTCCTCGATGAGGGTTCCAGCGCATCAGCCCCGGACCGGTCCCAACTAGTACAGGTTCTGGACTTCGGTGGTACAAATCCTGGACCCGGGCGCACAATGAGCCCATGCGCGAGTACTCCCAGTACTGCCCGGTGGCCCTGGCCAGCGCTGTGCTCGCCGACCGGTGGATGCCGCTGATCGTGCGGGAACTCGTGCTCGGCAGCCGCCGGTTCAACGACATCGACCGCGGCCTGCCCGGGATCTCGCGCACGCTGCTCAAGCAGCGACTCGAGCACCTGGAGCGCAAGGGCGTGCTCGACCGGGTGCCGGTCACCCGCGGTCACGAATACCAGCTCACGCCCGCCGGTCGCGATCTCGAGGGTGTGATCATGGCGATCGGCGAGTGGGCGGTGCGGTGGATGTTCAGCGAGCCGGAGCCCCGCGAGGTCGACCCGATCACGCTGACCTGGTGGATGTCCCGGCGGATCGACCAGGACAAGCTGCCCGGTCAGCGGGTCAACATCGAGTTCGACTACCGCGGCGAGGACCCGACCCGGATCTGGCTGGTGCTCGACCGGCAAGAGGCCTCCGTCTGCACCGAGCACCCCGGGTTCGCTGCGGATGTCATGGTGACCACCGAGCCGGTCGCCCTGATGCGGGTGTTCTCCGGCATCGTCACGCTGCCCCAGGCCACCGCCGCGGGCCTGGTCACGCTGACCGGCCCGCCGCGTCTGCTCCGCGCCCTGCCGACCTGGTTCCTGTGGAGTCCCTTCGCTCCCGCCGTACGGGAGCGCACCGGTCAGGCCGTCTTGGGGACGTAGTGCAGTGCGGTGATCCCGCACTCGAAACCGACCGCCTCGGCCGAGTCGAGCGGCTGCATGCGGGTCGGGAAGACGGGCAGCCCGGTCCCGATCGCCGTCGGGTTGACGAACAGGTAGATGTCGTCGGCCAGGCCTTCCGCGATCAGCGCGGAGACCAGCGTGCTGCCGCCGTACGCGATCAGGTCGCCGCCGGACTGGGCCTTCAACTCGGTGACGGTCTTCACCAGGTCACCGGCGACGACCGCGTTCTCCCACGGCGACTCGGTCAGGCTGCGGGACACGACGACCTTGGGCGTGTTGTTCATCCAGTCGATCGACGCCTCGTCCTCGTGCTCGGGGCGCGACTGCCAGGCCGGGATGAAGCCCTCGGCCAGCTTGCGGCCGAGCACGATCGTGTCGACCGGCTTGGTCAGCGCGTCGATGTAGGTGCTGAGGTCGTCGGTCCAGGGGAACCGCATCCAGTCCATCTCGCCGTTCGGTCCGCCCATGTAGCCGTCGACGGTGGTCTGGACCTGGATCTTGAGCTTGCGCATCACGGTCACCTTTCGGGTGGTTCGGGTTGATGCAGCAAGCATGGCCAAACCCGCTTACGGAATCTTTACGGCCACCCCGGAACCGGTACGACGACCAGCGGGCTCAGCCCCAGAACGCGTCCTCGCCCGGCTGGTCCGCGGAGAACAGCCACGCTTCGACGATCTGCCCGTCGACCACCTTCAGCAGGTCGACGCCGTCCTGGTCGAGCACCGCACCGTCACGCCGAGCGCTGAAGTGGATGCTCGCGGCCACCAGGTCGCCGTTGCCCATCGGCGGCGCGGTCAGCGCAAGCTCGAAGCTGCCCTGACTGATCTCCATCATCCGGCCGATCATCGCGGTCACCGCGCCTGCGCCCTCGTGCACGCCGGACATCTGGTTCGCGCCCGGCTGGTGCCAGACGATCCCCTCGGCGAGGTAGCCGCCGACCTTGGCGAAGTCCTTGGCCGCCAGCGCGTCGAAGTAGTCCTTGGCAACCTTCACGGCGTCACTCATCGCTTGTTCCTCCTGGGTCGTTTGCCTTTACTGGACCCAATACTTACGATTAGTGACCAATTACCTCAACGTAACCAATGGGACGATGCCGAAAATATTCTCTCCACCGCCCGGCCAGGACTGGAGCGTGCTGTCGCGGACGTGCCCGTCGCGCACCTCCCTGGCCCGGATCGCGAACAAGTGGACCGCGATGGTGATCACCGTGCTGGCCGACGGTCCGCGGCGCTTCGGCGACCTGCGGACGGCGCTGGACGGGATCAGCGGCAAGGTCCTCACCGAGACGCTCCGCGACCTCGAACGCGACGGCATGCTGGTCCGGACGGCGTACGCCGAGATCCCGCCCCGGGTCGAGTACGAGCTGACCCCGCTCGGCCGCACGCTGATCGAGCCGCTCGCCGTGCTGGTCCGGTGGGCCGAGCAGCACATCCCCGACGTGCTCGCCGCCCGCGACGCCTACGACGACCGCTGACCGTCATCCCCTGGTCGTAGTCCTGGATCGTGCCACAGACCGACGATCCACGCGGCCCGGTGCGATGTAGTTGCTCTCGGCACGCAATTCCCGGTCGAGAGGACGGCACGACGTGGAGCCCCAGGCGATGCCCGCCGCACACCGCCCGAGCGGCCGGCTGTACGAGGTCGATCTGCTCCGGATCCTGGCCGCACTCGCCGTCCTGATCTACCACTACCTGTTCTCCGCGTACGCCGGCGGCCTGTCCCCGCTGCACTTCCCGCACGCGAGCGTCGTGGCCCGCTACGGCTACCTCGGCGTCGACCTGTTCTTCCTGATCAGCGGCTTCGTCGTCCTGCTCAGCGCCTGGGACCGTACGCCGCGCTCGTTCCTGGTGTCGCGCGCGATTCGCCTCTACCCGGCGTACTGGGTCGCGGTGACGCTGACCGCGCTGATCTCGGTGCTGTTCAGCGAAGGTCGCTTTCCGGTCTCGCTGCCGCAGTACCTGGCGAACCTGACGATGTTCAACTCACTGCCCGACATCAAGAACGTCGACGTCGTCTACTGGACGCTGTGGGCCGAGCTGCGCTTCTACGCGCTGATCCTGCTGCTCACGGTCGTCGGGATCACCCGCCGCCGGGTCACCGTCTTCCTCTGGGGCTGGCTCGCCGCGACGTTCGTCTTCGAGGCCGGCTTGCTGCCCGGCGCCGCCGATCTCGTCCTGAACACCCAGTTCTCGCACTACTTCATCGCGGGCATGGCGCTCTGCCTGATCCACCGCTTCGGGCCGAGTCCGCAACCGTTCGCGATCCTCGCGCTGGCGCTGGCCAACGCGATCCCCCGGGGCATCGGCTTCGCCGACCGCGTCGGCAACCGGTACGGCGCCGAGCTGCACACCCCGGTCGTGGTCGCCGTCATCGTGGCGAGCTTCGCGATCATGCTGCTGATCGCCCTCCGAGCGACCGCGTCGTGGGCGCGCCCCTGGTTCGCCACGCTCGGCGCGCTCACGTATCCGCTGTACCTGATCCACGCCCACATCGGGTTCGTCGTCTTCGAGCGCCTCGGCCCGCACGTCAACGCGATCCTGCTGACGCTCGGGACGCTGGCCGTGATGATCGCCGCTGCCACCGTCCTGCATCAGTACGTCGAGAAACCGCTGGCTCCCCGCCTCAAGCGTCTGCTCAGCCCTCGTCTCCGCCGAGAAAGTGCCGGCGCAGCGCGGGAGTGAGCACTTCCGGCGGCACCTCGTGGAAGCTGCCCTCCAGCGCGACGACCGTGCTGTCCGGCATCGCCTCGGCCGCCGCGCGGACGGCCCGCTGAAGCCACTCGGGACTGGCGGTGCTGTGCAGCGCGAGCGTCGGCTGTTCGATCGAGGCGAGCAGGTCGACCGGCACCTCACTGTCGCCCAGCTGCAGCGCGTCGTAGACGAGCGTGGGCGCGATCGACTCCAGCTCCGGCCAGTACGGCGAAGCCTTCATCCCGTCGACCTGGTCCTTCGGCTGCCCGACGGCCTCGACCATGAACAGCTCCAGCGCCCCGCCCGGATTGCCCGCCGCGACGAATTCCCGCAGCCGTTCCAGGTAGCGGTCGGGTGCCGGCGGCGCCCCTTCGACCCGGAACGGCGGCTCCATGATCGCGAGCTTGTCGAACGCGGATCCGGCCGCGACCGCCCGGAGCAGCACCATCGCCCCCGACGAGTCGGCATACCCGTACGACGCGCCGGCGGCGGCCCGGACCGCCTCGAGATCCTCGAGTTCACGTTCCACCGCGTACGACGGCTGGTCGCCGGAGTCGCCGCGCCCACGCCGGTCGTAGGTGACCACGGTGAACGACTCGGCGAGCACCTCCGCGCGCGGGCCGTAGTACGAGCGCGCGGTGAGCGCCCCCGCGACCAGTACCAGTCCCGGCCCGGAGCCGAAGGTGTCGTACGCGATTTCGGTGCCGTCTCCGGAGATGACCTTGTCCATGGAACTCCCTTTCGCCTGGCTGTCCTCTGCCAGTGCGTCGATCGACCGTCCGGAGGACAGACACTTTCGCAGTGTGATCCAGGTCACATAATTCGGCGAGATCGGAGCCCTCGGCACGAAGCCGAAGCCTTCCAGCCGTCTCCGCACGCGTGCAATACTGGATTATGTATACAAGCAATCGGTATGCCGTCCGGCCGGAACGAGGCTGACCCATGTTGCTGCGCCAGCTCGAGTACCTCGTCGCCCTCGCCCGGGAGCGGCACTTCGCCCGCGCCGCCGACGCTTGCTACGTCTCCCAGCCGTCGCTGTCGGCCGCGATCCGCAAGCTCGAGCAGGAGCTCGACGTCCCGATCGTGCGCCGCGGCCGGCGGTTCGAGGGCCTGACCCCCGAGGGTGAACGGGTGCTGCTGTGGGCGCAGCGCATCCTGGCCGAGCGCGACGCGCTGCGGCACGAGCTGTCGGTGATGCGCGGCGGCCTGACCGGCACGCTGCGGCTCGGCGCGATCCCGACCGCGATGCCGGTCGTCTCGCTGCTGACGACGCCGTTCTGCGCACGGCACGAGCAGGCCCGGGTGACGCTGGAGTCGCTGTCGTCGCGTGACATCACCCAGAAGCTGGCCGAGTTCGAGCTCGACGTCGCGATGACCTATCTCGACGACGACACGCTCGGCAGCGTCCGCAAGACCCCGCTGTACGAGGAGCGTTACCTGCTGCTCACCCCGCAGGACAGCGAACTGGCCAATTTGCCGGTCGCGACCTGGGCGCAGGTCGCTGACCAGCCGCTGTGCTTGTTGTCCCCGCAGATGCGCAACCGCCGGATCATGAACGGCTACTTCACCGACGACGGCGTCACCGCCCGGCCGGCGATCGAGAGCGACACCGTCTCCGGGCTCTACAGCCATCTGCACGGCAACCACTGGTCGACGGTCATCTCGCACGCCTGGCTGCACATGTTCGGCGTACCGGAGGGAATGCGCGTCGTACCGCTGAAAAGCCCGGCCCACGGACCGCGGGTGGGACTGGTGATCGCCGCCCGCAGCCCCGAGCCCGTGCTCGCCCGGGCGCTGCTCGACGTCGCCCGGCAGGCCGGCGTACACACTGCCCTGGACGAGCTCCTGGACGTGCACCTGATGGGTTCCGGCTATGCGCCGGAGCTGGCGGGATAGTTGCCTCCTATCCCGAGATAGCGAAGAAGTCTTGGACCGCGGCCTGCCAGGACGGGCATCCTGAAGGGGATGAAACCCCTACGTGGAAGCGACTTCCGAATTCTTGCGGGTGCTGGTGACAGAGGTCACCCGGGCCGAATCGGCGTGCTGCCGCGTGGGTACCGGGCTTGTAACCGGGATCACGTGAGACGTGGGCATAACTGGTGCGTACGCCTGGTTGAATGTATGCAGTAGGCAGTATTAGGAAGCACAAGAGTGGAGAGGAAGAAATGATTTTCACCCGTAGGTTCGGCGCTCTGGCGGCCCGCCGGCAGTTCCCGGATTCCCCGGAACTGCAGCAGGAACTGAACCTCGACGTCGAACTCACCCGGACCGACGAGACCCGGCGCGACGACGAGCGTCAGCACCCTGTGCGCGAGACGACAGCGGCCTGACCCACTTCCCGAATCGGTGCTCCGGACACGGATGACCGGCACTGGCCGGCACCTGGATCTCCGACTGCGGCGGCGGACTCCCCGCGGAGCGTGATCCATGGATCCGGAGCACCGGGAGCAGGCCGGAACAGGCCGGCTCCACCCCCGAACAGGCCGGCTCGACGAAGAGCATCGGCGACAGACCTGGCACTTGGTAGACTGTCTACCAAGTGCCATTACGTTTTTCGGGAAGGACCTCATGACCACACTCAGCGCGGGCCCGGACTCCTCGGCCGACTCCCCCGGCGTACGGCACGTCAAGCGGCCCACACCGCTGCGCGAGTCGGTCTACGAGGCTCTGACCGAGATGATCATCGACGGCACGCTGGAGCGCGGCCGGCACCTGGTCGAGGTCGAGCTGGCCGGCATGCTCGGTGTTTCCCGCCAGCCCGTCCGGGAGGCCCTGCAGCGGCTCAACAACGAGGGCTGGGTGGACCTGCGGCCCGGCTTCGGTGCGATGGTGCACGTGCCCGCCGAGGACGAGGTGGACCAGCTGCTCGCGGCCCGCGCCGCTCTGGAGTCGGAGTCGGCCCGGCTCGCCGCGCGGCACGCGACCAAGGAGGCCGTGGCGCAGCTGAAGGAGCTCTGCAAGGTCGGCACCGCGTTCCAGGAGGCCGGCGACATCGACGGCGCGGTCCGGACCAACGGCGAGCTGCACTCGATGATCACCCAGATGTCCGGCAACCGCTTCCTGGTCGACTTCGCCGGCCAGGTCGACCGCCGCGTCCGCTGGTACTACACCCCCGTCGCCCCCGTCCGCGGCGCCGCCTCCTGGCGCGAACACGCCCGCCTGGTCAAGGCGATCAGCGAAGCCGACGAGGACAAGGCCGCACAGATCATGCGCGAACACACCGAACACACCCGGACGGCGTACCATGAACTCCAGTCGGGCCAGGCCCCCGCAGCCCCGACCCCGGAGAAGAAGCCGGCCACCCGCCGCCGCCGGACCACAGACTGATCGAAGCCTTCTCACCCCGCGCCCCGATGGACCGCAGGTCCACCGGGGCGCGTTTGCGTCATCGTCACTCGACCCCCGCGACCTCTTCCTCCGGCGCGTTCGCCTTCGCCTTCTCGTCGCGGGACGACTTCACCAGGCTGAGCACCGCCGTCACGACCAGCGTGCCGAGAATGATCGACAGCGAGACCAGGATCGGGATCTCCGGCGCCCACTTGACGCCGCTGTGGTGCAGCGCCTCCAAGATGAGCTTCACGCCGATGAAGCCCAGCACGACCGACAGCCCGTAGGACAGATAGACCAGCCGGTCGAGCAGGCCGCCGATCAGGAAGAACAGTTGCCGCAGGCCCATCAACGCGAAGGCGTTGGCGGTGAAGACCAGGTACGGCTCCTGGGTCAGCCCGAAGATCGCCGGGATCGAGTCGAGCGCGAACAGCAGGTCCGTGGTGCCGATCGCGATCATCACGATCAGCATCGGGGTCGCGAAGCGCTTGCCGTCGATCCGGGTGGTCAGCTTCGCCTCGTGGTAGGTCTCGGTGGTCGGCATCACCTTGCGCACCTTGGCCAGGACGACGTTCTCCTTGAACTCGTCCTCCTCGTCGTGCGAGGTGGCCAGCTTCCACGCGGTGTAGAGCAGGAAGGCGCCGAAGATGTAGAACACCCAGTTGAAGTGCGAGATCGCCTCCGCGCCGACGGCGATGAAGATCCCGCGCATCACCAGCGCCAGCGCGACCCCGACCAGCAGCACCTTCTGCTGGTACTGCCGGGGCACCGCGAACTTGCCCATGATGATGATGAACACGAACAGGTTGTCCACCGACAACGAGTACTCGGTCAGCCAGCCGGCGAAGAACTCGCCGCCGGACTCACCGCCGGCGGCGATCGTCAGCCCGACGCCGAACAGCAGCGCGATGCCGACGTAGAACGACACCCACAGGGTCGCCTCGCGCAGGGACGGTTCGTGCGGCTTCCTGGCCACGATCAGGAAGTCCAGCACCAGCAGGGCCAGCAGGGCGGCGATGGTGATGATCCACGCCGACAGTGAAACGGTCATGAGCTTCCTCCACGGTGCTCGAGCCCGGCGGGCAGGGCCGGGTACGCCGCCGCCCGCGGCTGGCAGCGCAGTCGCGGGCGGCAGGTGATGCGGGAACAGGGTGGGACACCCTCGGAGCGGGTCGCGCCTCGCACCCGGCAGGCGTGCGAGGGGCGACCTGCCCTAGGCGGTGCGGGCCTTTCTCTTCTTGCGGGCCCGGGCGGCGGCCTGCTTGCGGGCCTCCATCGACTCGGCCAGGTGGACGTACTGCTCCACCGTGTGCCGGGCGTACGGGTTGTGCTCCATGATGCGCGGCCACCAGTGCCGGCCGACCTGCTCGTGCATCCAGAGGAACCCGATCGCGAACCCCATGCTGAGCAACGCCCGGAAGGCCAGGAACTGCAGAGGCGCCTCGGGCAGCCCCGGCGTACCGGTGACCACCCACTCGGTGGTGACCGCGTGCCCCATCAGGGCGAGCGGGAACCCGATCGCCCAGTAGGCGGCGGCCGGGGCGAACACCCCGGCCGGCGCCTTGCCGAGCCCGACCAGCGCGGAGTACCCGATGCCGAACACGACGAGCGGTACCGCGAGGCCGAGCCCGGTGACCACGGCCCAGCCGAGTGGCTGGCCGGCGAAGCCGCCCAGCAACCCGGCGATGACGCCGGCCGCGATCCCGACCACGGAGGCCGGCAGCGTGAACTCCGCGAGCTGATGGATCTTCGTCTCGGTGTTCATGTCAGTCCAGGACCACGCCGAAGCGGATCAGGCTGTAGAACAACATGCCGAGGTAGAAGACCGCACCGAACCCGATGATCGCGTTGCGCAGTGGTCCGGGCCGGATCGGTTTGGGCAGCAACTTGTTGTTCACCAGGAGCAACACGATGCAGTAGGCGCCCATCGCGAACGTGGACAAGAAGGCGAGCACGTCGAGGATCGCCGCCGGTCCGTCGGCCGGGCCGAACAGCAGGATCAGGATGCCGAACACGATCACGCCCCACAGGAACCCGGCGTAGATCCTCGACATCGAGAACCGCTTGGCGCCGGGCACGAAGTAGTACGTCATGTCCGCCTGGCCCCGGCTGAACGAGTCGAACAGCCCGAGCGTCGCGTTCAGGCCGATCAGCGCGATGAAGCCGAAGAACAGCGAGCCCAGGAACGGGCTGCCGGCCGAGGCGAACGCGTCCGACATGGCGCTCAGCGCGGCCTCGCGATCACCGCCCTCGATCAGGCTGGCGACGTTCGGGTTCTCCCGGGCCGCCGACAGCGCGAGCACGGTGAACGAGATCGTGACCAGCATCGTGATGCCCCAGAAGAGCAGCAGAGCGTCGAAGGTGACCCACTTGCGCCACCCCTTCCACTTCTTCATCTCCTCGGGGTCCTCGGTGTCGAACATGTAGCCCCGCGACGGCATCGCCTCGGCCTCGCCGGCCGACCGCAGACCGCGGATCTTCGGGATGTGCGAGCCCATCGCGGCGCCGCTGTCGCGCAGCTGCAGGGTGTACCACATCTGCTGCATACCGGACGGGCCGGCGAACGCGATCGAGCCGACCACGATCGGGAACCAGGTCGACGACAGGGCCTTGTCCGGGAAGTACCCGAACGCGAACATGCCCTGGATCGTGTTGGCCAGGTCGCCCCAGCTGCCGACGATGGCCGCGATCACCGAGGTGCCGACGACCAGCAGGCCGATCAGGAAGCCCAGCAGCTTCTCGAGGAAGTTGTAGATCACCGACAGCAGGCTGAACAGCACGCCCACGAAGACCAGCGCCACGCAGGCTGTCGCCTGCCAGGGTATGCCGCTGACCTCCTCGAACGCCGACGCTCCGGCCGACAGGTGGCCCGGCCACATGTAGATCAGGATCGCCGCGACGTAGAAGAACCACATCATCGGTTTGAAGATGCGGGCGGCGCCGAAGAAGATGCTCTCCCCGGTCGCCATCGCGTACCGGGCCATCTCCAGCAGCACGAACGCCTGCAGGGTGACACCGACCAGGAACAGCCACCGGATGTCCGGACCGAACACCAGGACGAGCCGGGGCCACATGTAGGACTCACCCATGCCGACGCCCAGCGCGACCAGGAAGACGGTCGGACCGAGGATGTGCAGGGACGGCGGTGCCGGCGGCAGGGGCCGGATCGGCATCGGTTCGAGCCGGCCGGCGCGCCATACCCGCTCGGTCGTCGCCGCGGCCGCCGGCTCTTCGGGTACTCCTGAGGTCTTGCTTGTGACGTCCAAGGCGGACTCCTTATATCGACGCCAGCTTGACGAGACTTACAGCTCCCCCGTGCGCTCCCCCCGGACCAAACGCATCACCGGCTTTCCGCAGTCGAAGTGAGTGGGATCAGGCCCCGAGCGGTCCCGCGTTGCGGGCCCACTTGTACTTGGCGCCGAGCACCTGGACGGGTGTCTCGGTGGTGTAGGGATAGGCGACCACGCCGTGCTCGAACAGGTACTGGCTGGCCTCCTCGACCTCGACGTCACCGGACAGCGAGGCGACCACGGGCTTGTCGATGCCCTTGGCCCGGTACTCCTCCACCACCTCGGCGACCAGCTTGGCGAACACCATCGGCGGGGTGACGATGGTGTGCCAATAGCCCAGGATCAGCGCGTGGATCCGCTCGTCCTGCAGGCCCAGCGCGACCGTGTTGCGGTACGTCGACGGCGGCTCGCCGCCGGTGATGTCGACCGGGTTGCCGGACGCACCGAACGGCGGGATGAACTTCTTGAACGCCGCGTCCAGGTCCTCGGGCATCGTCATCAGCTGCAGCCCGTTGTCGACACAGGCGTCCGACAGCAGTACGCCGGAGCCGCCGGCGCCGGTGATGATCACGACGTTCTCGCCCTTGGGCGTCGGCAGCAGCGGGATGCCCCGGGCGTACTGGAGCATCTCGTTCAGGCCGGGAGCGCGGACCACGCCGCTTTGGCGCAGGATATCGTCGTAGACCTTGTCGTTGCCCGCCAGCGCGCCGGTGTGCGAGCTCGCCGCCCGGGCGCCCATGTCGGTACGGCCGGCCTTGAGCACGATCACCGGCTTCTTCTTCGACACCCGCGCCGCGGTCTCGGCGAAGGCCCGGCCGTCCTTGAGATCTTCCAGGTGCATGGCGATCAGGTTGGTGTTGTCGTCGGTTTCGAAGAACGTCAGGAGGTCATCCTCGTCGATGTCGGCCTTGTTGCCTACCCCAACGATCGCGGAGACACCCATCCGGCTGGACCGGCTGAACCCGAGGATCGCCATCCCGATCCCGCCGCTCTGCGACGACAGCGCGACACTGCCCTTCACGTCGTACGGCGTACAGAAGGTGGCGCAGAGGTTCTCCGGCAGGTAGTAGTAGCCGTAGATGTTCGGCCCGAGGATGCGCACGTTGTGCTTCTTCGCGATCGCGACGACCTCGTCCTGCAGCTCCTGCTCACCGGTCTCGGCGAAGCCGGACGGGATCAGGATCGCGCCCGCCACGCCCTTGTGGCCGCACTGCTCGAGCGCACCGCCGACGAACTTGGCCGGGACGGCGAACACCGCGACATCGACGTCACCCGGGATGTCGGTGATGCTCGGGAACGCCTTCAGCCCGAGCACCTCGCCGCCCTTGGGGTTGACCGGGTAGATGTCACCGGCGTACCCGCCGTTGACCAGGTTCTTCATCACCGAGTTGCCGATCTTGCCGTCCTCGTTCGAGGCGCCGATCACGGCGACCGCCCGGGGCTTCATGATCCGGGTCATCGCGGTCTGGATCTGTTCCTGGCTGTAGCGCTCGACCGGCTTGCCGGCCTCGGCGTCGACGATGATCCGGAAGTCGACCGCGGTGGCGCCGTCCGGCCCGGCCAGCACCGGGTTCAGATCCACCTCGGCGAACTGCGGGAAGTCCTCGACCAGGTCCGACAGCCGGGTGATGATCTGGGCGATCGCCTCCTTGTCGACCGGCTTGGCGCCACGGACGCCGTTCAGCATCTCGTGCGCGCCGATGCCCTCGATCATCGAGCGGGCCTCGTCGGCAGACGTCGGCGCCAGCCGGAAGGTGACGTCCTTCAGCACCTCGACCAGCACGCCGCCCAGGCCGAAGGCGACGATCTTGCCGAAGGTCTGGTCGGTCACCGCACCGACGATGACCTCCTGCACGTCACCGCCCGTGACCAGCATCTTCTGCACCTGCACACCGGTGATCTCGGCGTCGGCCTGGTACGCCGTGGCGTTGGCGACGATCTTGTCGTACGCCGCCCGCGCCGCCTCGGCGCTGTCGACGCCGACCACCACGCCGCCCGCCTCGGTCTTGTGCAGGATGTCGGGCGAGACGATCTTCAGCACGACCGGGAAACCGATCTCGGCGGCCAGCGTGGCCGCCTGGTCGGCGGTGGTGGCCAGCCCCTCCCCCGGGGTGGGGATGCCGTAGGCGTCCGCGACCTGTTTGGCCTCGGGAGCGCTCAGCGAACTGCGGCCCTCGGCCAGCGCCTGGTCGAGGATGGACTGGACCACTGCCTTGTCATAGGTCATGCCTGAAGCTCCTTGGAAGCGGGGTGGGTGGGCGCCCGGAGATGTGCTCAGACGACGCCGGCGGCCTTGAGCTCTTCCAGCTCGGCGGTGTCGATGCCGAGACCGCCGTAGATCACCGAGTTGTGTTCACCGAGGCCGGGTGAGGTCTCCACCTGGACCGGCGAGTCGGACAGTTTGATCGGGCAGCCGACGGTCTTGAAGGTGCCGCGGGCCGGGTGCTTGACCTCGACGACGGCGCCGAGCTCGGCCAGCGTCTCGTCCTCGATCAGTTCCTTGGTGGACAGGATCGGGCCGCACGGCACGTTCAGCGCGTTCAGCTTCTCCATCACCTCGAACTTGGTGTGCTGCTCGGTCCACTGCTCGATCAGCGCGAACATCTTGTCGAGCTTGTCGAGCCGGGCCGCGGGCGTGGCCCAGTCCGGGTCGTCGGCCAGTTCCGGCTTGCCGATCAGGTTCGCGATCGGGGCCCAGCCGGGCGGCTGGACGATCACGTAGATGTAGTCGTTCGGGCCGCCGGGCGCCGTTCTGACCGCCCAGCCGGGCTGACCGCCGCCGGAGGCGTTGCCCGAGCGCGGCACCTCGTCGCCGAACTCGTCGTTCGGGTACTCCTTCAGCGGGCCGTGGGCCAGGCGCTGCTGGTCGCGCAGCTTGACCCGGGTCAGGTTCAGTACGGCCTCCTGCATCGCCACGCTGACCCGCTGGCCCTTGCCGGTGTTCGTGCGCTGGTAGAGCGCGGCCAGGATGCCGGCGACCAGGTGGATGCCGGTGCCGGAGTCACCGATCTGAGCTCCGGTGGCGGTCGGCGGGCCGTCCTCGAACCCGGTCGTGCTCATCGCGCCGCCCATCGCCTGGGCGACCACCTCGTAGGCCTTGAAGTCCTCGTAGCGGCCCGGGCCGAAGCCCTTGATCGAGGCGTAGATCAGTTCGGGGTTGATCAGCTGCAGCCGGTCCCAGGTGAAGCCCATCCGGTCGATCGCGCCGGGGGCGAAGTTCTCCACCAGCACGTCGGAGTTCTTCACCAGGTCGGTGAAGATCTCCTTGCCGCGCTCGGACTTCATGTTCAGCGTGATGCTGCGCTTGTTGCAGTTGAGCATCGTGAAGTACAGGCTGTCGACGTCGGGCAGGTCGCGCAGCTGCTGGCGGGTGATGTCACCGGTGGGCGCCTCCAGCTTGATCACGTCGGCGCCGAGCCAGGCCAGGATCTGGGTGCAGGACGGTCCCGACTGCACGTGGGTCATGTCGAGTACGCGGACACCTTCAAGGGCCTTACCCATAGTGGTCCTCCAGTACTGGGTGGCGGCCCGCCCCGGGGACGGACCGCCACCGGGGATCGCTACTTGTACATGGTCTGGTTCATGGTTCCCGGCGCGTAGGCGTCCGGGTCGACCCACACGTTGATCAGCGAGGGCAGTCCGGACTCCCGGGCACGCTTCATGGCCGGCCCGATGTCCTTGGGGTCGCGGACCTCCTCGCCGTACCCGCCGAGCATCTTGGCGAACTGGTCGTACTTGACGTCCCCGAGCGTGTTGCCGATCCGGCCCCGGTCGTGGCCGTACTTGGCCTCCTGGCCGTAGCGGATCTGGTTCATCGAGGAGTTGTTGCCGACCACCCCGACGAACGGCAGCTTGAACCGGACCAGCGTCTCGAAGTCCCAGCCGGTCAGCGAGAAGGCGCCGTCACCGAACAGCGCGACGACCTCCTTGTCCGGCCGGGCGTACTTGGCCGCCATCACGAACGGGATGCCGACGCCGATCGTGCCCAGCGGGCCCGGGTCCATCCAGTGGCCGGGCGACTTGGGCTGGACGACGCCGCCGGAGAAGGTGACGATGTCGCCGCCGTCGCCGATGTAGATCGAGTCCTCGGTGAGGAACTCGTTGATCTCGTGGGCCAGCCGCAGCGGGTGGATCGGGTTGGCGTCCGACAGTTGCTTGGGCAGCCGCTTCTGGTACGCCGCGTCCTCCTCGGCCCGCAGCTCGTTGAACCACGCCTTGCGGTCGCCGGCCTTCTGCACCCGGCCCGACGCGGCCTGGGTGACGGCAGCCAGGATCGCGCCCGGATCGCCGACCAGCCCGAGGTCGATGTCGCGGTTCTTGCCGACGGTGCGGTAGTCCATGTCGATCTGGACCACGGTCGCGCCCTTGGGCAGCCGGCGGCCGTAGCCCATCCGGAAGTCGAACGGCGTACCGACGATCAGGATCAGGTCGGCGTTGTTGAAGCCGTAGCGCCGCGACAAGTGGAAGTGGTGCGGGTCGCCGGGCGGCAGGGTGCCGCGGGCCGAGCCGTTCATGAAGGCCGGCACGTTGTTCTTGCGGACGAACTCGATCGCCGCGTCGCTGCCGCGCGAGGTCCAGACCTGGGTGCCGAGCAGCACGACCGGCTTCTCGGCCCGGGCCAGCAGGTCGGCCAGCGCCTCGATCGAGGCCGGGTCGCCGATCGACTTGGTGGAGGCCCGGTACCGGCCGGCCTCCGGCACGATCGCCGACTCGACCGGTACGGAGTTGTCCAGGATGTCGCGCGGGATCTCCAGGAACGACGGGCCGGGCGCGCCGTTGTAGCACTCCCGGAAGGCCATCGACACCATGTCGGCGACCCGCGCGGTGTGCGGCACGGTGGCCGCGAACTTGGTGATCGGGGTCATCATGTCGACGTGCGGCAGGTCCTGCAGGGACCCCATCTTGTGCTGGTTCAGCGCGCCCTGGCCGCCGATCAGCAGCATCGGGCTCTCCGCGCGGAAGGCGTTCGCGACACCGGTGACGGCGTCGGTCGTACCGGGACCGGCGGTCACCACGGCGCAACCGGGCTTGCCGGTCATCCGGGCGTAGCCGTCGGCGGCGTGCGCGGCGACCTGCTCGTGCCGGACGTCGACGACGGCGATGCCCTCGTCCACGCAGCCGTCGTAGATGTCGATGATGTGACCGCCGCAGAGGGTGAAGATCACGTCGATTCCCTCGGCCTTGAGGGCCTTGGCCACCAGATGCCCGCCCGAGATCGTGGCGGTCTTCGGCTCCGGCTCGGTCGGGTTCGCGACCGCGTTCGATTCGGACACTGTTTGGGCCATCTGTGCAGTCATCTCCTCGTGGAAGGGTCCGGTCTCTGCCCGGCTGGGATCGGGCCGCACTGCCTGTGCTTCGAGCTATGGGTCGGTAGATTGCATACCGTATGGTGTAGTCGTAGTCATATCGCACCGCTGAACCCGTTGTCCAGGGTTCGGCGCCCAGCAGAAACTTGTAGCGACGACTGTATGCAGTATCCCGTATGCTTGTCACTACCGCTTGGTGCACGACCGCGATCAGGGGAGCTGCGATGAGCATTCACGACGAACTCGACCGGACCCGGCAGGCGCTGCACGCGCTCGACCAGGCCGTGGCCGGACTGCGCGGCCGGCTCGGTCCGCATCTCGACGTCCTGCGCCTGATGGACGACGTCGCCCGCTGCACGGCCGACCTGCGCCGGCTCGAGCAGCAGGTCCGCGCGCCGCGCCGCCAGGAGCTGGTGGTGATTCCCGACGACGACCGCGATCACGGCCTGTGGGGCGCCGGCGACGTCGACCACGAAGGTCTCGGAGCACCGGGCCGCCGGGCCCCGTGAGGCAATCAGGACGCGAGAGCCAAGCACTGGCGTAACAAGCGCTTGAGCCGTACGTCGTGGTCGCCGCCCCGGGCGGCGACCACGACCGCTTCCGCGGCGTGTTCGGTCGCGACGACAGTGCGGTAGAACGGCTCACTGAGCTTCAGCCGGTCCAGCGTGGGCAACCACCAGCGCGACGGCCCTCCCGGCGGAGCTCCCGACCGGTCGGTGAGCAGGTAGGCAGCGGTCTCCTGCGCGTTGAGCAGCCGAGTGTGTTCGTCTCTGGCCCGCTCCCCCGGCGCCGCGAGCGCGGTCGAGACGCAGAGCGCCACCAGCCGGGCGGACAGCTCGAAACCCGGCCGCGCGGTGTCCAGAAACAAAGGGGCCAAGGGCAACAAATTGCGGCGGCCGCCCGCGCTGCAGTGGTCGTGGACCACGCGGGCGACCGCCGCCAGGACCGGATGCACGCAAGTCGGCCGGTCTGTCCAGGGTTCTCTGGCGAGCTTCGAGACGAGTTCCAGTACGCACGGCTCAGGCCGCCGCACCCAGGCGTACTCCGCGCCGATCCGGGGACCGGCTTCGGTCCGGCTCACTCGCCCGGCCGGACCGCACCGGCGACCGGGGTGCCCAGCTGGGAAGTCACCGAAAGCGCCGGTCGGCCCGGTTGCTTCAGGAAGCGGACGATGAGCGCGGTGAGCAGCCCGAGCAGGCCGGCAGCGAGGAACACCGGGCGATAACCGACCGTGGCCACCAGGCCCGCGGCGACACCGACACCGACCAGGCCACCGACGGCCTTCGCGCTGTACAGGATCGACTGGTTCTGCAACAGGCTGTTCTCGCCGAAGAACTCCAGCACCAGGTTCGCCATGATCGCGTAGAACGCACCGCCACCGAGGCCGGCGAACATCGCGCACAGGACGAACGCCGCTCCCGCCCCAGCCTCCCCTGCCAGCACCAGACCGACGTGGGTGAAGCCCTCGACCATCAGTACGGCGGCGAGCACCCGGCGGCGGCCGAAGCGGTCCGACAGCGTACCGGCGAACGACCGGCCCAGACCGTTGACTGCGGCAAGCATTCCGGCGGCGAGCCCAGCGACAGCGACACCGAGTCGCGCTTCGGTGGCGTAGCTGACGACGAATGCGATACCGAACAGCGACAGCGCCGTACTGATGGCCAGCGTCAGCCACATCAGCGGGAGCGCCCCGGTTTTCATCGCCTCGGCCGGGCGGTAGTAGCGCACGGCGGGCAGGTTGTTCGGGATGCTCCGGTTCAGCCGGCGGTCGACCGCCCACGCCTGGGCGTCGATGTCGGCCGGCCACCAGTGCCGCGGCGGGTCCTTGAGCAGGCCACCGGCGGTCATCACGATCAGCAGCGCGACCAGCGCGGTCAGGTCGAAGACGTACCGCTGGCCGCCGGTGGTGTCGAAGATGGTCAGCAACGCGATGCTGGGCACCGCACCGACGGCGAACCCGCCGGTGACGAAGCCGATCGTCGAGGTCCGCCGATCAGGGAACCAGCGGGCGGCCGTGGTGATGCACGCGGAGTAGACCAGCCCGGCTCCGATGCCGCCGACGACGGCGTACCCGAGCATCGCGCCGGTGTAGCTGCTGGAGTGGGCCAGCGTCACCAGGCCGACGGCGGCGAGGAACCCGCCGAGAACGACGAGCTGGGTCGGTGTCACCCGGCGGACCCGCTGCAGCCAGGCGGCCGGTACGGCGGCGAGCGCCTGGAAGGCGACGAAGACGGCGAGCAGCCACATCGTCTGGACCGTGCCCCAGGCCCGGCCCGACTCGAGACCGAGCGCGGCGGAACCGAAGGAGTACTGCAGCGGGCTGATCGCCGCCATGCAGGCCCAGGCGGCCCACAACTGCCACCGGCGCGAGTGCCCGGTCAGTTCCCTGGGGTCCTCGCCGATGCGGTACCGGCGGCCGTACACGTCCCGAACGTCCCGGGGAGGCGTACTGGTGGTCGCGTCATTCATGATCGCCTCCTGACTACTGCATACCGTATGGAACTGTGGTACCCCTCTCCGCCACTGCTTGTCCAGACCTCGCAGCCCTTGTGCACGAATCTGCATACAGCATACAGTCGGCACACGAGTCAGCTGCGTGCGTGAGGAGAGGACTGCCCCCGTGGACCTGATGGAGTACCAAGCCAAAGAACTCTTCGCCCGGCACGCCGTGCCGGTCACCCTCGGCCGGGTGGTCGAGGACGCCGCGGACGCGGCCGGGGCGGCCGAGGCCCTCGGCGGCCGGGTCGTGGTCAAGGCCCAGGTGAAGGCCGGCGGCCGTGGCAAGGCCGGTGGCGTCAAGCTGGCCGCCGACCCGGCGGAAGCGACCGAGCGGGCCCGGGAGATCCTCGGGATGGACATCAAGGGCCACACCGTGCGGCGGGTCCTGCTCGCGCCGGCGGCCGACATCGCCGAGGAGTACTACTTCTCGTTCCTGGTCGACCGGGCCAACCGGGACTACCTGTGCATCGCGAGCACCGAGGGCGGCGTCGAGATCGAGGAGGTCGCGCACACCAATCCCGAGGCGATCGCCACGATCTCGATCGATCCCGCGGTCGGCGTCGACGACGCGAAGGCCGCCGAGATCGTCGCCGCGGCCGGCTTCCCGCCCGAGGCCACCGAGGTGGTGAAGAGCCTCTGGACGGTGTTCATCGCCGAGGACGCCTCGCTGGTCGAGGTCAACCCGCTGGTCAAGCTCGGCGACGGGCGGCTGGAGGCACTGGACGGCAAGGTCACGCTGGACGAGAACGCGGCGTACCGGCACCCGGACCACGCGGCGTTCGAGGACAAGGCCGCGGCCGACCCGCTCGAGGCGGCCGCGCAGGCCAAGGGCCTGAACTACGTCAAGCTCGACGGCGAGGTCGGCATCATCGGCAACGGCGCCGGACTGGTGATGTCGACGCTCGACGTGGTCGCGTACGCCGGTGAGGCGCACGGCGGTGTGAAGCCCGCGAACTTCCTGGACATCGGCGGCGGCGCGAGCGCCGAGGTGATGGCCAACGGGCTCGGGATCATTCTCGGCGACGCGCAGGTCAAAAGCGTGTTCGTGAACGTGTTCGGCGGCATCACCGCCTGCGACGCGGTCTCCAACGGCATCGTGCAGGCGCTCGAGCTGCTCGGGCCCGCGGCGAACAAGCCGCTCGTCGTCCGGCTGGACGGCAACAACGTGGACGAGGGCCGCAAGATCCTCGCCAAGGCGAACCACCCGCTGGTCACGGTGGTCGACACCATGGACGGTGCCGCGGACCGCGCCGCCGAACTGGCCGCCCAGGCCTGAGAGGAGCTGGACAGATGGCGATCTTCCTGACCGAGAACAGCAAGGTCATCGTGCAGGGCATGACCGGCGCCGAGGGACAGAAGCACACCTCCCGGATGCTTGCCGCGGGCACCAACATCGTCGGCGGCGTGACACCGGGCAAGGGCGGCCAGTCGGTCGACTTCGCCAAGCGGTCGATCCCGGTGCACGGGTCCTGCGCCGAGGCGGTGAAGGCGACCGGCGCGGACGTGTCGGTGGTGTTCGTGCCGCCGCGCTTCGTCAAGGGCGCGGTGATCGAGGCGATCGACGCCGGCCTGGGGCTGGTCGTCGTGATCACCGAAGGCGTACCGGTGCACGACACCGCCGCGTTCTTCGCGCACGCCGAGGCCGCCGGCACCCGGATCATCGGCCCGAACTCCCCCGGCCTGATCAGCCCCGGCCGCGCCAACGCCGGCATCATCCCGGCCGACATCGCCGGGCCCGGACGGATCGGCCTGGTGTCGAAGTCCGGCACGCTGACCTACCAGATGATGTACGAGCTGAGCGAGTACGGCTTCACCACCGCGATCGGCATCGGCGGCGACCCGATCATCGGCACCACCCACATCGACGCGCTGCGGGCCTTCCAGGACGACCCGGACACCGAGGCGATCGTGATGATCGGCGAGATCGGCGGCGACGCCGAGGAGCGGGCCGCGGCGTTCATCGCCGAGTACGTCACCAAGCCGGTGGTCGGTTACGTGGCCGGCTTCACCGCCCCGGAGGGCAAGACGATGGGCCACGCCGGCGCGATCGTGTCCGGCTCGTCCGGTACGGCGGCCGCCAAGCAGGAGGCGCTGGAAGCCGTCGGGGTGAAGGTCGGCAAGACGCCGTCCGAGACCGCGCAGCTGATGCGCGCCGCGCTCGAGCAGATCCTCGACCCGGTCTGAGAAGGGACTTGCGATGACACGGAAGATCGGATTCATCGGGCTGGGCATCATGGGCTCGCACATGGCGGCCAACCTGGTCCGGGCCGGGCACGACGTCACCGGGTACGACGTGGTGCCGGCCTCGGTCGACAAGCTGCTCCAGGCCGGCGGCAAGCCCGCGCCGACGATCGCCGAGGCAGTCGCCGGTGCGGAGGTGGTGATCACCATGCTGCCGGACTCCCCGCAGGTCGCCGAGGTGGTGCTCGGGCCGGGCGGCGTACTGGAGTCCGCCCAGGCCGGGTTGCTGCTGATCGACATGTCGTCGATCGCGCCGGAGACCTCGCTGGAGGTCGCGAAGGCCGGCGCGGAGCTCGGCGTACGGGTGCTGGACGCGCCGGTGAGTGGTGGTGAGCAGGGCGCGATCAAGGCGTCGCTGTCGATCATGGTCGGCGGGGACGAAGAGGTGTTCGCCGAGGCGAAGCCACTGCTCGAGGATCTCGGCCGGACGATCGTGCACGTCGGTGGTCACGGCGCCGGTCAGA
The DNA here is from genome assembly GCF_050942265.1 of Kribbella sp. CA-253562. GTDB lineage: Bacteria > Actinomycetota > Actinomycetes > Propionibacteriales > Kribbellaceae > Kribbella. Next base: position 2,546,654 of record NZ_CP192049.1, on the reverse strand, counting down.
CCGTGAAGGCCGCCAACCAGCTGATGGTGGCCGGCATCATCTCGCTGGTCAGCGAGGCGATCGTGCTGCTGGAGGCGTCCGGCGTCGACGGCGAGCGCGGTCTGGAGGTGCTCGCCGGAGGCCTGGCCGGCAACCGCATCCTGGACCTCAAGGCCGCGACGATGCTGGGCCGGGAGTTCGCGCCCGGCTTCCGGATCGACCTGCACCACAAGGACATGGGCATCGCGCTGTCCGCCGCCCGCGCGGCCGGTGTCGCGCTCCCGGTGACCGGACTGGTCGCCCAACTGGTTTCCGCGGCCCGCGCCATGGGTCACGGATCTCTCGACCACTCGGCTTTGCTGAAGGTGGTCGAGGAACTGTCAGGACGGAACACCTGACACGGGCCGCCGGTGGGGGTGGCCAGCTCCCCCGCCGGCGGTCCTTCGGACCCGCCCTAGCAGCAGCCGTCGGTGCACTTGCCCTCCGCGCAGGAGCAGCCGGCGGCTTCCGCTGCTCCGGCCACGGGCGCGCAGCACCCCTTGCCCTGCCACGCTTCCAGCCCTTCGCGAACCGCCACGCCGGCGATGACCAGCCCGGCGATCGGGTCGGCCCAACTCCAGCCGAGCGTGGCGTTGAGCACCAGCCCGACCAGCAGTACGGCGGACAGGTACGTGCACAGCAGCGTTTGGGTGCTGTCGGCAACGACCGCGTTGGAGCCGAGCGCCTTCCCGGTCCGCCGCTGCGCCCAGGACAGGAACGGCATCACGATCAGCGACGCGATCGCCAGGCCGATGCCGACCGGTGAGGCGTCGGGGCTCGCGCCGGTGATCAGTGCCCGGACGGACTCGAAGCCGACGTACGCGGCGAGGGCGAAGAACGAGAACGCGAGCAGCCGCAGCGCCTGGCGCTCGCGGGTCTCGGGCAGGCGATGGCGGAACTGCCACAGGATGATCAGCCCGCTGGAGACCTCGACCACCGAGTCCAGCCCGAAGCCGACCAGCGCGACCGAACCCGCGACGATCCCGGCGCCGATCGCGATGATCGCTTCGACGACGTTGTAGCTGACCGAGGCCGCGGCCAGCAGTTGCGCGCGACGACCGAGGCGGCGACGCTGCTCCGGGTCGGCAGTCCAGGTGCTCAACGGGCTGAGCTGCAGGGGCTCGCTCACGAGTTGGCCTCCACGCCGTACACCGGGCAGAGCGCGACCGCGTCGCCGGTGAGTCCCAGCAGCCGTTCGGCCGCCGACAGCAGCTCGAGCGTCGCCTCCGGGTGCGACAGGGTGAACACCGAGGCCCGCCCCTGCGGCCGTGAGTCGACAAGTCCACAGTCGCGCAGACACGCGAGATGCTTGGACACCGTCGACTGCGCCAGCCCCAGGTGCTCGGTCAGGTCGACCACCCGATGCGGTCCCAGCGCCAGGTGCCGCACGATCGCCAGCCGCGAGGCGTCGCTGAACCCGTGGAACAGACACGCCGCCACGGCCAGCCCGGCCGACTCATCGATGACCAGCTCTTTCATCGTCATCCGGCGATGATATCCCGCGATCGGCGCCGCGGGAACCTCGGGCCGCGCCAGCGGCGACAGGGGCAGGAGCAGCAGCGGCGGCACGGCACTGCGCCCCGAAGGACCTCGCGGTGTCCTTCGGGGCGCAGCGGGTGGAACAGGGGGATCCGGAGGGCTGTCGGCAGGGCTCGTCTCCGGACCCTCCTGGTCAAGGGGTGGCGGCTGTTGCCGGTGGAGCCACAGCGGCCGGGGCCACCGAGCCGGGGGCCCGGCCCGACGTCGGCGCGTGAGCGACCTTTCCGGTCGACGCGCCGACCTTGCTGGACAGCAAATCCGCGACCGCGTGCACGGCGCGCAGCGTCGGCGCCTTCGTGCCAGTCAGGTCGGCCAGCTCGACCACCGCCGCGAGGATCACGTCGAGTTCGAGCGGTTTGTCCTTCTCCAGGTCCTGCAGCATGGACGTCTTGTGCTCGCCAACGCGTTCGGCACCGTCGATCCGCTTGTCCACCGAGATGTCGGGATCCGAGCCGACCGCGCGCGCGATCTCCAGCGTCTCCTCCATCATCAGCCGGACCATCGCGCGGGTGCCCTGGTGGGTGGCGATCTCGACCATCGTGGCCCGGGCCAGCGCGCTGATCGGGTTGAACGCCGCGTTGCCGAGCAGCTTGATCCAGATGTCGTTGCGGACGTCGTCCTCGACCGGGCACTTCAGCCCGCCGGCGATCATCGCCTCGCTGAACTGCCGGCAGCGCTCGCTCTGCCCGCCGACCGGCTCCCCGATCGAGAACCGCGTCCCTTCCAGATGCCGGACGACGCCCGGCCCTTCCAGCTCCGTCGAGCAGTACACGACGCAGCCGATCGCCCGTTCGAGCGGAATCACCCGGGTCACCGCGCCGTCCGGGTCGACCGACTCGATCCGGTGTCCCTCGTACGGTCCGGGCAGCCCGTGGAAGTACCACCACGGGATGCCGTTCTGGGCCGCGATCACCGCGGTGTTCTCGTGCAGCAACGGCTCGAGCAGCGGGCCGCAGGTCGCGTACGAGTTCGCTTTCAGCCCGAGGAAGACGAAGTCGACCGGGCCGATCTCGCGCGGGTCGTCGGTGGCCGGCGTTCTGGCCAGCCAGTCGCCGCGTGGGCTGTAGACCTGGACCCCGTTCTGGCGGATCGCGTCGAGGTGGGCGCCGCGCGCCACCAGGTGGACCTCCGTGCCACCCCGGTGCAGGGCGGCACCGACGTACGCACCGATCGCTCCGGCGCCGAGAACTGCGACTCTCATCAGACCTCCTCAGTCCCGTAGCCCGGAGGCGGTGGGGATCGGGTTCACGACGCCGTCCAGCTCGTCGAACTCGACCACGTTGTCGATCTCGGTGCCCATGGCAACGTTCGTGACCCGTTCCAGGATCACCTCGACCACGATCGGCACCTCGAACTCGACCATCAGCTTCTTGGCCTCTTCCAGGGCGGGCAGGATGCCGTCGGGCTCGAACACCCGCAGCGCCTTGCAGCCCAGGCCTTCGGCCACCTTGACGTGGTCGACGCCGTACCCGCCGAGCTCGGGGGTGTTGATGTTGTCGAACGACAGCTGGACGCAGAAGTCCATGTCCAGCCCTCGCTGGGCCTGCCGGATCAGCCCGAGATAAGCGTTGTTCACCACCACGTGGATGTAGGGGATCTTGAACTGCGCGCCGACCGCGAGCTCCTCGATCAGGAACTGGAAGTCGTAGTCGCCCGACAGCGCCACGACCGTCGCGTCCGGATCGGCGACCGCGACGCCGAGCGCGGCCGGGCCGGTCCAGCCCAGCGGTCCGGCCTGGCCGGCGTTGATCCAGTGCCGGGGCCGGTAGACGTGCAGCATCTGGGCGGCCTGGATCTGCGACAGCCCGATCGTGGAGACGTACCGGACGTCGGGTCCGAAGGCATTGTTCATCTCCTGGTAGACCCGCTGCGGCTTGACCGGCACCGCGTCGAAGTCGGTACGCCGTTGCAGCGTGCGCTTGCGTTCACGGCACTGCGCGGCCCACTCGGACCGGTCCGGCAACGGCCCCTCGGTCATCCGGGTGCGGGTGACGTGGATCAGCGTTTCCAGCGCCGCCCTGGCGTCGGACACGATGCCGAGATCGGGTGCGAAGACCCGCCCGATCTGAGTCGGCTCGACGTCGATGTGCACGAACTTGCGTTCACCGCGGTAGACGTCCAGGCCGCCGGTGTGCCGGTTCGCCCAGCGGTTGCCGATCCCGATCACCAGGTCGGAGGCCAGCAGCGTCTGGTTGCCGTACCGGTGCGAGGTCTGCAGGCCGACCATGCCTGCCATCAACCGGTGGTCGTCCGGGATCGTGCCCCAGCCCATCAGGGTCGGCACCACCGGGACGCCGTTCAGTTCGGCGAACTCGACCAGGAGGTCCGCCGCGTCGGCGTTCACGACGCCGCCACCGGCGACGATCAGCGGATGCTCGGCCGCCGCCAGCAGGTCGAGCACCTTCTCCGCCTGCGCGACGCTGGCCCGCGGCGTCGCGATCGGCAGCGGCACGTACAGCTCGGGATCGAAGTCGATCTCGGTCAGCTGCACGTCCAGCGGCAGGTCGATCAGCACCGGGCCGGGACGCCCGCTGCGCATCACCTGGAACGCCTTCTGGAAGGTGCCCGGGACCTGGGCGGCCTCCATCACGGTGACCGCGAGCTTGGTCACCGGTCCGGCGATCGCCGGGACGTCGATCGCCTGGAAGTCCTCCTTGTGCAGCTTGGCCACCGGCGCCTGACCGGTGATGCACAGGATCGGGATCGAGTCGGCCGAGGCCGCGTACAGGCCGGTGATCATGTCGGTTCCGGCCGGGCCCGAGGTCCCGACACAAACGCCGATGTTGCCCGCGGCCGCGCGGGTGTAACCCTCGGCCATGTGCGAGGCGCCCTCGACGTGCCGGGCCAGCACGTGCTTCAGTTCGCCCTGCGCGCGCACCGCCGCGTAGAACGGGTTGATGGCGGCGCCGGGAAGTCCGAACAGGTGCGAGACACCTTCGCGGCGAAGGATCTCCACCGCCGCACGGGCGGCAGTCATTCGTGGCATACCTGCTCCTTATCGGTCAGAACCGGAACGGTCCGGCGCGGCCAGGTCGGTCAGCCAGCCGAAGCTGTCGGTGGTCGGGCCGGAGGGCTTGTACTCCAGCCCGATCCAGCCGTCGTAGCCGGCGTCGGCGAGCTCGCCGAGGTGCTGGGCGATCGGGATCGTTCCGGCGCCGGGCTCGTGGCGCCCGGGCGCGTCGGCGAGTTGCACGTGCGCGATCCGATCGGCGTACGTCGTGATCGCTTTGCTCACGTCGTCCCCGTTGACGGTCAGGTGGTACAGGTCGGCCAGCAACCCGATGCTCGTGACACCGGACTCGCGGACCACCCGGTCGATCACCGCGACTGCGTCGGCCGCGGTCAGCAGCGGGTAGCGCTCGGCGCCGCTGACCGGTTCGACCAGCACGGTCGCGCCGAAAGAACCGGCCGCAGTGGCGGCCAGGGCGAGGTTCTCGGCGGCCAGTTCGTCCTGCGCCGCCGGGGTGGATGTTTCGACCCGGTTGCCGTACAGCGCGTTGAACGCACGGCAGCCGAGACGTTCGCCGATTCCCAGCGTGACCGCGATGTTGTCGCGGAACTCCAGCGAGCGTTGCGGCCACGACACCAGTCCGCGGTCGCCGCCGGGCATGTCGCCGGCGGCGAAGTTCAGTCCGGTCAGCTGGACGCCGGCGTCCAGGATCGCCTGCTCGAACGCGGTCACCTCGGCGTCGCCGGGAAGGCTCGAGTCGAAGGGCCACCAGAACTCGACCGCGTCGAAGCCGGCCGAGCGGGCGGCCGCAGGTCTTTGCAGCAAGGGCAGTTCGGTGAACAACAGCGAGCAGTTCACGGCGAACGAGGGCACAGCAGTCAACATGGTCCCGCCTTTCGGAGGGGCTCGGTATACGGCATACAGTAGGCTGGCTCCTGTAGGCGGTCAAGGCATGACCAACGTCACATTTCCGATCGCTCGATAGGCCTTGCCTACCAGCGATTTCGGAAAGCCCTTGCTGGATTCAGGGGCGCGGCAGGATGGTGCTCAGCGCGGGATCGAAGGTCGCGCGGACGGCGAGGCCGGCGCGCAGGGTGCTCCCACCGAGCGGAACATGCGCCAGCAACGACACGACTCCGGCGACAGCGACCATGCGGTGCCCCGGCCCGGGACTGACCCGAGTGACCTGCACGGGAAGGCCGGGCCAGTCGGCGGGCAGCAGCCGGACGCCACTCGCGAACGCGGCGACAGTGACCGGGCCCGGCGGGCGGTCGGTGGTCAGGCCGGTCGGCGCCTCGCCCACCAGAACGGTTCCGTCCGGCCCGACTTCGGCGTCGACCAGGTTCTCGTAGCCGACCAGCGCCGCCACGTCGGTGTCGACGGGCCGGCGGTTCAGCTCGTCCGGCGTCCCGAGCTGGTGGATCCGGCCGTCGAGCAACACGACGACGCGGTCCGCGAAGTGCAGCGCCTCGTCGGCTCGGTGCGACACCTGGACCACGGTGATCGCGCGGTCGCCCAGCGCCCGGTCGAGATCGGCGAAGAAGACCGTCCGGGACTGGGCGTCGAGTCCCGCCGCGGGTTCGTCCAGCAGGAGAACGTCTGGATCCAGCGCGAGCGCACGGGCCAGGCTGACCCGCTGCTGTTCGCCGCCGGACAATGCCCGGGCGGGACGGTCGGCGAGGTGCGCGACGCGCAGCCGGTCCAGCACCTCCATCGCCAAGTGCCTCCGCTGCCGGCGGGGCACCTTGCGCCACTGCAGCGGCAGCTCGACGTTGCGCAGCGCGCTGGTACTGAGGAGACCGGCCCGCTGCGTGACGTACGCCGTCCGCCTGAGCAGCTCCACTCCCCCGCTCGCGGTGTCCAGGTCGTCGACCGTGATGCGCCCGGCCGTGGGCGGTTCGACCGCGGCGAGCAGGCGCAGCAGCGTCGTTTTGCCCGCGCCGTTCGGGCCGAGAACCGCCAGGCGTTCGCCCGCGGTGACGTCGAGCCGGTCGATCGACAGCACGTCCCGCCCGCCGCGGCGGTGCCGGACTTCGCGCAGGCTCAGTTCCGCGCCCACACGGCTCCCCGCTGCTGGATCGAAGCGAGCAGGCTGTTCACCACGAACGCGAGCACCAGCAGGATCACGCCGTACACGATCGCGGTGCCGAACTCGCCGCGGCTGACGTTCTCGACGATCGCGGTCGTCATCACCTGGGTCTGGCCGTGGATGTTGCCGCCGACCAGCGTTGCCGAGCCGACCTCGGAGATGGCGTGCCCGAAGCCGGCCATCGCCGCGGCCAGCAGCGGCAGCCGTGCCTCGATCCACAGCCGGAGCACCAGTTGCCGGCGGTTCGCTCCGAGAGAGCGCAGTTGCTCGGGTAGTTCGGGTGGCAGGAGTTGTAGCGCGGCCATCGTGATGCCGGTGATGAGTGGGGTGGCGATCGCGACCTGCGCGATGATCATGCCGCGCACGGTGTAGATCAGGTTCAGGTCGCCGAGTGGTCCGCTGCGCCACAGCAGCAACGCGACGATCAGTCCGACGACCACGGTGGGCACGGCCATCCCGGTGTTCACGACCGCGGTGAGCAGCCGCCGGCCGGGCAGGCCGGCCAGGGCGAGGGCGGTGCCGAGCGAGATCCCGAGCAGCGAGGCGATGACGGTGGCCGTCAGCGACACCGTCGCCGAGCGCGCCAGGACCTCGTAGACCGGCTCGGCGGTCATCGCTTCGCGTCGGCGAAGAACAACGCCTCGCCGTACTTCTCGATGCCGTACTTCGCGATCAGCTCCTGCGCGCGCTGGTCCCGGACCCAGCCGGCGAAGGCCGTCGCGCAGGCGGTGTTCACGCCTTCGTGGTCGACCACGATGACGTGGTAGTCGTTGCGCAGGTCGGCGGAGTCCTCGAACAACACCTTCAGCTGCAGCCCCTTGGTGGCCAGGAAGGTGCCGCGGTCCGCCAGGGTGTAGGCCTGCTTCTGGTTGGCGATCGTCAGCGTGGCTCCCATCCCCTGGCCGGTCGCGACGTACCACCGGCCGGCCGGACGTACGCCGGCCGCCTTCCACAGTGCCAGCTCCTTGGCGTTCGTGCCGGAGTCGTCGGCGCGGGACGCGAACGGCGCCTGCCGATCGGCGATCCGCTTCAGAGCCGCCGCGGCGGTGCCCGCGCCGGACAGCCCGACCGGGTCCGCGGGCGGTCCGACGACGACGAAGTCGTTGTGCATCACTGGTTCGCGGCTGCTGCCGTGACCGGCCGCCATGAACTTCTCCTCGGCAGCGGGCGAGTGCACCAGCAGGACGTCGGCGTCGCCCTTCTCACCCATCTTCATCGCCTGTCCGGATCCCACCGCCACCGTCTTGACCGAGCAGTCGCTGCTCTCGTCGAAGGCCGGCAGCAGTACGTCGAGCAATCCCGAGTCCTGGGTGCTCGTGGTCGTCGCCAGCACCATCGACCCTGAGGGTCCGCTCGGCGCCGCCGCGCTGTTGTTGCACCCGGCCACCAGTACGGCGGCCAGCAAGATCGCCATGGTCTTCAACGTCATCGCAACCGCCTGCCTGTCTCGGTGGTGTTGTAGCCGCCCAGCTTCGCGATCGCGCCGTGGAAGTCCGCCGACTGCAGCAGCTCCCACAACGGCGCGAGCAGCGGGTCGTCGAGGCTCGACGCTTCCACGACCAGGTCGTACGGCTCCTCGGCCACCGGCACGAAGTCCAGCCCGAACGCCCGCGCCGCGGCGAGAATGCCGAGCCCGCAGTCGGCCCGGCCCGCGGCGACGGCGGCCGCGACAGCCAGGTGCGTCGGCTCCTCGCGGGCGTAACCCCGCACCGTCGCCGGATCGATCTCCAGCCGGCGCAGTTTCTGGTCGAGCAGCATCCGGGTGCCGGCGCCGCGCTGGCGGTTGACGTACGAGTGCTCGGGCAGGTCCGCCAGGTCGGTGATGCCGAGCGGGTTGCCGGGCGCAACGATCAGCCCTTGATCCCGGTGAACCAGCCGGACGACGGCCAACTCCCGGCCGGGCATCAACTCGTCCAGGTAGGGCAACGTGTACTCGCCCGTTGCCGGATGCAACAGATGCGACCCGGCCAGGTGACACAGCCCGTCCCGCAGCGCGACCAGACCGCCGAGCGAGCCGACGTTCGACGACGCGAGGGTCAGCGTCGGGTCGGCGCCCCGCAGCATCGTCGCCGCGACGTCCACGACCAGGTCGTGAGAACCGATCGCGACGATCGTGCGCTCGATCTCCGGCAGCCGCCGCAGCAGCCGGACGCCGACCGCCTCGCCGGCGTGATGCCCCTCGACACCGGCCGGCACCAGCAGCAATCCGTCCGCCCGGACCAGCGACGTGAGCACACCGGCCCCGCGCGGCAGCGGGGACGCCACGATCTGCCCACCGACGGAACCGAGCCGGACCCGCACCCAGTCGTCCATTCCGACCACCGACGGCAGCTTCCGGGCCAGCTTCGCGGTGACCTCGGGCCGCTGGGCGGCGGCAGCACCTTCGAGCGCCGCGAGCAACGGCGCGACGAAGATGTCGAACGTCAACGCCGCCGACACCGGGTATCCCGGTACGCCGACCACCGGCGTCGCGTCCACAGCTCCGAGCACGACGGGATGACCAGGCCGTACGGCGACCCCGTGCACCGCCAACGTTCCCAGGTCGCCGACGATCCGCGCGGTGTAGTCGTCCCGGCCGGCGCTCGAGCCCGCGATCACGATCACCAGGTCCGCGGACTCCGCCGCCGCGCGCAGCGCCGTACCGATCCGGTCGACGTCGTCCGGCTGGATCTCGGTCGCCCACGCCTCGCATCCGGCCTCCTGAGCCTGCGCGACCAGCATCAGCGAGTTGGTGTCGAGGATCTCCCCCCGACGGACCGGTGAGCCGACCGGCACGATCTCGTCGCCGGTCGGGATCACGGCCACCCGCGGGCGGCGGCGTACCAGCAGACGGGTGGCTCCGGCGGCCGCGGCGGCGGCCAGGTCGACCGGTCGCAGCCGGTGTCCCTCGGGTAGCAGCAGTTCGCCCGCGCTGATGTCCTCGCCGATCGACCGCACGTGCTGGTACGGCGGCACCGCGGACCTGATCTCGGCCTCGCCGTCGACGTAGTGGACCTGCTCCCGCATCACGACCGCGTCGAACCCGTCCGGCATCGGATCGCCCGTGTCCACCACGACATACGACGCGGGGCCGAGCAGCAGCGGGCTGGTCGGACCCGCGCCATGGGTGTCCTGAGCCCGTACGGCGATGCCGTCCATCGCGGCCACGTCGCTGACCGGGGACGACCGGGTCGCCCAGACCGGCTCGGCCGTCACGCGTCCGGCCGCCTCCGACACCGGGACGAGGTCGGCGGCCACGCGGTCGGGACAACCCGCGGCGGCGCAGGCGTCGTACCAGGCCTGCAAGGCGTCCGCCACGGGCACATCACTGATGAAGGGGCTGCTGTGCACGAGTCCTCACCTATCCGTACATCGTCACGGTGACCTGAGCCCCGGCGTCCAGCCCGGTCGCCGGCTCGGGGATCACCACGTAACCGTCCGCGCTGGTCAGCAACGACAGCAAGGCCGAGTGCCCGAACAGCGGTGTGGCGACACCGTCGCACACGGACACCTGAACGACGTCGAGACGCCCCGCCGCCGACGCGACGGGTCGTGCCATCGTCGCGAGCGTGGACGGCTCCGGCGGCGCCGAGGTGATGCCGCCGACCAGCCGCAGGACCGGCAGGCCGACCATCCGGAACACCACGAGCGCCGACAGCGGATTACCCGGCAGGCCGATCACCGGTACGTCCGAGCACTCGGCCAGCAACGTCGGTTTGCCCGGCTTGATCGCGAGCCCGTGGCAGTACACCCCCGGCGCGCCGAGGGACTCGACCGCGGCTGTGGTCTCGTCGCGTGCACCGACCGACGAACCGGCCGAGACGACGACCAGGTCGCACTCGGCGACCGCCGCGGCGAGCGTCTTGGTCAGCAGGTCCACGTCGTCCGCCACGATCCCGTACGACGCGGGCTCGCCACCGGCCTGCGTCACCAGCGCGGCCAGCGCCGAGGCAGTCGCATCGCGAACCTGCCCAGGACTCAGCTCTGCGGTATCCGGTGGAACCACCTCGTCACCAGTCGAGATGATCGCCACCCGCGGGCGTCGGCAGACCTCCAACTGCGTCACGCCGGCGGCCGCCAGCAAGCCGAGGTCCTGCGCCCGCAGCGGCCGGCCCGCCGGCGCAAGCTGCTTGCCAATGGCAACGTCTTCGTCAGCCCGCACCACACCGTCGCCGACCGCGACCGGCCGGGTCACCTCGATCACGCCCGGCATGGTGACCTGGGTGTGCTCGACCATCACGACCGCGTCGGCACTGGCCGGTACGGCGGCCCCGGTCGGGATCTGCACGGCACCGCCGGACCGCACCTCGACGTCCGCGGCCCGGCCCATCCGCAACGCCCCGACCACCTCCAGGTACGCCGGAAGCCCGTCGCCCGCGCCGTACGTGTCGGCGGCACGCACCGCGTAGCCGTCGACCGTCGAGCGGGCGAAGCCGGGCAGCTCGGCCCCGGACAGCACCGGCCGGGCGGGGACCCGGCCGAGCGCGTCCTCACGGCGTACGGTCTCCGTGCCGGTCCGGCGCCGGGGGCGGAATCCCGCCAGGGCCTGCGCGACCGACTGGGTCTGGAAGAACTCCTTCCCGGGCACGGTGCCTCCTCAGTCCCGCGGCTGCGGCCGGGCCGTCGTACCGCCGCGCTGGCGACCGAGCACGCTGACGACGGGTCCGAGCGCTACTTGCCCGAGGCCACAGATCGACGACTTGCGCAGCACCAGCTCGAGCTCCAGCAGCCGGGCTTTGCGCGCCTCGTCGAGCTCACCGCCGGACGTCAAGGTGTCGGTCAGCAGGTCGTGCGCCTTGGTCGAGCCGACCCGGCAGGGTACGCACTTGCCGCACGACTCGTTGCGGAAGAACCGCAGCACGTTGGTCGCGGCGGCCAGGGCGTCGGTGCCGGCAGCCATCACCACCATCGCGCCCGAGCCCAGCATCGACCCAGCTTCGGCCAGCGTGCCGAAGTCCAGCGGTACGTCGAGATGCTCGGGGCCGAGGAAGTTCGACGACGCGCCACCGGGCTGGACGGCTTCCAGCTCCGCGCCCCCGGCGACACCACCGGCGACGTCGATCAGCTCGCGGATCGTCGTCCCCATCGGCACGCAGTAGACGCCGGGCCGCTCGACATGGCCGGAGACCGCGAAGAACTTCAGCCCGGTGGCGCCGTTGACGCCCTGCGCGTTCCACCAGTCCGCGCCCTTGCCAACGATCGCCGGGACGTCGGCGAAGGTCTCGACCGAGTTCATCAGCGTCGGCTTGCCCCACAGGCCGTAGTTGCCGGGGAAGGGCGGCTTGTTCCGGGGCTCGCCGCGATGTCCCTCCATGCACTCGATCAGCGCTGTCTCCTCACCGAGGATGTAGCCGCCCGGCGAGGTGAAGATGTCGAGCATCAGGCGCCGGCCGGTCCCGAGCACGTCCGGCCCGATCAGGCCCTGCTCGCGCAGCCGGCCGATCTCGGTGTGCAGTACCGCCTCCTCCGGGCCGTACTCGTGCCGGATGAAGACCCAGCCTTCCTCCGCGCCGGTGACGACCATGCCCATCAGCAATCCTTCGAGCACCAGGTGCGGCTGCTCGGCGAGCAGCTGGCGGTCCTTGAACGTGCCCGGCTCCGACTCGTCGGCGTTGCAGATCGCGTACTTGACCTCGCCCTCGGCGGCCCGGACCAGCTCCCACTTCTTGCCGGTCGGGAAGCCCGCGCCGCCCATCCCGCGCAGGCCGGCGTCCTGCAATGCGGTGATCACCTGTTCAGGAGAGACCTGCCCGCTCAGCAACGCCCGCAACGATCGGTAGTGGTGCTCGCCCGACGCGTACGGGTCGTTCGGCCAGCCGCCCTCAGGGACGTAGGCGACGGTCGCGCCGAGGTCGTGGTGTCCACCGGCAGCCTGCTCGATCGCGGCCGGCACGTCCTCGAGCCGGACCGGCTTCTCGTTGACCGTTGCCGCCGGCGCCATGTCGCAACGACCGGGACAGGAAATCTCGAGAACGTCGACGTCCTCGGCGTCGGCGTACCGGGCCTCGAGGTCGGCGGCGGGGCCTTCGGCGCCCTTGAGCCAGCAGGCCAGGTCGCGGCAGACCCGGACCGTGACGTCCTTCGGCGGCGCGGTGAGGAAGTGCGGGTAGAACGAGACCAGTCCCTCGATCTCGTACAGCGGCCGCTTCTGCTGCCGCGACAACGCCTCCAGTTCCTCACGCGGCAGCCAGCCGCGGCGGGCCTGGATCGCGTTCAGCAGCGGGATCAGGCTCGGACCGCGGAACTTGCCGGCCCGGGCCTCGACACCGGGGACCTTGTTCGCCGTGACCGTCACTGGGGTGCACCTCCGACTCGGACGCTGCCGCGGTCGCCGGCCGGGGCGATCGCGACGGCGCAGAACTTGAACTCCGGGATCTTGCCGGTGGGGTCGATCTCGTCGATCGTCAGCAGGTTCGCCGCCGCCTCCCGGAAGTGGAACGGGATGAACACGTTGCCGCGCGCCTCGCGGTGCGAGATCTTGACGTTCAGCACGATCTCGCCGCGCCGCGACGACACCCGCGCGAACTCGCCGTCGACCAGCCCAAGCTTGGCGGCGTCGGCCGGGTGGATCGACACCTCGGCCCGGGGCGCGATCGTGTCCAGCGCGAACGACCGCCGGGTCATCGACCCGGTGTGCCAGTGCTGCAGCAACCGGCCGGTGTTGAGCACGAACGGGTACTCCTCGTTCGGCAGCTCCTTGGCCGGCAGCCATTCGGCGGGAACCAGGTGAGCCAGCTCGTCGGCGGTGTTGAAGCGCTCGTCGAACAACACCACCGTGCCGTCGCTGTGCTCGGGATCCGCGACCGGGTAGAGCTTTCCGGCCGAGCCCAGGTTGTCGTAGGTCAGGTTCGCGTAGTCGGGCATCAGCGGGACCATCTCCTCGAACACCTCCCGCGGCGACGAGTAGTTCCAGTCCAGGCCGAGCCGCTGGGCGATGTCCTGCACGATCTCCCAGTCGGCCCGCGCCTCACCCGGCGGATCGAACACCTTGCGGCCGAGCTGCACGCGGCGGTCGGTGTTGGTGTACGTCCCGTCCTTCTCCAGGTACGACGTAGCCGGCAGCACCACGTCGGCGAACTCGGCCGTCTCGGTCAGGAAGATGTCCTGCACGACCAGGAAGTCCAGCTGGGACAGGGCCTTGCGCACCTTGTTGATGTTCGGGTCGGACAGGAACGGGTTCTCGCCGAGCATGTACATGCCGCGCACGCCGCCGTCGAGAATCGACTTGATCACCTCGGTCACGGTCAGCCCGTTCTCCGGGTTCAGCTCCGTGCCCCACGCGTTCTCGAACAGCACCCGGGTCTTGGCCTCGTTGGCCCGCTGGTAGTTCGGGTAGAACATCGGGATCAGTCCGGCGTCGGACGCGCCCTGCACGTTGTTCTGCCCGCGCAGCGGGTGCAGCCCGGTACCAGGCCGGCCGACGTTGCCGGTGATGCAGCACATCGCGATCAGGCAGCGGGCGTTGTCGGTGCCGGTGGTGTGCTGGGAGATGCCCATCCCCCAGTAGATGACGCCGGCCTTCGCCTCGCCCCAGACCCGGGCGACCTCGCGGATCAGCTCGACGTCGACGCCGGTGATCCGGGCCGCGAGCTCCGGCGGGTACTCCGCCACGGTCCGGGCCAGCTCGTCGTAGTTCGACGTGCGGCTGGACAGGAACTCGCGGTCGATCAGCCCGAGCCGGATCACCTCGTGCATGATCCCGTTGTAGAGGGCAACGTCCGTGCCGGGCTTGAGCTGCAGGAACAGGTCGGCGTGGTCGGCAACCGTGCCGGCGCGGGGGTCGATGTAGATGATCTTGGTGCCGTTGCGCCGGGCCTGCTTGAAGAACGACGAGGCGACCGGGTGGTTCGCGGTCGCGTTGCTGCCGGTGATGATCGCGACGTCGGCGTTCTCGATGTCGCCGTACGTCGTGGAGACCGCGCCGGAGCCGACGCCCTCGAACAGCGCGGCGACGCTGGAGGCGTGGCACAGCCGGGTGCAGTGGTCCACGTTGTTGCTGTGGAACGCGGTCCGGATCAGCTTCTGGAACAGGTAGGCCTCCTCGTTGGAGCACTTCGCCGAGCCGAAGCCGGCGATCCCGTCGGAGCCGCTCTCGGCGTAGATCCCGCCGAGCTTGCGGGCGACGAGGTCGAGTGCCTCCTCCCAGGTCGCCTCGCGGAAGTGCGGCATCACTTCCTCGTACGGGACCAGTCCGCCGGGCTTGCGGCCCTTGCCGGCTCCGCGCTTGCGCCCCGGCCCGTCCAGGTCCTGCGTGCTGTTCTCCTGCGTCGCCGCCGACAGCGGTCCCTTCGGGTACGACGCGTCGATCCGGATCAGCGGCTTGGTCAGGCGCTGCGGCGACGACGCGTAGTCCCAGCCGTACCGGCCCTTGACGCACAGCCGGCCCTGGTTGCCCGGCTGGTCGCGGCCCTCGGCGAACGAGATCCCGCCGCGTTCGCGGTCGACGTAGTACGTCAGCGCGCAGCCGACCCCGCAGTACGGGCAGACGGTGTCGACGGCTTCCAGCGTCTCGCGCGGCTGGATCGGGATGTTGTTGATCGCCTTGTTGGTCAGCGCACCGGTCGGGCAGGCCGAGACACACTCGCCGCAGGTGACACAGGACGACTGGCCCATCGGGTCGTTCAGGTCGAACGCGATCCGGGTCGAGTAGCCCTTGCCGCTGCGGCCGATCACGTCGTTGCCCTGGACGTCGTCGCAGGCGCGCACGCACCGGTCGCACAGAATGCAGGAGTCGTGGTTGACCTCGATCACCGGGTTGGACGCGTCGGTACCGCGGGACGGGCCAGGGAACAGGTCCTCGATCTCGGTGATGAAGAAGTCGTCCGCGACCGCCAGCAGTTCGTTGTCCGCGGTGGTGGTCTGCTTCGGGTCCTCCTCACGCGGCGGCTGGTCCACCAGCAGCAGCTCGGCCAGCACCTCGCGGCTGCGCTGCACCTCCGGCGTCGAGGTCGCCACCTCCATGCCCGGTTCGCACGGCCGGATGCAGGCCGCGGCGTAGGCCCGGCCACCGGTGTCGACGACGCACATCCGGCAGACGCCGACGGGGTCGTAGCGTTCGTCGTGGCACAGCACCGGGATGTCGATCCCGGCGTCCTTCGCCGCGGTCCAGATGGTGGTGCCCTCGGCGACGGTCAGCGGCTGCCCGTCGATGGTGAGCGAGACCGTGCGCTGCTCGACCTCCGGCGCTGCAGGGCGCGTGATGGTCATGGTGTCGGCTCCGTTCCGGTAGCGATGGAAACAACAGTGGGGCGGCCTTCGGCGTCCAGGCCACGCTCGGCGTAGTAGCGGGCGATCATCGATCGCAACCGTTCGGCCGGCAGCGTGGCGGTCCGGCCGGAGGCCAGTTCGAGCGAGGTGTCCAGGAACCGGTCCGGCAGCCAGTCGTCGGCCGGCGTCCAGCCCTCGCGCAGGTTGTAGGCCCGTTTGGCGTGCACGATCCGGCGTGCGGTCTCGCGCAGCTCGGCGCCGTCCACGTCCCAGCCGGTGACGCCGGCCAGCAGCGCGGCCCACTCGCCGAACGGCTCGGCGAAAACGCCGCGGAGGAACTTGCACAGGATCAGCGAGTCCATGATCGCGGCCCGGTCCTCGGTCTCGATCGCCGCACGCACGTGCTCGTCGGTGCCGTGCGCCCGGTCCAGGCCGCCCTTGAGGTCGGCTTCGTAGGCACCGGACCGGTTGTGATCGGCGCCGCGCGCGTTGACCGCCAGGCCGAGCGCCATCGCCTGCATCGTGCGGGGCTCGTAGCCGGGCATCTCCAGCCCCTTGACCTGCGCCGCGAACGCCAGCGATCCCTGGCCGACGATGGCCGCCGCCCGGCGGGTGCCCTCCGACAGCAGGACGCCGACTCCTGTGCGCGCGCTGATCTCGTCGAGGGCTCGCAGCAACGCGTTGCCGTCGCCGAAGCGCAACCAGGGCACGTCGAGCAGGCCGCGGTCGACGCACTCCATCGCCCAGGCGATCGTGCCGCCGGCCGAGATCGTGTCCAGCCCGAGCTCGTCGCAGCGAGAGCTTGCCGCCAGCACCAGATCCGGGTCGGACACGCCGCACATCGGCCCGAGCGCGAACATGTTCTCGTACTCGACCCGGACCTTGCCGCCGCCCTTGGTCGCGTAGATGTGCTCGCAGCCGATCGTGCAGGACGCGCAGCTGGTCTTGGCCACCGACCGCTTCGAGGCGAGGTCCTCGGCCGACAGCATCGGCGCGCCGTCGAAGGTGGCCGCCTGGAAGTTGCGGGTCGGCAGCGTACTGATCGCGTTGAAGGCCAGCAGGTTGGCCAGCGTGCCGAGTTCACGGTACTTCTCGGTGGCCGGACCGAACGACCGGCCACGCAGGTCCTTGGCCGCCGCGAGCACCCGGTCCTTGTCGTGCAGCGAGACCCGCTTGCGGCCCTTGACCGCCAGCGCCTTGACGTTCTTCGAGCCCATCACGGCACCCAGTCCGCCACGCCCGGCGTGCCGGCCGTCGTGCGAGATCGTCGCGTAGCGCACGAGCGCCTCACCGGCCGGGCCGATGCTCGCCGCCCGCCAGTTCCGCCCGTACGACGCACGAATGGACTCCTCGGCGTCTCCCGCCGACATCCCCCACTGCGCGGACGCGTCGACCACCTGCACGCCCGACTCGTCGATGAACACGGTCGACGGCGACTCCGATCGCCCGGTCAGCACGATCGCGTCGTACCCGGTGAACTTGCCGGCGATCGCGAAGTGGCTGGACGCGAGCGCGTCGGTGAGCAGTCCGGTCAGCGGCGATTTGGCGACCACCGCGAACTTGGCGCTGGTGGTCAACGGCGTACCGACCAGCGGTGAGAAGACGAACGCGAGCGGCGCGGCCGGGTCCAACGGGTCGACACCGGCTTCGCCGAGTTCGCTCAGCAGCCAGACGCCGAGCCCCGCGCCACCGAGGTACTGCCGCAGTACGTCGTCCGGCAGCGGTACGACGCTGGTGGAACCGTCCGAGACGTCGACCACCAGCGCCTGGCCGAAGTAGCCACCTGGAGGCATCCGGATCACCCGCCCGCATCCGCTGAGATGAACGCGACCGTGTCACCGGCGACCAGCGGCACCAGACCGTCACCGCGAATCTGGTCACCGT
Organism: Kribbella sp. CA-253562; assembly: GCF_050942265.1. Classification (GTDB taxonomy): domain Bacteria; phylum Actinomycetota; class Actinomycetes; order Propionibacteriales; family Kribbellaceae; genus Kribbella. Next base: position 2,528,988 of record NZ_CP192049.1, on the reverse strand, counting down.
TGATCGCCGCGAGCACATGGCCGTCGAAGCTGAGCCCGACCTGCTCCGCGGCGGCGCCGAGGTTCGCGGCCCGGACCCGGCGGGCGCCGCGCCCGCCGCCGCCCCGGTTCGCCAGTACGCCGAAGCGCTCGACGAGGATCTCGGGGGCCGGCCGATCGCGCGCCGCGCGGTACTCGTCCGGCTCGTTGACGTTGACGACCGATTCCAACTGCGGGTCGGCCTTGGCGAGCTGGGGGTCGGCGAGCAACTCGTCCTCTTCGAGCCGGCGGACGTCGGACTCCTTGAACAGGTGCGCCGGACGCAACTGGCCGGCGTCGAGCAGTTTGGTGATCCGCGGCGCGAGGCCGGTGCGGTAGCCGGCGGTCATGGGCTGTCGGTAGCCGTGCACGAACGGCAGGACGATCTCCGGTCCCTCCGGCCCGAAGCGCCGCAGCACCGCCTGGACGAAAGCCACGTGCAGAAAGGGCAGATCGGTCGAGCAGACGAAGGCCGTCTCGGCATGCTCGGCCAGCGCGCCGAGGCCGACCGCGAGGCCTTGCAGCGGCCCGCGTCCCTCCTCGGGGTCGTCCAGAACCAGCACCGACGGATCGAGCGCCGGCAGCGGCTGCCCCGGCGCCCGGACGACCACGACCGGACCATCTACCGCGCGGCCGGCAACCCCGGTAACGTGCCGGAGCAAGGTCGAGCCGTGCCACTCCAGGCCCGCCTTCGGGGTCCCCATCCGCGAGGACCGACCGCCGGCCAGGACCACCGCAGCCGTCATTGTCATACTGTCGACGGTATACGATGTTCGGTGAATGCGCTGCCCCGGCGGCTCCCGATTTCGTCACGGCGTCCGGCCCGTCCCGTATCGTCGGCCCATGCTCGGAGTGCGGGTCCGTGCCGGCGGCGTCGCGCTGAACGCTGCCGTCGCGATGCTCGTGGTCCTGGTGTTCTGGTTGCCGGTCGACCTGCCCGGCCGCTGGATGCTGCTGGAGCTCGGGCTGATCGCCGTACTGTTCGCCGGACTGCTGGCGCGCGGCCGGTTCCCGTTGACCGCGCTCGTCCTGACCGTGACAGCGACGCTGGCCGGCGCTCTGCTGGGCGCCACCCAGGACCCGTTCGTCGCCGTCGCTTGGACGCTCTATCCGGTCGCCGTCCGCCGAAGCTCGGCGAAGATCGCGCGGACGGTCGGAACGGCGGTCGTGGTCGGCGTGGCGGTGCTCGGATTCGCCGGCACCCGCGAGGTCGCCGAGGCCGCGCGGTACACGCTGATCAGCATGCTGGTCCTGACCGGCAGCTGGGCGCTCGGCGAGGCGACCCGGCGGCAGTTGGCGGAGGTCGCGGAGAACGGCCGGCTGCAGGCCGAGCAGGCTGTCCTGGCCGAACGGCTGCGGCTCGTCCGCGAGGTGCACGACGTGGTGTCGCACTCGCTCACCAGCATCACGCTGTCCGCCGGGGTGGCGACGCACGTGGCCTCCGGCAACGCCGAGCGGCTGGCACGTGAGCTGAGCCGGGTCGAGCAATCGGGCCGGCAGGCACTGGCCGATCTCCGGATCGTTCTCGGCGCCGCCCGGGACGACGCCGAAGCGGCCGAACGAGCGCCGGCGCCGGGCCTGGACGCACTGGCCGACCTGGTCGCCGACGTTCGGCCGGCCGGCGTCCGGGCGGAGCTGTTCCTGACCGGACGCGACCAGGTTCCGGCGAACCTGGAGTCGACGATCTACCGCGTGGTGCAGGAAGGTCTCACCAACGCCGTCCGGCATGCGCGCGGCGCTGAGTGCCGGGTGACTGTCGCCGGACGTCCGGAGGTGGTGGAGGTCGAGGTCGTGACCGGGCGTGGGACGGGCGCGCCTGCCGAAGGCACGGGCTACGGATTGATCGGGTTGCGTGAACGGGTGGAGCTCGTGAACGGAGACTTCTCCTGCGGTCCGCTGCCCGACGGCGGTTTCCGGATCGCCGCGATGCTTCCGGCGGAGGCCCGGCGATGATCGGCGTGCTGGTCGCCGAGGACCAGAACAGCGTTCGCGCCGCGTTGACCGAGTTGGTCGGCAGCGATCCGGAGCTCGAGCTGCTGGGCAGCTGCACGACCGGCGACGAGGCGATCGAGTTGGCGACGCGGCTGCGGCCGGACGTCGTACTGATGGACATCCGGATGCCGGGGACCGATGGACTCGCCGCCGCCCGCGTGGTCTGCTCACGGTTGCCCGCGACGAAGGTGCTGGTGCTGACGACGTTCGACCTGGACGAGTACGTGTACGAGGCGCTGAGTGCGGGAGCCACCGGGTTCCTGCTGAAGAGCGCGCCGGTGACGGACATTCTGCGCGCGATCCACACCGTGTACGACGGGCAGGCGATGCTGTCGCCGGAGATCACCCGGCGCCTGATCGCCGACGTGTCGCGCCGGCGGGCCCGGCGTACGCCGGAAGTCTTCGAGCAACTCAGCCCGCGTGAGCTGGAGCTCGTCGCGGCCGTGCTGCGTGGACTGTCCAACGAGGAGCTGGCGGCCGAGCTGCACCTGAGCCTGTCGACGGTGAAGACCTACCTGAGCCGGATCTTCGCCAAGCTCGACGTCCGCGACCGGACCCAGCTGGTGATCCTCGCCTACGAGTCGGGCTTCGCCGAGCGCTGAGCCGAACAGTCAACCTTTGACCGCTGCCGCGCCGGCGCGCCCGGCGACAGACTCCTCGCGTGATCGAGATAACCCACCTCACCAAACACCACCGCGGGACGCCGGCCGTGCGGGACGTCAGCTTCCGGGCGCTGCCCGGCCGCGTCACGGGCTTGCTCGGCCCGAACGGCGCGGGCAAGTCGTCGACGCTGCGCATCCTGCTCGGCCTGGACCACGCCGACGGCGGGACCGCCACCATCGCCGGCAAGCCCTATCGTGAGCTCACCTGGCCGTTGCGGACCGTCGGCGCCCTGCTCGAAGGCAGCGGCGCCCATCGCAGCCGGACCGCCCGCGCCCATCTCGAATGGGTTGCCCTGAGCAACGGAATTGCGCGCGACCGGGTGCCGCGGGTGCTCGACGAGGTCGGCCTCACCGACGCGGCCGGCACCCGGATCCGGAAGTTCTCGCTCGGTATGGGCCGCCGGCTGGGCATCGCCACCGCCCTGCTGGGCGACCCGGAGGTCCTGGTGCTCGACGAGCCGGTGAACGGTCTCGATCCCGAAGGCATCCGCTGGCTGCGCCGGCTCGTCCGTACGGCGGCCGACGACGGGCGCACGGTGCTGCTGTCCAGCCACTTCATGGCTGAGATGAGCAGTACGGCGGACGATCTGGTGGTGATCGCGGGCGGCTGCGTGGTCGCGCAGGGATCGATCGACGAAGTGGTCGGCGACCACGCCGGTCTGGAAGAGGCGTTCTTCACGTTGACCGCCGGAGGCAAAGCATGAGGCAGCTGGTCGTCGCCGAGCTCAGGAAGCTGATGTCCTTGCCGGTCGCGTTGCTGGCCGGCGGTCTCAGCCTGGCCGGCACGATCGGAATCGGCGCGTTGACCGCCGGCGGTCTCCGCGAGCGGCTCGATGCGGGTACGGCGTACGGGTCGGCGGCGGACAGTGTGTTCCAGTTGGTCATGCCGGGCACGGTGGGGGCGATCGTGCTGGGAGTTGTGCTGGTGGGCAGCGAGTACACCAGCAACAGCCCGGACGCCGGTGGTGGTCGCCAGATCACGACCAGTCTGCTCGCCGTGCCGCAGCGCGGGCGGCTGGTGGCCGCCAAGGCACTCGCGTTGGTGATCGTGTCGGTCGTCCTGGCGACGGTTGCCATCGTGGGGCTTGTGGCCGTGACCAGCGTGCTGCTCGGCCCGCACAGTGTGCTCGCCAACGGTTTGAATGGAGCTGAGCTGGGCCGCGCGGTCGGTGGGTTGGTGTACTGGACGCTGAGCGCGCTGATCGGGTTCGGCATCACCTGGGTCACGCGGAGCGGAGTCGTTCCGCTGATCGTGCTGATCGTCAATTCGTCGGTGGTCTCAGTGACGTACCTGTTGTCCAAGGTGACCTCCGTGGCGCACTACTTGCCGGATCTGGCGGGGCTGCGGATGATCACCCGCGACACCGGGGCCGGTCTGGCACCACTGACGGGTGGTCTGGTGATGGCCCTGTGGACCGCGGGAATCCTGCTCACCAGTGGATTCGTGGTCGCGCGGCGCGATGCCTGAGCGGGCGCGGATGCGTACCGTGATCGCGGCCGAGCTGCTGAAGCTGCGGACCCTGCCGGCCGTGATCCTGACGGTCGCGACCACCGTCGTACTGACTGGTCTGCTCACGCTGGCCCTGAGTGCTACTGGCGACGCGGCGACCGTGCAGGTCACGACGTACAGCCAGATCGGGGTCGTGCTGGTCGGCATTCTCGCGGCCACCAGCGAGTACGACGACCGGCAGATCGTCACGTCGCTGATCAGCGTTCCCGACCGGCTCCTCCTGGCCGGCGCCAAAGCCATCGCCTGCGCGCTGGCGGTCGCCGGTACCGCCACGCTGACCGTCGCGGCGGCACACCTCGCGGTGGTGAACCGCCTCGCGGAGACCTCCTTCGCGAGCGCCGCCGGCACGATCGTCTACCTGACCGTGCTCGCGCTGTTCAGCCACGGCCTGGGGTTGCTGCTCCGCGGAACGATCCCGGCACTGGTCACGGTCCTGCTGCTGGCGTACGTCGCGTCGCCGCTGCTGGGTCGCGTCGGCGACTACCTCCCGGGTCAGGCGGGCAGTCAGCTCCACCAGAGCAACCCGGCAGCCGGTCTGTCGACGGCCGCCCTCGTGGCCTGGGCCGTTGCGGCACTGACGGCTTCTACCTCGATGTTCCTGCGGCGCGACGCCGGTTGACCTCGCTCCGCGCGACCAAGCTGCCTCAGCTGTGTGTGGAGCGCAGTGCTTGGGCCAGTTCCTCCAGTGCGGGCAGCGCGTCGATGATCGTGCGGGCGGACTGCTCGGGGAGCTGGTCCAGGCACTTGCCGATCGCCTCGGTGCGCAGCAGCTTGATCCGTTGCTGCAGCTCGCGGCCCTGCTCGGTCGCCTCGACCTGGATCGCGCGCAGGTCGGCCGGGTTCGGGTCGCGCTGGATCAGGCCGAGCTCGGTCAGCCGGCCGATCACCCGCGAGACCATCGTCGGGTTCAGCCCCTCGAGCTGGGCCAGCTCGGTCAGCCCGAGCGGCCCGCGGAACGCGATCAGGCCGAGCACCGACGCCTGCGTCGGCGTCAGGCCCTCGTCGGTCGCCGTGGCGTTGAGTTCGCGCGCCAGCCGCGAGATCACGCCGCGCAATCTGTTCAACGTCTCGGTGTCGGACATCTCTACCCCTTTATTGCCTGCTGGCAAGCAATGTACTCTGACTGCTGATGGAACCCCAGAGTCTCCCAGCCGCCACCACCCCGGCCACGGACGGGCCGGTGGCCGGGCAGACCCCACCGCCGCCCGCCGGGGACGAGCCGTCGCCGCGCCGCTGGGTGGTGTTCCCGATCGTGTCGATCGCGCTGCTGATGGCCTCGATCGACCAGACCATCGTCGCCACCGCGCTGAACGCGATCCAGCGCGACCTGCACGCGCAGCTCAACTGGAGCGGCTGGACGATCACCATCTACGCGCTCGGCCAGATCCTGGTGATGCCGGTGGCCGGCCGGCTCGGCGACCAGTTCGGGCGCAAGAAGATCTTTCTCGGCGCCGCCGTGCTGTTCACGCTCGCCTCACTGGCCTGCAGCCTGGCCGGCAACATCTACCTGCTGGTGGTGTTCCGCGCCTTCCAGGCGATCGGCGGCGGCGCGTTCATGCCGACCGCGACCGGCATCGTGGCCGAGCAGTTCGGCCGCGACCGGGACCGCGCGGTCGGCATGTTCACCTCGATCTTCCCGATCGGCGGCATTCTCGGCCCGATCATCGGCGGCGTGATCGTCACCTACTGGTCCTGGCGGGAGATCTTCCTGGTCAACGTGCCGGCCGGCGTCCTGCTGATCCTGCTGGCCTGGAAGTTCGTGCCGCACAGCGCGCCGAAGCAGGCCGCCCGGATCGAGCTGGTCGGCGCCGGCCTGCTCGCCGTGACGATCCTGCTCGGCATGTTCGGCATCAGCTCGCTGGGCAGCGGCGGCGCCTCGGCGTCGGATCCGTTGTTCATCGCCAGCGAGGTGCTCGCGCTCTGCTTCGGCGTTCTCTTCCTGCGACACGCCAACCGGTCAGCCGACCCGTTCATCCCGGTCAAGCTGCTGCGCGGCCGAGGCTTCGCGGTGATGAACGCGATCAACCTCCTGTACGGCGCCGCCGTGCTCGGCTTCGGCGCCCTCGTTCCCCTGTACGCCGAAGCCCGCTACGGGATCCAGCCGCTCCAGGCCGGAACGTTGCTCACGGCAAGGGCCGTCGGAATGATCTGCGTCGCCGGGCTGGCGGTGTTCGCGCTCCGCCGGACCGGCTATCGGGCGCCGATGATCGGCGGGTTCCTGCTGGTCGCGGGCGGGATGACGATCATGTCGCTGGCACCGCACGGCCTCGCGCCGTACGGGTGGCTGGCCGCGGCCGCCGCGGTGACGGGGATCGGGATGGGCCTGTCGATCCCCGCGTCGAACAACGCCTCGCTGCAACTCGCCCCGGACCAGATCTCCGCGATCGCCGGGCTGCGCGGGATGTTCCGCCAGTCGGGCGGCATCATCGCGGTCTCGGTGACCACGACGATCCTGTCGCACGCCGCGCACCCGGGCGTCGCGCAGGCGCACAGCTTCGTGGTGTTCGCGGCGGTCCTGGTGCTGATCGTGCCGCTGGCGTTCATGGTGCCGGACCACCGCGGTTCGTGGTGACCGCCCGGCGAACCGCGGTCATGGTCGATTGATTCATCTCGTCAGCTCCGTTCTCCGGCCGACGATCGTGCGGCATCGTCCGCGGCTCACGGCAACCCCTGCGTAATGCCGGGAGCTGAGAGTGGCAAGGAGATTGCTCTCCTTGCCACTCTCAGTTGTCCTCGCTCTTGCCGGTTACCGCACTGCGAGCGCCTTGATCTGGGCGTCGGTGAGCACGCCGTGGTACGTCCGAGCGTCGTCGATCGCGCCGGCGAAGTGGTTGACGTAGCGATCCTGGTACTTCGCCCGCCCGACGTTGAACCCGCCGGTGCCGTTGAACAGCGTCACGCCCGCGCTGATCCCGGTCAGCTTGCCGTCGACGTACAACCGCAACTGGCGGGCGCCGGCGTCGTACACACCGGCCAGGTGGGTCCATTGGTTCAGGGCAGCGGGTTGGTCGGACAGCGCCGGGGTGTAGGCCGGCGCAGTGTCGGCGTCGGCCTGCATCCCACCGAGCATCCACCGGTCGTGGGCGGTCGAGTACTGCAGGAAGAACGGGCTCATCCGGGCGCCGTCCTGGGCGAGCACGGTGTTCGCGGTCTTGTTGACCGGCTTCGCCCAGGCCGTGATCGTGAAGCTGTCCTTGGTCAGAACCGCCCGCCCCGGCATCCCGACGTACGCCGACGTCCCGTTGAACTGCACCGCCGTCCCGGCCACGCCGGTCGTCCAGGTCGCGCCGCCGGCCAGGGTGCCGTCGATCCCCCGGGAGGTCGAGTCCTTCGCGACCGTGCCGGTGCCCTCGTCGAACGCCCAGCGGTCGAGGTTGACCGCGCTCGTGCTCTGGTGCAGGTCGCGAACCTCGGAGTCCACCAGCGCCCGGTCGTAGGTCCGGACCTCGTCGATGCCCCGCGGGAAGAAGTTCTGCCGGGTCCCGGCCGCCTTCGCCGCGCCGATGCTGAGCGGACCGTTCGCTTGCCATACGGTCCCGTTGGCCTGCCCGGCCAGCGCGCCGTTCACGTACAACTTCACCTTGCCGGCGGCAGCGTCGTACACACCGACCAGATGGATCCACTCACCGACACGCGCCGGGTTGGCGTCGGTCGCTGCGACGTAGCTGGTGGGGCTGGTCGCGTCGTTGCTGGTGACAACCATGCGCCAGCGGTCGGTGGTTGGGTAGTACTGCAGGTAGAACGGCGACGCCGCGTTGCCGTCCTGGCTGACCACGGTGTAGTAGCCGCCGCGCTGGGTCTGGTAGACCCAAGCCGCGACCGAGAAGCTCTGGTCGGTCCGCAGCACCGGTGCGGCCGTGGTACCGAAGCCGCTGGTGCCGTCCAGCCAGGTGGCCCGGCCGGTGCGGCCACCGATCCAGCCGGTGCCGCCCTGCATCGTCACCGTCTGGCCGCGGCCGGACGCGTCGGCGGCCGTGGTGCCGCTGGCCTCGTCCAGCTTCCAGTGCCCGGTCGGTGCCGGCAGCGAGGAAGGCGCGATCGCGGACCCACCAGTGAAGTACCCCTGCAGCGCGACCGTCACGTGCGGCGCAGCCGGCAGCATCGGCGGCCTTCCGGCCGTCCCGAGCTCGTTGCGGATACCGACGATGCCGGTGGCCCCGAGCGGCACCACGACACCGTTGCTCTGGGCTGTGCCCGTGGTGCGTGCGTCCGACTGGTACCACTGGGTGGTGAGCTGCGGATGCCCGTCCCGCGGGTACTCCCGAGCCGACATCTCCATACCGGACGGCGCCGCGTCGCGGCTGGTCGCCCGGACCGTCAGCCAGGCGGCGGACGCGTCGACCGGGATCCGCGGCTGCAACGTGACCCGGAACTCGCGGGTGTGCCCGGTGCTGAACGCACTCGTGACGCTGTAGACGCCGGTCTTGGTGTCGAAGGCCCGCTCGGTGTAGCGCATCGGCACATACCGCGCACCGCCGCTGCCGCCGAACCAGCCGATCAGATCGACCGCCGCGTGCACCTCACCGCCGCGTCCACGGACCCGGATCGCGCCGTCGTCACCGATCGGCACCACGGTGAGCTTGGTCAGCTTCTCCCCCGGGTACGCCGTCAGCATCCCCTTGTTCGTCGGATTCTTCGCGTACAGGTCGAGGTACGACGTCGCGGTGGCGTCGGTTGAGGTCACGTTCACCATCACGGCGGTCGCGTTCGACGGAACCCCCGCCACGCCCCGGACCGGGACCACTTGCTCCTCGTTCGCCAGCTTCGGCGTGGCGACGTCCCAGGTCTTGGTGTCGAGCAGCGTCGTAGGGCGTTGCAGCGGGAAGTACGTCGACGGCGACGAAGGGCTGAAGTATCCGAGCACGTCGACGATCACCTGGGCGCCGGCCGACCCGTTACGGATCCGGGCGACCTTGTCCACCGGGTGCAGCGTGGTCGCCACGGCGACCTGATTGCTCCGGCCCGGCAGCACGTCAAGTGCGTGGACACCGGTCGACACGTCTCCGAACACCTCCAGCGTGCTGACACCCGTACCGGTCGACACCACGTCGAGGACCACCGCGGTCGCCTCCGCCGGCAGCCCCGGGATCTGCAGCGTGAGCGTCTGCCCCGCAGCCAACGGCCCGGTCTGCCCACCCGTCCCGTCATTCGTGTTCAGAACCCGCTGTGGAGTCTGCATGGCGGTGAACCCGTTACCCGCCGACGGCTGCGGCACCCGCGACGCGCCGACGTTGACCACGCCGTACCCGAAGGTGTTACTGCGTCCGGGCCGGCTGGAACTGTCCAGAAGTTGAGCTTCCAGCTCAGCCGGGTCGAGGCTCGGATTGGCGCTCTTGTAGAGCGCTGCCGCACCGGTGACGTGAGCGGCGGCGATCGAAGTGCCCGACTTCGTTGTCCCGGGTGCGGTGCCGCCGGTGTAGGAGCTGACGTTGGTGTAACCGACGAGGTCAGGTTTGATCCGGCCGTCGATGCTCGGCCCCTGGCTGCTGTAAGCCTCGACCGTACCGCCGGTCGCGGCGCTGGCCGCGGTGATGGCGCCGACGGCGAGCACGACGGGCGAGCTGGCCGGTTCGGCGATGCTGCCGGCGGCCGTCTTTTCGCTGAAACCATCCGCCGGGCCGTACGCCGTCAGGTCGTACCGCAGATCCGTCCTGGCTCCGTTGCTTTGCACGTACAGCCAGTAGGTCTGACCTTCGCTGCTCGAGTTGGTGAACGTGACCGTCTCGACCGGGGACAGCCCACCCGTGGCGGTCTTCTGGGCCCGGACCGAGTAGCGGCCGCCGAGGTGCGGGTCGTTCAGGTCGACCGGCCGGGCGCCGTGGTCCATCACGTACAGGTCGAGGTCGTCGGTCGTCCGCGGCCACGCGTCCCACTTCAGCTCGACGGTCACCGTCGCGCCGGCGCCGATCGAGAACCCCAGGCTCTCGCTGGACCCGGCGATGTTCATCCAGCCGTTGGCCTCGGGGTCCGCGGTCGGGCCGCTCATGTGCTGGTCACCTTCGTTGCCGGCGGCAGCGATCACGGTGACGCCCTCACCTCGCAGCCACGCCACCACCGTCGCCGGCGACCATGCGGTGTCGTTCGGGCTCGGCAGCCCGTCGCCACGCCCGGTACCGGGAAAGGCCATCGAGACGTTGACGACCTGCACGCCTTGGTCCTTGAGCCACCGCGCCGCGTCGTCGAAGTCCATCGAGTCGGTGACACAGGCCAGGTACAGCTGGGCCTGTGGGGCGACGTCGTGCACGACCTCGGCGACCGTCGTGCCGTGCGAGAAGTTGTGCTCGGTCCCACAGCGGCCGTCGTGAACCGAGACGTCGGAGGGCAGTTCGCCGTTCGCCTGCGCCGCCTCGAGCCGTCCGAAACCCACGTCCAGGATGCCCACTTTCACGCCCGCACCCTGCCGCCCGTCGGCGTGCCAGGCCAGTGCGCCCGACGGTTGCGCGCCCTCGGAGATGATCTCCAGCGGCACCGGCGTCTCGGGTCGGCGCACGTCCAGCACACCGGATGCGGCCGCAACTTCCTCCAGCGCGGACCTCGGCACCGCGGCCCGCACCCGGCGTCCGGCCGCATCGGACACCACCCCACCGGCATCGGCCACCACCGAGCGGACCGCGCCGGGCTCGCCCTCGACGTACACCTCGACCCGTCCCTTGGCATCCGTGGTCAACGGCGTGGTCGCAGCCTTGCCCGGCCGCGGCGCGGACGCCAGTCCGGCGGCCCTGGCCACCGCACCGTCCATCCGCCCGGATCCCGGCTCACGGTTCGTGGCCAACGCGGCGTTCGCTGGAAGGACCAGCGCCGTCAGCAGCCCCAGGACCGAGAGCCGCACAGCACTTCTTCTGACAGACATTTCATCCTCACTTCGGGAAGGGAAAGACACAGAACGGCTCTCAGCTGCAGGCGATGATCATTCCCGCCTCGACACCGAGGGCGAACCCGCCGCCGGCGAGCGGGCCCGCCGCGGCACCCGCCGCGAGGCCGACGATGCCGCCGATCGTCCACTGCACCCACTGGTTACAGCCGGGTTGTTCGCTCTTGGGTTTCTCGGCGGGCTGGGTGTCCGGCAGCTCGGTGATGATCAGCGGTTTCGGCGGCGGAGGAGGTTCGGGCAGCCAGCAGGGCATCTCGCACACCACGTGCCCGTCTGAGAGCATCGCGCCGTCGTCGGTGATGATGATCTCGCAGCTCTCGCAGAGCGGCAGCCCACCCGGGTTGGGCTCGCCCTCCACCACGACCACGGGCCAGCCGAGGTCCGGCTCGTCGTCGGTCAGCTCTTCGAGGTACTCGTCGGTCCAGTTCGAGTCGGGCGAGGTCGTCGGCTCGTAGTTCGCGTTCTCGACGTGCCCGGCGTCGGTGACGTCGTTCGCTTCGTTCGCGTAGTCGTCGGAGTGGTCGATGACGATGATGTCGTCGTGGTTGAGGACCGGTGCGGAGTTCGGGCGGGGCGGGACGGTCGTCCCGGGGTTCGGCCGCGGCGGCGGCGACTGGAGGTTCTGCAGCCACAGCGGAGGAGGCGGCGGCGGACCGAAGCCCGGACCACCGGAACCGCCACCGCCGGTCCCGTTCCCGTTCCCGTGGCCGTTGCCGTTTCCCGGGCCGTTGAAGGACCCGCTGCCGTGTCCGGTCGCGTGCGACGGGAGCTTCGGTGGCTTCGGCGGCGGCTGACTGCTGGCGTCGTCGCCGTTGTTGCCGTAGCAGCCGATGCCGAGGAGCTTGCAGAGCATCGAGCCGATCACGCCACCCGGCGAGTGTCCGGTGGGGTCGACGTTCACCAGCGGGTTGGCGTCCGCGTAGGTGTACCTGTTGGCGGCGACCGATGGTGTGGGTGGCAGCGTCCAGGTATCGCGACTGGCGAACGTGGCCCGGTCCGGCGCGTACCAACGGGTGTGCATGTTGACCGCGGCGGTGGCCGGCTCGGTCCACTCGCCCTGGTAACCCAGGCTCGGCTGCTCACCGGCGGCGGAGGTGACCGTGCCGAAGGCGTCGAAGGTCCGCTGCCCGAACGAGTCCAGGCCCCGGAAGCGCCCGGTCACGTCGCCCCGCAGGTCCGAGTAGAGAAGCTTCGCCGACGCGGTGGAACCGGCCGCCTTGTCGGACAGCGGTTGCCCGGACGGATCCCGACTGGTCAGTCGGGTGCCGTCGGAAACGACGTTGTTGCCGAGACTGTTGTAGGCGAACGGGGAGCCGTTGCGGGACGCGACCCGGCCGAGGCTGTCGTAGCTGTACGACGCCGAACCGTCCGACAGCAAACGCTCGAACGCGTCGTACGTCGACTGCTTGCCACCGGACGCGAGCGTTCCCCGCGGTGTGTAGGTGTAGGTCGCGGTGCCGTCGGAGGTGAGCTGGTTGCGGTCGTTGTAGGTGAACGTCTTCGTGCCCGCGCGGGTGCGGTTGCCCGCATCGTCCCACTCGTACGGCGTGACCGCTCCGCCCGGTGCGGTCCAAGACGTCAGCCGACGGGCGCCGTCGTAGCTGTAGCTGTTGGACGACCTCTGGTTGTTCGAGATCGTCGTCTTCGCGGTGAGGTTGTCATCACCGTCGTACCCGTACTCGGTGCCGTGGATGACCCGGGGCGGGCCACCGGCGGGGTCGAGCTCCGACACCTTGTCGGAGCCGAGCCGGCCCAGAGCGTCGTACGTCCGGAGCCGTTTCACCCCTTGCTCCAGGCCACGTTCCGCCGTCCACGCCAACCGGCCACCGGCATCGTAAACCGAGTCGATGGTCCGTCCGGACAACCCGTCCACGACGGCGGTCGGACGACCCGCCGCGTCGTAGCTGAACGAGCTCGTCCCGGTCGCGTCGGTGCGCGTGACCGGCCGGCTGTCGTCATCGTAGCCGTACGTGGCCTGCCCCGACCCGCCGCTGATGGAGGCCACGTTGCCCCGGTCGTCGTACGCGACGGTGCTCGCGCCACCCGGCGTACCGAAGCTGGTCAGTCGCCCGCCGGGGTCGTACCCGAAGGTCTTGTCCGCGGTGGCCGCCTCGGCGCCCGTACCCGCCTGCCGGACCAGCCGGCCCTGGGCGTCGTACTCCGAGGTGATCGCCACCCCGCCCGGCAGGCTGTTGCGAACCAGCTGCCCGGCGGCGTCGTAGCCGGCGGTCCACTGCGCCGCGCCCGGTTCGATCGTCGACTCCGGCAGACCCCAGGAGTTGTAGGTGTAGTCGGTCACCTTCTGCCGGCCGTCGGTCAGCCGAGTGTGGTTCCCGGCCGCGTCGTAGCCGAACGCGGTTCGAATCACCTTGCCGTCGGCAACCTGTTCTTCCTGGCGCACCAGCCGGTTCGCGGCGTCGTAGGCGTAGGAGCGGATCCGGCCCTCGGCCGACGTGGTCTTGACCAGGTTGCCGTTCGGGTCGTAGGAGTGCTGGATCCGCCGCCTTTCGGTCAGCGGGTTGCCGCTGAGGTGCATGCTCAGCGTCGCGTTGCCCAGCAGGTCGTACCCCGTCCGGGTGACGATCCCGGCCGGGTCGGTGACCGCCGTCGGCCGACCGACCATGTCGTACTCCGTCGTGGTGGTGCGGCTGGTCGGGTCCGTCACGGTGATCGGCTCGCCGGCCTTGTTGTACGTCGTCTTCGTCACGCCCTTCGCGGGAGTCGTCACCTCCGTCCGGTTGCCCGCGTCGTCGTACTTGTAGCCCGTGGTGAAGTACGCGACCTGTGGTTGCCGCTCGACCGTGGTGTCGGTGATCTTGCGGCCCAGCCCGTCGTAGGTCGACAGGCGCTGGATGCCATTCGGGTCGGCTGTCGAGGTCAACTCGCCGTTCCGGTCGTAGCCGTATCTCGTCGTGCTGGGCTGGTCGCCGACCTTCGGCAGCGTCTCGGTGAGCAGCCGCCCGTGCGGGTCGAAGGTGCGCTCGGTGACCCGCTGCAGGGGATCCACCGACTTGATCGGGTTGCCGACACCGTCGTACTCGGTCGTCGTGGTCGCCGCGATCGGGCTGCCGCCCGGAGGGGTGTAGGTGGGCAGGCGCACCGAGGTTCGCCGGCTGCGAGAGTCGTACCCGGCGGCAGTGACGGCACCGTTCGCGTCCTTGTGGTCCGTCAGATCGCCGAACGCGTTGTAGCCGAAGGTCGTCCTCGGCCGCACGGCGGTTTGCTGAACCCCGGCGGTCCAAGTCGTCACCTCGGGCAACACCGCCGCGACCAGCCGGCTGGCGGCGTCGTACTCGTAGGTGGTCGTGAATCGCTTGCGATCGGTGGTCGCAGTGACCAGACCGCGTTCGTCGCGGAGGTAATTGAGGGTCAGGACGTCCCCGGCGCTCGGCGCCACATCCGCACGAACGAGCCGTCCGGCCGCGTCATACCCGTAGTCGGTGATCTCGCTGCGGCCGGGCTGGGCAGCGCCAGTCCGGGTCTGCCGGATGGGCAGGCCGTCCGTCGCACGGGTGTAAGCCGTCACCCGTCCCAGCCCGCCCGTGCCGAGGCCCGGGTCGAGTGTGGTGGCCGTGGCGTACCCAGCGGCGTCGAATGCCGAGGTGGTAACGCGTCCGCCGGCGCTCGTTCGCTTGGTCACGTTCCCGGCCGGGTCGTACTCCAGTTGCTCCTGCAGCACACCCGCGCGCGTAACCGTGGCGAGGCGGTCGTCGTCCCAGTACGTCCGGATGGTCTCGCGGCCCATCGCGTCCCGGCTGCTGTGGAGCCGGCCGGCGGCGTCGTACGTATGGGTCTCCAGGGTCAGGACTGTGGCATCGGGGTTCTGCGGGTCGACGCCAGGGCCGCTGGCCACCTTGCGGAGCAGGCGGGACTGGGAGTCGTAGTACTCGATCCAGGTCGTGCCGCGGGGGTCGGTGGTGCGGATCTCGCGGCCGGAGTCGCGGTACTCCTTGCGTTCGATGGTGGTGTCCGGGTGGGTCGTCACGACGAGCTGGTCGTAGGCGTTGTAGGCGTAGGTCGTGGTTCGCGCGGCGGGGGTGCCGGCCTGGGTCGTCCGGACCAGGTTGCCGTTGGCGTCGTAGTCGTGGTCGGTGACCAGCCGGGTCGTGACGCCGGTGACCGCGTTGCGGACCGGTGGGCCGGTGACCGTGTCCACCTCGGAGCGAGGCGTGTAGGTGGTGGTCTCGCTGCTGAACTCGACGCCGGTCTCGGACAGGGACCGCTTGACGGTCCGCCGGCCGATCGCGTCGTACTCGTACCGGGTTCGGAGCTTGACCGGGTCGACCTGTTCGGCCAAGTCGCCGTTCGAGCGGTACTTGTACGCGGTGACCTGGCCCGCGCGCTTGCCGAGGTGCTCGACCAGCAGGCCCGCGGGGACGAGGCCGCCACCGTCGGCGGGCTCGGAGCCGGTCGAGTAGGTCCAGGTCTCGGCCGGGATCCCACCGGCCGCGGTCTTCGGGTAAGTGACCGAGTTCTGCCGGCCCAGGGTGTCGTACCCGTACGTGGTCCGGTACGTCGCGTCGGCGGGACCTGACGACCGCGGGTCGGCGTCGGTGAGCTTGCGGTCGTTGCGCGGGTCGAGCGGGTTGTTCGGGTTCAGGAAGTAGGTCGAGTACGACGTCTGGCACGATCCCGGCGATCCCGCCTGCCGGCAAGTGGTCCGGGACAGAACGTTGCCCCGGGCATCGGTCGTGAAGGTCGCCTTGTGCCCGAGCTCGTCGGCCTGCTCGGCGAGGAACCCCTCGGTGTTGTAGCCATAGGTGCGCTTCTTGCCGTCATGCGTCCGCGCCGTCAGCCGGCCGCCGTGGTCGGCGTCGAACTGGTAGGTCCAGTCCGGGTAGGGCCCGCGCAGCGTGACGGTCCGTATTGCCTCGTCGCGCGACGGCTTGTCCAGCCGCCAAGTGCGGCCGTCGTGGTCGGTGAGGGTTGCGACCCGGTCGGCGATGTCGTCGTACGTCAGCGAGGCCGCGACCCGATCGTCCTGGGGGCGGGTGATCTTGGTGAGCTGAACCACGGCCGCCCGGGCTGAGTAGTGCTGCTTGACCGCGGTCTCGCCGAGCGGGTGCTGGTAGAGCGCGACCTCGTCGATGCTGCCGTTGAAGTGATAGTCGCCGTTGTTGCCTGACGGCCAGTTCTTGGTGCTGCCGGCGCCGACCACCAGGTGCTGCAGCTTGTCGTGGTCGATGAAGCCGTCGACCGTCGCGATCTGGGGCTTGCCGGGCTCCACGAGCTGCGCCTGACCGTCGAGGTAGAGCACCTGCCGGTCGATCGCGCCGGACAGGACCACGTGGTGCCACTGCCCGTCGTTCACCGGCGCGTTGGAGAGGATTTGACGCTGGCCGGCCGGCTTCGGCACCCAGAAGCCGCCGCGGAGGTGGCCGTCCTGGCCGACGTACAGCAGCGGGGCCCACTGGGCTGCTGCCGTACCGAAGGGCTGGTCGGCGTAGCTCATCAGCACACCGCCGCTGGTGGTGCGGAACCAAAGCTCGACGGCGAGCGACATGGTCGGACTGGTCAGCTTCGGCGGCAGCACCACCCGGCTCGCACTGTCGGGGCTGAACGCCGCGCCGGTGTCCGCAGTACCGGCCATTGCGCCCTGGGCGCTCAGCGCAACGCCGCTGTAGGTCCCGCTGTCGGCTCCGGGCTTGCGGGCCGTGGCGCTCGCCGCGCCGCCGGTCGAGCTGGACTCGCCGAACCGCCAGTAGCCGCGCGGATTGTCGTCCAGTACCACCGAGCGGTAGTGCGAGCCCTGCTGGTAGTCGTACCGCGTGCAGTTCGGCGCCGCGCCGGGATCGCAGACCTGTAGCAGCTGGTGGCCGTCGTAGCTGTAGGTCCACCGGAGCGCCGGCTGACCGGCCGCCGGTGGATCAGTGCTGACCGCGGTGACGTGCCCACCGGCCCAGGTCAACCGGAGCCACCGGTTGCTGGTCAGGTTGTGGACCGCCGTCGGCTTGCCACCCGGTCCGGCGTCGTCGTACACCAGCTCCTCCACCAGCCCGGCCGGGTCGGTGATGGTCCGCAGCCGGCCATGCAGGTTGAACACCCACCGGGTCCCGGTGACGTCCCGCAGCGTGTAGTCGCCGCTGGCCTTATCGAACACCAGCGTGAGGTTCTGCCCCTGCGGCGGCGCGAAGGTCAGGTCCGTGTTCCGGCCGAAGCGGACCTGACGTCCGCTCGGCAGGGTGACGACGACGTTGTCCGAGCCGTCCGAGTCCTGCACGAGCTGGGTGTCGAGCCGGGACGCCCAGCCCTGGCCGAACGCCGTGTCGGTGCGCGGGTCGAGGCTGTTGTAGGTGCGCTCGATGGTCAGGTCCGGCCCGACCGTCGCAACCGATGCGTCCTTGGCCGTCATGCCGAAGTTGCCGACCTGAGGATCGAGGCCGGGCGCGGGAGCGCCCTGCGGAGTACCGCCGAGGTGGGCGGTGATCTGCGGCTGCGGCACCTCCGTGCTCAGCGCCAGCGGCCCGGCGAACGGACCCGCCTCGACGTTGTCGTGCGCCCGGACCCACCAGTAGTAGGTCTGGCTCCACTTCAGCGTGCCGCGCGGCGGGGTCCAGGTCGCGCTGGTCCAGTCCGACGTCGCGCAGCCGGTGCTGCCGGCCGGGTCGCTACAGATCTTGAAGTTGTACTTCAGCCCGCTGGCCGGCCAGTTGTCGGTGTCGACGCCCTCGGCGTACAAGGTCGGCTGGATCGAGTCGACGGCCGCGCCGCTGGCGGGCTGCTCGTAGTTCACGCTCGGTGGGACGTTCTCGACCTTGAGGCCGAACTCGCCGTAGGGGACGCCGTACGCCGACTGGTAGTCCGCCGCGCCGTCGTACATGGTCAGAAAGACCTGGTACACACCCGGGGTCAGCGGTGCCATCGGCACGTCCAGCGCGATTGTTCCGTTCGGCGCGACGTTGTCCGTCATCGAGAACTTCGGCGAGGTCTGCTTGACCACCCCGTTCTGCTTGACGACAAAGCCGAACTTGTGTGGCCCGGCGGCGGTCCAGGTGGCCGAGCCGCGGTTGGTCACCCGGGCCTTGATCCGGCCGGTGTGCGCGGCCGTTGGCAGCGTCACCTCGTCGACCCGGTACGCGGCGCCCTGCGGCGAATACCTGACGTCGAGGTACGGGACGCCGGAGTTGCCGGCGTTGGCGGAGGAGAAGCGCTTGAACGAACTGGTGTCGGCCTCGTTCGCGGCGCGGACCGACAACCCGTGGAAGGGCGTGCCGTGGGTCCAGTCGGTCACCAGGTCGGGTGGCAGCGGGAACGGCACGTACACCCCGCTGCCACTGCAGGTGCCGCCGTAGGCGAAGGATTTCTGGGCCAGATGCTGAGCCAGCGGCGCCCCCGGCCAGGTCGTCATCGTCGCGCCGGACCAGTGCCGGCCGACCGCGAACACGTCGACTGGCTTCGGCGTGCAGGACGCGCTGTCCACGTTGTGCAGTACCAGCGAGGCGCCGACGATGTACTGATTGGCGAGCTTCGCGGTCAATCCGGAGAAGTGCAGGTAGGACGCGGAGGTGGTGCCGTCGTCGTTGCCCACGTCGAGCCACTGCTCCCCCGACCGGTTCACGGACGACCCTTTGGTGACGTAGGTGTCGTCCAGGTCGTCGTTGACGACCTCGACCGACGGGTCGACCGTGACCGGGAACGCCCGGCCCTTCGCCCGCAGCCAGCCAGGGTCGGCCGTCACCCGCAGAACCCAACCGGAGTTTGACTGGACCAGCGCGTACGCCACCTTTCGGGACACCGCGCCGCGCGCGTCGGCCATCCAGCCGGCCGGGATCACCGCCCGGACGACGCCGGCCCGATCGGACAGCTTGATCTCGCCGGTCCCGCGGTCCAGGGCAGGGATCAGCCCGCGCAGCCGCAGGTCGAACTCGTACGCCGTGGGTGCGGTCGCCGACCGCAACACGATGTCCTCCTTCAGCCCATTCGTCGTCGCGGCCAGCCGCAAGTCGGCGCCAGGCCTGGCCGCCGGGTAGGTGACCTCCGCGCCGCTGACCCGGGCGTCGGCCGGGGTACCGTCGCGCAGGCCGAACGCGATGCTGTGGTTCGCGTCGAGATTCAGCACGCCCAGATCACGTCCGTTCGCCGTCGTCGCGAAGCTCGTCCGGTACTGGGCCTGCCGGGGCGACAACCGGCCGTCCCGGCTCGCCGCCACGCCGAGATCGATGGGTGACCAGGTGCCGTCCGCGGCCCGGACGTTGACCGGCGCGTCGTACAACCGCCGGGTGTGCGTGCCGTCTGTGTTGCGGTAGACCCGCTCCCGCTCGGACCATTGCGAGCGCAGCTCGGCACCGATCGCGGCGACACCGCTCGGCTTGCGACCGGTCTCGCGGACGACCACGTCGGTGAGCTTCTCGGCCGCAGGAACGCGCCGCCGTACGGTCGGCAGCACGGCCCGGTCCGGAACCGCCTGTGCGGGCCGGACCACCGGCCGCCCGGCCAGGCTCGACAGCGTGGTGTCGGTCGACCCCGCGCTCGGCGGATCGTCGGCCGACCCGGACCGCTGCTCCGGCGGCGCGTCGGTACCGCCCAGCGCGGCGGCGGTCACCGGGAACCGAGGCGCCGGTGCCGCCAAGCTCGGGTCCGGCACCCCCACCTGGACCAGGACGGATGCGCCCGCCAAGCAGGCGATGACCTTGACGGCCAGTCCCCCGCGTCGCCGCTGCCACGATCGCCTCACTACAGCCACCCCCTGCACGAGCCCGCGTTGCTGACCACGCAAGGGTGGGGGGCGGCGCTTTCAATTCGCTGTCAACGCACGCCGGGGCAACTGCGGGGGGTCGTGGTGACGAACCGGCCCGCGCCACGGCCCGGCGGCGCTCTGTACAGACAGTGAATTCGTGCTACCGTTTCTCTCGGTTGCAGTTTTGCAGTTCCACGTTCGTTCTTGAAACGCCCGCGGGAAGTGTGATCCGCAGGGCGTTTTTCTCATTTCCGGGCCACGGTCCGGGTGGGAGGGCTCGTTCGGCAACCCAGGTGCCGGCGACCGTCGGACCTGATACCCGCCCCACCAAAGGAGCAGATCATGGCTAGCGGAACAGTGAAGTGGTTCAACGGCGAAAAGGGCTTCGGCTTCATCTCGCAGGACGGCGGCGGCGCCGACGTGTTCGTGCACTACTCGGCGATCGCGACGGACGGCTTCCGGACCCTCGACGAGAACCAGAAGGTCGAGTTCGACCTCGCCCAGGGCCCCAAGGGCCCGCAGGCGGAGAACGTCCGCCCGGTCTGAACCCCACAGACGCAGCAGGCCCGCACCGATTCGTCGGAGCGGGCCTGTTCCGTTTCCAGGCCAGGCTGTTCCCTTTCTAGGCCGGGCCGCCGGCGGGCCCGGCTCGCGTCTCGGGTCGGCTCACCCAGAGCTCTTCCCCGTCAGCGTCCAGCTCGCCGGTCGCGCTGAGCCCTACCGCTCGCGCCACCGCCTGCGACGCGGCATGCCCGGGATGCACATGCGCCACGATCCGCAGGTCGCCGTTGCCGCTCGCTGCCCCGGCATCGCCCCGGACCGCACGCCCGGCCGAGTCGCCGACGACCGATCGCTCCACCGCCGGGCTCGAGTGGCGCAGCCACTCGGCCAACCCGATCGCCGCCTCCTTCGCGATTCCCTGGCCCTGCCAGTCTGCGCCGACCACCCACGCGATCTCCACCTCGTCGCCGGTCACCGTCGCCTGCACGTAGCCGACCAGTACGCCGTCCAGGCTGATCACCCAGTTGAGCCAGTGCTCCCCCGGCCGCCCGGATCCCGCGACCTGCCGGCGATACCGATCGGTCAACTGCTCGACCGACGGCGGCTCGCCACCGATGAACCCGTAGAGCTCGCGGGCCGACAACACCCCGGCCATCTCCCCGGCGTACTCGACCCTCAGCGGCAGCAACTCGAGCCGCTCAGTGGCGAACCTCGTCGCGATCATCGGCCCACCGTACGGCGTACCGGCGTGTGATCCGCGACACTGTCGGCATGACCGAGATCGACTGGGCCGCGCAGGCCGAGCACCTGCGGAAGACCGCCACCGACGAGGCCGACTGGAACGAACTGGTCGCCGGCGCCCTCGTCCGCCCCACCGACCAACTCGTCGTCGACGTCGGCTGCGGCGGAGGCGGCATGGCGAAGGCTCTCGCCGCCGCCGTGCCGGGAGCGACCGTCGTCGCGCTGGACGCCGACGAGGAGGTCCTACGCCAAGCCCGTGAACACACCGCCGGCCTGGTCCGCTGCGAAGTCGTTTCGATGGACGACGGACCCGAACCGCTGCGCGCGGCGATCGGCGCACCCGCCGACCTGGTCTGGGCGTCGGCGTCCGTCCACCACGCCGCTGACCAGCAAGCGGCCGTCAACGCCCTTGCGTCGCTACTGGCGCCCGGTGGACGACTCGCGCTCGCCGAGGGCGGCCTCCCGTCGCGCATGCTGCCCTGGGATCTCGGCCTCGGCGAGCCCGGGCTCGAGCTTCGGCTCGATCTGGCCCAGGACCGGTGGTTCGCCGAGATGCGTGCGGCGATTCCGGGGTCGGTGCCGATGCCGTACGGGTGGACCGACGCGCTGCGGAACGCCGGCCTGACCGAGGTCACGACCCAGAGCGTGCTCACCGAGAAGCCGGTGCCGTTGTCGGAACAGGACCGGGAGCGGGTCATCGAGCAGCTCCGGCTGCGGGTCGCCCGGTTGGATCCCGCCGAGCAGGACTCGGGTCACGGGCATGGTCACGGTCATGGGCATGGGCATGGGCATGGGCATGGGGATGTTGCCGAAATCACTCTCGACGCCGACGACCTCGCGACCTGGCGGCAACTGCTCGACGCCGACAGCCCGCACTACCTCGGCCGGCGTACCGATCTCGCGGCACTCTCGGTCCGCAGCATTCACCTCGGCACCGCTCCGCACTGACCGCCCCGCCCCACCGGACAACCCCGCCACGCCCGGCGATTCGGCTGCCGGGCGCGACGGCCGGACACGCTCGCCGTAAGGTGGTTCCTCATGAACGACCGGCTGGTGTGGATCGACTGCGAGATGACCGGCCTCGACCTGGCGGCCGACGCCCTGATCGAGGTGGCGGTGCTCGTCACCGACTACGAACTCAACGTCCTCGGCGACGGAATCGACCTGGTGATCGCACCACCACCCGGAGCCCTGGAACAGATGGGCGACTTCGTCCGCGAAATGCACACCGGCTCCGGCCTGCTCGACGAACTGCCCAACGGCATCCCGCTGGCCGACGCCGAACAGCAAGTGCTCGAGTTCATCCACGGCTACGTCAAAGAACCGCGCAAGGCCGCCCTGGCCGGCAACTCCGTCGGCACCGACCGGACCTTCCTCGTCCGCGACATGCCCAAGGTCGAAGCCCACCTGCACTACCGCAACGTCGACGTCAGCTCCATCAAGGAACTCGTCCGCCGCTGGTACCCGCGCGTCTACTACGCCACCCCCGCCAAGACCGGCAACCACCGCGCACTGGCCGACATCACCGAAAGCATCGCCGAACTGCGCTACTACCGGCAGACCGTCTTCGTGCCCCAACCAGGCCCCGACACCGACACCGCCCGGGCCGCCGCGAGCCTGGTCAGCACCCCGATTTCCGACAACTGACCATCATCGCTATGATTACCCAGCCGTCGCAGTCAGGGCGGCAATGGTGGGTGTAGCTCAGCTGGTAGAGCACCTGGTTGTGGTCCAGGTGGCCGCGGGTTCGAGTCCCGTCACTCACCCTCAGGCGAAGGCGACCTGTGTCCGCGGAGAGCGCGGACCGGGTCGCCTTCGGCGTTTTGTGCGGCTGCGCTGCGCTTGCCGCGAGCGGGGGCTCCGCCACCCGCACCCCCTTGCGCCTTCGCTTCGCTCGGCTCCGTGGCCGGCCACCGCGGATGGGCTTGCGCCTTCGCTTCGCTCGGCTCCGGGGCGGGGGTCGCCCTGTCGGGTTCTGCCTTCGCTTCGCACGGCTCCGGGGTGGCCGGCGCGGAAGGGGTGCGCCTTCCCTTCGCTCGGCTCCAGGGTTTGCCGGCGCGGATGAGTGCACCTTCGCTCGCTCGGCTCGCGTTTCTGCGGGGGTTGAGCCGGTGGGGCTGAGAAGATCTTCGGGATGAAATCGTCGGGCAGCGTGTGGTTCGTCTACGGGGTCGCCGTGGTGGTGACCTTTCTGATCGGGCTGCTCTCGTTCAGTGTCTTCGTGCTTTCGAAGGTCTTCGGCTCGTCCGAAGCCGATCCGGCTCCGCCAGCGCCCGACGTGACTCAAGCAGCACCGAGCGTCTCGCCGACGCCGGTCCCGAAAACCACCATCGCCAGGGTGTACGACGTACGGGCGGTGGCGGCTGACGATCGGCAGGTGGTGATCATCGTCGCGACGCCGGCGGGGTGCGCCCGTTCACTGCGCGCCACGACGTACGCCGAGGGGCCCGGTGCGGTCGCCGTTCGGGTCACTCAGCAGGCCTACCGGACTGGATGCACCTGGCAACGGAAGCCGGTGCTTGCCACCGCCGCTCGGCCACTCGACGACCGTTCGCTCATCGTCAACGGCGTTTTGTGGACCCCCACGGCGGAGGGCAACTACCAGCAGGCCCTTGCCGCGTCAGCCCGCACCAGCGGCAACTGAACGCCCGACTCCCACCACCGCCCACACCCGCCCCGGCGCCACCGCCCGAGTCCCGCCACCGCCGGCACCCGCCGCCCGACCCCCTCCACCGCCTGCACCCGCCCGGCGCCACCGCCCGCACACCCGCCGCGCGGCCACCCGCACAGGCCACCCCGGTGCACCACCACACGCGACCCTGTCGCACACCCATACCCGCCGGCACCACCCGCGCACCGACTCCCGCACACCACACCGCAGGTGTGGTGTGCGGGAGGTGCGGTCAGCGGTCGAGGGGTAGGCCGAAGTCCGTGATGTTGACCGGCAGACCCGTTTCCAACGAGCGGTTGGCGGCGATTCCCACCGCGACGCTGCGCAGGCCGTCGCGATAGCCGGCTCGGCGGTCGAGGGGGTCGGGGGTGCCGGTGGGGCGGAAGATGTCGTCGAGCAGGTGGTTGTCGCCGCCGCCGTGGGCGCCTTCGCCCTCGGGGATCGGGATCTCCTGGGCCGGCTCCCAGTGGCGTTGGAGGAGGATCCGTTCGCCTGCGGGGCGCGGGTTCGTCGTATCGCCGGTGGACGGGTCGTCGGGGTTGACGCTGGGGTCGACGGCTGGGCGGCCGACGACGCCGTTGGGGCCCTCGACGAAGCTGCGCTCTACGACGTCCAACTCCAGGCGGCCCTCGGTGCCGTTGATCGAGACGCGGTACCCCTCCCAGGGAGCGTGGGCGTTCAGCGAGTAGGTCAGGATCGCGCCTGAGCGGTAGGTGACGAGCAGGCCCATGTTGTCCTCGATGGTGATTCCGGGGCTGAAGACGTCCTGGTCGCGGATGTAGCCGTCGTCGGCCTCGGCGTCCAGGTAGAGGGCGCGGAGCTTCTCGTCGGCCGACAGGTCCAGGGCGAACGGGTCGGACGACAGTCCTGGGGATCCGGCCGAGCGGGCCGGGCGGTCGGTGAGGCCGCGCTCGGCGGCGTTCTTGTCGCCGTAGAAGCGCAGGCCGCCGGCCGCGGTCACCACCTCGGGCACGTCCGCGAGCCACCAGTTCACCAGGTCGAAGTGGTGGCTCGACTTGTGTACCAGCAGCCCGCCGGAGATCGCCTTCTCGCGGTGCCAGCGGCGGAAGTAATCGGCGCCGTGCACGGTGTCCAGCGCCCACTCGAAGTGGATCGACGTGACCTTGCCGATCGCCCCGGACGCGATCAGCCGCCGGACCTCGCTGTTGCGCGGCGAATACCGGTAGTTGAAGGTCACCACCAGATCCCCCGACGAACCCTCGACCGCGTCGACGATCGTCTTCGCCGGCTCGAGCGAGGTGGTCAGCGGCTTCTCGACGACCACGTCACAGCCGGCCTCGAGCGCCGCAGCGGCGTACCGGTGGTGGGTCGCGTCCGGCGACGTGACGACCACGACGTCCGGCCGCTGCTCCTCGAGCAACCGCCCGAAGTCGTCCGGCGCGTAGTGCGGCGGAGCGGCCCCACCCGCGGCCGTGACGACGCCGTCGTAGTAGGTCATCCGAGTCGGGTTGGTGTCGCACCAAGCCACCAGCGTCCCGACGTCGGCGTACGTCGTCGTGAGGGCGCCGACGTACATGCCGGCGCGCGAGCCGGTACCGACCACGGCGTAGCGGCGGTTCTGCGGAAGCGTCACGAGTCTCCTTGAGGTGGTGAGGTCAGGGCGAGCGAAGCAGTCCTTCGTGGCGCACGGTCCAGCCCGCGGGGAAGCCGGGGGCGGGACCGTCCGCACCGTGCCAGCCTGCCGCCATCAGCGCCACGGCGGCGAGCAGGCCGCCGTTACCGGGCAGGTAGAGCGGCAGCGACGGCGTCTGGCGGTTGTGGCCGTTCGGCAGGAAGTCGTTCTTGGTGGCCTTGAGCAACAACGCGTCGACGGCGGTGTCCGGCTCACCGAGGCGGGCAGCGGTCATCGCGATCGCCGGGTAGTCCCAGCCCCAGGTGCTCTCCCAATCCCAATCCCCCAGTACGCCGGCCAACGTGCGCCGCATGGTCGCGGGATTGATGTATCCGGTGTCCGGCACGAGCCCCAGCGCGTAGAGCATCGACGGGTGATCCGAGCGGATCGTCCACGGCTCACCGTCGATCGCGGCGTAGCGATCATCCCGAACGGGCGCGGGCACCAGACCGTCGGCGACCTCGGCCCAGCGCGGCTCCGGTGAGAGCCCCAGATACCCGCGCCACTCCTGAGCGACCAGCAGGCCCCACCGCCAGTACGCCAGCTCGAACGTCGGGTTCACGAGCTCGGTCCGGATCGCCGAGTACGACTCCTGCGCCGGGATCAGCGGCGGTCCGAGCTGGAATCCCCGCTCGGTCGGCACGGCGTACGACGCCATGAACTCCGCGCTCTCCAGCACGATCCGCCCGTACCGCTCGACCGCCTCCCGCGACCCCGTCCGCCGGATCAGCTCCGCGAGGTAGATCGGATGCGGCTGCTGCCAGACGAGGAACGGCCCGATGCTGCTCGGGCTCTCCCGCCCGTCCGGCGCGACCTGCTTCGGCCAGCGCACTCCGTCGTACCCCTGCAGCCGAGCCGTCTCCCGCGCCGCGGGCAAAATCCGCTCGTACCACCCCAGGCTGCGCTCAAGCAGCTCCGGCCTGCCCCACAAGGCGAAATGCGCGCCGTGCCACCAGTGCATCTCGAGGTGGAACCGCCCACGCCAGCTGTTGCACACCAGCCCGGTCTCCTGCGGCGGCAGCGAGCCCGCACAGTTGATCGCGGTCAGGTACTGCGACAGGACCACCCGCCGCTCCAGCTCAGGCGCGCGCGGGTCGCCTGACAACTCGACCGCCGCCCCAGACACCCAGAAGTCGGCCCACGATCGCCGGCAGCCGGCCTCGAGCTCCGCGAACCCCGCCGGCCCCTGACCCCGTTGCTCCGAGAAACCGACCCGCAATTCCAGCACGCCGGAGTCCGAGGTCAGCACGAACTCGTGCGCTCCCACTCGCTCGAGCCGCGCGTCCTCGGCACCGATCGCCACCCAGTACTGCGTGTCATCCAGGCACCGCTCGACCTGCCAGCCGCCGTCGGACTCGTGCACGGTCGTCGCGTGCGCCTCGGGCCGGCCCCAGTCAGCTCCGTTGCCCCAGGCACCTGATCCGTACGGGAAGGCGAACCGCACCCCAAGCCCGACGGCCAGCGCCGACGACTCGACCCTCACGGCGATGACGTCGTCGTCCGGCGCACAGAGCGTCCACACCCGCACCTCGTGCCCGTCGACCCTGAACGAACTCTCCACCACACCAGCCCAGAGGTCCAGCCGCTGCCGAGCGTCTTCGACCTCCGGCAAGACCTCTCCGTTCAGCACGAACCCGATCCGCCCGAGATCGAGCCGGTGCGGATTCGCCCGCAACCACTGCTCGGCGTCCGACTGCCCCGGCTCCTGCGTGGTCGCCAGGTCCATCTCGCCACCGAGGTCGACGTACGGCACCGGACCGGTTGGGGTCTGGTAGACCCGTCGCGTCTCGTCCAGCGCGTACCCGCCCGGGAAACTGTGCCATCCCCACTGCGACAGCGTCCCCAGCAACGTGCCCGGCGCCTCGTCGCTCGTCCGAGCCTCCACCGGGTACCGCTCGGGCCAGCTCTGCAGACCGGTCACGTCGACGGTGAAACAGAACTCCCCGTTGCCCACCGATACCGGGGATTCCGGCACGACGCCCACCACATGGACGTCGTGCCTTGCCACCAGGGCTCGCCGATCGATCGGCGCGTCTGCCGTCACCGAATCGCCGAGGTCAGCTCTTCGAGGAAGCGCTGGGCGCCCTGGGCGGGAGTCTGGCGGTTGAACAGGACCTCCGCGTTCGTCCGCTCGAGGATCTTCACGCTCTCGGTCGAACCGGTCGGCCCGATGATCAGCGCCGGTCCGACCTTCGGGGTGATCTGCGCGATGAAGTCCGCCGAGGCGCCCTCGTCCCTGGGCAGCGACGGCTTCACCGCGGCCAGCACCTCGGAGTTCGCCGGGATGCCCCGATTGGCCAGCGTGATCTTGCCTGCGGCCGGGTCGTTCACCAAGAAGTTCACCAGCTTGGCGGCCGCCTCCTGGTGCTTGGTGCGCGCGCTGATCGTGTAGATCTGCGACGCCTGCAGCCACATCCCCGGCTTGGTCGCCGTGCTCTCACCCGGGGCACGCATCAGCACCAGCTCCGTCCCCGATGCCTTGCGCAACGAACCGAGCTGGTTGGTCCAGTCCAGCTGCATGCCGGCCAGTCCGCGGCCCATCAGCGTCTGCTCCGGCGCCGGCTGCCCAGCCAGCTCCGAGGTCAGCGCGGCCGGCGGGGTGGCACCCGCGTCGCGCAGGGCGGTGGTCATCGTGAACCAGTCGGTCAGCGTCTTCTCGCTGATGCCGACCTTGCCCTCCTCGGTGTAGAGCGACTCGCCCCGCTGGCGCGCGTACAGGTCGAGCATGTCGGCGCTGGTCGGATCCTCGGCGCCGTACGTGCCCTTCGGCGAACCCTTCGCCACCTGCTCGGCGATCCGTCGGAAGTCGTCCCACGTCCAGGTGTCGTCGTCCGGCAACGGCACGCCGGCGGCCTTGAACACCTTCGGGTTGACGACCACGCCGAACGCGTTCACGCCGGTCGGTACGCCGTACTGCTTCCCGTCGAAGTTGCCGTTGGACAGCGCGGCCTGATCGATCTTGTCGGTCTTCAGCGTGTCCTTGACCTCGGCCAGGTCGAGCAGCGCGCCGCGGTCGCCGTACTCGCGCGGGTACGCGCCGCCGAGCGTGATCACGTCCGGGGCGTCGTTGGCGGCGACGCTGGTGGCGAGCTTGTCGAAGTACCCGTTGAAGTCGCCGTACTCCGGCTTGACCGTGATGCCCGGGTTGGCCGCCTGGAAGGCGTCGATCGCCTGCTGGGTGAGCTTGGCGCGGTCTTCGTTGCCCCACCAGGAGAACCGCAACGTGACGGGCGCGTTCGGGTCGTCGGAGCCGCTGCCGGAGTCACCGCCGCAGCCGGGCAGTGCGAGCAACAGACCAGCCAGTGCCAGCGCGGTGATCCGCCGGGCCGCACGGTACGTCGGCGCGTGGTGCTTCATGATCGTGTTCCTTTGTCCAGTGGTCATTTGAGCCCCGTCGTGGCGATCCCGCGGGTGAGGTAGCGCTGGCCGGCCAGGAAGAACCCGAAGATCGGCACCAGCGCGACGACCGACATCGCGAACAGCGGCCCCCACGAGGTGCCGCTCTGCGCGTCCATGAACGAGCGCAGCGCCACGGGCACCGTGTACTTGTCCGGGTCGGTGAGGAAGATCAGCTGGCTGAAGAAGTCGTTCCAGGTCCAGATGAACGTGAAGACCGCCGAGGTGGCCAGCGCCGGCAGACACAGCGGCATCACGATCCGGGCGTAGATCCGGAAGTGCCCGCAGCCGTCCAGCCGGGCCGCCTCGTCCAGCTCGCGCGGCAGCCCGCGGATGAACTGGACCATCAGGAACACGAAAAACGCGTCGTGGGCCAGGAACTTCGGCACCACCAGAGGCAGGATCGTGTTGATCCAGTCCAGCTTCGAGAACAGCACGTACTGCGGCACGATCAGCACATGGATCGGCAGCATGATCGTGCCGAGCATCAACGCGAACCACAGCTTCTTCAGCGGGAACTCCACCCGGGCGAACGCGTAGGCCGCCAGCGAGCAGGTCAGCAGGTTGCCGATGATCGCCAGTACGGCGATCACCGCCGAGTTCAGCAGGTAGTGCTGGAACGGGTGCGCCAGCGCCGTCCAGCCGTCGGTGTAGTTGTCGAACTGCACCTTGCTCGGCAGCAGCGACGGCTCGCGGAAGATCACCTCGGTCGGCTTGAACGAGCTCGACAGCAGCCACAGCAGCGGATAGAGCATCACGAAGCCGAACGCGATGATCATCAGGTGCTTCAGCAGGCCTTTGCCTCGCGGCTCCGTGCCGGGGGTGCGGCCTGCGCGGACCCGGGGCAGCGTCTCACTCGTCACCGTAGAACACCCATCGCTTGGCGAACAGGAAATTGATCGCGGTCAGGGCCGCGATGATGGCCAGCAGCAACCAGGCCATCGCCGACGCGTAGCCCATGTGGAAGGAGCCGAAGCCCTCGTCGTACAGGTAGAGCGTGTAGAGCAGCGTCGAGTCGGCCGGGCCGCCGGTGCCGCCGCTCACCACGAACGCCTGCGTGAAGCTCTGGAACGCGCCGATCACCTGCAGCACCAGGTTGAAGAAGATGATCGGGGTCAGCAGCGGCAGCGTGATGTGCACGAACGTCGTCCACCGCCCGGCGCCGTCGACGGCGGCCGCCTCGTAGTAAGACGCGGGGATCTGGCGCAGGCCGGCCAGGAAGATCACCATCGGCGCACCGAAGGTCCAGCCGTTCAGCAGGATCAGCGTGCCGAGCGCGAAGTCCGGGTGCGCGACCCAGCTCTGACCCTCGATGCCGAACTTCGCCAGGACGTCGTTGACCAGGCCCTCCTGGCCGAAGATCTGCCGCCACAGGATCGCGATCGAGACACTGCCGGCCAGCAGCGAGGGCAGGTAGAAGACCGAGCGGTAGAAGCCGAGGCCGCGGATGCCCTTGTTCAGCACGATCGCCAGGCCGAGCGCCAGCAGCAACTGCAGCGGCACCGAGATCAGCACGTACTGGAAGGTGACCAGCAGCGACTTGTGCAGCCGCCGGTCGCTCAGCATCTCCTGGAAGTTCGCCAGGCCGATCCACTCCGGCGGCTTGAGCAGCGAGTAGTCGGTGAAGGCCAGGTACAGCGACGCCAGGATCGGGCCGAGCGTGATCGCCACCAGGCCGATCAGCCACGGAGTCAGGAACAGGTAGCCGGTGACCGCGTCGCGGCGGCGTTGGCTGTACCGGTTGGGGTCGGGCCGGGACGGCGGCGGCGCACCGCCCACCTCCCGTGGCTCGCGGGTCAGGGTGCTCACGCGTCACCTCCTGGTCGAGTAACCGGTTTCTAGCAGGATCTCTTGAAACGTGTCAATAGTTCGTCAACGACCGCGAAAGGCGTTCGTTACAAGGGATTTATTGTCCACAGATTTCCGAGAGACCGGTCTCTCGGCCCGTGTATCGTGTAGCACGCAGCATCGTGCGAGTGGAGGATCAGCCGTGGTCGAACAGATGCGGTCGGCGAGCCCGACCATCCGGGCGGTCGCGCAGGTCGCGGGCGTGTCCCGGGCGACCGTGTCGCGGGTGATGAACGGACATTCCACCGTGGCGCCCGAGCTTGCCGAGCGGGTGCTGGCGGCGGCCCGCGCGCTGGACTACGCGCCGAGCCAGGTCGCCCGCAGCCTCGCGCTCGGCCGGACGGCCACGATCGCGCTGATCGTGCCCGACCTGTCGAACCCGATGTTCCAGGACGTGCTGCGCGGCCTCAGCCAGGCCGCCGGCGAGGACGGCCACCGTCTGCTGATCGCGGAGTCGAACGAGCACGTCGAGGACGAGGAGGTGCTCGCCCTCGAGGCCCGCCGGCGCTGCGACGGCGTGGTGCTCGCGTCGCCCAGACTGCCGACCGCCGACCTGGAGCGGATCGCTCCCCAGCTCGCACCCTTGGTGCTGATCAACCGCAAGCTGCCCGGCGTACCGTCGCTGTCGGTCGACTATGCGGCCGGCATCCGGGACCTGGTCGCCCACCTGCTCTCGCTCGGCCACCGCCGGATCGTCTACCTCGCCGGACCACCGGCCAGTACGTCGAACCGCGAGCGCCTGGACGCGTTGGTCGAGCTGTCGCGCGACGGCCGCGAGTTCGAGCTGTCGCAGGTGGCCTGCGGAGCCATGTTCGAGAACGGGCACGCCGTCGCGGGCGAGGTCGCCGCCAGTGGAGCGACCGCCGCCGTCGCTTTCAACGACATGGTCGCGTTCGGCGCGCTGAGCGGACTGCACGAGCTGGGCGTCTCGGTGCCCGGCCAGATCTCGATCACCGGGTTCGACGACATCCCGTTCGCCCGGTTCACCACCCCACCGCTCACCTCGGCCGCCGTCCCCAGGAACACGCTGGGCCGGCAAGCCTGGGAGCAGCTGCGGCTCCAGCTCGACGGCAACGACGGCGCCGGCCCGGCGGACTTCCGACCACGACTGCTCGTTCGCGGCAGCACCGGCCGCACGGCGGAGGGATCACGATGACCGGGCTCTTCGCCGAGGAGTTCCCGGACCATGCCCCATACCCGTGGGCCGGCAGCCAGCGGAGCAACGTCCTGGTCGGTACAACCTACGGCACCACCGGAGACAGACAACTGCTCGGCAAGTCGAACCAGCGCAAATGGTCGAACTCCGAATTGACCGTGCCCTCGTCGTCCGTGCCGGCGTGCGGACAGGCTGCGAGTAGTTCGCGGGCCCCGGCCAGATAGTCCGCCAGCGCGGATTCCGGCGCGACGTCGTGGTGCTTGGGGTACCGCAGCGACCCGTCCGCGTCGTAGCCGACCTGGGACAGGCGCATCGGCGGTTCGACCGGGCCGCGGTGGTGGCGCCACAGGCCGTTCGACGGGTCGAAGCGGTAGTCGCCGAGCAGCCGCCAGCCCTCCCGCGCGACCAGCCGGACCGCCTCCACGACGTACGAGAAGACCGCCTCGGAGATGAAGTAGTTGAAGTTGACCCGCACCCAGCCGGGTTTGATGCCCTCGCAGCCGTGCACGATCTCCTCGGCGAACTCCGCCGACCGGGCCAGGTCGATGCCGAGCAGCGTGTGGCCGTACGGGCCGGCGCACGAGCAGCCGCCGCGCGACTGGATGCCGAAGAGGTCGTTCAGCACCGCGACCACGAAGTTGTGGTGCAGGTACCGCCCGGACGGCGCCTTCACCACGAACGACACGATCGACAGCCGGTCGGCGTCGAGGTTGCCGAGGATCTGCAGGTTCGGCTCGGCCCGCCACGCCTCGACCGCGCGCCGCAGGTAGGCGTCCTCGTGCGCGCGGATGACGTCGATGCCGACCGCCTGCTTGAGCTGGAAGACCAGCCCGGCGCGGATCGACTCGATGATCGCCGGCGTGCCGCCCTCCTCGCGGTGCACCGGGTCGTCGAGGTAGCGATGCTCGACCGGGTTCACGTACGCGACCGTTCCCCCACCCGGTACGTCGGGCACGCGGTTGCGCAGCAGCTCCCGCCGCGCGACCAGCACGCCGGGCGTGCCGGGCCCACCGATGAACTTGTGCGGGCTGAGGAAGATCGCGTCCTTGTACGCGAGCGGATCGTCGGCCTGCCCGCCGTACATGTCGATCTCGATGTACGGCGCGGCGGCGGCGAAGTCCCAGAACGACAGTGCGCCGTACCGGTGCAGCAGCGCGGACACGCGATGGGTGTTGCTGAAGATCCCGGTGACGTTGCTGGCGGCCGAGAACGAGCCGATCTTCAGCGGGCGGCCGGCGTACTCGATCAGCTTGCGTTCCAGCAGCGGGATGTCGATGTGCCCGTCGGAGTCCTGCCCGATCACCACCACGTCGGCGATCGACTCACGCCAGGGCAGCTCGTTGCTGTGGTGCTCGTACGGGCCGATGAACACCACCGGCCGCCGCTCGGGCGGGATCGTCGCGGTCAGGTGGTACTCGTCGTCCAGCGGCGCGGGGATGCGCAGGCCGAGTACGCCGATCAGCTTGTCGATCGCGCCGGTCGCGCCCGAGCCGCAGAAGATCACCGCGGTCTGGTCG
Source organism: Kribbella sp. CA-253562 (assembly GCF_050942265.1). Classification (GTDB taxonomy): domain Bacteria; phylum Actinomycetota; class Actinomycetes; order Propionibacteriales; family Kribbellaceae; genus Kribbella. The sequence continues at coordinate 2,495,796 of NZ_CP192049.1, read as the reverse complement.
TCGCCGCCGACGCTGTCGTGAATGATCCGCCGGGCGTCCTCGCGCAGGCGGGTGGTCTGCAGCCCGGTGCCGCTGGACTCGGTGTGCGTGTTCGCGTAGCGCGGCAGCACCTCGTCGCGGATGAAGTCCTCGAGAAAGGTCAGCGCGCGCCCGGAGGCGGTGTAGTCGGCGTAGGTGACCCGTCGCGGCCCGTACGGACCCGGCATCACCTGGTCGTCGCCGATCACCGACTCACGGATCCGGCGCAGCAACGCGGTGTCCGGCGGCATGCCCGTGGCGACATCGTCGGAAGGTCCCGCGACCTCCAGTCGCTGCTCCCCCATGGCGCCAGGGTAAGTCCATGACGTGACTTTCGTCTCGTCCACGCCCGCGCGGTTCTGGCTAGGGTCGTTCCAGTCGAGGGTGAGGAGATCCAGGATGACGTTTTCCGCCGAGCTGTGGGACGCCGGGGCCGCCAAGGTGTACGCCGAGATCCTGCGGCACCCCTTCATCACCGGACTCACCGACGGGACCCTGCCGCACGACAAGTTCCGCTACTTCATCGTCCAGGACAGCCACTACCTGCGCGCCTACTCCCGCTCCCTCGCGCTGGCCGCCGGCCGGGCGACCGACGAGGACGCCGTCAGCATGTTCGCCCGCCACGCCGCCGAGGCGATCGACGTCGAGCGCGAGCTGCACACCTCCCTGCTCGGCAAGCTCGGGCTGACCTCGGCCGACGTCGACGCCGCCGGCTCGCGGCCGACCACAACGGCGTACATGTCGTACCTGACCGCGGTCTGCGCGACCGGCACGTACGCCGAAGCGGTCGCCGCCGTGCTGCCCTGCTACTGGATCTACCGCGACGTCGGCCGGGAGCTGCTCAAGCTGTCCTCGCCGGATCCGGTCTACGCGGAGTGGATCGCGACGTACGGTTCCCCCGAGTTCGACGCGGTCGTAGAGTCGGTGCTGGCGGTGACGGACCGCCTCGGCGCCGAGGTCGGCCCGGGCGAACGGGATCGTTGCCACCGGCACTTTTCCGTCACGACCCGGTACGAGTGGATGTTCTGGGACGCCGCGTACCACGAACTGGAGTGGCCGGTCCGATGAAGGACTTCTACGACATCGTGATCGTCGGCGGCGGGCACAACGGCCTGGTCGCCGCCGGGTACCTGGCCGGCGCGGGCCTGAGCACGCTCGTCGTGGAGCAGCAGCCGCACACCGGTGGCGCCGCGGTCAGCGAGCAGGTGTTCCCGGGTGTCGACGCGCGGCTGTCGCGGTACTCGTACCTGGTCAGTCTGCTGCCGGACAAGATCGTCGCCGACCTCGGCCTGTCCCTGGAGCTGCGGTCGCGCTCGGTCGCGTCGTACACGCCGGTACGCCGGGGCGGCCGCGATCTCGGGCTGATGGTGGAGCGGCCTGAGGGTGCTTTGACGCGGAGCTCCTTCGCAGCCCTGACCGGGAGCGACGCCGAGTACGACGCGTGGCAGCAGTTCTACTCGTCGGTCTCCGACCTGGCCGCCGCCATCGCCCCCACCCTCCTGGAACCCCTCCAGCCCGCCGCGGCCCTTCGCCAACGCGTCGATCCCACCCTCTGGTCCGAACTGGTCGACCGCCCCCTCGGCGAAACGATCGAACGCCGCTTCACCGACGACACCGTCCGCGGCGTGGTCGCGACCGACGGCGTCATCGGCACATTCGCTCGCCTGCGCGACGAGTCACTGCTGCAGAACCGGTGCTTCCTCTACCACCTGATCGGCAACGGCACCGGCGAATGGCGGGTCCCGGTCGGCGGCATGGGCGCCGTGACCGACGCGCTGCTCGACGCCGCCCGGCGCGCGGGCGCCTCGGTGGTCACCGACGCCGCCGTCACCGGCATCGAGGCCGACGGCAAACGCGCCGCGGTGACCTGGCTCGGCGGTGACGGTGAGCGATCGGTCGACTGCTCGTACGTGCTCGCGAACGTGGCGCCCGCCGTACTGGATCGTCTGCGGGGTCGGTCCGGCGGTCCGGTCCCCGAGGGCTCCCAGCTGAAGATCAACCTGCTGCTCTCCCGCCTCCCCCAGCTCAAGTCCGGCGACGACCCTCGACGCGCCTTCGCCGGCACCTTCCACATCGACGAGGACTACAGCCAACTCGAGACCGCGTACTCGGAAGCCGCCGCGGGCCGGCTGCCCGCCGTACCGCCGTCGGAGGTGTACTGCCACTCCCTCACCGACCCGTCGATCCTCAGCCCGTCACTAGTGGCCTCCGGCCACCACACCCTCACCGTCTTCGGCGTCCACTTCCCCACCCGGCTGTTTGCCTCCGACAACGAATCGGCCCGCGCCGAGGCCACCCGCCGCGTCCTCGCCGGCCTGGAGTCCTACTTGGCCGAACCCCTCGACCCCTGCATAGCCCGCGACGCCGACGGCACCCCGTGCATCGAAGCCAAAACCCCCGTCGACATCGAGGAAAGCGTCGGCATGCCCGGCGGCCACATCTTCCACGGCGACCTCCAGTGGCCCTGGTCCGACGACGACACCGAGACCGGCCGCTGGGGTGTGGAAACCGACGTCGCCAACCTCCTCATCTGCGGCTCCGGCGCCCGCCGGGGCGGCGCCGTCAGCGGCATCGCCGGCCACAACGCAGCCCACGCCGTCCTCTCCCAGCACCCCTGACCCACCACCCCCAGAACCGATTTTTCTTCTCCCCCGATCCCCTGCTACTGTTCTCTTCGTTCGAAGGAAACACCAACTGAACAACACGCGCCGCTAGCTCAATTGGCAGAGCAGCTGACTCTTAATCAGCGGGTTCGGGGTTCGAGTCCCTGGCGGCGCACCAGCATCGAGGCCCAGGCAGACATCGCATCTGATCCTGGGCCTTTGTGCGTCCAGCGGACCACTTACGAACCACTGTGCCGCCGGTCCGCATGTCGCCCTGCCAGGCCAGCAATCTCCGTCGACGTCGCCGAAACGCTCCCGGGCGCTCCCCACGACCTCCACCAGGCCGTGACTGTGTGTCACATCACACCGCTCTGCATCGTCGCGCCGAGCCAGCCGTTGAGCAGCCAACCATCGAACAGGCTGGGGGACGAATCTCCACCTCGGTCGATAAGACAGACGACAAGGGCAAGCCGCTCAACTTCAGAGCCAAGGCCGGGTTCCGCGACCACGACGGCCAACTGCGCCCTGTGGCCGCGTACGGGAGGACCTCCTCGGCGGCGGAGCGGGCGCTGCTGAAGCTCCAAGACCGCTCCCGAAACCGCCGAGCCGGCGAGCTCACCACGCTGGACAAGGTCTCGAAGGCGATCGAACCGCAGATCGACCGTGCCATCAACGAAACCAAGCCCCACGCAGGCGCCCCACCGCAAGAACCTGCCGAAGCATCATCTCCGGCGTCCAACGTCCGCCGCTCGCTAGGGACAAGCCTGTCCCCCGTCGGCAGCACAGCTCGTCGCGACCTTGGCCTAACCCTCCGCGCGGCCAGACGCGAAGCCGGCATGACGCGCAAGGCCGTCGCCGACTCCCTGGGCTGGCCCCAAACCAAGATCGAACTGATCGAAGCCGGCCGGATCAAGGTCGACCACCCACTCATCACTGACCTCATCGGCGCATACGGCCTCACCCTGCAGGACTCACCGAACCTCGCCAGCCAACTCGAAGCAGCAACCGAGTCCGCCGACGCCGACACACTCTCCTGGATCACGTCCCACGTGTTCCGCAAGACCACAGCCACAGCCCTCGACGACAGCGGACAAACCGCCCGCCAGATCGCCGACCACCTCGGCCACGCCAAGATCTCAATGACCCAGGACAACTACCTAGACCATCAATCCACCAACCCAGCCGCCGCCGAAGCCCCAACGAGCCTTTGACCCAGATCTCAACTGAATCGGCGAAAGTCAATCGCCAACGCGGCGAGGACGAGCAGGCCGGATCCTGCAAGTCGCTCAGGTTCTCCACGTTCATCGAGAGCGCTCGGGGTGCGTGTTCGAGGGGGACACGCACTTCCACACGCTTGGAACTCCAACCTGCGGCGTCGATCGGCATGTCACCAGCCGACTGACAACCGGAAGGGCTCCCAGGCGAGTCGACCGTTACGTCGGAAGAACCCATCAGGCATCTTCTGCGTACAACCTGGTGAAGCCTTTCGCTGCCGAAATTTGGAGGAAGCCATGGTGGCCGAGCAAATTTCAGCAGCCGCCGGCTTGGCCGGACTCGACGCATCTCTCGCGCGACTGGTGAAGGTCGCCGAACGACGCGCGGAGCGCCTCCACCGGCCGGTCCTTGCTTCGGCCTCGGTGATCCTGGACGGCGACGTCCGCCCGCAACAACTGCTGTGGCTCTCGCGAGGTATGACCGAGTGGTCAAGTCTCGCCGGCGAAAGCATGAACCTTGTTTGCTGGGGGGCGGCCGCTCACATCCAGGACGACGCGGACCTCGCGACCGTCAGCGCGGCCTGGAAGGAGTTGGTCACAGACTCCGTCCGTGACTGGCTGACGTCGCAGTCCGTCGGACCTGTGATCGTCTTCGGTCACTCGTTCGCCGAGGACTGCGACACGGAAGGGCCATGGAAGGCGTTCGGTCGATCCCGCGCCATCGTTCCGCACGTTTCCATCCGGGAGTACAACGGCTCACTGCTCGCGACCGCGTCGGTGGTGGTGGGGCAGGACGGCGCTCTGCCCGTCGGCGGTCGCTCTCCAGGGTTCCGGACAGGGACCGGTTCGAAAGCAGCGTTCGTCGAAGCCGTCGAAGCAGCAGTACTGCGTCTGCGTCGTGGGGATGCCGAGAAGGTCGTGCTGACAAGATCCGTGCACTTGGAGACTGGACCAGTCGAGCCGATGAGCCTTCTCGGCCGACTGGACTCGATGTACCCCGAGACCTGCCGGTACGCGATCTCGGTGGCCGGAGCCACACTGGTCGGCGCGACCCCGGAGTTGTTGTGCAGTGTCCGGGGGCACTCAGTTCGCACCATGGCGCTTGCCGGGTCGGTCCCGACAAATGTGGGTGCCAGCGCCGCTCTGTCGGATCCCAAGCTTCTCAGGGAACATGCCATCGTTGCCGAGTACATTGAAAAGACCTTGGGGCCGCGGTCGGAGACGATCCACGTGAATCCGGAGCCGAGAGTCGTCAGCCTGCGGAACATCCGGCACCTCAGGACCGACATCCGCGCAGAGCTCGGCGCACCCGCGTCGGTGCTGGAAGTGGCCCAGTGGCTCCATCCGACGCCCGCGATCGGCGGCTACCCGGTGGACCGGGCGCGTTCGCTGATCAAAGAACTGGAGCACCACGACCGCGGCTGGTACACCGGTCCCTTCGGCTGGATCGACGCGGCGGGCGATGGCGATTGTTGGGTCGCGTTGCGCTGTGCGTTGCTGACCGACACCGGTGCCGAACTGTTCGCCGGCGCCGGAATCGTCCGGGACTCCGACGCGTTGCTGGAATTCGCTGAAACCGACTGGAAACTCACGGCGATGCGAGACGCGCTCGCGCTACCTGCCCGGTCGAAGTAGCCGTCTCAGTTCCCACCATGTAGCTCAAGCTCGCTCACGGCGCCGTGCAGGACCGCTCGAAGCGCCCGATGAGCTGAGCGGTCGACTCTCACTTCGACGACATCGATACCGGTGACCGTGCGGCTGAGAGCAGCGCGAAGATCCTGGTTGGACTCGGCGAGCAGGTAGGGGATGTTGCTGGCTGCGCACAGGTGCGCCAAGTTGACGTTGTGGGGCGTTCCGAAGACTCGCTCGAAGTGGTCGGCGTACGAGGAGTCGCCCGGCTCGAGAGTGGAGAAGATGCCGCCGCCGTTGTCGTTCACCACCACGATGCGCAAGTCAGGGCACGGTTCGTCGGGGCCGATCACCAGACCGTTGGTGTCGTGAAGGAACGCGAGGTCTCCCACCAGCGCGTACGTCGCGCCCGCAGTGGCCAAGGCGGCTCCCACAGCGGTGGACAACGTGCCATCGATGCCCGCCAGCCCACGGTTCGCCACTGTCCGGACCGGCACTACGGACGCCAGATCCAAGTCGCGGACCGGGTTCGACGCCGCCACCACGAGTCTGCCGTCGGCACCTACAGCCTCGCCGACGATCTCGGCGACCGCTGGGCCGGTCAGACCGGTGGACAGCACTTTGTCGATCGCCGGCCGTGCCAGCTGGTCCGCGTGCTGCCACCGATTGAGCCAGTCGGTCCGGTCCGCGCCGGTCACCTCCACTCTGGAGACCACCGAGTTCGCCTGCCGACCGGCGTCAGGCCACAGACCGGTCGGGGCGACCACGAGCAGCTCGACCTCCGGACGGGCCAGCAGCCGTGAGATCGGACGCGACAGCGTCGGATGCCCGAACACCAGTACCCGCTCAATCTCCTCACCCAGCGAAGTTGCTTGAAGCAACAGCCTGTACGTCGAGATGACCGAAGGTCCGATCCGCGCCCGACTTGACGGCTCCGCGAACAGCGGCCATCTGCCAGCCTCCGCAGCCAGTCGAGCGTCTTGAGAAGCCCCGTCTCCTGCGACAACGACAGTCTTGAGGCCAGGCGACACCGACGATGGTTGGGCCGCAGCGGCGCCGCGCACACTCGTCCACGGTCCAGTACTGCGCCCCTCGAGCGGCTCCGGCCATTGATCATCATCAGTCGGCACCAGCGGCTCTACCAACGGGCAATTCAACTGGACGGGTCCGGGATCCAGGGTGCGAATTCCGACGGCGACAGACACAGCTCGCGCCACCTGTGAACGCCAGTACGCGACCTGACCGAGCTGCTTGGCCGGCGCGCCGAACTCGTGGAACAGCCGGACCGCAGATCCGAACACCTTGAGCTGGTCAGTGGTCTGGCTGGCTCCGCTGCCCCGCAGCTCCAGCGGCCGGTCCGCGCTCAGCACGATCAACGGCAACCCGCTGTGCGACGCCTCGAGTACAGCCGGGTGGAGGTTGACCACCGCAGTACCGGAGGTGGTCACGATGGGGACCGGAAGCCCGGACCCACGAATCAGCCCCAGCGCCAGGAAACCCGCCGTCCGTTCGTCGATCCGTACGTGCAGACGAAGCCGCCCCTCACGATCTGCAGCGGCCAACGCCAAAGCCAGTGGCGCACTCCGAGAGCCGGGAGCCAGTACCGCCTCACATACTCCCGCGCGGATCAGCTCGTCGACCACCACTCTTGCGAACGCTGTGGACGGATTCATGTGAAGGCACCTCGGTTAGAACGCGTAGGGGTACGGCGACCAGTCGGCGGGCCGCTTCTCCAGGAAGGAGTCGCGGCCCTCGGCGGCCTCGTCGGTGCCGTAGGCCAGCCGGGTCGCCTCACCGGCGAACAACTGCTGGCCGACCAGCCCGTCGTCGATCAGGTTGAACGCGTACTTCAGCATCCGCTGGGCGGTCGGCGACTTCGCGCAGATCTTGCGGCCCCAGTCCAGCGCGACCCGCTCCAGCTCGGCGTGCGGGACGACCTTGTTCACCATGCCCATCCGGAAGGCGTCCTCGGCCGAGTACTCCTCGCCGAGGAAAAAGATCTCGCGGGCGAACTTCTGCCCGACCTGCCGGGCCAGGTACGCCGAACCGAACCCGCCGTCGAACGACGCCACGTCCGCGTCGGTCTGCTTGAACCGTGCGTGCTCGGCCGAGCCAGCGTCAAGTCGGCGACCACGTGCAGGCTGTGCCCACCCCCAGCGGCCCAGCCCGGGACGACGCAGATCACCACCTTCGGCATGAACCGGATCAACCGCTGCACCTCGAGAACGTGCAGCCGGCCCGCCTTGGCCGGATCGATCGTCTCGGCCGTCGTTCCCTCGGCGTACTTGTAACCGTCCTTGCCGCGGATCCGCTGGTCACCGCCGGAACAGAACGCCCAGCCGCCGTCCTTCGGCGACGGCCCGTTGCCGGTCAGCAGCACACAGCCGACGTCAGTCGACATCCGCGCGTGATCCAGCACCCGGTACAACTCGTCGACGGTCTGCGGACGGAACGCGTTGCGCACCTCGGGCCGGTTGAAGGCGACCCGCACCACCCCGGCGTCCACCGCGCGGTGATAGGTGATGTCGGTCAGGTCGAAGCCATCGACCGCCTTCCAGGCCGACGGGTCGAAGATCTCGCTGACGTTCGCTGGCTCGGTCACCCGGCGGCCGCCGCGGCCAACTTCAGGAATGCGTCGTTCTCCTCAATGCTGCCTATGGAGACACGGATTCCATCGGGCGCGAATGGGCGAACGGTGACTCCTCCAGCCAGGCACGGCTGAAGAAGGCGTCTGTCGCGGCACCTAGGGGCAGCCAAAGAAAGTTCCCGTGGCTGGAGGGCACAGCCCAACCCTGGGCGAGAAGAGCATTGCGGACCCGCTTCCTCTCGGCGAGGGTGTTCTTCACGCGTTCGAGCAGTTCCTGCTCTGCGGCGAGCGATGCGAGCGCAGCGGCCTGCGCGATGCTGTTGACGCTGAACGGCACAGTTGCGCCACGGACTGCCGTGACCAACACCGGGTCACCGACAAGGAAGCCAACTCGCAGCCCGGCCAGGCCGTACGCCTTCGAGAACGTGCGCAGTACGGCGACATTCGAGCGGCCGCGCCGGAGGTCAAGTCCATCTGGGGCATCCCCATCCTCGACGTATTCGCGATAGGCCTCGTCCAGTACGACCAAGCAGTCTTCGGGAACCAGATCGAGAAACCTCTCGAGCTGGTTGCGGTGCACGGTAGTGCCGGTCGGGTTGTTCGGGTTGCAGATGAGGACTACGCGAGTCTTCTCGGTGAGGGCTTTCGCCATCGCGACCAAATCGTGGGTATGACCAGCGAGCGGTACCTCAACAGCGGTCGCACCGGACAGGCGAACCAGCAGTGGATAGGCACCGAATGAGCGCCAGGCGTAGACGACTTCCGTTCCGGGCTCAGCAACAGCCGCCAACAGCGTCTGGAGCACTCCAGCGGAGCCGCAGCCGACCGCAACATGTGACGACGGCACCCCGAAGCGGGCCGCCAGCGCATCGATCAGCGCGGTGCTGTCGGCGGGGTAGCGATTGACGTTTCCAGCAGCCGTGGTGATTGCCTCCACCACAGACGGAAGTGGCCCCAGGGGCGACTCGTTGGCAAACAGTCTGAGCGACATCTCACGAGGCCGGTCGGAGGACAGAGGTCATCACCTCTTCCAGGGTGGCGCAGGGGTCGGCAACGCCGCCCGTGCTACGGAACGCGACGTGGTTGTCAGGGCGAACCAACACAGCACCGTCTGCGCGAATCTCGCTGACCTCCGCCCATGAGCCGTCGGGGTCGCAGTACTGTGAGGTGCCATCGATCCGTACTGGACGGATCGGCGTGCCCAGACGCTCTGCGACTTCCTTCGCGGCGCTGCACCAGCGGGCGCCGTCCGAGCCCGTGATGAGCACGAAGGCGCGACCTCGCGCCGAGAGGTCAAGTGTTGACACTTGACGCCCAGGATCGATCCACGCGTGCGGAAGTCGGTGGCCCGGCCGTGTCGTTGGACGGTATACGCACCCCATAGGGTCGCGTGGCGGTACCGGCGAGCCGTCGGGCACGATGGCGCCGGCGTCGTAGGCGTAGCCGAGCTCAAGATCGTGAGCCTGGAACTCCGCCCGCAACACGCTGATCGCTTCGGCCGCCCGGCGCCGACGATACTCGCCGGCCGGCGTGTCCGCGAAGTACGCCTCGCAGGCGATCTTGCGCATCGCTGGCGGCGTTCCAGGGCTGAAGCCCACCGCCGCATCCAGAACGACATGGTGCAACGCGCTGAACATTGCCCAGTCCACGTTGTGCATGCCGACCGGCCTGCGCTCCGGTTCATAGGAGTTCAACAGCGATTCGTCGGCGCGTCCCTGGACGACAGCAGCGAGTTTCCACGCCAGGTTGTGCGCGTCCTGGACAGCAGTGTTGAGGCCGATGCCCGTAGCCGGGGGGTGCCGGTGTGCCGCATCGCCAGCCAGCAGGAAACGGCCGACGCGGTAGCGATCCGCCAGTACCGCTTCCAGCACCCAATGGCTGACCTTGTGCATCTTGACCTCGAGGTCCGGCAACTTCAGCAGATCGAGCATCTTGGGGACGATCGCGTTCTCGTCGCGACTCGCGGGGTTGCCGGGACCGAAGGTGAAATGGAGCATCCATTCCTCGGAGTGCCGTCCCCACGTAGGCCCGAGCTGGACAAGCGCTCCCGTACCGTAGGAGTTTGCGCCCTCTGGGTCGATGATCCAGGTCATCAGGCACTCGTCATCCCACCACTTCGACAGGTCGGCGCTGAAGTGTGTGCTGACCATCTCCAGCAGATTGACCGGTCCATCCATCGTGACGCCGAGCCGGGGTCCCACCGTCTTACCGCCGTCCGCGACGACCACAAAGCGGGCCTTGACGGTGTAGGACTCACCGGAGTCCTGGTCGACAACGACCGCGGAGACCCCGTCCGGCGTCTCCGACCAGTCAGACAAGGCCTGGCCGAACCGGACGCGACCAGGTGCCCGCTCGTCAGCGTGCCGTCTGAGCAGCGGTTCCAGCCGGATCAGCGGATAGTTGCTGGGAGCACTCGGACTGTCGTTCAGATAGGCGGAAGTCAGTGATCCGCCGCCGAACGCGTCCATCTCGGCAATCGTGCGTCCGTACAAATGGCCGGCCTCACCCAGGGACGTTACCCAGCTGACCTTACCGAAGTGGTTCAGCGGAGCTCCGACGGCGTACACCGAATCCGCCACCCCGTGCTGACGGAAGATCTCCATCGTTCGCTGGTTGAGGTAATGCGCTTTCGGGAGAGTCGAGGTGGTTCGGTGGCGTTCGACGAGGAGGTGGTCAACGCCCAGGTCGGACAGGAAAATGGAGCACGCGAGGCCGCATCCACCCCCGCCAACGATGAGGACCGGAACTTCCACGGCGTCCATGGCGGCTACCTTCCGATCGTCGTCAGAGCTGCACTGTCGGCGTGGGCCATCCGGGCCCGCTCAACAACACCGTGTCCACATCGGGGGCGGTCATGGTGCAGGAGCGGACAGCGGCGGTGAGTACGTCGGCCGCACGTTCGCAGTCCTCACGCGACACGTCGAGGTGGGTGCACGCCCGGAGCCTGCGCGGCCCGAAGGGCAACACCTTCACACCCGCGTCCAGCGCGTACTGCGCCACCGCAACCGCGTCCGGCACCCGGCAGACGATGATGTTGGTCTCCAGCCGATCCAAGTCAATGGACACACCCGGCACACCGGCCAGCGCTTCAGCGATCAGCCGCGCGTGAGCATGGTCGTCGACCAGCCGCTCGACGTGGTGATCGAGCGCGTAAAGCCCGGCCGCTGCGGCGATCCCAGCCTGATGCATAGTGCCACCCAGCATGCGCCTATAGCGCACCAACTTGTTGATGTGATCGCTCGAACCAACCAGCACCGAACCGATCGGGCACCCCAGCCCCTTCGTCAGCGACACCGCCACGAGATCGAAAGGCCCGGCGAGCAAAGCGGGATCCTCGCCTCGAGCGATCGCCGCATTGAAGATCCTCGCACCGTCGCAGAAAGTCGCCACTTCCCGCTCCCTGGCCAGCGCACAAACCTCCCGCATCTGCGCCAGATCCCAAACCCACCCACCCATACGGTTGTGCGTGTTCTCCACCTGGATCAGACTCGTCGGCGGATACAACATGTGACCCCGAGGTTTAAGCACGCCCTCCACATCCCCGGCGGTGAACATTCCGTCCACCCCGACCGTGGTGAACTGCACTCCCGACAAAGCCGCAGCCGACCCCATCTCGTGCCACAACGAATGACTCTCTCGCCCAACGATCACGTCGTCGCCCGGCTGGCAAAACAACTTCAACGCCAACTGATTCGCCATCGTTCCACTGGGCACGAACAGACCCGCCTGCTTACCCAGAACCCGAGCCATCCGCTCCTCCAACCGACTGACGCTCGGATCCTCACGGAACTGATCGCTACCAACCTCAGCGCGTGCGATAGCCTCACGCATTCCCACAGTCGGTTTCGCCACCGCATCGGTCCGCAGATCAATCAGCCGGTCCTTGAGCATGAGTTGCCTCACCTTTCGAGTTCGTCTGGCCTTCCGGATCAGCTGTCCGCGTATTCCTCACGGAACAGCTCGAGAGCGACCAGCGCTGGTCGATCGGAAAGGCGGAAAAGAATCGCGGCATCCCCGGCCCAATGTTGCTGCCAGCTCCACGCCGGAACAGCGAGGACATCGCCCTGCGCCCAGCCGATGGTCTTGCCCGCCACCTCACTAACTCCACTGCCCTCGACAACCATCACGACACTCGAGCACGCCTCCCGCCACCGACCCGTCGCCCGCGCCGCGTCGATCGCGATGACCTCACAACCCAACGTCCCGGTCACCCTGCCGTCAGATCCGTACGGAACCCGCCGCACACCATCCACCGCGGCCGTCCCCTCAAGCCTCGCCTGGACCTCTTCCCACCGATACAACGCCGGCCGAGGATGCTCCTGAGTCGTCTCGAATGGACCGTCCGGAAGCTCGAACCACACCGCTGCGAGTCGAGACACCATCGGAAGATCGAGCCCGTCGAGCCACACGCAGCGGACAGAACCTTCATTGCGATGCTCGTGCCACTCGCCGGCGTGCTGTACCAGTAGGTCGCGCGGCCGCATGGGCACGGGCGTTCCATTGACCAGGGTGACGACTCCCTCACCTTCGATCCCGAACCGGATTGACGACATGGAGTGGCGGTGGGGAGGCACCTGTTCGCCCGGATGGATGATCTGGACTGCCGCGAACAACGTGTCCGTCGTCGCAACGCCAGGTCCCCGGACACCGGGATTAGCCAGTCCGACGATTCGCCGTTCCGGGCGGCCCTCAGGAACCAGCACCGCCGCGCTCTCGATCTCCTGCAGGATCGCCGCCGATGGCCACTGGTGGGCAACTGCGTTCGTCACGGGAGCTGCCGGCAGATCACCAGCAGCAGCGATCCACATCGGCGAGAACTGACTCTTTCCCGCCCCTGCGGCGATTTCGCCTTCCTCGCCACCACCGGCACTTGCTCGCAGCTCGGTTCCGTCTACGACGCCCACCAGTGCCTCCAACCAATGACGGGAATCTTCTGACCATCACTACGCAGCCGACGGACAGAACGGTTCCCGGCAGCAATTCCAGACGCCGCAGCCGGTGCCTGCGGACGATCGAATGAACCGGAAGGTCGCTGACGTACGTACTGCAGGAGGAGTCCGCTATCGGCACCACGCCCTCCGCTGCGGGAGACAGATGCGCGATTCCTTGGGTCCACCCCTCTGGGTGCATTGCGTGGGTGGCTCAACGCGGCCGCTGTCCAACGGCTCCCCACATCCCTGGACAGCGGCCGCACCTGTTCATCTTCCTGGTCAGGAGGCCGCAGCCGCACCGGATCTGATCTTCGTACCTTGTGCGGAGATCAGCCGCCATCTGTCAGCTGTCGTGCTGAAGACGTGGGTACAGTGGTTTTTGACAGTCAAAGTGGCGCCGGCCGCGATCGACAGGGTCATTGCCGTTCGTCCGACGACGATCTAGTAGCACGTGGCCTCTGGAGGGTTGGAACCGTCCTTTTCGAACCGATCGGCAGTCCATCCGTTGACGGCGACGACATCGGCTTGTTTCCCAGCCACCACCGCGGAAGCCACCGCCAACTCGATTTGTGCCAACGTCACTTGAACGTGAGGCGCGACAGCGGTCGCTTGACCACCGCGTCTCTCCACAAACGTGGTCGAGCTTCGTCGTCACCGAACAACTCTTGCACTGTCCGGCCCGATCACGTGCCAGTGCCTTTCAGGCCCTCGCCTTTGGTGTCGCCAGGCGCCCGATCCGCTTTGAAGCGGTACAACGGCCAACCGTTGAGCGTCGCCTGACGCGTACCGTCCGGCTCCGGACGGCGCCGAGCAGTTCCGAGTCAACACCTTGGCCGGCCGTAGGTGCCACCTGGCCGCCACGCAGGTACACAGGCTCCCAAGCAGCCACACACGCCGCACTGAGGCACGCCGACCGCGGCGGCTTGGTGCTGTCGAGGACCGACAGATATAGGCTCCTGCCGTTGCCATCGACCGCGGCCTTCGCCCAGCGCGGTGGTTCCGGTTTTGACCACCACCGTGTCGGCATCCGGCGCGGGGCTCGCGCTGGTCAATGGTGTGGTGGGTGCCTCACCTGCCGGCGGGGTGACTGTGCCTTCAGGATCGACATTCGTCCCGCCTATGCCTGGAAGATGGCGCCATCGCGCTCTTCGACATTGACCGATGGGAACGGTTTCTTGGCTGGACACCAACGGGCTCGCCGCTGGTGACATCGAACTTGCTGTAGTGGCCCGTGCAGCTGATGGTGCCTTCGGCAACGGACGGAAGCAGACGTCCTTGGTGTGTGCAAACGGCGAAGAATGCATGCGAGTTGCCCTCGGCATCGCGCGCGAGTACCAACGTCTGACTCTTGAGCACCACCACCCCCCACACAGGAACCTCTTTGAGGTGACGCGATGCCTGAGCGTGTAGGGAGTTTCATCAGGAGTCCGTCAAGGAGCGATTCGGATTTGTTCGGCAGACGGCCCGGCCGGTCGCGCCCTGGCGTTGGGGTGAACGTCGGCAGTTGGCGAACTGGGTGGCCAGGGATAAGCGCGCCCATGGTGACGGCCGGTTGAGTGCGGATGAGCAGGCCGAGCTGGCCAGATGCCCGGGAGAATGCGGAAGGACGGCACGCTGCTCAACCCGAAGTAGCGCAACAAGGAACAAACGCGCCACTGTTCACGTCGGCCGGAACAAGACGGTCGCCGCCAGCCTCGAGTACGGCGGCGCAACGCGGTGCGGGCCGGCGGGATCTGTGCCGGGCTCATCAGCGAAGGTGGCACGCAGCCAGGCGTGACCTGCGGCCCGGAGGCTGTCCGCACAACGGTGTCAGCGACCGGCGCGCGCAACAGCACCAAGTCGCGGGAGGCTGATCTCGGCACGGAGGCCTTTGATAAGGAGCATGCTTCAGCACCTCACTCGGTACGACGCCAATTCCAGAACGCGCCCGGGTTCGGCCACCAGCGAGCTGTTGAAGTACCGCGCGCCACACGCTGGGCTTCGATCTCACGCATGCTCGACGCAACCCTGTGTATGAGACTGGCGAGGTTGCCAACGTTCATACCTTCAGCCTGTGCTCCTCGGTAGAACGAGCCCCGCACGGATCGGTCGCGAATCCGGACCTCCACAGCTGGTGCGATGGTCGCATCGGCCTTGGACGCGCGACACCAAGTGCAACGACGAGACGAGCTCGATGAGAGACGAAGCGTTGTCGGCGGCGTTGCGGACCGTCCATCCGGCCCTGCGCTTCCTGAACTGACAACCAGGTCCAATGTCGCCGAAACCGCTGTCTAACGACAGGGAACTCCGAACGAGGGGCGGTAGGACGTGGCGCGGGAGCCACCCTGTGGCCGGGATGCCGATCGTGCCCGTGACACCACCGCTCATCCGGATCACTGGGTCGGTCCGGGCCATTGTTCCCGCTCCGATCATTGTCGCCGGCCCTCGTCAACCAGTTCCACTCCCTGAACCGCCTGTTGCCTTGTTCTACGGGGCCGCACAGCGGGTGACCGCCGGCAGTTCACGGTTCTGCGAGCCTCGGAGCTAGGAATCTTGCTGGCTGCCTGGGAGCAGTCGTCGTCCCGACCTCCGCCACCTTCAAAGCAGCCCACGCCCCGCCCCGCCAAGTCGGGACGGGAACCAGATGGGCGGTTCCGTGCGTACAAGTCGCTGACACCGCGCTGACCACTGAGGCGGCGAGTCCCGTCCCGGACCAGTCCAAGGAGCGTCGCAGCAAGACCATGCCCGAGACATCTGCTGCCTGCGCGGACACGCTCAGAGGATTGGTCCGGTGCGGTGCACCGGGCCCTGACTCACAGGGGTGCTGTCGTCCTTCCACGATCGGGCTCATGCAGCAGCCACGGAACTGGAACCGTCACGCAGTATCAGGCACCGATGTCACTCGGAGAGGGGCCAGGCACGGGTATGGCGACGCATGAGGCTCTACGGCGATCACCGCTGTTCCGGACTTTCGGCGACCGTGAGTACGACGAAGTGGCCGCGCTTCTCGTCGAGCGCGTGTTTCCGGCAGGCAGCGAGTTCTCCGAGGCATCGTTCCTCCTCATTGCTGCCGGCCGGGCGAGCTTGACCGTCGACGGCGAACCGGTTCGCTCGCTAGGTCCTGGTGACCACATCGGAGCGGCCGCCTTCGTTGGACTACCCCGAGGTGCCCGGGTGACCGCCTTGACCGAACTGCGCTGCCTCGCCATGCCCTGGCCCGTGTTCCGCCAGCTGCTCGACGCCAGCCCACGGGTTGCCAGCGAGCTTTTGACCGCTATGGGCGCACAGTCCGTTCCCTTGTCCGATACCGCTGAGAACAAACGCAGAGAGCTGTCCGCTCGGACCCGGCACCGGGCCAGCGGCATCGCATCCCACCTGTCCACCGCATCCGACGAGGCGGCGACCGCATTGCTCCCCGCGTTCGTGGTTGGCACGCTGGGCGCATCTCCACTGGCGCTCGGCCTAGTCGAAGGCCTGGCCAACGCAGCCGACGGCGTAGCGCGGCTCGGCGGTGGTGCATTGAGCGAGAACCCGCGACGCCGCCCGCTGATCAGCCTCGTCGCGTTCACCCTGACCACGCTGCTCAACGGGCTGGTGGCGATCGCGGCCACCAGCCCGCAAGTAGGCGTACTACGGGCCGGAGCGTCGGGGGCCCGCGGGCTGCGTTCCCCGCAGCGCTACGCGGCCGTGCCCGAACGGGCCGGCACCGGCGGCTACGGCAAGGAGTTCGGCCGTGAGCGCGCGATCCACCATCTGGTCTCGGTCGCAGGACCGCTGCTCGCGTTCGCGATCCTTGCCCTCGCTGACGTCCGAACGGCGCTCGTTGCCACCCTCGTGCCAGGTCTGCTGGCGGTCGCCATCGGGACATGGGTGATCCGCCGGACACCGCCTCCGTCAGCCGCGGCCAGCCCGCCGCCCCGGTTGCGGGTGCGTGCCGTCTTTCAAGGCCCGCTCGGCCGGTTCATGGCTGGCATCACCCTGTTCGAACTCGCGAACTTCGCCGCAGTCCTACTGATCCTGCGCACCACCAAGCTGCTCGAGCAACGCGACGTGCCCTTCGGAGCGGCCGCGATGGCTGTGCTGCTCTACCTGCTTTGGCGCCTGGCGGCCAGTGCCTCGACGTACCGGTCCGGCCACCAACTGGACCGTCATCGACCGGTGGACTTGATGCGGGCCGGGGTCATCACACTTTTGATCTCGTACGCCGGATTCGCGTTCCTGCCCGGCACAGTGCTCGGGCTTGCAGTCTGCTTCGTGCTCGCCGGCGCGGCCGCCGGCGCGGTGGACGTCGCCGAACATGTCGGCGTCGCCCAGATCGCCCCGGAACCGCTGCGCTGGTCGGCCTTCGGAACGCTCTCCGCTGTCCGCAGCTTCGGCCGCCTTACCGCCACGATCGGAGCCACCGCAGTCTGGACCTTTCTCGGCGCCGAATTCGGCCTGCTGTTCGCCGCCCCGCTGATGCTTGCGGCGCTGGCCGTGATGGTCAGCCGCCCTTCCGGCAGGCGCCGTCAAACGCCGGCCAATTGAGGACCGACCCAGGTGCATAGCGATCGAGGGGCAATCGCTGGACCTAGCCGCACCAGTTGCCGGTTCGCCGCGCTCCGAGCCTCCGCAGGCTGCTGCACATCAGGGTCACCGGGTTTGATGTCGCTCGGTCGGCATCGGACTGGAGGTCGCCGGGACTCGCGAAAGGAACCTTGCTTCCATCTCAGGTACACCTTTGGCGCTCGCGCCTCGTCGGAGCAGGCCGTGACGGCGAGGAGCGCTACGGCCGTAACGATCCCAAGCGTTTCCTCGTCCCCTTCGCCGGAGGATCGCGCTGCGACTCAGGCGCAGGATGCATTGAGGATTCGACCTGCGTGATCGGCCGTTCCGAGCGTGATCACTCACGGTTGTTGAGCATCAGTTCGTGGAACTTATCCACAGTTCATTTGAAGTGGGCCCGGGCCTCAGGGCAGAGTCGCCCTCGCCTCTGGCGGCGCACCAATACGAAGGCCCCAGCAGACATCGCAATCTGCTCCTGGGCATTTGTGTATCTCACGAACGGACAACTTCGAGACGTGACCGCGTACGGGAAGACACCGCCGGCGAGCGAACGCGCCTTCTTAAGAAGCTCCAGGATCGATCCCGCAACAGTCAGGCCGGCGACCTGACTGCGATGGACAGGATCGCGAGGGCCATCCGATTGTGGGAGGAGAAGTTCAAGTCCCTCGTTGCCGAGGGACACCGCTCACCAACTTCCCTCGACGCCTACCGCCGAGCCATCAAGAACCACCTGCTCCCAGCCCTCGGCGAGCTACGCATCGGCTAAGCCAACACCCCACGCATCGACCGCGGCATCGCCGAATCAAGACCCGCGCCGGCGCCCCGACCGCCGGAACCTGCCGAAGCGTCATCTCTGGCGTCATGGGCTCGCCGTCCGCTACGGCGCCCTCCCCACCAATCCCGTCCGCGACGTCGACCGCATAGAACACAACACCAAGAAGCTCCCCCGCACCTGACCGCTGACGAGATCCGCGCCGTTCAGGCTCACCTCGAGAACCACGAACTCGCCGTCAGGTCAGACCTCCCCGACCTTGTCCTGTTCATGCTCGAAACCCCACTGATCATCGTGGTGGTTCGGTTACTGGTCGGCGCAGACACCCCAGGCCCTGAGCGCCCAGTTCGCGGTCGTGCCACCGTAGGGGCTCTCGACGGCATAGGCAGACGTCGTGTTGGGGTTGTTCAAGCCGGTGACCGTCAGTGGGTTGACCCTGCCGTAGCTCTCCGTAAGTTCGAAGCCTGTGCTCATCAGCGTCTTGCCTGACGGGCAGGCGACCGACGACGATCGAGTAGCGTCGGACTTGTACACCGGGGCAGAGGCAATCCTCTCCAGGCCCGGTAGCGCCTTGGCACAAATCGCGACGGCACCAACACCCCACTTACGGTATGAGTTCGACGGAGGGACTGTCCCCATGCTGTCATACGCCGTGACGTAGGCCTTGTAGCTTCCCGGAATAATCTCATCCAAGACGATCTGCTGATCGTGCGCGTCGTAGCTCCACCCACCCGCACCAATCAACGTGTTGCCTTTCGAGCACTCCGCATGGGCAAACTGCATCTTCGGCCAATCGTCTGAGTGCACGTAGCTGGTTTGGATCTCGTACCCATCCGGCTTGTAGCTGCAGAAGGCAACCCCGGTGACGCTCCAATTTTGAGGTGTCCCCGCCAAGGATTCGACTGCGGACACGGTGGCAAAAGCCCCCGCGAAGTCCGGGTTGACCTCCATCATCTGTGCATGCACGTAGTTGCGGCCGGGACCGTTGATCCTGTACGAAATCCCAACAACGACTTTTGGGGCAGGACAGATTGGCTGTGCAACCTTGCTGAATAGTGAGCTGTATTCACTTGTCGCCTCGACGATCTGCACGCCTTCGACCACTGCTGGAGCGGCTGGAGCCGCGGCGACGGCGGCAGCCGCCGCCACGACCAGCGCAAGGACCGCGGCTCGAAGCCGCTGGGTGCGTGTCTTGATCACTGCCGATTCTCCTTGTGCTGCCGAACAGGCCAGGAAACTCCCCGTACAAAGGTGCTGTACGAGACGACCCGCCGCACCGGATCAACCGCGACACCAACTGCCCTAGAACGTACGGGATGCATTCAGAGTCATCCGGTGTAGCCATCGCTGTAGCGACCTCGGCCGCTCACCGCCGGCACCACCCGGCGCCTCGGAGCGACCACAGCGACGACCACGGTCGCGATGACGAATCAGGGCCTCACGACCTGACAACGGGGACTCCTCAAGATGACTGGTGAGGCCGCGTGGGGTAGATGGTATGGCCGGCGCGCTGGCGGTGACAGATGTTGGTCTTTGTCAGCGATCCGGTCGCGAGACGCAGGAGGTGACCGCGCCTGGCGCGGTCACCCCACTGATCATTATGGTTGTTTGGTTAGCGCTAGGCGCGGGAGAGCATGCCCGCGTCCGCGACCATCGGCTGCCGGTTCCTGGCTGTCAGACAAGCCGGCTGTGATTGCGGGGAGTGCAGGTGATAGCACCACCTTGCGCTCGGACACACGTTGGTTCAACGTTAGCGCCCCGCACCTCTCCGACATGAGGGAAATCCCTCAATTGCATGAGGTTGGATGTATCGATCACCCAAGAACTCGACCTAGTACGGATCGCTGTCCGGGGGTTCACATCGATGGCTGCGGAGGGCCGGGCCGTTACGGCGGCGCGAAGAGAGGGTCGGGCGCGATGCTGCTGCCAGGCGTGGGAGCTTGCCGGACTTCCCCGCAACCGCCAGATGCACTGGTAGAAGCCGACGCAGACACCGTGGTGAAGCTGCAGGACGTCATCGTGAGGGACAGGTTCGACGGCACCGCCACCGTGACGGATAACGACTTCTCAGCCATGCTGCCTCACCTATTGGACGAAACCACCGCCATCCCGCTGTTCGTGGGGCTGGCCCGTGGGGACTCATCATTCCCTTCAACGAAGTCATCCGGATCTTCACCGAACGCCCCGGCGAAATCGGCGCCCGGCGGCTGGATGCTCATCACTCCGCAGTATCGTTGCGGCGGATCTCCAGTCACCTGACCAACGAAAAGGCCGTTAGCCACCGTGGTCGGATCGCCAAGGTTGCGGCGGGGATTGGTGGCGGGAGAACTGGCCAGACCACCTCCCGACAAGTAAGCCGCAGAAGAAGCCATGGTGCAGGGGTGCATCTGCGTGCGGCACCTGCTCGCGACCCGCCACATTGCCGAGCTGGAGTACTTCGGGAGGCAGCCACCTCCTCGCGCTTGACCAACGTCAGCGCAATGCAGTTGTCGCAACCAAGGCTGATTCGGCCGCAACCCGTCGTCGGATTCCAAGCCGACTACGTCCACTCGATCCCGCTGCCATCCGCCATGTCTTCGAGGTATGTCACACACTCGGGGCGTCACCTCCTGGCCTGATCGGCAACATTCCCACAGTCCCGGGACGGTCCTGGCGGTCCGGACCTACCGCGGTCGCGCCGACGCGACCTCGAGTGACGCCACCCAAACTGACACCTCTACCGGAGCCCGGAACCCGTCTTCGGTGTGACCTTCGAACCTGCGGGTCGACGGCGGCGAGACGACCGGCCTACAGGTTGGCTCATCGGAATGAACGCCGCGCTGCCAGCCTCATAGAGCCACCCGTTGCAACGATCACCAGAACCCACCATCCGCAGCTGCTCAACCTTCGGCTGCCGTTGACACTCGGCGGGTGATGTGAAGGCGTGCACGAGACAGCTGTCAGTGGGCGGCAGGGCTCAGATGTGCTCAGCTTGACCTCGCCGTCATATGTGTCCGACCGCAAGCATCCCGGGTGGCGTCTTCCCGCCGACAAGCCAATCTCATGGGATCGGGAGCACCTCGGAGCCTCCGGGGACCTCTCGGCTGGACGGGGTGGGGATGCTGCCCGCGAGGGCCGCACTCACTCGCCTCCGATGGCGCACCCGCAGCCAGCCATCGAGAACACCGGTCGATGCATGACAGGCGGCCATGGCTGCGAAGACCCAAGACATCGCAGCCGGCCCGACCGAGAGGTAGAGACCGCCGAAGATGGCAACACCGATAACTACACCCAGTTGGTTCGTGGTGGCCAGCACGCCGCTGGCCGCTCCGGCCTGCTCGTCATCGGCCAGGTCGACGGTGCCTGCGAGCTGCGAGCCATAGGCGGCGCCGCTGCCCGCACCCGCCAAAGCGAGGAGGACGGTTGCGTACCACGGCCAGTCCTCCCTAGTGGTGATCCCGGCGAGACATGCCGTTGCCGCCGCGACGGGAATGGATGCTGCGGGCGGGATCCAAAAGTGCCATCGACGGGGCAACAGCGGCCACGTGAGGCTTGCGGCCCCGAACCCGACCGAGAAGCCGGCGAAACTGAGACCCGCCGATAGGGCAGTGCGGTGCAGCGTGGCCTGCAAATGGACGGTCGTGGTAAACAGCATGCCGCCGTAGCACGCCATGAGGACGAAGACCCCGCTCAGTCCCTGGGCGAACCCGGGCCGGGCGAGCATTCGTGGGTCGACCAGGGGGTCCCCGCCGTTCTGGGCGAGGCGGGACTCGTGGGCCGCGAAGACGAGGAAGACAATCACTGCAATGGCCAGCAACAGCCAGGACCACCCTGGCCAGCCAGCGTCGGCGCCGAAGGTGAGAGGTGTGACGAGTGCGAGCATCGCGCACGCCAGGGTGGCAGCCCCGCGAAGCTCCAGGCGACGGCCGGGATGGTCCGCTCGGCGCGGCAGACGTCCGGCCGACCACGTGAGAACAGTCAGGCCCAACACGACGTCGATGACGAAGACCGACCGCCATCCCGCTCCGAACGGATCGGTCGTGAGGAGCACGCCTCCCAGGACCTGGCCAACTGCAACGCCGGCCGCTAGCACGAGGGCATAGGCGCTGAGCGCCTTACTCCGCCTGTCCCCGTTGAACGTGAGCTGAAGCAGGGTCAGCACCTGAGGAGCCAGGAAGGCGGCGCCGAGCCCTTGCATAGCCCTGGCCGCCAGGAACATCGAGGGGGTGACTGCGACGGCACACGCCAGCGACGCTGCCGTGAACAGACAACCGCCCCCAACGAACAGGCGCCCGTACCCATAGCGGCTGCCAAGCCTCGCTCCCACGATCAGAAATGCCGCGTGGACGAGGACAGTAAGCGAGACCGCCGCTTGCAGTGTGGCGTCAGACAGGTGCAGCCCGCGTTGAAGTTGGGGACCAGCAACCTGGACGATCGAGGCGTCGAGCGTGATCATGGCCTGCCCGAGCAGCAGTGGCGCAGCCACCGCACGGGCCGACAGTGTCCTCTGACGCCGGGTGCCGTGCACGGTACCTGCCGATGACCTACTCATTTTCGAGTACGGCGATCGCGCGCCGTACGGCCGCCCGCTGTGCAGCAACGGGGTAGCTGATCGGGTCGACCGCGCCGAGTGTATTGAGGCCCTCGATGAGGGCCACGAGCTCGACGGCGGCCTGCCGGGCTCGTTCCCCTTTCCATTCCGGCCAGGCCGCGCGAACCAATCGTGTCATCCGAGCCAGTAGCGCCCGGTTCCCGGTCAGGTGATAGCGGGCGAGCGCGGGATCTGCAAGTGAGGCCGCAAGGAAACTGATCCAGACCCGAGCCTCCTCCTCACCGTCGCGGCCGCGGGCAATCAGGGCCAGGGCAACATTTCGGAGTACGTCCGGCGCTGGTCCCCCATGTTGCTCTACGGCGTCAGCGCGGGCCGAGGCCCGCTCGAGCAGGAGTTGTCGGGCATGGGCGAGCAGGGCCTTCTTATTCGGGAACGTGTGAAAGACGAGTCCCGTCGTGCAACCGGCTCGCTCGGCGACGGCGCGGACGGTCAGTCCGGGCAAGCCGCGTTCCGCCATGACGGCCCACGTCGCCTCGGACAGGGCACGTTGCTGCTTCAGAACGTCTTTGGTTCTAGCCACGGGATCCCACCTCACGCCGACACTCGTTTGCCCGATTGTCAGCAACCGTAGCAGATGGTACGGTAACAATCGATACGGTACGAGATAAGGTAGGTGACACCATGGACGAGTTTGCGAGCGAGGCCGTCGCGAACGTCCTGCGAGGTTGGGCGTTGGATGAGCAACTCAAAGACCAGGTGATGTCGTCGCCGCCACTGGCCGCCGTCGCGGCGAGGATCGCGCGACGGTACTCGGCGGGAAACACGATCGACGACGCGATCGCAGTAGCCCAGCGCGTCCTCGACCGAGGTCACCTCGTCAGCGTCGAATACGCCGGCGAGAGCGTGCGAGATGAGCAGGTCGCTATTGCCGAGACCGACGTCTTCCTAGAGCTCATCCGGCGATTAGAAGCATCCGGGGTCGCGGGCAACGTCTCCTTCGACCTGTCTCACGTCGGGTCGTTGGTTGACCCCGAATTGGCTATGCAGCACGCCAAAAGCATGGCGACGGCACTAGCCCCGCTCGGTTGCACATTGATGATCTCCGCCGAGGGATCGGACCGTGCTGACCTCGTCTTGGACTTGTACGATGCGTTGACCAGCGACCACCCGAATGTCGGCATCACCCTGCAGGCCCGGCTGCACCGCAGCGCCACAGACCTCGACCGGCTCCTCGAACGCCGCGGTCCCATCCGGCTTGTCAAGGGCGCGTTCATTGAGCCGGTCGACATCGCCTACCCGCGAGGATCAGCGGAACTCCACGAGACGTACCTCCGCCTCGCCGACCGCCTCATCGCGAGTGGACACGCCACGTCCATCGCTACGCACGACACCCATCTCATCGACTCGATCATTGGACGGCATACAGATCTGGCCGACGCTGCCCATGTCGAGTTCGAAATGCTGCTCGGACTAGGAACCGACACGCTCGATCGGCTGCACCGCGACGGCTACACCACCCGCGAGTACGTGATCTTCGGCGGCGAGTGGTGGCTGTACGTCCTCAACCGCATCGCCGAAGAGCCCCGGCGAGTTTTCGACGCCATCCTCGACGCCGCCCTCCAGTAGGGGACTATGGCCAGGGGTGGTCTGGGTCGTGCTGGCCTTTCCGGCCTGCGATCGCTGTGAGCTCGGCCTCGCGGTAGTGGTCCCCCGCCGAGCGGGACCAGGCCTGGCGCTGACGCTGGTCGGCGCGCACGCCAGCTGCGCGTCGAACCGGAGGTCGGGCGGGGCCGCGGCCAGTTGGTCGCGCAGTGGTGCGCTCATCTCGCGCAGGTGCACCGGTCGTCTGGTAGCCGCACCATGATCCGTCGCCGCTGAGGTTGACCAGGCGGGCACGGCGGATCAGCAGGCGGTTGTCGGTGACGTACTCGACGCGTCAGAACTGGTGTGCCGAACCGACGCGTGCCCATCACGAGCTCAGTCAGCAGGCGACCGCCTATCATCGCAGCGGTCCGTTGTCCCGAAAGACATGCGTGCAGAGGGCACTGAGTTGCTGCTGGGCCACAGGACCGTCATGCGGCGACTTTCGTCGACACGGCGCACAATCATGGTGCTCCGAGTGCGCCCGGCATCCTCTCGGTTGACGAGATTGGAGACCTCGTTCTCCCGCGACACATCGATGCCGTCGCCTTCACTGTCCCACCCGTTCGACTTGTCGACCAGACGACGTCGACCGGTTCGTCGAGCTGGTCTTGCTGGAGAGCCGGACATGACCGAGAACTGTCGATGCCGAGCTTCCAACGGGGATGTCGACTGTGCAGAGGAATGGCGGTCCATTTGCCTGTCAGACCTTCTTGCCGAAGCCGGCGCTCTTCGTTGACCAAGCCGCTCCGCCACCTGGCGTCGAGGCAGCCAGCGATTCGTCAGTGAAGAAACCGATCGGTACCGACAGCCGCATCGGTGCAGTGGTCGAACAGGACGGCATCGCCCTCGCTGGCCGCGTGAGGACGAGGACGGAAGCCGAGCTGCTGGGGGGCTGATCGTGATCGAATTTTGGGGTTGAGTACGACGCCGACCAAACGACCGGTAGGGCGGAGCCTGCTCGGCAGCGCACTAGTCATGGCCAGCAGTTCCCGCACATCGGAGGCGTAGTGGATAGATGAATGGCGAGCCCGAATAGCGCCGCAAAGTCCTGATGCGGCAAGGAGCCCGCCCTGGCCGCTCCGACGAACCCTCGTTCAGAGTTTTCTCGCAGGCCGGCTCACATTGAGGCAGGCGGACGAGCGTGCTTCGTCACTTCACGTCACTGTCCGGTCTTGGATGCCAGATCCGCGATCACTCGTCACACACTGCCCACAGTCTCGAAAGTGGAGCGACAGCTGTCCATTACCTCGTTGCCCATCGGCGCACCCATCCACGGTGTCGAGATCACTGCGCACGCCGACGACGGCAGCGTTCTCCCGATCGGCGAACTGGGTGAGCTGTGCGTCCACGGGCCGACCGTCATGGGCGGCTACCTGGCCGCACCTGACCTCAACGAGCCGCCGTCCTCCGAGCCGATGCGCCGGGCGATGGGAATGGCCGCCTGGCGTCTCCAAACCTCAACACCACAACACCAGCCGAAGAATTGGCGCCAACCGAACTCCTCACGGACACGTGGCGCCATGCTGTGGTCGGGCAGGTGCGCAGCCCTCGATTCCACATCGCCTTCCGGTGTATCAGCGCAACGCGAGCAACTCGACGCAGAGGTGCTGACTGCACAATGTCGCAAGCCCAGAAAGTCAACTCGTGGCGGCCGAGCACGTGGGGTTCTTGGGAACGCCTTGAGTCCAAGGTATTCGTCGCAGCGATCGGAGTTGCCTCAACCACCTCCTTCCGGGTGCCGCCCATCTCGCGACCTCACCCCGGTGGCGGATGGAGGCATCTCCATAGCTGGCCCGTAGACCGAGGAAGGTCTAAGGATCCCGCGGTTCTTGGTACAGCGCGAAACGATGCGGCGGCCGGCCTATGGGTCTGCGAGTCGAAACCGAACCTGCGTCGCCCATCGTATTGCTCTGCACAGGCACGTTGATCGAAGGGTGGAGCAGGTGGATGCAGGCGCTGAGGCAGGTCCGCACATTGAGCCGTTGTTCCACAGCTTCGTTCGCGACGCGCTCGACCGCCATGGCGTCGGAAACTGGATGATCACCGCGGACGAGCGTTGGTGCCTGGTACGGCCACAGCAGCCCAACCTTCCCGCGCAGGGGTGGAAGCTCCACGTCTCCGCAACGCCGTTGTCGGCCCCTTTGGTGCTCGCGCGGTCGGTCGAAGTACTGTTGCGACATCGCTGCTCGTTCAAGTTCGCTCCTACGATCCATCGCGTAGCTCAGATAGTCGCTTCTGACATGGATCGCGGCTCCGGTGGAAAGTTCATCACCGTCTATCCGGATGAGTCACAGCTCCGAGAGATCGCAGAGCAATTGCATAGGGCAACGGCTGGGCTTCCCGGTCCGGGCGTGCTTTCCGATCGGCGATACTGTTCCGGCAGCCTCGTGCACTATCGCTACGGCGTCTTCACCGGCACACGGGTTCTCGGCCTCGATGGAGGATACGAGGCGATGCTCACCACCCCTGAGGGTCGACACGAAGTTGACACGCGCAAGGCTTGGTATTCCGTGCCCAGCTGGGCACCTGCGGACCCGTTCGAAGCCACGAAACAGCGACTTCATGGACAGACCCGAACCGTTAAGCTGAACGACAGGTACTCAGTCCGGATCGCCATTCGGCAAACTTACAAAGGTGGGGTCTATCGGGCGATCGACGAACGGTCGGGTACCGAGGTCATCATCAAGCAGGCGCGTGTCCATGCTGGAAGCACAATCAGCGGAGAGAGCGCTCGCGACCGTCTTCGCAACGAGGCAGAGATGCTACGCCGGCTCGAGCCGGCCAAGATCGCCCCGCGTCTGATCGAGATGTTCGAGCAGCAGCAGGACCTGTTCCTCGTCGAAGAGTCGGTGGACGGCAGCACGCTAGACAGCTGGACGCACGACAACGCAGCACTTAGCGAAGACGGGTCGTGGGGTCCGGCGGTCGATGACGTACGCCGGATAGCGCGCGGCCTCGTCGATCTTGTCGCTGCTGTGCACGCCGAGGGCTTGGTGATGCGGGATCTGTCACCCAGTAACGTCATGATCGATGCAAGCGGAAGCCCTATACTGGTTGACCTTGAGGCGTTCGCCCAACCGTCGGATGTCGTGAGCCGTGTACACACGCCGGGGTACGGGGCGCCTGAGCAACTGGCAATTGCCGGCTTGGTTCGGCATCCTGACCCGCGCGCGGATCTGTACAGCCTTGGTGCGACCCTGTTTTATCTTGCTAGCGGTGTCACGCCCGTTCTGACCGCGGACGACCGACCCAGGCAAGAGCGCCTGGCAGATCGGCTGAATCGGATCGCTGTTGGTAACCCCGCCGCCCGCTGGATCGCGCCTACCGTCATTGCGCTGTTGGCTGATGATCCCAGTCAGCGCCCCGGGGTGGACGCGGTGCGCAGCATGCTGGCGGCAGACGATGTCGCACCCCTGGTTGCTCCACCACCTTATGACACCGGCAAGTTCGTCGACGACAGTCTCGCATTCATCAGGCAGACCATGCCTCTGAACCGCCGCGAGCAGCTCTGGCCCACCGGGTCTGTCAACCGCTCCGACGATGATCCATGCAACGTGCAATTCGGCGCCGCTGGAGTTCTTGGCGTACTTACAGCCGCCTACGTCGGACCGCGCCGAACCGACCTGCGCGACGCCATGGCCGCCCTATCGAGTTGGACGATGTGGCGTTCCAGACGCGAACCGCGGATGCTACCTGGCCTCTACACTGGGCGTTCTGGTACTGCGTGGGCGTTGCTCGACGCTGGCATCGCACTCGATGATGCGGCGACAGTCGCCTACTCCCTTGAACTTGCCAAGCGCGTGCCCGTCGTGTGGGCAAATCCTGACGTGCACCATGGCGCGGCGGGTTCGGGCCTGACCCAACTTCACTTCTGGGAACAAACCGACGATCAGGAATTCCTAGCGCGAGCGAGGCAAGCCGCGGACTACATAGTCGCCGCTGCCGAGCGCGATGATGACGGACTGGTTAGTTGGCCAATCCCGGCCAACATTCCGTCCTCGCTCGCGGGCCTTATGCACTACGGGTTCGCCCATGGCATCGCTGGCATCGGTCTGTTCCTGCTGGCGGCTGCCAAGGTGTGCGACGACTCACGCTATCTCGACCTTGCTATGGACGCGGCAGGAACGTTGCGCGCAGTCGCGGTGCTGGATGACGATTCCGTGTCTTGGCCGATAGGTAGGGAGTCCGCCTCAGGATTGACGTTCTGGTGCAGCGGTGCCGCGGGCATCGGAACATTCCTGCTCCGAATGTGGCAGGCGACCGGCGACGAGGAGCTGCGTGATTTGAGCGAGAAGGCGGCGATCGCGATCCGCCGCTCGCGCTGGACGATGGGGGGCTCCCAATGCTGCGGCGCGTCCGGCCAAGGCGAGTTCCTTCTCGATCTCGCCGAAGCGACACGTCACGGCGAGTACAGAACTTGGGCCGAAGACCTAGCTCAGGTAATCCTGACACACAACGTCATCCGAGACGGCCGATTTCTTGTCCAGGACCACAGCGACATCGATATCGCCGTCAACTACGGCCAGGGCCTCGCAGGATCGCTGGCGTTCATTCGCCGGCTACGCGACGGCGGGCACCGACTCTGGCTGCCTCGGGCTGCGCGCTGACGCCCATCAGATTCCCGAGGGCATAGAACCTCGGGGCTGCCAATACAAATCTAGTTCACGAGAGGAGGTGAGCTGACCATGGAGACGAACATCGAGGAGCTGCAGATGCTGAGCGAGGAGCAGGACTCCAAGGGGCGCGGACCGTGCCACAAGTCTTGCTGGGACGAGGTCACGCATTTCTGACCGTCGCACATGAGTGATGTTCTGGATGAACTCCGCAGGGGCGGTGCCTAGGCACCGTCTGTGTAGCGGCGGCTGTCTGGACGTCTATCGAGTGTTCTCGTCCCGCCTGGCTGCTGTACACCGGGCGGGACGAGGACCTCGTCACCGGAGCACTTCGGTGGCGAATCATGAGGACGGGTCGACCGCGCACGGCATCTGGCCGACGCCGGTGATGGCCGACCCACGCGCTCAGAGAGCCGTTCAGTCGTGGCGGAGATGGTGGCAATGCTGACGCTCGCAAGGACTATCACGGATACAAAATGTCCACGAGACCAGGTGAGTGACATTCGTTTGAGGATGCTCCATGCGAGGCCAAGACTTCTGCTGGCCGTGGTGGCCTGCCTGCTGGTCAGCTCTGCGACATCGTTGACTGTGCCAACAGTTTCTGCACGTCTCGTCGACGATGCGCTGCGTAGATCGGACCAGGCAGCGAACACAGCCCTCTTTGCCGGGCTGGTCGTAATTCTCACCATGCGCTTAGCAGCCGAGGTGACAGGTTACCTCGCTCGGCACACGGCGGTTGCGGTAGCGACTGCCGGCCTGCGGCGAGACCTCCTCAAGCACGCCTTCATGCTAGGAGTTCCGGGCACCCGCCGATACTCGACTGGCGACCTCGTGGGTCGCCTCGTCGGGAACGCGGGGCGTGCGGCTGAATACGTGCCAGCCATCGCATCCCTCGTCGCGGCCGCCCTGACGTCGGTGGGTGGGGTAGTTGCCTTGTGGATCATCGACTGGCATGTCTCGGTTGCTTTCATCCTTGCCGCGATCCCCGTCGTGTTCATGCTGCGTCACTCGGCACGTGGCGCTATGGCCCCCTTCGAGGCGTATCAGCGGCACCTCGGCGTCCTGACAGCCAGGCTGTCTGACGCAATTGCCGGCGCGCAGACAGTCCGAGCCTCAGGAACGTTCCACCGGGAGACTGAGCGCGTCCTCGCTGTGCGGAGCGACCTCGGGAAGGCGACTCGGCGCGTCTGGGCAGTGCAGCGCTCGATCGCCTGGAAATTCAGGCTGGCGCTGACAGGGGTGAGCATCTTCGTCCTCGCCGTGGGAGGCCTTGGAGCGGCTGGTGGCCGGCTCTCCGCAGGCGATCTGCTCGCCGTAGTGATGTACGTCGGCTACGCGTCGGCCGGCCTCAGCCAGGTCGACAACCTAATCAGCCTCGTGTCCTCCAAAGCCGACGCGAATCGCATCTCCGAAGTACTGGAGGATTCTCCGCTCTGGCAAGGACATGAACGCAATGGTCGGCCGGATGGCGCCGGCGAGATCAGCATCGCGAATGTCTCGTACGAGAACCTTCTGCGGGCCATCGATCTCCGTGTTCCGGCAGGTTCGTCCATGGCACTCGTTGGGCGTTCCGGCGAGGGGAAGACCACACTGGCGATGTTGGTCGGTGGCTTGCTCAAGCCTGACGCTGGTTGCGTGTCAATCGACGGCACAACGGTTGCTAGGACCAGCGAGGCCGTGTCGTATGCGTTCGACCGCCCTGTGCTGTACGGCGCCACCGTACGAGAGGCCGTCGCCTATGGAAGTCCTGGAGCAACGGCCGAGCGGATTGAAGCAGCACTTCACGCCTCAGGCTGTCAGGCGTTCGTCGCCCACCTGCCCAACGGCGCGGACACACCCCTCCTCGACGCACGATTCTCCGGCGGTGAGTTGCAACGGCTTGGGCTGGCGCGCGCCCTGGTTCAGGATAGGCGGGTGCTCGTGCTCGATGACGCGACGTCCAGCCTCGACACTGTGACCGAGGCCCAGATCGCTGCGTCGATCACGGCGGGGCTCGCAGGTCAAACCCGTCTCATAGTGACGCACCGCGCAGCAACAGCGGCCAGAACGGACGCGGTCGCCTGGCTTGATGGCGGCCGAGTCCGGGCAGTTGCCACGCACGCCGAGCTCTGGGTAACCGAACCGGACTATCGCGCCCTTTTCGGGGCTGTCGCAGCTGACGAGGCGGCTGCTCCACCCGCCACGACAGGTCTCAGGGGAAGGTAGGCGTCCCAGTGGATGTTGGCCTCGGACTACTCAGGAAATCTCTACTATCGCGACGACGCGAACATGCCCGCCTTGTCCTGTGGACCACAGGACAGACGATTCCGGCTGTCCTGTCCGGTTATGCGATCGGGCGTGCCGTGGACGAGTTTGCCGCCGGTCGTGTCGCGATGGGACTCGGCGCATTGGTGCTGCTCGGTGTGGCGGCGATTGTCGGCGCAGTGGCGACGGCGCTGTCCTACGGGCCGCTGAGCGAATTGGTCGAGGCGGTGCATGATGACTTCTTGATCCGGGTCGTCCGCGGCAGCATCCAATCGGCAGCTCTCGGTGGGCCGAGGCCCGACCTCTCACCAGTGACGGGTGTCACCGCGCAGATGCAGTCGCTACGTGGACTCACATCGGTACTTCTTCGGGCGACGCAACACCTAATCGTTACCGTGGCGGGCGTGTTCATCGGCCTCGCCCTGCTCGCTCCGCCGATCGCACTGATCGCCGCGGGCTTCGTTGTCGCATCGTTCGGGCTGTTCGTCATCTCGTTACCTTGGCTCTCCCGCCGAAACCTTGAGGTATTAATGGCCGAGGAGGAGGTGTCGAAGCAGGCTGGGGACGCGTTGACGGCCGCCCGTGACCTCATTGCGATGGGTACCGAGGACCGAGCGGTCGCAGAAGTACAGCACGCGATCGACGCCGAGGCGGCCCGTTCGGTAGGTCTTGCGCGCGCACAGACAAGCCGGATGGTGTTCACATTCTTTGGTGCACAGGGACCCCTGATTGTGCTTCTCGCCGCCGCGCCATGGCTTGTCGGGCGCGGCTCAGTGACGATTGGTGAGGTGGTGGGTGCAGCGGCATACCTGGTGACGACACTCGAGCCGGCGCTGCGCAGCTTGCTGGGCTCAATTGGAGTGTGGGGGCTGGAGATCGTCGTTCTCGTAAGGCGGCTTGGCGGCAGGTTCGCCATATCCACCGGCCAGGGCCGGGACATGCTGCCGGGGCCGAGCGATACACGAATTGACCTTTCCTCCGCCACCTTCAGCTACAGCTCGCAGGCCAAGCCCGTCATTCGCGACCTGTCATTGAGCATCCCGCCGGGTGATCACCTGGCGGTCGTCGGCCCGAGCGGCATAGGCAAGTCCACGTTGGCAGCGCTGGTTGCGGCCCTAATCGAGCCAACTGCCGGCACTGTCCAGATCGGCGGAGTAGAGGTCGGCCGGATCCGCGACGCGGACCTTCGCCGGCTGGTTGGGTACATCCCCCAGGAGGCGTACGTCTTCGCCGGCACGCTTCGCGAGAATCTGTGCTACCTCAGCCCCCATTCGACCGACGAAGGGATCTGGCACGCAGCTAAGGCGGTTGGTTCGGATCACGTGATCGCCCGCTTGGGTGGCCTGCAAGCAATGGTCGGGGCCAGCGGCGCCGAACTGTCCGGCGGAGAGAAGCAACTCGTGGCGCTGACGCGCCTGTATCTTTCGCCGTGCCGGGTCGTTCTGCTCGACGAGGCGACCTCCTTGTTGGACCCGGTTGCTGAAGAACGAGCCGAGGCAGCCTTCGCATCGCGACCGGGAACAACGCTAATCGTCATCGCCCACCGGTTGACATCCGCCGCCCGTGCACGCCGCATCCTCGCTATGGACGGGCATGACTACGCGATAGGTACACACGAGGATCTCATGCAGTCCTCGGCTCTGTACGCCGCAATCGCCCATCACTGGGATCTGCCGGCATCGGTGGCCTCGACGGAGCCGTCTCACCTGCCTTCCCTGGTGCGAGCGGGGCGTGATCGCCATGAAGCGAAGCCCTAAGTGCTCTGGCGCCTCATCGAGGCTGAGTTGAGTAGCAAGTCTGGCCACGTGTTGTCGACGCTGGTCTGTGCGATCTGAGCTCTTGCACAGACATCTGCGGTCAGACAAGTCGGGCGCTAGCTGGGGAAGCCGCCACCGATCCGTGGCGCTGCGCCGCCGACTGGTTGCCCTCGGGGGGCACACCATCCCGGTCTTGCGTGCTATCGCCGCGTCTGCAGACCTATCACTCAAACGCTAAGACGTCATTTGGACACTTGGTTTTCGAGAGGCCGCAGGCAGGCCTTGCAGCTGCGCTGCCATGCGATGGGTGACTCTGCAACTGCCTCCGCAGCCCATCCGCGGTGCTGTGCATGCGACGTTCCTGATCGGTGATCCCAGGTGCGCAACGAGGTCTCCCGACGCACGGCGAAGATCGGTCTCTGCAGACGGTCCGCGACGACGGGTCTCACGTCGTCAACCGACCTCGGAGTGGGGATTTCCCGCATATCCACCCTCACCCGCTAGCAATTCGCCGAGCCGAAATCTACTGTGGCTCTGGCCGGGAAACCCATCAGCGTTCTGCTGGGTGCACCAAAAGCAGCAAGTTAGGAGACTAGATTTGCGTAATTTTAGGTCATGGAACATTGCCGCCGTGCTGACCGCGGGAGCTAGCTTGTCGGCATTTCGCCGATTCCCGAGAGCACATAGCAACCATCGTCGTGCGATCAGGGCCGCCATTGTCTCCGGATTCGTAGCCGCGGGCGTGTTAGCAGTGCCGTCCACGCCCGCATATGCGCTGAGTTGCAGCACGTCTTACATCACCGACTGGCAAGGCATCAAGGTTGGAGCAAGGGCGAGTTGCATCCAGGGTCCCGGAGTCTTCAGGGTCCGGGTCAGCTGTTATGACCTTTCCACGAAGGGATACACGGTGTATGGGCCTTGGCGAGAGACACCCTTGTCCGCCCCTGGATCGGATCCAGCTGTAGAGTCCGTCGCGCTCTGCGAGTTCGGTGATGCGCCCCGCGCAATTGGCAAAAGCATCCAGTTCGCGTAGTGCGTGGTCCGCCGCGTCGAGGTGGTCACCCCGGTGGTCCAAGCACGTCGTGCGTGCCCCGGCCGATCTGCCGGGCACTCTGCCCCTCCCCGTCCAGGTCGTCGCCGTCGTCTTACGGACGCGCGACGTCCCGGTAGCCCGACGTACGGCTCGCAGAGACAGACCGAGGTCCCGCCGCGCTCCGCTAGCGACTAGACCGAGCCTCTCGGAGATCCCGACGCACATTGGACGGATCACGGGGGCCTCGTGCGCGGTGAGAGAACACCGACTCGTCGAGCCGCGCTCCAACATGACCGCCGCCGCAGCATGGCAACCGCCCTGTTCGGCAGGTCCAGATCACGCTCATCCGCTCGGGAATTCGTCGGCTTGACGACCAACCCCTCGCCCTTGAGACGCACGACGGTCTTGGTGATCGCGACCCGCGCTTCGGCAAGATTGACCTGGTCCCAGGAAACCGCGAGGGCTTCACCGATCTGAACTCCGGTGGCCAGCATGAACGTCACGAAATCTAGCAAGTCCGCACGAATCGCACGCTTGTCCGAGGGCAGCTGCTTGGGGCAGTGCTACGACCTCCCCAGGTCAGCGCCCGCGGCGGCGCCTTCACTGGTCCTTCGACCCGCTCAAGATCCCGGACCGGTTCGCGTCCACCGCACCCTGGCGAACCGCGAGTTCCCATCACCCCGGAGATCACACTGCGACGGAACTTCGCCGTTCGAGCGCCGACGGTCCTCTTGATGGCCGAGACCACCCTGGTGTCCGAGTCTCACCTAGCAGCACGTCGCCCATTGCGGGTAGCAAGTGGTTCGTGAGGTGCCGCCGGTAATTGTCCAGCGACGTCGCGACCTTCGCCCGTCGGCGACAGCCTCCTCCTACTTGCCACCCACAGCTCTGTCGCTTGCCGGCACCGATGCATGGACGTCAGTTCGCCGGTTGCACCGGCCCGCGACCATTCCTGAAGCTTCTTTAGCAGCCGCTGCCGAGCCTGGTCTTCGTCGCCCCGAACGCCGAAACCCTCGGGGTCTTCATCGTGTCCCGGTAGTGGGCCTCCGGCCGCTCATCTGCGAGAGAGCTGGCTTGCGCCTCCATCAGCCGGGGGTCAGGGGCGGTGTCCGAGTGGGACACGCACCTTAACCACACGCTTGGATCTCGATGCGTGAGCCAAACCGCGAACGGGAGGCAGTCACGACGCCGGCATGCTATCCACCGAGCAGCGCGAGATCTTCCGCCACCTGAAGGCTCTGAAGACCGCCTGGCCCAAGGCCTCGCCTCGCCGCACGTGGTCGCCGTGCTGGTAACTTCACAGCCGCAGCTCTGCGACGGTCACCCCGGCGAGCCTGGACCCGTGCCGGACGGTGAACTGGAGCAAGGTGGCGTCGACTTCCTCCAGAGGCGCGGACTCGATCGTCACCTCACGGGTGGCGCTGGACTCCACGAGCCAGTCGGCGGACGGCCAGCGGCAGCGTCGGTCGTTGGAGCAGAGTAAGCAATGGAAGCCGGTTTTCGCCACGGCATGCGGAACGGCGTCGCGCAGCACAGCACCGACAGCGGCCGAGCGACGAACAGCAGAGCACCGCCGACCAGAAGCGCCGGAAGCAGCGCGTCCGGCAGCCGGGACGGGCTGGCGAGCAGCCCAAGCAGGACAAACAAACCGATCTGGGCGAGCCAGGCGAGATCATCCGCTTGGCGGCGTGAGCTACCACGTCGCCACCGCTGCGGGCGCTCGAACCGATGACAATGATCGCCCCGCTGCTAGCGGCCGAAGCGCTCCGGGCAGCCTCGGATGCAGCGCCCGTGCCAGCTCACTGACTAACTGGTAGCCCACGAAACCGAGGTCGACGACGCATTGAACGGCGATCGGCCGCATGCTCTGCCCCGCGGTATCCGTACCCGGGCACCGACCACGATAGGCGTCGATGACGTGGCCCCCATGCCCTTGCCGAAGGAGCCCCGAACTCGGCTCGACTCCGACTGTGGACGCCAATCGGCCCTATCGACCCATTACGACGATGAGAGTGGCTGGCGTATCCGGGTAGTCGCTAGGTTGACACCGACGCCGAGCACACGACCATAACGAACCTGCACGCGAGTTACTGATCACCGCCGCTCAGTTCCAGCAACCGACGAGTCAGCTGCAACCGACCAGCGACATGCTCTTCGAACTCCGGAGTGGCAGGCTCAGTGAGTCGCTCGACCGGTACCGAGAGGAAGGCACTTCTGACCAGCAACGAGGCGTCCAGCCCAGCTCGGACGTCCTCAGGCGTCACGTCGGCTCGCCCCTCGGCCACTAGCCCTGCGTGATAGCGCTCGACCGTTAGTTCACGTAGTACACCCAGTTCGGCTGGGGCGAGCTCGGCGGAATGTACGCGCCCGATCAGCAATTGGCCGAGGTCGTCACCCGCGGGAAGCAGGCCACTCAGCGTCCAGTCGATCGCCACGAAGGTGTCCGGTCGGTCTGCGGGAACCAGCAGGTTCTGCGGGCACGCGTCGCCATGACTCATCAGTTGAGGTCGCTGCGCGAGCTCGCCCATCAGCGCCGGCATTCGCGCTGCCAAACCGACAAGCTCGTCCAGGAGGTCTCTGTCGTTGGCCAAGAGGGGATGCTTCCATGTCTCCGGATTCAGCAACACCGGATGCGCGAACCGCTGGACGAACGTGTACAGAGTCCGGATCAGCTGACCGGGGGCCCGAAAGGCGACGGCTGGCAGAGCGTCGTACGCGGTCAACCGAGCCGACAGACGCCCGAGAAGTTCGGCGGCCCGGCCGTAGCGTTGGTGATCCCATTGAACTGTCGCGGGCCGTACGTCTTCCAGGACGAGAATCAGGCGGTCGTCAACCGATTCCACCCCCAACAGCTGGGGCAACCGCAGACCGCTTGGCAGCGATCGGCTCAGTCCGTCGAGATACACGTCGGCCTCGTAGCGCCACAAGTCAGTTGCCAGTGCCAGCTGCCTGAAGTCTTCCGGAAGAAGATCAACCAGCGGCCAATGCCGGTAGGGCCTCAGCACCTTCACGAACGCACCGGAAGTACGGTACAGCCCAGCGGTCGTAGGCGAGCTGAAGTCGTACGGAACCTTGACGAGCTCGATGGATCTACCGCTCAGCGCGGGGACATCGCGCAGCCTACGCGCTACCTCTTGCTCGAATTCCATCGCGCGCTCCCTTCCAGTCCTGCCCTTTATAGTGGCCAACGGCCACGGTTGGCATGGGCAACGATTGCCTATGCGGACGGAGGGCGGATTGCCCTGTTGCGGGCAGACCAGGCGACGTGCAGCGCTCACTGTTCTGTCGCGACCATGCCTGCTTCTTCGGCGGACGTTCGAAGCTTTATCGCCATCCGCCGGTATGCGGCTGGGGCCGCACCGACCTCACGCTTGAATGCCGCGGCGAACGCCACATCCGACTGGTACCCCACCTGGGTCGCGATGGTTGCGACCGTATCGTGAGTTTCTCGAAGCAGCGCCTTTGCCCGCTGAATCCGGAGGCCAAGGAGGTAGCGCATCGCGGGTTCGCCGACGTGACTGGTGAACCGAAGGGCGAATGATGCCCGGGACAGTCCGACGGTTCGCGCCAGGCCGGCGAGCGTCCAGGGGCGCGCTGGGTCTTCATGCAATGCTGCAAGTGCCGACGCGACGAAGGGATCTCGGAGGCCGGCGAGCCAACCGGGTTGATCTATTCGCGTGTTGTGGTCGCGTAGAGCACGAATAAGTAACACTTCGAACAGTCGGGCCATGGCGAGTTCACTCCCAGGTCCACCATCGGTGGCCTCGAGAGCGAGTGCGTCGATCAGTGGCGCCAACCACGGCCGCGGCCGGTCCAGGTCGCCGCTGACGTGGACAGCGCGCGGCATGCCAAGCAGCGCCGGATGGTCCGGCTCGGCAGTGACGAAGCCGCCACACACCACCACAGTGTCGATCCCGGAGTCGTCAGTGCCGAGTTTCGGGCCGGGAGTGTGAGCTGCGAAATCGAACCCCGGAACTGCGTGCGACGCGTCGACGCCCGGCGACCGCAAGGTATGGAAGTCGCCTCGGGGAAAGACCACCAGATCTCCGGCGGTGAGCTCTTGGATGGTGCCATCGTCGAAGACGAGTTCACACTGGCCCCGGACGAGGACGTGCATCCCTCGTACGCCGGGTTTGTCGAAGACCACCCCGAACGGCGCGTCGAGCCGGAGCAACCGGTAACCAGCGCTCTCGAACCGTAGTTCACGAAGTACCGCGCTCAGAACATCCACGGAGACCATTGTGCGGTTCAGTCCTCTGTCGCCAGACGATCGATGTGATATTGCGGACTGTTACACATAGATTGTCGTCGATCCGGCTTCTACCGTCGATACGTTCGCAATCGAAGTGTTGGAGGAGCAGGATGCAGGGGCAGGAGCACACGAGCAGGCCCAGGACGGCTGTCGTGACCGGCGGGACGGGAGGGATCGGCCGTGCGGTCGCCATTGAGCTGGCACGGCAAGGGCACCGAGTGATAATCGTCGGACGCAGCGAAAGCCGCGGCGCGGAAGTCATCTCCGCGCTCGAGCGTGTCAGTTCTGGACGCGACCACCGCTTCGTACAGGCCGACCTGTCGCTGCTGAGCGAGACCGACCGCGCGGCTGAGGCCATTACGCAACTGACGGGCGACCTCGATGCACTGGTGCTGTGCGCCGGCATCTTGTCCACAGTGGCGGAGAGGACCGAGGAGGGTCTCGAAAGAACCTTTGTTCTCAACTACCTTTCACGTTACCTACTCATCCGTCGACTGCTTCCGCTCATCGCCATCGCGCCTTCGGGTCGAGTCGTGATCGTGGCCAACGCCGGCAAGTATCGCGACACCCTCGACATGGACGACCTGCAACTCCGCGAGGGTGGACGCGGACTCTCAGTTTCCGGCCGGACTCAGTTCGCGAACGACCTGCTCGCTTTCGAGCTGGCTGAGCGGACCACGGGCACGAACATCGCGGTAGCCTGCGTCTTCCCAGGCCCTGTCGCCACGGAGGTGTTCGACAACGCACGCGGACTGTCCCGCCCAGTGCGCCTGCTGACGAAGCTGGTGCAGCGCATGGTGGGGGCATCAGCTGAAGACGCCGCGCGCCTGCCGGTATCGCTGGCCTGCGGCCTCGACGGGGCACAGGTTGCGGGTGGGTTCTTCGGCCCCAAGGGAAAGCTTCGGATACCGCAGCGGGTGTCCAACCCGAAGCGTCGCGCAGAGCTCTGGAATGCAAGCGAAGAGCTGGTCAAGCCCTGGCTACGCGACCAGCCGGCCAGCAGCACGGAGGCGGGGTAGCCCAGAGGACCAGTTGAGGTTCGTCCGATGGACTGTGGTCAGCCGGCGCCAGCAGAAGGGAAGGCGTCCGCAGCCACTCAGGTTCGTTCTCCGGCGACCGGCGCTCGCACCCTCCGGCTACAACGGCGCTGCGGTGGTCGGGTGCTGAGCCAGGTCGACCGGACCAGCGGATGTCTCTGTCGCCACCTTCCCGCGGGTGTTACGTGCCGCTCGAGACCGCCTCACAGCCAGCGTTGCTCCACCTTCGTGGCAGCTGCCCGTCGCTAGGGGTTTCGGCTCGGGCCCTCGGACGGCTTTGCGTCTAGCTGCCACGATCGGGCGATCGTCGTCGCTTCCCGCCGGTTCACAGCACCCAGCTTGGCGAGGATCGCAGCGACATGATGATCGACCGTGCGGACGGAAACAACCAACCGATCGGCGATCTCCCGATTGGTGAGCCCCTCGCTGAGATGCGCCAAGACCTCCAACTGCCGATCGCTGAGCCCGGCGGGGTTGGCGGTCCCTGGGCTGCGCGGTGAAGGCCGTGGCGCAAGGCGAACCCCGCGGTTCCTCAACTCATGGCGCAACCTCGCGGCGACGCCATCCGCACCGAGCTTCTCCAGGATTTCAAGCGCCTCCGTCATCGGACCGACTCTTCCCGACGAGGCGAGCTCGAGGGCTGCCTCATAATTGTCACCGGCCTTACGCCAGCCCGCCGCCGCCGATTCCCAGTCACCGGTCAGCCCATCCGCGATCGGCTCGAACAGGACAGCACTTCTGGGTACCTCGGCATCCAGCGGTGTGCCGGCTCGGTGAAGATAGCTCCGCAGTTCGCCGAACAGGGGCCCGCGCACAGCAGGGAACTGGCGGAGAACCAAGTCCCGTACGTCGGCGGCCAGGTCTCGGCGATCGTTGAGCCACGCCCACTCGGCAAAGGCTGTTCCCGCGTCGATCACTGTGAGGAGCGGCTTTCCGGCGATCGCCCGGTTCCAGGCGGCCTGGATGAAAGCGAAAGCATCTGGGTGGCCGCGTCGGGCCAGCAGACGACCGAGCAGCGGGTAGGCCTGAGCGGCCAGTAGCCCAGGCTCGTCGACCGCCTCGATCAATTGCCGAAGACGCCGGTCCGCCATCGCCCAGTCGCCGTGCCGCAGATCCAGCGTTGCGCGAAGAATCTCGACACCGTGCACCATGGACCAGTGCCCTTGTGAACTGGACCATTCAAGACCTGCACTGACCTCCTCGGCAAGCTCGTCCCACCTGTGCATGCGATACAGCAGATCGACCAGGATGTATTGACAGAACGAGGCCGTGCCAGGGTCGACCGCCCGCGCCGAGACGATCGCGGCGCGGACATCCGCCAATCCCTCGGTCTCCCCCAGGACGCAGCGAGCGACGCCAGTGTACGCAAGGCAAAACGGCACTAACTTCAGGCGTTCAGAGGCAACTGCGTGGTCGAGTGCTCGCTGCAGGACCTGAACCCCTTCAACCATCTTCCCCGCGTAGATCATGGCCGCACCACGAACGCTGTTGACAGCCGCCTGCAACGACTCGGATGCGGCCGGGCCCGCGGTGGCTACCGCCCGCTCGACGAGTTCCCTGGCAGCGCCGACGTCGCCGGCCATCAGCAGGAGCCGAGCCTGGCGGGTTTGAGCCTCGGCCAGCGCAGGCGCATCGCCTTCCTGGCGCCGCAGTTCGACGGCCTCCCGGCCGACTTGGACGGCATCGGCGAAGCGGGAGCCCAACTGCAACTCCCAGGCGTAATTTTCGTACAGGAGAGCGCGCTCGACGAGCGGTAACCGGCCTGCGTGCGGCAGAACCGCTTCGAATGACGCCAGCGCTTGCCGATGCGCACCGGAGTTGGTTGCGGCTCGGGCAAGCAGCGGGGCGTAGCGAAGCAAGACGTCGACATCGCCGGCTTCGAAGGCATGGTGGACCAAGCTGGACAACGACGGGCTGTCTACCGTAAGCAGCGTTCGGACGACGTTCTGATTCATGGTGCGCCGCTGGATCGAAGTCATACTCGCGGCGATCGCTCGACGGGCGATCTCGTGCCTGAAACCCACCTGCTGACCCCTGACGACAAGAATCCCTCGAGCCTCGGCCTCCACCAGCGCACTGTACGCGTCGCCAACGAGCGAGGAAGCGAACGAGAGGTCCATGTCATTCGGAACGACGGACAACTGCTCGATCGCGGCGATCGTCGACACCTCGAGCGACCGCACCCGGGACAGCACCGCGTCGGCCACCGACGCCGATACGCCGTGGGGCCCGGCCAGGGCCTCGACGACGTAGAACGGATTGCCACCCGTGATCCGATGCAGTTCGGCGGGGTCCCAGCCGGAGTCCGTCGACAGGCGTGCAACCGCCGACGCAGTCAGCGGTTCCAGCGCGAGACGAAGCGTCGGAACCGTCGCCAACGTGCTCAGCAATTGTCGAAGCCGGTGCTGGGAATCCACCTCACCGTCACGGCAGGTCAGGAGGACCAGAACCGGGTAGCGGAACGCCCGGCGGGCGAGATACCGCAAAAGATCAAGCGTCGCGTCGTCGGCCCAATGCACGTCCTCGATGACCAGCACTGTCGTCCGGTCACGGAACTCGAGCGCCAGCGCTGCGATAGTCTCGTCGAGGCGATCACTGGCGAGCGCGTGCTCCAGCGGCCCATCGGTACCGGACACAGCTTCGCGAAAGGGACCTAGCGAGGGCGGAGCGAGCAGGTCGTCGCAAGTTCCTCGTAGCACCCGAACGTGGCTGGGTAATTGGTTGAGGAAAGCCTCCACGAGACTGGATTTTCCGACGCCTGCCTCACCCGTGACGAGAACGACCGAACCCGCCCCGCCCGCTGCTGCGCTCATTGCACGCACCAACAGCGAGATATGTTCGTCACGCTCCAGCAAGTCCATTGTGATATACCCAGCCTCAGCCAGTTCGTTACCCGCAGCCTACCGAAAGCCGTCGCGGGGATCGGGAAGCTCACCTGACGACAGCAGCCGATGATGCCCGCCCGCTGCGGCGGGGCACGAAGGCTCGCCGGCGTCCGGGTCGACCCCGTGCTG
Source organism: Kribbella sp. CA-253562 (assembly GCF_050942265.1). Taxonomy (GTDB): domain Bacteria; phylum Actinomycetota; class Actinomycetes; order Propionibacteriales; family Kribbellaceae; genus Kribbella. The sequence goes on along the minus strand of NZ_CP192049.1, from coordinate 2,453,393 downwards.
ACGGAAGATCTCCATCGTTCGCTGGTTGAGGTAATGCGCCTTCGGGAGAGTCGAGGTGGATCGGTGGCATTCGACACCGCTCCTGCACGACCACCGCCCCACCACCGACCGATCGGGCACCCCAGACCCTTCGTCAGCGACACCGCCACGAGATCGAAAGGCCCGGCGAGCAAAGCGGGATCCTCGCCTCGAGCGATCGCCGCATTGAAGATCCTCGCACCGTCGCAGAAAGTCGCCACTCCCCGCTCCCTGGCCAGCGCACAAACCTCCCGCATCTGCGCCAGATCCCAGACCCACCCACCCATACGGTTGTGCGTGTTCTCCACCTGGATCAGACTCGGTCGGAGTGGACGGAATGTTCACCGCCGGGTCGGTGGCGGGAGGCGTGCTCGAGCGTCGTGATGGTTGTCGAGGGCTTTGGAGTTAGTGAGGTGGCGGGCAAGACCATCGGCTGGGCGCAGGGCGATGTCCTCGCTGTTCCGGCGTGGAGCTGGCAGCAACATTGGGCCGGGGATGCCGCGATTTTTTCCGCCTTTCCGATCGACCAGCGCTGGTCGCGGCCGTCCCCTCGAGCTTGGTCTGGATCGTTTCCCTCCGGCACAACGCTGGCCGAGGATGAAAGCCGCCGCATGGGCACACGCGTTCCGTTGACCAGATTGACAACTCCCTCACCTTCGATCCCGAACCGGATCGACAACATGGAGTGGCGGTGGGGAGGCACCTGCTCACCCGGATGGATGATCTGAATTGCCGCGAACAACGTGTCCGTCGTCGCAGCACCGGGCCCCTGACACCGGGATTCGAATCGCCAGTCCGCCAGTCCGCCGATCCGCCGCTCCGGCCGCCTTTCGGGAACAGTCTTGAGTACATCGCGGTCTGACTTACACCAGGGTCTGTCCTCCGTCGACAGAAAGCGTCGAACCTGTCGTGTTGTAGTTGCACATCAAGAAGATGGCCGCCGATGCGGCCTCTTCTGCGGTACCGAGCCGTCCGAGCGGCAAAGCGGCACCCAACGCGGTGACAGCAGCGTCGGCGTCTTCGCCAAGGAATCCCCGAATCAGTGGAGTGTCAGTGGAGCCGAGCCTGATCGCGTTGACCCTTACCCGACGTGGTGCCAGCTCAACGGCCAGCGCCCTGGTAAGCGCTTCGATCGCGCCCACCCCTGCCGACACCACGGAGCCCCCAGGCTGAGGACGGTCGATCATGTCACCGGACAAGAACGTCAGCGAGCCACCCGCTGGCAGCCTTGGCACTGTCACGCGGGCGGCGTTCCAACCGGCGTTGAAGCGGGTGGTCAGAGACTCATCACCACGGCCACCATGGTCGTCGAACAGCGATCCGAAGGAGACGGACGCAGCGGTTACCAGCACGTGGTCGAGCTTGTCGATGCTGTCCACAACCCGCTGCAGTTCCTTCTCGTCAGTGGCGTCAGCCGCCGCCGTCACCACTGCGTCCGTGGAGTCGCCGGCAGCCCGAACGTCGGCCGCTGCGGCAGCCAGGCGGTCGGCATCGCGCGCGACCAACACGACCCGGGCGCCGAGACTGCGCAACATAAGACCAGTCGCCTTGCCGACGCCCGAGCTGCCGCCGAGGATGAGGACGGTCCGGTCGGCCAGGCTCTCAGGCAACGGGTGCGAAAATGGGATCGGTGCTTCTGTGCTCATGAAGTCTTCGTCTCCTACACGTGGCGACAAGCGAAGGGCTCGCGCTTTGAACTGACGGAGTTCAATACGCGTACAGTCCGGCCAGCGGATCACGCCCGGTCGGCCCGCCGTTTCGCCGTTCGGTCACGCTGGAGAGCGTTAGCCCCTTCGGGACGAGGACGGCACCCGGCGCCTTCGCGCTCGCGGCGCGCTTCTGCGGAGGCTTCTGTGGTCGCCGGGGTCGGTACGCAGCATTCGGGCTCGGCGGTGTGGACGACACGACCGGTTCCGGAGTCGCGGAAGATTTGATTCACCCGCCGCATCCTCGCCGGCACTCCGCTGGCCGGCACCAGCCGTGGGCTCGCGGCTGCCCGACCACGGCCGCCGTTCCCACCGAAAGCACCATCAGCCCATCCGGCCCGCCGCGAGCCATCGCGATCGGCCAGGCGAAACAGCGAGCTGGCAGCTCGACCTCAGTTCAAATGCCGATCGTCACCAGGAAGTTCGACGGCACCTTCTTCCAGCTGGAGTGATTGTTCTGGATGGTGTAGCGGATGCCAGCGAGAGCAACAACGCCACACTGAACCAGGACGGAATCTACGGACTATGGGATGGCGGCTTCCACCAAATATTGGGAGCTCCGCACGGCCTCCTAGCACCGGGCCCACACCGCTCGCCCGACCGCTACCACTCCCCTCGCGGGCGCGGCGCCCTGATCCGTTGCAGCAGCGTCGGCCGACCTAGCCGCTCGGGCCCAGACGCGGCGTGGCGCCGGGAACTGCTGCACGCATTCCGTCCAGCTGGACCTGTCGCGCAGCCGCTTGATCGTCACCGAACGCGCCTGCGCGACGTCGTGGTTCTACTGGACTCGATCGTCCCATCGGTCAAGGCGGCTGGAGGCCAATCTGACACCTCAGTTCGTGTCCGAGGTGGAACTTGACTTCACACGACAATACGAACGTCAACTCGCGAGCCACACTGCATCGTGACGAGTGGCGAGTTCTGCGTCGACGAAGACAAGGGGTCCCACAGACGACAGGTCTTGACCGCCCAGTGTCTGGTGGATCACCCGCCGACGAGCGGTCAATCGCGCACTCGACGGCGCTCGGTCAGTGCGGGACCGGATCCATCCGCCTCACCGCACGTTGATTGTCGTCCCGGCCAACGGGCTCATCGAACGCTTCCGCACCTCACTGAACGCCCTTCGATCGGTCGCGCCCCCAGTCCAGATCGGCGGCAGGAGAACGCGGCGCCACCAGCGCATGCCGCGGTCACGCTGCTAGACGAGTCGATCGAAAACATCTGAGCTGGAGGGGGCACCAGATCAAAGGGGCGGTGATCGCCCGGCCCAAGCGTCTCACCGGTGCGGGCGATCACCGCCAGTGCACGCCGGCTGCCCGAAGGCAGCCTGCATGGGAGGAGCGTGCACAAGTCGGCCCGAGCACCACCGCCCGCGGCATCCGGACCGTCCCATTGAACAGTACGAACGACGGCGCGCGATCGGATCTGAGAGACGGCGATGACGCGAATCGTTGCCGGCATTCACTGGCAGCTCTGACGGCAACTTCGAACCCCTCGCCTGATGCGGCCGCCATCGACACCCGGAAAGACGGAGTCCCGACTCAGGTGAAGACGTGGAGCCTGTCGTGTCTGGTCCGCATCCCCACAGCCCGGGGTGGCGCGTGGGCCAAGCGATCAGCCGGTTCTGCAGCGTGGAGGCGGACATCATCGAGCACGTTCGCCGGTACGACGCAGCCGTCGCGTCGACTGTGCTCGGTGTCGACCTCGAGAACCGGTGGTCCCTGCTCACGCACGCGCCCGGGATCGACGCCGGGAGCCGGATCTGTCGCCTGTGCAGGAGGTGGTGAGCCGGTGGGTCACAGTTCAGGCTGGGATTGCTGGAGCGGAACCCCACGTGCCCAAGCTGCTGGCTCGGGATCTGCCGGCGGAGCTGGCGAGATCGCGTTGCTGGCGGCGAAGTCGGCGGGCGACTGTCGGGCCGGAGATCTCACCCCGGCCCGCATATTACGAGATGCGCTGCCCGGGTTCATCGATGAGTTGGAGTCCTCGGGGCTGCCGAACACCTTGGTGCACGGCGATTTACATCCCGGCAACTGGCGCCCCGACGGCACGAGAAGGCTGATAGTCACCGGGCTGACAGCTCTCTCGGCCCGCCCAGTGACCGACATTGAGCGGCTGCGCGACTGGTTGCCGGAGGACAAGAAGGACGTCGCGATCGAGGCTTGGTCATCCGATTGGCAAAAGCAGGTCTCCGGCGGCCGATCCCTGCGTGCTCTCGAACCGATGACGGTGATCGCCCCTCTATCACGAGGCGGTTCCGCCGGAAGAGCTCCGGGCAGCTTCCGAAGCAGCCGCCCGTGTCGCTTCGCTCGGGCCTGAAGGCGTGTTGAGCGACGATCGATCGCGCGCCAACCCCGCCGCAGTACCGGTGAACGTGCCCCCACCGGGTGGTCGTTGCACCCCAACGAGCGAGACGAGTTCGGGGCAGATGCACGCCACGCGGGGCACAGTTGCACCTGCTGCGCGCTGGACAAGGACCTTTGTGGGTGGAGTACCGCGTTTCCGATCAATTGCCTGTGATCTCCAGGGACCAACTGCAGCCTTGAAGTAGCCTGCCTGCCACGCCGAGCATCGCGTGATGGGGGAATACCCTAGTGCCCGCACCGCAGCACAACACCGTAAACCACGCAGCATCATCGAGCACATCGGAACGACCAGGGGTTCCGCCGTGGTGTCGCTGATCGGTGCCTCACCGCCGGGATACCGTGGTCGGACTCTGGAACGGACGTCAATGGCAGCGTGCACATCCCACCCATCGCGGGACTCGGAGTATCAGGGCATGCTGAACACCTGGGTCCCCCGCCGACCAGGCAGACGTGACACAACCCTCCACCAGACCGTCGTGCTGCGTACATGGCCGACCGTTCGTCACGTACTTCAGAGCCGGCTCCTGGATGCGGAGTCCTATGCCGCTCGCACGCATTCGAAAATGTCGGCGTACGGGTTCTGCAGCACCGGTTCCCAGACTTCCGCGGTCTGCCCAGTCGGCGCGTTTGCTGCGAGCTCGAAGCGATGCCATGAGATCGTGCGGAACCCCGCTGCGCGGAGAGCATGTTCGTAGGTGGGTCGCCGGTAGTAATGAGCGTGCAGGCTGAACGGCTGGTGCGTACTGCCCGCCGCATCGGGATAGAGGTCCATGACGACCGCATCGCCGTCGCCGCCCGCGTGGGGACGGAGCCGAAAGCCGAACTGCTGGGTCTGCTGACCGTGGTCGAAATCTGGGTTCAGTACGACGCCGACCAAACGACCACCGGATCGGATCCTGCTCGCCAGGGCAGTGGTCATGGCCAGTAGTTCCCGTACATCGGAGGCATAGTGGAGCAGATGTATGGCGAGCGCCAGATCGAATTCACCCATCTCCCCCAGGCTCGCCGCATGACCCACCAAGTACTCAATCCCGAGTTGGTCGACGCTCTCCCGCTCACGAGCCTGCTTGATCATCTCCTCGGATGCGTCGGTCGCGACGACGTGGGTCGCTCCCAGCCTGCTGACCAACCGACTGTAGAGGCCCTCACCACATCCCACGTCAAGGACCGACTGGCCGGCGACGTCACCGAGAACCCGAACCACACTCGGCACTTCGACCCAGGTACGCAACGGCCACTCGATCTCAGCGTAGGCCTCGGCCAGAGCGTCGTACTGCGAAGGTTGGTGATTCATCCGCATTCCTCCATGGGTGTCGTGTGCCGACTACTTCGTGCACGTCCGCCGACTGTGCGCCAAGCCGCTCCACGTGCGACGTGTCTGAGCACGCGTGCCGACTGAATTGATGCCGTGCGGGAACAGCCCGATCCTGAGATGCCGGGGGCTCGTTCGCGCGTTTGTGCGATCGACAGGATGTCCGGAAATGCGCGATCCGCTCGTGTTCGAATCGAGGCAGCAGACGGCGCGTACCAACCCTGCGCGCGCACGCTGACCGGGACGCAGATCGGAACTATGCACTGCGCCCAGTCCTACACGCGACATCTGATGTAGAGCGGTCCACCCCGACAGCTGCCCAGTCATCACTCCCACCCTTTCCTCGGCAGGCCTCGTCCCCGTCTCCCCACTCTCGTGATCCGCTGCGGCCGACGCATCGGTAGGTGCTACCTATCTGCCTTCCGACAGGTGCCTACGGCCCGCTTAGCGTGCCCAGGCCTGCAGGTCGTCCACCCGCCTCGGTGGCTTGAAGCAGGTTCGTCCACGTGGAGCCAATCTGACCAGGAAGCGGTCCGGGTGGTGATTCGAGTGCTGATCCAGGTCGAGGCCACCGAGCAATTGGCCAAGATCCATGGCGCGCGCCGCGGATCAAGTGGCGGGATCACGACCGGCCGGAGCCGCCAGAGCAAGCACGGCGATCGTCCACCGTAATCCGGGCGTCCGACGCGAGCCATCGCCGCCCCAACTCAAACGTCGAGTCCCACGATCCACGGTCCGGTGCTGCTGCGTAGTACCTCACGAGCCTGCTTGTCAGGCGACGAATTCGGCCGGCGAGGGGACTCCGGGGCTATGCGCGTCGCTCACGTGGTACGGGTCCCGATCGCCGTGGATCGAGACAGCAACCAGCCCCTGTGCCGGCAAATCGTCGACCAACTCAAATCGGCGATCGAGGCAGGCACGCTGTCAGCCGGGAGCGAACTTCCCTCCAGCCGCGCGCTAGCGCAGATGCTGCAGGTCTCACGTACCGTCACCGTGACCGCGTACACCGAGCTTTTCGCCCTGGACTACCTGCGCGCCGAGCCCGGAGCGGGCACGTTCGTCGCCGACGCCGTCAGGAAGCCCAACGGACACTCCAAGCCAGAATCCATCCGGCGGCGGCACACCATCGACTTCAGCCCTGGCCGCCCCAATACCGAAGCTTTCCCAGTAGCTGCGTGGCGATCAGCCTGGCAGCGCGCCAGCTATGCGCCACCTTCCGGAACCCACGCTCCGCCGCTCGGTCTGTCTTTCCTGAGGGAACAGGTAGCAGCTCACCTGACGCGGACGCGAGGTCTGGGATGCCAGCCCGACCAGATCGTCATCACCAACGGACTTTTCCATGGGATGGACCTGCTCGCTCAGCTGATGGCAGACTCCGGCAAACCTGCGGTGATCGAGGACCCCACACACCCCTTGGTGCACTCGATTCTCAATGCCCGCGGGATAACGACCTTCCCTGTACCAGTCGACCACCACGGTGCCCGGATCGATCGCCTGCCCGACGGCGCGGGGCTCGCTGTGGTCACACCGTCTCACCAGTTTCCCCTAGCCGGCAGCATGCCGCTCGCGCGGCGCCACGCGCTGCTTGCATGGGCCGCGCGCAACAACACCGTACTTGTCGAGCTCGACATGGCGAATGATCTGCACGGCCACGATGCGTTCCTGCCCTGCCTGTGGTCACTGCGTTCCAACGACTCAGTAGTTCATCTCGGAACCTTCGAGCATCTTTTCTCCCCCGACCTACCGCTCGGATACCTGGTCCTGCCCGGGCGCCTGGTGCAGGCCGCCGAAGCTCAGATCGCTCTCACGAAAGCCCACCCGTCCACGCTGGCTCAGCGTGCTGCCCAAGAGCTCTTCACATCAGGCGAGGTCGCTCGATACACCAACCGGCTGCACCGGTCATATCAGCAGAAGCGCCGAATCGTCGAGGAAGCCTTGCACCCCGCCTCGGCCATGCGCCTCAGCGGTCTTGCGGGAAGCCACGTAGCCGTCCACCTGGAGTGCGACGTCTCTGCCGAAAGCATCAGCGGGGAACTCGCGCGGCGAAGCATCATCGCACCTGCCGCAGCCAAGTACTTCCACACCGGTACATGCGATTCCAACGCCCTCATCCTGGGGTTCGGTCATCTCACCAACAGCGACCTCAAGCGAGGTCTGGCGGCCATCAAAGACAGCGTCTGCAGCCGGCCATGCTAGGAGGGCAAGGGCAAGTCTCATCGGCATCTGGCTCTGCGTGTGAATCTTAACGGCTTCTGCTCGCGAAGTTGAACGGCAGCTGGCCGGCCGTGGGGGACTGTCAAACGAACGGTGTAACTCGGGTTGAAGAGGGTTAGTTGCGTCCGGCGGCGAGGCGGCCGTCGAAGGCGATCTCGAAGGCGTTGAGTGCTGGTTTCCAGCGCATGGTCCAGCGTTTGCGGCCGGTGCCGGTGGGGTCCAGGCTCATGACCGCGAGGTAGACGCACTTGAGTGCTGCTTGTTCGTTGGGGAAGTGGCCGCGGGCCTTGACCGCGCGGCGGATGCGGGCGTTCACGGACTCGATCGCGTTGGTGGAACAGATCACTCGGCGGATCTCGGGATCGAAGGCCAGGAACGGTACGAACTCGGCCCAGGCGTTGTCCCACAGCCGCACGATGGCCGGGTAACGCTGGCCCCAGGCCTCGGCGAACTCGACGAACCGTTCCTTGGCCGCCGCCTCGGTCGGGGCGGTGTAAACCGGCTTGAGGGCCTTGGCGATGGCGTCCCAGTGCTGGCGGCCGGCGTAGCGGAAGCTGTTGCGGAGTAGGTGCACGATGCAGGTCTGGGTGATCGCCCGCGGCCACACGGTGCCGATCGCGTCCGGCAGCCCGGTCAGCCCGTCACACACGACCATCAACACGTCCGCGACACCGCGGTTGCGCAGCTCGGTGAGAACGTGCAGCCAGTACTTCGCGCCCTCGCCGCCGTCGCCGGCCCACAAACCCAAGATGTCGCGGTGTCCCTCACGCGTCACCGCCAACGCGAGGTGATCGGCCGGTTCGACACCTGCCCATCGCGGACCTTGACGTGGATCGCGTCGATGAACACCACCGGATACACCGCATCCAGCGGCCGGTTCTGCCACTCGACCATGCCCTCGACCACCTTGTCGGTGATCGTGGAGATCGTCTGCCTCGACACCTGCGCCCCATACACCTCGGCCAAGTGCGCGGAGATCTCGCCGGTGGTCAGGCCCTTGGCCGACAACGAGATCACCATCTCGTCCACACCCGACAACCGCTTTTGCCGTTGGCCACGATCCGCGGCTGGAAACTCGCGTCCCGATCCCGCGGCACATCGATGGCCACCTCGCCGATATCGGTCAGGACCGTCTTGGTGCGCACCCCGTTGCGGGAGTTGCCCGTCCCGCGGCCGGCCGGGTCGTGTTTGTCATAGCCCAGGTGATCGGTGATCTCGCCCTCGAGCGCGGATTCCAGCACTCGCTTGGTCAGCTGCTGCAACAGCCCGCCCTCACCGGTCAACTGCAGCCCGCCGGCCCGAGCCTGTCCCACCAACTGCTCGACCAGTTGCTCATCCAGGCCATCCAGCCCGGGCTCAGGCTTCGGCTCCTCGGCATGCTCCACGTCAGACATCATCTCGGTCATCAGATCTACTCCCACGATTGGGAGTTACACCGAACTTCTTACAGTCCCGGCCGTTGGCGGTCATTGTTACTGAGGTTCGGCGGCACTGACGAGTGAGTGTGGATCAGAGTTACCGCCTTCGGGAAGCGCGATGTCTGAGCGTTTTGATCTGAGTGTGGCCGAACAGCCTGTCAGCCCCCGCGAGCACCCTATTGTGCGACGGGTACCGGCACGATCACGCGCTGACCCGGGTGAAGCTATCCCCTGCCTTCTTCGCGCTGGGGCAGCTCGGCTGTTTCAGGTTGTAGATCAGGCGGTACGGCTGCGCTGTTTTGTCCGTCACGATCACTGAGAAGGCTGTGGAGGACCTCGCTGGGATCGACAACATCGACCCATGACTGCAGACGCCTTGGCGTCAAGATCCTTGGTGCCTTTGCTGTTGTACCCGGAGAGCTCGACCGGATCGGTATCGCCGGAACTGTTCTGGCCATGCTCGGGCTGGCAGCGGTGGAGTCCCGTGTGGCGTGCCCTTGCAAGGAATCGGATCCGCAGACGCCAGCCGTGCTTGGCCAGACCACGCAGCTTCGCGCGTTCCGGGAAGGCCTCGTCCAGTGGACCTTCCTCGCGATCCAGTGCGAGGCTCATCGGCCTGAACTGGGGCGCCGAGTTCCTGGACGGTCGACGCGTACCGGCGACCGGGTGTGCCACCGGACCTGGTGGCCGCGTCCAGTCAGTTCCCGCGCGATCGGGCGAAGCGGCCCCACATGGCCCGCCAACGGCGAGATGCGATCAGAATGTTCGACACGCCGCCCAATGCGAGAGCGATCACCTGATCGGTTCGGCGTGAGAGCCGTCTTGCGATCCGCCACCGTCTCGTCGTGCGTAGTAGCAAGAGTCGCGGATCGAGAAGCCCCAACCCATGCGACCGGGCACCGATCGCGCAGAACAGACCATGAAGAATCCGCCACTACGGCCATTGCGGGGCGCTGTCCTGTCCGGTCAGCCGCGGATGGGGGAAACGCGAGGACGGTGTGGTGAGCAGCGCGAGCGGGCACATCCTTCTGATCAGTGGGAGTACCAGGTCGAAATCCACCTGTACGGCACTGCTCCGAACGGCTCACTAGTACTGGAATGGTGAGGTGGAACTGCACATCTTCAGCGGCCCGACCGGCTTACCGCACTTCTCTCGGCGTTTTGTCCCGGGCCATCCCAGCTGCCCTCACGCGGCATCGGGCACTTCGGCACGTCGGAAGGCCTGTCAGCGGGTGGGGGTGCGTGGTGAGGCTGTGGGCGCCCGTAGGACTCGGTGCCGGTCTCGATGATGTTCCCGCCGAAGGTGAGCCGGTCGACGATCGCGGCGCACATCTCGGTGAAGGTCTTGCCCAGCCGGTGAACGACTCATTCGAAGCGATCGTGACAGAGTTCTTCTCCTCGCGTGTCGGTCAAAACCTGAACAGCAGCACACGCTGCGCCGGTCGAGCTGCACGTAGCCGAGTTCGTCGATGCAGAGCACGTCGACGCGACCGTAGCGAGCGATCGTCTCGGTCAAGGTCACCTCGTCTGCGGCCTCGACCAGCTCGTTCGCGGCGAGAGCGTACTTGACCTCGGTGCCGAGCGCGATCAGCAGGTGGGAATTGCTGGTGCCAGAGTCACCCATCAGGCACTGAGGCAGGTCCTTCTCGACCCACGCGCTGATGGCGAGGAAGTTGATGACGGCGGGGTCGACGTTCGGGTTAGCGTCGAAGTCGAAGTCCCGAAGCGAACTTGATCGTGGAACGCTGCGGCTCTGATCCGGCGTTGGAAGCGGCGCCGGGCGGTCGTCGCATTCGGCCAGTAGAAGCTCGGCTGGGAACACTCGACATACGACATCTGGTCGGTGCTGGCCTTCGCAGCGAGCTCGGGCAACTGGCCGCGGATCGTCGGCAGACGCAACACCCGGCAGACCTGGTCGACGGCTGCTTCGGCGGCTTGTTCACTCATACGGCGCCAGGGACTCATGCTCTGCGCTTCTATCTGGATCCGGTCGGAGCGAGCGGGTGTGGGCAGACCAAGGCACGGGATGCGACCCGGCCCAAGACCGTGGTGTCGTCAACTTCACGAATCGCCGACGTCACCACGCGCCGACAGCTCAGGCATGTCTCGCACACGCCAGGTATCAACGTCACCCCGAGTACCTCATGACGCAGCCAAGGCACAGTCGCATGAGCCGGTTCGATGCGCTCGAGGCGACCTAGGCGGTCAATCCGACGCTGATGATCGCCGCAGCAGACGGTCGGGCGCAACTACCGCTCGACCCCCTAGAGACAGAACCGCCCCGCCAGCCGTGCACAATTCGTCGAAACGCCGGTGCGTCGTAATCGCCGCCGGCGTCACGAACGTCCCCGGCCGGAACCTCACCGCCTCATATAGGGCGGACCCGCTGCTACTTCGAATCCAGCGGACCGCTTCCATGCCTCCGGAGTACCGATGCTTCTGCGACTGCGAGATCCGACTGCCTTGGCAGTTTCGTACAACAGTCAAGGAAGGACTGCGTGCGAAGAACGGGAGCCGGAGAGTGGACCACCCCGAGGGTGACCTGTTCCACGTCTTCTTCTACGGACTATATGGATCCCGAGCAGCTGGCCTCCCGACGCGTCCCGGCTCGCGACGGACGCTTTGGCGTACTCAACGGATACAACTTGGGCATCGGTCAGGTCGCCACGCTTCAGCGGGATGACGGACGCCGTACGCGGGGCATCGTCTTCGCCCTCACGTGGGTTGAACTCGACCGTCCTACTTGCAAGCTCGGCTGACCATGTATGGGCAGTTCGCTGTCGACGTGGAGATCGACAACTCGCCGCTGCGGTGCTTGTGCGCGATGGCCCGCGACCCCGCATACGTCGAACCTCACAACCCTGTCTACGCGAACCGCCTAGTCGATACAATGCAGCATTTGCGTTTGCCCTCTGGGGCGATCGCCTCGGTGCGTGTGGCTGCTGAGCCCACACAGCGGGCCTGAGGGTTTAGTCCGGCCTCCGCTCTGATTGAAGACGGATTGCGGCACCGCCTCCATCCGGGCCGGCTGCGATTGGCGTGGACAGGTGGATCAACGTAGACAACGAACCTCGTCCCCAGCGCTCTCGGGTCTAGCCCAGAGGCGCCGCATCGCCCAATGTCCCTGTGGTCGCAGTTGCCCGCCACGGGAGTGGCCGCCGCGTCGGTCTGATTGAGGGATTACCCTCATTGACGTTTCGGTCACCGGCGACGAAGAATCGGCCGACAGATTGAGCACTGCTCCACCCGACCATGACGTGGCCTGTCGACGCCCATAGATCTCGGGCTAATGGCCGTTTGGGCATGCGCCATTACAGTGTCGTCATTCTCGTAGCTTCGCGTCACTGATTGGCCTGCAACTCCGTCGTCTGTGAAGCGGCCGGTCTTCTCGGGCAGTGTGCGTGGCTCAGCAGAAAAGAACAGCAACTCCGGGGCGAAAAAAAGTGAGGATTAATTGTGGTTTTGCGCAAAGTATGTCGCCTTGGAATGGCCTTGGCTGTCGTCGTGACAAGCACTCTCGCCTTTCCCGAATCTTCACTCGCGGCGGACGTTACTGGAGTTATCGTCAAACATAAGACCGCGTGGGGCGGTGGTTGGGCATTAAACATCGGGGGCGCCGATGGTTCCACGGTGAACGGCACACGAGCGCAGCTTTTCTACAACACGGCTTGGGATAATGCCAATGGATGGCAATACCAGAACCCTAAGAATGGGTGGTACATGTGGGTAAATAGGTGGAGCAAGCAGTGTCTGGCCGTTGACGGCGCCGTCGTTGCGCAGAAGCCTTGCGATCCTTCGGACAACCGGCAGTATTGGACGCATGACGCGCAGGGTGGGGGAACGTCTTGGGTCCGCAATCTGATGCATTACTCCAGCCATTGGAATACAGTGCTCACCCAGGAAACCGCTAATTGGGACAGTACTGTTGTCATGAGAAGCCCTCAAGATCAATTGATTACCCAGCAATGGGTTTCCCCATGGTGTCAGTACTTCGGCAATGAAGAGAAGGAGTGCTGAAAAGCCACTTTCAACGTGACGATCGTGATGACCCGGTAGATGTGTCAATGGCATGTCCTGGATCTGACAGACCGGACTTTCGATGGCTAGTGCCCTAAGTCAGAAATTCGTTCTAGTCCGTAGACTGCGGTGCTGCCGAGTCCGAAGGTCGATCCTGCGGTGTTGTCCGACCATGAGCCTCGGCTGCTGGAGGGGTGAAGTCGTCGGCGGAAGACGGTGCGGGCGTTGGCGCTCCGGGCTCGGATCGTGTTGCAGTGTGCCGAGGATGTCACCACGATCAGTGGGGTTGCCGAGCGGCTGGATGTGTCGCGGGCGACGGTGTCGAAGTGGCGGTCGCGGTTCCTTCTCGGGCGACTGGATGGGTTGTTGGATGAGGCGCGTCCGGGCCGGCCGCGGACGATCGCCGATGACGACATCGAGCAGGTGATCACCAAGACGCTGGAATCCACCCCGAGTGAGGCGGCATCACGCCCGCTGCAGACATCACCTTGAACTTCCCACTTTCACTGCGTGCGAGCAGCAATGTCGGATGAGTCGCGTCTGGGGCGGCGTACACTTCACGGCGGCCACGGAGGCGGCTGCTCCCGTTGGTCGTCGGTGGCCGAACGAGCCTTCACCTCGTTCAGGACCACATCAAGGGGACTGCCGGGTAATCGACCACGACATCTCGTGGAGGTTGACTCCTCGTGACGTGTAGTTGATGCATCTCAGGCTTGCGCTACGGACTCCGGTCGTGGTGAGGGACTCGAGCGCGACGGGCATCCGTCGCGCACTCCATCACCACGACCGCGCCCCGGCCAAACTGTAAGCCACGCAGTGAGAACGCCACTTCGGGCAGCTGCCTTCTGAACTCTTTATGGCTTTGAAGGCTCGATCGCGAGGACGAACTCATTGCCGACGGCTTCCAACGCGGGTGGCACCGGTGGCACACCGCGACCAGGACCCTGCCACCGCAGCACCTACCCGACTGGATCACCCAAACCCTGACGACACCCGAGCCCGAGCACGAACCCGCTAGCCCGCAAAAGAGGCCTGGACCCATGTGGCGCCACACCAACGCCTACGCGCTGGCCGCGCTGACCGGTGAACTCGACAAGCTGCAGGCCGCGGCCGAAGGGCGACCGACGGACGCCACAACCACGCCGTCAACGCTGCCGTCTTCGCTCTCGGCCAGCCCGTCGCCGCCGACATGCTCGACGAAACCACTACCCGCAACGAGCTGATCTCCGCTGGCGTCCGAATCGGGCTACCCAGGAGCGAGGCCGAGCGCATCATCACCTCAGGACTGACCGCAGGGGACCGCTACCCCCGCACGAGACACTGACCGACAATCAACGCACAAGAGAGCCTTAGCAAGCCGCGCATGGCCTTCTGAGGCTCAAACTTCACACCGGCCCGCACCCATCGGCTCGTCAGAGCTACCGGACATGGCACTCGTCGGCGAGCAGCGCCTCCATTCTGAACCGACTCAGTCGCAGAGCCGGCCGGATCCTTCGTGAACCCGGCCGGTTCTATGGCGTGAGGTTGCAGCTCTTCGGCTTGGAGAATCTCCCGTGGCGTCACCGGAGCGACGGGCAATGAGTATCCTCTCCTGGATGCCGTGTGAGAGTCGCCGGCGCCGCGATGGCTCACTGTGGGGCGGCGCCGTACCCCAAAATCAACAGGCGCCTTTGCCCTTCTGCCGCGCGAGAACCGCAGGGCTGATGCTCGTGGGGTCGCGCGTTCAGCCGAGTGAACAGGGTTCGTACAGAACACCGACTAAGTCGTACCTAGCTTCTATCGGCGGGACGAGACGTCCTCGTCGCCGCAACCGAACAGCTCACCGCAAGAAGCCCATCCTTCCAACTCCCTACGATCCGTCGCGATTGTGATTCCGCGCAGGCTGCTCAGGGCGCGGGATCACCGACGCGTGGCGGGAAGCTCAATCGTGCGTGGTGGCTGATGAGCGTGGTGCACCTTCATCAACGCTCTGGCGACGATGTCCTGCTCACGCTTGGTCAGGTTCGACGAAAAGTGGTCATGTATGCCGGACATGTAGACCTTTGCAGCCGCTCTCAGGGCTGTCCTCCCGGATGGCGTAATCGCTGCCCACACGACGCGTCGATCATTCTCATCGCGGGTCTTGGTGACCAGTTCGGCCTGAACCATCTCGTCGACTAGCCGGCTGATTCGGGTCCGGCTCAGTACGACGCGGTCGGTGAGCTCCTTCATCCGGAGGCGGCCGTCTGTAGCGGCGGTGAGTTCCAGGAGCACGTCGTACCAGGAGAGTTGAATCAGACCGCGCTGGGCAAGATCAGCGTCGATCGCGCGGATCGCAGCACTGTGCGCGAGCAACATCGCCCGCCATGCCGAGACCCCAGGGTCGTTCTGGGCACTCATCGAATGTCCCTGTTGTCAGTCCCGCCTCGAGCGGTTCGAGACCCGGCAAAACGTCTACAACTGACGGACGAGTTCGACTTCGGCAACAGTTTCGATCTCCCTGAAGACGAGCAACGGACCGGTCATGCGCTGGCCGTCCTAGCTGACAGTCACCGTTCAGGACCGCATCCTACCAACAGTTGCATGCGCAAGCAACTAGCACAGCGGGTTGCGGCAGGCGGGAAAGGCTGCATAATAGGTGCGTCGGCACGCATCTAGTGTGCCCACCATCGTCTAGCAAGGAGATGACATGACAGATCTGATTGGGCGCGAGGAGCTCAAGGCGGCGATCGACGCAGGTTCGGTGAAGGTAGTGGACGCCCTGGGCGGGATGTACTACGAGACGCAGCACCTGCCAGGTGCCATTCCCCTCGTGGAGGCGGATGTAGTCACACACGCCGCCGATTTACTCCCAGACCAGAACGCCGCCATCGTGACGTACTGCTCCAACGAAGCGTGCCCGAACAGCCAAAACGTCGCCGATCGCCTTGTTTCGCTGGGGTACACCAACGTCCGCAAGTATCGCGAGGGGATCCAGGACTGGGTCGAGGCCGGCCTGCCGACTGATTCCGGTCCATACAAGGGCTGATGTCAAACGATCCGGTAAGGCGCCCAGGTGACGAACTGAGCCGCTCTGGGGTTGATGCCGCATCTTTCTGAGTTGGAAGGATGTGCACCATGCCGAGGAAGATCGATCCTGGGGTCCGTGCCCGGGCGGTGCGGTTGGTCGATGACCACCTGGAGGAGAACGCGATCCTCAAGGCTGTATTGGCTTCTTCGCCAGAGAACTCGACCCCCGCAACCGCTGATCATGGGTTGTCGACGCCATGTGAGCTGAGGATCGTCCGGTCGAGTCGACCTGCCGGGTTCTGAACGAGCAGGGCTGCCAGGTCACCGCCGCGGACCTACCGGTTGGGGAGCCAGCCCGGCCGCCGGGTCGCGGCCCGGGCGTCAACGACGCGGCGGTGGTCGGCGCCGTCCGCGGTTGCTGCCCGGCAGCCCGGCGCGAGAACCGGCGCGCCGAGGCTGTCTGCGGAGGCCCGGTATGGGCGACGCAAGATGACCGCCCTGCTGCGCAGTACGAGCATGCCTCAGGCCACCCACGGCGTGGTGGATCGGGCGATGCGCGCGGTGGACTGGCCGGGGTGCGGCGCGACAAGGGCACCCGGACCACGATCCCGGCCAAGGACGCGATCAGAGCGCCGCGACCTGCTCGACCGGGACTTCACCGCTCAGGCACCGAACCGCGCCGGGTCACCGATTTCACGCATGTGAAGACGGGGCCGGATTCGTCTACGTCGCGGTCATCCTCGACTACTTCGCCCAACGGATCTTGGCCTGGCACGCCTCGACAAGCAAGCAGACCGACCTGGTGATGACTCCGCTGCAGCTGACGCTGTGGTATCGGCACCGCGACTACTGCCACTCACAAGGAGTTCGCGCGACCAGCGGCCGGACCCGGGCCACGTGGGTGCTGGTGAAGGCGTTCATCGATTGCTGCGGGCTTGGCGGCCGCAGAATTCACCAGTGGTGGAAGCTGTGGTCGACCGCCAACTCTGTCGTGGCGCAGGTCAAGAACCCGCGACACCCAAGGGGCCTGGTACCGGGGTTTCCAAGCCCGAACGTGGAGAGAGCAGCCCGTCGAATCGGCAGCCGGCCACTGACCCTGACCGCGATTCCGGTCTCGTTTCACCGTGAAATGGGTGTCAGCTGGGCTGTAGCTGGGTCAAGATCTGCACGAATATTGATGTCGGTCCCGGCCCACGCGTGATCGCTTCCTGTGTGTGACCTGGGAGTGGCTCGTGGGTCGGTGTGATGAGAGCGGGAGGGTGGCGTGGACACTGATGCCGACCTGGCCGATAGCGAACCGAGGTGCTCTTCGAGGCGACATGTCGTCCGGCCAGCGGCTGGACCTGCTATCAACCCGCGCTGTGGCGGTAGCCGCGGTCACCGCTCGTGGTGTGCGGTGGGCTGTGGGATTGGGTGCGCATGTCTCCGACTTGAGCAATGATCGGCAGCGCATCTTTGTTGGCTCCGTGAACCGATCGGAGGGTTGTATCCGTAGTGGATATGTCACGTCGCTCGCGACCCGTCGATCGATCCAGCGGCCGGCGCAAGCTCAAGTGGGACTTCGAGAGGGGAAGCGATGAGCGTCCGGAGTTTGACCCAGGCAGAGGCTGAGGAGCGTGCGAGCCTTTTGACGGTCGAACGGTACGACATCGCCGTCGACCTGACGGACCTAGACCACGGCACGCAGGTCCGGTGTGAGTCGACGATCGTCTTCGAGTGTCACCGCCCCGGGGCCGACACCTTTGTCGACTGCGCCGTAGAGATCGAGAGCGTAGCGCTCAACGGAGTTCCGCTCCCAACGGCCGTCGACGGCCGGATCGCTGTGACCGATCTCGGCGAGCGCAACGTCCTCACCGTGCTCACCGTCCTGGACTGCTCGACCCACCAGCTGGGTGTTCGGAAGGTCGTCGATCCGGCCGACGGCGAAGTGTACTTCTACACGGATTTCGTTCCTGACTACGCACGGCACGTCTTTGCCTGCTTCGACCAGCCCGATCTCAAGGCGCCGCACGCCTTCACGGTGACGGCCCCATCAGGTTGGCTGGTCCTGAGTAACAGCGGTGATCCGCAGATCGAAGATCTCGGCTCCGCTCGCCGTTGGACCTTCCCGCCGACCCCACCGCTGTCGACGTACAACACCGTGATCAACGCAGGCCCGTACTACGAACTGCGTCGGCCCGCGGCAGGCCATGATCTCGGGCTGTTCGCTCGGCAATCCCTGGCGCCGATCCTGGACCGCGACGCCGACGAGCTCTTCAAGCTCACCACTCAGGGCCTCGAGTTCTTCGCCGACAAGTTCGGCATGCCGTTCCCGCAGCGCAAGTACGACCAGGTCTTCGCCCCGGAATACCCCGGCGCGATGGAGAACTTCGGTTGCGTCACCTGGATGGACTGGTTCTTGCGCCGAACCACGCCCACTAGGGCGGAGTGGGACATCTTCTCGCGGTACCTGCTGCACGAGCTAGCGCACATGTGGTTCGGCAACATCGTCACGATGCGCTGGTGGGACGATCTGTGGCTCAACGAGGCCTTCGCGGAATTCGCCAGCAACTGGGCCGCCGTCCGCGCGACGTCGTACACCGATGCCTGGACCGCGCACCTGGCCGGCGAAAAACTCAAGGCATACCTCGTCGATCAGGGGCCGACCACGCACCCGATCCGCCAGCTTGTCCGCGATGTCTCCGAGGCTGAAGCGACCTTCGACGCCATCACCTATCCCAAAGCCGCATCGGTGCTGCAACAGCTGATGACCTACGTCGGAGAAGCGGAGTTCTCCGCAGGGCTGACCACGTACTTCGCCAAGCATGCCTGGGGAAACACCACACTGCAGGATCTGATCGATGCGATCGCCGAGGCCAGCGGACGCGACCTGACGCAGTGGAGCGCAGGATGGCTGGAGACGGCCGGTACAGACCGGCTGACTCTGGACAACGACAAGAACCGGTTCACCCTCGTCGCTCAAGGTCCGGGCGGCCCGCCGCGTCCGCAAGTGCTCGCCGTCGGCGCCTACCGGGCGTCGGGCAACCAGTTCGAGCGAACTGCGCTCGTCCAGGTAGAGGTCGCCGGCGAACGAACTCGGCTTGAGCTGCCGGCCGGCGCCGACCTCTATCTGGTCAACGACGAGGACCTGACCTTCGCCTCGACCAGACCCGACGCCACCACGAGAGATGCGTTCTTCACCAATGCCGCCCGCCTGCCCTCACCGATCTCGCGTGGCGTCGCCGTCGCCACGGCCTGGGACATGCTGATCAACGGCGAGGCGACTGCCGCCGAGGCTGTGCGATGCCTGACCGGGATGCTCGCCGTCGAGACCTCAGCATCGGTGATCGAGCCATATCTCAACCTCGCGGTCGAGGCCGCAGACCTGTGGAGCCCGGCCTCGGAGCGCAACGCGCTGATGCGAGCCGTAGCCGCGACCTGCCGCAGGCTGTCCGACGTCGGCGCCTACCGCAAGGCGGCCCTGCGCGGCTTCGCCCGTACTGCGGCCGACCTCGACGAGGTCGCTTGGCTGCAGGCCGAGGCCGGTGAGGACGTCGATCTCCACTGGCGAGCTCTGGTCCGCAAGGCTCAGCTTGGAAGCCCGACAGCGGCCGAGGCGCAGGCACTCCTGGATCGCGACCCGGACCCTGATGCGTGGATCAGTAGGCTCCAGGTCCGCGCGGCGACCCCGGATCGGGCCGAGAAGGAGGCAGTGTGGCAGACGCTCGCGATCCAGCGTGCGGTGCCGTTGGCGTCGGTCTACTCGTTCACCCCGCTGTTCTGGACTGGAGGCCAGGATGAGCTGCTGAGGCCCTATACGGAGGCGTACCTGGAGCTCGTGCCGACCATCCATCTCGGCGGAACCATGCCCGCGACGACTCTCACCAGAGGTCTCTTCCCCCAATTCGGTGCCGACCTGACCTTCGTCGAACAGGCGCAGGCTCTGGCAGCACAAGCTGTCCCGGTCGTCCGCGCCGCCCTCCTCGAACGTGCCGACCGACTTGCTCGCATGCTGCGCTCCCGCGAATGAGGTCGTCCGAAGGGCTTGCAACCACCCACCCAGCCTCGTCCGAGGGGTCCGCCAAGCCTGGATGCCGCGATCGTGCAACTGCCCGAGGCAGAGCGGGCCTAGGTCCTGGTCCGCACCGACGCCGGCGGCGGATCACCTGCTTCGCTACCAACACACCCATCCACCCCATCGGCCGCCACGGCTGGCCAGTCCAGGATGGAATTCCGGCACCGGCAACGAGCCCGCGCCGAAGACCGCGGCCGCAACCTCAAAGACACCGGACTACGCAACCTGCCCTTCCACGGCTACGCCTACAACCAGATCTGGCTCGAGATCGCCGCCCGCGCCGCCGACCTGCTCGCCTGGACGAGACCCTCGCTTTCGACCAGCACGCCCCCGATGGGAACCCAAGAAGCTACGTTCCGGATCCTGGCCCTCGCCGGACAGATCATCCGCGCCGCCGACAACGCCTTAGACTCCCCGCCAACTGGCCCTGGAACCACCTCATCGACACCGGTTGGGACACCCCTGCGAAGCACCTCACACCCAACCCCCATCCAGGACCCCGGAGAACCGTCGAATCACAGCGCCGGAGCCTCACCACGCCCAACCCAACCCGAGCCACCCCACCTGACCATCAACCAGCCAGATGAAACATCGAGGCTAGTACGAGTTCGCGGATTGCTCTGTACGGCGCCGGCTGCAGACTTCCGTCAACGACGCTCAAGCCGAGAAGCGCTCCCGGAGATGCTTGACCACCGGCCAGGCGCCGCTGGTGGTGTTCGAAATCACGGTGTAGGTGAGGCTCGGCGCCGGATCATGCACACTCATGAACGAGACCCCAGCGTCCTGCCCGATCAGCATGACCTGATTACGCGACTCGTGAAGGAAGAACCCAAGCCCGCAGCGCATCGGCTCTCCCGGAACGTCATTGCGTGGCCGAAGCATCTCAGCTACCCAGCTCGAGGGTACGATCTTCCCGGCAAACAGACCCCGCCAGAAGCGACTAAGGTCAGCCACCGTCGTATACGCGCCACCGTCCCCAACACCGCGTGCTGGCAGGTGAAAAACGTTGGTGCGCCACCGGCCTCCTTCGACCGGGACGTACCCCGTGGCAGTTTGCGCCGGGAGCTCGTCGGAGCGCAGGAACTCGGTGTAGCGCATGCCGGCCGGATCACAAACCCGGGTCGATACCAGGTCGTGGTACGGCACGCCGCTAGCCCTCTGGGCGATCAGCGCCAGCAACACGTAACCGCTGTTGCAGTAGGAGAACCGTTCCCCGGGCGGGAACTTGGGGGGAAGGCCGTCCAGGACCGCGAGGTACTGCTCTGCGTCCGCGAGCTCCTGCATCGGCACTGACAGGAGATAGTCGTTGAGATCCAGTTGGTCGTCGTCCTCGTCGAGATAGTCGCCTATCCCGGATCTGTGGGCCAGCAGTTGCTCCACAGTCACCCGGTCGTCGATCAGTGGCAGATCGTCCCCCAACACCGATCGCGCAGTGGTGGACAAATCCAGCACCCCCTGCTCGATCAGACTCACCACCGCTAGGGCGGTCAGTCCCTTGGCGCCACTGGCTATTGCGAACCGGGTATCCACGGTGTTCGGGATCTGGTGGGCGCGATGGGCAAGGCCGAATGCCCGGGCGAAATCGACCTCGCCGCGCCGGTCCACCCACACCACTCCGCAGAAATCGTTCCCGTTGGCGATCGTGTCGACGGCCGCGGCCAGGTCCTGCTGCGGCGTCATGTCCAGATTGTCCGCCACGTCGGCAGAGCAGCGGGTTTCGTGGATCTCGCCGTCGATCGCCGCGCTGTCTCGCTCGGGCTCCGTCACTGTCGGCTCCTCCGGTTGTGCATACAGGGCAACTGGGCTGACGGTATTGCGCATGTGCTCTCAGCAGATCGTCAGAGACGCTCCTGATGCACTACGGGAGAAAGGGGGTGAACGGTTCTGTGGTGAGATGCGCGAGCGCATCACAGACTACGAAGTACATCGGGACGGCAGACGGCCAGACGGACAGGTGGGGGTCGGCAACCACAGGCGTGAGCAGGGCTCGACAAGTCTTGCTACGGGTGCGCAACTGTCCGGAGCAGCACGGGGCAAACACCGCCCAGTCTGTCCTGGCCAAACGTCACCAGGCGCCACTCGAACGCTGCGAAACTGCCGGAACGGCTCCACGTCTCTGCCGGCGGCTTAGGGAACTGGGCGATCAGGATTGGCGCCCCGTTTGGTCGGCGCAGCATTGAAATCCTGGACGCGGAGTTTGTCGGCGCACTTGTCGTCCACCAGGAAATTGTCCGAGCAATCTCATTCCGTCAACCGGCATGGTGACTCCCGGATCTTCACACTGGCTGCTATGAGCGAGTCGGCCGGTGTCTCGAACAGTGCTACGCCCGCGTGGTGGGGCGTCGCACCTCTTGCCATGACACCGCGACGAGCGGCACCTGCGTTAGGGCATAAAGAACGTGGAACGAGTAGTGGCGCAAGGTCTGGTCCGGCTCGAAGGGCAGGAAAGGAAGTGGTAGCACGCTCACGATGCCGCCCATGAAGTGCAGTGCCGCCCATGCGAGGATGCCGATCGTCGCCGCTCGCCTCGGGCCGAATGCGTACAGAAGCAGCAATACGGCGGTGACGGCCGTCGGCCACAACGTCTCACTGCTGATCAAGGTCTGCCCGGGCAGATCAGCAACATTGTGGACGACGAAACCCAGCCAGGCAATGGCGGCAAAGGCATACATCATCGTCTCCCTCCTCGATGGGGCGAACAATCGGCCGCAGCCATGTGGGACGCCGCCGCTTTCCGCCTAGGCGGTATCTGTTGATCTGCTACCGCGGTCGTGTGTGACCATTGCGGCGAGAAGTACACCGCCGACGAGATCAGCTCCACCACCCAGTCCCCGTCAGCCGTGCGGCCAGGCATCGACCTCGCCAGGCAGATCACGCCACGGCGCCCCGGTACGGAACCGCCACCAATCGCCTCCAGCGCCACATGGTGATCATGCGAAGGACGACCCCGGCGACCAGCACCTGCCGGCAGCACCGGCGCGATCACCCCACAACACATCAGAAATCACATAAGAATGCGACACCATCATCAATTACCGAACCACCACGACTTGGCAGACACCCCTAGTTGCTCTGGCCGATGCTGACCTTTCCGTGGCCGATCGTGGCGCCGTCGACCGTCGTGATGCTCATCTGGCCGACCAACTGACGGCCGTTGGCTGGCTTTGATTCAGCAGTGACGGTGCCGGTGAGCGAGAGCCTGTCACCATTATTCAACGTCACGGCGACCGGTTGCACGGAAACAAACCCGAGGGCCGAGGCAGCGAAGACGTCGCGATAATCGTACGTCGTTGCCCCCTCGGGCACATCGAATGCATCTACCTCTACCTGGTAGACGCCGGGAGCCGGATTGTCCAGGGTCACGGATTCCTCGGTGCCGGCGTTGGCGGACACTGCCACCAGGTCGCCGTCGCGGAAGACATAGAGATCGAGATCAGCCTTCGCGACGCTGGGTTTGCCGATGCTGACATCCAGTCGGTTCGCGCCCGGCGGCACGGCGACCTCATAGGTCTGGACAGCTCCATGCTCGATGACCGGACGGGCTTCGACCACGCTCGCCAGTGGCCCACCCGCACTGGACACGGTGACCGGTCCGTAAAGGTTGATGAGCTGCCAGCTCACAGGGTTGGGCTCTCCCAGTGTGACATCGGGGAGATCGACGGAGTCTGGCTCGACTTTGACTCCCTGGATCCGTGCTGTGAGTTCGAAGGGATTGTCGAGGTGGTCGGAGGTCCGAACGGATTCCAACTGGATTTCCCAGACACCAGGGACCGGGTTGGCGTAGTCACGTTCGGCGCCGTTGCACGGGGTCGGCGAGTTCGTGAAGCAGGTGGAGGTATCGATCGGCAGGCCCTCGGGGGTGAAGGCGTTGAACCGTACCTGCGACCCGCTCTTGAAGCCGGACACGTTGATCTGAAGAGCTGCGGCTCCCTCCGGAACGTTGACGAACAAAGAGTCGACGGAGTTGCGCTGAACACTGCCGATGAGGGACGCCGCGTAGGCTGGGCCGGTCGGATTTTGGGCGACCACGACTGTGTTGAGGACCTCGAAGTCGACCGCGGGGGTTGCGGGATCGTCGACCCGCAGGATGGCGCTGTGCGCGCCCTGGCCAGCGTTGATCGTCACCGGGACCTCGATGGTCTTGTCCAGCGGCAGGTCGAGGGTTTCCGCCGTCCTGAAGCTACCGTCGTTGCCGACCCACACGAGGTCGTGGCGGATTGTCTGGGCAGGCCCACTCCGACGGGTCAACTTGATGGTTCGAACCGTCGTCTCGTCCGGCCGGAGTCCGCCTTTGCCGACGGCGCAGCGGTTGTAGATGCCGACCCCACGATGCGGGGTTGGCAAGAGGTGGGACAGCGGAGTGCATACGGGCGCATCGACGGTGTAGGACCGAACGTCGTGCCCGTGCTTGAGCAGGTTCCAAGCGCCCGGCACGTTGATCAGCCCGTTGCCCTGACCGTTGGCCGGCAGTCCATCGATCCACCTCGCAGAGCTGTAAAGTGCTCGCCGCAACGCGGCCGGCGACAGTTCGACGCGCTTGGCTTTCGCGGCCGACAGGAGCAGGGACGCGCCGCCGACTGCCTGGGGCGAGGCCATCGACGTACCAGTCATGTTCCGGTAGCCCGGTGGCAGGGTGAAGCCAGCCTGGGGGTTGATACTGCCCGGCATCCAAGTCGAGTAGGCAGAGATCGCGACGCCAGGGGCGATCAGGTTCGGCTTGAAGCCGCCGTCTTCACGGGGGCCACGCGACGAGAGGTTCAACAGATTGAAGGGCTTGGTGACGCTCGAGCGAAAGTTGGATTGCCAGGTCGCCTTGCTGATACCGCCCGCGACACTGACAACGTTCGAGGCGCTCGCGGGCTCGCCGACCGTGTTCATGCCGCCGTCGTTGCCGGCCGACATGAACAGCTGAACGCCAGCGTTCTCGATGAGGTTGTTGTAGATCTGGGAAACTGCATCGCTCGCATCATTGACTGCCAGCAGGCCAGTTCCCAACGACATGTTCACCACATCGGCGCCCCGGTTGACCACGAGTTCGACGACGCCCTCGGCCAGGCCGACTGTGCTGCAGACCCCGAGACAGGGCTGTGCGGAGACGATCTTCGCGCCAGGTGCTGCCCCATCCAGGTTCTCATTGCCGAACAGGTCGTTGCCGGCCGCGATACCTGCGACGTGCGAGCCGTGGCCGAGCGCAGCGACGTTGATCGCGACGAAGTCGGTCGCGGCGGGCAGACCGATCGGGGTGGCATCCTCGTCTTCGCGGTACTGCACAGTGAAAGGCATCCGCTCCTTGATCGGGGTGTCAGGGTTGTCCACACCGAAGTGACCGATGTCGTACCTCTCGCGATAGGGCCGCAACACGCCCTCATCGAAGTGGTGGTCGTTGTTCACGTCGACGCGGACATCGTGGCTGACCGGGTCGTAGAGGACGCCGAAGACGTCCGTACTGTCGCCGTCTCGGTTGACATCACCTTCGAGTTCACCGAAGGTGACGGCGGACTCGTGGAACTGATTGATCCGGTATGTTCCAGCCGGTGCCGTCCATACATGGCCGCCGTACGTGAAGCTCGGGCCGGCCACCTCGGTGACCATCGGTCGCCAGGACTCGTCACCGTCGAGCACCGGGTCCGACATTTTGACCGAGTCGACGATCTTGCGCTCTCCGGTCGTGGTCCACTGCAGCGCGGGGTGGTCCAGGTCGATGCCTGTGTCCATGATGCCGATGATCACCCCGCGCCCGTCGAAGCCGGGGTTCTTGCTTCTGAACTCGACGGCACCGGTCTCGTTCACCGGCAGGAAAGGGTTGCTCGCCGATGTGTCGAGGCCAGGCCCCTGCTCGGGAATGGCAGAAGCCCGCGAACCCGTGGCTTCTGGCTCTGGCTTCGGCTCTGGCACCTTCACCTTCTTATTGAGGTCGACGGCGACAACCCCTGGGAGCGCCACCGCCTCGACGACCCTGCCGATAGGCACGCGGGCGCGAATGTAGCCGACGGCATCCACGGACTTGCTGACCTGGCCCCCGAGGTGCCGCAGTCGCGCCACGACGTCGCCCGTCTTTCCCTCTTCGCTGGCGATGATCAGGACGACGTGGTCATGGCCCTCGGCCTTGGCCGCCGCCAGCAATCGGCGATCGTGGGAGTCGAGTTCGTACGTGCCTCCGGGCGCCGCCTGGGCAACGGCGACCGATGCCGCGCCATTCGCCGTCGGCGTACCCGTCAGACAGGCAGCCGCCAACACCGCGGACGTGATCAACCCCGCCATTGGGCCACGAAGCCGAGCGCGCGGTCTGGTCGTTGTCATGTTCCTCCGCTGATTCGAGAGCCGGATCGCGAGGCTCAGTTTGACTCGTGTGACGCAAACGAGGCGCAGCACCACAGAGATGGTGGCATGCGGCCATGGCCCTAGGAATGAGGGAAATCCCTCGAGATCAGCGCGTCTCGGGACTGATGCCGATCAGCTTCAGCGCTGGGTCTGTCATTGCGTATCCCCACCTTCGGGAAAGGCGATCCTGGTCGCAGCAGAGGAGACGTCGACGATCCGCCCGCCATCGCACTGTCTCGACATGGCTGGTCAGGTTGGGTGTGGGTGAGCCGGTAGGATTCGGTGCCGGTTTCGATGACGTTCCCCCCGCCGAAGGGCAATGCGAGCGGCGAGGGCGTACATCGACGCTCACCCCCCATCGACCTGCCGCAATGGCGAGGTGGTTGAGTGACGGGCTTCGGCCCGCAAGGCGATGAGCAGGTGATGCCGAATGCGCGCGCACCACCACCCCAAGATCTTGGCAGCGTCCTAGTCGACACGATGCGACCCCGAACCGATCAGCCCGTTGGCGCGTAATGCACGACAAGGACAGCTCGCCACCGGCGATCCCCTCCACGCCCAGCACAGGTGACCGAGCATCCGACCGGCGTACCGGCCACGCTCCCACCCCCCTTGCGTGGCCGGTACGCCACCTCCGACCGACGGAGGGATACGCCAACACGTTGTCCGCGGTCATTGATCGGAGTTGTACGTTCGCAGCCCGGGATCGTGTCCGGCCGGGCTCTCATGGAATGCCGGCGCGCAGCGTTTGCCTCGAGTAAGTCGACGTCGGATCGAGATAGCGGGTTGTCGTGGCCTCGTTCACCTGCCTGCCCGGGACGGCAGGTGCGCGCTTCTAGCGCGCGACATCCAGCCGCGGGGCACCTGCACTACGAAGAGACCTACCCAGTAGGCGGCCTCTCGAAGTAGGCGCAGGTCACCTTGAAGCACTCCACCGAAGCCGCCTCACTCGCGGGACTTGGCCGTGGCAGTGTGCAGCTGCGCCTGATGAATGGCGAGTTCGTCGTCGAGTCCGTGGATGCGCTTGGCGAGGCGGACGGCCGCCGGTGGCCAGTGCCACGCCGAACACGTCCGGAGGGCGAGTCGGGTTCGATACCTGACGACTTGTCCAAGGTTGCAACGGCACCTGTGCCGAGAACCGATCTAGTCGGTCTGCCCGTACTGAGGCATAGCTCGGATGTTTCGCAGAGCCATTGCTTACTCGATCTCGATAAGGACTGCCTAGTGTGCCCTCACATGGACGCCGCGCCGCCTGCCGCGGCACGCGAGCCTGCGCCTGCCCATCAGACTTTTGGTTGGCAGCGTTGTGATGTCGTGACATCAGGGATCCCGCTCCTGAGCGAGCAGGCAGGGCAGCGGTAATGGCACCGACTGAGCAGGCGCGTGTCTCGCGCGTTGTCGCCGTGGGCGCCGAAGATCTCTATCACTGGATCGCCGACGTGATCCGCATGCCTGATTGGAGCACCGAAACTCGGCGATGCACTTGGCTCGACGGCGCCAATGCGGCACGTCCCGGCGCGAAGTTCATGATGACCAGCCGCAAAGGGCTGGTGTGGTTGAGGTTCGTGTGCGAGGTCGTCCACGCCGAGCCGGGAAAAATGTTCGCCTATCGCACCCGCCCTCGTCGCGGACGAGCGGGAGGCACAGTGTCGAGCTTTCAGTTCGAGCCCGCTCCGGGCGGCACCAGGGTGACGTACTCATGCGCACGCGAGAATGTGGGCGAGCGTCACGAGGACCGGCTCCCTGCAATGACGCGCACGCTGGAGCGGATCGCCGATCTTGTCGAGGGACGGGTAAGGGTTCAACAGCCACAACTCGGCCAGGTGTATACGGCGGAGGGACCGATTGACCTCAGCGCGATGTTTGTCATGCATCACGGATTCCGTCGCGACCTGCGTGATCTGGTCGTCGCCGTACCCAGGACCCCTCTAGCGGATGCTGAGGTCTGGGCAGCGCTCGATCGGCGCTGGCGAGGCATGGCGACGGCTCTGCACCACCACCACCGAGTCGAAGATGATGCACTCTGGCCACCTCTGCTCGAGAGGGTTGAGATCGTTGGCGACGTGACCGCCCGAGAGACGCTGAAGGCGATGGACGCCGAGCACGCATTGCTTGACCCAATGGTCCAGGCCTGCACGGATGGTTTCCGAGCCATGGTCGAAGCGCCTGATGCTGCGGTCCGTGACCGTCTCACGGATGATCTGGCCGACACTAGAGAGGTGCTGCTTCAGCACCTCGCCCACGAAGAAGCAGACGCTATGCCATTGGTCCAGCGGTATCTATCAGTGGCTGGGTGGGCCGACTTCGAGGCGGCTGCGCGAAAGGAATACGGCCTGGCGGACATCGGCTTTGCCGTCCCCTGGAGCATTCTGGAGATACCGACTGATCAATTCGAAATTGCTTACGCCCACGGCGGAGGCATGGTCCGAGCAATGCTCGCTCTGACGCGGCGTCGTTTCGAGCGCGAGCACCGCGTCGCTTTCCGGCACCTTCCTGGAGCGGTTGTAGCAGATAGCGATGTCGGCACGTAGTGGAAGGTATATCCTCGGATGATCCACAGGGGCCTCAGGTGGCGTGACCCGACAACCGAGCGATCGTCATCTTGAGGTCTGGCGTCGGTTGTATCGCGGCGAGATATCGCTCCGCGGGGCCTTGTAGGTATGCCTGTCCAGGGTGCCATCCTTGCTGCCAGTGCGGCCTTCATTGAGATGATCTCTCCCAGTGCCTGATTAGCCACACTCTGGGGCCTCAAACCGGCTGGACGCGCTGCATGACAGCGGCGCCATGCACGGCTGGCCAGCGAACGTCTCCCGGCCATCGCATGCGAGGTCGCTTCTCGAGCGGATGACGGTGGGGCCGAACAGCGGGCCCGCAAGCTGAAAGTAACGCGCGGGCCAAGACGCCGGTGGCGTGCGCCGTTCCAGACGCCATCGCCCCTGGCGCGACGCGACGACAATCAGACTCCATTACTCAGTACTTCGCGATACGACTTCGGTTCACGCTCGCTTCGACGGCGGCACTCGCCAGGGTCTGGAGGACGCCGCACGACGAGGGAGCAAAATGCGGCCGGCGGCAATCGAGCGAACCTTGCTGTCAGAGGTATGAACCGCCGGACACGTCGACGGACTGCCCTGTGATCCAGCGAGCGTCATCGGAGACGAGAAAGGCGACCACGTCAGCCACGTCGACCGGGATACCAACCCTATCGAAGACCGAGTACGACGCCGCTCGGCGCGCCAGGTCGGGGTCGGACAGCCAGGGATTGAGATCCGTTGCAACGACGGCCGGATTGACTGAGTTGACCGTGATGCCTCGCGGGCCAAGTTCCTTGGCCAGCGCCACAGTCATGACATCCAACGCGCCTTTTGTCATTGCATATCCGACACCTTCGGGAAAGGCGATCCTGGTCACAGCGGAGGAGACGTTGACGATCCGTCCACCATCGCGCAGTCTCGACAGACCCTTCTGCACAAGGAAGAACGGCGCTCGGACGTTCACCGCCAACATCCAGTCGAAGTCGTCAGCACTTTGTTGCCCAAACGGACCAAGACCTGCAACTCCGGCGTTGTTGACGATGATGTCGACCCCTGAACTTTCGGCGTCGTACGCCGTCCAAACCGCTTCAGCGTCCCCTGGTCTGCCCAGCATCGCCTCGACAAGGAAGGCAGATCCACCGAATTCCTCGATATCCGCGACGGTCTGCTTCGCCGCAGCGCCGTTGGTCCCATAGTGGACCGCGACCCGGGCACCATCGCGAGCCAGCCGCAAGGCGATGGCTCTCCCGATACCCCGGCTCGCACCGGTCACCAACGCCGACTTCCCATCGAGCTTCATTGCAAGGCTCCTCTCGGTGTCCCTCTGCCGCAGTACGCAGCCAGCCTGGTCACCGGATCAGGTGAAGCCCAACCACTA
Organism: Kribbella sp. CA-253562; assembly: GCF_050942265.1. Classification (GTDB taxonomy): domain Bacteria; phylum Actinomycetota; class Actinomycetes; order Propionibacteriales; family Kribbellaceae; genus Kribbella. The sequence continues at coordinate 2,423,067 of NZ_CP192049.1, read as the reverse complement.
CGCCCACCGTGGCAGCTCAATCGCCAACAGCGCGTTCATTTGCAGGTATCCGCCGGCGTGGCGGACTGCTGCGCCGCGGCGTGGACCGTTCTGGATCCGCGTTTCCTCTGGAAGGTCGGTCCGGATCCGTAAGGGTCGATGAACATGCGAGTCCTGGCCTGCCGAGCTTTTCGTACTGGGGGCCGCGGTGCGTTCGCCCGTCGGAGCTGAGCCGCCCGGATGCGATGGTCGGCACCCGTGCTCAACGCCCATTGGAGGCATACTCCACCGGTGTCGCATGGGTGACAGAGCACCGCCGGCAGTCCAGAGCGGCTCCGGACGGTCCAGCCGAAGCTGGCCGCTACAGCTGGCTGACGGATTGTGCAGGGTACGGCGGGTTGAGCGGGCTACTCGGGCACAATACTTCGACTCGGACCGACCGCGCATTCCACCGGCTGCCACCTGATCGGATGTGGCGGCGGCTAGCAAGGCTGGATCTGGTTCGAGCCCCTTGACCAGCAGGAATCCGTCGACGGGCACCTTCAGTATCGCGGCGTCCACGGCCCCGAGCTTCTTCGCTCTCACAGGGTCCTCTGCACGCTGGATCGACTCGTCTGCCGCAACCTGCACGTCCGTACGCCGACGTACGGCGGCCAGGTCCTCCACCGAGGCACATGGGCTGCTCCACATACTCCAGGTTGAACCGAGCGAGCTCCTCAGGGCCAAGAGAGCGTGATCCACCGACGATGCGCCGTTCAAGTCAATCCTCACCCCCGCCTTCTCTGACCCCACCGCCGACAGTGCAGTTCACCGGCAGCACGTCGCGTACCAGCCCAGCCCACAGCCCTTTCGAACACCATCCCCTCTCGAACCGTGATTTCCCGGACCTCGTTCTTTGGCCAAACCGAGTAGGTAGTCACCGCGCCCTCTCCCAACAGCCGCTGCGGACCAACCTTGCCTAACGCACGCATCGGCAGGCTCCATCGCACAGTGCCCGAGAGCCAGATCCGAGGGCGTACAGATGGCACCTGCAGCGGTGGCGGACAGGCAAGAAGAAGGCTCCGGTCTGTGGCCTGAGGGGATGACAAGAGGAAGCAGTTGGCCCAGTTCAGATCGAGCCGGATCTCGTTGGATTCAGAACCACACCACGGAGCTGATTTGAACTGTCATCGTGAGATCTACTGCCGAGCGCAGCGTATCGATCCTTGCGGTCACGCCATTTCGACGGCGCTGTTCTGGTCGACCAATTCTGCAATGGCCACCGCGGCCTGGAGTTTCGTCGCTGAGCTGCCGAGTTGTCATCAGCCACCGATGCGGGGCGGTTCGTTCGGGACCACTCAGGCTGTCCGATGTCGCCTGCTCCACGCGTGACATCTGCTTCGCCCTGGATGCCATCTCGTCCACGGGGGCGCCATCCAGGGACAGTCACTGTGCGGGGATGATCACGAGTGATGGGCCCTCCCCTGGAAGGGCTTCCGCACCCTTCACTACTCAGGAGGCTGCCTGGTCAGTTCATGTCACCTTGCCGTGCTTGCTGCTGTTGGTGGCGGCGAGGCGGCCTCTGCGGCTTCCTATGTGGCGACCTCGTCGCGGACGTGCTGCAGCATCCCGGCCAGCCGACGTTGAGCACGCGCAGTACGGCTCTTCACCGTACCCAACGCGATCCCAAGGTGCTCGGCAATCTCACTTTGCGTATACCCCTCGTGATACGCCAACCGGAGCACCTCACGCTCATCTGGATGCAACTGATCCAGCGCCCGGCGCACCTCCCACGCACGCCACGTCTCATCCAACGTGACGTCCTCACTCACCAATGCTCTATCCGCACCGTCCGGATCCAGCGGCAAGGTCTCCGAAGCGCGACGCTCCCGCCGATACACATCAATCGCCGCACGCCGCGTGATCGCATACAACCAGGGCTGCAACTCCCGCCCAACGTCAAAGCGCCCAGCAGCCTGCCACGCCTGCACAAACGCCCGCTGCACGGTATCCGCCGCCAGATCCCGCCGACCCAGCATCTTCAATGCGATCACAAACATCGGTGCCGAATACAACCGATACATCTCTGTCAATGCCGACTGATCCCCACCGCGGAACCGCTCCGCCAACGTCGCGTCAGAATCGCCCACGCCAGCCATCACCGCGACCCCGCCGGCACGCCAAGGTCAGGCCGTAGCCACGGCAGAACCTCGTGCACCGCACCACCAGCACGCGGCGACAACCCCTCGATCCACATACCCCGCTCCTCCTCGACCAGCTCACCAGCGGAGCCTCAACCCACTGTCCTGATCTGGACGAGCCGAAGCATCGGTGATCACTGCCTATTTGGACTGGCCGGCAGTTACCTACATCCCTGACCTGCATGGGTGCGACCGCGGGGTGTAGGTAGGGGTCCGATGGCATGCCTTGCAGATGAGCCGGTCAATTCGACGCTCGACCCTGGCGAGACTTGGACCAGCCTCGTGTCCGCCCTGCTCACCCGAGGCAAGTTATGGCAGTAGAGCCATCCATGCAGCGGACGATCGGGCAGTCAATCGGTCATACGCTCGGGATCATCGGGCGAATCCAGCTGGTCCGAAACAGCTATGGGTTTCGTGACACGGAGACCTCTTCTGGAGGCGTGGCCCGGAGCTGGAGCGAGCTCGGGGATCTTGGTGAACTGGTAGTAGACAGGATCGGCCGGCCTGTGACGGTGAGACCGGTCGCGTGAGGACGAGCGCGCGAGCTGGCCGGGCTGCGTCGGGAGATCGCGGAGCCGGAGCCCGACGTGAGCAGAGTTGGTGCCCTCTGCGTCAACGATGGACGGGACAGTACCCATCGCGCCACATCGGTGCGCCCAGAGGGACCCACCGGATGCCGCAAGCGATCGCGTACCGGCCGCGACCTATGCGTAGCCGCGGACCAGCGCGGGTGGGTGGAAGGTTCTCAGCGACAGCACCGTCGCCGCAACTGATGCGCGAAGTCGGACGCGACGGAAACGTTGCTGCGCGCAAAAACAAGAGGAGCGCCCGGGACGGTGGCGGGTACCGGAGCTCGTCAGACGCGATCAACAGCAAATAGGCATCATCTTCCACACCGATAAAGGCAACTATGCCGCCGGCAACTTGGACCCCAGACCGCAACATGCCAGACCACAACCCGGCTGCACGAACCGCCCGCTCCCACACACCGAGCATGACCTCGTCCTCGCCGACGTCGACGCCAGGTCCTCCTGCTGCCCCTGCCGGCCTTGGTTCGACGCCGGGCGAATCCCGCACCAGCGGAGCTGCCAACAACCAACAAACCCACGTCTCTACGGTTCGAGGGATTGCCGCGGTTCGTTCTGTCAATGAGAGCTTTGTCGGCGACACTCTGGTGATCCGTGCTCAGATGACAGGCGTAGTGCTGTGTGACACCCTGGAAAAGGTCGGACAGAAGGTAAAGATCTGTGATGGATGAGAAGCCCGATATGGGCAGCATGAACGGACAGGTTCCGCCTGTCGGCGGGATGACCGAGCCTGATCCATCCGGCATCGAGGAGTTGTTGCGCCGCTCGGAGGTCTGGGCAGCGGTACCCGCAGAACTCGAGCAGCGAGTGATGGCCGAAATCAGGGAGGCGTCGGATCATGATGTCCCTGAGGTCGAGGCCGGCAACGTCGTACCGCTACGGCGGCATTCGCGCGCCGGCCGGCTCCGATTCGGCGGACGAGTCGGACTGGTCGCTGCGGGCATAGTGGCCGTCGCGGCAGCCGGCATCGGCTTGACGGTCGCCGATCGCGATGAGACCCACACGGTTGCCTTGGCCGGGACTCCACTCGAGGACGGCGCCCGCGGACGAGTTGAACTGCGGGATACCGCTTCGGGGGTCGAGATCAGTCTCAGCACCACTGGTCTTCCTCCCGCGCCGGCAGGTAGTTATTACCAAGGCTGGGTCAAGGGCGCCCGAGGCTCGGTGCCGATCGGGACCTTTCACCTGCGCGATGGCGTGTCGGAGATCATCCTCTGGTCCGGGGTTGATTTGACCGACTATCCGACGATCAGCGTCACGCTCGAGTCCGAAAGCGATGGACCGGAGTCGTCCGGCCAGGTGATGCTATCGGGGCTGGTGCCGACCGAGTTTCGATGAGTTGCCTCATGGCTGGTCCCAGGCTCGTCAGGTCTGAAGGATGTCGAGCGAGCGAGACTGCGCTCGGCGCTGTTAGCAAGCCACAGATGCGGCTGTCACAGAGACACACGCGGCATACCCGATACGCGCGGAACTGGCAGCACGGAGAAGTCCCGGCGACGTTCTCTACCCACTCACGTGTCCGGCGGGTCGGACGAGATCATTGGCTCCGAAAGTATGCCTCCGAGTTCGGGGCCGAACACCTCGCATAGTCGGGTTGGTTCCGAGCACCTCAGCCACCGTGGCACCGTCTACGAGCGTCCGATGGAGGGAACGGGGCAGTGCTGGGCCTGAGAGATTGCAAGCACGTCGTGCCAGGGGCACGACTTCACGGAATGCTTGGTACAGCGGGCGGACGCAGGCGCAGGGGCCGGTACATCCGCCCGCTGGGATCGAAGTGTCGAGGATGCACGACGGCGCCTCGGCGTACACCCCGCATTACGCGGCTTCCGACCTGCCTGGATCACCGGGCGGCCCAAACCCTGCCGTTGACGCGATCCGCAGTCAGAGATCCTGCGTATCGCTCAATGACACGAAGTGCCGGCCAAGTGGAGGGGAGAGATGTCCAGCCAGATGAGTGGCGAGATCCTCGAAACGTTCACATGGCTGCAGACAGTCATCGCTGCAGACCCGATCCTCGCGGCGACTCAGTACAAGGTCATCGACCATGCGGGACAGCTCACGGTGCAGGTCATGGGATCTCACCGCGAGGCGAGGGCCTGGGGATCGGCCATCGGCGGAATCATCAGGCCCTCGCGGATTGACGCGCTAGGGGTGCGGCACAAACTCGTGGTCGGCAGGCACGTGATCGTGGACGTCGTCGAACATCTTCACGGTGCTGCCGATTGCTGGGTATCGAGCCGTGGTGACGGGCCCGACCGGATCGGTCTGTCGAGCAACGAGATGTGATGACCGCGTGGCAGCACCTGGCCTATAACGCAGGACAGAGCACGGCACGCCAGCAGTCTCGGGGCGACCTGTAACGCTACGTCTTGGTCGTGCGGGGCAATTCGCTGACTGACGAACCAGCCGGGGCCCAGGCTGCACGACGTCGAACAGCCCACCGACGAGCCTGACGAGCAGACCTGCACATAGCCTCAACCTACCGCGGCGGTCGGAGTGCACGTACCCGCCGCCGCGCCACAGCTCGAAAAGGTACGTCTCGGGCTTCCGCAGGCCGGTAAAGCGCCAGAGTCTGCGCGCCAGGTCAAAGTACGTGATAGAGGGCTCTGCGTCAGACTGGCCAGCCACGGGCCGGCCCTCGACATCGCCCAGGTCCTGCCAGGAAGGACAGAGCAACGCGGACCGCCGTAGGCGTGTTGTCCGGCGCGCTACACACTCGGGACCGACCGTAGGCAGACGTGCGGCACCAACGCCAGTAAGCATGATCCTTCATCAGTAAGTGGACCTGTTTCAGGCGGAACCCACGTCACAGCCTGGATCAGCCGACGCTCTTCGTGGTGGCGGCGCCTTCGTGAGAGTGAGAAGTCTTTGGTCCGGCAAGTCCGGGATTGTTGCTCCTCCGATCCCAAAGTCAGGGGCATCGCACTTCTCCACCTCCTGATTGAAAGGATCCGAAAGTGACCCGTCAGAATCCGGAAACGCCGAAGGTGCATCGCCGCACCGTGCTGCGCGCCGGGCTTGCGGCCCCAGCCGCGCTCGGCCTGGGCCCAATCGCCGCCCACGCGTCGGATCAGTCGGCCCAGATGCAGGTGTCCCAGTCGACGACGACTCTGCCGCCACAGTACTACCGCGAGGCGGGCGCGGGCCCGAACGTCATCATGACCCATGGCACGCTCATGAACCACACGATGTTCGATTCCCAGGTCGACGCGCTCGCGCCGAACTACCACGTGCTGTCCTACAACCTCCGGGGTTCGACTGACAATTACGGCCCCGGCTACACCTTGAACGATCTGGCGGACGACTGTAGCCAGGTCGCCTCTGAGTTCAACATGCAGAAGTTCGTCCTCGTGGGTATGTCGATGGGTGGCTTCATGGCGTTGAAGTTCGCGCTGAAGTACCCGAAGCGCCTCAAGGGCCTGGTCCTGATCGGCGCCAAGGCCCAGGCCTACACCCCCGAGGAAAAGGCGGCGTTCGGTCCGGCGTTCGACCCCCTCGACGTCGACGGACTACTGCCCCGTTCGTTCGGTGAGTTTTGCGTTCCGCTCGTGTGGGGACCGCGCCAGGCCGAGGAGCGCCCGCCGTTTGTGGAGGAGTGGCTCGACTATTGGGACACCCGTCCAGCACGCTCCGTGTATGGCGAGTACCGCTCCTGGATCGACAAGGAGGACCTGACGCACCGCCTCGGCGAGATACAGGTCCCCACCCTGGTGGTGCATGGTGCGCATGATGCGGTTCTTCCCGTGGAGACATGCGCAGTCCCCCTCGCCGAGGGCATTCCCAACGCGGAGTTGTGCGTCGTCGACGATGCCGGTCACACCTGCAACGTGGAGCACCCAGAGGTCGTCAACGACGCCATGCTCGACTTTCTCGGATCCTTGGAAGATCAGGACTGAGATAGCTCAACAGTCCTCCACATGACACCTCCGCAGTTGCCAGGAAGGGTCGCTGGTTCCACCTGCGATGTGGTGCCTGTGCCTGTGCCCCGCGGCGACGCACTCCTCGCAGCCTCGGCCGAGTGGACCACATCGACCTCGCTGTCGTTGGACTCGTCCCGCTAGATCCGCCCCGGATGGCCACGTGTCGGCCTTCTCCACAATCTTCACGCAGTCGCCGGGCGGCCGGCCAGTTCCTGGTCGCCGGCGACAATGCGCCCCGGATCCACACCGACACCTCACTGTGCCGAGTGGCCACGCAGTCCACCGTCCACAGCCACGTTGTGAGCCACCGGGGCGGCGCGAGATCATTCGTCGCGGATCATCGACGCGGCCATTCGGACGTGTGACTCACCTCGCACTCACGAGCACCTTGATCCGATCTTCTCGCTTCGGCGTATTCCTGACGAGACGCGTTTTTGAAGCATGTCCCTGACGTGTGAGCCCGTCACGTCCTGAAGGCGCGCGCGGAGCGGGGACCGCTGACCGTCCCTGCCCTGTGACCTCAAAGGAAACACCGATGCGAGTTCTCTTCACGGCCGGCCCGTTCTTCGGCCACGTCAATACCCTCCTGCCGCTCGCGCTGGCCGCCGCGCGCTCCGGCCACGAAGTTCGCTTCGCAACCGGCGCCGACTTTGCAGGCCACGTCTCCGAACGCGGTCTCACATGCTGGGAGGTCGGACCTACGGCAGACGAGGCTGGAATGCCCACTTCGTTGGCGTTCTTCCGGCACACGGGTCAGCAGCGTGCAGCGAACTTACTCACCTTCACTGATCGCTGGCGACCCGACCTCGTGATCTCGGAGGAGTTGGAGTTCGGCGGTGTCGTCGCTGCCGCCCGGAACGCGACGCCATTGCTTGTCCATGGTCTCGGCATCGACGCAGCCGGCGACGATGAGGCGTTCGCGTCAGAAGTGAATCGGCTCGGGGCGACCTTGGGCCTCCCTCACCTTCTTGACGTCTATCGAACTTCAACGCGCCTGTCTGTCTGTCCGCCGTCCCTGCGCCCGTCGAGACTGCGTGATCGGGAGCTCATGTCAGTGCGGCCCGCACTAGGCGAGCCCGCGCCGGGCGAACGGCTTCCCACGGCGCTGGCGAACCTCCCGTACGAAACGAGCATCCATCTCACTCTCGGAACCGTCTTCCACCAGCGCAGGCCGGGGCTGCTCGCAGAAGCAATCGCAGGTTTGCGCGAGCTCGCGGCCAACATCATCGTTACAGTCGGGCCCGGCGTTGACCCCGCGAGCTTCGGCCCGCAACCGCCGAACGTTGTGATCGAGCGGTACCTCCCCCACGCACTTGTGTTGCCCCACTGCATGTTGGTTGTCTCCCAGGGCGGAGCCGGAATCGTTCTAGGAGCGCTGGCGCATGGACTGCCACAACTGGTGATGCCACAGGGCGCCGACCAGTTCGACAATGGAGCAGCTGTACAGAAGGCAGGCGTTGGGCTTGTGATCGACAGCACTGAGCAGAGCTCACCCGCCATCACCAACGCCGTGGAGAGGCTGCTCCGTGAACCCGGGTTCGCCGTTGCAGCTCGTGCCGTGCGTGATGAGATCCAAGCGATGCCGACGCCGAGTGATGTCATCGGGTCGGTGACTGGGTCCGGTCGGAGTCCTGTCAGATCCGCCATCGTGCCGACCTCTGCAGGCGACCCGATTGAGCGCGAGCGGCTTCGAGTTACAGAGGCTGCCCGGCGCTCCGTTCAGCAGTAGCGTCCATCGGGATCTGCCACCCCGCTCCGAGTCAGCCACGACCACATCGCTGCCGGCGTTCGGAGGCGACTCATGCCAATCCGCAAGGTGCTCAAGTTAATGAAGACCTTTCGCGTCTGGAATGCCGTCCACAGTCGCACTAGGGCAACGCCACGCTGGCATCGTGGACATCTCGAGTCAAGGGCGGGAGCGATGCCTCGGCCCGATCGCTCTGCCCAGCAGATGACAAACGGAACCGGTCATCCAACCGAAACGATCGACGGGCCGCTCTGCTCAATTTGACTCCGCGCAACCGGCGTGGATCCGACAAGCAGGCCCAGTGCAGCCGCTCTGCTGACGGCATCCTTCCGACTTGCTGCGCCTAGTCGGTTGAGGATCGCGGAGACGTGGTGATCCACCGTCCGGACAGAGACAACGAGCTGCTTGGCAATCTCGGCATTCGTCAAGTCCTTTTCGAGGAGGTGCAGAACCTCGATGTGCCGACGCGTCAGACCATATCGGTTGCTGTCTGGACGCGTTCGAGAGCTACGAGGGATGCTCTCGACACCGAGCCGGCGCAGCTGGCGGCGAAGATCGTCCGCTGCGGCCTTAGCCCCGTTGGCATCGAGAACGTTCAGAGCCTGCACGGCCTGAGCCACCGAACCCGAGGTGGCTAGTTGAGCAGCCCGCTCGTACGGATCCAGACGTTCTGACCCACCGCCGCTCGCCGTGGCGGGCGACTCAACCATTGCACCGGCAAGTGAAAGATACCGATTTACTTCGGCAAAACTCGGGATCAGGCCGCGAGGAACGGCATACTGGGACAGTCGGTCGCCAATCTGCTGGGCGACGTCACGGCGTCCGGTTAGCCAAGTCCATTCTGCATAGGCGAGTCCGCTGTACAGGATGCCGACGAGCGATTGTTGCTGCCAGGCCCGTTGCCAAGCTACGGACAGCAAGTCATGCGCCGTTTGCAGGTTGCCCCGGCGTACCTGAATCCGTGCGTTGATCGGCATGCTGTAGACGGCGAGCATACCCGGCTGGCGAACGGAGTCCTCCAGCTCCTGCACGCGTCGGCGCGCATCGTCCCAGTCCCCGAGCCGCAAGCTCAGCTGTGCCTGATGCGTCTCCAAGCCGTAGAAATGTGACCAAAAGCCGTGTTCGTGAGTGAATCGGCGCCCTTCATCCAGGCACGTCTCAAGATCCTCGTAGAGATCGTGCCGGAACAGAACCTCCGCGAGGTTGGTGTATGCCCGCGCAGCAGACTCGTGATCGCCGCTTCCGAGAGCCGTGTTCAGTGCCTCGCGAAGGTAGGGCACCCCGCGTGAGTCGCCGAGGTCAGTCAGCGCTACGCCGAGGTAGTTGAGGCACAGCGAGACCAGGTCAGTACGTCCCGCCTGGGCGGCGATCTGCCGGGCTTGTGGAAGCATCGCGACCGCCTCATCGAGCTGCCCCGTCTGGACCAGCATCATGCCGCGGTAGGCCAACGTGACGGCTCGAACTGCCGGCGATCGCAGCGGCTCGGACAACTCCACGGCACGCTCTACAGTCGCAAGAGCGCCCGGCGTGTCGCCGAACATGTATTGATGCCGCGACAACCGCAGCAGCGTCTCGATCAACGGTGTCGCCTCCCCCACCTCTTCCCGGAGACCCACTGCCTGTTCGCCGACTTTGACGGCGTCGGTAAATCGATGGGCGATGTGAAGCTCCCAGGCATAGGCGTCGAGCAGCGGCGCCCGGTCGGCGACTGCCAGACGGTCGACGTACGGGACGACGGCCTCTAGGCAGGTCAGCGCCTGGCCGTGGGATCCGGCTCGGGCTGCTCGCCGTGCCGCTACTGGAGCGAATTTGAGGATGACGTCCGTGTCGGAAGCTTCTACCGCGTGATGCACAATTGCTGCAGGATCGGCGTCGGCGGCGGCGAGCAGCGCAGCAACCACAGCCCGGTTCATCGCTATCCTTCGAATCTGCGGGATGGCCTCCTCTATGACTCGGCGTGCGATCTCGTGCCTGAAGCGCACCGCCCCGGAGCGGATCTCCAAAACCCCGCGTTCCTCTGCCTCGGCCAGAGAATGGAATCGCTCACCGAGCAGCCGCTCCGCGAACGTCAGATCAACCGGCCACGGGACGACCGACATCTGCTCGACCGCATCGCGGCACCCAGGCGGTAGGTCCAGCACCCTCGTCAGGACTGCGTCGACGACCGTCAGCGGGGTAGCGGTCCCTTCAGGCCCGGCGAGCACCTCGGCGACGTAAAACGGGTTGCCCGCCGTTAGTGCGTGCACCCCGTCGGCATCCCGCCCGGATCCACACGCGAGCGAGCGGACGGCATCCAGCGACAACGGCTCGAGAGCGACGCGCTGCGCCGACGATCCAGTGATGGCACCCAGCAGCGCACGCAACGGCGGGCGCAGCTCACGACCGTCCGGCCTGAACGTGACGATGAGCAGCAGGTTCAGTCGGTCCAGCCGCCGCGCGATGTATCGAATGACGTCGATCGTGGCGTCGTCTGCCCAGTGCAGATCCTCCAGAACCAAGACGGTCGGCCGTGAGCCGCTCAGCTCGCCGACGGATTCGAGGAGCACCTTCCGCATGTCGCCACCATCGATCGCGTGATTCAGTGCGCCGTCGGTGGCACGAAAGGCTTCCCGCAGCGGACCGAGCGCCGGCGGCGCCAACAAGTCGTCACAACCACCCCAGAGCACCCTGATGTCAGCATCCAGCCGATCAACGAAGGCGCGAACTACGCTGGTCTTGCCCATGCCGGCCTCGCCGCTGAGCACAACGACCGAACTGCAGCCGGTCCTCAGTTTCCTGACGGCATCCAGCATGCGGTCGATCACAGCTTCGCGCTCCAAGAGCGCCGCACTCGTTGGCAAGATTCGAGCCTTTAGTCTTTAATGTTACTATGCGAGTAATGACTACACCCATGGTCACCTGAAATGGCGTCACCCGTCAAGCGGACATACTCATCGACCTTGCGAGCCGAGCAAGCACGCCGGACGAAGCAGACGATCGTCGCCACAGCGGCGCGGCTCTTCGTCGAGCGAGGCTGGGGGCAGGCCACGATCGACGCGGTCGCCGAGGAGGCAGGCGTGAGCCGCAAGACCGTTTTCACCTCTGCCGGCGGCAAGGTCGACCTACTCAAACTGGCGCTCGACTGGTCTCTGGTCGGAGATGACGAACCAGTCCCGCTCGCCGAGCGTCCAGAAGTAGCAACGCTGATGCGACAGTCCGACGCGCATCTATTTCTGGCGGGCTGGGCCAGAATCCTCACCGATATCAACGAGCGTGTCGCCGCGCTGCACCTGGTGCTCATTTCCGCCGCCGGGGTGGACCCGGCAGCACGCGCTCTGCTCGACGACTGGGAGAGTCAGCGATGGAGCTTCGTCGCAGGCTCGGTCCTCCCGCATCTCCAACGCATGGGCGCGCTCCGCGCTGGGTTGTCGCCGGACCAGGCGATCGACCTCATATGGCTGCACGGAGACCCGGTAGTCTACGCGCGGCTTGTCCTCGAGCGGCGCTGGGCACCCGAGCAGTTTGAACACTGGATTCAGGATGCCCTGGTGCGCCAGCTACTGGCGCCGTGATTGGACGCAGGACTGTTGCGTTTGCGGGAACAGGGTCTTGCGAGTCCGCCCAGCAGGACAGCCGTCCGGGTCGCGATCCGGTTGTCATCGCCTGCCTGGGCCCGTAACCGATGATCACCTGGTCGATCGCCGCGGAATCGATGGACGGCCGGGCACCATCGACCAGACCGTATGCGCCGAGTGTGCAGCCTCAAGGACCAGCAGAACACGCAGACGGCGGGTACGTCGTCCTCGCACCGTCGACCACGGCGGCAACGGTGCCGACTGCCCGCTGTGCAGGTTTCTGGCCAAGCACGGGGTCCCGACCGACCTCAGGCAGCTAGAGACGACCACTGCTCTGCTTGGCCGTCCACCACGTGCCTACGAAACGCATGTTTCGGAGATGGCACAGCGGTGGGCCTGACTAACTCCGAATCAGGATGTGCCGCCGATGCGGCTCTGACCGACTTCCTTGCGGTTCGGGAGCAGATGGAGTGATGAACGACGTGGACAGCTGGCAGAGACCCGCCGCCGTACGTGTGTCAACGGCGGCCGACAATGGACCCCAATGGTTGAAGGTTGCCCCCTTGGTGGTCATGGTTCTTCGGTTGACGAGACTGGGACGCGGCCCAGGTCGCGGTCCTTGAGTCGGTAGGGAGTCGCCTTTGAGGGCGACGTCTTCGGCGTGGGGGACGAGGCGGTCGATCATGGCGGCGACGACAACGTCGCCGAAGACTTCTCCCCAGCGGCCGAAGGGCTTGTTGCTGGCGACGATGAGGCTGGCGAGCGCAGATGGCCAGGTGGGTCTTGCCGGGCAGGGTGGTCCGAGGAAGACCACGTTCTCTTTGCTGCGACGAAGTCCAGGGTGCCCAGGTGCGCCATTAGGTCGCGTTTGAGGCCCCGGGCGTGGTCGAAGTCGAACTCCTCCAGGCTTTTGCTGGGCGGGGAACCGGCGGCGCGATGTGGCCCTCGCCGCCGTGAGATTCGCGCGCGGAGACCTCGCGTTGCAGGCAGGCGCCCAGGAGTTCCTCATGGGGTCCAGGATCCGGGGCGGGCGCGTTCGGCCAGGCGCTGGACTGCGTCTCACAGGGTGGGTGCCTTGAGTGCGCGGGTGAGGAAGGTGACCTCGGCGGTCAGGTCTCGGCTGATCGAGGGTGCCGCGGCAGCTTTGCGGTCGTCATGATGCGAATCCGCTCCCGGTGCCAAGGTCGATGCCCAAGCCGGTCGTAGTCGGTCAGTGGCCGCTGCTCGACGGTGATCTCGGTGTCGGGTTCGCTCACCGGGCGCAGGACGCCGACGCGCGCGGCGCCCCCTGGCGGGCTCCAGGTGGTCGGGTCGGTGATGGTCTTGGTGCCAGGCCCATGCTCGCGCTGGTCGGCGGCGATCTTCCCGTCGCAGAACACACGGAACCCGGTCGAGGTCGGCGACGACCTCGATCCGGCGACCGATCACCGCGGGATGGTCGAAGTAGTCGGGGCGTCCAGCCGCACGTAGTGGTCGCGCGCCAGCCGCGTCGACGGCCGCCACCCGGTGGCGGGGGCGACCGGCGGCGGCCGATCGCGCCCTCGTCGTCCCCCTGACCGCGTCCGGGAGACCGACCCCAATGCTTGGATCAGCCGCCGCCACCCGGCGAACAGGTCGTGCGCATGGCGGGTCGGGAATCAGCAGCGCGGACAGCCAACGGTAGTAGCTGATCACCTTCGTCAGCACCGGCAGCCGCGCCGAAGCGAGGATCTGCCCGAACCCGACCGGCAGCCGGATCGGTGGGAAACCACAGGATCGACCTGCGCGATCACTCCGGCTGCATAGCTGGTCCGGCTCGTCGGATCCACAGGCAAGTAAGCCGGACGCAGCTCACGGACCCGCTCCTTGAACACGGTCATGCCACGGGTCATCGCTTCCTCGAACGGATGCGGCGAGCCGGCGTTGCACCGATGTGGTCTTGTGGAGCCAAGGCGTTATCGAGTACGACGTGCGCCAAGGTTGGCGGTGATTTGTCGATGTCTGCGGAATCTTGTGGAACTCGAATCTTGCGGTGTCGCGCGAGCAGCGAGCCGATGCCTTTGTCGCTGGCCAGATCCAGCATGGCGTCGGCAGCAGGTGCCAGCCCGCTGTATCAGGGCTGGCTCAGACCAGCATGCCGAGCAATATCGCCAAGTCCGGCGTGGTCCGGTCCAAGGCCTGAACCCGGGACATCTCTGTCCACGCACAACACCGCTGCCACTCCGGCGGGCCGAGGTACAAACCGACCCGGCCGGCGGCCTGGCGGCCAGCGGCGATGCGCCGGAGAACGCATCAATCCGTCTGTCGGCCGTCACGCGTGCGGCTGGTGACGCATCTCCCGAGCACCGCAGGAACCTCACACCGTCTCCACTCAGCTCGTCGGAGCAGACCTGGATTGCGCCTCGGAGAACTCCTGCATTTCCGCGAAGTGCGCTTTACCCCACCGCGCAACCAGGGACTCAAGCTCCGGTTCTATGACTCGGTCGGCGAGAACGCCTCCCAGTGAGCTGGCGATCTCCCCACGGCCTGCCGCAAGCACCTCATAGGCACCGAGACGATCGCCGAGCCGGTCAAGGACTCTGGCCTCGGCCCGCACGGTCTGCAGAAGAAGCAGAGGGCGCGCAGTCTTCATCGCGTGGCGTCGCGCGTCTCGCGCGGCAGTGAGTGCAGCTGTCAGGTCATCACCCTCCAACCACCGCTGGACCCTGAGCAGTTCGACCTCGGCTATCCGGGCTGGGTCGCCGGCTTCGGCTGCGGCCGCTAGGGCAGCGGCCTCCAGGACCGGCACCAAATCCTCGCGACCTTCGGATTGCGCCCCTGACAAGGTGTCGACCAGGGCGGCCACCACGTCCCCGACATCGACGCTCGGTATCTCACGTCTCACGATCGTCTCGAGCGGTTGTAAGAGCCCCTCCGGCAGATCTGGGTCCATCATCGGGTCGCCATACGAGTGGAGAGCAACTGCGCATTCAGCTGGGCTGATCGCCATCTCAAGGAGATGCAAGGCGCCGTGAGTGTCACCCACCGCCAATCTGGCCTCGGCGAGGCGCACACCGGCCGCAATCAGCGCGTCGGATGTTCTTTCCGCTGCTCCGCCGGCGAGTCGTTTGAGCCGCTGCGATGCGCCGTCCGAGTCGCCGAGTAGATGGCAGATCGCGGCGCTCAGTTTCCACGCCGCCGCAGCTTCGGAGCCCGCTCTGACAACGAGCGAGCCGGCCAACTGATCCAGCAGGTCGCGCGCGCTACGCAAGTCACCGCAGACGACATGGATAGCGACAAGGTCATACAGCACCTCGGGATCGGCCGGCCGCGAACCCTGATCCAACTCACGCTCGCCGTGCGCTATCCGCTGGTATCGCGGATGTTCGGACGAACGAGGTGTGGCAGATACCTGGTTCAGCCGCAACATCTAACCTCCATCGTGCCGGCGAGCCCGTCGAGTCCGGAGACGCCAGCATCAGGCACTGCGCGTCAGACCGCCAGCAGGTGAGCCGAGTCCATCCGAGGCCTGCCCATTTGGCGTCAGACGTGGCCCGATCAGTCTCCCGTCGACAACGATCAGTGCACGCGAAAGCCCCACTGTTCGGGCCGATCGGGCAGTCCTGATCGCCGACGCGCTGACCTCACCAGTTCTTACCACACGACATGGCGTCAAGTGAGAGCCGGGAACGACGGGGCCTGAGCCGTGCTCGCTTCGAGCTGCCCAGGTGACCAATGCACTACCGGCCGCTCCCGACCCACAAACGATCAGGGTCGGCTGCTGGGACAGCCGGCGGGGGTGGCGTTTTCTCCTGTCGGCGATTCCTCTGTCACGTCTCGACCCCGACCTATGCGTCTCCGCATCGTGCACGGGGTCAGGTATCAATGCGCGTGAGCCGCAGTACGTCGAACAGCGCGTCGTCCGCCATCGGGGCACGATTGAAGGCGGCGCAGCGACTGCCCGCAATCCGACCGGATGCCTGGCGCCGATGCCTCATCCGGCGGTACCGCGAGGCCTGACCAAGGTCGGGAGCCCAGGTGGCGCGCTCGCCCAGCCAGCCATCTTGAGAACACGCGGCGGTGTTTGGCCGATCTGATCACACCGCCGGTCAGTGACCCACAATTGCACAGGGCCTGTGCGGAATAGATCGTTGCCACAGCCGCGCACGTCCGTCGCGACGGTGATCCAACCAGAGCTACGGCACTGCTGTGCTTGTGTGCCGCGAGCCTGCTGCGCAGATCTCCAACGGGCTTGGCTGTCAGCCGTGCGCTGAGTACCGAGCAGGTTGAAACCCACAGCCGAGTCGGTTCGAGGTCTTTCCGGCCTTGCAATCGCAGGCAAGGCGGCTGCCTGCTGCCCCTCGTTAGCGAACTTTCACCGGGTCCTTCGCGGCCCATGGCTCGAACACAGCCCGCGCCGTGTCGTCGCCCAACAGGTCAGCGACCGTCATGAGGCCCCCTAGCAAGCGAACGGAATGCCTCCGACGGTCGCCGAGTCGATCGCTGACTCGAGCTCCTGCAAGCACCACGGGGACGTACGTCGTCGGCGCGACCGAGGTCAATGCCGGGCGACGTACATCATCAGCAAAGCGACCGTGCGGTGTTGAGATCTCCTCGGTCGATGACCGCGGCAGCCGCTAGCAGATCAAGCTCGGCAGGTGAACCTGCAGCTCCGAACTCTTCGGCCGCGTCCGGGGCTGCCACTTCCACCGAATGCAGCTGTCGTAAGGATGCCTTCTGTGCGACCACGAGCGCCCGCGTCCAAGCGCCGCCCGGTCGGCGGCATCAAGGCCCGTCCCCCGGGCTCTGCTGCAGAGGTCTGAGCGGCGCTGGAAGCATCGCGGAACGCTGCTTGAGCCTCGGCGAGCCTGACTCGCGCGGCTGCCCGAATGCTGCCTTCCTTGCGGCAAGCTCAAGTCCGGCGCGCCCGCTCCACAGCCCGCTGTCTCGTCGCCGACGACGCGGGCCGACCCCGTTCCGAGGTCGGTAGGCCTTCGCTGCCTCGACAGCCTGGCTCTCCAGGCGCTCCCTGGTCTCGTGCGCGGCTCGAGCCCGCGGGCCGGCGTGCCCCTGCGCCCAGGCCTGTAGATCGCCATCTGCGTGTCGTGCGCGGCCGGCTGAGCATCGATCTCGTCGGCTGCGCAGCGGCGCCTGCTCGGCCTAGCCTCGATCTCCATAGCCGATCGCAGCTCAACATTGTTCTGTGCACTCGCGGCTCCGTACCGGTCCAGGCGAGTTCCAGGTTGATCGTGGATTCCTGCACCTGGATCCCGTTCGCTGAGTCGCACCGATCTCGTCGCCTTGCAGCCGTCCCATCAGTGAATGGTCCTCTTCCCGCCGCTGGGCGAGTACGTATTGCCGAGGCTGAGCTGGGTCGAGAACTTCGCTGCACTGGCACCGGTTGTGAGCATTGTCCGCGACAACGTGGCTTGGGCGACGGTCACAGTGGACCGGTCGAACACATGGCTGGTTGCCGGCTCTTGGCTGGTGAATATGTTCCGCAATCCGCAGTGGGCTTGGGAACGCGGCGCGCATCCGGGCCGGGAACCATCCCGGCCCGGATGGGCTGCAAGTAGAGCACCACATTCATCGACACAAATAGCGGGTTCATCGGCTCGTGGATGGGTCGCCCGGTCGAGGACTTGGCACACTTCGCAGCGAAGTGCGTGTCGTGGCCGGTAGTATCCGACTTTGGTCTGCCACGTCATGATCGCATAGCGGCGGATCTTGCCGCCGCTGATCTGGATCCGGATGTTCCTGTCCAGACATGCACTTGACTGGGCTCGTCAGGTGATCGCATGATTGCGCCTCGGGCTGGTGTCGATCAGTAATTCGCGACCCGGAAAACCGTCTCAGCACCGCCGCCCGAATCTCGATGGCCGACCCCTAACACGCCTTTGGCGTGTTCAACGCGGACCAGCTACCGGTCCAGTCGTCTTGAGAGATAGTGCCGCAGTCAGCCAAGTTGAACGTTTGGCGCTTTGCGACATCATAGTTTCCTGGCTCGATCGTCCTTAAAGAGATGGAAGGCCACTCACCGGCCGGGGGCACCGTCGTGCTGCTTTGCGTCATGACCTTGCCGACATTGTGCAACCGACTGTAGTACTCGTTTCGCAAAGCGATCTCCCAATGCCACATCTGCCGCGGCTCCGTGGCATCGCAGGACCGCTGGACCACGGCACCGTCGTCGCCGGCCTGAAGGCAAAGCTTGGTGTACAAATTGATGAGCTGATTTCCTGAGTAAGATCCGCTAACGGTCGGCCTATACACCCATCGGTTGTTGAAGTCGTGATCACGGTTGTAGTGGATCTGCGCAGGCACACCACTGACAGGCAATCCTTCCACTCCCCCGACGTTGAGGACCCATCCGCCTCCCCAATCAGTCTTGAACTTGAAAATCTTGTAGGTCACCGGCACTGCATGTGCCTGGGTGGTGATAGCAGCTGGGACGACGGCGGCGAGAGCTACGCCGATCGTCAGGAGACTTTTGAAGAGTTTTCTCATGCTGCGAGGCTATTGCGGAGCGCAGCGATATTGGTATGGGGGAATCCCTCATATCGCCCCCTCACACATGAAAGAGGATTCCAAAATCGCCGCGCTCGCCAGGGAAGAGCATGTCGGTCCTGCGGCCGAGCGGGAGACGAACGAGGGTCATCACGGCTTTGGTCACGCTTTGTGGGCTGTTGGCCACGGTCCGGAAAATAGGTCGCGGCTGCGGCGGTCGGGTTGACTCACACCGACAGACAATCATGAAGGGGACCCGTCAACCCGACCTTGCCCCCGACGTGCAATCCATGACCGTCCAGGCTCCGCTGGCGAGACCTCAGGGTTTGAGCAGCGCGGGCTGAGGCGCGCGTCGGGAGGTCAGTGCTCACCTGGTCGTAGATCCTTCGCCGTCGGATGAATCACGTGCGACACCGAGTTCGTCGAGCATCTGGTCGTACTGCTGCTTGCTGAGCGTGGCGGCAGCAAGATTTCCGGTCAGCTCATGGCTTGCAGACAACAAACGCCACGCCTGATCCCGGTACGGATCCAGGCGAACAGAGATCTCCGCGGCATCGATTGCCGCCTGAGGATTACCCTGATTGAGTTCGATCGCCGCGAGTTCCGTCGCCGCCCGGGCTGCGTCTCCGCGCAGCAGCTCCCGATCCGCGACAACCCATTCAGCCGGCCCGTCCTCTGGGAGCAAGTCACCTCCATACGCGGCGAGCACCGACCGCAGGGCGCGTCGTTGCGCGTCGACGTGCTGGTGTTTGGCTTTGCGCCACCTGACCACAGCCGAGCGGAATTCCGCCACGTCTGAGCGACTTCCCGGCCCGAGCGCAAGGCGGTACGCGGCGCCATCACGTAGCAGCAATCGGTGCTGGCCACGTTCTGCGGATGGCTCTAGCAGCCTTCGAGCAGCGGATGCGGCTACCTGCAGGTTACGACGGGCCGAGGCACGAGGCATTCCCAGCCACAGCGCCTCGACGAGGTAATCCTCATGCACAGAATCTCCTGCCCGGCTGGCGAGCAGACGTAGAAATGTCCGAGCCTTGGGACGGATAGCGGACAGGTTGGCAGGTTCGCCGTCGATAGCGATCCGGAAACCACCTAGGCAGCGCACGTCGATAACCGGCGCCTGGATATCCGGCCGCACGACAGAGATGAGTCGATTGTCCTCAGTAATGCGTTGCAAACTCATTCGTACCGTGCCCAGCCGACGTTCGTTGCCGATATCATGCGCCTCTGAAAGGTTGAGTTGACTGGCGGCAGGCTCACCATTGTTATTCAGAAGGCGACGAACGTCTTGATCTCGATCGGCTCGAACGTAGGCAGCCAGCCCCAGCGCAGCGTGCCCACTGTTCTCGGGTAGCTTTGCTGGTCGGGCGCGACAAAGCCGGCTGTCGTCATCTCCCGGGCGCTCACGCAGCATCGCGATGAGAGCCCTTCATAGCAGCGTGACAGTGGAGGGCGCCCCTCAGCCCATCCGCCGGAATGCTGAAGGACTGCCGTTCCCCAGCTTCAGGAAGTACCGTAGCGCTATCACTGGGATCCAGCAGGGCGTCGCAGAAGCGCGCGTCGAACCGATACACCGCGCTCGTATGAACCATGAACTCGGACACCGTGGGCGGAAGTCGGCCGAGCACCGTCGCCGGCGTCAGCGGCTTGCCACAGCAGTCGTCGAACAGCGCTGCGACTTCCCCCGGCTGAACCCGCAAGTCAGGCTCATCGGGTTTGGTTGCATTCGCCACCAGGGATCGCCGCGCGGCAGCCTGCTCGAATCTCGAGATCAGCGCTTTGTGGCTGGCCGTCGGGAGAGGTTCGATCGTGTACCTCGCACCAACCGCAATCCGCACAGCGGTGGTGAGAGTGGCAATGGAAGAAGTCGACAGAAGACCATACTCATGCGCCTGTAGCCAAGCGACCGTTGCACCTTGGCGACTTCGTCGTACGTAGCCGACGTGCTGGGCGGCCATGGCCGAGTTACCTGAGCCCTAACGAGTTGGCAAGCACGATCTTGCCGCGGCTCAGTGCCACAATCAGATACTGTCTTGGTAGCTCGGTCGGGCGTGTCGCGCTCAACCTAGGCCGCAGAGTCCGTGTCGATGCCAGCCCAGCGCAGGCGGTCGGTGAAGCTTCGTTCTCCGGAGCGGGCGCAGACATGTCCACGGTGCTACCTCACCTCGATGTGTTCCGACTGCTGATCCGTTGTCATGCGTAGTCAAATACGCAAGGCGATGAGGGGTCAGTTCATCAGGGGGACCGATGGTCGCTGGGCCTGGTGTCTTGGGGTCAGCGGAGCTGGAGCGGGAACCTGCCCCGACAAAACGACCGGCCGGACGAGCCCCGGACCCGCACCTCCGGAATGCGATGCCGCCGCGTTAACCGGATAGGCAGCCAGATCCACACCCGGCCACAGCGCGATCTTCACGACACCATCACGCAGATGGAACGTACCGACCGCGACGGTCCCCCTTTTACCACCGCCTGGTCACACTGCCGACCAGAGCCCGCGACCACAACCGTCACCGGCCACCAAACCACGACCGAAAGGATCTACCCGCTCGGCGAGCGAGCTGGCCGCCGACGGTGATCCAGCGCGGTGCCGTAGCCACTGCACTGCCACTCCGTCGAGGCCGGCTCCGGTCCATCTGCAACCGACGGCTTACAAGCCAGTCCGCCGGCCACATGCCACCAGAAGTCGAGGGATATGGCGAGGGCGAAATAATCGGTTGGCCGCCCGCGTCGGTGCCGCGCGTCAGTTCTTCTTGATCACCGGCCTGCCATCGGGGCGGATTGCGGACCAAAGGCCCGAGACACCTTCGCCTTTCGTATCGGAACGCGATTGGTCACCTGCAAACCGGTACAGCGGCCAACCGCCAAGGGTGACCTGAACGTACCCGTCGTTCCGCACCACCGACCCAACCAACTTTGGGTCGATGCCCGTCACCTGAGGCTTGGTGCCGTCGGTGACGGCCGGCGGCCAGGCTGCCACACAGTCGAAGTAGCACGTGGACTCAGAGGGGTCGCCGCTGTCCTTCTCGAACCGGTACGCCGTCCAGCCGTTGATGGTGACAACTTCAACCCGTGTCCCGTCGACCACCGCCGAAGATACGCCCAGCTTGATCGGAGCCGGCGTGACCTGAACGTGGTTGGCGGAGGACGCCGACACCGTAGGTCGCACAAGCGGAACCGTTGACGTTCCCGACGTGTCAACGGTCGGCGACACCGTCCGGTCGGTGATTCCCTGCGAGCCCCCGCACCCGGCCGCCGCTACTACCGCGGCGCCGATCAGCGCGGTCAGCGACAGCATTCGCATTACGTCACGACCAGCCGACTGCTTCTTCTTTGGCTCCGCCGGCCACTTGAGGTCCCCGGTTCGCCCGAGCCGTCATCCTACGACCTTCTTGCCATCCGGTCCGATCGCGTACCAGGTGCCCTTCAAACCCTGACCACTCACCTCTCCGGGAGCTTGGTCCTGGTCGTAGCGGTACAACGGCCAGCCACCCAGCGTCGCCTGCCGGGTGCCGTCCGGCCTCCGGGTCGCACCCAGCAATTGCGGGTCAACACCGGTTCCGGCGGATGGCGCCACCTGACCATCGGGCAGGTACACCGGCTGCCACTGGGCCACGCACTTCGCACTCAGGCAAACCGATCGCGGTGGGTCGGTCTTGTCTAGCACCGACAAGTACAGCGTCTTGCCGTTGGCATCTACAGCGGTCTTCCCCAGCCGGGTAACCCCGACCTCCACCACCACACGATCGGCGTCCGGTTCAGGGTTTTCGGCAACCGACGGCTCACCAGTCGGTGGAGTGTTGGAAGCATCCGCCTCCTCCCCCACAGGCGCGGGTGTTTCAACACCGTCCGCCCCTCCGGGAGTTTGCTCCCCGGCCGGCGGCGCCGACTGCTCGGTCCCCGGCTCCGCCGGTGTGGCTGGAACGGTCTGCACCGCGGCCGGGGCACTCGCCGCCGGTTCGGTGACGACCTCACCGACCACCGGACTGAAGGCGGTGATCGCCGCCGTTGCGCCGACGAGCCAAATCGTGGTCGGCAGACTCTTCAAAATCGACATGACCCCCGCCTACGCCTGGAAGATCGCGCCGTCGCGCACTTCGACCGCGACGGCCGGGAGTGGCTTTTTGGCCGGTCCACCGACCGGATCGCCGCTGGTGATGTCGAACTTGCTGCCATGGCACTTGCAGTTGATCGTGCCGTCGGCAACTGACGAAACCAGGCATCCCTGATGGGTGCATACAGCAGAGAAGGCGTGCGTCTCTCCACCGGCGTCACGAGTAAGCACCATCTTCTGGTCGTTCAGTACCACGCCGCCCCCTGCAGGGAGATCCGCTACCTGCGCCAACGGCTCAGCACCCGGCTCCGGCGCTGGGCTCTCGCCCGGCTGGGGTGCATTGGTGCTCGCCGGGGGCTCCGCGGCCGGCTGCGTCGCGGGTGGCTGTGCGGGCTGCTGCACGGTCCTTTCGACCACACAGCCGCTGAGCACGACTCCAGCCGCCAGTGTTCCACCGGTCAACAGAACTGCTCTACGGTCTAGATGAGTGCTGTTCATCTTGATCATTGACTCCTCGAGTTGCATCAGCGCAGCGGGACGCCGGGCTGAGTGAAGTACCAGAGCGACGCAGTAGCCCACGCGCCGACCAGCAATGCGAAAAGCAGGCCTCCGGCGATGGGCAGAGCCCAGCCCGGCAGCCTCTTGGTACGAAGGGCAAGCATCTTGCTGGCGAATGCACCGTAGAAGGCGCATCCGAAAATCGAGTGCCACAACGACCTGGCGTCGAAGGTGCTGAAACCCAGGCTCCACAGGCAGTGATAGGCCACGGGCAACGTCAGCACAAAGGCAAGAGCCCCACTCCAGCGATGCGCCAGGCCAAGCCAGACCGGGGCCTTGCGCTCAGTGGGCAGCTTCCCCCACATCCAGCTCGCCGAGACGACCTGGAACACGCCGAGCAGCACGCCGAAGGTCGCCAGCCACGCTTTCATCGGCCCCATCTCGGTGAATCCGATGACGAGGGCCAGCGGCCTACCGGTAGGTGTATGCGACCGGCCATACGTACCGAGCGCCACCGCCACCAGACCACCGGCGAGACCTAGCCATGCAACCCTGCCGAGCGCCGGCCGAGCCTTTTGATGGCTGCCGGTCCGCCGATGCAAAACCTCTGTGTCAGTCGAGTCTGCGTCGTCCATGTTGATCCGTCCGTCAGTGTGCTTCCACTGCGCAGTACGGCACCGAGCTGACGATCGGTTCGCGACGGCTTCGACGACTTGCTCGAGGCTTGAGACTCTCAGCTTGCCTGGGGCAGGAGGGGCAAGTTCTGGGCGCCAACCTGTGGTGGGAACGGAAATCGCCCAGCGAACACCGGAGAGTCCGGGGTCCAATTCGCGGTCGGTACAGCCTTCTTCAGGTAGGACAGTTCAATGGGTGTCAACCGCTGGAAGGGCTCGGGACGCGCGTGGATCAGGTCGGCGCTGGCATCGATCCGCTCGGACGTCACCGAGAAGCGCCGTGGGAGCCGGATCTGCGGTACTTCCTTGCCATAGAAGAGATAGTGTGGCGAGCGCTGGTAGTCGGTCAGTCCATCGAACCGCTCATACAGTCGACCCTCGCATGTCCGCAGGTCCAGCCGTAGAGCGGTACTAGGGTGTCGGTCGTTGAATGACGTGTGGTGTGCAGGTGCGCCGAAGCTCTCGCACACCAGGAGTTCCGAGTATATGAGAGCTCCCTTTGGCTGAGAAGTGATCACCACAACATCAAAACTCTCCTGGATTGCGGCATGGACCGCCGCTCTGTAGAGGTAGAGCGCCAAGCCACTCCCGCGGAGGTCGGACGAACAGGCGAGGCCACTAATTTCACATATTTTCAGTCCTCGGGCGCGTAGCTCGTCCATGTACGCACGTTGCACGCAGTCGATTGGCAGTCCGAGGGGCGAGTCTGGTATGAGCGCAATCGTGCCCCCCAGTTGGTCAGCCTGCCTGGCCGCGAAGATGACGCTGGCCGGCTGGGCGTTGTGCTTCGTCACGTGCAGGCGCGCAGGGTTCGGGCCGACTTTGCCTTTGGCGGCGTATACCTCATAGACCAATGACAGAGCAGC
Organism: Kribbella sp. CA-253562; assembly: GCF_050942265.1. Lineage (GTDB taxonomy): Bacteria > Actinomycetota > Actinomycetes > Propionibacteriales > Kribbellaceae > Kribbella. The sequence continues at coordinate 2,398,552 of NZ_CP192049.1, read as the reverse complement.
CTTGACGTCCTCCCGGCGCTCTGTGGGGTAGATCTCGACATTCTGCAGTCGCTGCTCATCAACCCGAACATGACGCAGCAGCAATTTGCGCTGGGTTCGGCGGGGCAGAGTACGGAACATCAGGAGGTTCATAGCGCAATCACTCATCCTGTATGCAGCCAGTCGGGCAGTCGGGAGAGATCTCGCGAGCCACCCCCTGGCGAGACGCCTCACCTGCCCGCGCTGGCTCGATCGGTCGCGGGTCGCCCGGGCCGTGGGCGACCTGCCGAGCCATCGACCTCAAATGCCGATCGCTTCAACGATCGACATGACGGGAGCGTCGCAGACCGACGGGGCGGAAGGGTGAGGGAAATCCCTACAGTCTGCCCGTGATTGTTGTGTCCCGTGGGTGACCCACAGCCCGAGAGGACCGCGCCTTCACCGCCAGCCGTCGTGACTCCTACCTGGCGATCCAGCGGCGAGAGTAACCGGCAGACTGCTCTAAGTCCGACTGTGCGAACCGGATGGGTGATCAGTCCCGGCGGGTAGGTGGCCGCGCAGACAGATGACAGCAACCGCAGCCATTCCGAGCAGCGTGACGAACAACGGCACAAGTAGGTGCGGGCTGTCGACGTTGAGGGCGGCACCAGTCAGCGCCGTGCCGCACAACCATCCACCTGTCCACGCCAGGACAGCTGCGCCGTTGTAGCGACCACGCAAGCTCTCGGGAGCTAGATCGTTGACGAGAGCTGCCATGACGGGAGCCAGGAGCACCTCGCCGACCGCGAAAACCACCGCGACTACAACAAGAAGGGGGACATTCAGCGGACGTATGACGCCGAGTACACCCCATGCGACGGTCAACACAGCGATTCCTGCCAGCACGCTCGTACTCCGCCGCCAGGTGGCGCTGAGGCGACTGGCTGGTGATTGAACAATGACAAGAGTGACCAGGTTTGCCGCAAACACCCAGCCCAGGTCCGAGGCTGATATGCCGGCCGTGATCGCAAGGGCTGGTAGACCTACATGCAATTGGGAGAAACCCGCCGCTACGACGAGGGCAACGGCAAGGCACAGCCACCGCGCAGCTGGGTCGCGGGCCACATGCCAGTAGGTTGCTGTTCCTGTCGTTGGCGAAGCCGATGGCCGGGCGAGCTCACGAGTACCCGTGGACGAGGACATCCACAGCGCTACCACCAGCAGGATAAATGAGACGGTGTCGAGAATGTATAGCAGCGTAAACGCGCCGGTCGAAAACTTCCGCAACGTCAGGCCTGCGATCAGCGCGCCACCGGCGACACCGACGTTGCCCAGCAAGTACAGCATGCTGAATGCGCGATCTCGCTGATCGGATGATGTCAGCTGCGCGAGCCGGGCCCGGAGAGCTGTAGCTTGTGCGGCAATCACCGCGCCGTACAGCGCCAACAGCACCGCGCCGGTCCACGGCCCACGAATGCTAAGAAGAGCCAGCGTTGATATGCCGGCGAGAACAGAGACCTGGAGTACCGCACGGTGAATTCCTACCCTGTCCGCCCAGGCACCACCTATCACCGCCCCTAGCACGGCGCCTACCGCGCGCGCGGTCATGAGAGTACCCGCCGTGCCTGCGTCGAAGCCGAGGCCGAGGAGGAAAGAGAACAGATAGGGCACGGTGGTGCCCGTGCCTGTCGCCGAAACGAGGGATCCACCCAGCACTACCCATGCCTGGCGGGAGATTCTCTGCGAGTGGGCAGCTTTCACTGTTGATCGACCTCTCGAGATGGGGCGAGGAGGCCAAACCATCGCTTGGCCTTCGGGGGCGGATTGCTAGCAGGTCCACCGCATCAGGACTCGACTAGGTCCGGGGGCTCGTTGCGGGCGGTGGCGATTGGTCGGAAGTGGCGCCGGCATCTTCCCGGATGGCCCCCAATGCGGCGCGCGCAGCAGCGAGAGTGGGGTGGTCGGGGGCTACAACCCCTTCGAGGATTCCAATGCAGTCGGCAAGATGCGCCCGCGCTTCTGTCGTCCGACCGGTGCGCGCCAGGACCTCGGCAAGGTTATGGAGCGTGATGGCCAGTTCTGGGTGGTGGGACCCCAGCACCGCCTTCTTGATCTGAGCAGACCGCACGAGATCGGCTTCTGCCATCTCGAAGTCGCCCGAAACGGCAGCCGCAGAAGCCAAATTGTGAAGCAAGACCGCTACTTCGTAGTGCTCAGGACCATACGCCTGTTCATAGACTGCAAGCGCTTCGCGCAGAATGGACTCGGCCTCACCAGTCCGGCCTCTGTTGACGAGAATGGCGGCCAGCGCGGTGCGGTCGGCTGCGGCCTTCAGCGAGTTCGGTCCATCCACACGGATGCGCATCGCGAGGCCTCGACGGGCCGTCTCCTCGGCCGCGGCGTGGTCGCCTGCCGCGTGCGCGAGTCCGGCAATGTTGTGCAGAACGTCCGCGGCGTGCGTGCTGTCGGCGCCGAAGCGGGACTCGGCGATCGCAAGAAGTCGCTCGTATACGCGAGCACCTTCGTCGAAGTTGCCGGAATATTTGTAGGTTATTCCAAGCTCATTGAGAATGTGCGCCAATTGTTCCGAGTCAGCCGCGCTCTGTGTCATGGTGACCGAGAGAATTCCGCGGAGCTCCTCCTCCGCCTCCGCGTACTGACCAGCACGCCGAAGCGCGCGACCGAGCGCCAGGCAGATGCTTCGGTACGTCTTGCCGACGGAAGAACCATCCTGGGCATTCAAGGCTGCCTTGGCCGAGCGAAGTACTCGAATGGCGTCCCGCGGCAGCGACAATTCTATGAGGAGCGTTCCTTCAATCAGCAGACAATTGGCCACGACCGTCGGCGACTCGCCCGCGCTTCGGGCCTCGGCCACCGCCTCACGTGAGCGACGCAACGCGCGCTTCAGATGGCCGGACCGGCGCAGACCGACCGCGTCATCGAGAATTTCGGTGATTGACGTGCTCATAGCGGGCACCCTCAGTTATCTCGCCTTCAATGGAGCAGACAAAAGTCTCCGCTGACCTTCCGCAGAGACCACGAGCAGAGATTCGACGCGAGTGGATGAAATTCACAGCACCCACCTCATGTGATTCACAGCGAAGCCTCGGCCGTTGCCCGTTGGAGTCCGTCGGACGTGTCATCCCTTCTTCCGGGAGGGCGCGACCGTGACCATCTATACGCACGTACTCCCGGGGATCGGTTCTCACGCGGTGGATGGCCGCAGCCGGCGTCGTCACGTCCTCGGCGGCTTCGGCTGTCTTTGAAACTGCGGTGGTGCGCTGGGCGTGCGTCCGATCATCACAAGCCGGCCGTGGACGCGGCTCCCCGGGCCGATGGTCCGGGCGGTCGCCTACCTGCGTACAGAGGGTGAGGCGAGCGGAGCCACTTGGCACGTTCGGGATGTGAGGAGGCTGCCATCGATCCCGAGGAGCGACCCGTCGCCGCGCTGGTCGGCCGGAAGCATGAGATCGCCCAACTGGAGCTTGCGCTCAACAGTGGGCGGAAGGGCCTACGTTGTTACCTGCTCCCGGGCGATCCTGGTATCGGCAAGTCAAGATTGCTGGACGAGCTCCGGAAGCGGGCTGAATCACGCCACGCTGTGGTCTGGGCCACCCAGGGGCTGGACACAGATCGCGAACTGAACTTCGGTCTTGTCTCCAGCATGATCCGATCGGCGATTGCCGCGCCGCGAAGCCCAGGGCCGGTCACCAGCGCCGCCTGTACAAAGCTCATGGGCCTGCTTTCGAGGCTCGAGTCGACGCGGGTACCGAGTGCTGTTGAGCGTGGTCAGGTGGTTAGGGCGGTGCGAGACCTCGCCGAGTCCCTGGCTGACCGCACGCTGGTGCTATTGATCGACGACGCTCATTGGCTGGACAACGCCTCGGTTGACCTGTTGCGGCAGTTGAGCGGGCAGCCGCAATCGGCGCGCATGATGATTTGCGCAGCCTACCGACCGAGGCAGGCGTCCACCCACCTGCGTGCAGCCGTAGATGCGCTGATCACCGACGGCGCACACGTGCTCAGGCTGGGGGCACTGTCACCGGATGAAGCTCGAATTGTTCTCGGCGCCAGCACCCCACCGCAAATCGCCAGGCACGCGATCGAGTCCGGCGGCGGGGTCCCGGAGTACCTCATCGCTCTTGCTACCCAAGCGAAGACCGGTCAGGCGGAGTCGGTGGCGATCCGCTCAGAGTATGGCGCTCTGGCCGCTGAGACACAGGCAATCGCCAAGGCGGCCGCCGTACTCGGTTCGGAGTTCGATCCTGGATACCTGGCGGCAGTGAGTGGACGCTCCGGAGACGAGGTCGCGGCCGCTTTGGACGATCTCGCCCGGCGAGACATTCTTCGCGCCGGTCGAAACGGCTTGTTGATGTTCCGTCACGAGATTGTCCAGCGTGTGTTTTACGACCTGATGGGGCCAGGCGAGCGACGAGTCATCCATGCCCGGGCAGCGGAAGCACTCCAGGCAGCTGGTGCCCCCGCCGAGGAACGCGCTGTCCATCTCGAGGCCACCGCGACGGTGGGAGACATCACTGCGGTCGGCGTCCTGTTGCGAGCAGCGATCTCGGCCCGCTGGCGTGAGCCCACCTCGGCGGCTCGGTGGTACGCCGCGGCATCCCGGCTGCTGCCAGTCGGCCATCCCGCCCACCCTCCACTCTCCCTCGCCGGCGCTGAATCCCTCCTGCAGGCCGGTCAGCTGCAGGGCGCGCTCCGTGCTTTTAACCACACCATGACTCTTGTACCTGGTCCGACGTCGCGCGTCCGCGCCCGCGCAGCCGTCGGAGCGGCGCGGGCGGCCCGCCTGAACGGCTTGTACGACGACGCGGAGCTGTTACTCAACCGCGAGACAGGCGGTGATGAGGCGATCTTCGCCGTGCCGGAGATCTGGCTTGAGCGTCTCAGCCTGCATATCTCGTGTGCAGAGTTCGCCGCGGCCCGAGAAATCGCGGACCAGATCGCTTCGATGGTCGATCTAAGGGGTCAGTGCAGCGGCGTCCGCGCCGCTGCGCAAGCCCTGATCGGTTTCGCTCTGGCTCTCACTGGCGACGTAGATGCCGGACTCGCCCATACGACAACGGCCGGTCGGATCCTCGACAGCCTCAGCGATACCGAACTCTCGCCCGCTCTCGACGCAATTCTATGGTTGGGACTCGCCGACCGTTATGCAGGCCGCTACGAACAGGCAGCGAAGCGCCAGACGCGCGGTGTCGCGCTGGCCAGAGCATCCGGTCAACAGGAGGCGCTCGGCCGCCTCCTTGTCTGCCTTGCCATGACCCGGCTGGCCATCGGAAACCTCGCTGATGCTCGAGCCTGCGCCGAAGAGGCGGTCGCGATCGCACAAAGCATCGACAGCAACCAGTTGTTGATGCTCAGCCGAGCAGCCGAATCCCGAGTTTCCCTGTGGCAGGGATCAGTGCACGCGGCAGTGATCGCCGCGGAATCCGTCGCTCCGTTTGCGGCTTCTCATCGAGGCTGGATCAGTACCTTCACCAGTGCAGCTCACGGTCAAGCACTCATCGCCGCGGACGATCCAGTCGGTGGCGCGGCTGTCATGCTCAAGGCCGCCGGCGGACCGGATCTGCCCCTGGTCGACCTCGGCAGCCGAGCGGAGTGGTACGAGCAACTGGCCAGGGCGTCGCTCGCCGAGGGACTGCTCGGGCAGGCTCAGCGATGGGCGGATCAGGCGTGCACAGCAGCCGAGGAGTCGGGGCTGGAAGCCGCTTATGGATACGCCGCGTTGACCGCGAGCGCGGTTCTCCTGGCTGACGACCGGTCGAACGAAGCGACCTTGCGAGCGATGGCCGCCGCGGTCCATTTCGAACGGTCCGGCAACGCGCTGGACCTCGCCCGGGCTCGCCTCGCGATCGGTCGTGCGCTCGGCTCAGATGGCCGGCGTGAGGCTGCAACCACGGAACTGCGAAGAGCTCAAGCCGCCTTCGCCGCGGCTGGCGCGATCCTGCTCGAGCGAGAAACAGCCCGCGAACTGCGCCGGCTCGGCGTGCGTGGCTCGCGCGCGGCAGCCCGAGGCGATGAGGGCCGCAACCTCGACCTGCTCACTCGCCGCGAACGAGAGGTCGCCGACCAGGTAGCCCGCGGCCTGACCAATCGAGAGGTGGCCGAGGCCATGTTCCTCAGTGAGAAGACCATCGAACGACACCTGAGCTCGGTGTTCAACAAGCTTGGCATCAGATCACGAGTTGCCCTGGTCATGCTGCTCGGCAACACGACCAGCTCGGCCGCCGGGTAGAGGCGCACCCAGCCCGCTACCTCGTACTCGAGGTGCTCCAGCAAAAGCCGCCTCGTCCTCATGACAACCCGAGCCGGAGCAGAACCAAACACCCAGCGCAATCAGATGCTAACCAGATAACAGCGCAGGACCAACCGTCCTAGACCACCGCCACATCCGGCAACTGCATCAGATTGGGGCCTGCCAATGGTCCGCAGTTGTGCGGGCGGCTCTCGTGCGCTCGGGAGCGGCCGCCCGACAGACCAGAGCAGGCCGCCGCGGGCCTTGTTACTGGCGGTGCCGTCGCCGCATCCCGAGACGCCGAAACGAATTGTCATCTGCTCGGTCACGAAGAAGATGACCGCGAGAGTCGAGCCCTCAGACGATCAAAAGCGCGGACGTTTCTGCCGCATCGTTGAAGGATCTGACGTCATTGGGCGTAGTGCAGGTTGAACGCACTGTCCACCTTCTGCCCGGAGGTGCTTTTGCATAGAATCATCACAGTGACGTCTCGAGCACTGGTACCGATAGTAGGTGAAGCTGAACAGTGATGCGGGGATTCTCCCTGCGCGGCGACCTGGATATCACCCTCGAAGCTCCCCAGAACGCCAGGAATCTTGACACTGTAGTATCCGACAAGTAGATGGCTTACGGACAGTGGAAAGACTTCGGAGTTGTACGCCGAGGTGGGCGTATGCGGGGGCTCGGGCGGCGTGAACTTGCCGTGCAGGCCTGGCACCCACGCGTGCGCCCGCGTGCCCGTTGCGCCGCCGACCGACCTGGTATCCGTAAAGGTGGCATTGAAGTTGGTATCCGCTGGACTTCCGTTCGGGGCGTAGCAGTTCACGTAGACAGCCTGATCCTCAGGCACCTGGAGATCTTTTGTCCATAGTCTGACGTTGCAGAAATTTGCATCATCACCCTGGGCCGTGACCATGACGTTACCCGGTGAATGCGCCAAGCTCGGAAAGATCAGTTTGTATCTACCAGCAGCTTCCCGTACGACCTTATTGGTCCTCACTTTAGAATTGTAGGACCATAGGCTGTCGGGCGTGTAGGACGGCGCACTCTTGTTACCAGCGAATAGATACCCAAAGGACCCTGCGATCGCCTTCAAGGCGCGCATGTACGTGACTCTGAACCGCGTGTCCTTCGGAGCCCCGAACAGGTCCCTGCACTGCACCACCACGCGCTGCTTGGGAATAACAGAGAACCACGTTTGAATCTTGCAGTAGCCATCGGAATCCATGGAGGTGGCGTGCGCGATTCCACCCGCGACTGAGAGACCCGCGAAGTCGACTTCATATTTTCCAGTCGCGATCCGAGTTATAATGTTCAGCCCGCCAGTAGAGTTGCGCTGGTAACCGCTTGTGGGCGTGACCGGCATGCCAATTGGCGTGTTCGGATGACTGCTCCATAGATAGCCATATTCGACGTCGGTATTGACCGGAGGGCTATCAGGTCCCATGTAGAGGAGGCGCTTCGTCGTGGCCGGCGGAATATTGCCGATATCAGGCTGGCTCGCGCTGAACAGGATCTGGAAGGCGACATCGTCTGCAGACCAGTCGGGATGAAGCTGCAGGTAGCGAGCGATCGCTCCGGCCACGTGCGGAGCGGCCATCGACGTCCCCGAGCGGGTGCCGTACCCATCCGCATCCTTGTCCGCTGAGAAGACCAGATGTCCTGGCGCGTGGATGTCAACGCAGGGACCGAAATTGCTGTAGGTCTCCCTGATGTCGTACCTATTTGTTGCACCCACCACAACTGCCTTGGCTACGGCTTGTGGGGACCAGTTACATGCATCTTCATTGGTATTCATAGCAGCGGCTACGACGGGCACCCCGGACGCAATGACATTGTTGGTGGCCAGGTTGATCGCGGCAGACGGGCCGGTCCCAAGGGACATGTTGACAACAGCTGGCTTGGCTGCGTTGCCGCGGACCCAATCCAACGCAGCGATGATGTCAGCTGACGTAGCCCAGCCCGTGCAGTCAACCGCCCGGAGGCCCCTCAGCGAGACATTCTTCGCCACACCGGTGTTCTTGCCACCGATGATGCCGGCCACATGGGTGCCGTGGCCGTGGCAGTCCTCCCCGTTTCCACCGAAAGCATCGAATACGTTGGTGGCTCTTCCGCCGAACTCAAAGTGGCCAGTGATGATACCCGTGTCGATCACATAGGCGGTGACAGAACTTCCTGCTGAGTCCCAGGAGTATCGATTGTCGAGCGGCAGATCACGATGGTTGATACGGTCCAGTCCCCAATTGGGGGTCGGGTTCTGCCCGCCCGCCGCTAGCTCGACCCGTTGGTTCTCCTCGATCGCGACCACGTCGCCGTTACGCTGGAGCGACCTGAGTTGGCCCGCGGACAGTTCCGCAGTGAAGCCTCTGAAGGCGGCGCGGAACTGATGCTTTCCCTCGACGTTGTGGGCGCGAATGACCTCTTCGGGCTTCGCCCCGGACCTGAGTGTCACGATGTACTGGTTCGGCACTGCCCTCCCGGAGGCTGCGCGAGTGACCGCGACCTCACGACCTGGGACCTCCGCGGCAGAGGCGATTGGCCCAGGGCCGGAAACACCACTGAGAACAGCGATGATCCCCACCGCGGCTCCCGCCCGTCGCCGCCGGTGTCGAGCACGACCGGCCTCAGCCGGCCAGGTGCGTTGGATGGTTTTCACATTTTTCTCCCAGTTGCTGCACGTTGAGAACAACAGATCCCCGCAGGCTCAGAGCCTGACAAGACAGCCCTGCGTGCAGCATCGGGGCAAACCCTCAACCAGTCCCCAGCACCCTCAATCGCTGGGATCTCGGAGTCCTCGATCCGGGTTCGCGACCGCCAGGTGCAGACGCCGACGCACCCACCCGCAGAATCGGTGGGTCACACCCACCAAGAGTGAATTGCCGGTAGTTAGTCTCGATGGCTGAAAAAGTGCCGTGCGATGCTGAGGCCCCTGGAGTTCTCAATACATACGCAGAAAAGCGAGACCACACCGGACACAACCCGCAAACTGAGCGTCTCCTCTGATCCGAGCCGGAAGACAGGATCCACGACGTCGGACTCCCCACGACGCCTGTTCGCGTCCCTGCCTGTTCACCCGGCGGGAGTTGCCGATGGCTTGGCCGGCGATCGTTTCGCGGCAAGACTGCCGCCGGCATACACGGCGTTCCGGCAGCGATTGTCACCCGGCGCAGGCGTGGTGCACGCGAGTCTGATGATCAGGCGCTCGCCCGCTGAGAAGATGATCGGCGAAACGAAGTGCTGGTCGAATCCGTCCCTGAAGGTTTGGGGTTGCAGGCTGATCAACACCTTGCCATCGCGCCGGATCTGTAGTGTTCCGACGTTTCCCGGGGATTCGAACACCAGATCGGTGATCCGCAGAACCTGGCCCTGTGGCACCTTGAAGGTCGCCTCACTGGTAGACGCCGGAGCAGCGTCTACGGCCAGCCTCCGATCGAAGGGAGTTCCCTCCAATGTCTGCTGCTGAGTCTCCTGCAAACGCTTGGCCTCGTCCTCCTCGGCCTTCTCCTCAGCTGAAGGTTTGGCACCGGCCCGCTGGTCAGCCGATTGCTTCTTGGCTTGATCCGCGTCCCGCTTCGCTTGCTGAGCGGCGTCACTCGCAGCGTCCGCCTTCTGGTTGAGTTCTGTGACAGGCCGCGCCAGCGCCTCCTCGGCCGTGGAACGGATGGTCGGCTTGACTGCAAGAAACCAGACGGCCAACAGCGCCATGACGCCGGCCAAGCCACCCACCGCGGCCCTGCCTATCCAGGGAGGCAGGACAGCAGCCTGCACCATTGTGCCGTCGAGAGTCGCCAGCGGCTCGGCCGCGACGTTCTCGGCCGTGGCCACCTCGGTCCGGCGGTCTTCGGCAGCTATCAGCGTGAACCCACGCGTCTGTGCCGGGCCCCGCCAGATCCGGTCGACCGGTCGAACCCCGACCGTCACGAACCGCGCGGTGTGTGGCTCAATCTCGATCCTCGCGGGCCGAAAGCTGAAGTCCAGGGCCCCGTTCGGGTCCTTCGCCGTGAGAGCTAGAGTGATCGGCCGATTCCCGCGGCTGTGGACAGCTACCCGATGCCGTGATCCGAATCGTCCATGCGAAGTCTGCGGAACGAGCTCGATCTTCAGCGCATCGACCGGCTCCACCGTGACGAGACCCTCGGGAACCGTGACTCCGCTCGGGTCCTCCTGAGGCTCGACCACCACGCCGAACGGAATCTCGCCCGCTCGGACCGGCGCGTCAGCCGGAAGCTCGATAGCGACGGTCACCGCACCCTCACTGCCGGGGTACAGAGATATCTCGGCAGGCTCGACCGTGGAATACGCCGCGAGGTCCCCGGTGACGCCGATCACGTAGGACTCGACCGTCGACCCGTGATTCGACACCTTCATCTGGCATCGAGCTGATCCGCCCGGACTCAATCGGAGCGGGGAACCGCTGAGATACGCGCTCGTGGTCACCGCTGCAGGCTAGTCAGCCCGCCCAGTCTCGGTCAGCAGATGATCGGTCAGCCCAAACGCCCACCAACACTGCCCGAGAGGACAGCATCACCCTTCCGGCCTAGCAGCCTGACCAGTCTCCATCCAGCAGAACAGGCCCTCGGTCGCTGGGACGGTGGCAGCCCGGACCGGCCTTGTTGAGTCGGCGTTGAGTGCAGGCTGAGTGGTCTGCCGCACACTGCCCATACGGGCACCCCACGCCCGGTCGTTTGGGTCTCACAGCGAGGTAGAACGCAGATGAGTGATCGCATCCTTGTCCATGTCAGTGCGATGGATCCGATGTCCCTGGCCGGCCTGCACCACACGCTCCGCCACCGACCGGAACTCCAGTTGCTCACGGACGCCGACACCGACACCGACACGGACGTGCCCGAGGTTGCGCTGATAGCGGTGGAGCAGCTGGACGATGATGCTCTGAAGATCTTGCACAAAGCCCACCAGTTCGGCCGCCGCCGAATAGTACTCATCGTCTCCAGAGTCGACGACAACATGCTGCTAGCAGCGGTCGAGGCCGGTGTGTGCGGCGTCGTACCGAGATCCGAGGCAACAGCCGAACGACTGGTCCATGCGGTGCAGTCAGCCGCTACAGGGGATGCGACACTCCCCCCGGATCTCCTCGGACGATTGCTCGCCCAGGTAGCTCGCCTGCAACGGCATGTACTCGAGCCGCACGGGCTGTCGAGGACCGGCTTGTCTGCACGCGAGACCGAAATCCTGCGCCTGATCGCGGACGGCTACAGCAGCCGGGAAATCGCGGAGAAGCTCGCATACTCAGAACGCACCGTCAAGAACACGCTGCACGACATCACCACTCGCTTCCAGCTGCGCAATCGCTCTCAGGCCGTCGCCTACGCGCTACGCGAGGGTTTGATCTGAGTATCGGCGGGCTGTCATCTGGGACGGTGGCAGCCCGCCGCAGCTCAGCGACGAGTAATGAACTCCGGCGGTTGCCCAGTCCGTGGCGTGATCAGCACCGGTGCACTCAGCACCCGGACACCGTCGCTCAACGTCGCCACCATCAGCCGTGGCCCCAGCGGGTCTCGACGGAATGCCAGCATCGGCGCCTGAAACCGCCCTGCACTGTCGGAGCGCACTTGCACGGACCCCGAACCAATCGACCACGACAGAGTCGCCGCAGTGTTGGGAGGAAAGTCAAAGCCTTCCGCCACCGCTACCCTCCCCGGACGAACCACCGCCGGACCAGCGACCAATCGCGGTGCCACCGTCGAACCTGACAAGAGCACATCGGCCGACAGTGGAGCGCCGATCGTCGTAGTCCCAGTGTCCGCCACGACCTTCAGTACGGCCGACCGCTGCGCCAGGCCGGCTGGCCGGAACACAACCTGAACCGCACACTGCTGACCGGGACGAAGCAATGACTGACACGCGTTGCCCACGATCGCATAGTCGCTGACTGACTGGCCGACGTCGAATCTCATCCGGAGCGGAACATCGCCAATATTGCGTACAGCAACGGATCGAGGTCGGCTGGAGGTCCCGAACCTCTGCGGTGCGAATCTGATTGCGGCAGGCGACACGGAAAAACGGGGCACCACAGCACCACCGGGATCGATGGGCGGCGGTGTTGGAAGCACCGGACCGTCCGTCGACCCGCTGCCTATCAGCTCGACCGTCAGCCGATCCGCCGCATGGAAGCCGACACTTGCCGGGAATTCAAGGAACCCAGCGGCCGGTCCCGTGGTCGTGGGCCGGAACAGAGCTGCAGCCGTACAGGTTCTGCCACGGTGCAAAGTCGCGCAGTCGCCAAGGCCAACGGCGTACGGCGAATCGCTCTCGGGCCGGCGGATGCGCATCGGTCCCGGACCCACATTGCGTAGCGTAACCTGCAACGGATCGCTGGCCTCGCCTACGCCAACCCGCCCGAAGTCCAAGACTTTAGGCGTCACCGTGACATCGACACCGCGCCGCCGCACGTAGGTATCCTCGAGGCTATCGTTGTCGTCAGCAACCAGCTGCGCCGCCGAACCAAAGGCGATGTAGGCACCGTCCAGGTCGATAGCCGGAGCGCGGTCTCCTGCGGATGACGACGCTGCGCCGTCCACCGCGACCGAAACAAGCTCGTTGAAGCGCTCGCCCGCGGGAGAATTCTCGAAATCCGGCTCGAGGTAGCGCGTGTACACGCGATCGACCGAACTGTCACTAGCGATCCCCGGCACGAGTTCCGTCGAATTCGACAGATAGGCAACGGTAGTGCCATCGCCGGACAGGGCCGGCGCCACGCTCCTGCCGCGGGCGGTCGGCTGTCCTGGTGCGGAGGCCCGACTGGAGGCGATCGTCATGCCCCCAGTACGCAGGTCCTTCACGACGACCCAACTCTGCGATGGAAGACTGCCACCGAAGACCCGCCTGCTCTGGTAGGCGATCCGCTGACCGTCCCGCGAGATGGAGGGCTCCCGTGCATCATCCCGCTCCGGGCGCCCACTGCGGTCGCTCGAAACCAAAACAGTCTGGCCGGTGACGGCGTCGTGGCGATAGACGAGTTCCTTTCGGGTGTCGGGCGAATCATCCGCAGCGATGGACCGGAAGGCCACAAATCGCCCGTCCCCGGATACAGCCGGCTGGTCACCACGCACGATCTCGCCACCAAGGCCGATACTCATGACTCGCGGTGCGGGCCGCCCCGGGCCGGCGAAGTCGCCCGACCCACTGGGGTCAGTTCGAGCCAGGACGACATCCTGCGAACTCGCGGCGACGAAGCGATACGAACGGGCCGACACTGATGTGGCTGTGACCAGCCGCAGACTCGCGCCGAGAATGCCGGCCGCATCCGGGTGGAACGCGACATGAGCTGTGCACTGCTCGCCCGGGCCGAGTACTGCTTCCGCGACGCATGCGGGTTGGGAGCCATCCGGCTCCACGGGGGTTACCAGGCCCGAGTCACAGCCGGGCGCGACGAATCGCACTCTCGCTGATGACCCCGTGTCATTCGTCACCGTGAGAGTTCCGGTGTTCACATCACCAACCGATACGGGGATCAGTGAGGCGATCGGGTTACCAACGTTACTGGTCCCGCTTGAGGGTGTTCCCCCAATCCGAACTGCTGGAAGGGCCGGGCAACCGTCTTCCCGCGGCGCGGGCAATTCGCCACCAGCACAAGGCAGATCGCCGATCAACGCAGCTTCTATCTGACCGTCCGGAGTCGCGGACCTGGTCCGAACACTGGCAAAGACGGAACGACAGCCCTCCTCAGCTGTCACCAGCTCGAGATCTACTGTGCAACTGGAGCCGACCTTGCCCACACATGTGGTCGCGGCGATGCGAAAAGCGTCCTGGTCCAGCCCTTCGATCACTGGGGGGGCAGAAAAGTTCAGCTCGACATCGGTGTCGATTCGTAGCTGGTGCCGTGCTGAGGCCGGCGTGAAGTCGACGACCGGGCCAAGACGCTGCTCCTCCCCCGCACCCACGCTGCTGGTGATGACAGGCGAGAGCGGATCGAGTCGAGCCGGGAACACAATCGTACGGCCGTCCCCTGACAGCTGTGGGCCACAATCCACGAGGGATCCGTCCTCCCGCTGACAGGGAGACATCCGCTGGAACAAGAGATCGGTCTCAGTGCCGGTCACCGGGTGCAGCACCGGCCGATCGTTGATGCGCTCCCGCCGATCGGCCACGAAGATCCGCCCGGCCCCACTGGTCTGAGGCCGAACGGCAAATCCAACCAGGCGGCCATCTCCCGAGATCGATGGGTGACTGAGGGCGTCGTCGTTCTCGCCTGTGATTGTCTCAAGCACTCCAGCCGATCTGTCTCGCACTTCGATGCCCGCCGGGTCATCAGCGGGACGACGGTAATAGGCGACGATTCGACCGTCGTCGGACAAGGTGGGGCCATCGGACCCGCTGGCGACACGGACGGTCTCCGGCGAAAGAATAGAGCGATCTGCAGCTGCCGCCCTGTGCTCGCTGACGATCGCCGGGGCAGATCCGACCGCCGGCGTGAGCGACACAGTTCCAAGCACCAGCAGGGCCCCTACTATCACCGCCCGGACACGGCGTGCCGGTCGGCCCCTGTTGTCTCGAGTACGCACGACATCAGTGGAACCGAGACGGCGGGTGCCGGCCAGGCAGCAAGGCTCAGTCATTGGGGCACCAAACAGTGCCCCAATGGGCCGGTGGGATACCGCGGTCGACCGAGCGGGTGACTCAATGGCTCGTGCGAGGCGGGCCGGAGTCGTCCATGTTCCTATCACTCAGACCGACTAGGTCCAAAAGGCTGCACCTTCGCGCCTGGCGTGCCTCGCCGACAACGCCGACCATGAGCTCTTGTGGAGACGGCGAGGAGATGAGTGATGCACGGCCAAGCGTTTGAGCCAGTTTCCCGTGACGGGTCTCCGGTGCCGAGGGCCCGGGCGCGGGATCTCGGCGCCCGCTCACTGCCCGTGTCCCACCCGGACGCTCACCCACCGGCCCGTTCGGCCATGACACCGGACACGGTGTCGGTGCTTCAGCGCCTGGCGGGCAACGCCGCGGTCAGCCAACTGTTGGGTGAGCAGGAACGCTCACCTGTGCTCGATGTCATCGGGTCCGGGGGTAAGCCGCTTGATCCTGCCGTGCGCTCCGACATGGAACAGCGCTTCGGCGCAGACTTCGGTGATGTGCGAATCCATGCTGGATCTGAGGCCGAAGCATCAGCGGCGTCTGTGGGCGCTGTTGCCTACACCGTAGGATCCGAGATCGTTCTGGGGGCCGGCGCCCCCACACTTGACTCGGCAAGTGGGCGGCACACCCTGGCACACGAGCTGACACATGTCCTCCAGCAGCGATCGGGACCCGTGGCCGGGACGGACACGGGCAGCGGTATCGCGGTGAGCAGCCCTGACGACAGATTCGAGCAGGCCGCGGTGCGCAACGCTGACCGCGTGATGGCTGGCGGCGCTGGGGACGTCGGGTCATCGTCGTCCGAGGAGCATGACCGCTCGTCTGTGCAGCGAAGCACGGGCTCGGCAGTTGTTCAGCGCGAAGGCGCCGAAGGTGCGGAAGGTGCCGTCTGGACGGTACCCGCCGACATCGCCCCGCTCGGACTTCCGATGGAGGCACGATCCGGTGCTGAGGCCGGACAGTTGCTGAAGCTCACGCTCGGGCACATCCGCGATCAGGCGAAGACCCTCGACGCCGAGGGAGAAGCAGCGCTGACGGCCATCGTCAACGAGCTCGGCACCGAGGTCGACAAGTACTCCACGAAACCATCGCTGGAACAGGGCGATCCTGAATACCTCAACGGTGTTCTCAGGCGCTCTGTCTCCCGAGCACAACAAGAGATCCAAGCCGCCGTGATGCGCTTCGTGGGGAAGCTGGAGGTGCCGGGTGGTGAGGACACCTCCGAGCTCGACACGTTGGAGGATGCCTACGCAGAAAAGCTGCATCTCGCCTTCGCCAACAGCAGCCAGGACGATGTCGCGAAGATCCTCAACCTGATCGCCAAGGGCAAGGCTCTCAGCGGTGAGATCAAGTCCTACTCGGAGAAGGTGCAGAAGGTCACAAAGCTGGCCCCGGGGTTCGGCGCGGCCGTCAAGCTCACCGACGTGGCAAAGAAGGTCGACGAGCTCAACAAGAGCTTCTCCGAGCAACTCGAGTCCGCGAAGAAGTACGTGACGATTGCGCAGGATGTCCTCACTGTTGTGGGAGCAGATGGGACCAGCAACGGTACAGACATGATGCAGGTGATCAAGCAGTTCCAAGTCGGTATGAAGTACGTCGATTCCGTTGCGGGCAGTGAGGTGGGCAAGGCGGTACCGTTCTTCGGCACGCTCTGGAACGACTTGTACAAGCCTCTGACGAACGCGTGCATCAACGGCCTCAAAGTGATGGCCAAGGCAGATGAGCGAGAGGGCCGGGCACTCGCGGTCTGGGACATGCTTCGTCAGGAGATGGAAGGGGCACCCCGCGATGCCAACAACGCACCGGTCATCCCCAAGGAGCTTGCCTCGAAAGGCTACTTTCCCGGCGGTCAAGCCGTGTTCAGCTATCTCCACGCTGTCCGCGGCGGCCGGACGCCGGCACTACCCGATGTGGTCCGCGACTTCTTCCTGGACCGCAAGGAGCTGTTCAACGTCGAGGGTGAGACCAAAGCCGAGCACCTTCAGGAAAGCGGACCTGACACGGACTGGCTGCCGAACACTGTGGAGCATTGGTTCCGTGACTGGCGGACCAACAACGTGTCGACCTGGATTCGGATCCACATCACCAGAGTGTGGGCAATGTTGTACGGCGATCTCGGTCAGCACATACCGCACTAGTGTCCTGAGTCCGACTCAGGACACCAGAACTTCGAACCTGAAATCATGGCGAGGGAGCAGGCCCGAGCTCGCATTCGGTAATCATCACCCTCCCCGGCGCGCGAATCGAGAAGTTCTCAGGCTCTCCGTGCAGCCGTATTGGGACTCAACGCGCCTAGCCGCCGAACCAGGAACGGCCTCTACGAGGCCATTCAGACCGCGCGTGTCAGCGGTCGAATTCTCAGGGAGGAAGGGCTTCGGTCGAACCATCGCTGAGTAACGCGCCCCGCCAGCAGAGCAGAGCACGGTGCGGCGTTCTCCGGGACGATCTCCCCATGTCCGTTCTTCATCGCCCCGTCAGTGGGCCGCTTCGAACGCCTCTCGAATCTCCTTCCTCACTCTCCCCCGATCAGCGACCTCGTACCCGTTGGCTCGAGCCCACTCTTTGACAGTCTTGGCGTCGGTGCCGATCGGCGCAGGTTTCACCTTCCTCGCTCTGGACGTTCCCACGCGCCGGCCTGAACTGACGTATGGTGACAGAGCTTTTCGGAGAGCGGCCGCGTTCTTGTTCGCAAGGTCGATCTCGTAGGACACTCCATCGAGGGCGAACGTCACAGTCTGACCTTTGCCCGCAGGGATCTCCCTACCGTCGAGATCGTCGGTCAGCAGGATCTGCTTGCGTTGTGCCATGGGCGAACTCTAGCGTGCTCAGCCCAGGCCGTCGGTGGCTACGAGGAGTTGCCCGAGTTCACCTCCGCGAACCGAGCCGGTTTCGGCTCGGCAGCACCATGATTATCGCAGCCCGCGTGGCCACAACGCTGCGGGCAGCCCGGCGCTCGGACAACTGCGACAATCATGCTGGCGCGCAGTAGGCCGACAAACTGCAGGGGCGCCGGACGGGTTGGGCTGAGTGCACCTCGAGCGGTGAAGTCATCGACCGACCCCGCAGGTTCTCCGTGCCCTCAACTGTCACCGGACCGCCCATCAGAGGGGCCCATGCGATGAGTCGCCGTGGCGAGTCGGCGTGGAAAGCATGGCACGTCCTGTACCGGTAGCTATCGCCGATGCTCCAGGGAAGAGGTGAAGATTCCACGGATTCAAGGTCCGCGAATTCATCACCGTCCTTCACGACGCCGTCTTGGCCGTCGCCGATATCGTGCACAACAGGCAGCCCGCGGCGACGACAATTCGATGAGGGCGTTCACTCGATCAGCAACAATTGGCTCGACGGCTGGCGACTGCCAGCCAGTCGGTGAACTAGGCGCCGCCGCCGGCCGGGACGGGAACGTTCGGCCCGGCGAGCGGGCGAAATCCCAGACCGGCGAGGTCTCCACCTAGGAGCCGTCGCCCAACGACGAACCGAGGACTCGGGGAAAGTGGTGTCAACGCAGATAAAACCCGTTGCCGTATTTCGAGGCCACTAGAGTTGCACAAGTGATCGTGTGCTAGCGGCTTCTGACTACGGGATGCTCGCTCGGGTGCCATTCGTGCCGGGGGTTCATCAAGCCGGCCAATCTCGTCGCCTTCGGCATCACCAGGAACCCGTCCAGACCCCGACTACGACGACCGACCATGATCCGTCGAGATCGAGGTCCTAGTAGCCACCGAGGCCAGCGGTCCGCTGTGTCCGGCTCCCGACGCAGCAGGCGTCCAAGGGTTCGACTGGAAGCTCCCGACACGCGACGCGAGGTAGCCGTACTGTCGAGCACCGGCACGGCAGGCTCCTCACCGCCATCACAGAGCTCGAGTTCTTGGTCAGCCGTTAACCCACCAAGCATGGATTCAGCGACAGGTGTCCGCCGTCGAGCCAGGAAGGCCTGATCGCGAAACGCCCATGCCGGCTGTGCTCGAAGTAACTGAGGGCGCACCGGTGATCGCGGCCCGTGCCGGGGACGACAAAACAGCCGAGCTCGCTTCGGCTCAGAACCGATCGGACGGCAAGGCCGTACTGCTTGATGTACACCGGTTGAGGTGAACCACAACATGACTGTTCAGTCGAAAGGAATTTCCAACATGTCTCATCGTCGCTTTGCCCGTCGGATCTCGGCGGGGTTGGCCGCTGTGGGTATCGCCCTCACGGGAACGGCAATCGGAGCCGGCACGGCAAGCGCGAAAGCCGACGCGATTAGCATTCCGTCAGGTCCGCGCAACATCGGGCCCGTCGTCCATAAGCACGTTGACGCGTTCGCCCGGCATTTCGCATCCGGCGGCACATTTTCACTCGGGACGGACGTCAGGGACGCGAAGCACAATGCCGGGGAGCAATGGTTCTTGGTAGACACCGGACAGAGAGTCGGTGAGTGGCCGGTTGTCTTCGTCCGGAGCGTGCGCAAGATCAACGGGCACGAGTACAACCTGGACACCGAGAACACCGCAGCCTCCAAGCTCTCCCCCGACGCGATCGGCACGTCACTGCACGACGGATCGGCGACCCAGCAGTGGGTACTCGAGAAGCTCGGTGACACCTACTCCCTGAAGAACGTGTCTAAGCTCACGCCAGGGTACTTGGGCTACGACGACAACGGGGGCACCGGACCGAAATTCCGGATCGCCCTCAACGGGGACAGGACCGACTTCGAGCTGCCTGCGGTTAGCTGACGCCCATGACCAGGAGGTCTGTATTCGGGGCCATTGTGATGGCCGCCTTCGCTCTGGCCGGCTGCGGGAGTGCGGATGGAAACGCGGCGAGCACACATGACAGCTCGCCGGGCTCGCCGTCGATCCCATTGCCCACCAAGCTGCCAACACCAGAACCGATCAGCCTCTCAGTGCGGACGGCAAAGGTGAATGGGAAGGACGTTCAGTTCGTCACCGGAAACGGGTGGACTCTGTACCGGTTCGAGGCCGATATCCAGCAGCCGTCCAGGTCCATCTGCGTCTTCGACTGCCTCGAGGTCTGGCCACCGCTGGTCCCTGACGGCAGTGAGGTCAAGGTGGACGGGATCGATCGGAGCCTGGTCGGTTCAATTCAGCGGCCGGACGGATTCACCCAGCTGACGCTGGGCGGTTGGCCACTGTACCGATTCCATAAGGACAAGACGAAGTCCGATGTCGAGGGCGAGAACGCGGGCGGAAACTGGTCCCTGGTCGACGTGACCGGCAAGGCCGTTTTCAAGAAGGGCCCGATCCCGAAGGGCCAGTAGCTGGGTTTACCCGGGGGCCAGCTCCCCCGGGCTCCCCACCGCATCGACAGACCCGTTGCTCTTCGGGCATGATCCGCGACGTAATTGGTCTGCATATGAGTCCGCCCGAGAACGCGTTGGGGCTGGCCGTCGATGACAAATCCCAGATGCAGGCGATCCACCGGACCGCTCCGATCTTGCCGATGATGCCGGCCACCCGGCGCGGATGACCCACAACTGCGTCCGGCACGGCATGGCCAGCTTTGTTCGCCGCGCTGGATCTGTCGAGTGAGTCGGTGATCGCCCAGCACTACGTCGGCGCGGCACCAGGAGTTCCTGCGCTTCCTGGAACTGGTCGACGCCGCCGTCCGCCAAAGGCCTCGACCTGCACCTGGTCGTCGACAACTACGCCACCCACAAGACCCCCCAAGGTCAAGGAGTGGCGGATCCGGCATCCCAGGTTCCACCTGCACTCCACCCCGACCAGCTCGTCGTGGCTGAAGCTAGTCGAGCGCTGGTTCGCCGAGCCCGCCAACCGCAAACTGCGCCGCTCCGCCCACCGCAGCATCACCGAGTCGAAGCCGACGTCCGCGGCTGGATCAACGCCTGGAACGACGACCCCAAAACCCTTCGTCTGAACCAAGACCGCCGACCGGATCCTGGACACCCTCGCTGCATACTGCGCGCGAATAACGACTCACGACACCAGGGTCAGCCACACGTCCGGACCGGACGACGCTAGCGCTCATCGCTGCTGTCGGCGACAGGCGCCCAGTAGCGGCCGAACTCGGATTCGACCAGAAGTCGTCCCAGCTTGCGGTATTCCCGCTGAATCGCCAGTATCACGTCCGCCATCGTGACAGCGCGCTCGGCGTCCGCGGCGAGGTAGGCCGCCGACATGGCGACGTTCCGGATGTCGCCCCCCGACATCTCGAACGACGCAGCGCAGAACTCGAAGTCCAAGTCATCGCTGACCGGGACAGCTGCGGCGAAGCTGCGACGCCACAGGTTCAGCCGCTCCTCCTTGCCTGGCAGCGGAAACTCCACAACGACATCCAGCCGCCGTGTGAACGCTTCGTCGAGATTGACGCGGAGGTTCGTGGCGAGAACCGCCAAGCCGTTGAACGCCTCCATTCGCTGCAGGAGGTAGGCCACCTCGACATTCGCGTACCGGTCGCGTGCATCGCTCACCTCGGACCGCTTGCCGAACAGCGCGTCCGCCTCATCGAAGAACAACACACCATTGATCCGCTCGGCTTGATCGAAGATCCGCTCGAGGTTCTTCTCGGTCTCGCCGATGTACTTGTCCACCACACTCGCCAGCTCGACCGTGTAAACGTCCAGGCCGAGCTCGCCGGCGACCGCCTCGACCGCCATCGTCTTACCGGTGCCTGGCGGCCCGGCAAAGAGGGCCGAGATGCCGTCTCCACGCCGCCCAGTTTGCCGCATCCCCCAAGCGTCAAGCACTGTGCTCCGCCGACGTGCTCTCGCCACGACCTCACTCACCAGCTCATGCTGCTCATGTGGTAGTACCAGATCCGCCAGCCGCACCGCCGGGCTGATCCGATGGGCAAGCTGCTCGAGTCCCGCGCCGTTCTGCCGCCTCGCACCTGCTCGAAGGTCCTCGGCGCTGACCGGGCGTCCGAGATGACCCGCCTGAAGCATGGCCGACCTGGCGGCGCGGACCACCGCATCAGGTGCGAGCCGAAATGTGCTCGTAGCTGTTGCCGGATCCAGGCCGGTCTCCCAACGGCCGTCCAGCACCGTTCGCCACAAGTCAGCCCGGGCTTCGTCCGGCACAGCCGGCACGGTCAGCTCAAGGGGCACCTCATTCGCCCAGGCCGGCTCCCACGACCGATTTCCGTACAACACCAATGCCCCAGGCAACGAGGTGATCGCCCGAACACTCGGCGCGGAGTGCCGCGCGACCACATCGATCGGGCCGGCGACGAGGCCCCGACCCGACAGGCGCGACTCCAGCAGAGCCATTCGCAACACTGCAGCAGGTTGATCGTTGAGGTCGAGCTGCTCGAGATCGAGCACGAGCGTACCCATGCCAAGCTGTTCGAACGCCGCTCGGGCCCATCCTGGCGCAGCTCCATCGGCATCACGAAGGTAGACCAGGCGAGATCTCCTGGCGAGACTGCCTGCAAGGGCCGCCGCGTCACCGACCAGAGACAGGGGAACGCCCGCGTCGATTCTCTGTACCTCTGCGGCCGGGCGATTGTCACCGAGTAGATGCTGACAAACCCGCTCGGCGACACGAAGAGATCTCGTCAGAAAGGGACGCTCCTGCTCGCCGACGACCACCAATCCGCTTCCCACCAGTGCGCCATCAGGGTGGAGCAGCGCACGCGCTGCCGGATCGCTCGGCGCGCGGCCCGCCAACTGCAGGGCGAGCCATGGTGTGGCGTAGCGGCGCGAGACATCGTCGTGAAGGTATCCGTAATAGGACTCGAACCGTCTGTCCAGGTCAGGGGCCAGGATCGCCAGAAAGACCTCGACAGCGGTGGCGTCGAGGCCGAATGTGCGGGCGAGTCGAAGCAGCCGGAGATCATTGCCGTGGCTTTCGGCCTGGCCGGCCCGGGTCTCCACTCGCCGAACGGCGCCGTGATCGGGTGCGGGTGGGCGTTGACCGGCCCCATCCGCGATCCGAAGGACATCGGCAGAGCTCACATGCAGGCCACGGAACGGGTCGCGGGGCAGAGAGTCGGCGGTCTCCCCTCCCCGGAGGTGGTCGCGAATGCGCGCGCTCAGCACGTCGATGCGCTCGAGGAGATGTTGCACCGAGGGATCGTGATCCGCTCTGCCGTGGTCAGCGCCGGCTCCGCTGTTCGCCAATCCAACCTGCACGACTCGAGCATGTTGGCGGGCCGTCGGTTCGCCAGCGGCGGCGTAGCCAGATCTTCGGGCACCACCCACTGCCCGATCGGCCATCGCAGGCCGCCCTCCATTCCGCACGGGGGACCATCCACCACCGACGCTCGGACGGCCAGACTGCAGCTGTGATTTCCGAAGCCGACGCAGCGTTGATCGAGCTTCTCCGGCGCGAGGTGCTGGAAGGGGCCAAGGTAGCGGTCGCGCTGGATCCACCGACGACGGATTGGGCGGCCCGCCGCAGCGGTCCGGCAATGAACGTCTTCCTTTACGACATCCGTGAAGATCTGCGCCGTCGGGGCAGCGGTAGCCATGCACAGTTTGACCACGACGGTCGGCCGGTGGCGCGACGACTGCTTCCACGCGTTTTTCGGCTCTCCTACCTGGTCACGGCATGGACCCAACGGCCCGAGGACGAACACCGATTGCTCGGCGCAGTGCTGCGTACGCTCTTGAAGTACGAGGTGATCCCGCCGGCAGTTCTTCCCGACGATGCGCCGCCGATCGGAATCACCGTCGGTCTGCCGCCCGGCGAGGACCGATCATTTGCAGACGTCTGGTCGGCTCTCGGAGGCGAACTCCGGGCGTCGATCGACGTCGTACTCACCGTCCCGTTCGCGGCCGGAACGGTGCAGCCGATCGAGAGCCTCGTTCGAGACCCGCTGTATGTTGCCGCGGAGCTGACCGACGGTCCAGCCGGCTCTGGGGCGATCGTGGCTTCGGAGCGTGTGGGTGGCGCGCACGCTGTGCAAACCTCGACGCAGGCCATCCGTCGTCAGCGCCGTTCCCCGCAGCGATGACGCCTGCCCCTTAGTGCAGCAAGGGGTTCCCCCGTCGCAGGTCGAACGCCCCTTGGGATATCTCAGGCAGCGCGAGGACTCTTCAAAGGCAACAGCCTGCCAGTTCGACAGGCATCCGATGGACTGAGCCAAGGAGTGCGCATGCCGACCTATCTGTCACCCGGGGTGTACGTCGAGGAAGTCGAGGCGGGATCCCGGCCGATCGAAGGTGTCGGCACATCGGTCGCGGCGTTCGTCGGCTTCGCCGAGAAGGGCCCGGTGAACACCCCGACACTGGTGACGAACTGGACCCAGTTCAGCCAGACCTTTGGTGAGTTCGTGCCGGGTTCGTACCTCGCTCATGCCGTTTACGGCTACATGTCGAACGGTGGCTCCAGTTGCTACGTGGTTCGGGTCGGCTCGAGTCGCAACGAGAGGTCGAAGCACGGTGCCCAAAAGCAGGTGAGTGCAACCCCCACGGCAATGTTGGGCGGGTACCGGGTTCTTGCAATCGGCCGCGGTGGCGGAGCTGAGAAGGTATCGGTCGAGGTCGCCGACTCCGTCACGGAGAACCCGCCGGACGGCGCTGTCCGGCTGGTCGTGCGGGCGGAGGGCAAGTCGGTCGAGGAGTACGACCCAGTGGTGTTTGACGCCACGGCCAGCGGGACCACGAGCGTACTTACGGTGGTCAACAACAAGTCCAAGCTGATCCGGCTCGAACAGCAGGAGACCTCGCACGCGTCACTGGTGAAGGTCGAAAAGGGGACGCAGGTTCTCGAAGCGCCGGCTCCCGCTTCTCCAGCTGAGGCCGGCTCCGTCGGGGCGGACGATTACGTCGGGGACGCGGCCCAGCGCACCGGCTTTTCAGCACTGGAGGCGATCGACGACGTCACGATGGTCGCCGTACCTGACCTGATGAGCGCGTACCAACAGGGCGCGATCGACCTGGAGACCGTGCACGCGGTCCAGCAGGCAGTGATCTCGCACTGCGAGCTGATGGGAGATCGCATGGCGATCCTCGACCCCCCACCGGGGTTAAACGCCCAGCAGGTCAAGCAGTGGCGGGTCGAGGGCGCCGGTTACGACTCGAAGTACGCGGCCCTCTACTGGCCATGGACCAAGGTGTTCGACCCGGCATCGGGACGGAACATCCACGTGCCGCCTTCTGGGCACGTCGCTGGTGTTTGGGCGCGCACCGATGAGGAGCGGGGGGTCCACAAAGCGCCGGCGAACGAGGTCGTCCGTGGAGCGATTGACCTGGAGACGACGATCACCAAGGCGGAGCACGACCTGCTGAATCCGGTCGGGGTGAACTGTATCCGGTCATTCCCCGGCCGCGGTATCCGCATCTGGGGTGCCCGGACCCTCTCGTCCGATCCCGCTTGGCGGTACGTCAACGTGCGCCGGTTGTTCAACTACCTCGAGGAGTCGGTACTACAGGGCACGCAGTGGGTTGTCTTCGAACCCAATGACGATGCGCTCTGGGCGAGGATCCGGCGCACCATCAGCGCCTTCCTCGTCAACGAGTGGCGCAAAGGCGCCCTGTTCGGTCTGACCCCTGAGGAGGCGTTTTACGTCAAGTGCGACCGCGAAACCAATCCGGCGGAGGCGATCGACGCCGGACAGGTGACTTGCCAGATCGGCATCGCGCCCGTCAAACCGGCCGAGTTCGTTGTCTTCCAGCTGTCGCAGTTCTCCGGCGGGACGAGCGTCGTCAGCGAGTGACCCTTTCCGATTCCGTGCCAGTAGAAAGGCGATGAGCCCAGATGCCTCTCGCAGACGCCATGGACATGGCGACCGCCTACGCGTTCAGCGTTTCCATCGACGGGGTGCAGATCCCGTATGTCACCGAGGTGAGCGGCCTGAAGTCCGAGGTCGACATGATCACCTATCAGGAACAGACCTCAGACGGAAAGTACATCGCCCGGCAGGTGATGGGCCGGCCAAAGCCCGGTCAGTTCACCGTCACCCGTGGGCTGACCGACTCCCGCACCGTTACCGACTGGCTCAAGGCAGTCATGCAGGGAGATCTCAAGGGCGCCCGGAAGACCGCCGAAGTTGTGGTCTACACCTCTAACGGTCAGCAGCTCAAGCGGCTCAACTTCCGCGGAGTGTGGATCAAGGACGTCGAGGTCGGAGCATCGCTGAAGGCGGGATCCACCGAGCCACTGACGGAGAAGTTCACCGTCTGCTGGGATGAGATGGAGTACGCCTGATGCGTCGTACTGTCGCGGGCTCAGTCGGAGTCCTCGCGGAATCGGCGGCGACCCCTGAAGAGAGTGCCCCTGTGCGCACCGAGCCTTTGCGCACAGAGTTCGACTTCGTCCTGCCACGTGGCTACGTCGATGCCGATGGCACGATGCATCGTGAGGGCACCATGCGGCTGGCCACCGCACGCGACGAGCTGCTCCCGCTTTATGACGCGCGAGTTCAGGACAACCCGGCATTCACAACTGTCGTGTTGCTGGCCCGGGTGATCACCAGGCTGGGCTCCGTTGGCCGGATCGACTCCCAGGTCGTGGAGAACATGTTCGCCTCTGACGTGGCGTTCCTCCAGGACCTGTACCGACGGGTGAACGCCGAGGGACATACCAAGGCAGGCGTGACTTGCCCATCGTGTTCTCACGGCTTCACCGTCGACATCTCGGGCGGGCGCCTGGGGGAATCGTGACGTACGCGGCCAGCCGACTCCACGAGGAGGTCGCGTACGTCGCCTATCACTTCCATTGGCCGCTCGACGACATCCTCGACCTGGAACACCCACTGCGGCAGCGATACGTCAGCGAGATCGCCCGTATCAATCAGCGAATGACCGAAGGCAGTTGACCCATGTTCGGTGGTCTTGAACGTCTGCTCCGCCGCGCCCCGCGCCGGGCGACCACAGACGGCGTCACGGAGTCGCCTGGGCGAGCCGCCGACCCTGGCTACCTCGCGGTGCCGTCAATGCGTCCCGTCGTGGGGGCCATGTCCCATCTGATCGAACGCGACGGCAACACCTGGCTCGGCAGTTGGCAGTCACCGCGCTTCCTCTCCGAGACCGACCATCTCGTCGACCCGGCGGCGCCGGCCGGTTTGATTGGCGCGACAGTAGTTGGGTCTCCGCACCACCGACCCGGCAGCGCCGACCTGGCACTCGCACCGCAGAGCAGGCAGCAGGCGCACGTGCAGCGCGCAGTGCCGAGCGACAGCGACCCGGTATCCCGACGAGCGCAATCCATGCTTCGTCGCCTGCTCGGCCGAACCGACACGACGACGTCCGTGCCCGGTACGCCGGCAGCGTCCAGGGCTGCAGCGCCGCCCGCCGAATCCGAGAGTGCGGCTGCGGGAGCTGAGGCACTTCGGCCTGACGCTCCTAGATCGCCGGACGGAAGCGGTCCGCAGACACCGTCGCTGTCCGCGAAGACAGATCGCACGGCTACCGTCCGGCGATCGCCTGGGACCGAACCGGCTGAATCACCGACAGCCATCGTGCAGGAGGCGCACACCGAACGCGTCGCCTCCTCGTCGGCCTCAACGGACGACGAGGAGGTCGGCCACCACCGCGGTCCAGACCTGGCGGTTGAGACTGCGGCGCATACTTCGCGTCCGCTCTTGGCGCCACCAATCGAGGCGGGTGCACCCCCCATCGCTCGGCCGGAGAGCCGACGCGGAGGCCTCGGAGCCCCCCTGCCGGACAACCATCCGGTCCTGCACGTTCTCCGATCCGTGACAGCGCACCCTGTGTTCGGTCGTGAGAACGCCCAGAACCGACACCCGGCCGCCGACGTCTCGAACGAGCAGCCGCAAGCCCGCTTCGGCGGCACCGGCGTCCCACAGTCCGCCGATTCGAGCGAACCCAGCGCACTCACGGTCGTGCGAGGAGAAGGCCAAGGACTTGCCGGAGCCGTTGACGATCCGAGGTCGCCCGACACATCGGACCATCTCCCCGAGGCAGTCACGCCCGGTAGGCCGAGCCTGGTCCGGCGGGCCCCTGTGCTGGCACATAACCCGATCGGACCCATGCTCCCTGCACTGGACTCGATCCCGCAGGTCGAATCCGCACGCCCTGCAACATTCGTCCCATCTGCGCCACCCCCGGCGAGAGGGGCCGTCGTACCGCCTCCGTCAGACTCCACGTTGCGGGGTGGCGCCGATGAATCGAACGTCCTGGCGTTGGATGCCTTCCGCAAATCCGGGGACAGGACGACCAGCGTTGATTCGGCCGGTGTAGTGGGCACGGTCGTTCCGATGCCGGTCGTTGGGGGGCAGCCGATGATCGCCCGTGGAGTGGCTCCTCGCGATCTGGTCGATCTCCCGCTGGCCGTTGGCATGCCTGAGATTTCAGGTCCGATTCCACGTCTCAGCATCGTGCCGGAACCGATTGTGCTGTCGCCTGTCTTCCCCACGGAGAGACCACCGCCACTCCGAAGGATGACGGCTGTGCCGGAGTCATCGACCATCCCCCCTGGTTTGCCAGCCCACCACCGCCGGCTCTCAGCTGAGCGGGTCGTCGGCCCACAAAAGTTAGGAGGCGACGTGTCGCACGAGCCGATCGCATCATCGCCAGTTGCAGCGCCACGGTCGCCGGAGCTTCCCTCGATGCCGGTCGTTCCGGCGACACCGGTGTCGGTGTCGAGATCGGTTGCCGATCAGTCGATCGACGCGGCCGCGCTGTCGCGTTCATCCGATGCCAGCGCCACCGGGGGACCTTCGAGCGGCGACGTTCAGACCGAGACCGCGCCTCGAGACGATACGACGGACAGCACGACTCCAAGGGTCGTCGCGAGCGGCCAGGCGCCGCAGCGCGGGGCCGATTCGGCTGCGACGGGCACAAACGCTCTTGACGCAGCAGAGTTGGACGTCCTCGCGCGCCGCCTCTACGAGCCGATCGCGCGACGGTTACGCGCCGAGCTCCGGCTCGACCGCGAACGCATCGGCACACTGCTGGACCGCCAGTGACAACCGACCAGATCACCGCCTTCGGTGTCCGCTTCAAGGTGCAGATAGACGACGTCGAGCTGGGGCTGTTCACCAGCTGCGAGGGCCTCGGCGCACAAGTCGTGCTCGAACAGCGGCAAGAGGGCGGCAACAACGGCCACGTCTGGCAACTGCCGTCGAGGGTCACCTTCCCGAACATCAAGTTGACCAGACCGCTCACCCGAGACACAGAGCGGGTCGCGCGCTGGATCTCCCACCTCGGCGGTGGAGTTCGACGCTACACGGGCCAGATCACTGCCATGACAACCGACGGAACGGTTGTCGCCCAGTGGAACCTGCTTGACGTAGTTCCGGTCCGCTGGCAGGGGCCGAGCGTCGCGACCGGCACGACCGCAGTACTGACAGAAACCATCGAGATCGCCCACCACGGGTTTCTCGGCGGCGGCAACTAGGAGGTCAGCCGATGGCTGCGAATCAGGTCGCGTTCGGCTCGGCCGGCGGCACCGCCGGTGCACCGAGCACGCTCGCCAAGGCATATCTGTCGGTTCACGAGCCGCTGCCTGGGTCGGGGGCGGGAGCGAAGCTCGGCCCGGAGCTGGACCAGATCACCTTTCAGTTCAACCCGAACGAGCTGACCATCGCCAAGTCGGCGCGTTGGAAGTCCGAACCCGCCCGCGGTGCGAAGAAGGCGAGCCCGCCGGAGTTCCAAGGCGCCGAACCAGGCAAGCTCAGCCTCGAACTGTTTCTCGACGCTACCTCGAAGATGGACGACTCTGTGGTGAAGACCGCGGAGAAGCTGTTCGCGTGTTGCGTACCGACCGACGGCAGCCTCGGGAAAAACAAGCCCACACCCCCGCTGGTTGTCTTTCATTGGGGCGCGGTCAGCAGCTTCCCCGCCTATATCGCTCAGGTCTCGGCGAAGTACACGCTCTTCACGCCCGACGGCACGCCGGTACGCGCAGTGTGCACGATCCAACTGCAGGAAATGCCGATCGAGACTCCACGGCAGAACCCGACCTCCGGTGGTCTGCGGCCGCACCGTAGCCGCATCCTGCTCGCCGGGGAGACGCTCGCGACGGTCGCCTACGCCGAGTTCGGTGATCCCGGCCTGTGGCGCAGTCTCGCCGAGGTGAACGGCATCGATGATCCACTCCGGCTCGTCCCCGGGACCAACCTGCTCCTGCCGGCAGCCGATGAGTTGGCCGCCTGGTCATCAGCAGAGTCCTGACCGGAATCCAGCAGAGGCAACCACATGGCAACCCCGCACATCACCAGCACGCTGCGCTTGACCGTCGACGGCAATCCGCTGGCAAATGACCTACTCGTCCTGCTCGCCGAGGCGTACGTCGACGACAACCTTCATCTCCCGGACATGTTTTCGCTGCGTTTTCGTGACCCTGACCGGTTGGTCGTCCCAAAGGCAGGCATCCAGATCGGCAGCAAGGTCGAGATCAGTGTGGTGGCGGCCGAGCGTCCGTCTCCGGCGTCTCTGATGGTCGGCGAAGTCACTGCACTCGAAGCCGAGGTCGATGGCGGTGGCACCTACACCACCGTGCGCGGCTTCGACGCCTCTCATCGTCTGCTGCGCGGGTCCCGGACGATGAGCTACACCCAAGTGACGTACGCCGACATCGTCCGGACGGTGGCCAAGCGCAACAGCGTCGGAGTGGGAACGATCGATTCACCTGGCACGGTGCACGAGAACGTTACGCAAGCCAATCTGCCCGACTGGGCGTTCCTCCACACACTGGCTGCCGAGATCGGTTACGAACTGTCGGTCGAGGCCGGCAATCTGAACTTCACCAGGCCATCCGACACCACCGATGCTGCCGAAGGGGGCGACAACAAACAGCCGCACGTGCTGGAACTCGGCGCCGATGTACGCCGGCTCCGTGCCGCGGTGTCTGCCGCCGGGCAGGTGCCGGAGGTTGAAGTCCGCAGCTGGGACGACCAGACCCAGCAGGCTGTCGTGGCGCGTCGGCCGGCGCGGACAAGCAGCGCGAAGATCGGGGTCGAGCCACTGACCCTGGCCGAGCGCTTCACCGCGCCGACTCTGGTCACCACCCACGCAGTGCACAGATCGCAGTCCAGTATCGACGCCACGGCGGAAGCTCTGGCCGACCGTGTCGCAGGCACCTTCGCCGAGATGGAGGGCGTGGTCCGCGGGAACCCGGCGCTGCGCGCAGGGACTGCGGTGTCGATCACCAGTCTCGGCGTACCCTTCGACGGCCGGTACGTCCTCACACGCGCACGCCACGTCTTTCTGGCCGACACGGGCTACGCGACCGAGATCACGGTCAGTGGCAAGCAGGAGCGATCCCTGTACGGTCTGACCGCCGGTGGCAACAAGTCTGCACCTGCAGTGGCGGGGCTCGCCACCGGCGTGGTGACCGACGTTCGCGATCCCGAGCATCTCGGTCGGGTCAGGCTCCGACTGCCCTGGCTGGATGACAGCTACACCACTGCGTGGGCCCGCGTTGTGCAGCCCGGGGCTGGGCCCGACCGTGGCGCCGCCATTCTGCCCGAGGTCGGCGACGAGGTGCTCGTCGCGTTCGCGCATGGCGACCTCGCGCGGCCGTTCGTCGTGGGTGGGTTGCACAGCGCCAGCCGCCGACCGTCTAAAGGATCGGTTCCCGACGTCGACGACGGAACCGGCGAAATCGTACGGCGAGGCTTCGTCAGCCGGACCGGGCACCGCATGGAGTTCTTGGACGGTCAGCAACGCAGCGGCATCGTCGTACAGTCCTCGGACCACAAGCTCGAAGTCGCGCTCGACGTGGGACCGACGACCCTCACGGTACGAAGTGACGGGACCGTCGTGGTCAAGGCCTCCAAGGGCGTGTCCATCGACGCAGGCTCCGGTGGCGTCACGATCGCTGGGGGCGAGGACATCACGCTGCGCGCCGCGGGTGGCGTCACCCTCGACGCCGGTGGCGGAGACGTCCGTCTGAAAGGCGTGAATGTCGACGTGATCGGCTCCGCACAAGCCAAGCTCAGCGCTCCGAACGTCTCCGTCGACGGCGGGGCACTGTGCGAGATCACCGCGCCCATGGTCCGGATCAACTGAGCGCGTGGAAGTCCCACCAACATGAGGAGCAATCATGCCGGCAGCAGCTCGCGTCGGGGACGCCACGGCGCACCCTGGCGTACTGGCGGGTCCTGGGGCCCCTACCGTCCTGGTCGAGGGCAGGCCGGCAGCAACGATAGGCACTTTGCATACCTGTATGTTCCCGCCGCCGGCGGGACCGCATCCGCCGACGCCGGTTCTGCCGCCCGGCTCGGCGACGGTGTTCATCTGCGGCCAGCCGGCCGCAAGAGTGGGCGATTTGACCGGGTGCGGGGCGCCGATCATCACTGGCGCCCCCACCGTGGTCATCGGTGCGTGACTGCATGGAGATCGAGGAGACCGGGGATGTCTGAGGAGTTCGTCGGATCGGGGTGGGCTTTTCCCCTGCGCACCGATGCCACCGGGCGGATAGCACTCGTCGAGCAGCAGCGTGAGATTGCCGAGAGCATCCGGCTGATCCTGGGCACAGCGCCCGGTGAGAGGCCGATGCGACCGGAGTTCGGTTGTGGAATCCATCACTACGTGTTCGCCCCCGCCGACGCCAGCACGGCCGGGCGGATCGCAGCCGAAGTACGTAGCGCGCTGGATCGCTGGGAGCCCAGGGTGGATCTGCTCGCTGTCGACATCCACTTCGACGAGGTCAGTCGAGGCACGTTGTACATCGACCTGAGGTACCAGATCCGCGGCACCAACGACCCGCGCAACTTGGTCTTTCCCTTCTACGTCATCCCCGAGCACGAGCCGGAAGGCACCCGATGAGTCTGCCCGCCCCTAATCTCGATGACCGCCGGTTCCAGGACTTGGTCGATGACGCGAAACGCCTGATCCAGCGCCGGTGCCCGGAGTGGACGGACCACAACGTCTCGGACCCCGGCGTGACCTTGATCGAGGCCTTCGCGACCATGGTGGACCAACTGCTGTACCGATTGAACCGGGTACCCGAGCGGCATTATCTGCGCTTCCTGGAGCTTGTCGGGCTACGCCTGTTTCCTCCTACCGCAGCACGTACCGACCTCACGTTCTGGCTGTCGAGCCCACAGCCCGAGACGATCCAGGTGCGCGCCGGCACGCAAGTGGCCACCTCCCGCGGGGAGGGCGACGAGCTGATCGTGTTCACTACCAGCAGCGACCTCGACATCGTCCCCTGCGAGCTCGCGCGGGTAGCGACGTCGACCAGCGACGACGCCCCACTTGACCGCACCGACCAACTGCAGGACCGTCAGGTATTCCCTTGCTTCGGTGACTCACCGGCGGTGGGCGATGCCCTCTACGTCGGCCTCAGCGCCGCGACACCATCGTGTGCGGTTCTGCTGCGGTGGGACTGCCAGGTGCACGGTATCGGAGTCGATCCGACCGATCCGCCACTGCGCTGGGAGGCATGGAACGGCGACGAGTGGATCCCTTGTGAGGTCGACCGCGACGAGACCGGTGGACTGAATCGGCCGGGGGACCTCGTGCTGCACGTGCCGCCCGGACACCAGCCGACCGTCCTGAGGCAACACCGGGCCGGCTGGCTGCGTTGCGTGCTCACCGAAGCAGAGCCAGGTCAGGCGACCTACAGTTCCCCACCGCTGATCAACAGTCTGTTCGCCGCTACGATCGGAGGCACCACGAGCGCGCTTCACGCCGAGCCTGTGGATCAGGAAGAGCTCGGCCGCAGCGACGGCAGCGCTGGGCAGGTATTTCCAGTACGGCGCACACCAGTCGTCGACAGTGGTACGCAAGAGGTGCTCGAGGTTGGCGACGACTCGGGCTGGCAGATCTGGACACAGGTCGAGAACTTCGCTGAATCTACTGAGGCTGACCACCACTTCGTTTTCGATCGTCATCGCGGAGAGGTGCTGCTCGGGCCTGCGGCGCGACTCGCTGATGGATCCGTCCGTCGATATGGTGCGGTGCCGCCGAAGGGCGCCGTCCTACGGCTTCGGCAGTACCACACCGGTGGTGGCGCGGCAGGCAATGTTGCGGCGAACTCTCTGCGCGTTCCCAAGACGTCGGTGCCATACATCACCTCCACGACGAACCGGCAACCCGCAGAAGGCGGAGTGGATGGCGAGACAATGGCGGAAGCCGTCATTCGGGGCCCGCTCGAGTTGCGTAGCCGCGATCGTGCCGTCGCAGCCTCCGACTACGAGATGCTCGCCCGGCGTGCCGCTCCCGAACTCGGCAGGGTCCATTGCGTGCCGGCTCGCCCCGGCGCGACAGACGGCAGCGAAATCAACGTTGTCCGCCTGCTTGTCGTCCCCGCCATCACGCACGATCCCTCGCTCCAGCTCGAGATGATCCGACTGCGTCCGCCGGAGGAAGTGCTGCGACGTGTTGCTGAGTATCTTGAGCCACGAAGGGTCCTCGGTACGCGGCTGCTGATCGAACCGCCCTACTATCGTGGCATCACTGTTGTGGCCAAGCTGACCGCTCAGACTGACGCAGCTCGAGGCCGGCTTCGCAACGCCGCCCTCGCCGCGCTGTACGAGTACCTCGACCCGCTGGCGGGCGGACCGCGGGGACGCGGCTGGCCGCTTGGCACCGCGGTTCGGATAGGTGACCTGCACGCCCGACTGGGCAGAGTGGATGGCCTGGAGTCAGTCGAGGATCTCCGTCTGTTCGCAGCCGACCCAGTACTCGGCGCACGCGACGCCACGCCGCTTCAGCGACTCGAGCTCGGACCGACTGAGCTGCCCTTCTCCTTTGAGCACCAGGTGGTCGTCCAATGAATCGGACCAACCCTCAGACCGGGGGCGGCTGATGCGTGGAACCGTCGATGGCCTGGAAAATCCACACCCACTGCTCCAACTGCTGCCTGCGTTGTATGTCGAGGACGACTTCGCGACCCGGTTCGTAGCGGCATTCGATGACCTGCTGGCACCGGTGATGCTGACGCTCGACAACATCACTGCATACCTCGACCCGGCACTGACTCCAGCCGACTTCTTGCGGGCGCTCGCGTCATGGGTGGCTGCGTTCGACCACGCAGACCTCGACGAAGAGCGC
The DNA here is from genome assembly GCF_050942265.1 of Kribbella sp. CA-253562. Lineage (GTDB taxonomy): Bacteria > Actinomycetota > Actinomycetes > Propionibacteriales > Kribbellaceae > Kribbella. The sequence goes on along the minus strand of NZ_CP192049.1, from coordinate 2,363,882 downwards.
AAGCGCCGGCTGACCAGTGAGGCGATGCAACTGCACCGGCAGCGCGGCACCGCGGCCGGCCTTGCCCGAACCATCGAGTTGGCGACTGGGTTCCGACCTGAGATCACAGAATCCGGGGGGACATCATGGTCGATCACATCCGGCTCTGAGCCTCCCGGCCACGCCGCCCCTGGCATCGTCGTCCGAGTGACCAGGCAGAACGGTCTGATCCCAGGCGTCGACCTGTTCGATCTCGTCAGTCGGATCGTTGAAGATCTCCGGCCGGCCCACCTTCCAGCACACGTCGAGATCGTCGAAGGGACGGACGACCGGGATCGACGGCAGCGGACGGAGCAAGCATGATCATCTGCCTGAACTGCAGCGAGCACAACGCGGATGCGGAGGTCTTCTGCGGCCGTTGCGGAGCCTTCCTGGAATGGCACGGTGAGCCGGCTGGTGACACCTGTTCGAACGCTCCCTCGCCACACGATCAGAGTGACACAGCACCAACCGAGCCACCCAAGGAAGATGGCAGGTCGTCCTCAGGTGTGCTGGCCCATCAACCACAACCGGTTCAACGCCGGCGGCCGCCCCGCCTTCCATCGGAGCGAAGCACACCGACCGGATCGACAATCTGCCGGCGATGCAGCGTCCCGAACCAGTCCAGCCGCCGATTTTGCGCTCAATGCGGCGAATCGCTCGAAGTTGCGCCGGTCGTTCGCAAGCCACCGTGGTGGCGACGCATCCTTGGGCGGCACCGCGTGTATCGGATGGACTCGCGGATACCACCACCCGGGCAACTGCGCCAACGCATCCGCCGCGGACTACGCCTGATCACCGCTCTAGTGGTCCTCGCCGGGGTCGGTCTGGCGGTCGGCCCGCAGCGTCCGCGTCTGATCGAGGCCTATCACGCTGTCTTGAACAAGACCCTCGACCCGATTGTGGTCCGCCCGACCTCGCACACAGGCGTCGCGGCGCCTGGGCATCCGGCCGCGCACGCGTTCGACGGAGCGACCAACACATTCTGGGCCGCCCCCCGCGTTGGCAACAAGCCGACCAAGGTGCCGTTCGTGCGGGCAGGGTTCAGCAAGCCGGCCAATCTGATTGCCTTCGGCATCACGGCCGGAACCTCAGTTCAGACCCCTACGTACCTTGCCGGACCACGACCCGTCGAGATCGAGGTTGTCGTGACCACCGGTACCACGCCAGTGGTCCGCCGTTTCCGGCTCACCGATGTGGCAGGCTTCCAACGGTTCGGACTGGACGCGCCCGACGCGCGAGGCGTCCAGATAGCCGTCCTGTCAAGCACCGGCAACGACCCCAGGCTCCTCACAGCCATCGCAGAACTCGAGTTCTTCGCCAGCCGGTGACCAGGCGATAGCGGTCACATCGTGCACAGCCCAGCCGTCCGCGAGCGCCCGCCCAGGGTACACACAATAAACTCAGCCACTCTGGGTCAGAACCGATAAGACGGCGACGCCGTACTGCTGGATGTCTACACCGAGGTGCTGCATCCAAGCGCATACGTTCGCTGTGGCAATGTCGCGGCCGGATGCCTCTGCCAGTGGGCCGGCGATGCTCGCGGAGATCAGGACGGAATGGATCGCGTGAGGTCTATTTCACCTCCTCGATCGGACACAGCACAGCACTCCACGGGGCTGGGCACGATTCCTCCAACTTGGTCGACGTCCACATTGGCCGATTTGTGGGCCCCTCTGCGGCGCGCGCGACCGGGCACCTGCCCCCGAGCGTGCAGCGTCCTGGCAGGAACCGTTGTCTTTCCACAGACGTATTGCTAAGTGAGAGAAATTGCATCAGCCGACCCCGGAAGGTATTTTTGATGCCAAGAAGCGTGTTTAGACTCATGAGCGCAACAGCATTTGCGGCCGTCGTCACCGTCGCGGCCGTCGCGGCGGGCGAGGCTGGTTCCGCAAGCGGTGCATCAACAGCCACGCCAACTACTCAAGCAGCGACCGACACTGCGATCGCAGGACTGGTAGAGGTAAAAAGTCTCTTTGAACCGCCGACGGTGCAGACGTCGGATACCGCGACGGCAGTCTGTCCCGGCGAAAAAGTCGTAGTCGGAACCGGCTTCCTCATTGCGGATCCGAACGTGGTCGCGACCGGTTTGGTCGTAACCGAGAAAACGGTGAAGCTACGAGCGCACGTGGATACTTCTCCGAACCCTGGGCCTTGGAGCGCTCAGGCGATGGCATACTGTGCCGATCGCCCGAAGGGATACGTACTCCCCCCGCTCGTCACTAGCGTACGCTCTGCGGAAGCCGAGAAGACCGTGTTCGCCACCTGCCCCGGGAATACTCAGGTCCTCGGAACGAGCTTCGACACCTCCAACGGAAATGGCCGTGTTGTCGTAGATGAAATACTTCCGAGCACAAACAAAATTTCCGTCAAGGCTTTTGACCGGACACCCGGAAATCGCTGGAGACTCCACGTCGGCGCCATCTGCGCCGCCCCTTTGGACAACCGAACGGTGGTCACCACCAGTCCGGTCAAGTTCAACTCCAACGGAAAGGCGGCCGAGGCGACCTGCCCAATCGGCACGCAGGTGATCAACAACTCATTCGATCTCATCGGCTCACTCGGCCAGGTCAACCCTACTTCTGCGATTCGAAAGGTCATCAGCTCACGAACGTCCCAGGTCGCAGGATTCGAAGCTTTTGGGACGAACAAGAGTTGGGCAATCAGATCGTTCGCCGTCTGCGCCTAGCGACACATATGCTGGATACGTCCGAAGGTCTTGCGAGTTTGGCCTGACACACCGGACGCCTGAATAGCGGACGTCGCGATCGTCGCGTGATCGCCATTGGAGGTCGAGAGATGCCTCTTGAGCGACATCCGATGATCGCGACGTTTCGCGTGCTTGTGCTGGTGGGCTCCGTTAGGGGTGGTGTCGCGCCACAGGGAACGATTTTCAGGGCGATCCGTTGTCGACAACACACGCTCGACCGTGGCACCTGCTCGGCGAACCAGGCGACCGCCCGGTGCGTAGCCGAAGCACGCCTGACTTCGGGTGATACTCACAGGTCCGGTACGGGCGGCCACCCGGTTCGCGTCGCTTGGTTTGCCAACGAAGCGCCACTCGCCGCCCGCCGGGAATGTTGCCGAACAGCACCGAAGCAGCACCGCATTCACTACCGGGGCCGGCATCCCACGACGGGGCGCGATCTCCACCGGCCCCAGCCGCTGCCTCAGCCGCACAATGTCTTGCACCGCGCACCGGAGAATTGGCATGCGGGCCAGGCCGGGTCGACGAACGATCACCCGTCTCGGCCCGTCCCTCGTCGCGGGACCGAGCGTCACCTGTCCGCCGTAGGCCCCCCACACGTTGGCTCCGCCGGCCGCACCGGCGACCATCATCAACCAGCCGCACCGGCCGCACCGGCCGCAACTGATGCTTCGCCTTCACCGGGTGTCCAGTCACCTCCTGCCCGAGATGGCGTGACCGCCGAGGAACTGATCATCATCGGCGGCAAGCTGATCGCAGAGCTCCAACCGTGAGTTCGTCGACCGCGCCAGCGGGACCACGGTCAACGTGCGGATCCGTAGCTGGACCAGCTGGCCGGCGTCGTGTGGCAACAGCAGCTGGCGATTATGGGCACCACGGCGTCCGGCAAGTCCGACCTGGCCGTGAATCTGGCTGAGGCGTTGGACGCCGAAGTAGTGAACGCCGACGCCATGCAGCTCTACAAGGGCATCCACCTCGGTGCAGCCAAGATCACCCCATCGGAGATGCGCGGCGTACCCCATCACCTGCTGGATGTGTTCGACCTCGACCGGCCCGCCGACGTCGCCTCCTTCCAGCAGATGGCCCGGGAAATCATCGATAGAATCTTGGCCGACAGCCGGTCAGCAGTCCTCGTCGGCGGCTCCGGGTTTTATCTGCGGGCCGTTCTGGACGACATGCAGTTCCCTGCCGCCTCTCCGGCATTGCGCTCGGAGTTGCAGGCCGAACTTCAGCGCGTGGGATCCGCCCGCATGCATTCGCGCCTCGCTGCGCTCGCCCCGACGCCGCATCGCGGATCGCGGATCGCGCCAGGTAACGGCCGCGGCATAGTCCGAGCGCTAGAGGTTCTCGCTCTCACCGGTCAGCCGCCAGCAGCAACCATGCCATGCAACCGGTATGGTCTACCCGGCCGTACAGATCGGTCTCTCCGTTCCGCGGGCGGTCCTCCACCAGCGCATCACCGATCGTCTGGGTAGCATGTGGCAGAACGGGCTGATCGACGAAGTACTCCGACTGCAAGCAGCGGGCCTGCGCGACAACCCCATCGCGCGCCAAGCACTCGGCCACGCCCAGATCCTGCGCTACCTCGATGGCAGATGCACCGAGGCCCACCGAGGCAACCCTCGGGATCGTCCGCCGCCACACCAGCGCAGTGTCGGCCTAGCCGCCGGCTCAGCTCAGTGCGCCCTCTCAACGGTCGCCCTTACCGCCCGGGCCGAATTGTGCACCCGCGACTACCTGCGCTCCTCACCGGAGCCGGCATTGCGGTCGGCTCTCCAACAGCCCGATGACTCCCTAGGCTGAGGCACCATCCCGGAGCGCGCCGGGAAATCCACATCGGCTCACCAGCCTGCAGTCCACGGACTGGACCGGCGAGAGGAATTGCGGCCATCCGGATCAAGCGGATGGCGGATCTCCATCGCTTCGAGCTTGTGCAGCAGGGCCTCCGCGAGGTCCACATCCAGGACATCCGCCAAGCGCAACAGGCACAAGTACACATCGGCGAGCTCCTCACGAACCTGCTCCGCCTTGCGCCGATCCGCCATGACAGTCGCTGCCTGCCGCGGTGAGAGCCATCGGAAATGCGCAGCGACCGCACCGACCTCACTAGCGAGGCTGAGAAGCAGCGCGGTCGGGGTGGAAACTCTTTCGCATCCCCGCGCCTCGGCGAATTGCGCAATCTGCGACTGCAGCGTAGATATGGCAGCCGAACACTGAGCAACGTTCGACCTCCACCGTCGAGACCCTTCTGCTCTCACGTCTCCGACCTCCACCATTGGCTCGACCGCACAGGCAGGAGCACCCAGCAACCGCAACGCGCAAACTCCTGTAGCGCCTATAGAAATTGAGTGTTGCGTCGACCCCGCCGGCCATGGATGTGGGCGAGTCTACGTCTGCAATAGGCCGAGTTCTTGGCGTGCGCCGCGCTGGCCTGGGTTTGGCAGGTATCAGGAGACTCCAAGCTGAGCGGCTGAACCACGGATCAAGATGGATGTGCCGTCCCCCGGTGGAGGGCGGCAGACACCACCGCGCCAGATCGCGAAGGCCAGCGGGATCGCCTGGTAGTCAGTCGATCACCGCGGACCCCATGCATTCCTGCCAACTTGACGATTCCCGGTTGGTTCGATCAAGAAGTTGCGTCGACCGCGATGTTCCAGTGCTGACTGTGGCCGTAGTAGTGCGTCCAGAGCATGAGCGGTGAGCCATCCTTCGACGGGTTGTATACCGTCAGCACAAGGTTGCTCTTGCCTTCACTGGTTGCCCACTTGTTGCGGATCGGCTTGAAAAACTCGTCGCCAGTAGGGACGTCGTACAGAATCTTCCACTTCTGACGCTGAGTGTTCTGACAGGTCTTTTGGACAACGGCGGCACCGTTGGCGACAGCTGTCGCCTCCATGCACTTGCCGGACCATCGGTTCTTGTAACGACTCCAGCCATCACCATCTGGGATCATTTCCCACTGGTTGTTCCAGTCGTGCGTGCCTCGATCGAGGTGTTGCCGCACGGTGGCCCTTTCGCCCTTGTCGCCGAGCTCGAATCCGACGTTCGCAACCTGCCCCGACTCACGGTTGGTGAACTCAAGCCAGTAGTGCGTTGCTGCCTGCGCCTGAGTTGCCTGCAGGCCCGCGATCGCGAGACCGCCCAGTGCGGCCACACCAGCAGTGACGCGCATCGCGATGCGACTTGCCCTTGACAACAAACTTCCTCCTCGGTTGGAACTCTTTCTGCACTTGGCTGTACGGCAGAGTCCGTCACAGTGGTTCGCGACCACGGCAGGCCACCGCGTAGCCCGGCACCCGCGGCGCAGCCACGACATATTCCGCGCACCAACCCAATACTCAATCTCGCTCATACGCAGTGAACCGCTGGCCGTCACCAATTCCCACGCCTCGTCCGTCAGACTGGGATGGCTCTCAGGGTTCCGCGATCGACCTACAGGCAGAGTCGAGCCGTTCGGCTCTTGAGGAAGATGCCGAATCAGACCTCGCCCAAGCTCAGCCTCCGGACGTCGGGGTGAAGTGCACCGGGATCCGCGGGTCGGCTGCCAGCCAGGTACGGATCTCGGGCGCTGCGCCAGACCCGCCCGCCCCTTTGACGACCGAGCCATCCATACCAACCGCGCTCGATCACCCTCACGAAGAGCCAACGCAGCAACAGGTCGATTCGCCGTACCCATGACGCACACCAACCGTAAATCAGCTCACTACACGCGTCACTAGAATTCAACCAGAATCATCGAAGAACCCTCAGATCGTGACTCTCGCCCGATAATTCACCAGCGATCACAGCACTCATAAAATAGCCGGGTCGACAGAGGTGAATCAGATGCATTGTCAAAGTCGTCGGACTGAACCACGGCGACAACCATGCGCGCGGCGTGCGGCACCTACCTTTCCTTGCTCCGCAAGGACTCGAACTTTTGTTCCCAGGCTTCGTGCGCGTTCTTCGCCTCACGCGCAAAACCGCTCCGGCCGATAGCCCATAAGATGACGCTGTTGACGACGGAGTACGGAAAATTGAGCGGTCTCACGACGTCGACAAAGAGGACGACGCGATCCTCCTCGGTCTTGTTCCAAGCCTCATGGAGATAGGTGTCGTCGAAGACGAGACTCTTGCCTTCCCGCCAATGTGCAGTCACACCGCCGACTGTGATCCCGCACGCCGACTCCGGGGCTGGAATCTTGAGAGCCAGGTGATAGCGCACAACGCCCTTGTATGGGCCGTGGTGCGGAGGGAGGTGCTTGCCAGGTCCCAAGATCGAGAAGAAGGCGGTCTTGAGCCCAGGTACTTCATCGATCAACGCGGCGGTACGAGGACACCTGCGTCGATTCGCATCCACCTTGAGGCCGTATCCTGCGAAGAAGAAGGTCTTCCAGTTGTCATCATTGGAAAGCCTGCTCTGCTTGGCTGAAATGTCTTGGAAGTTGGGCAAGGCGTCGCGGTGCGCCAGCAGCGCGTCAAGTTCTTCTCGAATATCTTTCCAATGGTCTTCAAGACGGCGCCCCCATGGGAACGTATCCTCAGGAAAGAACGGCTGGTCCGGTAGCGCCGAATTCTTCCCGATTCTCGGCTCCAACCATTGAATCGCCCCTCGAAGAAGCTTCTCGGAGAAGCGGGAGACAGCTGCCATCTGATTCATTCAGCCCTCGTTTCGTGAGAGAAGCAGGCGGTTTCGAAATCCATGGACGCCTACACACAGGTACGCAACCGCGCCGGCTGGCCATCGCGGTTTGGGTACAAAGATTCGAGAATTCGAATAAGGGCGACAAGGGCATCTACTCGTGAGCACCCACTGACAAATCTCCTTTGCCGGATGTATCCGCACGGACGGTGAGCACCCGACCTTGATGTGAAGGCGCCACCTCACACTGCTGTACGCAAGGCGTTTGGCAATCGGTTCATGTGACGCGTGCCACCGGCCGGATGGGGTCGTCGGCGAGTAGACCTCAGCGGTCCCGGCTCAGCCGGGCCAGGGCCGGACTCATGCTCCGCGGCGCAACCGCGCCCCTGCCGCACCACCCACGCCGTTCGACGTGTAGGACCCTTCGGGGCCGATCTCTGTCGAGCCTCACCCGGAGACGCCGACGACCTCCTCGTCCTCACGGCCAGGAACATCCCAGATCGGACATTGATCCGCTCCTTCTCATAGTCATTATCTGACGCGTTCAGGGCACCGCGAACGTGCATATCGGGGAGCAACGTCGACTTCCTGGATCCGGACGGACCGCGCAGGCGGTACGCGTTGGCGAAGTCAGCGCGTCCGAGCCGGCAGCGCTGGGGTCAGCGTCACCACCTTGTACTCCGTCGGCAGCGGCCACGTTTCAACCCCGGATCCCCGAACTTGCTCAACCAGGCAATTGGTTGCGGTGACTCCGAACCGAAAGCGACCGATGCTCTGTCACCCTGCCAGACCAGCCCGGGATGACAGACCCGTGGTCAGCCTCCTGGACCCGCAACACCTGGACCTCGGCGGTGGATGCCTGGCGTCGACATTGCGGCCTGATCAACGTGGTCGCGAGAGGCGTGAACCGATTGTGGTGTGCGTGGCGTATCGATCGGTGTCCGGATGCTGGTCGGTGTGTCCGACTGTGTCTTCACGCACCTGCTGTGGTGAGGTGCATCGCTTTGTCATGGGAGATTGTGATGAGGAGTTCCGTTCTACTGGTAGCTGCGGCCGCGCTAGTGGGTCTTGCTGGATGTAGTTCCTCCGCGGGGACTGACGACTCGTCGGCACCAGGGTCTACAGCCACCACATCCGTGGCGCCCGAGGTCCCCTCAACGACGCCGTCACCGGAAACGGTGCCTCGTGCGACGCCGACGGTTAGGCCGGAGCCGATCAAGCTCGCGGTCCGGCGCGCCAAGATCAAGGGTGTGGAGGCAGATATCGTCACCATCAATGGGTGGACGGCCTATCGCTTCGAGGTGGACGATCACGAGGATCCCACACCCGCCAAGGTCAAGTGTGCCTTTGACTGTTTGAGCACCTGGCCGCCGGCCTTGACAGACGGCTCGAAGGTGGAGGTCTCCGGAATCGATCGGAAGCTCGTCGGCACGGTAGGCCGCGTCGACGGCGACGGATACACGCAGGTGACCCTCGGCGGGTGGCCTCTGTACAAGTTCAAGGAGGACAAGGTCCCTACCGACGCGAAGGGTGAAGGTCTCGCTTGCAACTGGTCTGTGGTCAAGCCCGACGGCAAGCCGGTGATCAAGAAGGGGACCGGGTGCAAAGTCGGCGGCTAGCGCCGCGGAATTCTTAGTTGTCGCTGCCACGAAGCCGCGGCCCCTGTTCATGGAGGCAGCGGCTGTTGTGGTGGAACCTCACGCCGTCGGGAAGCCGGCAGAGTACTCGAAGGCAGCGTTGGCCTCGCCCTATGTGGTCTCCGCCAAAGGGTTCGACGGAGCAGCTCCACCTGGGACCAAGGCGACGTGGGTTCTGGGTGCGACGCCACCCTCGTCCCGGGTTCCGCGATATACGCGTGTTGGGTTACGGGCCGCCGCATCGACACGAAGGGCGTTAGCCGTCAGGCTGCTGATCACAACAAGCGCAGCTCACCACGAACGTTCGCACCGCGCAGTGTCACGATCGCGTCGCTTGAGATGCGACAACTGATAGCGAGTGAGCTCGTCAAGTGGCAGGGTCGAGCGCCCATCTCGGATGTGTTCCGTGGTGGGCGCCTCTGGCGGTCGTCGGCTGGTTGGTGGCGAGCGCGTCGTTGGCGACGCGCGGTCGGACTGATATGCGCGGGTTGGTTACCGCAGGGCGGGGTGTTCGGCAGGATCAGAAACGGAGCCAGCGTTGGGAGCCACTGGTTGCCGGCGTCGCCACGGGCCAGGGCGGCGGACGTGGCCAGGTCCCACCGGTCACGCACCGCCTTGCCGGGCCGGTAGCAGGCCCGGTGGTGCTGTGATGGCACCGCCTCCTCGATCAGCAGCCGTCGCACGTGAGTGTTGCCGATCTTGGTGATCGGGCCCTGGACACGTGATGCACCGGATGAGTACAGCGCAGTGAACTGACTGTCGGTGGCCATCTGCTCGGTCGCGGCGTCGAGCCCGGCGCGAAGAAAGCCGTGGAAGGCTAGTCTCGACATGCTCACGCAGCCGGCAGTTCTCCCGCCGAACCTGCCCGAGCTGGTCCTTCTCGCTCGTGATCAACCCTCCGTCGCCGGTTCCAGCGTCGCGTTCAGCCTGTCAGCCACTCCCGCACCGCGGTCTCGGTCAGATCGAAGTCCTTCGGGAACTGCCCCACCGACCGGTCACCGCGCTGGCACAGCTCGACGATCTCGGCCTTGCACTCAGCATTGAACGAACGACGAGACCGCGGCTTCTTCTTTGCCCGTGGACTACGAAGCACGCGACTGTCCACTGTCGTCGACGGTGACGTACGACCAGTCTTCTGACACATGCGGGCGCGAGCTCACAAGGTTTGATTACTGGCAGGGTGCAGTCGTCGACCCACATCGTTTCCACCACAGGCCACCGTGAGCCAAGCACCGCAAACTCACGGCCCCAGTACGACTGGCCGGATGAGGTCGACGAGCACGCGGGTGAGGCGACCGCGTTGGTTGAACAAGGCACCTAGTAGGTCTGTCGGCTGGTCGTCGAGTTGCTCGAGTGGCAACGCCGTAAAGGCCGAGCGGATCATCAGCGAGCCGAGATACCCGTACTCGACCAATCCATCCTCGACCGCCATGCCTTCCTCCGCCAGACCGACCTGGAAGGATTCCAAGATGACCGGGTGAACCTCGTGCAGCTCTTCGGGCTCCAAGACTCCTGAGTGAGCGAGGCCGACGAGCAGTTGGCCGAGGTCGAGGCCGATCGCCTCCGGGGAATCAAAAAGCCAATCTATCGCCACAAAGTCGGTCGGCGCGTCAACGGGCACGAGCAGGTTCTGGGGACTGGCGTCTCCGTGCGGGTAGGCTTGCGGTAGCAGTGAGAGCGCGGTCAACGTCGAGTCAAGCGCTTCACCCATCTCCAAGACGTCGGACCGTAATGCGGGATCCCGGGCAACCACTTCCCTGAGCAGGGGATGGTGCCAGACGTCCTCGGCTGACAGGACCGCCAGCATCCTCTGGGTCCGTGACTTCGCATAGAAGCGTAGCGCCATACCCGGGACAGTTGCGTTCGCTCGTGGCAGGATCGGCCCGACGAGATGTGCCCGACGCCGAGCGCTCAGCCGGCCAAGCAGATGGGCCGCTCGTCCGAATCGCGCCAGGTCCCAGGAACCCGGTGCGTGGACGACGTTCTCCATCCAGATGGTTGCTCGATCGTCGCCTAGTTCGTCGATCCGAAACACCGTGGGCAGACGGAGGCCCTCAGGCAAGTATTCGTGGAGATCAGATGTGTAGGCCGCGACCTCCAGCCGCCAGAGCAGCTGGTTGATCAATTCCTCCTGCAATTGCGCCGGAATTAGGTGGATATATCTCCATAACTTCGGCGACTGCAGCCGTTTGACGAAACAGGACCACTCGCGAACGCTGCCGTCAGACAGGAGTGCGGTGCCATACACCCGCGCCAGTTGTTCGGTCGTCGGAGTACCGATCGTGTACTCGGCCTCCTCCACACGCACCGACGCCGGTACGGCATCGCGTCGCCCGATGATCGCCTTGACGAGCTCTGTCAACGATGTCTCGTCCGGAGCAGCCACACCCAGTGCGGCAAGGCCCGTGTCGTGCGTCATTCAATACCCCTGTCTGCCTCACCTGCGGGTGCGCTTGATCGATCGTGAGTCGGCTTGAAGAGCCGGATCCCAGTCATGATGCCTGCATCACCACAAGCCGTGCGTCCAAACGCGCTGTGCTTGTGGAGGTCCCGCGATCAGATGTGCGGCAGAGCGAAGACAACGGCCAGCAACGCAAGCAGACCATTCATAACAGGCGGTGTCATGCCCTTGAAGTCCTTGGCACGTGCATGGAACAGCACCGCGCCGATCATGAGCAGGAAGAGGCCAGCGGCGGCAGTGACTCCCACGACTGGCACAAAGAGTCCGATGACGAGCGCCACGGCAGCAGCGATCTCCAGCACCGAGATCGCGACCGCCAACGTCCGCCCGACACCGACGCGATCCATGATCTCCTGAAAGAACGGCACACCGAGCAGACTACCCACGCCGCCGACAATGAAGCCGACGCAAAGGACGACGAATAGAATTCGAAACAGCATCATTTCTCCTACTTGATCGGATCGCCGACCCGCTGCTCCAGATGGTCACCGATCAGTTGGCGCTGGCCGGGGCACGGCTGAAACGTAGAAGCACGACATCGATGCCCAGCGGCAATTCCACTCCCTCGACGGACCGGCGCAGGAACCTCGAGCCTGGCTACTTCTATGGACGTCCGTTTCGTTACGTCGTGCTCAGCGGGCAGTACGTCGACGATCCCTTGACCGGTTCACGGCGGACCAGGTTGTCGCCCATCCCAGAGCCTCCTCGTACACATATCGCACACAGCCAGGCACAACCATTTCATGGCGTATTGCTGCGGAGTCGCGTCCTTGGCGGACAGTCTCGACGCACCGGCACGTAGCGGGGCTGTGGCGTTTTGGTCAGCCGGCCGACGCCAGGGAATGGTTCTCGATAGGATATAGCTCCCCGCCCCTCGACGCCTGCTTCGGCGGCAAGGTCTATCAGCTTCTCGGCTGATACGCCGTATGGCGTTGCCGCGCAGATTGGGCTCCGGTCGCGCACCGCGAGCTGCGGCTTTTACTGTTTGCGGATGGAGAGTTGCCGCTCTCGCTGGCCTCGTCGTCGTAGCGAGTTCCGTTCCTCTGAGCTGAGACCGCCCCAGACGCCATGGTCTTGGCCGACCCGCAGGGCCCACGCAAGGCACTGTTCGCGAACCTCGCACCGGTGACAGACCGCCTTCGCCTCTTCGATCTGCTGATAGGCGGTCTCGCTGTTGCCTATCGGGAAGAACAAGTCAGCCTCCTCAATCAGGCAGGCCGCACGATGACGCCAGTCCATGGCGAAATCCCATCTCTCCGAGGCGGCCTTCGCCGCGCGGGGGCGTATAGATTGTTGACCTATACCGATGAACGGTCACGTCAAAGGCCGCCGAGATCCCAGGCGCGACTATCCGTCAGTACGCTACGGACCTGGCCGCCGGATCGCGTCGGGATCCTCAGCCTGAACTTGAATGCCGGTCCAGGCACTCCAATGCTGCCGACCCCGCCGCTGCGCGCCGTTAGCCCAACGCAGCGCCCGCAGCCGTGGCGACTCTGCCGTCGATCCGGTCAAGCACCGGGTGTGATGAGGGTGGTCGCGACAAGAATCCGGTGCCGAACAGCACCCACTCGACCTCCCTCGCCAAAGAGTTTGCCTGCCACAACGACCGATACGAGCGCTCGCCGGGTGAGGACGCGCCGCTCGGGCGAACAGTCCCGCTACCAAGGCGATGCGTCGATCGTAGGACCGACTGTCCCGTTCGGTGTCGATGTCGCCGCGGAAGATTTCATGCGGGCAGACGCGGCTGCTTCAACCTGACGCTAGGGGACCCCGCATCGGCTCATTGAGCCGAATGGCTAGTTGTTGTCTGTTAGGTAGCCCAAGAGTATGTGTGCGTTGGTGTCTTGGCGTCAGCGGAGCTGCGGCGGAACCTGCCCCGACAACACAACCCGGCCGGACGAGTCCGTGCCCGCACCTTCGGACTGCAACGTCACCGCGATAGCCGGATAGTCAGCCAGATCAACACCCGACCACAACGCGATCTCCTCAGCACCATCACGCAAATGGAACGTACCGATCGCCACCATCCCCCGATCACCCTTGACCCACCCCTGGTAAAAGCTGCCCACCGGAGCCGGCGCCAATCCGGACGGCTTCACCACAATCTCCACCCCGCCCGCCGAATCCCGAACCTCCACCACAGCCCGCGCATCCTCAGCCAACACCGTCCCCGACAACGCCACAGATCCGCCCTCCGGGCCCGACGCCACCACCGCACCAACCCCGATCGCCCCCGCAACCACAAGCCCCACCGCCGCAACCAACCCCAACCGCCCACCGAACGACGACCGCCCGCGCCCACGCGCATTCGTATGCGCACGCCGCGACCCAATCCCCCACACCGACCCCACCACTGGAGCCGAACCCACCACCGCCAACTCCGGCCGCAGCTCCAAACCACCAACCTCAGCCATCACCCGCTGCTCAAGATCAACCGGGACCGTAGCCCACAGCTCGCCGGTCCGCAACACCGCCTCAACCTCAGCAAAACCACGAACCGACACGCCCCCACCCGTCGAAATCCGCCCGCCACCACCGCCCCGAACCGCACCCTCGACGTCCATCAATCCTCTACCTAACTCTCAAGCCAAACCACTAGTCACACACCACTACGACCACCACTCACGCCCCGGTTCACAGACCACGCCGACCACACAAATCCCAACAAATCCTTCCCCCAACCACACTCGAACCACCCCACCGCCCTGTACGAAAGGGACTGTTTCCGGTTCGGTTGACTCCTGACCTGCGAGGACTCGAGTCCTTGCTCGAAGGATGTCCGTCGTGCTGAAACGTTTCCCTGAGGAGTTCCGTCGTGATGTGGTAGTGGTCGCCCGCAAGGACGAGGCGCCGACCGCCCGGCCGCGAAGGACTTCGGGATCTCCCAGTCGTGTTTGAGCCGTCGGCTGAAACTGGCCGATATCGAGACGGCAACCGCCCGGGCACGATGATCTCGTGACGAGGTTCTTCACCGCCGCCGCGCCGAACCTGGTCTGGCTGACCGATATCACTGATACATGCCACGGCCGGGGCAAGATGTATCTGTGTGCGATCAAGGCCGGCTACTCCATCGATTCGCGGATAGCCGTCCCTGGCCGTGGCGGCCCTGAGTGACGCAGTCGCCTGCAGTGGGGCTGATCGTTAACAGCGACCGCGGCACCCAAATCCGATCCGGAAGTTCGCCAGGGTCCTCAAAGCCCACGAGCTGGCGGTTCGATGGGCCGTGTCGGAGCCTGCGGCGCCAACGCTGCCATGGAATCCTTCTTCGCTCTGCTTCAGAAGAACGCCTGGACCGGCAACGCCGGATCATCCGCGACGGACTGCGGCTGGCGATCGTGTCCCGGATCGAAACCAGCTACTGCCGCCGACGCCGGCAACGCCGCCTGGGCAAGCTCACACCTATCCAGTTCGAGATGACTCAACCCGTCGCACTCGCGGCCTGAACCACCACCCCGCGAGTCAACCAAACTCGGAGCAGTCCCGGCCGATCGCCGCAAAAGTTGATCGACAGCCGCGGAGCATAGGGGTTGCCTGCAGTGTTCGTGCGGCCGACCGGCATCGACTCGAGCCGGTCGACGCACGATCGGCGAAACGTGGCGCATTGCGCAGGACGGCGACACATTATCTGCAGAAGCCCAGCACGAGAGACGGACGGAGGGTACCGTGCCACCCGGTGGCTAGACCTGACGCCTGAGTTCTTGTCACATCACCCACCGACCCGCGGTCGACCCCTACCGAGTTGGTCGGATGGTCGCCGGTGCCGTTAGCGCACTCGGCGTAAGCGCCGATCGGGTTGATCGATTCGATTCACCCGTCGGCCGGTGGTAGCGAGCTGGTTGATGAGGTGGACGGTCGGCGACGACGAGTTGGCGCGGGCATAGGCGCTCCGCAGTTTCTGCACGTTCTGTCGGATTTCGGCGTTGCCCAGTACGTCGAGGACCGCATTCCGGATCTGCTCTTCCGTCGGCTTGCCCGTTCTGAGATTGATCCCCACGCCGGCCCACTCGATGCGGGCTGCAACTTCTGGCTTGTCCTCGGTCGCGCCGGCTACCACCAACGGAACGCCGGTGCACAGGGCCTTCTGGACTGCACCGAATCCACCGTTCGTCACCATCACTGACGTATGGGGCAACAGGAGGTCATGAGAAATGAAGGGGACGGCGCGAACATTCGACGGCAGGTCTCCCAGAGTCTCGGGATCTGTGCGACCGGTTCCGGCAACGACGAGGCAACTCTCGCCGGCCAGCGCCCGGACAGTCGGCAGGACCAATTCTTCCAGGTCAGCATCTGCGATGGTGCCTTGGGTGACGTGGACTACCGGCACAGAACGGTCGACAACCTCGTCCCACCAGGCCGGAAGGTTGTCGTCCGGCGTCGACGGACCGTCAACCAGCGCACCGACGAAATGCACCTGGATGGGCAGGTCCCGTCGCGGGTACTCCAGTTCCGTTACACCATTTTGAAGGTGCAGCAGCGGCGAAATACCGGCGAGCAGGGTCGCCGACGGGCGCCCCATCCCTAGCTGCTTTCTGACGTGCCGGTGGTGTGCCTCGACATCATGCATGACAAGTGCAAACACGGATTTCAGCAACCGATCGCGCAGGCGGCCCGACAAGCCATTCTTGGGTAGCAATCCCAACCCGAAAGGTGGGGTGTCGCGACTGGGAACCGTGAGCGGAGTGACCCCCACCGACGCCCACGGAACGCCAGTCAGTTCATGGAAGGCAGCGGCGCCGCTGAAGGCGTTGTCGGCCACAAGCACGTCGATCTGCTCTTCATCGGCTGCACGACGAAGGCTTTCGAGCTGTTTCGGGATGGGGTCGATGAAGACCCGCTTCATGTCGAACTTGAGGCCCTTCAGTCCAGTAAGCCCGCGGCGTTCGGGGAACACGTCCTCCAGATTTGCCGACAGATGGTCGATCTCGGGGGCCAACGGCACATATCGCGCACCAGTGCTGGAAACGGATTCCTCGAAGCGTTTCCCGGTGCACCACCGTACGTCGTGCCCAGCTTGCACAAGTGCACGCGCGATGGGCCGCAGTGGTCCCACGTGACCTGCGAGCGGCATACTGGCGATGACGATCCGATGACCCATAAATATCTCCCTAGAACAGCTCCTGCCAGGTATACGCTCCCGGCCTCGATCTGGATCGCAGACGAATCCCCTCGCCGGATGAACGCCAAGACGTCGGGACCGGCCCTCAGACCAGATCGCGTCGTTCGGTACCGGGTCGGAGCACGGTCGGCCGCTGCGGAGGGGAACTGGTCGAAGCCGGTGCCGGCATGCGCGTGGGTGCAGGTCCGTAGGACATTGCGCCGATGGGCTGGGATTTGCTTAGGGCGAGACTGTCGCGGAGCGTGGAGCGCTGGGACTCGCACACCTGTCCGCCGAGGTCCGCGGGGACTCAACAAGGTTCCCGGCGACTTGCTGGCTTTGCAGCAGCGGCAGTGTCCTCCGTGGCGCGACCTCGGCGACAGGAAGGCCGACAGAAGTCACGGCTACTCGACAAGTTGACCGCGCGCGGTCTCCGTCTCGCGCAGCAGGCTTCGAGCGCCCCAAGACCACTCCATGGTGACATCGCCGGTAAGCAAGTCAGGTGCGTGCGCAGCTGGCGAAACTGACCGAGACCGCTGCGCATTGGTTGGCGTCGAGAGACGTCGATCCGTCGGCTGAGATTCGGTACGAAACCGGGCCTGAGCGATCACGGTGTGCACGAAGGCCTTGCCGGGATTTGCATCGATGAGAACGCCGCCACCGCGTCGGCGTCTCCAACGAGCCGTGGCGTGGTTCGCCGATCACGGTGTCACCGTCGAACGCGTCCTGTCCGACAACGGGTCCTGCTACCGCTCCCACGCCTGGCGCGACACCTGCGCAGCACTCGGCATCACCCACAAACGGACCCGGCCCTACCGGCCGCAGACCAACGGCAAGATCGAACGCTTCCACCACCCTGGCCGACGGCTCGCCCTACGCCCGGTTCTACAACTCAACCGACCAGCGCAACGCAACCCTGCCCGACTGACCAACCTCCCTGGACCTCACACCTAGCTGACGGACTAAACATCAAGGAGCTGGCCGAGTGTCTCGGCCATGGCGACCCGGGCTTCACGCCAGCCCTGTACACCCAGCGCTCAACATTGCGGTGTTAGACGACAGCCCGGGCCGAACAGTGCAACAGTTCCTGCGCGACACGGACGAGTCACTCGGTCGCAATACAACCGTGGGCCGAGGCGAGTCCCTCCCCCTACCCAACCCTCGCCGACATTTCGTCGATTTTCCTGCGCCGCCCAATCAGCCGGTGCGAAGCCGGGCACTGGCCATGGGCGGACAACGGCCGCGGTTGGCCCCGCACGATCCGGTCGGCTGTAAAAGGTGCATATCCGATTCGGCACACGACAAGTCCCATAGGGTCGACACATGCAAGGCGAGACATTGGCACGCCGTGCCCGGCTGGGGCCTGGGCCTGCAGTTGGACCAGACGCACCCGCATACCAATCGACCGTTGCCGGAAGCGGCAACCACAAACCGCATTTGTGGGATCCCAGCCATCCCGCGGCAGGTGGCGGTCCTCCCCTGCCCGTCCCGCCGACCGCCACCCTTTGACCGAAGCGGCCACACACCAGCCCGCCGCACCGCGTCCTGCCGGCCGACGGTTACGTAGTGAGTCGTCAGACGGGCAGCAGTCAATCTGCAAATTTATCGCCCATCTGCTGGAGGGCTTGCTACCTTCGACGCGCTGTGATCAGCCACGCCGCAGAGTTCAACAGCACGCCACCGAGGATTTGGCGTGCCGCGAGCGCAGTCCGGAGACGATCTCTACCCTCCGCCAGGGCATCGTCGCAATCTTCGCGGTGTACCTTTTCGACAAGACTGGTGATGAACTTGGATGCATCGTCTGCATCCTTGCCGAAGAACAGAGGTTGCCTTACGTCCGTCACCCTGATTCCAGTGAAGCCCGCGTCGTTGAGCAGGTGCCAAGCCTGGTCTGGATCGGCCAGAGAACACTGGTCGGGTCCCATCAGCGGTATTCGCATGAGATGATCTCCCAGCGAATCGTCGATGACCTGCATCATTTCGTTGCGCCCGTAGGACTGCCACACCAGCATTACCAGCCGGCCGTCATGATGCAGCGCACGACGAAGGTTACGGAAGGCTGACAACGGATCTGCGAAGGACATCGTTCCGAAGCGGCTGACGACCAGGTCGAATGCGGCCTCGCGCAGCGAATAGGCCTCTGCATCGCCCTCGACAAAGGTCGCATTGCGAAGACCCTGCCGCCGCGTCTCGGCCCGCGCGACTTCTAGCATGCTGGCAGACACGTCCAAGCCAGTCGCGGACCCACGTTCTGAGCGGAGGGCAGCAGTGCGGGTAATCGCACCCGTGCCGCAACCCACATCCAGAGTGACGTCTGCTGGCGAGACGCCTGCCATACCCCAAAGGACTCCGTCATACCGGGCAAGCAGTCGGTCGAATTGCAGGCTGTTCGCCGCCCAGTAGTCGCCAAGTGCGCCACTCCAGGCCTGAGCCGGATGAGCGATGGATTCCTTGAGCATGAGGTTCAAGCCCCGGCGCTTGCCGGACCATCTGCGCAGGTGCTGCGGTGCAGCGGACGGTAGTCGCTATCCACAAGGTCATCTGAGCGGATCGGATATCCGCACTTCGCGCAGGTGCGATATGGCAGATCATGCGGGACGGGCCTTGAAGGGCCGCGCCGAGCGACCTCGACCATGACGCTGGACATAGTCGGCACTCTCCTTCGGTAAGTACGACGAGGCCTTCTGGTGGACTCATACAGCGGTACGGCGATACCGTCGAAGCCGGTTCATGTCCGATGCCTGGTCCCGAAAATTCATGAAGCGGGCATCGCAAGTTGTACCTACGGAACACACGCAGTGACCCCGAGCGACCCGCCCTCGAGGTTTGCGGCATTTCATAGCCAGGTTCGCCTCGTCTTGGCGCGTCGCAAACCATCAGCGCGGAGTTGCCGGTTACTGCCACCTCAGTCCGGAGCTCGAACGAGCCATGCGATGTCACCCAGTTCTGCATGAGGCGTCCTCGGTTCGCCGGCTCCATTTGTTGCAAGGGCCGAGCAGGCGGTCGTCGACCTGACTGCCCGCGGAACGCCGGGCTTCGTTGCCGACGGGACCGCTTCCTCGTCAAGGTACACATGTCAGCACCTCATCGGCTGGGGCCTGCCTGCCCTTGCCAACCTGCGCGAAGCGCCCCACCGCAACCGCCGTGACCCGCGAGCGATGTTGGCGCAATCGACGCACCCAATTCGCATCGAGCTTCTGGCGTGCCACGCGGGCGTGCCAGAACCGCGCGGGGCTATGGTCGCCTCACCACCGAGTTTCCGCACCGACCTGGACTGTGGCGACGGGTGGGTCGACCGAACAGTCCTGCCCAGCGGGCAGTGATTCGGATAAAACTACGAGCCCCGCTTCCGAAGATGGGCCACGCAGCCTAGATGCGATGTGCCGGCGCCGAAGGGACCGACTGCCTCGTCGCCGGCTCCAGTCCATAGGACGCCGGCCCCAGCTCCTCCAGCCGGCCGTTGTTCACCGTGGCGCTCGCCTCGGCAGCGCGGGAGGTCATGGTCGATCGTAGTACGCAGCTGCCGGATCGGGCCGCAGGTGGGCCGGGCCCACTCCCGATGGACCCATCCTGTACATGCTGCCGTAGGGCGACGGGTGCTGCACTCGGCCCAACCAATCCGACACCAGCAAGCCCCGCCACGAACAGCAAGACCTCAAGCGGCTCTGCCCCACGGGAGTCCACGCGACGCCAGGCCTCAGGCGGATCCATTGGCGGCATGCCCCATGCAGTCAACGGGGCCAGGCATCCTTGGCAGTCCCTGAGCCCCTCGTAGCTGCTGCTGGCCTCAAGAAACCTGGTTGCTGGCCGAGGCTGCCATACTCAGGTGGAGGATGGGATATGGCCGGCCGGTGCTGTCCAGCTCTGACCGACCCACCACCTCGCAGCCCTCGTGGAGATAGAAGCCGAGCGCTTGCTCGTTCTGTTCGTTCACGTCGACTGATGTAGCTCCGAAGGCGAGCCGTGCGTGGTCAAGGAGCATCTTGCCTCCACCTCGACTGCGGCATGCCGGGTCGATAAAGAGCATCTCGACCTTTCCCTCCGCGACACCGATGAAACCGATCAACTCGCCGTCGTCGCTGCGCAGTCCAGCAACTTGAGCCATCTCATCGAATGCGCGGCGAACCATCGGTCGGAAGGCGGCGATGTCGTTCTCCGAGACGAAGTGATGAGTCGCTCTGACGGACGACTCCCAGATCTCTGTCGCCCGGCCGTACTCCATCGGCGCGATGGTGGAAACCTTCATGGTGCTCACTTTCTGAACCCTCGGGCTCAACAACTAACTCTGCTTCGCACGCTCCTGGCCGCCGCGTTGCCGCGCCGGTGCATGCGTGACGAGACGTGCGTTCTGATTCACGGATTGGGTCAGATTGTGGATCATCTTGATCATCGAGAACGGGACGTACACCGCGGTGTTTCCTCTCGACCATTGGGGTCTGCGGCCACCTGCGTGATCTGGCGTTGTCGACCATCACCTGGGGCGCTCGCGAGGCAGTACGCATGTGGACACCTGCCCGGTTCATGGGCCGGTCGATCGGTGTGGAGCCGTGCCGGGCACAGCGCCACCCGCTGGTCCAGTGCTAAACGCCGCCAACGCCAGAGTGCAATCGGCGGCCAACGAGCCATTGCCGCCGAGCGGGCGTCCAAACGACACATTAGTCTGACGAGCGGATGGCTCAGCACCCTGACACGACCGGTTCCGAGGTGTCCCACTCCGGCCGACACGTCGCCTGCACCCCACCGATCGGAGCAACTGCCGACGCAGGTGCCATCGGCAGCTGAGGCCCATGAGTGCTCCGTGATGACGGGCTGACGGGGTAGCCGGCCCAACATCACCCGATGGATCGCTGCGCGACCGACGTGCAAGGTGACGCTAGGTATCCAAAGCCGCCTGCGGATAGGCAATGAGTACCGATGCCGGGTCGGCCGTTCTGCGCAACCATGACAGGGTGTCCGGCATTTCTCGCGCAAGGAGTAGTCGCATGGATCGTTCGGCGCAGCAGGCAGAACCGGTGGTTGTTGAACGATCCGACCGCGCCGATCGTCAGGCGATCTGCCCGTTGTGCGGAGGTCCAGCGGAGGTCATCGATCACTTCATTCTGTACCGTGAGGCAGGGCCAGTCCTTCACGTCCGGAGCGCCTGCATGGCAGAGGACCACTTCTGACTCTGTGAAACGCGCTCGAACGACGCCTAGCCAGACCCACTCAGAAGCTCCGGTCCTCCTACGCAAGATATGCGCGCCCGCGTAACAGCACCCGCTGACCTGCACCGTTCGACGGGTGGCGGCTCGGCGGGGCGCTCACTGCCTGACCACCGTTGTCAGCAGTCGAATAGTGACCTGTCGGCGGCAAAGCCGGTTCTGATCGAGGACGGAGTATTGACCAGCTCCATCGTCGCGTCAGTTCGGGCAGTCAGTGCCGCCTGCCCGCAGCGACGTTGATGCCTTGGTTCCCGAGGATGCAACCGCGTGTCTGGCTGTGGGTCGCAGCCACGACCGCGAGGTTTGGCTGCCACTCGCCGTGTTGAGGTTGCATGTAGGCAACCCGACGTCTTGGTCAAGGGTGTCACCGACTGTATTGCACAGTTGCGTACCGTAGCTGACCGACTCCATGACCGTTTGAGCAGGACGTTTCGATAGACACAGCGCGCTGCTTTGCCGGTACGGCCGTCGCACGCGCCGGCACAGTGGGTCAGGCTCGATACCTGTGCAACGGTCGATCGAGCCGAGCCTTCGCAGTCCTGGATACGTATCCACCACGGCCTGCCTCCTCAACGCTCTCGCGCGCCTGGTGTCCGAATCGGCTCGCAGGGGGCAACGGCGGATGAGCGGATGTTTCCGTGTGCCCTGGCAAAGCGTGTTGCGTGTGTACCGAGGGCTTTCGGTAGGCTGCGGGCAGCGCGATACGAGCGGAGGTAGGCAGATCACAATGACCTTGCTCGAACGTGACGTTCACGTCACATCTCTACTGCAGGCAATGCGCACCGCTGCAGACGGAACCGGTTCGGTTGCGCTGGTCACGGGCGAGGCGGGTATCGGAAAATCCACTGTGGTGAATGCCTTTGTTGATGCTTTGCCTGTCAGCGTTCGGCTGCTGCAAGGCGCGTGTGACGACCTCCTTGCGCCACCGTCGCTCGGACCCCTGCGTGAGGCTGTGGCCGGCACCGGTGGACCGTTGGAGCAGGCCATAGCAACCAACCGGCTCCAGGATGCGATCAACGCTGTTGGACTTGAGCTTGGCGACCAGGCCACGACGCTGATCGTCGAGGATGTGCATTGGGCCGACGACGCTACGCTCGATTTACTGCGATATTTGGTTCGCCGTATAC
This sequence comes from Kribbella sp. CA-253562, assembly GCF_050942265.1. Lineage (GTDB taxonomy): Bacteria > Actinomycetota > Actinomycetes > Propionibacteriales > Kribbellaceae > Kribbella. Next base: position 2,341,015 of record NZ_CP192049.1, on the reverse strand, counting down.
ACCGCTATCCCGCGCTGATCGTACTGACGTTCCGTGACGAGCACGTGGATGCACAGCACCGACTCCGGCCTTTGCTCAGCACGCTGGCGTCGGTGACGACTCATCGCCTCGCACTGGAGCCCCTCACCCGGGCCGCAGTTGCGAGGTTAACAGCTGGCACCGAATGGGATCCTGCCGAGCTTCATCACCTCACTGGCGGAAACCCGTTCTATGTCACTGAAGCGCTGGCGGGTCCGAAGAGCGTGTCCGCCTCAGTGGTCGACACGGTCCTTGCGCGGCTGCGGGCGCTGGATGCTGAGACTGTAGCCGTCGTCGAGCAACTGTCGGTGGTCCCCACCGAAATGGATCTGACCTTTGTCACCGCCCTTGTCGACAGCGGTATCGGCGCGCTCGCGGAGGCAGAGGCACGCGGAATTCTCGTCGTACGAAACCAGCAGCTAGGGTTCCGGCATGAAATTGCGCGACGGGCAATCGCGCAAAGCATGACATCGATCCAACGGCGCGCACTGAACCAGCGCGTCGTGCAGGCGCTGATGACACTCGACGATCCGCCTTTGCATAGCCTTGTCCATCACGCGTTCGAGGCTGGCGACGCCGAGATCGCACTTCGGTATGCTCCCCAACTCGCTCGCCAGGCAACCAACTCAGGCGCACACCGACAGGCGCTGGCGTCGATCGAGGCAGTACTCCCACACGCCGGCCGCTTACCACCTGCCGAGCGCGCAGTCCTCTACGATGACTACGCGTGGGAGTTGCAGATCGCCTCACGATTCACCGACGCTATTCAGGTTGGTCAACAGGTCGTTGAGCTGCGGCGGCTGGCAGGTGACGCCAGTCAACTTGCAGAGGCGCAGGCGCGCCAAGCTCGATTCCTGTCAATGGCTGGTGACATTGGTACGGCCAAGAGAATCGTTGAGCAGGCGGTGCGCACAGCGAGACGCCTTGGATCCCCTGTGCTAGAAGCAACCACGACCGCATATCAAGCTGTGATTCTCGTTCAATCCGGGGATATCACCGAGGCACTGCCCCTCCTACGGACAGTTCATGACCAAGCCATCGCTGCCGACAGGCTGCGGCTCATCTGTCTCGCCCAACTGGGTGTCGCCCGTTGCATCCGAGGGGACAACGATGGCCTCGACGACGTCCGCGCCGCGATCGCTGCCGCAAAACGCTCTTCGGAGCCCGGGACGACGGCGCTCTGCCAATTGATTCTCGATGATCTGTTGTATCGCATGCACAGGTGGCACGAACTGAGCGAGACCATCGACGGCACCATTGAGTTGACCAACGCCCAGGGCTACTGGTCCTTTGTTCACAGCATGGAGATCCACCGCGCAGCGCTCGATCTGCGACGAGGGAACTGGTCGGGAGCGGAAACAACCTTGCGCCAATTGATCGAGTCGGTCGATCATCCTGGGCTGCTGCTCGCACACGCGTATCCCCTACTCGGGCGCCTGCTTGCCCGCCGCGGCCATCCGGACGCTGGAAGCATGCTTGAAGCCGCCTGGACTCGGGCACTCGCCGGCGAGTCGCTCATGCCGGTGGTGGATGCAGGCACCGCCTACGCCGAGTGGGCATGGCTCAACGGGCGCACGGAACTGGTCGCGGAGGTCCGCGACACGATCGCCCGAGGATTCCCCGCTGCCAGCGGGCCGCTGTTTGATGAGCTGCGGCTCTACCTTCACCGAGGTGGGGCACCTCTTGATCCAAGAGCATGCGGAGACGCTGCCCTTTTCGAGCCCATCGCAGACGGGCTCAGCGGCGACTGGAAAGCGGCCGCTGCGGGCTGGCGCCGAACCGGTGATCGCTATGAGGAGGCTCTCGAGCTCGCGTCCGCAGGGATGGAAGAGCCGATGGTCGAGGCAGTCAGGACTCTCGACGATCTCGGCGCGGATCACGTCGCGACCCTAGTCCGACGGGAGCTCAAGAGCCTTGGCGTTCACAGCGTTCGTCGCTCGACACAGCCCCGATCTGTGAAGGTCAACCCGGCGGGACTCAGTGATCGGCAGCTCGAGGTGCTCATGTTGCTTACCGAAGGTCTGACCAATAGGGAGATCGCCGAGAGGCTGGTCGTATCAGTCCGCACTGTCGACCACCACGTCGCCGCTATCCTCGCAAAGCTTGGTGCTGCAAATCGACGGGAGGCGATCACGACCGCACGGTCCTGGCACCTCCACCGCATCGATGATCCCACGCGTGCTGGATAAGCCGAGCTGCGCCCCGGCGCCCGTTCCTGTGCTCTGCTTTACACAAGTGTCTCGCTTCGGTCCCATCACTCCTGAACCCGATATCGGCGTTCCGGAATCTCCTTTGCGCTGCACTCCGACGACGGCCGCCCTTCGAGTGCAAGGCGATGATGCAGGGTGTGACGACCAACTCCGAGAGAGCTGCCTGCCTGAGAAGCGATGGCTTGGCCGTGGACGGCCACCGACCGGTTAGATAGTTCGTGCCAGACTCTAATGCAGACCGGTGAGGTCACCCTCAAGGAATGTTGCCCGGCCTGAAGGCATGCGACGCCGCGTTCGAAGACCGCGGGTCGGTCGCCAACCAGTGTCGCGCCATTTTGACCTGGCGGACGCTTCGTGGGGGAGCATCTGCTGGACGGTGACCGTCAGGTTTGTGTCCTCAAGCAGAACGGGAGCAACAGCTCGGCGTACGCGCACCCATGAACTCGCTCGTGATATCTCCGCCGCGACCGCTCGCGCCGAGGGCCGTCCGCCTCGCCAAGCGCATCCACAGGCTCGTCGACGGAGCTCGCTGCTAACCAGGCCTAGATAAGGCACTGATCGAGTCCAGCAAGGCCGCGCTCCTGCGCGAGAAAAGACGGGCATCGGCAAACACCCGTCGCCGCACCGACATCGTCGGCATCCCCACCGTCCGCGTCGTCGGCGCCGTCCTGGCAGAACCGCCGCATCGATGGTTGGACGATGCACCGGCTGGACTTTGTTCACGTTCAGATAAGTTCGCGCAGATGTGCAAGTAGCACCATGAGGCGTCGAAGGCCGCGTGCGGTGCGGCTCTTGACGGTACCGAGGGCAATCCCGAGTTCGGCCGCGATCTGGCTCTGCGAGTAGCCGGCAAGGTACCCAAGTTGTAGTACTTGCCGCTCTTCCGGCGTGAGTTTGTCGAGTGCACGGCGCACCTGCCACGCCCGCCAGGTAGCGTCGAAGCTGGGGCCGTCGATGGCTAAGTCGCGCTCCGGGATGGCTGCGCTGTCAAGTGGTGCCATCCTTGCGGCGCGACGCTGCCGTCGGTAGACGTCCACTGCGGCGCGGCGGGTTATCGCATACAACCATGGTTGAAGGTCCCTACCAGCGTCGAAGGTCTCCACCCCGCGCCACGCTTGCACGAAAGCTCTCTGCACGGCCTCAGACGCGAGGTCATGATCACCGAGGAGCCGGAGTGCTATCACGTACATCGGCGCGGAGTACTTGCTGTACATCTCCACGAGGGCGAGGTCATCACCGGACTTGAAACGCTCCGCCAGGTTTGTGTCCTCTGGTGCTGCCGTCATCGCCGCGCCGACGCGAGCTGTACAGCAGGGCAAGTCATCGCGCAGGGGTGCTCGCGTCCAGCGGCCAGCGCCGGTCCCGACGTGCTACGGAGCAGGGCTGACTCCTGTCCGAGCGGGGATGTTGTCATTCGGGTCTCCGTATCTCACACCGGATCTTCAAGCGCCTGGGCTTCCCAGGCGGTCGATCGAATACATCGGTCAGTGCCTCCTGCCGTGGCCAGTGTTTGCGTCGCGCCATCGGGGCAGTGCGCCTGATGTTCCACTGGGATACGGCAACGAACTGCTGATCGGATCCCGCCTCACTGACTATCCGAGACATTGACGTGATCGTTCAGTCCTGAAGGGTCCAGGCCTCGAGCCTTCTGGCGGGTCATGCTGATGGGCGAGGAGCGGCGCGAGTTCCGCTGATCGGCTTAGTTCAGTCGGCTGACCAAACAGCCGCTGGTGAGCCGAACGCCGCGTACACCTGGCGATCAAGCCGGTCACGACGTCGTGCATCCACAGCGGGAGGACTCGGCGGCTCGGCGGAGTGCCGTAGCGACCGCTCGAAGCCCGCTCGAATTGGGGCGGCGTCGTAGGTGTCGTCGACTGCCTATTCGCCGGCGATATCGATCATCGTAGGGCTGAGCTCGTCCGAGGATCAGTCAGCTCCTCGCTCGGCCGACGTGGACAGCAGCGCGTTCATGGCCCGCATAGGCATCCGCCGCGCGGCTCAAATAGGCAGCGGTCACCGATGCCACGACTGCCCCGGTTAAGGAGAGTGGACGACGAGGCTCCGGGGTGAGCTGGTCAGGGAGGAGCGGGGATATGGACCTGATGACTGCGGCGGCACCAGGTGCCGCCAGAGCCCGTCCTACCGGGTCCCTCGCGGTCCGGGATCGCGGTGCCGGGAGCCGGAATGACAGAAGGTTAGCCGGTCCGAGCGATCTGGATCTGAGCCTGGCCGAGAGGTTCCGCGGTGGTGACCAGACAGCGTTGTGGGAGATGTACCGCCAGTACTCCGCCCCGATGTTCGTTATCGCACTCAAGATGCTCGGGCGTCACGACCTTGCGGCTGACACGGTTCAGCGGGCCTTCATCCAGGCATGGCAGGCTGCCGACCGGTTCGATGCAGGGCGCGAACTCCAACCGTGGCTGTATGCGATCACGCGCCGCGCCGCGATCGACGTCTACCGGCGGGAGCGTCGCGCATCAGAGATGTTACCGCTGGACCCCGATGGAGCGGATCGCGCGCTGGCGACAGAAGACACCACGATGGATGAAACGTGGCGCGCATGGCAAGTCCGCCGAGCCCTCGACCAGCTGCACCCGGATGAGCGCGAGGTGCTGCAGTTGGCGTACCACTGCGACTACACCCAGAGCGAAATCGCGAATCAACTTGGGATCGCCCTTGGCACGGTGAAGAGCCGGACAGCGCGAGCTCAACGTCGCCTGGCCGACCTGTTGCACCACATCCGCGACGAGGTCCCCGCCTAGGCAAGCTCCGCGCGATTCCGAGGTTCTTGCCCTCACAGCAGCGCCGTCAACTGCGGTCATGCTCTGTCTACGGCACGTGGATCCGGCTGTTCACTCGAATCGGTACCGCCTCGCGTTCTTCACCGCCGAGTCGCCGACCCGGTCGACGCTATTTGGCACGGCGGCCTGGTTGACGAAGTCCGCCAGCTTCGATGAGCGGACGCTGGACCAGTCAGACGCGTAGAGGAGCGCTTCGACTCGAACCTGCCCGATCGGACCGGTCTAGTTCGAAGCGTTCGCAACGAGGCCCGCGGACAACTTGCCTGGAAGCCGGGTCCTGTCTCGGGGCCCCATATGATGAGACCCCGAGAGGTGGCGTCACCGCATCACAGCGAGAGCAGGGCCTCGTTGTGGTTGGTTGCGATGCCCTTGCCCAGAACCTCGTTGCGGTTCATGCCGACATCGCGCGTGCCCTCGGTCAAGTCTGAATCGTTCATCGCTAGATCCCTTCGCTAGTAGATCTTTCTACGGAATACGCGATCAGACGCCCGAACGGTTCGCGCTTGACTCATCGGTTCGGGCCGGCTCCACAGACTTCGAAGCGGCCACGTCAACATAGTGTCGGGTCAAGTGACATCTTCGTGAGAGTCGATACCAAGACCGCGACTGAGAACGAGGCGATTTCTACCGATGCCGCGACTACGCACCCGGTCACCCTGACGGCACGTAGTTGCCACCAACCTGCGGCTGACGCGAGCCGCACAATTGGTCTGATCCAGCACGGTCCTGCTCGCACCCTGTGTGGCCGGCGGTTCTCGCCAAGGAGCTTGCGGGGATCGACGCTGTCTCGGGCTGTCGCCTGGCGTTTGGAGTCGGGGTCGACCGCGGGCCGATGATTTCCCACCGAAGGAGTCGTTCGCCACCCGTGGCCGACGACTCGACGACGATCTGCAGATCTACCGTGACGTCTGGGCCGGGAAGCCGGTTGGCGATGGAGAGATTCCTGCCATGAGTGACGGCCCACGTAGTCTTCCCTGCTGTTCGGGGGATTCGTTCCCGCCGCGCTTAGCCGGATGGCTACCCGGGGAGACGGCTACATCGCCGCCTCGCTCCCGCCCGAACTGGTCGCCCCTTCGTTCGAGGCTGCTCGCTCGACGTGGGCGCAGGCAGGTCGCGCAGACAGTCCGCGTCTCGTCGCAACGTCCCACTTCAACTTCACCGACGAGGAGCGCGGTCGGGGAAACGTGCATGATTACTTGAAGGGGCGGTCTTTGTCTGAAGGGTCGAAGAGTTCGGCTCCCAGGAGGGTGAGGGCTTTGGCGTGGGCAGGTGTGCCGTCGCCGAACCGGAAGGCCAGAGTGTCGCCTTTGAGGCAGGCGAAGGCCTTGCCGTGAGCTTTGAGGGCGGGTTTGCCGAACATCGCGCCGACGGTGGCGCCTAGGGGGGTGCGAGGTCTGCGGCGATGTCGCCGAGAAGGTTGAGCTGTCCGTGTCGCCCAGCGGGGTTCAGCAGGTGTAGGGCGCGACAGGCCTGTAGGCCATGGCGCGACGGCCCGGTTGAGCGCGGTCATGGGGTCATGGTTCGAGGTAAAGGAGGAGTCGCTGCCTTATCCAGACTCCATCTCCGTGCGCCGAGTGGCTGGGACAGCGAGCACCACATCGCGGAGCTTGGCGACAGCTTTGATGCACGAACAGCGGACGATATCGAAGAGGCCGTCGACTGTGTACCTGCGCTAGCTGTGCTGCCGGAGCACTACGCGGGCTTCAACCAAGATCGCGCGATTTCGTGGGAGTACGCAACCTTTGTGGCACCCGGCACCGATTCGAAATCAGAAGGAATGCATGGTGTCCCGTCCCTGCCAGATTGTCCGAGCGGAAGAACCGCGGATTGCCGACCCGGCTCTCGGCAATGTCCTCACGGGGAAGTCGCTGGAGCACCACCGCAGGATGGCGGTGGTGCTCCATATCGTGCATCGATGCGTGCGGCCTTTGCGCCGCTGAGCCACGTGCAACGCCGGACCCCAGGTGTGTCCGGTCAGACGGTCGGGGTGACGTTGGCAACCCAAAATATGCCCGAAGGGCGGCCGCGTTTCCCTCTCGTGACACCTGCGCGGCAGTGGTGCCTACCGCCCGCTCTCCACCATCCCCGACGCGCGGGTGAAGGCGGGCACATGCGCGGCCCAGTCATCGATATCGCGCGGTGCCCAGCCCAGAGCTTCACGGGCAGGTGCGGGGTCCGGCGCCGGCTGTGCGGGCGCTGCCGCCATCGCGGTATACACGCCCGCGATACCGTCAGCGGCATGATCACCGAGGTGTGGGCGGAGTAGGTCGCCGTACTCGGTTGGCGTGATCGTCTCCCACCGCACCGCATGTCCAACAACCGCAGCGATCGCCTTGGCGATCTGGTGCCCAGTCACCGCCTGTCCCGGGAGCACGAACGATCCAGTGACCGCCTGATTGATCGCCCGTTCGATCGCAACCGCGACATCGTCAGTCGCGACCCACGGCATCGGAACCTCAGCCGGTAGCGGAGAAGAAATCAAACCCTCCATCGTGCGGGGCGCCTGCCACGGCGAAGTCAGGTTCTCCAAATAGAAGGTCGGCTGAAGCACCGTGACCATCGGCACAGCGGCTCCGGCTGCACGGTGACGGGCGTCGAGGAACGGAACGCCGATCGGCTGCGGAGGCAGCGGAGCGCTCGTATTGAGAACGAGGTGTGAGACACCGGCCGCGGCCGCGGCATTGGCCGCGTTGTCGGCCATGACAAGCGCCCGCTCGTCGTAGACAAGCGGGAGCTGCAGCACAACGGTGTCGGCCTCGGCATAGGCAGCGTCCAGCGACTGACGATCGAGAAGATCGACTCCTGTCACACGACTGAGCCGCCGGACCGAGTGGCCACCGGCCTCGAGACGGGCAGCGACCGGCGCCCCCTGCGAGCCGGAAGCGCCATGAACGGCAATGGTCTTGAAGTGCATGCTGAGAACTTCCTCATCGAGGTGGATGACGTATTGATGGCTCCGGACATTCCGGGGCTCCTCTCAGTACGAACAGGCGTAGGGAGTCGGTTCTCCTGGGCGTCCGCTTCAGGACGGATCATTCGCTGACCATCGGTCAGTTTGTGGGCAGCACCTTGCTTCCTCGCGAGCATCGCGGCGAGAGCAAGTCGATGTATGCCACAGGTCATCGCGGCGCACAGTGCTCGGATGCGCCTCACGAACCTCGAGAAGCTTGCGTTCTCGACTATGAACGCCGGATCAGGTGGCTCGCCGTTTGGGCGTGGTTGGCCAGAGCTTGGCATCAGTGTTGGAGATGGCCCAGACGCTGCCGCTCGTCGGACCCTGCGGGACCTCGGCCGATGCGCAGGGCTGCACCAGCACGAGCAGACCGGTCAGCAGTCCGTCGCGATCATGAGCGGCGATACCGGACGAGCCGACAACACCCTCATGCCGTGAGCCTGGTATGGCCGTCAGATCTAGCTCGGTTTGCCATTGAGCTTCGGCTCCATCTGGTGGCCTTCGGGTCAAGGGGATCTGCACGAGAACTAGCTCCATTTGGCGTCGAGGGTTTCAGGCTCCTGTGGCTCACCGTCGCCTGACGCTGGGCCTCCGCCCCGACCCGCCGCTCCCGGCGAGACCTGCGGCCCCGCGGAAGCGGCATACGGGAGCTACTTCTCCGGCGTCGGGCCGGTCCAGAGCACGACCTCGCCCGGGGCGACCGGGGATGCGTCCTGTACGTACCAGCCGTCGGCGGGTTTGCCGATGTCGTTGAACTGGGCGCGTTGCGACTGTCGTAGTACGCGACCACTTTCACACCCTTGGCCGCGATCAGCGGCAGCGCTTCGGCGACGGTCTTGTTCCGCAGCTTCATGCCGGCGAGCGACTCGCCCTTGCCGGTCGCCGATGGCGAGGAGTGCCAGAACATGTCGCCGAGCTTCGTTGCCCGGCCGAACTGGATCTCGGTCTCGCCGTCGTCGTCCTTCGGCGACTCGAGGCCCTCCTGGCATCTTGGGCCGGAGGCGTTCAGCGTACCGCTGCACTTCTCGGCCGCCTCGAGCCGGTGCAACTGATCCATGTCCTCGGAGTCACGGGCGGAGAAGGTGAACATCGTGCCGACGAACGGCGGGCTGACGGCGACGTCTTCACCTTGATGTTCAGGCCATCTTCTTGAACTCGGCGTTGTACTGCTTGGGTCGGCGTTCGGATCGACCACCCGGACGATCAGCTTGTCGCCCCGCTCCGTGAACGACAGCGCCTGGTACTGGTACTGGCGGTTCACCACCGTGGCCGCGACCACGCCCGCGATCAGCAGGGCGCAGGCCGCGACGAGGACCAGCCGCGGGCGGCGCGAGCGCCGGCGGGTGTCGAGTACGACCACTTGCTGATTGGAGGTGATGGCGTCGGGCAGCTAGGACCACGCGGCGTCGGTGACCTCAATGTCGGGGCTGGGTTCAGGAGGCGAGTGACCGGGTCGGTGGCATGCGTCTTCATGGGATGCCTAGTCTCTCAGGGTGCGGTTGGCCAGTGTGGCGGTCAGCAACTCGGCGAACCGTTTCTTGGCCCGGTGCAACCTCATCTGTACTGCGTTGCGCGAGATGCCGAGCGTGATCGCGATCTGGGGTGTGTCGCGCTCTTCCCACGCCACCGGCGACAGCAACTCCCGGTCCTGCTCCGGGGAGCGCGCCCCGAACGCTATGGCGGCCCCAGGGCATCGCCCGGGAGCGAGCGGACCACCTCGTCGAAGTCGGTCAGCTCCTGACGGAGGCGGTCGGCCAATGCGTGTCGACGTCCCTCGCCGCGAAGATGGTTGGCCTGCACCCGGTGAGCCACGCTGTACAGCCAGGGTCTGATCTGGTCGCCCGGCGGAACGTCCTCGAGCCGCCGCCAGGCGACCAGGAACGTGTCGGCGAGCATGTCGGCCGCGTCGGGTGCCGGTTCGCGGTCCGCCGGAGGAGATGCGTGAGCACCGCCTCCCGGTTCGCCTCGAAGAACTCCTTCGAATTACTGCTGCCGGTCCTGTCCGGCTGGCTGTTTCGGCAGAGCCGCCTCGCTCGCCGACCCGGGGCGGGTCCTCGTCGATATCTGCGTCATACCCCTTATATGTCCGGCATCCCGGCGCTTCATTTCATGCCGGGGGTGGGCGGATTGCTGGTTGAGGCTGTGGGTTGGGCGGTGAAGGTGGAACGAGTTCTACCCGGTACCCAGTTCGCCATGGTCGGCACGACGTCAGTGCCTCAAGGGGTACGGGTCGATGTTTGAGACGCTGCGTCCGGTCCCACTCGGCAGGCCCCGGTGGGCAAGCGACTACCGCCGAGCGCGTGCTATGGGTGCTGCCGGTGCATGCTCAGTCGACGTAACTGGCTCGCCACGCGGGAGGTGGGAAGAGAGAGCCGTAGATCCTGGTTTCGCGGGAGATCCGGCCGTTGCTGAACTCGACGATGTTGGCGACGTAGAAGATCTCGCCGTCGTAGTCCGACCGGCCCAGGACGACGAAATGGTCGCCACCGCCGGTGATGCGCAAGATCTGGATCGAGGGCGGATTCGGGTACTCCTGCTGCATCGCACGCATCTTGTCCCGTCCGACGATGCGCTCACCCGACTGTGGCATCTCCAGCACATAATCCTCGGTGCGCATCTCGTGCTCCGCCTCCGCCGACAGCGCGAGCTTTCCGTCGGTCGACCACAATCGCTCGAGCACCTCACGATTCCGGTCCATGAACCCACCGTCCTCAATCTCAGCCAGTCAGCGGATGTGTCCGTGCCGACGTTTCGTCGACTCGATCTCGCCCTCCCTCGAGCAACTGCCTCTACGGCGTTAGCCGACCCGCCTCATCCAGCAATACGGGCGGGCCTCACCACCGGTTCGCACCTCGAGCAAACTGCCGGCCCGGGACCGCAGATACTCCAGGACACGACTGACACCCATCTTCACGGTGAAGCGGCCGAGGTTGATCGTCATGATCCGGACATCCGGATCCGACGCGACCTCGACGTAGCAACTCGGTATCGATCCGGGACATCTCAGTTTGTCAGTGAGCTCCCGGCTCCATCGAGATTCGTCGGGCACACAAGCATCCCCAAACAGAGTTAGCACGACGGCCAAAGCCCATCCGCGATCGGTCCGCGGGTGACCTGGGAGTGGCACGTGGGTCAGTCTGCTGAGAGCGGAAGGGGCGCGCGGACGCTGATGCTGACTTTGCCGTAGGTGAATCCGAGGTGCTCGTTGAGGCGACGCATGTTGTCGTTGCCGCGTTGCGTCCAGGTGTAGATCTCGGTGATGCCGTGCTCGGCAGCCCAGGCCATGCTTATCCGTTTCAACGTCGCGGCAACCGACTTGCCTCGCCACTCCCGCCGAACCGCGGTGTAGGCGACCTCTGCACGTTCGGGCTTGTCGGTGTCGAGCATCAGCCCGGCGACTCCAATGACTTCATCGTCGGCGACGGCCATGAACATCGCCGCGGGATCGTTGATCCACTCGTTGGCCCAGTCGTGTGCCGTGACGTTCAGCAGGCTCGGCACGTCCATGTCCGGAAAGGTCGGCAATGCCACCTGCTCATAGGCACGCGCCCAGAGTTCGGGGCGCTGCGCCACGGTGACGACGTCGTACGCCGTCGGCGCGGCCGGCCACGGCTCGGCCTCGATCCGGCGAACCTGCTGGACCTGGCGATCTGTTTCGACGAACCCGAACCGCTGTGCGAACGCCAGTGACCCGTCGTCTTCCACCCCGGACCCTGCCCGCTCGTAGCCCTGGTCGGCTGCGTGACGCGCCAACGCGAACAGTAGCTCCGTTCCGACACCCCGACGTCGGTACTCTGGCCGGACCCGTGGCGCAAGAAACGCCCGCCCGGCCTCGTCTGAGCGGTCCGACAGGCCGCTGCCGGCGATTTTGCCGTCCCTCTCGGCGAGCAGCAGCAAACGACCCGGCCGATCCTGCTCTCGCAACTCCGCAACGCTAGGGCACCGCTCGTGCGGCAGCGCCGCAATCCGCACCTGACGCCAGGCCTCATAGTCTGCGTCCGTTACCGCTGTACGAATTGGCACCCTGGTCACCCCTCAGCATTGTCGGATCAGGCCATCCAGAGCGAGCTGGCTGACGGCTGGTGCGGCCTTCAGAGCGCGTTCCGCGCCCTGATCATTACGTCACATGTGGTGCAATCGGATCGTTGCAGGTCCCAGTGACAAGGGTGCTCTCGAAATCTCGGCCGCCCGGCCGCCGCCGACCTCACTATCGTGGGTTGTCATAGTGTCAGGTCGGAGTGTGCGCGGTCGGGTGCCGATCCGGCAGGCCTCGTCGTCAAATGTTCCACTGGCCAATCAGCTCATTCAGCTGTGTGCGGGAGTCGATCTCCAGGGCCGGGACGAAGTGGTTGCGGCGGAGTACCCCGATCTGCCTCTCGACCCCCGCCCTTATCGTGGGCGCACTCAATGCCGGGACCCGCTCCCGGGCAATCCCCAGCACCTTCGCGACCACGGCCGTCAGGTTTTCGTAGCGGATCTTGCAGTACGGCACCCCGCCCAGCACGCTGAAGCGTGCTCGTGGCCTTCGAAGAACACCTCCTGCCCGCCGGATGCGCACACCCGGTGCACTGTCTTGCTCCGAGTACGACAACCGCAGGCAGACAGCATGCACTTCACTGGCTCCCGCGCAGGTCAACCACGACCTCGCCAAAATCGACCTCGGCCTCTGTGCCAGGCAGATGCGGCTGCGGGACGAACACCTGCGCTGAGCCGCGGCCGGTCTCGATCCTGAGCTCGGGTCGCTTGGCGACATACCCACGCACGACCTCGTACGAAACGTTCGTCACGCCGTGTTCGTCGAGCAGCCATTGAAAGATCCGGGTCGCGGTATGTCCCTGCTTCCTCGGCGCGTCCCGGTGGACCAGCAGCATCTGATCGATCACCGCCTGAAAAGATCCAGCTTCGACACCCGCGGTGCATACGGTCCGCACCGGCCGCGGCCACGCGGACACCAGCGCCCTGTCTTCCGTCCGCAACTGGCGCCAGACTTGCGCTGCATCGCCCGGTCAGCCGGCCCCGCATGGGGTCTCGCCGCGCCGCCGCATACAACTCAGGTGACGAGAACATTCACCGAGATTCTGACGCCCTCAAGCACCGTCGGGACCAGCCATGATCACCGCGAACGACAGGGCAGCCACTGGCGTTCGAGCGGTGAAGGCAAGAGCGGCAATCCCCTGAAACCGAAGAGACTTGTCTGTTGTTTCGGTTGTTGGCCGGCCACCCGCTGGCTGCATGACGGTGCTCATCCGGAGTCGGGGGCAAGGCTGGCCGGAGGCCACCCGAGGGCGTGGCCTTGACGTCGGCGAGGGCGCATCTTGAATGCGGAGTGGCGCCGGTCGTGGTTCTACTCCTCGATCCAGGCCGCGACCCTTTGGCGGGGGCCTGGATCTTGGGAGTGAGTGCTTGAGCATGCGCAGTTCGAACTCCACGGTGGATGCCAGGCTTACGATGACCGCTTTGCCGGCGGTGTATTCGCCGCCCTGGTCAATGTGCGAGACGACGCCGGTGACGACGTCCTTGCCGCAGACCGCGACCGCCATCACCAGCGCAGTTAGGTGAGCTCGGCGTTGTGGTGCTCCTCCAGGCAGAACCCGGCAATGTGCCGCGAGCCCATGTCGAGCACGCTGGCTAGGTAGAGCGTGCTCCTTGTCGGTGGGGATCTAGTCAGGAGTCCGTGGTCACCGTACGAGTCAACCCTCTGCTCACTCCTCGCCTACCCAGACTGGGTCATTGACGGATGCGTGCTCCTCGCCCAGCGCTGGCCCCTTGGGGGTCGCCGGGTACTGGAGCCAGGTGTAGTTGATGGGCTGCGGTTGGTTCCACTCGGCTGCCAGGGTCTCGTCGACGGGTTGGAAGCCAACCCGGAGGTAGGTGCGGATCGCCGGCTCGTTGTCGGGACGCACCCGCAGGAACACATCCGAATAGCCGGCGTCGAGCGCAGGGACCAGCAGCGCCTGGACAAACGCAGTCCCGATCCCCTTGCCGCGGAACTCCGGCGCGACGATGATGCGCGCCAGTTCGACTTCGTCTTCCTCGTCGTCGAGCCACAGTTCGCCGTAGCCAACCGGTGTCAGTCCATCGAAGAACAAGTAGGCCTTGATGTCGTCGGCGATCTTCCGCCAGTTCGTCAACAGGTCGGCCGGGAACGGGAACTCCTCCCGCCCGGACAACAGCCCGACCTCCTGCGCCGAGCTCGCCCAACTAGCCACCAGGGTCGTGAACTCGCTGTTAAACGGCTGGAGAGCCATCAGAACTCCCTGTCTGCGACGATCATCACCAACACTACGCTCAGATCAACTACTTCAGTTCACGACAGACGCGACCGTCGTGACCAACTCATCGCTGCACCATCCATACGGCTGAAGCCGGCGCGATCAGCCAGCATGCTTGGGATAGGACGTCTCTCGCTCGACCACTGAGCCCTGACAAGGGGTTCATCCAGTTCAGGATCGGCGCTAATTTTCGGCGTCAGGCCGGTTATGCACCGGGGTCATGGCCGGGATCTGGTTTTGGCGGCCCCGCAGCTTCGGACAGCGGCGGACGCACCGATGAGTTGAGCCGAACCCGATGCGGAGGCCGGGGCACAGTTCCGCGTCCGGGCGAAATTCGTCGTCGGCGAGAATCGCTCGGTAGCCCGGAACATGGAGATAGCCCCATCCAGAGCTGCAGCTCTGGATGGAGTGTTGTCTCTGCCAGCGTCCCGCTTGGGGACCTGTGATACCTCAAGCGGGAACTCAGACGTCGACAGGTCAGAGGAGGATCTCGTTGTGGTTCAGAACGACACCCCGAGCCGGAACCCCGTTGTGACCGCTCGCGATCTCACCCTCGAACAGAACCTCGTTGTGGTTCATGCTCACGCCGCGAGCCGGACCCCCGCTGTGGCCCGCCGCGATCTCACCCTCGAGAAGGACCTCGTTGTGGTTCATGCTAACGCCGCGCTTAGATCCCTGGTTCATGAGTAATCCCTTCGCTGATTCGTAGAGGACGCCTCCCACGATGATGAGGCGCCTTGTCGCAGAGCGTCCGGGACGCCACCGCGATCAGCACTACGGACGGAAACTGAGCTCGGTTCTCGGTCGCACCTGGCGTCCGCACACGCTCTCCGCGATAGTGCAGCGATCGCGGCCGTCGCTACGTCGTCGTTGATCGCGGGATGAACTCTGCGCCAGGCCGCGCAGACTCCGATGTCGACAGGACATTGATACTCCGAGATGGACAAACCGGCTTGCCACGGAATCGCGTGACCGCACCAACCTTGTGAGGCCAGGGTTGGCGGTGATCTTACCGACCCGGCAGCCCTCGGAACGGATCGCCAGCGGTGAAGCCCCTCGGTGACACGCAACGTATCGCGCCAGACGCGATGCAGCGCTGTAGCAACAGGCACACAGGCAGGTAATGATTCGGTTCGTAGCCATCGATGGCAGACGCCTTCAAGTCTTCGGCGTACAAGTGGAACAGGATTGCGCCGGCCACCAAGGTCGATGCCTGCTCGAGCGTAGACAACGAGTATTCCGTTCGGAAACGTCGCCCGCTGTCTGGCTCAAGGAGGGAGAGCAACGACATCGAGAGCTGCAGTCCCTGACAGTCGACCTGATGCGGTGGTGCTGCAACGACGTTGCCTGAGCTTCTGAGGTCGGCGCTCCACCAGGCTGGGTCTGGCCTACCGGAACAGCAGTTCCGCCGCCGCTCACCGATATCGCAGCTAACCTGACCGAGCGATCCCACGCCTGCGTGATGGCGCCCGCATTCAGGGTGACCTATAGGAGTCGGTGGCCCACTGGAGAACCGTCTGTATCTGTTTCCCCGTATCGATGGACAGCAACGCAACGTCATACCAGGACAAGGACAAGACTCATGAACCGTTCCGTATCGCGCCGCGGGATTCGCGCCGCGCTCACCACCGTTGGCGCTGCCGCCCTGCTGGTCGGCTCCTTTGCGCAGACGGCCTCGGCGACAACCTTCTTCCGGACTGTGGACAGCAAGCAGGCGGGTCGCCAGCTGACCATCACGTCCAGCCAGGACAACTCGCCCGTCAAGTTTGGACCTCGGTTCAACGGGACGTCTGCTTGCGCATCCTGCGGTTTCACGGACGTTCCCCCGGAGATGGCCTTTGCGCAGGTCAAGATCGCTCCGAACATCGCCGGCGTCTCACTCGTCAACAAGAAGACCGGCAAGTGCCTCGACGTGGAGCCCAGCGCGCAGAAGTCGGGCGCCCAAGTGAACGGCGCGAACGTGGTGTTGGCCGAGTGCGACGCCACACAGAGCCAGCAGTGGAAGGTCACCGTCTCCTTCGGAAGCCAGACCATGTTCGTCAACAAGCTGCCCACCGCTGAGCAGATGGCCCTGACCGACTCACTTGGGAAAGCTATCCTCGAGCCGATCACCGTCAACAACAATCTCCCGCCCGCCGAGCGGCTCAAGCACGTGCAGATCTTCAGCAGCAGGCTGGTCAGCGTCGAGTAACCGACGTACCGAACCCGTCACGGGCCGCGGCGCGAGCCGCGGCCCGTTGCGCTGTCCTGTCCGTCCCAGGCCAGCGCACACGCTCTGGATCAGCTTCGGCTCTGAGATGGCTTTCGAGCTCATCCAGCTATTCGCCATCGAACCGCTCGGGCAGGTAGTTCCGTATAGCTGTCTGTCGGTACACGGCCGGAACAGCGGAGGCTGTCATGGCTCATCCCACTACGAGCTCACCATTCGGCCTGGTCGAACAGGCGGTGCGAGATATCGCCGCCGGGAGACCAGTGATCGTCGTGGGCGATATCGGCCCCGAGGATGAAGGGGACCTCGTCATAGCCGCCGGGTCGGCCACGCCCGATCTGCTCGGGTTCATGATCAGGTACACCAGCGGCATGATCTCCGCGCCACCTCCTGGCCCCGGAGCTAGACCGTCTCGCACTTCCCGCCGGATCGGCGCGGCGCGATCATGCGCCGAACGCACCGCGTTCACCGTCTCGGTCGACGTTTCCTGTCCGCGCGCATACCGTTGGGGTGCTGGTGAGATCAGGCCGTGCCGAGGCCGCCGTGGACCTCACTCGGCTGGCGCGGATCCGACCGGCGCTGCGATGGGTGAGATCATCAATGACGACGGCGGCGCTATGGCGCGACTGCCAGACCTATTGCGGTTCGCCCATCATCACAAGCTGTCGTTGATCAGTATCGAGGATCTGAAAGCCGTTGGCCGGCGAGCCGAGACACACGCTCAGCGCACCGCCGAGACTCAGCTACCTACGAGCTTCGGCGCCTTCACCGCGATCGGCGATATTTCGCCGGCCGGGGACCGCGAGCACTTCGTCAAACTCGCAGGCGACATCGGTGATGGCGAGGACCTGGTCGTGCGCATCCATTCTGAATGCCTAGTGGCGATGCCCTGTCCTCGCTCCGCCGCGGTTGGGGCGAGCAACTTCGGTCGTCTCACCAACAGTCCGAACCTGCAGCAGGAACTCGAGCATCATGGAGTCAACGTCCTCGGCCGGGTGCCGATGTTGAGACGGCCAACCGCGACGAGCCTCCGAAACCTTCTGAGCGACCGGCGCCGCATCGGGCATGCGTTCGACCATATGCCGAGCGCCACTGGAGCGTTCAATCCGGTGCCCGAGATCGGTTGTGCCCCCTCGATCGTGCTGGGTGAGAACTAGTGATCAGAGGAGGCGCCCTCGGCGTGCGCCGAACTGCATCACCGCCACCGGAGTGGCGTGTCAGAGGAATGGTGGTTCATGGCGAAGCGTTCAGCCACATATTGGGCTTTGCCACTGCAAATGTCAGGCTCGATCCCGACTCTTTGCTGCCGGCCGACGGCCTTTATGCTGGCTGGTTGACGACGGCTCATCAGATTCTGCCGTCGACTATCTCGATAGCCACGACAAGCACGTCCGGACGTTCCGATCGGCGCATGGAACTCCACATTCCGAGGCGCACGGAGCTCGACCTGTACGGCAGCGCCGTTTCCATCGCTATCGTAGCGACGTTGAGGGACATGGCCCCGCTGGACGAGTACTGCCTCGAGGACTTGCCCCGTCAGACAGCTGCTGGGGCGCACACCATGTTCTGCATGTCATATCGAGCTACGCTCGCTCACTTGGAAGAACCGCCGATACCGCTCAAGAGCTGACCGTCGACGGAGTCTGCATTCCGTTCGCCCGGCTCAGTCAACTCGCCGAGACGATCGTCGTTGCGACGGCGCCCATGAACCAGGTTTTTCAGGATGGTGGGTCGACAACGCCGGCGGCAACTCGCGATACCGACAGGAGTCGACTTTGACCGCTCAGCCCTCCGCCAATGCCGGCGGTGGGAGGCCCATGGCTACGCGTGCTCTGCAGGTCCCGTAACGTTGCTAGGAGCAACGGGAGCAGTAGGCGCCGGCATGACGCGCTTTGGCATCCGGCGCCTAACGCAGCCACATGCAGCCGTATGGACTCCCCCGGCCTCGTCCTCCTATCCAAGCCGCGTCCACAGGGACCTTGGGCTCTCGGTGCGTCAGCTGGCCGATGTCACCGTCGCTACTTCTCAAGGCGACCACGACCGTGTCTGTTCTCATGCAGCAACAGACAGGCTCCGCATCTGAGTGAGGCAGCGCGCCGCGGCGACCTGTGACAGCGCCCGCCCCGATGCTTGCGTCCTTCAGTCGACGTGATCGGTTCTGACGTCGTGACCGGCGGATCGTGGCCGTTCGATCGCTCACCCCTCGGCGAGACAGGATCGAACCTCTCTCCCAAGTGCTTGCAAGGTCGCACACATCGTTCGCGGATCATGAGATGGTCCAATCCATCGACACGGAGCGTATAGGTTCAAGAGACTGGATCTTTGGTCGGCGGCGAGCCGCGATTGGGCGGGTGCTACTGGACGCCGGCCCCGGGATCCAGGTTCTCCGAGTCATGCAGCCGTCCGTACACCTCGCCGTCGTCCAGCGGCCGATGCGTGACTCACCGCGGCCGCTGTCCTCCTCCCCAATGTGGGCAGCGGCCGCGGCCTCGTCCGCAGTGCTGGAATTCTGCGCGACCGCTCGCGTACGCCCCCACGGTTGGTTGCTGCCCCCGGGCGCACGCCGCAGGCGTGGGTCGTTGCAATGGGGAATAGATGTGATACGGACCGCCGACGTTCTGGGCCCCACCCTGCTCTCCGCCTCAGCACAGCTTCCGTGGGCTGCCCCGGGCCACATCCGGCTGGGCTGCTCACCTCGTTGCCGACGTGACGTGCCGACCCGCCCTCACGATTCTTGTCCGGACCGTTGTCTACTTTCACCGACCCTGGGCTAGTCGTTCACCGAGGCACTCGTACGGCCCGTCCCGAAGGAAGAACCTCTTTCTCATCAGCTCGCCGAAGCCATCGCGAATTCGCACCGGCTGGCCTGTCTGCACTAGCGACATGCCGCGATACGTCGCTACCGCGGCATCGACCGCGCTAGACGCCAACCTCTCTGCCACCTGCGTGGGCCGGTCAACTGTTGTCAGAGCGCAGTCAGGTCCCAGCCGTGTACAGATCCTGTGAAAAGCCGCAGCAGTTGCTCGACGAGTCGCGTCGACTCGACATCCTCCTCCCACAGCGCGATGACCTCACGGCCCACCTCAACGGCTTCTGGGATGCGGTGAGCGATACGCAACTCGCATGCGTAGCGACCGAGGATTTCCGCCCTGACCGGCGGTTCGAGCCGACCGACGTGCGGCCTCACCGCGTCAAGACATGCAAGGGCCTGACGATGATCGCCAGCGTCGGCGGCACGTCGAGCCGCGGTCGGTGCAAGGTTCACGATGGTATCGACATCGTCTGCCTCGACCGCATGGTGCACAAGGACTTCAGCATCCGCGTGCCCATCAGCAACAAGGGCCGCTATGACCGCCCGGTTCAGGTTGACCTGGTGATCCAGGGCAAGCTTTCCTCGACAGCCCGCCTGACGATTTCATGACGGAACCGAATCGTGCCGTCGCGCACTTCGACGACACCGCGGCGCTCCGCTTCCGCGAGCAAGTAGATGTGTTCACCAAGCAGACCGTCTGCCATCGTGAATGGGACTGGGGATGGCACGACAGAGAGCTGTTCCACAAACCGGCGGCAATCTGCACCAAGCCCCTGGACCGTGGCAAGTACAGCGTGAACGACCGCGGGAGGGAGAGGACCCTCTGGCGGAACA
Source organism: Kribbella sp. CA-253562 (assembly GCF_050942265.1). Lineage (GTDB taxonomy): Bacteria > Actinomycetota > Actinomycetes > Propionibacteriales > Kribbellaceae > Kribbella. The sequence goes on along the minus strand of NZ_CP192049.1, from coordinate 2,320,906 downwards.
GCCAGCGCCTCAGTGAGATAGAACGGGTTCCCGCCGGTCAATGCGTGCAGGTCGTCCGCATCCCACTCTGACCCAGCTGCCAGCACCTTGGTCGCGGTTCCTGACAGTGGAGCCGTCACTCAGCAGGCGGCGCCGCGTGTCAGACGGGCGCCCGACATCGCAGGCACCGCGCTATCTCTGGCCGGGAGTCGATGCTCGTCTGACCGCGGCTGCCAAGCTATCGAGACGCTGCGACGAGGCGCCCCTCAGACCCGGCCATCCAAGATGGCTGCGGCCACAGCTTCTGGTTGCTCGAGGATCGAGAGGTGTCCCGCGTCAGCAACGTCGACGCCACGTGCGCCAGGAACGAGGGCCGCGACCTCACCAGCGCTCAGATCAAGCGCTGGGTCCTCCACACCGTGGATGAAGAGGACGGGCGCGGCCACCTCGCCGTTCCGGAAGCGGTCGAACGAGGTGACCGGCGCCGTCGCAGCTTCGTAGGCGCTCGCCATGCTCGCCGGTACGAACGCGGCATCGCGCAGGCGGGACTCTACGCGCAGGCCGTTCCGGTTCTTGTACATGATTGTGTCCGGTAGTCGTCGCTCGAGCTCCGGGAGTCCTTGCATCGCCAGGCCCACGACTTCCTCGGCCCAGGCCACGAACACCGGGGACGCCGGCAGACCGGCGATCAGCCCATCGACGACACTCACTGATGCCACCCGGGACGGGTAGCTGAGCACGACCTCCGCAGCAACGGTGCCACCGAGGGAATGTCCGACCAGGTGCGCTTGGGAGACGTCAAGGTCATCCATCGTTCGGATCACGTCGGCCGCAAGTTCCGGCAGCACGTACGGCGACGAATCTCCGTCGACCCGGCCGTGCGCACGCATGTCCGGACGAACCACCCGGACGCCAGCCGATCGGAGGACCTCGGCCACTGGTTGCCACGACCCGGAGTCGAGTCCCAGCCCGTGCAGCAGAACGAACGCGTGCTCTCCGCTGCCTTCATCGATCACTGCGGAGTCGACGGATCCCATCTCATCTACCTTTTCGCTGGAGTGTCACTGGATTGACCAGAATCATACACGAATGAAACCAGTTAGGGTAGTCTCGACTCGTGACTTCAGGTACCGGCCGTCGCTACACGTCCACCAGACGGGCACTGCAGGCGGCCCAGACGAGGGCCGAGATCATCGCTGCGGCCACCAGACTCTTCGAGTCCAAGGGCTGGAAGGGCACGACCATCGCTGGTGTCGCCGCAGAAGCAGGCGTCGCTGTGGACACCATCTATGCGGGGTTCAAGTCCAAGAGCCAGCTACTCGCAGCCGCCAAGGATGCCGTCCGCGATGGCGCGCGGGGGGAGACGCCCCTCTTCGAGAGGCCAGGATTCCGCGACTTGGGGCAGGGAGACCGCTCCACCCGACTCCGACTCGCCGCGGACCTCATAGCGGCCGTCAACGATCGAACCAGGGCCATCGACGCTGTCTGGCGAGAGGCGGCCGCCAGCGATGCGCAGATTGCCCTCCTGCTGTCCGAAAGGGAAGCCGGACGACGCGGCGCCCTGCAACACGGGTTCAGCTTGATGCTTGGCACTGCACCGCCAGACTGCGTCGTCGACGGGCTGTGGGCAATCACAAGCCCTGAGGTCTACTCCAAGCTGGTCGATGGTCGAGGGTGGTCGCGGGAGGTCTACCGTGACTGGCTCGCGGAATCACTCGACCGACTGCTCCCCGAGGGTCAACCGCAGTCGGCCAACGGTCAGGGCGAGAACTCGGAGAATTCCACAGGATCACGTTGAGTTGGGTGAGGGCAGGCCATCCACAGACTGCCTACACGCCACTCCAAGGCGCCGAGCGTAGCTCGTCGCGAGTACGTCGTTCGCGCAGGACGGGACCTTCGTCGATGCTCCGGCCGATCGCAATCATCGATACGATGCGCCAAGCCGGGTCCGGCCGCAGTTCCGCCGTGAGCCCGTCGAGATCGAAGGCTCGGAATTGCCGGCAGGCGAGGCCCATCGCGTGCGCCTGAAGGGTCAGGTGGGCAACCGACTGGCCGAGGTCGTAGTCGGCGAAATCGGAGTACGCCCAAGTCGTGCCGTCGACATACCGATGCGCCAGCGTCACGATCAAAAGGCTTGCGCTCGGCGCCCAGCGTGCAGAGCTCGCCGCCAGGAACTTGACGACCCGTCTGTGGTCCGGTTCATCACGGCGTACTGGGAAAAACGCCCACGGTTGGGAGTTTCCCGCCGACGGCGCCCACCGTGCGGCCTCGAGTAGCACGTCCACGTCGTTCTCCGAGACGGAGTGCGCCTCGTCGAACGCCGACGGGCTGAACCTCGCGGCGAGCAGCTCATGAAGCTGCTGAGACATCAGCAATCACTCCAACCTCGGCCATGGAGAGGGTGGGCCGTGCCCGCGACATTGGTCACTTGCCCGCGTAGCCGGGTACCGCAGATGGACGCTCGGCCGTCCCTCGACCCCTGTCAACACAGGCAATCCCACCGATCTCGAACGCGGCATGTTCACATCAACGCCAGTCGATCGTCTTCATCTTCTGTCCGTCCCATCGTGCTGGGCCCCATTCAGTACGCGGGACAAGCTGAGTCGGTTCACGGCCCTCACGGTACCGGCGCTTCCACCGCTCTAGGCTCGACTTCCGGGCAGCCTGCGGCTGCCACTTCATGATCCGCGCACCGACAGTCCTCGCGCGCATTGTCGACGATCCGCGGTTCGAGATGGCTGTTGCTACACAGTGCACCCTTCCGTAGCCCATCCGACGTATCTCTCGCGGTGTCGAGGACCGGTTCGAGCAGCACAAGCTCACAATGACAACGCCAGCGCTCTGACTGACCTGGATCCACACGCCAGGAGGTTCCTATCCCTCGCCAGCGCCCGGCGCTAGGCCCCACGTTGGAGCAGTCGCAGCGCGGCGAAGAGCGGCGGCAGAGAGCTCACAATGTGCCAGCCATCAACGACGGCGTCGCCCGCCGATCGGCGGGCACGGACGGCGATGGTCTGTCAGGCCTCAGTCGACAGAGTTCCCGGCCGGTCGTTGGATGCTCCCGGTCCCCCTTGGCGACCTCAGCCAGCCGGGAGGACGACGCGACAAGATTTCGCAACCAACCGAAGAACCGGCTGGCATCATCAGCCGTACTGATGGTCAGAGCCCGTGGATAGCAGTCAATTTCGATCCGCCGCCTGGCCTGGTCGCAAGTCTCTGCGGGTCCCCGTCGGCGCAGATGGGAAACAGCGGCGAATTGACCGAACTACCAAATTCTAGCATACATAAGGATCACAAATGAAGTCTCGACGTAAAATCCTCGGCGGAGCGATCGCAGCGGCACTGGCTTTCACTGCGGGGGTAACCACCATGGCGCCGACAGCCTCAGCCGTGAGTGTTCAAACTGTGGGTTTGGTGCCGGCGATCTCGGGAACACCGGGAGTATCGGTTGCCACCATGGCAGGGCTGCAGTTCGCCGTGCGAGCGGCACATGCCGGCACCTTCAGCACTGTCGAGCAGTGGGACATCATCAAGCCGAGTGGTGTCGACTATGTCTTTCTGGAGAGCCGCTACATGCTCACCGGGCAGGTGCACCGACTGGATGCATCAGCTTCGCCGAACAACACCACCGTCCCCAAATTTGGGGACCCGGTTGGCACCAGGCCTGTTGATTACCACAGAGACTCGCAGCGATGGAAGATGGAGAAGAGCATCGACGGCACGGTCTCGTTCAAGAACGTCCTCTCCGGTTACACACTAGAGTACGCAGGCCCCGGATCGAATCCCGCTTTCGTACAGAAGAAGGCTGCGTTTAGCTCGCATAAATTCGTCCTCAAGAATCTCTGAAACATCTTTCCGGAATGTTGCGATGCAATTCGGATCAATTTGAGACATCAGCCCAAGCGACACAGGATCACCGCGGGTCGTTGGCATACAACACACCCGGATCTGGGACTGTGTTAAAGCAAGCAGAACAAGCCCCTGATGGACCGATCCTTGTTCGAGGAACCCGGCTCCATCAGGGGCTTCCCAGTTTCCTTTGGCAGCCTTCACGGAATCGATCGCTGACTCCTCGACCTCCTTGGTGAAAGAGCTCCATGAAGGCGATGCAACCGAGTTCGCGGAGTTCATGGCGTGCGGCTGATTATGGCCCTTCCACTGCAGCACGCCCAGGCGCCGCAGAGAACCACGTACTCTCCGACCTTGGAGAGCCGGGACCCTGGTATCAGCGCTGCCGTTGCCGGCGTGGTTCCCCATCCTCTTCGATCCGTTGCGTACGGTTCTCTCGCATACGGCTCCCGATGATCAAGTTGACATGGTTACGCGGCCTTCGGGTTGGAGATGGTGCCCATGAGCATCGACTTGATGGGATGACGGTCAGTACAGCCTCTGCGCTGGTCGGTATGTGTAGTTGCTCCGGAACCCGCGATCTGTCCGCCGATGACCTTCGCGGGGCGAGAGCACCGTTCTGTGTCCAGCAGTATGTCGCGCGAGGTGGCGGTTGATCATCTTGCAGCTCACGAACTTCGCCTCCAGCCGCAAGGTCACGTGCTGGCACTGGCCACCGACCGACCAGAGCCTCCGTCCACTGGTCGACGGGGCTCGAAGAGCGTGATTTTCTCCCAGCTACTGCTGTTCCTCGTGTTGGTCGAAGATCCGGCGGACGCCGCGCAGGACATGCGTTGGCGGGGCGACTACGGCCCGGAGATCGGCTGGTAGCGGCTCGTGACTTGTCAGTGATCCAGAGTGGGTTCCCGTCGCGTATAGCCATCCAGGCAACCTGCCTTAGGGAAAAGGAAAGAAGGAGGGCACACGATGCGGCTTCGTCCACGATTGTTGAGCATCGCGATTCTTGCGACTGTCAGCGTGGTCAGTGTGGTGACGGGTCCGGCACAGGCGTCCGGGCCGACGCGATACATCTTCACGCCGGGCCACAATCCGCTCAGTTCCTTGAAGCACTTGGCCGCCACATCCCCGAGCACGCAGAGCTCCCACGCAGACGCCTGGGATGTGAAGGTGGCTGGGGTCGACCAAAACGGTGTTCCTCTGTACCGCATCTCTCACACAAGCGTTCTCGGGGTGAAGTGCCTGGACCTGGAGGCCAGTAACCTCAATGCGGGCACCAGATTGACGTCAGCGGTCTGTCGCGAGTTCTCCCCGTCATCAACGCAGAACTGGCGACTCGTTCCGACACAAGTAGATGGCAAGGCGACAGTGAAGCTGCGCAACAGCAGCAGCGGACTGGTGGCCGGTGTCCGTGACGCGTCGGTTGCGAACGGCGCCGTGGTGGAACTGCAAGTCGACAACGATCAGAAGCACCAGAAGTTCTATCAGTCGACCGTATGGCTGGGTGACTGAGTCGCGGCCTCGTGGGGGTCTCCATGAGGCCGCGACATGCCGCGCCGGACATGAGCAGACGTGCCCTTTTCGGGCCTGATCATTGGTCGAGACGCGGAATCGACGTTGGTCGCCGTGGCTTCTGAGTCCGTGGCAACGGGCCGATGAAGATCGAGGTCGCCGCCGATTCGGGCAGCCACCGAGCGACGCCGTGTGGCGCGACTCGGTGGCTGTCGGCCTCTCATCACACTCGAACCGCTCGCCCACGACGGGGACCAACACCATCGGCGTGCGGAACATGTCTGACCGACGCCATCGTCAGGTTCCTGTGAGGCGACCGCTACGCAGGATCGTCGGGCTGTCTGACGCAAGATCGTTGCCTATCGACTGCCGGTGCCGACCGGCGGCGGGCCATCCAGGGAGCCAGGGCAACAAGGGGTGAACCTCGAATGCTCAGGCAGTCACCGCATCCGTGTCTGCGGGGACGGCGGGGTTCGATCCTCGTCGGACCACCAGGTCCATCTCGGACTGAATCGGAGATGGCATTTCGCAAGCCCGGCGCACGTGTTTCTCGGCATCCTGACACGAGGGCCAGGGGCTCCAGTAGGCCAACGCGGTTCCGCGCAGCGTGCCTGCGTCGATCGGTATACGCCCGGACTTTCGGACAGCAGAACGCTGTACTACGTGTCGGTCGGCCATGGGTGGACGCATTGCGTTCACCCATGATGTTCGAGAGAAGGCCGTGGGTCCGGCCGCCGAACGGTTGGCGTGGTCGCCTCGAAGATGCACTCACTGCCGCTCGCCCCGCGTGACGCCGCGCGACGGAGGCTGCAATCGCCGGCGTCGCCTCAACCAGCCCAGTTGCTGGCACCGCAGATCGAGTCGATCGCGATACGCGTCGGTCAAACGGGGCAGACGTGAACCGATCGAGGCCCGACCCTGTGGACGGATTAGCCCCCTGATCCCCCGCTAGGTCGATTCTTGTCGGCCAGCTCACAGGGAACTCCTCCCCGCTTGGTTGGCAGGAAGAGTGTATGGATCCAGGTTTCCGTGCAAGTGTGCGTTCCGGTGATGAAGATGCGTTCCGTGAGCTCTTTCAGCTGCACAACCGGGCGGTCTACAACTTTTGCTTTCGGGCCACCGGCGACTGGTCGGCGGCGGAGGACTGTATGTCTTTGGTGTTCCTGGAAGCCTGGCGACTGAAAGCGAAAGTCGACGGCGAAGGCGGCAGCTTGCTGCCGTGGCTGCTAGGTATCGCCACGTTTGTCTTGCGTCGACGGCACCGTGTCGCGCGGCGGCACCAGCTGCTCATGGAGCGCATGCCTGCGCCTGCGGTCGTCCCTGACTTCACCGATGAGGCGCTCGGCCGAATCGAGGATCAGGAGCGGATCGAGGCGATCCGGCGAGTGCTGGACACGTTGCCGCGGGCTGACCGCGAGGTGTTGTGGCTGTGTGTCTGGGCCGGATTGGGGTACGCCGCCGCGGCCGAGGCGCTCGGAGTGCCGGTGGGCACAGTGCGCTCCCGACTGTCTCGGGCGCGCCGGCGGCTGGACAAGCTGGCGCGGGCAGATCTGCAGGCAATTAGGGAACCGCCGTCCTTGGACTGGCAGATATCCGATGACCGCACCGAGGCGGTCCCTTCGACCGAAAGGACATCGCGATGACACAGCGCGAGGACGGCGACCTGCGAATCCTGCGTCACGTGTTGCGCGTCCCCGCTGAGCGAGACCTTCCGGCGGAACGTCGACGCCAGCGAGAGGAGCACCTGATGAACAGCCTGTACCGCCATACTGCGGGATCGGGCCGCCGCAAGCGGCGGATATCTCACTGGCCGATCCCCGTCGGCCTCGCAGCGACAGCGGCCATCGCGGCGACCGCACTGCTCGGCGGGACGTCAATCACCGCCGATCGGCCGGACGCATCGACAGCCGGCAGGCCCCAGGGCCGAACCGACACGCCGAGCAGGGCCTCTGAACCGCGTCTGCGAGTCGTCGCGGCGTCCTACACGTTGCAGAGCTCCACCGATGGCGTCGTCACGCTGCAGATCACCGATCCGGCCGGCAAGCTTGACCTCCCTCGTCTTCAAGAGGACCTGGACAAGGCCGGAGTCCCCAATCGAGTGCTCGTGGGCGACCCTGCTTGCCAGCACAAGCCAGAGCACACACCAACGGCCTCGCCGACCCCCAGCATCGGGGGCATCGCCTCTCCTAGCGCGACTGAATCCGCGCATTCAGGTGTCAACGACCGCGTGCTCGTAGATGGCACGCCCTTCGACATCTCCACGGACGACGGCAAACCGATTCTGGTTCTGCGACCCGCTGAGATTCCCCCTGGCGAGGAGATCATGGTCGGCTTTCCACACGCGGCTACCGACCCGGCGCTCGCGTTGAGCACGATCATCGGCGGCCTCATCGATGCCGATGCGCCCCACTGCCTTCCGGCGCCGCCGAAGTAGACCGCGCGGTCGGCACATCTCCTCCGCACAGCGCAGCACGGGTGAGCGACCACTTCACCGCGCCGTCAACTCATGATCATCATCAATCGAATCTAGGAGTCTGCCTTGTCCGACATGCATTCCCCGAGGCGGTGCTTGAACCGTGTCGTTCTCCTCGGCATGACCGGTGCTCTTTCCGCCGCGAGCGGTCTCGCGGCGGCCGGCACCGCACAAGCCGGTGAGGCTCCGCCCGTCTGGACGTCGGTTCCGGTCCCCGGTGCCGCCCAAGTCCTGGGCGCCGTTGCCGTTGGCCCGGAGGGCGGCTGGGCCGTCGGCTGGGATCAGAACGACCCGGACAGCGACTACTTCGGTCCCGCAGCCTACAGATACCAAAACGGAGCCTGGCTGCCGGGCAAACGAGGCCTTCCCATCAACACACGCCTGGACGGCGTCGACGTTACCTCGGCCGGCGCTATCGCAGTCGGCGAGGAGATGCGGTACCTGAAGGACGGCGAGCCGGCGTACTACCACTTGGCCGCGCGGTGGGATGACAAGTCGTGGGTCAAGGAGCGTGTCCCGCAGTCCAACCCGACCGAGTACTACAGCCGGCTCGTCGATGTCGATGCCCTCCCGTCCGGCGAGGCCTGGGCGGTCGGGACATCGGACGCCTACGACAACGACGCTGATCGCCGTGGCGTGTTGATGCATCGAACAACAGCCGGCCGGTGGGAACAGATCACTGATCCGCTGATCACCGCAGCCGGCGACCCCGACGGCGTCCTGGCCCTCTCACCGCAGGATATCTGGATCACGGGACGCCGCTGGGGGAGCACAGATGCACCTTCCGTACTCCACTATGACGGGCATCAGTGGACGAAAGCAGCACTCCCATCTCTCCCCGAAGGCACCAACGACATCTCCGACATCATCGGCACCGCGAATGATCTGTGGGCCGTCGGCGCAACGACCTCCGCAGGCGCGCAACGTCCCCTGGCCCTGCATTTCGACGGAGTCAACTGGACCGTTGTTCCGACTCCAGTCAGCGAAGCTGTCCTTCGCAGCCTCGCCACGATCTGCGGAAGAGTGTTCGCAGCCGGCTACACAACCGGCGGCTCCCCGCGCTTCTACGCCCTGGAACTCACCCCGTCCGGAGGCAGTCCCGTGCCGACACCGGCCCAGTCCGCGACGGGCCTGCTCGCCAGCATCACCAGCGACCCAACCGGCCGGCTATGGACAGTCGGAGGGCAGGATCAGTCCCACAAACCCGGCGCAAACCTTCCCTACGCAGCACACAGCCAGCCACTGTGCACTCCGTCCCCTCCGACTACACAGACCGCTGCGTTCGTCCGTTGAAGGAAACGCCGACTACACGCCGTCAGGTCCGCATGCGGCCCAGACGTGGAACGTCGGCTCAGTTGGCCGGGCGTTGGGACCGCGGTGCCGGGTCGTCGTACCCGCAGTAGGCCGTTCTTCTTGACCCCCGCCACTGCGGCTGCACCCATGGCTGGGAGCTTCCGGATGACCGTCGTACCAGCGGGCATCATGCGCTTCGACCCCGGCACGCTCGCCATTAGCGCGACCGTGGCCAACGCGGCGTCGTACTCGTCCTGAACGGGAGGTAAAGCCCACAACTCAGATCATCCGCGACGATCCAAGTGGATGGTCGCCTGCGTAAAGACTCGGGACGCAGAGGCAGCCGAGACTCGGCTCCGAACTGGCGGAGATCGGAGTTGCCGGTGCAGGTCTCCGGTCGGTTCATATGACGCCCCTCCGTGTGTGAAAGGACTTCCGTGCCCCTCGCGATTCGGACCCGTCGGGGTTCACTCGAAACTCGAACAGACATCTACGTCTCGCCGGAGAATCGCAAAGCCACGGTGATCGGCATGGTGCACGTCGCCGACGCCGCCTTCTACCGCGAGGTGGATCGGATCGTCACCGCACTGCACGAACAGGGAGCGACGGTCCAGTACGAGAGCCTGCGGCCACCCGTTCCGGAGGATCGGATGACCAGCAACGAACGCGAGCTCGTACGGCGTTTCCAGTCGAACAACACCAGGTCGTTCTTAGCAGCGATGCTCGGATTGGACCTCCAGCACCAGAATGCACTGCGTATCCAGCCCTGGTGGGTGAACGCGGACATCTCATTGCTCGAATTCCTGCGCGCTCTGCCGGACCCCGAGCGGTTCGTCACAAGGTTGGAGTCGGCCAGGATCGGCTTGAACGACCCTCAAGAGCAGCGTCAACTGCGTACCACCGCACGGTTTCTGATCAGGCATCTCCCACTGTTCACGATCGCCTTGAGACCACTCGAGTGGATACGTCGCAATCGACGTGCTGAGCGCCGCGTCATTCTCGACCTTCGCAACCGCAGCGCCGCCTCCGCCATCTTGGCCGCAGGTGGGGACGTCGTGGCGATGTGGGGAGCAAATCACCTCCCTGGCATCGGAGCCATCCTGCATGACCAGGGATGGAGGCGCGTAGACACGCAATGGAATGTGGCGGTCGGCCAGGCGGGGTGACTGTTGCAAGGCGGGCCCAACTGCTGACACCGGGCGGTAAGGACCGTTCCCGCGTGAACCGGTGGTCTCGTCTCGGACGTATTGACCTGTAGCCGGCACGATGGCGGTTCCCCCCGTTGATCCGTCGCGAACTGCTGGCGACGTCGCCATGGCCGCCGTACTGGACCCGGCGGTCATGGCGACATCTCCCGAAGCAGACCTCTGCGTCGCATCAGCTCGCGCACTGCTCAGTGCTAGTCGACGAGCTTGCATTGGGAGTCCGCGACCACGCGGCCGAATCGCCCACAATACGCAGCCGCAGCGCCCGCCGGTTCTTGGATCGCGAGTGATATTCAGCGTGCTTTCGATGGCCAACAAAGGTCTCACGACTCCCATCAAAGAGACCGAGCCAGCGTCCGGGCATCGCGAATGCGGCTGTGGCCCCCCGCCCGTTGGGCCACAAACTTCGACAAGAGAGGCAATGACATGCGCTTCAGTAACTTGGTGATCCGCGCCAGCGTCTCCTTGCTGACCATCTGCGGAACGGTGCTGATGGCAGCCTGTGGCGAGTCCACCGAGAGTGCGTCCACGGCCGGAAGCAAGACTGTTGGGACTGTCACAGCTTCTCCGTCCCGGCCAGGGGCGGACAGCACGACCACAGCTCCCACGGAAGGCGCAGCGAGCCCCCAGAGCGCCTCGGAGTCTCCGCAATCAGCCATTGTTCAGGGTGGCAGCGGAGCCGCGATCGTCCCCGCCGGCCTGCGGATGACACACGCGGGCGAGCAGGACGGCGAGGCGCTCGTACTCGGCTTCACACCCGAGCTATCTGCAAGCGAGACGGTCAAGAATTACCGGGAGCAGCTGCAACGTGCCGGCTGGAAGATCGATGGACTGCAGGCCGCGCGCGGGAGCATCCGCCTCTCGTTCGCTGCCGAAGACCCACTTTTCATTGTGTCGACGAAGCAGATCCGCATTCCGGATCTCACCTTCAAGCGTATGTTGCCCGTCTCAGCCGAAGATGGTTCTCTGACACTTCATTTCGATCACGGAGGCAGCCCCGAGGCGGCGATGAAAGCCTACAAAACCAAGCTGACCAAGCTCGGGTACCGGGTGACCGAGGTCGGTGACTCCTACGAGGCAGTCAAGGCAGGGACGGTCATGCAGTTCACGACGGCTGTGGGCCCCGGAACGCTGGAGCTGCAAATCGAGCGGTTGAGCTGAATCAAGTACCGCACCGCCGGTTGGTGATTGGGGAACATTTCCTACGATCAGTTCGATCCGGGTGCCATTGGGGCGACGTCGCGTACGTCGCCGCCAATGAGGAGGACTCAGCCGACGACCGCTGCGTCGCCGCCGGCGGCACCAAGCAGTCCCACGGCAAACTGAACGCCGTGCTGCGCGAAGCCGTGCTGCACGGCGAGCCGCTGAACGGGAAGTACGCGGCATGTGCGACGGCTTCAGTTTCGTACGTCAAACCCACACGTCACTTGCGGCGAGTATGTCCAACGCAGGCGGAGCTAGTGCTCTGGAAGCGATTCGGTGACCAGGCGGACCAGGACTCGTCATGCTGGGCAGCTCAGGCGTCGGAATCCCAGTGACGCCGACCGCCCACGGCAGGCAAGTGTCGTCGGACCCTGCACCGCCCGACTCACATTCCCGCTGGCACTCCGAACTGATTTCGGTGCCATGGGTCCGATCGCGACAGCTGGCCCGTTGTCACCGCGCTACACGCTCGAAGCCTCGGACGGCTCCAGGCCTCCGGATCGATCAGGCTGCGGTCTGCGCGTGATCGAGCCCTGTCCTTGACTGCATCCGCTCATAAAGCGCGGCCCATTCCAAAAAGATTCTGTGCCAAGCCCGCAGCCGTGGATTCTCGACGGGGTAGACGGTTGTGCAGAATCAGTTGCCTCCGCGCGGGTAGAACTCGGTTGCCCGAAAGTTGGGCCGGGGCGCGTCGTGCGGTCACTTGTTTGGTGTGAGTGTGTATTGAGCGGTCTGCGCCTGGATGAGTCCGTCGCGGAAGACGAAGGTGTCCACGCCGTGCTGTGCATGGTTGCCTCCGGCCCTCGCTTCCCACTCGAGAAACAGCAGGTGGCCCGCGAAGATCGTCGTCCGCAGACCCCAGCTCGCGCCCGGAAGGTCGGCGAAGAATTCTCTGAACGCCGTGCGAACTCCCGCCGGGAAGTACGCCCCGCAGGACCGCAACCTGGACCTGAAGGGGTCGCCGAAGCTACCCGCGGATACCTGGACACTCTCTCTGATGCCTGGTTGACGGGTGGATGTTTCACGAGCCATATCGAGGCCGACGGCGATGCGTCCTCGTCATTGGGTGTGGGAGGGAGGATGTCCGGCTCCGTCCACAGCCGCGAAGATACCCACTGATTCGAGGTCCATACGATCGGCGGTGGCCGATCGGTTTCGGTCTGACCGGTGCGCTATGTCTCGTCTTCGGGCGGGAACTACCTGGTCCTGCATGGAGTCAATAGGGCGACCGAATCACCGGGTGCCTTCAATTGCCCGTCCGAGGGCCCTGAAGAAGCTCAAATTGAGAGAGGTGCCTCGATGCGTTTGACCACCCCAGTCCTGCATACGGTCGCTGTGTCTGCAGCGCTCGGTGCCACGTTGGTCATGAGTGCCTGTGGTAGCGGAGATGCCGGACAGCCCGCCGGATCCGACCGTGCAGGCGCCGCAACGTCGTCCGACGTTTCCACGAAGACCGCGCCGTCCGAACCGTCAGTAACCGGGACGGCGAATGCAACCCCAGGCCGAGCCAGGCCCTCGACGTCCGATCAAGAGCAACGGCATCAGCCCGATCCGCCGGCCTGCTCACCGGACAACTCCGCTGTCGATGTCGTCGTCCCGCCGACGTCCGACGAGGTATACATCGCGGAAGTGACTCTGACGGCCACGTCCACAGAGGGCTGCAGCATCCATGGGTTCCCGAAGGTCGACTTGTATTCCAAGGACGGCAAGCTGCTCAACCCGCAGCAACACCACGAGGACGAGAACGCTCCGCTGCTGCACGTCGATCAGAACAAGACGGCCACCGCTACGCTCGAGTACGGCGGCGGCTTCATCAGCGAGGGTGGCACCCAGCCGGGTGTGACCTGCGGCCCGGAGGCAGTCCGTGCAACAGTCACCGCGACCGGTGTCGGCAACAGCACCAAGCCATGGCAGACCACGATCCTCCTGCGCGGCGCCAGCCGCTCTGACACCAAGCCCGGCGGCGTGATCGTCTGCGACCCCGACTCGACAGTCAGCTCCTGGACCGATTAGATCCAGCACCAATCACTCGCACAGCCTCCCCTCAGGACGGCAGCGCCGCACTGGCGGGAGCACTGCAGGAGTGGCGGCGATCACCGAACCGACGCTCCCGCCTACCCTGCTCATCGCGGGTGACCTCACGGAAGTTCGCGGAGCTCGTAGGCCCGAGCCATCAGCGGCCCCAACTTCTCACGCAGCTCCAGATTTCACGGCCAAATCCTGGAGGATATACCGTGCTGTGCCCCGTCAAGCCCGGGCTCACCCAGCCCGCAGACATCACGGCGCGCGATGGGACTCAGCCACTTCGCTCTCGGGGTCGCAAGCAACTCGTCGACGACATCGCAGCCAACCTGAACGAGCTAGCCATAGAGCTACTCGGCGAGGACCTCATCGAACTCGGCTACCGACTTGGCTACTACACCCTCGCGGTCGAAGACCCCGGCTGAATCATGATCGAGATCGTCTGCCACGATCTCCACTACTTCGGGGCCGCGCCCTGACGATCGGCTGGACATACTCGCGTCGCAGGGTGGGGCGCTCACGGCCTGAACTGGGCGGCAAATACGAGGACATCCCGCACTCCAACCGGCCAGCCCAACGCCAGTTTCCAAGGGGAAACGTGTCTACGCCAGAATGACCCGTGGGAACGCCGAGCCCTTCCAAGTTGGGCCGGGGAGCACGCGACAATTCCCCGGGCGACCTGAGTCGGGCCGCCAGCCGTGGCCGCGCCATCGAGCAGCGGACCGCCCATCCAGCCGGGTAAGCGGTTCGCGGGTGCCCGGCGAATTGCCAGGCGAACTGGTCGGCGGCGTGCCCGTTGATCGCGAACGGCTTAGCGGCCAGGTACTGGCAGGCCTTCGGCATGCGCCGGATGGTGTCGACGGGGGCGCAGGACTCGGGGCATGAGCCGCGGCGCGAAGAGAGCCTGGGGGTCGTCGATCATGTTCAAGACACGTAGGAAAGCGGCGTTTACCGTGGCGTCGTCGGAGACGGCCGACATTGCGCGGTCGAGGTATCTGTTGACGAGTCTGTCGATCGGGGTCTGGCTCGCGCCGACGGTTGTTGGATAGCGCAAGTCTGAGCCAGTGGACAGCATCCAAGGGCCCTTCGCCCGGGCAGCGATCGCGCGCTGTGCTCCTTGCAGCGCACGGAACAGGTCAGTCGACGATCGGCAGTCGGCGAGGATGCCGGCCAGCACATCGACTTCCTTCGCCGCGACCGTCATCCCCTGCCCGTACGCCGGGTTGAACGCGCACAGGCTGTCTCCGATCGCGAGAAGCCGTCCGGGCATGGCGAGCTTCTCGTAGTGGCGCCAGCGATTCGCCGTACGTCGGTAGCCCCAGATCGGCGAGACAGGCTCCGCGATGGCGAGGACATCAGCCAGCACGGGACTGCGCAGGCTCACGGCGAACTCACGGAACCCCTCGTCATCGGTCGGCGGGTAGTCCCCGCCGGCGCCAATCAGCGTCAGCACCCATCGGTTTCCCTCGATCGGGAACATGATGCCGCCCCGCGGATGGTCCGGCGGCGCGTTCTGGATGTAAACGGCCTTCCAGCGGGCGCTGAAGCCGGCCGGGATCTCGAGGAGCCGAGTCGCGTAGCCGAGGAGGGAGTCGATGGTGGTCTCCTCGGGAGCCAAGAAGCCGAGTTCCACGAGCCACTCGGGCAGCTTCGAGCCGCGCCCAGCTGCGTCGACGACCAGATCGGCGCAAAGGTCGGCTGTCGTACCCGTGCGCCGGCCGCGCAGGGTCAACCCTGACACGTCGCCCGTCACCCCGAGCCGAAGCGCGGTGACCTCGTGGTCGGTGTAGAAGTTGATGTTGGCCGACTTCTCGACGTGACTCCGCACCGTCCATTCGAGCAATACCCGGGTGGCCGAGAGGAGGCGCTGCGTCGCCGGGAACGGCTGCGTCCAGCGACCGGCAGGCGTCAGCCAGGCCATGTCGGTCGGCAGACCGACCGGCACCGCGCCCGCCGCGAGGAGGTCGCTCCCGACACCGGGGAGGAGTCGCTCGACGACCTCCATCCCACCGGCCCAGAAGGCGTGCAAGTGGCGCGCCTGCGGCACACCCTTGCGGACGCCTGGGCCGTCGGGCAACCGGTCCCGTTCGATGACCGTGACCTGGTCAAAGTGCTCGCTGAGCACACGCGCTGCCAGCAATCCGGCCATACTCCCGCCGATCACCGCGGCACGCCTTGGTCGGTCTCTATCCACTTGATTTCCCTTCGCCCGGTTCGGCACCACGCTCAGCGTGACCTGGGCCAGCGCCGGCTCCAGCGAGACGGCGGTGAAGACGTTCGCAGGGCTCGGTGCGGACCGCCGTTGTCGCCGACGCCGGCGACGAGCCCGGTGTTGCGGCCGGTATGGGATACGCAAACTGCCGAGCTACCGGATCACAGGCTCATGATCTGCACTCAGCGCAGATGCGTCTCCACGCTGCCGCACGTGTGGCCGGGTTCCGAGGCAGTGGACCGAGTCAATGCGTACTCCCCCGTCGTCTCCGCTCGCACCGGCCGAGCGTTCCCCCCACGCGGTGCGTGCTCAACTGGGGCTCCGGCGATCAGCGACCGTGACTGTTCATCACATCGCAACGGCCACCGACGTCACCAATACGCGAAGCTACTACCTCGCGCATCGACACTGTCCTCTCCAAGACCAAGAAGAACGCCAGCGCCACGACCGCCACAACATCGCCCGAGCCGTCATCTCCGGCATCACGCAACTCGCTGTCGACACAGCGCCGCCTCCGTCGTCCCAGTTTGCGAGTCGACCGCATCCACCCCCCGGACAAGGACAGCTCCCTCGAGCACTGCGCCCAGAGGATGTCCAACTCCGTCGCAAACCACTGCAATCCGACGAACGACCGTTAGAGCCGATCCTCCCGACCTCACCACGTTCGTGCTCGGCACCGTGGTAGGCATCGCCGAAATCCTCGCCGTCCAGTGGCCACAGATCGACCTCGAAGCCGCCACCGTCGACACATCAAAGGCCGAATATCCTCCGCGAACCCACCAAGTCGGCTGCGGGAAACCGCCCACTCGGCCGACCCAACAGGCGAGTCGCGACTCCCCCGCAGCCGTGCGAGCCACCAACGCCCGCCGCTCCCTTCGTACGGCGCTTTCGCCCGCCGGCAGCACGGCCCGCCGCGACCTTGGTGGACCGACCTGAGAGGTTGGGAACGCGGGTACCGGGTGACTGGCCGCGCGGGTGATTGTAGGTGTGGAGCCAGATGGTGAGAGTGGCGCGGCGTTCGGTCTCGGATGGCAGGAGCGGGCATAGGGCCCACTCTTCGAGCAGGGTGCGGTTGAATCGTTCGACTTCGCCGTTGGTGTGTAGCCGGTTGGGGGCGGGCCCATCTGTGGGTATGACTCCGAAGTCGGCCAGTGCCTGGGCCCATAGTCGGGACTTGTCGCAGCTGCCGCACTGAAACGGACGCCGCCGATGGGTCCGGACACCAACGTAACGCGATGCAGTCCGGGCCAGGCAAGTCGGCGTCAACGGCGGGGGCAAAGCCCGGGGCAACGCGACCGCCGCGAATCGAGGGATTGGATGGGGGATATCCCTATCCCAGATGCTCAAGCCGGACATTACCGTACGACGCACACGACCGCTCCGGCTGGCGGAGTTCTTGCCCGGCCGATCACAACAGCGGGTATCTAGGTTTAAGGACGGCAACCATGTTTCATTCTCGCGCAAGGCTTTTCGCTGTTCTCGGCACCGGAGCAATTGCCGCCGCGCTCGCACCAGCCTCCGCCTCGGCTGTGGCCTCGGATACGTACTACCAGGGCCAGTTGCGGACAGACGGGACGAACCGCGTGTGGACGGCAACCGGGGGCGTTGGCGGCAAGGTCGTCTACGCCGTCGCCAACGGCTCCACCGCGCAGCAATGGAGCGAGGTCCAGGCAGCCGGCAGGCCGGCGGGCGACGTGAACTACGTCAACCGTGCGTCCGGACTGTGCCTGGATATCGACAAGAGCGGTACCCACGGCGGCCTGACTACCGGCGTCGAGGTCATCCAGCAAACGTGCAACGGCAGCGTCAGTCAGGTTTGGGAGAAGGAGTACCATGCACTTCTCGGAGCCGACGCCGTCCAGAACCAGTTCAGCTTCTACTTCCTCAGCGTCAAAGATGCCAGCGAGAGCAACAACGCCACGCTGATCCAGGATGGAATGTACGGACCGTGGGGCGGTGGCTTCCACCAGTACTGGAAGTTCCTTCCGGTCTCCTAGTATCGAGCCGCCGCTTGTTCGTAGGCTGCGGTCATGAGCCGCGTCACGAGGCGTCGATACACCTCCTGACGGCAATCGTGGGCGCTCGCCTGGGTGACGGGCCCGAGATCTCCCGAGCAGACCCGTTCTGCTTGCCTGCCTCACTGTCGTGGGCAAGCAGAACCGGTCGAGGGCGCAAGAAGGACCAGGCCATGCCACGCGGCCATCGGTACCCCATTTTCCCGTGACACGGGGCCACCCGGTCCAGTTGACCTCCCGTTCGTTGCCACGATTCCCTATCGGCCCATCCGATCCGACCAGCAGGGTGGGTCCGCTCTCCTCTCGCATTGGACGGCATGCACGACATTCCCTCGTGACGAAAGACCGTCCTCTACGGAGGCGCAAGCGACTCAGCGCCTTCGACCATGCGGAGTCTGCACCGAGGCTATGCCGGATCCATGTCCAGTTGCGGCCCGCAACATCTCCAAGCGCGCAACACACGAGATCGGCTCAAACGGAGGCGGAGACCGACGGCCTGAAACGCGCGCCAATGGCAACCATCACCCGCATGGATCTACATCCTCCCCAGCGATCGTCGAGCGACGCCGCTCCACTGGAGGACCGACCGGGTCAAATGGACTCAAGGCGTGTCGGCGGTGGCACAACACCGCCGGATGGACTGGCGGCTACGCCTCCTTGAAGACCGGCTTGCCATCGGGCTCTTCAACGCTTCGTGACCTTGGTGAGTGCGCCGGCCGGGAACCTGGCCTCAATCGGGACTGCTGCCCACATCTGTTTGGCACGTGACAGTTCCCGAGCTGCCGAACGGTTCGTTGAGCATCACCTGGAGCGTTGAGCGCTCCGGCGTTGACGAGGATACTTGTCAGGTGTCCGACGGCGGTATCCGCAAGCTCCGTATGAACGAGTGAACCCACTCACCGGCGGTCGATGTGTGGGCCGGTTGAACTACTCGCTGACGACGTGATCGCAGCCGCCCGGGATGTGGTTTGGAAACGCGAAATACTTGGCCTCGACGTCATTCGAGCCGCGCGTCAAAGTGTCAGTGTAACTCTGGTCGTACTGAGTGTCGCAGTAGACTACGTCGACGTCGGACGAGTTGGTGACCGTGTCGATGGTGTCGTTGCCTTCGGAGCCGTAGATATGATCCCGGAACTGGGGTTCATCGGATCCTCCCGGTCCACTCGTGAGAGTGTCGTCACCAGTTCCACCGACGAGGTTGGAGTACCCGCCGTCAGCAGTGAGGGTGTCGTTTCCGGCCGATCCCGACAGTGTCACGGCAATCGGCCGGAAGGTCGACCCGCTGACCATCCCGAATCCTGTCGATGTCAACTCGTCGTCTCCACCGTTGCCCACCACCGAGACACCGAACACCTTGTCGGTATCGGAACTGCCGACGTTCTTCGGACATGTCACCGTTGTAGAATTCGTCAGCACGCACGGGGAGCTGGTCGATAGCCCAACCGCTGCCGGATCGTGGAACACGATGCTTGTCGCCCCAATCTCGACACTGACCTGATTGGCGTGGTCTCCGCCGGAATAGGCAATCCCCCGGCCTGGGTACTGGGTAACCAAGGTGACCGTGTCCGAATTGAGCGACGCTGGTCCGGCAGCGGACGATCCGGCGGGGTGCAACCAGTTAACAGCAACCACAGCGGATAGGACGATGGAGCCAACTCGCCGTGAGCTACCCGATTGGCGTCCGATGTGTCTGAGCACTTATTTCCTCACATTCATGGCTTTCCAGCGTTCGATGGACTGGGCGTGTCGCACGCAGGAAGCCTGGCGGTCGCGCGCGGTGCTCACAACGACCACAAACCGCTGTGCTCCTGGCCTTAGTGGCCTGGTGCAACTCAGTGAGCACTCAGGCGCGATCAGCGAGCCTCATTTCAAGTCGGCAGCGCTCAACGCCGGATGATTCGACGCGGCATCCTGTCGAGCCTGGCGGTGGGCGTTGACGTAGAAATCGTCTCCCCGCTGATTCCGGGCGACGCGTTACGTCATCCACCCAACCGCTCGACCGGCGGCCAGAGCCAGATTGGTCAGTGCAAACCGCTGAGAAGGGGTGCGATGTGCGCTTGATCCAGATTTCAGTCCGCCGTCCCGATCGCCACGAGATTCATTGCCCACCCCCTGGACTGCCGATTCCTGAGAATGCGACGGCGCGGAACAGAACGCGAGTCGCGGTCATCAGCGGCGGTCGAAGAGATCGACCTTGGGGATCGGCGCAGGAATATTCAGCGAAGCCCATCGCGCCGCCACCTTCTCGTACATGGGCTTCGTGAGAAGTGTGCGGGAGAAATGGTCTCCGTGCTCAAAGTCCCTCGTGGCGTCGATAAAGGCGCGGGAACCCACGACCCGCGTACTACCCGGATCCATCGCGGGATCGAGGGTATTGTTCCAGGTCCGGTTCTGGATGAGAATGCGCTCACTCGGCGGGCAGCGCGTCGCCATCGCCCACACCACCTGCTCCAGGTCCGTTGGATCCACATCGTCGTCCACGACGACGATCCATTTAGTGAAGTGAGCGCCGGCCGGAACATTCCCGGCAAGCTGAAGCACCTGCTGCGAGTGCCCCGGAAATTGCTGCCGCAGCGACACGATCGTCATGGCCCACCCACACGCCGCCGTGGGCGGGCAGTACACCCCGGTGACACCTCTGACACCCAGCGAGTCGAGTTGCTGCCAGATCCGTGCCGCACGCAGAGCCGCCTCGGTGGTCTGCTCCTCATTCGACGGTGGGAATCCAAGCAGGGCGTTCGTCATCACAGGATCGGATCGGTGCCATACAGCTTCGACAGTGACGACCGGGTACAGCTCGGTTTTGTCGCGGTAGTGAGCGGTGAACTCCCCGAAGGGGCCCTCCTCCTTGAAATGATTCGGGCGGATGTGACCTTCGATCACGAACTCGGCAGCCGCAGGAAACACGAGCCCGCTGGATGGCGACCTGACGACCTGCACCGGCTCGCCTATCAGGCCACCGAGGTAGTCGTACTCAGAGATGTGCGCGGGCACGTTCGAACCGCCCACCGCAACCAGGAGAGGGTGCACCCCCCAGGCGGCGGCGATCGGATGAGGCTCGCCGCGCTCCCAGGACGCCGTCATGTTGGCCCAAGTATCCGTACCCGGCGAGATCATGATGCTGGCCTCGCGGGGACCCAGCAGCATCATGCGATGGGTTCCGACGTTGACGAGTCCGTCGCTGTTGGCGCTGAAAACCACGTCATGCGTTCCGGCGTAGCGTCCACCGTCCTTGGACCAGTGCCGTGGAAAAGGTAACGCCATGAGATTCACGGCGTCCGCATCAATCCTGTTCTGAAGGACCGGGGCCTCGGCGATCGGTACCTCGACGGGAGGGATCAGCCTGCCGAACATGCTCTTCAGCTCGTGAACGATCTCGAGTCGTGTCAGCGCAGGATCCAGGTCGAACATCAGCGCCAGCCTGCGCCAACTGCCGCCAATCGGATTCCACAGATGGGACATGCCCAGATCGTTTCTCATCTCGGTATGTGGTGACTCAGGATTTGTGAAGACGATTGCGGGCAGCCCCTCCGTCCGCGCGATCAGGTACGTCAGGGCGCCCATCTCCTCGTCGGGATCGACCGGTTCGCTGATCGTGACGACCTCGCCGAGCTCCCGCATCTGTTGCAGCCAGCTCCGGAGATCGAGGCGACTCTGTACCATGTTGTGCCAATCCTTTCCGAGGTCGAACCTAGATGTCATCCATGGTGGTTTCGCGCAGGATTCCGTTCATGTGAAGCAGATCGGTGATGTGCGCGACACTCTCGCGAAACTGCCGATCGTCGGCGTCGATCAAACGGCGCGGCCGGGCCAGTCCGATCGGCACTACATCCAGAATCCGGGCCGGTCTCTGCGACAGGACCACGACGCGGTCGGCGAGGAACACCGCCTCCGGGATGCTGTGTGTCACGAAAACGACCGTCTTGCGGTCTCTGTGCCACAGCGCCTGCAGATCGACGGTCATCTGCTCGCGGGTTAGTGAGTCGAGTGAACCGAAGGGCTCATCCATGAGGAGGAGGGGCGGATCATGAACCAGCGCCCGGCAGAGCGCTACGCGCTGTCGCATGCCGCCCGACAACTGCGACGGGTAGGCCTTCTCGAATCCAGCCAGACCCGCGGCCTCCATCAGGGACAAGGCCCTCGCCTGCGCGGGGACGCGATCCAGACCACGGACCTCGGCCTGGATCAGGATATTGCGCAACGCTGTGCGCCAGTCGAGGAGGGCGGAGTCCTGGAAGACTATTCCAACGTCGGTGTATGGCTGCGTGACAGTGGTATCTCCGATGACGATCGAGCCGCCGGTCGGCTTGATGAGACCCGCAATAGCGAGAAGCAAGGTTGTCTTGCCGCATCCGCTGGGGCCGAGGATCGCCACGAACTCGCCTGATGGGATGCGCAGGCTGAAATCCTCGAGCGTGGCCGTCGCAGCCCCGCTCGCGTCTGTGTACCTATGAGTGAGACCGTCGACCGTGATGCCCACCTCCATCATTCGGTCGGCAGGCCAGGCACGTCTGGTTCGACGCATCATCGCTCCTTCGTATGACGAGGTCCGAGCGCAGCGGTGGCGAGGGCCGTGACGAGTGTGGCCAGCACGTAGCAGCTCACGCCGACCAAGGCAATTGCGCAGAGGGCTGCAAACGCAAGTGGTGTCTGATGGTTGCCGCTCGCGATCAACAGCAGGTTGCCCAGACCTTGGGCTGACCCGACGAACTCGGCCACCACGGCTCCGGCCACGGCAAGGGAGGCTGTCGTGTGGATGCCCGCTGCGATGTGAGGAGCTGCCGCCGGCAGCGCCATATGCCAGAGGTACCGCCGACGAGAGAGGCCCATAGAGCCGGCGAGATGACGCATGGCCGCCGTCGTACTTCCGACGCCCACGATGGTCGACATGGTGATGGGAAAGAACACCACGAGCATGGCTAGCACGACTTTGGGACCTATTCCGAAGCCGAGCATCACGATGAGCAGCGGTGCGAGTGCGATCTTTGGGACGCTCTGAAAGGCGACGAGCGGCCCCAGCATGATTCGGCGAGCGACCCGAGACTCGGCGATGAGAACGCCCAGTGGCAAGCCGACGGCGATGCTGAGAGCAAGACCCAAAGCCGCGGCTTTCCCCGTTGCGTAGGTGTTGGTGAGCAGCGCTTCGCGATGCTCCGCCGCGGCCGCGAAGACGGCCGCTGGCGCCGGAAGTATGTAGCGCGGGACAAGCTCAGCCCGCGCTACTCCCGACCAGCCGAGCACAACAGCGGCGCTGATCAGAACAGTCGTGGCACCAGGCATCACGGCGCCCGAGATCGGTCGCGGGATGTTTGTCATCTGCGCCCTTCCATCGCCGCGAGGCCAGGAATGCAGCGCGGAAGGAGATCGACGATCGCCACCAGGAGCAATGCGATGCTCACCAGTACGACGATGCTCGCGTAGAACAGACCACCGTCCAGATTTCGTGACGCTTGTAGGATCTGGTACCCGATACCGTCGTCACTGCCGATGTACTCTCCGACGACGGCAGCTCCTGTTCCGAAGGTAATCGCGACCTTGAAACCGCCGAGGAGGGACGGCAGCGCCACCCAGAGCCGTACCTTGGCCAGCGTGGTCGCGGAGCCTGCACCCATGCTGGCCATCAAGTGCCGCTGATCGGTGGTGAACCGATCCATCCCGACTAATGTCGCGACGAGTAATGGGAAGAACGCGGTGAGGGCAGCGAGAATCGCCTTCGGCAGCGGGGAGAATCCCAGCCATAGGATCAGCATTGGAGCGAAAGCATCTTTCGGGATCGCTTGGAAAGCCACTAGAGAAGGAAAGACGGCCCGCCGCACCCGCGGCAGGCACACGAAAAATCCCGCCCACACGAGGACCCCGGCCGTGGCCAGTGCAAGACCGAGCAGAACCTCTCCGACTGTCGTCCTCGCGTTGTGCCAGAACAGGTTTGGATGCGCGATGACTGCTCCGACGACCTGCTCGGGCGGTGGCAAGATGTAGGTGGGCGGGTGGAGAGTAGACACCGCCAATTGCCAGGTCGCGACCGCCACAAGGATCCCCAGCGGCTTGGACAAGCGCCGCATGCCGAACGCTCGGCTACTAGCTGACGAATTTGTCGACATAATAGTGCTCTGGCGCCTTGGCTTCGCGCAGCCCCATGTACCTCTGCATGGTCTGCAGGGTGTTGGCGACATCCTGCCGGTCGATGGACCCGACCGGCTTGCCTGCAGTGCGATCAGTGTGTAGGAGCGACGTCACGTCGGGCACGGCAGCCTTGGCCCGGTCGAGGTTCACACTCTGGGGGAACCTGTCAGCCAGCTTCTCGGCGGCTCCGTTGGGATCCTTCTTGCAGTAGTCGAATCCCCGCTGGATTGCCCTGACGACACGCTTCACGACGTCGGGCTTCTCGTCGATCACCTGCTGGTTCGCCACGATACCGTTGCTCATAGCAACGATACCCTTGTCTGCGTAGCGCAGTGTTGTGGACTCTCCAGGCTTCTGGCTCTCGACCAGCAGCGGTTCGCTGGTGTGGTATCCGACGACAGCGTCGACCCGACCAGTGAGCAGCGCGGGGACCTTCGCCGCCGGATCCATAGTGGTGACCTTCACGTCCTTGATGTTCAATCCGGACGCGCTCAAATAGGCATCGAGCAGCTGCAGGGGCGCCTCGCCACTGATCGCGCCTACGGTCTTGCCCACGAGGTCCTCAGGTGCGTTGATGCCCTTGCTCTTGAGACTGATGACGGCGCCGGGCGTCCGTTGGAAGCCGGCAGCGACCAGCTTGATGGGCGCACCGTCGTTGACCGACCTGATCAGCACGCTGGTGTCGACCCAGCCGAAGTCGTTGGAGCCATTGGCAACGAGGCTTGCGGTGCTGCTCGACCCTGCTCCCTCCAGGAACTGCATGTCGATGCCCTCGTCTCGGAAGTATCCGTTCGACAGCGCGGCGTAGAAACAGGCGTGGGTGATGTCCACGATCCAGTCGAGGCGGAACGTCACCTGCGTCAATCCGCTCGCCTCCGCGGCTGGCTTCTGTTCTTCACTACAGCCGGCCACCACGAGCAACAAGGCGAGCGTCGACAGAATCATTCGGTTGATCCTCATGAGCGTGCTCCGTTTTCCTCAGCAGGTGCATGGTGGATGTCCCTGGGATGGTCCTGGCCCCACCGACGTAAACCCGGGAGACGCAGCTCGAACAGGTCAAGCGCTCTGCCCACGGTATGAACGACGAGATCCTCGATGGTGCTGGGATTGGAGTAGAAGGCGGGGACCGGCGGCATGATGATTGCGCCGGCCTCCGCAGCCCGGGTCATGAGCCGCAAGTGGCCTGCGTGCAGCGGCGTTTCTCGGAGCAGCAGCACCAGTCTCCGGCGTTCCTTGAGCGTCACGTCGGCGGCCCGGACGACAAGGTTCTCGTCATAACTATTGGTGACGCCAGACAGCGTCTTTACGCTGCACGGGGCGATGATCATTCCATCGACCGGGAACGATCCGCTCGCTATCGCGGCACCTAGATCGTTGTCCCGGTATGAGTGGTCGGCCAGAGCTTCAACGTCATTGACGCTCAGCGACGTTTCGTCGTGGATTGTCCACTTGCCGCCCCTGCTGATGACCAGGTGAGTCTCAGCCAGCCCGTATCTATGAAGGAGTTCCAGAATCCTGATTCCGTACACAGCCCCCGACGCGCCGGTGATACCGACGACCAAGCGGGGCTTCCGTTCGGGCGCGATCGTGTCGCCTCCTTCGGTGGGCCAACCATCGAGCATGGCGCAACCTCCCTCGGTCCTCGGACAATCAGTACGCCGGTCGCGCAGTGATTGGTTCTCTCCCTCCAGTGGATGCTCCACGGGGCCTTGCCTCGCGCGAGGCGGGCGACTGCGCGGCTCCGGAGACGCCCGGACTACCCACCAGGTCCGGCTCCTCAGGGACGGCCTAGTTCATTGCCCATTTCGGCTGTCATCACTGCGTACGACGATCCGGGCAGCCTCTCCAGCCAGCCGCGCTCGACGAGGCACGTCATTCAAGACGAGCGGCTCCACCCGCGGAAGTATCAACCCAACCTCCACCAGTCGGCGGCGCGCACATCCAGGGCCTTGATTACTACGAGCAGATGCCCGCCTGGCGCCCGATTCGACCTCTGCGTTGTCAACGCCGACCGACTGGCCTAGGTGTGGTGTCCAGTGACGTTGATCAGTCGGGTGATAGTCGCCATGTGCAGCGCGCGGTTGAGGCGCCGGCCTCCACCTCTGTTGAGCCGGTGCCCGATCGTGTCTCAAAGGATGCGGGAATCGGGTTTGCTCCGGCCAGACAGGCGAAGGGCGGCCTCTGAACGCACCCTGCCATGGTGGGACCAGACGGTCAGGCAGATCGCGGCGGTTACGGGGCCGATGTCGATCTTGTCGAGCAGACCGGCCGCGCGAGTGGAGCGCACCTGGGTGTCCATCGTCTTCTGGTTGGTGGACAGTTCTTCGTCGAGAGCGATGATCCGCTTGGCCAGACCCATCGCCTCGGCGCGTGCGGTGGCGGCGGACAGCGGCTCGTTGCGGGTGCGCCAGTGGGAGATCGCGACGATCTGCTGGTTGCTCAACGGGTGGCGAGCGTCGATCTCGAGGTCGACGACTCGCACGAGCGCGGTCAGCGCGTTGACGGTGACGACGCGTTCGCCGCGCATGTGATCTCTGGCGGTCACCACACGCAGCGCGGCACGTTCGCCGTCGTCGTGGCGTAGGCGCCGCAGCTGGTGTTTGTCCAGTTGCAACGCGGCCTCCGGCGATCCAGCGGTGCATTTGATCACCCACAAGGCAGCAACGTCGCCGCCGGTGTGGCGGGCAGCCAGCCGATCGCGCGGGCCATGCCCACCATCGACGTGGGGAACTCGGCTGAATGAACCTGCTGCCCGGTAACGGTAACGATGGCCAGGAGGTGCTGGCGGGGGTGGGTGTGAGGGGCCACGATCTGAGACGGTCGGGAGATTGGGTCTTCCGTGGAGACATCGCTTACAAGGGGTAGGGCGATGGCATGAGCACGCCGGAAGTTCGACGAGGACTTCAAGCGGGAGCTGTTCCTGCACCCGGCTGGGCATCAACCAGTCGATTGGGCAGAGCGGCTTCACAGCCTCGAGCACTTCGCGACCCGGTCCGGTACCGCGCCCGCGTCGCGGCTGGATCGACGACTACAACCGCGACTGCAAACACTGTCCCGACGGCATGCGCCGCTCCCCGACTACGAGCCGCCTTGCACGAGCCGCACGATCGGACTGCAGCATGAGCCGGGCCGGCTCCCAGCACCACGAGGATCGCGCCTTCCCCGCCACGTCAACGCCAAGCCTCCGGGTGCTCTACGGCCAGCCTGGACAGTCATGTTCGTGGGAATATATTTGACGTCACAACTGGACGGCCAGTGGGAGCGGCTCCTTCGAGGATGGGTGCTGGACAACTACGGGGAGACGCCGAGCTACCCGACAGAAACGGCCGGCGCGTTCGGGACTCCAGGCCGTCGAAGGTAGAACCGGGTCGGTGTACTAGGAGCCGCTAGTCCACCATCCCGGCTGCAGCCGAAGTTGTTCACCTCGTGCTCTGAAGGCAAAAGGCCCGTAGATGTCGCTTCAACAGCTCTGTTGTTGCGTCCACACACTGGACCTAGTGCGCCCGGATCAGCCAGTCAGGTCATCAAGTTCCTGGTGGCAACGCTCTCGCACAGGTCATTCTCACTGCTGATTCGCCAAGACCCACGACACTGTGGTGCACCGAACCGTTGGCCCGACAGGACCACCCCGGGTTGAGCCCAGTAAAGCCCAGGTGCCTACCTCAGCGCGGCGACAGCGTCGTCGAGCACGTGCCACGCCGACCCGGCACCTCAGGATTGCCAATAGTTCTTGACGAAATGGACGCGCTTCGTTCGGACCGCCTTCAATCCGTTCCACAGCGGATTCTTGGTCAGGAACTCGACCTCTACCTGCCGCTATTTCAGGAAATGATGTCAGCGCCCGGCAATTCGAGCTCGGTCACGATGCCGCGGCACTATGAGTTCCGCTTTTACGTGATCGCGCGCTGGTTGCCGGGCAAGTACGGGGTCAGGGTGCGGCGGTCAGATGATGCGCTCGTTCAGCAGGGAGAACGGGGCGCGCGGTCGGGCGCACGTTCGAGCACGAGACCTTGCGGCACATAGTTCATTCTGCTGTACCAGCCGGCGCCGGAGGAGTGACCAGAGGTGGCCGATCGCGGTCGCCCTGCACATTTCTCAGCGGTCCACGGTCGGCCGCTTCATTGGACAGCTTCGCCCATCGTGTCCGGCGAATTCGAAGCGGTGTGTTGTCGGCTCAGCCGGGCCGATCCACCCACGGCCGACCAGGCGGTGGTGGAATCCCCGTGCCGGACCAGGGTTCTTCACCGACCAGAACCGCTTTCGCGAGGTGCGGCGTACAGGTACACGACGACCTTCACCGGCTCACCCATCACCGCAATCCCCACGCAGACCCGTCTCCCGAAGGAGCTAGGGATGTACGACAGCTCTTCCACCGTCGCCTCCGTCGCAACACAAAAGGCCAGGTCGTGTTGAGCCACCAGACGGATGCCCTGCGCCCGACCCAGGTGCGGATCGTCGGCACTCTTTCCGTGATCCGCGCGGACGAGCTCATCGCCGGCTCCGCGATTGGCAGCCGGAAGGCGCGAACGTTACTGGCCCTGCTCGCGGTCAACAGACGTCGGCACGTCCAAGCCGATCGGGCCATCGACGTGTTGTGGGGAGGCATGCCGCCCGTGAAGGCGCTCGAGGCAGTCGCGACGCTCGTGAGCCGCCTGCGGGGGGTTCTAGGACCGGACGTCATCGTTGGTCGGCGCCCTGCCTATCGGCTCGGCGACTCGATCCGTGTGGACCTGGAGGATGCCGCGTGGCTGGTGAACCGAGCCGAGTCCCATGCCGTACTGCGAACCACCCCGGCTGCTGCTCTGTCGTCGGCTCGCCGCGCGCTGAACATCCTCGATCCGTCCGACGTTCTTGCGGATGAGCCGACGGCGTTGTGGGTAGATCCTGCCCGTTCGACGCATCGCGACCTGCTACGCCGTGCGCGAATCGGTGTGGCTCGGGCCGCCCTGAAGACCGGAGACTTTAGACTGGCACAGGTGGTGACTGACGCTGCTCTAGAAGCCGATTGCCTTGACGAAGCCGCCTGCCGACTGCGAATGATGGCCTTTCACGCGACCGC
This sequence comes from Kribbella sp. CA-253562, assembly GCF_050942265.1. Lineage (GTDB taxonomy): Bacteria > Actinomycetota > Actinomycetes > Propionibacteriales > Kribbellaceae > Kribbella. Next base: position 2,291,964 of record NZ_CP192049.1, on the reverse strand, counting down.
GGAGCCCGCCAAGGCCCTGGCGACCTATGAGCGGCTCCGCGCGGCGTTGGCCGATGATCTGGGTGTCGACCCAGCCCAGGCGACGCGTGACGTCCATCTTTCCGTTCTGAGAGATTTCCAACCCGCCGACAAACACCACCCCGACGAGTGGCCGATCAGAACGTTGAGAGTCTGATCCGTCAGCGGCCGAGGCCAGGCGCCACTCTGGTTGACCGGCCCACACGCGGCCCCCGAGCTTGGTCTCACCAAGTCCGCGATGTCGCTCGCGATCACAGGAAGCCCGTGCGGCGTTGCCTCCACGCAGGTATAGCCACAGGTCTCCTCCCACAGAGAAGGCGGACGACCACCTCGGCCAGGCGGTCGAGCTTGCCAACGTTCGCATCCGACTCCAGCTTCAGCATCGGGTATCGGCTTCATCCGTCGTACGTCGTCCTCGGTCGTCGCCCAGCCCTGTAGGCCGACGAAGTCGATGTACGCAGGCTGTAAATTCATCTCATCAAGCCCTGGTACACGTTCGGATTGATCGTCGTCGACGAGATGTCGGCCGCTCGGAAGTAGTCCTCTGCCGCTCGACTGACGCAAATGGTGCCGGCCACTGCTTCAGCATTTGATCGCATGTCTGTTTTTGCTCTGAGAACCCCCGGCCGGCCGTCGGCTTGTTGAACACGGGAGGCCGCCAACCGGTTCTCAGTACTCCACGCGGTCTGCCTTGGCCAGCCACGCGTCGAACGGCACGGTCCGGTTCGGCAACTCGAGGCGTTCGATCTGCATCGGCCACAGCGACGTGGGCTTGTTCTCGAACAGGTCGTAGAACTTGCGGTCGTCGAACCCGGCGCCCGCGGCATCGTGCCGGTCGGCGGCGAAGATGATGCGGTCGACTCGGGCCCACAAGGCTGAGGAAAGACACATCGGGCACGGTTCACATGAGCTGACCAGAACGCAGCCCTCCAGCGAGAAGGTGTCCAGTTGCTGGCAAGAGGCGCGTAGCGCACTCACCTCGGCGTGCGCCGTTGGATCCAGGTTCGCAGTGACCTGGTTGTTGCCCAACGCCACGACCTTCTCGCCCTTGGCGACCAGGGCACCGAACGGACCGCCCCCGTTCGCCACGCTGGCGGTAGCCAGCCGGATCGCCTCGTTCAGCCAGAACCGCTCCAGCTCGTGGAGTCTCGTGTATTCGGTCTGCAGTGTCACGTTTACTTCTTCTTTCCTAGACGTTCATGTATCTCAGGGTCAAGTCATCGGGGTGCGGCCCCTGATGGCGGGTTCGCAGTCCCATCTGTGACGTCAGTAGCGTCATTTCGTGAGCCGGCCTGTCACCTCGAAGTGCTGCTGGTGGTCGAGCCTTGCTGCACTCTTGGGCGAGAAGTGAATTCCACATCGCCCCTGTTGCGGACATAACGGCATCTGCTCCGGCCGATCTGTATTGACAGTAATCATCAGCCGTGATTACTCCACCGACACCGATTACGGTGTAACCCAGCCCGTATTCGTCGCGGAGTTCTGTCAGACGTTTTGTCATTTCAAGTCCAGCCCATTTGATAGGGGCGCCGCCAATACCGCTCATCATCCGACCTTCTCCAGGCCACGCAGGTCTCCCAGCAGGGTTGATGATCTTTGATTGGATCGTATTGATGGCAGAGATGCCTTGAATAAATGGACTGAGAGTGGTGGCGAATTTGACCAACGCTCCTTGTTCTTCGAAGCGAGGTATCTTGACGACGAGCGGAGTGTCACCTATCTCGTTCTTGATTTTTTCGGCGGTCCTCAGGGTCAGCTCAAGATCGCGACAAAGTAGACGTCCATCACCCGGCCCGGGACAACTGAGATTTGCTTCGAGGACCTTGGCGCCGGCTTCTTTGACCAGCTTCGCCGCCGTGGCGAAGTCGTCGATGTAGGCTTGAATGTTCCCTTCGGCGTTGACTGTGCCTTGAAAGCTGCCGATGACGACCTGGCCCAGTTTTGCATGATTGATCGAATCCGCCATGTCTTGTTGCCAGAAATCTGGATCAGATGATGGGACGTGGAATGAGTTGGCCACGGCAAGCGGTTGGCTGTAGCTGTGATCTGCAATCACACCTTCATCGCCAAGTTCAGGCGTCAGATCTCCGTCGACTTTGACTGCCAGGACATTTGGCCATGGAGCACAGGGGTGTTGCCGGGTGCGGACAGTCTTATAGACCGCAAGATCGAAGCCTTTGTCAAGCGCTCCTTTCACGAAATTTCCATTGATCAACGGACCGGCTGGGATACCGAAGGGCAAGAAGACTTTCTGTCCGAGGAACATGGTTTGCGGTTCACCTTGGTGTTCGATCACTTTTCCATCGGCAAATAGACCGAACGGCCCTTCGTCAAAATTCTCTTCGTAAGATTTCTCGGGATCATAGAAAGAAGGTTGCATACTGCCTCTGCATGCGCGGTAGTCCTGATTCATCAAAAGCTTCGTTGCGAGGAGCTCGCCGATCGGGGCGCCTGTTCTGCGGCGTGTGGCATGACTGCCTGCTCATTCCGACTGGCGCACGGTGACTTCGCGGAGCACGGCGAACGTTTCGGGCCCCTGCCTGGCCCATCAGCCGGCGTCGATGGTCGGCCCGCTCTACCCCCAGGCGAGGGCCGCATCGGGGTAGTGTCGCGGCCCGCCATCAGACGACCGTGGGTGTGCTCGCGGGCGTTCAGCGCGGCAGATGTTGCGGAGCTCCCCGACGCCCGCGATGGACGTCACCGTGGTCGCGCCGTCGGTCAAATACCGGGCCGGCTTGCGCGCGTGGCCGACCCCACCCGGCGTGCCCGTCGCGATGATGTCGCCAGGTTTCAGCGTGACGATCGTCGACGCGTACGTGACCAGCTTGACGCAGCCGAAGATGAGCTGGTCGGTGGATGAGTCCTGCACCTTTTCGCCGTCCAGGACGGTAGAGACGCGGAGCCCGGAGCCGTCCGGCGCGGGCAGCTCGTCTTTCGTGACGAGCCACGGCCCGACCGGGGTGCTTGACTCCCAGGTCTTACCCTGCAGGAACTGGATGGTGCGGTGCTGGTAGTCGCGCATGCTGACGTCGTTCAGCACCGTGTAGCCTGCGATCGCGTCGAGCGCGGTCACAGGGTCGGCGCGCCGCACCGACCGGCCGATCACGATGGCCAGCTCGACCTCCCAGTCCACCTTGCCCGACTCGGGCGGCAGCACAATGTCGTCGTACGCCCCGATCAACGCCGACGGGTACTTGGCGAAGAGGGTCGGGTGGGTGGGCAGCTCGTCACCCATTTCCTTGACGTGGTCTCGATAGTTCAACCCGACGCAGATGATCTTTTCGGGAATCGGGATCACCGGCGCGTAGTCCAGAGTGTCGACTGCGTGGACCGGTCCGGCGGCCGCAGCCGCCCGTTCGGCCCAGTCGCCGTGCTCGAGCAGGGCACGTACGTCGGGGTCGCCGGTCTCGATCGCCCGGCCGGCCTGCTCGTCGACACGGACCGCACGCAGCCCGGCCGCCGTACGAATTGTCGCCAGTCTCATCGCTTCACTCCTAGTCACCTCTACACCGCTGAGTTCATCGGCCAACGGTCCTGTCAGACTGCCTGTGGGCGGGAAGTCACGACTTCAGCCGAGCTCATAGCCAGCTTTGCAAATATGTCGCCGAGTCAGCCCCGGAAGCGCCAAGAAGGCGCAAACCGAAATAGAGCCCTGAAGGTTCCGGTAGCGGCGCACTCACCCCGTGCGGGTGTCAATGACAGGCCTGATCGTCGTCCCGAAACGCTGAGCCAGGGATACTTTCCACACGTCTCCTTCGTCCAGTTCTCGCGCTCCCCCGCGCTGCAGTGCGTCCACCACTTCCTTCGAATTTCCGATCAGGATCGTCACGGGCCGGTCTTCGGCTATCGGAAAGTCGTGCCAAGTTCCAGCATGGAGGAGCAAGGCAGAGGACGGCGGAAAACGAAGCGCAACGGCGCGATGCAGATCCGGAAGCTCAGCACCCAGATCGTGATTAGGCGGGGCAAGCACCATGACGAAGGGGGCGGCGCTGATATCGACAAAGAGCTGAGTCAGATGCAGATGGCGCTCCAGCCAGAGCACCTCGTCGACTTCGTCCGTCGGAAGGATCTGCGCGGTTCGCAGCGCCGCCTGCCCACGGTATCGAAACCCGATGTCACCGCCTTCCACAACCCGGCCTCGATAGTACGGAATGTCGATGTCCTGGGTGACCTCAGTGCTGACAAGAGTTCCGAATGGTGCGACTGCATCCTCAGTAGCATCAATGATGGGAATTTTCATTGAGCCCTCCAATGTGTTGACTACTGTTACTGTCTACGTGTTTTCAAGATGGTCGAACTCGCGCCCTCGCTCGAAGCCATCGAGTCGAGCAGCGAATCCTTCAGTTGCCGTCACTGCCGCGAATCTGGCGTTCCCGGAGCATGGAAAACCTCGCCAGCAGGGCTCGTGGCATAACCTCCGTCAGTGAGTCGACAACAAGGTCGGCGCCACTGAGATCGAGCTGGCGGGTGACCTGGTTGGCGACCGCGACGCACGTCACATCGGCGGCAACGGCCGAGGAGATGCCAACCGGACTGTCCTCGACAGACACTGCCTCGGCCGGATTCACCTTCAGGAGGTCCAGTGCTTTCAGATAGATCTCGGGCGCGGGCTTGCGAGGTAGGCCACTGTGTCCGGTGACGATTGTGTCGAAGTTGTGCTCATCCAAGCCGTTGCGGCACAGCTGTTGCGCCACCCACCACTGTGGGGCGTTGGTCACCAGTGCGGTGGCCAGCCCCATGGTGCGCGCCTGGGCGAGGTGTTCCAACGCGCCTGGGCGTGCGACAAGCAGTTCGTCTCGGCGCACCAGCCGCTGCTTCTCCAGATCGGCCCAATCGAGCCGATGCCCTACGGCAGCCTCCAGTTCCGCGGTGGGCATGCAGGGACCACGACCCGCGGCGATTTCGGCCAGCCAGAGCTGTTCGTCGAGTGAGCAACCGTGTGCCCGGAAGACCTCGGTCCAGGAGACCAGGCCCGCGGTCTCGCTGTCGATCAGCGTTCCGTCGAGATCGTAGAGAATTGCCTTGATCAAGACCACATCCCCTTCACACCGGTTGAACCCGTGGATGCCTCTACGGAGCGACCGCTTTGCAGCGCGTTCCGGCGGCTCGCACCGACCGAGCCCAGCACTGCCGCCGCCTCGACCACCGCCTGAGACCACGAACCGAGCCCGGGACCGGATGAAGCCGACCAGGACGACCCGTCCGCGAATGACGGCCGCGTCGCCCAGTTGGCGGTCCGCTGCGGTCCGCCTTGACCAGGCGGGCGCCGCGGCTTGACGACCTGGACGGCGGCCGCGGGCTGTCCGACCTGTTCCACAACGGCAGCTGGCACCCTCGCCCAGTCGCGGACGGTCATCGGTGTTCCTCGCCAGGCCACGCGAGGTCCAGCTCCCACGCGGCGTCGAAGACCGCCACCTGGTGCTGGATGCTGCGCAAGTAGATCAGCTTCATCCGGTCTCGGCCGGCCTGATCGGTCCGCGCCGCACAGGTCTCCATCATCGCAGCGTGCTCCTCGGCCATCCGATGCACAGCGCGCTTGACATAGATGTCGGCCCACTTCTGGTAGGCGGGCACGGACAACTCGACACCGGCGAACCGGCGTCCGATCACGGCACTGAACATCGCGCACGGCTGCAGCGCGGAGGCGATCTCGCCGATGCCGAATTCCAGCGCGGTGCGCACCAGATGGTTGGCATAGGCTTCACGGGCCGGGATGTAGGCGTCCGGACCGATGGCCAGCGGTTCGGTGATACCGAGGTCGGCCAGGACGTCCTGCTTGGCCGCGATCTCGTTGAGCACCCACACCTCGTCGAGCACGGTGGTCGCACCCTTGGTCCAAGACGACCCGGTGGGTGCCTTGGCGACGCCGAGGGCCAGCGTGCGGTGCAGATCGACGATGTAAGGCGCATCGCAGACCTGGAAGGCCACGAACTTCTCCCGCGGCAGCTCGTCGCGGGCCATCGCCTCGATCCAGGGATGGTGCTCGTAGGCGCGCCACGCCGACGCGGCATACGTTCGGCACTCGTCCATGAAGGTCATCAGTTCTCTCGGCATTCTCGTCGGCGACGACGTCGTGTTCGGGTTCGGACAGTTGGTGATGCTCGCGTACGAAGCAGCGCTCGGCGGCAGACGGACTCCACCGGCTTCGCGCCGGCGAGGCCTCCGCCGTACTGCGGCCGATGTCGCAACGGCCGCTCGCGGGGCCAGGACCATCCACGGGAGTTGGTGGCCGATGTTGAACAGGCCCGCGCAGAGCGCCGCCATGGCCCTGCGAGGTCAGACTCGTCACGTGGTGATCTCGGCCGATCGACTCAGCAGCCTGCGCCCTTCGGCGATCGCCGTGCCCTCGTTGAGGAAGAAGGCGCTGACCCGGTGCTTGCGCAGGCCTAACCGAAAAAACGGTTCCTGATCGGCGATGCGCTGGGCCTCGTCCTTGGACCCGACCGCAAGGATGTACATGCCGAGCGGTCGCCCGGGGTCGCGCACGTCCAGGTCGTAGTCCAATGGTCCGGCGGCCAGCAGCAGACCTCGGTCCTCTAGATCGAGCTGCCAGCGTAGGTACTCCCACATCAGCCCACCGCGCCAGGCCGTTTCCTGATCGTAGTCACCGTCGGCCCACATGAACACGGCGAACAGCGGAACGCGACCCATCCGTTCATCGATCTCCTCCCGCGTCAATGGTGTTTGCTGCTCTGTCATCAGCCCGACTCCGTCCGCGCGCACGCCAAATCAGCAAGGTGGAGCATGTCCACGGGGTGAACGTGCTCGCCGACGGCGGCCAGTCCACGCGCCACACCCAGCGACGACCGGCGCTTGGCCTCGATCACCGCGTCCGTCAGGGACCAGCGCTGCGCCAGCAGGCCGGCAAGCGTTGCGGAATGCGCGCAGCCCGCACCATGCTCGGCGCCACCGGAATGGTGATCACCTTCGATCAGGTGGTGCTCAGCGCCGTCGAAGAACCAGTCGCCGGTCTCACCCGGCCCCGGCGAGATCACGACGGTCGACGCACCGAGTTGGGCGATCCGTTCGGCCTCCGCGCGCCGCGAGGACGCCGTGCGCCGGCTGGCCAGCAACCGCGACTCCGCCCGGTTGGGAGTCACCACCGTGGCCCAAGGCAACAGATATCGGGTGATCGCGTCGAGGTCGACGTCCCGGCTGATGGTGGAGCCTGCAGTCGAGGTGATCACCGGGTCTACCACGATCGGAACGCCCCGCTCAGCGCAGCGGGCAAGGTGCACGGCGATGGTGCTCAGCACTTTCGCGCTCCACGTCGTACCGACCTTCACCGCCGCGATCGGCAGCTCGTCGAACACCGCGTCGAGCTGGGCGTCGATCGCTTCGATCGGCAGCGTCCAGCGCTCCCGCACCCCGGCCATGTTCTGTGCCGTCACTCCCACCACTACCGTGGCGGAGTAACAACCGACAGCGGCGTAAGCCTTGATGTCGCCTTGGATGCCGGCCCCACCACTGGAATCACTTGAACCGATCGTGAGGCAGACCGGCACCTCGCCCGCATGTGTGGTCACTGCTGCGCAGACCTCGCCATGACCCGGGCGACCGCACCGTCGAGCTGCTGAAAGATCTCCTCGTAGTCGTCGAACCAGATGAACTCGATGTTCGCCACGGTCTCCAACCCGGTGACCAGGAACGTATGTGGCTTGTCCTTCTCGAGAAACAGCACCATCGGCTTGCCGAACGCGCTGGCCCAGCCGATCTCGACATGCGTCCCCGGGGAGACAGGCACCCCGGGGAAGGCGACGAACAGATCAGAGTCACCGATCTCGGTGAAGTCGAGTTTCGTGACCTCCGGCGCGGTGAGGAACGCCTCGCCCCACGCCTCCCGGCGGTGGGCGTTGTAGACCTTGGCGCCGAGCTGCTCGAAGTGGCCGATGAGCCGTTCGAACAGCGCCTGGTCCTGATCGGACATGCGGCCGGTCCTCGGATCAACAAGGCGTAGGAAGGGGCCGCCTACGAAGACTGCACGCAGCCCGGTGGAGACGGCGGTCGCGTTTTCCGACATGATGTTTCCTTCTCTTTTGGCGGTAGGTGAACAGGTCAGACATGCAAGTGCGGCCACCGGTTGGTGACACTGTCACGCAACACGGCCGGCAGCAGTTCCACGACATCGGGGCTAGGTCGCTTGCCCAGCTTGCTGATTCGTCGCTGGAGCTCGAAAAGGGTGACGACGTGTCTCCAGTAGTCCGGAAGATCAAGAGTGCGCAACTGGTCGGCGCTCAACTCGGCCTCCCCGAGCCGCAGCGCTCGCTCCCAGTCGAGAACGGCACGTACATACGGCCAGTTGTCGCCGGCGGGCATGGCTGGGAAGGGCATCTCTGCGCTGTCTGCCGGCCGGCCCGCGGCCTCGGCCAACACCTTGCTCGCCCACTCGGTGTCGGAGTCGTAGACATGCATCGATCCGACCTGGTGGTGGTAGGTCCCGACGGGCAGACCGAGTTGGTGCGCCATCAGTTCCTGCAGCATGGTGAAGGAGAAGACATCGCTGACCATGCCGCGAAAGGCATCGTTGGCGCGCATGAAACCGACCATGCACAGCGCCCCGTCACGGATCAGGAACTGCAGGGCCAAAGTGCAGGCGACGTCGATATTGCTCGACTCCTGCAACTCGACGGGATCGAAGATCTGAATCACGGCGCGTTTGCTGTCGGGATCCTCGTGCAGCACCGTCCTGATCGCGGACCACTGGTCGAGCTCGACCCGCGGATACCTGAAGATCCGAGGACCGTAGGCGGTTCCCTGCAAGGTTCGCCCGTCCGCGGAGTACTTCGTCATTCCCGGCGCGTAGTAGGAGATGAACGACAGGTCGTCCGTGCCGGCGAGGTACCACAGGGCTTCGGCGAAACAGAAGATCAGGTTGGTGCGGCGCGCGGGTAAGGCGACATGCCGCTGCACGGCGTCGGTGATCGCGAAGCTGACGCCGAGTCGCTCGCTGCTGGAGAACCCGCGTGGGGCGTTGCGGTATTCGGGCTTGTTGAACGTGATGTCCAGTTCGGCGAGATAGGCGTCCTGGAAGGTCGAGTAAACAGCAGACAACGGATTGCCCCTTACAGAAGTCAGGAATGAGTGCTGCGGCGAAGCGTCGATTTCTCCGCATTCGTCGCCGGCGTCAGGTAGCGCAGGAACGTCTCGATCGCGTTGCTGTCCAAGTTCGTGACGAACCTGTTGGCTGCGCCGTACGACTCCCGAGCAACCGCTGCGTAGATTGCGTCGTCGTACCAGAGCTGGGCCAGGGCAGTTGCCCAGGGATCGATGTCCTGTGGCGGAACGTCAGCAAAAGGACGCCATGCGACTCCGCTTTCGCGGTATCGCGTGATGGTGTTGACCGGAAGGACGTAGGGCACTCCGAGCTTCGCCTCCCGGAGACCGCCGATGTCACTGGCGATCACGGGGACTCCGTGCAGCATCGCTTCGACAGATGTGTAGCCGTAGGTCTCCTCCCACAACGACGGCATCAAAAGCACTTTGGCCCGGCGCAGTAGCCGCGTGAAGTCGGCATCAGGCTCCAGCAGCTCCACGTTGGGCGCCGCGTTGATGCGACGCACGTCATCGTCGGTCGTCGCCCAGCCTCGTACGCCCGCGAAGTTGATCTCCGGAAATCTCTCCGCCAACGCAAGGAAGATGTCGATGCCCTTGTAGGAGCACGGAGTCACCATCATCGCCAGGTCCCCGCCACGAGATGGTTCGAGACCGATCATGTCCTCGTACACGTTCGGGTAGATCGTCGTCGAGTTGAGGCCCGAACGGCGCAGGTAGTCCCTGGCAGCGTTGCTGACGCAGATGATGCCCGCGCACTCCGCCAGCAGTTCGGTGGCACGCCGGTCCGTTCGGTACGCCTGTGGGCCGAACGGCAATTGCTGCAGGGTGTGGACGATGCAGACGACTCGCTGGGGTGCGACCTCCAACGCCGCCTCGAGAATCGTCCATTGGTTGTCGTCATTCGGAATCACGACTCGGTCCGGCTGGACGTGGGTTGCGAGCGCCCGCAGCGTGTCAGCGACAGTTGCCGAATCACTCGTTCGCCACAGGTGCACCTCTCCGAACCTCGCGCGCGCCACGCCGATCCGCGCGTCATCGGCGATCGGCTCCGACCCGCGCGGAAAGTCACCTGATGCGAGCACGTGGCATTCATGTCCAGCGCGGACAAGCTGGTCGACGACGAGTCGGTGTGACTTACTGCCCCCGCCGGTTCGTTGGTAGTACGGCCATGGCTGGGCCACAAGAATTCGCATTTTTCCTCTTCACCGCGTCAAATCTCACAAGCGGAGTTGTTGCGCGTCGAGCGCGCCGTGCCCGGTCACTCCCCGCGCGGGAAGATCACACCGTGCGAAGAATCGAGACGTACTTCCCTGCCGTAGGGCACAACCCACTTGGGGTCGATGTGACCGACGTCGGCGTTGACGACAACGGGGAAGGTCGCAGCTGGAAGTACCTCGTCCAGCACTTCCATGACCCGGTCCGCCCAGGCTTCTGGCGTATGACGCACGTCCGGTCCCACCATCATTCCCGCGAGTCTGTCCAGTGGAAGCACTTCTGCGAGCTCGCGAAACTGCTCGGATACATCGCGGTTGTTGTACAGCCCGACATCCCAGAAGAGAACGGAGCGATCGGTCTGCATGCGCAGACGTGCCGCCATCTCAACGAGACAGCTGATCTCGCCACCGATGAGCGGACCGCATCCAGCACCGGTTCTTACCCATTGCCAGCCGCCGCCATGGTTCCTCGGTCTCGGCTCGTGATCATTGTCGCCGGTAGGTGACCATCGCCTGAACTGGCTGGAACGGCTGACCATCGGCCGGCACACCAGGTCGTCGTCCGATGTCAGTACACGGCGAAAGTACTCCAGCGTTTCGGGAAACGGTCCGCCTGGTTCGCCCATCTCTGGCGTGAATGTGACTCCGTAGAAGGAACTCAGGCCGACTTCCTGATACAGGTAGTGGTTGAGCCAGACGTTGTCACTGTTACCGACAAAGGACTTGTTCTGCCCGCGCAACCGCGTCGCGTCCAGGAGCGGCAACAGATCGAGCGAACCCGTCCCGCCGCTGGCACAGAACACGAGGTCTACGTCGGCATCGGTGAAGGCGTCCATGAAGTCGGCGGCGCGAAGCTCCGCCGATCCCGCGATAGTGCCGTCCTCGTTGGCCGTTCGGGCATGCGTTGCGTAACTGACCCGGAAACCGAGCGACTCCATCACCAACCGTGCGTTGTCGGCACGCCAGGGCACCAGCATCGGCCCCGAGGGACTGATGACGCGAATGTGCGCACCGTTCCCGAGTGGCTTTGGATGCCGGAGCCCCGCGGGTGGGACCTCACACATCGACACTGACACGGCTCCGTTCACTAATCCGGCGGCCGGCTATTGGCGTCGCCCGGCCTTGGCGATCGAGTCCAAGAATGGCAGCGGTTATTGCAGTCCCGTTGCATTGCGGACGTGCGAACCGATCGGCCGGTCAGCGGCGTAGAGGTCAAGGTTGGGCCGACTCGGCCGCTCGACAGCGAGGAGAGTTCGTGGAGTCTTTGTGGCGCAACCGCGACTACAACCTCTGGTGGTCAGCAACAGCTCTGTCTGCTATTGGCAGCCAGATATCGGGCATCGCGTTCCCTTTGCTGATTCTCTATTCGACCGCATCAGCCACCGCGGCCGGCGCGGTCGCGGCCTGCCAGAGTGTCGGCTTCCTCGTCGCCGCCGTCCCCGCCGGCCTACTGACCGATAGGATGTCGCGTCGGCGCTTGTTGGTGCTTTCGACCTTCACGCAGGCATCCGTCGCCGCCGCCGTCGCCGGCCTCGCCTTCGTCGGTCATGTCGAGGTTCGGCTGGTAGCGGCTCTCTCGCTCGTGGACGGGGTCGCGCTTGCCCTCCACAACGCTGCTGCAGGACCCGTCGTATCTCGGCTGGTGGCTCCTGCGCAGCTCGGCCAGGCCACCGCGCGCATGCAGGCACGTGACTCCGCAGCAGGCCTTGCAGGACCTCCCCTGGGTGGGCTGCTCTTCATGACCGCTGCCTGGTTGCCGTTCGCGGCCGACGGCCTGTCCTACCTACTGGTCGTGCTGAGCGTGATCCTCATGCGCCGATCCCTCGGGCCCGATCGGTTGCACGGCGAAGCAGCTCCATCGATCCGTCGTCAGTTGTCGGAAGGGCGACGCTTCGTCCAGGGGAGCGCTTTCGTTCGTTTCCTGCTGTTCTGGACCTGTCTGACAGACGCATGCATCGTTGGCCTGCTTCTGCTCTTCATAGCCATGGGCAAAGGACGAGGCGATGATCCGACCACTGTCGGTCTGGCCTCGTCCCTTGCCTCTGCGCTCGGATTGATCGGCGCAACCTTCGCCACCCGAATCGCCAGGTGCTTGTCCGGTGAGCGGGTCGTCCGGGCAACGTCCTGGATCCTTGCCTTCTGCGCTGCGGGCATCGCGGTGGCACAGACAGCTTGGCAGGCCGGCATCTTCCTCGGGATCGTGTACCTGTGTGCCGCACCGACTAACGTCGTCCTAGAGACTCACCTCGTCAAGGCGACTCCACCGGAAGTGTTGGGCCGCGTGCTGATGATGCTGATGACGTTCCAACGCGCACTACTGTGGGTCTCCCCGCTTGCTGCGGGCGCTCTCTACGACCGAGTCGGGGGAACCGCGGCAGCTCTGATGTTCGCCGCAGCCCTGGCAGGCCTGGCAGTCATGACAACGCGGGCACAGGCATTGCGCATGCTCCCCAAGCTGTGATCAACCCATGGTCGATTCGCTGACCGCGGCCACTGTCGGAGCGCGGAAGAAGTCCTGGGCGGTGACCAGAACGCCGGCCTCGTCGCGAATCCGGCGTACCAGCTGCGATCCACTCAGCGAGTCTCCCCCCGCCATGAAGAAGTCGTCGTCGATCCCAATGGCCGAAAGGCCGAGCGTCTCGGCGAACAGGCGGCAGAGGATTCGCTCGAGTTCGTTGCGCGGCGTCCGAGCTAGCTGGACGCTGCCGTCCAGGTCCGGCGCCGGCAGCGCCTTGCGATCGATCTTTCCGCTGGTGGTCAGGGGGAAGCGGTCCAAGAACGTGAACGCCGAAGGAACCATGTGGTCCGGCAACGACTGCCTGAGTTGATCACGAAGCAAGGGAACGTGCGGCATCATGCCGGCTTCCAGCACAACATAGGCGACCAGGCGCCGATGCCCTTGCGGCGAGTGGTGGAGGGTCACCACTGCTTGAGCAACCGCTGTGGAGGACAGCAGTGCGGCCTCAACCTCGCCGAGCTCGATCCGGTGACCTCGCAACTTGACCTGGTCGTCGGCGCGGCCGACGAACTCGAGCTGCCCGCTGTCATTCCACCGCACCAGGTCACCGGTGCGGTACATGCGCGCGCCGGAAGGCCCCATCGGATCCGCTACAAACCGTTCGGCTGTAAGTCCCGGTCGAGCGAGGTATCCGCGCGCCAGGCAGGCGCCGGCGACGTACAGCTCGCCGATCTCGCTGCCGACCACGGTCTCGAGTCGCTCATCAAGGACATGAACCACCGAGGCGTCGACCGGGCAGCCAATAGGCGGCGAGCCTCGTCCGGACAACGGCTGACTGTACGTCACACAGATCGTTGCCTCTGTCGGCCCGTAGGCATTGAGCATTCTCCGGCCGCGCGACCACCGCTCGGCGAGTACCGCAGTACATGCCTCGCCGCCGACCAGGAGCGTCGTCAGCTCCTCGAGGCCTGAGGGCTCCAAGTCGGCCAGGACTGCGGGTCCGATCAAGGCATGGGTGATTCTGCCCGCGATCAGTTCGGATCGGAGCTCGTCACCGGCCATCACGGATGCCGTGGGGACGACAAGGGTTGCTCCCGAGCCGAAAGCCATCAACAGCTCGAGGATCGATGCATCGAACGCCGGGGAAGCCACCTGGAGCACCCGGCATCCCGGCTTGAGCTCAGCGTCGCGGACGACGGACCTCGTCAGATCCGCAAAGCCACGATGAGTGACTACCACTCCCTTGGGCCGACCGGTTGATCCTGACGTGTAGATGATGTACGCCGCGTCGTCTACTGCGGGTCGCGTCGCGCGAGCACCCGCGGATCGTTCTACGAGCTGCTTGGCCACTTGCGCGTCGTCGAGATCGATGACGGGTCCGGTCCAACCCACGAGTGCGGGTCGGCCGGCAGAGGTAGCGATGACACACGCCGGGTCCGCGTCGGAGAGAAAGAACCTCAGCCTGTCGGCAGGGCTCGACACATCGAGCGGCAGGAAGGTCGCGCCGGCCTTGGTAACAGCCAACTCCGCGACGATCAGTAGATCGCTCCGTGGAAGGAGAACCGCGACCACGTGTTCACGACCGACGCCAAGGTCCGCCAGCAGGCCGGAGAGCCGATTGGCGTGGTCGTCGACATCACGGTACGAGAGGCGGGTATCGCCGAACTCGAGCGCGATTGCGTCGGGAGAGAGGTTGACCTGGCGCTCGAAGATGTCGACGAGCGTCGAAGACTGTCCGCTGGGCGGGGCGGTTCGGCGAGCGGAGGAGTCACTGAAATCGCTCCGCGATTCGACGTGAGTGAGGCAACGGGCCCGGGAGTCCGGACCGTGCACGCGATCCCAACCTGCCGGAATCTCGGTGAACGCCGGCCACAGCGAGTACTGCCGGAGACCGTTGGCGAGCACGAGGTAGTCGTAGTCCTCACTCTCGAACGGATTGGTCATGAAGGTCGTCCTCGCTAAGTCGAAGTTGCCGCGCCGTAACGGCGAATCACCCGCGCCCCTGGGTGTGTCAGCGGAGCTCGCCCGATGATGCCGGTTGAGGTTGCAGACCGATTGCAGAGCCGGATGTCGGTTTCCGGGGTCATCACATCAACCGCTTCGCGAGACCGGCTTGTGCGTCGGCCAGAGGTGCGCGGACCTACGCACACCGCGTGTCTGAGCAGCCCTTGTTCCAGTTACCGGAAGTCTCGTGATTTGGTTTTGGCGGCGTGTGGGAGGGGTTTGGAGCTTTCGGCGTCGAGGTTGACGACTGGGCCCTTTGTGCGTCCAGCAGACAACTTTCGAACCACTTTGCCGGCGGCCCACACGGCGCCTCGCATGCAGCGAGCTCGGTCGACGGCACCGAGACGCTCCGAGGGTCCACCTCAAGACTTTCTCCGGATCGTGACTGCGTGTCACATCACACTGCTCTGTATCGTCGCGCCGCAGGAGTCCACCTCGACGAACCAGTCTTCCCCGACACCAACAGCGGCTACCGCGACCCCTCCAACGTCCGCCGATCCGTCCGGACAAGCCTCTCCCCGTCGGCAGCACAGCCCGCCGAGACCCCGGGCTAGCCCTCCGCGCAGCCGGCATCACACGCACAGCCGTCGCCGACTCCCTGGGCTGCCCCAAACCAAGATCGAACTCGTCGAAACCGGCCGAATCGCGATCAGCCGCGCCCTCATCAACGACCTCATCGCCACTCACGGCCTCACTCTCCAGAACTCACCGAGCCTCACCAACCAACTCGAAGCAGCAACTCGGCGATCGCCTCGCTCGCCACGCCGAGCTTGAGGTCGCTTCGTCGAGAATGACCACGGTGCCTCCCAGAGATAGGCACACGCCAGTTAGCTTACCGACGTGGGGCGCTCGAAGACCTCGGCGCGGATCACGTAGCGACAATGGTCCGGCGGGAGCTCAAGCGTCTGGGCGTTCACAGCGTTCCCCGCTCCCCGCGGCCGCGGCCAGCGAGGGTCAATCCGGCCGGACTCAGTGATCGGCAGCTGGAGGTGCTCATGTTGGTCACCGAGGGTCTGACCAACAGGGAGATCGCCGAAAGACTGGTTGTCTCGGTGCGGACCGTCGATCACCACATGGCAGCGATCCTCGCGAAGCTTGACGCTGCCAATCGACGCGAAGCGATCAGGACCGCACGCTCCTGGCGTCGCGAACCCTCCAGCGATCCGACGCGTACCGGATGAGCCTCCTGCCGCCGGCAGTCTGCTCGCAGTGCGAACCGGTGGTCAGAACCGTTCGTACTGCTGGGTGATGCGGCCCGGGCGAAGATTGAGGACGGTGAGCTGATGGACCGGAATCGTGAGGTGCTCGAGCGTTTGTGGCCGACCGACGGAAAGCTCGCGCTGTCGGCGGAGGCGGAGCACGAGATGCGCACCGAGGACTACGTGCTCGAGATGCCACAGTCGGGTGAGTGCATCGTCGGACGGGACAAGATGCGTGCGATGCAACGGGAGTACCCGAATCCCCCGTCGATCCAGATCCTGCGCATCACCGGCGCCGGCGACCACTTCGTCGTCCTGGGCCGGTCGGACTACGGCGGCGAGATCTTCTACGTCGCCAACGTCGTCGAGTTCAGCAACGGCCGAATCTCCCGCGAAACCAGGATCTACGGTTCTCCCTTCCCAGCTCCCGCGTGGCGAGCCGGCTTCGTCGACTGAACCGCGAGATCTGGCAAACCCTGTCACAACACGGCGTCGGCAAGCCTGCACAGCTCATCGATGGTGCCCAGCGTCGGTGTGAGGATGATTTCCTCGGCGCCCAGATCCGCAAACGCTGCGATCCGCTCCTTTACGGCGCGCACACCGGCGGGAAGCGTCCGCGAGGCCAGTTCGGCGAACTCAGGGGCGAACCGGTAGTAGTCAAACACGTTGTCCCGACCGCGCTCCTCGTCGCTGAGGTTGAAGTAGGACATTGCGACCAGACGCGGACTGCCTGCGCGACCGGCCTGCTTCCACGCTGCGCGAGCAGCCTCGTACGACGGGGCAATCAATTCGGGCGGGAACGATGCGCCGATGTAACCGTCTCCCCAGGTAGCCATCCTGCGAAGCGCGGCGGGCGCGAATCCGCCGAACAGCAGAGGAAGACTCCGGGTGCCGTCGGCAACCGCAGGACTGCCCCCGTCACCGACCGGCTTACCGGCCCAGACGTCACGGTAGATTTGCAGGTCGTCATCAAGGCGCCGGCCACGGCTGGCGAACGACTCCCCGGTGGGGAAGTCGTCGGCCCGCGGTCCGACCCCGACCCCGACCGTCAGGCGACCGCCGGAGACAGCGTCGATTCCGGCAAGCTCCTTGGCGAGCAGAACAGCCGGCCACGAGGGCGCGACCAGAACCGTGCTGATCAGACCGATCGTGCGGCTCGCGCCGGCCGCCGCGGCCAGCGCAACCGTGTCCGCAACACCCGGGTAAGCCAGGCGGCCGACGGTGCCGAGACTGTTGAACCCTGCCTCCTCGGCAAGCGACGCCCAGCGCGGAATCAGCTCCGCCCGAACGTTCGGCACCTGATTCGGCAGACCGATGCCAATCCTCATGGCGTCCTCCATGGGTCGGTTGCTTCCGGGAAGTGTTTCTAAGCGAAGACCTCGTCGCGCATGTGGTGCAGCAACTCGGCCAGCCGACGTTGGCCTCGCGCTGTCCGGCTCTTCACCGTGCCGAGGGCGATCCCGAGCTTCTGGGCGATCTCGCTTTGGGTGTACTCGCAGTGGTACGCCAACTGGAGCACCTCGCGCTCATCCGGGTGCAGCTGGTCGAGCGCCCGGCGGACCTGCCACGTACGCCAGGTCTCATCCATCGTGGTGTCCTCGGTCGCCAGCGCGCGATCGGCTCCATCGACGTCCAGCGGCAGCGTCTCCGACGCGCGGCGCTCCCGTCGGTACACGTCGATCGACGCCCGCCGCGTGATCGCGTACAGCCACGGCTGGAGCTCACGCCCCGCATCGAACCGGTCGGCAGCCTGCCACGCCTGGATGAACGCCCGCTGAACGGAGTCCGCCGCAAGGTCATGCCGCCCGAGCATCTTGAGCGCGATGACGAACATCGGCGCGGAGTACCGCCGATACATCTCCCACAACGCCGTCTGGTCGCCGCCACGAAACCTCTCGGCCAAGCTGGGATCCGGATCGCCCGGATCGGCCAGCGTCACGTTGTTCCGGCTCTCGACACCGCTGTCCCGACCGACGACAGATTCGGTACGACGCGCGGGGGCGACACTCGGCGGTGCCGCAACCATGAGGTCCATACCCCGTTCCTCCCTGATGGCTCACCCCGGAGCCTCGCCATCCACTCTCATCGGTGGGGACAGCCGAGACATCGGTGACACCTGCCTATTCGCAGCGCGGCGCACATGCCTATGCCCACGGGGTCGGATGCCGGCGCACGACCACCTGCGCCCAAGTGGTGACGGCGGGTGAACCAACCGCAAGGCGCCCGGCATCCGTACTGCAGGTCAGGCTCGACTCAAGGAGGTCATGATGGACGACAACTCGAATCGCAGAATGATCAACGTGTTTTTCTACGGCTTGTACATGGATCCCGATCTCCTGGGCGACCGTGGAGTTCAGCCGCGTGATCCGCGGCGAGCCTCCGTCGCGGACTACTCCCTGAGAATCGGAACCCAGGCCACCCTGCTCCGATGCACCGGCGCACATGCGTGGGGTGTCGTCTACGCCTTGACGCACGACGAAGTGGACGTCCTGTACGGCGCATTGCCAACCTATCGAGCCGAGCCAGTACTCGCCCGGACTGTGAACGGACAGTTTGTGCCGGCGTTGTGTTACATCTTGTTCGACCCTCCTCAACCAGGCGAAGCGAATCCGGACTACGCCGCAGCCCTCACTGCCGCGGCGCAGCGTCTGGGCCTGCCGATAGACCACATCCCGAGACGCTCTGAACCGCTTGCAAGTACGCAGGGGATGAGCAGTGACCGCGAGCAGAGCCGGTGAGTGCGATTCAGCGCGTTCAGTAGTGGCGCCGTCACTACCTGAGCCCGAGCAACAGAGTGCAGACCTCCGCCGCCGTAGTCGCCAGCCGGCGCCAGGGCGCTACGTAGGGTTTAGCTCCTGTCGACCGGGCTCACCATCCCCGCACGCTGGATGGACGCGGCAGCGACCCGGTGGACCGCTGGCCGGCCGGGCCCGCGGAAGGAACGCCGGGCGAGTGCCCTGACTGGGAATTGCTGCAGACCCTTGGCGTGAACCGAGGCGGCGATCGGCGCGTATTGCGCAGTGACATGAGCCTCCTGCGCGCAACGGAGCGCGTCCCGCGATCTGGCCGTACCCAGGCAAGGTCGGCGGCGCCGCGCCCGCACCGGACGGCAGCGGCGTCCAGTTGACCATCGACGACGCTGCGGCAGCCATGGCCCTGATCCGGCCGGCGGACACCGTCGCGCCGTTCACCAGCCACGCATTGGGCTAGGCCAACCGCCGGCACGCCGCTGAAACCTGAACCGTCAAACCATCGAGCGGGTCGGCGTAGCTGCTCGGCGCACGGCCTCAGCTGAGGATCGCCGTGACGGAGGGCTGCCAGTGAGCGCGGTGGCTACAACGACCGCCGTGTCCCGGCGAATGACGCGCGGGGTGAGATCAGTTGTCGCCGACAGATCGATGTGTGTGACCCCGTCGATTCGCACCGGGGTAGATCCGGTCGCCAGGCTCCGGCGTATTGCTGAGGTGACGTGACTCAGCCCAGGGACGGTGGTACGTCCGTAACGAAAAGAATGCTGGAAATGGCGGGCTTCGAGAGATGGCGGTGGCTGGGAATTGAAGACAGTGGAAGCGCTGGTAAGTGTTGGGGATCGGTACGTCGGCAAGGCGCCGGCGTTCGAGGCGGATCGACCATGGTGGTCGGAGATCGAAGACGTCACCGCGCAGCTTGAAGTACTACTCGGTGTGCCGACGTTCGTTCTGCGGCTGGTGCAGGCCGACAGCGCTGAATCCATCAGGGGCGGCCGGGTCGTCTATCACGTCCAAGCTGCCGCCGACCCGCGTCCGGACGCGCTCGACCCTACGCCGGATCCCCGCTGGGCCGAAGTGATCAAGCCACACCCCCTCCGTGCGACTTGGGCCGAGGTGGACGGCCCGCAACGCTTGGCCGACTGGGCCTGCGGCATCGTCGGCGCCGGGACCCCGACACAGGTGAAGACGTGGAACCTTTCATGTTTGATCCGCATCCCGAGCGCGGAGGGTGGTGCGTGGGCCAAGGCGACCAGCCCGTTCTGCAGCGTGGACGCGGAGATCATCCAGCATGTCCGCCGGTACGACGCCGCCCTCGCACCGACTGTGCTCGGTGTCGACCTGGAGAACCGGTGGTCCCTGCTCGCGCACGCGCCGGGTATCGACTGTTGGGAGCCAGATCTGCCGACCGTGCAGGACGTGGTGAGCCGATGGGTCTCAGTACAGGCTCGAATTGCTGTAGAGGAACTGCACATCCCCAAGCTCCTACCGGCGGATCTGCCAGCGGAGCTGGACAGGTTGCTGGCCGGCGAAGTGGGCAGGCAACTGTCGGCCGAAGATCTCACCCGAGTCCGCGTACTGAAGGAGGCGCTGCCGGGGCTCATCGAGGAGTTGGAGTCCTCAGGGCTGCCGAACACCGTGGTCCACGGGGATTTCCATCCCGGCAACTGGCGCTCCGACGGCACGAACCGGCTGATCGTCGACTGGGCCGACAGCTATCTCGGCCACCCGGCCGCCGACATCCAGCGGCTGCGCGACTGGTTGCCAGAGGAAAAGAAGGACGTCGCAATCGAGACGTGGTCATCGGCTTGGCAGCGCGAGCTACCAGATAGCCAACCCCTGCGTGCTCTCGAACCGATGACAGTGATCGCCCAACTGCTCGCGGCTCACACGTATCAGCGCTTCTTGGACAACATCGAGCCGAACGAACGCATCTACCACGAGGGCGATCCGGCCGAAGCACTCCGGGCAGCCTCGGAAGCAGCCGTCCGTGCCGGTTCGCTTGACTAGCTGAGCCCACAGAAGCGGCATCGACGGCCTGTTGAACGGCGGTCGATCGGCGTAATGCCTCGAATCTACGAGGAGAGCGCATCCTTCTGGAACGATGACGAGGTGCCTCAGGCCACCTTTCCGAGAAACGTCCGCGACGAGAGAATCGACTGAGGTGACCAGCTCAGGCACCGCCGGCATGAACCCACAACGAGGTGTTGATCAGCCTCTGAACAGAGCCCCATAGCTCGTTGGCGATAGGCCTTGGATCGCCGTACCGACCAGGCACGTTGGTCGAATGGTGTGACGACACGAAGTGAATGCTCCAGATGGACGAAGCCATCATCGGGCCGCGCCCACGGACCAGCAGGCACGGACGGGTGCCCTACATCGTGTTTCCTGGCACCCTGCTCCCGCGACATCTCCGCCGACCTCGCATCTCGCTCCAAGGTTTCGACTGATCGGGGTGGCTTGAGGAAGCCACCGATGTCGGCCATCTGTGAAAATCGCACCCGAGGCGGCGCCTGAAACGTACTCGACGCACTGGCGGCGGCGCTGCGACTGACCGAGGACGAGCGTTGCCACCTCCACCAGTTGGCGCGGCCCGCGCCACCAATGCCACGCCGAGCAGAGGTACGACCCGGACTGCGGCAAGTGCTGCACGCGATCGGATCCGCCACACCGGCGTTCGTGCTCGGCCGACGCATGGACATCCTGGCCTGGAACGCACTCGCCGCGGCACTGATCACCGACTTCGCCGCGCTACCTCCCCGCGAACGCAACCTCGCCCGCCTCGTCCTGCTGAACGACGACGTCAGCCGGCGATACCCGGACCGGGAACTGGTCGTCCGCAACACCGTCGGATTCCTGCGACTCGACCTCGGCCGGCACCCCACCGACCCCCAGCTGCACACGGTGCGCCGCAAGAGATTCGGCGTCAAACGGTTCGATCATCCCGACGCCGGAAGGCTCGAACTCGACTACGAGACGCTGTACCACCCGGACGACGACGAGCAACTGCTGATCGTGTACTCGGCGAAACCGGGATCGCCGGCCGAGGAGAAGCTGCGACAGCTCGCAAGCGTCAAGGACCGTTCACCTGGCGTTGCTCCAGTCCGTTGACCACTGACCCGTCGGCGACGGGACAATGAGTCATGACCGCCGAGCTGTTTTCCGTACTGGATCTCCGGCTCGCGTGCCGGACCATCGGCGAGGGCAGGCCGGTGGTGTTCGTGCACGGCAACCCGACGTCGTCGTACCTGTGGCGACAGGTGATGAGCCCACGACTCGGGCGTTGCCTCGCACTCGACCTGCCCGGCATGGGCGACTCCGACCCGGTGCCGGGCGCCGACCCTCACCGGTACCGGTTCACCACGCATCAGCGATACTTCGACGCGTTCCTGCACAGCCTGCACCTGAGCGAGCCGGTTGTGCTGGTCGGGCACGACTGGGGCGGCGTGCTCGCGACCGACTGGGCCCGCCGCCACCCGGAGGACGTCGCCGGAATCGCCTACCTCGAAACACTTGTCGCGCCGGTCACCTGGGACAGCCCCAACGCCCCCAGCCCAGACCTCTTCAAGCCACTACGCAGTACTGCGGGCGAACAACTGGTCCTGACCGAGAACGTCTTCATCGAGACAGTCCTGCAAGCCGGCACGCTGCGGAAACTGGACGACCACGACCTGGCCGCGTACCGGCGTCCCTACCTCGAGCCCGGAGAATCCCGGCGCCCGATGCTCACCTGGGCCCGGGAGATCCCGATCGACGGCGAACCAGCCGACGTCCACGCAATCGTCGAAGCCAACGCACGCTGGATGGCGACCTGCGACGTGCCCAAGCTCTTCGTCAACGGCTCCCCCGGCGGCCTGCTCACGGGGCCGCTGCGAGATCTGTGCCGCACCTGGCCGTCTCAAGACGAGGTGACCGTCGACGGTTCCCACTTCCTGCCTGAGGACTCGCCGGCCGAGATCGAGGCCGCGCTGGCCCACTGGATCCCGACCCTGAACTGATCAGCAGGCGACAGACCGTAAATCGGAATCCCCGGCGCAAATGTACCCACTTGGGATCCCCACGGTGCAGGGTTCTCACAGGTCTCTAACACCGATTACGGCTTGGCCGGAAAGCTCATGCATCCTGGCATCCGTGACCACTCAAGACGAGTACGCCGTACCCGCCACCGTCCAGGGTCCGAGCGAGCCGGCCAGCACCCGCGGAGTGCGCGGTTGGTTGCTGCAGCACCGGGTACAGCCCGTCGGTCCCGAGGCCGGCGAGGGACACGCACCGCCGCAGGCGTGGTGGAAGGTCATGTGTCTGACCGGGGTCGACTACTTCTCCACTCTGTCGTACCTGCCGGGCATCGCCGCGCTCGCCGCCGGCGCACTGTCGCCCTTGGCAACATTGCTGATCGTGGCGCTCACGTTGCTCGGCATGTTGCCGATGTACCGGCGAGTGGCGAAGGAGTGCCCGCATGGTCAGGGATCGATCGCGATGCTGGAGAATCTGCTGCCGTTCTGGCGCGGCAAGATCTTCGTCCTGCTCCTGCTCGGCTTCGTCGCCACCTCGTGGATCATCACGATCACGCTGTCCTCGGCCGACGCCACCGTGCACCTGCTCGAGAACCCCTACGCCCCGGGTTTCCTGCACGGCCAGGAGGTCGCGGTCACCGTCGTGCTGCTGCTGATCCTCGGTGGCGTCTTCCTGCTCGGCTTCAGCGAGGCGGTCGGCGTCGCGATCCCGCTGGTCGGGATCTTCCTGGCGCTCAACGCCGTGGTCGTGATCGTGGGCCTGTACGACGTCGTCACGGGTTCGGGCGCGTTCTCGCACTGGATCGACGCGCTGACCGAAGGCCGGAACGGATTCGGCGGCGTGATCGGGCCCGCGATCATCGCTTTCCCCCTGCTCGTCCTCGGCCTGTCCGGCTTCGAGACCGGGGTCAGCATGATGCCGCTGGTCGCTGCCGACGGCAACGACACCGCTCAGCGACTCGCCGACCGGATCCGCAACACCAAGAAACTGCTCACCGCCGCCGCGCTGATCATGAGCGTCTACCTGCTGGCCACCAGCTTCATCACCACCGTGCTCATCCCGGCTGAGGAGTTCGAGCCCGGCGGCGCCGCGAACGGCCGCGCGATGGCCTACCTCGCCCACGAACACCTCGGCGAGATCTTCGGCACCGCCTACGACATCAGCAGCATCCTGATCCTGTGGTTCGCCGGCGCCTCGGCGATGGCCGGGCTGATCAACATCGTGCCGCGCTACCTGCCCACGTACGGCATGGCGCCGGAGTGGGGCCGCGCCGTCCGGCCGGTGGTGCTGGTCTACACCGCGATCAGCATTCTCATCACTGTTGCCTTCGGCGCCGATGTCGACGCCCAGGCCGGCGCCTACGCGACCGGGATCCTGGTCATGATGGTGTCCGGCGCGGTCGCCGTCACGGTGTCGGCCGCGCACCGGAGGCAGCGTCGTCAGACGACCGCCTTCACCGTTCTCACCCTCGTCCTGCTGTACGCCCTGGTCGAGAACATCCGGGAGAAGCCTGACGGCATCGCGATCTCCGGCCTGTTCATCGCCGGCATCATCGTGGTCTCACTGATCTCGCGCGTTTCACGCACCACCGAACTGCGTGCCGACCGGATCGAGTTCGACGACACCGCCCGCCGGTTCGTCACCGACTCGATCCGCAACGACGGCGCCCTCAACCTGATCGCGAACCGCCGCCAGGCCGGCGACGCCGCCGAGTACTCCGCCAAGGAGGCCGAGGTCCGCGCTATGGACCCGGTCCCCGGCCACGCGGACGTGATGTTCCTGGAGATCGACGTCGTCGACCCCTCCACCTTCAGCGACGTCCTGCGCGTCGAAGGCATCGAGGTCGACGGCTACCGGATCCTGCGCGCCGAGAGCCCGGCGGCCCCGAACGCGATCGCCGCGATCCTGCTGACCCTGCGCGACACCACCGGCGTACGGCCGCATTGCCACTTCGAGTGGTCCGAAGGCAACCCGCTGTCGCACCTGCTCCGCTACCTCATCCTCGGCCGAGGCGACACCGCCCCCGTCGTCCGCGAGATCATCCGCCAGCACGAACCCGACCCCGACCGACGACCCGGCATCCACGTCGGCTAGACCGTTGAGGTCCCGGGTGATCCGAGTGCTGTCACCTCTCATAGAACTCTCACAGTGACTCGGCCATGATGGGTGCGTGATGCATCTGCGACTGATCGTTCCGCCCGACCGCACGGAGCTGGTCGTGGACTCGTTGGTGGCCGACGAACGGACGACCAACATCGTCGTACTGCCCGGCGCCGCCAAGCGCCCGGCGGGCGATGTCGTGCACTGCGACGTCACCCGGGAGGCGACCTCCGACATCCTCGAACGACTGAAGCACCAAGGCCTCTACGACCACGGGGCTGTCTCGCTGTCCACCGTCGATGCGTCCCCGTCACGCAACGCCCGGGAGACCGAACAGGCAGCACCAGGAGCACCTGACGACGCGGTCGTGTGGGACGCGGTGGTGGATCAGGGGTACGCCGAAGCGCGCGGCTCCTGGGCGTTCTACGCGTTCCTCACCCTGGCGACGATGATCGCGGCGGTCGCCGTCGTCACCGATTCGGCCATTCTCGTGGTCGGCGCCATGGTCGTCGGCCCGGAGTTCGGAGTGGTGGCCGCGCTGGCGCTCGGCCTGGCCCTGGGAAGAGCACGGCTCAGCTCACAGGCGCTTGTCCTGCTGGCCAAAGGCTTCCTGCTGGCAATCGTCCTGACCATGCTGGCGGCGGTCCTGGCCCGAGCAGTCGGGTGGATCGACACAGGTGACGTCAACGCCGCTCGCCCACTGACCGGCTTCATCTGGCGCCCCGACAAGTGGTCGGCCGTCGTCGCCGTCCTGGCCGGCTGCGCCGGCGTACTGTCACAGACAGCGGGCCGTTCCAACGCTCTCGTCGGCGTCTTCATCTCCGTCACCACCGTCCCGGCCGCCGGCGACTTGGCCCTCTCGATCGCCTTGTGGGCACCACACCAGATCGGTGGTTCGGCCGCCCAGTTGGCAATCAACCTCGCCGGGATGACAGTGGCGGGAGTCGCGACGCTGCTCCTTCAGCGGATCCTGTGGCGGTGGCTGATCAACCGCCGGTCGCCGTCGGAGCCCGCCGAAGCGATCCTCCCGGCACACCGAACCTGAGCTTCGCGGCTTGACCTGGAGTGCGCTCCAGCATCGAGGCTCGAGCCATGAACGCACCCATGATGGCCCTCGGGACGATGTACTTCGGCACCAGGGTGGACGAACGGACTGCTTTCTCGATCCTCGACCGGTACGCCGAACTGGGCGGAGCCTTCGTCGACACCTCGAACAACTACAGCTTCTGGACCTCCGAGACGGGCTTCGGCGGCCAGAGCGAGGCGCTGCTGGGCCGTTGGCTGGCGTCCAACTCGGGGGTCCACGTCCGTCTCAGTACCAAAGTGGGTGCGCAGCCCACGCGGGTCGGCGGGTTCCCCGACCACCTGGAAGGACTGCGCGAGGACGTCGTACGCGAAGCCATGGCAAAGAGCTTGGAGCAGCTGGGCGTGGACAGTGTGGACCTGTATTGGGCGCACGTCGAAGACCCGACCGTTCCGGTGGATAACCTGGTCGAGACGTTCGGCGGCCTGGTCCGTGACGGGCTGACCGCTCGCTGGGGCGTGTCGAACCACCCGTCCTGGCTGCTCGAACGGATCCGGGCCACCGCCGAACGCGCCGGCCACCCGCAACCGAGCGCCTACCAGGAGCGCTATTCCTACCTCCAGCCCGCCGGCGGCATGGCCGTGGAAGGTCAGCCCATCCCGCTGGGAATGCTGTCACCGGACGGCCTCGACTTCCTGCGGCGCAACCCCTCGTTCGACGGTTGGGTCTATACCGCCACCCTTCAGGGCCGCTACGACCGCGACGACCGACCACTCGAGGCCGAGTACCGCCACCCCGGTACCGAACGACGCCTGGCGGCGCTGACCCGTGTCGCCACTGCGCGCGGACTCCGACCGGGGCAGGTGGTCCTCGCGTGGCTGGCCTCCGGTAGCCCGGCGCTGACCCCGATCGTCGGAGTCAGCAGCGTCGAACAGGTCGAGCAGGCCGTTGAAGGGGCGTCCACCCGCCTCACCGAGGATGAACTGGCGGCGCTGGACGGCGCATGAGCGACGACGCGCGGTAGCCCCAGCCGTTCACGGAGTCGGCCGGTGACCGACGCGTCCAGGGTCGGCTTCTGCGCATCGGAGTCGGCGTCGGCGTGCGGGGGGTCGGCGTCGAAGTAGCGGCGAGTAGCCCAGGGGCGCCGCCTTCTACTGCCGCCGGCAGAGGAAATAGGACGAGAAGTCAGCCAGGGTCCATCCCTCCGAGGCGCTCAGGTTCGCCGCCGGCAGACTCGTGGGCCTTTCGCGATCAGGTTGGTTGAGCCGCGCGGTCGAGCAGCGTTTCGGCCAGGGCTTGGGCGTCTTGCAGTGGTCGGGTGTCATTCAGTGAGGTCGCGAGGGCGCGAGCTCCCTCGAACAGCACGGCGAGCTGCCGACCCAGGATCTCGGGCTCGCGCGCTTCCGCGGCGGCCTCGATCACTCGGGCGGCGAACTCCTTCTTGTGCCGCTCGACCAGTGCGGTTGCTTCGGGCATCGTCCCGGCCGCTTCGACGGCAACGTTGTGCAGGGCACAACCGCGCACGGTGGCCGGCGATGAGCCAGCCGGGAGTTCGTCGGCCTCGAGCTCGACGGCGCGCGCGGCAACGACACGAACCTCCTCGACCTCGCGCACCGAGTGGAAGCCGTGCTCGGCACCTTGTCGGTACCCGCCTGAGACGTCAGCACGGCAGGGAGATCCGTGATGGGTGCGAAGCATCATGGAGGACGGTGTGAGACGTCGGCTTCATCGCCGTACCGCTGCCTGGATCCTCGCCGGTACCGAGGTTGCGCGCGAAGCGTGGAAAGGCGCCGCCGGAAACCTGCAGACGGATGCGATGCCCCGGGCCGAACCGGTGTGCCGTTGGATCCAGCGTGATCCTGACCATCCGCACCTGCCCGGCCGTGGGGTCCTGCTCGGTGCACCGGACGATCTGGTCGGTCACGTTCATCGAGCGGCCGGTCCGATCCACGTCGCAGAGCCGGACGAACAAGTCGGCGTGAACGTTGTCAGAGGCAACGTAAAGTTGCACGACGGGTGCGCCACGGACGTCAACCGCTGCGGCGAGTGGGTCGGTTGTGAAGACCAGGACATCGTCGCGCGCTTCCAGCGATCGGTTGTCCTTCGCTCCGCCGCTGATGGCCATCACCCGGCCCCCGATCGAGGGTGTCGGGCGAGCCGGGTCGTAGACGAAGGTAGTGGACGACTCTTGGGCCGGCGGCGAGTCCGCGAGTCGCTGCTCAGGTTCCAGGTACCACGTCGCTGTCATCGTGTTCTTCGGTGGCCAGGTCTGGTGGTTCTCCCACTGCCCTGCGCCCCCGACGAACACCCGCACCGGTGCTTCGCGACGAAGGGATGCGCGACCCGCGGTGTGCGCATCGAGCCAGTCAAGCGCCTGCGGAACGGCGATCTTGCTGTCGACGTCGAGGTGCGTCCATGGCCCGATCGTCATCGCGACATCGACGCCTCGTGCGCGCAACGTCTGGTACTGCTGCACCGTCTGATCCAGGAAGTAGTCGTGCCAGCCACCGATCAGCAAGGTCGGCACCGTGGTTTTCCCGAGCGCCTCGGTGGCCCGGAAGGGCTGCCAGTACGGATCGTCCGGATCCGGGTGATCGACCCACTCGTCGTACCACGGCGCTCCCTCGCCGCCGAGCTCGTCCATCGCACCGCGCAGGGGCAACCGGTGCAAGGTGCGGGCCAGCCGGCGCTCGGCGCGCAGCATCCTGATCAGACCGGTCATCGGGCGCACCGTCTCCTGATGCGACAGCAGATCCGCCCAGCTGAGCTGGTTGTACAACTCCAGCGGGCCCTGCCCGTAGACCGCGCGACCGAGGTCGTGCACGCCGATCGTCACGACCATCGCGGTCAGCTCCGGTGGCGGGTCCACCGCAAGCGCCCACTGGGTGTACCCGAGATAGCTTCCGCCCACCGTCGCCAGCCTGCCGTCGAACCAGTTTCGGGTCCGCAGCCAGGCAACCGTGTCCTGCGCGTCGGCGGGCTCGTCGACGGCAGGCGTGAACGTCCCACCCGAACCGAACGTGCCGCGGGTGCTCTGGAAGAGCACGTGGTAGCCGCGTTCGGCGTACAGCTGCACGGTCAGCAGGTTGTAGGGGAAACCCCGGCCGTAAGGGCAACGAACCAAGAGGGTGGGAGCCGGCTCGTCGACGACAGGGAGGTAGTGGTCTGCCAGCAGCGTCACGCCGTCCCGCATCGGTACCTCGACCGCCCGCTCCACGCGGACGCGGTTGCGCCTGGCCGGCAACCGCCACCACCTGCCAAGCGCCGCACCCATCACATTCGCCGTACTGCTGCGCATCGATCCTCCTCGATGCTCATTCAAGACGAGCGTCCCCCGGCGTCCTAGACCGATGGGCGCGAACCGCTGCACGATCCGCTCAACCTCGGCCCGGTTGCCTCGCGACGTGCCGAAGCCGCGCTCCTGCCCGCGGGCAGGAGCAGCCGACTCGTCAGGCAATCAGCGCGACACGTCGAGCGATTCGACCGGACCGGACAGGGCGCTCTTGAAGTGCCGGCTGGGATCGTCGGCCAGCAGTTCGGCCTCGCCCTTCTGCAGCGCCGTGACGATGTCCGCGGCCACCGCGCGGGGGTCGTTCTTGGCTCCGCCGAGCTGGCTGACCAGATCGGTGTCGGTCAGCCCCAGCTGTACTCCGAGGACCTGCGTGCCCTGCCCAGCGAGTTCGCTGCGGAGCGTGTTGGTGATCGAGATCAACGCAGCCTTCGCAGCCCCGTACGTGCCGGACCCCGGGAACCCAGCGATCCACGCCGTCAGGGAGTGCAGGTTGACCAGAGCACCTCCGCCGTTCGCGGCAAGGACCGGCGCGAACGCCTTGGCGACCCGCAACGGCCCGAAGGCGACGATGCCGAACACGCGCTCGACCTCGGCCTGGTCGTCTTGCAGCAGCGGGCCGAACGTCATGATCCCGGCGTTGTTGACGACGATGCTGACGTCCTTGGCGGCCTCCGCGAGGTCGGCCGCGGCGTCCTTGTTCGCCAGCTCGAACGCGAGCGGAACGATCCGCGCATCGTCCGCCGGCACCGGCACACGCGACGTGACGTACACCTTCGCGGCGCCGGCCTGCAGCAGCTCCCGCACGATCTCCTTGCCCAGCCCGCGCTGGCCCCCAGTCACCAACGCAACGGCTCCGCTGACAGCGGTCATCACACTCTCCTGGCTTCGACATAGGCAAACGTCTATTTGCCTCTGTCGAGAGACAGTATCCAGCGGTATTGACCGAGTCAAGTAGGGTTCACCTATGTCATGGTCGGCCACCGACAGGTTCCGAGCCCGACCCGCGCCGGGTGGGCTCGCCCTGGTGCAGGAACTCGTCAACACCCACGCCGTCCAGCGCGATGGCGAAGACCTGCTCGCCGATCGCGTGGCCGCGGTGCAGTGGCTGCGGAACGCGGCGAAGCAGTGGGGCAAGACATTGGGGCAACCTTCGCCGCGGCTGGAACTGAGCGAGTCGGACCACCGGAAACTGCTGGAGCTGCGGTCGGTCGTGGCCGGCCTGCTTGCGATACCCGTTGATCAGCGCGCCGAGGGCACGCCTGTCGGCACCAGGGTGAAGGTCGCGGCGAACGTGGTGTGCGACGACGAGGGAAGAGTGGGACTGGAGCCCGTCGGCAAGGGCAGCGATTGGGTCGAGTCAGCCGTCTGGTCAGAGATCCTTCTGGCCCAGCGCGCGGGCACTTGGTCCCGTCTGAAGTTGTGCCGTGAGCCCGGATGCCGCTCCGCCTTCTACGACACGTCCCGGAACCACAGCGGCGTCTGGCACAACGTTCACATCTGCGGCAACATCACGAATCTGCGCGCGTCGCGCTCCCGCAGGAAGACGGACGCACAGTAGAGCGATGGTCAGGACCTGAAGCCCGTAGTACCTCCAGGGCATCACAGCGGTCACAACAGGTCTTGGACGCGCGCGAACCGACTCGCGCACAGTCGAGGCATGAACGACAAGCACACGGACGAGCTGGTCCTGCGGTGAAGCCGGGAATCAACCGCGACGCGGTACTGTGGTCGGAGACCGAGCGCCGTCGCGGTCAGCGCCCCTTGCTGGTGATGCTGCACGGCTGGAGCTACGACGAGACCCACCTGTACCGGCGGCTCGTCCCGCGGCTGCCGAAGAACATCGTGGTCGCCTCGGTCCGCGCGCGCATCCCAGAGGCCGGCGGCTACGCCTGGTTCCCCAGCGCGGGCAATCCGATCGGCGATCCACAACCCCGAGTCGCGAACGCCGCGACCGACGACGTCCTGGACTGGCTGACCACCCTCGACACTCCGTCGATCGGCCTGCTCGGCTTCTCCCAAGGCGGCGCGATGGTGCACCAACTCATGCGCCACGCGCCCGACCGTTTCGCGTACGGCGTGAGCCTGGCCGGCTTTGTTGTCCACGACAACCAACCCGGCGACTCCACGCTGGCCAGGACCCGGCCCCCGGTCTACTGGGGCCGCGGCGAACAGGACTGGGTCATCCCCGACAGCGCCATCCAGCGCACCGAGCGCTGGCTCGAGGAACACGCCACCGCCGACATCACCGTCTACCCCGGCCTTGGTCACGAGGTGGCCGGCCAGGAGATCGACGACGTGGCCACCTTCGTCGCTGCCCAACTTCCCGACGCCTGACGATCTCTCCTCGAATGCGTCAAGACAGCGAGTTCAATGCCGAAGGCGCCCTGCCGCGTGCCGCGCCGGCCAGTCACCCAAGGAGTCGGTGATCACCGAACCTTCTCAGTAGCGCGCGCTGTTGGCGTGCAGCAACGGGAGAACCGTCGACGGCCGTCCGTCGACCGTGGCACCGGCGAACTGCAGGCTCGGTGCGAGCAGCCGGTTGTTCTCCGCCGGGAAGTTCAGCTTCGGCGCAGAGACCTCATCGAGGGCGGCCCGGTGAGCCTCGGAGAGCGTCACCTCGAGTGCGCCGAGGTTCGTCTCGAACTGGTCGATCCGGCGGGCGCCGATCACGATCGAGCTCACTCCGGGCCGTCCCCGCAACCACGACAGCGCGACCTGCGCCGAGGGCACGCCGAGCTCCTCGGCGACGGCGTTCACGGCATCGATCACCACCAACTCGGCGTCGCTCGGCGCTCGGCCGCGAGTGGTGTCGACCGCGGCGGTGCTCTTGCTGGAGTACTTACCGGACAGAAATCCTCCGTGCAGCGGCGACCACGGCATCACTCCCATCCCCATGGCCTGTGCCATCGGCAACAACTCCCCCTCTGAGGTCCGCTCGAGCAGCGAGTACTGCACCTGCAGGGCGATGATCGGCGACCAGCCGTGCCACCGCGCGAGCGTTGCCGCCTCGGCAGTCGCCCAGGCCGGCACATCGGAGAAACCGACGTAGCGGATCTTCCCGGCACGGACCTGGTCGTCGAGTGCCCGCAGAGTCTCTTCGCGAGGAGTCGCCGGGTCGAAGTTGTGCAGCCAATAGAGGTCGATGTAGTCGGTGCCCAGGCGACGCAGCGACGCTTCGAGCTGCTGCACGATCGCCTTGCGGCCGGGGCCGCCGCCGTTGGGGTCGTTCTCGTACAGATTGCAGAAGAACTTGGTCGCGAGCACCAGCCGGTCGCGCAGCTCCGGCCGGGCGACGAGGAAGTCGCCGATGATCTTCTCCGAGTGCCCGTTCGTGTAGGAGTTGGCGGTGTCGATCGAGTTGCCGCCGCGCTCCACGTAGTCGCCGAGGATCTTTGCGGAGTCCTCGGCGGAGCTTCCCCAGCCCCAGTCCTCGCCGAAGGTCATGGTGCCGAGGGTGATCGGGCTCAGCCGCAGACCGGACCGGCCGAGCGTGACGTAAGAATCCAAAGACATGGTCGTTTCTCCACGAAGGGGTGGGATCGAGCCGCCGATCGGCGATCCCGGAACGTGCCTTCAGTCTGGACCGACGTCGCGCTGACCCCTAGACCAAACTGCTCGAAGCTCTGCACGATCCGCTCAATCTTGCCCGGATCGTAGGTCTCCTATCCGCGGCCTGTGTTTCACTCGGACGATGGACAAGCTGGCCGCCCTCAGGGAACGGATCACCCGGCTGGCCGAGGGACACGAAGGCCCACGGTGGATCGACAGCGTTCTGGTGTTCGCCACCGACCGGGTGACCGTGCCGATGGGCACGGTCACCCAGCCGATGCTGACGCTGGTGGTGCAAGGCGCGAAACGATCGATCCTCGGCGACCGGGTGTTCGAGCACCACCCTGGTCACGCCGCCGTCGTGACCGTCGAACTTCCGCTGGTCTCAGAGATCATCCGCGCGAGCCGGGCCGAACCGTTCCTCGCACTCGGGCTGCGGATCGAACCGGCAACCATCGCGCAACTGCTGGTGGAGGGCGGAACCGGCCCCGTCGCGCCACACCACGGCCCGGGCATGACCATCGACCCGGCAAGTGACAATCTGCTCGACGCGCTCGACCGGCTGCTTCGGCTGACTGACGACCCACGCGACTTCCGCGTACTGTCCGCCGGAGTCCGGCGGGAAATCCACTGGTGGTTGCTGAACGGGCCGCAGGCGGCGATGGTCCGTCAAGCCGGGACGGCCGACAGCCGGCTGACGCTGGTCGCTCACGCGATCGGGTGGATCAAGGACCGGTATGACCAAGTGATCCGCATCGACGATCTCGCCGCGGCCGTCGGCACCAGCGTCTCCTCGCTCAACCGGCATTTCCGTGCCGTGACCGCCATGAGCCCGCTGCAGTACCAGAAGCAGATCCGGCTGCAGAAGGCGCGCAGCGCGCTGATCGCCGCGCCGAACGACGTGGCCGCGATCGGCTACTCGGTGGGGTACGACAACCCTTCGCAGTTCAGCCGCGAGTATCGGCGCCTCTACGGCGCACCGCCCGGGCAGGACGCGCTGCGCCTGCAGAAGGCGGTCATCGTGCGGGAATAGTGGCACGAACTGGTCGGCTGCAGCCTTCGAGATCACCTTTTGTTTGCCTTCGCTCTTGGCTGCGGACAACCGGATGTGAATGACTGACGACTTCCGTCAGCTTCTTGGAGGTTTCATGCCTACGGTTTCCGGTGCGCTGGGGCGCCGGCACTTTCTCGGTCTGGCTGGTGCGGCGACTGTCGCCGGCGCGGTCGGCGCGGTCGGCGCCGAGGTGCCGGCCGGGGCGGTCCGTCCGCTCGGCGACTTGTTCATGCTCGGAGTGGCCTCGGGCGACCCGCGTCCTGACGGCGTCGTGCTCTGGACCCGCCTGGCGCCGGAACCGGTCGCGCCGGACGGCCGCGGCGGGATGCCGGACAAGCGGTACGCGGTCCGGTGGGAGGTTGCGGAGGACCCGTCGTTCCGCCGGGTGGTCCGCCGCGCGGTCGAGCACGCCGTACCGGCTTGGGGGCACTCGGTTCATGCGGAGGTGCAAGGACTGCGGCCGGACCGCGAGTACTGGTATCGGTTCGCGGTCGGCAACCAGCTCAGCCCGGTCGGGCGGACGCGCACGGCACCGGAGTCGTACCGGCGGCTGAACGAGTTCACCTTCGCGTTCGCCAGTTGCCAGGCCTTCCACGAAGGCTTCTTCACCGCGTACCAGCACCTGGCGCAAGAAGACCTCGACCTGGTCGTGCACCTCGGCGACTACATCTATGAAGGCAACTCGCAGGGCACGATCGGGCGGGGGCATCTGCCCGCGGCGGAGACTTTCAGCCTGGCCGACTACCGGGTCCGCTACGGGCAGTACAAGTCGGACCCGCATCTGCAGGCCGCGCACGCCGCCGCGCCGTGGGTGGTGGCGCCGGACGACCACGACGTGGAGAACAACTGGGCCGGCGACATCTCGCAGCTCGACGACGAGCCCGACCAGGACCCGGCCGTGTTCCGGCAGCGGCGGGCGGCGGCGTACCAGGCGTACTACGAGAACCTGCCGCTGCGCCGGACGTCGATGCCGAGCGGTCCGGAGATGCAGGTGTACCGGCGGCTGACCTTCGGCAACCTGCTGCAGCTGAACGTGCTCGACACCCGCCGGTTCCGGACCGACCAACTCGAGTGCGTGCGCGGCTGCGACGACCGTTTCGACCCGGCCCGCACGATGCTCGGCGCCGAGCAGGAACGCTGGCTCCTGGACGGCCTCGGCCGCTCGGACGCTCGCTGGAACGTGCTCGGCAACCAGGTGTTCGCCTTCGAAGCCGACCACGACGCCGGCGCCTCGGAGCGATTCGGGATGGACACCTGGGACGGGTACGCCGCCGCCCGGCAGCGGCTGTTCGACGGCGTGGTCGAGCGCCGGGTCGACAACTTCGTGATGATCACCGGCGACGCCCACCGCAGCGTCGCGGCGGACCTGAAGCTGGACTTCACCGACCCGTCGTCGCGGACGGTCGGCACCGAGTTCCTCGGCACGTCGATCAGCTCCGGCGGCAACGGAACCGACATGGACGCGCTCGGCCGGACCTGGTTGGCGGAGAACCCGCACATGCGCTTCCACAACAGCCAACGCGGCTACCAGCGGTGTGTGCTGACACCGGCCGAGTTCCGGACCGACTACCGGGTGGTGGCACAGGTCACCGTGCCGGACGCGCCGATCAGCACCCGCGCATCGGTGACCGTCGAGGCCGGCCGAGCCGGGGTCGCCGACGTCGCGGGCTGACCATCCCACGGGAGGTCCGTGAGTTGATTCGCACTTCTCGGGCTTGAAGACCTGCTGCGAAGTGCGAGGCCGGTCGGCGCGCCCCGATCACGACCGCCTATTGGGGCAAACCGCCGGTGACTCCGATGGTCGTGCCGCTGACCCAGGCGGCCAGGTCGCTGACGAGGTATTCGGCGGCGTCGGCGACGTCGGTGGGTGTGCCGATGCGATCTCCGATGCGGCCGGCGGCCTGGAGGCCGCGGAACGGGGAATCGGCGGGGATGGAGTCGATGAAGACGCCGGCCTCGTCGATCGGCCCCGGCATGATGGTGTTCACCGTGATGCCGCGGCCGGCCACCTCCCTGGCGAGGACCTCGGCGAAGTGCCGGCCGGGCGCCTTCACCGCGGTGTAGAGGCCGGCCCCGGCGACGGGATGAACGATGGCGGTGGAGGCCATGTAGATGATTCGCCCGTTGTCGGCGACGTGTTTCGCGGCACGCTGCATCGTGAACAGTGCGCCGCGGGCGTTGACGTTCACCATGCTGTCGATCTGCTCGTCGCTCAGCTCAGCGATCGGTACTCCGAGGAGCTCCAGGCCTGCGTTGGCCACCACGATGTCCACCGAACCGAAGCGTTGGGTGGTCTCGGCGAAGAGGAGGTCGATGTCTGCGGCCTTGGAGACGTCGGCTTTGACGGCGATCGCCTGCGCGCCGTACTGGTGTACCTGTTTCAGCGCCTGCTCGGCGTTGGCTGCGTTGGACGAGTAGTTGACCACGACGTTGGCGCCGAGCTGTGCGAAGCGCAAGGCCACGGCCTTGCCGATGCCTCGGGCAGAGCCGGTGATCAGGGCGGTCTTTCCGGTGAGATCAGTCATTGTCCTGGTTCCTTGGTGTCTGGTGGGTCAGCGAGTCGGCTGGTGCGCCGCTGGGTCGGGGAAGCGGTACTCGACCTGGCTGCGGTCGGTGTAGAGGTCCCAGTAGGTCTGGGCGAGTTCATCGGGGTCGAGAATGTTCAGGCCGGTGGCACCGCCGGTGACCTCGGCGAGCATCTCGGGGGTCATCGCGGCGTACGACTCGCTGTCCTTGATCAGCGCGGCCAGCGTGGCGACGCCCGCATAGACGCCGGCGTCGGCGACCTCGCCGTGCAGGGAGTAGACGAAGTTGCGGATGCCGGCCATCGCCGGACCGATTCCACTGATGAAGGGCTGCGGGTCCGCGGCCGTGAAGCCGCCGGTGACGATGAACCCGCCACTGCGACGCTCGAGCATTTCAGGCAGCGTCGCGTGGGCGATCGCGACCGGGCTCAGGAGGAGGAGATTCACGTAGCGGCTTAGCTGGTCGCTGTCGAGAGCGGTCGCCGGAACGAAGGCGGTGTCCCCCGGCAGGGGCTGGTAGGAGACGACGTCGATACGGCCGAAGTGGTCCTTGATGGTCTCGACCGCGCCGCGGGCGTTGGCAGGGTCGAACAGGTCGACCGCGAACGCAGCAGCCTCGACGTTGTCCGCGGCGAGCTCGTCGACGATGGCCTGCAGCCGCTCGGCGCGACGGGCGACGAGCGCGACGCGAAAACCCTCCTTTCCGAATCGGCGGGCCAGTGAGGTTCCGAGACCGCTGCCGGCACCGAAGATGGCGATGACTTGAGACATTGGGTTTCCTTTGTTGTCGAAGTGGATGGCAGGCTCAGAAGTCGATCGAGAACGTGAGGTCGCGGGACGCTTCGAGCTCTGCGAGCCGGCCGGTCAGCGCGGACTTGATCGCCGAGTACGCGTCGCTGCCCAGGGCCAGGCGGCGGGGAGCTGGGCTGACATCGGCGGAGGCCACGATCGCGGCCGCGACCTTGTCCGGATCCCCGGGCGCTTCAGCGGTGATGTTGCCTGCGGACGCCAGGTACTGACGCACCTGGCCGACCGGGCCGGAGGCGTAGGCCGGCAGCGGCTCGGCGACGTCGAGGTTCGCACCGAACGTCGTACGGATGAGGCCTGGCTCGATCATGGTGATGCCGACGCCGAACGGCGCGACCTCGTCGATCACGGACTCCATGAAGCCCTCCACCCCCCACTTCGAGGCGTGGTACATGCTCGCGCCAGGGCTGGAGATTTGCGAGCCCATCGTCGACAGCTGGATGAACCGGCCGCCGCCTTGCTCGCGCAGGTACGGCAGGACCGCGCGCAGCAACTGGACCGGGGCCGTCAGGTTCAAGGCGATCTGCTCGTCGATGCTCTCGTCCGACAGCTCCTCCGCCGCTCCGACCGCGCCACGGCCGGCGTTCGAGAAGATCACGTCGATGCGGTGCAGTTCAGCGAAGGCCCGCCCGACAACGTCGCGGAGCGCCTTGGTTTCGGTGACGTCCAGCGCCGCTGTCCACAGCTGATCGGGGTACTGCCCCGCCAGTTGCGCGAGAGTCTCCGGGTTCCGCGCGACCGCGGCGACCCGGTGACCGCTCGCCAGCAACTGCGTCGTGACCGCACGGCCGATGCCGGATGACGCACCTGTCACGAACCAAGTCTTCGAAGTCATGGTCTTGCCCTCCACAGATCTAAATCAACTAGTTGGTTGAAATATGGCGACCGTAGACGACCGCGTGCTTGAATGTCAACCAGGTAGTTGGTTTAGACTGGGGACATGAAGTACGACTCAGCCGCTACCCGCGCGCGGCTCCTCGCGGCAGCGCACGACGAGTTCGTCCGGGTCGGCCTGGCCGGCGCCCGGGTCGACCGCATCGCGGCCGCCGCGTCGGCCAACAAGCAGGCCATCTACGCCTACTTCGGGTCCAAGGAAGCGCTCTTCGACGCCGTACTCGCCGCACGCCTTCAAGTGCTCGCGGACGTGGCGCCGTTCGATCCCGGCGATCTGCCCGGCTACGCCGGCGCCTTGTTCGACGCGCTGGTCGCCGATCCCGGCGTCCAGCGGCTGAGTCAGTGGAAGATGCTCGAAGTACCAGAACCGTCCGAAGGCGAAGTCGACGCACACGTCACCAAGGCCGCCGCACTGGCCGAGCACAGCGGCGTCGACCTGACAACCGCCACCGACGTCCTGATGATCGTGTTCGCGGCCGCGCTCAGCTGGAACTCCACGGCGAGCAAGATCCGCAACCCCCTGGACGACGACAACTCCCGGCGCCTCACTCAGCACCGCGCCGCCATGGTCAGGGCAGTCGCGGCGCTGACCGACGCGCTGCTCGAGAAGCCGTGAAGTCATACCGTTGCTTCCGGCTCGGAGCCGCGGTCGCGGTGATGGTGAGGGCCGGGATCCAGGCCAGAGCCGGACGGCGTACGCCGCCAGCAGTCCGCCCAGTCTAGCTGCCGATGCCGAGCTGGGCGAAGAAGTTCCGGTCGTCCCAGAACAGAAACTCTTCGTCCATGTAGCCGCGGCGTCGGTTCCAGATGCCGACGGTGGCCATGTTGATCGCGTACTTCTTGCCGGTGGGCGGGATGAAGCCGCCCTTGCCGTCGGGCATGGGGCGAGTAAAGGTTCCCCGCATCACGCCGGTGACGAGGGTGAACTCGTTCATCGCGATGCGCAGATTGTGCTCGAGGATGCGGGTGTCAGGGGCCCAGACGAACTGCGCCTTGAGATCGGCGATGTGCCGCTCGATGCCGTCGGCGTAGTGCCCGTCGGGCCAGTGCACGCGGATGTTCGGGGCGTGACTCTCCCCGAGCCGGTCCCAGTCCTGGTGGGTGAAAACGTCGAAGTCGAGCTCGTCGAACGTCTTCAGATGCGCGCGTTCCGCCGCGGTCAGGCCGCGCGGAAACGGCGGGTTCGGAACTGGCGTGGTGGCCGGATCGGGCATCGGGGTGTGCCCATCGGGGTGATGTGCGCCAGCCGGCGGGGTGGCGCCGACAACGCTCAGTGCCAGCGCTCCGAAAGCAACGGCGCCGCTGTCACGCAACAAAGTACGGCGATCCATCAGGTGTCTCCTCGGAAATCGGTGGAACGGTTGCTCAGGGCCCGGTCGGGCCGAGAACCTGGAGTGCGAACTTCTCGCGGCCACATCACTCGAAGAGGGCGGCGATGCCTTGAAGTTCCATCAGTGCCTCCGGGAACCACAGCGCGCTGACGGCGATCACGGCCTGGGCGGGATAGTCGGGCCCGACAAGGCGTCGCCACACCGCCTGGATCTCGTCGTAGTGCGCCTGGAACTGCGGCAGGTCGGTCACGAAGATGGTCAGGCTGACGAGGTTCTTCGGACGGCCGCCGGCAGCGCGCACCACGCTGAGCAGGTAGCGCAACGCCTGCTCGTACTGAGCCACTGCCCCGACTGCCCAACTGCCGTCCGGGTGCTGGCCGACCTGGCCGGCCAACAGCACGGTTCGGCGAGCCTCCACCGCGACACCGTGCGAGAAGCCCAACGGAGGCGGCACGTTCGATGGGTTGATCACCTGGTACGACGACCCATGTGAGGCGTGAGCTGTGCCGGGCAGGGCAACGGCGGCAGCACCCGCAGCCATCAGACCCGCACCGCCGCTCAGCAACGCCCTTCGTGCGAGCGGACCGCCTGCGGTCGCGGGGGTCGCGGTGTCACGTGCATTCACTGGTTCTCCTTCGAGTCGCGCGGTGAGAAGTGATCGCCCGACGCAGCGACGTCCAGCCCTGCGTCGTTGAGCACAGCGGGTTCAGTAGATCGCCGCGGGCCCGGAGCAGGGAAATACCAATTCGGTAAGCGCTGATAGCGTGCCGATATGAGTGAGCTCGATGTCCGGCAGCTGAAGTACTTCGTCGCGGTGGCGGAGGAGTTGCACTTCGGCCGGGCGGCTGAGCGGCTGTCGATCGCTCAGCCACCGCTGTCGCGAACGATCAGCGACATGGAACGCCAGCTCGGCGTCACCTTGCTGGAGCGAACGACCCGGCAGGTCCGGCTGACGGAGGCCGGCGAGGTCTTGCTGCGCGACGCACGCGCCGCGCTGGATGCGATCGCCGCTGCGACGCGGCGAACCCAGCAGGCCGGACACGGGAACGGCGCGCTACGGCTGGCGTTGAAGGTGGACTACGACGGCGGAATCCTGCCTGCTGTGCTGGCCGCCTTCGAGCGTGACGAAAACGCCCGCCCAGTGGAGTTGCTGCTGGGTGATCTCGGTGAACAGGTGCAGGCGCTGCGCGACGGCAGGGCGGATGTCGCGCTGATCCCTGCCCCGTTCGACGACCGCGGCCTGGACGTCGAGTCGGTGCTGACCGAGCCCCGTCTGGTCGCGCTGGCGGCCGGCGACCCGTTGGCAGCCCGCGCGTCGCTGCGCCTGGCCGACCTGGAGGGCAGGACGCTGGCCGACGGCACACCCGCCACACGCGGTCCAGGAACGTCGGAAGGGCCTTCGGACGACGGTGCGGCTCCATGCCGGGATCTGACGCACCTGCTCACGCTCATCGAGCTCGGCCGCGCCGTCTGGTTCCCACCGACATCGGTTGCCGCCCGCAACCAACGCGCCGGCGTGGTGTATGCCGAGGTCACGGACCTTCCACCAGCCGAACTGCTGATCGCCTGGCCCCAGGGGGTGCGATCCGCGTTCGTGTCGGCGTTCGTCCAGGCTGCGCACCTCGCGGTCCGAGCGTCGGGCGGTCTCCGCGCGGACGCGGGACCGCCGGCAGCGGTGACGAAGGTGTCTGATCTCAACGGGCAGGAGAGCGGTCGGCCTCGGCCGTCCGCGATGCCCGCCTGAACGGGCCCGAGGCAACAGCACCCCTGATTCGCTTCGGCGTCGCGACAGCGTGGATCAATGCGTCGCGTTCGGCGTTCGGTTCCCCCGGTGACCACGCGAGCACGAGTGTGGTGGGTGGCAGATCCAGGACAGGAACTGCGGTGACAGCGGATCCGAGCCGATCGCGCGTTCCTTCTCCGACCACGACGGACAACTGGCCGAGACCGACCCGGTCGATGATCGCGTCCAGCGGCTCGGCCGGGCACACGTCGGTGTACGTCGGATCTTCGCGCAGCTCGGCCGTGGTGGTGGCTTGCCGTCCGGCCAAGGGATGGTGGACTGACACCAGCGCCACCGGCCGCTCGATCGCGACCTCAACGGTCCGGAACTCACCGGCCGGCAACTCATGGCTGCACACGAGCGCGACGTCTGCCAGACCCGCCACCAAGGCCCCGGTCTGGTCGTGGGTGTGCACCAATTCGACCGGTACCGCCACGGGATCTTCGCCGTACGCCGTCAGCAGGCCGACCAGCACGCCGGCGCCGGCGCCCGGCCGGGTGGCGAGTCTGAGTCGAGGCGGCCGAGCGGCCTCGCGCGCTCGCTGGACGGTTGCGTCGATCGCGGTCAACGCGCGCTGAGCCGCGTCCAGGAACGCTTGACCGGCCGCCGTGAGGGCCACGCTGCGGCTGGTCCGATCGATCAGCCGGACGCCGACCCGTCGTTCGAGCCTGGCGATCGCCCGCGACAGCGGCGGCTGTGCGATCCCGAGCTGTTCAGCTGCGCGGCCGAAGTGCAGTTCCCTGGCGACCGCGACGAAGTAGCTCAGCTCGCGGGTCTCCAAACGATCCATACCTTCAGGGTAATGATGGGAGGAAAGCCGTCATTGCTCGCCGGTTCGGGGACTGATGACCTGGACCCATGACCGACGAACGCGCCATTCAGCACCTACTGGCCCGGTATGTCCGGGCCACCGACGCCCGCGACGGTTCCGCACAGGGTGCTCTGTTCACCGACGATGCCGTTGTGCAAATCCTCGTCAAGTCCGACACCGGCGAACACCTGCCGGCCGGCGAACCACTCATCGGTGGCTCCGGTGTGCGCTGGGCCGTCGACAACCTGATGCCCGCCCTGCCTCCCGGCTTCTCCAGCCACCACCTCACCGCCGACCACCTGATCGAGGTGACCGGTGATCGTGGCCACCTCAACGCACAGTTCGTCGTGTTCCTCACGTCCGCCGACGGCACCATCCGGCCAGTGGAGTCCGGCTACTACGACACCGACCTGCACCGGCTGGAGGACGGATGGCGCATCACCCGCCATGACGTGCTGATGGACCGCCCGCCCCACCAGCCGGCCTGATCGCGAAACGGAGAATGATGAAGGCGATCGTCTACCGCCGGTTCGGCGGTCCTGAAGTCCTGGAAGCCGCCGAGCTGCCCCGGCCGAAGCTCGACCTGGACGGTGTCCTGGTCCAGGTCAAGGCAGCAGCGGTGAACCCGGCAGACCTCAGCTACCGGCAGGGAATGATGGATCATGCCGTCGAGACGTTCTTCCCCGTCGTACCGGGGTGGGACCTGGCCGGAGTGGTCGTCGAGGCCGGTCCGGCTGCCCCGGAGTACAAGCCGGGTGACGAGGTCATCGGCTACCTCCGCGGTCACGCCCTGCACTCCGGCGCGTACGCCGAGCTGGTGGCAGCCGACGTGCAGATGCTGGCCCCCAAGCCCCACAACCTGTCTTGGGCCGAAGCTGCGGGGCTGCCACTGGCCGGACTGACCGCCTATCAGGCGGTCGTGCGCGCGCTGGCCGTCAGGTCAGGCGAAACGGTGCTGATTCACGCCGCGGCCGGTGGAGTCGGTTCGCTGGCCACCCAGATCGCGCTGGCCCGGGGAGCCCGCGTGATCGGTACCGCTTCGCCGGGCAATCACGCCTACCTGACCTCACTCGGCGCGACGCCTGTACGGTACGGCGACGGGCTGGCCCAGCGCGTCCGCGAACTGGTGCCCGCAGGCGTCGACGCCGTGCTCGACGCCGCCGGTCGCGGCGTGCTGGCGACCACACCGGAAGTCGGCAAGAAGACCGTGCGGGTCGCGAGCGTGGTCGATCCCACCACGTATCCAGGCACCATCGGGGTGTTCGCCCGGCTGATCCCGACCGACCTGGCCGCTATCACCGCCCTCGCCGAGGCGGGCGACCTCACTGTCCGAGTCGGCCGCAGCTATCCCCTGCACCAAGCCGCACAAGCACATCGCAACGTCGCCTCCGCGCACAGCAACGGAAAGGTCGTCCTGGTTCCATCCTGATCTCAGCTCCGGCGGACGCTTGCCGGCGGGGTGCCAGTGAGCACTCGGCCGGCAATCTCTTACTGAGCCGCTTGATCCTTTTCGCTCAGTTCCATCGCACGGCAGTACTCGATCTGCTCCAGCACGAGCTTTCGCGTCGTCTTCAACGATGCGATGCGCGCATCGATCAACTGGAGCTTGTCACGCAAGCTGCGCTGCACGGCTGCGTGGTCGAGCGATCCGTGGCTCATCTCCTCCAGGAAGCCCTGGATCTCTCGCAGCGAGAACCCCATCGACTTGCCGGTGGCAATCAAATCCGCGGTCCTCAGATCCTCGTCGGTGTAGACCCGGTACCCGTTGTCCTGGCGACTGCGGCCGAAGAATCCCAGCTTCTCGTAGAAGCGAACAGTGTCGGCGGAGTATCCGGCTCGCTTCGCGAACTCCCCGATCAGCATCGACATCTCACGCTCCTCCTCGAAGCCCGTACGCGCGCACCTGCCGCACATCGCGACATCTGCTCTTGACCTTGGAGCGTACTCCAAGGTTTAGCTTGATTGGAGCAGTAGCCGGCCCACCACCATCAGGAGACAACCTTGCTGGACATTTCCCTGCCCGCTTGGGGCATTTGGCGACCGAGAACCACTGCGGAACAGGCCGCCGAGATCGAGGCGATCGGATTCGGCGCGCTCTGGATTCCGGGTCAGACGGCGGAGATCGCGGGAGCCGACGAGCTCCTGGCGGCGACCTCGTCGCTGATCGTCGGTTCCAGTGTCGTCAACGTCTGGGCGGGCGATGCCACCACGGCGGGACGCTCGTACCATCGCCTCAACGAACGCTTTCCTGACCGCTTCGTGCTCGGAATCGGCATCGGTCATCCGGAACTCAACCAGGGCTTCCAATCGCCGCTGCAGGCCATGACGCGCTACCTGGACGAGCTCGATGCCGCGGGCGTGCCCGTTGAACGGCGGGTGATCGCGACGCTAGGACCCAAGATGCTCACCCTGGCAGCGAAGCGGGCCGGCGGGGTCATTCCTTACTCGGTCACGCCCGACTGGACACGGCGTGCGCGCGCCGCAGCCGGTGACGATGTCGTCATCGCGCCCGAGCACAAGGTCGTGCTGAACACCGATCCTGCACGGGCCCGAGAGACCAACAGCGAGTACATGGCCTCCATGCTGCGGTTGCGGAACTACCGCACGAGTCTGCTTCGGCAGGGGTTCACCGACGACGACCTGGTCGGGCGCGGCAGTGATCGCCTCGTCGACGCGCTCGTTGCTCATGGCAACGTCTCGACTGTCGCCGCCAAGCTGCGAGAGCACGTCGCTGCCGGCGCCGACCACGTCGCGATCCAGGTCATGTGCGACACCGCAC
Source organism: Kribbella sp. CA-253562 (assembly GCF_050942265.1). Classification (GTDB taxonomy): domain Bacteria; phylum Actinomycetota; class Actinomycetes; order Propionibacteriales; family Kribbellaceae; genus Kribbella. Next base: position 2,247,307 of record NZ_CP192049.1, on the reverse strand, counting down.
CGACGATGAGCGACACCCCGGTACCAATCAGCGAGGACGAAACCTTCGACGTCTACCGCGCACTGCACGACGCGCTTGTCAACGATCAACGGTAGTTCCTGGCCAGTCGGGGGTGACAGGAAGAGGCTCGAGTTCAGACGGCCAGGAGGTCGCTGCAGAAGGAGCGGATGGCGCGGTTGACCGTTGCGGGTCGCTCCCACGGCATGAAGTGGCCGGCGTTCTTGATCCAGAACGGGCCGACCGCTTCGGGGAAGGCGAGTGCGCACCGCTGGTCGATGTGGTCGCCGAGGGTGACCTGGTCGGTGCCGATCAGGATCAGCGCCGGCTGCTGGACTGGGCGGTCGAGCATCTCGGGGGCCGACAGTGGCCGCGTGCCCATGACGACCTCGTAGTCGGCGAAGGCGGCGCGCAGTCTTGCGGCGTCGCCGTACGGCTCGGTCAGGAAGTCCAGGTCGTTTTCATCGAAGGCGTCTGGTGGACACCACAGGCGGTGCCCGTAGAACTCACCGACATAGCGGCGCCGCTGCAGGCGTAGCGAGTTCGGCGACCAAGGCGTCGGCCTGGTGGCCTTGGAGGCGGTGATAGTCGTAGACGGCGGGCTTGGGCCGGCTCGGCGGGATGCCCGCCGTGCGAACTCCTCCGAGCGAGAGGAGGGTTACGGCTGCTCACTCGCCTTCGTTGGTGGAGGCGATGGCGTTGACGGCACTGGCGATGATGCTGCTGATGGTGTCCGGTGCGGTTTCGGGTGAGGGGCAGCCGGCGTCGAGCCAGGCGATGACGGCTTCGACGGCGATCGTGGGAATCAGGTCGGCGGCCCACCGCAGCCGGGCCTGGTCGGGGATGACTTGTTCGAGGTACGGGTGCGCGGTGGCCTTCATCGCGGCGCGGAGTTCGTCGGCGTGCCGGCGAAACTCCGGTTCCTGCCCGGACTGGCGGAAGAACAGCCGGAACCCGTCAGGGTTGCCCTGCGCCGCCGCGACCAGACCTTGCAGGCTGTTCGAAGTCGAGTGGTCGGGATGGCCGGTAGCGGTGCGGAGCTGGTCGCTGACGTCGGCCAGCACCGCTTCGTACAGGTGGGTCTTGGACTCGAAGTGCCGGTAGATGAGGACCCGGCTGACGCCGGCCTCGGCGGCGACGTCGTCGAGGTTGGTGGCCGCATAGCCGCCGCGCGCGAACGCGCGCGCCGCGGCCTGGATCAGCGCGCGACGGCGCTCGGGCCGCTTCAGCAACTTCCCCTCGGGCGCCTTGGTCACCGACTCTCCCTAACTGTTTACACCAGTGTTGACACTCATCTGTTAACAGCTCATCGTAGGCGCTATGAGCAGACGGAGGGCGCATCCGGTGTTCGCGCGGGTCTATGCGCGGCTGCGGCCGATGATGGATCGCCAAGGCGCCGCCGAGCACCGCGCCCGGTTGGTGGCAGGGACCGCCGGGCGGATCGTCGAGGTCGGTGCAGGCGAAGGGGCGAACTTCGCCCACTACCCGCCGACGGTGACCGAGGTCGTCGCGATCGAACCGAACCCCTACCTGCGCGCCCAAGCCGCGCGGCGTGCGACGGCCGGCGACATCCGAATCGAGGTGGTCGACGGCACCGCGGAGCGTCTGCCGGTTGGTGATGGTTCGGCTGATGTGGTGGTGATGTGTCTGGTGCTCTGCTCGGTCGCCGACCAGACCGCCGCGCTGGCAGAGGCGTTTCGGGTACTGCGCCCCGGTGGTGAATTGCGGTTCTATGAGCACGTCGCCGCGGAACCGGGCCGGCGGCTGGCCCGGGTGCAGCGCATCGCGGACAAAACCGTGTGGCCGTGGCTGACGGGTGGCTGCCATGTCGGCCGGGACACCGCGGCGGCGATCACGGCCGCCGGGTTCGTGATCGAGGAACTCGACCGGTTCGACTTCCCGCCCGGACAGCCGTCTCCGGCCGCGCCGCACGTACTCGGCCGGGCCATCCGGGAGGCGTCGTGACCGCGGGGATCGAGGTCTGCGGGTTGTCGAAGTCGTTCGGTCCGGTACGGGCTGTCGACGACCTGACTTTCCACGTCGAGCCGGGCGCGGTGACCGGGTTCCTTGGGCCGAACGGCGCGGGCAAGACGACCACACTGCGGATGCTGCTCGGGCTGATCCGCCCCGACGCGGGCAGCGCCACCATCGCCGGCGCCGCCTATCGCGACATAGCCCGACCTCTGACAGTCGTCGGGGCTGCGCTGGACGCATCAGGGTTTCATCCGGCGCGGACGGGTCGCACGCACCTACGGGTGTACTGCACTGTCAGCGGCTTCGCGCCGCAACGGGCCGACGAGGTACTCGAGTTGGTGGGGCTGGCTTCGGCCGGTGAGCGACGCATCGGTGGCTATTCGCTGGGGATGCGGCAGCGGCTCGCGTTGGCCGTGGCACTGCTCGGCGACCCGCGGATTCTCGTACTCGACGAGCCCGCCAACGGGCTGGATCCCGAAGGCATCGTGTGGATGCGGCGCCTGCTGCGCGGACTCGCGAGCCAGGGCAGAACAGTGCTGGTGTCCAGCCACGTCCTGACCGAGATGCAGCAACTGGTCGACCACGTCGTGATCATCGACAAGGGCCGCCTGCGTTTCCAGGGACCGGTAGCCGAACTCGCCGGATCGCAGGCCACGGTGGTCGAGGTGCGCACCGGCCAGAGCGAGCAACTGTACGCCGCGCTGGCGGCGCGCGACGGCGTCGACGTCGAGTTCGACAGCGCGGGCCGACTGCTCGTCAGCGGCCTGGACGCGGCGGCCGTGGGGCGCACGGCGTTCGCTGCCGGCATCGAACTGCACTGGCTGTCCGAACGAACCGGCGACCTCGAGCGGCTGTTCTTCACCATGACATCAGGTGCCCACCGGGGTGGCAACGCTTCGGAGGTAGGGGTCTGATGGTCCGGCTGATGCGGGGCGAGTTCGCCAAGCTACTGTCCACTCGTCTGTGGCTGTGGTTGCTGTTGGCCACCATGGCACTGACGGCACTGTTCGCGAGTCTGAACATCGCGTTCAACGACGACCCCGACACCCTCGCGCCGCCACTGGCGACCGCGGCGGGCCAGCGGCTGCTGTTCGGTACCGCGGCCGGCGGAGCGCAGACCCTGGTCGCGGTTCTGGCCGCGATCGGGATGACCAGCGAGTACCGGCACCGCACCGCCACCACGACCTTTCTCGCCACGCCTCACCGGGCGCGGGTAGTGACCGCCAAACTCATCACCTACGCGCTGACCGGCGCCACCTTCGGGCTGGCGTGCGTCGCCGTCGTGACCGCGATCGCGTGGCCCTGGCTCACTGCGCGCGGGATCGACCCGACGCTGACCGGCAACGGGATCCCGGCCACGGTGGCCGGCGTCGTCGCCGCCGTCACAGCGTTCGCCGTTCTCGGGGTGTGCCTCGGTGCGTTGCTGCGTGACCAGGCCGCAGCCGTGGTCGGCCTGCTGGTCTACCTGTTCGTGGCCGAGCCGATCGTCACCCGCATCTCCGCGTTACAGGACTGGACGGTCTTCCTGCCAGGCCCGTCGGCCAGTGCGCTGACCCGGATCACGCTGACCGACCAGGACTTCCTGCAGCCTTGGCAAGGTGGCGTCGTGCTGGCCGCCTACGGGCTGGGAGTCGCCGCGGCCGGCCTGTGGCGGACGGCGCGGCTCGACCTCACCTGACCAACCGACCCCCGTCGTACGGCTGGTTGTGCCGAGTGTCGTATTCGACGCCGCGCCGATCGTCTCCCTTCTGAACCTGCGATTCGAAAGGCCTGCCCGCGGATCCGACACACTGAAACCAGGAGGTCACGTCCATGAAGTACGTACTGATGTTCGTCGAGACCGAACAGTTCGCCAAAGACCTCGCGGCGATGAACGCCGACGAGCGCGAGCGCGCCTACCAGCGGGTCAACCAGTGGTTCCTCGACCACTCCGACAAGATCCGTGGCGGCCGCAAACTCCAGGGACCGCACACGGCCACCACGCTGCGCCTCGACGGACCCACGCCGGTCACCACCGACGGACCGTTCATCGAAGGCAAGGAGGTGGTCAGCGGCTTCACCGAGATCGACGTCGCCGACCTCGACGAGGCCGTGCGCATCGCCAAGCAGTGGCCAGGCTGCCCAGTCGTCGAAATCCGCCCTGTGGAGTCATGACCACCACTCCAGCCACCGACGAGTTGGCCCGCGTGGTCCGAGACCACGCAGGCCGGCTCGCGGCATCCCTGGTCTCGCTGCTCGGGGACTTCGCCACCGCCGAAGATCTCGTCCAGGACGCCGTCGAGACCGCGTTACGGCGCTGGCCGGTCGAGGGCATCCCCGACCGGCCCGACGCCTGGCTGTTCACCGTGGCCCGACGGCGAGGACTCGACGTTCTGCGCCGCCAGCAGAACTACCGCCGCAAGCTCGCCGACTTGCAGTGGCCCCTGCAACCCGCACCCGACGACCGGCTGCGCCTGATCTTCACCTGTTGCCACCCCGCCTTGGCCCGCGAAGCGCAGATCGCACTCACTCTCCGAGTGGTCTGCGGCCTCACCACCGCCCAGATCGCCGCCGCCTTCCTCACCTCCGAGACCGCGCTCGCGCAACGCATCACCCGCGCCAAACGCAAGATCGCCCAGGCCGGAATCCCGTACCGGATCCCCCGCGACGACGAGCTCCCGGACCGCCTGGACGAGGTTCTCAGCGTCATCTACCTGCTCTTCAACGAGGGCTACCTGTCCAGCCACAGCGACCGGTCGCACTCACGCGACCTGGTGGACGACGCCGAATGGCTCACCACGCTCCTGGCCGGGCTCCTACCGGCCGAACCCGAAATCACCGGACTCCTGGTCCTGATCCGGCTCCATCGCGCCCGCACCGCAGCCAGGTTCAACGACGCTGGTCAACTCGTCCTGCTCCAGGACCAGGACCGCAGTGCCTGGGACCACGCCGCGATCTCCGCCGCGACCGCGCTGCTCACCCGCACCGCTCGCCGCCATCGCGCCCCGGGCCCGTACCAGTTGCAGGCCGCCATCGCCGCCTGCCACAGCGAGGCGCCCAGCTGGGACGGGACCGACTGGGAGCAGATCCTCGTCCTGTACGACATGCTGCTCCATCTGCAACCCACCCCTGTCACGCGTCTGCACCGCGCCGTGGCGGTCCGATACGTCCACAGCGCCGAAGCCGCCCTCATGGAACTCAGCGCTCTGCACCAAGAACTCGACAACTACCCGCTGTACCACGCCACCCACGCTGAGCTGCTCCGAGCCGTCGGTGACTCCGAAGGGGCAACCAAAGCCGATCGGCGCGCTCTCGAGCTCACGACCAACCCGGCACAGGCCGAAGTGCTGAAGGAACGACTAGCCGGCGCCGAGTCGACCTGACGAGCGACGACGACCCTCACCCTCCGTGGGTAGTTGCCTACCGCATCGGTATCGAACTCGGCCGATCCTTCGCTGTAACAGGGTTGGCATTGCTCACGAGCCTCGGCTCAGCGCATCGTGGAAGGCGTGGACGTCGACCAGGTCGCGGTGGAGCTGTACGGGCTGGGCCCGGAGGACTTCACCGCTGCTCGCAACCTGGCGGCCAAGAACGCCGGCGATCCCCGCGCCGCCGAGGCGATCAAGGCGCTGCGGAAACCGACCCTGGCGGCGTGGTTGGCCAACCAGTTGGTCCGTGCCGACCCCGACGGTGTGCACCAGTTGACCGAACTCGGCGAACAACTGCGCCAGGCGCACTTGTCGGGTGACGCACCGGCGCTGCGCCGGCTCACCCCGCAGCGGCACGAACTCGTTCGAGCGCTGGTGACCACCGCGCGAGACAAGGCACGCGCCGAGGGACGGACGGTGACCGCGGCGGTGGCGGAGCGGCTCACCGAGACCCTCGACGCTGCCCTGGTCGACCCTGGCGCTGCGCAGTTGCTCCGGAGTGGCCAGCTGACCAGCGCACTGCGTCACGTCGGGTTCGGCGTTGTCGATGAATCCGGCGAGCCGGCCCGGCTGGTACCGGTCAAGCCTCGCGTCGTACGCGGCAAGCGGCCGACGCCGGTGCGGAAGGCAACCACTCCGCCGCGGCCGCGGCGTAATCCGCTGCAGCAGCGCCAGGCTGAACTGGCCGCTCGGGTCGAGCAGGCAGCTGCCGAGTACGCCGAGGCCGAAGCCGAACGGGTCGAGGCCGAGGCGGTCCTCGACGCGAACCAGCATCACCTCGCCGACCTCGAGACCACCATCGAGCGGCTGACCGACGAGCTCGAGCAGACTCGCGACCGACTGAAGGCAGTACGGCGGGAAACCGCCAGGCTGCAGCGCACCCTGGACCGTGCGACCCGGAACGCGGCCGCTGCGCAACGCAGGCGCGACGGCGCCGCCGAGCAGCTGGCGCGATTCGGCAGCTGACCTGCCGGCGAAGACTCGGCAGCCGGTTGTCGACCAGACGTCTATGTCCGCGCGATAGCCTCGCAATTGGTTGTCTAGGGCAACGGAGCCCGCAGCGGCCAGTTCGATCAGCACATCACTCGGAGGAACGTCCCGCCATGTTCACAAGGTCCCGTTCGCTCGCCCTCACCACCCTCACCACCCTCGCCACCGCCGGCCTCGCGCTCGCGGCGAGTCCCATGACCGCCAGCGCGACTCCCGGCACCGGCGTGAGTGCTGTCACTCTCACCGACTACACCGTCGGCGGCACCGAGTACGTTCTGAAAGAGATCACTGTCGCGCCCGGCGGCTCCACCGGGTGGCACTACCACCCCGGTGCGGTCTCGGGCCTCGTTCGCAAGGGCGTGCTGAGCCACTTCGATTCGACCTGCGCGAGCGACGGCGTCTACCGGCCCGGCCAGACCATCTCCGAGGCCAGCGGCGACGGGTACGTGCACATCGGCCGCAACCTCGGTAAGACCCCGCTGGTGCTCGAGGTGCTTTACCGGAACCCGGTCGGTCAGCCGCTGGCCGTCGACGCGCCGAACCCCGGCTGCAGCTTCCAGTAACGGAGGCGCTGTTGCCCTAGTAACTCCGGAGCGACGGGCTCACCCGTCGCTCCGGCCCATCGGGCGTACCGATCATGACTCAACGACGACAGCCAGCATCTGGGTCAAGCGCTCGGTGAGTGGCGTCGGCTGAGCTTCCTGCAATGCGGGCGTGGCGATCACCGTCCGCAAGAGCCAGACGCCGGCGAGCAGGGCCAAGCCGAGCTCGGCTCGCTCATGAACGTCCGTGCCGTCCAGGTTGGCCGCGAAGCGGGCCCGGACGTGGCGTTCGATGCCGGCGCGAATGAGGTCGGCCGCTCGCGGATTGGCCGCCGACCGCAGCATCAACTCGAACGGGCCCAGGTGCTCGGCGCCCGGAGCGGTTCGGGCGACCAGCGCCTCGGCCGTCGTCCGGGCCAGCTCGACCGCCTGGCCGGGATCGGCGGGAACCATGGTCGGGGGCGCGAACACGGTGTCCACGACCTCGGCGAACAAGCCTTCCTTGGACCCGAAGTACCGGTTGATATCGAAAGGCAGCACGATGGACCTGCAGTTGAAGCAACGGCGCGCTCTGGTGACCGGCTCCACCTCCGGACTCGGGGAAGCGACCGTCCGGATGCTCGCGGCCGAAGGTGCGGCCGTGGTCGTCCACGGACGCAACGCCGACCGGGCCCAGGCGATCGCCGACGAGATCACCGCCGGCGGTGGCCGCGCCTCGGTCGCGGTCGGCGACCTGACCAGCGACGCCGGCGCCGACGCGGTCGCCGAGGCCGCGCTGGCCGGTGGGCCGGTCGACATCCTGGTCAACAACGCGGGTGCCTACGAGCACCTGAACTGGGACGAGGCCACGTCGCGGGCCTGGGCCGACACCTACGACCAGAACGTGATCTCCGGCGTACGGATGATCCAGCGTCTGATCCCGGCGATGCGCGAGCGCGGCTGGGGCCGCGTCATCACCATCGGCGGTGGACTCGGCGGTCAGCCGATGAACACCCACCCGCAGTACAACGCGACCCTCGCGGCCCGGCACAACCTGGCCGTGTCCCTCGCCCGCGAACTCAAGGGCACCGGCGTGACCTCGAACGTGGTGGCCCCTGGAGCGATCCTGGTCCCCGCCGTCCAAGAACTGCTGACCGGGATCGCCGACGAGCGCGGCTGGGGCAGCACCTGGCCGGAGATCGAGCAGAACTCCGTGCGCGAACTCGTGCCGAACGACACCAACCGCTTCGGTCGCCCCGACGAGATCGCGGGAGCCGTCGCCTACCTGTGTGGTCCCCTCGCCGACTACATCAGCGGAGCCTCGCTCCGCGTCGACGGCGGCACCGTTCGCGGAGTGCAGTAGCGTGCATCAGCGGTCGTCGGCTGACCGCATCTGCCGCAGCGCCTCGTCCGCGGCGAGGAGTTCCGGGTAGTACTGCCGGTGCACCCGGTACTGCTGGTCGAGCGTGATCGAGTGGTACACGCCCTTCGGCTCGCCGAACAGTACGTCGCGGGGGCCGCGAACGGCCTGTCCGCGGCGTACGACCAGGATCGCGCGGTCGGTGACGACGACCCACCAGCCGACGTTGAAGATGGCGCCTCCGGTCACCGCGAGGAAACCGGTCTGGATCTGCTCGCCGGGCTCGAGGTGTGGTGCGGCCTGCTCAGCGATCGCCTTGGCTCGACGCTCCTGGTAGCCCATCGGGTCCTCCTCGATGTCGAATGTCCGGTGAGACTAGACGGGAATGTTCCCGGGTGCGCCGCCGCGGCAGCTTCAGGACGACCACCGCAGGGGGCCCGATGGCGAACGCCGGCGAGTGGGTGCGCTGACTAGACTGCGGACGTGGTGGTGGTTTCGGCTGAGCAGATCGTTCGTCATGCGGCGGAGCAGATCGCGGACGGCAAGCGGGTGGAGCTGAACGGCGTGGCCGCGGAGCTCGGGCTGTCGCGGGCGACGTTGTTTCGCCGGGTCGGCAATCGCGAACGACTGCTGGGCCTGGCGCTCGCGTGGTTGTCGGATCGGTCGCTGAAGCTGTGCGAGCACCGCTGGACCGACCAGTACGGCGACGCGCTGCACACTCCCGAGGGCGAACTTCGTTGCCTGAAGCAACTCGAGTGGTACGGGATCCGGGCCGCGACCAACACCGGCGTACGGCGCCTGCTGGACGAGGAGCCGCTGCTCGCGATCCGGGTGCTGACCGACCCGTTCGGCACCGTGCACCCCGGCGTACGGGAGGCGCATGCGCGGTTGTTGCGGCGGGATGCCGAGGCGGGCGGATTCACGCCGCTGCTGGACGTCGACGATCTGGCCTACGCGCTGGTCCGGATGGCGGAGTCGTTTTTTTACGCCGATGTCATCGCCGGGCGTCCGGCCCGGCCGGCCGAGGTCGGGCGGCTGTATCGCGCGCTGGTGCTCGGTGACGCTTCGCGTGGCGTGAGTCACGATCCGTAAGCGAACTCTTGTCGAGTGAGACATTCGACCTTAACGTCTCACGCAGGTGTCGCCGAGCGGCGACGGGGCGGGACCTTCCTCTGGCAAGGAGTCGCGGTCTGATGAACCACCATGCGCACAGAACACGACCGGCCGCGCGGCTGCTCGGCCTGGTCACCACGGTGCTCGCACTCACCGCCGGCGGGCTGACCGTCGTACCGGGAGCGCAGGCGGCCGAGAACCCGTACGAACGCGGTCCCGCACCGACGACCGCCAGCATCGAGGCCACCCGCGGCCCGTTCGCGACGTCGCAGCAGTCGGTGTCCCGGGCCGTCGTCAGCGGCTTCGGCGGCGGCACCATCTACTACCCGACCAGCACCGCCGAAGGCACCTTCGGCGCGGTCGCGATCGCCCCCGGCTACACCGCCTCCCAGTCGAGCATGAGCTGACTCGGCCCGCGCCTGGCGTCGCAAGGGTTCGTGATCTTCACGATCGACACGCTGACACGGTACGACCAGCCGTCCAGCCGGGGCGATCAGTTGCTCGCGGCCCTGGACTACCTCACCCAGCGCAGTTCGGTCCGGACCCGGATCGACGCCTCCCGGCTGGGCGTGATGGGCCACTCGATGGGCGGTGGCGGCAGCCTCGAAGCATCCAAGGACCGGCCGGCGCTGCAAGCGGCGATCCCGCTGACTCCGTGGAACACGACCAAGAACTGGTCCGGCAACCGGGTGCCGACCCTGATCGTCGGCGCCCAGAACGACTCGGTCGCGTCGGTCACCACACACGCCGAGCCGTTCTACAACAGCCTTCCCAGCACTCCGGACAAGGCGTACCTCGAACTCGCCGGCGCCTCACACTTCGCCCCGAACACGTCCAACACGACGATCGCGAAGTACAGCATTTCCTGGCTCAAGCGGTTCATCGACGACGACACCCGCTACGAGCAGTTCCTCTGCCCGGCCCCGACCGGCGATCGCGCGATCTCGGAATACCGCGACACCTGCCCCAGCAGCTGAGCGACCACCGACCGACCCTAACGCCATTAGGAGCATTCCTAATGGTGTTAGGGTGGGGTCATGGACCGTCCACAGCTCAGCCGCGCCGCGGTGATCGCCCGCGGCGCCGAGATCGCCGACACCAGCGGCTTCGACTCGGTGACTCTCGCCGCGATCGCCCGGTCGTTCGGCGTACAGACGCCGAGTCTCTACGCGCACGTCCGCGATCTTGCAGCCCTGCGGGACGGCATCACCGTGCTGGCGCTCGATGAGCTCGCGGAGCGGATCGGTGAGGCCATCGCGGGGCGTTCGGCGTACGACGCGCTGGCCGGGTTCGGCAACGCGCATCGCAGCTACGTCCAGGACCACCCCGGCCGGTGGGAGTCGTTGCAGCGGCGGGCCGGGGCCGACGCGGTCGCCGCCCCGGCCGCGCGCCGCATCGTGCGCGTGAACGACGCGGTCCTGCTCGGCTACGGAATCACCGGCGACGACCGTACGCACGCCATCCGGATCGTCGGCAGCGCTCTCAACGGGTTCCTCCAGCTCGAGCGCATCGGGAGCTTCGCCCACAGCACTCCGGCGGCCGAGCAGTCGTGGCCCGAGCTGCTCGACTCCCTGCACTTCCTCCTGACCCACTGGCACGGCCGCGAAAGCCTCCGCACGAAAGAGAAATCATGATCACCACGCCGCTCACGGCGGAGCTCGTCCACGGCGCCCTCGAACTCGAGGCGACCGACCGCGGACTGCGGCCCCATCGTCTGCCCCGGCGCGTCCGCGAACGATACGCCGACGCCCAGCTCCAGCTGATGGAAGCGCAGCCGTCGGGGGTGCACGTCGCGGTCGTGACGACCGCGCGCCGCCTCACGCTGGAAGTGCACGCCACCCGGGTTGCCTACCGGGGTGTGAAACGTGCCCGCGGCAACATCGACGTGGTTGTCGACGGCATCTTTCACACCTCCCACACGCTGGCGGAGGGCGACAGCGTCGAGCTGGACCTGCAGACCGGCACGAACACCTTCGTGCCGGGCAGCTCGGACAGCGTCACGGTCGAAGACCTCCCCGCCGGGGAGAAGAACGTCGAGATCTGGCTGCCCCACAACGAACAGGTCGACCTGATCGGCTTGCAGTCAGACGCGCCGGTGTACGCCGTCACCCCGGCCGGCCCAATCTGGCTGCACCATGGCAGCTCCATCAGTCAGGGCTCGAACGCCACCAATCCCACCGGCATCTGGCCGGTGGTCGCTGCTCGACGCGCCGGAGTGCGGCTGCAGAACCTCGGGTTCGGCGGCAGCGCCCTGGTGGATCCGGTCATCGCGCGCGTCATGCGCGACACCCCCGCGGACCTGATCAGCGCGAAGTTCGGCATCAATGTGGTGAACCTCGACGGGATGCGCCTGCGCACCTTTGTGCCCGCGGTTCACGGCTTCCTCGACACCATCCGCGACGGCCATCCGGCCACTCCCCTGCTGCTCGTCTCGCCGATCTTCTGCGCGGTGCACGAGAACACCCCGGGACCGGGCGCGTTCGATCCGGCCACGCTCGGCACGGACGCCGTCCAGTTCATGGCGACCGGACAACCGGGTGACACCGCTCAGGGCCGGTTGACGTTGCGGGTCATTCGATCGGCTCTCCAGGAGATCGTCGAAGCACGATCCGACGACGCGAACCTGCACTATCTCGACGGCCTGTCCCTGTACGGCGAAGCCGATGCCGAAGTCTGCCCGCTGCCCGACGGGCTCCACCCCGGTGCCGAGACCCACGCGCTGATCGGCACGCGATTCGCGGACCTCGCCTTCACAGCGGGTGGGCCCTTCGTCAACCAGGGAAGGGCTCACGAGTAGTCGCCTGCTCGGCGAGCCAGCGCCACTTCTGCCAGGTGTCGAGTCGCTCGTGGTACAACTTCTCAGCGATCGGGTACGGGTACGGGCCGAGGAACAAGCGCAGCGGCGGCTCCTCCGCGTCGACCAGTTGCAGGACGACTCCCGCGGTCACCGCGGGATCAACCGGCGTACGAGCGGCCGCGGCGGCCCGACGAGCTTCCCGCACCGGCTCGTACGCCGCGATCGGCTGCGTGTACACCGCCGAGGCGCCCGACCAGTCGGTGCCGTACGGTCCCGGCTCCACGATCGTGACCTTCGGACCGAGCGGAGCCAGCTCCGCGGCCAGCGCCTCGCTGAGACCTTCGAGCGCCCACTTCGACGCGTTGTACAGACCGAGCGTCGGGAACGCGCCGATCCCGCCGATGCTCGACACCTGCAGGATGTGCCCGCTGCCCTGTGCCCGCAGTACCGGCAGGGCGGCCTGCGTGACCCACAGCGCACCGAAGAAGTTCGTCTCGAGTTGGTTCCGGGCCTGCTGCTCGGTGGTCTCCTCGACCATGCCGAACAGCCCGTAGCCGGCGTTGTTCACGACGACGTCCAGCCGGCCGAAGGTGTCCACCGCCCGCGCCACGGCGGCGATCACCGCCGCGCGGTCGGTGACATCGAGGGCCAGCGGCAACAATTGCTCGCCGTGGGTCGTGGACAGGTCGTCGAGCGTCGAGGGATCGCGGACGGCGGCGGCGACGCGATCCCCGCGGTCGAGGGCGGCCTCAGCCCAGACCCTGCCGAATCCACGTGACGTTCCAGTGATGAACCAGGTTTTCATGACTCCACCGTGCTCCGGCCGACCTCGGGTAGCCACACCCCTGACAGGGTTAGGCTGGAACGCATGAGCGGCGACAACCTGCTCGGCGACTTCCTGAAGGCGCGGCGCGGGCGGATCCGGTGGGACGAGGCGGGCCTGACGTCGTACGGGCGGCGCCGCGTGCCGGGACTGCGCCGCGATGAACTGGCCCAGCTCGCCGGGGTGAGTCAGCACTATCTGACCCGGTTGGAGCAGGGCAAGGACCGCAACCCGTCCCACCAGGTGCTGCAGGCTTTGGCGACTGCCTTGCGGCTCGATCAGCACGAGACTGCTCATTTGTTCGCCCTCGCTGCTCCACCGGCACCGTCCACGGGCGACGCCGACGTTTCCGACGAGGTGCAGCAACTGCTCGACGCGTGGAGTCAGACGCCCGCCTACGTCCGCAACCGACGGTTCGACGTACTGGCGGCGAACAAGCTGGCGATGGCGCTGTCTCCGCTCTACACGCCTGGTCGAAACCTGGTTCAAGGCATGTTCCTCGATACCGGTGTCCGTTCACTGTTTCCCGACTGGGCGGACATCGCCGAGCAGACCGCCGCCGCACTGCGCGCCGAGGCCGACCCGCGCGATCCCGCCGTCGGTGAGATCGTTGCCTCGGTGCTGGCCGACGACCACTTCCGCCGGGTGTGGGAGGGACACGATGTGCGGCCCGTACGGAGTGAGGTCAAGCGTTTCGACCATCCGGCCGTCGGACCACTGACGCTGCAACGTCAGGCCTTGTCGATCGCCGGCGTCGACGACCAGATCATCATCACGTACCAGGCCGTTGCCTCGTCGCCCTCCGCGGACGCGCTGGCCAGATTGCTCTGAGTCAGCCTTCGCGAGCTCCGAGCATCGCCAGGGCCTTCGACCGCTGGGCGACGAGCTCGTCGTAGGTGCCGTCGCGCTCGGCCCAACGGTGCATCTGGGCTGCCTTCACGACGATCTCGCGGGGAGTGGGTTCGGCGGAGAGCAGTTGCATGACCTCCGTGACGAAGTCGTCGAGCGGCAGGGCGTGCGGGTTCACCTGCTCCTGGTTGGCGGTCGCGACGGCCGGGGGGACGAGTTCGACGACGCCCACGCCGGTCCCGTCGAGTTGCGCGCGCAGCGCCTCCGAGTACGCGTGCACCGCGGCCTTCGAGGCGGCGTACGTGGGCATGGGCGGGAAGGGCAGGAACGCGATGCCGGAGGTGACGGTGACGAACGTGCCGGTCCCCCGCCCGACCAGGTACGGCGTGAAGGCGTCGATGACCCGGATGGTTCCCACCAGGTTGGTGTCGATCGTCGCCTGGGCGGCCCCGAAGTGGGCCGGGTCGCGCAGGTCCTCCAGGAGCATCACGCCCGACATCGTCACGACCGTGTCCAGCCCGGGGTAGCGGGCGAGGACGGCATCACGAGCTGACGCGACCGACGCGTTGTCGGTGACATCGATGCTGACGGTGCCGAAACCTTCCGCGTCGAGTTCGGCGAGTGCTTCCGTACTGCGGCCGCCGACGGCCACGGTGCTTCCCGCGGCGGCGAATCGGCGGGCCAGCGCCCGGCCGATCCCCGAGGTCCCGCCGACGACGAGCGCGGTGCGGTTGGACAGATCCATGAATTCTTCCTTTCGATTCGGGACGCCGGAGGCGATCCGGCGCCTGGGGCGTTCCGCGGAACGTCTCGTTCGCAGTCTCGGCCGGATCCGCCGGGAGTGGGTCGGCCCCGGTTTTCCCTGGTCCTGACAGGGCCCCTCTCCACGGCGTACGCCGCATTACGGTGGAGGTATGAAGGATGAGGAATCCGGCAACCGGCTCGGCAGCTACCTACGCGCCCGGCGTGAGCTCGTCACCCCGGCGCAGGCAGGTCTCCCGCCTGGCGGCAACCGCCGGGTCACCGGCCTTCGCCGGGAGGAGGTGGCCCTGCTGGCCGGCATCAGCCCCGACTACTACCTGCGCCTGGAGCGCGGCCGCGACACGAATCCCTCGCCTCAGGTGCTCGAGGCGCTCGCCCGGGTGCTGCTTCTCGACGACGTCGAGCGGACGTATCTGCTCGGTCTCACCGCGGCGCGCCCCAGGTCACCGCGGCGCAAGCGACCCGAGCACGTTCCGGCCCGCGTACACCAACTGCTCGCTCATCTTCAGGTTCCCGCGTTCGTCGAAGGCCGGGCATTCGACGTCCTGGCGTCGAACCCGATGGCCGTCGCGCTGAACCCGCGCCTGCAACCCGGTCAGAACCGGTTGCGTTCGCTGTTCCTCGATCCCGAGGAGCAAGCGTTCCACCCGAACTGGGCGGACGCGGCGGCCGCCTTCGTCGGTGCTTTGCGCACCACGATCGGGGACGACACCGACAATCCGCGCTTCGTGGAACTCGTCGGGGAGCTCGCCCTGTCCAGTCAACGGTTCCGCACGCTGTGGGCCCGCCACGACGTCCGCGCACTCGACGGAGGCAGCATCACCGTGAACCACCCTGTTGTCGGTGAACTCGAGCTCCACCGCGACAAACTCCCCGTCGAGGACGTCTTACTCGTCGTCTACTACCCCGACAAGGACAGCGAGAGCGACGAGAAGCTGCAACTGCTGGCTGCCCTCACGCAGACCGAAGCACCCGACCGCAGATCGGCGGACGCCTAGGCCGATCGCTGTGGCGTGGGCGGAATCTATGATTTCGCCCATGACCTTCCGCAGCATCCTGTTCGAGTGCTTCGACGCGGAAGAGCCGGCGGCGTTCAAGGATCTGAATCTCGACCAGATCGTCGCGGCGGTCACGCTGGGCCGGGAGGAGTACCAACTGGCGCCGTTCTTCCACGCGCCGCTGCGGTCGGCCGAGCTGGTGGCCAAGCGGCAGGACGTCGTACGGGAGTTGGAGCGGGCGGAGGTTGCGCAGCCGGTCGAGGAGTTCGCGCGGCGGATGGTTTCGGCTCGGGTGCACCTCGCGCAGGCCGGCAAGCGGAACCACCGGCTGCAGCGTGAGCGGTGGTTCCTCAGTGCGGCCGAGCACTACTGCACAGCCGCTGTCGAGCTGGCCGCGACGCTGGCTGACGTCGAGCTCGAGTCGGAGGGCCTGCTCGCGTTTCGCGACTACTTGACCGAGTACGTCGGGTCGGCGCCGTTCCGGTCGTTGTCGTCGGCGACGACCGAGCTCACCGAGCAGCTCGCGGGCGTGCACTATCGCCTGCACCTCAAGGGCAACAAGATCACCATCACCCGGTACGACGGAAGCAGCGACTACAGCGCCGAGATCGAGCAGACGTTCGCCCGGTTCCAGCAGGGCGCGGCCAAGGACTACCGGATCCCGGTCCAGTCATCACCGGACGTGAACCCGGTCGAGGCCGGCATTCTCGAGCGGGTCGCCAAGCTGTACCCGGACCTGTTCGCGGCCGTCACGCGGTTCAACGACGAGTACGCCGGCTTCGTCGACCCGACGGTGGCCAGGTTCGACCGGCAGGTGCAGTTCTATCTCGCGTATCTCGACTACCTGCGGCCGTTGAAGGCGGCCGGCCTGCCGTTCTGCTATCCCGAACTCACCGGCTCCAAGACGATCCAGGCGACCGGAGCCTTCGACCTCGCGCTGGCCGCGAAGCTGGTGGACGAGGCCGTCGAGGTGGTGCGCAACGACTTCCACCTGTCCGGCCCCGAGCGGATCCTGGTGGTCACCGGGCCGAACCAGGGCGGCAAGACCACCTTCGCCCGGACCTTCGGCCAACTGCACCAGTTGGCGGCGCTGGGCCTGCCGGTGCCGGGCGAGCAGGCGCGGTTGTTCCTGTTCGACCGGCTGTTCACCCACTTCGAGAAGGAGGAGTACCTGCACGACCTGCGCGGCAAGCTGCAGGACGACCTGGTCAGGGTGCACGAGATCCTCCGGGCGGCGACCGGCGAGAGCATCGTGATCCTGAACGAGATCTTCGCCTCGACCACCGTGCAGGACGCGCTGTCGCTCGGCCGGCGGGTACTGAGCGAGGTCGCCGAACGAGACATCCTCTGCGTCTGCGTCACGTTCGTCGACGAGCTGGCGTCCTTGAACGACAGCACGGTCAGCCTGGTCAGCACGGTCGAGGCGGGCGATCACCGGACGTACAAGCTGGTCCGGAAACCGCCGGACGGGCTGGCGTTCGCGGCTACGATCGCGGCGAAGTACCGGCTGAGCTACGACCTGCTGAAGGAGCGACTGAACCGGTGAAGGCGTTCCTGATGTTCTCCGACCGCGACTTCGACCTCGAGTCGGCGCTGCCGTCGAACGCGGCCGAGCTGGTCCAGGATCTCGAGCTGGACGCGCTGTTCGACGCGATGGCGGACGGCGATCCGTTCCTGCGCCAAGTGGCCGTGACCGCCGTACTGTCGAGCCTGGACGACCCCGACGGGATCGAGTTCCGCCAAGCGGTGCTACGCGATTGCCTGCAGCAACCAGCTGTCGTCCGGGAGCTCTACGCCACGGCGGTCGAGGCGATCGAGCAGGAGCGCAAGACCTACCGGTACTTCCGCAGTCCCGATGGGATCCTGGACAGCTCCGGCAAGGTGCTCGAGCTGCTCATGACGTACCTCGGCAAGCTCCGGGCGATCGCGGACAGCTCGGCGAGCCGGTTCCGCTCCGAAGGATTCCGGACGTTCTTCCGGACCATCGCCACCGATCTCGACGACGAGTACTTCCGGACGGTCGAGGATCACCTGCAGCGGCTCAAGTTCCGGCACGGTCTGCCGATCAGCGCGAAGCTGGGGATCGGCAACGTCGGCGTGGACTACGTGCTCCGCCGCCCACAGGAAACCCGGCGGACGTTGCGCACCTGGCTGGCCAGGCCAGACACCGACTCCTACACACTGCAGATCCCGGACCAGGACGACAGCGCCGCCCAGGCCCTGGCCGAGCTGCGCGAGCGCGGCATCAACCTCGTCGCGAACGCGATCGCCCAGTCGGCCGACCACGTGACGAGCTTCTTCGAACTGCTGCGGACCGAGCTGGCCTTCTACGTCGGCTGCCTGAACCTGTACGAACGCCTGTCGGCCAAGGGCGAGCCCACCTGCTTCCCGACCGTGGCCGCGCCGGGCCGGCTCCTGCTGTCGGCGAACGGGCTGTACGACCCGTGCCTGAGTCTCGGCGTACCGGAACGGGCCGTGGGCAACGTTCTCGCCGCGGACGGCAGGTCGCTGATCGTCGTGACCGGCGCCAACCAGGGCGGCAAGTCCACCTTCCTGCGCTCGGTCGGAGTGGCCCACGTGATGACCCAGGCCGGGATGTTCGCGCCCGCCGAGTCCCTGACGACCAGCATCTGCCGAGGGCTCTTCACGCACTTCCCGCGCGAGGAGGACGAGACGATGACCAGCGGCAAGCTCGACGAGGAGCTGGCCCGGATGAGCGAGATCGCCGACCGCATCCGGCCGGACGCGCTGCTGCTGTGCAACGAGTCCTTCGCCTCGACCAACGAGCGCGAGGGCTCCGAACTGGCCGGCGACGTCCTGCGCGCGATGGTCGAGTCCGGCATCCGCGTCGTCTTCGTGACCCACCTGTTCCACCTCGCCCAAGGCCTGTACGCCGAAGGTTCCGCCACCGCACTGTTCCTGCGGGCCGAGCGCCTACCCGGCGGGCAACGAACGTTCAGGCTGAGCGAAGGCGAACCGAAGCCGTCCAGCCACGGCGAGGACCTCTACCACCAGATCTTTACGACACGTCAGGACGGCTGATCCCCCTTGCTCACGACAGTTTCGGGGCCCAGTCGAGGCCTTCGGAGCCGTCGTCGCCCCTGATCGGGCCGGTGAGGGAGTAGCTGTGGGAGCCATCTGGCAGGTAGCCGCGGACCTTGAAGCGTTCGTCGCTGTCCTGGTCGTCCGGGAGGGCGTTGCGGTTGAACTGCAGGGCGGCGATCTTCTTGCCGTCCGGAGACCAGGCGACGCCCTTGTAGTAGATGCCTTGCGGGTACGACGTGTAGCTCACCCGGAACGGCTGGCCGGCGCCGCTGCGGGGCAGGATCACGAGTTCGCTGTGCTGAGCGCCGCGGTAGCGGTTGGTGATGAAGGCGATCCGTTGCGAGTCCGGCGACCAGTCCGGGTAGTCGTTGATGACGCCCACCGGGCTCGACGTCAGCGTGCGGACGTTGCTGCCGTCGGGGTGGACGAGCTTGATGGTGTTGCCGTTGCTGAAGGCGATCCGGTTGCCGTCGGGCGACCAGGCCGGCGAGGTCAGCCGCCCGGTCGTGCCGGCCGGCGCCGTGTAGATGGTCGATCGTGCCCCCGTGCTCAGGATGATCCGGTCCAGCTGCAGGTTGTACGCCGTGACGATCGAACCACCGTCCGGCGACCAGGCCAGCGTCATCCAGTTGTAGCCCGCCTCCACCGGGTATTGGTGCACGAGCCGTTCGCTGCCGTCGCTCAGCGTGCGTGTCCAGACGCCGTGACCACGGACGAAGGCGAGTTGCCGGCCGTTCGGCGAGAACTTCGGGTACGCCCCCTCGGTCTGTACGACGTACGCCGCCCCCGACGCCTGCGTCGCGATGCCGTCGATGGACTCGACGAACACCAGGTCACCGTTCTTCGGCAACGTGACAGCGGCAGCGGGCATCGCCACCGGCACCGCCAGCCCAGCAGCCAGTACGGCAATCAGCATCGTTTTGAGTCTCATGTGTCCCCCCACGGAACGTCGACCTGTCGCGCGGTCCCCCCACGCCTGTCCCGCACGGTACGGCTCACCGTCGACGCCGACAAGGGCGGACTCGTCGCGGGAATGCGCAACTGGGAGGGTGGTGCAATGGTGGGTGAAGCTTTCGAACCGTGGCTGGTGGCCTGGTGCAAGCGAGAACTCGGGGCAGCCCCGATTGAGCAACTGTTGGCCGCGTCGGTGATGTCCGAAGTGACGGCAGTGAGGCTGGACGACGGGCGTGAGGTGGTGGTCAAGGCCCGGCCCGATCCGACCGGGCGCGTTGCGATCTGCCTGGCTGTGCAGCGGGCGGTTCACGAGGCAGGGTTGCCGTGCGCAACACCGCTGACCGAGGTGAGCATGCTGGACGGCCTGGCCGTGCATGCCGAGCAGTGGCTGCCCGGTGGTGAGATCGACCGCGCTGCCGATGCCGACGCGGCCGAGCGCTCGGCGCGCCTGTACGCCGCCTGCACGCAGGTGACCAGCCGCCTGCGTCTCTCCCCTCCCCTGCCCAATCCGGAGTGGGTGCGCTGGAACCACAACGGTCCTGGTCACTGGCCGCCGAACGACCTGCACGATCACCGGCCAGGCGCGGATTCCCTTCCCTACGACTTGGTCGCCGTCGCCGCTCGGGCGCGTAAGCGACTGCTCGCCTCGACCTCACTGCGGCACGTCCTCGGGCACGCCGACTGGGAAGCCCAGAACCTACGCTGGGACAAGAACGCGCCGTACGTCGTACATGACTGGGACAGCGTGGCCTGGCTGCCGGAAGCGGCTTTGGCGGGCGCCGCGTCGGGTGCCTTCAGCAGCGCGGAGACACCGACGCTGGCACCGCTGGCGAGCTCCGAAGCGTTCCTCGCCTCCTACCAGGAGGAACGCGGCTCGGCCTTCACGCAGGAAGAACTGGAGGTCGCGTGGGCGGCGAGTCTCTGGCCGGCTCTGCACAACGCTCGCGCTGAGATTCTCTGGAACCACCCATCCGTGGCCTTGGCCGCGCTGCTCGACCAGGCGGAAGCCCGTTTGCAGCGCGGCGCAGCATGAGCCGCCGGAGACCGGACGACCTCAGTCTTCGACCGGCCCCAACGCGAGGTCGGAGACGAAGTGTGCGGTCGGGTCGGCCAGGGTTTCCAGCTCGAGGACGACCAGCTCGTTGTCGCCGGTGCGGATGAGTGGCGCGGGCACGTAGAGCGTGTGTTGCGGGCCGCGGTGCCAGTAGCGGCCCAGGCAGAAGCCGTTCACCCAGGCGATTCCCTTGCCCCAGGCATCGGTTCTGAGGAAGTGGTCGACCGGCTGGCCGGCCGGGAAGGACGCGCGCCAGGCGGTCGGGCCGATGCCGGCTCGGACGTCCACCGTCGCACGGTCCCACACCGTCGGTACGGCGTCCAGGTCGACCGAACATGCTGACCAGTCGCTGAGCGGCTCCTCGCCGAGCCGGATCTCACCGATCAGGCCCTTGACCTCGCCGATGCGCGGGCCGTAGTTCACCCGGCCCTGGTCCTCGACCACGATCTCCAGCCGGCCGCGACCCCGCGGGAGCATCAGCGCGCGGTCCCGCCGATCCCGTTCCAGTACGCCGACCGGGTCGCCGTCGAGAAAGACCAGCGCCCGGTCGCGCACCTCGCCGACGCTCAGCAGCGCCGGCCCGTCGTGATCGATCTCGGTCCGGAACAATGCCAGCCGCGCCCCGAGCTCGTCGAGGGTCGGCATCTCCGCGTGCCAACTCGGCGAACCCCAGGCGCTGGGATCCGTCAGCAGCCGGACCGGCTCACCCAACGGCACGCTGAACACCGGTGCCGCTGCCGACGGGACAGCCGACCCCTCCGTCGGCACCTCCGTGTAGCGCGACAGCACCTCACGGAACGCGTCGAACTTGGCAGTCGGCCGGCCGGCCTCGTCCAGCGGCGCGTCGTAGTCGTACGACGTGACCGTCGGCCGGAACACGCCCTTGTCGTCCGCGCCGCTGGTGAGACCGAAGTTCGTGCCGCCGTGGAACATGTAGATGTTCACCGACGCCCCCGCCGCGAGCAGCGCGTCCAGCTCCCGCGCGGCGTCCTCGACGCTGGTCGTGTGGTGCGGCCCACCCCAGTGGTCGAACCACCCGTCCCAGAACTCCATGCACATCATCGGTCCGGTCGGCTGGTGTTCCCGCAGGGTCGCCAGCCGCTCGGCACTGCGAGAACCGAACGACCCCGTCCGCAGTACGCCGTCCAGCCCGCCCGCGGCCAGCATCGGCCCGGTCGGCTGGTCGACGGTGACCAGCGGCACGGTGATCCCGGCCTTGCGGATCATCCCGGCCACGGCGTCCAGGTACTCGGGATCGTTGCCGAAGGCACCATATTCGTTCTCGACCTGGACCAGCAGCACCGGACCGCCCTGGTCGACCTGGAGCGGCCGGACGATCCCGAGCACGTCCTCGAGATACCGCTCGACCGCCGCCAGGAACCGCTTCTCGTGCCGGCGGACTCCCACGCCCGGCTCCTGGAAGAGCCAGGCGGGAAGGCCTCCGTTGTCCCACTCCGCGCAGATGTACGGTCCGGGCCGCACGATCGCGTACAGTCCGGCCGCCGCGACCTGCTCCAGGAACCGGCCCAGATCGAGCCTGCCGGTGGTGTCGAACTCGCCCCGGCGCGGGCTGTGCGCGTTCCACGGCACGTAGGTCTCGATGGTGTTGAGCCCCATCAGGCGCGCCTTGCCGATCCGGTCCGCCCAGAGGTCGGGATGCACCCGGAAGTAGTGCAAGGCCCCGGACAGGATCCGGAACGGCTCGCCGTCGAGCAGGAAATCGGACTCACCGATCGCGAAGTCGGACATGACTCTCTTTCTGCCGGAAAGGACCGGCGTCAGCCGTTGGTCTGGAAGCCCTGCTGGTTGCCGTAGGTCACCAGCGCGTCCTGCCACGCCTTGAGGCCCGGATCGAGGTCGGTCTTGGCCTGGTAGGACTTGCCGACGGTGTCGCCGAAGATGCTGTTGGCGTACAGCTGGAAGGGCAGGTAGCTCCAGTCCTTGACCACCGTGCCGGCCGCTGCGGTGAGCACCTGGTTGGCCGCCTGGCCACCGAAGTACGGGCTCTTCTTGTCGACGAACGCCGGATCCTTGAGGTCGGCCACCGTCGACGGGAAGCCACCGCTGGCCAGGAACGGCTTGACGCCCTCGTCGTGGTTGAGCCAGCGGACGAAGGCCGCCGCCAGCGCCGGGTTCGCGCTCTGCTTGAGCACCGACTGGGCGCTGCCGCCGTTCTCCGCGGTGGCCGGCTGGCCGTCGTACGTCGGCAGCGGGGCGACCCGCCACTTGCCCGCGCCGGCCTTCACCGACGACTCCAGTACGCCGGGCATCCAGGCGCCGATCGGCAGCGTCGCGATGGTGCCGTCACCGAGCGCCTTGAACCACTCGTCGGACCAGCCCGGGATGCTCGCCACCAGGCCGCCGGTGACCAGCTGGTTCCAGACCCCGGTCCACTTCTTGGTGCCCTCGTCGGCCAGGTTGATGGTGACGTTCTTGCCGTCGGTCTTGAAGGGCTTGCCGCCGGCCTGCCAGATCATGCTGGTGGCGAAGCCCGCGTCACCGGTGTCGTTGGTGATGTACTTCTTCGGGTCGGCCTGGTGCAGCTTCTTGCCGGCCGCTACGAACTCGTCCCAGGTCTTCGGCACGGTCAGGCCGTACTTGTCGAAGACCTCCTTGTTGTAGAACAGCGCCATCGGTCCGGAGTCCTGCGGCAGCCCGAACAGGCCGTCGCCGGCGTGCACCGCGCCCCAGGTGGAGGCGGTGTAGGCGGACTCGAGGCTGTCGAAGCCGTACTCGCGCAGGTCGACCAGCGAACCCGGCAGGGCGAACTGGGGCAGCGCCTGGTACTCGATCTGGGCGACGTCGGGCGCACCCGAGCCGGCCTTGATCACGTTCTGCAGCTTGGTGTAGTGGTCGTTGCCGGTTCCGGCGTTGACGTAGTTCACCTTGACGTTCGGGTACTGCTTCTCGAACGCCTTCACCTGCGCCTCGGCGGACGGCGTCCAGCTCCAGTAGGTGATGGTGCCGCCCTTGGCCAGGGCTTCGTCGACCGCGGCGGCCGATCCCTGCGGCTGGCTGCTGCTGTCGGCCTGGTCCGATCCGCCGCAGGCGGCCAGCACGAGCGACGCGGCGGTGACGGCCGCGGTGGCGAACAGAAGCCGCCTCGCGCTGCGCCGATGAGTGCTCTTCATTGCGGTGTTCCTCTCGTTGTTCGACTTCTTCTGCGCGTTCATCGCTACGAGCGCGTCCACTGCTGGTTCGTCTCGCCGTTGCAGAACCACACGTCCACCGGCGTCCCGTTGCCCGTGCCGGCGCCGGCGGCGTCGAGGCAGAGCTCGGGGTGGGCGACGCTGCTGACGGACAGGTCGTCGTGCAACTGCCAGGCCTGGTTGGCTGCGCCGGTGCAGTCGGTGATGATCGCCGGGCTGCCCGCGCTCGCGCCGTCGCCGCCGATGGTCAGGCACTTCGTGCCGTACACGGTCAGCTGCTGGTCAGCGGTCAGGTTCCACGACTGGTTGCCGCCGCCGTTGCAGTCCCACAGGTCGAGGGCGGTCCCGTTGGCCGTCGAGAACCCCGGTACGTCGACGCAGCGGCCGCTCGCCACTCCGCGCAGTACCTCACCGGGCGGCGCCGGCGGCAGGTCGTTCACCGGTTCCTCCGCGAGCAGTCCCCAGCCCCACTGCAGCTGCGCCAGACCGGACTCGCTGTTGACCTCGAGGTCCTGCTCACCGACCAGCGTAGTCATCGAGTAGGCGTCGCCGGTCCGCAGGCCGGGCCAGTAGACGACCCCCATGCCGAGCTCCCGCGCGGTCTGGGTGAGGGCGCCGAAGTACGACGTGTAGACGTTGCCCTCGTGGTTGCCGTAGTTCAGGCCGGTCGTCATCGGCGCACCGGCCTCGTCGATGATCGTGCGCGCGCCGTACTCACCGATCCGCGGCCGCAGGTTGGCCAGCCACTCGGCCTCGGTGGTGGCGTCGTCCCAGAATCCGTAGAAGTGCAGCGACAGCAGCGTGCCCTTGAGCTCGCGGGCCGCGCCGACGCCGGTGACGTTGTCGTTGTAGCCGGTGCCCGAGATCACGACCCGGCCGCGCGGGACGTCGCGATGGTTCGCCAGCCAGGACGAGGTGAGCGAGACCCACTCGTCGAGCGAGTAGCCGAACGGCTCGTTCATCGGCTCGAAGTAGACCCGCGGATTCGTCCGGTACGCCGCGACGGCGGTGTTCCACATCGCGTCGAAGGCGGCCTGGTCGTCCACCCGGCCGTCCTTGGCGTCGTTGGCCTCCCAGTAGCTGAGGATCACCTTGAACCCCTGCCGGGTGGCCGCGTCGATCGCACCCCGGTACGACGTCCACCAGGTGGTGCCGACG
The DNA here is from genome assembly GCF_050942265.1 of Kribbella sp. CA-253562. Lineage (GTDB taxonomy): Bacteria > Actinomycetota > Actinomycetes > Propionibacteriales > Kribbellaceae > Kribbella. The sequence continues at coordinate 2,222,356 of NZ_CP192049.1, read as the reverse complement.
CTGGAGGGGTTGATCGGCATCCGGATGGTGTTCGCGCCCAGCTCGTGGCGGAACTCGCCGACGATGCCGGTGGCACGGCGGTACGTCGTCGCGTAGTCGTCGGCGGTGCTCAGCCCGCTCGGCACGACCTCGTCGGCGGCGTAGTTGTCGCGGGGGTCCGCCCAGTTGACGCCGCGGAACTCGCTGGTGTTCTTCGGCGTGGTCACGGCGGGTGAGGCGGTGGCGGGGACGGCCAGTGCCGCGGTCACCAGGACCACCGCGGCGACGGCGATCCGCCGGGCTGCTGTTCTCATGAGCTTCCCTTTCACTGCTTGACGCTGCCTGCGGTCAGGCCGGACTGCCAGAACCGCTGGAGAAGGAGGAAGGCGACGACGAGGGGCACGATGGTCAGCAACGACCCCGTGATCACCAGGTTGTAGATCGGACGGGCCCCGACGCCGGTCGCCTGGTTGCTCCACTGGGTGAGCCCGACGGTGAGCGGGTAGAGAATCGGCTTGCTGAGCATGATCAGCGGCAGGAAGTAGTTGTTCCAGGTCGACACCACCGCGAACAGCAGCACCGTGACGATGCCCGGGGCCAGCAGTCGCAGCGCGACGGTGAAGAAGATCCGGACCTCGCCGGCCCCGTCGATCCGGGCCGCTTCGAGCAGGTCGCCGGGAATGGCCTCGCCGGCGTAGACCCACATCAGGTACAGGCCGAACGGGCTGATCAGCGACGGGATGATGATCGCCCAGACCGTGTTGGTCAGCCCGAGGTCGGAGAACATCAGGAACGTCGGTACGGCCAGCGCCGTCCCGGGCACGGCGACCGCGCCCAGCAGCACGGCGAACACGATCCGCCGGCCGGCGAACTTGTACTTCGCCAGGCCGTAGCCGGCCGCGGTCGCCAGCAGCGTCGCTCCACCGGCGCCGACCACGACGTACAGCAGGGTGTTGCCCAGCCAGCGGACGAAGATGCCGCCGTCGTAGGTGAGCGTGTCCTTGATGTTGCCGAACAGCGCGAAGCGGTCACCGAACCACAGGCCTGGACTGTCGAGCAGGTCGGCCTGGGTTTTCGTTGCGCTGAGCAACAACCAGAGCAGCGGGACCAGCGTGTAGACCAGGTAGAGCAGCATCATGCCGGTGAGCAGCGGCGAACGCCGGGGCCGCAGCGGCGAGGTCGTCGTACTCACAGTGCCTCCCGCGAACCACGCAGCTGGACGACGTACGCGATCACGGCCGTGAACAGGCCCATCACCAGCGCGACCGTCGCGGAGTAGTTGAACTGCTGACCCGCGAAGGACAGGTTGTAGGCGTACATGTTGGGCGTGTAGTAGGTGGTGATCACGTTGGGCGCGAGCGTGCGCAGGATGTTCGGCTCGTTGAACAGCTGGAAACTGCCGATGATCGAGAAGATGGTGGCGATCACGATCGCGCCGCGCAGCGCCGGCAGCTTGACCGCGAGCACGGTGCGCCAGGTCCCGGCACCGTCGATCGCGGCCGCCTCGTACAGCTCCTCGGGCACGGTGCGCAGGGCCGAGTAGAAGATCAGCATGTTGTAGCCCACGAACTCCCAGGTGACGATGTTCGCGATCGACGGCAGCATCCAGTGCTGACTGAGCGGCTGGATCGCGCTGGTGTTGAACAGGTCGTTGAGATCGGCCGCGAGGCCGAAGTTGGTGCCGTACAGGTAGCCCCAGAGCAGAACCGCGACGACGCCCGGTACGGCGTACGGCAGGAAGATCACGATCCGGAAGAAGCCCGACGCGTGCAGCCGGGCGCTGTCGATCGCGAGCGCGGCCAGCAGGGCGAGCACGAGCATCACCGGCACCTGGACCACCAGGAACAGCGCGACCCGCCCGAACGACTCCCAGAACTTGGCGTCCCGCAGCACGTCGGCGTAGTTGGCCAGCCCGACGAACGTGGTGCCGCCGAAAAACGCCTGCTCGCGGAACAGGCTGAGATAGATCGCGTACCCGATCGGCGCCAGGAAGGTCAGCGCGAACACCGCCAGGAACGGGCCGACGAAGATCCAGCCCTTGGTGTCGCGGTGCAGCCAGGCGCGCCGGGAGCGCAGAGTTACGGAGTCGGCCATCGACGTGCCGCCCTCCTTCTGGGTCGATCGACGCGCCGGAACACGTCGATGTTGACGTCAACATGAATCGCCGTGACGCTAGCGTGTTTACGTCAACATGTCTATGGTTCAGTTCTGACCCGAGGAGAGTGGATGACAGCGGAGGAGATCCCCGTCCGGCGCCGGCGCGGGGCGTCGATGGCTGACGTCGCCCGGGTGGCCGGAGTGTCCGGCCAGACCGTGTCCCGGGTCGCGAACGGCCGGAGCAACGTCGACGAGGCGACCCGCGACCGGGTGCTCGCCGCGATGCGCGAGGTCGGTTACCGGCCCAACAGCGCGGCCCGGGCGCTGCGCAACGGCCAGTTCCGCAGCATCGGCGTGATCGTCTTCGAGCTGTCCAGCTTCGGCAACACCCGCACCCTGGACGCGATCGCGACCGCCGCCACCACCAGCGGGTACGCCGTGAACCTGCTGCCGGTGCTGGACGCGACGCAAGGCGCGGTGTCGACCGCGTTCACCCGGCTCGGCGAGCAGGCCGTCGACGGCGTGATCATCCTGATCGAGGCCCACCAGCTCGACGAGGCCGAGGTGATGCTGCCCGACGGTCTTCCCGTGGTCGTCGTCGATTCCAGTGCCCACTACGACTACCCGATCGTCGACACCGACCAGGCCCAGGGCGCCCGGCTGGCGACCGAGCATCTGCTCGACCTCGGCCACTCGACCGTTTGGCATCTCAGCGGGCCGCCGTCGTCGTTCGCCGCCGATCGCCGGCTCCGTTCCTGGCAGCAGACCCTGACCGACCGCGGCTGCCCCGTGCCTCCCGTGCTCGTCGGCGACTGGTCACCCCGCTCCGGCTATGAAACCGGCCTCGAACTGGCCGACAACCCCGACGTCACCGCGGTCTTCGCCGCCAACGACCACATGGCCCTCGGGCTGCTCCGCGCCCTGCACGAGAAGGGCCGCTCGATCCCCGGCGACCTCAGCATCGTCGGCTTCGACGACACCGCCGAGTCCGCCCACTTCTGGCCGCCGCTGACCACCGTCCGGCAGTCCTTCGCCGAGGTCGGCCGCCGCAGCGTCGACGCCCTGATCCGCGAGATCCAGGCCGGCGAACACCACCACGACCCGGTCGCCGTCCCCACCGAACTCGTCGTCCGCAACAGCACCGCACCACCGCGCAAGAAGTAGCCGTCAGCAACGATCGGAGGGCTGCCGACCAGAAGTCGGCAGCCCTCGGCGTGGGTCAGGCGAGACTCAGCCCGCGTCGGGGGCGATGAGCTCGGGGAGTTTCTGCTCGAAGAGCCGGCTGAAGGTCAGGCTCGTCAGGATGGTCCCCTGCGGACGGGCGGCGTCGGCGATCTGGGTGCCCCACAGGGAACTGGCCAGGCGCTGGTTGCGGGTGCCGTGGTGGGCGATGTCGTCGAACTTGCAGTCGCCCAACTGGGCGAAGGACTCGACGAACTGGTTGATCCGCTTGGTCTGCAGCGCCGAGCCGCGGGCGTGGTGCAGGTAGTAGCCGGCGAAGGCGTCGGCCATCAGTTCGAGCCTCCGCGCGGCCTCCGGCGCCGGGAGTGTGGTGGCAGTCAGGTCGAGTTCGTACTGAATGTGGTGGCCGAACTCGTGCGCGACGATCGCCTCCGGCGCGACGTCGTCCAGACCGACCGCCCGGTAGCCGGCCAGCACGCCGTCGCCCATCAGGATCTTGTCCGGGACCGGCCCGACGCCGGGGAACGGCACGCCGCGGTTGGTGTAGGCGAACGCGTTGAAGCTGAACGCCGGGTGGTTGCCGTAGTCGAACTGCGGCTGGTTGGCCAGTTGCCTGATCACGACGGAGAAGCTGGTCGCGGTGGCCGCGTCGAAGCCGAACACCTGGTGGAAGAACCGGAAGAGCCGGGCCTGGTCGACCAGCATCGAGCCGCGCAGCGGGGTGAGTTGGATGTCATCGGACCGGATGTCCCAGAACCGCTGGAGGTCACCGAAGCTGCGCGTGATCGCGGTGGTGTACTCCCCGTTGGCGCCGAAGACGAGCGGTCCGGCAGGCTGCGGAAACAGCACGGCGTCGAGAACGTGCGGGGAGAAGAAGGCGATGGCTGCGGCGGTACCGTGATCCGCCGCGGTCCAGGAGGACTTCGTGGATTCCAGCCAGTCCCGCACCGGGCTCGTCGGCGAGCACTCGTAATCGGCGGGATTGATGGCCTCACCGCCCAGTGCGTCTTCGTCCAGCCCGAGACGTTCCAGTACGGCGTGAACGCGGGCGTCCATGTCCGCCGGAAGCAAGGCCTTGAGCTGGGCAAGCAGCGCGTCGTTCTCCTCCGCGCTCAGCCGGCCCGGCGCCGTCGTCTGCACCGCCGTGCCGGCCGCCGCCGGGACCGCGGCCTGGCTGGGGAGAGCGGCCAACCCGGCAGCCAGACCGAGCGTGGCCACGGCCACCGGCCAAGCGAGCAACTTCTTCATGCGGACTCCTGGTGACTGTCGGGCCGTCGGCCGGAGGCGGAGGCGGTCTGATGGAGTCATCATCCGCCTGCGCCCAGCCCGCGGCCCCCGCCGGCAACTGTCAGAAACCGGCATGACGGAAACCTGACGCCGCCGGGCGGTACCCCGTACGACGTCAGCCCGCCGACGAGCCGGCGGTCTCCGCCTTTCGACTGGGCGAGCGAAAAATGCCGTACGCCGGCGCAGGTGAATTGGCGGAAGATTTCAGGAATTCGAGCGGAATTCGTTCGCCGCTGCTTCGGCCTCCCACAGCCGGCGGGTGGCGTCGACGTCCAGGCTGGCTCTGCGCAGGTCCCCGGGCGGTAGATTGCCGAACATCGAGGCCACCAGGATCGGTAGCAGCAGAACCCGGACCAGCATGGCCCACGGCGCCCAGAAGCCGAGCCGGCCACCGTCCTTCACCCGGACCAGCCGCGTACCGGTCAGCAGCGCGCCGAGCGCCCGGCCGTTGCCGTAGAACATCCCGTAGACAAGGGGAATCCCGACGATCAGCCCGATGAGGGCGAGCCCGGCGACCCCCGCATCGATGCTGCCCTGGCTCTCCGTCACCAACAGGGCCGCCGTTGCGCCCACCAGAGCGAGCAGGAACACCAGGAAGTCGACGATCCAGGCCGCCACCAGCGCTCCCGGTGTGGGCCGCACGTAGCGTCGCCCGTCACCGAGTGGCTCGATCCGCCGGGCGAGCTCCGGTCCGATCACGTCGATCGGGTCCACAAACCTGTTCATGGGCGGAAAACTACCGCTCGGCGAGGGCCGTCAACAAATACCGGGTACGGGCGGAAGTACGGGCAGAAGAATGACAGCGACAATCCCTACACTGCGCATTTCCCGTCGAATCCGGTCCGGTAGCCCCCTGGAGCCCGTAAGGTACCGAGCGTGTCCGGACGGCCGTGGGACGACCCACCGCGGAACCGTCACGTCCAGCGACCGGCCGGCCGGTTCGGCGAGGTCCTACGGTCACATCGCCGGTACGCCGGACTGACGCAGCGCGAGCTGGCGGAGCGGGCCGGGCTGAGTGCGGCGGCGATTCGTGACCTCGAGCAAGGGCGCACCAAGAGCCCGAAGCCGGAGTCGATCCAGGTCATCGCGGCCGCGCTGGCGCTGACCCCGGCCGACGCGCAACTCCTGCACGCCGCGGCCGAAGGGCATCGATCCGCCACCGTCGCATCGGCAGCGCCGGCCGGACCGCTTCGGATCGGCATCCTCGGTCCGATCGAGGTCTGGCACGGAGACGTCGCGGTGCCCGTCAACTCGGCGCCGCAACGCGCCTTGCTGGCCCGCCTGGCCCTCGGCCTGGGGACGGCGGTCAGCCAGGACGAACTCGTCGACCTCCTGTGGCCGGCGAAGGCACCGCCCAACGCCGTCAATCTGCTGCAGACGCGCATCGCCCGGCTGCGGCGACTGCTGGAGCCGGGAAGCTCCACCGGCGTGGTTGTCGGCACCCGAGCGGGCTACAAGCTGGACGCCGATGCGGAGGCCGTCGATGCCTGGAGGTTCCGCGACCTCGTCGCCCAGGCCGCCGTCGCCGAACCAGCGGCGGCGTTCGAGCAGCTCTCCGACGCCGTTGCCCTGTGGCGCGGCGACACGGACGTGGAGACGCTGGCGGCCGATCCCCTCTACATCGCGATTGCCAACGAACACGCCGACGCGGTCCGGACCCTCGCCCAGCTCGCCCGCGCCGTCGGCCGGCCCGAACTGGCCCTGACCCCGCTGCGGGAACTGGCGGCCCGGCACGAGCTCGACGAGCCGCTGCACCTCGAACTGATCCAGACCCTCGCCGCGGCCGACCGGCAGGCCGAGGCGCTCACGGCGTACGACCGGATCCGCGCCGCGCTCGCCGACCAACTGGGCATCGATCCCGGCGAGCGGCTGCGCGCCGTCCAACTCGACGTGCTGCGCCGGCAGAGCGGGTCGCCGGGGCGGGCCACCCAGGCGGTCATCCAGCAAGCGCCGTCGGCCCCTCCGGACTTCGTCGGCCGAAAGGAGGAGCTGGCAACGATCTGTACGGCGCTGCGACGCCCCGGCGCACTGTCTTCGCGCGTCGTGCTCGTCAACGGCATCGCCGGGGTCGGCAAGACCGCCCTGGCCCTGGTCGCGGCCCACCAACTCCGCGCGGAGTACCCCGACGGACAGCTGTACGCCGATCTGCGCGGCAGCGACGCGACGATCCCCGCGCCGCTGCAGGTGCTCGGCCGTTTCCTCCGCGCTCTGGGGGTGTCCAGCCGGCGGATCGGCACCGACGAGGCCGAAGCGACCGCGTTGCTGCGCAGCGAGCTCGCCGATCGACGGATGCTGATCCTGCTCGACAACGCGCAGGACGCCGCCCAGGTCCGGCCACTGCTGCCCGGAGCGGGACGCAGCGACGTGATCGTGACGAGTCGGCGCCGGCTGCCGGACCTGGAGACGGCGGACGTCATCAATCTCGAGCCGCTGCCCCGCGACGACGCCGTCCGGCTGATCACCGCCACCGCCAGAACGCTCGACGCCGACACCGACGGAGTCCAGGAACTGGCGGAGGCGTGCGCCCGGCTTCCGCTCGCGCTGCGCATCGCCGGCGCGCGACTCGCCACCCGGCAGGAGTGGACGGTCGCCGACCTGGCCCGGCGCCTCGACGACAGCAACCGGCGACTCACCGAGCTCAGCCTGGGTGAGTCCAGCGTGCTCAACAGCTTCCAGCTCAGCTACGCCGATCTGGGCGCGGAGGCCCAGCGCGCGTTCCGGTTGTGCAGCCTGCACCCCGGCGACGACTTCAGCGCCGACAGCACCGGAGTCCTGCTCGGGATGCCAACGGCAGCGGCCGAGCGCGTCCTGGAGGACCTGCTCGAGGCGAACATGCTGATGCAGCACACCAAGAACCGCTACCGGTTCCACGACCTGCTCGGCCTGTACGCCCGCCGGCTGCTCGCGGAGGACGCCGAAGCCGACGCCGCGCGGACCCGCCTGTGCACCTGGTACGCCGAGGCGGTGACGGCCGCGATCGACTGGATCTACCCGCACCTCGTGCGGCTCGGTTCCCATCCCGCGCGGGAGAAGTTCTTCGCCTCGCACGCGACCGCCCTCGACTGGCTGGACGACGAACTGCACGCCCTGCTGGCGGTCGTACAGGACACAGCGCAGTCCGGTGACCGGCACCTGGCCTGGCAGATCGCCGACCAGCTGCGCGGCTACTTCCTGACCCGCCGCAACGCCGACGGCTGGCTTCCGGCGGCCGAGGCCGGGACGGCGGCCGCGGCGGCGGCCGGCGACGACGTCGCCCGCGTCGCGATGCTGATCAACCGCGGGCAGGCGTTGTGGGCCGCCCGCCGCGACGACGACGCGATGGCCGACTGCCTCACCGGTCATGCGCTCGCGGTGGCCGTCGGCTGGACCACCGCCGCCGCCTACACCGCCCACCAGGCCGGATGGCTGCACGTCGAACGCGGCACGCTGCACGAGGCCGGCCTGTGGATGCGCCGTGCTCTCGAGCTGACCGAGGACGACCAGCACAGTCACGTGCGAGCCGTCGCGCTCAACGGTCTGGGCATGACCCGCCTGTACGAGGGCGAACTGCGCGAGGCCGCCGACCTGCTCGCCGCCTCGGTGGCGATCGACGCGACCGGCCGCGAGGTGTCCGCGCTGATCACCCGCGGCAATCTGGCCAGCGCGCTGAGGCAACTGGGCGAGGTCGACCGCGCGGCCGAGCTGCTCCGCGACGTCCTGGAGGCCTACCGGCGGCGGTCGCACCCGCGGGGCGAGCTGTCCACGCTGGACGAGCTGGCCCGGCTGCACATCCAGGACGGCGACGCCGCCACGGCCGTCGGACTAGGCCTGCGCGCCAACGAACTCGCGACCGCCGTTCATGACCGCAAGGCACAGGCCCAGACTGCCGCGACCGTGGCACAGGCCTACCTCGCATCCGGCGACACCGCCGCCGCGCTCGCCCGCGGCGAGCAGTGTCTCGCGATCGCGCGCGGCATCTACCCGTACATCGAAGCCGAGGCCCTGCTCGTCCTGGCCACGGCCCGGCACCGGATCGGCGACACGGCATCCGCGGTCGAGGCGGCCGAGCAGGCGGCGGAGATCAGCGCCGCCTTCGGCTTCGGGCTGCTCGAGGCCGAGGCCGATCAGCACCTGCGTGACCGAGCCTCCGCCGGGCGCCGCTGAGGGCCCTCGGAGCGCCCCGCGGAGGGGTGTTTTCGAGGACGTTCGCTGGGTACCCGGCGGCTATGGATGCCAGCAGACTGAGCAACGTGTTTCAGGCCGACGGACCGTTCGCGACAGTGACTCTGGACGTGAGCCACGACAGTGAGTCGGGGGCGCACGAGCACGAACTGCGGGTCCGGGCGGCGGGCGAGCAGCTTGCCGAGCAAGGCGCCGACGACGCTGTCGTCGAGGTCGTGACCGCGCGGCTGAGCGAGCCGGCCGACGAGCCCGCGCCGGTGACGCGGACCGTCGTGGCGAACACCGGCGGAGTGGTCTTCGACGAGCTCGTGCACGAGCGGATCGACCAGCCGGTGGTGCACTGGGGTCCGTTGCCGGACCTGTCGCGCTGGGTCGAGTCGGCGGAGCGGAACATCCGGTTCGTGCTGGCGCTGGTCGACCACGAAGGCGGTGACGTCGCCGTGTACCAGTCCGACGTACCGGAGCCGGAGAGCGAGACCTCGGCCGGCGGCGAGACGACGCACGTGCACAAGGTGCCGGTCGGAGGATGGTCGGCGCTGCGCTATCAGCACGAGACCGAGAACGTCTGGAGCCGGAACGCCGATGCGGTGGCCGACGAGATCGACCGCGTGATCACCTCCGGCGTCCGGCTGGTGCTGCTGGCCGGTGACCCCCGGTCGGTGGCCCAGGTGGAGGAGCGGCTGAAGAACGAGCGGGCCACCGTCGTCCGGCTGGAGAGCGGAGGCCGGGCCGAGGACGGCGGCGACGAGGCGCAGCAACAGGCGATCCGCGAGGCACTGCTGGAATACACGGTGGCTCGTCGGCTCGAACTCCACCATCAGCTGAAGGATCGTCTCGGCCAGGGTTCCGCCGTGGCGACCGGAGCAGGCGACATCGCCGACGCGTTCGTCAAGGGTCAGGTCGACACCCTTCTGCTCGACCCGGGCGCCGCACGCGAGGTCGAGCTTCTCGTCCGCGATCACCCCGGCTTCGACGTGGGCGCTGTACCGGAAGACCAGCCGCTGCCCGCTGACCAGGCGCTGGTCGCCGCGGCGGCCCGCACCGGCGCGAACGTCGTCGTGATGCCGCGCGCTTCGCTGGGCGGTGCACCCGCCGCGGCGCTGCTGCGCTGGAACGACTGACAGCCCTCAGAACCAAGCGAGTCCTCGCCGGCCCGGCCGGCGAGGACTCGCTCGTTTCACCGCCCGAACCGAAGCCAGCGCCGGAGGAAGGCACGCATCCTGCCGATCAGCCCGTCCGCGGTGTGGCGCGGCGGGCGGAGCTGGACGTCGTGCCGCACGGTGACCGGGCGCGGCTCGGCCTCGCGGGATCGCCGTTGGCCAGGACGCGCGGCCGGTCGGCGGCGAGTGCTTCCCAGCCGCGCGTACGCCGTACTGCGGCGGGGGCGGACCTCGCGCGGTGTCGTGCTCTGGTCGGCGGTCAAACCGTAGTGATGCGCCAGCCGGGCGAGCTCGGACTCCGAGAGCGCTCCGTCGACCTCGATCTGCGGCGCCTGCTTGATCAGGGCCTTCTCGACCTTGAGGTGTACGCCGTCCTCGGACACCCGGGCTCCGGTCAGCGGCACGAGCGCGTACTGAGCGCCCGTGATGCCGCGGGCCACCGTCGCCCAGGCGATCTCGCCGGACGGCGTGCAGCTGTGCAACGTCACGATCGGCCCGATCCGCGCTCCCGAGACGTCGTACGCCGTTCGGCCCAGCACCCGTTCGATCGTCATCGCCGTCGACCCCGTTCTCTTCGACCGTCGCGTGCCGGTACCCTGCGTGATCGATCAGAAACGCAGCGTCAGCCCGGAACCGAGTCGGCCTTCACCGCGCCGCGTTCGCCGAGCGGCTGCGGGTCTCCCTTGGTGGTGTCCCGCGCCGTCTGCTGCTCGGCCTCGGCGTTGATCTCGGCGCCGAGCAGGATCGCGTAGGCGCTGATCCACAACCACAGCATCAGGATGACGATCGCCGCCAGGCTGCCGTAGGTCTTCGCGTAGTTGCCGAACGTCTCGACGTACAGCGAGAACCCGACCGACGCCACCAGCCAGATCACCGTGGCGACGGCCGCGCCGATCGACACCCACCGCATCTTCGGCGCGTCCCGGTCCGGTCCCACCCGGTAGATCACCGCGAGCACGACCGTGATCAGCACGATCGCGAGCACCAGCCGCCCGACCGCCAGCGCGATCCGGATCGGCGTCGCCACGTCGTCCCCGATCGCGGCGCCGACGGAGAACAGCGCGACCGCGAGCAGCACGAACACGATCGCGCCGAGCGTCAGCAGCAGCGCCAGGCCTTTACGGCGGACGAAGCCGCGGGTCTCCTCCTCGTCGTAGGCCAGGTTCACCGCGGTGAGCATGTTGCCGACGCCACCCGACGCGCTCCACAACGCGACGACGACCGCGATCGCCAGCCCGATCCCCAGACTCTGGCGCGGCGCCGACACCAGCGCGTCGATCTGCTGCAGCAACAGGTCGCGCCCGGCGGCCGGCATCGCCGAACCCAGCTCGTCGGCCTGCTGCCGAATCTGCGCCGGGTCCGCCACCAGCCCGTAGGTCAGCACTGCCGCCGCCACGGCCGGGAACAACGCCAGGAAACCGAAGAAGGCCACCCCGGCCGCCAGCAACGGCACCTGGTCGGCCTGCGCCTCCTTCCAGGCCCGCCGGAGGACCTGCCACCACCCGCCGGCAGGGATCTCCGAGGGCTTGTCCGCCTCTGCTCCGGGTACGCCGCGTTCTGCACTCATCCCGCGTCGGTACCCACCCCGGACCGCAATTCACGGCCGGGGCGCCGGCGGGGCGGAATCGGTGAATCGGGCGGGGTACCGGGAAAGGGCTCGACCGACACAACGACCCGCGGGTGGGGATTTTGGAGGAGCGACTGATGACCGAGAACCGTCCGCTGGCCCTGGTGACCGGTGCCTCGAGTGGTATCGGGCTGGAGCTGGCCAAACAGTTCGCCACACACGGGTACGACCTGATCATCACCGCGGAGGACGACGGCATCGAGACGGTCGCGCCGGCCCTGCGGACGGCGGGTGACGCGTCGGTCCAGGTCGAGGCGACCCGGCTCGACCTGACCACCGCGGAAGGCGTGCAGAGCCTGATGACGGTGGTCGGCACCCGGCCACTGGCGGCCGCGGCGCTCAACGCGGGCGCGGGCCTCGGCGGCGCCTTCGTCGACAACGACCTGGCCGACGAGCTCAGGATCATCGACCTGAACGTGAAGCCGACGGTCGCGATCGCCAAGTCGGTGCTGACCGGGATGGTCCAGCGCGGCGAGGGCCGGGTGCTGATCACCTCGTCGATCGCGGCGACGATGCCCGGCTCGTACCAGGCGGTCTACAACGCGACCAAGTCGTTCCTGCAGTCGTTCATCGAAGCGCTGCAGGACGAACTGAAGGACTCCCCCGTCACGGTCACCTCGCTGATGCCCGGCCCGACCGAGACCAACTTCTTCCACCGCGCCGGGATGGACGACACCCCGGTCGGCCAAGCCGACAAGGACGATCCGGCCGCGGTCGCGAAACAGGGGTTCGAGGCGATGCTGGCCGGCAAGAACCGGGCGGTCGCCGAGTCGCTGACCACCAAGGCCCAGGAACTGGCGAACAAGGTCCTGCCGGACAAGCTCAAGGCCGCGGTCCACCGCCGGATGGCCGAACCGAAACCCGACGACAACTAGAGCGGCGAACAGCAACTGAGCCCGCGCGCCGGATCGGCGCGCGGGCTCAGTGGCGTTCTTTGTGACTCAGACGGTCGGGTAGCCCGGCTCCGCGCTGCCTGCGGCGGTGCCGAACCGCTCCTGCGCCTTCGGGTCCGGGCCGTGGCTGTTGTCGCCCGCGGTGCCCTCCTGGACCTCGAAGACCAGCAGCACGATCCAGCCGATGATCGGGATCAGCCCGATCAGGATCCACCAGCCGCTGCGATCGGTGTCGTGCAGCCGCCGCACGGTGACCGCGAGGCTCGGCAGCAGGACGAGCAGCGAGTAGATGCCGCCCAGCAGGCCGGTGCCCGAGCTGTCGGTGCCGATCATCCGGTCGATCGCCGACAGGACGATCGAGATGATCACGTTGAACAACGTGAACATCCAGAACTCCTTGCGGCGGGCCCGGCCGCTGAACACGACGTACTTCTTCAGAACATCCAGGTACCAATGCATAGCGGCGCTCCGTTACTCGTTCCACAGCCGGCCTTCTTGGCCGGCCCAGGTCGTACACTTCAATGCCCCCGGCCTGCCCGGGCCTAACGCTCGAGGCCGGCCAGAAGGTCCTCCACCCGCTCGGAGCGACCGTGGTGGCGGTGGGCCTGCCACTCCTCAGGGCTCATCATGTCGGCGACCAGGGTCAAGACCTCTTGAAGTTCGTCCGCGTGATACGGATTCACCACGCCCAGGCGTTCACCCATCGCCTCCTCGGCCCCGAACAAGCGGCCGGCGATGCCCGCGTCACCTTGCCGCGCGAGGATCGTCATCATGGTGTTCGCGAAGGCCATCGTCAAGCCGGGGCTGCCCAGACCGAGCACGGTGGGGATCAGGCCCCGGCCCAGGGTGCTCGCCTCGTCGACCCGGCCGGCGACCGCCAGCAGGTAGGCGAGGTTCTGCCCCTGGACGGCGGTCTCGTGGGCGTCGCCGAGTCCTTCGAGCACGGCCAGCGACTCGCGCAGCAGCGCCTCGGCACGATCGAGGTGACCCAGTTCCTCCTCGACGCCGGCGAGGTTGCCGAGGATGCGGGCGAGGCGGCCTTTGTCGTCCAGCCGGCGGTGGAGTTCCAGACCTTCGGCAAGAGTTCGCTGTGCGGTCTCCAGATCGCCGTGCTGGCGTTGCGCCGTACCGATCAGGCTCATCGCCCAGGCGACGCCGGAGCGGTCCCCCAGGGAGCTCGACATCTCCCGGGCCCGGAGCGCCTCGGTCAGGGCGCGATGCGGTTCGCCCTGTACGAGAAGGAGATTGCTCAGTCCGCGCAGGCAGGCGGCGAGGTCGGCCGACGGCGTCGTACCGGCGCGGGCGACCACCGTCTCGTGCCAGCGGCGGCCCTCGGCCAGATCCCCGGTGATCACCCACAGCCAGCTCAGGGCCGCGCACAGGCGAAGGCTCGCGGCGGTGTCGAAAGAAGTTGCCCAGGACAACGCGGCGCGGAAGTTGCCGACCTCGGCCTCGGCGAGGTCGCGGGCGGTCAGGTGCCGGGACTCGCGCAGCTCGCGCAGTTCGGTGGCCAGATCGGCGTAGTACGTCGCGTGCGCGGCGCGCAGGTCGTCGGCCTCCGCGGTCGCGGCCAGCTTCTCGCTCGCGTACTGACCGATGGTCCGGAGCAGGGCGAACCGGGTCGGCGAGCCCGGGGTGACGGTGACCAGATTCGCGTTGTGCAGTTCGGCGACGGCGTCGAGCGGGTCGATGGCGTCGAGCGGGTCCGCGGCGATCGCGGTGATCGCGGCCAGGTCGGCGCCGCCGGAGAAGACAGCAAGCCGGCGGAAGAGACGCTGAAGCCCGGGGCTGAGCAGGTCGTAGGACCAGGCGATGGTGTCGCGCAGAGTGCGCTGCCGGTCGGGGATCGCCCTGGTCGTCGACGCGATGTCGAGCCGACGGTCGATGCGTTCGAGCAGCTCCTCCAGGCTGAGGACCCGGACCCGCGGAGCGCACAGCTCGATGGCCAGCGGCAGCCCGTCGAGCTGTCGGCAGATGGCTGCCACCAGAGCCCGGTCCGGGGCGGTCGCCGCGAAGCTGGGATGCGCCGCGGTCGCGCGCTGGACGAAAAGCTCGACGGCGGCGGAGTCGGTGTCGGTGTCCAGCGGCGTCACCACATGCTGCTGCTCGGCGGTCAGCCCGAGCGGTCGCCGCGACGTGGCAACGATCTTGACCCGCGGCGCCCGGTCGAGAATCCCGGCGACCACCCGGTCCGCGCCGTCGACCTGCTCCAGGTTGTCGAGCACGAGCAACAACCTGCGCTGCGCCAGGTACGACGTGAGCCGCGCCGGCGGGTGTTCTCGCGGCGGCACGTCCAGCGCCTCGGCGATCGAGGACCACATCACTTCATCCGACTCCGCCTCCGCCAGCGGCACGAAATAGGCCCCACCCGGAAACTGGTTGATCGTCGTCGCCGCCGTCGAGATCGCCAACCGGGTCTTGCCGGCTCCGCCCGGGCCGACAAGGCTCACCAGCCGTACGTCGGGCCGGCGGATCAGTTCGTCCAGCCGGGCCAGATCGCCGTCCCGGCCCAGCAAGGGAGTCGCCGGAACCGGCAGGCTGCTCGCCGTACCGAGCGTCCGGGGTGGCGGGAAGTCCGCCTCGAGCCCCGCGACGGTGACCTGGAACAATCGCTCGGGCTCGGGAATGTCCTTCAGATGATGCGTGCCCAGATCGCGTAACGCGGCGCCGTCGGGCAACTCGTGCTTGACCGGGTCGCTGGTCGTCGACGACACGATCACCTGGCCCCCGTGCGCCGCGGCCGCGACCCGTGCGGCGCGGTGGACATCCATTCCCCAGTAGTCGCCGTCCGAGATCCCCGGCGTACCGGTGTGGATGCCCATCCGCACCTTCAGCCGCTCGCCGCCCGGCCACTCGTGCCGCGCCAGCCGCCGTTGCCCGTCGACCACCGCCCGGACCGCGTTGACCGGGCTGGGGAACACCACGAAGAAACTGTCTCCTTCGGTGCCCTGCTCGGCCCCGTCGTGCCTGCGCCACACGTCGCGAAGGATCCGGCGATGCCCCTCGAGCGCGTCCAGGTAGCTGTCACCCAGGCGCCGCAGCAGGACCGTCGATCCCTCGATGTCGGTGAACAGCAGCGAAACCTTGCCGCTCATCAGACGGTGAACTCCACCCACAGCGGGTAGTGGTCGGAGATCCGGAACGACAGCTGGGACTTGGTCAGCCCGTTCAGCACCAGCGGGACGAAGTCCAGGCTGCCGCAGCGGTTGGTGAAGGTCAGGCCGTTCAGCATCGGCGGCAGGTCCGGGTCGGTGGGATCGTTGAACCAGGCGATCTGGTCGTAGTAGTGGTGGTCCTTGTCGTTGTCGAAGATCGTCCGCGGCACCAGGCCGAGGTCCGGTGGTGGCCACAGTCCCGTCGAGACGAAGGCGGCGTACAGAGGATCGTCGATCCGGTCCAGATTGAAGTCGCCGAGCACCAGCAGGTTGTGGTTCCAGTCCTTCGGGCGGTCGGCCCACTTGCGCATCCAGTCGGCGAAGGCCTGGACCTCGCCGAGGCGGTCCTTCGGGCCCTTGCCCCACAGCACGTGCACCGTGGTGAGGATGAAGTCGGTCCCGCCGCGCACGAAGGCCGCCGCGTACGGCGTCCGCGCGAACTGCTCGACCTCGTGGTCCGCGGCGGCCGGCAGCACGATCTCGCCGACCAGTCCGGACGGCTGCACGCGCTCGGAGTCGTAGACGTAGGCCAGCCGCTCGGCGTTGCCCGGGGCCCCTTCGGTCGCGTCCGACACGATCACCCGGTAGCGATCGCCGAGCCGGTGCAGCAGGGCCATCAGCGCGGTCGTGTCGCGCTTGCTCTCCTGGATCGCCGTCACGTCGAACCGCTCGACCACGGCCGCGAGACAGGCCAGCGCGTGCCAGTCCCGCTTGGGCTGGTCGTTCGGGCCCGACCGCCACTTCGGCGTCAGCCCGCCGAATCCCCGGATGTTCCAGGTCCCGATCAGCAGGTTGTTGTCGACCTTCGCCGGAAGCTGCTCGTCCAGCGCAGCCCCCAACCGGTTCAGATCCTTGGTCACCGCCGCCGGCACCGGGCCGGCCGGCGGCCGGATCACCTCACGCGCCACAATCCCCCACCCCCACAACGGATGACGCGGCCACCCAACCGCTGCTCCGAGCGTGAAGGCAGGCCACCCCGGCGTCAATGGGCCGCGACCTCTGGACCGGAGTTTAATTGTTAGGTAAGTTTCCTATTAGTTAGCTCCGATCGCCCCTAGGAGTCCTCATGGCTTTGCGCACGGTCCTTGCCGTCCTCCTCCCCCTCCCCGTGCTGGTCGCCCTCGGCGGCTCGCAGGCCACGGCGCGCACCTCCGCCGACGTCCTGCTCTCGGCCCGGCAACCAGTACTTGCCTCCAGCATCGAAGACGACACCCTGCCGGCCAGTCAGGCCGTCGACGGCAGTACGACGACCCGCTGGGCCAGCACCGAAGGCGTTGACCCGCAATGGATTCGGGTCGATCTCGGTCAGCCCGCCACGATCCGCCGGGTCAAGCTGAACTGGGAGGTCGCCTACGCCAAGGTCTACCGGATCGAGGTGTCCGACAACGGCACCGACTTCCGCACCGTCAAAGAAGTTGCTGATGGCAACGGTGCGGTCGACGACCTGACCGGACTGACGGCCCACGGTCGTTACGTCCGGCTGGTCGGCACGCAGCGCGGCACGCCGTACGGGTACTCGCTGTGGGAGCTGGAGGTCTACGGCACCGCCGACTCCAGCGGCGACACCCAGCCGCCGAGCGTCCCGACCGGTCTGCAGAGCAGCGCGGTCACCGCGACGTCGGCCGCGCTCCAGTGGACCGCCTCGACGGACAACGTCGGCGTCGGCTCGTACGACGTCCTGCGCAACGGCGTCGTCGTCGCCCAGACCGAGTCCACGTCGTACAACGACACCGGCCTCACCGCCAGTACGACGTACCAGTACGCCGTCCGCGCCCGCGACCTGGCCGGCAACCTGTCGGGACCGAGCCAGGCGATCACCGTGCAGACCGGCTCCGGCGGCACCGGCGCCTTCGTGCTCGGCGCGGCCGGTGACATCGCCGACCGGTGCACCGAGTCCGACTCCAGCTGCGTGCACCCGAAGACCGCCCGCCTGATCCAGGCGATGAACCCGGCGAACGTGATCACGATGGGCGACAACCAGTACGACGACGCCCACCTGTCGGACTTCCGGAACTACTACGACAAGTCGTGGGGCAAGTTCAAGGCGATCACCAAGCCGATCCCCGGCAACCACGAGTCCTACGACGACACCCCGTTCGCCGGCTACCGCGCGTACTTCGGCTCGATCGCGACGCCGCAGGGCAAGCAGTACTACAGCTGGGACAAGGGCAACTGGCACTTCATCGCGCTGGACTCCAACGACTTCGTCACCGGCGAGGGCCTGGCCGAGCCGGCCCAGCTGACCTGGCTCAAGCAGGATCTGGCCCGCAACACCAAGGGCTGTATCGCGGCCTACTACCACCACCCGCGCTTCAGCTCCGGCGACCACGGCGACAACCCCGACAGCATCCAGCTCTGGCAGACGCTGGTCGGCGCCAAGGTCGACCTGGTGCTGAACGGGCACGACCACCACTACGAGCGGTTCCTGCCGCAGAACGTCAACGGCCAGGCCGACCCGGCGGGACCGGTCCAGATCATCGGCGGCATGGGCGGCGCTCCCCTGTACGACGTACACGCCGCGCACCCGGCGACGGCCAAGATCCTCTCGACGCACGGTGCCCTGAAACTCTCGATGACCGACAACACCTTCTCCACCCAGCTGATCGGGCTGGACAGCAAGGTGCTCGACAGCAGCCCGACCTACACCTGCCACTGACGGGGACGGCTGATGTATCTGGCGAACAGCCGGGCCGCCGACCAGGCCACGCGCCGGGTCGGCGGCACCCCGCGGTGGCACCGCGTTCCCGGGAACGTCCTGGCCCTCGGCGTGGTCAGCCTGGTCACCGACATCTCCGCCGAGATGGTGACCGCGATCCTGCCGCTCTACCTGGTCCTCGGCCTGGGGCTGAACCCTCTGCAGTTCGGCCTGCTCGACGGCCTGTACGCCGGTTCGACGGCGCTGCTCCGGCTCGTCGGCGGGCACGCCGCCGATCGCTGGCAGCGCCTGAAGGCGGTCGCCGGCATCGGCTACGGCCTGTCCGCGATCTGCAAGCTCGGCCTGCTCGCGGCCGGCTCCTCGGTCGCGGCGATCGGTGCGGTGCTGGCCGTCGACCGAGCCGGCAAGGGCATCCGTACGGCGCCCCGCGACGCGCTGATCTCATTGAGCAGCGAACCCGAGACGCTCGGCAGGTCCTTCGGGGTTCATCGCGCGCTGGACACCTTCGGCGCGTTCCTCGGACCGCTGGTCGCGGTCGGCGTGCTGTGGGCGAGTCTCGGCGACTACGGCGCGGTGTTCGTGGCCAGCTTCTGCCTCGCGGGCTGCGGCGTCCTGCTCCTGGTGCTGCTGGTCAAGGACCACCGGCAGCGCGGCGACCGGCCGACCGTCGTACCGCTGCGCACGATGGTCGGTCTGCTGAGGATCCAGTCGTTCCGGCGGTGTTGCGGCTGGGCCGCGGCGCTCGGGCTGGTGACGATCACCGACTCGTTCGTGTACCTGGCACTGCAGCGTCGCTGGGAGATCGAGAGCACCTGGTTCCCCCTGCTGGCGCTCGGTACGACGGGAATCTTCCTGCTCCTCGCCGTGCCACTCGGCCGGCTGGCCGATCGGGTCGGACGCTGGAGGGTCTTCCTCGCCGGGCACGCGGCGCTGGTGCTCGCGCTGCTCCTGATCTGTGGACCGGCGACCAGCAACTGGATCGCGGTCGTGGCGCTCGCCCTGCACGGCTGTTTCTACGCGGCGACCGACGGCGTATTGCCGGCCACGGCGGGTCCGCTGTTGCCCGAGCAGTTGCGGGCGAGCGGACTCGCGTTGCTCCAGACCGGCCAGGCACTGGCTCGGATGGTGTCGGCGGTGCTGGTCGGCCTCGTGTGGACGGTGTGGGACCTTCGCCCGGCCCTGATCGCCACCACCGTCGCGTTGCTGCTGGTCACCGTCGCGGCCGCCGCCACCAAACCCTGGGAAGTGAAGCGATGAGAAAGCTCCTGCTCGGTCTGCTCGGCACCCTGGTCCTGGTCGGCGGCGGGATCACGTACGTCGTGGCGGCGCGCGGCGGTGGCCCGGCCGCGAACGCGCAGCCGGTGGTGACCGGCGAGCCGATCACCCTCAGCCCCGGCACGGTGCTGTTCCGCAACGCGGCCGCCGGTCCGGCATACGGGCAGGTGGCGGCGTTGGCGGCATCGGGCGCGCCGCGCAAGGTCGCGGACCTGCGGTGCGACCGTTTCGCGGCCGCCCGCGGCACCGGGATCTGCCTGCGCGCGAAGCCCGGTTCGTTGCCTCCGCTCAGCGAAGTCCTTGTCCTGGGTCAAGACCTGCAGGTGCGGCACCGGCAGACCCTGCCCGGTACGCCGAGCCGCGCGCGGGTCTCGCCGGACGGCAAGATCGTGAACTGGACCCTGTTCGTCACCGGCGACTCCTACGCCGCGACGGGCTTCTCCACCCGCAGCGGTCTGTACGAGGTGGACACCGGCCGGCTGGTCAAGAGCATCGAGGAGCTCCCGGTGTTCGTCGACGGCCGTCGCTACTTCGCGCCCGACGTCAACTACTGGGGCACCACGTTCGGTGCCGATGGCAACCGTTTCTACGTGACGCTCGGCAGCAGGAACAAGACGTACCTGGTCGAGGCCGACTACCGCTCCTACCGGGGCACCGCGATCCTGGAGAACGCGGAGTGTCCGTCGCTGTCACCGGACGGGCGGCGGGTGGCGTTCAAGCAGAAGAACCCCGACGGCACCTGGCGGATCGCCGTACTGGAGCTGGCCACCCGCCGGGTCAGCTACCCGCCCGAGTCCCGGCATCTCGATGACCAGGTGCTCTGGC
The DNA here is from genome assembly GCF_050942265.1 of Kribbella sp. CA-253562. Classification (GTDB taxonomy): domain Bacteria; phylum Actinomycetota; class Actinomycetes; order Propionibacteriales; family Kribbellaceae; genus Kribbella. The sequence goes on along the minus strand of NZ_CP192049.1, from coordinate 2,202,059 downwards.
GGGACAACACCACGCTGCTCTACGCCCTGCAGCGCGACGACCAGGGCAGCGACGTCTGGTCGACCCCGATCAGTCCCACGGGCCGGCCCACCGTGCTGATTCCGGACGCCACCTCGCCGGCCGTCGCCTGAGGTCCGTGGCGGGGAGGTGATTGGGCGCATGCGGCTGGGTACAAGAGGGTCCCCCCGGTCAGGCCCGAGCCGGGGTCGCCGTTCCGAAAAAGGTGATCGCCATGCTGGCTCCTCAGCCCACCACGCCGGCTCCCCAGTCAACCGCCGCGCCCAGCCTCCGCGTCCTGCTCTCGGCCGCGGCTTTCCTGGTCTGTGCCGTCAGCGCCGTCGTCCTGGCGCTGGCCGGCGTACCGGACATTCTCGTCATCGGCCTGGCGCTGCTGGCCGGCGTCGCCCTGATCGACGTCGCCGGCGCGCTCACCTGCCGCTCGCTGCCCCGAACCACCGCGCGAGGTGAGTGACCAGGCCCGCCTGGTCCCCGCCGGCCCACGCGACGTGGCCGTCGGGGCGGAGTAGGACGGCCGGGGCGTCCAGCTCCTCGCTGACGTCGACGACGAGGTCGACGCGGTCGTCCCAGCCGGCCACCGAGAGCCGTCCGGTCTGGTCGAGAACAAGCCCCCGGCCGGCGTGCATGCGGGAGTAGAGGCGACCGCCCTTCAGGTCCAGATCGCGCAGCCGCCGGCCGAGCAGGTCGTGCCCCTCGCCGAAGTCGTAGCGCAGGTTGATCGCGATGATCTTCTCGGTCAGGTAGCGGTTCACCTCGTCGAAGTCCATCAGCTCCGACACCAGCCGGCGGACCGCCTGCGGACCCGGCTCCAAGGACACCAGCACACTCTGGGCGCGGGTGTTGTCCAGTACGTCGACCGCCACCGGCCGCCGCTCGAGCTCGTAGCTGTCCAGCAACCCGTCGGGCGCCCAGCCGGCGAGCTCGGCCGCCAGCTTCCAGCCCAGGTTGAACGCGTCCTGGACCCCGAGGCCGAGGCCCTGCCCGCCCATCGGCGGGTGGATGTGGGCCGCGTCCCCGGCCAGCAGCACCCGTCCGACCCGGTACCGGTCGGCCAGCCGGGTGCTGTCGCCGAAGCGCGACAGCCAGCGCGGCGAGTGCACTCCGAAGTCGGTGCCCGCGACAACCACCAACTGCCGCTGGAACTCCTCGAACGTCGGCGGCAGGCTCCGGTCCTCCGCCACCCCTTCCGCCGGTACGCCGACCCGGTACACGCCGTCCCCGAGCGGCATCAGGCCGAACCGCAGCTGGGTCTTGCGCACCTCGGTCTGGACGGCGTCGATCGCCTCCGGCGTCGCGGTCACCGACATCTCGCCCAGCAGCGTGTCGGCTGTCGACGGCTCGCCGGGGAAGCCAACCCCGATCAGCTTCCGCACCGTACTGCGGCCGCCGTCGCAGCCCACGACGTACCGGGCCCGCAGCCGTGCACCGTCAGCGAGGTCGACCTCGACCCCGTCGTCGTCCTGGCGCAGCCCGACGACTTCCGCGCCGCGCCGGATCTCGGCGCCGGCCTCGACGGCGTGCTCCTCCAGCACGCGGTCGATGGCCGGCTGCGGGATCGCCAGCACGTACGGATGCGTGGTGTTCAGCTGTTCCGGCGCCGGTTTGCGGATCCCCGCGAAGAAGCCGCCGAGCGGGTGCTGACGGCCGATCGCCAGGAACCGTTCCAGCAGGCCGCGCTGATCCATCACCTCGATCGTGCGGGCGTGCATCCCGAGCGATCGGACCACCTTGGTCGGCTCGGTCAGCTTCTCCAGCACGACCACGTCGACGCCGTGCAGCCGCAGCTCGGCGGCCAGCATCAGCCCCGTCGGCCCGCTGCCCACCACGAGAACGTCCGTCATGAAGCCCACTCCCCCACGTTTCGTCCGGCAACCTGCGGGATTCTCCACGACGAACCGGGGCTTGCGGCAAGTCCCCCGGTCGGCTATAACCTGAAAGTGGCAGGGAGATTCGTTCTCCTTGCTTTTTCTATGTCCGCAAGGGTTTTGTCGCCGGTCCGTCCAGGACGGAGCCGTCCGCGGCGAAGCGCGAGCCGTGGCACGTGCAGTCCCAGGTGAGCTGGGACTCGTTCCAGTCCAGCGGGCAGCCCAGGTGGGTGCACACCGGCTTGTCGGCCCCGGCCAGGCGTTGCACATGCTTGGTGGTGAAGTCCTTGCCGACCTTGAGGTTGTGCTTGATCAGCTCCGCGATCGCCGCCGGGCCCCCGATCCTGGACGCCGGGTAGAGATCGGCGTACGGGTGCTGCTGCCCGGAGAGCTGGTCGGACAGGATCTCGGCGGCCACCGTGCCCTGGGTCAGCCCCCACTTGTTGAAGCCGGTCGCGACCAGGACGCGCTCGGACCCGGGCACCGAACCGACGTACGGGAGCAGGTCGGGGCTGCTGTAGTCGTGGGCGGACCAGGAGTGGTCCGCGGTGAGGGCGCCGGTGTTCCAGGTCGAGCTGACCCAGTCCACCAGGGCTTCGGGGGTGGCGTCGCCGACGACGATCAGACCGTTCGCGCCTCCGCCCGGCCAGGGCCGGGTCGAGCGGACCGGGTCGCCGACCGTGATCGCCATGCCGGCCGGTGCCTCGTGCGGCAGCCGGACGGCGATGCCGGTGGACCCGCGCGGCTGGACGCGGGCGAAGAATCCACCGGTGAGGCCGATCGGTGACAGCGTCGCCATCACCGCGTGCCCGGCGGTGATCGTCGCGCCGGTGTCGGTGGTCACCGTCACCGTGTCGTTCTTGGTGTCCACGTCGGTCACCCGGCTGCGGTCGAAGATCCGGGCCCCGCGCTCACCGACCGCCGCCGCCAGGCCGGCCAGGTACTTCGCCGGATGCAGGTGGACCTGGTCGGCGAACTCGACACCACCCAGGGCTCCCGGGATCCCGACCTCCGTCACGAAACGGGCCGGCAACCCCAGCTCGGCACAGAGCTCGGCCTCCTGCCGCAACTCGTCGAGCTGATCCGACGAGGTCGTATAGGCGTACGACGAAGCGCGGGTCAGCTCGCAGTCGATCGCCAGCGCCTCGACCAGGCCGACCACCTGCGTGATCGCCGACTGGTTCGCCGCGCCGTACCGGCTCGCCGTCTCGCGACCGTGCCGCTCGGCCAGCCGGCGGTAGATCGCGCCGTGCTGGGACGACACCTTGCCGGTCGTGTGGCCGCTGGTCCGGCCACCGACGCCGCGGGCCTCGACGACGACCACGTCGGCGCCGTCGTCGGCCAGCAACAGCGCGGCGGTCAACCCGACCAGGCCACCACCGATCACCACCACATCGGCGGACAGGTCTCCGGCCGCGGGCTCGAACGTGGGCATCGTGGTCGTGGCCAGCCAGACGCTGCGCGGTGTCTCCGTCATGACAGGCCAGTACCCCGGCGCCCGCCGCCCTACCCGACGGGGTTTGTCCCGGACCACCAGGGGCACCAGAACCGCATGGCGACCCAGCTCCCGACCGCCTCGACCATCGACTCCGCACGGGCAGCTCGAGACGTCCTGCTCCCGGTTGTTGCCCAAGGCGCGATTCTGCGCCGTCCGCTGTGGACCAGGTTCGCCGAGCGGATCGCCGCCGACGACCGCGCGCTGCGGCGCGTCCGGGCCCTGCGCCGCAAGTACGGCGACGGCCCGGTCCTGCTCCGGCTTCCGCTGCGGCCGTTCGCGCTGGTGCTCGGACCGGCCGACGTCCGGCGGATCCTGGACGAGACGCCGGAGCCGTTCTCAGCCGCCACCACCGAGAAGGTGGGGGCTCTGAACCACTTCCAGCCGCACGCCGTCCTGGCCACCGATCCTCCGCTGCGGGCCGCGCGGCGCGACCTCAACGAGCAGGCGCTCGACACCCATCGGCCGGTTCACCGGCACGCGGACACGATGCTGGCCGCGATCACCGAGGAGTTCGGCACCCTGCGCGGCACGCTCGGGTGGGAGGACTTCCGCACACTCTGGTTCCGGGCGGTGCGGCGGATCGTGCTGGGCGACGCGGCCCGCGACGACACCGAACTCATCCGCTTGCTCGACGGGCTGCGCGGGAACGCCAACTGGGCCGAGTTCCATCGCCGCGACGACAGCCGCCGGCGCCGCTTCGAGCAACACCTCGGCCAGTACGTCGAAGCCGCCGCGCCCGGCAGTCTCGTCTCCGCGCTACCGCCCGCGGACGGCGTACTGGATCCGGCGGGGCAGGTCCCGCACTGGTTGTTCGCCTTCGACGCGGCGGGGATCGCGTTGTGGCGGCTGCTCGCCGTACTGGCTGCTCGGCCGGAGTTCGCCGAGCCGGTGCGGGAGGAGGCCGAGCATCCCGATCGTTCGCCGCTACTCGCGTACGCCGGCGCCGCCCTGCAGGAATCCGTGCGGCTCTGGCCGACCACGCTGGTCATCCTGCGCGAAGCACGCCAGGAGACGCGGTGGAACGACGGGGTCGCGCCCGCCGGGACCGAGTTCGCGATCGTCAGCTCGGTGTTCCACCGCGACGACGAGGAGCTGGAGTTCGCCCACAGCTTCGAGCCGGAGATCTGGCTGGACGGACGGTCGGACGGCGAGTGGCCGCTGATCCCGTTCAGCGCGGGACCGGCCGTCTGCCCGGGGCGCAACGTGGTGCTGCTGACCACCAGCGCCGCGACCAGTCACACGGTCGCGCACTACGACCTGGACGTCGATCCGGCCACCCGGCACGCGCTCACGCAGCCGAAGCTGCCGGCCACGTTCGACCACACGTCAGTGCGCCTCGGCTTCTGGCCGAGGAGCCAGAGCTGAGCGCAGCCGGAACTGCGGTGACGGCGATCAGCTCGCGACGGCGTACTGCCGGAAGGTCGTGCCGGCCGCCGTGCCCAGGTGCGGATCGGGGTCGAGCACGCGAATGCAGAGGCCGGTGCGATCGGCGAAGACCGCGTACCGGCCGAGCGCCGTACTGACCGGGGCGATCAGCCAGTCGAGCTCGCCGTGCGACTGGTAGAACTCGTCGACGTCGCCCACCTCGTACACGCCGCCTGCCCCCAGGGCCGCCTCGGCCGGGTCGCGCACCAGCACGATCGTCGGCCGGCCGGCCTGCACGCCCAGCAGCGCCGTCTCGTCGTCCGGCCAGCCCAGCGTCTCCAGCCCGAGCCCGCGGTAGTAGTCGACGCTGGCCTCCAGGTGTTCCACCGGACGAACTTCGAACAGCAGCTTCATCGTTCTCCCCTCACAACTGGTGTTCCGGCCCGGGCGACGCGCTAACCGACCGTCCGCCGGGCTCCGGCTTCACGGACCTCGTTGGTCCGGTCCTCCACCGCGGAGATCCGCTCGGCCAGCAGCGGATGATCTCGGGCCAGTCGCGGGCCGGCGTCGGCCAGCGGCTCGAGCAGCGCGGCCGAATCGCTGCCACCCAAGGCATCGTGCACCCGGTCGACACTCGCCTGGGTGGACCGGTCGAGCCCGTCCAGAGCGCTGACCTGCCCGGCCAGCCGGCGCAGGTCGGCGGCGTTGTCGCGCGCCCAGGCGACCACGGCCCGGTCACCGGCCCGCTGGTCGCGGGTCGCCTGCACGCGTTGCTCGCCGGTCATCGCGGGCGCCTCGGCGTCCGCGTTCAACCGCAGGTACCGCTTCTCGGCGGCCTGCCGGCTGGCCACTCCGAGCGCCGGCGCGAGATCCGCCCAGCTGACGCCCACCGCGCGTGCGGCGTCGATCAGCTGCGGTTCCCACGCCGTCAACTGCTGCCGGAGACTCCGGATCCGCTGCAGGGCTGCCAGCAGGTCGGTCCGGTCGACGCCGTCCGCGCGCCGCGCGACCACGTCGCCGACGAAGGCGATGCCCGCCGCGGGGTCGCCGGGCGTACCGTCCTGCTCCATCGTGTCTCCGCTCGCAGTGGCCGCCGGCGGCCGGTCGTCAGGCGTCGAGCTGGTGCGGCTCGTTGCCCGTGGCATCGATCTTGATCTTGCGTGGCTTGGCCTGTGCGGCGACCGGGATCCGCACCGTCAGCACGCCGTTGTCGTAGGAGGCCGCGATCCGCTCGGCGTCCAGGCCGTCGCCGAGGAACAGCTGCCGCGAGAACACCCCGAGCGGGCGCTCGGACATCTGCATCTCGACCCCGTCGCCGACCGGCAGCGGCCGGCGCTCGGCCTTGACGGTCAGCACGTTGCGCTCGACGTCCAGGTCGATCGCGTCCGAGGACACTCCCGGCAGGTCGAACACCACGACGTACTCGTCACCGGAACGGTAGGCGTCCATCGGCATCGGGTTCGGCCGCGACCACGTTCCCGGCGTCACGCTGCCGGTCAGCTGCTGAGCCAGCCGGTCCAGCTCGCGGAACGGGTCAGTGCGCATCAACATCGTTTCCACCTCCACAGCTCGTCGTCCGGTCTGTCAATACGCACCACCGTTGTAGCATGTCATCGAAACGCTGACAAGTCCTGCGTCATCGATTTGACGACATACGGGAATGCCGCTGGGTACCGGGACAGCGGTGTGTCTGGAAGTAGGCACCCATCGGGGAGCACGGAAAGGCACGACCATGACTGTGGGCGGAGTCGACACCTACTACGACTACGAGGACAAGCAGTGGAAGCACCGCCGGCTCGGCGGCGGCCCGGTACGCCGGACGCCGGTGTGCCCGGCGCCGGAGTCGAAGGAGTCCCAGGACGCCTCCCGCGAGGAGCGCCTGCACGGCGTCCAGCGGCTCAGCGACAGCGAGCGCGGCGATCCGGCTCGCGCGTGACCGCTCGATCGTGACGGCTGGCGCCTGACCGGCTCAGGACTGCGACTCGCGTCTGACGGCTCGCGTCAGGTGAGCGGGAGACCGAATCCCGGGCGGTCGGGCACGGTCAGGTTGCCGTCCAACCAGCGATAGGCGGACGTGTCGATGCCGCCGGTCTCGCCGGGGACGCCCTCGACGGTGTCCACGTGACCGAGGCCGGCGGCGAGCTGGGCGGCGTACAGGGTCTTGAGCGGTACGCCCCAGGCGTGCGGCGACCCCTTCGCGCCCAGCGCGGCGATGCGGGGCATCACCGCGCGCCAGCTGGTCAGGCCGAAGGAGACGACGTCCATCAGCAGGACGTCGATGCTGCCCTCGGCGGTGATCTCCAGCAGGGTCTCCAGCTGGGGATCGGACTCGCCCTCGGCGATCAGGGTCGAGGTACCGCGCAGGTGGTGGTGCAGCTTGGCGAGATCGGCGGCGTTGTCGAGGAACGGTTCCTCGACCCAGTAGAGATCGCAGTCCGCGACCGCGCGGAGGTAGCCGAGGAAGCCGTCGCAGTCGTAGCCGTCGTTGGCGTCCACCAGGATCCGGTGGTCCGGGTAGGCCTCCCGGACCGCGCGGGTCACCTCGATGTCCCGGGCGTCCCCGGCCGCGCGGTCCATCCAGCGGTTGCCCCGGCCGATCTTCAGCTTGAACGCGCGATAGCCGGCGGCGTCGTCGGCCGCACAGTCCCTCAGGACCGCGTCCACCCCACCCGGCGCGTCGTCCGGGTCGAGGTCGGCGAAGTAGATCGCGCCGTCGTAGCACGGGATCGTCGTCTCGCCGTGGCTCCCGAGCAGCGCGTGGACCGGCAGGTCCAGGATCTGGCCGGCCAGGTCGTGCAACGCGAAGTCCAGACCGCGCCACGCCTCGTCCAGTACGCCGGACGCCGGGTCGACCAGGTCCGCCACCGAGCGCCCAACCACGTCGTCCGGGATCGGACCGGCGACCAGTCCCCAGCCGGTCTTCCCGGTATCGGTGTGCAGGATGACGATGTCGTCGACCGGTCCGTCGCCGTGGCTGCCGAGCCGGGCGTTGCGGCCGATGGTCCGGGGGTAGCGGGACCGGAGGGTCGAGCGTTCCACACGGCGGACGAAATGGCGATCCAACGTCATCGGGGCTCCTCACACGGGTTCCACACCTAGTCTGCTGCGTTGCCCGCGCGCGCAAACCTCGCGGCCCAGTCCGTGACCGCGGCCGCAAGCTCCGGCGGCCCGACCACCCGGAAGTCGGTGCCGAGGGCACCGAAACTGAACAGCGGACCGTCGAGCGAGTCGGTCTCCAGCACGACGCGGCAACTCGTCGGTGTGACCACCCGCACCTCGGCCCAGCGACCGAAATGAGCGCTGACGACCTCGGCCGGCGCCTCGACGACCACCTCGACGTCGTACCGGCCACCGGGCGACCCGCCCAGCACCCCCGCGCGCACGAAGCCGGCGACGTCGCCGAACGGCGGCGTCCGCGGCCCGTACGGCGTACCGGTTCCTGCGGCGGTCGTGATCCGGTCGATCCGGAACGTGCGCCAGTCGCGCCGATCGAGGTCGAAGGCGACCAGGTACCAATGCCGGCCGAGCGGGACCAACTGCAACGGCTCCGCCTCCCGGGCGGTCTGCTTGCCGTCGATCGCGCGATAGCCGAACCGGACGCGTTCGGAGTCGCGGCAGGCGAGCGCCAGCGTCGTCAGCACCTCGTGGTCCACCGGCGTCGCGCTCGGCCAGGGCGCCGGCGTCGTCGCCGACCGGACCGCGTTGAGGCGCGCGCGCAACCGCCGCGGCATCACCTGGACGATCTTGGTCAGCGCGCGCAGAGCGGCTTGGTCGTCGAGGTGGGACTGCACGGCGATCGCGAGTGCCATGGCCTCGTCGTCGTCCTTCGGCGTCACCTGGGTGCTCGACGTCGCCACCGAGTACGCCGGCTGAACGGAGAGATCCAGGTCACATCGTGTCCTTGTCACATCCGGGTGGGCGAGAGCTGTCAGAGGGGTGACAACGGAAATCACAGCGAGGGAGATCGTCATGGACGCCCGTCTCAACCTTCAAGGCAACGCGCTCGCGGGTCAGGTGCTGAAGTACATCAACTCCGCGGGACGCGCTGTCGGTGGGTCGAGCCTGCCGCTGGCGACGCAGGAGTTGATGAAGCTGCGCGCCAGCCAGATCAACGGCTGCGGCTTCTGCACCGACATGCACTACAAGGACGCCGTGGCCGCCGGTGAGGACCCGCTGCGCCTGAACATGGTCGCGGCCTGGCGCGAGGCGACCGTCTTCACCGAGCCCGAACGGGCCGCGCTGGAGCTGGCCGAGGAGGGCACCCGGATCGCCGACGCTGCCGGTGGCGTCTCCGACGAGGTCTGGACGAACGCCGCCAAGCACTACGACGAGGACCAGCTGGTCGCCCTGGTCTCGGTGATCGCGATCATCAACGCCTACAACCGGCTGAACGTGATGATCCAGCAGCCGGCCGGCTTCTACGAGCCGGGCATGTTCGGCTGATCCACACCGACCTCCAGCACCCTCCGGCCGGCCCCGAACCAGGGACCGGCCGGAGGCGCGAGCGCGATCGTCGCACGAAACCGTTCGGCCGACCTCGCCTTCGGGCCCATGGTTCGCCTGACGCGCGGGAGGTGCTGCTGGTTCGTCAGATCGGGGTGGGGACGGTGAAGTTGATCAGGGCGCCGTCTCGTTCGGCGGGGGCGGTGGGCCAGCGGCGGCGGATCAGGCGGAGCGTTCGGTCGTTGGCGGAGCTGACGACCAGGAGAAGTTGGGCGGCTCCGGCGGCGGTGGCGTGGGCCGCGGCCAGGGTGAGGAGGCGTAGGCCCAGACCGCGGCCCTGGTAGGGGTCCGCGACGATGGCGGCGAGTTCGGCGGTGGGCGTGGCGGGGGCGCCGTGAGCCCAGGCCCACATCGCGTGCGCGATCAGGCGGTTGTCGTGCTCGGCGACCCAGGACTCGCCGTTGGGGTTTAGCAGGGGCTCGATCAGTGAGGCGCGCGGCGGGTGGCCGACGGCGGTCTGGAAGCGGAAGTAGAGGCTCAGCTCGGACAGACCGTCGAGCATCTCCGACAGTTTGCCGAGGTCGCCCCCGGTCGCCCGGCGGATCGGGAACGCGTCGGTGCGAGGCGACGCGACGTCGAGGGTGGGACTGGCAGGCACAGCGACCGGCGGCGGAGGGCTCAGCTGAGTCTGATTCACAGATTCAGACTGCCTGGGGTTGGCTGAGTCTGTCAAGTGGACTTATCATCGGAGCATGAGCCAGCAGGAGACCGTGCCGGAGACGACGCCCGAGGCGCTGCACTGGTCGACGGCGAACTGCACGATCTCGCGCACGATGGAGATCCTCGGCGACAAGTGGACGTTCCACGTGCTGCGCGAGGTGTTCGTCGGGCTGCGCCGGTTCGAGGACATCCGGACCCGGACCGAGATCCCCCGCCAGGTGCTCACCGACCGGCTCGCGCGCCTGATCGACCGCGGCCTGCTGCGTCGCGTCCCGTACCGGCTGCCCGGCCAGCGCGAGCGGTACGAATACCGCCTCACCCAGGCCGGCCTCGACCTCTACCCGGTGATGGTCGCGTTGGTCCAGTGGGGCGACGAGCACCTCCCGCTCGACGACGGACCGCCGCTGATCGCCCGCCACCGCGGGTGCGGCGAGGAGGTCACCGTCACCATGCATTGCGCCGCCGGCCACGAGCCCGAGCCGCGCGAGGTCGCCTTCACCCCCGGCCCCTCGGCCCAGCCGCGCATCGTCGACTAGGGCCTGCCTCCCGATTCCGCGCCGTAGCGGGAGACCGCGCCCTAGGCGCGCGACTTCGCGCCGTACTGGCGCCAGGTCAACGCGACGCCGGCCCCGCACCCCACAACGGCGGTCGCCAGCGGCCAGTTCAGCGGGCCGTCGTCGAGCGTGCCGACAAAAGCGACCGTGAACACGCCCAGGCCGGCCCCGAATCCGATCGCCAGCGCGAGAACGGCCCCGCGCGACACCGGCAGGACGGCGGCGAGGGCCAGCAGGGCGACCACCAGGAGATCCGCGACCACGAACTCCCGCGGATGGTCGCCGATCAGCAGCAGCAACGCGGTGACGGCGGCGATCGCCACGGCGGCCAAGCGCAGGGTCAACATGCCACGAGGCTAGTCGATAGTGGTACTATCGATCAAGACCGAGAGGACCTGGATGCGGATCAACGAGCTGGCCGAGCAGTCCGGCATACCGGCGGCGACGATCAAGTACTACGTGCGCGAAGGGCTGCTGCCCGGTGGTGCGCGGGCCGGCTACAACCAGGTCTCGTACGACGAGTCGCACCTGCACCGGATTCGGTTGCTCCGGGCCCTGATCGGGGTCGGCGGGATCCCGGTGGCGGTGGTCAAGCGGGTGGTCGCGGCCGTCGAGGATCCGGAGCGGACCGTGCACAGCACACTCGGCGAAGCGCAACGCGCGGTCGCCGCGAGCTCGGTCGACGAGGTGCTCGCGACGGCCGATGAGCTCGGGCATGCCGACCTTGCGGACCTGCTGAGCGCCTACCAGGACACGGCCGCTCAGCTGGCCGAGCTGGAGTTGAAGTGGCTGGAGCGGGCCGATGCCGATCTCGACGCGCTGACCGAGCGAGCCGTGATCGGCAGCGTGCTCGGCGACGCGCTGCTGGCCGCCGTACGCCGTGAGGCTCAGAAGCAAGCCTCACGGACGCACTTCGGCACGGATTGAGCTCAGCCGACTCGTTGCAACGCCTTCTCGCGGCGAGTCGCCACGGACGAGCCGGACTCCCGGCGGGCCATCCGCCGGAGCAGGACCGGCGCGACGAGTAGTCCGAGCACGGCCCAGGCGCCCAGCACGCCGGCGGTTTCCAGGTGCCGCCAGGACTCCCCGACCTCCACCACGACAGTTGCGTCGGGCAACAAAGCGGACCGGGTGCCGAGCCCCAGCCAGTAGATCGGCGACACCTGCGCGACCACCTGCAGCCAGCCCGGCAGCGCGCTGAGCGGATAGAAGATGCCCGAGATCGCGATCATCGCCAGTATCGGGAGCTGCACCAGCCCCTGGGCCCGCGCGCTGGGGAAGGCCGAGCCCAGGATCGCGCCGATGGGCAGGGTCGCGAGCAGTCCGAGCAGCAGCACCCAGAGCAACGTGAGCAACGACGTCAGCGAGAACTCCAGACCGTCGACCAGGAACAAGCCCGGCACCAGCAGGATCGCGAGATCGGCGAGCAGCCCGCCGGCGACCGAGACGACCTTGCCGATCAGGTAGGCCTGGACGCCGGCCGGCGTCGCCTTCGCGCGCAGCAGCGTGCCGTCCTCGCGGTCAGCGGTCAGTTGCTGGCTCATGCTGAGCATGCCCATCGCCGCGTTCATGCCGAGAATGCTCGGCAGTGCGAGGGTCCCGAGCAGGATCCCCGTCCCGGCGAACTCGCGGTCGCGCAGGAAGTACAGCGCCACCAGCATCAGCACCGGCCAGAGGAAATGGCTGACCAGTTCCGCCCCGTTGCTGAACGACTGCCGCAGCTCGATGATGCCGCGCGACCATCCGATCCGCCACGCGTTCACCGGCCCTCCCCCACCAGCGAAAGGTACGCGTCCTCCAGCCGGGCCCGGCGTACTTCCAGGTCCTGCACCGCGTCGCCGTACCGGGTGAACAGGTCGCGGACGAAGGCGGTCGACTCCCCCGTCAGCTCCTCGTACGCCGTACCGCCGATTCGCCAGCGGACCTCGTCCCGGTCCGCGATCTGGCGGGTCAGCTCGCCGAGCGTCCCGCTCGCCAGGACCCGGCCGTCGGACAGGACGAGGATCCGGTCGGCCAGCTTGCTCGCCTCGTCGAGGTCGTGGGTGGTCAGCAGGATCGTCGTGCGCAGGTCGGTCGCCAGCCGCCGCACCAGCGTGTGGAACGCGTGCCGTGCCGCGGGGTCGAACCCGGTCGTCGGTTCGTCGAGGAACAGCACCTCCGGCCGCCCGATGATGCCGATGGCAACATCCAGCCGGCGCCGTTGCCCGCCCGACAAGGTCTTGATCTTGTGGTCCGCGCGATCGCTCAGTCCGACCAGCTCGATCAGCTCGTCGGCGTCCCACGGCCGCGATGTCGTCGCCGTCGCGTACGGCGCGTAGTACCGGCCGAGGTGGGCGAGCAGTTCGCGGACCCGCCATTTGCCGTGGTCGCGCCAGGACTGCAGCACCACACCGAGCCGGGCCCTCCAGGCCTCGTCGCCGTGAGCGGGGTCGACGCCCAGGACGGTGGCCGCGCCAGCGGAGCGCATCCGGAAGCCTTCGAGGATCTCGATCGTGGTCGTCTTGCCCGCGCCGTTCGGGCCGAGCAGCGCGAGCACCTCGCCTGGTCCGACCGTGAAACTGACGTCGTGCAGCACGTCCGTGGCGCCGTACCGCATCCGCAGGCCGCGCACATCTATTGTTTCCATGACTGTGAACGCTAGGGTTTGCCCGAACAACCGGCAACGCTGGCCACAATCAGAACCTCTTGTTTTTCGGCGATTTGGGCGATTCAATGCAATGGATCTGACGGTGAATGCAATCGGCCGTTGCAATGAGCTGCCGGTGAACGCACCAGGGAGGAGAACCGATGCCAGGAGACCGGCTGCGCCAGGAGGAGCGCCAGGCGATCGCCGCCGGGCTGGCCGACGGTCTCGGGTACGCCGAGATCGCGCGTCGGCTCGACCGGCCGACCTCCACCGTGAGCCGGGAGATCGCCCGCAACGGCGGCCCGCGCGGATACCGGGCCGAGCACGCGCACCACGCGACGGCGTACCGGGCCCGGCGCCGGCACCGCTCTGGCCTGCCTGCGGCCTCACCCGGCGAGGACCCCTGCGTCCTGGAGTTCGCCGAACGCTTCGCGGCGACGATGGTCGCGAACGGCGTGCCCCGGATGGCCGCCCGCGTGCTCTCCCGGCTCTACACGACCGACGAGCCCAATCTCACCGCGGCGCAGTTGGTCAGCCGGCTGCGAGTGAGTCCGGCGTCCGTCTCGAAGGCGATCGCCTACCTGGAAGAGCTCGGGATGGTCGAGCGCGGGCGTTCGCCGGACAGCCGCCGCGAGCACTACACGATCGCCGACGACGTCTGGATGCGCGCCTGGGTCACCAGCGCCCGCGCGAACGCCGACTGGGCCGAGCGCGCACGCGAGGGCGCAGCCCTCTTCGACCCCGGTACGCCGACCGGCGCGCGGTTGCAGCAGATGGCCCGCTTCTTCACCCAGCTCAGCGACGACATGGCCGGCGGCCTCTCGTCCGCCGCCGCCGAAGACGCGGCCACCGTGCTCGCCGCGCTGCTGCACGCCCGCCGCCCGCTCACCGCGCCCGAACTGGCCGACGCCCTCGGCTGGTCCGCCGATCGGGTCGCCGACGCCCTCCGCGACGCCGAGACCTACGCGCCCTTCACCGATCCCCTGACTCTCGACCGGCCGACGCCCACCACGTACGCCGTCGCGGCAGCGCCTGGGCGGCTGACTCCGGCCCAGCGCGACGCGCTCGCCGTCAGGGCAGCAGGTCCACCGGGATGACGCCCGCGAGCACGAGGACGATCACGACGAGCCCGACCACGGTCGGCGCCCACTCCTCGCGGGAGCGCAGCCAGTCGGTGCGCTTCTCGTCGCGGGCTGTCGATTCGTCCAGCATGGACCCACCGTAGAAGGAATCCATAGGCCAGTGGGCAGATCGACAAATCGCCCGGATGCTGAGACGGCTCAGCGGCCGACCAGCGAGCGCAGGACGCGCGAGGTGATGCGCCCGTCGGCCAGCCCGAGCGCGACCAGGTCGTCGAACACGCGCTGGTCGGCGGCCGCGCCACGGATGCCCGCGTCGAGGATGCGCGGCGATCCGGACAGGCGCCCGGCGAGCGTCGCATGCCGGAAGTGCGCGGCGAGCGGACGGACCAGCTTCCGGTACGTCGCTCCCGCGTCCGACCCGGCCAGGGCAGCCCGGCCGGCGTGCAGCCCGGTGGCGACGGCGTAGTAGATGCCTTCTCCGGTCATCGGGTTGATGAGCGCGGCGGCGTCCCCGGCGAGCAGGACGCGACCGAGGTGTGGTCGCCAGGTCCAGGTGGTGAGAGGCAAGTGGTGCGCCTTCCACGACGTACCGTCCCGGGTCGAGTCCGGCAGGAGCTGCTCCAGTTTCGCCAGCAGATCCGCGCGGGTCGGGTGTGGTCGGCCCGGGTGCAGCGCCTCGCCGTACCCGACGTTCGAGAGGCCGTCTCCCCGGTCGAACGACCATGCGTACGACGGCTGCCGGCCGGGCCCGTACACGATCACCTGCCGGGCATCGCGACCGTCGCGCGTCGGCGCGTACCCACGCAGAGCCAGCGCGGCAGGCGCCGATTTCACCCCGAGCGCCCGCCGTACGACGGACTGCGCGCCGTCCGCGCCCACCACCACCTTCGCCGCGATCGTTCCGTCCAGCATCACGCAGTCGGGGCGGAGCTCCACGTCGCGCACCCGATGGTTGACCAGCTGCGCACCGGCCGCCGCCGCGGCCTCGACCAGTCGCGCGTCGAAGACCTCCCGCGGCACTACCCAGGTCGCCCGCTGCATCTCCCGGTCGACCACCAGCCCATCGTGCTCGAGCGCCAGCCGGCGGACCGGCGTCCAGTCGTCGAGCAGCCCGGTCACTCCGACCGACGCGAGCAGGTCGAGCACGTGCGGCGCGATCCCGTCCCCGCAGGTCTTGTCCCGCGGGAAGCCGGTGCGGTCGAGCAGCAGCACCGACAGCGTGGGGTCCGCGGAGAGCGCGCCCAGCGCAGCCGCCGTCCCGGCCGGGCCGGCACCGACGATCGCGAGGTCCCACACGGGTTTCACCTTCCCCAGCCTAGGGCGGTGGCGCCTGCGCTACCCGAGAACGGGTGTCCGGCCCGGTGTTTCGACGCCTCACCGTTCCTAGCGTCGGAGGCACTCAGGAAGGAGTGCTCATGAAGCTGACCATCCCGCTGGCGATCGGGCTGCTGGGTTCGGTGCCAGGACCGGCCCCGATGACGAGGAAGGCAAGCAGCTCGACGAGGCGGGAGCGCAGTGCGGCGAACTGCGCTCCCGCTCGACTACACCCGCCCGCACGGCCCGCACATCACCGTCGCGATGTCGCGGCTGAAGGCGACCGAGCGGCGGATCGGCGCGATGGTCCTGAACGACGGCGGCCACCGCGCGCGACATCGACCGGATCCGGGCGGTCCTCGGCGAGCGGAAGATCTCGTACCTGGGCTACTCGTACGGGACCTATCTCGGCTCGGTCTACGCCCAGCTGTTCCCGCATCGGCTCGACCGGTTCGTGCTGGACGGACCGATCAATCCGGATTAGCACGGGCCGCGGCTGCTGCGCGAGATCGGACCCGCGAACGAGGCCGCACTCCGGGCCTGGGCGGACTGGGCCGCGGCTCGCGACTCGACGTACGGGCTGGGGAGGTCGCGGAGCCAGGTGCTCGGCACGATCGACCGGATCCAGCAGGTCGCCGCGAACGGGTTGACGGTCGGGAAGTACGACCTGGACGACGGCTGGGTGCCGGGGCTGCTGCTGAGCATGCTGGCCGACGACCGTGATCCGGCGCGGGCGGGGTTCAGCGAGCTGGTCCGGACGTTGCTGCAGGCAACGACTACCTGGCGAGCGCGCGGCTGCCGAGGGCCGATCGGGACTGCTAGCGGTCAGGGCGGCGGCGAGTGCGCGGAGTACGGCGTGACGGGGGCACGCTCGGCGGTGTCCGGCGCCGGACCACGCGGCGATCGGCGTGGCCGGTCCCCTCGGCGGACGGCGTGATCGTCCGTGGCTCGTCGAGGTCGACCACCCGCGGCACGTACGCCGGGACCGGCTCGTCGTACTCGTCGCCGTACTGCTCGATCTCCGGCTCGGGCTCCGGGACCCGCACCGGAGCCCGAGCGGCCGCCTCCTTGCTCGCTCGCGGCTTCTCGGCCACGAGCGCCACTGCGGTCGCCGGCACCGCGACCGGGACCGTCCGCACCGGCCACCGGGTCTGCACCTCGACCCCGAGCACCCGCACCAGCTTGCCCAGGACAACGATCGTCAACGCGACCGAGAGCACCGTGCAGCCGGCGAACAGCACCGCCTGCCAGCCGGCCCGCCAGTTCGACGGATCGGTCCGGCGCATCGCGGACACCATCGCCACCACCACGGCGTTGGTGAGGCCGAGGACCACGGTCGCCACCACCGTCCAGACCAGTTCGCGCCGTTCCAGCCCGACGTCGTCGGCCGCGGCGACCAGTCCGGCGACCAGCCCGGCCAGCACCGGCACGGTGTAGACCAGCGCCAGCGCGAGCCCCGGACTGGCGATCAGGTAGAACACGTCGAACACCAGCGCGGTTCCGGCCAGGGCACCGGCGAAGGCCACCACCATCCGCGGATACCACCGCACCACGGCGATCGCATCCTTGGGCAACGTCCAGATCATCCGGTAGTACACGGCCCCGATCCCAGGCTAGTGAGCATCACCTCATTGTGCCTCTACCCCGGCACGGACCGTGACAACCACCCGCGTGAGTCGGCGTCCTAGGCTGAAGCGATGATCGCAGCCCACGAGACCGAGATCGTCGTGTACGGCGGGCCCGCGGCCGGCGTGACCGCGGCGGTGGCCGCCGCGCGGGAAGGCGCCCGGGTGATCCTGCTCGAACCGGGCCGTCACCTGGGCGGAATGGTGTCCGGCGGCCTCGGCTACACCGATCTGGGCGACGCCCGCGTGCTGGGCGGACTGGCCCGCGAGTTCATGCTCGCCGTCGCCGACCGGTACGGCGTACCGGCGGGCCACTACGCCGGGCCCGAGCCGCATGTCGCCGAGCAGATCTTCACCGACTGGCTCACCGAGGCCGGCGTGGACGTCGTCTTCGACGCCAGGCTGCTGAGCGTGGACGCCACTGACGGCGAGATCCGCGCGCTCGGCACGACGGCCGGAACCTATCGGGCTGGGATGTTCGTCGACGCCGGCTACGAAGGCGATCTGCTCGCCGCCGCGGGTGTGCCGTACGCCGTGGGCCGCGAAGGGAGATCCAAGTACGGCGAGTCGCTGGCCGGCCGGCAGGAGTTTGCCCCGGGCAAGCACCAGTTTCCCACCACGGTGTCCCCGTTGCAGGACGATCAGCCCTTGCGCCTTGTCCACCAGCGTCCGCTGGTGGCGCCCGGTGAGGGCGACGGTGGAGTGATGGCCTACGGGTTCCGCGTCTGTCTCAGCTCGGCGCCGGACCGGTTGCCGTTCGAGCAGCGACCTGGCTACGACCCGGCCGAGTGGGAACTGGCTCGCCGGTGGTTCGCCGTCCTGCGGGCGAACGGTGTGGAGCCGGCCGCCGGCGACGTGATCGGCCTGGTTCCGAACCTGCCAAACGGCAAATGCGACGGCAACTCGATCGGCCCGTTGTCGCTCAGCCTGCTCGACGGAACCAACTGGGCCTACCCGGACGCCGACGAAGACCTGCGCGAACGGATCCGCCGACGGCACGCCGACTACACCCGCGACTTCCTCTGGTTCATGACCACCGACCCGGCGGTCCCCCGATCGGTCCGGGACGGCCTGCGGGCCTGGGGATTCGCACCCGACGAGTTCGGCGGCGGCCTGCCGCACCAGTTGTACGTCCGGGAGGCGCGGCGGATGAACGGCGAGTACGTGCTGACCCAGCACGACCTGCTGCCGCGACCGGTCCGCCAGTACGACGCGATCGCGATGGGGTCGTACCACATCGACATCCGCGAGGTGCAGCGCACGTGGTCGGTCGCCTACGAGCATCCCGATCCGGCGCCGTGGGTCTTCAACGAGGGCTACCTGTCGGTCGCGGTCGCGCCGTACCAGATCCCGTACCGGTGCATCGTCCCGAAGTACGACGACTGCCGGAACCTGCTCGTCCCGGTGTGCCTGAGCGCGTCGCACGTCGCCTTCGCGTCGGTGCGGATGGAGCCGCAGTACGAGCTGCTCGGGCAGGCGGCGGGAGTCGCGGCCGCGCACGCCTTCCGAACTGGGTGCGCGGTGCAACAGCTCGACGTACGGCACCTGCAGGAACGGTTGGTTGCCGCCGGCGCCGTTCTCGCGCTCTAGGCCGCGGCCGGCATCGGGGAGAGTTTGGCGCGCAGGTCGTCGAGGATGCGGCGCAGGACGCGGGACACCTGCATCTGGCTGACCCCGATGTCCTCGCCGATCTCGGACTGGGTCCAGCCCTCGACGAAACGCAGCTGCAGGATCCGCCGTTCGCGCGGACCGAGGTCCTGCAGGACCGGCTGCAGCATGTCGACCGCCTCCAGCTGGTCGATGCTCGTGTCCTCGTCGTCGGCGACCACGTCGGCCAGCGTCAGCTCGGCGTCCGGCTCGGCCGGCCGGTCCAGCGACAGGACGTTGAAGCACCCGCGGGCGGCCAGCGCCTGCTCGACGTCGGTCACGTCCACATCGAGCTGGTCGGCGATCTCGGCCGGCGTCGGTTCACGGTTCAGCTCCTGCTCCAGCAGCGGCAGCTTGGCGGCGATCGCGCCCTGCAGCTCCTGCAGCCGGCGCGGGATCCGCACGGTCCACGCACAGTCACGGAAGTATCGCTTCACCTCGCCCCGGATGGTCGGGATCGCGAAGCCGATGAACGGCGTGTCGGCGTCCAGACGGTAGTGGTGCGCGGCCTTCACCAGACCGAGCGAGGCGACCTGCTCCAGATCGTCGGCCTCGGCTCCGCGACCGCGGAACCGGCGGGCGATGCCCTTGGCCATCTCCAGGTTGAGCTCGACGACCTGTTCCAGCAGCTGCTGCCGCTCGGTCTCGTCGGTGCTGGCGGCACGGCGTTCGAGCAGTTCGTGCGTCACGGCCTCACGGGCGGCCCGGTCGGCCGCGGTCGAGCACTGGGTGGGCACGCTCTCAACCGAAGATGCCATCGGTATGACCTCGCGACGAGTCGTCACGGCGTGGCACATCTCTGGACCACGGTCACGTTCCTGTCCAGGCCCGTACCCAACCGCCCGGATCCCATGCATGCCCTCGGCAACGGTACGGCGTGAAGCCGGCGGACCGGGGTACCAGCACGGCATGGCTAACCTCGATCAGTCGGTGGCGCCGGTGCTGGAGGCGCTGCGGGACTACCACCAGCGGAACTACAGCAACTACTCGCCGCCCGGCCACAAACAGGGCAAGGGCGCCGACGACCTGGTCCGGCAAGTGCTCGGCGCCGACGTGTTCCGGTCCGACGTCCTGGCCACCGGCGGGCTGGACGACCGCAAGTCACGCCAGCGCGTGCTGCCCCGGGCCCAGGAGTTGATGGCCGACGCGGTCGGCGCCGACCACGCGTTCTTCTCGACCTGCGGCAGCTCGCTGTCGGTGAAGAGCGCGATGATGGCGGTCGTCGCGCCCGGCGAGAAGCTGCTGATCGGCCGGGACGCGCACAAGTCGGTGGTGTCTGGTCTCGTGCTGGCCGGCATCGAACCGGTCTGGGTCCGCCCGCGCTGGGACACCGAGCTGCACCTGGCCCATCCGCCCAACCCGGAGGCGTTCGACCAGGCGTTCCGGGACCATCCGGAAGCGGTCGGAGCGCTCGTCACCAGCCCTTCGCCGTACGGGACGTGCAGTGATCTGGAGTCGATCGCGCAGATCTGTCACCGGCACGGCAAGCCGTTGATCGTCGACGAGGCGTGGGGCGCGCACCTGCCGTTCCACGAGGACCTGCCGACCTGGGCGATGGACGCCGGCGCGGACGTCTGCGTGGTGTCGATCCACAAGGCCGGCGCCGGCTTCGAGCAGGGTTCGGTCTTCCACCTGCAGGGCGACCTGGTCGATCCGGTCCGGCTGCAGGAGAGCGAGGACCTGCTGTCCACCACCAGCCCGAACGTCCTCCTGTACGCCGCGATGGACGGCTGGCGCCGGCAGATGGCGCTGAACGGGCACGAGCTGCTCGGCAACGCGCTGAAACTGGTCCGCGGCACCCGCGGCGCGATCGACGGGCTGCCGGGCCTGCGGGTGTTCGAGGACCGGCTGATCGCCGAGGAGGCTTCGCACGATCTGGACCGGTTGCAGATCATGATCGACGTGCTGGACGCCGGGATCTCGGGCTACCAGGCGGCCGATTGGCTGCGTGAGCAGAAGGCGATCAACGTCGGCCTGTCCGATCACCGGCGAATCCTCGCCCAGTTCACCTTCGCCGACGACCAGGACGACGCCGACCGGCTCGTCTCCGCGCTCGCCGAGCTGACCCGTACGTCGCTGCCCCAGCAGCGCTCGGTCGTGCTGCCCGATCCGTCCGACCTCGAGCTGGAGCAGGCGATGCTGCCGCGGGAGGCGTTTTTCGCGCGGCAGGAGACCGTCGCGGTCCAGGACGCGATCGACCGGATCGCGACCGAGCAGATCACGCCGTACCCGCCGGGCATCCCCGCGATCGTGCCGGGCGAACGCATCTCCGCCGGCGTCGTCGACTACCTGCGCTCCGGCGTCGCGGCGACGATGGTGCTGCCCGACGCGGCCGATCCGGAGTTCAAGACCGTACGCGTCGTCGCCCGGTAGCCCAGTAGAGCAGCGCGCCGACGGCCAGGACGGCCGAGCCGACGGCGATCGACGCCCACGGCAGGGAGAAGGCCAGCCCGAGGCAACCGATCAGGCCGACCACCGGTACGGCGTACCGGCGGGGGCGCAGCGTCCAGGCCGAGGCGTTGGCGATCGCGTAGTAGACCAGCACGCCGAACGACGAGAAGCCGATCGCGCCGCGCAGGTCGGTCGTCGCGGCGACCACGGCGACCACCAGCCCGACCGCGAGCTCGGCACGGTGCGGGACCTGATAGCGCGGGTGGATCGCGGCCAGGCGCCGCGGCAGGTGCCCGTCCCGCGCCATCGCCAAGGTGGTGCGGGACACGCCGAGGATCA
This sequence comes from Kribbella sp. CA-253562, assembly GCF_050942265.1. GTDB lineage: Bacteria > Actinomycetota > Actinomycetes > Propionibacteriales > Kribbellaceae > Kribbella. The sequence goes on along the minus strand of NZ_CP192049.1, from coordinate 2,180,572 downwards.
GCGCCAGCAGCGCGCCGAGCGCCGCCACGGTGGCGCCGGCGCGCACGACCGGGCCGAGTTGTTCGACGCCCGCGGCGTGCACGACATCCGCGAGCGGGTCCGGGGACGCCGCCAACGCGGCCGGTCCGAGCACGACGAGCGTGGTGACGGCGACCGCGACGTACGTGCCGAAGGTGATCGCCAGCGCGAGCGGGACCGCGCGGGGAATCGTCCGCGCCGGATCGCGCACCTCCTCGCCGAGCGTCGCGATCCGCGCGTAGCCGGCGAAGGCGAAGAACAGCAGGCCGGCCGCTTGGAGTACACCCGACAGCGGCACGGAGCTCCCGAGCTCGAGCCGCTGGAAGTCGGCCGTGTCCGCGGTCAGACCGACCACGACGACCGCTGCGAGCACCAGCAGGACGACAGCCACGATGACCCGGCTCGCCCACGCGGACTTCTGCACGCCGAAGTAGTTCAGCGTCGTCACGGCGACGACCGCGACGACGGCGACCACGGGGCCCTGCTCGGGCCACAGGTACGAGCCGACGGTGAGCGCCATCGCCGCGCAGGACGCGGTTTTGCCGACGACGAACGCCCAGCCGGCCAGGTAGCCCCAGAACGGGCTCAGCTGTTCGCGGCCGTAGACGTAGGTCCCGCCGGACCGCGGATGGACGGCGGCCAGCCGGGCCGAGGACGTCGCGTTGCAGTAGGCAACCACCGCGGCGACCGCGAGCGCGATCAGCAGGCTCGCGCCGGCGACCCCGGCGGCCGGGGCGAAGACCACGAACACCCCGGCACCGATCATCGCGCCGAGGCCGACCACCACCGCGTCGCCGACTCCCAGATCCCGCCGCAGCTGCGTCATGGCGGTAGTCGATCACAACCCGTTGAACGGCGGCCGAACGCCTCTCGGCGGCGGACGACGCCCGTCCCTCGTGCGCAGGAACGACGAAGGCGCGCGGCCCCGGGAGCGGGGACGCGCGCCGTCGACGTACGGGTCAGACCTTCTTGGCGATGCCCGCCATCAGGATCTTCTGGTACGGCAGCAGCTCCTCGACGTCCGGGACCTCTTCGTCGGGGGCCGACGGGTTCCAGCGCTCGAGGAAGTCCAGGCCCGGCGGCACCAGCGGCATGCCGAGGAAGTGCTGCTCGATCCGCTCCGGGGTCCGGATCCAGCCGTTGCCCAGGCTCTCCAGGCCGGCCTGCTCCATCGCCTTCTGCAGCGGCTCACCGGTGTCGACGAAGTCGGTGATGAACAGGTAGCTGCCCGGGACCAACTGGTCCATGATCGTGCGGACCCACTCGTCGGGCTTCTCGTCGTCGTGGAAGTGCATGTGGATGCCGACGACCATCAGCGCGACCGGGCGGCTGAGGTCCAGGTGGCTCTTCACGTCCGGGTGGTCGAGGATCCCCTGCGGGTCGCGCAGGTCGGCGGTCACCACGGTCGTGTTCTCGTTGGTGGCCAGCAGCGCCCGGCCGTGCGCGAGCACGATCGGGTCGATGTCGACGTAGACCACCTTGGCGGCGGGGTTGATCTCCTGCGCCGCCTGGTGGGTGTTCTTCTGGGTCGGCAGACCGCTGCCGATGTCCAGGAACTGGTCGACGCCCTCGCGGACGAGGAACTGAACGCCCCGGACCAGCGCGGCCCGGTTGTCGATCGCGCAACGACCGGCATCCGGGACGTACTTCAGGTAGGTCGCCGCGCCCTCACGGTCGACGGCGAAGTTGTCCTTGCCACCCAGCAGCGCGTCGTACACGCGGGCGATGGTGGGTTGGGAGGTGTCGAACGCCGGAGTTGCCCCCGGGCCGTCGGAATTCGCCATCGACGCAGCCTTTGTGTTGTAGGGAAACAGTGCGGTCATCGTAGTGCATTTTGATACCAGTGCGGCCCTGGATCAGCCTGGTCGGGAGTGTTGCCCGAGCCAGATCCGAAAAGCCTGATTTCTCAACTAGACAAGGGATTCCGGCGTCGGTCGCCACGTCCTGACATGGTTGCCGGCTCGAGTCCGGCGAGGACCCCGCGCAGCAGTACCTGCAGCGGCACGCGAGTACGGCGTACCGGGGTCCGGTCGGAGTCTTCCCCAGCTGGGCGCGAGTCAATCACCGAGCCGCCCGCAGGCGCGCGGCCGCCGGTTTCGATCACCCAAAGCGACGCCACACCGGGCCGGCGACACACCTGCGGTCACGCCGCGTATTCAACCGGACACACGGGCGTCCAACGTGTACGATGCAAATGCAAGCCCAAATGCACGTGCATATGCCAAAGACGTACGGAAGGTGCAGCTGATGACTGCTGTCTACAACGGCATGCCCGGCGACGCGATGAGCGAGCTGGTCTGGCGCAAGAGTCAGCGGAGTGGCCCCAACGGCAACTGCGTTGAGGTGGCGAAGCTTCCGGGCGGCGGCGTGGCGATGCGGAACTCGCGCCACACCGACGGCCCGGCCCTGGTCTTCACCCAGGCGGAGATCGAGGCGTTCCTCGGCGGCGTTCAGGACGGGGAGTTCGACGACCTCGCCTGAACCGGGTCCGACCCAAGGCAAGAGGCCCCCTCACCGGGCGAGCGGTGAGGGGGCCTCTTCATGTCTGCGACCGCCCGAGCATCCCCGGACGTGACAAAAGGCCGTCCCTTGAGGAGGAGGACGGCCTTTTGCCCAGCCGTCACCTGAGGAGGGAGACGGCCTTTCCATCGAGGCGCTCCGAGAACTCATGGAGCGGTGGTGCACCGCCGGCAGGCCCGATCACTGGCCCGCGAACGGTCGATCAGAGTGCTGTACTACTAGGGCACTACTAGGGCCTACTGCACGGTGAGCGGCCAGAGCTGCTCGCTGCGCGGCAGTTCCGAGGCGCTGCCGGGGCCGGCCGCGTTGTCGACAGTGATGCGCAGACCGGTGAACTTGGGCGTCATCACCCGCTGGTAGCGCGAGGCCCGGTCCGGCTCCGCGACGTACTCGGCGATCAGGTGGTCACCCAACCAGATCCGCACCATTTTCCGTCCTCCTCGATCGGTGTTCATGGGCTCAGGCTCACGATCGGGTCGCCGTCGAGCTGGCGGACACCGCGCAGCCACCCTTCGAAGGCCCAGCGCTGCTGCTCGGGGCAGCGCGCCACGAGTTCCTGGATCTCCCGCTCGGTGAGCTCGTCGGGCGCCCGGTCGCCGGTCTTCGCGGCGACGGACTCGACGGGCTGTGCGTCGTGGTCACTCATCGACTCGGGTACCCCAACCAGTCATGCCGGCAGCGAACCGCCGACGGGCCAAAGGTCCGGCCTGCTGGTTCGCGTCGGCGACGGTGATGTCACTTGGCGCGAGATCCAGCTCACCTTCTGTGCATGAAGTAATCATGGCGTCGGCACGCTGCGAATGCAAGCGCCCGATGCACGTGCATTCGCACGTTTTCCGTTTGTGACCTCCCGGAGACCCGATTCAGGCTCAGCAGCGGTGTCCGCCGCCGGATCCGAGGCCCAGTCAAGGGCTTTTGGCGCGCAACTATGTCTGGACAAAGTCGACGATTGCGGCGAGCAGTGCGAGACTCGGGGTCACCGTCGGTAGTGAGGCGGCGGGCGGCGGCGACTCATCAGGAAGAACGTCGACAGATCGTCGGCCCGCCGTGCGATGATTTGTTTCGGGGTACGACAGAGGCACAGCTGGGGCGTCGGAGGTGAGTGTGACGGAGTCGGGCGCGCAAAGCGGGCCGACAGCGCTACGCATCATCCTGGGAGCGCACCTGCGCCGGATGCGTGAGGCCGCCGGCATCTCGCGGTCCGACGCGGGCTGGGAGATCCGGTCGTCGGAGTCGAAGGTCAGCCGGATGGAGCTCGGCCGGGTCGGCTTCAAGGAGCGCGACGTCGCCGACCTGCTGCGGCTCTACGGTCTCGACGACCCCGAGGAGCGTGAGCGGCTGCTCTCGCTGGCCCGCGACGCCAACAACCCCGGTTGGTGGCACCGCTTCGGTGACGTGCTGCCGAGCTGGTTCCACTCCTACCTCGGTCTCGAAGCCTCCGCCCAGTTGATCCGTACCTACGAGCTGCAGTTCGTGCCGGGCCTGCTGCAGACTCAGGACTACGTGCGCGCGGTCGTCCAGCTCGGCCGCGGGCTGATCCCGGCCGACGAGGTCGAACGCCGGGTGTCCCTGCGGGTCAGCCGCCAGGAAGTGCTCACCCGGGTGAGCCCGGTCCGGCTCTGGGCCGTCGTCGACGAGTCGGCGCTGCGCCGGCCGATCGGCGGCGTGAAGGCGATGCGCGCGCAGCTGGAGCACCTGATCGAGGCGACCTACATGCCCAACGTCACGCTGCAGGTGATGCCGTTCGAGGCCGGTGGCCACGCGGCGACCGGTGGCGCGTACAGCATCCTGCGGTTCCCCGAGCACGATCTGCCCGACATCGTCTACATCGAGCACCTGACCAGTGCGCTCTACCTGGACAAGCTCGAGGACCTCGACCAGTACACGGCGACGATGGAAGCCCTCTGCGTCGCGGCCCCGCCGCCGAACAAGACCCGCGACCTGATCGCGACCATTCTCAAGGACTTCTGACCGCCCTAGGCGTTGGCGTCGAGCCAGTCCAGGAGCGGGGTGACGGCGCGCCAGTCGGCGCGGATCCGGTCGACCAGTTCGGCGGTGTGGATCACCGGCTCGAACCCGTACGACCGGCTGAGCGCGAGCGACTTGTGCCGCAGCAGCTCGATTCGCGGATGGCCGGCGTCGTAGCCGCGCGGCGTGGTCTTGAGCTTGTCGCCACCGACCGTCCACCCGTCGGCGACCAGCTGGGCGAGCAGCTTTTCCAGCTCCTGGCCGCGGCGGTCCTCGTCGATCGCCGTCCGGATCCGGGCGAGCCGGTCCGCGGCCGCCTCGTAGAATCCGGCCCCGACCCGCACGCCCGGCGCCGACAGTTCGACGTACCGGCCGGTCGGCAGGAACGCGCCCTGATGCGTCTTGTACGGCGTCTTGTCCTTGGCGAACCGCACGTCGCGGTACGGCCGGAAGATCTTCGCCGGGCCGAACTCCGGTTCGAGCTCGGCCAGCAAGGCGGCCATCGGGGCGCGCACCGATTCCTCGTACACATGCTTGTGCTCGGCCCAGAAGGTCTTGCTGTTGTCCATCTCGAGGTCGTCGTAGAAGTCCAGCGCGGCGACCGGGAACCCGGTGAAGCTCATGGCCTCACCCTAATTGCCCCGCGACGGCCCGCCGTGGTCGGTAGCCTGAGACGATGCTGACGGTTCCCCAGCTCGACGTCCTGCGGCAGCGGCGCAGTGAGAAGTGGTCCGGGCATCCGCCGGGAGTGATCGGCGCGACCGTCGCCGAGCTCGACTTCGAACTCGCACCGCCGATCGCCGCCGTCCTGCACGACGCCATCGCCCGCAGCGATCTCGGCTACGCGCACGAAGTCACTCCACAGCTGCGCGAGGCCTTCACCTGCTTCGCCGCCCGCCGGCTCGGGTGGCGGGTGGATCCCGATCGCCTGACCCTGATCCCCGAGGTCCTGATCGGACTGATCGAGTTGTGCCGGGTGCTCGCGCCGGGCGGCAAGGTCGGCTTCGCGACGGCGGGCTATCCGCCGTTCCTCAAGCAGCTTCCGCCGGCGGGCTTCACGATCCGGCAGATTCCCTTGCGTGCCGACGGTTCGTTCGACCTGGACCAACTGGCGGCCGAGCTGCGGGACGGATTGCGCATCCTGATCCTGGCGAGTCCACACAATCCGACCGGCCGGGTGCTGCCGCGCGCCGAGCTGGAGCAGATCGCCGAGCTCTGCGCCGAGTACGACGCGTGGGTGCTGGCCGACGAGATCCACGCTCCGCTGGTCCTTCCGGGCGCCGAGTTCGTGCCCTGGCTGCAGGTGTCGGACGCCGCGCGCGAGCGCGGGATCGCGCTGACCTCGGCGTCCAAGGCGTTCAACCTGGCCGGGCTCAAGTGCGCGTTGCTCGTCACCGCCTCCGACCGCGCGCAGGACGTCGTGCGGCGGTTGCCGTTCAAGGCCGAGCAGGTCGGACTGCTCGGGGTGATGGCGGCCGAGACGGCCTTCGCCGACTGCGATCCCTGGCTGGACGCGCTGATCGCGCAGCTCGACCGGAACCGGGTGCTGATCAGCGAGCGACTGCCGGCCGGCATCACCTGGTCGCCGCCGCAGGCCACGTACCTGGGCTGGCTGGACTGCGGTGCGCTCGGGCTCGCGCCCGATCCGGCGACGTACTTCCTCGACCGGGCGAAAGTGGCCTTGGGCCCCGGTTCGGACTACGACCCGGCCGGCCGCGACCGGGTTCGGCTGAACTTCGGCACCGGCCCCGAGCTGCTCACCGAACTGCTCGACCGGATGACGGCCGCGCTACCGGCGTAGCTCCCGGAAGAACGCGCGGACGTCGTCGACCAGTACGGCCGGCTGCTCCAGCGCGGCGAAGTGACCACCGTGCGGGTACGACGTCCAGCGCACGATGTTGTCGGTCCGGTCGGCGATCGCCCGGAGCGGGATGAAGTTGTCGTGCGCGAAGTCGGCCAGCGCGGTCGGCGTGCGCGACGGCTCGACCGGGCGGCCGTGGTGGGCGCGCTCGTAGTAGATCCGCCCGGCCGATCCCGCCGTACCGGTGAGCCAGTAGAGCATCACCGTGGTGAGCAGGTGGTCGCGGCCGATCGGCTGCGCGGGATCGGCCCACTCGTGGAACTTCTCCGCGATCCACGCCAACTGCCCGACCGGCGAGTCGACCAGCGCGTAGGCGAGCGTCTGCGGCCGGGTCGACTGCAGGTCGGCGTAGCCCTGCTTCTCCCGCTGCCACGCGCGCATCCGTTGCCAGGAGGCGATGGTCCGGGCGCGCTCGGCCGGATCGAGTCCGGCCAGCTCTTGCTCGGTCGGCTCAGCAGTCGCGGCACCGCCGGGCAGCAGGTTGAGGTGGACGCCGATCACCTGGTCCGGCCGGATCCGCCCGAGCTCGCGGGAGATCGCGGCACCCCAGTCGCCACCCTGTACGCCGTACCGACGCAAGCCGAGCCGGTCCATCAGCTCGGCGAAGGCGCGGGCGATCCGGTTGACCTCCCAACCCGGCTCGGTGGTGGGGCCGGACAAGCCGAAGCCGGGAATGCTCGGGATCACCAGCTCGAACGCCGGCGCGTCCGGAGCGCCGTGCGTGCGAGGATCCGTCAGCGGTCCCGCGACGTCGACGAACTCCGCGATCGAGCCCGGCCAGCCGTGCGTGAGCAGCAGCGGGATCGCGTCGGGTTCGGGCGACGGAACACGGGCGAAGTGGATCCGGGTGCCGTCGATCGTGGTGGTGAACTGCGGCCATTCGTTCAACCGGGCCTCGGCGGCACGCCAGTCGTAGCCGTGCCGCCAGTACTCGGCCAGCTCGCGCAGATAGTCCCCCGGTACGCCGTACGACCAGCCGACGCCGGGAAGCTCGTCGGGCCAGCGGGTCAGGTCCAGTCGCAGCGCGAGATCGTCGAGCTGTTGCTGGGCGATCGCCAGCCGGAACGGTTCTATGGTCACCGGCGCAGCTTGCCGTGAAACCGGCCCGCGGTGCACCTGGATTCGGCGGTCAGGCCTCGACCCGCCGGTCGCGGACCAGCTTCAGCACCAGCGCGACCGCCAGCAGCAGGACGCCGGCCACCAGGACCACGGTCACCAGCGTGACCGAGCTGTCCAGCTTCCCGTCGCAGGCCATCGGCGTGATCCCGCGGGCCGGCGTGAACGCCGAACCGCAGTCGACCCCGTCGGCCGAGACCGACCGGAAACCGAGTGCCAGGCCGACCAGCAGCAGCACCACTCCGGCACCCGCCAGAATCTTGTTCATCGTCGTCACGATCGCGCCGACGCCATCTCCCGCGGGCGTGCCGACGGCACCACCCGACTGCCCCGTAACACTTCGTTCACTCCCGACTTCGACCGACACCTCAACGAACTTACGGCCGGCCGTGCGCTGATCCACCCCGACAGAGCCGTCAGCACCGATTCTTCACACAGTCCTTACTCAGGACAAACCAGCTCGTGACGATGCTCTCAGAGCACGATACGGGCAGTGACAGTGGCATGGCCGTGCCACCACCCAGCGACGGGATGCAAGCGACCGCGACACTCCGCTTCCTGGCCAAGCGACCGGCGGTGCTCTACGGTGTGACATATGAAGAGTTCTGCAGATGTGCAGTCCCCCACCGGGGTCGACGCCTGCGCGGTGAAGCTGGTCGACCCCGAGCGGGTGGCGGCCGTCCACGCCAGGATGCCTTCGGAGCAGGACGTCGTCGACACCGCCGACGTGTTCGGCCTGCTCGGCGACCCGCGCCGGCTCAAGCTGCTGGTCGCGCTGCTCGACGGCGAACTGTGCGTCTGCGACCTCGCCGCGGTCACCGGCATGAGCGAGTCGGCCACCTCACACGCGCTGCGCCTGCTGCGCGCACACCGCGTGGTGTCGGTCCGCCGGGACGGCCGGATGGCCTACTACCGCCTGGACGACGCGCACGTGCGCATGCTGGTCGACCTCGCGGTCGCGCACACCGAGCACACCGACGCCATCCACCCCGAGCGCAGCTCCTGATGGCCGGCACGGGGCACGGTCACGGCCACGGACACGGCCACCCGGTCAGTACGAGCGCCGACCGCAAACTGCTGAGTGGCGCGCTCGCCCTCATCCTCGGCTTCATGGCCGCCGAGGTGATCGTCGGGTTCGCGGCCGGCTCGCTGGCCTTGATCACCGACGCCGCGCACATGCTGACCGACGCGATCGCCATCGCGCTCGCGCTGGTCGCGATCCGGCTGGCGGCCCGTCCACCCGCCGGCGGTTTCACCTACGGCCTGAAGCGGGTCGAGATCCTGTCCGCGCAGGCCAACGGCATCACCCTGCTGCTGCTCGCGGCGTTTTTCGTCTACGAGTCGGTCGAGCGGATGATCCACCCGCCCGAGGTCGAGGGCCTGCTCGTGCTGATCGTCGGTGTGGTCGGCATCTTCGTCAATCTCGCCGCTACCTGGCTGATCAGCAAGGCCAACCGTTCCAGCCTGAACGTCGAGGGCGCCTTCCAGCACATCCTCAACGACCTGTTCGCGTTCGTCGCCACCGCCGTCGCCGGGCTGGTCGTGCTGCTCACCGGCTTCACCCGCGCCGACTCGATCGCCGCGCTGATCGTCGCCGCGCTGATGCTGAAGGCCGGCGTCGACCTGGTCCGGGCCTCCGGCCGGATCTTCCTCGAGGCCGCGCCCGCCGGACTCGACCCGGCCGCGCTCGGCAAGGAGCTGTGCCGCATCCCCGGGGTGGTCGAGGTGCACGACCTGCACGTCTGGGAGATCACCTCCGGCGAACCGGCCGCCTCGGCGCACATCCTGGTCCGCGAGGGCCTGGACTGCCACCTGATCCGCGAGCAGATCGAGGCCGTGCTGGCGGAGCGGCATCACCTGACCCACTCGACGCTTCAGGTCGACCACGCGTCAGGCGACGTACCGGAGTTGCACTGCAGCGACGCGCACGGCGCCGTGCACCGCGCGGTCACACCCGCCGGGCCAGGACCTGACCGGGCCACACCGAGTCATTGACCGGTACGCCGAACGCCTCCGTCGGCGTGAACCCCTGCGATTCGTAGTACCGGACCAGAGCGCCGTCGCCGCCGGCGTAACAGTCCACCCGGACGAGCCCGACGCCGTCCTCCTTGGCCAGTTGCAGCGCGTACTGGATGAGCTCGGTGCCGATCCCGCTGCCCTTCGCCGCACGATCGGTCACCAGCAGCCGGATGTACAGCTCCGGCTCGGACGCCGGCGGGATGTGCTCGCTCGCGTCGCCGACGGCCAGCGCGCCCACCACCCGGCCGTCGCGCTCCCCGATCCACAATCCGCCGTCGGCCGCGAACCCGGTGATCTGCCCGATCCGCCGAGGGTTCGTCGAGTGCGGCTCGGTCCCCCATTGGCCGGTCCGGCCGTTCGCGACCAGCCACTCGGTCGCGCCGTCCAGCAAGGCCAGGACGGCTGGTACGTCGGCGTGCTCCCCCGCGCGAATCTCCACCGCTCCATCCTGCCATCGGGGTTAGTGTCGAAATCCGCCGAGTGGCTTCTACCTGTGGGGTGAGAGCACTTCGAACCGAGGAGGAACCATGACCACCCTGGACCACGACTTCACCGCCGAACTGCAGACCAGTGACGCCAAGGGCGGCTGGACGTACGTCGTGATGCCCGGCTCGGCCGAGTTCTTCGGCACCCGTGGCCTGGTCAAGATCCGCGGCACGATCGACGGCCACCCGTTCGAGAGCTCGTTCATGGCGCTGGGCGACGGCACCCACAAACTCCCGGTCAAGGCCGACCTGCGCAAGGTGATCGGCAAGACCACCGGGGACGAGGTCACCGTCCACCTCGCCGAGCGGCTCTGACGGTTTCGCCCGCCGCGTGCTGGTCCATGGCGGCTCCTCGGAGCGCCGGCCGGACGTGCACCACTGACCAACTGGTCGCCGCACGGCGTGTCGGGGCCGACACGCCGGTGCGGGCCTGGGTTGGTGGGTGGTGCACGTCCGCCACCCGGATCAGGCGAGGGACACCAGGTCGAGGTAGTCGTCGGTCCACAGGTCCTCGGTGGCGTCGGGCAGCAGCAGGACGCGGTCCGGGCGCAGCGCCTCGATCGCGCCCTCGTCGTGGGTGACCATCACGATCGCGCCCGGGTAGTTGCCGACGGCACCGAGCACCTCGTCCCGGGAGGCCGGGTCGAGGTTGTTGGTGGGCTCGTCGAGCAGCAGCACGTTGGCGCCGGAGTGGACCAGACCGGCCAGGGCCAGCCGGGTCTTCTCGCCGCCGGACAGTACGTGCGCCGGCTTGTCCGCGTCGTCGCCGCTGAACAGGAACGAGCCCAGCACGTTGCGCACCTCGCCGTCGGTCAGCCGGGGCGCCACCGCCGCGAGGTTCTGCCGGACGGTGCTCGCCAGGTCGAGCGTGTCGTGCTCCTGCGCGAAGTACCCGAGGCGCAGACCGTGCCCGGCGACGACCCGGCCGCTGTCGGGCTGTTCCCGGCCGGCGAGGATCCGCAACAGGGTGGTCTTGCCCGCGCCGTTCAGACCGAGGATAACCAACCGGCTGCCGCGGTCGACGGCCAGGTCGACGCCCCTGAGCACCTCCAGCGCGCCGTACGACTTGGTCAGGCCGGTCGCGCTCAGTGGAGTGCGACCGGACGGCGCCGGGTCGGGCAGGCGGATCCGCGCGACGCGGGCGGCTCGGCGTACCGGCTCCAGGTCGGCGAGCAGCTTGTCGGCCCGGCGGGCCATGTTGCGGGCGGCAACCGCCGTACTGGCTCCGGCCTGCATCTTGGCCGCTTGGGCGTGCAGCACCGCCGCCTTGCGTTCGGCGGTGTGGCGCTCGCGCGTCCGGCGTCGCTCGTCGGTCTCCAGTTGGGTGAGGTACTTGGCCCAGCCGGTGTTGTGGACGTCGATCGTCCGCCGCTGCGGGTCGAGGTGGAAGACCCGGTTGACCGTGGCGGCCAGCAGCTCGCGGTCGTGGCTGATCACCACCAGACCGCCGGAGTACCCGAGCAGGAACGAGCGCAGCCAGACGATCGAGTCGGCGTCGAGGTGGTTGGTCGGCTCGTCGAGCAGCAACGTGTCGTGTTCGGCGAACAGGATCCGGGCCAGCTCCACCCGGCGGCGCTGTCCGCCGGACAGTTCACCGATCGGCTGGTCGAGGGCACGCAGCGGCAGGCCGACGCCGGCCGCGAGCCGGGCCGCCTCGGCCTCCGCGGCGTAGCCCCCCGCGGCCTGGAACTCGGTCTCGGCGCGCGCGTACGCCGCCATCGCGCGCTCCTGCTCGGCGCCGGTCGCCGTACTCATCGTCGCCTCGGCCCGCCGGAGCCGGTCGACGACGACGTCCAGACCGCGGGCGGACAGGATCCGGGCAGTGACGGTGAGGGCGGGATCGGCGGCGCGCGGATCCTGCGGGAGGTAGCCGACCGAGCCGGTCGTGGTGATCGTCCCGGTGGCCGGGCGCTCTTCGCCGGCCAGGGCCTTGAGCAGCGTGGTCTTACCGGCGCCGTTGCGGCCGACCAGGCCGATCTTGTCGCCGGGGCCGATGTGGAAGGACAGGTCGGACAGCAGCAGCTGGGCGCCGGCGCGTACGTCGACCGAGTGAACGGTGATCATGGGAATGGTTACTCTCTGTGATGCCTACGGGACACACTTCGGGTGCGGAAGCGGGTCGCGCAGCTAGACACAGAGGCAAGTAGCCATATGTCCACGGTAGAGGAGCCGGTCAAAAGCGCGCAGCTGATTTTCGGTCACCCCACCGGCTGGGAGGATGTGCGGCATGAGTGAGAGAGATGTCGAACGCACCTACTCCGTCGAGGACTTCGCCGCCAAGCTGCGCCGCCTGGCCGACGCACTGGAGGCCGGCAAGCCGTTCCGGATCCAGATCGCCGGCGAACGCTTCACCGTTCCGAGGAACGCGAAGTTCAGCGTCGAGCACGAGCGCGGCGAGGACGAGGAGGAGGTCGAGTTCCAGCTGAAGTGGGCCCTGACCGACACCGAAGAGACCCCGGAGGACACCCCCGAGGTCTGATCACGACACCTCTAGTCCGCCACCAGCAAAGAGAACCGCTCGTCGCACTGGACGACCTCGCGCGGGGTGAACCCGGCCGCGGCCACCAAGTCCGACCACTCCCGCTCGGTCCGGTCGGCGCCGCCGGCGATCACCAGCATCTCGATGTCGTCGAACTTGGAGTAGTGCGGCGCGTTGCCGGCCGGGATCATCGTCTCCGCGACCAGCACCGGCCCACCGCCGGCCCGGATCGCCCGCAGGATCCGGGTTGCCTGGTCGTCGGTGAAGTTGTGCAGGCAACTCTTGATCAGGTAGGCGTCCCCGGCCGGTACGGCGGTGAAGAAGTCGCCCGCGACGAGCTGGACCCGGTCGATCAGCCCGGCCGCCTCGAACGCTGCACGCGCCGCCGGTAGCACGGCGTCGAGTTCCAGCAGCACGCCTCGGATCGTGGGGTACGCCGTCAGCAACTCGATCAGCAGCTCCCCGGAACCACCGCCGACATCCACCACGGTCCCGTACGCCGAGAAGTCGTGCGCGGCGACGATCGGCGCCATCGCCTGCCCGTGGAAGGTGGCCACGGTCGCGCCGAACACCGCCGCGTCGTCGGGGTGGGTGCCCAAGTAGTCGTAGATGCTCACCCCGAAGGTGCTCGCGAACGCCGGCTCACCGGTCCGGACCGACTCGGCGATCCGCGCGTACGGCGTCCAGAACGGTTCCAGCGCGAACATCCGGGCGGCCGCGCGCATCGACCCCGGTCCGCCGGACCGCAGCAGCTCGGCCGTCTCGGTCAGCACGAACCGGCCGTCGCTGTCCTCGGCGAAGACCCCGATGCTCGCGGCGGCACGCAGTACTCGGTACAGCGCTCGCGGGTCGGCGCCGACCCGGTCGGCCAGCTCGTCGGCGGTGAGCGGCTTGTCGGTCAGCTCGTCGGCGATGCCGAACTCGGCCACGGCGGCGAGCACCGGCGGGATCCACTTACCGGTCAGGTACTGGGTCAGCTGTTGCCGTGCGGTCATCTCTCCCCCTTGCTGGCGATGGTCAGGCCTCCTGACCGAAACGGTAAGGTACCCTGACCGTCATGTCAACGGACACGAGCCCTGGCGCCGGAGCGAGCCGCGGCGCTGGAACCAGAGCGAGCGGCGGGGTCGATGCTGGAGCGAGCGCCGGTTCGGCGTACGAGTCGCCGGGGCGGTGGTTCGGGTTGTTGCGGGTGGCGTTCGATCAGGCGATGGCGGCGGTCGAGGCGGAGCTCGGTTCGCGATATCCGGAGCTCAGACCCGCGCACCTGCAGCTGTTCCGCTTCGGTGGGATCGACGGGCTGCACACCAGCGAGCTCGCCGCACACGCCGGGATCACCAAGCAGTCCATGCACGAACTGGTCACGCATCTCGAACGCCACGGATACCTGACCCGCACCCCCGATCCGGCCGACTCCCGCGCCCGGCGGGTCCGGCTGACCGCCAAAGGACGCCGGCTGGAGAAGGATCTGGTCCGCGCGATCGACATCGTCCGCGAGGACTGGCGAGCTCGGCTCGGCGAGCAGCGGCTGGCCACGTTGTGGTCGATACTTCAGGAGCTGACCGGAGAGGTGACGCCCGAAGGGAGACCAGTGTGACGATCGCGGTGTACGGCGCGGGCGGGATCGGGTGCTACGTCGGCGGTCGGCTGGTCGCCGGCGGCGCGGAGGTCGTGTTCGTCGGGCGGCAGCGGGTGGGCGACGAACTGGCCGCGCACGGGCTTCACCTGACCGACTACCTCGGCGCGGACCTGCAGGTCGACGGCTTGCGGTTCGCGACCAGCGCGGAGGCGGTGGCCGACGCGGAGCTCGTGCTCGTGACGGTGAAGTCCGCCGCGACGGAGGGCGCCGCCGACGAGCTGGCGGGCGTCCTCAAACCGGGCGCCGTCGTGGTGAGTTTCCAGAACGGCGTACGCAACGGCGACGTCCTTCGGGAACGGCTGCCGGAGCAGCTGGTGCTCAGCGGGATGGTCCCGTTCAACGTGCTCAACAAGGGCGCCGGGGCGTTCCACCAAGGGACCGCGGGCGCGCTCGACGTCCAGGAGCACGTCGCGCTGACGCCGTACGTCGAGGCGTTCGAGCGGGCCGGGCTGCCGTTGCAGCAGCACGCGGACATCCTGGCGGTGCAGTGGGCGAAGCTGCTGCTCAACCTGAACAACCCGGTCAACGCGCTCTCCGACCTGCCGCTGCGCGACCAGCTCTCGCAGCGTGCCTATCGTCGCTGCCTGGCCGCCGCGCAGGACGAGACGCTGAAACTCCTGCGCTTGAAGGGGATTCGGCCCGCCCAGCTGACGGCGCTACCGCCGGAGCGGATGCCCGCGGTGCTGCGCCTGCCGGACTTCCTGTTCCGCCGGCTGGCCTCGAAGATGCTCGCGGTCGACCCGTACGCGCGATCGTCGATGTGGGAGGACCTGCAGGCCGGGCGCCGGACCGAGATCGACTACCTGAACGGCGAGGTCGTCCGCCTCGCCGAGTCCCTCGGCCGCACCGCGCCGGTCAACGCGAAACTCGTCGAACTGATCCGCGCCGAGGAGACCGGCCCCCGCCGCGCGTGGACGGGCGCCGAGCTTCTCCGAGAGCTTCAGCTCTGAGCAGCAGGCGGGAGCAGCTTCGGGTCGCCGAGCGGCCACTCCGCCGGGTTCGGCCCCAGCTTTGCGAGCGCATCCAACTGCAGCAGACACCAGGGCGACAATCCCGGCCACGCGGCGACCTCGGACCACTCCACCCACTCGTACGCCGCGACCTCGGCCGGGTCCGGCTGTGGCTCACCGTCCCAGTCGACCCGGAAGACCGGACAGAGCTCGTTCTCCACGATCCCGGCCGGCATCTCCGCCCGGTACCGGAACTCAGGCAGCACCAGGTCGATCCGCTCGGCGACCAGACCCAGCTCGTCGGCCAGCCGTCGCCGTACGGCGTCCTGGACCGGCTCGTCCGGCAAGGGATGCCCACAGCAACTGTTCGTCCAAACCCCAGGCCAGGTGGTCTTGCTGTGAGCCCGCTGGGTCAGCAGCACCCGGCCGTGCCGGTCGAAGACGTAGCTGGAGAAGGCCAGGTGCAGCGGTGTCGAGGCGTGGTGCACGGTCGCCTTGTCCTGGCTCCCGATCGCGTGCCCCGTGTCGTCCAGCAGGACGACCTTCTCCGTGGTCATCCGTGAAGCCTATCCGGCGCGCTGCTAAGCTGATCACGTGACGAAGTGTCAGGCGACGTATCGACCGGCTCTGGGAGGAGCCGGGGTTTCGTAGTCCCCTGTAGCAGCTTCAGTACCAGAGCCTCCGAGGCAGGAACCGTCCGGTTCCTGCCTCTTTCCGTTGCCGGGAGGCTCTTCTCAGGCCTCTCGCCGTGCATCCCGAGAGGACCCCCATGAACGACGCCCAGGCCGTGATCGACCGGTTACGGCGGACCACCGACTCGATCGTCGGCGAGGCCGACCTGCGCACCCGGCTGGAATCCGGCCGCCCCCTGCGGATCAAGTACGGCGTCGACTGCACCGCGCCCGACCTGCATCTCGGCCACGCGGTGAACCTGTGGATGATGCGCGCGCTGCAGGACCTCGGCCACACCGTCGTGTTCCTGCTCGGCGACCTGACCACGCGGATCGGCGACCCGACCGGCCGCAGCGAAACCCGGCCGATGCTGTCGCCGGAGGAGATCGAGGTCAACGCGACCGCGTTCCTCGAGCAGGTGTCGCTGGTACTGCGCACCGACCCGGAGGTGTTCGAGGTCCGCCGCAACTCCGAGTGGTACGACGCGATGGACGTCGCGACGCTGCTCGGCCTGTTCGCGCACGTGACACAGGCCCAGCTGATGGCCCGCGACATGTTCCGGGCCAGGGTCGCGGCCGGTCGCGAGATCGCGCTGCACGAACTGACGTACCCGGTGCTGCAGGGCTACGACAGCTTCGCTCTGCGCAGCGACCTGACGATCGTGGGGACGGACCAACTGTTCAACGAGTTGCTGGGCCGGCATTTCCAGCAGCGGCTCGGCGCCGATCCTCAAGTCGTGATCACCAGCACGATCACTCCTGGTCTCGACGGCGGCCCGAAGCAATCGAAGTCGCTGAACAACTACGTCGCGCTGACGGATCCGCCGCGGGAGAAGTTCGGCAAGTTGATGAGTCTGCCCGATGACCTGGTCGAGACCTACGCCCGCGTCTACACCGAACTCCCGATGGACGCCGTCGCCGCCCTCGGCAGCGCCGCGGCGGTCGGTGGTCCTGCGGCCCGGGACGCCAAGCTCAAGCTTGCCGCGGCGGTGGTCACCCGCTACCACGGCGCCGGTACGGCGCGAGCCGAGCTCGACGCCTTCCACCGGGTCTTCTCCGAGCGCGCCGAGCCGGCCGAGATGCCCGAAGTCGTCGTCGGCCACGAACCGCTGACCACGCTGGAGCTGCTGGCCGTCGTACGGCCGGGTGACAGCAAGTCCGAGCTGCGGCGGCTGATCCGGCAGGGCGCGGTGAGTGTCGACGGGACGAAGCTGACCGACGCGGAGGCAGCCGTCCAGGTGGCCGACGGTGCCGTCGTCCGCTCGGGCAAGCGGACCTGGCACCGGGTCCGGCGAAATTGACGAGCGGCCGGCAGGAAATTGCCGGACCATCGGTGAGGTGAGCGAAACGAAGACGGTGGAGGCGCTGGTCAGCCTCGGCGACCGGTACCTGGGCCGGGTGCCGGCCTTCGAGGCGGACCGGCCCTGGTGGGCGGAGATCGAGGCGACCACGGCGTACCTCGACCAGTTGCTCGGCGTACAGACCTTGGTGCTGCGGTTGATCCACGCTGACGAGGCGCAGACCCGGCGTGGCGGGCGCGTCGTCTACCACGTCCAGGCCGCTGCGGAGCCGCGCCCGGGAGTTCTCGACCCGACGCCGCTGCCGGAGTGGGCCGAGATCGTGAAGCCGCATCCGTTCCGCGCGAGCTGGGCCGAGGTGGACGGGCCGCGCCGGCTGATCGAGTGGGCGCAGGAGATCGTCGGCCCATCGCGACCGGCGCAGGTGAAGACCTGGAACCTCTCCTGCCTGATCCGCTTCAGCACGCCGGACGGCGGCGCCTGGGCGAAGGCGAACAGCCCGTTCTGCAGCATCGACGCGGACGTCATCCGCCACGTCCAGCAGTACGACGCGCAGCTGGCGCCCGGCGTACTGGGGATGGATGCGGAGCGACGGTGGTCGCTGCTCGAGCACGCTCCGGGCGTCGACTGCTGGGAACCGGACGACGAGACCTTGCGCGACGTGGTCGGTCGCTGGGTCACGGTCCAGGCGACCATCGACCCGGCCGCGCTGCGGACGCCCCGGATGCTTCCGCAGAGCGTCGCCGCCGAAGTCGCCGAGCTGCTCGACGGCGAAGCATGTTCGCAGTTGCCGGCCGACGTCCTCGCGAAGGCTCGGCGGTTGGTCGACGTACTTCCTGGACTGGTCGCGACGCTGGAGTCGTCGGGCCTGCCGAACACTCTGGTGCACGGAGACTTCCATCCCGGCAACTGGCGGTCCGACGGCACCACCCGCCGCATCGTGGACTGGGCGGACAGCTATCTCGGTCACCCCGCCACCGATCTGCACCGGCTGTGCGGTTACCTACCGCCCGCACAGCGGGAACTGGCCCGCTCGACCTGGATCGCCGCGTGGCGCAAGCATCTCCCGGCCAGCGATCCCGCCCGCGGTCTCCCGCCGATCGCGGTCGTCAGCCGCCTGCTCGGCGCCATCACGTACCAGCGGTTCCTCGACAACATCGAGCCCGACGAACGCATCTACCACGAGGGCGACCCCGCCCACGAGATCACCGGCGCCGTCGACACCGCGACCGAGCTCGGCCTGCTGTGACGGCCTTTCGAGAGGGAAACGCATGACGATCTTGGTGACAGGGGCCTCCGGCAACGCCGGCGGTGCCGTCGTCCGCGCGCTGGCCGCGAGCGGTGTTCCCGGGAAGGCCTTGCTGCGTCGTGAGCGCGAGCTGCCGCCCGGAATCGACCTGCTGCAAGGCGATCTCAACCAGCCGGAGACCTTCGCCGACGGACTGACCGGCGTCAGCGCGATCTTCCTGCTCAGCGGGTACGCCGGCCTCGACGAACTGCTCGCCGCGGCGAAGGCGGCGGGCGTGGCACGGATCGTCGTGCTGTCGAGCAGCTCGGTGGTCGGCTCGACGACGGACAACGCGATCGCGGCGTACCACCTCGCGACCGAGCAGGCCGTTCGCGACTCCGGCCTGGAGTGGACCTTTCTCCGGCCCAACACCTTCATGTCCAACACGCTGCGCTGGCTCGACCAGCTCGCGACCGGCGACGAGATCCGCGTGCAGTACCCGGAGGTCCCGATCTCGACCATCCACCCGGACGACATCGCCGACGTGGCGGTCCGGGCGCTTACCGAGCCGGGCCACGCCGGTACGGCGTACCGGTTGACGGGGCCGGTCGCGTTGCGGCCGGCGGAGCAGGTGGAGATCCTCGGGCAGACGCTCGGGCGCTCCTTGCAGGCGATCGAGTTGTCGCGCGAGGAGTCCCACGCCGAGCTGCTCGCGGCGATGCCGGCGGCGTACGCGGACGCGATCGACAGCTTCTTCGGAGCGGGAATCGTCGACGAGACCACCGTGAACGACGTCGTCGAGCAGGTCACCGGGCACCCGGCCCGGACGCTGCAGGAGTGGGCGACGGAGAACGCGTCCCGCTTCAGCTGACGGCGAGCAGGCGGAGGT
Source organism: Kribbella sp. CA-253562 (assembly GCF_050942265.1). GTDB lineage: Bacteria > Actinomycetota > Actinomycetes > Propionibacteriales > Kribbellaceae > Kribbella. The sequence continues at coordinate 2,161,434 of NZ_CP192049.1, read as the reverse complement.
GGTCGATCATCGTGTCGACCGCCTTGATCAACGGGTCCGGCGAACGGTTGACCTGGCTGAGCAGCAGGCCGCCCTGGACGGCAGCGAGCATCGCGACCGCCAGCTGGGCGGTGTCAGCGGCCGGACTGAGCTCGCCGCGCTCCTGCATCCGGGCGAGGCCGTCGTGGATCAGGCTCTCCCACATCTGGAACGCGTTCGCAAGCTGGACGCGGGCGACCGGATCGGCCTCGGACAGGTCGCTGGCCAACGACCCGAGCGGGCAGCCGCCGACACACTGGCTGGCGGTCAGGATGTTCACCATCAGGTCCCGCCAGTTGCCGAGGGCATCGAAACCGTCGAGCTGCTCGAGGCCCTGGCACTGCACGTCCATCACCTGGCCGGTCTGGTGCTCGATCACCGCGAGCACCAGCGCGTTCTTGCCCGGGAAGTAGTGATAGAGCTGCGACGGGCTGACCGCGGCCGCGGCCTGGATGTCCTCGATCGTCGTCCGGGCCACGCCCTGGTCGAGCATCAGCCGCGACGCGGCGGCGACGATCCGGTCCCGGGTGGCCTGCCCCTTGCGTGTCAGCGTCACGCCGTTGAGCGTACTGATTCTGGAGTTGATACTCCAATTTCGCCTCCGCAGGATTGGAGCAGATACTCCAACCAGCGGAAAGCGACAGCACTCTGATGACTGCAGACTTCACCGGCAAGACCGCCCTCGTCACCGGCAGCACCAGCGGCATCGGCCGCGAGGTGGCCAACCAGCTCGCCGCGCGCGGCGCCCACGTGATCCTCAGCGGGCGCGACGAGGCCCGGGGCGAGGCGGCCGTCCAGGCGATCCGGGCGACCGGAGGCAAGGCGGACTTCGTCCGGGCCGACCTGACCGACACGCGCAGCGTGACCCACCTGGCCGAGCGATCCGTCGAGCTCGGCGGCCGGGTCGACATCCTGGTCAACAACGCCGGGCTGTACCCGTTCGCGCCGACCGCCGAGGTCCCGCTGAGCCAGTTCGACGAGGTGTACGCCGTGAACGTGCGCGCGCCGTTCTTCCTGGTCGCGGCGCTCGCGCCGGCGATGGCCGAGCGCGGGTCCGGCGCGATCGTCAACGTCAGCACGATGGTGGCGACCAACGGGATGGCACAGATGGCCGTCTACGGCTCGAGCAAGGCCGCGCTCCAGCTGCTCACCAAGTCGTGGGCGGCCGAGTTCGCCGCGTCCGGCGTCCGGGTGAACGCGGTCAGCCCCGGCCCGACCCGCACCGAAGGCACCGCCGCCCTCGGCGACAACCTGGACGGCCTGGCCACCACCACTCCCCTCAACCGGGTCGGCAGGCCCGAGGAGGTCGCGGCGGCGATCGTCTGGCTCGCCTCCGACGCCGCGAGTCTGGTGCACGGCGCCGTGCTTCCGGTCGACGGCGGCCGGCTGGCCGTCTAGTCCCGCGCGGCTTGTTGCAACGGGCTACTTCTTGGGCAGCGCCCGGCCGACCGCCTGCTCGGAGGCCAGCTCGAGGAAGTCGTCGAGCCGGGCGCGCACCGATTCACCCAATGCGTCCAGCGTGGCCCGGTCGTCGGCTTCGGACATCTGGTGCGTCGCCTCGATCGCTGCCAGTGCGAGCTGCTCCAAGGCGGGGTCACCGCACAGCAGCTTCACCTTGTAGAACGCCGCCCAGGACCGAGCCCGCAGGACGTGACTCTCGGTCCTCAACGGCTCGTAGTCGTCGACGTCCGGGCCGGTGTCCAGCCGCTTGCGCAGCCGGGTCATGTGGGCCCGTCGCCAGTCCATCACCTTCTCGGCGAAGTCGCTGTAGGCGTCGATCCGCCGGGCCCGCAGCTGCTCGTCGCGGGTGAACCGCTCGGTCCGGCGCTGGGTGAGCCGCTGGAAGAGGAACGAGGTCGCGGCGCCGACGACCGTACCGACGATCGCGATCCAGGCTGTGCCCATCAGCCCGCTTCGGGGCTCAGCGCGGCGACGTACTCGGCGCCGGTGGTGACGGTGCCGAAGCGGGGGAAGACGTAGGAGATGGCGAAGTCGTGGGCCTTGGCGTCGAGGCCGGTCATCGCGTCGCTCACGTAGACGGTGGTGTAGCCGAGGTCGTCGGCGGCCCGGCCGGTGGACTCGACGCCGAAGTTGGTGGCGATGCCGGCCAGGACGACGGTGTCGATGTCGCGCGAGCGCAGCGCCTCGTCCAGTCCGGTGCCGTAGAAGGCGCCGACGGTCTGCTTGACGATCTGCAGGTCGTTCGGCTGCGGCGCGAGCTCGGGCGCCAGTTCGCTGCCCTCGGGCTGCACGCCCACGCCCGGGCGTTCGACTCGCACGTGCACCACGAGGCCGCCCACCGACCGGGTCGCCTTCGCCAGCGCGACACACCGCTCCAGCACCTCGCGACCCGACAGGGGCGCGGTCTCCAGCCCGATGATCCGGGGCATCAGGTCGATCAGCACCAACGCGGTCCGCCGGGGCTCCAAGCTGAAGGTCGTCATGGTCCGACCCTAGCGGCGGACCTCCACCACCGATCAACCCCGCCTGGCGACGACCCATCCAGGCGAGCCCGGCCCCACGCGTCAGCGCGGGACCGGGCTTGGTCGGTGGTGGAGGTCGGCCTACTTCAGGTCCGCCGCCAACTGGTCGGCGTAGGCGGTGTCCTTCTCCTGCGCCGAGAAGCCGAAGCGGAACGTGCCCGCGTCGTAAGTGCCCGGTGGCAGCGCCCGGCCGCCGGGTTGCCACAGGGGTTGCCAGGCGACAGCCCCGTTCGGTGCGTCGTACCAGTGGTTGTCGGTCGACCACGCCGAGCCCGCCTTGTACGCGGTGACGACGCTCAGTCCAGGTCCGGTCGCCATCGACCACGCGGGCAGCCCCGCCACGTCTCCGTTGCGGTTGAACCCACCCGGATCACCCAGGTTCGGCAGCGCGGAGTCGACGTTCAGCGCGACCTCCCAGACCGGCGCGGTCGTTGCCCCGTTCACGTTCCACCGCAAGTGCGTGTCGAACGTCTTCGGCCCGAACGCGAAGGTCCAGTCCGCGGTGACGGGCTCGTCGTTGAAGGTGATTCCCTTCAACGCCAGCCGGTCCCGCCTCGACTCGACCCGGGCGGCCGGCCCGGCAGTGTCCGTCGCCCCGAAGTTCCCGACCGCCAGGTACGGTGCGGTCGAGCGCGACGACGAGTCCAGCGCGGGCCGATAGTTGCGTTGCCCGGACGGATCCACCTCGAGCTTCGTCAGCGCCGCACGCGGTGCGCTCTGGACCGTAGCCCGGTAGTAGTTCGTCGAGACGACCCGTCCCCTCGTCACCTGCAACGCGTCGAAGTCGAGCGGAGCGATGTAGAGGCCACCCTTGCCCCACCCCGCGCCGGTGACCCACCAGTTGTTGCCGTCCTGCACGACCTCGGCCGCGTGCGCCCCGATCGTGCCGACCAACTGGTCGACGGTGAACTTCAGCGGGTCCTTGCTCTTGTAAACCTTCGTCACCTCGTACCCGCCGTCGCAGCAGACGAACAGATACCAGTCCGACCCCCGCTGCACCACGAACGGCGACTCCGTCGGCCCACCGAACGTCCCGGTCTGCGGATGCTCGAACGCCGTCCGGCGCTCACTCCAGTGCCGCAGGTCCGTGCTCGTCCGGTAGGCGACGATGTGGTTGCCACCTGCCGGCGTCGAGTTGGCCGTGTAATACATCACCCACTGGTCGCCCACCCGGTGCACCATCGGGTCGCGCCCGTCGAACCCATCGGTGAACAACGGGTTCGCCGCCGAGTCACGGGTCCAGTTCACCAGATCCGTCGAGGTCGCCAGGTGCATCCGGTACGCCGTGTGGTCCTCGGTCCCACCCGCGTAGAACATGTAGTAAGTCCCGGCGTCGTACAGCACGTACGGCGCCCAGATGTGGCTCTCCCCCGCCGCCGGATCCGCGACCAACGCCGGAGCCTGCTTCGTCCACGGCCCGTTGGGAGTGGGCGCCGTCGCGTGCCCGAAGCTCTTCTCGTCCAGCGGGTTGGCCGGCTCCGCGTGCGTGATCGCGTAGACGTGCCAGGTCCCGGTCTTGCGGTCCTGCACGAGCGTGTGGTCGTTGTAGTACCACTGCTCGTTCTCACCCACGCTCGGGTCGTACACCTTCGTGAACTTGCCGGCCGCAACCACCCGGTCCACCTGCACGTACGGCGTACTGCGCACCCGCTCGTCACCACCTCCGGCCGACGCCGGCAGGGCTGCCGCGCTCAGAACGGCAGCTCCCGCCAACGCCGCCAGGATCGCCCGGCCGCGCATCAGCCGAGCTCCAGGTCCAGCACGTCCACCCCGGCGAGGAAGTTCGTCGCCGCGGGGTTCTTGCCGGTCAGCGTGACCGACAGCTGGTGTTTGCCCGCGGCAAGCGTCGCGTTGCCGAGGTCGACCTTCTGGGTCCCGACGCCGGTCGCCTGGTAGCCGTCGAACGACACCGGCGTACCACCGTCGACCGCGACGTCGACGATGCCGTAGTCGGCCGCCTTGGTCAGCACCGTCGACATCGTGTACGTGCCCGCGGAAGGCACCGAGAACTCGAGCACCACCTTGTCACCCGCCTTCGTCCCGTGGATCCACAATTGACTCCCGCCGGACCAGCTGACGCCGCAGCAGTTGCCCTGCGGGTCGACCGGCACTGTCGCGGACACGGCCGGCAGCAACGACTCGGCCTCGACCCGGAGCGTTCGGCCCGACGTCGCCTGGGCGGCCGCGGACTTCGCGCTCTCGTGTCCGGCCAGGTCGACCGCCGACACCCGGTACGTCCAGGTCTCCTTCAGGCCGAGGCCTCGGTGCACGAAGCCCGGCACGCTGCTCGTTCCGATCAACTGCTCGGCCGCACCGGCCTTCGCGCCGTACACCTTGTACCGCGCGACACCGCTGTCGTCCGACGCTTCCGACCAGGTCAGCCCGATCGCGTTGTCAGTGCGTCCGGTGGCGACCAGGTTCGTCGCCGGCGCGGGCGCCTTGTGGTCGGCGTACGGGATGACGAGCGACTGTACGGCGTACGCGGCGGCGGTCCAGGCGGGTGCGCCCGCGGTCGGGCGGAGCTCGATGCTGAGCTTGGTCCGGCCGAAGGTCAGCGACGCCGGAACCTGGTAGTTGTCGTCCAGCCAGCGCTGGCGATCGTTGCCCAGCGGCTGCATCCAGGTTCCCGCATCCTTGCCGTTGACAACTACTTGCGCGGACTGCCGGGAGAGCTTCTGGTCACCGGTCCGGCGCAACGTCACGCCCTTGTTGACCGGGTCGATCTTCACGTCGAACTTGACCGCGCCGGTGGTGGAGCGGACCTGGTCAGTCAGCACCGTGTCGTCGTGGTCGCCTTCGTAGACCGACGTGAGGTCCGCGGTCTGCGCCCCCGGGTCGGTGTAGTTGTGCTGCGCCCGGCTGGTCGCTGAGCCGGTGTCGATGCGGTCTGTCTCCCGTGCGCCGAACTGGTTGCCCGCCCCGGCGTACAGGAAGGCCGTCGAGCCGTAGACCGCCGCGTGGTCGTTCTGCTGGCCGTGCTCGATGCCGAAGGTGAGCTGGTTCTGGAAGTCGATCGCGTCGGTGACGTGGAGACGCCAGGCGCTGTCGCACTCGACGGTGCAGGCGCCCAGACGCACCTCGTGCCCGGAGTTGCCGTGCCACGGGGTGGAGTAGGTGCCCTGGTTGAAGTACCAGCCGGACTCGTAGTAGTCCTCCGTGCCGGTGCCGTAGATCGCCGGGGTGCGCTCACCGTCGACGTAGACGCGCTCGTCGCCTTCCAGGTAACCACGGGTGTTGCCGTCCGGCTGCAGGCCCTCCATGGTCTGCGAGACGCCGACGAACTTGCCGCGCCCGGTGGTCTCGGCGATCGTCCAGTCCTTGCCCATCACCGGTTCGCCGCGGTGCGAGATCGCGGTGAAGTAGCCGCTGCGGCCGGTCACCAGGTCGACGGCCGCGCCGGCGTCTCGGGCCGCCGTGACCTCACCCTGGCCGGTCAGCCGGTACGCCGAGTTGTTGACGAGCGTGACGGTTGCCTTGGCCAAGTAAGGCATCGGCCACCAGGCCGAGTACCAGCCGTCGGGGTCCATCGCGAAGTACAGGCTGCGGACCGGGTTCTCGCCCAGGCCCGAGCCGAAGAACTCGCCGATCGGGGCGTCGACCCGCTGCTTGCCGTCGACGGTGACCCGGACGCGGACACCGGCGAGCAGCGCGTCGGACGACTTGACCCGCTCCAGGTCCTCGGGCGTCGCGGCGTACGGCATCGAGTTGCGGCCGCTCCAGTTCTGCTGGGTGATCGCGTACTGGTGCGCCTGCTCCTCGGCGGGGTGGTCCGGACCGAGGTCGAGGGTGTCGGTGCGCTTCGCGGTCCCGCCGACGATCGAGTCCGCCCAGTAGGTGAACTCGTTGAAGTCCAGGTCGGAGGAGACGAACTGGTTGCGGATGCGCAGCTGCGACTTGCCCGCGGTGAGCGCGGCCGGCAGCTCGAGCACCTGGTCGTACCACTGCGCTCCGTCGGCCTTCAGCGGCGCCCATTCGCCGGCTTCGACGCCGTCGACGAACACCTTCGCGCGCTGGTTGCCGATCTTGAGGTCCATCCGGCGGATCAGTTTCACGCCGGTGTTGGCCGGATCGACCTTCACCGTGAACTCGCTGGTCCCGACGTGCGCGCGGCCGTCGTCGGAGACGCTCGGCAGCTCGAGGCCCTCGATCTGCGGGAACTTCAGCCGCAGCGCGCTGAGCTCGCCCGGACCGTTGACCTCGGCAAGTTTCACCTGGGCGCCCGGCGCGAGATCGACCGCCCGGCCCGTCGTCCGGGCGCCCGGCTGGGCCGGCTTCGGGTCCTTGGTGCCGGCCGCCTTCAGCAGCGCGACGACGTCCTCGGCCTTGTCGGCCGGGTCGAAGGTGCCGACCCCGCTCGCGTCCGGGAACTCGCGGTAGCCGACGTGGTAGAAGTACGGGTTGCTCTGCACGGTGACCCGCATCGAGCTGCGGTACGGCATCGGCACCCGGATGTAGACACCGCCGGAGGTCTCGAGCGCGTTGGCGACCAGCGGGAAGACGAACGGCGCGCCGAGCTTGCCGTCGACCACGTCCTGCAGGGAAGCGTCGACGACCTTGCGGCCGTCCAGCTCGATGGTGATCTTGCCGGTCGCGCGCACGTCGCCGCCGTCGCGGGTGAACCAGATCGTGCCGATCTCGCCCGGACCGGCGTCCTCGGCGATCACGCAGCCGGACGCGTCGGTGCGCAGGCAGGAGTAGGTGCCGTCGAAACCGTCGTTGTTGGTGCCGTCGCGGCCGAAGCTGGAGAACTGCTTGGTCCGGACGCCGTTCTGCAGCTCGGGCAGCCGGTCGAGCCGGCGGTAGACGTCCCAGCCGACCGGGCCGTTGCCGCCCTGCGCGGAGGGCGCGGCGTTCGTCGTACCGGTGGCTGAGGCGGTCGCGGCGACGGGGAGAACGAGGACTGCTCCGAGCAGAGCCGCGGCGGTACGGCGCAGCAGGCTGGTCATAGGCGGAGACCTTCCGGAGAGACTGGGAAATCGATTTCTCAGATGTCTACCACCGGCGTCCGGTGCTTGAGAAGGGCTCGATGTGCTGATTTTGAAATGCCGCGCTGATTCTGGAATGAAAGGGACCATCCACCAGTTGGTCACCCGATGGGCCATGGAGTTGCCAGGGGCGACAGACTGGACCCGCACGCCGAACGTCCAGTCCTCACCCGCAGGAGACACCGATGAGTTCTGCTCCAGCCCAGATCGCCGTCACCGGCCTCGCCGTGATGGGCCGCAACCTGGCCCGCAATCTGGCCCGCAACGGCTTCCGCGTCGCCGTCCACAACCGCTCCCAGGGCCGCACCGACGCCCTGGTCGAGGAGTTCGGCCACGAGGGTGAGTTCGTCCCGGCCGCCGACCTGCCGGCGCTGGTGGAGTCTCTCGAGACGCCGCGCAAGATCATCATCATGGTCAAGGCCGGCGAGCCGACCGACGCGGTGATCGACGAGCTGGTGCCGCTGCTGGACGAGGGCGACATCGTGGTGGACGCCGGCAACGCACACTTCGCCGACACCCGCCGCCGCGAGGACGCACTGAAGGCCAAGGGCCTGCACTTCGTCGGCGCCGGCGTCTCCGGCGGCGAGGAGGGCGCGCTGAACGGGCCGAGCATCATGCCCGGCGGTTCGACCTTCGCCTACGCGGCCCTGGAGCCGATGCTGACCAAGATCTCGGCGCACGTGAACGGCGAGGCCTGTTGCGTGCACGTCGGCCCGGACGGCGCCGGTCACTTCGTCAAGATGCTGCACAACGGCATCGAGTACGCCGACATGCAGCTGATCGCGGAGTCCTACGACCTGATGCGCAACGTGCTCGGGCTGTCCGCGAGCGAACTGGCCGACGTGTTCCGCGAGTGGAACAGCGGCGATCTGGAGTCGTTCCTGATCGAGATCACCGCCGAGGTGCTGTCGCAGGTCGACGAGTCGACCGGTGGGCCGTTCGTCGATGTCGTCCTGGACCAGGCCGAGCAGAAGGGCACCGGCCGGTGGACGGTGCAGGTCGCGCTGGACCTGGGCATCCCGGTGAGCGGCATGGCCGAGGCCGTCTTCGCCCGCTCCCTGTCCGGTGACGTCGTACGGCGTGAGGCCGCGGCGGGCGTACTGCCCGGCCCGGCGAACCCGAAGGTCGAGGTGGACCGCGACGCGTTCATCGAGGACGTGCGGCACGCGCTGTACTCGTCGAAGCTGGTCGCCTACGCGCAGGGCTTCGACGCGATCCGCGCGGCCAGCGACCAGTACGGCTGGGACATCGACCTCGGCGCGATGGCGACGATCTGGCGCGGCGGCTGCATCATCCGGGCCCGCTTCCTGGACCGGATCAAGGAGGCCTACGACCGCGACGCGAACCTGCCGTCGCTGCTGGTCGACGACTACTTCAAGGAAGCCGTCGCGAACGGCCAGGAGGCCTGGCGCCGCGTCGTCGGTGTCGCGGCCGCGGCCGGCGTGCCCGCTCCGGGCTTCTCGGCCTCGCTGTCGTACTACGACGGCCTGCGCGCCGAGCGGCTGCCGGCGTCGCTGATCCAGGGTCTGCGCGACCTGTTCGGCGCGCACACCTACCACCGCGTCGACCGCGAGGGCGCCTTCCACCTCGACTGGTCCGGCGACCGCAAGGAACACGACGCCTGAGTTCCGCTGGGGGCGCCTGCCGGCGGCAGGCGCCCTCTTCGTTCGACTTGTTTGACGCGGCAGGGGAATTGGCCTCGGGATCGAACATGTGTTCTACTGTTCTCTCAGCGCCAGCCCGCTCCGGCGGGGACATGTTCACCCAGGGAGATCGCCGCAACGATGACCGTAAACACTTTTGCAGCTGAAGCCCAGACCGACGTCGTCGACACTCCCGCCGAGGCGCTCGACTCTCCGGCCGGCAGCACGCTGACCTCCCCTGACACGACGTCCGACAGCACGTCGTCCGAGGCCGTAGCCCCGGCCGCCGACGCTTCGGACACGACTCCGGCCCCCGGCGAGGCCACCTCCGCCCCGGTCGCCGAGAAGCCGAAGAAGGCTCCTGCCAAGAAGGCGCCGGCGAAGAAGACCAAGACCCTCGAGCTCACGCTGACCGTCACCGGCACCGCCGACGGCGAGTGGAAGGCCGAGCTCAAGCAGGGCAACAGCTACATCGCGAAGAACCTGCTCGTCGCCGCCGCAGCCGTCTCCCGCGCCGCCAAGGAGCTGCACGAAGACCTGTCCGGCCCGATCGACGAGGTCATCGACGCCGCCCGCGAACAGCAGGCCGCCAAGGTCGCCGCCCTGGAAGCCGAACTCGAAGCCGCCCGCCGAGCCCTCGCCGAACTGGACGACTGATCCCCTTGATCCCGCAGCCGGACGCGGACTTCCCCCAACTCCGGCCGTGGAACCCCTGGGTGGGGTCAGAGGCGTCCGCCCCCACCCAGACGCACTGAGGAGCATGCCGGGCCGTTTCCCAGAAACGGCCCGGCATGACGCGTTTCGGGCGACAAGGCCAGGCAGCTGGTGCCGGTGAGCCGACCGTCGACCTCAGCCCCAGCCGGCCAGTCGAACGGCAACCTCAGCCCAAGCCCCCAACCGGCGACGGCTAACGAGCACGCGGTCTGGGGCTCACCCAGCGGTGACGCGTGCTGACTTCTTGCCAACAACCAACCTGTACTCGGTGCACCCAGGGAAGTAGCAAGAAGTTCACAGGTGGCACCTACGTGCACCAGCGCGCCTACCCGCAGCCGGCGCCGCGAGGCCCGACCCACGCGAGCATGCCCACCCACGCCAACCCAAGCGCGATCAGCCGACCGACAACCCCCAGCCCCAGCCGGTCACCCAACCAGCAACCCCAGCCCCAACCCCGCCGTACCAACAACTCTTCCCCCAATCCACCCCAAACCCCTGTGACCTATCCGGCACGCCGTGTCCCACGCACTCGACCTTCCCGCGCCGTACCGTGTTTGCTCTGGGTTCACCTTCCGGGCCCTGACCGCTCCGAACAGAAGAGGTCAGATGAGCACCTTCCAAGACCTGGGATCGCTCCTGCTGGTTCGCGGCGCCGACGAGCTCGACCACGCCGGAGGCACGCTCTACGTCCACCTCCACCGCGTGGCCAAACGCCTCAGCACGCTAGGCGCCTCCGACACCCTCGTCCTCGCCGGCCTGGCCCACGCGGCCTACGGCACCGACGGCTTCCCCACCCACCTCTTCGACCACCGCGAAGAACGCCCGGTCCTGGAAGCAGTCATCGGCCCCGAAGCCGAACTCCTCGTCTACCGCTACGGCTCCTGCGACCGCGAAACCACCTGGCGCGACCTCGCCGAGCACCGCACCGTCACCGACCGCTTCACCGGTACGTCCGAGGAACTCACCACCGCCGAGTTGCGCGACTTCGTCGACCTCACCATCGTCAACGAACTAGACGTCCTCGACCACGCCCCCGACCTGGCCGGCAAACTCCGCCCGTACCTGCAAGAACTGGTCCCCCGCTGGCAGTCCCTGGCGTCCCCCACAGTCCTCGCCGACGCCACCCGAGCCCTGGAACTCTGACCGAGCGCCTGGGCTCCACCCCCTGGCCGGGTCCGAGCCCTCGACCCGGCACGGCACCAGAGCTGGGGCCGCCCCTCGAACTCCAACCCAGCACCGGGCCTGGGCGAACACTCGTAGTCTGAGCCCGCGGCTGGCTGAGCCCGAGCGCTCGAACTGCCTTAGTACCCGCCCCGGCGCCGGGCCCTCGACCTCCGGCTCGCACCATGCCGAGGCCGGTCCCGGACCTCGACACCGCACCTGGCCGGGGGCGAGCCTTCGAACTTCGACCCGGCACCGGGCCGGGGCCCGTCCCTGGACCTCGACCTCACACCTGGCCGGGGCTCGAGCCCTCGACTTCGGCCCGGCGCCCGTCCCTGGACCTCGACCCCCACACACACCGGGCCCGGGCCGGTCTCTGGACTTCGACCTCGCACCGGGCCGTGGCCGAGCCCTCGAACTCCGACCCGAACCGGGCCGAGGCCGGTTCCCTGCACTTCGCCCCCCACACCGGGCCGGGCTCGAGCCCTCGACTTCGAGCCCGCACCGGACGGCGGGCGAGCCCTCGACGCCCGGGCCGGTCGGCAACCAGGTGGTCGAGGTGTTCGCCTGCAGGTCGGAATCTGACCAGCACCCGCGCCCGGACACTGCGGAGCATGGGATCCGCGCGCCCCGCCCCAAATGGCGGCGGGCGGGCCCCGGGGTCCACTCCCCCTCCGACCCGGCCGTCGGGCTGGTCGAACACCCGCCACCCGCTCAGCCCTCTCCCTCCTCCCGCCCGCAGCATTTGTACGGTTAACCCCCGCGGTGCTGGGTTCTACCGCCGCATACCGCCATCGAACCCATCCTGGCGACGGTGAACCTCAGAAATGCGAGTCGGAGCTGGTGCCGCACGACCCGTACGGCATCACCCGGTTCGCCGCGATCCGGCGCGTCGGTCGTCGGCATGACCGGTGCCCGAAGCCTCGATCGCCCGCGGAACAGATGCGGCCCTTCGCGGCGGTCGCGGCGGCGGACGTCACGCTCGACGAGTTGTCCGGCGAACTCGCCGTTCCGGGCAGCCTGGCGTGTGCTGATCGCGTTGCTGGCCAACGACCTGCCGCTGGCTTGGGCTACCTGTACGGCATCGCGGTGCTCGTGTTCATGTGCCGGATCTCGGGTGTGGATGCTGGTCGCACCTACGCGGCGTCGGTGCCGGTCGTGCGCCGGGGTCCGCAGGTCCCGACGGCGCTCGGAGGGGCAGGGCGGCGTGGGACCGGCGGCCCCGGGCAACGGTCTGACCGTTGACGTGAGCAACCCGGCGTACCGGCTGGCCCGTGGGTCAGGACGTGGAGTTGGCGAGCCCAGCGATTGGCTTCGGGGGCGATCGCTTGGGCCGGCGTGACGCTGCCTGCCCAGACTCGGTGGTTCGCCGCGGGCACGGTGGTCAGCGCAGACTTGATGGTTCGCCGCGGGCACGGTGGTCAGCGCAGACTTGATGGTTCGCCGCGGGCACGCTGATTCAGCGCAAGCTTGATGGTTCACCGCGGGGCTCGGAGGCACACACGGGCTCGCTGGTTCGCTGTTCGATCGGCGGACCGTAGCGGATCAGCGGACCGTTCGCGATCCTCGTCGAGATGATGCCGCGTTCCTGCGCTTCCGCCGTACGGCGTCTGCCCGGGCTCAGCGGCCTCGCCTGCTTTCGGACTCACCGCAGTGTCGGTGCCGACGGCTAGCTTCGGTGGATGAGCGCTCCTTGGACCACGACGTTGGCCGCCGTCGCCGAGCAGTTGAACGGCCAGCGCATCGAGTGGATGCTTCTCGGCAGCGCGGCGACAGCACTCCGCGGTGCAGCGATCGTTCCAGGCGACATCGACATCGCCCTCCGCGAAGCCGGTGATGTCGCCCGTGCCGCGACCGTTCTGCCGACGCCAGTCGTACCGTCACACGTTGAGTCCGACGAACCACCTGACTGGATCAGTACGGCGGCCGAGCCGACGCTCCACTTCGGTCATGGGGACGAGCGGTGGACCTTCGGCCGGTGGTTCATCGACGGCGTGAAGGTTGAACTGGCCTACATCGACGCGCCCGCCGTCGCCGCCTTGATGCTCGAGGCCCGGTCGCCGCTGGTTTGGCAGGAGCGGGAGATGCTCAAGTGCCAGGGCCACGCCATCCCCACCGTGCCGATCGAGGTGCAGCTCGCCACCATGGTCGCCAGGCAGCAGGACTCCCGGATCGAGGCGACCATCGCCGCGGTCGACACGACTCGACTCAATCTGCCGCTCCTGCGCCGCGCGCTCTCGGACGAGCAGTCGGAAGTGCCCGACATGACGGTTCCGGAGTCGCTGCAGCGCCTACTCGCGAACCCTGCGACTGCGGCCGAGTGAGCTCTGCCCGGCAGTGGAAGAGGATGGGGGCGAAAGACGCCGAGTTCGGTGTTTGCAGTATCCCGGCGTCTGCGACTGATCTCCGCGGGTTGCCGCACCCCGGCTAGCCGCCGCTGGATGGGCGTGGGCTAGCGCGGCGAACTTGGCGCGCTCGCCGGGGTGGCCGGGTGCCGCGGGCTCGGCAGGGTGTTGGGCAGGTCGACGCGGCGGTTCCTGGAAAGGTCGTCGCGGCGGTTCCTGGAAAACGGTGGTTGGGCGACGGATGATCGAGGCATGGCTCAGTACGAAGTGATCGCTCGCACCCGGCTTGACCGGCGCCTGACCACGTCCGCCTACCTTGACCTGGCCCTCGACTCCTCGAAGCTCGACAAGGCGATGCGCTTCGCTCGGGTGGAGGACCTGCCGGACGGCCAGGTGGCTGTCGTACTGCGGCACAAGTCCAGTCCGCGCAAGCACGATCAGGCTGCGGCGACGGCTCAGCGCACGCTCGCGCAACTTGGCATCCCTGCGGCTCAGGTGCAGCAGCTTGATCTGATTCGCCTGACCAAGCACGGCCGGGCGCTTGTCCGTTCGTGGAAGCAGCCGCCGGGTGATCCGTCCGGTGACCGTGAGCCGCGTACGCCGTACCCGGCTCCACCGAGCCTTCGCGCGAGTAAGGACCTGCCGCGCGGCTGACCGAGCGACTACCCTCCGCGCAGGTGACCGAGTAGCGACGTAACTCGTCGAAGGCCTGCTTGGATACCTGGCGCACCGGGTCTCCACCGCCGTTCCGCGCAAGCTGACCGATCAACGACCTCCACACAGCCGACGCAGCTGGCTGACGCCGGCGGCGCTGCGGTGCTACTTTGTTGGTGGTTTGGTGCCGCCCGCCGCTCGCGCCCCTCGGGGTTTGGTGAAGCGCACTGTCGAGAGAGCTGCCGTCTCGGTTTCTGGCGCGGTCTGGAATCCGTCAATGCGAGCACCGGACTGGTTGGGCCGCGTGGAAGGCCGAGTAATGGCTGTCGACAGTGTTGAGCACGCCAAGAACCTGGCGCGGAAGCTGCGTGGTGACCTCGCCGCGGCCGGCGTCGAAATCCCGCACAGCCTCGCGCTGGAGCTCGTCGCGCATCAGCAGGGCGCCAAGGACTGGAACGTCCTGGCGGCCGCGGGACGTCCGTCCGATGCCGGCCCAGCGGTGCCTGTACTGCGCGTGATGTCCGTGGACGTCGCATTGCCGTTCTACGTCGACTATCTGGGCTTCCGCCTGGACTGGGAGCACCAGTTCGAGCCGGGGCTGCCGAAGTACGTACAGGTGTCGTGGGCAGCGGCCAGGCTGCACCTGTCCGAGCACTACGGCGACGGCAGCCCGCACGGCGTGGTGTGGATTCCCGTTGCCGACGTCAACCAGTTGCACCAGCGGCTGCACGCCCAGCCGAACGTGCCACTGCGGCCGGGCATCGAGGCCGACGCGCCGGGTGGACCGACGCTGGAGGTCATCGACCCGTACGGCAACGTCCTGCGGTTCGCCCAGCCCAGTCCGAGCTGACCCACCCACGGCGGCCGGGACTACCCCGGCCGCCGTCAGCAGGTACGTCGCAGCGAGGCGCCCCACGGCAAACCGACGTGTATGTCCGAAAACGGCCAGACCGCGGCGTCGTACCGGTCCATGCTTTTCGGGTCCGTGAGGAACTGCTCGTCAGCCAAGGAGCCGTATGTCCAGCGAGAAAGCACGAGCGCTGCGGGCGCTCGATCCGTTGATCCTGCCGAACGCCTGGGACGCCGGGAGCGCGGTCCTGATCGCCGCGGCGGGCGCGCGGGCGATCGCGACCACCAGCGGTGGCGTCGCCTGGTCGCTCGGCAAGCCCGACGGCGAGGTCGTCACCCGCGACGAGATGATCGAGCAGGTACGCCGGATCGCCGCCGCCGTGGACGTACCGGTGACGGCGGACATCGAGGGCGGCTACGGGCCGACGCCGGACGACGTCGGCCGGACCGTGAAGGGGATCGTCGAGGCGGGGGCCGTCGGGGTGAATCTCGAGGACTCCACCGCTCCCGGCGGTCCGCTGTTCACGGTCGCCGAGCAGGTCGAGCGGATCGCCGCGGCCCGGTCGGCGGCGGCCGCTGCTGGGCTGCCGGAGTTGGTGGTCAACGTGCGCACCGACGTGTTCCTGTTCGGCATCGGTGCTCCCGAGGGCCGGCTGGAGGACGTGCTGACCCGGGCGGCGGTGTACGCGGCGGCGGGTCGCGGCGACGACGACACAACCGACGAGACCCCCATCGGCGCGGACAGCCTGTTCGTCCCTGGCCTCGCCGATCTCGATGTCGTCCGCGAACTCGTCCGGCGCTCACCCCTGCCGATCAACGTGATGGCCGGCCCGGGAGCGCCGCCGGTCAGCGAGTTCCTGGCCAGCGGCGTACGGCGAGTCAGCGTCGGTACGGCGATCGCCCAGGCGGCGTACTCGGTCGCCCTCCGGTCAGCTCAGGAACTGCTTGACCAAGGCACCTACTCCGGCCTCGACGACGCCGTCGACTTCGGCACGCTGAACCAGCACTTCGGTTAGGGGGTGAATACCTCGAAGGGCGTCGCGAACGTCGTGCCCAGCCGCGTACCCGCCGCGCGTGACACCCCTTCGAGGAACTCCGCCGGGTCGAAATGCGGCCAGTTCAGCCCGTCGATGTAGGCCTTGTGGGCGCGCAGCGAGTCGACGCCGATCTCGAACGTCTCCGTCGTGTCCACTCCGTGCTTGCTCAGCGGCGACCCGGCCGCCCACACCTGCCGGACGCCGGCCCAGCGCTCACCCACGTCCGGGAAGATCCACCGATTGGCAGCATCCCGTACGGCGTCGAGCGTGGCCCGGCCGGTCGCCATGTGGTCCTGCTGGTTGAGCAGGACGTCGCCGTCCCAGGTCTCGCGGAAGTTGTTCGTGATGACGATCTCCGGCTGGTGCCGGCGGACCGTCTCGGCGATCAGCCGGCGCAGCGCCACGCCGTACTCGATCGTGCCGTCCGGTTGCCCGAGGAACTCGACCGCGCTGACGCCGACGATGCGCGCCGACTCGATCTGCTCGGCCTCCCGCAGCGGACCGCACTCGGCCGGCGCGATCCCGTCGATGCCCGCCTCGCCGGAGGTGAGCAGGACGTAGACGATCTCCTTGCCCTGCGCGGTCCAGCGCGCGATCGCCGCGGCCGTGCCGAACTCCAGGTCGTCGGGGTGCGCCACCACGGCGAGCGCCTTCTGCCAGTCCTCGACCACCGGTTCCAGTGCTGTCATGCCCGAAGGCTAGTCGCCGAACACCTGTCGCGTGTAGGGGTTCGCGAACGCCCGCCCGGGATCGAGCCGGTCGCGCACCGCGAGGAAGTCGCCGAAGTGCGGGTACAACTCGGCGAAGCGCTCAGCGTCGAGCGTGTGCAGCTTGCCCCAGTGCGGCCTGCCGCCGTACGCGGCGACGATCTGCTCGAAGGCCGCGAAGTACCGCCCGTGGTCGAGCCGGTGGTACTGGTGGATCGCGAGGTACGCCGTCGCCCGGCCCTGCGCCGTCGACAGCCAGATGTCGTCGGCCGCCGCGACCCGCACCTCGATCGGGAACGGGAACCGCTCCCCCGACCGGTCGATCCAGGCCCGCAGTTGCCCGAGCACCTCGACCAGGTGCTCCCGCGGTACGGCGTACTCGGACTCGCGGAACACGACGTTGCGCTCCGAGCAGAACACCTTGTACGACGCGTCGACGTACTCGCGCGCCGACAGCGCCCGGGTCGCGATCCGGTTGATCCGCGGCACCAGCGCCGGCCTGCGGACCGCGAGCCGGTTGGTCAGCTCGAACGCCTTGTTCGACAGCAGTTCGTCGTCCACCCAGCCGCGGATCCGCCCGACCGGCGAAGGGCCGACGCCGGCCGCGACCCGGTTGTTGCGCTTGGTCAGCGCGACGTCGGTGTGCGGGAACCAGTAGAACTCGAAATGATCGTTGCCGTCGGCAAGCTCATCGAACCCGGCCAGCACCTCGCCGAGCGGCAGCGGCATCTCCTGCGCGCGGAGCAGGAACGCCGGGACGCACTGCAGGGTCAGCGAGGTGATCACGCCGAGCGCGCCGACCGAGATCCGCGCGGCCGCGAACACGTCCGGGTTCTCGTCGGCCGAGCACTGCAGCACCGACCCGTCGGCGGTCACCAGCTCGAGGCCGACCACCTGGGTCGCCAGTCCGCCAAGCTTCGCGCCGGTCCCGTGCGTGCCGGTGGAGATCGCGCCGGAGATCGTCTGCTTGTCGATGTCGCCGAGGTTGGCCATCGCCAGGTCGAACGACGCCAGCCCGGCGTTCAGCTTGGCCAGATCGGTGCCCGCGCCGACCGTGACCAGGCCCGACGTCCGGTCGGCGGCCTGGATCGCGGACAGCCCGTCGAGCCGGACCATCACCTGCTCGGGGACCGAGCAGCCGGTGAAGGAGTGGCCGGACCCGACCGCCTTGAGCTTCCTGCCCTGTTCGGCCGCAGCCTTGACCGCCGCCGCGACCTCGTCGGTCGAGCGCGGCCGCAGCACCTGTACGCCGGTCGCCGACTCCGTGCCCGCCCAGTTCCGCCAGGTGCTCATCAGCAGACCGCCCTGCTCATCCGAAGTTCTTCCCTTCGCCGCGGTAGCTGACCAGCTCGGTCAGCTCGTTGCCGTCGATCGCGTACAGCCGGTCGAACCGCTCCAGCATCTCGCCCGCCTTCGCGTAGCGCATCCACACCCGGTCGCCGATCTTCAGGCCGCGCGCGTGCTCGCCCTGCACTGGAGTCTGCACCTCGCCGGCGCCTTCGGTGCCGAGCAGTCGCAGCCCGATCGGCCAGGCCGGCGCGGGCAGCCGGGACTTCTTCGCCGGGCCGGACGCGACGTACCCGCCGCCGAACAACGTCGCGATCCGCGGCGTGGGCCGCCGGACGACGCCGAGCGCGTAGGCGACCGCGGGCTCGGGCTGGAACACGTCGTACTTGTCGAACAGCGTCGGGCCGTAGAGACCGGAACCGGCGGTGAC
The DNA here is from genome assembly GCF_050942265.1 of Kribbella sp. CA-253562. Taxonomy (GTDB): domain Bacteria; phylum Actinomycetota; class Actinomycetes; order Propionibacteriales; family Kribbellaceae; genus Kribbella. The sequence continues at coordinate 2,143,121 of NZ_CP192049.1, read as the reverse complement.
CTCGGTGACCGAGGGATCCGCGCTGCTGATCTCGATGCTTCCGGTGCCGCCACTGTTGACCAGCTGGAGCGGCGCGACCTGCTTGACCGCGTCGACGACCGCGCCCCGCCGGTCGGACAGCTCGGCCGCCGACCGCCGCTTCACCCAGCGGACGGCGGGCGACGTGTCGGGCAGGCCGGCGATCTGCGCCTCGTAGAACATCACCCCGACGAGCTCGAACGCGTCGTCGGCCGCGACCTGCCGGGCCAGCGCGAGCACCTGCTCCGGCGTTCGCAACGGAGACCGCCGTACGCCGAGATGCTGGCCGAAGATCCGCAGGGAGGCGTCGACGTCCAAGCAGATCCGGAGCCGTTCGCCGCCGCCGGTGGCCTGCTTGATGTAGGCGAGGTGCTCGACGTCGTCGACCATCAGCGTGATCCGGGCGGCCGCCTCGGCGTCGCCGGCCAGCTCCCGCAGCGCCGCGCGGTGCACGGTCGGGTAGCCCATCAGGATGTCGTCGATTCCGTTGCGCGCCAGCCAGAGCGCTTCGGGCAACGCGTAGCTCATCACGCCGTGGAAGCCCGGCCGCTGCAGAGCCTCGGCGATCAGCGCGCGACTGCGGACCGACTTCGACGCGACCCGGATCGGCACGCCCGCGGCGCGCCGGACCAGGTCGTCCGCGTTCCGGCGGAAGGCGGCCAGATCCACCACCGCGAACGGCGGATCCAGCTCGGCGGTCAGCCGCCCGTACCGCTCGAAGTCACCCATGCCGGGAGTTTAGGCGGATCAAAAACTGAAAGGTAGTACATCTTTCATGCCGAATCGATCACAGTCCGGAGCACGGGGACAACCTTGTGCGCCCACTCGGCGCCGGCGTTGGGGTCCTGGGCGGCGACGAGCGCGACGGTTGTGCCTTGGCGGACCGACGTCTCGGCGTAGGCCTCGGCACCGGCGTACCGGCGTACTTGAGCTGCGGCGTCCTGCTCCGACCACAGCGGCTGGACGGCGAGCTGGGCGTCCGCGGACTGACCGCAGGCAGCCATGCGGGCCTGGTAGCCGGTGAAGTACTGCTCAGCCTGCGCTGGGTTGGCGAAGCGGAGCAGGAGCGACGTGGCGGGCAGGTCGGCGCCGGTCCGGTACGTCGCCTGCAGTGCGTGCAGCGGGACGGGCAAAGAGCCCGTCGGCAGGCGGCCCGCGCAACCAACCGGCAGCGCCTCGTACGCCGCCTGATGCGCATTGCGCTGCCTGGTCCACGTCTTGTTACCCAGCCAGCCCGCTTCGGCGCCGCCCTCCTCGACGAAGGTCTTCCAGCCGGCTCCGAGCTTGTCGGCCGGAGGCAGGTTCTTGCTGGAGACCGGACCGGCGGCGGGGGGCGGTGGTGCGGTCGCCTGCTCGGGCAGAACCGGCGGCTTGGCCGCGTCGGTGGGCTTGGCCGTGCTCAGCGTGACGGTCGGGACGGGGACGGTGCCACCGACTGTGCTGGGGATCGCCACTTCCGGGGTCGTCGGAACCGCCTGAGGCTGGGGGTCCGAGGTGCACGAAGCGACCAGCCCGGCGACCAGGAGGGCCGCCGGGACAACGGCGTACCGACTGATCACTTGGGCTGGTAGTGCTGGTAGTCGGGCTTGGACCAGCGTGCACCCCAGAAGTAGCCCTGGGCTTCGAGGGCCTTGGTCAGCGTGCTGCCGGCGAACAGCATGCCCGGGCGGACGACGGAGCGATTGCGGTAGGACAGGCCGTTGCTCGGGTACCAGACGCCGTTCGCCGCGAGGTACGGGTTCTCGACGGTGTTGATGTCGATCGCGTGGCCGTAGGAGTGCGGCGACAGGGAGTACGGGTCGCCGGTGACCTGCCGGCAGTTGAAGACCGAGGTGTTGTCGGCCTCCATCGCGCGGATGTCGCTGCCGCCGAACACGTCGACCCGGGTCATCCGCCGGATCGGGAACTTCGCGTTGAGGTTCGCCGTCCAGACCGTGATCATCTTCTGCACCGCGGCGTCGCGCACGATCAGCTCACCCTTGTGCAGCAGGCCGTCGAAGCCCCAGTGGTTCATGGTCAGCAGCCGCAGCGACGAGGGCCCGACCGGGCAGCCGGCCCGATAGGTCTTCGGCACCATGCTGGCGGCGACCGCGTACACCTTCGGGTTGAGCCCGGCCTTGATCACCACGTACGCCGTTCCGGACACCTCCACGGCGGTCGACGGCACGCCGCGACTGACCACGCGGACCCACCGGCTGGACGGGAAGTTGTCCGGGACCAGCAGCCGGAAGTTGCCCTTGGCATCGGTTTTCACACTGGTCAGCCAGCGCCAGGCGCCGCTGCCGAGCAGGTCCTGGAGCACGACCTCGAGCCCCGCCTGCGCTGGCACCGTCGTCCCGGTCACGGCGACGCCCGTCAGCGCGACGTACGAGGCGGCGGGCTTGGTGACCACGATCCTGCGGTCCTGTGCGGTGCCGATCCGGGCCGGCGACATCGCCGGGGTGCCGTAGAACTTCGGGCCGACCACGACGCGGAAGGTGGTGCGGATCGGGCCGGTCGGGGTGTAGGTGACCTTGTAGGCGCCGCCGGTGGTGGACTTGGTCGCGCCGCGCAGGGTCCAGCCGCTGGGCAGCGCCTGCCACAGCGACAGGTACCAGCCGACGGCGCCGTTGTTCAGCTTGCCGGTGAAGGTCAGCGGCCGGTCTTCCCAGCCGGTGGCCGGCTGGTCCAGCGAGATGGCCAGTGCCTCGGCGGTCACCGACGGCGACTGCGAAGGCGTCGTCGGCGGAGTCGCCGGGGTGGTGGGCGTCGTGGTCGGCGGTTCGGCCGGCGTACTGGCCGGCGGTTCGGCCGGCGTACTGGGAGGTGTCGTGGCCGGTGTGTCGGCTGGTGGTGTGACCGGCGTCGACACCGGCGTACCGGACGGCACGCTGGGCGTGACGTCGGCTTGTGCGGTGATCGGTAGTACAACTGCGAGCAGAGCTACCACTGCCGCTGTCGGCAGAGCTCTCCGAGCCATGGTGGTCCTCCCCAATGGGTGGGACCACTCCGGCCCCACCACCCCTCACCCTGAAGGACGCTACGAACCTACGGGAGGTTCGGTCTAGTTCTGAAGTCTTTTCACCGCGGCGTCGATCCGCTCGTCGGTCCCGGTGAGCGCGACCCGGATGTTCCGCGCGCCGGCCGTCCCGTAGAAGGCACCGGGCGCCACCAGGATGCCGAGCTCGGACAGCGCGGCCACCGAGCCGTACGCGTCGTACGACGGGTGCTCGGCCCACAGGTAGAGCCCGCCCTGCGACAGCGTGATCTCCCAGCCCGCACCGGTGAGCGCCTCGCGCAGCACCGAGCGGCGCCGGACGTAGCGCGCCCGCTGCTCCTCGACGTGCTGGTCGTCGTCGAACGCGGCTGCCATCGCGGCCTGGATCGGCGACGGCACCATCAGGCCGGCGTGCTTGCGGACGGCCAGCAGCTCGCTCACGACTCGCTCGTCACCGGCCACGAAGCCGGCGCGGTAGCCGGCCAGGTTCGACCGCTTCGAGAGCGAGTGCACGGCCAGCAGGTTGTCGAACGAGCCGCCGCAGACGTCCGGGTGCAGCACCGAGACCGGCTGCTCGTCCCAGCCGAACTCGATGTAGCACTCGTCGTTCACCAGCAGCACACCGTTGGCCCGGGCCCACTCCACCGCGGCCCGCAACTCCTCGGCCGAGGTGATCTGGCCGGACGGGTTGCGTGGCGAGTTGAGGTAGGCCACGCGCGCCGGGCCGTCGTACTGGGTGACGTCGGCGACCGGCACGCTCTCGGCCCGAACCAGCGCCGCACCCGCCTCGTACGTCGGGTAGGCCAGGTCGGGGATCAGCACCGTGTCGCCGGCGCCGACGCCGAGCAGCGTCGGCAGCAGCATGATCAGCTCCTTGGTGCCGATCACCGGCAGCACGCTGCTCTGCGGGTCGACCCCAGTCACGCCGTGGCGGCGCTCCAGCCAATCGACGGCCGCCTGCCGCGCGATCGACGTACCGATCGTTGTCGGGTACGCCGGTGCGTCGGCCGCGGCCGCCAGCGCCTTCTTCACCAGGTCCGGCACCGGGTCGACCGGGCTGCCGATCGACAGGTCGACGATGCCGTCCGGATGGTCGGCCGCCTTCTGCTTGAACGGGGCGAGCTTGTCCCACGGGAAGTCCGGCAGCCGGCTGGAGGTGGAGCTGGAGAAGAGGTTCGTCACCGCCCCATTGTCTCCCGCGGGGTCCGCGGGGTGTCGCCAGCTTCCCGATCTGTGGATAAGAAGCCCAGCGCCAGCTCGATCACCGCGGGATCGCGCAGGATCCTGCGGTGCCCGAGCCCTTCGGTGAGTTCGACGGTCGCGCCGGGCCAGACCTTCGTCACCCGGATGCTGCCGTCCGCCTCGGTCTCGCGGTCGTCACGGTCGTGGATCGCCAGCAGCGGCGGCAACGCGCGCCGCGCGGCAAGGTCGGTCACCGCCCGCACCCCTTCGTAGCTCTCCATCGGCCCGAACCGGCGCGCGAACCGCCGCAGGAACCCGGCTCGCACCCGCGGTCCGAATCCGAACGCCGCCTGGAACGCGTCCAGCGTCACGGCGAAGTCCGTCGCCGCCGCGACGAACACCACCCGTTCGGGCTCGGCGAAATGCAGCAACGCGTGCGTGACCGCCGCCGCCCCCAGCGAGTGCGCGATCACGCCGTACGCCGGGCCGCGGTCCGCGACGACCGCCTGGAACGCGTCGGCGATCTCCGGCATCGTGCTGCGCCCCTTGCCCTGCAGACCGGGCGCGGAGTCCCCGTGACTCGGCGCGTCGTACGCGACGACCCGGAAGCCGGCCTCGACCAGCGGGGGGACGAAGGCGGCCAGCTGCAGACCCCAGCCACCCCAGCCGTGCACGAGGTAGACCAGCGGGCCGGCGTCGCCGTACACCTGACCCCGGATCAGCCCACCCTCGAAGGGCAGCTCGAACGGCGTCGCGGCTGGTAGTTCGACCCGCGGCCGCCGGACCTTCTCGGGCACGGTCGGCAATCGGAACCAGAGCTGGTCGAGCAGCTTGGCGCCGACCGGCGGGGCGACCCGCTCGAGCAGCGGGAAGACTCCCGCATAGAACCGAACGATCGTGCTTTTTTTCGCCGACGTCATGACGATTCCCCCCTCAGGTGGTGTGGATCAGATCCGCGCCGCGTCGAGCAGCGCTTCGAAGGCCGCCCGGGCCCGGGCCTCGGCCCGGTCGTCGCCGAGCAGCCGGCTGGCGTGGTGGTAGGCCATCAGCACGCCCTGGATGTCGAACGCGTACTGCTCCGGATCGGCGTCCGGCCGGAACTGACCCTCGGTGATGCCGGTGCGGAACACCGTCGCGATCGCGTCGATGTAGTCGCGATAAGCCTGCAGGAAGCGATCGCGGACCGGGCCGGGCGGCGCGTCGTCCAGCTCGGCGGAGACGCTGTAGAAGAAGCAGCCGCCGGGCAGCGCGAGATCACCGCTGTCCCAGCGCAGCTTGCGGTCGAAGAACTCCCGCAGCCGCGCCTCACCGCGCGGAGCCTTCAGCGCCGGCCGGACGACCCGCTCGGCGAACAGCTCCGCGGTCCAGTCGATCACGTCGAGCTGGAGTTGCTCCTTGGACTTGAAGTGGGAGAACAGGCCGCTCTTGGACAGGCGGGTCCGCTCGGCGAGCAGGCCGATGCTGAGCCCGCTCAGCCCGATCACGCTGACCTGCGCCGCGGCGACGTCGAGCACCGCCGCCTTCGTCTGCTCGCCTTTACCCACAGCCAAATAAGAGCACGACCGTGCGGTACTCCGCAAGGGCTCAGCAGGGCCGGTCCGCGTCGACCTTCGCCAGGATCTGGTCGCTGATCGCCTTGAGCTGGCCGAGCTGCTCCGGCGTGAGCGCGTCGATCACGTACTGCCGGACGGCCTCGACATGGCCCGGCGCAGCCTCGACCAGGTACGCGTAGCCCTCGTCGGTGAGCGTGGCGACCGTGATCCGGCCGTCCTCCTCGAACGGGCGCCGCCGCACGAATCCGCGCCGCTCGAGCCGCTTCACCACATGCGACAACCGCGACAGCGACCCCTTCGCCTCGCCGGCCAGGTCGCTCATCCGTCGCGACCGGTCCGGCGACTCCGACAGCGCGGCGAGCACCGTGTACTCGAAGTGATTCAGGCCCGAGTCACGCTGCAGCTGATAGTCGAGCGCCCCGGGCAGCTTGAACAGCAGCGCGGCGAGCGCCATCCACCCCTGCAGTTCGTCGGAATCCAGCCACCGGACGTCGTCTGCCATCGCCCCAGTCTACCGACTTGATTGACGCTTCAAGTCAACCCGGCTACCTTGAGTTGAAGCATCAACCAAACTGTTGAAAGTAGATCATGAACGTCTTTTTGTGGATCGTCGCCGGCGTCCTGGCCGCCTTCTTCCTCGCAGCCGGAGCGACCAAGCTGCTGCAGTCCAAGGCCAAGCTGGCCGAGAACCCGAACATGAAGTGGACCGAGGACTTCTCCGCCGGCACCCTCAAGTTCATCGGCGCCGCCGAGCTCCTCGGCGCGATCGGCCTGATCCTGCCGGCCGTGCTCGACATCGCCCCGGTCCTGGTTCCGCTGGCCGCGACCGGCCTGGCCGTGATCATGATCGGCGCGATCATCACCCACGTGCGGCGCAAGGAGTACCAGCCGGTCGCGATCAACACGGTGGTGCTGGTGCTGGCGGCACTGGTCGCGATCTTCCGGTTCGGGCCGAACAGCTTCTGACCGACGCGGCTGGTACGACGTGACGCGGCCGCCGGGGCAGCTGGGATGCTGCCGCGGCGGCCGCGGTCGTAGTACGGGCTGCTAGAGGTAGAGGCCGGTCTGGCCGTCCTCGAGGCGGTTGGCGGCGACCGCGTGCAGGTCGCGCTCGCGCAGCAGGACGTAGTCGTCGCCGCGGACCTCGACCTCGGCCCGGTCCTCCGGGTCGAACAGGACCCGGTCGCCGACCTCGACCGTGCGCACGTTGGCGCCGATCGCGACCACCTTGGCCCAGGCCAGCCGGCGGCCCATCTGGGCGGTCGCCGGGATCAGGATGCCGGCCGAGGACTTGCGCTCACCTTCGGCCTCGATCGCGACCAGTACGCGGTCGTGCAGCATCCGGATCGGCAGCTTGTCGTCGGACAGGCGCTTGCGAGGGGTCACCGGCGACCCACCAGCTTGCGGATCATCACCAGGACGCCGACCACGCCGACGACGGCCGCGCCGACCGCGACCAGCTTCTGGGTGCGCAGTTCGCCGCGCTCGTCGAAGACCTGCGCCTTCGCCTGCTCGACCTGCCGCTTGGCGACGTTCTTGGGGTGCGCGCGGTCGACCAGCTCGTCCACGGTCGAGGCCAGTCGCGCACGGGTGGCGGCGATGTCCGCCTCGATCTGCTCGGGACTGCGAGCTTGCGTGTCCGACACCTGTCCTCCTCGGTCTGGGTTACTGGCCGGCAACTGCTTCCATCCTCGCAGGTCACGCCCGCAAGTCGACGACCACCTTGATGTCGCCGGGCTCCTTGGTCAGTGCATTCGGCCACTCCGACAGCGGAACGGTCCGGGTGATCAGCCGGTCCAGCCAGTCACGGTCGGCGGCCAGCAGTACGTCGACGGCATCCGCATAGTGCCGCTTGGCCGCGTTGACCGAGCCGAGCAGAGCGGCGTTGCGGATCACCAACTGCCGGACCAGCGCGTCCATCTGGACGTCGATGCTCGACGGTCCGGGCGCGATGCCGGTCAGGCACATCACACCGGCCGGCGCCAGCAGCTTGGCGGACTCCACCACGACCGGACCGGCGCCGGTGGCCTCGATGACGACGTCCGGCTCGACCCGGACGTCTTCGAGGTTCGTGACGAAGGTACCGCCGAGGTCTCGGACCAGCTGCGGCTTCGGGCCCTCGTCCGAGCGGTCCAGCACATGTACGGCGTACCCGCGCTGTGCTGCGATCAGCGCGGCGAGCAGACCGATCGGGCCGGCGCCGGTGACGAGCACGTGCTTCGGCTCGTACCAGGAGCGTCCGCCGACCCGGTCCACCTGCTCCCACGCCTTGGTGAGGATGCTGGCAGGCTCGATCAGTACGCCGAGACGGCCCAGCTCGGCAGGCACCCGTACGGCGAAGTAGGGGTCGACGCGCCAGCGCTCTGCGCCGTACCCGTCGTGGCCCTTGATGCCACGCTCGGTGTAGCGGCCGTTGCGGCAGAAATCCCACTCACCTCGCGCGCAGGCAGGGCAGGGCTCCGGGTCGGGCCGCCGGACGATACCGGCGACCAGGTCACCGTTGGAGAAGCCGGAGCCCGGCGGCGCATCCAGGACCTGGCCGAGTGACTCGTGGCCGAGCACCAACCGGTCGGCGCCGTCCCGGCCGAACTCACCGGAGACGAGCTCGAGGTCGGTGCCGCAGATTCCGGCCAGCACGCCCTCGACCAGCATGGTGCCGTCGGCCTCGGGCGGCTCGGCGATCTGCCCCACGGACGCAGAGTCAGCCTTGCCCGGAATCACCGTCATCGCCCGCATGCGACCACTCCACCCCTGCCCGGCACGGCGCGCAAGTCCCCTCGCCGCGTCACACCGGTCACAGGAGCCCCTTGCGACGCGGCGGACGTCGTACGGCAGAATGTCGGACAATCACCCGGTCAGGCTCGGGCTCGCCCGTCCGGGCACGTGTTGGTCAGCGTTGTGGGAAGGACACAGTCATGTCCGAGCGCCTCTCGGTCGGCGACGCCGCACCGGAGTTCACCCTGCCCGACGCCGACGGCAACGAGGTGTCGCTGCGCGAACTGCGCGGCAAGAACGTGATCGTGTACTTCTACCCGGCCGCGATGACCCCGGGCTGCACCAAGCAGGCCTGCGACTTCCGCGACTCGCTCGACTCGCTGGCCGCCGCCGGGTACACCGTGCTCGGGATCTCGCCGGACAAGCCGGCCAAGCTGCAGAAGTTCCGGGACCGCGACGGCGTGACGTTCCCGCTGCTGAGCGACCCGGACAAGGAAGTACTGACGTCGTACGGGGCGTTCGGGGAGAAGACGATGTACGGCAAGAAGGTGACCGGGGTGATCCGGTCGACCTTCGTGATCGACGGCGAGGGCAAGATCGCGGTCGCGCAGTACAACGTGAAGGCCACCGGGCACGTCGCCAAACTGCGCCGCGATCTCGGTCTCTGAGACAGGTCGATCGGCCGGGCGAAGGAAAACCTTCGAAGATTTCATGGTGCCGGTCCATGGAACGGTCGTTTGAGCAAATCATTCGTGTGATCTGGATCACACGACAGTCGAAGCTGATCGTTGTCCCGCCGCTACCCAGCGTGAGTTTTCAGGCCTGACGCAGGAGTAGCCGTACTGCCAGGGCGTCCCGCGTTCGGTGACGACCAGGTTCCGGTGCGGTCACGGTGCCCGGCGACCTTGGCCCTGACCAGTGCAAACCGGGTAATCTTCGCGCGCAGTCTGCCTCTGGGAGGGAGGGACCTGCCGCGATGGGAAAACATTCCTCTGCGGTGACGCGAAGTAACAACAACCGACGACCGGTGTACCTGACCGCTGTCGGTCTCTTGGTGCTCTCGCTGGGTGCCGTGTTCGTGGTCCGCTCCTTCGGATCCGAGTCCGGCGCCGACGGTTTGCTGAGTAGCAAGTGTGACGAGCCGACTCAGGTCAAGCTCAGCACCACGCCGGAGTTCCAGCCTCAGCTGGACCAGGCGACCAAGGCGTTGATGGCCAAGGGTGGCGAGGACGGCAACCCCTGTCTGCAGTTCACCGTCACCGCCGCGCAGTCCGCGTCGGTCGCCCAGGAACTGTCCGGTGGCGGCGACAGCCGGCCCGACCTGTGGGTGCCGGACTCCTCGCTGTGGGTGAGCCGCGCCGACGACGGCGAGTCGATCCCCACCGTCGCGGTCCCGTCGCTGGCCAGCTCCCCGCTGGTCCTGGTCGGCCGGACCGAGAACTTCGCGAACACCTCGTCGTGGCTCGGAATCTTCGCCGACACCCAGCCGGCCCTGCTCGATCCCCTGAAGTCGTCGTCCGGCGCGCTCGCGCTGCTCGCGATCCAGTCCGAGCGGGCCAAGACCTCGGCCTCGAACAGCCAGGTCGCCAAGGTGCTGGTTCCGCTCGCACAGCGGCTCGGCTCGATGGCCAAGCAGTACACCGAGTACAGCGGGCCGCTGAGCAAGGCGTCGGCGGACAACAGCCCGGTCGTCGTACCGATGTCGGAGCAGGCGTTCGTCAAGTACCAGGACGAGCACCCCACCGCGCCGCTGAAGGCGATCGTGCCGCGGACCGGGACCCTGCTGCTCGACTACCCGGTCGTGGTCACCGCCAAGAACAACACCGAGGCGATCACCGACGCCGGCCAGGCGCTGGCCGCGGAGATGCTGTCCGACGCCGTCGGCCAGTCCCGCGACGACGCCGGCTTCCGCGACCCGCTGATGAGCCCGCTGGGCGAAGGCCGCGGCGTCGGCGACATCACCCAGCTGACCAAGCCGACCGCCGCCGCCATCGGCAAGGTCCTGCAGAGCTGGACGACGCTGTCGCTGTCGGCCCACTCGCTGGCCGTCATCGACGTCTCCGGCTCGATGGCCGAAAAGGTCCCCGGCAGCAACAAGACCCGGATGCAGCTGACCATCGAAGCCGCCAGCAACGGCCTCAGGCTGTTCCCGGACTCGGCCGAACTGGGCCTGTGGGTGTTCTCGACGAAGATCGGCCCGGAAGCGGCGGACTTCAAGAAGCTGGTCCCGATCGGCAAGCTCACCCCGGGCCACCGGCAGCAGATGCTGTCCCAGCTGACCGCCCAGTCGGCCCGCGTCGGCGGCGGCACCGGCCTGTACGACACGGCGATCGCGGCCGTGCGCGAGGTCCGCACCCAGTACAACTCCGGCGCCGTCAACACCGTGCTGCTGTTCACCGACGGCAAGAACGACGACCCCGGCAGCATGAGCCTCGACGCCGCCCTACGGGCCCTCGAAACCCTGAAGGACCCGGCCCGCCCGGTCCGGATCATCGCGCTGGGCATCGGCCCGGACGCCGACGAGACCGAACTCAAGCGCCTGGCTCAGGCGACGGGCGGTCAGAGCTACGTGGCCCGCAACCCCACCGACCTCCAGGACGTCTTCATCGACGCCCTGCAGAACCGCTGACACCGGTTGCTCCCTAGGATGACCTCCTGGGGAGCAACCCCAGCCAGAGTGGTGGAACGGCAGACACGCCGGCTTTAGGTGCCGGTGCCTTCGGGCGTGCGGGTTCAAGTCCCGCCTCTGGCACCCAACGGCAAAGCCAATCGAGCAACAAAAACTCGAACCAAAAAAGCAAACTACAAGAACCAAAGCAGCAAGACCGGAAATACATAAAACAAAGAGAATACAGTTGGGTGGCCTGTGGCTGAGGTCGCCTACCAGCTTGAGGTCTGCTTGGGCTGTTCAGACCCGCTGATCACCGCAACGACAGTTGACCCCCGCGCGATCTCACCTCGCCCGATCGCGTCGAAGAGCGCCGCCATCATCTTGGCGACGTACACCCAGTCCAACCGCAGTCCGTGTCGCTGCTCGAAGTCGGCGATGAACTCGTCCAGTTCCGCGGTCCGTTTGGCGTATCCACCGTAGTGATGGGCGTAGTCCAGCGTCCAGTTGGCGGTCGACGAGCCGAACGTCTGCCGCTGGAGCTCGGCAACCTCGTTCTCCAAGAACTGGGCACCCTTGAGCGCCGGCACCCCAATTGCCCGCTGGCCGTTCCCCAGGCCGGACGCGATTCCGGCAAGCGTCCCGCCGGTCCCGACCGCGCACAGGATGGCATCGAAGTCTTCAGCGATCTCGGCCGGCAGTTCGGCGCACCCACGCACCGCCTCGGCATTGCTGCCGCCCTCAGGGAGTAGATAGAACTCCCCGAACTCCTGCCGCAGCTTTTCGAGAACCGTCGCCGAGCCTTTGTCCCGATAGGTCCCACGATCCAGGTAGGTCAGGCGCATACCGCGCGAAACCGCATAGGCCAGGGACGGGTTGAGCGGATCGTGCGGCTCGCCGCGGATCACCCCGATGGTTCGGAACCCGCCGTAGTACCCAGCTGCGGCCGTCGCCCGGATGTGGTTCGAGTAGGCGCCCCCGAAGGTCAGCAGCGTCTCGTACCCGCCCGCTCGAGCAGCCACCAGGTTGTACTTGAGCTTCCGCCATTTGTTTCCTGGCAACTCGGGGTGAATCAGGTCGTCTCGCTTGAGAAGTACGCGAACACCGGCCGCTCCGAGCCTGTCGTCCGCCAACGTCTCCAGGGGAGATGGCACCTGGAGTTCGACGTCCTTCATCGATCCAGCATGTCAGCTGCCGCGGGATCAGCGCTCCGGGAAGCAGGCGGCGACGGCGAGGCGGTCGACGAAGTCGTTCATTTCGTGGCCTGAGTGGCCTTTGATCCATTGGAAGGCGATGTTGCCGCGGGTTGTCACCAGGTCGACCAACGGTTCCCAGAGGTCTCGGTTGGCGACTGGCTTCTTGGCTGAGGTGAGCCAGCCTCGGTCCAGCCAGCCGGTGTGCCAGCTGTCGCGGAAGCAGTTCACGACGTACGTCGAGTCCGAGACGATCAGGAGGGGGCCCTCGTTGGTTCGGGCGGCTTCCAGGGCGGCGCGGATCTCCATGCGTTGGTTGGTCGACGCGGCTTCGTGGCCGGCGGCGTACTCGGTGGTCGACAGCGCCCAAGCCCAGCCTCCGGGGCCGGGGTTGACTGAGCAGGCGCCGTCGGTGAAGACGCTGCGTGCGCCGGCGGGGACTGGCATGTCGGCCGGGCGGGGACGGCGGGCGGTGGCTGGAGGCATCCGAGAACACTAGTTCACCGCTGTTGGACGGACCTGGTCGCGCACCGAGGGCGCGAAGAAAATAGTGCTCGTCGAGGCCAGGGGACGAGCGTAATGTCGGCACGGACGTGCTGCGTGCCGAGAGGACAGACCGTGAGCCAGCCTGCCGAGCAGTCCGCTTATCCCGACCACATCGACGCCGCCGTGCTGAAAATCGCGGGTGTCGTCGTGCTGGGTGCGATCATGTCGATCCTCGACATCACCGTGGTCAACGTCGCCCTGCCGACGTTCCAGGACGAGTTCGGCACGCCCGACAATCCGGTTGCCTACTCGACCGTGGCCTGGACCGTCACGGCGTACACGCTCGCGCTCGCGACCGTGATCCCGCTGACCGGGTGGGCGGCCGACCGGTTCGGCACCAAGCGGCTCTACATGGCCGCGATCTTCCTGTTCACCGCCGGGTCGGCGCTGTGCGCGACCGCGACGAGTATCGACATGCTGATCGCGTTCCGCGTCCTGCAGGGCCTCGGCGGCGGCATGCTGATGCCGCTCGGTATGACGATCATGACGCGGGCCGCCGGGCCGCACCGGATGGGCCGGTTGATGGCGATCCTCGGCGTGCCGATGCTGCTCGGCCCGATCCTCGGACCGATCCTCGGCGGCTGGCTGATCGAGGTGGCGAGCTGGCACTGGATCTTCTTGATCAACGTGCCGCTGGGCGCGATCGCGCTGGTCTACGCCTGGTTCGCGCTGACCCCGGACCACGCGGAGCGGTCGGAGTCGTTCGACTTCCTCGGGGTGGCGCTGATGTCGCCCGGCCTCGCGCTGTTCCTCTTCGGCGTCTCCTCGCTGCCCGCCGAGAACGGCGACTTCGGTGCGCCGCGGGTGTGGGTCTCGATGCTGGCCGGCGTACTGCTGATGGCGGCCTTCGTCTGGCACTCCTTCCGGCCGGAGCACCCGCTGCTCGATCTGCGGCTGTTCCGCGATCGCAACCTGACCATCTCGATCATCACGATGTTCCTGTTCGCCGCGGCGTTCTTCGGTGGGCTGCTGCTGGTACCGACGTACTTCCAGCAGATCCGCGGCGAGTCCACCTTGCACGCGGGTCTGCTGGTGGCGCCGCAGGGGCTCGGCGCCATGGTGACGATGCCGATCGCCGGACGACTGGTCGACAAGATCCCGGTGGGCCGGATCGTGCCCGTCGGCCTGGCGCTGATCGTCGTGGGCATGTTCGGCCTGACCCAGGTCACCGCGACCACGCCGTACCCGCTGCTGATCGCGATGCTGGTCGTGATGGGCTTCGGGATGGGCGCGACGATGATGCCGCTGTTCACCACGGCGCTGCGGACCCTGTCCGGCGCCCAGGTCGCGCGCGGCTCGACGCTGCTCAACATCAGCCAGCAGATCGCCTCGTCGTGCGGCGTCGCGACGATGTCGGTCGTGCTCACCAACCAGCTCAACGACTCGCCGATCATTCCCGGCACCCAGGTTCCCGGTCTGGGCGACGGGCTCCGCGAGACGCAGGCCGCCATCCTGTCCAACACCCAGCCGGAGAGCATCGCCCCGCTGAACATCGATCCGGCAGCCATCGCGCGCGGGCTGGTCGACGCTGCCTCCGCGTTCTCGCACACCTACTGGGTCGCCTGGGTGCTGGTGACCCTCACCCTCATACCGGCGCTGATGCTCCCCCGTCGGCGCCCCCAGGCCCGCCCCATCGACGAGGGCGCGCCACCTGCGGTGGTCGACTGAGTTCCTCGAACACCAACGTTGAAGCTACGCAGAGCGGGCTTATGGCGACCTCAGCCGATCTGGTCGAGTTCGCCTGAGCATGGCGGTCAGGATCGGGCCGTCGACGGACGGTTGCTGCGTACTGATCGGCTCATAACCCCAGGATTCGTAGAGCGCCTTGACCTTCCCATCGCCGTTCAACGCGTTGACCAGCAACGAGACCTGCGTCTCGGGACGATCGCGGAGGAGCTCGTCGTGGATCAGCCGAGCGATCCCCTGCCCTCGCCACGGCTTGCGCAGCATGATCTCCTTCACCGCCACAGTCGGCGTCTCGGTGCATCCCCCGGGAAGAGGGGTGGTCATCCGGCGCCACCAACGGTCATCGGGCGTGAGGCTGTTCGCATACGCAAACCCCACCGGCTCCGCCGCGTCGTAGCCGATGACAGCTTCCCAACCGGGATCCAATGCGTGCCGAGCAAGCTGTTCGCCGAAGCGCTCGACCGAGTAGTGCGGAAGATGAAGTTGGTCGGCACGGACGTCGGCATACACCTCGATCAACGTGCTCCACACGTCGTCGATCACGGTGGAGTGGCGCAGGGCAATACCGTTAGGGGTCACAGAAGCTTCCTCAGCGAGTCGTGTTCGTAATGGTCCCAGGCGGTCGCCGGGTGGCTGGATGGCGCAGCGATCCGCAGAGTGGTACCGAAGTCTTGAAGCATCGAGTTGATCCGCGGATGCAGACCGGTCGGCTCGATCGGTATCGACATCGCAGTTGCGACCGCTTCCTCGATATCGCCCTGACCGAGCTGAGCCTTGGCCAATCGTGCAGTCGTTATCGATCGCGTACGCCACATGCCGGGCCGCAGAAGTGCGAGGCTTCGATGAGCGTGGCCTTCAGCCACCTCGTAGTCGCCTAGCGCCAAGTAGCCGGCGAGAGCAAGATTCTCCAGCTCTGCCTGGTCGTAGAAGGCCTTCAACCACACCGGTCGCTCCTCGCTGGGTTCTGATCTGGCCAGAGCTTCTTCGGCATGGGCAACGGCCTGACGTACGGCGCGGTGATCGCCGGTTTGCCCAAGTATCGCGGCATGTCTCGCATGACCGAGGGACGCGAACATCGGATCTCGTCGCGCAATCGGCAACCGGCGCGCAACATCGTTGGCGGACAACGCGTCGACAGGCCTGGCCATGTGGCGGTAGAGGCTGCCGGCGTGCGACCAGATTCTGAATTGGATCGCTGGATCGCCTGACATCGTGGCCAGACCTGCTGCGCGATCGAAATGTCGTTGCGCGGTATCGAACCGGCGACCGTCGATCGCCGCCCACATGGCACTCGAAGTGAACGAGGCCGCACAGCCGTAGAGAGCGCTTCGGATTCGCTGACTCGCAGTCCCCCGTGCCTGCAGTGCCAGGGCCTCGCCCGCGAGCGCGGATGCCTGGGTCTCGATGGTGAGCTTTCCGCCGTACTGATGGTCGCTCGCGACGATCAGCGCGAATTTGGACAGCAGGCGCTCGACGTCACCAGCGCCGACCCGGGGCATCGCAGCGCGCTGCGATGCCCCGGCGGCAACCATGACAGTAGCCGCGGAGGCGCCGATGAACCTGCGCCGCGGAACAGGCACCGGCTCGGCCGGAGCGACGAATCCGAGATCCGTGATCGGACTACTGAAGACTGCGGAGAGTGCATCGCGCTGGCGGTGATGTGGCCACCGAGTCTTCCCGGTCAGCCAGTTCCGCACCGTTCGATCGCTGACGGTGCCTCCGTAGCCGGCGCGCCGAAGGTCTGCGTTGACCGCTTCGGCCAGCTCGGCCTGGGTCAAGCCGATCTCGGCCATGCGCGCCTTCAGGACCTGGTTTCCCTCCACAGCCCAACGATATGTACGGCGAGTCACCGGCCGACAGCGTTCTGCCCGGAAATTTCCGGTTCAACCGCATCGACAGCTTGCGACGATTTCCTTACGTTCCGCAGTCATAGGCCCTTCGATGGAGATCAAGGACCTCGAAGGGAACTCGCATGGAAGTCGACGCACAGCTCGACCGCTCAGCCTCAGACATTGCGTGCCCACGCCGATTCGTACTCCGCCGCACCGTCGACGTGACTGGAGTCAGCGGCACCGGCGATGTCGCGGAGGGCGTCGAGTGGTCGGACGGGACTGTGGCGTTGCGGTGGCGCGGAAAGTGGGCCACCACAGTCGTCTGGGACTACGGCCTGGACATCCTCCTCGCAGTACACGGTCACAACGGTTCCACCGTCGTCCGGTGGCTCGACCCTGAGCGCCCAGCCTGAGTCACCGGTCAGTTCGATGGCCGAGCAGGAAGTCTGTCGCGTGCAGCAGTGGCTGGGCGAGCACTTGATCGAGCCGCAACCCAGAAGCCGGCCGGCGCGGGACGAGATAGCGAGTCCGTCCTGGGTCGACCGTTCCAAACCCGCACCAGAAGTGGAGATTCACCATGAGCAGCGAGACGAGCGCAGTTCCGTTCGGTGTCCGTCACCTGACGTCCGGGCCAGACACGACCCCGATGGAACTGCCGATGACCTACAGCGCCAACCTTCAACTGAACGTGTCTGCGACCGGCAACCCGTACCACGCCATCGCCGCAGCTCTGCCGGAGACGAACACCGAGACGCCGATCCCCGACGGCCAGCGCCCCGGATCGGACAACTCCACCGACAACTACTGATCATGGGCACCGTCCTGGTGTTGACGGGCCGCGACGACCTGACCGCTGACGCCGTCATCGAGGAGCTGACCAGGCGGAATGCGTCGGTCGTCCGCTACGACACGTCCGACTTCCCCCAGTCGTCCCGTGTAGCTGCCACCCTTGGGGCGCAAGGCTGGGACGGGCAGTTGATCGCTGATCGGTCGGTCGACCTCAGAGCTGTCAGTGCTGTGTGGTGGCGCCGACCCGCCGAATTCAACGTGCCCAGCGACTGGTCGGACGAGGCACGAGCGTTCGCAGTGTCTGAGGCGCGCGTCGGAGTTCTCGGCGTGCTTGGGTCGCTGCCGGTGCGATGGATCAATCATCCGGCGAAGGACTCTGCTGCCAACTACAAGCCGGTTCAGCTTGCGGTGGCTGCCCGCGCCGGACTCGGAGTGCCCCAGACGATCATCACCTCGGATCCTGAACACGCCCGCGACTTCATCGGTGCCGATGAGGTCATCTACAAGGGCCTCAGCGGCGGCGTACTCACCGCGGAACGACGTCACCGATACTTGCCGACCACTGTGCTCGGTGCCAACGAGATCGACGCGAGCGTCGCTGGCACCGCACACCTGTTTCAGGAGCGAGTTCCCAAGGACTGCGAAGTGCGCCTGACTGTGATCGGGAAGCGGATGTTCCCAGTCGCGATCTATGCCGGAAGTGCGGCTGCCAGACTGGACTGGAGAACGGACTACCCGTCCCTCACCTATGGTCCGATCGAACTCCCGCTTGAGGTGGCGCAAGGTGTCCGGTTGCTGATGGACGAACTCGGCTTGTACTTCGGCGCGCTCGACTTCGCCGTGACCCCGGATGGCCGATGGGTGTTCTTCGAAGTGAACCCGAATGGTCAGTGGCATTGGCTCGCTGTCAAGGCCGGCGTACCGATGATTGAAGCAATGGCCGATGCCCTCCAAGGAAAGGACGATTGACTCCGTGACTGACTGGACCGACGCCGCTCGCAAGCTCGCCGAAGAGATAACGGCAGCGGCACCGGAGTGGCACGACTCGGTCAGCTCCACACCTCGGCACCAACTGGTGCCGAGGTGGTGGGAGCCGATTCCCGACAGCTATCCGTTCGCCTGGGGACTCCGCACGCCCCAGCCGGACCAGCCGTGGGCGGAGACCTACGCCGACGAGACGCTGGTGACCCGCGTGGGATCACTCCACGCCGACCGTGCAGACTTATCCGATCGTCCAACGGGTCTCCCGACGTCGTCCTCAACCCTGCCCGGGTTGATCGTGCGCATGCTCCACCTGCTCAACCCCGGCAAGCAGGATCGGGTGCTCGACGTCGGCACCGGCTCCGGCTATTCCGCCGCCCTGCTCGCACATCGCCTCGGCGGCCAGCAGGTGACCAGCATCGACGTAGACCCCTACCTCGTCGACGCCGCCCGCGAACGCCTCGCCGCCTTCGGTCGACAACCACACCTCGAGGTCGCGGACGCCACCAGATCCCTACCAGACGCCGACTACGACCGCATCATCGCGACCGTCTCCGTCCGTCCAATCCCGCCGGCCTGGCTGGAGGCTCTCCGCCCCGGCGGGATGATCGTCACCACAATCATCGGCACTTCACTCCTGATCAGCGCCCAGAAACACGCCGACGGAGTAGCCCGCGGACGCGTACAACCAGAATCGGCAACCTTCATGCGCACCCGACGCGAAACGGACTATCCAGCTCGCCTCGACAACGTGTATGACGCCGCCCGCGACCAGCCAGGCACCGAGACCCGCCAACTGACCGGCACCCTGCCTGATCTGTGGGAGGACTGGGAACTGCGCTGTCTGTACGAACTCGACACCCCCGACGTCGAGAACCGTTCCGCAACCCGCGATGACGGCAGTCAACTCCTATGGCTGCTAGCCACCGACGGATCCTGGGCACGCGCCGACAGCGAAACAATGACCGTCCACCAAAGCGGACCACGCCGCCTGTGGGACGACTTGGAACGCGTCCAAGCCAGGTGGACTGCCGCCGGCCACTTCCCCCTCCACGGCATGACCGTCGAACTCGGCGCCGACCGACACACCCTCACCAGCCCCGACGGCACCTGGACACTCGAGCTCTGACCAACTGCCGACCACACTCCTTGTCCTTGCCGAGTGCGTAAGCGTCGAACGACCAGCGCCGTGATCTGCTGACCGTCCTTTGGCTGCGGACACCTTCCTGCGCACTGGACTGTCAGGCCAAGCCAGACAGCTCGATGCGCCTGCCACCGACCAAACTGAAGACCGAGACCCGGCACACATCTGGCATTCGAGGCGTGTCATCAAGTTCCAGCGCCATGTCACCGATATCGGCACGCGAACGCAATCCTCCGAGAGGCCTTGAGGTACGCGTAGACGAACTTATTGACTGCTCTCCAAGCTCGCCGTGGTACTGCATCTTCTGCGTCCCGTGGCGACCAGGTGATATTCGTGCTGCCGCTCCTCCCCGCGTTTGCGGTCGCTCAAAACAACCATGACCTTTACCGCAAGGCAGGTGGCCAATCGTCTGCGTGGAGAACATAAGACCGTCGAGAGGGCCACCGAGATACCTGGCGTCGATCGCGAGCGGAGGCTCCATGGAGTCTGTCATTCCCCGGACGACAGTTGCGCGACTCCGCGGTTCATACAGGGAAGTCGTGAACGATCGATGGTCCCGACCGCCTCAATCGGCGCTTTGAAGTTCCGCCCTCGATATCTGCCTGACTCGATGGAGTGCTAGGACCTTGGAGATGAATCTGTAGGACGCGAGGTAGTCAGCTACCGGACCTGTGACAGCAGCGAGCTCAGCGGCTACCTCGGCGTTAAGCTTTGACGATTGCGCTGCTCCTTTGATGTGGCCCATCGCCAACCCCAGAGACTTCGCCACCGGCTCCGGCAACTGAACCGCGAATGCGGGAGCCAGCAGGACTAGGTCGTCGCTGATCTGCACGAGACGCTCACGCAAGTGTGTGTTGTGCTGGGCCAACTTCCGCCGTACCTCGGTGTCCCTTGTGATCTCGTCGCGACGCCCGAGCTGCCCCGCGATCTGACTAACTTCGAGAAGAAGTTGAGCCGTTTTGCGCTTCGACCGCTCGCGCTCCAAGATCCGTTCCTTCCGGGCCTCAAGGTGGGGCTTGGCGCTGTACTCGATCACTAGCGTGACGGCGGCTGCAACTGATGCTGTGGTCAACAGCTCGGTCATGGTAGGCACAGGACCGGATGATCGCATGCCCGCTCAGAAGAGGAGCGGCAGCCGGCTGCTCTGCGCTCGCGCGCCCATGGGATCGACGTCAAGGACCAGCCGTGTGGTTACGGCGTGTGCCTCCTCGGATACTGTTCCCAGGAACCGTTCTTCAGGACATGAGCGCGCGGGCGATCGGCCAAGCTCCGGGGGACGTGTTCGACAGGACCGTCCGGGTGGTGCCCGTACGAGGATCGTGGGTGGACTGGAACGACGCGCCGGCGTCGTAGCCGACGAGCATTGCCGTGTCGGTGGTCTCGTGCAGCCAGAAGCCGAGGCCGTAGCGTCTTGATTGGTCCGGTACGTCGCAGCGTGGGCGGACGACCTCTTCGACGTGATCCACGATGTCGCCGGCGAACAGCGCGCGCCAGAAGGTGGAGATGTCGGCGGCGGTGGTGTGGATGCCGCCGTCACCGTTGGCCAGCACCGGGAGGTGGAAGACGTTGGAGCGATCCTTGCCGTCCAACGGCAGGTAACCCACGGCCACGTCAGCCGGTAGCTCGTCGGAGCGAAGGAACTCGGTTCTGGTCATTCCGGCGGGGCGGAGTACTCGTTCCCGGACCAGGTCGTGATAGCCGATGCCGCCGGCCCGCTCCGCCAGCAGGGCGAGGACCACGAAACCGCCGTTGCAGTAGGAGAACCGCTCACCGGCCCGGAACTTGGTGGGATGCCCGTCCAGCAACGGCAGGAACGCCTCGGTGGTCGTCAGTTCGTGCGCCGCGCCGACGAAGTAGTCGGTGATCTCGGAGTCGGCCTCTTCGTCCAGGTAGTCGCCGATGCCCGAGGTGTGGGTGAGGAGATGTTCGACGGTCACGTCGTCCGCGATCAGCGGGAGATCGTTGCCGAGCAGGGATCGGGCGGTGGTGCTGAGGTCGAGCACACCCTCCCGCACCAGTGAAAAAACCGCCAGAGCGGTGAAACCCTTGCTGCCGCTGGCGATACCGAATCTGGTGTCGAGGGTGTTGGGAACGGCGTAGGCGCGGTTGGCCAGCCCGTACGCCTTGGCGAACTCGATCTGACCGGCCCGGTCGATCCAGACCACACCGGAGAACCCGGTCCGGTTGGCGATCTCGTCGATGTCCCCCTGCCCCATGGCCGCAGACTAGCCCAGCCCGCGGTGCTGCCGAACTCGTTTTCCCGCGAGGACGTCAGCCACCGCGTGTCACCGGCAACGACCGGACGGTCACCGTCAGGGCTCCAGTAGGTGCCTCGGACAACAACTCCCCGAACACCCCGTTCCGCGTCGACGGCTGGGACCTTTCCGAAGGTCGCCGGGATGATTACCCTGGCTCTCGGGGGGAAACCACATGAGCAAACCCACCATTCTGACCGTCGACGACGATCCCATGGTGTCGGCCGCGATCTCCCGGGATCTGCGGAATCGGTACGGCGACGACTACCTCGTGGTGCGGGCGAACTCGGGGGCGCAGGCCCTTGCCGTGCTGACGAAGCTGGCGTTGCGTAATCAGCCGGTGGCGCTGATCGCGGCCGACCAGCGGATGCCGGAGATGACCGGGATCGAGATGCTCGAGCAGGCGCAGGTCCACGCGCCGGGAGCGAAGTACCTGTTGCTCACCGCGTACGCCGACACCGACGTCGCGATCAAGGCGATCAACGACATCGGGCTGGACTACTACCTGCTCAAGCCCTGGGATCCGCCCGAGGAGCGGTTGTACCCGGTGATCGAGGGGTTGCTCGACGACTGGCGGCAGGCGAATCCGGATCACACGTCCGACGTCCGGGTGGTCGGCAATCGGTGGTCCGACCGCAGCCACGAGATCAAGACGTTTCTCGCGCGCAACTACGTGCCCTACCGCTGGTACGACGTGGAGCGCGACGCCGAGGCCCAGCGGCTGACGCAATTGGCCGAGGCGCAGGCGACGGATCTTCCGCTGGTGCTGATCCCCGACGGTGACACCCTCCGCTCGCCGTCGACGCTCGATCTCGCGGGAGCGCTCGGGCTCCGGACCACCGCCCAGCAGCCCCTGTACGACGTGTGCATCGTCGGCGGTGGACCCGCCGGTCTGGCGGCCGCGGTGTACGCGGCGTCCGAGGGATTGAGCACGGTGATCGTCGAGCGTGAGGCGCCGGGTGGACAGGCCGGGCAGAGCGCGGCGATCGAGAACTACCTCGGCTTCCCCAAGGGCCTGACCGGCTCCGATCTGGCGCAGCGGGCGGTCGCGCAGGTGTCGCGGTTCGGGGCGGAGATGGTGCTGGCGCGCTCGGTCGTCGGCTTCGAGACCCGAGGGCCGGTGCACGCCGTCCTGGTCGAGGGCGCGGGCGAGATCGAGGCTCGCGCGGTGATCGTGGCCACCGGGGTTTCGTACCGCCGGCTCGAAGCGGACGGACTCGCCGAGCTCACCGGCCGCGGCGTGTACTACGGCGTGAGCGCGAGTGAGGCGAGCCAGTGCGAGGGCGACGACGTCTATCTCGTCGGCGGCGCCAACTCGGCGGGCCAGGCCGCGCTCAACCTGGCCCGCTACGCGAGGAAGGTCGTGCTGATCGTCCGGGGCAGTTCGCTCGAAGTCACGATGTCGCGGTACCTGATCGACAAGATCGCGGCCACCGCCAACATCCAGGTGCGCTGCGGTAGTCAGGTGACGGCCTGCCGTGGCAACGGGCACCTCGAGGCGATCACCGTGGCCGACCGCACCACCGGTCGCACCGAGGAACTGCCGACGAGCTGGTTGTTCGTTTTCGTCGGCGCCTCGCCGCGGACCGAGTGGCTCGGCCCCGCTGTCGTGCGCGACGCCAAGGGATTCGTGGTGACCGGTCAGGAGCTGCTCGCCCACGACCAGGCCTGGCGGTTGCCTAGGGCCCCTTTTGCGCTCGAGTCGAGCGTGCCCGGCGTGTTCGCGGCCGGCGACGTACGGCTCGACTCGATGAAACGGGTCGCCTCCGCGGTCGGCGAAGGCGCCATGTCGGTCTATCTCGTGCATCGCTACCTGGCGACGGTGTGAGCCGTGCACGTCGACGAGCTGCGTGAACTCAGCCTCTTCGCCGGGCTGAGTGACGCGCAGCTGGGCGAACTGCTCGACGGCGGCACCGAAGTGCGGATCGAGCCCGGGGTCAAGCTGTTCACCGAGGGCGAGCACGCGGACCACTGGTGGGTGCTGCTCGACGGCGCGATCGAGCTGTCCAGGCACGTCGGCCGGGAGGACACGGTGGTCGGCCGGCTGGACGTGCCCGGCCGCTGGGCCGGCGGGTTCCGGGCCTGGGACGAGCGAGGCGTCTATCTCGCATCAGGGCGCGGTGTGCAGGAGGGCCGGGTACTGCGGGTGCCGGCACCAGTACTGCGTACGCTCACCGACGCCTGGTTCCCCCTGGGCAGCCACCTGATCAACGGCGTCTACGGAACCGCACGGTCCATCGAGGCGACCGCGCGGCAACGCCAGTCGCTGGTGACGCTCGGAACCCTCGCCGCCGGCCTCGCCCACGAGATCAACAATCCCGCGGCCGCCGCGACGCGGGCCGCGGACGCGCTCGACGCCGTCTGCCACACGCTGATCTCCTCCCTGGACCGGCTGGCCCAAGGCGAGATCTCGGCCCCGCAGCTGACCGAGCTCGACAAGCTCCGCCGCGAGATCCAGCCGGCCGCGATCGGCCTCGATCCGCTGGACATCGCGGACCAGGAGAACGCGCTGGCCACGTGGCTCGGGCGCCGCGGGGTCGAGCGGGACTGGGTGATCGCCCAGCCGCTGGCCGCGGCGGGCGTCGACGTCGCCTGGTGCGAGCGGGCGGCCGCCGTCCTGGACGAGGACAATCTCGAGCCGGGCCTGGAGTGGGTGGCGAGCACGTTCGCCGCGACCACGTTGCTGTCGGAGGTGAAGATGTCGACCCGGCGCATCTCCGAGCTGGTCGGGGCCGTCCGGTCGTACTCGCAGCTGGATCGCGCGTCGCTGCAGC
Source organism: Kribbella sp. CA-253562 (assembly GCF_050942265.1). GTDB lineage: Bacteria > Actinomycetota > Actinomycetes > Propionibacteriales > Kribbellaceae > Kribbella. Next base: position 2,118,868 of record NZ_CP192049.1, on the reverse strand, counting down.
CCACCGACGTGACGCAAGGCCTCGAGAACACGCTGGTGATGCTCGGTCACAAGCTGCGCGACGGGATCGAGGTGATCCGCGAGTACGGCGAACTGCCGCGGATCGAGGCCTACACCGGTGAGCTCAACCAGGTCTGGACCAACCTGATCGACAACGCCGTCGACGCGATGAACGGCTCCGGCACCCTGCGCGTCCGCACCCGGGCCGAGGGCAACGAGGTCGTCGTCGAGATCACCGACAGCGGCGAGGGGATGCCGCCCGAGGTTGCCGCCCGGGCCTTCGAGGCGTTCTACACCACCAAGGACGTCGGCAAGGGCACCGGCCTCGGCCTGGACATCGCCCAGCGCATCGTCGTCGAACGCCATAACGGCGCGATCACGATCAGCTCGGTCCCCGGCGAGACGACCCTGCGGGTCCGGATCCCGGTCCGCCAGAAATCCTGATCCCGCACTTCTTCGGCGACCGGCCGGCATCCGGCGATGTGGCACTGTCGATTTCGGGTCCGGCGGATTCGTCGTCGAAGTAGGTGGGTCCAGCCCGGGCCCGACGAGTGGACGGAATCGAGATGACGAAGTACATGGTGCTGATCTTCGGCGACGAGGCGCAGTGGGCGGCGATGAGCTCCGCGGAGCGGGCGGAACTCGACCAGGCGCACCGGGAGTTCGCCACGAAGGCCGGTCCCGCGATCCTGGCGGGGGGAGAGCTGGAACCCTCGCAGACCTCGACCAGCCTGCGCAGCGGCGGCGTCGGTCAGGTGGCGATCACGGACGGTCCGTTCCTGGAGGCGAAGGAGGTGCTCGGTGGGTTCTACCTGCTCGAGGCCGAGGATCTCGACCGGGTGATCGCGCTCGCCTCCGGCCTGTACGAGGTCCATGCCGGTCACAGCGGCGTGGAGATCCGGCCGCTGGTCGACCGCGGATGACCGACGTGGCGGCCGGCGCCGTGGCCCAGGCGGTCGCCTCGGCCCATCGGCGGGAGTGGGCCAAGGTGCTGGCCGCCACGGCCAAACTGACGCGTGATCTGGATCTGGCGGAGGAGTTCACCCAAGACGCGTACACGCAGGCTCTCCGGTCGTGGCGGGAGTCCGGGATCCCCGACCGCCCGGGCGCGTGGCTGACGACGGTGGCCCGCAATCGCGCGCTGGACTTCCTCCGCCGCGAGGACCTGGCCCGCCGATCGCTGCCCCTCCTGGTGCCGGACGCATCAGCGCCCGGGCCGGAAGACATCCTGGAGGACGACCGCCTCCGGCTGGTGTTCACCTGTTGCCACCCGGCCCTGTCGCGTGAGGCCCAGGTCGCGCTGACATTGCGCCTGGTCTGCGGCCTGTCGACCGGCGAAGTCGCTCGCGCCTTCCTGGTCCAGGAGCCGACGATGGCCGCGCGGATCACCCGGGCGAAGAAGAAGATCGCGACGGCCCGGATCCCGTACCGGGTACCGGCGCACGACCAACTCGCAGGCCGGCTGGACGCCGTCCTGGAGGTCACCCACCTGATCTTCACCACCGGACACACGGCTCCGTCCGGTGAAGAGCTGGTTCGCCAGGATCTCGTGGACAGCGCGATCCGCCTGGCCCGGATGCTTCGGTTGCTGATGCCGGGCGAGGCCGAGGTCAGTGCGCTGCTTGCGCTCTTGCTGCTCATCGAGGCCCGCTCGGCGACCCGCGTCGACGACGGTGGACGGCTGCTGCTGCTGTCCGAGCAGGACCGGAGCCGCTGGGACCGCAAGCTGATCGCCGAAGGCGTCGCCGCGCTCACCGACGCACTCGGCCGCGCGGCGCCGTCGCGCTACGCGGTCGAGGCCGCGCTGGCCGCCGTGCACGCGGAGGCGCCCTCCTGGCAGGACACCGACTGGTCCGCCATCATCGCGCTGTACGACGTCATGCGCGCCTCCTGGCCGTCGCCCGTCGTCGACCTCAACCGGGCGGTGGCCATCGGGATGCGCGACGGAGCCGAGGCCGGCCTCCAGGCGCTGGAGTCGCTCACCGCGGAGCCCGCTCTGGCGGTCTACCACTACCTCAGCGCGATCCGCGCCGACTTCCTGCGCCAACTCGGCCGGCTGCCGGAGGCCGCGGCGGCGTACGAGGAAGCACTTGTCCTGGCGGGCAACGCGGCTGAACGCGGCTTCCTCGGCGCCCGCCTCGACGCCGTCCGCGACGCAATGCGTTGACGACAGGCTCTCGCCCTCGGCGGCCTGCTCGTCGTAATCTCGACGCAGGGAGTGAGGGCGATGGAGTGGCTGCGGACGTCACTGTGTCAGCTGGCGGGCCGGTTCCGCCGGCGGACCGTCACGGTCGCTGATCCGTTCGAGACGCTACGGCTGCAGACCAGGCTCGGCCGGCTGGCGGTCGAGATCCAGCGGATCGAGACCGCGCCGCGGATCTACGCGCGCGCTCACCGGTTGATGGCCGCCGAGGCCGCGTACGACGACCTGCTCGACGAAGCGTGCCGACTGGCCGGCGTACCGGAGACGGCGCACCTGGCCCGCGGCGAGGACAAGCGCTGGCTCGAGGAGCAGGAGCTGGCCTCCCGCGGCTGGTCCTGGTGATGCCGCGCCGCGAACCCTGAGCGGCAGCGAGGCGCCGGGATCGTACGGTTGGTGCGTGAAGACCTTGGGACAGCGGCTCGACGCCCTCCAGCGACGGCGCCGAAGACTCGGGTTCCCGCTCGCCGTGGTGTACAAGTTCTTCGACGACCAGGGCAGTTATCTCGCGGTGATCGTCACCTACTACGCGTTCGTGGCGATCTTTCCGATGCTGCTGATCTCCTCGTCGGTGCTCGGCTTCGTCCTGCAGGGCAACGAGGATCTGCAGCGGGCGGTGCTGGAGTCGGCGCTCAAGGAGTTCCCGATCGTGGGGACTCAGCTGGCGACGCCGCAGGGCCTGCAGGGCAGTACGGCGGCGGTGATCGTCGGTACGCTCACCGCGGTGTACGGCGTGATCGGGCTCGGGCAGGCGGTGCAGAACGCGGTCAACGTGACCTGGGGTGTGCCGCGGAACAGGCGGCCCAATCCGTTTCGTGGGCGGCTGCGGTCGGGGGCGCTGCTGTCGCTGGCGGGTCTCACCGTGCTCAGCTTCGCCACGCTCACCGTTCTGGCCGGCAGCATGGGAAAACTGTCCGGTCAGGTCGCCGACAACATGGGGTGGCTCGTCTCGATCGGCTCGGTGCTGGTGCTGACCGCCATGCTGACGCTCTGCCTGCGGCCCGGGACGAGGCCCCGGCCGCCCTTGCGGCAGATCGTCCCGGGGGCGTTCCTCACCGCGCTCGGCTGGCATCTGCTCGAGCGGCTGGGTGGCATCTACGTCAACGACGTCCTGGCCAAGGCGAGCGAGGTGAACGGCGTGTTCGCGCTGACCCTGGGGCTGATCGGGCTCATCTACGGCGCCTCGACGATCGCGGTGATCGGCGCCGAGCTGAACTCGGTGATCGTGCACCGGCTCTACCCGCGCTCGTTGCTCGCGCTGTTCACCGACTCGGCCACCGACCTGACCCCGGCCGACCATCGTGCCTACGCGATGTACGCCCAGGCCCAGCGCCACAAGGCCGCTGAGACGATCGAGGTCACCTTCGAATCCCACGACCGCTGAGGCGCGGTTTTCGCGCCTGGAGCCGACCCGGTTAGGGTCTTCAGGTGTCCACTTCCGATGTCGCCGCACCAGACCAGAACCTGTCCGATGTCGAGGAACGCGCTTGGCGTGACGTGTCCGACGTCGGGATCGCCACCGCGCGGACCGAGTGGGCGGGCGCCGCGCGGGAGATGTTGCTCCGCGCGGCCGGCAAGTACCAGGCGCTGGTGCAGCACAAGGACATCGCGACCGGCGTCCAGGAGCTGACCGGCATCCGCACCAAGCAGCCGACCCGGCAGTGGATCGGCGGCGTGCTCGCCGAGGTCTCGGCCGAGAGCCTTCGGCGGGGCGAGCCGATGCTGTCCGCGTTGTGCGTCAACGCCGACGAGAGCGTCTTCGACGGGTACGCCGCGATCGTGGGCGCGGCGACGGGCACCACTCCCCCGGACCCGGACGTCCATGCCTCGCACGAGCGCCTCGCCGTCTACCGCCACTTCCAGGCGGCCGGTCTGCCGGCCGACGGCGGCAGCCCGATGATGCCGTCGAAGCTGAGCGCGGCCCGCGGCCGGGCCCGCAAGGCCGCGATCGCCGAGCGGCCGATCAACAAGTGCCCGCGCTGCAACCTGCAGACGCCGGCCAGCGGGATCTGCGACACCTGCGACTGAGCTGGGCCGTGCACGAGGTCTAGCCGAGGTGACGTTCTGGGCATAGCCTCTGCTCAGGCGGACGCCGTGGGGGCGCCTGCCGGTACGCCGGAACCCGGGGGGGTTCGGTCACAGGACTGAAGGGTGAGCAGCGTCGTTGCGGCAGGGTAAGCAGCGTCGGTGCGGCGTTGCCTGACGTCCCATGCCTGGCCTTCGTTGGGTGACGGCGTCAGCTGCCTTCACGGGAGGCCCACATGAGGTCCACTGCCCGGACCCACGTCCGATCCACTCGACGCGTCACCATCGCCGGCCTGTCCGCCGGCCTGCTGGTCGCCGCGACTCTGCCCGCGGTGACCGCGTCGGCCGCCGACCCGCCACCGACGAGCCCCAGCGGGCGGCCCTGGACCGCGACCCCGCTCACGGTCGCGGACACTGTCCAAGGCGCCAAGTCGCCCAGTGGTCAGCTCGCCAAGAGCGACCCGGAGCTGCTCAAGAGCACATCGGCCAAGCAGGTCCGCGTGGTCGTCAAGCTCGACTACGACTCGCTGGCGTCGTACCGCGGCGGGATCAAGGGACTGCCCGGCACCAGCCCGGCGGTCACCGGCAAGCGCCTCGATCCCAGGAGCGCGAACGCGACCAAGTACCTCCAGCACGTGGCGGCGGTGGAGAACAAGTTCCTAACCGCACTGCGCGACGAGGTCCCGAGTGCGCGAGCCGGTCAGAAGCTCCGCACCGTGTACGGCGGCCTGGCGCTGAGCGTGCAGGCGAACCAGGCGCGTGAACTGCTGAAGCTGCCCGGCGTGGCCGCGGTCCAGCAGGACAACCCGCAGAAGCTGCTCACCGACTCCAGTGGCGCTTTCATCGGCGCCCCGGCGATCTACAACCAGCTCGGCGGCTCGGCGTCCTCCGGCAAGGGGGTCGTCGTCGGCATCCTGGACAGCGGCGCCTGGCCCGAGCACCCGTCGTTCGCCGACCCCGGCACGCTGCCGGCACCGCCGCCGACCGTCGACGGCACGCCGCGGGTGTGCGACTTCGGCGACAACCCGCTGACGCCGGCCACCGACGTCTACCCCTGCAACAACAAGCTGATCGGCGGGCGGCCGTTCCTCGACACCTACAACGCGGTGATCGGCGGCGACGTCTATCCCGACTCCGCGCGTGACTCCAACGGTCACGGCACGCACACCGCGACGACGTCGGCCGGTGGACCGGTCGCGAACGCGAACACGCTCGGCATCGACCGCGGCCCGATCCTCGGCATCGCGCCGGCCTCGGCCGTCTCGGTCTACAAGGTCTGCGGCGCCGAGGGCTGCTTCCCGAGCGACTCGGCCGCGGCCGTCGCGCGCGCCATTCTCGACGGCGTGAAGGTGATCAACTTCTCGATCTCCGGCGGCAGCGACCCGTACAGCGACCCGGTCGAGCTCGCCTTCCTGGACGCCTACGCGGCCGGCGTGTTCGTCGCCGCCTCGGCCGGCAACTCCGGTCCGGGCGCGAACACCACCGATCACCGCAGCCCGTGGGTCACCACGGTGGCGGCCTCCACGCAGAGCCGGACGTTCCGCTCGACGGTCACGCTGTCCGGCGACGGCACGACCGCCACGATCTCCGGCGCGTCGGTCACCCCGGGCCTCAGCACCCCGGCGCCGGTCGTGCTCGCCTCGGCGCCGCCGTACAACGACGTCACCTGCAACACCCCGGCGCCTCCGGGCATCTTCACCGGCAAGATCGTCGCCTGCCAGTTCACGCCCGGCCGGGTGATGAAGGGCTTCAACGTCAAGCAGGGCGGCGCGGTCGGCATGCTGATGTACAACACCACCTTCCCGTCCGACGTGTTCACCGACAACCACTGGCTGCCGACGGCACAGCTCGAGAAGCCCGACGCCGACGCGTTGCTGGCGTTCCTGGCGGCACATCCGGCCACCACCGCGACGATGACGCCGGGCACCAAGACCACCTGGCAGGGCGACGTGATGACGTCGTTCTCGTCGCGCGGTCCCGGTGGCGACTTCCTCAAGCCGGACGTCACCGCACCCGGTCTGCACATCCTGGCGGGCCAGACCCCGACGCCGGAGGCCCCCTCCGGGGGACCGCCCGGGAACCTGTACCAGGCGATCGCCGGTACGTCGATGTCGTCCCCGCACGTGGCCGGCGCGGCCGCGCTGGTTATCGCCCTGCACCCGTCGTGGACGCCGGGCCAGGTCAAGTCCGCGCTGGGCACCACCGCCAAGACCACGGTCAAGAAGCCGGACCGGGTCACCCAGGCCGACCCGTTCGACTACGGCAGCGGCCGGATCGACCTCACCAAGGCCGGCGATCCCGGTCTCACGCTGGACGAGACGGCGGCCAACTACGCGGCAGCGGCCACCGACTCGCTGAACCGGATCGACCTCAACCTGCCGTCGGTGAACGCTCCGACGATGCCGGGCCTGATCACCGCCGAGCGCACGGTCAAGAACGTCACCAACCAGACGCTCACCTTCAGCGCCGCCGGTACGACGGTCAGCGGCGCGAACGTCACCGTGCTGCCGCCGGTCTTCCAGGTGAAGCCCGGCAAGACGCAGAAGCTGACGATCGCGATCACCGCGCCCGCACTGCCCGACGGTCAGTACTTCGGTCAGGTCAACCTGAAGCAGATCGGCGGCAGCCGGGCCCTGCACCTGCCGGTCGCGTTCTTCCGCCAGGAAGGCGTCGTACCGATCGACCAGACCTGTACGCCGTCGACCATCGCGCGCAACACCGGCGCGTCGACCTGCACCGTGACCGTGCAGAACAACAGCCTGCAGGACACGCAGGTCACGGCGGCCAGCACGCTCAGCTCGCAGTTGCGGCTGAACAGCGTCACCGGCGCGACCAAGGTCGGCACCCAGATCGCGACCAAGACCGCCACGCTGGCCGGGCGTGAACCCGACCGGCCGGTGATCGCACCGGGTGAGACGTTCGGCTACATTCCGCTCGACACGTTCGGCGTCACACCCACCCCGATCGGGGACGAAGAGGCGCTGAACTTCGACCTCCCGGCCTTCCAGTACGCCGGGCAGACGTACAACCGGATCGGCGTGACGTCGAACGGCTACTCGGTCGTCGGCGGCACGTCGTCGAGCGAGGACGTCCAGTTCGCGCCGCAGAACCTGCCGGATCCGGCCCGGCCGAACAACGTGCTCGCGTCGTACTGGACCGACCTGGACGGCACCGGCGCCCCGGGCATCTACGCGACCAGCCTGACCGACGGGGTGTCGGACTGGATCGTCCTGGAGTGGCGGGTGAACGTGTTCGGCACCACCAGCCTCAAGGTGTTCCAGCAGTGGATCGGCGTCAACGGCACCGAGGACATCAGCTTCACCTACAACGGTGCGCTCGGCAGTCCGCCGGCCGGCTACGGCCTGACCGTCGGTGCGGAGAACTTCGAGGGCACGGCCGGCAGCCAGATCACCGGCCCGCCGACAACGAACTACCGCATCCAGTCGACGCCGGGCGCGCCCGGTGGTTCGATGACGTACTCGATGAACATCAAGGGAGTGCAGAAGGGCACCGGCACGGTCACCACCGGGACCTCCACGCCACTCGTCAAGGGCCTCACGATCGAGGTCGACCGGATCATCGTCAACTAGCGCACGGCTATGGCCGGGCCGGATCCCACGGGGTCCGGCCCGGTCGTCGTTCGGGCCGCCGGGGGCACCCAACGGCAGTTACTGTCGGGGCATGAGCGAACTCGTGGTCGATGCCCCGATCGTGGCCGTTGTCGTCTATCCCGACCGGGCCCGGGTCACCCGCCGGGGCCGGATCACTGCGCCGGCCGGTGACCAGACCGTGTACGTCGAGTCGCTTCCGCTGGCCTTGCAGGAGGACTCCGTGCGGGTCTCCGGCCGCGGGCCCGCCACCGTGCTCGGGGTGGACGTGGCTGTCCGGCATCTTCCGCAGGCGCCGGACGAGACCGTGGCCGAGCTGGAACGTCAACGCCGCGCGGCCCAGGCCGAGGTCGGCGAGCTGTCGGACGCCGACGAAGTCCAGGTGCAGCTCGACCAGTTCCTCGCACAGTTGGGCCGGCGGGCCGGAGGCACCTTCGCCCGGACTCTTGCCGGCGGGGATGCGAGCGTCGAGCTGGGCGAGTTCACCGAATCGCTGGCGGGCCGGCTGTCCGCCGTACGGGCCAAGCGGCGGGAGCTGGCCGAGCAGCGGCGGGAGGCCGAGGAACGCCTCGCGGCGGCCGATCGCCGGTTGGCCGCGGTGGTGGAGCAGCGCGCTCCCGACCGCCGCTCGGCTGCGGTCGGGCTGGCGCTGGAGTCCGAGGCGGAGGTGGAGATCGAGCTTTCGTACGTCGTACCGCGGGCCGGCTGGACCAGTTCGTACGACGTGCGCCTGACCGGGGATCGGCTGACGCTGAGCTGGTACGGGCTGATCACTCAGCACACGGGTGAGGACTGGCCGGAGTGCGACCTCACGCTGTCGACCGCGCGGCCGATGGTGACGGCGAAGGTGCCCGAGCTCGATCCCTGGTACCTGGACCGGTATCACCCGCCGGTACCGGTCGCGGGGGCGCCGGCTCCCCCGACTGGTCGTCGTAAGTCCGGCCCGGCCGCGTTCGGCGCCGCCGAGGCCGTGATGGCACCGGCGCCAGTCTTCGCCGACCTCTCCGCGACCGTCGAGCAAGGCGTCACCGCCGCCACCTACACCCCGCCACGACCGGTCGCCGTCCCCGCGGACGGCGCCTCCCACCGCGCGACGATCGCCTCCGTCGACCTCGACACCGAACTCGACTACATCACCGCGCCGGTCCGGTCGACCGACGTCCACCTGCGGGCCACGGTCGTGAACTCCTCGGAACACACGTTGCCCGCCGGAAAGGCCGCCGTCTTCCACGAGGCGGACTTCGTCGGCTCGGCCGCACTGCCGCTCTGGGCCCCCGGCGAAGACGTCGAGCTCGCCCTCGGTCTGGACGACCGGATCCGCGTCGAGCGGAAGCTGGTCCGCCGGACCGCGACCAAGGCGACGCTCGGCTCGACGCGCCGGCGTGAGGTCGAGTACGAGACCAAGATCGAGAACCACACGCCGCGCACGGCCCGGATCACCGTGCTCGACCAGTTGCCGGTGGCCCGCGACCACGAGATCGCCGTCAAGCCGATCACCGCCGTACCGGAGCCGGCCGAAACCACCGACCTCGGCGTCGTCACCTGGAAGCTCGACCTGGCCGCCGACGCCGAGGCCGCGATCAGGCTCGGCTTCCGGGTCGACACCGGCAAGTCCGTGGAGCTGAACGGTTGGCGCGAATAGAACGGGTCAGCCGGTGAGCGAGCGCCAGTAGATGAAGGCGCTCTCGGTGCCGTGCACGTCAGGGATGGTGCCGATGCGCTGGAAGCCGAGGCTTTCGTACAGGTGGCGGGACGGGTTGGACTCCATCACCAGGTTGAACATCATCGCGGTGTAGCCGGCGGTGGCGGCTTCGTGCAAGGAGTGTTCGACGAGCTTCCGGCCGATGCCCTGGCGGCGTACCGAGCGGGCGACGAGGTAGCCGCCCTGGGCGATGTGGGCCGCGAAGGCGGGGAAGTTGGCGCGGAGGAAGTAGCCGCCGGCAACAAATCCGTCGAGATGGGCGGCATAGACGGCTCGGTCGCGGATCCAGCCTTCCTCGAAGGTCTGTCGCAGGGATTTCGACTGCTGGGGCTCGACGGCGCCGTCGGCGGCCAGCTCGGCGTAGACGGCGTACAGAGCTTCGACGTCGTCGGGGCTCGCGGGCCGGATCGTCAGGTGGGCGAGGTCCTTGGGTGGGTTCACTTCGGTACCGTACGCAGCCCGCGTGGCGAGGTTGTGCCATGGGGGCGGGTCCTGGATGCGCCCGGCGGGACAATGGTGGGGTGGCGGCAACTATTGCCTTGGGCATCGATGGGGGTTCCGGTGAGTGACCGCGAGGTGGTGGAGGCGGCTGAGGACGTCTTCCTGGTGCGGGGGTCGGCGGTCAACTGGGTGTTGTTGCGGGACGGGAACGACCTGACGCTCGTCGACGGGGGTTATCCGGGCGACCTGGACGACGTCGAAGCGTCGATCCGGGCGATCGGGCAGCGGCCGGAGGACGTGCGGGCGATCCTCGTGACGCACGCGCATGTCGACCACTTGGGCGCGGTGAACCCGTTCCACAGCCGGTACGGCACACCGGCGTACGTCGATCCGGCGGAAGTCGGGCACGCGCATCGGGACTACCTGGAGCAGCTGACCCCGCCGGAGCTGCTCGCCAATCTGTGGCGGCCGCGGGTCCTGCCGTGGGCTGTCCACATCCTGCGCAACGGCGCGACGCAGGACGTGACGGCGCCGCACGTGCAGCCCTTCCCGTCGACGGGTGCGCTCGATCTCCCCGGTGCACCGGTGCCAGTGCCGACGCACGGGCACACGTCTGGTCACACGGCGTACCACCTGCCGTCGGTCGGCGCGGTGATCACCGGGGACAGCCTCGTCACCGGGCACCCGATCGCCGCGACGACCGGACCACAGTTGCTGCCGGCAATGTTCCACCACACCGACCGGTCCACGCTGCTGGCGACCCTGAGCACGCTGGAGGACCTCGACGCCGACCTCGTGCTGCCGGGCCACGGCCCCTTGCACCGTGGGCCGATCCGCGCCGCGGTGGCCGCCGCGCGACACGGCTGACGTGATTAGGCCTGATCACCAAGGGTACCGGCTCCAGCACAAGGCGTAACAATGTTGCGCACGGCAAGAGTCGGGCACGGAAGGACGGATCAGCTGATGAAACCCATCACGCGAATGGTTGCGGTCGCCGGAATGGTGGTCGCGGCAACGGTCGGCGGCGGTACGGCGGCGCACGCGCAGTCCACGGTCAGCACGGATGTGCAGGCCGAAGGCGAGGTTGCCTGCGGCTACGACTACGGGATGTGCGTGCGCCAGTGGTACGACTACGGCTACGTGAAGAACTACATCGTGAGCAAGATCTACTACCGCGGCGGCGGCTACCACTTCTACTGGTGGAACTGACCCACCTACCGCGAGACCGGTGTCCGCGAGCGGAGCTGCTTGCGGGACGTGATGCCGAGCTTGGTGAAGACCTTGCGCAGGTGCCACTCGACGGTGTGCTGACTGAGGAACATCCGCGCGCCGATCTCGGCGTTGGTCAGACCGGCACCGGCGAGCTCGGCGACGTGCGCCTCCTGCGCGGTGAGCGTGTCGCTGAGCCGGTCGGTCCGGGTTCCGACGGCCACGCCGGTCGCCGTCAGCTCGCGGCCGGCGCGGTCCGCGAAGGCGTCGGCGCCGGCCGCGCTGAACACGTCGTACGCGATCTGCAGCTCGTCGCGCGCGTCCTGCCGCCGGCCTTCGCGCCGCAGCCATTCGCCGTACACGAGCCGGGCGCGGGCGAGTTCCATCCGCATCCGGGTGCCGCTGAGCAGCTCGATCGCGTCCCGGTACGCCGATTCGGCCTCCGCCTGGCCGGTCGTCAGCAGCGCCCTCGACCGGGCGAGCACCCCGAGTCCCCAGTTCCTGCCGCAGGCCTCAGCCATCACGGCGAGCCGCTCGAAGCCGTCGGCCGCCAGATCTGGCCGACCGCTGCGCACCGCCGCCTCGACCAGCTCGGGCAGCGCCCAGTTCGCGACGCCGAGCTCGATCGGGTACGCCGCCGCCTCGGTGGCCGCCGCCAGTGCGTCCTGGTACTTCGCGAGAGCGTTGAACAGTACGGCGTGCGCGAAGTGCGCGGTGGTCACCCCGCCTCCTTCGCCGCGGCTCTGGGCCTCGTCCCGGGCCCTGGTGATCAACGCGCGCGCCTCGTCCGGTCGACCGCGCCACGCGGACAGGCAGACCGCGCCGTACGGCGTGAGGCCGACTCCGGTCGTGTCGCAGATCGTCTTGATCTCGGCGACCAGCGCGGCGGCTTCGGACAGTTGCCCGGCGAAGAGGTTCAGCATGACCCGATGGCTCAGGACGTGCGGGAGGTCGTTGAGGTCGCCGGTCTCGCGGGCGATCCGGACGTGGCGGGTGGTGAGCACCTCCCAGTTCTCGTCGTCCCAGAGGTCGACCGCCAGCAGCGACGCCAGCCACAGCCAGCGCAGGTCGTCCTGGTCGGGTTGCCCCCGCGCACCGGAGAACGCCAGGACGGCTTCCCTGGCCGGCGCAACCGCCGCCGGGTAGCCGTCGGTGAACAACGCCGAGACGCCGTCCAGCGCCAGGTCGCGCTTGCGGCTCCCGTCCGGCCGAGGCAGGGCACGGACCGCCCGGGAGATTTCGGCCAGCCCGGCCTTTCCGGCCAGCCGTCCGGCGAACTGTGCGGCTGAGAGCGCGTCGAGATAGGTGTCGCGGGCCAGATCGCCGTCCAGCGGTTCGAGCCGGCGGGCGGCCTCGAGCAGCAGCGGCGGGGCCTCGAGACTGTGCCCGGACAGGAACGCGAGCTGCGCGCGCAGGAGCTCGACCCGCGCCTGGTGCAGGGCGTCCACCGGTCCGTCGCCGGCGTTGACCAGCAGCCAGGCCGCGGTCGCGAAGTCGCCCGCCCGCAGGGCGGCCTGCGCGGCCGAGAGAGCGCGCACCGCGCGCTGGTCGGGCTCCGGCGTCAGCTCGGCCGCCCGTCGCAGGAACGCTGCCGTGGCCGCGATCCCGCCTCGGCCCTGCGCTCGGTCGGCTGACGCGAGCAACTCGACCGCGATCTCCTCGTCCGGGGCACTTGCTCCCTGCGCACGGTGCCAGGCCCGCCGATCCGGATCCCGGTCCGGGTTCGTCGCCTCCGCCAAGGCCTGGTGGGCTCGCCGCCGGTCGTCGATTCCCGCCACGCGCGTCACCGCCGAGCGGACCAGCGGATGCCGGAACCGGACCCGCGCACCGAGTTCGATCAGCCCGGCTTCTTCAGCGGGCGCGGCGGCGCTCACCGGGACGTTCTGGATCGCGAGCGCTCGGACCAGCAGCGGCACGTCACCGACTGGTTCGACGGCCGCGGTCAGCAGCAACCGCTGGGTGTCCGGTGGAAGTGCCTGGAGTCTGCGGATGAAGTTCTGCTCGATCTGACCGGCCAGCGGCTGGGTGTCCGGCCGCTCGAACCCGCCGGCCAACTGGCCCGCGGTCAGCCCACGCGGCAACTCCAGCAGAGCCAAGGGATTCCCATTGGTCTCCGCCACGATGCGATCCCGGACGCGTTCGTCCAGCCGTCCGGGAATCACGTCGTCGAGCAGCGTCGCGGCGTCCTGGTCGGCCAGACCGCCGACCACGAGCTCGGCAGCGGTCCGCCAGTCCGGCCCGGTCACCGGCTCGCGGTGACCGAACACCAGACCGATCCGGTCCGCCAGCAGCCGGCGGCCGACGAAGGTCAGGATCTGAACCGAAGCCTGGTCCAGCCATTGCGCGTCGTCGACGACACACAGCAGCGGCCGGCTCTCGGAGGCCGCGGACAGCAGCCCCAGTACGGCGGCGCCGACCAGGAAGTTGTTCGGCGGTCCGCCGAACTCCAGCCCGAACGCGATCGCCAGCGCCTCGCGTTGCGGCTGCGGCAAGTGGTCGCCGAGGCCGAGCATCGGACCGCACAACTGGTGCAGACCGGCGTACGGGAGCTCCATCTCGGACTCGATCCCGGCCGCCCGGGCGATCCGGCAGCCGTCGGCCCGGGCGACGAGGTACTCCAGCAGTGCGGTCTTTCCGATACCTGCTTCGCCACGGACGACCAGCACCTGCCCTCGGCCGGATCGCACTCCCGCGAGCAGGTCGTCGAGGCGGGCACACTCCCTGCGCCGCCCACGAAGTCCGGACCGACCAGCCGCCATCGCTCGCACCACCCCCGACCGAGGCTAGCGCCGAACCGCCGGTTCGCGATAGCGCCAGTTCGGTCGCGGTGACGCCCGGTGAACGGCTCAGGACGTGGTCTCCCGCCAATTGCATGCCTTACGCAACGAGTTCAGTTCTGCGAGCGGGTCCAGCGCGGACAGACCTGCTCCCACTCACGTTCCCACTCCAGCGCTCGCCGGCGATCCAGTGCGAGCCTCGCCAGCCGGTACACGCCCCACAACAGTGGCCAGGCAACCATCAGCAGGGCGAACCCGGCCGCGACGCCGAGCGCAACACTGTCGGCGGACTCCCGCGGCGCGCGGGCGATCGATCCGTTCCGGTCCAGCCAGACGGTCAGCGCGGCGCCGGCCCTGGTGCCGATCAGCACGTCCGACCGACCCTCGCGCGGCAGCCCCGCCGCGTCGTACCAGACGACCCGGACCTGCGAGGTGACCTGGCCAGGCGTCGAGGGAACGATGTCGGCGGTGTTCTCCACGGTTCTCGCCTCGACCTGGCGCAACTGAGCTTTCCGCTCGGCCGCCGTACGGTCGGCCTGCTCGCGGACCGTCGTCCCGAGCCCGGCCGCCACCGGGATCGCCAGCAGAGCACCGATCAGTACGCCGATGATCGCGCCGGACTCGACCCGGTCCACCCTTCTGCGCAAGGGATTGCGGCCCAGGCCGAGCAGGCGCAGCTTCATCAGGACGGCCCGCTCGGCCCGGTGCTGCTGTGTAGTCATAACGGCCTCCTCGGTCGACAGGTTGGACAGCGTGGACCACCGTTCTGTGACGGATCGCGACGACGGGACAGAAAGTCAACTGGCGTTGACTTTGTTGCTATGCTGCGGGAATGAAGAAGTCCGAGCGCACCCGGACGGCGATCCTCGCGGCCGCGCGGGAGCAGTTCGCGCTGCACCCGTACGACCAGGTGAGCGTTCGCGCCGTCGCGACGCAGGCGCAGATCGATCCGGCGATGGTGGTGCGGTACTTCACCAACAAGCAGACGTTGTTCGCGACCGCGGTCGACCTCGACCTGCACCTGCCCGACCTGCGGAACGTCGAGCCCGGCCGGCGCGGCGAGGTGCTCGTGCGGCACTTCCTCGATCTGTGGGAGGGCGAGGAGAAGCAGACCGTACTGCCGATCCTGCTGCGGTCCGCCGCGACCCACGAGACCGCGGCCGCCCGGCTGCGCGAGGTGTACGTGCGCCAGTTGCGCGCGATGGTGGCGACCGTCGCGCCCGAGGCGGAGGCCGCGCGACGGGCCGGCCTGATCTGCAGCCAACTGCTGGGCGTCGCCCTGACGCGGTACCTGCTGCGCCTGCCCGACATGACCGACCGCACGCCCGACGGCCTGGTCGCGGATCTGGCGCCCGTCGTACAGGCCTACCTCAGCGGCCCTCTGGACGCCGCCACCGGCTGAGCGGCCGGTCACAGCCGCAGTCCCGCTTCCCGCGCGACGCTCGATTCGATCGCATCCCGGAGCGCGGCCAGGATGTAGCCGGGCACGTCCATGCCTTGCTGCTGAGCCCAGAGCAGTTCACGCTCGACCAGGCTGACCTGCCGGGCGACCTCCAGCAGCTCACGATCCAGACCGAGCGCCCGGGCGACGTCGCCGAAGTCCGCCCGTTGGTTGCGATTGTTCACGCCGACGAGCCCGAACGACCGGCGGCGCAGGATCCGCGCCAGCTGGAGCTGCCAGTCCCGGAGCCTTTCGTCGGCCACCAGCGCCTGCGCCGACAGCCGGTAGAAGGCGAAGTGGCCCGGCTCCTGCCGTTTGATCGGGGCGATGACAGTCTCCGCCACGGCTCGCTCGCCCATCACGCGCAGCCCGTCGACCAAGCGCGAGTACGCGACCACCGCCGAGCGCTCGGTGGCGGCGCCGGTCAGGTAGTAGAGCAGCCGGATCACGCCGAGCATGCCGGGCAGGTGCGACAGCACCCCGACCAGCTTGATCCGGGCGCTGACCTTGTTCAGCTCGGCAGGCTCCGGCGCCAGCCCGAAGCCCTGCTGTACGGCGTCCAGCAGAACGCCGTGCTGCAACTCCTGCGGCGACCAGACCTCCTGGTAGAAGAACCGGTCCACCTCGGTGGCGTCAGGCATCAGCGCGCGCAACTCGAGGACGTTGCGTTCGACCTCGAACTCGACCCGGGTCAGGTAGTTGAAGACCGGGCCGTACCGGCGGCGGACCGCGCCGGGGTCGTTGATGGTCAGGTCCGCGGCAGCCAGTGACAGCGGCGGATGGTCCTCGGCGAACCGCTCGACGAACCGGCGAAGCCCTTCCTGGGTAGCCCGCGGCGGCACGAGGTCCCGTTCCGCGCGGGCGGAGGTCTGCGTCATGACCACCTCTGCAATTTGTCAATGGCTGTTGACTTCGACGGTAGGATCCGCCCGGAAGGAAAGTCAACTCGCGTTGACTTTTAGTGATCGGACTCTCAATGGACAGCTCCCGACCGGGCGCTGTGACAGCCCGGCGCCGCTGTCACAGACGACCACCGGCCGCGGTCCTAGCTGGTGAAGCCTCGCCAGGTGGCGCGTCTCCCCAGCCAGCGGAGGGATGGACAGTGAGCACGATCGCGTTTCTCAACATCGCCATGCACGGACGGGTGAACCCGACGCTGCCCGTCGTGGCCGAGCTCGTACGGCGGGGTCACACCGTCAGCTACCACACGTCTCCCGCGTTCCGGGCGGAGATCGAGGCCGCCGGCGCCGCGGTCCGGCTCTATCCCGGCGGCGACCAGCCGCTGCCCGATCCGCCGACACCGCTGGCGCTGCTGGTGGGACTCGCGCAGACCGCCGTACAGGTGTTGCCCGCGGTGCTGCCGGATCTGTGCGGGATCCGGCCCGACCTCGTGGTGCACGACGCCGCTTGCCCGTGGGGCGCGATCGCGGCCCGTGAGCTCGCGGTGCCGGCGGCTTCGTCGTACACCACGTTCGCGTTCAACAGCCAGGTGTCCAGTCCGACCGCCGCGTCCCGGGAGTTGCTCGTCGCGGCAGCCGCCCGGCCCGGCATCGCCCGGAACTACCTGCGGGCGCGTCGCCGACTCAGCCGCCAGTACGACGCGAGCGGCGTCCCGGCAGTTGACCTGGGCAACATCCGCCAGCCGCTCAATCTGGTCTACACCTCCACCGCGTTCCAGCCCGGCGCCGGGGAGCTCGACGCGTCGTACCACTTCGTCGGCCCGAGCATCGGGGCCCGGCCCAGCGATCGTGCCTTCCCGATCGACCAGCTCCGGGACCCGGTGCTGTATGCCTCACTGGGCACAGTCTTCAACGCCGACCCCCGAATCCTGCGCACGTTCGCGACCGCGCTCGCACCGCTCGCCGGCACTGTCGTGGTCGCCACCGGCCAGACCGATCCCGCCGCACTGGGAGCCTTGCCGGACAACGTGCTCGTACGCCGTTTCGTCCCGCAGCCGGACGTACTCGCCAGAGCCGACCTGTTCGTCACCCACGGCGGGATGAACAGCGTCAACGAATCCCTGTACGCCGGAGTCCCGATGCTCGTCATCCCGCAGGGCGCGGATCAGCCCCTGGTGGCCCGCCGGGTCGCCGAGCTCGGCGCTGGCCTGTCCATGCCCCCGCAGAGCGTCACCGAGGACGCCGTCACCACCTTCGCCCGGCGCCTGCTCGGCGATCCCCGGTTCCGGACGGCCGCCGCCAAACTGCGCACCGCCCAGCACCGCGCCGGTGGGTATCACCGCGCCGCCGACGAGCTCGAGCGGTACCTGCGCGAGGTCAACCCGATCATCGCTCCCCTGGCGGGCCGGCATCGCAAGGCCGAGCGATGACCCCGTTGGTCGCCGTTCTGCTGTTGCTGGCCGGGCTGTCGGAAGCCGCCGGCCGGGTCCTTCCGTTGGTGGTCCGCGGACCTGCCTTGTCACGTCCCTCCGTGATCGGGCTGCTCCTGGCCGGCGCGGTCGTCGAGGCCGTCGTCTTCGCACTCTGGCCCCTCACGGCATGGACCCTCGCCGAGCTGGCGCTGACTCCGCCGCCGCCGGGCACCGGACTGGAGTGGACTCCGAGCCTGGTCCTCCCGCTGCTGTTCGCCGCCGTCCTGGCCTTCCCGCTGCTCGGGCCGCTGCTCCACCTGCTGCTCTTCGTCGGGGTCGGCGCGGGTCTCGCCGACGCCTTGGCGACGGTGACCAGCTGGACGGCCGCGGTCACCTGCGTGGCCGTCGCGGGAGTCGGCCTCGGTCTCACCGTCGAGGTCGTACGCCGCCTGGTCGTCAGGTTCACCGTGCCCGTGAGCTTGGAGCCGGTCGCATGAACGACTTCCTGTTCTGGGTCGTCCTGCTCGGACCGGCCCTGCTCGCCGAAGGCCTGCTCGCCCGGTACGAGGTGCTGGTCTACAGCGTCGGCTGGCGCAGTCCGAACGCCGTACTGCCGGAGGGAGTGCCGTACGCCCGAGGCGCCGCTCCGGATCGGCCCCCGGATGCCTACCTGGTCTATCTGGACGGCATCGGCAAGCGGCGTGCCCGCGACACCCGTGACGGCGGTCAACTGGTGCTGGCCCTGATCGACCGAGCTCCGGAGCTTCGCATCCTGGGTCAGGTCCAGCCGTACTCACCGCTGGCCGCGCCATTGGCCGATCGGCCGGTGTGGGCGTGGCTGCGCAGCCACGCGGGCCTGCTGCTGTTCCTGCACAACGTGATGCAGACCTTCGTCGCGGCGGACCACCGGTATCGGCCGCTGTACAACCGGGCCGTCGGTTCGCAGATCGCCACACAACTGCGGCTGGCCGGCTATCAGCCCGACAGCGGGATGCCTGTCGTACTGCTCAGCTACAGCGGGGGTGCCCAGGTCGCGTCGGGCGCGGTCGACGAGTTGCACCAGCAACTGCACGCGCCGCTCTCACTGATCTCGATCGGCGGCTTCCACAACGGCGCCAACGACGTCTCCCAGGCCGAACACCTGCATCAGCTCACCAGCGCCAACGACTGGATCGAGCGGGTGGGCGCGGTGATCTTTCCACAGCGCTGGCGGTTGTTCCGCTGGAGCGGCTGGAACCGGGCCGTGCGCGCGGGGCGGGTCGTCACGCACCGGCTGGACCCGGCCACCCATGTCGGGGCCGGCCAGCTACATCAGTCCCACCGCCCTGCTGCCTGACGGACGCAGCCATCTCGACCGCACCACCGGCACCGTGATCGCGATCGTCCGGCAGCACTACGCAACGCCCGCGACCGGCAACAATCAGTTGCCCGCAGCAACGGATTCCGGAGCGGCTGTCACAGCGCCGGGAACCGCCCGGTCTGTCTCGGTGAGTCGTGCGACTCCGCCGCCCACCGCACAGAACAGGACATCCGCACCATGAGGCTCTTCCCTCGCACCACCCGGCGGGCGCACCCGTCGTTCGCCGTCACGATCCTGGCCGCGCTCGCGCTGTTCGCGGCCGGTCTCAGCCCGGCCCAGAGCGCCGCGTCCGCAAGCCGGACGGCGAAGCCGACCGTCGTACTCGTGCACGGCGCCTGGGCCGACGCGTCGAGCTGGAGTTCGGTGATCAGCAAGCTCCAGGACGACGGGTACCAGGTCGCCGCACTCGCGAACCCGCTGCGGTCGCTGTCCGGCGACGCGGCGTCGATCCGGGCGTACCTGGACACGATCCCCGGACCCATCGTGCTGGTGGCCCACTCGTACGGCGGTGCCGTGGTCAGCAACGCGGCCACGGGTCACCCCGGCGTGAAGGCACTCGTCTACGTGAACGCGTTCCTGCCGGACACCGGTGAGAGCGCGACCCAGCTGGCCGGACCGGACTCCGCGCTCTCGGTCGACCCGACCACGATCTTCGACTTCGTTCCCGCCACCCTGCCGCCGACGCCGGACACCGAGCTGTACCTGAAGCGGTCCACGGTCTTCGCGTCGTTCGCGACCGGGCTGAGCACCGACGACAAGGCACTGGTGGCGGCCACACAGCGGCCGGCCACCCTCGGAGCGCTCAACGAGCCGTCGGCGACTCCAGCCTGGCGGACGATCCCGTCCTGGGCCCTGCTCGGCACGAAGGACCTGATCATCCCGATCGACGCCCAGCGGACGATGGCGAACCGGGCCGGCGCCACCACCGCGACGTACGACGCCGGGCACGTCGGCCTGATGACCCACCCGACGACCGTCACGCGGTTCATCGAGGGGGCGGCGAGGGCGGCCGTGCGCTGAACCACTTGCTTGCTTGAAGCATCCATCCCGCGCCGGGCCATCCCGTGGCCCGGCGCACGCTGCTGCCCGTCGAGGGACTCCGGGCACGTAGTGGCGCGTAGTCCGGCCACGTGGTCGTGCGTGGTGACACCACGGGGTGACCACGGACTTCCCAGGGCGCGGTGCACCGGCTCCGGGCGGGACGGTGGTGACACAGGCACCGCGAGGTGCCGGCGGAGGGGAAGGAGCCGGAGCCGTGACCGTCACCGTGTCCAAGGCACCCACAGAAAGTCCCACGCAGCTGCCTAGTCCCACGGCCGACGGCACCTCCGACGACGGCGTCGCGGTTTTCGTCAGTGCCCGGCCACGGTTGCTGCGGATCGCCGGCCGGGTCCTGGCCGGCGCGAGCGACGCCGAGGACGTCGTGCAGGAGATCTGGCTGCGCTGGCAGCGTACCGACCGGACCGTGGTCGCGGACCCGCACGCGTTCCTGGTGACGATGACCGTCCGGCTCGCCATCAACGTCAGCCAGTCGGCCCGTCGCCGGCGCGAGACACCGGTCGGCGAGTGGTACCAGGAGCAGCTCGGTTGCACCGACGACGA
Organism: Kribbella sp. CA-253562; assembly: GCF_050942265.1. Lineage (GTDB taxonomy): Bacteria > Actinomycetota > Actinomycetes > Propionibacteriales > Kribbellaceae > Kribbella. The sequence continues at coordinate 2,098,193 of NZ_CP192049.1, read as the reverse complement.
CCCGGCCGCCGAGGCAGAGCTCGGCGAAGACGTCGAGCTGGCCGTCCTCACGCTGCTCGGCACGTTGCCACCCCGCGAACGCGCCGCGTACGTCCTGCGTGAGGCCTTCGACTACCCGTACGGGCGGATCTCCGAGATGCTGCACACCCGCGCGGCCAACACCCGGCAACTGGTCAGCCGCGCCCGCGGCCACCTCAGCGTCGATCGCAGGGCACCGGTGTCGCCCCACGCCCACCGGCAGTTGCTGAACGCCTTTCTCAAGGCTGCCCGGGCCGGCGACCTCACAGACCTGGAGGACCTGCTGACCGCTGACCTCGGCGGTCGCTGAGCAGCCGGAATCAAGGTCGCGGGGCCATACGCAGCGTCATCTCGTCACAACGGAGGCGTGCTCCCTGTCATTCCTGTGCTCGGGCGTACTCGCCCGGCGGAAGCGTCCGCACAGCCAGGAGTCCCGATGAACGAGCGGCCGATGGTCCTGCTGGTGCACGGCCCGTTCGCCGAGTCCGCGCTCTGGGGCGACGTCCTCACGCGATTGCGCGCCCGCTCGATCGAGGCCGTCGCTGTCGCCACCCCCCTGCGCGGCCTCGCCGTGGACGCCGCCTACGTCCGGGACGTGATCGCCGGCCTCGGCAGGCCGGTCGTTCTCGTCGGCCACTCGTACGGCGGAACGGTGATCACCGAGGCGGCGGCGCACACCCACGCCGTCCGAGGGTTGGTGTACGTCGCCGCGTTCGCTCCCGACCACGGCGAGAGCGCGTTCGAGCTGATCGGCCGGTCCCCCGGCAGCATGCTCGCCCACGCCTTGGCGGCCTCGCCGATCAGCACCGGCGGCGTCGAGCTGACGATCGCCCGCGACACGTTCCACCGACTCGTCGCGGCTGACGTCGCGGCCGGTCGAGCCGCGCTGATGAGCGTGACGCAGCGGCCGGTGGCGCAGGCGGCGCTGATGGCCGCGTTGCCGGCCCGCGTACCAGCGTGGAAGCGGCTGCCGTCGTGGTTCGCCTTCGGGGACGAGGATCTGGTCATCCCGGTCGCGGTGCATCGCGCGATGGCGCGTCGCGCGGGGGCGAGGGGGATTCGTGAGGTGGCCGGCGCTTCGCATTCCCTGCCGGTCTCCGCTCCGGACGTCGTGACCGCGGCGATCGCCGACGTCCTGCACGGTTGACCGATCAGGGCGTACGACCAGCCGTCACGGCGTCGGTCTCCAGAGCGCCCTCACAGGTTTCGCAGTACGGCAGATCGTCGTGGCGCAGCCGGTACAGCTCCAGCGGTTGCCCGTGATACCGGTCCGTCTCGCCGATCCACTCCATGCCGATCCGCTCGGCGGTCGCCGCCGCGCGGGTGTTCGAGGACCCGACGAGAGCGAACAGTTCGTCGACGGCTGCATAGTGCATCGACCAGCGGGCCAGCGCCTCGCCCGCCTCCGCCGCGTAGCCGCGGCCCCACGCCGTACGCGCCAGCTGCCAGGCGATCTCGATGTCCTGCCACGGCGCCAGCCGCAGGAGTGCCACGCCACCGACCAGCCGGCGCGTGTCGCGCTCCTGCACCGCCCAGTGGCTGACCGGTGCCACGTCGCCGGTCTGCCAGCGCCGCAGTACGGCGCGCATGGCGGGCTCGTCCGGGACCTGGTCCATCTCCGGCGTCAGCCAGCGCGTCACCTCCTCGTCGCCGTAGATCGCCAGCGCGGCCGGCGCGTCGTCGTCGCGCCACGGCCTGATCACCAGGCGTTCGGTGTCGATCCTCGGCTCCATCTCGTCCTCCTGCTGGGTCTTGACCGGCATGGGCAATGACCGGGTAGCGCGGTCGTCTGTGACATCACGCCGTTCAGCGGCTGACGGCGTGCAGCAACTGCATGGACAGATGGCCGGACCTGAACAGCCGGCCGAGTCGCTCGGTCTGCCGGGCGGCCAGAGCGTAGGCGGGTGTTGCGCGGTGTTGCGCGGCGACCGCCGCGGTCACCTCCTCGACGCGTCGCGACCACGACAGCGGCGTACTGTCGGGGCGCGTCGTCTGCTCGATCAGCGCGAATCCGGTGCGGTCCAGCAGCTCGGCGAGCTCGTCTTGGGTCGGGAAGTGGTTGCCGTCCGGAAGCGGCCGCCACTGGTTGTCGCGGGCAACAACAACCAGCAGTCCGAGCGAGCCGCCGGGCCGCAGGACGCGACGGATCTCAGCGAGCAGCGCGGCCTTGTCCTCCACGGTGCACAACACCCCCAGGCACCAAGCTGTGTCGATCGAGCTTGTCCGCAAGGGCATCCGGCCGCCGTCGGCCGCGATCACGGGCAGTCCGAACAGTCGCCGCGCGGCGCGGCACGCCGTCTGCATCGGTTCGACCAGCACCGGCCGTACGCCGAACCGCCGCGCCGCCCAGGCCGTCGGACCGCCGACTCCCGCGCCGACGTCCAGCAGCGTCGTACCGGCGGACAGTTCGCAGGCCTCGGCCAGCCAGGCCAGGGCGGCCGGGCTCGCGCTGCCCCGGCAGGCGGCGGGGATCGCGTACCGGTCACCGAGCCGCTCGACGGCGTCGGCGGTCCAGCCCGCGACGTCGTCGAACTCGGCCACCATTGCCGTCGCGGTCATCCCGGACCGCCGTCGGGCTCGGGCATCGGCTTCAGTTGGACACCGCCGTGACCGCGTCGAGGATGCCTGCGGCAACTTCGGCGGGCTGCGAGACGCTCAGCGCGTGCGAGCCTCCGGCCACTTCGCGCGTCGCCCGGGCGCCGGCCCGTTCGGCGAAGTAGCGGTGGGCCGCGACCGGAATGTTCAGGTCCTGGTCGCTGATCACGAACCACGAGGGGATCGTCCGCCACGCCGGCCGGTCGGTGGGCAACGGGTCGGTCAGCGCCTTCTCGGTCACCGGCCGCTGCGTCGCGGCCATCAGCGCGGCCTGGTCGGCCGGGACGTCGGCCGCGAACTGGTGGTGGAACTTGTCCGGCCGGATGACCAGCTCGTTCCCACCGGACGAGACGGGGTAGGCGGATACGGCTTCGCCGAGCGTGCTGCCCGGGAACTTGGCCGCCAGCTCGAACGCGCTCTCCCCGTGCTCGGGCGCGAACGCGTCGACGTACACGAGCGCGAGAACCGACGCGTTGTCGGTCGCGGCTTCGGTGATCACCATGCCGCCGTACGAGTGCCCGACCAGGACGACCGGCCCGCCGATCCCGGCGATCACGTCCCGTACGTACGTCGCGTCCTCGGCCAGTCCGCGCAACGGGTTGGCGACCGCGACGACGTCCAGCGACTCCGCCCGCAGTCGCTCGATCACCCCGTTCCAGCTCGCCGACTCCGCGAACGCCCCATGGACGAGGACGATGGTGGGTTTCAGGACACTCATGGCTCTGCTCTCCTGCCTAGCGGTCGATGTCACCAGCATTGACCGAACAGCCAGGCCGGCTGTGACGAGCGACGGCAGCCGCAGGGTGATGACACGAGACCGCGGGCCGGCCGATGGAAGCATCGGCCGGCCCGCGGGTGGGAGGAGGAACTACCTCGCGGTCGTGTAGCGGAGCTGGTCGGTGCGGAGGACGTCTCCGGAGACCTTCACGATGCGGAGGGTGTGGTTGGTGTCCTGCAGGCCCGTCTGGCTGAAGGCCTGCTGGAGCGTACTGCGCTCGTCGCTGTGCAGGCTGACCCGGCGGACGAGCTTGCCGTCGAGGTAGACGTCGGCTTCGCCCTGGTCGGGGGCCTTGGCGGTGATCCAGTCGACCGACGTACCGCGGAAGCCGAAGCTGACCGAGGCGCCGTTGGCGGTGGTGGCGTGGACGTCGTCGCGGTAGTCGCCGCGGAAGGTGAAGTCCAGCGCGTTGTCACCGGTCGGCTGGTTGGCCAGGAACTCCTTCTTCAGCGTGACGTTGCGGCCGTCGACGGTGTAGTCGGTGCCCTTGACCAGCACCTTGCCGGCCTTCGCGATCGACGACAGCTCGCTGGAGTCGCGGGCGATCTGGATCGTGACGTCGGCCGGAGCCGACTTGTCGAAGGTCACCGTGTCGGGGTTCAGCAGGCTGACCTGCCGGACGTCCAGCTTGTCGAGCAGCATGAACTGACCCGACTTCTTCACCCCGCGGATCGTGTGCGTCCCGTTCGGCAGGTCGGAGATGCTGAAGACCTTCTGCTGCGCACCGCGGCCCTCGGCCTGGTAGGTGTTGACGGTCTGCTTGAGCTCGCCGTCGATGTAGATCTCCACCTCGCCCTGCGACTCGTGCGTCTCGGTCACGTAGTCGACACCGGTGCCGACGAACGTGTGCGAGAACGAGTCGCCGTTGGCCTCGGTGTACTGGACGTCGTCCTGGTAGTCACCCATGCCACGGCCGGTACTGCGGCTCCACGACCCGGTGTAGTTGATCTTCGGGTCGTCGTTGTTCAGCGTGACCGTCCGGACGCCGGCGTTGTCGGTCGGCGCCTGGGTGCCCGTGGAGGTGTCCGAGACCTTGACGGTCAGCGGTTCGGTCACCGCCGAGACCTCGCGGTTGTTGTTGCGCTGCCAGTCGCCGTCGTACTGCACGCGCAGGTCGTCGTCGTTGACGCGGATCGACGCCTTGGGCCGCGGGGTGACCTTGAACAGCCGGGCGCCGTGCGGCGGGACGGCCTGCGCGGTGTACCCGGTCGCGAACGTGCCCAGGTCCTTCTTCGCCCACACGTCGCGCACCGACGCGGCGCCGTCCAGGCCCAGGTCGGCGAAGGTGGCCGTCATGTCGGCCTCGGTGGTGCCGAGGTTGAACAGGGCAACGGTGTAGGAGCTGTCCGGGTTGAGCGAGTACCAGACCTGACGGTTGGTCTTGGTCGACACCGGCTGCGCGGGGCGGCCGGCCTGGTTCACCGCGATCACCTCGCGGTTCGTCAGCAGGTCCAGGCCGTACGAGTCCAGCTTGGTCATGTCGTTGCCGAGGTAGAACGGCGCGGCCGAGACCGCCCACAGGGTGGCCGCCGTACGGCGCTCGTCGCGGGTCAGGCCGTCCATCGATCCGTTGCCGATGTTGAGCGAGTCGAGGTCGTTCCAGCCGCCGGGGCCCGCGTGGCGCCACCAGTCGGCCAGCTTCGGGAACAGCCGCGAGACGTTCGGCCAGGCGGTGAGTGCCTCACCAGGGCAGTAGCACTCGATGTCCCAGTCGATCCGCCAGCCGTTCGCGACCTGCTTCCAGTAGTCGGCGTACCGGATGTCGAGGGCCCACGACAGCTCGAGCCAGATCTTGTGCCGGGCCAGCGCCTGCGACCAGCCCTTGACCTCGTCGCGGGCGTCCAGCGACAGGTCGTTCTTGCCCGAGCCCGGCGTGACGCTGTCGAACTTCAGGAAGTCGATGCCCCACTCGGCGTACAGGTCGGCGATCGAGTCGATGTAGTGCTGCGCGCACGGCTTGGTCATGTCGATGCGGTAGCCGAAGCCCCAGTAGTCGCCCTGCTGGCGCGGCTCGGCGGCGAGGTCACCGGTGCGGCACTCCGGGTGCCCGTAGACCGGCAGGTTCGCCTTCAGCACGCCGTCGGAGATGCCCGGGATGCCGTAGATGCCGACCTTCTGGCCGTTGTCGTGGATGTGGTCGATGACCTCCTGGAACCCGTTCGGGTACAGGGTCTTGCTCGGCGTCGGCCGCCCGTAGGCGTCGATGCCGTCGTTCCAGGCGGCGTCGATGTTGATGTGGTCGTAGCCGTACGGCTGCAGCTTGCGGTGCATCGCGTCGGACTGGGCCTTGATCTGGTCGGCCGTGATCCACTTGCCGCCCTCGGGCGAGTAGACCTGCATGCTGTAGCTGCTCCACCCCATGTAGGGCTTCGCGGCGATCGGCCCGGCGGGCGCGAACGGCTCGGCGTCCGGCGCGGTGACCTCGGCCGGCGCCGCCTTGCCCACCGCGGTGGTCGTGCCCGGGGTGATCGGGGCGGCGGAGGACACGGCCGACGCGCCGATCGGCAGGACGACGGCGACGGCGAGCCCGGCGATCAGGCCTCTGATCGCCTTGGGTCGACGGGATCTGGTCATGAGCGGTGACCCTCTCTGTGGTCGTTCGAGTGAGCCGTACCGACCGGGGCGGATCGGATAGGATATTGGAACCCTGAACGCTCGCCGGAGGGTTGTCAAGACTTTCTGTCCCCTGTGAAGAAATTAGTTTCAGCGACCGGTGGAGCCGTCGTACTGCTCACGGAGGATGTCGGCGTGGCCCGCGTGCCGGCCGGTCTCTTCGATCAGATGGACCAGAACCCAGCGCATCGACGGCTTCGGCCCACGCCTCGGCGGCCCCGGCGCGGGCAGCGCCAGATCCGGGCAGGCGTCGATCACCTCGTCGGCCCGCGCCCTGACCTCCCGGTACGCCGCCAGTACGCCGTCGACGGTTTCCTTCGTCGATGGACGCATGGTGCCCGGCCAATCGCGGACGTCGTCGCCGAGCAGGTAGACCCGCTCGACGGCGGTCAGGTGCTTGACCAGGCCCAGCAGGTTCGTGCCGGATCGCACTCCCGCTGTCCGCACGTCCGGCTCGGGAACGCCGGCGACCTTTCCCGCGATCGCGTCGCGCAGGTAGTCGAGGAATCCCACCAGCGTGGCCTTCTCGTCAGTTGTTGTACGCGGCGGTTTCCTGTCCGTCATCGGCCGACCCGCTGGATGAGAAGGACATTGTCGGTGACCGTGGCGTCCAGGTTGTCCGAGAAGCGTTCTGCGTCCATGGGTTGTCTCCTTGTCCGGTGTTGTCGCCACCCTCCCTCTGGTGCTTTCGTTGTTGCAAAGAATGTTGCGGATCCGCATGATGTGGCCATGAGCAACGATGACGTGCTGGCCGGAGTCGGCCCACGCCTGCGCGCACTCCGCCAGGCGCGAGGCGCCACCTTGGCCGGCCTCGCCACCGAGACCGGCCTCACCGCGAGTACGCTGTCCCGCCTGGAGAACGGCAAACTCCGCCCGACGCTGGAGCAACTGCTCCCGCTGGCGCGTGCGCACGGCGTACCGCTCGACGATCTGGTCGCCGCCCCACCGACCGGCGATCCCCGCATCCACCTGCGTCCCATCCGCCGATCAGGCCTGACGATCGTGCCGCTGACCAGACGAGCCGGCGGCATGCAGGCGTACAAGGTGATCTATCCACCGGCCGGCCGCGCGTCGACGACCAAGCGGCAGACGCACGAGGGCTACGAGTGGTTCTACGTGCTGAACGGCAAGGTGCGCTTCGTCCTCGGAGACCAGGAGTTCCTGCTCGCCGAGGGCGAGGCCGCGGAGTTCGACACCCGGGTCCCGCACTGGATCGGCAGCGCCGACCACCGCCCGGCCGAACTGCTCACCCTGTTCGGCCCGCAGGGCGAGCGCGCCCACCTGTCGCCGGCCAAGCGGTGACGGTTGTCAGCTTGTTGTGAGGGCCTCGCCGGACTTGTCCCAGTTGTCGCGAAGGCGGTCCAGGTAGGACTGGGCTTGGGGTCCGGGTTTCACGCCCCGGGCGAACGCTCGCATGTTGCCCTGGCCGGCGTTGTAGCCGAGGGCAATCAATTCGTGCTTCTTCAGGTCGGTGCGGGGTTTGCCGGGCAGGCGGGCGGCGAGGTCGCGCAGGTGCCAGGCGGCGGCTTCGATCGCGAGTTCGGGGTGGTCAGGAAGTTCCTCCCACGTGCGGCCGGCGAATCGGCTTCCGCGTTGGGTGTCCTCGAAGGCGGCGCGGTGCATGTTGGCGATGCCCAGCGCCGGGTTGGAGTCGATGCGCAGCCAGGCGCGTTCGAACTCGGGGTCGTGCGGTTTGTACGACTCGTTGTAGAGAATCGCCATCAGGAGCTGCGGGTCGACCTTCGCCGCGGCGGCCGACCGCTTCACCTGGACGGCGAAGTGCGCGGGGTCGTAGTCGGTCCACCAGTCGGCGCCGGTCGGTTTCGGCTTCGGCTTGGACCCGGTGGACGTCGGGGCGGAGGTCGGCGCTTTGGTCGTGGTGGACGCGGGCGGGGTGTCCGCCGAGGTTTCGGCATCGGGCGAGTCCGGACGCGCCGCCCAGGCCGCCACCGCGACCGCACCGATCGCCAGCCACCACCAGCCCTTGCTCACCCGCACCTCTCAGGTCCGCCAGCTCAAGCCCCCAGCCTACCGACCACGTCCCATGTGACGCGGCAGCACCAACGGCGCCGAACTTGGGCACCGCCCAGCCACTTCACCGACCGAGGAATGGCTGAGCGGTGCTCGAAGTGAGGCGAGTCGGCGGGCACCGGCATGGTCGCCGCCGTGCGACGTCAGCCTCGGGCAGCCCGCAGCATGTCCTCGCGCGGAACGACCTTGATGCGTTCCCGCCCGGCGGCTTCACCGAGCGCGAGTTCGTGCGCGTCCAGCTTCGTCCATCCCTCGGCATCGACGATCGTCGCACCCCGCGCGGCGAGGTGCTCGAGGATCGCCTCGGGGTCCTCGAGTTCGGGCCGGGGCAGCTGGTCGATGTCGGCGAGCAGGTTGGCGATCGTCTCGGCGGCGTCCGACTTGGTGTGGCCGATCAGCCCGATCGGCCCGCGCTTGATCCAGCCCGTGACGTACACCCCCGGCAGCGGTACATCGTCCATGTCGAGCACGCGGCCGCCGGCGTTGGGCATCACCCCGGCCTGGTGGTCGAACGGCAGGCCGGGCAGGTTCGACGACAGGTACCCGACCGCGCGATAGACCGCCTGCACCGGAGTGTCGACGTACTCGCCGGTGCCCCGGACAGTCCCGTCGCCCTGCAGCTCGGTGCGTTCGGTGCGCAGGCCCTCGACGCGCGTCTCGCCCAGGATCTCGACGGGCGCGTGGCACAGGTGGATGTGGATCCGGTGCGCGGCGCCGGTCGGCTCCGCCTCGAGGTACTTGAGCAGCGTGTCGACGACCAGCCGCGTGCCCTTGCTGGAGTTGATGGCCTTCTGGCTCGCCTCGTCGATCTCGAAGCCCTCGGGGTGCACGATCACGTCCACGTTCGGCGAGTGCGACAGCTCGCGCAGCTCCATCGGCGTGAACTTGATCTGCGCCGGCCCGCGCCGCGCGAACACGTGCACGTCCGTGGCCTGGTTCGCCTTCAGGCCGCGGTAGACGTTGTCCGAGATCTCGGTGGTGAGCTGCTCGTCGGCCGGCTTGGCCAGCATCCGCGCGACGTCGAGCGCGACGTTGCCGGCGCCGATCACCGCGACTTGACGGGCCTCCAGCGGCCAGTCCCGCGGTACGTCGGGATGCCCGGCGTACCAGCTGACGAAGTCGGCCGCGCCGTAGCTGCCCGGCAGGTCGATGCCCGGAATGGCGAGCTCGCGGTCCGAGATCGCGCCGGTCGCGAAGATCACCGCGTCGTAGTGCCGGCGCAGGTCCTCGAGCTTGAGGTCGGCGCCGAACTCGACGTTGCCGAGGAACCGGATCCGGTCCCGCCCGACCACCCGGTGCAGCGCCTTGATGATCTCCTTGATCCGCGGATGATCCGGCGCCACGCCGTACCGCACCAGCCCGAACGGCGCCGGCAGCCGCTCGATCAGGTCGACGTGAGCACCTTCGTGCTCCTTGGTCAGAATGTCGGCGGCGTAGATACCGGCCGGTCCAGCGCCGACGACGGCGACTCGGAGGTCTCGCACGGTCTCCCCAGATCCTAGGTAAGGCTTGCCTAAGCAACTTAACCGGTCCGGGGACGCGAACCCAACTCCTGAGACTGACCTCACACGAGCCCCGGCCGACGCCGAAATCATCTCCGCCTTGCCGGCCCGCGCAGCTCGTTGCCCGGTCTACGAGACGTGGCCGGGACGCCCTTCAACCTCCTGTAATGCGCTGGCCGCCGCGAGCGCATCCAGGACGGCGGCGACAGCCGGCGGGTCGGGCGGTTCGCCGTACGTCGCCGCCTGGATCTGCCGGCGCAAACCGACGAGCTCGGTGGCCTGGACGTCGGGACGACGATGGGCCTGCAGCGCGAGGCCGGGCAGCAGGGCAACGCCTAGACCGGCCGCGACCAGCGCCTGAACGACGACGATGTCGTCGCTGTGCGAGCCGATCCTGGGATCGAAGTCCGCGCTGCGGCACACAGCGAGCAACTCCGCCATACAGCGGTCGCACCCGCCGATCCAGGACGACTCGCGATGGTCCGCGAGGCTGTCGCCGACCCGTCTGCTGATCAAGTGGATCGGATCGTCGCCGAGCTGAACCAGGCGGAACTCGCCGGACTCGGCCGGCGCATTGGCGTACCGGAAGACCACGGCGACATCGACCTCGCCGTGCCGCAGCAGTTGCAGCGATTCGACCGGGTGACGATCGATCAGGCTCAGCTCGATCCCGGGATAGGTCTGCGCCAGCGCGTCGACCGCCTTCGGCACGAGCGTGCTGAGCGCCGAGGCGTTGGCGGCCAGCCGGACCCGTCCCGACTGCAGCCCGACCTGCGCCGCGAGCTCACTGCTCGCCGCGTCGACCCGGCCCACGATCTCGGCGGCGCGATGGGCCAGCAGTTGGCCTTCCGGCGTCAACCGGATGCCGCGACCGACCCGCTGAACGAGCTTCACGCCGGCGGCGGCTTCCAGCCGCGCCAAGTGGTGGCTCACCGACGGCTGGGAGTAGTGCAGCTCCTTCGCCGCTTCGGTCACTGATCCGTGCCGGCCGACCGCGGCCAGGACGCTGAGCTGAACCAGGTTGAACATAGATCAAGGATATCTATGGGTTGTCGCCGATATTGGCATTAGACGTCATACCACTCGGAGGCCGACGCTGGAACCACCACCACAACCCGCCATCCGAGGAGAAGTCGATGAACGCCGAACTGTTCGCCACCTTTCTGGTCGCCGCCCTGATCATCAATTTCACGCCGGGTCCCGGCATGCTGTTCATCCTGGCCCAGGGGTTGACCGGCGGCAGCCGCGCAGGTCGCGCAGCCGCCTGTGGCACCGCCACGGGGATGCTGGTGCACACCAGCGCGGTCGCGCTCGGCCTGGCCGCCGTTCTGCGAGCGGCCCCGATCGCCATGGACCTGCTGCGTTTCGCCGGCGCCGGCTACCTGGTGTGGCTGGCCTTCCAGTCCCTGCGCAAGTCCGAGCTCACTCCGGCGACGGCGGGTGAGACGGCGCCGGACCGGTTCGGCCCGGTCTACGTGCGCGGTCTGGTCAACAACCTCACCAATCCCAAGATCCTGCTGTTCTACCTGGCCTTCCTGCCGCAGTTCGTCGACCCGAGCCTGGGCCGTCAAGCGCTGCAACTGTTCGCCCTCGGACTGACGATGCTGCTGGTGGGCTTGGTCGTCGACCTGTCGATCGGCAGCGGCGCCGTCCGGGTCGGTCGCTTCCTGCGGCAGCACCGGGCCGCCAACCAGTGGCTGCCCCGCTTCGCCGGTACGGCGTACGGCGCCCTGGCGGCCGGGCTGATCCTCGGCGCCACGACCTGAACTGTCGGCGCGACCTCCTACGGTCGGACCATGATCGAAGTACGACGAGCGATGGCCGATGACGGGGACGCGGTGGGCGAGATCCACGCGGCGGCGTGGGCGGCGGCCTATGCACCGTTCTTCGACGAGCAGTTCGCGGCCCGGGAGATCAAGAGCCGCTTGACCCGATGGCACGACCGGATCAGTTCCGGTGAAGGCATCGTAATGCTGGGATCGGTGGACGGGCGGCCGCTGGCGATGGCGTGGGTGATGGAGTCCGCGACTCGGTCCGGACTGGCCGAGATCTACAGCTTCTACGGGCATCCGGACGGCTGGGGATCAGGAGTCGCGGCGGCGTTGATGGAAGCGACGTTGCAGGTGTTGCGGGACGACGGGTTCACCCGGGTGCATCTGTGGACGTTGCGCGACACGGCGCAGTCTCGGCGGTTCTACAGCAAGTGCGGATTCGCCGAGACCGGCGCCACGCAGACCAGGGATTTCGGGGACGGACAAGCAATGGCGCAAGTCGAGTACGAGCGCGCTTGCTAGCCGTCCCGGACGTCACGCGACAGCGGTGCCCTCGAGCTCGACCAGCTGGCCAGGGATCGCGAGCCGGGTCACGCCGAGCATCGTGGTGGTCGGCGCCACCCGCGCGGCACCCAACCGCGACGCCAGGACACCGTAGTGCTGGAAGAGCAAGTCCACGTCGGTGGTGTAGACGTTCAGCCTCACCAGGTTCGCGAGAGACATGCCGGCCTCCCCCAGCACGGCCTCCAGGTTGTCGAGGCTCAACGCCAGCTGGGCCGCCAGATCGCCGTCGTGCTCGGGCTTGCCGTCGGCATTCATCGCCGTCTGCCCCGAGCAGTACAAGGTCCGCGTGTGCCCGGAGACGACCTCACCCTGGTTGAATCCCAGCTCCGTCGACCAGGTCACCGGGTTGATCGCCGTACGTTCCACTGCCACTTCAGCTCCATTCGGTTCGTCGAAAAGTCCGTACGCCGATGAGCCTGTCAACAAATCACGACACCCTTGGTCGTGTATTCCGGAGGGGTTTCCCGTATGCGCGCCGACCGCTTGGTCTCGCTGGTCCTGCTGCTCCGCCAGCGCGGCCGGTTGTCCGCGACGGCACTGGCCCAGGAGCTGGAGGTGTCCACCCGCACGGTGCTGCGCGACATCGAGGCGCTGTCGGCCGCCGGCGTCCCGGTGTACGCCGAACGCGGCCGCCACGGCGGATTCGCGTTGCTGCCCGGCTTCCGGACCGAACTCATCGGGCTGAACCACGACGAGGCCCTCGCCCTGCTGGTCGCCGGTTCGCGCCGTGGCGCCCAGGCCTTCGGCCTCGGCTCGGCGCTCGCCTCCGCCATGCTCAAGGTGGTCGACGCCCTGCCCGCCGGCTACCGCGACGCCGCGACGGGCGCGGCCCAGCGCTTGCTGCTCGAACCCGAGATCGACCTCCTCTCCCGCCGCGAGGTCGCCGAGGAGGCACCCGACACCGTCGTCGCCGAGGTCCGGCGCGCGGTGCTCGCCGGACACAAACTCCGCATCCACTACGTTGCCCTGGGCAAGGACCCGGAGTGGCGCACGGTCGACCCCGTCGGCCTCGTCACCGTTCGAGGCCAGGGCTACCTGCTGGCCACGAAAGCGGGAGCCGACCGCACCTACCGCCTGTCCCGCCTCCTGGCGGCCGAAGAACTCACCGAACCAGCCGAGCGTCCAGACCACGTCGATCTGGACCGTGCCTGGCAGGAACGCAGCACCCAGTTCCGCACCGGCGGCGACCAAGTCACCGTCCAAGCAAGAGTGAACCCAGCACGCCGTAAAGACCTCGTCGGCACAGCGCTCGCCGTACTCTCCGAGAACTCTGACCCAGACGGCTGGCTCCGCCTGGAAGTGACCTTCCAGGACGCCAGACACGCCGAATGGGCCCTGTGGCAGCTGGCAACCAACGCGGAAACCCTTACCCCACAGTGGTTACGCGACAAACTGCACCAACGCGCGGCCGCGATGGTGAAGTGTTATGACGACAGCTGATCAGTCCAACGCCTTCAGGTACGCCGTGCCCCGAGGGGTCAGTTCGTAGCCGACTTCCAGGCTGTGGGTGAGGCCGAGGTTCTTCAGCTTGCGGACGTCGATCTTGAAGCCCGGGGTGTCGCGGTCCAGCTGACTCGCGAGATCCGCGGCCCGCGTCGCGGGGTTGGCCTGGATGAGCCGGAGCGTGGCGAGCGTCCACGGCGTCTCCTTGAAGCTGTCCAGGTGGGCGAGCTTGCCGGTCAGCTCCTCGACGTCGGCGGGGGTGAGGTCGGCCGCGTTGGCGAGTTCGTCGCGGGGGTCCGGGCCTTCGACCAGGTGGAAGCGGATCAGCCAGGTGGGCAGGGTCTCGTCACCGCGCAGCCGGCGGCGGACGTCCTTGGCGTTCGCGCGGCCGGCCAGGTGCAGCATCTCGTCGTAGTCGGAGATCAGGTCGGGGTTGACCCGCTTGATGCTGTCGATCTCGATCCGGCCGGCGTTGGTGCGGTAGATCCGGCCCTCGACGACGCGCGGTTCGGCCCAGCGCCGGTACGCCGCGGTGATGCGGCCCTCGGCGACGCCTTCGGTGTCGGTTCCGGCGAACAGCATCAGGCCTCCAGGGCTTTGGCGACGAGCGGGGCGAGGGCGCGCAGCGACTTGCCCCGGTGGCTGATCGCGTCCTTCTCCTCGATCGACAACTCCGCGGTGGTGCGGTCGTAGCCCTCGGGCACGAACAGCACGTCGTACCCGAAGCCGCCGGTGCCGCGCAGTTCACGGATCACCGAGCCGCGCATCTCGCCCCGCACGACCTCCTCGACGCCGTCCGGACGGACGAACGCGACAGCCGCGACGAAAGCAGCGCCGCGACGCTCGTCGGGCACGTCCTCCAATTGCCCGAGCAGCAGCAGGTTGTTCGCGTGGTTGTCCTTGGCCGGGCCCGACCACCGCGCCGACAGTACGCCGGGCATGCCGTTCAGCGCGTCGACACGGATGCCGCTGTCGTCCGCGATCGACGGCAACCCGGTCGCCGCTACGGCCGCCCGGGCCTTGAGCAGCGCGTTGCCCTCGAACGTCGGCTCGGTCTCCGCCGGTTCGTCGTACGCCGGGACGTCGCCGAGCCCGAGCACCTCGATGCCCGGCACGATCGGCGCCAGGATCCGGCGCAGTTCCTCGAGCTTCTTCGCGTTGTTCGACGCGAGCAGCACCTTGCTCATGCCAGCGCCTCCAGCTGCAGCTTCGTCAGCTCGGCGCAGCCGGCCGTGCCCAGCTCCAGCAGCGCGTCGAGCTCGGCGCGATCGAACGGCGCGCCCTCGGCCGTGCCCTGCACCTCGATGAACTTGCCCTCGCCGGTCAGCACCAGGTTCATGTCGGTCTCGGCCCGCACGTCCTCCTCGTAGCAGAGGTCCAGCATCGGAGCGCCGTCGATGATGCCGACCGACACCGCCGAGACCGATCCGGTCAGCGGCTCGCCCTTCAGCGCCTTGCGGTCGCGCAGGAACGACACCGCGTCGGCCAGCGCGACGTACGCGCCGGTGATCGCCGCCGTCCGCGTGCCGCCGTCGGCCTGCAGTACGTCGCAGTCGAGCAGGATCGTGTTCTCGCCGAGAGCCTTGTAGTCGATCACCGCGCGCAGCGAGCGCCCGATCAGCCGGGAGATCTCGTGCGTGCGGCCGCCGATCCGGCCCTTCACCGACTCGCGGTCGGAGCGGGTGTTGGTCGAGCGCGGCAGCATCGCGTACTCCGCGCTGACCCAGCCCAGACCGGATCCCTTGCGCCAGCGCGGCACGCCCTCGGTGACCGAGGCCGCGCACAGCACCCGGGTCCGGCCGAACTCGACCAGCACCGATCCTTCGGCGTGGTCGAGCCAGTTCCGGGTCAGGGTCACCGGGCGAAGCTGGTCAGGGGTACGTCCGTCGCTACGAGCCATGCCGAAAACCTTATGCCCGAAGTCGCCGCACCCCCGCATCGGCGGGCGGACGGAACTGCGCGAGCACCATCCGCGCGGCCCACGGCGTCAGGTCCCCGGCGCGGCGCCCGAGCCATGGAGCGCCTTCCTTGACCATCCAGACCGTGTCGGCCCAGCGGCTCGGCGGCTCGCCGGCACAGTCCAGCTCCGGCGGTACGTCGATCCGTACTCCGCGCGCGGCCAGCTCGTCGGCGAACGCCCGGGCCAGCCGGCGGTGACCCCGCTCGCCCGGATGCAGGCGGTCCACCGACCAGAAGTCCCGGCGGTACACCTCGGGGTAGTCGGCCATGTCGAGCCGGATCCCGCCGTACTGCAGGAACAGGTCGTCGTACACGGCGTTGACCTGCTCGATCCGCTGCCACAGCGGCCGGCGCAGCCAGGTCGGCAGCCCGAACACCTGTCCGTGATCGTGGAACCGGACGGTCAGGAGCAGTGCGCCTCGTCCGGTCAGCTCCGCGGCGCAGTGGTGCAGGCAGTCGCGAATCTGGCCGGGGTCGAAGGTCGAACGGAGCGTGTCGTTCAGGCCGACGATCAGCGAGGCCAGGTCGATCGGCTCCGGGCCGATCTCGGGGAGCTGCTCGGCGACCACCCGCGGCGCGGTCGCGCCACTGATCGCGTAGTTGGAGAACGTCACACGGTGGGAACTGCCCAGGGAGTCGGCGAGCAGCGAGGCCCAGCCCCGCCACCCCTGCCCCGGACGCGCTCCGGCACCGGATAGGTCGGTCGTGCTGCCGTCTTTCGGGTCCCCGACACCCACGGTGGTCGAGTCGCCGAGTGCCACGTAGTGGAGGCTCACGTTCCGTCATGGTGACGTGGCTGAGCGGGTGCCGGGTGAGGGCTGGCGAAACGGCGGGGCAACACGGCGGGAGCAAACAGGTGTTGAAGGGCGGAAGTGTTCGGACATAGGCTCTTACAAACAACTACGTGCAGGAGTAGTGAACGATGACTGATCTTCGGTTCGGTGTGGTCGGACTCGGCCAGCGCAGTCAACTCGCCCGGCACGCCCACCACCCCGGCGAGGGCGCCGAGATCGTGGCCGTCTGCGATCCGGCCGAGAAGCAGCGCCAGGCCGCGCTGACGACGTACCCCGACGCCACGGCGTACGGCGACTACCGCGAACTGCTCGACCTGAAGCTCGACGGCGTCTTCCTGACCACCCCCGACGACCTGCACGAGGACCCGGCGATCGACTTCCTCCGGGCCGGCGTCGCCGTGTTCGTGGAGAAGCCGCTCGCGATCACCACCGCGGGCTGCGACCGGGTCCTGCAGGCGGCGTACGAGAGCGGCACCCGCCTGTACGTCGGCCACAACATGCGGCACATGCCGGTCGTCCAGACCATGCGCGAACTGATCCGGTCCGGCGCGATCGGCGAGGTGAAGGCGATCTGGTGCCGGCACTTCGTCGGGCACGGCGGCGACTTCTACTTCAAGGACTGGCACGCCGACCGCCGCCGGACCACCAGCCTGCTGCTGCAGAAGGGTGCCCACGACATCGACGTGATGCACTGGCTGGCCGGCGGTTACACCACCCACGCGACCGCGCTCGGCGGCCTCGTCCTGTACGGCGGGATCGAGGACCGCCAGGACCGGTCGGGACAACGGTTCGACGAGTTCGTGTCGAACGACAACTGGCCGCCGCTGGAGCAGAAGGGCCTGGCGCCGGTGATGGACGTCGAGGACCTGTCGATGGCGAACTTCCAGCTCGACAACGGGGTTTTCCTCAGCTACCAGCAGTGCCACTTCACGCCGGACTACTGGCGCAACTACACGGTGATCGGCACGCACGGCCGGCTGGAGAACTTCGGCGACACCTCCGGCAGCGTCGTGAAGGTGTGGAACAGCGGCCGTTCGGGCTACCGCGCCGACGCCGACCAGGTCGTCGAGGTCGCCTCCGAGGACGAGGGCCACGGCGGCGCCGACCCGCGCCTGGTCGACGAGTTCGTCGGTTTCGTCCGCGACGGCGGCACCACGCTGACCTCCCCGATCGCCGCCCGCGCGGCCGTCGCCGCCGGCTACGCGGCGACCACGTCCCTGCGCGAGAACGGCACGCCGATCGACATCCCGCAGCTCGACCCGGCGCTGGTCAGCTACTTCGACGGCGGCCAGCAGCGCTGAATCCCCTGCGGTAGAACGCGAAACGGCCACTCGCGCCACGGCGAGTGGCCGGCCGGCATCCTCAGACGGCTGCCGTCACATCCACAGACCGGTGCCGTCGCAACCTCAGACCGGTGCCGTCGGCAAGTGCCGCGCCATCAGATCTCGTAGACGGCGCCCGGTGTCGCGGTCAGCACCTCGCCAGGGAAGGTCCGGCGCGCGTTCTCAGTCTGCGTGACCCGGTCGTACCACGGCGGCACGTGGGTGATCACGAGTCGCTTCGCCCCGGCCCGCTTCGCGTGTTCCCCGGCTGCGGACGGCGTCAGGTGCAGATCGGCCGAATTGGCCGGATTGTTGTCCTGCTGGGCCGCCTCCGACAGCAGGAGATCGGTGCCGCGGGCCAGCTCGACGAGGGCGTCGTTCGGCCCGGTGTCGCCGGTGTAGGTCAGCGACTTGTTGCCGTACTCAACCCGGATCGCGTACGCCGGGACCGGGTGCACCATCGGCGCGGTCCGGACCGTGAAGGGCCCGATCTGCTGGGATTCCTGCCAGGTGTGGAACTCCAGCTCCTCCTGCATGCCCGGGTCGTCGGGCAGATCGTAGGCCAGCGCCATCCGCCCGGCTGTGCCCGGCGGGCCGTAGACCGGAATCCGCGGGAACGGCGACGCGGGCGAGTACTTCGCCGCGACGTACAGGCCGCACAGATCCATGCAGTGGTCGGGATGCAGGTGGGACAACGCGATCGCGCCGATCTCCGGTACGCCGAGATGCCGCTGCAACACGCCGAGCGCGCCGCTGCCCAGGTCGAGCACCAGGTGGAACCCGTCCGCGGTGACCAGGTAGCTCGACGCAGGCGAGTCCGGCCCGGGCACGGACCCGGAGCAGCCGATCACGGTGAGCTTCATACCTTGAACATTACCGGCGGGTTGTCCACCGCGCAGAGCACGCCGGAAGGTCGCAGAACGGTTGCCTGCCGACGATCACGCGCGGAACCGGTGCCGTGGACAACAGCTGCTGCGACCTGGATCACAGTCGGCTCAGCGCACCCAGGCGAACTGGTCGACCGTGCTGATCACCGGCCCCAGGAAGCGAGAGCCGATCGCCGCGAAGTCGGCCGGGTTGCCGGTGGTGACGAAGCGGTGCTGCGGCGCGGGCAGCGCGTCGTCGCGCAGCAGGTCGGCCTTGGTCAGTACGCCGTACACGTCCTTGGCGCCTTCTTCGGCGCTGCTGACCAGCGTGACCTCGTCGCCCATCACGTAGGAGATCACGCCGGTCAGCAACGGATAGTGCGTGCAGCCGAGGATCAGCGTGTCCACGCCGGCCTCGACCAGCGGGTCCAAGTATTCATGAGCCGCGGCGAGCAGCTCCGGGCCCGACGTCACGCCGGACTCCACGAAATCAACGAATTCGGGGCACGCCTGCGTGGTCAGCTCGACCTGCGGCGCGGCGGCGAACGCGTCGTCGTAGGCCAGCGACGCGGCGGTCGAGCGGGTGCAGATTACGCCGACCTTCTGGTTCCTGGTCGCGGCGACCGCGCGCCGGGCGGCGGGCAGGATCACCTCGACCACCGGGACGTCGTACCGCTCGCGGGCGTCGCGCAGCATCGCGGCACTGGCGGAGTTGCAGGCGATCACCAGCGCCTTCACGCCGGCCTCGACCAGGTGGTCCAGGCACTCCAGCGCGTACTCCCGGACCTCGGCGATCGACTTCGGCCCGTACGGCTGGCGGGCGGTGTCGCCCAGGTACAGGATCGGTTCGTGCGGCAGCTGGTCCAGCACCGCCCGCGCCACCGTGAGCCCGCCGAAGCCTGAGTCGAAGATGCCGATCGGTGCGTCTGCCACAACCGTTAGGTTAGACCGCGGCACCGACAGGACCGGCAGCGGGCAGTTCCGCAGCGACCCTTCCCTAGGACTTCCGAACGACACGCCGGAGTTGTCCACATCTTTACTCTGCGGAATTGCATTCTGACGTGACGCACGCCACTCTGGAGCGATGTATTTCCGACCGCCCCTCGCGATGCCATGAACCTGGCAGTCCACATCGCGGTGGCACTGGGCTCCACCGCCGCACCGAATCCGCAACCGACCACCGCCGGGCAAGCCGCCGGCCAGGTTGCCGACGCCAACGCCGACAGCACCGCCGCCGCCATCGCCGGAGCCCTCGGGCCCACCGGCATGCTGGTGGTGCTGCTGGCCGCCGCCTTCGCCGCCTACGTCCTGTCCCTGCGCCTGCACCCGAACGCGAAATGCAATCGCTGCAAGGGCATGGGCCGGCACCGCGGCACGTTGTTCAACTACGCCACCCGCCCGTGCAACAGCTGCAAGGGCCGCGGCACTCACCCGAGACTGGGACGCAAAGTGTTGTTCAAGACCTGAGTCATCCCTGCCGCGGCCCGTCACCGAGCCCGGCGGAGCGAGCGCGCAGGACGGCGTCGGCGCGGTCCGCGGCCTGGATCTTGGTCAGCACGTTCGAGACGTAGTTGCGGACCGTCTTCGGCCGCAGTCCGAGCCGTTGCCCGATCGCGGCGTTGCCGAGGCCGCCGGCCATCAGGGCGAGGAGCTCGTGTTCCCGCTCCGTCAGTCCGGCGAAGACCGGTGCGCGGTGCGATCCGGCCGGTTGCGCCGCGAGCGCGAGCAACCGCGCCGCGACCGCGCCGGAGAACACCGCCTCCCCGGCGGCGACCGCGCGGATCGCGGCCAGGATGCGGTCCGGCTCGGCGTCCTTGAGCAGGTAGCCGCGCGCGCCGGCGCGCACCGCCGCGAACACCGACTCGTCGTCCAGCATGGTCAGCACCAGCGGTGCGACCCGGGGCGCGGTGGCGCCGAGCCGCCGGATCAGCTCGATCCCGCTCAGCCCCGGCAGGTTGAGGTCCACCACGACGACGTCCGGCGCCAGCCGTTCGACCAGGCCGACCGCCTCCAGCCCGTCCGCTGCCTCGCCCACCACGGTCAGTCCGGGGTCGAGCTCGATCCGGGTCCGCAGACCGAGCCGGAACATCGGATGGTCCTCGACCAGCACCACTTCCACCGGTTCGTCGTTCATCGCGGAATCCTTCCGTGCACGCGGGTCCCGGACGGATCCGTCGCGACGTCCAGCCACCCGCCGAGCTCCTCGGTGCGCTCTCGCATCGACGCCAGCCCGACGCCCGGCACCGCATCGTCACCGAATCCCTGCCCGTCGTCGGCGACGCGGACGTCCATCCAGCCGTCGGTCGCGACGACGTCCACGGTCACAGCCCGCGCGCCGGCGTGCCGTACGACGTTCGCCAGCGCTTCCGCGACGATGCGCAGAGCCGCGACCTCCAGCGCTGCCGGAAGACCGTCGTCCGGCAGCGCGTGCCGCAGCCGGACGTCCAGCCCCGCCACGCGCAGCCGCTCCACCTCGGCCTCGAGGGCCGCGCCGAGCCCGGTGCTCAACGCGGCCGGCTGAAGGTCGCGACTGATCCGCCGCACCTCCGTGATCGCGGCGCGGGCCTGGCCCTCGAGGTGCGCAAGCAGGTCCCCCTCGCCGGCCGCTCGGGCGGCGGCGAGCCGCAGGGAGTCCAGGGTGAGCAGCTGACCGGCCAGCAGCGGCCCGACTCCGTCGTGCAGATCGCGCCGCAACCGGCGACGCTCGTCCTCGCGCGCGGTGGCGGCCACCGCGCGCGCCGCGCGCAGTTCACCGGACTCCCGCTGCGCCCGCAGAACCAGTACGACGAACGGCAGCACCTCGCGCAGCGCCCGGCGTTCCCGCCGGGACAGCCGCGACCCGTTGGTCGTTGCCAGCAGCAACGAGCCGAGCATCGCGCCGGAACCGTCGACCACACTCTCGGGGTGGATGTCAGGCGGAACGCGGTCGCCGTGGGTCCACAGGGTCCGGCCGTCGGCATCGAGGACCGCGACGTAGGGCAGGACGAGTGCGGCCGCGATGGTCTCGGCGAGGTTCGCCGGTTGACCGTCCTGGCCGGTCATTCCCCGGGCCAGCAGCGCCGCCACCCCGCCGGGACGGCCACTGGCTCCCAGCAGCCTGTCCCGGAACCAGCCGCCCGCGCGCGCAGCCAGCAGACCGCCGCCCAGTGCCAGGGCTGCTACCGCCGCGGCTCCGACCATCGAGGCCGATGCCCGCGCCATCGAAAGGCTGGCGAGCGCGACCAGGCCGGCGTAGGCGATCACCAGCCCGATCACCGCACCGGCGTACAGGAAGGTGCGCCGCAGAACGACGCTGACGTCGTACAGGCGATAGCGCAGGAGAGCGAACGCCAGTCCGAGGATCATCGCGACGAAGGCGACGTAGGCCGTCGCGACCACGCCGAGCTGCCAGTGCTGCACCAGCCCGGCGACATCGAGCACGGTGGCGACCACGACGTTGGCGGCCAGCAGGACGAAGCCGAGCACGAACCACTTCGCCTGCTGCCGCGCGGTCCAGTCCGACACCCGCACATAGCGGTGGACCTGGATGCCGGCCAGCAACAGCACCGACAACAGGTCGTACAGGCCTTGCGCCGCGGAGGTCGACTGAACCACATCCAGCTGTTGCCCGACCACGAGGGCGGCGCCGGTCAGGCCGATCACCGGCCAGGCCCAGCGGAACCAGCCAGGGTGCCAGCGGTTGTCGGGAAACAGGCCGATCAGCAGCGGCATCGTCAGCTGGACCGCGGCGATCACGATGGTCCGCAGGACCGTCGCGGTGGCCTCCCCCTGCTCGGCGAGCGCGTCGACGAACGGGCCGGCGAAGATCCCGCCGAGCTGGATCCCGGTCACCCCGGCCAGCAGCGACGGCCGGCGCCAGACCAGAACCAGGCTGACAGACAGGGCGAGCAGCAACAGCGCCCAGCTGACGACGGTGATGATCCCGGCGTAGGCCGCCACCGACACGTGCAGGGCGGCGAGCACCTCCTGCGACGGTCGGGTGGGCCGCTCGAACGGGAGACAGATCCCGCCCTCGCACGGGACCTGGATCCGCCGGTAGACCGCCGGCGTACCGAGTACCGCCGTCGTGAGCGCCACCAACGTGACCCCCACGGCGACGGTCTGCGGCACCCGGATCCTCAGGTCCACCCCACCACTCCCGTTCGACGGTCGATCACCCGGCCGTGCCGGACCGTGCCGTCCTGACCATCACGATGCCGACAATCGCGGCCAACAGCAACGGCACGACCGGCGGAGCGCCGACCGCGACCGCGGTGACGACGCTGAGTCCGGCCAGCACCGCGACCACCAGGCCGGTACGCCGGGCCACCCCGGCCCGCCGCAGCACGACCACAACGCCCAGCAACGCCAGCGATCCAGCGACGGTGCTGACGGCGATCGCCCGGTCGTACGCCGCGTCGTACAGGTCGAACCAGCGCTCGGGCTCGTCGACGCCGATCGAGTACTCCAGGGCGTACACCGCCAGCCAGCACACCGGCATGACCGCTGCGACCGCGATCGCTGCCTTGCCGAGTCCGCCGCTGTTCCGGGTGGCCAGCCGGACGCCGGTGAGGAAGAGGCCGAGCGCCAGCAGGATCAGGCACAGCGTCAGGATGCCGCTCGGAATGTCGTTGTACTGGTGGTTGATCGGCGCGATCGCCTCAGCCGGCAGATCGTTGAGGCCGACACCGCGGCGCTCGGCGGCCTCGTTCAACGCGGCGTCGTAGCCGTTGCCGGTGGCGATCATCGTCGCGACCGCGACCACGAAACCCACGAACGAGCCGATCAGTGACCACCCCGCAGCGCGCAGGCGCCGTCCGGTGGTCGTGGCCGGAACGGATGAGCTGGTGCTGGTGCTGGACATGGGCCCTCCCAAGGTCGAAACGGAATGTCTCGACCTTGGGCGTCCCGGCGTCCCGGCCACCAGGGACGAATCGTCCCACCGGCCTGGGAACCTCGAGCAGCCGGTTCGGATCAGGCCCAGAGCTGGCCTTCCAGGCGGTCCTCGGCCTCGTCGATGGTGCCTTCGTAGGCGCCGGTCGACAGGTACTTCCAGCCGCCGTCGGCGACCACGAACGCGATGTCGGCCTGTTCGCCGTCGCGCACGCACTTGGCCGCCTGGCCGAGCGCCGCGTGCAGGATCGCGCCGGTCGAGATGCCGGCGAAGATGCCCTCGTTGTCGAGCAGTTCACGCACCCGCCGGACGGCGTCGCGCGGCCCGACCGAGAACCGGCCGTCGATCAGCGACGCGTCGTACAGCTCGGGCACGAAGCCCTCGTCGAGGTTGCGCAGGCCGTAGACCAGTTCGCCGTACCGGGGCTCGGCGGCGACGATCCGCACCTCGGGCTTGTGCTCGCGGAAGAACCGCCCGGCGCCCATCAGCGTGCCGGTGGTGCCCAGGCCCGCGACGAAGTGCGTCACCGACGGGAGGTCCTCGAAGATCTCGCGCGCGGTGCCGTCGTAGTGGGCGGCCGCGTTCGACGGGTTGCCGTACTGGTAGAGCATCACCCAGTCCGGGTGCTCCTCGGCGACCTGCTTGGCGACCCGGACGGCCTCGTTGGAACCGCCCGCGGCCGGCGAGGAGATGATCTCCACGCCCCACATCCGCAGGATCTGCCGGCGTTCCTCGGAGGTGTTCTCCGGCATCACGCAGACCATCCGGTAGCCGCGCAGCTTGGCCGCCATCGCCAGCGAGATGCCGGTGTTGCCCGACGTCGGCTCGAGGATCGTGTTGCCCGGCCGGAGCCGGCCGTCCTTCTCGGCGTCCAGCAGCATCCGCAGCGCCGCCCGGTCCTTGATCGAGCCGGTCGGGTTGTGGTCCTCCAGCTTCGCCCACAACCGGACGTCGGCCGAGGGCGAGAGCTTGGGCAGCCCGACCAGCGGCGTACCGCCGACCGAGTCGAGCAGGCTGTCGAAACGCACGATCAGCCGCCGGCCACCGCGGGCAGTACGACGACGACGTCGCCGTCCTTGACCCCGGTCTGCAGGCCGCCGGTGAAGCGCACGTCCTCGTCGTTGACGTAGACGTTCACGAACCGGCGCAGTTCCTCCGGCTCACCCTCGACGATCCGCTCCTTCAGACCCGGGTGCGCGCCGTTGACGTTGTCGATGAACTCGGCCAGCGTGCTGCCGTCGCCGTTCACCGCCTTCTCGCCCCCGGTGTAGGTGCGCAGAATGGTCGGGACGCGAAGCTCGATCGCCATTTCAGTTGTCTCCTTGGTTGCCGCTGCCGTGATTGGCCACGATCTGCACTTCTTCTTCGGTGACCGCGCCGTCGATGATCCGGTACGAGCGGAACTCCACCGGCCCGTCGTAGGCCGGCGAGTCCGCACCGTCGCGGGTCGACACCAGCACGTAGTGCGCCCCCGGCTCCTGCGCCAGGTTGATGTCGGTGCGCGACGGGTACGCCTCGGTCGCGGTGTGCGAGTGGTAGATCACCACCGGCTCCTCGTCGCGCTCGTCCATCTCCTTGTAGAGCTTGAACAAGTCGCCGGAGTTGAATTCGTAG
The DNA here is from genome assembly GCF_050942265.1 of Kribbella sp. CA-253562. Classification (GTDB taxonomy): domain Bacteria; phylum Actinomycetota; class Actinomycetes; order Propionibacteriales; family Kribbellaceae; genus Kribbella. The sequence goes on along the minus strand of NZ_CP192049.1, from coordinate 2,073,449 downwards.
AACGTCGGTGACATCGCCGCGTTCAGCATCGGGATGTGGCGCTCCGGCCGGTCCGACCCGGCCGGCCCCGCCACCACCCCACACGCCTCGTCCGGATGGTCCCGCCGCGCGTGCGCCACGATCGCGTCGTACGTCGCCTGGTCGATGATCAGCACGCTTCCACGATACGGAGCGCGACCAGGCGTCCCCGCCAACCCGGCCTCCGGTCCAGTATGTGGACTACCAGCGATCGTGGACCTGGGGGCGGACGAGTTCGTCGTACGTCGAACGGACGGCCTGGAGCTGTTCCTCGGTGAGCGGGGCGAGGGCGGCGGCGCCGATGTTGCCGGCGACCTGTTCGGGGTTGCGGGCGCCGGGGATGACGACCGAGACGCCGGGCTGGTCGATGATCCAGCGCAGGGCGAACTGGGCCATCGTCGCGCCCGCCGGCAGCCAGGGCTCGAGGCGCTGGACGGCGTCCAGGCCGGTGCGGAAGTCGACGCCGGAGAAGGTCTCGCCGACGTCGAAGGCCTCGCCGTGGCGGTTGTAGGTGCGGTGGTCGTCGGCGGCGAAGGTGGTGTTCTCGTCGTACTTGCCGGACAGCAGACCGCTGGCCAGCGGGACGCGGGCGATGATCCCGACGCCGGCCTCGCGGGCGGCCGGCAGCACCTCGTCGAGCGGCTTCAGGCGGAACGCGTTCAGGATGATCTGCACCGACGCCACGTTCGGCCGGGCGATCGCCGCGAGCGCCTCGGCGCAGGTCTCCACGCTCACCCCGTACGCCGCGATCCGCTTCTCCGCGACGAGCGTGTCCAGCGCCTCGAACACCGCGTCGGTCGAGTAGACCGGAGTCGGCGGGCAGTGCAGCTGGACCAGGTCGATCGTCTCGACGTCCAGGTTCTCCCGGGACCGGTCGTTCCAGGCGCGGAAGTTGTCGAGCGTGTAGTTCTCCAGCTTCTGCTCGACCCGGCGCCCCATCTTGCTCGCGACCGTCAGGCCGTCGTACTCCTTGAGCACCTGCCCGACCAGCCGCTCACTGCGCCCGTCGCCGTACACGTCGGCGGTGTCGATGAACGTCACCCCACCGTCGACCGCAGCCCGCAGTACGCCGAGCGCCTCGTCCTCCCCGACCTCACCCCAGTCGGCCCCGAGCTGCCAGGCCCCCAACCCGACCACACCGACATCCCGACCAGTACGCCCCAACGTCCGCTTCTCCATGCGGCCAACCCTAGGGCGCGTGGTCAGCGCATGTTGTGCAGGAGGGCGGACTGGAGGTAGCCGAGCCAGTCGTAGAGGTCGTAGGTGAGGCGGCGCGGGTCGTCGTCGGGCAGTTTTTCCCAGACGGCGTAGTCGTCGTCCTCCTTGATGTCCAGGCGGGTGCCGATCGCCAGGCGGAGGTCGTTCAGCGCGCGCAGCCAGGCGAGCTGGTCGTCGGGCTCGAGCGGGATGCCGTCCTCGACCGAATGCTCCTCGAGGGCGGTCAGCACGCGCCGGGCGTCGTTGGCCTTGCCGTCGCGCAGCCCCCGCTCGGTGAACCGGCGGAACTCCCCCGCCGCCTGGTCGTCATCGGAGTAGGCGTTCGGCAGCAGGCGCTGCAGGACGACGTCCTCCGGCGGCGCGGTCGGGCCGTCGGTGTCGAGCAGGGCGGCCAGGGGGTCGTCGCCGGCCTCGGTGGCGCGCGGCGGCATGCCGTCGTACAGGAGCTCGACGAGGTTGCGCAGCAGGTTGGCCAGGATGTCGGCCTCGTGCTCGGCGAAGCTGACGACAACGGTCTTGCGGCGTTTCCGGAACCGGGTCACGACTTCTCGCAGGTGGCCCACAGGCCGTAGCTGTGCATGGCTTCGACGTCGCGTTCCATCGCCTCGCGGTTGCCGCTGGACACCGCCGACTTGCCCTCCTCGTGCACTTGCATCATCAGCTTCTCCGCCTTCTGCTTGGAGTAGCCGAAGTAGGTCTGGAAGACGAACGTGACGTAGTCCATCAGGTTCACCGGGTCGTTCCAGACGATCGTCACCCACGGTGGGCTCAACTCGATCGCCTCGTCGACTTCGGGGCTGTCGAGCTCGCTCGGTGCGGTGGTCACGGGCCCATTGTCTCCACTCGCCGATCCGGTCTCGCAATAGGCTGCCCTTGTGACGACTTCAGCGGAGCCAACGACCGCCCTGCTCACCGACCACTACGAGCTCACCATGCTGCAGGCCGCGCTCGCCGACGGTACGGCGCACCGCCGGTCGGTCTTCGAGTTGTTCGCCCGCCGGCTGCCCGACGGCCGCCGGTACGGCGTGGTCGCGGGCGTGAACCGGCTGCTCGACGCGCTCGAGCGGTTCCGCTTCGACGAGGCGACGATCGCGTTCCTGGCCGAGCGTGGCGTGGTCGACCGGCCCACCTGCGACTGGCTGGCCGACTACCGGTTCAGCGGCGACATCAGCGGGTACGCCGACGGCGAGATCTTCTTCCCCGGCTCGCCGGTGCTGGTGGTGGAGTCCAGCTTCGCCGAGGCGGTGCTGCTGGAAACGGTGTTCCTGTCGATCCTCAACCACGACTCCGCGGTCGCCTCGGCGGCGTCCCGGATGACCTGGTGGGCCGGTGGCCGGCCGTGCATCGAGATGGGCTCGCGGCGGACCCACGAGGAGGCCGCGGTCGCGTCGGCGCTGGCGGCGTACATCGCGGGCTTCGCGACGACCTCCAACCTGGAGGCGGCGCGCCGGTTCGGCATCCCGAGCGCCGGGACGGCGGCGCACTCGTTCACGCTGCTGCACGACACCGAGCGGGACGCGTTCGTCTCGCAGGTCGAGGCGCTCGGCAAGGGCACGACGCTGCTGGTCGACACCTACGACCTGACCGAGGCGGTCAAGACGGCGATCGAGGTGACCGGGCCGGAGCTCGGCGCGGTCCGGCTCGACTCCGGCGACCTGCCCTCGCTGGCCGGCCAGGTCCGCGAGCAGCTCGACGCGCTCGGCGCGACGAAGACCCGGATCATCGTGACCAGCGACCTGGACGAGTACCAGATCGCCGCGCTCGCCCCGGCCGCGGTCGACGGGTACGGCGTGGGCACGTCACTGGTGACCGGCAGCGGCTACCCGACCTGCGGTTTCGTCTACAAGCTGGTCGCCCGCGAAGACGCCGACGGCACGCTGGTCCCGGTGGCCAAGAAGAGCCCGGACAAGATCTCGATCGGCGGCCGCAAGTACGCGCTGCGCCGCCGCAGCACCGACGGCGTCGCCGAGGCCGAGGTGATCGGCGTCGGCGAGCCGCCGGTGGACGACGGGGACGACCGGCTGCTGCTGCAGCCGTTGGTCCAGGCGGGCAAGATCGTCGGCCGGACGACGCCGGCGGAGTCCCAGGCCCACCACCTCAAGGTCCGCGACGAACTGCCGCGCAGCGCCAGCCAGTTGAGCCGCGGTGAACCGGCCATTCCGACCGACTACATCGGCGACCTGAACAGCCGGAACCCGTACGCCCCGCGCAGCGCCCTGTGAACGGTCAGGACGACGTGACCGAATAACTGGTGGTGCTGAAATTCAGCCCACCGCTGGACGAGGTGATCTCGAATCCGAATTGCACCTCGCCCATCGTCACGTCACCCATCCAGCCGCGCCCGCGGATCCAGTTCATCACCGCTTTGATGTCGACGGTGCCGGAATTGGTGTTGCCGGTCCGGACGAACGAGAACACCTCGTTGGCGCCGTTGGTGCCCTTGTAGACGTCCCAGGTGTGGCCGCCGACGGTGGCGGTGGCCTGCCGGCTGCCGATCGGGCCGACCGCGCCCTGCTTGTTCATCCACAGCATGATCTCGTAGGCGTTGTTGCCGGCCCAGATGTCGTACGCCGTCGCGTACGACCCGCTGCCGGGCCGGCTGACGCCGAAGCTGCTCGACAAGGTGCCGAGGGCACTGATTCTCTTGCCCACGGCCCGTGATACGTGCGGGTAGGACTTCACCCCACCGGTGTTGGGGTGATTGGCCCAGACTCCCCAGTTGCGGTAGGAGTTGGCCCAGATGGACTGCGGCCCGGCGCCACCACCCCACACGTTGTTGCGTACGGTGTAGCCGCCGTTCGACCACGTTCCCCACTTGTCACCGGACTCCCAGGTGGCCGCCTGAGCCGGCAGCACCGCGGCACCCGAACCGGCCAGCAGCGCGATCAGCGCCACCAGCACCTTCCACTGTCGTGTCATCGTTCATCCTTCCTCACGAGTTCCGGGGCGACGCCTGACGAACGACGAATCGAAGCGCTTCGATGATCATTCGAAAGGCAGGAAAGCGTCTGTTCCGGAGGATGGCCGTCGAATTCGAATCGAATCGACGAGGGAATTCCACCGGCCAGGACCGGCGGATCGAGAGCACTATTGCAGCCGGTTTATCCGAGGTCAACGCCCGGTCACCGAAATGCCGGTGAAAGGCCGCCCGGTCTTGACAGGAACCGTGCGCCGCTCGACGCTGTGAGCGGACAAGGTCGAAGCGCTTCGACCGGCAGCACGGACCGAGGAGGCAGCCATCGTCACGATCGCCGATGTCGCGCGGCAGGCCGGGGTGGCGGCCAGCACGGTGTCGTACGTTCTCAGCGGCAAGCGGTCGATCTCCCCGCAGACCCGCGACCGCGTACAGGAGGCTGTCCGGGTGCTGGGCTACCGGCCGAACGCGAGCGCCCGCGCGCTGGCCTCGAACCGGTCCAACGTACTCGCACTCGTCATCCCCCTGCGGGCCGGCATGCACGTGCCCGTGCTGATGCAGTTCGCCACCGCCGTGGTGACGACCGCCCGCCGCTACGACCACGACGTCCTGCTGCTGACGGCCGACGAAGGCCGGTCGGGACTCGAGCGCGTCTCGCAGAGCGCGCTGGTCGACGCCCTGGTGGTGATGGACGTCGAGCTGCACGACGAGCGCGTGCCGCTGCTGCGCGAGCTGCCGATGCCGTCGGTGCTGATCGGCGTACCGGCCGACACCGAAGGCCTGACCTGTATCGACCTGGACTTCTTCGCCGCGGCCGAGCAGTGCGTCGACCACCTCACCGACCTCGGGCACCACAGCATCGCCTTGCTCGGTACGCCGTCCGCCGTCTACGCCCGGCAGACCGGCTTCGCGCACCGCACGCTGGCCGGCTTCCAGTCGGCGGCCGAGCGACGCGGCGTCATGGGCATCGAGACGCCGTGCGAGCCGACGTTCGACGCGGTGCTCGGGACCGTCGGCGAACTGCTCGAGGCGCACCCGGGCATCACTGGCCTGGTGGTTCAGAACGAACCGATCATCGGGCCGCTGCTGGACGTTCTGCGCCGCCTCGGCCGCCGGGTCCCGGAAGACATGTCGCTGATGGCGATCTGCGCCGACGACGTGGCCGAGCGCCAGGTCCCCCAGCTGTCGTCGGTCACGCTGCCGGCCGACGAGATCGGCCAGCAGGCCGTCGAGGCGCTGATCGCGAAGCTCGAGGGCCACCGGACCTCGTCCGACGTGACGCTGGTGCCCGCCCGGCTGACCGCCCGAGCGAGCACCTGCGCCGCGCCGAAGACTCATTCGGAGCGGACGACCGCCTGACCACCGGCGGGCAGGACCAGGCTTCCGTTCACCTCCGCGCCGGACAGCAGGTCCAGCCCCTCAACCGGTACGACGGCCGCCGCGTCGCCGTGGTTGAGCAGGAACGTCCAGGTCGTCCCATCGGCATGCCGCCGAACCAGCTCGACGCCCGCAGGCAGCACCGGCAACTCGATGCCGGCACCACGCATCGCCTGGTCCAGCAGCGCCCGGTACGCCTCGTCCGCCAGCTGGGTCGAGACGTACCACGCGACGCCGTCGCCGTACTGGTGCCGGGTGATCGCGGGCGATCCGTCCAGCACGCCACCGGCGTACCGGTCGATCACCTCGGCGCCCGCCAGCTGCACGTCCTCGCTCCACACCGTGCCGCGGCCACCCGACGCGAGCTCGACCTCGGCGACCGGGTGGAATTCCTCGACCCGGATGCCGAGCACGTCGGTGAAGGCGCCGGGATAGCCGCCCAGCCAGACCTGCGCGTCCTCGTTCACGATGCCGCTGAAGTACGTGACCAGCACGTGCCCGCCACCCTCGACGTACCGCGCGATCGCAGCGGCCGCCTCGGCCGAGACCAGGTACAAACTGGGCACCACCACGAGCCGGTACGGCGACAGGTCAGCCGTCGGGGCGGGCAGGTCCGCTCCGACCCCCGCCGCCCAGACCTGCCGATGCGCGGCCTGCACGGCGGCCAGGTAGTCGAGCTCGGACGACGGCAGGTGAGTCGCCTGCATCGCCCACCAGGACTCCGCGTCCCACAGGATCGCGACATCGGCCTGCACCGCGCTGGCCTCGACCTCGGCGATCCGCGGCAGCGCGGCGCCGAGCTCGACAACCTCGCGGAACCGCCTCGTACTGGACCCGGCGTGCGGCACCAGCGCGGAGTGGAACATCTCGGCCCCGCCGCGCGACGCGCGCCACTGGAAGAACAGCGCGCCCTTCGAACCGCGGGCGACGTGCGCCAGGCTGTGCCGGGTCATCCGCCCCGGCGCCTTGGTGGTGAGGCGGCGCCCGTCGTTCACGGAACCGGCCGCTTGCTCCATCAGCAGCCAGGACCGGCCCCCCGCCCACGACCGCGCGAGGTCCGCGCCGAACGCCGTCTGCTGCTCCGCGCCGATTCCCGCGTCCCCCGGATAGTGGTCGATGGCAACCACATCCACCTCCGGTGCCCACCGGGCATGATCGACCGGAACCCAGGCCCCGAACACGAAGTTGGTCGTGATCGGCAGCTCGGGCGTGAACGACCGCAGGATCGCCTTCTGCTCGGAGTAAGCGGCCAGCAACTCGTCCGACCAGAACCGCCGGAAATCCAGTGCATGTGTCGGATTCACCAGGTACTGCGTCGCGCGCGGCGGCCGGATCTCCTCCCAACTGCCGTAGCCCTGACTCCAGAACGCCGTCGTCCAGGTCGCATTCAGCCGGTCCAGGTCGCCGTACCGGTCGCGCAACCAGCGCCGGAACGACGCGGCCGCGTGATCGCAGTGGCACACCGTGCCGTATTCGTTGTGCACGTGCCACATCGCCAACGCGGGATGCCCGGCGTACCGCTCGCCCAGTGCCCGGGCGATGCCCGCCGCGGCCTCCCGGTACGCCGGCGCGCAGGCGCAGTACGTGTCCCTGCTGCCGTGCGTGAGCCGGACGCCGTCGGCGTTGACCGGCAGCGCGTCGGGATGCCGCAGGCTGAACCAGGGCGGCGGCGAGGCGGTCGGCGTCGCCAGATCAACCTGTACGCCGGCGCTGCCGAGCAGGTCCATCACTTGGTCGAGCCAGCCGAACTCGTACCGCCCCCGCTCCGGCTCCAGGCTGGACCACGCGAACACGCCGACCGTCACCAGGTTGACCCCGGCCTCGCGCATCAGTGCGACGTCTTCCTTCCACACCTGTGGCGGCCACTGCTCGGGGTTGTAGTCGCCGCCGTAGTACAGACCCGTCATACCGGTTCCCCGTAGGGAATGCCGAGACCGTTGGTGGACAAGTAGACCCGCCCGTAGACCCTGGGGTCGCCCGCGATCGCGTCGTTGGTCGAGGCGTACTGGTGCCGGTCGTCGTTGACCCGCCGCCAGCTGACGCCGCTGTCGTCGGAGCGGTAGATGCCCGGCACGCCGTTCACCGTGCCCGAGGTGTACACCGCCATCTCCCGACGGCCCGGCGCCGCCTTGCCGAAGCCCACGGTCAGCGCCTCCTCGATGGTCGTCAGCCGCTGGTAGCTGAGCCCATGATCCACCGAACGGAACAGACCGGCCGGACCGGCCGCGAGCCAGCACTGCCCGGACCGCTCCAGAACCGTCTCGAGCTTACCGCCGCCCACCGGCAATCCCGTTGCCGTCGGCAAGAAGCTGCGGCCGCCGTCCACACTCCGGTACGCCGTACCGGTGGCCGGGTCGAACCCGAAGAACAGGCTCGCGTCGACCCGGTCCGCCGCGACGACGACCTGCTGCGGAAGCCCCGTCACCGGCGTCCACGAGGCGCCGCGGTCGCGCGAGTAGTGCGGCGGCACGTCGCCCGGCACCCAGAGGATCGTCCGCGCGTCGGTGCTGACCACGATTTTGCCGGGCTGTGTGGATCCTGAGGGCTCTCCCGCGAACGGCTGCCAGCTCACCCCGGCGTCGGTCGAGTACGCGCCACGCTGCAGGCTGTCGCCGTACGCGACGCGGACGACGAACCCCTCGGTGCGGGCCGCGTAGTCCAGGCTCGGCGACGAGCCGCTGACCGGGTTCGCCGCCTGCCCGTCCGGCGGTACGACGTCCAGCCGGTCGTGCCGGAAGACTCCGATGTCGCCGAGCGCGCTGATCAGCGGCGGTCCCCACGGCGGGCTGATCAGGTCGAGCACGGCCGTCTCCTCCAGCCCCTGCGCCCGGACCGACCAGTGCGTGCTGCGGCCCGCCTCGGCGTTGGTCACGTCGTCGGTGCCGAAGATCGTGGCGCCGGTGACGTACAGCACCTTGCCGGAGTCGAACGGGTCGATCGAGATGTCCCCGATCATCCAGCCCAGCTTCGGCGTGCCGTGGAAGTCCAGGTACGGCGCACCGGAGGTGTCCAGCACGATCTTGGCGCCGATCGAGTGCCAGGTCGCTCCGCCGTCGACGGTCCGGAACACGTCGTCGACCGGACCCCACCGGCTCATCGTGGCGACCATCGCCGTGCCGGGTCTACGCGGATCGATGGCCAGGCCGGCGTACCCGAAGCCGGCTTCGCCTCCGGTGTTCGGCCGTAGCGGGGTGATGTCGGTCCAGGCGCCGGTCGCGACGTCGAGCTTGTGGACGCCGCCGTCGTACATCTCGTACGGGCCGGGCAGATCCCCGTACGTCACGTACAACTGCCCATCCGAGGCCAGCTCGCCGTGGTGGGGCAGCCAACCGGTTGGTTGGCTCGCGAGGGGCGACCAGGTGAGACCCGAGTCGTCGCTGCGCCAGATCGGGTTCGCGCGGTCCGTGGAGCCGACGTAGATCGTGCGGGTCGGCCGGCCACGCCGGCTGCCGCGCGGGTCGAAGAACACGAACCCGAGGCCGAGCCCAGCCGTACCGACCGTCGGGAAGCTGTCGACCCGCGCCCAGATCTCGCCGCGGTCGGTGCTGCGCCACAGGCCTTGGTTGCGGGTGCCGAAGTACAGCACCCGGCCGTCGCACGGGTCGACCGCGAGCCGCTCCCCCATCGACCGGCCCGGCTCGTTGCCGCCCAGTTTGAACGGCAGGTCGGTCCGCCGGAACGTCCGGCCCTGGTCGGTCGAGCGGAGGATGGCGCCGTTGATCGGCGACCAGTCGTTCGTGTAGGTGCCGACGGCCAGGTAGAGCCGCGCCGGGTCCTGCGGGTCGAGCGCCAAGCTCTCGACGCCGGTCAGGCTCCAGTCGGCGAAGCTGACCCACTCCAGCAGCTGGACCCAGCGCCGGGTCCGCGGATCCAGCCGTGCGGCGCCGCCGATGTCGGTGCGCGCGTAGACCAGACCGCGCTGCTTGGGGTGGTGCACGATGCCGGTGACGAAGCCGCCGCCGACGATCTCGACGTTGCGCCAGCGGTATCGGCCGGTGCCGTCTCCGGCCTGATGACCGGCCTCAGCGCCGGCCACCGCGGCAGCCGGCTCCGGCCAGGCCGCCACGGCCGCCGCACCGGTGCCCAGGGCAAGGAAATGCCTTCGCGGAAGCGTCATCTCACTCCTTCTGAAAGGGGTCTAGCCCTTGACCGCGCCGATGATGACGCCCTTGGTGAAGTGCTTCTGGATGAACGGGTAGACCAGCAGGACCGGGATCACGGCCAGGACGACGATCGCCATCTTGATCGCCAGGCTCGGCGCCGGCGCCAGCCCGAGCGCGGGCGTGGCGGTGACTCCCCCGGCGCCGCTCGGCAGCACCTGCGCCTGCACGATGTAGGTGCGCAGGACCAGCTGCAACGGCCACTTGGTGTTGTCGTTCAGGTAGAGCATCGCGTTGAAGAACGCGTTCCAGTAGCCGACCGCGTAGAACAGCCCGACCACCGCGACGACGGCCTTCGACAGCGGCATCACGATCCGGGTCAGCACGGCGAACTCGCCCGCGCCGTCGATCCGGGCACTGTCGATCAGCTCCGCCGGGATGCCCATGAAAAACGCCCGCATCACGATCAGGTTGAACGCCGAGATCGCGGTCGGCAGGATCAGCGAGGCGTAGCTGTCGATCAGGCCGAGTGAGTTCACCAGCAGGTAGCTGGGGATGATGCCCGGCCCGAACAGGAACGTGAGCAGCACGACGAACAGCAACGGCCGGTGCCACAGCGAGCCCGGCCGCGACAGCCCGTACGCCGCGAGCACGGTGATCAGCAGGCTGAACGCCGTACCGATGATCGTGATGGCGGTGCTGATCACCAGGGCGCGGGTGACCACGCCACCGGACAGCAACTGCACGTACGCGGCCAGCGTCAGCTCCCGCGGTACGACGACCAGGCCGCCCGCGCGGGTGACCGCCTCCGTGCTCGACAGGCTGGTGACAACCACGACGTACAAGGGAAAGGCGATGACGAGGAAGACCAGCGCCAGGACGACCGGTTTGCCCAGCCGGCCCACCAGCGTGGGTTCCTCCTCCCAGATGGGACGTTCCGGGTGACGCTGGCGGGACAACAGACCGGCCGGCGGTTTCACGGCTTGTGAGCTCATGAGCGCGAGTACACCCCCTGCTCGCCCACCAGATGGGCGAATTTGTTGGCGGCCAGCACCAGGACCAGGCCGACCAGTCCCTTGAACAAGCCGGCGGCCGCGCCGTAGCCGAAGTCCCCGACCAGCAGGCCCTCGAAGTACACGTAGGTGTCCAGCACCTCGGCCGCGCCGGCGCCGACGGCGTTGCGCTGCAGGATGAACTGCTCGAAGCCGACCGTGAGCGCGTCGCCGAGCCGCAGGATCAGCAGCAGCACGATCACCGGGCGCAGGCCCGGCAGGGTGATGTGCCACATCCGCCGCCAGCGGTTCGCGCCGTCGGCCGCGGCCGCCTCGTACAGCGCCGGGTTGATCGTGCTCAGCGCGGCCAGGAAGACGATCATGCCCCAGCCGGCGTCCTTCCAGACCGCTTGCAGGGTGACCAGCAGGATGAAGCCGTCGGGGTTCGTCATCAGGTCGACGGCCTGGAACCCGTTGGCGCGCAGGCTCTGTGCGAGCAGCCCGGCGCCGCCGATCATCTGCTGGAACAGGGAGACCACCAGGACCCAGGAGAAGAAGTGCGGCAGATAGACCACGCCCTGGATGAACGTCCGGACCTTCACCGACAGCACGCTGTTGAGCAGCAGCGCCAGCAGGATCGGGATCGGGAAGAAGAACACCAGCTGGAACGCCGTGATCGTCAACGTGTTCGTCAGCGCGGACCAGAACGCGCCGTCGGCGAACATCCGGCTGAAGTTGGCCAGCCCGACGAACTCGCTGTCCCGGATCCCGACGTACGGGGAGTAGTCCTGGAAGGCGATCACGTTGCCGAGCGTCGGCAGGTAGTGGAAGAGCAGCAGCAGGACGATCACCGGCGCCACCATCAGCAGCAGCGGCCAGTCCCGGCCGAACCTCACCCGCCAGTGCGGACGGGTCCGGCGGGGGCCGGGCGCCGGCGCGGGCTGCTGCGCGGCGGGCGCCCTGACCTCATCGACCGTTGTCACTGAGCACCTTCGCGTAGAAGTCGCGGCCTTCGTCCCCTCCGCCGGACCGCCAGGCCTGGACCGCCGCCTTGAGTTCCGACACCGGCCGCCGGCCGCGCAGGATGTCCTGCAGCTTGTCGTCGAAGGGCTGGTTCAGCCCGGCCATCTTGGACGGCGCCTCGACCCGGATGCCCTCGAACGGGTTCTTCTCCATCCGCTTGCAGGACTCGTTCTCCCAGGCGCTCATCGCCTCGACGTAGCCGGGGTACTGGCTCTGCGTGTGCGCGGCCGGCCGGCCGCCGAGGAAGATGTAGGTGTTCGCGACCTCTTTCGAGCCGAGCGCGGTCAGCTTCGGCGCGCCGGAGCTCTCCTTGGTGTAGTGCTTGCCCTCCACCCCGTACGCCGCCAGCTGGTACTCCTCGGTGCCGAACGGCGCGGCGGTGTAGTTGAGCACGCCGAGCAGTTCCTTGACCCGCTGTTCCCCGAGGCCCTTCTTGACGAAGGTGAAGATGCTGGCCGGGTCTCCGCCCCACACGATCGCCTCGCCGCCGTCGTGGGCGAACGGCATCACCGCTTGCATCTCGAACGAGGGGTTGATCGGCAGCTGCCGCTGCAGCGCCTCGGACCACGATCCGGTGCCGTCCTGGTACACCAGGATCTGACCGCCCTCGAACAGCGGCTTCTGGTCGGCCGAGGCGTTGCCCACCACGGTCGGGTGCACGTAGCCCGACTGGAACAGCTTGCGGGTGAAGGCCACTGCCTCCTCGAACTCCGGCGTCTCGATCTTGTTGACGAGCTTGCCGCTGGAGTCCTTGCGCCAGCCCGCCGGCGCCCGGAAGGCCCGGGCCATCTCGTCGACGATCGAGCCGAACGCCCACCGGTTCGCCTTGGCGTCGGTCAGTTCCTTGCCCAGCGCGAGGATGTCGTCGGCGTTCTTCGGCGGCTCGGCCCCCAGCTTCGCGAACAGGTCCTTGCGGTAGTACAACGCCCAGGGAAGTCCCACCCCCGGGAACGGAACCGCCTTGAGCTGGGAGTTCCACACCCCGTAGGCCCAGGCCCGGGTCGGCAGGTTCGCGAGCATCGGGTACGCCGAGGCCTTGTCGCCGGCCAGGTACGGGGTCAGGTCCTCGAAGAGCTTGTCGACCGCCTGGCCGAACCGGGTCTGGCCGGCGATCTCCCAGCCCGGGACGCAAAGCAGTTCCGGAACGTTGCCGGCCGCCAGCACCGGGCCGAGCTTGTCGCCGTACTCGTTGCCGTTGACGACGTTGAAGCGGACCGGTGCGCCGATGCGCTCGTTGTTCGCGTCGAAGTAGGTGTTGTTGCCCAGACCGGGCGGCAGCGGGCCCCACAGCGGGGTCATCGCGCTGACCTCCTTGCCGCTGGTCACCGGCTTGTCCGGCAGCGCGCGCTTGAGCTCGGTCGGGTACTTCGTGAAGCCCGGCGAGGCGCCGTTGCTGCCCGGCAGGTCGGGCTTGACCGGTTCGTAGGCGATGTAGGCCGGCAGCAGCGCGGTCAGCTTGTCCTCGGTCTCGGCCCGGCCGCTGGTCGACGAGCCGCCGCCGCCGTCGTTCGAGCAGGCGGTGAGGGCGGTGCCGCCGGTCGCGACGGCCGCACCGGCCCCGAGCAGGGAGAGAAAGGTCCGGCGGCTGGTGGAGCCGCCTGCGGGTGCGATCACGATGAGCTTCCCTTTCGGCTGGGAACGGGGGCCCGTCCCGGGGTAGAATTAGTTGGGCTGGTAGCCAAACAAATTAGCTCAGGACCGATGCCGCCACAAGGTGTAGAACTGACCCAGGACGCAGTCAGCGCGCCGACCGAGCCGAAGAGGACGGACCTTGACCCCTCATACCGCGGACCACACCGACGTCCGCGCCACCAACCTCGCCGCCGTACTCGGTTTCCTGCGCGCGAACGCGCCCTGCTCGCGCGCCGCGATCGCGTCCGGCACCGGCCTGAACAAGGCCACCGTGACCAGCATCGTCGCCGACCTGATCAACCAGCGGCTGGCCCGTGAGACCGAGCAGACGCAGAACCACGTCGGCCGGCCGGCCACCCTGCTGGTGCTCGACGGGTCGGCGTACGCGGCGATCGGGATGGAGATCAGCGCCCGCGGGCTGACCGCGATCGCCTACGACTCGGCCGGCACGCAACTGCTGCGCTGGCACCGGGCGGGCCCCGGCACGGACGCGACCGCGGGAAAGACGATCGCGGCCCTGGCCGCACTTGCCCGGCGCGCGATCTCGGCGGTGCATTCCTCGGGCCGCGATGTGCTCGGGCTGACCGTCGGCGTACCGGGCCTGGTCGACCGCGACGGGACCGTGGTGCTGGCGGCGGGACTCGGCTGGCGTGACGTGCCGTTGCGTGCCGACCTGGTCGCGGCGCTCGGCCGACCTGCGTTCCCCGTGATCGTCGACAACGACGCCAACCTCGGCGCCCTGGCCGAGCACCGCTACGGCCCGTTCGCGGGCACCGCGGACCTGATCCAGCTGTCCGGCGACACCGGCGTCGGCGCCGGCGTGATCTGCGACGGGCGGCCGCTGCGCGGACAGCACGGATTCGTCGGAGAGATCGGGCACCTGCGGATCCAGCCGGACGGCCCGCTCTGCGGCTGCGGCCGGCGCGGATGTCTGGAGGCGGTGGCCGGCATGCCGGCGATCCTCGCCCGGCTGGAACCGGCCGACGCCCCGGAGACCGACCCGCAACTGCGGACCGACCAGCTCGTCCGGCGCGCCGAGGACGGCGACACCGCCACCCTGAAAGCGCTGGCGGAGGTCGGCTCGCTGCTCGGCCGGGGCATCAGCGTGCTGGTCGATCTGCTCGATCCTGAACTCGTCGTCCTCAGCGGCTCGTACGCAGCGCTGGGCCGCTGGCTGGTGCCCGCGATCGAGCAGGAGCTGGCCGACGGCGCCCTCGTCACGGTGAACGGTCGCTGCCAGGTCGTGGTCTCGACTTTCGGCCACGACGCGACGTCGATCGGCGCGGTCGCTCGTTCCCTGGACCGGTTGGACGCCGGACGCCTTCCGGTCACCAGCCCCTGAACCATCAGTTCATTCGCTGTCAGTCGGTGCTGAGATCTTGACCGCCCGTGCCGAGGGTGCGACGCTCTCAGACACCTTCTGATCGAAGCGCTTCGACGACCGAATTCGTTCCCCTCCCCTGATGCGATTGTCGAAGCGCTTCGACCGCCTTTCCGTCGGCAGACGGCCGAGCGCCCCGGAGCCCGATCACGATGACCTCCCCGCCCAGTACGCCGCTCAGCTCCCCTCCCCCGTTCCGCGATCCGGCCCGCAAGCTGCCGGAACGGATCGACGACCTGCTCGAGCGGCTGACGCTCGCCGAGAAGCTCGGGCTGCTGCATCAGCACCAGGCCGCCGTCCCTCGGCTGGGTCTGGCGTCGTTCCGGACCGGGACCGAGGCCCTGCACGGCGTCGCCTGGCTCGGTCCGGCGACGGTGTTCCCGCAGGCGGTCGGTCTGGCCACCAGCTGGAACACCGAGCTGGTCGAGGCCGTGGGCTCCGCGGTCGGCGACGAGGTGCGGGTCTTCCACCGCCGCGATCCGGCCGCGGTCGGCCTGAACGTCTGGGCGCCGGTGGTGAACCCGCTGCGCGATCCGCGCTGGGGCCGCAACGAGGAGGGCTACTCGGAGGATCCGTGGCTGACCGGCCGGCTGGCGATCGCCTACGGCCGGGGCCTGGCCGGCACCGCGCCGGGACCGTTGAAGACCGCGCCGACGCTGAAGCACTTCCTTGCCTACAACAACGAGACCGACCGGTGCACGACGTCGAGCAACCTGCCGCCGCGAGTGCTGCACGACTACGAACTGCCGGCCTTCCAAGCTCCGATCGAGGCCGGTGCGGCCGTCGCGGTGATGCCGTCGTACAACCTGGTGAACGGACGGCCCGCCCATCTGAGCCCGCTGATCAACGACGTGCTGCGCGGCTGGACCGAGGACGACCTGCTGGTCGTGAGCGACGCCGGCGCACCGGCGAACCTCGTCGGGCTCCAGCAGTACTGCGCGGACGGGCCCACGGCGTACGCGGCGGCGCTGACCGCGGGCGTCGACAGCTTCACGCAGGACGACAACGACGCCGGTCCGTCGACGGCTCATCTGACGGCTGCGCTCGAGCAGGGCTTGCTCACTGAGGACGACATCGACCAGGCCGTCCGGCACACGGTGGCCATTCGGTTCCGGCTGGGCGAGTTCGATCCGCCCGAGCTCGACCCGTACGCCGATCTCGGGGAGGACGTCGTCGGCTGCCCGGCGCATCGCCAGTTGGCCCAGGAGGCGGCCCGGCAGTCGATCGTGCTGCTGAAGCACGAGTGCCACCTGCTGCCGCTCGACCCGGCGACCACCCAGCGGATCGCGATCGTCGGCCCGCTCGCCGACACCCTGTACGAGGACTGGTACTCCGGCACCCTGCCGTACCGCGTCACCGCCCGCGACGGCCTGGTCGAACGGCTCGGCGCGGACGCCGTCGACTTCTGCGAGGGCGTCGACCGGATCGAGCTGCGCGTGCCGGGCGGTTGTCTGAGCGCGGGCGCGGACGGCGTACTGGAGATCGGTACGGCCGGCGGGTTCGACCTCTTCGACTGGGGCGGCGGCGCGTGGACGCTGCGGTCCGTGCAGACCGGCTCGTACGTCACGGTGACCGACGACGGTTCGCTGCGGGCGGACCATCCCGGCCCGAGCACCTGGGTGGTCAACGAGACCTTCGAGCTGATCCTGACCGGCGAGACGAACGCCGTCCTGCGCCACCGCACGGGTGACCGGTACGTCGTGGTCTCGGCCGAGGGATCGGTCACTGCCACGGGGGAAGACGCGAGTGCCGCGACGACCTTCACGCTGGAGACGCTGGTCGACGGCGCCGCCCAGGCCGCCGAGCTCGCCGCCCGGGCCGACGTCGCGATCGTTGTCACGGGCAACCATCCGCTGGTGAACGGCCGGGAGACCGAGGACCGCGAGGAACTGGATCTGCCCGCCGGTCAGGAGCGGCTCGTCCGCGCGGTCCAGGCGGCCAATCCCCGCACGGTGCTGGTGATGTCCAGCAGCTACCCGTTCGCGGTCGAGTGGGCGGACCGGGAACTCCCCGCCTTGCTGTGGTCGGCCCACGGCGGTCAGGAGTACGGCCGAGCCCTGGCCGACGTGCTCTTCGGCGACGCGGACCCGGCCGGACGGCTGCCGCAGACCTGGTACCGGTCGGCCGCGGACCTGCCCGACCTGCTCGACTACGACATCGTCGCCACCGACGCGACGTACCTCTACTACCGGGGGCGGCCGCTGTACCCGTTCGGTCATGGTCTCAGCTACGCCACCTTCGCGTACTCCGATCTGCAGCTGAGCTCCACGTCCGTGCCGGCCGACGGCGAACTCGTGGTGAGCTTGACCGTCACGAACACCAGCTCTCGGGCCGGCCGGGAAGTGGTCCAGCTCTACACCCACCAGCAGAAGTCCCGCGCCAAGCAGCCGTTGCGCCAGCTCCGCGACTTCCGGCGGATTTCCTTGGCGGCAGGCGAAAGCATCCGCGTGGAGTTCGAGCTTGCGGCGGCGGACCTCGCGTACTTCGACGTCACCAGGGACCGGCGCTGCGTCGAAACGGCCAGGCACAGCGTCCTGGTCGGGCGGTCGTGTACGGACACCCGGCTGACGGCCGCCTTCGACGTGCACGGCGAGCGGATCCCGCCGCGGGACCTCCGCATCCCCTTGGCCGCGACGGCGTTCGACGAGTACTGCGCGATCACGCTCACCGACACGACGCCGGTCCGCGGTGACGCCGTCCGGTCGCTGGAGGCCGGCGCGTGGCTGCTCTTCGAAGACGTCGACCTGACGCTCGGCGCCAGCCGCTGCGTCGCCACGGTCGCATCGGAGCAGCAGCGACCGGCGACGCTGGAGCTCAGGCTCGACGACCCGTTGCACGGGACGCTGCTCGGCACGATCGAGGTGCCGCCGACCGGCCACCGGCACACCTGGGCCCAGCAGGTCGCCACTCTGGCGCCCGCCGACGGCGTACGGACCGTGTACGTCGTCTTCTCCAGCGAGCAGATCTCGCTGGAGAAGCTGACGTTCTTGTCCGACTAGATCTTGGTGACGGTGTACCGGTCGCAAGTGCCCTCGAGCACCCGAGCGACCGGTTCGCCGTTCGTGAGGGTGAGCTCGATGGTCGCGACCGTTTCCCCGTTCGGCCCGGGGAGACGGACCCGTTGCGACTGCCCCTCCGTCGGCGCGAACCAGCGCAGCTCGACGCCGTCGGCCCAGTCGTAGTCCGGCCGGTCGTCGACCGCACCGACCGCGATCACGGCGCCTTGACGCACCAGCACCGGCAGGCTGTCGAACCCGTGCTTCTCGGTCACCCACCGACTGCCCGTGAGCCGCTCACCGGTCAGCAGATGGGTCCACGTCCCGTCGGGAAGATAGAAGCGGACCTCGCCGTCCGTGCTCATCACCGGCGCCACCAAGAGGTCGGGGCCCAGCATGTACTGGCGTTCCAGGTACGCGACGCCAGGATCGGTGGGGAACTCCAGCACCATCGGCCGCATCATCGGCGTACCGGACGTGTGGGCTTCTTCGGCGACCGCCGCCAGGTACGGCATCAGCGACAGCTTCAGCTTGGTGAACTTGCGTAGCACCTCGACGGCTTCCTCGTCGAAGGCCCACGGGACCCGGTACGAGCCGGAGCCGTGCAGGCGCGAGTGCGACGACAGCAGCCCGAACGGCACCCACCGCTTGAACACCGCGGCGTCCGGCGTGCCCTCGAAGCCACCGATGTCGTGGCTCCAGTACCCGAAGCCCGACGAGGCCAGCGACAGCCCGCCGCGCAGCGACTCGGCCATCGCCTCGAAGGTCGACTCGCAGTCACCACCCCAGTGGACCGGGAACTGCTGGCCGCCGACCGTCGCCGAGCGGGCGAACAGGACGGCGTCCCCCTCGCCGCGCTGCTCGGTCAGCAGGTCGAACACGGCCTTGTTGTAGAGGTGCGGGTAGTAGTTGTGCATCCGGCGCGGGTCGGAGCCGTCGTACCAGACCACGTCGTCGGCCGGGATCCGCTCGCCGAAGTCGGTCTTGAAGCAGTCCACGCCGAGGTCGAGCAAAGCCTGCAGTTTGGACCGGAACCACGCCGTCGCCGCCGGGTTGGTGAAGTCGACGATCGCCATGCCCGCCTGCCACAGGTCCCACTGCCAGACCGAACCGTCGGGCCGCTTCAGCAGGTAGCCGAGCTGACGGCCCTCCTCGAACAGCACCGAGCGCTGTGCGATGTACGGGTTGATCCACAGACTTACCCGTAGGCCGCGTTCCTTCAGGCGGCGCACCATGCCGGCCGGGTCGGGGAACGCGACCGGGTCCCAGAGGAAGTCGCACCAGTGGAACTGCCGCATCCAGAAGCAGTCGAAGTGGAAGACGCTCAACGGCAGGTCGCGCGCCGCCATGCCCTCGACGAAGCTGCTGGTCGTCTGCTCGGTGTAGTCGGTGGTGAACGAGGTCGACAGCCACAGTCCCATCGACCAGGCCGGCACGCGGGCCGGACGCCCGGTCAGGGCGGTGTAGCGGCGCAGCACGTCCTTCGGCGTCGGGCCGCCGATCACGTAGTACGTCAACTGCTGACCTTCGACGCTGAACTGGTTGCGGGACACCACCTCCGAGCCGACCTCGAAGGAGACGTGCGCCGGAGTGTCCACCAGTACGCCGTACCCGGCGCTGCTCAGGTAGAACGGCACGTTCTTGTACGCCTGCTCGGACGACGTCCCGCCGTCGGCGTTCCAGATGTCGACGACCTGGCCGTTTTTCACCAGCGGGCCGAACCGCTCGCCGAGGCCGTAGACCGTCTCGCCGACTCCGAGGGCCAGTTGCTCGTGCAGGTACTGCCGGCCCTGCTGGTCGGTGATCAGGCCGACGCTGCGCGCGCCGGAATCGGTGAGCGGCTTGCCGTCGCGCTCGAAGCGCAGGTCCCACGGGCCGTCGAGCCGGACGATCGCCGTGAGGTCACCGCTGGTCAGCCGGGCCGTCTCCGGCCCGACCTCGACCTTGACCGGATGGTCCTCCTCGACCGCCAGTTCGAACGCCGGACGCGGCGGCAGGCCGCCGCTGTGGTGCTCGATCCGGACCCCGATCACGTCGGGCGCCGGCGAGCTGAGCGTGACCGTGAACAACGGCTGGTTCAGGGTGTCGCCGCGGCCGACGATCTGCTTGGCCGGGGCGTAGACGACGAGGGACCGTTCGGTCGCCTCGACGCTCTCGACCGCGGCCGGGCGCAACCGGGTCAGCCCCGGCCGCAGCTGCCAGTAGCCGTCTGTGAACTTCATCGACTGCCTCTCTACTTGACCGCGCCGGCGGTGACGCCCCGGGTCAGCGTGCGCTGGAAGATCAGGAAGAACACGACCGTCGGGAGCAGGCTGATCAAAGCCCCGGCGTTCGTGGTGGTGGCGTCCATCAGCCGGTCGCCCTGCAGGGACGCGAGTGCGAGCGGCACGGTCTGGGTGCTGTTGTCGACGAGCATCACCAACGGGATGAAGAACTCGTTCCAGGTCCAGATGAAGAAGAAGATCAGCAGCACCGACAGCGTCGGCCGCACGGTCGGGACCACGACCCGCCACAGCGTCGTCCACCGGCCGGCGCCGTCCAGCGCGGCCGCCTCGAGCAGCGCCTTCGGGAACGTGCCGAGCACCGAGGCGAGCAGATAGGTGCCGAACGCGCTCTGGATGACGGTGAAGATGATGATCACGCTGAGCCGGCTGTTGTAGAGACCGGTCGCCTTGGCCATCGAGTACAGCGGGTAGATCAGGGCTTCCTGCGGGATCATGTTCGCCAGCAGGAACGCCGCCACGATCCACAGCCGGCCGCGGACCCGCCCGATGCCGAGCGCGTAGGCGTTCAGCAGTGACAGCACCACGCCCAGTACGGCGACAGCACCGGCGATCACGATCGAGTTGAGCAGCTTGCCCTCGAACCGGACCTGCGTCCAGTACGTCTTCAGCCCGTCCAGCTGGAACGACTCCGGCCAGCTGAGCGGCCCGTTGCCCGAGTAGTCGGCCGGCGACTTGAACGCGTTCATCAGCATCACCGCGAACGGCACCAGCACCAGCGCCGCGGTGAACGCGACCAGCGCGAGCACGACCCAGCGGGCGACACCCTGCTTGTACCGGTCCGGATCGCGCCGGGTCGCCCTGGCCCGAACCAGCGTCAGGGTGGTCATGGGGCCTCCCGGCCTGGACTGAGGAGTGGAGGGAGCGAAGCGACTGGAGCGACGAGGGAAGGCCGGGAGATCAAGCCCCATGACCACGCCGGCGCCGGAGGCCCGGCCAAAAGCACTGTCATGATGCCTCCTCGGCTCGGCGCTGCGCCTTCAGGAATCCGATGCTGATGGCAACGATCACCAGAGTCAGCGCGGTCGCCACCGCCGCGCCGTACCCGACCTGGAGCTTGTTGAAGAACGCGTTGTAGGCGAAGTACGACGGCACGGTGGTCGCGTTGTTCGGGCCGCCGCGGGTGAGCGCCCAGACCGGGCCGAACACCTTGAGCGCGGCGATCGTGCAGGTCAGCGTGACCACGAACGTCTCCGGCCGGATCTGTGGCAGCGTGATCGCGGTGAACCGGTTCCACCAGCCGGCGCCGTCGATCTCGGCCGCCTCGTACAGGTCCGGATCGACCCGCTGCAGCGCGGCCATGAAGATCACCACCGGGTAGCCGATCTGCACCCAGATCATCACCAGCATCACCATCGGCAACGCGGTGCCCGGGTCGCCGAGCCAGTCGTGGGTGCCGAAGCCGATCGCCTCGCCGAGCGCGTTGACCGCGCCGTCGGGCCGCAGCAGCCAGCCCCACAGGATGCCGGCGACCACGACCGGCAGCACCTGCGGCAGATAGAAGGTGGCCCGCAGGAACGAGGCCGCCTTCGGCCCGAACCGGCGGCCGATCACGTCGAACAACGTTGCCGACAGCACCAGTCCGGCCAGCGTCGGGATCACCACCATGGCGATCACCATCGCCGCGGTGTTGCGGAACGACGTCCAGAACACCTCGTCGTGCAGCAGCCGGGTGTAGTTGTCGAGCCCGACGAACCGGGGGTCGCCGATGCCGGACCACTTGGTCAGCGAAAGGTAGATGTTCGCGGCGAACGGCACCGCGACCACGACGGTGAAGGCGACCGCGCCGGGCAGGAGGTACCACCAGTACCCCCTGCCCGGCCGTGCCTTCACCCGGGACAGGGTGAAGGAAGGCATCGGGTCAGCCGTTCTGGATCTCTGACACGCCCTGCTCGTACGCCTTGCCGAGCTCGGTGAGCACCTGCTGCGGGTTCTTCGACCCGTTGATCAGCGACTGCCCGCCGGCCACCAGCACGTCGTAGTAGCCCGGCACCGGCCAGTCCGGGTAGAAGGCCAGCCCGTCGGCGGCGGTGATCGCCTCGAAGTTCGCGATCAGCTCCTTGTTCTTCGGGTCGGTCACCTTGGTCAGGTCCGCCTTGACCGGGACGCCGCCGTTGTTGCCGAGAATGGTCTGGATCTCCGGCCGCATGGTGATGTCGATGAAGTCGTAGGCCAACAACTTGTTCTTCGACTGCTCCGGAACCACCCACAGGTTGCCCGACGAGCCCGCGTTCAGCTTGTTGCCGGGGAACAGGAACGTGCCCCACTGGAACTTCTTGATCTCGCTGGCGAAGCGCCCGTGCCACCACGAGCCGCTGACGATCATCGGCGTCTTGCCGGCGATGAACGCGGTGCCCATGTCCTCGGCTTTCAGGCTGGCCGACTGCTTGGAGACGTACCCCTTGTCGACCCACTCGCGGAAGGTGTCGGCGCCGTACTTCAGCGGGTCGGAGTCGAAGCTCACCGGGCCCTTGTAGAGCTGGTAGTTGTCGACGAACGAGCGGTCGGCCTTGGACAGCGCGAGCTGGTAGTACAGCTGGCCGGCCGGGTACTCCGCGCCGGCCATGCCGAGCGGGGTGACCTTCTTCGCGACGAAGGTGTCCATCGCCTTGGTCATCTCGTCGAGCGTCTTCGGGACGGCGACGCCGTACTGCTGGAAGAGGTCCTTGTTGTAGTAGACCATCACGTACTCGCCGTAATTCGGGACACCGAACCAGCTGCCCGAACCCATCACGCCCTTCTCGTCGTACCGGGCGGTGGTCTGCAGGCTCGGGCTCAGCAGCTTGTCCCAGCCGCGGCTGCTCACCTCGTCGCTCAGGTCGGTGAGCAGGCCCTTGGACGACAGCAGGCCCGCGGTCGCGTTGCCCTTGTTGTACTCCATCACGTCCGGTGCCTGGTCCGAGGCCAGGATCATCGACGCGTTCTGCTGGATCTGCTCGAACGCCTTGCGCTCGAACTCGACCTTGACGTCCGGGTGCTCGGCCTTGAACACCTCGATGGCCTTGTCCCAGGCCTTGCCCATCGCACCGTTCGCGCTCTCGTAGTGCCAGAGCTTGAAGGTGCCGGTGCCGTTCTCGGCGGCGGCGGCGTCGTCGCCCTGCCCGCCGCAGCCGGCGAGTACCAGGGCGAGCGACACGAATGCCGCCCCGATTGAGATCATGGTGCGGGGAGACCGCATGGGTGTACTCCTTCGACGGATGTGTCCGGTGGTTCCTCGGTCCGTCGCCGCGTTGCAGCGCGGCGGCGGACACTTCTCAGTGACGGCCCTGGGCCGCCTTGGTCGGGTTGGTCCTGCGCCGGGCCGGCCCGCTGGTCCCCCGCATGTCCAGCACGCAGGGCACGAGTTCGGTGTACGTCGGGTCGCCGGCGTCGCCGGTGAGCCGGTCGAGCAGCACGCGGGTCGCGGCCGCGCCGAGCGCCGTCCCCGGTGACGTCATCGCGGTCAGCGGCGGACTGGCCAGGTCCGCGACCACCTCCGAGGTGACCATCGAGACCACGGAGACGTCGTACGGCACCTCCAGCCCGGCCTCGCGCAGGTCCGCGAGCAGGCCGAGGGCGGCGTTCTCGTTCATCACCAGGACGCCGGTCAGCTCCGGACACCGCTCGCGGGCCTGCCGGATCGCGGCCCGGCCGCCGCTGGCGGTGTCCTCGGTCGGCACCATCACGCCGGTGACGCCGTGCCGTTCCAGCGCGGCCTCGAAGGCCAGCTCGGTCCGCTTGGCCGGTCCGTAGCCGCCGGCCAGGCTCGCGCTGGAGTGGTTGACGTAGGCGATGGCCTGATGCCCGAGGCCGACCAGATGAGCGACGGCGTCCTCCACCGTCTGCTCGAAGTCGATGTCGACACAGGCCAGCCCCTCGGTGTCGGCGGTCCGGCCGATCAGCACGAACGGCGAGTCGAGGGTGCGCAGCAGGTCGACGCGCTGGTCGGTCAGACCGACCTCCATCACGAGGAACCCGTCGAGCAGGCCCTGGGTCGCCAGCACCTGCAGCTCGTCGGTGTCGTCCGGACCGACAGGACAGAGCATCAGGTGATACCCGGCCTCGCGGGCGGCCTCGGTCGCCCCGGTGACGAACGCGGTCTCGGTCGCGCCGAGCGCCCGCCCGGTGAGCGGCAGCAGGAGCCCGACGATGTTGCTGCGCCGGCTGGCCAGCCCGCGAGCCATCGCGTTCGGCTGGTAGCCGAGCTCGGCCATCGCCTCGAGCACGCGGTCCCGGGTCGCGGCGGAGATCGGCCTGGTCCCGGTCAGCACGTACGACACCGTGCTGACCGACACTCCGGCCCGGCGCGCCACGTCGTTCATCGTCGCCATGGCCGCCTCCGCACCGAATCGTCGAAACGCTTCGTCGAAGCGTTTCGACAAAACGTAAGGGACGGCCCGGATGGCGTCAATGGGTGCCGGGAAAGTGGAGGTCAGTGAAAGGAAGTGGGGCGCGGGGAGGCGCCGCGGCGCACCGGACCTCTCCGGCGCGGCGCGGCGTTCCGGAACGTCTGTTGGTCAGCCGCGGGGCAGGTAGGTGTTCAGGTAGTCGTTGCGGAACTTGCCCGTGGGGTCGCGGCGGGCGGCGAGGGCGGTGAAGTTGGGGACCAAGGGGTAGCACTCGCGCAGTGTCGCGGCGTCGGCGGCGAAGACCTTGCCCCAGTGCGGGCGGCCGCCGAGCGGCAGCAGAGCGTCCTCGATCGCCTCGACGACCGGGCGGACCGCGGTCTCGTCCTGGATCCAGGTGAAGTGGAAGGCGACCGTGTCGCGGCCCTGGCTCGGGCTGAGCCAGAGCGTGTCGGCGGCGATCGTGCGCAGTTCGGAGACCTGGATGACCGCGGACATCTTGTTGCCCAGGGCCCGCATGTGCTCGACGCCCTCGGCCGCGCGCTCGCGCGGCAGGAAGTACTCCGACTGCAGCTCCTCGCCGTTGGACGGGGTGAACTCGAGCCGGAAGTGCGGCAGCCGCGCGTTCCACGGGCCGGGCACACCGCCTTGCTGGGTGGCGAAATCGGCCGGCATCGACTTGATCGGGTGCCGCGGCCCGTCGGCGAGCCGGGCGCCGAGCCACTCGGGAACGACGTCGATCTGCTTCGCCTTGCGCCAGACCATCACCTCCGGATCGACCCAGTCGGTGAACGCGCTCACGCTGTACGCGCTGCCGAACACCTCGGCGAAGTCCGCGCCCAGCCGCTCGACCGGAAACCCGTCGTACACCACCTGCCTGATCTCGTACGCCGGTTGGACCGCGAGGGTGAGATGCGTGGTCACCCCCAGCGCGCCGAGCGCGATGACCGAGCCCTCGAAGTCGGCATCGGACCGGTCCAGGCTGACCAGCGACCCGTCCGCCGCGACGAACTCGATCCGTACGACGGCCGAGGCGAGCGTCCCATTGGTGTCGCCCGAGCCGTGCGTCCCGGTCGAGCAGGCGCCGGCGACGGAGATGTGCGGCAGCGAGCCGAGGTTGTGCAGCGCGAGGCCGTCGGCCTGCAGCGCGGCCGTCACCTCGCCGTACCGCAGGCCGCCCGCGACCCGGACACTGCGCCGGTCGGCCGCGATCTCGATCGTCTTCGGCAGGGCGGCGACGGAGACCAGCGTGTCGGCCGTGTCCGCGATCCGGTTGAACGAGTGCCCGGTGCCGAGCACCCGCACGCGCTCGCTGCCGCCGACCAGCTCCTGCAACTCGCCGACCGACGCCGGGCGGTGCAGCTGCTCCGCCGAGAAGGTGATGTTGCCCGCCCAGTTCTTCATTCGCAGTCCTCTCGCCGGAAACCCACCCCGAGCCTTCCACACCCACGGTCGCGACCGGTACGGCGTCCACACACCGGCCGCCCCGCCGGTCGGCGAGTTTCCGCCGCCGGTCGCGGCGAGCCATCACCGTGCGGACGTCTCCGGGCATGGTTTGATACCACCGCTCACTTCCCCCGGTGATCAAGGAGACACCTACCGTGGCACCCCATCGGCGCCGGCAGGTGCGCGGATGATCTTCGGCTTCGGCATCGCCGGGTTCTGGTTCGCGCTGTTCGTGATCAGTTTCCTGCGGGACCGTCGGGTGCTGCGCAACGGCGTCTACCTGGTGCTGACGCTGTTCTTCGCCGGCATCGGCACGATCTTCGCGCTGGAGTCGGTCAACGAGACGGCCGCGCGCTGGCTGGTCGTGGTCGTGCTCGTGCTGATCCCGGTGACGGTTTTCGTGCTGGCGGTCGCGCTGATCGCGAACGGCGTGGTGATGCTGCGCCGCGAGGGCCGCCGGCCGGCGAACCTGCTGTCGCTGGCCGCGGGCGTGGGCATCTTCGGGTTCGTCGTCGTCAGCGCGCTGCTGCTGAAGACCGGTTCGCCGTTCCTCGGCGCGGTCCGGGACGCGATCGGCGGGGTGCTCGGCTACGTGTCGTTCCTGTTCGTCTGCTTCCTGGCCTACGCGTTCGTCTACGCGCGGATCCGGTTCTTCCGCCGGCCGGACTTCATCGTCGTGCTCGGCTCGGGACTGCGCGGCCGGCGCGTTCCACCGCTGCTGGCCAGCCGGCTCGACAAGGCGCAGGAGGTCTCGCAGCAGGAACGCGCCAAGGGCCGCGCGCCGCTGCTGGTCACCTCCGGCGGGCAAGGCCCCGGCGAGGACGTGCCGGAAGCCGACGCGATGGCCGACTACCTGATCGACCGCGGCGTACCGGCCGAGGCGGTCCTGCGCGAGGACCGGTCCACCTCGACGTTCGAGAACCTGACCTTCAGCGACACGATCATGGCCGCACGCAAGCCGGCGTACCGGTGCTTGATCGTCACCAACAACTTCCACGCGCTGCGCGCCGCCTTCACCGCCCGCAAGGCGAAAGTCAACGGCCAGGTCCTCGGCTCCCCCACCGCCCGCTACTTCTGGCCGAACGCGACCATCCGCGAGTTCATCGCCGTGCTCGTCGACCACAAACTCGCCAACGGCATCATCATCGGACTCATCCTGCTGAGCGCGTTCGCCCGGCTGATCTGACCGCTGGCTACCGTTGGGCATGATCCTCAACGGAGTGGACCTGTACGTCGAGCAGCACGGCCCGCGCGACGCCCCAGCGCTGCTCTTCGTGCACGGGCACGGCGCCGGCTCGTACCACTTCCTGCACTATCAGGCCTCTCGGCTGTCCACCGACGTTCGCCTGATCGCCCTCGACCAGCGCGGCGTCCTGCGCTCCGCGCCCATCGGCCCCGACGACCGCCTCGACCTGTCCGTCCTGCTCGAGGACTACGAGGCGTTGCGTGAGCACCTCGGCATCGAGCGGTGGACCATTCTCGGCCAATCGGCCGGTGGCAACTACGCGGCCGCTTACGCGACCCGGTATCCGGAGTCGGTGGAGGCGGTCGTCTTCGACTGTCCGGCGTGGGACATGGATCTGGCCGACCGGCAACGGCTGCCGATCTTCGCCGAGCTCTACGAGCAGTCGGGCGAGATCGAGTTGGCTGCGGAGTGCCGGCGGGTCGCCGGGTTGACGCGGCGGATCACCGCCGCGGACAAGACGTACGAGTTGGCGTTCGGGCTCGGCGATCGGTTCCAGCAGACCTTCTGGTACGACCCTTCGCAGGCGGCGGCGTTCGTCACGGCGGGCGAAGCCGCGGGGTTCCCGCCGGAGTACTGGGAACGGGGGCTCAGCCATGGGGTGTTGTTCGCCGAGCTCTACGACTCGAAGATCCCGTTGCTGGCCGAGATCTGCCAGCCGACGCTGCTGATCCGCGGCGCGGCCGACACCGCCGCGCCGGACACCGCCGTCGCCGCGTACCTGGCGACCGCCCGCGACCCGCGCGTCGAGATCTTCGAGCGGTCCGGGCACTTCGTTTTCGTCGAGGATCCCGAGCGGTACGCCGACGTCGTGCGGGACTTCGTTACGCTGGCGAGGTGAGTCTTACCGCTGGTGGTCCTCGTCGTGACGACTTCTTCAAGGTGCCCGGCAAGGGGGCCGGCGCGCCGGTGAAGCCTGGGGAGAAGGCGCCGGTGGATCGTACGGCGGCGTTGTCGGTCGGGGCGTTCCAGCCGGTGGTCGCGGCGGTGCCGATGCCGCAGCGGCTGTTCGAGCACGAGCGGGAGCGGGCGGCTGCTCGGGCCGCGGGTGAGGACGCCACGCGGCAGTTGAAGAACGTGGGGGCGGATGTGGATGTCGCGCTGACCACTGCCGTGCTGTTGCTGCGCGGGGTGGAGCATCCGAAGGCGCGGGAGCGGGTGGTTGGCGCCGTTCCGCAGTTGGCCGAGGCGGCGGACTACCGGCCGCTGGATGCCGCGGCCGACTTCCTCGGTCTGGATCACGAGGACGCCGCCGAGATCCTCGAGGAACTCACCGAACACGGCGTCGCCGGACCGATCGCGGAGGCCGCCGTACGGGTGGAGGAGCTGCGCGCTCAGGTCCAGCAGGCCGACCACGAACAGCTCGACGAACTCCTCGAGTTCCTCTTGCCGGTGAGCGCGTTGATCTCGATCGCCGGCGCCGCCGCACCGCTCGGCGCCCTGACCGAAGGCGACCCGCATCTCGCCGAGGCGGCGAAGGCCGGAGTCGTCGGGCTTGCTGCTGTTGCCTTGCAGGAGCTGCACAGCACCGAACACCCCAACGTCGAGCTGGAGTCCACCGAGCTGCTGGAGGCGTTGACTCCGCCGGTCAGGTGAGCATCGTGACGGCGGCGGTGATGCCGGCCAGGACGATCAGGATGCGCAGCAACGTCGGCGGAAGCACGCGGCCGATGTGGGCGCCGGTGTAGCCGCCGACGATCGAGCCGATCGCGAGCAGGCCGACGGCGGTGTAGTCGAGATCGGCGACGAAAACGAAGATCAGGCCGGCGACGATGTTCGCGGCCATCACCGCCAGGGTTTTCAGCGCGTTGACGATCCGCAGGTCGAGATCCAGCCCGAGGCCCAGGACTGCCATCATCATCACGCCCGAGCCGGCGCCGAAGTAGCCGCCGTACACGCCGGTAAGGGTGGCGAAGAACGTGGTGAGCGGCGACATCTTCGTCCGCGGCGCCACCTCGTGCGGCTGGCGCGAGCGCAGCCAGCGGGAGATCGCCGGGGTCGCGCCGACGAGCAGGCAGGTGAACAGGATCAGCCACGGGACGATCGCCTCGAACACCCCCGGCGGCAGCGCGAGCAGCAGCACCGCTCCACCGATCGAGCCGATCGCGCACGTCGCGACCACCACCCAGGAGACCGCGGGCTGCTCGCGCAGTTCCCGCCGGTAACCAAGTGACCCGCCGAGGCCGGCCGGGATCAGGCCGAGCGTGTTCGACGCGTTCGCGACGACCGGCGGGATCCCGAGCGCGACCAGGACCGGAAAGCTCACCAGCGACGCGACTCCGACCGTGGACGTCAGCAGACCGGCCACCAGCCCCGTCGCGACGACGATCAGGTGCTCGGTCCCCGTCACGACTTCTGCTCGCGCAGCAAGGCGACGTCGCTGACCAGCATCACGTGCTCGTGCATCGCGGCCGCGGCGGCGTCCGGGTCTCCGGCGACGATCGCCTCCGCGACCCGCCGATGCCCGGCCAGGGAGTCCTTCGGCCGCCCCGGCTGGGACAGCGACTCGATCCGGGTCTCCCGGATCAGGTCGTGGATCGCCTCCATCATCTGGCCGAGCAGCTCGGAGCGTGCCGCCGCCGTGACCGCGCCGTGGAACTGCTCGTCGGCGTCGACCCCGCGCCCACCGGCCGCGATGTCGGCCTCCATCGCCGCGAGCGCCGCCTGGATCGCGGCGACGTCGTCCTCGGTACGCCGTACCGCCGCCAGCGCGGCGAGTTTCGACTCCAGCGCGTCACGGGCGTCGATGATCTCCGGCAGCCGGTCGGCGTGCGCGCGGATCGCCTCGATCACCGGCCCGGTCCTGGCCCGCTCGGTCAGCACCGTGCCGTCGCCGTGGCGGACGACGACCACGCCGATCACCTCGAGCGCGACCAGCGCCTGGCTCAGCGTCGCCCGGCTCACGCCCAGCCGGACCGCGAGCTCCCGCTCGGGCGGCAACCGGTCTCCGGCGCCCAGTCCGTTCTCCGCGATCCACCCCGTGATCTGCTCGGCGACCTGCTCGTAGAGACGGGTCCGTAGCACCGGACGCGGAAAGCGCGGAGAGTCGTCCATGGGATCAGAGTATTGACAACTGGCAAACTGAGCTATTGGCTAGGCCACTGAGCCAACGTCGGCTCGCCCGCATCAACGCTGGAGGCAGGTCTATGGGACCGGAGTGGGTAGCGATCCTGGCGCTGGTCGCCTTGTTCGTGATCGGCACGCTGCTGCCGATCAACATGGGCGCGCTGGCGTACGTCGCCGCGTGGCTGGTCGGCATGTTCTCCCTCGACCTGAGCGAGCGGGAGATCCTCGGTGGCGTCAGCGGTGACCTGATCCTGACGCTGATCGGTGTCACCTATCTGTTCGCGATCGCCAAGAACAACGGCACCGTGGACCTGATCGTCAGATCGGCGGTCCGGGCCGTCGGCGGCCGGGTCGCGCTGATCCCGTGGGTGATGTTCGCGGTCACCGCGCTGCTGACCGCGATCGGCGCGGCCAGCCCGGCCGCCTGCGCGATCATCGGCCCGATCGCGCTCGGCTTCGCCGGCAAGTACAAGATCAACCCGCTGATGATGGGCATGTTCGTCGTGCACGGCGCGCAGGGCGGCGGCTTCTCCCCGATCAGCATCTACGGCACCATCACGAACTCGGTGATGGAGGAGAACAACCTGCCGTCCAGCGAACTGACCGTGTTCCTGGCCAGCCTCGTCGTCAACCTGGTGATGGCGGCGATCCTGTTCGTGCTGCTCGGCGGCCGCCAGCTGATGGCCCAGCGGGTCGACCCGAACGACGAGGACACGCTGAGCGAGGACCTCCACCGCGGCGGCGCGACCGTCCCGGCGCGCGGTTACGGCACGTCCGCCCCGACCGGCACGCAGGCGCTCGGCGTACGGCGGGACCAGGTGCTCACGCTGGTCGCGTTCGTCGGGGTCGCGCTGGTCGCTCTGGTCTTCGACAAGAACATCGGGTTCGTCGCGATCACCGCCGCGGTCATCCTCGCGATGCTGTCGCCGGCCGAGCACAAGGACGCGGTCCGGCAGATCGCCTGGCCGACCGTGCTGCTGGTCGCCGGCGTCAGCACGTACGCCGCGATCCTGACCGAGGCCGGTTCGCCGGAGTTCGTCGGCAACTGGGCCGCCGGGCTGGGCGCGATCGCGATCGGCGCGCTGGTGCTGTGCTACGTCGGCGGCGTGGTCTCGGCGTTCGCGTCGTCGACCGCGCTGCTGCCGGTGATCATCCCGATCGCCGTGCCGCTGATCTCGAACGGCGGGATCAGCGCGGGGCTGTTCGTGGCCGCGCTGGCGATCTCGTCGACGATCGTGGACGTCAGCCCGTTCTCGACCAACGGCGCGCTGATGCTGGCCAACAAGCCGGACACGATCACCGAACCCGTGTTCTACAAGCAGATCCTGACCTACAGCATGATCGTCGTCGTGGTCGGACCGCTGCTGGTCTGGGCCGCGCTGGTCCTGCCGGGGTGGTGACCGCGATGACCGGACCACTGGACGGCGTACTGGTTGTCGATCTGTCCCGGGCGCTGGCCGGGCCGCACGCGACGATGATGCTGGGCGATCTGGGTGCCCGGGTGATCAAGGTCGAGGCGCCGGGGCGCGGCGACGACACCCGCGGCTGGGGTCCGCCGTTCGCCGGAGACGAGTCGACGTACTTCCTGGCTGCCAATCGCAACAAGGAGTCGATCACCCTCGACCTCAAGGACGCCGATGATCGGGAGGTCCTGCTGCGGCTGATCGACCGGGCCGACGTCCTGGTCGAGAACTTCCGCAGCGGCGTGCTCGAGCGGCTCGGCCTCGGGCTGGAATCGCTGCAGCAGCGGAACCCGCGGCTGGTCGCGCTCTCGATCACCGGGTTCGGCCACGACGGGCCGGAGGGCGGCCGAGCGGGCTACGACCAGATCGCCCAAGGGGAAGCCGGACTGATGTCGCTGACCGGCTCGGGCCCTGAGGACCCGCAACGCGTCGGCGTACCGATCGGGGACCTGCTCGCCGGCATGTACGGCGCGTACGGCGTATTGGCGGCGCTGCGGGAACGGGAGCTGACCGGCGCCGGGCAGGTGGTCCGGACGTCGCTGCTCGCGGCAGTGGTCGGGGTGCACGCGTTCCAGGGCACCCGCTACACCGTGGCCGGCGAGGTTGGCGTTGCCCAGGGCAATCACCATCCGTCGATCGCGCCGTACGGGTTGTTCCACTGCGCCGACGGGTCCGTGCAGATCGCGGTCGGCAGTGAGGGCCTGTGGCAACGACTCGTCGAGGCTTTCGGGCTGGACCAGACCGGGCTGGAGACCAACGCGGCGCGGGTGGCCGATCGGGCTCGGGTGATCGAGGTGGTCGAGCAGGCCTTCGCGCAGTGGCCGGCTGAGCGGTTGCTGGCCCGGCTGGACGAGGTCGGCGTCCCAGCCGGCAAGGTGCGGCGGCTGGACGAGGTGTACGAGTGGGAGCAGACCGCGAGCCAGGGACTGCTCGTCGACGTGGACCACTCGACGCTGGGTGCGTTGCGGCTGCCCGGGCCGCCGTTGCGGTTCTTCGCCGCGGACGGCTCGGAGACGACCCGGCGCGACCACGCGGCGCCGCCGACGCTCGACGAACACGGGGACGCGATCCGGGAGTGGGTCACATGAGCACCAGGGCGAGCCAGGACGGAGCTGCCCGTCGGCCCAGCGCGCGGGAGCTGATCGAGGTCGTGCTCGACCCGGGATCGTTCGAGTCCTGGGACGAGCCGGCCGACGTGACCGGGCACTCGCAGGCCTATCTGGACCAGCTGGCGAACTCAGCCGAGAGGTCCGGCGCCGACGAGTCGGTGCTGACCGGGCGCGGGCTGATGCGCGGCCGGCCGGTCGCCGTCCTGGTGAGCGAGTTCGCCTTCCTGGCCGGGTCGATCGGGCGCGCGGCGGCGGATCGGATCACGTCCGCCGTACGGCGCGCGACGGCCGAAGGCCTGCCGGTGCTCGCGTCGACGGCGTCGGGCGGGACCCGGATGCAGGAAGGCGCCCCCGCGTTCTTCGAGATGGTCCGGATCTCCCGTGCGCTGATGGAACACAAGGCGGCCGGGCTGCCCTATCTCGTGCACCTGCGTCACCCGACCACCGGCGGAGTCTTCGCGTCCTGGGGATCCCTCGGCCACGTCACCGTCGCCGAGCCGGGCGCACTGGTCGGCTTTCTCGGCCCGAAGGTCTTCCAGGCCCTGTACGGCGAACCGTTCCCGTCCGACGTGCAAACCGCGGAGAACCTGGCGGCCCACGGTGTGATCGACGGCGTCGTCGCGTCGGTCGACCTGCCGGTCCTGCTCGACCGCGCCCTCGGCGTACTGGTCGATCCGCCGACGCCCCCGACGCTGGTACGGCGTACTGGCGAGGTCGTGCACGCCGATGGCTGGGACGCGGTGACCTGGACGCGGCGGGACGACCGGGCCGGTGCCCGGGAGTTCCTGCGCCACGCCTGCACGGGCACGGTCCGGCTGACCTCGGCGGACGCGAGCGTGCTGGTCGCGCTCACCCGCGTGGACGGCCGTCCGTGTGTCCTGGTCGCGCAGGATCGTGCGTCGAACCGTCCGCTCGGCCCGGCGGCGCTCCGGACGGCCCGGCGCGGTATGCGACTGGCGGACGATCTCGGTCTGCCGCTGGTCACGCTGATCGACACAGCCGGTGCGGAGCTCTCGCGCGCGGCGGAGGAAGGCGGGCTGGCCGGCGAGATCGCCCAGTGCATCGCGACGATGAGCACCCTGAATGTGCCGACCGTGTCCGTGCTGCTCGGGCAAGGTACCGGAGGTGGTGCCCTGGCGTTGCTCCCGGCAACTACTGTGGTTGCCGCCGGCCACGCCTGGCTCGCTCCACTGCCACCCGAAGGCGCCAGCGCGATCATGTACGGCGACACCGCGCACGCGCCGGCACTGGCCACCGCCCAGCGGATCGCCGCGACCGATCTGCGCGACGCCGGGATCGTCCACCACGTCGTCCCCGAGTTCGCCGACGACACCCCGGAATCGCTCACCACGGCGCTCGCCGCGGAGATCGCCTACCACCTCAGCTGAGTTCGGCCTTCGTCCGCGCGTAGCGGACCCCCGCGGCGAAGCGGGTCCGGACCTGGAGAACGTCCAGCAGCCGGGCCACCTCGTAGCGGACCGACCGGACGCTGAGGTCGATCCGCTCGGCGATCTGGTCGTCGGTGCAGCCTTCGCAGAGCAGTTCGGCGATGACCTGCTGGCGACTGGTGAGCTCGGCGTCCGGCGTGTTCAGCTCGCTCGCCCGGACGGCGGTCTCCCGC
The DNA here is from genome assembly GCF_050942265.1 of Kribbella sp. CA-253562. GTDB lineage: Bacteria > Actinomycetota > Actinomycetes > Propionibacteriales > Kribbellaceae > Kribbella. Next base: position 2,039,243 of record NZ_CP192049.1, on the reverse strand, counting down.
ACCGCGCGCAGGTACTGGCCGGCCGCGTTCACCGCCTCCTGCCCGCGGATCAGCATCAAACTGCGCTGCCCCTCGACGAGCGGCCCTTCGAGCACGACCCGTTCGCAGTCGAAGACCTTGAGCTGGATCGGCCCGTAGGCCAGGTGGTACGGCATGCCGTCGGCCGCGATCAGGAACTCGGTCATCGCCTCGGTGCCCGAGCTGGTGTCGAAGAAGCTGGTCATCCGGCACCCGCGTTCGACCAGCGCCTGGTTCAGCTTGTGGCTCGGGGCGAAGCTCTCGACGGACTGGCACTGCGTCGAGGTCACCGCGGTCAACTCCGAACAGTCCCAGCACAGGTCGTGCAGCCAGTCCCGCAACCCGAGGTTGTCCGGACCGAAAACCTGCACGTGGACGTCGCGCCGCTGCCCGGCCGCCCACGCGTCACAGGACCGCGCCCGGACCACCTGCAACCGCAGCGACGCGTCCCACACCCGTTGCCGCGCCGGAAAATGCGTCAGTACCCGAACCACAATCCCCACCCCCGTGGCAAGACCGATCGTCAACGACGCGAATCCTGCCACGGCCACCGGTCACCCGCCGCGTTCGGAGTGTCGCGCGCGGCGATCGGTGCGGGGGCAAACGTTTGATCGCCAGCGCCGCCGATCCGCGGACCGTCAGGCGACGGTCGCGTCGATGGTGACCGGGATGTTGCCGGCGACCGCCTTGGAGTACGGGCAGACCTGGTGCGCGGCCTGGCCCAGCTCGACCGCGGTCTGCTCGTCGATGCCACTCGCCTCGACGTGCAGGACGGCGGACAGGTCGAACTCGCCACCGTCGGCGTTCAGCGTGATCTCCGCGACCACCGCGAGGTCCTTGACCGGCAGCTTGCGCTGGGCCGCGACGAGCTTCACCGCTCCGAGGAAGCACGACGACCAGCCGACCGCGAACAGCTGCTCCGGGTTGGTTCCGCCGCCCGGACCGCCCAGCTCCTTCGGCACCTGCAGGGTGACGTCCAGCAGGCCGTCGTCGGTGAACGTGCGGCCGCCCGCGCGGTTCTCCCCGGTGGCGGTGGCGACGGCCGTGTACTGGCTGCTCATCGTGTGACCTCTCGTGCTCGTGCCGGTTCCGCACCTTGCGTCACCGGTCTAACTGGTGACGATCGTTGCAGCGAACGACGTCACCTGTCAAACTGGTGACGTGGACCATGCCTTTCCCTGCGGGAACCTCGCGCTCGACTTCGTCGGCACGCTGCGCGCGCGCCGAAACCCCGTGCCGCTGGAGAAGCTCACCTCCCCCGGCAGCCTGGCCGCGTGGTACCGCGAGGCGGGCGTGGTCGCCGGCAGCGCGATCAGCTGCACGTCGGGCGACGTACCGAAGGCGATCTCGGTGCGGGAGGCCATCTACACGCTGGTCTTCGCCCGGCTGAACGAACTCCCGTACGACGAGCACGCCGCCGCGATCGTCAACGCGGCGGCGCGGGTCCCGGCGGCGGTGCCTCAACTACTGCCCCGAGGACACCGGATCGACGCGACCGCCGAGCAGGCGCTGTCGACCGTCGCGCGGGACGCCATCGCGATCCTCGGCGGCTCCGACGCCGAGCTGCTCAAGGAGTGCGGCCGGCCCGAGTGCACCCAGGTCTACCTGGACCGCTCCCGCGGCGGCCGGCGCGAGTGGTGCGCGATGGAGACCTGCGGCAACAAGATGAAGGCCAGGGCCTACCGCGCCCGCAAGAAGGACCAGACCCGCCCGGTCGCCACTCGCCCCTGAGCTTTTGAGTGGGCCAGCCAGGTGAGTCCGCTCAGACGGCGGGCAGCCGCAGCGTGGGCAGGGTGTTCTCGATTTGCTCGCGGTCCGGCTCCAGCCACGGCGGCAGCTTGAGCGTGCGGCCGAGCTCGAGCAACGGTTCGTCGACCGTGAAGCCGGGCTGGTCGGTCGCGATCTCGAACAGCACGCCACCGGGCTCACGGAAGTAGATCGAGGTGAAGTACTGCCGGTCGAGGATCTCGGTCACCTTGGCGCCCGCCTCGATCAGCTGTTCGCGCCACTGCGCCTGCGTCTCCCGGTCCGGCGCCCGGAACGCGACGTGGTGCACCGTGCCGCCGGCCTGCCGCCCCTTGTCGTCAGCCCCCGCCGTGACGTCGACCACCGTGCCCGGGTTGTCCCCCGCCATCGTGAACCGGGCCCGGTCACCGCTCTCCGCACCGAGGTTCATCCCGAGCATGCCCGCGAGCAGGTCGGCCGTCGGTTCGAGCGCGGCCTCGGTCATCGTGATCGCGTGCAACCCGCGCACCGCGTGCTCGGCCGGGATCGCCGCCGCGCCGTCCCAGCCCGAGCGGGCGTCGCCGTCGGCCGCCACCAGCTCGATCACCAGCCCGTCGGGGTCCCGGAAGGAGATCACCTCCTCGTCGGTACGCCGTACCGGCGCGTCGGCGTCGACCTGCAGCGCGGCCAGGCGCTGCTGCCACCAGCCGAGGCTCTCCGGCGGGATGCTGAACGCGGTCGCCGTGGCCAGGCCGCTGCCGAGTTGGCCGGCCGGCGCCTCGGGCCAGGGAAAGAACGTCAGCAGCGTCGACGGCCGGCCCGCCTCGTCGCCGTAGTACAGGTGGTAGAGCTCGGGACGGTCGAAGTTCACCGTCTGCTTGACCAGCCGCAGCCCGAGCACCGTCGTGTAGAAGTCGATGTTGCGCTGCGGATCGGTGGCCACGGCGGTGACGTGGTGCAGGCCGTGCGGCGCGATCGGTTCCATACCGCCAGCATCCCCCACCGATCGGCGCGGTGGTAGTCGCTCGCGCTCCTCCTCACCCGCACAGGGCACCGCGGCTTGTACCGTGGGGGCAGGAGAGAGGAGTCCTGTGATGACACGGGCGCTGATCGTGGTCGACGTGCAGAACGACTTCTGCGAGGGCGGCAGCCTGGCCGTCGCCGGAGGCGCGGACGTCGCCTTCCGGATCGGGCAACTGCTGCACGAGTGGCAGGAAGCCGAGCCGAACCACCGCAAGTACGGCTACGTGGTCGCCACCCGCGACCACCACATCGAGCCGGGCGACCACTTCTCCGACCAGCCCGACTTCGTGCACTCCTGGCCGCGGCACTGCGTGGCCGGCACCGACGGCGTCGGTTTTCACCCCAACCTCGATCCGCAGCCGTTCGACGCGATCTTCGACAAGGGCGAGTACGCCGCGGCGTACTCGGGCTTCGAGGGCAAGTCCCACGACGACGGTCAGGCGCTGGCCGCCTGGCTGCGGGACAAGGGCGTCACCGAGGTCGACGTGTGCGGCATCGCCACCGACTACTGCGTCCGCGCGACCGCCCTGGACGCACACCGCGAAGGCTTCGCGACGACGGTGCTGACCGGCCTCACCGCAGGGGTGGCACCGGCCAGCACCGAGAAGACTCTCGCCGAACTGCGCGCCGCGGGCGTCGCGCTCACCTGACCGGCGCCCCCGGCCCGAGCGGGATCCCGAGCGCCCACCAGGCGAGGAACAGCAGCGTCCAGGCGATCGTCATCGCGACCGCCAGCGGCACCGTGTACGACGCCAGCGTGCCCACCCCGGCGTCCTTGCGGTAGCGCTGCAGGAACCCGAGCGCCATCACGAAGTACGGGCTCATCGGGGTGATCGCGGTCGAGCCCGAGTCGGCGATCCGGAACAGCGCCTGCGTGGTCTCGGCCGGCACGTTCAGCAGCAGCATCATCGGCACCAGGATCGGCGCGGTCAGCGACCACATCGCCGAGCCGCTGGTGACCAGGATGTTGATCAGCGTCAGCAGCACCAGGATGCCGAGGAAGATCACCACCGTCGGCGCCCCGATCTCGCCGAGCCAGCGGGCCGACTCGGCCGACAGCAGATCGCCGATCCGGCTCCAGCTGAAGTAGGCCAGGAACTGCGCGATCGCGAAGAACAGCACCAGGACCGGCGCCATCTGCTTGATCCCCTCGGCCATCAGCTTCGGCACGTCGCCGGCCTCCTTGATGGTCCCGACCGTCACGCCGTACGTGATGCCGACCAGGCCGAACAGCACCGCTACCACCATCGCGATCCCGTCCAGGAACGGCGACTCGACGATGCTGCCGTTCTCCCCCCGCAGCGGCGAGCCGGCCGGCACCAGCAGCGCGACGATCGCCACCGCCGCGGCCGCGAACACGATCGTTGCCCGCAGCAACCCGGTCCGCTCGCGGGCGGACAGTTCCAGCGCGTTCGCGTCGTCGCCGGGCGCGTCCGGGTCGGCGTCCAGGTCGTCGCGTTTGCTCAGCACCAGCCGGACCACCAGCGTGATCACCAGTGACAGCAGCACCGACGAGGCGATGTTGAAGAACCAGTTCGACAGCGGCGAGATCGACGCGTCCGGATCGACGGTCTTGGCGGCGGCCTCGGTGATGCCGGCGAAGATCGCGTCGTTCGGGGTGGGGATCGGGCTGGCGTCGTACCCGGAGGCGATCGCGGTGTAGGCGACCACGATGCCGAGGATCGGCGACCGGCCGACCGCCCGGAACGCCAGCCCGCCGAGCGGCACCAGGATGATGTACGCCGCGGCCGAGGCGACGTGCGCCATCGTGCCGGCGAAGGCGACCGCGAAGACCACCATCGAGGTCGGCACCCGGGACACGCTGACCTTCATCAGCGACTGCAGGAACCCGGTCCGCTCGGCCAGCGCGACGCCCATGATCACCACGACGATCGTCGCCATCGGCGGGAACTCGGCGAAGTTCGACACCGCCGTGGACACGGCCATCTGCAGGCCGTCGCCGGACAGCAGGTTCTGCACCGCGACGGTCTTGCCGTCCTTCGGCGACACCACCGACACGTCCAGCAGCGACAGGATCCAGCTGACCACCGCGAGGATCGCCGACAGGATCCAGAACAGCCAGAACGGGTGCGGCAGGGCGTTGCCCGCCTTCTCGATCACCGCCATCGCCCGGACCAGGCGTGGCAGCTCCTTGGTCTGCTCGGTCGCCGTGCTCATCTCAGTGCCTCAGCTTGTGCGCGCGGAAGAACGAGCCGATCAGCTCGTGCGCCTCGAAGGTCTGGGTGACGTAGCCCGGTCCCGACGACGCGTCCGAGCCCGGCCAGCTGTGCCCGCCGTCGGTGACTGCCACGTGCACGACGTCGGCTTCGCAGCCCTTGTACGTCGCGGTCAGCACGTCGTCGCCCTGCGTGGACAGCCGCGGCTCGGGGTCACAGTGGTCCCGGACCGCCCAGTCGCGAACCCAGGTCTGCACACTCGGCAGGTCGCGCTGACCGTCCCCGCCGTACGGGATGGTGGTGTCGCCGGTGCCGTGAATCGCGAGCACCGGGACCGGCCGGCTCGGCGCGCAGCGGCCGCCCTCGATGTAGAACGCGCCGGCGACCGGTGCGATCGCGGCGAACCGGTCGGCCATCCGGCAGGCCAGGATGCCGGTGAATCCAGCGCCGTTGGACTTGCCGGTCGCGTAGACCGCGTCCTGGTCGACGCAGTACGCCGCCTCCAGGGTGTCCAGCAGATCGGCGGTGAACTTCACGTCGTCCACCCCCGGCTTGGCGTACGGCGCGCCCTGCCAGGCCTGCTTGTCCTCGTCCCCGACCACGCCGTTGGGGTAGGCAACGATCGCGTCGAGCTTCGACAGGTCGGTGAAGGCTTCGGTGAACGCGCCGGTCTTGCCGCGACCGTGGTAGACGACGATCAGCGGCTGGGCCTTCTTCGCGTCGTACCCGGCGGGGAGGTGCAGGCGGTAGGTGCGAGTGATGCCGCCGCTGACCAGGGCGTAGTCGGCGCCGGTTCCGGGTTGCTGCGTTGCTTGCTTCGAGCAACCCGTGCTGCGGTCCTGCTGTTCTTGGGCGCTGCCGGCCGCCGGGGCGGCGGTGGCCGGGAGCTGCGGCGAACTGGCCACGGCGGTCACCAGGCCGGCCGTGACCAGGCCGGCGAGGGCAAGGCGATGCAGTCTCATCAGGGTGCCTCCTCGGGCGTGCGGCCTGCGGGCGGGCAGGCTCGCGCCTGGTGCGCGTCGGGCGTACCAGTGATGGGGTGTGGGTGCGCTCGGCGCCGGTCTCAGCGGACGCTGGACCGGTGGGCCGGGTGGTGCGGGGTCAGGCCGAGAGGAGCTCGTCGGCGAAGGCTGCGATCCGGTCGGCGGCCGTCTCGACCAGGAGACGGCCTGACTCAGCGGTGGCGCGTCGGGGATCTCCCAGGACGCCACGCTTGTGGTACACGTCGAACCCGACCGACAGCCGCGGTCCGCGCTTCTGCCGGGACAGCCGGGCCGGGATGCTCAGTTCGTCGAGCGTCAGCGCGCCGGGTTCGAGCTGGTCGGGGTGGACCAGGTCGGGCGCGAGGTACAGCATCTGCGCGGTCTCCGCCTCCCCCGCGTGACCGTGCACCTCACTGACGTCGGTGATCAGGTCGGCGACGATCTCGGTCAACGGCGTCCACGCGAAGGTCAGGTCGGAGCGGATGTACTCCTGGGCCAGCACGGACAGCGCGGCGTTGTTGCCGCCGTGCCCGGTGACGACCAGGAACCGCCGCCAGCCGTGCTGGTACAGGCTGTCCACCAGTTCCCGGACCACGGCGGAGAAAGTTGCCGGCGACAACGTCATGGTGCCGGCGAAAGCCATGTGGTGCGGCGAGACGCCGTACGTCAGCGGCGGTGCGACAACGGCCCGGCCGGCCAGCCGCTCGGCGACCAGGTCGGCCACACCGACGGCTCGCACGGTGTCGGTCGACATGGCCATTCCGCCGCCGTGCTGCTCCTGCGCGCCGACCGGCAGAATCGCCAACGGCGCGGTGCGTACGGCGTCCTTCGCGGCGTCGGTGGTCATTTCGGCCAGCCGGTAGCTGTTCATGAAAGCTCCGGGAAGGTGGCAGCCTCGACGGCGGCGCGGATGTTGTCGAGGTGCTCGCGGGTGAGACGCTCGGCCTGTTGCGCGTCCTGCGCGCGGACGGCGTCGAGAATCGCCCGGTGCTCCTCGTGGTCGCGTTCGCGGTTGTCGTACAGCTGACGGATCTGCTGTTGCTCGCGCAGCCGCACCTTCAGCAGCGACGCCAGCACCTCCTCCAGCAACGGGTTGCCCGAGGCGGCCGCCAGCTCGACGTGGAAGTTCAGCGCGAACGCCGGTCCGCCGGGTGGTACCAACGCGTTGGTCACGGCGGCCTCGAGACGTTCCAGGTTCTCGTCGCCGCGGGCCAGCGCCGACTCGCGGGCGACGGCCGGCTCGATCACCAGGCGGGCGCCGATCAGCTGCAGCACGGACTGCTTGGTGATCGGCGGCCGGTGCGGATTGGCCAACACGACGTTGTTGATCGTCGGTCCGACGTACGTACCGGAGCCGTGCCGGAACTCGACCGCCCCGGTCGCCTCCAGCTTGCGCAACGCCTCCCGGATCGTCGGCGTGGTCAGCTCGAACCGCTTGGCCAGCTCTCGCGCGGACGGGATCGCGTCCCCCGGCCCGAGGTCCTGGTCCCGGATGATGCCCAGGATCGCCTCGGTCAGGCGATCGGACAGGCTCGGGCTCGCAGCGGTTGAGTAAGTCACAAAGTGACTAAATCACTTAGCCTTTCGCCCCGTCAAGACCTCGTCGCGCTACGACTTCCGTAGGGCCTCGACCCGGCCCCAGGGCGGATGTGTGGACCAGTCCGGAACAGCGAGGCTGGTTCCATGTCCTCTTCTCACCGTTTCACCGTGTTGCTCACCGCAACCATTGGACTCGGCCTCAGCGCCACCCTGGTCGCCACGACGGCGGTCGCCTCGGCCCCCGCGGCACACGGCAGCCCCGGCGTGCACAGCCTCGGCGACCGGCTGTTCCCGACCCTCGGCAACGGCGGCTACGACGTCCAGGACTACGACCTGAGCCTGCGGTACCGACCGGACCGGACCACGATGGCCGCTTCGGTGACCATCCGGGCGCTGTCGACTCAGGCGCTGTCGTCGTTCAGCCTCGACTCGGTTGCCCAGCGGATCACGGGAGTCCGCGTCGACGGCCGTGCGGTCCCGTTCCGGCTCGACCCTGCTCAGGAGAAGTTGATCGTCACCGCGCGGATCCCTGACCGGCGGCTGTTCGACGTCCGGATCGACTACGTCGCCGACCGCTCGCAGAACCCGGCCCCGCCGGGCACTACGCTGCCGCCCGGAGTCGACTGGCCGATCGAGGCGTGGGTGAAGACTCCGGACGGCTTCGCGACGTTCGGTCAGCCGAACCGCGCCCATCAGTTCTTCCCGTCCAACGACTACCCGAGCGACAAGGCGCGCTACACCGTCCGGCTCACCGTGCCGAGCGACCGGACCGCAGTGTCGGCCGGGCGGCTGCTCGCGAAGTACAGGCATCATGGCGAGACCACGTGGATCTATCGCACCGACCACCCGATCAAGCCCGACGTCCTGCCGATCGCCGTCGGCCGGTTCCGCGAGATCGAGCAGACCGGCCCGCACGGACTCCCGGTCCGCAGTTACGTGACGCTGGAGAAAGCACCGAACGGCCAGACCCTGACCGAGCCGATGGAGCTCAATGCCCGCCAGACGCCGGCCCAGCTCGCATGGCTCGAGCAGCAGATCGGCCGTCCGTTCCCGTACGAGAGCTACGGGGTCGTCGGTCTGGCGAGCGCCTACAACGGTGTCGCGTTGGAGACCGCCACCCTGTCGACCTTCGGCGGACAACTCGCTGCCCCGCCGGAGGACGAGGCGCCGACGCTCGTGCACGAAATGGCACACCAGTACTTCGGCGACGCGGTCGCGGTGCGCACCTGGGACGACATGTGGCTCAGCGAGGGCCACGCCCGGTACTACGAACGCAAGTACGCCGGCGAGCGCGGCTTCATCGACTACACCGCCGAACTGAAGACGCTGTACGAGCGGGACCAGTCGCTGCGCGACGAGCAGGGTCCGGCCGGCCGGCTGAAGAACCCCGGCTCGGTGCTGTTCGACACCGACGCTCCAGGACAACTCATGCTCGTCGGCTTGAACCACCTCGTCGGCGACGCCACCTTCCGCACGATCGAGCGCACCTTCTACGACCGCTATCGCGACGGCGTGGCCTCCACCGCCGACTACGTCGCGATCGCCAACCAGCTCTCGGGCCGCGACCTCACGCCGTACTTCGACGCCTGGCTGTACTCCCCCATCACCCCTCCGATGCCCGGTCACCCCGACTGGCACAGCACGAAGAAGGCCTGACCGTCCCGGAGGCGGTCGTCACCGGGACTGGGCGGGGCGCGATCGGCGCCCCGCCCGGTCCCCGGATCAGTCCTTGACCACGATCGGGCTGCCGTTGGAGACCAGCGCCCAGTCGCTCGTCGCGAACGTGGCCGGGTCGACCTCGCCGGTGGCCGTGACGTAGTCGATCATCAGCTGGCGGATCTCGACCTGCCGGTTGTAGAGCACCGGCGCCTTCGAGATGTGCGGGAAGTTGCCGCCGCCCGACTGGCGGTAGTTGTTGACGGCAACGACGAACTGCTGGTCCGGGGCGACCGCGGCACCGTCGTACGACAGGCCGGTGATCCGGGAGCCGACCGGTTGGGCCAGGTCGATCCGGTAGACCAGCGGCTTGGTCAGGCCGCCGAGGATGTCGTAGTTGTAGTCGGGGGTCCCGTTCGGCGCGGTCGGCGTCGGGGCGTTCGTCACCTGGTCGGGAGTGAACGGGCCGGTGCCGGTGACCTGCTTGTAGTACTGCGCGCTGAACTCCAGGTACTCCTTCACCTGCGCGCCGGTCAGCTTCACCGCGAGCAGCGTGTTGTCGAAGATGTAGAGCCCGGCGACGTCACGCACCGACACGTCACCGGCCGGGATCGCGGCCGCCCGGTTGAACGGCGCCGCGATCGCGAGCACCGGCAGCGCGGCCTCCGGCGTACCGGCGAGCGCCTTGGCCACCGCGTCGGCCTGGACGAAGTTCACGAAGTCGATCGCGGCGGTGTCCTCCCACGGCGCGGTCGCCGCCGACATCGCCGTCGTACAGGTGCCGATCTTGGAGTTCACGTAGCCGACCACCGTGTCGTGGTCCTGCTGGAGCAGCTCGACCACCTTCGGGTCGGCCTCGACCGAGTTCGCGTTGAGCACCTGGCTGTGCTTGGCGACGACCTTCCACCGGCCGCGCTGCAGCTGCAGGTCGAGGTCGAGCTGCGCCAGCCGCATGCCCCACTTCAGCGGCTCGACCAGCAGGACCTGCTCGCCGGTCTGCTGGTTCGTGACGAACCGCTCGGCCACCTCCTGGTGCGCGTGCCCGACCAGGACGGCGTCGATGCCAGGAACCTGCTCGGCCATCGGGCCGGACGCGTTCTCCGGCACCGGCAGCGCGTCGCCGTACGACGAACTGAGGTCGATCCCGCTGTGCGCGGAAACGATGACGACGTCGGCGCCGGCCTTACGGACCCGCGGCACCCAGTACTCGGCCTGCTCGACGATGCCGCCGAACTTCACCTTGTTGTCGACCGTCGCCTTGTCCCAGATCGCGATGCCCGGGTTGGTCAGGCCGAGGATGCCGACCGTGATCGGCCGCCCGGCGCCCGGCACGTGCACCCGCTTCAGCACGTACGGCGGGAACACCGGCAGCCCGGTGGTCCAGTCCTGCGCGTTCGCGCCGAGCAGCGGGAACGTCAGCTGCGTCTGGAACTTGCGCAGGATGTCGAGGCCGTAGTTGAACTCGTGGTTGCCGAGCGCCGCCGCGTCGTACCCGATCGCGTTCATCGCGGCCGCCATCGGATGGATGTGGCCGCCGGTACCGTTCCGACCGGTGATGGGCTCGATCTTGGCGTAGTAGTACGCCAGCGGCGTGCCCTGGATGGTGTCGCCGGCGTCGAGCAGCAGTGGCGCCGGGGTACGGCGCTCGGCCGCGATCCGGGTCCGGACCGCCGTGACAAGCGTGGAGATCTTCGCCAGGCCGATGTCGTTGTGCGCCGAGTCGTCGTACTCGGCGTTCTTGAAGTAGTCCCAGTTGAAGACGTTGCCGTGCAGGTCGGTGGTGCCGAGCACGCTCAGCCGGACCGTGCGCTGCCCTGGCCCGCCGCCGTGCGTCTGTCCGGCGTACGCCGGAGCCGCCTGGTACCCCGCAGCCGCCAGTGCGGTCGCCGCCGCGCCCGAGATCATCGTGCGCCTCCCGATCGTCCGGTCACAGTTGTCCGTCATCTGTCCGCCTCACGCGTCGTTGGTCACAACGGCGGCCACGATACGTGCGACACGCGCCGTCGTGACGCGGGGATGGCCCGGTCGCCGGGAGAGGATGCCGCCCATGACCCTGCCGCCGCCCGGCAAGTTGCTGCTCGCTGCCGCCGTACTTCTCGGGGCCGCCCTGGCCCAGGCCGCCCAGCCGGCCGACCACCCGCATCTGCTTGCCGCCCCCTCGCTGCGACCGGTCGCGCACGGCCCGCTGGCCGTCCACCTGCCCGCCGGGAACTCGACGAAGCCTCCGGTGACGCGCAAGAACCAGCGCACCGGCACCCCGACGGCGAACTGGAACCTGCAGGCCGGTGGCAAGGTCCTTTACCTGACGTTCGACGACGGCCCGCAGCGGATCTACACGCCGAAGGTGCTCGCCGTGCTCGCCAAGCACCGCGCGAAGGCGACGTTCTTCGTGCTCGGCCGGGAAGCCGCCGCTCACCCGTCCCTGGTCGAGACCACCCGCCGCGCCGGCCACCGGATCGGCAATCACACCTGGGACCACCCGATGCTGACCAAGCTGCCGCCCGCACGGCTGCGCGAGGCGATCTCCACCGGCGTGAAGTCCAGTTGCTTCCGGCCGCCGTTCCGGGACACCAACGCCCACGTGGCGGCGGTCGCCGCGCAGTACCACCAGCGGCAGATCCTCTGGGACGTCGACACCAAGGACTGGTCGAAGCCCGGCGTGGCGAGCATCGAACGCAAGCTCCTGCGCGGCGCCCGGCCCGGAGCGATCTTCCTGATGCACGACGGCGGCGGCGACCGCTCGCAAACCGTCGAGGCGCTGGATCGTGCGCTGCCCAAGCTCGCGGCCCAGGGCTACACGTTCCGCGCGCTGCCCTGCTGAGGCTCAGCGCAGAATCGCGGTTTTCCCCCCGGAGTAGTGCTGCAGCGCCTGGTCGATGACATGGATCGGCTGGTCGAGCGCGTTGACCGGGAACATCCCGGTCGGCCGCAACAGCGGATGCGGCTTCACCACCGCCCGTACCGCGGGCTGATCCAGCCCACGCACGCCCGCGGTCGTTGCCCCCACGCCGGGCTGCAGGCGCAACTCCAGCACGTACTGCCCGAAGAGCTTCACCTGCTGGAAGCCCCGAACCGTCGCCCACGGCAACACCACCGCGTACGACGCCCCTTCGGGCGCCAGCTCGAGCGCCTTCGGCGACATCCGCAGCGCGACCGGCGGCAACTCGTTCGCGGCGAACCACTGCTGCCGGTCCCGGTCGAGCCGCAGCGCGAGCACCGTACTGGCGATCAGCGGCAGCATGCTCGCGATCAGCAGCAGCATGAACGGCCACATCCCGGACCCCCGGAACGCGAGCAGCGCGTAGACCGCAACCCCGATGCCCACGGCACCGATCCCGGCCGTGACCCAGGCTCCCCGCCGCAACCCGTTCCGCACCCGCGCCCGCCGCGCGGCCATCGCGTCCCGATCGATGCCCACCACAAACGTCTGCACCGGAACCTGCTCGCTCATCCCCCTAGCCTCGCAGGCCTCCAGTCCACTCGCCTCCCGACACCGCATCGGTGAAAAGGAAGTGCTGCTGGTGGTGAGCGTCGTGTAGGAAGACGACCATGCACGAAGACCAAGTGGACGTGACGACCGAGACCGTCGCGGCCCTGATCCAGCAGCAGTTCCCGCAGTGGAGCGGCAAGGCGATTCGGCTGCTGCCGTCGACCGGGACGGTGAACGCCATCTTCCGGATCGGGGACGACCTCTCCGCGCGTTTCCCACTGCGTCTGGCCGAGGCTGACGACGTACTGGTGGTGCTGGAGCAGGAAGCCCGGGCGAGCGCGGAGCTGGCGCAGGTGTCTCCGTTCCCCGTCCCGGAACCCGTCGCCTTGGGCAGGCCCGGAGCGGGTTACCCCATGCCGTGGTCGGTCCAGACGTGGCTGCCGGGCACGATCGCCTTCGAAGCCGACCCGAGTGGGTCGGAGGCTTTCGCCGAGGACCTCGCCGCCTTCATCGCAGCTCTGCGGAACGCCGACACGCGAGGGCGGCGATTCAGTGGCGAAGGTCGTGGCGGCGTTCTCGCCGACCACGACGAATGGATGGCGAAGTGCTTCGAGGAGAGTGAGGGGCTGCTCGACGTGCCCCGGCTGCGCCGGGCGTGGAGCGATTTTCGGGAACTGCCCCGTACGGCTGCCGATGTGATGAGCCATCGCGACTTGATTCCCGGCAACGTACTGGTCACCGGAGAGCGGCTGAGCGGCGTACTCGACACCGGCGGCTTCGGTCCGGCCGATCCCGCGCTGGATCTGGTCGGTGCCTGGCACCTGTTGGAGGCAGGCCCTCGGGACGTGCTCCGGCAGACCCTGGGGAGTGACGATCTGGAGTGGGAGCGCGGCAAGGCCTGGGCGTTCCAACAGGCGATGGGCGTGGTCTGGTACTACATCGAGAGCAACCCGACGATGAGCAGGATGGGACGCCGGACACTCGCCCGCATTCTGGAGGAAAGGCCCACTTGATGGCCGCTACGAGGTCCGTCTCAAGTGCAGGTCCCGACCGAGGATGCCGGCCAGTCGCGCGGCCTCCTGTTCGATGGCCTCCTCGGGTGGCCGCCGCTCGTCGAGCCAGGTGACCGTGAGCTCGTCACCCTTGTGCGCCCAGGTGCCGCAGACGACGCCGCCGGCTAGCACGGGATTGGCTTTGCGGGTCATCGGCTCGCGTCGCGACGACGGGGTCACGTGAACGTCATTGGTGCCGGGGCCGATCACCCACTGGTCGTGCCCAGGAAGGAACCGCACTGCCTCCGAAGGCCGCGAAGCAACCAGCGCGTCGACGTGCTCCCGCACCACGTACGCCGTGGTGCCCTGCACGTCGACAGCAGCCAGGCGGTCGCCGAGCCCGGAGATCCAGCCGTTGAGCCGTTTCCGGCCGGCGCTGAGGCCGTTGCCGAGCCAATAGTGGAGATTGGCGAGTGTCGCTGGTCCGTAGCTGCGGAAGTACGCCGTGATGGCGCGCGGACCCGCGTCGTCGAGGTCGGGGATCCCCTGCCACCGCGGATTGCTGTCGAGGCGCTGGAAGGTGTGCCGTCCGTCCCGGAGTGGACCCAGGCTTACGTCCCCTTGCCACGTGAGCGGCTTGATCAGTGTGCCCGCGCCGTCGGCGAAGACCGGCTTCAGATGCCGGTAGGCCCGGTGGCCCGTCAGCACATCACCGAGCTCGGTGATGGTCAGCGGTCCGTCGCTCAGCGCGTCACGCACCGCTGCTCGGAAGTCGGGCCAGTCGTGCGGCGCGAGCCGGTAGTGCTCCACCCAGCTCGGCAGTTCCCACTGCCGCCCGGCCGATCGGAGCGCGAGGTAGATGCCGCCCTCCTCGGGCGAGAGGTAGTGCATCGCCCCGCGGAACGCGAACGCCTTGATCACCGTCCCGTCCGCCAACGCCGCCGCGAGCTCGCCGGGACGCGACGTCTTGCAACGGGTCCTCACGGCGAGCTCGGCGAGGGACTCGTCCATGGACAGCACCGCACCGAGCCGGCGAACGACGCCGCTCGCCGACTCCGTCCCGATCGGGTCGAGCAGGTGTCGACCCATCCGCCAGGCCAGCGCCTGGGCCCAAGTGACCGCGGCCTCGGTCGACGTCTCCATGGCCGCATCCTTGCATCGATCCCGGACGGAATCCGTCCGCTGCTGGACATGCGAGTCAGCAGGCCTCGAGCACGAAGAAGATGAAGCAGATGAACCGCGCCGGGTGATTCTGGTTCGGCGGACGCAGTTCGCCCGGCGTGTCCTCGGCGATCGGCGGCTCGCTGATGACCGAGATCCGGAACCCTGCTGCCGTGAAGGCGTCGTTCATCGCCTGCAGCGGCCGGTGCCAATTCGTGTAGACGACCGTACGGCCGGCGTGCTCGGCGTCGTAGGTGAACGCGACGGTGTCGAAGTACTCGCCGTCCGGGTTCAACGCCGTGTAGACGATGGGGTGGTTCACCGAGAGGATCAGGCGTCCGCCCGGCTTCAGCACCCGGCGGAGCTCGGCGAGCGGCTCGGTCCAGTCCTCCAGGTAGTGCAGGACGAGAGAGGCGACGACGTCGTCGTACGCGGCGTCGGCGTACGGGAGCGGCTTGGCCAGATCGGCGACGGTCAGGTCAGCGTCGTCGCCCAGCCTCCGGCGCGCCAGTGCGAGCATTTCCGCGCTCCGGTCGAAGCCGCTCATGATCGCGCCGCGGTCGCGCAAAGCTGCCGACAACGGACCGGCGCCACAGCCGACGTCGAGGATGCGCCGGCCGGCCACGTCACCGGCAAGGTTCAGCATCGCCGGGCGCTCGTAGTGGCCGTTGAGCAGGTTGACCTCGTTGTCCGCGGCGTATGCCTCAGCGAAGTCGTCGTAGTCCATCGTCGGCACTGAGCGCTCTTTCCGTCGGCAGGCCCGCACCCGTCGGTGCGGCTACTCGATCAAACCGCAACGCCGCCGTGCTGTCGACATTCGCCGGCATCGCGGCCCTTCTGGTCAAGAAGCGCTGCCCGAACCGCTACATCGCGGCGCACGCGGCGGTGACGGTCTTGGTCCAGACCTCGGGGTGAGTCGACCAGAAGTCATGCGGCACGCCGGGCACCGTCGAGAACCTGCCGCGCGGAAGCAGTGCGGCAAGTTGCGCCAGCGGCCAGGAAGGGCGGATGTCGTCGCCGGCGGCAACAAAATGCATCGGCACCTCACAGTCGGCCAGCCCTCGCCACAGCCCGGGGTGATGAATCCAGTCCGCGAACGAATCATTTGGTCGACACCGACCGCAGCGCGGATGCCTTCGAGATCTGCGATCGCCCGTTCCATGCTGTGCGGGCCGCCGCCAGATCGGCCGACTCCTCGCGGTTCCGGGTACCAGGCTCGGTGGTTGGGAGGTGAGATCTCGTCCCGTTCCAGGTACTGCACGCAGCCCGGACCGCCGGTCAGCACCAGCACGTCGGGGCCTTGGCCGGTCACGCCGACGTGCAGGGCGGCGCCGTCCAGCTGAATTGTCCGCGACTCCATGTCGATGGACGGTAGCAACCCGGGGGCCCGCCTCCGGCGCGCGCAGCCCGGCGTACGGATTGGGTGCCCGCAGCGGGCGGCTCAGCTCGTCACGGCCGCGACCACGACTCCGAGAACCACCGCGCCAACGGCGAAGCCGAGAGCGCAGAGCAGCGTGAACGCGACCGGGTGCCGCCCGACCCAGCCCACGGTGCCGGGACGCTCGAGAGCCAGCTGCGTCAGGGTGACCGGTCTGGCGGGCCCACCGGTGGGCAGACCGAGGTGGTGGATCAGCCGGTCGAGATCAGCGGGCGCGTAGAGGGCGCCGTTGATGGTGAGCAGCGCATGTCCGGCGGCATCGAGCACGACGACCGTCTCGGAGACAGCACC
The DNA here is from genome assembly GCF_050942265.1 of Kribbella sp. CA-253562. Lineage (GTDB taxonomy): Bacteria > Actinomycetota > Actinomycetes > Propionibacteriales > Kribbellaceae > Kribbella. Next base: position 2,022,810 of record NZ_CP192049.1, on the reverse strand, counting down.
GGGCTGGACGACGGTGGCCCGGATCACCGACGCGGCGAGCGCGCGGTCGCGACGCCGGTGGAAGGTCAGGCCGCGTGCCGAGATCTCGGCCGGCGTGACGACGACGCGGGAGCGGGACAGGTAGACGGCGATAGTGGCCGCCAGCAACAGAACCAGGCTGATGCTGGTGATCAACGCCGGCCCGCCACCGGCCATGACGCCGCCGACGACCAGCACAACCGAGATGACAGCCACGATCGTGAAGACCTGCCGCCGCGGACCAGAAGCCGGCCGCAACACAAGCACATCAGTCTCGGTCACAGCCCTGAACCCTACGTCCTCGTGGCTCACCGGTACTGGTTGTCCAGGCCATAGCTGGTCTCGCAGCGCACGTTGCCGCCCGACTGCCTGTAGACGCACACCGTGATCCAAGCCCTCGCCACCACCCTGGAACCGGTGTGGGAGATGTCCCCGAAGTTGGTGCCGTTGGGCCCGCAGCCGTTGGTGTCAGCCTTCCACGAACTCACACCGGGACTTCCGTCGGTGTAGGTCCACCCCGCGCGAGCGCGCACCGGCAGTCCGTCACCGGGACACACGTCGCGCACCGTGAAGTCCCGGAAGACGACACTCGTCCGGCTACGGAAATCGATGTGAGCTTCGGCGCGCCCCTCGGGTTCGTCCCACTGCTCCCCGACGTAAACGAACTCGAGCCCGTCGACCGCCTGCGCCGGAGTGGCCACCAACAACCCACCGAGCAACACCGCGATCCCCACCACGGCACCCAGAACGCGTCTCGTCACCAAATCCTCCAGCCAGTTGCCTTGGCCGACCCGCACCGATATCGCGGGGCCGAACGTCGCATGACGGTACGACCTGCGACCGACACGCCGCTGCCCGTACCGCGCCCGTACTCGGGCTAAGCACCTGGGGTCAGCGCGGCGACACGCACTGAAACGCGAAGCCGACACCAGCTGCGGGCGACAGCGCGCCGACTCGGGCGCCCACCCGCAAGTTGGTGGCCGCAGGCTACGAACTCGGCGCGCGGGAAAACGCGCACAGGTCGGGCGCGCCAGCCGACCCAATCGAAGCGGGCGCCAGCACGCGCTTCCGTGGGCGATAGCCCAGACGCTGGAAGCGCGGCAGCGCTCGTGGGCGCGAGCCCACCGCTCGAAGCGGGCGACAGCACGCGCACCACTTGCACAGGGTGGGTGGGAGCTGGCACCGGAGGGAGCGCCAGCGAGCGGAGGGGCCTGCGTAGGGGCTCGTCTACAACCGGCGCCCCGCCCAGGTCCACGCGTACACGCCGTCGTCCACCGCCATCCCGCCCTCGCCGAGTTCCAGCGGCCGGAAGGTGTCGACCATGACCGCCAACTCCTCGAAGCGCTCAGCGCCGAGCGACGCCTCGATCGCCGCCGGCTGGGGACCGTGGGCGTAGCCGCCGGGGTGGAGGGAGATGGAGCCGAGACCGATGCCCGAACCCTTGCGGGCCTCGTAGTCGCCGCCGCAGTAGAACATCACCTCGTCGGAGTCGACGTTGGAGTGGTAGTACGGCACGGGCACCGACAGCGGGTGGTAGTCGACCTTGCGGGGCACGAAGTTGCAGATCACGAAGTTGTGGCCCTCGAAGACCTGGTGCACCGGTGGCGGCTGGTGGATGCGGCCGGTGATTGGCTCGAAGTCGCTCACGTTGAAGGTGTACGGATACAGGCAACCGTCCCAGCCGACGACGTCGAAGGGGTGCGTCGCGTACGTCATGCGCGAACCGACGATCCCGCCCGGCCCGTTGCCCCGGTGCTTCACCAGCACCTCGACGTCCGTGCCCTCCACCACGTACGGCGTGGCAGGCGTCACGAGATCCCGTTCGCAGTACGGCGCGTGCTCCAGGAACTGCCCGTACCGCGACAGGTACCGCTTCGGCGGCGCGATGTGGCTGTTCGCCTCGATGCAGTACGCGTGCACCCCGTCGGCGCCCGGCAACCAGCGATGCGTCGTCGCCCGCGGGATCAGCACGTAGTCGCCCTCCCGCGCCTCCAGTACGCCGAAGACCGTCTCGACCGTCGCCGACCCTTTCTCGACGTACACACACTCGTCGCCGATCGCGTTGCGGTAGTACGGCGACGCTTCGCCGGCCGCGACGTACGAGATCCGGACGTCGCCGTTGCCGAGCACCAGCCGCCGGTGCTCGACGACGTTGTGCCCGGCGACGCCGTCGAACAGGTCGTGCAGTTTCAGATGCCGCGGTGTCAACGGGTGGTTCGGAGTCGTCGCGAGATCGGGCAACGACCACACCTGGCTGTCGACGATCGCCGACGGCACGCCCGCGTGGTACAGCAGCGACGAGTCGGACGAGAAGCCCTCCTCGCCCATCAGCTCCTCGTAGTAGAGCCCGCCGTCCGGCTTTCGGAACTGGGTGTGCCGCTTCGGCGGGACCTGACCGACCTGCCGGTAGTAAGCCATGACTCCTTCTTCCAGACTCTCCGTTTATCGGACACATCTGTCCGCTTACCGAAAGGATCCGTTAGGCTCGGAGCCATGTCAACCGTCCCCGCGCTGTTCCGGCACCTGGTCGACGACGCCGCGATGTTCCCGCCCGGGAACCTGCCGCTGCCCGAGGCCGTGGCCGCTCACCGCGCCCACCGCACCGCGCCGTACGCAGAACTGGTCGGCGCGTTCGTCTGCGCCGACCAGGACCTGATGACGGTCGCCGCCGAGGCCGCGAAGACCGGCGACGGCCCGCTCGAGGTCGCCGTGGTGATCACCGGCGGCGCCGGTGGCATCGAGCCCGCCGTCCGGTACGGCGACCGCTCGGCCGACGTCACGGTGACCGCGGTGGAGGTCCGGCTGCGTGACGAGGACGACCTGTCCCGCAACGCGCTGCGCGTCGTCCGGGCCTGCGACGACTGTCTGGACGAGGAGAACGCGTTCGTCGAGATCGGCCTGGACGGCGCCTGGGAGCGAGCCCTCGACGTGGTCGCCGACGCCGGATACGCGGCCAAGCTCCGGACCGGCGGCCTCGACGCATCGCTGTTCCCCCGCGCCGACCAGGTCGCCGCGTTCGTCACCGCCTGCCTGGACCGCGAGGTCCCGTTCAAGTGCACCGCCGGCCTGCACAACGCCGTCCGACACACCGCGGACGACACCGGCTTCGAGCATCACGGCTTCCTCAACGTGCTGCTCGCCACCCGTGCGTCGCTCGACGGCGCCGGCCTCGACGACCTGACCGCGATCCTCGATGAGCGTGACGGCGAAACCCTCGCCGCGACGGCGCGCGACCTGTCCGAGCAGCAGGCCGAGAACGCCCGCCGCTGGTTCACGTCGTACGGCTCCTGCAGCATCGACGAACCGTACGCCGACCTGAAAGCGCTCGGCCTGCTCGCCTGACCTCACCCCGACTCCTGGACCCCGGAGGGCCCTGTGACCTGGATCGACCTGCCCGCGGACACCCCGTTCGGCCCGGACAACCTGCCGCTCGGCGTGTTCCGGCTCGGCGACGAGGAGCCGCGGATCGGCGCCGCGATCGGCGACCACCTGATCGACCTGGCCCCGGTCGCGTCGGCGCAGATGCTGGACGGGTCGCAGCTGTTCAACCAGCCGACGCTGAACGCGTTCCTCGGACGCGGCCGCGCGACGTGGAAGGCGACCCGGGAGTGGTTGCTCGACCTGGCGCGCAACCCGAACTCACGCGACGCCGTCGAGCCGCACCTGATCCCCCGGTCGGAGGTGACGATGCAACTGCCGTTCGAGGTCGCCGACTACGTCGACTTCTACGCCTCCGAGGTGCACGCCTCGAATCTCGGCCGCCTGTTCCGCCCCGACTCCGAACCGCTGCTGCCGAACTGGAAACACCTCCCGGTCGGCTACCACGGCCGGGCCGGCACGGTCGTTGCCAGCGGCACCGAGATCGTGCGGCCGCGCGGCCAGCGCAAACCGCCCGCGGCCGACGTCCCGACGTACGGGCCGTCGGAGCGCCTCGACATCGAGGTCGAGCTCGGCTTCGTCGTCGGTACGCCGTCCGCGCTGGGCACGCCGGTCGGTGTCGACTCCTTCGAGGACCACGTGTACGGCGTGGTGCTGGTCAACGACTGGTCGGCGCGAGACCTCCAGGCGTGGGAGTACGTGCCGCTCGGGCCGTTCCTGGGCAAGTCGTTCGCGACGTCGATCTCGCCATGGGTCGTCTCGCTGGAGGCGCTGAAGGACGCGGCGGTTCCGCTCGCGCCGCAGGATCCGCCGGTGCTGCCCTACCTCGCGGGCGCCGAGCTGACGAATCCCGACATCATCTTCGAGGTCCGGTGGAACGGGCAACTGGTCAGCACGCCGCCGTACCGGGGGATGTACTGGTCGCCGGCGCAGATGCTGGCCCACCTGTCGGTCAACGGCGCCTCCGTGCGCACCGGTGACCTGTTCGCGTCGGGCACCGTCAGCGGCCCGGAGAAGGATCAGCGCGGGTCGTTCATCGAACTCAGCTGGGGCGGACGCGAGCCGGTGACGGTGAACGGCGAACAGCGAACCTTCCTGCAGGACGGCGACGAGGTCACGATCACCGGCTGGGCCACCACGTCCGACGGGCGCAGGATCGGCCTGGGCGAGGTGACTGGCCGCATCACCCCGGCGATCAGCTGACGGTGGACGGTACCTTGGCCCACGCTTGGTGGTGGACTTGTAGGGCAGGCGTCAGAAGTTGTGTGTAGATTCCGTCTCAGGTGCCGGCGGCAACACCAGCCGGGCCAGTGCTCCACCGGTCGGCGCGGCACCGAAGGTCAGCTCGGCGCCGAGCACCTTGGCGTGCCCGGCCGCGATGGTCAGGCCGAGCCCGTGTCCCGCGCCACGCTCGGCCATGCCGGAGCGGAACCGTCGCGGGCCCTCGGCAATCAGTTCCTCCGGATAGCCGGGCCCGTGGTCGACCACCTCGACGGTCCGGCCGTGCACGTTCACCTCGATCGGCGCCTTGCCGTGCCGCAGGCCGTTGACGATCAGGTTCGCCAGGATCCGCTCCACCCGGCGCGAGTCGGTCGACACCGTCGCCTCCGGGCCGTCCTGCCGGACGACCACGTCGTCCGGCGCGATCGCCTGCTGCATGCGCAGCCGGCCGACCGCCGAACCGACGAACGCGCCGAGCCCGATGTTCTCCAGGTCAGCCTGCTCGAATCCGGAGTCGAACCGCGCGATCTCCAGCAGGTCCTCGACCAAGCCACGCAGCACTTTCGCCCGGTCCCGCACGAGTTCGCTCGGCCGGCCCGGCGGAAGCAGCTCCGCGGCCGTCAGCAGGCCCGTGACCGGGGTCCGCAGATCGTGCGCGACGTCCGCGGTGAACCGGCGCTCGGCCTCCAACTGCCCACGCAGCGAGCTCGCCATCGAGTCGATCGCCGTGGCCAGCGCGTGCACCTCGTCCTTGTTGCGGTTGCCCTGGCCGATCGTCTCGACCGCCGAGGCGTCCAACTCACCTCCGGCGATCCGGCGCGCCGTACCGGCCACGGCGACGATCCGCCGCGACAGGCTGCCGGCCGCGACCACGCTGACCAGGGCCACCATCGCGACCGTGCCGATGCCCCCGATGATCAGCGCGCGCCGCAACGCGTTCATCGACGGGTCCTCGTTGTCGTAGTCCTGCACGATCGACAGGATCCTGCCGTCCTTGACCTCGACCGCCGCCCACATCTTCGGGTTCGGCGAACCGGTCTTGAACGTCGCCCGCTTGCCCTGCTGGACCGCCTCGCGCAGCGGCTCCGGCACGGCGGGATCGTCCAGCCGCGACCCGAGGATCTCGACCCCGTTCTGGTCGTAGGTCTGGGCGGCGGCCTTGATCCGTTCGTCGGCCAGGCCGCGGGTCCGGTCCAGCCGGGACGACTCCGCTTGCGTGTAGACCGCGACGCAGAGCACGAGGATCGCCAGCGAGGAGACCAGCAGGAAGATCAGGCCGAGCTTGCTGCGAAGCCCCACAGGTGTCCTCCGTCCGGGGTCAGCACGTCAGCTCCGGGCGGCACCGCGCACTGCCACCCGGTTCTGCCAGACACCTCACGCGCGCAGCTTGTACCCGAACCCGCGCACGGTCTCGATCCGGTCCGCGCCGATCTTCGTCCGCAGCCGCTGCAGGTGGACGTCGACCAACCGGCCGTCGCCGCCCCACTCGTAGTCCCAGACCCGCTGCAGCAACGTGCTGCGACTGAGCACGACGCCCGGGTTGTTCGCGAACTCGATCAGCAGCTTGAGCTCGGTCGGGGTCAGCTGAACGGTGGTGCCGCCGCGGCGTACCTCCAGAGCCTCCCGGTCCAGCTCCAGGTCGCCGAACGACTCGACGCCGGAGCCGGCCGACGGACTGGGCCGCTCCGGGTCCACCACCGCGCGCCGCATCACCGCACGCAGCCGGGCCACCAGGACCTGGGTGTCGAAGGGCTTGGTCACGTAGTCGTCCGCGCCCGCCTCCAGGCCCAGGACGACGTCCAGCGCGTCGCCGCGCGCGGACACCATCACGATCGGGACCAGGCTGGTCTCCCGGATCCGGCGGCACACGGAGATGCCGTCCAGGCCGGGCAGCATGATGTCCAGCATCACCGCGTCGGGATGGATCTTCTCGAAACTCTCGATCGCCTCCAGGCCGTCCTCGGCCGTGGTGACGTCGTAGCCGTGCCGCTCGAGGGTCAATTGGGTCGCCTCACGGATCACCGCGTCGTCCTCGACCATCAGGATGCGCGCTGCCGGTTCTTCCGGTACCACCGAAGTTCAGTCTCCCTTTTGGTCCTGCGAGCTCACCAAATTCATCTGCCGACCATTCCAACGGAAGATCTGGACCCGGGTTACAGACGGGCAGCAAGCTTTGTCGTTCAAGGCGAAGTGCTTGGACTCCACCACGAGGTCGCCGTTCTGGCTGGCACTGATCTTGGTCTGATCCGCCCGCAAACCCCAAATCCGGCGCGGACCGGTGGGTTCGGCGGCCATCAGCACAGCACCGTAGTTGAAGGTGTTGTCCACGTGGATGTACACCACGAGCTGCGGGTACGCCGACCGGATGACGTTCACGGTCGGGCCACGGCTCATGCAGCGCTCCACCACGATGCAGGTGTCCAGGAGCGTGCGGAAGAACGGTTCGAGCTTCTTGTCGGCGAGCAGCTTCAACCGGACCTGGGCGAGGCTGACCGTGGCGGGCGTCGGACGGCGGTCGCCCTGCTCGGGGGCGATGCTCCTGCGGCTCGGCGTCGCCGACGGCGTAGGTGCGGCGCTCGTTGTGGGCTCGGCGCCCTCCACCCGCAGGCCGCCGCCGTTCGCACAGCCGGCCCCGAGCATCAGGGCGACCACGGCCAGCACGGCCGGCAGCACGCGCCCAGCTCGCATGGGTGGCCTCCTGAAATGCCTCACCGATCGATGTCCCCCCGTGATTCGGACAACTACTTTCCATAGTGCGGCCCGGACGTCACAACCGGCGGCCACAAACGTCCGGCTGCCTCGGCAGTTCCGTTGCGGTTGAGTCACAAAGGTGAAAGAACTCTCAGCTCACGAACGACCGGCCACCACCTTGCCCGGATTCAGCAAGCCCTGCGGGTCGAGCGCGGTTTTGATCGCCTCGTGCACCGACAGCGCGACCGGCCCGATCTCCTCGGCCAGCCAAGCGCGCTTCAGCACTCCGACGCCGTGCTCCCCGGTAATGGTTCCGCCCAGCTCGAGGCCGATCTCCATGATCTTGTCGAACGCCGCCTGCGCCCGCCGGGCCTGCTCGGGATCCTGGGCGTCGAACACCACGGTCGGGTGCATGTTGCCGTCGCCGGCATGTCCCAGGACGCCGACGGTGATGTCCAGCTCCTTCGCGCACTGCTCGACCGCGCCGATGAAGTCGGCCAGCCGCGACCGCGGCACGCAGACGTCGTCGATCATCGTCGTACCGAGCTGCTCCAGCGCCACCAGCGCGGCCCGGCGGGCCTCCAGCAACAACTCACCCTCGGCCTCGTCGTCGGCCTCGATGCACTCGATCGCGCCGTACTCGCGGCAGAGCTTGGCGACCGTCGCGATGTCGGCCGCGCCGGCGGCACCGCCCGCGTCGGACTGCGCGATCAGCATGGCGGCCGCGTCGGTCGGCAGGTCCATCCGCTTGTAGGCGTTGACCGCCTGGATCGTCGTCCGGTCCATGATCTCCAGCAGGCTCAGCGAGACGCCGGAGCGGATGATCTCGACGATCGCCTCGCCGGCCGCCACCCCGGAGCCGAACAGCGCCGCCATCGTCCGCGGCTTGGCCGACTGCGGGCGCAGCGACAGCGTCGCCTCGGTGATGATGCCGAGCGTGCCCTCGCTGCCGACGATCAGCTTGGTCAGGTCGTAGCCCGCGACGCCCTTGACGGTCCGCCGGCCGGTGCGCAGCACCTCGCCGCTCGCGAGCACGACCTCGAGCGCGAGCACGTAGTCCGTGGTCACGCCGTACTTCACGCAGCACAGGCCGCCGGAGTTGGTCGACAGGTTGCCGCCGATCGAGCAGAACTCCCAGCTGGACGGATCCGGTGGGTAGAACAGGCCCTGCTCGGCGACGGCGCGCGACAGCACGGCGTTGTACACGCCGGGCTGCGTCACGACGTACCGGTCGACGGGCTCGATCGCGAGGATCTTGTCCATCTTCTCCAGCGAGATCACCACGCAGCCGTCCAGCGCGTTCGCGGCGCCGGACAGCCCGGACCGCGCGCCCTGCGGAACCACGGGCACGCCGAACTCGGCAGCGGCGCGTACCGCTGCCTGCACGTGGGCGGTCTCTCTGGCCAGCACCACTGCCGCGGGCTCTCCGGCCGGGCAGAACATCGCCCGGTCGTACCGGTAGCTCTGCATCCGGTCGTGGTCGGTGACCAGTGCTTCCGGAGGCAGAACCTGACGCAACCGCTCGACGACCTCACTCATGACATCGAGCCTAATGGGCTGTTGATGCCAGGGCAGCTTGTCGTCGAGCGGTGGTGTCGTCCGGTTCCGGTCAGCGGGTGCGGGCGGTCCGGTTCTCGGAGATCTTGTCCCAGCCGCTGCCGAAGTTGCGGAACTCCCGGGCCATCGCGGTGAACGTCGTACTGGTGTCCCGCGACTTCACCTTCGGCGTCCGGCAGGTGCGCTGCCCGGCGACCACCGCGCCGGTGCCGCCGCTGCTGTCGCACGACAGGACGCGGCCGTTGTTGGATCCGCCGGTCTGCACCAGGTACGCGCTGGTCATCGCGTACTGCGGCAGCCGGGAGTCCATCACGACCTCGGCCCAGTACTGCGAGCAACTGTCGCGCATGAGCTTGATGTCGCCCCAGCCCGGCGGCTTGTTGTCACGGAAGATCTGTGCGGACGAGATCGGTCTGGCACCCGGGCAGTTGGCCTCTTCGACGGCCTGAGCTGGTGAGGCCAGAGCGATCGCGCCCACTCCGGCCAGGCCCGCGGTGCTGAGCAGAATGCCCAGTGTCTTCATCGGAAACCCTTCCTGGACGTGCGCCCCGACGCCCGTCCACTGGGCAGCGTACGCGAACCGCCCCTGACCTGACAGTCAATCCGGTAATCGGACGTTGAACTGTCGGTATCAGGGGCGGTACCCAGCGTGTCGGGATCCTGGCCCGGTTCAGAGGTTGCCGCGGCGCTCCTGCTCGCGCTCGATCGCCTCGAACAGCGCCTTGAAGTTGCCCTTGCCGAAGCCGAGCGAGCCGTGCCGCTCGATCAGCTCGTAGAACACCGTCGGGCGGTCGCCGATCGGCGCGGTGAAGATCTGCAGCAGGTAGCCGTCCTCGTCGCGGTCGACCAGGATGCCGCGCGACTGCAGCTCCTCGATCGGCACCCGGACGTTGCCGATCCGCTCGCGCAGCTCGGGGTCCTCGTAGTACGAGTCGGGCGTGTTGAGGAACTCGACGCCGTTGGCCCGCATGATGTCGACGGTGCGCAGGATGTCGTTGGTGGCCAGCGCGATGTGCTGGGCGCCGGCGCCGTCGTAGAACTCCAGGAACTCGTCGATCTGCGACTTCTTCTTCGCGATCGCCGGCTCGTTCAGCGGGAACTTGACCCGGTGGTTGCCGTTGGCGACCACCTTGGACATCAGCGCGGAGTAGTCGGTGGCGATGTCGTCGCCGATGAACTCGGCCATGTTCACGAAGCCCATCACCTTGTTGTAGAAGGTGACCCACTCGTCCATCTTGCCGAGCTCGACGTTGCCGACCACGTGGTCGACGGCCTGGAACAGCCGCTTCGGGTGCCCCTCCGGCCGGGTCACGGCGGTCTTGGCCGCTACGAAGCCGGGCAGGTACGGGCCGTCGTACCGGCTGCGGTCGATCAGCGTGTGCCGGGTCTCCCCGTACGCCGCGATCGCGGCGCGGCGGATCGTGCCGTGCTCGTCGGAGACGTCGTTCGGCTCCTCCAGGACGGTCGCGCCCTGCTTCCTGGCGTGCTCGACACACTTGTCGACGTCGGGGACCTCGAGCGCGAGGTCGGCCACGCCGTCGCCGTGCCTGCGGTGGTGGTCGAGCAGCGGGCTCTTCGGGTGCACGCCGCCGCTGATCACGAACCGGGCCGAGCCGGCCTTGAGGACGAACGACTTGGCGTCCTTGTTGCCGGTCTCCGGGCCGGAGTACGCGACCAGATCCATGCCGAACGCGAGCTGGTAGAACTTCGCGGTCTGCGTGGCGTTGCCGACCACGAACACGACCGCGTCCATCGCGGTCACCGGGAACGGGTCGCTGCTCTCGTCGTACGGCACCAGGCCGACCAGTTGCTTGAGCTGGTCGAGGTCGAGTTCGGCGTCGAGCTCGGCGGGGGTGAGGTCGGTGCTGGTCATCGCGGTCCTCCCAATCGGTGGCTAGCTTGTCTGGAGCCTCGCGGGTGCGGACAGGTTGCGCAACAGTTTCTGGTTTGACTGCGCAGGTTGTGCAGTATCGTCGGACTACTGCTGGACTATTTGGTCACCCTGACCACTCGGGAGGATGGCATGTCGGTCGACGCGCTGGACGCCAGGATCCTGGACCTGTTCGCCACCGAACCACGCGTCGGCGTCCTGGAGGCCTCGCGCCGCCTCGGCGTCGCCCGCGGCACCGTCCAGGCACGACTGGACCGGCTGCAACGCGACGGCGTGGTCCGCGGCTGGGGACCAGACGTCGACACCGCGGCGATCGGCTATCCGGTGACGGCCTTCGCGACTCTGCAGATCGAGCAAGGCTCCGGCCACACCACGGTCGCCGCCGCCCTCGCGGCGATCCCCGAGGTCCTCGAGGTCCACACCATCACCGGCGCCGAGGACCTGTGGTGCCGCATCGTCGCCCGCTCCAACGCCGATTTGCAGCGGGTGATCGATCAGGTCGTGATCGTGCAGGGCATCCAGCGGGCGTCGACCGTGATCGCGCTGGCGGAGCAGATCCCCCATCGAGTCCTGCCGTTGCTGCGAGCGGCGACTTCGCGGACGTCCAGCACCCACTGACCTGCGCCTGAGCGCTGGCGCGAGCGATTGCTGAGCGTGCGACGGTCGGGTGTCGTCGGGTTGGTCAGTGGTGGGCGTTCATGCGGGCGGGTGTAGCTGGGCGGTCAACACCGGGCAGCGTGCTGGAGAGCTTGCTGGACAGCTCTCTCGGCTTGGTGCCGCGCCTCGATCGAGCGCCGGATTGGCATCGGCCTCGACCCAGCCGTCGTCATCCTTCAGAGTCCAGCAGGCGTTCAGGCGCAGCGCCCGGCGACCTCGGGGCGATCTGCTCGACGACGCGGATCGGTTCGTGCTGCTGGGTCCGCGAGCGGGTACGACCGATGTTCGAGCGAGGCGCGTGGCGACCTCAACCACGACGGGTTCGGCCGAAGTTCAGGCCAGGCGCTTGGCTACTTCGACCGCGGCGCGGGCGACGCGTGGGCCGACGAAGTCGCGGTCGAGTTTGCCGAGCACGACCACTCCGATCGACGCCTCGACGCCCGGCACGCCGAGCACCGGGGACGACACGCCCTGGGCGCCGGCCTGGAGTTCGCCGGCGGTGATCACGAAGGGGCGGCCCGCGGGGTCGGGTTTGCGGCGGCCGGCCAGGATTGCCTTGCCGGCGGCTCCCTGGTCGAGAGCGTGGCGCGAACCCATTCGGTACGAGACGTGGAAGTCGGTCCAGCTCGGTTCGATCACGGCGATCGCGAGTGCTTCCTCGCCGTCGGCGACGGTCAGGTGCGCGGTGGCGCCGGTGTCCTCGGCGAGTGACCGCAGGACCGGCAGCGCGGCGTCCCGCAGCGTCGGCTGGACCCGTCGGCTGTAGTGCAGGACGGCGAGCCCGAGCCGGGCACGGCCTTCGCTGTCGCGCCGGACCAACCGGTGCAGTTCGAGCGTGTTGACCAGCCGGTACACCACTGTCCGGCTGACCCCCAGCGACGCCGCGAGTTCGGTGATCGACAACCCGTCCGGGGCGTCCGCCAGCAACTCGAGGACCGTCAGCCCTCGATCGAGCGTCTGGGACGTCTCTGCCGGCACCCCTGAAGAGTATCCGTTTTTCGGGCGCGGACCGATGGCGCCGTATCTTGCTGCCGTGCGAAATTACTGGTCCCTGCTGCCGGCCATCGCCGTCGCGGTCGTGCTGATCCTGCTCTACGCGGTCCCGACGCTGATCAACCCGCAGTGGACGACCACCGTGCTCGGGCTGTTCAAGCAGCACCCCGAGGACGCCGAACCGGCGGGCCAGCGGCTCTCGCCGAAGCGGATCCAGTCTCGCCGCATGCTCGCCGGCCTGCTCGTTGTGGCCGCCCTCGCGCTGGTCGGCTTCAACATCTCCCTCAACCGCGAGGCGAACGGCTGCTACCAGGCCGCGACCGCGTGGGGCGCGGTCGAAGCCCCACCCGAGGGCAACAAGAAGCGCACCACCGACGACCCCTGCGTGACGATGATCTACGGCACCTTCATCGGCGACGGCAGCGGCACGGCCAGCGAGGAAAAGCCGCAGCCGGTCGAGGCGTACCAGTTGATGGGCGACAAGAAGCCGAAGTACCTGAAATGGATTCAGAACCGGCCGTCGTACGACGAAGGCGACCTGCTGATCGGCGTCGAGGCCGACTGCGCGTTCGACCTGAAGGTCGAGCAGGGCGAGGACAAGATCACCGCCGTCGTGGACCGGACCCAGCCCTGCCCGGTGGACGACGAGATCTCGCTGACCGCGATCAAGCTGAAGGAACCGCTCGGCGACCGCAAGCTGGTCACCGTCGACGGAAAGGAACTTCGGCAGATCAACCCGGACATGGACTCGTGGCCGACGGTGCTGAAGAAGCTGATCACCGGCGGCTGAACTGACCGGCGTCTCCCTGGGCGCGGCGGTCAGCGCAGCGCACGGACATCGGCGTCGTACTCGCGGAACGGGCGGTTGCGGGCGAGCAGGATCAGCAGGCCGAGGATGCACACGCACGCGCCACCGGCCAGCGCGATCGTCGGCGTGGTGAGGTCGGCCGCCGTACCCGCCACGAAGTCGCCGAGGCGCGGCCCACCCGCGACCACCACGATGAACACACCCTGCAAACGCCCGCGCATCGCGTCCGGGGCCGCCGACTGCAGCACGGTGTTCCGGTACGCCGAACTGATCATGTCGGCCATGCCGGACATCGCCAGCAGCGCGACCCCGAGCCAGATCGAGCGGGCGAAGCCGAACAGCCCGACCGCGGCGGCGTACGCCGTGATCGCGACCACGATCGCGATGCCCTGCCGGCGCACCCGGCTGACCCAGCCGGAGAACAGCACGCCGAGCAACGCCCCAATCGCCGGCGCCGCCTGGAGCAGACCGACGGTCTTCACCCCGCCGGCGAAGAACGCGCCCGCCACCGCCGGGAACAGCGCCCGCGGCTGCGCGAACACCATCGCCAGGATGTCGGCCAGGAACGTCGCCAGCAGCGCCGGCGCCGTCCGCAGGAACGCGAAGCCCTCGAGCACCGACCGGATCCCCGCCCGCCGGACCTCGCCGGTCGGCGGCACCGCCGGCAACCGGAACAACGCGTAGAGCGCGGCCGTGAACGTCACCACGTCGACCAGGTACGCCGCCGCGAAGCCGTGCCAGGCGATCACCGAGGCACCGAGCAGCGGGCCGGCGGTGAAGCCGAGGTTGAAGGCCGCCTGGCTGAGCGTGTTCGCCGCCGGCAGCAGTTCGGGCCGGATCAGCCGCGGGATGATCGCCGACCGGGCCGGGTTGTTCACCGCGAAACACGCCGACTGGGCGGCGACCACGGCGTACAGGACCCAGACCAGCTCCCACTCGAGCACGGACTGCACGACCAGCACCATCGAGAGTAGCCAGAGCCCGGCCGAGCTGACCAGCGCGAGCGTGCGCCGATCGATCGCGTCGGCCATCGCCCCGCCGTACAGGCCGAAGACGATCAACGGGACGAGCGCGAACAACCCGACGAGCCCCACCGAGAAGGTCGACCCGGTCAGCGCGTACACCTGGATCGACACTGTCACCGCGGTCATCTGCTGGCCCAGCTGCGACACCGTCGACCCGATCCACAACCGCCGGAACTCCGGCGACTCCCGCAGCGGACGGATGTCGGTCAGCAGACGAGGCACGCGAGCAACTTATGTCATGACCAAACAACCCGAACGCCCCGGGCACCGTAGGCCCGCCCGCTGCGTCAGTTCTGGTATGACGAACCAGCCGCAAGCCCCGACGCTCACCTGTCCGCTGTGCAGTTGCCCGCAGTTCCAGCAGGAGGAGGCGCGCAGCGACTCCCGCTGGGGATTCACCTCCCATCGCATGACCCTCCTGGTCTGCCAGAACTGCCGATACGTGCTGCACTTCTACGACCGGAACTCGATCTTCGACTTCGACTGACTCACCAGGGCAGCCGACCGTCCTCGGCGTGCAACTCACCTGTCGGGCCGTCGTCAGGCAGCGTCGCCAGCCGCACCACGACCGCCGCGCCCTGGGCCGGCGTCCGCGGCGCGTCCCAGCCGCCCATGTCGGTCGCGCAGTTGCCGGGGTCGGCGGCGTTGACCAGAATGCCGCTGGAGCGCAGCTCGTTGGCCAGCATCACGGTGACCATGTTCACGGCGGCCTTGGACGTGTTGTAGCCGGTGGTCAGGACCGTCGACATCGGCGACTCCGGATCGCCGACCCGACTGAGCGACGCCAGCTCACTCGACAGGTTGACGATGCGCGCCGCCTCGGCGCGCCGGAGCAGCGGCAGCATCGCCTGGGTGGTTGCCACCAGCCCGAAGACGTTCGTCTCGAAGCCGGCTCGTAACGAGTCCACCGGCACCTCGCTGACCGGTCCGTCCCCGTCGGCGATGATCGCCGCGTTGTTCACCAGTACGTCGAGTCGCCCGTACGTCCGCTCGATCCAGGCGGCAGCCTGCGCAATCGACGCTTCGTCGGTCACTTCGACCCGGATCGCGGCCGCGTCGACGCCGTCCTCGGCGAGCTCCTTGACCACCGTCTCCGCGCGGCCCAGGTCCCGCCCGGCCACCAGCACGGTCCACCCGAGTCCGCCGAACTGGCGGGCGATCTCCCGCCCGATTCCCTTCGTAGCGCCCGTGACGAGCGCGATGTTCTGCTGAGTCATGCGTCCACCTTCGGCGGCGATCTCCGCCGCTGGCAGAGTCGGTCGATCCAGGGATCGAGCGTCCCTGTTTGGGGGTTCGGCGAACTGAGATCCTGGACCGGTGGACAGGGCAGAGCTGGCAGACTTCCTTCGCATTCGCCGGGAGCGACTGCGTCCTGAGGACGCGGGCCTACCCGCCGGTCTCCGTCGCCGGACTCCGGGCCTGCGTCGCGAGGAGGTCGCGTCGCTGGCCACGATGTCGACCGACTACTACACCCGCCTGGAACAGGCCCGCGGGCCTCGTCCGTCACGCCCGGTCCTGGCCGGCCTAGCGCGTGCCCTGCAACTCTCGACCGCCGAGCGCGACCATCTCTTCCGCCTCGCCGGCGAGCAGCCCGGACCGCCTCCAGGGCCGCCCACCGAGGTGCGCACCGGCGTACGGCGAATGCTCGCGCGCCTCGACGTGCCTGGTCTGGTCCTCGACGCCAAGTACGACGTACTGGCGTGGAACGCCATTGCCGCCGCGCTGATCACCGACTTCTCCGCGCTGCCTCCCCGCGACCGCAACCTGCTGCGCCTGCGGTTCCTGAGCGGCAGCACGCAGAGCGAACTCTTCGGCGAAGAGGCCACCGCGGCGTTCGCCCGGGAAGCCGCCGCCGACCTCCGCGCCGCGACCGGCAAGTACCCGAACGACAAGTCGATCAGGACGCTCGTCAACGACCTGCGCAGCGGGAGCGAGGAGTTCGCCCGCATCTGGGCGCTGCACGAGGTCGGCACGCAGCAGAGCATGTGCCAGACGTTCAACCACCCGCTCGTCGGCCGGATCGACGTGCTTTGCGAGGTGATGGTCATTCCGGAACGCGATCAGCGGGTCGTGCTCTATACGACCGAACACAACTCCCCGTCCGACCAGGCGCTGCGGCTGCTGGAGGTGATCGGGACTCAGACGCTCTTTCCGCCTTCTTGAGTGTGTGCCGCGGGGTGTTCTTTTCGTTGTGCACCTGGGCGATGGGGTGATTGACCGGGTGCGGCTGAGGTTGCCGGGCGGCTCACCGGCTTCGGCTGAGGTTGTCGGTCGGCTGACCGGCTGGGGTTGGCGTTGGGTGGGCATGCTTGCGTGGGTCAGGCCTCGCGGCGCCGGCTGCGGGTAGGCGGGTCAGTGCACGTAGGTGCCACCTGTGAACTTCTTGCTACCTCCCTGGGCGCACCGAGTGCAGGTCGGCTGTTTGGCAAGAAGTCAGCACGCGTCACCGCTGGGTGGGTGTGGGACCGCGTGCTGGTTAGCCGTCGCCGGTCGAGGGCTGGGGCTGAGGTTGCAGGCCGACTGACCGGCTTGGGCTCAGGTCGCTGTTCGCCTGACCGCCTCGGGCTCAGGCGCCGTACCGGGCACAGGCCGCCGTACGGACGACCACCCCGGGCACACATCGCCGTACGGCTGACCACCTCTGGCTAATGCCAGGGTACGGCTGACCGCCTCGGGCTCAGACCGCCGTACGGCTGACCGCCTCGAGTTCAGGTCGTCGGCTGGCTGACCAGCTTGGCTGGAGTCGTGCCTGGGCGGTGGGCGGACCTGAGACCGCGCACGTCAGCCGTCGGCGGTTCTCGTGTTCAGCGCGGCTGACGCCGTGCCGACTCGGTCCGCCGGACGGCCTCGACGTCGACCGGTCGATCAGCCTTGGTTGCTGGGCTCGCGCTGGGCTGACTGCTTGGCGAGCTCCTCGGTCTGCTGCGGGACCTCGTCTTTCCCGGCCACCCGGCGGACCTCGATCTTCGACCCACGGACCGCCGGGACCCGCTTGGCCCACTCGACTGCCTCCTCGTACGAGGGGACGTCGAGCAGGAAGTAGCCGCCGAACAGTTCCTTGGTTTCGCCGTACGGGCCGTCCATGACCAGTGGGGTTTCGCCGCTGAAGTCGACGACGAAGCCTCGGCGGGGGTCGTCCAGACCTTCGGCGGTGAGGAGGACGTCGGCTGCGAGCATCTCATCGATGAAGCGGCGGGTTGCGGCCATTGCCTCGTCGATCGATGCCATCATCGCGGCGTTCGTCTCGTCGGTGCCCCGCATGATCAGCATGTACTTCGGCATCGCGTTCTCCTTCGTGCCGCGGGGCCGGCTCTCGACCCGCGCACCCTCAGGTCGAACGGAGCGACGGACGGATCGACAAGCTCGCGAAGAATTTTCTTTCGGTGGGAGTCAGGCTCGGCGTTGGCTGGCCCAGTCGCGGATCAGTTCGATGCGTTCCCGGAGTTGGGTGGAGGACGCGTGCGCCGCCGCGGGACCGCCCAGTTTGCGGCGGAGGTCGTTGTGGATGACGCCGTGGGGTTGGCCGGTGCGGTGGTGCCAGGCGGCGACGAGGCCGTTGAGCTCTCGGCGGAGTAGGGCTACCTGTTCGTGGGTGGCCAGCTCCGTGGGAGTGGGGTCCGCCGAGGTGTTGTCCGCGTCGGGACCTCGTTGGGAGCGCTTTTGCTGGGCTATCGACTTGGCCTGGCGTTTGCGGAGGAGTTCTCGGACCTGGTCGGGTTCCAGGAGGCCGGGGAGGCCTAGGAAGTCGAGTTCCTCGTCGGAGGCGAGGTCGCCGCCGGTGCCGTAGTCGCCGCCGTCGAAGACGACTCGGTCGAAGCTGGCGTCGGAGCCCAGTGCCTCGAACTTCGCGTCCAGGTCGTCGCTGGCGCCCTCGGCCTGGTTGGCCTGTTTGATCAGGTCGTCCTCGAGGGCGAAGATGTCGCCGTCGTCGTTGCTGTTCTTGCGGCCGAGCACGTGGTCGCGCTCGACCTCCATCTCGGCGGCGAAGCCGAGCAGGCGGGTGACCGACGGGACGAACACCGACGCGGTCTCACCGCGCTTGCGGGCCCGGACGAACCGGCCGACCGCCTGCGCGAAGAACAGCGGCGTCGAGGTCGGCGTCGCGTACACGCCGACCGCCAGCCGCGGCACGTCGACGCCCTCGCTGACCATCCGGACCGCGACCATCCAGCGCGAGTCGTCGGCGGAGAACTTCGCGATCTTCTTGCTCGCCGCCTTCTCGTCCGACAGCACGACAGTCGGCGCCTCGCCGGTCAGCTCGCGCAGGACCTTCGCGTACGCCCGGGCGGTGTTCTGGTCGCCGGAGATCACCAGGCCGCCCGCGTCCGGCATGTGCCGCCGGACCTCGGTCAGGCGCTTGTCCGCCGCGGCCAGTACGGCGGGCATCCACTCGCCGGCCGGGTCGAGCGCGGTCCGCAACGCCTGGGCGGTCAGGTCCTTGGTCAGGGGCTCGCCCAGCCGCGCCGCGACCTCGTCACCGGCCTTGGTCCGCCAGCGCATCTCGCCGGAGTACGACATGAAGATCACCGGGCGGACGACGTGGTCGCGCAGGGCGTGACCGTAGCCGTAGGTGTAGTCGGCCTTGCTGCGGGCCGCGCCGTCGTGACCGTACTCGTAGGTGACAAACGGGATCGGGTTGTCGTCGCTGCGGAACGGCGTACCGGTCAGGGCGAGCCGCCGGGTGGCCGGCTCGAACGCCTCCTTGACGCCATCGCCCCAACTCAGCGCGTCACCGCCGTGGTGCACCTCGTCGAGGATCACCAGTGTGCGGAACCGCTCGGTCCGGACACGGAAGGCCAGCGGGTTCACCGCGACCCCGGCGTACGTCACCGCGACGCCCTGGAAATCCTTGTTGGTCCGGCCCTTGCCACCGGCGAACGCCGGGTCGATCGCGATCCCGGCCCGGTCGGCCGCCTCGGCCCACTGGATCTTCAGGTGCTCGGTCGGCGTCACCACGGTGACCCGGTCGATCACCCGCCGGTGCAGCAACTCGGCGGCGACGGTCAGCGCGAACGTCGTCTTGCCCGCGCCCGGCGTCGCGACCGCCAGGAAGTCCTTCGGCTGCTTGTCCATGTAGAGCTGGAGCGCTTCCGCCTGCCAGGCGCGCAGCTTGTTGGCGGTGCCCCAGGCTGCGCGGTCCGGGTAGGCCGGAGGAAGCACGGCTGGTGGTGCTGGCACGTGCGAATCCACGGACGGCATACTCCCCCGATACTCGACTGTCGGCCGTGCAGGAACGTTACCCGAGAACGCTCAGACAATCAGATCGGCGGGCACCACCTCGACCTCGTACGGCGCCCGCAGCCGGGCTGGTTCGTCGCCGGAAACCTTTGTCACCTGCGCATATGCCCCGTCCTGCATCTCCCAGGCGATCAGGCTCGGCGTGTCGGTGTCGACCACCCAGTAGGACGCGCAGCCGGCCGCTTCGTACCTCGAGAGCTTGACCATGAGGTCGATCCGCCGGGTGCTCGGTGACAGGACCTCGACCGCGAGCAACGGCGCCTTCGGCAGGTCCCGCTCGGTGAAGTCGTCCCGCCGGGCGACGAGGATGTCGGGTTGCAAAACGGTGTCGTCCGAGATGGCGACGTCGAACGGAGCCGTCAGGACGCGGAGGTCCGCGGGACACACCTGCATGAGCTGGTAGAGCAGCTGGGACACGGCGATCTGGTGCCGCCAAGACGGCGCCGGGGTCATGATCAGGACTCCGTCGACGAGCTCGTACCGGTGCCCGTCGTTCGGGATCAGCTCGAGGTCCGACCTGGTCAGCGCCTGGAACGGCGCCCAGGGCATGGGCCGGTCGGTCTCGGTGGGTTCCACGCGTGTCATCGTGCCTCCTTGGTGTGGTCACACCAAGAACATGCCGCGATCTGCCCCGGCTCCGAGCGTTGTCCACAGCCCAATTGCTGTGGACAACGTGCGGCGGCCGGTCGAACGATCGGCCTACACTCGGTGGCATGAGTACTCAGTTGAGCCCGGGTGCGGAGACCGTTGTCGACGAGCGCACCCAGCCGTCGCTGGACAACGGTGACCACGAGCGGTTCTCGCACTACGTGCCGAAGGACAAGCTGACCGAGGCCATGGTGATGGGTACGCCGGTGGTCGCGCTGTGCGGCAAGGTGTGGGTGCCCAGCCGCGACCCGCAGAAGTTTCCGGTCTGCCCGGAGTGCAAGGAGATCTGGGAGTCGCTCAACCCCGGCGACGACGACGGCGACAAGGACGAGTAAGCCCCGCGGGACGACGGCCGGTCCTGGACGGACCGGCGGTCGACGCCCGACCGGCGGCCGACCCGGGAGCGCAGGTGAGGGCGCGTCGAGGGGTCGCCGGCAGTGGCCGGACGTGTCCCGGCGTGGGGTGAGGGCGCGTCGCGGCGGTCGATGCCGGGACGACGTTCCACGCCGGGACGACGGGGTCCACGCCGCATCGGCGGCGCTCAGCCAGGTCAGTTCTGTGTCGGGTCGTCCGGGTACGTCGCGAGGTAGGCCATCTGGTCCTTCTGGCGGCGCAGCACGCGACGCCACAGTCCTTCGGGGCGCAGGCTGAACACGTCGTCGGGCTCCGACGGTACGACGTACCAGGCGCCCTCGGTGATCTCGCCCTCGAGCTGCCCGCCCGACCAGCCGGCGTACCCGGCGAAGATCCGCATCCGCTGGATCGCGCCCTCGAGCAGCGCCGGCGGGACGTCGAGGTCGATCAGCCCGATCCGGCCGAAGCACTCCCGCCAGCCGGGCGGGTCGGCGGACTCGATCACCTCGGCGACCGCGAGCGCACTGTCGGTGCCGACCGGGCCGCCCATGAACAGCACGCCGGGCTCGTTCACCGTGGTGGACCAGTCCGGCAGCACTTGGTCGACCTCGAGGTCGGCGGCCCGGTTGACCACCACGCCGAGCGCGCCGTCGTCGTCGTGGTCCAGCAGCAGGATCACCGAACGCCGGAAAGGCGGCTCGTCGAGCAACGGGGTCGCCACGAGCAACGATCCGGTCAGGGTCGAGGCCGTCATGAACCCATCATGTCGTGCCGGACGCCCTTCGCGCTGCGCGCCGGCCGAAACCCGAGCCAAGTCCCGGCCGCCACGCCGAGCAGGTCGGCCACCGAGTCGAACGGGTCGCCGCTGCGGTGCGGCAGCAGATAGTGCTGGATGAACTCGCTGCCGATCGCCTGCACGACCAGCGCCGCCAGCAACCACCGCACCGGTACGCCGACCCGCAGCCCGAGGTAGGCGACCGCGGCGAAGATCAGGAAATGCGCGACCTTGTCGGAGTACGGGATGCCCGTATCGGGCCCGGCCTGCCGCGGTGAGTACAGCCCGTACAGCTGAACCAGGCAGGCCACCACGAAGGCGGCCCGCCAGGCCCAGACCCGGGTGCTCACGACGACCTCGAGGCGGCCGTGCGGCCGGAGCGAAGCGCCGTGAGCCCGCAGCGAAGCACCGAACCGAGCACTACGAGAGCGACGGCGCGTCGTCCGGGAACACCTCGGCGGCCGGCGCCTTGCCCCCAGCCGCATCCCGTACGGCGTGCGCCACCATCGTGTGCACCTCCGGGTGGAACACGCTCGGCACGATGTAGCTGGCGTTCAGCTCGTCGTCGGTGACCACGCCGGCCAGCGCCTTCGCGGCGGCCAGCTCCATCTCGAGCGACACCTTCGACGACTGCGCGTCGAGCAGACCGCGGAAGACGCCGGGGAAGACCAGCACGTTGTTGATCTGGTTCGGGAAGTCGCTGCGCCCGGTCGCTACCACCGCGGCGTGCTCGCCGGCCGCCGCCGGGTCGACCTCGGGGTCGGGGTTGGCCAGCGCGAACACGATCGAGCCGTCGTTCATCGTGGCGATGTCGTCGCCGTTCAGGATGTTCGGCGCCGACACCCCGATGAACACGTCGGCACCGGCCAGCGCGCCCTTGAGGTCTCCGCTGTACTGCGCGGCGTTGGTGTTCTCCGCGATCCAGCGCAGGTCCGGCGACAGGCCCTCGCGCTCGGGGTGGATGACACCGCCGATGTCGGCGACGCAGGTGTCCTTGACCCCAGCGGCGAGCAGCAGCTTGAGGATCGCCGTCCCGGCCGCGCCGGCCCCGGACAGCACGACCTTGACCTCGCTGATGTCCTTGCCGACCACGCGCAGCGCGTTGTAGAGCGCGGCCACCACGACGATCGCCGTACCGTGCTGGTCGTCGTGGAAGACCGGGATGTCGAGCTGCTCGCGCAGCTTGGCCTCGATCTCGAAGCAGCGCGGCGCGGAGATGTCCTCCAGGTTGATCCCGGCGAAGCCCGGGGCGATCGCCTTGACGATGCTGACGATCTCGTCGGGGTCCTGGGTGTCCAGGCACAGCGGCCAGGCGTCGATCCCGGCGAACCGCTTGAACAGCGCGGCCTTGCCCTCCATCACGGGCAGCGCGGCCTTCGGGCCGATGTTGCCCAGACCGAGTACGGCGGACCCGTCGGTGACGACGGCGACGCTGTTGCGCTTGATCGTCAGCCGGCGAGCGTCGTCGGGGTTCTCGGCGATCGCCAGGCAGACCCGCGCCACGCCCGGCGTGTAGATCATCGAGAGGTCGTCACGGTTGCGGATCGGGTGCTTGGCCTCCATCGAGATCTTGCCCCCGAGGTGCATCAGGAAGGTCCGGTCGGAGACCCGCCCGATCTCGACGCCGGGCACCGCGCGCATCGCCTCGACCAGCCGGCCGGCGTGCGCGGTGTCGGCGGCGGCGCACGTCACGTCGATCCGGAGCCGCTCGTGGCCGGAGGCGGTCACGTCGAGCGCGGTCACCAGGCCGCCGGCCTGCTCGACGGCGGTCGTCAGTTTGCTCACCGTCGAGCCGCCCGCGGGCACCTCGAGCCGGACGGTGATGGAGTAGGAAACGCTCGGCAAGGCAGTCACGCCCGCGATCTTCTCATGGTCGTGCCACCGCCCGGAGGTTCCGTACGTTGCGTGCACGCGGATCGGCTGGGTAATCCTTTACTCGGCGGCTAGAGTCGGGCCAGCGGTCACGCCGGCACAGGGAGGAACGATGGCCACGATCAGCGACGTCGCGGCCCTGGCCGGCGTCTCGACGGCGACCGTGTCGCGGGCGCTGAACGGCAAGGCGACGGTCGATCCCGAACTGGTCGCCCGGGTCCGCACGGCCGCCGACCAGCTCGGCTACCAGCCGAACGGCCCGGCCCGGAACCTGCGCCGTCAGGAGGCCGCGGTGGTCGCGCTGATCATCTCCGACGTGGAGAACCCGTTTTTCACCGCGATCGCGCGCGGCGTCGAGGACGTCGCGCACGAGGTCGGCTACTCCGTTGTCCTGTGCAACTCCGACGAAAGCGCCGGCAAGGAGAACCGCTACATCGACATCGCGATCCAGGAACGCGTCGCCGGTGTGATCCTGTCACCGACCGGGACGACGTCGTCGGTGGAGAAGCTGGCCGCGCGCGGTACGGCGTTCGTCGCGGTCGACCGGCCGTTGCCGCAGCAGGACAGCGACGTCGTCCTGGTGGACACGCGGCTGGCCGCGCGACAGGCGACCGAGCACTTGATCGCCCAGGGCTATCAACGCATCGGCTGCATCACCGGCCCGGCAGGAGTCCGTACGGCGGACGACCGGCTCGCGGGTTATCGCGACGCGCTCAAGGCGGCCAAGCACCGAAGCTCCACCAAGCTCGTACGGCGTACCGAGTACAAGGCGGCCGGGGCACACAAGGCGGCGCTCGACGTGTTGAGCCAGGCCGAACCGCCGGACGCGTTGCTGGTGGCGAACTCCGCGATGGCGGTCGGCGTACTGCAGGCACTGCAGGAACGCGAGATCCGCCCCGGCCGGGACGTCGGGCTGGTCGCGTTCGACGACGCTCCGTGGGCCGCGCTCGTCGATCCCCCGCTGTCGGTCGTCGCCCAGCCGGCGTACGAGATCGGCACAGTCGCCGCACGCTTGCTGCTGGCAAGAATCGCGGACAGCAGCCGCCCGCCGACGACCACCACCCTCGGCGCCCGACTGATCGAACGAGGCAGCTCCCACCGCGGCTGACCACGGTGGGAGCTCGCCGGATCAGCCGGTCGGGTTCTCCTCCGCGTAGATCTGCGCAGCGTTCGCCTTGTCGATCAGCCGCGTGGGCAGGACCTGCGACTTCTCGATCGTGCCGCAGTCCACCAGGATCTTCTTCGCCGCGGCGATGGCTTCCTTGCCGTTGGTCGGGTAGGTGAAGGTGGCGGTCAGCCGGCCTTGCTCGACCGCCTTGATGCCGCCGGACGGGATCGGCAGCGCGTCGATGCCGATGAACTTCATCTCCTTCTCCCGCCCGACCGCCTTCGCCGCCAGGTACGCGCCCTCGGCCATCGGGTCGTTGTGCGCGTAGACCACGTCGATCTTCGGGTTCGCCTTCAGCAGCGCGTCCATCTGCGCCTGGCCCTTCTCCCGCAGCCAGTCGCCGCTCGCGGTCGCGATCACCTTGACCTTCGGGTTGGCCTTGATCCCGGCCGCGAAGCCCTGGTTGCGCTCGGCCTGCGGGGTGGCGCCGGCCAGCCCCTTGATCTCGACGACGTTGCCGCCGTTCGGCAGCACCTTCTCCGCGACGTACTTGCCCGCCTCGGTGCCGATCTGCACGTTGTCGCCGCCGATGAAGCCGGTGTAGGCGTCACCCTCGACCTTGCGGTCCAGCACCAGCACCGGGATGCCCTTGTCATAGGCCTTCTTGACCACCGCGGTCAGCGGCTTGGCCTCGTTCGGGCTGATGATCAGCAGGTCGATCTGCTGGGTGATGTAGTTCTCCACGTCGGCGACCTGCTTGGCGTTGTCCTGCGCCGCGTCGGCGAACTTCACCTCGAACTGCGGCACCTCGGCGGCAGCCGCCTTGATGTCGTCGTCCATCCGCTGCCGATACGGCTCGGCCACATTGGCCTGGCTCATCCCGATGACATACTTGCCATCGGCCCCCTTACACGCCTTCGAGCTCTGCGCCTGGGGTTCGTCGGAGGTCCGCTCGCTGGTCGTGCCGCAGCCCGCGAGGGCCAGGGCGGTGACGGCCGCGACGGCCAGGGTCGACTTGGGGATCTTCATCAGGGGTGGACCTTCCTCACGAGGCGGGCCGGAGCCGTTGCAGCGCGGCCGCCGCGACGATCACCAGGCCCTTGATCAGCAGCTGGATGTTCGAGTCGATGTTGTTCAGGGCAAGCACGTTGTTCAGTACGCCGAGCAGCAGCGCGCCGGCCACGGTCCCGGCCACCGAGCCGCGACCGCCGGCCAGGCTGGTCCCGCCGATCACCACCGCGGCGATCGCGTCCAGCTCGTAGCCGATGCCGTCGTTCGGGCTGCCCTGGTTGAGCTGGACGGCGTGCACGACACCGGCCAGCGCGGCGAGCAGCCCGCAGATCGCGAACACCGCGATCTTGACCCGGATCACCGGTACGCCGGACAGCCGCGCGGCCTTCTCGTTGCCGCCGACGGCGTACAGGTGCCGGGAGAACGCGCTGATCCGCAGGAACACCACGGCGGCGATCGCCACCACGGCGAAGATCAGCACCGGGATCGGGACCAGTCCCCCGAAGGTCCGCTCGCCCAGCAGCGCGAACGTCGACGGCGCCTCGTTCGGCCCGTCGCCGTACGCGATCGCGACGCCCTGCCCGTCGGACCAGATCCGGGCCAGACCGCGGGATATCTGCAGTCCGGCGAGCGTCACGATGAACGACTGGATCCCGATCATCGCGGTCGCCATCCCTTGGAGCGCGCCGAAGACCAGGCCGATCGCGAGCACCACCACGATCGAGGGCAGGAAACCCCAGTCGCTCTCCACCATCAGCACCGCCGAGCCGACCGCGGCCAGCCCGAGCACCGCGCCGACCGACAAGTCGATGCCGCCGATCAGGATCACGAACGTCATGCCGACCGCGATGATGCCGATCTCGGAGACCGCGCGCACCACGTTGGCCAGGTTGTCCGCGCTGAGGAACAGGATCTCCCCGTCGCGCCGCGGCGAGAAGATGATCGCGGCCACGAACACCGCGAGCAGCCCGAACACGCTCTGGAACCGGAACAGCGTCGCGACCACACCGCCGGACGCCTTCTCGACCGGCGTCGGGGCCACCGCGGGCTTGTCTTGTACGTCGGTCACTTCGACACCTCTTCGAACACGGCGCTTTCTCCCATCGCGGCGGCGAGCAAGTCACTCTCTCCTGACTCAGACGTCTTGAACGACGCGACGTCGCGCCCGTCCCGCAGTACGACGACGCGGTCGCAGACCCCGATCAGCTCGGGCAGCTCCGACGACGCCAGCAGGACCCCGAGTCCCTGGCCGGCCAGTTCGCCCAGCAGGCGGTAGATCTCCGCCTTCGCGCCGATGTCGACACCTCGGGTCGGCTCGTCGAGCAGCAGCAGCTTCGGCTCGGTCAGCAGCATCTTGCCGAACACGACCTTCTGCTGGTTGCCGCCCGACAGTGTCCCGACGTCGTCCTGCAACCGGCCGAACTTCAACCGCAGCCGATCGGCCATCCGGACCGAGGCAGCCCGCTCCATCCGGCGCGCGATCACCCCGAGCCGCCCGTACGCCGGCAGACTCGACACGACCGTGTTCGCCAGGATCGAGTGGAACAGCACGAGCCCGGAGGCCCGGCGGTCCTCGGGCACGAGGCCGATCCCCTGGGCCAGCGCGTGCCGGGGACTGCGCGGCCGGATCTCCTTGCCCTGCAGGACGATCCGGCCGGATCGCGTGCCACCGGGCGCCACGCCGTACAGGGTCTCGAGCAGTTCGGTCCGGCCGGCGCCGAGCAGGCCGCACAGACCGACGATCTCGCCGGAGCGGACGGTCAGCGAGATGCCGTCGGGGTCGCGGCGGCCGGGCCGCGGTCTGCGAGGCTTGACGGCCAGGTCCTCGACCCGCAGCAGCTCGTCGCCGGTCGGGGCGTCCGGGGTGCTGAACATCGTCTGCACCGGACGCCCGACCATCGCCTCGACCACCTCGGCGGTGGTCAGCTTGCGCGGGTCGAAGCTGGTGACGATCTGCCCGTTGCGCAGCACGGTCGCGCGGTCGGCGACCTGGGCGATCTCCTCCATCCGGTGGCTGATGTAGACGATGCCGACGCCCGAACGGCGCAGCTCGCGGATCACCGCGAACAGCCGCTCCACCTCCGACGTCGTGAGCGCCGAGGTCGGCTCGTCCATGATCAGCACGCGGGCGTCGAGCGAAATCGCCTTCGCGATCGTGACGAGCTGCTGCTCACCGACCCGCAGCTCGCCGACCGGGCGGCGCGGATCGAGGTTCACGCCACTGCGCTCCAGCAGGGCGCGGGCCTCACGGTCCATCCGGCGACGGTCGACCGTCCGGTACGGCGTACGCAGCTCGCGGCCGAGGAAGATGTTGTCGGCGACCGACAGCGCGGGGACCAGATCGAGTTCCTGATGGATCATCGCGATCCCGGCGGCCTGCGCGTCGGTCGGTCCGCCGAAGCTCACCTCCTGGCCTGCGATCTCGATCCGCCCGTCGTAATCGGTGACGTCGCCGGACAGGATCTTCATCAGCGTGCTCTTGCCTGCGCCGTTCTCGCCGAGCAACGCGTGCACCTCGCCGGCGCCGAGCGTGAACTCGACCTCGTGGCACGCCTGGACCCCGCCGTACCGCTTGCCGATCCCCGACATCCGGACCAGGGCGGACTCGGCCATGACACCTCCGCGCTCGGGTGAGTAATCGATTTCCCGGACGCTATGCCCGTGCTCGGCAGCCCGTCAACCCCTCGCTCCGTCCGGGGGCGGGAATCGATACCCGACAGCGCCTTTCGACCCTAGAAGCCCGGCTGACGCGACGACACCTGTTCGAGCCAGGTGGAAAGGGTGGACGTGCACCACTGACCAACCGCGCGACCCCGGCGCGACACGCCGCGACACGCCGCGCGGACGGCGGCCGGCGGGTGGTTGGTCAGTGGTGGGCGTTCAGTCCTGGTCGAGCCAGGCCCGCACGGACTCGTCGTGCTCGCCGAGCCGCGGCGGCGGGAGGTTGGTTTCGCGGGCGCCGGCGTACGGGTTGTCGTCGAAGCGCAGCGGCGGGCCGGGGAGCTGGATGCGGCCGAGCGTCGGGTGGTCGACGTCGATCAGCAGTCCCTGCGACAGCGTCTGGTCCCACTCGTAGACCTGCTGGAAGTCGCGGACCTTCCCGGCCGGAATGCCGGCATCGGCCAGCCGCTGCAACCACACGTCGGCCGGCTCGGTCGCGAAGGCTGCCTCGATCGCCGCGGTCAGGGCGTCGCGATGCGCGACGCGTTCGGGGTTCGCGGCGAAGCGTTCGTCGTCCGGATCGAGTCCCACGATCGGCGCGAACGTACGCCACTGCCCCTCGCTCCCGACCGCCACCTGGATGCTGTCGTCGCGCGTCCGGTACATCCCGTACGGCGCGATCTGCGCGTGGTGATTGCCGACCCGCTCCGGCAGTTTCCCGGCCACAGTCCACTTCGTCCCGTGGAACGCGTGGACGCCGACCACCGACGCGAGCAACGACGTCCGGACCACCCGTCCGCGCCCGGTGATCGACCGTTCGTGCAGCGCCGCGAGAGCGCCGTACGCGCCGTACATGCCGGCCAGCAGATCGGCGATCGGCATCCCGGTCTTGGTCGGTTCGGTCGCGCCGGTGATGCTCATCAGCCCGCCCTCACCCTGCGCGATCTGGTCGTACCCGGCGCGCCCGCCCTCCGGCCCGTCGTGCCCGAACCCGGTGATCGACAGGATCACCAGCCCCGGGTTGAGCTCGTGCAGCCGCTCGACCCCGAACCCGAGCCGGTCCAGCACACCCGGCCGGAAGTTCTCGATCAGCACGTCGGCCTTCCCGACCAGCCGGGTCAGGAACTCCTTGCCCTCGGCCGATTTCAGGTCGGCCGTCACGGATTCCTTGTTCCGGTTCGCCGACAAGAAGTACGTCGACTCCCCACCCACGAACGGCGGCCCCCACCCGCGACTGTCGTCCCCACCAGCCGGCGTCTCGACCTTGATCACCCGGGCCCCGAGATCACCCAGCATCATCGCGGCGTGCGGCCCGGCCAGCGCGCGGGTCAGGTCCACCACGACGATGTCGGAGAGAAGGTTCTGCACCCGCTCACCCTAGGGCGAAGGCGTCACGGCAGCAGTGACGCGTTCCTCACCCGGCGGCGGTTTCGGCGTACAGCTTGGTCAGCTCGGCCCATGCGTGCCCGGTCCGCTCGCGTCGCGGCGTACCGGCGGCACCGAGGCGGTCCCAGCCGGACTGCTCCAGCCGTACGACGGTCCCGTCGCCGCTCGGCGTAAAGGTGAGCTCGACCTCCGTGGCCTCGGTCCGGTCGAAGAACAGGTGCCACAGGAACCGCAACCGGCCCGGCGGTTCCCAGGCCAGGACCTCACCCCACGGGTGCTCGGTGCCGTCCGGCGCGGTCTCGAAGATCCGCCCGCCGACGGACGGCTCGAAGGTGATCGCGGCCGGGTCGCCGCTGACTGTGTGGCTTGCGGGCCACCACAACGCGCAGCGCCGGGTCCACACCTCGAACGCGTGCTGCTGCGGCGCCTGCACGGAGAACTCGACCACCAGCGGCTCGATCATCAGGACTCCGGTTCGGTGTTCTCGGCAACGATCCGGAACCGGCCGGCCGCCGTACCCCAGACTTCGGCGAAGTAGGCGTGAATCGCCTCCACCCCGGCCGCGCGCAGGTGGTACACGCGCCGCGTGCCGTCCGGCTCGTCGGCGACCAGGCCGGCCTGCTTGAGCAGCCGCAGATGCCGGGACACCGCCGGACGGCTGATCGGCAACCGCTCGGCGAGCTGCTGCACCGACAGCGGCTGGTCGCCCAGAATCTCCACGATCGCCCGCCGGTTGGCGTCGCCCAACGCGTCCAGGGCGTTGCCGGACAGTTCCACCCTTGCCCTCCTCGGTAACCTCAGTGTTACGGTAACCGAAAGCTGACCGATGCACCAAGGGGGCCGTGATGAGCGCAGCAGCTGTCAGCGGGACGGGTACACCGGATGATCCGTGGATCCTCACCACGCCGCCCGGCAAGGGGCAGTTCGAGGTCTACCGCGACGAGACGGCCGATCCGCCCGCTCTGGTCTGCCAGGTCGGTACGACGAAGCTCAGCTATCACCTGCGCTGCATCGAAGACCTGCACGCGATGCTCACCGCGTACGGCGATTGGATGCCGCTCGGCGCCGCCGACGAGCAGAAGCCGGCCGCGCCGGGCACCGTCGAGGCGTGGGCCCGCGCCGAGGACAACCCCGTCGGCGGCTGGTACGGCCTGCGCAAGGGCTACCGGGGCCGCTTCGGCAACTACGTCCCGCCGGTCCTCGAAGCCCTCGGCCTGGCCGAGGTCGAGCACAACGCTCGCAACAACCGCATGCGCGCCCTCTGAGCCACGGCGTCAGGCGGTCGCCCGCCGGGCCAGCGAAGCGAGTCGGTGAGTGACGTCACGCGGGCGTTCCTGCATCAGCATGTGGCCGGCGCCGGGATACATCCACAGCCGGGCGGACGGGATCTGATGGGCCAGGCGGTTGGCGTGCCGGGGTGGGAGCAGGCGGTCTCGGGTGCCGTGCATGACCTCGACCGGGACGGAGTCCAGGACGGCGAGCGCGTGGCCGAGGTCGTGGCGGGTGATCGCCTCGAAGAAGCCGCTGAACGACCGGGCGGGCAGCGCGTCCAGGTCGGCCATCAGGATGTCGACCTCCGCCGGGTCGGCCTTCTTGCCGAACACCAGTTGCCTCAGCGCCGGCCGCCGCAAGCGGGTCGAAGCGACCTGCCGCCACACCCGTACGGCGTCCCGCTCGGCCTGCGCGACATCGGGCTCGACCTGCGCGACATCTGGCTCGACCGGCCGCACCTTCCGCCGCAACTCGCGCTTCTCCAGCCGCGCGCCCGCGAGATTCACGGCCCGCGGCGCGACCGCGGCCGCCGCGCCGTCCAGACGCGCGGGCAACCCGAACGCCCCGGACGTCGTCTGCCCGGACGACGTGCTGACCAGCGCCGCCCCGGCGATCCGCGACCCGAACAGCTCCGGCCGCCGGTCGGCCAGCGCCATCAGCGTCATCCCGCCCATCGAGTGCCCGGCGTACACGACCGGGCCCGACGGCACGACCTCGTCCAGCACCGTCACCAGGTCGTCCGCGAGCTGCTCGATCCGCGTCGTCCCCACCGGCGCGGGCCCGGACCGCCCGTGCCCGCGGTGGTCGTAGGCGACGACCCGAACCCCGTCCGGCCCCAGTACGGCGGGGAGCCCGGCGAGCTGGTGATGCCAGCTTCGCGTCGAGCAGGTCCAGCCGTGCGCCAGCACGACAGTGACCGGCGCGTCCGGCGACCCGGTCGTCTCGACGTGCAGCCGCACCCCGTCGGGAGTGACCACGCCCGTTCGTTCTGCCTGCATTGTCATATCTTCCCCAGTCGATCGGTCAACTCGCCCAGCCCACGCCGCCGCTGGTTGGTTCGCCAGCGCACGATCCGGTCCGCCACCGACGGCAGGTGCCGCGCGACCGCGACGCCCACGCCGGTCGTCCGGGTCGAGGCCCGGTTGCGCGGCGGTCGTCGGGCCGCGGCGACCTCCATGATCGTCGACACCACCTGCTCGACGGTCTCGGCCGGCAGGAACATCCCGAGATCGACCCCGCGCTCCAGCGACGCGTCGTGGATCGGCGTCGGCACGTAGCCCGGGTAGATCACGCTGACGTCCAAGTGCCGCCCGTTCTCGATCCGCAATGCGTCGGCGTACGTGTCGATCGCCCGCTTCGAGACCAGGTACGACGCGGCCAGCGGCAGCGTCACGTACGCGAGCCCGGACGACACGAAGATCACCCGCCCCTTGGCCGCCCGCAACGTCGGCAGCGCGGCCGCCGTGACCCCCCATCCCGCGAACAGGTTGACCTCGATCACCTTGCGGGCAGTCGCATCGGGAGCGTCACCCGCCAGCGCCGGTACGCCGATTCCCGCGTTGCTGATCAGCAGGTCGAGCCCCCCGAGCCGCTCGATCGCCTCCTCGACCGCCGCCGGGATCAGCTCCGGCTCGGTCAGGTCGCACTCGATCACATCGTCACTCTTCTGCAGGTCCAGACCGACCACCGTCGCGCCGCGGGCCCGCAACGCCTCGACGGTCGCCGCTCCGAAGGCTCCGGCGGCCCCGGTGACCAGCGCACGCTTCCCGGCCAGATCCCACCCGTCCCGGCGCACGAACCCCGCTCGGCCGGTCACCCTCATCACGCGCTCTCCTTCTCCCGCTCGGCCGCCTGCAGGTGCTCGGCCCGCATCCGCCCACCGCGAGCGCCGCGCCCGACCAGCCAGGCGATCCCGAGGATCTCCAGCGCGCCGACCACCGCCAGCAGCGCGTACCCACCGTTCCACATCCAGCGCGGCACGTCGGTCCGTTCCTCGCGCCGCAGGACCTCCTGTTCGCTGATGAACCGGACCGTCTGCCCGTCCGACACCTGGATCGCCGGCTTCTGGATCGCCGCGTCCTCCGGCGCGTAGACCCACGCGGCGACCAGGTCCCGGGCACCCTGATGCAGGCGCACCATCGACTTCCACTTCCCGTACATCGGCAACGGCTCCTGCGACCGATACGTGCCATCGGCAACCTTCTGCAACGGGTGCAGCTCCAGCCCGCCGCCCTGCCACGCCATCGCCTCGAACCAGCGCGCTCCCTCGGCCGCGTTCACCGGGTCCAGCTTCACCGTCACGTACGCCGTGGGCTCGGCACCGGTCGCGACCCGCTCGAGCGAGATCGTCGCCGTCACGCCGGGATCGGCCGAGCGGGGCACGCAGAAGAACACCACTCCCAGCACGGCGATCAAGCCGACCGCGCCGAGCCGATGCGTACGCCGTGCCGACGGCACGGCGCGGACCTCGCCCGCCACCTCGGCGTACCGGGTGGCCAGCCAGGCTCCGACGAGCCCGGCGCCGATCCCGGCGACGACGCCGAAGCCGAGCGCCGACGCAAGCAAGGAGGCGGGCCAGCGGATCGGCATCCAGACCTGGCTCCAGCCGTACTCCGCGAGCACGCCGACCGTACCGATCAGCGCTCCCGCGACCACCCCCAGACGGAAGTGATCTTTGTTGCCCAGAGCAAGCGCGACGAGCTCGACCAGGACCGCCTCGACGATCAGCAGCGGGAAGTGGCCGAGGATCTCTCCGAGCGGCTGGTCGACCGCCCAGGCGATGCCGCCGCGGATGATCAGGTAGACCACCAGCGCGCCGAAGGTGCTGCCCCGGCCCATCCGCGACCGCACCAGCGTGAACGCGAGCGCCGCGCCGAAAACGATCAGGATCGGCTGCAGGACCAGCGGGAACTGCGGTACGCCGTAATTGAACTCCGTGCTGAACAGGTCCCATGCGATCAGCAGCGCGCCGACGGCAACGACCTCCTGGAACCGCCGCCGTTTGTTGCCACCAACAAGTTGTTCCACCTCGGCCGACGCGAGCAGCCGGGCGAAGATCGACAGCACGACCCCGGCGATCATCAGCAGATGCGTCGGCCCCCACAGCGTGACGTCCTCACCGAACAGCCGGTGCCAGACGTCGTCGAGCGGGAAGCCGACCAGCGCGAACGTGCCGCAGAAGGTGACCAGCGCCGCGCTGCACGGGATCCGCCAGCCCTGGGTGAGCTTGATCGTCCGGGCCGGCAGCGGCTTGCGGGCCAGCGCGATCGGCAGCACCCCGGACACGATCACGCCGAGGATGCCGAAGAAGATCGGATAGTGCGCCGGCGTACCGAACGGGCCGGTGTCGCGGCCCTTGTCGATGTGCACCGCGATGTCCCACCAGACCCCGAAGGCGCAGGACAGCAGCGAGACCGCGTGCAGGTACGGCGTGAGGGCGGCCCATCGGGGGACTCCGTCCAGCCTCCCGATGGTGTCCGCGAGACGCCCTACCAGCGTCGCGTGCCCGGTCCGTTCCCGCCACAGCAGCACGGCGAGTGCGGCGTACATCAAGCCGACCAGGCCGGTGACGATCGCGATCTGGTCGAAGCTCGCGGTGCCGGTCGAGGCTGCCAGTGGGACGGTCATCGCGTCGCTCCGGGGGAATCGGCGGGACAGAAGGGATGCGCCATGAAGAATGTTACATCAGACATGTAACGTCGCGTCTGGAAGACTGTCAAGGGTGGAGGGACAGCAGGCCGCACCGGCCCCCGAGGAGTACACGGTCGACCAGCTCGCCGCGAAGGTGGGCATGACCGTCCGGAACGTGCGCGCGTACGCCGGACGCGGGCTGATTCCCCCGCCTCGCCTGGTCGGCCGGACGGGGTACTACGGCGCCGACCACGTGGCCCGGCTCACGCTGGTCCGCGAGCTGCTGGACAAGGGCTACACGCTCGCCGCGGTGGAGCGGATGATGAGCGAGTTGCCGGACGGCGCGCTCGCGCTCGGCGTGTTCGAGACGCTGGTCAGCCCCTGGACGCCGGCCGAGCCCGAGGTGATCACCGAGCACCAGCTGGCCGCGCGCGCCGGCATCCCGCACGACGCGCGCACCATCGACAAGCTGATCGAGCTGGGCATCGCCGAACGTGTCGAGGACGACCGCCTGCGGATCCCCAACCCGGACCTGCTGCGCACCGGCCTGGAGGTGATCAAGCTCGGCGTCCCGCTCGACGCGATCTTCGAGATGCTGCCGAAGCTGTTCGAGCAGGCCGACCAGGTCGCGAAGATCTACGTCGAACTGTTCCGCGGCACGGTCTGGCGCCAGTTCGCCGACGCCGGCCTGCCCGCCGAGGGCTGGCCGGAGATCCAGCGCACGCTGGAGAACATCATCCCGCTGGCCGGCCAGGCCCTGGTCGCCGCGTTCCGCGAGGCGATGGGCCGGGAGATCGAGATCGCCGCGTACGAGGAGCTGGGCCTGCCACCCAACGACCTGCCTTCGACCGGCTGACCCTCAGCCGCGGCGCCTGAACTGCGGCATCCGCAGCAGGTTGTGCGGGTACGGCGGCGGCGTCTCCCCCGCCTCGGTCAGCCGCCGCATCTGCTCGTCGTCGAGCGCCCAGCCGGTCGCGCCCAGGTTGTCGGCCAACTGCTCCGGAGTCCGTACGCCGATGATCGGCGCCGTGAGCCCCGGCCGCTGCATCACCCAGCGCAGCGCGACCTGTGCCGGCGTCCGCCCGGTCTCTTCGGCCACGGCCAGCAGCGTGTCGATCACCCGCCAGGTCCGATCACCGGCCCGCGACTCCCAGTCCGCCTCGCTCGACCGCGAACCGGGCGGCGGCCCGCCCAGCTCCTTCGTGTACTTGCCCGACAGCCAACCACCGGCCAGTGGACTCCACGCGATCACGCCGGCGCCCTCGTTCTGGGCGACCGGGATCAACTCGAACTCGGCGTCGCGATCGAGCAGGTTGTACAGCGGCTGCAGGCTGACGTACGGCTCGAGCCCGCGATGCCGTGACAGGTCGATCGCCTTCTGCAGTTGCCATCCCGCCAGGTTGCTCGCTCCGATGAACCTGACCTTCCCGCTGCTCACCAGCGCGTCGAGCGTCGTCAGCGTCTCCTCCAACGGAGTCGCGTCGTCCCACACGTGGATCTGGTAGAGGTCGATGAAGTCGGTGTCCAACCGGCGCAGGCTCGCCTCGACGGCGGCCATCACGTGTTTGCGCCCGGCCCCGCGGACCGGCAGGCCCGGCGCGGCCTCGCCGTACACCTTGGTCGCGATGACCAACTCGTCGCGGTCCTTGGTCTTCAACCAGCTCCCGATCATTTCCTCGGACACCCCGCTGGAGTACGTGTCCGCCGTGTCGACGAAGGTGCCCCCGGCCTCGACGAACGAGTCCAGGATCCGATGCGCGGTGGGTTCGTCGGTGCCACCGCCGAACGTCATCGTGCCCAGACACAATTCACTGACCTGCAGACCGGTCCGGCCGAGAAAATGGCTGTCCATGCTGCGATCCAACAACCTGGAGCGCACTCCAGGTCAACCCCCGCGAGGAGCTCACCGATGATCGATCCGCAGGACCTGATCCACCTCCGGCGCTGCGTGGAGCTCGCCGCCCAGGCGCTCGAGGCCGGGGACGAGCCGTTCGGCTCGGTACTGGTCGGCGCCGACGGGACCGTGCTGGGCGAGGATCACAACCACGTCGCCGGCGGCGACCACACCCAGCACCCGGAGTTCGCCCTGGCCCGCTGGTCGGCAACTCACCTCTCGCCGGCCGAACGCCGCGCCGCCACCGTCTACACCTCAGGCGAACACTGCCCGATGTGCGCCGCCGCGCACGGGTGGGTCGGGCTCGGGCGGATCGTCTACGCGAGTTCGTCGGAGCAGCTGTCCTGGTGGCTGGCCGATCTCGGTGTACCGGCGCCTCCGGTCAGTCCGCTGCCGATCCGGCAGGTGGTTCCGGGTGCGACCGTCGACGGCCCGGTGGACGAACTGGCGGACGAGGTGCGGATGCTGCACGTCCGCTTCCACCGCCCCGTTTCGACGAATGACTGAACGGACAGTTAGCGTTGGGTCACAACCAGTGAATCGCGGGCTC
The DNA here is from genome assembly GCF_050942265.1 of Kribbella sp. CA-253562. Taxonomy (GTDB): domain Bacteria; phylum Actinomycetota; class Actinomycetes; order Propionibacteriales; family Kribbellaceae; genus Kribbella. Next base: position 1,986,172 of record NZ_CP192049.1, on the reverse strand, counting down.
TGAGGGACGTTCATGAAGAAGCTTGTTCTGGCCACGGTGACCGCCGCGGCCGTGATCGCCGCCGCGCTGATCCCGTCCGGACCGCCGGTCGAGGCCGCGTCACCGGGTTTCGGCTCGGCCGTGTCGGCCGTGGACCGGCCGGTGTGGCAGACCGACGACAGCGTGAACGCCCTGGCGACCGCGGGCAACGTCGTGTACGCCGGCGGTCTGTTCACCCGGATCCGGCCGGCCGGCAAGTCCGTCGGTGAGGGCGAGGCGATCCGTCCGTACGTCGCGTCCTTCAACCGCAAGACCGGCGCCCCGAGCGGCTGGGCCCCGGCGCTGAACGGCGCGGTCTGGGCCATCGCCACCAGCGCCGACGGCAAGTGGGTCGTGATCGGCGGCGACTTCACCACCGTGAACGGCGTACCGCGCCGCCACGTCGCGATGTTCAACGTGGCGAACGGCCAGCTGACCAGCTGGAACCCGTCGGCCAGCTACCGGGTCTCGGCCCTGGCGATCTCGGGCAACACCGTCTACCTCGGCGGCTCCTTCGGCCGCGTCGCCGATACGCCGCGCAACCGGCTCGCCGCGGTCACGCTGAACGGCGCCCTGCTGTCGTGGAACCCGAACGCCGACGACGACGTGCACGCGATCGATCTGACCGACGACGGCAAGCGGGTCTTCGTCGGCGGCGGGTTCAAGACCGTCGGCGGCGGCGCCCACTACGCGCTCGCGATGCTGAACACCACCAACGGTCGCGCCTCCGCGATGCCGGCGGCTGCCGCGATCCCGCCGCCGACCGAGGCGTGCGTCAGCCGGGTCAAGGACATCGACACCCTGGGCAACCGGGTCTACGTGGCGAACGCCGGCAGCGGTACCGGCTGCTACGACGGCGTACTGGCCGCCGACACCACGACCGGCAAGCTGGTCTGGCAGAGCAAGTGCCTGGGCGCGACCGAGGCGATCAAGGCGATCGGCGGCTGGCTCTACAAGGGGTCGCACGCGCACGACTGCCGCAAGGACGGCAGCTTCGGCGACGGCAGCGGCATGCGCACGCTGCTGGTGCAGAGCACGGCGAACGGCAAGTTCGGCCCGTGGTTCCCGAGCACCGACGTCGGCGGCCTCACCGAGGTCGGCCCGCTCGCGTTCACCTCCGGTGGCAACGACCTGTGGGTCGGCGGTGACTTCACCACCGTGAACGGCCGGCCGCAACAGGGCCTGACCCGCTTCACGAACGTCGCCGGCGGCGCCCAGCCGGCCCGCCCGGCGGCCCCCAAGGTCACCAGCCCGGCCCGCGCCAAGGTGACCGTGGCCTTTCCCGCCGTCGTCGACCGCGACAACATCACGCTCACCTACACGCTCTACCGAGGCAGCACGAAGCTCGGCAGCTGGACCCGCAACTCCTACCCGTGGGTGCGGCCGACCGTTGCCACCTTCAACGACACGCGGGTGAAGAGCGGCCAGACGGCCGGCTACCACGTCGAGGTCACCGACGGCCGCAGCCGGCTGAAGGGCGCGTCCGCCACGATCAGGGTGCGCTGAACAGGTTTCGCCGCTGACCGTCTACCGCGACTTCAAGGACGCTGTGACGTAGTGGAGCTGTTCGGCCGAGCGTCGGCCGAGGTGGTCTCCGACGGGTCGAGGTCGCCGAGGTCCGGGTCCCAGTCGTCCTCGTTCGCGCCGGCCTCCTTGCGGCGGGCGATGCGGACGAAAGCGACGATCAGCAGGATCGGGCCGAGCAACATCGCCGTCTCCGGGACTCCGCCCAGGTGCAGCGCGACCAGCAGCCCGGTCATGACGCCGACACCAGCGCGATCCCGCCGGCGGTGAAGGCCACCATCGCGGCGAGCATCGGGTACTGCGCCCGCCGCAACTGCCGGCGGCGGAACAGCCCGGTCGCGCGATCGTGCGCGGACACGACCCCGAGTACGTGTCCGAGCACGATCGCGCCGATCTGGACCGCTGCGATCGTCCCGGTCCCCAGCAGGCCGTAGTCGATCCCGGCCGGCCCGATCCCGAGCAGATCCCAGCCGCGACCGAACGGATCGGTCGCCAGCAGGACACCATCCTGCCCCTGGAACACCGCGAACGAGAAGTAGTGCGCCACGGCGTACCCGATCGCGATCGGGACCAGCGAGTGCACGAACGCTCCTGGCAGACCTGCGTTGCCAACGGCACCGGGCCGAACCCGCGCGGCGCCGGTCGCCCGCGCCGCCCCGACGAACAGCCCGGTCACCACCGCGACCGCGACGACCAGCCCGAGCGTGGAAACCACGAGGTGCTGGGCGAATCCGAGTTGCCCGGTCGCCGACGTCCACACCGACCACCGGGAGAAGCCGTCGAAAGCCGTTGACCCCAGCAACAAACAGAGCAGTCCGACCAGACCCGGCTGCTGCGGCACCGTCGCCAGCCCGGCCAGCGGATTGCGCAGCACCAGCCGCCGGTCGGCGCCGCGGCCGATCGGGCTCAGCCGCGCCAGCACCTCGGCGTACACCTCGAAGCTGTCGCCGATTGCGAACCAGCGCGGGCCGTAGATGATGCCCGCGGCAACGTTCACGACGGCGTACGCCGTGACGGACACTGCGACGACGCGCGGATCCGATCCGTTCGGGTAGACGAGTTCGAGCCAGAGGAACGCGGCGAGACCGGCGACCGCCGGCCAGTACGCGATGCCGTCGGGAAGTCGTCGCGGGGTCCGGCGCGGAACCAGCGCCGCGAGCGTGCGCAGCGGATTCGCCAGCCGCCAGACCGGCCCGAACAGGACCGAGACGGGAATGATCCCGACCCAGATCCAGACGTACAGCCAGGTCGGCGCGGGATTCGACGCCGTGGATGCGCTCCCGAACCACGCGGCCGCGAGCAGCAGCGCCAACGCGACAAGTCCCAAGGCCTTCAAAACCAGTCGCACCACCCGGGCGTCGACCCATCTCGTGAGGACGAGAAGCGGCCTGCCACCGAAGGACTCGAACCGCGGCCTCGACCAGAACGCCGCCAGCGCGAAGAACGACACCGCGACCGCGGCGGCCGCCGAGTAGCTCGCCAGCCAGAGCGGGACCGGCAGATCCCCACGCCCGCCGATGCCGTGCAACGGGATCATCCGAGCGCGTCCCTTCGGCTGAAGCTATCCGACCGATCGAATGTAACACGATCAATGTCACATAGCGAGGGTCAGCTCGTCAGGTACTGCCCAGCATCGAAATGCCTGGTCAGCTGCCGGAACCGGAAGGTGAACGACGGCCAGAGCGTCGTGTTGCGACCCTGCGCGTCGAGGTACCAGCTCGTGCAGCCCCCGCGCGTCCAGACCGTGTTGCGCATCGCCGAGCGCACGCCGTCGACGAACTCCCGCTGCACCTCCGGCCGGACCTCGAGCTGCCGCAGTCCGTCGCGGTCCATCGTCTTCAGCGCGTCCAGGATGTAGGCGATCTGCGACTCGATCATGAACACCATCGAACTGTGCCCGAGTCCGGTGTTCGGGCCGATCAGCAGGAAGAAGTTCGGGAAGCCGGCGACCGCCGTCCCGAGGTGCGCCTCCATCCCCTCGGCCCAGGCCTCGCGCAGAGTCTGCCCGTCGCGGCCGTGCAGCATGTCCATCACCGGCAGGTCGGTGACCCGGAAACCCGTGCCGTAGATGATCGTGTCGACCTCGTGCTTCACCCCGTCGTCGGTGACGATCCCGGTCGGCGTCACCTCGGTGATGCCCTCGGTCACCACCTCGACGTTCGGCTGCGCGACGGCCGGGTAGTAGTCGTCGGAGATCAGTACCCGCTTGCAGCCGAGCGTGAAGTCGGGCGTCAGCTTGGCCCGCAGTTCGGGATCGCGGATCTGCTGCTGAAGGTGCTTCTCGGCCACCTTCTGCGCCTGCTTCATGATCCCGGGCAGCTTCGCGAAGCCGAGCACCATCGACTCGCGTCCCCAGTAGATCCCGGCCCGGACGGCCTTCTGCACCAGCGGAAAGCGCCGGTAGACCGCCTTCTCGACCGCGGTGATCTTCCGGTCCGGCCGCGGCATCACCCACGGCGGCGTGCGCTGGAACAGGTGCAGCTCCTCGACCTCGGGCTGGATCGCCGGTACGAACTGGATCGCCGACGCGCCCGTCCCGATCACCGCGACCTTGCGGCCACTCAGGCCGAGCTCGTGGTTCCACTGGGCCGAGTGGAACACCTCCCCCTCGAACGACTCGATCCCCGCCAGCTTCGGGTACGACGGCTCGGCCAACGGCCCCATCCCGGACAGCAGGATCTCGGCCGTGAAGTCGCCCTGGTCGGTGTGGATCAGCCAGTGGCCGTCGACCCAGTGCGCGGACTGGACCGTGTGCCCGAAGCGGATGTGCGGGCGGACCCCGAACCCGTCGGTGACCTGGCGCAGGTACTGCTCGATCTCGGGCTGCGGTGAGAACGTGCTCGACCACTCCGGGTTCGGCGCGAACGAGAACGAGTACAGGTGCGACGGCACGTCGCAGCGACAGCCCGGATACGTGTTGTCGCGCCAGGTGCCGCCGACGTCCTGGGCACGCTCGAGCACCACGAAGTCGTCGTACCCGGACTGCTTCAGCCGGACCGCCATGCCGATGCCGGCGAACCCGGTGCCGATCACCACGATCCGGTGGTTCTGCTCGCTCATGCCCGTCCTCCAACGCTGCGCCGGTGAACTTACTCCCAGTAAGTTACTCCGAGTCAGTTAAGCTCGGCAAGGTGATGACCACCACGGACGGCGGACCGGTGAAGCGCCGCCGCGACCGGGCCGCGCGCGAGCGGGAGATCCTCGACGCGGCCGAGCGGATCTTCGGCGACCGCGGCTATCAGGGCACGTCGATGGACGAGATCGCGGCCGACGTCGGCGTCTCGAAACCGCTGATCTACCAGTACTACGGCTCGAAGGACGGCCTGTTCCTCGCCTGCCTGTCCCGCCTGCGCGCGCAGTTGCTCGATGCCGTCTCCGAGGCCGTGCTCGCGGCGGCCGACGCCGAGCAGGCGATGTACGCCGGCTTCGTGGCCTGGTTCCAGTTCCTCGACGACCATCCGCGCGCCTGGTCGGTGATCGTCGACGAGGGCATGCTGGCGGCCGGACCGGCCGCCCAGGCCGCCGACGAGGTCCGCGCCGACTTCGTCGAGCTGATCGCGACGATGGTCCGGCTCAACGCCCCGGCGACCGTCGACGAGCAGGAGATCCAGGTGATCGCCCAGACCATCTCCGGCGCCACCGAGCGCCTCGCCATCTGGCGCACCCGCAGCGACTCCCCGCCGTCCGCCGAAAAGACCGCCCGGACGCTGCAGGATCTGCTCTGGCAGGGGCTGCGCAGTCTGCGCGAGGGCTGACCCCGGACGTGCACCACTGATCAACCCGCTGCGTCGCCGTCCGGTCACGCTTGACGCGGCCCGGAATTCGCAGTCGAGCGTCGGTTGGTCAGTGCTGTACGTCCGCCCTCTGGATCCGTCGCGGCAGATCCGCCCCGGCGTGATCTGATCGCCCTTGTGCGAACAATGCGGGTGCCGCCGACGGCGATGGTGCTGGGCGGCGTCGTCTCCGTCCAGTTCGGGGGCGCGCTGGCCTCGATGCTGATCGCCCGGATCGGGGCCGCGGGCACCGTGTCGCTGCGGCTCGCGCTCGCCGTACCGATTCTGCTGCTGATCGCCCGGCCGAGCCTGCGCAAGCGATCCGGCCGCGACCTGCTCGCGGTGATTGCCTTCGGCATCGTCCTGGGCCTGATGAACCTGACCTTCTACTTCTCCCTGGAGCGTCTGCCGCTCGGGGTGGCCGTCACGATCGAGTTCATCGGACCGCTCGGCCTGGCCGCGATCATGTCGCGCCGCCGCCGGGACTTCATCGCCGCCGGGGCCGCCGCGGTGGGTGTCGTGCTGGTGAACGGTCACGAACTCGCCAAGGTGGACTGGCTCGGGGTCGCCTTCGCGGCCGTGGCCGGAGTTCTCTGGGCCTGCTACATCCTGCTCAGCGCCGAAACCGGACGACGCTTCGCCCAGCTCGACGGCCTGGCCCTGTCGATCGTCGTCGCCACCGCCGTGACTCTGCCGATCGGTTTCGCCACCGCAGGGGCTTCCGAACTTCTCCACTGGCACACGCTGCTCGTCGGCCTGTCGATCGCGGTGCTCTCGTCCGTCCTGCCCTATTCGCTCGAAACCCTTGCCCTGCGCAGAATGCGCCCAGCCATCTTCGGCATCCTGATGAGCCTGGAGCCGGCCGTCGGAGCCACCGCGGGCTACCTGATCCTCAACCAGTTGCTGACGCCGGTCCAGCTGGCCGGCATGGCCTGCGTGGTCGGCGCCTCGATCGCGATCACCCGCACGTCAGGCAGCGAGGCGCCCGACATCTGACGGATGTCATGGGCACCTCGTGACGCCCGATCCAGGCCCGCACCCGCTCCGCGCCGGAGCATTCTCGGTATGACGACAACAACTGCGGTCACCCTCAGCGGCGTGACCAGGAGGTACGGCGAAGTGCAAGCCGTGGCCGGGGTGGACCTCACGATCCGGTCGGGCGAAGTGGTCGCGCTGCTCGGCCCGAACGGCGCAGGGAAGTCGACCACGCTGGAAATCCTGCTCGGACTGGTCAAACCCGACCAGGGCAGCGTCCAGCTCTACGGCAGGTCTCCCGTCGAGGCGATCGCGGCCGGCCAGGTCGGCGTGATGCTGCAGAGCGGCGGCATCATCGAGGACGCGAAGGTCCGCGAACTGCTCGACCTGGTCGCGGGGCTGCACAAGGATCCACTGCCGGTCGCCGACGCGCTGCAGCGGGCCGGCATCGCGGATCTCGCCGACCGCAAGCTGAAGGCGCTGTCCGGCGGACAGAAGCAGCGGGTCCGGTTCGCGATGGCGATCGTCGCCCAGCCCGACCTGATCGTGCTGGACGAACCGACCACCGGGATGGACGTCGAGTCCCGCCGGGACTTCTGGGCCTCGATGCACGCCGAGACCGCGCGCGGCCGGACCGTGCTGTTCGCGACCCACTACCTGGAGGAGGCCGACGCGTACGCCGACCGGATCGTGTTGATGCGGGCCGGCCGGATCGTTGCCGACGGCACCGCGGCGCAGATCAAGGCGAGCGTGTCCGGCCGGACCATCCGGGCGACCGTGCCCGGCGCGGACTTGGCCGCGCTGGCGGCGCTGCCCGGCGTACGGAATGTCGAAACCCGCGGCGACGTGGTGCTGCTGCAGTGCGCGGACTCCGACAGCACCCTGCGCCACCTGCTGACCAACACCTCCGCCCACGACATCGAGATCACCTCCGCCGACCTCGAGGACGCGGTCCTCGCCATCGGCGCCGAGCAGGAGAGCGTGGCATGAACCTCGACTATCTGCGGTTCGACATCTTGCGCACCCTGCGCAACCGGCGGGTGCTGATCTTCGCGGTGCTGATGCCGCTGGTGCTGTTCCTGATCTTCGGTTCGACGCTGCACGCGACCGACTCCGAGGGCGGGATCTCGGCGATCGCGTACGTGATGGTCAGCATGGCGATGTTCGGCTCGATGAACGCCGCGATGAGCAGCGGCGGCGTGATCGCGATGGAACGCGACGGTGGCTGGAACCGGACTCTTCGCCTGACCCCGCTCAAGCCCCAGGCGTACGTGGCGACCAAGGTCGTCTTGTCGTTGCTGCTGGCGATCCCGCCGCTGGTCGTGGTGTTCCTGGCCGGGATGATCGTCGGCCACGTCCACCTCAGCGCCGGGCAGTGGATCTCGGTCGTGCTGGTGTCGTGGCTCGGTGCGCTGCCGTTCGCCGGACTCGGTCTGGTGATCGGGTACGTCGCCAAGCCGGACAGCGTGCAGCCGATCACCGGTCTGACCACGATGCTGATCGCGGCCTTCGGCGGGCTGTGGCTGCCGATCGAGCAGATGCCGCACGCGATGAAAACCATCGCGCAGCTGACCCCGGCGTACTGGACCGGGCTGAGTTCGCGCAGCGCGCTGTCGGAGAGCGGACTGGACATGCACGCCTTGCTGATCGTGCTGATCTGGACCGTGGTGCTGGGCGCGATCGGGCTGCGCCGGTTCCGCGCGGACACCGCCCGGGCCTGAACCCAGAGCGTTACCGTGACGACCGTGAAGAACAAGCCGACGCTGGTCGACGCCCTGGCCGACAGAAACCGGCCCGGACGCCGGCCGAGTCGGTGGGGCTGGCTGGCGGCCGCGATCTGGCTGTTCTATTTGGCCAGTCCGCTGCAGGAGATGGTCCAGCACAGCGACGGCATGGCCCGCGTGGTCGGGGTCGCGGCGCTGGCGCTCTTCGCGGCCGGCTACATGGTGTTTTTCGTCTGGATCCGGCAGGTCGGACTGAACGCCGGCGGTATGCCGGTGTGGCAGCGAATCGGCTACCTGATCCTGCTGCTCCTGCTGGCCGCGCTGATGCTGCCGGCCGCCGGGCAGACCACGTTGACGACGCTCGTCTACATCACGGCGATCGCGATGGTGTCGCTGGATCTCCGGGTGTCGATTCCCGTGATCCTGGTCCTGCTCGGCGGCGCGGAGCTGTCGATGCGGCTCGTTCCCGGCTGGCACGACGACAGCAGCTACGGCCTCGCGATCTTCCTCGCCGCGCTGGCCGTGTTCGGGATGCGGCGGGCGATCCAGCGCAGCATCGAACTGTCCATCGCCCGCCAGGACTTCGCCGAACTGGCCGTCCAGGAGGAGCGCAACCGGTTCGCCCGCGACCTGCACGACATCCTCGGTCACTCCCTGACCGTGATCACCGTCAAGGCCGAACTGGCCGGCCGCCTGATCGCCGCGAACCCCTCCCGAGCCGCGGCCGAGGTCGCCGAGGTCGAACAACTGGCGCGCGCCGCCCTCGCCGACGTCCGCGCCGCCGTCGCCGGCTATCGCGAGCTGAGCCTCGCGGGCGAGCTCGTCTCCGCCCGCTCCGCGCTCGACGCGGCCGGGATCCGCGCCGATCTCCCGACCACTGTCGACGCCGTCCCGGAGTCCTATCGCGAACTCTTCGCCTGGGTGGTCCGCGAAGGCGTGACGAACGTCGTACGGCACTCGGGCGCCCGGCGCTGCACCATCCGCCTCACCGCGACCGAGATCGAGGTGCTGGACGACGGCCGCGGCCCGGCTCCTTCGCCCGGCGGCCACGGACTGATCGGGCTCCGGGAACGAGCCGACCAGGCGGGCGGCAGCCTCGCGGTCGGCCAGGCGCCCGGCGGAGGATTCCGGCTGGCTGTCAGAGTGGGCCCGTGAGCATCCGACTGCTGATCGCCGACGACCAGGCGCTGGTCCGCGGCGCCCTCGCGGCGCTGCTCGACCTGGAACCCGATCTCGACGTCGTCGCCGAGGTCGGCCGCGGTGACGAGGTCGTCGCGGCCGCGCGGCAGAGCACGCCGGACGTCGCGCTGCTCGACGTGGAGATGCCCGGGCTGGACGGGATCGAGGCCGCCGCCGCGCTGCGTACCGCCGTACCGGGTGTGCGGATCCTGATGGTCACCACGTTCGGGCGGCCTGGCTATCTGCGCCGCGCGATGGAGGCCGGTGCCGCGGGCTTCGTCGTCAAGGACACCCCGGCCACGCAGTTGGCCGACGCCGTACGCCGAGTTCACCAGGGCCTGCGCGTCGTCGACCCGTCGCTGGCCGCCGAGACCCTGGTCGCCGGCACCAGCCCGCTGACCGCCCGCGAGACCGACGTCCTGCGCGCGGCTCGCTCGGGCGGGACGGTCGCGGACATCGCCCGCGAGCTTCATCTGTCCGAGGGCACGGTCCGCAACCACCTGTCCGCGGCGATCGGCAAAACCGGCGCCCGCACCCGGGCCGAAGCCGCGCGCATCGCCGTCGACAACGGTTGGCTCTGACTCAGGTACGCCGGGGTCACGCCCGGCCGGCTTCACCTCTGCTTTCGAGCACATGCTGCCGGAATGCCTGGAGCGCCCCGACATCCCACGCGTGCCCGTCGGTCCCCCGCTCCTCCGGCCGGACCGGCCGAGCACTCCGGTAACACCTCAGCGCCTGCTGAACCACGGCCCTGTGCTGCTCGGTCAGGCTCCTGAGTCCCCACTCCCCGCCCTCCTCCTTGCTCACCACCGCACCGCATTCCCGCACCATCACCACCCGGCACGCGTTGAGCACCCCGTAGTACGGCTCAGCCACCAGGTCCACCTCGCGAAGGTCCGCCTCGATCGCCCGCAGATACTCCTCGTGCGGTACCTCCGCGAACACCTCCCCCGCCGGGCGCCCACTCACCGCCACCCCGCGCCGCTGTACGACGCTGACGTGCGCCGCCAGATCCGGATCCCGGTTCGTCGCCGCGTAGTCCACCTGGCCGGCCAGAATCCGGTCGGTCCAGTACGCCGAGTAGTGCACCTCGTACTCCCGCGTGCCCTCCGCCGCCTGCCGCTCGGTCAGCACCGACAGCTCCAGGTCCCCCAGCATGGGCCGCGTCGCCGCCCGCTCCGCGAGGGCGCGTGCCACTCGTTCGCGCTGCGCCGGACTCAGGGTTTCCCGCACGACGACCAGCAGATCGACATCGCTCTTGGCCCGGTAGAAGCACCCCATCGCGAGCGAGCCGTGCACGTAGACCCCGGTCGGTTCCAGCCCGGTGGCCGCGAGCGCCTGCTCGACGTACCGGCTGAGGTCCGGATCGCAGTCGGCCCACGACTGGGCGCGGTCGGGAGGATGCGGTACGTCGTACGCCATGCCCTGACCGTAGCGGCGACCCAGTCTTGCCTTGCCCACCGCCGCCCGGCATAGGCTGGCCCCCAGGGGAAGGGAATCCGCGATGACGGTCGAACAGTTCAGCACCAAGTCTCGCCTGGCTGACACCGGCGAAGGCATCACCACCGACGAGCTCCAGCTCGCCGCCCGCAACCACGGCATCCCGCTGGAGGCGCTGCGCTACGACTTGACGCCGCCCGGGCTGCACTACGTGCTGGTGCACTACGACATCCCGCTGACCAACGCCTTCGACTGGCGCCTCACCGTCGGCGGTTGCGTCGAGCAACCGATTGATTTCGGCCTGACCGAGCTGCGCGCGATGGGCCGCCAGACCGTGCGCGTCACGCTGGAATGCGCCGGCAACGGCCGCGCGAACCTCCACCCGCGCCCGATCAGCCAGCCCTGGCTGATGGAGGCCGTCGGCACCGCCGAGTGGACCGGCGTACCGCTGACCGCGCTGCTCGCCGCGGCCGGTGTCCGCGAGGACGCCGTCGACGTCGTCTTCACCGGTGCCGACCACGGGGTCGAACGCGGCATCGAACAGGACTACCAACGCGGCCTGTCGCTGGCCGAAGCTCTGGAGGCCGACGCCTTGGTCGCTTGGGAGATGAACGGTCTGCCTCTCCCACCCCAGCACGGCTATCCGCTCCGCCTGATCGTGCCCGGCTGGTACGGCATGGCCAGCGTCAAGTGGCTCCGCTCGATCGAACTCATCGACCACGAGTTCACCGGCTACCAGAACGCCGTCGCCTACCGCATCCGCACCGAACCCGACGAGCCCGGCACCGCCGTCACCCGCATCGAGCCCAGAGCCCTGCTGATCCCACCAGGCCACCCCGACTTCATGTCCCGCCACCGCTTCGTCCCAGCCGGCGAGGTCACCCTCCAAGGCCGAGCGTGGTCCGGCTGGGCCCCCGTGGACCGCGTCGAGATCAGCACCAACGCAGGCGCAACGTGGCAAGACGCCACGTTGGATGCCTCCGACAACGAAGACCTCTCCTGGCGCTCCTTCTCCTATGTCTGGAAGGCCACTCCAGGCGAACACGTCCTCACCGTCCGGGCCCACGACAAGTCCGGCCGCTCCCAGCCGGTCGAAGCCCCCTGGAACCGAGGCGGCTTCGCCAACAACACCGCCCAACGCCTCCTCGTCCTGGTCCAGTAAAACCCGCGTGTCGCTCCTGGCGCCGCCCACTTCCCGTCCCATCATCGGAAGTGGGCAACGCACGACTCTCACTCCAGGAGACAAGCGCGATGAACGGGACAGACCTGCACCTCCACGCCAGGATCTTCCGCACCGGCACCACGTGGTACGCCGACATCGACGACCCGGAAGACCCCCAACCAGAAGACCCCTTCTGGTACGGCCAGTACGAATCCCAGAAAGCCGCCATCGACGCCGCCTGCGCCCGCATCGCGGCGCTCCGCCTGGCTCAGTGCAGCCGGATCAGCCACGAGTCGATGTTCGAATCCGCGTAACCACATCCGAGTCGCCTCTACCGCGATCGGCCAGGTCATCGGGCAGTTCTACTCGACCGGTTTGCGGCGGTGGGTGAAGGTGCCGGAGAACAGTGCGGCGAGGGTCAGCGACGGGAGGGCCGTGGCGGCGGTTGTGGCGGTGTAGTCGAGCCAGGTGGGGGACCAGTCGGCTGTCGTCAGGAGGAGGTTGGTGCGGTCGTTGGGGTCGATTACTACGGGGACGTAAGACCCGGGAGCGGGCAGGGTGACGAGCTTTTCGGCGCCTTGGACGGCCGTGGGGACGGAAGTGTCGGGGTGGCGGACGATGACGGTGGGCATCGAGGCGTAGATGGTTCGGGGACTGTGGACGGCGACGACCTCGACCTCTCGGATGGGCTGGGTCTCGACCATACGCTGGTTGTCGTCCAGGCGGGACAGGGCGATGGGGGTGATGACCAGGCCGGCCAGGAGGGCAGCGGTGGCTGCGGTGGTGCGGAGGGTGGTCGGCCAGGTCATCTTTCAGGGATACCGCACCGGGAGCGGGTGCGCAGGTCGGGCCGTGGGGTCGGTATCCGATTGATGCGGTTACTCGGGCTCGTTGGCTGCGTCTCCGCCGATCACGTACGGCGTACTGACGCCCTCGTACATCAGGTGCGTCATCAGACCTTGCGACGCGTGCGGCAGGTTGTGGCAGTGGTCCATCCACACGCCGGGGTTGTCGGCCAGGAACGCGATCTCGTAGGACTCCTTGTCGCCGACCTCGAGGGTGTCGACCCACCACGGGGTGCCGGTGGACTTCACGCCGTTGCGGGACAGGACGACGGCGTGATGGCCGTGCAGGTGCATGGGATGGGACTGGCCGCTGGTGTTGGAGATGGTCATCTTCACCACGTCGCCCTTGGCCACCATGAACATCGGGACGTCGGGGAACTTGTGGCCGTTGATCGTCCACCACAGGCCGGGGACGCCGTCGAGAAACCCGGGGCGACGGCCGATACGGTACTCGAAGGTGCGGTCAGGATTCGCCACGTCGAGGCCGAGATCGGCGGAGGCGCCGTAGCTGAGAAGATCGACGGTTGCCGCAGGCAAGGGATCGGCAGGAGGAGTGACGCCAGGCGGAGCAAGCGCCAAAGCGGTACCGCCCGCCTCGAGCCGTACGCCGGCCGCCGGGACGGTGACGTCCAGATCGACCCGCGCGCCCGCGGCCAACGGAAAGGCGTCCGTCGTGGGCGTCGGCCCGCGCAGCTCCCGACCGTCGACCGCGACGACCGTGAACGCCGCGCCGACCAGACCGGTGCGGACCAGAGCGTTGTCCGTGTTGACCACCCGCACGCGCAGCCTCGTACCAGCCGCGACGTCGAAGCGCGACGATCCGGTGCGCCCGTTGATCGTCCGGCGGTCGTCGTACGTGTGGATCGCGGCGACCAGATCACGCACAGGCGTACGGTCCGCGATCACGATCGTGCCGAACAGACCGTCGCGGACCTGCTCGCTGGACACCTGGTGGGAGTGGTACCAGTAGCTCCCGGCCTGGTCCGCGCGGAAGCGGTACACATGCTTGCCACCCACCGGTACGGCGTCCTGGGTGACGCCGGCGACGCCGTCCTCCGCGTTCGGTACGTCGATCCCGTGCCAGTGCAGCGTCGCGCCGCCGGACACCGACTCGTTGACGAGCGTGACCTCGACCAGGTCACCGACGGTCGCGCGGATCAGCGGCCCCGGCGACGACCCGTTGAGCGTGAAGCCGTCGACCGACTCCCCGCTCGCCAAGGTGAACTTCTGCTTCCGCGCGGTCAGTGTCAGGACGACGTCCGCCGCGCCGGTGCGTGGACCGGTGAGGTCCACGACACTGGCGCCACCGTGGTGTTGATGCTCCCCCGACGACGGTCCGCCGCCGTAGTCGGCGAACCCCATGTCCGTCGCCGAGTACGTCGACGGCACCAGGCTGGTCGCCCAGAGATAGGCCAGCGGCACGAGCACCGCCAGCGCGACCCCGAGGGCGATCAACCTGTTCCGCACCGGGTGTTTGTTGCCCTCAGCCACTGGTCGCCACCTGTGGAGTCACGGCTCGCCGCGACGCCGCACCGGCGACGCCCGCGATCGCGAGCCCGTTGATCCCGTGCAGGATGCCCAGCGCCGGGATCCCGAACGACACCACCGCCAGCAGGAACTGCACGACCACCAGCCCGACCACGATTCCCGCCAGCATCCGCCCGCGCGGTACGTCGGTCAGGAACGACACGATCAGGAAGATCAGCGCGACCAGCCCGATCGCCGTACCCGCGATGCTGTGGTAGCTCTGGCCGAAGTTCGTGTAGTCGGCGCCGATCGTGACGCCGTCCTCGGCGTCGGCCGCGGTGGTGAACCCGGCCAGCGCGATCGCGGCGACCTGGAGCACCACCGCGATCGCGATCGCCGATGCGAGCGCCCGGTACGCCGTCCTCATGCCCGACGCTCCTCGTGACGCTTCTTCCAGAGCACCACACCGGCGACGATCAGCAGCAGCGGCAGCACCGGCGGATGCCCGCCGCCCACCACACACCCGATCGACGCCAGCACCGCAAGGCCCGCCAACGCGATCAGCAACGGCAACGGAACCCGCGCGAACGGACCACGAGCCGCCCAACCCGGCCGCTCACCGCCCCGCCGCGCTCCCGGCCGATTCGCTCCCGGCCCTTCCGATTCCGTCTCGGCGGACGTCCACGGCGGCCGTGTCCACCCGAACGGCCCGGCCCACGCCTCAGCCGGCCCGTCCGCGACCCGCTCACCGCCCGGAAGGTCCGCGAACAACGCCGCCAACTCACCAGCGGTCTTCGCCTGCAGCGCCGCGTCGATCCGCTCGGCGTGCTCCTCCGAGCTCAGCCGCCCCGCCTCGTAGTGCTCGCCCAGCCGCTTGACCGCGGCCTCGCGCTCCCGGTCCCCGATCCGGACGTTCTCGCCCGGTCTCTGCTCGTTCATGACACTCCTCGGTTTCGCCGTTTCCTGACGTCACCGATCGTGTCGCCGAACACCCCCGCACCGCGTCGGCTCGGCGGCGACACCTGCGCTACCCCGGGAGGAGCATCCTGCGCCGCCCGAAGTAGTCCGGCGTACTCCCCACGGCGTACGCCGACTCAGGGCCCACTCAGGGTCGTCCCCTCACCGGCCGCGAAAACCGCGAGCGCCTCCGGAGCACCCCGGCTAAACTCGTCCGCGGTCGCCCGCCGTCATGTGGGCCCGACTGCCGGCAGACTCCGGCTCGCTCCATCGACCCCGGCTCCCCAGTCTGCGTGGGCCGGCCCCTGGAGGCGCAGCATGCGCAGTGACGACGCGATCCGCGCGACACACCTCACCAAGGTCTACAAGTACTCCGAGCAGGCACCCGGCCTCAAAGGCGCCGTCAAAGGCCTCTTCAAGCCCGTACGCCGGGAGCGCACGGCGGTGGACGCCCTCACCCTGACCGTGCCGAAGGGCCAGGTGATCGGCCTGCTCGGCCCGAACGGCGCCGGCAAGACCACCACGATCAAGATGCTCTGCGGGCTGCTCCGCCCGACCGGCGGCGAGCTGGAGGTGCTCGGCCACCAGCCGCACAAGAGGTCGTTCGACTTCCTCAGCCGGATCTCAGTCGTCTTCGGTCAGAAGTCGATGTTGTGGTGGGACGTCTCGACGTACGACTCGTTGCTGATCCACCGGGAGATGTACGCGATCCCCCGGCAGGTCTTCGGCGCGAGTGTCGCCGAGCTGACCGAACGCCTCGACGTCGCCCACCTGATCAACATCCCGGTCCGCAAGCTCTCACTCGGTCAGCGGATGCGCTGCGAGCTGGTCCTCGCGCTCCTGCACGGACCGGACCTGCTGTTCGCCGACGAGCCGACCGTCGGGCTGGACGTCGTCGCGAAGCTTGCCCTGCGCAACTTCCTGGCGGAGCTGAACCGGGATCACGGGACAACGATCGTGCTCACCAGCCACGACATGAGCGACGTCGCCGCGCTGTGCCAGAGGATCGCGCTGATCGACCACGGCGTGATCGGTTTCGACGGCAATCTCCAGGAGGTGAGGCAGCGCAGCGGCCAGCACGCCGACGCGGATCTGGACCAGGTCCTGGCCGCCATGTTCCAGGGCCGCCGCTCGTGACCCGGCAGCTGCGGCTGCTCCGGATCCTGACTGTGCAAGAAGTCCGGATGATGATGAACCACCGCTGGTGGCTCTTCCTGCTGCAGGTCGCGAACGTGCTGCCGCCGGCCATCGCACTGCTGGTCTGGCACGGCGCCGTCGACCAAGGCGCCGACCCGCCCGTCTCCACGACGTACCTGACGAGCTACCTGGTCCTGGTCAGCGTCGTCGCGATGGTCACCTCGAGCTGGACGTCAGGCTTCCTCGCTGCCTCGATCCGGCTCGGAGGCCTCAACTCCTGGCTGGTCCGTCCCTGCTCGACCCACCTGTCCTACCTAGCCAACAACTCTGCAGAGAAGTTCCTCAAGCTCGGCCTGCTCGCTCCGCCGGTCGTCGTTCTCGGCCTGATCTTCCGCGACGACCTCCGCCTGCCCGGCCAGCCACAGCGTTGGCTGCTCTTCCTCCCGGCCCTGATCATGGCCGCCGCGATGACGTTCGCCCTCGACATCGTGATCGGCTCCCTCGCGTTCTGGATGGAGGACATCGCCGCGATCGACCGCCTGCGGTACCTGCTCGCCAGGCTGCTGTCCGGAGGACTCGTCCCGCTCGCGCTCTTCCCGGCTGTCTTCCAGCCCTTCCTCGCCGTCCAGCCGTTCCGGTTCCTGGTGTCGTTCCCGCTCGAAGTGCTGCTCGGTACGACGCGCGCGATCGACTACGCCTACCAGGCCGGCTGGTTCGTCGTCCTGGTCGGCGGCGCTGTCCTGGTCTGGCGCCGCGGCCTGCGCGACTACCAAGGAGCCGGAGCATGACGCCCCGGTTGTTCTGGGCCTGCCTGAAGCAGGCGATCCGCCGGGACCTGCAGTTCCGCAGCCAGACCGCGATCAACGCGTTCTCGTCGATCGGCGACCTCGTCCTCGGCGTCGTACCGGTGCTGATTCTGACCGGCGCCGGCGGCACCGACTGGACCGGTCCCCTGGCCGTCGTCGTGGTCGGCATCTTCGGCATCTCCACCGGTCTGATGGACTGCTTCGTCCGGCCGAACCTGGCCAAGATGCACGCCTACGTCCGCCAGGGCGACCTCGACCTGATCCTGATCCGGCCGGTCGACGCCCAGCTGTTCGCGACGCTGCGCTGGATGGAGCCTGCCGAGCTCGGCCGGGTGCTGTCCGGCGCCGCGATGGTCGCCGTCGGCCTGCACGTGGCCGACGTCAGGCCCGGCCTGGGCCTGGTCCTCCAGGCGGCCGCGTGGGCCGCGATCGGCTTCGCCGGGTTCAGCCTGCTCTGGGCCAACCTCGCCTACTCGGCGTTCTGGTTCGAGAGCGCCGATCCGGTCAACGAGATCGCGTCGCAGCTCCGGGAGGCCGGCAAGTACCCGATCAGCTACTTCACCGGCGCGGCGAGGCTCGTCCTGATGACGCTCGTGCCGGCCGGCCTGGTGGCAGCGGTGCCGGTCGAGACGCTGACCGGCGACGCCTCACCACTCCTGCTCGCCATCCCTGCCCTTGCCGCCGGGGTGCTGCTGACCAAACTGCACTGGCAGCTCGCCAGCCGGAGATACAGCAGCGCGAGCAGCTGAAACGGCGTACCAGCAACTGGTACGCCGTTTCAGCTAGCCCTCAGGACGCTGCGGACAGGATCTGGTTGACGTCGTCGTTGGCCTCGGCCAGCGACGACGGCTCCTTCTCGAACGACATCACCGCGTCCATCGCCGGCACCATCACCGCGGTGACGTCGGCCGCGTTCGGGTTCGCCGGGAACGGGAAGACGTCACCGGCCGCGACCGGCTCCAGGAACGGCGTGATGTCCCAGCCGTCCGCCTCGAACGCCGCCTTGGCCAGCGGGAGCGAGGCGGTCACCGCCGGGAACACCACCCCGGCCTTGGCGACGATGTCCTGCGCGGTCTTCGAGCCGAGGAACTTGACCCACGCCCACGCCGCGTCCCGCCGGGTGGTGTCGGCCCAGATCGTGTCCGCCAGCCCGTTCATCATCGACACCCGCTTGCCGATCGGCCCCTGCGGAAGGCGGGCCAGCTTGGTCTTCACCTGCTTCAGCCCGGCGTACGTCTCGAGCATCCAGGACCCGTTCGGGGTGATCGCGTACTTGCCGGCCCCGAACGACGTGGTCACGTCGACCCCGGACTTGGCCTGCGCGTACGTCGGCATGTACCCCTTGGTGATCAGCCCGCGCCACCAGGCGATCGTCTCGGTGAACTTCGGGTCGTCGTAGAAGAACTTGGTCCCCCACGGCTCGCCCTCGGAGTACTTCCAGCCGTTCGACGCGGCGTACCAGCTCCAGCTGGTCTGGCCGTCGGCGCCGCCCGCGTCGCCGTAGCCGAGCCCGTAGACCTTGACGTTGTCCTTGTCGAAGCCCGGCTGGTCGCCGCGCCGGCCCTTCGCGTCGACGGTCAGCCGCGCGACGATCTGCTCGAACGTGCCGCCGTCCTGGGGGTTCCAGGTCATCGAGTTGAGCTGCTCGGTGCTGATCCCGGCCGCCTCGGTGAGCGCGCTGTTGTAGAAGTAGACCTCGGTGTCGAAGTCCTTCGGCAGGCCGTACCGCTTGCCGTCGGCACCGATCCAGCGATCGGCCAGGCCCTTCTGGTAGATCGACAGGTCGACCCCGTCGCGCTCGACGAACTCGTCCAGCGCCAGCACCTGGCCCTTGTCGGCGAACAGCGGGTACTTGGCCGAGTGCGAAGTGAACACGTCGGGCGCCGTACCGGAGATGAAGCCGGTGACCAGCTTGTTCCAGTAGTCGTTCCAGCCGTACTGCTCGATCTTCACGCTGTACTGCGGGTTCTCCTGCTGGAACACCTTCGCGCACTCGGTGTACATCGGCAGCTGGGCGGAGTCCCACAGCCAGTAGATGACCTCGCCGGAGCCGCGCGAGGCGGCCCCGTTGTTGCAGCCGGCCACCGCCGAGGCGGCCAGTCCGGCCAGCGTCCCCTTGAGCAACGTGCGTCGTGAAATGTTCATCCGACCCTCACTTGATCCCGGAGAAACCGATGGAGTTGGTGATCCGCTTGGCGAAGGCCAGGAACAGGATGATCATCGGCAGCGCCGCGATCAGCGCCGCCGCCATCAGCCCGGCCCAGTCCGGACCGCCCTGCGGCGTCTGCGACCGGAACACGCCCAGCGCGACGGTGAGCACCCGGACATTCTCCTGCTGCCCGACCAGCAACGGCCAGAAGTAGTCGTTCCAGGAGTTGATGTAGGTCAGGATCGCCAGCGTCGCGATCGGCGCCGCGCTCATCGGGATCACGATGCGGAAGAAGATCCGGCGGTGCCCGGCGCCGTCGATCATCGCCGCCTCCTCCAGCTCCCGGCTGATGCCGAGGAAGAACTGGCGCAGGAAGAAGATCGCGAACGGCGTCATCAGCGCGCCCGGCAGGATGATGCCGGCGAAGCTGTTCAGCAGGCCGAGGTTCTTGATCAGCACGAAGTTCGGCAGCGTGGTGAAGATCGGCGGCACCATCAGCGCGGCCAGGAACACCGCGAACACCTTGTCCCGGCCGGGCCAGCGCAGCCGGGCGAACGCGTAGGCGGCCATCGCGCTGAAGAACACCTGGCAGAGCGTGGTCACGGTGGACACGATCACCGAGTTGCGCAGGTACAGCCAGAAGTTGACCGCGGCACCGGATCCACCCTGGGCCTGGGCCTCCTCGACGGTGGACAGTCCGAGCACGCGCTTGAACGCGCCGAGCGTGGTCTCCACCGGCAGCAGCGAGTTCGGGTGCCCGGCCAGCTGGGTGTTGTCGGAGAACGCCGTCCGCAGCATCCAGTAGAACGGGAACAGGGTGAGCACCATCAGCACGATCAGCAGGGCCCAGGCGACCACCCGGCCCGGAGTGAGCGACTTCCTCATGCCAGGTCACTCTCCTTGGCGCGGAGCAGCCGCAGCTGCAGCAGCGAGACGATCGCCAGGATGACGAACAGCACCATCGCCATCGCCGAGGCGTAGCCGAAGTCGAAGCGGGTGAAGGCGCGTTCGTAGATGTAGAAGTAGATCACCCGGGTGGCGTTGATCGGTCCGCCCTGGGTGGTCACCGCGATCGTGTCGAAGACCTGGAACGAACCGATCATGGTGACCACCAGGACCATCACCAGGACCGGCCGCAGCAGCGGCAGCGTGATCCGCCAGAACGTCTGCATCTCGCTCGAGCCGTCCACCTCGGCCGCCTCGTACACGTACGACGGAATCATCTGCAGGCCGGCGAACACCAGCAGTGCGGTGTAACCCATGTGCCGCCAGATGTTGATGCCGGCCACGGTCGGGATGGCCCAGTGCGAGTCGCCGAAGAAGGCGACCGGGTCGATCCCGATCAGTTCCAGGCCCTGGTTCACGATGCCGACCTGGAAGTCCAGCATCCAGTACCAGACCAGCGCGACCACGACGTTCGCGATCAGGTACGGCAGCAGGATCACCGCGCGGACCGTGATCGACTTGGTCAGCCGGTACATCAGCATCGCGATCAAGACGGCCAGCACGGTCTGCAGGCCGATGTTGATCACGACGTACTCGACCGTGACGACGAGAGCGTTCCAGAAGAAGCTGTCCTGCACCATGCGCTCGTAGTTCTGCAGCCCGGTGAACTGCGGTGGCTGCAGCAAGCTGTACTCGGTGAAGCTCAGATAGGCACCCCGCAGGGTCGGCCAGATGTAGAACACCACGAACCCGAGGGTGGCCGGCGCCAGGAAGATCATCGCGACCTTCAGGTCACCGTACCTTCGTGGTCGTCGCCTCGGTGGCGCGCTCGTCGTCACGGTCACAGCCGATCTCCTCCTCAGTCGATGGCCTGCACGTCCAGCAGGATCGCGTTCTCGGGCCACTGGGCCGGGATGTGCACCCCGACAGCGGCGAGGGCGGCGCCGTTCAGCTCGACCTGGCCGCCGTCGACCCACCAGGCGGCCGCGTGCCGCGGCTCCGCACCAGGGGTCTTGGTCTTGCTGACCCGGTACGTCCGGGCCGGGTCGAGACCGGGCAGCCGGACCCGGCCCACGTCGGAGGTGATCGACTGGGTCAACTGGACGGCGCTGTAGACCGCGCGGGATCCGTCCCGCGCGACGACGCCGTGCAGCAGGAAGTCCTCCGAGCCACGGTCGGCCCGGACCACCCGGCCGGTGTGCAGCAACGGCCGGAGTTCCTTGTGCAGGGCGACCCAGCCTGCCAGCTCGGCGCGCTCGTCCGCGGACGCCGCGCTGATGTCCCACTCGATCCCGAAGTGCCCGAACAGCGCGGTCGCGGCCCGGAAGCCCAGGGTCTGGGTCCGGCCGGTGGTGTGTGCCTTCGGCGGGCCGACGTGGCAGCCGATCAGCTCCGGCGGGAGCAGCAGCTGGGTGTAGCGCTGGATCTTCTGCCGCTCCAGCGCGTCGTTGCTGTCGCTGCCCCAGACCCGGTCGGTGCGCTCCAGCACACCGAGGTCGACCCGCGCGCCGCCGGACGAGCAGGACTCGATCTCGAGACCGGGGTGCCGGCGCTTCAGCTCGTCCAGCAGCCGGTACAGCGCCAGGGTCTGCTCGTGAATGCCCGCGGTCCCGGTCAGCTGGTTGCCGCCGTCAACGAAGTCGCGGTTGTGGTCCCACTTGAGGTAGGAGATGTCGTACTCGTTCAGCAGTGAGTCGAGCCGCTCGAGAATGTAGTCGTACGCCGCCGGAATGCCCAGGTTCAGGCCCTGCTGGTGCCGCGCGGTCGGCGGCATCCGGTTGCCGGTGGCAAGGATCCACTCGGGGTGCTCGCGGGCCAGGTCGGAGTCGGGGTTGACCATCTCGGGCTCGACCCACAGACCGAACTGCAAGCCGAGACCGGTGACGTGGTCGACCAGCGGGTGCAGGCCCTTCGGCCAGATGCCCTCGTCGACGTACCAGTCGCCGAGCCCGGCGTGGTCGTCGCGGCGGCCGCGGAACCAGCCGTCGTCGAGCACGAACCGCTCGGCACCGACCTCGGCGGCCGCGTCGGCGAGCGCCTTCAGCTTGTCCAGATCGAGGTCGAAGTAGACCGCTTCCCACGTGTTCAGCACGACCGGCCGGTCGCTGGCCGGATGCGTCGGGCGGGCCCGCAGGTAGTCGTGGAAGCGGCTCGACAGCTGGTCCAGGCCCACGCCGTACGAGCCGTAGATCCAGGGGGTGCTGT
The DNA here is from genome assembly GCF_050942265.1 of Kribbella sp. CA-253562. Classification (GTDB taxonomy): domain Bacteria; phylum Actinomycetota; class Actinomycetes; order Propionibacteriales; family Kribbellaceae; genus Kribbella. The sequence goes on along the minus strand of NZ_CP192049.1, from coordinate 1,963,866 downwards.
AGCTGCCCTGCGGCTCCAGCCGGCCTTCGCCCGGGAGCAGGAGCTCGCCGCCGCCGATCACGGCGTACCCGCTCATGCCGCGCTCGGCGTACGAACGGTGGTTGCCGCTCCAGGCGGTGTGCACACCCCAGACCTCACCGTCGCGGAACCCGAATCCGCGCGTGCCGGCGATCAGCAGCAGCGTCGCGTCGGCGCCGGTGCGGCCGCGGCGGTTGTCGCGGACGTGCGCGCCTTGGGTGAACGCGTGCCGCTGCGGGTGCCGCTCACCGATGTGCCGGCCGGTCATGTCGAGCAGCTCGGTCGCCTCGGTCGGGACCGGCAGCGCGAGAACCAGACCGTCCACCGTGTACGGCGTACCGCCGGTGTTGGTCAGATCGGCCTTGGCCTTGACCAAGCCGGAGTCGGTCAGCTCGATGGTCAGCGCGAGCTCGAGGTGCGCGACCGGATCGGCGGCCCGGACGGTCACGGTGTTGCCGTCCTGGTCGGCGCTCTGCAGCTGGAACGACCCGGAGAAGTCCTGGCCGTCGCGGTGCCCGTTGAGGCCCGGCAGGCCGAACCAGCCCGCGGAGTACTCCGGCACGATCGCGACCGGGAGGTTCTCGTCGAGGCCGTTGCCGGACTGCACCGCACCGGCTCCGCGCCTGAGATCAACCAGCGCGGTTTCACTCAGCTCACCGAGATCCGCACCCCAGTGCAGAACGGACGGAAGGGCCGGACCTGAGCAGTCCAGCACGAGGCTGACGCCCGCGGAGCGCAGCTGCAGCACCTTGATGTTCGACACTGTTGATTCACTCTGCTTTCTGATTGATTTCAGGACGGAACTATTTACCCTGACACGCCGAATGTCAATGCTTCACGAAGTTAAGTAAGTACAGTAGGCCCGCGCGAGGTCTTCTACAACGTGCGAACGCCCGATCAGAGAGCTCTGATCGGGCGTTCGTGGTCGTTGCGTCAGCGGCTGAGCCGCACCCGCACGAGCAGGTCGTTCACGGCCGCATCCGCACTCGGGCGGTCGGGGAGATCACTCGCGGCCTCGGCCTGGTCGAGCGTCTCCTGCAACGCGGCAACGTCCTTGGCGAGGCGTTCGATGTCCGGACCGACCAGCGGGCCGTGCTCTGCTTCGGCTTTCGCCGCCATCAGTTCCGGCAGGTACGCCGGCGCTTCGGGCAGCGCGAGCAGTTCGCGCAGATCGGCTTGGACCTCGCCGGTCCGCATCAGGTGGATGCCGGTGAGCAGCACCCGGAAGGTGTAGAGCAGCGGCTTGAGCTCCTGCTTCTTGCCGAAGAAGTCCCACTGGGTCTTGCCGAAGCCGCGGTAGTGATGCGCATGCCACTTGGTCAGGCAGCCGGGGGCGAGGGCGACCAGCTCCTCGTGCGCCGGCGTACTGGTCACGACGAGCGGGGACAGCACCTGTTCGAGCACATAGCCGTTGCGGCGCAGCATCAGCCGCACGAACTTGGCCAGGTCGTGAGTGACCAGGTCGACCTCGGCCTCGTTCTGGAACCAGGTCCGGTCGAGGGTGTCGGGGCCGGTGGTCAGACCGACGACCTCCTCGACCGGCAGGACGTGCACGCCGCGCAGGTCGACGTCGGAGTCGCGGGACGGGAAGCCGTACAGGTGCGCACCGGAGACCGTTGCGAAGAGCAACGGATATGGCTGGTCGGCGATGATCGCGCGAAGCTCGCCGTAGTCCAACCGCCGCATGTCACGCGTCACCGATGCTCCTTTGCCGGACCGACCTCAACCAGGTGTCGACCCTAGCGACGTCAGGTGTCGCGGGCAGCATGGTTTTTGTTAGTGCACGGTCGAGTTGCTCGTGCAGGTCGAGCCGCCAGCGCTCGACCTCGTCCCACGGCAACGCGCCGGCCTTCACCTGCAGGAGCCGCTCACGATCGGCTCCGACGTCGACGACGAGTCGGCCGTCAGCCAGCAGGGTCCGTGCCGACAGCAACAGCCGGATCAGGTGCATGACGTGCTTCCACTTCGGCGCACCGTCCCGCCGGAAGTCCGCCTCCAGCTTCTTGAACTGGCTCAGCACGTATCCCGAGTAGGTCTGATAGGCGAGCTGCGACAAGAACGCCGCGCGCAGGTCGAGCAGTTCCTCGCCGAGCGGCGTACAAGTGACCACGAGCGGGGAGTGCAGGACCTCGAGCAGATTCGGGTTCGCCTTGAGCGCCAGCTCGCAGAACCGCTCGACCTCCCAGGAGAACCACTCCGGCTCCGGACCGTCCACGTGCGTCGGCGGCTTCGCCAGCGACCAGAACGTCTCGGTCGGCGCGACGTAGACCCCGCGGGTGTCGGTGTCCGACGCGTCCGTGTCGAGCCCGAACGCCCGCGAGCCCACCACCGCCGCGTAGATCGTCCGTTCCCGCACGAGAAGGTCCCCGTCCGGCGCTTCCAGCCCGATCGCGTCGTCCTGGTACGCCGTGCGCAAACTCAACTGATCCCGCCGGGCGACAGTCCCCCGGCCGTCCACCAGCCGCACCTCGTACCGCCCGTCGCCCGTCACCCCGCCGATCCGCCCCGTCGCCCCGCGCTGCGCGGTACCACCGGCATCGTCCGGTCCCGCGACCCGCAGCACCACCTGAGTCCCGACCGGCAACTGCGGCCCCTCGATCGCCATGCCCTCATGCTGCCGCATCGACAGGGGCGGACGCCCACCACTGTCCAACCCACGCGACACGCCGCGACACGCCGTCGATCGGCCGCGCGAGGGGTGGTTGGTCGGTGGTGGGCGTCCGCTCTCCGCTATTGACAAATTAGACTGTCAATACGACGCTGGGTCGCATGCAGGCCTACGTCGACGAACCGGAGACCGTGCGGATCGCGTTGTCGCCGATCCGGCGGCAGTTGCTGGAGTTGCTGCGCGAGCCTTCCTCGGCGACCCAGCTGGCCGCCGCGCTGGAGCTGCCCCGGCAACGGGTGAACTACCACCTCAAAGAACTCGAGAAGGCCGGACTGGTCGAGCTGGTCGAGGAGCGGCAGCGCCGTGGTTTCATCGAGCGGATCCTGCGCGCCTCGGCGACGATCGTGGTCGACCCGGGCGTGATGGGCCGGGCGTTCACCGCGATCCACGACCAGTACGCCGCCGAGCACCTGGTGGAAGTTGCCGCCGGCACCGTCCGGGACGTGGCCGGCATGCAGCGCAAGGCCGATGCCGCGGGCAAACGCCTGCTCACCTTCACGCTGGAGACCGAGGTCCGGTTCGGCGCGCCGGGTGACGTGCACCGATTCACCGACGCCCTCACCGAGGCGGTCCGCCAAGTGGTCGAGGCCTTCGACACCGAGGACGGCCGGCCCTACCGCCTGATCGCCGGCGGCCACCCCGCAGTACGCCGTACCGACGAAGGAGAAGAGACACGATGAGCCAGACCCCGAAGATCGTCGTCACCGTGGCCGCGCCGGTCGAGGCGGTCTGGGACGCGCTGCGCGACAAGGACAAGATCCGGCACTGGCACGGCTGGGAGTACGAGGGCACCGAAGGCGGCCTCGACCAGGAGATCGACCTGATCTACTTCACCCACGTCACCGAGGACGACGCCGCGGCACGGGTGCTGGAGATCCAGGGCGGGGACCGCTTCGAGGTCGAGCCGGTCGAAGGTGGCGCCCGGATCACGCTGACCCGCGCACCGCACGGCGACAATCCCGACTGGGAGGCGTACTACGACGACATCACCGAGGGCTGGACGACGTTCCTCCAGCAGCTCCGCTTCGCGTTGGAGCACCACCCGGACGAGCCGCGGCGCACGCTCTTCTACTCCGGCACGGGCGCCGACCAGTTCAAGCTGCCCGACCTGCCCGCCGGTACGCCGTACGACGTGGACCTGCTCGGCGAGCGCGCCACCGGCAAGGTCTGGTTCGTCTCCGAGCACCAGCGCGGCCTGACCGTCGACAGCTGGGGCAACGGCCTCCTCGTGCTCAGCCACGTCGGTCCCAACGAGCAGAAGCCGGACGGCGCCGCGATGGCCGTCCTCAGCCTGTACGGCGTGGACGACGCCACCCGCGACGCGATCGACCAGCGGTGGAAGGCCTGGTGGACGGCGCACTACTCCACGCCCGAGAGCTGATTCGGCGGCCGGTGCGCAGAGCCGGTCGGCAGGTAGGGTCCAGGCATGTCACAGTCCACCCCGGGCCATCCAGGGGCCAACGACCCACGCCGGGGAAATCTCCCTCCGTTCCCCCACCAGGCGCCCGGCGACCAGTCTGCACGAAAGCGGCTCAGCATGACCGCCCTCATCCTCGGAGTTGTGCTGCTGGCTTCGGCCCTCGTCATCCTGGTCATGCCGTTCGGGCTCTTCATCCTCGGCGGAGGAGGCGACACCACGAGGTTCTCGTCGTTCGTTCGAGGGTTCGTCACGACGAGCATCACGGTCGGCGTCGTCGGACTCGCCAGCCTGGTGTTCGGGCTCATCACGAGGAAGTGAGCCCGAACACTCCGGGGTTCAGCCCCGGGTGACCTCGGCCTGCAGCTCAGCCGCCCAGGCGTAGTCGCGCTCCCACTCGCTCCCGGTCGGGGCCAGGATCAGTCGCTCGACCCCCGCCTCCGCGTACGCCGCCACCTGCGCGGCTGCCTTGGTCAGGTCGGTGTCCAGCTGCGGCGCGACGATCGTCACCCCTGGCCGTGCCCGGTCGTACCGTGCCGCCAGCTCGCCCAGCGAAGCGATCCGCGCCGGCACGTCCTCCACCGCCAGAGCGATCGACACCCAACCGTCGCCGAATCGAGCGGCCCGTTCGACCGCCTTCGCCCCGTCGCCGGCCACCAGAATCGGCGGAACCGTGGCACCCGGCGCGATCGCCGCCTCGAAGTCCTCGCCCACCCGGGCCGTGCGCCCCGCGATGAGATCCGGCAGCACCGCCAGCGCCTCGTCGGTGCGCCGCCCGCGGTCCGCGTACGACGTACCGGCCGCGCGCCAGCCGACGTCCCCGTGTGCTGGGTTCCCCGTCCCGACGCCGAGCATGACCCGGTCCCCCGACACGTACTGCAAGCTGCTCACCTGCTTCGCGGCCCACGCCACCGGTCGCAACGCGAGCAGCATCACGCCGTACCCGATCTTCACCCGCTCGGTCACCGCGGCGGCCGTCGACAGCACCACCGTGCTGTCCAGCATCGGCGCACTGGCAATCAGGTGATCGGTCGACCACACCGACTCCACCCCTGCCTCTTCGGCCCTCCGCGCCGCCGCCCGCACATCCCCCAGCACCGGCGTCGCCGGATCCGGCGTGGACGTCGGCAGAATCAACCCCAGTTCGATCGTCATACCAGCAGCAACCCGCGGCATCGGCTCGGTGTTCCTGGAAATGTCGCCGTTCGCGGTCGAGTTGAATGGAACGTACTCACCGAACGCCGATCAGAAAGGCTGTGATGAGCACCGACGACACCAGTTCACTGACCACCGAGGACCTCGAGTTCCTCCGGCGGCCGCTCTACGGGTTCCTGTCCGTGGCCGACGGGCCCGTGCCGGCCCAACCCCGGCCGGTCTGGTACGAGGTCACCGCCGAAGGCACGATCCAGCTGTTCACCGGTCCGGACACGCTCAAGGTACGGCGGCTGCGCCGCGATCCGCGCGCCTCGATCGTCGTCGCGGCGCCGGTGGGTGAACGCGAACGCTGGGTGTCGGTCGCGGGCCGCGCCACGGTGGAACCGGACGGCGGGCACGCCCTGGCCGAGCGCCTGGCCGGCCGCTACTGGGACCTCGACGACCCGACCCGGGCCGAGGACCTGGCCGGGATCCTGGGCGAGGCTCAGGTCCGCATCGTCATCCAGGAGAGCGTCAAGCGCTACGCGTACTGATCCCGGGCACGACGAAGCCCCGGCAACCTGAGGCTGCCGGGGCTTCGTCGTGACATTCAAGGGGTGGTGGAGGTGGCGGGAATCGAACCCGCGTCCTTCGGCGCCGACCCAAGACTTCTCCGGGCGCAGTCTGAATTGTCGTTTTCTCAGTCCCAGCGCTCGTACAGACACGTCGCTGACAGACTCAGTCACTGTTAATGTCCCGCGTCAACCCCGTGACCGGGCTGACGAAGCAAGCTTCCTAGCTGAGGCCAGGAACCGGGTCGGAAGCAACCCCGGGCTGACCGCTTCTTAAGTGCTCAGACCGTCAGGCGGCGAGAGCGAAGCTACTGCGCGCGTTAGCGTTGGCAGTTATTGGTTTCCAGAGATCGTTAACGAGATAACCCTGGATCCTCGGCCCGCTTCTCTTGGAACGTACGTCCAAAGTCGAAACCGTTCACCCCCTGTTGAGTTGTCAAACTCCTACGGTCCCGAGGGTCCGTAGAAGACCAACACTACCAAGTACAACCCAGCGGCCGCACCAGGGATTCCCCGGAGGCGGCGCCTACTTCAGCAGGCGCAGCGTGAACGGGTACTTGAAGTCGGAGCCGAGCATCGCCGCCAGGCCGCCGATGCCGGTCAGCACGAACCAGACCAGGCCGGCGATCGGGAACAGGAAGCCGGTGAAGCCGTCGGTGACGCCGGTGACGATGCCGAGCAGCATGAACAGGGCGAGCGCGCTGAGCTGGAAGTTCACCGCCTCGACCGCGTGCTTGCGGACCACCGGGTTGGTCTTGCCGGCCGTCGCGACCACCAGGGCCGGGCCGACGAAGAAGGTCGGGTAGCCGAGCCAGTGCGAGATGGTGCCCATCCCGCGACCGGAGCTCTGGTACGGCTGCAGCGGGGCCGGGCGGGTGAACGCGGCCGGCGCGTAGGTGGGGACCGGGCGGGCCAGCAGCCCGTCGAACGAGCCGTTCAGCTCGGCGCGGGTGCGGGCCTTCAGCGCCAGCTCGAGCCGGGAGTCGAACTCGAGGTGGGTCAGCCGGCCGTCGGCGTACATCTCTTGCAGGATCTCGACCGCACGGTCCCGTTGGGCCGGCGTCACCAGCAGCTCTGAAGTGGACATGTCTCCACTGTGCGGCCCGAACGCCGTCCACCCCATCGGGTGCCGCCCGGAGCAATCCCTGAGCCGACCCCAGGGCAGTCCGTACGACGTTCGGCCGGGGTCAGCGGCGGCTGCGGTCCGACAGCGCGCGCTGGGCCTCGCGGTTGGCCTGGCGCTCGGCCAGCGCGTGCCGCTTGTCGTAGTCCTTCTTGCCGCGCGCGGTGGCCAGCTCGACCTTGGCGTAGCCGTCCTTGAAGTACAGCGACAGCGGGACCAGCGTGACGCCCTGCTGCTCCACCGCCTTGATCAGCTTCTCCATCTCGTCGCGGTGCAGCAGCAACTTGCGGGTCCGCCGCGGCTCGTGGTTGGTCCAGGTGCCGTGGGTGTACTCCGGGATGTGCATGTTCTGCAGCCACAGCTCGCGGCCGCGCACCGAGCCGAAGGCGTCGACGAGCGAGGCCCGGCCCAGCCGCAGGGACTTCACCTCGGTCCCCGTCAGCACAAGGCCGGCCTCCACCACGTCGTCGATGTGGTAGTCGTGTCGCGCCTTACGGTTCTGCGCGATCGGCTTGTGGCCGGTCTGTTTCACCATCCGGCCAGTATCCCAGACAACTCACAGCCACTTCATCGGGTTAACGACCCGGCCGTCCTGGTAGACCATGAAGTGCAGGTGGCAGCCGGTCGAGTAGCCGGTGGTCCCGACGTACCCGATCACCTGGCCCTTCTTCACGTGCTGGCCGACCCGCGCCTTGTACCGGGACAGGTGGTTGTAGACCGTGGTCACCGAGTCGCCGTCGATCACGCCGTGCGAGATGAAGATCCGGTTGCCGTAGCCACCGTTGTAGTAACGGTCCGTGACCACACCGCTGGCCGCCGCGTGGATCGGCGTACCGCAGCCGGCGCCGAAGTCGGTGCCGTCGTGCAGCTTCCAGTAGTGCAGGATCGGGTGGAACCGCATCCCGTACGGCGAGGTGATGTAGGTGTTGATCGGGTAGCTGAGCCCGCCGTCGTTGTCCGGCGGATCCGGCACCTGCTTCGGCGGCCGGTGCTCCTTCTTCGCCTTGGCCCGCTCGGCGGCCTCGGCGGCGGCCTTGCGCCGGGCGGCCGCGGCCTTCTCGGCCCGCGCCCGCGCGATCAGGATCTGCTCGACCCGTGACCGCTCCGCGACCAGCGACTGGTAGTGCGCCAGCTCGGAGTTCTTGTCCTTCTCGGCGGCCTGCTGCGCCACCAGCCGGGTCGCCGTCACCGCTGCGGCCGCCGCCTTGTCGGCAGCGACCTGCTGGGTCAGCCGGGTGACTTCCTGCACGGTCCGCGCCGCTTCGGCCCGCTGGGCCGCGACGATCCGTTCCGCCTCGGCGAGCTTGGCCTGTTTGTTCGCCAACTGCGCCTGGGCGTTGTTCAGGCTCGTGATCGCGTTGCCGGTGATGCCGAAGACGTTGCGCTGCACCTGCATCCCGCTGGCCAGATCGGCCGGCGACGCACCCCGAAGCACGATCGACAGCCCGACCAACGGATTCTGCTGCTGGTACGCCGAACGCACCGCCCGACCGGCCAGCGCCTTCTTGGCGGCGATCTCTTTCTGGCCCTCGGCAACATTCGCCTGGGCGGTCGTCAGCGCCTGCTCGGCCGCCTTGAGCTTGCTCGCGGCCACCACGTCGGCGGCCTTCGCGGAGGCCAGCTTGCCCTGCGCGGCGGCGTACCGGGCCTGGACGGCCTTGTACTGCGCCTCCGCCTGGTTGTAGGCGGCAACGGACTTCGACAGCTGGTCGTAGGACTCGTGCAGATCGGCCTTGGACTGGTTGATCTGGCTGTCGAGCTGCTTCTTCTGCGCGTTCGGATCGGGTGGGTCCGCCTGCGCAGACGGAACCACCGCCAGCGCTCCGGCGGTCATGGACAGGACAACGCAGCAAGCGGCGACAATCGTCTGCCGGGCGGGCGGTCGCGTGCGTGACCGTCCGCTCGATGTGGCGGTGGCGCCGATGCTGTCGTCTCGCTTGATGCGTCCCCGCTCACGCGGGTTCGCACCGGGGAAGTGCGGGACCACAGTCGACCCCTTGCTCTGGGTTGAGTTGTCGTGCTACTGCACGATAAGTCACCCGGGTCAGACTTTGAGGTATTTCCGCGTCGTCAGGAATGTCGGGACGACGGCGAGGATCAGTCCGACCACCACCATGATCAGCGTGGCCTGGAAAGTTTCCGCCGCGCCGACCCACTGCCAGACCCGGAACGTCTCCTGGGCGCGCTGCATGACCACGAAGTACACGCCGATCCACAGGGTGCCGCAGGCAAGGACCGCGCCGATCAGGGCCGCCAGCACCGCTTCCAGCAGGAACGGTAGCTGGATGTAGAAGTTCGAGGCGCCCACCAGGCGCATGATGCCTATCTCTCGCCGGCGGGCGTAGGCGGCCAGCCGGATCGTGTTGGAGATCTGCATCAGCGCGGCGACCAGCAGCAGTGCGGCGGCCACCAGGGCGCCGACTTGCAATCCGTTCAGCGCCTTGAAGAGTGGATCGAGATACTGTCTGAGGTCCTGCACGGTGTCGACGCCAGGCAACCCGGCCACGGCACTGACCAGGTTCTGGTAGCGCTGCGGGTCCTTGAGCTTGACCCGGAACGACTCCTGCATCTGGTCCTCGGTGACCGTGCTGACGATCGGCGAGTCCTTGTAGAGCTTCTTGAACTGCTCGAAGGCTTCCTTCTTCGTCTCACCGAACACGCCGTCGGGCGCGGTGTCGGGACTGGACTCGATCACCTGCTTGATCCGGTTCTTCTGCTCCGTGGTCACCTCGGCGCCCGAGCAGCCGCGGCCGCCGGAGTCCTTGGTGCAGAGGAAGATCGAGATCTGGATCTTGTCGTACCAGTTGCCCTTCATCAGGTCGACCTGCTCGCGGGCGAGCAGCGCGCTGCCGAACAGCGACAGTGAGACCCAGATCGTGACGACGACCGCGATCGTCATCGACAGGTTCCGCTTCAGGCCGATACCCAGGTCGGAGAGGATGTAGTTCAAGCGCATCAGTCAGTAGTCCCTGGTCTCAGTGCTGGTAGCCGTAGACGCCGCGCGACTCGTCGCGGACGACATGGCCGTTCTCCAGCTCGATCACGCGCTTGCGCATCTGGTCGACGATCGAGACGTCGTGGGTCGCCATCACCACGGTCGTCCCGGTCCGGTTGATCCGGTCCAGCAGCTTCATGATGCCGACCGACGTGCCGGGGTCGAGGTTTCCGGTCGGCTCGTCGGCGATCAGGATCATCGGCCGGTTCACGAACGCGCGCGCGATCGCGACCCGCTGCTGCTCACCACCGGACAGCTCGTCGGGCAGCCGGTCCTCCTTGCCGTCCAGGCCGACCAACTCGAGCACCTCGGGCACCGTCTTGCGGATGTGCGAGCGCGGCTTGCCGATCACCTGCAGGGCGAACGCGACGTTCTCCGCGACGGTCTTGTTCGGCAGCAGCCGGAAGTCCTGGAAGACCGTGCCGATCTGGCGGCGCATCTGCGGGATCCGCCAGCTGGCCAGCCGGTTCAGGTCCTTGCCGGCCACCATGATGTGGCCCTTGGAGGTCCGGTGCTCACGCAGCACGAGACGAAGGAACGTCGACTTGCCGGACCCGGAGGTGCCGACCAGGAAGACGAACTCGCCCTTCTCGATCTCGACGTTCACGTTCAGCAGGGCAGCCTTGGACTGACCCTCGTACGTCTTGGAAACATTCTCGAAGCGGATCACGGGACATTCCGGCCGTGGTCGGGAACAGGGAGCGACGTAGCGGTAACCACCACAGCACCGTACGCCACCGGGAGCGGCCGTCGATCAGTGTAGGTGCTCCGGGCGGGTGATTGGCTCAGGCGTGCCGCCCGCGACCGGCGCTCAGGCGGGAGCGGGCGCCGTGGAGCCGCCGTTCTCCGGACGGGCGTCCGCAATCCGGGCGAGACCGGGCTCGGGCTTGCGCCCGGCGCGGCGGGCCGCCTCGACGTGCAACCGGGCCAGCTCGACCGCCTGCCGCGGCACCTTCACGGTCTTCTTCTCAGCCATCGACGACTTCCCTCCGTGGGCCCGGCCTCCGTGACGACCTCGGTGTCGGCGTTCTCCAGTTCAGCGTACGTCGCCTCGCCGACCCGGTCGATGGCTACCGCCGCGGTCAGCGCGGCGACCAGCTCGTAGTCCTCGGGCTGCAACAGTTCGGAGCGCATCAGTGAACGCAGCGTGACCACGCCGGCGTCGGTGCCGACGTCGTCGTCCTCGAGGATCTGCTCGACCGCCCAGCGGACCATTCGCATCGTCTCCTCGCGGTGCCGCCAGGTGTCGAGCTCGCGGTCGGACTTGCGGGTCAGATAGGCGCCCAGCGCGACCCCGCCGAGCGCCAGCAGCGGGCTCAGCACGGTCATCACCACGCCGACCACGGAGATCCAGGTCGGAATCACGGACACACCTGTGCTGTCACTGACGTCCTCCCAAATCCCTGGTGATGACCGGTCGATGATGTTACGAAGAAGGACAGCAAACCACTCACCACCGACAAGGACGTCACGTGGACGACCCGGACTGCTACGACGTGTTCGTGCAGGGCACCGTGTTCCTGGACATCGTGCTCACCGGACTGGAGTCGGCCCCGACCACCGGGACCGAGATCTTCGCCGAGGGCATGGGCTCGTGCCCGGGCGGGGTGGCGAACTTCGCCATCGCCGCGAGCCGGCTCGGCCTGCGCAGCGGCCTGGCCGCGGTCTTCGGCGACGACGTGTACGCCGACTTCTGCTGGCGCACGCTGGCCGACCAGGAGAAGGTCGACCTGTCGCACTCGCGCCGGATCGGTCACTGGCACTCCCCCGTGACCGTGTCGATGTCGATCGACCGGGACCGGGCGATGGTCACCCACGCCCACGAGGCCCCGGGCGACCCGAGCAAGCTGGTCGGGCCGGGCCTGAAAACCCGCTCGGCGATCGTGCCGGTCGCCGAGGAACTGCCGGGCTGGACCACCGAGGCCCGCGAGTCCGGCGCGCTGCTGTTCGGCGACGTCGGCTGGGATCCGACCGACACCTGGTCACCGGCTGTGCTCGACGTCCTGGAGGGCTTCCACGCCTTCACCCCGAACGCCGGCGAGGCGATGGCCTACACCCGGACCGACACGCCGAAGGCCGCGCTGCACAAGCTGGCCGAGCGGGTCCCGCTGGCCGTCGTGACGAACGGCTCGGACGGCGTCCTGGCGATCGACTCGGCGACCGGCGAGGAGGAACACATCCCCGCGCTGCCGGTTCGCTCGTACGACCCGACCGGCGCGGGCGACGTGTTCCTCGCCTCGCTCGTACTCGGCACACTGCGCGGCTGGCCGCTGGCGCACAGGCTCGCGTTCGGCAACCTGTGCGCCGGACTGTCGGTCCAGCACTTCGGCGGGTCGCTGGCCGCGCCGGGCTGGGGCGACATCATCGACTGGGTCCGCGATCACACCCGCCATCGCCCCGGCGGCGTGGACCCGGACATCCTGCGCCACTACACGTTCATCGGCGACGTCCTGCCCGAAGGGCCGGTCCCGATCGTCCGCCGGGCCGGCGCGACCATCGCCCGGCTCTCGGACGCCTGACCGCTCACCTCGTCCGCCGGAGCAGCACCACCCCGGACACCAGCACCAGCAGCACACCACCGGCGAGGAACCCGTACGACGGCCCGGCCCGGTCGATCAGCAGCCCGGTCAGTGACGCTCCGGCGGCACTGCCGAGGTTGTTGGCCGTGTTGATCCAGGTGCTCGCCTCGGTGCGCTGATCCGGCGGAGTGAGGTCGTCGGCGGCCAGGTACGACACCACGAACAACGGCGCGACCGCGACTCCTGCGAGGCCCATCACGACTCCCAGCACGACCAGGTGCGTCGCCAGCGAAGCCAGCAACAGCCCAACCGCCAGTACGCCGATCAGCCCGGCCAGCTGCGTCTCGTGCGACCGGGTGTGCTTCCGGCGTCCCCACAGCAGGCCGCCGACCACGCTGCCGAGCCCGATCCCGGCCTCGACGAACCCGGCCGCGCCAGGACGGCCCTCCGCCTGTGCGACACCCGCGACGCACAGGTACGCCGTACTGACGCCGGCCGCCGTGACCAGGATGACGACGAGGATCCGGCGCAAACCGCCGTTCGTCAGCGGTCCGAGCGGATGCCGTGTGGGACTCGGTGAGGTGGTCCGCCGGGTCAGCGGGGCGGTGACCATCAGGACGGTGCCGGAGGCAAGTAGAACCGCCGTACAGACGAGTGCCGCGGGTGCTGACCAGAGGCTGATCAGCAGACCGGCCAGCAAGGGTCCGGCCAGGTAGAGGGACTCCTCGCAGATCGCGTCCAGGGCGTAGGCGCGTTCCTTGAGGTCGGTGTTCTCGGTGATCAGGCGCCAGTTCGAGCGCATCGACGGGCCGAGTGGTGGCGCGAAGAGCCCGGTCAGGGTGACGAGTGCGACCAGCAGGGCCGGCGTACTCAGGAAGATGGTTGCGACGAGCCCCGATGCGCAGACGAGGGCAAGCGGTGGGAGGACCCGGCGTTGGCTGAAGCGGTCGACCAGGCGGGCTTTGTAGGGCATCGACAACGACGCCAGCCCGAAGCCGGCAACAGCGGCTCCGGCGACGCCGAACGACCCGGTCGAGCGGTGGACGGTGAACAAAGTGGACAGCGGGAGCAGACCGTAGGCCAGCCGGCCGGCCAGCGCGGGCGCGAAAGTGCGCAGCGCGGACGGCAGCAGCAGGACGGCACGGTAGCTCCCAGCACGCGTGGTGCTGGACATGGCGCTCCTAGAGAGCCCCGGCCTCGACGAGGCGGGGACGGCAGTTGGGCTCGGTGACAGCGAGCCCGCTCTAGTGCGGCATGCGGGACATGGGGCACACCCTATCCCCGATGAGCCGGTGCGCCACTGCTTTTTCAGCAGGCGGAAAGGGGCACCTGGGGACCCGACCGGTCGTAGGGTCGGACCCAGGGTGCGCGGGCTGTGGGACCGCGCCGGGATCGTGGAGGTACGTCGAATGCCGGGTGCAGACGGGTTCAGCCGCAGGAGCTTCCTCGCCCTCGGAGGCGGGATCGCGGCGCTGGCGGTGGCCGGTTGCGGATCGAACACGGGCCGCTCGGACGCCGGTGGCGGCGGCGAGAGCAGCGGCGGCAAACCTGCCCTGTCGCAGTGGTACCACCAGTACGGCGAGGCAGGCACCCAGCAGGCCGTCCAGCGCTATGCCAAGGAGTACCCGGACGCGACCGTGACGGTCCAGTGGTCTCCCGGCGACTACGACAAGAAGACCGCGGCCGCGCTGCTCACCGACGGCGGGCCGGACGTGTTCGAGTACGGCAACGGCCCGACCATCGACATGATCAAGGGCGGCCAGGTCGCCGACCTGACCGACCTGCTCGGCGACGCGAAAAGCGACTTCACCCCGTCGCTGCTGGCCAGGGTGACCTACCAGGGCAAGCTCTACGCGATCCCGCAGGCCACCGACATGCAGCTGCTGGTCTACCGCAAGAGCCTGCTGCAGCAGGCCGGTGTCCAGCCGCCGACCACCGTCGACGAGCTGATCGCCGCGGCGAAGAAGCTGACCACCGACAAGGTCAAGGGCCTGTTCGTCGGCAACGACGGCGGCGTCGGCATCCTCGGTGGCCCGGCGCTGTGGTCGGCCGGCCTCGACTACCTGACCGAGGAGGGACAGTTCGGCTTCGACGACCCGGCCGCGGTCGAGTCGCTGCGCAAGCTGCGCGAACTGTTCACCTCGAAGGCGTTGTTGCTCGGGGCACCGACCGACTGGTCCGACCCGTCGGCGTTCACCCAGGGGCTGACCGCGATGCAGTTCACCGGTCTGTGGACGTTCCCCCAGCTCCAGAAGGCGCTGCCGGACGACTTCGGCGTTCTGCCCTGGCCGAAGCTCAACGCCTCGACCGGTGCGCCGAGCGTCCCGGTCGGCGCGTACGGCGCGTCGGTCAGCACGAAGTCGAAGAACGTCGACGCGGCGAAGAAGTTCGTCCAGTGGCTGTGGGTCGACCAGACCGACAAGCAACTCGACTGGGCGCAGAGCTACGGTTTCCACATCCCGGCCCGCAAGAGCCTGGCCGCGAAGGCGGACAAGCTGAAGTCCGGACCGGCCGCCGACGCGGTGAGGTTCGTCAACGAGAACGGGCGCGCCCAGACCCCGTTGCTGTGGACACCGAAATCCGGTACGGCGTACTCCGACGCGCTGAACCGGATCATCAAGAACGGCAGCGACCCGGCCACCGAGATCAAGGCGGTCAAGGCGGTCGTGGAGGCTGAGCTCAAGCGCATCGCCGGCTGATGCCGGCCCTCGCCGATCGGCTGCGGGGCCGCTACGACCGCAACCTGTGGTTCGCGATCTTCGTCGGGCCGTTCGTGCTCGGGCTGCTGGTGTTCGTCTACGTGCCGATCGTCTGGTCGGTGGTGCTGAGCTTCTTCGACGCCCGCAACACGGTCACGCCGACCGACTTCGTCGGCCTGGGCAACTACCTGGACATGCTGCGGGACTCGGCGTTCCGGTCCAGCCTGCTGACCTTCGTGGTGTTCGCGCTGTTCATCGTGCCGACCACGTTCGTCGCCTCGCTCGGCCTGGCGTTGCTGGTCAACCGGACCCGGTTCGCCCGGACGTTCTTCCGCTCGGTGTTCTTCCTGCCCACCGCCTGCTCGTACGTCGTGGCGTCGCTGATCTGGAAGCTGTCGATCTTCAACGGCGTCCGGTTCGGCCTGGCCAACACGGTGCTCGGGTGGTTCGGCGTGGAACCGGTCGCCTGGCTCTCGGTCACCCAGCCGCCCTGGTACTGGCTGGTGATCGTGTCCGCGCGGATGTGGCTGCAGGCCGGGTTCTACATGATCCTGTTCCTGGCCGGACTGCAGCGGATCGCGCCGTCGCTGTACGAGGCGGCCGCGATCGACGGCGCGACCGGCTGGAAGGTGCTGCGGTACATCACCCTGCCGCAGTTGCGGGCCACGTCGACCGCCGTACTGTTGCTGCTGCTGATCAACGCGTTCCAGGCCTTCGACGAGTTCTACAATCTGCTCTCGAGCTCGGGGCAGTACCCGCCGTACGCGCGACCGCCGCTGGTCTACCTGTACTACGCGGCGCTCGGGCAGGGGCAGGACTTCGGCCACGGCAGCGCGGGCGCCGTTCTGCTGACGCTGCTGATCGCGCTGGTCGCGCTCGTGCAAGGCCGGTTCCTCGGACTCGGTCGGAGGGAGGACTGAGATGGCGACCATCCAGCGGTCCCGCGCGGACCGGGCCGGATCGGTCCTCCGGTACGTCGTACTGGTGGCCGGCGCTGTCCTCTTCCTGCTGCCCTTCTACCTGTTGGTGCGCAACGGGCTGTCGACCGAGCAGGACATCACGTCGCCGGACTGGACGTTCTTTCCGTCGTCGCTGCAGTGGAGCAACATCGTTGACCTCTTCAACGACCCAACGGTGCCGATCGGCCGGTCGCTGATCAATTCGCTGGTGATCTCGGTGGTGCAGACCGTCGGCGTCCTGGTGATCTCCGGCCTGGCCGGCTACGGGCTGGCGCGGATCCCGTTCCGGTACGCGAACGCGGTGTTCTACTTCATCGTCGCGACGCTGCTGATCCCGGCCGCGGTGACGTTCGTGCCGAGCTTCGTGCTGGTCTCCACGCTCGGCTGGGTGAGCACGCTGCGCGGGCTGATCGTGCCCGGGCTGTTCCAGGCCTTCGCGACGTTCCTGTTCCGGCAGTACTTCCTGAACTTCCCGCGTGAACTGGAGGAAGCCGCGCAGCTCGACGGTACGGCGTACTGGGGGACGTTCTGGCGGATCGTCGTGCCGAACTCGACCGGCTTCATCGCCGCGATCGGCACGATCACGTTCATCGGCTCGTGGAACGCGTTCCTGTGGCCGCTGGTGATCGCGCCGGACCAGAACGCCTGGACGGTGCAGATCGCGCTGTCGACGTTCCTGACCGCACAGACCATCAACCTGCCACAGCTGTTTGTCGCCGCCTGCGTCGCGATCCTGCCGCTGGTGGTGATGTTCGTCTTCCTGCAGCGCTGGATCGTCGAGGGAGTCGAGCGTTCGGGGATCAGTGAGTGAAACTCTTGGAGGGGAAACCAGCATGACCGCAGAACTGATCGACCGGCTTCGCGCCGAAATCACCGCCGGCCCGGTCCTCGGGCCCAGCGACGACGGCTTCGCCGACGAGGTCGCCGCGCAGAACACCGCCGTCCGGCACACGCCGGACGTTGCCGTCGGCATCACCTCGGACGAGGACGCCGCGGCGGTGGTGCGGATCGCCGCGGCTGCCGGTGTGCCGGTGCGGGTCCTTGCCACCGGCCACGGGTCGGCAGTACCGGTTGCCGACGGCATCCTGGTCACCACGCGCCGGCTCGGCGGCGTGAGCATCGACGCCTCCCGCCGCATCGCTCGGATCGGAGCCGGATGCCGCTGGGCCGAGGTGATCGCCGCGGCGTCCGAGCACGGGCTCGCGCCAATCGCCGGCGCCTCGGACAACGTCGGCTGCATCGGCTACGTCACCGGCGGCGGCCTGGGCCCGCTGGCCCGGACCTTCGGCTTCTCGTCGGACTGGGCCCGCAGCTTCCGCCTGGTCACGGCCGACGGCACCGTGCGGACCGCGTCGGCCGAGGAGAACCCGGATCTGTTCTGGGCGCTGCGCGGCGGCAAGAGCGGCTTCGGCATCGTCACGTCGATGGAATTCGAACTCGTCGAGCTGAGCACGTTGTACGGCGGATCCGTCTTCTTCGACGCGGACCAGATCGCGCCGGTGTTCTCCGCCTGGGTGGACTGGACGAAGACGCTGCCCGAATCGGCCACGTCGTCGGCGATCATCTTGCGGCTGCCGCCGTTGGAGTTCATCCCGGAACCGCTGCGGGGCAAAACCGTACTCAGTGTCCGCTTCGCTCACGTCGGTGCGTCCACAGCGGGCGAGCGACTGTTCCAGCCCATCCGCGACACAGCCCCGGCCTTGATCGACTCCGTCCAGGAGATGCCCGCATCGCGGATCGCCGACATCCACAACGACCCCCGCGACCCCGGTCCCGGCTGGGACCGTGGTCACCTGCTCACCGACCTCGACGCCGAGTTCGTGTCCGCCTTCCTCGGCGCGGCCGGACCCGACCAGCAGGTTCCGTTCGTCGCGATCGAGATCCGCCACCTCGGCGGCGCCGTCGCGCGCGACGTCCCCGAGGGCAGCGCCGTCGGCGGCCGCGGCGCGGCGTACACGTTCATCATGATCGGCGTCCCCGACCCCAAGCTCTTCGACTCGGTGCTCCCGCCCGCCGCCGAGGCCCTGCTGGCGCCGTTGCAGCCGTGGATCTCCCCGGAGCACAACGTCAACTACGCCGGGGGCCTCACCGTCCCCGGCGCGTACGAGGCCTGCTGGCCGGCCGAGACGTTCCAGCGCCTCGCCGAGATCCGCTCGAGCTACGACCCGGCCGGCGTCTTCCCCTACGGCCCACCGGAAAGGTGACCCACGTGCTCGATCTGCTCCCATTGACCGCTGCCGACCACGAGCTGATCGAGCTCGCCCGCCGGACCGTCGACGCCAACACCGACGGTCCGGACGGGATCTACACGATGGGTGCGGCGGTCCGCGCGGCCGACGGCCGGATGTTCGCCGGGATCAACCTGTACCACTTTCTCGGCGGCCCGTGCGCTGAGCTGGTCGCCCTCGGCCGGGCTCGGGCCGAGGGCGCCCGCGAGCTGACCACGATCGTCGCCGTCGGCAACGAGGGCCGCGGCGTCTTCAGCCCGTGCGGCCGGGACCGGCAGATCCTGGTCGACTACCACCCGGACATCCGGGTCATCCTGCCCACCGAGCACGGCCTCGGCAGCGTGGTCGCCACCGACCTGCTCCCGGGCGCCTACCGCTGGACGCCGACCATCGAGAGCTGAGGCGCCGGCGCGCTCGCCAAGGCCGACGTCCACCACCGATCAAGCCGCCCGAACCCGCCATCCATCACGGTCTCCAGGCGGGAGCAGCCCACCGGCCGGCTGCTTGGTCGGTGGTGGACGTTCACAGCACCGGGATGATCTCCCGCCCGTACGCCTCGAGTGTCTCCCGCTTCGCGTCGTGCTGCAGGTAGATCGCGAACTGATCGACGCCCAGCGCCTCCAGCTCGCGCAGTCTGGCCAGGTGGTTCTCGACCGGTCCGAGAAGGCAGAACCGGTCGACCACTTCGTCGGGCACGAAGCTCGTGTGACTGTTGCCGGCCCGCCCGTGCTCGGCGTAGTCGTACCCCTGCCGGCCCTTGATGTACTCGGTCAGCGCCGCGGGCACCGTCGCGTTCTCGCCGTACCGCGCCACGATGTCGGCCACATGGTTGCCGACCATCCCGCCGAACCACCGGGTCTGGTCGCGCTGGTGCGCCAGGTCCTCCCCCACGTACGCCGGCGCCGCCACGCAGAACTTGATCGCGGCCGGGTCCCGCCCCGCGTCCTCGGCGGCACGCCGTACGGCGGAGATCATCCAGGCCGCGATGTCCGGATCGGCCAGCTGCAGGATGTACCCGTCGCCGACCTGCCCGGTCGCCGCCAGCGCCTTCGGCCCGTATGCCGCAACCCAGACCTCCAGCGCGCCGTTGTCGACCCAGGCGAACTTCAGCTGCTGCCCGCGGTACTCGACCGTCCGCCCGCACGCCAGCTCGCGCACCACCTCGACGCACTGCTTCAGCTCCGCGATCGTGCCCGGCTTCGCGCCGAGCGTGCGCAGCGCGGAGTCGCCCCGCCCGATCCCGCAGATCGTCCGGTTCCCGAACAGCTCGTTCAGCGTCGCGAACTGGGACGCGATCACGGTCCAGTCCCGCGTGCCCGGATTCGTCACCATCGGCCCGACCAAAACGCGCTCGGTGGCGGCCAGGATCTGCGGGTAGATCACGAACGGCTCCTGCCACAGCAGGTGCGAGTCGAACGTCCAGACGTGGCTGAAGCCGGCCCGCTCGGCCTCGACCGCGAGCTCCACCACCGCCGAGGCCGGCGGATCGCACTGGAACACCACTCCGAAGTCCACCGGTTTCCCCCTTCAGACCAGGTACGACGACAGTCCGCGCCGCAGGTACCGCCCGTGTCCCTTCCGGCCATGGTAGTTGCCGTCGGCCACGATCACCGTGCCGCGCGAGATCACCGTGTCGACATGTCCCCTCACCTCGAACCCCTCGTAGGCGGAGTGGTCCATGTTCATGTGGTGGGTCTCGGCACTGATCCGGGTGAGGCCGTTCGGGTCGTAGACCACGACGTCGCCGTCCGCGCCGGGCTGGATCACGCCCTTGCGCGGGTACAGCCCGAACATCCGGGCCGGCGTCGTCGCGATCGTCTCCACCCAGCGCTCCAGCGACAGCTGACCGTCGACCACGCCCTGGTAGACCAGGTCCACCCGGTGCTCGACGCCACCGATGCCGTTCGGGATCTTGGAGAAGTCGCCGCGGCCGAGCTCCTTTTGGTCCTTGAAGCAGAACGGGCAGTGGTCGGTCGACACGATCGCGAGATCGTTGCTGCGCAGCCCTTTCCACAGGTCGCGCGCGTGCGACTCGTGCTTGCTGCGCAACGGAGTCGAACAGACCCACTTCGCGCCTTCGAAGCCGGGCGCGCCGAGCTGGTCCTCCAGCGTCAGGTACAGGTACTGCGGGCAGGTCTCGGCGAAGACGTTGCGGCCCTTGTCCCGCGCCGCGGCCACGGCTTCGAGCGCGCCGCTGGCCGACAGGTGGACGATGTAGAGCGGGCAGTCCTGCGCGACCTCGGCGAGCGCGATCGCACGACTTGTTGCTTCGGTCTCCAGCGCGGGCGGCCGGGTCAGCCCGTGGTACAGCGGATCGGTCTCGCCGCGGGCCAGCGCCTGCTGGACCAGGACGTCGATCGCGATCCCGTTCTCGGCGTGCATCATCACCATCGCGCCGTTGGCCCGCGCGGTCTGCATCGCGCGCAGGATCTGTCCGTCGTCGGAGTAGAAGACGCCGGGATAGGCCATGAACAGCTTGAAGCTGGTGATGCCCTCGTCGCTGACGAGCTGGTCCATCGCCTTCAGCGCGTCGTCGTCGACGCCGCCGAGGATCATGTGGAACGCGTAGTCGACGTGACAGTTACCCTGGGCCTTGCTGTGCCAGGCGGCCAGCCCGTCCTGGACCACCTCACCGGTACGCTGGACGGCGAAGTCGATGATCGTGGTCGTACCGCCCCAGGCCGCGGCCCGGGTCCCGGTGTCGAAGGTGTCGCTGGCCGCCGTACCGCCGAACGGCAGCTCCATGTGCGTGTGCGCGTCGATCCCGCCCGGGATCACGTACTTGCCGGAAGCATCGATCACCTCGTCCGCGGCGACCTGCGCGCTGTGCTCCGGATCGAACACCGCGGCGATCTTCTCGCCGGCGATCAGCACGTCGGCCGGGTGGGCGCCGGTCGGGCCCACCACCGTTCCACCTTTGACCAGCAACGACATGCGCGGCGCTCCTTCGGTCTGCGGTTACGGCTTGGTCAGGTCCCCATAGGCGTCCGGCCGGCGGTCCCGGTAGAACTGCCAGCGTTCCCGCACGGTGTCGAGCAGCCCGAGATCGAGGTCCCGGATGATCAGCTCCGGGTCGTGGTCGTGCCCGACGTCCCCGACGAACTTGCCCTCGGGGTCGACGAAGTACGACGTACCGTAGAAGTCGTTGTCGCCGAGTTCCTCGACGCCGACCCGGTTGATCGCGCCGATGAAGTACTCGTTGGCGACCGCGGAGGCGGGCTGCTCCAGCTGCCACAGGTACGCCGACAGGCCGCGGCTGGTCGCCGAGGGGTTGAACACGATCTTGGCCCCCGCCAGCCCGAGCGCGCGCCACCCTTCGGGGAAGTGCCGGTCGTAGCAGATGTACACGCCGATCCGCCCCACCGCGGTGTCGAACACCGGATACCCGAGATTGCCCGGCCGGAAGTAGAACTTCTCCCAGAACCCCTTCACCTGCGGAATGTGGTTCTTCCGGTACTTGCCCAGGTACTTGCCGTCAGCATCGATCACGGCGGCCGTGTTGTACAGCACGCCCGGCTGCTCCTGCTCGTACACCGGCAGCACCATCACCATCCCGAGCTCCCGCGCCAGCGCCTGGAACCGCTCGACGGTCGGCCCCGGCACACTCTCGGCGTAGGAGTAGAACTCCGGATCCTGCACCTGACAGAAGTACGGCCCGTAGAACAGCTCCTGGAAGCAGATCACCTTCGCCCCGGCCGCCGCCGCCTGCCGCGCGTACTCCTCGTGCGCCTTGACCATCGACTCCTGGTCCCCGGTCCAGGTCGTCTGCACCAACGCCGCCCGCACGATCTCCGCCATCGCGAACCTCCCGCTAGCCGAGCACCCATGCTCCGCCCGATCACTACCCGCCGTCAACGGATGTCGGGGCGGCGCATGGATTCAGCGCCTGTTGGCCCACGTCGGACCGCCGGGGGCCGTGTCGGTGCCGGCCCGGGAGATCGCGGCCACGGCCGGCGTCAGAGTGGGCCGGGCCAGAGCGGGCCGCTCTTCATGCGGTCAGTAGCTGAGGCTCCGGGTCGGGGCCGGGAGGACTCGGCCACCCACGGTCGTCCAGTCGTCGGGGAGGTTGGTGGTGAGGAGTTCGGAGCCGGCGCCTTGGGTGATGTGGAGGTCTCGGGCGAGGCGGGCGGTGAGTTGGGTGGCGGCTGAGCCGGTGGCTTCGTCCTCGGGTACGCCCATGGCGGGGGCGAAGACGCGGGCGCGGAGGCGGCCGCTGGGTTCGTCGGTCCAGGACCAGAGGAAGGTGTGGCCGGCTGAGTACGACGTGGGGTCTGCGGCGAGGACGTCCTCGGGTGTCGGCAACTGGTGCCACTCGAAGGTGCTGCCCCAGGTGGCGTGGGCGCGGACCGACGTGATGTCGCCGGTGCGGGTCACGGGGACTTCACCGGCGGGGACGTGGAGTACGTCGGCCGGGTGGCCCTGGGTGCGCAGCCACCAGGCGACGCCGACGGTGGGGTGACCGGCGAACGGCATCTCGCCGGTCTGGCTGAAGATCTGGATCCGGCCGGCGGCGGGGTCGTCGACGAAGACGGTTTCGCTGTAGCCCAGCTCCGCGGCGACGCGTTGCCGGTCCGCGGGCGGGACCTGGGCGCCGTCGACGATGCCGAGCGGGTTGCCGAAGGCGCCCTCGGAGTCGACGAAGACCCGGACGACGTGCACGTCCACGAGCGGGGTCAGAGGACGAGGATCGCCGCGACGACGGCGATCAGCACCACGACGCCACCGACGACGGCCAGCATGCGGCCGTTCAGCTTGGGCTCCTCGGCGGCGTGCACCTCGCCCTCGTTGACGAAGGCGCGAAACATCTGGGTGCTGGCCCCCGGGTCCTGCTCGTTCTCGGTGGCGTTGTTCGTGTTCTGGTCGGCCATGGGGCAGACCCTACCGGCGGTACCGGATCGTCAGCACACCGCGATGGCCGATCTGACTCGGCTCTTACCGTCCGTACACACAGTGTCGACGCTCGGCTGATCGACGGCCACGCACCGCGCATGTACCATTTGGTACATGCGCTTCGAACACTCCACCACCGTGAACGCCCCGGCCGAACGCGTCTGGGCGGTCTTCAGCGACGTCGCCCGCTGGCCCGAATGGACCCCGACCGTCGACTCGGTCGAGCGGCTCGACGAAGGCGCCCTGCGGGTCGGCGCCCGGACCCGGATCCGCCAGCCCAAGCTCCCGGTCGCGGTCTGGGAGGTGACGGAACTCAAGGACGGCGAGTACTTCGAGTGGGTCTCACGCGGCCCCGGCATCAAGACCACCGGCGGCCACCGGGTCGTCAGTACGCCGGAGGGCACGGTGGTGACCGCGTCGGTCGTCCAGGAGGGTCCGCTCGGCTGGCTGTTCGGCAAGCTGTACGCCGGCCTGACCAAGCGGTACATCGCGCAGGAGACCGCCAGCCTGAAGAAGGTCACCGAGGCGTGAGCCGCGAGTCGCTGCTCACCGGCGCCGTCGAGCACTTCGCGAAGAACGGCATCGGCGACGCGAGCCTGCGCGGCATCGCCGCATCGATCGGCACCAGCCACCGGATGCTGATCTACCACTTCGGCTCGCGGGAGGGCCTGCTGGCCGAAGTGGTGCGCACGGTCGAGCAACAGCAACGCGAGCTGCTGGCCGAACTCGAGGACCTGCCGCTGGAGCAGCAGGCCGAGCAGTTCTGGCGACGCGTCACCGAAGCGGCGCTGATCTACGGACCGCTCTTCTTCGAACTGTCCGCCCACGCCATGCAGGACCTCCCCCACACGGAGGCGTTGAAGGCGGACCTGATCAACGTCTGGCTCCCGCCGCTGATCGACCTCTGCGTGAAGGCGGGCATCCCCGCCGACCAGGCGCCGGCGTACGCGCGACTCGGCTTGGCCGCGTCCCGTGGGCTGCTCTTCGACCTGCTGCTCACCGGTGACCGCGCGGGGGTCGACGAGGCGTCCGCGCTGCTGAACCGGCTCTTCACCTTGCCCTAGGCAACTGTCAGGTCCGCTGCGCCACCACCACCAGCGAGGGAACCCCAGCCACGCTCTCGGACAGTCGCAGTTCGGCCACTGGACCGAGGCCCGCCGCGGCCAGCATCGCCCAGAGCTCGTCGGGCTGCCACAGATGGGTCGTCCACGAGACCGGCACCGCACCGTAGGCCTCGGTCCGCTCGATGTCACCCTCGCCCTGGTGAGTAGCGATGATCAGGTGCCCGCCCGGGACCAGCGCTCGGGCGAAGGACTCGATGACCGCAGGAAGCACGGGCCGGGGCAGGTTGAACAGCGACCACCAGCCGAGAATCCCGCCGTACGACGCGTCGGCCAGCTCCAGCTCGGTGGCCGAAGCGACCTCGAACCGCAGGCCGGGATACCGCCGCCGGGCGTGTTCGATCATCCGCGGCGACAGGTCGACGCCACTGACCTCCAGGCCTCGCTCGGCCAGATAGGCGGTCACGTCTCCCGGACCGCACCCGACGTCCAGCACCGGGCCCAGACCGCTGACCGCCGCGGCGAAGCCGTCGATCGCGGTCCGCAACCAGGGATAGGACGTGAGGTCGCCGAGGTTCAGCTCGACGTAGTTGTCGGCGACGCGGTCGTAGGACGTCCGCACCACGTCGAGGTCAGCAGGTTGCTCGATGAGAGAGGCGCTCATGGTGGCGGATGCTGACCCGGCTACTCGGGCTCGGTGGGGGTCTGAATCCACCCGGTGACCACGGGGAGACGGGTCGAGCGGTGGACGGCGGTGAAGGCGAACGGCCGGGTCAGGGACACGTCGAGGCGGAGGGACTGCGTCGTGGGGACCGAGGCGCGCATCATGCCCATGGCGGTGACCGCGGCGGCTTCGAAGCCGGTGGCGTAGAAGCGGGCAAGGACGGACTGTTTGGCCTGGCTCACCACCAGTGGAGTGGGGCTGATGGCGGAGAAGTGGCCTTCGCGCCCGGGCGGGCGGGTGACGGTGGTGAGGCCGAAGAGCTCGTGCAACGGGAGGAGGTCATGGTCAGCGGCGACGTTGAAGGACGGAAGGTTCAGGGAGACGTCCGGCTTGGGGGACGTTGTCTGGGCGAGCGTCAGGGCCGGCGCCAGCGCCTCGCTCGGTTCCGCCTGGGTGATGAGGATGGACCCGGGGCGACCCGAGGCCGGTGAGGCAGCGGCGGTGACGAGGGCGGCCAGGACATCGCTGTGCGGAGTCTCTGGAGAGCCGATGCCGAGCAGGACGTCGACGTCGGCGTCACCCTGGACCGTGACGACCGTGAGCGGACCTGCCACCGGGTCGTCGTACACGCGGACGGTGTCGAGATCGGGATCGGTGCGGTCGAGCCAGTGCCAGTTGCCGGACCACGGGCCGGTCGGGACGCGTTTGATCTGCTCGCGGAACGGGCGAGTCCACGTGGTCCGCAGGGACAGGGCGGATGCCAACACGACGGCCAGATCCGGGCTGACCTCGAGCGGCATCTCGCGGATCAGGTTGTCGGTGTGTTGCGCCGCCCAGGCGTCGAGCTTCGCCTTGTCGGCGGACGGGTCGCCGGTCAGGGTGCCCGTGAGCTCTGTGGGCAGCACTGTGTCGAAGGACTCGCTGAGCTTGAGCTGGTCGGAGACCCAGACCCCCAGGGCGGCGTGCAGGTCGGCCGACTCGTCCAGCGTGTGGATCAGGTCCACCGCGTCACGAGCGGCGGTGGAGGCGTCGACGTCCGCGGCCGCGGCCAGCTCGGAGCGGCCTGGTTCGTCGGCGGCAGTCGCCAGGAGCGCGAGCAGCGGCCACAGGCCCAGGCCGGAGATCACGGTGTTGTCCGGGGCGAGGGTACGCGCCCAGCGTGAGGTGAGGCTGTTGACCGCGGTGACGACGTTGGCATCCATGCGTTCCACCCTGCCATGCCGCTACGAGCCCCAACAGGAACTCACCACGCACTCCTCGAGCACTTTCCAGGCACCGGCCAGTATTTTGCGGAACGACGGTGATTTTCATTAACAGACACCGCGCGTAGTCGATCCCGTGCACCCTGCTGTGTCAGGATGCCGCCCATGAGTACGCCTGCCGACTCCGCCGAGGCGACGAAAACTCCCGTCGCCCCGGGCGATCCCGCGACCCCGCCAGGTCCACCACCCGCGTCTTCGGAGCCGCCCGGAACGGACCGCGAGAAGGAGCCCGCGAGCTCGTCGATCGCCTTCACGATCACGCTGGTCGTGCTGGTCGGGCTCGCCCTGTTCGGCCGCAAGCTCTTCGCCGGGTTGTTCACCGACGACGGCGTCCGGACCTGGGCGACGATGTTCGTCGGCGTCACCGTCCAGGCTCTGCCCTTCCTCGTGCTCGGCGTCCTGCTGTCGGCCGCGCTGACCGCGTTCGTGCCCGCCTCGTTCTTCGCGAAGGCCCTGCCGAAGCATCCGGCCCTCGCGGTCCCGGTCGCGAGCGCGTCCGGCGTGATCCTGCCCGGCTGCGAGTGCGCCTCGGTCCCGGTGTCGGCCGCGCTGATGAGCCGCGGCGTCACCCCCGCCGCGGCGATCGCGTTCCTGCTCTCCGCCCCGGCGATCAACCCCGTCGTCCTGGCGTCGACCGCGGTCGCGTTCCCCGGTCAGCCGAAGGTCGTCGTGGCGAGAGCCCTCACGTCGCTCGGGGTGAGCATGGCGCTCGGCTGGCTGTGGCTGCTGACCGGCAAGGGCAGCTCCTGGCTGCGGATGCCGAAGAGCCGGCACGCCGAAGGCACCGGCAAGCTGGAGGTCTTCCGCTCGTCGATGCTGCACGACTTCCTGCACGCCGGCGGCTTCCTGGTGATCGGAGCCGCCGCGGCGGCCACGCTCAACGTGGTGGTCCCGCGCGAATGGCTCGACCACGTTGCGAGCAACCTGCTGCTCTCGGTCGTCGTCCTCGGCCTGCTCGCGGTGCTGCTGGCGATCTGCTCGGAGGCGGACGCGTTCGTCGCGGCGAGCCTGACGCAGTTCTCGCTGACCGCGCGGCTCGCGTTCATGGTGGTCGGGCCGATCGTCGACGTGAAGCTGATCGCGTTGCAGGCCGGGACGTTCGGGCCGAAGTTCGCCGTACGGTTCGCGCCGGCCACCTTCGTGGTGGCCATCGGCGCCAGTCTCGGAGTCGGATGGTGGTTGCTGTGAAGCGCAACGTCGCAGGTCTCGTCGTCGTTTTCGTCGGTGCGGCGATCGTCCAGCTCGCGATCTCCAACACCTACCTGCGGTACGTGAAGCCCGGCATGCGCTGGATGCTGCTCGCGGCCGGCGTCATCCTGATCCTGCTGGCCGTCGCCGACGTCCTGGCCGACACCCGCGGCAAAGAACACGCCGACGACGGCCACAACCACCACGGACTGCCCCGCGCCGCCTGGCTGATGCTGATCCCGGTCTTCGCGCTGCTGGTCGTCGACCCGCCCGCCCTCGGCGCCGACGCGGCCCAGCGCCAGTCCCCGGTCGCGGCCAAACCGGTGGCACCGAAGGGCAATTCGTGGCTCGCCAACAGCGCGCAGGGCAACGCGCCGGTGCCGTTGGCCGTGCGGGACTACGCCGTGTGGGCCGTCTGGGAGAAGGAGAGCATGAAGGGCCGCGACTTCCAGCTCACCGGCTTCGTCACGCCCGGCAAGAACGGCAGCTGGTACGTGTCCCGGATCGGCCTGACCTGCTGCGTCGCCGACGGTACGGCGTTCATGGTCGAGGCCCGCGGCCAGGCGGCACCGCCGAAGAACCAGTGGGTCACCGTCACCGGCGAGTGGGCCGAGCCGACCAAGCGCGCCGACGGCGACGTCGCCGCGCTGACCGTCTCCGAGATCAAGCCCGTGGCCGCACCGGCCAACCCGTACGAATGACGACCCCGCTGTCCACCGCCGACCTGCTCGACGGCCTGTCCCGCGAGCAGCGGTACACGTACGTCTTCTTCTGGGGCGACACCCCGCGGCGCGACGGGCAGGTCGACGCGAGCTGCCTGAGCCAGTGGTTCCACGCGCCGTTCACGGTGGACGGCGTGCGCTACCCGACCGCCGAGCACTGGATGATGGCCGGCAAGGCGCGGCTGTTCGGCGATTTCGAGGCCGAGCAGCGCATCGTCGCCGCATCCCACCCGCAGCAGGCGAAGGCGCTCGGCCGGCAGGTCAGCGGGTTCGACACCGAGACCTGGCAGGAACACCGCTTCGACCTGGTTGTCGAGGGCAACATCCACAAATTCGAGCAGAACGACGCCCTGCGCGACTACCTGCTCGGCACCGGCGAGCGCGTCCTGGTCGAGGCCAGCCCGCTCGACCGCATCTGGGGCATCGGCCTGGCTGCCACCGACGACCGCGCCGAGAACCCCGCCCAGTGGCGCGGCCTCAACCTCCTCGGCTTCGCGCTCATGCGGGTTCGCGAACAACTGCGCTGACCACCCGTTCAGGCGCCTTCCCTCGGGGCCGGATCACCGTGCACGCCATCCCGCCCATGATCAGTACGGCGGCGATCGCCTGCTGCAGGCCCACGGCTTCGCCCCGCAGGATCCAGGCGGCGGCCATGCCGACGACCGGCACCAGCAGCGAGAACGGCGCGACGGTGCTCGCGTCGTACACGCCGAGCAGGTAGCCCCAGACGCCGAAGCCGAACAGGGTTGCGGCCCCCGCGAGGTAGAGCAGGGCGGCGGCACCGCCGAGGTCGATGCCCCGCAGAGCTTCGAGGTCAGCGCGCGGACCTTCAACCAGCAGCGACAGAACGGTCAACGGCAGGACGGCGACGGCGCTGACCCAGACCATGAAGCGCAGCATGTCCTGCGGCTTCGCGTGCCGGGTCACGGTGTTCGACACACCCCAGCAGGCGCCGGCCGCGATGACTAGGAGCAGTGCGCCGAGCGGTGAAGCCAGCCCCCGGTCCAGGACGATCAACAGGAGGCCGGCGCACGCAACGCCGATACCGAAGAGCTGCATGCGCCGCGGCCGCTCCCGCAGTACCAGTACCGCGAAGAGCACCGTGAAGATCACCTGCGACTGCAGCACCAGCGAGGCCAGTCCAGCCGGTACGCCGTGATCCATCGCCACGAACAACAGTCCGAACTTCGCCACGCCCAGCGCGAGGCCGACGGCGATCACGTACCGCCAGGCGACGCGTGGACGACCGAGCACGAAAATCGCCGGCACCGCCGCGAGCAAGAAGCGCAACGCCGAGAACAGCAACGGCGGGAAGTCCTCGAGACCGAATTCGATGACCACGAAGTTGATGCCCCAGACCAGGACGACGGCGAGCGCGAGCAGCACGTGACGGGGATTCATGTCCCTCAGTCTCCGGCGAAGTACAGTTAAGAACCAGCACAGATTGCTATGGCTCACGATGTAGGAGTGCTACATGATCGATCTCGGCCGGCTTCGCGCCCTGCACGCCGTCGCGCTGTACGGATCGGTCGGCAGCGCGGCCGACGCGCTCGGTTACACCCCCTCGGCGATCTCCCAGCAGCTCGCCAAGCTGGAGCGCGAGACCCGGACGACCCTGCTGGAGAAGCGCGGACGCGGCGTCGTACTCACCGACGCCGCACAGGAACTGGCGGCCACCGCCTCCAAGGTCCTCGAGCTCGTCGAGAGCGCTGAGCTCAAGCTCGAAGAACAACGCGGCCAGGCGATCGGCGAACTGGTCATCGCCGCCTTCCCCACCGCGGCCCGAGGACTGCTCCCCGCGGCTCTGCCGCACCTGATCGACGACAACCCGGCGCTCGACGTCCGGGTGGTCGAAATGGACCCGTTCGACGCGGTCGCCGCTGTGCAACGCGGCGAGGTCCACGTCGCCGTCGTCCACGACTGGCACAACACTCCACTCACGCTGACCGACGACCTGTCCCGGGCGAAGCTCGGCACGGATCCCGCCGACGTACTCGTCCCAGTCGATCACCGCCTGGCCGGCAAGGAGTCCGTTCGGGCCACCGATCTCGTCGGCGAGCGCTGGATCTGCCAGCCACCCGGCACGATCTGCCACGACTGGCTGGTCCGGACCATGAGCAAGGCGGGGGTCGAGCCGATCGTCGCCTACTCGGTCGCCGAGTACCAGACCCAGATCGCGATGCTGAACCGCGGAATCGGAATCGGCATGATCCCCCGCCTCGGCCGTGGTCCGTTGCCCGGCGGCGTCACAGCGATCCCGCTGCAGCCCGCGCCGAGCCGTCGCCTGTACGCCGTCTGGCGGACGGCGACCGCCCGCCGGCCCGCCGTCGCGGTCGCGCTCGCCGCCCTGAAGACCGCCTGGCGGGACCGCGACACCGCTTGAGCCGCCTGGACGGAACTCCTGCCGCCGAACCCGGCATCACGCTTCGCGACCGATTGACAGCGGTCGGCATCCTCGCTAAGTTCCCGGCAACCGTTAGGAAACCTTCCTATTAGGTTCCGATGCAGTCCCCACTCCGTCCACCGCCCCCGGCGAAGTAGGAGGCAATCCGCGATGACGCGTACCCGCCGCTGGTCAGCACTGGTTTCCAGTGCCACGCTGGCCGCCACCGCCCTGGTCACCACCACAGCGACCACGAGTTCGGCCGCTCCCGTCCGCTACGAGTCCGAGAACGCCGCCATCTCCCAGGGCGTCGTCGAGTCCAACCACACCGGTTTCACCGGTTCCGGGTTCGTCAACTTCGACAACGTCAGCACCAGTTCGCTCGAGTACACCGTGACCGTGCCCTCGGCCGGCCCGTACTCGCTGGCCTTCCGGTACGCCAACGGCACCACCACCAACCGGCCGATGGACGTCACGGTGAACGGGTCGCTGGCCGCCAACGACCTCGGTTTCCCCGGCACCGGCGCCTGGACGTCGTACCAGACCGTCACCACGACGGCGAACCTGGTGGCCGGCACCAACAAGATCCGGACCAGCTCGGTGATCGCCGACGGCGGCCCGAACGCCGACTCGCTGACCGTCGACACGGTCAACGCCGCCGCGACGCCGGTCGCGATCAACGGCCAGCT
Organism: Kribbella sp. CA-253562; assembly: GCF_050942265.1. GTDB lineage: Bacteria > Actinomycetota > Actinomycetes > Propionibacteriales > Kribbellaceae > Kribbella. The sequence continues at coordinate 1,932,675 of NZ_CP192049.1, read as the reverse complement.
CCGGGTCTGCGGTGTGAAGCTGTGCAACCAGTACGGCAAGCCGATCCAGCTGCGCGGGATGAGCACGCACGGGATCCAGTGGTTCAGCCAGTGTGTGAAGACCGCTTCGCTGGACGCCCTGGCGACCGACTGGAACGCCGACGTGCTGCGGATCTCGATGTACATCCAGGAGGGCGGCTACGAGACCGACCCGCGCCGCTTCACCGACATGGTGCACGGCTACATCGAGGAGGCCACCCGGCGTGGCATGTACGCCCTGGTCGACTGGCACCAGCTGACGCCGGGTGACCCGAACGCGAACCTGTCCCGGGCCAAGACGTTCTTCACCGAGATCGCCGACCGGCACAAGAACAAGACCAACATCATCTACGACATCGCCAACGAGCCGAACAACGTCTCCTGGGCCGCGATCAAGTCCTACGCCGAGCAGATGATTCCCGTCATCCGGGCCAAGGACCCCGACGGTGTCGTGTTCGTCGGCACCCATGGCTGGGGGTCGCTCGGCGTCTCCGACGGCCGGTCCGAGGCCGACATCATCAACAACCCGATCAATGCGACGAACTTCATGTACACGTTCCACTTCTACGCCGCGTCGCACTACACCGAGTACTTCAACGCGTTGTCGCGGGCCGCTGACCGGATCCCGCTGTTCGTCACCGAGTTCGGCACCCAGACCGCCAGCGGCGACGGCACCAACGACTTCGTCAACTCGCAGAAGTACCTGGACTTCCTGGCCAGCAAGAAGATCGGCTGGACCAACTGGAACTTCTCCGACGACTTCCGCTCCGGCGCGGTGTTCAAGCAGGGCACCTGCGCCGGCAACTCCTTCACCGGTACGTCGGTCCTGAAGCCGGCCGGGGTCTGGATCCGCGACCGGATCCGTTCCGCCGACGACTTCCCGACCAGCTGAAGTGCGCCCGGGCCGGTCCTGACGCCCCCAGGACCGGCCCGGGTTCTCCCCTGAGTCTCCTCACCGCCCCCTCGAAAGGAAGCAACTCATGGGACGCCTGCTCCGAACAGCAGTACCTGTCCTGCTCGTCGCGGCTTTGGTCCCCGCGACCCAGGCGGCCGCCGCTCCGGTCCGCTACCAGGCAGAATCGGCCACGATCTCTCAGGGCGTGGTCGAGTCGAACCACGCCGGCTTCACCGGCACCGGCTTCGTCAACGGCGACAACGTCGCCGGCAGCTACGTCCAGTGGAGCGTCCCGGTCCCGGCCGCGGGCCAGGCCAGAGTCTCGTTTCGGTTCGCCAACGGTACGACGGCCAACCGCGCCGCCGACATCACGGTCAACGGCACGCTGGTCTCCGACAACCTGTCGTTCGCCGGCACCGGAGCGTGGACCACGTGGCAGGACCGGGTGATCACGGTCAACCTGGCGGCCGGCACCAACACCATCCGTGCCACCGCCGCCACCGCCGCCGGTCTGCCCAACCTGGACGCCGTCGACGTCGACACCGCGCCGGCTCCGGTGCGCGGCGTACCCCAGCAGCCGACCGAACTGGTCACCGGCCTGTCATTGCCCTGGGCCACCTCGTTCCTGCCCGACGGTCAATCCGCCCTGATGACCGAGCGGAACAGTTTTCGGGTCTCCCGGGTCACGCTGGACGGCACCCGCACCACGGTCGGCACCGTGCCGAACTCCGTCACCACCAACGGTGAGGGCGGCCTGATGGGAATCGCGGTCTCGCCGACCTGGAACGGCACCACCGACCAGGCGGTCTACCTGTTCCACACCTCCAACGACAACGGTCAGACCCAGAACCGGATCGTCCGGATGAACTTCGACGGCAACACCTTGTCCAACCGGACGGTGGTCGTGTCGGGCATCCGCAGCAACACCTTCCACAACGGCGGCCAGCTCAAGTTCGGCCCGGACGGCTACCTGTACGCCGGCACCGGCGACGCCCAGGACACCGCCACCTCGCAGGACAACAACTCGCTCAACGGCAAGATCCTGCGCTTCACCACCAGCGGCCAGCCCGCGCCGGGAAACCCCTTCGGCACCCTGGTCTACAGCAAGGGCCATCGCAACCCGCAGGGCCTGGCTTGGGACTCGGCCGGCCGGATGTGGTCCGCCGAGCTCGGTGACACCCAGTTCGACGAGCTCAACCTGATCGTCAGTGGCCACAACTACGGCTGGCCGATCTGCCAGGGCACCTGCAGCACGCCCGGCATGGACAACCCCAAACGCACCTGGACGACGGCCGAGGCCTCACCGAGCAGCCTCGCGATTGTCAACGACACGGCGTACGTCGCGGCGCTGCGCGGCCAGCGGCTGTGGCGGGTCGAGCTCAACGGCGAGAGCGCCGGCGCGACCCAGGCGTACTTCACCAGCACGTTCGGCCGGCTTCGATCGGTGGTCAAGGTTCCGGGCGCGAACGCGATCTGGATCAGCACCTCCAACACCACCGGCGACAAGCTGCTCAGGTCGGTGATCCAGTGAGAACCGCACTGCTCCTCACCCTGGGTGTGGTCGCCGCCGGCCTCGTCGCCGGTCCGGCCGAAGCGGCCACGATCGACGTCCGCACCGCCGCCCAACTGAAGACCGCGCTCACCAGCGCCAAGCCCGGCGACACCATCAAGCTTGCCGACGGCACCTACACCGGCAACTTCAAGACCACCGTCGACGGTACGTCGAGCGCGCCGATCACCCTCGTCGGCAGCGCTCGGGCCGTGCTCACCGCGGGTGGCGGCTACGGCCTGCACCTGAACGGCGCGTCGTACTGGCAGGTCAAGGGCATCACGGTCACCGGCGGCCAGAAGGGCATCATGATCGACTCCGCGACCCGGGTGGTGATCGACGGTGTCACCGTGCACGGCCTGGACATGGAAGGCGTGCACTTCCGCAACTCCAGCACGTACGGCACGATCCGCAACTCCACGATCTACGACACCGGCAACGACGGCCGGGGCATGGGCGAGGGCGTGTACGTCGGCAGCGCCGGCGGTACGTCGGACAAGTCCGATTTCGTTCAGATCCTCGACAACACGATCGGCCCCGACGTCGGCGGCGAGGCGATCGACCTGAAGGAGGGCACCACCGGCGGCCGGGTGGCCGGCAACTCCTTCGACGGCCGCGGGCTGACCGGCGCGAACTACGACGACAGCTGGGTCGATGTCAAAGGCAACAACTATCTGATCGAGAACAACACCGGCAAGAACACCACCAACAACGGTTTCGAGACCCACACCCAGCAGTCCGGGTGGGGCTGCGGGACCGTCTTCCGCAACAACCGGTCGGACCTGACCGGCGCCACCGGCAGCGGGCGATACGCGTTTTACATCACGAATTACAACGCGTCGAGCTGCAAGGTCACGATCGATCGCAGCAACACCGTGGTCGGCGGCAAGGGCCTGGCGAACCCGGGCATCCCGATCAGCTGATCCCCAGATGGCCGGCGGCGCCTTGGATGCCGCCGGCCATCCGGCTCTCAGTCCTCGAGCAGCCGCCGGAACTTCGCCTCGGACTCGTCGTCGACCGCGGTGTAGATGGTGGCCCGTGCGCTGCCGAGCCGGGTGAGCCACATGTTCACCGGCTCGATCCGGAGCCGGCCAACCCGCGGGTGGTCGATCACCTTGACGTTGTTGCTCGGCGCGGCGACGTCGTACCGGTTCCACAGGTCGGTGAACTCCGGCGACTCGGCCAGCAGCCGCTGCGTCAGCTCCTGCCAGCTGGGTTCGCCCAGGTGATCGGCGGAGGCGGCCCGGTAGCCGGCCACCATGTGCAGCTTGATCGACTCGGAGTCCCTGAACGAGCACTGCCACTGCTGGGTGACGAAGGTCAGCCAGAGCACGTTGCGCTCCTCGACCGGGATCTGGGTCAGGTCGAGCATGATCTTGCAGTACGCGTCGTTGAAGGCCAGGACGTCGTACCGGGCGTTCAGCACCAGTCCCGGGTACGGCGAGGCGTTGTCGAGCATGCGCTGCACCGACGGCGGCAGACCGACGCACTCGGCGCTAACCGGCCCCAGCGGCAACCCGGCCAGGGTGTAGAGGTGGTTGCGCTCCAGCCGGTCCAGCCGAAGCGTCCGGGCGATCGCCTCGACCACCTGGGCGGACACGTTGATGTCGCGGCCCTGCTCGAGCCAGGTGTACCAGGTGACACCGACCCCGGCGAGCTGCGCGACCTCCTCGCGCCGCAGGCCCGGCGTACGGCGTCGGCCGCCCGGTGCGAAGCCGACCTCCTCGGGCTGGAGCCGCTCCCGGCGGCTGCGCAGGAAGGCCGCCAGCTCGCGGCGGCGCTCGTCCGGGCCGCTCTGACGGCTGACTGGCAGACTGGTCACGACGCTCACCCCTCCATCGTGGTCGAGCTCGCGGGTCCACGGAAGGCCGGTGCCAGGTGGTGTGAGTACTAGGATAACCAGGCTCTCACTACCTGGATCCGGTGCAGCGCAGGCTGGTGCCATGACACAGACCTCCGCTCCGCCGATCGACGCACCCGCCAAGTCGCCGCTCGGTCCGGTGGCGCTCACCACTCTGCTCTTCGGCGCCTTCCTGCCGATGCTCTCGTTTTTCATCATCAACGTCGCGCTCCCGGCGATCGGGACCGACCTGCACGCGACGCCCGGCGAGCTCCAACTGGTCGTCGGCAGCTACGGCATCGCCAACGCGACCCTGCTTGTCGTCGGCGGACGGCTCGGTGACGGCTTCGGCCGGAAGCGGCTGTTCCTGATCGGCCTGGTCGGCTTCACCGTGATGTCGCTGCTGTGCGCGATCGCTCCGTCGATCGGCGTCCTGCTGGCGGCCCGGGTGCTCCAGGGCGCGGCCGCTGCCGCGATGACACCGCAGGTGCTCGCTTCCATCAGCAGCCTGCTCACCGGTGAGCACCGGGCTCGGGCGATGGCCATGTTCGGAGTCGCCGGTGGGGCCGCGGCGGCGCTGGGCCAGATCCTGGGCGGCGTACTCGTCGAGGCTGACGTGTTCGGGCTCGGCTGGCGGGCCGTCTTCCTGGTCAACGTGCCGGTCGGCATCGTCGCGCTCGGCGCAGCGCTGAAGCTCCTGCCCGAGACCCGGGCCGCTCAGGCTCACCGGGTCGACCTTGCCGGCGCCGGACTGCTCGCACTCACGCTTCTGCTTCTGCTGCTGCCGCTGACCGAGGGACGCCCGCTCGGCTGGCCGCTGTGGACCTGGCTGTCCCTGGCGGCCGTCGTACCGGCTCTTGGGCTGCTCGGTCTGCACCAGCACCGGGCAGAGAAGGCCGATCGCGCTCCGCTGATCCCACCGAGCGTGCTGCGCCTGAAGGCGATGCGGATCGGCCTGCTGCTGGCGATGGCGTTCTTCACGACGTTCGGTGGGTTCATGTTCGTGTTCGCGCTGGCCACGCAGGGCGAGGCCGGAATGTCACCGCTGGAAGGTGGTCTGAGCCTGCTGCCGATGGCGGTCGGCTTCCTGATCACCTCGATTTACGGCCCACGCCTGCAGGCCCGGTACGGCGCCGGCCTGATCGTGCGCGGCTGGCTGATCCAGGCCGTCGGGTACGCCGTACTGGCGGCGGTCGGCCTGGCGCTGTGGCCGGACGTGACGCCGTGGACCCTCGCTGTGCCGATGCTGATCGCCGGCTTCGGTAGCGGGCTGGTGATGGTCCCGCTGATGGGCGTGGTGGTCGGTCAGGTGCCGCCGGCCCAGGCCGGACTCGGCAGCGGCATCCTGCTGACCAGCCAGCAGACCTGCCTGGCACTCGGCGCGGCCACCGTCGGTACGGCGTACTTGTCGCTGTCCGGTACGTCTTGGGGCCAGGGCGGTTCGCTGGCCGCGGTCGCGCTGGCCATCACCGCGATCTCGCTGCTGATGACTCCGGTCACCCGGCAGCTGCGCTAACTCCAGTGGTCAGGGCGCAGCAGACCGCCGGGGATCCTGGTGCTGCTGTCGCCCCGGGCCGCGTTGACCTGGGACTGGGTGACGAAGAGCGCGTCGGTGAGGTCAGCGCCCCGGAGGTCGCTGTCGCGGAGGTCGGCGCCGATCAGATCCGCCTTGCGGAGGTCGGCGCCGGCCAGGTCGGCCGCGATCAGGTAGGCGCCGCGCAGGTTGGCGCGGCTCAGCTCGGCCTTGCGCAGCTTGGCCCCGACGAGGTCGGCGCCGCGGCGTTCCTTCTTCTTGCTCTGCTTGCCGCGGACGAGCCGGCTGGTGGTCAGCAGCAACTCGTTGACACTCGCGCGTTCGTTGCCGAGGTCAACTTCCACGACCGGCTGCTGGGTCAGGGCTTCGACGTGATCCAGGCTTCGCTGGAGGTCGGCACGAATCGGCGCGGTCTCCGGGCGCTGCTGCGCGTCGTACAGGTACCAGAGCAGTTCGTGCAGCTGCCGCATGATCGGCAGCGCGGCGAACATCTCCTGGCCAGGCTGATCGCGCCAGCTCACTCCGGCCTGCCGGGAGATCTTCTGGCCCGCGCCGAAGCAGTCATAGACCGTGCAGCCCTGGAAGCCCGCCGGGCGGAGCTTGCTGTGGATGCCGCAGCGGAAGTCGTGCCGCAGGTTCGGGCAGGGGTCGCCGGCCGGCTTGTCGATCGCGAAGTCCGCGGACCTGGCGAACGTCAGCGCGACACAGCACAGCCCGAAGCAGCTACCGCAGTCGGCGCGGAGCTCCGAGGTCATGTCAGTTCTGGTCGGCAACCGTCTGGCCGGTCCGGCGCCAGCGGATGCCGGCCTCGATGAACTCGTCGATCTCGCCGTCGAACACACCCGAGGTGTTGCCGGACTCGAACTGGGTCCGCAGGTCCTTCACCATCTGGTACGGGTGCAGCACGTAGGAGCGCATCTGGTCGCCCCACGAGCCCTGCACGTCACCGCGCAGCGCGTCGATCTGGGCCCGCTCCTCGGCCTTCTTCAGCGCGAGCAGCTTGGCCTTGAGGATCACCATCGCGCTGGCCTTGTTCTGCAGCTGGGACTTCTCGTTCTGGCAGGAGACCACAGTGCCGGTCGGGATGTGGGTGATCCGGACCGCGGAGTCGGTGGTGTTGACGCTCTGCCCACCCGGACCGGACGAGCGGTACACGTCGATGCGCAGCTCCTCCTCCGGGACGTCGATCTCGTCGGTCTGCTCCAGCACCGGCACCACCTCGACCGCGGCGAACGAGGTCTGCCGGCGGCCCTGGTTGTCGAACGGGGAGATCCGGACCAGCCGGTGGGTACCCGACTCGACGCTCAGCGTGCCGTAGGCGTACGGCGCCTTGACGCCGAAGGTGGTGGACTTGAGCCCCGCCTCCTCGGCGTACGACGTGTCGTAGACCTCGGTCGGGTAGCCGTGCCGCTCGGCCCAGCGCAGGTACATCCGCTGCAGCATCTCGGCGAAGTCGGCGGCGTCGACGCCACCCGCGCCGGAGCGGATCGTGACCAGCGCCTCGCGCTCGTCGTACTCGCCGGACAGCAGCGTGCGGACCTCGAGGGACTGGATCGACTTGGCCAGCGCGGCGATCTCCTTCTCGGACTCGGCCAGGCTGTCGGCGTCGTTCTCCTCGCGGGACAGCTCGATCATCACGCCCAGGTCGTCGATCCGGCTGCGCAGGCTGGTCACCCGCTCCAGGTCGGCCTGCAGGCTGGACAGCCGCGACGTCACTTTCTGTGCGTTCGCCTGGTCGTCCCACAGGTCGGGCGCGGCCACCGCCTCCCCGAGGTCGGCGATCTCCCGGCGCATGGTGTCCAGATCGAGAACCTTCTCGATCGAGGTCAGCGTCGCGTCGAGCTGCTTGAGCTCCGCGTCAAAATCCAGTCCAGCCACAACCAAGCAGACTACCCGCTAACCGTGCCGCTCCGGGAATCCAGTGAGCGTGCGATCCACCGGCTGCAGTCGGTCAAGGCTCCTGGCGATCGCTGCCGGTCACCAGGCGCGACGCAACGCGTCGAAGACCTCGGCAACGGCCCGCTCGAGCTGCGCGTTGGCCTCCTCCAGCTCCTCCGGGGTCGCCTCGGCCGGCAGGATCAGCGCCAGCTCCTGCTCCAGCACCTTCTGCGCGGCGGCGAACTGCGCGGCGATCAGACGGGCCGTCAACGGCTTCAGCCCGGGGTCGCGGGCGAGCAGCGCGGCCGCGAGCGTGTCCTCCATCTCCTCGGCGATCTGCCGGCGGCGAGCGAGCAGGGCGGCACTCTCCGCGGTCGTGCGGGTGAACTCCAGCCAGGTGGCGAGGTGCCCGGACTCCAGTCGCCCCCGCACCACGCTCAGGTACTGCTGCTCCAGCACGGTGATCGGATTCGCGCCCGGCGGCGCATCGCGGATCGCCTGCGCAGGACCCGCCCACCAGCCGGTCTCGTCGAAGAACAGGTCTTCCTTGGTCGGGAAGTGGTTGAACACCGTCTGCACCGCGACGTCGGCCGCCTTCGCCACCTCGGCCACCGTCACCGCGTCGAAGCCGCGCTCCAGGAACAGCCGGGTCGCCACGTCGGAGATCGCCTGCCGGGTCTGCTGCTTCTTGCGCTCCCGGCGCCCGATCTCCATGGACACACTCTAGGGCGCCATGCTTTACTCTTTCCAATCTTGTAGTCACTACATTTTTGGAGTTAATCCATGACTGTTCTCGTCACCGGTGGCCGCGGCCGGATCGCCCGCGCCGTGCACGCCGGACTCACTGCCGCGGGCCGCGACGTTCGCCTCGCCAGCCGTTCACCCGAAGACCTTCCCGGTGCGGTCACCTACGACCCAACGGCGCCGGCCCTCGACGGCGTCACCCAGGTCTTCCTGTACGCCGATCCGGCGACGGCCGGTCACTTCGTGGCGGCGGCCGACGCTGCCGGCGTACGGCAGGTGGTGCTGCTGTCGTCGATGTCGGCCCAGGCCGGGACCGACGAGGCCGCCGGAGATCCGCACGCGGAGACCGAGCAGCTCGTCGGCAGCGGCTCGTACGCGACGACGTACCTGCAGCCGGGCGCGTTCATGAGCAACGCGATCTACTGGGCGCACTCGATCCGCGCGACCGGTCAGGTCCGGCTGCCGTACCTGGACGCCGAGGAGGCGCCGATCCACGAGCAGGACATCGCCGACGTGGCGGTCCGTGTGCTGCTGGACGGACCCGGTGGCGAGCACGACGGCCGCGGGTATCCACTCACCGGGCCGGAGTCGATGAGCCGCCGTCAGCAGTTGGCTCAGGTCGCCGAGGTCACCGGAGCGTCGTTCGAGGTCGTCGACCTCAGTGCGGACGAGGCCCGGGTCGAGATGGGCGCCATGATGCGGCGGCCGGCACAGCTCGAGGCGTTGCTCGCGTACTGGTCGTCGCGGGTCGGCAGTCCGCACCCGATCGAACCGGCGGTCGAGAAGTTGGCCGGCCATTCCGGGCGCACCTTCCGCACCTGGCTGGCCGACCACCGGGAGGTCTTCGGCTGAGCGTTCGGCGTCGTCAACCGGCCGGCGGCGATCCGGCGGCCGGCGCCGCTACGGCAGGATCGAGTCGATGTAGCCGCCGTCGACGCGGACCGCGCCGCCCGTGGTCGCCGACGCCTGCTCGGAGCTCAGGTACACCACCATGTTGCCGATCTCCTGCGGCTCGATCAGCCGCTGGATCAGCGAGTACGGCCGGTGCTCCTTCATGAACCGGTGCTGCGCCTCGTCCCAGGGCGTGTCGTCGTCCACCAGCCCGCTGACCAACTGCTCGACCCCGGGCGTGTGGGTCGGGCCGGCCATCACCGAGTTGACCGTCACGCCGGTCCCGGCGGCCGCCTTCGCGAACCCGCGGGTCACCGCCAGCAGCGCGGTCTTGGTCATGCCGTAGTGCACCATCTCCAGCGGCGTCACCACCGCCGAGTCGCTGGCGATGTTCATCACCCGGCCGAACCCGCGCTGCATCATGCCCGGCAGGTACATGCGGGTCAGCCGGACCGCCGACAGCACGTTGACCTCGAAGTACCGGCGCCACTCGTCGTCGTCGATCTCCAGCACCGGCTTGGCGCCGAAGATGCCGAGGTTGTTCACCAGGATGTCGAGTTCGCCCGCCTGCTGCTGGAGCGCGTCGGCGCCTTCCGCGGTCGCGAGATCCGCCGCCACCGCGATCAGTTCCGCCGACGGCAGTTCCTGCTTGATCGCCTCCGCGGCCTTGTCGGTCTTGTCCTGATCACGCCCGTTGACCACCACACTCGCCCCGGCTCTGGCCAGCTCGGTGGCGATCGCCTGCCCGATCCCCTGGGTGGATCCCGAAACCAACGCCCGTCGCCCTGTCAGATCGATCCGCATGTTCCCCATGGTGCCCCACCGCACCGGCCGGCAAAACCTGCTCCGCATGTTGCCCTGGACAACAATTCGCCATGCGCGCGCTGATCGGCGACGCACTGCCGGGTCGGCACCGTTCGGCGGGACGCCTGCTAGGGCTAGTCAGGATCGACGGGCCGGCCTGGAACCGGCCCGGGTCGTCACCGCACCGGTACGACGGCCGATGCGGTCGACGCGATGTCGGCCTCGCCCGGCCAGCCCGGCGGCTCGAACGGCAGGTCCACCGTGGAGGTCAGCTGCACGGTCACCGTCGTACCGGTCACGTCGGCCGACCAGTCGAGCCCGTCGAACCGCTCGCTCGCCGACACCGTGTCCAGGTAGTCGGCCGCGAGTCGCCGCGCCTCGTCCGGGTCGATCGGTGCGTTGCCGCCGGTGCTGGTCTGCGCGTAGATCGCCGCCAGGCCGTTCGCCGCGGCGAGCACGGCGCCGTCCGCGGTCGAGTCCAGGTCGCGCCGGACCAGGAACACCTTCGAGATGTCGGTCACCACGACGATCATCAGCAGCACGATCGCGGTGAATCCGATGATCAGCACGGTCATCTGGCCGCGCTCGTCCCGCACCCGCCTCGGCTTCACGGCGAGCCTTTCGCTTCGCGGTAGTCGCCGTACGGCTCGGTGTGTGACGCCGACACGTGCACGGCCGGTCGCGCTCCGCCGAGCGCCTTCGGGATCAGCGGCAGCGGCACCTGATGGTCCAGCTCGACCGTCACCGTCGACCCGGGCTCCAGACAGGCCGGATCACAGGTGATCTTCAGCTCGCCGGACTCCAGGTCGAGACCCTGGTCCTTCATCGCCAGCCGCGCGGCCTCGAACGCCCGTGCCCTGGCGTCGTCCTCGGTCAGTCCTTGCGGCACGATGACAAAGGCCCGTCCAGCGGCTCGCGTCGCGGTCGTCGCGCCGTACGAGGCGCGTTGCACGTCGAAGACGCCCAGCATCACGTAGACCAACGGCACCAGCAGCAGCAACGCCAGCCAAGAGAACTCGACGACCGCGCTGCCCTGCTCGTCGCGCCGCACCGAGCCGGCACGCCGGCGCTTCGCGAGCAGGTGCGACGAACCGGCCAAGCCGTCGTCGCTCTCGGTGCTCCGCTCGGGCTCGTCTCTGTTTCGCCGCCGTGTCCTCACTCGCCGGTCTCCTTGATCGCGTGTCCCTCGACGGTGAAGTCGATGCCGGGCCCCCACAGCCCGAGCGCGGGCATGTGCGCCGAGATCGCGACCCTCACCACGGGCTGCCCGTCAACTTCGGTTTGCTCGGCGGTGACCGACTCGATCAGCTCGTCGCGCACGACGCCGTCGACCAGCTCACGGGTCCGCGCCTCGCCGTCGGCGGTGTCGCGGTTGAGCACCGCCGCGTAGTGCGCGCCTTCGGAGGCCGCCGCCGTCATCGTGTTGCGGATGTACAGGAACAGGCCGACCTGCAGGATGCCCAGGAACAACGGCACGACGATCACCGACACCAGCACGAAGTCGACGACCGCCGCGCCGCGCTGGTCCCGCCGCCGTTGGTTGCCCTGGGCTCCGATCACTTGTTGGTGACGGAGTCCAGGGCGCGTTCCAGCATGGCCTTCAGCTGGTCCTGGGCGAGTGTCCAGATCGCGACGACCAGGCCGGCCGTCATCACCGTGATCAGGACCCAGCCGGGCACGTCGCCGCGTTCCTTGGCGGCCGGTCTCGGCTTCAGGACCAGGCTCAGGAACAGTCTGGTGAGCAACAGGGACATGGGTTTCTCCTCGTTCTATCCGGCGATCATCTGGATCCCGACAGCGCCGGGGTAGAAGGCGAACACGATGGTGACGGGCAGCACGAGGAACACGACGGGCACCATCATCGCGACCTCGCGACGTGCCCCGGACTCGATCAGCTCGCGACGGCCGGCCTCGCGGATGTCGCCGGCCTGAGCTCGCAGTACGTCGGCCAGCGGCGTACCGCGCTCGAGCGCGACCGCCAGCCCGTCGGCGAACCGGGACAGCGCGACCAGGCCCGTCCGGTCCGCCAGGCTGTCGAGCGCCCGCACCAGCGACGAACCCGCGCGCGTCTCCGCGAGCACCCGCTGAAGCTCGTCGGCCAACTCTCCCTTGCACGAGCGGGCGACTCGGTCGAGCGCCGCCGCCGGGCCTTCGCCTGCCGCGACCGACAGCGCGAGCAACTCGGCCACGGTCGGCAGCTCCGCCAGGAGCCGTCGCTCCCGGTTGCGCACCTGCGTGCTCAGGTAGGTGTCCCGCGACAGCACACCCAGTACGGCGAGCAGCGCGGCCAGCACCAAGAGCCCGACCGGATTCCCGTAGCCCAGCGAGAGCGTCACGAGCGCGATCAGCAGACCGGCTCCGAACCCCGCCGTCCCCCACAGCACCTGCTCGATCCGGAACTCTTCCACGCTCCGGTCGATGCCCGCCCGCGCCAGCCGGCGACGGATCGACACCGCGCCGCCGAGGATCCGCTCCAGCCGCACGGCTCCCGCTCGCAACGACGGCCCGAACATCCGCAAGATCGCGTGGAACGGCGACCCCGAGTCGACCACGCCGGAGAACACGTCAGCTCCGGCGAGATCGCGCAAGTACGGGCCGATCCGGTCGTCGACGGTCGGCTTGCGCAGGAACGGCAATCGCCGGATCACCAGCAGCAGACTCGCCCCGAGCGCTCCGCCGAGCAGACCACCCAGCACCACGGGACTCATCGCAGCACCCGCTCGGGCTCGGGCAGTCGGCCGATGCGCAGCATCACCCGGTAGGCCAGCACGCAGACCACGGCACCGATGCCGATGATCAGAGCTCCGACCGGCGAGTTGTACCGCTGGATCACGTCGCCCTGGAACGACAGCATGCCGAGCACCAGCCACGGCGCCGCGACCGCGACGCGAGCCCCGTTCACCGACCAGGACTGGCGCGACTCCAGCTCCGACCTCGTCCGGGCGTCGTCGCGCAGGAAGCTCGACAGCGACCGCAGCAGCCGGCCGAGATCACCGCCACCGACCTCGCGCGCGATCCGCAACGCCTCCACCACTCGGTCACCGACCGGATCGGCCAGCCGCGCCTTCAACCGGTCGAGCGAGTCGGCGAACCGCCCGGTCGAGGCGTAGTCGGCCCCGAACCGCCGGAACGGTTCCCGCAGGGGCAACGGCCCACGCTCCCCCACCTGCGCCAGCGCCTCGGACAACGACAACCCAGCCCGTACAGCGGAGGCGATGTTGTCGACCACGTCTGGCCACAGCTCCCGGAACTCCGCCAGCCGCTTGCGCGCCCGGCTCTTCAGCAGCGCGACCGGCACGCCACCGGCCATCACCCCGAACACCACGCCGACCGGCAATGTCGCCGAGACCACGAACATCAGCACGAACGCCACGAACCCCGTCAGCAGGCAAGCCCCGATGAACGCGCCCGGAGTGACTCCCTCGACCCCGGCCCGCGCCAGCAGGTCACGGCTGCGCGCGGTCAGGCGCCCGTCGGTCTTCGCCTTCTCCTCGTACGGCGCGACGAACGACCAGCCGATCAGCAACAAGCCGACGCCGAAGAACAGCCCGAGTAGCAGCCCCATCAATGCACCCCTCGCGGCAGCTCGGTCAGCAACCCGGACGGCGAGTAGCCCGCCTGCTGGAACCGCTCCGGGTGCGGCAGCTGTCCCTCGGCCCGCCGGAGCACGCCGTCGTAGGTGCCGAACAGGGTCTCGGTCTCGATCGTCTGGTCCTCGATCCGGCCACTCACCGCGACGATCTCGCGCACCCGCCGCTGCCCGTCGGCCGCGATGCCGAGGTGCACGACGAGGTCGACGCAGCCGGCCACCGTCGGCAGCACGAACCGGGACCCGATGTTCTCCCCCGCGAGCAGCGGCAGCGTGCACATCTTCGTCAGCGCCTCGCGCGCCGAGTTCGCGTGGATCGTGCACATCCCGGGAAGTCCACTGTTCAGAGCAAGCAACAGGTCCAGGCACTCCTCGCCGCGGACCTCGCCGACGATCACCCGGGACGGCCGCATCCGCAGCGACTCCTTGACCAGGTCGCGCAGCCGGACCTCACCGGTGCCCTCGAGACCGGCCTGCCGGGTCTGCATCGACACCCAGTCGGGGATCGGCAGCTTGATCTCGAAGACCTCCTCGCAGCTGATCACCCGCTCCCGGCCCGGAATCGAACCGGCCAGCGCGTTCAGCATCGTGGTCTTGCCCGCTTGGGTGCCTCCGGCCACCAAGATGTTGAGGCCCACGGCAACGGACGCGTCGAGCACCGCGGCCGCGTGCGGGGTCAGCGAGCCGAGCGCGACCAGGTCGGCCAGCTTCGTCGCCCGGACCGTGAATTTGCGGATGTTGATCGCCGCGTAGCGCTGCGTGATGCCGCCGAGCACGATGTGCACCCGGCTGCCGTCGGGCAGCCGCGCGTCGGTGAACGGCTGGGAGACGTCGATCCGCCGCCCGGTCGTCTTCAGCATCCGCTCGACCAGGTCGGCGACCTCCTCCTCGGTCAGTACCGTGGTGGTCAGCTCGTGCCGGCCGTCGCGCGCGATGAACACCCGGGACGGTTCGTTGATCCAGATCTCCTCGACCGCAGGGTCGTCCAGATAGCGCTGCAGCGGCCCGAACCCGGCGACCCGGTCGTGCACCTCCCGGCTGACCGCCTCGACGTCACCGATCGGCGGGACGATGCCGGTCAGGCTGCGCTCGTCGTACTCGCGGACGACGGTCGCGACGATCGTGCTGACCGCGCCCGGGTCGCGCAGCGGGTCGATGCCCTCGCGCCGGACGACGTCGCGGACCTGCGCGTCGATCAGCTCGACCGCACCTCCGAACCCGTTGCGGCGCGTGGCGACCCTGTCCGCTGTCATCGTCTCCCCGTGCTCGTCGGTGTTCGGCTCTGCCGGCCGGCGACCGTTTCGTCACCCTGCGCGACCATCTTCCCAAGCCGGAGGGTGCGGGCGCCAACCCGATCCGCCCGCCTGTGGACAACTGGCCGGCGGGCAGAGGCCGCCCGACCGTAACCGTGCGCTCACGGTGTGGTCCACCCGCTTTGCAGCTTGTTGCAGAAACCGCCGGCTCGCTGCGCCGGATCGCCGGCTGTAACGCGCCGGATGGCCCGCGGCGTCGTACAGAGTGAGACCACGACGAAGGGCCGTGATGGGATCGACGACGGACGATTTCGAGGAGTTCGCCAGAGCGCGGACTCCCCAGCTGTACCGGACCGCCTGGCTGCTCGCCGGGGACCGGCACCACGCCGAGGACCTGGTCCAGGAGACGCTGGCCAAGATGTACAGGTCCTGGTGGCGGATGCAGCGGATCGAGAACCCCGCGGCGTACGCGCAGACCGTGCTGGCCCGGACGTTCATCTCGCAGCGCCGGCGGCGCAGCTGGGGCGAGCAGCCGACCGACACCATGCCGGACCGGCCGGTGCACTCCGGCGATCTCGAGCTGCGGGTGGCCCTTCGGGACGCTCTGGCCGAACTGTCTCCCCTTGATCGTGCGGTGCTCGTGCTGCGGTTCTTCGAAGATCGCAGCGTCGAACAGGTCGCGCTCGATCTCGGCAAGAACGCCGGTGCGATCAGAACCCGGACCTCCCGCGCCCTGGACCGGCTCCGCGCGGTGCTCGGCGACGACGTCCAGCTGATCGCTCTCTGACCCCGCAGGAGAATCCCGATGAACAACTTGAACGACAGCTTGCCCGACCTGATGCGCCGGGTCACCGACGATCTCGAGCCGGAGTCCCCCGACCTGGTGGAACGCGGAATCCAGCGCGGCGTCACCCTGCGCCGCCGCCGTACGGCGCTGCTCAGCCTCAGCGGAGCCGGCGCGGCGCTGGCCACGGCCGGCATCATCATCGGCGGCTCGCAACTGTTCGCCGGCAACCCGGCTGCTCCTGTCGCCGGCTCGCCTTCGACGGCGCCGAGCACCTCGACGTCAGCGCCAGGCAGCCCGGCCACAGCGCCGGTCTCCGCACCCGGTACGCCGGCCGACACGCTGAACAGACTGCGGCGGCTGCTGCCGCAGGAGCTGAAACAGTCGTCAGCCAACGCCGGTTACCGGCACAACATGCACCACGCCGAGGTCGTCGTCGACGACGGCAGAGGCGCCTCGCTGCTCACTGTCAACGTCGTCACCACCAAGCCGAACCCCGGCTGCGAAGGTCTGCACGGCTCCTGCACGGTGCGCCCGGACGGATCGGTGATCACCTCGTACGCGAACGAGTCGATCTTCCCGTACGACGCGTCGAAGAACCCGTGGGGCATCAAGAACACTGTCGTCGAGATCTTCTATCCCGACGGCCGGCTGATCAGCATCTACAACTACAACGCGCCGAAGCAGATCGGTGTCCGCAACACCCGGGCGAACACGCTGTTCTCGGTCCAGGAGCTCACCGCCCTGGCCACCAGCGACCAGTGGGCCTTCCCGAAGGAGACCGACGGACCGCTCCGGGCGCCGGGCAACGGCAAGCCGACCGTGCCGTTGGCACAGACCCAGCAGACCCTGAGGAGCGTGCTGCCGAGTGGGCTGCAGTTCACCCGGCCGGAGACCTGGGGCGGCGGCACCAACGGCTTCAACGGCGTGTCGTACGTGGTCAACGACGGCAAGGGTGCCGCGCGGGTCGAGGTGCTGGTGCAGTACGAGACTCCGGTGACCAAGTGCACCGGCGAGGGGCCGCAGAACTGCGAGGTCCGGGCGGACGGCGCGGTGGTGGGCTGGTCGAAGAACGAGCCGACGTACAGCGACGAGCGGCAGTCGCTCAACGGTGTGGTCGCCAACCGGGTCGAGCTCCACTACCCGGATGGCCGGATGATCACGATGACCAGCTACAACGGCCCGCAGGAGAAGGACGCGCGGCACACCCGCAGCAAGCCGGTGTTCAGCACCGACCAACTGCTGGAGCTGGCCGGCAAGCCTGGATGGAAGTTCCCGGGAACTGGTAAGAAGTAAAGCTCTCTCGTCCGCCGCTGATCCTCTGAGGGGTGGGTCAGCGGTGGACGAGGGTGTGTTCGAAGGCGTAGCGGGAGGCGCGGAACAGGTGCGAGCCGTACTCCACCGCGCGCCCGTGGTCGTCGTAGGTGATCCGCGTGGTCGCCAGCAGCGGGTGGCCCACTTCCTCACCGAGCAGGCGGGCTTGTTCCAGTGTGGCCGGCTGGGCGGAGATGGTCTGGTGCGCGACCTTGAGGCGCACGCCCTCGGCCCGGAGCAGCTCGTACAGGCCGCGCTCGGCCAGGGTGCTCGGGTCGGTGTCCAGCATCTCCGGCGGCAGCCAGTTGCGCATCAGGGCCAGCGGCTCGCCGTCCGCCCGGCGCAGGCGCTCCAGCCGGAGTACGCGATCTCCTGCCTCGCACTGCAGGGCAGCGGCCACGTCAGGGCTCGCGGGAGCGATGCCGAAGCGCAGGACCTCGGTCTCGGGCTTGCGGTGCGCCGCCGCCAGGTCGTCGTACAGGCTGGTGAGCTCCAGCGAGCGGCGGACCTGGCCGGAGTTGCCGACGACCTGCGTGCCGACGCCACGCTTGCGGACCAGCAGGCCCTGGTCGACCAGTCGCGCGATGGCCTGCCGCACGGTTGGACGGCTCAGGCCGTAGGCCTCCGCGAGGTCCACCTCGTTGCTGAGCCGGGAACCGACCGGCAGGTCACCGCCCTGGATCGCTGCCTCCAGCTGCTGTGCCAGCTGGACATGGAGCGGGGTACGACTGGTGCGATCGACGCTGACCTGGACGGTGCTCATGGGCACATCTTGGGCTGTCAGGGGCCCACCGTCGAGTCGATGAGCAGATTTGATCAGATCTCTTCCTTTGTGGGGCGTCGATTTCGGCGCCGGCTACCCGATCCGGATCGGCCGCTGCTCCTGATGCGACCGCATCGCGGCCAGGGAGATCTCGAGCGCGCGGCGGGCGTCCTGTCCGGTGACCGGCGGTTCGCTGTCGCCGCGTACGGCCGCGGCGAAGTCGGCGAGCTCCTGCACGTACGCGTCGCGGAACATCTGCTCGTCGCTGCGCATCGTCTGCTGGTGCAGGCCGCTCGCGTCGTAGTGCACCGCCGGGGTGCTCGGGAGCCGGCCGGCCAGCACCATGCCCTTGCTGCCGAAGACCTCGGCGCGGACGTCGTACCCGTAGAGCGCCGAGAAGTTCGCCTCCGCGGTCGCGATCGCGCCGTTGTCGAAGGTCAGCACGACAACCGCGGTGTCGATCAGCCCGTCGGCCTTGAACTCCGGCGCGACCAGCGCGTCGGCGCGGGTGTAGACCTCGACGACCTCGGCGCCCGGATTGAGCCAGAGCAGGATGTCGAAGTCGTGCACCAGGGTCTCGCGGAAGATCGTCCACGGCCGCACGTCTGCCGCGTTCGTGAGTCCCGCCGGCCAGCCCGGGTCGCGGGTGATCGAGCGCATCAGTTGCGGCGTACCGACGCCACCCGTGTCGACCGTCGCCCGCGCCTGCTGGAAGTCGGCCGCGAACCGCCGGTTGAACCCGACCTGGAACGGCACCCCGGCGTCCTTGGTCGCCGTGATCGCCCGGTCGATCTCGTCGAGCGTCAGCGAGGCCGGCTTCTCGCACCAGACCGCCTTGCCCGCCTGCGCCGCCTGGACGATCAGGTCGGAGTGCGCGGCCGCGATCGACGCGATCAGTACGCCGTCGATCTCCGGATCGGCGAGCAGTTCGTCGACCTCGCACGCCCGGGCCGCGTACTTGTCCGCCAGCTCGTCGGCTGCCTCGCGTCGGGGATCGGCCACCGCCACGAACTCGGCCCCGGCGACGTGGCGTGCGACGTTGCCGGCGTGCATGACCCCGATCCGGCCGGCCCCCACCAGGCCCAACCGAACCACCGGCAGCCCGTGATCAGTACGCATTCCCGCCTCCCCTGTTCGTCGCCAGCCGGTGAGCTGGGTCAGGAGATCTCATCACGGGGACGGGAATCCGGGGAAGGTGCCTTCGGCAAGGGATGGAGGTGAACGGGGTGGATCGGGCAGATGAAGGTCCGTGGGTGGTCCGCGGTCGGCGGCTTACGTCGTGCCGGGCGGGTTCTACGCTGCGGGCATGGACAGGTTGCGCGTCTTGTTGCGCGGGGTGATCGCGGCCCCGAGCCGGTCACGGCCGCTCAGGTCGCGCACCTCCACCGCCGGTACGCCGATCTCGCCGGTCGACCACCGGGCTGCGGCTGCCTTCAGGGCTGGTGCTTGTGCGGGCGCACGGGCGGACGGCCTGCGGGTCCGGATGGCGGTCAGGGCCTATCGGGTGCTGCCCGAACTCGGGCAGGATGACGCCTTCGATCCGGCCACCGTTTCCGTCGGCGGCGCGGGATACGCTTTTCCGGCCGGCCTCGGACGGCGACGTCGCCGACCGGCGATCTCGCGTCCCGGAGCCGGGCGGAACACCCCGCCAGGGACTCGACGGGCCCCGGCCGCCCCACCCCGGAAGCCCTCGACCAGCCCGCCGTACGCCGCCGTACGGACGAACATCTGAAGGAGAAGGCATGGAACCGCTGCGCATCGGCATCCTCGGCGCCGCCCGGATCGCCGGCCGGGCGATCGCCGAACCGGCCCGCCTGACCGGCGCCCGGCTGGTCGCGGTCGCCGCCCGGGACACCGACCGGGCCGAGGCCTTCGCCGCCGAGCACGGCGTCGAGCGCGTGCACGCGTCGTACGACGACGTGATCAACGACCCCCAGGTCGAGGCGATCTACAACCCGCTCGCCAACGCCCTGCACGGCCCGTGGAACCTGCGGGCCATTGCCGCGGGCAAGCATGTGCTGACCGAGAAGCCGTCGGCCAGCAACGCGGCCGAGGCGGCCCAGGTCCGGGACGCCGCGCGCGAGGCCGGCGTCGTGGTGATGGAGGGCTTCCACTACTTGTTCCACCCGGTGACCAAGCGGCTGCAGGAGCTGCTGGCTAAGGGTGAGCTCGGCGAACTCCAGCACGTCGAGGCCACCATGGTGATGCCGCCCCCGGCCGACGAGGACCCGCGCTGGTCGCTGCCGCTCGCCGGCGGCGCCGTGATGGACGTCGGCTGCTACGCGCTGCACGCCCAGCGCATGTTCGCCCCGTGGGGCGGCGGCCGGCCCACGCTGGTCAGCGCCCGCGCCGGCGAACGCAAGCGCCTGCCCGGCGTCGACGAATGGCTGAACGCCGACCTCGAGTTCCCGAACGGCGCAACCGGCGCGGTCCGCACCAGCATGGCCGCCGAACAGCTCGAGTTCAGCCTCAAGGTCGTCGGCACCCGCGGCGAGGCGTTCGCCCCGAGCTTCGTCCTGCCCCACCAGGACGACCGGGTGATCGTCACCACCAAGGAAGACCACTGGGTCGAACACCTCGGCCGCAAGTCGTCGTACACGTATCAGCTGGAAGCCTTCGCCGCTCATCTCCGCGAGGGCACCCCGCTGCCCATCGACGCCGACGACGCGGTCGCCACGATGGAACTGATCGACGCCGCCTATCAGTCCGCGGGCCTGCAGCCGCGCCCGAGCCTGCAGCTCTGACCTGTCCGCACGCCGGTACGGCGGGACGCCGGTACGCCGGTACGCCGGTACGCCGGTACGCCGGTACGCCGGTACGCCGGTACGCCGGTACGCCGGTACGCCGGTACGCCGGTACGCCGGTACGCCGGTACGCCGGGACGCCGGGACGGCGGACGGAGGACGGAGGACGGCACGCCGTAGGCCGGTAGGCCGCCGTACCGGCGCGGACGGGGAGCGGGAGCGAGCGCACGCCGCCGCGTCCTCGACGACCCTCAGACCCGGCCGCGGCCGCCGGTACGGCGGTACGGCGGTAGGCCGCCGTACCGGCGCGAACGGGGAGCGGGAGCGCACGCCGCCGCGTCCTCGACGACCCTCAGACCCGGCCGCGGCCGCCGGTACGGCGGTACGGCGGTAGGCCGCCGTACCGGCGCGGACGGGGGCGCACGCCGCCTCCTCGGCGACCTGAGACCCGGCGGCCGCGGCCCCCAGTCCCGTAAGGGGTCGTGACCGGACCGCGATGGCGTCCGCACCCCGGGCCCTCTACCTGGTCCAGCGATCGACCCGATCAGGCCGATCGCCCGGCCCGAGCCGCGAGGCCGGCGAGGGCCACCGCGACAACACCGGCGAGGCGACGGCGAGGCGACGGCGATGGCGAGCCGACGGCGAGGCGATGGCGGCGACGGCGACGGCGACGGCGACGGCGACGGGGGATCCTGCGCGGGCCCCGCGCCGCAGCCGGTGCCGGGGCCGGCCCACTGCGACGTCACGGTGATGCTGACCCACGGACGCCGCAACGGGCGAACGCCGGTCGCCGCGCTCCTCGAGGATGCGTGGCAACCGGCGTTCTCACCTGTTCAGTGCCTGGCGACTACTTCCGCCCCTGCTTGGTCGGCGGAATGATCGCGCTGTCGGCCGGGCTGGCCTTCGGCTGTTTGGGTTGTTTCGGCTTGCGGACTTCGCGTCCGCCCTTGTTCTTCGACATGACGCACTCCAGGGCTTGAGGACTTCCCACTGACGGACGACTCGGCTGAGCCTGGTTCGCCGCGGCACTCCTGATCCCCGGGGGTCACTCTCGACGCTACACCCCGAACGGCGATCAGTCGTGGGTCGGGAAGCCCAGGTTCAGGCCGCCGTGGCTCGGGTCCAGCCAGCGCGAGGTGACCACCTTGCCGCGGGTGAAGAAGTGCACGCCCTCGGCTCCGTGCGCGTGGGTGTCGCCGAACAGCGAGTTCTTCCACCCGCCGAACGAGTAGTACGCCATCGGCACCGGGATCGGCACGTTCACCCCGACCATGCCCACCTCGACCTCGACCTGGTACCGCCGCGCGGCCCCACCGTCGTTGGTGAAGATCGCCGTCCCGTTGCCGTACGGGTTGGAGTTCACCAGCTCCAGCGCCGCGTCGTACGACGGGACGCGGACCACCGACAGCACCGGCCCGAAGATCTCGTCGGTGTAGATCGACATCTCCGGCGTCACCTTGTCGAACAGCGTCGGCCCGAGCCAGAACCCGTCGTCGCCGCCGTCGAACGGCCCTTCCCGGCCGTCCACCGCGAGTTCGGCGCCGGCCGCGACCCCCGCCTCGACGTACCCGACGACCTTGTCCCGGTGTTCGCCGGTGACCAGCGGGCCCATGTCGCAGCCGCGGGTCCCGTCGCCGGTCTTCAGCGTCGCCATCCGCTCCCGGATCTTGCCGATCAGCTCGTCGGCGACCGGCTCGACCGCGATCAGCGCGGAGATCGCCATGCACCGCTCGCCCGCCGAGCCGAAGCCCGCGTTCACCGCGGCGTCGGCGGCCAGGTCCAGATCGGCGTCCGGCAGCACGACCATGTGGTTCTTCGCGCCGCCGAGCGCCTGCACGCGCTTGCCGTTCGCCGTACCGGTTTCGTACACGTAGCGTGCGATCGGCGTCGACCCGACGAACGAGACCGCCTTGATGTCCGGGTGCTCGAGCAGCCGGTCGACGGCCTCCTTGTCACCGTGCACGACGTTCATCACGCCGTCCGGCAGGCCGGCCTCCTTCCACAGCGCGGCGACCGCGTTCACCGCCGACGGGTCCTTCTCCGACGGCTTGATCACCACACTGTTGCCGCAGGCCACCGCGATCGGCACGAACCACAGCGGCACCATCGCCGGGAAGTTGAACGGCGAGATCACCGCGACCGCGCCGAGCGACTGGCGGATCGAGTACACGTCGACGTTGGTCGACACGTTCTCGCTGAACCCGCCCTTGAGCAGGTGCGGGATGCCACAGGCGAACTCGACCACCTCGAGCCCGCGGGTCACCTCGCCGAGCGCGTCCGACAGCACCTTGCCGTGCTCGGCGGTGATCAGTGCGGCGATGTCGCCCTTGCGCTCGTTCAGCAGCTCGCGGAACGCGAACAGCACCTGCGCGCGCTTGGTGAGCGACGTGCGCCCCCACGCCTTCGACGCCTCGTGGGCGACCTTGACCACCTCGTCGACGGTTGCCGCCGAGGCCAGGTCGAGCTCACCGGTCACCTCGCCGGTGGCCGGGTTGTAGACCTTGCTGGTCCGCTCCGAGACTCCCGTCCAGGGCGTCCCGCCGATCAGGTGGGTGATGCGTTGAGTGCTCACAGCTTCGTCCCTCGCGTCGATCCTGCGGTGATGTCGTGTAGTTGAGCGGGCGCGGCGGCCCCACGGGCAGCCCGGCATCGTCCGGGCGTCATCCGAGCACTTCGCTCTTACTGGCCAGCTCGACCTCGACCGGGCGGCCTTCCTGCAGCGACTGCACGCCGGCGGTGCAGACGGCGGCCGCGGCGTACCCGTCCCAGGCCGTCGGCCCGTCGATCTCGCCCCGCGCCGTCGCGTCGACCCAGCGCTGGACCTCGATGTCGTACGCCGTACCGAACCGGGCCCGGTAGTCCTCCGGTACGGCGCCACCCCACTGCCCGCCGCGTCGCGTCAGTACGTCGACGCCGAGGCCGATGGTCGCGCTGCCCTTCTCGGCGACGGCTTCGCAGCGCACCTCGTAGCCGACCTGGAAGTTCACGAACACCTCGACGTCGGCGATCGCCCCGCTCGCCATCTCGAACACCGCGAGCTGCGGGTCGAGCACTCCGTCAGCGACCAAGCTGGTCGGCTTCGGCGCGTGCACGGTGATCCGGGCGATCTCGTCGTCGAACAGCCAGCGCGCGACGTCGACCTCGTGCACGAGCGAGTCGCGCACGATCATCTCGCTGCGGAAGCTGGCCGCGACCGTCTTGTTCCGGTGCACGTTGTGGAGCAGGAGGGTCCGGCCGAGCTCACCGGAGTCGAGCAGCTGCTTCAGCGCGGCGTACTCCGGGTCGAACCGGCGCATGAATCCGACCTGGATCAGCTGCCGGCCGAGCTTGTGCTCGGCCTCGACGACCCGCAGCGACGACTCGGTGTCCATCGTCAGGGGCTTTTCGCAGAGCACCGGTTTCGCGTGCTCCAGGCACGCCATCAGCTGCTCGGCGTGCGCGAATCCCGGCGAGGCGATGATCACCGCGTCGACGCTCGCGTCCCCGATCAGCGCCAGCGGATCCTCGATCACGCGGATCTCACCCAGCGACTCGGCCAGGGCGGTCGCCCGGGGCAGGTCGGGATCGGAGATCGCGACCAGCCGTGCGCCGGAGATCCGTCGCACCACCCGCTCGGCATGATCGGCGCCCATCACCCCGACACCGATGATCCCGATCCTGAGATCCTGCATCTCCACCTACTCTCTGACGACATTGGTACGACGACTGCCGCGCCGCACTTCCGGCGGCTCCGGGTGTCCCGGCGCCACCGCCACCTGCTCGGATCCTCCGGCTGACCGCCAACTGCTCCCGATCTCCCGGCTGACCGCCAACTGCTCCTGCTCCGGCGACCGCCCGACCGGGCGTACTCCCGGCCGGGCGCCCGCCGTACCGCTCAGTCCTGCTTGTTCTGTGGAGCGACGACGAGCTCGGGATCGAAGCCGCGCAGCTCGTGGCTGAGCGCCTCCAGCTCCGAGCCGCCGGCCATCTCCGTGGTCAGCTGCTCCAGCGTGATGTCCGACCGATGCGTGTCCAGCGCCACCCGGCCGAGCTTGAGGATGACGAAGTGGTTACCGACCAGGTACGCGTGATGCGGGTTGTGGGTGATGAAAACGACCCCGATGCCCGCGTCCCGCGCCTTGACGATGTACTTCAGCACCACCCCTGACTGGTTCACGCCGAGTGCGGCGGTCGGCTCGTCCAGGATCAGCACCTTGGCGCCGAAGTGGATCGCCCGCGCGATCGCGACGCATTGCCGTTGACCGCCGGACAACTTGCCGACCGGCTGCTCCAGGTTGGGAATCGAGATCCCCATCTTGGTCAGTTCCTCCTGCGCGACCTGCTTCATCCGGGCCGAGTCGAGCACCCCGAAGGGCCCCTTCGTGAGCTCGTTGCCGAGGAAGAAGTTGCGCCAGACCGACATCAGCGGAGCCAGCGCCAGGTCCTGGTAGACGGTCGCGATGCCGCTGTCCAGCGACTCGCGCGGTGAGGAGAAGTGCCGCTCCTCGCCGTTCACCGACATGGTCCCGGAGGTGTAGTCGTGCAGGCCGGCGATGATCTTGATCAACGTCGACTTGCCCGCGCCGTTGTCGCCCAGCACGCAGGTGATCTCGCCCTGCCGGACCGACAGCGACACTCCGCGCAGGGCGTGGATGTTGCCGTAGCTCTTGCCCACGTCCTCCAGGTGCACGATCGGCGTGGTCGGGCTGCCGGTCGCCTCGCTGGCGAAGCTTTCCGTCGTACTCATCGTGCGTCCGCCTTGTTCTTGACGACCAGGTTCACGATCGTGGCCAGCAGCAACATCGCGCCGAGGAACGCCTTGAACCAGTCCGGGTTCCAGCCGGCGTACACAACACCGAGCTGCACCATGCCGAAGATCAGCGCGCCGACCGCGCCGCCGACCACCGAGCCGTAGCCCCCGGTCAGCAGGCAGCCGCCGACCACTGCGGCGATGATGTAGAGGAACTCCTTGCCGACGCCCTCACCGGACTGCACGACGCCGTTCTGCACGAACAGCAGCTGCATCCCGGTGAACCAGGCGAAGAACCCGACGGTCATGAACAGGCCGATCTTCACCTTCTTCACCGGTACGCCGACCGCTCGCGCCGATGCGGCGTCACCGCCGACGGCGAAGATCCAGTTGCCGATCTTGGTCCGCAGCAGCACCCAGGCGGCGATCGCGACGAACACGATCCACCAGACCACGATGATCTTGATCGTCAGGCCGCCGAGCTTGAACTCGGAGGCGAACAGCGCCTTGGCCGAGCTGAACCCGTCCATGTCGCTGATCGAGTTCGACGCGACGGCGCCCGACGTCAGCCGGGTGACCGCCACGTTGAGCCCCTGCAGGATGAAGAACGTGCCGAGCGTGACCAGGAAGCTCGGCAGCCCGGTGCGCATCAGCAGCCAGCCGTTGAACAGACCGATCGCCAGGGCAAGGACGAGCGCGACCGCCATCCCGACCCAGACGTTGACGCTGAACTGGTAGGCGAAGATGCCGGCGGTCAGGCCGGCGGTCGTCACCGCCACCCCGGCCGACAGGTCGAACTCGCCACCGATCATCAGCAGCGACACCGGAACGGCCATCACCCCGATCAGCGCGGCCTGGTAGAGGATCGTCCCGGCGTTGTTGATGTCGCGGAACGGCTCCGCGGTGACCAAGAAGAAGACCAGGATCACCGCGGCGCCGACCAGCGACCCGATCTCCGGGCGGCTGAGCAGCCGGGCGCCGACCGAGCGCGCCGAGACGCGGTCGTCGGCGTCGGCGGGGGTCGCGATCGTCGATGCCATCGCGGCTACCTCAGCGGGTCCCGGCCGCGGCGAACTTCTCGACGGCCTCGATGTTGGACTTCTCGACGAACGACGGGCCGGTCAGCGTGGCCTCGCCGCCGCCGATCGAGTTGCCGTTGGTCTTGTTCAGCCAGATCGCGTCGATCGCCAGGTAGCCCTGCAGGTACGGCTGCTGGTCGACGGCGAACTGCACGGTGCCGTCCTTGACCGCCTTGGCCATCTCCTTGCTCATGTCGAAACTGCCGATCTTCGCCGACGACCCGGCGTCCTTGGCGGCCTGGACGGCGGTCAGCGTGACGCCGGCGTTCAGACCCACCAGGTAGTCCACCGACTTGTCCTGCTGCAGCTTCGACGTGATGGTCGCCTGCGTGCCCGGCTGGTCGGCACCGTCGACGTTCAGGTTCTCGACGTTGCCGAACTTGTTCTTGATGCCCTGGCAGCGGGCCTCGAGGCTGACGTTGCCCTGCTCGTGCACGACGCAGAGCACCTTCTTCGCGCCGAGCTGCTTGAGCTTGTCCCCGGTCGCCTCGCCGGCGATCCGCTCGTCCTGCCCGAAGTACCCGATCGCGCCGGACTGCTTCCAGGTGTCCAGACCGCCGTTCAGCACGGTCACCGGGATGCCCGCCGCGATCGCCTTCTTCACGTTCGGCATCATCGCGTCGGGCTTGTTCAGCGTCACCGCGATGCCGTCGACCTTCGAGTCGATCGCGGTCTGCACCAGGTTGGCCTGGGCCGCGCCGTCGGGATCGGAGGAGTACTGCAGCTCGATGTTGTCCTTCTGCGCCGCCGCCTCGGCACCGCGCCGGACGATGTCCCAGAACGTGTCACCCGCCTTGGAGTGGGTGATCAGCGCGACCTTGATCCGCGGCGTGGTCGCCACGTTGCCCGAGCCGGAGTCCGCGTTCTGCTCCTCCTGCTTGCCGCCGGAGTCGCTGCAGGCTCCCACCGCGAGCACGAGCGCCAGTGCCGCACTACTGACTACGGCCTTCCTATGCCACCGAACCATGACCACAACCAGCCTTTCCGAAGTTCCCGCGGGTACGCCGCGGCGTTGCTACTGACCAGAGAGTGCATACTCTCCTGGCCGTCAGGCGGATGCACCACCCCCGTGGCTGTTCAGGTACGCCAGGGTGCGGCGCGCGATCGGCAGCGGCACCTCCGGCGCACAGGGGTAGAGATCTTGCTCCACGATCGCGAACAGCTCGACGTCCAGGCCGGCGAGTGCCTCCAGCACCGGAGGAAGCTCCGGTACGCCGCCGGGCGGCTCGCACATCACCCCGCGCTGGACCGCCGCGTCGAACCCGAGCCCTTCGGCCTGGACCTGCGCGAGCACGGCCGGGTCGACCTGCTTCAGGTGCACGTACCCGATGCGGTCCGGGTAGTCGCGGATCAGCTGCAGGTTGTCGCCGCCGCAGTAACTGATGTGCCCTGTGTCGAGGCAGAGGTTCACGTGCGCACCGTCGGTCTCGGCCAGGAACCGCTCGACCGTGTCTTGGGTGTCGACATGCCCGTCCGCGTGCGGGTGGAACTGCGTCCTCAGCCCGTACTCCTCGAACACGCGGCGACCGAGCTCGGTCACCTGGCGGCCGTGCCGCGCCTGACCTTCGTGGTCCAGCCGCGGTTCGACGATCTGGCCGTCGTCACCGCGCCACATCGAGGGCATCACGACCAGATGCTTCGCGCCCATCGCGGCGGCCAGCTCGGCCACCGGGGCCACGTCGCGCCACGTCGAGTCGAACGAGTCCGGCCGGTGCAGGTGCTCGAACGTCGTACCGGCGGTGACTTCGAGTCCCCGCTGGTCGAGCTGTTCCTTGAGCTCGGCGGGATCGGTCGGCAGGTAGCCGTACGGCCCCAGCTCGATCCTGGTGTACCCGGCCTCGGCGACCTCGTCGAGAAACCTGGTCCACGGCGTCTGCTGGGGATCGTCGGCGAACCAGACGCCCCACGAGTCGGGGGCGCTGCCGATTTTCACTCTGCTGGTTTCGAGGCCCATGTCAACGACCTTCCACCGGCGCGACGTACGGACGCTGGGCCTTCTTCGACTCCTCGTACGACGCCGCGGCCGCACGGGTCGAGTCGAGGTCGGAGACCTGGCTGACCGGCACGTCCCACCACGAGTCGCTGTCCGGCGCGCCGATCATCGGGTCCGTGGTGACGTGGATCGCGATCGGCCCGTCGGCGGCCTTCGCCGTGTGGATCGCCTTGTCCAGCTCGTCGCGGCTGGACACCTCGATCACCTCGACGCCGAAGCTGCGCACGTTCGCCGCCAGATCCACCGGCAGGTAGTCGCCGTCGAGACGCCCGTCCGCGCCACGCTTGCGGTACGCCGTACCGAATCGCTGGGAACCCAGGGACTCCGACAGGGCGCCGATCGAGGCGAAGCCGTGGTTCTGCACCAGGACGACGATGATCTTCACGTTCTCCTGGACAGCGGTGACCAGCTCGCTGGACATCATCAGGTACGACCCGTCGCCGACCAGGACGAAGACGTCACGGTCCGGGGCACCGAGACGGACACCGATGCCGCCGGCGATCTCGTATCCCATGCAGGAGTAGCCGTACTCAACGTGGTAGCCCTTCGGGTCGCGGGTCCGCCAGAGTTTGTGCAGGTCGCCCGGCATCGAACCGGCCGCACAGACAACGACATCAGACGGCGCCGACAATTCGTTGACGGCACCGAGGACCTGGCCCTGGGTGAGCAGTCCTTCCGCGAGCTTTCCGGTCACCTCGGCGGATGGGATGTAGTGGTTGTCCACAACCTCGTCCCACTGTTCGGCCAGTGCGGTGGCCGAATCCGTGTACTTTCTCTGCACGCGCCAGCCATCGAGCGCGGATGCCAAGGAAACAAGGGCTTCCCGGGCATCCGCGACCACCGGGAGACCAGCATGCTTGCCACCGTCGAACCGCGCCACATTGATGTTGACGAACTTCACGTCCGGGTTCTGGAACGCCGTCCGCGACGCCGTCGTGAAGTCCCCGTAGCGGGTCCCGATGCCGATCACCAGGTCGGCGTCGCGGGCCAGCGCGTTCGCCGCCGTGGTTCCGGTGGAGCCGACCGCGCCGACCGATTGCGGGTGGTCGTAGCGCAGGGATCCCTTGCCTGCCTGACTTTCCGCGACCGGGATGCCGGTCGCCTCGGCGAAGGCGCGCAGTGCGTCCTGGGCGCGCGAGTACGCAACGCCGCCACCAGCCACGATCAACGGGCGCTCCGCCGACCTGATCAGCTCGGCGGCCTTCTCGACGATGGATGCCTCTGGCAACGGTCGGGCGACGTACCAGGTGCGCTCGGCGAACAGCTCCTCCGGCCAGTCGTAGGCCTCGGCCTGAACGTCCTGTGGCAGAGCGATCGTGACCGCGCCGGTCTCGACCGGATCGGTCAGCACGCGCATTGCGTTCAGCAGCGCCGACGGGAGCTGCTCGGGCCGCCAGACGCGGTCGAAGTACTTCGACACCGGGCGGAAGGCGTCGTTCACCGAGACGTCGCCGGCCGAGAAACTCTCCAGCTCCTGCAGGACCGGGCTGGCCACGCGGGTCGCGAAGACGTCCGACGGCAGGATCAGGACCGGCAGCCGGTTCACCGTCGCCAGGGCCGCGCCGGTCACCATGTTGGTCGAGCCGGGCCCGATGCTGGCCGTGCAGGCATAGGTCTGCAGGCGGTCGCGAGTCCGGGCGAAGGCCGACGCGCTGTGCACCATCGACTGTTCGTTGCGCGCCAGGATGTACGGCAGCGCCGTCGGGTCCTCGAGCTCGGCCTGCAGCAGCGCCTGGCCCAGCCCGGCCACGTTGCCGTGCCCGAAGATGCCGAAGCAGCCGGCGAAGAGCTTCTGCCGTTCGCCGTCGCGCTCCGAGTACTGGACGCTCAGGAATCGCACCAGCGCCTGCGCGACCGTGAGACGTACCGTCATCGCTGTCCTCCGAAAGGTAGCCGCGGATCGATCGTGGAAGGAGTCATGAGTGGCTGCTCACCGCTCGCCGAACGGGAGCCGCGGGTCGATCTGCTGGTTGTCCCACAGCTGCCGGACCCAGCCGTGCTGCGGGTCGTCGCTGATCAACCAGGCGCGTTCAGTGCCCGGACCGGCCATCACGTTCAGGTAGTACATGTCGTAGCCGGGCGGTGCCATCGCCGGGCCGTGCCACCCGTGCGGCACGAGCACGAGGTCGCCGTCCCGGACCTCGGCGAGGACGTCGATCGGCCGGTCCTCGGTCCCGTAGACCCGCTGGTAGCCGATCGGGTCGTTGCCCTTGACACCTTCCGGCGCGTCCTCGGAGAGCTGCAGCTCGAAGTAGTAGATCTCCTCGAGCACACTCTCCTCCCCCGGCTTGTGCTCGTCATGCTTGTGCGGCGGGTACGACGACCAGTTGCCGGCCGGCGTGAGCACCTCGCAGGCGATGATCGAGTCGGCCTCGAGCACGGCCGGCGTGCCGAAGTTGCGGACCTGCCGGGACGATACCCCGGCGCCGCGCAGCTCGGTTTCCACCTGCTCGGTGCCGATCCGGCGGAACGGGTAGTCGCTCGCGGCCTTGGCGTGTGGGAAGGCGATCCGCGCACCACCGGCGCTGACGACCGCCACGGTGGTTCCGCGCGGGACGTAGGCGAGGTCGGTCGGTCCGGCGAAGACGTCCGCCCGGCCGCCGAGCGGCACGGTTTCGCCCTCGACGATCACCTCGGCGGAGCCGCTCAGCGGGAGGACAAGGTATTCGCAGTCCCCGGTGTCGAATTCGACGGACTGTCCCGGCCGCAGCGTCCGCACGGTCAGGCCGGTGTGGTGCCAGTCCTGCTCCCCGGGCCGGACGACGAGGTCGTAGCCGTCCCGCGCCGTGGAGCCTGCGGGCCTGAACCACTCGGTCATGCGACACCTCCACGGGTCGACGAATCTGCTCTCGGGGTGCCGGCGATCGGCGGTGTCAGGTGCGTCATGCGGCACCCCCGCCGATGGTGGACGTGGCCTTCGTCATGCGGCACCTCCGTGCACCAGGGTGGCGGCTTGGTCGACAGCGGCGGCAACGTCGCCGTCCGGCGGGAACAGCAGCGCCCGTCCGACGACCAGTCCGCGCACCGACGGCAGGCTCAGCGCCTTGCCCCAGGATGCATAGGTTTCCTCGGGCGCGACAGTCGGATCGCCGCCGAGCAGCAAGGTCGGCAGAGTCGTTGCCTCCATCACCCGTTCCAGCTCGTCCACCACCGGCAGCTTGAGCCACGTGTACGCGCTGGTCGCGCCGAGCCCGGAGGCGATGTGCACCGACCGGATCACCGAGTCCGGGTCGAGCAGGTTGCTGACCCGCCCGTCGGTCCGCACCGACCAGAACGGTTCGACCATCGCCATCAGCCTGCGCTCGGCCAGCTCCGTGACAGCCTGCGCGCTGCTTTCCAGCGTCGCCACCGTGCCCGGATCGTCCAGGCAGATCCGGGTCAGCATCTTGCCGCCGTCCAGCCGGCGCGACGCGATGTCGTCCGCCGACCGGTAGGCCGTGAACCGGTCGTCCAACTCGAAGGAGGCGCCTTGCAACCCACCACGGTTCATCGACCCGATGACCAGCTTGCCTTCCAGCGCTCCGAGCAGCAGGAGGTCCTCGAGCACGTCCGGTGTGGCGAGCACGCCGTCGACCCCTGGCCGTTGCAGCGCCGTGCACAGCCGCTCGATCAACCCCGATCGGCTGGCCATCGCCATCCGATCATCGCGGACGCCCAGCGCACCGCGCGCCGGGTGGTCCGCCGCGACGATCAGCAACCGCCCGTCGTCTCCCACCAGCTCACGCCGCCGCCGCTGCTGCCAGGCTTCAGCCACCCGCTCAGGATGCCGCACCCGCATCTCAGTCAGATCCACGCCGTACCCGGTACCCCACTCGACCTGCCTGCCCGCACCTGCAGGTGCCGAGCTCTTGACGGGCGGTGCACTTGGGGCCAACGCCGAACCACTCGCCGTCGCGGGTCTCGGCGCAGAGGCCGGGCCGCTCGCCGGTGCGGGCCGCTGCCCAGACGCCGGGCCGCTCGCCGGTGTGGGCCTCCGCCCAGACGCCGGGCCACTTGCCTGCGGGGAACTCGGTGCGAGCGCCGGATCATTCGCCTGCGCAGGGTTCACGCCAGCCACCGGATCACCCGAGTACGCCGGACCGCCCGCCGGTACTCGGCTCGGCGAAGGGGCTGGGCTGACTTCCGGCGTGGGGGTGACGCCCTGCCTGTGAGCACTCGTGTGCGTTGGATGCTCCGCAGGCGCCGGATTGCTCGGGGCGGTTCGGGGCGGCGGGGGTTGATGGCTGGTCATGCGGTTTCGCCCAACAGCGTGAGGACTTCGGATTCGGTGGGCATCGCGGTGGAGCACTCGAGGCGAGAGGCGACGATGGCACCTGCGGTGTTGGCGAAGCGGATGACGCGTTCGAGCGGCCAGCCGGCGAGCAGCCCATGACACAGGGCTCCGCCGAAACCGTCGCCCGCGCCGAGGCCGTTCACGACCTCGACCGGGAAGGGCGGGACCTCGACGCGTTCGTCCCGGGTGCGGGCGAGCGTGCCCTTGGGCCCCTGCTTCACCACGGCCAGGTCCAGACCGCGGTCGAGCAGTGCCTGGGCGGCCTTGTCCGGGTCGGTCTCGCCGACGGCGACCTCGCACTCCTCGCGGTTGCCGACGGCAACCGTGCAGTGGTCGAGGGCTTTGCTAACCTGCTCGTGCGCCTCGCTGGGGTCCGCCCAGAACATCGGGCGGTAGTCCAGGTCGAGGACGGTGATCGGGCGGCGCTCGCGCGCCTCCCAGGCGGCGAAGTGGGCCGAGCGGCTCGGCTCGGCCGACAGGCCGGTCACCGTCGACCAGTAGATCTTGGCGTCCTTGATCGCCTGCAGATCCAGTTCCTCGGGGTGGATCACCAGGTCCGGCGCCTTCGGGAACCGGTAGAAGTACAGCGGGAAATTGTCCGGCGGGAAGATCTCGCAGAAGGTGATCGGCGTCGGCAGGCCGTCGACCCCGGTCACGAACCGGTCGTCGACGTCGAGCTCACGGAGGGTGCGATGGATGAAGGTGCCGAACGGATCGTTACCGGTCCGGCTGATCACCGCAGCCTTGCGCCCGTGCTTGGCCGCCGCCACGGCGACGTTGGTCGCGCTACCGCCGAGGAATTTGCCGAAGCTCTCGACATCCTCCAGATGCGTGCCGGTCTGCAACGGATAGAGGTCGACCCCGATCCGCCCGATGGTCAGTACGTCGTCCGCCATCAGACAACCGCCCCTTCGACGGTCGAGCCGGCCGCGAGGTGACGGAGGTGAGCGATGCTGGAGCGAACATCCGCGACCGGGCCCTCGCCGGTAGGCCGTTCCTGCAGGATGGTGTCCTGCTCGAGGACGTACCAGCCTTGGTAGCCCGACGACTCGAGGGCGCCAACGATGGCGGTGAGGTCGACGTCGCCCTGACCGAGCGGGCGGTACATCCCCTCCCGGACCGCGTCGGTGTAGCTGACCTCGCCGGACTGGACCTTCGCGGCCCACGCCGCGTCGACGTCCTTGAGGTGGGTGTGCTTGATCCGCGCGGTGTGTTCCAGGGTCAGCGCGACCGGGTCGACGCCACCGATCATCAGGTGTCCGGTGTCGAGGGTGAGGCCGATCGTGGAACCGGCCAGGACGCGGCGGACGTCGTCGGCGTTTTCGATCATCGTGCCGACGTGGGGGTGGATCGTGGCGAGCACGTTCTGGGCGGCAGCCAGTTCGGTCAGGCGGTCGAGGTTCGCCAGCAGGGTCGCCCAGCCGCTGTCGTCGAGCACGGGCCGGCCGTCGTAACCGTCCGAACCGGTCGCGGCGGCGATGACGAGGGTCGACGCGCCGGCGGCGACAAACCCTTCGAGAGCACGGGCGACCTCGGGGACCGGGTCGTGCAACGGATCGTGCAGCACCACCGGGACGAACCCACCGACCGCGCGCAGTCCCAGATCGGCCAGCGTCTTCGCCTTCTCCGCCGGGTCGTCGGGCAGGAACCCGTCCGGCCCGAACTCGGTCGCCGCGATCCCGACGTCGCGCATCTCCGCCAACACGGTCTCCGGGTCGTACTGCCAACCCCAGCCGGGAACCTCACAAACACCCCAGGAAATCGGGGCTCCGGCAATCCGGGCAGCTACGTCACTCATCGGCCGATCTCCTCAGGTGTCGACTCGTCGGGTCGTTCGTCGTTGGTGCGCGCCGTAACGGCGCCGGGACAATTTGTCTTGGTCCGCGCCGGCCGGCGTCCCGGACAGCACGGTGTGCCACCGCCGCGAAGGGCGCGGTGCGACGGCTGGTCAGCGTCGGGAGGTCGCGATGCCCCGGCCAGCGTCGGCATATCGCCAGCCCGCTCGATCAGCATCGGCATGTCGCCAGTCCGATCGATTGGAGTCGGGACGTCGCCGGTTGCCTCGGTCAGCGTCGGGATCTCGCGGCCTTCGATCAGCGCCACGGCTTCGCCGGCTCGCTCGATTCGAGTCGGGCCGTCGTCAGCCGCGCTCAGGCGGAGCCTGGTCTGGCTGGTCATGTGGCGGCGTCCAGGAAGACGACTCGGTTTTCCTTGCGGGACAGTTCGCAGGCGTCGGCGATGCGGAAGGCCTGGAGGGCGTCGCGGACGGTGCAGGGGACCTCGCGGGTGCCGGCGACGACCTCGGTGAACGCGGTGAGTTCGGCGACGTACGCCGGGCCGAAGCGGTCCATGAACGTGGCGTGCGGCTCGCCGCCGGGGAAGGTCACGCCGGCTTCGACCGAGCGGAGTGCGGTGTGTTCGTCGAGGCCGACCGCGACCGAGCCGAGGCTGCCGAGCACCTCCATCCGGACGTCGTGACCGGCTGCGTTGTAGCGGGTCCCGCTGACGGTGGCGAAGGTGCTGTCGTCGAGCGTGAGCAGCGCGGCGGCCGCGTCGACGTCGCCGTACTCGCCGAAGAAGGCTTCGCCCCGGTTGGCGCCGGTCGCGTAGACGCTGACCACTTCGCGGCCGGTGACGTACCGGATGATGTCGAAGTCGTGCACCGTGCAGTCGCGGAAGAAGCCGCCGCTGGTCGGGATGTAGCCGGCCGGCGGCGGGAACGCGTCGTTGGTGTTCGCGCGGATGTGGTGGACGAAACCGAGTTCGCCGGAGCGAACCTGCGCGGCGGCCGCCTGATACCCGGCGTCGA
This sequence comes from Kribbella sp. CA-253562, assembly GCF_050942265.1. Classification (GTDB taxonomy): domain Bacteria; phylum Actinomycetota; class Actinomycetes; order Propionibacteriales; family Kribbellaceae; genus Kribbella. The sequence goes on along the minus strand of NZ_CP192049.1, from coordinate 1,897,192 downwards.
AGCGGCGCTGGAAGCCGATGTGCACCGGGACGTCGGATCCCTCGACCAGTTCGACCACCCGCTGCGTCTCCGCCAGATCGAGTGCGACCGGCTTCTCGCAGAACGTGGGGATGCCCGCGGCGACCCCGGCCGCGATGAGCTCGGCGTGCGCGGAGGTCGCGGCGGCGATCACCAGGCCGTCGATCCCGCTGGTCAGCAGTGCGGGCACGTCCGGCGCGAACTCGAGCCCGAGCTCCTTGGCGGTCAGCTCCGCCCGAGTGTCGTCGGCGTCGGCGACGACCACCTGCTCGACCGCCGGCAGCGATTTCAGTGTCGCCGCGTGGAACGCACCGATCCGCCCGACCCCGACCAACCCGATCCGCATCTGCGGCCGCCCTCTCGTTCGCTCGATCTCTGACTCGCCCGGCTCGGCCGCGCGACAGCGCCGCAGTACGGGCGCCTCGCGACGGTCGCGCCCACAGGCCCGGGTAGTCGCGAGCGACGCCCGGACGATGTCGGCGCCGGTGGCCGTGCCCAGCTTTCCGGCCCAGCCGAGGAGAGTCAATAGTTTGTAAGCACATTTTCACGTCGACACATATGCACGTTCCTCGGTAGCATCCGCCCATGGCCGCCCTGCCGATTCAAATCGATCGGACCAGCCCGGTGCCGCTGTACCACCAGCTGGCCGAGCAGCTGACGGCTGCCATCACCGACGGGACCCTGCGCCCCGGCGACCCGTTCGAGAACGAGATCGCGATGTCGGACCGGCTAAGCCTGTCGCGGCCGACCGTCCGGCGTGCGATCTCCGAGCTGGTCAACAAGGGACTCCTGGTCCGCCGCCGGGGCATCGGCACCACGGTCGCCAACCAGATGGTCCACCGCAAGGCCGAGCTGACCAGCCTGTACGACGACCTGGAACGCGAGGGCCGGACGCCGCGCACGGACGTCCTCTCCCTGAACTGCGCGGCCCACGACGACCGCGCCGCGGAAGCCCTCGGCCTGCCACCCGGCACGCCGCTGGTCGCGATCGTCCGCCTCCGCTACGCCGGCGACGTCCCGCTCGCGATCATGCGCAACTGGTTGCCCCCAGCAATGAACGACCTCACCCAGGAGCAGCTCACCACCGAGGGCCTGTACGCCGTCCTGCGCGCCCGCGGCATCCGCCCGACGGTCGCGCGGCAGCGAATCGGCGCACGTAACGCCTCCGCCGAGGAACGCCGTACCCTCCATATGTCCAAAGCCGAGCCGCTGGTCACGATGACCCGCAGCGCGTACGACGCGGACGGTTCGGCAGTCGAGTTCGGCGACCACTGCTACCGCGCCGACCAGTACTCCGTCGAGGTCATCGTCTCCGATCGGTGACCCCATCCATTGCCGCCTCCATCACCGAACGGGTGTCCGACCCGCCGCGCAAGCTTGCTAGATCAATCATGCGCCAACCTCCAACAACCGAGCCGGTCGACGTCGACCAGGCCGACCCCACTGCCGTCCCGGCCAGCCCCAGCGCCGGACAACGGCCACCAAGCCCAGGACGCGGTGACGGTGTGGTGGACGGCCAGCTTCACTTCCTTGCCCCGGCAACTCCAATCACCACCACCCGCCGTATCGGCTCCTCGACTGATCTGTCCCAACCAGCCCGCGAACGTAATGCCAACCGCGTCCTCACGCCTGCCGCGTGAAGTACGGGTGCGGTACGGGCAGATACACGTCGGCGACAACTCGTACTGTCGCGACAAATCCAGCGGGCGGGCGCAAGCCTGCTCGAGACATCTCTCTCGGAGGACTGATGAAGGCACGTGCACTGGGGGCACTGGTAGGAGTCGCAGTGATGCTGAGCGGGTTGTTGGTGGCAACCCCAGCGCATGCCGCCACGACGTCGGTGACCTCGCCGGACGGCGGGGCGTTGGGGCAGGTGGCCGTCGCGGCAAGCGGGAACTTCACCTTGATCGCCAAAGACAAGAGCTGTGACGCGCGAGGGGCGGTGCTGCACTACAAGATCACTGGCGTCTGGCACACGCTCGGCGACAGTAGCTGCCACGGAGACGCAGCCTTCCGTGGACCCATCGCGTCAGGTCACGGACTCCGGATCGACATCTACGTGTGCAATACGAACACGCGCACCGGTTACAAGAGCTGTTCGTCGACGAAGCGAGTCACCACCTGAGCAAGGCGACACCCGGCGTCGCAACGCGCTGCCCGGTCCGCGGACGAGCCGACAGCGCCGTGCCCCTCCACTCCTGGCGTCAGTGCCTCTCCGCGTCCAGGTTGATCCCTTACCGCTCGCTGAGCTCGTGAGCAGTCCCGCGAGGGGTGACCTCGTCAGGCCGTCTCGCTGGCATTGGCCGGTAGCAGCGCAAGGTCCGGCCGTCCTGGTCGTGCTCGACGCCGATGCCGACGCCGACGCCGACGCCGACGCCGACGGCTGCGGCTCCGACGGCACCGACTTCGGGACGTAAGGACCAGCAGGGATTGGACGCCCCGGCCGGCGGCCGGGTTTCGATCAGCGCTTGTAAGAGGGCAGGATTGCCTTGCCCAGGGTTCGGATCTGGGCGGATTGGGTTGGTGTCATCGGTACCGATCGGATGGTGACGAACGTGTCGGCTGTCGCTCGGAAGGCCAAGAAGCCGTTGTCTTGTTGCCAGCCCTCCTCGCCGACGTTCACACGCTGAGTGATGGCCGCTGACCCGGGGGTGCCTGCGTCCTTCACCATGGCGAAGTCCGTCGCCGGCTCGGAGGCAGGGCCACCACCGGCGGTCGCGACTCCAGCCCGGGTCGAGCCCCAGTGGCACCGGAGGTTTCCGTCGACGATCGCGTCGCGTCTGGCGACGGCTCGACCGCCGAGGATCTTTTTTGCCGCCGGCGTTCCCCGTTCGCATTCGGGGCGGGCCTGGATCGCGGGTGCGGGCGGGATTCCGCCGGGCATGGCGGCGATGGTTCGCGCGACGGCGGTCACTGCTTGCTGTTGGCCTTGGGCCGAGCTCGTCTGGGCGACCCGCACCGGTCGTCCGCCGGTGAAGAAGACGATCCAAGGGCCGACGGCGGCTGGGGTCACGGACCAGGAGTTCTGGCTGACGGTGGCGGCGACGGGTCTGACCGCGTAGCCGAGATCCTTGAGGGAGCGGTTCTCGTAGGTCCGAAGGGCAGCGATATCCGGTGCGGACAGCGCGAGTACGCCGACGGAGATGTCGAAGCGGTTGTTCGCGTCGGTGGAGTTCGTCAGGGAGCAGACGTCGGCGATGGGGTAGGTCGCGGACGATCCGGCTGCGACCGTCCAGTTGCCGGGCAGAGTCGTTCGGACGTGCTCGCACACGGCGCTCGACGATGCCGCCTCGGCGGCCGGACGCACAGGCGCCGACACGGTGGATGCTGGAGCAGACGGGGACGCCCCGGCGGATGCCCGGCCGTTGGCGTCCCGGTCGTTGGCGTCCTTGCCGTCAACGCCCGGCGTACCGGCGCAGCCGCACGCGAGGAGTGCCACCGCGCAGGCCCACCCGATGACTCCCCGCATCCCAGCTCCCCCAGATTCACGCGCAACCGGCACATTGGCCACCGCAGATTAGCTGCCTGCGAAGGAAGCGTCGTTCCCAGGGGCATGGTCCGCCACATGCTCATGCGCTGGACGTGACCAACCGGCCTAGGTGGGCCGAGCTGAGCTCGACCCACCTACGCAACACCTGTCAGGCCTGGTTGCCCATCAATGTGCGGACCAAGCGGAGCCCGACCGACAGATGCGCCAGCTCCGGGCCCTCGGTTTCGACGATTTCCTCCAGCATCGTGGCTGCGCGGGACAGGGCTGCCTCGTTCTGGTCCTGCCAGGAGATGACTCGGTCCTCGGGTTCCGCGGTGGGGTCCGTGGTGGCCAGGACCTGTGCCGTCAGGCGGGCGTGGACCGTGTGCAGGTCGTCGCGGAGGGCGGCGCGGGCCATGGTCTGCCAGCGGTCGGTGCGCGGGAGGGCGACGATGCGCTCGAGGAAACGGCCCAGCTGCAGGCGCTCGCCGAGGGCGAAGTGGACCTTGGCGACCTCCAGGATGTCGAGGTCGTCGCGGTCGGCCGTTTCGACGATGCCCAGGCCCGCGTACGCCGGGGGCAGGACTGCGATGCGGGTGGCGAAGTCGGCCGGGACGCCCTTGGTCACCAGGGCTTCGCGGCGCTGTTCGAACAGGGCCAGCTCACGGCCGCGCAGGACCTCGGGCAGCGCCGCCGTCAGCTTCGCGATGCCCGGTGTGAAGAACTCGATGAGTTCCGCGATGTCCATCGGGGGACGCCGGTTGCTGACCAGCCAGCGGGTGGCTCGCTCGACCAGGGTGCGCGTTTCCAGGCGCATCCGGGTCTGGGTCTCGGCGTCGACGACGTTGTCGAGGTCGGCGTTGAGCGCCAGCAGGTCGGGCTGGGCGAAGATCCGGGACGCGGCCAGGTTGGCGCGGACGACGTCCTCGGCGGTGCCGCCGGTCTCCAGCGAGAGCCGGTGGAACGCCGTGATGCCGGAGGAGTTGACGAACTCGTTCACCACCTGGGTGGTGATGATCTCCCGGCGCAGCTGGTGCGACTTCATCGGCTCGGCGAACCGGTCCTGGATCGCCTTCGGGAAGTAGCTGACCAGCTTGTTGGCCAGGAAGTCGTCGTCGGGCAGCGAGGTCTTCAGCAGTTCGGCCTCGAGCACGATCTTGGTGTAGGCGATCAGCACCGACAGCTCGGGCGAGGTCAGCCCACGCCCCTCGGCCTTGCGCCGCTTGAACTCCGCGACACTCGGCAGGAACTCCAGCTCCCGGTCGAGCAGACCCTGCTTCTCCAGCCGGCGCACCCAGTCCTGGTGGACGTGCATCAGCGCCGCGGCCTGCGCGGCGGCGTTGGCCAGGCCGATGTTCTGCCGGTAGTTGCTCTTCAGCACCAGCGCGGCGACCTCTTCGGTCATCGAGGCGATCACGTCGTTGCGCTGCTTCTCGGTCAGGTCACCGTCGGCGACCACCTTGTCGAGCAGGATCTTGATGTTCACCTCGTGGTCGGAGGTGTCCACCCCGGCCACGTTGTCGATGAAGTCGGTGTTGATCCGGCCGCCGGCGGCGGCGTACTCGATCCGGCCGAGCTGGGTGAAGCCGAGGTTGCCGCCCTCGCCGACCGCGCGGGCACGCAGCTCGGACCCGTTGATCCGGATCGCGTCGTTGGCCTTGTCGCCGACGTCGGCGTGCGACTCGGTGGTCGCCTTCACGTAGGTGCCGATGCCGCCGTTCCAGAACAGGTCGACCGGCGCCTTGATGATCGCCTGCATCAGCTCGGCGGGCGTCAGCGTCGCCGGGTTGCCCTCCAGGCCGAGCGCGACGCGGACCTCCGGCGTGATCGGGATCGCCTTGTCGGTGCGCGGGTAGACGCCACCACCGGCCGAGATCAGCGCGGTGTCGTAGTCGGCCCACGACGAGCGCGGCAGCTCGAACAACCGTCGCCGCTCCGCGAAGGAGGTCGCCGCGTCCGGCGTCGGGTCGAGGAAGATGTGCCGGTGGTCGAACGCCGCGACCAGCCGGATGTGCTCCGACAGCAGCATCCCGTTGCCGAACACGTCACCCGACATGTCGCCGACACCGACGACGGTGAAGTCCTCGTTCTGGCAGTCGTGGCCCATCTCGCGGAAGTGCCGCTTGACCGACTCCCACGCGCCGCGCGCGGTGATGCCCATCGCCTTGTGGTCGTAACCGGCCGAACCACCCGAGGCGAACGCGTCGCCGAGCCAGAAGCCGTACTCCTTGGCGACGCCGTTCGCGATGTCGGAGAACGTCGCCGTGCCCTTGTCGGCGGCAACAACCAGGTACGCGTCGTCGCCGTCGTACCGGACCACGTCGCGCGGCGGCACGACCGAGCCGGCCACGATGTTGTCGGTGATGTCCAGCAGGCCGGAGATGAAGGTCTTGTACGACGCGATGCCCTCGGCCAGCCACGCGTCCCGGTCGACGGCCGGGTCGGGCAGCTGCTTGGCGTAGAACCCGCCCTTCGCCCCAACCGGCACGATCACCGAGTTCTTCACCATCTGCGCCTTGACCAGGCCGAGCACCTCGGTGCGGAAGTCCTCGCGCCGGTCCGACCAGCGCAGCCCGCCGCGCGCGACCGCGCCGAAGCGCAGGTGCACGCCCTCGACCTGCGGTGAGTACACGAAGATCTCGTACGCCGGCCGCGGCTGCGGCAGGTCCGGGATCGCCTTCGGCTCCAGCTTGAAACTGATGTAGTCGCGCGGCTGCCCGTCGGGTCCGGGCTGGAAGTAGTTGGTCCGCAGCGTCGCCTTGATCACGGTCAGGTAGGACCGCAGGATCCGGTCCTCGTCCAGGCTCTTCACCGTGTCCAGCGCGGCGCCGATCTCCTTCTCCAGCTGGGCGATCGTCTCCTGCCGGACCGGGTCGCCGGCGTCACCGCGGGCCGGGTCGAAGCAGGCCTCGAACAGCTGGACCAGCAGGCCCGCGACGTCGACGTGGTTGAGGAAGGTGTTCTCGATGTAGTCCTGGCTGAACGGCGTACCGCCCTGGCGGATGTAGCGCTGGTAGGCGCGCAGGATCGAGACCTGCCGCCAGCTCAGGTTGCCGCGCAGGACCAGCGCGTTCAGCTTGTCGGACTCGGCCCGGCCGTCCCAGACCGCGCGGAACGTGTCGGAGAACAGCGCGCGCAGCTCCTCGCGCTCCTCCGACTCCGCCGGCGCCCGCAGGCCGAAGTCGTAGATGTACGCCGTGCCGTTGGGCCGGCGGATCTCGTACGGGCGCTCGTCGATCACCTCGACGCCCATGTGGGTCAGGTGCGGCAGGACCTGCGACAGCGACAGCGGCGACCCGGTCCGGTAGACCTTGAACCGGCGTTCGCCCGGCCACTGCTGGTCGATCGGCGAGTACAGCGACATCGCCAGCCCGTTCTCGGCCGGCAGCTGCTCGAGAGTCGTGGCGTCCTTCACCGCGACTCGGGCGTCGAAGTCCTCCTTGTACGCCTCCGGGAACGCGCCGGCGTACTGGGCGTTCAGCCGGGTGACGGCGCCGTCGCCGCCCAACGCGTGCAGCGCGACCGCGAAGTCGTCCTGCCAGGCGCGCGTCGCCTCGACGACCCGCTGCTCCAGCAGCTCGGCGTCGTACTCGCCGACGGTCTGGCCCTGCTTCATCCGGACCACGAAGTGCACCCGGGCCAGCACGGACTCCGTCACGTGCGCGGCGTAGTCGACCGAGTCGGCGCCGATCGCGTCCTTCAGGATCTGCTGCATCTTCAGCCGGACCGCGGTGGTGTAGCGGTCGCGCGGCAGGTAGACCAGGCAGGACAGGTACCGGTTGTAGACGTCACGGCGGACGAACAGCTTCACCGCGCGGCGCTCCTGCAGGTGCAGCACGGTCTGCACGATCGGCAGCAGGTCCTCGACCGGCGCCTGCAGCAGCTCGTCGCGCGGGTACGTCTCCAGGACGTCGAGCAGGCCCTTGCCGCTGTGGCTGTTCGGGTCGAAGCCGGTCAGGCGGAACAGCTCCAGCGCCTTGCGCCGCAGGACCGGGATCTGCATGACGCTCTCGGTGTAGGCGGTCGAGGACAGCAGACCGATGAAGCGGCGCTCGGCGACCGGTTCGCCGTTCTCGTCGAACGACTTCAGGCCGACGTAGTCGAGGTACGTCGAGCGGTGCACGGTCGAGCGCGAGTTCGCCTTGGTGAGGATCAGCAGCTTCTTCTCGCGGGCCTTGGCGCTCACCTCCGGCGGCAGGAACCCGGCGGTCTCGCTCTGCTGCTGGTCCGGCCGCAAGATGCCCAGACCGGAACCCGGGACGCCGCGCAGGATGCCTTGATCGCCACGCATGGTGAAGGAGTACTCGCGGTAGCCGAGGAAGGTGAAGTGCTCGTCGGCCAGCCACTCCAGCAGCTCGCGGGCCTCTTCGACCTCGGTGGCGCTGACCGGCAGCTGGTCGCCGGACTCGGCCAGCTCGGCGGCGATGCCGACGGCCTTCTCGTGCATCTTGGGCCAGTCCTCGACCGCCTCGCGGACGTCACCGAGCACCCGCTGCAGCGCCTTCTCCAGCTCGCGCTGCGCGACCGGGTCGGAGATCCGCTCGACCTCCAGGTGCATCCAGCTCTCTCGGACCAGGTCGTGCGCGTCGGAGGAGTTGGCGTCGTCGAGCACCTCCTGCAGCGTGCCGGCGACGTCACGGCGTACGACGAACTGCGGGTGGATCAGCAGCTGCAGCTCCAGGCCGTGGTCGGTCACCACCATCGCCGCGCTGTCGACCAGGAAGGGCATGTCGTCGACCACGATCTCGACCACGGTCCGGCCGTTCGCGGACCAGCCGTGCTCCTCGACCGTCGGGGTGAAGACGTGCACCTTGGCCGTGCCCTGCGGCCGCGAGGTGGCGGCCTTGTAGTGGTGCTTGGCGGCGCCCAGGCAGTCCTGCGGCTCGCGCTCGGCCACGTCCTCGGCGGCCACGTAGCGGTAGTACCGCTCGAGGAAGCTTCGCAGCTTCTCGGGGTCGACCGACTTGTCGTGCCCGTGTGACCCCGCGGCCACCGCCTTGGCGAGCACATCCGCCTTCTGGACGTCCAGCTTGCTCTGCATTCCCCACCGTTCCACACGCGTGTTTCGGCGCTGTGCGCGCCCCGCCGCACGCCGTTGTGCGGTCACTCAGAGATTAGTCCACTTCTGTCACTGGTGTGATCCCGGGACGGTCCTTTCGAGTGCCTTACGGATCACCTTTCACAGCTGGACCGGTGGGGTTCAGAGGCGCCGCAGCCGCAGAGCGAGGGCCGGGCAGGCGAGAGTAACGCGGCGGGCGTTCGTGAGCTCACCGGCAGTGACGCGGCGGCCGTTGAGCACGGGAAATCCCCACTCGTCGAGCACGATGTCGTCGGGCAGGAGGGTGGCGCAGAGACCGTGGCCGTCGCACCGGGTCCAGTCGATCTCCAGCTCGTGCTCCCCCGGCTGCTGAGCGCTCACCAGCCACCTCCGGGAACGGGCAACACACCCTGTACGGCGCGGCCGCAGCTGCCGCCGGTCAGGTGGAGGCGGACGTCCTCGGCGAAGACCTCCAGAGCTGACGCCAGGAATCGGGCCGAGCCGTCGGGGTGTGCGCAGGCGCCGCGTCCGGGGACCAGGCCGAGGTGCCGCTGCGCGTCGTGCCAGCCTGCGGCGTCGCCTTGCAGGAGTCGGCTGAAGTCATCGACCAGTGCACCGAGTCCGAACAAGCACGGTCCGCACTGACCCGCCGACTGGTCGGCCAGCCATTGAGCGACCCGGTGCACCTCGCCGAGCGGGCAGGTGGCCGAGCCCAGCGCCAGGACGATGCCGGCCGAGACCTGCGGGCGAGCCAGCGTGACTCCGTCCGTCCGCGGAAGCCAGCGACCGTGGTAGCCGCCGAGCAGCACCGGGCCGGCATCCGCACCGGCGTACTGAAGGACGGTGTCGAGCGGGATGCCGGTCGGTGTCTCCAGTACGCCGGGGCGCTGGACTGCGCCGGCGATCGTGAGGAGCTGCGTCCCGGGTTCGGTGCGTACGCCGGTCGCGGCGAACTGGCGGGAGCTGAGTCGGGCGAGGAGAGCAAGCTGCGCGAAGGTCTCGACGTTCGACAGGAACGTCGGACGGCCCCGGAGCCCTTGGCGGGTCGGCAAGGTACGCCGTCCGGGCGGGACGGCCGGGCCGCCGTCGAGGATGCTGAGCACCGCTCGGGCCTCGCCTGCGACGAAGCGGCCAGGCGTATCGGCGATCTGGATGTCGAGGCCGTCGTCGCGGTAGCGGAGCTCGTTCTCGTCGGTCGTGCGCTCTTGGACGGCTGCTCGCAACGAGGCGGCAGCAGTGGCGTCGTGGACGGCGATGAGGACTTTGCTCGCGCCGAGCGCATGGGCCAGTCCGGTTGCGCCGTCCAGGACGAGGTGCGGCGCGAGGGTGAGCAGGAGGCGGTCCTTGCGGCTGACCGGTTCGCTCTCGGAGCCGTTGACGACCACGGCCTCGATCCCCCGCTGCGGGAGGTCGGCGAGCTTGAGTGCGACGGGGAAGCCTGCGCCACCTCGGCCTCTGAGTCCGGTCTCCTCAGCGAGGACGGTGTAGGCGTCTCGCGACAGCTGTGGCTGCTCGCCGTGGGCCCAGAGGTGACGGGCAAGATTTGCTCGGCCGTGATCGAGTCCGGCGAGCAGCCGAGCCTCACCGATCACCCGGACCTGCTGTGGCGTGTCCTGCAGGATGGTCATCGGGTTCTCCCGGCTCTGGCGAGGTTCAGCGGTGTGCTGGCTCTGGCTGTGCGTGTGGTGAGGCGAACAGTTGCCGCGATGCCTACGGCGGCCAGACAGGTCACAGTGAGGGCGAGCATCCAGGGGGCGCCGCGGTCCGTGCCTGCGAGCAGGCTGTGGCCGACCGACAGGAGCCAGCCGACGGACGCCGCGACGTGGATGGAGCGCCAGCGCCTGGTGAACGACTGGGAGCGGGCCAGTCGGCCGCGCGCTACGCCGACGACGGCTGCGAGCAGTACGCCGTACAGGGCGAGCACTCCGACGGTGATGGCGAACGGGCGATAGCCGGAAGTGAACGGCAGGATCAGCACCGACGTACTGATGTCCACGTGGGCGTCGGCGAGGACTGCGATCACGTGGACGAGCAGGAGGACGAGGCCGGTCGCTGAGGCCGAGCGGTGGACGTACTGGAGCCAGAAGCGTTGCTCCGGCTTGCGGCCGCCTGCTGCGAGAAGGCCCAGCGCCGCTGCGAGTGTGAAGAGGACCAGAGCGGTGACTCCGGCGGCGCGGGCCAAGTACCAGAGCGTCATCAGGCGGCTCGGCTCGCCGCGGGCCAGCCGGCCAGCTCGGTGACCTCGCCGTCGGCGTCGACGAGGCGTGCGGGATGGCCGGCCAGCGTGAGGCGGCCGAGCGCCGCCTCGCCGGTGGCGATGATCGCTGTGCTGAAGGTGTTCGCGCGGACTGCGGTGGGCGCCCAGATGGAGGCTGTGCGCCAGGGGCCGTCGGCGGGTCGCCCAGTGCGTGGGTCGATGACGTGGTGGGCCGGACCGGTGGCGGTGTCCCAGGTGCGGGTCGTCCGGGTGGAGGTGGTCAGGCCTCCGTGGGACAGGGTGACGGCGACGGCAGGGTCGCCTTCGCGTTCGGCGACCTTGATGACCCACGGCTCGGCCGGCGTACCGGCTGCGCGGAGGTCACCGCCGATCTCGACGAGCACTGCGCAGTTGTGGCGCTTGCTGAGGACTAGCGCGGCGCGGTCGGCGGTCCAGGCCTTAGCCGTCGCGCCGAGGTCGAGTGCGGTGCCTTCGGGGATGCCGACCAGGGCTTGCTTGCGGTTGAGCTGCACGCGCTGCCAGCCCGGGATCGGCGGCGGGATCACCTGCGGCGCCGTACGCTGCCGGACGGCCTCGATGTCGTCGTCGTAGCCGGCCGCAACGACCGCCGCGCCCACAGTGGGGTCGACCGCGCCGCCGCTGAGGGACGCAGCGACCAGGCTGACGTCGACAAGGTCTATGAGCAGGCGGGAGACCGGGACCATCGCACCAGCGCGGCTGTTCACCGTGGACAGTTCGGAGTCGGAGCGGAAGCGGCTGGCGGCCTTGTCGACGCGGTCCATGAGTGCCTTGAGGGCTCCGCAGGCCGCGCCGAGTGCGGCCGGGTCCTCGACGGTCAGGCGGACCGTGCAGCTCCAGGCGGTCCAGGTGCGGGAGGCGGTCATGAGCCGTTGCTCCCGCCGTGCGCCGGGGCGTCCTGGTCGGCCTGGCCGAGTCCGCTGCTCTGCTGGTCGCTGCCGTTCGTCGTACCGGAGTTGCTGCCGTCCGGCGTGCTGTTCGTCGTACCGGATGAGTTGGCGGCCTGGGGATCAGTACTGGCGTCGGGCTGACGTGCGGTCAGGACGGCGACGGCCAGTCCGGTGCTGCCGAGGCCCAGTACGGCGGTCGCGACGGCGGCGGCACCAGCACGCCGGAGCCAGCGATCGCGGTCGGAGTGGGAGGCGAACGCTTCTGTGGTGACCATGACCGCAGCTTCGCCGCGAACGGCTCAGGCGCACGCCAAGAGAACCTCAAGCTCCGATCAAGTCCTGCTGAGACTCTGCTGAGAGCGCTTCTCAGCAGCTACTCGCCGCGAACCTCCGGCGGGCACGTCGTCTGCACGTGCTTCTCGACCGCGGTCACCACCTGGTCACCGGCCTCGCCGAGCGCGACCAGGCGATCGGTGCCGAGCGTGTCGACGACCAGCTCGCGAATCAGCGCGGCGTGCGCCGGCGCACAGGCGCGGATCGCGTCGAGCCCCTGCTCGGTGATCGCGATCTCGGGGTAGCGCGCGTCGCAGGCGACCTTGGCGATCAGGCCGCGCTTTTCCATCCGGGTCAGGTGGTGCGACATCCGGCTCTTCTCCCACTGCGTCGCCTGGCCCAGCTCGAACGCCCGCATCCGCCCGGTCGGCGCCTCGGACAGGTTGACCAGGATCTCGAAGTCCGACGCGGACAACCCGAACTCGCGCTGCAGATGCCGGGCGACGTGCGTCTCCAGCAACTTCCACATCAGCAGATAGCTGCGCCATGCCTTCTGCTCGTCGTCCTCGAGCCACGGTTCCTTCGCCACGGCACCATCCTACCTGGTGAGGTTGACGTATCAACCTCTTGCGATATTGTCGAATGAGTTGAAGCTTCAAGCCAATCCATGGAGAGGTCGGAATGACAGAGCAGAAGTCGATCGCGGTGGTCGGAGCGACCGGTTCACAGGGCGGCGGGCTGGTCCGGGCGATCCTCGCCGACGGCGGCCGCGAGTACGTCGTACGGGCGCTGACGCGGGATCCCGAGTCGGCGAGCGCCAGGTCGCTTGCTGACGCCGGGGCCGAGGTGGTCGCGGCCGATCTGGACGACGAGGCGAGTCTGCGAAAGGCCTTCGAGGGCGCGTACGGCGCTTTCGTGGTGACGAACTACTGGGCCCCGATGACGCCCGAGCAGGAGGCGGCGCGCAGCCGCGCCGAGATGGAACTCGAGCAGGCGGGCAACGCCGCGCGGGCCGCTCGTGACGCCCGCGTGCAGCACGCCATCTGGTCGACACTGGAAGACACCCGCCGGCACTTCGGCGACGACAACCGGGTCCCGAGCCTGGACGACGGCCGGTTCAAGGTCCCGCACTTCGACGCGAAGGGCGAGGCGAACGAGCTGTTCACGCAGTACGGCGTACCGACGACGTTCCTGCAGACCACGTTCTTCTACGAGGCGTTCACGATGGGAATCTGGCCGACGCGCAACGCCGACGGCGTGCTGGAGCTGACATTGCCGATGAACGAGGAGCCGCTGTCGGGCATCGCGTCGGAGGACATCGGACGCACGGCGTACGGGATCTTCAAGCGGGGTTCGGAGTTCGTGGGGCGGACGGTGAGCATCGCTGGGGATCATTTGACGGGCAAGGAGTATGCGACGGTGCTGGCGGAGGCTCTTGGGGAGCCGGTGGTTTACCGGCCGTGGACTTGGGACAAGTTCCGGCAGTCGGGCTTCCCGGCGGCTGTGGAGACGGGGAACATGTTTCAGTTCTACGCGGAGGACTCGGAGCGGTTCACCGGGGAGCGGGATCTGGGGTTGGTGCGGGAGTTGAATCCGGGGCTGCAGTCGTTTGCGGAGTGGGCTGAGGCGAACAAGGGGCGGATTTCTCGGTAGGTGGTGGGGCTTCGGTCAGCTCTCTTTGATCACTGATGCACGGCCGCGCACAGGCGCTTGATCAACGTCTGCGTCGCGGCCGGTACCGGTCATTGGCCGCCAGCTTCGCGACGTACTGCGCATGCTGCTCGGCGTCGATCTTGCCGACCCGTTCCGCAAGGTTCAGCAGATCCCAGGTGTCCGCGACTCTGATGCCTCGAGACGCAGCCAGGCCAAGAGCACTGGCGTCATCGGTGACGAAGATTGCCGCCGGCTGCAGACCTCTGTTGGTGATGATCGTGATTGTCTCCGCTTCGCCCAAATGCTTGGTCACTCCGTCTCCCGGCGACGTCATGCTGTCGCGCAGCACTCGGGTGTCCAGCAGTTCGGCGGGCGTCGGCTCCAGAGGATCCCCGAGGAAGGCCCGCACGCTGTTCAGCGAATCGAGCCCGTCGACACGAGCAGAGCGGGCACATTCGTGGGAGACCGACAGACACCACCGGCCATGGCCGTTCGCCAGTTCTTCGAGCAGATCGAGACGACCAATGGTGGCGAAGTTGATCAACACGGTGTTGTCAGGGAAGAACAAGGACACGAGTCAGCGCTCAGAGGCCGAGCGCCGAGGCGAGGCCGTCGGCAGACTCATGCTCGACGGCCGGCCTGTCCACCACCAGATCCTCTTCCGCGGTGTCCAGCATCCAGGCGAGCGTGCCTGTGGTGATCTCACCGCGAGCGATTCGCTTGGCATGGGCATGCTGGAGAGACAGCGGAAATCGTCGCACTGCGGCTGCATTCATCCGTTGCGTGATGGGATCGATCGGCTGGGCGAACGGGCCGCGGTCGGCCGCCGGTTCGCCGACCTCACCCAGGTGCTGCCGCAGCAATCGCTGAGTCGGTCCGTCGAGCAGCCGCCGTACGGCGGGAGAGGTCGGCAGCCGTACAGCGTCCAGGCGCCTGACGAGGGCCTCGCACGACACTCCCGCGTCCCAGATGAATTGCGCCAGCTCGGCGGGGCCGATCGCCCGCCAGTCAATGTCAGCAAGCACCGCCTCCGGCAGCAGAAGCTCAGCGGCAAAGGCGTTGGCGGCTGCTTCCTGACCACCATGTTCGTCTTCGACGTCATGATGGCGCAGCGCGAGGTGCGCCAGTTCGTGCGCCAGAGACCAATTGCTGCGGAACCAGTTCGCTCGGGCAGCCAGCAGAACGACATGGCGACCCCCGACGGTGAAGGAGTAGTCGGTGGTCAGCCCGGCCAGCCGTACGACGTCCACGTCGAGTCGCTCCTCGGCACGATCAGCGAACTCGCGCACGAAATCGTCGCCCAACGCGGCGCGGAGCGCGTCCACCGATGCCGGAAGGGGTGCCGACGGGCGCTCGGCGCCGGGATAGGCCTGGCGGTAGGCCAGCGCGACATTGGCAAGCTCCTGGTCGTCCTGCTCGCGACCGGGAACCTTGCGCTCGCCGGTGGCATGGTCGAACTCATGCCGAGCCGCGATCCTCACCCGGTGCGGGTCGGGCTCGCCGGTGATCAGCCAGTGGAGGTCCGCGTCGAGCACGTCGGCCAGGAGGGCGAGCTCGACCGACGAAAACGCTCGCTTGTCGTTGAGCGCGCGGGAGAATGCGTCGGGGGTCATGCCGACCTGATCGGCGATGTCTCGATGGCGGGCCGTCGGAAGAGCTAGCTCGATGCTTTGGTGGACTCGGCTGCCGATGCTGCTCATGGGTTCACGATAGCTGCCGATTGGGAAAATCCCAATCGACCCGGAGTAGGTCTCGTGGGGCGTCGCGGTGGTTCGCCGGGTGTGGAGACGGCCCATTGGGACGTGCCGCCGGACGTCGGTGAGCGCGGCCGGGAGTTGCGGCCTTAGCCCCTCCAGGGCCCGACCTTGGGCGCCTGGAGGTTTTGCTTTCGAACGAAGCGGGCGGCAGCACGAGCATTCGGCGGGCGACAGCACGCACAACGAAGGTGGGTGAGAGCAGGCACCGTGCGAGCGATAGCGAGCGGAGGGCGCCCGCGTCGGGCACCGCAAACCACGCGCGCGCACCGGGATTCGCGCCCTCTGAACCACCTGCTTTCATGCGAAGCGGGCGCCAGCACGCACACCCGGCGGGCGCTAGCATGCACACGGTGAAAGGGTGGGCGGGAGCAGGCACCGTGCGAGCGATAGCGAGCGCAGGCGCCCGCGCCGGGGAACAGCCGATGCACCTGCGCGCACCGGAAAGCTCCCGCCACGAACTACCTGATTTCACTTGAAGCGGGCGGCAGCACGCGCAACCGGCGGGCGCTAGCACGCACACCCAAGAAAGGGGCGGGTGGGAGCCGGCGCCGCAGTGAGCGCCAGCGAGCGGAGGGGCCTGCGTGGGGCTTCTTACTTGCCCACGAAGGTGAGGTGGACCGCCGAGCCGTGGATGGTGAGAGTGCCGCCCGCGGCTTCGGTGGCTCGGCGGGCTATGTCGAGGCCCAGGCCGGTGGAGCCTCGGTCGCTGCGGCCTCGGGTGCCGGCGCCGAGGGGGATGCCGGGGCCTTCGTCGGCGACGACGATGCGGACGCCGGGCGCGGCGGCGACGCGTTCGCGGGACAGGGTGATGCGGGCGGCGGTTCCGTCGGGGGTGTGGGCGACGACGTTCTCGACCAGGGCGTCGAGGGCGGCGGCGAGGTCTTCGGCGGAGAGGCGGATCTCGGCGGGTGGGGTGGGCAGGTCGAGGGTGAGGTGGCGGCCCTGGTCCTCGAACAGTGGCGCCCAGAAGGCGGCTCGGCTGCGGGTGACCTCGACGGCGTCGCAGTGCGGGACGCGGCCCTCGCGCTGGGGCCGGCGGGCGGCTTTGATCACCGCGGTGAGGGTGCGTTCGAGGGAGTTGACCTGGACGTTCAGTTCCTCGGCGCGTTCGCGGTCCGGCAGGGCTTCGACCTGGAGGCGGAGGGCGGTCAGCGGCGTACGGAGGCGGTGGGACAGGTCGGCGACGGCTTCGCGTTCGACGGCGATCACCTCGTCGATGCGGTCGGCGAGGTCGTTCAGGGCCGCGCCGACCTGGGCGACCTCGGCGGGGCCGGACGTGGGGGCCCGGGCGTCGGTGTCGCCGCGGGCCAGGCGTTCCGCCGTACGGGCTGTTTCTTCGAGTGGGCGGGCGAGGCGGCGGGAGACGAGTTCGGCGCCGGCGATGCTGAGCAGGAGGACGAGCAGGCTGCCGGCGATCAGGAAGCCGATGCGTAGCGCGAGACCGTCGTACAGCTGGGCGGTGGTGAGGAACAGGCAGACGCCCGCCGGGCCGACGTGAGTGCCGACGTCGATCTCGGTGACCTTGCCGCCGTCGACGTCGCGGACCGTCGCGGCCGACACCTTCGGCGGGCCCTTCTTGCCGGACTCGTAGCCGCCGGGGACCGAGTCCGGCTTCTCGACTCCGCCCGGTGGCGCCTCGCCGAGGATGGTCCCGTCGGGCAACTGGACCGAGATCCGGCCGGGGCCGTCGTCGGCGACGCCCTCGATGTACGCCGAGATGTCGTCGGGGGTGTGGTCCTTGTCGCCGACGTAGTAGGCGACGTTCTGGGCCCGGAGTTGCGCCTTCTCGAGCGCGTCCTCGGCGGCGGCGTCGCGCATCAGGAGGGTCAGCGGTACGGCGAACGCGAGCACGACCAGAGTCGTCATCCCGACGCTCAGCAGCATGATTCGACGGCGCACTTCAGGTCCCGGACTCGGGAACGGCGAGCTTCACGCCGACGCCTCGGACGCTGTGCAGGAACCTTGGCTGGGCCGCGGTCTCGCCCAGTTTGCGGCGCAGCCAGGACAGGTGGACGTCGACGGTTCGGTCGCCGCCGCCCCAGGGGAGTCCCCAGACTTCGGCGAGCAGTTCGCGCTTGGTGACGACCGCGCCGGGGCGACGGGACAGGGCGAGCAGGAGGTCGAACTCCTTGCGGGTCAGGTCGACCGGCATGCCGTCGACGGTGACTTCGCGGCTGCGGGGGTCGATCGAGAGGGCGCCGAGCTGGACCGCCTCATTTTGTTGCTCTGGGCCACGACGTCGCAGGACGGCGCGGATGCGGGCGTCGATCTGGGCGGAACTGAACGGTTTGATCACGTAGTCGTCGGCGCCGGCGTCGAGCAGGGCGACCACGCTGGCGTCGTCGTCGCGGGCGGTCGCGACGATCACGGGGAGGTCGCTGACGGAGCGGACCATGGCGAGGACGTCGCGGCCGTCGAGGTCGGGGAGGCCGAGGTCGAGGAGTAGTACGTCGGGTTTGTCGCGGGCTACTGCGGCGACGCCGTCGGCCCCTCCGGGTACGGCGGTGACTACGTGGCCGGCGGTGGTGAGGGATTTGGTCAGGGAGGTGCGGATTGCGTCGTCGTCCTCTACCAGGAGCACCCTTGCCATGGGTTGAGGGTAGACGGGAGGGCCAGGTTGGTGCGCCGACAGCAGGTTGGGGATGCGGCCGGTACGGCGGAACTACTCGGCGAGCTCCGGGTCCGTGGGGGGCGGTGGGGTCAGTTGTTTTGGAGCTCTCAGGCCCGAGCTGCGGAGTTCCAGATCGGCCAGCTGGGCGATGACCGCACTGTCTCCGTCTCGCCAGGCCGTGACCGGATCGGGTGAGATTCTCGCCAGTTTGTGCATGGGCTGGTTGGCCATGGCTCGGAGGGCGAAGAGGTCCAGGTCGGCGGCGTTGTCGATGAACTTCTGGGCGGCGGTGGCGCGGCGGGAGAAGCGGATGCGGCGGGGTAGCCAGATCAGGAGGGCGAACAGGACGGGGAGGCCGATCGTGACGCCGGCCAGGAGGTAGGCGAGTTGTTCGACGGCGTGGGCCTGTTCGCGGCCGGCGTCGGCGAGGCGGACGGCGGCGCCGGCGGCTCCGTCGATGGGGGCGCGGAGTTCGTCGCCGACGACCGGGACGCGGCCGACCGGGCCGGACATGTTGCGCAGGTCCTCGGCGAGGCTGTCGCCGGCGGAGGCGGCTTTGCGGCCGGGGTAGCCGAGGGCGTTGGTGATGCGGAAGACGGCCAGGCCCAGCGCCGTACAGAAGGCGATCCAGCCGAGCAGCATCAGATCGCCGAAGACCTGCCAGAACCGCTGTGTCCGGACCGCGGAGTAGAGCTTCACCGTGCCACCTTCCCCTGGAACTGGTAGGGGCGTGACACTAACGGCTCACAGCGACGTGCGCAGGTGCCAGAGGTGCGGGTAGTAGCGCAGGTCGAGCCGGGAGCGCAGGTAGCCGGCGCCTGACGAGCCGCCCGTGCCCGGCTTGGTGCCGATCATCCGCTCGACCATGACGACGTGCCGAGCGCGCCAGGAGGCCGCCAGTTCGTCGTGGTACAGCAACGCCTCCGCGAGCTCCCACACGGCGTCGTATTTGCCACGGTCCTGCGCGACAGTGGACAGTCCGACGCGCAGCTCCTCCTCGGTTTCCGTGCCGAAGCCCGCCTCCCGCAGTACGACGAGGAAGGCGTCCCACAACGTCGGCTCCTCGAGCCGCCGCTCCAGCCGCGCGCGTTCTTCGTCGCTCAGCCCCTTGAACCTCTTCACGAACGACGGGTCCTTGGCACCGGACAGGAACTCGATCTCGCGGAACTGCACCGACTGGAACCCGCTGGCCGGCGACAACCGGTGCCGGAACTGCCCGAAGTCCTGCGGGGTCATCGTCTCCAGGATGTCGACCTGCTGGGTCAGCGTCCGCTCGATCGTGTGCACCCGGCGGAGCAGGTGCTGGGCGAGCCACAGCTCACCGGACAGCATCGCGTCGCGGGACGCCGTCATCTCGTGCAGCACCTGCTTGAACCACAGCTCGTAGACCTGGTGGATGGTGATGAACAGCAGCTCGTCGTGCGCGGGCGGATCCGACTCCAGCCGCTGCTGGTCGAGCAGCTGGGGCAGCCGCAGGTAGCTGCCGTACGTGAGCCGGCCGCCCTCCTCGCCGAAGTTCACGTCGACCCCGTCCCACCGCCCGGTGACCGCTTCGGCGCTGGGACGTCCCTGGTCGTTCTCACTGTGGCTGCTCACGGCCTGAGGATAACCGCCGCTACGGCCGGTGACCGCGCGGTCGCTGTGACCTGATCGAGCGGCGGGTGTGACGTGACCAGCCGTCGATCGTTGGTCTTGGCGTCAACGGGGTCGAAGGAAATGTGGTGGGTCGAGTGCAGACGCTGGCGGAGCGAACAACGGTCGAGGTCGGACCGGCCGAGGTCGAGGCGGCCCTGCTGGAGAACTACCCGGCGCTCGTGCGCCTGGCCTACCTGGTCCTTCCGTCCGCCTTGGGCAGGCACCGGCGGATCCTCGCGGCGCACGGTGTCGTGCAGCGGGCGATGCCGGACCGGCGCAGGCTCGAGCGTGAGCTGATCGGCGAGACCAGCGCGTTCGTCTACATCCGCCGACGGGTGCTGCGCGACGCCGTACGCCAGGCCCACGCCCGTACGCCGCTGCGCATGCTGCCGCAGGTGTGGGGACTGCGCCTGTTCCCCCGCTCCGGCGCGGCCGACGACCTCGTGCTAGACCAGGTGATGTCCGCCTGTACGCCGGAGGCCCGGGCCGCCTGGACGCTGGTCCGCATCGAGCACCTCGACGTCGCCGAGGCGGAGAGCGAGCTCCGCGCGGCGGGCGTCGAGCGGGCGTCCGGGGCGATCAAGGAGGCGGCCGAGCTCGACGAGAGCGCGGTCGCCGAAGTTCGTGGACCGCTCGGCGCGCAGGTGTTCGACCCCTGCGCCGTGCGGCTGGCTCCGACCGATCTGATGCGCCGGAAGGCACGCGGCCGGGCGGTGGCGATCGCCGTCACGCTCTTCCTGGCGCTGATCTTGCTGGCCGCCCTCGCGCTGACCGCCGGGAGGGAGCCCACCACCGCGCAAGCAGCCCCCGTCGCGGCCCAGCAGGAGCTCAGCGTCGACGCCCTCCGGCGTACGCGGGTGTTGTGGCAGGACACGGCACGGGTGGACTTCACCGCCTGGCCGGCCCGCGGCAGCCGGACCAACGACCGCGACTTGCTGTCGAAGGCCCTCGACGCCTGGACCAGCGGGACCGGCGTGACGTCGGTCGCCGGAGCGTCGACGACCGCACCCATCGAAGCGCCCCAACTCCTGTACGCCGGTGACGTGGACGGCGCGGCGGTGGTCCTGTTCCACGACGGCCAGCGCCTCGCGCGCTACACCGATCGCGACGGCGGCAAGCTCGTCGTAGCGCGGACCGACGACGCCGACGTGACGACGGCCGCGGTGGTGGCGATCAGCGAGACCACCGGCGGCGTGCGCTTCCTGACCGCACCGTGGGTCGCCGAGACCGGGCTGCGCGACCTCAAGCAGCCGGACCTGCCGACCGGCAAGCTGCCAACGGCGGACGCGATCACCGCACCGGTGAAGCCGCCGGCGGCGAACTGCTCGTCATGGCCCGCCCTGCAACTGCGGTCGTCGGACGCGATCGCGGAGGACCACGCGTTCCTGGTGACGTATCTCGGTGGGCTGTCGCCGGCGCACCTGACGTACCTGCCGGCGCCGTCGGTCGGTGACGCGCGAACCCCGCGGGAGGCGACCAGCGGCGCCGCGCTGGTGAGCTGGTCGCGCACGGTCTGCGGGCTGCAGGCCCTGCAGAACAAGGGCGTCAAGGCCGCGAACAACTGGACCTTCGCCGAGCAGCGGTTGCCGGACGGGACCTACGGCGCCTGGGTGTGCACGCGGTCGGACAGCTGGCAAGGCGGCGGCTGGGCCACCGTGAAGCTGTTCCCCGCCGGGCTTTCGGCGGGCCACGCGACCAACACGGCGATCTGCAGCCACTTCGACCGGCACGTCCTGGCGACGACCGCGTGGCGTTCGCCGACCGGCTCGATGTACCTGCTCGCCGCCGGCAGCCGGGGCGTCGATCGGTTGACCGTAGGCACGCAAACCGTGGCCGGACCGGTCGCCGCGCTGCCCGGTCGCGTGAACTCGCGGGTCAGCGCACACGTCACCACTGGCACCACGATCTATCCGCTGCTGAAGTGAGTCTCAGCGCGCTTTCGCTTCGGCCGCGGACAGCGGGCGCAGCGTCACGCCGTACGTGCGCGGTGCGGTCGGATCGATCCGGTACGGCGCGAGTACGCCGTTGGGCGTCTCGCCCATGCCGGTCTCCGTGGCGCCAACGTGCAGCGTGACCCAGCCGCGGTTGCGGACCAGCGGGAGCTGGAAGTCGTACTCGGCGCGATCAAGCCGGTCGTACGGCGTGACGCTGACGTCGACGGACGCGCCCTGGGCGGCGGCGACCCGCACGCCGTGCTGCTGGTCGGACAGCGATGCCCAGCGGGTGTCGGTGTGGTTGCCGTGCGCCTGCGGACGGGAGTAGGCGACGTACTGCTGGTCGACGGTGCTGCGATAGACGCCGATCCGGGTGCCTGACGAGCGGTCGCTGTAGGACTCTTCGGGACCGCGGCCGTAGTAGGAGAAGTCGGTGAAGTGGTCGGGGACCTGGAGCTGGAAGCCGAGGCGCGGAAGGTACGGCAGCGTCGAGAGCTTGCTGCCGGTCGGCGTGACCTGGTGGGTCAGGCCGATGCTGCCCGCGGCGTCGATCGTGTAGGTCATCGTCTGCCGGAACGCGAGTTCCGCGGCATGCCCGGGAGCAGCCGCGGTGCTGGGCACGACGACCTGCACGCGGCCGTCCGGGAGGCGACGAGTGGTGACGGTGCCGATGGTGGTCCGGAGTCGGTCGAGCCCGAGCTTGTTCCAGATCAGCCGATCGGCAGTCCCCCAGTCGTAGGTCTCGTTGGATGTCGGCGGGCGCCAGACGTCCAGCACCGGACCGGCCGTCAACAACTCCTTGCCCCGAGCAACCATGGAGACCAGTCGACCACCGTCGAAGGTGTAGGCGAAGCTCGTCCCGGAAACGACTGCTCGACCAGGCTTGACGGTCCGGTACGCCGGCGCCCCGGCCGCCGGCCCGCCGATGACGACGGTCCCGCCGAGGGCGAACTGCGCACGCTGCAGCGGCGCATCCCCGGCCCGCCGCGGCGGACCGGGGACGGTCGGCGAGGTCGCGGTGGCATCCAAATTCAAGAAGCGCTCGGGCTGATTCGGTAGCTGAGCCGCTGCCGGGACACGGATGGTCCTGCCCGAGTTCGGCGGAAGGGTGAGCGGGATCCGGCCCTGGCGGATCACCTTGTCCGCTTCGCGAATCGACCAGTCCAGCGTGAATGTCAGCGAAGCGAACTGCCGCTCGTTGCGCGCGGTGATCACCCCCGGCCGGACTGACGTCAGGCGAAGCGGCGACTGGGCCCAGGCGAGCTCGGCGGTCTCCGGCTGCAACCGCCGATCGGTGCTGACCAAACCGTCGGTGCCGGACAGACTGAGACCGAGGCTCGCGAACGACCCCTGGTTGATGGCGGAGTCGAAGTCCAAAGCCAGAACGGTGTCGGCGCCCGAGAGGATGCGGACGTTGTCGACGGTGCCGTGCGCCAAGCGGGTCCGCGTGTGGTCCTGCTGCAGCTGGGCGTTGCGGCCGATGTTGACCTCCCAGACGCTGGGCTCGATGACGCCGGTCGCGGCAGTCCGGGCGACCGGCCGGCCGTCGATCGAAAGTGTCAGCGACGAGCCGTCGTACGAGCCGGTGACCTGGTGCCAGGTGTCTCGCCAATCCAACGGCACCGGCGCGGTCACCGCCTTCTCGACCCCGTTGAGCGTGACGCGAAACTCGACTTTCGAAGCATCGGGCAGCTGCAGCGCGTACTGGTTGCCCTTCGTGACGATCGGAAAGGAGCCGGACCAGGCACCGGGCTTCACAAAGGCGTCCACCGTGAGCGGCCCGGCGACGTCGAGCGCGGGATCGCGGAAGACGTCCACGAAGTCGTCCAACCCGGACAGCACAACCCCCTGCCCCGAACGACCGGGACCGAGCTCGGGTTTGCCGACGAAGAAGGCCTGGATCCGCCGCGGCGACGAGTCAGGTGTGACGACCAGCGGCTGGTCGAGGTTCTGCTCGGCCCAGTCCCAGACGAAACCGCCCTGCACCGACGGGTACTTGCGCGCCAGCGCCCAGAATCGGTCGAAGTTGCCCAGCCCGTTGCCCATGGCATGCGCGTACTCCCCCATCACGATCGGCTTGGTGAAGGTCTTCGTCTTCGCCTCCAGCGCCGCCGGCGTCGGGTACCGCGGACCGGCCACATCGGCGTACGGCGCATCGCCGTCGGGCGTGTTCGACTGGTGGTACAGCAATCGGGTCGGCTCGTGCCGGTCGGCCCAGGCGGCCATCGCGAAGTGCGCGGCGCCGAGGCCCGCCTCGTTGCCGGTGTCCCAGAACACCACGCTCGGGTGGTTCTTGTCCCGCTCGACCATCGCGGTGAAGCGATCGGCGTACGCCGCCTGCCACTCCGGCCTGTCGGCCAGACACGCCTTCGGGCAGGCCTCGTGGGCGTGCGTCTCGATGTCGACCTCGTCGGCGATCAGCAGCCCGTAGCGGTCCGCGAGCTCGTACCAGTACGGATCGCTTTCGTAGTGCGAGGTCCGGACGGCGTTGAAGTGCAGCTGCTTCATCAGCCGGACGTCGCGCTCCATCGCCGCGCGGGTGACGTGGCGTCCGGTCGCGGGATCGGTCTCGGCCCGGTTGACGCCGCGGAACAGGACCCGCTTGCCGTTCAGCAGGACCTGCTTGTTCTTCACCTCGATCTCGCGGAATCCGACCTTCTGACTGGTGCGGTGCACGACCCGGCCGTGCTCGTCGGCCAGCGAGAGCACCAGGCTGTAGAGCGTCGGTGTCTCGTCCGACCACTGCGCCGGCGCTTTCACGACGCCGCTGAGTTTCAGCGCGTTGCCCTCCGCCGTCCCGCTTTGTGCCGCGACCTCGCGCCCGGCCGGATCACGCAGCGACGCGGTCAACCGGTGGCCGTCGGCATCGACCAGTTCCGCGTCGACGGTCAGCGTCGCGTCCCGGTACGCCGCGTCGAGGTCGGTGCTGATGGCAACGTCCTGGATGCGTGACCGCGGCACGGAGTACGAGTAGACGTCACGGAAGATCCCCGCGTACCGCCACTGGTCGAAGTCCTCCAGGTAGGAGCCGGCCGACCACCGATGAACCTGGACGGCGACCGTGTTCGGGCCCGGCCGGGCGGCGTCGGTGATGTCGAACTCGGCCGGGCTGTAGCCGCCCTGGTCGTAGCCGACGTATTCGCCGTTGACCCAGACGAAGTAGCCGCTGGTGACCCCCTCGAACCGGAGCAGTTGCCGACGGCCCGTTTCGGTGCGCGGCAGGTCGAAGGTCTTCAGGTAAGCGCCGGTCGGGTTGATGTCATGCGGCGTCTTCGGCGGCGCATCCGGCCAGAGCTCCTCCGGAATGTTGCGGAACATCGGGTGGTCGAGGAAGTCGCTCTGCCAGGTGTGCGGCACCTGCACCGTCGACCAGCCGGCGCCATCGGACGCGGGAAACCCGTCCGGCACGGTCGACGGCTTGTCGAACAGCCGGAACTTCCAGGCGCCGTCCAGCGATCGCACGTACGGCGTACCGCTGCCGCGGACCGCCGCGGCGTCGTCGGCGTACGGCCACAGCCGGGTGTGCGGCGCGACCTGCCCCTCGGCGACCCGGCCGGGATCGTCCAGGTAGCGGTGGACGTCGTCCGGACCGTCGGACCTGGTCGCACTCCCGACCACGCCGATCGTTCCGCACGCCAGCACGAGGGCGAGCAGATACCCGATCGGGCGTCCCAGCCGGTGCATGACTCTCCTCGTCGTCGATCCTGCCTAGGACGATGCACACGGTGGGTCAAGAGTTCGGCGTATTGACCTCGTCACGCACGGCCACCACACTGCGATGGAAGCGCTCTCTTCCTACCGCCCCAGGGAGATCCCGTGTTCACTGGAATCGTTTCCGCCGTCGCCGTCCTGTCCTTGCCGCTCGGCGCTCCCCAGCCGCCGCCGACTCCCGAGGTGACGATGTCACTCCAGGCCACCGTCTGCAACAAGTACTGCGACGCCCGCGACCCGGCGCTGTCCCCCGGCGATCGCTCGCCGGTGAGCGCCACGCTGTTCGGCCGGACGCTGCGGCTGCACTTCGACGACGCCGACGCGATGGGCTGGGCCTCGATCGAGGGCGGATCGCCCGGCGACGAGGTGTGGCTGGATCGCTCGTTCGACGGCGGCCGGACCTGGTCGTCCGGCAGCCGGCTCGGCAGCACCGCGATCCCGGCCGGCCAGACCGCCTGGCGTACGCAGATGTACAACGTCGACGACTGGAACAACCACGGCGTCGGCGCACTGCGTGCCTGCGGCAAGGCCGGCGACCGCCCGGACATCGCCTGTACGCCGTGGGCCCGCACGACGTGGAACGCCGGTGACCGGCGAACCGCGGCGGCGACCGCGCAGATGCAGTTCTACGACTACGGCACCGGCCTGTTCGACACCACCGGCTGGTGGAACTCGGCCAACGCGCTGAACGCGGTGATCGACAACATCCGGGTCACCGGGATGGGCAGCTACCGCTACGCGATCGCCCGCACCTACGACCTCAACCTGAACGCGCAGCAGGGTCAGTTCCGCAACGACTACCTCGACGACACCGGCTGGTGGGGACTCGCGTGGATCGCGGCGTACGACCTGACCGGCGAGGCGCGCTACCTGCAGACCGCTCGCGCGGACGCCGACCACATGGCGGCGTACTGGGACAACACCTGCGGCGGTGGCGTCTGGTGGAGCCAGGCGAAGACCTACAAGAACGCGATCACGAACTCGCTCTACGTCCAGCTCAGCGCGGCCCTGCACAACCGGATCCCTGGCGACACGACGTACCTGCAACGGGCGCAGGCGGGCTGGACGTGGTTCCAGCAGACCGGGATGATCAACGGCTCGAATCTGGTGAACGACGGCATCGACCTGTCCACCTGCAGGAACAACGGAGACGTTGCCTGGAGCTACAACCAGGGCGTGCTGATCGGTGCGTTGACCGAGCTGTCGAAGGCTGCGAGCAACAGCGCCTACCTCACGCGTGCACGCCAGTTGGCCGACGCGGCGACAACCGCGCCCGGGCTGCACACCGCCGACGGGATCCTGCGCGAGCCGTGCGAGTCGGGCGACTGCGGTGGCGACGGGCCGTCGTTCAAGGGCGCGCACGTCCGCGGCCTGGGCAAGCTCAACGCGGCGTTGCCGAACCACCCGTACACGGCGTACCTGCGGCGCCAGGCCGACCGAGCCTTCGCAGCCGACCGGACAGCGATGGATCAGTACGGTCTGCGCTGGTCCGGGCCGGTCGACAAGCTCGACGCCGCCCGCCAGCACAGTGCGCTCGACCTGCTCAACGCGACACCCTGAACCGGCCTTGCTCCCGCCGATTACCCTGTCCCGGTGGATCGGCGGGAGTTGCTGGTGGAGGTACGACGGACCCGGAACGACTGTGTCTTCGGCCTGCGGCTCACTCTGGACGCCGGGCGCAGTGAGCGCGGTATCGCGTTCGCCGAGAGCTACGACTATCTGCCGCTGGGCTCCGATCCCGGGCGCGAGTACATCTACTCCGTCTACACCGAGTACGCCGCCCTCGTCCCGCTGACCGAGTTCCTGGAGACGTTGCTCGGCGAGACCTTCGAGGGCGAACCGGCCGACCGCCTCGTCGCCTGCTTCCATGGCCTCGTCGCCGCCGGGGAACTCGGTGACGGACTCCCGCTGCAGGAGAACCACCGCAAGGTCGCTGCCTGGTGCGAAGAAGCCGGCATCACCGCGGAGACCGAGATCTGGACCTGGATCAACTCGGACTGACGGGGCCCCTCCGTCGCGGGAGGGACCCCGGGTGGTTCACTCGCGGCCGACGAGGATCCACAGGTAGTCGTGGTTCTTGACCGGGAAGGTGGCGGTCTTGTTGCTGACTTCCTTGCCGCCGCGCACGTACCAGTTGTCTCCTTGGTGTTGCACTCCTACTTGTCCAGCGCTTGATCAGTCACCAGCGCGATCACCTGCTGCTTGGTGATTCCACCCGGTACCGGCGTCCGGCCCGGGTTGTGGACGAGGACCGAGGCCAGGTTGCCGTCCGGCTGCAGGTAGGCGGCGCCGAACATGAACTTCTGTTTCCCCCTCCCCTTTGGCGGCACGCCCTCGGCGTACAGGACCTTGCGGCCGTCGGGCGTCGTCGTCTCGGTGCAGGTCAGGCCGGCGAGTTGGTCGGAGCACTTGCTGACGAACTGCGCCGAGTCGACCGCGATGATCACCCGCTGCTCGATCGCCCCGGATCGCCACAGCTCGATCGAGCCGAACTGCTCGGGCACGGAGTCGTTGAACTCGTGGGCGAGCGTGCCACCGGTCAGCACCCGCGCGGCGGCCGCGTGCGCCTCGGCGTACGTCGGCTTGAAGTTCTTCAGCTCGTCCTCGGCGCGCTGCTCCTCGGGGCTCAGCGGCGGCAGGTCGACGCGCAGATCGGTGACCAGCGCGAACAGTTTCGCGTCGGTGATGCCCATGCCGCGCACGGGAACGCTCGCGTTGTTGCCCCACAGCGGGTTGACCGTCACCGTCACGAACTCGCCGTCGGCCTTGGTGTAGGTGAGTTGAACGGCCTCGCCTCGCCGGCCCAGCTGCGCGATCCGGCCGTTCGGCAGCGTCACCGGGCGGCACTCCAGCGCCGGGGTGAACTCCTGCGAGCCGCAGCGAGTGCTGGTCGCGGACGCCGCGGTGGCCACCCCGATGTCGATGTAGCCGACGCCCTCCTGTCCGGCGGCGGTCCAGCCGACCCGACCGCCACCTTGCCGGATACCCGGCGTGTGGTTGATGACGAAGCCGCCCTTGCTGCTGTAGTCGAGGTGCTTGCCCGCCGGATCGAGGTGCTGCTTCAGCGCCGCGCGCATCTCCTGGTCGAAGTCACGGTCCTGCGACTTGTACGCCGGCGGGTCGGCGGGATCGGTCACCGGTTCGCGGGGCGTCGATGCCGTTGTCGTGGCGGCCGGCAGGTCACCCTCGAGCGGGCCCGCGGTCGGCGTCAGCCAGGTGGTCACGCCGACGACGATCGCGCAGACGGCGGCGGTCGAGCCGAGTCCTCCGGCAGCGGTGAGAGCACGACGTCGGCGCAACCGGCGACGGCCTGCTGCCAGGTCGTCCTCCGTTCCGCGCGGCAACAAGTCGTCCTGCCACGCGGCGGTTTCGGTGAGCCGACGGCCCAGCTCCTTCTCGTCGATCATCGGTCCTGCCCTCCTACCGTCCCGAACTGGGCGGTGAGCAACTCGGTCAGCCGGGCGAGCGCCCTGGCGTTCTGGCTCTTGACCGTGCCGGGACTGCAGCGCAGGTCCGCGGCGGTCTCGTCGATCGACATCCCGAGGAAGTGCCGGAGCACGACGACCCGGCGCTGCCCCATTGGCAGGGTCGCCAGCGCAGCCAGTACGGCGCTGCGGTCCTCGACCGCGGGCGGCGCCACCACCGGCTCGTCGAGCCCGTCGAGTCCGGGATCCTCCCGGCGCCACGGCCGGCGACTCTCGTCGATGCCGGAGTTGACCAGGATGCGCCGGACGTAGGCGTCCACGTTCCCGGCCCGCTGCACCCGCGGCCACGCGACGTACAGCTTCAGCAGCGCGGTCTGCACCAGTCCTCGGCTTTGTGCACGTCACCGCAGAGCAGGTAGGCGATCCGGCGCAGTTGCTTGCGCCGGTGCACCACGTACTCGCTGAACTCCTCGTCCCGCGCCGCCATCCGGTTTTCCCCTCACTCGGTCTGTCACCGGTGAATACGAGACGGACGCCGGCTTTGTTGTCAGTCCCGCTGTTGTGCCCGTCGGACCCGGCCGGTGACCGACCGGTAGTGCCATGATGTGCCGCATGGAGCTGAAGATGTCGGCGTCGTACGACGCCACCTGTGAGGAAGTCTTCGCGATCGTCACCGACGCCACCTTTCGCGAGCAGGCCTGCGAGAAGACCAAGGCGTTGTCGTACGACGTCCAGGTCAGCACGACCGGGGACGACACGGTCGTCCGGGTCGAGCGCAAGATGCCGTCGAACGACGTACCGGACATCGCGCGCAAGTTCGTCGGCGAGACGCTGACCGTGGTGCAGACCGAGACCTGGCACGCCGCCAAGCCGGACGGGTCACGCGACGCCGATGTGCGCGGCGAGATCGCCGGCACGCCGGTGACGCTGAAGGGAACCGCGACGATCCGGCCCGACGGCGCGCAGACCGTGCAGACGATCACGCTCGACGTGAAGGTCGCGGTGCCGCTGATCGGCAAGAAGATCGAGCCGTTCGTGGTGGACGCGATCCGGTCCGGGCTGGCCAAGGAGCACGAGCTCGGCCGCGCGTGGCACGACGGCACCAACTGAGCCTGGCCGGCGCCGTGTCGTTACCCGGCGGGCGAGAACCGCGGTGGCACCCTGGAAGCGAAGAGTCACCGGAGGTGAGCCTGTCGTGCGTAGCAAGCGAAGGACAACCGCACTGTCGGCCGGCGAGGACGCGCAGTACTGCGTCTTCTGCGAGGCGACGGTGCTCTTCGAGCGGGTCGAGGCCGGGGACCATCCGGTCGACGACCCGGCCGGCGAGTGGATCTGCGTCGGCTGCGGCTCGGCCCTGCTGATCGGCCCGCCGCTGCAACACCTGGAACACACCGCCTGACGACTCGGTCCCCCGAGCCGGTAGGACGCCGGGCCGCGTGCCGAACGCCGCGGCCCTGGCCGGCCTGCCGGTCGGGGCGGGACCGACAGGCCGGCCTCAGAGCTGGGCGCGGATGCAGGCTCCCCTGCTGCCGGCATCCGCGCCCTCATCCCTGCTGGCGCAGGAATCCGGCTACACCGGCGGGCCGAAGCCACAGAGCACAGGCCGGGCCCGCGCTGGGTCGAGCGCATTGGCGACCAGTTGCGCGACCGTCGGGTCGAAGGCCAGCCCGACGTGCCCGACCGGGTCCAGCGGACAGACGTCCTGGACGAACAGGTTCTTCACTCCGGGCTCCCGGATGAACGACGTCTCGTGCGGCGTCACCAGCGCGTCCAGCCGCGACGCGATCACCGTGTACTTGACGCCGGGCTGGGCGATCGGCCCGCTGATCAGCTGCGCCACCGGGGCGCCTCCGACGATCAGCTCGTCACAGGCCGGGCAGCCGAAGTCGCGCAAGACCTGGTCGACGAGCGGACGCAGCCCGAGGTGGTCGCCGACGCTGACCAGCCCGGCGAACGTCGTACCGTGCGTCGGCGGGGCCAGCGCGACCACCTTGCCGACCTCCGCGGCGTACCCGCGGACCTTCGGTCCGTAGAGGCTCTGGAAGCCGCCCTCGGAGTGCCCGACGAGATCGACCTTCGCGGCGCCGGTCGCCGTCCGGACCCGGTCGACGAACGCCTCGATCTCCGCCGACGAGCGCACGATCGAGACCGTGCCGCCGACCGGGATCGCGGGCGTCGCCTGGCCGTAGGTGAGCGTGAAGGCGCAGTATCCCCGGGCCGCGAGGTACGGGCCGAGGAAGGAGTAGTTGCCGGGGCCGTTGCCGCCGAGTCCGTGCAGCAGGACCAACGGGTTCGGGTGCGCCGCGGACGGCTTGCAGGCCCAGTTGTCGAAGCCTGACGTGGGTGCGGCGGCAGCCGCGGAGGCGGGCGCGGTCGCGGCGCCCGCCGTGAGCAGCACGGCGGCCAGCAGGCCGGCGGCGGCTCGTCGGAGGTGAGGTCTCATCGCGGCTCCCGGAGGGCAGTGTCGTTGGGTGACGACAGGATGACCGACAGTGCAGCACGTTCCCCGGTTCTCGACAAGCCCTCGTGTTCGTAACAGCTCCGCTGGTTACCAACCGGCTGCAGGGGGTAACGTCCGGCGCATGGCGCGAGTGATCAGAGGTTTGGACGCGGACCAGCGACGCGCCGAGCGGCGCGAGCAGCTGCTCGACGCCGCGCTCGAGCTGTTCGCCGTGCAGGGGTACCCGCACACGTCGATCGAGCAGATCTGCACCACGGCGTACGTCGGGACCAAGAGCTTCTACGAGGTGTTCGACAGCCGGGAGGACTGCTACGTCGCGCTGCTCAAACGCACGTCCGAGCGGCTCGAGGACACCATGATCGCGCTCGCCGCGGCCCACGCCGGAGGCAGCGAACGGGAGGTCGCCCCCGGACTGCTGTCGGCCTTCGCGCACGCACTGATCGACGATCCACGGATCGCCCGGGTCACCTTCGGCCAGGCCGGCGGGATCTCCCCCACCGTCGAGCGGCAGCGCCGGACCAACCGCCGCTGGGCGGCCGGCTTCCTCGAACAGCTCTGGGACGCCTACGACGGCCCACAGTCCGAGCTCGACCGCCGCACCCGCCACGGCGTCGCGATCGGCCTGGTCGGCGGCCTGTTCGACCTGATCGCCGACTGGCTGCTGGACGCGGACCTGCACGACCCCAACCAGCTCGAAGACCTGATCGACGACCTGACCAGCTTCTACATCACCGTGCGGCGCGGACTGATCACCGACAACTGAAAGTCGCCCGGACCGCTGGCTCGCAGCGTGGACCCGGCCTCATCCTGATCCAGGAGGAGGTGGGCCGTGGCGGTCGGCACCGAGGACGACGTACGGCGGCCGCAGGCCGAGCCGCCGGGGTGGATCGAGGGAACACTGCGCATCCTCGGCACCGGACTACTGGGGATCTGGCACCTGCGACCATCGGCCCGGCGCGCCCGGGCCGCGCGGCGCACGACCTGCGGCGGCTGCCGGAAGCGGCACCGCCGCCTGCTCCGGGTGCTCGGCGGACTGGTCGCACTGCAGGTGGCCGGGATCGCGGGCCTGGTCGCGTTCGGGCTCGGCGCCCCGGTGTGTGCGCCGCCGCCGACGCTGAACCGCGAGGAGGCGATCGCCTACACGACCGCCGGCGAAGGCCCGTGGTTGCGGACGCGGCAGCTGCTGACGTCCGGGCAGACCGGCCTGGCGTTGCTCTGGGCAAGGACCCGGGACGCCGACGTGTGCCGGTTCGCTCCGAACGGCACGCTGGTGGCGCGGATGGAGTCCGGCTACGCGCGCGGCGGAACGATGTACGGGCACGCGTTCCTGACCTCGCCCGGGCAGGACCGCACGTACGCCGAACTGGTACCGATCAAGCGGCACGAGTCGCGGCACACGGTCCAGTGGACGGTCGGTACGGCGCTCGCCGGGCCGCTGGGCTTCCCGGTCGCCTACAGCCTGGACGAGCTGTTCGCCCCTGGCGCCTACAACCACTTCGAACGTGCCGCCGGCCTCACCGACGGCGGTTATGCGGCCCCGGACACGCCGCCACCGACGGTCGTCCGGGTGTTCTTGGTGCTTGCCCTGCTGGGGTTGGTGACCTTCGAGCGGCACCGGCTCGGCCGGCAGCTGAGGCTCCTGCGGGCGCATCTCGAACACCTGCGCCGTCGCCGCCCGGGCACCGGACTGGCGGCGACGCTCGAGGAGCATCGCCGCCTGCGGCAGCTCGGATGCCCGAGCTGCGGAGACCTCAGCCCTGGTGCGGGTAGCGGTAGTCGGTCGGCGGGGTGAAGGTCTCCTTCATCGACCGGGGGCTGGTCCAGCGGATCAGGTTCCACATCGAGCCGGCCTTGTCGTTGGTGCCGCTGGCGCGGGAACCGCCGAAGGGCTGCTGGCCGACGACGGCGCCGGTCGGCTTGTCGTTGACGTAGAAGTTGCCGGCCGCGAAGCGCAAGTAATCGGCCGCGGCCGCGATCGCGTGCCGGTCCTGGGCGATCACCGCGCCGGTCAGCCCGTACGGCGCCGCGCTCTCCATCTCGCGCAGCACCCGGTCGTAGTCCGCGTCGTCGTACACGTGCACGCCGAGGATCGGGCCGAAGTACTCGGTGGTGAAGATCTCGTCGGTCGGGTCGTCGGAGACCAGCAGGGTCGGGCGGACGAAGTAACCCTCGCTGTCGTCGTACGTGCCGCCGGCCAGCACCTCGATCGCGTCGGAGGCCTGGGCCCGGTCGATCGCCGTCTTGTGCTTGGCGAAGGCCCGGTCGTCGATCACCGCGCCGAGGAAGTTCGACAGGTCGGTGACGTCGCCCATCGTCAGCGCGTCGGTCTCGGCGGCCAGGTCGTCGCGGATCTGGTTCCAGACCGAGCGGGCGACGTACGACCGGCTGGCGGCCGAGCACTTCTGGCCCTGGTACTCGAAGGCGCCGCGCAGCATCGCGGTCTTCAGCACCGCCGGGTCGGCCGACGGGTGGGCCAGGATGAAGTCCTTGCCGCCGGTCTCGCCGACCAGCCGCGGGTAGGTCTTGTACGACGCGATGTTGGCGCCGACCGTGCCCCACAGCGACTGGAAGGTCTTGGTGGAGCCGGTGAAGTGGATGCCGGTCAGGTCCGGGTGAGTCAGCGCGGCCTTGCTCACCTCGATGCCGTCACCGGTGACCAAGTTGATCACGCCGGCCGGCAGTCCGGCGGCCTCGAACAGCCGCATCGTCCAGTGCGCGGCGAACTGCTGGGTCGGCGACGGCTTCCAGACCACGGTGTTGCCCATCAGCGCGGGCGCGGTCGGCAGGTTGCCGGCGATCGCGGTGAAGTTGAACGGGGTGATCGCGTAGACGAAGCCCTCGAGCGGGCGGTAGTCGACCCGGTTCCAGACGCCGGGCGAGGAGATCGGCTGGTCGCTGACGATCTGGCGCGCGAAGGCGACGTTGAAGCGCAGGAAGTCGATCAGCTCGCAGGCGGCGTCGATCTCGGCCTGCTGCACGGTCTTGGACTGCCCGAGCATGGTGGCGGCGTTCAGCGTGTCGCGCCACGGGCCGGCCAGCAGGTCGGCGGCCTTGAGGAAGATCGCCGCGCGGTCGTCGAACGACAGCGCGCGCCACGACGGCGCGGCCGCGAGCGCCGCGTCGACGGCCGCCTGGCCGTCGGACTGCGTCGCGTTGCCGAGCGTGCCGAGCACGTGCGCGTGCTTGTGCGGCTGGACCACCTGGATGGTCGCGCCGCCGCCGAGCCGCTGCTCGCCGCCGATCGTGCAGGTCAGGTCGATCGCCCCGGCGGCGTTGAACTCCTTGAGCTTCGCCTCCAGGCTGCCCCGCTCGGGCGAGCCCGGCGCGTAGCCCCGCACCGGTTCGTTGGCGGGGGTGGGGACGGCGGTGACGGCATCCATGCTGCGCTGCTCCTCGATCGACTGGGCTGTGGGTACGCCGGTACGTGGCTGCGAGGCCCCGGCGGCCCGATCGGGGTTCGCCGCGACACGTTCGCGTCTTCATGCTGCCACGCCGGACCCTGGGACCACGAACCCGACTGGTCTCCCATGTTGTAGCAGATAATTCAGATCAGGGCAGTTCTGACGTATCCGTTACGAGACGATCCGCACCGTGCCCGTGATCGCATGCGTCGCACCCGTCCACCAGCGCAGCGTGCCGTCGCCGTCCCGGCCGGTCAGGACCCAGGGGTAGGCACCGGGCGGGAGCAACCGATGGGGCGGGAAGTTGCGGATTCGGCCGGTCGGCGACGCGGGTCGTCCGGGCTACTGGCGCCAGGGCATGTGCTGCAGCGTCCAGGTGTTGCCGTCGGGGTCGCTGAAGGCGGCGTAGAAGACGCCGCCGAGGTCCTGGACCGGCTCGACGTCGACGCCGCGCGCGATCAGGTCGTCGCGGGCGGCTTCGATGTCGGCGACGACCAGGTGCAGGCCGCGCAGGGAGCCGGGCGGCATCTCGACGTTGTTCAGGCCGGTGGACAGCAGGATCGAGCAGTGCGACCCCGGCGGGGTGAGCTGGACGATGCGCACCCCCTCGGCCGGAGTGACGTCCACGTCGGCGTGCCATCCCGCGGCGACGTAGAACTGTTTCGCCTGGTCCACGTCGGTGACCGGCACCGGGATCAGCTCGAGCAGGTAGTTGCCCGGCAGCACCGGATCAGCCGTCGGGTCCGGCATGATCTCGTCCGCACTGGCCGGCACGCTGGTCTGCGTCGGCCGGTCGTCGCTCACGCGGACTTCTTCGCGGTCTTCTTGGCGGCCGTCTTCTTGGCCGGCTCCTTCTTCGCGGCGGCCTTCTTCGCCGGGGCCGCCTTCTTCGCCGCGGCCTTCTTCGCCGGTGCCGACTTCTTCGCCGGCTCCTCCGCCGACGCCGAGCCACCACCGGCACGGCGGGCCTTCGCGGCCTCGACCGACGCGCGCAGGGCGGCGACCAGGTCGACCACCTCGGCGCCCTCCGGCTCCTCCTCCTCGGTCTCCGGCAGCGGTACGCCGGCTGCCTTCGCCTCGACCACCTGCTCCAGGGCGTGCCGGTACTCGTCGTGGTACTGGTCCGGGTCGAACTCGCCGCGCAGGGTGTCGATGTACGACTCGGCCATCGCCTTCTCCTGCTTGCGGATCTCGATGTCGGAGTCGGGCGCCGCGAAGGAAGCGTCACGCACCTCATCCGGCCAGAGCATCACCTGCAGGACCAGTACGTCGTCGTGGGTGCGCAGCAGCGCGAGGCTCTCCCGCGAGCGCAGCGCCACCTTCACCAGCGCGTACAGCTCGGAGCCTTCGAGCGCGTCCCGCAGCAGCACGTACGGCTTGCCGCCGGGACCGCCGTCGGCGGCCAGGTAGTACGACTTGCCGAGGTAGAGCGGGTCGACCTGGTCGGCCGGCACGAACTCCAGCACGTCGATGACCTTCTTGCTGGACAGCGGCAGGTCGGCGAAGTCGTCCGGCTCGAGCACGATCATCCGGCCGTCGGCCATCTCGTAGCCCTTGCCGATGTCGCTGTACGGGACCTCCTCGCCGCACTCCGAACAGACCCGCTTGTACCGGATCCGGCCGCCGTCGGCGACGTGCACCTGCCGGAAGGAGATGTCCTTCTCCTCGGTCGCGGAGTACACCTTGATCGGGATCGTCACCATCCCGAACGAGATGGCGCCCTTCCAGATCGCCTGTGCCATCGCCATCAGCTCCCTGTCAGCTCAACCGTCAAGCCTTGCCCCGCCGGCCTTCCGCGGCGAGGAGATCAGGGATCTCCTGCGTCGCGTACCACAGCAGGTCTTCACCTTCGCACGAGTCGAGGGCGAAGACAGCGTCTTCGTGATCCGGATTCGCCGTGTCACCGTGCGCGACGTCCCACAGCTCCGCCGCCCTGCCGACCACCTCGGCGGCCGCGTCGCCGTCCAGATGCACCGCCGCGACGGAGGTCCACGGGATCACCACGTTCAGCTCGAGCCGCGCGTCGCCCAGGTGCACGCTGCCGTCGGCCGGCGGAACGGCCGCCACCTCGCAGGCGATGACCACCCGCTTGCGCGGCGCCTGCGGGTCGGCCGCCAGCAGTCCGACCGAGGCCCGGGCCGCCTGCGCCATCGCGGCGTACTCCAGCTCCTCGTCGTCGGCCTGGCTGTACCACTCGCGCAGCGCCGGGGTCACGGCGTAGGCCGTGAACGGGATCGGGCCGACCTCCCCGGCGTGGCAGGCCGCGTCGAGCAGCGGCACGGTGGACGGAACGTAGACCCTCATGAGCCCGCCTTCTTCGTACTCCGGGGCGTCTTCCGGCCGCGCGTGGCCCGGTTCCGGCTGCCCTTGGTGGTGTCCAGCAACTCGTCCAGCGCGTCGGTGACGCACTGGGCGAAAACGGCCAGGTCCGGCATCGCCGTGCGGTCCGCGTTCAGCCCGAACGAGACCTTGCCGTCGTACGAGGTGACGCCGACCGACAGGCCCTGTCCCGGCATCAGCGGCACCACCGGGTACGACGCGAGCATCGGCGCGCCCTGGGCGTAGAGCGGGAACTGCGGGCCCGGCACGTTGGTGATCACGACGTCGTCGATCGGCCGGACCGTGGCGGTGGCGACCCGGGCGGCGAGCGCGTGCAGCGTGGTCGGGGCGAAGCCGGCGATGCCGACCAGCGAACGGGCGCTGACCGCGCGCCCGGTGTCCTTGTGCACCTTGGTCTGGTACGAGATCTGGTGCAGCCGCATCACCGGGGAGTTCTCCCCGACCGGCAGCGTCACGGTCGACGCGACCACCGAGGAGCCCAGCGAGGTCGGCTCCTCGTCCTCGTCGTCGCGGATGCTCATCGGCACCACCGCGCGCACGCTGCGGGTCGGCCCGACGCCTTCGCCGCGGGTCATCATCCAGGCCCGGAACGCCCCGGCCACCACGGCCAGGATCACGTCGTTGACCGTGCCGCCGTGCATCGCGCGGACGGTCCGGTAGTCCTCCAGGTCGGTCTGCACGGTGGTGAACCGGCGCTGCCCGGAGGTCTTCACGTGCAGCGAGCTCTCGTGCCCGTGCCGCTGGGCGACCAGCGAGCCGACCACGTCACCGATCACCTCGCGCACCGAGGTCGAGCCGGTCAGGCTGGCCATCTCGGCCCGGGCCAGCTCCAGTACGGCGGTCGGATGCCGGGTCGCGTCGGCGAAG
This sequence comes from Kribbella sp. CA-253562, assembly GCF_050942265.1. Lineage (GTDB taxonomy): Bacteria > Actinomycetota > Actinomycetes > Propionibacteriales > Kribbellaceae > Kribbella. The sequence continues at coordinate 1,859,473 of NZ_CP192049.1, read as the reverse complement.
ACGCCGGCCAGCAGCTCCAGCGCGGACGGCGGGTGCTCGGGCTGCCAGGTGTCGGTCGGGGTCTCCCGCGGCTGCGCGGTCGCGTCCAGCACGACCTGGCCGATGTCGACCGTGCTGTTGCCGTCGACAAGGGCCTGGTGGGACTTGGAGATGATCGCGAACCGGTCGCCCTGCAGGCCTTCGACCAGGTACATCTCCCACAGCGGCCGGGCCCGGTCGAGCCGCCGGGACATGATCCGGGCGACCAGCTCCAGCAGCTGCGCGTGCGTGCCGGGGCGCGGCAGGGCCGAGCGCCGGACGTGGAAGGTGATGTCGAACTCTTCGTCGTCGACCCAGACCGGTCCGGCGAACCGGCCGGGCACGTGCTGGACGCGCTGCCGGTAGCGCGGCACGAAGGCGATCCGGTCGCGGATCAGCGCGACCAGGCTCTCGTAGTCGAACTCGTCGTCGGAGTGCACCGGCGGCTCGAAGATGTCGACCGTGCCGACGTGCATCGGGGTGGCCGGGGACTCGGCCTTGAGGAAGGTCAGGTCGAGCGACGACAACCGGTCCGGCATCCGCGTTCCCTTCCTTCCAGGATCTGGTGCGATCACCCTAGCCGCCTGCTCCGACAGTGAGCTGCGACACTACTGAAGGCGATCGTGACACGACTGATCGTCCCAGGCGGGAACCCGGCGTGCCCGGTGTTCGTAGCACCTGGTGGGCGTGTTCGGCGCCCGTCTGTTCTCGACATGCTGAAAGGCCCCTCGAATCATGCGTTCGACGTTCTCCCGCGGTACCGCCCTCGCTCTCCTGCCCGCACTGGGCATGCTGGTCCTCGCCGGGTGCGGCGACGACTCCGGCAGCGGCGGCGGCACGGCCGGCGCGAGCCCGAGCGCCCCGGCCACCACCCCGAGCGAGACCCCGTCGAGCGCGCCGACCACCACGAGCACCCCGGGCGGCCCGAAGACCGGCACCCCGTCGAACACCGCCGACCCGTCCGGCGAGCAGGCCGACGTGACGATCAACGTCACCGTTGCCAACGGCAAGGTCAACCCGAGCGGCCAGAGCATCAAGGTGACCGCGGGCCAGACCGTGCTGGTCACCGCGGTCAGCGACGCCGCCGACGAGCTGCACATCCACGGCTACGACAAGGAGCTCGAGCTGGCGCCGGGCAAGCCGGCGTCGGTGAAGTTCACCGCCGACATGAAGGGCACCTTCGAGGTCGAGACACACGAGAGCGGCAAGCTGGTCGCCAAGCTCGTCGTCTCCTGAGTCGATGACGTCTCTTCTGCTGCCGCTGCACGGGATCGGCGGCCGGCAGGACCTGCCCGTCCCGTTCGGCCTGGCCGTCGGCGGCGCCGCGGTCGCGATCGCGCTGTCGTTCGTCGTTCTCGGGCTGGCCTGGCGCAGCCCGAAGTACCGGGGTGACGCCTCGGGCAAGCCGCTGCCGGCCGGCGTGACCCGTACCGTCGACGCGCCCTGGTTCCGGTGGATCGTCCGGGTGTTCGGGCTGGCGGTGTTCCTGTACGCGATGGTGTCGCTGCTGTTCGGCGTCGACCGGCTGACCAACCCGATCTTCGGGTTCGTCTACATCCTGGTCTGGGTCGGCCTGGTGCCGCTGTCGCTGCTGCTCGGGCCGGTCTGGCGCACGCTCAACCCACTGCGCACCATCCACCTGCTCCTGTCGAAGCTGCTGCGCCAACCCGCGTCGCGTGGGTTGCTGGAGCTGCCGAAGTGGGTCGGTCTCTGGCCCGCCGCGCTCGGCCTCTTCGCGTTCACCTGGCTCGAGCTGGTCGCGCCCGACCGCGCGACGCTGCCGGTGCTGCAGGCCTGGATCGCCCTGTACGTCGTGATCACGATGTTCGGCGCGATCCTGTTCGGCGACCGCTGGTTCGCTGCCGGGGATCCGTTCGAGGCGTACGCGACGCTGATGGCCCGGATGTCGCCCTGGGGCCGGCGGACCGACGGCGCGCTGGTGCTGCGCCGCCCGCTGGAGAACCTGGACGGCCTGAAGGTCCAGCCCGGCCTGGTCGGGCTCGTCGCCGCGCTGCTCGGCAGTACGGCGTACGACGGCTTCTCGAACTCGTCCGCCTGGATCGGCTGGGCGCAGAACTCCGGCTACTCGATGACCCTGCTCGGCACGCTGATGCTGATCGCGTTCATCCTGTTCGTGCTGATCACGTACTCCGGCGCGACCCTGCTGGCCGGCCGGCTGTCCGACAGCTCACGGACGTCGTTGCCCGGCCTGTTCGCCCACTCGGTCGTCCCGATCGCCTTCGGCTACGTCGTCGCCCACTACCTGACGCTGTTCATCCTGGAGGGCCAGCGGACGCTGATCTACCTCAGCGACCCGCTCAGCAACGGCGCCAACGTCTTCGGCACCGGGCTGCTCGCCGTCAACACCGACATCACCAACCACAGCACGGCGATCTCGGTGATCCAGGTCCTGGCCGTCGTCTGCGGCCACCTGCTCGGCGTCGTCTCGGCCCACGACCGCGCGGTCGCCCTCTTCCCCCGCCACAAGGCCCTGGCCGGCCAGATCCCCCTCCTGGTCGTCATGGTCGGCTACACCGCCGGCGGCTTGCTCCTGCTGTTCTCGTCGTAGTGTTCACGCCACAGCAACGCTCGGCCCTCCGTGACCGGCTGGTCGCGGAGGCGCGAGCGGACGACCGCATCACCGGTCTGGCGTTCACTGGCTCCGCCGCCTCGGGCGGGGAGGACGAGTGGTCGGACATCGACCTCTACCTCGGTCTGGACCCGGACGCCGATCAGTCGGCGGTACTGGCCGACTGGACCGCGCGCATGTACGCCGACCACGACTGCGTCGCGCACACCGACCTGCAGGTGCGCGGTACGACGTACCGGGGGTTCTTCCTGGCCAGCACGTTGCAGGTGGACCTCGCGTTCGCCCCGGCTGCCGAGTTCGGTCCGTTGGGGCCGGCGTTCCAGATCGTCTTCGGGCAACCGCTGGAGCAACCGGTTCCGTTGCCGTCGGAAGCGACGGGACTGATCGGCATGGGCTGGCTGTACGCACTGCACGCACGGTCGAGCATCATGCGCGGCAGGGGCTGGCAGGCGGAGTACATGATCAGCGGGTTGCGCGACCAGATCCTCATGCTGGCTTGCCTTCGGCACGATCTTCCGGCCGGGCACGGCCGTGGCTACCACCAACTGCCGCCGGCTGTACTGCTGCCGCTCGAGGCGATGCTGGTCCGTGCGATCGACCCGGCCGAGCTCGATCGAGCGCTCGGCGCGGCGATCGGGGCCTTCCTGGACGAGGTCGCCGCGGTCGACGGCGCGTTGGCTAGCCGGTTGTCCGCTCCGCTGCGGGAGCTTTCGCTCGCGACGTGATCGCCAGGACGGCGAAGGAGGTCAGGCCGAGGATCAGGTGGGAGTTGCCGGGGATCGACTGCCAGAACGACCAGCTGAGTTCGCGGTCGTCGCGGTAGGGGACCCACCAGATCGAGCGGAGTACGAACAGGCCGTACCAGAGCACGGCGGTGGCGACGGCGGGGCGGCGGCCCCAGCGGCGGTCGACGGCGCGGATCAGGCTGATGCCGAGCGGGATGATCCAGACCCAGTGGTGGCTCCACGAGACCGGGGACGCGTAGAGCACCGCCAGGGCCATCACGGAGATCGCGGTGACCGGGTCGCCGGCCAGCCAGTAACGGCGGGCCAGCCAGAGCACGAGCAGGCCGAAGATCGCGGACAGGACGAACCAGACCGGCTGGATCCAGGACGCGTCGTCGCCGAGCCGGCTGAGGAAGCCCATGAACGACTGGTTCGCGGTGTAGGCCAGTCCGCCGACGCGGTTGGCGTTGCGGACCACAACGGTCCAGTACTCCCACGACTGGTTCGGTACGACGGCGAAGCCGATCGCCATCGTCGCCAGCAGCCCGAGCAGCGCGTTGCGGAACGCCCGCCACTGCTTGGTGACCAGCAGGAACGCCAGGAACGGCAGCGGCGTCAGCTTCACGCCGATCGTCACGCCCACCCAGAACCCCCGCCAGCGCGCGTTCTCCGGCCGTACCAGGTCGAGCAGGATCATTGCCGTCAGCAACAGGTTGATCTGGCCGAACTGGATCGTCTGCCAGACCGGTTCGAGCAGCAGCGACGCGAGCGTCAGCCCGGCCAGGACGGCGAGCCGGCGGCCGCGCCACGTTGCCGGCAGCAAGCTCCAGGCACCACCCGGCAAGGCGGCCCGCCAGATCGCCGCGATGCAGAGCACCGAGATCGTCGTCCAGACCACCAGCGCGACACCCCACGGCACCGCGGCCAGCGGGACCATCGCGATCGCCGCGAACGGCGGGTAGGTGAACGGCAGCCCCGAGCCGGGCAGCTGCGCGTCGTACAGGGAGGCGCGGTCGAGCAGGACCGAGCCGCCCATCCGGTAGACGCGCAGGTCGATCATGCCGTCGAACAGCCCGTACGCCCAGGCACCCAGGGCAACGAACGCGGCGCAGCCCAAGACGGCGACGACGATCCAGCGAGGGTCGGTCCGGCGGACCGCGTGGGTGGAGGAGGTCGCGGTCACGTCAGGTCGACCCCGAACATCGTCTCCAGCTCGCGCTTGGTGTCGACGTACGACGTGTGGTGGATCGCGGTCATGCCGAGCTGCCGCGCGGCCTCGACGTTGAGCTCGAGGTCGTCGACGAACACGCACTCGGCCGGGCTCAGGCCGACCCGCTCGGCGGCGAGCAGGTAGATCTCGGGTTCGGGCTTGCGCAGGCCGACCTCGCCGGAGATCACCAGGTCGTCGAACATGCCCTCCCAGGTGTCGATCGGGTAGCTGTTGCCCCAGGAGTTCGACAGCAGGGCGGTCTTGATCCCGTGGCCCTTCGCCCGCCGGACCAGCGCGGTCATCCGCGGCTCGTGCTCGAAGTGCGCGAACATCCGCTCGATCAGGCCCTCGGCCTTCAGCGGGCTGCCGTCGCGGGTGACGAGCAGCGCGGCCAGCTTGCGTTCGAAGTCCGGTACGGCGATCTGGCCGCGCTCCAGCGCGTGGATCGGGTTCAGCTCGGCCTCGGCCGGGCTCGCGCCGAGCCACTCGACGACGGCCTTGAAGTAGGCCTCGAAATCGAGGTTGTCCAGCTCGGCCCAGCGCCCGAGGGCCACGTCCAGCCCGGAGGTCAGCACACCACCCCAGTCGACCAGCAGACCCCGCAGCACCTTGTCGTCGGACATGCGCGCAAGACTACTCACGGCCGTCGGTCAGCCCGGCCGTGGCCTCGCGGGGTCAGTGCGCGTACTCGACGGTGACGTCGCCGGACGACGTCTTCGCGGTGATCGACCGGGTCGCGGCCGGATCGGTCCGCACCTCGGTGTGCTCGTCGCCGGACGACGTGTCGGTGTCGACCTTGAACGTCTCGGTCCCCTCCGGCACCGACACCGTGACGTCGCCCGAGGTGCCCTGGGCGCTGACCTCGTCGGGCACCGTCGCGAAGGTCAGGTCGACCTTGCCGGAGGTGGTCTTGCCGTGCACCTTGGTCGCGGTCAGCGCGCTCGCCTCGATGTCGCCGGAGGTCGCCTCGATGGTCAGCTCACCACCGACCGCGTGCGCCTCGACGTCACCGGACGTGGTCTTCAGGGTCGCGCCGCCGGCGAGGTCGGAGACCTTGATCGTGCCGCTGGTGTTGTCGACCTTGACGGCCAGGTTCTTCGGCACGGTGATCACGTACTCGGTGCCGCAGCCGAAGGACAGGAAGCTGCAGCCGTTCGACTTCACCTCGAGCTTGCCGTTGCGGTAGCTCTCGTCCGGGTCGCTGCCGAACACGGTCTTCTTGAACTTCCGGTCGACCCGGATCTCCTGCACGTCCTTCGAGACCACCTCGACGTCGGCCGACTTGCTGACCACGGTCAGCGACGTGCCGTGCACGGGATAGGTGTCCTGGCTGGACTTCTGCTCCTCGGTCAGGTTCGTCAGCGCCCAGTACGCCCCGCCCAGGATCAGCGCGACCGAGATCGCGATCCCGAACCGCCGCTCGGTACTCATCGTGCTGCTGGGACGACCCTGCACGTCGGACATCGCACTCCCCTTGCTGCTCCCCTGGTGACGTCCTTCACCCTGGCACATCCGGGGGCTGGTGTCGGTGGGGTTTTCCCCCCAAATCCCACTCAGTCCACCCTGGTCACCCCCGCTGCCGGGCCCGTACGCCGGGGGCGGGTGCCGCTCCGACGAACTACCGCAGGTGGTCCTGCTCCACGCCCGCGGCCAGCTGCTGGAGCGCTTTGCGGAGCTTGCTCGACCTTGCCGTCTCGAGCAGGCTGCGCCCCTGCGTCAGCGCGGTGTCGCACGCGGCCTGGTCGAACGGCAGCAACGCGGCCGGCTCGACCCCCGCGTACCGGATGAGGGCCTCGGCGGCGGCGTCGGCCGGGGAGCTGCCGAGCGACCCCGAGCGGACCCTGTTCACCACCACGCGGGTCGTCGCCGACGGCACCATCGCCCGGAGCTCGTGCAGGGACCGGATCAGCCGCGTCAGGCCGATCGGGTCCGCCGTACCGACGACGATCACCTCGTCGGCCTCCTCCAGCGTCGCCAGCGTCGCGCCGTTGCGCCGCGGCGCGAGTGTGTCGAAGGAGAGCTCCTCGTCGCTCTCGATGCAGAAGCTGACGTCGACCACCGTGCACGGCGCGAGCTGCCGGGCCGTCGACCAGACCGACTCCAGCGCCGTCGGCCGCAACTCGGTCCACCGGTCGGCGCGGCTCAGCCCGGTGAGCACCAGCATGTAATCGGCGACGCCGCGCGCGTGCCGGGCCAGCAGTTCGACGTCGAGCGCCCCGCTGCCGGCCGACCGCGCCGCCGCGGCCAGCCCCGAGGTCTCGTCGAGGATCCCCAGCATCTGCGCGACGGATCCGCCGTACACGTCGGCGTCGGCGAGCAGCGTCGGGATCTGCCGCGCGGACAACTCGGTCGCCAGCCCGACAGCGACCGTGCTCCGCCCCGGCGCGCCGGTCGGACCCCAGACCGCGAGCAGCCGCCCCTTGCCCGAGGGGTCGTAGTGCCGCTCCGGCGGCGTCGTACCAGGTGGGACGGGCACGAAGCCGCCCGCGAAGTGCGAGACCGTGGTCGGCGGCCCGGAGTCGACCGCGTCGGTGATCGCGCGGCCCAGGTCCTCGCCGCTGACGTCGGCCGGCAGAATCCGCTCGATCCCCATCCGGGCCAGCCGGTCCTCCGCACCGCTCGGCTCACCGTTGTCGGACGGATCCACCAAGGCCAGTACGACGATGCGTCGCGCGTGCAGCGCGGCGACGGCGTCCGAGGTGAGCCGGGGCAGGTCTTCGGCGAGCAGGACGGCCCTGGCCTGACCGCTCGCGGCGGCCGCCATCACGTCGGCGATGTCCACGCAGCGGCGAACGATCCGGATCCCCGGCGCCTGCTCGGCCCGCCGTACGACGTCGGCCTCCCACGGCGCCCCGGTCACCGCGAGCAGGACGGGAACGGCCATCAACGACCTCGCCGGACGAGGACTGGTTCGCCGGTGCTCATCGCGGCCAGCGCGGCGGGCAGCTTGGGCAGATCAGCCGGGTCGAGCGCGACCAGGACCTGCCGGCGCGCCGAACCGCCGGCGACGCCCTTGACCGCGTCGATCTGGCTGACGCGGATGGTCTCCCAAAGCTTCCTGGCGGGTTGCGCGTCGTCCTTGGGCACGACCCAGATGTCGACCTGGTCCCCCGCCGCGGTGTCGGCGGGCAGGCGGCCGGTGGCGATCGACAACGGCACCTCGGTGCGGTCGTTGTCCGCCTGGCTGACCGCCGCCTGACGCGGGACGAACTCGCCGGCCTTCACCGGGCGAACCATCACCAGACCTTGCAGATCCGCGTCAGCGGCGACGTACCGGCCGGCTGCCTCAGTGCTGGTGAACCGGACCCGGACGGTCGTGAGGTCCTCCGAGGTCAGCCTGGTCCCGGCCGGGAGATCGCGGTCGGCGGCCCAGATCGCGGTGGTGTCGTCGGCGGAGGAGAGCAGCTTCGCACCGGCCAGCGCGGTGATCGCGACCAGCAACACGCCCAGCACGAGCCGGCCGTCCTTCCACCGGGCCCGGCGGTTGCGCTGCGGCGGGGGTGACGGCACCGCGAACCCGCTGCGAACTGGACTCTGCACCACGTCTGACTCTTTCCTGTCACCTGTCGATCGCGCTCCGGAGTCGCCCATTGTGCCAACTCCGTCGCGGTCGCCGCGGCGGGCTGTCCACAGGCTTCGGACCTGGGGACAAACTCAATCGTCCAGTGGCCAACCATGGCAAACTGAAGGAACGGAACTGCAGGAAGTTGCAGTTCGCACCCCGCGTCGACCAGCGAAAGGGCGTTCGCACGTATGCCGGCACCGCGCTTCCTCCAGCTCTCCGACGTCGCCGAGGTGCTGAACATCTCGGCCAACCAGGTCTACGCCCTGGTCCGCCGCGGCGACATCCCCGCCGTGAAGATCGGCGGCCGCGGCCAGTGGCGGGTCGAGGCGACCGAGCTGGAGAAGTACATCGAACGGCTGTACACCGAGACCCGGCAGTTCATCACCACCCATCCGTTCGGCGAGGACGCGGAGCAGTCGGAGGACGTCAACCACTAGGTGCCCGCTCGCGGCTGGTGTCGCGGTGCGCGGACAGTCCTCGCAGAACGTGCCGGCCTTCCCGCGGAACCGTTTCGCGGCCGGCAACGGACGCCGCCTCGACGGTTCCCGGCGACTCCGCGGACCGACTTGCTTTCCCCGAGCCGCGAGAACGACGGACCGTCTGAGGACTACGCGGGCACGCCCGGGACCGCCCGAGGACGCGGCGTTCGCCCGACCGCCTGAGGACTGCGGCCGCGGCGGGTACGCCGTGACCACGCGACGTCCACGCGGGCACACCCCGCGTCCCGCCCGCCCGAGCACTACGCGGGCACGCCCACACCGGCCGAGGACCGCGGCCCCGCCACACCGGCCGCGCGCATCGCGGGATTGCCGGCCCACTTGTCCGGCCAACCACCCGCGGACTACGCGGGCACGCCCACCGGCCGCAGCGCGTCGCCGTACGGCCGGGCCGCCTGTCGGCGAAACCGCCCGACGATGGAGCGACGACCGATCGCCTGAGGACTGCGGCCGACGGGCACGCCGTGACCACGCGACGTCCACGCGGGCAAACCCCCGCCCCGCCCGCCCGAGCACTACGTGGGCACGCCCCCATCGCCTGCGGATTGCGGCCGGCACGCCGTGAGGGCTCAGCGGCGGCGGAGGGCTGACAGGGACTGGGTGGGGACGAGGCGGGTGTTGTAGACCTCGGTTCGGCGGCGGGGTGTGTCGAGCGAGTGCTCGGCGATCTCGACGAAGTCGGCGCCGACGCGGTCGATCGTGCCGGTGACGGGGTGGCCGCTGGGGCCGGCGCAGAAGAGGGTGACCGGGGAGCGGTCGCGGGCGATGCCGCGCAAGAGGTGAGCGAGGCCGAGTTTCGCGGCGACGGCGCCTTCGGCTGGTTCGGCCCAGGGGCCGAGGCCATGGACGGCGGTGAGCGCCTCGGCGGGGATCAACCACTCCTCGAACCGCTCGGCCTCCAGCAGCAGGCAGTCCTTGCCGACCCGGACGAGCTCGCCCTGGACTGGCTCGGCATGCCTGAGCTCGACCCGGACGATCGTCCCGACCGCTCCGCGGAGCCGGTCGAGCAGCGTGATCTTGCCGACCTCCGCCCGGATCCGCTCCGCGACCTCGCCGTACAGGTCGCCGTCCTGCAGCGCCGCGAACTGCGACTCCAGGTCTTCGAACAGAGCATCCAGACGCATGCGCCGAACCTACCCGCTCGGCCGCTCACCGGCACTCTGCGTACTCAATTCGCACTCTCCGTGGCAGGCGGCACACTTTTCGACTTGCCAAGTCCAGCCTACACCGGTCTATATTGGTCAAGCCAAAGCAAACTAACGCAAACTTATAGATCGACACCGAAAGCAGGGGAACGCGATGATCCGTGGACTCAAGACGCTGATCGCGCTGGGTGGGCTCGCGGCCGCCGGGTTCCTTCTGCGCTGGGTGACCGCCGGAACGATCGCCGAGGCGTCGTCGCAGGACCTGATCTCGATGGCGTTCGTCGCCGTCGCCGCGGTCGCCTGGACGGCGTACGGGTGGTTGGTGCTGGCCGTCGTCGCCACGGTGCTCGAGCAGGCGCCGGGCGTGCTGGGACGCGCCGGAGCCGCGGTGGCCGGCCGGATCACCTCGTCGACCTCGCGGGCGCTGTTGCGTTCGGCGCTGGGAGTCGCCGCGGTCGCGCCGCTCACCATCGGTGTCGCCCACGCTTCGCCCGCCAATCCCCCGCAGCACAGCGATTCGGCCACCAGCTCCGGCACCAACTGGCGCGCCACCGAGCCGGCGTCCACCATCCGCCTCGACGAGCCGATCTCCCCGAACGATTGGCGCCTCACCGAGAAGCCGTCGACGATCCGCCTCACCGGCCAGAGCGGCACCGAGCGCACGTCCCGCCCGCAGTTCGAGCCGAAGTCCAAGGCGGAGATCGGCCGGCCTGTCGAAGACCGGACTCACAGAGCGACAGCCAGCCGGTCCGCCGAGGAAACGGGTCGGCCCGCGGAGCATCCCGCGCGGCCTGGGGAACAGCACGCCGCGCGGCCCGTGCAACAGCACCGCGCGCGACCCGTGGAGCAGCAGCCCGCCCGGCCCGTCGAGCAGCAAGGACCGGGAGATACCGGCCGCCCTGGCGCCAAAGACGCGGGCCGGCTCGGGGATCCGGTAGCTCCTCGGTCGGGCCACACGACCGGGGATCCGGCGACTGCTCGCCCGGGAGACGCGACCGGCCGCGTCGGCGCCAAGGACACCGGACGGCTCGGAGACCCGGTGGCGCCTGAGTCGGGCCGCACGGTCGGGGATCCGATGGCGCCCAAGCCGGGGCACACGGCCGGGGATCCGGTGGCGCCCAAGCCGGGGCACACGGCCGGGGACCCGGCGGCGCCCAAGCCAGGCGACACCACCAAGCGTCCGGGGATCCGGGTGCCGGATCGGCCGACGGACGGGGCGCCTGTTCGCTACACCGATCTGGGCAGCGGGCAGCACGTCGTACTGCGGGGTGAGTCGCTCTGGTCCATCGCCGCCGCGGAGCTCGGGCCCGGCGCTTCGGAATCGGCGATCGCTGCTCGCTGGCCGCAGTGGTACGCCGCCAACCGCGCGGTGATCGGACCCGATCCCGACCTACTGCGCCCCGGCCAGGTGCTCCAGGCGCCGGCCTCCCTTGACCGTCCCGTGCCGCAGACCCCTCAGGAGAAGTGACATGACCACCCGACGCACCCTCGCCGCCGTCCACCTCGCCTCCGACCCCGAGACCGGTCCGTCCGAACCCGAGCCCACCAGTGCGCGGAGCCGTCGAGTCGCCCCTGCCGAGGATGCCGCGGGCCTTGTCGAAGAACCGCCGCATGCGAGACGGCATCCGGTCACGGCGGTCGCAGCATCTTCCGCTCGCATCACCAGCGCAGGAGGCCGCAGCGTAGGCACGAGCGCCAGCGCAGGACGTCGCAACGCAAGCCCGAGCACGAGCGCAGGACACCGCAGCGCGAGCACGAGCACCAGCGCGGGACGTCGCAACGCAAGCGCGAGCACCAGCGCGGGACGCCGCAACGCGAGCGCGAGCACCAGCGCGGGAGACCGCAACGCGAGCGCGAGCACCAGCGCGGGAGACCGCAACGCCAGCACGAGCGCCAACACAATCGCCGGCACAAGCACCGCTACCCCGGAGCACCCGAGCGACGACGGACCGCAGCGGACCTACCCGATGGGCGCCACGGCGATCCGGAAGCACCAGGAGGCGACGGCGCCGACCCAAGGCGCGCTCGCGCTGCAGTACGACGCGGCCGAAGATCTCGTCACGCCGCCCCGGCCGAGGCTGCGGTTGTTGCCGGGTGGGCAGGGCTTGCCGGACGTGCAGGCCTGGTCGACGCGGTTGGTGCTGGCGCTTGCGGAGACGATCGCCGGGGACCGGCCGGTGAGCCAGATGACTCGATGGGCGGACACCGCCGTCTACATGGATCTTCAGCGCCGGGTGCGGCTGCTCGGGCTGACGACCACGGCGGGACGGCGGGCGGCGAAGGAGCGCAGTTCCGTGCGGTCGGTGCACGTCTCCCGGCCGACCGACGGCGTCGTCGAGGTGGCCGCCCACCTGCGGACCGGCGGCCGATCCCGCGCGATGGCGCTCCGGCTCGAGGTCCACCGCAACCGCTGGGTCTGCACCGCCCTCGAACTCGGCTGACCGGACCGAACCGCGGTCCGCGGACGATCGTGCTGACCGCCGAGGCCGAGTGTCAGGAGATCGGCGGCGCCTTGCCGGTGCTGAGCGCCCGCAGAAGAAGCAGGTCCACGATCTCGGCGGCAACCCGTGCGCGAGCGCCGGAGCGGGGCGGGGCGGGCGCGGGGCGCCGGAGCGGACGGCGCAGGCGGGCGCCGGAGCGCACGAGGCAGGCGGGCGCCGGCGCGCACGGAGCAGGCGGAGTGGGCGCAAGCGCCGGGGCGGACGCCGGGCGGGGCGCGGGGCGCCGGGGCGGACGCCGGGGCGGGGCGCGGGGCGCCGGGGCGGACGCCGGGGCGGACGGTGCAGGCGCCGGGTCGCCCCTTCGGCACGACACCGCCAGTTCACGGTCGACACGGACGTCGTTTGCGTCGACCTGTTCGGGCTCGGGGACAGCAGATTCGGAGCCGGTCATGCCGCAAGATCTGCCACGGTCGCGGTGGGGTCACCCGCACGCAGCGCTCGTTCCTCGGCGAGGTCCGGACGATGCGGCCGTGGTGCGACTGCTGCGGCCGCGGTCCCTGGTTGGATTGGACGGGTGGACGAGCAGGAAGGCACCAAGACGACGCTGCGGCACAACCCGTTGAACCTGGTGACGCGCTCGGTGGAGCGGATCACCGACGGTGCGGGCAGGACGCTGGTTCGCAAGGAGTTGTCCCGGCCGCGCGATGACCGGGATCAGCCGTCGGCTGTGGCCGCGTCCTGGGCGGGGTCCTCGGACCCTCGGCATTGGAACTACTGGCGGCGCGAGGTAGAGGTCTATCGCGACAGCGGATTGCGAACGCGGCTGAGAGAAGCAGGGCTCTACCTGGCCGAGGCCGAGGTCGAGGAGTACGACGGTGGCGCGGTGCTGCTGCTGGAGGATCTCAGCGGTACACCAGGGACCGAGTTCTCACTCGACGACCACGCGGCGCTGGCCCAGGCGTGCGGCCGATGGCAGGCCCGCCCGACCGAGCCGACCGGCTGGACCTCCCGCAATTTCCTCCGCGACTATTCGACCACCCGGGTTGTCCCCTGGCACCTCCTGGACGACGACGCGGTCTGGCGACAGCCGCTGATCGCCGAGCAGTGGCCGGACGGGCTCCGCGCCAAGTGGCAGCAACTGGTTGCCCACCGCAATGAACTGCTGGAACTGGTCGAGGGACTGCCGCGGCGTTGGTGCCACCTGGACCTCTGGGTGAGCAACGTGATCCGCCGGTCGAGCGGAGAGTTGGCCCTGCTGGACTGGGCGTTCACCGGCGACGGCGCACTGGGCGAAGACATCGGCAACCACATCCCGGACGCCGTGTTCGACCTCTTCTGGCCGGCCGAGCGAATCCGCGAACTGTCCGACACCTGCATCGACGCCTACCTCGACGGGCTCCGCGAAGGCGGCTGGCGCGGTGACGCCGATCAGGTCCGGCTGGCGGTGATGGCCTCAGGGGTCAAGTACGCCTGGTTGCTGCCCGGCCTGCTGGGGCAGGCGGCGGACAAGTCCCACCGCGCGTACCACCAGCAGGCCGACAGTCGGCAGCTGTTCCAGCAAAGGGGTTTGGCGCTCGAGTTCGTCGCCGACGGATGCTTGGCAGCCCTCACGTCAGTACGACGGTGAAGCCTCCCGGCAGGACCTCGGCGCGTCCGGTGACGGGCCGACGGGAATGCAGTACGCCGGACGCCGTGTACGAGTAGGCGATTCCCCGCTGAGCAACCGGCACCGAGCGCGGATGCCGGTCCACGCTCACCAGGAGTTCGTCGGAGCCCAGCTGAAGCCTGCTGATCAGCGGGAGCAGCAGCAGGGCGTCGACGCGCACCTCAGGACCGGTGGAGCGAGCGGTGAGGGTTGTTTCAGCAGCAGGGAGAACACCCGCCGCAACCGGAAGCAGTGCTCCGAAAGCTGCCGAGACACCTTGCGGACCGCCGGAACCGTGGTCGATCACGCCGCCTGTCGACCAAGTACTGCGGCCGGCCGTACGATCCGGAACCAGGTCGACGACTGGAAGCACCAGGCGCGGTTCAGCGACAGACGGAAGCGTCCACTCGGCCTGCGAACCCGCGGGCAGGGCAACGTAGGAACCGTTGCTCCACTGGGATTCCCCGGTCCACGCAGACGGCGGCGTGACCACCGCGGCACCGGAGGACAGTTGAGCGGATTCCGCCTCGACAACCTGCAGCCCGGAGAGCACCGGCCTAGTCGGCGTCAGCGCATCGACCTGACGAGTCACCGCCGGGTTCGCGTCCAGAGCGAGCATGGACAGCAGACCGTGGATCGTGGACTCCGCGCCGGAGTTCCGGTTGATCACGCCGTCGCCGGAGATGCCGTCGTACGTCCGGCCTGTGGTCGCGTCGTACATGGGTTCGCCCGCGCGGTTGGCGCCGAAGTACCAGGCTGCGACAAAGGCGGCGACCTGGCGCAGGCCGGGTCGGTTGGCGGCGGTGGCGACGTTGAGCAGGCCCTGCAGGCGAGCGTCGACGCCGTACGCGATCTGAGTGCGATCGACGGGAGCCGATAGCCAGCCGTTGTCGGGTCCACCTGCGGTCAACAGCAGCGGGGTGAAGCCGGCCGTGTCACCGAGCGCCGGAGGGAGCAGGCGCCGGTCGCCCAGCACCGTCGACGCCACAGCGAGAGCCGACGGCATCTGCGCGCCCCACGCATGCCAGATCGAGATCGACTCGCCCCACGGAAGCAGCGCGCGGAACGGCCACTCGCGAATCCCACCAGCGCCCATGGCCGCAACAGCCTCGGCGAACCGGGCCAGCGCCCGCCGAGCCCGCCGGTCGGCGCCCGCACGCACATAGGCGCTCAGACCCAGCACGGCTTCGGAGGTGGCGTCAGCGCCGGCGACGATCAGCCAGGCGGGGACCCGACGCCCGTCGACAATGTTCCACGAGCCGTAGCGAACCAGGACCTGACGATCGAGAGCGTCGAGGGCAAGCTCCAGGCGGCTCCGCAGGAAGCGAGCAAACGCAGGGTCGACCGTCCGGAAGACCTCGTACCCCTCCCCCAGCGCCCAGACCGTCCGAGCCAGCCAGTACGACGGCCCGCTGTCCGACGGGTCCGGCAGTTCGACCGGCTCGGCACTGGGGTTCAGCTGCCCGTCCGGCTGCATCCACAGCACGACGTTTCCCGCGTTCGGCCCACTGGTCGTCTGTAGGTACGCCAGCCCCCGCAGCAACCCGTACGCCGCCGAACGGCTGTGCGCGTCCCGGTGTGCCCGGTAGTGCCGCAGGTAGACCACCGCGGCCCGAGCGATATCGTCCGCGTTGAACGCGCCCTGCCCGTAGGTGTTGGTGGCGGCATCGTAGGGGCCACCGCCGATCCGCGCGTACGAGCCGTCCGCCCGGCGGTCGGCGTACGTCCAGAGCACGCCGAGCGGGCCGGTCCCGTACGACGAGTGCCCGGCGACCGCGGGCGGCGACACCGAATCGCCCAGGAAGTCGAGATGGGCGAGGTTCACCAGCCGACCACCTGCCGAACCACCCGCCGAGCCACCCGCCGCGCCGGAGACCGGCCCAGCCGCAGCAGTTGCCGCAGGCAACCCCGAGGAAGCCGCGACCGCGAGCGATCCACCCAGGACCGCCCGCCGCGAGACGGTCATGACACCCGGTCCAGCCGGGCGACGCCGATCTTCGCGTCGGCCATGCCGTAGAACACGTAGTGCACCCCGTCGACCTCTTCGATCGCCGTCGGGAACACCACGTTGCCGACCGTGCCGATCCGTTCCTCCTCGGTCTCCGGCACCAGGATCGGTTCCGCCGTCCGGTCCAGCACCTTCGTCACGTCGCCGAAGTCCAGCAGCAGCGCGCCCGCCGCGTAGCTGACCCGCTGCGTTGTCGGGTCGAAGCCCTTCGGCTGCTCGCCGGTCACCCCGTGATGGATCACCAGCCAGCCCTCCGGTACCCGCAGCGGCGCCGGCCCGGCGCCGATCTTGAGTTCCTCGAACGGGTGCTCCGACATCGCCACCAGCCGGTGGCCGCGCAGGTGCACCAGGTTCTCCAGCCCGCGCTCGACCTCCGAGACAGGCACGAACGAGACCCAGATCCCCGGCCGGTCGTCGGTCACCCCGGCCGGCAGGTGCACGCCCTCGCCCTCACGGAACCAGCCCAGGTCCCACATCGGCCGGTGCAGCATCGCGTACGCCGGTTCGCCGTCCGGCCCGGGCACCGGTTCGGGGAAGAACACCGTGTCCTTGTTCGGGAACAGGTTCAGATCGGTGTCCAGATCGGCCTGGTACTCGAAGTGCAGCGGCCCGAGCCGGGTCCAGGTCCGCAGGTCGTCCGACACCGCGAGCGCCGGCTTCGGCCCGAGCGGCCCGTAGGCGACGTACGTCATCACGTGCTTGCCCAGCGACGGGATCCAGGTCACCCGCGGGTCCTCGACGCCGGCGTTGTTGAGGCCGCGTTCCCAGCCTTCGTCGGGTGCCAGCACGACGCCCTCGCGGGAAACGCCGGTCGGCACGCCGTCAGTCAGCTCGACCCGGGCCAGGCCCACCCGGGAAACGTTGCCCGGCGCAACCAATCGCGGGAGCAGGTACAGGGTGCCGTCGGGCGTGTGCCCGGTGGCGGGATTCAGCACGCCCTCGGACTCGAGCTCGTTGCCGGGTTCCGGTGTCATCAGGACACCGACGCGGGTCAGCGTGTACGGAACAGTCACAGTCAAACCTTTCGGGAGTTCAGCCCTTGACCCCGGACTCGAGGCTGGAGGAGATGAAGCGGCGCTGGAACACGACGAACAGCGCGACGGCCGGTGCGGCCAGGACACAGGCCCCGGCGAGTACGGCGCCGAACGGGTTCGCGGCCCGCGCCGACACGGTGGTCAGGTAGTTGGACAGCGAGACCGCGAGCGGTTGCAGGTCCTGCTGCTTGGTGATCAGGAACGGCCAGAGGAACTCGTTCCACGGGCCGATGAACGTCAGCAGGACGCCGGTCAGCAGCGCCGGCTTGACCAACGGGATCGCGACCCGCCAGAGAATGGCCAGCTCGCCGGCCCCGTCGATCCGGGCGGCGTCGAACAGCTCCTGCGGAAGTTGCAGGAAGTACTGCCGGAACACGAACACCGCGGTCGAGTTGATCGCGAACGGCAGGATCATGCCGAGGTAGTTGTCGGCCAGCCCGTAGCTGCGCACGATCATCACGTACAGCGGGATCGTCAGCAGCTGGAACGGGATCACCTGGACCAGCAGCACCAGGTTGAACACCGTGCCCCGGCCCCGGAACTGCAGCCGGGCCAGCGCGTACCCCGCCAGCACCCCGAACACGAGCGTGCCGAGAATGACGCCGCCGGTGAAGATGCCCGAGTTCAGCAGCGACCGGCCGAGGTCGATCGCCGCGTTGATCTCGGCGTAGTTGTGCCCGGTCAGATTGCCCGGCTCGGGAAACGCGCCGCTGACGGACGGATCCGGCTCGGTCTGCAGACTGCCGACCAGCATGTAGTAGAAGGGGAACAGGAACACGAAGGCTCCCACCAGCAGGGCCAGAAAGCGCCAGGGGCTGCGCATCACTCCTCCTTCCCGACGAAGCGCCGTTCGACCAGCGCCAGAATCAGTACGCCGATCACCAGCAGCACGCCGATCGCGGACCCGATGTCCGGATTGCCCTGCTCGATCCCGCGCTGGTACATCACCAGCACCGGTGACGCGGACGCGCCGTCCGGGCCGCCTCCGCCGGTCAGCAGGTACGGCTCGGTGAACAGGTTCGCCCCGGTCACCGTGGCCAGCAGCACCACCAGCGTCGTCGCCGGCCGGACACCCGGCACGGTCACGTTCCAGAACGACTTCCACCGTCCCGCGCCGTCCATCGACGCGGCCTCGTACAGGTCCTTCGAGACGTTCTGCAGCGCGGCCAGGTAGAGCAGGATGAAGAACCCGAGCTGTTTCCAGGTCACGTAGATCGCGACCGTCGGCATCGCCAGCTTCGAGTTGACCAGCCAGGACGGGTCGGGCGCGAGCGGCCCGAGCACGGAGTTGACCAGGCCGTTGGAGTTGAACAGGAACAGCCAGACCCCGACCACGGCGACGCTCGCCGTCACGTACGGCACGTAGTAGCTGACCCGGAAGAACGTGCGCCACCGGATCGCCGCGTTCAGCGCGTTCGCCAGACCGAGCGACAGCAGCACGGTCAGCGGCACGTTGATCACCAGGAAGATGCCGACGTTCACGAACGAGCGCCGGACCGCCGGGTCCGAGAGCACTGCCGCGTAGTTCTCGAACCCGACAAACGGCCGGTCCACGATCGCGCCGGGTGCGGCGAAGAAGTAGTCGTGGAAGGACATGTAGACCGCGAACCCCAGCGGGTAGGCGAAGACCGCGGCCAGGAACACGACGTACGGGACGACGAACGCACTGCCGATCGGCTGTTTGCCGAGGATCCGGCCGAGCACCCCCGTGCGCGTGGTCATGGGGCCTCCCGTCCTGGACTGAGGAGCGTAAGGAGCGAAGCGACTGAAGCGACGAGGGAAGGACGGGAGTTGAGCCCCATGACCCGCCGAGCCGGAGGCGAGGCAATCAGCACTGTCATGACTGCTTGGCGAGCTGATCGACCTTCTGGGCGGCGCCGTCGAGGGCTGCGCCCGGGTCTTCCTGGCCGAAGATCACGGACTTGGAGTAGGCGTCCCGGAAGGTCTGCCAGATCGTGATCGAGTTCGGCACGTTCGGCACCTCGACCGTGCGGGCCGCCTGGTCGGCGAACTGCTGGTAGTCGGGGTTCTTCTGGAAGTACTCCGGGTACGCCGTGGCGACCTGGTCGCGCAGCGGCATCTGACCGGTGGCCTCCAGCAACTTGCCGTCCTGCTCCTTGCTGGTGGCGAACTTCAGCACGTCCCAGGCGGTGCCCCGGTTCTTGCAGGACGCGTACATCGCGACGTTCTTGGCGTCGCTGAACGTGTAGGTCTCGTTCGCGGGCTTGCCGGCCGAGGTCGGCACCGGCACGGCGCCCCATTCCACCTTGTTCTTGTACGTCGCGACCGCCCACGGCCCGACGATCGCCATCGCGGCGGTGCCGTCGACGAACGAGTCACCGGTGTACTTCTCCTGCGACGCGAGCTTCTCGGCGTACAGCGTGCGCCAGAACGCGGCGACCTTCTTGCCCTCGTCGGAGGCGAACTGCGCCTTGCCGTCGGCCACCAGCTGCTTGCCACCGGTCTCGGCCGCGAACAGCGGGTAGAAGTCGAACCAGGACTGGTAGAACTCGTTGCTCGGCGCCGGGTAGATCGCGTACTTCGCGGCCTTCGCGGCGACCAGCTTGCGCGACGTGGCCAGGAACTCGTCGTACGTCGCCAGCGGCGGCTTCGCGGTGTCGATGCCCGCCTTCGCGAACGCCTTCTTGTTGTAGAAGATCATCACCGGGTTGTCCTTCCACGGCAGCTGGTAGTACTTGCCGTCGGTGGACTTGTACTGCTCGGCGACCTTGCCGCTGCGGCTCTCGACGTAGTCCTTGCCGCCGTCGAAGCTGTCGAGCGCCACCAGGCCACCCTGCTTCTGGAACTGCGACACCGAGGCCGGTGAGGTGTTGAAGATCAGGCACGGCGCGTTGCCGGCGGTGATCGCGGCACCGATCACTTCCTCGGAGCTCTTGCCGGCCGGAATTTCTTGCGCGGTGACCAACTGGTCGGCATGCGCGGCGTTCCAGGCGGCGACCATCTGCTTGCCCCAGGCCACTTCCTCGGGGTTGTTCGACAACCAGACGGTGATCTCGCCCCGGGCCTGGGCGGCCGCGTCGGCGTCACCCCCGCCGTCTCCGCCACCGCACGCGGCGGCGACCCCGGTCAGCCCCAGTGCCAGCAGCCCTGCGGTCAGCTTGCGTTTCATGACTCCTCCAGACGTGCGGTCGAACGGCGGACGACCAGGCGGGCCGGTGGGAGCTCCACGTCGGCGACGTCCCGGGTCCCGTCGATCAGGTGGTTGAGCGTGGTCGCGGCGGCCTCGCCGAAGGCGTAGGGGTCGGCGCGCACCGTGGTCAGGCCGGGATGCACGAACTCGGCGAGCTCGCTGTCGTCGAAGCCCGCGATGCTCAGGTCGCCGGGCACGGACAGCCCGGCCTGCTGAGCGGCGCCGAGCCCGGCGATCGCCATCCGGTCGTTGGCGTACACGATCGCGGTCGGCCGCCGCGGCAGGGCGAGCAGCCGCCGGGTCGCCTCGATCCCGCCCGCGGCGGTGAAATCGCTGCCCTCGATCGCGACCGGTTTCAGTCCGGCCTCGGCCAGCGTCGCGACCAAGGCCTCGGACCGCGCGGTGGCGTGCACGAAGGCCGGCGGACCGGCGACGTGCGCGATCCGCCGGTGGCCGAGTTCGAGCAGGTGCTCGACGACCGCGACCGTGCCCGGACGGTCGTCCAGACAGACGGCCGGGAACGGCGACGGCCCGACCGGACGGTTCAGCGTGACGGCGGGCAGGCCGAGCTCGCTGAGCAGGTCGATCCGCGGATCGTCGTGCCGGAGGTCGGACAGGAAGACGCCGTCGACCCGGCCGTCCTGGGCCAGTCGCCGGTAACCGGCCGCCTCGTCCTCGCCCGGAGGGACGACCTGCAGGACGAGCGCCTGGCCGCGCGGGGCGAGCACGCTCTCGACGCCGGCGATGAAGGCCGGGAAGAACGGGTCGGACGACAGCACGGCCGGATCCCTGGTGATCACCAGGCCGAGCGCGAACGCCTTCGAGACCGACAGCGAACGGGCCCGGTTGCTGGGCCGCCAGCCGAGCTCGTCGGCGGCCGCGAGGATCCGGTCGACGGTGGCCTGGGCGAGCCCGGGCCGGCCGTTCAGGGCGAACGAGACCGAGCCCTTGGAGACACCGGCGCGGGCGGCCACGTCGGCGATCGTCGGTCGGTCCTTGGCCACGGCGTCCTCCTCGGATGAGCGTTTAAACCGGTTTAAACACTCACTAAACCGGTCAAAACCCGCCGCGTCAAGAGCGCAGCGTCAACGCAACGACGACCCCGAGCGGTAGCGGCGCAGAGTTCGGCGGTTGATGAGTGACGGACTACAGGGCGGCTCGGAGGTAAGTGCGATAGGTCGCGAAGTGCTCGACGACCTGAGCGGCAGTCGGCTCGCCGGCGAGGACGCCGACGCCCTGGCCGGCGTACAAGGAGGTGGCGCTGGGATCCACCGCCTTGGTGGCGGCCACGTACTCGGCGTGTCCGGCGTCGTCGGTCTTCAGCTCCTGCTCGCGGCCTTCCCAGCGGTCGAAGAAGTCGTTGCGCAGGGCCCGACCGCCGAACTCGTCCGGCCAGCCCGCGCGGGAGGCGGCGTCGAAGACCGTGCCGTACACCGTGTCGGTCTCGGCGGCGGCCTGCAGACGCGCGCGGGCCGGCCGCGGCGTGAGCGCCTCGGCGGCGGTGAGGAACGCGGTCCCGATCCAGCCGCCCGCCGCGCCGGCCGCGAGCACAGCCGCCAGACCGCGCGGGCCGGAGATGCCGCCCCCGGCGAGCACCGGTACGGCGGGTCCGCCGGCGGTCGAGCTGGTCAGTTCGAGGACAGCCTGCAGCAGCGGCAATGTGCCGACCTGGTTCCGCCCGTGACCACCCGCTTCGGAGCCCCGGACGACGACCACGTCGACGCCTGCCGAGATCGCGCCGCGCGCGTCGGCCACCGTCCCGACCTGGGTCGCCACCACGATCCCGGCCTGCTGCAGCCGGCTGACGTACGGCGTGTAGTCCCCGAAGCTGAGCGAGACCAGGGCCGGCTTCAGCTCCAGGACGGCGTCGAGGTGGTCGAGGTGGTCAGCAACGGCCCAAGCCATCAGGCCCACCCCGTACGGCTTCCCGCTCGCTGCGGCCACTGCGCCCTCGGTCCGGATCCAGTCGGCGGTCACCGCCGAGCCGGCGCCCAGCATCCCCAGCCCGCCGGCGCTCGAGATCGCGGCGGTCAGCTTTCCCCCGCTCACGGTGGCCATCGGCGCTCCGACGACCGGCACTGTGAGCCCGAAGGTCTCCATCAGCCAGTTGCCCATGCCCACAGCGCACCACAATCAGGTCTGCGCCGCCATGGTCGGCGTCACTGCACGACGAAGGCCGCCGCGGAGGTCTCGCGACGGCCGTCGGGTGCTGCGGGTGGTTACTTGTAGACGTCCGACTGCGGGTCGCCGTGGCAGCGCTTGTACTTCTTGCCCGAGCCACACGGGCACGCGACGTTGCGCGGGGTGCCCGGGTACATCAGGCCGCTCGCGTCGCCGCCGCCCTCGGTGCGGACCGCGACCTCCTCGTCACCGTCGATCGTCGGCGCCGAGTAGGACAGGCGCTGCGGCGGGCGGTTCTCCTTGCCCAGGCCCTTGGCCAGCAGCTTCGGCCGGTCGGTCAGCCGCGGGCCGTCCTGCGGACGGTCGGCGTCGCGGCCCGGGAACTCCGCCACCGGCGCGCCCGGGGTGAGGATGTCCTCGGCCTCCTCGACGACCTCGGCCGCCGCGGCCTGCTGGGCGCGCATCGCCTCGACGTCGACCTCGACGTTGAAGATGAACGCGACCGACTCCTCCTTGATCGACTCCATCATCGCGGCGAACATGTCGTAGCCCTCGCGCTGGTACTCCACCAGCGGGTCGCGCTGCGCCATCGCCCGCAGGCCGATGCCCTCCCGCAGGTAGTCCATCTCGTACAGGTGCTCGCGCCACTTGCGGTCCAGCACGTTCAGCACGACGCCGCGCTCCAGCTCGCGCATGGCCTCGGTGCCGAGCAGCTCCTCGCGCCGGGCGTAGGCCTCGCGGGCGTCGGTGACGAACTTCTCGATCATGAAGTCCTGGGTCAGGCCGGACCGCTCGCCGCCGGCCTCCTCGATCAGGTCTTCCTCGGTCAGCTGGGTCTGGTACAGGGTGCGCAGCGCGGTGAACAGCGGGTCCAGGTCCCAGTCCTCGGCGAAGCCGTCCGCGGTCGCGCCCTGGACGTAGCCGGTGACGGTCTCGTCGAGCATGTCCAGCACCTGCTCACGCAGGTCGGCGCCCTCGAGCACCCGGCGGCGCTCGGCGTACACGACGTGGCGCTGGCGGTTCATCACGTCGTCGTACTTGAGGATGTTCTTGCGGGTCTCGAAGTTCTGCGCCTCGACCTGCGACTGCGCCGACGCGATCGCCTTGGTGACCACCTTGTTCTCCAGCGGCACCGTATCGTCCTCGTTGCGCGACATCGCCCAGTCGACCATCTCGCGCTTGAACAGCCGCATCAGGTCGTCCTCGAGGGACAGGTAGAAGCGCGACTCGCCCGGGTCACCCTGACGGCCGGACCGGCCGCGCAGCTGGTTGTCGATCCGGCGCGACTCGTGCCGCTCGGTGCCGAGCACGTAGAGGCCGCCGGCTTCGCGGACCTCCTTCTGCTCCTCCTTGACCTGCTGCTCGAACTTCTCCAGCACCTTCGGGTACTCGGCCTCGTACTCCTCCGGCGACTCCACCGGGTCGATGCCGCGGGCCCGCAGGTCCTTGTCGGCCAGGAACTCCGGGTTGCCGCCGAGAATGATGTCGGTACCACGACCGGCCATGTTGGTGGCGACCGTGACCGCGCCCTTGCGGCCGGCCTCGGCGACGATCGCCGCCTCCCGCGCGTGCTGCTTGGCGTTCAGCACCTCGTGCGGGATGTTCTCCTTGCGCAGCTGCGCGGACAGCCGCTCGGACTTCTCCACGCTGGTGGTGCCGACCAGGATCGGCTGCCCGGTCTTGTGCTTCTCGACGATGTCCTTGACCACCGCGTCGAACTTGGCGTCCTCGGTGCGGTAGATCAGGTCGCGCTGGTCGACCCGGACCATCGGCTTGTTGGTCGGGATCGGGACCACGCCGAGGTTGTAGATCTTGGAGAACTCCGCCGCCTCGGTCATCGCCGTACCGGTCATGCCGGCCAGCTTGGTGTACTGGCGGAAGTAGTTCTGCAGCGTGATCGTCGCCAGGGTCTGGTACTCCTCCTTGATCTCGACCTTCTCCTTGGCCTCGATCGCCTGGTGCAGACCCTCGTTGTAGCGGCGGCCGTGCAGCGTCCGGCCGGTGTGCTCGTCGACGATCAGCACCTCGCCGTCGACGACCACGTAGTCCTTGTCGCGCTTGAACAGGTCCTTGGCCTTCAGCGCGTTGTTCAGGTAGCTGATCAACGGGGTGTTGGCCGACTCGTAGAGGTTGTCGATGCCGAGCCGGTCCTCGACCTTCTCGATCCCGCGCTCGAGAATCGCGACGGTGCGCTTCTTCTCGTCCACCTCGTAGTCGGCGACCTTGCGCTTCTTCTCGTCGATCTCCAGGTCGGAGACGCTGCGCCGCTCGTTCTTCAGCTTCTGCTCGTCGGCGTTGGTCCACGCCTGCAGGGTCGAGGCGATCTGGGCCATCTCGACGTACCAGCGCTGGGAGTCCTCGGCCGGGCCGGAGATGATCAGCGGCGTCCGGGCCTCGTCGATCAGGATCGAGTCCACCTCGTCGACGATCGCGAAGTTGTAGCCCCGCTGCACGCAGTCGGCGATGTCGTTGGCCATGTTGTCGCGCAGGTAGTCGAAGCCGAACTCGTTGTTCGTGCCGTAGGTGATGTCCTTGGCGTAGGCGATCCGGCGCTCGGCCGGCGTCATCTCCGGCAGGATCACGCCGTAGTCGAGGCCGAGGAAGTGGTACACCCGGCCCATCCACTCGGCCTGGAACTTGGCCAGGTAGTCGTTCACCGTGACCACGTGCACGCCCTTGCCGGACAATGCGTTCAGGTACGTCGGCAGCGTCCCGACCAGGGTCTTGCCCTCACCGGTCTTCATCTCGGCGATGTTGCCCAGGTGCAGCGCGGCGCCGCCCATGATCTGGACGTCGTAGTGGCGCTGGTGCAGGGTCCGCTTGGCCGCCTCCCGGACGACCGCGAAGGCCTCCGGCAGCAGCGCGTCGAGGGACTCACCGTTGTCCACCCGCTGCTTGAAGTCGGCGGTCTGGCCGCGCAGCTCCTCGTCGGACATCGCGACGAAGTCGTCCTCGATGGAGTTGACCACCTTCGCGATGCGCTCGAGCTGGCGCAGCGTCTTGCCCTCGCCGATGCGCAGGACCTTGTCGATCACCTTCATGGTGGGCAGTTCTCTCCTTGCTGCTGAAGCCTGGTTGCGGCGGACTTTGCCGGCGTCGTACCCGCACTGGGCACGGCACGGTCCACCCGCCGGGCGGCGTGCGTCACCTATCGTACGGGCCCGGGTGAGCCAAGCCACGTCGGCTGCGTGCGTCGGGCCTTCAGGACTCACGCACGGCGGCGCCGAAAAGTTCCGGCCGTCACTGTCCGCGCAGGGCGTGACTCAGCGCAGGCGCGAGGTCGCCCGGCCCGGCGACCCGGACCTGGGACAGGCCGAGCCAGCCGGCCAGCTGGACCAGCTCGGCGGCCAGCTCCTCCGGAGTCTCGGCCGGCGCGCCGGTCTCGGCGTGCGCGGACTGCACCAGCAGTACGCCGGCCGTCCGGTCCGCCTTCAGGTCGACCCGGGCCACCAGCCGGTCGCCGAGCAGGAACGGCAGCACGTAGTACCCGTAGATCCGCTTGTCGGCGGGCACGTAGATCTCGATCCGGTACCGGAAGTCGAACAGCTTCTCGGTCCGGGTCCGCTCGAAGACCAGCGAGTCGAACGGGCTGACCAGGGCGCGGGTGTTCACCCGGCGCGGGAGCTTGGCGTCGCGGTGCAGGTACGCCGGGCGCTTCCACCCCTCGACGGCGACCGGCAGCAGCTCGCCGTCGTCGACCAGCTCCTGGATCGCCTGCGTGGTCGGCGCCGGGCTGGTCCGGAAGTAGTCCTTCAGGCACTGCGCGGTCGACACCCCGTGCGCCTTCGCCGCGATCCGGACCAGCTCGCGGTGCGCGTCTTCCATCGAGGGGACCGGCGTGGCCAGCACGGACGCCGGCAACACCCGCTCCGGGATGTCGTACAGCCGCTCGAACTGCTGGTTGCGCTTCGCGACGGTGATCTCGCCGGCGAAGAACAGGAACTCCAGCGCGCGCTTCACGTCCGACCAGTTCCAGCCCCAGTTGTCCCGGTCGCGCTCCACGTCGTCGTCGATCTCCCGCGCGGTCAGCGGACCCTGCGCGGTGACATCGGCGAGCACCTGCTTGACCAGGTCGGGCCGCTCGGCCGCGATCGAGCGCGGCCCACCCCACGCCTCGGTGGTCGCCCGCGCCATCCGCCAGCGCATCAGTGGATGGGTCTCGACCGGGATCAGCGACGCCTCGTGCGCCCAGTACTCCACCAGGCGGCGGGGGGCCTTGCCGGCGGCCCGGTCGAGCAGGTCGCGCGGGTACGGCCCGAGGCGGGAGTAGAGCGGCAGGTACTGCGCGCGGCTCAGCACGTTGACCGAGTCGATCTGCAAGAGGCCGATCCGGCCGAGCACCCGGCTCAGCGCCCGCATGTCCGGCACGCCCTTCGGCCGCGGGTCGGAGAACCCCTGCGCGGCCAGCCCGATCCGGCGGGCCTGAGCCTGAGACAGCACCTGTGTCTGGGTCACGCCGACATTCTGCCGGGCAGTACCGACAGAATCCGGTCATAACTGCGGTGTGACCACAAGTGAGAGGTGCGCTACGCACCGTACCCGGTGGACGCTGCTCGGTAGGCCGCGACGCCCGCGCGGCCTCCTACACCTGTGGAGCGTGAGGCAATGACAGGAAAACTCCAGCTGGTTCGCGCCGGCCTGGCCGCGGCGGCGCTGACCGTCGCGTCACTCGGTGCGGTCGCCACCGCGTCGGCCGCCCCGGCGCCCGAACCGCCGCACACCCGGATCGTCGGCGGCGAGATCGCACACACCGCCGACACCCCGTGGGCGCTTGCGCTGAACAACAGCGGATCCCCGGTCCCCAGCGGCCAGTACTGCGGCGCCACGCTGGTCGCGCCGGACAAGATCGTCACCGCCGCACACTGCGCGACCGAGGCGGCGAGCACCTACACCGCCATCCAGGGCCGCGACAAGCTCGCGGACACCGGCGGCAAGACCTCGAAGATCAGCAAGATCTGGGCCGACCCGGCGTACGGGAAGGAGCCCGGGCACGACGTCGCGGTGATGACGCTGGAGACGCCGTTCACCGGTGTGCCCACGCTGCCCCTGGAGACCGACACCGCCGCCGACGTGGTCGGCGCCCAATCGGTCGTCTACGGCTACGGCAACACCGAGGGAACCGGTCCGGCCGACACGTTCCAGAAGGTGACCGTCCCGGTGCTCGGTGACGCGTACTGCAAGCAGGTGTACGCCAGCCAGGGCTACGCCGGGGACGGCGAGATCTGCGCCGGCTACGAGAACGGCGGCAAGGACTCCTGCCAGGGCGACTCCGGTGGCCCGCTGGTGCTGAACGGCCGGTTGTTCGGCGTCGTCTCGTGGGGCATCGGCTGCGCCGACGCCGGCAACCCGGGCGTGTACGCCGAGGTCGCGACCTACTCGGCCGAACTGCAGGCGCAGATCGCCGGCTAGACCTTCCAGGCGAAGGCAGAACCTTTCTGAAGCGGGAGCGGCCCGGGCGTTTCGCCCGGGCCGCTCTGCTCGCGCTTCGGGGAGCCGCTAGACCGACAGGCGGATCACGCCGTAGTCGTAGCCGCGGCGGCGGTAGACGACGCTCGGCTGGTTCTCGTCGGCGTCGACGAACAGGTAGAAGTCGTGGCCGACCAGTTCCAGCTCGTACAGCGCCTGGTCGAGCGACATCGGCTTGGCGGTGTGGGTCTTCTCGCGCATCACCAGCGGGCCGTCACCGGTCACCGTCAGCGATCCGAACTTCTTGGTCGGCACCTCGTCCTCGGCG
The DNA here is from genome assembly GCF_050942265.1 of Kribbella sp. CA-253562. GTDB lineage: Bacteria > Actinomycetota > Actinomycetes > Propionibacteriales > Kribbellaceae > Kribbella. The sequence goes on along the minus strand of NZ_CP192049.1, from coordinate 1,831,589 downwards.
CCGGTGTCCTCCACCTCGGGGGCGTTGCCGTTCAGGGTCTGCTTGGCGTTGACGTGCCGCAGGCCTTCCGGAGCGTGCTCGCCGCGGTGCACCCGGCGGCGATCGGCCGCCTTGCGGACCTGGGCGCGCAGCCGGTCCAGGCTGACGTCGAACGCCGCCTGCTTGGTCTCACCGCTGGCCTCGGCCCGGACCACCGGGCCCTTGGTGTACATGGTGAGCTCGACGCGCATCGCCCGATCGTGCTGTCGCGGGTTCTTCTCCTGACTGACTTCCACCTCGCATCGCAGCACCCGGTGATCGACCTTCTCGATCCTGGCGAGCTTTTCCTCGACGTACTGCCGGAAGCGGTCACTGACTTCGCAGTGATGACCCTTGACAACGACGTCCACGGAAACCTCCATCGATCGGCGACTTCTTTTACGTCCCGGGGCCCCCGTTTCCAACGGCGCGGCGCCCGAAACGACAACACCCGCTGTCGAGCCGGTCGGAGTCCGTGGCCAGGAATCCGGCTGATCCGGTCCTGCGCCACTTCCCTGCCCGACAAGCCCTAGCGGGTGTCATAGGCCAACGCTAGTCGGCTTCGGCGAAAACCGGTAGGGAAGTTCTCATGAACCGGGCGCCACCCGGCGCCGGGTAGCGGCCAGCACGGTGGCTCCGAGCACCGCGATTCCCGTTGTTTCCAAGGCTCCGGCGGCCTGCGTGAGCGTGGATCCGGTGGTCAGCACGTCGTCCACCAGCAGGACCGGCTGATCCGTCAGCGTTTCAGCCCAGCGCGAACGCACGGCGAACACGCCCTCCAGGTTGACCGCTCGCTCCCGCGCCGACAGCCCGGCCTGGTCGGCCGGCCGCCGAAGCATGCGCAGCGCGTCCGCCAGGCGGACGTCGTACCCGTCGGCGCGGAGGTGGCGCGCGGCAACGATCGCGATCCGCCGCAGCGGCTCGTGCCCGCGCGCGCGGACGGTCGCGGCTGCCGACGGGATCGGGCACAGCCACACGGCGCGACCCGGAGCGATCGCTTCGGCGACCCCTCCGGCGAGCGTCCGGCCGAGCGGCCCGGCCAAGCTGTAGCGGGCGTGCTCCTTGTGCTCGACGATCAACCGGCGCACCACCCCCTCGTACGGCGAACAGGCGGTCGCACGCGGAAAACCAGCCGGCACCGGCACCGGAACGGCCGCGAACGGAGTCAGCGCCACCAGCTCGGCTCGGCACTCGCCGCAAAGGCTGCGGCCTGGGCGTTCACACCCGGCGCAGCTGCCACCGAGGACGAGATCCAGCCACGCGTCCCGAAGCCCCACGCCGAAACCCTGCGTCATGCCGCGGTTCGGCCACAAACCGGCCCTGTGGACAACTCAGGCGAGCAGCCCGGTGATCAGGGTCATCGTCGGGATGGACAGCAGCGTGGTGAGCAGAACGCTGCTGCGGGCGAGCTGCTGGCCGGTCCGGTAGTGCACGGCGTAGACGTAGACGTTCTGGGCGGTGGGGAGGGCGGCCAGCAGGGTCGGGGCGAGCAGGGCGTGTCCCTCGAGGCCGAGGACCCAGCGGCCGACGGCGTACGCGACGGCGGGCTGCAGCACGGTCTTGAGCGTGACAGCCAGTACGACGTCCGGTCCGGGACCGAGCCGGGTGTTGCTGGTCTTGGCGCTCAGGCTCAGCCCGTACGCGATCAGCGCGACCGGGACCGCCGCGGCGCCGACCAGCTCGATCGGGCGCATCAGCAGCGTCGGCGGGTCGACGCCGACGGCCGCGACCAGCAGGCCGAGCAGCGACGCGACGGTGAGCGGGTTGCGCACCGGCCGGGTCAGCACGGTCCGCAGCGACACCCGGCGCCCGGAGCCCTGCCGGTACCCGTCCAGTACGGCGAAGGCGACCGGAGCCATCACGAGCAGCTGGAAGAGCACGATCGGCGCGACCAGGGCGCCGTCGCCGAGCACGTACACGGCGACCGGCACACCCAGGTTGCCCGCGTTGACGTACGACGCGGCGAGGGCGCCGATCGTCGACTGAGCCCGGTCCCGGTGCCAGATCAGGGCCGACACGGTCACCGACAGCAGGACGATGACCAGCACACCGGCCAGGCTGGTGAGCAGCACCGGCGAGAAGATCGCGGTCAGGTCCGCGCGGGCGACCGTGCCGAACAGCAGTGCGGGCGTGGCGACGTAGAAGGCGAGCCGGGACAGCACCAGCTCGTCGTCGGACCGGAGCACTCCGGCCCGACCGACGACGTACCCGAGAACGGCGACCGCGACGAGCGTGAAGAAGGCACCCAGAACCGACGACATCGCGGGGATCAGCCGGGGTACAGCGGGTCGATCTTGACCTGCTGGTCGTCGTCGAGGACCGACCAGTTGAGGTCCTTGCTCTGCCAGTGGGTGACGCCCTCGGTGTCCTGGACCACCGGGAGGGTGTCGAGGTTGGGGTTCGAGGCGACGTGCAGGGCCTGGAAGCGGTTGTTCGACGCGCCGGGCACGATCCGCGGAGCGGAGCCGTCGACGTTGACCAGCCAGGGCTGCCGTGGGCTGTTGCGGGCCGGTCGGCCGGCCACGAGGACGCCGAGCTGGTTCCAGGTCGCGTCGGTGATGTCGTACAGCGGGACCTGCAGCCGGTGCTCCTGGGTGAGCTGCAGCTTGCCGGCGTCGTCGGTGGTGATCGTGCGGGTCACGACCGAGTTCTGGCCGGCCTTGTCCCTGAGCACCACCAGCGCCCGGACGCCGTCGGGGGCCATTCGCAGCTGGACCGGTGTGCGGCCCTGGAAGTCGACCCGGACGTCGGTGATCTTGCCGTCCTTGGCGCGGAACCGCAGCCGCGGGGCGGAGCTCTCGGCCCGGTCCAGGATCCAGAGGTTCTCCTGGTTGTCGAAGCTGGGCCGCAGCACCGTGCCGACGGTGGGCACGAAGTCGACCTTGTCGTTCTCGTCCTCGGCCTCGTCCAGCGAGCCGTAGGCGACCACCTGCTTGCCGTCGGTCCTGGTCACCACAGCGCCGGCCGAGCCCCGCAGGTCGACCGCGAAGCTGTCCGCGCTGAACGGGAACAGCTGGCTCTTGTCCAGCGGGGTGATGCCGATCGTGGTGGCACTGTCGAGATTGGCCCGCGCGATCTTCTTGGTGTTCAGGACGCCGTACAGCTCCTTCATCTGCGGCACCGGCACCGTCGGGTCGTACTGCGCGTAGTTGGTGAACTGGAGCGGGTCGTTGTTGTTCTCCACCAGCCCGGTGCCGTCGACGGTAATCTTCACCCGGGTGCTGATCGGGCGCAGCGTCCACATGATCTGCGCGGCCAGCACGGTTCGGTCGGCGGCCGAGAGTCCGGCCGCCGACGTGCTCAGCTCGACGGTCGCCTCGCCGAGCTCGACCGGGACCGAGACGTTCACCTGTGTGCCGGGCGGCGCCGCGGTGCCGACGCCGTTGCCGAGCAGGCCGGTCGGGCCCTTCAGCAACTCCTGGATCAGCCGGGTCGCGACCTGCCCGGGCGGCAGCGCCGGCAGGAAGATCGGGTCCGGGACCAGCATCGAGCGGTCCCGGTTGGCGAAGTACAGCGCGTACGGCTCGAGCCGCGACTCCAGCTGGTTGCTGCCCAGGAAGACGCCGGGCGGCACGCTGGAGACCCGGTACTGGCCGTCGGCCTGCACCACCTTGAAGTCGAACTGCACGAACGTGCCGCGCGGCGCCGACGACCAGCTGCCGCGCTCGTCGATGGTGCCGACCAGTGGTGCGCGAAGCCGGATCGTGGTGCTGCCGGGCAGCTGGGTCAGCGCCTTGGTCGAGCTCTGGTCGTAGACCGAGATCTTCGTCTCCGGCCGCCACTGCGCCCCGGCGTCGGGCGTCATGTACTGGCGGGCGGTGTCGTAGCTGTTGAAGTCCGACATCGCTTCCAGGAACCCGCTGACCAGCGCCGGCGGCTTGGCGTTCGTCCGCGGGGCCTGGGCCTCGACGCCGACCCGGCCACCGGACGCGGCGGCGGCGTTCTTGCTGCCGCTGCGGATCTGCCCCTCGGTCGGCACGGACGCGCACCCACCGGCCACCAGGACGGCGGCCAGCGCCGCCGCCAGCAACCCACCGGCTCGTCGGGTCCTCACAAGTCCTCACTCCTGGTCAGCTTCTGGTACGGCGCTCCCACGTCGACCAGCATCTCCGGCACCACCCGCGACGCGTCGGCCGGGCGGGCCGGCAACGGCGAGCCGGACAGTGTGACGTCCGGGCGCCGCGGCAGGGTCAGCCGGAAGTAGGCGCCGTCGCCGGGCGAGCCCCAGGCGTCCAGGCGGCCGCCGTGCAGCCGGGCGTCCTCCAGCGCGATCGACAGCCCCAGGCCGGTACCGCCGGTGGTCCGGGCGCGGGCCGGGTCGGCCCGCCAGAACCGGCTGAACACCATCTCGGCCTCCTCGGCCCGGAAGCCGATGCCGTGGTCGCGCACGGCGACCGCGGCGGCGTCGGCGTCGGTGGCCGTGCTGATCCGGATCGGCCGGCCCTCGCTGTGCTCGATCGCGTTGCCGATCAGGTTGCGCAGGATCCGCTCGATCCGGCGCGAGTCGACCTGGGCCCGGCACGGCTCGGGCATCGCCAGCTCGACCTGGCAGCCCTTGCGCTCCAGCAGGGTCTCGTGGTTCTCAAGCACCCGGGCGACGATGTCGCGCAGGTCGACGTCCTCCAGGTCGAGCGCGGCCGCGCCGGCGTCGAACCTGCTGATCTCCAGCAGGTCGGACAGCAGCTCCTCGAAGCGGTTCAGCTCGTTCTGCAGCAGCTCGACCGAGCGGCGGGTGATCGGGTCGAAGTCGTCGCGGGTCTCGTGCAGCAGGTCGGCGGCCATCCGGACCGTGGTCAGCGGCGTGCGCAGCTCGTGCGACACGTCGGAGACGAACCGGCGCTGCAGCCGCGACAGCTCCTCCAGCCGGCGGATCTGCTGCTGCAGGTTGCTGGCCATCTTGTTGAACGAGACCGCCAGCCGGGCCAGGTCGTCGGTGCCGCGGACCTGCATCCGCTCCTCGAGCTTGCCGGCCGCGAGCCGCTCAGCGATCCGCCGGGCCATCCGCACCGGGGTGACCACCTGCCGGGTGACCAGCCAGGCGACCGCACCGAGCAGGACGACCAGGAGCAGGCCCGCGGTGAGCAGGGCTCGCTGGACGACGTCGAGCGTCTCCTGCTGGGCCGTCAGCGGGAAGAGGAAGTACACCTCGTACCGCTCGGCGGTGGAGTTGACCCGGACCTGCGAACCGATCGCCAGACCCGGGGCGCTGGGCTGACCGTCGTAGTTGATCAACGTGTAGGTGTCGAAGAGCTGGGAGTCGTCGCTGCCGACCGACGACTGCAGCTCCTGCGGGACGGAGCTGCTCAGCACGCCACCGGTCTGCTGGATCAGCACGGACCCGGAGGTCGAGGTGGGCATCAGCACCACGTCGTACAGGCCGGCGCGGTTCGCGTTCTGGACCAGTTCGGTCAGCTTCTGCGTGATGGTGGCCGGGTCGGCGGCGTTGATCGAGCTGGACAGCGCGCTCAGCTGGGCGGCCGCCTCGGCCTGCGCGCTGGTCCGGCGCGACTCCAGCACACCGTCGGTGACCTGGCTCATCATCACCCAGCCGACCAGGATCAGCACGACGGTCGACATCAGCAGCGTGCCGGTGACGATCCGGGCCTGGATCGACCGGCGCCACAGGTCGGGCCAGCGCTTGGGATGGGTCCGCCAGAACGGCTGCGGGACGGCATGCCAGTCCAGCCCAGCGGCGGTGAGCTCGATCTCGGTCCCGCGGGGTTCCGGTGCGGTGTCCGGCTTGTCCGCCTGCGACGTGTCGTCGCGGCCGTACTCGATCAGTCCGCACCCGCCTTGTAACCGACGCCGCGGACCGTCACCACGATCTCCGGGTGCTCGGGGTCCTTCTCGATCTTGGACCGCAGCCGCTGCACGTGCACGTTGACCAGCCGGGTGTCGGCGGCGTGCCGGTACCCCCAGACCTGCTCCAGCAGGACCTCACGGGTGAACACCTGCCACGGCTTGGAGGCCAGGCAGACCAGCAGGTCGAACTCCAGCGGGGTCAGCTGGATCGTCTCGCCGCTGCGCTTGACCGAGTGGCCGGCCACGTCGATGGTCAGGTCGCCGATGGTCAGCGACTCCGGTCCGGGCTCGTCCATCCGGCGCAGCCGGGCCCGGATCCGGGCCACCAGCTCCTTGGGCTTGAACGGCTTCACCACGTAGTCGTCGGCGCCGGACTCCAGGCCCAGCACCACGTCGACGGTGTCGCTCTTCGCGGTCAGCATCACGATCGGTACGCCGGACTCGGCGCGGATCGCGCGGCACACGTCGATGCCGTCCATGCCGGGCAGCATCAGGTCGAGCAGCAGCAGGTCGGGCTTGAACTCCCGGAACGCCGGTACCGCTTTGTCACCGGTCGCACACAGATAGGTGTCGTAGCCTTCGTTGCGCAGCACGATGCTGAGCATCTCCGACAACGCCGTGTCGTCGTCGACGATGAGAACTCGTCCTCGCATCGTCCGGTTGCCTTCTGCCACGCCCTGCTCCCTGCCTACTGTCTGACGGTCCGGGTCCTCGACATCCCGCTGGCCCAACGCCGGCCCGGCGCTGGCCGCCCAGCGCCCGCCGAGCGTACGCACTACGGATAGTGTCCCATTCCCCAGGTAGTGCACACGCCGGATCGCCGGGCGAGGCCCCGCCAATGCCGGTCCGTGGACCACCCGGGGGGTGATCATGGTGCAAGTCGCGCCCGGCGGACAACCCGGCGGCCGGCCGTGGAACGAGTGAGGGGAGGCACGGCGTGCGCGACGACCTCGGCGTACGGGAGGACGGCGGTGAGCCGCTGCGGCCCTGGTTGCCGGCCGACCTGCTCGACAACGCGGCCCGGACGATCTCCGAGAACAAGGCGATCATGCTCGGCCTGCCGGTGCTGGCCGGGATCGCCCTGGCCGCCGTCCAGGCCGGTCTGACGCAGTTGACGGTGCCCGGTGGCATCGGCGCGTTCTTCGGCCAGGACGATCCGTTCGAGCAGGCCGGTGCGGCCCTCCTGCTGATGTACGGCGTCCAGTTGGTCCTGTTCGCGGTGGTGTCGAGCACGCTGGCCGGGATCATCGCCTTGGCGGCGGTGCGCAGTCAGCTTGGCCGGCGCCTGGCACCGCGGGAGCTGCTCCGACTGGTCCGGCCCGCTCTGCCCGCGCTCGCCGCGGTCGGACTGCTGCAGTCGCTGTCGTTCGTCGTACTGCTGGCCGGCTGGGGGCTCGCGGTCTTCGGTGCCGGAGCAGGTGCGGACGCCGCGATCAACTCCGACGTGGCCGGTGCGGTGGCGCTGCTGCTGATGCTGCTCGGTGGCGTGCTGGTGGTGATCTTCGGGATCCGCCTGGTGCTGGCCGGGACCGTCGTACTGATGGAGGGCAAACACGCTCCGGACGTCGGCCTCTACATCCCGGTCCGAGTCGGTGCGTGGGGCGCGCTGAAGCGCTCCTGGTACCTGGTCAAGGGCCGGTTCTGGCGGGTCTTCGGCATTCTGCTGTTCGGCGGTGTGGTGGTGAACATCGTCAGCTACGCGCTGCAGTTCGGCGTGACCACGATCGTCGTCACACTGGGAAGCTGGATCGACGGCAGTGACGGCGACGCCGCGCTGATCATCGGCATCGCGGTCACGATCGCGGCCGGCGTCGCGACGGTCGCCACGCTGATCGCCAGCCTCGCCTTCATGTCTGCCGTCCAGGCGCTGATCTACCTGGACCTGCGGGTCCGGCGGGAGGGCCTGGACCTGTGGATGCGGCCCTCCCTGCGGCCGACCGTGCCCGGACCGACGGAGTGGCGACCTTGATTCCTTACGAACCGCCGGTGGACATCAGCCGCGAGGAGGCTGCGGCCGAAGCCGCCAAGGAGTTGTCCAAGCCGGTCTACGGCCAGGCCAGTGACTCCCTGCTCAGCAAGGCCGTCGGCAAGGTGCTGGAGTGGATCGCCGACCTGCTGGACGGCGTGGTCGACCCGAGTGGCGACGGCCGGGTCGGTCTGTTCATGCTGCTCGGCCTGATTGCTCTGGTCGTGGTCGTCGTGCTCTGGCGAGCCGGTGTGCTGCGCACCTCCGGCGGCAAGAGCAGCCAGACTGTCTTCGACACCGAGCGCCCGCGCAGGGCCGCACAGTACCGCTCCCAGGCGGAGCAGGAGGCCGCTGCGGGCGACTACACAGGCGCTGTGCGGAGCAGGTTCCGCGCCTGCGTCGCAGAGCTCACCGAGCGCACTGTGCTGGACGAGCGCGCCGGACGGACGGCGTACGAAGCAGTTGCTGACGCGGGCCGCGCGGTCCCGGAACTGCGCGATCCACTGCGCCCGGCCGCCGACGTGTTCACCGAAGTTGTCTACGGCAACCGACCTGGTACGCCGGAGCGCTACGCCGCGGTGGTGGCTGCCGACGAGGCCGCTCGCCGCGTCTCCACCAGGACGCTGGTCCAGGGATGAGCACCGCGGTCGGGCGAAGCGTCGGCGAGGGCTGGCGTGCGCTGCGACTTCCCCTGCTGATCACCGGCGTGCTCGTCCTCGGGGTGGTGGTGCTGCTGGTCGCGACGGCCGCGCGGACCTCGGGTCCGTTCAGTCCCGACTCGACCGATTCCAGTGGTGCCAAGGCGCTGGCCACGTTGCTGGAGGACCACGGCGTCGAGGTGACCGGCACGGAGGACCTGGAGGACGCCGTGGGCAGCGGTTCCGGCCGGACGCTGCTGATCGGGCCGTCCGGAAGCCTGTCCACCGACGACTGGCGCAGGATCGCGGCGGCCCGCTGGGACCACCTGGTGCTGGTCCGCCCCGGCCGTACCGCGCTGGAGACGCTTGCTCCAGGCATCGAGAACGCCAGCTCCACCCTGCCCGCCGGCAGCCGCTCGCCGGACTGCCATCTGCCCGCCGCGGTCAGGGCCGGTACGGTGACCGTCCGCGGGACGACGTACACGGCGCCTCCCGGAGCCGAGGTCTGCTACGGCGACGGCATCAACTACACCGTGGTGCGGCTGGAGACCGACGGCCGGATCGTCGACGTGATCGGCACCCAGCAGTCGTTCACGAACGCCCAACTGGCCGACGACGGCAACGCGGCGCTCGCGCTCAACCTGCTCGGCACCCACCCGGCCCTGGTCTGGTACCTGCCGCAGTACGAGTCGTCGAGCTTCGACGATCCGGAGACCGACGACGGGCCGCCGCTGATCCCGCCGGACGTCCGGTACATCGCCTGGGCGCTGGCCTTCGCCGTCCTCGTCGTCGCGTTGTGGCGAGGCCGCCGGCTGGGCCCGGTCGTCCCCGAGCCGCTGCCGGTCATCGTGCACGCGGCGGAGACCACCGAGGGCCGGGCGCGGCTCTACCGGCGTTCGCGGGCCAGGGACCGCGCGGCCGCCGCACTGCGCGAGTCGGCGCTCGGCAAGCTGTTCAAGGTCTACGGCATCCCCCGCCGGGCCGAGCCGACCGCGGTGGTCACCGCGCTCGCGGCCCGGACCGGCATGGACCCGGCTGTGCTGTACGACATCCTCTACGGCGGGCCTCCTGTCGACGACGCCGCGCTGCTGTCCCTGTCCGACGCTCTGCAAGTTCTCACCCAGGAGGTAGCCCGTGACGTCAGTGACACCCCGGACCGCTGAGGTCACCCCGGAGCGGGCCCGGCAAGCGCTGGTCGAGCTGCGCACGGAGATCGGCAAGGCCGTCGTCGGCCAGGACACCGCGGTGACCGCCCTGGTCCTCGCGCTGCTCTGCCGCGGCCACGTGCTGCTCGAGGGCGTCCCCGGTACGGCCAAGACGCTGATGGTGCGGGCCCTGTCGATGGCGATGCGGCTGGACACCAAGCGGGTGCAGTTCACGCCGGACCTGATGCCCGGTGACGTCACCGGCTCGCTGGTGTATGACGCGAAGACCAGCGAGTTCGAGTTCCGGCCGGGTCCGGTGTTCACCAACATCCTGCTGGCCGACGAGATCAACCGGACGCCGCCGAAGACCCAGGCCGCGCTGCTGGAGGCGATGGAGGAGCGGCAGGTCACCGTCGACGGCGAGCCGCGCAAGCTGCCGTCGCCGTTCGTCGTCGCCGCGACCCAGAACCCGATCGAGTACGAGGGCACGTACCCGTTGCCCGAGGCCCAGCTGGACCGGTTCCTGCTCAAGGTCACGCTGGACATGCCGCCGCGGGACGCGGAGATCGCCGTACTGGCCCGGCACGCGCAGGGGTTCGATCCGCGGGACCTGGTCGCGGCGGGGATCCGCCCGGTGGCCGGGCCGGAGGACCTGCTGGCCGGACAGGCCGCCGTACGGCGGGTCGCCGTACGGGAGGATCTGCTGGCGTACGTGGTGGACCTGTGCCGAGCGACTCGGCAGTCGCCGTCGCTGCAGCTCGGGGTGTCCCCGCGTGGGGCGACCGCGTTGCTGGCGGTCGCGCGTGCCTGGGCGTGGCTGTCCGGACGCGACTACGTGATCCCGGACGACGTGAAGGCGATGGCACGTCCTTGCCTGCGGCACCGAGTGCAGATCCGGCCGGAGGCCGAGCTGGAGGGCGTCACCGCGGACGCCGTACTGGAGAGCGTGCTCGCCACGGTTCCGGTACCACGCTGATGGTCGTCACGGGCCGGGCCGGACTCCTGGCCGGCTTGGGAGTTCTCTTCGTCGCACTGGCGATGCCTAGCTGGTCGGGCGTCGGTGTGGTGGTTGCTGTCGTGCTGGTGGTGTGTCTGGTCGACGTGCTGCTCGCTGGGTCGCCGCGACGGCTTCAGCTCAGCAGGGACGGGGACAACGCGGTTCGGCTGGGTCAGCAGGCTGTGGTGTCGCTGCTGGTCGCCAATCCGGGCCGTCGGGTCAGAGGGCTGCTGCGAGACGCCTGGGCGCCGTCGGCCGGCGTACAGGATCCGCCGCACAAGCTGGACTTGCCGGGTGGCGAGCGGCGGCGGCTGACGACGCATCTGGTGCCGACGCGGCGCGGCGACCGGAAGGCCTACCGGGTGACTGTGCGGTCGATCGGCCCGCTGGGCTTCGCGGGCCGGCAGGGCTCGCACGACGTGCCGTGGACCGTGCGGGCGTTGCCGCCGTTCAACAGCCGTAAGCACCTGCCGTCGCGGCTGGCCCGGTTGCGCGAGCTGGACGGGCGGACCGCGCTGCTCGTCCGCGGCCAGGGGACGGAGTTCGACTCGCTGCGCGACTACGTGCCGGGCGACGACGTGCGGAGCATCGACTGGCGGGCCACCGCGCGCCGCGGCAACGTCGTACTGCGAACCTGGCGGCCGGAGCGGGACCGGCAGGTCGCCATCGTGATCGACTCCGGCCGGATGTCCGCGGGCCGGGTCGGCGACGCCCCGCGCCTCGACCACGCGATGGACGCCGCGCTGCTGCTCGCGGCACTGGCCACCCGCGCCGGCGACCGGGTCTCCTTGCTGGCCTGCGACTCGGCGGTCCGGGCCGACGTCCGCCGTCCCGCGCCGGAGGACGTCCTGCCGTCGTTCGTCAACGCGCTCGCCACCGTCGACGCCGAGCTCGTCCAGACCGACTTCCGCGTCGTCGTCTCGCAGACCCTCGAACGCCTCGGCCAGCGCTCCCTCGTCGTCCTGCTCACCGGCCTGGAACCCGCCGTCATCGAGGAGTCCCTGCTCCCGGTCATCGGCCCGCTGCTGCGCCGCCACGTCGTCGTCCTGGCGTCCGTCGCCGATCCCCGCCTCGACGAACTGGAAGCCTCCCGCGCCGACCTGATCGAGCTCTACGGCGCCGCCTCCGCCGCCCGCTCCCGCCTCGACCGCGAACGCGTCACCGCCGTACTCACCCGCGCCGGCGTCACCGTGGTCGACGAAAACCCGGACCGAATCGCGCCGGCGCTGGCCGACACCTACTTGGCTTTGAAGAAGGCCGGCCGGCTCTGACGTTCCCACCACCAAAGCCTCCCCCAGCCTCGCCCGACGCCCGCGCCCGACGCCCTCGCCCTCGCCCTCGCACTCAATCTCGCCCTTGCCGCATTTCGACGGTTAACCCTGCGCGTGGTGGGTTCCACCACTGCATGCGGGCGGAGAACCCGCCATTCCCAGGGTTAACCGCCGAAATGCCGGAGGCGCGGGGTGGGCAGGCCGAGGCTGGGTGGGGCGGGCGAGTGGGGTGGGCGGGTGGGGTGGAGCCGGGCGTCGCCGGGGCTCGGCGGGCTGGGTAGTCGTCAGACCAGGTCGAGCGGCTGGTGTGGCTCGGGCGGGTGGACGACCTTCAGCTCGTCGCCGGGGCGGACGACTCCGCCTCGGGTGACGACCGACATCACGCCGGTCAGGCGGACGACCTCGCCATCGGCGGTCTTGTGGAGGACCTGCTTGAGCAGGCCCTTGCGGAACTTGTTGATCTGGGAGCAGGGGTCGCGGAGGCCGGTGAGGGTGACGACGGCGGTGTCGCCGAGGTGGAGGGTGGTGCCGACCGGGAGGGCGAGGAGGTCGATGCCCGAGGTGGTGATGTTCTCGCCGAGGTCGCCGGGGCCGACGTCGAAGCCGGCGGTGGCGAGGTCGGCGAAGAGTTCGGACTGGATCAGGTGGACCTGACGCAGGTTCGGCGCGGAGGGGTCGCGTCGTACCAGGTGGCGGTGGCGGACGGTGGCGCCGGCGTGCGCGTCCCCCTCGACGCCGATGCCCTCGATCAGCTGGATCTCGGGCACCGGCGGCTTGCTGAAGTTGTACCGGATGTCGCGGTTGACCGAGAGGACTCTCACCCGTCCAGCTTAAGCAGGTGGCACGCGGCCTGCTGCGACTCGGCGGCGGGCAAAATCTGCAGCGAGACCGTGCGGCACTCCCCGACCACGACCTGGCAGCGCGGATGGAAGCGGCAGCCGGACGGGATGCGGGTCGGGTCCGGTGGTTCGCCGGTGAGCACGATCTTCTCCGGCGACTCGGGCAGGACCGACAGCAGCGCCTTGGTGTAGGGATGTTGCGGGCTCTGCAGGACCTGCTCGGTCGGGCCGGACTCGACGATGCGGCCCAGGTACATGACCGCGACCCGGTCGGCGATGTTCCAGGCCAGGCCCAGGTCGTGCGTGACGACCAGCGCCGACAGGCCGAGGTCGTCGCGGAGCCGGAGCAGCAGCGCGAGGATCTCGCCCCGGACCGAGGCGTCGAGCGAGGCGACCGGTTCGTCGGCGATCAGTACGCCGGGATTGAGCGCGAGCGCCCCAGCGATGACCACACGCTGACGCTGGCCGCCGGACAGTTCGTGCGGGTAGCGGAGGAAGAACCGTTCGGGCGGCCGCAGCCCCGCTCGGGACAGCGCGTCGGCGACCACCTTCTCCTCGTCCGGCAGCTTGTGGATTCGAGGGCCTTCGGCAACGGCTTCGTAGACGGTCTGCCGCGGATTCAGCGAACCGGTCGGATCCTGCAGCACGAGCTGCACCCGGCGCCGGTACGCCTTCAGGTCCCGCGCCTTGTAGCTCAACGGCTTGCCGTCGTAGAAAACCTCGCCGCCGGCTGGTTTCTCCAGCCCGAGCAGCGTGCGCGCCAGCGTGGTCTTGCCGCAGCCCGACTCGCCGACCAGCGCCACGATCTCGCCGGCACCGACCGCCAGGTTGACCCCGTCGACGGCCCGCGCGCGCCGTCCCCGGGACGCGAACTCGACCGAGAGGTTCCTTGCCTCCAGCACCTAAACCTCCTCCCCCACCAGCACACAAGCCGCCGTACGACGCTCGCCCGCCGGCCGCAGCTCGATCTCGACCGTCGAGCAGGACTCCAGCGCCACCGTGCACCGTGGATGGAAGACACACCCCGACGGCAGCGACGCCGGATCCGGCGGATCGCCGCCGAGCCCCTTCGGCGCGAGCCGCGACGCCGGGTCTCCGATCGTCGGGAACGCCGCCGAGAGCGCGCGGCTGTACGGATGCGCGAACGCACCACCGGACGGACCGGTCTCGACCACCCGGCCGGCGTACATCACCGCGAGCCGGTCGCACAGGTCGGCCAGCACGGACAGGTCGTGCGAGATCATCAACAGCGCGATGTCCTCGGCGGCGACCAACTCGCGAATCAGCGTCAGCACCTGCGCCTGGACCATCACGTCGAGCGCGGTGGTCGGTTCGTCGGCGATGATCAGCCGTGGCTCGCAGGCCAGCGCCATCGCGATCATGACTCGTTGCCGTTGGCCACCACTCAGTTCGTGCGGGTAGCTCCGGGAACGCCAGGCCGGCAGCCCGACCTGCTCGAGCAGTTCGGCCACCCGCCGACGGGCCTTCTCGGGCCCCGCCAGCTTGTGCACCAGCAACGGCTCGGCGATCTGCTCGCCGATCCGCCGGACCGGGTTGAGCCCGTGCTGCGCGCCCTGGAACACGATCGACGCCTCGGCCCACCGGACCGCGCGCAACCGCCCCCACGACATCGTCAGCACGTCGTCGCCGGCGAGCAGGATCCGCCCACCCGTGCGGGCGTCGCGCGGCAGCAGCCGCAGGATCGCCATCGCCAGGGACGACTTGCCCGATCCCGACTCGCCCACGATGCCGAGCGCCTCGCCGGCGTTCAGCGCCAGCGACACCCCTCGCACGGCGGGCACCTCGCCGCCGGCGATCCGGTACGTCACCGAGACATCGTCCAGCTCGAGAAGGCTCATCGCGCGCTCCGCAGTCTCGGGTTCAGCACGGTCTCGAGCGCGCGGCCGCAGAGCGTGAACGCCATCACCACGGTCACGATGCACAGGCCGGGCACGAGGATGTACCACCAGGCGCCGGACGTCGCCGCGCCCCAGTCGTACGAGCCGCGCAGCATGGTCCCCCAGGAGGTCTTGTTCGCGCTGATGCCGAGGAAGGCGAGCGTCGACTCGGTGACGATCGCACTCGCCACCTCCAGCGTCGTGCTGGCCAGCAGCAACGGCGCGACGTTCGGCAGGACGTGCCGGGTGGTGATGTGCCAGTGCCCACCGCCGAGGGCCGTGGAGCGCTCGATGTACGGCCGGGCCTCGACCGCGAGCGTCTGGGCACGGATCAGTCGCGCGGTCGACGGCCACGAAGTGACGCCGATCGCGACGATGATGGTCGTCGTGCTGCCACCCAGGATCGCGGCCAGGACGAGCGCGGTGACCAGCGACGGCAGTACCAGGAACCAGTCGGTGACGCGCAACACGACCGCACCGATCCAGCCGCGGAAGTGCCCGGCGACGATCCCCAGCACGGTGCCGATCACCATGCTCAGCAGCGCTGCGAGAAAGCCGATCAGCAACGACGTACGCGAGCCCCACCAGACCATCAGCAGCACCGAGCGGCCGGACTCGTCGGTGCCGAGCGGCGCGTCCCAGCTGGGCGGAGCGAGCTTCTCCCCCGTGCCGCGGACGACGTTCGTCACGCCGGCGTCGATGAACAGCGGCGCGATCAGCGCGAGCAGCACGGCGACGAGCAGCACGGCCAGCCCCACCACGCCGGCCTTGTGCCCGCGGTAGTCGGCCCAGAACCGTTGCAGGCTTCGCTTCCGCCGCGTCCAGGTGACACTCATGCGGACCTCACCCTCGGATCGAGCAGGTGGTAGACGACGTCCGCGAGGGTGTTCATCACGATCACCGACACCGTGATCAGCAGGAACGTGCCCTGCATCAGCGTGAAGTCCGGCACCCGGATCGCCTCGTAGAACAGTTGCCCCAGGCCCGGCCAGCTGAAGATCGCCTCGACCGTGACGGCACCGCCGACGACAAAGCCGATCCGCATGAACACCAGCGTGACGGTCGGCAGCAGCGCGTTCGGTACGGCGTGCTTGCGGCGGATGTCGTCGTCCTTCAGCCCTTTCGCGCGGGCCGTGGTGACGTAGTCCTGGCCGACCTCGTCGAGCACCGAGGAGCGCATCACCAGCAGGTACTGCGCGTAGACGACGGCAACCATCGTCAGGCACGGCAGCACCATGTGCTTGGCGACGTCGAGCACGTAGCCGAAGCCGTCCGGCGCGTCCACGCTCTCGATCCCGCGGGTCGGGAAGACGCCGGGGATCGGCCCGACTCCGGCCGCGAACACCATCAGCAGCAGGAGTCCGAGCCAGAACGTCGGCACCGACCAGAGCACCAGCGAGATCGCGGTGGAGAACCGGTCGAACCGGCTGCCCGGCTTCCAGCCCGCGCGAGCGCCCTGCCAGATCCCCAGGCTGACGGCGATCACCAGCGCCGTACCGGTGAGCAGCAGGGTCGACCCGATCCGCTCACCGATCAGGTCGAGCACCGGCCGCTTGTACTCGTACGACGTACCGAGGTCGAACTGCACGGTCTGCTTGACGAACTGGAAGAACTGCTCGGGCAACGACTTGTCCAGGCCGAGCCGGCTCCGCTCCAGGTCCAGCTGCTCCGGGGTCATGTTCCGGCCCTGCGCGAGCGCGCGGACCGGATCCCCCGGCAGCAGCCGGAACAGGAAGAACGTCGCCACGATCACCATCGAGATGCTGAGCAACGCCCCGCCCGCCTTGCTCAGGGCGTAGCGCAGCATCCCGCTGCGGATCGGGGTCTCCTCCAGTTCCTGCGTGGCGGACGGGGCGACGGTCATGCGGCCTCCCGTCCCGGATCAAGGAGCGCGCCAAGGTTTTGGGGCCGCCCGGTCTGGACTGAGGAGGGAGGGAGCGCAGCGACCGACCGACGAGGGAAGACCGGGCGAAAAAGCCCCAAAACCCGCGGCGACGAAGTCGACGCCAAGAGCACCGTCATTCGCGCTCGTCCGCCACGCCACCGCGACGCCGTACGAGGAAGAACGCGGCGCCGGCCAGCACGATCACGCCGATGCCCACGCCGACGATCAGGCCGGTGTTCGACCCACTCTCTTCGGCCGGGTCCGCGGTCACCGCCTCGACGGTGTAGAACGGCCAGTAGCCGCTGCCGCCGTACAGGATGCCGTTGTCCTCCGGGATCGGCGTGATGCTGGCGATCCGGTCCTTGCGGTAGCCCTCGAGGTCGTTGGGGTAGTAGAGCGCGATCACCGGCGCGTCGGTGTAGAGCCGCTCCAGCATCTGCTTGATGATGCCGGCCCGCTTGGTCCGGTCGAGCTCCTTGAGCTGCTGCTGGTAGAGCTGCTCGAACTGCGGGTCGCAGTAGAACGACTCGGTCCCGCCGCCCTCACCGGACGCGGTCGGCCGCCGGCTGCACAGGTGCGTGGCGAGGACCTCCTCCGGGTCGGGGTTCACCGACCAGCCACTGATCGCGATGTCGAACAGCGCGGTCGTGCCGGTCTCCTCGGTGAACTTGCTGGAGTCCAGCCGCTTGGTGGTCAGCGCGATGCCGATGTCCTTGAACCAGCCGGTGAGGTACTCCGCGAGCTTGTCCTCGATCGGGGTGTCGGTGTGGATGCTGAACCGGAACTGCAGTTTGCGCGACCCGTCCGGCATCGTCCGGATGCCGTCGGCACCCTTCTTGTAGCCGGCGGCATCGAGAACCTGGTTGGCCTTCGCCACGTCGAAGGAGATCTTCTGCTCGCCCTCGGCCTGCCAGAAGAAGTCCTTGTACATCGGCGGCACGATCGAGCCGTCGGCCGGCTTGGCCAGCCCGTTCTGCACCTCGTCGACCAGCTTCTGCTTGTCGATCGCCAAGTGCAGCGCCTGCCGGACCTTCGGGTCCTTCAGCGCCGGGTGCCCGTCGCCGATCGGCTTGTTGTCGCTGGTGGTGGCCCCGTGGTTGATCTGCAGGTACGTCGCGCGCCGGCCCTGCTGGTTCCACTGGACGATGGTGTCGTCACCCTTCAGCGCCTCGAAGTCCGGCGGCGCGAGCCGGCCCAGCAGGTCGATGTCGCCCTTCTTCAGCCCGACCACCGCGGCCGCCGGGTTGTCGTAGAAGATCATCTGCAGCTCGTCGATCTTCGGCGCGCCCCGCCAGTAGCCGGGGTTGGCCTTGAGCTTCACGTACTGGTCCTTCTTGTGCTCGACCGCGATGTACGGACCACTGGTCACCGCCGGGTAGGTCTCGGCGTCGTACTTGGCGATGTCGCCGACCTTCTCCCAGACGTGCTTGGGCATGATCGGCACCGGGTTGTCCAGCATCGAGGCCTGCGGCGACTTCAGCTTGATGGTCAGGTCCTGGCCGGAGGCGCTGACGCTGGCGAAGTTCTCCACCGCCGGGCCGTTCGCGGTCTTGGCGCCGTCGTCGGTCATCATCTTGTTGAACGTCCAGGCGGCGTCCTCGGCGGTCAGCGGCTGCCCGTCCGACCAGTTGGTCTGCCGGATCTTGAACGTCCAGGTCAGCCCGTCCGGCGACGTCGTCCAGGACTCGGCCAGGTCCGGGCTCGGCTGCAGGGTCTTGGCGTCCGGCACGGTCAGGAACCCGTACATCCAGCGATGGATCGACGAGGACACCAGCCGCACCGCGAGGAACGGGTTCATCGAGTCCATCGCCTGCGTCGCCCCCACCCGGACGACCTTCGGCTTGTCCGGCTCGGCCGCCTGCGCCGGCGCCGTACCCACCGCCAGCAGCACCACGGCCGCCAGCCCCGCGAACAACTTCCTCATCCCGCCACGCACCTCTCACCAAAGCGCCGTTTAGAGAGAAAGCCACACCAGATCGGTACGCGCTGTCAATGATTTACCGAGTTTCGTGGCTCATCCGTGGCTGAACGACGGTTCGAGAGCTGTCTGCGGGCACCATCTCGACGGATGGCGGGCGGCGGACGTCAGTGCTTGGCGTTGCGGGACCAGCTGAAGCAGTAGACGCCGAAGCAGGCCAGGCCGATCGCCATCACGGTCAGCAGGACGGCGCCGAACGGCTGGTCCTTGATCGTGTGCATCGCGGTGTCCAGTCCGCCGGCCTTCTCCGGGGCGTAGTCGAGCGCGGCCCAGGCGAACAGCCCGCCGACGATCGCGAACGCGACGCCCTTCGCGGCGTACCCGAGGCGGCCGAGCACGATCGTGGTGTGCGAGATGCCGCCGACCAGGTCCTCGGTGAACTTCTTCGTGTACGCCTTGTAGAGCTGGCGGATGCCGACACCGATGATCACCAGGCCGACGACCACGACCAGCACGCGACCGGCGCCGTTCTCCATCAGCTTGGCGGTCGTCGACTGCTGACCACCGCTGCCCGATCCGCCCGAACCGACGGCGACCCTGATCGCGCTGATGCCGAGCACCAGGTACATGCCGAGGCGGCCGGCCGCGGACACCTTCTTCTCGGTCGGCAGATAGCCGTAGGCCAGTTCGAGTGCCTTCCAGACCACCAGCGCGAAGAGGCCGAAGGCAACCACCCAGAGCAGCGCACCGCCCAGCGGCTGGTCCGCGAGCTCGCGCAACGCACCTTGCTGGGACGCCTCCTCCGAGGATTTGCCCCACGCGAGCTGGAGCGCGATCCACGCGACCAGCAGGTACACGACGCCGTACGCGATCAGACCGACGGTGATCGCGACGTCGTACACACGACTGTTCTGGGCCTGTTGGGCGGTTGTCATCCTGCTCCTCACGACGTGGCCGGCGGTGGTCCCGTCCTGCGGGACTCGTACCCAGTCGCAAACGATCAGGCCGACACGGGCGCGCTCGCCTCGCGGTCGGCCACGTCGACGTCGCCGTAGTCACCGGCGCGGACCGCGCGCCGCCCGAGCGTCCAGACGTAGGCGAAAAACGCCAGCTCGGCCACGACACCGATTCCGACCCGTACGGCGGTCGGCAGCGGCGACGGGGTCACGAAGGCTTCGATCAATCCGGTGACCAGCAGGATCACGGCCAGGCCGATCGCCATCCCGACGGTCGCGCGACCGGTCTGGGCCAGCGCCTGCATCCGGGTCCGTGGGCCGGGCGCGATCCAGGACCAGCCGAGCCGCAGCCCGGCGGCCGACGCGACGAACACGGCGGTCAGCTCGAGCAGGCCGTGCGGCGTGATCAGCCCGAAGAACACGTCGCCCTTGTCGTGCCCGATCATCACCCCGGCGCTGATGCCGAGGTTGGTCGCGTTGCTCCACAGCACGAACGCGACCGGCACGATCAGCACCCCGACCGCCAGCACGGCCGCCGAGATGGTCGCGTTGTTGATCCACACCCGCAGCGCGAAGTCCTGCGCCGGATTCTCGGAGTAGTAGGCGGCGAAGTCCTTGTCGACCAACTGCTGGATCGCCTCCGGCGGCGCGACCGAACCGAGCACCTCCGGGTTGACCAGGATCCGCCAGGCGACCAAGGCGGCGACGACGTAGAACAGCAGGCCAATGGTGAGCCACCAGCGCCGGGAGACGTAGAGCGCGGCCGGGAAGCTGACCAGGAAGTACCGGGAGATGTCCCGCCAGACCGGAGCATGCGCGCCAGTGACGGCACCGCGCGCGTCGGCGATCAGACCGGACAGGCGACCGACCGTGACCGGGTCGGCGCCGGCCGCTCGCAGCGCGGACAGGTGGGTGCCGACCCGTTGATAGAGCTGCACCAGCTCCTCGGCCTCCGCGCCCGTCAGCCGGCGTTGACGGCGGGTCAGCAGGGCCAGCCGGTCCCACTGCGGCTGATGGACCGACACGTACGCCTCGACGTCCATCCCCCGCCTTTCTGTCCGGTGCCTGGTCGAGTCTCCCGCATTCCGGGGTCGGATGCGCACCCCCGGCCCCGGGATGGGCGACACTTGCTGTCTCGGGAGTCGTGGAGGGGGCGAGGGTGACTCAGCTGGTCACGGGGGAAGCGGTTGTCCTCCAGGTGCGGATCGCCCGGATGCCGACCCGGGCGCTGGCCTGCGCGATCGACTTCACGCTGCAGGTGATCGCGCTGATCATCCTGTTCCTGGCGTTGTTCGGGTTCCTGCTGCAGGAGGCCAGCGACGCGCTCGCGGCGGCGATCGTGTTCGTCGTACTGCTGCTCGTGCTGGTCGGCTACCGGGTGGTGATGGAGACCCTCACCCGCGGCAAGACGATCGGCAAGATGCTGCTCGGGTTGCGCGTCGTCCGTGACGACGGGAGCTCGATCCGCTTCCGGCACGCGCTGGTGCGGTCGCTGCTGTGGATCTTCGTGGACTTCGCTCCGTGGTTCGCCGCCAGCCCCGGCATCGTCGCGAGCCTGATGAACAAGCAGGGCAAGCGGATCGGCGACATGGTGGCCGGCACGGTGGTCATCCGCGAACGGCACCAGCCGATGGCGTCGCCGCCGCTGTTCGTGCCGGGCCATCTGGTCCAGTGGGCGCAGTCGCTGGAACTCTCCCGGCTCTCGGACGATCTCGCCAACACGTCGCGCGAGTACCTGGCCCGCTACAAGGAACTGGAACCGGCCGCGCAAGTCGCCCTCGGAGATGCGCTGGCCTTCAAGGTGGGAGGCCTCACCGCTCCGGCGCCACCCGTGCCGATCAGCTCACCCGCCTTCCTGTCGGCCGTCCTCGCCGAACGCCGGCGACGCGAACTCGACCGCTTGGGTGCCTACCGGG
Source organism: Kribbella sp. CA-253562 (assembly GCF_050942265.1). Classification (GTDB taxonomy): domain Bacteria; phylum Actinomycetota; class Actinomycetes; order Propionibacteriales; family Kribbellaceae; genus Kribbella. The sequence continues at coordinate 1,810,340 of NZ_CP192049.1, read as the reverse complement.
CGCCCACCGGCCCGTTCAGCCCGCCCAACCCGTACGCCCAGCAACTCCCGTACGGCGGACAACCCGCCTTCGGCGTCGGGAGCGGTGGGATGCCGCCGTACGGCGGTGCGACGGGCGGGGCGCCGCCGTACGGCGGGACCGGCGCGGCGCCGCCCTACGGCGGCGGGATCGGTGGAGCGCCGGCCTACGGCGGCAGCCCATACCAGCCGCCACCCAAGCCGGGCGGATTCCCGCCCCACGGCGGCCAACCCGACGCGACGCCGCCCTACGGCGGCGGCCCATACCCACCGGCGCCTGCGCCTGCCGGGATGCCGCCTTACGGCGCGCAGCCCGGTGGAGCGCCGCCCTACGGCAGCTCTCAGCCGCCGTCCGCGCCGGGCGGATTCCCGCCCCACGGCGGCCAGTCCGGCCCGACGCCGCCCTACGGCGGGCCGCACCCGGCGGCGCCTGGACCCGGAGCACCTCCCGGCCCTCCCCCGTCCCCTCCGCAGACCGACCGACCTGGCGAGCAGGTGAACCCCCAAGGCTGGCACGCACCCGGCAGTGGGCAATCGGACCAATGGTCCTAGTCTTGCGACCATGTCGCATCTAGAACCTGACTGGACCGGATGGCTGCAGCGCTGGGACGACCAGCAGGCGGGCTACCTGCCCGACCGCGAAGAGCAGTTCGTGCTGATGCTGGACATCGTCCACCGCCTGGTGGGTGAACCGAAGCGGTTCGTCGATCTCGCCTGCGGCCCGGGTTCGATCTCGGCCCGAGCGGCCCAGCGGTTCACGACAACCGAGATCATCGGCGTCGACCTCGACCCGTTCCTGCTCCGGATCGCCCAGCAGGCGGTGGCTTCCGACCGCGTCCGGTTCGCCGAGTCGGATCTCCGCGCGCCCGGCTGGGACGGCGTACTCGGTGACCAGCTCGTCGACGCCGTCTGCTCGGCAACCGCGCTGCACTGGCTCGACCCCGCGGACCTGACGACCCTTGCGCAGACCCTGGCCGCCCGGATCCGCCCCGGCGGCGTCTTCCTGAACGCCGACACGATGCGCCTCGGCCCGACCGAGGTCCCGCGGCTGGACGCGATCGCCGTCGCGCTCCGCGACGAGATCTGGGCGAGCTCGCACGCCGACGGGGTCGAGGACTGGGATACCTGGTGGAAGGCGGCCGCCAACGAGCCGGCCTTCGCCGACCTGCTCGCCGCGCGCGAGGAACGCTTCACCGACCGCCACCGGGGCCGCGACATCACCCTCACCGACACCGTCGAAGCCTTCCGCAAAGCCGGTTTCACCGAGGTCGCCGTGCTCGGCCAGGTCGCCGACAAGCACCTCTTCGCCGCGATCCGCTGAGCGGCCCGGCCGGCGACTACCGGCGTACCCGGTACCGCAGATGCGTGGCCTCCGGAGTGTCGATCACGCGGACGATCTCCAGCTCGACCAGCCCCGGCAGTACGTCGAACAACCGGTGCCCCTGCCCGAGCAGGACCGGGATCTGGTGCACCTGGATCTCGTCCAGTACGCCGGCCGCGAGCGCGCTCTGCCCGGTGTACCCGCCCCGCACCTGCACATCCTTGCCTCCGGCGGCGGCCTTCGCCTGCTCCATCGCGCTGGCGATGCCGTCCCGGACGTAAGTGACCAGCGGATAGCCCCAGCGCGCGGCCGGGCTGGGCGGCCGATGGCTCGGGACGAAGATCGGGGCGCCGTTGTGGTCGCCACCCCAGTGATCCATCAGCTCGGCGGTCCGCCGGCCGGCGACGACCGCGCCGCACGCGTTCCACTCGTCGAGGAAGTCGCCCTCCGGCCAGTTGTGCAGCCGGTGGTCGTCCTCCCCGCCGAGGTAGTCGTTGAGATCGGCGATGTACCCGTCGAGGGACACCGACATGTCGAGCACCGATGACGCCACAGCAGAGCTCCTTTCGGCCGGCGCGAGCGCGCCGTGGATGCTCTCATCCTCCGGCCGGAGCGGCATCGCGAGAAGGTCCAATCCCGACCACCGGCACTGGACCACTCACCGGACCCGGATCATTGCTTCCAGCAACTACCGACGGCCGGTGATCCTCGCGTAGTAGGCCCGCGCGTCGCCGCCCCACCGACGTCGCCGCTCTTGCCCCAAGACCTCCTGGCCGGTCTCGCGTGCGATTGGCTCGGGGGCTGCCACGACCGGCGGGCTCGCCAGGTGCTCGTGGGGCGGCGGAAGTGGGGAAAGGTGGTCGAAGACCTCGATGGGTTCGCCGTCCGGGGTTCTCGCGGGAACGGCCAGCGGGCTCGCGAGCAGTGGCGCGAGGGCAGCCAGAGCGGACTCGGCCGAGGGACGGTCCGCGGCGTCGGCGGACAGCAGAGGTTCGACCAACGACCACAGCGCCGTGGGTGTGCTGGGAGGCGGCAGCGGATGCACACTGGGTGGCTCGTCGCCGGTGAGTAGCTGCCAGGCGGTGACGCCGACGGCGTACAGGTCCTGGGCGGTGGAGGGCGGTTCGCCGGCCAGGGTCTCGGGGGCGAGGTAGCCGGGTGTGCCGACGACGGCGCCCTGGTGGGTGAGGCGAGGTTCGTCGAGGGACAGGGCGATCCCGAAGTCGCTGAGGCGCAGGACCGGCGGGTTGGTGCCGGTGGCTTCCAGGAGGAGATTGGCGGGTTTGACGTCGCGGTGCACCAGCCCGGCCGAGTGGACCTGCGCGAGGGCGGCGAGGAGCTGGGCGAGCAGTTCGGCGGCGTACCGGTCCGGAAGCGGGCCGAAGTCGGACAGCAGCGTGCTGACCGAGCCACCGCCGACGAGATCCATCGCGAGCAGCGCCTGATCGTCGTCGGCCGCCCAGCCGTACGGGCTGAGGATGTTCGGGTGGTCGAGCCGGCGGCCCTGTTCACGGACGAACCGCAGCAGTACCCGCGTGCCGCTGCCGCAGGACCTTGGCCGCGCACAGCCGCTCCAGCCGCCGGTCCCAGGCACGCCAGACCGTCCCGGTTCCCCCGGAGCCGATCGGGTCGATCAGCTCGAACCGTCCGGCGAACACGTCGGGCACCAGCGGTCCTCCTCTCACCCGGTCCGCGGGCTACCTTGCCAGGCGCTCGGGGTCCCCAGCCAGCGAGGGCCGCGCCGCAGCGCCTCGGACGACCCGAGGCACGGCGAAGGCGCCCCACCGCAAGCGGTGAGGCGCCTTGGCGCGGGACTACCGAAGGGAGCTCAGTAGCGGTAGTGGTCCGACTTGTACGGGCCCTCGACCGGAACGCCGAGGTACTCGGCCTGCTCCTTGGACAGCTCGGTCAGCTTCACGCCGAGCGCGTCGAGGTGCAGCCGGGCGACCATCTCGTCGAGGTGCTTGGGCAGCACGTAGACGTCGGTCGGGTACTCGGCGGTCTTCACGAACAGCTCGATCTGCGCCAGCACCTGGTTGGTGAAGGAGTTCGACATCACGAACGACGGGTGCCCGGTCGCGTTGCCGAGGTTCAGCAGCCGGCCCTCGGACAGGATGATCACGGTGTGGCCGTCGGCGAAGCGGAACTCGTCGACCTGCGGCTTGATCGTGACCCGCTCGATGCCCGGCGTCTTGTACAGGCCGGCCATGTCGATCTCGTTGTCGAAGTGACCGATGTTGCCGACGATCGCCTGGTGCTTCATCTGCGCCATGTGGTCGGCGGTGATGACGTCCTTGTTACCGGTGGTGGTGACGAAGATGTCGGCGGTGCCGACTACGTCCTCGATCGTGGTCACCTGGTAGCCGTCCATCGCGGCCTGCAGCGCGCAGATCGGGTCGATCTCGGTGACGATCACCCGGGCGCCCTGGCCACGCAGCGACTCCGCGCAGCCCTTGCCGACGTCGCCGTAGCCACAGACGACCGCGACCTTGCCGCCGATCAGCACGTCGGTGGCGCGGTTGATGCCGTCGATCAGCGAGTGCCGGCAGCCGTACTTGTTGTCGAACTTCGACTTGGTGACCGAGTCGTTGACGTTGATCGCCGGGAACAGCAGCGTGCCGGCCTTGTGCATCTCGTACAGCCGGTGCACGCCGGTGGTGGTCTCCTCGGTGACACCCTTGATGCCCTGGCCGATGGTCGTCCACAGCTGCGGGTCCTCGGTCAGCGTGCGGCCGAGCAGCTTCAGCACGACGGCGAACTCCTCGGACTCCGCGGTCGACGGGTCCGGCACGGCGCCGGCCTTCTCGAACTCGGTGCCCTTGTGGACGAGCATGGTGGCGTCGCCGCCGTCGTCCAGGATCATGTTCGGACCCTCACCACCGGGCCACTTCAGCGCCTGCTCGGTGCACCACCAGTACTCCTCCAGCGTCTCGCCCTTCCAGGCGAAGACCGGGACACCGGCCGGAGCCTCGGCGGTACCCTCCGGGCCGACCACGACCGCGGCGGCCGCGTGGTCCTGGGTGGAGAAGATGTTGCAGGAAACCCAACGCACCTCGGCACCGAGCGCCGTCAGCGTCTCGATCAGCACGGCGGTCTGGATGGTCATGTGCAGCGAGCCCATGATCTTGGCGCCGGCCAGCGGCTTGCTCTCGCCGTACTGGGCGCGCATCGCCATCAGACCCGGCATCTCGTGCTCGGCGAGCCGGATCTCCTTGCGACCGAACTCGGCCAGGCCGAGGTCTGCCACCTTGTAGTCGAACGTCATACGGTGCCGCTCCCTGAGGGTGTCGGTTGGTGAAGTCTTCGGGCACGAGGCTAGCGGTTCGAGCACCTACCGTGACCTACCGAGTCGCCGTTCCTGACACCTAAATGTCAAGATATCCCCATGCGCATCACCGAGGCCGCCAAACTGCTGGGCACCACCGCGCGGATGCTGCGCTACCGGGAGACCCTCGGCCTGCTGCCCCGGACCCGGTCCAGCCGCTCCGCCCAGCGCCAGTACGACGAACGCGACCTGGCCGCCGTCAAGCTCGCCCTCGAGCTCGAGCACCGCTACGACGTGACGCCGGCCGCCCTCGCCTTCGCCCTCAAGGCCCTGGCCGAGCCGTCGGTCGCCGCCGACCTGCGTAACCTCGGTTACCGCACCGGCCGGCTCACCACCCCGCCCAGCCCCGCCGAGATCGACCGCGAACGAGCCCTGCGCTGGCTCGGCCGCTCCGGAGTCCTGCCGCCCCCGGCCCAACGCCCCCGCTGACCCACCCCTCCCGCCACAAACATTTGGACGGTTAACCCATGAGGTGGTGGGTTCTACGGCGTCATGAGCCGGTAGAACCCACCACCTCTCGGGTTAACCGTCGAAATGGGGAGCGGCGGGGACGGAGGTGGGGGTCAGTGGGACGGCGCCTCGGGGACCGGCGGGCGCTCCTCGCGCACGTACCCCTCGACGTAGATGTCCGGCTCCAGGTACACGTGCTGCGACATCGGCTCCGCCTCGCGCACCGCGCGCTCGGCCGCGTTGATCGCCGCCGCCACCGCCGCCGCGTCGGCGCCGGGCTCGACCGCGACCTTCGCCGCGACCAGCACCTCTTCCGGACCCAGGTGCAGCGTCTTGATGTGGATCAGCCGCTGGACGCCGGGCGCGGCCTCGATCGCCGTGACGATCTTCTGCTGCGCCTCGCGGGTCGCCGACTCGCCGAGCAGCAGCGACTTCATCTCGATCGCCAGGAAGATCGCCACCACGACCAGCAGCGCGCCGATCGCCATCGAGCCCGCGCCGTCGTAGATACCGTTGCCGGTGGCAAGGGTCAGCACGACGCCGATCAGCGCCAGCACCAGACCGGTCAGCGCGGCGAAGTCCTCCAGCAGGATCACCGGCAGCTCCGGCGACCGCGCGTTGCGGATGAACCGGCCCCACGACACGTGCCCGCGGACCTTGTTCGCCTCGACGATCGCGGTCCGGAACGAGAACGTCTCCATGACGATCGCGGCCACCAGCACCGCGACCGGGACCCACTTCCAGTTCTCGATCGCGTGCGGGTCGTGGATCTTGTGGTAGCCCTCGTAGAGCGCGAACAGCCCACCGACGCTGAACAGCACGATCGCCACGATGAACGAGTACACGTAGCGTTCCCGGCCGAAGCCGAACTGGTGCAGCTCGTTGGCCTGCCGCTGGGCGCGCTTGCCACCGACCAGCAGCAGCACCTGGTTGCCGGCGTCGGCGACCGAGTGGATCGCCTCGGCCAGCATCGAGGCCGACTGGGTCAGCCCCCAGGCGGCGAACTTCGTGATCGCGATTCCGGTGTTCGCCAGCAGTGCCGCGACGACAGCCTTGGTACCGCCACCAGCCATGTCGGTCAGTCCTCCAGAGACTCAGGGGGCCAAAAGTTCAGCGAGCGGACACGACGAACGCCGTGCCGGAACCACGCAGGTTACAGGCTCCTTCGGGTCCTCGGAGGAACGCCGACTGACCGGCGGACAACGCTTCGGTCTCATCGGTGCCCTCGGCACCGACAGTCACCTCACCGTCCACCACAGCGACGATCCGGGCCCCCTCGGCCGGTACGACGACCGCCTCGCCACCGAGGTCGACCCGCCGGACCGCGAAGTACGGGCAGCCCGTCTCGTACGCCGTGATCCCGGGCGCGACGATCCTCCCGTGCAGCACCGGGTCGGCCAGCGGCTCGAAGTCGATCACCGAGACCAGCTCCGGGACGTCGATGTGCTTGCTGGTCAGACCACCCCGCAGCACGTTGTCGGAGTTGGCCATCACCTCGAACCCGGTCCCGCGCAGATAGGCGTGCACGTTGCCGGCCGGCAGGTAGACCGACTCGAACTGCTCCAGCCGCACCCGGTTGAGCAGCAGCGCCGCGAGGACGCCTGGGTCGTCGGGGAAGTCCTCGGCCAGTCGTCCGAGCGTCTCCACCTCGACGGCGAAGTCCTGCCCGGCGTACCGGGAGCAGGCCTCGGCGAGCGCGGCGACCAGCGGGCGGATCGCGTCCCGGTCGCTGCTCATGAACTCGGTGAACGCGTCCTGCAGCTTGCCGTCGCGCAGCTGTGCGGTCAGGCCTTCGAGACCAGTCGCGTCGAGGGCTTCGAGCAGCGCGACGGTCCGGTCCAGCGGCCGGAAGCCGACCAGCGCGTCGAACGGCTCCAACGCGATCAGGATCTCCGGCTTCGGCCAGGCGTCCTTGTAGTTGCGGTCGGCGGCGTCCCGCGGGACGCCGGCCTGCTCGTCGCGCCGGAAACCCTCGACCGCCTGCTCCGGCGACGGGTGCGCCTGGATCGACAACGGTTGCGCCGCGGCCAGGATCTTGGCCAGGAAGGGGAACCGGCCGTCGAACTGCTCGGCCGTCTCCTCCCCCAGGATGTCGGCCGGCCGCGCCGACACCAGGTCGTAGAGCGACTCGCCCGAGGGCAGCACCGACGGGGCGGACTCGTGGGCGCCCATCCACAGCTCCGCCTGCGGGGTGCCGTCCGGCTCGACCCCGAGCAGCGCCGGGATCGCGGTCGGCGATCCCCACGCGTAGTCGCGAATCGTGTTCGAGAGTTTGGCTACCACGGCGTCACCACGTCCTCGTCATACCTGCGCTCACCAGGCCGGGTCGACGGCCGGGTTGCCGGGCACGATCGGGGTCTCGGTCGCCTCGGTGCCGTACCGGCCGAGCCCGATGCCCAGGTACGCCGCGGCGTACCGGCCCTGCTGGGTGAGGGCCGCGTAGCGCGCGATGTCGGTGCCGTTGGCCTGGGTGACCACGTGCACGCGGACGTCGTGCCGCTCCGCCTTCGATTCGAGCTGGCGACGGTGCTCGGCCACGCCGGCGTCCTCGACGCCGTCGTCCAGGATGAGCAGCCCCGGGCGCAGCTCCGCCGGCTTGTCGAACGGGTCGGCGAACACGTCCCGCGGCGGCTGGTTCAGCACCGGCAGCAGGTGGCCCGCGTCGGCGGCCAGCGCCGGACGGCCACTGGCCAGGCGCAGCGCCTCCACGACCCGGCGAGCGGCCCGCGCGGCCAGCACGGAACCACCCCAGACCAGCGGCAACGCGTCGGCCAGCATCAGCGCCAGGTCCTTGGCCGGGTTCGACGCGACGTCGTTGTTCGGCGAGCACTCGATCGCGACGTCGTCCAGCAACGCCGCGACGGCCTTGGCGTCGACGACCGGGCCGAGCTCCATCTGGTGCAGCCCCTGCAGTACGGCGACCGCTGCCGCGAGCTGGTCGTCGGACTGCGACGGCAGCCGGATCGCGTGCCGGGAACCCGCCGAGGCCTGATCGATCGGCGAGCCGGCCGGGCAGGCGATCATCAGGCCACAGCCACGGCGTTCGGCTTCGGCGGCGGCCGAGATGGCTTCGGCGTCGGCGGCGTTGCCACCCAGCACGATCACCAGGTCCAGCGGACCGGTCCAGCCGGGCAGGCCCGGACCGGGCCAGGCCACGAACGGCACCGGGCAGACCGGCTCCAGCACCGCACGGACCAGGCGGGCGTCACGGCCGGCCGCGACGATCGCGCGCGGGCGGAAGCCGTCGGAGCCGAGCTTCGACAGCACCTCCTCGGCGGCGTCGATCTCGGCCCGGACGCGGGCTCCGGCACCGGCGAGCCGGCGCAGCAGGTGGTCGGTCGCCTCGAGCGCGGCGGGGTCGTCCAGCCGCGAGTCGTCGAAGGAGCTCATCGTTTGGTTTCGGCCTCTTTGGTCTCACGGGCTTCGTCGATCAGCAGCACGGGGATGTCGTCGCGCACCGGGTAGGCCAGCGCGCACGCGGCATTGGTGCAGACCAGCTCGTTCGCCTCGTCGTCCACGCGGAACTCCGACCGGCACTTCGGACACACCAGGATGCTCAGCAGGTCCGGGTCCAGGTTGACTGCCATCAGTTCTTCTCCTCCACCGGTTTCCCGGTGATCAGGGCCAGTACTTCGTCCCGGACACGCTCCATGGTGGCGGCGTCCCCGGCCTCGACGTTCAGCCGCAGCAGCGGCTCGGTGTTGGACGCGCGGACGTTGAACCACCACTGTCCCGCGTCCACCGTCAGACCGTCCAGATGGTCAACGGTAGTCCCGTCCCGCCCGGCGTAGGTGTCCTCGATCGCCGCGACCGTGGCGGCCGCGTCGTCGACCCGGCTGTTGATCTCGCCGGAGGCCACGTACCGCTCGTACTCGGCGAACACCTCGCTGGCCGGCTTGTCCTGCTCACCGAGCGCGGCCAGCACGTGCAGCGCGGCCAGCATGCCGGTGTCCGCGCGCCAGAAGTCGCGGAAGTAGTAGTGCGCCGAGTGCTCGCCACCGAACACGGCGTCGGTCTCGGCCATCTGCTGCTTGATGTAGGAGTGCCCGACGCGCGAGCGGATCGGTGTCCCGCCGTGCTCGGCGACCAGCTCAGGCACAGCCTTGGAGGTGATCAGGTTGTGGATCACCGCCGAGCCGGGGTGCTTGGCCAGCTCGCGGACGGCGACCGCGCCGGTGATCGCGCTCGGCGAGATCGGCGCGCCCAGCTCGTCGATCACGAAGCAGCGGTCCGCGTCGCCGTCGAAGGCCAGCCCGAGGTCGGCTCCGGCCTCGACCACCTTGGCCTGCAGGTCGACCAGGTTCTTCGGGTCCAGCGGGTTGGCCTCGTGGTTGGGGAAGTTGCCGTCCAGCTCGAAGTACAGCGGGACGATCTCGACCGGCCCGGTGGCGAACACGGCCGGCACGGTGTGCCCGCCCATCCCGTTGCCGGCGTCGACGACCACCTTGAGCGGCCGGATGTGGCGCAGGTCGACCAGGTCGTTCAAATGGTCGGCGTACGCCGTGAGCAGGTTCTTGCGGGTCACCTTGCCGGGTGCCGGGACGCTGACCGGCGGCTCGGCGACGGTCTTGGCGACCAGGTCCGCGATGTCGCGCAGCCCGGACTCCGCGCCGACCGGGGACGCGCCGACCCGGCACATCTTGATCCCGTTGTAGCGCGCCGGGTTGTGGCTCGCGGTGAACATCGCGCCGGGCAGCTGGAGCCGGCCGGAGGCGAAGTACAGCTGGTCGGTGGAGGCCAGGCCGATGTCGATCACGTCCGCGCCGGTGCTGGCCACGCCCTCGGCGAACGCCGCCGCCAGGGCCGGGCTGGACGGCCGCATGTCGTAGCCGATCACCACCGCCCCGGGACCGGCGAGCACGTCGAGCACCTCGACGAACGCGGCACCGGTCGCCCGGGCGACCGACTCGTCCAGCTCGTCCGGGACGACCCCGCGAACGTCGTACGCCTTGAAGATCGCAGCAACGTCAACCATGCGTGGACCCTATCCGGCCGCGGGCGTGCCTGGCTCACCAGGCACGCCCGGGCTGTGGACGGCGTCCGGCTCAGGCCTGGTTCTCGAACCAGCCGGGGGTCTTGCGGTGGTGCACCGTCGGCAGCTGGCGCGGGCTGGTCGGCGCGGCCCAGCGGACGGCGTTGCCGAGGATCTGCTGGATCTCCGGCTGGTGGTACGTCGGGTACTCCTGGTCGCCCGGGCGGAAGTAGAACACCCGGCCCTGGCCCCGGCGGTAGCAGCAGCCGGAGCGGAACACCTCGCCGCCGGAGAACGAGCTGACGAAAACCAGCTCGTCGGGCTGCGGGATGTCGAACAGCTCGCCGTACATCTCCTCGCGCTCGATCACCAGCGGGTGCGGGACCCCCTGCGCGATCGGGTGCCCGGCGGCCACGGTCCAGAGCAGCTCGCGGTCGTTCTCGGAGCGCCAGTCCAGCGAGCAGGTGGTGCCCATCAGCTTCACGAAGATCTTCGAGAAGTGCGCCGAGTGCAGGGCGATCAGGCCCATTCCGGACAGCACGTGCTTGTGGACCCGCTCGACGACCGCGTCGTCGACGTCCTCGTGCGCCGCGTGTCCCCACCAGGTGAGCACGTCGGTGTCGGCCAGGACCTCCTCGGTCAGGCCGTGCTCGGGCTGCTGCAACCACGCGGTCCGGACGTTCACCTCGTCGCCGAGCTTGGCCCGCAGGGCGGCCGCGATCGTCTCGTGCATCGTGTCGGGATAGACCTTCTGCACCGACGCGTCGCGCTGGTCGTGGACGTTCTCGCCCCAGACGGTGACGTTAACCATGAAGCACTACCTCTCGTCCCGCGTTCGCCGAGGCGTAGCAGGCGTCGATGACCTGGGTCCGGAGCAGAGCCTCCGAACCGTTGTGCGCCGACCACTCGCCGGAGCGCACGATGGCGACGAACTCGCGGACCACCGCGCGGTGACCGAGCCCGGCCCCGGTGGCCGGACGGACCTCGGCCGGCACGCCGCCGACGTCGGTGAAGATCCGCAGCGTGTCCTCGTTGGTGTAGTTCTGGACCTCGATCTTCGCGCCGCCCTCGGTGCCGAACAGCTCGATGCCGAAGTTGTCGCCGGGCGCCCGGTAGGTGGCCCAGCTGGTCTCCAGCTGCAGCGCGCCGCCGCCCTCGAGCCGCAGGTACGCCGTGGCCAGGTCCTCCACCTCGAACTTCGAGCCGAGCGTGTCGACCGTCGGCCGGATCGTGCTGGACGCGCTGCCGCGGCCGCGCGGGCCCAGCTCGGCGAACGTGCTCGCGCTGACCGTGGTGACCTTCGGCTCCTGCAGCAGGTGCAGGGCCAGATCGAGGATGTGCACGCCCAGATCGATCAGCGGGCCGCCGCCGGACAGCTCGCGGTTGGTGAACCAGCCGCCCATGCCCGGGATCCCGTTGCGCCGCATCCAGTGCGCCTTGGCGTAGTAGATCCGGCCGAGCTGGCCCTCGTCGATCTGGTGCTTCAGCGCGGCGACGTCACCGCGCTCGCGGTGGTTGAAGATGACCTTGAGCACCTTGCCGGCCTTCTTCGACGCCTCGACCATCGCGGTGCCCTCGTCGACCGTGCGGGCCAGCGGCTTCTCGCAGAGCACGTGCAGCCCCTGCTCCAGCGCGGCCAGCGCGATCGGGGCGTGCAGCTGCGTCGGCGTACCGATGCTGACGGCGTCCAGGCCGTCGGTCTGCAGGAGGTCCTCCCACTTCTCGTAGAGATGCGGTACCCGGTGCTTCTCGCCGAGCTCGGCCAGGGTGTCCTTCTCCAGCCCGGCCAGCGCCACCACCTCGACGTCGGGCAGCTCCGAGAACGCTTCGAGTGCGGTCCGCCCGGCAAAGCCGAGACCGACCACTCCGACCCGTAGTTTTTGATCGTTCACAGATCAGCAGTCTGGTCAGTACCTGACAACGTGGTCAACCTCATCCCACGCTACGAAACACCGTCGGACACCCCACAACGTCCGAAGAACCGTGCGCGATGGCCCCGGATTCTTCGGACGCAACGAGGTAAGGCTTCAGCCTTCGGTGGTGCGGGGGGTCTGGGTGTTGCTGGGGTCCTGGAGCATGCGCAGGTGTCCGCGGCGGGCGACCTCGACCGGTGCGCCGGGCGTCGTGGAACCAGGACGGCCGGTGTCCCGCGGCGGCAACGGCCGCGCGGCCTCCCGTACGGCGTTCGCCAGCGCTTCCAGGTCGTCCGACGACGGGCCGGCGGCGGCCGGATCCGGAGCGAGCCGGATCACTTCCCAGCCGTTCGGCGCGGTCAGCCGGTCGGCGTGGTCGGCGCACAGGTCGTAGCAGTGCGGTTCGGCGTAGGTGGCCAGCGGGCCCAGCACGCAGGTGGAGTCGGCGTACACGTACGTGAGCGTCGACACCGCCGGCCGATGACAGGCGGCGCGCGAACAGATCCTGGCGATGCTCACGACCAGACGTTACCCCCACTAGGCTGAGCGCGTGACCGAGGCTCGCCGTCATCGCAGGCACATCGACCGGCACGGCCGGGGCATGCTCGGGCCGATCAGCCGGCCGAGCAGCTTCGCGCCGCGTGGACTGCCGCTGCAGCGGTCGGCCGCCGCGCAGTTCGACGAGGTGGTCGCGATCGAGGTGACCAGACTGGAGAAACGGCTGCCGCAGGTGGTGGCCCGGGTCGAGTTCGCGATCGAGGACGTGCCGAACCTGGACGCCCACGCGGGCGAGATCCCGCTCACCCACTCCACCGGCGGCACGTCGCACGAGCCGTACCGGATCGTGGTGTTCCGCCGCCCGATCGAGCTGCGGGCCGAGCGCTCCGGCGCGGGACTGGCCTGGCTGGTCCGCTCCGCGCTGGTGCTCGAGCTGGCCGACGTCCTGGCGCTGTCGCCGGAGCAGATCGACCCGGATTTCGACACCGACGACGACTAGGGCGAGCTACTTCAGCGCCGCGCCGACGTCGGGCTGGGCGCCGAGCTGGGCGCGGAAGACCAGCGACGTGGTCAGCGGCCAGACGGCCACCTGCGGGACGTCGTCCTCCTTCGGCTTCGCGGCCGGCATCAGCGTGACGCCCGCGACGATGTCCCCGCGCAGTTGCTCGACCATCAGGTACGTCGGCCTGGCCTGCGGCTTGAACGTGATCAGCGTGGTCGCTCCGCCGACCAGGTCCACCGAACGAGCCTGAACCATCTTGTTCGCCGCGTCGCGCAGCTCGAACTTCACCCCGGCCGTCTCGGCCGGAGCCGTCACCTGCAGCACGGCCGGTTGCGCGTGCGCCGGCAGCACCAGGTACGCCGGTCCGCGCAGCGGCTCGGTCGCGCCGATCGACGCGAACTCGCGCACCGTCGAGTCGGTCACCCGGGCCGAGGCCGTGACGGGCTGGTCGGAGGTGATGGTGACCGCGGAGGCGTCGCCGTTCAGCACCTTCTCCAGCCGGATCACCTTCACCGCGCCGGCCGGGATCTGCATCGTCGAGAGTCCGGCGGGCTTGAACGGCCCGTTCGGCCCGTTCACGGTGATGTTCGCGGTGGCCTGCAGGTCGGTCGGGTTCGCGACAGCGAGGATCCGGACCCCGCCGCCCGGGGCGATCGCGGGCACGACGACCTTCTGGGCCGGGGCGGCCGACGGGTTCAGCCAGTCCACGCCGGCCGGGATCTTGCCGTTGGTCGCGTTGTCGCGGACCGCGGGCGCGACCCGGCCGCCGGTCGACTCGACGTGCAGGGCCAGATCGCGCTGACCGGCCGCGAGCTGCCCCAGGTACAGCTCGGTGCTGCCCCGGGCCGGGACGACGACGCCACGCGCGTTCGGGGCGTCGAGCTGCCCGGCCGGGCCGTACAAGGTGACGTCGACCTCGGCGTTGATGCTGTCCAGGTTCGTCAGCACCAGGACGTCGCGCCGGCCCGGCGCACCGGAGGCACCGACGAACCAGAAGTCCGACCCCGGTACGACGCACGGAACGCTCGCCATGCCCCGGTTCACCCCTTCGGGCGCGGTCGACGTCGCGGTCGCCGCGGTTCCGGCAGCCAACGGCCCGGTGCCCTGGATGCCGAGGGTGGCGAGCTTGCTGGTCGGCGCGGTCGAGGCGATCTTGCCGCGGGCGAGCACGGAGCCGACCGGGTTCGCGGTCTTGTCGAGCGGCGCGATCGACAGCGGCGCCTCGTCACCGGCGGCGGTCGGCGTCCCCTCGGGAAGGGTCGGGGCGACCGCGCTGACCAGACTCTGCGTCTTGACCCCCGCGCCGGGCACCGGACAGGCCAGGGCGGCCCGGTTGACGACCGTCCTGGTCGGCTCCTCGACGCCCTCGGCCCTCGTGACGGCCGGTTTGGGCTTGGTCACCACACCGATGCCGGCGGCCAGCGCCAAGGCCAGCACGCAGGCACCGATCCGGACCCTCAGATCCGACAGCAGGCCGGTCACGAGTTCCTCCTGGCGTGAGTGCCGTGCGGTACGGCGACGGTCCGCCGGGCGCTCGGCAGGCAGAAGACCAGCGCGATCAGCCAGGCGATGATCCCGAGCACCCGCCACAGCTCGCGAACTTCGGGCTGCACCGGCGTCTTGCCCTCGATCGTGGTCCGGTCGACCAGCCAGGAGGCGTCGTTGTCGGCGGCGCTGGCCCTGGTCAGGCCGGGCAGCGAGTCGAGCGTGGACATCAGCGTCGGGTCCACGGGCGCGGGCAGGTACACGTAATCGATCGCGAGCGCCGCAAGCTGCCGGCCCTCCTCACCCGTGCCGCCACCACCCAGCGCGGACAGCACGTCCGTGATCGGCTTGGTCTGCTCGGGCTTCGGAGCCGCTTCCAGCGCGCCCATCCGCGGGCCGCCCTCGCGCACCAGCGAGAACCGGGTCGCACTGCCCGGCTCCTTGCGAACGACCAGGATCGACGCGTTCTGCGGTGGTCCCTGCGAGGAAACGAGGTATGCCGGGAGATCCTGCGCGGGTCCGCGCCACAGCGGCCCGTCGTCCCCACGGACCACCCAGAACCCGGCGGTCACGATCGTGGCCACCAGCACCACCCCGAGCACGCCCTGGACGATCAGGTCGGACGACTTGCCGACCGAGTCCCAGGCGACGGCGACGGTCATGATCCAGCCGGCCGTCATCAGGAACATCAGCGGACCACTGCCGCCACCGAGCCGGCTGGCGATCAGCGTGCCGGCCAGGCCGGCCAGCACGGCGAACCAGCCGACCAGCTCGTACCGCTGCCGGGTCTCCCGCGTCAGCGCCAGCAGAGCCACCAGGATCAGCGGTACGGCGAACCACCACGGCGCGGGCGCTCCGACCGGCGTACCGGTGAGCAGGTTGGCCAAGCTGTCGCCAGGGCCGACCCCTGCGGTCGGCGGGCCACCGGCCTCTTGGCCAAGGCGTGACGGGTGCAGCACCAGCTGGATGGTCCAGGGCAGGACCAGCAGCATGCCGAGCACCACCGAGAACACCAGCTGCCGCCCCTGACGACGCCAGCCGAGTCCGAGCACGGCTCCCGCGGCCAGCGCGACGCCGACCAGCAGACCGAGCGCCGGAGTGAAGGCGAACAGCACCGCCTGGCAGATCCCAGCGAACCAGGCCGCCCGCCAACTGCCCTGGATGACCACTCGCCGGCGGCGCGCGACCGTGTGCACGGCCGCACCGAGCAGCGGCAGCACGATCGCCGCCACCACGGTCCCGATCCGGCCCTGCGTGATCGCGCCGTTGGTGAACACCGCCAGCCCGTACGCCGAAGCGCCCCACGCGCGGGCGACCCGGTCGACGACGAAGGCGCGCAGCAACGCCCAGGCGGCGAGCGCGGCCAGCGGGATCCCGCCGAGCAGCAACAGGTTGGTCGCGCCGGACGGGCCGAAGCTGACGGTCGACAGCGCCCAGAACTGGCCGAGCCAGGCGGGCGGGGTGACACCTTCCGGCGCGGCGGCCGCGGCGTTCCACAGCGAGGCCAGGCTGTCGTGCGGCGGGAGCATGAGGTCGGACCGCAGGACCCCGCCGCCGATCAGGCTGCGCGCGGCCGCGATCGCACCGATCGCCAGCACGACCCACGCGACCAGGAACGGCCGGCGGATCAGCTGCCGCCGCCAGCGCGGCTGGTCAACTGCGACGCGAGCCGTGCTCTTGGCCCGGCGGGCCGAGGTCGGCGGCTGCTCCTCGGGCTCGTCGGCCCAGGCTTCGCGCAGCCGCTCGGAGATCGTGCTGCCGGTCTCCTCCAGGTTGTGCCGCAGGGCGTGCACCGACCGGGAGAACAGCCCCTTGAAGTCGTCGTACGGGACGCGGTCGAGGCTGCGGCGGTCCTTGCGGGCCTGCGTCCAGCCACCGGCCAGCACCGTGCCGAGCAGGGCGGTCCACTCGTCGACCGCGCCGGACGGCGTCTTGCCGATCAGGAACCAGACCGAGCGGACCACGGTCCCGGCCAGGAACCGCAGGATCAGCAGCGGCAGCAGCTTGGCCGGAGCGTTGGCGAGCACGGTGTAGTAGGCATGCGCGCGGTCGAGCTGGTACGCGTGGCGGCGAGTGCCGGCCAGTGCGCGTTCACCGGTCGCCGCGGCCTGGGCATGGTAGACGACCGCGTCGGGCGCGACCCCGACCCGGAAACCGGCCCGGCTTGCCCGCCAGCCGAAGTCGAGGTCGTCGCGGAACATCGGCAGCTTGGGGTCGAAGCCGCCCAGCGCTTCCCAGACGTCGCGGCGGACCAGCATGCCGGCCGAGCTGACCGACAGCACCTGGCGCGGCTGGTCGTGCTGACCCTGATCGAGCTCGCCGGCCTCGATCCCGGTGTCGCGGCGACCACCCAGCGACGTGGTGACGCCGACTTCGAGCAGCTCGCGGTCGCGCGGCCACAACCGCAGCTTCGGTCCCCAGATCCCGGTGTCCGGCGATAAAGTGGCCTGGAGCAACAATTTTTCCAGCGCCTTGGGCGCCGGCGCGCAGTCGTCGTGCAGCAGCCACAGCCACTCGACCACGGGCGCGTGCCCGTCGTCGCCGTACGGGCCGGCCGCGGACGGGATCGGCGCGAAACCGGCCGTTTCCAGGCCGCGGGTGACCGCCGTACCGAATCCGGTGCGGGCCGACAGGCCGACCACCGGCTCGACGCCGGGCATCTCGGCCAGCAGTTGCGCGGTCTCGTCGGTGGAGCCGGTGTCGATCGCGATCAAGCGGTCGGGCCGGCGCTCGAGCGCCCACAGGGCCTCGGTCAGCCGGGGCAGCCAGGCGGCACCCTCGTGCCCGACCACAACCGCGGTGACGACGTGCCGGACCGGCGCGCGACCCATCGGGTCGTGGGTGATTCCGGTCGGGAAGTCGACGGCGTCGAAAAAGTCCCAGCCGGCCGGAGCTTCGGATTCCATCGGGAGCGCTGCACCTCAAGGGGAAGGATCGGCCAGCCACGGCCCGGGGGCCGCGGCGAGCACTCACCTTACGCGAACTCGCCAACTGCCCGCGCACAGCAGCGGGCCCCGGTGGACAGAGTCCGGCCGGGGCCTCACGCGGAAGTTTGTGTTCTGTTGTTTTGCTGCTGACAGACCGGCGACGGCACGGTGGCAGGGCACCACGCCCGTCGGCCCGGGAAGGTCTAGACGGCCTTCTTCTTCAGCTTGCGGCGTTCCCGCTCCGACAGCCCGCCCCAGATCCCGAAGCGCTCGTCGTTCTGCAGCGCGTACTCGAGGCACTCGCCCCGGACGTCGCAACCCAGACAGACTTTTTTCGCCTCGCGGGTGGAACCGCCCTTCTCCGGGAAGAAAGCCTCTGGATCGGTCTGGGCGCACAGCGCCCGTTCCTGCCAGTTCGGCTCCTCCTCGATCGCCTCACCGTCGACAATCGCCATCAGCGCTTCTGTCACGGTACGACCTCCTCGACCCTGTTCGTTCCCCTGTACATGTGGAGTTTGCGGTCCACATGCCTGACCTCGACCGCTCTGTGTGCTGAAAGCAGTCCCCGATACCGAGTGTCCAACGAACGACACGGTTGAAATTACATTCCTGCAATCCACGAAAGTCAAGCCGTGGTCTGCTATTGGCGGT
The DNA here is from genome assembly GCF_050942265.1 of Kribbella sp. CA-253562. Taxonomy (GTDB): domain Bacteria; phylum Actinomycetota; class Actinomycetes; order Propionibacteriales; family Kribbellaceae; genus Kribbella. The sequence goes on along the minus strand of NZ_CP192049.1, from coordinate 1,792,279 downwards.
ATCCGCAACACGGCTGCAAAAGAACGAGAGGCCTGTGTGCACAGGCCTCTCGTCACTCATCGCTGCGGTGTCAGCCACCGGAAACCGTTCCGGGACTGGCACGTTGCCGCCAACCGGAATGCGTAGTCCGCGATTTTCGCGGCCGGTGGCGCCGTCGGTCAGGACGGCTGCGACCACCAGCCCTGCTGGCCGGGCTGTCCCTGACCACCCTGCGGCGGCTGCTCGTCGTCCTTGCCGGCGTCGGAAACCCGCGGATCCACGCGGGTTTCGTCGGCGGCGTCGGTCTCCGGCTGCGCCTGCGGCTCGGCGGCCGGCGCGGCCTCCTCGCCCTGCCAGGTCTGGCCGCCCTGCTGCCAGTTCTGGTCGGACCAGCCCTGCTCACCCGCGGCCTGACCGGCCTCGTGCTGCGGCTGCTCGGCTACGTCGTGAGCGGGCTCCTGCTGGCCGACCTGGTGCTGCGCCACGTTCTGCGCGGGATCCTGGTCAGCCTGCCACTCCGGCTGGCCGGTCTGACCGTACTGCGCGGCGTCGGTGGCACCCCACTGCTGCTGGCCGGCGTCGCCGCCGCCCCACTGCTGCTGCTCCTGCGGCCACTGCTGCTGACCGGCGTCCGCGCCGGCCCACTGCTGCTGGCCCTCCGGGCTCCACTGCTGGGTCGGCTCGGCACCCGGCGCGTCAGCACCGGACCACGCCTGCTGCGCACCCTGCTGGTCGTCGCCCGCGGACCAGGCCTGCTGCTGCTCGCCCTGGTTCCAGCCCTGCTCCTGCGGCCACTGCTGGTCACCCTGCTGGGCAGCCGCGTAGCCGCCGACAGCGCCCGCACCGGCACCGGCCGCGGCAGCCGCGCCGTACTGGCCGTACTGGCCCTGACCGGGCTGGCCCTGCTCGAACTGGTTGCCGTAGGCGCCGTACTGCTGACCCTGCTGGCCGCCGTACTGGTTGCCCGGCTGGGCGCCCTGCTGGGGGAACTGGCCGCCGTACTGGCCCTGGCCGGCGAACTGGCCCTGCGGGCCCGCCTTCGGGACGCGGACCGGGGCGGGCAGCGTCTGGAAGGTCTTCAGGATGTAGAAGCCGGCCGCGCCGTACAGCGCGAGGCCGCCGAGGTTGAACAGGAAGCTGGCGATCTTCACCCCGGCGGTGCTCGAGGCACCGAACACGGCGAACACCGCGATCAGGTCGATCAGGCCGATCACACCGATGATCACCAGCGCGGCCAGCGCGACAGTCCGGGCGTTGGGGGTGCGCTCACCCGCCTCGGCCACCAGCCACACCGCGGCGACCAGCGCGATCGCCAGCACCAGTCCGGTCAGGTCGGGTGGGGTGAGCACGTTGCGCACACCGCTGGCGGCGGCGGTGAATCCCGCACCACCGACGAACAGCTGGAGCAGCGAAGCCAGCGCCACGAGGCCGGCGAAGGCGAGCAGGATGTACGCGACCGGCTCTCTGAGCTTCTTGGTTGCGTCGGTGACCACGAGGGCTCCTCGGGATGTTGGGGGCCTAGCGAGAGGAAAGGCGACTACGGATAACACACTTCGGACCCACGGCAGCATAGTCGTGCGGTGGGCCGTCGCATTGACGACTCGTGCAGACTCTTCCCATGCGATTGACAGTGCTGGCCGGTGGCATCGGCGGATCCACCTTCCTCCGCGGCCTGCTGAAGGCCCGACCGGACGCCGACATCACGGTGATCGGCAACACCGCGGACGACATCACCCTGTTCGGCCTGCGGGTCTGCCCGGACCTGGACACGGTGATGTACACGCTCGGTGGCGGGATCTCCAAGGAGCGCGGCTGGGGGCGTGAGGACGAGACCTGGGTGATCAAGGAGGAGCTCGCGGCGTACGGCGTGGAGCCGACCTGGTTCGGCCTCGGCGACCGGGACGTGGCGACCCACCTGGTCCGGACCCAGATGCTGGACGCCGGCTACGGGCTGAGCGCGGTGACCCAGGCCCTGTGCGCGCGCTGGGAGCTGCCGGTGCGGCTGCTGCCGATGAGCGACGACCGGGTCGAGACCCACGTGGTGATCGACGACCCGGACAACCCGGGGACCAAGAAGGCGATCCACTTCCAGGAGTACTGGGTCCGGCTGCACGCCGAGGTGCCCGCCCACCAGATCGTCGCCGTCGGGTCCGAGAAGGCCAAGCCGGCGCCCGGCGTACTGGACGCGATCGCCGGCTGTGACGTGCTGCTGCTGCCGCCGTCGAACCCGGTGGTCTCGGTCGGCACGATTCTCGGCGTCCCGGGGATCCGGGAGGCGGTGCAGAAGACCGCGGCCCCGGTGATCGGGTTGTCGCCGATCATCGGCACCGGCCCGGTCCGTGGCATGGCCGACAAGGTGCTCGCCGCCGTCGGGGTCGAGTCGACCGCGTCCGCGGTGGCCCGGTACTACGGCGCCCGGGCCCGCGACGGCGTGATCGACGGCTGGCTGATCGACACCTCCGACTCCGCCCAGCTCGACTCGATCGCCGGGGCCGGAATTCACGCCCAGGCGGTGCCGTTGTGGATGACGGACGAGACCACGACCGCGGCGATGGCCGACGCGGCCCTGAGCCTGGCGGAGGCGCTGCGCAGATGAGGAAGCACCTGGAGATCTTCGCGGTCACCGGACTGCCCGAGGTGGCGGCCGGCGACGACCTGGCCGGGCTGATCGGCGAGGCGGCCGACCTGCGCGACGGCGATGTGGTGGCGGTGACGTCGAAGATCGTCAGCAAGGCCGAGGGCCGGCTGAGCACGGGCACCCGTGACGCGGCCATCGACGACGAGCTGGTGCGCGTGGTCGCCCGGCGCGGCGACACGCGGATCGTGCAGACCCGGCACGGGTTGGTGCTGGCGGCCGCGGGCACCGACACGTCGAACACCGCGCCGGGGACCGTGCTGCTGCTCCCGGTCGATCCGGACCTGTCGGCCCGGCAGCTGCGGGCCGCCTTGAAGGACCGGTACGACGTGAACGTGGGCGTCGTCGTCACCGACACGCTCGGACGGCCCTGGCGGGTCGGCCAGATCGACCTGGCGATCGGCGCGGCCGGCGTACGGGTCGTGGAGGACCTCCGCGGAACGACCGACAGCCACGGCAACGTACTGGCCGTCACCGAGCCAGCCGTGGCCGACGAGATCGCGTCGGCGGGCGAGCTGGTGAAGGGCAAGGCCGACGGGGTGCCGGTCGCCGTACTGCGGGGGCTGGCGGACGTGGTCCTGCCGGTCGGCGAGGACGGTCCCGGGGCGCGGGCACTGGTGCGGGACGCGGCGAGCGACATGTTCAGCCTGGGGACGCGCGAGGCCGCGCGAGCCGCCGTACTGGAGCGGACGCCGCCGGCCGGTCCGCGGGAGGTGGACCCGTCGCTGTGGGACGGGCTGCTCGCGGACGACGAGGACGTGCACCTGGAGGTGCTGGACACCTCGATCGCGGTCTTCGGGGACAACCCGGTCGCGGTCGGGATCATCGCCGAGCGACTGGCCGTGCTGCTGCACGCGGAGGGCTACGGCGTGACGGTGCGCACCGGTTCGGGCAGTGAGGCGACGGTCACGTTCGGCTCACGGTCGCGGTAGTTTTCTAGGCAACCTCTCAGGCGGGCTGCGTACACTGCATCCGCACGGCGGCGCCGGACCGCCCGGATCGGAAGACCAATCACTGTGGGTAAAGCGTCGTCGCAGAAGCAGTCGCGCCGCGAGATGATCGAGAAGATGCAGCGGGACCAGGCCCGGTCCGACAAGCGCCGCACGCTGATCATCGTCGCGGCCTCGATCGTGGTCGGTCTGGCGATCATCGCCTACCCGGCGATCAAGCTGATCCAGGACTCCCGCACCCGCGACCAGGCGGTCAACACCTTCGGCGTCTCCGCCTCGGCCGCGTCCTGCGACAAGATCATCGACGACAAGGCCAGCGGCACGCAGATTCATGAGGAAGACGGAAAGGTCATCGACTACCCGGTGTCCCCACCGTCCTCCGGACCTCACTACAACACCTGGGCCCCGTTCGGAAAGAAGTTCTACACGACCGAGGACCGGCCCCCGGTGCCGAACCTGGTGCACAACCTCGAGCACGGCTACACGATCCTGTGGTACCGCGACACGCTGCCGCAGGACCAGATCGACCAGATCGAGAACATCTCGAAGGCCAAGCTGCCCGACTCCTCGCTGGGCAAGTTCATCGCCGCGCCCTTCAAGGAGACCGACGGCGCCGCCTGGCCGGAGGGCAAGCAGATCGCCTTCTCCCACTGGAGCGGCAATCAGCAGGGCCAGGAGACCGCCTTCGGCCACCGCCAGTTCTGCAGCTCGGTTTCGGGTGAGGCGCTGAACCAGTTCATGGACAAGTACCCCGCCCTGGACGCCCAGGAGCCCAACGGCGGCTGATCCACACCCGCTCGCGAAGGCCGCCCGATCCACGCCGGACCGGGCGGCTTTCGCGTTCCTGCCACTAGCTGCAACTTCCTTTCGGCCCCGCCGTCCCCTCATCTAGGGTCGGACCGCGCCGACATCGGCGCCTCTGATTCAGGAGGCCACTGTGCGGAAACTGATTCGCTTGCTCACCGGCGTGCTCGCCGCTGTCGTGCTGGTCGCTGCCGGTTCGATCCCCTCCGCGAACGCCTCCGAGACTGCCTGGAGCGCTCCTCAAATCACTTACTACTACCCGGGCTGCGCCGCCGGCCAGACCACGATCGATGTGTACTCCGGCCCGTACCGCGGCGCGCTGTTGTGCGGCACCTACATGACCAACGTGTACTGGACCAGCGGTTCGGTCACTCGCCAGCACACGTTCGTGATCAGCCCCGGTCGCTCTGCGTGGAACGCCGTTCACCAGTACAGCGACGCGGGAACGATCGCGGCGACGGGTTGGAAGAGCCTCGGCGGCGCGAACCTGACGGGCGCGATCAACGTCGTGTACGCACCGAACCCGGGCACCATCAACCTGGAGGGCAACACCACCACTGGTGGGCACTTCTGCAACCAGTTGCGGAACAACGCCTGGAGCGGCTGGTTCGGCTGCTGACTCGTTGACGAACGAAAGGGCGCCCGAGCAATCGCTCGGGCGCCCTTTCGGCGTACTGGGCTCAGACGTACCGTGCCGCGTGGTCGGACTGGACCTGGGCGACCAGGTCCTTGACGCGTTCGCCGTCGGCCAGGGGGCAGACCATGGTGACGTCCTGGGTGTGCACGATGATGTGGCCGCGCAGGCCGACCGCGGCGATCAGGTGGTCGGGGTCGTCGGTGACGATCACGTTGTCGTGGGAGTCGAGCAGGCAGCTGAGTGCGGAGCCGTCGTGACGGTTGCCCTTGGCATCGACCTCGTAGGTGCCGGCCAGGGCGGCCCAGGAGCCGACGTCGAGCCAGTGCACGGGCATCGGGACGACCACCACGTCGGCGTCGACCTTGCCCTGCGAGGCCGGTTCCATCACGGCGTAGTCGACGCTGATCTTGCGCAGCGTCGGGTAGATCCCGGCCAGCGTCGCGTCCCGCTCGGGGGTGTCCCAGACGGCGGCGACCTGGCGCAGTTGCGCGGCCGACTCGGGCAGCAGCGCGTCGAGCACGCTGAGCACGGTCTCGGCCCGCCAGACGAACATCCCGGAGTTCCACCAGAACCGCCCGGTGGCCAGGTACTGCTCGGCGGTCGCCCGGTCCGGCTTCTCCCGGAAACGGTCGACCACGTACGCCGACGTACCGTCGATCGCGTCGCCGCGCTCGACGTACCCGAGGCCGGTGTGCGGATGCGTCGGCTCGATGCCGAAGGTCACCAGCGACCGCGGCCGCTGCTCGACCAGCTCGAACCCGCTCTCGATCGCGGCCCGGAACTCCGCCTCCGGCGTGATCAGGTGGTCCGACCCGACGATCGCGAGCACCGCGTCGGGATCGTTGCGCGCCACGACGGCCGAGGCCAGGCCGACCGCGTTCGCGGTGTCGCGGCCGACCGGCTCGCCGATGATGTTGTTGGGGCCGAGCTCCGGCAGCTGTTCGCGAACCAGCTCGGTGTGCGCCGCCACCGTGCAGACGTAGATGTTGGCCGGGTCGACCAAACCCCGCAGCCGGTCGTAGGCCACCCGCAGCAGCGAGTTGCCCGCCGCCAACGGCAGGACCTGCTTGGGCTTGTCCGCCCGGGACAACGGCCACAACCGAGTCCCCGACCCACCGGCCAGAATCACCACGTTCCGCATGAGGAGGAACCCTACCTGTCGCACCAACCAGACAACCCGGTCAGCTGGTGTTATTCCTCCGGAACCTCGCAGGCCGGGTTGGCCGGCGGTTCGGGGGCGGGCGCCGGGGGCGGCAGCCGAAGGTGCGCCATGTCGGCGGGCACCGGCGTTTCGGGCCGCCAGATCCGTTCCGACTCACCGTCGATGCCGGTCGCGGGGGCGTCGGTGAGACGGAAGCGGTCCCGCAGCCGCCCGTAGAAGTCGGTCGGCCGCAGCCGGACCAGCCGCAGCGGACGCGTCGACCCGTACACACCGATCCAGTCCCCAGGATCGAGTACGCCGCGCAGCTGGCCGTCGATCGACACCGCGGCCGGGCCGGAGTGCGGCAGGACGCGCAGCCCGACCGGTTCGTTCGGCGCGGCGACGACCGTCCGGTTGAAGGTCATGTGCGGCGCGACCGGCGTGAACACGATCGCCTCGGTGTTCGGCGAGAGGATCGGGCCACCGGCCGCGAAGCTGTACGCCGTACTGCCGGTCGGCGTCGCCACGATCACCGCGTCCGCCGAGTACGACGCCAGCAGCCGCCCGGACAGATACACCCCGAGCGCGACCTGGTGGTCGCGCGCCAGCTTCTCCAGCACGACGTCGTTCAGCGCGGTGACGTCCAGCGCGACGCCCCAGCCGTCCCCGTCACCGTCGGTCCGGACCGCGGGCGGCGGCAGCGCGGGACCGTGCCCGTACCGCAGCAGCGCGTCGATGCCGACCGGGATCTCCAGCTTGCGCGACGCCCGCATGGTCAGCGTCATCCGCTTCTCGATCGTGGCCTCGTCGCGGTGCACCGCTTCCAGCGCCTCCTCGACGTCGCTGCAGGCGACCTCGGTGAGGAACCCGACCTTGCCCAGGTCGACGCCGAGCACGGCCGCGTCGTTCTTCGCCGCGATCCGGGCGCCCCGCAGGAACGTGCCGTCGCCGCCGAGCGTGACGACCAGGTCGGGATTGCCGGCGTGGTGCAGCTCGTCCATACCGCCACGGCGGTCCTCGTGCTGCTTCCACACGTCGATGTCGGTGCAGCCGATGTCGTTGTCCTTGCACCACGCGCGGACCACGTCCGCCGCCTGCACGGCGAGCGGGCGGCCCTGGTGCACGACCAGACCGAGTCGACTGATGGGCACGGCGTTCTCCTTCTCCGACGGCGGGACCGGCACGGTACTCCGGTCCTGTCTGCACCACCGTAGGGCGTCAGGACAACATCACCACCGACGGCCGACAATTCCCTGACATCCGATCGGCACGGTGGCAGCCATGACCACGACACGACTTCTCCGCTGGGCCCCGCTGCTGCTGGTCGCGGTGCTCGCGGCCGGCTGCTCGGCCGGGCAGTCCGCCGGCACCGCGGACAAGGCCCCCGAGATCGCCACCCTGACCACGCCCCCACCCGGTACGCCGACGACATCCGGCCGGCAGACGACGGCCAGTGACCCGGACGCCGACCGCCCGCGGGAGCGGATCGACATGACCGACTCGGACCGGCAGCGGCTCTACCAGCCGTACCTGGTGTGCCTGAAGGACAACGGCGTCGACGTCCTGTCCGACCGGGCCAAGCCGACGGAGCCCGGCGTACTGGGCAGTGGCGGGCGGACCACCGACCCGGCGAAGGCGAAGAAGGCCGGGCAGGCCTGCGCGGGCAAGCTCCCGCTGCCGGCCTGGGAGATCGACGCGAAGAACCCGGACGCGCTCGACTTCGGCCGCAAGGTCGTGCAGTGCCTGAAGGACAAGGGCGTCAAGTATGTCGAGCTGTCGACCGGTACCGACACGGGCATCGTCGGTCCGTCCCTCGGCGGCCCGCAGAACGACGCCGAGTCGATCCGCAAGGGCATGGACCTGACCCCCGAATGCCAGCGCGAGGCGGCCGGCAAGTGAGCTCACCAGGTACGTCGTACGAGCGCTCGCGCCGGGCAATCGCTCTTGTCGTCGGGACCGTCCTGGTAGCGGGCGCCGGGTACGCGGGCTACCGGATGTTCGACCGGCCGCCGCCCGCGGTCGCCTCGGACGGCCCGGACCCGGCCGCGACGGTCGCGATCGAGCGCACCGATCTGTCCCAGGCCCGCGAACTGTCCGGCGACCTCGGCTACGGCGCCGGCCGCTCGGTGAAGACCCGCGCGACCGGAACGATCACCTGGCTGCCGAAGCACGGCAGCACGATCGCCCGCGGTGACGTGCTGCTGCGCGTGAACGACAAACCGGTCGTCCTGTTCTACGGCGGCACGCCGTTGTTCCGCACCCTCGGCACCCCGCCCGCGAAGACCCCACCCGGTACGCCGCCGCAACCTCCTCCACCACCGGTGAGCGGGCCCGACGTCAAGGTGGTCAAGCAGAACCTCGCCGCGCTCGGTTTCCTCGGCGCGCCCGGCAGCAACCGGCTCACCAGCGCCACCGCGAAGGCGATCATGCACTGGCAGGAGTCCCTCGACCTCGCCCCCACCGGCGTTCTCGACCCGGCGTCGGTCGTGGTGCTGCCGGACGCGATCCGCGTCGACTCGCCGAAAGTCGCGCTCGGCGATCCCGCCCCGGCCGAGGTCCTGACGGTCACCTCCACGAACAAGATCGTCACCCTGCCGCTCGACGCCGACGACACCGCCGGTGTACGGGCGGGTCTGAAGGTCAAGCTCTCGCTGCCGAACGGCAAAGCGACCACCGGCACCGTCCGGGCCGTCAGCACCGACGCGACCCCTCCGCCGAGCGACGGCAACCCCTCGGACGCCGGCAAGAAGCCGCAGCTCACCGCGACCATCGCCCTCGATCAGCAGACCGCGGCCGCCGGCATCGACTCCGGGCCGACCACGGTCACCGTGCCTGGCGCCGTCCGCAAAGGCGTCCTCGTCGTGCCGGTCGCCGCACTGCTGGCCCTGCGTGAAGGCGGCTACGCGGTGCAGGTCGTCAACGGCACGACCACGACGCTCGTCGGTGTCAAGACCGGGATGTTTGCCGACGGCAACGTCGAGATCACCGGCACGGGTCTGCGGCCCGGCCAGAAGGTGGTGACCACCTCATGACCACGCCGGTCGTCGAATTGCGCAACGCAGTCAAGCAGTACGCCGGCGGAGTCCGTGCCCTGGACAACGTTTCGCTCCGCATCGATCCCGGCGAACTGGTCGCCATCGTCGGCCCCTCGGGCTCGGGCAAGTCCACCCTGCTCAACCTGATGGGCACCCTCGACCGCCCGACCCAAGGCACCGTCGAACTGCGGGGCCACGACGTCACCGAGCTGACCGACCGGGAACTGTCGGCTCTGCGCGGCCGCTCGATCGGCTTCGTGTTCCAGCAGTTCCACCTCTCCGAAGGCCACACCGCCACCGAAAACGTCACCACCGGTCTCCTGTACGCCGGCACCCCGCGCCGCCACCGCAAACCACGAGCGTTGGAGGCGCTGGACAAGGTCGGCCTGAGCCATCGCGCCACCCACCGCCCGCACGAACTCTCCGGCGGCGAACGTCAACGCGTCGCCATCGCCCGGGCACTGGTCAACAACCCGGCCCTCGTCCTGGCCGACGAGCCGACCGGCGCTCTCGACACGACCAACGGCCAGGCAGTCCTTCATTTGCTCACCACTTTGCACGCCACGGGCACCACCATCGCCGTCATCACCCACGACCGGGAGATCGCCGCCCAGCTCCCCCGTACGATCGAGGTCCGGGACGGCCGCTTGGTGAACGAGCAGGTGCTCCGATGAGCCGCCGCAGCAGCATGAGCGACAGCTCTCCGGTACGGCTGGCGCTCTCCGACTTCCTGCTGCTCGGCCTGACCCGCCTGCGTACCAAACCACTACGCGCTGCCCTGTCCGCACTGGGCATCTCCATCGGGATCGCCACAGTCGTCGTGGTGACAGGCATCCCGGCCTCCAGCCAGCAAGCCGTCATGGACGAGCTCTCCTCCCTGGGCCCCGACCTGCTGCGCGCCGCAGCCGTCCCCGACCAGTCCCAGGGCGGGACCGCCGGGTTGCCCGAGGCATCGATCGGCATGGCCGCGCGGATCGGACCGGTCCAGGAAGCCAGCGGCGTGGCCAACGTGCACGCGACTGTCCGGCGTTCCGACAAGCTCACCGACACAGGCACGGGCATCACCGTCCTGGCAGGCAAATCCAACCTGCTCGGACTACTCGGAGCTAAGCTCCACGCCGGAACCTTCCTCACCCCAGCGAACGAACGATTCCCCACTGTGGTCCTCGGCGCCAAAGCAGCCACCTGGCTCGGCATCACCGATCTCCCCACCGGACGAACCCAACCCCGCATCATGATCAACAACACCTGGTTCACCGTGGTCGGCATCCTCGCGCGGTCGCCGCTGGCTCCCGATGTCGAGCAGTCCGTGCTCGTCGGCTGGGACGCCGCCCGCACCTCCCTCGACTTCGACGGACGTCCGTCAGTGGTCTACGTCCGAGCCACCGGTCCGACGCTCGAAGCAGTACGAGCGGTTCTCGGCCGCACGCTCAACCCTGAACAGCCCGGTCTCGTCCAAGTCAGCCGCCCCTCCGAGGCACTCGCCGCGCAACGCATCACCCAGAACGCCTTCTCCACGCTCTTCCTCGGTCTGGCCGGCGTGGCCCTGCTCGTCGGCGGGATCGGCGTGGCCAACACCATGGTGATCTCCGTGCTCGAACGCCAGCGCGAGATCGGACTGCGCCGGGCCCTGGGCGCGAACCGCGGCCAGATCCGCGGGCAGTTCCTGACCGAGTCCGTGGTGCTGTGCACGATCGGCGGTCTGCTCGGCGCGCTTCTCGGCGTGCTCGGCGTGGTTGCCTATGCCAACGCGCACGACTGGCCCGTCGTGGTCCCCGGCCCCGCGCTGCTGGCCGGCATCGGCGCCTCGATCGCGGTCGGCGTACTGGCCGGTGTCTACCCCGCCGTCCGGGCGTCGCTGCTGACCCCGACCGAGGCTCTGGCCGCCGACTGATGGTTGTCGGACGCAATTGTCAGGAACTCGTCCCGGTCCCCCGCCGTACGCCGGAAGCCGCCGATCTCCGACCTATAGTCGAAACCATGTGTGCGCAGGTCGTGCTGGCCGAGGACGACGCGAAGCAGGCCGAGCTGGTCCGCCGGTATCTCGAGCGCGAGCACCACCAAGTCGTCGTGGTCGGCGACGGCCGGTCCGCGCTCGAGACGGTCCGCCGCCTGCAGCCCGATCTGCTCGTGCTCGACGTGATGCTTCCCGGCGTCGACGGTCTCGACGTCTGCCGGATCCTGCGCCGCGAGTCCGACCTGCCGGTGCTGATGCTGACCGCCCGGACCGAGGAGGACGACCTGCTGCTCGGGCTCGATCTCGGCGCGGACGACTACATGACCAAGCCGTTCAGCCCGCGGGAGCTCGCTGCTCGCGTTCGCACCCTGCTCCGCCGCGGCCGTCCCACCCCAGGCACCACCGAGCCCGAGGCGACGCTGCGCGTCGGCGGCCTCACCGTCGACCTCGACCGCCACGAACTGTTTGCCGACGGCAAGTTGATCGCCTGTACGCCGGGCGAGTTCCGGCTGATCGCCACGATGGCCGCCAAGCCGCACCGGGTCTTCACCCGCTCCCAGCTGCTCGAGCAACTGCACGGCATCGACCAGTACATCACCACCCGCACGATCGACACCCATGTGCTCAACCTGCGCAAGAAGATCGAGCCGGAGCCGCGGCGCCCGGTCCGCCTGCTCACCGTGTACGGCGTCGGCTACAAGCTGACCGACAGCTGAGATGGCAGCGCGCAGGAGCATCCTGGTGCGGCTGCTCGCGGGCGCCGTACTGGTGTCGGTGTGCTCGATAGCAGCGACCGCGTGGCTCGCGGCCCGCAGTACGACGGTCGCCATCCAGCAGGAGCAGGGCCGCGCGCTGGCCGACGACAGCAAGATCTACGACGCCCTGCTCGGGTACGCCGCGACGCATCCGTCCTGGGCCGGCGTCGGCCGGCTGATCGAGCAGCTCAGCCGCGAGACCGGCCGGCAGATCACGCTGACCACCAACGACCGCGGGCTGATCGCCGGTCCGGCAGACCTGACCGGCGCGTCCTCGGTGACGATCGACCCGTTCGCGGTCGACCCGGATCTCGGCGGCAGCGACCGGATCGATCCGCGCGCGGTGGGTCCGTACAAGCTCAGCCCCGCGGACCAGAAGTTCCTCGGCGACGCGGCCAAGCGGGTCCTGACCTGCGTCCGGCTGCGCACCGGGGTCGGCGTGATCGAGACCGCACCGACCGGCCGCCCGCGGATCGTCGGCGCCGGCCAGGCGACGATCAGCGCGTGCGACTCCGCCGGTGTGCTGGACACGCTGACCAAGTCCGAGCGCACGCCGTACGCGCAACTGCGGTTGATGATCAACACCTGCCTGGCCGGCCAGAAGATCCCCTACACGATCAAGCTGCAACCCGACCTGACCTGGTCGGTCTCGGACCCGGCCCGCAGCGCACCCGCGCCGGAGCAGCCGGTGGCGAGCGACCGGATCGAGTCGTGCGTCACCCAGTCCAAGCGGGCCCAGCTCGACCCGTACGTCGCCCCGCTGGCGCGGCTGTTCGTGAACACCCCGAGCCGGGCCGAGGCCGGGTTCGACCTGTCCCCGGCGAACCAGAAGCGAATCGCCGGCGTGGCTGCCGGCGTCCTGCTGATCACGGTGGTCATCAGTGTCGCGGGCGGGTTCCGGCTGGTGCAGCCGCTGCGGGCGCTGACCCGGGCGGCGCGGCGGATGAGCGGCGGGGACGAGTCGATCCGGGTCCGCGTCCGCGGCCACGACGAGATCGGGCAGCTGTCGGCCGCCTTCAACGAACTGGCCGACAGCCGCGCCCGGACCGAGTCGCTGCGGCGGGCGATGGTCAGCGACATCGCCCACGAGCTGCGGACTCCGCTGAGCAACATCCGCGGCTGGCTGGAGGCGGTCGAGGACGGGGTGGCGAAGCCGGACCAGGCGTTCGTCGCCTCGCTCAGCGAGGAGGCCGCGCTGCTGCAGCACATCATCGACGACCTCCGCGACCTGGCCACCGCCGACGCGGGCACCTTGCGCATCCATCCCGAGCGGGTGCACCTGCCGACGCTGTTCGACCAGGTCGTCGCCGCCCACCGCTCCGACGCCGAAGCCGCGGGCGTGACGCTCACCGCGGCACCACCGACCGCTGACGGCGCGGAGGCCGGCGCCGACCTCGAGCTCGACGCGGACCCGGTCCGCCTGCGCCAGGTGCTCGGCAACCTCGTCACCAACGCGCTGCGCTTCACCCCCACCGGCGGAACCGTCCGGCTCGAAGGCCGCCGCGACGGCACCGAGACCGTCATCGACGTGATCGACACCGGCACCGGCATCGCTCCGGACGACCTGCCGAAGGTCTTCGACCGCTTCTGGCGCGCCGAGCAGTCCCGCAACCGCCACACCGGCGGCAGTGGCCTCGGTCTGGCGATCGTGCGCAGCCTGGTCGAGGCCCACCACGGGCAGGTGACCGCCCGCAGCACCCTCGGTCAGGGCTCGACCTTCACGATCCGGCTGCCCTGAGGCTCAGTCGTCCCGCTTCTCCCGCGCGGCCGCCTGACCGGTTTCCCGCGCGGCCGTGATGATCGCGTCGGTCTCGTCGTCGAACTCGCCGATCACCTCTTCCAGCAGGTCTTCGAGCGCGACCACCCCGATCGGATGCCCGTCCTCCTCGACCACGGCGAGCTGCGACCGTCGTTCGCGCATCACCCGGATCGCCGCCGCGACCGGTGTGCCGGCCGGCAATCGCAGCGGCTCGGTCATCAGGTCGGCCGCGCGCAACGTCACGCCTCCACCCGTCGTCGCGCGGGCCGCGTCGCGCACGTGCACGATGCCGCACAGCGTCCGGGTCTCGACCGACACCACCGCCAGCCGGGACCGCCCCTGCTGTCGGCTGGCGAGCTCGACCTCCCGCGCCGGAGCCTCGGCCCGGACCGTCGCCAGCCGCGCGGTCGGGGTCATCACCTGCGCGACCGTCGTGTTCTGCAGCGCGAGCATCGCGGTCAGCAGGTCGTGCTCGGCGGCCGCCAGCGTGCCGTGCTCCCCGGACGACTCGACCAGCAGCCGCAGTTCGTCCGGGCCGTGCGCGTTGGCGATCTCGTTCTGCGGCGTCACGCCGACCGCCCGGACGCAGATGTTCGCCAGCCAGTTCAGCACCAGCAGCAACGGCCGGAACACCCAGGTGAACCCACGGAACGGCAGCGCCAGGATCAGCGCCGACCGCTCCGGATCACTGATCGCCCACGACTTCGGCGCCATCTCCCCGAGCAGCACGTGCAGCAGGCCGATGCCGCCCACCGCGACGATCAGTGCGATCACGTGCCCGGCGTTCTCCGGCAGGCCAACCAGCTCGAACAGCGGGTGCAGCAGATGCGCGACCGCCGGTTCGGACAGCGATCCCAGTCCCAGCGTGCACAACGTGATCCCGAGCTGTGCCCCGGCCAGCATCAGCGACAACTCGCTCACTCCGGCGATCGCCGCTCGCGCGGCCCGGCTGCCCTCCGCCGCCGCCTGCTCCAGCCGGTGCCGCTTCGACGCGACCAGCGCGAACTCCGCGGCGACGAAGAACCCGTTGCAGATCAGCAGGACCAGCGAGATCAGCAGCGCGACCGGCGTACTCATGACCACCGCTCCAGGACGACCAGGCCGGGCACGTGCCGCAGGACCGTCTGTACGGTCAGCCGCGCGCGCTCCAGCGGCACCGGGCGCCCGTCGTGGTCGAACCGCGGCGGCAGCGTGACCACCAGTTCGTCGCCGACCACCGGGATCCGCCCGAGCTGGGCCATCACCAGTCCGGACACGGTGTCGTAGTCGTCGTCCTCCGGCAGCGCGATCCCGGTCGCTTCCGCGACCTCGTCGAGCCGCCAGCGGGCCGGCAGGATCCAGCTGCCGTCGCCGTTCTCGATCAGGTCGCTCTCCGGCAGGTCGTCCTCGTCCCGGATCGGTCCGACCAGCTCCTCGGCGACGTCCTCCAGCGACACCACCCCGGCGAACCCGCCGAACTCGTCCACCACGATCGCCAACTGCCGGTGCGTCGTCCGTAGTTGCTCCAGAACGGCGGGCAGCGGCAACGTGTCCGGTACGACGACCGGTGTGGCCGCGAGCGACCCGGTCGTGACGTGGTGCCGGTCGCCGGGCTCCACCTCGACCACGTCGCCGATCGCGATCACGCCGACCACCTCGTCGACCGACGAGGCGACCACCGGGAACCGGCTGTGCCCGGTGTCCAGCAGCTCGACCACCCGGGTCAGCGGGTCGTCCTGGTGCACGGTGATCACGTCCACCCGCGGGACCATCACCTCACCCGCGAGCCGGCCGCGGAAGTCCAGCCCGCGGTCGAGCAGGCGAGTGGTGTCCCGGTCCAGCAGCCCCTGCTCGTACGACGTGGCGATGATCCGGTCCAGGTCCTGCGCGGTCGCGCCCTGCGGCAACTCCTCGACCGGCTCGATGCCGACCCGGCGCAGGATCCGGTTCGAGGCCGCGTCGAACAGGTGGATGATCGGACCGGCCACGGTCAGGTAGATCAGCGTCGAGCGGGACAGCCGCAACGCGATCGCCTCGGCCCGGGCGATCGCCAGGTTCTTCGGGGCGAGCTCGCCGAACACCATCTGGATGATCGTGGCCAGCAGCAGCGCCGCGATCACCGACACGGTCAGGCTGACGCCCGCCGGCACGCCCGCCGTCCCGAGAATCTCCTGCAGCCCTTCGCCGAGGTACGGCTCGGCGACGTACCCGGCCAGCAGCGCGGTCACGGTGATCCCGACCTGGGCGCCGGACAGTACGAACGAGAGCCGCCCGGTGACCTTCAACGCCCGGGCCGCGGCCGCGTTGCCCTCCGCCGCCAGGCCCTGCAGACGGCTACGGTCCACCGCCACGTAGGAGAACTCCTGCGCGACGAAGTAGCCGGTGGCAACGGTCAGGGCCAGGATCAGCGCGAGGCCGACCAGGATCAGCATGCACCGACCCTACAAGGCACCCACCGCCGCGCAGTGCAGGTCAGGCCGGCTTCCAGGACAGCACCTCGCCGTCACGGACGAGTTCGCCGTACGTCGCGGGGTCGGCGGGCCGCAGAACGAAGTCCAGCAGCGGCTCGACCGCCGCGGCCGGCGTACGGGCGTGGCTGAAGTCGTCGAACCACGGCCGGGATGCGCGGGTGTCGACGAGTCCCGGACAGACCGCGGCGACCACCGTGCCGCTCGCCAGATCCGCCGTCCGGCGCTCGGCCGCCACCGCGCGCACAGCGGCGACCTGGGCGACCTTGGAGACGATGTTGATCCAGTCGGGCCAGCCGCGCTCGACCGCCGTACCGGCGTGGACAGCACGGCGGTACTGCTCGACCGCTGCGTCGATCTGCTCGAGCGAGGCGCCGTCGAACCGGTCGCGCACGGCCAGGCCGAGATGGTCGAGCGTGCCGAGTGAGCTCGCGACGACGATCAACCGCCCGCCGGGGCGCAGGACCGCGCCGAAGGACCGCAGGACCGCATCGGTGCCTCCATTGGCCACCGCGAGGAACTCGTCGACCTGCTCGGCCTGGGTGCGTTCCGGAACCAGAGGCCCGATCGCGTTCGAGACGACGATGTCGACGCCGCCGTACCGCGCTGCCAACTCGTCGGCCAACTCAGCGACCGCCACCCGATCGGTGACGTCGAGAACCCGACCGACGACCTGCGCGCGTCCCGTCATGCCGTCCAGCGCGGCGGCGGCCGCCGTCACCCGCTCGGCGTTGCGCCCGGTCAGCAGTACGACGTCCTGCGGGCTCAGCCGGGTGGCCAGACTGTCGACCAGTGCGCGGCCGATCCCTTGGTTCGCCCCGGTGACCAATGCGATTTTCCGTTGTGCGTGCGTCATACCGCCAGGCTAGGAACGCGGCGTCCATGACTCCAACGAATCTTCCGCACAGGTAGTATGCGTAGTCGTCATGGACATCACCGACGCCTCTCCGGCCGCGTTGCGCGTCTTCCGCGAAGTGGCGGAACGCGGCACGTTCACCGCCGCGGCGGTAGCTCTCGGCTACACGCAATCGGCCGTGTCGCGCCAGATCGCCTCGCTGGAGAAGGCCGCCGGTGGTGAATTACTGGAACGCCGGCGTGAGGGCGTGCGACTGACGCCGGCCGGTCAGGTTGTCCTTCGCACCGCGGTCCGCGTGCTGGCAGAACTCGACACCACGGCCCGTGAACTGGCCGGCCTGCCCACTCCCGGCGGGACCGTACGCATCGGCTGGTTCCCCAGCGCCGGTGCCGTCATGTTGCCCAGGGCAATAAGTGCGCTGCGGCGGTCGCACCCCGCGATCACCGTGCACAGCCGGGAAGGCAGCACCCCGGCCCTCGCCAGAGCCCTGCGCTCCGGAAGCGTCGACCTGGCGCTGCTCGCCTCGGCACCGCCGTTCCGCCCACCTGACGCCGAGACCCCGGCGCTGACCCTGCGAACTCTCGCTGAACGAGCGCTCCGCCTCGCCGTTCCCTCCGGTCACCCCTTGGCCGCCAAGGAGGTGGTCGAACTGGCCGACCTCCGCGGTCAGCATGGATCGCCGGGCCGCCGTCCGGCGAGGAGAAGCTCATGGGCGTCTGGCCAGGCCTCGACGAGCGGCCGGTGATCAGCCACACCGCCCGTGACTGGCTCGCGAAACTCCACCTGGTGGCGGCCGGAGCGGGCATCACCACGGTCTCCGCCTCGCTCGAAGCCGCCGCTCCACCCGGCGTCCACTTCGTCACGGTCCACGGCGGGTCGCAGGAAACCCGCCGTGTCCTGCTGGCCCACCTGCCCACACCGCTGTCCGAGCCCGCCGAACTGCTGGTCAATGCCCTGCAGACGACGGCGGCCGGGCTGTGACTACGGCAGCCGCCCACTAGGCCGCGGCAGGTGACGTGTGCCTCAAGCCGTCGGCGGGGTCTGCTGCCGGGCCTCGGCGTCGGCGGTCGCGGCGGACTGCGGCGTGCCACGCTCCGAGGCGGGAAGCTCCTGAGGAGTCGGAGCGTGCTCGGCCTCGCGGGTGACCTTCTTCAGCTCGATCAGCGCCCGGGCGGTGTTGCGGGTCAGCTCGGGCAGCCGGTTGGCGCCGAAGAGCAGGACCACGACGACCAGCAGGACGATCCACTCGCCGCCTTCGGGCAGCGCCAGCAGTGTCTCCATCGAATCCTTCTTTCTCCCCGGCCACGCTAACCCCGGGCGGCAAACGTAGGCTGCGGGCCATGGCCGGAACCCTGCCCGAACTCTTCGCCGCCGCGGTGCGCCGCGACGGTGCCAGCCCGTTTCTCACCTACTACGACGACGTCACCGGCGAGCGGATCGAGCTCAGCGCGGTGACCACCGCGAACTGGGTGGCCAAGACCGCGAACCTGCTCGTCGACGAGTACGAGCTCGAGCCCGGCGAGACGGTCGCGATCGGCCTGCCGCCGCACTGGCTGGGGGTCGTCTGGGCGCTCGCGACCTGGTCGGCCGGCGCGTCGGTCACCACCGGCGAGGGCGATCTCGCGATCACCGGACCGGACTTCCGGGTCCGCGGCCGGCGGGAGTCGATCGCGTCCGCACTGCTGCCGCTCGGCGGCCGGTTCCGCGATCCGGTGCCCGAGGGCGTGCACGACTACGGCGCCGAGGTCTACAACCACCCGGACCTGTTCGTGCCGTTCAATCCGCCGACGCCCGGCAGCCCGGCGTACGACGGACGCACGCACGCGGAGGTGATCGCGGCCGCCACGCCGATCCCGGAGCGGATCCTGGTCACCCGCGACCTGGTCGACCCGGTCGGGCTCGGCCTTCTGGTCGGGGTGATCTCCGGAGGTGGTTCGATCGTGCTCTGCCGCAACCTCGATCCGGCCAAGCTGGAGCGACGGCTCGCGGACGAGAAGGTCGACCGAGTGGTGGAGGTCTGAGATGCGTCGCTTCGAGGGCAAGGTCGCGCTGGTGACGGCAGCGGCCCAAGGCATCGGCGCCGCGGTGGCCCGGCGGATCGCGGCCGAGGGCGGCGCGGTCGTGGTCACCGACCTGCAGCAGGACAAGCTCGACGAGGTGGTTGCCGGGATCGGCGCCGAGCAGGCGCTCGCGGTCAAGGTCGACGTGACCCACCGCGACGAGATCGACGCGGCCGTCGCCGCGGCGGTCGAACGGTTCGGCCGGCTCGACGTCCTGGTGAACAACGCCGGCGGCTGCATCGTCAGCTCACTGCCGGAGGAGACGTCGGCCGAGGACTGGCATCGGCAGCTCGACCTGACGCTGGTCGGCGCCGCGCAGTGCGTGCAGGCCGCGCTGCCGCAGCTGCTGGAGTCGCGCGGCAACGTGGTCACGATCAGCTCGGTGAACGGTTTGGCCGCCTTCGGCAACCTCGAGTACTCCGCTGCCAAGGCCGGCCAGATCGCGATGACCAACAACTTCGCCGCCCGCTTCGGCAGCAGCGGCGTCCGCTTCAACCTCGTTGCCCCCGGCACCATTCGTACGCCGAACTGGGACAACCAGCTCGACACCCTGGAACGCTTCGCCGCCGCCTACCCGCTGGGCCGCGTCGGCGAGCCGGAGGACATCGCCGCGGCGGTCGCCTTTCTCGCCTCCGACGACGCCGCCTGGATCACCGGTGTTTTGCTCCCCGTCGAAGGCGGCATCCTGCTCGGCCCGGCCATGGTCGACCTCACCCCGTCCGGCCCGTGGAGCAAGGACCGCACGGCGGAGACCGAGTAGCTACAACTCCCGCGCCAACTGTTCCAGTACGGCGTACCCGGCCTCCAAGCCGGCCTCGAACCCGGACGCGAGCACCGCGTCCCGGTTCGCCGTGTCCTGCGACCGGATCAGCACACGCAGCGCGGTGCCCTGGTCGGTGTCGGCGAACTCGGCGGTGACCACCGTGCTCTCCTCCGGCGGCGCACCCTCGTAGACCTCGCTCCACACCAGCCGCTGCTCGGGCACCACCTCGGCGTATTCGCCGTGAAAACCGACCTCGCCGCCGTCGGCCATCCGCAGCACGTAGCGCCAGGCGCCGCCGGGCCGAAGGTCCACCACGGCAACGGTGTGCTCGCCGAAACCACCGCTCCACCAGCGGCGGATCAGGTCGGGGGTCGTCCAGGCCCGCCAGACCGCCGCCCTGGGCGCCGCCAGTTCGGTGCGGACCAGGATCGTGGTGTCGTCCGGGGTGGAGATGTCGAGCTTCGCCATCGAGCCAGTGTTCACCATGCGAACGGTCACGCGGGCAGGTGGGCAGCCTGATCGCCGAAGCGCTGACCGGGTGAGAGATCCTATGACACATGGAGACGAGCTGTAGACACTGCGTGACCACCCGCTTACAGTGTCCGGAATTCATCGGATCTCTGTGGGGGCTCGGATGCGCACTGCTGGTTTCGCCCTACTGGCTGCGGCAACGGTGATGGCCGGACTGACCCTGCCCTCCGAACCATCCGAAGCCGCGCCGCCACCGCGCGGCCCCGGGGAACTCGCGCTCTGGTACACCGCGCCCGCCACCGACTGGGAGTCCGAGGCGCTGCCGATCGGCAACGGCGCCAGCGGCGCGATGGTGTTCGGCGGCACCGACACCGAGCACCTGCAACTGAACGAGAAGACGCTGTGGACCGGCGGTCCCGGATCGCGGCAGGGCTACGACTTCGGCAACTGGCGCACTCCACGGCCGACGGCGCTGACCGACATCCGCGCGATGATCGACCGCGATCGCAAGGTCTCCCCCGACGTCGCCACGAACATGCTGGCTCAGAACGAGATCGGCTTCGGCGACTACCAGCCGCTGCTGGACTTGAAGCTCGCGATGCGGCCGACGGGCGCAACCACGGCGTACCGGCGGCACCTCGATCTCGGGAACTCACTGGCCGGCGTCCAGTACGCCGCCGACGGCGTCCGCTACACCCGTGAGTACTTCGCCAGCGCCCCCGGCAACGTCGTCGTCGCGCGGCTCGACGCGGACCGGCGGGGCAAGATCGGGTTCACCGCGAGCCTGACCGGCGAGGCGAACCGGACCCGGACGGCGACCGCCCGGAACGGCCGGATCACGGTCCAGGGCGCGCTGCTCGACAACGGCCTGAAGTACGAACTGCAGGCCCAGATCCTCACCACCGGCGGGACCCGTACCGACAACCCCGACGGCACCGTCACCGTCGCGGGCGCCGACTCCGTCGTCCTGGTGATGAGCTCGGGCACCGACTACTCCGACGTCTACCCGACGTACCGGGGCAAGGATCCGCACGCCGGGGTGACCAGCAGAGTCGATGCCGCCAGCAAGCTTCCGTACGGCGTACTGAAGGCTCGGCACGTCGCCGACCATCGCAAGCTGTTCGACCGGGTCACCCTGGACCTCGGCCAGGTGATGCCCGACGTCCCGACCGACGAGCTGCTCGCGCAGTACCGGGACGGCACGGCGACTCCCCAGGCGCGCAAGGCGCTGGAAACGTTGTTCTTCCAGTACGGCCGGTATCTGTTGATCGCTTCGTCGCGGGACAACTCGCCGCTGCCCGCCAACCTGCAGGGGGTGTGGAACAACTCGACCACTCCGCCTTGGCGGTCGGACTACCACGTCAACATCAACCTGCAGATGAACTACTGGCCGGCCGAGACCACCAACCTGAGCGAGACGACGGCGCCGCTGTTCGACTTCGTCGACGCGCTGGTCCCGCCGGGGCGGGTGACGGCTCGCGAGATGTTCGGGGCCGATGGCTGGGTGGTGCACAGCCAGACGAATCCGTTCGGCTTCACCGGCGTGATCGGCTACCCGCTGGCGTTCTGGATGCCCGACGCGGGCGGCTGGCTCGCGCAGCACTACTGGGAGCACTACCAGTTCACCCAGGACAAGCGGTTCCTGAAGGAACGGGCGTACCCGTTGATGAAGGAGTTGGCCGCGTTCTGGATCGACGAACTGCAAGTCGATCCGCGCGACGGCAAGCTGGTCGTCAGCCCGAGCTTCTCCCCCGAGCACGGCGACTACTCCGCCGGTGCCGCGATGCCGCAGCAGATCGTCTGGGACCTGTTCACCAACCTGTCCGAGGCGGCGCCGCTGGTCGGCGAGTCGGCGGCGTACCGGGCGCAGCTCGCGTCGGTGCTGAGCCGGCTCGACCCGGGTACGAGGGTCGGCTCCTGGGGTCAGTTGCAGGAGTGGAAGGAAGATTGGGACGACCCGACCGACCAGCACCGGCACACGTCACAGCTGTTCGGGCTGCATCCCGGGCGGCAGATCATCCCTGCCGAGAGTCCTGAGCTGGCTGCCGCGGCGGTGAAGACGCTGGAGGGTCGCGGGGACGGCGGGACCGGCTGGAGCAAGGCGTGGAAGATCAACTTCTGGGCCCGGCTGCTCGACGGCAACCACTCGCACAAGATGCTGTCGGAACAGCTCAAGACCAGCACGCTGACGAACCTGTGGGACACCCACCCGCCGTTCCAGATCGACGGCAACTTCGGCGCGACCGCCGGGGTGGCGGAGATGCTGCTGCAGAGCCACACCGGCGTGGTCGACGTACTGCCCGCGCTGCCGGACTCCTGGGCCGACCAGGGCTCGTACGACGGTCTGCGGGCGCGTGGCGCGATCACCATCGGCGCGACGTGGGCGTCCGGAGCGGCGTCGGAGTTGAGGATCCGGCCGGATCGCGCCCGGGAGGTTGCCCTGCGCAACAAGATCTTCGCCGGGCCGTTCACGCTGACGGATCAGCACGGCCGAGCTGTCGGCTACCGGCGGACCGCCGCCGACACCATCACTTTCGACGCCGCCGGTGGGCGCACGTACCTGGTCCGGGCCAAGGCTCAGCTGCAACTGACCGCGCCGGCCGCCGTCGCCCTGAAACCTGTCGAAGTGAAGGTTTCGCTGAACGGAACCCTCGCCGCTGGCGACCTGGAGCTGACCGTCCCCGACGGCTGGACAGTCACCCCCGCAACGGTGAGGACGCCGGCCATCAAGCCCGGCAAGCCGTTCCAGACCAGCTTCACCGTCACCCCGACGATGGCCTCGGGTGAGGGCGACTTCACACTGACCGCCCAGCACACCAGCTCCGACGGCAAGCTCAGCGCCCGCGCCGGGACCGGCTTGTGGCGCGTCAACGTCGCCCGCGGCAAGCCCGCCACGCAAAGCACCACCGCGCACAACGCCGACGCGTCCAGAGCCGTCGACGGCAACACGAGCGGCAGCTGGGGCGACAACTCCGTCACCCACACCGCCGAGCCCTCCACCGAGGCGTGGTGGCAGGTCGACCTCGGCCAGTCCGAGCCGCTCTCCCAGCTAGCGCTCTACAACCGCACCGACTGTTGCTCGGACCGGCTCAGTAACTACTGGATTCTCACGTCCGAATCCCCCATCACCGCGACCTCACTGACCGAAGCCCGCAACACCCCCGGCGTCACAGCCCTCCGGCAGACCGCCGTCGCCGGCAGTCCGACTTTGGTGGACCTCGGCACCACCGCCCGCTACGTCCGCATCCAGCTCGAGTCCCAGTCCGATCCACTCTCGATCGCGGAGGTCAAACTGCACCCGGCCGGTGGTTAGCGATCGAGGTACGGGCGCGGTACGGGCAGTACGGCGACAGCGGCGACCCCTAGGCTCGCGTCGTCCAAAGCCCCACCAAAGGAGCGTTCGTGAACCTGGCTGTCCGAAGAGTGTTCGTGTCGATGTCGCGCCGCGCGCGCGGAGCGACGTCCGCGGTGTTGCTGCTCGCCATGGTGATCGGGACGCTGACCGTGACGTCCGCCGCTCCGGCCTCGGCGCGTGAGCCGTCGCCACCGACCAACTGCAGTACCGGTGTCGACCGCAGGGCCAAGGCGTGGGCCATGTGCAAGTCCGGCTACGGAACGTTCCGGGTCTGGGCCCGTTGCAACTGGAGCGCGACGAAGGTGTACGGCGGGTGGATGCGGCCGAGCAGGTTCGGGGACTCGGAGGTCTTCTGCGCGACCAGCAGCAATCCCGCCGGCATCGTGATGGCTCGCGGGATCCAGAAGCGCGAAGGCTGACGCACCAAGTCGGGCCGTTCTCGATCGCGGACGGCCGGCTGCACCCCGCCGGTGGTTAGCGTGGCGGGGTGGAGATCGATCGCGCCGTCGCCGACCATTACGACGAGCTGCCGCTGTGGTCGGCGCCGTTCGGGCAGCTGATCTTCGACCGGGTGCCGTTGCGTCGTGGTCAGACGATCGTGGACATCGGCGCCGGTACGGGCTTCCTGACCGTCGAGCTGGCCCAGCGTTCGGCCGCTCGGGTGATCGCGGTCGATCCCTGGGCCGACGCGATGGATGTGTTGCGGCGCAAGGTCTCGTACCTCGGGCTCACCGACGTCGAGCTGGTGGTGTCCGACGCGGCCACGTTGCAGCTGCCCGACGGGTCGGTCGACGTGGTGGTTTCCAACCTCGGGATCAACAACTTCAGCAACGCGGCGGTCGTCCTGGCCGAGTGCCATCGGGTGCTCCGGCCAGGCGGCCGGCTGCTGATCAGCACCAACCTGGTCGGTCACATGCAGGAGTTCTACGACGTACTGCGGGAGACCCTCGACGACCACCGGGCCCTGGACGAGCACCTCGCCCACCGCGCGACCGTCGACGGCACGCTGAAACTCCTGACGTCCGCCGGTTTCCAGGCGACCGTCACGCGGACCGAGTTCACCTGGCGCTTCGCCGACGGCACGGCCCTGCTCAACCACTACTTCATCCGCCTCGGCTTCCTCGACGCCTGGCACGAGGTCGCCGCAGACCTGACCGCCGTCGAGCAGGAACTCAACCGCCGCGGCGAGGTGACACTGACGATCCCCGCCGCCTGCTTCGACGCGGTCAGAAGCTGAACGCCGCGACGACCCTCACCGGCAGACCCGGCGTGGCGACCCCGAACCACAGCGATCGCCGCAACCAGCACAACCCGCGGTGCCGGCGGATCGCCTGCAGGACTAGCGATCCCACCAGCATCGCGCTCAGCACACCGGCCAGGATCCAGCCGAAGGTGGCGTAGCCGCCGAGCAACGCCGTCGCCGCCACGGCGTACCAGAAGAGCCCGCCGATGAAGGTGGCCGGGCTGTACGAGGCGTCCCGGGTCCGCCAGGGCTGCTGCACAGGCAGACCGCAGGGACAAGAGGGCGCAGGCTGCTCCGCTCTCCACACCCCACCCGGCCTGTCGGGCTGATGCCCGGCCAGCCCCTCACTCCGCCCAGCGGACTGATCGCCCGCCGGGCGCTCGACGGCGTCCATCGGAGTTCAGGACCGCGGCCAGGACTCCCAGGCCGAGGCGAACATCTCGTCGACGGTGTGGGTGTTCTTCCACTCCAGGTCGCGGGCGGCGAGTTCGCCGGAGGCGACGACGCGGGACGGGTCGCCGGGGCGGCGGGGGGCCTCGCCGGGGGTGAAGTCGATGCCGGTGACGCGGCGGGCGGCGTCCATGATCTGGCGGACGCTGGTGCCGGTGCCGGAGCCGAGGTTGTAGACCGGCTCGAGGGTCTTGCCGGAGTCCAGGGCCCGGGCCGCGGCGACGTGCGCGCGGGCCAGGTCGGCGACGTGCACGTAGTCCTTGACCGACGTGCCGTCCGGCGTCGGGTGGTCGGTGCCGTAGATCTGCGGCACCTTGCCCTGGGTGAGCAGGTTGCACACGATCGGGAACAGGTTGTACGGGCTGGCGTCGTACACCTTCGGGTCACCGGAGCCGACCACGTTGAAGTAGCGCAGCGACGTGTGGTGCAGCTCGACGGCCTTCGCCTGGTCGGCCAGCAGCCACTCGCCGACGAGCTTCGTCTCGCCGTACGGGCTCTGCGGGTCGGGCTTGGTCTGCTCGGTGACGACCTCGTCCTCCGGCGTGCCGTAGACGCCCGCGCTGGAGGAGAAGACGATGTTGCGCACCCCGGTGTCGGCCATCGCGTTCAGCAGCGACACCATCGCGCTGACGTTCTGCGTGTAGGTGTGCATCGGCTTCTCGACCGACACCCCGGCGTACTTGTAGCCCGCCAGGTGCACCACGCCGCTGACGCCGGCGAGGGTCTTGCGGACCGTGTCGGTGTCGAGCAGGTTCGCCTCGACGAACGGCACCCCGTCCAGCAGGAACTCCGGCTTCCCGCTGGACAGGTCGTCGATCACCACGACGTCGATCCCGTCCGCCGCGAAGGCCCGCACCACGTGCGCTCCGATGTAGCCCGCCCCACCAGTCACCAGCCATGTCATGCGGCCTATCCTGCCAGTCCGGCGCACCCCCTGTCCGAACCGGTCCGAATCGGTATCATCGGTCAATGATCGGACTAGTTCTCGCCGCCGGTGCCGGCCGCCGCCTGCGCCCGTACACGGACACGTTGCCCAAGGCGCTGGTCCCGATCGACGCGGAGACCACCCCGCTCGACCTCACCCTGGCCAACTTCGCCGAGGTCGGCCTGACCGACGTCGCGATCGTCGTCGGCTACGCCGCGGGCGCGATCGAGGCGCGTGTCGACGACCTGCAGAACCGGTACGGCGTCCGGCTGGAGCTCGTTCACAACGACAAGGCGGAGATCTGGAACAACGCCTACTCGCTGTGGTGCGCCCGCGACCTGTTCGGCGAGGGCGTCGTGCTCGCCAACGGCGACACCGTGCACCCCGTCTCGGTGGAACGCACGCTGCTCGACGCGCGCGGCGGCGACCGGCGGCTGATCCTTGCCCTCGACACCGAGAAGCGCCTGGCCGACGAGGAGATGAAGGTGGTCTGGCACGACGACCACGGCGTCCGCAGCATCACCAAGCTGATGGACCCGGCCACCGCGACCGGGGAGTACATCGGCGTCACGCTGATCGAGCCGGCCGCGGCCGGCGACCTGGCCGAAGCGCTGCGCAAGACCTGGGAGAACGACCCGGACCAGTACTACGAGGACGCCTTCCAGGTGCTCGCCGACGCGGGCTTCCGGATCGACGTGGCCCCGATCGGCGCGGTCGACTGGGTCGAGATCGACAACCACGCCGACCTGGCCCGGGCCCGCGAGATCGTATGCCCCTCCTAGCCCGGTTCGTCACCACGCCGCTGGTGGTCGACGTCCGGCGCGGGGCGCTGCAGGAGCTGGCCGCGGTCCTGGCCGACCAGCGCATCTCGACGTCCGGCCGGGTCGCGATCGCGGTCGGCCCGACGTACGGGCCGATCGTGCAGAAGACCTTCGAGCACGGGCTGGTGCAGGCCGACTGGTTCACCGTCGACGGCGGCACGATCAACACCGCGATCAAGCTGGTCGAACAGATCCGGCAACAGCGCTACGACGCCGTGGTGGGGATCGGCGGCGGGACCGTGCTGGACGTGACCAAGTTCGCCGCGGCCCGGCTCGGGCTGCCGATGGTCGCGGTCGCCACCAACCTGGCCCACGACGGCATCGGCTCACCGATCAGCACGCTGGACAACGACGCGGGCCGCGGCTCGTACGGCGTACCGGCGCCGATCGCGGTGATCGTCGACCTCGACCTGATCGCCAAGGCGCCGCCGCGCTCGGTCCGCTCCGGCGTCGGCGAGATCGTCTCGAACCTGTCCGCGATCGCCGACTGGGAGGCCGCGCACGTCGCGCACGGCGAGGAACTCGACGGGCTCGCGGTCTCGCTGGCCCGGACGGCGGCGCAGGCCGTGCTCAACCATCCGGGCGGCATCGCCGACGAGGCCTTCGTGACCACCCTGGCCGAAGGCCTGGTGCTGTCCGGGATCTCGATGGTGGTGGCCGGCACGTCGCGGCCGTCGTCGGGTGCGTGCCACGAGATCTCGCACGCGATCGACCTGATCCATCCCACCCGGCGGGTGTTCCACGGCGAGCAGGTCGGGCTGGGCGCGGCGTTCGCGTGGTACCTGCGCGGCGACCTGGCCGCCTTCCACACCACCGTCGACTGCCTGCGCCGGCACCGGCTGCCGGTCCGGCCCGCGGATCTGGGCTTCGACCTGGAGGAGTTCGGGCAGGTCGTGGCCTACGCTCCGCAGACCCGGCCCGGCCGGATCACCGTGCTGGAGGAGTCGGCGCTCACCCCGGCCGGGATCGCGGACGCGGTGGCCGGTTTCGACGACCACGTCCGCAAGCGGCTGGAGTCCGACGAACCCGAGGCCGTCGCGCACGCTCCTTCCGACGACGGCGATCCCGGACGCCGATGACCCCGGATCGGCGCCTGGACTGGCCGCAGTGCCTCAACGTGCGTGACCTCGGCGGGCTGCCGACCTCGGACGGCGGACGGATCCGCGCGAACGCCTTGATCCGCGCCGACAGCCTGCAGCACCTGACCCCGGCCGCGGTCGAGACGATCCGCCAGGCCGGAGTGAGCCGCGTGCTCGACCTGCGGTCCCACGGTGAGGTGAGCAGCTTCCCGACGCCGTTCACGCAGCACCCGATCGGGCTGCACCTGCCGCTGCAGGACCCGGCCGACCCACCCAGTACGGCGACCACGATCGTCGACTCCTGCCTCGAGATGCTCGACCGGCACCCCGAGCTCTTCGTGGCGGTGTTCGAGGCGATCCTGGACGCGCCGGAGGGGGCCGTGGTCGTGCACTGCTTCGGCGGCAAGGACCGCACCGGCGTGGTGGTCGCGCTGGCGCTCGCGGTGGCCGGCGTCAGCGAGGACGAGATCGTCGCCGACTACTTCCTCACCCGGGACAACCTGGCGTCGTTGATGGCCGAGCAGCTCGCGGCCGAGCCCGACGAGTCGCGGCATCCGGAGCTGCTGGAGTTCCGCGACACCCGCGCCGAGTCGATGACCGCGATCCTGCGGCACCTCGACACGACGTACGGCGGCGCGGTGGGGTACCTGCGTCAGGCCGGTCTCAGCGACGAGCAAATCGCCGCTCTGAAGGCCCGCCTGACGGAGTAGTCAGACCCGCGCGGTCGCCGCGACGCTCGCCCGGGAGACCTCGATCGGCTGCTCGATCAGCTCGGTGACGATCGGCCCGTCGGCGGGCACCAGCCAGGGAGTGCCCGGCGCGCCCTCGGGGTTGGCCTTCCACTTCCGGCACACCTTCGGCACCTTGATCGGGTAGATCGTCAACGCGCCCTCGGAGTCGATGTGCAGCCGCAGGAATCCCTTGTAGTCCTCGATGCTCTGGCCCGCGAAGACCTCGTTGGTGTTGAACCCGAACCGGCAGGCGATCAGCAGGTAGAGGCCGACCACCAGCGAGTCGACGAATCCGACGACAACCGGCGTACCGACCAGGGCGACCGCCACCGTCACCCACTCGGCCGCAGTCGCCTCCAACCGGTAGAGCACCACCGCCCAGAAGCCGGCCAGTGCCAGGTGCGCCGCCGAGTGGATCACCCCGGCGACTCCCGCGGCGAACGAACTTCGCTCCAGCCCGAGCCGAGCGAACAGCACGCCGCCGACGACGGTCCCCAGCGCAGCGAACGCCGCCGGTGTCCACACCGCCAACGTGCCGAACACGCCCTGCGGTTCCGAAGCCAGCCCGAACTGCACCAGCAGCGCGATCACCGTTTGCAGGAACGCCGTCAGGCCCCAGAAGCCGGGGTTGCGCCACGGCAACCGGAAGATCCCGTTCGCCAGCCGCGAGGAGCGGTCGCCGGACGGATACGTCCGGGCCCGGTCGAAGGTCGTGTGCTCGTCGGTCTCGGTCACCCGCGAAGTCTTCGGCGGCAGCTCGAGCGTCTTCGGCAGCAGGTGCGTCGCGGTCAGGTAGGCGCCGCCACCCCCGCTGGTGATCCGCTGCCCGGTCCCGTCGTGCTCGGCGTAGCGCGCGTAGTGGTGCGAGTCGCCCGACAGCATCACCTGCACCGTCGCCCCGGCCGGGCGGACGATCTGCCGCTCGAAGAACCGGATCGCGTCGTAACCGCGCGCGTCGCCGCCCGATCCGGCCTTGATCCACGCGGGTTTCGGCGTACAGAGAATGACCGCGTCACCCTCGCGCATCTGCGCGGTCGCGCGCTGGAAGTAGGCCAGCTGCGGCGCGTCGATGTACTCGTCGAACTGGGTGTCGATGGCCAGCAGCCACCAGCGCTGCGGCAGCTGGATCGCGAAGTAGCTGCGGCTCTGCTCGGTGTCCCAGCCCCCGACCGGCCGGCTCTGCGCGAACACCCGCAGGAACGCCGTCAGCCCGTCGTACCAGTCGTGGTTGCCCGGCAGGGCGAACAGGGTCGGCCGGTCCTCGACCTCGCCCTCGCGCGGGAAAGCCGCCCGGTACGGGCCTTTCGTGCGGTCCTCGTACGCCGTCGCGGACGCGGACGGGTAGGCCTGGTCGCCGCCCATCACCAGCACCTGTCCGCGCGGCAGCCGCAGTTCTCCACCCGGTGCGAGTTCCGGCGCCGCGAGCACCGACGCGACCGAGTACGTCGCGTCGAAGCCGTCGCCCAGGTCGGCGACGAAGTCGAACCAGAGCTCGTCGTCGCCGTGGGTGTAGATCTTGGCCGGGAGTCCGCTCTGCAGCTCGCGCTTGTCGGCGTAAGCGCCGAAGATGCCGGCCAGCACGGCCTTCAGCCCGGCACTGGCCAGGACGGTCGGCAGCAGCCAGCGAACGGCTCCCCGGCGGCGGAATCCGAGCTGTTGCTCGGACAGGTCGTGCGGGCGGGAATCCTTCACCCGCAGAACTTATGCGCTCCCCCGGACCACCGGCGCGGGCCGTGGCGAATTGTTGCCGAGCCGCGACCGAACGTCACCGGCTGAAACGGTTCAGAGCGCGCCGATGTGAGGTCCTGGGCCGGCGCCCAGTAGATTGGCCCGCATGTCAACCGCCGCCGAGTCGGCCTCCACCGCGGACGCCGCGGCACTGGCCGAACGCTACGGGTTGTCCAGGAGCGCGGCACGCCCGCCGTTCCGGGACTACCTCCGTGAACTGTGGGGCCGTCGCCAGTTCATCTACAGCTACGCCCGCGCGCGCACGTACGCGCTCTACGCCGGCGCCCGGCTGGGATCGGTCTGGCAGATCCTCACTCCCCTGCTCAACGCAGGCGTGTACTTCCTGGCCTTCGGCGTGCTGCTGGGCGCCGCGAAGGGGATCGAGAACTACCCCGCGTTCCTGATCTGCGGGATGTTCGTGTTCACCTTCACCCAGCGGTCGATGACCGAGGGCTCGCGCTCGATCGCGACGAACATGTCGCTGATCCGGACGCTGCACTTCCCCCGGGCCACGCTGCCGCTGGCCTACGTGGTCAACGAGCTCAACCAGCTGTTCATCTCGATGGCCATCCTGCTGGTGCTGGTCGGCTTCACCGACGGCCCGGCCTGGCGCTGGTTCCTGATCGTGCCGGCCCTGCTGCTGCAGACGATGTTCAACATCGGCGTGACGCTGATCTTCGCCCGGCTCGGGACCTTCCTGACCGACATCAGCCAGCTGCTGCCGTTCATCACCCGGACCTGGCTGTACGCGTCGGGCATCTTCTTCTCGATCCCGGACAAGCTGCGCGACGCCGACGCCCCGGGCTGGGTGATCCACGCCCTGGCGCTGAACCCGATCTCGGCCTACATCGACATCATGCGGCGGGCGCTGCTGGAGTCGCACGCCGAGCACGCGCTGCCGAACGCGTGGCCGATCGCGATCGGCTGGGCGATCGTCGCCCTGGCCGGTGGATTCATCTACTTCTGGCGAGCGGAGGACAGGTATGGCCGTGGCTGAGACGGCAGCTCCGACGTCGGCGTCGTCCCCGCCGCCGTCCGACGCTGTCCCGACCGTGATCGCCGACCACGTCAACATCATCTACAAGGTGACCGCCGGCTCCGGTGGCAAGGGCACCGCGGCGACCGCGTTCCGGCGCATCCTCAAGCGTCAGGACCGGCCGACGATCCGCGAGGTGCACGCGGTCAAGAACGTCACGTTCACCGCGCACAAGGGCGACGCGATCGGCCTGATCGGCCGCAACGGCTCGGGCAAGTCGACGCTGCTGCGGGCGATCGCCGGGCTGCTGCCGCCGGCCTCGGGCGCGATCTACACCGGCGGCCAGCCCTCACTGCTGGGCGTGAACGCCGCGATGATGAACGACCTGACCGGCGACCGGAACGTGGTGCTCGGCTGCCTGGCGATGGGCATGACGCCGGCCGAGATCGAGGAGCGCTACGACGAGATCGTCGAGTTCTCCGGCATCGGCGACTTCATCGACCTGCCGATGTCGACCTACTCCTCGGGCATGTCGGCGCGGCTGAAGTTCGCGATCGCGTCGGCCAAGACGCACGACATCCTGCTGGTCGACGAGGCGCTGGCCACCGGCGACGCGGAGTTCCGGGTCCGCTCGGAGCGCAAGATCAAGGACCTGCGCGACCAGGCCGGCACGGTCTTCCTGGTCAGCCACTCGCTCGACGTCGTACTGGACACCTGCAACCGGGCGATCTGGCTCGACAAGGGTGTGCTGCGGATGGACGGCGACGTCAAAGAGGTCGTCGACGCCTACAACGCCGAGGCCACCGGCAAGCGCTGAGCCTCAACTGCCGGGACGCCCAGGACTTCGGACCTGGGCGTTTCTTTTTTCGAGGGTTGTGCAACCAATGGTTGCGCAGTACTGTGATGTGCAACCAAACGTTGCAGATGACAGGGAGTTCCGATGGAGTTCGCCACCCTCGAGCGTGAGATCCACATCGACGCCAGCCCCGAAGTGGTCTTCGAGGTGGTCAGCAGCCCCGAGCACGTGCGCGAGTGGTGGCCCGACGAGGCCGACTACCCGGCCGTGGCCGGTGGCAGCGGCCGGATCGTGTTCGGCCAGGGCACGGCCGACCCGAAGGTCGTCCAGATCACCGTGATCGAGGTCGAGCCGCCGCGGCTGTTCTCGTTCCGCTGGACCCACCCGGTCGGCGAGCCGGCCGCCACGGCGAACTCGCTGCTGGTGACCTTCGAGCTCGTCCCGACCGGGACCGGGACCACGCTCAAGCTGACCGAGACCGGCTTCCGCGAGCGGGGCCTGGAGCTCGCCGTCGCCGAGGCGGAGTACCGCGATCACGCGAACGGCTGGGACTTCTTCCTGCCCCGCCTCGGCCCGTACGTCGAGAAGCTGGTCGCGCGATGATCGACGACGACCTGTGGTCCGCGATCGGCGACCCGACCCGGCGCCGGCTGCTCGACCTGCTGCTCGACGACGGTCCCGGCACGGCGACCAGCCTCAGCGAACATCTTCCCGTGACCCGTCAGGCGGTCGCGAAGCATCTCGGCGTACTCGACCGGGTCGGACTCGTGAACGTCGCCCCGGCGGGCCGTGAGATGCGCTACCAGGTCGACGACACGCAACTGGCCCGGGCCGCGGCGCAACTGGCCGACGTCGGGCAGACCTGGGACCGCCGCCTGCAACGCATCAAGCGCATCGCCGAATCCATCGAACGCCAGAAAGGCCACTGACCATGCCCGACATCCTGCACCGCATCGCCACCAAGGGAACCACCCCGGCCGACGTCCTGCCGGCGTTGACCACCATCGACGGCCTCGCCTCCTGGTGGACGTCCGACACCAAGGGCAACGCCGACGTGGATGGCATCATCCAGTTCCGGTTCGTCCCGGGCGGCTTCGACATGAAGGTGCTCGACAGCAAGCCCGACCAGGTCCGCTGGGAGGTCGCCGAGGGCCCGGAGGAGTGGATGGGCACCACCGTCACCTTCGACCTCAAGCAGGACGGCGAATACACCGTGCTGCTGTTCAAGCACGAGGGCTGGCGCGAGGAGGTCGAGTTCATGAACCACTGCAGCACCAAATGGGCGTCGTACCTGCTGAGCCTCAAGGAGTACGTCGAGACCGGCAAGGGCGCGCCGTCGCCCGACGACTACCAGATCAGCAACTGGCACTGAGCGCGTCGGCCCGAGCCTCCAGATAGCGGCGCTCCACCGCGTTGGTGGTGAGAGCCGCCGCGGCGAGGTAGGCGGCTCGGGCCTCAGTGAGGTCGCCGGCGGACTCCAGCAGATGAGCCCGTACGGCGGCCTCGCGGTGCTGGACCAGTGGGTCGTGCGCGAGGTGGTGCGTTCGGTTCAGCTCGTCGAGCAGAGCGAGACCTCGCTGCGGGCCGAACGCCTTCGCGACGGCCACCACCCGGCTCAGCCGGATCGGGGCCGTGGGCGCCAGCCGTTCCAGCCACAGGTAGAGGGCGGCGATCTGGGGCCAGTCGGTCTCCGCTGCCGATTTCGCCTGCGCGTGGATCGCCGCGACGGCCGCCTGCAACTGGTACGGGCCGACCTGTCGATGCGACCACGCCGCCTCGATCAGGGCGACGCCTTCGGCGATCATCGCGTGGTCCCAGCGCGAGCGGTCCTGGTCCTCCAGCCGGATCAGGTGGTTGTCCTCGTCGGCGCGCGTCGCGTCGCGTGACGCGGTCAGCAGCATCAGTGCCAGCAGCCCGGTGACCTCGGGGTCGTCGGGCAGCAAGCGGTGCAGCATCCTGGTCAGGCGGATCGCCTCGGCCGAGAGTTGCGTGCGGGCCAGTTCGTCGCCACCGGTGGCGGTGTAGCCCTCGTTGAAGATCAGGTAGAGCACGTGCTTGACGGCGTCGATCCGCTCGTCCCGGACGTCCGTCGGCGCGGTGAACCGGGCACCGCTGTCCTTGAGTGTCTGCTTGGCCCGGCTGATCCGGGTCGACATCGACCGCTCGGCGGCGCCGTACGCGCGCGCGATCTCGGCCGTGGTCAGACCGCCGACCGCGCGCAGCGTCAGCGCCACCTGGGACGCCGGGGACAGTGCCGGGTGACAGCAGAGGAACAGCAGCAGGAGACTGTCGTCCTGGTCGGACGCCTGCGGCGCCGGACCGGCGGGGTCGACGATCGCCGGATCGGCCTGGGCGACCTCCTGCTCGCGCCGGCGGGCCGCCTGCTCCGAGCGCAACAGGTCGACCATCCGCCGGTAGCCGACGCGGATCAGCCAGCTTCGCGGGTCCTGCGGGACGCCTTCCTGCGGCCACCGGCGGGCGGCGACCAGCAAGGCCTCCTGGGTCGCGTCCTCGGCCGTGTCGAAGCGGCTGAAGCGCCGTACGAGCGCGCCGAGCACCTGCGGCGCTTCCGTGCGCAGCAGGTGCTCGATCTCCTCGGCCGACGGCATCTCAGGCGGTGAAGTCGTCGCCCATGATCGGCCGGATCTCCATCGGCTCACCCAGCACGTCGACCATCCGCTTGACGATGTCGGTGGCCCGCTCCAGGCTCACGCAGTCGATCACCGCGAAGCTGGCCAGCACTTCCTTCAGCTCCGCGAACGGCCCGTCGGTGGCGACCACACCGGCCGCGGTCTTGCGCACGGTCGTCGTCATCACCGGATGCCCGAGCCCCTCACTGGTGACGAACTCCCCCGTCTCCCGCAACTCCGCCTCGAACTTCTGGTACGCCGCGAACGCGGCCAGCGCCTCCTCGGACGGCACGTCAGCGGTCTCGCCGTCCCAGCTGTCCGCCGGGGTGTAGCTCAGCAGCAAAAACTTCATCTCGTCCTCCGGTCGTTCAACCGCTCGGTCATCGGTCCAGGCGCCGCAGCCGTACGGCGTACATGGTGGTCCAGGTGAAGGCCACCGCCCCGGTCAGCGCGATCTGGACGCTCGACTCGGTCGGCGACATCGGCAGCAACATCACCACCGCGACCAGCCCGTGCCCCATGGCCGCCCGCGTGGACCGCCGCCGGATCGCGTCGACCACCAGGACGACACACGCCACCGCGAGGGCGGTGAAGGCAACGGCTGCGCCGACCGAGTGGACGACAGCGTGCCAGGACAGCGCGACCGGGCCGCCGGGAGCGCCGATCGGGAAACCGTTCTGCGGATCCATCGGAAACAAGCCGGCAACGACGAAGCCGCCGCCGTACAGGCCGAGCAATACCGGGACCGCGCGGCGGCCGGTGCCCTCGGTGATCAGCCGGCGGCGGGCGACCGCGAGGGCGATCACGGCCGCGCCGGTGACGACGAAACTGATCATCTGGATCCAGCCGAGTGATCCGGTGGCCAGCTGACTGATCGGGTGGACCCGCAGGTCGAAGCCTTCGCGGGTCAGCATCTGGGCGATCGCGACCGCGTAGAAGAACGGGCCGGCCATCGCGGCGGCGGTCAGCAGCGCTCGAACGCGGGGGCGGGTGAGCGGTCTGGTGGCAGTGACAGTGGTCATCGGGGGCTCCCTCTGGTCGAAGTGTCACCGCTACCTCGGTGTCGCAGACCCGGCTTCAACACCACCACGGATGTGATCCAGCTCACATCGACAGGGATGTTGAAGCCGGGACGCCGGCTTCGAGGTGGCGGTGAGTGCGCAGGAGCTGCGCACCGCAACCGAGGAGACCGAGATGACCGAGAACCACGAGATTCCCGCCCCGACCGCCGGCCTCAAGGCGCTCGACCGGCTGGTCGGGGAGTGGACCGTCACCGGCGGCGCCGAGGGCGTCGTGAAGTACGAGTGGATGGAGGGCGGCTACTTCCTGCTGCAGACCGTCGAGCTCGAGCAGTACGGCCAGCAGGTCAAGGGACTGGAGATCATCGGCAACCTGCGGCCGTTCGGCGAACCCGCCGGGGCGGACGTCGTGTCCCGCTTCTACGACTCCACCGGCAACACCCTGGACTACACCTACGAGCTCGACGGCGACAAGCTGACGATCTGGGGTGGCCCGAAGGGCAGCCCGGCGTACTTCGAGGGCACGTTCACCGACGGCGACCGGGTGATGGCCGGCGAGTGGATCTACCCCGGTGGCGGCGGCTACCAGTCCACGATGACCCGGCGCTGACGCCGTCCGACGGTCAGGCTGTGCCCGGCGTGGTGAGCGCCGGGCCGGCCGGCTTCTCCTGCAGGCCGACGATGAAGCCGAGCCCCCACGACACGTGCATGGCGGCGATCACGGCCGGCAGCCAGAACAGCGCCTTCCAGGGCAGGTAGCGGCCCTCCATGGCCGAGCCGGCGATCACGGCCAGGGCGTAGCCGAGCGGGATCACGAAGCCCAGGTCGAGGATCGGGCTGCCGACGATCAGGCCGAGGATGCCGAGAATCGTGCCGACGGCGAGCAGGCCGACCGCGACCGGCGGCGCGAGGTAGCGCTTGCTGGCCGTCTCGGGGTGCCGGCGGATCACCTCGCGGCGCCACTGGCCGGTGTGGAAGAACTGCTTCGCGACGGCCGACAGCGACGACCGCGGCCGGTACGTCACCGACAGGTCGGGGCTGAACCAGATCAGCCCACCGGTCTTGCGGATCCGGTAGTTCAGCTCCCAGTCCTGCGCGCGGTGCATCGACTCGTCGAAGCCGCCGACACGCTCGAGCGCCTGCCGCCGGAAGACGCCCAGGTAGACAGTGTCGGCCGGTCCGGCCTTGCCGCCCTGGTGGAACGTCGAGGCGCCCAGCCCGAGCCGCGACCGGTACGCGCAGGCGACCGCCATCTCGAACGGCGTCCGCCCCTCGGCCGCCATCACGCCGCCGACGTTGTCCGCGCCGCTCTCGTGCAGCACCTCGACCGCCCGGCGGATGTAGCCCTGGGTCAGTACGCCGTGCCCGTCGACCCGGACGACGATGTCGTGCCGGGCGTGCGCGATGCCGACGTTCAGGCCGGCCGGCGTCTTGCCGGTCGGGTTCGGCACGATCGTGATCCGGGCGTCGGCGGCGGCCAGCCGGGCCGCGATCTGTTCGGTCCGGTCCTTGCTCGGGCCGATCGCGAGCACCACCTCCAGCTCGCCGGGGTACTCCTGGTCGAGGACACGACCGACAGCCTCCTCGAGGTGTCGTTCCTCGTTCAGCACGGGCATCACGACGGAGACCGGGGGCCAGTTGGACAGTGGCATCTTCAGGTCAGGCCTTACAGACTTGTGCGACGTCGGCGACGTCGGTGGATGGCTTGGACGGGGTCTTGCCGGCCGTGACCGGCTTCTTGCTGGCAGACACGCTACTCGGTGTGTCCGTCTTCTCACCGTCCCCGTCCTTGGACGCCTTGTCCAGCGCTTCGGACTTGCCGATCGCCTCGGCGACCTTGGACCGGACCAGGTCGAAGTCCGGGTCGCCGGTCTTGATCAGCGGTGGGACCGGCGAGAAGGATGACACCGGAAGCTTCTTCGAGTCCAGCGCGAGGTCGGTGAACGTCCCCAGCTCACCCGACGGGATGTCGGTCTTGACCACCTGTTTGCTGGCCGCGGCGATGCCCTGGAACTTGGTCAGCACCTTCTGCGGCGACAGCTGGTTCAGCATCGCGGTCATCACGCACTTCTGCCGGGTCATCCGCTCGTAGTCGCTGGCGCCGGCCCGCGACCGGGCGAACCACATCGCGTGGTACCCGTCCAGGTGCTGGTTCTTGCCCGGCTGGATGTAGCCCTTGATCGGCCCGCCGATGCCACCGATCGGGACCTTCTTGCCGACGTCCACGGTGATCCCGCCGACCGCGTTCAGCAGGTGCTGGAAGCCGGCGATGTCGATCAGCACGTAGTAGTTGACCTTCAGCCCGGTCACGCCCTCGACCGCCTGCTGGGTGGCGACCAGACCGGGATCCTGGACGCCGGGGAAGTGCTGCTTGTGCCCCGACGCCCAGGTGTAGACGCCGTTCAGGTAGCAGTCGTGGCCACAGCCGTCCCACTCGAAGCCGTTCGGGAACTGCTTGGCCATCTCGGTCCCGGCCGGGAACGGCACCTTGGCCATGTTGCGCGGCAGGCCGATCAGCACGGTGCGGCCGGTGTCGGCGTCGATGCTGGCCAGCGTGATGCTGTCCGGCCGGACGCCGATCCGGTTCGCGCCGGAGTCGCCACCGAGCAGCAGCACGTTGTAGCGGCCCTTCTCGGCCTTGGACTTCTGGCCGTTGCCGAAGACGCTGGCGACGAAGTCGCGCTGCGCCGAGACGATCGTGCTGCCCCAGACGAGCGCGCCGACGACCACCAGCACCAGCACGCCGTCCAGGATGCTGGCGGTGAGCCGGTGGTTGCGTTCGAGGGTGAGCGGCCGGCCGAGCCGGTAGGCGTCGACGAACAGCGCGGCCCAGCCGATCGCCAGCACGATCAGCAGCACCTGCACGATGCGCAACGTGGTCGGCGACACGATGATGTTGATCGTGCCCGAGCGCCACACCAGCGACAGCAGCACCAGGAACACCACGATCGCGACCAGTCCGGCGATCACCCGCCAGGCGTAGCGGCCGGCCCGTTTGCTGCCGGCCACGATCTGCGCGGACCCTGGCAGGACCAGCGTCATCAGCAGCAGCGTCAACGCCCGCTTGAAGCGCACCGGCTCACTGAGATTGCGCAGGTCTGGCTTGTCCTGCGGCATGACGTCCTTCCGTTCTCCGTTCGGCGCTGCCGGTCGTAGCCGGGACGGCCCCCGTGGCCGGTCGTCGCGTCGTCCAGTATGGCCGGGGCCCACCAGCGCCTCGATCAGACGCGCCGCCGGGCCGGTTGTTCCCTCGCTGGTACGACGTACCCAGGAGGCCTGTGGTTCGGACGGAAACGCAGGGTAACAGTCCGATCGCGGAGGGAAACCCCTGCGTCAGTGGCGTTCACGCGTTCGTGATGGCCCGGACGGCCGGGTTCGGATACGAAGAGTCCGACAAGTACCCCGTGAGGACAAAGGATCACCGCCCATGAAACTCGTCCGTTCCGTTCTCGTGTCCGCTCTGGCCTGCGGCGCCGTGCTGCTGAGCGGCAGCCAGGCCCACGCGCTCGAGCCCGCTGCCGCGTCGGCACCCGCACCGGCCAAGGCCGCCGCGCCCGGCGCCGACTACACCGGGATCGCGGCGCTCAGCAACTGTTCGGCCTCCCTGATCCGGTACGCCGAGTCCGTCGGCACCGACAAGGCGCTCGTGCTCACCAACGGTCACTGCTACGAGGGAGGATTCCTCAACCCGGGTGTCGTTCTGGTCAACCGCGCGTCGACGCGGTCGATCACGCTGCTGCGGCCGAACGCGAGCAACGCCGGCACCGTCCGGGCCAGCCGGATCCTCTACGGCACGATGACCAAGACCGACATGATCGTGTACGAGGTGAACGAGTCCTACAACTCGATCAGGTCGCGGCTGAACGTCACGCCGCTGACGCTGGCCAAGCAGGGCCCGGCCGACGGCGCCGGGATGGCGGTCGTGTCCGGCTACTGGAAGCGGATCTACACCTGCTCGGTGCAGGCCACGATTCCCGAGCTGCGCGAGGGCAACTGGACCTGGAAGAACTCGATCAAGTACCAGCAGCCGGGCTGCGAGACGATCGGCGGAACCTCCGGCTCGCCGATCGTCAGCACCAGCACCGGTGAGGTGATCGGCGTCAACAACACCGGCAACGAGGACGGCGCCCGCTGCACGGTGAACAACCCGTGCGAGGTCGATGCGAACGGCAACGTCACCGTCGACCAGGGCGCGGCGTACGGGCAGCAGACGTGGTGGCTCTACACCTGCCTGACCGCGTCCCGCACGATCGACCTGAACAAGACCGGTTGCCAGCTGCCGAAGCCGACGCGCCGGTAGACCTACGCCGCGCGGAGGGGGTGACGCAGGCCACTGTCATGGGTAAGGTCCCGGCCCATGGCAGTGGATTCGTCAACCCCTCGCACGGCCGGACCACAACGCTGGCAGAGCCCGATCGGCGTGAAACCGCGGCTCGTCGCGGCCAGCGCGCTGATGCTGTTCCTGGAGCTCGCGCTGATCCGCTGGACCGGATCGAACGTGGTTCACCTCAGCTACTTCTCCAACTTCGTGCTGCTCGGCTCGTTCCTCGGCATCGGGATCGGAATCCTGCGGGCCGGCAAGGCGAAGCGGCTGCCGTACTACTCACCGATCATGCTCGGCCTGCTGGTGCTCGTGATCGCCTGGAAGCCGGTCACCGTGAACCGGTCCGGCGACAGCGTCATCTACTTCACCAGCCTGGACACCACCGGCCCGCCGGTGTGGGTGATCCTGCCGGTGATCTTCGTCGCCGCGGCCGTTGTCCTGGCCGGGCCGGCCGAGCTGGTCGGGCGCTGCTTCACCGAGCTGCCGCGGCTGACGGCGTACCGGTACGACCTGATCGGCAGCCTGACCGGCATCGTGGCGTTCACGCTGCTGTCGTTCGTCGGGGCGCCGCCGATCTGGTGGGGGCTGCTGGTCACGATCGGGTTCCTCACGCTGATGGTGCCGGGGCAGAAGGCGACCGCGGCCGCGCTGAGCGCCGCGCTGGTGGCGACTCCCCTGCTGGCCATGCTCGGCGTGCTGCTGCACGAGTCGACCCGGCCGGAGAACAGCTGGTCGCCGTACTACAAGGTGCAGACCTCGTCGTCGACGTGGGAGAACACGCCGCTGCTCACGATCACCGTGAACGGCGTCCCGCACCAGCAGGCGATCCCGGCCGAGAAGCGGCTGCAGTGGGAGCCGCAGTACGGGCTGCCCTACGAGCGGGCGGCGAAGAAGAACCCGGAGAACGTGCTGATCATCGGCGCCGGCTCCGGCACCGACGTGGCCGTTGCCCTGCGCAACGGTGCGAAGCACGTCGACGCGGTCGAGATCGACCCGCGGCTGCGCGACATCGGTCGTGAGCAGCACCCGGACCACCCGTACCAGGACCCGCGGGTGACGTCGCACATCGACGACGGGCGGGCGTTCCTGTCGCGTACCGACAAGAAGTACGACCTGATCCTGCTGGCCCTGCCGGACTCGCTGACGCTGGTGAACGGCGCGAGCTCGTTGCGGCTGGAGAGCTACCTGTTCACCGAGCAGGCGTTCGAGAGCGCGCGGGACCACCTGGCACCGGGTGGCGCGTTCGCGATGTACAACTACTA
Source organism: Kribbella sp. CA-253562 (assembly GCF_050942265.1). GTDB lineage: Bacteria > Actinomycetota > Actinomycetes > Propionibacteriales > Kribbellaceae > Kribbella. The sequence goes on along the minus strand of NZ_CP192049.1, from coordinate 1,750,691 downwards.
CCGCGAGACCTGGCTGATCGACCGGCTGGCATCGACGGCGGAGAAGGCCTTCGGGCACAAGCCCTGCGTGGACAAGGTCGGCGACGACCTGCAGCAGGCGGTCGTCACGGTCGGGCTGACCAACGCCGACCAGGCCTGCGGCGCGGAATGGGCCGGGGCGTCGGCGACCACGCCGCCGCCGGCCACGGACAACCGCCCGTTCCTGTACCTGTTCACCGACCGGATCCCGTCGCTGTACCTGATCACGCTCGGGCTGATCCTGGTCGCCGGACTGATCGGCGTGGGGATCGCCGGCGGCGGTTCGTCGTACCGGCGGATGAAGCCGTACGCCGACCTGTTCCTGCTCGGCGCGGGCTTCATGCTGCTGGAGACCAAGTCGATCACCGGCTTCGCGCTGCTGTTCGGCACCACCTGGGTGGTCAACGCGATCGTCTTCGCCGGTGTCCTGGTCGCCGTCCTGGCCGCGGTCGAAGTCACCAGACGCTTCAGAACTCCACCGCTGAAGACGATGTACGTCGTGCTGTTCGGCGGGCTGCTGCTGAGCTGGATCTTCCCCGACAGCTGGCTGCTGAGCATGCCGGTCGGCCTGCGCGCGCTCGTCGCGGTGCTGATCGCGTTCCTGCCGATCTTCGCCGCGAACGTGATCTTCGCCAAGCGCTTCACCGACACCGCGGACGGCACCGCGAGCTTCGGCGCCAACCTGCTCGGCGCCCTGCTCGGCGGCTGCCTGGAGTACGCCGCGCTGCTGATCGGCTTCGACGGCCTGATCGTGATCGCCGCGCTGCTGTACATCGGCGCCTTCCTGCTCCGGCCGAAATCCGTTGCAGGAGTGGGGTCCTGACGCCTAGGTTCTGATGTCTGGGTCCGACCGGGCCTCCGCGACCGACGACGGAGGTTCCCGATGACCGACCTGCCCGAGTACTACCGGCGCCGCGCCCGCGAGTACGACGCCGTGTACGCCAAGCCCGAACGCCAGGACGACCTCCGCCGGCTCCGGTCGGCGGTGGCCGAACTGGTCCGCGGGAAGACCGTGCTGGAGGTCGCCGCCGGGACCGGCTACTGGACAGCCGTCATGGCCGGCACGGCGCGATCCGTGCTGGCCACGGATCTCGCCGAAGAGACGCTGGCCGTCGCGCGGGAGCGGGCCTACTCAGGCGAGGTGTCCTTCCGGACCGCGGACGTCGCACAGCTGGACGAGGTCGGTGGCGGCTTCGACGTGGTGTTCGCCGGCTTCTTCTGGTCGCACGTGCCACGGGCTGAGACCGCGGAGTTCGTCCAGCGGCTGGGCCGGTGTGGGCGGCAGGTGGTGCTGATCGACAACCTGTACGTCGAGGGCAGCAGCTCGCCGGTGACGTCGGTGCGGCCGGGCGGTGACACCTACCAGACACGGCGGCTGGCCGACGGATCGGCGTACGAGATCCTCAAGAACTTCCCTCAGCCGGGAACGGTCGAAGCGGACCTCCGGGCGCTGGGCTCGGAGATCCGCTTCGAGGAGTTCGGCTACTACTGGCTGGCGTCAGCCGGCTAGCGCGTCGGGGCCGGGTAGTCGGGGTCGACGCCGTCGGTCTCCGCCGGCGGTGCGGGGTAGTCGGGGTCGACGCCGTCCGCCGGCGGGGCCGGGTAGTCCGGGTCCACGCCGTCGTTGCCCGGGCCCGGCGGAGCGGGCTGCGGGGCGGGGTAGTCGGGGTCGACACCGTCGTTGCCCGGACCCGGCGGGGCGGGTTGCGGCGCCGGGTAGTCGGGGTCCACGCCGTCGGTGGGCGGGAACGGGTACTCGGGGTTGTTCGGACCAGGGTGAGCCATGGTTGCCTTTCTCGCGCGGCGGCGGCGAACGTTGTCGACGATGATCAGCACGATGCCGACCAGGAAGAACAGCAGGAACGAGCCGATCGCCAGCAGCACCGACACCACCAGGGAGCCGAGTGCGAGCTTGGGGCCGGCGTAGAACGACGCCGCGGTGCCGGGGCTCTCGCAGGAGACCACGACCTCCTGGGCCGGGACCTTGTCGACCGACTGGGCGACGACGTACCAGGTGTCGCCGTTCAGGGTGATCTCCTGCGACCCCTTCACCCGCTCGAGCGGGATGTCGGTGCCCGACGCGTCCTTCGCCGTACAGGGTGGGAGCAGCGTCGGCACCGACGAGTACACGGTCAGCCCGTCGGAGGTCAGCCGCACCGGTCCACCGTCGACGCGCTCCGGCGCCTCCGGCAGGTTCTGCACCAGCCGGATCACGAAGATCCCGCTCAGCACCAGCCCGAGGACGAAGCAACCGACCGCGACCCAGGTCAGGGTGCGCTTCGGCGCCGCTGGTCCTCCGGGATGGCTCGTCATACCCCGCACGCTAGCCCGCGAGAGGATCGTCGCCGGCCGAATTGCCCGAAAGGGCGAGCGGCTAGGGAACGCCGAGAAGCCGCAGCCCGGCAGCGGTCGCCGCGGCGGCGACGACGACCAGGACGAAGGGAGCGCGACGCCAGGCCAGGACTCCACCGACCAGTACGCCGACCGGGCGGGCGATCCCGGCGTGCGTGTGGCCGGCGGTCAGTGCGGCGGTGGCGACGAGCGCCGCGAGCAAGACCACGGCGGCCGTCGAGAGCAACTGCTGGACCCGGTCGGAGAGCTCGAAGCGCGAGCGCATCAGCGGCCCGGCCACGCGCAGGGCGAAGGTGCCTGCGGCAAGGACCAGGATGCCGGCGAGTACCAGGGCTGGGTTGTCCATCAGGCGGGCTCCAACGTTCGGGCCGGGCGGTAGAAGAGCAGACCGACGAGGGCCAGCAGCACCGGCAGACCGGCCGGGAGGAACGGCGTCACCGCGAGCGCGACCACCGACCCGGCCAAGGCGGCCGTCCGGGTCGCCTTGTCCTTCAGCGACGGCAGGACCAGCGCGAGCAGGACCGCCGGGAACGCGGCGTCCAGCCCGAACGCGTCGGTGTCCGTGATCACCGACCCGGCCAGGGCCCCGACCACCACCCCAGCGTTCCAGCACACGAAGATCCCGATCCCACAGGCCCAGTACGCCGCGCGCCGGTGCCGGAGCTCGTCCTGGCCGAGCGCGAAGGCGACGTTCTCGTCGGTCATCACGTGACTGCCGAGCGCCCGGCGCCAGCCGTGGCCGATCACGTCGCTGACCGCGAGCCCGAAGGCGACGTGCCGGCTGTTCACCAGCAGCCCGGCGACGGTCGCCGCGATCGGCGAGCCGCCGGCCGCGACGATCCCGACGAACAAGAATTGCGAGGCCCCCGCGAACACCAGCAGCGACATCGCGATCGGCACCCACAGGTCGAGGCCGCCGCCGACGCTGATCGCGCCGTACGACAGTCCGACCACGCCGTCGGCGAGGCAGACCAACGCGATGTCGCGGGCCAGCCCGGGGTCGAGTGTTCGCCATGTCGAACGCATGGGCTTTATGATGAACAAAGAAGGCGTCGTTCGTCAAGGCGAACGCATGGACCGATGGAGCGAACGCGAATGGACAGCAAGGCACCGCTCGACGTGATCGCGAGCTCGTTGCGCCGGGAACGCGCCCGGGCCGGATTGTCGCTGAGCGAGGTGGCCAAACGCGCCGGCGTCGCGAAGTCCACGCTGTCGCAACTGGAGTCCGGCACCGGCAACCCGAGCGTCGAGACGCTGTGGGCGCTCTGCGTGGCGCTGGAGATCCAATTCGGCGACCTGATCGATCCGCCGAAGCCGAAGGTGCAGGTGATCCGGGCGCACGAGGGCCCGGCGATCTACTCCGAGCAGGCCGACTACAGCGCGACGCTGGTCGCGTCCTGCCCACCGAACGCGCGCCGCGACATCTACCGGCTGACGGTCTCCCCCGGCCCGGGCCGCAAGTCAGAGCCGCACATGCCCGGCACGGTCGAGCACGTCGTACTCAGCACCGGCCGCGCGCTGATCGGGCTCAGCAGCGAACCGGTCGAGCTCACCCCGGGCGACTACATCGCCTACCCGGGCGACCTCCCGCACCTGTTCCAGGCGCTGGAGCCGGACACCACTGCCGTACTGGTCTCCGAGACGTCCTGATCAGTTGCCGCAGGCAACAGATGGTCAGACCTTGCGGCCGACGCCGCCCGCGATGCACTCCTCGACCTGGTTCAGCGGCTTGACCCGGGGGCCGTCCGGCCACCAGTCGTCGCACAGCACCAGCCCCGGCTCGACCAGCTCCTGGCCGGGGAACAGCGCGCGGATCTGCTCGTAGGTGCGGAACACGCCGCTGCCCATCGGGCTGTGGGTGAACTTCTCCTCCATCGCGCGGGCGATCGCGGAGTGCTCGGGCGTCTGCGGGTCGTAGAAGTGCGCGATCACCGAGTACGAGCCGGGCACCAGCGCGTCGACGTAGGTCTTCATCAGCTCGGGGGCGTCGTCGCCCAGGTAGTGGTGCAGGGTGCCGTTGTGGATCAGCGCGATCGGCTGGCTGAAGTCGAGGAACTCGCGCACCTGCGGCAGGCTCAGCACCTCGTCGGGCTTGAAGATGTCGGCGCTGAGGAACAGGGTCTGGTCGTTCTCCTCCAGCAGCGCACGGCCGTGCGCGAGCACCACCGGGTCGTTGTCGATGTAGAGCACCCGGGCGCTCGGCTGCAGCCGCTGCACGATCTGGTGAGTGTTCTCCGCGGTCGGCAGTCCGGACCCGCAGTCCAGGTACTGGGTGATGCCGACCTGGCCGGCCAGGAAGCGGCAGGCCCGGATCAGGAAGTTGCGGTTCGACCAGGCCAGGTCGTTCACCTGCGGGGCCACCGTCGCGACCTGCCGCAGCACCTCGCGGTCGATCTCGAAGTTGTCCTTGCCGTTCAGCGCCGCGTCGTACACGCGGGCGATGCTGGCCCGGGTGGTGTCCACCCCGACCGGTACGGAACTGGGAGCCTTGGTGGCATCGGGCATGCGGCGACCTCACTCGGGGGAAGGTTCGGCTGAGGGTCCGAGCCTAACCACATCGCAGCCGGAAAATCACGCCCGGTAGCGAGTCCCCACTGCCCGCGACCGCGCCGAACGTGCGAAGATCGGCGGGCACGTCGCGCGAGACCGACTGGGGAGGGTCGTGGTGACCGAGGAGCAGGGCGCGCCGGGCGGACCGACCGCCCTGCGGATCATGCTCGGAGCTCACCTGCGCAGGATGCGCGAGGAGGCCGGGATCAGCCGTGCCGACGCCGGCTGGGCGATCCGTGGCTCGGAGTCCAAGATCAGCCGGCTCGAGCTCGGCAAGGTCGGCTTCAAACCGCGCGACGTCGAGGACCTGCTCACGCTCTACCGGCAGACCGATCCGGCCGAGCGCGAACGCCTGCTCGAGCTGGCCCAGCAGGCGAACAACCCCGGCTGGTGGCAGCGCTACGACGACCTCACGCCGAACTGGTTCCACTCCTACCTCGGTCTCGAGATGGCCGCCGACATGATCCGGACGTTCGAGTCGCAGTTCGTCCCGGGCCTGCTGCAGACCGCCGACTACGCCCGCGCCGTCACCCAGCTCGGCCACAGCGAAGCCCCGCTGCCGCAGGTCGAGGTCGAGCGGCTGGTGACCCTGCGGATGTCGCGCCAGGCCGTCCTGACCCGTGGTCTGCGCCCGCTGCGGTTGTGGGCGGTGATCGACGAGTCGGTGCTCCGGCGCGAGGTCGGCACGCCCGGCGTCCTGCGGCACCAGCTGGAGCATCTGCTGGAGATGTCCCGCCGGGTCAACGTGACCCTGCAGGTGATCCCGTTCAAGGCCGGCCTGTACGCCGCGACCGGCGGCGCGTTCAGCATCCTGCGGTTCGCCGAGGTCGAGCTGCCGGACGTGGTCTACATCGAGCACCTGACCAGTGCGGTCTACCTGGACAAGCGCGAGGACCTGGACAAGTACCACGTCACGATGGACGCGCTGTCGATCGCGGCCGGTACGCCGCGCGAGACGGAGCAACTGATCAGGGAGATCCTCGCGACGACGACCGAGTGAGCGCGGCTCGGCGGACGGCGGGATCAGAACGAGAACGCGCCGCGGACCGCCTCGACCCGGTGTTTCACGTTGCGCAGAAAGCGTTCCGGCACCGATCGGTCGGTGAACTGCCGCAGCGCGCGGCACTCCTGGTGCCCCGGCGCCAGCCGGACGGTCATCACCCGGGTCAGTTTGGTGCCCTCGGCAACTGGTTCGAAGAGGTAGTCGACCTGCGCGCCGACGCCGCGCCACCCGTACTGCGGGGTCGCGACGCTCCACCGGTGGCCCCACTCGGCCCGGCCGACCGTCCACACCGCGGAGAACATCTCGTCCCCGCTGGCCAGCACCTGGGTCACCTCGTCGCCGGCGACCGCGCAGCGATCGGTGACGCCGGTGAGGTGTACCACCAGCGGATGGGTGCGCAGCACGTTGCGCGGCATGGTCAGGAAGAAGTACGTGTCCTGCGGATCCCGCCGGACGACCACCTGGTCGCGGGACCGGATCACGCCACCACTCGTCGTCCCCGGCATCCGGCGATCGTAGTGACCGCCCGGCCCCACCAGGAACGAAGTCGAGGCAGCCTTAACCCTTTCTTGGGCCGGCTCAGTCCGACGCGGTGTGGTGATCGGTCCGGATGAAGAAGTCGCTCGGATCGGCGGTGGCCTGCGGCGAGGTCTCCAGCCAGGCGGCGAACGTCTCGGGCTGCCGGCGTTCCAGCTCGTCGAGGTAGCTGAGCCGGGTCGCGGTGATCGCCAGGCGCTGCTCGGCCGTCGCGGCGGACTCGAGCGCGGCGGTGCTCAGGCACCAGGCCAGGCAGAGCTCCTCGTCGGAGTACTGCTCGACCGTCGAGGCCGGCGTCCAGAGGTGCGCGACGACGTACGGCGCGGTCGCGACGACGGCCAGGACCAGAGCGATCGTCGTCCAGCCGGCGGTGACGGCGTACCCGCAGACCGCGAGCGTCAGGATCCCGGACCGCAGCGACCATTTGACGACCTGGCTGGCGACGTGGCGCGCCGGTCTGCCGTCGGCCATGCCGGCGCTGAGGTAGACCGAGCCGACCGTGCCGGCGCCCATCACGAACGTCATCAGGCAGGTCGTCGGGCTGATCAGGAGAACCGCCGCGCCGCATCCGGCCAGCAAGAGGAAGCCGACCACGGCCATCCACACGATCCGATAGCGCCGACCACCGAAAATCCCCGCAGCCGCCATCTGAACCTCCTTCTCCCCAGTCAAGTGCCCACACCACAGGTGGTCAACACATGACGGCGAGTGTCGGCGAACTCGCTCAGGGCAGCGGGGGTTCGGGGCGCCGCGTGGGATGCAGACAGGCCCAGGGGCGGGGCGTCCGGGAGCCGGGCGAGTGGGGCCCGAACCAGGCGTCCAGCACGACGTCCTCGCCGCCCGCCTCGACCGGTTCGCGCTCGACCAAACGCAGCAGCGCGACCAGCCGCCACGCCGGTTCTCCCGTGATTTTCATTGCCTCAGGCCCCCTCTCTGCTGGTCTATCGGAGAACCGGGGGCGAGTGTTTCACCGGACGCGATTTCGCCAGTCGTCGTCACGCAGAGCGAAGACGAACTCGTCGATCCACTGCCCCTTGAAGAACGCGTTGTGCACGAAGTGGGCCTCCTGGCGCATCCCGAGCCGCCGCGCCAACTGGACCGAGGCGTCGTTGCCGGCGACGATCACCGCGCAGATCCGGTGCAGGCCGAGGTCGTCGAACCCGAGCTTGAGCATCGCCTCCGCGGCCTCGGCGGCGAATCCCCGACCGTGGTACTCGGTGTTCAGCGCGTAGCCGAGCTCACCTTGCCTGTCGGTGTCGCTGGCCCACTTGAGCAGCACCTCACCGATCACCGTCCGCGTCTCCCGCAGTTCGATCGCCAGGACGAGCCACTGCCCCGGCTCGGTCAGCTCGGCCTGCCCGAGCTTGGCCTCCAGTGCGACGCGCGTCTGTTCGCGGTCCCGGACCGGCCACGGCACGTAGCGAACCACGTCGGGATCGGAGTGGAAGGCGAGCAGGTCGTCGAGGTCCTCGCGCCGATGCGGCCGCAGGTCGAGTCGCTCGGTTTTCACGGGGTAGTCGGGGCGCAGTCCTCCGGGCATGGCGATCCTCTCGTCTAACACTGTTAGACGAGTAGGCTAATGGCCTTAGACAAGGCGGGACAAGGGAGATTTCCAGGTGCCGGAGCAGCGCGGGCCGTCGTCGCACGCCGCGGCGGGGCTGCGGGTCGAGGCGATCGTCGAGGCCGCGCTGGCGGTGATCCGGACCGACGGGGTGGCCGGCCTGACGATGCGCGCACTGGCCGAGCGGTTGTCGGTACGGGCTCCCTCGCTCTACCACCACGTGCGCAACAAGGACGACCTGCTGGACCTGGTGGCCCGCAACGCGTTCGACTCCTTCGCGGCCGACCGGACGGCGTACGAGCAGGTCGGGAGCCTCGACGAGTGGATCGCGGTGACCACGACCGGGTCGCACCGGCTCCGCGAGTTCTACGCCGAGCATCCCGGCCTGGCCGCGCTGATCCAGGCCAAGGCCACGCCGTACCGGGACCAGGGCGGCGGTTCGCGGGCCGCGCTGGTCCGGGCGCAGCTCAACGCTCTGGTGGCCCTCGGCATCTCCGAGACCGACGCCCGGGACATCTTCGAGACCATCGCCCACTGGACGCTGGCCGCCGTCGCCGCGGGCGGTCCGGACGAGCTGTTCAGCGACGGCCTCGACCTGCTGATGCTCGGCCTGCGGGCGCGGCTGTCGTGAACAGTCCGGCACCCATTCCGGTGAGCGAACACGACGCGGGCGGCGGTTGTCGGTGGGGCGAGTTAGCCTCGAAGGCGTGACTTACCGTGAGTACCGGTCGCCGGTCGGCCTGGAGCCGCTGGTCGCATGCCTGTGGGAGAGCGACCCGGTGCCGGGCAAGATCACGCGGGTCATCCCGGACGGCTGCGTCGACCTCGTCTGGTTCGGCGCCGAGCGAGGTCTTGCCGTCGTCGGCGCCGACACCAGGCCCTGGATCAGCCGGCCGGCCGATGCGGGCGACCGCACCTGCGCGATCCGCCTCCGCCCCGGAGCGGCGGGCGCGGTGCTCGGCTTGCCCGCCTCGGAGGTGCGAGACAGCCGGGTCAGCGCCGGCCTGGTCTGGGGCGCCGCAGGCGAGCAACTCGACGAGGCGATGGTGGCGGCCGATCCAGACCAGCGGCTGAGGATTCTGACCGAGGCCGTACTACGGCGTCACGCGACCCCGGACCCGCTGGCGCTGGCGGCCGCGCGCAAACTCGCGGAGCCCGGCGTGCGCGTCTCCGCCGCGGCCGCCGAGCTCGGGTTCAGCGAGCGGCAGCTCAACCGGCGGCTGCAGAACGCCGTCGGCTACGGCCCGAAGATGCTCGCTCGCGTCGCCCGCCTGCGCCGGCTGATCGCCCAGCCCGGCGACGACCCGCTGGCGATCCGTGCGTTCGCCGCCGGGTACGCGAGCCAGGCGCACATGTCCGACGAGGTGCGCCGGCTGACCGGCCTCACGCCTGTCCGTTTCCTGAAAGACGCCGCACTGACCGCCGCCTAACGTCGGGTCCATGATCGACCTCGACGCAGCAGAACAGTTCGTCCACGCCAACGCCCGCCTGATCGACCGGCACCGCCTGGCCGTTCTCCTGCACGGTGCTCCGGCCGGCCCGGTGCTCGACGCGTTGCGCGCCTACCGCACGCCCGACGGCGGTTTCGGCCACGCGCTCGAACCCGACGTCCGGTGCCCGGACAGCCAGCCGTCCGCCGTACTGCAGGCGCTGGAGATCCTCGCGAGCCTCGGCGCGCTCGGTGATCCGCTGGTCGGCGAGATCGGTGACTGGCTGACCACGATCAGCAATCCCGACGGCGGCGTACCGACCGTGCTGCCGAGCGCGGACGGTCATCCGCGGGCGCCGTGGATGATTCCGGCGCCGGAGAGCGGGTTCCTCACCTACGCGATCGCGGCCAAGCTCTGGCAGGCCGGATCGTCGCACCCGTGGCTGGAGGCCGCCACCGACTGGTGCTGGACGACGATCGAGGCGGCCGACGGCGTCAGCGGGTACACGGTGAAGTTCGCGCTCGACTTCCTGGACGCGGTGCCCGATCCGGCCCGCGCCGCCGCGGCGGTCGACCGGTTCCGCACGTCACTCGATGCTGACGGCAACCTTCCGGTCGAGGGCGGCACCGAGAACGAGAAGATCACGCCGGTCGCGATGTCGCCGCATCCGGGGACACCGAGCCGCGCGCTGTTCACGCCCGAGCAGCTCGAGGCCGATCTCGACCGCCTCACGGCCGGCCAGCACGACGACGGCGGCTGGGACGTCGACTACCTGCACTGGTCCCCCGGCCAGGCCCTCGACTGGCGCGGCATCGCCACCGTGCAAGCCATCGCGACACTGCGCACCAACGGCCGCCTGTGACCCTCCCGTCCGTACAGTGCTGGACCAGGAGGTGCTGCCGATGCCCACGAAGGTCCGATCCGCTGGTCCCGAAGACGCCGAACTCGTCGACACGCTGGTCCGCGAGCTGGCCGACCACCAGGACGAAGGTCAATACATCACCGTCACGGTCGAGCGCTGGCGGGAGCTGCTCGCCGACGACGCGGTGACGGTGCTGCTGGCCGAGCACGACGGAGAGCCGGCCGGCTATGTCTCCGCCGTCCGGCGGATTCACCTGTGGACCGGCCGGGAGGTTCTGGGTCTGGACGACCTGTACGTCCGCGAACGCTTCCGAGGCGCGGGCATCGGTGAACTGCTGATGCTCGAGCTGGCCCGCGCGGCCGCACTGCCCGGCCGGCTCACGATCACGTGGGGAATGCGCACCTCCAACGAAGGCGCCCAGCGCTTCTACGCCCGCCTCGGCGCGAGCCTGAACACGAAGGTGCTCGCCGCCTGGCCGTACGACGCCTACGCACCACGGCTCTGACCGGCCGGTCACCCTCAGTACACGCTGATCCGGCGGTGAAACCCGCGACCGGGCCGGCGCCGGAGCGCCACTAAGGTGGGGGTCGGCCCGGGGGATCCCGGCCACGACGCGCGACGGCCGATCGCCGACGCGCCGGGCCCGTACGGGCCATCACGTTGGCAGACTGGGAGCGGAGTACACGGTGACTGATCCGACCATCATCTACACCCACACTGACGAGGCGCCGGCGTTGGCGACGTACTCGTTCCTGCCGGTGATCCAGGCGTACGCCGCGCAGGCCGGGGTCGCCGTGGAGACGCGGGACATCTCGCTGGCCGGACGCATCATCGCGCTGTTCCCCGAGTACCTGACCGAGGACCAGCGGATCGCCGACGCGCTGGCCGAGCTCGGCGACCTGGCCAAGACGCCCCAGGCGAACATCATCAAGCTGCCGAACGTGTCGGCCTCGATCCCGCAGCTCAAGGCCGCGATCGCCGAACTGCAGGGCCAGGGCTACGCGCTGCCGGACTACCCCGACGAGCCGAAGACCGACGAGGAGCGGGAGATCCAGGCCCGCTACGACAAGGTCAAGGGCTCCGCGGTCAACCCGGTGCTGCGCGAGGGCAACTCCGACCGCCGCGCGCCCGCCTCGGTGAAGAACTACGCCAAGACGCACCCGCACCGGATGGGCGCCTGGACGCCGGACTCCAAGACCAACGTCGCCACGATGGGCGCCGACGACTTCCGCTCGACCGAGAAGTCCGTCGTGATCCCCGCCGACGGCACGCTGCGGATCGAGCTGGCCGGCGACGACGGCTCGACCACCGTGCTGCGCGAGTCCGTCCCGGTGCTGGCCGGTGAGGTCGTCGACGCGTCGGTGATGCACGTCGCGCCGCTGCGCGAGTTCCTCACCGCGCAGGTCGCCCGGGCCAAGGCCGACGACGTGCTGTTCTCGGTGCACCTCAAGGCCACCATGATGAAGGTCTCCGACCCGATCGTGTTCGGTCACGTCGTGCGCGCCTTCTTCCCGAAGACCTTCGCGACGTACGGCGAGGTGCTGGCCAAGGCCGGCCTGTCCCCGAACGACGGCCTCGGCGGCATCCTGAACGGCCTGGCCGGGCTGCCCGAGGGCCCCGAGATCAAGGCCTCCTTCGACGCCGAACTGGCCGAGGGCCCGGCGCTGGCGATGGTCGACTCCGACAAGGGCATCACCAACCTGCACGTGCCGTCCGACGTGATCGTCGACGCCTCGATGCCGGCGATGATCCGCACGTCCGGTCACATGTGGGGCCCCGACGGCCAGGAGCACGACACGCTCGCCGTGCTGCCGGACAGCAGCTACGCCGGGATCTACCAGGTCGTGCTCGACGACTGCCGGGCCAACGGGGCGTTCGACCCGGCCACGATGGGCTCGGTCCCGAACGTCGGCCTGATGGCGCAGAAGGCCGAGGAGTACGGCAGCCACGACAAGACCTTCGAGGTCGCCACCACCGGCACCGTTCGGCTGGTCGACGCCGACGGCAACGTCGTTCTGGAGCAGACCGTCTCGGCCGGCGACATCTTCCGCGCCTGCCAGACCAAGGATGCGCCGATCCGCGACTGGGTCAAGCTGGCCGTCACCCGGGCCCGGGCCACCGGCGACCCGGCGGTGTTCTGGCTGGACGAGACCCGCGCGCACGACGCGCAGATCATCGCCAAGGTCAACGAGTACCTGGGCGAGCACGACACCGACGGGCTGGACCTGCGGATCCTCGCCCCGGTCGACGCGATCAAGCTGTCGCTGGAGCGGATCCGGCGCGGCGAGAACACGATCTCGGTGACCGGCAACGTGCTGCGCGACTACCTGACCGACCTGTTCCCGATCCTCGAGCTCGGCACCAGCGCGAAGATGCTGTCCGTCGTACCGCTGATGGCCGGCGGCGGGCTGTTCGAGACCGGCGCGGGCGGCTCGGCGCCGAAGCACGTGCAGCAGTTCGCGAAGGAGAACTACCTGCGCTGGGACAGCCTGGGCGAGTTCTTCGCGCTGGCCGCGAGCTTCGAGCACCTGGCCCAGACCACCGGCAACGCCCGGGCGCAGGTGCTGGCCGACACCCTGGACCGGGCGACCGCGACGTTCCTGAACGAGGACAAGTCGCCGACCCGCCGGATCGGCGGCATCGACAACCGCGGCAGCCACTTCTACCTGTCGCTGTACTGGGCGCAGGAGCTGGCCAAGCAGACCGACGACTCGGACCTGGCCAAGGTGTTCGGGCCGGTCGCGGAGACGCTGGCGAGCAACGAGCAGACGATCGTCGAGGAGCTGCTCGCGGTTCAGGGCGGCTCGGTCGAGCTGGGGGGCTACTACCACCCCGACCCGGAGCTGGCCGCTGCAGCGATGCGTCCGTCGAAGACCTGGAACGACGCGCTCGCGACGCTGTCCTGACGTAGCGCGAAGGGGTGCCCACACCAGATCAGGTGTGGGCACCCCTTCGTCGTACTCAGTGCTGGTGCTGCTCGGCGTACTCCTGCTGGGTCATCTCCTGCAGTTCGTGCGCCGGGGTGGTGGTCTTGCTCTGCGCGTCGCCGCCGCCGACGTCTCCACCGCCGAAGCGGATGTTGGCCCAGTTGTTCTGGGTGGTCAGCGTGGTGGTGCGGCCGTCGCGGTTGACGTCGGCCGACGTGGTGTCGGTGGCGTCGCCGTCACAGTTCCAGTCGATGCCGAGGTTGGCCGCGCCGGAGGTCCGGGTGGTGTTGTCCGGGCACCTCCACTTGGTCCGCCAGGTCGAGGCGGCGCTGCCGAGGCCGGCCGACTCCTTCAGGCTGGTCTCGGTCAGCGTCGGCGGGGCGAAGCTGGAATAGCTGAACCAGGCCGCGCCACTGGTCCGCGGGACGCCGTCGAACTGGAAGTGGTAGTTCATCACGCTGAGGTAGTTCGGCTTGTAGTTGACGCTGTCGCTGCCGCCGTGGGTCAGCCCGAGGTCGTGGCCGAGCTCGTGGATGAACGTGCCGACGTTCATGTTCTCGGTGACGGTCCAGTTGCACTTCGGGCCCATCGTCACGATGAACGTGTCGTTCGGGATCGCGAACGCGTTGCCGCTGCTGCAGGTGTTGTCGTAGTCGTCGGCCCAGAGCATGTAGTGGAAGACCGCCTGGCGAGCCGGCGCGAAGTGGGTCGCCTTGATCGCGTCGGTCTGCTGCACGGCCGGCTGCAGGTTGCTGTCGTAGGGCACCTGATTTCCGCCACCCAGGTCGTACGCCGCACCGCGCGCCGACCCGGCGTCGAGATGCAGCCGGATCCCGGTGCTGCCGTCGGGGTTGCTGATCGGGGCCGTGGCGAAGCTCTGGACGATCCGGTCCAGCGCGGTCGTGCTGGCCAGCCGGCCCTCCATGTAGTCCATCTCGACGAACAGGTCCTTCTTCGTCGGCGTCGCGCCCATACCGGGCAGGTCGACGTCGACGACGCCGTCACTGTTGGCGTCGTACCCGTTGGTCTCCCAGGTGTCGGGTAGGGCGTCGCCGTCGGTGTCGGTGGCTGCGGGGGTTGGTTTGGCGGCGGGGGTTTGTTTGGCGGCGGAGGTTTGTTTGGCTGCGGAGGTGGTTTCGGCTGCGGCGCTGCCGGCCGGCGTACCGGCGCTGTCGGCGCCGACAGCCGCGACGGCACCACCGGCGGCGGCCGCGACGAGGGCGAACGAACTCAACGTGGCGAGCACGAGGGGGCGGGGGCGGAATCTCATCAGATCTCCTCGGTCCAGTCAGCGGCAGGAGCAAGCTCCCTCTCACGGGCCGCACGACGGTTGCTGACAACAACCTTCCGCAGCATGTATCCAACCGACCACCGAGCGCAATGGGGATAACCCGAAAGATTTCGCTTTCGACCCCGTGCGGTGTGCGGGATACCACGTGGAGTGACGGTCAGATACCCGGTGGAGGCGGGGGCTATGCCGTCCGGTTCGCGGCGGGCGCGCACGTTGGCGGTCTATGCCGCGACGGTGGCAACTTCCGAACAGCCGGATCCACCCTCACGCTGCGCGCTGCCGATCCACCCCACGCCCGCCGCGACCCCCACCCAGCCCGATCCACCCTCCCACCACGGACCCATTGCCGATCCACCCGCCCGCTCGTGGCAACTCCCGCACAGCCCGATCCACTCACGCCACGGACGCGCTGCCGATCCACGCCACACTCGCAGCGACTCCCGAGCACCCACCTCCACTCTCACCCCGCGGACGCACTACCGACCCACGCCAAACTCGCAGCAACCCCCGAGCAGCCGGATCAACTCCACGCAGCGGACGCACTACCGACCCGCGCCAGCTCGCCCCGACCACCCCGGACCCACCCTCACGCAGCCGGCGCGCTGCCGATCCACTCGCAGTCGTGACGACTCCCGACCGGCCGGAACCACTCTTGCGGGTGCTCGTGCCAACCGGAGTCAACTCCGCGGAGGCGGATCCTGGAGCCGGGTGCCGGCTTGCTCCTCCAGCCAAGCGGCGGCCATCAGCTCCCCGTCGACAGGACCATAGCGGTGGAGGGCAGAGCGGTGCAGGGCGGCGACAGCAGCGGTGATGGGGTGCGGAACGTCGGCCCGGGCAGCGGTTCGTTCAACCGAGTCGAGCTCCTCGACGCAGCGGTCAAGACCAAAGTCAGCGAGATAGTCACCACCCAACAGCGCCGGCAGATGCCGCTCGGCGAACGCACTGTCCCCCGCGCTACCCCGGAGAATCTCGCGCAGGTACCCGGGCGCCTGCCCATGCTTCTGAGCGAGCAACATCACCTCGGTCGTCAGAGCCGCCTGCCCAAACCACAGCAAATTGATCAACAACTTGGTCAGATAGCCCATGCCGTGACCACCAGCATGATGGATCGTCGTCGCAAACGTCCGCAGAATCGGCTCAGCCGCAGCGAGCACGCCGCCCTCGCCCCCGACATACAGCGTGAGCGTTCCATCCCGCATCCCATCCACACCGCCACCAATCGGCGCCTCCAGATGAGCGATCCCCTGCGCAGCCGCGGCCCGCGCGCACTCCTGGCCGAGCTCAACCGACGCACTCGTCAGGTCGACCCAGACCGCGCCCCCAGCCAACCGCGCCAGCAGCCGACCCGAGCCAAGCACCAGATCCTCGAGCTCAGGCCCACCCGGCATCACCGTAAACACGACGCCGGCACCCGCCACAGCCGTCCCCAAATCGGCCGCCCACCGCGCACCCGCCGCTTCGACGACACCACGCCGCTCCGGACGAATGTCCGTCCCCACCACTTCGTACCCCGCAGCAACCAACCGCCCAACCAACGGCGCCCCGATCCTGCCAACCCCCACCACAGCAACCGACGCCACACCCTCGACACCCACGACCTCAGCGTACGGGCGCCCGGCCCTGAAACCCGGACACCGGACACCCGGACAACCCAGCCTGTTCACCGCCGCCTCGGCTAAATGCTCAACACCCCACGCCCGCCCGACAGCCCGGACACCGCCTCCCGTTCACCGCCGCCCCGGCCACGTGCTCGACACCCCACGCGGCCCGGGGCGGACGTCCACCACTGACCAAGCCCGCCGATCGAGGGCGACACGCCGCGACACGCCGATCGGAGACCGCTGTGGCCCCTGGTTGATCAGTGGTGCAGGTCCGCCCCCACCGGCCCACGAGCCCGGACACCCCCACGTCGTTCACCGCGGCCCCGGCCGGGACTCGACACCCCACGCCACCCCGGGCGCCCGGACACCCGGCCCGTTCGCCACCGCCCGGCCGCGCGCTCCCACGCCAGCTCGCCGCGGACGTCCACCACTGACCAAGTCCGGCGATCGAGGCGACACGCCGCCGACACGCCGGTCAGCGACGGCTGCGGCGCTGGTTGATCAGTGGTGCACGTCCGCCCTTACCGGCCCACGAGCTCTGACGCCCCCACCCCGTTCACCGCGGCCCGGCCGTGTGCTCGACATCCCATGCCTGCCCGGGAG
Source organism: Kribbella sp. CA-253562 (assembly GCF_050942265.1). Taxonomy (GTDB): domain Bacteria; phylum Actinomycetota; class Actinomycetes; order Propionibacteriales; family Kribbellaceae; genus Kribbella. Next base: position 1,733,956 of record NZ_CP192049.1, on the reverse strand, counting down.
CCCGGACACTGCGGCCCTTCGCCGCGGCTCGGCCGGGTGCTTGCCACCTTCGCCGGCCCCGTCGCCCGGACACTCCAGCCCGTGCCAAAGTCCCAGCCGGGCGCTCGACACCCCACGCCGCCCCGGCGCCCGGACACCCTGGCCCTTCGCCACCGCCCGGCCGCGCGCCCCCACGCCGGCTCGCCGCGGACGTCCACCACTGACCAAGCCCGACGATCGAATCAACTCGCCGCCGACACGCCAGTCGCAGGGGGCATGGCGCTGGTTGATCAGTGATGCACGTCCGCCTTGGCCCGGCGACCCGGGCACTCCGGCTAGGTCGCCGCCGCCCTAGCGACACCCACGCCGGCTCGGGGCGGACGTCCACCACTGACCAAGCCCGGCGATCGAAGGCGACACGCCGCGACACGCCGGTCGGAGGCGGCTGCGGCGCTGGTTGGTCAGTGGTGGGCGTCAGCCCACCGAGCAGTCGGCCCGAGTCCGGCAGCTGCACCGGGTGAACAGACCCACCTATACGCCATCACCGGCAAGAGCGACGCGCGAACTACGCCGTAGTCGGCACGAGCAACGTCCGGCCGCCCCGTCGCCGGCCGGCGCAGAAACTCCGGCTGGTCCGAGCGCCCCGTCAGCGAAGGCCGTGATGAGTATGAGTGCCGTTGGCAACTGCACGCTGAGCCGCCGGTAGATCGAGGACAGCATCGGGCCGACCGGCGGCACGCAGCCGGCCCGGCGACCGGTCCCCTGGCAACCTTCCGCAACGAGCCCGAGGGCACCGGATCCGCAGCACGAGTCGTCGGGCGTACGGGCGAGGCTCGGCCAGTGAGTCGGGGCTCGGCTAGCGGGGGTGGGCGGGCGGGGCTCGGCGATTGGGTCGGGCTCGGCTAGCGGGCGAGGCTCAACTAACGGGTCGGGCTCGGCCAGTGGGTCCGGCTCGGCTAGCGGGCGGGGCTCAACTAGCGGGTCGGGCTCGGGGACTGGGACCAGCTGGCGAGTAGGGCCAGCGCCTGGCGGGATGGTGAGTCCGGGGCGGTTGTGTAGACGAACAGGGTTTGTTCGGGGTCGCCGGGGAAGGTGAGCGACTCGTAGTCGACGGTCAGTTCGCCGACGACGGGGTGGTGCAGGCGTTTGGCGCCGAAGGTGCGTTGGTGGACGTGGTGCTCCGACCACCACTGGCGGAACTCCGGGCTGGCCACCGAGAGTTCGCCGACCAGCTTCTGCGCCTCGGGGTCGTCGGGAGCGTTGCCGGTGTAGAAGCGCAGGCTCTCGACGGCGTTGCGGGCTTGCTGTTCCCAGTCGACGAACAGGTCTCTCGCCTCCTGGGACAGCAGCATCCAGCGGGCGTAGTTGCGTTCGCGGGCCGGCATCCGGTCGAAGTCGGTGAACAGCGCACGCGCCAACCGGTTCGTCGCCAGTACGTCGGTACGGCGGCCGAGCACGAGCGCGGGTTGACTGTCTAGCGTGTCGAGCAACTGGTAGAGCCCGGGTCGCACCCGCTGAACCGGGCGAGCCCGCTGCCGGGGCGCACGAGCCGCGCCGACCAGGTTGCGGAGATGCGTGCGCCCCGCGGCGTCGAGGTCGAGCGCTCCGGCGATCGCGTCGAGCACCTGCGGGGACGGGACGATGCGACGCCCTTGCTCCAGCCGGGTGTAGTAGTCGGTCGAGACGCCGGCCAGCATCGCGACCTCCTCGCGCCGGAGGCCGGCCACGCGGCGTACCCGCCCGTCGGCAGGCAGTCCGGTGGTCTGCGGGTCGCGGGCAGCGCGGGCGCGGCGGAGGAAGTCCGCGAGCTCATGGTTGAGATCGGCCACCTGTTCATGATCGCAGGCCGATCGCCGTCCAGCCTGGGTCGCCGAGTCCCAGGTTGCGACGTCCCACGTTGCGACGTCCCAGGTCGCCGAGTCCCAGGTTGCGGCGTCCCAGGTTGCGGCGTCCCAGGACGAAGGGGGCCGGTTGTACGCCGTTCCGGAGCCGATCGCGGCGGAAAGCTGGAGGCACCGGCCACCACCGGCCGGCCGATCCGGAAGGAACCTCAGATGCCCTACCCCACCACGCGCCCCGCCACCTGGTTCGTCACCGGAACCTCGCGAGGACTGGGACTCGAGCTCGTCACCCAACTGCTGCGCCGCGGCGACAACGTCGTCGCCACCACCCGCTCGGCCGAACGCCTCACCGCCGCACTCGACGGCGCCGACCCGGCCCGGCTGCTCGCCCTCGAAGTCGACCTCGCCGACGAGCAAGCCGTCCGTACGGCGGTCGCCACCGCCAAGCAGCGCTTCGGCGAGCTGGACGTCGTGGTCAACAACGCCGGCTACGGATTCCTCGCCGCCGTCGAGGAAGTCAGCGACGCCGAAGCGCGGCAGATGTTCGACGTTCAGATCTTCGGCACATGGAACGTATTGCGCGCGGTCCTGCCGGGCTTCCGTGAGAACCGCAGCGGCCACGTCATCAACGTCTCGTCGATTCTCGGCCTGACTTCCTTCCCTGGTTGGGGTTTGTACTGCTCGGCCAAGTACGCGCTCGAGGGCCTGACCGAATCGCTCGCCGCCGAGGTCGGTGCCCTCGGCATCGATGTCACGCTCGTCGAACCCGGCTACATGCGGACCGACTTCCTCAGGTCGCAGTCGCTCGGCTTGCCCGCGACGACCGTCGACGCCTACCCCTCGATCCGGGGGATGACATCGACCCACCAGGCGATGCCAGGCACCCAGCTCGGTGACCCCGCCAAGGCAGCCGCCGCGATCATCACCGTCGCCACCCAGGGCGGCGCGCCGTTGCACCAGTTGCTCGGATCGGACTCTCTCGGCCTCGCCGACGCCCGCCTCGAAGCACTGCGCGCCGACTTCACCGCGGGCCGAACGCTCGCGCAGACCACGGACATCCCGCAGGGCTGAGATCTCAGTGTCCGGTGCGGTCCGAGTCGGCGGCCATCGACCCGGTAATCAGCCGGCCTCGACCGCCTCCGGTACGGCGTACCGCGAGCGCCCGGCGGGCCACTGGATCACCAGCACCGCGCTCAGCACGACGGCTCCGCCGAGGAGCTGGATCGCGCCCAGCGACTCGCCGAAGATCGTCGCCGCCAGCACGACGGTGACGACGGGTTCCAGGGTCGAGAGGATCGACGCGGCCGACGGTCCGACCCGGGCCAGGCCGGCGAAGAACGTGAGGATCGCGGCGACGGTGCTGACCACCGCGATCGCGGTCAGCCAGAGCCACCCGCTGGGAGCGAAGTCCAGCCCAGGACCACCCCGTACGCCGGAAACGACCGCGAAGGTGCAGGCCGCGCCCGTGCAGACCAGCGACGACAGCGCGACGGGCGGCATACCCGCGCCGACGCGGTCGCCAGCCAGGATGTACACGGTGTAGGCGATCGCCGCGCCGAAGCCCATCGCGGCGCCGAGTGGGTCGAGAGTGCCGGAGGCAGCGCCGCCGAGCACCAGCGCGGTGCCGACCGAGGCGATCACGAGCGCGGCGATCCGGCGGGCCGAGGCGCGTTCCCGGCGCAGGGCGATCGCGCCGATCATCACCAGAGCCGGGTAGACGTACAGGATCAGCGCGAGCAGCGAGGCGTCCACGCGCTCGAGCGCACCGAAGAAGAGGCCGGACTGCGTCGCGTAGCCGATGCCGCCCATGGCCAGACCGGCCACGAGCGCCGGCCGCCGTACGCCGCGCAGCGCGCCGGTCGTACCGGCGACGACGAGCAGCAGGACGGCGGCGATCGCGAAGCGGATCAGCAACAGGTCGCCGACGCCGACGCCGGCGTCGTACGCGAGCTTGCCGAAGATCGCCATGGCGCCGAAGCAGACGGCGGACAGCAGGCAGAGGAGCGGTCCCATACGACAATGGTCGCAACGCTCAACTGTTCACGTCTATCTCCTCTTTCTGTACGAGATCGAGTAGCGTTGGTGAACGATGCTGGATCTGCGCCGCCTCCGTCTGCTCCGCGAGCTGCACGCCCGCGGAACGATGCACGGCGCCGCGCGAGCGCTCGGGTACACGCCCAGCGCGATCTCCCAGCAGCTCGCCGTCCTCGAACGCGAGGCGGGCGCGAAGCTGCTCGAGCGAACCGGCCGCAACGTGCGCCTCACCGACGCGGGACACGCGCTCGTCCGCCACGCGGCCGTGCTGCTCGACGGTCTGGAAGCCGCCGAGGCGGAGGTGGCCGCGATCGCCGCGGGTCACCCGGCGGGCGTCGTACGGGTGTCGGCGTTCCAGTCGGCCTTCCTGCGCATCGCCGCACCGGCCGTGGCCGCGCTCGCGCAGAGCCATCCCGGCATCCGCGTCGAGGTGACCGAAGCCGAGGTCGAGGAGTCGATCCCGGCCCTGCGCCTGCGCCAGCTCGACGCGGTCGTCGGCGACGAGTACTCCGGCCAGCCGCGACCGGTGCACACCGATCTCGCCCGCGAGCCGCTGGTCCAGGAGCAGGTCCGCCTCGTCCTCCCCGAGAACCATCCGCTGGCCCACAAGGCGCAGGTCCAGATGGCCGACCTCGCCGATGCCCGCTGGGCCGCCTGCCAGCCCGGCACCGGCCATCGCGCCATGCAGATCCGCGCCTGCCGCGACCTGGGCCACTTCGAACCGGACCTGCGCTACGCCTCCGACGACTTCCTCATCCTCGTCGAGATGGTCCGCACCGCCGGCGCCTGCGCCCTCCTGCCCGACCTCGTCCTCGGCTACGGCGTCCCGGGCGTCGCTGTCCGCACCATTGCCGAAGGCACCCTTCACCGCGAGGTCTTCCTGCTCACCCGCACGACCAGAACCCCGGCCGTGGAGGCGGTCGCCGCTGCCTTGCACCACGCGGCGCCGTGACCCTCAGCTGGTCGACTCGTCGTCCGGCTGATCGGCGGTGAGTGCCGCGATGCGGCGGCGAAGGTGGCGGGGCTGAATCAGCAGGTAGGCGAACAGCACGACCCCACACAGGGCCGGAAGCGCCCGCCACCACGGGCGATCGTCATCGACCAGACCCACGACGAAGCCCACCAGCAGGAAGAACGCGCCGAAGGCGATCAGGATCCGGGTCCACCGCTTGTCTGCCTGGTCCAGGTGGCGCCGGGCGTACTCCGCGGCGGCCGCCCGGACCGCCGGATCCGCCGGGATCGGTCCGCGCTGAGCCGCCCGGAGGGCGATCCCCCGCTGCTTCCGAGTGAGCTCGTCGCCGCCCGCGGTCGGCGCGATCGTCTGCTTCAGCTGCCGGCTCACGAAGCCCATCGCGACCCCGAAGAACGGCGCCCCGATCCCGCCCATGATCAACGCCGCGGTCCAGCCGACGTCGCCCAGGTAGTGGGTCCCCAGCGCGAACAACACGCCGTACATGACGCCGGCGACGGTCCCGGCCACCCAGCTCGGTACGTCCTGCGAAGAGATGCGCATGCTGCATCGTCACCGAGACAACCCTCACACACCCACCCGCTCGGTGCGTTTGCAGCTTCTGCCATCAGAATCAACCGCATGAACGATCATCCCACCGGTACGACGCTCAGCATCGGCGACGGCGACAAGGAACTCAGCGAGCGGCTCTCCGCCGGCCTGGACGAGGTCAACTTCGCCGCCACCGGGACCACCGCCGCCGACCAGGGCGAGCTGTCCGTCAAGGTGGTCGACGACGCCGGCGAAATCGTCGGCGGGCTGACCGCGTGGACCTGGGCCGGCCTGCTCGGCATCGAGATGCTGTGGATCCGCGAGGACCGCCGCAGCGAAGGCTGGGGCTCGAAGCTGCTCGCCGCCGCCGAAGAAGAAGCCCGCCGCCGCGGCTGCGACCGCGCCTGCGTCTCGTCGTTCACCTTCCAGGCCCCCGACTTCTACCAACGCCACGGCTACACCGAAACCGGCCGCACCCGCGGCATCCCGGGCGGCGCCGAGGACGTGCACATGTTCAAGAAGCTCGACCCGGGTTCGTGATCGCGGCGGCCGCGCATCACCACCTGACGCACGTCCAGGTCACCAGCTCGTCGGTCTGAACCATCAGCCCGTACGACGCGCCGCCCGGCGCAAGGACTGCCGCCGGATCTTTTCCCGAACGCCGCAGGTTTCGGTTGCGCACCAGCGGCGGGAGCCGTTGCGGGTCAGGTCGACGAACAGCCAGCCGCAGGTCGGACGGCAGACTTTGACCCGGTCGACCTGCGGCGAGGTCAACAGGCGGACGGCGTCCTCCGCGAGCAGATATCGGATCCTGTCGAGGTCGTCGGCCGGCCAGGTCCACCGGAGCTCGTCCTCCCAGCGCGGGACCGCGTGCGCGACGGCGTCGGCGTACGCGTCGCGGATCGAGCGCAGGTCGTCCTCCGCCGGTACGCCGCCGGTCGCGATCGCGTGGAACACCCGGTACGTCGCCTCGCGCAGTGCGATCGCCCGACCGTGGGCGGCCTTCGCCGCGCGGGAGTCCGCCTGCCGCCGGAGTGTGCGGGCGCCGGTGGTGGACACCAGCCCGGCCTTGACCGACCAGCCGATCAGCGCCCGGTAGTCGGGCACGTAGTCACTCACCGGAGCCGGCTCGTACCGCGGCTCGACGGTGTTGACGAAGTCGAGGCACTGGGCGCCGGCAACGAAGTCCACGATTCCCTGATTCCATCGACAACGGTTTTGCTCGCATCATAGCGGGTACGGGGCCGACATGATGCGAGCAAAACCAGAAACGACTGCATCAGGACTCGGCCGTTACCTCGGTGCCGCGGTGGTGATCCGGGCGGTCAACGACGGCGCCTCGGTCGGCCTTGCTCTGCTGGCGCTGGCTGTCCGCCCGGCCCTCGCCGGGGCCCTGGTGGCCGCCCTGGTCGCGCCGCATCTGCTCGGACCGTGGCTCAGCCGAAGCCTGTCCTGGACCGACTCGCGCTACGTCCTCGCCGGATCATTCGTCCTGTACGGCGCCGCAGTCGCCGCGGCCGCGGTGGTGATGGATGACGCACCCACCGTGCTCACAGTGCTGCTCGTCCTGCTCGCCGGCTGCGCGGGACCGATGCTGGCCGGTGGACTCACCAGCAGGCTGCCCCGCGGCGAAACCCCGCGGTCGAGATCGCTCGACAGCGCGACCTGGGGACTCGCGACGACGGCCGGACCTGGACTGGCCGCGGTCACGAACTTGCTGGTCGGTCCGGTCGCCGCGGTGCTGCTGATGGCGTTGGGCGCGCTCGTCGCGGCGGGGCTTGTCCTCACGTTGCCGCCAGCAACCGATTCGCCCGAGCGCGCCGCCGGGATCCGTGAGTGCTTGGCGCACGCCGTGCGCGTCAAACCGCTGCGCACCATGCTTCTCGCGATCGGTCTCACCGGTCTCGGCCTCGGCGCACTGCCGGTGGCGGCACCACTGCTCAGCACCGATCTCGGTCATGCCCCAGGCAGTGGCGGACTGCTCATCACCGCGTACGGCTTCACCAGCCTGATCGGTTCACTCGTCAACGCCCGCAGGCCGTTCGGTGGCTCACCACTGCGAGTGGCCGCCGGCAGCCTCGCCGTCATGGGTTTCGCGGTCGGCGCCGCGGCGGCTGCACCGGCGTACGGCGTGGCTCTTGCGGGGTTCTGCTTACTCGGTCTCGCGAACGGGACACTGCTGCCGACGGTGCTGGCCGTCTGCCGTTCGTATGCACCGGCGAACGGTCACGCGCAATTGCTGGTGCTCGCCAGCAGCGTGAAGATCACCGGGTCCGCACTGGCCGGAATCTGGTCCGGGCTGCTCACGCCCGCCGGCGGGCGCACAGTCGTGGCTGTGGCCGCCGGCGCACTGCTTGCCGCCGCGATCGTTGCCCTGTCTGGGCGAACCAAGGCCGCGGATCAGGGCGCGACGTTGAACCAAGCGCGCAGCGCCGGCACCCGGCGTACGACGAACTGATCGAGCAGCAGCACGGCCGCCAGCGTGATCCCGAAGAGCGGCAGGAACACCGCGAGCGCGGCAACCAGCACAGCCAACGCAGGAGTGGCGCGCAGCGGGAGCCGACCCCGCGGCGCACCGACCGCGGGACCGGTGGGCCGCCGGCGCCACCACATCAACGGCCCGGTCACGCTCATGAAGACCACCCCGGCACAGAACAACGCGGTCGCCCAGAAGTTGACCAGCCCGAGTCGACGCCCTTCGTGCAGCGCGATGCCCTGGGCAACGACCTTCGCCGGCGCGGGATAGTCGCTGTAACCATAGGTGGACACCACCCGGCCGCCGTACTGGTCGACGTGAACGGTGCGCTCCTGGCCGGGGTCCTGGAAGGCGTACCCGATCGCGGAGTAGACGCCCGCATCGTCAGCGGGCAAGGCGATCGTCATCGGGTGCCGCAGCCCGTGCCGTTGCCCGACCGCGATCGCGGTGTCGACGTCGGCCGTCGAGCGGCCCTTCTCGGACGGATCGGAGCTGGGCACCTCGTTCTCGCCCAGTCCCCACGGAACGTTGTGGCTGTGCGGCAGGGATTCGTCCAGCGTCGACGTCGGATCCGACAGCGCGCCATGGTCCTCACTCCACAGCGAACTGCCCTGACTGCTCGCGATCTGCTGGGCCTTCTCGCCCCAGAAACCCGTCCAGGGCAGGCCGGACACGATCAGGAAGAGCAGTCCGACCCCGAGCACCGCGCCGGTACGACCGTGCCGCGACCGCAGCACCGCACCCGCGGCACCGGCCGCCCGGCGCCGCGCCCTCGCGACCCGCCCTCGGAAGAACAGGTAATAGCCCGTCAGCGCCATCACGATCGCCCAGCACGCCGCGACCTCGATCACGAAGTCGCCCACGCGGCCCATCATCAGCTCGCCGTGCAACAGGATCGCGCCACCGGACAAGGTGGTGTCAGGATTCAGCGAGCCGAGCACCGTGCCCTCGTACGGGTCCACGAACACGTCCCGCGGCCCGGCCGCCGTGTCGACCGAGAACACCGTCGAGCGGTCCGGGCCGGACGGTTCGGTCATCGAGACGACCGTGGCGTCCGGCAAGTACTTCCGCACCTCGTCGAGCTGCGCCGAGTACGGCTGCGCGCGCAGCCCCGCCGGCTGTTCCACCTTCATCACGTCGGCGTGCAGCAACGGCTCGAGCTGGAACCGGAACAGGTAGATCAACCCGGTCGTTGCCAACAGCACCACAACCGGGATGACCAGGAAACTCGCGTAGAAGTGCCAGCGCCAGAACGCCCGGAACAAACCCGCACCACGGCTCCGCGGCTGCGCACTCCGCGCCTCGCCTGTCCGGGCCTGCTCGACAGATGTCACGCCCGCCAAACGTTCCACTCACCGCCACAGTTCCTGACGGCGCGAACCCGCGCGTGTCGCCGGCGTACCGGCCGAGGATCTCAGCGTCACCCCGCCGCGAACCGCTCCACCAGGTCCGGGGCGGCGAAGATCGTCAGCGCGCTGATCGTGCTGCGGTCGATGGTCAGCACCGCGACGGCGAACGGCCTGAACTCGTCGCCGGTCGACTCGCGGTAGTACGCGAGCGCGGCCGGCTGGCCGTTCGCGACGGTCGGCACCATCCGGTAGAGGCCGGGCTCGGTCATCACGCTGTCCCGCAGGTGACCGACACAGGTCACCTTGCCCTCGAACCAGACGTCCGACGGTACGAGCTCGAGCCGCGCGTCCGCGCGGAGCAGGTCGCTCATCGCCTCGACGTCGGCCTGTTCGATCGCGGCCATGTAGCGGTCCAGGATCGCCCGCGCCTGCGGCGAGTCCGGCTCGACGACCTCGTCCGTGGTCGGCGCGATCTCGTCCAGCCGCGCGCGGGCCCGCTGCAGGGCGCTCTTGACCGCCGCCACCGACATCTCGAGCATCTCGGCGACCTCGGCGGCCGGGTAGCGCAGAGCCTCCCGCAGGATGAAAACCGCGCGTTGCCGTGGCGGCAGATGCTGCAGGCTGGCCACCAGCGCGAGGCGTACGCCGGCCCGCGCCGCGACGACCTCGGCCGGATCTCCACCTGCGGCGACGTCGGGGAACGGGTCCAGCCACAGCGCCTTCCCGGCGTACGGAGTCATCGGTACGCCGGAATCCTGGCTCGGCGCGAACAAGCCCGACGGCAGTGCTCGGCGTTGCCGCGAGCCCAGCGCGGTCAGGCACTGGTTGGTCGCGATGCGGTACAGCCAGGTGCGCACCGACGACCGGCCCTCGAACGACTCCTGGCCCCGCCACGCCCGCACGTACGTCTCCTGGACGACGTCTTCGGCCTCGTGCAGTGAACCGAGCAGCTTGTAGCAGTGGGCCAGCAGCTCGCCCCGGTGCGACTCGGCATCCGCGAGGAACTGGTCGGGTGCGTCGCCGGCGATCGTTTTCATCCGCTACCCTCCTGCGCCGCGGGCCGGTAGGTGAGATCGACCAGCCCCGGATCGTGCCCCGGTCCGGCCTGGACGAGCTCCCAACGGCGATTCTGCCCGCCGTCGCGGAACAGCGGCGTACCGGCAGGCACGAAAACCGGCACGATCGTCAGCGACAGCTCGTCGACGAGCCCCGCGTCCACCAGGGTCTGCCCGAAGCGACCGTGCCCGTAGACCACGAGATCGTTGCCGTCGGCCTCCTTGAGCGCGTGCACCTCTTCGAGGACGTCGCCGGGCACGACGGTGGTGTTGCGCCAGTCCGCCCGGCGCAGCGTCGACGAGAACACATACTTCGGCATCCGGTTGAGGTGATCGGCGTACGGACCGCTCGCCGCCGGCCACTGCCGCGAGAAGATCTCGTACGTCGTACGCCCCATCAGCAGCGCGTCACTGCGCTGCAGCGCGGCCAGCGACCGCGCGGCGCTGCCCGCCCCGAAGTACGGCCCGGCCCAGGCCGCCGGCGAGCTGATCACCCCGTTCAGCGAGACGAGCACGGACTGGGTCAGTCGGCGACTGTTGGTGTGGGTCATGTCCTGTAGACCCCGCCCGGACCGCAAAGGAATCGGTCAGCCGAGACCCTTCAGCAGCTGCCGGGCCATCACGATGCGCTGGACCTGGTTGGTGCCCTCGTAGATCTGGGTGATCTTGGCGTCGCGCATCATGCGCTCGACCGGGTAGTCGTGGGTGTAGCCGTAGCCGCCGAGGAGTTGGACGGCGTCGGTGGTGACGGCCATCGCGACGTCGGAGGCGAAGCACTTGGCGGCGGCGCCGAAGTAGGTGAGGTCGGCGGCGTTGCGCTCGGAGCGGGCGGCTGCGGCGTACGTGAGCTGGCGGGCGGCCTCGAGCTTCATGCCCATGTCGGCGAGCATGAACTGCAGGCCCTGGAACTCGGCGATCGGCTTGCCGAACTGCTTGCGTTCCTTGACGTAGCCGAGCGCGTAGTCCAGCGCGCCCTGGGCGATGCCGACGGCCTGGGCGGCGATCGTCACCCGGGTGTGGTCGAGCGTCGCCATCGCGGTGGCGAAGCCGGTGCCGGGGTCGCCGATCATCCGCGCCGCCGGGATCCGGACGTTGTCGAAGTAGACCTCGCGGGTCGGCGAGCCCTTGATGCCGAGCTTCTTCTCCGGCGCGCCGAACGACACGCCCTCGTCGGACTTCTCGACCACGAACGCCGAGATGCCCTTGGAGCGGGCGTCGGGGTCGGTCACCGCGAAGACCGTGTAGTAGTCGCTGACGCCGGCGTTGGTGATCCAGCGCTTCACGCCGTTCAGCACGAAGTCGTCACCATCGGCGACCGCGCGGGTCTTCATCGATACCGCGTCGGAGCCGGCTTCGGGCTCGGACAGGCAGTAGGAGAACATCGCGTCCCCGGCCGCGACCGGCGGCAGGTACCGCTGCTTGACCTGCTCGGACGCCGACAGCAGCAGTGGCAGCGAGCCGAGCTTGTTCACCGCGGGGATCAGCGAGGTGGACGCGCAGGCGCGGGCCACCTCCTCGATCACGATCACCGTGGCCAGCGCGTCGGCGCCGGCGCCGCCGTAGGCCTCCGGGATGTGCGGGGCGTGGAAATCGGAGGCCTTCAGCGCGTCGTACGACGCCTTCGGGAACTCGGCGAGCTCGTCGACGTCCCCGGCGTGCGGGGCCACCTTGGCGTCGCAGACGTCGCGGACCGCGGCCCGGATCGCCTCGTGCTCCTCGGACAGCGCGTACAGGTCGAATGAGTTACTCACGAGTTCGAATGTACGACGGATCGCCCGCGACCGGGACCTCGCGACACCGGAAAGTGACCAACGGCGCACAGCCGAGCACCACCTGGACCTGAGCCGTTCACCGGCCCGGACGCCGGATCGGTAGAGTCGCCCGCATGACTGAAGGCACGCCCACCGGCCCGCTGCGGATCGCGGTGATCGGCACCAACTACCTCGGCGCCAACACCGCCGCGGGAATGGCCGAGTTCGGATTCGACGTGATCGGCGTCGAGATCGACGAGCACCGGCTGAAGCTGCTCAACGACGGCAAGGCCCCGCTGTACGAGCCGGGACTGGACCCGTTGCTGAAAAAGCACGTCGACTCCGGACGGCTGCGGTTCACCAAGGACTACCGCGAGATCGCCGACTGGGCCGACGTGCACTTCGTCTGCGTCGGCACCCCGCAGCAGGAGGGCAGCGACGCCGCCGACCTGGCCCAGGTCCACTCGGTCGTCGACATGCTGGCCCCGCTGCTCACCAGGCCCTGCCTGGTGGTCGGCCGCTCTACCGTCCCGGTCGGTACGTCGAAGCTGGTCGAGCAGCGCTTCCACAGCGAGTCCCCGGCCGGCACCGGCGTGGAGATCGCCTGGCAGCCGGAGTTCCTGCGCGAGGCGCACGGCGTCGAGGACACCCTGCACCCGGATCGCCTGGTCTTCGGCGTCCAGTCCGCCGAGGCGGAGGCCAAGCTGCGTCAGGTGTTCGCGACACCGATCGCCGAGGGCAGCCCGGTGGTGGTCTGCAACCTGCCGACCGCCGAGTTGGTCAAGGGCGGCGCGAACGCGTTCCTGGCCACGAAGATCTCCTTCATCAACGCGCTGTCGGAGATGGCCGACGCCACTGGTGCCGACGTCACCCAGCTGGCCGACGCGCTCGGCTTCGACAAGCGGATCGGCCGCGGCATGCTGAACGCGGGCCCCGGGTACGGCGGTGGCTGCCTGCCCAAGGACCTGCGCTCCTTCATGGCCCGCGCCGGTGAGCTCGGGGTCGAAGAGGTGATCACGCTGCTGCGCGAGGTGGACGACATCAACTACCGCCGGCGCGCGCGCATCGTCGACGTCACCCACGAACTGCTCGGCGCCGAGTGGGTCGGCCGCAACGTCACCGTGCTCGGCGCGGCGTTCAAGGCCGGCACCGACGACGTCCGGGACTCGCCCGCGCTCGACATCGCCGGCCGGATCCAGCTGCACGGCGCGACCGTCACCGTCTACGATCCCGAGGCGATGGAGAACGCCCGCCGCGTCCGCCCGACCCTGCGGTACGCCGACTCCGCGGCCGAGGCCTGCGACGGCGCCCACCTGGTACTGCACCTGACCGAGTGGCCCGAGTTCCGCGCGCTCGACCCGGTCGCGCTGAAGGACGTCGTGGCGAACCCGGTGATGCTGGACGCGCGCCTGCTGCTCGACGCGGCCCGGTGGCGCGCCGCGGGCTGGACCTACCGGGCACCCGGCAAGCCGTAGCAACACACAGCCGAGTCCGCGACCCCGTCCCGGGCACGCGGACTCGTGCTGTGCGGGGCAAAGTGTCAGCTGACGGTCAGGTGACGGTGGCGTTGCGCATGACCGGCCGAGTGAGCGCGACGAGACCGATCACGGCCGACGCGGCACTGATGACGAGGCAGACGCCAGTGATGCCGACGGCGTCCAGATCGGCGAGAGTGCCGAGCAGCGGGTTCATCACGACCAGCGCCAGATTCTGGCACAGCACCACGACCGACTGGAGCCGGGACTGGAACTCCCGCTCGACCGAGTTCATCAGCAGCGGCAGTACGTGTCCGGTGAACAGCCCGACCCCGGCCCCACTGACCACAGCCGCGGCCAGCGTCAGCGGGAGCGGGTCGAACTGCGACAGCCCGAGCAGTCCCAGCGCCGCCAGCAGCAGCCCGATCGCGGCGACCATGCCCGGCCGGTTGAACGCTCCCCGCATCAGGATCCGCAGCGCGATCGCGCCGACCCCGATGCTCCGGGCCGCGATCAGCAGCCCCGCCGTCCCGGCCGACCACTGGTGGTCGCGGGCGAGCAGCGGCAGCACCAGCACGTCCATCGGCATCAGCAAGCCGGCCGCCAGCGTCATCGTGATCAGCAGCGTCCGGGTCAACGGCCGGCCGAACGCGACCTTCACTCCTTCCGCGATCGAGCGGAACATGCCCAGCGTCGCCTTCGGCGGGAGCTCGATCGACTTCCCGATCACCGCCAGGACGACGATCATCACCGCGAACGTGAGCGCGTCGAAGCCGGCCGCGGCCGTCAGCCCCGCCCAGCCGACCAGCACACCGCCGACCAGCGTGCCGATCACCGCGAACACCATGCCGGTGACCTGGAAACTGGCCATCGCGCGCGGGATCTGCGCCGGAGGCACGAGCAGCCGGGGCATCGAGCGGGACGACGGCAGGAAGAACGCGTCGATCACGCCGACCACGAGGGCCGTGGCGAGCAGGAGCCAGACCGGCTCGTCGACGGCGATCGTGGCCGGGACCAGCGAAGCGGTGACCACGAACATCGCCGTACAGCTGGCGAGCAGTACCCGCGGGGCGCCGAAGCGGTCACCGACGGCGCCGCCGATCAGCAGCAGCGCCGCGCGCGGGGCGGCAGCCACCAGCAGGACGAGGCCCGCGACCTGACCGCCGTACTGGCTGGCGGACCAGCCGATCGCGAACATCATCGTGAGGTCGCCGAGCAAGGACACGGCAGCGCCGAGCAGCCAGATCCAGTAACGGACCGGGATGCGCTGAGTGTCCGATTCTGCGGGCGGAGTCACGATCGACGACCTTAGACGACAATGGTTGGGATCTCACGGCTACCCGCCCCGGAGATGTGGAAAACCGGCCCGGCGTTGATCTAACGCAGTTCTTCCGCGCCGTCACGCACCGTCGCGCCCTTGGCCCTGGCCAGTTCGGCCAGCGACTCCTGGAACTCGGTCATCTTCGCCAGCAGCTCCGGATCGTGCGCGGCCAGGATCCGGACCGCGAGCAGGCCCGCGTTGCGCGCGTTGCCGATCGACACCGTGGCGACCGGTACGCCGGCCGGCATCTGCACGATCGACAGCAGGGAGTCCATCCCGTCCAGGTACTTCAGCGGCACCGGTACGCCGATCACCGGCAACGGCGTCACGGCGGCCAGCATGCCGGGCAGGTGCGCGGCGCCACCGGCTCCGGCGATCAGCACCTTGAGCCCGCGCCCGTGCGCCTCGCGGCCGTAGTCGATCATCTCCACCGGCATCCGGTGCGCGGAGATCACGTCCGCCTCGAACGGCACGCCGAACTCGGCGCACACCTCGGCGGCGGCCTTCATCACCGGCCAGTCGGAGTCCGACCCCATCACGATGCCCACGGTCATGGCCGGTTCCTCACTCGTCGATCGTGCCGGTCAGGTACGCCGCGGCGTGCCGGGCGCGTTCGCGGACCTCGTCCAGGTCGTCGCCGTACGCCGTCACGTGGCCGACCTTGCGGCCCGGCTTCACGGACTTGCCGTAGAAGTGCACCTTCAGGCCGGGGTCACGCGCCATGCAGTGCAGCAGCCCGAGATGCATGTCCTCGACGTCGCCGCCGAGCACGTTCACCATCACCGTGTACGGCGCCCGCGCGGCCGGCGATCCCAGCGGCAGGTCCAGTACGGCGCGCAGGTGGTTCTCGAACTGGCTGGTGACGGCACCCTCGATCGACCAGTGCCCGGTGTTGTGCGGGCGCATCGCGAGTTCGTTCACCAGCAGGCGGCCGTCGCGGGCCTCGAACATCTCCACCGCGAGGATTCCCACCACGCCCAGCTCACCAGCGATCCGCAGCGCGGTCTGCTGCGCCTGCGCGGCCCGGTCGGCGTCGAGGCCGGGCGCCGGCGCGGTGACCTCGACGCAGATCCCGTCCTTCTGGACCGACTCGACCACCGGGTAGGCGACCGCCTGGCCGTGCGGGCTGCGGGCCACGATCGCGGACAGCTCGCGGACGAAGTCGACCTTCTCCTCCGCCAGGATCGGTACGCCGGAGCCGAACGCCTGCGCGACCGCCGCATCGTCCGGGCCGTCGACGACCCAGACGCCCTTGCCGTCGTACCCGCCGCGGGTCGTCTTGAGAACGACCGGGAAGCCGCCGACGCGCTTGGCGAAGTCGGCGACCTCGTCGGGCGTCGCGACGACCTGGTGAGCCGGCGAGGGCGCGTCGATGGTGTCCAGCCGCTGCCGCATCACCGCCTTGTCCTGCGCGTGCACGAGTGCGTCGGGCCCGGGCCGGACGGCGACGCCGGCGGCCTCCAGCTCGCGGAGCAGCTCGGTCGGCACGTGCTCGTGGTCGAAGGTGACCACGTCCGCCTCGGCCGCGAACGCCTTCACCGTGGCCGGGTCGCGGTAGTCGCCCACCGGCGCGTCGGCGACTGCCTGCGCCGCGGAGACCGCCGGTCCTTCGGCCAGCACCCGCAGCTGGATCCCCAGCGCGACCGCCGACTCCTGCGTCATCCTGGCCAGTTGTCCCCCACCGACCATGCCCACCACGGGGGTCCCGACGGGGAGATCCTTACGCTCGAACTTCACGGTCCTGAGCCTAGTGCCCGGGCAGCCGGACCCCGACAGCGCCCGCTGGGCCGCTTACCGCACGGCACGCGCCACGGCCACCCCGGCACGCGGGGGATTTTCGTGTCGGCCCCCACGCCGGGTACCGTGAAGGGGCCCCAACCAGTTGTCCGTTCACAGAGAGTCCACTGGTCCGTTGAAGATCTTCACCACGCTGTACCGCCAGGTCGAGCATCTGGTGCACGAAGTGGCCAAGTTCGGGCTGGTCGGTCTGCTCGGCATGGTCGTCGATCTGCCGATCTACAACTGGCTGGTGTTCGACAACCCGCTGGTGGTCTTCGGCGAGCACGGCGACGGCATGCTGCACGACAAGCCGGTGACGGCGAAGTTCATCTCGGTCACGGTCGCCACCATTGCGACGTACCTGGGGAACCGGCACTGGACCTGGCGGCACCGCGAGCGCACCGGGCTGCACCGCGAGTACGTGCTGTTCTTCGTGCTGAACGGCATCGGCCTGCTGATCGCGGCCGGCTGCCTGGGCTTCTCGCGCTACGTGCTGGACCTGCACACCGCGCTGGCCGACAACATCTCGGCGAACGTGATCGGCCTGGGCCTGGGCACGCTGTTCCGGTTCTGGTCCTACCGCAAGTGGGTCTTCCGCGAGGAGATCGAGCTGGAAGAGGCCGAGCACCAGACGAAGGCGCCGGACTCCCCGGCCTCGCTGGACGCCGAGTCGACCGGCGACCTGCCCGTGGTGCGCTGACCCGCACAGACTTCGAAGGCCCGGAACAGGACATCCTGTTCCGGGCCTTCGCCTTTGCCGCGATCGACGGTCAGGGCTTGCGGGCGACCGCGCAGTACAGGAAGTTGCCTTCGGCGTCGTTCTCCGCGGCGGGTTCACCCGACGGGTTCCAGTCCGGGACCCGGACCAGGCCGGGCGCGAGCACCCGCAGATCACCGAACAGCGACAGGATCTCGTCCGGCGTCCGGAACCGCAGGTCGGGGAAACTCGTGATCAGCGTCTGCTCGACGGCGTCGGCCAGCCGGGCGGTCGCCCTGCCGTCGCGCGGATTGCAGGCGTGGCTGATCGCGACGAACGAGCCGGACGGCAGCATGTCCAGGTACGCCGCCTGAAGCTGCCGCGCGTGGTCGAGCTCGGGAACGTGGTGCAGCGCGAGCGCCTCGATCAGGGCGACCGGGCGGTGCAGGTCCAGGCCGGTCACCACCGCTTCGTCCGTCAGCACCTGCCGCGGCCGGGTGAAGTCGGCTGCGACGAACGCGGTGTGCTCGTTGTCGACCAGCAGGGCGCGGCCGTGGGCGACGACCGACGGGTCGTTGTCGACGTACACGACCTTGGCGGTCGGGTGGACGCGCTGGGCGACCTGGTGGAGGTTCTGCGCGGTCGGCAGGCCGGCGCCGAGGTCGAGGAACTGGTCGATCCGGTGCTCACGGGCCAGCCAGCCGACCACGCGCCGCAGCCAGCGCCGGTTCTCGCGGGCCCAGAGCGGCAGGTCGGGCGCGACCTCGAGGAGGCGGCCGCAGATCGCCCGGTCGGACGCGTAGTGGTCCTTGCCGCCGAGCAGCAGGTCGTAGACCCGGGCGACGCTCGGCCTGGTCACGTCGACGAGAGGTGGTGGCTCGCTGAGTTGCTCCATGCGCCGAGATTGTCGTCCGGCGGCGCACCGCGACAGGCCAGTTCGCGGGGCAGCCCGGGGCAGATCAGCGGCGGCCGTTGTCCTCGGAGCTGAACAGGGTCTCGGCGTCCGGCTCCGCGGCCGGCTGCTGGCGGATCCGCTGGTGCTGCGGCGGTGCCTCGTCGTCGAGGTAACCGTCGCCGGGCTTGCCGTCCGGGCCGCCGAACAGCAGGTCGGACATCTTCAGGTGCATCTGCTCGACGTGCGGGACGTCGGGCAGCACCACGTGACCGCCCTCGCTGGCCGACTGGATCTGCAGCGTGCCGCAGCCGAGCATCCGGTCGATCAGGCCGTGCTCGTAGGACACGTCGTTGATCCGCATCAGCGGGATGTCCCGGCCGGTGCGGGTCAGGATGCCGTGCCGGGTGATCAGCCGCCGGTTGGTCAGCGTGTACGACGAGAAGAACCAGTTCAGGAACGGCTTGGCCCCGAACACCAGCACGATCAGCAGGCCGATCACGCCGATCGCGATCCGGGCCGGCGTCTGCAGGCTGCCCGACGGCACGACCGCGGCCAGGAACCCGCCGCCGGCCGCCGCCACGAGCAGCAGGAACACCGGGAAGATCAGTGCCTTCCAGTGCGTCCGGGTGCTGACGACGACGTACTCGTCCTCACCCAACAACTTCGCCGAGATCGCCATGGCTCCAGTCTCACAGTTCCGGGGGCGAAATGTCGCGGGGCGACACGATGGTTGAAGACTTCACAAATTGCATACCGTTCCGCGAAGATGCCCAGGGGCGTTCGCGCCCTGGGGGCCACAACCTGGGGGGCGACCACTCGAAGGAGTCGTGATGGGCATCTTGTCGGTCCTCGATCGGGAGCACAGCGTCGCGCCCCCGGGCTACAGCCGCTGGCTGATCCCGCCGGCCGCGCTGGCGGTGCACCTGTGCATCGGTCAGGCCTACGCCACGTCGGTCTACAAGACCTCGCTGGTCCAGCACTTCGACGCCAGCCAGACCGCGATCGGCGTGATCTTCAGCATCGCGATCGTGATGCTCGGGCTGTCGGCCGCGATCGGCGGCACCTGGGTGGAGCGCAACGGACCGCGCAAGGCGATGTTCGTCTCGGCGTCCTTCTGGGCCACCGGGTTCCTGGTCGGTGCCCTGGGCATCGGTACCGGCCAGCTCTGGCTGGTCTACCTCGGGTACGGCGTGATCGGCGGCATCGGTCTCGGGATCGGCTACATCTCCCCGGTGTCGACGCTGATCAAGTGGTTCCCCGACCGCCCGGGCCTGGCCACCGGCCTGGCGATCATGGGCTTCGGCGGCGGCGCGCTGGTCGCCAGCCCGCTGTCACGCCAGCTGCTCGGCCTGTACGACGACGGCTACGACCCGAACAACTCGGCGTCGGTCGCCGACGGCGGCGCACTCGTCGCGCTGTTCCTCACCCTGGGCATCGGCTACTTCCTGATCATGATGTTCGGCGTCTTCAACATCCGGGTGCCCGCCGAGGGCTGGAAGCCGGACGGCTTCGATCCGTCGACGGTCAAGCAGAAGGCGCTGGTCACGACCGCCAACGTGTCGGCGGCGAACGCGATCAAGACCCCGCAGTTCTGGCTGCTGTGGGTCGTACTGCTCTGCAACGTCACCGCCGGCATCGGCATCCTGGAGCAGGCAAGCCCGATGATCCAGGACTTCTTCCGCGGCGCGGACGGCAAGTCCTCGGTCGCGGTCGCCGCGGCGGCCGGCTTCGTCGGCGTGCTGTCGATCTTCAACATGGCGGGCCGGTTCGGCTGGTCGACCACGTCGGACCTGATCGGCCGCAAGCCGATCTACGCGCTGTACCTCGGCGCCGGCATTATCGCGTACGCGTTGCTGGCCACCGTCGGGCACACCAGCACGATCGTGTTCGTGCTGCTGGCCGCGGTGATCCTGTCCTTCTACGGCGGCGGATTCGCCACCGTACCGGCGTATCTGCGGGACCTGTTCGGCACCTACCAGGTCGGTGCGATCCACGGCCGGCTGCTGACCGCGTGGTCGGCAGCCGGCGTGTTCGGACCGCTGATCATCAACGGCTTCCTGGACCGCGAAGGCAAGCCCGGCACGCTGACCGAGGAGGCCTACAGCCCGGCGCTGTTCACGATGGTCGGCGTACTGGCGATCGGGTTCGTCGCCAACCTGCTGATCCGCCCGGTCTCGGAGCGGTTCCACGAGAAGTCCAGCAGCACCGAAGCCGCGGAGGCCGCGAAATGAACCAGACCCCTCGACTCGTCGTGTCCTGGGCGCTCGTCGCCGTCCTGCTCGGCTACGGCGTGATCCAGACGCTGATCACCGCGGCGAAGCTGTTCACCCACTAGCTCGCAAGTGCGTCACGTCGCCGGCGGCCAGCGCGTGCGGGCCGTCGGCGGCGTCGACCAGCAGCCGGCCGTCGGTGTCCAGACCCGTCGCCGTGCCCTCCAGGAACTTCCCGTCCGGCAGCTCCACCCGGACCGGCCGGCCGATCGTTGCCGAGAGCCCCTGGTAGTCGGGCAGAATCACCGCCGGGTCACCCGCCGCCTCCACCCACTCCTGGTAGCGAACCGCCAGCTCCCGCAGTACGGCGGCTAGCACCGTCACCCGGTCCGTCGTCGCCGCGCCCTCCAGCGCCAGCGAGGTCGCCCCGGGATGCGGCCGCTCGTCCGCGCGCAGCGTGACGTTCAGGCCCATGCCGACGATCGCCGCCGGCCCTTCGACCCGCTCGAGGAGGATGCCCGCGAGCTTGCGGTCCTCCACCAGGACGTCGTTCGGCCACTTCACCTGCGCCGGGATCTCGGCCACCCGTCGTACGGCGGAAGTGACGGCCAGCGAGACCAGCAGACCCAGCCACGGCCAGCGGGCGGCCGGAACCGCGGTCGGACGCAGCAGGACCGACGTGAGCAGGGCAGAGCGCGGCGGAGTGGTCCACGTGCGACCCAGCCGTCCCCGTCCGGACGACTGATACTCCGCTGTCGCTACCAAGCCCTCAGGAGCTCCGGCGCGTGCAGCAGCGGCCAGGACGGCGTTGGTGGACGGCGTCTCGGTCAGTACGTCGATCTGCGTCCACAGCCCACCGGGACGCACCAGGCGCCCGCGCAGGAACTTCTCGTCCAGCGGCGGGCGCTCCAGATCACCGAACTGCAGGTGATCGGCCATCAGCCGGTGTTCTGCAGGCCGGCGGCAACGCCCGACACGGTCAGCAGCAGCAGCCGGCGCGTGCGCACGATCTGCTCCTCGTCCAGTGAGTCGTCGGTGCGCAGGGTCCGCAAGGCTCGCAGCTGCAGGTAGCTCAGCGCGTCGACGTACGGGTTGCGCAGCTCGACCGCACGGCCCAGTACGCGCCGGCCGGCCAGCAGGCGGTCGCTGCCGAGCACCTTGAGCACCCACTCGGTGGTCAGCTCGTGCTCGTCCAGCATCAGCTGGCTCAGGTCCGGCCGGTCGCCCAGTTCCAGGTAGCGGCCGAGGATGCGCCGGTCGGTCTTGGCCAGCGACATCTCCGCGTTCTCCAGCATCACCTGGAACAGCGGCCAGTTCTTGTTGGCGTCCTGCAGTACGGCGACGTCGCCGACCGCCGCGAGCGCCGAGCCCAGGCCGTACCAGCCCGGGGCGTTCACGCGGGCCTGCGACCAGGCGAACACCCACGGGATCGCCCGCAGGTCCTCCAGCGAGGACACCGCGACGCCGCGCCGCGCGGGACGCGACCCGAGCGGCAGCTGGCCGAGCTCCTCCAGCGGCGTCACCCGGCCGAACCACTCGGCGAACCCGTCGGCCTTCACCAGCCGGTGGTACGCCGTCCGGGCGGCCTCGTCGAGCACCTTCTCCACCTCGCCGAACCGGTCGGCGGCCGCGGCGGCCCGCTGCTCGATCGCCGGGGTGGAGGCCAGCAGCGTGGCGGCGGTGACCTGCTCGATGTGCCGCTGCGCGATCGCGGCGTTGCCGTAGCGGGCCGGGATCGCCTCGCCCTGCTCGGTGAGCTTGAACCGGCCGCCGACCGAGCCGGGCGCCTGCGCGAGCACGGCACGGTTCGCCGGACCGCCACCGCGGCCGAGCGCGCCGCCACGGCCGTGGAACAGCGTCAGCCGGATCGCGTTGCGCTGGGCCCAGGCGGTGATCCGCGCCTGCGCGTCGTACAGGGCGAGGGTGGCCGAGACCGGGCCGACGTCCTTGGCGGAGTCGGAGTAGCCGAGCATCACCTCGAAGCGGCGGTCGTTCGCGGTCAGCCGGTGCCGGACGCGGGTCAGCTGGATCGCGTTGTCCAGCACCTCGACGGAGTTCTGCAGGTCCTCGCCGGTCTCGAACAGCGGGACCACGTCCAGCTCGATCGGCCGGCCGTCCATCGCCGCGTCGGCCAGCTCGTAGACCGCCGCGAGGTCCCCGGCGTTGCGGGTGAACGACACGACGTACCGGCGGCACGCCTCGGGGCCGAACCGCTGCTGGATCTGCCCGATCACCCGCAGCGTCGCCAGCACCTCCTCGGTCTGGTCGGACAGCTCGCCGCCGCCCAGGACCTCCTCGAGTGCCTTCGCGTGCACCGACGAGTGCTGGCGGACCTCTAGCTCGGCCAGGTGGAAGCCGAACGAGCTGACCTGCCAGATGAGCTGCTGGAGCTGCCCGTACGCCTGGCGGGGCGCGCCGGCCGAGACCAGCGAGTCCTGCAGCACCTTCAGCTCGTGCAGGAAATCAGCGGCGCGCGGGTAGCCGAAGTCGGCGTCGCGGGCGCGGGTCGCGGCCAGCCGGCGGGCGGCGAGCAGCAGGAGCTGCCGGTGCGGCTCGGACGGCGAGCGGGTCTCGATGTCGGCGATCAGCTCCGGGTTGACCGCGCGGGCGTCCTCGAGGATCCGGCGGACCGGCGCGGACGGCGGCGTGGTCGCCGCGTCCAGCGTCAGGGACCGGCCGAGCTCGTCGGTCGCCAGCTCGAGCGCCCGCAGGACGTGGTCGGCCTGGATCTGCATCGCCTCGCGGGTGATCGCGGCGGTGACGTTCGGGTTGCCGTCGCGGTCGCCGCCGATCCAGGACCCGAGCCGGACGAACGGCGCCACCACCGGCGGGCGGATCCCGGCGTCGTCACCGGCCAGCGCGTCGTCGAGCCGGCGGTAGACGTTGCCGACGACATCGAACAGGGTCTCCTCGAAGACCGCCATCGCCGAGCGCACCTCGTCCAGCGGAGTGGGCCGGCTGGTCCGCAGCTGCGACGTCCGCCAGAGGATGTCGACCTGCTCGACCAGGCGGCGCCGGTTCTCGGCCAGCTCGCTGTCACCGGCGCGCGGGTCGTTGCGCTCCTCCAGCAGCGAGGAGATCCGCCGGATCGTCGCCAGTACGGCGCGGCGCCGGGCCTCGGTCGGGTGCGCGGTCAGCACCGGGCGGAACTCCAGCCCGTTGAGCAGCGCGCGAGCCTGCTGCTCGCCGGCGTCGGCGGAGATCTGCTCGACCGCCTGGGCCAGCTCCGAGACCACCGGGGCGTCGCCGGAGCGGTCGCGCTCGCGCAGGACGCGCGCGCGGTGCAGCTCCTCGCTCAGGTTGGTGAGGTGGAAGTAGCAGGTGAACGCGCGGGCGACGTCCTCGGCCCGCTCGTGCGGCCAGGTCGCGACCAGCTGCTCGGCCGCTTCGCCGTCGCCGGCGATGGTCAGCTCGCGCAGCTTCTCCACGTCGTCGAGCAGCGGCTGTCCGGCGTACTCGACCAGGATGCGGCCCAGGATCTCGCCGAGCAGGCGGACGTCGGCCCGCAGCTCCTCAGGGACTTCGAAACGTGCGCGGGTACGGGTGCGGGCGTTCGCCTGACTGCCGGTCTCGGTCACGTTCGCCCACGATATCCGTGGCCGCGCTCACTTGCCGCATGGTCCGGCCTGTGAACAGCAGAATGTGACCCAACGTGGAGGTGACCGGACAGTACGCCGATCAGCTCGGCCCGTCAGACCGCGCCGAACCCGCCGCCGACGACCTTGGAGACCACCTGGGCCAGCTCCCTCGGCGACCGGTCGGTGCCGTCGACAACGAGCATGCGGGCGCAGGACTCGGTCATCGAGGCGAGCATCTCGGCGAGCACCGGCAGGTTCGCGTCCGGGTCGGTGACGCCCGGCAGGGACTGGACGAGGGTGAGCCGCAGGCCCTCGACCAGGAAGGCGCGCGCGGCCCGGACCCGGTCGGCCACCACCGGCGCCGCGCCGTACTGGGCGCCGAACACGATCCGCCAGGACTGGGGATTTTTCGCCGCGGTCTCCAGGAACGCCGACAGGCCGTCGAGCACGTGCTGCTCGGGAGTTCCGACGCCTGGGTTCGCCGGCAGCGCGGCCATGATCGAGAGCACCAGGTGCTGTTCCTCGCGGGCGAGCAGGGCCAGCAGCAGCTCGTCGCGGTTGGCGAAGGAGGCGTAGACCACCGGCTTGGTCACTCCGGCCGCGTCGGCGACCGTCTGCATCGTCGTACCGGCGAAGCCGCGCTCGGAGAACACCTGCAGGGCGGCGTCCAGGATCATCGGCCGCCGTCGTTCCGGACCCAGGTGCGCGGCCCGGCGGCGAGGTTCCGCAACCGGTTCGTCGGGGCTGACCACTTGACAAAGCTACCAGGTCGTAGGAAATTCCTACGGTCTGGTAGGAAGCCTTTTCGGATCGCCGGAGGACTTCCTTGGGAGCTGCCCGGGGAGGTCGCCGTTGACCGAACGAGGCGGAGCCCACTGGCTGGAGTCCGGTGCGCTGTCGAGGCTCGAGCTGTCCGAGCTGGCCCGCTTGGTCGACCGGACGTCGGAACGGGAGCTTCGGCATCGACTCATCGGGGGTGTGCGAGAGGTCGCGTTGCGCGAGATCTTTCGCCGGATGCCGGAGTACCTCCGGCCCGCCCGGGCCGCCGGGTTCGACGCGGTCGTCACCTGGCAGATCACCGGCGGGGGCGGCAGCGTGCACGGCGAGGGCGTCGACGAGTACCACGTGCGGGTCGCCGACGGCCGGTGCGAACTGCTGGCCGACCACGACGGGCCTTCGCAGATCTCCGTCCGCACCGATCCGACCACCTTGCTGAGGATCGTGACCGGCAACGAGGACCCGGTCACCGCCGTGCTCAAGCAACGGCTGTCCGTGCGCGGCGACCTGGCGCTGGCCGCCCGGCTGACCAAGATCTTCGCCGTCGGCCCGCGCTGAGGCCGACCTCCACCACCCACCAACGGCGCCTTGCGCCGCCCGGCACAGCGAACCACGCGGGGCGGCGACCGTCCGGCGGAGGTTGGTCGGTGGTGGAGGTCGGCCGCCTGCGGCCGACGTCACAGGCAGAAGCGCTACTGGGGAGTTAGGCTGCCCGATTATGGGAGAGACCGTGAACATCCACACCACTGCCGGGAAGCTCGCCGACCTCGAGCAGCGGCTGGACGAGGCCGTGCACGCCGGGTCCGAGCGGGCGGTGGAGAAGCAGCACGCGCGCGGCAAGAAGACCGCCCGGGAGCGGATCGCGCTGCTGCTGGACGAGGGGTCGTTCGCCGAGCTGGACGAGTTCGCCCGGCACCGGTCGACGTCGTTCGGGATGGACGCCAACCGCCCGTACGGCGACGGCGTGGTGACCGGCTACGGCACCATCGACGGCCGGCAGGTGTGCGTGTTCGCGCAGGACTTCACCGTCTTCGGCGGTTCGCTCGGTGAGGTGTTCGGCGAGAAGATCGTCAAGGTGATGGACCTGGCGATGAAGATCGGCTGCCCGCTGATCGGCATCAACGACTCCGGCGGCGCGCGGATCCAGGAGGGCGTGGTCTCGCTCGGCCTGTACGGCGAGATCTTCCGCCGCAATGTCCGGGCCTCCGGGGTGATCCCGCAGATCTCACTGATCATGGGCCCGTGCGCGGGCGGCGCGGTCTACTCCCCGGCCGTCACCGACTTCACCGTGATGGTCGACGAGTCGTCGTACATGTTCATCACCGGCCCGGACGTGATCAAGACCGTCACCGGCGAGGACGTCACCCAGGAGGAGCTCGGCGGCGCCCGGACGCACAACACCAAGTCCGGCAACGCGCACTACCTGGGCAGCGACGAGGAGGACGCGATCGAGTGGGTGAAGGCCCTGGTCGCGCACCTGCCGCAGAACAACCTCGAGGACCCGCCGGTCTACGACGCCCCGGCCGACCTCGCGGTGAACGACCTGGACGCCGCGCTGGACACGCTGATCCCGGACTCGCCGAACCAGCCGTACGACATGCACACGGTGATCGAGGCGGTCGTCGACGACGGCGACTTCCTCGAGGTGCAGACGCTGTTCGCGCCGAACATCGTGGTCGGCTTCGGCCGGGTCGAGGGCCGCCCGGTCGGCGTGGTCGCCAACCAGCCGCTGCAGTTCGCCGGCACGCTCGACATCGACGCCTCCGAGAAGGCAGCCCGGTTCGTCCGGACCTGCGACGCGTTCAACCTGCCGATCCTGACCTTCGTCGACGTGCCCGGCTTCCTGCCCGGCACCGACCAGGAGTGGAACGGCATCATCCGCCGCGGCGCCAAGCTGATCTACGCCTACGCCGAGGCGACCGTCCCGATGATCACCGTGATCACCCGCAAGGCCTACGGCGGCGCGTACGACGTGATGGGCAGCAAGCACCTCGGCGCCGACATGAACATCGCCTGGCCGACCGCGCAGATCGCGGTGATGGGCGCGCAGGGTGCGGTGAACATCCTGCACCGCCGCGAACTGGCCGCCGCCGACGACGTCGAGGCCCGCCGCCTGCAGCTGATCACGGAGTACGAGGACCACCTGGCGAACCCGTACATCGCGGCCGAGCGCGGCTACATCGACGCGGTGATCAAGCCGAGCGAGACCCGCGCCGAAATCGTCCGCGCCCTGCGCCTGCTGCGCACCAAGCGCGACACCCTGCCGCCGAAGAAGCACGGCAACATCCCGCTGTGATCGGAGCCCGTCATGCCTGACACCCCCGTCGAGTCTTCCTCGCCGATCCTCCGTGTTGTGAAGGGTGATCCCTCTCCCGAGGAGCTGGCCGCGCTGGTCGCCGTCGTCAGCGCCCGGGCCGCGGCGCCCGCTCCTGCCGCCGACACCCAGCGCGCGAGCGACTGGGCGACGTACTGGCGGCACGCGAAGCGTCCGCTGCACCCCGGCCCGGGACGGTGGCGCGCGAGCGCGCACCCGTGAACACTGGGATATGGCCAAGTACGCGGTGAACCCGGCGGCGGTGGAGTACGCGCGGAAACTGATCGAGGGCCGGCAGTACGTGCTGGACAGCGACTGGGGCGCGGTGCAGCCGGACGCGGAGGCGCAGAACTCCTACCTCGCCAACCACACCTGGGACGAGTACGGCGCCTGGCACCTCGGCCTGACCGAGGGCGCGAACGACGAGACCAAGGCCCGGCACGCATTCGTGTACGGCGATTTCCGCCGCATCCACCGCACCGGGCTGATCGCCTGCGTCTACCGCGCGTCCGAGTGGCGCCACAAGGACGTGGAACTGGCCGCGCACGACCTGCTCCAACTCCTGGACGCCAAAGCCGGGATCAAGTGAGCCGGCGGAACCGGACCAGCGGGTAGACGGGAATTCCCGGACCACCCCGCGCTGGGCCTTCGAACGTCGTGGCGCCGTCGAGGACCAGGCCGTGCTCGGAGGCGCGGGCGACCAGGTGGGACAGGGCGTCGCCGGAGCGGCGTTCCTTGGGCGAGCGGCCCTGGGCGTACCGGCCGGCGTCGGACTTCTCCGTGGTGGTGACGAAAACCCCACCGGGCCGCAGAACGCGCGCTGCCTCGGCGATGATGCCCTCGGTGTCGTCGAGCAGGTGCAGCAGCCAGACCGCGACCACCGCGTCGCAGCGACGATCGGCGATGGGGAGCCGAGCGGCGTCAGCCGCGGCGACGTGGCCGGGCAGCCGGTAGCGGGCGTGCTGGAGCATCGCGGGCGACAGGTCGACGCCGTGCACGAGGTTGCCCAAGGCAACCAGCTCGGCGCCGACGATGCCGGTGCCGACGGCAAGCTCCAGGACACGGGAACTCCCCTCGGGCAACAACCTGTGGACAGCTTCAGCGGCGGCTCGGGCTCGGGCTTCGCCGCCTCGGGTTTCGTCGTAGTCCGCGGCCTCGGCCTCGTCGTACGCGAAGTGGGCGGGCTGCCACAGCGACGGCCACGGGATGCCGACGTCGGCGAGCATGCGGCGCAGCAACGGCAAGGAAAGGCCGACGACATTGTGGTAGTCGCCTTCGATACCAGTCACGAACGGGCCGCCGAACCCGTCGACGGTGAAGGAACCCGCGACCACCAACGGCTCGCCGGTCTCGACGTACGCGTCGATCTCGGCGTCGGTGAGGTCGGCGAAGTGGACCGTGGTGGAGGCCAGCTCGCGCAGTTCCTGCTTGCTGTTGGTGTCGAACAGGCAGTGCCCGGTGTGCAGTACGCCGCTGCGGCCGCGCATCATCCGCAGCCGTTCGCGCGCGAGCTCCGGCGTACCGGGCTTGCCGTAGGCGACGCCGTCGATTTCCAGCACCGAGTCGCAGCCCAGCACCGTCGCATGGTCGTCGAGCGTCGCGACCACGGCCCGCGCCTTCAGGACCGCCAGCAGCCGCGCCAGCTCGCCGGGATTCTCCGCCGTGACGTTGTCCTCGTCGACGCCGGAGACGATCACCTCCGGCTCGACGCCCGCGTTGCGTAGGGTCTTCAGCCGCGCCGGCGACGCCGACGCGAGCACGAACCGCGGCCGCCGCACCTCCGGCTCCGCGCCGCGCGCGTCCGTCGCCGCCGGCCGGTCCCCGGCTTGCGCGCTCACAGGCGGGCGAGGGCGCGACGCAGCGGGTCGAGCCCGATCGAGCCGAGGTCGAGGGCCTCGCGGTGGAAGCTGCGCAGGTCGAAGTCGGCGCCGCGGCGCTGCCGGACCTCCTCGCGGGCCTGCAGCCAGATCCGCTCGCCGACCTTGTACGACGGCGCCTGCCCCGGCCAGCCCAGGTACCGGTTCAGCTCCGCCCGCAGGAACTCGGTCTCCATCCGCGAGTACGCCCGCAGGAACTCGAAGCCGAGCTCGGCGTTCCACCGCTCCCCCGGCCGGAAGCCGAGCGGGTTGTCGCGCGGGATCTCCAGCTCCAGGTGCATCCCGATGTCGACGATCACCCGCGCCGCCCGGAACCCCTGCGCGTCCAGCATGCCGAGGCGCGCGCCGGGCTCCTCCAGGTAGCCGAGCTCCTCCATCAGGCGTTCGGCGTACAGGGCCCAGCCCTCGCCGTGGCCGGAGACCCAGCAGCCGATCCGCTGCCAGCGGTTCAGCGTCTCGCCGCGCAGCATCGTCTGCGCGACCTGCAGGTGATGCCCGGGCACGCCCTCGTGGTAGACCGTGGTCACCTCACGCCAGGTCGCGAACTCGTCGATGCCGTTCGGCACCGCCCACCACATCCGGCCGGGCCGGGTGGTCAGGTCCTCGCTCGGCGGGGTGTAGTAGATCGACCCGTCGGAGGTCGGCGCGATCATGCACTCGATCGTCCGGATCGCGTCGGGGATGTCGAAGTGCCGGCCGGACAGTTCGGCGACGGCGGCGTCGGCGAGCTGCTGCATCCAGTCCCGGAACGCCTCCTTGCCGTGGATCTTGCGGGCCGGGTCGTTGTCCAGCAGCTCGGCCGCGGCGGCGATGCCGCGGTCGCCGCCGTTCAGCGATGCGGCGATCGTCTGCATCTCGGCGTCGATCCGGGCCAGCTCCTGCCAGCCCCAGGCGTAGGTCTCGTCGAGGTCGACGGCCGCGCCGAGGAAGTTGCGCGAGGCAAGCTCGTAGATCTCCCGGCCGACCGCGTCGCGGACCCGGCCCTTCGGCACCACCTCGGTGGCCACCCACTGCCCGAACTGGTCGTACGCCGAACGCGCCGACGCGGCGGCCGCCTCGACCGTCGCCTTCACCGGTCCTTCCGGCGCCCGCGCGGCCAGGCCGGCGAAGAAGTCGTCACCCTCGGCACCGGTCCAGCTGGCGATCCGGGTGGCCAGGTCGTTCAGCTGCCGGACGGCCGACACCCGGCCCTGGCCGGCCTGGTCGAGCACGGTCTCGCGGAACCCGTCCAGCGTCGTACCGACCTGGTTGAGCCGGATCGCGATCGTCTCCCAGTCCGACTCCGACGCGGTCGGCATCAGGTCGAACACCTGCCGGATCTGGGCCGGGATCGAGGTCAGCGCGTTCAGCTGCGACTGCGGTACGCCGGCCTCGAGGTTCTCCACCTCGAGCCCGAGCCGCTCCACGAACGCGTCCTGGGCGACCTCCTCGCGCGGGCTGCCCGGCTGGATCGCGCGTGCCTCGGCCAGCGCGCGCTTGTGCAGCTCGAGCAAGCCCTCGAAGCCGCTCGGCGAGAAGTCCGGCAGCTCGTGGTCGTGGCCCTCGACCCCCATGAAGGTCGCCTCCGTCGGCATCAACTCGAGGTACTGCTCGAGGAACCGCTCGGAAACCTGGTCGATCGGGCTGTTCGGTGTGGTCGCGTCCGTCACGCCACGACCCTACCTGCCGCCGGTCCGGCCCTCCCGCCCATTTCCCGGCGTGATGCCCGACCAGGCCGGTCGCTCCGCACCACACCGCCCCGCGGGACCCACCTGCGCGCCATGCGCGTCCCCGCCGGGTGGGCCGGTACCGTCGGCGCATCCCGTTCCCGAGATAGGCGGTCCGATGTCCCAGTACCTCGACGGCGTCCGTCTGCTGCACCACAAGGACCAGCAGACCACCACCGACGCCACGTTGACGTTCGCCGCCGGCGCCCAGGACGAGACGCTGCCCACGGTCGGAGTCGCGCACGCCCTGGAGCATCTGGTGATGAGCACGGTCCGTCGGCTGCCGATCACGATCGACGCGTCGGTCGACACGACTACGACCAGCTTCATGGCCAGCGGCTCCCCGGCCAGGGTCGGGGAGTTCCTCAACGGCATCTGCGCGGCCCTGTCCGACCCACCGGTCGAGCGGCTCGAGGTCGAGGCCGGGGTGCTCGCGGCGGAGGACGGTTGGGTCACGCACCCGATGGCCGCCCTGCTCTACAACGTCCGGTACGGCAACCGCGGCGCCGGGCTCGACTGGCTCGACGGTCCGGGTCCGGACGGCCTGACCGGCGACCAGGTCATCGCTTTCGCGCGCAAGTGGTTCACCGCGGACAACGCGGTCCTGCAACTCACCGGCCCGATTCCTGACGGGCTGAAGCTGTCCCTGCCGACCGGCCGTCGCCCACGCCACGACCGGTACGCCGCCAGGTCGTTCGACGGCCCGGTCGCGGTCGGCTTCGGCGTCCCGGGCGCCGCCGTACTGCTGTCTCTGCCCGACGGCGACGCGGCCCGGACCTCCGTGCTGGCGACCGACGTACTGCAGCAGCGCATCGAGGAGATGTGCCGGCACGTCGGCGGTCACAGCTACGTGGTCGACTCCGACTCCGTGCACCAGCCCGACGGCACCACCGACTGGGTCCTCTACGCCGAGGCGCGCGAGGGCACCGAGGACGCGGTCGCCCAGGCCGTCGCGGAGGCGCTGACCGACCTGGCGGCCAACGGCCCGTCCGAGCAGGAGCTGCGGTTGGCGCTCGACCGCTTCGACGAGGAACGCGCGACGATCGATCCCGAGCTGAGCGCGGAGTTCGCGGCGTTGCGGCGGGAGCTGTTCGAGGAGCCCGAGGGTGAGCCGCTCGATCCGGACCGGGTGCGGGCTGTGCGGCCGGACGAGCTGGCCGCCGTACTGCGGGCCGCGCTGCCGTCGGCGATCGGGTACGCCACCGAGGAGTCGCTGGAGCAGTGGACCAAGCTGGGCTTCCGGGCGGTCCCGCTCTGCCCGGTCGGCGGCGAACTGCCCGCCGGGCAGGAGTTCCGGCCGCACCGGGTCGCGCGGCTGTTCTCGCGGGAGGCACGGGAGATGACGCTCGTGCTCGCGCCGGACGGGCTGGCGGTCCGCGACAACGACGGCGTCCACCGGCTGCCGTGGGACGGCGTCGCGGGCGTGATGCGGACCGCCGACGGTACGACGGTGGTGTTCGGAGCCGACGGCTGCGTGTTCCCTGTCTCGGGTGATCTGTACCGCGGTGGCGCGAAGGTGGTCGATGAGCTGGAGCGGCGGATCGACCGGTCGCTGTGGTTCAAGGAGTCGCGGTTCAAGGCCGAGGCGGACTGAGCTGGTGCTCGCCGGTTCGGCCCGGCTAGTGCTGCTCGACAGTCAGGCCGGCTACTGCTCGACCGTCAGGCCCGCGGGCGCCGCCTGCTTCCAGGAGTCGAGCAGGATGTCGTAGAGCTCGTCGGGCCCTTCGAGAGCCGACAACCTGGCCCGCACCCAGGCCGAGCCCGCCTCGTGCGGCGGAACCCAGAACTTCTCCGGCTCGGCCGCGATCAACTCGTCGCGCTCGAGCCGGGGGCAACGCACCGCGAACGACGTCTGGTCGTCCGGCACGGTGACGAACATCCGCCCCGCGACGTCGAAGGTCGGATGGTTCCACCGCTGCTTCTCCACCGTCTCCGGCAACGACAGCGCGATCCGGCGTACGTCGTCCGCGTCCAGCACCTGCAGTCCCTCCCACCAGAGCAATCCCCGCAGCGCAACTGCGGAACCACCATCCTGCCGCACCCCGGGGACAACCCGGCACCCCTCGCCCGGCCTGCGGCATGGGCGAGGGGACGGAAGGAAAGCGGAGTACACGAGCAGACGCGCGCCGATCGGCAGGCAGTTCCGTCGTGCCGCGCGGTGGCGGGGCGGGCCGCCCGAGTAGCAGGCGGCTCCGTCGTGCTCCGCGGTCGGAGCAGCCGGTTGCTCCGTGGGCGCCCGGCTCTCCGCTCAGTGCCGCCGAGGCCCCGGAATGAGCAGGGCGACGAAGGCTCCGACGGCGACGACGGCGGCGCCGACCCAGACCGCGGGGACCAAGCCCTCGACAAACCGCGCGGGCGACTCGTACCCGCCGGCCGAGGCGAAGACCGACGCGAGCACCGCGACGCCCATCGCGACGCCGACCTCGCGGATCGTGTTGCTGGTGCCCGACGCGACGCCCCGGTCGGTCTCGCTCGCGGCCGCCATCACCACGCTCGCGGTCGGGGCGAAGGTCAGCCCCATCCCGACGCCGGCGAGCGCGAACGGTACGACGTACGTGCCGTAGGTGACATCGACCGTCGTGACGAGCGCCATCCAGCCGAGCGCGACGGCGAGCAGCGCCTGGCCGCTCGCGATCAGGACGCGTGCGCCAACCCGGTCCACGATCGCACCGGCGATCGGCGCGACGACCATCGGCGCCATCGTCCACGGCAGCGTCCGCAGCCCCGACTCCAGCGGCGAGTAGCCCTGCACGACCTGGAAGAACTGGGCCAGCAGGAACACCGCCCCGAACACCCCCACCGAGAAGGTGAACGAGGTCGCGTTGACCGCGCTGATCGCCCGGATCCGGAACAATCGCAGCGGCAGCATCGGCGCCGGCGACCGGCTCTCCCAGACCAGGAACACGGCCAGCAGCACCACCCCGCCGATCATCGCGCCGAGCACCGGCCCGGACGTCCACCCGTCCTCGGCGCCGTGCACGACACCCCACACGATCGCCAGTACGCCGGCCGCGGACAGCACCAGCCCGACCGGGTCGAACCGGCGACTGCCGCCGTACGACTCGGTCAGCACACGGGCCACGAACGGCAGCGCCAGCAGGCCGATCGGCACGTTCAGCCAGAAGATCCACTGCCAGTTGAGCCCGTCGACCACCGCACCGCCGACCACCGGACCGACCGCGACGCCGAGGCCGGAGATGCCGCCCCAGATGCCGATCGCCGCGTTGCGCTTGCTCGCCGGTACGGCGGCCGACAGCAGCGTGAGCGACAACGGCATCACCGCGGCCGCGCCGACACCCTGGATCGCCCGGGCGCCGATCAGCATCCACGGCTCGGTCGCCAGCGCGCAGGCCGCCGACGCGAGCGTGAACAGCAGCAGTCCGGCCAGGAAGATCCGCCGCCGGCCGAGCCGGTCGCCGATCGCCGAGGCGGTCAGCAGCAGCGTGGCGAACGACAGTGTGTAGGCGTTCACGAACCACTGCAGGTCGGTCAGCGAGGCCCCCAGGTCCTGCTTGATCACCGGCAGCGCGGTGGTGACCACCAGGTTGTCCAGCGTGACCATGAACACCGGTATGCCGACTACGGCCAGCACCGTGCCGAGCGAGCGCCGGGCCGGCCCGGGGGCCTGGACCTCGGGCTCGAGGGCGGTCGATGTCATCTCGTACCCCTCCGTCGGTTGTTGTTATCGACTGATAACTAACATGACTTCAAAGTATGCATCGACTGATAACATGTCAAGGACGAGCGGGCCGAGCGGGCCGAGCGGACGAGCGCGACAAGCGAAACGAGCGAGACGAGCCGCCGCCCGCAGCGTGCGGATGAGTGGGGACCGAGTGCGGTCGAGTGCGGAGGCGTGTGGATGACGAGGACCAGGCTCACAGCGGCCGAGCGCGGCGAGGAAGTGCTGCAGGCGGCGGTGCTGGCGTTCGGCCAGTCCGGGTACGCCGGGACGAAAACCGACGAGATCGCGCGGCTGGCGGGGGTATCACAGCCCTACGTGATCCGGCTGTTCGGGACCAAGCAGCAGCTGTTCCTGGCCACCCTCCAGCGGGTGTGCGACGAGATCGAGCAGGCCTTCCGCGACGCGGCGGCGGAGCGGGCCGAGCTGGAGTCGCTGGGTGACGCGTACCAGCGACTGCTGGTGCAGCGCGAACTGCTCGTCGTCCTGCTGCACGGGTTCGCGGCGAGCGCGGAGCCGGCCATCGGGAACGCCGTCCGGGAGCGGTTCGGCGGGATCTACCGGCTCGTGCGCGAGCTGACCGGCGCGTCCGCTCCGGAGGCGCGCGAGTTCATGGCGACCGGCATGCTGCTGACGGTGATGGCCGCCATGCACGTCGTCGGGCCGAACCCGGTCTCCTGCACGTGGGCGACCGATCTGCTGGAGAACCTCTAGCTCGCTGGGGTCTCGCCCTAGTCGTTCACCGACTGCCCGGCGGCGAACCAGACAGCGGCGGTAGCGGCCGCCAGCGCGGCGACGGTGACCACCAGCGAGCCGGGAACCTCGGCGTTCCGGACAATCGCGGCGCCGATCGCGACAAGCGGCCCGAGCAACGCCGCGATACTTGCTGGCAGCAACCATCTGCGCAAGGACCGACGCGTGACCTTCGCGTACGACGGCAGCTGTGCGGCGTACGCCGAGGCCAGGTGCAGCAGGAGCAGGCCGAGCCCGGTCACCACGGTCGCCCAGCCGACGTCAGCCGGTGCCCTGAGCAACCATCCGGCCAGCACGGCAACCAGGAAGACCAACGCGGCCGCCGAATCCGGCAGCGCGACGCAGACCACCAGCAGAAGCCCGCCCGCGATCGGAATAACGTCCATCTGGTCCCACGCCTGTACCCCGGGCACGACCAGGGCGATCACTCCCCCCAGCGCGATCATCGTCCGCGCGACCAACGGCCCTTGCCCCGACGCCCGAATCTCAGCAAGCCACCGCGTCAACCGATCAGCAAGACTCACAGCCCGCTCCCAAGAATTGTCCGAGAGCCCGCGTTCATGACCGCATCCTCGGAGCAGCAGCGACGCGCGCCGCGTCGCGCAGGACCTCGTCGAGCGTGCCGGCGCCGCGCCAGCGGACCGTCGGAACGCCCAGGTTCCCCAGCCGATCCAACTCGCGCCGCCGTTCGAGCAGCCGGATGCGCCACCCGAGCGGCCAGGCCTGCGCGTCGTGCTGGTCCAACTGGGTCACGGTCGCCACGTCGTCCGGCAGCGTATCCACGGCGATCACCGTGTAGCCCGAGTGGACCAGCGTCACGACGTACCCGAGGATCGCCGGCCGCAGCAGCGGGCTCAGGACCAGCACCAGGCTGTCCGGGCGGATCCTGTGCCGCCGCGCCAGCGCGTGCTCGTCCTGCTGGCGGCCCTTCTGACCGGCGTGCACCAGCACGTCCAAGATCCGCCGCAGGTGCGACCGCCCGCTCCCGGCGCGCACCCCACCGACCGCCGTACCGGTGTCAACCAGTCGCACCCGATCCCCGTGCCTCAAGTAGTGCTCGGCGATCGACGCGGCCGCCCGCACCGCCGTGTCGAGGCTGCTGGAGCGCCCGTCGATCCCCTCGCTGATCCCGACCTCTCCACCCGAGTCCAGCAGGATGACGACCTCGGTGTCCCGGTCTGACCAGGTCGACGTCACGTGCAGCTCACGCGTGCGCGCGGACACCGACCAGTTGATCCGCCGCAGCCGGTCGCCGGTCCGGAACGGCCGGACCCCCGACAACTCCGTGCCCTCTCCCGGCCGCCGCGACCGGTGCAGACCGACCAGCCCAGCAGGACGCGGTACGGCGTCCACCGCCTCGAACCCCTCCCGCAGCGGCAGCGTGGTGACGACCTGTGGCTCGATGTCCGGCAGGTGCACCCGGTACGCCCCCAGGTCCGACGTGGCGATCACCTGCGGCCGCTCCAAGTTCCGTTGCCCCCACCGCTCGGACCGTACGCCGACCTCCAGCGACACCGTCCCGTCCGCCGCCGACTCGCCCAGAGCGGCCTGCGGCGGGTCGTACCGGAACCACTGCGTCCGCGGCAGCGCTGCGACGACCAGGTCGATGTCCGGGTCGACAGTGCCCGGCACCAGCACCCGGTACGTCGTGGCCTGTCCCTCGAACAGCACGTCCGCGTCCAGCTCCGTCCTGACCTCCGGAACGGTCCGCGGCCGGAAGAACCGTCCCCACACCGCGACGAACGCCAGCGGCACGCCCAGCACCGCCAGGTCCGGCCGGCGCGCGACGACCGCGACCACCAGCAGTCCGGCGGCCACACAGACCACCCGGACCTGCGCGTGGGTCGGCCGCCAGGTCACTGCCGGGCGCCCACGACGGTCGGCGGCGCCGGAACCTGCGCCAGCACAGCCCGTACGACGCTCGCCCCGGTTACGTCGTGCAGCCACAGCTCCGGCCGCACGGTGATCCGGTGCGCCAGCGCTGCCACGGCAACAGCCTTCACATCCTCCGGTACGACGTAGTCGCGGCCCTGGATGACGGCGTACGACCTGGCGGTGAGCAGCAGCGCCAGCGAGCCGCGCGGTGACGCACCGACGAGCACCTGCGAGTCGCGCCGGGTCGCGGCGGCCAGGTCCACGCAGTACCGGCCGACGGTGTCGTCGACGGTGACTGTCTCGACAGCACGCTGGGCAGCGAGCAGACCGGCCGCGTCGGTGACCGGCTCGACGTGCTGGTCTTCCTGACGCCGTGCCATCCGGCGCTGGAGTACCTGCCACTCCTCGTCGGCGCTGGGGTAGCCGAAGCCGATCCGCAGCATGAAGCGGTCGAGCTGTGCCTCGGGCAACGGGTAGGTGCCCTCGTACTCGACCGGGTTCGCCGTCGCCAGCACGTGGAACGGCGACGGCAACGGGAAGGTCTGGCCCTCCACGGTGACCTGGTGCTCCTGCATGGACTCCAGCAGAGCCGCCTGGGTCTTCGGAGGGGTCCGGTTGATCTCGTCGGCGAGCAGCAGGCCGGTGAAGATCGGTCCCGGCCGGAAGACGAACTCGCTGTTCTTCTGGTCGTACACGAAGGCACCGGTGACGTCGGACGGCAGCAGGTCCGGCGTGAACTGGACCCGCCGGAACTCCAGCCCGAGCGCCTGCGCGAACGACCGCGCGGCCAGCGTCTTGGCGAGGCCCGGGTAGTCCTCCAGCAGCACGTGCCCGCCGGCCAGGATCCCGGCCAGCACCAGCTCGAGCGCCTCCCCCTTGCCGACCACGGCCTCGCCGACCCGGTCCAGCACCTGCCGGCTGAGCGCGGACACCTCGTACGGCGTGAGCCCATCGCTCGGCGGCGTCAGCCCGGCGGCGTGCGCCGGCTGGCCGGCCTCGGCGGCGTCGCGGGGTTGGGAATCAGTCACGGTTCCTCACAGCTTCTCGATGGTCTGGACAGCCAACTCGATGTCGGCGAACGACGCCGTGGCGGGCTCGGTCCCGGTGATCAGCTCCCACACCTGGTCGCCGACCAGCGCGCGGGCGCGGTCCGGTTCGCGGTCGGGGTCGATGCCGTGCCGGTGCACCAGCCGGTCGGTGGCCAGCTCCAGCAGCATCGGCCGGATCCGCCGGACGAACGTCTGTGAGCCCTCACCGGCACGCCGCTGCCGCCCGGACTCCTGCACCCAGGTCGCCAGGAACTGGGTCCGGTTGTCGTTGCTCCGGCTCCGCAGCTCGGCCCACTTCTCGTCGAAGCGCGACGGCCAGGTGGTCTCGACGACCTGCGGAAAGATCAGCCGCACCGCCACCGAGACGAAGCCGACGGCCAGCGCCAGCCCGACGAACCACATGGGTCGCGGCGCCGTCCCGGCCAGGCCGAACGCGGCGATCATCAGCAGGGCCGCGACCAGGCAGACCAGCAAGTGCCGCAGCAGCACCCGGTTCAGGAGCCGCACCCGCTCGCTGGGCTGGCCCGTACTCATCGCGCCGCCACGGCGGCGGCCAGCTCGTCACGCAGACGCAGCAGCGCAGCGCGTGCCTGGGTGCGGGCCTCTTCGCTCGAGCCGTGCGTCGAGTAGCGCGCCTCGCGGTACAGCTGGGCCAGTCGAAGCAGCTCCGGCTCCGAGATGCCGCCGACGCCGAGCACCCGCACGGTGAACTCGGCCGGCGTCTCCGACGGGTCCCGCGCGACCCCTGCCGACGCGGCAGCCTGCTCCAGCGCGACCCAGCACGCGATCACCGCGTCGGTCGCCGTACCGGAGTCCATCGCCGACAGGCTCGACTCGACCGCCTCGGCGAGCCGGTCGACCTTCACCCGCTCCCAGTCGGTCTCGCTGTCCTCAGCCTGCGGGAGCTCGACCCGCCGAAGGATTCGGTAGACCAGCCGGAGCAGGAAGAGCACGACCAGCACCGCGGCGGCGTACACCAGCGCCGTCCACAGCGCCTTGATCCATTCGGGGATCTCGATCGGCTTGATGTCTCGGGGCGACGGCCCCTGGCCTGGCGTCGGCACCGAGACGGACCGGGTCACCTCGATCGACGGCGGAGTCCGCGGCGCGGCCGTGCGGGTGCTCTCGCTGACCGGCTGCACACTGCCACCGGCCGACGCGAACACCACCAGCACGACCGCCGCGACTCCCAGTACGAGCACAGCAGCCACCGCCAGCACACTGCGTCGCGTCGGCTGCATCCCGGAAGGGTAGCTCCGAATCAGAAGCCGGTGTCGAGCCAGGGTAGGCGTTTTCCGAGGAACGCCTTGGAGGTCGCCGCCAGTGCCCCTTCAGTCCGCTCCTCGACCAGACCGGCCGCACCGAGCAGCTCCAGCGACGGCTTGCCCAGGTACACCGCCCCCAGCTCCCGGACGTCGACCATTACGTCGGCCGGCCGGTCCGTCGGCTCACACGTCGCCCCACCGGGTCCACCCGTCAGATGCCACCGGCCCGCGTTCCACGGCAGGAACTCGTCGGTGACACCGAGCACGACGTCCACCTCCTCGGCGTACGTGCGACCGGCCAGCGCCCGGCCCACGTCGACCAGTCGCACCCACAGGCCGTCCGCCGTGACCGCCTTCGGCGCGCGCGGGTCCACCAGCAGCGACAGCAGCGGGTCGTCCGACGGCAGGTTGTAGTACGTCGTCTCGCTCAGCAGGTCCTGGTTGAGCAGGAACTGCCAGAGCGCGGCGTGCGACGCCAGGTCGCGGGCATGCACTCGCGACACGTCGACGAAGTTCTTCGTCGTCCGGCGGGTGCGGAAGTACGCGTAGCCGGTCACCTCGCCGTCGACCGAGGCCAGCACGCACCGCAGCGGCGAGGCGCCGCTCGTGTCGGTCACGACGTTCTCGCCGCCGACGTAGTCCTCCCACCGCTCGTCGTGCAGGAACATCCCGGGCCGGCCGACGGCCTCGTCGTTGTGGATCTTGGTGGTCACCGGCCGGGCCTCGACCGGGTCGGCGTACCGGATCCTGACCTTGTCGACGCCCGCGACCGGCCGCATCGCGCGGGACGCCTTCGGCACGGTGATGTGCTGGTGATCCGAGCCCAGGCCGTAGCCGAAGCGGCCGTAGATCACCGGCTCGCTGGCGGTCAGTACGGCGACCGGCTCAACGCCGGTCTCGTGCAGATCGGTGAGCTGGGCGCGCATCAGCTCTCGCAGGATCCCCCGGCGCGTGTGCGTCGGGCTGACGCAGACCATGGTGACGCCCGCGACCGGCAGCTGCGCGCCTGGCACGGTCATGGTCATTCCGAACGAGCCGGTGTGCCCGGTGAGCTCCTTGTCCTCCTGGGCGACGAAGCTGCGCTCCCGCTCCCACATCTTCTGCTCGGCCGCCAGCTGCGCGTCGCTCCAGGGCGCCGCGAAGCCCAGGTTCAGGAGCTTGACCAGCTCGTCCCATTCGCCTTCGAACCGCTCGATCCCGTTCGTCATCCCCCTTGCCTACCAGACTCTCCCGGCCATCGCCCCTCACTTTCGAAGCGATGGCCGGGCCGCACTGCTCAGCGGGTGATCGACCAGTTCGTCAGCGTGCCGGAGTCGCCCGGGCCGTTGTCGCCGATGCGCAGCGTCCAGGTGCCTGTGGCGTTCTCGGCGGCCGGGACCGAGTAGGTCTTGCTGCTGGGCAGTGCGTGACAGCTGCTGCCGCCGTAGCGCTGCAGGTAGGACCAACGGCCGCTCGGCGAGACCAGGCTGATGTTGAGATCCTCCAGGCAGGTGGTGTTGCCGGAGTGGCAGACGGTGTCGCCGACGATCGCCTCGGCCGAACCGGTGACGGTCAGCGCGGGCTGTCCCCAGGTGTTGACCGCTGGGGAGATGGTCGAGCCGGTCTCAGTCGTCGCGACGACGCCCATGTCGCCCTCGCGGGCATTGACGCTGCGGGCGCCGCCGACGTTCGACGTGCCCAGGCGGTTGCGCTGGCCGACCTCGCCGTACGCGGGCTGGTTGGCGTCGTTGGTGCAGTGTCCCGCGGTCAGGAAGTGCTTGTTGCCCTGGGCATCGGTCGCGGGGAAGCCGACGGAGCAGTCGGTCTCGCTGCCGGGCCACCAGGGATCGCCTGGGTTCACGTCCGGTCCAACAAGGTCGTCGTCAAAGCCCGGGGCGCGTACGGCGCGCTGCGCGGGCTCGGCGACGGCGTACGGGTCGTGCCCGACCAGCACCAACTTCCGCCAGCAGGCGGCCGAGGCGGCAGTGCCTGAGCGGGCGGATCGCCGCCAGCGGCCGGTCGTGCTCGTCGAGGTGCATGATCACCGCCCAGCGGTCGGGCCCGTTCGCTTCGGCCCGCAGGAGTGCACCGTGCTCAGCCACCGGCCGCGTCGCCGCGGTGGACCGAGCGAGGACGACAGGGTGCGCGCTGGGACCGCGAGTACTAACTCCAGCAACGCTACGGCGGCCAGGGAGTCGCGGCGCTCGGGTCGCGACCGACCGGACTGCCGGTAGCTGAGCGTGGCCAGACTGACGGTCACACCGTGCGCCTGGAGCCGCTGCCGGATTTGCTCGAGTCCGAGCCCACGAGCGCGGATCGCGGCCCGCAACACGTCCGCGAACTCCCGCTCGGGCACCTCGGCTCCCGGCGCCGCCTGCTCTCCGGAGCCGCCGCGCCGGCCGATGGACCGATCCGGCACCGTGCCGCCTCACGCCTCCCCGTCGCGGGCGCCCGGCGTACGCCGCCTGGAGCCGGAGGCCAGCCCGCCCGCCACGGCTGGGAAGCGGTGGACCTGACGTGACCGGATTAACAGTTCACAGCCGCGGCGCGGGCGATTCCCCGCCAGGACGCGGAAATTTCCCGGCCTGGCGGGAAAGTCTGACCCGTCAGGCTCTAGACTGATGAAAACCGTTTTCATATACTCCAGGCATGGCCGCCCATCGGAAGACCCCGCTGACCTTGCTCGTAGGCCTCTCGACGACCCTGCGCGGCCCAGTCCTAGACGCCATGACCGACGCCACCACGGTGGCGATCGTGGTCGACCAGCACGAACTGCAGAGCCGCGGCGTCCTGAGCTGGCAGGTGGTCGATGCCGGCGGCCGAATCGACTCCGGCGAGTTCACCGTGGACGACGACTGCGGCGCCTGTCAGCTGATCGAGTCGCTGCTCCCGCTGCTGGAGACGCTCGTCGCGCGCGGTCACTGGCAGCACATCGTGCTCGCGGCGCCGCCGGCGATGGAAGCGCGGCCGCTCGCGAGCGCACTCGTCGCGACGATGCCGGAGGTCGAGGTCGACACGGTCACCTGTGTCGTCGACGCCGTCCTCCTGGTCGAACAGCTCTCCGGCGACGAACTGCTCGACGAGCGCGGCCTCGCCCTCGGCCCGCCCGACCGCCGGAACGTGGCCGAGCTGACCGCCCGCCAGATCGAGTACGCCGACGTCTGCGTACTGGCCAACGCGCACCGCAGCCGCGCGCCGGAACGCCTGCGCAACTTGCTACTCCACCTGAACCCGCGTACCACCGTCGTCGCGGCCGACCCGGCCGGCGTACCCGCTGGTCCCGTCGCTCGCACCGGCCTGTTCGACTTCGCCGCCGCCGAGGCCTGGGCCGGCGACATCGCCAACGGCGACCGCCTCCAGCCGAGCGGAGAGGGCGTCACCACAGTCTTCTGGCGCTCGACCCGCCCGCTTCATCCGACGCGCCTCAACGACGCCCTCGAAGACATCGTCAACGGCGTCGTCCGCAGCCGAGGCGTCGTCTGGCTCGCCAACCGCCCCACCCAACGCCTCCGCTGGGAATCAGCCGGCTACAGCGCCTCCCTCGGCACGCTCGGCGAATGGTCCGACACCGAACACCTCGCCGAGTGCACGGTCGTCGCCACCGGTGTGGGGCTCGACCCCGCCCGCCTGCAAGCGGTCCTCGACGCGTGCCTGCTCACGGAGTCGGAGCTGGCCACCCTCGACTGGCAATCCCTGGAGGACCCGTTCGCGGGCGTGCTGTGAGCCAGCTGCCCGGCTGACCCGCCTCTCCGGCACCGGCTCGCCGGACCGACCACTAGCGGCCCGCCCGGCACCGGCTCCACAAGGCGCTGGCAGGCTCGGCCGACGCCGTTCGTCGCTTGTGACTGACCGGCCCCGGTCCCGTACGGCCAGTTCGACCGAGACCGCCGTTCGGGAGTCTCAGCCCCTGACCACCGCGAGGTGGTCGGCGGCGACGCCCTGCAGGTGGTCGAGATCCGAGGAGACCGTGGCGAACGTGTAGCCCTCGGTCAGGCGGCGTTTGGCGGTCGGCCCGTCGTTCGTGTGAATGCCCGCGGCGACTCCGGCCGCGGCGGCGACCTCGGCGATGTGGACGACGGCCGCGTCGAACTCCCCGCGCACCTCCGGATCGCCCGGGAACTTGCCGCCCACCGCCAGGCACAGGTCCGACGGGCCGACGTAGATTCCGTCGAGGCCGGGCGTCGCGCAGATCTCCTCGACGTTCGTCAGCCCAGCGGCGGTTTCGATCATCGCCAGGACGACGGTCGCCGCGTCCGCCTCGGCGGGTACCGGCCCGATCCGCAGCCCCGACCGCGCCGGCCCGAAGGACCGGATCCCGCTCGGCGGATACTTGGCCGCCTGGACCGCGCGCGCCGCGTCCTCGCCGCTGTCCACCAGCGGCACGATCACCCCGGCCGCCCCGGCGTCCAGCGCCCTGCCGATCGGGGTCGCGTTGTTCGCCTCCACCCGGACGAGTCCGACAGTGGCATCCCGGACGCCAGACCCGGCGGACGGGTCCACGACCGGACCGGCGGCGGCCGCGTCGATCGCCATCAACCCGTCGAGGATGCCGCGCGTGCTGAGCAGCCCGTGCTGAGCGTCGAGCACCACGTAGTCGTAGCCGAGGCGCGCGATGCGTTCGGTGGCCGGCGGGGCGTCGAGCATGACCCAGTAGCCGACCAGGTGCTCACGGGCGCGGAGACGAGCGGCGAAGTTGTTCACCCGACTGTTCTATCCGATCGGCCGCGACGGACCGCCGCAGGTGCCCAGCATCCGGCTCACGGACAGCTCCCCTTACTTCGGAGCACCGCGCAGCCGACCTGGTCGCGACCTCCTCCTACCCGAGCAGCGGCAACCGGCTCGCCGACTCCCCCAGCATCTCCAGGTCGTCCTCGTCCAGCGGCAGCCGACCCGTTGCCTTCAGCACGTACGTCGTGGTGTCCCACCCGATCACGTCCCACGCCTCCGGCCCGAACAGCCCGTCGAGCGTGCGCGCCGTCACCTGCAACGCCTCCGGATCCGGCTCCGGCGCGTCCGGCAGGTCGACGATCAGGTCCAGGTGGTGCACGGTCGCCTCGACGATCAGCGTCGCCACGAAGTCCTTGGCGGCGAGCACGTGCCCCTGCGTCGCGATCCGCTTGCCCTTGTCAACCAACCCGAACGCGGCCGCCCGCGCCGCCGCCTCGGACAGCTCCCGCCAGTGCTTGACCAGCTCGACCGACGGCTTCCGGTACGCCGAGGCAACCACCTGCACGAACGACGTGTCGTCCCCGTCACCGGGCGGGTAGTCCTGCCAGTACGTGACGAAATCCCGGTCCGGCTCGGCCTCCGACGG
The DNA here is from genome assembly GCF_050942265.1 of Kribbella sp. CA-253562. GTDB lineage: Bacteria > Actinomycetota > Actinomycetes > Propionibacteriales > Kribbellaceae > Kribbella. Next base: position 1,689,427 of record NZ_CP192049.1, on the reverse strand, counting down.
CGTCGCGAACGCCGCCAGCGCCCGCTCGGCGTCGTACAGCAGATGCACCAGCAACGGCCCGACCGCCATCCCCGGGCATCTCGTCGGCCGCGCGAAGTCCGCGTCGGACAGGCCCTGCACGACCTCGGTCACCCGGCTGTACGCCCGTCCCAACGTCGCAGCCGCGGCCAGCGGCAACGCCGGACGCTCAGGAGCCTTCATACCTCCGAACGTAAACCCCGTGCGCGGGCAATCCAACCTCCGACACAATCCCGGCCATGTCCGGTACCGAGTCCGTCCTGCACCAGCTCGTCGCCGACGCCGGCCTGCCGCCGGTCACTGAGGTCACCGCTGTGACCGGCCACGGCTTCGACCACGAGATCCTGCACGCGGTCCTGGCCGACAGCCGCGAAGTCGTGCTCCGGCACCGCCCGGACGCTCCCCGGCCCGCGCCCCACGCGCTGGCCCGCTTCCTCGCCGCGCACGAGGTTGCGGCGCCGGCCCTGCTCGCGGGCACCGACACCGCGACGCTGTACGAGTATGCGCCGGGCGAGATGCTGTCCGCTCTAGTCGACCAGGGCCGGGTGACCGACGAGCAGTGGCACGCAGTCGGTACGGCGTTCCGCGGGCTGCACGCGATTCGCTTCCCCGCTGGGCTGACCGGTGTCTTCACCGAGAACGGGCTCAATCTGCGACCGTCCGACCCCGTCGCGACCCTGCACGGCGAACTCACGCGATCCGAGCCCGTGCTCGCGGCGACGCTGCCGGGCGTCGTACCGCAGCTGCCTCGTCTGCATGCGCTGATCGACGCCTACGCCGACCGCCTGCGGAGTACGCCGACTGTGCTCGCACACTTCGACGTCAACCCGGCGAACATCATCGTCACCGCGGACCGGGCGACCCTGATCGACTGGGGCGAGCCGCGGGTGCTCGACCCTGGGCAGGAGATCGCAGCGCTCGAGGAGCACGTGTACCTGCTCGACGGCTCGCTCCTGCTTCCGCCGGCCTTCTACGCCGGCTACGGACCGCGCCCGGCGACGACCGCGCTGCACCGGCTCACCGGCGCGATCGGCTGGTACACCTCGGGCGACTTCGACGAGTGGGACGCCCTCCCGGCCGCGCTCAAGCCCAAGGCCGACCGCTGGAAGCGCGGCCTCGCGGCCTACCTGACAAAGCTGCCCGAACTGCTGCGGCAGCTCTGAGCCTGTACGTCCACCTTCGCGGATCAGACCGGCGGTACCCCGTGCCGCTTCGTACTGAAGTGCCGGTCCTTCGTCTGCGCCGCGGCCAGCCGGGCGATCAGGTCCTCGCGCAAGTCCTCCGGCTCGACGATCGCGTCGATCACCAGGTCGGCGGCCAACCGCAGGATGTCGATGTCGGTCTCGTACTCCTCGCGCAGCTTGGAGACGTACTCGACCCGCTCGCTCTCGTCGGCGATCTCCTGGATCTTGTTGTAGTAGACCGCGTTGATCGCCGCCTCCGGCCCCATCACCGCGATCTTCGCGGTCGGCAGCGCGAGACACGCGTCCGGCGAGAACCCGGGCCCGCACATCGCGTAAAGCCCTGCCCCGTAAGCCTTCCGGACGATCACCGACACGGTCGGCACCGTCGCCTCCGACACCGCGGTGATCATCTTCGCGCCGTGCCGGATGATCCCGGCGCGCTCCACTTCCGAGCCGATCATGAACCCCGGCACGTCGCACAGGTACACCAGCGGCACGTTGAACGCGTCGCACAGCCAGATGAACCGCGCCGCCTTGTCCGCGGAGTCGACGAACAGCACGCCGCCCTTGACGGCCGGCTGGTTCGCCACGATCCCGATCACCTGGCCGGCGAGCAGCCCGAACCCCGTGACGAGCTCCGGCGCGTACGCCGGCTTGAGCTCGAACAACGTGTCCGCGTCGACCAGCGCGTCGATCACGTCGTGGATGTCGAACCCGACCGACTCCTCGGCCGGTACCAGGTCGCGGGTGAAGTCCCGCGCCGGCGCGGACGCGTCGTACGACGGGGGCCGGTGCTGCCAGGAGCCGGGCACGTACGAGAAGTACTGCTTGGCCAGCTCGATCGCTTCGGTGTCGTCGGCGGCGAGCAGGTCCCCGCAGCCGGAGACGCTGGTGTGCATCCGGGCGCCGCCCATCTCCTCCAGCGTCACCTTCTCGCCGACCACCATTTCGGCCATCCGGGGCGAACCGAGGTACATCGAGGCGTTGCCGTCGACCATGATCACCAGGTCGCAGAACGCCGGGATGTACGCGCCGCCCGCGGCCGACGGGCCGAACAGGCAGCAGATCTGCGGCACCTTGCCGGACAGCGCCACCTGGTTGTGGAAGATCCGCCCCGCGCCGCGCCGGCCCGGGAACAACTGGACCTGGTCGGTGATCCGCGCCCCGGCCGAGTCGATCAGCCAGAAGATCGGCAGCTCGTCGCGCAGTGCGAGCTCGGTGATCCGGACGATCTTCTCGACCGTGCGCGCACCCCACGACCCGGCCTTCACGGTCGGGTCGTTGGCGACCAGCAGCGCCGGCCGCCCGTCGACCAGCGCCCGGCCGGTGATCACGCCGTCCGCGGGCAGGCCGGGGTTCAGCGCGTTCGCCAGCTGCGCGTCCTCGACGAAGCTGCCCTCGTCGACCAGCAGCGCGATCCGGTCCCGCACGTACAGCTTGTTCTGCGAGTCGAGCTTGGCCTTGGCCTTCGCGGGCGGGGCCAGCGTCGCCTCGCGGGCGACCTTGACCTCGGTCCAGTGATCGCGGGTCATGCAACCTCCAACCTTGAGAAGGCGAGTATCACAGAGGTCATGGGGCCTCCCGCTCTGGACTGAGGAGTGGAGGGAGCGAAGCGACCGGAGCGACGAGGGAAGAGCGGGAGACAAAGCCCCATGACCCGCCGAGCCGGAGGCGAGGCCAAAAGCACGGTCATTCGACGGGGAGGCCGAGGCCGCGGGCGATCAGCATGCGCTGCACCTCCGAGGTGCCCTCGCCGATCTCCAGGATCTTCGCGTCCCGGTAGAACCGCGTCACCGGGTACTCCTCCATGAACCCGTAGCCGCCGAACACCTGGGTCGCGATCCGCGTCGCGGTCACCGCGCTCTCGCTCGCGTACAGCTTCGCGACCGCCGCCGCCTGCTTGAACTCCTGGTACGGCGCCCCGTTGTCCTTCAGCGCCGCCGCCCGGTAGACCAGCAGCTCGGCCGCGTCGGCCATCACCTTCAGGTCGGAGATCTGGAACGCGACACCCTGCTTCTGCCCGATCGGTACGCCGAACGTCTTGCGCTCCCCGGCGTACTGGAGCGACATCTCCAGGCAGGCCTTGATGCAGCCCAGCGCGACCGCGCCGATCGCCACCCGGCCGTCGTCGAGCGTGGCGAGGAACTGCGCGAAGCCGCGACCGCGTTCGCCGAGCAGGTTCTCCTTCGGCACCCGGCAGCCCGCGAACGACAGCGGGTGGGTGTCCGACGCGTGCCAGCCGAGCTTGTCGTACTGCGCCTCGGCGACGAAGCCCGGCGTACCGGCCGGCACGATGATCGTGGAGATCTCCGGCCGCCCGTCGGGACGCTCACCGGTCCGCGCGGTCACCGTGACCAGCGAGGTGATGGTCGAGCCGGAGTTCGTGATGAACTGCTTCGCCCCGTCGATCACCCACTCGTCGCCGTCCAGCACCGCGCGGGTCTTGGTCGCGCCGGCGTCCGACCCGGACTCCGGCTCGGTCAGCCCGAACCCGGCCAGCGCGCGCCCGGCGACCAGGTCCGGCAGCCAGGTCTGCTTCTGCTCGTCGGTGCCGTAGGTGAGGATCGGGTTGATCCCGAGCCCGACCGCGGCCTCCAGCGTGATGCCCATCGACTGGTCGACGCGGGAGATCTCCTCGATCGCGACGCACAGGCTGGTGAAGTCGCCGCCGGCGCCGCCGTACTGCTCGGGCGCGGTCAGCCCGAACAGGCCGAGCTTGCCCATCTTCTGCACGGTCTCGACCGGGAAGTGGTGCTTGCGATCCCACTCCGCGGCGTACGGCGCGATCTCTGCCTCGGCGAAGTCGCGCACGCTGTGGCGGAACTCGCGGTGCTCCTCGGACAACTCGTACGACATGCCAGGCTCCTCGTGGTTGACGCTTACGTAAACGTAAAGCACAGTGAGGCGTGTGCACAATATCCGGGTGACCGCAGACGCCCAGACCTGGTCGATCGCCGACCTGGCCGCCGAGTACGACGTCACCCTGCGCACAATCCGCTTCTACGAGGACCGCGGCCTGCTCACCCCGGAACGCCGCGGCACCGTCCGGGTCTATCACCCGCGCGACCGCGTCCGGCTCGGACTGATCCTGCGCGGCAAGCGCCTGGGTTTCTCCCTCGACGAGATCGCCACCATCGTCAACATGTACGACGCCGAACCGGGCGAAGAGGGACAGCTCGTCTACCTCCTGCACCAGATCGCCACCCGCCGCGCCGAGCTCGAACAACGCCGCCGCGACATCGAGGAAACCCTGCACGAGCTGGCCGAGGTCGAACGCCGCTGCCAGGCGGACCTGGACAACCTCAGGCAGAAGGCTTCCCGGTCGCCCGGCTCCAGGAGCTGAAACCGGCGACGCGGTCCGGCGGTGCCGCCAGCTGAGTCGCTCCCGACGCCGGCTCTGGCTGTCGGCGCCTGTCGCCGTACGGGTCTCCCGCCCTGCGGGTCTGCTGTCCGCCGCGCCACTCTGCCGCGTCGTCTGCGGCCGCGTGACCACCCCACCAAGCAACCGCCCCGGCACCAGCACCCCGTCCCGCGGCAACGTCGAATACGGCCCCGACGAGGAACACCACTGGCGACGTCGGCACCCGACGAGGCAGGGATCAGCCCGTCCTCACCGCCGTACACGTCCTCCAGGCATTCGTGCGCGCTCTCGTTCGCGCAGCGCGCAGCTCAGCCGGCTGTTCCCGGGAGCTTCATGCCAGCCGGCGCTGCCAGACGAGCGGCCCGACGCAAATCCGCTGGGCAGAAGACCCGTCCCACTCGACCGGCAGCCCCTGCCCGACCAGAGCCTCCTGAACCCGCCGACCAACAGCTTCGTCCTGCTCGGCAACCCGCCCCTGCTCAGGATCGAGAGTGCCGAACGCGAGGTAGAGATAAGCGGGTTCGTCGGCAAGCCGCTCGGCGTCCTGCTGATGGAAGAACACATAGCCGGTCGAGGGCCGATCGGCCGGACGCTCGTCGTCGATCTCGGCAACACCGCAGGTCTGGCAGCACGTGAAGTTCATCCGCGCCACCACGCCGCTGGCATCGAGTACGTCGAACGCGGCCTCAACCTTGTCAGCATCGGTCCGCACCGGCCACGCCCGCTGCTCAGCCAACCGGGCCTGCCACACATCGTCCACCAACTGCTCGAGCTGCCGGTCCCCGACCTGCATCCCGTCGTCGTCCCGAAAGTCCCGCGCGTACTGCAACACCTCGCCCCGATCGAGAAACCCCGGGCGAACCCAAAGCTCAACCTGCTCCCGCAGCTCAGCGAGCACCTGCGCGTCGACCAACGGCTGACGCTTGAACTTGTCGAAGATCCCCACCCGCGAAGACTAGCCAGACCGCACCGACAACTCCGCACCCTCGGCCCCCACTGACCGCTCATTGCCGTCCCATCGAGGCACTCGAGAGAACCCAGTACGGCGTACATCGCCTGCTGGCGGGCTGGACTCAGGCGAGCGCGACGACACCGGCCCGGCGCCATCGCCGTAGGACGGTGCTGCAGGGACTGGGCTGCGGGCACGCGTGCCGGGCGGACCGATAGCCAGCCGGTGTACGACATGGACGAGCGTACAAGCGCACCGCAGCCCGGACGCCTGGGCAGCACACCGGCCAGCCGGGACACGAGTCGCACACCGCAGTCCGGCAGGCACACCGGACAGCCGGGCACGAGCGGACGGGAGCCTCCGCGCAAGGCAGCCGACCAAGACGTCTGAGTCACGCTGGCGCTGCAGACCTGGGAGACCTAGGCAGGCGCGCAGCGTAGGACCGGGCTACCGAGCAAGACACCTCAGCCCCACAGCGCCGCGCAGGAGCAAGACACGTCCGTCACGCTGGGCGCTGCCGGCATGGGAGACCCCGGCCCGCACGCCGGGCAGGACAAGTTACCGAGCAACACACGTCAGCCGGACAGCGCCGGGTAGTCGGTCGAGCGAGACGGGTGAGTCGTGCTGGCGTCACGGGACCGGACCACCTTGTGCAGGTGCGCTCGGCAGGCAGGACCTGAGCCGGACGCACAAGTCAGGCAGGGACGACCCAGGACCCGGGTAGCGGGACAGGCGTGCTGACCGGCCGGGTCAAAGGCAGGCGGACGCACGGACAGGATGCTGAGCCGGACACACAAGTCGGAGACGCCTGCCGCAGGGCCAGTACGGCTGGAAGAGCGTGCCAGGTAGGGGGAAGACGAGCTGCTTCATAAGTCGGGTGCGCGTACCGTCGGCCGGGACATCTTGGCAGTCGCCGGTCGGACGGGGTGCCCGAGCCGGATGCATACATGTGGTGCAGCCAGGCTGCGCAGGCTGCCGAGCGAGACCGGTGGTGGCTGGTGCCGTGGGCCGATCTACCTGCGAGGGGATGAGCCAGGTCGAGTGCCGGACCGGACTATGAGTCGGGCAGGCGCGGCGCAGGCCCGAGGCTGCGCCGGAAGCGTATGTGGGACAGGCGTGCCAAGACGTGAACAGACGCGCGCCCGGGTCAGACAGTGAACAGGCGGCTGCCCGGCTAGACCGTGGGGAGGCGTGTCGCGCAGGCGGCGGGCCGAGTTGAACGCATCAACGTCGGGCAGGCGTTGCAGATTCGGTGCAGCAGGCCTGGCACACGTTCGTCCGCGGTCGGTGCGCTGTCATGCGTGCCGATCGTCGATGTGGTGATCCTCGGCTCGTCCGGCAGAACCGTCCCGGACCCGGGCGGCGTGAACAAGTGTCGGAGTCGAGATCACCTTGTCCTGTTGGGCCGCCGGCGTCTTCGCGCACTGCGAAGCGTGGGCGGGCAGCCGTGTGGGAATGGCTGTTCGCGGAGGTCCGCGGGTGGCGGAGGTCGGGCTGGCGAGCGGCCCGGGTGAGGCGGATGGCCTGGGGAGACTACGGGGGCTTGTCGGGGTTGGCCCAGTTCGGTCGGTTCGGTCGGGGGTGGCCTTGGTGGGTGGTGATGGTCCAGTGGCCTTGGTGGACGTCGATGTGGTGGGCTTTGCAGAGTAGGGCGAGGTTGGTGAGGGTGGTGGGGCCGCCGTTGGCCCAGTGGGTGAGGTGGTGGGCGTCGCAGATGGTGGGTGGGGCGTGGCAGATGATGCAGCCTTGGTCGCGGGTGTTGAGGGCTTGGCGGATGGCGCGGGTGACGAAGCGGTGTTCGGTGCCGACGTCGAGAGGCTCCGACGCCGAGCCGAGGACCATCGGGATGAGGCCGGCGTCGCAGGCGAGGCGGCGGATGGTGGCGGTGGACAGGGTGGTGCCGGAGGCGAGGGTGCCGATGCCGGTGCCGTTGGTGAGGTCGTTGAGGGCGATGGTGACGGTGATGTGGGGTTTGATGTCGCCGTGGGCGGGGGCGGCGGTGCCGGTGGCTGCGGCAGCGGTGAGGATGGTGGTGAGGGCGTCGGCTTGGCGTTTGCCGCGGGTGCGGGGGTCGCGGGTGCCGTCGGGGGCGAGGTGGGGTTTGGCGCCGGCGAAGATGAGGGTGTGCAGGAGTTCGGCGTGGTCGCCGGCGAGGTAGCCGCCGAACTCGACGCCGAGGTCGCCGCGTTTGAGCCAGAGGGTTTCGGCGGCCATGGCGCGGGCTTCGGCGGGTTCGGGGCCGTCGGTGTCGAGGGTGTCGCGGACGCGTTTGCCGAGTTTGCGCAGTTCGGCCGGGGACAGCAGTTGGGCGGCGCGGATCATGGCGCGTTCGGCGACTTGCAGGTCGGCGGCCGGGACCATCGCGGTGGTGGGGATGCGTTCCAGGGCGGTGACGATCGCTTCGGCCTGGCCGGGATGCAGGACTAGCTGCTCGACCACGGCAGACCCAGCCGGGATGGTCTCGGGGGCGAGGGCGGCGTCGGCGAGGGGCGCCTGGGCGGAATCGGTGGCACCAGCTGAGGTCGCGTGGAGGGCTGTTTGGACGTCGGGGTATTTCGGGAGTGCGGTGGCCAGGCGGAGGTCTCGGCGGACCTCGGTGGGGTCGAGGCGGTGGCGCACCGCGATGAGCTGGACGGTGTCTCGGGCGCCTAGGTCGGCGGCGTGGCCGTTGGCGTCCAACGCGGCCAGGAGTTGCAGGCGGTAGGTCTGCAGGCGGGCGAGCTGGGCCTGGACAGCGTCGAGCGTGGACAGCATTTCGCTGCCGCTCATCGACCAGATCGGTCGCTCGTCGCAAAGGCCCATACAGAACAGTCTTCAGGAGCCCACCGACAGTTCCGGGTCGGGAAGGGCTTGTTTTTAAGGGAATCCGACCAGATGTCCGGAAGCGGTCAGCTGGCCTTGGCGGAATGGGGTTGGAGTGTTCGGGTGAGGGCTTGGTCGTAGCGGTGGAGGGCGAGGGCGGCGAGGCGAGGGTCGGCGCCCAGCGGCGCGGTGGCGAGGGCGCCGGCTTGGGCAGCGATGGTGGCTACACGGTCGGAGAAGAAGCCGGGGGCCAAGAGGTAGGTGGCTACGGCGACTCGGCCCGGGGTTCGTTCGAGAACGGCGGGGAGGCGTTCGCCGGCACCGGAGACGTAGCCGACTTCCACCGGGCGGTCGATCAGGGCGGAGAGGTCACCTGCGACGCTCGAGCAGTCGAGCAGGGCTCGGCGGTCGGAGGAACCGGCTGCCGCCAGCACTACATGGTCGACGTCGCCACGCTCGCCCAAGCGGTCGGCGAGAATCTGAGCCAGGACGGGATGAGGGCCGAGCGGACCAGCCGCAGTGACCGCGTACGGCCGACGGGAAGCCTCGGCGTTGACGTCGGTGGTGACGTGATAGCCGGCACTGAGAAGCAACGGGACGACGACCGCCCGGTTGCTGTCAGCAACAACACGCGAGACCAGCGACGGCAGAGCGGGAGTATCGACGTCCACGAAGCCCAACGACACAGGCACCTGCGGCCGCTGCCGAGCCATCTCCCGGACCAACGCATGCACAGTCCGGATCCCCCGTGGATCCGCGGTACCGTGCGCCGCAGCAACCAGATCGATCATCGGGACACCTCCACAAATAAGAGCAAAGTCACGTCGCCACCGCCACCGGTTCGACCGACAGCCGATAGCCGCGCCGGACAACGGTGCGGATGAGTTCCGGGCGACCGACGGCGGTGCGCAACCGGTTGACGGTCACTTCGACAGCGTGCACGTCCTCAGCCCCTGGCAGAACCGCCAGCAGCTCAGGGCGAGAGACCACGTCACCACCGGCTTCCACCAATGCAGACAGCACAGCCCGAGGCCCCGGCCCCAGCGGCAGGACGACACCGTCGAGCACGGCAGCCCCACCACGAATGATCAGCTGACCGAAGGACGTCTCGATCGACCGGGCGTTGTCGTCGGTCAAACGATCAGTGACGCTACGGATCAAGGCACCCAAGCGATACCGATCCGGCACCAACGGCTCCAACCCCAAAGCCACGAACGGACCAGCCGTCACCGGCCCCACGCAAGCGTTCAGCACCCGCCCGGTACGCAACACTCCGACCAACGCGTCGTACTGCCCGTGTAGCGCAGCCGCATCCAGCATCGCCTGAGCGGCCGGCGCCGACGTGTGCACAACGGCATCCACAGCCCCGGCGATGATCTGCCCGATCACCCGCTCGACCACGACCGGATCCGGCGCCGGCCCCCAGCGGTACACCTCCAGCCCACGCACCGAAGCACCGACCTGCCGCAGCGAGTCCTGCAGACCAGGTTCCGACATCCCATGCAGCTGTACGACGATCTTCCGACCCGCGACGCCCTGCTCCCGCAACCACTCGACCACCTCGGCCGTCGTCTCCGAGCGAGCCGACCAGTGCTCCACCAGCCCCGCGGCACGAATCGCCCCCCGCGCCTTGGGACCACGCGCCAGCAGCCGCGACTGCTCCAGCGTCCCCAGCAGATCCGCCGCGAGCCCAGCCGTGTCCGCCGCCTCGACCCACCCGCGGAAACCCACGGCGGTCGTCACCACCACGTCGTCGGGCGGATTGGCGATCACCCGCCGGGTCGCCTCGATCAGCGCCTGGTCGTCCGGCGCCGGCACGATCTGCAGCGTCGGCGCGTGCAGCACCTTCGCCCCGCGCCGCTCGAACGACGCGATCAGATCCTCGGCCCGCCGGTGGGCGGTGACCGCGATCGTGCAGCCGCTGAGCGGTCCCGGTTTAGCCTTCACCGAGGCTCACCAGCACCTGTCCGTCGACGACCGTCACCGGGTACGCCGCGACCGCGACCGCCGGGTCGTCCAGGCAGGCTCCGGTGCGCAGATCGAAGACCTGCTTGAACATCGGCGAGGCCACCGTCGGCACGTCGCCCCGGTTCCCGACGATGCCCCGCGACAGCACGTTCGCCCCGCTGAACGGATCCTGGTTGTCCAGGGCGAAGACCTCGCCGTCGTAGGTGCGGAACAGCGCGATCTGCCGTCCGTCGACCAGCGCGGCGACTCCGCGCTCGGGCAGCAGCGCGTCGTACGAGCAAACGGCGGTGGCAACACTGGTGACACTCATCGGCGTACCTCCAATCGCGGGCCGGCCAGCAGCACCGGCTCCAGTTCTCCTCGCTCGGCCGGCGTCGCCGGGCGGGGTTGACTGCGTTCGACCACGTAGCGCAGGTCGGCGTCGGGCTGGTCCGGCGCGTTCACGAACGACACGAACCGCGACAGCTTGGCCGGGTCCTGCAGGGTGGCCCGCCATTCGTCGACGTAGGAGTCGACGTGCGCGGCCATCGCGGCGTCGAGATCGGCCGCGATGCCCAGGCTGTCGTTCAGTACGACGTCGCGCACGTGCTCCAGCCCGCCGTCGATCTCGTTGATCCAGACGGCCGTGCGCTGCAGCCGGTCACCGGTGCGGATGTAGTACATCAGGAACCGGTCGATGGCCTGCAGCAACTGCTCGTCGGTCAGGTCGGAGGCGAGCAGCTGCGCGTGCCGCGGCGTCATCCCGCCGTTGCCGCCGACGTACAGGTTCCAGCCGGACTCGGTCGCGATCACCCCGACGTCCTTGCCGCGGGCCTCGGCGCACTCGCGCGCACAGCCGGAGACACCCAGCTTGAGTTTGTGCGGCGACCGCAGCCCGCGATAGCGCAGCTCCAACGCGATCGCCATGCCCACCGAGTCCTGGACGCCGTACCGGCACCAGGTCGATCCGACACAGGACTTCACCGTGCGCAACGCCTTGCCGTACGCGTGCCCGGACTCGAACCCGGCTTCGACCAGCCGCGCCCAGATCGCCGGCAGCTGCTCGATCCGAGCGCCGAACAGGTCGACCCGCTGCCCGCCGGTGATCTTCGTGTAGAGCCCGAAGTCGCGGGCCACCTCGCCGATGGCGATCAGCCCCTCGGGCGTCACCTCGCCGCCGGGAATCCGCGGGACGACGGAGTACGTGCCGTCCTTCTGGATGTTGGCCATCACGTGGTCGTTGGTGTCCTGCAGCGCGGCCCGCTCACCGTCGAGCACGTGGCCGCCCGGGTCCAGGCTGGACAGGATCGACGCGACCACCGGCTTGCAGATGTCGCAGCCACGCCCGTTGCCGTGCCGCTCGACGATCTCGCTGAAGGTCCGCAACCCGGTCACCCGGACGACGTCGAACAGCTCGGCCCGCGACAGCGCGAAGTGCTCGCACAGCGCCTTGCTGACCTCGACGCCGGCCGCGGCGAGCTCGGCGTTCAGCAGGTTCTTCACGATCGGCAGGCAGGAACCACAACTCGTCCCGGCCTTGGTCTTGGAGCACAGGGACTTGAGATCACCACACCCCTCGTCCCGGACCGCACACCGAATGGCGCCCGCGGCAACGTTGTTGCAGGAGCACACCGGCGCGTCGTCGGGCAGCTCCAGCTTGACCGGCTGCGCGCCCTCCGGCAGCAGGTACGACGCGGGGTCGGTGCCGAGCTCGCGACCCACCATCGGCCGCAGTGCCGCGTACGCCGACGCGTCGCCGACCAGGATCCCGCCGAGCAGCGTGCGCGCGTCGTCGGACAGCACCAGCTTCTTGTAGACGCCCGCGACCGGGTCGGCGTACACGATGTCGAGCGCGCCCTCGGTGGTCCCGAACGCGTCCCCGAAGCTGGCCACGTCGACGCCGAGCAGCTTCAGCTTCGTCGACGAGTCGGCGCCCGGGAAGGTCGCCTGCCCGCCGAGCAGCCGGTCGGCGACGATCTCGGCCATCGCGTAGCCCGGCGCGACCAGGCCCCAGACGCGTCCCTCGATGCAGGCGACCTCGCCGATCGCCCAGACGCCCGGCACCGACGTCCGGCAGGAGTCGTCGACGACGACACCGCCGCGTTCGCCGACCGCCAGGCCGGCCGCGCGGGCCAGTTCGTCCCGCGGCCGTACGCCGGTCGCGAACACCACCACGTCCGCGGGCAGATCCGGGCCCTCGGCAACAGCCATCGCGCGGGCCGCGCCCTGCGAGGTGAGCTTGACGCGGGTGGTCTGGGTCGAGGTCCGCACGTCGACGTCGAGGCCGCGGATCAGCCGGGCCAGCGCACTACCGCCGCCCTCGTCGACCTGCAGCGGCATCAACCGCGGTGCGAACTCGACGACGCTGGTGACGGCGCCGAGTGCGCGCAAGGCACCCGCTGCCTCCAGCCCGAGCAGACCGCCGCCGACCACGACCCCGTGCACCGGCCGCGGTTCGGCCGAGGCCGTGGAGCCGAGCCCCAACCCGCGCCGCGGTGTTTCCTGCGCCGCCTCCCGCTCGGTGCGCAGGCGCTCGACGTACGTGCGCAGCGCGGCGACGTCGTCGATCGTGCGGTAGACGAAGCAGCCCTGCGCGTCGCTGTTCTTGACCGGTGGCACGAAGGCGCTGGAGCCGGTGGCGAGCACCAGTTCGTCGTACGAGATGACCTCGTCGCGCACGGTCCGGACGGTTTTGGCCGCGACGTCGAGCGCGGCGACGGCCACGCCCTTGCGCAGGGTGACGGCCGGGTCGTCCCACAGCTCGGGCTCGCCGAGGCTCAGGTCGTGCGGGTCGCGGCCGGAGAAGTAGCTGGTCAGCGCGACCCGGTCGTACGGGAGGCGCGGTTCCTCGGCGAGCACCGTGATCCGCCACTCGACGCTGGTGTCCCGCGACCGCAGGGCCTCGACCAGCCGGTGCGCGACCATGCCGCCACCGACCACCACCAGGTGTTTCGCGTTGCCGAGCTCTGTCATCGTCGCCCTCCTAGTCGGGACGGGTTCGGTCTCACCGCGCCGAAGCCGCTCGAGAAGATCACCCACCGCACCGGTGCAACTGCCGCAGCCGGTGGTCGCTCTGGTCTGCGCCGCGATGCCGTCGACGCTGTCGGCACCGGCCTTCCACGCCGCCTCGATCACGGCCCGGGTCACGCCGTTGCACCGGCACACCGGCTTGGCCTTCTTCGGCGCTTCTGTTGCCCCTAGCAACGTTTCCGGTACGACCTCGGTCCGGCGGTCGGCCAGCAGCACCAGTTCGGCCGCGACCTCCGGCGCGTTCACGGTCACCGCCGCGTGGACCACGCCGTCCACCAGCACGGCCCGCACGTACCGCTCACCATCCGCCAGCCGTACGACGTGCCCTTCGGCGTCGCGGTCGCCGAGCACCATCACGTCCAGCCCGCCGGCGGTCAGCCTGAGCACCTCCGGCGCCATCTCCCGTGCCGGCCGCCCGTTCAGCACGTCTGCCAGCACCTCGGCCTGCTCCCAGGCCGCCTCCACCGTGCCGCTCACTGCCTGGCCGACCTCGGCGCAGTCGCCGATCGCGTGCACCCGCGGGTCGGCGGTGGTCAGCGAGGAATCGACGGTGATTCCTCCAGTCGCACCGACGTCCAGACCGGCCTGCTTCGCCAGCTCACTGCGCGGCTGGACCCCGCAGGTGGCGACCAGCAGATCGCCGAACACGGTCTGCCCGCTCGCCAGGTGCAACGCCCGGAACCGACCGTCGCGAGTCTCGGTCACCTGCACGCGCGCCTGTAGCACCACCTCGATGCCGAGCCGGCGGACCAGCCGCGTGATCTGCCGACCCGCGGTCGACCGGATCCGCGTGTTCAGCAAGGTCTCGCCGTCATGCACCAGGGTGACGGCCACACCCCGCTCCCGCAGGGCGCAGGCCGTTTCGACACCGAGTACGCCGCCGCCCAGCACGACCACGCGCCGTGCGGTCGCCGCGGCGTCGACGATCTGCTGCGCGTCCACCGCCGTCCGCAGCACCTGCGCGACCTCGGCCGATGCCGGCTGGACCGGCTCGGCCCCGGTGGCGAACACCAGGTGGTCGTAGGCGTGCTCCTGGCCTGAGCTGTCAACGACCACTCGCGCCTCACGCAGTACCCGCGTTGCTCCAACTGGAGCCTGGGCAACAGCCGCCGATGCGGCAGGTACCGGCAGCGAGTCACCGCCCGGCTGCGCACCGCGCCCCGCGACGTACTCCGTCAGCCGGTGGCGCTGGTAGTACGGCTCGTCGCCCAACAGCTCGACCGCGTGCCCGTCGACCCGCAGCAGCTCGGCCAGCCGGGTCCCGGCCATTCCGGCACCGATGATCACGACCTTCATGCCGACACCTCCGCACGCACCGCGGCGGTCGCCTCGACGGCACACGCCTTGAACTCGGGCATCCGGGAGATCGGGTCCAGCGCGTCGTTGGTCAGGTCGTTCACCCCGGGGAAGTGGAACGGCACGAAGATCGTGTCCGGCCGGACGTCCGTGGTCACCCGCGCCGGGCAGACCAACGAGCCACGCGCCGTACGCAGCCGCAGCAGGCCGCCGTCCGTCACCCCGAGCGCCGCCGCGACGCGCGGATGGATCTCCGCGAACACCTCCGGCTCCGCCTCGAGCAGCTCCGGCACCCGCCGCGTCTGCGCTCCGCTCTGGTAGTGCTGCAGCAACCGGCCGGTCACCAGGTAGAGCGGCGCATCGGCCCGCAGGTCGTCCGCGACGGCGCGGTGCTCGACGGCGATCACCCGGGCGCGGCCGTCCGGCGTACCGAATCGATCGGCGAACAACCGGGGCGTCCCGGCGTGGTCATCGGCCGGCACCGGCCAGTACAGGGCCTCTCCGTCGTCCAGGCGCGACCAGCTGATGCCCGAGTAGTCCGCGATCCCACCGGCACTCGCCAGCCGCAGCTCCTCGAAAACCTCGAACGGGTCCACGGGAAACGCGGCCGAGCACCCGAGCCGCGACGCCAACCCGGCGAACACCGCCAGATCGCTCCGCACCTCACCTGGCGGCGAAACGGCAGCCCGCCGCCGCAACACCCGCCCCTCCAGCGACGTCATCGTGCCGTCCTCCTCGGCCCACTGCGTCACCGGGAACACCACGTCGGCCATCAGCGCCGTCTCGGACG
This sequence comes from Kribbella sp. CA-253562, assembly GCF_050942265.1. Lineage (GTDB taxonomy): Bacteria > Actinomycetota > Actinomycetes > Propionibacteriales > Kribbellaceae > Kribbella. The sequence goes on along the minus strand of NZ_CP192049.1, from coordinate 1,674,050 downwards.
GTACGACGTCCGCCACGACCAGCAGCTCCAGCGAGGCCAGCCGCTCGCGCACCGACGCCAGGTGAGGCGCCGACACCAGCAGGTTGCTCCCGTGCACCAGCAAGGCCTTCGGCCCGCCATCAGTGCCCAGGGCGTCGATCAGCTCGACCGCACTCTTCCCAGGCCCCGGCAGCGAAGCCGGGTCGACACCCCACACTCCAGCCACGTGCTCCCGCGCGGCAGGATCAGCAATGCTCCGGTAGCCCGGCAGCTGATCAGCCTTCTGCCCGTGCTCCCGGCCACCCTGCCCGTTCCCCTGCCCGGTGATGCAGCCATAGCCACTGCCGACCCGCCCAGGCAGTCCGAGCGCCAGCGCCAAGTTGATGCAAGCCGTGACCGTGTCGGTCCCCTTGCTGTGCTGCTCGGCGCCCCGGCCGGTGAGCACGAACGCCCCAGCTCCGCCGTGCACCGGCGCAGCCGCCGCCAGCACCCGCGCCGCCTGCCGAATCACTCCAGCCGGTACGCCGGTCACCCGCTCGGCCCGCTCCGGCCACCAAGCCGCCGTCGACCGGTACAACACGTCCGGGTCGTCGGTCCGCTCCCGCAGGTACGCCGTGTCCGCCAGCCCCTCCTGCAGTACGACGTGAGTCAGCGCGAGCACCAGCGCCAGGTCCGAGCCGGGTGTCGCCTGCAGGTGGATCCCCGCGGCGTCCTCGGTCAGTTGCGCGGTCGCCGTCCGCCGGGGGTCGACCACCAGCAGCCCACCCGCCGTCCGGGCGCCGTCCAGATGCGCGACGGCCGGCGGCATCGTCTCGGCCAGGTTGCTGCCGACCAGCAGGATCGCGCCGGCGCCGCCCAGATCCGTCAGCGGGAACGGCAGCCCCCGGTCGATCCCGAACGCCCGGTTCGTCGCCGCGGCCGCGGACGACATGCAGAACCGGCCGTTGTAGTCCACGTTCGCGGTCCGCAGCGCGACCCGGGCGAACTTGCCCAGCGCGTAGGCCTTCTCGTTGGTCAGCCCGCCACCACCGAACACGGCCACCGAGTCATTGCCGTACGACGCCTGCAGCGCCTTGATCTTGTCCGCCACCACATCCAGCGCGTGGTCCCAGGTCGTCTCCACCAACACGCCGTCGGCGTCCCGCACCAGCGGCTTCGTCAACCGGTCCGGCGTGCTGAGCACCGCCGCCGACGTCCAGCCCTTCCGGCACAGGCCGCCGCGGTTGGTCGGGAACTCCCGCGGCGACACGGTGACCGGCACGGACTGCAGGGTCATGGCGCACTGCAGGGCGCAGTACGGGCAGTGGGTGGCAGTCACACGCGCACCCCGCTGAGCGGGCCACCCCGGCGCAGGTAGCAGAAGTACGTGACCACCAGACAGACGACGTAGAACCCGCAGAAGCAGTACAGGGCCGGGACCAGCGAGCCGTAGGCGCCGTTCGACATCGCGAAGCCCCGCGGCACCAGGAACCCGCCGTACGCTCCGACGGCCGACGCGATGCCGATGCACGCCGCCGCCTCCCGCCGGGCCCGAACCAGGTCGACCCCGCCGTCCAGGTCCTTGGTCGTCGACCGGAACACCGCCGGGATCATCCGGTACGTCGAACCGTTGCCCGCGCCGCTGGCCACGAACAGCACCAGGAAGCTGATCAGGAACCCGGCGAAGCTGCCCGCGTTCAGCGAGACGATCGCCGACAGGATGCCCACGCCCATCACCACGAACGCGCAGACCGTCACCCAGGCGCCGCCGACCAGGTCGGCCAGCTTGCCGCCGAACGGCCGCGAGACCGAGCCGACGAGCGCGCCCAGGAAGGCCAGCTGCACCCCGGCGATGTCGGGGAAGGTGGTCTTGATCAGCAGCGGGAACGCCGCCGAGAACCCGATGAACGAGCCGAACGTGCCGATGTAGAGGAACGAGATCACCCAGGTGTGCGGGCGCTTGGCCGCCGTCACCGAGGCCCGGAACGACGAGGTGGCGGCGGACAGGTTGTCCATCACCTTCCAGGCCAGGATCGCGGCCAGCGCGATCAGCGGCAGCCAGATCAGCCCGGCGCGCTCCAGCGACAGCCCGGCGCCGATCACGATCACCGCGGGCACCACCAGCTGCACGACCGCGACACCCAGGTTGCCACCGGCCGCGTTCAGGCCGAGCGCGAAGCCCTTGTCCCGCTCGGGGAAGAAGAAGGAGATGTTGGTCATCGAGCTGGCGAAGTTGCCGCCGCCGGCGCCCGCGGTCGCGGCGACCAGCGCCATCAGCCAGAACGGCGTGTCCGGCCGGCTGACGAAGTAGGCCAGCCCGATCGTCGGGATCAGCAGCAGCAGCGCCGAGACGATCGTCCAGTTCCGGCCGCCGAACTTCGGCACCGCGAACGTGTACGGCAGCCGCAGCGTGGCACCGACCAGGCTCGGCAGCGCGACCAGCCAGAACATCTGGTCGGTGCTGTAGCCGAACCCGGCGGCCGGCAGCGACACCACCACGATGCTCCACAGCTGCCAGACCGAGAAGCCGAGGAACTCGGCGAAGATCGAGGGCCACAGGTTGCGCCGGGCCACCCGGCGCCCCTTCTCGGCCCAGAAGGTGGCGTCCTCGGGGTCCCAGACATCGATCCAGCGCCCGCGCCGGGGCGCCTCGACGGTGCCCACACCCCCGGTCTGCTCCCGCGCAGTGACGGTCTGCGGCCGTGCCTCGAGCGTCATCGTTCGTCTCCGATCATCCGACCTCACTGATTAGGCCAGGACGCTATGACCGGGGTGTTTCCATGTGGTCATCCCGTTGTTACGTCGCCGAAACGGCCTCCGCACACCACTCGCGGGGCAGTGAGAGAAGTCGGCGGTCAGGACCCAGCCGGCCGGTCGCAGGTGCCGGGGCGAGGGCGAACCTGGCGCTGGGTACTGTGCGGATCAGACAGCTGCCGGCAGACCGATGAGGGGACCACGGTGAATCAGCACGACAGCGCGGGGGATCACCACTCTTCCGGGCACCGCCCCGAGCACGCGGGGCCGCGCAAGGGTGGTCAGTGGAAGTGGCGGGCCGCGATCGCCGCCGTCCTGATCGGCTGGTTGCTGGTCGCGTCGCTCGGCGGGCCCACGGTCGGGCGGCTGAGCGAGGTGCAGGAGAACGACAACGCGAACTTCCTGCCCAAGCAGGCCGAGTCCACGCTGGTCAACGACCAGGCCGCCAAGTTCGTCGACTCCACCGCGCTGCCGTACTTCGTGCTGATCGAGCGCGACAGCGGCGTCACGCCCGAGGACGCGGCCAAGGCGAAGGCGTTCCTGGACGGCGTACCGAAACTTGACCTGGGCAACGGCAAGACGATCGGCGACTACCTGACCGGCCCGGCCCAGCCGGTGATCCCGTCGCAGGACAAGCAGGCGCTGCTGCTCACCGTCCAGATCGACGGCGACCGCGCCGACGAGGTGGTCCACGAGGGCGAGACCGTCCTGTACGCCGTGGCCGAGACGATGCGCGGTGAGATCAAGGACACACTGACTCCGACCGGGCTGCAGGTGTACGTCACCGGGCCCGGCGGGGTGTTCGCCGACTTCGTCGTCGCGTTCGGCGGGATCGACGGGATCCTGCTCGGCGTCGCGCTGGCCGTCGTGTTCGTGATCCTGCTGATCGTGTACCGCAGTCCCGTGCTGCCGATCGCCGTACTGCTGAGCGCGGTGTTCGGGCTCGCGCTGGCCGCGCTGGTCGTCTACCCGCTGGCCAAGGCCGACGTGATCGAGCTGAACGGCCAGAGCCAGGGCATCCTGTTCATCCTGGTCGTCGGCGCCGCCACCGACTACTCGCTGTTGCTGGTGTCGCGGTACAAGGAAGAGCTGCACGACTTCGAGAACAAGTACGAGGCGATGAAGGTGGCCTGGCGGGCCTCGATCGAGCCGATCGCCGCCAGCGCCGCGACCGTCATTCTCGGTCTGCTCTGCCTGCTGCTGTCCGAGCTCGGCAGCACCAAGGGCCTCGGCCCGGTCGGCGCGATCGGCATCGCCGGCGCGCTGATCTCGGCGATGACGTTCCTGCCCGCCGTCCTGCTCGCGTTCGGCCGGCGGATCTTCTGGCCGTCGATCCCGCGGGTCGACCACGTGCACGCCCGCGACCAGGTCGGCGGCCGCAAGCTGTGGGACCGGGTCTCCGGACTGGTCGGCCGCAGCCCGCGCAAGGTGTGGGCGCTGAGCGCGCTCGCCCTGCTGATCTGCGGCGCGTTCCTGCCGACGTTCAAGGCCTCCGGCATCTCGCAGGAGGAGCTGTTCCTGGACAAGGTCGAGTCCGTCACCGGCCAGGAGGAACTGGCCAAGCACTTCGACGCCGGCGCCGGTACGCCGGTGCAGATCCTCACCCCCGCGGACAAGGCCGAGCAGGTGGTCCAGACCGCGACGAAGGTCGACGGGGTCGGGACCGCCTCGGCGTCGGTCGCGCCGGGCGTGCCGCCGAAGGTGGTCGAGGGCAAGGTCCTGGTCCAGGCCACGCTGAAGGTCGCCGCGGACTCCCCCGAGGCCACCAAGGTCGTCGAGCACCTGCGGACCGAGCTCGACCAGGTCGGACCCGAGATCCTGGTCGGCGGCACCACCGCGATCAACCTCGACGTGCTGGACTCCAGCGAACGCGACCTGCGGGTGATCATCCCGGCCATCCTGCTGGTGATCTTCGTCGTGCTGATGGTCCTGCTGCGCTCGATCGTCGCGGCGCTGCTGCTGGTGGTCGCCAACGTGATCTCGTTCGGCGCCACCGTCGGGGTCAGCGCGCTGATGTTCAACCACGTCTTCGACTTCCCCGGGGCCGACCCGTCGATCCCGCTCTACGCCTTCGTCTTCCTGGTTGCCCTGGGCATCGACTACTCGATCTTCCTGATGACCCGGGTGCGCGAGGAGTCGATCGAGCAGGGCACCAGACCGGGCATCCTGATCGGCCTGGCGGTGACCGGCGGCGTGATCACCTCGGCCGGTGTGGTGCTGGCGGCCACCTTCTCCGCGCTCGCGGTGCTGCCGATCCTGTTCCTGGCTCAGATCGCCTTCATGGTCGCGTTCGGCGTCCTGCTGGACACCACGATCGTGCGCTCGCTGCTCGTCCCGGCGCTGGCCCACGACATCGGCCCGAAGATCTGGTGGCCGAGCAAGCTGGCCAAGGCCGACCAGCCGGAGCAGGCTTGATCCCATGGAGACCTTCGAGGCCGTGATCCAGGACGCCGGCGGCGGCGGCGCGTACGTCGAGATCCCGGCCGAGGTGCTCAGTGCGCTCGGCGGCGGTGCCCGGATCCCCGTCCAGGCCACCTTCGACGGCGTGCCGTACCGCGGCTCGATCGTCTCCATGGGCGGTTGCCAGGCGCTCGGAGTGCTCAAGGGCATCCGGAGCCGATTGTCGAAGTCCACGGGTGACACGGTCAGCGTCACCGTCACCCGCGACACCGCCGAACGCACCGTCGAGGTGCCGCCGGACCTGGCCGAAGCGCTCGCCGGGGCCGGTCTGCGCGAAACTTTCGACCGGCTCAGCTACTCGCACCGGCGCGAGCACGTGAACGCCGTACTGGACGCGAAGAGGCCGGAGACCCGGACCCGGCGGATCGCGAAGACCCTCGACCTGCTGCGGAGTTCCTGATGCTGTCGATCCGGGCCGGTGCCGTTCGTGTAGAGGGTGAACGGGCCGGCCGCACGGCCGGCGAGACCTGACGGAACGAGGTGGCACGATGCCGGAGCTCTTGCTGGACGGACTGGGGATTCCCGAATCGCCGCGGTGGCACGACGGACGGTTGTGGTTCGCGAACTGGATCGAGCAGCAGATCGTTGCTGTCGGCCTGGACGGCAGTACGGAGATCATGCCGGCACCGGTCGAGCGGTCGATGGGCTGGTCGATCGACTGGCTGCCGGACGGCACGCTGGTCACGACCGGTGACAAGCTGCGGCGGCAGGAGCCGGGCGGATCGTTCGCCGTACTGGCCGGGCAGGGTGGCAACGAGATCGTTGTCGATCGACGTGGCTACGTCTATCTGAACGGCGCGGACTTCGACTTCGCCGGTGGCGAGGCGCCCCGGCCGGGGTGGATCAAGCTGGTCACGCCGGACGGTGCGGTGCGTGAGGTCGCCGACGGCATCGAGTTCCCCAACGGCATGGTGATCACGCCGGACGAGCGGACGCTGGTCGTCTCGGAGTCCTTCGCCGGGCGGCTCACCGCCTTCGACCTCACCGAGAGTGGCGATCTCACGAATCGACGGGTCTTCGCCGAAGGGCTCGGACCGGACGGGATCTGCGCGGACGCCGAGGGCGCGATCTGGGTGTCCACCAGCGGCTCGTCGCTTGTCCGGGTGGCCGACGGTGGCAAGGTTCTCGACCGGGTCGACCTGGAGGAGAAGCGGATGCCGTTCGCGCTGGCCCTGGGCGGTCCGGACCGCCGGACACTGTTCGTGCTCACCGCCGAGTGGCGGCCGAACGAGAGCATCGCCGACAACCTCGACCGGCTGACCAACGGCCCGCGGACCGGCGCGGTGCTCACTGTCCCGGTGTCGGTGCCCGGTGCGGGCCGGCCCTGATCTTTTTCTTGCTCCGGTGAAACCACTCGCCCACGGCAACCACACCGTGGAACGCACGAACAACCCGGTGGTGTCGGGTCGCTCCGAACGCGATCCTTCGTTACTGTCCGAGGGAACGGGGGTCGACCGGGAGCGAGGAGCCCATGGCAGACACCACGTCAACACCACACCGCTTCAACCTGCCCACCAAGAACTTGCCGGCGCCGCAGGTCCGTGACCTGCCCGAGCCACCGACGAACACCTGGCGGATCGTCGGGCCGGGCATGGTCGGGGCCGGGGTCGGACTGGCCTCCGGCGAGTTCATTCTCTGGCCGTACATCTCGTCGCAGGTCGGCCTGGTCTTTCTCTGGGGCGCCGTCGTCGGGGTGGCGATCCAGTGGTTCCTGAACATGGAGATCGAGCGGTACACGCTGGCCACTGGTGAGACCGCGTTGACCGGCTTCAACCGCTACGGCAAGCACTGGGGCCTGTTCTTCGCGATCATGACCTACTTCGCGAACCTGTGGCCCGGCTGGGCGACCAGTTCGGCCTCGATGCTGACCTACCTGTTCGGGGCCGGCAACCCGCGCTGGATCTCGATCGGCATCCTGATCACGATCGGCCTGATCCTGACCTTGGCGCCGGTGGTCTACGTGATGCTGGAACGGCTGATCTTCGTCAAGATCATCGCGGTCGCGCTGCTGGTCGTGCTGGCGCTGATCTTCGTGATCCGCGGCAAGACCTACAGCGCGCTCGGCGAGGCCGTCACCGCGCCGCAGTTCCCCGTCGACCAGCTCGGCTTCGCGCTGATGATGGGCGCGATCGCGTACGCCGGCGCCGGTGGCGGGCAGAACCTGTGCCAGAGCAACTGGATCCGGGACAAGGGCTTCGGCATGGGCGTGCACGTGCCCCGGCTGCGGTCCCCCGTCACCGGCGAGCCCGAGGCCGACCCGACCGCCAACGGCTACACCTTCCCGCCGGACGAGCAGAACCTGGCCCGCTGGAAGCGCTGGTGGAAGTTCGCGAACCTCGAGCAGCTGCTGACCTTCGTGCTGATCACCGTGGCGACGATCCTGTTCACCTCGATGCTCGCGCACTCGACGCTGTTCGGCGACGACTCGGTCAAGAACAACATCAGCTTCCTGAAGATCGAGGGCGTCAACCTGCAGACGGCGGTCGGCGGCTGGTTCGGCTACCTGTTCTGGGCGATCGGCGCGTTCGCGCTGTTCGCGGCGGCCACCGGCATCGTCGACTACACCTCGCGGCTGGCCTCGGACATGATCAAGGCCCGCTACCTGCGCACCTCCACGATCACCGAGTCCAAGCTGTACTTCGGGCTGGTCTGGGGACTGGTTGCCTTCGGCATCATCGTCCTGCTGGCCGGCCTGGACCAGCCGCTGGTCCTGCTGGTCATCTCGGCCTGCACCGCCGGCACGATGATGTTCGTCTACTCGGGCCTGCTGTGGTGGATGAACTCGCGCGCCCTGCCGGCCCCGATCCGGATCAGCAAGCTGCGCACCGCGGTGATGCTGTTCGCGTTCCTGGCCTTCGGCGCGCTGGCCACCTTCACCGTGATCGACCAGATCCAGAAGAACTTCTGACCGCACTACGACCGGTCGTCCCGCCTGCGCGGGGCGGCCGGTCGCGCGCCGTGGAGGGGAGACCAGGTTTGTTCGGACCCAAGAAGGTGACCAAGCACGGCCTCGCGGCCGCGATGGCCGCCGGCATCGCGGCCCGCCGCGACCTGACGCACCTGTACCTGATGTACGAGGCGGGCGGCACGGTGACCGTGAAGTGGGAGGCACCGCGCGGCGACCGGCGGCAGCGCTTCCGGATCACCCCCGACGGCCCGGACGGCGACGCGTGCCCGCACTGCGCGGTACTGATCGCCGTCGAACGGCTCGGCGTCGCGCTGCCGCTCGACGACGAGCGGATCGACCGGGTCACCCGGGAGTACGAGTCGACCGTGCAGCGCGGGATGCTGCCCTGCCCGGCGTTCGGGCGCTCGCCGTCGGTCGACACGCCGTTCGGGCCGATGGCGCTGATGCTCGGCGGCCCGGCGTGGATGGCCGAGTGTCATGTCGGGTACGGCGACCCCCATACGATGGCGGACTGCGCCGACCACCGCGCCGCCCGGTGACGGGCGAGGGGCAACGCCGATGAACTGGGCGACGGGTGATGCCTACTTTCGCCGGATGGCGGTCAGGACGCTGCTGAGCGACGCCGAGCGGCTGCACCAGTCGTACGAGCTCCACGGCAATGTCGTTGAGCTGAACGCGGCGGTCAGCGCCTTCGAGGAGGCGATCGTGATCGCGGACGAGCCGGACACCCGCAGTGCGGCGTTGAACGGTCTGGGCACCGCGCTGTGGTCGAAAGCCGAACGGTCCGGGCGGCTGGTCGAGCTGGAGCAGGCGATCGAGGCTTTCCGGGAGGCCGCGACGACGGCGCAGACCAGTACGAATGTGGAATTCGTCGAGGGTGCGGGTCCCGCGTTCCAGGCCAACCTCGCGGGAGCGTTGCGGTTCCGCTGGCGGTTGACGCGGTCGGAGCAGGACCTGGCGGAGTCGATCGCGGCGGCCCGGGCGGCGTTGGCGGAAACCTCACCGACCGACCAGCGGCGCTCGAACCGGTTGTCGAACCTGGCCGAGGGGTTGTTGTCGCGGTACCTGCAACTCGGCGACTCGTCGGCGCTGGCCGAGGCCGTCAAGGTCTCCGAGCAAGCGCTGGTCGCCGCGCGGCGCCGCAGCGAACAACGCGCCTTCGCCGGTTCCAACCTTGCCGAGGCGTTGCGGCTGCAGTACTTGTCGAGCCGCACGCGCGATCTCGCGGTGCTGGACCGGGCGATCGAGCTCGCCCGCGCGACGTTGGCGGCGACTCCACCGGACCGTCGCCTCCACCCTCGCTTCCAGTCGAATCTCGCGGTGCTGTTGGTGACTCGGTACCACGCCACCCGCAGCCCCGCCGACCTCGCCGAGGCGACCACGCGCGCCGAGTCCGCCGTCGCGGCCACACCGCCAGGCCACCCGAACCGGGTCGAGCGCCTGTCGGTCCTGACGGGGATCAGACAAGCCCAGGTCATTCAGGAGTCCGGTCTCTTGAAAGCCGACCTCCGCCATACGGCGGGGGCCTTGGCGAACCGGCCGGATCAGCCGTCACCTTCGGCTGCCAGGCGGCTCGCGCGCCGGCTCGGCTTGTCCCGGCGGGATCGCCGGCTCCAGCAGCTCGTTGCGGCGACAGCCGAGGCGGTCGCGGCGGTTCCGGATGGCTACCGACGCTCCGAAGCGCTGCTCGCCCACGGCGCCGCCCTTGCCTTCAAGCACGAGGCCGACGACGACCGCAGGGCCGGCGTGCAAGCACTCACCGTGCTCCAGCAGCTCGCGACCGACCCGGCCGCCGCCGTCCACAGCCGAATCCAGGCCGCCACCCTGGCCGCCTTCAGCATTCTTGCCCAAAGCAACAACTCCGACGTCGCCGGAGCAGCGGAATCCCTCCGGCGGGCCGTCGAGCTGCTCCCCCAGACCGCCCCACGCCGACTCCCGTACGCCGACCGCGAGCACCAACTCGCCGGCTTCTCCGGCCTGGCCGGCCATGCCGCCGCCTGCGAGATCGCGCTCGGCCGGCCGCACCGCGCAGTCGAACTGCTCGAGACGGGACGTGGCGTACTGCTCGGCCAGGCGCTCGACGCCCGGACGGAAGTGACGGAGCTGCACGAGAGGCATCCGGACCTCGCCGCCCGCTTCGAGGAACTGCGGTCGGCGCTCGACCGGCCCGAGGCTGCGGGCTTCTCGGCGGCCGAGACCGAGGCCGCCTCCGGCGCCCCGCAGTCCGAACGTCCGCTGCCCGGCGAGGTCCGGCCTCCGTTGGCCGGCGAGGACCGGCACGCACTGGCCGACGAATGGGACGAACTGCTCGTCTCGATCCACCGCTTGCCCGGCTTCGCGGAGTTCCTGCGTCCGCCGCAGATCGACGAGTTGCTGACCGTCGCAGCCGGTGAGGGTCCGGTGGTATTGGTGAACACCAGCATGCTGCGGTGCGACGCGCTCGTCCTCACCGACGGCGAGGTGAGACTGGTCGAGCTGCCGCAACTGCGCTTCGCGGACCTGACCGATCGGGCCGAGCAGTTCCGCTCGGCCGTACTGCGCGCGCGGAGCACCGGGCTGTCCGACGACGTCCAGCAAGCTGCGAACGAGACGATCCAGGAGACACTGGCGTGGTTGTGGGACGTCGTCACCCAGCCGGTGCTCGAGTCCCTCGACCTACTCGGTCCGTCCACGGATGCTGTGCTCGACGGAACGTCGGCGCCAGGGCCGCTGCCGCGGCTGTGGTGGATTCCCACCGGCCCGTTGACCACGCTGCCACTGCACGCGGCCGGCCTCGACGGTCAACCTGGTGTGCTCGACCTGGTGCGCTCGTCCTACGCCGCAACCGTTCGCAGCCTCATCGACGCCCGGCGGACACAGCGGATCGACACCCCGCCGGCGCCACTGATCGTGAGCGTCGCCGCAGCACCCGGTACGCCGGTCCTGCCGCACGTCCGCGAGGAGGCGACCGCGCTGAGCCGCAGATTCCCGGCCGGGCAACTGCTGGCCGACGACGAAGCCACGCGCCAACGAGTCCTGGAAGCGCTGCCCCAGCACCGATGGGTCCACTTCGCCTGCCACGCCGTCAGTGCGGCCGACGGCGCCGGCACGGGTCAGCTCCTGCTGCACGACCACCAAGTCGATCCCCTCACCGTGGTGGACATCGCCCGCCTCCGCCTCGTCGACGCCGAGATCGCCTACCTGTCCGCCTGCGACACCAGCGTCTCCCGCGGCGACCTCGCCGACGAGGCGCTGCACGTCACCGGGGCGTTCCAGATGGCCGGCTTCCGGCACGTGATCGGCACTCTCTGGGCGGTCGGCGACCAGACCGCGCGCATGGTTGCCGACGGCTACTATTCGGCCGTCCTCGCAGATCCGGGCAACGGCCCGGCGACCGCCCTGCACACCGCCGTACGAGCCGTTCGCGCGGCGCACCCGGCGACACCCGCGGTGTGGGCGCCGTTCGTGCACGCGGGCGCCTGATCCGGCCGCCAGGCAAGATGGACCTCGTGACTCACCCCGACGAGACCGGGCCCGGCGATCCGCGCGGAGCCACCGAACTGCTGCTCGGTGCGCTGGCGGGGTCGACGTTGCTGCCGTTCGTGCAGGCGATCGCCTCCAAGGCCGGCGAGGACGTCTACAGCAAGATCCGGGACAAGCTGTCGAGGCGGCATCGCAAGCAAACGAAGTCGCAGTTGCGTACGGCGGGAGCGGTCACCATCGCCGACCCCGACGCCCAGGTCGTCCTGCAACTGCCCGCGACGATGACCGCCGCGATGGCGGCCCGGCTGGGCGATGTCCGCGTCCCACCAGTTCGCGAGGGATGGCTGCTGGTTCGCTGGGACCACGGCCGAGCGGAATGGGTCGCAGGTCCCTGCGACCCGCCGGCGGACAACACCGTCGTACAGGTTGCTCCGGGCGACTAGACCTGTTTGGTGACCACCCAGCGCGTCTTTCCGATCGCGCGGTCGCGGGTGAAGCCGGCGGCCTCGAACATGGTCAGGGTTCCGTTGTGGATGAAGCCGGGCGACGTTCGGCGGCCCTGCTTGTCGTCGGGATAGCTCTCGACGAGACCGCCGCCGCGTTCCGCGATCTGGGTCAGAGCGCCGCGCAGCGCCATCGTCGCGACACCCTTGCCGCGAAACGCGCGATCGACGAAGAAGCAGGTGATGCGCCAGTCGGGCAGCGTGCCGAGCGTCGCCTCGTACGACTTGCGGTTCTTGATCCGCGGCAGTTCGCCGGTCGGCCCGAACTGGCAGAACGCGATACAGGTCCGGCCGTCGAAGACCAGCGCCGCGTGGGCGTCACCGGACTGGACACGGCTCAGTTTGGTGTCCCGGTTCAGCGCGGCGTCGTTGCTGCAGCCCTCGCTGTGGAAGCCCATGCACCAGCAGCCGCCGAAGATGCCGTTGTGCCGGGCGATCAACTCGGCGTACGGCGTCCAGGTCGCCTCCGACAGGGTGTCGACCCGCAGCTCCACCACACCACCTCCCAATGATCCAGTTATCTGGATCATTGGGACGATAGACCGGCCCGGGATCCCCCGGCAAGGGGATCACCCGGGCCGGGTGGGTCAGTCCTTGATCTCGCAGATCGCCGCCCCGGCGGCGACCGTGGCACCGACCTCGGCGGTCAGACCCGTGACAGTTCCCGCCTTGTGCGCGTTCAGCGGCTGCTCCATCTTCATCGCCTCCAGTACGACGACCAGGTCGCCTTCCGCGACCGTCGCGCCCTCCTCGACGGCGATCTTCACGATAGTGCCCTGCATCGGCGAGGTCAGCGAGTCCCCGGACGCGGCCGACTTGCCGCCGCCACCGGCCCGCTTGGCCGGCTTCTTCTTCGCGCCGGCACCACCGGCAGCGGCCGCGGAAGCACCCAGTCCGGCCGGCAGCACGACCTCGAGCCGCTTGCCGCCGACCTCGACGGTGACCTTCTCCCGCTCACCATTCTCGGCGGTCTCGGCGGCCCCGTCGTACGGCGGGATCCGGTTGTCGAACTCGGTCTCGATCCAGCGGGTGTGCACCGTGAAGCCGTCGTCGCCGACGAACGCCGGGTCGCTGACCACCGTCGCGTGGAACGGGATCACCGTCGGCATGCCCTCGACCACGAACTCCTTCAGCGCGCGCCGCGACCGCTCCAGCGCCTGGGTCCGGTCCCGGCCGGAGACGATCAGCTTGGCGACCAGCGAGTCGAACGACCCCGGCACGGTCTCGCCCTGGTCGTAACCACCGTCGAGCCGCACGCCCGGTCCGGACGGCGCGTGCCAGCGGGTCAGCGTGCCCGGTGCGGGCAGGAACCCGCGGCCGGCGTCCTCGGCGTTGATCCGGAACTCGATCGAGTGCCCGGACACCTCCGGATCGTCGTACCCGAGTTCTTCGCCGTCGGCGATCCGGAACATCTCGCGGACCAGGTCGAGCCCGGTCACCTCTTCGGAGACCGGGTGCTCGACCTGCAGCCGGGTGTTCACCTCGAGGAACGAGATCAGGCCGTCCTGGCCGACCAGGAACTCGCACGTCCCCGCGCCGACGTAGCCGGCCTCGCGCAGGATCGCCTTGGACGACGTGTAGAGCGTGTCCAGCTGCTCCTGCGACAGGAACGGCGCGGGCGCCTCCTCGACCAGCTTCTGGTACCGGCGCTGCAGCGAGCAGTCCCGCGTCGAGACCACGACAACGTTGCCATGGGCATCGGCCAGGCACTGGGTCTCGACGTGCCGCGGCTTGTCCAGGTAGCGCTCGACGAAGCACTCGCCGCGGCCGAAGGCGCTGATCGCCTCGCGGGTCGCGGACTCGAACAGCTCCGGGATCTCCTCCATGGTCCGGGCCACCTTCATGCCCCGGCCGCCACCGCCGTACGCCGCCTTGATCGCGATCGGCAGGCCGTACTCCTGCGCGAAGGCCACCACCTCGTCGGCTCCCGCGACCGGGTCGGGCGTACCGGGGACCTGCGGGGCGCCGACCTTCTCGGCGATGTGCCGGGCCTTGACCTTGTCGCCGAGCGAGTCGATCGCCGACGGCGGCGGGCCGATCCAGATCAGCCCGGCATCCATCACCGCCTGCGCGAACTCGGCGTTCTCGGCCAGGAAGCCGTAACCGGGGTGCACCGCGTCGGCGCCGGAGCGGGCCGCGACGTCCAGGATCTTGGCGATGTTCAGGTAGGAGTCGGCCGGCGTCGCGCCGTCCAGCGAGTACGCCTCGTCCGCGAGCCGGACGAACAGCGCGTCGCGGTCCGGCTCGGCGTACACGGCGACGCTGCCCAGTCCGGCATCGGCGGCGGCGCGCACGACCCGGACAGCGATCTCGCCGCGGTTGGCGACGAGGACCTTGGTGATCTTGCGGCTGTTCGGCACAGCTCAGCTCCCTTCGGCGTCGCCTGAGTGTAGGACGAAGTTACTGGCCGGGAGGCGAGTTGTGCTTCACACCACGGCCGACGGCCGCTCGAAGAAGGACTCCAGCACCACAACCGTCTGAGTGCTGGTCACGCCGTCCACCTGGTGGAGCATCCGCAGGGTCTGCTGAAGCTCCTCGGTGCTGCCCGTCCGCACCTTCACCAGCACCGACGCGGGCCCTGCGATGACATGGGCCTCCTCGACCGCCTCGATCGCCTCCAGCGCGGTCTTCCGGTCGCCCATCCACGCGTCGGCGTCCAGCAGCACGTACGCCAGCACGCCCCGCCCGAGCGCCGCCGGATCCACCTCGACGGTCGTCCGCCGGATCACTCCGGACGCGCGTAGCTTGCGCACCCGCTCGTGTGCCGCGCCCGCCGACAACCCGACCGCCTCCCCCAGGACGGCGTACGACCTGGTGGCGTCCTCCTGCAACAGCGCGAGCAGCCTGCGATCGACGTCATCTACAGTCATTGACACTCCTGGCCGAATCTGATCTTGTCGATCGCAACCCTAACAGGAGATGATTCAGTGAAAGCCGAACTTGTGTGTCTGGATGACCGCTTCGCCTCGATCGGCGGCGACGAGTACCTCGAGTGCCTGTACGACGGCGGCCGCTGGCTGGAGGGACCGGTGTACGTCCCGGCGTGGCGATCGCTGGTGTTCAGCGACATCCCCAACGACCGGTTGCTGCGCTGGGACGAGCAGTCCGGCCAGGTTTCGCCGTTCCGGCAGCCTTCGGGCTACGTCAACGGCAACACCCTCGACACCCAGGGGCGGCTGATCAGCTGCTCCCAGGGTGAGCGCCAAGTCGTCCGGACCGAGTTCGACGGCTCGCTCACCGTCCTGGCCTCCCATTTCGACGGCAAGCGGCTGAACAGCCCGAACGACGTGGTGGTGAAGCGGGACGGCTCGATCTGGTTCACCGACCCGCCGTACGGCATCACCTCGAACTACGAGGGCCACCGGGCCGAGCAGGAGCAGACCGGCTGCCATGTGTACCGGATCTCTCCGACGGGCGAACTGACCGTGGTCGCCGACGACTTCGTCCGGCCGAACGGGCTGGCGTTCTCGCTCGACGAGTCCAGGCTGTACGTCGTGGACACGCCGGGCAAGCACATCCGCCGGTTCGACGTGAAGGAGGACGGCCTGACCGGCGGCGAGGTGTTCGCGCCGTGCACAGCCGGCATGTTCGACGGGATCCGGCTGGACGCCGAGGGCAGGATCTGGGCCGCCACCCACGAGGGCGTGCACATGTTCGACCCGGACGGAACGCTGATCGGCAAGCTGCTGCTGCCCGACGTGGTGTCGAACCTGTGCTTCGGCGGCCCGAAGCGGAACCGGCTGTTCGTCACGGCGACGACGTCGGTCTGGTCGTGGCTGCTCACGACGGACGGAGCGCCGCCGCCGTACGATCACCGGTGACCACGCAGTCACCCGATCGTGAGGAGTGCGGATGTCCCTGCTCGAGCCGCTGGCCGGAACCGTTCCCGCTGTCTGGGAGAAGCTGGACGATCGGTGGAACGGACCGCTGGGCGACAAGCACCTCGAGCGGCTGTGGACCGGGGGCCGCTGGCTGGAGGGCCCGGTCTACTCCCCCGGCGGCCGGTACGTGCTGTTCAGCGACATCCCCAACAACCGGATCCTGCGCTGGGACGAGACGTCGTACCAGGTCTCGGCGTACCGGGAGCCGGCCGGTTACACCAACGGCCACACCCGCGACACCGAGGGCCGGCTGGTCAGCTGCGAGCACGGCAACCGCCGGGTCACCCGGACCGAGCACGACGGGTCGGTCCGGGTCCTTGCCGACGGCTACGAAGGTCACCGGCTGAACAGCCCGAACGACGTGGTGGTGCGGCCGGACGGCTCGGTCTGGTTCACCGACCCGGCGTACGGGATCGACAGCGACTACGAGGGCCACCGCGGCGAGATCGAGACCGAGGGCTGCCACGTGTACCGGATCGCCCCGGACGGCGCGATCAGCAGGGTCGCCGACGACTTCAACCGCCCGAACGGGCTGGTTTTCTCCCTCGACGGCTCGCAGCTGTACGTGACCGACACCGAGGAAGCTCACATCCGCCGCTTCGACGTCACGAACGACGGCACGGCGCTGTCCGGCGGCGAGGTCTTCGCCGAGTGCGGCAGCGGCGCCTTCGACGGCATCCGGCTGGACTCGGCCGGCCGGATCTGGGGCGCGGCCGGCGACGGCGTGCACGTCTACGACCCCGACGGCACCCTGCTCGGCAAGCTGCTGGTCCCCGAGGTCGTCTCCAACCTGTGCTTCGGCGGCGCCAAGCGCAACCGGCTGTTCCTGACCGCCACGACGTCCCTGTACTCCCTCTACCTCAACACCAAGGGCGGCCCCGAGGCGTACGACGCGCGCTGACGGCCGCCGCCGCCCCTGTGCCGCGGGGCCGGCGCCCGCGGCGCGGCGGATTACCAGGTGATTCTCAGGGTTTGGCGGTAGGTTCCGTGCAGCGTTGGCTCGATCGAGGTGAGGAGTGCGATGTCCAAGAAGACCCACCAGCAGCAGCTCGCGGCGCGGAAGGCGCAGCGGCAGGCGGAGCGGGCGGCCGAGCGGGCCAGGCAGCGGCGGATGGTGGGCATCACCATCGCGGCGATCGTGTCCGTGGTGGTGGTGATCGTCGGCGCCGTGCTGATCGCGGCGAACACCGGTGGCCAGGACACTCCGACCGCAGGTGACACCCCCTCGACGGAGCCGACCTCGGCGCCCTCGGAGGCCGGGCCGGACAACAAGCCGAAGTCGATCCCGACCGCGCTCGCGGCACCGCTGAAGCGGCCGTCCGCGCTGCCGGCCGAGGTGGACTGCACCTACACCAAGGGCGAGGCGGCCGCCAAGAAGGTGAACCCGCCGGCCAACGGCAAGGTCAAGACCGGCGGGACGACGCAGGTCACGCTGAAGACCAGCGTCGGCGACCTCGGGCTGACCCTGGACAGCGCGCTCGCGCCCTGCACGGTGAAGAGCTTCGTCAGCCTGGTCGACCAGAAGTACTTCGACAACACGATCTGCCACCGGCTCACCGTCGGCGAGCGCCTGCAGGTGCTGCAGTGCGGCGACCCGAGCGCCAGCGGCAGCGGCGGCCCGGGCTACAGCTTCAAGGACGAGGTCTTCCCCGAGCTGAAGTACGGCCGCGGCACACTCGCGATGGCCAACTCCGGCCCGAACACCAACGGCAGCCAGTTCTTCATCGTGTACGGCGACGGCTCCGGCCTCGACCCGGCCTACACCGCCTTCGGCACCGTCGACGCGGCCGGCCTCAAGGCCATCGACAAGGTCGCCAACGCCGGTGTGATCCCGAGCGAGACCGGCCAGGGCGGCCCCGGCGACGGCAAGCCCGCCACCGAGGTCCGGATCACCGCCGCCACGACGGCCTCGAAGAACTAGCCGCCGATGAGCGACCCCGTCCCGTCGGCCGTGGACGGGGTCGCGCCCCGGGAGTTCAGCTTCACGGCGTACGGCGAGCTGCGGCTGCACGACTGGGCCGCGCGGGCGTACGCCGCGGGTGCCGATCGCGACCTGTTCATCATGGTGGCCAACCAGGCCGCAGCCCTGGGGCTGTCGGCGTTCGACGGGCGGACCCAGGGCTTGCAGTGGCATCCGATCGAAGCCGGTGACCGGTTCAGGTCTCCCGAACGGTCCTCCCGACCGGTTTTCGACTGCGTGTTCCAGTCCGATGCCGAGCTGCCGCTGCAGTCGGCCGGCCTGGTCCTTCAGCAGGCCGTCGACCGCATCGGAACGCTGGAGCTCGAGCGGCTCGACGTACTGGTCGCGACCAACTCCCCCGACCCGCGCAGGTTCGTCGACGGGCGGGAGTGGTTCGAGTTCGACGACCTCAGCGCGATGGTGCCCGGGCGGATCAGCGTGTCCGGCGCGACCGGCGGGCTGGTCGAGAAGGTCGCGCCCTGGCTCGGCGCGACGGTCGAGTTCGACCGAGCCGTCGACAACGGCTGGGAGGTCCGGCTGCGATCGGCCTCGCTCGACTTCCTGGCCTGGGTTTCCGGGGTCCTGGCCTGGGCCCGCGCGGACGACAAGGCGCTCGTCCGGTTCGGCTTCGGCCAGGACCCCGGCCGTCAGGCCAGTTCGTCGTAGCGGCTGCGGGGCCAGGCGAGCAAGGAGTCGATCTGCACCATGCCGGCCTGTTCGAGCAGCTGGACCGGGCCTTCGGCGAAGTGGAACAGGCCGGTGGCCGGGTCACGGACCTCCGACCAGGCCCGGGCCGAGTAGGCCTTCATCACCTTGGTGTAGCGCGGGTCGTGCGACACCGAGTCGAGGATCAGCAGGTTCTTGAACCAGATCGCGTTGAAGCGCGTCGGCTGCTTCCACAGCCGGTCCTCGCTGCCGTAGAAGGCCAGTGACGCGTTCGCGAGCGCCTTGGCCTCGGTCAGGTAGCGCTGCTGACCCGTTGCCTTGTACAACAACGTTCCGGCGCCCAGCATCACGCCCTGGTTGTAGCTCCACTGCGTCTTCTCGATGTTTCCGGCCAGGTCGATGTGGTCCCAGTACAGGCCGTTCGGCGCCAGCATGCAGTCGCGCGTCCACTCGTACATCCGCTGCGCCCAGGTCAGGTACGACCGGTCCTTGGTGAGCAGGTACAGATGCGCGCCGAGCTCCGCGCCCGGGCCGTTCGAGACCGTGTTGCGGTCCTGGCTCCACGGCGCCTGGGTCCAGTAGACCCCGCCCGCGCACGGGTGCGACGGGTCGGTGTCCCAGCCGTGCACGACCAGCGCGAAGATCTCCTTCGCCCGGGCCAGCGACGAGCGGTCACCAGTCCGCTGGTAGTGCTGGATCAGGTGCAGCCCGATCCACTCGTTGTCGTCGTAGAACTTGTCGCCACCCTGGCCGAGCGGCGGCCGCAGGTAGGAGTCGTAGCCCTTCGGCGTCGTGGTCGCGTTCCAGTACGGCTCGTACCCGTCCAGCCGGCGCTCCGCCTCGGCGGCCGCCTTCCGGCCCGCGCCGGGAATGCCCGCGAGGTTCTCCGCCGCGACGGCGGCCTGCGAGTACGGCCAGATGTAGGAGTACGGGTTCTGCTGCTCGTTCGGGTACTCCTCCAGCAGCAGGCCGGGTCCGGCCCCGAAGTACTTGTTCAGCGCGTCGTACGACGCGTTGGCGCGGGCCGCCGCTCCGCCGGGCTGGGCCGGCTCGTCGGCCGGCGCCGCGTCGGCACCGGGCACGTGCAGGGTGCCGAGCATCGCCACGGCGAGCAGCCCACCCGCGACCCTGGTTGATATACCAATTCTTCTGCGCATCGAGTTGCTCCTCCTGAGGCGGCAGCGGTTGACATCGATGTCACGTTGTAACCGGCGCAAGGAGGCAGCGTCAATGGCTCAGCGAAGGTCAATCAGTTGGTATATCAAGGGTGTCGACGCCGGCGAAGGTGAACCAGGCCGACTTCAGATGCAGGTTGGCCCGCACCTGATCGCCGGTGAAAGCACGAGTGCCGGCGGCCCCGGTCGCGACGACGCGCGTGACCCGCCCGCCGCCCGGGCCGATCCCGGTCCGCCGGCTGATCGAGACGCGCTTCAGCTTGCCGACGCCGAGCGCCTTCTGCAGCTGCGAGCTGGTTCGCGTCGTCGTCCAGCTGACGTTCGGGTTCTTGTTGCCCGGGTAGGCGTCCCAGCTGTCGAGCTTGGCCACCTGGTAGGCCACCGTGCCCGCGGTCGTCGCACCGCCGTTCGAGGACGAGAACTCCGCGATGATCGGGGTGTTCCGGTAGAGCCGGATCTGCCCGGTGGTCGCCGCGATCGCCGCGTTGGTCGACGCCTTCTCCGACGAGTAGCCGCCGTACACCTGGCAGGCGATCGTGTCGCACAGGTCGTAGGCGCGCTTGGTGGACCGCTTGCGGTGATACGCCGCATAGGTGCGCGCGGCAACGGCCTGGGCCTGCAGAGCAGCCGGTCGCCAGCTGGTGATCGCTTCCCGCGGGACCACCCCGCGCAGGTAGGTCTCCAGCGACAGCGCGTTGATCGTGTCCAGGTGGGCGCCGCCCACGTCGACCGCGCGCAGCACTCCCCGGTACTTGGCCTGCGAACCGCTGGGCATGATCAGCGCGATCACCGCCGGCCCCTCGAACTGGGCCATCCCGCTCAGCGTCCGCCACAGCGACCAGACCCGCTTCTTGCTGTCGAACGAGCGGACCTGCGTGCCGTGCTCGCCGCGCGGATCGATCGACCACTGGTTCCGATTGGATGCCACTGGCAACGAATAGACCTTGTTCGCCTTCAGGTCCCGCAGTTTGAGTCCCGTGGCCGCCACCACCCGGACACCGTCGGTCGTGTCGCCGGTAAGCCGGATCCGGATCGAGCCGGTCGCCTTGCCGACGGCCGTGCCCGGGTAGTAGAAGTCGAGGATCTGCCGCACGTTCTTGCCGGCCAGCGCCGCGCCCTGAGCGCCGTACTGGGACATTCCGCGGCCGTGGCCGAAGCCGCGGCCGGTAATCGTGTGGGTCGCGTCCCGCTCGGGCGGATCGATGTCGCGGGCAACCGCCAGCCCGCTCGGCAACGTCGCGGCCACCAGGGCGAGGACGAGGGCCTGCCTGCCGATGCCGCGCCTCACGAGACGTACACCTGCTGGGTCCGGCTGCTGACGGTCAGCGTCCCGCGCTGGAAGCGCTGCTGGAGGCCGCCGTTCACCTTGTAGGTGCCGGAGATCGGCAGCCCGAGCCGGGACGCCTCCGCGCCCAGTGCGCCGTACTTGCGGGAGATCAGTCCGTACACCGCGTGCATCCCGGTCGGCGGCGACCAGTAGAGCGCGCCGTTGCGGAACGGCTGGAGCCGGCTGCCGCTGACCCGCCCGTTGCGCTGCTCACCGGTCGGCATCCCGAGGAAGCCATCCGGGCCGATCGTCCGATACCGCGCCTTGAACCCGCCGCGCACCGACCAGGCGCCGGTCCGCGCCGACCAGTAGATGTCCAGGGCGCCGAAGTACGTCGCCCGGCCGGTCTTGGTCGGATGCTCGCCCCAGAAGGGCTGCCCGACCTTGCGGTACCCGCCGTGCTGCTGCGCGCGCCGGTAGATCTCGGTCGACACGCTCTTGCCCATCAGCGTGTTCACCCGTTGCTTCAGCCACCCGAGCCGGGAGTACAGGTTCTGCCCCGGGCACGCGGTCGCTTTGGTGTCGCGGTGCCCGGAGACCGTGCCCAGCTTGCTGCCGTCCAGGATCACCGTGGCCAGCGGGGAGCGGTAGTTCGCGTCCAGCTTCCAGGCGACGATCCGGGCCGTCATCTCCATCAGCTGGGCGCTCGGCGCGACCTTGTCGAAGTTGCCGATCAGCGAGACGCCGAAGGAGTTCGCGTTGAACGAGCCGGTGTGCGCGCCGAGCACCGGCAACTGCATCCCGCCGTACCGGCCCTCCCAGGCCCGGCCGAACTTGTCGACCAGGAAGTTGTAGCCTAGATCGCACCAGCCGCGGCTCTTCACGTGGTACGTGTACATCGCGCGGATCATCGCCGGGACCTGCGCGCGGGTGTAGTCGTTGCGGTCCGCGGTGTGGTGCACGAACGCGGCTTGCACGGTGCTGGTGTACTTCGGCTTCGCGCAGGCCGCGCCGTTGTGCGACCGCAGCCGCTCGTCGGCGCCCCAGCCGGGCCGGCCGACGATCCGGGGCATCGGGTACGGCGCCCGGCTCGACTCGGGCATGATCGCCGGGTCCTGCGGCGTGCTCGGCGGGTTCTCGTCGGTGGACCGGACGCCCGGCTGGATCAGGACCACCCGCGCGTCCGGCACCGTCGTCCCGTCGGTGCCGACCACCGAGGCCTCGACGCCGTCCGCCGTACCGACCCAGACCGGCTCGGTCCCGGACCGCGGCTTGCCCTCCGCGCCGTCCGGGCCGTGGTCGTCCTGGATCGTCAGCCGCTGCCACGCCGCCCAGGTGCCGTCGCGCTGGACCCGGATCTTCGCCACGACGCCGGCCGAGCTCGCCCGGTACGGCCAGGTCACACCGACCATGCCGAACGGCTGGGTCCGCGCCGACGCGCTCGCGACCTTCGTGCCCGAGGCCGGCCTGAGCGGCAGCTCCCGGTACGACGGTTCGACGGCGTACGGGGACGCCGGGACGGCCTCGGCCGGTGCCGGGTCGTTCCAGGGGATCTGTACCAGCGGGACGAACAGGGCCAGCCCGGTCACCGCGGTCAGGGTCAGTCGCAGGGTGGTACGCATGGGACAGCCTCCGCACATCCGCTCGCTGATGAGGCAGTTGTGACCCATTGTGCGCAACCAGTGACCGGATCCCGGGGATTGCCGTCACCCTGCGTGGCGCGGATCGGCTGTCGTCTCAACGGAATTGGACGCCTTCGGTACGCTCGACCTAAGTCCCGTCGAAAGAGGGCACGTCGAGGAAGGCACGTCATGGAACTGATCCTGCTGATCGCGGTGGTCGTGATCGCAGTACTGGCATACCGCTCCTACCGCCGGACCCAGTTGCAGACCAAGAAGCAGCACGAGCTGACGGCTGCCGAGGTCGAGGCGGTGAAGCGGACCGCCGACGAGGACATCACCAAGTTCGGCGAGGAACTGCAGGACCTCGACCTGGACATGGTGGGCAAGGACCTCGGCGACGGCGCGCGCCAGGACTACCAGCGCGCGCTGGACTCCTACGAGTCCGCCAAGCAGGCGGTCGCGCAGGTCACCGAGGCCGACCAGATCAAGCACGTCATCGAGATCCTCGAGGACGGCCGGTACGCGATGGCCTGCGTGCGCGCCCGGGTGAACGGCGAGCCGCTGCCGCAGCGCCGCCCGTCGTGCTTCTTCAACCCCCAGCACGGCCCGTCGGTCGAGGACGTCACCTGGGCTCCGCCCGGTGGCGCGCCGCGTGAGGTCCCGGCCTGCGCCGCGGACGCCGAGCGGGTCCGCGCCGGTGCCGACCCGGACATCCGCAAGGTGATGGTCGGCCCGCAGCGCGTGCCGTACTGGCAGGCGGGACCGGCCTACGCGCCGTACGCGCAGGGCATGTTCGGTGCGCTCGGTGGCGTGATGACCGGTATGTTCATCGGCACGATGCTCGGCGGCATGTTCGCCGGTGGCGGCTACGGCGACTACGCCGGGGGCTACGACGGCGGCGGTGAAGGCGGCGGCGAGGGTGGCGACGGCGGCGGCTTCGACTTCAGCGAGGACTCCGGCGGCGACATGGGCGGTGGCGGCGACTCCGGCGGCTGGGGCGACTTCGGCGGGGACTTCGGCGACTTCTGATCCCTCACAGCACACTCGGCGAACGGCCCCTGGGACTTCCCGGGGGCCGTTCGTCGTTGGTCACAGCGGCGTGCGCTGCCGCACGGTGGTTGCTGCCGGCATCTTCTCGGTCCGGCGCCCGGCGGCGAGCAGGATGCCGGCGGTGAGAGCGAGCCACAGGTAGGCGTTGCCGATCACCTGCTCGAGCATGTTCCAGTCGAGCTCGCGGTTGCCGCGGCGCGGGACCCACCAGATCGGCGCGAGCATCAGCAGGCCGAACCAGGTCACGGCGACGTGCGCCGGGAATCGCCGTCCGACCCGGGTGCCGGTGAGCAGTGCGACGCCGAGCGAGATCATCCAGACCCAGTGGTGGCTCCACGACACCGGCGAGCAGAGCAGGCTGATCATGCCGCACACGGCCGTGGCGCCGAGCCGCTCGCCGCGCGCCCACAAGGCGTGGGTGAGGCAGAGACCGGCGACGACGGTCAGCACGACGAGGACCTTCCAGGCGAGGCCGCCGCCGTCCAGGTCACCGGTGATGCGGATCAGGAAGCCGTTCCAGGACTGGTTGCCCGTGTAGGCCAGACCGCCGATGCGGGCGGTGTCGGACAGCAGCTTCGTCCAGTACTCCCAGGCCGCCGACGGGGCGACCAGGAATCCCGCCAGTACGGTTGCGGCGAAGGCGGCCGACGCATGCGCGAGGGCTCGCCATTGGCGCGTGACGACCAGCAGCCCGAGGAACACCAGCGGGGTCAGCTTGATCCCGGCCGCGATCCCGAGCCAGATCCCACGGCGCGGGCGGCGGACCTCCAGGACGTCGTACAGGATGAACGCGCAGAGGATCAGGTTGATCTGTCCGTACGACAGGGTCTCGCGGACCGGCTCGAGCAGCAGCGAGGTGGCGGTGACGGCGATCAGGCCGGCTGGGCCCCAGTGGCGAGCGGCTGGGAGCCTGCGTAGACACAGGCGCCAGATCACTGCCAGGGCAACCAACGAGACCGCGATCGACACGCCGTACGCGACCGGCCAGGGCATCACCGCGACCGGCACCATCACCATCGCGCCGAACAGCGGATAGGTGAACGGCATCGTGATGTCGCGCATCCGCGCGGCGTACAGCGACGACGGATCGTCGAGCACCATCGAACCACCCAGCCGGTAGACCTTCAGGTCCGCGCCGGTGTGGTCCCAGACCAACGGCAAAAGGATGCCGACGGCAACACAAACTGCCACGGTCAGCCACCAGCGGCGCCTGACCGGGTCCCCCAGGATCCCCGTACTCACCCGACGAGACTGGCAGCAGCCGAGGGTCAGAGTGGCCTAGACCGACTGGCAGGTTGATGTCACGGCGTGTCGGGAACCTTTGGCGGAGTAGGCGATCAAGCAGGCGACAGCCGAAGCCGCCGCTATCAGATAGGCGTTTCCGGCCAGCTGCTCGGGAAAACTCCAGTGCAGTTCACGGTTCTCGTGGTTCGGCGGCCACCAGATCGGCGCGACGGTGAAGATCGCGAACCAGAAGATGCCGACGGCAACCTTCTGGCGATCGGTCAGGCGGCGCAGCAGGGCGACGCCGAGGGGGATGCACCAGACCCAGTGGTGGCTCCAGGAGACCGGCGAGCAGAACAGGCCGATCAGGGCGCAGGTGGAGACGGCAGCGAGTCGCTCGCCGCGATCCCAGAGGATCCGGCAGAGCGCGAGGCCCGCCAGAGCGGTCAGCGCGACGAGCGCGAGCCAGAGGGTGCCGCCGCCGTCGAGGTCGCCGTGGAGACGGACCAGAAAACCGTTCCAGGACTGGTTGCTCGCGAAGGCCAGGCCGCCGACCCGCGTGGCGTCGGAGACCAGCGAGGTCCAGTACTGCGTCGCGGCGGTGGGCGCGACGGCGAATCCTCCGAGCACGGTGGCCGCGAACGCGGCGGTCGCGTAGGCCAGAGCTCTCCACTGCCGGGTGACGACGAGCAGGCCGAGGAACACCAGCGGGGTGAGCTTGATGCCGGCCGCGATTCCGATCCAGACTCCACGCCGGGAGTGCTTCACGTCGAGGACGTCGTACAGGATGAGGGCGCAGAGCATCAGGTTGATCTGGCCGAAACCGAGCGTCTCCCGCACCGGTTCGAGCAGCAGGGACGCGGCGACCACCAGGAGCATGAGTGCCGTCGGCAACTTCACGCTGATCCGCCAGATCGCCACCAGGGCAACGATCGTGATCGCGGTCCAGGCCACGGCCGCCACCGGCCACGGGACCAGGGCCAACGGGACCATCATCACCGCCGCAAACGGCGGATAGGTGAACGGCAACGGCGTACCGGCCAGGCGGACGTCGTACAGGGCGGAGGCCTGATCGAGCAGCGTGGTGCCGCCGAGGCGGTAGACCTTCAGGTCGACCATCGAGTGCCGCCACAGCATCGGCAGAACGATGCAGGCGGCAACAGTCACGATGCCGGCCCCGACCCACCGCCAGTTCGCTCGCACGTGGCGACGATACGCAATGACCAGGTCGATGAGAGCCTTCTCAGAATTCGTTCACGGGGGACTCATGCTGGCCCGGCAGGGTTCTGGGTATGGCGAAACACGACGCGTTGCAGCTGCTGACCGGCCCGACGGCGGGAGAGATTCTCGGCGCCGCGGTCGAGGCCGCGGGTGGGCAACTGGTCGACTGGCGGTCGACCGAAGTGGCTCATGGCAGCGGCGTTGCCACCGTCGCCTACCGGACGACGATCGCCTGGGGTGACGGGGTTGCCGACGAGGTGCTCGGTGCGACGGCCGGCGGGCCGTTGCCGGGCGGCGTGACGGTGGTCGGGGGGCCAGCTGAGGGCGAGGTTGGTGTCTGGCGGGCGGCGCACGACCCTTCACTGCCTGGGCTGCGGACCGCGCTCGATCCCGGGGCGGTCGCGGGGATTTTCTCGCGCTGTGGGCTCGGCGACGCGCCGGTGTCGGTGCAGTTGCGGGCGTACCGGCCGTTGCGGCGGGCGGTGGTCGAGGCCTCGGGGCCGCTGGGGCGGTTGTTCCTGAAGGTGGTGCCGGCGGACAAGGGTCAAGCGCTGCACGAGCGGCACCGGTTGCTGACGGGCGCCGGCGTACCGGCTCCGCGGAGTCTTGGGTGGACCGACGACGGACTCGTCGTGCTGGAGGCTCTCGGCGGGCGGACGTTGCGCTCGGCGTTGCGGGCCGGGCGGGTGGGGACTGATCCTGCGGCGTTGGTCGCGCTGCTTGACCGACTGCCGGCTGAACTGCTGGAGGCGCCGCGGCGTACGTCATGGCTGGAGCGAACGGCGTACTACGCGCGCTCCGTCGGGAACGTCGTACCGGAACTCGCCGGCTGGTCCTCCGAGCTGGCCGCGTCGATTGTTGCCGAGAGCATCATTGGTCCGACCGTGCCGGTGCACGGGGACTTCTACGAGGCGCAGGTCCACGTCGACCGGTACGGCGAAATCGTCGGGCTGCTCGACGTCGACACCGCCGGCCCCGGCGACCGGTTGGACGATTTGGCCTGCCTGGTCGGGCACCTCAGCGTGCTCGCACAGGTCCTGCCGCCCAACGCCGACGCCATCGACAGGCTGGCCGAACGTTGCCTGTCCACCTTCGACCGGCACGCCGATCCCGCTCAGCTGCGGCTGCGGATCGCGTCGGTCGTCCTCTCACTCGCCACCGGCCCGCACCGCGTGCAGGACGCCGGCTGGCAGCAAGCCACCCGGGAGCGAGTCGCGCTGGCCGAGCGCTGGTACGACGCCGCCCACCGGGTTCACCGGAGCTCCGTGCTCCCCCTTCGAGAAAGGAACCACCATGTCAGCCAAGCGTAAGTGGGCCGTCGCCGGAACCATCGCCGCCGTCTCGGGCATCGGCCTCGGCACCGCGGCGTACGCCGCCCCCGCCGACCTCAACGACCCGGCCCCGGCGCAACCCACGGCCAGCACGTCCGGCCCGGCGACGTCGGTCCAGCCGACCACCGGAGCCGTTCAGTCGGCCGACACGCCCGGCGAGACCAACACCACCAACACCCCGGGCGACACGGCCTCGGCCAACACCCCCGGCGACACCACGTCAGCCAACACCCCTGGCGACACGGCGTCCGCCAACTCCCCGGCCAACACCAACACCGTCAACACCCCGAACGACACCAACTCGGCCAACACCGCCGACTCCCCCAGCTGATCCTCAGCTGTTCACGCGCCTGCGCCCGGCCCGGTCCCCTCTCCGGCCCGGGCGCAGGCGCATCTCCACCTCAGGATCAGGAGCGCAGGTGCAGCCGCCGCGCGGCCTCGGCGATCGAGCCGGTGATCGACGGGTAGACGGTGAACGCCTGCGCCACCTGGTCGACCGTCAGGCGACCGGCGACGGCCAGGGAGATCGGGTGGATGAGCTCGGAGGCTCGCGGTGCCACGACCACGCCGCCGACGACGATGCCGGTGTTGGGCAGGCAGAAGAGCTTCACGAAACCGTCGCGCACGCCCTGCATCTTGGCCCGCGCGTTGGCGGCCAGCGGCACCTTCGCGACCATCGCCGTACTGCCGCCGGCGTCCAGCGTCGCCTGGGTCAGGCCGACCGTGGCGATCTCCGGCGCGGTGAAGACGTTCGACGACACCGTCGACTGGTCCAGCGGCGTGACCGCGTCGCCGAGCGCGTGCGACATCGCGATCCGGCCCTGCATCGCGGCGACCGAGGCGAGCATCAGTACGCCGGTGCAGTCGCCGGCCGCGTACACCCCGCGGGCCGTCGTCCGCGAGACCCGGTCGACCGTGACGAAGCCTCCGTCACCCAGCGACACGCCCGACTCGACAAGTCCCATGTTGTCGGTGTTCGGCAGCGATCCGACCGCCAGCAGCGCATGCGAACCCTGCACCGTCCGCCCGTCGGTGAGCGTCACCACGACACCGTCGCCCTGCCGCTTCACCGACTCCGCGCGGGACTGCCCGAGCACGGTCAGCCCGCGACGCTGGAAAACGTCTTCCAGTACGGCGGCCGCGTCGGCGTCCTCACCCGGCAGCACCCGGTCCCGCGACGACACCAGCACCACTTCGCTGCCGAGCGCGTTGTACGCGCTGGCGAACTCCGCGCCGGTCACCCCGGACCCGACCACGATCAGTTTCTCGGGCAGTTCCTGCAGCTCGTAGACCTGTTCCCAGGTCAGGATCCGCTCGCCGTCGGGCTCCGAGCCCTTGAGGACGCGAGGCCTGGCCCCGGTGGCGATCAGTACGACGTCCGCGTCCAGGCGCTCGTCGCCGACCACCACGGTCTCCGGCCCGTCGAGCCGGCCGCGCCCGTGTACGAGCCGGATCTTCTCGTCGGCCAGCCGGCGCGCGATCCCGTCGGACTGGGCGGCCGCCAGCGCCTTGACCCGCTGGTTCACCACCGAGAACTCGACGCTGACCGAGTTGGCCGGGTCGTCGTCGCCGTCGTCGACCCGCAGGCCCAGCTCGCCGGCCTCCTCCACCTCGGTCATCACCTCCGCGGTGGCGATCAACGTCTTGCTGGGGACGCAGTCGGTGAGCACGGCCGACCCGCCGATCCCGTCGGAATCGACAACCGTCACCTCCGCTCCCAGCTGGGCGGCCGCACTCGCCGCTTCGTACCCGCCAGGACCGCCACCGATGATCACAACTCGCGCCACGAGAGGCCATTGTTCCGTATCCTGTGATCTCGTGACCCTGTACGCCGCGTTTGCGTCGAATCTGGACCCGAATCTGATGGCCGAGCGATGCCCGTACTCGCCGCTGCGCGGGACCGGGTGGATCGTCGGCTGGCGCCTCACCTTCGGTGGTGAGGAGCTCGGCTGGGAGGGTTCGATGGCCACGGTCGTCGAGGACCCGGCCAACCCGACCAACCAGGTTTTTGTCGCGCTGTACGACGTGCACCCCAAGGACGTCGAGCGGCTGGACGAGTGGGAGTGGATCGACCAGGGCGTCTACCGCAAGATCCAGGTCCGGGTGCAGACCCTGGACGGCACCCAGCTCGCCTGGATGTACGTCCTGAACGCCTATGAGGGCGGTCTCCCCTCGGCCCGCTACCTCGGCATCCTCGCCGAGGCCGCCGAAGCCGCCGGCGCCCCCGACGACTACGTCGCCGACATCCGCTCCCGCCCCTGCCAGTCCTCGGGCCACTAGTCAGTTCTCAAGCGGTCTGCGTACCGGGCGGTATCGTGCGGGCGTGACCGTCGATGATGCCGCTCTGATTCGTACCGCTGCCGAGGCCTGGCTGGCTGAGGACCCCGATGAGGACACTCGGGCCGAGCTGCGGCGGTTGCTGGATGCCGGGCCGGCGTCGGAGGGCGAGCTGGCCGATCGGTTCCGGGGCAAGCTCGAGTTCGGGACGGCAGGGCTGCGCGGCGCGGTCGGTGCCGGGCCGAACCGGATGAACCGGGTCGTCGTGATCCGCGCCGCGGCCGGGCTCGCGGCGTACCTGAAGGCCAACGGGCTCACCGACGGCCCGGTGCTGATCGGGTACGACGCGCGGCACAAGTCCGACGTGTTCGCGCGGGACACCGCGGCGGTGATCCGGGGCGCGGGGCTCGACGCCGTGCTGCTGGACCGGCCGACGCCGACGCCGGTGGTCGCGTTCGGGATCCGGCACCTGAAGGCCGTCGCGGGCGTCGTGGTGACGGCGTCGCACAACCCGCCGCAGGACAACGGCTACAAGGTCTACCTCGGCGACGGCTCGCAGATCGTGCCCCCGGCCGACCATGAGATCGCCGCCGCGATCGACGCGGTCGGACCGCTGGACACGGTGCCGCGCGGCGACGACTGGCAGACCACGGGCGACGACCTGCTCGACGCCTACCTGGACCGGATCGCGACGCTGGTCCCGGCCGACGCGCCGCGCGACCTGAAGGTCGCCTACACCCCGCTGCACGGTGTCGGCCGCCTGCTCGTCGAGGACGCCGTACGCCGGGCCGGGTTCGACGTACCGGCGGTGGTGAGCTCGCAGGCCGATCCCGACCCGGACTTCCCGACCGTCGCGTTCCCCAACCCCGAGGAGCCCGGCGCGATCGACGCGGCGCTGGAACTGGCCCGCGCCGAGGGGTCCGACCTGGCGGTGGCCAACGATCCCGACGCGGACCGGTGCGCGGTCGCCGTACCGGATCCCGCGGCCGACGGTGGCTGGCGGATGCTGCGTGGCGACGAGCTCGGCGCGCTGCTCGGCGAGTTCCTGCTGTCGTCGCGGCCTGACGGAGTCGCGGCATGCTCGATCGTGTCGTCGTCGTTGCTGGGCAAGATCGCGGCGGCGTACGGAGTGCGGTACGTCGACACGCTGACCGGGTTCAAGTGGATCGGCCGGGTGCCGGAGCTGGTCTTCGGGTACGAGGAAGCGCTCGGGTACTGCGTGGATCCGGCGGCTGTGAAGGACAAGGACGGGGTGTCGACGCTGATCCGCGTGCTCGAGCTGGGCGCGCAGGCGAAGGCGGACGGCCGGACGCTGCTCGACCTGCTGGACGACCTGGCGAAGAAGTACGGGCTGCACGCGACCGACCAGCTGTCCGCTCGGGTCGAGGACCTGAGCCTGATCGCGGCCGCGATGGACCGCCTGCGGGCGACTCCGCCGACGACGCTCGGCGGCCACACCGTCGACCGGATCGACGACCTGAGCCAGGGCAGCGAGCACCTGCCGCCGACCGATGGCCTGCGCTACACACTGTCCGAGGGTGCCCGAGTCGTCGTCCGCCCGTCCGGCACCGAGCCGAAACTCAAGTGCTACCTGGAGGTCGTCATCCCGGTCGAGGGCGACGACGTGGCCGCTGCTCGGACCAAGGCGGCGGAGGAGTTGGCGGCGATCAAGCAGGACCTGGGCGTTGCCGCCGGCATCTGATTGACCGAGCAGCTCGCGGCGGCGCGGGCCGCTGCGAGCTGCGCGGATCGTTCGGCCGGGAGGCGTTCGGCGGCGTACTGGGTCGGCGTCAGGGCTTGAGCAGCTCCAGATCGTCGAGCAGCTTCGGGTGGACCGGTCGCCAATTCAGCACCTCACGCGTGTGGGCGCTGGACGCCGGCTGGTCGGCGGCGAAGATGGCTCCGATGGGTCCGTAGCTGTCCGCCGGAACCTCCTTCACCGGGACACCGAGCCGGCGGCCGATCACTTCCGCGATGGCCCTGACCGGGTCGCCCTCGTCGTCGACCGCATGCCAAGCCGTACCGGCCGGCGCTTTCTCGAGGGCGAGGCGGAACAACACCGCCGCGTCCTTCGCGTGCACCGCCGGCCAGCGCTGGGAGCCGTCACCGATGTAGCCGGACACGCCGGTCTGCCGCGCGATCTGGGTGAGCAGGCCGGCGAAGCCGCCGTGCCCCTCGGTGTGCACGGTGCGGGGCAGGCGGACCGCCGACGTACGGACGCCGCGCTCGGCGAACGCCAGGGTTGCGGTGACCGAACGGTTCCGCCCGGCGACCGGGCCTTCGAACGGCAACGCGTCGGCCTCGGTCGCCAGCCGGCCGGGGACAATCGGGGTGCCCGAGCACACGACGTACGGGTTGCCGGTGCCGACGAGGGCCTCGCCGATCGCGGCCTGCGCGGCGCTCTCCTCCTCGATCGAGCGGGCGAGCGCCTCGGGACTGCTGAAGTCGTTGCTGAAGGCAAGATGAATGACGCCGTCGGCCTTCCCGGCCGCGGCCCGTAGTACGTCGAGGTCGGTGAGCGCAGCTCGGACCGCTTCCGCGCCGGCGGCCTCGAGCTTGGCGGCCGAGGCGCCGGAACGCGCCAGCCCGAGCGGGGTGTGGCCGTGCTGAAGGAGCTCGGCGACGACCGCCGAGCCGATGAGGCCGGTGGCCCCGGTGACGAAAACCTGCATGACAGCTCCAACAAGTGATGGGACTTTTATCCCATCACTGTAGCACTGTGATGGGATAAGAGTCCCGTCACCTATGATGGTGCCATGGCGAGGTGGGAACCGGGAGCGCGCGAACGGATGGTCGTGGCGGCTGTCGACCTGTTCACCGAGCAGGGCTACGACGCGACGACGGTGGCCGAGATCGCGGAGCGCGCGGGGGTCACCAAGAGCACGTTCTTCCGGCACTTCCCCGACAAGCGCGAGCTGCTGGTCGCCGGGCAGGCGGCGCTCAGCGAGCTGCTGACCGAGGGGATCGCGGCCGCGCCGGACGACGCCACGCCACTCGAGGCCGTCGGCGCCGGCCTGCAGCGCGCGGCGACGATGATGACGTCGTTCAACCGGGAGCTCTACCCGAAGATCCAGGCGGCCGTCGCCGCCAACAGCGAGCTCCAGGCGCGCGACGCCCTGAAGACTGTCGGCCTCGCCGCGGCGATGATCGACGCACTGGTCGCCCGCGGAATTGCCGAGCCGACGGCCCAGCTCGCCGCGGAGCTCGGGGTGCTCGCGTTCAAGCGCGGTTGGGCAGCCTGGACCGAAGCGGGCGAAGGCGAGCTCGGCCCGTACGCCGCCGCCGCCCTGGACGAGCTGCGCGCAGCCAGCGCGGGTCTGGGCTGACCGCCCGGCTTGAGGCGCTCCGAGTCGCCCGGCAGCGGAAGCGCCGCGCGGACACGCGCCGCGGGAGCGCCGCGCGAAGGCGCGCGTTCTTCTGAGCCCAGCCGCGACTTGCTCACGGCCCGGGACGAACCGAAGGGCCCCTCGTCGAGGGGCCCTTCGGTTTCGTTCAGTTGATGAGTGGGAGCACCTGGCGGGAAACTCCCAGTCGACGCTCGCCGCGGGCGGCAGAGCAACAGCCGGCAATCAGCGGACGGCGGCGGCTTCCTGCTCGGCCTGCTCGGTGCGCAGCGAGCTCTGCAGCGACGAGTGCAGGATGCGCAGCGTGCTGGTCGACTGCATCAGCGCGTCGCGCTCGTCGGGGTTGCGGTTGGCCAGGGCGGTGATGTCGTTGATGCTCGCCTCGATCCGGCCGATCCGGTCCGCGACGGTGCCCTCCTGGCTGCTGGCCCGGCGGATCGCCTCGGACGTGACCGTCCAGACGTCCTCCTTGTCGTTGGTCCGGCGGGACAGGTCGACCATCTGGCTGAGCGCGGCCAGGTCGCTGTCGATCTGGCTCCGCTCGATCGGCGCCGTGATGCCCGCGGTCGACTGACGGAGCCGGGTGACATGCCCGGACAGCTCCGACCAGCTGCACTTACCACTCTTGATCTTGTCCAGCACCTTGGTGTACTCGGTGTTGAACTCGTCGTAGTTCACTGTCCTTGACTCCTGCCGTTCGACGTTCGACCCAGACTCTAAGGCGTGCGGACCCGAAACACGGTAACCACACGATCGCAGATCGTGCACGTGTCGGCAAAACGCGAAGGCGCCCGGAGAGGCAACGCTCTCCGGGCGCCTTCGTTACGGTGCAGGCGAGGCCTTTACCGAACCGAATCCACCGATGGTCAGGCGATCCGGGTGGCCGGGGCCGACCAGGTCTGGCAGCTGCCCGGGTGGGTGTTCTTGCCGTTGCCGGTGAAGCCGGCCAGCGACCAGTAGTTGTGGTTGGTCCACGAGCCGTGGTCACGCGGGTAACCCGGCTGGTCGCCGGAGTGCGAGACGACCCACTTCCACTCGGCCAGCAGACCCCCGCTCATCGGGTAGTAGGCCTTGTTGGCGCCGATGTAGGCCGAGCCGAGGCACGAGGCCTGCAGCTCACGGCGACGGCTCTCGGCCAGGCCCGCGTCGTAGGTCATGTGCTGCTGACGCCACCACGAGGCGGTCAGGATGCTGGTCATGTTCTGCACGTGGTGCCCGTACTCGTGGGCGATCGTGTTGGTCGCGTAGGCGACGGCGAACGTCGGGTCCTGCGCGTAGTAGGTGACCAGCTGACGCCACGGGATGTAGATCGTGCCGCCGTTGGCCGAGCAGTAGAACGAGACCCAGCCGGTGACGCTGCCACAGGTGGACTTGACCGTGTTGTAGCCGTGCACGACCAGCTTCGGCTTGACGTCCCAGCGGGCGCCCATCCGCCACAGGTTCGGCTTCCAGGAGGCGTACATGCAGCGGACCAGCTCGGTCTCGAAGTACCGGACGTTGGCCTCGGTGTTCAGCGCGACGTTCGGCCGCTTGCACTTCGACGGCGCGATGTTGCCGGTGCCGTAGAGCTTGTTGTTCTTCACCGCCCGCAGCGCGCTGGCGGCGTTCCAGCCGGCGTCGCGGCCGGCGTTCGGGACCTGCGCCGGGGTGTCGATGTGCGCGACGACCGGACGGTCGGCGGCAGCCGCCGGGGACGTCTGGGCGGCCTGCGCGTTCGGCATCGCAAGCATCGCGCAGCTGGCGACGGCGACGGTGCCGGCCAGAACGCGCAGCTTCTTGCTGGAGAGATAGTTCATGCGCTCCACTCTCGAGTACTGGGGGACATACCGGAGCCATCCTGGATCACACAGAGGTTCACTCCGGCCTGAACACGGGTTCGGACGCAGCATCTTCGAGTGAAGTTCCCCTCGGTCCACCGATTTCTGGCCCTGCGTCAACCCATCACTGCGCTGTGTCAACCGACGGGGTGCAGCCGCTCGCCGAGGAACCGGAGCTGGGCGGGGAGCATCCGCCGCCAGTAGCCCGCGGTGTGCGCGCCGGCCTGGGTGCCACCGTCGGTGGCAAGGTCGCGCCGCAGGTCCCGCACGGCGCCGGCGAACGGGTCGTCCCACCCACAATCGATGCGCAGGGCAACGTTCCTCAGCCGGCCGCCGCGGACCCGGTACGCCGCGAAGTCGTCCGCCCCGTCGAACGCCCCCGGCGCCGCGTCGTCGACGTGCCGCCACAGCGCCGGACTCATCGCGCCCGCGGCCGCCACCCGCCCGGCTCCGTCGCGCGCCGCCAGCAGGGCGCCGTACCCGCCCATCGACCACCCCAGTACGCCGTACCGGTCGGTGCGCAGGCCGCGTTTCGCCAGCAGGGGAAGGAGTTCGGCGACGACCATGCGCTGTGGATCGTCGCCGGTGGAGCGCCGGTGCCAGTAGCTGTCGCGGCCGCCGTCGACGGTCGCCAGCGCGAAGGCCGGCGTACCGGATCGCACCACCGAGGTGAGGAACCGGTCGGCTCCGAGGTCGTTGACCGCCGACGTGTGGTCGCCGCCGCGGCCGTGCATCACGACGACGACGGGGAGCTGCGCGTCCGGCCGGTGACCGTGCGGGTAGATCACCGACCACCCGACGGCCGTACGCCGGGCGGCGGAGGCGAAGCTGCCGCTGACCACCGGCCCGGCCGGGACGTCGGGGACCACGCCGTCCTCACCGGTCAGTCCGAGGACGTCGTGCACGCGGGCGCGCCCGGGCAGGATCGTCGTTTCCAGCCCGGCGATCCCGGCGGCGCCGAGACCGGCGACGCCGAGCAGGACGCGGCGGCGGGTCGGTCGTCGGGTCACGCCAGGTGAGACGCCCCGGGCGAGCAGGGAGTTCGCCGGCCTGAGCGGCAGGAAGTCAGCGCAGGATCTGGGCCACCACGGCGACGACGGCCAGTACGGCGACGGCGATCAGTTCGGGCTTGGCCCAGGTCGTGGTGATCTCGCCCTCGGCGGCCTTGGCGTACCGCTCGCGGTGGTTGTCGATGCGGTCGACGACGAAGTCGGCGCGGCTGATCGAGTTGTCGGCGCCGAGCTTGCGGCCGCCGACGCGTTGCTTGCGCAGGTCCTTCATCACCAGCTGGACGCCGGGGCAGCGGATCTTGCCCGTGCTGGTGTGCACGCGCAGGATGTCGGTCACGTCGACGTCCTCGATCCGGTGCCACGGGACGTGGTGGTCGCGGATGTGGTTGCGGATCATCAGCCCGTCGGGCCGCAGCGTGACCGAGGGACGCACCAGGCCGACGTACGCGACGATCATCAGGATGCCGATCAGGGCCGCGACCAGCAGACCGCCCAGCGTGCGCCACTCGGCGACGATGTCGACCAGACCGGCCAGGCCGATCACCATCACGACGACGCCGGTGATGCGGTTCGACGCCGACAGGTACTGCTCGTTCTCGGTCACCTTCGGTTTCACCCCGACAAGGTAGCCGCTCGCGGCGAGCCGGACGAGCGCGGCCTTCGCGGACGGAGGTCGTCCGGGTAGCGGTTTAACGTGCTGTGCATGAGTGACGACACGAACCTGGACGAGTGCCCG
Source organism: Kribbella sp. CA-253562 (assembly GCF_050942265.1). Classification (GTDB taxonomy): domain Bacteria; phylum Actinomycetota; class Actinomycetes; order Propionibacteriales; family Kribbellaceae; genus Kribbella. Next base: position 1,637,424 of record NZ_CP192049.1, on the reverse strand, counting down.
TGGGAGCCACCGTTGGCGGGGTCGGAGGTCGAGCACCTGCTCGGCGCGCTGGACCGGTTGCGGACGACGTTCCGCTTCAAGGCCGACGGGCTGGGACCCGAGAGCCTGAATCAGCGCATCGGAGCCTCCGCGCTGACCCTTGGCGGCCTGTTGAAGCACCTGGCTCTGCAGGAGGACTACACCGTCCGCGTGAAGTTCCAGGGCGGTGACCTCGGTACGCCGTGGCAGGAGCTCGGCTGGGACGGCAGCGGCACCTGGGAGTTCGAGACGGCGGCTCAGGACTCTCCGGAGCAGCTGTACGCCTGGTACGACGACTCCGTCGCGCGCTCGCGCCGTCTGGTGGCCGAGGCGCTGGCTGACGGGGGACTCGGCCAGGACGCGCACGTCGCCTGGCCGGACGGGACCCACGCCAGCCTGCGCCGGCTGCTCTTCGACCTGGTCGAGGAGTACGGCCGTCACACCGGTCACGCCGACCTGCTGCGCGAAGCCGTCGACGGAGTCACCGGCGAGGACCCGCCGATCGACTGGCGTCCGGCTTCGGGCACCTACACCTTCTCCTGACGGCGCCCGGCGTCCGGCGATTCGCGCCTGACGACCGGCGTCCGGCGCCCGGCGACCGCGCCTTTCCTGACCCACTCCAGTGGGCCCGGCCACAGGGCACTCGCGGGCGGGCGAACCAGGCTCCGGCGAGGATTAGACTGCCCAAGGTGACCACTACCGACAGCAGTCCCGGCGCAGGGGTGGACAGCCTCGCCGACGTGACCTCGTCCGAGGACCGGTTGCGCCGGTTCCTGCTCGGTCTGCCGGGCGTCGACCAGGTCGGTGCCGAGGCGCGGGCCGCGACGTTGAGCACGCGGTCGATCAAGACCACCGCCAAGGCGTACGCGCTGGACCTGGCGATCCAGATGATCGACCTGACCACGCTGGAGGGGCAGGACACCCCGGGCAAGGTGCGGGCCCTGTGCGCGAAGGCGCGGCGCCCCGACCCGGCCGACCCGACGGCGCCGCAGGTCGCCGCGGTCTGTGTCTATCCCGACCTGGTGGCGACCGCGAAGTTCGAGCTGCGCGGCTCGGGCATCAACGTGGCCAGCGTCGCGACGGCCTTTCCCAGCGGCCGGTCCAGCCTGGCGATCAAGATCCAGGACACCAAGGACGCGGTCGCCTCCGGCGCCGACGAGGTCGACATGGTGATCGACCGCGGCGCGTTCCTGTCCGGCCGGTACGGGCTGGTCTTCGACGAGATCGCCGCGATCCGCGAGGCCGCCGGCGACGCGCACCTGAAGGTGATCCTGGAGACCGGCGAGCTGGTCACCTACGACAACGTCCGCCGCGCGTCCTGGCTGGCGATGCTGGCCGGCGCCGACTTCATCAAGACCTCCACCGGCAAGGTCTCCCCCGCGGCGACCCTGCCGGTCACGCTGGTGATGCTGGAGGCGGTCCGCGACTACCACGAGGCCACCGGCCTGCACATCGGCGTCAAGCCCGCGGGCGGCATCCGGACCGCGAAGGACGCGATCAAGTACCTGGTCACCGTCAACGAGACGGCCGGCCCGGACTGGCTGGATCCGGAGCTGTTCCGCTTCGGCGCGTCCAGCCTGCTGAACGACCTGCTGATGCAACGCACCAAGCTGGCCACCGGGCACTATCCCGGCCCCGACTACTTCACCCTGGACTGAGGGCTGTACAGACTTATGGGCAGATTCGAGTACGCACCGGCGCCCGAGTCCCGGGCGATCGTCGACATCAAGTCGTCGTACGGGTTGTTCGTCAACGGGAGCTTCACCGAGGCGACCGACGGCAAGCCGTTCAAGACCGTCAGCCCGGCGTCGGAGGAGGTGCTGGCCGAGGTCAGTGAGGCCGGTCCGGCCGACGTCGACAAGGCCGTGCGGGCGGCCCGCCGCGCCTACGAGAAGGTCTGGGGGCCGATGGCCGGCCGCGACCGGGCCAAGTACCTGTTCCGGATCGCCCGGCTGATCCAGGAGCGGTCGCGGGAGCTGGCCGTGCTGGAGTCGCTCGACAACGGCAAGCCGATCCGCGAATCGCGTGACGTCGACCTGCCGCTGGTCGCCGCGCACTTCTTCTACTACGCCGGCTGGGCCGACAAGCTCGAGTACGCCGGCGCCGGGCCGGACCCGCGGCCGCTGGGCGTCGCCGCGCAGGTCATCCCGTGGAACTTCCCGCTGATGATGCTGGCCTGGAAGATCGCCCCGGCGCTCGCGGCCGGCAACACCGTCGTACTGAAGCCGGCCGAGACGACGCCGCTGACCGCGCTCGCGTTCGCCGAGATCTGCCAGCAGGCCGACCTGCCGCCGGGCGTGGTGAACATCATCACCGGCGCGGGGCGGACCGGGCAGGCGCTGGTCGAGCACGAGGGCGTCGACAAGGTCGCGTTCACCGGTTCGACCGCGGTCGGCCGGTCGATCGCGCGGTCGGTGGCCGGCACCGACAAGAAGGTCACCCTCGAGCTCGGCGGCAAGGCCGCGAACATCGTCTTCGAGGACGCGCCGATCGACCAGACCGTCGAAGGCATCGTCAACGGCATCTTCTTCAACCAGGGCCACGTCTGCTGCGCCGGTTCACGGCTGCTGGTCCAGGAGAGCGTGTACGACGAGGTGCTGGCCCGGCTGAAGCGCCGGATGAGCACGCTGCGCGTCGGCGACCCGCTGGACAAGAACACCGACATCGGCGCGATCAACTCCGCCGAGCAGCTGGCCCGGATCCGCGAGCTGTCGCAGATCGGCGAGGACGAGGGCGCCGAGCGCTGGTCGCCCGAGTGCGAGCTGCCCACGCAGGGTTTCTGGTTCCCGCCGACCGTCTTCACCGGCGTCTCGCAGGCGCACCGGATCGCCCGCGAGGAGATCTTCGGGCCGGTGCTGTCGGTGCTGACCTTCCGCACCCCACAGGAAGCGGTCGAGAAGGCCAACAACACGCCGTTCGGGCTGTCGGCCGGGGTCTGGACCGACAAGGGGTCGCGGATCCTGTGGATGGCCAACCAGCTGCGCGCGGGCGTGGTCTGGGCGAACACGTTCAACCGCTTCGACCCGTCCTCGCCGTTCGGCGGGTACAAGGAGTCGGGCTACGGCCGCGAGGGCGGCCGCCACGGTCTGGAGGCCTACCTTGCCCACTAAGGACTCTGCGCGACTGGACATCCGCAAGACCTACAAGCTGTACGTCGGGGGCGCCTTCCCGCGCAGCGAGTCGGGCCGGTCGTACGTCGTGAACGATGCCAAGGGCAAGTTCCTCGCGAACGCCTCACAGGCCTCCCGCAAGGACGCCCGGGACGCCGTCGTCGCGGCCCGCAAGGCGTTCGGCGGCTGGTCCGCGCGGACGGCGTACAACCGCGGCCAGGTGCTCTACCGGATCGCCGAGGTGATGGAAGGCCGGCACGACCAGTTCAGCGCCGAGGTCGCCGCGGCCGAGGGGTTGTCGGTCGCCAAGGCCCGGCCGCTCGTCGACGCCGCGATCGACCGCTGGGTCTGGTACGCCGGCTGGGCCGACAAGCTGGCCCAGGTGGTCGGCTCGAGCAATCCGGTGGCCGGCCCGTACTTCGACTTCTCGGTGCCTGAGGCAACAGGTGTGGTCGCGCTGCTCGCGCCGCAGGACTCCAGCCTGCTCGGCCTGACCAGCGTGCTCGCGCCGGCGATCGTGTCCGGCAACACGGCGGTCGTGGTCACGTCGTTCGAGCGCCCGATCCCGGCGATCACGCTGGGCGAGGTGATGGCGACCTCCGACGTACCGGGTGGGGTGGTCAACATCCTCACCGGCTCGGCGTCGGAGATCGGCCCGTGGCTGGCGTCCCACCTGGACGTCAACGCGATCGACCTGTGCGGCGTCGAGGACGCCGACGAGGCCCGCGACCTGGAAGCGGCGGCCGCCGAGAACCTCAAACGAGTCCGCCGCCCGGCCCCGGAGGACTGGCTGGAGTCCCCGGGGCTGTCACGGCTGACGCAGTACCTGGAACTGAAGACCGTCTGGCACCCGATCGGCGTCTGACTCAGTGGGGGCGGCGGGCGACGGCCAGGAGGGAGCCGCCCGCCGGCAGCCTGAGTCCGGCCCGGATCAGCACGCTCTCCACGCGCATCACCGCGAAGCAGGCGGCGTTCAGCGGGGCGGCCATGCCGAGCTCCCCCTCGACGTCGGCCGTCTCCTTCTTGGTCAGGCGCGCCGCCATCATCGCGGGCAGCAGCAACGACACGAACGACGTGACCCGGAGCGGCTCGAAGCCGGCGGCGCGCAGCTCCGCGATCAGGTCGCGCCGGCTGTACCGCTTCACGTGGTGCGCCGCGACGTCGGCCGCGCTCCACAACCACTGGTGCTGCGGGACGGTGATCAGTACGCCGCCGCCGGGGCGGACCGACTGGAACATGCCCTTCAGCACCGAGGGCGCGTCCTCGACGTGCTCGATCACGTCGAACGCCCCGGCCACGTCGAACTCGGCGTCGTACGGGTTCTGCGTCGCGTCGAGCTGCCGCAGCTCGACCCCCGGCATCCGGACCCGGGCGTTCACCAGGCCCTCCTCGAACAGCTCGGTGCCGACCAGTTTCCAGTCCGGGTGCTGCTGCCGGACCCGGTCGAGCACGTAGCCGTTGCCGCAGCCGAGCTCCAGGAACGAGCTCGCGGCCGGGAAGTAGCGGTCCAGCGCCCAGTTGATCAGGTCACTGCGCGCGCGGTACCAGAAGCTGTTGGCCTCGAGTGCGAACAGCTTCTCGAACTGTGCCGGGTCGTACCCGCCGCCCGTTCCTGCGCTTGTCATGCTGCAACCTATGCCGGAAAAGTGCGGTGCGACTAGAGCGGCACGGCGGCTACGGTGCACGGATGATCTTCGCGAACAAACCGGTGCCGGGCGACAAGGTCGCGATCGTGTCGCCGTCGGGCGGCCTGCCCGAGGTCTTCCCGGCGCCGTACGAGCTCGGGCTGCGCCGGCTCCGGTCGTTCGGGCTGGAGCCGGTCGAGTACCCGACCACGCGCCGGCTGGGCACGTCGCCCGCCCAGCGGGCCGCGGATCTGCACGCGGCGTGGTCCGACCCGTCGGTGCGCGCGGTGATCTCGACGATCGGCGGCGACGACCAGCTGACCGTGCTGAAGCACCTGGACCCGGAGATGTTCCGGTCCGATCCGAAACCGTTCTTCGGCTACAGCGACAACACCAACCTGCTCAACTTCCTGTACTCGTTGGGCCTTCCGGCCTTTCACGGCGGCAGCGTGATGGTGCAGTTCGGCCGCGGCGGCGCGATGCACCCGGACACCGAGAAGTCGTTGCGCGCGGCGCTGTTCGACTCCGGTGCGTACGACCTGTCCCCCGCCGCCGGCTGGACCGACCGCGACCGCGACTGGGCCGACCCGAGCACCTTGGAGTCGGAGCCGGAGCTGTTCGAGGGGACGGGATGGCAGTGGTCGGGCCCGTCGACGCCTGTTGTCGGGCGGTTGTGGGGCGGCTGCTTGGAGATCCTCGACTGGCAGTTGGCGGTCGACCGCTGGATGTTGCCGGTGGAGCAGTACTCCGGCGTTCTGTTCCTGGAGACCACCGAGGAACTGCCGAGCGCCGTACAGGTGCACCGCATCCTGAGGAACTTCGGCGAACGCGGACTCCTGGAACGCTTCTCGGCGGTCCTGTGGGCACGGCCGAAGTCGTGGGCCCTGGACAACCAGCTCACCGACGAGGCCGCTTCGGCGTACGTGAAGGACCAGTACGCCGTCGCTCGCACGACGATCGCCGAGTACAACCCGCGCGCCGTCCTCGTCACCGGCCTGGACATCGGCCACACCGATCCCCAGCTGATCCTCCCGTACGGCGGCCAAGCCGAGCTCGACCCGGCCGCCGGGCGGATCACGGTGACGTACTAGCGGCGGATCTCGGTCCGGGTCAGCGCCGGATTGGGATCGGGGTAGCACCGCACCGGGGACTTGATCGTGACGAACTTCCACTTGATCGTCGCCTGGAGGTCGAGCCCCGGGTTGTCGAAGCTCGACCCTTGCAGCTTGGTTTCGACGACGCCGGAGCGCCCGGCCTTGAGGTGCACGGTGAGCTGCGGCAACTTGTACGACGCCCCGCCGGCGATCGGCCCCGCGACCCGCAGAGTGGCGACGCCGTTGGCGGCCTGGATGGTCGGGGTGGAGTTCAGCCCAGAGCCTCCGGACAGCCAGGCCGAGACGAACTGGGAGTTGGCGGGGATCGGGATCCGCAGCGAGAGATCGCGGACTTCCTTCAGCTTGAACCCCTTCACCTCGCCGGGCAGCGAGCCGGGCTTGAGGTCGACCACGACGTAGAAGTGCGCTCCTGGTTTCACGGTCGCGGGGGCTTTGGCCTCGGCACCCTGCCGGAGCGAGATTTGGTGCTGGCCGAACTTGGTGTCGGCGCGGCATGCGTAACTGACCGCCGCCCCGGAAGCCGTCGCCGGCAGAGGAACGAGAACCAGACTGAGAACCACCACGGGCGTCAGAAACTTCCGCAGAGTGATCATGTGATTACTCTAAGCGACGTATCAGCGTCCCGCCAGGTACCAGGTCCCCGCGGCCCCAAGCACAAACACCAACGGCAGCAACACAGCCAGCAGCACCACGCGTAAAACCCGCCGGCCGCGGCGGGACGTTCCAGCGACGGAATCCGGCGGGACAGCGGCGGTCGACCCAGCGGACGATGCCCCCGATCCGGCCGATCCGGTAGACGACGAAGCCGCGCCGCCAGACTCGGCGGCAGCAGCATCCGCGCCGACCGTCGTGCCGGAGTTGGACCCCACTGTCGTGCCGACCCCGTCCTGGGTCCCCGTCGACGTACGCAGCGACGCAAGCAACGGCGTCTCCTGCTCCAGGCGGTAAGCCTCCGCCTCCAACCGCTCCGCAAGCGTGTCGGCCCGCGACCACCGATCCGACACTCGATAAGCCAGCGATCGCGCCAGCAGCTCGTCGACCTGGCCGACGGCGTCCTGCAAGAGAGGCCGGAGCGTCGGCGGATCCACGTCGGGGTCGCGACCGACCACATCCGTGATCGAGGACGCGACGAACGGTGGCCGGCCGGTCAAGAGCGCGTAAGTGACAGCACCGACGGCGTACACATCGGCGCGTTCGTCGAAGCCTTCGTCGCCGCGGCCCTGCTCCGGCGCCATGTACGACGGCGTACCGACCGCTTGGGTGAGGCCGGAAGCTTCAGCGGCTCGCTTGGCCAGGCCCAGGTCGGCGAGCACGATCCGGTGCGTCCCACCGCCGGATTCCTTGCCGCCGGAAGGCCGGAGCAGCAGATTGGCAGGAGTGATGTCCCGGTGAACGACGCCCTCGGCATGCAGCGCCGCGACCGCGCGTGCCAGGTCGGCTCCCCACCACAGCGCGTCGGCCGGATCGAGCCGGCCGGCCGCCAGGACTTCGGCCAAGGTGCCGCCGCTGACGTAGTCCATCACGAAGTACGGGCGCCCGTCCTCCAGCGCGCCCAGGTCGAACACGCGCACCACTCGGTCGCTGGCGATCCGCCGCATCAGGCGGGCTTCGGACAGGAACCGCTCCCGGACGTCAGCCCGCGACGCCCAGTTGTCGGCCAGCACCTTGACCGCGACGTCGACGTCCAGGTCGTCGTCGTACCCGCGCCAGACCGTCGCGAAGGCACCCGCGCCGATTTTCGACTGCAGGCGGTAGCGTCCGATGGCTTCCATCGAGACTATTGTCGGTGACGGAACGGATCATGGCGAACACCTGGGGGAGCATGAACGACGAGCTCGAGGAGTTGGCCGCGCGAGCAGCGGGTGGGGACCAGGCCGCGCTGCCCGAACTGTTGTTGGCGATCCGGCCGCAGGTGCAGCGCCGGGTGGCCAAGTTCCTGCCGTACCGGGAGGACGCCGAGGAGGCCGCGCAGGACACGCTGATGACGGTGGCGACCAAGATCCACACCTTCAAGGGCACCGGTACGTTCGCGGGCTGGCTGACCATCGTCGCGACCAACCAGGCCCGGCAGACCTACCGGTCGCTCAAGCGGCGGTCGGTCGAGCAGTCGGCCGAGGTGCTGCCGGAGGCGGTCGACCCGCGCACGACCTCGGTGATCGCCGGCTCGCGCCTCGATCTGCTGGAGGCGCTGGAACAGTTGGAGTCGCATCACCCGCAGCTCGTCCAGCCGCTCGTCCTGCGCGATCTCGGCGCACTCACGTACGCCGAGATCGCCGACGAACTGCAGATCCCGCTCGGCACCGTGAAGGCCCGCATCCACCAGGCCCGCAAGGAAGTCGCCGAGCGCCTCACCGCCCGCTGAGCGTGCGGCTCAGCGGGCCTTGAACTGCCGCGCGCCCGGATCCACGGTCAGCTGCCGCACCGCCGGGTTCGCCGCGACGCCCATCCAGTTCTGCAGGATCGTCGTCGCCTCGGCCCGCTCGGCCGCCGGCAGTCCACCGATGTTCGACCCGTGGTTGCCGCCCGGCTGGGTGAACCAGTGCGAGTCGCGCGTGCCCGGCCCCGGCTCGAACTTCTCCGCGCTCCACGGGTCGTTCTCGCCGTACACGAACAGCATCCGCCGGCCCTGCGTCTTCAGCCACAGGTCCACATCCATCATCGCGAACGGCTCGTGCTTGGGCTCGATGCTGTCCGGTACGGCGGCCGGCGCGTCGCCCGCTTCGCGGTAGTGCAGCAGTCCCTTGAGCCAGGTCGTCTTGCTCGCCACGTCCGGCCAGTTCAGCTGCTGGGTCGCCTGGAAGTAGTACGGCAGGAAACCGGCCGTGCCCTCGTCGGAGTAGAACGACCAGCCGGAGATCTGGTCGATGAAGTCGAACAGCTGCTGGTCCGTCGCGGCCGCGGTGCCCGGCACCGACGGGCAGCTGGCCTGCGAGCTGTACTGCCAGAAGGCGAACGGCGTGTCGAGCACCGCCGCCTCCAGCGCCCGGTCGGCCGACCCGAACGTGCTCTCGTAGGTCAGCCCGTTCGCGGCGGCGTACTCCTTCAGCTTGGCCAGCATCGCGGGCCGCCGGAGCAGCGTGTTGCGCTGCATGTTGCGCAGGGCGGCGTTGCACTGCGGGTCGGTGCCGGCCTGCTGGATGAAGCTGACGTAGGAGTCCCGCTTGTTGATCACGTCCTGCGGCGCGACGTACGCGACCGTGGCGTCCACGTCGTTGGGGTAGAACCGGCGGTGGTAGACCGAGGTCATGCCGCCCTTGGAGGCGCCGGTCGAGACCCACTTGCCCGGGTACAGCGCCTTCTTGAACGCCGTGACGATCCGGTGGTGGTCGGTGGCGGCCTGCCAGATGTTCAGCTTCGACCAGTCCTTGCTGGCCGGGGTCGAGCTGTTGAAGAACCGCTGCTCGACGTTCAGCTGGTTGCCGTCGACCAGCCGGGTCGGCTCAGCGGTGAACGCGCCGCCGACACCGCCGTACCCGGTGGTGTGCAGGACGGTCGGGCGGGCGAAGTCGCGGTGCCAGAGCGTGATCCGCTGCTCGAACGTCTCACCGCCCGGCTGCTTGTGGTCGGCCGGCTGCGTGTAGCGCAGCACGAAGAACGGCTTGCCGCTGATCACGCTGCTGCTCTCGATCCGCAGCCCCGGGATCGTCGCGAGCCTCGCCGCGACGTCGTCCAGTACGGCGGCCGAGGCCACCGCCGGAGTCAGGACCGATCCGATCAAAGCGGCTACGAGCAAAGCGACAACACTGGCCACGAACCGGCGCATGACGGCTCCTCTGCTGGGGACGACAGCTTCACAGACTAGGGGCGATCCTTGTTTACCGCGAGGCGTTCGTCCACAGGTTGCGTGCCGCAAACGACCGTTTCAGATCGTCGGCCGCGTCGGCGACCGCGCGCCGGATGCCAGGCGCAACGGTTTCGTCGCCGGCCAGCGCCTCCGCCCGTTCGACGGTGCTCTGCGAGACCGCGTAGCGGGGGAAGATGCGTCCGGCGGTCAGCCCGACCACGATCCCGGCCCGGATCTGCGCGGTCCCGGCGATTTCCGCGAAATAGCGCTCGACGTACGGCGCGGTCAGCTCGTCCTGCAGCGGATGCCAGAAGCCGGCACACAGCGAGGACAACTCGTTGACCCCGACCGACGGGTCGGTCATCACCCGGGTCCACGCCGCCTCCTTGCCCGTCGGCAGGGCCGCCCGGCAACCAGCTGCGCGCACTGCCCCTTCGGTCGAGCGGTCCCGCTCCAGCTCGGCGTCGATCTCCGCTGCCCCGAAGACGCCGAGCAGAACCAGCCGCAGGACAAGGGCCCAGCGCAACTCCGCGTCACCACCACACCCTCCGGAGCAGGACCGTTCAGCCATCCCTGAAGGAGCTCGGCGTCGGTCGACATCGCGATCACTCCGCGCGCGACGGCAAGCTGAAGGCTGCTGCCGGGTTCGCAGGTTCCGAGCCGCGCGATCAGTACCCGGGCAAGCGGTTCGGGCTCGTAGGGAAGAGCTCGGCCGAGCAGGCTGTCCTCGGCCCAGCGCAGCAACGAACCGACGGCGATGTCGCTGTCCTCGGTCGGCAGCGCCGCGAGCAGGATCTCCAACGCCTGCTGGGGATTCAGCTCACCGGAGGCGACCGAGTCGCGGATGCTGTTCCAGATCACCGCGCGAGTGGTGCCGTCGGCAACCAACGGCAGCAGCCGCGGCAAGGCGGCGAGACTCGCCGGATCCAGCCGGATCTTCGCCCACGTGCCGTCCCCCGCATCCGGTACGACGAGCGCCGCCGACGGATCCAGCGACACCGCGACTTCGTCGGCGTCCAGCAGTACGTCGACCGACGTCGGCCGGCCCACTTCGTCGTACGCGGCGACCGTCAGCTGGTGCGGCCGCTCCGCGTCGTCCGGGCGCGATCGGTGCAGCACGACACCGTTCGGCGACCGGGTGACGCTGATCGTGTCGAGGCCGGACGTCCGCAACCACTGTTCGGACCAGGCCGGCAGCTCGACCGCGCCCGCCTCGGTCAGCTTCGCGACGAACTCCGGCAGGTCCGCGTTGCCGAACTCGTGGGCCCGCAGGTGCTCGGTCACTCCGCGCAGGAACACCTCGTCGCCCACGTACGCCGCCAACTGCTTGAGCACCGCCGCGCCCTTGGCGTACGAGATCCCGTCGAAGTCCTCCAGCGTCTCGCGCGCGTCCTTGACCGGATCCGCCGCCACCGGGTGCGTCGACGCGCGCTGGTCGGCCTGCAGCCCCCACCACTTGCGGACGAAGCCGAAGTCGGTCCAGTGCCCGCCATGGTCGGTCACGTCGTGCGACACCCGGTGGGCCATGTACTCGGCGAACGACTCGTTCAGCCAGAGGTCGTTCCACCACTTCATCGTGACCAGGTCGCCGAACCACATGTGCGCGAGTTCGTGCACCAGTATCCGCGCCCGGGTGCTGCGCTCGGCGTCCGTGACCGCCGACCGGAAGACCAGGCGGTCAGCGACCGTCACGCAGCCGGGGTTCTCCATCGCGCCGAGGTTGAAGTCGGGCACGAACACCTGGTGGTACTCGCCGAACGGATAGCGGTACCCGAACAGCCGGTGGTACTCGTCGAACGCCTGCCCGGTCACCCTGAACAGATCCTCGGCGTCCCGGTCCAGGTACGGCGCCAGCGACTGCCGGCAGCCCAGCCCGAGCGGGATCCCGTCGTGCTCACCGCGGATCAGGTGGTAGGGCCCGGCCAGCAGCGTGACGAAGTACGTCGACAGCGGCTTCGTCTCGGCCACCTCCCAACGCCCCGGCCGCACTTCGCGGGCCGGTGCGTTGCCGAGCACGATCCAGTCGCTCGGCACCGTCGCGGTCATCCGGTACGGCGCCTTGAGGTCGGGCTGGTCGAAGCAGGCGAAATAGCGCGGCGCGGACTCCAGCGACGACATCCCCTACAGGTAGACCCGCCCGTCGGCCGCGTCGACCGATCGCTGCATCCCCTCGCCGTCGTGCGCGTACTCCATCACCGCGTCGACCACGAGCTCGTTCTCGGCGTTCAGCCCGGTCAGCGGCAGCCGCCCGTCGTCGAGCCCGCTCACGTCCACCGGTACGCCGTTCAGCTTCACCGACACCAGCTCGCGCGGTTTCACGTCCAGCCAGGTCTCCCCCGCCGACGCCGCGAACCACACCGTCGACACCGACCGAAAGGTCTCGTCGCCGGTGGTGAAGTCGAAGTCGAGGTGATAACCGCGGACCTTCACCACATCGGCCCGGGTCCGTGCGTCGTCCACCGTCAGCGCAGGCATGGCCCGAACCTAACCCACCGCCCTGTCCCACCGCCCTGTCCCGGCCCCCAACCCTTGCCATTTCGACGGTTAACCCGGGAGGTGGTGGGTTCTACGACCGCACGCCACCATGGAACCCCCAATTTCCACGGTTAACCGTCGAAATGACGGGGGCGGGTGGGTGAGTGGGCTAGGGCCGGGGGCCGAGGGGGTCCTCGGTGGGTGGGGTGGGGGTGCGGCGGGTGTTGCTGGTCAGGGATCGGTCGGGCAGCCACAGGACGAACGTGCTGCCGGTGCCGACCTCCGAGTGCAGGGAGACCGAGCCGCCGTGCGACTCGACGATCTGGCGGACAATCGCCAGCCCGAGGCCGGCTCGGCGCTGGCCGGTGGACGGGACGGTGGCCGGCGACTGGCGCTGGCCGGAGCGGAAGAACCGGTCGAAGACGCGGTCGGCGTCCTCCTCCGCGATGCCGGGGCCTTCGTCACGGACGGCGATCCAGGCCCAGCCGTTGCGGCTGCCGACGGCGAGGACCAGTTCGCTGCCGCCGCGCGCGAGGCGTACGGCGTTCGAGAGCAGGTTGTCGACGGCTCGTCGCAGCGCGGACGCGTCACCGGCGGCGATCGGGCCCGGCGACAGTCGCCGGACCAGGCGGATCTCGCGGTCGGCGGCGATCAGCTCGTACTCCTCCGCGGCCTCGCCCGCGATCCCGGCCAGGTCCACGTCGGCGTCGACGAAGGCCGGCGAGGACCGGCGCGCGGACGCGAGCAGGTCCTCCACCAGCCGGGTCATCCGCTGGATCGCGCGGGCCACGATCGCGGTCGCCTGGGCGCGGTCCTCGGGCGGGGTGTCGTCGTGGGCGAGTACGGCGTCCACGTTGGCCTGGATCACCGCGAGCGGATTGCGCAGCTCGTGCGACGCGTCGTCGACGAGCTGGCGCTGGGCGACGAACGCCGCCTCCAGCCGGGCCAGCATGTCGTCGACGGTGTCGGCCAGGTTGCGCAGCTCGTCCCGCGGTCCGGTCAGCGCGATCCGGCGGGACAGGTCGGTGGCGGAGATGTCCTGCGCGGTCGCGGTGATCGCCCGGACCGGCCGCAGCGCGCGCCCCGACAACCACCAGCCGGTCCCGAGGCTGACGGCGAACAGCACGCCCATCGCGCCGGCCGAGTAGTTCCGCATCGTCTGCAGGGTCTGGTAGTTGACCGCAGACTCGATGCTGGAGATCTCGGCGGCCTGGATCACCACGCCGGGCTTCAGCTTGATGTCGCCGTCGTGCTCGTAGTACACCTTCTTGACGGTGATCGGGTCGAGCGGCTTGGGGTCCAGGTACGCCGACAGCGCGAAGTACAGGCCGCCGAGCAGCAGCGCCGACAGCGCGATCAGCACCGCGGAGTACGCCAGCGTCAGCCGGAACCGGATCGTCTGCGCCCAGGCCGGCAGGCGGGTGATCAGTCCGGACGGGGGCCGGAGCCTTGTGATCCTCATGTCTCACCTCGTAGCCGGTAGCCCCGGCCGATCACCGTTTCCAGCAAGGGCTCCTCGCCCTCCTGGGTGAGCTTGCGCCGTAGCGTGCCGACCGTCACCCGGACGCTCTGGGTGAACGGGTCGGCGTTCTCGTCCCACACGTGCTCGAGCAGCTCCTCGGCCGACACGACATGCCCGGGACGGGACATCAGATACCGCAGTACGCCGAACTCCTTGAGCGTCAACGGCAACTCCCGCCCGGCGCGCGTCGCCAGGTGCCGCGAGGAGTCGAGCACCAGGTCGCCGACGTGCAGCTGGGTGGTCCCGTTCGTCACGTCGCGGCGCAGCAGCGCGCGGATCCGCGCCAGCAGCTCGACCAGCGCGAACGGCTTGGTCAGGTAGTCGTCCGCGCCCTCGTCGAGGCCGCGCACCCGGTCGGCCAGCGAGGCCCGGGCGGTCAGCATCAGCACGCGCAGCTCACGTCCCGACGCCACCTCGATCTCGCCGCGGCGGACGGCCCGGCACAGGTCGAGCCCGTTGGTGTCGGGCAGCGTGATGTCCAGAATCGCCAGGTCGTACGCCGTGGTCGCGAGTTTCTCCACCGCCTCGGCGCCGGTCAGCGCGGTGTCCACGGCATAGCCGGCCCGGCCCAGTCCCGAGCGCAGAGCGCTGACCAGACCTTCCTCGTCCTCCACCACCAGTAGTCGCACAAGCCAAAGGTAGCCGTGCCCGCGGCGGTTGCCGGGATGCGCTTTCGGTCGGCTTTCGTTCGGCTTTCCGGTCGTTTTCGGGGCGCGGTGATGAATTGGTCGCATCATCCGAACCGAAGGAGTCACTGATGAACTTCCCCGGAAAGCGTGTCCTGCTCGGTAGCGCGGTCGCCGTCGCGGCCCTCGGCGCCGGTGGTTTCGCCTACGCCGCGGGCACCGAGGACCCGGCGCCGTCGCAGGGCTACGTGACCGTCGAGGACGGCGCGACCACCCCGTCGCCGGGCACCGGTCAGAGCGAAGGCCAGGCGCAGCCGCGGGACGGGCGTGACTGCCCCGAGAAGGACGGCAGCCAGGGCCAGGCCCAGCCGGAGCAGACCCAGCCCGAGCAGCAGGCCGATCCTCAGGGCAACGCATGACCGCAGTACTGGAGCGCGCCCTCTTCGAGGTGAAGCGGGTCGTGGTCGGCCAGGACCAGCTGGTGGAGCGGATGATGGTGGGCCTGCTGGCTCGCGGTCACTGCCTGCTGGAGGGTGTCCCCGGTGTCGCGAAGACGCTCGCCGTCCGGACGCTGGCGGAGGTGATCGGCGGCCGGTTCGCCCGGCTGCAGTTCACCCCCGACCTGGTCCCCGGTGACATCGTCGGGACCCGGATCTGGCGGCCGTCGGCGGAGGGGTTCGACACCGAGCTCGGCCCGATCTTCGCACACCTGGTGCTCGCCGACGAGATCAACCGGGCCCCGGCCAAGGTGCAGTCGGCGTTGCTGGAGGCAATGGCCGAGCAGCAGGTCAGCATCGGCGGGGTCAGCTACCCGCTGCCGGAGCCGTTCCTGGTGCTGGCGACGCAGAACCCGATCGAGTCCGAAGGCGTGTACGCCCTGCCCGAGGCGCAGCGGGACCGGTTCTTGCTGAAGATCACCGTCGACTACCCGACCCCGATGGAGGAACTCACGATCCTGCAGCGGATGAGCTCGCACCGGCCGCACGCGAACGCCGTGCTGACGCCGGAGCTGGTCCGTGAGTTGCAGCAGGCAACCGAAGACGTCTTCGTGCACAACGCGGTCGCCGAGTACGTCGTCCGGCTGGTGCACGCGACCCGTGAGCCGCAGCAGTACGGGATCAACGATCTCGGCGGCGTCCTGGAGTTCGGGGTGAGCCCGCGGGCGACCCTCGGCCTGGTCGCGGCCGGACGGGCGCTGGCCTTGCTGCGCGGACGGGACTACGTGCTGCCGGCCGATGTGTACGACGTGGCGCACGACGTGATGGCGCACCGGCTGGTGCTGACCTTCGACGCGCTGGCCGACGGGGTCGATCCCCGCGCGGTGGTGTCGCGGGTCCTGCACGCGGTCGAGCAGCCGCACGTCGTACCGGCGGACGACACACCGCCCGGCATCAACACCGCCCCCGGGTACGACGTCACCGGTGGCGCGCAGGGGTCAGCGGCATGAGTAGCCCGTCGGCGTCCTCTCCCGATCTGATCGCGGGTCGGGAGCGGGCCCTGCGTTCCCTGGAGCTGTCCGTCAAACGGAAGCTGGAAGGCTTTCTGCACGGGGAGATCACCGGGTTGCGCAGCGGCCCTGGCAGCGAACCGAACGAGGCGCGGCCTTACCAGGCAGGTCAGGACGACGTCCGGCGGATGGACTGGAACGTGACGGCCCGCTCGCTCGAGCCGCACGTCCGTGCCCCGCTCGCCGAGCGCGAACTGGAGACCTGGGCGCTGCTCGACGCATCGGCCAGCATGGACTTCGGTACGGCGCTGAGCGAGAAGCGCGACCTGGCAATCGCGATCGTCGGGACGGTTGGCTTGCTGGCCGACCGCCCCGGCAACTCCCTCGGCGTCCGGGTCGCGCTCGGCGATCAGGTCCGCCGAATCCCTGCCGCTGGTGGCTCGGCGGCGCTGCGCCGTACTCTGCGCACGCTGTTGTCGTTGCCTAGAGCAACACCCGGCGAACACCCGGCGACCGATCTGGCCACCGCCATCACGCGGCTGGATCGCGAGCACCCGAGGCCGGGCCTGCGCGTGGTCGTCTCCGACTTCCACACCGAAGGCTGGGCCGACGCCCTGCGCCGGCTCGGCGCCCGGCACGAAGTGATCGCCGTCGAGGTGCTCGACCCCCGCGAGCTCGACCTTCCCGAGGTCGGCCTGCTGACCGTCGTCGATCCCGAGACCGGACGCCGGCGCGAAGTCCAGACGAGCAGCAAGAAGCTCCGCCGCCGGTACGCCGACGCGATGACCGCGCACCGGGAACACACCGCCCAGGCGATCCGCGCCTCGGGCGCCGCGCACCTGGTGCTGCGGACCGACACCGACTGGGTGCGCGACGTCGCGGCGTTCGCCACCGCCCGCAAGCGGGCCGCGGCCCGCCGAACCCCTCGAGGGAGGACCGGTACCCGATGAGATTCGAGCAACCCCTGTGGCTGTGGCTGCTGCTGGTCGCCGCGGCCCTGGTCGTCGCGTACGTCGTCGCCCAGCGCCGCCGCAGCCAGTACGCCGTCCGCTTCGCCACGCTGCCGATGCTGGACAAGGTCGCCCCCAAGCGGCCCGGTTGGCGGCGGCACGCCCCGGCGTTCGCGTTCCTGGCCGCGATCGTGGTGCTGACCATCGCGATCGCCCGCCCGGTCACCGACGTCCGGGTGCCCCGCGAACGCGCGACGGTCGTGGTCGCGATGGACGTCAGCAACTCGATGGCCGCCACCGACGTCGCGCCGGACCGGTTCGCGGTCGCCAAGGAGGCCGCGACGCAGTTCGTCCGCGACCTGCCCGAGCAGTTCAACGTCGGGCTGGTCTCGTTCGCCCGGACCGCGACCGTGGTCGCGCCGCCCAGCACCAACCACCAGGCCGCCGTCGACGCGATCGAGCAGCTCACGCTGACCGACAGCACGGCGATCGGCGAGGCGGTCCTGACCAGCCTGCAGGCGATCCGTTCGGTCGACGCGCAGGCCGCCGAGGACCCGCCGCCGGCCCGGATCGTGCTGCTGTCCGACGGTGGCAACACCGCCGGCCGGCCGATCGACGAGGCCGCCCAGGAGGCGACCGCGGCCGGCGTACCGGTGTCGACGATCGCGTACGGCACACCGCAAGGCACGATCGACCTCGAAGGCCGGTCGATCCCGGTCCCCGCCGACACCGAGTCCCTGCAGGGACTGGCCGACGCGACCAGCGGTTCGTTCTACGCCGCCGAGAGCGACGAGCAACTGCGCGACGTCTACTCCGACCTCCAGTCGTCGATCGGCTGGACCACCGAGCCACGCGAGATCACCAACCTGGTGGCGGGAATCGCCCTGGCCGCGGCGCTGCTGGCCGGGCTGGCGTCGCTGCTGTGGTTCTCGCGACTCCCGTGAGCACCAAGGAGCACTTGTGAGTCCTCATCTGGGTCATCCCTTCCGCGGGCCGCACTACCAGCCGGGGCCGCCACCCGCCGCGCCCTCCGCACCCCCTGGCCAGGCACCGCCCGGCCTCCCGTTCCCCGTCACCCCGGCCTCCGCCTCGCCGGCTCCCCCCTCTCCGGCGGCGGCACCTCAGGCCGGGGTGACGGACAAGCCCACACCGGTACGCCGTACCGGGCGCACGCTCGCCGCCGGGATCGCGCTGTCGATCCTGGCCGGCGGGCTGGCCGGTGCGGTGACCGGCGGATGGGGCGACGACACCCCACCGGCCGCGACCGCACAGTTGCCGCAGGCATCGGCTCCGTCGGCGCCCGGCGGTGGCGGCCCGTCGATCGCGTCGGCGGCAGAGAGCGTGCTGCCCGGCGTGGTGTCGGTCCGGGCCGGCCGGGCGACCGGTTCGGGTTTCGCGATCGACTCCGAAGGCCACGTGGTGACGAACGCGCACGTGGTCGAGGGCGCCCGCAACGTCTCGCTGGTGCTGTCGAACGGCCGGAGCCTGGACGCCGAGATCATCGGCGTCGACTCCGACAACGACCTGGCGGTGCTGCAGGTCGCCACCGGGGCGACGAACTCGGGACTGCGGTCGCTGCCGCTCGGCCGGTCCGCGGAACTGAAGGTCGGCGATCCGGTGCTGGCCGTCGGATCCCCGCTCGGGTTGGAGGGCACGGTGACCGCGGGCATCGTCAGCGCGGTCAACCGGCAAGCCCGGTTCGGCGACAGCGGCGCCCGGCAGACCGCGATCCAGACCGACGCCGCGATCAACCCGGGCAACTCCGGTGGGCCGCTGGTCAACGCCGCCGGTCAGGTGGTCGGCGTGAACACCGCGATCGCGACGCTCGGCAGTTCGAGCCGGTCGGGCAACATCGGCATCGGTTTCGCGATCCCGGTCGACCGGATGACAACGATCGTGCGCGGGCTGATCGACTGATCATCTGCTTCACTGAACACACCTCGGCCCGTCGCGGACTCCATGCCACGCGGCGGGCCGAGGCCTTGTTCGTCTACGGGTGGTACGGCGGCCGGCGGTACATCGCGCCGGGAGCCCAGAACGGCCCGACCTCGTAGTAGTCGTAGAGGTTGTCGAAGTAGTCCGGTGCGTCGGTCAGTTCCGGGTCGTAGCCCGGGGCACCGATCAGCGTCTGCTGGTCGCGGTCGATCACCACCTGGTCGTCGTCGACCGATCGGACCAGCTCGACCGGGATCAGCCGCGATTCCTTGCCCAGCCCGAGGAACCCACCGTCGACGACCTCGAGCAGCCGGACCTTCGCCTCCTCGTGGTCGAGGAACAGCCCGTCCACCTTGCCGACCTTCTCCCCCGCGGCGTCCACCACCGTCCGGCCGCGGATGTCGTCGGACGGGTCGGCGAGCACCAGATCGGTGTCGCCCAGCTTCACCAGCGGAACCTGCGCCTGCTCGTTCATCGTCGTACTCCCTTCCACCGAACCGGTAGCCGAAAGCACCCCTGATCAAACTGTCATCGCCTCGCCAGCACCGTCGACACCGGCGCGGGATCTGACTGTCCGTCCACGTGCCGCGACACCCAGTCGTCGAGGTCGGCCGCGGCTTCGACCGGGTCCTCCAGCAGGTGAGCCCGCCACCAGTCCCGGTCCGGCGACCCGACGGACCGAACGCTCGCCTCCGAGAGTCCCACCGCTGCTGCGATCTGTGGCCAGCTGTCCCCCCGCAGGCGGGCGAGGGCCACCACCGCCGCGACGTACCGGTTGGTGGCCTCGAGCACCGATCGGGCCGCTGTGAGTTCGTCGGCCGCTGCCGGGACCGCGGCCGCGGCGGCTTCGGCGAGCAGGCACGCCTCGTACGACAGCGCGACCCGCGCCACCGCCGCGTCCGTCTCCCGCTGATCCGCCATCCCTCGATGATCGAGTCCACCGGTTCACGCGCACAATGCGCGATTCCCGCAGCCAGCCTCTGTCCCGGCCATAGGCTGAGTGAATGCGCTACGACCTCGAGGACCTCCGGCTCTTCGTCCACGTCGTGACCGAAGGGTCCATCACCGCAGGCGCCCGGCGGATGCACCTGAGCCTGCCGTCGGCCAGCGCCCGGGTCCGCGCACTCGAAACACAGGCCGGTCTGCCTCTGTTGATCCGGGAACGCAGAGGCGTCCGCCCCACGCCCGCCGGCAGCACACTCGCCCGGCACGCGGAGGCCGTGCTCGCCGAGACCGTGCGCCTCGACAGCGCCCTCGCGAGCTACACCGCCGCACCGCGCCGCCCGGTCGTGCTCGTCGCCGGAGCCTCGGGCCTGAACCGCATCGTCCCGCTGGCCCTGACGACGTTCCTGCGCGCCTACCCGGAGTACGACGTCGCCGTGTCCGAGCACCAGACCCCCGAGAGCCTGCGCCTGCTCGCCGACGGCGAAGCCGATCTCGGCATCGTGCTGCACGACGAGGCCGAGGACACCGACCTCCGGCTCGAACCACTCAGCGAGGACCATCTGGTCGTGATCGGCCAAGCGGGCGGCGTACTGAGCGGCCGCGCCGGTATGACGTACCGCGAAGCAGCCGAGCACCCGATGGTCGGCCTGTCCCTGGACTCGTCACTGCGCCAGTGGATCGACCGCCACCTCCCGGCCAACGCGCCGATCCCCCGCTACCGCACCCTCGTCCCCGACCTGCACACCTTGATCCCCCTGGCGGCAGCAGGCGCCGGTCTGGCCATCACACCCCGCCGGGCCGTCGCCCCCAACCCGGACCTCGACATCTGCCCGTTGAGCGACCCGTGGTCTCTACGCCGCCACCTGCTCGCCCACGGCACCCGTCGCCCACCCTCCCGACGAGCGACGGATGCCCTGGCCGACCACATCCGGACGGCGGCGTCGGCCAACTGACCCTGACCGTCGCGCCGGGCGCGACTCCCTAGCGCCGTGCGGTGAGCCCCGCGTCGCAGCACCCGACAGCCCGCCGGGTGCCGCGCAAGCGGCGCCTCTGCCTGGTTATCGTTGCCCAAGGCATTTTCGTTACGCCGCGTAGGCAGATCGTCCCGGAGATCACGCCAAATGCCGGCCGCGCCGGTAGAACTGGTTGCCTGCGGCCGCGAGTGCCGTGACACCCGCGACGCCGAGAAGGCCGGGCAGGACGTAGTCGAAGCCCCAGTCCGCGGCCTGCATCCTGGTGGGTTCCGCAGGGTCGTAGACGACGTCGACCGTGCCGCCGACCGCGTCCTCGTCGAAGTTCGACGTGCTGTCCTCGATGGTCTGACCGGCCTTGGTGGTGTAGCGGACGTCGAGCCGGGCGTTGCGGCCGGACGAGACGTCCAGCACGGTCGCCTCGACCACCTCGCCGCGGTGCTGGAGCAGGTAGGCGTCTCGCGCCATCCAGAACCCGAGCGCCAGCAGGAAGACGGCACCGGCGAGCGTGAGCAGGCCGTTGACGTCCCAGCGCCAGCGGCGGCGGCTGCGTTCGGTGCGGTGGCGCCGGGCGGCGACGCGCCTGGCCCGCCGGGCGGCCTTCGCCCGGCGGCGGACCTCGGCCTGGCGCGTCCTACTGGATCGCCGGGTGCTCTTGGACTTGTGACTCATCGGTCCTCACCGGTCGGGGCTGCTCGGGCTTGAGACGCCCCGGCCGGTGGGGGCGTTCCCTAGGGCCGGGGCTGGGCGAGCAGCGGACGGGTGCCGTCGAGCACGGTGGCGTAACGGGAGCGGATGGTCGCGGCCTCGGGGTCGCTGATGATCGACGACTCCGGCTTGCCGACGGCGACCTGCCAGGTCGGCGGGGTGTCCTCGCCGGAGAGAGCCCAGGCGGCCTGGCGCGCGGCTCCGAGGGCGACGTACTCGCCGGGCTCGGGCAGGACAACCGGTGCGCCGAGCAGCGCAGGCGCCAGAGCCTGTACGGCGCGGGAGCGGGCCGCGCCGCCCAGCAGGAGGACCCGCTCGACCGGGATGCCCTGGACGCGCAGGGCGTCGACGGCGTCGGCCAGGCCGCACAGCATGCCTTCGACGGCGGCGCGGGCCATCGTCGCGGGCTGCATGGTCGCGCGGGTCAGGCCGTAGACCAGACCGGTCGAGTGCGGCAGGTCGGGCGTGCGCTCGCCGTCCAGGTACGGCAGCAGAACCAGTCCGTCGCTGCCGGACGAGTTCAGCGCGGCCTCGTCCAGCTCGGCGAGCTCCATGCCGAGCAGCTGGGCCGTGGCCGACATGACGCGCGCCGCGTTCAGCGTGCAGACCAGCGGCAGGTAGCCCCCGGTCGCGTCCGCGAAACCGGCGACGAACCCACTCGGGTCCGCCGTCGGCGTCGTACTGGTCGCGAACGCCGTGCCGCTGGTCCCCAGGGACACCGCGACGTCACCGGGCTGCAGATCGAGCCCGAGCGCGGCGGCCATGTTGTCGCCGGTCCCGGCCGCGATCGCCGCACCGAACGCGGTCTCGCCGACGACCTCGCGCGGACCGGCGACCCGCGGCAGAGCCAGTGAGCGGCCGAAGGCCCGCTCGACCAGGTCCGGCCGGTACGAGTTGGTCGCCGGCGACCACCAGCCGGTGCCCGACGCGTCGCCGCGGTCAGTGGTGAGGTCAGCGATCCCCGAGCGCCCAGCCGCGAGCTGGTGCGTCAGCCAGTCGTGCGGCAGCGCGACCGCCTCGGCCCGCGCCGCAGCCTCGGGAGCAGCAGACTGCACCCAGCGCAGTTTGGTCACCGTGAAGCTCGGCACCGGCAGCGAACCGATCGCCTCGGCCCACGCCGCGGCTCCACCCAGCTCCTCGACGAGCTCGGTGGTCGCGTCGGCCGAGCTGGTGTCGTTCCAGAGCACGGCCGGGTGGACGACCTCACCGGAGCCGTCGAGCAGGACCATCCCGTGCTGCTGACCGCCCACCGACAGGGCCTGGACGTCGTCCAGCAGCCCGTCGGACGCGATCTGCCAGGCGTTGAGCCACTCGGCGGGGTCGACCTGCGTTGCGTCGGGGTGCGGCGCGCGGCCTTCGCGCAGCACCTCTCCGGTGGCAGCGTCGCAGACCACGACTTTGGTGGCCTGGGTGGAGCAGTCGACACCGGCGACAAGTTTCGGCTGGGTCATCAGACAGGGGTCCTCTCGGCAGCGACAGGGGGCAACAGGCGCAGGACTTCGCGGGCCAGGTCGGTGGTGGTCACCAGCGTGCTGACCAGACCCGACCGGACCGCTGCGATCACAGCGGGAGCCCGGTGCGCGCCGGCCGCCAGTGCGACCCTTTCGGCAGGGCGGCGCAGCTGGTCGATCGACACCGCGATGATCATCTGCTCCAACGGTGACTCGACCAGTTTGCCGTCCACGTCCAGCAAATGCCCACTCACCTCCGCCACGGCGCCACCGGCGACCCCCTCGGCGCGGACCTGTTCCGACACCGCGTCCCACACCGTGGAACACCCCGCCCGCCAGGCACCGATGGCCACCACGGAGACGTCCAGCCCGTCGGCCATCGCCAGGGTGTCGGCGATTCCGGGCTGGCGGCGCAGCGCGGTCACCGCGGCGACGTCGTCGACCACCAGCGGCGCGTGCACCGCGTACGCCGTACCGCCGGCCAGCTCGGCGGCCCGCCGCGCCAGGTCGACCGTCGTTCCGCCACCGGAGGGTGAGTGCAGCGAGCCGGCCATCTGGATCACCGTGCAGGACGGCAGCGCGTCGAAGTGGTCGACCATCGCGTCCACCGCCCGGCTCCAGGTCAGCCCGAGCAGGTCACCGTCGCGGACGAGCGGCGCCACCGTCCGGGCCGCGGCCTCGGCGACCTGCGCGCGGACCTGCTCGGCCGACCCGGTCGCCGTCGTGGCCACGCAGCGCGCGATGCCGAGTGCCTCGGCCAGCTGCTCGGACAGTCCCCGGTCGACCGGGGTCGGGCTCTTGATCTGGATCTGCACGATCCCCCGCTCGCGTGCCTCCTCCAGCAGCCGGGCGATCTTGAACCGGCTGAGCCCCAGCTGCTTGGCGATGTCCACCTTGGAGGTGTTGTCCAGGTAGTACCGCCGGGCGACGTCCGCGAGCAACTCGTCGTCGTCCTCCACCCCCTCGACGGTCATCCGGCCCGTTCCTCCAGCGTGGCCCGGGCGCCGCGCTCGTGCAGCGAGGTCAGCGCCGCCGTGTAGGCCTTCACGAACCGCTCGTCGTCGGCCAGGTCCCCGAACAGGTCCCGGTCGGACACGAACAGCAGCGGGTTGTCCCGGTTGTGCCGCGCCCGCTCGACCAGCTTGTCGCGCAGCCGGTCCACCACCTCGATCGGCCGGCCCTGCTCGTCGACGCCCTCGGCGTACCGGGCCCAGGAGGCCACCACGAGCGCGGACCGCTCGATCCCGCGGTCCGCGGCGAGCTGCTCGCGGATCACCGGCACCAGCCACTTCGGGATCCGGTCCGAGCTCTCCGCGCACAGCCGCGCGAGCGTGTCGCGCACCTCCGGGTTGGCGAACCGCTCGATCAGCTGGTGCTTGTACTGCTCCAGGTCCACCCCCGGTACGGCGGGCAGTGTCGGCTGGCCCTCTTCGGTCATGTAGCCGAGCAGGAAGTCGACGAACAGCTTGTCCTGGCACACCTCGTGCGCGTACCGGTAGCCGGACAGGTAGCCGAGGTAACACAGCGCCTGGTGACTCGCGTTGAGCAGGCGCAACTTCATCAACTCGTACGGCTCGACGTCCTCGACCACCTGCACGCCGACCTCCTCGTACGCCGGGCGCTCGCCGCCGAAGTCGTCCTCCAGCACCCACTGCGTGAACGGCTCGCACACCACCGGCCAGCCGTCCTCCACCCCGAACCACTCGGCCAGCGCCTCCCGGTCGGCCTCGGCCGTGACCGGCGTGATCCGGTCGACCATGCAGTTCGGGAACCGGACCTCGGCCTCGATCCAGTCGGCGAGTTCGGCATCGCGGAGGCGGGCGAAGGAGGTCAGCATCTTCTTCGCCACGTGCCCGTTGCCCGGGATGTTGTCGCACGACATCACCGTGAACGGCTTCGTGCCCGCCGCCCGGCGCCTGGCCAGCGCCTCGATCACCAGCCCGAACGCCGTACCGGGAACCGCTCCCGGCTCCAGGTCGGCGGCCAGGCCCGGGTCGGACGCGTCCAGCTCACCGGTCACCTGGTTGACGTGGTAGCCGCCCTCGGTGATCGTCAGCGACACGATCCGGGTGGCCGGGTCGGCCATCCGCGCCAGCACCGCCTCGGGGTCGTCCGGGGCGAACAGGTAGTCGACGATCGAGCCGATCACCCGCGGCTCCAGCGTGCCGTCCGGGTGCTTGACCACCAGCGTGTAGAGGCAGTCCTGGGCCGCCATCACGTCGGCCATCCGCCGGTCCTGCGGCAGGACGCCGACCCCGCAGATGCCCCAGTCCAGATCCTTGCCGTCAGCCATCAAGCGGTCCAGGTACATCGCCTGGTGGGCCCGGTGGAAGCCGCCGACCCCGAAGTGCACGATGCCCGGGCGGACCGCCGTACGGTCGTAGGCCGGCACGCCCACCCGCGGGTCGAGCGCGGACAGCGTGGCGGAACTGAGTTTCTGCAAGGTCACTTGACGGCTCCCAGTGACAGGCCCTGGACCAGCTTGTCCTGGGCGGCGAAACCGGCGATCAGGACGGGCAGCGACACCACCAGCGAGGCCGCGCAGACCTTGGCCAGGAACAGCCCCTGGCTGGTGACGAAGCCGGTCAGGAACACCGGTGCGGTCTGGGCCACCGTACCTGTCAGCACCCGGGCGAAGAGCAGTTCGTTCCAGCTGAAGATGAAGCAGATCAGCGCCGCCGACGCGATGCCCGGCGTGACCACCGGAGCGACCACGGAACGCAACGTGCGGACCAGTCCGGCGCCGTCGACCGAGGCCGCCTCGAGGATCTCCACCGGGACCTCGGCCAGGAAGCTGCGCAGCATCCAGACCGCGATCGGCAGGTTCATCGAGGTGTAGAGCACGATCAGCAGCCAGATGTTGTCCAGCAGCCCGGTGAACTGCGCGAACAGGTAGATCGGCAGCAGCCCGGCCACCACCGGCAGCATCTTGGTGGACAGGAAGAAGAACAGGACGTCGGTCCACTTCTTCACCGGCTTGATCGACAGCGCGTACGCCGCCGGGAACGCGAGCAGGATGACCAGCAGCGTGGACAGGATGCTCGCGGTCAGCGAGTTCGCGATCGACGGCCAGGGGCCGGTGTCGAAGAACGAGCGGTAACCGTCGAGCGTGAGCGGCGCCGCGAGGTCCGGCGGGTTCTTGGCCGCGTCCTCCTCGGCGTGGAACGAGGTCAGCACCATCCACAGCACCGGCAGCACGAACAGCGTGCCGACGATCCAGGCCAGGCCGCTCAACGCGATCCCGCCGCCGCGCTTCTTCCTCCCCGTGACGATCGTGACCTGAGTACTCATCCACGTCCTCGCTTCGCTCCGGGCGCGGATGAGGCACCACGCGCACTGTGCTTTCTGATGACCTCGCTTCGCTCGCTCATCGGCCCTCCTCCTTGAACAGCGTGGACACCGAGCGCAGGGCCAGCGTCGCGATGACGATCGTGCCGATCACCACGATCACGCCGGCCGCCGAGGCCCGGCCGTAGTCGTGCGCGGTGTAGAAGGTCTGGTAGATCGTGTACGGCAGGTTCGCCGTACCGAGTCCGCCGGACGTGATCGTGAAGACGGCGTCGAAGTTCTGCACCACGTAGATCGAGCCGAGCAGCGCGCTGAGCTCGAGGTACTGGCGCAGGTGCGGCAGCGTCATGTACCGGAAGATGTCCCACTGGCTGGCGCCGTCGATGCCGGCCGCCTCGATCACGTCCAGCGGGCGGCTCTGCAGCCCGGCCAGCAGGATCAGCATCATGAACGGCGTCCACTGCCACACCAGCGCGAAGATCACCGACCACAACGGCTGGTTGCTGATCCAGTCCGGCTGCGGCGCGTTGTCCCCGAAGATCCAGGTCAGCACGCCGTTGAACAGCCCGTACTCCGGGTTGTAGAGCGCGTGCTTCCACAGCAGCGCCGCCGCGACCGGCACGACCAGGAACGGCGTGATCATCATCGTCCGGACCACACCACGGCCGCGGAACTTGCGGTCCAGCAGCAGCGCGATGCCGAGCCCGAGCAGCAGGCTGATCAGCACCACCGCCGCGGTCAGCAGGATCGTCACCAGGATCGCCTGCCGGGTGTTCGCGTCGGTGAGCACGCGGCGGAAGTTGTCCACGCCGGCGAAGCCGCGTTCGTCGGGGTAGTAGGCGTTCCAGTCCATGAACGAGGTGATGATCGTGACCACGAACGGCAGCTGGGTCACGATGATCATGAAGATCAGGGCCGGCAGCAACGGTGCCCGGCGGGCCCAGTCGCCGGTTGTGCGCAGCATCGTGGACTGCGTGCCCGGCGGTACGGCGGCGCGGCGGCCGCCGGGGCGTGCCTGCGTGTCGACACTCATGACGGCTTCCTCACTTCGCTTCTCGGGAGCGATAGCGCTCGGCGACGTCGTCGGCGAGTTCCTGCCCGCGTTTCAGTGCCTCGTCGACGCTCATCCGGCCGGCGATCGCCGAGCTGACGTCCTGGCTGACCTGGGTGCCGAGGTCGGGGAACTCCGGGATGTCGACGAACTGGATCCCGATCGCCGGCCGCTTCTGCACCCCGGGATCGGTCGGGTCCGCGCTCTCGATCGCCTGCCGGGTCGGCTCCGCGAACGCCGCCGCCTCCCGCACGTAGGCCGGGTTCTCGTACGTCGAGGCGCGCTTGCCGGCCGGCACCCGGGACCAGCCGAGCTCCTGCCCGACCAGTTCCTCGTACTGCTTGCTGGACGCCCAGGAGATGAACTTCCAGGCGTTGTCCTTCTTCTTGCTGGCCTCCTGGATGCTCCAGGCCCACGCGTACAGCCAGCCGGAGCTGTCGGTCTTCACCACCGGCGCCGGGGCGTAGCCCATCTTGCCCTTGACCGGTGAGTTCGGGGCCTCCAGCGAACCGGCCGCCGAGGTCGCGTCGTACCACATCGCGACGTTGCCCTGGACAAGGTTGTTGAGGCACTCGGTGAAGCCGGCCTGCGGTGCGCCGAGCTCACCGTGGTTGCGGACCAGGTCGACATAGAACTTGGTCGCCTCGGTGAACTCCGGGGCGTTCACCTGCGCCTGCCAGTCCTCGGTGAACCAGGTGCCGCCGAAGGTGTTCACCACCGTGGTCAGCGGCGCGAACAGCTGACCCCAGCCGGGCTGGCCGCGCAGGCAGATGCCGCGCATGCCGGGCTGGGCGTTGTCGACCTTGGCGGCGATGTCGGCGACCTGCTGCCAGGTCGGCTTGGCCGGCATCGTGATGCCCTTGGCGGCCAGCACGTCCTTGCGGTACATCAGGAACGACGACTCGCCGTAGAACGGTTGGCCGTACACCTTGCCGTCGGCGCCGCTGAGCGACTCCGTCATCGGCTTCAGGACGTCGTCCTGGTCGAAGTCCGGGTCCTTGGCGATGTAGTCCGACAGCGGGGCGATCCACTTGCTGGTCGCGTAGATCGGGATCTCGAAGTTGCTCAGCGAGGCCACGTCGTACTGGCCGGCCTGGCTGGAGAACTCCTGGCTGATCTTGTCCCGGACGTCGTTCTCCGGCAGCACGGTGTAGTTGACCTTGATGCCCGTCTGCTTGGTGAAGTGGTCCGCGGTGAGTTTCTGCAGGTCGACCATCTGTGGGTTGTTCACCATCAGCACGTTGATGCTGTCGGCCCCGCCGCCGCCCGCACCACCACCCCAGCCGGCACACCCGCCGACCGCGCTCACCAGGACCAGGGCGAGTCCCGCCGCTCCGATCCGCCTCCACTGTTCCAGCACGAGCTGCTCCTTCGTTCCGCCGGACTCGCTCATCTGAGCACGCCTCTGCTCAGAATTGAGTGAACCGGTCGCGCTCGGGCGTGTCAAGACTTCGCGCAACACGAGAGCACCCCGCCGCTCAGATGAGCGGCGGGGTGCTGGGCGGCTTCGGGTTACTGCTCCTTGGCCGGTGCTTGTTCGGCACGCGCTTGCTCGGCGTGTGCTTGCTCGGCGCGCGCGGCCGCGGCGGCGCGGCGGGTCTCCTCGACGCCCTCGAAGTACGCCTGCTCGAGCCACCGGATCCCGAACGGCGCGAAGACCGCCGGCGCGGTCGGCCACATCACGAAGTCGTCGAGTCCCTCGATGGCCACCACGAGCGTGGCGACCACGGTCAGGCCGATCACCATCGGCCCACCGATCCGGCTCAGCAGGCGGTCGCCGCCACCGATCACCGGCGTGCGGGTGACAGCCGCAACAGCGAAGAGCACGACGAGCACAGCGACGATGCCCACCACGACGCCCGGCCAGAACGGCCCAGCGGCCCAGAATCCGTCGAGCCGGCTCAACCACACGATCTCGTACGCCAGCAGCAGCGCGACGGCGGCGTACGCGAGCGCGCCGGGGCGGGTCAGCCGGTCCGGCATGGTGGTCTCCGCTCGTCAGGTGGTCGCCGGTGACATCGGCCGACGGACGCCTGGTGTTACCCGGGCGTTCAGGATGACGGAGAATAACCCGGGTGAGTGCGCGTGTTGTCCTGCTGGCCGGTCCGTCCGGGACCGGGAAGTCGCATCTGGCCGAGCTGGTCGGGTTGCCGGTGGTCCGGCTGGACGACTTCTACCGCGACGGCGACGACGCCGCGATGCCGCGGTCGCCGCTGGGCATCGTGGACTGGGACGACCCGCGGTCCTGGGACGCCGACCGGGCGGTCGACGCGCTGGAGACACTGTGCACGACCGGGTCGGCCGACCTGCCGACGTACGACATCAGCGTGGACGCGACCGTCGGGCACCATCTGGTCACCACCGGTGGGCAGCCACTGGTGGTTGCCGAGGGCATCTTCGCTGACCAGATCGTCGGGGAACTGAAGCAGCGCGGGCTGCTGGCCGCGGCGATCTGCGTGCGGCACCACCGGGTGGTGACGTTCCTGCGCCGGTTCCAGCGGGACCTGCGCGAGCACCGCAAGCCGCCGTTCACCTTGCTGCGGCGCGGCCTGCTGCTGCTCCAGGACGACCCGCGAGTGGTCCGCCGCTGCCTGGACGCCGGCTGCGAACCCCTGCACCCGAAGGCCGCCCGCCGCCGGATCGCCGACCTGCTCGCGGCGGCGTCGACCCACTGACCGTCCACCAGCAGGCGGTGACACGCCGCCTACCGGCGGTTTTGTCGTCCGTTGGTTGCCTGGCGTTCACCTTCCTCTGATGCGATCCCGCCAGGAATCCCTGACCTGGCGGAGGAGTTGTGAGGCGGACTGCGCCCGGCGTGACCGTGCTGGTCGCGTGCGCCCTGCTGGCGTTGCCGGGGTGCGCTGGAGGCGACGCGGGAGCCGCCACGAGCAGTACGCCGAAGAGCGCCGTCTCGAGTGCACCGGCGCCGACCACGCCGAAGAGCGCGCTGGCCGGGCTGATCGTCGTACCGGACGGCTACGGGCCGGACGCGCGAGAGCTCAGCGGAGCGTTCACCCTGCAGTCGTTTCTCGGCACGATCTCCAGTGTCCCGGCCGAGGACCGCGCGCTGCTGCTGAACGCGGACTTCAGCGAGGGCTACCAGGCGGTGCGGATCAGCCCGGACCGCAAGAAGCAGTACACGGTCCGCCTGTTCCGGACCGGCTCGAAGCGCAAGGCCCAGGACCTGCGCGCCGGCTTCTGGCGCCAGGAGACCTTCACCACCAAGTACGCCGTACCGGGGGTGCCGGGCGTGCTCACCGGACGCCGCGTCGGCCCGACCGGCGTGCCCGACGAGTCCGAGGCCGTCGCCCAGGCCAGCTTCGTCGCCGGCACGCTGCTCGCCCAGATCACTGTCCGCCAGACCGGCCCGATCGGCAGCAACCTGCAGCCGGACAGCAAGCTCGTCACGACCCTGGCCCAGCAGCAGTACAAACGCCTCACCGCCAAGGCCGGCTGAGGTCGCGCGGGATCATTGCCGAACGGTTGCCGAGGGCAACCGAGTCCGGATCAGGACTGCTGCGCGGGCGCCGGCGTACCGGCCAGGCGGTGCAGGATGACGTTCAGCTCGTCGAGGTCGGCGACGTCCGCGAAGTACTGCGCGTCGGCGGCCTCGACGACGGCGACGGCCTTCTTGGCCAGGGCCGCGCCGGACCTGGTGACGGCCAGGCGTCTGACCCGGCTGTCGTGGGTGTCCTGGGTCCGGGTGATCAGTCCGCGCTGCTCCAGCTTGCGCAGCACCTGCGAGGTCATCTTCACGTCGGTGCCGGCGTGGTCGGCCAGCTCGATCTGACTCGGCGGCTCACCCTCGCGGGTCAGCCACCAGCACCCGGCGAGCAGCACGAACTGGACATGGGTCAGCTCGAGCGGACGCAGCGACGCCGTGACGAGACGCTGCCAGCGCAGGGTCGCGTGCCACAGCAGGAATCCGGGGCTGCTCACCGGCGTCGCCGCGGCCATGTCAGGCCAGCTCGACGAGCGTCGCGACCGAGGCGGGGATGTCGGCGGTGATGGACGGTCCGATCTTCGGGCCCATCTGGTCGGCGCCCGGACCGCTGATCACGACGCCGTGGGTGACCCGGGTGCCGTCGCCCGGCAGGGCGCTGAGCTCGTGCCGGAACCGGATCACCAGTCCGCCGACCGAGCACTCGTCGGTGAACGTGGACAGCTCCTCGACCTCGGTGATCGTGAACGGGATCGGCTTCTGCCCGGTCGGCGTCAACGACCCGGTCGTCCCGACGGCCAGCGGACCGTCGGCCTCGACCAGTTGCAGCCCGTGGTCCCACTCGGTCCACGTGCTGTGGTCGCTGTAGCGGGCCCAGATGTCCTTGGCCGGCTTGTCGGTGTCAAGGCTGTACTCGTAAGTCCACACGTGCGTTCTCCTCCGAAGGGTTGGACAATAGATCATCTGTGCGCAGTTCGTCCACGCGCAGACAGTTGCCGCCGGCAGCGGCGGTCAGAGCGGGATGTTGCCGTGCCCGCGGCGGCCGGACGGCGCCGTTGCCAGCGCCGCGGCCAGAGCCCGCGGCGTACTCGCGGGCTGGAGCACCGCGTCGACGACTCCGTCGTCCACCAGTCGCTGGACACCGCCGACCGCCCGCTCGTGCTCGGCGACGAGTTGGTCGTGCAGCCCCGCGCGGGCTTGCGCGGCGACGGCGGCCAGCCGCCGGCGATGCAGTACGTCGACCGCCGCGCCGGAGCCCATCACCGCGACCTGCGCGGTCGGCCAGGCGTACACGGCGGTCGCGCCCATCGCCCGGCCGTTCATCGCCAGATACGCGCCCCCGTAGGCCTTCCGGGTCACCAGCGTGACCCGCGGCACCGTCGCGCCGGCGAACGCGTGCAGCAACTTCGCGCCCCTTCGCAGGACGCCGGAGTGCTCCTGCGCCACGCCCGGGAGATAGCCCGGAACGTCGACGACCACGACCAGCGGAACTCCCAGCGCGTCGCACATCCGGACGAACCGCGCCGCCTTGTCGGACGCCTCGGCGGTCAGGCATCCGCCCAGCCGCAGCGGGTTGTTCGCCACCACACCGACCACCGCACCGCCGAGCGAGCCGAGCTGGGTGACGATGTTGCGCGCCCACCGCGGATGCAACTCGATGCCCGGCGCGTCCAGCAGCCCGGTCACCAGCGGATGCACGTCGTACGCCCGCTGCACCCGCAGCGGAAGCACTTGCGCGAGCTCGGGCCGGTCGCGCACCTGAGCGGGATCCGGACGCCTCCGCGCCGCGAGCAGCGCCGCGACCGACGCCGCCCTGCTGATCGCCGCGGCCTCGTCCTGCTCGACCAGGTGCGCGACTCCTGACAGCGACGCGTGCACGGCCGGACCGCCCAGCCCCGCCATGTCGATGTCCTCGCCGGTGACCGTGCGGACCACGTCGGGCCCGGTCACGAACAGCCGGGCCTGCTCGGCCATCACGACGACGTCGGTCAACGCCGGCCCGTACGCCGCGCCGCCCGCCGCCGGGCCGAGGATCACCGAGATCTGCGGCACCCGCCCCGACGCCCGGACGATCGCGGAGAACACCTGCCCGACGGCCTCGAGCGATCGAACTCCTTCGGCCAGCCTGGCGCCCCCGGACTGCCACAGACCGACCACCGGCACGTCCCGCCGGACCGCCTCGTCGATGGCGGCCGCGATCCGCGCGCAGCCCTCGGCGCCGAGCGCACCGCCCATCGTCCGCGCATCGGTGCAGTAGGCAACGGCCGGTACGCCGTGCAACAGGCCGCTCGCGGTCACCGCACCGGAATCCCCAGCGCTCTCGTCGAGCCGAGTCGTCCCGGGGTCGAACAACGCGCTCAGCCGCAGCTCGGGACAGCGAGGGTCCGGCCGGTCCTCGATCACCGCGCGAAGACCGCTGTCCACCGTGGTCATGACACCATCACCCGGGTGACCGGCGACGTCGTCGAGCGGGCCACCGCGACCAGATGACCCGGTACGTCGGTCCGCACGTCGATGGCCCGCGCCGGATCACCTCGCACCGACCAGCGCCCCGGCTCCGGATCCGCGACCGTTTCCACCGTGGCGAAGGTGAGCCGGTGTCCCAGGCCGAGCGCCTTGGCGTACGCCTCC
Source organism: Kribbella sp. CA-253562 (assembly GCF_050942265.1). GTDB lineage: Bacteria > Actinomycetota > Actinomycetes > Propionibacteriales > Kribbellaceae > Kribbella. Next base: position 1,604,330 of record NZ_CP192049.1, on the reverse strand, counting down.
TTGAGCGTCCAGACAGCGACCGCCTCGGGTCCCGTGCAGTCCGTCAGCCGACGGCGTTCACGGTCGGACGCACACCGGCGGACGACCGCGCGCAGGTCCCGCGACGCGGGCTCGACGTCGATCCCGACGGGACGGTCGGAGACGGCCAGGACCGCCTGGCGCCCGGTGTGCGCGAGGTTGAACTGCAGCGCTTCGCCGATCAGGTACGGCTTTCCCCACCGCCCGCGCCGGAACCGGACCGTCAGCGGGTCGACGCCCAGATAACCGGCCAGCACCGCGCGGGCCCAGGGCCGGGACCGCCGGATCTCCGCGGCCCGGCCGGCATGGGTGACCGCCGAGAGCTCGGTCACCTCGGCCGTCGTGAGCCGGCCCTCCGGCTGGTCCTCGGGCCGGACCCAGACGTGCGTGGCGTCGACCGGCCGTCTCATCCGCCGGCCCTCAGATAATGGGCCCAGTAGCCCTGCCAGGCGCCGTACCGGCCGGCCAGGCGGGCGAGCGTGGTCTCGTCGACGCTCTGTCCGTAGACGCGCGCCGCGGCGCGCAGCAGTTCCTTGTCCGGCGGCGCCTGGTCCATCCGGCCCAGCCCCCGGATCAGCACGAACGTCGACGACCACGGCCCGATGCCCGGCAGCGACAGCAACTGCTCGCGCACCTCCTCGTACGGCGCCTGGCGCAGGTCGGCCTCCGACAGCTCCAGCCACCGCCGCGCCGAGCCGTGCAGGTATCCCGCCTTGCGCTCGTTGCCGACGCACTCCACCAGCTCCGCCGGCGACAGCGCCGCGAGCTGTCCCGCGTCGGGAAAGGCCGGATGCACCGCGCCGTCCAGCTCGACCAGGTTTCCGGTCTTCTCGATCAGTGCGGCTTTCGCCTGCGCCGCAAGGCTTCTGGGCGTGCGCTGGGACAAGATGGCCCAGGCAACGTTCTCCCAGGGCGAGCTGAACTTCACCTGGTGGTACCCGTGCAACCGCCGGACGACAGCCTGGAAGGGCTCGTCGCCGTCCGCGGCCGCGTAGAAGGCGGTCAGCTCGTCGTCCAGACTGAGGAAGAACCGGACCCGGTCCAGCGCGGCCTCGACCGTCTCCGGAGTCTGCGGCGCAGCCGTCGTGAGCCGGACGTCGACGGCGGAGCCGGCCCCGGCCGACACCTCGGCGACGACGGTCTCGCCTGCCACGCGCAGGGCCTTGGTGAGCCGACCGCTCTCGACCTGCTGCTCGCCCGCGGTGGGTGCGAACTGACAGACGAAGCGCAGCGACGCGGTGAAGTCGAACGGCGCGGCGGCGGTCAGCTGGTGCTCGGACACGGTCCTGGAGGAGGTCATGCCGCCATCATCACGGACGGCTACGACAGATCTGCTGTTCACGTCAGGTCCTCCACGGCTTCGACGACCAGGGCTCCGGCTTGGTCGTGCGGGTCGGTGCCGACCACCAGCGCCGAACGGATCCGCGCTTGTTCGGCCGGCGACCCGTGGGTCACCCGGACCCGTTCGCCGAGCGCCGCGTGCACGCGGGTGCCGCCGGGGATCGCGCCCTGGTACACCGCGAGCACCGCCGTCACCAGGCTGGTCGCGAAGGAAGCACCGAGCAGCGCGCCCGACGTACCGGTGGCTGCTCCCATCGCTGGCAGGTCACCGGCCAGTGCGCTCTCGACCGCGAACAGTTCGAGCGTGTCCGGCTCGGTCTGGCCGCGGGCCTCCAGTGCGACATAGTCGACGCGCGGTGTGCCGGCCTCGTCGAGCGCACGGTGGATGACGGACTGACGGCCGGAACCCAGGACCGGCGTACCGATGCGGGCGCGGGGACGCACCCGGCGCTCGCGCGAGTGCTCGGTCGCCTCGAGCACGATGGCGGCGGCGCCCTCACCGAGCGGCGCTCCGTCGCCTTCGAAGCTGTAGGGGCTGTACGCACCGTCGAAGCTGACCGTTCCGGTGCGGATGCAGGCGTTGTAGACCAGCGGGGTCAGTGGCGCCTCGACGCCGCAGACCACCGCCACGTCGAGCGTGCCGTCGGCGATCGCCCAGCAGGCCTGGCGCAGCGCGAACGCCGCCGACAGGTTCTCGGCGCAGAAGGTCTTGCTGGTCCCGCCGATGCCCTGGACGATCGACAGCTCCCCCTGGCTGGCCGTCGGGAACCACGCGGTGGCGACGTACGGGTTGATCGCCGCGAGGTCCTGGTCGCGGTACAGCGGGTAGAGCTGCGGTTCGACGTAGCCCCAGCCCCCGGTCGCGTTGCCGACGAACACGCCCACCCGGTCGCTCTCGCCCGGCTGCGTCTCCAGCCGGGCGTCGGCGAGCGCCTCGCGGATCGCCGCCGAGGACAGCATCGTCATCCGGTCCAGCCGCTTCAACTGCCGAGGGGACCAGCCGTGCTCGACCTGGTCGTCGGCGACCGGCATCACGGTCTGCGCGGCGGTGTCCGGTCCGAACAGGTGGACCTCGCGTGCGGTGGGCTGCCCTGAGGTCAGCGTCTCCCAGTACGCCTTGGTGGTGGTCCCGGCCGCGTTCACGATCCCGGTCCCGGTGATCTCGAAACCGGCGCTCATGCGGGAACTCCTTCGTACCGGGACAGGACCAGACTGGAGTGGATGCCGGCGAACCCGCTGCTGGTCTTCAGCAGGTGCCGTACGCCGGGCAGGTCGTGCGCCTGCCGGACGATGTTCAGACCGCAGTCCGGGTCCGGGTCGTCGTGGTTCAGGGTCGGTGGCAACGTTTGGTGCCGCAGGGTGAGCACGGAGGCGACCAGCTCGATCGCGTTCGCCGCGGACAACGCGTGCCCGGCTTGGGACTTGATCGACGTACAGGGGATCTCGGCGCCGCGCTCGCCGAACACGGCGCGGAAGGCGTTCGACTCGGCCTGGTCGTTCATCGGCGTCGACGAGCCGTGTGCGTTGATCGCGCCGATGTCGTCGGGGGCGAGTCCGGCGTCGGCCAGGGCGAGCCGGACCGACCGGGCGATCGGCAGACCGTCGGCGGGCATGCTGGTCATGTGGAAGTAGTTGTTGACGCTGCCGGTGCCGCTGATCTCGGCCAGGATCGTCGCGCCGCGGCTCCGGGCGTGCTCGAACGACTCGAGCACCAGCATGCCGGCCCCCTCGGCGAGCACGAACCCGTCGCGACCGCGTGACCACGGCCGCGACGCGCCCTGCGGATCGCCGTTGCGCAACGAGGTCGCGTTGATCCGCGAGAACGACCCGACCACCAGGGGCGTGATCGGGGCCTCGGCGGCCCCGGCGACCATCAGGTCGGCCTCGCCGCGCCGGATCGCGGCGACGGCGTGCGCGACGGCGTCGACTCCACCGGTGCACCCGGTGGCGACGGTGACGTGCTCGCCGGGAAGGTCGAGGGCCTGCGCGACCAGGGCGCTCGTGGTGTCGAAGAGGAAGGCCTCACCGTCCCGGTCCCGCCGAGTTGCCGGTAGCAACCACTGACGGCCACCATCGGAGTCGGCGACGAAGCCGGCCTCCATCCGGGTGATGCCGGCGATCGCGGTCGACAGCGAGACGCCGGCCCGATCCGGACGCAGGGCGAGCAGTTCGTCGGTGGTCAGGTTCGCGCTGGTCAGCGCCTGCCGGGCCGCGGTGACGGCCATCCGGACACTGCGGTCGAGGCCGTGCGGGTCGGCGAGGTCCTCGCCCAGCGGGCGGCCGCCGTCCCAGTCCAGGTCGACGACGCCCGCCACCTGGCTCATCGCCGCCGGGATGCCGAACTCGTCGACCGTCCGGACACCCGAGGTGCCCTTCAGGCAGGCCTGCCAGAACGTGGCGACGTCCGCACCGAGCGGGTTGACGGTGCCGAGCCCGGTCACCACGACACGGTGCGTCATGCCCACACCTCCAGCAGGTGGCGGGCGGCGTCCAGCTCGTCGCCCATCCGGATCTCCTGCGCCTGCAGGGCCGTCGCGCCCTCGGGCCGCAGCACGGTGACGGTGAACCGGACGTGGGTTCCGGCCCCGGTCTGCCGCAGCGACAAGGCGGCACGCTCGGTCCGGCCCCGGATCACCGAGCAGATCGCGACCTCGGCACCGCCCGGTTCGCGGACCACCTCGGTCCAGGTGCTGATCACGCCGGCCAGCGACAGCGCGGGATGCCGTCCGTCGTTGCCGGCGGCATCCACTTCCTGGAAGAAGCCCGACCAGCTGGGCAGGTTCTCGGCGTTCGCGAACCAGTCGGTCACGTCGGTGAGCGGCCGGTCGATGGTGATGGCCGCGGTCACCCGGGCCGGGGCACTGGGAACGGTTTTCACGGGCAGTCCTGTTCGTCGACGATGGCTACGGCACGGCACCAGCCGGCTCCGGCGCCGGCCAGCTTCACCGGCAGGCACACCACGGTGAAGCCGGTACTGCGGCCGATGCCGGTGAGGTTGGTCAGCCGTTCGATCTGGCAGTACTCGCGCTCCCGGCCGTACAGGTGCGCGGGCCACAGGGCGGCAGGACCGCCGCCCTCGGTGTAGTCGCGCAGCATCCGGTGGAACGGCGCGTCGAAGCCGAAGCTGTCGATGCCGATCACCTTGACGCCGCGTTCGACCAGGTAGGCGGTGGCGTCCCGGCCGACCCCACGGAAGTCGGTGAAGTACGACGGGGATCCCCAGCGCGCGTCGGCGCCGGTGTTGATCAGCACGATGTCACCCGGGCTGAGCTGGTGGCCGATCCGTTGCAGCTCTGCCTCGACCTCGGCCACCGACACGACGTCCTCGCTGCCGGTGTCCAGGTCGAGCAGCACGCCGGGCCCGACGAACCACTCGAGCGGCAGTTCGTCGATGGTCCGGGCTCGTTCGCCGGCGCAGATCGGGCCGTAGTGCGCCGGCGCGTCGACGTGGGTGCCCGTGTGCGAGGTGAGCCGCACATGCTCGAGCGAAACCGCCATCTGGTTGGGGAAGGCGGTCCGGTCCAGCCCGGCCGGCTTGCCGAGGATGTCGGCACCGTCCGCGTGCGAGACGAAGTCGATCTCCACCGGGACCGGCTCGCTCGGCGACGGCTCGACCGGGACCGACAGGTCGATCACTCTCATCCGAACTCTCCTTGTCCGGCGAAGCGCCGGCGGCCGGCGGCCAGCGCGGCCTGCCACCCGTCGAAGCCGAAGGTTCCGTGCGCGTGCGCGGCGACCGGCAGCAGCGGCGGCAGGTGCGGATCGGTCAGGGCGTTCAGCAACTCGCGCCCACTGCCGTCGGCAAGAGCCCGCAGTCCGGCGCCTTCCTCGGCGTCCAGCAGGCGGCCGAACTCCTCGCGGTAGGCCTTGGCGGCGGCCTCCCGCTCGGTCGACGTCGAGGCGGCGAGCAGATCACCGCACAGCGTCGCGGCGCGCGCACCGCTGCGCAGAGCGAGGTCGAGGCCGGAACACGCGAACGGATCCGTGAAGGCGGCAGCGTCTCCCACCAGCCCGTACCAGGCCGTGGCGAGGTCCCGGCATCGGTAGGTGCGGTTGAGCGCGGGGATGACGGGCAACAGCCGCCGGCCCGAGGCCACCAGCTCCGCGACCTCGGGATCGGCCGGCACACCCTGCTCGAACTGGGTTCCCGGTTCCTGCTTGTCGATGCCATGGGCAACGACAACGCCGACGCTGACCCGGCCCTCGTCGATCGGAACGACGAACAGATAGCCCTGCGCAGTGCCGATCACGGTCGTCGTGCCCACCGTCGTGAGCGGAGTCGGCCGGGCCGGCTCGATGTGGGTGAACACGGCTTCGCGAGGATCCAGCTCGGTCTCGCCCACCTCCAGCAGACCGAGCCGGCGTCCGATCACCGCCGACTTCCCGGAGGCGTCGAGAACGACCCGCGTGACCACCTCGACCGTCTTGCCCGCCCGGCTCGCGGCCCGGACGAGCACCTGCCCCTCGGCGTCCGGCGGCACGACCTCGGTGACCGAGAACCCGTTCAGGACGGTCGCTCCGGACGCTTTCGTATGCTCCACCAGCAGCGCGTCGAACGCGACCCGATCGAGCGCGACCCCGTCCTCGTGATCGCCCGCCCGGACGTCGACGCACAGGCTCCGGCCGGACGACGCCGACCGAAGTCGCACCGTGGTCCGCGGCCGAAGCGCCTTGCGCCAGTCGATTTGCGCACCGTCCAGCTCCCGCAGTCCGTCCATCAGCTCGGTGGCCCCACCGACCCAGCTCTCCGGCAGGTGCGTACCGCGCTGTTCACCGCGCTCGATCACGACGACGTCGATGCCACGCGCCGCGCAGAGTGCGGCGGCGAGCGCGCCACCCGGCCCAGCCCCCAGTACGACCACGTCGCAGTCCAGCCGGCTCATCGGGTCACCGCCGTCGGCCCGGCGGCGAAGGCCACCGCGAACTGGTCGAGAATCGCCTGCAGCCGAAGGCCGAACCGCTCGTGGAAGCCGTCCGCCCGACCGTTGGGCAGCAGCTCGTAGTGGCGTACGGCGGTGACTCGCGCGCCCGTCGCGATCGGATCGAACACCCAGGCGCCGGTGTGCCGGCGCATCCCGGGCGGTGGGTCCGGGCTGAACAGCTCGATCTCCCGGCGCCGCCGGTAGCGCACGGTCCGGACCCGTTCGACCCGGCCGTCGCGCTCGACCAGCATCACGAACTCCTGCTGGCACGGGTCGGCGTACGAGACCCCGACCTGCTCGATCCGGTCCCAGACCGCGCGCCAGGTGTCGAGGTCCCAGAACGCCTCCAGCGCCTGGGCCGGCGTCGCGGCGAGCTCGACCGACGCGCTAGCGGTGGGCATGACGGGCCGCCTCACCGAAGGACTCCAGGTTGTGCCGCAGGAAGCCGCGCAGCACACCGGCGAAGCGGTCCTCGTCGGCGTCGGGGTCGCGCAGCACGAACTCCCGCTCGGCCCGGACGGTGGTCGGTCCCTGCGGCGGTCCGTCGAAGGTCCACACACCACGCATCCGCGACAACGCCGGCGGAGTGGTGAACTGGCACAGCTCCAGCGCCCGGCCGCGGCAGTAGCGCACCCCGCGCACGGTCTCCGGACCACCCGGACGGCTGACCGTCATGGTGAACTCCTGCTGGTAGCCATCGGCGTACAGGACCTCGACGGACTGCACGTCGTCGAGGACCTCCGGCCAGCGTTCGAGATCGCAGTACAGCGCGTACAACTCCCCCGGCGGCACGTCGACGGTCAGCTCCTCCACGACGTTCATGCGCCGGCCTCCACCAGCCGCGCCGCCGACGCCGCGACCCGCTCCTCCAGCACGGTCTTCCAGCGCCCCAGCGCCAGCTCGGAGTGATGCGCCAGCACGTCGCGCACCTGCTCCGGCCCGCTCTTGCCGTCCCGGTCGGGGAAGAACTCGCCGACCCGGTCGCCGAGGTTCCAGACGTGCGTGACCTCGACCCGGGTGGCGCCCGCCGCGGCCGGCGTGAAGCGCCAGACCCCGCCGTGGTGGCGCAGGTACGGCGGCGGCTCGGGCTGGAAGAACTCGATGATGCCCGGCCGGCAGTTGCGCACCGAGCGGACGTGCAGCATCTGCTCGCCCTCGGACGCCACGCTCATCCGGAACTCCTGGTACTGCCCGTCGTCGTAGATCAGGTCGATCGCGTGCACGTGCGGCAGGTGCCGCGGCCACGCGGCCACCTCGAACAGCGCGGCGTACACGTCGGTCAGCGGCACGCCGATCTCGATCGTCTGCACGCAGCGGTCGTCGAACCCCTCGGCCTGGTCCATCGCCTCCAGGACCTCGGTCCGGCTGCCGGGCGCCGGGACGGACCCGCCCACCTGGCCGCCGGACGCTCGGACCAGGGCCAGCACGTCCCGGACCCGCTCCAGCGTGACGGCCAGCGACCCGTCGTCCGGAATGCTCACCCCGTACGCCGTCTCGCAGCCACAGATCATGTCGATGATCTCGGCCGAGTCCATGCCGAGGTCGTCGCGCAGCCGCGACTGGCCGGTGACACCCGCGGTGCCGATCTCCAGCCCGGTCAGTACCTGCGCGAAAGTCGCGTCGAGCTCCATCGCAGTCCTCCAGTTCCGTGTCGGTGGGGGCCGGCGGTCAGCCGAGCCAGTCCTGCTTGGTGCCGGCGAAGAGCTCGACCATCGGGGTGTTCATCGCCCAGTGCGGCGAGTCCAGCGCCGTGGTGTCACCCCAGAACTGGTCGTTGGTGAACTCGAGCATCACGTTCATGTGCCATTCGCGGCCGAGCTCCGACAGCACCAGCACCCGGCCGTCGACGTCGGCCAGCCCGCGAGTGACCAGCTTGTCGACCACGCCGGGGAAGTCGTCGGCCAGCTCGGAGTCGAAGTAGCCGCGGTAGGCGTCCAGGTCGACCCGGCCGTACTGCAGCACGTTGACCAGGTAGCGCTCGCGCCGGACGATGCCGTCGACCCGCTGCGAGACCGCGGTGATCAGGTGCTCGCCACGCTCGGCCGAGGCGATGTAACCCTCGACGTTCTTGGCGGTGCCGATCCGGTAGTCGTTGACGAAGCCGTAGGCGCCCGGGCCGACGCCGAGCACCTCGATCATGTTCCGCCCGAAGGTCCACTCGTTGTAGACGCTCTCCGCGCCCGGCTTGGCGAAGTGGTCGAACATGTAGTTCACGAAGCCCAGGTCGGCGGCCGCCTCGACCAGGTCGGCCTGCATGTTGCGGACGTACTGCGACTCCTTGTCCAGCAGCGGCTGAACCTTGCCGGCGGCAATGAACTTGGCCTGCGGGGTGTCGTCGTGGATCCGGTACAGGTACGTCGTCAGGTGGTTGATGTCGAGTTCGGCCAGCCGCTGCAGGTCGCTCTGCCAGACCTGCCGGGTGTGCCCGGGCAGGTTGTACATCATGTCCATCTGGATGTTGCGGAAGCCGCGGGCGTGCAGCTCGTGGATCGCGGTGACGCTCTGCTCTGCGGCGTGCGGCGAGCCGATCACCTTGAGGATCGTCGGGTCGAACGACTGCACGCCCAGGCTGATCCGGTTGATCGCCGAGTCCGCGACGTAGTCCAGCTTCTCGCCGTCGTAGTCGCGGGCGTTGCCCTCCAGCGTGAGCTCGTAGCCGTCCTGCAGCGGGAACTTCGTGCTGATCGTCTCGACCACCCGGCGGAGGTTGTCCGTCGACAGGATCGAGCCCGTGCCGCCGCCGATGTAGACCGCGCGCAGCCGGCCGGTCGCGAACCGCGGGTAGCCGGCCCAGCGCTCGAGGTCGGCGATCAGCGCGTCGACGTAGCGCTGCTCCTTGTTCTGGGTCTTCCTGTCGTGGATCGACAGCAGGTCGACGAAGTACGGGCACGAGTGGCAGCGGACCCGGCAGAACGGGACCGACAGGTACATCACGTAGTCGGTGCCCTGCTCCTGCAGGCCGAGGTGCTCGTCGGCGAAGCCGGAACCGATGGCGTTGCGCCACAACGCCGGCGGATAGAGCAGGAACGGCGTCGTGTACTTCGCCGGGTACGGCGTCGGGCGGGCGGTGGTGACAGTGGTCATGCGGGAGTCTCCTGTGAGTCGCAGGGCGTCGGAGCGAGTGCCGGACACGACGTCGGGGCCGTGGCCGGGCAGGGCTTCAGAGCGGGTGGCCGAGCAGATAGGTCACCGGCGGATTGCGTCCCTCACCGGGAAGCTGACCGGCTTCCCAGACGTAGTCGGGAGCGTCGAGGTCCAGCACCATCGCCCGCAGGTCCGCGACGGTGTAGGTCCTCAGGTTCGACACCACCGCGTCCCAGGTGACCGCGGCGGGAATGACCGGAAGCAGGTAGGTGAACACCAGCCGCCGCCGGTCCGGGCGGAGCTTCGGCATCGTCAGCAGCACGAGCAACGGCGCGACGACGAGCGTTCGCAGTACGGCGCCCGGGGTGCGCTCGGTGAACTCGAACACGCCGATCCCCCGGCGGGCGGCATGGGCGTCGCGCAGGATGCCCCGCGCGTCGTCCGGCCGGAAGTGGTGGAACGACGTGAACAGTGTGCGAACTCCTGGCAGCCGGTCCGGCACGTTCGTGGCGTCGACCGGGCCGGGCTCGTAACTCGTCCGGCCCGGTGCGGTGTCGCGGACCGCCTGGGCCAGCGCCTCGGCGTTCGGGTACTTGTCGGTCAGCAGCAGCTCGACCGGCGATCCAGCTTCGGCCAGGTCTGCCTGCAGATGCGTCCACGGGCCGGAACCGCCGGAACACAGGTCGATCACCTGGTCGGTACCGGAATGCTTCAGCACCCGCGCCAGCAGCGGAATCGCCGGCCGGTAGACCTTGCCGCCGACCACCAGAGCGGTCCGCAGGAAGTCGGTGATCGCGTCTCGCAGCAAGGGCGGGAACCAGTGCTGGTCCTCCAGTTCCCACAGGTGTCTGCGCTTCACTAGCGGCTCCAGGGTCTGCTCGGTGGTCGGGCAGGACCCAGCGTCACGTGCTGCCGGGCAGCCGGTCCATGACCAGAATTGAGCAGACCACGAACCCGTCGTACCGGCGGCATACTCAACCAGGCAAGGGGATTCGGCGCGGCAGGGAGTCGTTGAAACGCTTGTCCGCATCGGGGTGACACCGGGCCGTGCCACACTCGCAGCCAGGTCGCCGGCAGGTCCGGACGACCGTCCGTTTGCACACCCTGCGGCCGGAATGAGATACCGCTGTCCAAGTACTCTCCGGGCGGATAGTCTGCGCGCAGTCTATTATCTGGAGCACGGCCGCCCGCCCACTGAGGGTGGCACCGGCCCGCGGGGGTGTAGTGAGGCAAGCCGACCGGGGGGTTAGCGATGCAGGACAAGACCAGAACAGTTGTCGACTCTCTACCGACCATTCACCGCTGCCGGACCAGGGGCGGTGACGAGATCAGCTGGGCCGCCGCGGGAACCCATCGTCCGGCCGTGCTCGTGCTGGGCGGCTGGATCACCCATGCCGGTCTGGACTGGGTGAGCGGCCCCAGTGCGCGGTTTCTCCACCGGCTGGCCGGCCGGCGCCGGTTGCTCCGCTTCGACTTCCCCGGCTCGGGCCTGTCGCCCGCGGCCGACGGCGGCCTGACCCTCGACACCGCCGTCGAGGCCGCGGAGGCCGTCGTCCGGGCCAGCGGGGAGACCAGCGTGGCCGTGCTGAGCTACGGATTCGCCGACCAGGTCGCGATCGCGCTGGCCGCACGCCGGCCCGAGCTGGTCAGTCACTTGATTCTGATGGGTGATCCGGCAGCGGTGCTCGGCTCCCGCACCGAGCACGACAGCTTGCTGGACGCCGCCCGGTCGCTGATCCGGGCGAACTGGCGGCTCGGCGCGATCGCCATGGCCGGCATCCTGGCGCCCAGCGCCAGCGCGCGCCGGGCCGCGGCGTACGCGGACCACCAGCAGGCCTGCGCGTCGAACGAGACCGCCGAGGCGATGCTGCAGGGCATGCGCGAGCACGACGCCGGACAGCTGATGCTAGCCGTCACCGCACCGACCCTGGTGGTGCGGCCCGACGACGCCGTGCCGACCGAGGTCTGGCCGGCGATCGGTTCCGCGCCGTCACTGCGGCGGGAGGTGCGGATCTCGGTCGAGGACCGGGTGCCGTTCTTCGGGGCCTGCGACGCGGTGGTCGACGCGGTCTGCTCGTTCACCGACACCGGACAGGCGCAGCTGACGTTGCGCGAACAGGCAGTCCTTCGGGAACTCGGCTACGGCCACACCAACCGCAAGGTCGCCCGGCGGCTCGGGATCTCCGAGCACACCGCGGCCAAACACGTGTCGAACCTGCTGCGCAAGCTCGAGGTCAGCAACCGCTGCGCGGCGGTGGTCCGGGGACAGCAGCTCGGACTGACCACAGCCTTCGTCGATCCGCAGGGGTCGCGATGACCACTTCCACTTCACCGGTAAGGACAGCAGCCATGTGGCACTTCGAGCACACCGAACAGACCAGCGCGACACCCGAGCAGTTGTGGGCGCACTACAGCGAGCCGACCGCCTGGCCGCAGTGGGACCACGGAACGGCCGAGGTGACCGTCGAGGGTCCCTTCGTGGTCGGTACTCGTGGAACGCTCAAGCCCGCCAAGGGCCCGAAGGCGGCGTTCGTGCTGACCGAGGTGACCCCGCTGGTGAGCTTCACCGACACGACCAAGTTGCCGCTGACCACGATGGAGTTCGCGCACCGCATCGAGGTGATCGACGGGGTCACCCACTTCACCCACAGCGTGACGATGAACGGCGCGCTGACGCCGCTGTTCTCCCGCCTGATCGGCCGCACGATCGCCGCCGAGTTGCCGGACGCGATGCGCGCCCTGGCCGAGCTCGCGCCGGTCAGGCGGTGATGCGGTCGATGATCAGCGGCTGCGCCTCGTACGCCGTACCGACGTCGATCGCGTCGGTGAGTGCTTCCAGCGCTCGGTCGAAGCGGGAGGCGTCGTCGGTGTGCAGGGTGAGCAACGGCTGACCCGCGCTGACCTCGTCGCCGGGCTTGGCGTGCAGCTCGATCCCGGCGACGGGAGAGACCGGGTCTTCCTTGCGGGCACGGCCGGCGCCGAGGCGCCAGGCGGCGACGCCGACGGCCAGGGCGTCGAGCCGGCTGAGTACGCCGGACTGCTCGGCCTTCACCACGTGCTGCTCGGGGGCGACCGGGAGGTCCGCGTCGGGGTCGCCGTCCTGGGCGGCGATCATCCGCCGCCAGACGTCCATCGCCGAACCGTCGCGCAGCTTCTCGGCCGGGTCGATGTCGGTGACTCCGGCGGCCGCGAGCATCTCCGCGGCCAGCGCGACGGTCAGCTCGACGACGTCGGCCGGTCCGCCACCGGCGAGCACCTCCAGCGACTCGCGGACCTCGAGCGCGTTGCCGGCGGTCAGGCCGAGCGGTGTCGACATGTCGGTCAGCAGCGCCACCGTGCGGACACCGGCATCCGTGCCAAGAGCAACCATCGTCTCGGCCAGCTCGCGCGCGTCGGCCAGGTCCTTCATGAACGCGCCGGTGCCGACCTTGACGTCCAGCACCAGCGCGCCGGTGCCCTCGGCGATCTTCTTGCTCATGATCGAGCTGGCGATCAGCGGGATCGCCTCGACCGTGCCGGTCACGTCGCGCAGCGCATAGAGCTTCTTGTCGGCCGGGGCCAGCCCGTCGCCGGCCGCGCAGATCACCGCGCCGACGTCCTCGAGCTGGTTCATCAGCTCGGTGTTCGACAGGGCGGCCCGCCAGCCGGGGATGGACTCCAGCTTGTCCAGCGTGCCGCCGGTGTGACCGAGGCCGCGCCCGGACAGCTGCGGGACCGCGACGCCGCAGGCCGCGACCAAGGGGGCCAGCGGCAACGTGATCTTGTCACCGACGCCACCGGTGCTGTGCTTGTCGGCGGTCGGGCGGGACAGCTTCGCGAAGTCCATCCGCTCGCCGGACGCGATCATCGCGGCGGTCCAGCGGGCGATCTCGCGCCGGGTCATGCCGTTGAGCAGGATCGCCATCGCCAGCGAGGACATCTGCTCGTCGGCGACGTCGCCGTTGGTGTAGGCGTCGATCACCCAGTCGATCTGCCCGTCGCTCAGCTCGCCCTTGTCACGCTTGGTGCGGATGACGTCGACGGCGTCGAAGCTCACTGGTCCTCCAGGTGTTCGGGGCCGAAGGCCTCGGGCAGCAGCTCGCTCAGCGGGCGACTGCCGGTCGCTGTCTCGATTCGAAGCTTGGCCCCGCCGTGTTCGTGCAGCAACTGGCGGCAGCGGCCGCACGGGGTCAGCAGGTTCTCGTTGTGGTCCACGCAGGTGAAGGCGACCAGCCGCCCACCGCCCGACGCGTGCAGCGCCGACACCAGCCCACACTCGGCACACAACGTCAGTCCGTACGACGCGTTCTCGACGTTGCACCCGGCAATCACCCGGCCGTCGTCCACCAGCGCGGCGGCGCCCACGGCGTACCCGGAGTACGGCGCGTACGCCCGGCGCATCGCCTCGATGGCAGCAGCCCGGAGCTCTTCCCAGTCGACATCCACCCCACCAGCATCCCCCACCGCCCGTCCCCGCCCTCCGGGCGGGGACGGGCGGGAAGAAAAGGAAGATGCAGGAGCACCCGAGCCGAGGGCCGGGGCTGGCTCGGGGGCCGGGGCTGGCTCGGGGGCCGGGGCTGGCCCGGGGGCCGGGGCTGGCCCGGGGGTCGGGGCTTTGGCGGGGCCCGTGCCGGGATCGGTGGGCGGACTACTCGGTGACGTAGGGCTCACCGTCGGCCTTCGGAGCTCGGACCCGGCCGACCAGACCCGCGACGGCGATCACCGTGGCCAGGTACGGCGCCATCAGCAGCAGCTCGCCGGGGATCGGGGTCTGGATGATCTGGAGCTGGGACTGCAGTTGCGTGGCGAAGCCGAAGAACAGCGCCGCGACCATCGCGCCGATCGGATGCCAGCGGCCCATGATCAGCGCCGCGAGCGCGATGAAGCCGTTGCCGGCGGTCATCTCCTTGGAGAACGAACCGGCGTACCCGACGGTGAAGAAGGCACCGCCCAGACCCGCCAGCACACCGGCCCACAGCACCGCGGAGTACCGGACCCGCTTGACCTTGATGCCGACCGTGTCGGCCGCTTTCGGGTGCTCGCCGACCGCGCGGACCCGCAGGCCCCAGCGGGTCTGGAACAGCACGAACGTGACGACGGCGACCGCGAGGTAGGTCAGGTAGACCAGGATCGTCTGGTTGAACAGGATCGGCCCGATGAACGGGATGTCACCCAGGCCCGGGATCTTCACCGCGGACAGCACGCTCGGCGTGTTCAGCGCCTCGGCGTCCTCTTGCAGGAACTGGTCGAACAAGTACCCGGTGATGCCGGAGGCGAAGACCACCAGCACCACGCCGAGCACGACCTGGTTGACCAGGTACTTAATCGAGAAGACCGCCAGCAGCCAGGCCATCAGGACGCCGCTCACGGCGGCGGCGACCAGCGCGGCCGCCGCGCTGCCCGTCGTACTGGACACGACCGCCGCGGTGAACGCGCCGACCAGGAACTGGCCCTCGATCGCGATGTTGATCACGCCGGCCCGCTCGCACAGCACACCGGCCAGTGCGCCGAGGATCAGCGGGGTGGCGAAGTTCAGCGTGCCCTGGAACTGATTGGCCAGCGGGAAGGTCTTGCCCGCGGCCGCCCAGCACAGGAACGCGCCGATGAAGCACACGCCCAGCACGACCGCCAGCCAGCCGCTGTACTTCTGCGGCACCCGGCGCATCACGTACGCGACGGCGGCGAAGATGCCGAGCGCGCCGAGCACGATCGCGACCGGTTGCGCCGGTACGCCGAGCAGGTTGTTCTCCAGGTCGCCGGAGACCAGCTGGAACGTGGCCTTGCCGCCGCCGGTGAAGATCGCCAGCCCGAGCCCGATCAGCGCGAAGACCAGCATCAGCCCGCCGACCCGCAGTCGCCGGGTCCGGTCCGCCGGTGCCTCGATCGCCGCCGGCGCGGGCTCGCGCACCGTGTCGGTCACCGTCGTGTCGCTCATCCGTTCCAGCCTTTCGCGAGCACAGCGCCGATGCCGCGTTCCTTGGGCAGGAAGCGGAACACCGAGCGCACCAGCGCCGGGGCCGCGACGAACAGCACGATCACGGCCTGCAGGACGGTGGTCAGGGTCAGCGGGGTCTGGGTCTGCAGCTGCATCTGCAGGCCGCCCGCGTTCAGGGCGCCGAACAGCAGGCCGGCCAGCACCGTGCCGAGCGGCGTACCGCGGCCGAGCAGTGCGACCGTGATCGCGTCGAACCCGACCGTGGCGGCGACACCGTCGGTCAGCGGCAGGTCCGTGCCGAGCACCTGCTGCGTGCCGGCCAGACCGGCCAGCGCGCCGGCCACCACCATCGCGATCACGTACGCCCGGCCGACCGACATGCCCGCCGTGCGGGACGCGTCCGCGTTGGCGCCGACCGCGCGCAGCTCGAAGCCGACCGTCGAGCGGTTCAGCAGCCACCAGACGAACACCGCGGCCAGCAGCGCGAGCAGGAAGCCGAGGTGCAGCCGGGTGTCACCGAACTGCGGGTACTGGGCGTTCGCGTCCACGATCGGGCTGATCGGGTCCTCGCGACCGGGCCGCTTGAAAGCCGTTGTCGTCAGCAACCACTGGAGCAGGTAGATCGCGACGTAGTTGAGCATGATCGTGACGATCACCTCGTGCGCACCGGTCCGCGCCTTCAGCAGGCCGACCACGCCGCCCCAGATCGCGCCACCGATCAGGCCGGCCACGATCGCCAGGATCAGGTGCAGGACCGGCGGCAGGTGCCAGGCGAAACCGACGTACGCGGCGAGGATCGCGCCGATGATCAACTGGCCCTGGGCACCGATGTTGAACAGCCCGGTGCGGAACGCCAGCGACACCGCGAGACCGCCGCAGATCAGCGGGGTCGCCTGGGTCAGCGACTCCGCGATCGGGTTCATTCCGCCGAGCGCGCCGACGGCGAGCGCCTTGTACGCCTCACCGACCGCGGTCACGGCGGCCGACAGGGTGTCCAGCGGCGCGGCGCCGAAGTAGCCGACCGCGGCCTTCACCTGGTCGTCGCCGACGATGATCAGGATCGCGCCGACGACCAGCGCCAGCACGATCGCGCTCAGCGAGACCAGGCCCTGGACCGCCCAGGACGGCAGCCCGCTCGCGGCCGGTTCCTTGACCGGGCTCGCCGGCGCCGGGCTCTGCTCCGGCTCGGTGGCCGTGTCGTTGCTCATCTAGATGGTTCCCAACGTGGTCGGGTTCTCGGTCGCCACGACCTCGGCCTCGCGCTTGCTGGCTCCGGCCATCATCAGGCCGAGCTCGTCGCGAGGCGTGTCGGACGGTACGACGCCGACGACCTTGCCGCGGTACATCACCGCGACCCGGTCGGCCAGCGCGGCGATCTCGTCCAGCTCGGTGGACACGATCAGCACCGCGGTGCCGTTGTCGCGCTCCTCGACGATCCGGGTGTGCAGGAACTCGATCGAGCCGACGTCGACCCCGCGGGTCGGCTGCGAGGCGACCAGCAGCTTGAGCGGCCGGGACAGCTCGCGGGCCAGCACGACCTTCTGCTGGTTGCCGCCGGACAGCGACGACACCGGCAGCTCCGCGCCCTGGGTGCGGATGTCGAACTCCTCGATCCGGGCGTGCGCGTTCTTCTCGATCTCGTCGGTGCGCAGCGCCAGTCCGCGGCCGAACGGCTCGTTGCGGAACAGGTCGAGCACCAGGTTCTCGGCGACGCTGAACGAGCCGACGAAGCCGTCGTGGGCGCGGTCCTCGGGCACGTAGCCGATGCCGGCGTCGAGCCGCTGCCGCGTGGTCCGGCCGGTCAGGTCGACGCCGTCCAGCGAGACCTTGCCGGCCGCGATCGGGGTGAGCCCGAGCAGCGCCTCGGCCAGTTCGGTCTGACCGTTGCCCTGGACACCGGCCACCGCGAGGATCTCACCGGCCCGGACCTCCAGGTCGACCGCGTCGACGGCGGTGAACCCGCGCTCGTCGATCACGGTCAGGCCTTCGATCGTCAGGACGGCGTCGCCCGGCCGGGCCGGTTCCTTGTCCACCACCAGGTCGACCGCGCGGCCGACCATCAGCTCGGCCAGCTGCTCCTCCGACGCCGACGGCTCGGCGCTGCCGACCACCTTGCCCCGGCGGATCACGGTGATCTTGTCCGCGATCGCCTTGACCTCCTTGAGCTTGTGGGTGATGAACACGATCGAGGTGCCGTTGTCCTTGAGCTGGCGCATCACGCCGATCAGCTCGTCGATCTCGGCCGGGGTGAGCACCGCGGTCGGCTCGTCCAGGATCAGCACCTTGGCGTCGTTGGTGAGCGCCTTGATGATCTCGACCCGCTGCTGCACACCGACCGGGATGTCCTCGACCAGCGCCTCGGGGTCGACCTCGAAGCCGTAGCGGTCGGACAGCTCGGTGACCAGCGCGTGCGCCTTCTTGCGGTCCAGCACGCCGCCGGCGTGGGTGTTCTCCCGGCCGAGCATGATGTTCTCGGCGACGGTGAACACCGGGACCAGCATGAAGTGCTGGTGCACCATGCCGATGCCGTGGCCGATCGCGTCACTGGGCGAGGTGATCGCGACCTTCTCGCCGTCGATCACGATCTCGCCGGAGTCGGGCTGCAGCAGCCCGTAGAGCATGTTCATCAGGGTCGACTTGCCGGCCCCGTTCTCGCCGAGCAGGCAGTGGATCTCACCCGGCTCGATCACCAGGTCGATGTGGTCGTTGGCGACCAGCGAGCCGAAGCGCTTGGTCAGCCCGGACAGCTCGAGATGCATCAGGAGGCCTTCCTTCAGACGGCGAGCCAGGAAGGCGACCCCGATCGGGGTTGCACCTTCCTGGCTCGCACCGTACTACGCGGTGGCGGTGGCGGGTCGTTCCCACCCCACCCCGGCGGTCGTGGGTCAGGAGGCCTTCGGCTGCGCCTTCGACGCGATGGTGATCTTGCCGCTGACGATGTCGGCCTTGATCTGCTCCAGCTCGCTCTTCAGCTCGGCCGGGACCTTGCTGTCGAACTCGTGGAACGGAGCCAGCGAGGTGCCACCGTTCTCCAGCGTCCCGATGAACTGGGAGTTGTCGAACTTGTTGTCCACGACCGACACGATCGCGTCCTGGACGGCGACGTCCATGCCCTTCTTGACGCTGGTGATCAGCACCGAGCAGTACTCCGCGGCGCTCTCGCAGCCGTCGGTGTCGACCCAGATCGCGTTCACCTTGCCGTTGCTGGCCTTGGCCGCCTGCAGACCGCCCAGCCCGGCCGGACCGGCCACCGGGAAGATGATGTCGGCGCCCTGGGTGATCAGGTTCTGCGCGGTGTTCTGGCCCTTGGCCTTGTCCTCGAAGTCACCGGTGAACAGGCCGGACTGCTTGGCGTCGTCCCAGCCGAGCACCTGGACGTTCTTGGACTTCTGGGTGTTGTAGTAGCGCACGCCCTCGGCGAAGCCGTCCATGAAGATCGTCACCGGCGGGATCTTGATGCCGCCGAAGGTACCGACCTTGCCCGACTTCGACATCGCCGCGGCCAGGTAGCCGGCCTGGAAGCTGGACTGCGCGGTGTTGAAGCCGAGCGGCTTGACGTTGGCGATCGGCTTGGCCGGGGCCGAGTCGACGATCGCGAACTTGATGTCCGGGTTGGCCTGGGCGGCCTTGTCGGTGGCGTCCTCGAGCTTGAAGCCGACCGAGACGATGATCTTGCAGCCGGCCTGGACCATCGCGGTCATGTTGGTCGGGTAGTCGTTGTCGGACTTCGACTCGGCCTTGACCTCGGTCAGGCCCTTCTCCTTGACCGCTGCCTGGAGACCGGCGTACGACGTCTGGTTGAACGACTTGTCGTCGAACCCACCCGAGTCGGAGACCATGCAGGCCTTGAAGTCCTTGTTGGCGCTGCCGCCGGCCGAGTCCTCGGTCGGCTTGCTGCCACACGCGGCGACGGCGAGCGTCACCACGCCCACGATCGCCAGTCCCCGCACGTACTTCTTCACCGGACGTCTCCTTCGTCGACCAGACACCATTTGCCCGGCTCGCCTTCCCCAGCGGGCCGCATCCGCAGACTATAGGGGCCGTCGCCGTCTTCTTTGAACGTCAAGACGCCCTCGATACCGGAAAGTAATCGGCGCTTTCGTCACAACGCCGGAACATCTGCGGTCTGGCGACCGATCGGTCACGGGGAGTTACCGAACCGGCCTCGATTCGGCGTCGGCGGTCAGCGGTGGCGCGGGGTGAACCGGGTCTGCCCGGAGCCGACCTCGAAGACCGCCCGGCCGTCGTGCTCGCCGAGGAAGCGCGGCTGCCCTGGGCCGTCGGCGTCGTACTCGACGGCCCCGGGCAGGGATACCGTGGCGGTCACGTTCACCGGGACGTCGATCGTCGCGCGGACGCCGCCGGCCGGGTGTCGTCGCCAGTCCAGCGTCACGGGTCCGCGCTGGGTCGGCATGGTTCCGTTCGCCGAGCGCAGGTCGACGTCCGGTACGACGACCGAGAGCCGGGCCGCGCCGGGAGCTGCGAGGTTGACGCCGAGCATCGTGCCGAGCACGTCGACGGCCGCCTGGGCACCCCAGCCGTGCGAGTAGCTCTCGCTGCCTTCGGGGTTCCACTGCTCCCAGGTGAAGGTGCCGCCGCGCGCGAGCACGTTGGCCCAGCCGAGCTCCTTGGCGTCGGTCAGCCGGGTCAGCACGGCGTCCGCGCGATCCGCGTCGGCCAGTGCCTGGAGCAACCAATGCGCGGTCATCGGCCCCTGCTTCATGCCGAGGCCGGCCAGGTATTCCGCGAGCCGGGGGAAGTCCGCCGCCGGAGCCACCCCGAGCGCGATCGCGTACGACGTGGAGTGCTGCCCGGCGTGGGTGCTCTGCCGCCCGTCGGCGTACAGGCCGTCGGTGTAGATCCCGTCCGCGCGCCGCAACTTGGCGTTGATGGTGTCCCGCAGTCTTTCCGCCGGTCCGCGGTACGCCAAGACTTCGTCCACCGGGCGATCGAGAGCCTCGGCGAGATCCGCGGTCCGGCGCAGGACGTCGTACCCCTGGATGTTGATCGTGGTCCGGGCGGCGGTGTCCATGTCGTAGCCGAAGCGACCCGGGGCCGGCCAGTCGACGATGCCGTACTGGTACGGGCCGCTGCCGCCGGACAGGTTCGTCACCAGTCCGGCGGTCGGGCCGGTCGCGGGGATGTGGCGGGTGACGTAGTCGGCGGTGTGACGCAGGTACGGGTAGGCCTGCCGGACCAGCGCGGAGTCGCCGGTCTCCAGCCAGTAGCGCCAGACCCAGTTGACGAACATCTCGGAGTAGTCCGGGATGTCCCGTTTGCCGTCGCCGTTGGGATAGACCGCGTTGTACCGGCCGAGATCGTTGCCCGAGGCCCAGTACCGGTCCTGCGAGTGCAGGAACTCGCGAATCGCCTGCTGGGTGGCGTCGCGCTCGCCGAACGCGGCCATCGTGGCGTACGAGATGTCCACCGCGTCGCCGAGGAACTGGCCCTTCTCCCGGGTCGGGGTGTCGACGAACTGGTGCTGCACCGAGTAGAGCGCCGACCGGCGCAGCAGCGCCCAGACCGCGTTCAGCGTGGGGTCGGAGCTGACGAACCGCGCGGCCCGGTCGGGATCGACGTCGGTGTGCTCGACGATCGCCGCGATGTCGGCCGCGCCGAGCTGCTCGCCCGCACCCGGCGCCTTGATCTCCAGGTAACGCCAGCCCCAGTGCAGGTTCGCCTCGACCTGCTGGGCGCCGTCGCGCTGGGTGTAGCGCATGCTCAGGTTGCTGCCTTGCGTGTCGGTCTCGCCGGTCGAGGCGTGCCCGTCGGCCGTCAGGTTGTAGCTGGTCTGGATGTCGACGACCCGGCCACTGACGCCGTGGTCGAACCGGATCACCGGACGCGCCGGGATCACCACCCCGAAGTCCGCGACGACCGCGCCGTCGGCGAACCGGCGGACCGACACCGGGCGCCGTACGGTCTTGGTCAGACGGGTCTCCTGGCCGACCAGACGCGGCACGTCGGTCGTGGGATGGGCGCCGGCGACGCCAGCGGGCGTCCAGGGCTGGGCGGTGTCGTCGTAGCCGGGCTTGGTCCAGCCGACGGGCTCCTGGCGGGCGTCGATGCGCTCGGTGTAGTCGCCGGCGTCACTGTTGCGCCGCGGCGCTCCGGTCTCGAACTGGGACGCCCGACGGACCCGCCAACTCGCGTCGGACACGACGACCTCGCGCCGGCCGTCGGCGTACTCGACGACGAGCTTGAGCAGCAGGCCGCGCGCGTTGGCGGCCGCCGGGCGGCCCTGGCCGCCGCCGTACCAGTGGTAGAGCACGCCGATCGCGAGTGGCCGGCGGGTCTGGAGCTGCTTCGTGACGTCGGTGACCTGGTAGTACCCCTCGCCCGGGTAGGAGAAGGCCGGGCCGTCGTCGACCTCGGCGCCGTTCAAGTAGAGCCGGTACTGGTGGTATGCCGAGACGTAGGCCCGAGCGCGCACGACTCGGCCGCTGGGGATCGCGACCTCCTTGCGGGCCAGCGTGAAGTCGTCGGGCTCGGTCGAGGGGCGGCGGATCCATGCGGCGCCCTCCCAGTCCGCGTCGGTGATACCCGTCTCGAAGCTCGCCGGACGGGCCCACGGAGAGACGCGGCCGGCTCGGTCCCAGGTCCGCACGGTCCACCGGTACGGCGTACCGACGGCGAGGGCGGGACCGGCGTACTGGACGTACTGCTGCTCCGACGACTGGACCTTGCCGCTGTCCCAGTGCTCCGTGCCGTCGGCCCGCAGGACCCGGAGCTGGTACGCCGTCTGGATCTCGTTGCCGTCGGAGTCCTGCGGCCACCATCCGAACCGGGGCGGTCCGTGCACGGCCAGCGGGTGCGGCCGGTCCCCGACCGTCAGGTGCGTGGGCGCGTCCGGAGCCGATCCCCGCGCGGCGACGGCACCGGGGGTGGCGCCGGTGGAGACCGAGAACAGGCTGAGGGCGAGCAGGATGGCCACCGTCCGGCGGCCGGGCGGGTTCGAGCGGCGGGCGGTCATCGGGCAGCTCCTCGAGATGGGGCGGTCGAGCCGGTCCCGGCAGTCTAGGAAAGCCTTTACCGCAGTGCCCAGCGAAGTGTCCGGGATCGGCCAGACTCCGGCCGCGTCCGCCCCTCGCCGACCAGGTGCATCGGTCCCTGATGGGAGAATCGCCCGCATGACGACTTCGCACCACCTGCTGCTCACCGACGTCCAGGCTCGCGTCGACGAGGTGCGGGAGGAGGCGATCTCGGTCCGCCGCGACCTGCACGCGCACCCCGAGCTCGGCTGGCACGAGGTCCGGACGACCGAGCTGATCAAGCAACGACTGACCGCCGCGGGCCTCTCACCGCAGGTGCTGCCGACCGGGACCGGGCTGATCTGCGACATCGGGTCGGGCGACACCTGCGTTGCGCTGCGGGCCGACATCGACGCGCTGCCGGTGCCGGACGGCGTCGACAACCCGTGGCGCTCGACCAGCGACGGGGTGGCGCACGCCTGCGGCCACGACATTCACACCTCGGCCCTGATCGGCGCGGCCGTCGTGCTGGCCGGAATGGCCCGCGACGGCCTGCTCGATCGGCGGGTGCGGCTGATCTTCCAGCCCGCCGAGGAGGTGATGCCCGGCGGCGCGCTCGGCGTCATCGCCGCCGGCGGCCTCGACGGCGTACGGCGGATCTACGGACTGCACTGCGATCCCCGGCTCGACGTCGGGCAGGTCGGTCTGCGGGTCGGAGCGCTGACCGCGGCCGCCGACCGGGTCCTCGTCCGGCTGACCGGCCCGGGCGGCCACACGTCACGTCCACACCTCACGGCCGACCTGGTCTACGCGCTGGCGACCCTGGTCACCGAACTGCCCGCCGCGCTGTCGCGCCGGGTCGACCCGCGGGCCGGGATGTCGATGGTCTGGGGCCGGATCACCGCGGGCTCGGCGGCCAACGCGATCCCCGCGCGCGGCGAGGCGGAAGGCACGTTGCGCTGCCTCGACGTGAGCGCCTGGCGGCTGGCCGCGGAGCTGATCCCCGGCTTGGCCGACAACCTCGTTTCGCCGTACGGCGTCCAGGTGGACACCGAGGTCACCCATGGCGTCCCGCCGGTGATGAACGATCCCGCCGCGATCGAGGTCTTCCGGACCGCGGTCGAGCAGACGATGGGGTCGCACGCGCTGGCCCAGACCGACCAGAGCCTGGGCGGTGAGGACTTCGCCTGGTACCTGGAGCACGTGCCGGGCGCGATGGCCCGCCTCGGCGTCCGCCCGGCGGGCCGCGGGTCGGTGGCCGACCTGCACACGCCGGGCTTCGACCCGTCGGAGGACGCGATCACGCTCGGGACGATGATCCTGGTGTCGTCGGCGCTGCTGGATTAGCCGGCCGGCACGGGCCGACCGGTCAGAACGTGTCGGCGGGGACGTAGACGCCCCAGACCTCGCGCAGCGCGTCGCAGACCTCGCCGACCGTCGCGCGGGCCTTGAGGGCCTGCTTCATCGGGTAGAGACAGTTGTCGTTGCCCCGGGCAGCGGCCTGGAGATCGGCCAGCGCCTGGTCGACGGCGGCCTGGTCGCGTTCGGCCCGGAGCTTGGCCAGGCGGGCGACCTGCTGGGCCTCGATCGCCGGATCGACCTGCAGCGGCTCGTACGGCTCCTCCTCGGCGGCCCTGAACTTGTTCTGGCCGACGACGACCCGCTCACCGCTGTCGATCTGCAGCGCGATCTTGTACGCCGACCGCTCGATCTCCTGCTTCTGGAAGCCCTTCTCGATCGCGGCGACGGCGCCGCCGTACTCCTCGACCTGGTCCATCAGCTCCCGCGCCGCGGCCTCGACCTGGTCGGTCAGCGACTCCACGACGTACGAGCCGGCGAACGGGTCGACGGTCGCGGTCACGTCTGTCTCGTAGGCCAGCACCTGCTGGGTGCGCAGCGCGAGCCGGGCGGCCTTCTCGGTCGGCAGGGCGATCGCTTCGTCGTACGAGTTGGTGTGCAGGGACTGCGTGCCGCCGAGCACGGCGGCCAGGCCCTGGATCGCGACCCGGACCAGGTTGACCTCGGGCTGCTGCGCGGTCAGCTGAACGCCGGCCGTCTGGGTGTGGAAACGCAGCATCATCGACTTCGGGTTCTTCGCGCCGAACTCGTCACGCATCACCTGCGCCCAGATCCGCCGGGCGGCCCGGAACTTCGCGACTTCCTCCAGCAGCGTGGTCCGGGCGACGAAAAAGAACGACAGCCGCGGCGCGAACGCGTCGACGTCGAGCCCCGCGGCGACCGCGGCCCGGACGTACTCGATCCCGTCGGCCAGCGTGAACGCGATCTCCTGCGCGGGCGTCGCTCCCGCCTCGGCCATGTGGTAGCCGGAGATCGAGATCGTGTTCCAGCGGGGCAGCTCGTCGCGGCAGTACCCGAAGATGTCGCTGATCAGCCGCAGCGACTCCTTCGGCGGGTAGATGTAGGTGCCGCGGGCGATGTACTCCTTCAGCACGTCGTTCTGGATCGTGCCGGTCAGCTTGTCGCCGCTGACCCCCTGCTCCTCGGCCACCAGTTGGTAGAGCAGCAACAGCACCGCGCCCGGCGCGTTGATCGTCATCGAGGTGGACACCTGGTCCAGCGGGATCTTGTCGAACAGCACCCGCATGTCGTCGATCGAGTCGATCGCCACCCCGACCTTGCCGACCTCACCGTGCGCGAGCTCGGCGTCGGAGTCGTAGCCCATCTGCGTCGGCAGGTCGAACGCCACCGACAAACCCATCGTGCCCGCGTCGATCAGCTGGTGATACCGCTGATTCGATTCGGCCGCCGTCCCGAACCCGGCGTACTGCCGCATCGTCCACGGCCGCTGCGTGTACATCGTCGGATACACACCCCGGGTGAACGGGTACTGCCCCGGCTCCCCCAGCTTCTGCGCAGGCTCGAACCCGTCGAGCGGCCCGTACACCGGCTCGAAGTCCCACCCGGACTCGGTCTGATGGCTCATCCCTCCACCGTAGAAGAACCAGCCTTCCACTGGTATGCACCAGGCAGGTGAGATCGGGCACGCTTCGTGAGCGACACCACACCACACTGCATCAGTTGGGCGGAAGGCCCGCCAGCTCCAGCTCCCACGCAGCAGACAGTTCCGTCCAGTACGCCCTGCGGGACTCCCGGGCAGACCTGATGGTGAACTCGATCAACTCCTCAGGACTCGCGATCCCTCGGCCACCAAGCTGATCCCACTGGCCACGAAGCTCCTTGAGACACTCCACCACCGGCCGCTCCATAAAAGGCCACATCGGAACGTACCGCGCCGCCGCCGGAGAAGCCCGCCCTTCGGACTCGACCCCGACACCGATCAGCCTGTCAGCCAGCACGCCGATCCACGCTCCGTCCCCGCGATCAATGAGCGGCATCCACGACCCCGGCATCATGAGCGACCAGGGTCAAGTACCTCAGCGCCCCGCAGGAGGATTTCGATCGCGGACGCATCCGGACCGGACAGCGCCGCGAGACGCGCAACCACCTGCCTGCAGTACTCAGCGGCCGCCTGGACCTCATCCTGAGCGAACACAATGTCGAGATCGTCGTCATCGTCCGGAAACGCAACGTCATCGAACAACTTGAGTGCGGCGCTCTGCATCGTCGGGAAGAGCGCATGCTCCGCCCAGGTCCCTACCTTTGTCTCCGGATCCAAAGCAATGCCCAGCGGAGTACTCAGACAAATCAGTGTCGAGTTGAGCAACTGCGACGCATCGGACCCAGTCGGGACGCGAGCGGCTTCCCAGAGCCCGGCAGTTCGTTGATCCACCTCGCCGGTCGTCACGAACCCATATCCGACGCTTCGCGCTTCCACGAACCACTCAGCCCAACGTTCCGGGACGTCCAGTCCCGTCAGGAGCCCAGCACCCGACAACCAGTAGACCGCCGCCTTCGACCGTGGAGCCAAACCGTCGATCTGCTCAGCCAACTCGTCAACGAATTTAGCAAAGATCATCCAGCCACCCCCAGAACGAACTTCGTAGGAATCACCGCAGACGGAGCCGTCTCCGCTCCAGGAATGCCTCGATCAGCGATTCCGCAAGCCAGTGACCGCCGACTCGTGCCATGTGAAGAGCAGAGCCTGCACCTCCGTCGGCAGGCGCCGCAAGCGGGTCAGCGCCCCTCGCCAGCAAGTACGCCGTGACATCGACGTGCAACGGCTCACCGGTCTGCGTGTGCCCATCGAGCTCGACATCGATCGCATGCTGGAGCAGCGTCAGGCCTCCGTCAACCTCCTCGACATCGGCTCCGCCGTCGAGCAGTTCGCGGAGCCGGTGCAGATCCTGGTTCTCGACCGCCGAGTGAGCGGGTGTCATCTAGGTCTCCTCGTAGCCAGTACTCACGTCAGGACGACGTTCGGAAACGTCGCTACGTCTGGGTCACCCCTGTTCGCTGCAACAGCGACAGCCGCGCCGCTACCGGTTCAAAGCTCCGCCGGACCAGCCGACCAGTAGTTGCCTGTCTTCACCGGTGGGCGGCCAACGTCCTCCAGTCGCACCTTCGTTAGTGGTCCGTCGATCGCGCCGCCCTGTCCGATGTCAGCATTCCGGTCTCATCACGCGTCACCCGGGCCACCATGCTTGCAGGGCACGGGCGGCCACTCTGGAGCCTCGACCTGTTAGTTGAACGGACTATCAAAGATATCTCCGCCATGCTCGGTCACGCGCTGACCAGCCGCGACAATCACGTGACGGCGCCCCCCAGAGATCAGCGCGAACACCTGCCCAGCATCGACTGCGTAACCCAAGCCCTCAGTCGCCCTTCGGACGTCCGCATCACCGCCGACGTGAAGTTCAATGCCGTTCAGGTGGCGAGGCACCGACATGAACTCCACCCCGACGAAGATCAGGTCGACATTAGTCTCATTCTCCGGCCCTCGAGGACTGCGCACCAACAACGACCCGTGACTCACGCGATATTCCCATACCTGGAAGCGCCGATTTTGAAATGACGCGATCACCGGAACGGACTCTCAACGCGCTGCCCGCCGAGCCAAAATTCAACATTTGGATAGTCATTCTCTCGAAGCATCAGCAACTCCCTTGTTCTTTGGGTCTCGACGGTCTCCGCGGCGACGTCGGGTTGCCTTCGTCGATTGCCGAGACAGGCACGAAGTTGCCGGAAGTCAACCTCGCGTTCGCCAACGATGCCCTGATGGCCACCGTCCGGTCATCCACCCGATGCGGAGCCGACTGCCGGGGATCTGCGCAGTGTCACGAGGCGGTCGCCGAGGGTTCACCGAAGGCCGGGAACCTTCGGAGTGTGCGCATCGTAATGGTCGCTGAGTCGTTTCTGCCGCAGATCAATGGCGTCGCGAACACGGTTCGCCACGTCGCCGACCGGCTGCTCGCCCGCGGGCACGAGCTGCTGATCATTGCCGCCGGCCCCGGTCCGGACACTTACCACGGCGTTCGGGTGATCCGGGCGCGGAGCTTCGGGATCCCTGGCTACAAGGAGTTCCCGGTCGGGCTGCCCGATCCCGGGATCGAACGGGCGATGGCCCAGTTCCGGCCCGACCTGGCGCATCTCGCGTCGCCGTTCATTCTCGGCGCGTACGGGCTGCGCGCCGCGCGGCGGCTCGGGTTGCCGACGGTGGCGATCTTCCAGACCGACATCGCCGGGTTCGCCCGGCAGTACCCGTGGTTCGCCAAGACCGACCGGGCCGTCTGGGCCTGGCTGCGGCGGACCCACTCGCGCGTCGACCGGACGCTCGCGCCGTCGTCCGCGGCGATGGCGCAGCTGATCCAGGCCGGCGTACCGCGGGTGCAGCACTGGGGCCGTGGCGTGAACCTCGAGCTGTTTGATCCCTCGCACCGCTCCGAGGCCTGGCGCCGCGAGATCTCGCCCGACGGCACGCCGATCGTCGGGTACGTCGGCCGGCTGGCCGCGGAGAAGAAGGTCCGGCGGCTCGCGGAGCTGGCCGAGCTCGGCTGCCGGGTCGTTGTCGTCGGCGACGGTCCGGACCGCCAGTCGCTCGAACACACGTTGCCTGGAGCAACTTTCCTGGGCATGCGCCGGGGTGCTGAGCTGGCGTCGATCTTCGCGGGGCTGGACGTTTTCGTGCACACCGGCGAGCACGAGACGTTCTGCCAGACGATCCAGGAGGCGCAGGCTTCCGGTGTCGCCACGGTCGGCCCGGCCGCGGGTGGGCCGCTCGATCTGATTCAGCCGGGCGAGACCGGGCTGCTGTTCGAGCCGGGGCAGCCCGGATCGTTGCGCGACGCGGTGTCGTTCCTGCTGGACAACCCGGACGCGCGGGCCTCGATGGCGGCGCGCGGACTGCGCCGGGTGCAGACCCGGACCTGGCCGGCGGTGGTCGACGACCTGGTCGACCGGCACTACGCGGAGGTCCTCGCGGCCCACCACGCGGACGCCGACGCGGCTGCCCGGCGTACGGCGAACGAGCGGGCGACGCGGGTTCGGCGGGCCGCATGACGTTGCGGATCGCCCAACTGGCGAACTTCGTCGGCCCCACCTCCGGCGGCATGCGCACCGCGATCGAGCACCTCGGCCGGGGCTACCGCGCGGCCGGCGCCGAACGGATCCTGATCACCCCGGGCGAACGCGACAGCGTCACCCACACCGAGCACGGCACCGTCGTACGCATGAAGGCCCCGAAGGTCGGCGGCGGCTACCGCCTGATCACCGATCCCTGGCGCGTGATCGAAACCCTGGAACGCTTCGAGCCGACGACGGTCGAGATCTCCGACAAATCGACACTGCTCCCGGTCGCCCGCTGGGCCCGCCGCAACGACATCGGCTCGATCCTGTTCAGCCACGAACGCCTCGACGCGATGCTCTCGCTCAGAACGGGTCGCCAACTCGGCGTCGCCACCGGCGTCAGCGCGCTGTACAGACTCCTCAGCCGCACGTACGACGCGGTCGTGGTCACCTCCCGGTACGCCGCCGCCGAGTTCGACGAGGTCACCACTCCCTTGATCCGCATTCCCCTCGGCGTCGACCTCGACACCTTCCACCCCTCCCGGGCCGAACCGGCTGACGACGGCATCCTCAAACTCGTGCACGCGGGCCGCCTGTCCCGCGAGAAGAGCCCCCACCTCGCCGTCGCCACCGCCGTCGAACTCCACCGCCGCGGCGTCCCCCTCCGCCTCGACGTCTACGGCTCCGGCCCCCACCTCGACGAACTCATCACCATCGCCGGCGCCGCCCCGGTCCACTTCCACGGCTACGTCGACGGCCGCACCACCCTGGCCCGCCACCTGGCCGAGGCCGACATCGCCCTCTCCGTCTGCCCAGGCGAAACCTTCGGCCTCGCGGTGCTGGAGGCCCTCGCCGCCGGCACTCCCGTCGTCACAGCCGACACCGGCGGCGCGCGAGAACTCGTCGACGAGTCCTGCGGCCGCTGGGCCCAGGCGCATCCAAAGGCCCTGGCGGACGCCGTACTGGAACTGTTGACCGTCCCCGACCGCCGCAAAGCCGCCCGAGCACGAGCCGAGCAGTACGACTGGGCCAGTTGCGTCGAGCGCATGCTGAGGCTCCACACACAACTCGGTCAGACCCGGCTCGCTGCCTAGCCGTTGCCACAACCTGCAACTGGGTTGCGGCCGGCTCGTCCGGCGCGGTATTCCTTGGCGTCTTCATCGGTGCCGTTCGGGGGCGCGCCGACTCTCTCCCCTGCCTGGAGTTGCAATGCGCCGCGCCTTCCGTCGTTATGCCCTGGCCGCCGCGATCGCGGCGATCAGCGTGCCGTTCATCGCCCATGCCGCAGCCGGCGAAGAATCGCCGCCGACGCCGACCGCTCAGGTGTTCCCGACCCGCTCGGGCATGGGCGTCACCTGGACAGACATCGACGCATCGGCGTACCGGGTCGAACGCAAGCAGGGCTCAGCTGACTGGCAGAACGCCAGCGGTGAACTCGCGTCAACGGCAACCAGCTGGATCGACGGCTCACTCACCGCCGGTACGACGGCCGACTACCGCGTCGTGGCCGCCTACTCCGGTGACGAGGTCACCACCAGCCCGTCGGTCACCGCGACCAGAGCGGCGCAGGACCCGCCCGTCGGAGACGTCGACGTCCTGGTGCTGGACGCTGATCCGGGCGACGGCGCGACCTGGCTGCGCAACGAGATCGCCGGCCCGGTGACCGTGTCAGCTCCGGTCGATGGATACCGCACGCTGTCGGCCGGCACGCTCAAGCTCAGGATGCCGGCCTTCCTCGCTGGTCCGGGCAAATACACGCTCCAGCAGTCACAGGTCGCGGTGACGCAAGGCGACCGAACCTGTGCCGCGGCCGGCTTGCTCACCGTTTCGGCGGTCACCTACACGCCGGAGCTCGAACTGGAGACGATGGCCGCTTCGTTCACCACCGACAACACGATCGGCGGCTCGAGCTGTGCGGGCGCCGAGTCCGGTCCGTCGGTCGACATCAGGATCCGCAGCGCGGAGAACTACCATGCACTGGCGGTTTCCCCAGCGGAACTGCGAGCAGTTCAGGTCCGGTCCGGCCAGTCGGCCGTCCTGCCGGCCGTCACCGTGAGGAACCTCGGCACGCAGCCGGTGACGATCGAGAAGATCTCGATCACGTCCGGCGTCTTGCAGGCCTGGAAGATCACCACGAACGACTGCCCGGCGGTACTGCCCGTCGCGGCCACCTGCACGGTGAAGATCACCTTCGCGCCGGACTTCACCGGACTGACGAGGGCGAAACTCCTGATCGCCGACTCGACTTCGCGCGGCCGGCACGCGGTTGTGGCCAGCGGAACGGGCACCTCGCTACCGGCCATGCACTACGTCACCGTGACATCGACCTTCACCGGAAACGTCGTTCGCTGGTCGGCACTCGCGACCTCGGGCGGGACCCCGGTGCGGGGCTACTGGCTGCACCGCTTCGTGGACGGAGCCGAAACGACCCGGTGGTTCGACGCGGTCGGCAGGTCCGGTGAGTTCACCGCTGTCGACTCCAGCCCTCCGGACGGGATCGAGTACGCCGTGTCCGTGGTCAACGACGTCGGCGAGGGGCCCACAGGACCACGTGCCAAGGCGGGTCGGGCCGCCGAGCAAATCGTCTTCAGCAGCTACGAACCGCGCTGGGAGGGCTTGACGGCCGCCGATCTGCGGGGTCAAGTCGTCAGTTTCCCGGCCCCGAACAGTTCCGGCAATGCCAATGGCGCCGTCACCAGCTCGCCCGACGGCCGAACGGTCGCGTACGTGACCAGCGACCGCTCGCTGTGGACGCGGCGGGTGGAACCCAGCGGCTTGGGGACGCCCGTCAAGTTGCTGGACTCCACCGTGGAGATCACCCATTTGTCCTGGTCACCGGACGGGACACGCATCGCCTTCCAGGCACCTCAGCCGGGGGCCGCGGACATCCCGTGCGTCCATGTCGTCTCGTCGACCGGGGGCACGCCCGAGCAGATCGCCTGTGACGTGAGCAGTCCGAGCTGGATGCCGGACGCCCGCACCCTCGCGGTGATCGACGACCGCGTGGAGAGCAATTCCGACCATCCGGTCGTCGTTCTCGTCGAAGGTCGCCCGGGAGGAGCGTTCGTCCGTTCGCTCGGCCGTGCGGCCGATCACGGCGATCCTCTGCGCGTGTCGCCAGACGGTCGCTTCGTCGCGCTCGGCTCCGGATCGAACCTCACCGTGATCAGGATCGATTCCCTGGCGCCGTCCGGGAAGCAGGTCAGCGGCACGCGACTCAAGGCGATCAGCTGGGCGCCGGACAGTACGAAGGTCCTGGTACTGGCCGAGAACGCCACTTTGAGCAAGGTCACCGTCGTCAACGCTGATGGCGAGCCGGCAGTCATGGCCCCGGAGCCCCTGTCGCCTGGAGCGCCGTACGCGCTGGACTTCTCCTGGCAGCGGCTCGCGCCGGTGTTCGGCCCTTCGCCGGCGGTGCAAGGCAGCCGGGTATCCCTGGCGTACGACGGTTCGGCGCTCATGCCGGGGACGACGTACACCTGCTCCGCGCCTTGGGCCGTCGCGCACTCGTGCGCCAACCCGATGACCGCCACCTTCACGTCGTCCGGCACCTACACACTCGAGCTGATCGCCACCGAGCCTGACGGCCGCGTGAGCCGGGCGTTCCGGACCGTCACCGTCGACGCCGCGGGACCGGCGTCGCACCTCGTTGCTCCGACGTTCGAGGCGACCACCTCCGGTACGGCGACCGTCAAGTACTCCGCGGCCGACAGCGCGGGCGTTGCCTCGTACGACGTGCGGTACCGGAAGGCCTCCTACCTGAGCGGCTTCGGGGCCTACATCCAGCCGTGGACCGCCACGACCGCGACGGCGGTCAACCTGGCGCTCGACCCCGGCTACGAGTACTGCGTATCCGCGCGCGCCAAGGACAAGCTGGGCAACCTCGGGGCCTGGAGTGCCGAGAAGTGCTTCTCGCGGCCCTTGGACGACCGCGCGATGGGAGCCCCGACGGCCGGCTGGAGCCGGACGAACTGGTCCGAGTTCTACCTCGGCACGGCGACGCAGACCACGGCGTACGGGGCGTCGTTGACGCGGACCGTGCAGGGGAAGCGGTTCTTCCTGGTGGCGACGAAGTGCCCGACTTGTGGGCTGGTGGCGGTGTATGCCGGGGGCAAGTACATCGGCGCGGTGAACCTGGCGTCGGCGACGACGCAGCGGCAGGCGATTGTCGCGTTGCCGGTGCAGAGTGCGGTGTTCAGCGGGACGCTGACGTTCACGGTGCGGTCGGCGACCGGGAAGTTCGTGCAGATCGACGGGCTCGGCGTACGGCGGAGCTGAAGAACGGCGCCGGAGGGTTCACGCCCCCTCCGGCGCCAAAGACTCACGTCAGGTGGTCGTAGTCCCCGCGGACCCACGCGGCGTGGCGGTCGGCGGAGAAGCGGACGACCTGTTTGGCGTCGACCGGGATCGCGCCGCCGAAGTTGCCGTACAGGCGGTCGTAGGGGAAGACTTCCAGGGCCTTGGCGACCCGGTCGACGACCGCGCCGGACAGCGGGATGCGGTTGGGGTAGGAGCGCATGAAGCTGACCGACGTGCGGTCGGGGTTCGCGAAGACGGTGTCGCCGGCGAGGATCACGCCCTTGCCCTCGGCACCGTCGGCCCAGTGCACGACCGCGCTGCCGGGGAAGTGCCCGCCGGGCTGGATCAGGGTCACGCCGGGCAGCAGGTCGAGCGTGCCCGACCAGGTGCGGATCACCGGGTCCTGCCGGGCGACCCACTCGGCGTCGGCCTCCGAGACATAGACCGGTACGTCGCCGAGCCGCTTGCTCCACTCCACCTGTACGCCGTACATGTGCGGGTGGCTGGCGATGATCGCCTTCACCTCGCCGAGCGCACGAACCCCCTCGACGGCCTCGTCGTCCAGGTAGCCGATCGGGTCCCAGAGCAGGTTGCCCTCGCTGGTCGAGACCAGCATCGACTGCTGGCCGATCCCGGCGCCGGGCTCGGAGGTGATCCCGTGCAGGCCGGGCTCGACCTCCTTGATGTTCACCCGGTAGCCGGCCGCGGCCAGCTCCTCCAGGGTGGTCCAGTGCTGGCCGTCGGCCGGCACCCACTGCCGCTCGTCGGCGCAGATCGCGCAGACCTCGACCTTCTCGCTGTGCTCGACCGCGCAGGTCGCGCAGATCCAGAAACTCACCGTCGTCCCCTCTCTTTCGTTCCCGCCGGCTCCGGGCCGGCTCTGCCGACACTAGAGCCGAAAAGGACGACCGCGGAGAGCCAATCGCGGGCGGACAACGCGGGCCAGTGAGCCCGGTCACTGCCCGCGACAGCACGGAGATCGATGTCACACGGAGGCGGCCGAGATCGGGCGCGGCACAGCGATAGCATCAGTTACGGTCTGGTTCCCTTCCGGACCGAGCCGATCGCGGCCCCTTCTAGCCCGGCCCCGTGCTGAGTCCCCGCCCCCGGAGTCGTCGCGTTCCCGGCTCTCGGTCTGTCGTCCGATCGGAGGATCGGTTTGCCCAGCAAACCAGCCGGCACCCTGTACCGCGGCCGCGAGGGCATGTGGTCGTGGGTACTGCACCGGATCACCGGCGTCGGGATGTTCTTCTTCCTGCTGGTGCACGTGCTCGACACCGCGCTGGTCCGGGTCTCCCCGGAGGCGTACAACGAGGTGATCGGGACCTACAAGAACCCGGTTGTCGGCCTGATGGAGGTCGGACTGGTCGCCGCGATCCTGTTCCACGCCTTCAACGGCGTCCGGCTGATCCTGGTGGACTTCTGGGCCAAGGGCCCGCGCTACCAGCGGCAGCTGATGATCGGCGTCGGCGTGGTCTGGGTCGTCTTGTTCGTACCTTTCGTGATCCGCCACCTGAGCCACGTCTTCGGAGGCTGAGCCAATGACCACTCCCGAGATCGCCCAGCCGCGCTCGTCGACCCGCTCCCGCTCGCTCAAGGGCGGCGGTCGCAACCGGTCCGGCCAGACCAACTTCGAGCTGTACGGCTGGCTGTTCATGCGGCTGTCCGGCCTGGCCCTCGTGGTGCTGGTACTCGGCCACCTGTTCGTCAACCTGATGCTCGGCGACGGCATCAACGCGCTCGACTTCGGCTTCGTGGCCGGCAAGTGGGCCAACCCGCTGTGGCAGGTCTGGGACCTGCTGATGCTGTGGCTGGCGATGCTGCACGGCACCAACGGGATGCGCACGATCATCAACGACTACGCCGAGAAGGACCAGACCAGGTTCTGGTTGAAGTCCCTGCTGATCACCGCCTCCGTGGTGATCGTCGTGCTCGGCACCTTGGTCATCTTCACCTTCGATCCCTGCCTAGACCCGAACAGCACGCTGTCGGTCTGCAAGTAAGGACGTCTTCATATGCAGCGCCATCAGTACGACGTAGTGATCGTCGGCGCGGGCGGAGCGGGTATGCGCGCGGCCCTGGAGTCCAGCAAGCGGACCCGGACCGCCGTGCTCACCAAGCTCTACCCGACCCGGTCGCACACCGGCGCGGCCCAGGGCGGCATGTGCGCCGCGCTGGCCAACGTCGAGGAGGACAACTGGGAGTGGCACACCTTCGACACGGTCAAGGGTGGTGACTTCCTGGTCGACCAGGACGCCGCGGAGGTGATGTGCCGCGAGGCCGTCGACGCGGTGCTCGACCTGGAGAAGATGGGCCTGCCGTTCAACCGGACCGCCGAGGGCAAGATCGACCAGCGCTTCTTCGGCGGGCACACCCGCAACCACGGCGAGGCCGTCGTCCGGCGTTCGTGCTTCGCCGCGGACCGGACCGGCCACATGATCCTGCAGACGCTGTACCAGCAGTGCATCAAGCAGAACGTCGAGTTCTTCAACGAGTTCTACGTACTGGACCTGCTGATGGTGGGCGGCAAGGCCACCGGTGTGGTCGCCTACGAGCTGGCCACCGGCGAGCTGCACATCTTCTCGGCCAAGTCGATCGTGTTCGCCTCCGGCGGCTTCGGCAAGGTCTTCCGGACCACCTCCAACGCGCACACCCTGACCGGCGACGGCATGGGCATCGTGTGGCGCAAGGGCCTGCCGCTGGAGGACATGGAGTTCTTCCAGTTCCACCCGACCGGCCTGGCCGGCCTCGGCGTCCTGCTCTCGGAGGCCGCCCGCGGTGAGGGCGGCATCCTGCGCAACAAGGACAACGAGCGCTTCATGGAGCGTTACGCCCCGACCGTGAAGGACCTGGCCCCGCGCGACATGGTCGCCCGGGCGATGGCCAACGAGGTCCGTGAGGGCCGCGGCTGCGGTCCGGACGGCGCGTACGTGATGCTCGACCTGACCCACCTCGAGCCCGCGCACATCGACGCGAAGCTGCCGGACATCACCGAGTTCGCCCGCACCTACCTCGGCGTCGAGCCGTACACCGAGCAGATCCCGGTCTTCCCGACCGCGCACTACGCGATGGGCGGCATCCCGACCAACATCCGCGGTGAGGCGCTGGCCAACAACGACGACGTCATCCCCGGCCTGTACGCCGCCGGCGAGGTCGCCTGCGTGTCCGTGCACGGCGCCAACCGGCTGGGCACGAACTCGCTGCTCGACATCAACGTGTTCGGCCGCCGGGCCGGCATCGCGGCCGCGGAGTACGCCGAGACGGCCGAGTTCGAGGAGCTGCCGGAGCGGCCCGAGGAGTTCGTCGTCGAGCTGGTCGAGGGGCTGCGCAACGCCACCGGCAGCGAGCGGGTGGCCGCGATCCGGGCCGACCTGCAGGCCACGATGGACCTGAACGCGCAGGTGTACCGGACCGAGGGCTCGCTGAAGCAGGCGCTGGTCGACATCGAGGCGCTGAAGACCCGGTTCGCCGACGTCGCCGTCCAGGACAAGGGCAAGCGGTTCAACACCGACCTGCTCGAGGCGGTCGAGCTGGGCTTCCTGATCGACCTGGCCGAGGTGCTCGTGGTCTCGGCGCTGGAGCGCAAGGAGTCGCGCGGCGGGCACTTCCGCGAGGACTACGACAAGCGCGACGACGTCAACTTCATGCGGCACACGATGGCCTACCGCGAAGTCGATGCCGAAGGCAACGTCAACATCCGGCTGGACTACAAGCCGGTCGTCCAGACCCGCTACAAGCCGATGGAGCGCAAGTACTGATGGACGTCAAGGTCAAGATCCTGCGGTACAACCCGGAGGTCACCGAGGACTCCGAGTGGGTGACCTACGCGGTCACCCTGCAGCCGACGGACCGGGTCCTGGACGCGCTGCACAAGATCAAGTGGGAGCAGGACGGCACGCTGACGTTCCGGCGGTCCTGCGCGCACGGGGTCTGCGGTTCGGACGCGATGCGGATCAACGGCCGCAACCGGCTGGCCTGCAAGACGCTGATCAAGGACCTGAACCCGGACAAGGAGATCACCGTCGAGCCGATCAAGGGCCTGCCGGTGCTCAAGGACCTGGTCGTCGACATGGAGCCGTTCTTCGACGCCTACCGCTCGGTGATGCCGTTCCTGGTCACCGACGGCCACGAGCCGAGCCGGGAGCGGATCCAGTCCCAGGCCGACCGCGAGCGCTTCGACGACACCACCAAGTGCATCCTGTGCGCCGCCTGTACGACGTCCTGCCCGGTGTTCTGGTCCGACGGCCAGTACTTCGGCCCGCAGGCGATCGTCGGCGCGCACCGGTTCATCTTCGACAGCCGCGACGAGGGCACCGAGCAGCGGCTGGAGATCCTGAACGACAAGGAGGGCGTCTGGCGCTGCCGGACCACCTTCAACTGCACCGACGCCTGCCCGCGCGGCATCGAGGTCACCAAGGCGATCCAGGAGGTCAAGCGCGCGCTGATCTTCCGGCGCGTCTGAGCTCCGGCGTACCGAACGCCCCAGGACCCCGGCGGGTTCTGGGGCGTTTTCGCGTCCGGGGGTTTGCGGCCGGCCCGAAGTGGAGACCATCTCCTGTCGGGTACAGACCGTCGCCCGCAGCAACTTGATGGGAAAGGCATTTCCCGTGCTCAGCACTCTCGAAGCTCCGCAACTTCCCGTCGACCAGCCGCCCGCGGCCCGCGCCGCGCTCTACGCGCTCGTCGACCGCCCCCGCCTCGGCTGGCTCCGGCTCACCCGGCGCGACCGCGCCGAAGCTGTCACCGCCGCTGTCGCCCTGGCCCTGTCGCTGACCGCGTTCGGCCTCGGCACCTTCCTCTAGACGCCTTCTTCGACGGCCTCCGGGATTCCCGGGGGCCGTCGTTTTGCGTTCTGACGGTGATCCACGTCACAGTCAGGTCCCGGTGCAACCAACCAGCCACGCTCGGGAGTCGTCCGACCGTCAGTACGAGTGCGGGGAGGGTGGATGGCACAGGACGAGTCCCTGCGCGACCTGTACGACGGTTGCTACCGCCGGCTGGTCGCGCAGCTGTACGCGATCTGCGGCAACCTCGGCGAGGCCGAGGACGCCGTTCAGGAGGCGTTCGTCAGGGCAGTGGAGAAGCCGCGGCGGTTCGCGCAGGTGGACAACCCGGAGGCCTGGCTGCGGACGGTGGCGCTGAACGTGGTGCGGCGCCGGTTCCGCCGGTTGACTCGGTACCGCGGGCTGCTGCGGACGGCCGCCGCCTCGACGCCGGCTGACGCCCTACCGGGGTTGTCGCCTGATCACGTCACGCTCGTGGAGGCGCTGCGACAACTGCCGTTGGAGCAGCGCGAGGCGATCACGCTGCACCACATCGTCGACCTGCCGGTGCGGGAGGTCGCGCTCCAGCTGGGCGTGCCGGAGGGCACCGTGAAGGCCCGGCTGGTGCGTGGGCGGGCCCGGCTCGCCCCGCTGGTTCGTGAGTTCGCGGAGGATGTCGAGGAGGTCGACCATGTCTGAGCTGAAGAACCTGTCGTGGTCGGTCCAGCAGACCGTCCAGCCGCCGCCGTTCGACCAGCTCGAGCGACGCGGTGTGCGCCGTCGCCGGCGGCGTCAGGCACTTGCTGGGGCCGGTGTCGCGGCGGCGACGGCGGTCGCCGTACTGGTGGCGCTGCTGCCGCTCGGGGACAAGGCCGGGACTGAGCAAGTGCCTCCGATTGCGACCGTGCCGACCGCTCCCGTGCCGGGATCGATCGAGCCGATCATGCCGCCGGAGCAGTCGGGGGATGCCGTGGTGCGGGCTCAGGATGCGGAGGTGCGCTCGATGCTGTTCGCGACGCCCTCGCGCTGGGCGGCGTCCTGGATCTCATGCCTGCCGGAACCGTGCCAGTACGCCGCCGTGCTCAGCCGGGAGGGATCGAAGGCCATCGCGCCGGCGCGGCGAGCGCCGTACGCGACCTTGCGGCTCGGCGACGAGGCGGTCGCGGTGGCGGGGCCGTCGGGCGAGGTGTTCTCGGCCGAGGAGCCTACGTGGGCCGAGGCTGTACTGGTCCGGCTGACCGCGAAGGGCAAAGTGGAGACACCGCTGCGATACGCCCCGTCCACCAGCACATTCACCGCCGGAGAGATCCTCCTGGATCGGGTAGTCGTCGGCAGCACCCTGCTGGTGCTGAACGTCGCGGACGCGACCCTGCGCAGGCTCGAGGTGGCCGGGCTGGATCACCCGCGGTCGCCGGTCCGGGACGAGACCGGGCGATGGTGGGTGGTGGCCGGCGACTTCGTGAGCGGATCGCGCAGCGAGATCGCCTGGTCCGACGACGGCCGGACCTGGAACCGGACGCTGCTCGACCCGGAGAACCCGGGCAGCCGGATCGCCGTCAGCCCCGACGGCTCGACCGTCGTGGCGAGCTCCTGGGTCGACGGTGCCACCGCCGAGGCGATCGGGACCCTGAAGATGTCGACCGATCGCGGGGCGCGGTGGACGAGTGTCGCGGACCGGCCGTGGGCGCGCGGCGGCGGACCGGTCGCCTTCAACGACGGGACCGCCATGATGCTCGGGGTGTCGAAGCAGGGCCAAACAGGGTTGTACCGGCTGGCCGACGGGACTGCCACGCAACTGTCGCCCGGGCCTCCCGGCCTGGAGGAACTCGCCGGCGACGGGAAGCTGCTCTACGGCCAGGTGCTGCGGGGACCCGGGGTGACGAAGGTCGCGACAAGCGTCGACCGGGGCCTGCGCTGGCGGGAGTTCGAGCCCCGCTGACGCTCAGGGGTGCATTCTCGACCCCTTGAGCACCTTGTCCACCGCGTTCTTCGGCCCGTGCAGGGCCAGCCCGACCAGATCGAGCTGGCCCTGCCCGACCGCCTTGACCGCCGCGCGGTTGTCCCGATCGTTGCCGGTGGCAAATAGATCCGCGGTGAAGATCGAGTGCGGGAGCTCCCGGCCGAGCGCGCGGGTGTGTGAAATGGCCATCTGCTCCTTGGAGCCTTCGAACACCAGCACCGGCTGGCCGAACATCGGCAGGTACTGCGTGCCGTCGGCATCCTCGTACGGCAAGCCGACCAGCCCGGGGTTTGTGGCCGCCAGCCCGGAGACCAGAAAGGCGGTCACGTTCAGGCGCTGCCAGGTGGCCAGGTCGTCCCGCAGCAGCACGGCGATCTTGGTGTCGAATCTGATCTGTTCGTTCTCCACGCGCTCCATCGTCCCGGGCGCGCCACCCGCGGGTCTTGTACGTTCTTCACCTGTCAGGCGAAGAGCGCGCGGGCCTCAGCCGCCGGCCTTGCGGAGCAACTCCAGGAGCGTTGCGCGCTCGGACCGGGACAGCGCGCCGACCGAGGCGGACAGCACGGTGTCGAGAATCGTTTCGCCGGCCTCGCGGATGCGCTCGCCCTCCGGGGTGAGCCGGTGCCGGACGGCACGACCAGGCCCTTCCAGCCGCTCGATCAGCCCGCGCGCGACCATCCGGGTGGCGAGCGAGCCCATCGACTGGTCGGTCTGGAAGGTCAGCTGAGCCAGCTCGTGCAGCGACGCTTCGGGGTGCTCGTGCAGGCGTCGCAGCACGTCCCACTGGGGCAACGACACCCCGAGTTCCGCGAGCGCCTTGCTCGCCTCGGTGTGGTGCCGCCACTGAAGGCGCTTCACCGCGATGCCGACGTCCTGCAGGGAGGGTTCCACCCGCGCATCGTAGCCGAGGAGACTACCGTTGCTTATATAAGCTTCCTGATCTAAGGTTCCTTATATGACTCTTCTCTGCGCCGAGTACGGCGCCGGCCGGCCGATCCTCCTGCTGCACGGTGGAGGCGGACCGCAGACCGTCGAGGCCTTCGGCGCCCGGCTCGCCGCGGCCTTGCCCGCGCAGGTCGTGATACCGACCCATCCCGGGTTCGGCGGAACGACCCGGCCGGACGACCTGACCACCATCGCCGGACTCGCGCGCCGGTACGCCGACCTGCTGGACGAGCGCGACCTGCACGACGTCGTCGTGATCGGCAGTTCGATCGGCGGCTGGATCGCGGCGGAGCTGGCCCTGCTCGGCTCTGCCCGGCTCGGCGCGCTCGTCCTGGTCGATGCCGTCGGCATCGACGTCCCGGACCATCCCGTCGCGGACTTCTTCGCGCTGTCGTTCGACGAGATCGCGGCGCTCAGCTACCACGCACCCGACGCGTTCCGGATCGATCCCACGCAACTGTCACCGGCCGCGCGCGAGCAACTGGCCGCCAACCGTGCCGCCCTCGCGGTCTACGCCGGTGAGCCCTCCATGGTCGACCCCGCACTTCGATCCCGGCTCGCGAGCGTCACGACGCCGACACTGGTGGTTTGGGGCGACAGCGACCGCATCGTCACGCCGGACTACGGCCGCGCGTACGCCGAAGCCATCCCCGGCGCTGAGTTCCGCATCCTGCCGGACACCGGTCACCTCCCCCAGCTGGAGACTCCCGACCAGGTGATCGCCGCCCTGCGCGCCTTCAGCAGTACGGCGGGTTCGAGGTGACCGCGGTGGCCACTCGCAGGAACAGGTTGAACAGGCGGTAGAGGTGCAGCATGTCGCCCTCGGTGGTGACAGTGCGGTCGTCGGTTTTCTGTACGCCGGGGATCGCCTGGAGGTGGGCGGCGACGGAGGCGGATTGCCAACGGACGGTCAGGCGACGGGTCTTCGATTCAGTGGGGACGCTCGGGAGATCGAGCAGGGCCTCGTGGACGGTTTGCTCGATGCCCGCCCGGGACTCCGCGACCGGGACCAGCTGGGCGGCGAAGCGGTCCTTGGCCTGCTTGACCGGGTAGGCGCGGACCCGCGCGTCCCAGGCGACCGCCTCGGCGCAGGCGGTGTTGTCGCCGGTCAGGGCCGCGACCGGCACACCGAGCGCGCCGGCCGCCGTGTGCAGCATGCCGATCTCGCCCGTCACCCGGTCGTCGAGCCAGATGTCCTCGATCTCATGGCCCATGAAGCTGTGGCTGAGTACGCCGAGCACGCCGGCGCGGGAGTGGAAGCCGACGCACACCACCGCGTCGTACTCGGCGGTGAGGCCCTCGATCATGCCCATCGGCTTGGGGCGGCCCTTGATCAGCAGGGCGCGTGGGTCGAGCAGGTCGGGCAGCAGGTTGCGCATCGGGCCGTGGGCGTCGTTGACCAGGACGAGCGACGCGCCGGCGGCGTACGCGCCGCGGACCGCAGCGTTGACGTCCTCGGTCATCAGGCCGCGGCCGCGTTCGTAGTCGCGGCCGGGCGGCTGGACGTCCTCGGCGTCGACCAGTCCGGTGATGCCTTCCATGTCCGCGCTGATGTAGACCCTCACGCGCAACCGCCCTCTCCGTCGCCGTCAGCAGGCAGCGTAATGTTCTGAAGGGTGAGCGCGAGTGCGCAGGTACGGGCCTGGCGACCCGAACTGGACGGTGTCGTCGAGGTCCTGCACGCCTACTTCCCGTCGCACGCCTACCCGAGCCACACCCACGACGCCTGGACCGTGCTGCTCGTCGACGAAGGCGTCGTCCGCTACGACCTGGATCACCGCGAGCACGGGCTGACCCGGGCGCAGGTGTCGCTGTTGCCGCCCAACGTGCCGCACGACGGCCGGTCCGTCCGCCCGGAGGGCTTCCGCAAGCGGGTGCTCTACCTGGAGCCCGACCGACTGGGCGAGGAGCTGACCGGCGCCGCGGTCGACCAGCCCGAGCTGCTCGACCCGGTGCTCCGCCGGCGCATCGAGCAACTGCACGGCGTACTCGCTGTCGGGCGGGAGCCGCTGGAGGCCGAGAGCCGGCTCACACTGATCGAGCAGCGCCTGCGGCAGCACCTGCGCCGCCAAGTCACTGCACCACCACACCGCCGCGACCCCGGAGTCGCCAGCCAGCTGCGGGAGGTGCTGGACGCGCATCTGCCCGGTGGGATCACGCTGGACGAGGCGTCGAAGCTGGTGCACGCGCACCCGGCGCACCTGGTCCGCGCGTTCAGCCGGGAGTACGGCATGCCCCCGCATCGATACCTGACCGGCCGCAGGGTCGACCTGGCCCGCCGCTACCTGCTGGAGGGCCGTCCGGCCGCGGAGGTCGCCGGGCTGGCCGGCTTCTACGACCAGTCCCACCTGACCCGGCACTTCCGCCGGATGCTCGGCGTGACGCCGAGCCGCTTCGTCAGACCGTGACGTCCTCGGTACGCCGTTCGCGGGACGCCTTGTAGGCGCGGACGCCCCACGTCCCGAGCAGGGCGGCGATGACCAGGTTGACCACGATCAGCACCGTGTGGGCGACGTAGTACCCGGTCGGGCGGCCTTCGGTGGCGGCCAGGTTCTTGATGAAGGTCACGTACGTGACGACGTTCCAGACCGCGATCGCGATCAGCACCAGGGCGTGCTTGCGTTCGAGTTTCACCTGTCCAGTGTGCACGTAGGGGGCGGCCGCGCCTCACTCGGCCGCCCACGCGAGGGGCGAGCTCTCTACGTGGAGTCGACCTTTGCTCACAGCGCGGCACGGCGACAAGGGAATCCAAGCTACCGGCGGGTCACCACAAGGGTTTACCTTTGCGCGAGATCCGTCCCGCCGCGGTCGACGGTGCGCAGCAGCTGGGTCCGGTTGGCCACCCCGAAGCGCCGGTAGAGCCGGGTGAGCTGCGACTCGACCGCCTTGACGCTCAGGTAGAGCGCGGCGGCGATCTCGCGGTTGGTGGAGCCGTCGCGGACCATCGCGACGATCTGCAGCTCGTTGTCGGTCAGCTCGGACGGCTGGCGGCTGCGGCTCGGTACGTCGAGCCGGGCCAGCTCGGTCTCGGCGACCTCCCGCCAGGCGGGTGCGCCGTACTGCTCGAACTGCTCGATCGCGTCCAGGAACGCCGTGCGCGCGACCGATCGGCGCCGCGCCTGCCGAGCGACCCGGCCGCGGGTCAGCTCGCAGCGCGCGAGGTCGAGCGGGTACACCTGGTCCCCCGCGGTCGCGATGGTCTTCTCCAGCAGGTCCAGCGCCGCCGCCGGATCGCCCAGCTTGGCGATCAGCAGCGCCTCCGACCGGGCCAGCCCGACCCGGACCACCTCGCGATCGAGCGTGTCGGCCCGCTCGCGGATCTCCGCGATCAACGCGGCCGCGTCGTCCAGCCGGCCGGACGCGACCAGCGCCTCGGCGTAGTCGGCGTGCCACGGGATCACCGCCGGGTCGTACGGCATCGCGGCCTCGCCCGAGTCCGCGATCGCGTCGAACGCCTCGACCGCCCGCTGCGGATCCCCGACCAGTACGCCGACCAGCCCGACCGCGGACAGCGCCGGACCGGTCCACTCGTCGTTGCCGATCACCCGGACCGCTTCCAGCGACGCCTCGGCCATCTCGCGCGCCATCGCCGCCGTACCGCCGGCCCACTCGGCGCGGGCGGCGATCACCATGCCGACCTCGGGCTCGTCGCCCAGGTCCTGCATCAACTGCAGACACTCGTGCCCGGCGGCCAGCGC
Organism: Kribbella sp. CA-253562; assembly: GCF_050942265.1. GTDB lineage: Bacteria > Actinomycetota > Actinomycetes > Propionibacteriales > Kribbellaceae > Kribbella. Next base: position 1,559,992 of record NZ_CP192049.1, on the reverse strand, counting down.
CTGCGCGCCGCGCCCGCTGCGCTCGTAGATCGCGGTCGCCGAGATCAGGATCCCGGCCAGCCAGCGCACCGCACCGCCGTCGCGGACCTCCTCGACGAGCGTGCTGATGCCCTCGATCGCCGCCGCGGTGTTGCCGCGGAACAGCTCGCGCATCGCCGCCATCTGCCGGGCGTGCACGACGCTTTTCGTCAGCGGCAGCCCGATCGCCAGCTCGCCGGCCATGCTCAGCAGCCGGTCCGAGGCCTGACCGCCCCCAACCGCGACCTCGACGGGGTGGGCCGCGCTCAGAGCGTCGACCAGCGCTTCGGTGTCGCCGCAGCGGCGGGCCAGCTCCTCGGCGATCCGCGCGTCCTCGCGGGCATCGTCGAGCCGGCGGTCGAAGTACGCGCTGTGGCTGCGCAGGATCCGGACCTGCGCCTCGAGCCGGTCGTTGCCCTGGGCTGCTTCGAAGGCCTCGGCGAGCAGCTCGATCCGCTGCTCCCGCTCCGACCAGGCCGCGTCGACCAGCAGCAGCAGCGCGGGCACCTTGACCTCGGGCACGGTCGCGGCCTGCACTGCGAGCCGCGCCATCTCAGCCGACTCGACCAAGTGGCCCGCGGCGGCAGCGTCGTCAGCGGCTCGGGTCAGTCGCCGGGCACGATCGTCCGGCGCGTCGGCCGGGGTCCTGTCAGCGGCCAGGCGCCAGAGCGTCGCGGCGGCGCCCAGCGCTCCACGGGCGCCGGCGGTCGTCCCGGCCTCTTCCAGTGCGGCTGCGAGGTCTGCGTCGGCCTCCTGCGTCGCCAGGGCCCGGTGCGTGGCGTTCTCGACCGGTTCCTCCACGACCGCGGCCAGCCGGGCGTGTGCCTGCCGTCGCGCGGCGGACGTCGCCTCGGCGTACACGAACTCGCGCAGCAGCGGATGGCTGAAGCGGAGCCGGTCCGACGAGACGTCGATCAGCCCGAGCCCCTCCGCCTCCGCGAGCTCCGCGTCGACCGAACGGCCCAGTGACGCCGCCAGCTGCGCCGTGGTCGGGCGCGGCGAGGAGGCGGCGTGCAGGAGCAGCTCGTGCGTCGCAGGGCTGAGGTCGGCCAGGCGGTCGCCGAGCAGAGTCTTGAGCCGGCTCGACACGGGCAGCGGGTCGTTCGGCGAGACGCCCTGCGGATGGCGCAGCACCGCGCGGCCCAGCTCGAGTGCCATGAACGGGTTGCCGCCGCTGGCGGTGTGGATGCGCCGAGCGGTCCGCACGGGGAGCGGACTGGACAGTCGGTTGCGCAGCAGCGCCAGCACGTCGGCCTCGGCCAGCGCCGGGACCTCCAGTTGCAGCACCGGCTCCGGGCACGCCTCGGCCATCACCGGGAGGTCGCCGTCGGCCACCTGCTCGGTCGCCAGCATGTGCACGCCGTCGGTCAGCCGCCGCGCGCAGAAGGTCAGTACTTCGAGACTGGACGGGTCGACCCACTGGATGTCGTCCACGACGAGCAGCACCGGCCCGGACGCCGCCAGACGCCGCAGGACGTGCAGTACGGCGAGGCGGACGGCCAGCTCGTCCCGGACGGTGTCCGGCGCGCTTGCCTTGAGCAGCGCGACCTCCAGCGGCTGGCGCAGGTGATCGGGCAGCACCTGCCAGGCCAGCTCGAGCTGGTTGGACAGCAGATCCAGCAGCGTGACGTACGGGAGGCCGGCCTCGCTCTGGGACGGCGCGGCGCTCAGCACCCGCCAGCCGGAGCGGGCCCGGTCTGCGACGAGCGCGCGGCCGAGGGCGGACTTGCCGATCCCGGTCGGGCCGTAGAGCAGCACGGAGCCACTGGTCTCGAGCTGCGTCCGCGCGCGCTCGACCAGTCCGGCGCGCCCGACCAGCTCGTCGTCAGTCATCGATCCACATTCTCCCCGAAGGATTACATTCGCGGACATCACAGTCGAGTGCTACTGGACACGGCGAGTGTCACACACGGATATCTGCACGCCACCACTTCGTTACCCATCTGTTCGCCCCTGATTTGGCCCACTGGTGCCAACGGCTCCGGCGTGTCGCCGGCCGTCGCGCCGGATTTCCCGCGCGCGGTCCGCCGGATCCGCACCGGACACCCCGCGAGCCGGCCGGACGGCTCAGCTCAGGAAGGCCCGCAACAAGGCCGCGGTCCCGGCCAGGTGCTCGCGCATCGCGTCCCGGGCCGCCTCCGGATCGCCGGCCAGGATCGCGTCGACCACCGCCTGGTGCTGCTCGTCGGAGTGCACGATGTTGCGTTCGAGCAGCGGGATCGCGTCGAGCAGGTCGTTCAGGCGCATCCGGACGTCGGCGACCGCGGATGTCAGCGACGGCGACCCGCTGACCTCGGCGATCGCGAGATGCAGGCGGGAGTCCATCCGGCGGTAGTCGGTCAGCTTGGCCGCCGCCGTGTCGGCCAGACACCGCGTGAGGTGGTCACGCTCCGCCTGGTCGAGCTCCCGCGATGCCGCGGCGTCGGACGCACCCACCTCCAGCGCCGACCGAAGGACGAGCGCGTCCTCCAGCATCGACTGCAGCACCTGCCCGTCCTGCTCGCCGGACAGCTCGCGGGCGAGCTGCTCGGCCAGCTTCTTCCTCCCCACCCGTCGCGGCGTCGGCAGGCGCTCCCGTACGAACGTCCCGCCGTACCGGCCGCGGCGGGACTCGACGTACCCGGCCTCGGTCAGCGCGCGGATCGCCTCGCGCAGCGTGACCCGCGAGACGCTCAGCCGGGCGGCCAGGTCGCGCTCGGACGGCAACCGCTCACCGGGGCCGACCACGCCGAGCTTGATCGCCTGCAGCAGCCGCTCGACGGTCTCCTCGAACGGGTTCCCGGCCCGCACCGGCCGGAACAACGCCTCCCCCGCCCGCGCCTCCTCGACCACGCTCGCCGCCTCTCCCCGTGTTGATTGCGCACAGCCTAGAGCGGCGTCACATAAGCACCCGAGATCCCGCCGTCGACCAGGAACGTGTTGGCGGTCACGAACGACGAGTCGTCGGAGGCCAGGAACGCGACCGCCGCGGCGATCTCCTCGGGCTCACCGAACCGTCCCATCGGGACGTGCACGAGCCGCCGCTGCGCGCGCTCCGGATCGGCCGCGAACAGCTCCTGCAGCAACGGCGTGTTCACCGGCCCGGGGCACAGCGCGTTCACCCGGATCCCCTGCCGCGCGAACTCCACTCCCAGCTCGCGGCTCATCGCCAGTACGCCGCCCTTCGACGCGGAGTACGAGATCTGCGACGTCGCCGCGCCCATCACCGCCACGAACGACGCGGTGTTGATGATGGAGCCCTTGCCCTGGCGCTGCATGTACGGGATCGCCGCCTTGCAGCACAGGTACACCGACGTCAGGTTGACCTCCTGCACCTTGCGCCAGGCCTCCAGCCCGGTGTCCAGGATCGACGCGTCCTCGGGCGGCGAGATCCCCGCGTTGTTGAAGGCGATGTCGACCGATCCGTAGGTGTCGAAGGCCTGCTGGAACAGGGTGTCCACCGCCGTCGCGTCGGTCACGTCGGTCGGTACGAACAACCCGCCCACCTCGTCGGCCGCGCTCTTCCCGGCGTCCGGGTCGAGGTCGCCGATCACCACCCGCGCGCCCTCGGCCGCCAGCCGGCGCACACTGGCCAGCCCGATCCCGCTCGCGCCGCCGGTCACCACCGCGACCCGGCCCTCCAGGCGGTGTGCTTTGACGTCGGTCATTCAGTCCTCCGTGCTGATGAAGATGTTCTTGGTCTCGGTGAACGCGGCCAGCGCGTCCGGCCCGAGCTCGCGACCGAGCCCGGACTGCTTGAAGCCGCCGAACGGCGTCGAGTAGCGCACCGACGAGTGCGAGTTGACCGACAGGTTGCCGGCCTCGATGCCGCGGCTGACGCGCAGCGCGCGGCCGACGTCCCGGGTCCAGATCGACCCGGACAGCCCGTACAACGAGTCGTTCGCGCGCCGGATCGCGTCGGCCTCGTCGTCGAACGGGACGACCACCACGACCGGCCCGAAGATCTCCTCGGTCAGCGCGGGCGAATCGCCGGCGACCCCGGCGAGCACGGTCGGCGCGAACCAGTACCCGGGCCCGTCCGGCGCCGTTCCGCGGAACGCGACCGAACCCTCGTCGACGTACGCCGCGACCCGCTCCCGTTGCCGCGCGGAGATCAACGGACCCATCTCGGTCGCCGGGTTGCCCGGATCGCCCACGCGCAGGTTTTTCACCGCCGGTTCCAGCAACTCCAGGAACCGGTCGTGCACCGACCGCTCGACCAGGATCCGCGACCGCGCGCAGCAGTCCTGCCCGGCGTTGTCGAACACGCCGTACGGCGCCTGGGCCGCGGCCTTCTCGAGATCCGCGTCGGCGAAGACGACGTTCGCGGACTTGCCGCCGAGCTCCAGCGTCACGCGTTTCACCTGGTCGGCACAGCCCGCCATGATTTGCTTGCCGACGCCGGTCGAGCCGGTGAAAACGACCTTGCGCACGGCGGGATGGGTGACGAAGCGCTGCCCGACGACCGTGCCCGCTCCCGGCACGATCTCCAGCACGCCTGGCGGGATGCCGGCCTCCAGTGCGAGTTCCCCCAGCCGCAGAGCCGTCAACGGGGTCAGCTCGGCCGGTTTCAGGACGACGGTGTTGCCGGCCGCGAGCGCCGGCGCGAAACCCCAGCCGGCGATCGGCATCGGGAAGTTCCACGGCACGATCACGCCGACCACGCCGAGCGGTTCGGCCACCGTCAGATCGATGCCCCCGGCAACGGGTATCTGCCGGCCGAACAGCCGTTCGGGAGCCGCCGCGTAGTAGTGCAGCACGTCGCGGACGTTGCCGGCTTCCCAGCGGGCGTTGCCGATCGTGTGGCCGGCGTTCTCGACCTCGAGGGCGGCCAGGTTCTCCAGATCGGCGTCGACCGCGTCGGCGAACCGGCGCAGCAACCGGCCGCGGTCGGCCGGAGCGACCGCGCGCCAGGTGGTGAACGCCTCGGCCGCGCGGGCGATCGCGGCGTCGGTCTGCTCGACGTCTGCGAGCTCGACCGTGCGGACCACCTTCTCGGTGGCCGGGTTGATCACGTCGTACGTCACCGGGTTCTTCTCCTCAGCACTTCAGCGACCAGCGCGGTGAACAGGCGCAGGTCGTCGGGGTTCTCCTCGGGATGCCACTGCACGCCGAGCGCGAAGTCGTGACCGTCGACCTCGGCCGCCTCGACCGTGCCGTCGCCGGCTCGCGCCGTCACCCGCAGACCGGGCGCGACGACGTCGAGGGCCTGATGGTGATAGCAGTGCACGGTCGTGCGGTCGCCGAACAGCCGCGCGGTCAGGGTGTCCGGGTCGATCTTCACGTCGGTGCGGCCGAAGATCGCCGGCTCCGGCCGGTGCTCGTCGTGACCGACCGCTTCCGGCAGGTGTTGTTGCAGCGTGCCGCCCAGGGTGACGTTGAGCATCTGCAGGCCGCGGCAGATCGCCAGCAGCGGCAGATCCTGGTCGAGCGCCGCCCGGATCAGGACCGCTTCGTGCTCGTCGCGGCCGGGCCGGGTGTCGACGGTCTCGGAGTGCGGCACCGCGCCGTACGAGGTGGGGTCGACGTCGCAGCCGCCCGCGATCACCAGCCCGTCCAGGATGTCGAGGATCGACGGGTCGGTGCCGACGGGTGGCAGCAGCAGCGGTACGCCGCCGGCGGCGACCACGGCGTCCAGGTAGACGCGTGGCAGCAGGGCGGCATCGCGCTCCCAGACTCCCCAGATGGTCGGCTCGAGGTAGGTGGTGATGCCGATCCGTGGTGTGTGGTCAGAGCCGCTCGAAGCCACGGATGCGCTCCCAGTCGGTGACGGCGGCGTCGTACGCGTCGAGCTCCACCCGGGCCGCGTTCAGGTAGTGGTCGACCACCTCGTCGCCGAACGCCGTGCGGGCGATCTTCGAGCCGCCGAACAACGCGGCGGCCTCGCGCAACGTGGTCGGCACGTGCGGTTTGTCGCTGGTGTAGGCGTTGCCGGGCAGCGAGGGCTCCAGTTCGAGCTCGTTCTCGATGCCGTGCAGGCCTGAGGCGATCAGCGCGGCGACCGCGAGGTACGGGTTCACGTCGCCGCCGGGCAGGCGGTTCTCCACCCGCAGCGACTGGCCGTGGCCGACGACGCGCAGCGCGCAGGTGCGGTTGTCCAGGCCCCAGGCGACCGCGGTCGGGGCGAAGCTGCCGGGCTGGAAACGCTTGTAGGAGTTGATGTTCGGCGCGAGCAGGTAGGTGAGTTCGGGCAGGCAGGCGAGCTGGCCGGCGATGAACTGCTCCATCAACTGGCTGAAGCCGTGCTCGCGGTCCCCGGCCAGAACCGGTTCGCCGCCCGGGCCGCGGAAGCTCAGGTGGATGTGGCAGGAGTTGCCCTCCCGTTCGTCGTACTTGGCCATGAAGGTCAGGCTCTTGCCGTGCTTGACCGCGATCTCCTTCGCGCCGGTCTTGTAGATCGAGTGGTTGTCGCAGGTCGCCAGCGCTTCGTCGTACCGGAAGGCGATCTCCTGCTGGCCGAGGTTGCACTCGCCCTTGGCCGATTCGACGTACAGGCCGGCGCCTTCCATCGAGTTGCGGATGTCGCGCAGCAACGGCTCGATCCGGGCGGTGCCGAGCAGGGAGTAGTCGACGTTGTACTGGTTGGCCGGGTCGAGATTCTTGTAGGACTTGTCCCAGGCCTGCTCGAAGGTGTCGTTGAAGACGATGAACTCGAGCTCGGTGCCGACGTACGCCGTGAGGCCGCGCTCGGCGAGACGGTCGAGCTGCGCCTTGAGGATCTGCCGCGGGCTGGCCGGCATCGGGCGGCCGTCGAGCCACTGGACGTCGCAGAGCACGAGCGCGGTGCCGTCCAGCCAGGGCAGCAGCCGCAGCGTGTCGAGGTCTGGCGCCATCATCAGGTCGCCGTACCCGCGCTCCCACGACGACATCGCGTAGCCGTCGACGGTGTTCATGTCGACGTCGACGGCGAGCAGGTAGTTGCAGCCCTCGGTGCCGTGCTGGAGCACCTCCTCGAGGAAGTACCGCGCGCCGCAGCGCTTGCCCTGCAAGCGGCCCTGCATGTCGGTGATCGCGACCAGGACGGTGTCCACCGTGCCGGCCGCCACCAGGTCCCGCAGTTCCTGCACGGTCAGCTTGCCGGTTGTGTGCACCACAGTCGCTCCCGTCTATTGGTCTGCGGACAGTCCATTGACGCAAGGGACCGGGCGGATGTCAATGTGTGCTTTCCCTTGACAGCGGCGGTCCGCGCGAGGAATCTCGGGACCATTCCTAGTGGTATGCCCGTAGACCATTGGAGCCACGATGAGCCGGAAGACCTCGCGCGTCGACTACCAGCAAGTGGGCAAGGAGTACCTGGAGCAGCGTCAGTTGCGCCGCGGCGCGGCCGGCTGGGTGCTGCTGGCCGGTCTGGGCGTCGCCTACGTCATCTCCGGCGACTTCGCCGGCTGGAACTTCGGACTGGCCGAAGGCGGCTGGGGCGGACTGCTGATCGCGACCGTGCTGATGGCCACGATGTACACCTGCATGGTGTTCGGGCTGGCCGAGCTGGCCTCGGCGATCCCGGTCGCGGGCGCGGGCTACGGCTTCGCCCGGCGCGCGCTCGGGCCGTTGGGCGGTTTCGCCACCGGGACCGCGATCCTGATCGAGTACGCGATCGCGCCGGCCGCGATCGCGACGTTCATCGGCGGCTACATCGAGGCGCTCGGGCTGTTCGGGCTGACGTCGAGCTGGCCGGTGTACCTGGGCTGCTACGTGATCTTCATCGGCATCCACCTGTACGGCGTCGGCGAGGCGCTGCGCCTCACCCTGGCCATCACCGCGATCGCCGTCGTCGCGCTCGTGGTTTTCGTGATCGCGATGATCCCGCAGTTCGACGCGGACAAGCTGTTCGACATCGTGCCGAACAACGCCGCCGGGGCGAACGAGTTCATCCCGTTCGGCTACGCCGGCGTACTGGCCGCGCTGGTCTACGGGATCTGGTTCTTCCTGGCCGTCGAGGGCGTCCCACTGGCCGCCGAGGAGGCCCGCGACCCGCGCCGCGACATGCCGCGCGGCATCATCACCGCGATGGGCATCCTGCTCGTCTTCGCCGCCCTGATGCTGGTCTTCACCGCCGGCGGCGCCGGTTCCTCGGTGGTCGCCGATTCCGACAACCCGCTCCCGCTCGCCCTGCGCACCGCGCTCGGCGGCGACCCGTGGGTCGCGGACTTCGTCAACTACGTCGGCCTGGCCGGGCTGGTCGCCAGCTTCTTCTCCATCGTCTACGCCTACTCCCGTCAGCTCTTCGCGTTGTCCCGCGCCGGTTACCTGCCGCGCTTCCTGTCGGTCACCGGCAAACGCAAGACGCCGTACCTGGCCCTGGTCGTCCCCGGCGCCATCGGCTTCCTGCTCGCAGCCATCACCCAGGACGGCGCCCTGCTGATCAACATCGCGGTCTTCGGCGCGACGGTCTCCTACGTGCTGATGATGCTCGCCCACATCGTCCTGAGAGTCCGCGAACCCAACCTCGACCGCCCGTACCGGACCCCCGGCGGCGTCGTCACCACCGGCGTCGCGCTGGTCCTCGCCGTCACCGCCGTCATCGCCACCTTCTTCGTCGACGAAAAAGCCGCCGCGATCACGGCCGCGCTGTTCCTGATCGCGCTCGCCTACTTCTGGTTCTACAGCCGCCACCACCTGGTCGCCTCGGCCCCGGAGGAGGAGTTCGCCGCCATCTCCCAGGCGGAGTCGGAGCTGTCCTGAGGGACATGAAGGGCAACAACGCCCAGACCGATAACAAAGAACGAAGAACAACAGGGTGAGGCCGGCGCGCGGAACTGGGTGGTCCCGCTGCGTGTGGGGCACGCAGCGGGACCTGTGCATCAGGTCTTGCGGACTGCCAGGCCGTCGATCTGGTTGGTTTTGCCGGCGTCGCGAACAGTCAGCTGGACTGTGCCGGAGAGGAAGGCGGCCGGGGTGGGCAGCGCCAGGACGGCCTGGTACTCCGTCGTGGCCTTGTAGAGGCTGACTGCGCCGACCGAGCGACCGCCGTAGTACACCTGCAAGGTTCCGCAGGTGGCGCAGCGGGTTGCGACGACGTAGAGGTGCTTGCCCTGGACCGTTCGGGTGAGGGCCGCGCCCTTGGTTCCGGTGGTGGTCACCGTGCCGGCGTAATAGGCGGCGCTGCCGGCGCGGGTCCACTGGCCGACGGTGGTCATCGCGCGGTCGTCCAGCGGGCGGGAGAAGCATCGTTCCGCGGTCCAACCGGAGACATTGCCGGCGTTGTCGCGGGAACGCACCGACACGCAGTACTCGTTGCCGGCCACCAGGTTCAGAGTGGTCGACGTGGCCTTGGTGGCGGAGGCGGCGGTGATGTAGGCGCCGAAGGTACCCAGATACGCCGCGGTGCGGTAGCGAACGTCGAAGGAACCGATTCCGCTGGCATCGGCGCCCGCGTAGGTGACCGCGGCCGTGGCGGCCTTGGTGACCGCGAACGTCGGACCGGTGAGTGACGCGGTGGGTGCAGTGGCGTCGACGTCCAGGTAGCGGTACGACGACGTCGAACCGAGGCCGCCGGCCTTCCAGACGATGACCCGGAACAGGTGCCGGCCCGCGGTGACCCCGGACTGCCGGAACGGCGAGGTGCAGTGGTCGGTCCTGACACCGTCCAGCTCGCACGCGATGTCGGCGGGCGTCAATCCTGTCACGCCGAACGGTACGGACAGGTCCGGGCCGACCGGGCCCTGACCGATGGTGACGCGCGGACCTTGCCAGATCGCGTCGCGGACCACCTCGCCGGCCGGGGCCGAGTAGTGCAGGCTGTTGACGGTGATTCGCCCCTCGGCGGAGACCGGAACCACATGGATCACGCTGCCCTGCTCCAACTGCCGGGTGACGAGAAGCTCGGTGCCTGCCTCTGCCCAGGACAGGGATTCGGCGCTTGCACCGATCGGCGGTCCGACGAACGGCGTACCGCCGTCGACCGGGACCACCGCCGCCGAGGTTCCCTTGAGATAGGCGATCCAGCGGCCGTTGCCGGAGACATCGACCTCACGCGCGAGCTCGGTGCCCGGGTAGCTCTTGAGCACAGCACCGTTCGCTCTGGCCTCGACCTGCTGGAGGCGCCCCTGGGTCAGCTCCTTGGTGACCAGTGTGCGGTTGTCGAGCAGCCAGGCAACGCCGGCGAGTCCACAACCCACCCGGACCGGCGTGCCGCCCTGCGCGCCGATCACTTCCAGGCAGGACTCTCCGGTCGACAGGACCCGCTCGAAGGCGATCTTGGTCCCGTCCGGCGACCAGGCCTTCCGGCCGATACCGGACGAGTTGGCGAGGATCCGCACCGGTTGGGCCTGAGGGGTCAGGCCGGACACGACCCAGAGGCTGTTCTGGGCCTGGCCGAAGACCACGCGGGCCCCGTCGGGAGCGACTGCGATGTACGGGTCGACCTGTTGCGTCGGGCCACTGGTTGCCAGCGGCACCACCTGCTGCGCACCCTGGGAGGCCAGCTGGCCGAGGTAGGTGCGGGTACTGCCGTCTGCCTGCTGCACCGTGTTGACGACGGCGATCGCGTTGGTGACCGGGCCCACCGCCGCCGGTGTGCTGCTCGCACCTTCGCCGTCGGCACTCACGGCCGACACGGCGTACGTCGCTCCCGCAATGACCTGGGAGTCGACCCAGCGGTACGTCGCGGCCTCCGTGCGAGGCACCGCGAAGGTGGTGTCGGTGCCGTTGGCCGTCCGGTGGACGACGAATCCGGTCACCGCGTCCGCGGTTGCGTCCTCGGCAGGAAGCGCCCACGAAAGGTCCACCCCGGTGAAGGTGCCCTTGACGAGCACTCGGGCGGGAGGCGCCGGCACTGCCGCCGAGGCGGGCAGAGCGGTGACGCCCGTTGCGGCGACAGCCAGCGCCAACGGCGCGGCGAAGCGCGTGATGATGTTCAAGGATTCCCCCAAGATCAGGTGGGCCGGATCCGGCACCGACCTGTGTATCGCCGGGGATCGCCAAGTGTTACCAGCGACCGCTTGAAGCGCCTGCTTTCCGTGGTCCTGTTCCTCCTCTGGCTGGTCAACTTCAGCTACCTCGGCATCGCCACGTCCCCGTGGGACTACTCGAGCAACCCGAGCATCGACGGGATCCGGGTGCAGTACAGCTCGCTGCCCGGCCTGGGCCCGATCCGCAACTCCATGGACTACTCCTACGACTCCTGCTACAACCAGTTCACGCCGGGCCAGAGCACCCGGAACAGCAACATGTGGACGGCGTACCGGGCCTGACGACAGCCGGTCCGCGGGGTGGCAGGGAGTGGCCGCGGCCGGAAGTCCGCGTGACTCCTGGGCCGAGTTGTGTCTAGAGTGCCGCCGATGCGTGTGCTCCTGACGGCGTGCGCGACCACCGTGATGCTGGTGGCCGGGCCGCTCACAGCGACCGCCGCCGATCTGGACTCGCGGAGTCCGGTCGGCGGTGTCCGCCTGACCGCGGACTCGACGGTCGTTGCTGCCGGGGCGACACCGCCGGCGGTGCAGGCCGCTGCGTTCGTCGTCGCGGACATCGACACCGGGCAGGTGCTGGCCGCCAAGGCGCCGCACGCGAAGCTGCGGCCGGCGAGTACGTTGAAGACGCTCACCGCGCTGGTTCTGCTGCCGCGGCTGAACAAGAAGGACGTTGTCGTCGGGTCGGACCGGGACGCGGGCATCATCGGCAGCAAGGTCGGCGTGTACCCGGGCCTGCGGTACTCGGTGGACCTGCTGTTCCAGGGCATGTTCCTGGCCTCGGGCAACGACGCGGTGCACGCGCTGGCCGAGCACGACGAGGGTGGCATCCCGGCGACCATCGACCGGATGAACAAGAAGGCCGCGGAGATCGGCGCGCTCGACACACACGTGACGGATCCGACCGGACTGGACGCGGACGGTCAGGTGTCCAGCGCGTACGACCTGGCGCTGTTCGCGCGGGCGGGGCTGGCCCGGCCGGACTTCGCGAAGTACGCGGCGACGAAGTACACGAACTTCCCGCTCGCGAAGTCGGGCACCTACCAGGTCGCGAACCAGAACAAACTGCTGTTCAACTACGACGGCGCGCTCGGGATCAAGACCGGCTACACGACTCTGGCCCGCAACACGTTCGTCGGCGCCGCGCGCCGCGACGGTCACACGCTGGTCGTCACGCTGATGAACTCCCCGCACGGCATCACCGAGGACGCCACCAAGCTGCTCGACTGGTCCTTCCGCAACTACACGGCGCTCAGCCCGGTCGGCACGCTGGTCAAACCGGCGGTGACCAAGACCGGGCCCAACGTGTCGAAGAAGTCAGCCGCCGGTACGCCGCTGCCGAAGCGCAGCCGCGCCGTCTTGGCGCCCGGCCAAGCCGTCCAGTCGCTGGTGTTCCGGATCCCCGCCTGGGCGTACGCCGCGCCGCTGTTCCTGCTGCTGGCCCTGTTCCTGCGGCGGCCCAGAGCGCTGCGCGTGCACAGCCGCCGAAACCGGTCCAGGCGTCACTGACGTGGACTGCGGGTCGCTGAACGTCAGCGGCGCAGCGACCGCGCCGCTCGGCTCAGCTGGACCGTGATGGCCGTCGCCGTGACGCCCAGGAGCGCGCCCGCGGCCACGGCGACCGGGTCGGCCTTGCGCGCCGGGATCGGCACCACCTTGAACTTCTTGCCGGGCGGACCGGGCAGCAGCCCGTTCTCGTCGGGCTCGGGATTGGTCGAGCCGTTGGTCCGCCGCCGGTAGACCGGCTGCTCGGTCTCGAACGGCATCGCCGCCCGCGCGGCCTCCTCGGCCTCGCCGGTGTGCCAGCGGTAGTCGAGCGTCGCTTCCTTGGTCCAGGCCGCGATCAGCATGATCACCCGGGTCATCAGGTAGATCCAGACCAGCAACGCCAGCGGCAGCGCCAGTGCGCCGTACGCCGCGTTGCTGCCGATCACGTTGTTGACGTACACGCTGCCGAGCTGCTGGGCGGCGTAGAACACCACGCCGCCGGCCAGCGCCGCGATCAGCGCGACCTTGCGGGGCAGGATGATCCGCGGCATCGCGGTCTGCAGGTACAGGAACAGCACCGCGCCGGCCGCGATGCCGACCACGACGCCGATCGCGTCCAGGCCCCAGTTCGCCAGCCAGGTGCCGTCCAGGTCGACCCAGCCGACGATGTTCTCCGACAGGCTGGTCAGCAGCGAGGAGGCGGCAGTCGCCAGGACCCCGATCAGCCCGAGGCCGATCAGGGCGCCCAGGTCGATCAGCTTCAGCTTCACCATGTTGCCCGGCTGGTCGTCCAGCTCGTGCATCGACCGGATCGAGGCGCGCAACGAGTCGATCCAGCCCAGGCCGGTGAACAGCAGCGAGACCGCGGAGATCAGTCCGATGGTGCCGGCGTTCGCGATCAGCGCGTCGATGTCGATCTTGTCGCCGATGCCGGGCAGGTTCGTCGCGAGCGCCTTCTTCATCACGTCGATCGCCGACGGCGGCAGCAACGCGCCGACGACGGCCGCGGCCAGCACGATCAGCGGGAACATCGACAGGAAGCCGAAGAAGCTCGTCGCGCCGGCCAACCGGTTGCCGCGCCGGTCGCCGTACCGTGTCCAGGCTCGCCACAGCTGCGTGCGGCTGAACCGCGCCCAGATCGCCTTGCCCCGTTCCTTGACGCCCATGGCTCTCCTGTACCCCGACCGCGAGCTCCTAGCGCCCGCACGAGGCATCAGCCTGTCAGGTGGGTCAGCCCTTCAGCGGGAAGGCGCGCTGCGGACGCCAGACGCCGTCGGCGCCGTGCTCGTACCGGCTGAACGCGGACACGTCGAACGAGCAGTCGTAGTCCGCGAGCGTGTCGTAGGCACGGTCCAGTGACTCCTGGTCGAGGTCGTGCGCGACCGTGACGTGTGGGTGGTACGGGAACCGCAGCGCGACGTCCAGCGGACCGGAGCGGACCTGCGACTGCAGCACCTCACACGACGAGATGCCCTCGGCCAGCGTGACGAACACGACCGGGGAGATCGGCCGGAACGTCGCGGTGCCGCGCAGGCGGATCCGGAAGCTGGGGAACCGCGCGGCCAGCTCGAGCAGGTGCTCGTCGATCCGCGGCAGGTCCTCGTCGGCCACCTCGGTCGGCGGCAGCAGCGTCACGTGCGTCGGGATCGAGGAGGCCATCGGGTCGCCGAAGTCGGCCCGGTACTTCTGCAGCTCCGAGCCGAACGGTTCGGCGATCGGAATCGCGACACCGATCGTCGCCATCCGCGCCTACCGTCCCGACGCCGGGACGGTCCGGTACGCCGGGGCACCGGGCAGGCGAACCTGCGGGAACGACCCGGCCGGGCACCCCGGGGGGCCACCTGCCGGCACACGGGTGAGGTCGAGGACGGCTGCTGACATACCCCGATTCTGCCAGCGTCCCTGGTCCGTTCCGCACCCGGGACGGTGTCGGATTGCTCATAGGAACAAAACTATGGCTCCGCGGAGCCCGGTCAGGAGTGGGCCGGAGCCGGTCCAGGAGTCGTAGGGTCGCGGGTATGACTTCTCGGCACGCTGTGATCGTCCCTGGTGGGGAGTACGGGCCGCAGGGTCCGTTGCTGATGTTCGCGGGTGAGGCCGCCGAGCGGCGGGGAGCGACCGTCCGGCCGATGGACTGGAAGCGGCGGGAGGACGCCCTGGCACTGTCCGAGGCCGAGCTCGAGGCCTGGGTGATCGGGCAGGTGTCGCCGCATCTTCCGGTGGGAGTGGCGGGGTCGGGGCTGTTGTTCGTGGGCAAGTCGCTGGGGACGCACGCGGCGGCGCTGGCCGCCGAGCGGGCCCACCCGGCGGTGTGGTTGACGCCGTTGCTGCACTACCGGCAGGTCGTCGAGGCGCTGGAGCGATCGCGGGCGCCGTTCTTGCTGGTGGGCGGGACCGGCGATCCACTGTGGGACGGCGATGTCGCTCGGCGGTTGACGCCACATGTGCTGGAGGTGGAAGGAGCCGACCACGGGATGTTCGTCCCGGGCCGGCTCGCCGAGTCCGCCGCGGTGCTGGGCGAAGTGGCTACCGCCGTCGAGGACTTCCTCGACGAGGTGGTCTGGGTCTAGGTGGCGGGGTCGCCGTCGACGGCGGCCTTCAGCTTCGGGACGAGCTGGTCCAGCACGATCGGCAGGCTGAGGACCGAGACGAAGCTGGTGGCGCCGTACAGCGGGTCGTCGTAGTTCTCCTCGACGAAAACGTCGCGGCCCTGGGTGCGCACCGGCAGGTTCTTGTAGAGCGGGTCGTTCTTGAGCTTGGCGGTGCCGCCCTTGGTGGGGAACCAGACCAGTGCCTGCTGGTCGAGCAGGTTGATCCGCTCCGCGCTGATGTTCGCGCCGAACTTGTCGCCGATCTGCGCGTCCAGCCCGCTGGGCAGGGTGAAGCCGAAGTCGGTGAGCAGGCGCGACCGCGGGTCCTGACTGCCGTACACGAAGTAGCCCTCGTACGGCGTCGCCATCAGCGCCGGCTTGCCCTGGAACTCCGGGTGCTCGGCGCGGACCGTCGCGAACCGCTGCTCGATGCCCTTGACCAGCTCGTCGGCCTGCTTCGGCTTGCCGACCGCTTGGCCGACGGTTCGGGCGACGTCCTGCCACGCCACCCCGTAGTCCGGTACGCCGGCCGGCTGCGCCACCGTCGGCGCGATCGCGGTGAGCTTCTGGTAGTCGTCAGCGGTGATACCGGAGTACATCCCGATGATCAGGTCCGGCCGCAACGCGGCGATCTGCTCGAACTGGATGCCGTCCTTGTCCTTCAGCACCGTCGGCAGCGCCCGGTCGCCGAGCTTGTCCTTCGCCCACGGGAACAGCGCGCCGGGCTTCTCCCCGAACCACTCGGTCGTGCCCACCGGTACGACGTCCAGCGCCAGCAGCGCGTCCTGCTCGACCAGGCCGACCGAGACGACGCGCTGCGGCGCCTGCTTGATCTCGGCGGTGCCGAACTTGTTCTTGATCGACACCGGGAACGCCCCTGTCTCGGAGCCGGCCGATCCGCTGTCAGCGGCGGGTTCGGCGGAGTCTCCCGAGCCGCAGGCGGTGAGAGCGAACAACGGGACGACGACCGCCAGTGCGAGCGGCCGGAGGAAGGAGCGCATCGAGACCTCACAGAAAGGCAGGGGAACTTAGGTTGCCCTTACCTTACCGAGGCGGCTCAGTCGCGGTGGTACTTGGTGACGCTCTCGTCCTGCTTGACCCGGTCGGCCGCCGCCTGGATCCGCGCGGTCCACTCGTCCGCCCGGAACGCCCCGGCGAGGAACTGCCCGGTCAGCTGCCCGGCCGCCTTGCCGAGCTCGGGGTACCAGTCCGCGAAGTACCATCCGATCGCCTGGTCCCCCGCCGCGGTCAGCAGGTCCCGCGCCGACCGGAGCGCCGTACCGAGTTCCTGCCCGTCAGCAGCCCCTCGTACGACGGTCAGCCGGTTCGTCTCCCTGGTCACCTGCCCGGCGACCTCCTTGGACAGCATCGCCCGCAGGTACTCGACCCCGCCCGGCTCGTTCGGGCCCTTGGCCGGCACCAGCAGCGGCGCGGTTGGCGTCACGTGCACCCCGCGCGGCAACGCCGGCGAAGCGTCCAGCGGCGGCAACCCGAACATCGTCAGCCCGAAGCCTTCGGGGATCACCGGCTTCATCTCGTTCTCCAGCCAGTTCCCGCACGGCAGCAGCCCGGCCTTGGACTGGATCAGCCGGGTCTGCGAGCCGGTGTGGTCGAGCTCGGCGCTGCCGGTCGCGATCAGCCCGCGCCGCGCCAGCTCCCCGAACGCCGTGATCGCCCGGGTGAGGCTGGGGTCCTTCCAGGCGCCGTCCTCGAGGTTGTCGATCCGCTTGGCGACGTCGTGCCCGCCGGTTTTCACCGCGAGCGTCATCACCGCCTCGAACACGTAGTACGGATGCACTCCGGCGTACGTGAACGGGCCGAGCCCGGCCGCCTTCATCTCAGCGCCGAGCGCCAGCAGTTCGGGCCAGGTCCGCGGCACGTCCCAGTCGCGCTGCTGGAAGAGCCGGGCGGAATACCACAGGCCGTAGACGTCGACGAGGTAGTTCAGCGAACGCAGCGTGCCGTCGTACCGGCCGGAGTCGAGCAGGCCGGGCAGGAGGACGTCCTTGACCGGCGCGTCCTTGTTCTCCCAGGAAGGGGCGTTGAGCAACGGCCCGAGATCGGTCAGGTGCCCGTCGGCGACCAGCCGGCTCACGGTCAGCGCCTTGGCGCCGGTGTTCAGGACGACGTCCGGCGGGCTGCCCGCGGCGAACCGGGACTGCAGCAGATCGCGCAGTTGCTTCGTCGGCGTCACGGTGACCGCCGCCTGCGCGTGCTTGGCCCGGTACTGCGGGGCACCGAAGCCGCCGTACTCCTCGGAGACCACGACTTCCAGCGGCCGGTCCGCGACGACGCCGAACGGGTTGTCCTTGGTCCGCGCCGGGCCTGCGGGCTTGTCCTCCGACGAACAACCGGCCAGCAGGGCGCTCGCGAGAGCACCCTGCAGGACAGTACGCCGCTTCAGCACGCCCGCAGGCTAGCGGATCCGGCGGCGCTACTTCAGCGTCGCGCCGGTCAGGCCCGCCTGGACCTGGCGGTAGAAGATCAGGTAGACGACAACCACCGGCACCATCGCGATGGTCAGGGCCGCGAACAGCGTGCCCCAGTCGTTCTCGTACCGCTGACTGCCGAGCAGTGTCGCGATGCCCTGCGACAGCACCGGCTTCTCCGGCGACAGGAACGACGGCAGCACGAACTGGTTCCACTGGCCGAGCACGTTGAAGATGCCGACGCTGATCAGGCCGGGCTTGGCCATCGGCAGCATCACCCGGAAGAACGTGGTCGCGTGCCCGGCGCCGTCGACCAGCGCGGCCTCGGCGATCGAGGTCGGCAGGGTCCGGAAGAACGCGTGCATGAAGAACACCGTGAACGGCAGCGAGTAGGCGATGTAGACCAGGATCAGGCCCTGGTACGTCGACACCATGCCGAAGCCCTTGACCACGAAGAACAGCGGCACGATCGCCAGGAAGGTCGGGAACATCATCCCGGCCGCGAACAGGTAGTAGATGAACCTGTTGCCGGGGAACTCGTAGCGGGCCAGCACGTAGGCCACCATCGAGCCGAACAGCATGGTGCCGAACACGCCGCCGACGACCACCACACCGCTGTTCAGCAGGTAGTCGCCGACGCCCTTGTCCCAGGCCTTGGAGAAGTTGCTGAACAGCAGTTCCTTGGGCAGCGCCCACGGGTTGTCGCCGAAGATCTCGCCGGTGCTCTTCAGCGACGCGATCAGCGACCAGACGAACGGTACGACGACCAGGATGCTCCAGGCGATCAGCACCGTGTGCGAGAAGACGTTGACCGGGCTGAACGCCCGGTCGTTCGACCCGGCCGGAGTGATCTTGGGAGCCGGCTCGGAGCGGGTGCCCTCGACATCGATCTGCAAAGTCATCTCAGGCCCCTCAGTATTCGATCCGGTCGCGGCGGGTGGCCCGCAGCATCACGGCGGCGATCAGCAGCGTCAGGAAGAACAGCACGACACCCATCGCCGAGGCGTAGCCGGCCCGGCCGTACTGGAACCCGTTGTCGGCGATCTGCAGACCCATCACCTGGGTGGAGTTGTCCGGTCCACCCGGCCCGGCCGTCATCACCGCGACCAGGGCGTAGGCGTCCAGCGCCAGGATGGCCAGGTAGACCCAGGCCGTCTGGATGGTGTCCCACAGCAACGGCAGGGTGATCCGGGAGAAGGTCGCGAACCGGCCGGCGCCGTCGATGATCGCGGCCTCGAAGATGTCCTTGGGAATGCCGGACATCGCCGCGTTGAACAGCACCAGGTAGAACCCGACACTGCCCCAGATCAGCACCCACATCACGCAGTACAGCGCGATCTTGGGGCTGGCCAGGTACTCCGACGTGCCCAGCCCCAGCTTGCGCGTGACGCTGTTCAGCAGGCCGGTGTCGGTCGAGGTCATCACCACCGACCAGATCACCGCGATGACCGGGACCGACAGCACCTGGGGCAGGAAGAAGGCCAGCTTGTAGAAGCCGTTTCCCCGCACCCCCTGCACCCCCGCGCTGTTCGCCTTCCCGCCGACGTTCAGCAGGTAGGCGAAAACCAGCGCGAGGAAGATGGTGAACAGCGGCACGCCGATCAGCAGGATCACGTTGTGCCCGAGCGCCTGGCGGAACACCGCGTCGCGCGCCAGGGTCTGGAAGTTCTCCAGCCCGACGAACTCGAACTTCGGTGAAATGCCGGTCCAGTCGGTCAGCGAGTAGTAGAACGCCTGGACGAACGGTGAGATCACGAAGATCGCATACAACGCCAGTGGCAACGCGAGGAAGCTCGCGACGAAACGATAACTGCCGTGCCGCATCTCTCTCCTTCAGAGCAGGGGGCGGAGGGAAACTCGGCTCAGCTGCGAGTCTGCTTCTTGGTCTTGGGGTCCTTGGCGGTGTCGTCGGCGACCTTCTGCGCGCGGTTGCAGAACTCGTCGGCGGTGATCCGGGCGGCCGCCAGCTCGCCGTACACGTTACGGATCGGCTTGTCCATCGTCGAGTACCAGGTGGCGAAGTAGGTCACCCAGTTGTTCGCGCCGCCGCTGGTGAGCAGCGCGCTGGACGAGGCGGCACCGGGGCTGAGCTTCTTGCCCTCGGCCGCGCCCTTGACCACCGTCGGCGACCCGGTCAGCTCGGTGAACTTGCCCGCGGCCTCCTTCGACAGCATGATGCGCAGGTACTCCAGGCCGCCGGCCTTGTTCTTGGCCTTGCTCGGCACGATGAAGTTCTCACCGGCGCTGATCTCGGTGCAGTCGACCGGCAGCTTCGAGCCGTCCAGCAGCGGGGTGAAGGTCGCGGTGGTCTCGAAGTCCTTCGGTGCCACCGGCTTCTGCTCGTTCTCCAGCCACGAACCGCTGGGGATGAACGCCGCCTTGCCCTGGTTCCAGGCCGTCTGGGACTGGATGTGGTCCAGGCCCTCGGTGCCCTGCATGATGTAGCCCTTGCCCTTGAGCTCGAGCAGCGCCTCGGCGGCGAGCTTGATCGAAGGGTGCTTCCAGGCGTTCGGCTCGAGCGAGTCGATCGCCTTGATGACCTCCTGGCCACCGTGCTTGACGGCCATGTCCAGCAGCACCTGGCCGATGTAGTACGGGTGCTTGCCCTGGTGGGCCAGCGGCGCGATGCCGGCCTTCTTGATCTCCTCGCACAGCGCGAGGAACTCGGTCCAGGTCTTGGCCGGCTGCCAGCCCTTCTCGGCGAACAGCTTCTTGTTGTACCACAGCGCGTAGACGGTCAGCACGTAGTCCAGGACCAGCGGCTTGCCCTCGAGCATCGCGGCCTCGAGCGTGATCGGCTCGACGGTGTCGCGGACCTTCTTGTTCGGGTCGTCGATCGACGGCGCGTCGAACAGCTCGGTCAGGTCGGCCAGCTGGCCGGTGCTGGCCAGCGTCGACATCGGCAGCAGCGAGGCGCCGGAGTTGTCGATCACGTCCGGCGGGTTGCCGCCGTTGAAGCGCGGCTGCAGCTGCGGGGTGATGTCGGTGATGCCGGCGTGCTTGATCTCGGCGGCCGGGAACTTCTTCTTGTACAGCTCCTCGTGCGCCTTGGCGTAGTCGTCGCCGTAGCCGCCCTTGAAGATCACGACGTCCAGCGGGTCGGACTCCTTGACACCGAAGGGGTTGTCGTTGGTCTTCTCCGCGCCGCCGCCGCCGCTGCCCGCGTCGTCCTCGCTGCCACCACTGGCGCAGGCCGCCAGCGTGCTGCCGCCGGCCGCCATCAGGGTGCCGACCGCCGCGCGCTGCAGGAACAGCCGCCGCGACAGGTTGTTGGGAGTGGTCATGGTCCCGCCTTCCGAGAGTGTTTCAGGCAGTACGACGGATCCGGCCGGCGTACTTTGCTTCCAGGGCGTGGTTGTGGTCGTCGCCGCCCGGGATGTTCGCGGACAGATAGACCGGTGGGGTCTCGCCGGCTTCGCTGAACCGGCGCAGAACCTCTGCGACCAGCATCTGCGCGATCAGCGCGGCGGTGATGGACGACACGGCGCAGACCTTGCCGAATCCTGGCATGTCGAGCACCGAGTCGCCGTACGGCGCGTGGTTGTCGAGCACCACGTCGGCGAAGTCGATCAGCTTCTTGCCCGACGGGTGTCGTGAGTCGACCCCGGCGGTGTGCTGCAGCGAGGTGATCGCGATCAGCGGGTGCCCGTGCTCCTTGACGACGCTGGCCAGCTCGACGATCGAGCCGTTGACGCCGGAGTTGGAGGCGATCACGAACACGTCGTGCTCCTGCGCGGCGCTCAGTTCGTACAGCCGGCGCGAGATCGAGGGGTCGCGCTCGAGCTCTCCGCTGCGCAGTAGCTCGACCGGCTCACCGCCGATCAGCACCAGGTCGCGCAGCGCGAGCCGGTTGGTCGCGATCAGGCCACCGGCGCGGCCGGCGATCTCCATCGCGAGCGCCTCGGAGTGCCCGGACCCGAAGGCCTGGATCACGCCGTTGTTGCGCAGCGAGGTGACGAACAGCTCGGCGGCGTCCTGGATCGGTCCGTCGATCTGCTCGGTGACAGCGGCCAGGATGGGCGTCAGCGTGTGAACATACGACTGCGCACTGACGCCACCGGGGTTCGTCGCACTCCCCGCGTGCGCGCCCGAGCTGCCGTCTGTCGTACTGGCCATCACAGGGCCCACCCCTCGACTAATGTGTTCGCCGCGACACTCCTGGTGCCGACAAGTGCGCAAGTTTGCGGTTTGCTGGACAGAACTTTTCTCACCTGGCAGCTAAAGTCAAGGCTCATTCCACTCTTCCCTCCAGATCGGGACCGTTGCGTGACCTTGCACGTTATTGTCCATTTACGGCTCTGATTGAGCAGTTTGGAGCACCGCCTATGTCCGTCGATCGCGCCCTCGCGGAACCACAGGACCCAGTGGTCCTGCGACCTGACACCACACTGGTCCTGGGCGGCGACCTCGGCGGGACCTCCACCCGGATCGTGATCGCGGACATGGAAGGCAAGGTAGTCGGTCGCGGGGCGGCCGCGGGCGGAAATCCGACCAGCCACCCCGCGAGTGCCGCGGCGAACTTCGGGCAGGCGGTCCGGCAAGCGCTCACCGGCCTGGATCCGGCCGCGGTCAGGTCCGCGGTGATCGGCGCGGCCGGCGGGTCGGCACTGTCCAAACCGGAGGTCGCGGCGCAGTTCGACGCCGCCTGGTCGGGCGCCGGACTGGTCTGTACCCCCGGCTACATCGGCGACCTCGAGGTCGCCTTCGCCTCCGGTACGCCGGAGGCGGACGGCGCCGTGCTGATCGCGGGCACCGGCAGCGCGGCCGGCCTGGTCCGCGACCACCGGCTGGTCCGGACCGCCGACGGCCACGGCTGGCTGCTCGGCGACGACGGCTCGGGCTTCTGGCTCGGCCGCGAAGCGATGCGCAGTGTGTTGCGCGCACTCGACCTGGGCGAGCCGCTTGGCGGGCTCGGCCAGGCCGTCGTACAGGCCGTGCTGCCGGATCGCCAAGAAGGCCTGGTCGCCGAGCGTGAAGGCTACGATCGGCTGCGTGACGACCTGATCCGCACCGTGAACTCGCGTCCGCCGGTCCTGCTGGCCGAACTGGCCCGGACCGTGGTGACGGCGTACGACCAGGACGACGAGACGGCCCGGGCCCTGGTGAAACGCGCAGCCGAACTGCTCACAGAAACCGTCAGCCGGCTGCGGACAACGTCGGACAACGGTCCGCTGGTGCTCGCGGGCAGTGTCGCGGGCGAGTCGTCGCCGGTCGGCCGATTGTTGCGGCAGAGCATCCGGGACCACTTCCACGGCGAGGTGCTGACCGCCCGGGACGGGGTCGGCGGCGCCACCTGGCTCGCGCTCGGCGCCCTCGACCCCGCCTTGGCCACCCGCGACAACCACGCCCGCCTGGTCGCGCCGCCGGTCTGAGCCACCCTTGCGGTGGAACGACCGGGCGTGCCGGTGCCGTCAGTCGTCCACCGCGATCGGACGCAGCTCGACGGCGAAGAACTGCGCCTCGGGGATGGACGCGGCGATGTCCTCGGCGCGTTCGGGCGTGGCGACGTCGACGACGAAAACGCCGGCGAGCTGCTCCTTCGACTCCGAGTACGGGCCGTCGGTGGTGGCCCGGACACCGTCGCGGACCCGGACGACCTTGGTCCGCGACGGCGCCTCGAGCGGTTCGGCCATCACCAGCTCGCCGCTCGCGGACAGTTCGGCCAGCAGCCCTTCCAGCTGGGCGGTCAGCGCCTTGCGCGCTTTCGCGGACAGCGCGCGGCCCTGCTCGGTGTGCAGGAAGGAGGGATGACCCCAGGTGATCGGGTTGCTGTGGATGAGCAGCATGTACTTCATGGCCGGTCCTTTCGCTGGATGGATCTTCGCAGCACAGGTCGGAGGCCGGGCCCGGACCTCGACATTCCGGCCGGAACGCCGAGGTCGTGCGAGCTCATCCGGATCGGCAGCGATCCCGCGTCCACACCGGTGACCGCCCGGAGTGGCTTCAGGCGTTGTAGCCGCCGTGGGCGTCGAGGACCGCGCCGGTGACGTAACTGGCGGTGGGGCCGGCCAGGAAGCCGATGGCCGCGGCGATCTCGTCGGGGTGACCGAACCGCTGGATGGCCAGACTCATCAGCAGCGGCTTCAGCACCTCGGGGTCCGGATTCATGTCGGTCTCCATCAGACCGGCCTCGACGACGTTCGCGGTGATGCCGCGAGGGCCGAGATCGCGGGCGACGCCCAGCGTGTAGCGCTCGATGCCGGACTTCGTCGCCGCGTAGTCGGCCGTACCGGGAACGCCGGTGCGGGAGCCGAGCCCGGAACTGATCGTGATGATCCGGCCGTTGTCGCGCAGCACCTTGGCCGCGGCCCGGACGACCGCGATCACTCCGAGGTAGTTGACCGCATGCATCCGGTCGAGGGCCGCGGTGTCCACGTCCGGATCGTCGACGGTCCGGCCCTGTTCGACCCCGATCGCCGCGTTGTTCACCAGGATGTCGAGTCCGCCGTAGGCCGCGACGACCTGGTCGATCAGCGCCGGCGCCTGACTGGTGTCGGCGTGGTCGACCTGGAACGCGACCGCCTTGGATCCGAGCGCCTGGACCTCGTCCACCACGGTTTGGGCCTGCGCCGTGGAACGCACATAGGTGAACGCGACGTCCGCGCCCTGCCCCGCCAGCAACCGGACCGTCGCGGCACCGAGCCCTCGGGACCCTCCGGTGACCAGCGCGACCTTGCCCGCCAATGCCTTGCTCATCGTCAGCTCCTTAATCGTAACAATCATGGTTACATCATGCTCAACGTAACACATTTGATTACGACGCCAACTGCCGTAGCCTGGCGACGTGAGCGCGAACAGCAGGCTGACCATCGCGGCGCACACGCTGGCCTGGATCGGCCTGTCCCAGCGCCAGGGCCACGAGGTCGCCACCTCCGAACAGATCGCCGGCAGCGCGAACACGAACCCGGTCGTGATCCGCCGCCTGCTCGGCGAGTTGCGCGAGGCCGGCCTGGTCGAGTCACGCCGCGGCGCCGGCGCCGGCTGGTCACTGACCCGCGACCTCGCCTCGATCACCCTGCTCGACGTGTACGACGCGATCGAACCCGGACCGCTGTTCGCCTTGCATCGGGCCAGCCCCGACGACGGATGCGTGGTCGGCCACGGCATCCAGCCCGCACTGCACGACGTCTACGCCGGCATCGAGGGCACCGTGCGGACCGAGCTGAGCAAGACCACGCTCGAAGACGTCCTGCAGGCGGTACTGGCCGTCCCCCGCTAGCCGACGACACGCGCCCGCGCGACACTTCGCGTCGCTAGGCTCCCGCCCATGGCTGATGAGGTGTGGCCGTTGGAGCCGGACGAACGCGTGCGCCTGTCGTCGTTCAACGGGATCGGATTCGATCTCAAGGGCTTCACGCGCAAGGACCCGACCGGCCGGTGCTTCGCCACCCGGTACTTCACCTTCGTCTACCTGCCGGTCGTTCCGCTCGACCGGTTCTACCTGGAGGAAGGCCCGATCCAGTATCAGGACCTCGGTCTGAGCTCCAACACGCTGACCCGGTACCGCATCACCGGGTGGTCGCGCCTGCGGGTTGGTGAGATCCTGCGCACCTACCTGTTCAGCTGGATCATCGGACCCGGCGTGGTCCTGGTGCCGATCCTGCTGTGGCTCGGACAGGCCGACCAACTCTCCGACCGCATCGGTATCGGCTGGGTGATCGGCGGATTCGTTGCCTGGCTTCTCGGCTCGATCATCGGTCTGGCTTTCCTTCACACCGCCTACCGCGAACGCTGGGCCCCGCTACGGCAGGCCGTCGTCCACGACGACTGAACCGGTCGCGTCTCAACCGGCGTCTTCGTTCCGGCCGGTTCCAGCTCGACCGAGGGCGAAGGGCGCGACCCCCACCGGGAGATCGTCAGCGCACCTCGACGTGCTTGACGTCGATCGTGACGAGCTGTGGCCCGTCCAGCGTGGTGTTGTCGGGCTTGCGAGGGACCACCCGACGCTCGGTCGGGAACGTGAAACCGTCGAAGACCTTGGGGAGGCGGGTGTAGTGCGCGGAGCGCTGGATCCCGGCGCCGAAGATCTCGACGGTGTAGTCGGTACGGCGCAGCAGGCCGTCGGGTCCGAAGTAGAAGAACTGCCGGGTGCTGTGCGTCGCGATCGAGTCGGGGAACTCGGCCTCGAGGACCCGCCAGGTCTCGCCGTTCTCGTGCCACGGGTCGATCTCCCGGGTCGACACGCCGGGCTCGGCCAGCAGGAACGGCGTGGTCAGGTAGGTCCACATCGCGTACCCGCCGAAGTAGGCAGCCTGCGGCACGCTCCACGGAGTGCTCAGCTCATGCTGCGCGAACGTCGACCGAGGGTGCTCGAGCCTCTCGACCTCGTTGCCTTCAGCATCTTCCAGCGTGACCAGGTCGGGCCGGAAGACGGCGGTGGCGCCGCCGGCGAACGGCACGAAGCGGGTGCTCTCGCGGTGCGGCTCGACCGTCGCCGTCGCGGCGGTCACGAAGACCTTGTCCTGCACACCCTTCTTGGCCCAGGTCGCGCCGCCCACCTCGATCTCGGCCGTGACCTTCGTGGCCTCGCGCCAGCGGTCGAGCCCGCCGTGTGCGTCCAGTGCCAACTGCAGTAGATCGCTCATCTCGTCCTGTCCCTCTGGTGACCCGAACCGGTTGCCGTACCACCATCGTGCGACCTGACTATGCAAACGCAAGTCAGCAGGTACGGTGACGTCATGACGCTTCAGCTCAAGGGCCTGCTGGCCGGCAGTGACCGGCCTGAACTCGGCGACGCGTGCCCGATCGACCGCGCGAGTTCGCTGGTCGCGCGCAGATCGACGATCCTGCTGCTGCGCGAGGCTTCGTACGGGACCACCCGGTTCGACGAGTTCGTCACCCGCACGGGCCTGACCGAGTCCGTCACCGCCAACCAGTTGCGCAATCTGGTGTCGGAGGGCCTGCTGGTCAAGGTTCCGTACCAGGAGCCGTCCCAGCGGCAGCGCTTCGAGTACGCGCTGACCGAGGCCGGCCACGATCTCGTACCGATCGTGATGGCGCTGGGCGAATGGGGGGAAAAGCACAGGCCGCGCACGAACTGGCTCGGGCTGACCCACGCGGACTGCGGCGCCCGGGTGCACATGGCGCTGACCTGCGAGGCCGGTCACGCCGTCCGCGAGCCGGACGTCGTGGTCTCGCTCGAGCACCGTCAGCCGTAGTCGCAGCTGCACACCTGTCCCGAATCGTTTGGAGTCCTGAGATGACCACCCTGCAAGGCGCTGTCGTGCTCGTCACCGGCGGCAACCGCGGTATCGGCAAGGCCATCGTCGACGAACTGCTGACCCGAGGCGTCGAGAAGGTCTACGCCACGGCCCGCAACCCCGAGCCGAGCCACGACGACCGGGTCGTCCCGCTTCCGCTCGAAGTCACCGACCAGGCGTCCGTCGACGCGCTGGCGGCAGCCGCAGCGGACGTGACGGTGCTGATCAACAACGCCGGAGGATCCTCGCCGCGGACCTATCTCGACGCGCCGATCGACGCGATCCGCGCCGTCTTCGACATCAACTTCTTCGGCCCACTGGCCGTGACCCGCGCCTTCGTCCCCATCATCGAGGCGAACGGCGGTGGCCACATCCTGAACGCCCATTCCGCCCTGTCCTGGGTCGCCCGCGGCGGCGCGTACGCCGCGACCAAGTCCGCCCTGTGGTCGCAGAGCAACTCGCTGCGGCTCGAGCTGCTCGATCGCGGCATCAAGGTCACCGGCCTGCACATGGGCTACGTGGACACCGACATGACCGCCGCCGTCACCGCCCCCAAGGAGAAGCCCGCCGACATCGCGAAGGCCGCACTCGACGGCATCGAGTCCGACGCGTACGAGGTGCTCGCCGATGCCCTGACGCGCGGCGCGAAGGCCGCGCTGTCCGGCGATCTCGACGCCCTCTACCCCGAGCTGAAGCGCTGACCTGATTCGGCCGGTATGTCGAGCCGCGGACCGTCGCGGCGACGTACCGTCCGAAGAGCACCCACACCGAGGGACGTGACGTGATGGACCAGGCCGACCTGCGTTTGCCCGACGGCCGCACGCTGCGGGTGTACGACACCCACCCGGGCGACGACTGTCGCGTGCCGGTCTTCTGGCACCACGGCACGCCCAATCTCGGCCGGCCGCCGGAGCCGTTGTTCGAGGCGTCCGAGTGGCTCGGGCTGCGCTGGATCTCCTTCGACCGTCCCGGGTACGGCGGGTCGACGCCCGCGCCCGGGCGGACGGTCAGCTCGGTCGCCCGGGACGTCGAGTACGTCGCCGACACGTTCGGGGTCGGCCGGTTCACCGTGATGGGCCACTCCGGCGGCGGCACGTACGCGCTCGGCTGCGCGGCCACGCTCGGCGACCGGGTGCAGGCCGTGGTCAGCCTGGCCGCGATCGCGCCGTACGGCGTACCGGGGCTGGACTGGTTCGGCGGGATGATCCCGTCCGGGGTGACCGCGTTGCAGGCGGCGCGGGCCGGGCGGGCGGAGCGGACGGCGCTGGAGCAGTCCGAGGTCGAGTACGACCCGGAGTTCGCACCGGTCGACCTGGAGCTGTTCGACGGCCCGTGGTCCTGGCTCGGTCAGGTGGCCGGTCCCGTGGCGCTCGAGGCCGGACCGTACGGGCAGATCGACGACGACGTGTCCTACCTCCTGCCGTGGCGCTGCGATCCGGCCGAGATCACCGCGCCGGTCCTGCTCCTGCACGGCGGTCTGGACCGGATCATCCCGCCGAGTCACGCCCACTGGCTGGCCGCGCACATCCCGGCGGCCGAGCTGATCGAGTACGCCGAGCACAGCCACATCTCGATCCTCGGCCAGGCCGAATCCTCGCTGGACTGGCTGCGCGACCGCGCCGACGGGCCCACGGCGTACCCGCTCTGAACCGCATGTCCTCCAGGTCCGGCGGGTACCGGGCTCCGGATGAGGCGAGACGAGCTGGTGGCGGGGAGATACCGGGTGGGGAATCCGCTCGGCCGGGGCGGCATGGGCGAGGTGTTCCAGGCGACCGACGAACTGCTCGGCCGGCAGGTCGCGCTCAAGCTGCTGCTGCCCACGCGGCGTGATCCCGAGATGGCCGCACGGTTCCATCGGGAGGCCCGGGCCGCGGCGGCGCTGTCCGACCCGCACGTGGTCGCGGCGTACGACTTCGGCTCGTACGACGGGGGCTACTTCCTGGTGATGGAGCTGGTCGCCGGCCGCACGGTCGCGGAGGAACTGCGGCTGTGCGGCCCGTTCGACGCCGATCGCGCGCTGGCCGTGATCAAGCAGAGCGCGACCGGACTGGCCGCCGCGCACGCCGAGGACATCGTGCACCGCGACGTGAAGCCGCAGAACCTGCTGATCACGCCCGACGGCACGGTCAAGGTCACCGATTTCGGCATCGCCCGGTTCCTCACCGACACCACGACCACGGTGACCGCGAACGGCCAGATTCTCGGCACGAGCTACTTCCTCGCGCCGGAACGCGCCCGGGGTGAGCCCGCGGGCAAGGCGTCCGACGTCTACGCGCTGGGTTGCGTGCTCTACCAGCTCGTCACCGGGCATCCGCCGTTCCAGGGCGATCAGCCGGCCGGGGTGATGTACCAGCACGTGACCACCGAGCCCACACCGCCGAGCGAACTGCGCCCGGAGCTGGGCGGCGAGTTCGAGCGGCTGCTGATGAGCATGCTGGCGAAGAACCCGGCCGACCGGCCGACCGCCGCCCAGATCGCCTCCGGTACGACGGTCCAGCCGGTGGTCACCGGTGAGCTGGTCGTTCCGCCGTCGCGGCGCTGGTCGCAGCGCCGGCTGGCCGGAGTCGTCGCCGGGATGGGAGTCGTCGCCGCGACCGCGACGGGCGTCGTTCTGGACAACCAGGACCAACGGCTTCCGGAGACGACGAATCTGACGCCGCCACAAACCCCGCGCAGTACGCCGACCACGCCGCCTTCGTCGAAGCCGGCTCCCACCCGCCCACCGAGCACCACGCCGAACGACGACCAACAGGTCAGCACGACGACCGAGCGAGTAGCCGATCCGCCGACGTCGGGCAAGCCGTCGTCCGGTGAAGGCAACTCGGGCAAACCGGGCAAGCCCGGCGATCCCGGCAACGGCAAGTCGAAGGGCAAGAACAAGAAGTCCTGACCGATCCCAAGCAACTGCTTGACATCAAGCTGCTCTGCGGCGCATATTCCAAGCATGTCTTTGGAATCTGATCCGCGCCGGCGCCGGCTGCTGGACGAACCACTGGCGATCCGCGCCCTCGCTCATCCGGTCCGGCTGGACCTGCAGGCCCTGCTGGGCAGGGAAGGGCCGCTCACCGCGGCGGACGCGGCCCGCCGGCTCGGCATCAGCCAGGCGCTCGCGTCGCACCACCTGCGGCAGTTGGCGAAGTACGACTTCGTCGAGCCGGCGCCGGGCAAGGACAACCGCGAGCGGCCGTGGCGGCTGGTGTCCACCTCACAGACGTGGCGCAGCGCGCGGCTGACCCACGAGGGCGCAGCGGCCGCGGATGTGCTCGAGCAGCTGATCGCCGAGCGCGCGCTCACCAACCTGGCCGACTGGCAGCAGCGACGCAGGACCGCGCCCGCCGTCCTGGTCGAGAACTCCGGGATCGGGCACACCGCGGTCTACCTCACCGCCGAAGAACTGGCCGAGCTGGAGGAGCAGATCAGCGGGCTGCTCCAGCGGTACGTCGACGAGCGGCCGATCGACGACAAGGCCGCCCGGCCGCCGGGCAGCCGGCTGGTCGACATCACGCGGATCGTCAGCATCCTGCCCGAGCAATCCGAGCCCGCTGAGGACAGCTGATGAAGGACTTGTGGGCGGTCCTGGTCAGGCGCCGCGACTACCGGCTGGTGCTGAGCGCCGGACTGATCTCACTGACCGGCGACTGGATCCTGCGCACCGGACTCGCCTTCCACGTCTACACCTTGACGGGCTCGACGCTGGCGTCGGGCGGGTTGCTGCTGGCGTCGTTCGTGCCCCTGGTGGTGCTCGGATCGCTGGCGGGTGTGTTCGTGGACCGGTGGGACCGGCGGCGGACGATGATCGTGGTCAATCTGCTGCACGCGATCGTGCTGCTGCCGCTGCTCGCCGTACGGGACGAGAGCGGACTGTGGCTGGTCTACGTGATCGTGCTGGCGCAGAGCTGTCTGCAGCAGTTCTTCCGGCCGGCGGAGCAGTCGCTGGTGCCGCACCTGGTGGATCCGCAGCAACTGATCACGGCGAACGCGTTGAACAGCCAGAGCAACGACATCGCACGGCTGGTGGGCGCCGCTCTCGGTGGAGTGCTGGCGGCCACTGGCGGGATGCCCCTGCTGGCCGCGGTCGACGCCGCGACCTACCTGCTGGCGACGGCGTTGCTGCTCGGCGTGCGGCATCGGGCGATGGCCGTGATGCGTGAGCGGACCAAAGGCGCGGTACGGCGATTGCGCGCCGAATGGGTCGACGGCCTGCGGATCTGCGTGGGCGGACGGGCGATGCGGATCGTTTTCGTGTTCGGGCTGGTGACCGGGGTCGGCGAAGGCGCGATGAGCACGCTGTTCGCGCCGTTCGTCAGCGAGGAACTGGGCGGCGACTCGACGGCGTACGGGCTGATCGTGTCGGCCCAGGCGGTCGGCGGGATCGTCGGCGGACTGGTCGCCGCCGCCGTCGGGGCACGCTTCGCGGCGGCTCGACTGTGGGGCGCCGGCGCCGTGCTCTTCGGCCTGATCGATCTCGCGCTGTTCTGTTATCCGTTGGTCTACGACGGCCTGGCGCCGGCGTACGTGCTGATGATCGCGGTCGGACTGCCGGGCGCGTTCGTGGTCGCGGCATCGATGACGGTGGTCCAGCGGCTGACCGACGACGCGTCCCGCGGGCGGGTCTTCGGCGCGCTGTTCGCCGCCGAAGGCCTCGCCGTCCTGGTCGGCATCGTCGCGGCCGGATTGCTCGGCGAGGTGGTCGGCATCATCCCGATCCTCGTCGTGCAGGGCCTCGGCTTCACCGCCGGCGGACTGGTGGTCCTTGCCCGAAGCAACCTTCTGGAGCGGAAGCCGGTGCTTTCGGCCTCGCCTCCGGCTCGGCGTGGTCCTGGGGCTTGATCTCCCGCTCTTCCCTCGTCGCTTCGGTCGCTTCGCTCCCTCCGCTCCTCAGTCCAGAGCGGGAGGCCCCATGACCTTTGCAGTGCTGCTCGATCGAGACGATCAGGGGATGGTGGTGGATTCCTCGGGGGCGACCCGGTGCACCCTGACCCGGGCCACCCGGCGGCCGTCCATCTCGGTGACGGTGATGTTGTAGCCGGCGACGGAGCCTTCGTCGCCGACGGACGGGACCCGGCCGAGCTGGGCGGCGAGGAAGCCGGCGACCGTCTCGTACGGGCCGTCGGGCAGCTCGACGCCGGTCTCGTCGGCGAAGTCGTCCAGGTTGAGCAGGCCGTCGACCTCGACGTCGCCGCTGCGCAGGCGGGTCGTCTCGCCGGCGTCCTCGTCGTACTCGTCCTTGATGTCGCCGATCAGCTCCTCGACCAGGTCCTCGAGCGTGACGATGCCGGCCGTACCGCCGTACTCGTCGAGCACGATCGCCAGGTGGGTCGAGCGCCGGCGCATCTCGGTCAGCGTCGGCAGCAGCTTCGCGGTGTCCGGCAGCATCAGGACCTCGCGCGCCAGATCGCCGACCCGGACCGACCGCGACGCGACCGCCGGGTCGAACAGATCGCGCACGTGCACGAAGCCGACGATGTCGTCGGCCGAGCCGTTCATCACCGGGTAGCGCGAATGCGGCCGCTCGGCGGCGAACTTGACCGCCTTGTACGCCGGCATCTCGGCGTCGACGAAGTCCACCTCGGTGCGCGGCAGCATCAGCTCGCGCAGTTGCCGGCCGCCGGCCTCGAAGACGTCGTCGACGATCCGGCGCTCCTCCTCACCGAGCGACTCGTGCGCGGAGACGAGGTCGCGCAGCTCCTCGTCGCTCATCACCTCACGGTTCGCGTTCGGGTCGCCGCCGAGCGCGCGCACGACCAGGTCGGTGGACCTGGACAGCAGCCAGATCACCGGCCGGACCGCGGAGGCGATCCGGTCGACCAGCGGCGCCAGGCCGAGCGCGAACAGCTCGGCCCGCTGCAGCGCGAGCCGCTTGGCCGCGAGCTCGCCGATCACGATCGACACGTACGAGATGGCCACGGTGATCAGCACCAGGGCGGCGGTGTCCGCGAGGGACTCGGGCAGGCCGAGGTCCTGCAGGTGCGGTGACAGCCCGTCGGCCAGCGTCGCGCCACCGAAGGCGGCCGACAGGAAGCCCATCAGGGTGACGCCGATCTGCACCGCGGACAGGAAACGGTTGGGGTTCGCGGCGACCCGGGCGACGGTCTCGCCGCGCCGGCCACGGGTGGCGATCGACTTCAGCTGGCTCTCCCGCAGGGAGACCAGCGCCATCTCGGCCGCGGCGAACACCCCACCGATGAGCACGAAGACGAAGATCAGGACGATGTTGAGCAGAGTCTCGTTCATGAGCTGGGAGTTCCTAGCGTCCTCTCCGGCACGGGAGAGGACGCGGAAGTAGGGCGACGTCCATCGATCAAGAGTACCGGCGACGGGTCGTCTCCTGCATGTTCAATTCTGTTGGTTTATGATGATTCGCATGACAACACGTGGCGCGCGGCGGACGGACACCAAGCTGTCCGACGGCCGGGACCTGATCTACTACGACCCGGCCGACGCGCCGGTCCGCGTTCCGCTGGCCGACACCCGTGGCCTGGCCGCTCCCAAGCCAGCGGTCGACCTGCGGACCGATCCGCTCACCGGCGACGTGATCACCTTCGCGACCCACCGCAACACCCGGACCTACCTGCCGCCTGCCGACCAGTGCCCGCTGGACGCCAGTACGCCGGGCAACCCGACCGAGATCCCCGACCACGATTACAACGTGGCGGTGTTCGCGAACCGGTTCCCGTCGTTCGCCGGCCCGGGCCGGACCGAGGTGGTGTGCTTCACCAGCGACCACAACAAGTCGTTCACCGACCTGTCCCAGGGCCAGGCCCGGCTGGTCGTCGAGGCCTGGGCGGACCGGGTCGCCGAGCTGAGCGCCCGCCCGGACGTCGAGTACGTCTTCCCGTTCGAGAACCGCGGTCGTGAGATCGGCGTCACGCTGAGCCACCCGCACGGCCAGATCTACGCCTACCCGTTCGTTCCGCCGCGGATGCGCACGCTGATGGCGCGGGCCCGCGAACACTTCGAGACCACCGGCGGCAACCTGTTCGCCGACATCCTGGCCGCCGAGCGCAAGGCGGGCATCCGGGTCGTCGCCGAGAACGAGACCTGGACCGCGTTCGTGCCCGAGGCCGCGCGCTGGCCGGTGGAGGTCCACCTCTACCCGCACCGCCAGGTCGCCGACATCAGCGAGCTGACCGACACCGAGCGCGACGACTTCGTCCAGCTGTACCTCGACGTACTGCGCCGCTTCGACAGCCTGTACGACGAACCGCTGCCCTACATCGCCGCCTGGCACGCCGCGCCCGTGCGCGTCGACCGCGAGCTCGGTTACCTGCACCTGGAACTGCTGTCGATCCGCCGGGCTGCTGACAAGATCAAGTACCTGGCCGGTTCGGAGTCCGGCATGGGCTCGTTCATCTCCGACACCCGCCCCGAAGACGTCGCCGAAACCCTCCGTAAGGTCAGCTCGTGACTACCTTCGAAGAGGTCTTCGGGACCGCGCCCGACGGCGCCTGGCGGGCCCCCGGCCGGGTCAACCTGATCGGCGAGCACACCGACTACAACGACGGCCTGGTGCTGCCGATCGCCCTGCCGAACCGGATCGTCGTCACCGCGTCGGCCCGCGACGACGGCATCGTGGCGGTCTCGTCGAACGGGCAGAACGGCGTGATCGAGTTCGCGCTCGACTCGCTCGAGCCCGGCTCGGTCAGCGACTGGGCGACGTACCCGGCGGGCATGGCCTGGGCGCTGCGCGAGGCCGGCTACGAGATCGGTGGCGCGAACCTGCTGGTCGACTCGGACCTGCCGACCGGTGCCGGACTCTCGTCCTCGGCCGCGCTGCTGTGCGCGACCGGCGTCGCCCTGCTCGGGCTGCGCGACCTCGAGGTCGACCCGGCCGAGGTCGCGCGCCTGGCGCAGAAGGCGGAGAACCAGTACGTCGGGGCGCCGGTCGGCCTGATGGACCAGATGGCGTCGATGTGCTGCACCGCGGGACACGCGCTGTACTTCGACATCCGCGCGATGTCGACCGAGCAGATCCCGTTCGACCCCGAGGCCGACGGACTGACCCTGCTGGTGATCGACGTGAAGGCGCCACACCGGCACGTCGACGGCGAGTACGCCGCGCGCCGGAAGAGCTGCGAGCGGGCCGCGGCCGAGCTCGGCGTACCGGCGCTGCGCTCGATCACCCTGGACGGCCTGGACGAGGCGCTCGCCAAGCTCTCCGACGACGTCGACCGCCGACGGGTGCGGCACGTGGTGACCGAGATCGACCGCGTCGAGCAGGCCGTCGCGCTGATGCGCGCCGGCCGGCTGCGGGACGTCGGCGCACTGTTCACCGCCTCGCACGTGTCGATGCGTGACGACTTCGAGATCACCGTGCCGGAGCTGGACGTTGCCGTCGACACCGCACTGGCCGCGGGCGCAGTCGGCGCGCGGATGACCGGCGGCGGGTTCGGCGGCTGCATCATCGCGCTGGTCGAAACCGCCAAGGCGGACCAGACCTTCGCCGCGATCGAGAAGGCCTTCAGCGAGCACGGCTTCCGGGCACCCAGCTCTCTCGCGGCAACGCCGTCCCCGGGAGCTTCGAAGCTCGACTAGTCCTACGCCACTCCGGCAGGGCGTGGGGATGGGAGACGCTCGCCCGGAGCGCCTGCGGCTTCACCGCGGCGCGGCGGCTAGCCGGCCGCGAGCACCAGTTCGCAGCCGGTGTCGCGCATGGACTTGCGGGCCGCCGGGGCCAGGCCGGTGTCGGTGACGACGACGTCCAGGTCGCTCCAGGTCGCGAACGTGCTCAGGCCGACCGTGCCCCACTTGGTGTGGTCGGCCACCAGCACGACCTCGCGGCTGGCGGCGATGAACGAGCGGTTGGTCTCGGCCTCCATCAGGTTCGGCGTACTGAGACCGTGCTCGGCGTCCACACCGTGCGCGCCGAGGAAGAGCATGTCCAGGTGCAGCGACTGCAGGGCCGCGGTCGCGATCGGGCCGACCAGGGCGTCGGACGGCGTACGGATGCCGCCGATCAGCACCACGGTGCGGTCGGAGCGCGCGTTGCCGTGGAACACGTCGGCGATCCGGGCCGAGTTCGTCACGACGGTGAGGTTCTCCACGCGGAGCAACTGACGGGCCAGCGCGTACGTCGTGGTGCCGGCGCCGATGCCGATCGCGCTGTCCGGCTGGACCCGGCGCGCGGCCTCGGTGGCGATCGCCTGCTTGGCGGCCGACTCCTGGGTGAGCTTGGCGTCGAAGCCGGGCTCGTGCGCGCTGCGCAGACCGACCGACGTCGCGCCGCCGTGCACCTTGTGCAGCAGGCCGCTGGAGTCCAGCGCGTCCAGGTCGCGGCGGATCGTCATGTCCGAGACCCCGAACCGGTCGACCAGCTCGGCGACCGTGACGGCGCCCCGGCTGTTGACCTCGGCAACGATCGTGGCCTGCCGCTGGGCAGCCAGTTGCCCGCCCCGGCCGCGGGTCGGTTCGGCGTTTCCGGCAGCGTTCACAGGGTCAGACTACGGTCTGCGCCGCCGCCGCGCAGTGCAAATCTGTTCGTTCCCGTGCGTCCAGGGCGAAATCGCGTTGCCGCGCGGTGCTCCCGCGCGTCACGCTTCGGACATGCGATTCCCCGACGACGTCCCGGTGCTCACCGACGGCCCGGTCACCCTGCGCGCCCACACCACGGCCGACCTCGACCCGGCGTACGAGACCTGCCAGGACCCGGAGATGCAGCGCTGGACCACGATCCCGGTGCCCTATCTGCGCGAGCACGCGGTCGACTACCTGACCCAGCACATCCCGGGCCGGTGGCAGGACGGCAGCTCGTTCGCCTGGGCGATCGGGTACGACGGCCGCTACGCCGGCACGGTCGATCTGCGCGACTCCGAGGGCGGCGTCGGCGAGATCGGGTTCGCGGTGTCGCCGTGGGCCCGCGGCCACGGCGTGATGACGCGGGCGGTCAAGCTCGTCGTTCGGCACGCCTTCGACACGCTCGGCTGGCACCGAGTGGTCTGGCGCGCGTACGTCGGCAACTGGGCGTCTCGCCGGGTCGCGTGGAAGGCCGGCTTCCGGTCGCTCGTCACGCTGCCCGACGGCGGTCTGCAGCGCGGCGTCCGGCGGGACGAGTGGGTCGCGTCGGTTGCCCGCGACGACGAACTCGAGCCCCAGGGCAACTGGTGGATCGTGCCGGTGATCGAGGGCAAAGGCATCCGGCTGCGGGCATTGGCAGCCAAGGACGCCGAGCGGGTCGTGGCGGCGTGCAACGACCCCCGGACGCAGCACTGGCTGGCCGGCCTGCCGTCGCCGTACGGGCTCGCGGACGCGGAAGCGTTCATCGAGGGCCGGCTGGAGCTGCTGGCCAGCGGCGAAGGAGTCTCCTGGGCGATCGCGGACGCGGAGACCGACGAACTGCTCGGCAACGTGAGCGTCTTCGACCTGAACAACCGGATCGACAAGACGATGGCGGAGGTCGGCTACTGGGCCCACCCCGAGGCCCGCGGCCGGGGCGTGATGGCCGCGGCGGTCGAGCTGGCGATCCGGCACGCCTTCACGCCGATCGACGACGGCGGGCTCGGCCGGCGCCGGCTCGTCCTGTACGCCGCGGCGCCGAACACCGCGTCCGCCCATGTGGCCGAGGTCAACGGCTTCATCCGCACCGGCCTGGCCCGCGCCGCGAGCCCGCGCCGCGGCGGTGTGTACGAGGACCTGATCTGCTTCGACCTGCTCGCGACCGAACACCCTGACTACCGGAAACCGCTGGAAAACGTCGCCGATTGAGCGAGTCGTCCACAGTGTGAGGCGGGAATGTTCGAAGGGCGACACCAGTTCCCCTCGCCGTTCGGCCCCGCGACTGCTTGAATCGACAGGTGAGAGATCGTGAGGAGCTCGTCCGCCGCTGGCAGGCGGGGTGGTCGGTGTCGAGGGGCTGGACCAAAGTCGAGGACGACAACGACGGGATCCTGATCGTGCGCGCGGGCGAGGACAACCGCGCCATGGAG
The DNA here is from genome assembly GCF_050942265.1 of Kribbella sp. CA-253562. Classification (GTDB taxonomy): domain Bacteria; phylum Actinomycetota; class Actinomycetes; order Propionibacteriales; family Kribbellaceae; genus Kribbella. Next base: position 1,522,458 of record NZ_CP192049.1, on the reverse strand, counting down.
TACGTCGTACTGGATGCGGACGACAAACCGGAGCGGGTCGAACGCGCGGCCGAGCTGGCGATGGCGGCCGGCGGTGGCCGCGGCGCCGGCTGGATCACGCTGGCCACCGACGACCGGGAGGCACGCGTCGAGCAGTTCGAGGAGCTCGGGCTGGAGGTGCAGCGCGAGCAGGACTGGCTGATGACCATCCAGCTGTCCGAGCAACCGGCGCTGCAGCTCAACGACCGGTACGCGCTGCACACCGAGCTGGAGTCCGACCTGATCGTCACCCGGGCCACGCTGCACGGTGGCGTGGTGTCGAGCGGCCGGATGGCGGTGGTCGGTGAGGACGCGGTCGCGGACCGGATCGAGACCGACCCGGCCCACCGGCGGCGCGGCCTCGGCAGCGCCGTGATGGCGTCGCTGGTCGAGACCGCCGCCGCTCAGGGCGCCAAGCGCGGCATCCTGATCGCGTCGATCGACGGCCTGCGGCTCTACCGCAGCCTGGGCTGGAAGGTCGTCGCGGACATCGTCATCGCGCGCTGCTGATTGTGGACCAGGCCTGAACGCTGGTACGTCAAAGGTCTGTGAAGGCCGTTCGACCTTTGTCACAAGGGCTCGTCGAGGCTGGGGATCTCCGCTACGGTCCCCTGGGTGTCCTCCTCCCAGTACGACGAAAACCCTGGCCGCGTTGGTCCTCGGCGCGCGAAACGACGTGGAGTGGCCGGACCGATTCTCGCTGCGCTCCTGGTGCTCGGGCTGCTCGCGGGTGGTGGCTGGTACCTCACCCGGGATGGCCGGAGCACCCCGACGAGCCAGGACGAACCGCTGACCGTCGCTACCGACGACCTCTCGACACCTCCCGCCGAAACACCGACTCCCACGCCGTCCGTCACTCCGAGCGCGACACCGAAGCCGTCGGTGACCCCGAGCCGGACGCCGTCCAGGACTCCGCGGGCCACGCCGACGCCGACCCGCTCGACCACCGCGCCGAGCCGCGGCGCGTCGCGCACCCCGAAGCCGTCGACGACGCCGTCCCCGAAGCCCAGTCACACCAGTACGCCGAAGCCGACCAAGACCACGACCGCGCCGCCGCCGAGCGGTGGTCCGATGGAGACGCAGGTGCTGCAGCTCACCAACGCCGAGCGCCAGAAGGCCGGCTGCGGACCGCTGAAGTCGAACAGCGCCCTGACCCGGGCGGCCGAGGCGCACGCCGCGGACATGGTCGACAACCACTACTTCGACCACACCAGCCAGGACGGCCGCAGCCCGTTCGACCGGATGAAGGCGGCCGGTTTCCGTGGCGGCGCGATGGCCGAGAACATCGCCGTGGGCTACAGCTCGGCGGCGGCCGTCGTCGAGGGCTGGATGAACAGCGAAGGCCACCGCAAGAACATGCTCAACTGCGACTACACGATGCTCGGCGTCGGCTACGACAGCGGGCAGGTCAAGCCCGACTGGGGCAACGGCAGCTGGGTGCAGAACTTCGGCGCCTGAAATCTTCGGGGTGCGTTAAGACCTGACGCGGATCTGTAACAGTGGCCCGGCCGATCGATAGGGTCACTGTCGGCAACCAGGGGGGCCTGGCCACTGCGCGGGGAACGACGAACGACTCGGTACGAACGAACGAAGAGGATTTCGCCCACCCATGACGGACTCGCCAACCCCTGGGCGACACCGGAGCAGAAGAGCGGCGCGCAAGCGCAGCCGGGGCCTGGTCGGCCCGGTCGTCAGCGCCCTGTCGGTGTTGCTGGCCATCGGCCCCGTGGTGTACCTGATGACGAACCGCGACGGCTCGACCGTCGCCGACGACCGGACCGAGGTCCTGCACGTCTCCGAGGACAACGCCGGCCCGGCCGCGGTCGACGGCACCTCCGCGCCGGCCAAGCCCGGCAAGCCGCTGGTCACCGTCACCAAGACCCTGCCGAACGGCGTCACCACCACGATCAGCCCGACCGGTACGCCGGCGCTGGGTTCGGCCGAGTCGACCACCACGACGACGGCCACCACCGCGCCGACCACCGTGTTCAGCACCACTCCGGGTGGCGTCACCACCGTGACGGTCCGCCCGAGCCACGCGCCGACGGTTGCCGGTGACACCAAGACCGCGAAGCCGAAGCCGTCGACCAGCAAGCCGACCACCAAGACCCCACCGCCAACAACGACCGAGCCGACGCCGGACGACCCGCCGCCGCCCCCGCCGGGTGGCGGTGGCACCAGCTCGATCGAGCGCGACGTCCTCGAGCTGACCAACGCGGCCCGGCGCAACCAGGGCTGCCGCGCGCTCCAGCTGGACGACAGCCTGGTCGAGGCGGCCGGCCGGCACGCGTCCGACATGGTGCGCCGGCACTACATGGACCACACCAATCCCGACGGTCAGGGCCCGGGCGACCGGATCGCGGCGGCCGGCTTCCGCGGCAGCGGCTGGGGCGAGAACATCGCCGCCGGCTACGACTCCGCCCAGCGGGTGTTCAACGCCTGGATGAACAGCGACGGACACCGCGCGAACATCCTGAACTGCAAGTTCAACCGGATCGGCATCGGGTACGACCCGGGCCAGGTCAAGTCGCAGTGGGGCCCGGGCAGCTGGGTCCAGGACTTCGGCCGGGTCAGCAGCTGATCGCGCCGGTCTGTCGAGCGCGACACGCCGGTGCTGGTTTGTCAGGACAATGTTTTGTCGCCGGTCCACCGTCGGGCCGGCGCAGTTTGTCCGACCACAACAGCCGCCGGCCGGTTCACCGGTGAACCGGCCGGGTAGATCCGTTCTTGCTATCCACTGAGCGCCGCCGTCCCGGCGCTGCGGTGAGACGAATGAGGCACGTCTTTGGGGGCGACCGTGAAGGGAACACGCAACTAAATGTCTGAGCCCGGAGCCACCGCTCGGCGCCGGCGCAGCAGAAGGGCCGCCCCGCAACCGTCGCGGGTGCGCCGTCCGCTGATCGCCATCGCATCCGTGATCCTGGTGATCACCCCGATCTCCTGGATCCTGCTGCACGAACCGCAGAGCGACCAGGCCGACGCGTCGGTCCCGTACGTCACCCGCGACGACGACACCTACATCACGGCGTCGACCGAACCGGCCGTCGACACCACCCAGGCCCCGCCGACCGCCGTACCGTCGACCCCGCCGACGCCGGGAGTCACGCCCAGCGTCACTCCGGGCGCGACCACAACGCCGACACCCGGTCAGTCGCCGACTCCGGGCCAGTCCCCTGGTACGACGCACCCGACGGTCGCGCCGACCGACCAGCCGACCGCGACACCGACGACGGGTACGACGCGCACGCCGACGCCGAAGACGGAAACCCAGCAACCGCGCCCGAGCCAGACGCCGACGAGGACGCCCACGGGTGACCCGACGACAACCACGCCGCCGGACACCGGTGACCGGGACGCCGCCGAAGAGACGCTGTTCGGCTACATCAACAGCGCTCGCCAGGAACGCGGCTGCGCACCGCTGCGCAACAACACCGACCTCGACCACGGCGCCAGCGACGAAGCTCGCGATCGTGCGGAGAGCGGGCAAACGTCGGCAACCGGGCAATCCAGCGCCGCAACCGGCGGCAGGCAGGTCAGTGCGGAGACGGCCTTCGAGCGGCTCAAGTCCGAGAGCGCGGGCACGATCTTCAACTGTGGCCTTGAGGAGCTCGGCGTCGGCCGTGCCACCGAGAAATACTGCCCTTCGATCTGCCTGGGCGGCCTCGGCCAGACCACCCGCGTGGCCTGGGTCGTCGACTTCGACTAGTACCGACCCGGCTACCCACCGCCACCCCCGCGACCGATTCCGGATGTCGAGGCGCTGTCCCGGGTGTGGAGTGGGACCATGGTTCCCAGGCGCTCAGGTCTCGCGTGTCGACCCGAGCTTCCACCTAGCCAGCGGGAGGCCGGATGTACGGGGAGCGCGACGATCTCGAACCGGCCAGACCCGCGCTGTTCGGGATCCCGCCGGACGCGCTGGCCGACGAGCGTCCGGACCAGCGTCCCGGTGAGGCCAAGCGGATGGGTCTGAGCCGGCACACCGAGGAAGGCGCCGTCCTGGCCTTCGCCTCCTCGCTGGACCGGGCCAAGCCGGGGCATCGCATGGTCGCGTGGCTGCTGCTGGTGATGTTCAGCGCACCCGCGCTCTACACCCTGATCACACTGCTGTAGCGATCTGCTTCTGCAGGTTCTCGTCGAGCGCGGCGAGGAACTGCTCGGTGGTCAGCCACTCCTGGTCCGGCCCGATCAACCGGGCCAGATCCTTGGTCATCCGGCCTTGCTCGACGGTCCGCACGCAGACCTGCTCCAGCGTCTGCGCGAAGCCGATCACGTCCGCCGTACCGTCGAGCTTGCCGCGGTGCTTGAGCCCGCCGGTCCAGGCGAAGATCGACGCGATCGGGTTGGTCGACGTCGGTTCGCCGCGCTGGTGCCGGCGGTAGTGCCGCGTCACCGTGCCGTGCGCCGCCTCGGCCTCGACCATCTGGCCGTCCGGCGTCATCAGCACCGACGTCATCAGCCCGAGCGAGCCGAAGCCCTGCGCGACGGTGTCGGACTGCACGTCGCCGTCGTAGTTCTTGCACGCCCAGACGTATCCGCCCTCCCACTTCAGCGCCGACGCGACCATGTCGTCGATCAGCCGGTGCTCGTAGGTCAGCCCGCGCCGCTCGAACTCGGCCTGGAACTCGCGCTCGTAGACCGCCTGGAAGATGTCCTTGAAGGCACCGTCGTACGCCTTGAGCACGGTGTTCTTGGTGGACAGGTAGACCGGGTAGTCGCGCCGCAGCCCGTACGCGAACGACGCGCGGGCGAAGTCCTCGATCGACTTGGTGAAGTTGTACATGCCGAGCGCGACGCCGCCGTCCGGGCCGTAGTTCGCGACGACGTGCTGGATCGGTTCGGAGCCATCGGCGGGGGTGAACGTGATGGTCAGCTCGCCGGCGCCGGGCACGGTGAAGTTGGTGGCCCTGTACTGGTCGCCGTGCGCGTGCCGGCCGATCACGATCGGCTTGGTCCAGCTCGGTACCAGCCGCGGCACGTTCTTGATGATGATCGGTTCGCGGAACACGACCCCGCCGAGGATGTTGCGAATCGTGCCGTTCGGCGAGGCCCACATCCGCCGCAGCCCGAACTCCTCGACCCGGGCCTGGTCCGGCGTGATCGTCGCGCACTTCACCCCGGCGCCATGGCGCTTGATCGCCCCGGCGGCGTCGATGGTCACCTGGTCGCCGGTCGCGTCGCGGTGCTCGAGGCCGAGGTCGTAGTACTCCAGCTCGAGCTCCAGGTACGGGTGGATCAGCCGGTCTCTCACGAACTGCCAGATGATCCGGGTCATCTCGTCGCCGTCCAGTTCGACGAGCGGTCGGGCCACCTTGATGCGCGCCATGCGGTGCTCCTCAGCAGTATCTTGACGTCAAGACATGTGTCTTGACGTCAAGATAACCTGCTGGGAGGAGGTTGTCACGCCCAACCGGACATAGTTGGGCGCGGCTTCAGACTGCGGTCAGATGCTGGGTCGGGGCGCCGAAGTCCTGGCGGTGGCGTTGGGGTGTGGTGCCCAGCAGCTGGTGGAAGTGGTGGCGCAGCGCCGCGCTGCTGCCGAAACCGCTGGCAGAAGCCACCCGTTCGATCGGGTGGTCGGTGGTTTCCAGCAGCAGCCGGGCGCGGTCGACCCGCTGGCGGAGCAACCACGCCTGACCGCTCATCCCGGTGCGCGCCCGGAACTGCCGGGTGAACGTACGCCGGGACAGCGCGACCGCCGCTGCCCACTCGTCCAGCGACACCGGCTGGTCGAGCCGCTCCCGAGCCCAGACCATCGCCTTCTCGATCACGTCGTCGCTCGGGTCCGGCGCCACCGGGACGGGGATGTACTGCGCCTGCGAACCGCTGCGGTGCGGCGCGACCACGATCCGCCGCGCGAGCCGCTCGGCGACTTCCACGCCATGGTGGGAACGGACCAGATGCAGGCAGCAGTCCAGCGACGACGCCGTCCCCGCGGACGTGACGACGTCGCCGTGGTCGGACCAGAGCACGTCGGCGCGGACCCGGATCCCGTCGTACCGGTTCTGCAGGTCGTCGGCCCAGTACCAGTGCGTCACGACGTCCCGCCCGTCGGCGATCCCGCTGGCGGCGACGAGGTACGCGCCGAGGCAGAGCCCGACGACGGTCGCGCCGCGCCGGTGCGCCGCGCGGATCCCGTCGAGCAGCTGCTCGGACGCCGGGAGGTGCGGCTCCCAGCTCGGCAGGATCACGACGTCCGCCGCCTCCAGGACGGCGAGGTCGCGGTCGACGTGCAGATCGAAGCCGGCGTTGGTCCTGAGCCGGCCGGGGTGCTCGGCGAACACCTGGACGTCGTACCGGCCCTCGCCCCAGTCGGCGAAGACCAGGCAGGGCACGGAAAGGTGGAACGGGCTCATCCCGTCGAAGGCGAGCACCGCGATCGTCCGCATGGCCCGATCTTAAGGAACCATGGCTCGCGGGCCAATGGCGAACCGGGCCGTCCGGGCGCAGGATCGGGACATGAAGCTCACCCACATCGGCGGACCGACCGCCGTTCTCGACCTCGGCGGCCTGCGCCTGCTCACCGACCCGGCGTTCGACGCGCCGCGCGACTACCAGCTCCCCGGCCGGGTGATGACCAAGCTCACCGGCCCCGCGCTCGAGCCCGAGGACCTCGGCCCGATCGACGCCGTCCTGCTGTCGCACGACCAGCACAAGGACAACCTGGACGACGCCGGCCGCGCCCTGCTCGCATCGATCCCGCTCACCCTGTCGACTCCCGACGCCGCCGAACACATCGCCGGCGTCCGCGGCCTGGCGCCCTGGGAGTCCACCCAGTTGCCGCGCCCCGACGGCAGTGCCCTCACCGTCACCGCCCTCCCCGCCCAGCACGGCCCCGAAGGCTGCGAACCAGTCACCGGCGTCGTCACCGGATTCCTGTTGTCAGCCGACGATCTCCCCACCGTCTACGTCTCCGGCGACAACGCCTCGGTCGCGCTCGTCGCCGAGATCGTCGAGCGCACCAAGACCGGCACCATCCCCGGCATCAAGGCCCGCCCCATCGACATCGCCCTCCTCTTCGCCGGCGCCGCCCGCACTCCCCTCTTCGACGGCCAGCCCCTCACCCTCACCTCCGACGCCGCCGCCGAAGCCGCCCGCCTCCTGGCCCCCGCCACCATCGTCCCCGTCCACACCGAAGGCTGGGCCCACTTCACCGAAGGCCCCGACCACCTCGCCAAAACCTTCACCACCGAAGGCCTCACCGACCGCCTCCGCATGCCCACCCACGGCGTACCTCTCGAGCTGTAGAGGTCCTACCGACTCGACGGGGCCGGATCCGGTCCTTCGGGCAGCCACTCGGCCACCGCGAAAACGTTGCCAACGGCAACGACTCCTGGCTCCAGGACCGCTGCCTTCATGCCGAAGCTGACGCCGCCGCCGTAGTCGGGCTGCCGTCGGTACGTCGCGAGCGTGCGGGTCGGTTCCGGGCCGCTCTTCTGGCCGGTCGCCTGGTTCACCGTCGGGACCGCGCAGCGGATCGCTCTCGCGGCGTACCCGATGTGGACCTCGCCTGCCGAAGCGCGCAGCACGCGGTCCTCGGTGTGTGCTTCGGTCCAGCCGGACACGACGAGGTTCGGCCGGAAGCGGTTCATCGGGATCGCCTCGCCGCCGTGTTCCACGATGCGCGCGTTCAGTTCGTCGAGTGAGGCCAGCGACGTGATCAGCAGCGCGTGCGCGTCGCCGAACCCCGTCTGCCCGGGATGCACGCCCCACCCCCGGCGCTCGTGCTCCGGCGTCACCCGGACCAGCGCAGCCGGCCGTCCGAGCCGCTCCGTGAACCACGCGTCCGCCGCCGGGTCCTGCACCACCGCGTCGCCGAACCACTTGCCGAACAGGCTCACGTCGCGCCGCTTCCCGTCGTACGCGACGTCGATCTCCAGGATGTCGGACCCGCCGTCGGATAGCCGCAGGCCGTCACCGTCGAGCACCTCGACCCGCAGTGGTGCCATCGCCGGCAGGACGCGCTGGCTGTAGAACGCGCCGTCAGGACCGACGAGCATGAAGCTCCGGTCGTGCTTCACCCCGGTCGCGCCCACCTCGGCACGGTCGACGGACACTCCGGCCAGACCCTTCACCGGGTAGTACGTCAGCGCGGAAACTCTTGCATCGGCCACCCGCGCAACACTAGCTGGACCGGTGACGCAGGCGGCCGGGTTCACGGTCAACCTGACGCCGAATTGTTCACTTCCCGAAGGTGCCCGACGGTGCCGCGGGCGACACGAAGGACTCCTCGTCGGTGAGCGGTTCGGCCTTGCCGGCCAGCTCCCGCAAGGCCAGCACCTCGTACGGCGGTTGCGCCTGCCGGCCGACCGCGGTGAGATCCGGCACCGGCTGCCGCGAAGCCACCAGTACGACGTTGCCGAACGCCTTGCCGCGCAGCACCTTGCGCTCCGCCAGCACCACGCCCTCGCCGAAGGCCTCCCGCGCAGTCGCCGCCACCCGCCGGACGAAGCCGAGCCCCGCCGACCCGTCGATCAGGTTCTGCACGAGCACCCCGCCGGGCCGCAGCACGCGCGCGCACTCGGCCGCGAACTCCCTGGTGACCAGGTTCTCCGGCACCGCTTCGCGGACGAACGCGTCGACGATCAGCAGGTCGACCGAGCCGTCGTACACGGCGCCGATCCCGGCCCGGCCGGTGACCGGGCGGACCTTGATCCCGGACCGTTTCGGCAGCGGCAGCGTCTCCCGGACGAACTCGGTCAGGTCATCGTCCGGCTCCAGCACGATCTGCCGCGACCGCGGCCGGGTCACCGCGACGTACCGGGCCAGCGACAGTCCGGCCCCGCCGACGTGCAGCACCGACACCGGCTGCCGCCGCGGCGCGACCGCGTCCACCACGTCACCGATCCGGCGCATGTACTCGAACCCGAGCCGCGCCGGATCAGCCAGATCCACCTGCGACTGCAGCGACCCGTCGACCCGCAGCACGAACGTCCCGTCCGCCTCGGCTTCGACGGTCGCCGTCCCGGATCCGACCTTGCGCTCCATCCCGCCATCCTTTCACTGGCGGGACGGAGCTCCACCACCGATCAACCAGACCCGACCGGCGCGGCGCACGCTCAACTCCGCAGCCCCGACGACCGCCACCGGAGGTTGATCGGTGGTGCACGTCGCTCAGCGCGACTCGGCCGCCGCGGCCACGGCGATGTCGGCGTTGTCGGAGAACAGCCCGTCGATCCCGGCCTTGCGGTACGCCGCGATCTCGCCGAACAGGTCGCCGGAGTCGGCCGCCACGGCCGAGCTGCGGAAGTTCACCGGCAGGAAGGAGTTCTCGACCCGGAACGTGTACGGGTGCACCACCAGTCCGGCCCGGTGCGCGTCGCGGACCAGCGCGGTCGGCGTGCCCAGCTTGCCCGTCGCGTCGACCGGGATGACCTGGTCCTTGGCCGGCCCGACGCCGTCGGCGTACGTGGCGACCTCCTGCAGTCCGCGCGCGCTGACCACGTCGGCGTACGTGCGCTTGTCCCCCGCCACCACGAAGTCGTACGGCGCGCCGGAGGAGCTGGTCAGCTGGACCAGCGGGACGCGCAGCTGCTTGTCGAGCGCCTTCAGGTTCGCCACCTCGAACGACTGCACGTAGACCTTGGCGCCGGCCCGGTTCAGCCCGTTGCGGTTCAGCACCTTGACCAGTTCCGGCTCGAGCGCCAGGCCCTGCTGCTGGAAGTACGTCGGGTGCTTGGTCTCCGGGTAGATCCCGATCGGCCGGTTCAGCTCGCGCGAGAGCCGCTTGGTCAGGTCGATCACCTCCTGCAAGGTGGGGATCTGGTACCGGCCGTTGAACACCGTGTTGTGCTGCCGGACCGCCGGAATCCGCTCGGTCGCGCGCAGCGTCTTCAGCTCCTTCAGCGTGAAGTCCTCGGTGAACCAGCCGGTCACCGCGACGCCGTCCAGGGTCTTGGTTTTCTTCCGCGAAGCGAACTCCGGGTGCGCGGCGACGTCCGTCGTCCCGCCGATCTCCGGCTCGTGCCGGGTGACCAGCACGTGGTCCTTGGTGGTGACCAGGTCCGGCTCGACGAAGTCGGCGCCCATCCGCGCCGCCAGCTCGTACGACGCCAGCGTGTGCTCGGGCCGGTAGCCCGACGCGCCCCGGTGCCCGACCACCACGAAGTCGTCGCGCCGCTCGGCGGAGGCGGGGCTGGACGTGGTCGTCGCACCGGTCGCGGCGGGCCGGTCGGCCGGCTGGGAGCCGGAGAGCTGCGGCGCGACCAGCGCCGCACCGACGGTCAGCGCCGAGGCGCCGACCGCGACGAACTGCCGGGACAGCTTCATACGGGTTCTCCTCACGAGTCAGGGACTGCGCACACCATCGAGCCGCCCGGAAACACCCGGGCGGCGCTGCCGGGTCCGGCCGGCGTCCACCGGGTGAACGCCTCGCCGGAAGGAGGTGGCAGGAATCACCGGCCCCACCGTCGCCAGCGGGCGCGGGGGTTGCTAGCGTCCGAAGTAGTCAGCCAGTCGAGTTCTCCAAGGAGCGTGTCGTGAGCACTACCCCCGTGAAGGTGGCCGTCACCGGCGCCGCCGGCCAGATCGGTTACAGCCTGCTGTTCCGGATCGCGAGCGGTGCGCTGCTGGGCCCGGACACCCCGGTCGAGCTGCGGCTGCTGGAGATCACCCCGGCGCTGAAGGCGCTGGAGGGGGTCGTGATGGAGCTGGACGACAGCGCGTTCCCGACGCTGGCCGGCGTCGAGATCGGCGACGACCCGAACGTCATCTTCGACGGCGCGAACGTCGCCCTGCTGGTCGGCGCCCGGCCGCGGACCAAGGGTATGGAGCGCGGCGACCTGCTCGAGGCCAACGGCGCGATCTTCACCGGCCAGGGCAAGGCGCTCAACGACCACGCCGCCGACGACATCCGGATCACCGTCACCGGCAACCCGGCCAACACCAACGCGCTGATCGCGAAGACCAACGCGCCGGACATCCCGGCCGAGCGGTTCTCCGCGCTCACCCGGCTGGACCACAACCGCGCGCTCGCGCAGCTGGCCAAGAAGACCGGCACGCACGTCAACGACCTGCGCAAGCTGACCATCTGGGGCAACCACTCGGCCACCCAGTACCCGGACATCTTCCACGCCGAGGTGGCCGGCAAGAACGCCGCCGAGGTCGTCAACGACCAGGCCTGGCTGGAGAACGACTTCATCCCCACCGTGCAGAAGCGCGGCGCGGCGATCATCGAGGCCCGCGGCGCCTCCTCGGCCGCCTCGGCCGCTGCCGCGACGATCGACCACACCCGCGACTGGCTGCGCGGCTCGGCCGACGGCGACTGGCTGTCGATGGCGGTCGTGTCCGACGGTTCGTACGGCGTACCGGAGGGCCTGATCTCGTCGTTCCCGGTGACCACCAAGGACGGCAACTGGGAGATCGTCCAGGGCCTGGAGATCAACGACTTCTCCCGCGCCCGGATCGACGCCAGCACCGCCGAGCTCGGCGAAGAGCGCGACGCGGTCAAGGCCCTCGGCCTGATCGGCTGATCCGGTTCCAGTGACAGCGAAGCCCCCGGGGAGCTCCCCGGGGGCTTCGTCGTGTCAGCGCAGGCGGTAGGCGTTCAGCACCGTCTGGGTCGCGGTGTTGCCGTCCTGGTCGGTGACCCGGGACTTCAGCGAGATCAGCTTCGCCCCGGCCGGCGTCGTGAAGACCGCCTTGTACTTGCCCTTCCCGGTCGGCAGGACACTCGTCCGCTGCCAGGTCTTGCCGCCGTCACCCGACACCTGGACGACGACCGACTTCACCGGCGTGACCTTCGCACCAGGCGCGCTGCTGACGGTGAAGTCCAAAACGCTGATCGGCAGCCGCTTGACCGCGTTCCACTCGTCCACGCGCGGCGTGAACCGCACGGTCTTCAACGGCAGCAGTTCCTTGTCCTCACCGGTGTCCTGCGAGCTGAAGGTCCAGACGCCTTCCATCCGGTTCGCCAACTGAAGCATCGGCCGGGTTTGCACGATCTCCAACCGGTACGCCGCCTTCGCGGCCGGCACCTCTTCCAGCCAGAGCTGACCGGGCACCGACGACTGGTCGAGCAGCTTGCCGTCCCGGAAAACCTTGGTGCCGCTGCCGGGTCCGACTTCGTCCGACTGGCCGTCGTGGCCGTCGCCGTCACCGTTCGGGAACAGGAAGACGTCCATCGAGTTGCCCTGCCGGTAGACGCCGCCACCGCCCGCGTCCATCGTGGCGACCGCCGCACCCCAGCGTTCGCCGTACGGCAGGCCGGGGCGGAACGTCTTGCCGGTGTACGACAGCGAGAGCGGGAACAGGTAGTACTCGCCGTCGTCGACGAAGGTGTTCACCTGCGCGGCCCAGGTGACGCCCTTGGCGTCGACGAAGTGCGTGACCCGGCGCGGTACGTCGTACGAGAACGGCCAGCCCGAGCTGCTGGCGAACATCGACGGCAACGTGCCGAAGCGCTCGTCGAACACCTTCTCACCGGGATGATCGGCGACGTACTGCGTCGTCAGCCTCGCCAGCTCGTGGTCGCGCACCGTCCGCTGGTAGCCGGTGAAGTAGCTGCCGGAACGGCCCTGGAGCAGGTTATAGGTGTACGGCGTGTTGTGGAAGTCGCCGTTCCGGCCCGGCACACCCCAGCGGGAGCTGACGAACGACACCATCTCGCCCGGGTCCACCGAGGGTCCCATCGAGCCGACGAAGATCCGGTCGAGCGCGTGGGCGGAGGTGGAGGTGCCGAACACGAACCCATCGACCCGCCGCTCGTAGCCGACGTCGACCCGGGACACGCGCGCGTCGGACCGCGGCACCGTGATCCGGAGCGGACCCGCCTTCCGCGCGTCGACCGCGACGGTCGTCGCACGGTCGACCACCAGCTTCGGCCAGACCAGCTGGTACACGCGGTCGCCGGCCGTCAGGTTGCCGTCGACGAAGTACTCGCCCCTCGGCAGCCGCAACCGCGCGGTGCCCTGGGCATCGGTCAGCACCTCGACGAAGCGGTCGTCGGTGATGCCGATCATCGTCGTGTAGTTCGCGTCGGTGCCCTGGCCGTCCGGGCCGAGGTGCTTGACGGTGACGTCGTAGCTCTCGACCTCCTTCTCGACGGCCAGTGGGACGCTCAGGCTGCTGCCCGCGCCGGTCGCGACCAGGCGGCCGGCGTACTGGCCGTCGATGCCCTGGTGACGGGTGTCGGAGGTGACAGCGACGGAAGCGGTGCCACCGGCGGGCACCGTGACGCTCTGCGCACCGAGCCTCATCGCGGTCGCCGGGGCCGGCTTGCCATCCGGTCCGGTTGCGGTGAGCCGGAGCTGAAGGGTGACGGCCGCCTTGCTGAGATTGCGGAAGCCGACCTGCTTGGTGACCGGCTTGTCGTCCGCGTGCGGCCACAGCGCCTTGCCGAACGAGACGCTGCCGGGTGTTGCCATCAGCAACTGGGTGATGCCCTTGGCGACGTCGACCCGGCCCGCGCCCTGCTGCTGAACGGTCTGTCCGTCGACGATCTTCGCCGACGCCATCACCGCGGGCTTGAGCTCCTTGGCCTTCCAGCCAGGATGCTGCTGAGCGAGCAGCGCGGCGGCGCCGGCGACGTGCGGTGTCGCCATCGACGTACCGGACAGCATCAGGTACTGCGCGCCGACGGGATCCCCGATCACGGAGTCCTTCGCCTTCGCCGCCACGATGTCCACGCCCGGACCGGTGACGTCGGGCTTGATCGCGCCGTCGCCGACCCGCGGCCCGCGGCTGGAGAACTCGGCGAGCTGGTCGGCCTTGTCGACCGCGCCGACGGTCAGCGCCGCGTCCGCGCTGCCCGGTGACGCGATCGACCCGTCGTTCGGGCCTTCATTGCCCGCGGCAACCACGAACAAGGTGCCGGTCCGCGCGGTGAGCCGGTTGATCGCCGCCTCGATCGGGTCGATCTCCGGGGTGTCCGGACCGCCGATGCTGAAGTTGACCACCGTGGCCTTCTGCTCCACCGCGGCCCACTGCAGTCCGGCGAGCATGGCCGAGTCCGGGCAACTGCCGCCCCGGTCGCAGACCTTGCCGTCGAGCAGTGTCGCGTCCGGTGCGACGCCCTTGTACTTGCCGCCGGACGCGGCGCCCGAACCGGCCACCGTCGACGCGACGTGCGTGCCGTGGCCGAACTGATCGCCCGCGGGGTCGGTGGTGAAGTTCTTCGTCGCCCCGATCCGGCCCGTGAAGTCGGGGTGCTTCGGCTCGATCCCGGTGTCCAGTACGGCGACCTTGACGCCCTTGCCGGTGAAGCCCGCCTGCCAGGCCTTCGGTGCACCGATCTGCGGGACCGATTTGTCCAGCAGCACCTTGCGCTTGCCGTCCAGCCAGATCTGGTCGACACCGGCCGCGTCGCGGCTCGTGCGCAGGAACTGCCCGGCCGCCTTCTTGTCCAGCATGACGGCCGTCGCGCCGATCGCCGGCAGCTCCCGCCTGACCGTTGCGCCTGGCAACGGCTGCGTCGCCGCGCGGCCCTTGGCCGAGACGATCAACGGGATCGTCGCCGACGCCTGGTCGTCGTACCCCTGCTCCAGCAGGCCGCTCACGTCGAACAACCGCCGGTCGAGCTTGCCCGACGTCACCGCCGAGCTGACGTCGAGCGGAAGCACCGACAGCCGGCCGTGCGACCGCTGCAGCTTGAACACCACTTTGTCCCGGCCGGGACCCGGGTCGACCGTGACCCGTTTGAGGTCCCCGCCGTGCAGGACCACCTTGTCGCCGGTCACCAGCGTGACCGTCCGATCCTTGCCCTGCTGGTTGGTGGCCAACGGCAACGCCCGCTGGTCGGGCTCACTGACCGCCCGCGCACCTGGACCGTCGATCAGCCCGATCGCCAACGCTCCGGCCACGACGCCGGTAGCGACGGTCAACCATCTCTTCCTGGGTTGCATCTCCGCTCTCCCCTCCGTCACCGCTCGGTGATCACACGAGTACGACGCGTGAGAAGGAGAAAAAGATGGTTCGCCCTGGGCGGTCTGCCTTTTCGGTCAGCCGTTCGGGACGATCAGGCCGAGCAGCAGGATCGCGGCACCGACACCGAGCAGCAGCGCGGTGTCGAACATGCGACCCCGGACGTGCAGCAGCCCGGCGACGTCGTCACTCAGGACGGCGCGCAGCAGACCGGCGAGCAGGACGCTGCCGGAGAAGATCAGGATGCCGTTGCGCCAGTTGTAGAAGGTCAGCACGATCAGTCCGGCCAGTCCGCACAGGACGCACAGCGTCAGCGGCCACTCGCTGCGTCGCTCGGTGGCGGCCACCATCAGCCGGCCGCGCCGGTCCCGGCGAGCGACGCCTCGGCCGCCTCGACGACGTTCGTCAGCAGCATCGCCCGCGTCATCGGGCCGATTCCGCCCGGCATCGGCGCGATCCACGCCGCGGCCTCGCGGGCGGCCGGGTCGATGTCGCCGACGATCTTGCCCTCGGCGCTGCGGCTGGTGCCGACGTCGAGCAGGACGGCGCCCGGCTTGACCATGTCGGCGGTGATCAGACCGGCCGACCCGGCCGCGGCGATCACGATGTCACCGGTCCGCACCACCGCGGCCAGGTCCTTGGTCCCGGTGTGGCACTGGGTGACGGTCGAGTTCTCCGACTTGCGGGTGAACAGCAGGCCCATCGGCCGCCCGGCGGTGACGCCGCGGCCGACCACGACCACGTGCGCGCCGGCGATCGGTACGTCGTACCGGCGGAGGATCTCGACGCAGCCCTTCGGTGTGCAAGGCAGCGGCCCGTCCTGGCCGAGCACGAGCTTGCCGAGGCTGACCGGGTGCAGGCCGTCGGCGTCCTTGGCCGGGTCGATCAGCCCGAGGATCTCGTTGGTGTCGACGTGCTTGGGCAGCGGCAACTGCACGATGAAACCGGTGCAGGCCGGGTTCTCGTTCAGCTCCCGCACCTTCGCGGCGATCTCCTCCTGCGTGGTGTCGGCCGGGAGCTCGATCTCGATCGAGGCGATGCCCACCGCCGCGCAGTCGCGGTGCTTGCCCGCGACGTAGGCCCGGCTGCCCGGATCGTCGCCGACCAGGATCGTGCCCAGCCCGGGCACGATCCCCTGCTCGGCGAGCTTGGCCACCCGGACCTTGAGCTCGTCCTTGATCGCCGCCGCCGTCGCCTTGCCGTCCAAAATCTGAGCCGTCACAAGACAGGAGTCTGCCACGGGCGCCGCCTCCCGCTGCCCACCGCCCCGACCGCGCGGGAGCAGCCGCCGTCCGTGACCTGGCCCACAAACCTGACCGATCGGTTGGAAACTGGCCGATCGGTCAGGCATAGTCGCTGACATGGCAGAAAGCACCCCCGCTCGCGAGCGCACCCGGCGGGAGATCGTGCAGCAGGCGATGACCCTGTTCGCGAACGACGGGTACAACGCGACCTCGCTGCAGGACATCGCGACCGCGGCCGGCTGCTCGAAGGCGACCGTGCTCTACCACTTCAACGGCAAGGCCGCGGTGCTCGCCGCCGTACTGGGGCCGTCCCAGCAGGCGCTGAAGGAGCTGGTCGCCGAGGCCGAGGCGCTGCCGCCCGAGCAGCGGCAGGAAGCCGCCATCGTGGGGTTCGCCCGGCTCGCGGTCGAGTTCCGTGGGCTGATCGCCGTACTGCAGGACGTACTGATGGTCCTGGACGAAATGCCCGAGTTCGACGACCTGGTGGCCGACGGCATCAAGCTCACCGAGCTGATGGCCGGCCAGGACGCCGACCGGCTCGAGCTGGACATCGCCAAGTTCGCCGTGAACGGGCTGCTCGGCGAGTGCCGGCACCCCGGCGAGCGGTCCGACGCCGAACTGCTCGACCTCTGCGAGACCGCCATGCGCCGGCTGCTCACCCCGGCCCGTCCACCGTCCGGCAGCTGATGACTCCGGATTCCGCACCGATCCCCTGCCCGACCGGCCGATCCGAACGGACGTACTCCTGATGGCCAACCTGCTCTACCGGCTCGGCCGGTTCTCCTACCAGCGCCGCCGACTGGTCGCGGCGATCTGGACCTTCCTGCTGGTCCTGCTCGGCGTCGGTGCGCTGACCCTGGGCGGCCAGACCTCGAACACGTTCTCCATCCCGGGCACCGAGTCGCAGCGCGCGCTCGACGCCCTGTCCAAGGACCTGCCGGCCGCCAGCGGAGCGTCGGCGAGCGTCGTGGTCAAGGCGCCGGCCGGCAAGACGCTGATGGACCCCGCGGTGAAGGCCGCGGTCGGCGTCACCGTCGCCAAGATCGCCAAGGTCCCGGACGTGGTCGGCGCCGTCGATCCCTACACCGCCAAGGCGATCAGCCCGGACGGTACGACCGGACTGATCCAGGTCCAGTTCGGCAAGGCCGCGGACCAGCTCTCCAAGGACACCACCACGGCGTACGACGGACTGAGCTCGCTCAGCTCGGGTGATCTGCGGGTCGTTCCCGGTGGCGCCGTGGTCGGCGGACCGCCGGAGATCGGCAGCACCGAGATCATCGGCGTCGCGATCGCGGCCGTCGTCCTGGTCGTCACCTTCGGCTCGCTGGTCGCCGCGGGCATGACGTTGCTGACGGCCCTGATCGGCGTGCTGGCCGGGATGGCCGGGCTGTTCCTGGTCACCGCGTTCACGGAGGTCTCCTCGACCGCGCCGATCCTGGCGCTGATGCTCGGCCTCGCGGTCGGCATCGACTACGCGTTGTTCCTCAGCTCCCGGCACCGCACGCAACTGGCGGAGGGGATGGATCCGGAGGAGTCGGTCGCGCGAGCGACCGCGACCGCTGGTTCGGCCGTTCTGTTCGCGGGGGCGACCGTCGTGATCGCGCTGGCCGGGCTGAGCCTGGTCGGGGTTCCGTTCCTCACCGCGATGGGCCTGGCCGCGGCCGCGACCGTGCTCACCGCCGTACTGGTCGCGCTGACGCTGCTGCCGGCCATGCTCGGCTTCGTCGGCCAGCGAGTGCTGCCGCGCAAGCTGCGCAACCACGGCGCGCACGCCGCCGTCGAGCCGGCGCCGGCCAAGGAGGGCTTCGGCTTCCGCTGGGCCCGGCTGGTGACCCGCTTCCGCATCCCGATCGTTGCCCTCGGCATCCTTGGGCTGGGCGCGCTGGCGCTGCCGGTGCAGGACATGCGGCTGGCGATGCCGGACGGAGCGACCGCACCGGAGAACTCGAACCAGCGGATCGCGTACGACCTGTCCGCGGCCGCCTTCGGTCCCGGCTCGAACGGGCCGCTCGTCGTGGTCGTGAAGACGCCGAGCGCCCAGCAGTCCGAGGCGCTGGTGGGCCAGGTGCTCGGGCTGACGAAGAACTTCAAGGACATCGTCGCGGCCCAGCCCGGACCGGCCGGCCAGGACGGCGCGACCCGGCTGATCAGCGTGATTCCGGCCAGCGATCCCGCCAGCGAGCAGACCGCCGACCTGGTCGGTGACCTGCGCGACTCGCTCAAACCGCTGTCGCAGAACGGCGCCGACGTGTCGATCACCGGCAACACGGCGATCGGGGTGGACGTCTCGCAGAAGCTGACCGACGCGCTCCCGACGTACCTGCTGGTCGTGATCGGGTTGTCGTTCCTGCTGCTCCTGCTGGCGTTCCGGTCGATCCTGGTGCCACTCAAGGCGACGCTGGGCTTCCTGCTGACGATCGGCGCGACGTTCGGCATCACCGTCGGGGTCTTCCAGCTCGGCTGGGGCGCGGCGCTGTTCGGCGTGGACTCGCCCGGGCCGCTGGTCAGCTTCCTGCCGATCATCATGATGGGCATCCTGTTCGGCCTGGCGATGGACTACGAGGTGTTCATCGTGTCCCGGGTCCGCGAGGAGTTCGTGCACGGCAAGCACGCCACCGAGGCGACCATCGCCGGCGTCGGCCACGGCGCCCGGGTGGTGACCGCGGCCGCGCTGATCATGGCGGCGGTCTTCGCGGGCTTCATCCTGGTGCACGACCCGATCATCAAGACGATCGGCTTCGGGCTGACGATCGGCGTACTGATCGACGCGTTCGTGGTGAGGATGACGATCGTCCCGGCGGTCCTGTCGCTGCTCGGCGATCGCGCCTGGTGGTTCCCGAAGTGGCTGGACAAGATCACCCCGAAGGTCGACATCGAAGGCGAGTCACTGCGCGTCGACGAGGCGAAGAAGCCGAAGGACCTGGTCAGCGTCGACTGACTCCGCGGGCCGGGCAGGTCGCACCTGCCCGGCCCGGAATGCGCGAGGTCTTGCCGCGGTTGAGGCGGGTAGTTTATTCTTGAACTACCTGCTCAGCGAGGAGACCCTCATGCCCGCCGTGACCGTCAGCGACATCACCGTGCTGCCCCGCGTCCATCAGCCCGACCCGGCCGTCTCCCGCGAGCGCGCGGTCCGGTCGGTGACGTCGGCGCCGACCGGCTACGAGGGCGAGGGGTTCCCTGTCCGCCGGGCCTTCGCTGGGGTGGACCTCCGCGACTTGGACCCGTTCATCCACATGGACCAGATGGGTGAGGTGGAGTACGCGCCGGGCGAGCCGAAGGGCACCCCGTGGCACCCGCACCGTGGGTTCGAGACCGTCACCTACATGCTCGACGGGATCATGGAGCACCAGGACTCGCAGGGCAACGGCGGCGTGATCACCAACGGCGACACCCAGTGGATGACCGCGGGCAGCGGGCTGCTGCACATCGAGACCCCGCCGGAGCACCTGGTGCTAAGCGGCGGCCTGTTCCACGGCATCCAGCTCTGGGTGAACCTGCCGCGCGCGCAGAAGTGGGCCGCGCCCCGCTACCAGGACATTCGCGGCGGCGACTCCGCCCTGCTGTCCACTCCGGACGGCGGCGCGCTGATCCGGGTCATCGCTGGATCGGTCGACGGGCACGAGGGCCCCGGGTCGACGCACACTCCGATCACGCTGGTGCACGCGACGGTGAGCCCCGGCGCGGAGATGGTCCTGCCCTGGCAGCCGGACTACAACGCGCTCGTCTACGTGCTGGCCGGACAAGGCACGGTCGGCGCCGAGCGGCGTCCGTTCCGCAAGGGCCAACTGGCGGTCTTCGGGCCGGGCGACACGATCCGCACCCAGGCGTCGACGTCACAGCCGTTGGCGGAGCCGAACCTCGACGTCCTGGTGCTGGGCGGCCGCCCGATCCGCGAGCCGGTCGCGATGGCCGGGCCGTTCGTGATGAACACCCGCGACGAGGTCGTGCAGGCCTTCGAGGACTTCCAGGCCGGCAAGCTCGGCACGATCCCGGCCGTGCACGGTGCGCCGACCGAGCTGCGCGAGTCGAACTAACCCTCGGGGTAGAAGACGAAAAGCGTGCAGCCGGTGACTGTTTGAGGCACGTGGGACGATCCGGCCGGGCAGTGGATGAAGCTGCCCGCCGGGTAGTCCCGGACGCCGTCGTTGAAGACGCCGTCGACGACGTACACCTCCTCCGGGCCCGGCTCGTGCACGTCGATTCCCTGCCAGGCCGAGCCGGGATCCATCTCCAGCACGTGCGCGGAGGCGCCGGCCGGGCCTTTCCACAGTGATCTCAGACGGATCCCCGGGAACAGCTCGCGCACAGGTACGGCCGAAGTTGTCGTCCACTCGAAATCCATGCGCCCAGCCTGCCCAGCGTCGGCGCCTCAGGAGAAGTGTCGGAAAAGACGCCCTCGGGTACTTTTCTGCCATGGCACCGCATCGGGTCGTCGCGCTGGTCAAGGCGCCGCAGTCCACGTTCGAGCTGGGCTGCGCCGCCTCGGTGTTCCGCGGCGACGACTACAGCTTCGGCGTCTGCACGGAGACTCCTGGCGAGATCGAGACCACCAACCGGTACGCGATGCTGGTGCCGTCCGGCCTGCGCGCGCTCGGCCGGGCCGACACGGTTGTCGTACCGGGATGGCTGCCGATCGAGGAGCCGCCGTCGCCGGCCGTCGTACGGGCGCTGGTGCGGGCACATCGGCGTGGCGCGCGGCTGGTGAGCATCTGCTCGGGCTCGTTCGCGTTGGCCGCGACGGGTTTGCTCGACGGGCGCGCCGCGACCACGCACTGGGCGTACAGCGCCGAGCTGCAGCGGCGGTTCCCCGGCGTACGGGTTGATCCTGACGTGCTCTACATCGACCACGGCGACATCGCGACCAGTGCCGGCTCGGGCACCGGCCTCGACCTGTGCCTGCACCTGGTCCGCAACGACCACGGCGCCGCGTACGCCGCCCGGGTGGCGCGCCGGATGGTCATGCCGCCCCAACGCGAGGGCGGTCAACTCCAGTACCGCGTCGAAACCCCCACGCCCTCGACGGACTCCCTCGCCCCACTGCTCGACTGGGCGTCCGAGCACCTGGCCGAACCGCTCACTGTCGACGACCTCGCCACCCGCGCCGCGATGTCCCCGCGCACCCTCACCCGCCGCTTCACCGAACAACTCGGCACCACCCCCGGTCAATGGCTGCTCGCCCGCCGCGTCGCCCGCACCCGCGAACTGCTCGAGACCACCGATCTGCCCGTCGAAACCATCGCCAGCCAGGTCGGCCTGTCCTCCGCGGTCAACCTCCGCCGCCGCTTCCACGCCGCCGTCCACACCACCCCGAGCGCCTACCGGCGAGCCTTCCGGTCGTCGCGCGGCTGAAGTCCTCAGAAGTTGTCGAGGGCAATGAAGTGGGGAATGCGCTCGTCGTCCGGGTCGGCACCGTAGGACTCGGCGAACTCGCGGGCGGCGGGTGGGCCGCCGTACTGGGGGTTCAGGTCGCCGGAGAGGCTTTGCGTCATCACCGCGATGTCGACGTACGGGTCGCCGAGGCCGAGGCGACTCAGATCGAGTACGCCGGTGAAGCGCAGCGTCTCCGGATCGACGAAGACGTTGGGCAGGCAGTAGTCGCCGTGCGTGACGACCGTCGGTTCGCTGGGGAACGGCGAGGTGAACGGGCAGGTCGTCAGGGTGTGGAGCTCGCGCAGACAGTCGGCAACGGCTCGCAGTACGGCGGGGCGATCAGAGGCCGGCCAGGGTTGCGAGGCGTCGCGGCCGGGCAGTTCGGTGGTCAGCATCCAGTCGTTGCCTTGATCAACCAACTGCGGGCAGCCGAAGCCGGTCGCACTGAGCCAGGCGACGCGGTCCGCTTCGTCGTCGACGCCCTGACCTTCCTTGTAATACAGGGTTTCTCCGGTCCGCTCGAGGCGGACGACGGTCGCGCCGGAACAGCCGAGGTCGATCGGGTCGGCGCTGCGTGCACGAAAACGCGCGGCGAGGGCTTCGACGTCCACCGCGTCATCCTACGAGCGAGGGCCTACCTCCACCACCGACTAACCTTCGGTTCCGCGCAGGCGCCACGCTGCGCACGCGTTCGGCGCGGAGGTTGGTCGGTGGTGGAGGTCGGGGTCAGCGCAGGGTGCGGTGCAGCGCCTTGATCAGTTCGCCGTCGGCGGTGTCGCCGTCGAGGGACCAGATCATCGCGCCGCCGAGGTGGCGCTGGTTGATGTAGTTCGCCTTGCGCTTCATCTCGGTCGGGTCGTCCCAGGTCCAGAACGTCGTGCCGTCGAACAACCAGGCGAAGCCGGCCTGCTCGTCGCGGTGCACGGTGAACTCGGACAGCTGCGCCTTCAGCAGCCGGTAGTCCTCGTAGCCGGCCTCGTACGTCGCCGGGGCGGGGCCGGTCGCCGGCTGGAAGAGGCCGTTGTTCTGGTTCGTCACGCCGGTCCAGCCGCGGCTGTAGAACGGGACGCCCATCACCAGCTTGCTGCGCGGCGCCCCGCGGGTCAGGTACGCGTCGATCGTCACCTGCGAGCTGAACTCGGCCGCCGACGGATCACCGGCCGGGCCGTCGATCGCCGACTGCTGGTTGGTCACCGGGTCCCAGGCGCCGTGGTAGTCGTAGCCCTGGGTGGTGGCGAAGGTCAGGTCCTTGAAGATCTTGCCGACCTCGAACCCGTTGTCGATCTGCGCGGGCGCGGCCGGCAGGAACGCCGACAGCGTGTAGCGCCCGCTGAACGGCCAGGACATCCGGTCGAGCTGCTTGCGGTACTCGCGCACCAGCGCGGTGAAGTTCTGCTTGTCGTCCGGGCGAATCACGTTGCCCGGGGCCCCTTCACTGGCCGGCCACTCCCAGTCCAGGTCGATGCCGTCGAAGACGCCCTTCGCCGCACCGGCCGGCGCGCCCGGGAGATTGCCCTTGATCCACAGATCCAGGCAGGACTTCACGTGCGCGGCTCGGCTGGCCGGCGTGAGCGCGGCGTTCGAGAAGTACTTGGAGCCGGTCCAGCCACCGAGCGAGATGCTGACCCGCAGCTTCGGGTACTTCTGCTTCAGCTGCTTGAGCTGGTTGAGGTTGCCGGCCAGCGGCTGCCCCTCGACGTCAGCCTTGCCGTTGACACTCTGCTCCGCCGTGAACGGCCGCTGGTAGTCGGCCCAGGCGTCGCTGCTCACGCACTTGCCCTGCTCGTCCAGGAACCCGAACGCGTAGTTCAGGTGGGTGAGCTTGGCGGCGGTCCCGTTCTTCACCAGGTCGCTCACCAGGAAGTTGCGGTCGTACCCACTCCACTGGGTGTAGTACCCCACCACGCGCTTGCCGCTGCCGTGCGCCTCAGCAGGCACCGCGGTCAACCCCACCGGCGCCACCACGGCCAAGGCCGTGAGCACCACAAGACTCCGACGTTTCACAGACATGAGCTCCCCAACGGGCGGTTTGGAGGGACAGGTGCGGCTCACCCTAGGCGGGTCCGGCCCTTTAGACAATGTCTCTGCTGAAGTCGAAGAGGCACAGCTTCGCCTCGCAAGGAGTTAGATGCTGCTCGAAGTGATCGCCCGGCCTCTGCGGCATCCCTATGGTTACCGCTCGTGTCCATCCAACGCCTGTCCGCAGTTGCCGCCGCCCTCGTCCTCGCCATCGGCGCGGCCGCCACCGCCCTGCTGACCGCCGGCGCGGACAAGCCGGACGACATGATTCTCACGGCGGCCGACCGAACCGTCCTGCACCGCGCCGAGCAGCGGCTGATCAAGCAGTGCATGACCGCCGCCGGCTTCGAGTACGTCGAGAAGCCGCCGCCGGTCGAGTCGTTCGACCGCCGCTTCCCGTACGTGATCGA
Organism: Kribbella sp. CA-253562; assembly: GCF_050942265.1. Lineage (GTDB taxonomy): Bacteria > Actinomycetota > Actinomycetes > Propionibacteriales > Kribbellaceae > Kribbella. The sequence goes on along the minus strand of NZ_CP192049.1, from coordinate 1,498,541 downwards.
CGACGTCGCCTGGGCCAAGGCCAACGGTTACGGACCCCGGCCGGAAGACCGCGCACCCGATCCGACCGGAAACTATCTGAAGATCATGCCCGCGGACCGGCAGCGAGCGTGGCAGCGCGCCCTGGTCGGTTCCAACCGGTCGATCAGCGTCGACATGCCGAACGGAGGCCGGCTCTCGACCGCCGACAACGGCTGCCAGGCCGACGCCCGGCGGGCCCTGTACGCCGACCTGGAGGACTGGTACCGGGCCCGGCGGACCGTCGACGGACTGACCTACCAGGTGTACGGCGAGGTGCGGAAGGCACCGCAGTTCGAGACCTCCCGGAAGAAGTGGTCCGCGTGTGTCCGGGCCACCGGGTACCCGGCGGACGATCCCGGCCGACTCGTCGAGCCGACCGACCCGCGGGCTACCCGCGACCAGGCCGCGCTGGTCGAGGCGACCTGTGCCGTCAGCAGCGGCTTCGGCCCGGCCACTCGTGCCCTGCACACCCAGCACCTGACCCAGATCTCCGCCGAGCACCGGCGGACCGTCCAGGATCTCGACGCCCTGGAACACGCCGCACTACCCCGGGCCAAGGCCGTCCTGGGGAACTCCTGACCGAATGAGAGGCACGCCCTTGCGATCTCTGTCCCTGAAACTCGCCGCCGTCCTGGTGGCCGTACTGAGCGCGCTCACGCTCACGGCTGTCCCGGCCAATGCTGCCACCACCGCCTGGAACGACTGTCCCTCGGGCTACTTCTGCGCCTGGTCCGAAGACGGTGCCACCGGCCGGTTCGCCAAGTGGGAGTTCGACGACAGCAACTGGACCGACGACCTGATGCACGACGACGCCGACTCGCTGTTCAACAACGGCACCGCGGGCACCTACGACGACGTCGCCGTGTACACCGACGTCGACTACCGCAACTACTCCTTCTGCGTACCCAACGGCGAGAAGTACGACTGGTACATGAACGACAACGAGTACGACTCGCACCTGTGGAGGTCCGGCTGCTGATGAGAAGGCTCACCGTGTTCCTGAAGCTCACCGCCGTCCTCGCCGTCGCCGGCGCGGCCCTCACCGTGCAGGCCGCCCCCGCCGGTGCCGCGACCACCGGCTACGGCGACTGCCCCGCCGCGTACTTCTGCGCCTGGTCCGACGACGGCGCGGAGGGTGGGATGTCCAAGTGGGAGTTCGACGACACCAACTGGACCGACGACGGGATGCACGACGACGCCGAGTCGGTCGCCAACAACGGCACCCCGGGCACCTTCGACGACGTCCAGCTCTTCTTCGACGTCAACTACGGCCGCGGCTCGATCTGCGTCGCCCAGGGCGAGACCTACGACTGGTCGATGGCCGACAACGAGTACGACTCCCACTACTGGACCTCGGGCTGCTGACCCCGAACCCACAGAAGGCGACCGCCGCGGGCGGTCGCCTTCTGGCGTCGTACGGAAGTCCTAGTGGAAGAAGTGCCGCGTCCCCGTGAAGTACATCGTGATGCCCGCCTTCTGGGCCACCTCGATGGCGGCTTCGTCGCGGATCGAGCCGCCGGGCTGGACGACGGCGGTGACGCCGCCCTCGATCAGCACTTCCAGGCCGTCCGGGAACGGGAAGAACGCGTCGGAGGCGGCGACCGAGCCGGCCGCGCGCTCGCCGGCGCGGGTGACGGCCAGGCGGCAGGAGTCGACGCGGTTGACCTGGCCCATGCCGACGCCGACCGACGCGCCCTGGGAGGCGAGCAGGATGGCGTTCGACTTGACCGCCCGGCAGGCCTTCCAGGCGAAGGCGAGGTCGGCGAGCACCTCGGGCGAGGCGGGCTCGCCGGCGGCCAGGGTCCAGGCGTTCGGGTCGTCGCCCTCGGCCTGGAAGCGGTCGCTGTGCTGCAGCAGCAAGCCGCCACTGATCGCGCGCAGCTCGACCAGTTCGCTGTCCTCGCGGGCCGGGGCGACCAGCAGCCGGAGGTTCTTGCGGGCCTGCAGGATCTCGACCGCGCCGTCCTCGTACGCCGGGGCGACCAGCACCTCGGTGAAGATCTCCGCGACCTGCTTGGCCATCTCGACCGTGACCGGGGCGTTGGTCGCGATCACCCCGCCGTACGCCGAAACCGGGTCGCACTCGTGCGCCCGGCGGTGCGCCTCGGCGATGTCGGCGCCGACCGCGATCCCGCACGGGTTGGCGTGCTTGATGATCGCCACCGCCGGCTCGGCGAAGTCGTACGCCGTGCGCCGGGCCGCGTCGGCGTCGACGTAGTTGTTGTACGACATCTCCTTGCCGTGCAGCTGCTCGGCGCCGGCCAGTCCGCCGCGGCCGTTCAGGTACAGCGCGGCCGGCTGGTGCGGGTTCTCGCCGTAGCGCAGCACGGCCTTCTTGTCCCAGGTCGCGCCGATCCAGGCCGGGAAGTTCGAGCCCTCGCTGGTGTCGGTGAGCACGTTGCCCATCCAGGAGGCGACCGCGACGTCGTACTCGGCGGTGTGCACGAAGGCCGCCGCGGCGAGCCGCTGCCGCTCCTGCAGCGAGAAGCCGCCTTCCTCCAGCACGGTGTAGATGTCCGCGTACTGCGAGGGCGAGGTCACCACCGCGACGTTGGCATGGTTCTTCGCCGCGCCGCGGACCATCGAGGGGCCGCCGATGTCGATCTGCTCGATGCACTCCTCGGTGGAGGCACCGGAGGCGACCGTCTCGGTGAACGGGTACAGGTTGCTGACCAGCAGGTCGAACGGCTCGACCCGCATCTCGGCCAGCTGCTCGACGTGGTCGGGCTTGCGGACGTCGGCCAGCAGCCCGGCGTGCACCTTCGGGTGCAGGGTCTTGACCCGCCCGTCCAGGCACTCGGGGAAGCCGGTCAGCTCCTCGACCTTGGTCACCGGTACGCCGGCCGCGCCGATCCGGCTCGCGGTGGAACCGGTCGACACGATCTGGACGCCGGCCTCGGACAGCGCCTTCGCGAGCTCCTCCAGACCGGTCTTGTCGTAGACGCTGATCAGCGCCCGGCGGATCGGCCTGCGGTCGGTGCTCACTTCAGTCGAACCTTTCGTCCGGTGATGGTCCAGCCTTGCCGGACCAGGCGGCCGACCCACTCCACCAGCTGGCGGCGTTCGACCTCCTTGATCCGCTCGGTCAGGGTTTCTTCGGTGTCGTCGTCCTCGACCGGTACGACGACCTGGCCGATGATCGGCCCGGTGTCGACGCCGCCGTCGACGAAGAACAGCGTCGCGCCGGCCACCTTCACGCCGTACTCGAGCGCGTCGCGGGGTCCGTGGATGCCGGGGAACGCCGGCAGCAGCGCGTTGTGGGTGTTGATGTAGCGGTCACCGAAAGCAGCCAGGAAGTCGTCACCGACCAGCTTCAGGAACCCGGCCGAGACCACCAGGTCGGGCTGGTAGGAAGCGACCGACGCGGTCAGCGCCCGGTCCCAGTCGGCCCGCTCGGCGTAGTCCTTGACCTTGTGCACGAACGTCGGGACGCCCGCCGCCGCGGCCTTGTCCAGCCCGGCGATGCCGTCGCGGTCGGCGCCGACGGCGACCACCTGGGCGCCGTACGCCGGATCCTGGCAGGCGTCCAGCAGGGCCTGCAGGTTCGAGCCGGAGCCGGAGACCAGCACGACGAGGCGTGCCGGGTCGGGGGTTGGCGCAACCGGGTCTGTCACGCGCCAAACCTTATCGCCCGGGCTCAGGGCTCCCGTCGGCCGGGCGGCGAGCAGCCAGTACGCCGGCCGCGACGGCTCCGCCGATCGCCATCCCCGCGCCGAGCAGCGCGGCGGCCGGCAGCGCGCTCGCGACCCCGAACTCGGCCATCCGGCCCGGACCCGCCGATCCACCGGCCAGCAGCATCAGGATCAGCAGCCCGACGCTCGCCAGCAACGCCGACATCGCTCCGCGCAGGGCGAACGCGTCCCACCCCAGCGCCTCGGACTCCGGCGCGGCCATCCCGCGCCGCGCCACCACCAGCCCGGCGACGGCTCCGGCGAGCAACGGCACGATCGCGGTCAGCACCAGCAGGTACGTCGGCGTCGCGCCGTCCGACGGTACGGCGGCCAGCAGCGGCAGGGCCGGCAGATTCCCGACGTCGACTCCGGTCGGCGCGACCGACGTCCCGACGCCGAGCTGGAAGCCCGGCCCGGCCAGGAACGAGACGAAGTACAGCACCATGTTCGGCAGCAGGCCGAGACAGATCGCGAACAGCACGACCGAGCCGACGACGCCGGTGTCGAGCAGCTCCAGCATCCCGGTCACTCGGGGGAAGCGGACCGCCAGCAGTACGGCGTACAGGAGTGAGGCGACGGCGATCACGGTGAGCATCGCGGCGGCGGCCGCCGGCACCGTGTCGCGCAGCCCGCTCGGCGTCGCGTCGGCGATGTCCGCGGCGGCGCCGGACTCGACGAGGATCCCGGCCGTCCCGGCGACGGCGGCGAGTGTGGCGGCGCCGAAAAAGGCCGACAGCGGTGAGATCTTCAGCCCACCCTCGGAGGTGAGCAGCGCGATGATCAGCGCGCCCAGCCCGTAGGTGCCGGCGAACGCGGCGGCCGCGGTCAGCAGGTCCTTGGTCCGGTCGGCGGCGCTGATCCGGGCGGTGAACCGGCCACCGCGGTACAGGCACCAGCCGAGAAAGGCGGTCAGGCCGAGCGGCGCGACCGAGATCGAGCTGCCGTCGAGGGTGACGGCGGCCTTGTGCGCGACCAGCCAGACCGAGGCGCCGGCCCGGACGGCGCCGGAGGCTCCGCCGAAGGTCGCGGCCAGCCAGCCGATCACGGCGACGGCGGCACAGGCCAGCAGACCGGCGAGCAGGCAGGCACCGGCTCCGACCACGGCGGCGATCACCACCGGCCGCGGCGGGACGACGGGCGTGGGCTGGGCGGGCCCGGGCGCCTGGTGAGATCCGCCGTCACGGGCGCCCGGACGGCTCAGCATGTCGGTCATCTGGCTTCCATCGTCGCCCCGGCCCGGGGGACAGGTCGTTCTGACACGCCGGATGTGGAAGACTTCGCCGCGCTTGCGCTTCGGGCCGACGCTGTGCCTGCTGGGGTTTCGGCCGGCGGCCTCGGGCGTGGATCGTGGCCCGGCACCGGGTACATTCGGCGTGGACCAGGGGTGGAATCAGTCAGGAGGTCTGGAGTCATTGTCCGGTTCCCACCGTGCGCCCCGCGGCGGCGGTCGCGCCGCGGCCCGCGAGGCGCGACGGCAGCAGTCGCGCCGCCGGAACCAGATGATCGGCGCCGGCGCGGCTGTCCTGGTCCTGCTCGGCGGCGGCGGAATCGCCGCGGTGAACGCGTTCGGCGGTGACGACTCCCCCGGCGACGCGAAGGCCGGGAACCCGGACGACACCAAGGGCGGCGACAAGGACCAACTGGCCGACGCCAAGGTCCTGATCGACGGCCCGGCGGCCAAGTCACTCAGCGCGACCGGCAGCTGGGCGGTCGCCACGACGGCCGACGGCAGCAGCGCGCCGGACAAGTCGTTCGTCTGCCAGGTCCAGCGCTTCGCCGACCCGGCCGGCGTGCGGACCTGGGTGCGCACCTTCCGCAACGCCGCCACCAAGGACTCCGCGGTCCAGTACGTCGAGGTCTCCAACGACACCGCCGCGGCCGCCAAGTCGTACAGCACGATCACCACCTGGCTCAGCCAGTGCAACACCCCGCAGGTGCGCCTGGTCGCCAGTTACACCACCCAGGGTCTCGGTGACCGCGGCCTGATCGCGGTCTTCGGCCAGCCCACCGGCAGCAAGTCGAGCAAGTTCCGCACGGTCAGCGTGACCACCGCCGGCCAGGCCACGATGGTGCTCGAGCACGACACCACCGGCGGTACGCCGCCCAAACCGGACGCCGTCCTGGCGACCGCGAGCGCCGGGCTGAAACGGATCTGTGCCGAGACCGGCGCGAACTGCGGCACGGGCACCCTGGCGGCCAAGCCAGGCCTGCTGCCGAGCACGGAGGCCGCCGGGTTCATGGCCCCGATCGACCTGCCGGTGCTGGCGAGCATCGACAAGCCGTGGGTCAGTGTGCCCGGCGAGGTCCGCTCCGGGACGCTGTGCGAGAAGATCGACCTGAAGAAGGCCAAGGCGACCAAGTACAAGACCCAGACGTACGTCGTACCGGAGGCGCAGGCGCCGACCGAGTTCGGCCTGGACGCCACCGTCGCCAAGTTCGCCTCGCCGGCCGCGGCGTCGGCGTTCGTCCTGCAGATCCGCAAGAACGTCGACGGCTGCGCGAAGACCACCTCGACCGCGACGGTGAAGTCGACCGGCACGCTCGCGCTGAGCACGGTCAAGGGCGAGGCCTGGAAGGCGACGTACGACACCGGCGGCGGCAAGGTGTTCACGTTCCGGATCGGGATCGCGGGCGCAGGCGACCGGGCGGTGTACCTGCTCTACCCGGTGCTGAAGAACCTGGACATCACCGACAGCGCGTTCACCGAGATCCTCGGCCGCGCGGCCGAGCGGTCGGCGACGTTCAAGTAGGACAGACGAAAGACCGCGGTCCCCACGTTCGGGAACCGCGGTCTTTTCGCTGGACCAGGTGTTACTTGGTCAGGCCCTGCATGATCTCGCGCATCAGGTTGGCGGTCTCGGTCGGCGTCTTGCCGACCTTCACGCCGACCGCCTCGAGCGCCTCCTGCTTGGCGGCCGCCGTACCGGACGAGCCGGACACGATCGCGCCCGCGTGTCCCATCGTCTTGCCCTCCGGCGCGGTGAAGCCCGCGACGTAGCCGACGACCGGCTTGGTGACGTTGTCCTTGATGAACGCCGCCGCCCGCTCCTCGGCGTCGCCGCCGATCTCGCCGATCATCACGATCGCGTCGGTGTCGGGGTCGTCCTGGAACGCCTGCAGCGCGTCGATGTGCGTCGTGCCGACGATCGGGTCGCCGCCGATGCCGATCGCGGTGGAGAAGCCGAAGTCGCTCAGCTCGTACATCATCTGGTAGGTCAGCGTGCCGGACTTCGACACCAGACCGATCCGGCCGGCGCCCGCGATGGTCGCCGGGATGATGCCCGCGTTGGACTCGCCCGGGGTGATGATGCCGGGGCAGTTCGGGCCGATGATCCGGGTCTTGCCGGTGGCCTGCGCGGCGGCGAAGAACGCGGCGGTGTCGTGCACCGGCACACCCTCGGTGATCACCACGACCAGCGGGATCTCGGCCTCGATCGCCTCGAGCACCGCGTCCTTGGTGAACTTCGGCGGCACGAAGACGACCGAGACGTTCGCGCCGGTCTCCTTGATCGCGTCCGCGACGCCACCGAAGACCGGCACCGCCTTGCCGTCGAAGTCGACGCTCTCGCCGGCCTTGCGCGGGTTCACGCCGCCGACGATGTTGGTGCCGGAGGCAAGCATCCGGGTGGTGTGCTTGGTGCCCTCGGAGCCGGTCATGCCCTGGACGATGACCTTGCTGTCCTTGGTCAGGAAGATAGACATGTTCAGCGATCCCTTACTTCGCAGCCAGCTCGGCGGCCCGCTTGGCGGCGCCGTCCATCGTGTCGACCCGCTCCAGACCGGCCAGGCCGGCCTCGTCGAGGATCCGGCGACCCTCGTCGGCGTTGTTGCCGTCCAGGCGGACGACCAGCGGCTTGCTGACCGTTTCGCCGCGGCCCTCGAGCAGCGCGAAGGCCTGGACGATGCCGTTGGCGACCGCGTCGCAGGCGGTGATGCCACCGAAGACGTTGACGAACACGCTCTTCACCTGCGGGTCGGAGATGATGATCTCCAGGCCGTTGGCCATCACCTCGGCCGACGCGCCACCGCCGATGTCGAGGAAGTTCGCGGGCTTGACGCCGCCGACCTCCTCACCGGCGTACGCGACGACGTCGAGCGTGCTCATCACGAGCCCGGCGCCGTTGCCGATGATGCCGACCGAACCGTCGAGCTTGACGTAGTTCAGGCCCTTGGCCTTGGCGGCGGCCTCCAGCGGATCCTCCGCCGAGGCGTCCTCGAACTCCGCGTGCTCGGGGTGCCGGAAGTCGGCGTTCTCGTCGAGCGTGACCTTGCCGTCCAGCGCCTCGACGTTGCCGTCCTTGAGCTTGACCAGCGGGTTCACCTCGACCAGCGAGGCGTCCTCGTCGATGAACACCCGGTACAGCTTGGCGATCTCGACCGCGGCGGCGTCCAGCACGTCGGCCGGGTAGCCGGCCTGCTCGGCGATCTCACGCGCCTTCACCTCGTCGACACCGGTGGCCGGGTCGATGGAGATCTTGGCGACCGCGTCCGGGTTGGTGTGCGCGACCTCCTCGATCTCCATACCGCCGGCGGCCGACGCGATGCACAGGTAGTTGCGGTTGGCCCGGTCGATCAGGAACGAGAAGTAGTACTCCTCGCCGATCGCGGCCGCCGGAACGATGTTCAGCGTCTTGACGATGTGGCCCTTGATGTCCAGACCGAGGATCTCGCGGGCCTTCTCCTCCGCCTCGTCCGGCGAGGAGGCCAGCTTCACGCCACCGGCCTTGCCCCGGCCCCCGGTCTTCACCTGGGCCTTGACCACCACGGTGCCGCCGATCTTCTCGGCCGCGGCGCGGGCCTGTTCCGGCGTGGTGACGACCTCACCGACCGTCGTCCGTACGCCGTGCTTGGCGAAGACCGTCTTCGCCTGGTATTCCATCAGATCCACGAGTGTGGTCCCTCTCTGCCTGTAACAAGTCGTCCGCGGCAGGCTGCGGTGCGTAAGTCAGGCACGGTCGCCGGCGCGTTCCGTCGGCCTGAGACTAGCCACCCCCGCGCGCGTGGCAACAGCCGGGGTACGCGCTGAGACGACTGTCACAGCCAGGTTGCCTGGTCGTGAAAGGCTGGTCGTCATGACTGAAGGATCAACCAGACCAGCTGACGACTGGTGGCGTAGTGCCGTCGTCTACCAGGTGTACCCCCGCTCGTTCGCCGACGCCGACGGCGACGGGACCGGAGACGTGAACGGGATCCGGGCCCGGCTGCCCTACCTGGCCGAGCTCGGCGTGGACGCGATCTGGATCAGCCCGTGGTACCCCTCACCGCTGCTCGACGGCGGGTACGACGTGTCCGACTACCGCGACATCAATCCGGACTTCGGCACGCTGGCCGACGCCGACGCGCTGATCGCGGAGGCGCACGCGCTCGGGATCCGGATCCTGATCGACCTGGTGCCGAACCACTGCTCCTGGGAGCACCCGTGGTTCAAGGCCGCGCTGGCCGCGGGCAAGGGTTCGCCGGAGCGGGAGCGGTTCTGGTTCCGCGACGGCAAGGACGGTCTGCCGCCGACGAACTGGCCGGCCGCCTTCGGCGGTGGCGCCTGGCAGCAGATCGAGGACGGCCAGTGGTACCTGCACATGTTCGACATCTCCCAGCCGGACTGGAACTGGGACCACCCCGACGTGATCGCGGAGTTCGACGCGATCCTGCGGTTCTGGTTCGACCGCGGCATCGACGGGTTCCGGATCGACGTCGCGGACTCGATGGCCAAGGACGCGACGCTGCCCGACGTACCGCTGAAGGACGGTCAGCCGACCCGGGACAAGTACGTCGGCAACCCGTTCTACGACCAGCCGGGCGTGCACACGATCCACCAGCGCTGGCGCGCGATCGCCGACGAGTACGCGGACACCGCGCAGGGCCCGCGGGTCTTCGTCGCGGAGGCGTGGTTGTCCCCGGCCGAGCGGCTGGCGCAGTACGTACGGCCGAACGAGCTGCACTCGGCGTTCAACTTCGACGTCCTGCGGTGCGCGTGGGACGCGAAGGAGCTGCGGCAGGTCATCGACTACACCACCGAGAGCCTCTGGGCCGTCGGGGCGCCGGCGACCTGGGTGCTGAGCAACCACGACACCATCCGCCACCGCACCCGCTACGGTCGGGACCAGCGCGACGCACTGGCCGGTGCCGGTGAGGTCCCGACCGACCTGGCGCTCGGCCTGCGCCGGGCCCGTGCGGCGGCGCTGCTGGAGCTGGCGCTGCCCGGTGGCGCGTACATCTACCAGGGCGACGAGCTGGGCCTGCCGGAGGTCGAGGACCTGCCGGAGGAGGTGCTGGACGACCCGACCTGGGAGCGCTCCGGCCACACCGTCCGAGGCCGCGACGGCTGCCGCGTACCGATGCCGTGGAGCGGGAGCGAGCCGCCGTACGGGTTCGGTCCGGGCACTGCCCAGCCGTGGCTCCCGCAGCCGGCGGACTGGGCACCCCTGACCCCGGAGGCTCAGGCCGGCAACCCGGACAGCCACCTCAACCTCTACAAGGCCGCCCTGAAGCTCCGCCGCGAACACGAAGCCCTGGGCGAAGGCCGCCTTGCTTGGGACGACGACGCCCCCGCCGGCGTCCTGTCCTTCACCCGAGACCCAGGCTTCCGCTGCGTCGTCAACCTCGGCAGCTCCCCGATCGACCTGCCCGCCGGCGAGGTCCTGCTCGCCTCGGAGCCGCTGCTCGACGGCGAACTCCCCGTCGACGCGACGGTGTGGCTGTCGATCTGACCTACCGAGAACGGCAAAGGCGCCCCGGGGATCCCGGGGCGCCGTTTGCGTTCAGCGGTTGCGACGGTCGCGGTCCTCACGATCGCGGCGGTCGCGTTCTTCCTGGTCACGGCGGTCGCGGTCCTCCCGGTCCCGCCGTTCGGCTTCCTCGCGGTCCCGGCGGTCCCGATCCTCTCGGTCCCGCCGGTTCCGCTCGTCGCCGTAGCTCACTTCACGCCACCGGCGGTCAGGCCGGCCACGATGCGGCGCTGGAAGATGAGCACCGCGATCACCAGCGGGATCGTGACGACCACGCCGGCGGCCATCTGCGTGCCGAACGGCTGGTCGAACCCGGAGATGCCGGTGAACTTGGAGATCGCGACGTTCGCGGTCTGGATCTCCTTCTTGTTCACCATGCTCAGTGCGATCAGGAACTCGTTCCAGGCCGCGATGAACGTGATGATCGCGGTGGTGAACACACCCGGCGCGGCCAGCGGCAGGATGATCTTGCGGAACGCCTGCGCCGGCGTACAGCCGTCGACCATCGCCGCCTGCTCCAGTTCTCTGGGCATCTGCCGGAAGAACGTGGTCAATGTCCACACCGCCAGTGGCAGCGCGAACGACAGGCTGGGCACGATCATCGCCTGGTAGGTGTTGATCCAGTTGATGTCGATGAACAGCTTCAGCAGCGGGATCACCAGCGAGATGCCCGGGAACATCGACGTGGTGATGATGATCGCCAGCACCACGTTCTTGAACCTGAACTCCAGCCGGGCCAGCGTGTACGCCGCGACCAGCCCGACGATCAGCGTCAGGATCGTCGTCACGCCGGCCACGATCAGGCTGTTCAGCAGCGACCGGCCGAAGCCCACGCCCTCACCGAAGACCGCCTGGAGGTTGTCCAGCGACCACGGCGACGGCAGCAGCGAGTTGTCGAACTGGTCCAGCGGCCGGCGGAAGGCCGACACGACCATCCAGTAGAAGGGCGCCAGGCAGTACAGCACGATGATCGCGACACCGAGCAACGGCAGGTACTTGCGGACCGGGCTCGCCTCGGCCGCCTTGACGTTCGTACTCATCCGACCCCACTCCCCGACCCGCCGGCCGACCCGGCCAGTCCGATCGTCGTCGCGCCCGGAGGTGCACCGGCACGATCCTTGCGGCGCTTGCCGTTGGACTTCTTCTTCTGCACGGCGTCACCGAGTACGTCGGCACCGAGCAGCTTGACGAACACGTACGCCACCACCGCGACGTACAGGAACAGGATCGTCGCGTACGCCGCCGCCGGCCCGTATCTGGTGTTGGACGCTTCGTCGAAGGCCAGCATCGACAGCGTCTCGACCGATTCCTTGTTGGCCCCGACCAGCACGTACGGCAGGTCGAAGATCCGCAGGGTGTCGAGGATGCGGAACAGCACCGCGACCAGCAGCGCGGGCTTCACCAGCGGCAGCGTGATCCGCACGAAGGTCTGGACCGGACTCGCGCCGTCCACCTTCGCCGCCTCGTACACCTCGTCCGGAATGGTCTGCAGGCCCGCGAGCACCAGCAGCCCGATGAACGGCGCGGTTTTCCAGGTGTCGGCGACGATCACCGACAGCACCGATTGCCAGCCCTCGGTGGACCACAGGATCTGCTGTCCCAGCAGCGCGTTCGCGGCGCCGTCGGCCTGGAAGATCCACTTCCACAGCAACGCCGACACGACGGTCGGGATCGCCCAGGGCACCAGGATGCTGGCGCGGACGATGCCGCGGCCCTTGAACGCCTTGTGCATCACCAGGGCCATCGCCACCCCGAGCACTGTCTCGAGCGCGACACAGGTGATCGTGAAGAACGTGGTGTTGTAAAAGGCGTTCCAGAAGCGCTCGCCGGTCTCGCCGGAGAAGATCGCGGTGTAGTTGTCGAGCCCGACGAACTGCGACCCCTCGACGACGAAGCCGTCCTCGTCGAACTGCTGGCCGCTGGTGTACAGCGACTCGCGCAGCGCCGAGATGATCGGGTAGACGACCACCAGGGCGAGCACCAGCAGCGTCGGAGACAGCAGGATCGCGGCCAGCCGGCCGGTGCCCTCGTTGAACGTCGTCTGCCGCTTGGGTTTGGGAACCTTCTTCGACGGCCGCTGCGCGACCTGGGCGGATGCACTCATCTCAGCCTCCTTCTCTCTGCCTGGCCTGGCAGGCAGGGACAGGCCGGGGCCGGTGGGTGACGGTCACGCCACCCACCGGCCCCGCCACGACGATCATTGCGTGATGAGCGAGCTCAACTTGGTCTGCAGGTCGGTGAGGGCCTGCTTCGGAGGCGTCTTGTTGGTCAGCGCCCCGTAGGCCGCGTCCTGGATCGCGGTCGTCACGTCGCCGTACTTGATGACCTTCGGCCGCGACTTCGCGGTCTCGATCGAGGCCTTCAGCGGGGCCAGGTACGGGAACTGCTTGTTCAGCGCCGGGTCGTCGTACAGCGACGCCCAGGTCGGGGCCTGCGACGTCTTCTCGACGTTGGCCTTCTGCCGCTCCTCGCTGGACATGAACTTGATGAAGTCGGCCGCGGTCGCCTTGTTCTTGGCGAACTCGGAGATGCCGTAGTTGTGACCACCCAGCGTCGAGACACCCGGTCCGGACTTGCCCGGCAGCGGTGCGACCTGGAACTTGCCGGCCACCTTGGACGAGCCGTCGGTCTTGCCGGCCAGCGCGTACACGTACGGCCAGTTGCGGTGGAAGACCAGCTTGCCCTCCTGGAAGGCGCGGCGGCCTTCCTCTTCCTTGTAGGTGATCGCCGCGGCCGGGATCTCCTTGTTCTTGAAGCCGTTCACCAGCTCCTCGAGACCGGCCAGCGCCTCCGGGGTGTCCACGTTCGGCTTGCCGTCCTCACCGACGACCACACCGCCCGCGGAGTTCACCGCCTCGGAGAAGTTCACCGTCAGGCCTTCGTACTTCTCGAACTGCCCGGCGTAGCAGCTGGCGCCCTTGGCCTCGGGCAGCGCGAGCACCTTGTCGCAGGCCGCCTTCATCTCGTCCCAGGTCTTGGGCGGCTGGACGCCGGCCTTCTGCAACCAGTCGCTGCGGTAGTACAGCAGTCCGCCGTCCGACGTGACCGGGACGGCGAAGAGCTTGTCGCGGTACTTGCCGGTGTCAACGGTCGAGGGCAGCAGCTTGCCCAGATCGGGGAACTGGTCCTCGGGCAGCTCGGTGATCCAGCGGTTGGCCGCGAACTCGGCGGTCCAGACCACGTCCAGGTTCAGCACGCTGAACGCGTCGGACTTGGCCTGCGCGTTCTGCACCATCTGCTGGCGCTGGGCGTCGGCCGACTCCGGCAGCTCCTTGATCTCGACCTTCTCGTCCGGGTGCTGGGAGTTCCAGGCCGCGACCTGGTTCACCAGGTTCCCGGAAGTGTCCTTGCCGGTGGCAAACGTGATCGGACCGCGCCCTTCGAGCGCTCCCCCGGCCGCCTCGCCGCCGCCACCGCCGTCCCCGTCGTCACCGCCGCACGCGGACGCCAGCAGCACCAGGCCGCTGGTCACGGCCAGCGCGACCGCCCTGCGTGCGTGTGATCGTTCAAACCTCATCGTGTACCTGCCCTCTCCCGATGGGATCTCACTTGGTCCTGCGCGGGCCGTCCACAGTCCCCCACCACGCTGCGATCCGCCCTGTCCGGACAGTAACCGAGATCGGGGGCGATGTGTCCTGAGCCACACACCTCACCGACTGCCTGTTCGAGACAAACGCATGGCTGTATGCGACCGCGATTCGACAGCCCGCACAACCAGGTGTTTCTTAACGATTCGGTATTACCGATTAGTAACTTCTCTGAAACGACCGAACGGCTCCAGAACGACTGCGCACGGTCGTCGTCACACTCCGGAGCGGATCGACGGCTCCGGTTGCCCTCAGGCCGTGGCCGCCGATGCGTCTCCGACATTGCTGCGGACCCACTCGACGATCTCGGTGGTCGGAGCGCCGGGAGTGAAGATCCGCTGGACCCCGATCTCGGCCAGCGGAGCCAGGTCGGCCTCGGGAATGATGCCGCCGCCGAACACGACGATGTCGTCGGCGCCACGGGCCGTCAGCAGCTCACGGACCTTCTTGAACAGCGTCATGTGGGCGCCGGACAGCACCGACAGGCCGATCGCGTCGGCGTCCTCGGCGATCGCGGTCTCGACGATCTGTTCCGGCGTCTGGTGCAGCCCGGTGTAGATGACCTCCATACCGGCGTCGCGCAGCGCCCGGGCGACGATCTTCGCGCCCCGGTCGTGCCCGTCCAGGCCCGGCTTGGCGACGACGATGCGCAGGGTGCTGGTGGCAGACATGGATCGGCCTTTCAGTACTGGAGCGCCGCGTTGCGTCCAGATTCGCAGGTTATCCGAGGCGCACCTCACGGATAAGACACGAAGCCGTGTGTTCCCCGCCACGCGATCTGGGAACCGGTTACCGTGAAAGAGGTCGGACCAGTTGCGCGGGGGGTCTGATGCGAGTGAGGAGACGCCGATGAGTGCAGAGGCGGTCGAGCAGCCCGGAGAACCCGAGGCTGACCTCGCATCCAGCGGTGCGCGCAGCGGTCTGTGGGGCGCTCTGGACGGACTCCGGTACGGCGCCCGCTCGGCGCTGTCGCCGCGCGTGCTGCAGGGCGCGGCGGTCGAGATCGGATGGCTGACCACCCACCTGGCGATGTACCCGCTCGGTCTGGTCGGCGGCTCGGGCAGCCGCGCCGACCGGCTCACCCTGGACGGCCTCACCCCGGCCCAGCGCAGCCTGCTGGTCGGCGACGTCCGTGCCGCCGGTACGCCGATCCTGCTGGCGCACGGGATCGTCGACAACCACACCGTGTTCGCGCTGATGCGCCGCAACCTGCTGCGCCGCGGCTTCACCCGGATCCACACCTTCTCGTACTCGCCGCTCACGCTCGACGTCCGGTCGACGGCCGAGCGGATGGCGGCCGAGGTCGAGGCGCTGTGCAAGGAGTCCGGGTCCGACCAGATCCACATCATCGGTCACAGCCTCGGCGGGCTGATCGCGCGCTACTACGTCCAGCGCCTGGGCGGGGACGAGCGGGTGCACACCTGCGTCACCCTCGGTACGCCGCACCAGGGCACGATCGCGGCGCGCCTGCTGCCCTGGCCGCTGGTGAAGCAGCTACGGCCGGAGAGCGACCTGATGGACGAACTGGCCGAGCCGGCGCCGGAGTGCCGGACCAGGTTCGTCGCGTTCTACAGCGACGCGGACCAGCTGATCGTGCCGCAGCGGCGGGCCCGGGTCAGGCACCCGGACCTGATCGCGGAGAACGTCCGGCTGCGCGGCGTCGGGCACATGTCGCTGCCGTTCCACGGCGAGGTGGTGCACCGGATCACCGGCGTACTGGCGCATCTGGACGAACAGGTCGCCTGACCCGAAACCAGAACTTGCCGGATCTTTGTCAGGATCTCGGCCGGAAAGTCGTTGACCCGGCAGCTTCTCAGGCGGGCGAGCGGATGCACGTGCAGCGGCGCATGCAAAAGTTTCGTGAAGCCGGTCAGAAAAAGGGGGTGGCAGGGTTTGTCGCCTCGTGACCCATCCGTTATGGTGCTTGAGCCCGCCAGGGGAATAAACCTCCGGCGGGCGGACAGTGCCCCTCCCCTGTGACCGAAAGGCCACGTTGTGTCCCAGCACCGTGCCGCGGGCAACCGCGTCACGCCGAGCAACAGTGCTGCGCGCAAGACCGGCGCATCACGTCACAGTGCCAAGCACCGTGTTGCGCGGCGTAACACCCCAGGTAGTACCCAGATCGTCGGTCTCACCGCGGCTCTCGCCGCGGCAGCAGGAGCAGTCGGCTTCAGCCACAGCTCTCTGGCGTCGCCGACCCAGGCGAACTCCGCGGTCAACATCGCTGCCCTGTCGGGCAGCAGCCAGCTCTCCGAGGTCACCACGGCCCGGATCGAGCGGCGCCAGCTCGCCACCCGTGACTCCTCCCGGGTCGAGCTCACCAGCACCGAGGCCACCAAGAAGCAGGCCGCGGCCGACCGGCTGTCCAAGGCCCGGGCCGCCAAGCTCGACGCCACCCGCGCACTGACCGCCAAGCGCGCGTCCGCCCTGGCCGCCGCCAAGGCCGCCGCGGCCGCCGCGGAGAAGAAGGCCCGCGAGTCGGCCAGCCGCTGCGAGATGATGATCAGCGACTACCGCATCACCGCCACCTTCGGGCAGGGCGGCAGCCGCTGGGCCGCGAACCACACCGGCACCGATTTCGCCGCCCCGATCGGCACCCCGATCCGCTCGGTGATGAAGGGCGAAGTGATCTTCGCCGACTGGGCCGGCCCCTACGGCCGCCAGGTCAAGGTCCGCCACGACAACGGCACCGAGACCTGGTACAACCACATGTCGAAGTTCAGCGTCGAGGTCGGCGAGACCGTGTACGCCGGCGACCAGGTCGGCGCGGTCGGCGTCACCGGCAACACCACGGGCCCGCACCTGCACTTCGAGGTCCACCCCGACGGTGGCCCCGCGGTCAACCCGATGCCGTGGCTGCGTGAGGTCTGCGGCCTCAACCCCTGATCTTCGGTTGTCCCCTGCTCCCACTGGCCCTGTGCCCACGGCTTCGAACCGGAAACGGGTCGCCTGACGATCGGCGGACCACCTAGGCTCGTCGGCATGCGTCCGGCTCCTGGCGAGGTCCTGCACTTCTCCGAGGACCCGGCGATCGAGGTTTTCCGCCCGCACGTCGCCGCCACCGCGCGGCAGCAGGCGCCGTACGTCTGGGCCGTCGGCCACGACCGTGCGCCCGACTACTGGTTCCCCCGGCAATGCCCCCGCGCGATGGCGTGGATAGGCCCCGGCACCACCTCCGACGACGCCGAACGCATCCTCGGCGCCGGATCCGGCGCGCGTGTGCACGCGATCGAGTACGGCTGGCTCGACGCGATGCGGACCGTCGAGCTGTACGCCTACCGATTGCCCGCCGCACAGTTCAGCGCGTACGACGCCGCGGTGGTCGCGACGACCGAGGTCGTGCCGCTGGGCCCGCCGGAGCGGGTCGGCGATCTCTTCGCGCTGCATGCCGAGGCCGGCATCCAGTTGCGGGTCCTGCCGAACCTGCACGCGTTCTGGGACGCGGTGATCGCCAGCACGCTCGAGTTCAGCGGGATCCGGTTGCGCAACGCGCTGCCGCGGTCGGTCGGCGTACCGGCGAGTGGCACCATGTCCCGGTGACGAGTGCAGGCGAGGTCTATCGCGCGACCGCCGAAGCTGCCTGGTCGTGGACGCTGCGGCAGGTCCGGTGGGCCGACGACGGGCCGTGGTTCCCGGGCTCGGTGGTGGCCGGTGTCGAGGCCGGCGTCCCTGACGATCGCGACGGCATGCACAGCGGGATCGGCGGGCTGGCGCACACGCTCGCGGAGATCCGGCTGGCGCGGCCGTGGACCGCGCTGGAGAACGATTTGGCCGACGCGACGGCCGAGCGGTTGATCCGCGAGATCCCGCGGTCGTCGGACGTGACGTTCTTCGACGGGCTGGTCAGCACGATCGGCGCACTGGTCGCGCTCGGGCGGCTGGACGGCGTACGGGCTGCTGTGGAGCGGTTGCAGGAGCTGGGCACGGACGACGGGTGGCCGCAGACCTTCGTGATGCCGCCGCGGTATCTGCCGGACGCCCGGCTGAACGACATGACGCTCGGTACGGCGGGGGTGCTGCTCGGGGGCGTCTGGGCGGCGCGGCACGGGGTGGACAGCGGTCGCGACCTGGCCGAGCAGGCGGCGAAGGTGTTGCTGGCGGAGGCCGAGCCGACCGAGGCGGGGGTGAATTGGTCTTTTGTGCCGGAGCGTTTCCGGACCCAGCCGGGCACCGCGATGCCGAACCTGTCGCACGGCGTCGCCGGGATCGTCGCCACGCTCGCCGCGGCGGGCGTCGCGCTGGACCGGCCGGAGTGGGTCGCGCTCGGCGTGCGCGGGGCGGAGCACTTGGTGTCGATCGGGGTCACAGACGGGCGCGGGTTCGTCGTACCGCGGTACATCCCGTCGGGCATCAACGACGAGGACGAGTTCACCTACACGTGGTGCCACGGGGCCGCCGGGACCTCGCTGGCCTTCGCCGCGCTGGATGCCGCAGGGGCTCCGCCGATCGCGGGGGTCTCGGCGAGCGACTGGCGCCGGCGATGCCTGCACAGCGTCCGTACGTCGGGCCTGCCGGCGCGGCTACACCCGGGGTTCTGGGACAACGACGGGCGCTGCTGCGGGACAGCGGGGGTGGGCGACATCTTCCTGGACTCCTGGCACCGGAACGGCGCGGAGGACGACCTGGAGTTCGCGCGGGTGCTGGCCGACACGCTGGTCGAGCGTGCAATCGACGACGAGACGGGCACGTACTGGCGTTTCGTCGAGCACCGGAAGGAGGAGCCGCTGCTGCCGCCGGGGGTCGGCTGGATGCAGGGGGCCGCGGGGATCGCGGCGTTCCTGTTCCATGCCGCCCGAGTGGTCGACGAAGGACCCGCAGCCGAGGCTCAGCCACGCATGGACACCTGGTGGGCCGGCCGAACCGCCGATCTGCACCACTGATCAAGCGTCGCGAAACCGACCTCGCTCGGCGCGCCTACGCCTGAGCCCGCGGCCGCCCGCGAGGTTGACCGGTGCTGCAGGTCCGCGATTGAGGTCGACCGGCCGGACGCCGGATCGGCGGTGGCCAGGCGCCGATGGACCCGTTCCTGCCCTACATCGCCTCGGCGCGGCCGGGGTCGGCCAGGATCAGCGGCGCCAGACCTCGGCGGTGGTGAGGAACGCCGACGAGCCAGGGCGGTCCGGGGAGCCGTCGACCTGGACGGAGCCGGGCACCGAGGCGCCGCCGATCGAGACCGTCGCCGAGCGCACCGGGGCGATCACCAGGCTCAGGCTGTGCACGCCCTCGGCGAGCTGGAAGGTGTCGGTCGCGAACAGCCGCCGGTCGAGCACGCCGCCCATCTCGATCTGGATGTCGGCCGCCTTCGCGCTCAGGCCGTCGGCGAGGTTCATCGAGACCTGGACCAGATCCCGCTCGACCGCCGGCTCGTGCCACGGCAGGCCCTGCACCTCGAGGAACGACCGGACGAAGTACCGCTCCAGCCAGGACGCCAGGTCGACGTCCTCCGACACCACCCGGACGATCCCGTCGAACCACAGCACCACAGCCGTACCGGAGCCGCGCACCGACCAGTCGACCATCCAGATCGACGCGTACGCCGTGACCTTGCCGCGCTCGTCGAACAGCCGCAGCCCAGGGTTGGCTCCCGCCAGGATGATCCGGCGGTGCGAACTGTCGACTGCCTTGGGCATGGGAGGACCTGTCGTCCGGGGAGGGCCGAAGACCCAGAGTGACCCACGCCGGGGCCACAACGCAACGCGAACACCGAAAGTCCAGGGTTCGCTGGTACGCCGGGAGCCCGCCGGCGTGGGACGATCGCTGCTTCCCGAGGGCTGTACGCAACCAGACAGGTAGGTCCCGATGCAGGCCGACGGTCCGGTCCAATGGACGGCGACACTGCGTGACGAGGGGCGGCTGGTGCTGCGCCCGCTGCGCGGCCGGCTGTCCCTCATGCTCTTCGTTGCCGCTGGCATCCTTCTGCTCAACGGCAGCAGAACCGCCGCGCTGTTGGCCGGCGGCGGTACCTGGGGATGGATCGAGGTGTTCCGCGCCGCACTGGCCGTGTTCGCGGCAGGGGCGCTGGTGGTCCTGCTCAACAACCTGCGCACCGGCCGCTGGACGGTGGTCGTCGACGAGGACGGCGTGGCGGTCGGCCGCCGACGGCTCCCCTGGGCGGAGATCGCGAACGTCCGATCGACGCAGGACCAGGTGTCGGTGAACCCGTACTCCGGCGAAGAACTGCGCATCACCAACTACACGCTGGCCGATCCGATGGCCTTCGCGGACTGGCTGAAGCGCCAGCTCGCCGCCCGCCGCTGACGCCGCCGTACTGGCTAGATCTTCTCCACCGGGGCGTAGCGCAGCAGCAGGCGCTTGACGCCTTCGGAGCCGAAGTCGATGTCGGCCTGGGCCTGCTGGCCCTCGCCGCGCACGACGACGACCGTGCCCATGCCGAAGCTGTCGTGCACCACCCGGTCGCCCGGGTTCAGGCTGATCACCGGTTTGTCCGAGGCGGACGACGTCCGGCGGGCCGGCTCGTACCGGCTCGGGATGCCGCTGCCGGTGCTCGTACCGGTGCCCGACCAGCGGGTGATGGCCGACTCGTCGCGACGCCAGTCGAGCAGCTCCGACGGGATCTCCTCCAGGAACCGCGACGGCGGGTTGTGCTGCGGCGCCCCGTACGCCGAACGCACCGCCGCCCGGGAGATCGCCAGCCGCTGCCGCGCCCGGGTGATCCCGACGTACGCGAGCCGCCGCTCCTCCTCGAGCTCCTTCAGGTCGGTCAGCGACCGGGAGTGCGGGAAGACGCCGTCCTCCATGCCGGTCAGGAACACCACCGGGAACTCCAGGCCCTTGGCCGTGTGCAGCGTCATCAGCGTGACCACGCCACCGTCGTCGGCGGCGTCCGGGATCTGGTCGGCGTCGGCGACCAGCGCGACCCGCTCCAGGAACGCCTGCAGGTCGGACGGTTCGGCCGCCGCGGTGCGCTCCTCGACGAACTCCCGGGCGACCGAGATGAACTCGTCCAGGTTCTCCAGGCGGGTCTCGTCCTGCGGGTCGGGGGACTTCTGCAGCTCCTCGTAGTACCCGGAGCGGTGCAGTGCGACGTCCAGGATGTCGTCCGGCGGGGCGCCGGAGTCGACCATCGCGGTCAGCTCGTCGAGGATGTCCACGAAGGCCTGGACGGCGTTGACCGACCGCGACGCCATCGCCGGCGCGTCCTGGGCCCGCCGCATCGCCTGGGCGAACGAGATCCGGTCCCGCGCCGCCAGCGCCTCGATCGCCGCCTCGGCGCGATCGCCGATGCCGCGCTTGGGCACGTTCATGATCCGGCGCAGCGAGACGGTGTCCTCGGGGTTGACCAGCACGCGCAGGTACGCGAGCGCGTCGCGGACCTCCTTGCGCTCGTAGAACCGCACGCCGCCGACCACCTTGTACGGGTGGCCGGTGCGGATGAACACTTCCTCGAACACCCGCGACTGCGCGTTGGTCCGGTAGAACACCGCGACGTCGGACGGTTTGACCTTGTCGGTGTCGGCCAGCCGGTCGATCTCGTCGGCGACGAACTGCGCCTCGTCGTGCTCGTTGTCCGCGACGTACACCGCGATCTGCTCACCCTGGCCCTGGTCGGACCACAGGTTCTTCGCCATCCGGCCCTCGTTGCGGCTGATCACCGCGTTCGCCGCGGTCAGGATGGTCTGGGTGGAGCGGTAGTTCTGCTCCAGCAGGATCGTCTCGGCGCCGACGAAGTCCTCCTCGAAGGCGAGGATGTTGCGGATCGTGGCGCCACGGAAGGCGTAGATCGACTGGTCGGAGTCGCCGACCACCATCAGCTCGGCCGGCGGCGCGGTCGGCCCGTTGCGGCCCGGCTCGTCCTCGCCGCACAGCTCGCGGATCAGCGAGTACTGCGCGTGGTTGGTGTCCTGGTACTCGTCGACGAGCACGTGGCGGAACCTTCTGCGGTAGTACTCGCGGACCTCGGGGAAGGCCTGCAGCAGGTTGACCGTGGTCATCAGCAGGTCGTCGAAGTCCAGCGCGTTGGCCTGCGCGAGCCGCTCCTGGTAGATCCGGTAGCACTCCGCGTAGGTCTCCTCCAGGTGGTTGGAGGTCTTCGACGCGGCCGTCTCGTGGTCGATCAGCTCGTTCTTCTGGGTGGAGATCCAGTTCAGCACGGCCCGCGGGTTGTACCGCTTCACGTCCAGGTCGAGCTCGCGGCACACCAGCGTCATCAGCCGCCGCGAGTCGGTGTCGTCGTAGATCGAGAACGTCGAACTGATCCCGAACCGCTTGATGTCACGTCTGAGGATCCGCACACAGGAGGAGTGGAACGTCGAGACCCACATCAGCTTCGCCCGTGGCCCGACCAGGTCGACGACCCGCTCCCGCATCTCCGCGGCCGCCTTGTTGGTGAACGTGATCGCCAGGATCGACCCCGGATGCGCGTCCCGCGCCGCCAGCAGGTACGCGATCCGGCGCGTCAGCACCCGGGTCTTTCCCGACCCGGCGCCCGCCACCACCAGCAACGGCTTCCCCGCGTGCACCACAGCAGCCCGCTGCTGCGGATTCAGCCCTTCCAGCAGCGCCTCAGGGTCGGCCTTCACCTTCCTGGGCTGCTCGAGCGGCACCGGAAGTTCGTCAGGAGAAAACAGCGTAGTCATCGCCCACCAGGGTAGGCGCTGCCACCGACAACCCCCGAACGGCGGTGCGCCGACGGCTCCAGCGGGTGGTGCCGGCTTGTTGGCTGAGAGCAGAGTTGCTGGGAGCAGAAAAGCTGGGGTACGGCGTACCGGCGCGGTCATGGTGGACGCATGGCTGATGACAACAAAGCGCCCATGTTCGGGGAGCAGGCTCGGTTACAACTGTTGCGGCGGCGGGTGGTCGTGCTGGACGGGGTGTTGAACGACGACAACGGGACGTTGCTCGCGACGCAGATACTGACCTTGGCGGCGGAGGATCCGGAGACCGATATCGCGTTGTGGATCCATTCGCTGGGTGGGTCGGTGCCGTCGATGCTGGCGATCAGGGACGTGATGCGGCTGGTGCCGTGTGACGTCGCGACGGTCGCGTTGGGGCTGGCGTGCAGTGCGGGCCAGTTCCTGCTGTCGGCGGGGACGAAGGGCAAGCGGCACGCGTTGCCGCACGCGCGGGTGCTGATGCACCAGGGGTCGGCGGGCATCGGCGGGTCGGCGGTGGAGATCGAGATCCAGGCCAACGACCTGCGGCACATCCGCGACACCGTGCTCGGCCTGATCGCCGACGACACCGGGCAGCCGGTGGAGACCGTGTACGAGGACTCGCTGCACGACCACTGGTACACCGCGCGGGAGGCGATCGAGTTCGGGTTCGTCGATCACCTGGTCGAGTCGTTCGACCAGGTCATGCCGGTACGGACGGAGGCCGCCCGATGAGCACCTACACGATTCCCAACGTGATCACCCAGAGTCCGCGCGGTGAGCGGATCATGGACGTCTACTCGCACCTGCTGTCCGAGCGCATCATCTACCTCGGCACCGGCATCGACGCCGGCGTCGCGAACGCGATGATCGCCCAGCTCCTGCACCTGGAGGCGGACAAACCCGAGCAGCCGATCAACCTCTACATCAACTGCGAGGGCGGCGACATGACCGCGATGCTCGCGATCTACGACACCATGCAGTACATCAGTTCGCCGATCGCGACGTTCTGCATCGGCCAGGCGATCGCCGCCGGAGCGGTGCTGCTCGCGGCGGGTGAGCCCGGTCAGCGCGCCGTCGTGCCGCACGCCCGCGTCGTATTGCACCAGCCCGCGGCCCGCGGCCAGGGCACGATCCCCGACCTGATCCTGCAGGCCGACGAGGTGGTGCGCGTCCGGGCCGAGGTCGAGGAGATCCTCGCCGCCCACACCGGCCAGACGGTCGAACGCCTGCGCCACGACACCGATCGCGATCACGTGCTCAGAGCCGAGGCGGCCCGCGACTACGGCATCGTCGACACGGTCATCCAGCACCGCCGGGCGCTCACCACCTTCGCCGCCGCCCGCTGATCACCAGTACGCCGTACGCCGCTCAGGTGCTGCGTGGCGCGTACATGATCACGACGACGCCGACGAGGCAGATCGCCGCCCCGACCAGGTCCCACCGGTCGGGGCGGAAGCGGTCGACCAGCACGCCCCACGCGAGCGAACCGGCCACGAAAACTCCGCCGTACGCGGCGAGGATGCGGCCGAAGTTCGGGTCGGGCTGGAAGGTCGCGACGAAGCCGTACGCGCCGAGCGCGAGCACTCCACCGGCGATCCACCACAGCCCGCGGTGCTCGCGCCAGCCCTGCCAGATCAGCCAGGCGCCACCGATCTCGGCGATCGCGGCCAGCACGAACAGCGCGATCGAGCGAACGACGGTCATCGGCTGCCACCCCGGGTGACGCCGTTCATCCGCGAGCGTCCAGGACCAGCGGGCAGTCGGGCGTCGTGACACACGTCTCGAGGTCGTCGCAGCCTGCGGCCAGTGCAGCCCTGAGGGTGCCGGCGACGGTGGTGAGGTCGGCGATCTTGGCTTCCACGTCGGCCAGTTTCGCTTGGGTCGAGGCCCGCAGCCCGGCTCCCTCGCCGGGACGGTGCTGATGACGGGCGCTCGCGAGCAACTCCGCGATCTCCGCCAGCGTGAACCCGAGCCGCTGCGCGGCCTTGATCGTCCGCAGCGTGGTGACGGCCTGCTCGGGATAGACGCGGTGCCCGCCCAGCGTGCGCTCGGGTTCGTCGAGCAGGCCGCGCCGTTCGTAGTACCGCAGCGTCTGCAGGTTGACCCCCGCCGCGGCCGCGACCTGCCCGGACCGAAGGCTCATCGCGCCAGCCGCTCGGCGAACGCGTCCAGTACGGCGGTCTGCGCAGCCGGAACCGTGACACCGAGCACAAGCCCCGAGCCGCCAGGAGTCACCGTGAACGCGAAGAACGAGCAGCACCTCGTCTCCCGCGCGATCAAATCATCCAACTCCGGCCGCGCGTCGGGCGCCAACTCCACCTCGATCGTCGCGGGCCCGGTACGCCGTACGGACCGCAGCGTGCGAGCGAAGAGCCGGTCGAACTCGGCCACCCGCAGCGGCTGCTCGGCAGTCGGCAAGGTGCAGGCCTCGGGAACCCAAGCTGTGCTCATGCCTCGACGGTAAACCCGTACCCAAGTACCGGATACAACCCCTCAGTGGGCCGGTTAGGGTCGTCCGCATGGTGGAGCTTCAAGTGGTGTTGCCGGACGAGTCGGCGGCGATGAGTCCCGAGCGGCTGGTCGAGCTGGCGGTCGTCGCCGAGGAGCTCGGCTACGGCACTGCGTGGTTGCCCGACCATTTGCTGCCGCCGGGCGCATTCGGTTCGACGTACGGCGGTGTGTACGAGCCGTTGGTGACGATCGGATACCTGGCCGCGCGGACGACCCGAATCCGTTTCGGCACCTCGGTGCTGGTGCTGCCGATGCGAAGCCCGTACGTCGTCGCCAAGCAGGCCGCGACGCTGCATCGGCTGTCGGGCGAGCGCCTCGTCCTCGGCATCGGTGCCGGCTGGGAGGCGGCCGAGTTCGCAGCGGTGGGTGCGTCCTTCGAGGACCGCGGCCGCCGGACGGACGAGTCGCTCGCGATCATCCGCGGCCTGTTCGCGGGCGAGGATCGCGACGGCGTCTTCGAGCCGAAACCGCGCACAACCGTTCCGATCATGATCGGTGGCACGACCAGGCCCGCACTCCGCCGGGCAGCTCGCTTCGGCGACGAGTGGCAGGGCCTGGGCCTGGACGCGGCAGGCTTCGCCGCAACCGTGGCGCGTCTGCAGGCACTGAGCGCCGAACCGGAGGGTCCGAGCCGATCGCCGAACGCCGCCGTGCGACCGGTCCGGGTCGGCACGCGGCTCGACTGGTCCAGCGGCGAACCGGTTCCGATCGTCGAGGCCGCCCACGAGCTCGCCGCCGCTGGGGCCGAGACGATCGCGATCTCGTTCGGCGACGAGCAGGAGGCCCTGGATCGGATGACGCGCTTCTACGCCCTGTTCACGGCTGCTTGATCTTGTGACATTGGCCTAAACGATTTGCGGCCCCGCTCGCCAGCGGCGAGGCTCCTCGCATGACGATTGAACACGAGGTGGTCGGCACCGGACCGACGGTGCTGCTGGTCCACGCCGGAGTGGCCGATGCGCGGATGTGGGCGGCCCAGGTGGAGGACCTTCGGCGGGACCACCAGGTGATCACCGTCGATCTGCGGGGTTACGGGCGGACGCCGCTCGAGCCGGGCGCGAAGTACTCCGACGCGGGGGATCTGCTCGAGGTGATCGAGGGGTACGAGCCGGTCGCCGTGGTCGGGGCCTCGTACGGCGGGAACGTCGTGCTGCAGGCGGTGAGCCGGGCGCCGGAGCGGTTCAGCCGGGTGGTGTTGCTGGCACCGCCGGTGGATGGCGTCGAGCCGACCGACGACCTGCGCGCCCTGTGGGCGGGAGAGAACGAACTGCTCGAGAAGGGCGACGTCGACGGCGCGACCGCGCTCAACGTGCGGACCTGGCTCGGGCCCGAGGCCGGCGACGACGCGCGGGAGCTGTTGCACACGATGCAGAAGAACGCGTTCGAGCTGCAGCTCGCGGCGGGCGACGTGGACAACGAGGAGTACGACGTGACGCCGGAGCGGATCACCGTGCCGGTCAAGTTGTTCGTGGGGGCGCACGACCTGGAGTTCTTCCGGCTCGGCGCTCAGCACCTGGCCGGGCAGCTGAGCGACGTCGAGTTCACCGAGCTGCCGTGGGCCGGTCATCTTCCGACCCTGGAGCGCCCGGCCGAAGGCGTCGCGCTCGTCCGCGGCGCACTGACCAGCTGACGCCGGACACGACAGCGGGCCCCGGACAAGGTCCAGGGCCCGCTGTCACGTCGTACCGGAGCTCAGTCCGCGAGCGCACCCATCGGGTCCCACGCGGGCAG
This sequence comes from Kribbella sp. CA-253562, assembly GCF_050942265.1. Classification (GTDB taxonomy): domain Bacteria; phylum Actinomycetota; class Actinomycetes; order Propionibacteriales; family Kribbellaceae; genus Kribbella. The sequence continues at coordinate 1,471,682 of NZ_CP192049.1, read as the reverse complement.
CACGATCGGGGTCTCGTCGAAGGCCGCCTGCAGCTCGGCCGGCAGCGCCGACTTGCGGACCGCGATCTCGAACACGTGCTCGCCGAACCACGAGTCGTTCATCGTCCAGAAGCCGTTGTCGGCCTTCTCGTCGCCCCAGCTGTTCTCGACCCGCCAGCGCCGCGGCTTGCCGTCGAGCACGTCGACGCCGGTGAACAGCATCGCGTGCGTCATCAGCGTCTCGTGGTGCAGCAGCCGCTCGGCCTTGTCCAGGGTGAACTCGGTGTCGTACACGGCCTCGAAGTCGTACAGCTTGGCGTCCCAGTAGCCGAGGTCGGCCGACATCTGCTTGCCGACGTCGCAGCCGAACCAGACCGGCTCGCCACCGACGATCGCGTCCTGGGCGAGCTGCTTCATCAGGTCCATCTCGACGTTCAGGTAGACCACCGGCGGCGCGTCGATCACGTTGCCGAGGTAGTCGACGGTGAAGGTCTTGCCGGTCGGGCTGGACTCGCGCGGGTCGTGCACGATGCAGACGTAGTCGTCGACCGGCAGCGTCACGTACGCCGCGGCGAACTCGGCCGGCGTCGTCCAGCCGTCGCGGTGGAAGGCCTTGTCGCTGTCCTTCCACTGCCACAGGAACTTCTGCGGCGGCGTGCCCAGGTGGATGCTCAGCACCCGGTGGATGGTGGTCAGCAGCTCGGCCTTGCGGGCGCGCTGGGCCTCGACGTCGCCGAGCGTGCGCAGGTCGCGAGCACCCTGGCGGAGCAGCTTGCGCAGGGTGTCGTTCATCTGGGCGGTCGCCGACGAGCTCTCGGTCTCCGGCATCGCCGACTTCGGCACCAAGCCGTGCTTGCGGACCAGCGCGACGAACATGTTCCACTGGCCGCCGTCACCGATCGGGTCGGACAGCAGGTGCGCCACGGTCCGGTCGTCGACGTCGCGGTCGGTGGTCTCGATGACCGCCTCGAGGAAGAAGTTGGCGCGCTCGAACTTGTCCCAGAACAGCAGGTAGTTCTGGGAGAACTCGAAGTCCTTCACGCCGAGCTTCTCGGCGGCGCCGACCCGGAGCAGGTTCAGGCCCGCGAACAGCCAGCACCGGCCGCTCTTCTTCTGGTTGGTCACCTTCCAGTCGTCCAGCAGGTTCGACACCGAGTGGTCGATCGAGGTGACGACCTGGCGATCCAGGGCGATCTTGGTGACCGGCGTTTCCGTGACGGCGTTCTGCATCACCCGGTACTGCGGGTTCGACGCGAACTCCTTCTCGAAGAGCGCCAGCTGTTCGGCAGTGAGATTCCGCTCCATAGCAGTCGACGGTATAACAGCGGCAAAGCCGTCCGCGCGTCGGCGGAGTGGCGCATGTGTGCCCTGTCTTCAACCCGCCAGCCACCGGGTACGGCGTACTGCTGTGCGCCCGCCGGATCAGGGTGTCAGGAAGCGGCGCGGATCGCCCGCCGCACTGGCCGTCGAGGCCAGCCAGGCGTTGAAGCCGACGGGATCGCGGCGTTCGAGTTCGTCCAGGTAGAGCTGGCGGAGGCGAACCAGCGGGAGGGCTCCCGACGAGGATGCCGCCCGGAGTTGCTGCCCGCTGAGGATCCACGCGCTGCAGAGCTCGGCGGTCGTCAACTGCCGTACGCGATCGGTGTCTTCCTTGGGTTCGTCCACCGGGCTGGAGCCCCAGCCGAGGCGTTTCGCCAGCGCGACGATCCGGCGAAGAACCGGCGGCGAGGCCAGGCCGAGCAGCATCGCCACGAGCAGCCCCGCGACGCCGAGCAACGAGCACAGACCACCGACCGCGACGACGCCGAGCGCGACCAGGTAGCCGTCCCGGACCGACCGCGTGAAACGGGTTTTCCGGCCGGCCGGCGTACCGTCGTGATCCTCGCGAGCGCACCACAGCACCGTCGACGCGACGAACCCGCCGACCAGCGGCAGCCCGATCAGCGACGACGTCGTCCACAACATCGCGGCCGCGACCAGTCCGAGCAGTCCCACGGCGGCCACGAAGCATCTCCAGACCAGCAGTCCCATCTCCGACCGCCTTCCCACCTCGGCTCACTGAGGCCGGGAGGTACCCCACCTGCGCCCGGTGTATGTCCGGCGCGACGGGTGGGTTCGGTGCCGCGGGACCGCGATCACTCGATCAGCCCGAGCTGGTAGGCCTTCACCAACCGGCGCGGCACCCGCAGTTGCCGTCCGTTCACGGTGATCGGCACCAGATCCACCGGCGCCGCCTTCCACTGCGCCCGGCGACTGCGGGTGTTGGAGCGAGACATCTTGCGTTTCGGCACAGCCATGGTTCCTCCTGAGGACGATCCGGCGATGCTAATTGAAAACGATGTTCAACAACAACGGAGGTCCGCATGGCCGGACCGGCGGCAGGTCAGTGCCAGAAGACGGCGATGATCGCGTTCAGCAGGGTGAGGCCGCCGATGGTCATCAGCATGCCGCGGGTGATCGACGGGCGGCGGCGCCACAGGAACAGCAGGACCGTGATCACCAGGACGACGACGAGCTTCACGCCGATCTTGGTGTTGTCGACGGTGAAGTCGTCGTCCTTCACGCCGGAGGCCAGGCCGACCAGCAGGACGCCGGTGACCAGTTGGGTCAGGGCGCCGTGCAGCATCGCGTTGTTGACGACCGGCTCGCGGGTCTTCAGCTGGGTGAAGAACCCGCCGAACAGCGCGGCGAAACCGACCAGGTGCAGCAGGGTGAGCACGTCGTGCAGGAAATCCATGCCCACACCCTAGAGATCCCCGGCCGGCGACTCGCCGTACCGGGTCGGTCCCGCCGGACCGGGGGTCAGACCAAGCGGCGGTCCGTGGCCCAGCGGGTGAGTTCGTGCCGGTTGGACAGCTGCAGCTTGCGCAGCACCGAGGAGACGTGGGTCTCGACGGTCTTCACCGAGATGAACAGCTCACGGGCCACTTCCTTGTACGCGTAGCCGCGCGCGATCAGCCGCAGTACCTCGCGCTCGCGCTGCGACAGCCGGTCGAGGTCCTCGTCCACCGCCGCGATGTCGATCGCCCCGGAGAACGCGTCCAGCACGAAGCCGGCCAGCCGCGGCGAGAACACCGCGTCGCCGTCGGCGACCCGGCCGATCGCGTCGACCAGCTCGGTGCCGCTGATGTTCTTGGTGACGTAGCCGCGGGCGCCGGCCCGGATCACGCCGATCACGTCCTCGGCCGCGTCCGACACCGACAGCGCCAGGAACTTGATCTCCGGGTGCCGCTGGTGCACCTGCTTCATCACCTCGGTGCCACCACCACCGGGCAGGTGGACGTCGAGCAGGACCACGTCCGGCTCGGTCGCCACGATCGCCTTCACCGCGCTGTCGACGTCGGCGCCCTCGCCGACGATCTCCACCGCCGCGCCGATCTCGCTGCGTACCCCGGCCCGGAACATGTCGTGGTCGTCGACGACGACCACTCGCCGCCGGCCGCTCTCACTCAGGCTCATCTGTCCATCTCCAGTCGCACTTCGGTGCCTGTCTCCGGGCTCGACCGCACCGTCGCGCGGCCGCCGTGCCGTTCCATCCTGCCCATCACACTGTGCCGCAGTCCCAGCCGGTCCTCCGGGACGCCGTCGGTGTCGAAGCCCTTGCCGCGGTCGCGGACGAACATCTCGGCCCGGTCCCCGTCCACCTCGACGAACACGTCGATCTTGTCCGCGCCCGAGTGCTTGGCCGCGTTGACCATCGACTCCCGCGCCGCCCGGACCATCGCCGACAGCTCCTCGGTCAGGTCGCAGTCGCCGACCGTGACCACCTCGACCGGTACGCCGTGGGAGTCCTCCACCTCGGCCGCCGCGCGTTTGGCCGCGCCGGCCAGGGTCTTGTCGGTCTTGTCGTCCTCGTCGTACAGCCACGACCGCAGCTCGCGCTCCTGGGACCGGGCCAGCCGGGTCACCGCGCGGGGATCGGAGGCCTGCTTCTGGATCAGGGCCAGCGTCTGCAGCACCGAGTCGTGCAGGTGCGCGGCCATGTCGGCGCGTTCCTGGGAGCGGATCCGTTCGCTGCGCTCGGCGTTCAGGTCGCGGCTCAGCCGGTGCACCCACGGGCCGGCGATGACGCCGAGGCCGACCACCGCGAGCAGCAGCGCGACCAGCACGTCACCGACCTGGGACAGCCGGCCGTTCTGCACCAGGAACACGGTGACCGCGGTGCCGAGCAGGATCACACCGACCACGACCCGGACGATCGACTTCATCCCGCCCTTGCCGAGCAGGTTGCCGAGTGTCGGTGCCTTGTTGGTCCAGGCGGCCTTCTGGGTCTCGTCGGCCTGCCGCCAGATCAGCGCGAGGCCGGTGCCGGCGAAGACCAGCGGCCAGAACATCTTGCCCGCGATCCCGAGCCCGGCGGCCTGCAGGAGCAGCAGTACGCCGGCGGCGACGACCACCAGCGCGATCACCTGACCGCGGTTCTTCTCCCGGCGGCGGGATCTGGCTTCGCTGACCGGCGGCGGGACCTGGTCGGACCGCATGTTCTGCCGCGTCGCCGCGGCGAGGCCCGGCGCGGACGGAACAGCCGGCGCGGCGAGCGGCATCAGGAACCAGAGCGCCGCGTAGATCAGTACGCCGAACCCGCCGAACACCGTCGCGCCGATGAACACCAGCCGTACGGCGACGTCCGACACGTTGAGGTGGTCGGCGATACCGCCGGCGACGCCGCTGACGACGCGTCCGTCCGAGCGCCGGTAGGCCCGGCGCACCGGCGGCGCTTCACTCGCCGGCGGCGGCCCGTACGGCGGCGGTGTGCCGGGCCCGTACGGCGGCGGTGTGCCCGGCCCGTACGACGAACCCGCGGTACCCGGCCCGTAAGGCGGACCCGCCGGACCAGGCCCGTAGCCCGCGCCCGATCCCGCCGCGCCCGGCCCGTACGCCGTACCGAATCCTGCCGGCCCACCCGGCGTACCGACGGAGCCCGGACCCGCCTGCGCGTGACCGAAATTCCCCGCACCGGCGTGACCGCCGTGCATCCCAGCGGCGGCGCCGATGGGCTGGTCGCTGCCGTGGCCGGGCTGGTTCTGGCCGTGCGGCGGCGCGGAGGGAGCCCCGGAACCCGGGGATCCGCCCGTCGGCGCGGCAGCGGCTGGTTGGCTCATCCCCACGATCGTCACATGTGGACCGGGCCGACACCAGCAGGCTTGTCCCCGGCCGCCACCTCAACGACGGGCCCACGCGCTCAGGGTCGGCTCGGGGACAACCCGGAGCCGACCGCTCACGACGGCCTCAGGGCGGGGAGTTCCAGGGGTCGGCGCAGGGGGATCCCCGATGCCGCCGGCGCCCCGCGCGGGACACTATCGATGTCATGGAGCAGAACCCGAGCGGCTTCGATCGCAACCAGCTGCACAACGTGCAGAGCTGGCGCCGGAGCAGGAGCGACCGGATGGTGGCCGGCGTGTGCGGCGGCATGGCCCGCGCGCTGAACGTCGACCCGGTGCTGGTCCGCGTCGTGATGGCGGTGCTGGTCCTCAGCGGTCCGGGCATCCTGTTCTACGCGGCCGGCTGGATCCTGATGCCGGACGAGGGCTCCGACAAGGCGCCCGTCGAAGGCCTGCTCGGCAACCGCGTCCCGACCAACCACCCGTGGCTGTGGCCGGTGGTGCTCGGCTTCTGCGTGTTCGTCGCGATCGTGGTGATGTCGTCGTTCGACTCCGGCAAGCTGATCCCCGGCCCGCTGGTGGTGCTCGGACTGCTCTGGCTGTTCGTGTTCCGCCGCAAGCCGAAGAACGGCTCCTCGCACTGGTCCCACACCGGCATGGGCATGCACGGCATGAACCGGCCGCAGGACACCGGCCCGGCCGCACCGCAGCAGCCCGGCTCCACGGCGTACGGGACCGCGCCGTACGGGCAGACCACGCCGCAGACCTCCCAGTACGTCGGCCAGCAGACTCCCCCGAACGGCCCGCCACCTCCCCCGGCGGGTCCGTCGTCCTCGGCCCCCCGGCGACCTCAGGACCGCACCGTCGAATCGGTCCAGCCGGTGTGGACCGAGGACGACCCCCTCGGTCTGTACGTCGACGAGCCGCCCGCCGCCCCGGCCGCGACGCGGGTCAGCGAACCGCCGGTCAAGGGCATGCGCGGGGTGAAGTCCGCCGTGGTCGCGCTGACCGGGCTCGCGATCGGCATCGCCTGGCTGGCCGGTGCGGGAACGCCCGCCATCCTCGCGATCGGGGTGGCCACGCTCGGCGCCGGAATGCTGATCGGCGGCTTCGTCGGCCGGACCATGGCGCTGCTGCCGCTCGGCATCCTGCTGGCGGCCGGCGTCGCGGTCAGCACGGTCTTCCCGAACATGCCGCGCGACTTCAAGGACGTCAACGTGGTCGCGACGCCGGACCACCCGGTCACCTCGACCAGCAACAACTACACGTTCGACGCCGGCGCGGTGAAGCTCGACCTGACCAAGACGACGTTCGCGCCCGGCGCGAAGATCACCATCGACGGTGGCGTCGGTGAGGTCGTGCTGAAGGTGCCGGCCGACGTCGACCTCACCGGTACGCTGAGCGCGCAGACCGGCGAGGTGGTCGGCCTGGCGCAGCGCGAAGGCGGTCACGACGCGAACGTCACGCTGAACGACCTCGGCGCGGACGGCAAGGCCGGACCCAGCAAGCTCGCGCTCGACGTACAGCTCAAGCTCGGCAGCATCACGGTGGAGCGCGGATGAGGAAAACGAAGGCGGACGTGCCCGGTGTCATCACCGGCACCGTGCTGACCGGCGCCGCGACCATCTACCTGCTCAACGACCAGGGCCTGGTGCAGACCGACGACCTCGGCTTCACCGCCGCGATCCTCCTGGTCGTCGCCGGCGCGGTCGGCCTGGCCGCCTCGCGCCGGAGTTAATGCTTTGCCGTTGCGCGACCGGCACTTCTAGGCTTCGGGGCGTGTCCACCCCCGAGGCCGACAGAGGCTAGCCACCGACCGCTCGGTGGCTGCGCTGCTTCGATCCACAGCCTTTCCGGGCCGTCGGCGATGACTTTCCTCGCGCGGCGGTGACACCTGCTGCTCCGCCGCGTCCATCGCTCTCGTGGTGCGGAGTTCTCGATGCCTTTCCTGCTGTACCTGCTCGCTCTGGCCGTGTTCGCCCAGGCGACCTCGGAGTTCATGCTGTCCGGCCTCACGCCGGAGATCGCCACCGATCTGGCCGTCTCGATCCCGGCCGCGGGCTGGCTCACCTCGGCGTTCGCGCTCGGCATGGTCGTCGGCGCGCCGGCGATCGCCGTGCTCGGCCGCCGCTGGCCCCGGCGTACGACGTTGCTGTCGACACTGACCGTCTTCCTGCTCGCCCACGTCGTCGGCGCGCTCTCCGACGACTTCACCGTTCTGCTGATCACCCGGCTGCTTGCCGCGCTGTCCAATGCGGGGTTCCTTGCCGTCGCGCTCGCCACCGCGACCACGCTGGTTTCCGCCGACGCCAAGGGCCGTGCGACCGCCGTACTGCTGGCCGGTACGACGCTCGCCTGCATCGCCGGCGTACCGGCCGGGGCTTGGCTCGGGCAACACTTCGGCTGGCGTTCGGCGTTCTGGGCGGTCGCGTTGATCTGCTTGCCTGCTTTGCTGGCCATCCTCCGATCCCTTCCCCGGGCCGGCACAAGTCAGCCGCCCCTAACGCGGCTCCGGCCGACGCGGCGCCTGGTCGTCCTGCTGCTGCTCGGCGCATTGGTGAACGGGGCAACCTTCTGCACCTTCACCTATCTGGCTCCGATCCTGACCGGCGTCACCGGGCTCGATCGCTCGTGGATCCCTGCCCTGCTGGCGCTCTTCGGCCTGGGCTCGTTCGCCGGTGTCACCCTCGCCGGCCGGTACGCCGACCGGCGGGCGCACGGCGTACTGGTTGCCGCCGGGTGTGCGCTGCTGCTCGGGTGGTGCGTGTTCGCCGCGACTGCGCAGGTGATCGGGTTCGCGATCGGACTGGTCTTCCTGCAAGGCCTGCTGTCGTTCGCGGTGGGGTCGGCGTTGATCTCGCTCGCGCTGTACGCCGCGGCCGAGTCGCCTGTGCTGGCAGGCGGTCTGGCCACTGCCGCGCTCAACGTCGGCGCCGTGGTGGGGCCGGTGGCGGGTGGATTCGGCATCGAGGTGGCGGGCGATCGGGCGCCGTTGTGGTGCAGTGCGGTGCTCGTCGCGGCCGCGCTGGCAGTGGCTGGTGTCGCGCGCGCTCTGGCCCGGTCGAGGCGGGTCGAGCCCGTCGTGCGGTGACCGGCGCGACGCCGACTGGCTCGGCGTACGGCGAAGCGGCGCAACGCGGACCGGTCCGGCGTACGCGGGCGGCTTCGGCTAGTCTGGTGGACCGCTCGGCACGGCCGGACTCCGGCCGACGGGCACCGGAGGGACCCGAGTGCAGCGGGTCCCGTTGAGGGGCACGGGAGTTTCCAATGGTGCGCGGCACCGTGAAGTGGTTCAACGCCGACAAGGGTTACGGGTTCCTGGCGGTCGAGGGACAGGACGACGTGTTCGTCCACTGGAGCCGGATCGTCTCCGACGGCTACAAGACGCTCGAGGACGGGCAGCAGGTCGAGTTCGAGGTCGTCGACGGTCCGAAGGGCCGCGAGGCCGACGCGGTCACCCCGGTCTGACCCCGGCGTCCGCGACGCGGGAGCGGGTTTCCAGGCCTGCGGTGGTCGGCGGCAACCGATAACCTGACGGCCCACGCCTTTGGGAGGGGTTGCCGCGGTGAGCGAGCCGGTGCACGTGATCAGGAAGCTCGAGAAGGCCCTGGCCGACGACGACTTCGCCTGGTCGTTGCTGCTGGTCGGCGAGGACCAGACCGACAAGCTGGCCACGCTGACCGGCGACCTGCGCGGTCCGTACTCGACGACCGGCGACGGCAAGCAGATCGCGTCCGGCTTCTCCTACTGGGGCATCGGCCCGACGATCGCCTGGGCGAACGCGACCAACGACCCGTTCTACCTGGTGATGAAGGCCGGCGCCGAGTCGTTCCTGCGGCACTGGCGGCAGATCCGGCCGCACGTCGACCACGGTGGTTTCCACTTCGTCAGCCTCGGCGTCGGGACCGGCGTCAAGGACCGCACGATCCTGGCCGACCTGCACCGCTACAACCCGGACATGTTCTACATCCCGGTCGACATGAGCTCGGAGATGCTACGGCTGGGCCAGGTCGAGCCGGTCCGCGGCGCGGGCTTCCCGATGTCGCAGGTGCTGCCGGTCCAGCTCGACTTCTCGCTCGGCGACAACATGACCGAGCTCGGCCAGATGCTGGCCAAGCTGATCGGCGACGAGCCGATCCTGTACGGCCTGACCGGCAACACACTCGCCAACTTCGAGAGCGATCTCGAGCAGTTGCAGACCATCACCCGGGTGCTGCGCCCGCAGGACCGGCTGCTGCTCGAGGTCGCCAGCACCGACGCGCTGAACGAGCAGACCGCGAAGGAAGCCGCCGAGGAGTACCACCAGACCCGGGCGTTCGCGGAGTTCGTCACCAGCGCCCTGCGGTACAACACCGACCTGCGGATCGACAACGAGCATCTCGACTTCCGCGGCGAGATCGAGGACGACGACGCGCTGCTGGTGAAGATCGTCTGGCAGAACAACTCCCCCGACCCGATCGTGATGGGCCTGCCCGACCACACCGACGTCGTGCTGGAACGCGGCGACACGATCCTGCTCTACACGACCCGCAAGTTTTCCACCGAGCGGCTGAAGAAGCTCACGTCGGAGTGCGAGCTGACCCCGGTCAAGCACGTGCGCTCGCGGTTCCGCCACACCCGCAGGCCCAGTCCGTTCGGCCTCGACCTGCTGCTGCTCGCCCCCGGCTCGGCCCCTGACGCCGTCAGCACGCTGGCCGACGCCATCTGGAAATGAGCACCCCACCACCCGGTACGCCGGACCGCCCCGGCGCGGCGAAGCCTCGCGAAGCTGACCCTCTCGCCGGCGATTCCGGCGGACCCGCCCCGGACCGCCCCGGCCTCACCCCGCCCGAGCGCCAGATCGCCACCGCCCGGCTGCGAGTGCTCGGGCGGTTGCGCAAGCTGAGCCGGGTCCTTCCCGCGGCGGCGCGGCAGGGCACCTGGGCGGCGTACCGGCGCACGGTGGTGTCGGTGATCAGCTACGGGCTGCTGGCGGTCGCGTTCGTGCTCGGGGTGATCTGGTTCTTCCGGCCCGACAACAGTCGCTGGGAACCGGCGGTCAACTCGCTCACGCTGATCGCCGGCCTGACCGGCATCTTCGTCGAGCGCCTGACCGCCGCCGCCGAACGCCGCAGCGAGGTGCTCCGCGCGGTCGCCGACGAACTGCAGGAGAACACCCGCCTGCTCGCCGACGAACGCTTCTCACCCACCCCACCCAGCCACCGCCAGGTCTACCCCCGTCTGGTCGTCTCGGCCGTCGACCTCGCGCTCGTCTCCGGAGCCCTCGGCCTGCACCGCGACGCCGAGCTGGTCGGGCTGCTGCACCGCTGGCGCGACACCGTGCACCTGTTCAACCGCCGCCTCGACCTGACCGAGATCAGCACCTTCTCGAGCACGATCACCAGCGCCGAGCTCGCCGCGTTCCACCGTGCCCTGAACCACGAGAACAGCTACTTCGCCACCACCCGGCAGATGCTGAAGACCCTGCTCGACCGCCTGCCGAAGGACGCCTGACTTGCCGCGGGTTTCCAACTCCGGTAACGTGCCCCACCCCTAGCGACGAATTTTCCGAGAGCTGGAGAGTGGGGTCCGATCCCACCGAGTTCTTGGAGTTGCTCGTGTTACGGCATCACGATTTCCGGCTGCTGCTCGCCGGACAGACCACCAGCCAGTTGGGCGCCCAGGTCAGCGGCGTCGCCATCCCGCTGCTGGCGGTTCTCACCCTCGACGCCTCACCCTTCGAGCTGGGCCTGCTGAGTGCGTCGAGCACCCTCGCCTTCGCCCTGATCGGCCTGCCCGCGGGCGCCTGGGTCGACCGCTGGCGGCGCCGCCCGGTGCTGGTCGCTTCGGACCTGATCCGGTGCTTGCTCTTGGCAACCATCCCGGTCGCCGCCTGGGCCGGCGTGCTCACTGTCGCGCAGCTGATCGTGGTCAGTCTGCTGACCGGTTTCGCGCGGGTGTTCTTCGACGTCGGCTACCAGAGCTACCTGCCGACGGTGGTCGGCAAGGACCAGGTGCTGGCCGGAAACTCCAGCCTGGAAGCGATCCGCGCGTCCGGTCAGGTGGTCGGCCCGGGTCTGGGCGGCTGGCTCGTCGCGCTGATCGGCGCGGCGAACGTCGTACTGGTGCAGGCCGTCACGTTCGCCGTCTCCGCCGTCTGCCTGCTCGGCATCCGGACGCCGGAAGCCGCACCTCGCCGTACGAAGGACTCGATGCGGGTGCAGATCCGCGAAGGCCTGTCGTTCGTCTGGCGAACCCGCACCCTGGCCGCGCTCGTGCTGACCAGCGCGCTCGGCAACTTCGCCTTCGCGCTCGCCTCGGCGGTGACGATGATCTTTCTGATCCGCGACCTCGGACTGACCCCCACGCTGGTCGGCCTGGTCCTGGCCGGCGGCTCGCTGACCGTGGTGCTGGGCGCGGCGACGACTCCCCGGCTGGCCCGGCGGTTCGGGTCGGCGCGGATCATCTGGCTGGCACCGCTGGTCGTCGGCCCGTTCGGGGCGCTGGCTCCGCTCACCAGCGCGGACTGGCCGGTGTGGTTGATCGCACTGGTCATCCTGATCGGCACCGGCGCCGGCGAGTTCGGGCAGATCGTCTACGCCATCACGTCGGTGAGCCTGCGGCAGCGGCTGTGCCCGGACCACCTGCTCGGCCGGGTGAACGCGACCACGCGGTTCGCGATCATGGCGTTGTTCCCGCTCGGCGGGCTGCTCGGCGGCGTCCTGGGTGAGTACGCCGGTCCGCGCGTGACCTTGGCGGTCGCGCTCGGCCTGCTGGCCGCGTCGCCGCTGCCGGCGTACTTGGCGCTGCGGGGCGTCAGGGACGTCGAGCAGGTGGCTGGATAACCGTCACCCCGGCCGGCGTACCGGTGGTCAGCTCGTCGAGCGCCGCCGGTACGTCGTCCAGGGTGATCGTCCGGGTGATCAGGTCCTGCGGCCTCAGTACGCCGGACGCCACCAGGTCGAGCATCTCCGGATAGGTGTGCGCGGCCATGCCGTGACTGCCGAGCCACTGGAGTTCCTGGCCGATCAGGCGGGACACGTCGAGCTGTACGCCGGACGGCAGCAGCCCGACCTGCAGATGCCTACCCCGCGGCCGAAGGACGGCGAGCGCCTGGTGGACGATCGCGTTGGACCCCAGCGCGTCCATCGTCACGCGGGCGCCGCCGCCGGTCAGGTCGCGGAGCTCCTCGACCGCTGTCGGTCCAGCCTGCACGGTGTCCGCGGCGCCGTACTTCCGGGCCAGCTCCAGCGCCCCCGGATTGGTGTCCACGGCAACGACCCGGGCGCCGAGCGCGGCCGCGATCATCACCGCCGACAATCCCACGCCTCCGCACCCGAACACCACGACGTCCTCGCCGGCCCGCACCTTGCCCACCTGGTGCACCGCCCGGAACGAGGTCGCGAACCGGCACCCCAGCCCTGCCGCGGTGTCGAAACTCATCTCGTCCGGCAGCCGCACCAGATTCACCTGCGCGAACGGCAGTGCGACGTACTCCGCGAACGATCCCCAGTAGTTGAACCCAGGTTGCAGTTGATTCGGGCACACCTGCTGGTTGCCCTCCCGGCACTGCTCGCACTCCCCACACGCGCAGATGAACGGCGTCGTCACCCGATCACCGATCTCCCACCCGGTCACCCCGTCGCCGACCGCCGCGATCGTCCCCGCCAGCTCATGACCGGGCACGTGCGGCAGCACGATGTCCGAGTCATGCCCCTGCCACCCGTGCCAGTCACTGCGACACAACCCCGTCGCCTCGACCTTCAACACCACCCCACCAGCAGAAACCTCCGGCTCCGCCACCTCCCGCACCGCAGGCACCACCCCGAACCGCTCGACCACAATCGCTCGCATGCCGCCCATCCTCAGCCACCCACCCAGCCACCGCCACCCGGGGCCGACCTCCACCACCGATCAACCCCGCCTCGGGCACACGTCCGCAGGCGTGCGCCGCCTCCACACGCCCTCGCCGGCGAAGGTTGGTCGGTGGTGCAGATCGGCCCCGCCGACCGAGTCGCTTCGATAACCTGGAAACAACGGCGACCAGCGGCGACACCGAGCTGTTCGAGCGGTGGGGCACGTTCGAGAGGAGTCCCGGGTCTTGACTTCTGAACCGGTCATCACGAGAGCGGACCTGCTCGCCTCGGCGGCCAAATCATTCGGCTTCCTCGACCAGTCAGGACGTGGAGCTGCACGACGGACAGACCGCAGCGACATGACGACGCTGGTCTATCCGTTGGGCGAGACGTTCGCCGAGCTGGAGCTCGACTGGAGGGAACAAGCCGCGTTCGTCCTGGTCGGTCGGTGCCGAGACGGCGAGATCCCGGACGGCTACTACGTCGACTCCTACGGGACGGTCGTCCGGCATCATCTGGCCGGGGTGCTGGAGCATGGTGACCTGGCCGACCGGGCCGCCGCCGCCCGGATCCGCGAGGTCGTCAAGCTCAGCGGGCCGGAGGCGATGGCTCGGCAGATCGACACGTTCAGCGAGGTACTTCGGGCCATCCACCCTCGGCTCACGGAACTCCTCGGCAAGCTGCCGCCCCGACCGTGAGTCTCTCGACCAGCCGGCTCCTAGGATCGCCTCATGTTCCGAGCGGCCGGACCCGGTGACTTCGCGGCGATCAGCAGGCTCTACCACCAGCTGCACCCGGACGAGCCGGTGCTGTCCGAGCGCTCTGACTTCGACCGGATTCTCGCGTCGGAGCACTTCCGGCTCTGCGTGCTCGAGGTCGACGGGGAAGTTGCCGGTACGACGTACCTGAACCTGATCCCGAACCTGACCCGTGGCAGCAGGCCGTACGCGGTGATCGAGAACGTGGTGGTCGACGAGAACCGGCGCGGGACCGGGCTGGGCAAGCAGCTGATGGCCGCCACGTTGCAGGCGGCCTGGGACGCCGGCTGTTACAAGGTGATGCTGATGACCGGCTCGCGGCGCGAGTCGACGCACGCGTTCTACCGGGCCTGCGGGTTCTCGCCCGACGCGAAGCAGGCGTACCTCGCGCGGCCGCCGGCCTAGGAACGACAAACACCCCTCGGCCGAAGCCAAGGGGCGTTGACGAAGAACGGGTTCAGCAGCCGCCGGCGACGGCGGGGATGATCGAGACCTGGCCGCCGTCCTTGATCGAGGTCTGCAGGCCCTCGGCGAAGCGGACGTCGTCGTTGTCGACGTACACGTTGACGAAGCGCCGCAGTTCGCCGGACTCGTCCAGGACCCGGCCCTTGATGCCGGGATACGACGTGTCGAGCGACTCCAGCACCTCGATCAGCGTGCTGCCTTCGACGGAGACCTCGGAGGCACCCTGGGTGTAGGGGCGCAGGATGGTCGGGACGCGGACACTGACGCTCACTGCAGACCTGCCTTCACGAAGGCGTCGTACGACGCGGGGATGGTCACCTTCGGGCCGACCCGGTCGGCCACCGCGTCGAGCGTCTTCAGCCCGTCGCCGGAGTTGATGATCACCGTCTCGGCCTCGGGGTCGAGCTGCCCGGTCGCGATCAGCTTCTTCAGCGTCGCGACGGTCACCCCGCCCGCGGTCTCGGTGAAGATGCCCTCGGTGCGGGCCAGCAGCTGGATGCCCTCGACGACCTCTTCGTCGCTGACGTCCTCGATCGCGCCACCGGTACGCCGGGCGACGTCGAGCACGTACGGACCGTCGGCCGGGTTGCCGATCGCCAGCGACTTCGCGATGGTGTCCGGCTTGACCGGCTTGACGACGTCGTGGCCGTCCCGGAACGCCTGCGCGACGGGTGAGCATCCGGTCGCCTGCGCGCCGTAGATCTTGTAGTCGGTGGCGTCGACCAGACCGAGCTTGCCCAGCTCGGTGAAGCCCTTGTCGATCTTGGTCAGCTGCGAGCCGGAAGCGACCGGGATCACGACCTGCTGCGGGATCCGCCAGCCCAGCTGCTCGGCGATCTCGAACGCCAGCGTCTTCGAACCCTCGGAGTAGTACGGCCGCACGTTCACGTTGACGAACGCCCAGCCCTCCTCCTCGCCGGCGATCTCCGAGGCCAGCTTGTTCACGTCGTCGTAGTTGCCGTCGACGGCGACCAGCGTGCCGCCGTACACCGCGGTGGTGATGATCTTGGGGCGCTCGAGGTCCTTGGGGATGAACACGACCGAGCGGATGCCGGCCCGGGCGGCGGCCGCGGCGACGGCGTTGGCCAGGTTGCCGGTCGACGGGCAGGCGAAGACCTTCATGCCGAGCTCGCGGGTGGCGCTCAGGGCGGAGGCCACGACGCGGTCCTTGAACGAGTGCGTCGGGTTGCCCGAGTCGTCCTTCACCCAGAGCTTGCGCAGGCCGAGCTCGCGGGCGAGGTTCTGCGCGTCGATCAGCCGGGTGTAGCCCGGCTCGGTGTTCGGGAAGCTGGCCACGTCGACGGGGACGGGCAGCAGCGGCTGGTAGCGCCAGATGTTCTTGGGGCCGGCCTCGATCTGTTCGCGGGTGATCGCCGGGTACTCGTACCCGACCTCCAGCGGACCGAAGCACTCCATACAGGCGTAGAACGGGCCGAGCGGCGACTTCGCCCCACACGCCCGGCAGCTGAGGTGCGTACCGTTGCCGAAGGCACCTGCACGGATGGTGTGGGTGGCGGTCTGGCTCATGGAGAGGTTCCTCCTCATCTTCCCCGGCACCGGATCTCGGCGTGGGACGGATTTGGCACCGGTCCACCGCGAGCGCCCCAGGACAGGGCCTCCACGGGGAGGGTTGCCGGGACTTCAACGGGCCGTTTCCCTCAGTCCCTCTGGATGAGCAGGTTCGAGGTTACCCAATCGGGTCCATATTGTGTCTCGCCATCCCAGCATCCGAGACGTCGGATCTCAGTCCGGCGCGACCCTCCGGGTTCGAGTTGCGAGCCGGCCCGCTCACCCGGTCCGGCGCGCCCGGAAGGTCCGCCGGTACGCCGACGGCGAGGTCTTCAGGCTCTTGGCGAAGTGGTGGCGAAACGTCACCGGCGTCGCGAACCCGGCCGCGACCGCGATCTCCTCGACGGGCGCGTCCCCGGTCTCCAGCATCGCCAGCGCGGCCTGGATCCGCTGGGCGATCAGCCATTTCGCGGGCGTCGTACCGGTCGCCCGGGTGAAGTGCCGCAGGTACGTGCGCGGCGACAACCCGGCCTCCCGCGCCAGATCCGGTACGCCGATCGGCTCGGCCAGGTGCTCCAGCGCCCAGCCGAGACTGCGCGCGACCGGCGCGTCGCCGTCGCTCGGCTTCGGCGGCATCGGGGCCTCGATGTACTGCGCCTGGCCGCCCGACCGGTACGGTTGGATGACCATCCTGCGGGCGACCGCGTTCGCGACGGCGGCGCCGAAGTCCTTCCGGACCAGGTGCATCGCCAGGTCCAGGCCGGCCGCGCAGCCGGCGCTGGTGAGGATGTCCCCCTCGTCGACGTACAGCGGTTCCGGGTCGACGTCGATCGCGGGGTAGCGCTCGCGGAGCTGGTCGGCGTACCGCCAGTGGGTGGTCGCGCGGCGGCCGTCGAGCAACCCGGCGGCGGCCAGGGCGAAGGCGCCGGAGCAGATCGACACGACCCGGGCACCTCGATCGTGCGCGTGCCGGAGGGCCTCGACGAGCTGCGGGGAGGTCGGCGCGGTCGGGGCGGCAACGCTCGGGACGACCACGGTGTCCGCGGCGGCGAAGTCGTCGAGGCCGTGCGGGGTGGTCATCGTCGCGCCGCCGAGCACGCGGATCGGGTCGGGGGTCTCGGTGCAGACCTTCAGCTCGTACCAGGGCTGGTCGATATCGGGCCAGGCCAGCCCGAACACCTCGATCACGATCCCGGCCTCGAACGCGGTCATGCCGTCGTAGGCGAGCACAGAGACGCTGGGAGGCATGTCGAAATCTTAGCGGTCGGTGTCTTCTGTGCCACTTCTTCGGCACGGCCGGCGCCCGGAGGATGGAGGCATGTTCGAGAAGCTGAAGCAGTTCGCCGCCGGGATCCACGCCGCGGCCGCGATCCGGCACGGCGTCGAGCCGCCGATCAGCGCCCGGCAACCGCGCCGCCCGTCCGGCGAGGTCAGCTCGACCGCTCGCGGCGACGCGGGCGGCTCCCGTTCTCGCGGCGGTGCTCCAGCATCCGCATCATCGGCGTCGCCGCGACGCCGTGCACCGCAACGCTCAGCACGACCGTGAACCCGACCGTCGCCCACAGCCACGGTAAGTCGTCGGCGAAGTCGGCGCCGGCGTACGCGAGGTAGAAGATCGAGCCGACGCCGCGGACGCCGAAGGCCGCCGTGACCCAGCGCTCCGAGCGACGCATCTGAGTGCGCTGCAGGCTCAGCCACGCAGTCACCGGCCGGACGACCAGGATCAGCGCGGCCCCGATCAGGATGCCGGTGAGGTCGAGCGGCTTGAGCAAGCCGCCGGTGACCGCGACGCCGAGCAGCAGCAGGATTCCCCAGGTCAGGATGTGCTCGAGCTGCTCGAGGAAGCTGTGCAGCTCCTCGTGGTAGTTGTGGCCGCGCTCCGCCGCCCGCAGCGTCAACGCGGCGACAAAAACCGCCAGGAAGCCGTAGCCGTGCAGCACCTCAGCCAGTCCGTACACGCCGAGCGTCATCGCCAGCGCGAGCACCGGCTCTCGCGAATCCGCCAGCCGGAGACTCGGCAGCGGCGCCGAGAACGCCATCCGCCCGAGCAGCCAGCCCGCTCCGGCGCCGATGACGACACCGATCACCGTCTTGCCGATCAGGTCCCAGAGCACCCACTCCAGCGCCCAGTCGCCCATCGCGCCCTTGGTCGCGGCGAACACCGCCAGATAGACCAGCGGGAACGCCAGCCCGTCGTTCAGCCCGGCCTCGGAAGTCAGCGCGAACCGGACCTCGTCGTCCTCCTCCGGCTCGGCGCCTTCACCGGTCGTCGGACCTTGCACCTGGACGTCGGACGCGAGCACCGGGTCGGTCGGCGCGAGCACCGCAGCGACCAGCAGAGCAACCGCCGGGGCCAGCCCGAGCAACCAGCCGAGTCCCGCGACGGCGGCCACACACGCCGGCATCGCGACGAACAGCAGCCGCCACGTCACCTTCCACCGATGCCAGCCGATCGGCCGGTCGATCGCCAGCCCGACACCCATCAGCGCGACCAGGATCGTCAGCTCGGCCAGGTGCTCGGTCAACTTCGGCTCGGCGATCGGGTTCAGCTTGCCCCGATCCACCACGAACCCGAGCAGCAGCCCGGCCCCGAGAAAGGCGATCGGCGCCGACACGGCGTACTTCTTGAGCAGCCGGGGCAGCACGGCCCCCAGCAACAGGGCGAGCCCCGCGACCAGGTAGAGCCCGTCCCCATCGATCCGCATGATGCGAACCTAGTGCCCACCCCACCGGGTGAAATCCGTCCCACACCGCGTGACCCCGAGCACGTCCCGAGGTCAACGCAGGCGGTGGGTCGCGCCGGGCGTGTGGGTCGGGAGGGACTTGCGCGGGCCGTAGCGGGGATGGCCGGGGCCGGCCAGTTCGAGCAGGCGCTGGACGCGGAAGCGGTGGCCTCGGTACGGCTCGATCAGTTCCGCGGTGCCTTCGTCGTCGAGCTCCTCGCCGGTCAGCGCGTAGGAGACGTTGCGGGAGACGTGATAGTCGGCGAAGGAGAACGCGTCGGCGTCGCCGTGAGCTCGTTGGCGGACCTCGGCCGCCGTCCACACCCCGACGCCGGGCAGCGAGCGCAGCCGCCGTTCGATCTCGGCAGAGTCGGTCAGGTCGAGGGTGCGCTCGAGGGCCTTCGCGCGGGTGGCCGCGGTGACGACGACGCGTGAACGACGGCCTTCGACGCCGGCACGCAACCACTGCCAGGACGGGATCAGCCGCCACTGCTCGGGCGTCGGCGGAACCATCATCACCCGGCCGTCGGGCGGAGTGGGGCCGGGCGCCGGTTCGCCGTACTCGCGCAGCAACAGGCGCCAGGCGCGGAACGCCTCCTTGCCGGTGACGACCTGCTCGATCCCGGCCGCGGCCATCGCCTCGAAGACCGCTCGGGTCCGCGGCACCCGGAAGTGCGGGAACCGCCGCGCCGCGTCGACCAGCGGGCGGTGCTCCGACCGCGGCTCGAAACCGTCCCAGGAGTCGGATTCCCCGAGCAGCTCCGGCACGCCGTCCAGCGCCCACGACGCCCCCGGCCCCCACGCCTCGGCCTCGACCTCCGCCACCGCCGCGTACGGCGTCAGCCGCAGCAGCACCGGCCCGTCCGGAGTCCGGGTCGCGCGCCACACCGTCCGCCGCGCGGGGTCCAGCACGTACGCCGGATCCCCCGGCCCCTTCCGCAGTCCACCGATCAGCAGGTGCGGATCCACCGGACGCCCGGGCCGCCAGCGTCGTACCACCGAACTCACGGCACCCATCCTGACGCATCCCGCCGACAGAACCGCGGGCGTCGGCAATACTGAGCCATGACCGGCGCGCAGAAACTCAAGCTGGTGGTGAACTTCGTCAACCTGTCCACCCTGGCCGGCTTCGCGGTCGGCCTGATCGGGCGCGCGCGCTTCAGCCGCGGCCCGCGCGGCCTGTTCCTCGCGACGGGCTACCGGCTCGGCTTCCCGGCCGCCGGCGCGTTCACGATCGGCAACGTCGTGCTGACCCGCCGGGACCGCGCGTACCTGGACGCCCGCCCGCTGCTGGTCGCGCACGAGGAGCGCCACTCCTGGCAGTACTTCTGCCTGATCGGCCTGCCGCTGCTGCCCTTGTACGTCGTGGGCGCGGCCTGGTCCTGGATCCGCACCGGCTGTCCTGCCTCGCGGAATCCGTTCGAGCGCCTGGCCGGCCTAGCCGACGGCAACTACGTCGAGCGCCCGGTCCAGCCGTTCGGCCGGACGCTTCAGCAGACCTTTCGCCGCCGCTGACGGGAGCAGCCCGGGCCGCGAGACGACACCGGCGGTGCGGACGTGGCAGACGTGCTACGCCCGGGCGGCGAGCGCGTCCGCGAGCGCGGTCAGCACCGTGACGACTCCGATCGGGTCGTCCACGACGATGTCCGCCGCGTCCACCAGCTCGGCAGCACCAGAAGAGCGAGCAGCCACCAGTACGGCGTACAGCCCGTCGGCCCGCAGCTCCCCCAGAGCCCGGAAGGCGGCGAGGTCGCCCAGGTCGTCCCCGGCGTACAGGACCGACCGAGCGCCCGTCGACTCCACCAGCCGGCGGATCGCGACACCCTTGTCGATGCCGGGCGGTCGCAGCTCGAGCACCAGGTTGCCCGGCTCCAGCCGCAGCTCGACCGACTCGGCCAGCTCGGTCAGCGGCGCGCGCAGCGTCTCCAGAGCGCCCGCCGGGTCGGCGAGCCGGCGCGTGTGGACCGCGAGCGAGCTCTCCTTGTCCTCCACGAACGCATCGGGCAGCCCAGCCGCCTGCAACACCGCCGGCAACTGCTCGCGCGCCACAGCCACCCCGCTGGGAACCGGGTCGCTGGTGACAGACCCAGTGGCCGCCTCCCACCGCTCCAGCCCGTAGTGCCCCAGTACAACGAGTCGTCCAAGCCCCGGGTGACCGGTGACCCCCGACAGCTCGGTGGCGACCAGCGCCGGGCGGCCGGTGACGATGGCGACCTGGTTGACCGAGCGGGCCAGCCGCGCCATCGCGTCCAGCGCCCCCTCGGCGGCCCGAGACATCGCCGGGTCCTCGACCAGCGGCGACAGCGTGCCGTCGAAGTCCGACGCGATCACCGCTCCGGCCGGATCGGCGACGATCGCCTCCCAGCCCTCCCGCCCGGCTGTGGTGGCCAGTACGGGAGTGCTCATCCGGAGTATTCCGACGTGAGGATGACGGTCAGCCGGTCCTTCTTCATGTTGTCCAGCGCGTCCTTGATCCGCGGGATGCCGAGGTCCTGGGCGAGCTGGGCGGCCTCGGCCTGCATGCCGGCCGGGTAGTAGACCGTGCTGGTGACGATCTTGCCCCGCCAGTTGTCCGCGCCGGTCACGCTCCAGCCGGCCTGCTCGGCGCGGCTGCCGACCGCCTGGGCCAGTCCCTTGCGGCTGGTGTTGTTGTAGATCTCCACCGCGGGCCGCTCGGACGGCGGCACGTTCACGGTCGGCTTCGGTACGCCGGTCGGCTCGGTGGTCGGCTCGGTCGTCGCTTCGGTGCTCGCCGAGGTCGGCGGCGCCACCGGAGTCGTCGCCTCCGGCGTCGGCAGCGCGGTCGGCTCGGAGCTCGGCGTCGCACTCGGCGTCGCACTCACGGCCGGCGTCGCGCTGGGCGTCGTACTCGGTGTCTGCGCGACCGGCCTGCCCTCATCCGCGACGCTGTCGTTGCCGCGGGTGCCGAACAGCACCAGCAGGCCACCGACGATGGCCACGACGGCGAGCACCGCGACGAGGGAGGAGAGAACCTGTCCCCGTTCGTCCCTGCGGTTCAAGGCCTAGACCTCGATCCCCAAGCGACGGGCGGAGCGGGCGCGTTGACGGGCGGCGCGCAACCGGCGCAGCCGCTTGACCAGCAGCGGGTCGTGGGCGAGGGCCTCCGGCCGGTCGATCAGCGCGTTGAGGACCTGGTAGTAGCGGGTGGCCGACATCTGGAACTGGTCGCGGATCGCCTGTTCCTTGGCGCCGGCGTACTTCCACCAGTGCCGTTCGAAGCCGAGGATCGCGCCGTCCCGCTCGGAGAGCCCGGCGACGGCGGGCGGCGCCGCTTCGGGGCCGGAAGAGCTCGCGTTCGCGCTGTCCATCTGCTGGTGACTCCCGTGCGGTCGGTGATCGTCCGTCCGCGCTCCACTCTACGGGCTGAACAACAGCGATGTCATTCACCCGGCAGCGATCCGGCCGTGTCGTTTCCGGTCCTTTCCGGTCCTTTCCCCAAGGCTCGCGCGCCGCCGCCGCGCCCGCTCGACTCTGGCAGGATCGTGGAGGTGAGCTCACCTCGACAGGGCTCCGGCGCACTCCTGCCGGACCCGCGACCCGCCATCGTTTCGGTCGAAGAGCTGCAGGCCAGGATCCGTGAGGTCGATCCACTCGTGGGTGCGGTCTGTACGCCGAACCCCGCCGCGCTGTCCGACGCTGCCCGGCTGGACACCGAGCGTGACGACGGGCGCACGCGCGGTCCGCTGCACGGCGTACCGGTGCTGGTGAAGGACAACATCGACACCGCCGACCTGGCCACCACCGCCGGGTCGCTGGCGCTCGCCGACCAGCCGCCTCCGCCGAACGACGCCGTCCTGGTCCGCCGGCTGCGCGAGGCCGGTTGCGTGATCCTGGGCAAGACCAACCTGAGCGAGTGGGCCAACTTCCGCGGCTACGCCTCGTCGTCCGGCTGGAGTGCGTACGGCGGACTGACGCGCAACCCGTACGCCCTGAACCGGTCGGCCGGCGGTTCGTCGAGCGGTTCGGGCGCGGCGGTCGCGGCCGGGCTGGCCGACCTCGCGATCGGCACGGAGACCAACGGCTCGATCGTCTGCCCGGCCTCACTCAACGGCATCGTCGGACTGAAACCCACCGTTGGCCTGGTCCCGCAGCAGGGCATCGTGCCGATCTCGCACTCCCAGGACACCGCCGGACCGATGACCCGCACGGTCGCCCAGTCCGCCGCGCTGCTGACTGTGCTCACCGGCGGTGGCACCGACTATCTGGAGGCGTGCCGCGGCACCGACCTCAGCGACGTCCGGATCGGCGTACCGCGGGGTCCGCTGTGGGGCTACTCGCCAGGGCTCGACCAGGCGACGGAGACGGCACTGGAGGTCCTCAGCCGTTGCGGCGCGACGCTGGTCGACAACCTGTCGCTGCCGACGCCCACGGACGACGAGCAGCTGCAGGTCCCGCTGCACGAGCTCAAGGTCGGTCTGGCCAAGTACCTGGCGACTCGCAAGGAAGGCGCTCCGCGGACCCTGGCCGAGTTGATCGCGTTCAACCGCGCGCATCCGGCCGAGGAGCTGACCTGGTTCGGCCAGGAGCTGTTCGAGCGGGCCGAGGCGACCGACGGGCTGGACTCGCCGATCTATCTGGCCGCCCGGCTGTCCGCACTGCGGACCGGCCGTGACGGGATCGACACGGTCCTGCGGGACAATCAGCTCGACGCCCTGGTCAGCCCGTCGTACTCGCCGGCCTGGACGATCGACCTGGTCAACGGCGACCACGTGCTCGGCAGTTCGTCCTCGCACGCCGCGCTGGCCGGCTATCCGCTGCTCTCGGTGCCGTCGGGCACGGTCGCCGGTCTGCCGGTCGGCATCGTGTTCGGCGGCACCGCCGGAAGTGACGCCACCCTCATTCGCTTGGCCCACGCCTTCGAGACCGCGAGAATCGTGGCCGACGGCCCGTTCCCGACCCCGGAGTTCAGACAGTGGGTATAGACCAGGTCCGTTGGGGTGTCGTTGCTACTGGCAACATCTCGACGCAGTTCACGAAGGATCTCGCCGAGCTCGACGACGCGGTCGCGACCGCCGTCGCGTCCCGATCGCTCGACAGCGCGCACAGGTTCGCCGACACCTTCGGCATCGAGCACCGCTACGACGACTACCGGCAGCTGATCGAGTCGGGCACCGTCGACGTGCTCTACATCGGTACGCCGCACCCGCAGCACTACGGGATCGCCCGGGCCGCGCTGCAGGCCGGCGTCGCCGTCCTGTGCGAGAAGCCGGTCACGCTGACCGCCCGGCAGGCCAGGGACCTGGTCGCGGTATCCCGCGAGCACAACACGCTGTTCGCCGAGGCGATGTGGATGCGCACCAACCCGGTCGTCCAGGCGATGTTCGCCGACCTGGCCAAGGGCGTGATCGGCGAGCCGATGGAGGCGCTGGCCGACTTCGGCTTCCACAAACCGCAACTGCCCGCGCGCCTGCTCGATCCGGCGCTCGGCGGCGGCGCGCTGATGGACGGCGGCATCTACCCGATGACGTTCGTGCACATGGCGCTCGGCCGGCCCGACGAGGTCAAGGCGGTCGGCGCGCTGAACGACGACGGCGTCGACCTGAACGTCGCGATGGCGTGGCGCTACGACTCCGGCGCGGTCGCCGCCCTGACCTGCGGTCTGCGGTCGCAGAACCCGTGGACCGCCTCGGTGAGCGGACCCGAGGGCAGTTTGTTGCTGCCGAACCGCTTTCACCACCCCGAGTACTACGTGCGCAGTACGGCGGCCGGCCAGGAGCGGGTCGACGTAGCGGTGCATGGGCTTGGGTACCACTATGAAGCAGCCGAGGTGATGCGCGCCTTGCGAGCCGGGCAGATCGAATGCCCGGCCCTTCCGCATGCCGCGACGATCGAGATCCTCGAGCTGCTCGACGAGACACGCAGACAGATCGGGGTCTCCTACCCCGGCGACGACGAATACCTGGGTGGATAACAGCAGATGCCGAGCGGACGCAGTTCCTTCGTGGTGGTGGCCAACCGGTTGCCGGTCGACCGGGTCGAGATGCCCGACGGCAGTACGGCGTGGCGGCGCAGCCCGGGGGGTCTGGTCACTGCCCTGGCGCCGGTGATGCAGCGCCACCACGGCGCCTGGATCGGCTGGACCGGGGGCAAGGACGAGAAGGTCGAGCCGTTCGACTCCGACGGCATGCACCTGGTCCCGGTCACGCTGTCGGCCGAGGACGTCGAGCTGTACTACGAGGGCTTCTCGAACGCGACACTGTGGCCGCTCTACCACGACGTGATCGTGCCGCCGGAGTTCCACCGGGAGTGGTGGGAGGCCTACGTCGCGGTGAACCGGCGGTTCGCCGAAGCCGCCGCGGACGCCGCCGACGACAACGCGGTGGTCTGGGTGCACGACTACCAGCTGCAGCTGGTCCCGGCGATGCTGCGCCGGCTGCGGCCCGACGTACGGATCGGGTTCTTCCTGCACATCCCGTTCCCGCCGACCGAGCTGTTCGCGCAGATGCCGTGGCGGCGGCAGATCCTGGACGGCCTGATGGGCGCCGATCTGGTCGGCTTCCAGCGGCCCGGCGCCGCGTCGAACTTCGCGCGACTGGCCCGCAACCGGATGGGTCTGCGCACCCGCGGCGACCGGATCCACCTGCCCGACGACCGGATCGTGCGGGCCAAGGCGTTCCCGATCTCGATCGACGTCGGCGAGCTGGAGCAGATCGCCCGCCAGCCGGAGACCGAGGCCCGGGCCCGGGAGATGCGCGCCGAGGTCGGCAATCCCGCGCACATCCTGCTCGGCGTGGACCGGCTGGACTACACCAAGGGCATCAGGCAACGACTGCGTGCCTTCGGTGAGCTGCTGGACGAGAAGCGGGTCTCGGTCGACGACGCGGTCTTCATCCAGGTCGCGACGCCGTCGCGCGAGCGGGTCGAGCAGTACCGGGTGCTGCGCGACGAGATCGAGCTGCTGGTCGGGCGGATCAACGGCGAGCACGGCCGGATCGGGACGCCCGCGATCAACTACCTGCACACGTCGTACTCGCGCACCGAGATGGCCGCGCTGTTCCGGGCCGCCGACGTCGCCGTGGTGACCCCGCTGCGCGACGGCATGAACCTGGTCGCCAAGGAGTACGTCGCCTGCCGGTACGACGACACCGGCGCGCTGGTGCTGAGCGAGTTCGCCGGCGCGGCCGACGAGTTCCGGCAGGCGTTCCTGGTCAACCCGCACGACATCAACGGCATGAAGGACACCATCGTCGACGCGATGAACACCGACGACCGCCAGCTCGGCCGCCGGATGAAGGCGATGCGCAAACACCTGGCCGCCCACGACGTGAACGTCTGGGCCGCCTCGTTCCTCGAGGCACTGCATGCCGCCGACTGACCGGCAGGACGACGCCGCGCCGCTCGGCGGACCGCAGGCGCCTGCCCCCGCCGGCGGGCCAGGTGGCGCTGCGTCTGTCGGCGGCGAGCGGATCCTCGCGCTCGACCTCGGGACCTCCTCGGCCCGCGCGCTCGTGCTGTCCGCGGCCGACGCCTCGCCGGTGCCGGGTGCGCTCGCGCGGCACAAGATCACCCCGACGTACGGGGTGGGCGGCTCGGCGACGATCGACCTGCACGAGTACGTCGAGGGCCTGCTCAGCTGCCTCGACGAGCTCCAGCAGAACGGGCACCTCGACGGCATCACCGCGATCGTCCTGTCGTCGCAATGGCACTCGGTCGTCGCGCTCGACGCCCACGGCGCCGCGCTGACCCCGGTGATCACCTGGGCCGACACCCGCTCGGTCGCGCCGCGGCTCGACCCGGCGTTCGACGAGCACGCCTTCCACGCGCGCACCGGCGCCTGGCTGCACCGCCTGTACTGGCCGCGCCGGATCCCCTGGTTGCTGTCCGAGGTCCCCGCGGTCTCCTTCGCCGGCCTGCCCGACCTCGTGCTCGAACGTCTCACCGGGGAGCGGGTCACGTCGGTGTCCATTGCCTCCGGCACCGGATCGCTCGACCTCGCCAAGGGCGAGTACGACGCCGAGGCGCTCGACATCGCCGGGGTCACCGCCGGGCAGCTGCCGCCGATCGTGCCGACCGGCTGGACCGGCGTCCTGGCGTCGACGTACGCGCGACGCTGGCCCGGCCTGGCCGGCGTACCGGTGCATCCGCCGACCGGCGACGGCGCCGCCTCCAACGTCGGCACCGGCGGCTACGACGAGTCGACCGCCGCGGTCACGGTCGGTACGTCGGCCGCCGTCCGCGTCGTGCACCCGATCGACCAGGCCCCCGAGCTGCCCTGGGAACTGTGGCGCTACCGCGTCGACGACCAGCGCGCGGTCACCGGAATGGCCTTCTCCGCCGCGGGCAACCTGCACGCCTGGCTGACCCACGTCCTGCAGCTCGACGAGGCCCACCAGGAACCGACCGACGTCGAGATCGGCTCCTCGCGGGTGATCGCGATCCCGTTCCAGGCCGGCACCCGCCCACCCGAAACCGTGCCCGGCGGCTCCGGCGTCTACTTCGGCCTGTCCTTCGACGACGACGCGGCCGATCTGCTCGCCGCGTCGTTGCAGGGCGCGTCGCTGGAGATCGACCGCGGCCTGCGCATGCTCGACTCGCTGTTCGACCGCCGCCTCGAGGTCGTGCTCGGCGGCGGCGGCATCGACGCCTCCGCCTGGTGGCGCCGCTGCCTCACCGCGACCTTCGCCCGCCCCACCACCGTCTGCGCCGAAGCCGAAGTCGGCGCCCGCGGCGCCGCCGCCGTAGCCCTCGGCCTGTCCCCCGCCCCCGGCGGCGAACACCTCGACCCGGCTCCCGACGAGGTCGCCCGCGTCGACACCCTCCGCCCCCGCTACACCGCCCTGCGCGACCTCGCCGTCCAGGCGACCAAAGCCCTGAGCGGCTGAGCAGACCTGGAGCTGCCGGGGCTCCGAGTCCTTCCGTCCCGGCGGGTTCGCGAGTAGGAAGGTGACAGGCCAGGGGGCCTGATCACGATCGGTGGGGGGAACCACGGATGCGACTACTTGCTGCCATCACCGCGGCGACTGTTCTGCTCGGGTCGATGACCGTTCCGGCGGTCGCGGCGCCACCGCCCGAGCTCCAGGTGAGCCGGACCTTCGGGCTGACCGGCGGGGACGAAGTGCGGGTGAGCGGACGCGGGTTCGCGCCCGGCTCCGAGGTGCGGATCGTCCAGTGCGACACGTTCGTGGACTGGTTCGACGGCGACTGCCCGGACCGGACCGTCACAACAGCCGGCTCCACCGGCCGGATCGCGACCCGGGTGACGCTGGGCGATCCGGTCTTCCGGCGGATGGAGTTCGGCGAACCCACGACCGTCTACTGCCGTGCGGACCTGTGCCACCTGTACGCCGTCGGCAACGCCCCGGACGGCAGCCGCCTGGTGCTCGACTCGGGCGCGCTGGGGTTCAAGGGTTCACCCGCCACGATCACCGCGACCCCGTCCACGGACCTGGCCGCCGAGCAGTGGGTCACGGTCCGCGGTACGGCGTACGGGGCTGAGTGGCGGCAGGTGCGGATCGTGCAGCACGCCTGCTTCGAGATCATCCAGGAGACCGGCTGTTACGGGGAGCGGCCCACCGTCACCACCTGGGTGCGCGCCGACGGCACCTACGCCACGCCGTACCGGGTGAACCGCTGGCTGCCCGACGGCACCGACTGCTTCGACGTGGGCTTCCTGGGCGAGTGCTACCTCTCGGTCACCGTGCTGGACCGCGCCGGTCAACCCGACGACAGCTTCGGCTTCTCGCCCAACGGCGACATGAAGACGCCGATCACCTTCCGGTCCAGCTAGCACTCGGCGTACTGCGTTCGCAGTACCGAACGGGTACGGCCTGCAGACGACGCGGCGGGGAGCCCCGGACACGTACTGTGAACAGATGGGTGTGCCTCCGCGCTGGTACGCCGGATACAAGCTGCATCCGGTGGTGTGCGACTGCGCCCTGGCACTGGTCCTGCTGGCCATCAACTTGGCCCAGCCCGGCGCCAACCACGGTCAGCGGCAGATCGACCTGACCTTCGGCCGGGTGGTGATCATCGTGATCGCCTGTGCGGTGCTGGTGTTGCGGCGGCGGGCTCCGCTCGTGGTGCTCGCGGTCACCACGGCGGCCGCGGTCGCGTACGCGGTGACCACCGAGGTGAAGAGCGCGATCGCGCTGACCCTGGCCTGTGCGATCTACACGGTCGTCATGCAGAAGGACCGGCAGACCCGGTCGATCGCGGTCGTCGCGACGGTCGTCATCATGGTCGGCACGACCACACTGTTCACCGACGGCGGGGTGCTGGAGAACCTGCCGGTCGCCGTCCTGGTGCTGTTCGCGAGTGCGCTCGCCGAAGCGGTGCGCTATCGCCGGGCGTACCAGGAGGAGCTGGAGGACCGGGTTCGGCGGGCCGAGCAGTCCCGCGAGGAAGAGGCGGAACGGCGGGTGATCGACGAGCGGCTGCGGATCGCCCACGAGCTGCACGACGTGATCGCCCACCACATCGCCCTGATGAACGTGCAAGCCGGCGTCGCGTCGCACCTGCTGCGCGACCAGCCCGCCGAGGCCGACCGCGCGCTCGCGCTGGTCCGCGAAGGCGGCCGGACCGTACTGCGTGAGCTCACCGTGCTGCTCGGCGTGCTCCGGCGCTCGGGCGACGGCACGCTGCCGACCGCGCCCACTCCGACGTTGCGGGAGATCGGCGCGCTGATCGACTCGTTCACCGCGGCCGGGCTGGTTGTCGACTGGCAGCCACCCGCGTCCGGTCCGCTCCCGGACGTGATCGAGCTGACCGCCTACCGGATCCTGCAGGAGTCCCTGACCAACGTGGTCAAACACGCGTCAGGTGCGGTCGTACGGATCCGCTTCGAGCAGCAGCGCGGCTCGCTCACGATCGAGATCACCGACGACGGCGGCCACCCCGGTACGCCGTACCGCACCGCCGCGCCGCCCGTCGGAGCCGGGCACGGGTTGCTCGGGATGCGGGAGCGGGTGGCCGCGGTCGGCGGCGACCTGACCGTCGGGCCGCTGCCGCACGGCGGGTTCCGGGTACACGCCGTTCTACCGCTGGAGACTGGAGACACAGGTGACGATCCGGGTGTTGCTGGCCGACGACCAGACGCTGATCCGCAGCGGCTTCCGGGTGCTGGTGAACTCAGCGCCGGGTCTGGAGGTCGTTGCTGAGGCCGCGGACGGCCGGCAGGCGGTCGAGCTGGCGCGCAGCGAGCGGGCCGACGTGATCCTGATGGACATCCGGATGCCGGGCATGGACGGGCTGGCCGCGACCCGGGAGGTCACCGCGGACGAGTCGCTGGCCGGGGTGAAGGTGCTGATCCTGACCACGTTCGAGGTCGACGAGTACGTCTTCGAGGCGATCAGGGCGGGCGCCAGCGGGTTCCTCGGCAAGAGCGTGGAACCGGACGAGCTGATCAGCGCGATCCGGGTGGTCGCGAGCGGCGAAGCGTTGCTGTCACCGAAAGCGGTGCGCGGCCTGATGAACCGGTTCCTGGCCCAACCGGAACTCGCGCCGCCGACCGGTGCCGCGGAACTGGCGGTCCTGACCGATCGGGAGCGCGAGGTGGTCGGCCTGGTCGCGCTCGGGCTGTCGAACGACGAGATCGCCGACCGGCTGGTGGTGTCGCCGCTGACGGTGAAGACGCACGTGAACCGGGCGATGGTGAAGCTCGACGCCCGCGACCGGGCGCAACTGGTCGTCATCGCGTACCGGACCGGCCTGGTCCGCGCCGGCGTACAGCAAACGCAGTAGCCCGTACGACGCCCGCAGTACGCCGAGAAGCCCACAGTGGGTGGACGCGAACAACCGGGACCCACCGCGACGATCGTTTGCATGGCTACCTACCTCTACCGGCTCGGCCGGTTCGCGTTCCGGCGGCGCAGGATGGTCGTGTTCGTCTGGCTCGGCCTGCTGCTGACCGGCATCGCCGGCGCGGCGACGCTGTCCGGCCCGGTCAGCGACGGCTTCTCGATCCCAGGGACCGAGTCGCAGCGGGCTGTCGATCTGCTCGACGAGCGATTCCCGCAGGCGGGTGCCGACAGTGGGGTCGCCCGGATCGTCTTCCAGGCACCGCCGGGTGAGCAGCTCGCCGCGCCTGACAACAGCGCCGCCGTCCAAGGTGTGCTGGCCGAGCTGAGGACCGGCCCGCAGGTGGCGGCCGTCTCGGATCCCTACACGGCGCAGGCGATCTCGGCCGACGGCCGGACCGGCTACGCCCAGGTCTCCTACGACGTCGCCGGGCAGGAGGTGACGCCGGAGTCACGCGAGGCCGTGGCCGCGGCGGTCGAGCCGGCCAGGACGGCAGGCCTCACCGTCGAGTACGGCGGCGACGCGATGATGGAACAGGGTGAGCAGAGCGCGGCCGAGGTGATCGGCGTCGGCGTGGCCGCGGTGGTGCTGCTGATCACCTTCGGCTCGCTGGTCGCCGCCGGCCTTCCGTTGCTGTCAGCAATCATCGGGGTGGGTATCGGGATCGCCGCGATCACGATCGCGACCGGCTTCGCCGACATCGGCTCCGGGACGCCCATCCTCGCGATGATGATCGGGCTCGCGGTCTCGATCGACTACGCCCTGTTCATCATGTCCCGCTACCGGCACGAGCTGAGCACCGGTCTGGAGCCGGAGGAGGCCGTCGGCCGGGCGGTCGGGACGGCCGGCTCGGCGGTGGTCTTCGCCGGCCTGACCGTCGTGATCGCCCTGGGCGGCCTGTTCGTCGTGAACGTCCCGTTCCTCACCCAGATGGGCCTCGCGGCCGCCTTCACCGTCGTCATCGCCGTGGCGATCGCGCTGACGCTGCTGCCCGCACTGCTGGGAATGGCCGGACGACGGGTCCTGGGTGGCCGGATCCCCGGTCTGCGCGGTGGCGATCCCGAGGGCTCCGGCGGCAAGCCGACGGCCGGGCGCCGCTGGGCCGGGTTCGTCACCCGTCGCCCGGTGGCCGTGCTGCTGACGGCCGTGATCGGTCTGGGAGCACTCGCGATCCCGGCGGCGGACCTCGAGCTCGGACTGCCCGACGACAGCACCGCCGCGCCGGAATCGACGCAGCGCAAGGCGTACCAACTGCTGTCCGACGGCTTCGGTGCTGGATTCAACGGCCCGCTGCTGATGGTGGTCGACGTGGCCGGTGCCGCTGACCCTCAGGCCGCTGCGGCGAGTACGGCGAACGCCGTACGGGCGTTGCCGGATGTCGCCGTGGTGACACCCGCGACCTTCAATCCCGCCGGCGACACCGCTGTGTTGACCGTGATCCCCACGAGCGGCCCGAGTACGACCGAGACCACGGATCTCGTCGAGGCGATGCGCGACCTGCCCGAGGCGGCCGGGGCCGACGTGTCGGTCACCGGTGTCACCGCGATGAACATCGACATCTCCAACCAGCTGAACGACGCGTTGCTGCCCTACCTGTCCCTGATCGTCGGGCTGGCCTTCCTGTTGCTGCTGCTCGTGTTCCGTTCGCTGCTGGTTCCGCTGAAGGCGACGCTGGGCTTCCTGCTGACCGTGGCGGCCACCTTCGGCGCCGTGGTCGCGGTGTTCCAGTGGGGCTGGCTGGCCGGCCTGTTCGGCATCGAGGGCCAGACCGGGCCGATCATCAGCATGCTGCCGGTGTTCCTGGTCGGCATCGTGTTCGGGCTCGCGATGGACTACCAGGTCTTCCTGGTCACCCGGATGCGGGAGGAACACGTCCGGGGTGCGGCGCCGGGCGCGGCCGTCGTGGACGGCTTCAGCCACAGCGCGCGAGTGGTGACCGCCGCGGCGGTGATCATGATCGCGGTGTTCACCGGGTTCATCCTGTCCAGCGAGACCCTGGTCCAGCAGATCGGCTTCGGCCTGGCCTTCGCGGTCGCCGTCGACGCCTTCGTGGTCCGGATGACGATCGTGCCCGCCGTGATGGCCTTGCTCGGTCGCTCGGCCTGGTGGCTGCCGCGCTGGCTGGACCGGTTGCTGCCGGACGTGGACGTCGAAGGGGAGAAGCTGCGCCGCCGGTTCGAGCCCGCGGTCGGCTCCGAGCGGGAGCCCGAACTCGCTCACCGCTGAGCGCGGGGTGACGGTGGCCACTGACACCCCTCGAGGCGGCCTGGATGATGAGCGCCATGCTGCGCGAGATGATGAAGTCGAAGGTGCACCGGGCCACCGTCACCCAGGCGGACCTGGACTACGTCGGGTCCTGCACGCTGGACGCCGAGCTGATGGCGGCGGCGGACCTGCTGCCCGGGGAGAAGGTCGACATCGTCGACATCACCAACGGGAACCGGCTGTCGACGTACCTGATCGCCGGGCCGCGCCGCTCGGGGGTGGTCGGGATCAACGGCGCGGCCGCGCACCTGATCCATCCCGGCGACCTGGTGATCCTGATCGCGTACGGGCAGTTCGAGGACGAGGAGGCGAAGGCCTTCTCGCCGCGCGTAGTCTTCGTGGACGGGCGGAACGCGATCACCCGCATCGGCTCCGACCCCGCCGAGGCGCTGCCGGACAGCGGCACGCTCCGCGGTGACGAGATCCATACCCAGCGTTGAGACGAGGACTGGTCGACGATGACCCAGAGCACCGAGCAGGCTCCCGCGGAACCCACCGGCCCGGCGATCGACCCGGCCGCCGAGCAGGGCACGCAGGCCGCGCCGAAGACGGCCACCCACGACAGCGAGCCGCAGGACAAGCTGCGCGCGTTCATGAACTCCGGCTGGGGTGACATCGAGCGCACCGACGCGAGCCTGCGTGACGTCGCCGCCTGGACCGAGAAGCGCCGCGCGGCCCTGTCCCAGGCCTTCCCGGGCGAGCGGCTGGTGATCCCGGCCGGCACCTACAAGGTCCGCTCGAACGACACCGACTACGTCTTCCGCCCGCACACCGACTACGTCTGGCTGGCCGGCGACCAGACCTCCGACGCCGTCCTGGTGCTGGAGCCGAACGGCAGCGGCCACGACTCGGTGCTCTACTTCCGCCCGCGCTCGGAGCGCAGCCAGGGCGAGGAGTTCTGGCGCGACCGGATGTACGGCGAGCTGTGGGCCGGCCGCCGTCCGTCGCTGACCGAGACGGCCAAGGAGTTCGGCCTGGAGACCCGGCACGTCGACCAGCTCGCGAACGCGCTGAAGGGCGACGTCCCGACCCGGGTCCGGCGTGGCGAGGACAGCTCGCTGAGCGCCCAGCTGAGCGGCCTGAAGGTCGACGCCGACCGCGACCAGGAGCTGGCGGCGACGCTGTCGGAGCTGCGGCTGGTCAAGGACCCGTTCGAGCTCGAGCAGCTGCGCGAGGCCTGCGCGATCACCCACCGCGGCTTCTCCGACGTACTGGCCGAGATGGACCAGGTCCGCAAGTACGGCGAACGCTGGATCGAGGGCACGTTCTGGCGCCGCGCCCGCGCGGAGGGCAACGACGTCGGCTACACCTCGATCGCCGCCGCGGGGTCGCACGCGACCACCCTGCACTGGATCGAGAACGACGGCCCGGTCACCGACGGCACCCTGATGCTGCTCGACATGGGCGTGGAGAACCGCAACCTGTACACCGCCGACATCACCCGCACGCTGCCGGTGAACGGCGAGTTCACCCCGCGCCAGCGTGAGCTCTACCAGCTCGTGCTCGACGCGCAGAACGCCGGCATCGCGGCGCTGCGGCCCGGCGTACCGTTCGCGTCCGGGCACAAGGCCGCGATGGAGGTGATCGTGAACGGCCTGGACGCGATGGAGCTGCTCCCGGTGAGCGTCGACGAGGCCCTCGAGACCGTGATCTACCAGCGCTACACGCTGCACGGTGTCAGCCACATGCTCGGCATCGACGTGCACGACTGCGCCGCGGCCCGCAACGAGCAGTACCGCGGCGACCTGAAGACGGGCTACGTGCTGACCGTCGAGCCCGGCCTGTACTTCCAGGCCGAGGACCTGACCGTGCCGGAGGACCTGCGCGGGATCGGGATCCGGATCGAGGACGACATCCTGATCACCGACGACGGCACGGAAAACCTGTCGGCCGCCATGCCGCGCGAAATCGACGAGATCCAGAACTGGATGAGCTGACCCGCCGACAACAAGGCCCCACCACTGATCAGTGGTGGGGCCTTCGCCGTCAGGTCACCAGATCCGGACGCGCTCCTCCTCCGGCAGCCACATCGCGTCGTCCGGGCTCACGCCGAAGGCGGCGTGGAACGCGTCGATGTTGCGGACGACGGCGTTGCAGCGGAACTCCGGCGGCGAGTGCGGGTCGATCGCCAGCCGCCGGACCACCTCGGCCGGCCGGGTTTTGGTCGACCACGCCTTGCCCCAGGCCACGAAGAACCGCTGCGGCCCGGTCAGTCCGTCCACCACCGGCGGCTCGGCGCCGTTCAGCGAGATCTCGTAGGCGGTGTAGGCGATCGACAGGCCGCCGAGGTCGCCGATGTTCTCGCCGAGAGTGAGCTTGCCGTTCACCTTCTGGCCGTCGCCGCCGGTCGGCTCAAGCGCGTCGTACTGCTCGACCAGGCGGTTGGCCCGCAGCTCGAAGGCGGCCCGGTCGGCGTCGGTCCACCAGTCGCTGATGTTGCCGTCGCCGTCGTACTTGGAGCCCTGGTCGTCGAAGCCGTGGCCGATCTCGTGCCCGATCACCGCGCCGATCGCGCCGTAGTTCAGCGCGTCGTCGGAGTCCAGCGCGAAGAACGGCGGCCGCAGGATCGCGGCCGGGAAGACGATCTCGTTGGCCCGCGGGTTGTAGTAGGCGTTCACCGTCTGCGGCGTCATCAGCCACTCGTCGCGGTCCACCGGCTTGCCCAGTCGGGCCAGGTCCCGCTCGGTCTCGACCGCGATCGAGCGCCGGACGTTGCCGACCAGGTCGCCGGCGACGATCTCCAGCGCGCTGTAGTCGCGCCACTTGTCCGGGTAGCCGATCTTCGGGGTGAACTTGCCGAGCTTGTCCAGCGCCCGCTGCCGGGTCTCCGGACCCATCCACTCCAGCGCCGTGATCCGCTGCCGGTAGGCCTCGACCAGGTTGGCGACCAGGTCGACCATCCGGGCCTTCGCGGCCGGCGGGAAGAACTCCGCGACGTACAGCTGCGCCACTGCCTCGCCCAGCGCGGACTCGACCACGCCCAAACCGCGCTTCCACCGCTCGCGCAGCTCCGGCGCACCGGTCAGCGTCCGGCCGTAGAACTCGAAGTTCTCCTTGACGAACACCGAGCTCAGCAGCGGCGCCGCGGCGTGCACGATCCGCCAGCCGAGCCACTCCTTCCAGTGCTCCAGCTCGATCTCCTGCAGCGCCTCCGCGGCGACGGTGAGATAGTCCGGCTGCTGGACGACGACCTGGTCGAAGGCGTTGTCCGGTACGCCGGCGTTCGCCATCCAGGCCGACCAGTCGAAGCCGGGCGTCAGCGCCTCGAGCTCCGGCCGGCTGAGCTTGTTGTACGTCGCGGTGACGTCGCGCGTCTTCACCCGGTCCCAGTGGCCGGCCGCGAGCCGGGTCTCCAGCGCGAGCACCCGCTCGGCGGCACCTTCGGGATCGGCGAGCCCGGCCAGCTCGAGCATCCGGGCCACGTGCGCGACGTAGGCCGTCCGCTGCTCGGCGAAGGAGTCCTCGCGGTAGTACGACTCGTCGGGCAGGCTGATCCCGCCCTGCGTCACGTACACGACGTACTGGTCGGACTGCTTGGCGTCGATGTCCACGCCGTACCGGAAGACGCCGCCGACGCCCTGGAGCTCGAGCGTGCCGAGTGCGGCGACCAGGTCGGCGCGGTTCTCGATCGCGGCGGCCAGGGCCAGCTGGTCGGCGATCGGGCCGGCACCGAGCCGCTCGATCGTCTCCTCGTCCATGAAGCTGCCGTACAGGTCGGCGATCTTGCGGGCCTCGCTGCCCTCCGGGTGCCCGGCGGTCAGGGTCTGCTCGACGAGCTGCCGGACGCTCTGCTCGGCGCTGTCGGCCAGGGCGTGGAACGCGCCGTAGATCGCCTTGTCGGCGGGGATCTCGTGCGCGTCCAGCCACGGGCCGTTGGCGTACAGGTACAGGTCGTCCTGCGGCCGGACGGTGTCGGACAGGTCCGAAATGTCGATCCCTGAGGTCATCGAACTCCCCTGCGTGCGCGGCCGGCGGACCGTCGTCCGGCGACTCGAGAAGGTTTGCTGTGCTGGCGACAGTACCCGGTGGATTGAACCCTTGCGTCCTGTGTTCCGTTGTCTACGGTCGAGAGCACATCGTCGGCTTCTCGGGGGCGATCGGGCCGGCCAGATCACCGACCAGGAGGTCATCCAGCTCATGTCCCGCCTGTTGTCCCGCCGCGCGTTCGTCGCGGCGGCCACCGTGTCCACCCTGCTCCTGACCAGCGCCGGGACCGCCACCGCGGCGTCCACCGGCACGACGGGTACCAGCCACGCGGCGTACCCCAAGCACTTCGACCTGCCGAACGGCTTCCAGCCCGAGGGCATCGCGATCGCCCGCGGCAAGGCCTACTTCGGCTCCCGCGTCGACGGCGACATCTACGCGGCCGACCTGCGCACCGGCAAGGGCCGCGTGATCAGCCAGGGTCCGGGCACCGCGTCCCTCGGGATGAAGGTCGATCGGCGCGGCCGGCTGTTCGTGGCCGGCGCGGCCGGCGGCAACGGCCGCGTGATCGACACCCGGACCGGCGCGGTGCTGGCCAGCTACACCTTCACCACCGCGACCCCGACGTTCGTGAACGACGTGATCCTCGGCCGCGGCGCCGCGTACTTCACCGACTCGCGCCGGCCGGTGATCTACAAGGTCCCGTTCGGCCCGCACGGCAAGCTCGCGCCGCAGTCGGCGGTCACCACGATCCCGCTCAGGGGCGACTACGTGCACGACCCGGAGAACAACAACGGCAACGGGATCGCGCTGACCCCGGACCGCCGGGCCCTGATCATCGTGCAGTCCGCGACCGGGTTCCTGTTCAAGGTCGACCCGCGCACCGGGGTGACCCGCAAGATCGACCTCGGCGGCGCGGTGATGACCAACGGCGACGGCCTGCTGCGCTCCGGCGACATCCTGTACGTCGTGCAGAACCGGCTGAACAAGATCGCCGTACTCGACCTGAACCGGTCCGGGACGCGCGGGCGGCTGGTCCGTGAGATCACCAGCCCGGACTTCGACGTACCGACCACGGCGGCGTTCTTCGGCTCGCGGATCTACCTGCCGAACGCCCGGTTCACCACGCCGCCGACCGCCACCACGCCGTACTGGGTGACGGCCGTGCACCGCTGATCACTACTGCGTGACAGTGCGCAGATCGCCTCGTGCGGCGGCCTTCAGCCGGCTGCCGCACGACAGGCGGACGGAGTAGCCGGCCGGGATCGACAGCGGCTCGCCGGTCTGCGGGTTGCGGCCGGTGCGCGGCGCGCGCATCACCCGCTCGATGCTCAGCAGGCCGGTCAGCGAGACCTTGTCGCCCTTGTGCACGGCTTCGGTGACGACGTCGCCCAGCGCGTCGAGCACCTTCTCGGCCTGGTTGCGCGGGATGCCCGCCTTCGCCGCCACCCCGGCGACCAGCTCGTTTCGGTTCACGGCTCTCCTCCGACTCAGGTCCCCGGGCGTTCTGGGCCGCCGCCCGGCCGGACCCGCACACCTTAACCGAAATGATTGTCGTTAGCGAGAAGGGTTCGCATTCCGGGCGGCCGGACTGGGTACTGGCAGGGCCCCCGCGGAAGGAGAGCCATGGGTGGGCAGGTGATGGTGTTCGCACCGGCGCCGCAGCTGACCGTGACGATCGAGCAGGTCGGGGACGAACCCGAGCTGCACCTGCACGCCGGCGGCCAGGCGATCTGGCAGGCCCGGATGATCTCGTCGCTCGGCGCCGACGTGACGTTCTGCGCCGTGCTCGGCGACGGCGAGGTCGGCCACGTGCTGACCACGCTGATCGAGCAGGAAGGCGTGGATCTGAAGGCGATCCGGCGCCGGTCCGACAGCGGCTGGTACGTGCACGACCGGCGCGGCGACGAGCGCC
Organism: Kribbella sp. CA-253562; assembly: GCF_050942265.1. Classification (GTDB taxonomy): domain Bacteria; phylum Actinomycetota; class Actinomycetes; order Propionibacteriales; family Kribbellaceae; genus Kribbella. The sequence goes on along the minus strand of NZ_CP192049.1, from coordinate 1,433,450 downwards.
AGGAGATCTCGCAACACGCCGGTGCGCCACTGGGCCGGCACGACTGCGACGAGCTCTACGCGCTGGCGCTGTCGGAGGGACTCAAGGCCGGCCTTTGTGTGCTGAGCGGCGTCGCCGACCCGTCGATGGTCTCGCCCGACACCTATCGCCGGCTCGGCACCGACCTGCAGCGCAACGGCGCCAAGGTCGCCGCCGACCTCAGCGGCGAACACCTGGACGCGGTCCTGGACGCCGGGCTGACGTTCCTCAAGGTCAGCGACGAGGAGCTGTACGCCGACGGCCTGGCGGACGAGTCGGCCGGTGACCAAGGCATCGTGAAGGCGGTCCGCGAACTCGCGGACCGAGGCGTGGAGACGGTGGTGATCAGCCGCGCGGAGAAGCCCGCGGTGGCCTTCGTCGACGGCGAGGTGCTGCAGGTTCACATGCCCGAGCTGAGCGTGCGGGACCACCACGGCGCCGGCGACTCGATGACCGCCGGCGTGGTCGCCGTACTGGCGCGGGGTGGAGAACTGCACGAGGCGATCCGGACCGGCGCCGCGGCCGGCGCGCTGAACGTGACCCGGCACGGCCTCGGCACCGGCCGGGCCGACGCGATCAGCGAACTGGCCGGCCGGGTCCGACTCGAACCGCTGGAGGGCTCATGAGCCGCCGCGTGCTGATCACCAACGACGACGGCATCGACGCGCCAGGCCTGCGCGCACTGGCCGGGGCCGCAGTCGAAGCGGGCTACGACGTGGTGGTCGCGGCGCCCGCCGAGGAGGCGAGCGGCGCCAGTGCCGCACTGAGCGCCTACACCGGCGACGACGGCAAGCTCCTGGTACGCCGCAAGACGCTGGCCGGCCTCGAGGACGTCCCCGCGTACGGGGTGGCCGCGTCGCCTGCCTACATCGTGGTGCTCGCGACCCTCGACGCCTTCGGGCCGGGCCCTGACGCCGTCCTCGCCGGGATCAACCGGGGCGCGAACGCGGGCCGGGCGGTCCTCCACTCCGGGACCGTGGGCGCGGCCTTCACCGCCGCGGCGTACGGGCTGCCGGCGCTCGCGGCGTCGCTCGACGTGCTCTCGCCGCTGGACGCGAGCCGCGGCGGCAACGCGCTGGCCGTGCTGGACGAGACCTCCGACGAGTCACGCCACTGGGCCACCGCCGCCAAGTACGTCGCTGAAGTGCTGCCGCAGCTGGACGAACTCGCCGACGGCGCGGTACTCAACCTGAACGTGCCGGACCGCCCCGCGGACGAGATCGTCGGCCTGGCCGAGGCGACGCTGGCCGCCTTCGGTCAGGTCCAGATGGCGGTGGCCGAATCCGGTGACGACTTCCTGCGGACGTCGGTCCGGGAGAACCGTGAACGCGCCGAGGACGGGACCGACCTGGCCCTGCTCACCGCCGGCCACGCCACGCTCACCACATTGCGCGGTCTCCTGCAGCTCTGAGTTTCTAGCGTTAAAAGCCTGCGATCTCCGCTCTTCAGGCTCTTGCCGAGCTCCGGCAGGGCCAGTAGCGTGAGCCGGACTTTAACGTTAATACCCGATCGACGGAGGCGCCGATGAGCCCCCAGCCCACCAGCAGGGGTCCTGTGCCGCACGGTCACGTGACGCTCAGCCAGGTGGCGCAGCGGGCCGGCGTCTCGGCCCAGTCGGTCTCCAACGCGCTCAACAACCCCGACCGCCTCGCACCCGCGACGCTGGAACGGATCCTCGCCACCGTCGCCGAGCTCGGCTACGAGCCGAATCTGTCCGCGCGGGCGCTGCGCAACCGGAGCTCGCACCTGATCGCCTTCAAGGTCAGGCCGTCGCGGCCGGACAAGGCGTCGCTGCTGATGGACGAGTTCCTGTACGCGCTGAACCGCTCGGCAGTCGCGGCCGGCTACCACCTGATCCTGTGCCATGCCGAAGGTGACGGCTCGGCCGAGGAGATCAAGGCCTATCGCAACCTGCTGAAGAAGACGCCGGTCGATGCCTTCGTGCTGGCCGAGACCCATCGCAACGACGACCGCGTCGCGGCGCTGCGGTCCTGGGGCGTCCCGTTCGCGACCTTCGGCCGGTCCTGGGACGGCGACGACTCGCTGGCCTGGGTCGACGTCGACGGCCGGGCGGGCACCCGCGCCGCGACCGAGCACGTCGCCGCCCAGGGCCACCAGCGGATCGGCCACATCGGCTGGCCGGCCGAATCCGAGATCGGGCAGGAACGCCGGGCCGGCTGGCGCGAGGCGTGCGGCGACCGCGGGCTCCGGACCGACCTCGAAGCGGCGGTCCTGGACACGCTCGAGGACGGCCGCCAGGCCGCACACCGGATGCTCGACGCGCCGCAGCCCGCCACCGCGCTCGTCTGCGCCTCCGACACGCTCGCACTTGGCGTACTGCGGGCCCTGCACGAGCGGGGACTGCGGCCGGGCGCCGAGGTGGCGGTGACCGGCTTCGACGACTCGCCCACCGCCGCGCTGGTCAGCCCCGGACTGACCACACTGCGCCAGCCGATCGACGTGGTCGGCCGGCAACTGATCCAGGCCGTGGAGAACCTGATCGCGGGCGACCCCCGTGAACCGCAGCACGTGCTGCTGCAGCCGGAACTGATCGTCCGGGGTTCCAGCCTGCCCGGCCCCCGGACCCCCACGCCGTAGTACCGCCCCGGACAGCGACCCGCCCGGTTCGCTGCCCGCCGTCCACCGGAACACCCTCGTGAAGGGACACAAGATGAGGCCCGGACCCAGGCTGCTCGCAGCCGTCATCGCCGGTGCGCTGCTGCTGCCGACGGCGATGTCGTTGCCCTCGGCACCAGCTGCGCCGCCGCCCGCCAACCCGTTCGCCGTGACCACGGAGAACCTGCCGAGCGGCAGCGCCGCCGCCGGCGTGATGGACCTGACCACGTACGGCGCGCAGGACTGGGTCCACGTGACCGGCGACCGGATCGAGCGCAAAGCCGCCGTGCCGCCGTCGATCACCGTGGACGATCTCAACCCCGCCGCCGGGCGCACCTCGCTCGGCGACAGCCCGTTGTCGTTCCGCTGGTCCGACGGCACCTCCACCCCCTCGACCTCCGGCGTCACCACCGGTGGCGTCTTCCACTACGACGACACCACCGTCGGCCCGACCACGGCCCACGACGCCGGCTACCGGATCACGGTCCCGGCCGCCGACTCGGCCCGCCGGCTCGTCGTCGTGGGTGGGATCTGGCAGGCGCGCGGCTCGGTCACGATCGCCGCGGCCGACGGCACCGGTACGCCGTACACGACCTCGATCGGCGCGAGCGACAGCGCGGCGGTCAAGCACTACACGGTGACGATCCGTCCTGGTGAAGGGGTCGTTGTCACCACGAAGTTCACCGAGAAGCTCACGGCGAACGGCAACGTCTCGTTGTCCGCCGCGGCGCTCTCGCCGATCGGCTCCGACCCGAGCTTCACCGCGACCGCGGCGCCGGCGGCGCTGGACCTGACCGCCGACGGGCCGGACGACTGGCTGCACCTGGACGGACCGACGATCAACCGGCGGGCCGGCGTACCGGACGGGACGGCACGGCTCGCGGTCGCCAACCGGCAGGCCGGCGCCGAGATCGGCACGCAGAACGACAACCCGGTGAGCTACTCGTGGACCAACGGGACGCCGACCGCGACCCAGCCGGCCACCCGCCACGGCGGCATCTTCTTTGCCGACGGCACCAATCCTGACCTGGTCGGCGTCGACCTGATCGCGGCCTACGGCTACGACCTGACGGTGCCCGCGGCGGCGAACCCGCGCACGATCCGGTTCGTCTCCGGCGCCTGGCGCGCTTCGGCCACGGTCTCGGTGTACCTGAACGGCGCATCGACCCCGTCGTTCGTGAGCTCGGACCTGGTCAGCACCGGCGCATCGGTCACCCGCCTGTTCGAGCTCGCGCTCGGCGTCGGCGACTCGGCCCGGGTCAGCACGCAACTGAACCGCAAGACGCACGAGTCCGGCAACGTGACGCTGGCGGGTGTGACGCTCGCGGACTCCTCCGCCGACGGTTACCGCAAGCTGACGACGTCCCTGCTCGACCGGATCGCGGCGGCCGATCTCACCAACGCCAGCGATTCCGCGCAGCGGCAACTGACCGGAGAGGTTGCGTCCGCGCAGTCCACCCTCGCCGACACCACGGCGCAGCGCGACGACCTGCGCCTGGCCTACCTCCTGCTCCGCGCCGCGTACGACGACGCCGTCGCGTCCGCGGCCGGCGCCGAGTACACCAGCGTGACGAACCCAGGCCTCACCTCGTCGTTCGGCTGGGAGGGGATCTCAACGCGCCGATCGCGTTCATCGACGGCAGCTACCGGCTGCGCAGCCGGGGCGACGCGATGATCACGTTCGGCGTCGCGAACATCCCGGGCAAGATCAAGTGGTACAACGCCGAGGGCTATCTGCCGGCGTTCGTCAGCGAGTACGCCAAGGACGGCCTGACGGTGAAGGTGCAGAACTTCGCCGACCTTGTCGTTGTCGGCGGCAACCGTTTCGAGATCGCCTACTCGCGGATGACCGTCACCAACACGACGGCGGCGCAGACCCGCCTGCCGCGGGTGTCGAGCCTGCTGACGCCGCTCAACGCCGCGGCCGATCCCGCGGTGACGACGATCGGCGCCGGCCAGACCATCGTGCGCGACTACGCGGTCGCCGCCGATCGCTTCGGCGCGACGTACGAGTGGCCGACGGCCGGACAGCTGCGGCAACTCGGTGGGTACGACCAGCACTACGCCCACATGCGCGACTACTGGAACTCGCGGCTGTCGGCGATCGCCGACATCACCGAGCTGCCGGACAAGCGCCTCGTCGACGCCTACAAGGCCGGCTACATCTACACGCTGATCATCCGTGACGACATCAACGGCCAGAAGCGGCTGCACGTCGGCGAGAACGGCTACGACGAGATGTTCGACCACGACACGATCGGCATCGTCGCCACGTTGCTGACGATCGGCGACTTCAGCTACGCCCGCGACTACCTCGCGACGCTGCCGGCCCAGCTCCAGTACGACGACGCCAAGTGGAAGTACAGCTGGCCGTATGCGCTCTACCTGCAGCGCACCGGTGACAAGGCCTTCATCCGCCAGCAGTTCGAGACGATCAAGAAGAACACCCACATGGTCGAGACCGACCGGATCGACGGCGGCACCGGGATCATCAAGCAGACCTTCGCGATCGACTCGCTCGGCTACTGGACGATCGACAACTGGTCCGCGCTGGCCGGCCTCACGACGTACCGGTACCTGGCCACGGCGCTCGGCGAGACCGCGGAAGCCGCCTGGGCGAAGGCCGAGTACGACGACCTGCTGCGGGTGGCGACGGCCCGGATCGAGCAGACGATGCGCGAGCACGACCTCGACTACCTGCCGATCTCGATGATCGAGCCCAACGAGACCGGACCGCGCAAGGATCCGCGGGACGCGAACTGGGCCTCGATGTTCCTGTTCGGCCGGTGGGCCTGGGACGGCTACCTGTTCGGCGCGCAGCAGGCCGGCACGATGTTCGACAAGATCGACGACACCTACACGCACGGGTTCGAACGCCGCAAGGACGTGTCGGAGTCGATCTACAACTTCGGCGGCTATCCGCACGGCTACTACTCCAGCGCCTACAACGCCGGGTACGGCAGCGCCGCGCTGCGCGGTGAGCAGTACCGCGACCTGGGCATCAAGGCGTACCAGTACATGATCGACAAGACGATGAGCGGCCCGTTCGGCTGGTGGGAGGGTGTCGACTACCCGAGCGCGAGCTCGCCGTGGGACATCGACCACGCGCGCGGCGGTGGCGGCTCGAACCAGCACATGTGGGGCCAGTCCACGGCGACGAAGGTGCTGTTCGACTCGCTGATCGCGGAGAAGGCCGACGGCACCGTGATCATCGGTCGCGGGGTGCCGAACGAGTGGCTCCGCGGCGGCCAGAAGGTCGCGCTCAACCGCTACCCGGTCACCGACGGCGGCCGGATCGGCTACCGGATGACGACCTCCGGCAACCGGGTGTCGATCCACCTGAGCGGCGACGTCCGTGACGTGAAGGGGTACAGCGTCGAACTGCCGGCGCTGCGGAACAACGTGGCAAGCGTGTCGGTCAAGGGGGCGACGGTCGATCAGGCCGCCGGCAAGGTCGGTCTGCCGTCGGGTACGCGGCAGGTGACGATCACCTTGCGTCAGGCGCAGTAGGACGGTTGCCGACGGGGCGTCCGGGGTTCTCCTCCGGGCGGCTCGTCGGCGTCCGGGATGATTTGGGCGCCCCGTCGGCGTGAGTTGCTACAGCCCGTCCTGGTCGTGCCAGTCGTGCTGCCAGCGGGCGTCGACGCCCAGCGCGGCCGGCTGGTAGCGGATGTCGGTGGACAGCCGCATGACCTGATCGACGTTGTCGAGCGCGGCGTGCACGGTGTGAGCCGTGTGGATCACCACGTCGCCCGCGGCGTAGTCGGCCACCAGCCAGCGCGCGTCGTACTCTTCGGCCAGCGCGGGCAGATCCGCCGTGATGGAGGCCGCGGGGCGCTTCAACCGGCCCTCCGCCTCCTCCCTGCGCACCCGGCGATGGCTGCCCTCCAGATAGGTCAGCCCACCTCGCTCCACCGGGCAGTCCCCGAGCGGGATCCACGCGGACAGCACCTGGTCGGTCCCCTCCCGCAGGTAGACCAGGTCGTAGTGCGCCTGCGTCGCGGTGCCGATCCCGTTCTCCCCCGGCGCCGTGTGCCGGATGATCTTGCGCCGATGCAGGAACACCTCCGCCCCGAAGAACCACTCGAACCACCCGCGCAACGCCTGCTGCCGGCACAACGCGTCGTATTCGGCGCCGGGCACGATCTCCCCGAACAACACCGTCCGGTAAGCCCCGTGCTCGACCTCCCGCGGCCGCCCGTCGGGATCGGCGAGCCCGGTCTTGGCGAAGTAGTACCGGCGGAAGTCCAGCACCCTCGCCGGGTCGAGCAGCCCGGTCAGGAACAGATACCCGTCCCGCGACAACCTGCGCCGCAGCGCGTCTCGATCCGCCCGCTCGGCGTCCGGCACCGCGACCAGGCTCCCCAGCCGCCGCTCGTCCAGTCGATACCCGTTGGAAGTCAGCACACTCCCAGTCCACCGCTCCGCCGCCGATCCGGGAATGGACACAGCGGTCCGAGTTCTTGGACTCTTGTTGCTGTGACCGACTGGTCGATCTACCTGACACCGAACGAGGCTCAACGCCGACTTGGACTCTTCTGCCTGGGCGTTGGCGAACAGGTCAATGAGGCCCGCCGGTCCCCCGAGCGGGCCCTCGGCTGCCACGCCGCCGTCCTGGTCCGCCGCGGCCGCGGGCAGCTGCTGTACGGCGCCGACCGCCGGCTGCACGAGGTCGACGGTCCGGCGGTGCTGTGGCTGTTCCCCGGCGTACTGCATGGATATCGGCCAACCACCGTCTGGCACCAGGCGTGGGTCCTGTTCGGCGGACCGGCCGCCGACGCTCTGACCGATCTCGGCCATCTCGACCCCACCCACCCCGTACGCCGGTACGCCGACCCGCGACCGGTCGAGCGCACGTTCGGCAAACTCCTGCGGGCAGCGCGTTCCGGCGCTCCCGAAGTCCAGCTCGTCGCGGCCCTCTACGAGCTGGCCGGCCACTCCGACCCGGCCACCGGCGACGTCGTCGACCGCCTCCGCGCGCTCGCTCCCCGGTCGCTGACGATCCCGGCGTACGCGGCCGAGCTCGGGCTCACCGTCGAGGAACTGCGCGAGGCCGTCCGGCTATCGGCCGGATCAACCCCTCAGGAAGTGATCCTGACCACCCGGCTCAACGTGGCGAAGTCCTTGCTCGCGGAGACCGACCTGCCGGTCGCGGCGATCGCGCGCGAGATCGGGTACGACGACCCTGCGTACTTCAGCCGGCTGTTCACCGCGCGGGTCGGGCAACCGCCGCGTACGTTCCGGCGGATTGGTTCGCCACGAGCGCCGATTTCCTCCTTTCGGCGGAGGCCGGGGGCGGGCGCGGTCTGAAAGTCTGGGCCCAAACCGTCCGCTGGGGTGACGCGCGAGCACCGCCGGGGCCGATACGGTCGTGCCATGAGTCAACCGCAGCCCATCGACCGACGCCTGGTCGGCCGCCCCCCGGTGCGCCCGAAGAAGCGGCGCAACTGGTTCGGCCGGGTGATCGGCCTGGTCGTCCTGCTGTTCCTGCTGACCCTCATCTGCGTCCCGCTGTACGCGTGGGGCCGGATCGACAAGGTCGACGCGATGCCGGCCGGCAAGCGGCCCGCCGAGGGACCCGGTACGACGTACCTGATGGTCGGCTCGGACAGCCGCGAGGGGCTGAGCGCCGAGGAGAAGAGGAAGCTCGGCACCGGCAGCGTCGGCGGCAACCGCACCGACACGATCATCCTGCTGCACGTGCCCGACTCGGGCCCGCCGGCGCTGATCAGCGTGCCACGGGACAGTTGGGTCGAGGTGCCCGGCAAGGGCAAGGAGAAGATCAACGCCGCGTTCGGCAACGGCAACCCCAAGCTGCTGATCCAGACCCTGGAGGCCTACACCGGGCTGCGGATCGACCACTACGTCGAGATCGGCTTCGGCGGGTTCGCCTCGATCATCGACAGCGTCGGCGGCGTCAACGTGTGCTTGCCCAAGGCAATGAAGGACAAGCTGGCACACATCAACCTGCCGGCCGGCTGCCAGGACCTGGACGGCACCAAGGCGCTGGGCTACGTCCGGTCGCGCCACACCGACGGGCTGGGCGATCTCGGCCGGGCCAACCGCCAGCGGGAGGTGATCGGTCTGGTCGCCGACAAGGCGGTCTCGTGGCAGACGTTCGTCAACCCGTGGCGCTACTACAAGATCGGCACCTCCAGCGCCGACGCCCTGACCGTCGACAACGACATGGGCCCGTTCGACCTGGCCAAGTTCGGCCTGGCGATGCGCAAGGTCGCCGGTGGCGGCGACGGGGTCTCGCTGACCCTGCCGGTCGCGAACCCGAACGCCCGCCGCAACGGGCAGAGCGTCGTACTGCTGGACGAGGCCAAGGTGAAGGCCCTGGTCAAGGCCCTCAAGGAGGGCAAGACCGCCGGCTTGAAGTCGAGCTGAGTGGGCACCGGATCCCCGTGATGACACTGGACGACCTGGCCGCGCTGCGCTTCTCGTACGACGCGGTCGGGTCGACCCGGTTCGACCGGACGCCCGAGGGTTACCACCGGATGGACCTGCGGACCCGCATCGGCGCGGGCGACCAGGTCTTCCAACGGGCCGGCGAGGCGGTCACCACCTGGCAGATGCACCGCGGCGCCGGAATGCGCATCGACGCGACCGACACTCCCGCGGTGATCGGCACGAACTGCCTGGGCAAGCTCGGCGTCGGCGCCCTCAGCATCAACATCCCCTGCCGGGTCGTCTGGACCGCCGACGACGAGGACCACAGGGGCTTCGCCTACGGCACCCTGCCCGGCCACCCCGAGTCCGGCGAGGAGTCCTTCCTGGTCACCCGCGAACCCGACGGCGTCTTCTTCACCCTCCGCGCCTACAGCCGCCCCGGCACCTGGTACACCCGCCTCGCCGGTCCCCTGGGTCGTACCACCCAGCAGCTGTACGCCCGCCGCTACACCCAGGCTCTGCAACGCCTAGTGGCCTGAAAAACCTTCGCCGAAGTGGACCTGTAGCCGCCGCCGGTCCGTTCCTACGCTCCACTTCATGATCCGCAACGCCACCCCCGCCGACATCCCCCAGCTCGTCGCCGCCTACGACTGGCTCTTCGCACCCCCTGGCAGCAAACCCACCCACTGGGACCCCGCTGCCGCCGCCGACCGCCTCACCCGAGTGATTACCGGCCCGCGCACCGCCGTACTGGTCGCCACCGAGGACAACGAGCTCACCGGCTTCTGCACCCTCTACCTCGACATCGAGTCCGTCCGCTTCGGCCAACGCTGCTGGCTGGAGGACCTCGCCGTCTCCCCCACCCACCGCTCCCACGGCACCGGCACCACGCTGCTCAAATCCGCCCACCAATGGGCCCGCGACCACGGCGCCACCCACCTGGAGCTCGACTCCGCCAACACCCGCACCGCCGCCCACCGCTTCTACCACCGCCACGCCCCCCGAGCCCTCTCCACCACCTTCGGCTGGGACCTGGCATGACAAAGGCCCCGCAAGCTCATACCCTGCGGGGCCGCCGACCTTTCTACCTGGTCACTCCCACCAACGAACAACCGACACGCGAACTTCCGGTGACGTACCAGCTGTCTGATCCGAGCGGGAGTCGCCGATCGTCGTCGCGAGGTGTCGCAGTCGGCCGATCGTGCCGGGCAGGTCTCGCAGTGCGTCGCCGATGGCGCCCTCGACTGCCGCGCGGTCTCCCATCCATCGGGCCGCGGGCGCTTCCCCGAGTGACACCCGGATCTGCTCGCTGAGAACCTGGACCTGACGCCTGCTCACACTGAGGAACAGGTCCGGTCCGGGCCAACCGAGATCGCCCCCGGCAGCGACGTACGCGGTGAGGATTCTCCTGACCTGCTGGGGCTCTCCGTCTCCGAAGATGTACGCGACCCGACCTGCTTCGAGCGCCGCACTGTCGGTCCGAACGCTGTCCCAGTCCACGAGGACGGGTCCCGACGCAGACATGACGATGTTGTGGGTCTTGAAATCGCCATGGGTGGTCACGAGGTCCGGGGCGACGTCGCAGAGCTCCGCGATCCGTTCACTGACCGCAAGGATGTGCGGAAGGCTGTCCACGTCCAGGTGTGCCCGTGAGGCGTCACGATCGCGGGCCTTGGCGAACCAGCCCTCCCAGGTCGCCGGTGCCTGGACCGCTTGGCGCCACCACTCAGGCAAGCCGACCCGGCCGAGTGGCTGCAGTCGGTGGACCTGCATCATCGTCAAACCGAGCCACGCCGGGATGTCTTGGCCAGGCTCAGGCGTTCGATGATCGATCCACCGGTGAACCCGAAACAGCCGGCCTTCGATGCGCGCCAGCCAACCCAGGACAGGATCGACTGGCGCCATCGGCTCCGGCATGTCCACGCCTGCTGCGAGTGCTCGGCGCTCGAACTCCATCGCGACCGCCAGTTGGTCGGTCAGGTGCTCGCCATGGAACTGACCGCCCGTCGCCGGAAAGTACCCCTTGACGAAATAGCGCCCTGTTGTGGTGTCGAGCCGCCAGGCATCGGTGTCACCGCGCCTGACGTGGACGAGGCCGCCGACGGGGACACCCAGCTTGAACGCCGCCGCGATCTCCTCCGGAGTCGGCGCGTGCAACTGTCCCTCCGAGGTCGGCGCAAGCGATGAGTGCCGTCATCAAAGCTCAACGGCCACGGCGCCGAAGGCGTTCCAGTCCCCGGCGCGTTTAAAGATGAGGCACCAGTTCGGCGGACGTCCATGAACGCAACCGCTGCCGCATCTCTTGATCGCCACCAACCATCCGCCGGTTCATGCCTCCTACCACTGAAGCACTCTTCCTCTCTTCCTCTCTTCCGACCCCGGGGTGCGTCACCCAACGGGAACTGGGATGCTTGCTCGGGTGAGTTCCAAGTCGTTGGACGAGTTGATGGCGGCCGACTGGGCCGAGGCGCTGGCGCCGGTGCGGGACAACGTGGCGCGGATGGGGGAGTTCCTGCGGGCGGAGATCGCCGCGGGGCGGCCTTATCTGCCCGCCGGGGAGAACGTGTTGCGCGCCTTCCAGCGTCCGCTGGGAAACGTGAAGGTGCTGGTGGTCGGCCAGGATCCGTACCCGACGCCGGGACACCCGGTCGGACTGAGCTTTTCGGTGGCACCGGACGTGCGCCCGATCCCCCGCAGCTTGGCCAACATCTACCGCGAGCTGATGGCCGACGTCGGCGTCCCCGCGCCGTCCAACGGCGACCTGACCCCGTGGGCCGACCAAGGTGTGCTGATGCTCAACAGAGTGCTCACCGTGCAGCCGGGCAAGCCTGCCTCACATCGCGGCAAGGGCTGGGAAGCCGTGACCGAGCAGGCGATTCACGCGCTCGTGAAGCGCGGCGGTCCGCTCGTCGCGATCCTCTGGGGTCGTGATGCCCAGACGCTCAAGCCGATGCTCGGCGACGTCCCGTACGTCGAAAGCGCGCACCCGAGCCCGATGTCGGCCGACCGCGGCTTCTTCGGCTCCAAGCCCTTCAGCCGGGTGAACGCCCTGCTGCAGGAGCAGGGCGGCACCGCTATCGACTGGCGCCTTCCGTAGCCGTGGTGCCCGTCCAGCTGTGCCACAGCTGGGCATAGCTGCCCCCGGACGCCAGCAACTCCGCATGCGTCCCGGACTCCACCAGCTTGCCCTGGTCCATCACGACGATCCGGTCCGCCTGCTCGGCCTGCGTGAGCCGGTGCGCCACCACGAGCGTCGTACGGCCTTCAGTGGCGGCAGCACTCGCTCGCTCGAGCTCCCGCGCACCAGCTGATCCCGCCTCCGCCGTCGCCTCGTCCAGTACGGCGACCGCCGGGTCGGCGAGCACCAGCCGAGCCAGCGCGACCTGCTGCGCCTGCGCGCCGGTCAGCTGTTCGCCGTTCTCGCCAACGTGGGTCTCCAGCCCGTCCGGCAACGCCCGGACCCATGCCAGCGCGCCGACTCGCTCCAGCGCGGCCTCCACCTCGGCGACCGTGGCATCGGCCCGAGCCAGCCGTACGTCGTCCACCAGTGGCCCGGAGAACACGTGGACCTCCTGGCTCAGCAGGGCAACCTGCGAACGCGTCCGAGCCTCTCCCAGCTCCCGGATGTCCACACCACCGATCCGTACGACCCCACTGGTCGGTACGAGCACCCCAGCCGCCACCGCGGCCAGAGTGGTCTTGCCGGCTCCACTGGCGCCGACCAGCGCGACCCGCTCACCAGGCATCAGCTTGAGCGACACCCCGTCCACCACGAGCGGCCCGTCGTACGAGTGGCTGACGTCAACCAGCTCCAGCGTCGCGTCGGCGGGCACCGGGCCAGCAGGTGGCTCCGAGGCGGCCGGAATCTCCACCACCCCAACCAGCCGTGCCAATCCGGCAGCAGCCGTCTGCACCGCGTCGAACTCCATCAGCAGCGCACCGATCGGGTTGAACAACCGGTGGAAGTACAGCGCGGCAGTCGTCACCGCACCGACCGTCACCAGCTCCCCGCGGACCAGGAAGAACCCGGCCACCAGGATCCCCGTCAGACCGACGAACTCCGCGTGGTTGATCCGTGAGGAGAAGAAGCTGAACAGCCGGAAGACGTTCAGCGACAGATCGCGCGCGACGGCCGAGCGGTCGCGGATTCGTTCCAGCTGGATGTCCTCCAGCCGGTACGCCCGGACCGTCGCGCTGCCGCGCAGCGACGTGATGATCGCCTCGGACCGCTCCCCGAGCGCCGCTCGCTCCCGCGCGTAGAACGGCGCCGAGCGCGGCAGGTACCACCGCAGGGCCCACAGGTACATCGGCAACGACAGCAGCCCGGCCAGCCCGAGCCGCCAGTCCAGCGCGAACAGCCCGGCCGCCGTCAGCACGATCGTCAAGGATGCCGACAGCAACACCGGCCCGATCTGCGTCAGCGCGGTCGCGACCGCCGACACGTCGTCGCCAACCCGCGACAGCAGATCGCCGGTCCGCACCTTGTCGAGCACGGGCGCCGGCAACTGCAGCACCCGATCCAGCACCTTCTCCCGCAGCCGGGCCAGCACGGTCTCCCCGACCCGCGCCACCAGCGTCACCCCGACAGCAGTCAGTACGCCGGACGCCAGCGCGGCCGCGCCGATCAGCAGCACCACCCGTACGACGGCCGACCGGTCCGCGCCGGAGGCAATGTCGTCGACCAGCACGCCCAACGCCCAGGGCGCGACCAGCCCAGCCGCACTCGCACCAGTGATCACCACGGCTGCCACCAACGACAGCCCTCGCAACCGCCGAATCTCCCGCCACAACACCGACCAGGTAGCCCGAGGCCCAGCAATCGGCAGCAACGCCGGAGCGCTCGTTGGCTCAGGCGCGCTCATCGCAGCACCGCCTCGGCGTACGCCTCGTCCTGAGCCGCCAGCTCGGCATGCGAACCCACCGCAACCACAACCCCGTCAGCCAGCACCACCACTCGGTGCATCTTGCCCAGCAACGCCGGACTGCTGGTCAGCACCAGCGTCCCCAACGACGGCACCGCACGAGCCTCCACCAGCCCCTCGGCCAAGACCTCCTCGGTCACCGCGTCCACCGCCGTACTGGGGTCGTGCAGCACCAGCACCGGCGGCTCAGCCAGCAGCGCCCGCGCCAGACCGAGCCGCTGCCGCTGGCCGCCCGACAGCGTTCGCCCGCGATCGGTCAGCGGATGGTCCAGCCCATCAGCATGTGCGTCGATCACGTCGGTCGCCGCGGCGGCGACCACGACCTCCCGCAGCCGGCCCTCGTCCGCCTGCGAGCCGGCCAGCAGATTGCTCCGCAACGTCCCCTCGAACAGGTCCGTGTCGTGCTGCTCGACCAGTACGGACCGCCGCAGCAGATCGATGTCCAGCTCCTCCATTGCCAGACCGCCCACGGCCACCGTCCCCTCGTGCTCCGGCGCGCGGCCGGAAACGACCGCCAGCAAGGCATCCGCGTCCCTCGGGTCGTAGCAGAGCACCCCGACCAGCTCCCCCCGCCGCACCGTAAGGCTCACCCCATCCAGCGACTTGTGCCGGACCGCCGACAGCTCGAGCAGCGGCGCCGAGGGGTTCACCGACACGGCCGACCCCGTCACCCGCAAGGGCGCCGACCCCAGCACCGTAGCCAGCCGGCCCGCCGACGCCTTCGCCATCGCCAGCACCTGGCTGACGTACCCCAACGTGCTCACCGGCTCAGCGACGAACTGCGCCAGTCCGACCACGGTGATCAGCTCCCCGATGCTGATCCGCCCGTTCAACGCGAACCACCCGGCCACACCGGCCACCGCCGCCAGCAGCAACCCGCTGGCCGCCATGGTGACCCCGTCCTGCAGCCCGTTGGTCGACGCGGCCTTCAGCGTGGCCTGCAGAGTCGCCTGACTCGACCGCCGGTACCGCTCAGCCGCGTTGTGCTGCGCCCCGATCCCCCGCAGCGCGCGCAACCCGCTCACCAGGTCGGTCGCCAGCGCCGTCGTACTGGCCACCGACTCCTGCTGGTCAGACGTACGCCGGGTCAGCAGCGGCGAGAGGGCCTGGATCCCCACCACCAACAACGGCACTCCCACCAGTACGCCGACCCCGAGCGGCACGTCGATCAGCAGCAGCACCACCGACGACACGGCCAGCGCGGTCGACGCGGCGATGCCGATCGCCACCGCGCGCAGCACCAGCGCCGCCTTCTCGGCGTCCGACGTCGCGATCGACAGCAACTCCCCGGCCCGCATCCCGGTCCGGTGCCCGCGCGGGTCCAGCACCCGCTGGGCGACCTCCAGCCGCAACTGGTGCATCTCGTACTCCGCCGATCGCACACCATGCCGGGCACCGGTCCGCCACGCCGTCGACAGGACGGCGAAGAGCCCGACCATCATCAGCACGCACCACACCAGCGGCTCCAGCCGGCCGGTCGACACCGCCCGGTCGACGAAGATCCCGATCGTCACCGGCACGGCCGCCTCGGTCGCCTGGTGCAGCGACAACCAGAACACCCCCAGCGCGAGCCGCTTGCGATGCCGGCCGAGAGCGCGGCGCAGGACCCGGCCGGCGGTGACCTCTTCCCCCACGGCGAACGTCACGAACAGGCCTTTCCCTGGGGCGGACGGAGCAGACAAGTAAGCCCACCCTAACCTCCGCCGGGACCGGCCCCGGCCGAGCTGTCCACGAGTTCGCTCGACCGATTGACACCGCCGGGCCGGACCCGTACGGTCTCGCGGTAATAGGAAACTTTCCTAACAGTTGGCGGGAAACGGCACGGCACCCGCATCAGACGGCGTCAGGAGGGCAGGGTTAGCTCATGGCCAGTACACCCGGCACTCCCCGCCTGCTCCGCGCGATGAACGACCGCGCCGCTCTCGACCTGCTGCTCGCCCACGGACCGCTGTCCCGGACGACGCTCGGCAACCTGACCGGCCTGTCCAAACCGACCGCCTCCCAGCTGCTGTCCCGCCTGGAGACCGCCGGCCTGGTCCGGCCCAGCGGCACCAGCGCCGGCCGGCCCGGCCCGAACGCGCAGCTCTACGAGATCAACGGCAGCATCGCGTACGTCGCGGGCCTGGACGTCACCCCGGCCCGGATCCGGTCGGCCGTCGCGGACCTGACCGGGAAAGTGGTCGGCCGGTACGAGCTGCCGACCCCCGGCCGCAGCGCCAAGGGCACCGTCGAGCGGGTGGTCAAGGCCGTCGAGGGCGCGCTCGGCGAGGCCGGCCTGACCAAGGACCGCCTGCACCGGGTCGCGATCGGCACGCCGGGTGGCTTCGACCCGACCACCGGCCGCCTGCGCTACGCGATGCACCTGCCGGGCTGGCACGCGCCGCACCTGCTCGAGGAGCTCGCCGCCGCCATCGCCGTACCGCTGGACGTCGAGAACGACGTCAACCTGGCCGCTGTCGCCGAGCAGCGCGTCGGCCACGCCGCGAACAGCGACAACTTCGTCCTGCTCTGGGGCGAGGAGGGCATCGGCGCCGCGATCGTGATCAACGGCCGGCTGGTCCGGGGCGCGACCGGCGGTGCGGGCGAGGTCGCCTTCCTGCCCCTGCCCGGTACGCCGCTGGTCCGCAACGTCGGCCGCAACAACGCCGGCGGCTTCCAGGAACTGGCCGGCGGCGAACCCGTGCTGGCCCTGGCCCGGTCCCACGGCCTCAAAGCCCGTACGCCGGAAGCCGCGATCGCCGCCGCGCTGGACACCCCCGGCGCCGGTGACACCGTGCTGGCCGAGTTCGCGCACCGGCTGGCCGTCGGTCTGGCGGCCGTCGTCGCCGTGGTCGACCCCGAGCTGATCGTGCTGTCCGGCGGCGTGATCACCGCCGGCGGCGAACGGCTGCGCGGCCTGATCCAGGAGGAACTGGCCGAGCTGGCCGTTCCCCGCCCGCGGTTGCTGATGACCGCCGTCCCCAACGACCCGGTGCTGTCCGGGGCTCTGCAGTCCGCCCTGAGCATCACCCGCGACGAAGTCTTCGACACTGCCGGCCCGACCAGTGGAGGCGGCGCCGACTAACCACCCGTAGTCCCCCGAAACCCAACGGACAGGTCCGCGACCTGATCCGGTGGATCCGTACGCGCCAGATCAGGGAGAAACCGTCATGTCCCGAGTCCACAGGGCCGCTCTCGCCGCCGCCGCGATCGCGCTGCTCACCACCGCCTGCACCGGTACGTCGAGCACGCCGGCCGCCAACGACGACGCCACGAAGGAGACCACGATCACCTTCTGGCACGGCTGGAGCGCGCCGAGCGAGGCGGCGGCGATCGACGCCAACGTCAAGGCGTTCGAGGCCGCGCATCCCAACATCAAGGTCAAGGTCGTCGGCAACATCAACGACGACAAGATCAAGCAGGCCCTGCGCGCCGGCGGCCCGAACGCGCCGGACGTGGTCTCGTCGTTCACCACCGACAACGTCGGCACGTTCTGCCAGTCCAAGGTCTTCGCCGATCTGAAACCGTTCCTGGACAAGTCGGGCATCGACCTGGACAAGACGTTCCCGAAGCCGCTGCAGGACTACACCCAGTTCGAGGGCACGCGCTGCACGCTGCCGCTGCTGAACGACGCGTACGGCCTGTACTACAACAAGGACGCGTTCAAGGCGGCCGGCATCACCGCCCCGCCGAAGACGCTGTCGGAGTTCGACGCGGTGGCCAAGAAGCTGACCAAGCCCAAGGGCGACAGCTACTCCCAGCTCGGCTTCATGCCGAACTTCCACGGCTACGAGTCGACCACCACGCACTTCGCGGCGCAGTGGAACCCGACGTACTTCACGCCCGAGGGCAAGTCCAACCTGGCCGGCGACCCGGCGTTCGGGCAGATGCTCACCTGGCAGAAGAACCTGGTGGCCGAACTCGGCGGTTTCGCCAAGCTGGAGAAGTACCGGGCCACCTTCGGTGACGAGTTCGGCGCGAAGAACCCGTTCCACACCGGCCAGGTCGCGATGGCGATCGACGGCGAGTGGCGGCTCGGCATGGCCAAGGAGGCCGGCACCACGTTCGAGATCGGCGTCGCGCCGTTCCCGGTGCCCGACGACCAGGCCGACAGCTACGGCAAGGGCTACCTGTCCGGCACGGTGATCGGGATCGCCAGCACCAGCCAGAAGCAGAACGCCGCCTGGGAGCTGGTCAAGTACATGACCACCGACACCGACGCCGTGGTGAGCTTCGCCAACGCGATCCACAACGTGCCGTCCACGCTGGAGGCGCTGAAGTCGCCCAAGCTGCAGGCCGACGAGAACTTCAAGGTCTTCCTCCAGATCGCCCAGCACCCGAAGAGCAGCACCACCCCGGCCAGCCCGAACGGCGGCGCGTACCAGCTGACGCTGCAGGACTTCGGCTTCGCCTTCGAGTCCGGCAAGCAGACCGATCTGGCCGGCGGCCTGGCGAAAACCGACCAGCAGATCGACAAGGACCTCGCGCAGGCCAAGTGATGACAACCGCCTCCTCCATGGTGAAGCCCGGCCCCGGCCTGCGCGGCAAGCAGCGCCGGGACCGGCTCCGGATCCTCGCCTTCCTGTCCCCCTGGCTGATCGGCGTCAGCGTCTTTTTCCTCTACCCGCTGATCTCGACCGTCTACTTCAGCTTCATGAAGTACGACGGGTTCACGCCGCCGGCCTGGACCGGCCTGAAGAACTGGTCCTACGTCTTCACCGACTACCCGTTCTTCTGGCCGGCCCTGCGCAACACCCTGTGGCTGGTGATCGTGATGGTGAGCCTGCGGGTCCTGTTCGGGCTCGGCATCGGCCTGCTGATCACCAAGGTGAAGACCGGTGCCGGGTTCTTCCGGACCGCCTTCTACCTGCCGTACCTGGCGCCGCCGGTGGCCGCGACGATGGCGTTCGCGTTCCTGCTCAACCCGGGAACCGGTCCGGTGAACAACATCCTCGGCAGCATCGGCCTGCCGCAACCGGGCTGGTTCAACGATCCGGCGTGGTCGAAGCCCGCGCTGACGCTGCTGGCGTTGTGGGGCATCGGCGACCTGATGGTGATCTTCATGGCCTCGCTGCTCGACGTACCGCAGGACCAGTACGAGGCGGCGTCGCTGGACGGCGCCGGGGCGTGGCAGAAGTTCCGCTACGTGACGCTGCCGAACATCTCGCCGATCGTGCTGTTCGCCGTGGTCACCGGGATCATCCAGACCATGCAGTACTACACCCAGCCACTGGTCGCCGGGAAGGTCGCCAGCGGGGTGATTGGTGGCTCAGGGCAACAGTTCCAGCCGGGCTACCCGGAGAACTCCACGCTGACGTTGCCGCAACTGGTCTACAACCTCGGCTTCCAGCGGTTCGACACCGGCGGTGCGAGTGTGGTCGCGCTGGTGCTGTTCGCGCTCGCGATGCTGTTCACCGCCCTGCTGATGCGCCGCCGCAGCGGCTTCCTGGGCACGGACGACTGAGGGGTCTGCCGAGATGACGATGACGACTTCCCTGACCGCCGCCCCGGTCCCGATGACCGCGGCGGGACGCACCGCACGGCGTACCCGGGCACTGCACTGGATCGCCGTGCACTCGCTCGCGATCGCGGCCGCGTTGTTTTTCGTGCTGCCGTTCGTGTTCGTCGCGCTGACCGCGCTGATGAGCGACCAGCAGGCGCTGACCCGCAACCTCTGGCCGGACAGCTGGCACTGGGAGAACCTCCGCACGGTCTGGGAGACCCCGGGTTTCCTGACCTGGTGGAAGAACACCCTCCTGTACGCCGGACTCGGCACCGCGCTGACTCTGCTGTCGAGCATCCCCGTCGCGTACGCGCTGGCCCGGTTCAAGTTCCGCGGCCGCAACCTGGCGCTGATGCTGGTGATCGCGACGATGATGCTGCCGCCGCAGGTGGTGATCGTGCCGATGTACCTGTTCTGGGCCAAGCAACTGCACCTGTCCGGGACGCTGTGGCCGCTGATCATCCCGATGGCCTTCACCGACGCGTTCTCGATCTTCCTGCTGCGCCAGTTCCTGCTCACCATTCCGAAGGACTACGTCGACGCCGCCAAGGTGGACGGCTGCGGCGAGTTCAAGGCGCTGGTCCGGATCGTGCTGCCGATGGCCCGGCCGGCCATCGCGGCGGTCGCGCTGTTCCAGTTCTTCTACTGCTGGAACGACTACTTCGGCCCGCAGATCTACGCCGCGGAGAACCCTGCCGCCTGGACGCTGAGCTACGGCCTGGAGTCTTTCAAGGGCGCCCACCACACCAACTGGAACCTCACCATGGCCGCCACCTTGCTGGTGATGGCGCCGGTGATCATCCTGTTCTTCTTCGCCCAAAAGGCCTTCATCGAAGGCGTCACACTCACAGGGGTCAAAGGTTGAAACTCACAGTCGTAGGCGGCGGATCCACCTACACTCCCGAGCTCGTCGACGGGTTCGCCCGGCTGCGTGACTCGCTGCCCGTGGACGAACTCGTCCTGGTCGACCCGGCCGCCGACCGGCTCGAGCTCGTCGGCGGACTCGCCCAGCGGATCTTCGCCAAACAAGGACATCCCGGCCGGGTCAGCACGACCGGCGACCTGGACGCGGCCATCGACGGCGCGGACGCCGTACTGCTGCAACTGCGCGTCGGCGGCCAGGCCGCCCGGAACCAGGACGAGACCTGGCCGCTGGAGTGCGGCTGCGTCGGGCAGGAGACGACCGGCGCGGGCGGACTCGCCAAGGCGCTGCGGACCGTGCCCGTCGTCCTGGACATCGCGGAGAAGGTGCGCGCGTCCAACCCGGACGCCTGGATCATCGACTTCACCAACCCGGTCGGCATCGTCACGCGGGCGCTGCTGTCCGAGGGACACAAGGCCGTCGGGCTGTGCAACGTGGCGATCGGGTTCCAGCGGCGCTTCGCCCGGTTGCTGGGGGTCACGCCGGAGCAGGTCGCGCTGGACCACGTCGGGCTCAACCACCTGACCTGGGAGCGCGCGGTCCGGGTGGACGGGGTCGACCGACTGCCCTCGCTGCTGTCTGAGCATGTCGGCGAACTCGCGGCTGACCTGAAGCTGCCGGCCGAGCTGCTGCTGCAGTTGGGCGTCGTACCGTCGTACTACCTGCGCTAC
The DNA here is from genome assembly GCF_050942265.1 of Kribbella sp. CA-253562. Taxonomy (GTDB): domain Bacteria; phylum Actinomycetota; class Actinomycetes; order Propionibacteriales; family Kribbellaceae; genus Kribbella. The sequence goes on along the minus strand of NZ_CP192049.1, from coordinate 1,412,426 downwards.
TTCTACGCGCACGACGAGGTGGTGCGCGAGTTGCTGGAGAAGCCGTCGCGGGCCGCCGAGGTCGCGGCGATCGAGAAGCAGCTGCTCGACCTGTACGCCGATCCGTCGCTGGACGAGAAGCCCGCCCTGCTGGAGCAGCGCGGCGGCGCGTACTACTCGGAGGCCGCGGTCGCGCTGGCGTCGTCCCTGCTGAACGACACCGGTGACGTGCAGGTCGTCAACACGCTCAACAACGGCGCGCTGCCCTTCCTGCCCGACGACGCGGTGATCGAGGTCCCCGCCACCGTCGGCGCCACCGGGACGACGCCGCTGCCGATCTCACCCCTCGAACCGTTGTACGCCGGACTGGTGGCGAACGTGACGGCGTACGAGAATCTTGCGCTGGAGGCAGCTCTGAAGGGTGGTGCGGACCGCGTGTTCACGGCGTTGCTGGCGCATCCCCTGATCGGGCAGATCGAGTACGCCCGGGCGCTCACCGACAAGCTGATCGCGCACAACCGCGAGCACCTGCCATGGGCGTGACCGAGGCGTTCGAGGCCGAGGCCCTCCAGGCACCCCTGGTCCCTGGAGGCGTACTCGCCTTCGACGCCGGCAACAGCAAAACCGACGTCGCCCTGGTCGCCGCCGACGGCACAGTCCTCGGCACCGCCCGAGGCGGCGGCTTCGAGCCGCACCTCATCGGCGCCCAAGCAGCCGTCGACGGCCTGGTCCCGCTGGTGATGGAGGCGGCCCGCGCCGCCGGTCTCGCCGTTGGACCGGGTTTTCGCCCGCTCGCCGGAGGCGAAGCAAACGCCGGGCTCGCCACAGACGCCGTCGCCGAAGGCGACAGGCGGTTCCGGGGCGGCGGCGCCATCTCCAACCATCCACCCGCCGTCGCCGAAGGCGACCGGCGGTTCGCGGCGGGCGGCGCCCCCTCACCCATCCCCCTGGTGGAACAGATCTCGGCGTGCCTGGCGAACGCTGACCTGGCCATCGAGGAAGAGCGGCTGGCGGAAGCCTTCCGCTCGTACGGGTGGGCTTCCCGCGTGCACGTCGCCAACGACACGTTCGCCCTGCTCCGGGCCGGGATCGACGAGCCGCGCGGTGTCGCGGTGGTGTGCGGTGCCGGGATCAACTGCTGCGGCCTGCTCCCCGACGGCCGGACGGCGCGGTTCCCCGCGGTCGGCAAGATCTCCGGCGACTGGGGCGGCGGGCAGCAGCTCGCCGAGGAGGCGATCTGGGCCGCCGCCCGCGCCGACGACGGCCGCGGACCGGCGACCGCGCTGAAGACCGCCCTGCCCCAGCACTACGGCGTCCGCTCGATGACCGAGCTCATCGAAGCGATGCACCTCGGCGGCATACCGGTCGTCCGCCGCCTGGAAGCGGTGCCCGTGCTCTTCCAGGTCGCCACCGCCGGCGACGAGGTCGCGGCCGCGATCGTGCACCGCCAGGCTGAGGAGATCGTCGCGATGGCCACCGTCGCCCTGCGCCGCCTCGACCTGCTCGACGTCCCGACGCCGGTGATCCTCGGCGGCGGCGTGCTCACCGCCAACCACCCGCTGCTGCTACGCCAGATCACCACCCAACTCACCGCCGCGGCACCGCACGCGATCCCCCAGATCGTCGAGGTCCCACCCGTCGTCGGCGCGATCCTGCTCGGCCTCGACCACACCGAAGCCGCCCCGGAGGCCCACCGGGCGATCCGGACGACGTACCGGACGAACCGCCCCGCCTGACCCCGCACGAAGCGCCTCACCTGACCGCGGGACAGCACCGTTCACGACCGCCGTACCCACCGGGTACGGCGGTCGTCGCTGTTCCGGCACCGCCAATGACGTCCACCAATTGCGTCGGCTTGATTGCAGTGTAATCATGCTTACATGAGTACATCGCTGGATGACGAGCGGGTGCGCGGCTGGCTGGACGGCCGGCTCCCGCAGGAGTGGTTCGAGGGATCGCCGGAGGTGACGCTCGATCGGGACGAGATCCTGATCGTCGGCACGATCGCGGCTCCCGAGCAGGCCGGGGACGTCAGTCCGGCCGCACGGTCCGCCGCCGAAGAGGGCCGGATCAAGCAGTTCCGTGAGGACACCCGCGAACGCCGGATCGAGATCGCCCAGGAGCTCGAGCACGCCACCCGCCGCAAGGTCGCCTGGGGGGTCCGCTGCGGCGAGACCCGGACGGTCTTCACCTCGCTGTCCGCCCCGGTGATGACCCGGCTGCGGCAGCCCGAGCGCCAGGTCCTCGACACCCTGGTCGACGCCGGCGTGGCCCGCTCCCGTAGCGACGCGCTCGGCTGGTGCGTGAAGCTGGTCGCCCAGCACAGCGACACCTGGCTGAAGGACCTGCGCGACGCGATGGCCAAGGTCGAGGACGTCCGCCGCGCGGGCCCGGACGCTCAGAAATAGCAGCCGGGTGGGTGCGACCCGATCCGATCGCACCCACCCGGGGAACTCCCGCCGGCGGTGACCCCGCCGGACGGGAGAGGTTTACCGCCGGCCGTCCGACCAGTTGCCGTCGGCACCGGTCGTGCCGTTGGACCAGCCGTTCTGCGGTGCGCCGTGGCTGGCCGGGTATTGCTCTTGTTCACTCCGGTAACCGGACTGACCACCCTGGTGACCATCGGCGCCGGTCTGGTAGCCGTTGCCCTGGCCGTTCTGGTAGCCGTTGCCCGTCTCGTAGCCGTTGCCCGGCTCGTAGCCGTTCGAGGCCGGCCGGTTGGCGGCCATCGCCTGCCCCCGGTCGAACAGCGTGCGCAGCGCCTCGCCGGCCAGCTCCCGGCCGCCGAGCCCGAACGCCAGACCCAGCGCCAGCGCGACACCGCCGAGCACGATCAGCAGCGTGTTCCCGGTCAGCTGGACCGCGATGCCCAGCTGCGTCAGCGCGGCGAAGGCGGCGTACACCAGGATCGCGTACTTGCCGACTTTGGCCAGCGTCTCGTTGCCGGTGGCACCCCGGATGATCGCGGCCAGGAAGTTGGCGAACAGCGCCGCCAGGCAGACGATCACGATCGCGGCGAAGATCCGCGGGATGTAGCCGAGCATCGCGCTCATGAAGTTCGAGATCTCCGGCACGCCGAGCGCCGAGGCGAACATCGTGAAGCTGATCAGGAACACGAACCAGAACACGACCTTGCCGAGCATCGCCGAAGCGGTCAGCCCCGTGCCGGACCGCTGCAGCACGCCGGACACGCCGGCCCGTTCCATCCACTGGTCGAAGCCGACCTTGCCGAGCAGTTTGCCGACCAGGTTGCCGAGCACCTTCGCGACCAGGTAGCCGACCACCAGGATCACGATGCCGCCGAGCAGATTGGGAATGAAGCCGAGAAGCTTGCCGAAGGCATCTTCGAAGGGCTGGGTGAAGTCGATTGCCAGTGCTGCAGACATCGGACCATCTTCCTTCCGGACTGAGCCCGCACCGCCGGCCGCGCGCACCGCTGCACACGACCCCGGCCACGGGCGGATGCAGTGGTGTCTGCTCCACCCGTGCCCGCCGTCACACCCCGCAAACGCCTGTTTCCTAACGCAATGTGATTGCATAAGGCAATGAGCGTGACGGTCAGATCCTTCTGACCCGCCGCGCCGAACCGGTTCACCCGGCTGCGAGAATGCGCCTCATGACCGCTGCCGAGCTCCGCCGTGCCACCCTCGCCGACGTGCCCGCGATCGTCGCGCTGATCGCCGACGACCAGCTCGGCGCGACCCGCGAGTCGCTCGACGACCTGACCCCGTACGCCGAAGCCTTCGCCGCGCTCGACGCCGACCCGAACCAGCTGCTGATGGTTGCCGATCGCAACGGCGAGGTGGTCGGCACGTTCCAGCTGACGATCATTCCCGGCCTGTCCCGGCGGGGCTCGACCCGCGCCCAGATCGAGGCGGTCCGCGTCGCCGCCTCGGCCCGCGGCACCGGCCTGGGCACCACGCTGATGCAGTGGGCCGTCGACGAGGCCCGCCGCCGCGGCTGCTCCCTGGTCCAGCTGACGTCGGACAAGACCCGCACCGACGCCCACCGCTTCTACGAGAACCTGGGTTTCACCAACAGCCACGAGGGCTTCAAGCTCCGGCTGGACTGAGCCACCGGTACGGCGTCAGCTCACCTTCGCCGGCGGGGCGACGAAGGTGTTGCAGGAAGCGGGGTTCGCGGTCTTGAACGCCGTACCGGCCCACAGCCACATGTTCTTGCGGGAGCCGTGGTCGCGCTTCTTCTTCGGGTCGTACTCGTCGCCGGTGTGCTTGGTCTGCCACTCCCAGAGCCGCAGCCGCTCGCCGGTCAGGCCCAGGGCCGTCTTGTTCGCGCCGAGCCACGCCGCGCCGAGGCAGCTGGCCTGGAGCTCCATCCGGCGGTTCTCCTCGAGCTTGGCCGCCTCGGTCTTCGCCCAGCCCTCCCGGGATCGGGACGAGATCAGGATGTTGGTGAGCAGCTGCACGTGGTGCGCGTACTCGTGCGACAGCGTGTCCATCGCGCGCGCCCGGCCGGCCTCGGGATTCTGCCGGAAGAACTTGGAATCCTGGTCCCCGCGCATGGTGATGATCTCACCGTCACCACAGTAGAAGGCCGAGTCGGCGGGCTCGCCGAGGCACGACGTCTGGCCCTTCGCGTACAGCTGCAACTTCGGCGGCCGGAACTCGTAGCCGGCCTTGCGGACCAGCGGCGCCCACGCACGGTTCAGGCACGGCAGCAGCGCCTGGTAGAACCGCAGCGCGGCAGCCTCCGTGGTCGGCTTCACCTTCGGCTCGGCACAGTTGACGGCGGCAACCTTCCCGGCCTTGTACAGACCGTTCTGCTTCACCCGGACGGCGTCCGGGACCGGCTGCACGGTCACCGTGACCGTCGGCTGCGGCGGCGCCGGCAGCGGCTCGGTCTGCTTCACCGACGGCTTGGAGAGTGGGCTCGCGACGGTGTCGAACGTGTCCATCGCGCGGTAGCCGAGCAGAGCGGCACCGGCCAGGGCGACGATTCCGGCGACAGCGCCGGTGATCACCACCGGCTTCGGCAACCGCCGCGCCGGACCGCCCGGCGCCGGATCGCTGAACTGCGGCGCCCGGCGGCTCGACGGTGAGTTCCAGCCCACCGGCCGGCTGCCACCACGCTGCCGGGCACCGGTCAACGGGGTCGACGGTGCCCCCGGCAACGGAGCTGGAGGCGGGGCACCGAACCCGGTCTGCCCGGCCTCGGTCGGCAGCGGAGCACCCTTGCGCTGAGTGGGTTCGCCCGCGGAGATCGGCTTGGCCTTGCTGAGTCCCATCGGCTGCGGCCGTCGTACCGGCCGGGAGGCCGCCTCCTGGGCAGGACCGGACTCGCCGTCGCCACCAGGCAGGAAGTGGCCGGGTGCGGGCACGCTCGGCGGGGACTCCGGTGCCGGGTCGGGCTCGGTGGGGGCGTCGGTCATGGTGTTCCCAGTCTTCTCGCGTCAGCTGACCTTGGCGGGGGCCGCCACGAAAGTGTTGCAGGAGGCGGGATCGCCGCTGCCGAAGCCCCGGCTCATCCACTGCTCCACGTTCTTGCGGGATCCGTGGTCACGGACCTTGTCCTTCGCGTCCTCGTCGCCACTGTTCCGCGTCCGCCACTGGTATTTCGCGAGCAGCTCACCGCGCAGCGGGAAGGTCGCCTTCTCGGTCCCGAGGAACACCGCCGACAGACACGCGGCCTGCAACGCCTGCCGCCGGTCCAGTTCCAGCGCGGCGGCCTTGTTCGGCGCCGTGTCGCCCATCGACCCGGCCGCTTCGTAGATCCCGGTCAGGTGCTGTACATGCAGGGCGTACAGGTAACCGAGGCCGACCGCGAGATCGACGCGCGCCAGCGGCCGGTTGTCCGCGAAGTCCTCCGGCCAGTCCTCCCAGCCCATCGCCAGCACGCCGCCGTCGGCCGGGCAGTAGGTGTCCAGGCCGTCGTCGTGCACACCGCACGCGGTCTCCTGGCCGTTGTCGAAGATCACCAGCTTCGGCGGGTTGAACTCGGCACCGGCCTTGCGCACGACCGGCTCCCACGCCTTGTTCAGGCAGCCGAGCAGCGTCTCGTAGTACGCCCGGACGTTGTCCTTGGTCGTCGGCCGGTACGCCGGCTCCTTGCATCCGGCCGCGGCCAGCTTGCCGGTCGAATAGAGCTTGTTCTGCGCGGTCACTACGGCGTCCGGCGTCGCGTCACCGGCCGGTTTGGCCGCGTCGGGGTCGTCGGTGCCGCGGACCGACGGCGCGCCCATCGGGCTGGCGACGTAGTCGTCGAACGACGCGAGCAGCTTCATGCCGCCGAAGGCTAGGCCGGCGATCAGCACCAGCACCCCGGCGACAACGCCGGCGACCAGCAGCTTCGACCGCTTCTTCGGTACGAACGGGATCGGCTCCGGCCGGTACCGCGCGTTGAACGCGGCGACGGCGCGATCGCCAGGCGGCGGCGGACCGATCCGCGAACCGTGCAGCGGCGGCGGACCGGCGGGCGCGTCGGCACCCAGCCGGGGCGTCGGCGCGGCCAGCGGCGTGCTCCCGGCGGTCGGTGTCGTCCCAGCGGTCGAGGTCGTGGTCCCGGCCGTCTGGGGTGTGGAAGCAGGCTGGTCGCCGGTGCCGCCAGGAAGAAAGTGCCCAGGCCCAGGTGCTCCGTCGTTCGCCATGCTGTCCCGCATCTCCCCAGTTCGCGGCCACGACGGCCGGCCCACCCAAAAGTCTGTCGGCGACCGGACCCACCCCCTGGCCCGCAACCGCCGGACGATGCTACTGCGCGACACGCCGGACGGCGTACCGGATTGCAGCTATTGACATCGATCCGCGACCTTGGCCGGCGTTGTCCTACGCTGAGTCACCCGCCACCAACGTTACGGAGTACCGGGATGAGCGTGCTGGACACTTTCGGGCTGGACGGCCGCCGGGTCCTGGTCACCGGCGGCAACCGCGGTCTGGGCCGGGCCTTCGCGCTCGCGCTCGCCGAGGCCGGCGCCGACGTCGCGATCGCCGGCCGTGACACCGAGCGCAACGACCGGGTCGTCACCGAGATCGCCGACCGGGGCCGCCGTGGCCTGGCCATCACCGCCGACATCACCCGGCGCGAGGACGTCACCGCGATGGTCGAGCAGGTGACCGCTGAGCTCGGCGGCATCGACGTCCTGGTCAACAACGCCGGCATCGCCATCCACCGGCCGGCCCTCGAGGTCACGGACGAGGAGTGGCAGCAGGTCATCGACCTCAACCTGACCGCGCTGTGGAACACCAGTACGGCGGTCGCGCGCGGCATGATCGCGGCCGGCGGCGGCGTGATCGTCAACGTGGGCAGCATGTCCGCGCAGATCGTCAATCGCCCGCAGTGGCAGGCGTCGTACAACGCCTCCAAGGCCGCGGTCCATCACCTGACCCGCAGCCTGGCCGCGGAGTGGGCCCCGCACAACATCCGGGTCAACGCGATCGCACCGGGCTACGTGAAAACCGACATGGCTCCGGTCGATCGGCCCGAGTTCCGGCAGAACTGGATCCTCGACGCGCCGCAGCAGCGCTACGCCACACCCGAGGAGATCGCGCCTTCGGTGGTCTATCTGGCCAGCCCCGCCAGTTCCTTCATGACCGGCTCGGTTCTCGTGATCGACGGCGGCTACTCCGTCTACTGATCGCAGTGGTCATCACGCCGCGAGTTCAGGACTCCTGCTTTTCCGACAGGTCGAGCGACAGCTCCAGGTCGCCGTACTCGTCGGTCCCGAGCTCGGTGAACCCGGCCGCTCGCATCGTCGCCAGACTGGCGGCGTTGCCGGGTTCGACCGTCGCGTAGACCGAGGTCGCGCCCTGCTCGCGGGCGAGCTGGATCAGGAGCGCCAGAGTCTGGTGCCCGAGGCCCTGGCCTCGCCGGTCCGGCGCGACGTAGAAGGTGATCTCGGCTTCGCCGTCGAGGATTTCCAGGTCGACGAACCCGACCGGCCCCTGGTCGTCGCGGACCAGCCGCCCGAACCGCGTCGATGCCTCCAGCAACGGCGCCCACCGGCGTACGGCGTGCCCGTAGAAGTCGCCGACGATCGCCGCGCCGACCGGATCGGCCGCCAGCCAGTCCTCGACCTGGCGGAGTCCGTCGGGGTCCATCGGCTCCATCCGCATGCGACGACTCTGCCCCGGCGGGTCGCGCCTCACAACCTCAAACCGGTTGCGACCGCGGCGAGCGGTCCGGTTGGCTGACCGGATGGAGTTGCTGAAGCGGCCGGAGTACCCGCTGTCCTCGAAGTACGACCCGGCGTGGGTGGTCGCCAACGACATGGGCCCGCACCCGCTCTGGCTATTGGAGGACCTCGCCCGCGACCTGGAGCTGCGGCCAGGGATGCGGGTGCTCGACCTGGGCTCCGGCAAGGGCGTGACCAGCGTCTTCCTGGCCAAGGAGTACGGCGTACAGGTGTGGGCCGCGGACCTGTGGATCGACCCGACCGAGGCCGCGGCCAACTTCACTGGGCTCGACATCACCGCATTGAAGGCGGAGGCGCATGCGCTGCCGTTCGCGCAGGGCTTCTTCGACGCGATCGTCTGCATCGACGCGTACGAGTACTTCGGCACGGCGGACGGCTACCTCGCGTACCTGACCGGTTTCCTCAAGCCCGGCGGCCAGCTCGGCGTCGCCACGCCGGCCCTGCGCCGGGAGATCCGCGAGCTCGGCTACATCCCCGAACACATCAAGCAACTCGTCGGCTGGGAAGCGATCGCCTGGCACACCGCGGACTGGTGGCGGTTCCACTGGGAGATCACCGAACTCGTCGACGTCACATCGGCTCGCCTCCAGGAATCCGGCTGGCACGACTGGCTGACCTGGGCCCAGGCCCTCACCGCCCACCGCGGCGCGCCGGACCCGGCTTTGGAGATGCTCGAGCGGGACCAGGGCGAGTACCTGACCTTCGCGCTGCTCACCGCCCGCAAACGCTGACCCCGTCGACCTCGAGCACCGCCCGGTCATCGATCCGGATCCCGTGGCTGGTGGGTGCTCGAGGAGGGTTCGGCGGGGACCCGGTGGGTGTGGAGTTGGCGGTGCGGGAGATGCTGAGGGGTATGAGCTGGGCTATCTACGCAATGCGAGGACCGGGCGGTGTCCGTCGGCTGGACGAGATTCCGGAGGGCTACCAACCACCGTCACTGGGGACCGCGGACGAGGTGGTCGAGATCGTCCGCGAGGTCGCTCCGGGCGTCGACGCCACCAAGAAGTCGTGGATGGTGCTGCGCAGCGACGACTACGACGTCGAGATGTCGATCGGCAAGGGGGTCGACGTGCACGACGTCACCTTCTACCTGAACGACGGCGAGCGGTCGATCCCGGTGGTGATGGAGATCAGCCGGCGGCTCGGCGCGACGCCGTACGACACCGAGTCGGGCAACTTCCTCACCGAGCAGTCCCGGCCGCCGGTCCCGCCGCCGCTGACCGAGGAAGAGATCAAGGCGAACAAGCCCAAGTGGTGGAAGTTCGGCCGCGCCTGACCGGACCCTCGCGATCGCCCGTACGGCGGGCGGTTCGCCTTGGCGGGTCAGCTCGCCGGGCGGGTGGCGACCAGGGTGCCGATCTTGTTGATCCGGTGCTCGGGGTTGCCCAGCGCGTCCTTCCAGTAGTTGCCCTGGGCATGGTCTTCGGGCGTCGCGCAGGTGCTCAGGGTGATCTTGGCGCGGGTCGGCGCGACCCCGGGACGGCCCGGCACGGCCGCGTTCTGCTGCGCCAGCTCGGCCGGCTTGCGGAACGAGATCGTCATCGTCTGGTCGATCACGTAGTCGTACACCACCCCGCCGGCCGTCACCAGCACATGGTCGCCGTTCTTCAGTTGCGGCACCCGCCCGAACGGCCTCCCGTGCGTCGTCCGGTGCGCGGTGACGATGAAGTTGCCGACCTCGCCCGGCCCGACGCCGCCGCGCGCTCCACGCGGTGAGGCCGCGACGCCGCGGTCCTGGATCACCGTGCCCGGCCGGTCGTCGGCGGTTCCGTTGTACGGGACCACGCGCAGTCCTCTGACCCGCAGCGCCGGGATCGCCAGCACCGACGACGTCGTACGCCGCGCGGTCGGTGAGGGGGTCGGGCTCGGAGTCGCCGGGCTCGCCTTCGGCGTCGGCGTGGTGCTCGGCGTCGCGGTGGTCGGAGCCGGCTCCGCCGCACCCCCGGTCGGCGTCCCAGGCGCACCGGCAGAAGCCGACGGCGTACCGGCCGGATCCCCGGCGACATCCGAGCACCCCACCAGCACCCCGGTCAGCAGCGCAGCCGCCACCCACCGCCTCACCATGCCAGGAAACTAGCCCGGCCCACCGAAAGCCAGCCGAAACCGCCTCAGACCCTCAGCACCGCCGGCCCGAGCCGCAACTCCCCGTCGTCCAGCGGCTCGCACCGTACGCCGCCATGCCCACGCAGCCCCTTGAACGCCCCCGGCGCGACCGCCACGTCCATCCAGGCGCATGGATTCGCCGGTCGATGTGCCTGGAACCGCACCGGCCCGGAGCCCGAGTCGAGCGAGAACACCTGCCCGTCCACCCGGCTCCCGTCCGCCAGCCGCCGCGCCGCGAGCGTGTCCACCGGGAACCCCCGCAGCACCACGTTCCTCCGCAGCAGGTGCGGATCAGGCACCGAGTCGAGCCCGAGCCCATCAGCCAGCGCCTCCAGAGCCTCGAAGTCGAAGACCGTCACCGCGGCCTTCCGATGCACCGCCTGGTTGAAGTACCGGTCCCCCACCAGCCCCAGCCCGGCCCGCACCGTGACCCGGTCGACCACCCCGTCGAGCGGATCGACCAGGGGCCCGTCCTGCGGCCGCCCCTCGTACGCGTGCACCGGCGACACCAGCAACGCCACGACCTCCACCTGCGCCACCACACCGCCCGACACGTCACTCACCCGACTCAGGCCGCGGCAGCCAGGCCCCTTCCGGCTGGTCCAGCCAGCCCTCAGTCCTCGCCAGCCGGTCCACCGCCGCATGCAGCGCGACCAGTCCCGGGTGCCTCGACTCCCTGCGCCAGTACATCGCCCACGGGTAGAGCGGCACCGGCTCCACCACCGGCCGCACCACAGACCCCGGCACCACCGGCTGAGTGCTCAGCGCAAGGATCGGCGCGTTCCGATCGCGTAGATGCTGAGCAACCTCGTCCGCACCCAGCACATGCGGATGCGCCCCACTCGCCTCGATCCCCAGCGGCGACAGCAGTTGCAGTACGGCGTGCTCCCACCCAGCCGTCACGTGGTCGCCCGCCCGGAAGCACACCCCCGCCCGACCCAGCTCAGCCACCGGTACGGCGTCCAGCTCGGCCAGCGGATGCCCTTCCGGCAGCAGCACTGTCAGCGGCTCTCTCCGGACCTCCCGCCGCTCGAGCTCGCCGTACGAGCCGGTGAGCCGACCGAACATCACGTCGAGCCGCTCAGCCAGCAACTGCGGCGCAGCGGACTCCCCACCCGTGTGGAACCGAGCGAAGAACTCCACCTCGGGAGCGATCCGCCGAGCCTCGGCCAGCACCAGCGACGGAGTCAGACCGGGTCCGACGACGTCCACCGTCAGCGAGCGGGCCTCACCGCGCAGCTCCAGCACCGTCGCGTCGTGCAGGGCGATCAGCTGGCGGGCCCGGCCGAGCAGCGTCTGCCCTGCCGGGGTCAGCGTCACCCGCCGCGTGGTCCGGTCCAGCAGCCGTACGCCGGCGCGCTCCTCCAGCCGCTGGATGTCCCGGCTGAGCGCCTGCTGCGCGACGTACAGGTTCTCCGCGGCGCGGCTGAAGTGCAGCTCCTCGGCGACCGCGACGAAGTACCGCAGCAGGCGGATCTCCAGATCGTCGGGCACGCCACCCAGTTAACACACCTGGAGTGTTAATCGGCCAGGAACAGGTGTTGGAGCAGCGCCCGGCTTGTGGGGCATCGTCGAAGCCACCACCTCGACCAGGGAGCCTCCGATGCAGCACAACACCCTCGCCGTCCCCGGCGCCACCTTGTACTACGAACTGCGCGGCCACGGCCCGCTGGTCCTGCTGACCGGCTCCCCGATGGACGCGCGGTCCTTCACCCCACTGGCCGAATTGCTGGCGACCGACCACACCGTGCTCACCACCGACCCGCGGGCGATCAACCGCAGCTCGGTCGAGGACCGCGACCAGGACTCGACACCGCAGCAGCGAGCGGACGACCTGTCCCGGCTCATCGGGCACGTCGGCGCCGGGCCGGCGATCGCCTTCGGGTCGAGCGGCGGTGCCGTATCGGTGCTCGCGCTGGCCGAGGCCCACCCGGAGCAGCTCACCGCGGTGATCGCGCACGAGCCGCCGATCGTCGGGCTGCTGGACGACGCCGCCCGCCTGCACGCCGAGACCGACGCGATGTGCGCGACGTACCTGGCCGGCGAGGTGATCGACGCCTGGCGGCAGTTCATGGCGCAGGCGAACCTGCAGGTCCCGGACGAGGCGCTGGAGCTGATGTTCGGCGGCGAGCGGGATCCGCGGTCGGTCGCGGACGAGCGGTTCTGGTTCGAGCACGAACTGCGGCCGACCACGCACTGGATGCCGGACCTGGCGGCGCTGCGCTCCACGCGAGTGCTGGTCGGGCTGGGTGAGGAGTCCAGCGGCCAGCTCTGCGACCGCACCTGCCACCGGCTTGCGGCGGAACTGGGCATCGAGCCGACGGTGTTCCCCGGCGACCACACCGGCTTCGCGGACCAGCCGGACGCCTTCGCGAAGGTGCTGCACGAGGTCCTGCGGGAGATCCTCGGGTAGACCGGCCCGGTCCTCGGCGCGCCTGCTCGGCGTACGGGGCTACAGCGGGTAACAGTGGGGTGATGACCAGAGGTGATCGGCAACCCGAGTGCAAGCCGTGGTGCAGCCCCAAGCACTACCGCTTCTGCGGTGGCGCGTGCTGCCCCCATCTGCACCAGGTCACCCGGGACGGGAAAGACGCCGGCCGAGACCCGGCCCGCCTCTCTGGCCGCACTCGCGCCGGCGTCTGAAGTTCACCGTCGTGACTGGTGCACCGACTAGGTGCCCACGGATTCACGCCGCATGCATGTGATGTGGAGCACATTTTAGATCTTTCAGTGCCGGTTGGCCACCTCGAACGCGACCACGGCCGCCGCGACCGCGACGTTGAGCGACTCGACCCCGTTGTGCAGCGGGATCCGCAGGTCGGTGTCGGTCCGCACCGAGATCCCGTGCGTCTCGCCGCCCAGCACGAACACCGACCGCGGCGCCAGTTCCGTCCGGAACAGCGACCGCTGCGACCGGGCCGACAGCCCGTAGATCTCGTAGCCCGCGTCGCGGAACGCGTCGACCGCGCCCTGGGCGGTCGGCGCGTTCACGATCGGGGCCTGGAAGGCGACACCGGCCGACGCCTTGATCACCAGCGGCCCGACGTGCGGCGTACCGGCGCGCGGCAGTACGACGCCGTCGAAGCCCGCGCCGGTGGCGGTCCGCAGGATCATCCCGACGTTGCCGGGATTCGTCACGCCGTCCAGCAGGAAGACCCTGGTCGGTCGCCGGCCGCGGTTGCGCAGGAAGTTCTGCAGCGGGGTCATCCGGGGTGCGTCGACGTCGGCGACCACGCCCTGGTCCTGCTTGCCGTTGCCGGCCAGCCACTTCACCCTGGTCGCGGTGGCGCGCTCGACCGGCGTACCGACCTTGCGGGCGGTGGCCAGGATCTCGTCCAGCGAGTCCCCACCGGCGTTGTCGGCGACCACCACCTTGGCCACCGTCAGCGCGGGATCGTTGAGCGCCTCGAGCACCGGCTTGCGGCCGAAGATCGTGATCCACTTGTCCCGCGGCGACAGCTCGGCCCGGTCGCTCTCGCCGGTCCGGCCTGAGGACCTGGCACCGCCTGAGGACCTGGGCCCTTCCGAAGGCCTGGGCTGCCTGGGCGCTCCGCTACCTGTCCGCCGACTCACCGAGCCACCTTATCCGCCGCACGCCCTGGCTCCGGCCGCCAGCCGGCCTCCCGCACCCCGGTACGACGGCCCGATGGTGACCTGGTCCGACAACCGCTCCCGGACCTTGGCCGCGGCCGCGTCGTCCAGGCCGGCCAGCAGGTCGAGCGCGTGGGTCCAGGCGTCCCGGGCGCCGTCCGGGTCGTCGGCCGAGGCCAGGCAGTCGCCGAGGTTGATCAGCGTGGTCGACTGGTTGACGGTGTCGCCCAGCTCGGCGAACGTCGCGATCGCGTGCCGGTAGGCCCGGGCGGCCTCGGTGTGATGGCCGAGCAGGTGGTGCGCCTGGCCGACGCTGTCCCAGGTGTTCGCCTCACCGTGCCGGTCGCCGATCTCGGCCCACAGCCGCAACGACTCCAGGCACAGGGTCAGTGCCTGGCGGTGGTTGCCGAGCGTCGAATAGGCGTTGCCCAGGTTGTTGATCGTCATCGCCCGGATCACCGGGTCCTTGGTCAGATCCAGCGTCTGCCGGTAGAGCCGGACCGCCTCGTCGGTGTCACCCCGGTCGGAGGCGAGCGTGGCCAGCGTGGCGTACCCGTTGGCGGCCCGGTCGGTCTCGCCTTCCTCCTCGTACACCGCGATGGCCAGCAGCAGGTGCGCCTGCGCCTCGTCGTACTGCTGGAGCCGGAGGTGGCCACGGCCCAGGCTGACGTGGAACCGGGCCTGCAGCAGCCGGTCGCCGAGCCGGTCGGCAGCGGCCAAGCCGGTCTCGTCCGACGCGAGCGACTGGCGCCAGCGGCCGGTCCGGTACAGGTAGGTGTCGAGCACCCGCGCCAGCCGCCAGACGTGCTCGTCGAAGCCTTCGTCCACCGCCAGGCTCATTGCTGACAGCAACGGCTCGTGCTCGGTGGTGAACCAGCCGAAGGCCTGCTCGTAGTCGGCGCACTCGCGAACCACCACTCCGGGCCGCGGCTCGATCGGGTCGACCTGCGGCCGGTGCGGGTTGATCATGAAGTCCGCGGTCTGCGCGCTGACCGTGTAGTGGTCGAGCAGCCGGTGGATCGCGGCCCGGCGCTGCTCGGCCGGCAACTCGTCGGCCAGCTCGGCGGCGTACAGGCGGACCAGGTCGTGGTACATGTACCGGCCGGGCTCGCCGGCGAAAACCAGGTTGGCGCTGAGCAGCTCGCCCAGCAGCCGCCGGACCTGCGGCAGCGGCCGGCCGGTCAGGCTGGCCGCGGCCAACTCGTCGCAGGACATCGCCCGGTGCAGCGCCATCAGCCGGAAGAGCTCGGCCGCCGGCTCCGACAGCGCCCGGTACGACCAGGAGAACACCGAGCGGACGTCGACCACCGCGTCGACGTCCATGAACGCGTCGAGCACGCCCTGCTGGTCGCGCAGCTCAGTGAGCGCGGCGGACAGCGGGAAGTGCGGTGCGGTCGCGACCCGCGCGGCGACCACAGCGATCGCCAGCGGCAGCCGGCCACAGCGCTCGGCGATCTCGGCCAGCTCGGCGCTGTCCTGCCGGCCGGCCTGGCCGAGCCGCCGGTCCAGAAGCCGGACGGCGTCCTGCGACGAGAGCACGTCGAGCTCGATCAACGCGGCGCCGTCGTGCACGCTGAGGCCGCGCAACTGGTTGCGGCTGGTCACGATGACCAGACTCGAGTCGCCGCCCGGCAGCAGTGGGCGGACCTGCTCGGCGTCACGGACGTTGTCGAGCAGGATCAGCAGGCGCTTCCCGGCAACCAGGCTGCGCAGGTACGCCGCCTGGCGGTCCACGTCGTTCGGCAGCTGGTCCGCACGGACGCCGAGCGAGTCGAACAGCGCCATCAGCGCCTCGTGCACGGTCAGCGTGGGTCGCGCCGGGTCGAAGCCCCGCAGGTTCAGGTAGATCTGCCCGTCCGGGAACCGCTCGGCGATCCGGTGCGCCCAGTGCAGCGCGAACGCCGTCTTCCCGACCCCGGCCATGCCGGTCACCACGACCACCGACTGCGGCTCGTCGGAGTCGCAGCTCAGCAACGCCTCCGCGCGCTGCAGCTCGCCCTCTCGGCCGACGAACCCCCGCAGCCCAGCCGGCAGCTGCGCCGGCCGCACCGTAGCTTCGGCTTGCTCGTCTCCGCTGCTGAGCGCTCCCGCGTCTTCTGGTTGCGCAGGGGCGTTCACCGGACCGCTGGGAATCAGCGTGGGATCACCGCGCAGGATGCGCTCGTGCAGAGCTCGCAGCCCCGGACCGGGATCCACTCCGAGCTCCTCGGCCAGCAGCTCCTGCGTCTGGCGGTAGACCTTCAGCGCGTCGGACTGGCGGCCGTGACGATAGAGGGCGAGCATCCGGAGCTCGCGGAAGCGCTCGTCGAGCGGGTGCTCGGCGGTGAGCTGGTCCAGCAGCACCTCGGCGTCGCCGTACGCGCCGGCCTCGACCTGGGCGACCGCCTTCGCCTCCAGCGCCGTCAGCCGCAGCTGGTCGAGGTGGACGCGCTGCGACTCCGCGAACTCCCCCGGCACGCCGGCCAGTGCTGACCCTCGCCAGAGCGCGAGCGCCTCGTCGAGCAGCGCGATCGACTTCGCGTGGTCTCCCGCCCGGCCTGCGTCCTGCGCGGCGCCCACGGCTTCGCGGAACCTGGCCAGGTCGAGGGAGTCGGGTCCGGTGGGCAGCAGGTAGCCGTGCCCGACGGAGGCGATCACCGCGCTGCCCCCGTCACCCGTCGCGCCGAGAACCTTGCGTAACCGGTACACGTAGCTGCGGACGACGTGCTCGGCCGAGTTCGGCCTGTCTCCCGACCAGAGCGCGTCGACGATCTCCGGCACCGAGACCTGCGCGTTCTCACGGAGCAACAGCACCGCCAGGACGGCCCGCTGCTGCGGCGGCCCGAGCTCGAGTTCCCGCTCACCCCGCCACGCACGGACGGGCCCCAGTACGGCGAACCTCAGGTGCCCGGACACCTTCCTCCACTCCGGTCGGTCTAACCCCGCGACTGCCAGTGTGCAACATCGCACGAAGCGTGCGGCGACCAGCCGGGGTGACTGGCCGGTAGGTGAAAGCCCCGGAGACGACCAGACGTCGATCGGCTGTCTATCCGCCCGAGCGATGCTGGGGTCGTGCAGACCGCTCACGACAACGAACTAGGCGAGCAGCAGCGTCAACTGCTGCGCCTGATGGCCCAGGGCTTCCCCGACACCACGATCGCCCGGCGGCTGTCGCTGGGCCCGCGGACTCTGGCCCGCCGGATCTCGGAGCTGTACGCCGTACTCGGCGTCGAGACGCGCTTCCAGGCCGGCGCCGCCGCTGAGCGTCTCGGCCTGCTGGCTCCGGCTCGCCCGGTGCGAGCACAACGGCATCTGGCGATCACGCCCGGCACCGCCCGGCGGAAGGTCAGCTGACCGCGACCGGCTGCTTCTGCTCCTTCTTCTGGGCCTTCTTCTGGGCTCTTCTCTGGGCAGACCGCCTCCCGGCCGGCCGGCCCAATGTCACACCGACCAGGACCAGCGCCAGGCCAACCAGCTGACCGATCGTCAAGTGGTCACCGGCCAGCGTTGTACCGAGCAACACCCCGGTCACCGGGTTGAGCAGGCCGACCAGTCCGACCGCGGCCGCGTCCAGGTGCCGCAGTCCGGTGAACCAAGCGACGTACGCGAGCGCCGTGGCCACCAGCCCGACGTACGCGAAACCGGCAATCGCCGGCAAATCGAGCGACGGCGGCGCACCCTCGGCAGCGACGGCCACCGGCACCAGCACCAGACCGCCCGCGATCAACTGCCAGGCAGTGGTCGCCAAGAGGTCGCCCCCGCGTCCCCATTTCTTGGCCAGCACGTAGCCGAAGGACGACATCGTCAGCGCGGCCACCGATGCCAGCACTCCAGCCACCCGTACGCCGGCTGTGCCGCCGCCGAGCATCAAGCAGACCCCGGCGATCCCGGCCACCGCTCCGAGCAGCACGCGCCCCGACGGCCGCGCGCCGAGCAGGACCCAGGCGAACAGACCCATCGTCAGCGGAGTCGCCGACATGATCGTCGACGCGACACTGACCGGCAGCAGTTGCGAGGCGACGTAGATCAGCGCGAAGAACGCGCCGACGTTGCAGACACCGAGCACCAGCGACTTCCACCACCGGTCACCGCGCGGCCGGCTTCGCGCCAGCGCGAGCAGCAGGAGCCCGGCCGGCAGCGCGCGGATCACTCCCCCGTACAGCGGGTAGCCGGCCGGCAGGAACTCGTGCGTGACGAAGTAGTTGGTCCCCCACGCGATCGGCGCGATCGCCGTGATCAGCAGCCAGCGCCACGAAGTATCTTCCACGGAAAACATTGTATCTTCCGTGGAAGATATATGCTGACCGGGTGACCGAAGACCGTGTCGACCGGATCCAGGCCGCCTGGCACACCGAGCGCCCCGACCTCGACGTCAGCCCGCAGGGCGTGATCGGCCGGCTGCACCGGATCGCGGCCCACCTGACCGCGGAACTGGCCCTCGTCTACGCCAAGTTCGGACTGACCGAGGGCGAGTTCGACGTCCTGGCCGCGCTGCGCCGCGCCGGTATGCCGTACGAGCGGGCGCCCGGCGAGATCGCGCTGCACACGATGGTGACCACCGGCGCGGTCAGCAAGCGCGTCGACAGGCTCGAGCAGGCCGGGCTGGTCCGCCGGATGCGCAGCAGCACCGACGGCCGCGGCCGCGTCGTCCAGCTGACCCCGGCCGGGCGCCGGCTGATCGACAAGGCCTTCAGCGCTCACATGGCCAACGAGCAACGTCTGCTGTCCGGGCTGACGCCCGCCCAGATCAGCCAGCTCGAAGGGCTGCTGAAGACGTGGCTCACCGACCTGGAACCGCCGACCTGAAACACCGTATCAGGCGGTAAAACGCTGTTTCAGAATCCCGAGTGCTGCTCGTACCAGCGCAGCAGGGGCTCGAACGCCCGGTCCTCGGCGGGCCTCAACGGGCGGACGGTTTCGTAGCCCTCGCGGAACGTACGGCGTACCGCGGGTGACGTCGGCTGCCAGTTGGTGAACCGCGTGCCGAGATAGATCGCCGCCTGGGCCAGGTCTTCCACCCGGTGCCCCCAGGCCAGCTCGTCGAAGTCGAGCACGGCGACGATCTTCGGGCCGCGGGTGAGGATGTTCGCCGCCCTGAAGTCGTTGTGCACCGGTTGCTTGGCGTCGTCGAGCGGCGGCACCCCGGGTACGCCGGTCGGCCGCGGCCTGGTGTCGTTGTGGATCAGCCGGTCGTCGTCGTACCCGGTCAGCGCGTTGTGCAGCTCGGCCAGACAAGCCCCTGCCGCCCGGACCGCGTCCTCGTCCTCCACGTCGAGCCAGTCGCCCGTCACCTCCGGCAGCACCGCCAGCGACAGCTCGCAGGCCGGCCCGTCGACCACCACCCGGACACGCCCGTCCGGGGCCGGGATCGGCGCGGCCACCGGCACGCCACGCTCGTCCAGCACGCGCAGCAACCCCGTCGACGCCTCCAGCCGGTCGAACTGTCCCTGCGCCCGCGACCACTTCACCACCAGCGGACCCCGGTCGCTGTCCATCCAGACGATCGCGTTCTGGTCACTGATCACCAGCCGGCCGCACCCCGCGGCCTCGATCCCCCACACCGCGCCCAGCACCTCGCCGACCCACTCGCCCGCCGCCTCGAACCCGGTGAGCCCGAACCGCTCGCGCAGCGCCTGCTCCGGCTCGGTCTTCTCCCACAGCATCGACAACCCCATCGGCAACATCGCTCCACCGTACGAGCCGCCGGAGTCACCTCCGCGCCGGTCGACGGTTCTGGGGGTGGCGCCCTCTACGCTTTCGCGGGTGAGTACTTATGACACCGACCCGTTCGAGCACCTGGCCCCGGCATCGCTGCCCCAGCGGCAGCAGCAGATCCTCCTCGTGATCCGCGACTGGGTGAACCAGCACGGGTACTCGCCGAGCACCCGGCAGATCGGTGAGGCGGTCGGGCTGCGCTCGGCCTCGTCGGTGTCCAAGCACCTGGCCAGCCTGGAGGAGAAGGGCTTCCTGCACCGCGGTACGTCGGTGTCGCGCCCGATCGACGTCCGCCTGTTCCTGCAGGACGGCGGCAGCTCCACGGTCTCCGACGACTCGGTCTCCGTCCCGGTGGTCGGCGACATCGCCGCCGGTACGCCGATCGCCGCGATCGAGCACGTCGACGACCACCTCAACCTGCCGCGCGGCCTGACCGGCCGCGGCACGGTCTTCGGCCTGCGGGTCCGCGGCGAGTCGATGGTCGACGCCGCGATCTGCGACGGCGACATCGTCGTGGTCCGCCAGCAGTCCGAGGCCCACTCCGGCCAGATCGTCGCCGCGATGATCGACGAGGAGGCGACGGTGAAGGTCTTCCGCCGCCGCAACGGCCACGTGTATCTCGAGCCCCGCAACCCGGCGTACGAGGTGATCGACGGCGACAACGCCACCATCCTCGGCGTCGTCGTCTCGGTTCTCCGCACGGTCTGACCTTCCGTGCGCCGATTGACCAGTGAGCAGGCCCGCCGGATCGCTGTCAGGGCCCAGCTCCTGGACGCCGACAAGCCCGCCGCCAAACGCCGCTGGGGCTACTTCGCCCTCCCGATCCTGTACGGCGAACGACTGGTCGGCAAGGCCGACGTGAAGGCCGACCGCAAGGCCGGCGTACTGCGCGTGCAGGCGCTGCACCCGGAGGTCCGCTTCAGCCGCGCGATCTCCCAGGGCATCCACGACGAACTGGCCGACCTCGCCGCCTGGCTCGCGCTGCCGGAGATCGAGTTCGTCAAGCAGTGACGCCCCGCCCCCTGGTCGGGAGCGGGGCGCCGGAGTCAAGCGGTCAGGCCGGGACGTTCCACAGCTGGTTCGACGTCCGGGCGCAGTCCCAGATCTGCAGCCGGGTGCCGTCGGCCGAGCTCGGGCCGGTGGCGTCGAGGCAGCGGCCGGAGGCCGGGTTGAGCAGCGTGCCGTTCGTCTGCGGCTGCCAGCCCTGGGCGCCGGTTCCGTTGCAGTCGTAGAGCTGGACCTGCGTGCCGTTCGCGGTGCCCGCGGCGGTGACGTCCAGGCACTTGCCGAGGGCCCGCACGGTGCCGTTGCCGACGGTCCAGGTCTGGGCGGCCGTGCCGTTGCAGGTCCACAGCTGGACCGCGGTGCCGTTCGCACTGTTGCCGCCGGCAACGTCGACGCACTTGCCGCCGATGCCGGTGATCGGACCGGTGCCGCCGATCGGCGGGGTGGTGCCGCCCGCGGCGTCGAAGATCGCGCTCACCAGCGAGGCGCTACCCGGCGCGTCCTGGGACAGCTCCCAGTTCATGATGCCGCCGGCGTTCGCGACCGCCCACTGGGTCTTGCGCTTGATCGTCGGGATGCCGTTGTAGCACTGCTGCCCGCCGCTGTTGATGCAGTCGACGTTCGCGTTGTTCGGGTTCATCTCCACGATCTGCGCATAGGTCAGGTATCCGGGGCGGCTGTAGAACGGCACGCCCAGCACGGTCTTGTTCTTCGGCAGACCGCGGTTCTTCCAGAAGTTGGCCGCGTTGATCGACCAGTCGTAGTTGGCGTGCGGGCTGCCGCCGTCGTACGCCATGATGTTCAGCCAGTCGACGTAGCCGAAGACGGCCGGCTGGACGCCGTTCGCGGTGGTGCCCTCGGAGACGACGGCGGCGGTGAGCAGCTTGCCGTTGGCGTGCAGGGTGCTGCTCAGCTGCTGCATCAGCGCGGTGAAGTTGTTGCCCGACGTGCCCGGGTCCGGGTACTCCCAGTCGATGTCGACCCCGTCCAGCCCGTACTGGTTGATCACGCCCATCACGCTGTTCACGAACGTCGTCCGGCTGCCCGCGTTGGCCGCCAGCGTCTCGAACGCGGAGTCGTTGCCGTCGTTCCAGCCACCGATCGCGAGCGAGACCTTGACACCGGCGGCGTGGCCGCGGCTGACCAGCTGGGACAGCTTCGCGGTGTTCTCGATCGGCTGCAGCGTGCCATTGGAGTTCGGCAGCGCGAAGGCGTAGTTGATGTGCGTCAGCTTCGAGTACTGGACGGTGGTCACGTCGCCGGACCACGACGGCAGGTAGCCGACGCTCCTGAACCCGCTCGGCAGGGCAGCGGCGGCGCTCGTCGCGGTGGCGCCGCTCTCGGACTGGGGAGCGGCTCCGGCCAACGGGGCGACGACGGCCCCGGCGGCGGCCGTGGCCAGTGCCAGTCCGGCGACGGCCCAGCGAGTTCGGCGCTTGATCCAAGGTGAAGAAAAAGCCTTCATGGGGGCGGGTTCCTTTCGGACGGGTCCTGGGCGGCACCCCCGAGAGGTCAGCGAACCGACGGAGCGGCCCGCACGGGCCGTCCTTCGGGTGACACCTTCCGGGGGCGGTCGAACGAAGGTGTACTTAAAGAAAAGATCTGACCGAAGTCGCGATCAGTGAATCGCGTTTCGCTCCGTGACGTCAAGAGTTCACTGCGTTAAGAATCCCCGCAGGCGGCAGCTCGAGTCGGCGGCAGCGCAGGTAAAGCAGGCCCGGAGCCTCCCGCCAGACCGGGCGGTCCCCGACCGGCTCGGCCAGGCGCTCGACGCTCAGCCCGGCCGCGACCAGGGTGTTCACGTACGTCGAGAGCGTCCGGTGGTACGACACCCGCGGCAGGATCTCCCACCGGGTCACGCTGTCGTACGGGCCCTCCTCGAAGTACCGGCCGGTGACCCGGCGGGCCGCGCCCGTCGTGTGGTCGACGAACTCGCCGTGCGACGGCGGCTTGCTGCAGGGATGCACGATCGACGCGACGAACCAGCCGCCCGGCTTCAGGATCCTGGCGACCGACCGCAGCGCCGGCTCGAGCTCGGGGATGTCCATCAGCGCCATGTAGCAGACCGCGCCGTCGTACGACGCGTCCGCCAGCCCGTCGAGCCGCTGCGCGTCGCCGTGCAGGTACTCGATCCCGCGCGGGCTGTCCTGCTCGAGCCGGCGGGCGTGAACCAGCAGCGTCTCCGAGGCATCGACCCCGACAACCTGCGCACCGAGATCGGCCAGCCGACGGGCGTCACGACCTTGCCCGCAGGCGATCGAAGCCACCCGCTGCCCGCGGAGGTCGCCGACCAGCTCGTCGAAAACCGGATCGTCGAGACCGCCGCCGTCGGCGTCGACAGTCGAGTGATAGGCGTCGGCGAGGTCGTCGTACGGACTCGTCAGCTCGGTCATATCGCGATTCAACCGGACGTGACCAAAGACCGGCGATGCGCCTGTACTCTTTGCCGACCGGGTGGGTGGGGCTGGGGTTGGTTCGGTTGGGGAGACAACACATGGGTGGCGAGTTCGGGGCCCGGCGACGGGTGCTGTGGATCGCGGGCGCCGTCGTACTGGCGATCGTCGCGGCGGCCGCGACCTGGGCGGTCGCGGTACGCCGTCCGGACGAGCGGCCGGTGTCATCCGGTACGCCGGTGGCCACGCCCGCCGCGACACCGTCGTCCTCGGACGAGGGCGACCCGAAGATGCTCGCGCAGATCGACGCCGTCCTGAAGGCGCGCGCGACGGCGGTGCTGACCGGGAAGCTGCCGCAGTTCCTGGCACACGTCGACACCAAGCTGCGCGCCCGGCAGCAGGTGCAGTACAGCAACCTGCGCAAGCTCGGCCTGCGCTCGCTGTCCTACCGGCGCGAGGCCCGCTGGGTGCCCGAGCCGCAGACGCAGCACGGCAAGAACGCGTACGCGCTCCGGATCATGATGCTGGTCCAGGTCGCCGGCATCGACCCCGCCCCGCGCTACGTTCCGGCCGGCCTGACCTTCGCCGAACGCCGCGGCCGCTGGCTGCTCGTGGACGACGACGACCTGGCCGCCGAGGCGGATCGCCGGTCGACCCCCGAGCCGTGGGACCTCGGGCCGCTCGAGGTCGTCCGCGGCAAGGGCATCGCGGTGGTCGTTCCGCCGTCCGAACGCGCCAACGGCCGGCGACTGGTCCGCGAGGCCGCGGTCGCCGTGCCCTCCGTCCGGACCGCCACCCGGCGCGCCCAGGCCGGCATCCTGGTCGTTGCCCTCGGCGACAAACGGTCGTTCGACGCCGACTGGCAGACCGGCGGCCACCCCGCGGCCGCCGTCGCGGTCCCCAACTACACGGTGCTCAACGCCGAGGCCAACCGGTTCAAGGTCACCGGCAGCCGCATCGTCATCCACCCCGGCGAACGCCGCGACACCGGCCGGTTCCTGCTGGCCCACGAGTTCACCCACGCCGCGATGGCCCCGCTCGGCCGCGGCGCCCCGACCTGGCTGGTCGAGGGCTTCGCCGAGTACGTCGAGCTGAAGCTCACCGCCGACGAGGGCCATCGCCGGTGGCTTGCCGACCAGCGCCGCTCCCTGCGCCGCGAGGCCCTGCCGAAGCTCACGGTGCTGCCCATCGACGGCGTCTTCCACGGCGACTACGACGACCAGAGCTACGGCGTGAGCTGGCTGATCGTCGAGCACCTCGTCACGACGTACGGGCTGAACCGCGTCAACGCGTTCTACACCGAGCTCGCCAAGTCGCCCGACGATTCCGCTGTCCGCGACCGTGCTCTGGCCAAGCACTTCAAGCTCACCGAATCCGCGCTGGTGGCGGCGGTCAAACGCTGACCGGGTGCCTTACTCTTCGGTAAGCGTCCGGGGAGGGGAACTGATGGTGGACAAGCAGGCCGTCGGCCTCCGCAGCCGATGGGCGCCGATCGCGGCGTACTCGCTGGTCGGTGCCGCGACCCAACTCGTGTGGCTCAACTTCGCCGGCGTCACCACGGTCGCCGCCACCCGGTACGACGTCAGCGAAACCGCGATCGGCTGGCTGGCCCAGGTCTTCCCACTCCTGTACGTCGTACTGGCGATTCCCGCGGGCCTGTTGCTCGACCGCTGGTTCCGCGCCGCGTTGCTGACCGGCGCCTTCCTCACGGCGGCCGGCGCGTTGATCCGCCTCGGCGACACCTACCCCTGGATCCTGGCCGGCCAGATCCTCGCCTCGATCGCCCAGCCCCTCGTCCTGAACGCCGTCACCGGCATCACCGGCCGCTACCTCGCGGTGAAGGACCGCCCCACCGGCATCGCCACCGGCACCGCCAGCATCTTCGCCGGCATGATGATCGCCTTCGTGCTCTCCAGCATCTTTGCCTCAAGCAACCAAATCCCGGTGGTCCTCGTACTGTCCGCGGCCTTCGCCGTCGCAGCCGCTTTCGCTCTGCTCTTCACGCTGCGCCGGCCTCCTGTCGCCAAACCCGTTGCCCCGCGCCCCGACCGCAACGCCCTCCGCCTGGCCTGGTCCGACCCCCTGATCCGCCGCCTCTGCGTCCTGGCCCTCTTCCCCTTCGGCGTCTTCGTAGCCCTCACCACCTTCGCCCAGGCCCTCCTGGAACCAGCCGGCGTCCCCGCCGACACCGCCAGCACCATCCTCTTGGTCAACGTCGTCGCCGGCGTCATCGGCAGCGCCGCCATCCCCATCCTGGTAGCCCGCCGCCAAGCCCAGTCAGCCCTCCTGGCCCTCAGCCTCACCGCGACAGCCCTAGGCTGCGCAGCCCTGGCCGTCGCCCCCAGCACGCTGA
Organism: Kribbella sp. CA-253562; assembly: GCF_050942265.1. Taxonomy (GTDB): domain Bacteria; phylum Actinomycetota; class Actinomycetes; order Propionibacteriales; family Kribbellaceae; genus Kribbella. Next base: position 1,387,162 of record NZ_CP192049.1, on the reverse strand, counting down.
CCGCGTTCATCGCCATCACCATCATCGGCCTCCTACTCCTCCCCGCCCTCCCCGTAGTCCTGGAACTCGTAGAACGCCGTACCGGCCAAGCCGAAAGCACCGCCGCCGGCCTCATCTGGCTCTCCGGCAACCTCGGCGGCCTCCTGGTAGCCACCGCGGTAGGCCTCCTGGTCGACCACCCCACCGCAGCCTTCACCCTCCTCGCCGCGATCGCCCTCGTCGCCGTCCCAGGAGCCCGAGCCCTCCGCCACTCCACCACCTGACACCACCCCCACCCCCCGATCCACTACAATCAACCCGCACCCGCCGACGTGGCGCAATTGGCAGCGCACCGCTCTTGTAAAGCGGTGGTTAGGGGTTCGAGTCCCCTCGTCGGCTCTCTGACCAGGGCATATGCCCTGGTAGCGATGAAGTTTTGGGCTCCAACTCATCACTTACTCACCGCTTTGCTTCTCGGAACATCAGATTTGTCATCCGAGGTCGGGGCCTGGCGGCGGTTGTCGGTCCTGGTTATGGATCGACCTCAGCGCCTCGTCGAGGATGCGGGCCGCCTCCGGATTGAGCACCTTCCGGCCGACGTACGCGTTCATCGTGGTGGTCGTGTCGGCCTGGCCGAGCTGATCCGCGATCATGCGGGCGGACTGTCCGCCGTCGTCCAAGATCGTCGCGGTCGTCTTCCGAAACTTGTGCGACGTCACCCATGCAAGTTCGTCCGCCAATGACGGCAGACCAGCTAGCTCGACCGCCTCCATCAGCGCAGAACGGTCCGATCGAGCCAGGCCGTACAACTGAGACAGCGCAGCCGCTTCCTCCGGAGTCACCTTGACCCGGCCAGTCTCGATCAGGCTGATCCTCGTCTTGCGCCAGCCCAACTTGGCGACGACCTCATCCTGAGTGAAGCCTCCGGCGCGACGGAATCCCTTCAAAGTCTTCCCGAGCTCGGCACGTCGACGAGTGCCGACCGGACGACGCGCACTACGAAGCGCCCTCTGCACGTTGTGCGGATCTCGGAACCCACCGATCGAGTCTGGAAACAGCGGTGAGTCAGGGGGCGTTTCGGGCGTCCATCGCGCATTGACCATCTCGAGCGCCCAGTCCGGCAGGACGAGCAAACGCTCGCCCGCGGCGGTCTTCACCGCCCGCCGGACCAGCCCCTGCCCGACCAGCCGCTGAATCTGATGACTGCAGTCGACCACTCCGGTCTCCCGATCGATTCCACTCCAAATCACCGCAAGCGTCTCGCCGATCCGCTCACCGGTCGCCAGCATGAACTTGCTGATGTCGATTAGGTCGGCCTTGACGGCGCCCTCGTCTTGGCGCAGCAGTTCAAACCACTGCTGCCGATCTTCGGCATCCAACGCCCTGGCCGGCGTACGGCGCTTCTTTCCCAGCGGCTCGATCTCCCGCACCGGATTGTGCGTCAGCGCGCCGTACCGAACCGCCAGGGCGAAGGTTCCGGTCAAGATGCTCTTGCAGGTCTTCGCGCTCGCAACGCCGACTTCATCCTTGATTCCAACGAGCACTCTGTTGACTCGCGGGATACTCGCCTCGGCTAGCTGCAGCTCTCCGATCCGAGGGACCAGATTCTTCGTCGATTGGTAGACATAGGTCTCGTAGGTGCCCGGTGCGCGCCACCCATCGTCAACCTTGGCCTTGACCTCCGCGAGGTACAGCCCAATCGCCACGGCTACTCGATCGGTCGATTTCAAGACAGCAGAACCCTCGGTCCTGACCCGCGTCGTCAGCTTCTCCCGAAGCCGGTCTTTCGCCTCAGCTCGCGATGCTCCCCAAGCCGCGACCTGTCGCGTACGCCCATCGAAGTCCCGGAACCGCGCATTCGCCTCATACTTCGTTGGGCGCCCCCTTTCGTCACGACTCTCTACCGACGTCGTGATCTCACCCCACGTCCCGATCGGAAGCGGGCTCCTCGGCACCTCAACCTCCCCGTGTTCAGCGCCTACCCGACCACCGGGCAGCCACTTTCGATCAACGGCTGAGGCCCTCTCGGCCGACCACCGAATGCCTCGGAGTCCGCAGGTCCGCCAGGCGAGGCACAGGGCTTCGTCGCTCAGAAGGTCAGGCGCGAGGGGCGAGGGGCGTCGCTGATCCGACTGCTCGCGGCGGGTGATTCGATCTCCGTCCCTCGCGGCAGGCGAGAGCGAGGCCCCGGCTCACAGGCGTCGACGCCGCGCAGGCAGGTGGCACTGTCGGTCAGCCAGGAAAAAGTTGGCGGTCCACCCCAACGTTGAGCGGCCCGCCGCCATCTAGTCTTACAAAGGCCGACGAGGAGGATGCTCATGACAGGATGGGAGCGTTCGTTTGACGACCTCTTGTCCGCTCGTGGGCCTGCGCTCAGTAGATATGCGTACCTCTTGTGCGGTGACGCCTCCAACGCGGCCGACCTAGTCCAGGAGGCGTTGCTACGCGTTTTTGCGCGCTTGCAAACAGGCGACGATATCGACCAACTTGAGGCCTACACTCGGCGTGCGGTCCTCAATTTGTACCTTGAGGGCCGGCGGAAGCAGGACAAGTGGGAGGCGCGACGGCACCTGCTCACGTCTCGGTCTGAAACGGACCTGATCGAAGAGCAAATCCCCTTGAGAACTCGCGTCCTCGACGCGGTGGCAAGCCTGTCTCCACGTCAGAGAGCGTGCGTCATTCTCCGCTACTACGACGACCTCACCGTCCCAGCCATCGCGGCAGAACTAGGCTGCAGCGTCGGAACCGTCAAGCGCCATCTGGCAGACGCCAAGGTCCGTCTCGCCGATGAACTTGGTGCCATCGAGGAGGCGCTCTGATGCGTGAAATCCTGAAAGAGTCACTCGAAGCGCGAGCAGCCGACGCGCCGGACTTGCTGCTGATCCGCGATGATCTCAAGTCTCGAATCCGCAGACGCCGGCGCCGGAAGCTGGCGATCGTTGGGGGCGTCTCTGTCCTTGCACTTTCAGTACTCACAACCGGAGCGCTGATGATCCTGCCGTCGTCTGATCCGGACCCCATGATTCCGGCTGCATCGCCTGGCCAGGGTCTACCCGGCTGCGGCTCACGGTTCGATCCACGACCAGAGGCAGATTCAGTGCTCCGCCTCGAAGGAACGGTGCCACCCGCGTCGCTTAAAGGCAGTGCAGCGATCTCGGTAACCATCAAGATAACGAACACGTCCACGGCCACACAACAGTTGATGACTAACAGTTCTGGCGCAAAACTCTATGTCATCAGAGATCGTCGCGTGCTCGCCATGTCTACTCCTGACAGAGGGACCGGAAAGGTTCTTGCTCTTGCCCCTGGCCAAAGCTACGAGTACCACATGAACGCAACTTTGCGCGCCTGCGGGGAAAGCGAGATCGATCCTGGCCGATACGATATATATGCGGTTCAGTCTTTCATCGTCGGCGCGCTCGGCAATGCCGATCAACGAACTGTGGACGTCCAAGGTGGGCCATGGGGAATCGCAATCAACTGACGTAGCCGGCAGGAATGAAGCCTGCACTTCGGCGGACGTGCAGACTCGGATCTACCGATTCCCCGGTGCCAGGTCAGCTAGTAGCGATCGTCGCGCTGAACTGACCTTGAATGCTTGTCCATTTCTCCGCATAGGTATCCAAGCCACTGGCCGCAACAATCATGCCGCGGATATATACCTTGCCGCCGGCGTAGTTGTAGACAGGCCCGCCCGAGTCGCCGTCCCATGCACCAGATCCCGAGGAGGTAAGCAAAAGCAAGCCAGGCGTGCAGCCGTAAGTGTCGCACCACCGAGCCACGGTACTGACGACTTCCCGGCCGCAGACTTCTGCGGACCAAGCGCCGCTCTCACAGAAGACGCCACCCTCGGCAACCGTCCCTGCGCCGCCTACCAAGATCGTCGTGCCAGTCTGGTTTCCGACATAGATTACGGAGCCGTATGCACTTCCCCCGAGCGCTTCCATGTCGTACGCGGGGAAACTTGGACGACTAACGACGCGCCCCCAGCCGGAGTAGCCGTTGGGCGACATCACTCCTTCGTTGAACGAGTAGCAGTGCCCTGCCGTGACCATGTAGCGGCCCGTAGAAGATCGGAACGTAAATCCGCTCGTGCACATATTTCCGCTCTGGATCCCCTCGATGTGGGCGCCACCCCGATGTGGCTGCGGATCCTGAGTACGACTTCGCCGCGCAGCGTTCGCATCGTAGCGATAGGAGATCAATCCCGGAAAGCGATCGAGAAGCGGTTTCATGACCTCACTCGGAGCGTTCGTCGTCACTTTCACGACGTCCTCCTTGGCATGATAATAGAATCCGTAGCTGTATTGAGCAGCGCCAGGACTCCATGTTCGCTCAGTGAGGCGCGCAATAGCCCCATCGACCTCGGCCTTCGTGGACTTACTCGACACCGTCGAGGCGTCCACTCCGCCCTGCATCACGCGACCAAGCGGAAGGGAACTGCCGAGGCCGGCCCTCGGCCGGCGGATGACGAACTTGCCACCGGCGTGATCGTAGTAGGTCCCGAGCCCGCCATTCTCCTTCGAGTATGCACTGACGAGTAGCGACTTCTGATCTCGCAAACTCTGCGGACCGGTATCCGCCTGTGCCGCGAATCGTTCCTTCTCGGCCTCGCTCGCATCGACTTCCTGGAGCGTTTGCCGGCCGGCGTTTACGCCACCCGGTGACGCAAACTGCGTAGCCGATGTGGGCGATGCGAGTAGCGCCCCCACAGTCCCAGCTGCAACGATTGTCGAAATAAAACTCACTGCAAATCTCGACCGCGCCATTGGCCCCACCTCCGAAGTCGAAAATCTCCCCTTTCATCGACGCTATGCACACAATGGGCAGACGTCCAGAGCGGGAGTCGGGCCCTGCCAGTTTTGCAGCAAGTTGCAAAACAATCGAATGATTGAGGACGCCACCACGGCCTCGACCGCACCCTGGTCACATCCGGTGGTCGCGCTCGGGACCAGTGGGCAACCAATGGTTGCCAAGGGCGCAACAGGTGGAACCGGATGCGCGGGATCAGGGCGTCACCAACCCCCGCAGCAGGAGGCGTTATGACCACCGTGGTCGACACCGCGACCGAAGTTCCGTCGTTCCAGATCGAGGATCTTGGGCCTGCGCTTCACCGACCCGGCTGGGATCCGCTTCGACGGCCGCTACCGGCCCGGCGCCCTTCCCGGCGTGCCGGGGTAGCGGTCTCGCCAGCCGTGTGGGAGCTGATCCGCCGGGCCTTCAACTTGCGCACCCAGACGCTCACGTGGCGGGGCGCTGCCCTGAATCTTCGATAAGCCGCGCGCGCTCTGCGAGCCATGGGCTCCACGGTGGTGAATGCGAGTTGTAGAACCAGTTGAGCAGCCGCGCCCAGCGCAGCACCCGCCAATAGGCCGCGGGGAATGAGCGATGCCTGTGCTTGTTGATCCACTACTGAAAACGCCGCGCCGGACCATACCAACAGGACCTGTCGCTGGCCCTGTTTGAAGGCATTGCACGGCTGCGCACGTTCCGCGACTCTCCCATTGATCGTGAAGTCACGAGCCCCAGTCGTCGCACGCCAACTGCTTGAGATTGGAGCCTCCGCACGCTGGATCGCTGGCGCGATAGGGCACGGCAGGGGATGCCGTTTCGTCACCCTGGTCAGCAATGTGATGCGAACGTCAGGAACAGTCGCGATCAGGGTAGCGGCGCCGGCCGCCCGCCATGGATCGGTATGGTTGAAGCATTCCAACTTACCCACCGACTTCGCGCTCCCTTGGCCCCAATGTTGGAGACTCGTGGTCGCCGGGTAGGCAGCATCTTCTGCCCAAAAGGGCAACTGAATCGAACCGTCCCCGCCCGCCCTATCCAACGTACATGAGTGATCATCTTCTCCGACACCGTCCCTGTACGTCCACACATTGACCCACTCGGGGAGAACAACTGACAAGTAAGAGGAATTCACGGAGTAGCGTGAAACTTCTGTGTTGAGATTCCTGATACCTGAAATTGCGTCCGCAGCGGCCATATCGGTTTCGATGAATATATGAACCCTGTCGACCGGTGAGGAAATCACATCCAGCGGCTCCTCCAACAACGGCTGACTGATCTGGTACGTCAATATCAAGAACCCGAGAACTAACACACCCCGCAGGGTGTTCCGGAGATCACGATGACCCTTGTTACGGCCGCCGCCCGCTGAGCCTGTTTGCACTCGGTGCCTAATAACCTTCAGCGAAGGGCTCCGCTCGCTTCGGAGGTCATGCTTCTCATCCAAGCTAGGCGCCTCGGGAGTTGCTGACCCGGACCGACTTGACGAAGCGTTCAACCGCCGCATCAATCGACTCCCGACATACACGCCGACACTAACGCCGGCGGCAGCACTCAGAAATCGATTCACGGTTCGCTTGCTCATGCGCGCTCTTCATCGGGGAATGTTTGATACTGAGTCCGAAATTCCATGTATCCAGCCGCCGGTGGAGCATCACGCGTGGTGCCCGCGACCTTGTCCTGGCACCCTGGGTTCTCCAACCGAAGCGTTGCATGATGAAGCTGCATCCACCCAGAGTACGAGTCAGCAGTACGTCGTTGCCGTCGCTTAGACGCGGGAAACCGAAATTCTCGATTCCGACTTGCAGCTTCCGCTACAGATATCCTCAGTCCCCTCCGGCGGTACTACAATCCGTCGCGCCGAGTCGAACACGCGACCCACCGCAGCCAAGCATGGCGCGATCGGGCTGACCCGATCCGCCGCGGTCCACTACTCACGCCAAAGGTCTACCGTCGCGCCGGTTCCGCTTCGCTGGCCGACGAAACCCTCCACGAGGCCGCTACGACCTTCGACGCATCGGCATCCCGCGTTCGGCCGAGCGCGCCCGCGACGAATGCGGCCGGACTGGCCTGGCGCTCCAGCCAGAAGTTGGCATAGAGAAGGTAACGCCTAGTTGCGGAGCCGGTCGCCGCGGGCCGCTTGAACCAGGAAGCAGCAGCTGAGCTTGTTCGGTGCGGCAGACCTCGGCGGCGCGACCGCTACCACGAGAGGCGCCGCCGGCAACCTGCGAACTGACTCGTGCTCGTCGCGCGTTCCACCTCCATCAGAAGCGCAGCTGCGGGACGTCGTACAGCTCGGTCAACCGCTCTCGGTTCATAGCAGGCCCCGTGATCTCGACGAGGTACATCTCCGTCAGGAACTGAACCTTGGCTCCCAGTAGATGGCTGGTGAAGCCGCTGGCAGATTGGTGCTTGAGTCCAACAGATACGTGGATGTGTGGCAGCACGGCACCTGTGTCGGGCTCGCAGGCAAGGGTGCCACCGCCCATCGCTTCTACGCTCTCTAGATGGACTGAAGACCAGACCGGCGCTTCCGTATCCGCGACCTTCTCGCACGCGCCTACTAGCTCCACTTCGCGGAGGCCTGCGATGAACATCGGGACGAAGCCCTGCCGCACGGCGTGCTCCCGGCAGAAGGTGGCGAGTGACTCGAAGAAGTCCTCGCCGTGATCGAAACGAACGGCGAAGGTCCGGCCCATGGTCAGTTCGGCGGCGTGCAAGTCATGCTCCTTGGTTTCGATCGAGGCTGGCGATGTAGCTGAGGGCGAGGTCGAGGCCGACGGTGGAGAGCAACCTGCTGCGAGGCTGGGCGATACCGCCGGCGCCGACCACCGAGAGGTCAGTGCAGCGTTTGCGGAACCAGCTCCACGGGATGTTGAGGTAGCCGGCGAGCGCCTCCAGGCGGCGCGCTGCTGTCGGCTGCTCGATGATCGAGCGGCTCGACGCGGCCTCCGCGATCTCGCGGTAGACCATCCGGCGCGAGGGTGGGGCGCTGGCGTCGACGTACCAGAGTCCGGGAGCGCGCAGCCAGTTCGCGACGATGGCTTCGCCGCCGAGGACGAAGCCTTCGACCTGGCCGTGGTCGGGGGCGGCGGTGACGTCGACGGCGATCTGAAAAGCCTCCATCAGGGCCACGGCGAGCAGCAAGACGATTCGCTCGTACCGCGGCGAATTCTTCACCTCGTGCTCAGGGATACAGAACGCCCGGCGATGGCGCTTCAACATCTTGGTGGTCGCCCGCAGGTACTCGATCTTGTGCGTCCAGATCAACCAGGACGACGCTTCCTCACCTCGTTGCTCACGGCTCCAAAACAGCGGCGTCGACGTGAGCCGGCCCAGGTTGCGCACGATGTGGTCCGCACAAAATCGAGAACCCAACCAGCGGGCCGACAACTCATGGAGATCCGGAACCGCGCCGAAGGTCAGGCTGGACGACGGCAGCTCGCCGTACGGGCTCAGCTTGGTGCGGTAGTGGTCGAGCGAGTAGTCGTCGGCGAGCAGTGCCGCGTCGGTGTTCGTGATCACCCAGAGGATTGCGACGGTGAGGTCGTCGAGGACGTACGCCGAGGGGACGTGCCGTGTGCGGTCGGGTCCGAGCGGCTTCCGTGCGAGCTGACGACCGTCGGCGACGTGGTACCACTCCTCCCCCGCCGCGTCGGTTACCGCGATCACCGTCGACCGTCTGTCCGGCCTGATCGTCGCCTCGTCGTCGAGCGACTTCACGGCGAGCTGATCGTGCCCGGTCGGTTCAGCCGGCCAGTAGAACGCCTCCAGGTCGAGACCCGAGAACAGGCGGCCTCCGGGCACCTTGAGTCGACCGACCTCTCCCTGGCCAAGCGAGCCCTTGCCGTTCAGGCTGGCGAGGTCGATCAACGCAGTAGTGTCCGACGACGCGACACGGACCTGCGCAGGTCCGGAGGAAGCCGCACGACGATTCTCGAACCCCAACGCCGCGGCATCGGACACACCGAGCACTCGGCACAGAGCGTCCCGGGCGTGCTTCCCGGGCCACGTGTACCAGCCGCGCTCCCAATCAGAGATTGACTTAGCAGTGATTGCGCCCATGGAGCCAGTGGCGCGCAGAATCTCCTCGTTGACGAGTTCGGCCAGCCGGGCCTGGGAGAGCGCGCCGCGCGCCTGCTTCAGCAGGACGTTGGGCTGGCGCTCTTCCCTGGTCATGACGCGCGAGCAGCCCATGGTCGCTGATGCTCGCCGGAGGCTGGTCGTCGGTTCATGCTGACAGCCTGCTACAGACTGTGAGGACGCCACTACGACCCGGTTGGACGCTTCCGGGACGTCTTGCCTAGGCTAAAGACGTCCCAAAATGTCTTAGGTTAGGTACATGGCCAACGAACGACTCCGGACCGCGCTCCTGGAGAACGGCATCACGCCGCACGAGCTCGCGTCCGAGGTCAGCGTCGACACCAAGACGGTTGAGCGCTGGGTCAAGGGCCGGACCCCGCACCGCCGGCACCGCTACCAGGTCGCCACGCGACTAGGCGTCGACGAGGGCTACTTGTGGCCGGACGCGCTCTCGCGCGAGCAGGTGACGACCGCGTCCGCCAGCGAAATCCTGGCCGTCTACCCGCACCGCACCGAGGTGCCCAGGGACGTCTGGCAACGCCTGTTCGAAAGCGCCGAGGAAGAGATCGGCGTACTGGTGTACGCCGGACTCTTCCTGGCCGAAGACCGTGGACTGCTCAGCATCCTCCGCAAGAAGGCGGCGAACGGCGTGCGCGTCCGGTTTCTGGTCGGGGATCCCGATGACAGGAACATCGGCGACCGCGGCGAACAAGAAGGCGTCGGTGACGCGATGGCCGCGAAGATCCGCAACGCGCTCGTTCTGTACGGCCCGCTGCGCAAGGCCGCCGGAGTCGAGTTCCGGGCGCACCGCACCGTGCTCTACAACTCGATCTACCGCTCCGACGAGACGGTCCTGGTCAACACCCACGTCTACGGATTTCCCGCGCCGGCTGCCCCCGTATGGCACCTCCGCAAGGTTGCCGGCGGGGAGATCGCAGGGATCTACCTCGACAGCTTCGAGACCGTCTGGGAAACCGCTGCTCCACTGCCGGAGGATTGATGGCCCGCAGAATCGACTACTACGACGACCCGGCCGCGCCTCAGGCGAACAGCATGGTGCCTTCGGTGAACGTGGTGATCGAGAACGAGGCTGGCGAGGTCCTCGTGATCCAGCGGTCCGACAACGGCAACTGGGCCGTTCCCGGCGGCGCGATCGACCTGGGTGAGTCGATGACTCAGGCAGCCATCCGCGAGACCCGCGAGGAAACCGGCATCGAGTGCGAGATCACCGGGTTGATCGGCATCTACACCGATCCGAAGCACATCATCCTGTACACCAGCAACGGTGAAGCCCGTCAGGAGTTCTCGATCTTGTTGAAGGGCCGCGCTCTCAGCGGTACGCCGACCCCGAGCGACGAAAGCACGAAGGTCGAGTGGGTCGACACCTCGCGACTGGACAGCCTGCAGATGGATCGCTCGATGCAGATGCGCATCGAGCACTACCTGCGGAGATCAGACACCCCGTACCTCACCTGACCCGCCAGCCAGGCTTCGACTGACGGTCCGGGCGGCGTCACGCAGTATCGGCGCCGACCGTGTGATCGACCGATGTACGACGTGCTCCGGCGGATACCGCGTCAGGATTTCGGCAAGACGCTGATCAACGTCAACCGTCGAACCATCGACACCAGCAGTCAGGTCGCAGTAGATCAAGGCGTTCAGAAGCCGCGGTGCCGGCCGCGCGAACTCTTCCAACTCCGAAGTGAGGCCGCGCTCCTCGGCCTCAACGGCAGCAGCAGTGTGGTGGGCGACCAGCTGGCAGACGACTTCGTCGACGCCCACCTCATCACGGAGATATCTGGCCCCATCCAACGGATGGAACCCCGTACGCACCAGCGAGGGCGAGTAGCCGACGTCATGAAGCCATGCCGCGATCTCGATCAGCTCAGCATCTTCGCCCAGCATCGAGTCAAGGGTCCGGGCGCGCCCAGCCACTCCCTGAACGTGCGACCAACGCTGCGGCAACGCTTCGGCAAGGAGATCTTCAGCGATCCCCTTGGCCCATGTCGTTCTGCTCATGACCGCGACCCTACGACTCGCCATCGGTGACGGAGAAGGCCTTGTTCGGACGTCCGCAGGACGTCCCGGACGCGGAACGTCCCTAGTCGGGCACGCCATCCACCGGACGTGCAGCCTTCCAGACCTCGGCGAAGCTCTCCATGTAGAGATCGAACATCTCGCCGCCCTCGAGTCGGCGCAGATGATAGACCGGAGCCTGTGCGGCCGGCAGGCCGAACACGTGCTGGTTGACCAGCAACTGGTCGTCGACCCGGTACATCGAGTTGTACAGCACGGTGTCGTGCAACCTAAGCGATACGCCGGGCCGCTCGAGCAGAGGTCCGAATTGCACGAGTGCGTTCCGGATCTTGGAAGGCAGTGCTCCACCAATCTTTTCCGCTTTCCCCCGCTGAACAACCGCCGGCGATTTCGGGTTGCCCAGGGCAAGGTTCACGGGGATGCCCGCGGTCGCCTTCGACGCCAGGAGACCGACGAGGCGCTTGTCCTCTGCCAGGAACAAGGCAGCGTACGCGAGGATGTCGATCTGGTGCTCCGCGGATTGGAACAGATCGTTCCAAGCTTCCCTCGTGACCAGGTTGCGCTGCGGATAGACAGCCACGACCTCGCCCGAGGTCCTGCGCGCGCCCTGCAGCGTCAGAAGTTCTGGCCACAGCTCCGGTTCTTCCAGACTGAGTAGCCGCGCCAGCGGCCCGCGGTGGCGCGGAAACGGCAACCTGCCGTCCACCCAACGCCCGACTGTCTTCGGGTCCACGCCGAGTCGCGCTGCAATGTCTTCCTCGCTGAGCCCGGCTGCGTACATCGCTCGCCGTAGTGCCTCGTTCAACCCGATCTCCCCGATTCGGAGACGCCCAGGAGGTCCCTAAACGTCCCAGTCGAGGCTAGCACAAAACGTCCCAAGACGTCCCAACTCAGAGTATCGACGTCCTCACCGCGACAAGCAGTCTTGGGCTACGTCGACGACAGGTCGGCGATCGGAGTTGGGAGTGAACAGTGAACGACGTCAGGCCGCCCGGCGACACGGACACGAAGGTGCGACTGCGTGTGTGGTTCGGAGATCACCCGATCGCCGACTACACCGCCGCTCCGGAGGCCGCCCAGCGCTATGCAGAGTCGATGGGGCGCCGGTTCGCCAGCTGTCGGGTGTCTTGTGTGCCGGTTCGCCCGACGCCTCGGTAGTCGTCGCTTGAGCCGGCTGCGACGCTGGTGCGGCCAGCTATGGGCCGCCTGGTTCGAGAGGTTGTGCTCGCGTTTCCGCCGCTGGATGGACGAAGACTGACCACAACCCGAAGAGCTGGCGGGATCGGTGTCCCCTCCGTCAGGTGTCCTCCTCACCACCTGATCGCCGATCCCGCCACCTCAAGCCGGGTCTCTCAGCCGCTGGGTCCCCGTACTCCCCAACGCGCCCATGGCTGAGAGATCCGCCAGACCGGCGGGCGAACGTGTGATCCCTGCCCGCGTTCGCCCGCCGTTCCAACTTCGTACGCCGGCCGCTCGGGCCGGTACCCACCCGTTGCGGCCATCCCGGACGGCCGCCTCAATGAAGGACTTCCGTGACACCAACCAGGACACTCGACGAGCTGGAGCGCTACTACACCAACCTTCACAGCGAGGCCGAGCGTCTGAGCTCGACCATCCGCGGTCAGTTCGAACGCCAACGCATGCGTGAGTTCCTGGCTCAGTACCTGCCGTCCGCTCCGGCGAAGATCGCCGACATCGGCGGCGGTCCCGGTGTTCACGCGACCTGGCTGACACAGGAGGGGTACGAGGTCGAACTCCTCGACCGAGTCGAGCGCCACGTTGACGAGGCGCGGGCAGCCGGCATCTCGGCGACTCTAGGCGATGCCCGGAAGCTTCCTTGGAAAGCCGAGAGCTTCGACGCCGTCCTGATGGCGGGCCCGATGTACCACCTGAGCGTGCGGGACCACCGGATCCTCGCACTTCAGGAGGCGGCCAGGGTTCTCCGTCCCGGCGGCCTGCTCCTCGTGGTCGCGATCAATCGGACAGCCTCTCTCGTCGGTTCCGCGATCGCGAACACGCTCTACCAGCGGCAGAACATCGTCCGCGCCATCCTCGCCAACGGCTACAGCGACGAAAACGACCGAATGCCGAACACGACGTATCACACGGTCACGCAACTGCGAGGCGAGCTGTCCGAGGTGATGCCGACGGTCAGCATTCACGGACTGACCGGCCCCGGTGGTTGGCTGGCCGTCCTGGTCGACTCGTACTTCAGCGACAGCGACCTTCCAGTGAGCTTGACCGAGCACGACCCGCTGCAGACAGCCTTGGCCAGCAGTCGAATGGCAGATGAGCTTCCCGAACTCGCGCACGCCAGCTCGCTGCTCCTCGGGGTGGCGCGGCGTGTTTAGTCTCGTCCCGTTCGCGTCCCGGCGGTCGCATGACTTCCGCCGACAGGCTGCACGGTTCGCCGCCAACGGATGGCCTGTGGCCCGACTCGCGGTACGTCGCGGAGGGCAGTGCGTCTGCCCACTCCGCGATTGCATCGAATCTCACCTCACGCTTCGTCCGCCAGTCCTCGTCACCCGAGCTCGTGACGCCGAATCTCTCTGGCGTGACCACGGCTGGGGTATAGCGCTGGTCACTCATCACTACGACGTCCTTCGACTGCCGGCCGCGTACGGCGCTCACGTCCACCAGGTGCTCGGCACCGCGTGCCCGACGGCGATCTGCAGGGCGACACGTGAGTGGCAGTTCTTCCTCGCCCCGGGAGAACTCCAGCGCGCCGAAGCCGCTGCCGTTGGTGGCGACCTCATCGCCGGACCGTCCGCCTGGGTTCCAGCACCCGGGACCGAGGGCGAAGATGCAGACGCCTACCGATGGCTCGTCCCGCCCCACCTCACCGGTTGGCGGCCGAGCAAGGACACCAACGCCATCCGCGCCGTCCTTCGAACCACTGACTGGAACGCAGCCGACGCACCCTCGCGCGGTTTACCGGCGATCCTCGAGAGAGTCCTCCGTTGATCACTCCGCTTCCGCCTCCGGACTCTTCAACTTCTCGTTCCAGGCGATGACGTCGGCCGGGTCGTACCGAAGGTGGCGTCCCATCCGGCTCGCCGGCGGCCCATAGCCCCTGGTCCGCCATCCGTACAACGTCCACTTCGGAATCTTCAGGTACGCGGCAACGCGTTCGATATCCCAGAGCGGTTCATGGTTCGACTCGCTCATCTTCACCTCCCTTTCCAGCGGTCGTAGCGTCACGCCGAGCACTACGGCGTGGCGCTCTTACGTTCGCGTGGGACGTCGGTTCCCCGCCGTCCGACTTCAGCAGCCGCCGCATGTCCCGAAGCGACAGGCCAAGGATCTCCGCTGCCGCCTCTGCTGAGCCGCATACCTTCGACAGCTCGACTGCTTCCCGCACTGACGTCGCTTCGGCGTTCGCAATCTTCTCGTCGTGGCGCTCGATCGCGAGTTCCCGTGACCGATTCGCTCGCTCCAGCGCGGTTCGTGCCCGGACCGCGCGTCCCGTCGCCGCCTCGATCCGCGCCTGACGCTGCCGTGCTCTCTTCAGCGCCGCGACTCTCTCGCTCCCACCCATCCTCAGAACCCCGGGCCGTCCGGCGTCGGCGCGGCGACTTCCTGCACAAGGCTCAGATGCCTTGCCGGCGCCCTTCGACTTCTGGCGTCCGCGCGCTGTGAGGTCAGGTCGATCAACTCGCGCGCCATCCGCAGAACTCGCTCGCCCGTCCTCTGCACCACTCGCTCGGGCTCCGCGCTGTCGACCGAGGCAGCCCAGCCGGCGACGTACGGGAAGGTCTCCCCGTCGGTTTCCAGACCGTGATGCGCCAGCAGGATGAAGGCGACCGACTCCGCCTCAACTTCCCTCATCCCCCGGCACATCACACTGCCGGACGCTGCCACGGCATCGGGATCGTGCATCATCATGTGCGCGACCTCGTGAGCCAGCGTTGCGACCGCGCTCGCCTCGCCCAGCGAATCCGAGACGACGATCCGGCGCGCCTCGAAGTCGGTGAAACCATCCCTGCCCGGCCGCCCGGTTGGCTCAACCGAGAGCCGGAATCCCTCACCCTCGACGCATGTCGCCAATCCCTCCCACAACCCGACTGGCGCTGGACCCGCCAGACGTTCAGAGCTAGGCGGCTTCGGCAACGGCTCGCCGGCCGTCTGCGACACATCCCAGACGTGGGCGACGCGGAAGCCGACCAGCCGCCGCCCAGGCCGCGTCTTCGCCGTCTCCGAGTCGTCGGCCAACTCGTGGTCGGTGCGGCGGGTGACCTCGTTCTCACCTGCCACGACCTTGTTCGACCTCGAGAAGACGGGCGCGAAGATCCGGATCGCCTTCTGCCCCTTCACCACGCGACGCCCGAGGTGCTTCCACGTGTTCCAACCACCGACGAACGTTGCGTCCGGCCGCTGCGCCGCGATCAGAACTGCGTTTCGGAAGCTGTACTCGTGAAAGGCGGACGCCGTTTTGAGCCACCGTTTCCAGTCGTCCGCCGTCCGAAGCTTGCGGATCTCGTCGACGAGCATCTCGTACAGCGCATCCACCGCCGAAGTGGAGCGCTCCGAAGTTCCTGAGTCTGCAACGTTCATGGCAGCTCAACGGCCGGACTCGGGTCGGGTTGATCGGGGCGCTGAGCAACAGCTTTGCGAGGCCGCCGCTTCGGATCCGGACCGGCGATCCTCGTCGGAGACTCGAGCCGTGTCGGTCGGCGTTGCACGTCCGTGTGGGCGAGTTGACGGCACGCAAGTGCGGCTTCGCCTAGGAGGTCTACAACGGCAGCGAGGGATTCCGTGAGCTCGGGCACGAAGTCGATCCGCTCCACCCGCACCCAGCTCCGTTGGCGCCTCCCGATTGGTGCGACCGTCAGCTGCTGGTAAGCCGGATCGGCCCGGATGGCTTGGCTGCGGGAAACGAAGAGCCTTCCCGCGGTGACGAGGTCGAACACCGCCCGCTGCTGCATCACAGCAACTTGATGCGCTGAGTGGACGAGTTCGTCAACTGCCTCGAGAACGGCATCCGCTGTCCATCGATCAGGAATCAGCTTCGCAGTCGGCCGAAGTGCGCCACTCGGTAGAGCGACGGTACGCCGAACGGTCTCGTGCAACTCACGGAAGGCAAACTCTCCCGGCAGCGAGGTAGTGCCGCCCAAATCTGAGACGTGCCGATTCCACGCGGCCGTAGTTCGAATCGAGCCAGCATCACTCCGACGCAGAGCGGTGTTCGCCTTCCTCAGTCGCATGATCGCCGGGCCTCCGAATCCCAAGCGCTGTGCGGACGCACCGACCGCCCTGACGAGGTAGCGACCGTGGCCCGCCGCAGTGCGCACCTGCGCGGTGATCGATCGAAGGTCTCGTGTCAGAAGGCTCTGGGCCGGGATCTCCTCATGCAGACGCTGCCAGTGTGCTGCCGCATGGGCGATTCGCTCGTAAGTCTCGGCGCTCGCGGCCGGCATGCTCACAGCCAACCCTCCCAAAGCGCCCAGGAACGGACCGTTGCTCTCCTGCGCGACGATCGGCTCCAGTTCCCTTCTCGCGAATCGCAGATGTCTTGCCAGCGAGCGCTGCTCGACTGTGCGACGACGTCTGCTGACTGACGTCATCGCGTTCAAGGCCGAGCGGGCCGAAATGGATGCGACGTTTGCCACCGCAGCACGAGCCGCGACGAGAGATACCCGGTCGTCGAGCACCGAAGCCGTGACAGCATCCTGAACCGCCAGCAGGTCCGCAGCAGCGCCTAGCGGTTGAGCCACGGCCATCAACGCCGGATCGCCATGAGCTGCAGGTTGCCCAACGTCTGGGATCTCCAGCTCGTACTTGAGCCAAGCCATCTGCCGACGAGTTGCCGCCAGGACAGCGGCCCACCCAGCGGCGACTTGGTCCGGATCCGTGCTGACGCGGCCGGCGGAGTCGACCGCACGGCGATGTGCGACGGTCAGCAGGCCTTCATACGTCGCGCGCATCCGCGACCATCCGGATGTCCTTCGCCGCGGACCGCAAGGCGTCCGCAAGCGCCAACCGCCAGCTCAGCCCCTCGATCGATACTTCGAACCGATCGACCAGGCCGGCCGCCTCGTCGAAGAGCGCGGCTGGGTCGTCAGCCAGTTCCCCGAGGTACGGCGCGTACGGCGTCACGCCCACGAGCTCGCAGACGCGGTAACGGCTGAAGGCGGTCATCGCCCAGGAGCCGTTGGGCTCTCTTGTCTCCAGCGCTTCGACGCTCGCCTCTGCGCGGGATACGAGGTCGACGACCTCCGTACGGGTCCGGTCCTCGCCACCCGGCATCATCGTGTTGTTCAAGGTGCTCCCCTTTCGTCACCAACAGGATTCGACGGTTCGTGGGGACGCCGGCCACGGCACAGAGATCTGTGGATAACTCGCCCCGCCGGCCGTACGCCGCGCGGGCTGCGCCCGCGCCGCGGACCGCGCCCGGCGCGGCCCAAGAACCGAATTCCTCTGCTCAACGGCTGTCGGTGCAGCCGACTGCACGGTCGACATCTGCCGACAACGCAAAGTTGTCGAGTCAGGTCGTCGTATCGGCGAGTTGACGAGAGCCCGCCCCGATCGGAAAGGAAGTCACCGACACACTTCTTGCATTCAAGGCGTTTCAGCTGCCGATACGGCATGTCGTGGGTTCAGTGCCCGTGGCGTTGAAAGGCGTATGCGCGACGCGACGACCCCGCCAGCTACCTCATCCGCGAGCCCGACCGGCACCTGTTTCGAGTGCGGGGCCCACTTCATCCGTCACCGTTCGACGCGCCGCTTTTGCTCGGACCCGTGCCGCGTCCGGAGCTGGCGTCGTCGCCGCACGATCCAGGCAGCTGCGTCAGAAGACGACACGGCGCTCCTCCAACGGATCGAGGAACTCCGCGTCGCGATAGTGGACCACTGCCAAGCCCAGTCGCAGTGTCAGCGCGATGGGCTGGAAGTCGTGCTCCGCCAGGTTGCCGAGATCCGGACCGGCGCCCAGAGCCTCCAGACCCACAACGTGCTTCTGCGGGAGCAGTTGGCCAGGGACTCTCGCAGGTCTTCATGCTGAGCATCCATCGCCTCAGCGCCGGCGACGGATACAAGTACCTACTCAAGCACATAGCCGCTGCCGACGTCGATCGGCGAATGGCAACCCCACTCACGGCGTACTACGTTGCCGACGGCTACCCACCCGGCCGATGGCTGGGTGCCGGCCTCCCAGGACTCGCCGACGGACAGCTCAAACGCGGCGACGAGGTCACCGAAGAGCAGATGGCTGCGCTCTTCGGAAGAGCCCAAGACCCCGTGACCGGCCAGCAGCTCGGCCGCCCATTCCGGGTGTACCGGTCTTTGGAGGAGCGGGTCGCGAAGCGAGTCGAGTCACTTGATCCGACCTTGTCCGCCGACCAGCGAGAGGCAGCCATCGACGAGATCCGCCGAGCGGAATCCCGCGAGAAGCCACGTCAGGCAGTCGCAGGATTCGACATCACCTTCTCCCCCGCCAAGTCGGTATCAGCGCTGTGGGCAACAGCCGACATCGGCACCAAAGAACAAGTCGCCACGGCACACTACGAGGCAGTCGAGGACGTCCTGGCGATCGTCGAGCAGCAGGCCGCGTTCAGCCGAATCGGCGACGGCGGCATCGCCCAGATCGACGTCCGCGGCGTGATCGGCGCTGCCTTCGACCATTGGGACACCCGCAGCGGCGATCCCCAACTCCACACCCATCTCGTTGTCGCGAACCGCGTCCAGGGCACGGACGGCAAATGGCGAACTCTCGACGGCAGAGTGCTCTTCCGGGCAGCGGTGGCACTCTCCGAGATCCACAACGTGCTGCTGGCCGACAATCTCACCCGCCGGCTCGGCGTCGGCTGGGACCTCAGGGACCGCGGAGAACGCCGAAACCCCGCGTTCGAGATCACCGGCGTACCGGACGAACTGATCCGCGAGTTCTCGTCACGCAGCGACCAGATCGAGTCGAACCTCGCGGCACTGCTTGCTCATCGCAACCAACCGCCGACACGGCGCGAGATGTATGTCCTACGGCAACAAGCCACGCTCATGAATCGGCCACCCAAGCACCTGGCTCAGCCACTGTCGGTCCTCATGACCCATTGGCGAACACGAGCGGACAACGCTCTCGGCGACGACGCCCGAGCTGTCCTCGCGAAGTGCCTGGAGCAATCCTCGGAGCGAATCCTCACCTCGGCTGATCTGAGCGCAGAGACGCTGGATGCGTACGGCGCAACCGTCGTACTCGCACTGCAGAGCAAGCGCGCGACCTGGAACCGCTGGAACATCATCGCCGAAGCCGCCCGTCAAACCCGGCTGCTGCGGCTGGCCACGACCGAGGGCCGCATGACCGTCCTGCACGCCATCGCCGACCGAGCCGAACAGCACTCCATCAGTCTCACCCCAGGCGATCTGGTGAACTTGCCCGGCGAACGACTCGACGGCGAAAGCGTCTACCGAATCCACAACGGCCGGATCTTCACCTCACCGGTCGTGCTCGGAGCAGAGAGCCTGCTCCTCGACCTCGCCAAGGATCTGACCGGACCAACCATCGCCCCCACGGCGCTCGTCCCGTCGCCTGGACTCAGCCCTGACCGTCAGCAAGTTCTCCACCGGATCGCCACCAGCGGACAACGCCTCGAAGCCCTCGTCGGCCCCGCCGGCACCGGCAAGACCACCCTCCTCGCGGAGCTCAGAACCTCCTGGGAACAGACCCATGGCCCCGGGAGCGTCGTCGGGGTCGCGCCATCCAGCGCAGCCTCAGAAGTACTGTCCGACAGCCTCGGGATAACCACCGACAACCTCGCGAAGTGGATCCACGAGGCCGTCGGCCTGGGCGCCGAACAGCGTCAGCGCCGCATCGCACACCTCGAACGAGCCGCCGCCCTCGCCGCCAAGCTCAAGCGCAAACGCCGCCAGCAACGTCTACTTGGCGACCTAGCAGCCATCCGCGCGGATGCCGACCGATGGCGGCTCCGCGAGAACCAGCTCGTCATCATCGACGAAGCCTCCATGGCCGGAACCATGGAACTCGCCACCCTCGCCCGCGAGACCGCCAAGGCCGGCGCGAAACTGTTGCTCGTCGGCGACGACGCCCAACTCGGAGCGATCGAGACCGGCGGCGCCTTCCGCCTCATCGCCAAGGAGACCCAAGCGGCTCAACTCACCGAAGTCTGGCGCTTCAACCACACCTGGGAACGCGAAGCCAGCCTCGCCCTCCGCAACGGCGACGAATCCGTCATCGACATCTACCAGGCACACGATCGACTGACCTCTGGCACACCCGACGAATGCGAAACCAAGGCCTACACCGCTTGGCTCAACGACGTACGCGCCGGCCTGACCAGCCTCCTCATCGCCGCCGACAACGCCACCGTCACCCGCCTCAACAACCGCGCCCGCCTCGACCGAATCCTCACCGGCGAAGTCGAACCCAACGGCACACCACTCCACGACGGAACCCAAGCAGGCATCGGCGACCACATCGTCACCCGCCTCAACAACCGCCACCTCACCTACGGCCCCAACCAATTCGTCCGCAACGGCAACCAATGGACAGTCCTCCGCCGCTGGGACGACGGCTCCCTCACCATCCAAAACGCCGACCAGAACACCATCACCCTGCCCGCCGGCTACGTCGCCAACTCCGTCGAACTCGCCTACGCCACCACAGCCCACCGCGCCCAAGGCTCCACCGTCGACACCGCCCACCTCATCGTCACCGAACGCATGACCAGACCCCTCCTGTACGTCGGCATGACCCGCGGCCGCGAAACCAACAAGGCCTACGTCGCCACCCACGAGCCAGACGGCGACCTCCACGAACCACACATCACCCGGACCATGGATGAAGTCCTCCACGACGTCCTCGAACAAGACACCACCGAGCGATCAGCCCACGAGATCATGCAATCCGAACTCGAAAACGCCACCCGCCTCGACTACCTCGTCCCCATCCACGAACACCTCTGCCAAGTCGCCGCCGGCCAGAAATACCGCACCACCATCGACACCTCAGGCCTCGACCCAGCCGACCGCGCCGCCGTCCGAGCCTCCTCCGCCTACGGCCCACTTCTCGCCGCCCTCCGCCGCGCTGAGGCCGCCGGCCTCGACCCAGACGTGACCCTGCGTCGTGTCGTCGAGCGCCCATCCCTCGCCAACGCCCGCGACATCGCAGCAGTACTCCATGCGCGCGTCGAGCGCGTCGTCCTTCGAGCCGAGCGTCGCCTCGGACGACCTCTAGACCGCGTCGCGGGTCTGGTCCAACCGTCCACCGCGATCACGGACCCGACCTTCGTCGCCCCACTTCGCGAACTCGAAAGCCTCATCACCCAGCGGTCCGTGTGGTTAACCGAGCGGGCCAGGGAGCTCGCTCCACCTTGGTACCAAACAATCACCGAGCAACTCGTGGACCGCCCACAGGCAGAACGCACCACGATCGTTCGAGACATCGCTGCATACCGCGAGAGATACGACATCCGCAGCCCCGACCCACTCGGGCCGCGGCCAGCCAGTCACCAACTGGAGCAAACGCTCCTCAGATCCCGCCTGCTCAAAACGATCCGCCCGGAAGGAGAACCACGCCATATCGACAGTTCACTCGTGCCACCTCACCCCACCCCGTAACGCCTGCTGGGTCACGGCGCACCGACCTCGGCCTGAGCCGCTCGCCGCGACCGCCACGGACTCGCCCGCAGATCCACTACCGGCTGCCGCGCCCGAAGTACACCCCGGCGCCGGCGCTGTCGGGCACCGCGCTGCTCGTGCTGACCGCGACGAACCGGCGCAGCCCGGCGGCCGACCTGGTGATGCTTCGGCAGCTCGCGAACACCATGAAGGCGATCCATGACGCACACGTCGCGCGGCGAGATGAAGCAAGCACTCGTCCTCGCGGCCGCCGCACGCGGCCAGCTGAGCGAGTTCATGAACCCTGCCGGCGACCGCGCCGACCACCACGGCCGCGAGCGCGGACTGTGCCGGTACGGCCAACACGGCCCGTCCCGAGCTGGCCGCCAGCGTGGGCCAGGACCAGCCGGGAGAGGAGTTGGTCGCGGCGCAGACCGTGGCGTCCGCGGTCGGTGCTCAGGTCGCCGAGGACTGGCGTGCCGACCCGACATGGCCGGCGCTGCAGACCCGGATCGAGCAGCTCGCCGTCGACGGCCTGGACGCGGTCGCGACCGTCCGCGCGGCGTATGAGTGGCGGCCGTTCACCACCGCCCAGTCCGACGTTCAGGTGATGACGTGGCGCCTCGATATGTTCGTCGCCGAAGGCAAGGCGATCCCCGCCGAGGCGAACGTCGACCTCGACGAGCAGGCGAGCCTCGACACCCTGCGCGCTGCCAGTGCGCACGCTCCCGAGACTCAGACGAGGCAGAGGATGACACACTGCGACTCGAGGCCC
Source organism: Kribbella sp. CA-253562 (assembly GCF_050942265.1). Classification (GTDB taxonomy): domain Bacteria; phylum Actinomycetota; class Actinomycetes; order Propionibacteriales; family Kribbellaceae; genus Kribbella. The sequence continues at coordinate 1,364,928 of NZ_CP192049.1, read as the reverse complement.
TTGAGGAGCTGCTGATCGAGCATCTTTCCAGCCTCCCGGAGGATCATCCGCACGTGCTCGAGCTGAAGCTGGACGTGGCCGCGGCGCTCGCCTTCGCGGATCGCGTAGCTGAAGGTCTGGAGATGGCTCGTGAGGTTCTGGCCACCTATGAAAGGTTGCGCGGCGCAGGTGATTTGGACACTGCCCTGGCACGTCTCAGAGTGGCCGCGGCAGAGCTGCTAACCGGGAACCTCGATAGGTGCCACCGAAGAACTCGACAGAGCGATCACGGACTTCGTCCGCCTTTACGGATCGAGCCACAAACTAGTCCTGCGGGCGCGATCGATGGGTGCTGCCACCATCCTCCGAGCAGGAGACCGCCAGGCCGCAGAGACCGCCTACCGCCAGCTCCTGACGGATCAGATCTCGGCGCTCGGAGCAGACCACCCGGCAACACAACACACCCGCAGCGAGATCGACAAACTGGAAGCACGTACTGACTGACACCGGGTCTCATCCAGGGCGATTGCAGGCCGCTGGACGGGGTGCCGGCTCCAGCCGTTGGAGCCGCCACCCAAAGCAGTGTCTGAAACTGTAAGCATCAATAGGATTGATTGCACCTGACATAACGACCGTTATCGGTGACTACAGGTCAGGCTGCTCAGCTTTGTGAGCACGGAAGATCCACCGAAAGGCCTCGACCAGGTGTCCGCGCGTCAGCAGAAGCCGTCCAAGGTAGGTCATCGCGATGGGGTTGCCGGCTTCGGCAGCTGCGCGGTACCAGTGTTCGGCTTCGTCCCGTTCGCCGCGCTTCTGCAGCAGGTATCCGAGAATGGGCATCGCGGCGGTTTCGCCGGCGTCGGCGGCGACGCGTACCCAGTGTTCGGCCTTCTCCAGGTCGCCGCGCTTCTCTAGCACGTATCCGAGCATGGTCATCGCGATGGGGTTGCCGGCGTCGGCGGCGGCGCGGTACCAGTGTTCGGCCTTCTCCAGGTCGCCGCGCCCCTTCTCCAGCAGGGATCCGAGGTAGGTCATCGCGAAGGTGTTGCCGGCGTCGGCGGCGGCGCGGTACCAGTGTTCGGCCTTCTCCAGGTCGCCGCGTTTATGCAGCAGCTGTCCGAGGTTGGTCATCGCGAAGGTGTTGCCGGCGTCGGCGGCGGCGCGGTGCCAGTGTTCGGCCTCAGCCAGTTCCCCGCGCTCCTGCAACGGGGATTCGGGGTCGTTCGTCGCGGTGGTGTTGCCGGCGTCGGCGGCGGCGCGGGTCCCGCGCTCGGCCTCCTCCAGTGCACCGCGTTTCTGCAGCAGCTGTCCGAGGTTGGTCATCGCGGTGGTGTTGCCGGCGGCGGCGGCGGCGCGGTACCAGTGTTCGGCCTCAACCAGTTCCCCGCGCTCCTGCAACAGGTATCCGAGGTTGGTCATCGCGCTGGCGTTGCCGGCTTGGGCACTGGCGCGGGCCCAGTGTTCGGCCTCAACCAGTTCCCCGCGCTCCTTCAAAAGTAGGTATGCGAGTTTGCTCATAGCGCCGGTGTTGCCGGCGTCGGCACTGGCGCGGACCCAGCGTTCGGCGCCGTCCAGGTCGCCGCGGTTGCCCAACAGGTTTCCAAGCCCTTTCATCGCGTCGGTGTTGCCGGCTTCGGCGGCTGCGCCGTACCAGCGCTCGGCCTCAGCTAGGTTCCCGCGCTTCTTCAATAGGTATCCGAGGTTGGTCATCGCGTCGGTGTTGCCGGCGTTGGCGGCGGCGCGGGTCCAGTGTTCGGCCTTCTCCAGGTCGCCGCGCTCATACAACAAGTACCCGAGCCTGTGCATGCCCACGGCATGGCCGGCGTTGGCGGCGGCGCGGTACCAGCGTTCTGACTCAACCAGCTGCCCCCGCCCGTGGAGCAAGTGCCCGAGATAGCTCATCGCGTCCGCATGGCCCCCCTCGGCGGCTGCACGACACCACTGTTCTGCCTCCGGTGTTCGGCCAACCCTGGCGAGGAGTACGCCCACCGCGTGGAGACCGGACATAACTCCCTTGTCAGCGGCCGATCGGGCAAGTCGTTCTGAAACCGCTGGATTGTTGTGCAACTCAAAGGCCGCGATGGATGCTGTGACGGCATCTTCCGGCGCGTCGTCTAGTACATCGGCGATCGCATCCCAGGTCGTCTCCGGAATCGGTGCTTGCAGCTGCCGAGCCCAGTGATCTAGAACGTAGTCGTGTACGACGAGGCCACGACCATTGGTCGGCTGTGTCATGGCGCGAGCTCCGGATACCGGCTCGCAGGCCCAGCGCAGAGCGTTGTCGAACTCGTGCATGAGTGTGATGTCGTCGGGCGGCAGATAGGCGTGGTAGGCCCGGCGAACGAGTTCGAGAGGAGCTGGCCGGGTCATGCCGGCGCGGTACCAGTCCGCTGCGGCTCTAACCACGGCCGCTGCACCTGGGCTCTCTCCTGATTCGAGTCGCTCAATCATTTCTGGACCCGCGACCAAGTACTCGCCGAGACCCCGTCCCTTCACGAGTGCTTCGGCGATGTCTGGTCGTTGGTCTGCGTAAAGCATCGCGGCGGCCTGGCGGTCAACAGCATCCCAATCCTCGAACTCGAGCAGTCCGCGGTGCTTCATCGCGAGCTCGATCACATCTCGGCCGTGCGGCCTCAGCTCCCCCTGGGGGGCTAGCCGCTGATAGGCGCGATCCCGGATGGTTGCCACCACACTTACATCGTCAATCCGTAAAAGACCTTCTAATAGGGGTGCATCGACCCCAACGGCGACGTGCTTCTCCAGGTCGCTCAACCAGACCACGACCCCACTGCGGACAGCGCCGACATCTAACAGTGTGGCCAGCGCATCCTGTCGCAGGACAGGGATAAGAACGGGACACTCTCCCATCACCCGACGAGCGGCCTCCGCTGTAGAGCGAGATTTTCCTGCGGCCGACGGGCCACGCACCAAAAGGAACCGCCTATGTTGGAGTGCCTGCTCAAGCTCAGGGTCCAGCTTTTTCCGGGCAGCATATGAGGGTTGCGGCTGCGCAACCTGCGACGCGTCGCGCGGCGCACGCACGCCCAAGTCGTCCAGTCCCGCCTCGTTGAGAGATCGGAGGCACCCACCCAACGCGCCAACGGCGAGCTTCTCGATAGTGGAAGATTGTCGAGAAGTAGCGCCAGGTCCCCAGCGCCATAGGACCGCTGTCCCGGTGCCAACGAGTCCTGCCACCGCGGCTGCCGCAGCGATAATCTGCGAAGCATCCACCGCATTCGGATCGATCGCCAATACCAGCAGCGCACCCGCCGCACCCGCGTACAACAGACCACCGAACAGTCCCGCCAAGACGCTCTTTGCCGAGTCCCCCATGGCCCCAGTCTGTCGTCTCAGAGGGCCCCGCGTCGCCTCACAACGTTGGCCGAGTGGTTTCGAAGATGCGGGCTTCAGCCAATAACAGGCCTGTTATGGGCTGGCAGATCCGACGAGTCGAATCAGATGAGAGAATCCGTCGCGCCGCTCCAGCGTGACATTTCCGCTGGTCACTTCCTTAGTTCGAGACCACGTCCACGGCACGTGACTGCATCAACTTCTCGACCGAGTACCGGTGCTGTCGCTGACAGCGAGGCAGTGGAGGCTCGGGCCGGTACGACGGGCGGTTACTGCGACCCTTTCGGGTTCGCAGCGGCGCAGTGCGGCGCTTGGTAGTCAGGCCCTAGCTGCGGTCCCGCCCTGAAGGCGGCGTAGTGTGCAGGGTCCGAACTGTGGCTCGTCCATCGGCGCGCCGACGCATTGGGCGGTCAATGAGGGGAGGTCGCAGGGCCGCCTCTCGGCCCTGCCCAGCTGGATCTGACAGGTCAACCACGACGCAACTCAGTCGTCGGGTGCGCGTGGCCGCGTAGTCAGAAAGGCGGCGCGGCCGGAGCTTCAGTGAGGTTCGGCCGGGTGGAAACGAAGCTTTGTCCCTTGTGCTGGGCGATCACGATTGAGCCACCGGGGCATTCCTCACAGTCCACGATCAGTTCGACCCATGATCGCCGACTCGACGGTGGCTGTTCAGTTGAGTACGCGGCTTCGATTCGGGCGGTGGACGGCTCCACAGCGATCAGATAGACCGGGTCGTCTTCCTTCCGCGCACCAACCCGGACGGTTTCGATATGGGTGTAATCGAACCCGCAGAACGGACACAGCAGCTGATCGTCAAGGCCCAGTGAGATAGCGGTCATAGCTGGCATCTTCTCGCACCCCTGTGCTCCCGCCCCGCTCCGAACCGGGCCACGCGTCTGAATGTACGCATCTGCCCGCCGTAGGGACACTGAATCACCCTGGGCTGAAGAAGTTGAGCGACATCGTGTAGCCCTCAACTGAGGGCCGAGCCACCGTCGACAGATCACCTGCCCGAGCTACTTCTTCCTGCGCAGAACACCGCCACTGAACCACTGCACAAGAGTGGCGGCCAGATGTACCGCCGCCTCACCTTCGCTCGGCGTCTGCCGGCGGGAGTTCGGGCTCCCGGCGTGTCTGGACTGCCCTTCCCACAGCAAAGCAAGCATCCCGGCCAGCCGATCAGGAACAGCTGGGCGCCCGCTGGCGTCACCAATGAGCAGCTCCCACTGATTGCTTTGATTGCGCAGGTCCCGCACCACGGTTTCCAATGTGCGGCGAGAGTTATCCGGGCAAACCAATGGACAGGCGAGCGCCTCGACCGCGAGCACCGCCTCGTCGTAGGCCTTATCCGGGTCAGGCTGTCGGCCGTATGCCGCTGTCCACGCGGCAGCGAGATGCTCTCCCGCCTCTGCGCCGGCGCCAACCACTGCGTCCATAACAGCGGCCGTGACCGTCGGATCCTGCCGACGTTCGAGGCCCTGCCACGTCGCGCGCCAGGCGGAGTTCGCCGCCTCGAGAACAGCTTCCAGCGTGCTGGGATCCCCATACTCGTTCCGATACGACGGCCACTCACCCCAGTCGATCCAGCGGATCGCAGCGTCGACCGCATCAAGGAAGAGCGGGTCCTCGGGCTTCAGCAGCCATGGCTGGTTGCCCGTGCGAATACGCAGCATCACCTGGCGAGTCTGGGGGCTCAGCCCATGCCCGGGCCGCAGGGCAGACACCGGGCCGCCGGTGTACTGCAGAACCTGATAGAGCCACTCCGCTACTTGCGGATACAGCCATTCCGGCATGCCCTCAACAGAATCCTCCGACGGCAGGCCGGTACGGCGTCGACTCAGCGGCGACCACGACAGGGAATCTTCCGGCAGTGAATCGGTCACTGAACCGACGCTACTGGTAGCCAGCCCACAAAAGGCTGTTTGTCACCTCGCCAGTCAAGACCGGGCCAGTCCCTCTCCTCGCGCCGGCCGCTGCGGCACTGCTACCCCCAGCGAGTCGGCTGGCTCTCCGTCATCCGTCAGCCCCGAACTGACGCAATCTGATCAAGGCAGAGCGGCCCGACTGCAGATGTAATGAGCAGCTAGTGGTATAGCTACTGACTCAAGACAGCTTATCGGCCTTGAACTATCGGCGTTGAGGTCCCGCGGCATCACCACAGGTGCAGGAAGCTCCGTACGTCGTCATAGCCATCGATGGCACGGCCGTCCACGTCCGTCGGCTCCTTCTCAGCTCGCGCTGCCAGTGACACCGCCAGGGCCAGGGCTTCATCGCTGAGACGGCCGAAGCGTCGAGCAGTGTGTCCTAGGCACAGGCGGCCAGCCCCAGCAGCGGACTCCCCGGCACAGCCCGCGTCCCGACCTGCACGCACCAGAACTCGACGAAGTCCGCGTCGTCGTCGTTCAACGCGGTCCCGACCAGAACTCCCGCCGCCTCGCCCTCTGCGGAGCGGTCACGAAGAGCCCGCTCCAACGTCTCAATCACCACCGCGTGAGGCAGCGCAGAAGGGCTCTCAAAGCTCAGATGAGAATGCACGCCGCGAGACTACGCGGAATGCAGCCAACAGGCGCCTGCTGCCGCCCCAACCCACGCGACGGGGTGAACGTCGCCTGATGCGGCACTAGTCGAGCTCCGTGGCTGGTCTTGGGTCGTCGTCGGGGCAGGTGTGGCGGTACGCAGCCCGGACGTCGAGCCGGCGTCTGGCTAGGTTGAGATAACAAGCGGAGCACCCAGATCACATGCCACGAGCCTCGCAAGATCGGTCTGGAGTGGACGGGATACTTATGCCCGCCAGAGACCAATCAACCCCCGCCGCCAGTTTCAACGTTCAATTTGGCGAATTGATTCTGAGCCCTTCCACGCGACAGAGGTCGATGACAATCTGAGAAGTCGAACAAGTTCGCGCGAGCGGATTGTCGTACCGGCCGTGGGCCGGCTCGTTCCAGGGTGGTTTCCGGCGTCGCGCGGACCCGAAGGGGGACTCCGTGTCGAGGTTGTCGCGAGTTTGGCTGGAGAGCGGGTTGGCCCTGCTCTTCGCTGTGGCCGCGGCCGCAACCGTGGTGTGGCCGCGTTGGATCGAAGACTTGACAGGTCTAGAGCCGGATGGTAGGTCCGGTGGTGCGGAATGGGGATTCGTCGTTGTCCTCGGTGCACTCGCTGCGACAGCCGCTGGCCTGTCACGGTTGGAGTACGTCCGCTGGCGGGCTGAGAGACAAAATCCAAGTGCCGGCTGAGCAGGTCGACTCCTAGGATTCGGGTCCACAGTGTGCTTCCGTCTGCAAGGCAAACCTGCCGCGTGATCAACCACGTGTGGGCCAAACCACGCTTGAGTGAAGGAGGCAGGAGAATGCCGCCTCGGAGAAGACGAACCACCGCGCCCCGGGCTGCTCGGAGGCCAAAGCCGTCGCCAGTAGCGAAGCCACCCGCAGGCGTACTGGGCCCACCGGCGCCCCCGCGGCCAGAACCCATCCTGGAGACGGACTGGCAGAATATCCCGCTGAGACCGCGTGATGACCGCAAGGCTTGGACGAAGCACCGCGTCGGCCGTCACACGTTCCTGACTCCAAAGGGCCCCCGCTTCGGGTGGGTACCAGTTCACGACCCAACTAGCGATCATGGCGGCCATGTCACCGGTTTGAGTGGGACCATCGTTCAGGAACCTGACGTGTCGCCCTCGGATCTGCCGTTCCTTCACCCGTTCGGCAACGACTTTGAGTTCCATGTTGCCCCCGATCCGGCCTACTTCGACTTGTTGGCCGGTACAGGGGACGACCTGTACACCAAGTCCACTAAGAGGGCGCGGCAGGAATTCGGGCTTAACGTGCCGAACGTGATCGGCATGGAATGGGATGAAGGGATGGTCCCTGCGCAATACCACCCCAAGCTCGGAGACCGGGTGTGTCTGTGGGGCCGCTGGATCATCGACGCCGGCCACAACGACTTCCACACCGAGATCCACCCGCCGCTGCTGATGGTGTCGGCCCGTCCCACACGCAGCCAGTTCCAGCCACAAGGTGCGCGCACGAAGGACGCAACCGCGTGTCTGCTGATCTCCAGGCCGTACCTCGTGAGTCAACTTTTCAACAACGGCCCCTTCGATGAGACAGGGCTCTATGGCCACCTGGTCCACGAGTGGGCTGACGTGCAGCTTGGTGTGTCGTCTCTGATCAAGGCGCACCCCAAGCTGACCCGGATGCCGTTCGAGGGCTTGAACATCATGATGTTCAAGCTCCGGCCGCCCACGCCCCGGAAGGACGCCCGCGATCAGTTGATGGTTACGTTCGAGCTCACGCGTCGCGACGACAGCTGTGCCATCGACCTGCTACGCGGAACTGACGGTGATTCCGTGCGGGTATTGATCGTATTCAACGATGCGAGTTACAAGCCGCCCACAAGCCCGCCATCGCGAAATCGGCGGTACAAGGTCGCGGACATCAAGCGGCTGGATTCCACGGCCGGCACCATCATGGAGGGCGCCATCTTCACCAGTTTGGGCGTCGCTCCGCATGCCGGCGTGATCCTGAACCGTGGAATCGAAACCCATGAATTCCCAAGGCTTGCCGCCCCGCCGCTAGGCCCTTCGACTACCGCTGAGGTCGACGACCTGCGCGCGGATGTGCCGCCCGATAACTCTCATCCGTTCCCAATCGCCGGGAAGATCACCGTGGAGTGGAGGCGGTTCAGCATCGTCGCACCAGGTGACACCACCACTAAGCGGATCTCGGGGTAGGACTTTTCCCGCGGCTCCATGGACCGCGGAACGGGACGTGCTGCTCACCCCTGGTGACGGCCCATCCTCTAGTACCGATTGTGGCTACATAAGGCCTGTTATCGGGCGCAATGATCGGCTCTAGCGAAGTGCCTCTAAGCCACCTGAGGCGGTGCGGTGCCAGCGCCGCCCAGCGACGTCTCGGAACGTAATCCCAACATCGAGGACCTTCGGCGTGCTGGGGTCCAACCACAGAGCGTGCCGGCGCGCCTCACCTGCGCCGAGGAAGTCCCAGCCGACCTCAGCAGCAACGAATCGTCGTAGGTCCCATGGCCACCTGCTCACGCCGCTCGTGGAAATTGATCCATGGATCTCGTGACCGAGAAGGAGATCTCCAGGCTCGAGCCCGGGATCGCTTACGAACAGGGCTGCTGGCCGAACTGCGTTGATCGGGCTAGAGCTCCCGTTGGCGACAAGGATGCTCATCAGCTGGCCATGGGAACGGCCGGTGTGGGTCACCCGCTGCAGGGAGATCAACTTAGCCTGCTCGCGATAGCGTTCCTCAAGCGAGGCCCGCTGCTGGCGGAGAGCCTGGCGGAGCGCAGTTGCCGCGATCAGCGCAGCTGCCGTCGTGCCGATGGCCTCAAATGACTCGGGATTCCAACCCCAACCTGACACAGTGTGGACGGTAGCCGGGCGGCCCCGGCGTAGCCAGGGGTCGGACCAGCCCGTCTCTTCTAGACGGCGACCAGGTCAAGGCGGCCGGCCGAATCGCGCGGCGCCCGATTGCCACGCCGTCCTCGACGCCTGGTTTGGCCTCGGCTCCCCCGCCTTCGCGACGAAGCGCTTGGGAAGCGATCGATCAGCAGCAGTGATCGGTCTCAGAACGGCACGTCAAGTTGGCTAATTGCCTCCTTCGCCCATTCAGTTGCTCCGTCCCCCGCGCCGCGGGACAAGCCGATCGCGACCGGAGCCAGCAGGCCTTGGATCCGTTCGAGTGCGGCCCGAACCTTGCTGCGGTTCGGCTCAGCCTCCACAACCTCGTTCAGCAGCTCGGTGGCAGGACCCTGGATCCGTTCTTGCACGTCCTCGCCGATCCCACTGTCTGGAATCTGCTGAAGCAGGGTTGCAACGGCTGCCGCCAGCGTCTCGTAGCCGGCCGCGACCTGCTGAGGGTTGGCTTGGGTCTGCGATGCCGACCCGTTCATCCAAGCGAGCTGGGCGTTGTTCGCGTCGCCGTGGATGACAGGCCCGTAGTAGTTGTTGATGTCCCCACCTGCTGCTTCTGCGAAGCCGAGCATCGGTGACTGCTCAGCCTGCACCGGGACCCTTATCGGGTGCCGGTCGAACTCACGTTGCAACTCGCGGGTGAACCGCGCGATGCCCTGCTTGTTGATCTGGAAGCCCTTTGGCATCGGACCTCTTCCTCCTGTCCGCACCCGACGACGTACCAAAGCGGCCGCACTCGGTGTACGGCGATGAGGTACGCCAGGTAGGGTCCACTACGCGCTCTCAGCAAAGAACACACCGGACCCCGCTCGGTGGTCGACCCGGCTCGCGGTCGCTCGACAGCGGGGTCTCCCATGTGCTTAACCAGTGTCGCACGTCGCGCCGACAGGCAGTTATCCCTTTATATAAAGGCGAACGGGGCATGAGAACCCCGCTGCGGGTTCTCTGAAGGCTCCTTGCGCAGTGACTCCTCTCAGCGCCAGGTAAACGTTCCGGTGCTCGGGTCCCAGTCGTAACGCGGATAACGACCCCATGAGGGTGCACGGCGTCGACCCGGCTGCTGAACTCCGTTCACCACAGCACCCGGCCAGCCTCGACGACTCGGCTGCCAGTACGGCGTACCCACCAGCACGCCGGCGATCGCGTCCGGCGGGAGATTTAGCTCAGACCTATCGGGATCGACGGGGACCCGCCACTCTCTCTCGTGGAGCCAGTCGGAAGGCCGTGCCGGGTCAGTGTCCAAGCGAACTGTCCACGCTCGCTGCTCATCGTTGAGGCCGTCCAGCGGGACCCGCGGGTACCACACCGGACCGCCTCCGACGTCGTACACCCACTGCCGATGCAGGAACACTCCCCACGGCGGGAAGCCGCGGCTGCTGAGTAGCCAGTGAACGTGATTCCAAGGTGCTTCGGCCAAGCTGACCATCGGACGCGGTGACCCGTGCGGATGACCGGCGAGAAGGCGCTGCTCCCAAAGGATGTTGTCGAGACGTTCCGGCCATGTCAGGTGGGCGACTGACGGCAGTTGAGTCGGTGCCGTCTCGGGCGGCCGGCCGCAGAAGTGCAGAAGCAACTCAGACTGAGCGGGGCCGGGTGCCCGCAGCGCAGGCAACGTGCCCACGTAGACCATCAGCGATCCGAGCGCCCAGCGGCGGGATCCGTCTTAGCTACAGCAGCGGCGTACAGCCCTTCAGGCGGGTTGTCCCAGGGCAGCGGGCCGAGTACACCGTTGGCCTGGTGGCCTTCGGTGGTGCAGCCCTTGAAGGGACCATCGGGGTCGAGGATGCGCGGCATGTGGTGGTCGGCGTGGTCGCGCCACCACACGCTCATCCCGGTGCCGGGTTCGAGGCGCAGTGCTTCCCAGGAGCGCCACAGCGCGTCGAGCCGGGCGGTGACCTCGGGGTGTTTCCACCACTGCTTGCGCCACGTGCGCCGGGCGGCGATCTCGCGCCGGTAGGCGCGGGCGAAGAACTGGGCGACGAACTCGGGCTTGCGTGTTCTCTGGCGTCGGTGGAACGTGGCAGATCCGTGCCTTGGCGCCGGACCAAGCTGTTGACGTGCATACCTCGAATCCCTGCTCCAACGCGGGCGCGCATCGACCTCGGTCCGGAAATTCCTGAATTTATGGACTATGCTGGGTGTATGGCGAGCTATACGATGACCGAAGCGAACAAGAAGACCGCCGAGATGGTGAACGAGGCCCGGTACGGGCATCGGCCAGTCCTGATTACCGACCACGGCAAGCCCGCAGCCGCGGTCATCTCAACGGAGCTCCTTGCCCGGTACGAGGCGCTGGAGGCTGCCGCCGACAAGGCCGTGATCGACGAGATCCGCGCCCGCGGCCCGCAGTGGGTGCCGGCCGACGAAGCTAACCGCCGGATGGACGAGATTCTGGCCGAGGCTGACGCCGCGGATCAGCGCCGGTGACCGACCGGCACCTGTTCTTTGACACTGCCTGGTTCGACGCATTCCGCGAGCTCGCGGCCATCGACCGCACGACGGCCCGCCGGGTGATGGTCGCGGTCAACGCACTTGCCCGCGACCCGGAACTGCCGGGCAGCGTGCACTGGGGCGACAGCTCCTTCTACCGGCTCCACGTCGGCGAATACCGCGTCCTGTACGAAGTCGACGACGACACCGTCCGCGTCTGGTCACTCGGCCGGACTCCGTGAATCGAGAGGAGCCACACACCCGATGAACACGACCGACCAGCCGTACTCCGCGTTCGGGGAGAACTTTGACAACGTGCCGACGGCGATGATGTACGAAGTCTTCGCCGCGGCCGGGGCCGACCTCACGGCCCGCTACATGCGGTTCAACCGGAGCGCTTCGACCCAGGAAGAGCAGGACGCCTGGTGGGCGAAAGTTCTCCAGCTGCGCAACCTCAAGAACAGCGTTCCCGCTCACGACCGGGCAGCGCTGATCGAGCACATCCACCAGTGGCGGGCGGAGCTGACGGAGCTCGACACGGACGGTCGTGGCTGAGGCCAGCGACTACTTCCTGTCCGAAGATCAGTTGAGGGCGGTGTTCGAGGAGAAGGTTCTCGACTTCGTCTTCGGTCAGTACCAGCCACAGGAGCGGCCTGTGCTCGTCCTGCTCGGTGCGCAGCCGGCGGCCGGCAAGTCTCAGGCGATGGCGTCGGTCCAGCAACGGCACGCGGACAGCCAGCTGGTGCCGCTGATAGGTGACGATCTGCGCGTCCTGCACCCCGACCACGACATGCTGCTGAGCAACGAGCCGTGACTGTTTCCCGATGCGACCGCGCAAGCCACGGCTCACTGGCTCAAGTGGAGCATCGAACACGCCCGCAAGGAGAAGTACAGCCTGGTTGTCGAGGGCACCTTCCGCGACCCGCAGGTGCCGCTGGCCACGGCCGAGAGGTTCGCGGCCAGCCACGTGGTGGAGGTTGTCAGCCTGGCGGTGCGTGAAGAAGTCAGCCGTCTCGACAGCGAGTGGCGGTTCCTGGCAATCGGGAGGTGGACCCCACCGCCATTTCACGACCTGGCCTACCAGACGATGCCCGAAACCATCCGGGTGCTGGCCGGCAGCCCGGCCGTCCAGCGCATCACCATCACCGACCGAACCGGCGACGACCTGTACGTGCTGGACAAGCCCTCCGAGCGCCCCGTGAATCCCGCCGACGCCGAACGTGCCCTGCTGAACATCCGGTCACGGCCACTGCCAGTTGACGAGGCGTATGGCTGGATGGCCCGGCAACGCGCCACCGTCATCACCTACGCCGTACGCGGCGCCATCAACGACACCTCGCGCCCCACCCTCGCGTGGATCACCCGCGAGGACGCCCCGCGGATCATGCCCATGGCCGCCCCCCGCCCCGACAGCGAGCTCTGCAGCACCTACGAGGCCGTCCAGCCCATGCTCGAGGCAATCGTCGACGAGCCGCTCCAGCCCAGCCTGCCGCTGCGACTGCGCACCGATCAGGAGCTGCAAGCCACGACTGCGGCCCGCGACCAGGAGCCGGGCCAGCCGGAACTAGCGGCCGAGACCGCACGCCGTGCCGCGCTCTCGCCGGGCCAGCGCGAAGCCGAGCAGCTGATCCAGCAGCAGCTGCACGCCGCGCTGTTCCCCGACGACGCCGGCAACCAGGAACTGCAGGACGCGCTCGCCGATCCCGACGTTCAAGCCGCTCGCGACGCGGTGGCAAGCAGCAACCCCACGACCGCCAGCAAGACCTCCCGGACGCGACCCTCTGCGCAACCAGGCACGAGCCGGTCGTGGCAGTCCGGCGTCGACCCTGCTGCCGGCCTGGACTGACCTCGGCACCGACAGCCCGGCCCCCGGGCCGGAAGAAGGAGCCGACTCCGTCGGCGCGGTTGCTGCTCGTTCCCTCCCCTCCTGGCTCTCCATCGTCACCCGACACTCCCGGTGCGCAACCGCAGCCGGCCCAGGCGCGTGTTTCTGCGCTGCGCTGCGCCCACGCGCGCCGCCGGCGGTTGCACCCCACTCGCTTACGGGTTCGGAGTTCCGCGCCAGGAGGGGGCGAACACAGTCGGCCAACCCGAGCGCTGACGGCCTTGTCGCCTGGCACCAACAGGAGAGCCAAGTGAGCATGCCCGCATTCGAGGCCCGCCAGGACGCCAACGGTTGGTACATCTGGGACCTCACACACGACGTGCTGGTCGGCTACTGGGGCGGCAAGAAAGAGGCCGAGGCCGATGCCGCAGAGATGAGCGGACAGGCCCCCGCGCCGAACCTGCGGATCTTCGAGACCCGCTACTCCCCCATCGGCTGGTACGTGCACGACCGCTGGACCGACGACATGGTCGGTGACTACCACGACGACCGCGAGTCTGCCGAGGCCGAGGCCAAGGCGCTCACCGACGAGGCCGCCGGCGGCCCCGAGAAGACGGCCCCCCTCGTCTGACCGCGCACACCAGCAGCCAGTGCGCCGGAGGAGACCGCAATCTTCACCGACGCCCCGAAGAGACCAACCTTGGTGTCCTCGTCAACCCGTGCGGCAGCGACCCCGCCATTGCCGCCGTGATGCGCGCCGGCCAGCTGAGCTGGCTAGCTGATCAGGGAAGGGCATCCTCGGCTGCGTCAAAGTCGGACTCGACCTCGAACACTCCTGGTGCCACCTCTCTAGAAGAGGCGCGAATTCTCGCGTGCCACTTTGTCGGCCACTGAGTCTGCGTCGACCAGCGCACGCCGCCGAGTGGAACGCTTCTGAGGTCGAGGTTCGTGAGGTCGGCGTTCTCGGCGTCAGTCAACGTCTGGTCGAGACGATGGATGATCGCGATCAGGTTGTGAAGATCTGTTCCCTCGCCCAACACAACGACGCGTACATCGGGTGCGGGGTACTTGAGGCCGTCGGCCTTGAGGGTCTCCAAGCTCCGAGTTAGGTCCGTGTTTGCGAGCCCGTTCGCGTAGGGACGCGCATCATGACCTAGAGGTCGAGCAAGAATCTCTAGACTGGCCAAGCCGAGACCCCGCGTTACCTCGATGAGGTTGCGACGGACCCTGGCTACGGCAAAGTCAGGGGCGACGAGCCGGAGGACCGAGGCAGAGATCGCCAAACGAGCGTTCGTGCGTGCCTTCTGCAGACCCTCACTTGGTAAATGCAGGTCCTCCAGAGCAGCGCGAGTCCCCTCCGCGAAGAGGCGAGCTCTCTGAAGGTCGGACTGCAAGTCTTCACGTCGCGCGTCGGCCAACAGTTGATCTAAGGCGACCGAGCGCGCCGCCAACCGGCTCGCGGTCACAAATCCCGCAATTTCCTCCGCCGAGAACAGCGAGCGTGCGACCAAGCGGTCTCTGGCAGGCAACGCAGAAAGGTTCTCAACGAAGGCCTTCAGCGCCGCGGTCCAGGTTGGGTTCTGCTGTAGATCACCGCTGACGTAGTCGCGGGCCACGCCACCTCCCGATCCCTCCAAAAGGATACCATCGGAGCGGTTCCAGGGAGATCCGAGAATCTTCCAGGGCGACACTGGGGACTGATTCGGGGACGACCGATAGGCGTCCGGGCCGCCGGACTGTTGCCGGAAGGCGGGGGTCGAGTCGGTCAGGGCCGAAAAGAACCGACCTAGGCGGCTGTCTCCGGTGTGGGGAGCAGGGGAGAACGCGGGTGTCGAATCGGAGATGGCAGTTAGTAACCGCCGACCGAAGCCTTCACTTCTCGTCATCTTCACCTACCTCCAACTCATCCGCGTCCTCTCCAGTGTCACCCGATGGAGCAAGCGCCAGTGCGTACTGGCCAGCCTTCTTCACCGCAGCCGGGGCTACAGCACCGATCCCGAAGATCATCCAAACCGTTGGCCCCTGCACCAAGGTTGAGGCCGCCCCCGCGGTGACCCCGGCGATGAAAAGATGAACGACGAGCGCCGCCAGATAGGCCCCGCCGCCCGGGCCCTTCGGGCGGCGCCAGGGTTTGCCGCCCTTGACCCGCGCCGCCGCTTCCAAGTAGTTGACGCCACGGTTTGCCGCGCCGCCCAGCATGCCCCAAAGGACGAACTCCCACATCCGGCGAAACCTACGGCATCGGCTGCGCCGCGTCGATTGCGCGGAAGGTCTTGAGACACCGATCAGTTCTCGACCACCGGTGGGTGCACCAACGTCGAAGCTACGCCCCAGGGGAGCGGTGTCATCCGGCGTCCAGCGTTCGGCAAACGATCGTTTGTTTGAGCGGGTGGACAGCGTCTCAACGAGTCAACGGTGGTCTCGACGACGTCCGGGACGCCGATCGTGAAGGACTGGGTGTAGGCCTTGCCCTGTGCGGACCTCTCGCGATCGCCCGCCTCCGCTCCCTGATCCTCTCGACCGCCGAGTAGCCCTTCACCGCTTCGCCAAACCCCTGTTGCAAGTACCTGCAAAAAGCTTCGCCGTGCCGCTCGGCTGCTGCAGGCTGTGACGGCTGGAGTTCCGGGTAGACGATGAAGGGGTCTCAGAGATGATCAGAAGGTCTGTTTCCGCTGGGGTGGCTGTCGCGGCCGGGTTGGCCTGTCTGGCCGCTCCGCTGTCCAGCCAGGCGGCCGTCACCGCATATCCGACGGCTCCGTTCGAGGTGAGGTACGGAAACACCTATGCGGTGGGCACCGTGACCTTCTTCGCTCGCAGCGTAAGGGCCCAGACGTCGGTCAGGTCGGTGAGTTCGACAGACTGCCGCTTCGTTCGGGTCGAGGCACTCAACTCAGGCGGGCACCGGATGTACGCCGGGGCGTACGGCGACTCCCCGGTAGTCTGCAACGTTGACGGGACCGGGCCTGTCGACGCGCCGGCAGACGTTGCCGGCGGCGCTGCCTCGGTCCGAGTGGTTCTGATGGCCTACAACCTGACGACCGGTGCCGAGAAGGCCCTCAATTCGCAGCGGGTCTTTCCCTGACAGGACCCGCTCAGCAGGTCGCCGGGCGGCAGCCTCAAGAACTGCCGCCCGGCTCCGCTCGCTGATCCTTTCCACTGCCGAGTAGCTGTTGTCGCCTGCCCGGCATGACAGGAGTGTCACCGGCCTCCGTGCTGGCAGGGCTGTTCGTCTCCGAGGACCTTCGGCTCCGTTCGATGTCATTATCGTGTCGCTCCCGACCTGCCGTACCGCTCGGACTCCTTCGACGGGGTGATCCTGGCCGACTTCCGCTGGCCGAGCTCGAGGACCTCATCGCGGGCACTCCGCCTGCTCGAACTCAGGCCGAGGCGAGACCGCGACCACTCATAGCTCCTCCAGCTCTCAACCCAGCCCCTCGCCGTCCGCGAGCCTGTACTGCGCGCCGCGTAATCGACTGCCCATATCGAGGGCAGGGTCGCGTCGGACCTTTTCTTTGCCCCAACAAGGTCGCTCGACTGAAGGACTCCCCTCGGGCATACAGAGCTGAGACTCCTCCGTCTGGGCGTAGTAGAGGTGTTCGGCAAACGATCGTTTGTTGAGCGGGTGGACAGCGTCTCGTACGAGTCGACGGTGGTCTCGAAGACGTCCGGGGACGCCGATCGTGAAGGACTGGGTGTAGGTCTAGCCCCCCGTGCGGACGTCGACCTGCAGCCGGCTGGACAGCGCGTTCACGACGGACACACCCACGCCGTGCAGACCACCGGACACCTTGTACCCGCCGCCGCCGAACTTGCCGCCGGCGTGCAGCACGGTCAGCACCACGGTGACGGCCGGCTTGCCCTCGGACTCGACGATGCCGACCGGGATGCCGCGACCGTTGTCGACGACGCGGACGCCGCCGTCGGGCAGCAGGGTGACGTGGATCTTGTCGCAGTAGCCGGCGAGTGCCTCGTCGACGGCGTTGTCGACCACCTCGTAGACCAGGTGGTGCAGACCCCGCTCACCGGTGGACCCGATGTACATGCCCGGCCGCTTCCGGACCGCGTCGAAGCCCTGGATCGCGTTGTGTTTGTCAAGACAGATTGGGTTGCATGTTGTTGCAGTATCAACACATTGAGTTACATGCAGGTGCAATATAACGTTCAAGCGCTTACTCACCGCCCAAAAAGGAGTATCGCTAGTGAATGTCAAGCTTGGTCTCAAGTCGGCTCTAGCCGTACCGCTGGCTGCCGTCACCGTCCTGATCGTCGGCGCCGGGTCTGCGCAGGCCGCTACCAGTCCCAGCCCGTCGGTCACCCGCGCGCCGAACGTTATCCAGGCGGTGGGGCTTCCCTACACTATGCGGGTGACTGGATTGTCTGGTGGCAGTGGTGGCGTGCAGAGTCCCGTCTTCGCAACCAACTCCGCCGGACAGATCTGCGTCGACCCCGCTCTGGGCAACGAGCGCGACGCTGACAGCGGCGTCAACAACAGCAACTTCCGGATCGAGGTCGTGAAGGACAACTCGATCAGCGACGAACTGCAGCGAACGATCCAGTTCACGCTTGGGAGCCAGCCCAAGTCGTGTGTTAGCGGCTTGACCACCAACCACAACTACTTCATCCGAGTCAAGAAGAACGTTTTCGTCTCAGGTCAGCTCATGGGCGGAACCGTGGCCATCAGCTACTCGTGATTCCAAGCAGCCTTGTTGTTCCGGCAGCCGTGGTGGCACTCGCGTTCCTTGCGTGGGTGCTGCTCCGGCTGGTCCGGCTGACCCAGCAACGCGACGTCGTGCGAGCTACCCGACTCGCTACCGTCTGTGGTGTGTTGTGGGTGCTCGGACTTTTGCTGGTGACCCTCGGAGGCAGGCCTCGAGATGCCACCGGATACGTGCTCTTCAACTGGGTCCCGTTCGCCACTCAGACCGCAGCGTCAACCTCCGAAATCGTTGTGAACTTCCTGTTGTTCATGCCAGCCGGGCTCCTCCTGCCGTGGATCGCGCGCCACGCTTCACGGCAACGGATCACCGTGGTCGCGCTGGTAGGTGCAGCTCTGATCTCCTCAGTGATCGAAGTCCTGCAAACTTTCACTCCGCTAGGAACCGCGGGCGACTTCACAGACATCCTGCTCAACACCGCTGGCTGCACGATCGCGACGGTCCTCGCCTCGAACGTTTACTGGTTGATCTCCGAGCAGCCCGTGCGGTCATCTGTAGGAGCCAGACAACGCCTGCAATAGCGCCGGCGAGACCGCTACGAGGTCAGCTGAGCTACCTTCGAGCCGAACCTGATGAGTTGGCTGCGTCGAAGACTTCCCGGATGTCTGTGGGACCCGTCCGCGATCCTTGACCTCATAGCCGTTCGCGCGAGCCCACTCCTTCACAGTGCGAGCATCGGCACCGATGGTCGAGCGGGTGACTTTCTTGCCTCGCCTGTTCCTGATCGGCCGCGCCGCTTCGACGTAGGCAGCCAGCACCTTGCGGAGCGCCGCGGCGTTCCTGGTACTGAGGTCGATCTCGTACGAGCTACCGTCGAGCCCAAAGGTCACGGTCTCCCCTTTGCCGGCAGGAACATCGCTGCCGTCGAGATCATCCGTAAGCAGGATCTCTACTTCCTGAGCCACTAGTCGCCTCTCCAAGTGAACGATGCACTAGTGCGCAGCATTGCGCACTGACGCGCCGCAGGGGCGGATCGACACCAATGCAGCACGGCTCCCTCGTCAACCCAACGACCGCACGATCACCCCGCGTGACCCCAGGTCGGAGCAAGCTGCTCAAAGACCCGCCATGCTGCGCCGCCCCGCCGACGACACAACCCGGCGCGCGAGGTCCTGAAAGAAGCCGCCGGCCGCGGCCGAGGCAGCGGAGACGGGGACGCCGAAAAGTAGCCGTCCTGGTTGCTCCGTCGACCGCGGCGATGATCTTGCACCTGGTCCATCGAGCATGACTTGCTCCTAAGACGCCGTCGCCGTCATTTGTTCTCGGAGTGGCTCTCGCTCTGGAGCGCGCCATTGGGATCCTGCGGCCACAGGAACGACTTGGCGATCGGCGCAGCGGCCCCGATGGCCTCCAGCGAGCCGGAGGCCCGGTACACGTCGCGAACGAACCTGAGCCACAAGGCCCAGCCGACGAGGCGGCAGACGGCCACAACGGCGACGGCCGCCGCGGCGCAGACGAACGGCAGGACAGCGAGCACAGCAAGTCTCCACTCCTCACAGGCCCGGACTGCGAGACTTGGTCGACTCGGTGGTGCTTCGTTTCAGGTGGGGTCCAGCTCGTCAGGGTCGAGGCAACGACCGATCCTTCCCGCTCCGGTGCCGGGCTTGCCGAACCCAACTCCGGCAGACACTGCGAGCGCTCAGACCACACTGACGTTCTCTGAAACTTCGGGCTGACCGTATCCGCTCAGCCCGCCGGCCACGGCCTGGGCCGCAACCGGCTCGCAGTCTAGGACATCTCCCCGCACCGACACGCCGGTATCGACCCGGGTGAGCGTGCCGATCGAATCGACTGTGCAGGAGAGTCCGTTGGCCAAGCAGGCCGCCGCGATCGCCCGCCATGCGGGTCAGGGGCGAAGACGCGACCTCAACTGCCAGCGGATCCAGCCGCACTCTGGGATCAGCCCGATCGGAACCGGCGTCGACGCTGCCGAAGCCCGTAGGGGTTTGCAATCTCATCGAACTGGGTTCGGATCCATGAAACCCGTCAGATCACCACGAAAGCACGATTTCGTGTGCCCCTAGCAGCTAACTCCCTTCTCTGAAGGGTGGCCGACGCGTATACGACACGGTGACGGCCCAAGACAACTCATCAGCCGCCTGGTTGCAGCTTGTTGCGGATGCTGTAACGCCCGCTACACCTCTAACGATGTAGCGGTCGCCCGGTCCAGCCGGTGACCGCCCGTCACCGCCGCTTGTCCCGTGTGACCGGGCGTGAGGTGGGGGGTTTGCCGCATGTTCGAACTCAGTCGTTCTCAGCGTGTCCGGATCCAGCTGCCACGCTTCGTCGCTGCGGTGGCGTCGTTGGCGCTGCTCGTATCGACACTGGAGGCCAGCCAGGCCACCGCCGCGCCCGTCGAAGATCCGTCACCGGCTGCGCATCACCAGAAGGTGCCTTCGCGGCCCGATGTGGTGTCCGCGGCGGTATCGGCGCGGGCACAGGGCAGCCGGGTCGAGGTGGAATCGCTGCGCGACGAGACCTCGTCGACGTGGGCGAACCCCGACGGCACGATGACCACCGAGGCACACGCGGCGCCGATCCGGTTCAAGGACACCGGCGGTGCGTGGCGTGACATCGACCTGAACCTGCAGAAGGGTCTCGACGGCACCGTCGCGCCCCGCGGGCACAAGAACGGCCTGACGCTGGGCAAGCGCAACGACGCGCCCGGGCAGGTGTTCGCGTTCGCCGACTCCGGCGCCGGCCGCCAGGTCGAGTGGGTCTCGCCGTGGAAGCTGCCCGAACCGACCCTCGACGGCCCGAAGGCCACCTACGCCGACGTGCAGCCCGGTGTCGACCTGGTCCTGGATGCCCGCCGCGACGGGTTCGAGAACGACTTCGTCGTCAAGCAGCGCCCGACCGCGGCGCCGGAGTGGCGGATCCCGCTGCGCACCAAGGGCCTGACCGCCAAGCAGCTGGCCGACGGTTCGATCGAGTTCGTCGACGCCAAGAACGTCGCCCACTCCCGGATCCCGGTCGGCTACATGTGGGACTCGGCAATGACCGGCGAGGAAGACAAGAAGCCGGTCAAGGTCACCGTGGAGCAGGCCTCACCGGGTAAGGCGACGCTGGTGATCGCGCCGGACGCCGCCTGGTTCATGGACCCGGCCCGCGCCTTCCCGGTGACGGTGGATCCGACGTATGTGTCGGGGACGACGAAGGCGGGGTTCGACACCTGGGTCCGTTCCGGTGTCACCACCGACCAGTCCGCCTCGACGGATCTCCAGGTCGGCTACGACGGGTCGTTCTGGGCGCGGTCGTTCCTGAACTTCACTACCGCCCAGTTCGCCGGCAAGGACATCGTGTCGGCCAACATTTCACTGTGGCAGCACTCGTCACTGTCGTGCACGCCGACCTCGATGTCGGTCCGTTCCTCCACCCCCGCGACCACGGCGTCGCGCTGGACCGACCAGCCGACGCTCGGTACGTCGTACGGGTCGGTGTCGTCGGCCAAGGGCTTCTCCGCCTCGTGCCCGGGCGGGCGAATCACCGTTCCGATGACCGACCTGGCCAAAGCCTGGTCGACCGCGACCTACCCGACCGGTGGTCTGGCGCTGGTCGCGACCAACGAGCAGGACGCCACGACCTACAAGAAGTTCTACTCCACTGCCGGTATCGCGGACCCGTTCATCACGCTGACGTGGAACCGGCCTCCGGCGGTCCCGGCGATCCCGACCTTCGTGTCCGCGGCCGCCTACGCTCCGCCGAACGGTGCCAGTGCGCTGTACTCGCCGTACTTGAAGCCGTGGGTGTCGACCAAGGCATCTGATGCCGACGGCAACACCGTGAAGTACCTGTTCGAGTTCCACACCTCCCCTGAGGGACCGACCAGCCTCAAGGCCACCTGTACCTCTGCGGTCTACGCCTCCGGCACCACCGCGGGCTGCCAGCCCAACGTGAACCTGCCCGAGAACACCGCGATCTACGTCAAGGCCAAGGCCAACGACGGCCGCCGCGACTCGGCCTGGTCCGGCTGGAGCCCGATCCGGATCGGGTCGCTGCAGCCGGCCGGTCCGTCGATCTCGTGCCCGAGCCCGTACGCGATCAACTCCTGGCAGGACAACAAACCCACCGCCGACGTCACCTGCACCATCAGCGCGACCGGCACCGGGTTCAACGCGCCCGGCTACATCCGGGTCACCGCCGATGGCAAACCGGTGACGACCAACTTCACCGGCGGCGCCGCCGGCCAGATCAAGATCACCCCGTCCAGCGACCCCGCGGTCGCCAAGACCACCGTCACCTTCAACAAGGAGACATCGGGCCTGCACCGCATCACTGCCCAGGCCGAATCGCCGGCCGGGCGGTTGTCGGGCAGCGCGTCGTACAGCTTCGGCTGGGGTGGCTCCGGGATCACCTCGCCGACGGTCAGTCCGCGGATCACGACCAGCGACAGGATCAAGATCGAAGCGTCCGGTCCGCCGAGGGGGCAGTCGGCCACGGTGGAGGCCAGAGTTCGCTGGCGCGTTTCCGGGTACGGCGGGTCGGCGTACGACACAGTCGGCTGGAACGTCGACACCACTCCGCTTCCGCTGACCGACAACGGTGCTGGCGGCGTCGTGGTGGCAACGACGTGGGATACCACCAATGCAGAGGTCGACGCTCATCTCGACGCCGACCCCAGCACGCCCGCGGTCGAACCAACGACGCTGAACAAGCGTGTCCCGGTCCTTCTGGACGTGCAGGTGTGCTTCACCTACGCCTCGTCGACGCAGTGCACCTGGTCGCAGGAACCAGGCACCACCGTGCAGCGGGTGCCGCACGCCTTCGGCAACGGCTTCCCGACCGCTGATGCCGGGCCGGGCCAGGTCGCATTGTGGACGGGTGAGTTCAATACCGACTCCACCGATATCTCGGTTCCCGGCTACACCGGTGACCTGACCATCTCGCGGTCGCACTCCAGCTATGCCGGCCCCGGGAACACCGTCAACGGTGTCTTCGGTCCCGGTTGGGTCGGTAACTTCGACGGTGCCGACGCCGGGGCCGCCGGCATGGAGGTCGTGGACTCGACCCGTACCGACGGCACGATCGCGCTGGTTGATGGCGACGGCACCGCGCTGGTGTATGAGTCGCCGACCGGCCAGCGCCGCACTGGTGCAGCCTTCGCTACCGGCACGTGGGTACCGGCTGACGAGGACACCGAACTCGAGGCTGCCAAGCTGACCATCACCGGTACAGGTGCTTCGACCACGTTGTCTTACATCGAAGACGACGGCACCATCACCACCTGGACCTCGGCCGCCGCGCCCACCGCGACCACCGACACGCTGTTCCGGGCGGCAGGGGTCGCCGAGCCGGGCGTCGCCTCGAAGACGACCTACTCCTACGACGGCACCGGACGCATCGCCCGGATCCTCGCTCCGGCACCGCCCGGCGTGACGTGCCCGGCCACCGGCACACTCAACCCCGGCTGCCGCGCGCTGCGGTTCGTTTACGCCACCATCAACGGCCAGGTCCGGTTGAGCGAGGCCTACCTGGACATCTACAACCCCGACAAGGTCGGCGGCGCCGGCATGGACTCGATCAAGGTCGCCACCTACACCTACGAGACCGGCGGCAAGGTCCGGCTGCTGAAGGTGACCGACCCGCGGTCGAACCTGTCCACCGAGTACACCTACAACGGCTTCGACGACCTGACCACGATCAAGCCCGCCGGTCAGACGCCGTACCAGCTCAACTACGTACCTGAGATTGACGGCGACGACCAGGATCTCGACACCGTCACCCGCGCACGTCCCACCGGCGACCCGGCCGGCGGCACCGCGACCCTGGCCAAGATGATCTACAGCGTGCCGCTATCGGGACCCGGTCTGCCCGACCTGTCCACGAGCGCGGTCGCGGGTTGGAACCAGAAGATCGCGCCGACGAAGGGCGTCGCGGTCTTCGGACCCGACCACGAGCTCAGCAGCGCGCCGGGCGCGGATGACTGGCAGTACGCCGAGCTGCAGTACACCGACGCCTCTGGTTACACCGTCAACACCGCCAAGTACGGCGCCGGCGACTGGCAGTACACCGCCACCGACTACAACGACCAAGGCAACGTCGTCCGGGAACTCGACGAACGCGCCCTGCGGCAGATCATCGACAGCCAAAACACCGAAGAGCCTGTCAGCGGCGCCATGGTCGACCAGCTCGCCACCTTGACCGTCTACAACCAGGACATCTCCAACGGCAGCACGGTCGTGACGCCGGCGGGGACGATGGTGACCGACATCTACGGCCCGGCGCGCAACGCCGTCCTCAAGGACGGCAGCGTGAAGTGGGTCCGTCCCCACACTCACACCGATTTCGACCAGTTCGCACCCAACGGCGGTATCAACCCCGACACGACCCTGCCGTACCGGTTGGCGACGACCGAAACGTCGTGGGCGCACGACCCTGGCAACGGTGGTGACCTCGAGAGAACGTCGCAGAGCCTTACCGAGTACGGCGACGCCACCGGCTGGGCCCGCAGCCTGCCCGCCAAGACCGCGACCGACGTCAACCTCAACGGCGGTGCCATCGAAGATGGCATCGACATCGTCAAGAAGACTTTGTACGACGCCGAAGGCCGCGTCATCCAAACCCAGCAGCCGAACTCCAACGGCAGCGACGCCGGCACCACCAAGACCGTCTACTACACCGCGGCCGCAAACGCGACGTTCACCGATTGCGGTCTTAAGCCGCAGTGGGCCGGCCTGGTCTGCAAGACCTACCCCGCTGCCGCACCCACCGGTCCGTCCGGTGCCACACCGACTCTGCCCACGACCACGACCACCGCGTTCAATTACCTGCTCGCGCCCAAGACCGTCGTTGAGACCTCCGGCGCGGTGACCCGCACCAACACCACCACGTACCTGCTTGACGGACGCACCGCCTCCACCAAGACCGTGGTCAGCGGTCTGGCCGGGTCCGCCCCGAACACCGAGAAGGTCACCACCTACGACCCGGCCACCGGCCAGCCGACTGTGGTCACCGCCAAGAACGCCGACAACACCGTTGCCGGCACCATCACCACCGGGTACGACAGTTGGGGCCGCCAAACCACCTACCAACCGTCCGGTGAGCAGGTGACCACCACCGTGTACGACGCGGCCGGCCGGACCAAGACCGTCACCGACGCCAACGGTTCCACCACCTACACCTACGACGGCACCGACGCCGCCGGAAAGGCCGAGCGCCGCGGCCTGGCCACCAAGGTCGACGTCACCACCGCAGGCTCCACCTGGACCTCGACCGGCGCCTACGACGCCGACGGCTCCATGACGATCCAGAAACTGCCCGGCGGCATCACCCAGTACAACGACGTCGACAACACCGGCGAACCCGTCGGCCTGCGCTACACCGGCCAAACCACCACCCTCAACGACGACGGCACCACTACCATCGACCCCAACGGCGGCTGGCTGTCGTGGTCGATCGACAACGACGTCACCGGACGGGTCGCCCGCGAATGGACCCCCGACGGCGCCGCGTTCACCGGACCAGCCGGTGATGCTCCAGGTGATGCGATCCCGTACGACCGCGCCTACAGCTACGACAACGCCGGCCGCCTGACCCAGGTCAAGGACCGCACCGCCGCCACCACCGGCGTCGACATCACCGATCCCACCACGGCCCCGTGCGTCACCCGCACCTACGGCTTCGACCGCAACGACAACCGCCTCACCAAGACAACAGCCACATCCGGACCTGACGGCGCCTGCCCCACCACCGCCGGCACCACCACCACCCGTGCCTTCGACACCGCCGACCGCCCCGTCACCGGCGCCAACGGAACCGGCAACTACACCTACGACCAACTCGGTCGAACCACCACCCTGCCTGCCTCCGACGCACCCAACCCAGCCGCCGGCAACGTCACCCTCGGCTACTACGACAACGACCTCGCCCACACCATCACCCAAGGCGGAACCACCACCACGTTCACCCTCGATGGTCTCGACCGCCGTGCAGCCGAGACCATCGCTACTGCCACCGGCAGCACTCAGAAGGTCCGGCACTACACCGACACGTCCGACAACCCCACCTGGGTCAGCGACGGCTCTACCACTGAGCGCTACGCCGAACTTGTCGGCGGAGACCTGGCCCTTACTGTTGACCAAGCCGGTAAGGCCAATCTGGCCTTCGCAAACAGTCATGGCGATGTTGTGACTACCGTCGATCTACCGTTCGCTGGCGGGGCTGCCACGTCCATCACCGGCTGGAACAGCTATGAGGAATACGGCAAACCCATTACTGATACCACCAATACCGGCAGTATCACTTATGCCTGGCTCGGCGCTAAGCAGCGCGCCACCTCTGGTGCTGCCCTGGTCCTCATGGGGGCGCGTCTTTACAATCCGTCCACCGGATTGTTCGGGTCTGTCGATCCAGTGGACGGTGGTGGTGCTAACAGTTACGCGTACCCGACTGATCCGGTGAACCAGCAAGATCTGGATGGCCGGTGGTGGCGGAGAGCCAAGAGGTGGGTCAGTCGGCATCGAGGAACCATTGCGACTGTCGCCGCCACCGCTGGGTGCCTGGCGCCGGGTGTCGGATGGGCTGCGTGCGGTGCTCTGCAGGCTGCGGCGTATGGGGTCCGGGCTCAACAGAGAGCGAGTCGTGGTGGTGGTTGGCGGAAAACGTGGCGCAGAAATGCTGGAGATGCGTTCTTCACCGCCGCAGGTTTTGGTATCGGTCGGGCGTTCCAGGCTGGCTTCTATACCAAATATCCGAGATGGGGCGGACGACGCATCAAGAATCCAATCAATGGAGGGTGGAAGGCGAGAGGCGTGACCGCTGGTTTGAAGAGCACGCCGGGCGCAATCTACAATCACGGAAACCGAGCGAATCGGTACGTCCGGCGCAACTGGCGCAGATGGAGGAACCTTGACTTTTAAGGCACGGAAGATCGTTTTGCCGCTGGCTGTGGCAGTCTCCCTGTTGGCGGCAATGTGCTTACTCGCTATCTTTGACGAGTTTGCCGGTCTTCCTGCTGTTGCTAAGTGGTTAATCTCAGGGGTGGTCGTGCCCTTGAGTGCCTGGAGAGTTCTGCGAACCGGCGTCAAAGTATCCGAGTCGGGAATAACGCTACGAAATATCTTCAGAGACATCCATGTGCCGTGGGCATCGATCAAGGATGTTCGCGTGACTGATAGTTCCGGCGTCCTTGGTCGTACCGAACTGCCATGTATCGATACACCTCAGGGTGAAAAGGAGATTCTTTGGCTTGCCGGTTACACATTCAAAGGGGTGAATAACCGAGTCGCCAGTCAAACTGAGGCGATTCGAACCTATTGGATCACTCGGCAGGGAAAAGGATCCAGTTGAAGATTTATAGGTGAGAGTTCGCTCCGCTCTTCCAGCTGGCAGTGCGCAGGCGTGCGATGGTTTGCCTGCGCACTGCGCTGCGTTGCCAGCCGTGCGCTTGACTTTAGCCGGGCGTTCTGGTGGACGAGTGGCTACTCATGCTCAGTCGAGAGTGCGTGCGCCCGTTCGACAAACGATCGATTTCCGAACACTGCGCGCGGCCGGCCCGGCTCGGACGCGCCACGCTGGCGATGGTGTTCGGAAACCCGTTCGGAAACAGCTAGTGTCCGAACAGCTAAACGAACACGTTTGCCGAACGCAAGGAGTGTGGATGGCTCTCGTCGGACTGGTTCGCGTCAGCACCAGAGCTCAGGAGACCGCCCGGCAGCACGATGCGCTCGACCCGATCTGCGTGAAGGTCTTCGAGGAGAAGCTGTCGGGCACGTTGCGCACCGAGGACCGGCCCGAACTGACCGAGGCGTTGGGCTACCTGCGTGAGGGCGACATGCTGACCGTGCAAGAGGTTGACCGGCTCGGTCGCAACTTGCTCGAGGGACTGATCGTGCTGAACGACCTGTTCCAGCGTGGCGTGGCAGTCAAGGTGCTTGAAGGCATCGCCGCTGGCGAGCACGTCGAGCGGTCCCTGATTCTCGATCTGGCCCTCGCGCTGGCCGAAGACCGGCGTCGCGACATCGCCAGGAAGACCAAGAACGGTCTCGACTCCGCCCGGGCCCGCGGCCGCGTCGGCGGCAGGCCCACCGTGGTCGACGCCGACAAGCGCCGAGCGATCCTCGCGCGCCGGGCCGAACGCGAAACGCTCCGCACCATCGCCAAGGGCGTCGGCGTCAGCCTGGCCGTCGTACACCGTGTCGTCACCGAGCACGAAGCCCAGCTGGAGCTGAGCGCCGCCCAGCCCAACGAGCAGCAAGTGGGCGGCGTCTCGCTGCCGATGCCGGCACCGCCGACGACGTCGTTGTGCCCGGGCTGCGGCCACCGGCCGAACGGCCAGCGCGACCACCGGTTGCTCCGCGACGCACTCGGAACCGTTTGGCTCCTTCCTGACCCTGACCGGCCGGGCGAAGTGCGCGAGCACTGGTACTGCGACCACTGCCAGCCGCACGGTGCCGACATGGTCATGTGCCCGTGCGGCGGCGACAGCGTGATGACCAGCGCCGAACTGGCCGGCCATGCCGACATCAGCACCAGCGCAGTGACCCGCTGGCTCACCAGCCACGGCTGGGTCCACCACGAGGGCACCTGGTACTGCGGCCGCCACTCCTCCCCCGCTGACCAGTGACAGCGAGCGCGGACTCGCTCTCGGACCCGTCCGACGAACTCCTGTCCCTGACCGAGGTGGGGCGGATCCTCGGCACGACGAGGATGACGGTTCACCGCATGGCGGTCGCCGGCCAGTTCGAAGGGGCGTACCAGGGGCCGCCGCGGAAGAACTGGCAGATCCCCCGGGCCAGTGCCGAGCGCGTCGCCGTCGAGTGGAGCCGGCGCATCAGCACCGGCGAGGCCGCCGCGATGCTCGGCGTCGGTACCGACAAGTTCCGCGAGCTCCTCCGGACCGGCGTGCTGACCCGGCACCGCTACAGCCCTCACCCCATCTCGATCGACGAAGTCCAACACCTCATCAACACCGGCGCCCTCACCGACCCTGTCCACCGCGGCCGCATCCCCACCCGCCAAGCCGCACAGCAACTCGGCCTCAACCCCAACACGCTCTCCCACCTCGCCACTGCCGACCGGATCCCCGCGACCCGCGACCGGCACGGCAGATGGTGGTTCTCGCCCGGGCACGTCGAGCTGTACCGACACGCACGTACCGCAAGCCGTGATCGGTCACGGTCGGGTGAACCTCCTGTCGCTCTTCCGCCGACTCGGAGATAACCGCTGTATGCCTAGGACGCCAGCCAGGACGGAAGGGTCAAGTGGGGATCTGAAGCCGCCGGCAGGTTGAGCAGGCGAGTGGCGCTGTCTGGCCCCGGGGTCGTGTCGGAGAAGTCAACGCCGCCGTCATAGAGGACCACTTCATCGAAGTCCATGGTGCCCCCGGCGAACTCTGCGCCGCGGAAGTCGTCCCTGGGAGAAGAGCCCCTGCCGAAGTCGACGACGCCGCCAGTGAACGCCGCCTGGCGGAAGTCGACGGAGCTGCCGGTGAACTTGGCGTTCGGAAAGTCGACGCTGCCCCCGGCAAACTCGGCGCGGCGGAAGTCGACGGTGCCGCCGGTGAACCTCATGTCCGCGAAGGCCAGAACGTTCCATGGGAATTCGGGGTCAGGCGTGAACCTCGCACGCTGGAACGCGAGGGTGCCGGCGGTGAGCACCGCGTTGTCGAACCAGACCTCGCAACCGGCAAACTCCGCGCCGCGGAACTGGACAGTCGCACCGGTGAACTTCGCTCCACTGAAGTTGAGGGTGCCGCCGGTTAGCTGCGCACGATCGAAGTGCGCCGTGCCGCGGGTGAACCTTGCGCCAGCGAAGTCAACCATCCCCCCGGTGATTCGCGCGCCATGGAAGGAGACCGTGGCTCCGGTGAATCTCGCGCCGCGGAACTCGACCTTGCCGCGAGTGAAACGCGCATCGGAGAAGTCAACCAAGCCGCCCGTGAACTCCGCGCCAGAGAAGATGACGAGGCCTCCAGCGAACTGGGCGCCGCGGAAGTCACCACCGTCGAACACCGCTCCGTTGAAATCGAAGAGGCGTCCTCGCCACGAGGGCTCGGCGGAGGGCTGGAGGTGGCCGCTGATGAGGGCGATCACGCTATACCGAACCTCCCGTTCACCGAGGTCACCCGTATCGGGATCCGGCTCGTAGGGCAGTCTCAGGTACGCGCACAGCACGTCGATGCACTGCTGACGCTGTTCGACCCAGTCGTCTGCGAGGCGAGCCATTGCGTAAATGCCCGCGAGCCGGACGGCGGCCTTGTCACTGCCGATGAGGTCCGCGGCGTCTTGGTAGCGGCTGCTGAAAAGCCGTCGGTCGTCGCGGTGACTGCCGGCCTCATCGGTACGGGCGCGGCGGTAACCGACAACCAGAGCGAAAGCGGCCCCGATCCCTGCCGCAAGCCCCAGGGCGATTTTGACGAGATCGGCAAGAAGCTTCTGCTGGTCAGCGGCCGGAAGCGCCGGCTGAACGCTTCCTCCCAAATGCGGCGAGACCCCGAGCAGCCATGCCAGGAACAGATAGAGACCAACCGCGCCTCCGATTGCGAGGGCCACAGCTCCAAGTCCGTGCAGCAAAAGCGGCCCAAAAGCAGGCGTCCGAGCAAGATCACGATCGCGCCGCCAACGGTCTCGTTCAGCAGGCATCCGGGAGTCCCTCTCTATGCGCGCTCGAGCTGGAGCTATGACGCGCCGCGGTCGATCATCGTGCCCGCCCAGTGTGACTGGTGCTGCCTTGGTCGCCAGTCCTACCGCACGAGGTGATTCCGTGCGCGGATCCCACGCGGTAGGCCGTCCGGCGTTGTGCTGGTCTCTCGTCGGTCAGGCGCCCCCCGGGTGCGCGCGCCAGCAGGTGGATGTCCAGTTGCCCCTGGTCGAGCGCAGCGAGTCTGGACAATCACCTGATGGTGTGTGGAGGCTTGCCCGCCTGATTGATGAGAGACCACCTACGACTTCCTCTCCGAGAGAGGGCCGGGGGTCCGGGGGCGGAGCCCCTGGGGTCCTTCCGCTCCGTTTGCTCTGCGGTGGGGAACAGGTCGAAGTTCGCGATCTTGGTCCAGCGGATCATCCGCAGCAATACGGGTCGATCCAGCAGTTTCCGTTGTGGTCCCCGGGGGCCGGCATGATTCCCTCGGCCGCCGGGGACGCACGGCGTGAGATTGTGCGGGACGCTGAGGATGCGGTCGGCGAACGCCGAGTACAGCTGGCAGGACGGGTTGCCGTCGACCACGTGGAACTGGCGCATCGGCGGTACGCCGGCAGTGACTCGTCACCCTGGTGCTTCTCTCGAGTTGTCGGCGGGATCTTTAGGCGGATCGCCTGCGTCGTGGCGCCGCGGCGGCAACTGCAGGATGAACTGGCGGCGCGGCGATCTAGCGGTAATCACCTGCAGGACTTCCAGCCGATATTTGCGGTCCGCTGGAGTTGCGGCTTGCAGGGCTTGGCGGGCCACGCGGTCGATCGTCCTCTCGCGGTAGATCTCGGCGCAGCCCCAAACCACCACCGCCGCGACGACCACAAGGAACCAGGTCAGCACGCTGCCCACTGCCCTTGTCGATCGAGGACCGTAGAGTCCACGGTGCCCCCCTTCCATGGGGTTGTTGTTGGCGGCTCCACCGGTGCAAGCGGTGGAGCCGTCGCCTCTCTCACCCCAGGTATCGGCACCTAGCGGTGCGCACCCACGACGAGCTCGACTACCGCCGAGTCAAACGCCCGAGACAGCTAACGTCTCGTCGAGAACCTGGTGGCACGGACTACTGTGCGCCAGAGCCGCGACAGAATTTCCCTCAATCGGCTCCGATCGGCCGCCACAGCACCCGTAGAGCGGTCTCGGTAGTTCTCGTTCAGGCGTGTAGCGGGCCGGTCTGCGGTCCTCGATGAACTCGTCGGCGCCGTGGAAGAGCGTGGACTTGATAGCGCGGTCGATGCCGCTGATCCGCTCGATGTTGTTCTTGATCACGACGTCGATGTCCAGGTAGTTCTGAAGCGAACTGGCAGCTGACCGAGCAGGTTTACCGGTTCGATGACGTTCCGGCGAGCAGTTGAACTGGCTCCCGGCAGAGATGCCTTTCGGCCATGTTCTTCACGTCGTAGGCGAGCATGCACGGACCCAGCTGGCCAACAGCGCCACCTGCCCAGCAAAACGACGTTCAGGTACATGTCGAGCGCCAGGGGCGACGGCGCACTCTCGTAGTTTCGCGTCGAGGATCACCCTTATGTCGGAATCGGCTGGCACCGCATCAGGAGACTCCAGCTCCTTCGGAGTCCATTAGCGGAAGTCGCGGGACTTCGTCTTCGCCGCTAGCGGCAGCGGTTCGAAGTGGTCGGCGTTGAGGTTGACGACCTGGCCGGTGCGCTGGACGCGGCCGCGGACGATGACGGCGGCCGCGGACGATGACGGCGGCCGCGCCGCGGGCGACTTTGGCGTGGGCGTTCCAGGCGCCGACGGAGATCACGATGTTGGCCATGCCGGTCTCGTCCTCGAGGTTCATGAAGGTGACGCCGGAGGCGGTGGCGGGGCGTTGCCGGTGGGTGATGACGCCGGCGACCCGGACCCTGGATCCGTCGTCGGCGGTGCGGCGCTCGGCGGCGGACAGGATCCCGTCCGCGCGCAGTTGGGCGCGGATCCGCTGCATCGGGTGGGTGTTGGTGGTGATGCTGGTCGACCACAGGTCGGCCATGTCGGTTTCGACCTCGGACATGCCGGGCAGCATCGGCGGCGGCCCGGCCGCGGTGATCCCTGGCAGCCGGTTGGGTCGTTCCTCGTCCGCGGCGCCGGCCTGCCAGATCGCCTGGCGCCGGTCGAGCCCGAAGCAGTCGAAAGCCCCAGCGGTCGCGAGCGCGTCGACCTGCTTCGCTGTGATCCCGGTACGCCGGACCAGGTCGGCCATCGAGGCGTACGGCCCGCTCGCGTCGCGTTCGGCGACGATCCGCTCGGCGTCCTTCGTGCCGACCGAGCGGACTTCGGCCAGGCCGAGCCGTACGGCGTAGGCACCGTCGCGGCGGTGGGTGCGGGTGTCGAACGGCGCGTCCGGGTCGAACGGCCCGACGACGGGTTGCGGGTCGACCAAGCAGGCCGGGTCGCCGGTCGGGCCGGTGAGCTCCTGGCCGTCGACGAGCTGCTCGAGGCCGGCTTCGGCGCCGGACAGCTGCAGGTCGGGACGGCGTACTTCGACGCCGTGGCGGCGGGCGTCGGCGACCAGTGACTGGGGTGAGTAGAAGCCCATCGGCTGGGCGCGCAGCAGGGCGGCGAGGAAGGCGGCTGGGTAGTGCAGCCGGAACCAGGTGGAGCTGTAGACGAGTAGGCCGAAGCTGATCGAGTGGGATTCGGCGAAGCCGAAGTTGGCGAAGGCCTCGATCTTGTCGTAGATCTCGTCGGCCAGGTCGCCGGTGATGCCGTTGGCGGCCATGCCGTCGTACAGCTTGGTCTTCAGCGAGCTGATCTTCTCCACGCCGCGCTTGGAGCCCATTGCCCGGCGCAGCAGGTCGGCCTCGCCGCCGTCGATGTCGCCGACGGCCATCGCCATCTGCATCAGCTGCTCCTGGAACAGCGGGACGCCGAGGGTCCGCTCGAGCACCGGCTCGAGCTTGGGGTGCAGGTAGCTGATCGGCTCTTCGCCGGTGCGCCGCCGGATGAACGGGTGCACCGCGCCGCCTTGGATCGGGCCGGGCCGGATCAGCGCGATCTCGCAGACCAGGTCGTAGAACCGGCGCGGCAGCAGCCGGGGCAGGGTGGCCATCTGGGCGCGGGATTCGACCTGGAACACCCCGACCGAATCGGCCCGGCACAGCTGGTCGTAGACGCCGGCCTCTTCCTTCGGGATGGTGTGCAGCGACCAGTCCTCCCCCACCGTGTTGCGGATCAGGTCGATGCAGTACTGCAGCGCGGCGAGCATGCCGAGGCCGAGCAGGTCGAACTTCACCAGTCCCATGAACGCGCAGTCGTCTTTGTCCCACTGCAGCACGGTCCGCTTCTCCTTGCGGGCGTGCTCGATCGGCACGACCTGGCCTACCGGGCGCTCGGTGAGCACCATGCCGCCGGAGTGGATCCCGAGGTGGCGGGGGAACTTCAGCAGTTCGGTCGCCAGGCTGATCACGCGCGGCGGGATCTCGGTGTTGCCGCCGGCGGTGATTGACGGCGACCAGCCGTCGATGTGCTTGGACCAGGCGTCTTGCTGACCGACCGAGTACCCGAGCGCCTTCGCCGCGTCCCGTACGGCGGACTTCGGCCGGTAGGAGATCACGTTGGCGACCTGGGCGGCGTTCTCGCGGCCGTACTTGCCGTAGACGTACTGGATGACTTCTTCGCGGCGGTCGGAGTCGAAGTCGACGTCGATGTCGGGGTACTCCTCGCGGGTCGCGGCGAGGAACCGTTCGAACGGCAGGTCGTACAGCAGCGAGTCGACCGCGGTGATCTCGAGGGCGTAGCAGACCGCGGAGTTCGCCGCCGATCCCCTGCCTTGGTAGAGGATCCGCTTCGTGCGGGCGAAGCGGCAGATGTCGAACACGATCAGGAAGTAGCCCGGGAAGCCGAGCGACTCGATCACGTCCAGCTCGCGGTCGATGCGCTCGTAGGCGTCGGGGCGGTGCTCGCGGGTGCCGTACCGGATCCGGGCGCCGGCGTGAGTGAGGTGGCGCAGCCAGCTCATCGGGGTGTGGCCTTCGGGCACGTCGCGCAGCGGCAGCATCGGCTTGGCGCGGCGCAGGTCGAACCCGAGCTGCTCGGCCAGCCGCACGGAGTATTCGACCGCGCCGGGGTAGCGGCGGAACAGCTGCCGCATCTCCTCCCCCGAGCGCAGGAACGCCGTACCGGCCGGCGGCAGCCAGCCGTCCATCGCGTCGAGATCGCGCCGGGCGCGGACGGCGGCCAGGGCGGAGGCGAGCCGGTGATCGCGCGGCTGCGCGTAGTGCACGTTGTTGGTCGCCACGACCGGCAGGCCGCGGGCCTTGGCCAGCTCGGCGAGGATCCGGTTGCGGGTCGAGTCGGTCGGCAGCTGGTGGTCGGTCAGCTCGACCACCACCCGGTCGGGGCCGAAGAGCGCGACCAGGCGGTCGAGCTCGGCGAGCGCGGCCGCGGGGCCGTGCGCGTAGCCGCCGGCCTCCAGAGCTTGCCGGACCAGTCCCTTGCGGCAGCCGGTCAGCACGATCCAGTGGTCGCGGCCGCGGGCGGCGAGGTCTTCCAGGTCGTAGACCGGGCGGCCCTTCTCCCCACCGGCCAGCTGCGCGGCGGTGATCGCCCCGGACAGCCGGTGGTAGCCCTCCTGACCTTCGGCCAGCACCAGCAGGTGCGAGCCCTCCGGGTCAGCGACGCCGTTCTGCGGACCGGTCAGATCGAGCGACAGCTCGGAGCCGAACACCGTCGGTACGCCGTGCGCGGTCGCGGCCTCGGCGAACCGGGCCGCGCCGTAGAACCCGTCGTGGTCGGTGATCGCCAGGCCGTGCAGCCCCAGGTCGGCCGCGGTCTCCACCAGCGTCTCCGGCTGCGAGGCGCCATCGAGGAACGAGAACGTCGAGTGCGCGTGCAGCTCGGCGTACGGCACCGCCGCTCCCGCGCGCAGCCGCGCCGCCCGCTCAGCCGCCGGTTCGTCGCCGGCCGTGACGTACGGGCCACGGTGCTGGCTCCAGGCGGGCGAGTCTCCCCCATCGCCCGCGGGCGGGCGGCCGCCGTCGCTGCCCGGTCGCGCCCGGTCCGACAGCCGGCGCTCCAGCTCCGACCACTTCACCGGCGGATTGTTGTAGCCCATCCGTGTTCCTCCCGTTGACCCGAGAGTAGAACATGTGTTCGAAAACCAGCTACCGTGGTTGGCATGCTCGGACGGTTCACAGTGCGGCCGGCGACGGGTGACGATGGCCCCTTCGCCGTGTGGGACAACGCCGTCAACGGCTGGCGCGCGACCGGCCTGGCCGACGAGGCTGCGGCCGCGCAGATGAAGGCCGACCTCGACCTGCAGTACGACGCTCACGGCCCTCGGCCGGCCGCCGACGTACGCCGGGCCGAACGCGCGAAGCCGGTGCAGTACGCCGACTGGCGCCCCGGTGAGCTGGACGCCTGGATCCGCGACGGCGGCCAGTGGATCGGCCGGGTCCGCGATCGCGACGGCCGAGTCAGCTGGATCCCCGCCAGCGACCTGCGCCCGGACGGTCAGGGCTCGACGTGAACGCCAGCTTCGGGATCAAGCTGGTCGGCGGGCCAGGCGACGGGCAGCGCTTCCACGAGCACGACTTCCTTGAGCGCATCCGCTCCGCTCAGCGCATGGGCCGCACCGACCCAGTCGGCGATCCCGCAGCCTGGGCCCTCGGCTACCAGCGCACCGGAGCTGCCGAGTGGCCACTGGAAAGGCGTCAACTGCCACCCCGCCCCGATCGACGACGACAGGTAGCGCCCACTTGCCTGCTGGTTGTCGGCAGCTGCTGCCAGGATGAGAGGCGTGACCGATAACCTCGAGCTGAGCGGCTTCTCCGACGCGCTGAAGTTGTACGCCGAACGAAGCGGCTTGTCTCCGGATCGAATCGACGTTGAGCAACGTCAACGAGTCGAGGGATGGGCGCGCGGCGCCCGTCACAGTGACGGCTACGTCGTCCTACTACGACGAGCGCGTCACCAAAGCGCCGGCCGAGACCCAGCGATTTCTTGCCGCGCATGAGGTCGCGCGACTTGCTCGCAATGTGCCACGGATGCCGGGGTCAGGCTGTGGACCGCGGTCGTGGAGGCTGCCCTGTTGCTGCTGATCGGGTCGTTGTCGACTCTCCTGCTGGTCGGCGTTCAGCGCTGGGCCACCGTGGTCGGGCTGGTCGCCTCGGTCGCCGCCTTGATCGCGGTGCTGTCGTGGGTGGCCGCCGCGCGGAAGGCAGAACGTGCTGCCGACCGGTACGCCGTGGAGGAGCTCGGCGTCCCGATCAAGGAGGCCTGGAGTCACCCGTTTCTGTTCGGCCGCGACACGTTCCGGCCCTGGTGGGCCAGCCCCTCGACCGCGTGGCACCTCCGCTACATCGATGGGAACGAACGCCCCTCCACCTGACCGCCTATCCCCGCCGCACCTGCCCTGCATTGAGCATCGGATCCGGGCACAGCCGCCCGGCCGGTGAAACGGCGATGGGTGCTGCACCGATACAGCAGGCGGGGAGGAGCTGATGGGGATGTGCCAGGTCGCGCAGCGCATGGTCGCGCTGCTGCGAATCGTCGAACGCGAACCGGCGCCGTACGGCGCCGGCCCGGACGTCGACGACGCCGTGCTCGATGCCTGGTTCGGCATCCGCTCCGGCGTTCTGCCGCTGTTCCCAGCCGATTCTGGGACGAGGTGAGAGTCACGAGCGCAAGGCTCGGTAGACGCGGCGCTCAGCCGCCGGCGGTGTTGATGATTCCGTGAACCGACGACAGGGACGCGTGGCCGGAGCATCCTGGCTGTATGGCCTGGCGCGGCGGGAAGTGCGACGGGATGCAGGTCCCGGAGCACCATCGCTTCTGCCCGAAACGAGACCGGTCCGTCAAGGTGCGCCGCCTCATCAGGGCGCCACGACGACGTCGGCCGGACCGGACCGATCAGCGAGACGATTCGTGACGCCGCTGAACTGCCCGACTGCTCAGCTCAGGGCGATCGGCTCGAGCAGCTCCGGACCGTTGTTGCGGACCGAGTTCACCGCTGTGGACACCGCGTAGATCTCCAGCTCACCCAGCGGCATCGGCCGGTGCCGAAGGTCGGCGCTGTCTGAGATGCTGAGGCCACCGGTCAACGAAGGAGCCGCTCGTGGCACGCACGCTGTTCCGTAGCACGTCATTCACGCTGCGGCATCTGGTTGACAACATCAACCGAGGTGACATCGCGCTTCCGGAGCTGCAACGACCGTTCGTGTGGTCGAACAGCAAGGTACGCGACCTGTTCGACTCGATGTACCGGGGATTTCCAGTTGGGTATCTGCTGTTCTGGGAGACCGGTGTCGAGGTCGGGGCGCGGCAGATCGGGGTAGACGACAAGGATGCACGCGTCGCCCGGTGGCTGATCGTGGACGGCCAACAGAGGCTTACATCTCTCTACTCGGTCCTCACCGGCGAGGTCGTCGTACGCCAGGACTACAGCGAGTCGCGGGTGCGTCTCGCGTTTCGGCCGCGAGACGAGCACTTTGCCGTCGCAGACGCGGCGATCGAGAAGAACCCGGAGTTCCTACCTGACGTCACCGAGCTCTGGCGGGACTACCGCTCCACGGTCACCGGGTACTTCAACAGGCTCGAGACCGCGCGGGGCGACCAGGCGACTCCGAACAGGAACGAGCTCGAGGACGCGTTCGACCGGGTCCGGGATCTCCAAAACTATCCCTTCAACGTCGTCGAGCTCGACTCCGCGGTTCAAGAAGAGCAAGTCGCCGAGGTCTTCGTCAGGATCAACTCCGAGGGTGTGACGCTGAACCAGGCCGACTTCATCATCACCCTCATGAGCGTGTTCTGGGAGAAGGGCCGCAGACAGCTCGAGGACTTCGCTCGAGGATGCAAGGTCCCCTCATTGTCCGGTGCGTCTGCGTTCAACTGGTTCATCGCACCCCAGCCGGATCAGATGCTGCGGGTGTCGATCGCGCTGGCCTTCCGCCGCGCGGTCCTCAAGCACGCCTACTCGGTGCTGCGCGGCAAAGACCTCGAAACCGGCGAGACCAGCACTGAGCGGCGCAACGAGCAGTTCGCCCGGCTCCAGGCTGCACAGGAGAAGGTCCTCGACCTTACTAACTGGCATGAGTTCATCCGCTGCCTCGAGCGGGCCGGGTACCGAGGGTCGAAGATGGTATCTAGCCAGAACGCCATCCTGTATAGCTACGCCGTCTGGCTGCTCGGCCGAGTCGACTACGGCGTGCCGCTCGACCAGCTGCGCGAGGTCATCGCCCGGTGGTTCTTCATGGCCCACACCACATCCCGGTACTCCGGCTCCTTCGAATCCCAGGTCGAGAAGGACTTCGCGGCCATTGCCGAGGTCGCCAGCCGCGACGCGGACGGGTTTGTGAACGCGCTCAACCGGATCGTCGACGACATCTTGACTGCAGACTTCTGGGCCATCACTCTCCCCAACGAACTGGCCACTTCTGCGGCCCGCAGTCCCGCCCTGTTCGCGTACATGTCCGCCCTGAACATCCTCGACGCCGACGCGCTCCTCTCCACCGGCAAGGTCCGTGAACGCTTGGACCCCGCAATCGTCGCCAAAAAGGGCATAGAGCGACACCACTTGTTCCCGCGTGCCTATCTCCGCACCAGGCTTGGCGTCACGGACAACCGCCAGATCAACCAGATCGCGAACATGGCATTCGTCGAGTGGAACGACAACATCGCCATCTCCGACAAACCGCCCGCGGAGTACTGGCCCGAGCAGCTTTCATCCAAGCCTCACCTTGGTCCGGATCGGATGAACCGGCAGGTCGAACTCCATGCACTCCCAGCGGGATGGACCGAACTGCCGTTCAATGAATTCCTCGCGCAACGCCGCCGGCTGATGGCAGATGTCGTCCGCCAGGCATTCCAGATGCTGTCTCGCTCCGACTACGACCCGCAGTATCCATCAGTAACCACACTCGAGCCCGAGCCATTGCCCTTCGGCGGAGACAGCGTCGGCGCCAGGGTACGAATCATGGATCTTTTCCAGGCGGGTCTCTTGCCCGCCGGGACAGTCCTAACCCCTGCGAAGGAAGACATCGATGGCGTCGCCGAGATTGACGAGGAAGGACGCATTGTGTACGGCGAAGTGGCGTACGACACCCCATCCGCGGCGGCAGTGGCCGTCACCGGTGCGACACCCAACGGCTGGACGTTCTGGCTGGCCGACACCCCGCAAGGGCAGCGGCGACTCGACTCCCTGAGGAGCGAGTATCAATCCGCAGACATCGAAGAAGCGGGCACATAGGCTCGAGGTCACGACATGCTCATCGAGCCAGGAATCCTGGTCAGCGACTTCACATCGGCCGTCACGTCCCTACGGCTTGATGGTTGGCCCTGCGAACGTCGCTCCGAATTGGTGCGCGCCCCTCATCGGCAGCCGAGGCTTCCACCGGGGCACGGGGCCGTGTACGCGTTCGCCCTCAGATCGTCGACTACCTCAGAGGCGGGGGCCGGCATGGTTCTCAAGGTCGGCAAGGTCGGGCCAAACAGCGAACCCCGCTTCCG
The DNA here is from genome assembly GCF_050942265.1 of Kribbella sp. CA-253562. GTDB lineage: Bacteria > Actinomycetota > Actinomycetes > Propionibacteriales > Kribbellaceae > Kribbella. Next base: position 1,325,126 of record NZ_CP192049.1, on the reverse strand, counting down.
TTACCAGCACTACAGCCCGACCTCGGCCGGCTCGACTTTAGCCAAAAGCCTGCTCGCCCACTCGATTGTGTGGCCCTGGCTGGGCATAGACCGCTTGGCCCCCCACGACCGTCAAGGTCTGGATGCTCGCCAACCTCGACCGACTAGACATCTACGTACCCGCCACCTCGCCACTGGTCCTGGCTCCCTTAGAGATGTACGTCCGAGCAAGGATCGGGAGCGTCTTCGAGGGATCCGCATGAAGGTTCGCTCGGGGTGCCATCAGACCGCGAGTCCGTTCGGCGGCGGCTAAACAGTCGGCGGACAGGCCTCAGCCGAACTGAGTAGAAAGCGCCAAGTCCGGTAAAGGCCCCAATGGAAAGCTACGCAGCTCCCAGACCGACGACGTCGCCGGCGTCCTTCGGGACCCGGGCGATCACCACTGGGTTGTTTTTGGTCGGGTTGACGTTGAAGTCGGGGCCTCGCAGATCGTCGGCGTTCTGCTCCTCGACGACGAACCGCTCCAACAAGTTCGCCCGGCTGGCTGTGGATGCATCGCGACCACATATGCCCCAGGCTGCCACGCACCCGGACCAGGCCCACGGGCAGTCGATAGAGGTTGATCAGGTCGGTGGGGCCTCCTCGACGTCGCCGGGTTCGAGATCGGCGCGCGGGCGGACGAAGCGAAGCGGGTGGCGATATTGGCCGGCCTGGATCGCGGCGTCAGCGCTGACCTCGACCACCACGTCAGACCTGACCTTCGTGAGCGGCTTCTTCGAGTCGCGGCCGCCCCAGCGCTGAGAGCTGATCTCGTCCGGCGACGGGTGCCCGGCGCGGGAAGCGCGAAGCATCGGGCCCAGCTCGGCCGACTGGGTCGTGGTCAGCGGAACGGTACGGCCGACCACGACCAGGTCGTCGCCCCGGTACCGCCCGGCGACCACGATCTCCGGCCGGTCGATGGCGCCGATCACGCCTCCCACGATCACCTCGATCGTGTCGCGGCGTTTGACCTTCAGCCACTCGCGCCTGCCCCCGACGTAGCGGGAGCTGGCGCCCTTCACCACCAGGCCCTCGATCCCCATCGCCTCGGGCAGTACGTCGAACCACTCCCGCGCCTCGTCGACGTCCGCGGTCACCGGTGAAACTTGCAGCGGGAGCTGCCAACGCTCGGCAAGCTGCTCTAGCTGTACTGACTCGCGAGGTTGTTGATTCGGTCGATGGGTCGTTGGCCGCCGATGCCGGTGTGGGGTCGTTCTAGGTTGTAGTGGTTGAGCCATGCTGGCAAGGCGGTGGTGCGTTGCTGGTTGGTGTTGTAGGGGCGGGCGTAGGCCCATTCGGTGGCCAGGGTGCGGTTGAGGCGTTCGGCTTTGCCGTTGGTCCAGGGGCAGTGGGGTTTGATGAGCTTGAGCTGGATGCCGAGGCTGGCGGCGGTGTCGAGGAAGATTCGGGCGAGGCGGTAGTTCTTGGCGTTGTCGGTGATGACGCGTTCGACGGTGATGCCGTGGGTGGCGTAGAAGGCGGTTGCGCGGGTCAGGAATGCTGCGCAGGTGGGGCCTTTTTCGTCGTCGTGGATCTCGGCGTAGGCCAGGCGGGAGTGGTCGTCGATGGCGGTGTGGACGTAGTCGTAGCCCAGGCCGCGTTGAGTGGCGGGGCGGGCACCGCGGCCGTGGGCTTTCCAGCCGCCGCCGTCGGGGATTCGGCCGAGTTTCTTGACGTCGATGTGGACCAGCGACCCTGGATAGGGGTGTTCGTAGCGGTTGGCTGTGCGGCGCGAGGCCCGGATTACCGCGCCGGTGATCGGGTCGCACTCGCGCAGCAGCGGGGTGTGGTGGCGCGTGAGGATCCGGCCAATGGTCGCGGCCGGCACTCCGGCCCGGCGGGCCAGGTCGACCGGTCCGCGTCGGGTCAGGTGCCGCCAGATCCGGACCCGGGTCTCGGTGCACGGTGGGGTGCGGTGCGGGCACGACCGCGGCCGAGACGAACGATCGACCAGCCCGGCCTGGCCCTGGTCTTGGTAGCGGCGCCACCACCGCCACGCACACGTGCGTGACACACCCATCTCAGCCGCGACATGAGCCACCGCGCGCCCTGCCGCGATCCGCCGAACCATAATCAATCTCCCCGCTGGAGTCAGCCGGGCATTAGCGTGGGACACAGAGACCTCCGTGGACCGAGTGGAAAGCCGTCAGACAGCTCCCACCCGACACGGAGGTCTCGCCCTACGTCAACAACCTCCTGGGTCAGTACATCTAGCCGGGCCCGGCGGACGGTCCAGCGCTGGGTCCGCAGGTCAACCCCGCCGTAGGCCAGCAGGTCGAACGCAACGTACGACGCCGGCGTCGACGCGACCAACTGGCGGGCCTTCGCCGGGGCGGTGACCAGCCGCCGCTGGAGCGCGTCGAAGCTGAGCCGGCCATCGAGGAAGATCACCAGCTCGCCGTCGACGACCGCGCCGTCGTTCAGCTGGCGGGCGGCGGCCGCGGCGATGTCAGGGAACCGGTCGGTGAGCTCCTTGCGCTGTCGCGACCAGATCCGCGCCGACGTACCCCGCCGGACGATCACCGCGCGGCTAGTTGACTGAACTCTTCAGCGCGCCGGTTGGCGCTTTGGTGGTGGTGCGGGGAGGGTGTGCCGGTGGCAGTCGCGGAGCCGGGTCGTGTGGTCGAGTTCGAGTGGGGTTTGCGGTGGCGGGTGATGTTCCCGGAGGTCGAGCACCTGGCGGTGTCCGGCTTCCTGCGGGACCTCGCGGCGTCGGACTGTTCACCAGGGACGCTGCGCAGCTACGCCTACGACTTGCTGCGGTGGTTCCGGTTCCTGCATCAGCGTTGGACGCCGTGGGAGCGCGCCGAGCGCAGTGACGTGCGGGAGTTCGTCGAGTGGTTGCGTGAAGCACCTGTTCCCCAGCGGCTGAACCGGCGCCCGGACGGGCCGGTTCCGGGTTCGGTGAACGCGATCACGGGGCGGGCGGTTCCGGGGGTGAGGTACGCGCCGCGGACGATCAACCATCAGCTGAGTGTGCTGTTCGGGTTCTACGAGTGGGCGTGCGGAGCGGACCTCGGGCCGTTAATCAACCCGGTGCCGGCGCAGCGGTTGCGCTCCGGTGGCCGCGTCGAAGGCCACCACAACCCGATGGAGAACTTCGTCGTTCACCGGCGGGCGACGTATCGGCAGAAGGTGCCGCGGCCGTCGTGGCGGGCGATCCCCGACGACGCGGCCGACGCACTGTTCGGTGCGCTGCGCAGTCACCGCGATCGGGCGCTGGTGTCCTTCTGGCTGTCCAGCGGCGCGAGGGCGGCCGAGCTGCTCGGTCTGTGCCACGGCACCGATCTGGACGCCGGAGCGAACACGATCACGGTTGTCAGCAAGGGCACGCGGCTGCGGGAGACGATCCCGGCCAGTGTCGATTCGTTCGTGTGGCTTGCACTGTACCTGCGGGAGGAATGCCCGCCCGCGTTGCAGGGCGGGACGGTGTGGTGGACCCGTCAGGGCACGCCGCGGCCCCTGACCTACCACGCGGCCAGGGCGGTGCTGCAGCGCGCGAACGCGGCGCTGGGGACGAACTGGACGCTGCACGACCTGCGCCACACCGCAGCCGCGCGGCTCCTGGCCGATCCGGCGTTCACGCTGTTCGACGTGCAGACGATCCTTCGGCACGCGAGCGTCTCGACGACCCAGATCTACACCCAGCCCCGGCTGGAGGATCTGGTCGGCAAGGTGCTGGAGCATTACGCCCGGCCGCGGCCAGCTGGTCCGAGTATCGAGCCGCCCTACGACACCGCAGCGGTGCGCGAGCTTCTCGGGCCGCCGGCGTGAGCGGTGACCAGCAGGCCGACGCCCCCGTCGAGGTTTCGGCCGCGCAGCGCCAAGCGACCCGGACATGCACAATGTCGACGCCGTCGACCAAGCTGCTGTCGCCTCCCCCGGCGGCGGTCGATCGCCTGTTCCGGGCTGACGGCCGCGTGCTCAAGCACTTCGGTTACGACCTCGGCTTGGAGGCGCCTGCGCTGCTGCCGGACGCGCCAGGCCGGTCGGTTCAGGCTCTCGGCCTTGCCGATGCGATCGAGCACACGTTGGACCGGACACTCGGAGTGTTCCCGAGCCGCAAGAGCCTCACGGCCGGCGTGCGGCGGTTGCTGGGCTGGCTCGACCGGTTCGACGGCACCTCGTGGGAGGAGCGGTGGCTGGCCAGTGGCGCCGACCGAGCTCCGCGTTCATGGCGAGACGCCGTCGAGCCGTACACGCCGGCGAGCACGTTGAAGCCTGCGGCGAACGCGCTGATGGTGGCCAGGGTGCTGCGGCCGTCCTACGGGTGGCAACTCGCGGCCGGTGCCGGAGCGCACCTGCCGCAGCGAATGTTCTCGGTCAACGAGCCCGACCAGCTGCAGCGCCTCCGGGCCCTGCCTGCTTTCCGCGACGCGTTGCCCCGTCACCAGGTTCACGCCGAGGCGTGCCTGACCCGCGTGCTGATCCGCACCGGGAAGCGCGTCGAGGACCTGCGAGGCGAGGACCTGCTGCACTACGCCGACGTGGTGAAGACCTCTGGCCGGAACCGGCGCGAGCATCTGGCGTGGGAGCTGCTGGTCGCGCTCGGACCGTTCGCCGGCGAACCGGTGACGATGCGGGCAGCGTGGTCGGCCAAGGGCAACACCCGCCAGCACTCGGTGGAAACGCTGGTCGACCGCTACGGTCTTCCGCCTGGCGGCGTGCGGGACCTGCTGGTCGACTACCTGCGCGAGCTGAAACCGTCGATGGACTACTCCAGCCTGGAGGGCTGGGCCTACCGCCTGGTCCGGCTGTTCTGGTGGGAGGTCCTGCAGATCAACCCAGGCCAAGCGGACCTGCGGCTGGACGCTGTGACCGCGGCAGCGTGGCGAGAACGGCTCGCCGTCACGACAGACGGTCGGCCACGGCGCGAGATCCACTCGACGCTGTTCGCCGTGCGCGGCATGTACCGCGACCTGGCGGAGTGGTCCCACGACGAACCGGCTCGGTGGGGGCCGTGGGTCGCTTCGTGCCCGGTGTCGAAGCACGAGTCGAAGAACGCCTCGAAGGCTAAGCGGCACCAGCAGGCCCGCACCCAGGACCGGACCCGGGCGCTGACGCCGCTGCTGCCCGCCCTGGTCGCCGAGGCCGCGCGCCGCCGCGACTGGTCGACCCGACTGCTGGCCGCCGCCGAACGGGTCCAGCATGGTGACCTGTTCACCCTCGACGGGTCGGTGTTCGAGCTGCACCAGCCGCCGCCGCGCCACTACGAGAAGGACCGGGCCACTGTGGTCCGCGCCCGCCTGGTCGAGGCGGCACCGGATATGCCGCTTGTCCGGCAGGCGAAGGATTTGGTCGACGTCACCCAGGCCGAGGCCGATGGGTTCTGGGCCTGGGCGGTCATCGAGACACTGCGCCACACCGGCATCCGGGTCGAGGAACTGCTCGAGCTGACCCAGCTGTCTCTGCGCCACTACACCTCGTCGACCACTGGGACGCTGGTGCCGTTGCTGCACATCGTGCCCAGCAAAACCGACGCCGAGCGGCTGATACCGATGACCCCGGAACTGGTCACCGTGCTGGTCGCTGTCCAGCGCCGCGCGAAGGCCGGCGGCGAACAGGTGCCGCTATCGGTGCGGTACGACCCGCACGAGAAGGTGCACGGTGAGCCGTTCCCGCATTTGTTCGCGCGCCGGATCGGAGCACGGCACGAAGTGATCTCGGCAGCGGTCGTGCGGCGACTGCTGCTCGACGTCGCGGCCAGCGTCGGCCTGCGCGACGCCGGACAGCCGATCCACTTCACCCCGCACGACTTTCGGCGCCTGTTCGCGACCGAGATGGTCTCCACCGGGCTGCCGCTGCACATCGCCGCGACGTTGCTCGGGCACCTGAGCCTCGACACGACCCGCGGCTACACCGCGGTCTTTCCCGAGGAGGTCATCGCGGCACACCAGCACTTCATCGAGCACCGCCGAGCGGCCCGGCCAACCGGCGAGCTGCGCTCGGCCACCGGTGAGGAATGGGCCGAGTTCGAGGACCACTTCCTGCTCCGCAAAGTCGCGCTCGGCGACTGCCACCGCCCCTACGGCACCCCGTGCGTCCACGAGCACGCCTGCACCAGGTGCCGATTCCTGCGTGTCGACCCCGCCCAGCTGCCTCGCATCGAGGAGATGACCAGCAACGCCACCGCACGGTTGGCCGAGGCGAGGGACCGCGCGTGGCTCGGTGAGGTCGCCGCCTTGGAGGAATCGCTGAAGCACCTGCGGCAGCGCCGCGCCGAGGCCGAGCAACAGCTGCCCGTCAGTCGGGACCAGCCGGTGGGGTGATCAGCTTGGAGACAGCGTCTCGACGTCGCGGGGTCCGAGGTCGGCGCGGTGGCGGATCAAGCGCAACGGGTGGCGGTAGTGGCCGGCCTGCAGGGCAGCGTCGGCGGCGACCTCGACGACGACCTTGGGCTGGACCTTCATGATCGGGGTCTTGCTGCCCGTGCCCCAGTGAGTGCTGATCTGGTCAGGCCACGGATGCCGAGCACCTGCGGGCTTGAGCAGCTTGGCGATCGCGGCGGCCTGATCGGCTTTCAGCCTGACCGTGCGGCCGATCACTTCGAATTCCTTTCCGCGGAAGCGGCCGACGACCAGGATCTCGGGGTGCTGCAAGGATCCGGTGACGGCTCCGATAATGGCCTCGACGGTGTCGCGGGTCTTCCACTTCAGCCACTCCCGTCGCCCGGGCAGGTATCGGCTGGAGGCGCCCTTCACGACCAGGCCCTCAACGCCGCTGGCCTTGAACGCCTCCAACCACTCCTTGGCCTCAGCGACGTTGCCGGTGACCGGGGACAGCTGCAGAGGCGGCGTCCAGCCTGCCGCGAGGGCTTCCAGTCGGGTGCGGCGGGCGGTCCAGCGCATTGGGCGCACGTCGACGCTGTCGACCGCCAAGATGTCGAAGGCAACAAACGACGCCGGTTGAGCGGCTGCGAGGCGGCGCCGCACGGTGGCTGCGGTGTTGGCCATCCGGCGCTGCAGCGCGTCGAAGTCAAGCCGCTCCCCCGTCCACACGACCAATTCGCCGTCAAGAACACAATCCACATCGACCTGGGCGACCAGCGCCGCTTGGACGTCGGGGAACTTCGCAGTGAAGTCGTTGCCGTTGCGCGACCACAACCGAACCTCTCCGCGACGGCAGACCGCGCCCACGCGGCTAGTTGACTGAACTCTTTCGTGTACCGATTGGCGCAGTTGGCCGGTGGCTGGAGAGGGTGTGCTGGTGTCGGGTGGCGAGCTGGGGCGGGTTGTCGAGTTCGAGCAGGGTCTGCGCTGGCGGGTGTGGTTCCCCGACGAGGAGCATGTGGCGGCGTCGTCGTTCCTGAGGGATCTGGCTGCGTCGGATTGTTCGCCGGCGACGCTGCGCAGCTACGCCTTCGATCTCCTGCGGTGGTTCCGGTTTCTGCACGACCGGTGGACCGCGTGGGAGCGCGCTGAGCGGACTGATGTCCGGGAGTTCGTGGAACGGCTACGTGACTCGCCGGTCCCACAGCGGCTGAACCGCCGCGCGGATGCGCCGCTGCCGGGGTCGGTGAACCCGATCACAGGCAAGGCGGCACTGGGCACGACGTACGCGGCTCGCACGATCAACCATCAGCTGAGCGTGCTGTTCGGCTTTTACGAGTGGGCGTGTGCGGCCGATCTGGGACCGCTGATGAACCCGGTGCCTGCTCAGCGAACCCGGTCCGCGGGACGCCTGCAGGCGCACCACAACCCGATGGACAACTTCGTAGTGCGCCACCGGGCGACCTACCGGCAGAAGGTGCCCCGCCCGGTCTGGAGAGCGATACCGGATGATGCGGCCGACGCACTGTTCGGTGCGTTGCGCAGTCACCGCGACCGGGCGTTGGTGTCGTTCTGGCTGTCCAGCGGTGCTAGGGCCAGCGAGCTGCTCGGCCTGTGTCTGGACACTGACTTGGACGCCGGCGCGAACACGATCGCGGTGGTCAGCAAGGGTAGCCGCTTGCGGGAGACGATCCCGGCGAGCGTGGACTCGTTCGTGTGGTTGGCGTTGTATCTGCGCGAAGAGTGCCCGCCGGTCACACCGGGCGGACCGCTGTGGTGGACCCGGCAAAGGCGCACCCCGGCCGCTGACGTATCACGCTGCCCGGGCGGTGCTGCAACGGGCGAACGCCGCGCTGGGCACGAACTGGACGCTGCACGACCTGCGGCACACCACGGCGGCGCGGCTGCTCGCGGATCCGGCATTCACGCTGTTCGACGTGCAGACGATCCTGCGGCACGCGAGCGTCTCCACGACGCAGATCTACGCTCAGCCGCGGCTGGAGGATCTGGTCGCGAAGGTGCTGGAGCACCACGCGCGGCCCCGCGCAGCAGAGCCGGTCATCGAGCCGGCCTACGACGACGCCGCAGTCCGTGAACTGCTGGGCCTGCCCGCGTGAGCGGCCCCACGACCACCGACCGCGAGATCCCGGCGCAGCGGCGGCAAGCGAGCCTTACCCGGGCCGCGTCGGGCCCTTCGATCAAGCTGCTCTCGCCGTCGACGGTCGTCTCACCTGATGCGGTGTTCGGGCCGGGCGGGAGGCTGCTCGCACGCCATGGCTACGACCTGGGACTCCCGCCGCCTCCGTTGCTGCCGGACGCACCCGGACAGGCGCTGCAGACGCTGACCGTCTCCGGGGCGATCGACTACACGCTGGACGTCACCCATGGTGTGTTCCCGGGCCGAAAGCACTTGGCTTACGGGATCCGGCGGCTGCTGGGGTGGCTGGACGGGTTCGAGGGTGACTCGTGGGAGCAGCGCTGGCTGGCTAGCGGCGCGGATCTAGCGCCGAGATCGTGGCGAGACGGTGTCTGCCCGGAGACTGTGCCAAGTGCGCTTCGGGTAGCGGTGAACGCGTTGATGGTGGCGCGGGTTCTGCGCCCATCGTATGGGTGGCAGCTGACCAGCAAAGCCGGGGCGCACCACGCGCAGCGCATGCTCGAAGCCCACGAGCCTGAGCTGTTGGCGCGGATGCGCGCGTTGCCGCTCTACCGGACGGCGCTGCTGCGGCACCAGTTCGATGCCGAGGCGTGCCTGTCCAGGGTGCTGATCCGCACCGGCCGGCGGCTGGAGCAGCTCGAGGGCGAGCACCTGCTGCACTACGCCGACGTCGTGCGGACGTCCGGGCGGAACCGCCGCGAGCACCTGGCCTGGGAGCTGCTGGTCGCGCTCGGACCGTTCGCCGGGGAACCGCTGACGCTGCGCGCGGCGTGGTCGGCCAAGGGCAACACCCGTCAGCATTCGGTGGAGACGTTGGTCGACCGCTACGGTATCCCGCCGGGCGGGGTGCGGGATCTGCTGGTGGATTACCTGCGGGAGCTGAAACCGTCGATGGACTACGGCACGCTGGAGGGTTGGGCCTACCGGTTGGTGCGGCTGTTTTGGTGGGAGGTGCTGCAGATCAATCCCGCTCAGACCAGCCTGCACCTTGCGCCCGAGGTCGCCACGCAGTGGCGCGAACGGCTCGCGCTCACGACCGACGGTCGTGAGCGCCGCGAGATCCACTCGGTGTTGTTCGCCGTCCGGGGCATGTATCGCGACCTGGCGGAGTGGTCGCACGACGAACCAGCCCGCTGGGGGCCATGGGTCGCGCCATGTCCGGTGTCGCGGCACGAATCGAAGGCCGCGTCCAAGGCCAAGCGGCGCCAGCAGTCCCGCACCCAGAACCGGACCCGGGCCTTGACCCCGCTGCTGCCGGCACTCGTGGCCGAGGCGGTCCGCCGCCGGGACTGGTCAGCACGGGCACTCGCCGCGGCCGGCCAGGTCAGCCACGGCGAGCGGTTCACTGTCGACGGGTCGGTGTTCGAGCTGCATCAGCCGCCGCCACGCCACTTCGAGCGCGACCGCCCGAGCCTGCTCCGGGCACGACTCATCACCGCGGCCCCGGATCTGCCGGCGATCCGGGTCAACAAGCGTGGCCTGATCGATCTGACCGCGGCCGAGGCAGGCGGGTTCTGGGCGTGGGCGGTGATCGAGACGCTGCGCCATACCGGCATCCGGATCGAGGAACTGCTCGAGCTCACCCAGCTGTCGCTGCGCCACTTCACCTCGGCCACGACCGGCACACTCGTGCCGCTGCTGCACATCGTGCCCAGCAAGACCGACGCCGAACGGCTCATACCGATGACCCCGGAACTGGTCACCGTGCTGGTGGCTGTCCAGCGCCGCACCAAAGGCCCGCACGACCACGTGCCGCTATCGGTGCGCTACGACCCCTACGAGAAGGTCCACGGCGAACCGTTCCCGCACCTGTTCGCCCGCCGTCTCGGCACCCGGCAGGAAGTCCTGTCTGCCTCAGTGGTTCGCCGGCTCCTCGACGACGTCGCGGCCTCGGCCGACCTGCGCGACGCCGGCCAGCCGATCACCTTCACACCGCACGACTTCCGGCGCCTGTTCACCACCGCGCTGGTCTCGACCGGGCTGCCGCTGCACATCGCCGCCTCCCTGCTCGGGCATCTGAACCTCGACACCACTCGCGGCTACACCGCCGTGTTCCCCGAAGAGGTCATCGCCGCCCACCAGCACTTCATCGAACGCCGCCGCGCCACCCGCCCGTTCGGGGAGATGCGACCGGCCACGGGCGAGGAGTGGACCGAGTTCGAGGAGCACTTCCTGCTCCGCAAGGTCGCCCTCGGGGAGTGCCACCGCCCCTACGGCACTCCGTGCGTTCACGAGCATGCCTGCAGTCGGTGCCGGTTCCTGCGAGTCGATCCCGCCCAACTGCCCCGGATTGAGGAGATGACTTGCAACGCCGAGGCCCGCTTGGCCGAGGCACAGGATCGGGCCTGGCTGGGCGAAGTTGCGGCCTTGGAGGAGTCGCTGAAGCACCTGCGGCAGCGGCGCGCTGAGGCCGAAAACCAACTGGCCACTGCGGCAGGCCGGATCAAGTGATTAGTTGGCGGTAAGGGGGCCGACCTCGCTAGGGCCTGTCATCACGGCTGCTTCACGATGTCCCAGGTGGTAGCACATCCGGGTTGATGCCCAGTGCGGTGAATCGCTTGGCGAGGTCATCGACCCAGGCTGACGGTGTTCGGTGATCCGGCAGTGGGACGCCTGCTTCACTGCGCCAAAGTGCATCGCTGAGCGCCGTGCGCAGATGCCAGGCCATCACACGCTCAGCTACCAGTTCGCGGCCGGTGATCTGCCGGTAGTGGCGCATGGTGGCGGTCAATAACTCGATGCCCGGACCCGTTCCGGGGAAAGTCCGCAGGTCGTACTCGGCGTCGGCGAGTCCGGCAGTTTCGAAATCGAGGACTACGCGAAGTTCTCCGCCGTCCCAGACCTGATTGCCGCCATGCAGATCACCGTGCACCAGGACACTCCGTTGCCGCGTCGCCAGTACCTCGTCCGCCCAGTCGCACCACCGCATGACAGCGGCACGCTGATCCGGACGAACCCATTTCCCGAACCCCGCGCGCACAGTGTCGGTCGCTACAGGTTGCAGCGATACGGACGGAACGTCACCGACGACGGATTCGACGCGCTCCAGGGTCTGCGGATGGTTCAACTCCGCCATGAAGTGGGCCAACTGGCGACCCACATCGTCCCGGTCAAGCGAATCCACGACGTCGAATAGTGCCTTGCCCGGCACCAGCCTGGTCACCAAGAGCACTGGATCGGTGCTGCTGGCAACGACGTCCGGCAGAAACGGAATCGCCGGTTCGCGCGCCAACGCCTCCAGCACGGCGATCTCGTACGCCAGCCGGAGCGCGGCAGGACGTGACCACGCGAACTTTGCGACGAATCGCTCGCCCACGACCGCACTCGCTGACCACCACAAGGGGTCATCCTCGCTCGCCGACTCCCGAACGGCGATCGAGTCGTCGCCCAGCGCGGGCGCGACCTGCCTCAGCGCCTCGGCGATCGCTGCGGGCGATCCCTCATCCAACCACCTCACGGCCGAGACACTCTGTCACATCCCGCCGAAGCGGAGCGGAACCGCGAGGCTCGATCCAGCCTATCCACTACATGGCGGGGCGGCTCCACGGTCCTCATGATCGCCGAGGTTACATGGAGGGCGGGCCCGGGCCGGCGGAGCAGCTTGTCGATCGCGAGGGACTGGTCCCGTCAGCTTCATGGTTCTGCCGACGACCTCAAGGACCTGATCCGCGGTATCGGCCCACCATCAGTACCCCAGGCGCGCAGGCCATCGGTTGACTTGTTCAGTGAAGGTAGCCGTCCCACTTCAACTCATAGCGGGATCCGCCTGGCATTCCGTGCTCGCCAGGCAACTGCTCGACGGCTTTGGCGAGTTCGAGCAGGACCGGCCCTGTGAGTTCGGGCGACAAGTTGCCCACAGCCACAGTGTGCCCCTGTGGCGCGGCTCGGTCCCGCTCAGGTGGATGACAGCACGGCAACAGCCTTGGCCGCCGTCACAGGGCGCTGAGATTCCATCACGGCCGGTCAGTCCCCTTCGTTGGTGGAGGCGATGGCAGAGACGGCGCTGGCGATGATGCTGTTGATGGTGTCGGGCGCGGTTGCGGATGATGGGCAGCCGGCGTCGAGCCAAGCGATGACGGCCTCGACGGCGATCGTGGGGATCAGGTCGGCGGCCCATCGCAGCCGTTCCTGGTCGTGGATGACTTGCTCGAGGTAGGGGTGCGCGGTGGCCTTCATCGCGGCGCGGAGCTCGTCGGCGTGCCGGCGAAACTCCGGTTCCTGGCCGGATTGGCGGAAGAACAGCCGGAACCCGTCGGGGTTGTCCTGTGCCGCGGCGACCAGCCCTTGCAAGCTGTTCGCGGTGGCGTGGTCGGGGTGGCCGGTGGCGGTGCGGAGCTGGTCGCTGACGTCGGCCAGGACGGCTTCGTACAGCTGGGTCTTGGACTCGAAGTGTCTGTAGATGAGGACCCGGCTGACGCCTGCTTCGGCGGCGACGTCGTCGAGGCTGGTGGACGCGTAGCCGCCGCGGGCGAAGGCGCGCGCCGCGGCCTGGATGAGTGCGCGGCGGCGTTCGGGCCGCTTCATCAGCTTGCCTTCGGGCGGTGCCTTGGTCACCGGCTCAACTCCTCAACTGTTTACAGCAGTGTTGACACTTTCCTGTTAACACCTCATCGTAGTCGCCATGAGCAGACAGAGGTCGCATCCGGTGTTCGCGCGGGTCTATTCCCGGCTGCGGCCCCTGATGGATCGCCAAGGCGCCGCCGAACACCGCACCCGGCTGCTGGCCGGGACCGCCGGGCGGGTCGTCGAGGTCGGTGCAGGTGAGGGAGCCAACTTCGCGCACTACCCGCCGACCGTGACCGAGGTCGTGGCGATCGAGCCGGACCCGTATCTGCGCGCGCAGGCCGCCCACCGTGCCGCGGACGGCAAGCTCCGAGTCGAGGTGGTCGAGGGCACGGCGGAGCGTCTGCCGGTTGAGGACGGTTCGGCTGATGTGGTGGTGATGTGTCTGGTGCTGTGCTCGGTCACCGACCAGGCCGCCGCGCTGGCGGAGGCGTTGCGGGTGCTGCGGCCCGGTGGTGAGCTGCGGTTCTACGAGCACGTCGCCGCAGCGCCGGACCGGCGGTTGGCCCGGGTGCAGCGCATCGCAGACGCGACCGTGTGGCCGTGGCTGATGGGTGGCTGCCATGTCGGCCGCGACACCGCGGCGGCGATCACGGCCGCCGGGTTCGTGATCGAGGAGCTCGACCGGTTCGACTTCCCGCCGGGACAGCCGTCTCCGGCCGCGCCGCACATGCTCGGCAGGGCTGTCCGGGAGCCGGCGGCATGACCGCCGCGATCGAGGTCCGCGGGTTGTCGAAGTCGTTCGGTCCGGTGCGGGCCGTCGACGACCTGAGGTTCTGCGTCGAGCCGGGCACGGTGACCGGGTTCCTGGGGCCGAACGGCGCGGGCAAAACGACCACGCTACGGATGCTGCTCGGGCTGATCCGCCCCGATCGGGGCAGCGCCACCATCGCCGGCGCCGCCTATGGCGACATAGCCCGACCTTTGACAGTAGTCGGTGCGGCGCTGGACGCGGCCGGGTTCCATCCGGCACGGACGGGTCGCGCGCACCTGCGGGTGTACTGCACTGTCAGCGGCTTCGCGCCGCAACGAGCCGACGAGGTCCTGGAACTGGTGGGGCTGGCTGCGGCCGGTGGGCGGCGTATCGGTGGCTATTCGCTGGGAATGCGGCAGCGCCTCGCGCTGGCCGTGGCGATGCTCGGCGACCCGCAGGTCCTGGTGCTCGACGAGCCGGCCAACGGCTTGGATCCCGAAGGCATTGTGTGGATGCGGCGGCTGCTGCGCGACCTCGCCGCCCAGGGCAGGACGGTGCTGGTGTCCAGCCACGTCCTGACCGAGATGCAGCAACTGGTCGACCACGTCGTGATCATCGACAAGGGCCGCCTTCGCTTCCAGGGACCGGTCACCGAACTGGCCGGGTCGCAGGCCCCGGTGGTCGAAGTTCGCACCAGCCAGCGCGAACAGCTGCACGCCGTACTGGCCGCACACGACGGCGTCGACGTCGAGGCCGACGGCACCGACCGGCTGCTGATCAGCGGCTCGGACGCGGCTGCAGTCGGGCATGCCGCGTTCGCTGCCGGCGTGGAACTGCACTGGCTGTCCGAGCAGACCGGTGACCTGGAGCGGCTGTTCTTCACCTTGACCTCGGGCGTCGGCGCGCACGGCGATCGCAGTAGCAACGCTTCGGAGGTAGGGGTCTGATGACGCATCTGATTCGGGGCGAAGTCGCCAAGCTGCTGTCCACCCGGCTTTGGCTGTGGTTGCTGCTGGCCACCATGGCGCTGACGGCGCTGTTCGCGAGTCTGAACATCGCGTTCAACGACGACCCCGACACCCTCGCCCCGCCGCTGGCCACCGCGGCCGGGCAGCGGCTGTTGTTCGGTACCGCGGCCGGCGGAGCGCAGACCCTGGTCGCGGTTCTGGCCGCGATCGGCATGACGAGTGAGTACCGGCACCGTACCGCCATCACGACTTTTCTCGCCACGCCCCACCGGGCGCAGGTCGTGGCGGCCAAACTCATCACCTACGCGTTGACCGGCGCCGGATACGGGCTCGCGTGCGTCGCCGTGGTGACCGCGATCGCGTGGCCTTGGCTCAGTGCCCGCGGTATCGATCCGACGCTGACCGGCAACGGGATCCCGGCCACCGTGGCCGGTGTCGTCGTCGCTGTCACGGCGTTCGCCGTTCTTGGCGTGGGTCTCGGTGCGTTGCTGCGCGACCAGGTCGCCGCGGTGGTGGGCCTGCTGGTCTACCTGTTCGTGGCCGAACCGATCGTCACCCGCATCTCCGCGCTGCAGGAGTGGACGGTGTATCTGCCAGGTCCGTCAGCCAGTGCGCTGACGCAGATCACGCTGACCGATCAGGACTTCCTGCAGCCCTGGCAAGGCGGCTTGGCGCTGGCGGCGTACGGGCTGGTCGTCGCCGCGGCTGGGCTGTGGCGCACCACCCGCCTCGATCTGACCTGACCAGGCCGACCAGCCGTGCTCAACTGCCGGAGCCCGCACCGTCCGGGCCCGAATGGCTGGTGGAGTTGGGCGCGACGACCGGCAGGCCTGCGGCCTGCCAGGCGTTGAATCCGCCGATCACGTCGGTGCTGCGGTGCAGGCCGATCCGGCGCAGCGAGTTGGCGGCCAGGCTGGAGGAGTAGCCGCCTTCGCACAGCACGATCCACCGAATGTTCGCGTTGACGGCTTCGGGGATCCGCGCAGCGCTGGTGGGATCGAGGCGCCATTCGAGGTGGTTTCGTTCGATGACGAGCGCACCGGGGATCTCACCGGCGTCACGTCGCTGGAACTCCGGTCGGGTGTCGACGATGAACGTGTCGTTGTCGCGGCTGGCCGAGTAGGCCTCGGCAGGCTCCAGCCGGGTCAGGTCGGCGCGGACCTGACTCAACGTCTCGTCGATGCCCATGCCACCTCACTCCTCAGGTCGTGTGCGGGTCAGCTCGCGACCGGGAGATCGGCCAGACGCCACTCGAGCATCCCATCGCTCAGCCGCGCCGCGGACAGGCCCTCGGCGGTAAGTGTGCGGACGGCTTCGTGGGCCATCACGCAGTACGAGCCGCGGCAGTACGCGACGATCGTCGTACCGGCTGGCAGCTCGGCCAGCCGGTCGGCGAGCTCGTCGACCGGGATCGACACCGCGCCGGGGATGTGGCCTGCGGTGTACTCCTCGCCGGGGCGGACGTCGACGACCGTGACGTCGCCGGCCTCCAGCCGGCGCAGCAGTTCGTCGCGGGTCACCTCGGCGATGTCGTCGCTGCCGAGATAGGCGCGGCGAGCCCGATCGACCTCGGCCAGGTGCGCCGAGGCGACGTCACGCAACTGCGCCCACAGCGCCGCGACATCGCCTCCGGCCAGCCGGTAGTAGACCTTCGTGCCTTCCTTGCGCCCTGCAACGAGCCCGGCCTGCCGCAGCAGCTGCAGGTGATTGGACGCAGTCGTCAACCCCAGGCCGGCCCGGCCCGCGAGCACCTCGACCGATCTCTCGCCTTGGGCCAACAGGTCCAGGAGTTCGAGCCGCTTGGCGCTGCCCAACGCCTTGCCGACCTGTGCGAACTGCTCGAACAGTGCTGCCTTGGCCGCCGGATCACCCATTGACATTCCTCCAAAGATTCATGGAATAGTGTAGGAGTGGATGGTGAACTGAGCAAGATGATCGTCGCCGTAGTCGACGAAGGGCTGGGCAACTCCTCGTATCTGGTCGACCTGGGCGATGGGCGGGCGCTAGCGGTTGACCCGTGCCTGGATCTGCGGGCGCTGCGGGCGCAAGCCGAGCGGCGCGGCCTGACGGTGGCGTTCGCCGCCGACACCCACCTTCACGCCGACTTCCTGTCCGGTGCGGTCCAGCTCGCCGCGCTCGACGGAGCGCGGCTGCTGGCATCGGCCACGGGTGGACGGGAGTTCACCCATGACCGGCTGGCCGACGGTGACGAGGTCGATCTCGGCGGCCTGACGTTGCGGGCGTTGGCGACACCGGGCCACACCGGTGAGCACCTGTCGTTCGAGCTGCTCGACGGAGCCGATCTGCTGGGAGTGTTTACCGGCGGGTCGCTGATCGTCGGCGGCGCCGCGCGCACCGACCTCGCTGGAGCGGATCAGACCGAACAGCTGACCCGGTTGCAGTACCGGTCGCTGCGGCGACTCGCGCAACTGCCGGACGCGACCCCGGTCCTCCCCACCCATGGGGCCGGGTCGTTCTGCTCCGCGCCGAACGGCGGTGACCGGACCTCGACGATCGGACGGGAAAAGCAGGCGAACCCGCTGCTGCGGTCGCTGGACGAGGACACGTTCGTCGAGCAGCTGCTCGCCGGGCTGGGAAGCTTCCCGCCGTACTTCCTGCAACTGCCCGAAGCCAACCGCCGCGGCCCCTCCCTCGTCGCCGAGCAACTGCGCGTGCCGGCACTGTCGTCCGACCAGTTCAAGGCCGCGATCGCCAGCGGGGCGGTGTTGGTCGACGTGCGCCCGATCCACGACTTCGCCACCGGGCACATCCCGGGCGCGGTATCTATCGCTCTGCGCGCCCAGTTCGCGTCATGGCTGGGCTGGCTGCTCGAGCCCGGCACGGAATACATGGTGGTGCGCAACGCCGACCAGGACCTGGACGATCTGGCCTGGCAGGCGGTGAAGATCGGATTCGGTCTCCCGCGAGGCGAACTGGCCGGCGGGATGGCCGGCTGGAGCGGGCAGACCACCACGACACCGCTGCTGAAGCCAGAGCAGGCCACCGGTGTCCCGGTGCTCGACGTGCGCCAGGCCAGCGAGTTCCACTCCGGCCACGCCCCGAGCGCGCAGCATGTCGAACTCGGAATGTTGCGCGAGCACGCCAGGGCCGTCGACCCCGGTCCGATGGTGGTCATGTGCGGGCACGGTGAACGGGCGATGACCGGCGCCAGCCTGCTGCAGCGCGCGGGCCACCGCGAAGTGCGGGTCCTCGACGGCGGCCCGGACGAGCTCGCCGCCGCCATCGGCCAGGCGTTGGCATGACGACGTCGGCGAAGAGCCCGCAGCTGGGGTTGCGCGCCAACCTGGCCCAGTTCGTGCTGCTGGTCGCGGTCAACGCCTTGGTCGGCGGCATGCTCGGCCAGGAACGGATCGTGCTGCCGCTGCTGTCCGAGCAGACGTTCGGCCTCACCAAGTACACCGGGGCGCTTACCTTCATCCTCGCCTTCGGTGCGGTGAAGGCCGCGACGAACTTCTTCGCCGGCACCTGGTCGGACCGCTACGGCCGCAAACCGGTCCTGGTGGCCGGGTGGCTGATCGGGCTGCCGGTCCCGCTGATGCTGATCTGGGCACCGAACTGGGGCTGGGTGATCGCCGCCAACGTGCTGCTCGGCATCAACCAGGGACTGACCTGGTCGACCACCGTCATCATGAAGATCGACCTCGTCGGCCCGGCCCGGCGCGGCCTGGCGATGGGGCTGAACGAAGCCGCCGGCTACCTGGCTGTCGCGGCCACCGCGATGGCCACCGGATACCTGGCCGACGCCTACGGGCTGCGCCCGGCACCGTTCCTGCTCGGTGCCGCGTTCGCCGCCCTCGGCCTCGGGCTGTCCACGCTGGCCGTACGGGAGACCCGGGGCCACGCCGACCACGAAGCCGCGCGGGCCACCCCCGACGGCGCGGTGTCGACCGGCCAGGTGTTCAAGCAGACCAGCTTCACCGAACCCGCCCTGGCCTCGGCATCGCAAGCCGGGCTGGTGAACAACCTCAACGACGGCATGGCCTGGGGCCTGTTCCCGATCCTGTTCGCCGCCCACGGCCTGTCGGTGGCGCGGATCGGTCTGCTCGGCGCGCTGTATCCGGCGGTCTGGGGCTTCGGCCAGCTCGCCACCGGCGCTCTGTCCGACCGGTGGGGACGCAAGTGGCTGATCGCGACCGGCATGCTGCTGCAAGCCGGCGCGCTGGCGCTCGTGGCCGCCGGCGAAACGTTCGGCCAATGGATCGTCGCGGTGACCCTGCTCGGTCTCGGAACCGCGATGGTCTACCCGACGCTGCTCGCCACGATCGGCGACGTCGCACACCCGGCCTGGCGAGCCCGCGCGGTCGGCGTCTACCGGCTGTGGCGCGACGGAGGCTTCGCCGCCGGTGCCCTGCTCGCCGGCGTCGTCGCCGATCTGTGGGGTATCCCGGCGGCGGTCTGGACCGTCGCCGCCCTGACCGCTTTGTCCGGCCTGATCGTGGCCACCCGCATGTACGAGACGCACCCGAGGAGCAACCGGTGATTCATCCCGGCCTGACCGACGGACCGATCTACCTGGACTACAACGCCACCACACCAGTCGACCCGCGCGTGGTCGACGCGATGCTGCCCCACCTCATCACCGGTTTCGGCAACCCCTCCAGCAGCTACTCCTACGGCACCGACGCCAAGGAAGGCCTGGCGACCGCCCGGACACAAGTCGCCACACTCATCGGTGCCCGGCCGGACGAGATCGTGTTCACCGGCTCGGGATCCGAAGCCAACCTGCTGGCACTGCGCGGAGTAGTACTTGCCTCCCCGCAGCCGCGGCGTCACGTGATCACCCAGGCCACCGAACACCCCGCCGTTCTCGAGACCTGCCGCGCGCTGGACCGGCTGCACGGCGTACGGGTCACCGTCTTGCCGGTTGACTCCGAAGGCCTGCTCGATCCGGCGGACCTGGCCGCGTCACTGGACGAGGACACCGCGCTCGTGTCCGTGGCCGCAGCGAACAACGAGACGGGCACCCTGCAACCGATCACGGAGCTCGCCGAGCTGGCTCACCGCGCCGGCGCGGTGTTCCATACTGACGCGGCCCAGGCCGCCGGGAAGATCCCGCTCGCGATCGACGAGCTCGGCGTGGACCTGCTCACCGTCGTCGGTCACAAGATGTACGCGCCCAAGGGCATCGCCGCGCTGTACGTCCGCGACGGCGTCCAGCTGGAACCGGTCGTCTACGGCGGCGGTCAGGAACGCGGCCTGCGGTCCGGCACCGAGAACGTCGCACTCGCTGTCGCGCTCGGCGTCGCCGCGCAGCTCGCCACCGACGACCTCGCCAGTGGCTGTGGCTCTCGACTCGCCGACCTGCGCGACCTCCTTTACCAGCGACTGCGTGACGCGCTGCCGGGGCGGGTCCATCTCAACGGCGCCGAGCGCGCCCGGCTGCCCAACACCTTGAACGTCAGCATCGAGCAGGCCCTGAGCCACGAACTCCTCACTGCCACCAGCGGTCTTGCTGCCTCGACCGGGTCGGCGTGCCACAGCGGGACCCACACCCCATCGCCGGTGCTGACCGCCATGGGCCTGGACCGCGAACGCGCGCTCGCAGCCGTCCGGATCTCGCTTGGCCGCTGGACCACACCCGGCGACATCGAGACCGCGGTAGCCGAGCTGATCAAAGCGGCTGCCGCCCAGTAACGACCAACCCCGACCCACCCGACCGAAGACCAGGAGCGGCATGACCGACACCACCGAGCACGGCCTGTCCACCCGAAGCGTGCACGCCGGCGAAACCCGCGACCCGCAAGGAGCGATCCACACTCCTCTCTACACGCACTCGACGTTCGCGTTCGACAGCACCGCGGATCTCCTCGACGTCGTCGAAGGCCGCACCCCGGGCAACCTCTACACCCGCTACGGCCTCAACCCCACCATCCGCTCGGTCGAGGCCAAACTGGCCGACCTCGAAGGCGGCGAACAAGCCCTGGCGTTCTCGTCCGGGATGGCAGCCGAAGCAGCCACCTTCCTGGCCCACACCCGCACCGGCGAACACATCGTGTGCATCGGCGACGTCTACGGTGGCACCTTCGAACTCCTCGGCGACAACCTTCCCCAGCTCGGCATCACCACAACGTTCCTGCGCGCCGACGAAGTCGCCCGGCTGCCCGACGTACTGACCGACACCACCCGCATCGTGTTCTTCGAAACGCCGTCCAACCCGACCTTGGACCTGTTCGACATCGCCGCCATCTCTGCCCAAACCCGGGCGGCCGGCGCGCTGACCGTGGTCGACAACACCTTCGCCACACCGGTCAACCAGAACCCGCTCGAGCACGGCGCCGACCTGGTCATCCATTCGGCCACCAAGTACCTCGGCGGTCACTCGGACCTGACCGCCGGCACCCTGATCGGGCCAGCCGAACTGCTCGCCCCAGTGGCGATGTGGCGCAAGAACCTCGGCCAGGTCATCGCCGCCGAGACCGCCTCTCTCCTGGCCCGCTCCATCCGCTCCCTCCCCGTCCGGGTGCGCGCCCAAAACGACACCGCCGCCGCCGCCGCGGCGTTCCTGGCCAACCACCCGCGCGTCAGCCGGGTCAACTACCCAGGCCTGGCCACCGGGGACGCGAAACGGATCTTCGACACCCAGATGCGCGGCGGTGGAGGCATGCTCAGCGCCGTCCTCGACGCCACCGGAGACCAAACCGCGGCCGTCGTCGACCGGCTGCGGCTGTTCGCCATCGCTCCCAGCCTCGGCGGCGTCGAGGCCCTGATCACCCAACCGATCACCACCACCCACCACGGCGTCGCGCCCGACGAGCGCGCCAAGCGCGGCATCGCCGACAGCATGATCCGCCTGTCCGTCGGCCTCGAAGACGCCGACGACCTCATCGGCGACCTCGCCCAGGCCCTCGACGGCGCCTGACCCGTCCCGGACCCGGCGCCAGCCTCCATGGCGCCGGGTCGACCTTCTCTCGACTCCGGCCCACTCATCGGAAAGAACTCGCCCGTGACGAGCACCTCCCCTGCCACCAACAGCGACCTGACGCCTCAGCCCGACGCGCAGCGCCGCATCCTGACCGTCCTGGTCACCTCCCAGGTCCTCAGTGGCGCCGGCCTGGCCGCCGGCGTGACCGTCGGGGCCCTGCTCGCGCAAGACATGCTCGGTTCCACCGATCTCGCGGGACTTCCCAGCGCGTTGTTCACCGCAGGTTCTGCCCTGGCCGCCGTCGCGGTGGGCCGGATCTCCCACGCGCGCGGCCGCCGCCCCGGCCTGGCCGCCGGATACCTCACTGGCGCCATCGGCAGCGCCGGTGTCATCGCTGCGGCCGTCGCCGACAACCCGATCCTGCTGTTCCTCGCTCTGTTCGTCTACGGAGCCGGCACCGCCACCAATCTCCAAGCCCGCTACGCCGGCGCCGACCTCGCCGCCCCCGCCCACCGGGGCCGCGCGGTGTCCACCGTCCTGGTCGCCACCACCCTCGGCGGCGTTCTCGGACCAAACCTGGCCGCTCCCACCGGGACATTCGCCGCCGGCCTGGGCATCCCCGCCCTGGCCGGACCCTTCCTCCTCGCGGGCGTCGCTTACGCGGCCGCCGCGCTCGTCCTCGCCGTCTGGCTGCGCCCCGACCCGCTGCTGCTTGCCCGAAGCCTCGACCTTCAGCAGCGCGCCGCCCCCAACAGCACCGACGACACCGCGGCCGTGACGCCCAGGCCCGGGCTGATGCTTGGCGCACTGACGATGATCCTCACCCAACTCGTCATGGTCGCCATCATGACGATGACCCCCGTGCACATGCACGACCACGGGCACGGGACAGCCGCCGCCGGATTCGTCATCGCCATCCACATCGGCGCCATGTACCTGCCGTCGCCGCTCACCGGCTGGCTCGTCGACCGCTACGGCCGCACCACCATCGCCGCAGCCTCCGGCATCACCCTGCTCGCGGCCGGCGTGACCGCAGCCGCCGCGCCCGCGGACTCCGTAGCGCTGCTCGCCCTCGCGCTCGCTCTGCTCGGGCTGGGCTGGAACTTCGGGCTCATCTCCGGCACCGCGATGATCACCGACGCCGTGCCACTAGCCACACGCGCCAAAACCCAAGGCCTGATCGACGTCTCCATCGCCATCGCCGGCGCCAGCGGCGGCCTCGCGTCCGGCATCGTCGTCTCCGCCACCAGCTACGCCCTGCTCGCCCTCATCGGTGGCTCGCTGTCCCTCGCGCTGCTCCCCGTCATCGCCACCACAGCACGCAACCGGTGAACCTCGACCCAGCCAGCGAGCCAGGCCTCACCGTCGACGGCACCGGCCTGCTCTGCATCACCCTCCTGCTGAGCCTACGTGCAGCCATCAACCAAACCGTGCCAGGAACTCTCGTTCACGTCATCGCGACCGACCCCGCAGCGCCATTCGACCTACCCACCTGGTGCCACCTCACCGGACACCATTACCTCGGGCCAGTCCACGACCAAACCAGGCCCGTGTACGTGCTTCGGATCGCTGCCGGCGCCCAATCCACCCGCCCCGGCGCCCCCTGGCACCCCACAACGGCAACGGCACATCACGTGCCTGAGTCAGCGAAATGGCGCAGATCGCAGCTCCACTGACCAGATTGTCGTGTCCGTGGCCGCGCCGATCGTCTTCCCTGTAGACCACACCAAACGGGAGACACCATGCAACCCACAGTGAAGGCCCTGGACATCACCGTCGCCGACCTGGGCGCCGCGATCAGCTTCTACCAGCGGCTCGGACTCGAGTTCGTCCCTGACCAGCACATGCCCGACGACCACGCCGGATGCGACCTGCCCAACGGTCTGCACCTGATGCTGGACACCGACGACCTGCGCACCAAGACCACCGCCGACTGGACGCCACCGGCCACCGGCCGGACGTTCCTCGCCTTCGAGCTCGCGAGCCCGGGCGACGTCGACGCGAAGTACGCCGAGCTGACCGCCGCCGGGGTCACCGGGTTGCAAGAACCCTTCGACGCACCCTGGGGCATGCGCTACGCCACCGTCGCCGACCCGTCCGGCAACGGCGTCGACCTGTACGCCGGCCTGCCCGCCGATCCGACACACTGAAACCAGGAGGTCACGTCCATGAAGTACGTGTTGATGTTCGTCGAGACCGAACAGTTCGCCAAGGACCTCGCGGCGATGAACGCCGACGAGCGCGAGCGGGCCTACCAGCGGGTCAACCAGTGGTTCATCGACCACTCCGACAAGATCCGCGGCGGCCGCAAACTCCAGGGACCGCACACGGCCACCACCCTGCGGCTCGACGGGCCCACACCGGTCACCACCGACGGACCGTTCATCGAAGGCAAGGAGGTGGTCAGCGGGTTCACCGAGCTCGAGGTCGCCGACCTCGACGAGGCCCTGCGCATCGCCAAGGAGTGGCCAGGCTGCCCGGTCGTCGAGCTCCGCCCTGTGGAGTCATGACCAGCACTACAGCCGCCGATGAGTTGGCCCGCGCGGTCCGGGACCACGCGGGCCGGCTCGCGGCCTCCCTGGTCACGCTGCTCGGCGACTTCTCCACCGCCGAGGACCTAGTCCAGGACGCCGTGGAGACCGCACTGCGCCGCTGGCCCGTCGAGGGCATTCCCGACCGGCCCGACGCCTGGCTGTTCACCGTCGCCCGACGGCGGGGACTCGACGTACTGCGCCGCCAGCAGAACTATCGCCGCAAACTCGCCGACCTGCAGTGGCCCGTGCAGCCGGCATCCGACGACCGGCTGCGCCTGATCTTCACCTGCTGCCACCCTGCCTTGGCCCGCGAAGCGCAGATCGCACTCACCCTCCGAGTGGTCTGCGGCCTCACCACCGCCCAAATCGCCGCCGCGTTCCTCGTCCCCGAAACCACCCTGGCCCAACGCATCACCCGCGCCAAACGCAAGATCACACAGGCCGGAATTCCCTACCGGATACCCCGCGACGACGAACTCCCCGAGCGCCTTGACGAGGTGCTCACCGTCATCTACCTGCTCTTCAACGAAGGTTACCTGTCGAGCAGCAGCGACCAGGCCCACTCACGCGACCTCGTGGACGACGCCGAATGGCTCACCGCGCTCCTAGCCGGTCTCCTGCCCGCCGAACCCGAAGTCACCGGACTCCTGGTCCTGATCCGGCTCCATCGCGCCCGCACCTCGGCCAGGTTCACCAACAGCGGGAAACTGGTCCTGCTCCAGGACCAGGACCGCAGTACCTGGGACCACGCCGCGATCACCGCCGCGACCACACTGCTCACCCGCAGCGCCCGCCGCCATCGCTCCCCCGGCCCGTACCAGTTGCAGGCCGCCATCGCCGCCTGCCACAGCGAGGCGTCCAGCTGGGACGAGACCGACTGGGAACAGATCCTCGTCCTGTACGACATGCTGCTCCACCTGCAACCCAACGCTGTCACCAGGCTGCACCGCGCGGTGGCCGTCCGGTACGTCCACGGCGCCGAAGCCGCCCTCAGCGAACTTCGCACGCTGCACCAAGAACTCGACAGCTACCCGCTGTACCACGCCACCAAGGCTGAACTGCTCCGAACCGTCGGCGACTCCGAAAGCGCAACCAGAGCCGATCGGCGGGCGCTCGAACTCACCACTAACCCCGCACAAGCCGAAGTGTTGAAGGAACGACTTGTCGGCGCCGAGCTGACTTGACGAGTTCAGTGAAGGTAGCCATCCCACTTGACGTCGTACCGGCTGCCGCCGGGCAGCGCGGACTCGCCCGGGATCGTCTCGATCATCTTCGCGAGCTCGACGTCGACCGGGCCGACCAGCTCGGCCGGCAGCCGGGTCGACGCCGCGCTGTCCTTCCCCCGTGAAGGCATCAGCAGCGGCCGGTGTCAGCTCATGTCGCCGTACGGCGACCGGTTCGGCGGCGACAGGCTGATCCCCTCCGCCTGAGCCTTGCCCCGGATCGCGTCCTCAGTGCGGCCGAGCTTCACGCTCATCACACCGACCGGGGTGTTTCCCTCAGCCAGCTCGCGCAGCTGCTGCACGTCGTCGTCGGTCCACTCCTGGCCGCTGTTGCGGGTCGACTTCGTCTCAGCCATCGTCTGCTCCTCGCACTCGGTGGGTAGTTGCCTACCGCACCAGTACCCAACTCGGCCGATCCGTCGCCGTGACGAGCTCGGCGTTGCTCATCAGCACCGGCTCAGCGCATCGTGGAAGGCGTGGACGTCGACCAGGCCGCGGTGGAGATGTACGGGCTGGCCCCCGGAGGACTTCACCGCTGCCCGCAACCTGGCCGCCAAGGAGGCCAAGGACGCCGGCGACACCCGGACCGCTGAGGCGATCAAGGCGCTGCGGAAGCCGACCCTGGCCGCGTGGCTGGCCAACCAGCTGGTCCGCGCCGATCCGGACGGCGTACACCAGCTGACCGAGCTCGGCGAGCAGCTTCGTCAGGCGCACCTGTCGGCTGACGGCCCGGCGCTGCGCCGGCTCACGCCGCAGCGGCACGAACTCGTCCGATCGCTGGTCACAACCGCCCGGGACAAGGCGCGAGCCGAAGGCCGGATGGTGACCGCCGCGGTGGCGGAGCGGCTCACCGAGACCCTCGACGCCGCCCTGGTCGACCCCGGGGCCGCGCAGCTGCTTCGGACCGGGCAGCTGACCAGCGCGCTGCGTCACGTCGGGTTCGGCGTCGTGGACGAGTCCGGCGAACCGGCCCAGCTCGTACCGGTCAGGCCCCGCGTCGTTCGCAGGAAGCGCCCGGCGCCGGCGCGGAAGACGGTCGCTCCCCCACGGCCGCGCCGGCCTGATCCGCTGCAGCAGCGCCAGGCCGAACTGGCCGCCCGTGCCGAGCAGGCCGTTGCCGAGTACGCCGAAGCTGAAGCCGAACGGGTCCAGGCCGAGTCCCTGCTCGACGCGAACCAGCATCACCTCGCCGACCTGGAGGCCACCGTCGAGCGCCTGACCGACGAACTCGAGCAGACCCGCGACCAACTGAGGGCCGTCCGGCGGGAAACCGTCCGGCTGCAGCGCAGCCTGGACCGCGCCGCCCGAACCGCAGCTACTGCACAACGGCGGCGCGACGGCGCCGCCGAGCAGCTGGCCCGCTTCGGGAGTTGACCAGTGGCTTCGGCGGTCGTCGGCTCGTCACCCAATGGGGGCGATAACGCTGGCATCGCTGGACGAAGCTTGTTGCCTGGTCGGGATGTGGAGTTCATCGGGTCGGCATCTCTGTCCCGCTGTTGATGAGTTGGACGCCGCGATGCACTGTCCTCGTACAGCCTGACCTTGAGTTCCACTCCCGGAGCCGGCGCAACGCGGCATCGAGTTCACGGTGAAAGGCGATGGGTTCCGACAAGGCCGATTCGGGCTGAAAGCAACCTTCCCAAAGGCTCCGTAGCGCGGACAGCTCCTCCACCAGCGCGCCATGCTGTGCCCAGCAGTTTGGGATCACCTTGTAGTCGAGCTGATAGCGCTGGGTGACCCATGCAATCCACTCGCTCAGTCGATCGAGCTCGAGACGCGAAGTTGGGTCATCTAGGCGACGCCAACACACCACCTCCGGCTCGTTGAGTTCGTCGAAGAACTCGACCTCACCTCTCACGATGCTGCCCGGCAGCGTCGGTGATGCTTTCGCGGATCTTGACTGCGTTGGGCCGGGCGGTCCAGGGGCGGAGGTTCATCATGATGGGCGGTGCTGTTCGAGCGAGCAGCACGCCGGTGCCGAACGGCAGTGTCCGCAGGACATCGGGTGGCAGGACAGGCATTCGGCGGGTGCTCGTCGACCAGGTGCGGCCGCCGTCGGGGCCGCGGCTCCAGTTGCGGAGCTCTTCGTCTCGGTCGCCGCAGACGGCAGAGAGGTCTTGAAGGTCTCGGGGTTGGGCTGAACCGCCGAGGATGAGGCGGAGGGTGGCTGCGTCCCACATGGCTGCGGCGGCTTGCTCGCCCCACCGCTCGCGGGCTTGGGCGAGGGATTGGATGACTACGAGGGTGGAGATGCCGGAGCCACCGCCGTCCGCCATCAGGGAAGGCAGGGACGGGACGGCGCAGAGGTTGGCGATCTCGTCGAGTACAAGGGACAGCGGAGGTTCCATGCGGCCTCCTTCTTGATGGGCGGCGATCTGACGGGCGGTCTCGGTGATGTCTTCGAGCAAGGCGGCGATGAAGGCCGAGGTGGCGCTCGCGCCGACACCGGTGCCGAGCAGGTAGATGGTGCCTTTGTTGGCGAGGAAGGTCTTCGGGTCGAGGCCGGTGCCGGGTGGCGGGTCGAAGGCCCGGCGTACGGCGGGGTCGGCCAGCGCCGATAAGGCGGAGCGGACGCCGGCCCAGATCGCGTCGCGGGTGCGGCCGTCCATGCGAACGATGCCGTCGAGGGTGTCGCCCCAGCCTTCGGCGGCGATGTTGGAGTGGTTGAGGATGGTGACGGCTTCGATGGCGGAGGCTGGTTCGAGGCCCCAGCGGTAGAGGCGGTCGATGCCGGTGTCGTCGATGGCCGCGGCGTGAAGGAGGCCGCGGAGGGCCATCTCGGTCTGGCCGTGCCAGAAGGCGCCATCGGTGACCCCGCCTTTGGTGAAACCGGCACCAGCGGCGAGACCGGACGCGCGAACGACGGCGGTGGTGGGGTTTTCGCATCCGCGGACTGGGGACCAGCGGATGCCTTCGGCCTTGCTGAGGCCTTGAGGGTCGAAGATAGCCACGGGACCCTCCGCTCTGCGGAGGCCGAGGGTGGCGACGAGGTTGTCGGGCCGGGTGGAGGTGGTGACGACCGCGCCGGGGGCATCGAGGATCGCGTTGATGACGCTGTAAAGCCCCTTGCCGGACCGAGGTGGGCCGACGTCGATCTCGGAGTCTTCGACTGAGGACCAGCACTCGCGGCCGCGAGAATAGCCACGCAAGATGCCAACGTCTTGTGGTTTAGGGTTCTTGAGCGCTGGTCGGGCTGAGCGCCCACGGCGTACGACCTGGCGGCGGCCGACAGCATGCTCGACATCGGCTCGGGTTGCCAAGCCAGGCCGGGCCATGAGCTTGCTCGTCCTGCCAGTGGTGCTTGCGCGTCGGTGTTGGCGCAGGCGCGCTCCTGCGGCACCGGCTGCGATCGGAGCCGCGGCCGCCAGCCCCACGATCGCCCAGTAGAGGACTGGCCCGAACGGTTCAGGCGTGAGATCGAATGCCCTGGCTGGGTGGGTGGGATTGAGCAGGACATCGAGACCGGAAAACCATGGAGCGTCGATCCACTCGCCGGTGGTTATGAGGGTGCAGAGCCCGCCGATGGTTCGGAGCATGAGGCTGGTTGCGACGATAGTCACGAGGCCAATGATGGCGAGGTCGGTGCCTGGGGGTTTGTTGGGCATGTGGATCTACATCCGTGCGTCGGTGTCGAAGAGTTCGGCTTCGCGGGCATGCCGTACGAGCTGAACGACGAAGGAGCGGTCCGGCAGACGCCACAGCGCTCGACCCTTCGGGAGCTTCGCGATCGTGGCGATCTCGACGTCGGTCAGGCCGAGCAGCGTGGCCGTGCGGGCGAGCTGGTCGGGTTCTTGGCGGAGCATGATGCGGGTGGAGCAGTCGGCGAGGAGCCCTTCGGCCAGGGCGCGGGCTTCGGAGCCGAGGTCGCCGACAGCGGCGAGGTCGGAGAGTCGGTGGATGATGAGGACGTTGGAGACGCCCCAGGCGCGGGACAGCTTCCACTGTTCCTGCATCCGGCGGAGCAGGGCGGGGTCGCGCATCACGCGCCAGCCTTCGTCGTAGACGATGAATCGCTGGCCGCCGGCCGGGTCGGCGACGGCTGCTTCCATCCAGGACGAGGCGCAGGCCAGCGCCAGACGCAGGGCGTGGTCGTTTCCGCCGGAGCCGATGCGGGAGGAGTCGAGGGTGACCATTGGCAGATTGGGGTCGAACTCGGTGGTCGACGGACCGTCGAACATGCCGGACAGGTCCCCGTGGACGAGACGTCGGATGGCGTGGGCGACTTCGCGGGCGTCGTCGAGCAGCAGGCTTGTCTGGAGGCCGGCTCGGCGAGCGCGATCGTCGTCGGGGTCGAACAGCGCGGAGACGACGTCGGGGATGGTCGGAGTCGAGCGGCTGGTTGTTACGGTCTCGAGGGCGAGGTCGAGCGAGGTGTGCTCGACGGCGGTCATGGGCCGGCCGAGGGTGGACTCGGCGAGGGTGCCGAGCAGGGCGCGGCGCCTGGACCAGACGATCTTGTTCCATTCGTCGGGCGGTACGGCGGCTGGTCGGGTGCCGGCGTCGAGTGGATTCAATCGGGTTGGCAGGCCGGGGCCGAGTTGAATGGCCGCTCCCCCGATGGCTTCGGCGACGGTGGTCCATTCGCCTTTGGGGTCGCAGGGGATGTAGGCGCGGTAGCCGAGGGCGATGGAGCGGGTGATGAATGCTTTGGCGGTCGTAGATTTGCCGCTGCCGATGATGCCGGCCAGGAGCAGGTTGGGGTTGGTGAGGATCTTGGACTGGTAGAGGACCCAGGGGTCGTAGACGAAGGAGCCGCCGCTGAAAACGTCGGATCCGATGTAGGTGCCGTCGGCACCTAGTCCTCCTTCGGCGAGGAAGGGGTAGGCGACCCGCAAGATCCTGGTGGTGGCTCGATGGGTGTCCACGAGCAGAGGAAGGGAATGCCGAGCGTCGTACGGCCTCCGCGCAGGCAGCGCCGCGGCCTCGAAGTTGCCTGGTTCGCGCTCCAAGCCGGGCCGGGAGCGCCCTCGAAGCGCGCCGACGGCCTTGCGGCTCTCGCGTCGGGCAGCGCGGTCCAACCCGGTGGGTTCATAGACGGCGATTTCGCGCTTGTCGTGGGTCATCGCAGTCCCGTCCCGAAGGGAAGTGTTGTGGCCAGGAAGCCGTCGAGCTGCTGGCCGACCAGGCGGCGGAGGTCGATCAACGCGCGTGCCGCGGCGATCTCCATCTCGGTGCAGGCTTCGTCGAGCTTTTCCTCGTCGTCGGCGGAGACTGCGAGCAGGCCGATCCAGCGGACGTCGCCGTGGCCGGCGGCCAGGTCCTTCTCGCGCTGAGCGACATCGGCGTCGAGTTGGCGGTCTTCTTCGGTCTCCAGCCGGCCGATCTTCTTGCGCGTCGCGCGCTCGGTGACGCGGTCGACCTGATGGCGGCGGGCGTCGCGCAGCGCCTTCGCGACCGGGATCGGCTGCAGGACCAGCGAGAAGGTGCGGCGTACTCCGGGTTTCAGCAGCAAGGGCCCGAGGAAGGCGGGCGTCGCCTTCACGCGTGGCCACTCGGTGACGATGTAGACGCGGTGCATCGACGAGTCCGTGCGGAGGTGGTCCCACGCAGCGTCGATCGCCAACGGACCGGCCCCGGACGGGGCGAGCGCTTCCAGGCTTGGGATGGTGCGCGTGGCTGCTGGGTCGAAGGCAACGCGCAGGCTCATCGCGAGCTCGGGCGCGTTGAGCCAGCACCCAGCTACCCCGGCTGCTCCGAGCGCCATCTGGAAGCCACGCGCTTCGGCTTCGAGAACGGTCATCGCGCCCGCAATCCCGCCGCCGTGCTTGCGCACTTCCTTCGACACCGCGTCGAGGTTGAGGGTGAACGCGAACAGCGTCTCGTGGCGCGCCGGCGCAGGAGCGGCGTGCCGGAGCAGGTCGCGGTAGATCGCCCCCGCTGGCTGCCGTGGGTCGAGGCCGCGCTGCTGGGCCCAGTTGGTCAGGCCATCGCCGGGATCTGGCAGCGTGCGTTCGAGGATCTGCGCCCGGACGATCCGATTGCTCTGACACAGGCCGGCGATCAGCTGCCCATACGCCGTCACCCGGCGATCCTGCTCGTCCGTGTTTTGCAGCAGGTGCGCCGGCCCCTCGATGCGTGCGACCGCGGTCAAGCGGCGACGTCGGGGATCGTGGACCGCTGCGACGACGGCGTCGGTGTCGAGGATCCGCAACACACCCTCGGCACCCGGCAGAAGCAACGAGCCGTGAACGCTCGGCCGAGCGACCGATGCCCGGTATGACTGCCGTTTGCGCGCGATACGCAGTACGTGCACGGCTCGAAGAAGAAGCCAGCGGTACGACGGCAGGTCCTCGATGCGAGCCAGCGTGATCACCCCGCAGCAAGTCGACGCAGCCAGACCAGTCAGGCGGGCAGCAGGGCTGGAGTCGCCGACGACCGACAGGACGAGTAGAAGGACTCCGAGCGCGAGGAGAGCGACTTGGATCGGTCGCAGGCCCAGCAGGACGGCGTTGCGTTCTGGCCTGGGGAAGCGGGTCGCCATCGTGGTCGTCATCCGCGGTCCTCTCCGGTGTCGGTATTCGAGTTGGTGTCGGGCACGCCGGGACTCGCCTCACCGGCTGGTGACCCGTCGACGGAGGCTTCGCTGGTTGCGACAGCGACGGCCGTGGCCCCCTCGCCTCCGCCGGAAGGTGGCGGTGCCGTCGAAGCTCCCGGTTGTCCATCGGTGGGTGCGGCGGCCGGGTTCGAGGTGTCCGGGCCGCCGGTCATGGGTGATGGGGTGTCGCCAGTGCTCGAGGCGTCTGCCTCTGCGCGGTCGATGATCGCCTCGTCTTCGTCGACGTAATCGGTGTCGTCACCCACGACCGGAGACTCGGTCTTGTCGAGCGATGTGCCGAAGTGTTCCGCGCCCCAGTGCTGAGCCTTCTCCACGCCTTCTCGGGCGGCAGCGGGCCCGACCGAGCCTTGCTGGATAGCGCGTGCTGCGCTGTGGCCCTGGTCCCCTGCCCAGTGAATGAAGGAGAACGTAGCCGCAGGCGCGAAGGCGGCCATCGCCACCAGCAGTACGCCGGCCAGGAAGGTGCTGAGGTTGGCTGGGTTGTTGCCCTGATCCGCCGCGCCGGTTGCTGACAGGCCGAGCGCGAAAATGACGGCCATCGCGATCTTCGAGAACAGCAGCGCACCGACGATCTCGATCCATCGGCGCAGCCAGTGCCGCGTCGACGACCAGGTCCAGCTCGCCAAAGCGATCGGGGCGAACACGACGAATGCGACAAGCGCGACCTCGCGGAGTAGCAGCACGAAGTACAGCGCGAACAAGGCGAGCAGCGCCAAAAGGACCGCCAGCAACAAGAACCCGCCCAGCGACGCCGCAGTCAGCAGGCTGCTGATATCGGTGAGCCGTTTCATGCCGTCCGCCGTGGCGCGGTTGCCCAGGATCGCCAGCGAGATCTCGTCGGCGACCGCTCCACACGAGCTGATGACCGCGACCGCGAGCGGCACCCCCGCCGTACCGATCACAGCCCCGAGCAGGGCACGACCGAGTCTGGCCGGCTCTCGATGGGTCACGGCAGAGATGCACTGGAGAACGAACAGTGCGACCAGGATCGGCAGCGAGACCGTGACGATGAGGTTCAGGTTGGTCTGCCACCAGTCCTGGTCGAACCGGGGCGTCGTTCCGCTGCTGAAGGTCTGGAACACCGTCGCAGCCAGGTCCCCCAGGCCGTTCGCGGTCCACTTCAGGAACGATTCCCAGACCGAGTTGGCTGCCGAGTTCCCGACGTCGGACACGACACAGCTCACGGGATTGAGGAGGCAATCGGACCAGCTCATCGCGCCTCCCTCAGTTGATACTGATGCCGCTGGCCCAGCGGATGATGGTGTTGGCCGAGCCGATCAGGATCGCCGCACCCGCGGCGACCAGGCAGCCGGTCTTGCCGCGGCCGGCGTAGTGGGCGTTGTTATTCAAGCTGCCCAGCGCCCAGGCAGCGGCCGAGATGACGAACCCGGCGACGCAGATGACGAGGCCGAAGGTGAGCAGCGCGCCGACCATGCTCTTCAGCGCGGACAGGCCGGGAAGTCCGTTGGAGTTCGGGCTCACGCCGGGGTCTTGGGTCGCAACGGTGATCAGGAGGTGGTCGCGCACGGGCGCGAGGAAGGTGGACATCATCTAGCCCTTCTCCGGCGATCGGTACGCCGGGACGGTGGTCATGCTGCTGGTCCCTGGTAGATCGGCGGCGCCCAGCCGAGATAGGTCGCGCCCCACTCCGCCTCGATCGCGTTGAGGCCGACGAGGTAGACGCCGCCCTCACCAGCGAATTGGTCGTGAATGTCGTTGGAGACGATGCGGCCGTCGCCGACGTAGGCGGCGACGTGGCCAGAGACGCCGTCGGTGCTCCAGAAGACAAGAGCACCGAGCGGTGGTTGACGGTCGAGGTGTGCGTTGCCTGACGCAACCATCTGCGCCCATTGCTCGGCCGCCGAGGCATAGCCGGCGCGAGGCCGTCCCCAGATGTTGGCCGCGAGCCGGGCACACAGCTGGTAGTAGCCACGCTGCCCGACCAAGCTCATCGCTCGAGTGATCGCCGCGTCCGCGCCCGGCAGTTCCCTGGTGTCACCGGCCGCGGGCGCCGGCCCGCAGATCGACTCTGGTGACGAGCCGACCAGGGCCTGAGCCCGGAGGTAGTTGGCTTTGTAGTTCCGGCCGTCGCTGAACGCCGAGCGCTGGACCTCTTGGGCGGCCAACCACGGGTCCATTTCCGTCCACCCGGGCAGGTTGAGCAAGGCGGTGTAGAACAGGACTGACGCTCCTTCGGGATCCATCCGTACTGCGAGCGGTCCCCAACCGTTGCGTTGCTGGAAGAGGCCTCGGGAGTCTGGTCCGGCGGCATCGCCATGGTTGACGTTGCGCAGCGACGACTCCGTCAAGGCGGTCATCACCGCGATGACCTTGCCCCTCTGGTCGACCTGCAACTGGTCACCAGTCGCGACTACGACTGCGAGGTTCGAGCGCTGCTCGGCGTCCAGGGCGACCTCGCCGGCGATCGGTGTCGCCACGCAACTGCTCGCCCCACCCCTAGCCGCCGCGATCGGCGGCACCAGCACGATCACGAACGCAAGACAGGCAGCTGCGGCGACGAACTTGAGGATCACGCCGGCCCCTCCGCGGACGCCGACCAGAATCGGCACTGCGGCGTACACACCACCGCCACCGTCACCGCCCGAGCAGCGATCCGCGGAGCGCCGTCGATCACGTTGGTTTGCCGGCCCCGAACGACGAAGCCATGCCAGCCACTCGGCGTCTGCGGAAGCCGCTCCAGGCGGGCCAGCTCCGGCGGCGTCTCGAGCGACACGTCGTCGACCGTGGCCTTGCCGTCGTGCAGATCGAGCTGCTCCCACTGCGCGAAGTCCGGCAGCATGCTGCCCGCCACCCGCGGGCCACCAGTGTCCATCGGGTCGGCGAACATCTTCACCGCGTCCTGCCAGTCGAAGTACCCATGCAGGGTGCTGTCGTAGGACCAGATCGCCGTGGCGTACGCCTCCGCGTAGACCCTCGGATCCGTCGTGGCCGGGCGATCCCAAGCCTTGAGCCGAGTCGACCCGCCGTCATCGCTCTGGGCAGCCGCCACCTGCGGAGCCCGGTCCTCGGATCCCTGCCATCGAGCGATGGTCACGCCCGCAAGCACAACGAGCGCCACGGCGGTCGCGGCCGCGATCACCGCCTTCGAGCGCAAGATTCCTGCCATGTCAGTTTCCACCTCCGGGTCGGCGTGCGAGCCGCCTCTGCAGCGACGCCTCGACCGGCGCCGGGATGATCCAGAGGGCGCGGAGCACGCGCAG
The DNA here is from genome assembly GCF_050942265.1 of Kribbella sp. CA-253562. GTDB lineage: Bacteria > Actinomycetota > Actinomycetes > Propionibacteriales > Kribbellaceae > Kribbella. The sequence continues at coordinate 1,290,039 of NZ_CP192049.1, read as the reverse complement.
GTACAGGCGGGCCTGCCAGCGGTAATAGCGGACAAGCCAGTGGGTACGCCGGGGACTGTTCGTCTTCATGCCGAACTCAACGGCTGGCAAAGCGGCGGCTTGCACCGCTACGCGGTTCTGGCCAGTCCCGGGCCCGCCGACGGCGCCGGCGTGATCACGCCGGGGAGACTTCCGGTGCCTCTTCTGCCGCCGACGAAGGCCGGGTCCAGGCCTGCTGCGGCAGCCAACCACCGCTGGATCAGCGGATGCTCGAAGACCTCAGCGCGAGGTTGCCCGGTCGCGAGGCGAGCAACCGCCGAGGGGTTGGCTGCGCCGCCACGAAGCAACCACGCCAGTCCCTCGGCCTGGCTCCTTGTCGCTCCAGCAGCCAGCAGCCGACTCCGGATCGCGGAGCGCTCGAACCGTGCTCCATCGGTCGCCTCATGCAGCAACCCACGAGCCCGACGCTCAGACAACCCCCACCGGGTGAGTTCTAGTGCGATCGAATCGAGCAGCGGTCCCAGCTCCACCGGCACCCGCTCGTCAACTCGCTCGGGAATCACCTGCGTTAACGGATGCCGCTGACGCCGCAGAGCCTCCGCGCGAACCGAATCGGCCAGCCGCCACCGCACAACGTTCGCTAGATACCCCCACGTCGCTGTGACGACTCCACGGTCCACCATGGCCCGACACCGCTCCCAGGCAACGACTCGGGCCCGCTGCGCCGCCTCCTCCGGCCCCAGAGCCGCCCTGGCCCGGCTCGGCAAGAACGCGACGATCCGTTCTTCGATCCCCCGCGCCAGCAGCTCGGAGGCGGCAGGCTCCCAGTTCGACTCCGCCACTTCAACAAGAAGCTTCTGCAGTTCAACGGTCATTGTTTGCTCCCCACATCCACTGATTGCGATCTGTGGGTTCAAATCTCGCTTCCACGGCCCGCACTCGTAACCCGGATCTGGACTTCCCGGACTCCTGGGAAAGTCCCCGGAGACGATTGCCGAAAGCAACGCCTCGGTCCTGACTTCACGCCTACCAGCTCAGACCGGGCACAGGCGGATCGGTACCCATGGCGAGCTGGCTGCGAGTTCTCACCGCCCGCTGACGTGGGACCCTGACGGCGTTCGCGTCGAGGACCTCGCGGGTCACGGTCGACGTATCCAAGTTGAGGATCCGGGACAGGCGCGCGATCTCATCGGCGACGAGAGCACTGGGGAGCTGCCGAACCAGCGCAGCAACGGATCGAAGTGCCCCGATCCGGCCGTTCACATGATCGAGTACTCGTGACCAGCGGCTTAGCTCGAGTTCGATGACCAAGCTCACCAATGGCCGTGTGGCCTCCAGCTCGGCGCGAAGGCGACCGCGGCCGTCAGGTGATCTGAACAGCGACGCTGGATCCTCACCGTCGGGCAGATCTGCCACCAGGACGCGCGAGAACTGCCTCGACAGCGGCTCCAAGCAACGGGCCGCCGCGGTTCGGCCGGGGACATCTCCATCCAAAGCGACGACCACGGTGTCCGACTGGGAGTACGCCCGCAGAATCTCAGCCTGCAGCGACGAGATAGCAGTACCGCAGAGCGCGACTCCCGCCCAGCGCCCTTGTCCACGATCTGCGAGGCTCACCGCGATGCTGTCTGGCGGACCCTCGACAAGCACCGGCACCGTGCCACGCGCCAGCAGCAGCTCCTGCTCAGCGATTCCGACCAGAACCTCACGCTTGCGATACATCGAAGTGGTCGCCGTGTTCAGATACTTCGGCGACCGACCCCGCCCCCGACCGATGAACCCGACCGGATCCAGACCTGGATCGTGAACCGGAAACATGATGCGGTCACGAAATCGATCGATCAGATAGCCGTTCTTGGTCATGAGCGCCAGGCCTGCGTCGATCAGCTCCGCATCCTTGAAGCCGCTACTGCGCAGATGCTCGACGAGGTGGGACCAACCAGCCGGCGCATAGCCCACCCGCCACCGGGACCCGGGTTCGAGCACCTGCCCGAATCCCCGTACCTGGAGATGCGCCGTGGCCCATTGCCCCGGCCTCATGAGGAGCTCACCGCGATAGAAGCGAATTGCTTCCGTGTGGGCCTCAACTACACGTGTTGAACTGGTTCCTGATTCGGGGACGCCGCTCATCTCCTCATCACTCCTTGCAGCCGACGTTCGACGTCCGCAGACGCCTGGGAGACAAACGTCAACGACACGAGGAGTGCGGAGAACCCAGATCACCAGATCCAGGACTCCTGGTGTGCCCGCCATCAAGGCGTCTCATAGCGCTCGGGCAGCGGAGTCGTCCTTCTTGGACGATTTGATCGACTGCGGGACCGACCATGAACCAGATGCGGACATGCCCGCCGGCACCACGAGCGGCCGCATACATACGCATCGGGTGACGGCACCGTCTACCAACGCAAGGACATCCGCTGGGAAGCCGCCGGATACGTCCTCGCCCCCGGCAACACCCCCAAGGGCATCCGCGTCTACGGCGCCACCAGGAAGGAGGCCCTGGCCAAGCTCACGGAGAAGATCGACGACAGCAACCACGGCTCCCCGTCCCCTCCGCACAGGGCAGCGTGAGCGCGTACCTGACGCACTGGCTCGATGCAGTCGCCGTCCACAGCTCCGCGGAAACACCCACTCCCGCTACACCGCTGTTGCTCGGCTCTACCTCATCCCCGGCCTCGGGCGGAAGAAGCTCGCCAAACTTACGCAAAGGACGTCCGCAGCGGGCTCAACCAGCCCGCACCACCTGCCAGTGCTGCACCCGCGGCCTCGGCGCCGCCCGCGACCAAATTCCTGTGCTGCGCCGCCGGAAAGTGCTGCTCCAAGCGGCTCCCGTCTTCGACTTCGGCCTACGTGCACTCCGCCCTGGAGCACGCGGTACGCGAGCAGGAGGTCCCGCGCAGCCTCGCCCGCAACGTCCGTACCGGCGCACCCCGACCCCGCCGCTTCGAACCTCCCGCCGCCGAAGAAGCGTTGACAGCAACGTCCCGCCCGGAACGCCGCCGCAGAACGTGGCAGTGAGCCCATCCGGCAGGGGCCTGACCGACTAACTCCCACTATCTCTTGGAAACCGTTGAGACCCCACCCAGCGCCAGCGAGAACATCCGCGCGAACGCCTTGCGAACATCCGGGTCTCGATCAAGCCGATCAAGCGACTCCAGCCGCGCTGGGCTGATGTCAATGGTTGCTACACCGCCGGCCTCCCCGCTCTCCGTGGCCGAGAACAGCAGTAAGCATCGATAGGTCCGGACCACACCACCCCGCTCCTCCCGCATCATCGACTGCAAGAACGAGATATCCGCCCTCACCTGGCTACGAAGCGCGTCCGCCGAGGTCCAACGCGTTGCCCAACCCTGAACCTCGGCCTCTGCCTGGATTTCGAGCAGCGTATTGAAATCAATCTGACACACCCGAAAGTCGGGATCCGTCGAGGAGATCATGGGCATCGAGGTTACTCCCCATCATAGACTTGGATGCGGATCTTCGTAGAAGGGTCGATACGCCCATCGCCGATCCTTCTTTGGAGTTCATCCCAGCGGTGGTGGCCTCCAAGAATCGTCCCCCCTTGCGAGACGACAATCCCGTCACCCTCGGCGGCATTGTTGATTCCCTTCAAGAGATCATCGTCGCTCAACATCTCGTGGTACCACTCGGAGGACGGATCTCGAGTCGACTGCCCTGGCGTGTATTTTTTGGACAGGTCACCTGCATTTTCAGTCCGACCGACCCAACGACTGGCGCCCGAAGCTCCACCAGGGGGGCAGTTGTGGACCAGTACCGGAGTGTTGCCAGCCAAAACATAGTACGTGTGCAGACGGTGGACAGTCAGATTGAAGACGCGGACAACCTGGGTCCGGGCGCGGGCGTCATCGACGGTGACCTTGTCCGAGTCGCGATACGTCGTCAGCGCTGAGCCGAGTGACAATTGCCCCGCATCGAGCCACTGGTGGGGGTTCTCGGTATGGAAGGGGTGGTTGCTCGTTGCTGTGAGTTTGCCGGGCACTTCGAGCTTCAGAGCCGCTTTCTGGCGGACATGGAGCTCAACCAGTTGCTTGGAGCCTTCGCCGACGATGACGTCGGTGACGCGTTGGGCGGACTTCTCGCCAGTTTTGGGGTCGGCGGCCATGACGACGTCGCCGACGCGGACCTGGTCGATGCGTTTGGTGGTCCCGTCGGCCATCAGCACCCGAGTTTCGGGGACGAATGAGTTGTCACACTTGCGAAGAATCTTGACGAGCTTCGGGATCTTCTTACCCAGCTTGATCCCGGCAGGCACCCAGCCGATGCCAGGGATCGCCGAAGAGCCACTCAACGCCGCATTGAGCTCGTCTCCCTCACTGGCGTACAACAGGGCATTGTTGACGTCCAAGTACTCGCCAACGAATGGAATGAGACCGCCGATATCAAGACCGAAGTGAACGACTTCGGGATTCTCCCTGATCAACTGGGCCAGCTGAGCCTCGCCTGGCGACAGACGAGAGCCTGGCAGGCCGGAATCCGCAAGCGAATCCAGCAAGCTCCGCTGGCCCGATTCACTCGTCTCGCCCACCACGCTGCCAAGCGTGGTGACCGTCTCACGATAGGTCCGGTCCGCGTTGCTATCCGTCGAGCCGCTGCGGTCTACATAACCGCCATTGTTGTCGGCTGGGCGGGTGGGTTTACTGGGGCACAAGCTTGGGTTCTTGGCACCACAGGACGGAATTCCCGGTGGGACGACCGGAATCGTCTGAGCACGGTCCTCCTGCTTCTCGCGAGCTTCCTCTGTACGCCGGCGCTTCTCTGCTTCTTCCTTTTTGCGCTTGCACTCGGCGTCACACTTCGGCGGTGGCGGCGGACGATCGTCACCACAGTTCCGCTTGCACTCCCGCCGCGGGTCCTCATCGTCCCCTCCGTCATCGCCACCGCCGCCGTCACCGTCACCGCAATGCTTCTTGCACTCGCCCGGAGGCGGCGGGATCGGGTGGTTCTTCTTGCAGTTCTTCACGCATTTGGCCGGTGGTGGCGGCTTGGCTTTCCAATCACATGAAGTAATCCAGCCATGCCCGTCGCCAACCACTCCCCAGTACTCGTCGCACTCGTGTTCGAAGGTACCGCCGTCCTCAGGATCGGGACCGTTGCCGGTCGGGTCCCGCATCAGGATCGGGTTGCCGGCGGCGTAGGCGTACAGGTTGGGCAGGGACGAGGCTGAGCCGGCCGGGTGGGTGATGGTGTCTCGGGAGTTGAAGGTGCCGGATTCGGGGTTGTACCAGCGGGCGCCTTGGTTGATGTCGCCGCTGCGTGGGTCGGTCCAGTCGCCTTGGTAGCCGATGCGGTACTTGAGGCCGTTGGCTGCGGTGGAGTTGCCGAAGGGATCGTAAGTGCGGGAGTCGGGCAGGCCTGCCGCGAGGGTCGTGTCGGTGGGGTCGAAGCCGCCGACGATGTCGCCGTGGCGGTCTGCAAGGACCAGGCGCTTGGTGGTTTCGTATCCGACGGACAGCAGGCCGTCGGAGGCGGTGCGGCCGAAGGACTGCGTCCCGTCGGTGACGACCTCGTCGCTGAACCCGGCGTACCGCATGCGGGCGGTCCCGGCCGCAACGGGGCGGTCGAGGGCATCGTAGGTAAAGTCGCGGTCGGAGTTCTTGATCATGCGGTCGAAGGCGTCGAAGGTGAACGCTTCGGTGGTTGCGCCGGCTGTCTTGGCGAGCAGGCTGCCTCGGGCCGAGTACGTGTAGGCCGAGGTGCCGTCGTTGATGAGACGGTTGCGTTCGTCATACGTGGCGAGTTTGGTCCCCGCTTTGGTCCGGTTGCTGGCCGCGTCCCAGCCGTACTCGGTCGTCTTCGTTCCTGCTGTCCAGGAGGTGAGGCGGCCGAGTTGGTCGTAGGTGTAGGTGTTGTCCGCCGCGCCGGCGACACCGGTGGTCTTCTTGCTGGTGATGTTGTTGTCGGCGTTGTAGCCGTAGGTCATCGAGGAGATGACGGTCTGGCCTGCCTTGAGTGCGTCGGAGTTCATCCGGCCGTAGGCGTCGTAGCCGACGGTCCGGACTCGGCCGGAGCCGTAGTCGATGGTGCTGAGTTGTCCGGCGGTGTTGTAGCCCAGCGTCTGGGTGGTTCTGGTGACCGGGTCGGTGACGGTCGCCGGGCGACCGTTGAGGTAGGTGAAGTCGGCGGTGCCGGCAGCATCGATGCGCTGCGTCAATTGTCCGTCGGCGTCATAACCGTGGGTCGAGGTTCCGGAGGGGCCGTCGGCGCGGAGCAGCATGCCGCGGTCGTTGTAGTTGTAGGTGTTCAGGCCGCCGATCGAGCTGCTCGAGATCAGCCGGCCGGCCAGGTCGTACGACAACTCGCGGGTAGCAGTCGATGCCTCGGCGCCGGTCCCCTCCTCCTTCAGCAGTCGACCGACTGCATCGTAGGAGCGGGTGCGCTGTACCCCGCCTGGGGAGAGCAGCAGTGAGGAGTTGCCTGCCGCGTCGTACGACGCGGTCCAGGTACGGTCGGCTGCCGCCGGGTGCGCGGTCGTCGAGGGCTCGATCACCTTCTCCGGCAGGCCGAGGGTGTTGATGGTGTAGATCGTTGAGTTGCCGCGTCCGTCGGTGTATCGCGTGCGGTTGCCGGCGGCGTCGTACCCGTAGCTGATGGTGATCGACTCGGTTGCCGTCACCGGATCGACCTGCTGGGTCAGCCGGCCGAGGGCATCGTAGGTGTAGGTCGTCGGCCGGTTGCCACTGGCCGGTGTCGAGCTGACGAGGTTGCCGTCAGCGTCATAGGCCAGCTGGGTGGTGCCGGGTGAGTTGTTCGCCGCGTCGAGTAGTTTGCTCGACACGAGCTGCCCAGCCTTGTTGTACGACGCGACGCTGCTCCGGCCGAGACCGTCGCTGCTGCGGACCTGACGGCCGACGTAGTCGTAACCCAGCTTAGTCAGGACGTTATTCGGATCGGCCGATTGAGTGAGCTGACCGAGTGTGTCGTAGGTGTTCGTCGCGGTCGCGCCGGACGGAGTCTTCGCGGTGACCACATTGCCCATGTCGTCGTACGTCAACCGTGTGACGAAGTTTCCGGCGACCGGCTTGCGCTCGACAGCGGTGGTCGTGACGAGACGGTCCAAATCGTCATAGGTGTACTTCGTCACCGCGCCCAGCGGATCAGTCCTCGACTCCACATCGCCGTTCGGCGTGTAGGTCAGGTTGGTCAGCGCCCGCTCGTCGTTCGTCCTACCGGGAGTGTCGACCTGGACCTGCCGGTTCAGGTGATCGTAGGTGAAGCGCGTGGCGTTCCCGCGCTCATCGATCTGCGCCAACACATTGCCGACCGCGTCGTACTCAAGAGTCGTCTTGGGTGTCAGCGGCTGTCCGCCTGGCGGTGTGTACGCCGATCCGATGACCTCAACGGGTCGACCGAGCTTGTCGAATGACGACTTGCTGATGTTACCGAGCGCATCCTTAACCGAGGTCTGTTGCCCGAAGGATCCATAGCCCACGACGGCGGACGGCTGGACGGCAGCGGCCGCATCGCCGTTTTGCTCGGCCTGGACCTTCGGAGCGACGGTACGGGTCTGCCGGCCGAGTTCGTCGTACTCGAACTTGGTCGTGAAGTCCGCCTTGACCGCGCCTGCGACGTTGCCGCGCGGCTGGGTCTCGGTGAGCTTCAAGCCCCGCTGGTCGTACGTCGATGACGTGGTCAGGAACGACCCGTCGGTGTTCTGAACCTTGGTTTCGATCGGGCGGCCAGCAGTGTCGAACACATAGCTGACGACATCGGTCACGGCCGTCGGCCCGGCCAGGTCCGCGTTGGACCAGGCGCCGGTGGTCTCGCGCTTGGTGACGTTGCCCGCCAGGTCGTGGGTGTCGGTTGTCTTGCGCTTCAGCGTCAGCGGATCCGCGGTGGTGGTCGCCACCCGGCCGGCTACGTCGTAGGTGTAGTCGATCGTGGTTTTGCCGTTGTCGGTGACCGATCGGGTTCTGTTGCCGGCCTTGTCGTAGGTGTTGCTCTCGAGAACGAAGTTGCGGGTCGTGCCGTCGGGGTTGTGGAATCCGACCAGCGTTGCCGTTTTGAGGGTGTCGTCGCCGTTGTAGACGTAGTTCGTCACCCGCTTCATCGCGTCGATGTCGACGGACTTCCGGCCGGCCGGGTCGTACCAGGTGGTCTGCTGGACGGTGTAGTCGACACCTTCCGTCGGCCCCTCCTCGGGCGTGGACCCGGGGTCGTCCGGCGTATCGCTCGGCATGTTGAAGTCCCGGACCTCGGTCAGCAGATTCAAGTCGTTGTACGCGTACTCGAAGCGTGCACCGTTGGCGTCCTGAGACCAGGTCTTGTTACCGAACTGGTCGTACCCCTGCTGGGTCTCTTTGCCGGTCGCGTCAACCGTCCGGATCACTCGTCCGCGGTCGTCGTACTCGAAGGTCGTCACCCGCGGCTCGTCGCCGGTCAGCAGGTCCTTGGCGGTCGACTTGGCGACGTTGCCGTCGTCGTCGTACTCGATCTCGGCCTTCTGCTGGTGCTTCTCGCCGGTCACAGCGTCGGTCGTGACCGGCCCGGTGACGCTCGCGACGCGCGACATCTTGTCGTAGGTGTACGTCGAGGTGACGCCGGCCGGGTGGCTGTCCGAAACCTGCGTCTCGGTGAGTTTGCGGCCGATCTCGTCGTAGGTGTACTTCGTGACCAGACCGGACGGGGAGGTGAGCTGCACGAGTTGGCCGTGCTGGTCGTAGAGGTACTGGGTTTGCGCGCTTGTCGTCACCGTGACCGTGCTCGTGGATGTGCGGAGCAGCCCGGCGGGCATCGGTTGACCGTCAGGCCCGGTAGCTAAACCGTCGGTGTAGGTGTAGTTTACCTGGCCGCCGTCGGGACTGCGCTCGGTGATGAAGTCACCCGCCGCGTTCAGCGAGGTGCTACGCCGGTACGTGTCGTCGGTTGCGCTGCTCGACCTACCGTCCCGGTAGATCGCCAGCTTGTCCCAGCGCGGATCCAGCGGACTCCACGCCGAATTCGCGTGGTAGACGTTGAACTCGGTCCGGCAGTCCGTCGCGCCCATGCGGCAGGTCTTCGTCGAAGCGACATTGCCGCGCGAGTCGTAGGTCATGCTGACTTCGGCGCCGACCTCGTTCGTCACCTTCGTCAACACGCCGGTCTTGTCGTAGGTGAAGCTCCTGATGCCGTATCCCGATCGGGGCCAGTCCACAGCCACGTCAGGCGCCGGCGAACTCGGGTGATCCTCCACCCTCGTCCGCGCGCCGAGTGGCCGGCCGGTCCGCAGCAATCTGCCGGCGAGCGCGTCGTACTCGTAGACATACGATCGGTTGGCCGGGTCGGTCACCCGGACCGTACGCCGAAGGTCGGTGTCGCTGGCGGTGATCCGTGCGATGTCGAGCTGCCACGAGCCGCCGTTCGCGTCGACGTACTCGGTGATGCGATCGTCAGCGGGGTTGTACCGAAGCTGGGTCAGCGTGCGACCGGTCGGCGTCGTGATCGACGTCAACTGATCGGCGGCCGTCTTGCCCAGCTCATAGTGGCTGACGATCTCCTTGGCTGAGATCGGGTGCGAGTAGAGCGACACCTCGTCGATCAGACCGTCGAAGTACCGGGTCGCCTCCGTGCCCCACCCGGGCCAGTCAGAGGCTCGCGCGGTCGCCGCCGCGCCGATCTGGCCGATCGGGAAGGGGTCGTTGTTGATCGTTGGACCGTCCAGGCTGCCGACCAACCCGCCATCCAGGTACAACGTTTGAAAGCCGTCGGACGCGTTCAGCGCAACGTGGTGCCATTTGTTGTCGTTCACCAGAACCGACGAGGTGATCGGTGCGGCCGCGCCCTGCCAGAACTGACCTCGGAGCTTGCCATCGGTACCGACGTACAGCAGCGGCATGCCGGCAGTCGGCGGCGTCCCGAGGGCCTTGTTCTGATACCCGATCAGCGGCTGTGAGCCCGCGGCACCGGTTTTGAACCACATCTCGACCGACGCGTCACGGCTTCTATTCAGCAAGCCGTTCTTCAGCCCGACGGACGACTTGGCTGTCGCGCCACCGAATCCAGTCGACTTGTCCGCCTCGCCGACACCGGCCAGCGCGGAACTCTGTCCAAGAGTGGTCTGACGATGGGAGCCGAAATCGGTCCGCGGCGCGATGTCGACCTCGTTCGACGCGATTCCGACTGCATCGGACAGGCGGTAATAGACGTCCGGCTTGCTGTCCAGCACCGCGCTGCGATAGTGCGAGCCCTGCTCGAAGCCGTAGGTCGTGCACTTCTGTTCCGAGTTGCACGCCTTCGTCAGCGCATCGCCGGAGTACTCGTAGGTCCACGTCAGGGCCGTTCCGCCAACTGGCTGTGTGCTGACCGACGCGACATGCTTGCCGTCCTGGGTCCAGGCGAAGGTCAGCTTGCGCCCAGCGCCACCCTGACTCGCCACAGACTGAAGTTTGGCCGTCGCCTCGGCGCTGTCGTAGGTCAGTACGAGCGGCTTGCCCTGCGCGCCGGAGATCTTGCTTAACCGTCCGCTCGTCGCAGCGAACTCGTACGTCGTTCCAGGCGCGATCTGTAGAGACCACGGCCCAGAAAGAGCGCCGGTCAGAATCGCCTTGGAACCTCGCGGTGCGCTGTAGCTGCCGTCGGTGTTCCGCGCAAACCGAACCTGTCGTCCATCGGGATAGGTCACCAAGGTGTGGAACGGAAAGCCGGTCTCGGTCTGGACCCGCATGTCGTAGCGGCTCGACCAGCCGGCGCCGAACAGCCCGTCACGGCGCGGATCAAGACTGTTGTACGTCCGCGCCACATTGAGCTCCGGCCCTGCGACAGGTACGACGACATCCAGCGCTGCTGTCGTGTAGTTGCCGGCCTGGGGATCGAAGGGCTTGTCCCCCGGCTGAGCCTCACTGTTGGCGAGGTGCGATGTGATCACCGGCTGCGGGACGTCGGTGAACATCGTGATCGGCTGGATGGTCTGCACGACACCGTCGTTATCGCGGATCCAGGGCCGCCACTCGTACTCCTTGTTCCAGGCAAGCTTTCCGAACGGCACTACCCACGTCTTGGCAGCACCGTAGTCACCACTGGTGAAACAGTTCACCCGATGATCGGTACCGACCACCTCACACATCTCGAAGCGATACTGAATGCTCGTCTCAGGCGCATCGGGATCAACAGCGTCCGCCCACACCTGCGGTCTCAATGTCGTTGCCTGGGCACCATTCAACGGCCATACGCCTGCCGGATCTACAACCGGTGGAACGTTCTTCACCACGATGTCAATCCTCAGCGGATCGATCCCCCAGTCGGTGAAAGTTCTTGGGATGCTGCCGTCCTGGTGGACCATCGTGAATTCGATCCGATACCGCGTCCCCTCGGCACTACCGGGCAGTTTCTGCACCGACACCGGCAGAGTCATGCCGCCCAGGTGCGACACAATCGTCGGGAACTGCGTCTTGTGCGCAGCCTCAGTGTGCACCTGGTTGCCAGCCGCGTCGAAAACTCGATAGGTCATGAAGTCCACGCCCGGTTGCCAGGTATACGCACCCAGGTTCTTCACGTAGATCGGGAACGTCCCTGGCTTGTCCTGGGTGACGTAGTCCGTAGGATTCTGTGGCATCGCCGCGTACGACGCCCGGTACGGCGAGTGCGTGACCACCAGCCGTGGCGGGTTCGCGGTGTCGACGCCTGCGAACTTCTTCCACGACGCCGAGTCGGTCTGGTTACGGGCACGGACCGCCAGACCCCAGTTGTCACGCGTCCCATCCGCCAGGCTCTGGATCCAGTCGCGACCGGCAGCCTGAAGCTCGATCGGCTGGTAGCCGGCCTTGCAAGCCGACGAGGTCTGCCCTGTCGCGATGTAGCCCTTCGCGAAACCTGCACCACCAAGCGCAGCCGGCGTCACCGGCGGGCCAGGGAACTTCAGCTGCGCCTGCGGGATGTTCTGCCAGGCCTGGGTGACGCCGTGCACATCAACCCAGCGCGCTGCGCATGAACCGGACTCGTAGTTCAACAGGTCGAGCCGCGCGGTAAAGATCTTGTGGTAGCGAAGCGCGGGAACAAGACTCGGGAACGACAGGTAGGATGCGAAGACGTTCCAGCCGGTGCTTGGGCAAGTCGTCTGGCCCGGTCCAGGACGGCATCCTATCTGCAGGGACTGGCCGCCGTCGATGCCGCCATTCAGGCCGGCGCTCACCGCGTAGCTCGGCTTTTGCGATTCGGTCCAGTAGAACGTCGGGTCGACCTTGACCGGGTAGACCCGTGCCGGGTCGTCAAGCCAGGCGTCGTCAACAGTAACTTTGATCGCCGGCTTGCCGTCAACCGTCACCAGCTCGTACTCGATGGCAGTGGAGGTGGCCGGGGCACCGTTCGTCGAACTGCTGTCCTCCATCACACCAGCCGGGATCTTGCCGCGCTGCACCCCGTTCTCATCCGTGAGGACGATCTCCTTGCCGACCAGCGACGGTGTGAGGTTGTCGGTCAGTTGCAGTGGGAACGTGTACGTCCGGCCCGCAGTCTTCGAGCTGAGGACGATTGTTTCCTTGATTCCCGTCGGCTGCGACTCCAACTCCAAGTCAGCGCCCGGCGCGACACCAGGGAATAACACCTTGTTTCCCGCCATTTGCCCGGCCACGTCACCGGCTCCAGCCAAGCTCCAGCCGAAGTTGTGACCGTTACCCAGCTCCATCTGGACCAGCGGAATGTTGTTCGCCTTGGGAGCGATCCACGAGTAGACCTCGTTCGAGATCACCTCCCAGCCGCCCTTGTCCTCCGTCGGCGCCAGATCGGCGTCAATCTTCGCCCACGAACCGTCAGGCTTCTTGAAGTTCAGCGGTCCCTGAGACAACACCGTCGTCTCGGTCTTGTCGGCGTTGACGAACGTCTGCGAGAACCGGTCCCGGCGCTCGGGCAACTCTTTGCTCGTCTTCTCGCTGAAACTGTTCGCCGGATCCTTGGGAGCCTCCGCCGCAACCACCTTCGGCGGCGTCTGCTCAACCTTCTCCGTCGGGAGCTTCCTGTCGGTCGGGAACATCGACCGAAGCGACGGCGGCGTCACCGTGTTCTTGCCAACCGGCGGCTCGGCCGCGGAGGGATCCGTCGACCCCATCTGTTGCCCAGGCGCCGAAGCCTCACCTCGCCCAGACATAGCCGCCTGCGGCATCGCCGCTGCCGCAACGGTTGGGACATTGGCTGAGCCGAGACCACTCAGCGGAACCGCCAAAGCAACAGCGATCGCGATTGCCTTGCCGATGCGAACGCGGGCACGGCGAGACCGAGCAGACAGCCGGGACTTGGCCATGATGAGTATCCCCCAGGGGCGTGGATGACCTTTGACAGGCCCTGGGGTCCCCCGACCCCTCCAGCGGCGCCCGCGACCGTATCAAGCCGTCGTCGACAATCGCCAGTGATGTGCAGGAAGCTGCAGACATTCAAGAAATCTGTAACGCCAGGAGGTGAACCACATCACAAGCAAGCTTCCGTCTCCGGAGCGGTCGGAAGCTCGGCGACTCCCCGGTGCGGCAGCTCGCGTCGATCACCAGGCGGGAGCTCTGGCGCCCGAGCAACAGGCAAGCCGGCTGTCGCGCTGATGCTTCCGCCCAAAGTCGCCGGGAGCCACTGGCGGTTGGGGCGTCTGCTGCCGTCTCGGGACACCGGAGCACCGCGGACTCACCGGATAACTCACCTCTATCAACAGCGAACAGCGCAGCATCTTACGCAGCGCTCACATGCCAAGACCGGAATAAGCGCAGATCACACCCACCTTCAAACGACAACGGCGAAGGTTCACAACCCCGGCCCGAGAAAGCGGTGGTTAGAGGGTTCGAGTCCCCTCGTCGGCTCTCTGAACTGGGGACACCCTGCTGGGCACCCTCATATTGCGGCGAACTGACCGCTTTGGCGGGGGCTTCTTCACACGCGTGCTACGCAGCCGCTCCTCCGTCGCGCCCGCTACGCCCGGTTCCCGCCCACCCGGACCTCGGCGGGCTCCGCCCGCGTCCTGCGCGCTCCGAGCGCCATCAACCGCGCGGTGCTTGCCGCGTTCGAACAGCGGCTGCGGTTGCATCGCAGCGAGGTCCACCGACGCCGACCCGATCGGCGGAGCTACATGCGGGACACCGCGAAGAAGGGTTCCTGATAGCAAGTCTTTTGGAGCCGGCGTCCAACGCAGCCGGGTCCGACACGCTGTGTCATCGGCGACCGGATAGCACGGACAGTAATCTCCAATCATGGTTCAGGGGGCTCAGCAGAGCACGAGCCTGGAGATCGTGGCCGCTGATCCCCAGGATCGCGATTCCATCACGGCCGCAATTGACCTGGGTAACGAAGCGCGGACGACGCTGGGTCACCTTCCCTGGGCTGCCTACGACGCTGCAGCGCTGGACGGCACCTTACTGCTGGCGAGACTGGATGACCGCGTCGTCGGATATGCGCTATACGCCTTGGCGCGGAATCGGGTACGCCTGACCCATCTCTGCGTCGATCCCTCCGCCCGGGCGCAGGGCGTTGCCAGGAAATTGGTCGACGAGATCAGCAGCCGTCATCGGGAGCGGCTGGGAATACTGGCTCGTTGCAGAAACGATTACGGGCTAGCCCCGGTTTGGCTCAGTCTGGGCTTCACTCCACTGGGTGAGAAACGTGGCAGAGGAAAGACCGGCCAACCTCTGACCATTTGGTGGCGCGATCATCAGCACGAGCATCTGTACTCGATCGATCCTGAGACAGTCCTCGTCCGCGCGGCGATCGATATGAACATCCTCCGTAACCTGATGGAGCAGCAACGTCCGGGGCACGATGAAGCAGTGTCCCTGGTCGAAGACCACTTGAGCGACCGCCTTCAGCTCTTCCGTACCCAGTCACTCGACGCTGAGATCCAAGTCATCACCGGCAAGCTCCGGCAGGACTGTCTGCAGAAGATTCAGTCGTGGCCGAACGCGCCTCGCGATGAAGACAGGTTCGATGAAATCAGGGCTTCGTTGCTCGCCGAGGCGGTCAAAGCGATCCGCGGATATCCACGCAGCACCCAGGACGAGTTCGACCTTATGCATGTTGCGAACGCGATCGCAGCGGATCTCAATGTCTTCGTGACCGTTGACAACGAACTGATCAGAGTGCTTGGACCGGAAGCTCAGCGGCAGGGAACCCGTATCCTACGGCCCGTCGACGTCGTGGTTCGAATCGACGAGCTGTCCAGAGCCGAGTCCTACCGACCGATCGAGCTACAGAACACGGCCTACACCGAGCGGTTGATCGCCAGTGGTGAGGACGAAAGTGTAGGAATGCTGGCCAACACCACGGCGGGTGAGAAGCCGAAGGCCCTGATCCAGGCGGCCCGCACCTTCGCCACCTCTGGGACCGGCGAACGAATGGGTGTCTTCAACCCCGGCGGCCAACTTGTCGCGTACTACGGGATTCGTCAAGATGGCGACGTTCTATCGATCGTGAATCTCCGTGTCAGTGAGGGGCCAATCGGTGAGACCTTGATCCGGCAGATTCTGTTCCGACTCCGTCACCAAGCCCTGGCTCGGAACGTGAGCGTCCTGTCCATCGACGGCGAATCCCTGCAACGCAAGGCAAGAATTGCAGCAGTCGAGGACGGATTCCTAGAGGCGAACGGCCGGCTCCATGCCTTCGTCATCGATCAGCTAGGCGATGCGTCTACGCTCGAACATCTCGCTGTTCGAGCGGCGCGTATCGCGGCAATAGACCCACCACCGCCCCCTCTGCGTCCGGGGATGCATGCGATCGCCGCCTCGGAACTCGAGCGCGCATGGTGGCCAGCCAAACTAACCGATAGTCAGTTGCCGACATACCTGATTCCGATCAAGCAAGACTTCTCTGTCGAGCTGCTGGGCGTGCCGTCCAGCCTTTATCCCCGCAGCGACAGCCTCGGCCTCAACCGTGAACATGTCTACTACCGTCGGCGCAGCAGCTGGAGCATGGAGGCGCCTGCGCGACTCCTTTGGTACATGAGTGGGGGGAAGGGGAAAGCCGGGGCTGCCGCGGCGATCATCGCCTGTTCGCAGCTCGACGCTGTCCACCACGGACCACCCGAGGAGCTGCACAGCCGCTTCCAGCATCTTGGTGTGTGGAACCTCAGCAATGTGATAGATGCCGCCCGCAACGGGGTGGCCGAGGCGCTACGGTTCACCAACACTGAACTCTTCCCTCGCCCGGTGAGCCTTCGACGGCTCGCACAGCTGGGAACGGACAATGGCGTCTCCGGCGCTCCTCCACAAAGCCCGAGACGGATCTCGCCGGAACTGTTCGCGGCGATCTACACCGAAGGGAGGGCCCGATGACGACACCATCAGCGCTGCTGTTGTCACTACGCCCCAGGTTCGCCGAAGCCATCCTCAACGGCTCTAAGACGATCGAAATCCGCCGCCGTCCGGTGAGGGCGCCAGCCGGAACCCCGCTGATCCTCTACGCCAGCTCACCTACGATGGCAGTCGTCGGCACCGCCGTCCTAGCCGATGTTCTCGTGCTTACGCCGCACACGGCGTGGCGCCGTTACCGCGAGAGCTTCGGGGTGACCTGGTCTGAATTCATGAACTATCTCGAGGGGGCTCCAGCAGCGCACCTCCTGAGGGTGACCGACGCCAAGGAACTCGATCAGCCCATAGCGCTCCAGGTTCTGCGACGTGCCGCCCGGTTTCACCCACCGCAGAGCCTCCGCTATGTAGCTCCCACCGACCCGTTGCAAGTACGCCGTCTCGTCAGTCGTTGAGAGGATCCCTAGCGCTATGTCGTTCTCGGAGCATGATCTAGAGAGCTGGAGCGAGCTGGTCTCCTCCATGCACGCCGTCACAGCCCACGATCCGGCCGATGAGCGGTTAGCGTACGAAGCAATGGCCAACATCTGGTCCGGATCCGGATATCAGAGTTACGACAGCTTGTCGGATGCAGCACTTCGAATGCTCATCACTGCAACAGAGATCGGGTACGCCGCCGCGCTGAAGGACATCCGCAACGGAGACCTCGACGCCGAAATCCTTGGCCGGCGGCCAGACATCGCAGATCTGTAAAACATCACGGCTAGTTGCGGTGAACCCAGAGCTCCGTCGGCATCACCAACAGGGATGACCACGACCCGTGGGTGCTCGTGCATCCATCCGGTCAAGCGCTCTTCATCAATCTCTGTGTCCTCGCAAGCGCTCGCGAGGATCGAGCCGAGACTAAGACGGAAGGTCAAGAACTCATGGCGGCCACCAAAGTGCATGTCGCGGATGCGTCCCCGGAGTGTGTTCTTCGACCTTCGTCCGCTGAGTGATCGCGTAGCACCGGCGACCCCGGCGTTGATCAGTCCTGGGCGAGTGGCTGGCTGAGCTCAGCCGCAAGGTCGCGTGAGCTGCAGATTTGCTGCGCGGTCTAGCGTTCGGGCCTCCGCAAGTCGCTGCTGTGATGCAGCATGAACGCGAGGCTCTGCCTCCGTGGCCATCGGTATCGCCGAAGGCATCCTCGTCGAGCCCTTTCAGATGCCGCTCGAACATGCGCGAGCGCTCCCCCGATCCCGGGCCACCGAGCCAGGGCTGCCGCTGGTCGAAGCCGCGATCTGGCTGGTCACCACCGACGCTCTGCCCTGTGCCGACCTCCGGACGGTACAACCCCGTCATCTGGGGTACAGAGCGGCCTCACCTGACCGTCAGAAGGAGCAGAAGATGCCCGAGCAACCCGGAAACCAGACGCCCAACACCCCCGAGGTGAGCGAGACCGAGCTGCAGGAGTTGAAGGTCGACGAACTCCGGCAGGAAGCCAAGGACGCCGGTGTCGCGAAGACCTCGACCATGCGCAAGGACGAACTCGTCCGCGAGGTGGCCAAGATCCGCGGCGACGCCGGCGACAGCGCCGACGGTGCCGAGACCGAAGACGCAGGCCCGGACGGCGGACGGCTCAGGACCGGTGACCACACGTCACGATCACTGAAGTACTCCCAAGAGGTCACCTCCCCCGATGACGAGCCCGAGCGACCCGGCCGGAGCCTCGCCACCACCCACCACGAGGTCATCAAGCAGTGGGCCGAGCAACGCGGTGGCACCCCCGCCACGGTGGAGGGGACCGAGCACGGCGACTACCTCGGCGTACTGCGCTTCGACTTCGGCTCGGGCGGAGACAACCTGCGGCAGGTGTCCTGGGACGAGTGGTTCGCCACGTTCGACGAGCGGCGGCTGAACTTCATCTACCAGGAGGAGACCAGCGACGGGAACCAGAGCAACTTCTTCCGGCTGGAGAGCCCCGACCGCGAAGACGGGTGAGCGAGGCATCGTGGAAGAGGCGCAGAAGCTGATGGCCGATGTCGTCGGCGCGATGGCCGATGCCGTCGGCACGAGGCTTTCCTCTCCCTCCGCGGCGGCTCGCTGCGGTGCCACTCCTCTGCCATCTGACCACTCCGGAGTACCAGCGGTTGCTCACCCCGGCAGCCGAGAGGCCGCGCTGGTGGAACCGCCGGCTCGCCTCCCACGCCCGCGGGCAAGGCGTACCTGGTTGAACCGGCCGCGCTCCAAGAGGACAGCGTGCCGAGCGACAGGGTGGTCTGCAGTTCGCCGGCTGGTGATGTGGAGCTTCAGGTTCGGGATCCAGTGATCAGCTGTCGGCGTCGACCGGTCCACCGAGCAACTTCTCGTACCACTCCACCGCTGCCGCCAGCTCCCGCACCGGCAGCCCCGCAAACAACTCGAGGGCCGCTTGTTCAGCGTGGCCGATTGGAGCGGCGGACCTGCGCCGACCGGTCGGATGCTGCCTGCGGCGCTGAGCAGCGGCCACATCGGTCAGGGCAGGCGACGGTCGATCCGGCGCAACAGTCGCCCTACGACCGGCAGCTCGTGCCAGCCGCGAGCGATCACCCACTGACGTACGCTCCGCACCACGGCGCGCACATGCGCAGCGCGGGACGGCCGCAGTTCGTCCTCGCGGTCGGCCGCGCGGCGCTGCAGATATCTGGCGCATCCCCCGCAGACTCCTACCTCCGGGTGAGCCCCCAGCCGCACCAGGTCACGATCCTCGAACTCGCCACCGCAGCACCAACACACTGGCGCCGACGGCTGAAACGTCTCCTCAGCAACGGTCATACCGCCATCATCAACCCACCCACCGCTGCGTGCACTCGGTCAGGCGCATGCCTCTTCACCCTCACCCGATGTACTGCGGCCGCCACTGACCGGAGCGCGTTCAGCCCGGGGGAAACGACCGGACCGGACCCGGCACCGTGACCTGGACATTGTCGCCCGGCCGCGGTGTCCGGTGGCTCGACACCCGTGCCGCCAGGCCGCTGGGATGACCCGGGACAGCGAGCTGAACCATCGCGTGCGGACCGTGGTACGTGACGGAGACAACTCGAGCGGTCAACCCGGCCTCGTCGCCCAGGACGAGTTGCTCCGGCCGGACCATGACCTGGACGTCACCGGTCACAGGCTCGGCCAGAGTGAGTCGGCCCAGCGCGCAGTCGACGACTGCGCCGGTGGCAGAGCCCGTCAGCAGAACCGCGTCACCGAGGAAACGGCCGATCTCCGGGGTGGCGGGCTCGCCGTACAGGGTGGCTGGACTGTCGACCTGCGCGAATCGGCCGTCGAACATGACGGCCACCTGATCGGCGAACGACAGCGCTTCGGCTTGGTCGTGAGTCACCAGAACCGTCGTGGCGCCGCGTTCGGCGAGCGCGGCCAAGGTTGCCTCGCGAGTGGCGGCTCGCAGGGCGGTGTCCAGCGAGGAGAAGGGTTCATCCAGCAGTACGACGTCGGGTTCCCGGGCCAGCGCTCGCGCCAGCGCGACGCGTTGTTGCTGCCCGCCGGACAGCTCGTCCGGCCGGCGCCGTGCCAGGTCCGGCGACAGGCCGACGAGTTCCAGCAGTGCGCCTACCTGCGTGGCCCGGCGCCGCTCGGCTCGCGGCAGCCCGAACATGATGTTGCCCTTGACATCCAAGTGGGGAAAGAGCGCGCCGTCCTGCCGGACGTAGCCGACGCCGCGGCGCTCGGGAGCGACCAGGACCGATCCGTCGGTGAGCACCTCGCCGCCGACTTCGATTCTCCCGTGGGTGGGCTGGACGAAACCGGCAATCGCTCGCAGGAGCGTGGTCTTGCCACTGCCGGAGGGTCCCAGTACGGCGGTGGTGCCGCCGGCGCGAACCTTCAGGTCGACCTGGTCGAGGACCGGCGGTCCGCCGTACCCGACGGTCAATCCTGTGACGGTGATCCCGGCGCCGGTCATCGCTGCTCCAGGATCTGCCGTCGCAGCAGGATGGTCAGAGGTGCGGACAGAGCGATCATCGCCGCGGCGTACGGCGCACTGGCGACATAGTCCAACTGATCGCTGGCAGACCAGAACGCGGTCGCGAGCGTCTCGGTGCCGGTGGGTGCAAGCAGGAGGGTCGCGGTGAGTTCGGTGACCGTTGCCAGGAAGACGAGAACGAACCCGGTCAGCGCGGACGGCAGGACGAGGGGAAGGACCACGCGAACGAAGGTACCGAGCCCGGACACTCCGAGCGAACGCGAAGCCTCGATCAACTCGGTCGGTGCCGCAGCAAGACCAGAACGCCAAGCGACCGTCGCGCGCGGCAGGAACAGCACTGTGTAAGCCAGTACCGCGAGTCCGGCGGTCTGGTAGATCGGACGGGCCCATTGAACGGCCAGGGTCACCAGCGCCAGCCCGACCACGACCCCGGGCAAGGCGCTGGCCACGTAGGTCACTCTCTCCAGGACAGTCGCGAGCCGAGACGGGTACCGATGCAGCAGCCAAGCCGCCGGCAGGGCTGCGAGGGTCGCCAGCAGGCCGGCCAGCAGTGCCAGGCCGACGGTTGAACCAGTCGCCGCGACGAGAGGTGCGACCGTCACCATCCCGGAGTTGATCGCCCGAACGAGCCAGCGCAGAACCAGGGCGACCGGCACGACCACGGACAGGCCCACGAGAACGGTCAGCGCACCGATCGCCGCGGGAGTCCAACCGCCGAGGCGGTGTACGACGGGCTGCTGACGAGCCCCAGAACCCATTCGGGCGATCCGCGCCCTGCCGCGCAGCGGCACCTCGGCCGCCAACAGCCCCAGACACAACAGCATCAGGACCGCGGCCAGCAGGCTCCCGGCGGCGTTGCTGAATCCGACCGCGAACTGCTGGAGGATCGCTGTGGTGAAGGTCGGGTACCGCATCATCTCGAGTACGCCGAACTCGGCGAGCAGGTGAAGCCCCACCAGCAGCGCACCGCCGGCGATGGCCGGCCGCAGTTGCGGCACCACGACCCGAAATACCGCTGCGAGCCCCGAGACGCCGAGCGATCTGGCGGCGTCCAGATGGCCCTGGTCGAGCGCTCGCAGGAGAGCCGCGGCGGGCAGGAAGACGAACGGGTAGTAAGCCAGGGCGGTGATGAAGACAGCGCCGCCGAGCCCCTGCACCGACGGCAGCACCGAGGTCCACGCGTAACTGCTGACGAACGCCGGAATCGCCAGTGGCGCGAGCAGGAAGGTCCGCCAGACGCCCCGACCGGGGAGCGAGGTCCGCTCCACCAGCCACGCTGCGCCGCATCCCACGCAGACGGTGATCGGGACCGTGAGCGCCACCAGGAGCAGCGTGTTGGCGAGCAGTTCGGCAGTTCGTGGCCGCAGCAGCAGCCGCGAGGCCTCGCCGCTGGCTGCCCATGACTGACCGATCACGACCACTACCGGGGCGACCATCACCGCGGCAACCACGACGGTCACGGCAACGACGAGCCATGGCCTTCGCGGCGAGCTGCTGTCGCGCGCTGACGACCACCGAGTCACCGCGAGACCGGACGCGAGCTCGACCGGCTCGCGCAGATCAGAGGATGCCGGCATCGGTCATCAGCGTGGCAACCTTGTCGGAGTTCAAGGTGAAGGGGTCGACGGGCGGAGCCTGCAGGCTGTTCAACGGCGGCAGCGCCGGTGCGGACGCGACGCCGGTGCCGACGGCGTACTCCATCGAGTTCGAGTCGACCAGGACCTGCTGTCCCTTCCTGCTGGTGATGAAGGCGAGGAACTTCTGCGCCTCCGCGGGCTTCTTCGCACCGGCGAGCACCGCACCACCGGACAGCGACACGAACGCGCCGGGATCGCGGTTGCGGAAGTAGTGCAGGGCCGTGTTGCCGCTGCCTTCCTTGGTCCCGGCCTGGTCGCGGTACCAGTAGTAGTGGTAGATCACGCCGCATTCGATCTCCCCGGCGTTGACCGACTTCATCGTGGCGATGTTGTTCTGCAGCGGCCTGGCGTTGTCCTTCAGCCCTTGGAGCCAGGCGGTTGTCTTCTGCTCGCCCTGCCCCGCGAGCATGCCCGCCACGATGGCCTGGAAGTCCGCACCGCCGGGTGCGCAACCCCACCGGTCCTTCCACTGCGAACCGGCCAGGTCCATCAGTGACTTGGGCAGATCGGCCTTGGTAAGCTTGGCGGTGTTGTAGACCAGCACCGTCGAGCGGGCGGCGATGGAGGTCCACGCCTTCGAGGAAGGCGTCAGGGTCGCGGGCACCTGCCGCCGCGTCGCTTCGTCCAGCGGGGCAAGCAACTTGCTCCGCTCGACCAGGGTCATCGCCGGGCTGTTCTCGGTGAGGAACACGTCTGCGGGCGAGGCGGAACCCTCCGCCACGATCTGGTGTCCCATCGACGAGTCGGAACCCTTGCGGACCTGCACCTTGATACCGGTCGCCGCGGTGAACGCCTCGGCCCACGCCTTGGTCAGGTTCTCGTGCTGCGAGGAGTACACCTGCAGGGCGCCGGGGTCGGCGACGTACGCGGCCTCCTCCCCGTCGGAACCGCAGCCGACGAGTCCCGCGGCACCCAGCGCCCCCAGGCCGGTCAGGAACGTGCGTCGACGCATGATGTGATGTCCTCTCTGACGAGTTGTCCGGTCGCCATCCGGCGACGGAGCGCTGCGACCGTGAGTGGCAGCGACCGCCACTGGCGCAGGACGAAATTGCTGAGCGCACAGAACGCCAGACCGGCCGCGACCGCGGCGGCGAACTTGACGCTCGGTGGGCCGAAGAACGCGAACACCTGGAACTGCACCAGGTAGATGTGCAACGAAGCGGCGGCCAGGAGGGCGAGCGGCCGCACGAGCACCGCCGGCACCGGCAACGCCGGGACGAGGGCCAACAAGGTAAGTCCGGCCATGACCGCGAGGTTGCGGTCGCCGTCCGGGAAGAAGCCGATGGCAGCCGCGACCGGTACGGCGGCGGCGATCACGCGCCGGGTGCGAGTGTCCGCCACAGCCATCGCGATTCCGGCCACGAACAACCAGGCCACCGTGCCCGGCAAGCCACGCAGCGGTCCGCCGAGCAGCGCTAGTACCAGGTAGCGAGGCACCAGCAGTACGACCAAGCCGATCATCGCGAATCGCCACGGGTCGGCTGCGTAAGCTGCCCGCAATCGCGGCATGGCGAGGATCGCGACAGTGGCCCACATGACCACCAGCAGGGCTTCCACGAACCAGAAGATGTTGATGTCCTGCGGCCGAGCGAGCCAATGCACCAGGGCGACGTTCGACCAGTGCGCAGTGCGGAAGCCGAACAGCATCACGGCGGCGACTGCCACCGCCGGAATCGCGACGGCAGCCGCCACGCGAGCAGTACGCCGTACTCGATCGACAGTGTCCGGAGCGGCGAGTACGTACCTGGCGAACAGGAACCCGGCCACTGCGAGCAGGATGTGCGCTCCCCCGGCGAGCCGGAACAGTCCGACGTGGCTGCCGCAGATCGTCACCACGGCCACGCCCCGGAGCAGCACGGTGGTTTCGACCTGCTGAAACAGCGGACGGCGGCGGCGACCTCGATCCGCCAGCGCGACCAGGTCGCGGACCGGCCGGTGATGCCAGTCGGGCGGCAGATCACCGAGCAGGCGGGTGAGGCCGACAGAGGCTCTGACGTGACTGAACGAGTCTCCGCCGAGTTCGGCGAACGACCGGTCCAGCTCGACGATGCGGCGGCCGACCAGTGGCGACAGTACGTCGACCACCGCGTCGAGCACAGCCCCGTCCTTTCTGGCGTGACCGGGCGACGACGTGGTGTGCAGTTCGGCGCAGCGTCGGCGGTCCGGCTTGCCGTTGGGCAGCACGGGAAGATCGTCGACACCACGGACCGAGACCGCAGCCCGGCCCAGACCGGAGGCCGCCGCGGCGCGGTCGCGGACCTCGTCGGGCGCCTGCGCACCTGTCCGGTAGGTCACCTGCAGCGAGTCGTCCGTGCCGGTCACACAGCACGGCACCCCTTGGTTTCGAAGGGTCCGTTCGACCTGCCCGAGATCGATCCGGATTCCCATCACCTTCAGGAAATCGGAACGTCGCCCGACGATGCGGACCAGCCCGTCGGCGTCGATCCGGGCCAGGTCGCCGGTGCGGAGTTCCGAGTGCATCCTGCCCAGCGCGAGGTCGTCAGGGTGCTCCGCATAGCCGAGCATCACTCCCGGCCCGGCGAACACCAGCTCCCCCACTTGGCCACGGCGCGCGTCGTCACCGGTTTCGACGTCGGTCGGCTCGAGCCGGAACGTCGATCCGGCGATCGGCCAGCCGACGGCGTCGGGATGACGCTCGGCCAGCTCGGGAGGTAGTACCGCCATCCGGGCAGTGGCCTCGGTCTGGCCGTACATGACCGCCAGCCCCCAGCCCGCGGCTCGGCCGCGTGCGGCGAGGTCACTGACTCGCGCCGGCGGCAACGCGCCACCCGCCTGCGCCAGCAAGCGCAACGAGGGCAGGTCGTTCAGCACACCCTGGACGTCGAGCAGGTCGACCAGGTGCGGCGTCGCAGCTAGCAACGTCACCCGATGCCGACGTACGTCCGTGGTGAAGTCGGAGTCGGTGACCGATCCGGGGCGCAGTACCGTCGCTGCGCCGGCCCGCAGCTGGGCATGCAACACCGACAGGCCGAAGCAGTAGTGCAGCGGCAGCGAAGTGACCGCTCGATCGGCCGCTGTCAGCGACAGCGCGGCTGCTATCGCGTCGGCGTTGCTGACGAGGTTGGCGTGACTCAGCCGGACGAGCTTGGGGGATCCGGTGCTGCCGGAAGTGCTGAGCAGCAAGGCCAGATCGGGATGCAGCACGTGGCGCGGTTCACTGTCGGCGCGGCGTGATGCCGGGGTGAAACTTCCGTCCGGGCGCAGCCACAGGTCCGGCGGGTAGACCGCAGTGATCGGCTCGTGCTCGGGCGGGGTGACCAACGCCACGTGACCGGCGGACAGCACGGCAAGGTAGGCGAGCACCAGGTCGCGTCGAGGCGCCAACGGCACATGGACCAGCCGTCGTCCCGTGTGGACGGCAGGTAGCTCGGCGGCGAGAGCCGCCACTCGATCAGCCAGCTCCCCGTAAGTCAGGTCGCCGTCCGAGTCGATCAGGGCAGGGTGAAGCGGGTCGGCCGTGTCAGACACCGGGACGGCGGCGCGCACCCGCCGGGAATCCAGCAGAGACACGTTGGTGAGGCTAACCTAAGGAATTCGGCGCGTCCAGACTGGACTCCCGCCCGGAATCACGGTGTTCACCGCTCAGTTGCCGGCAGTGGACATCGCGTGACGAGAGGTGCTCGACGTCGCCGTCAGAGGCTGCGGGCGACGATGTCGCCGTGCGAGGTGGTCGCCTGAATCGCCAGGTCGGCAGCGCCGTCGGCGTTCTTGAGCGAGTTGTCGATCCGCCCGAGGGTCGTCCCGGCGTCCAGGGAGGCGGAGACCCCGTGGGCGGCGTTGATCGACACGTCGCCGGACTGCGTGCGCAGTACGACGGCCCCGCGGTGGGACTCGGCGATCTGGATGTCGCCCTTGCTGGTGGTGATCTCCGCAGGGCCGTTGAGCCGGTTGACCGAGACGTCACCGGCGAGCGCGGTCAAGCGGACGCTCGCGGCCTCGTCGACCTCGATCGTGCCGTACGCACCGTCGAACGCGACCTCGCCGAAGCGCCCGACGGCCTGGAACTCGGCAGCGGCCGCCTTCGCCTCGATCGTCGAGTCGTTGGGCAGCTGGACGGTCACGTCGATGGCCCCCGAGCTGCGGAAGTACTGGTTCTTCGCCGAGGCCTCGATCCGCAGCACGCCGTCGGCGTACTCGACCGTGGTCTGCTCCGCGACCTTGACATCGCGGCTCTTCGAGGCGTTCGCGGGCCGGACGTCGACGGTGATGTCGGCCCGGTCGGTGGCGATGAACCGGACACGACCGGCGGGGATGTCCAGGACGGCGGAGATCGCGGCGGCGGTGGGGAAGGTCTGCATGGGGTTCTCCTGAAAGTCGTTCCGGGCGCCTCCGCTGGTGGCGGCGCGTCCGATGGATGAGCTGGTCACGAGAACCACAGTCGCCCGCCTCACTGACACCAGCCCGCCAGCCCGCTGACACTGCCCTGACACCGACAGCCCACTGACGACTACTTTTCGACCGCTCCGCACTCCCGGCTGATCGACTCCTGGTAAAGGTCGGCGTACGTGCGGGAGTCTTTGATCAGGTCGTCGCAGAAGGCAGCGACGTCGTTGCCGATCAGCTCGAGGACTCCCTTGCCGGAGGCAACGCCCTGCTCGAAGAAGTCGACGATCCCGGACAGCAGGTTGCCCTCGGTCAGCTCGACCGGGCCGACCTTGAAGAAGTACTTCTGCATTTCCTTGTAGACGATCTGATAGTCCGGCGGCAGCGCCTTGACCCGCGCGACGTGCGCCCGCCACTGCTTCTTGCCCTCGATGATGTCCCGAATTCCCATCTCAGCCTCCCAACCGGCCCAATGTGCGGGCGACGTTGCTGTTCAACTGCTCGCGCCACCGGTCGCGATACGTCCGGCTCCCCTCTCCACCAACCAGCGCCGCGCAGAAGCCCTGGATGTCGTCACCCAGCACCTCGTGGACGCTCTGCCCCTGGGCGGCCGTCTCTTCCAGCAGGCCCAGCGCTCCATCGAGAATCGGCAGCAGGTTCCGGCCCGTGAAATCCCCGTACGGCAACAGATGTCCCTTGATCTGTTCCCACGCCGCCCGGTAGTCGGCGGGCAACGCCTCGGCCCGGGTCTCGAACGCCTTCCACTCCCTGGTGAGATCGCTGCCGGTCATCGTTTCCCAGATCTTCATCTCCCGCCCTCCCTGAGCTTCTCGATCCGTGTGCTGACGTAGTCCCACTTCGCCCAGAACGTCGCGAGCTCCTTGCGGCCCGCGGCGTTCAGCGCGTAGAACTTGCGCGGCGGCCCCTGCCCGGACGGACGTTTCGTCACCCGGACGAGCCCGTTCCGCTCCAGCCGCAGCAGGATGGTGTAGACCGTGCCCTCGACGACATCGGCGAAGCCGAGCTCGTTCAGCCGGCGCGTGATCTCGTACCCGTAGGTCTCCTCACTGCCGATGATCTGCAGCACGCAGCCCTCGAGCGTGCCCTTCAGCAGCTCCGTCAGGTCGTCCATCGTGATCCTCTTCAAACGCGCCCGGTACCTAGTGCAAACGAGTACCAGTACAGAGTATCACTAGGTAGAGGAACCACAACGGGTGATGAGCATCGTGAAGCAGTACGCCGGTACGCCGTCGAGTCGCGGGGTCGGCAATCGACCCGACGTGACTAGCTCATTCCACGCCGGCGAGGAGAGTGTCGCGCTCTTCGGCCAGATCGGCGAGGCGGTCGAGAGCCTTGTCGTTGCCTTCGTCCGCCAGTACTCGCAGAGTCTCCCGATCGGCGTCCACGGGCGCAATGTACCCACTTCCGAGCCCGCGGTGCAGGGTTCTCACAGGTCTCTAACACCGATTACGGCTTGGCCTGAAAGCTCATGCATCCTGGCATCCGTGACCACTCAAGACGACTATGCCCTACCCGCCTCCCGGGGCAGCGCCGAAATAGACCCGCAGACGCCCGCGGCCGCTCCTGCTCATCGCGCTGGTCTCGATCCGGTCAGCTCTGCTCGGCCAGATCGCGGTTCAGCGTCACTACGTTCACCGCCGGCTCCCCCAGGAACCCGAGCGTGCGGCCCTTGGTGTTGTCCTTCACCAGCTGCTGAACCTTGGCGACATCGAGCCCACGCTCCCGCGCGAGTCGCTGCACCTGCAGAGCGGCGTACGCCGGGCTGATGCTCGGGTCCAGTCCGCTGCCGCTGGCCGTGACCGCGTCCGGCGGGACCTGCGACGGATCGACGCCCTCGAGCTTCGCGACCTCGGCGCGGCGCTGCTCGATCAGTTTCAGTAGGTCGGGGTTGTTCGGCCCGTACTGCGATGCTGCGCTCCCGATCGCGTCGTAGTCGACCGCGGACGGCCGGGTCTGGAACCATCTGGGATCGGGTGCCATCACCGCGTTGCCGTCGGCATCCTTCTGGCCGGTGTCGCGGGTGTAGGCCTGACCGATCAGGTCCGAGCCGACGTCCTTGCCGTCGACCTGGATGATCGAGCCGTTCGCGTTGCCGTGGAACAGCGCCTGGGCAGCGCCAGTCATGGCCAGGGGGTAGAGCACACCGAGCAGGACGGTCAGCGCGACCATTGCGCGGATCGCGACGCCGAACTGGCCGAAGCGAATTCTTCTGGTAACCATCTGAGTTGCCTTCTTCTAGCCGATGCCCGGGATGACCGAGACCAGCAGGTCGATGAGTTTGATGCCGATGAACGGGGTGACCAGGCCGCCGACGCCGTAGATCAGCAGGTTGCGGCGCAGCATCGCGGACGCCGACGACGGCTTGTAGCGAACTCCGCGCAGTGCCAAGGGCACGAGGACGACGATCACCAGGGCGTTGAAGATGACGGCAGACAGGATCGCGGACTCGGCCGAGTCGAGCCGCATGATGTTGAGCTTGTCCAAGCCCGGATAGGCACCGGCGAACAGGGCCGGCAGGATCGCGAAGTACTTGGCCACGTCGTTCGCGATCGAGAACGTGGTCAGCGAGCCGCGGGTGATCAGCAACTGCTTGCCGATCTCCACGATCTCGATCAGCTTGGTCGGGTTGGAGTCCAGGTCGACCATGTTGCCGGCCTCCTTGGCCGCCGACGTGCCCGAGTTCATCGCGACGCCGACGTCGGCCTGGGCCAGGGCCGGAGCGTCGTTGGTGCCGTCGCCGGTCATCGCGACCAGCCGGCCGCCCTCCTGCTCTTGCTTGATCAGCGCCATCTTGTCCTCGGGCGTCGCCTCGGCCAGGAAGTCGTCGACCCCGGCCTCCTCGGCAATCGCCTTCGCGGTGAGCGGGTTGTCACCGGTGATCATCACGGTCCGGATGCCCATCGCCCGCATCTGGTCGAACCGCTCCCGCATCCCGGGCTTCACCACGTCCTTCAGGTGGATCACACCCAACGCGCGTGCACCGTCGGGGCCGCTTTCGGCAACCACCAGCGGCGTACCACCGGAGGCCGAGATGCCGTCGACCAACTCACCGAGCGCACTGTCCGCCCGACCGCCTTGGGCCGTGATCCAGGCCGTCACCGCGCCCGCGGCGCCCTTGCGCACCTGCCGGCCGTCCACGTCGACGCCACTCATTCGCGTCTGTGCCGTGAACTCCACGAATGTTGCGTGCGGCAACTCACCGGTGTGCCGCTCGCGCAGCCCGTACCGGCTCTTCGCCAGTACGACGATCGATCGGCCCTCCGGAGTCTCGTCGGCCAGGCTCGACAGCTGGGCCGCATCCGCCAGTTCAGTCTCGGTCACGCCGCCTACCGGGATGAATTCCGCAGCCTGCCGGTTGCCCAGGGTGATCGTGCCGGTCTTGTCCAGCAGCAACGTGTTCACGTCGCCCGCGGCCTCGACCGCCCGGCCCGACATCGCCAGCACGTTGCGCTGCACGAGCCGGTCCATGCCCGCGATCCCGATCGCCGACAGCAGCGCGCCGATCGTGGTCGGGATCAGGCAGACCAGCAGCGCGACCAGCACGACCAGGCTGAGGTCCACCCCGGCGTACTGGGCGAAGGGCTGGAGCGTCACCGTTGCCATCAAGAACACGATGGTCAGACTGGCCAGCAGGATGTTCAGGGCGATCTCGTTCGGCGTCTTCTGCCGCGACGCGCCCTCGACCAGCGCGATCATCCGGTCGATGAAGCTCTCCCCGGGCTTGGTGGTGATCTTCACGACGATCCGGTCCGACAGCACCCGCGTCCCGCCGGTCACCGCACTCCGGTCACCGCCGGACTCCCGGATCACCGGCGCCGACTCCCCCGTGATCGCCGACTCGTCGACACTGGCGACACCTTCGACCACGTCACCGTCGCCAGGGATGATCTGGCCGGCCTCGACGACTACTCGGTCGCCCAGTTGAAGCGCGGTCGCCGGTACCTCCTCTTCGGTGCCTTCAGCGGTCAGCCTGCGAGCGGTGGTCTCGGTCTTGGCCCGGCGCAACGTCGCGGCTTGAGCCTTGCCCCGGCCTTCGGCGACGGCCTCGGCCAGATTGGCGAAGAGCACGGTCAGCCACAGCCAGACCACGATCCACCAGACGAACACGCTGGAGTCGGTGCAGGCGAGCACCGTGGATGCGATCGCGCCGACCTCGACGACGAACATCACCGGGTTCTTCACCATCAGCCGCGGGTCCAGCTTGCGCAGCGCGTCCGGCAAGGAGGTGAGCAGCATCTTCGGGTCGAACAGGCCCGACGGCGCCTTCTTCTGGACCGGCTGCTCCGATGGTGCTTTCGGCGCAGGGGTCATCGTTTGGGTGGTCACAGTCCCTCCGCGAGGGGTCCGAGAGTGAGTGCCGGGAAGTAGGTCAGGCCGGTGACGATCAGTACGACGCCGACGAGCATCGTGACGAACAGGGCCTTGTGGGTGGGCAGCGTTCCGCTGGTCACCGGGACCGGCTGCTGACGCGCGAACGAACCGGCCAGCGCGAGCACCAGGATCATCGGGACGAACCGGCCGAGCAGCATCACGATGCCGAGCGCGGTGTTGTAGAAGGTGGTGTTCGCGCTCAAACCGCCGAACGCGCTGCCGTTGTTGTTGGCCGCCGAGGTGAACGCGTAGAGCACCTCGGAGAAGCCGTGCGGGCTGTCGGTGTTGAAGATCGAGGCTCGTGCGCTGGCCAGACCCATCGCGACGGCCGCACCGGTGAGGACCAGCGACGGCGTCGCCAAGATGTAGAGGGACACGAGTTTCATCTCGCGCGCGGTGATCTTCTTGCGCAGGTACTCCGGTGTGCGGCCGACCATCAGGCCGGCGACGAACACGGCCAGAACGGCGAGCACGAGCATCCCGTACAAGCCGGAGCCGGTGCCGCCCGGTGTGACCTCGCCGAGCATCATGTGGAACAGCGCGGTGCCGCCACCGAGCGGGGTGAAGGAGTCGTGCGCGGAGTTCACCGCGCCGGTCGACGTACCGGTCGTGGAGGAGGCGAACAAGGCCGACGCCCATTCACCGAAGCGCGTTTCCTTGCCCTCCATCGCCGCGCCGGCCGCGTGCGTCGCCGTACCGGCGCCGTTGACCTCGAACGCGGTGGCGGCCGCGGTGAACGCGACCCAGAGCGTCGTCATCACGCCGAGGATCGCGTACCCCTGCCGCTTGTCGTTGACCATCAGACCGAAGGTGCGGGTCAAGGCCACCGGGATCAGCAGGAGCAGGAAGATCTCGAACAGGTTGGACATCCCGTTCGGGTTCTCGAAGGGATGCGCGGAGTTCGCGTTGTAGAAGCCACCACCGTTCGTGCCCAGCTCCTTGATCACCTCCTGGCTCGCCACCGGACCGCCGGGGATCGTTTGCGTCTGCCCGACCACCGTCGTCAGCTCGTGCCCGGACGACAGGTTCTGGACGACGCCGGTCGCCACCAGGACCAGTCCACCAACGATTGCCAGCGGCAACAGAACCCGCAGTACGGTCCGGGTCAGGTCGACCCAGAAGTTGCCCAGGCGTTCGGTCTTCGAGCGGGTGAAGCCCCGGATCACGGCGACCGCCACGGCGATGCCGACGGCCGCGGAGACGAAGTTCTGCACCGCGAGACCGGCGAACTGGACCAGGTGGCCCATCGTCACCTCGGGCGAGTACGACTGCCAGTTGGTGTTCGCCACGAACGACGCCGCGGTGTCGAAGGCCAGCGACGGCTCGACGCCCGGCAGCCCGTTGGAGAACGGCAGGTGAGCCTGCACGCGCTGCAGCACATAGAGCAGGATCAAACCGACCGCGGAGAACGCGAGCACCGACCGGGCGTAGACGGCCCAGGTCTGATCAGCTCTCGCGTCGACGCCGAGCAGCCTGTACGCCGTACGCTCGATCCGGTTGTCTGCGGTGGAGGTGTAGACCTTGGCCAGATACCCGCCCAAGGGCCGGTAAGCGGCGGCCAGGAGCAGGACCAGCAGGCCGACCTGGAGCAGGCCGGCAGCGGTGTCGGACATCAAAACCTCTCGGGAAAGATCAGGGCGGCGATCAGATACAGAACCAGCGCCGCGGCCACCACGAGACCCCCGATGTTCTCGGTGCTCACAGCTTCTCCACCCCTCGCAGCGCGAACCAGACCGCAGCGAACGTGGCCACACAGACGGCGAGGAACACAACGTCCTTCATGACTTGCCCCACCCCTCGGCTAAAGAGCTCATGTGACCACTGCACACCGCTCACTGCCCGGTCAGGAGCCTTCTCGCAGACCTCTCACGTCCCCACCGGCGTCTCTCACAGGACTCTCACAAACTATGGCTACTACGGCGTTGCCGCGAGCAATAGATTGGTCCGATGGAGGAGAAGCCTGGCCCGCTGTACGCCGCCGTCGTCGCGCCCGGATCGGCCATGATGTCCAGGTGATGCACCTCCGACTGATCCTTCCGCCCGACCGCACAGATCTGGTCGTGGATTCACTGGTGGCCGACGTTCGGACCACCAACATCGTCGTACTGCCGGCCGCCGCCAAGCGTCCGGCAGGCGATGTCGTGCACTGCGACGTCACGCGCGAGGCCACCTCCGACATCCTCGACTGGCTCAAGGACCAAGGCATCTACGAGGACGGAGCCGTCGCCCTGTCCACCGTCGACGCATCGCCTTCGCGCAACGCTCGGGAGACCGAAGAGGCAGCGCCCGGAGCTCCTGACGACGCAGTTGTGTGGGACGCGGTCGTCGACCAGGGGTACGCCGAAGCGCGCGGCTCGTGGGCGTTCTACGCGTTCCTCACCCTGGCGACGATGATCGCCGCGATCGCGGTCATCACCGACTCGGCCATCCTCGTGGTCGGCGCGATGGTCGTTGGGCCTGAATTCGGAGTAGTCGCCGCGTTGGCCCTCGGCCTCGCCCTGGGAAGAGTGCGGCTCACCTCGCAAGCCTTTGTTTTGCTGGCCAAGGGATTCCTGGTGGCGATCGTCCTGACCACGCTGGCCGCGCTCTTGGCCCGCGCCGTCGGCTGGATCGACACCGCTGACGTGACCGCCGCTCGCCCCCTGACCGGCTTCATCTGGCGCCCCGACAAGTGGTCGGCAGTCGTCGCCGTCCTGGCCGGCTGCGCCGGCGTACTGTCACAGACCGCAGGACGCTCCAACGCCCTGGTCGGCGTCTTCATCTCCGTCACCACCGTCCCGGCGGCCGGCGACCTCGCACTCTCGATCGCCCTCTGGGCGCCGCACCAGATCGGCGGCTCCGCCGCCCAACTGGGCATCAACCTCGCCGGAATGACCATCGCGGGAGTCGCCACACTCGTCCTGCAACGAATCCTGTGGCGGTGGCTGATCAACCGCCGGCTATCACTTCGGTACCGATGATCCCGACGACGAACCCGGCAACGATCAAGAGCCCACCGATCACCAGTCGATACCGCAGCACAGCCACCAGTCCGAGCAGGACGGCCAGCAGGCCGACGAGCCACACCAAGTTTCCGGGCATCCGGGAACTCTACTGAGCCGACACCACCGCCACCGCCGTCCTCAGAGCTCTCTAACAGACCTGTGGTCAGGCCTCAGGAGCCTTCCGCGAGCGGAATCGCGGACGGAACTTCGCGTCGTACTCCAGGTGCAGGTATCCCGACGAACGCAGGGCGAGATCGACCTGTGAGCCGCATTGCGGCTGGGACCTGCAGCGGTAGCGTCCCACCCTAGTTCAGCAGACCGGGGACAGCGTCTTCATGACCGCGAATCAGAAGGCCCGTCCAGCGGCATGCGGCTGATCGACAGGCCCGGATCTCTTCGATGAGCAAGGGGAGATAGGTCGGAGCAGCGGCGATCAAGTCGCGATGTCCCCGATCCGCATCACCAGGGTGGGTGCGGATGGGCAGAACGCCGCATCCGTACCTCGATTACCGGGCGACCGCAACAGTCACCGCCGTCGCCGCTCTCGCCGATGGCAACGACACCGCCTGCAACCCCGCGACCAGGGCCAGACAGATCGCAGGACTCCCCGCCGACAAGGGAAAACCGCATCCGACGGCGGATGGCGCCATCCCCAGCACTCGCTCCCCCGAGCGATGTTGCCGGAAAGTCAACGAGGGCGTTCCACCCGAGTCAACGGTGAAGCGGAGCGCAGAACCGTACGCCGAGTCGACCGGAACGATCGCGACAAGGTGAAGGCCAGAACCCCGGCGGCACATGGGCAATCAGGCAGGTGGGCGGGTCGTCGCGGCCGCCGCGGGTGCAGCATCAGCCAAAGACTGGGACGCAATTTCCACCCGACTCGCAAGGGTTTTGCAGCTTTTGACATCGCGATCGCTGACCCGACGGGCCGGTACGGCGGACTTTACGTTGCTCTGCAGAAATCGATCTCACCAACGGGGTCACGACCGTGGTTTACTCCTCCGGTTGCTCCGGCACCAAGGCCGGGGATTCGTGGAGGGGAACATCGTGCGGATCAGCAAGAAAGCAGTCGCCGTGGCCGTCGCCGTCGTGGCGGCGGTCGGTGGAGGGATCGCGGTCGCGTCGTCGGCCAGCGCGGCCGACCCGGTCGCGGCGGCCGGGTCTGTCCCGAACACCGAGGGATCGGTGTCGGGCTGGAACATCAAGAACGGCACCATCTTCGGCGCCGACATCGACCCGAACGTCGTCAAGTGGTTCACCGGCACCTACAACAACACCGTCACCACCGACAGCGTCAAAGACGGAGCGCTGACCGAGAAAGACCTCAGCGACGCCGTCAAGACCAAACTCAACGCCGTCGGCGGACCGGTCGGGCCCGCGGGGCCCGAAGGCCCGGCCGGCGCCAAGGGCGACGCCGGCGCGGACGGCGTGTCCGGACTCGCCGTAACCGCATCGACCAAGGTCGTACCCACCGGATTCTCCGAGATCAAGCTCGACTGCGCCGAGGGCAAGAAGGCACTGTCCGGCGGCCTCAAGTGGGACTCCGGCGCCAAGAGCGAAGCCAAGCACGTCGTACTCAACGGCAGCTACCCCAGCGACCTCGCCGACACCGAAGGCGTGTCCACCGCGACCTCCTGGACCATCGCCATCACCAACAACGCCCCCAACGAGATCACCGTCCAGCCCTTCCTCACCTGCGCCACCACGAACTGACACACTGCAGCGGCTCCCGAAATCCGGTAAGGGATTCGGGGGTCGCCCACAATCAAGGACAATCAACACAAAGTGGATGTCAAATGAAGCGCGCCGGATTCGCCCTGCTCGCCGTACCGCTGCTGGTCGGCTGCGGCAGCTCCACCGATACCAGCGCCCCCTTGCCATCGGTGGCAACCTCGACCAAACAACCCACCCGGCAGGCACCGCCTCCACCGACCGCCACACCGTCCGTGACCCCGAAGGCCAGCAAGGCGCCGACACCACAGCAGGTCGCTCTCGCCGACCTCGTCGTACCGTCGAAAACCTTCACCCGGACCTCAACCCGCGAATGGGACCGCGAACGCACCGGCCCCTTCGACACAGACCGGTTCGCCAAGATGCTGTCCGGTACGCCGGACGAAGACCGCCGCCTGTTCAAACGAACCGGCTTCGTCCGCGGCCACGTCAGCATCCGCATGGCCGCCGACGACCGGCGGCTGGTCGTCTACCTCTACCAGTTCCGCACCCACCAAGGCGCGGTTCAACTGCAGAACAGCTTCTGGGACCAGTACGACCACGGAGACCGCTTCACCGTCCGCGGCCTCGGCCGCACCTGGACCGACGCCGGGCTCAAGCAGTCGTCGACCCGCTACACCGCCACCGCGAACGTGAACTTTGCCGTCGGCAACATTCTCGTCGCGGTCAGCGTCACCGAGTCCAACAAGACCGGCAAAGGCCTCCGACCCGACACCGAACTCGCCGCCACCATCGCAAGACAGCAACGCGACCACCTCACCGGCGCCATCTAATCCACTGACGAAGCCCCACTCAACACCAGTGGCGGAGATGACGAAGCTGGTTCGAGCGCACCGACGCGCACGTCCACCGATCGGCAACGGGGCGATCCTTGACCACGAGTGCCGGCCGACCTTGCGGCCCGACACGGTGGTCGTGCTCCGCCCAAACGGTACGTCGTCGGACGCGTGCCAGTTCGGGATGGCGCCCGGGTCCGCGATCACGCGCAGCAGCGACGAAAGCATGCTGCATTTGCGCCGGGGGCCGCGCTGGCGGTTGGGGCTGTCGGCTGCCGTCACGACACCGGAGCATCGCGGATCTCACCTGATAACTCACCTCTATCAACAGCAAACAGCGTAGCTTCCTACACAACGCTCACATGCCAAGACCCGAATAAGCGCAGGTCATCACCATCTTCAAACGACACGGCGCTGCTCAGGCCGGACGGGGCAGGGTTCGGAGGAAATCGAGCAGGCGGTCGATGAAGACGGGCTCGTTCTCGAGGTGGGGCCAGTGGCCCGCGCCGTCGAGGATGAGGTGGTCCCAGTCGTCGCCGAGCGCCGCGGCCGTCCGTTCGATCGTGCCGGGCGGAGCCAGGTCGTTGGTGCCGCCGACCACGAGCCCTGGCA
The DNA here is from genome assembly GCF_050942265.1 of Kribbella sp. CA-253562. GTDB lineage: Bacteria > Actinomycetota > Actinomycetes > Propionibacteriales > Kribbellaceae > Kribbella. Next base: position 1,253,433 of record NZ_CP192049.1, on the reverse strand, counting down.
TGGTGGGCGCGTGGGTCAGCTCAGGCGGAGTCCTGGGTGACATGTCGCGGTAGTACTGGATCGCGGCTTCGAGCGACGCCGGGTTCCGGAAGCAGGACTTGACCTCGGCGATCGCATGGTCGCGGGTCGGTCCGGACCAGTTGGGCGCCCACCGTCGGTAGAGCTTGTCGACGTAGCTGAAGTCGCCGCGGCGTAGGGACTCTGTGGCCAGCGGCAGTTTCAGGCGGGCGATGTGGCGGACTGTCCAGAAGAAGACCGGCGTCCGTGGGATCAGGGTCGGCAGGGGGAACGAGACAGGCACCAGCGCGCGGATGCGTTCTGGTGCCAGGGACGCGGCGCCATAGGCCAGGATTCCGCCCCAGTCGTGCCCGACGAGCACCGCGTCGCGCTCACCCAGGGCGTCGAGCAGCTTGCCCGTCTCCTGGGCCAGCTCCAACGGTCCGTACCCGAGGCCATCGACAACGGTCTCGGGGTGATAGCCCCGCAGCCATGGCGCCACGGCGCGGTAGCCGGCCGCTGCCACCTTCCCCATGATGCCCGACCAGCTGTGCGGCGTGTCGGGGAAGCCATGCCAGAACACGACGAGCGGCCCCTGGCCGCACTCGGCGAACACGAACGACTGCCCGGCGGATGTCCGGGCTCGCGACCACCTGACCATGCGGGGCTCCTCAGGAGGTTCCGGCGTGAAACGCGGTGCTGACCCGGCGCGGAGGCAGATCCCACTCGTCGTCGGACGTGCGGAGAACGGTGATCGCCGCGATCGCGAAGCACACCGCCATAAGACCCCAGGCCAGCGAGTCCATCACGACGTTCTGGAAGACGACGAACGCAACCACGTGACCGGGCTGGGACAGGATCATCGCGAGCCATCCGATCATCGGGATGCTCCCGCGCAGCGCCAGACCCATCAGGATGGCGCCGAGGACATGACCGATCACGAACAGCGCCGTACTGAGCCCAGCCGCACCGGCGGACCAGGTCGCGTCAATGAGCGCCGCAGCGCCGTCCCGTTGCTGCGCCGGAACGCCGGCTCCGGCCAGATACAGGCCGTCGAGGGCGAACATCGCGTAGCCGCCCAGGTACGCCGCCAGGTTGACGCCGAGCGCGATCGTGGTGAGGACCGGGCGCCGGCGTCTGGCGAGCCGCGCGAGGGCCAGGAAGGCTGGGACGACGGTCAGCGCCGCGAGGAATCCCAGCCAGACGACCACGCGCTGGCTGCTTGGATCGGCCGCGATCTGGTCCAGGGCTTTCCGTGTGTCGGAGTCATCGGTCATGAACAGGCGCGCGATGGTGACCGCGCTGGCCGGTATGAGCAGAACCACGGCGGCGACGACACGGTGCACGCGCCGGAGATCCCGAACTGGCCGGTGCTGGATCGAACTGTTGACCGCGCCGGAGCTCTGAGTAGTAGACACTGCACCCCTCCCCTCTGGCCGAGGATACTACTTTTATAGTGTCTTGTCACTACCTTTATAGTGTCCGCGTGACGACAACAAAAAGACGGGTTCTGGATGCCGCGATCGACCTGCTGGGCACCGAAGGCCTGCGCGCTCTCACCCATGGCCGCGTCGACGAACGTGCCGGCGTCGCCAAGGGCTCGACCTCGAACTACTTCCGCACTCGCGAGGCACTGATCACGGGGGTTGCCGAGTGGATCGCGCAGTACGAGATGCCCGGCGTGGAGCACGCGACCCAGCCGCGGACCGTCGACGAGTTCGTCGACGCGGTCTGCGCACTCGTCGAGGTCACCACCACCGGCGCCCACCGCACGCTCACCGCAGCCCGGCTGGTGCTCTTCCTCGAGGCGAACCACAACGACGACATCCGGCGGGTCATCACCGCCGGGCGCGCGACGATGGAGTCGGCCGTAGTGGTGTCACTGGCAGGTCTCGGCGCCAAGGATCCGCAAATCGCCGCCCGGGCCATCATGGCGTGCTGCGAAGGGATCAACCTGCACCGCATCGCACGCCACGACACCACCGACGCACGCCCCCTGCTGGAAATGGTCATCCGTGCCGCCCTGCCGACCGCCGTAGACGCCAAGCCGCCCTCGGCCGGTTGACCCCAAGAGAATACGAAACCATCATGACCGGCCAGTCAGGCCGCGTCACCGAAACTGTCACCAACTCTTTGCAGCAGTCCCGACAGCCGAGCCACCACCGCGGCGACACCATGTGCAGGCTTCGACGCAAAGTGGTCGCGAACATGCCTGGAACCTGAGAACACCGGCGTACTTGGGCCAACCCTGGTGACGGTTCGCCGTACCACAGCTGAAGTGTGGTTCGAGACCGAAGACGTTCGCGTCCGGCCCGTTGTTCGTGTACAGGCGATCTTCGGTGACGTGGGCAACCACCTGGTTCGCCTGCTGCACGTATTGGTGCGCCCACTCGTCCGGCTTCACACTGGCCGGCAACGCGTTGAAGGCAAGCCGTTCGAGTCGCTCGACGATTGGTTCGACGTGCCCCCACGTTTCGAGCGCGATCTCCAACGAGAACAGGTACTCGACAACCGCACACGTCTCGCTGCCCTGCGAAGGGTGCCGTCCGGCCAGGTGCTCGTCGCAACTGAACAGCCCGCTGGCCTGACCGTGGTACGTGTCGAGCTGACTGAGCATCCGCGTCAAGAGAGTCCGGTACGAGTCGTCGCCCGTCGTGCGCCACCCCTCCGGCGCCGCTTTCAGCCCCATCGCGATGTTCGGACCGTGAGTCGCGAGGTAGTCGTCGTTCATCCAGACACCGGTACGCCGCTGGAACTCGTGCAGTGCGGCGTCTGGGACCTTGTCCCGGTACGGCAGGTGGCCGGCGTACTCGAGCCAGTCGTAGCCCTGGCTATGAGCTACGGCAGCGAGGTCGAGCAGCTGCGTCAGCAACCGCGCGAACCGCAGTGCGGCCGGAACGATTCGTTCGTCCCCGGTCGCGTCGTGGTACTGCAGGAGCGCCTTCAGCACCACCATCCGCGGCCACACGTCGTAGTCACCGTGCTGCGCGTCCTGCCGCGTCGACGATTCACCGCCCCGCGGACCGAGCCAGCCGTCGTCACTCGGCGTGCGCGACCGCCAGCGCGCTCAGCACAGAAAAGTCGTTGGCGGTCACGATTGGACGGGGCACGAAACCGGCGGCACCACAGGCCCAGCGGGTCATCTCGTGGCAGGAGGTCTCGGGACCGGGCATCAGCCAGTTGATCAGCTTCATGGCGCCGACGCTAGCCAGCGGACTTCCGTATCGCCTCTGTCACGTGACTGATGTGCCCCAGCCGCTGATCAGTCACGTGACGGAGGCGAACGTCATCGCGATCCTCCTAGCGTTCGGGCCGTGAGAGCCGGGTCATATGCCGCGGCTGTCACCGTTGCGCACACCCCGCGTGTCCAGACCTACGAACACCTTCCCGACCAGCGAAGGGGAACACCATGGTCAGCCTGGACAAGACACTTCGACCCGCTGCCGCCTGCCCGGCGCGCAAGAGGCGATGGCGCCGCTGGTTGGCGGCAGCGTTGGCCATGCTGGTGGCCGCGCTGCTGTTCGGCGCGTACGGCTGGTAGCCGGTCGAAGACGGCCGTGCGTTCCGCTCGCCGTACCTGGCCCAGGTCGGCTCACGCTACGCCGACACCCCGATCGCCCGCTTCCACTACATCCAAGCCGGATCCGGCACACCAGTAGTCCTGCTCTCCCCCGGTGGCACCTCCGTCATCGGCTGGAAAGAGCAAGTCGACGTACTGGCTCGCGACCACACCGTCTACGTCGTCGACCTCCCCGGCCAGGGCTACACCCAGCTGAAGGACTCGGCCTTCGCCTTCGACCTGGACGCGATGGTTTCCGCCATCAGCGCGTTCCTGGACAGCCTCGGCGTACGCCGGGCCGCGCTGGCCGGCAACTCCTGGAGCGGAGGCTGGGCTCTGGCCTTCGCCCAACGCCACCCCGACCGCGTCAGGAAGCTCGCCCTGCTGGACGCCACCGGGTTGGACCTGCGCGGCACCTGGATGTGGGAATCCCTGAAGGTCCCTGTCATCGGCGAACTGGCCGTCAAGCTGTCCACCGGCCGGTCCACCGTCCGCGGGCTGGCCGAGGACATGATGGTCGACAAGGACCGCGTCACCGAGCAACTGGTGGACGAGTGGTGGGCTCCGATGACCTTCCACGACAACATCCGCGCCACCTATCTGCTGGAACGCCGGCTCGACTGGGCGCGCACCGAAAGCGCGCTTCCTGCATGCGTCATCGTGGGTGGTGGAACCCTCATGTCGAAGACCGTGCTGATCACCGGCGCGTCCACCGGAATCGGCCGGGCCACCGCGTTGCTGCTGGCCCGCAAGGGCTTCACCGTTCACGCCGGCGTGCGCAAGGAGGCCGACGGTGAGGCTCTCGGCCCCACCGTCGTCCCGATCACGCTCGATGTCACCGACGCCGGCCAGATCGCCGGCGTCGCCGAGCGGCTCGGTGGGCAGCTGGATCACCCTGCCCTTCGGCGGCCCACTGTGCTCGTCCAGGCGCGCCATCCGCTCCCTCAACGACGCGCTGCGAATGGAACTCAAGCCGTACGACGTGGCGGCCGTTCTCATCGAACCCGGCTCGATCCACACCGAGGCGGTCGGCAAGCTGGAAGACGAGGTCGAACCCCGCCTGGCCTCCCTCGGCGCGGAAGGCCGGCGGCTGTACGGCACGGCGTACCGCACCATGGTCACCAGCGGGCTGAAGGAGGAGCGCTCGGGATCCAGCCCCGAGGTCGTCGCCCGCGCCGTCCTGCACGCCCTCACCGCGCGCAGACCCCGCGCGCGTTACCCGGTCGGCGATGCCCTGACCGCCCTCGACCCGCTCTTCGCCAAGCTCGCCGTCGGCGCCGGCCACAACCTGTGGGGGCTGACCTGACGATGCGGGAGAAGGCCTTCGTCTGCCTGACCGCCGACCTGTGCCACCCGCACCTTGATGTGCCCTTGGCCATGCATGTGCAGATGGCCCTGGCCAACGGGGTCGAGCCCGAATCGATCAGGGAGCTCTACCGCCACGTGGCCCCGTACGTCGGCTACTCCGTCCTGGTCACCGCCTTCCAGCGCCTGGACGACCGAGGCGGAGGACACCGCTTCGATCCAGCCGCTGCCGCCGACGCACGAAATCGGTCAACGTCCCGCAGCCGACCTCGCCCGGGCTTGGGCCGCCCCGAAGTCCTACTCCCCCGGCAAGCCGCGCACCCTTCGACAACGGGAGAACGTCCGTGAACCGCCCATCGAGGCGTTCGTCGTCGACCTTGCTCGGCACGATCATTGCCTTCGACAACAACATCGTGCCGAGGAGCTGCGCCCGGTCTGCAGGACCTTCCTACGCGGTGTGGGTCTGCCGGCGTCGGTACAGCCACATGCCGGCGAAGGCGATGGCGGCTCCGCCGAGGCCTGATGCGCCGGCCTGCAACGCCTCGGCCGCGGTGTCGTCGACCAAACTGAGGTTGGCGTCGGTGCTGGGCTGGGTCGGGACCGGGTAGGACGAAGCGGAGGTCGGGTAGTTCGGCGGGCCGGCTTCCTTCGGTACGACGGCAGCGGGGCGCTGGTCGTCGGGTGGCAGTTTGGCGTTCGACTGTGCCGAGGTGAACGCGAGCGCAGCAACGGCGAGGACGGGTGTCGCGATGATCAAACGCTTGTGGTTCATGGCTCCTCCTGTGGAGTTCGGTTTCAACCACACTCCGTCGGTGGACGGGGTCAGCACATCGGCCAACCGCGCGGGCGTCGCCGTGGCGTTTCCTTAGCCGGCTGTCGCCGATGCCTTACGTGAGGTCCCGTGCCGGTGCGGCCGGGCGCATGATGGTGGGGTGGGCGCGGCGATGATCGGGCGCGAGACGGAGCTCGAGCTGCTCAGGGAGCTGACGGCCGGACTGTCGGGAAGGTCGGCCGTCGCGGTCGTGCGGGGTGATGCGGGGATCGGCAAGACGACGCTGGTCCGTGCCGCCGTGGCAGTTGCCGATGCTGCGGGGTCACGGATCCTGAGCGGTGCCTGCGCGCCCTTGTCCGGCGCGGTGGCGTACGGAGGCCTGGACCTGGCACTCGGGGCGGGCCGGGATGTTGCCGGCCGGGTGTTCCCGTCGGTCGCGGCGGGTCGGGCCTGGGCTGTCGAGTCGATGATGCGCACAGTGGGCGAGATCGCCGAGGGCGGCGCGGTGCTCGTCGTCGAGGACGTGCACTGGGCGGACCTGTCGACCTTGGATTTCCTGGCGCACCTGAGCCGCAACCTCCCCGCGACGGGTCTGTTGGTCCTGCTGACATGGAGGGACGAGGACGCTGAACCCCAGCACACGCGCTGGCTCGGAGAACAGTTGCGCATCTTGGCGGTCACGGACGTACCCCTTAGACCGCTGACCCTGGAGGAGACCGCTCGTCAACTGCCGGAGTGTTCCGCTGAGGTCGTCGCAGCGGTGTACGCGCGAAGCGCCGGCAACCCTTACCTCAACGCCGAGCTGGCCGGCAGTGCCGCGGAACCGTCGGAGTCGCTGCGCCAGGTGCTGGTCTCGAGGCTTGACGCGGTGGGGTTGCCCGCCCGCACGGTGGTCGCCGCAACGTCGACCCTCGGCCGGGGTCTGACCGACGACGAGATGCTCGCCGCGGCCTCAGGCTCCGTAGACGCCGTACGCGAGGCGTACGCGGCAGGCCTCGTGGTACGCGAGCGAGGGCACGGGGCGATGGCTCGTCACCCCGTGCTCGCCGAGCTCGCGTACGAGGAGCTGTTGTCGCCAGATCGGCGCCAGCTACACCGCAGGCTGGCAGGGTGCTTGGAGGCAGTCCTTCCCGAGCGGCCGAGTGCGGCCGCGGTCGCGGAAGTCGCTGAGCAGTATCGCCGCGCAGAGGACGCCGACGACGGGCTCGTCTGGTCAGTACGGGCCGCTGCGGCCGCCGAGCAGGGGTACGCGATCGCTGAGGCCGGTCACTGGTACGCCGTGGCAGCGTCCTTCTGGGGTTCCGCCCACCACGCGCCGGCCGACGTACCCGAGAAGCTGGCGCTGCTGGTGTCCGCGGCGACCCACCTCGGCTCTGTCGGTCAAACGGACACGGCCATGAGGCTGCTGGAGGGCGATCTGACGGCGATGTCCAGTACGCGCACGGAGGTACTGCGGGCTGCGTTGACGCGCTGTTGGATTGGGACCACAGTCGGGGACACCGCGCAGGCGCTGCGCGACGTGGAGCTCGCTCAGCGGTTGGCGTCGGCCGACGACGAGCCCACGTGGGCCAGGATCTGCGCGTACCAGGCAATGGCGCTCGGCACCTGCTCACGGTGGGACGAGGCGGAGGCACCGGCGCGGATCGCGCTCGAACTCGGCGCGAGGTCCGCGGACCTCCGGACCGTCGGCACGGCTCATGCCCTGCTCGGTAGCAGGGCGGCCGTTTCAGGTCTGTTTCCGCAAGCGCTCGGACACCACCAGACCGCGCTCGCGATCGCGCAGCAGCTGGCTGAACCCGAGGACCTCGCGATGGCCGGAGTCCTGCTGACCGACGCCTACCTGCGGCTGGGGGACGCGGACCGAGCCGCCGAGGTCGCCCGCTTCGTCGGGCCGCGGGTACGCCGGCTGATGCTGGGCCGGCACTGGCTCGAAGACCTCATGGACGGCAACGTCGTGCAGGCCCTGTACGGGTCCGGTCGGTGGGACGAGGCTGTGGCCTGGATGTCCGAACCGTCGGCACCGTCCGATCTGGGCTTCTTCCAGGTGATGGTGGTGCGCCTGCACCTGGCGCGCGGTGACATCGCGGCAGCGGAACAGTCGCTGCGTCAAGCGGAGTCCCTGACCGAACGTGATCAGCCACTGTTCGTCGGATCGTACGGCGAAGCGCGAACCCGCCTCCTGTTGCAGACCGGTCGTGCGGAGGAGGCGCTCGAGCTGGCGTTGTCAGTGGCCGGCACCGTGCACGCAAGCGCTGACGAGGATGTGCAGGTCGGGCTCCTGCTCGCCGGTTGCGCGGCCGCTGCGGCTGTCCGTGCGCCTGACCGCCTCGAACAGTTGGTGTCGCGCCTCGGCGGCGTACCCGGAGGCCGGACACGCACGGCCATGTCCGCGGTGATCGATGGCGAGCGATCGCGCGCGATGGGCACCTTCGACCCGGATCCGTGGCTGCTCGCGGCGCGGGAATGGTCCGCGCTCGGCCGGCCGTACGAGGAGGCGCAAGCACGCCTCCGCGCCGCCGAGGCGGTCCTCGCCGGCCGGCCCGGCGCAGCCGCCCGACCCGCGGCCGCCGAACAACTCGTCACGGCACGGCGGCTCGCCGAACGCCTGCGCGCGGCACCCCTGCTCGAACAGATCGCCAAACTCGCACGACTCGCCCGCATCGACACCGGACAAGGCGACCCGGCCGACGTCGCCGCGGGGCCGGAACTCAGCCCGGCAGGTTCGCCCGCCCTCACCGACCGCGAGCAGCAGGTCCTGGCGCTGCTGGCCGACGGACTCACCAACCGCGAGATCGGCAAGGCCCTCTACATGAGCCCCAAGACAGCAAGCGTCCACGTCACGCACATCCTGGACAAGCTCGAGGTCCGAACCAGGGTGCAAGCAGCCGCCGTCGCCGCGCGCCTCGGTCTGGACAAACCACCGCCGACGTGACGTTCGAGCCGAGCGCTTCGCCGGTACGGCGTTGCGCCCGGACCGGATCTGCGGCGCGATCGCCGCCCGGCGAGGCGTCCACAACGTGACCGGCCGACGCCGCGCCGCCGTGCGCGTCGTACTGTGATGAGTCATGGGCTGGCTCAGGACCTGGAAGGAAGCAGCTGCGCGGCAGGAGCTGGCCGCGCTGAGCGAGAGGCTCGCTGCGGAGAGTGCGGAACAGCCTGGTCTGCGGGCCGTGGTGGATCAGCACGCGGCGGCGGTTCGCGACATTCTGACGCTGACGCCCGGGCACGCCGGACCGATCGAGCTGGCCGAGTACGCCCGGGGCGTTCTGGACGCCGCCACGGATCTGGGGTGGCGGCTGCGCTCGGATCACGTGGTCACCGACTGGGTTTCGCTCCGGCTGCTCGCCACGTGCAGTCTGGCATCCCGGCCGCACCACCACTCGGGTGACCTCGCCGCCCTTCCGAGCTTGTGAACAACAGCGGGAGCCCCTGGGCGCTGTCTGCGAGCCGGCGCCCAGGGGCAGTTCGTGTCCCGTCGTAGGAGGACTGATCAGGTGACGTCGCGCTGCGAAGCCTGCGGATCGGTGCGCTGGTCGCCCATGGCCGTGCTGCCGAGCCCGGTGTAGCCGCTGCTGCTCTGACCGCTGACGGGCTCGTTCGGCCGGGTCTCCCAGTGGCTTCGTTCAGCGTCTTCCCGGCCTCGCTGGTAGGCCTCTTCGCGGGAACGTGCGCTCGGAAGGTCCTCTTCGGCCCGGGCCAGCCAGCGGTCCCAGCGCTGCTGCATCGGACGGATCATGCCGCCGCCCATGCCGACGACGATGACGCCACCGACGGTCGCCAGGACCGCGATCAGAACCGGGGTGGTGACGGTGGTGGCCACGCCGATCTGGTTCAGCGCCGCGATCACGCCCAGCGCGATCACGAAGATCTGGACCGCCTTGGCGACGAACTGCCCGTAGCTCAGAGCGCTCAGCGCGCTGCCGATCAGGTCGCGCAGCACGTTGGCGATGGCCGCTGCCACCACGACGATGACGATGGCGACGACCGCTCGCGGCAGCCAGCCCACGATCGAGGCCAGCAGGTCACTGACCGGATTCGGACCGAAGACCCCGAACGCGAACTGCAGGGCGATCAGGAGCACCGCGTAGTACACCAGAGCGGCGATGAGCCCGCTGGCGTCGTACTTCGACTGTTCCAGCGCGCGCCGCACGCCACCGCGCTCGACCGCGCGGTCGAACCCCACGCGGTCGAGTGCTACGTTCACGAGCTTGCGCAGCGCCTTGGCCACCAGCCAGCCGACCAGCAGGATCACCAGGCAGACGGCCAGTTTCGGCAGGAACGTGATGATTGCGCCCACCGCGTCGTTCCAGGACTGTGTCAGATTCATTGATCCGCTTCCCTCTCGATCAGCCCGGCTGATCTCCCCAGCGGATCTCGGGCGCTTTCCGATATGCATTCATCAGAACCCACCGGCGGACGGAAACAGCGGCCGGCGGGACGTTTCTCAAGTTTCCAGCTCGTCGGGCAGCACGACGTTCACCAGCCAGCTGACCACCGTGATGATCAAGGCGCCGAGCAGCGCGGTCCCGAAGCCCTCGACCCCGAAGGGCACGTCCAGACCGTCACTGATCCAGGACGTCAGCAACAACATCAACGCGTTGATCACGAAGATCAGCAGGCCGAGGGTGAGCACGATGAACGGCAGCGACAGCAGGGTCGCCAGCGGCTTCACGAAGGCGTTGACCAGTCCGAAGATCGCGGCCACCACCAGCAGCGTGCCCACCCGGCGGGTCGTGGTAGTCCCGCTCACGGTGATGTCGTCCAGCAACCACGCCGCCGCTCCGACGGCGAGCGCGTTCGCAATCAGCCTGACCAGGAGTTTCATCGTCGGCCTCCACTCAGCCCCGGACGGACTTCCGTGCGCGCCCGAACAATCCACTGAGCCGTTCGCGGCCTCGATCGGCCGAACGGCGCGCGTCCCGGCCGGTGCTGCCGGCCTGCTTGCGCAGCCGGCGCCCAGACTTCTTGCCGCGCTTCTTCGCACGCTTCACGTCGCCCTTCACGGTGCCCCGGGGCTTCAGCCCGGCCCGCTTCCGTACGCCGCGGCGAACCTCCGCCGTGCGGGGAATCATCAGTTGCACGCCGTAGCCGTACAGCCGAAGCCCCAGTGCCATCAGCGGCAGCCCGAGCGGCAGCAGGATGAGGGTGATGCACAGCACCCCGGCGACGATCAGCACCACGGTGGCCAGCACCCAGACCAGCACCGCCGCAATTCCTCGGAGAATCCTCATCACCGATCACGTCCAATACTGTGTGCTGCCCCGGTGCCCTGCTGTGATTCTTTTCATTCCTGAATCCATCGCATTTCACCGACCGTGAGAGAAAGGATTCGGCGGGTGAACGAATCGCTATTCCCCGAGCAGCCGCCCGAGTGGGCCCAGGTCGATGTTCAGGTCCTCCGGGGTCAGGTCGAAGCGTTCCTGCAGCGACGTCATCGCCTGCTCCAGACGCATCAGCCCGAGCCCCAGCTCCTCCACCTGCTCCGGGCTGAGATCGCCCTGGTCGATCCGTCGCAACGCCTGCCGCTCCATCAACTGCCGAACGAGCTCGACAATCGTCAGGACCAGCTTGAACAGCTCTCGGTCGATGGTTTCGGAGTTGGCGTCGATCCGTTCGGGCAGCGATTCCGGCCGATCGCTCATGACTGCTCCAGTTCGGCCCGGACGGATTGGATCACGGCCGACAGCTGGATCCGGACGAGTTCGACGTCGGCGAGCGAGATCACCACATCGCCGGAGATCACCACTCCCTTGCCCAGCAGGCGGTCCAGCAGATCCACCAAGGCCACCGGCTGCGACGAAGGCTGGCTGGCGGCAGGGGCGGCCGGCGACTGGAGACTCATGTCTCGTCGTCCAAGGTCGCGAAGGAGTACGGCGGCCACGGCCCGGTGAGCTCGAGCTGCAGCTCGGAGTACTTCTGGCGCAATTGCTCGACCAGTTCGGCGAAGTCGCCGGCTCGGGGATCGTCGACGAGAAAGGTGCCGTTGAGCACCATCGGCTCGGACCTCGCGCTCAGCCGCTGGTCCTGGGCAGCCAGGCGTCGCGCCGCCTCCGCCCCAGCGGACAGATCCCAGAACAGGGCCTCCGAGACCAGCTCGTCCCGCGCCGTCGCTGCCTCCTTGGCCCGCAGCTCCGCGCGGCGCCGTTCGAGGTAGGCGACGCCGGACCCGGCGGTCTGCGTCTGGCCGGACGGCTGGTCGGCGGCCGTCGGTCGCCGCACCGAAACGAACGCCTTCACACTCCACTCGCTGCGTCCTTCGATCCGATCCAGCGCGCGGACGAGGTCGTCGTACAAGGTGTCGATGCGTTCGCGGACGCCGTCGTCGGAGCGGCAGATCGTCGCCAGCCGGAACGGCGCGATCGCGGACGTCACCGCGGCCGCGGCCCGGACCACCTCGTCGTGGCGCCGCGCGGTCCGCTCCAGCCATCGCAAGTCCTCGAGGTTGCGCCGCAACGCGGACTCACCGAACTCGTCGAGACCGACCGTGCTGACCACCGCGACCAGACCCCGGTACTCGATCGACCGGATCGCCGCGTCCTGCAGCCCCTGCCCTTCGATCGCGGGAGCAGCTTCCGGACGCCGCCCGATGGCGTACAGATAGGTCGCGGTCTCAGTCACCGCCGCCCTCCACCTCCTCCAACCGCCGGCGCAGTTGCCGGTTCTCCTCGGCGAGATCCTGCTCGGCCGGCGACAGCATCGGGTCGCGGGTCCACCAGTCGATGCCCATCTCCATCGCCTTGTCCACCGAGACCACGAGCAGACGGATCTTGATCGTCAACAGCTCGATGTCGAGCAGGTTCACCCTGATGTCGCCCGCGATGATGATGCCCTTGTCCAGCACGCGTTCGAGGATGTCGGCCAGGCCTTCGGGCCGCGGCGCGGCCGACGGCATCGGATAGCGGTCCGCCGCGGAACGGCGCGGTGAGATCATCGGTTCGGTCATCGATCACTCCTGCACCCGGCCGCGGACGTACCGGTTCAGCCGGCGGTAGCCCGTGACCGACCCGTCGGCGTCCACGTCGACCTCGTAGACCGCCAGCAGGTCGGTGGTCTCCGGGATCCGCCGGGATTCCACCACCTCGACCTGGACCTGCCAACCGTCCTCGGTCTTGTCGACCGCCACGATTCCCTCCGGCTGCTGTCCGATCAGGTCCGCGAGCTCGGCCGCCGCGGACAGCGCGATCGTGCGCAGCGACGGCCGCCTGCTCCGGCCGCCCCCGTTGCCTTGGGCCTGGCCCGAGCCGTCGTCCGGTGGCTTCCGGGCGGCCTTCTTGACCGGACGGCGCCCCGGCGAGGAAGCGCTCGGTGCGGACTTGCGGGCGGTGGCCATCAGCTCACATCTCCCTTTCGCGTCGTTCGGTGGCGGCCAGCATCCGGGCGATGAGTTCCTCCTCCAACGCCTCGGCCTCGGCTTCGTCCAGTACGCCGCTGTCCCGCAGGGCGGCGACGTCCTCGAGCTGCCGGCGGATGCGTGCCGGGTCGTAGAACTCCTGCTCGGCCTGCCGAAGGATCTGCTCGGCCAGCGCCGCCGTGGCCCGAACCGGTGCCAGCGGCAACGTCAGGAGGTTGAGCAGGAGTCCCACGTCTCAACCCTCCGCGTCGACGAAGTCGTACGCCGGGGAGGGCCCGACCAGCTTGATCCGCGCCCGGCCGGTGAACTCCTTGGCCACCTGCTCGGCCGCGCGCTCGAAAGCCGCCCGCTGCGCCTCCTCGACGAGGAACGCGACGTCGATCAACTGGTCCAGGCCGGCACCTTCCCGGACGTTGACCGCCGCGGCGAACGGCTCCAGCATCGCCAGCACCTGTTCGCCGTCGACGGCTCGCTTCTCCTCCAGCGCCGCCGCCACGAGTTCCCCCAGCCGCACGCGGGCGCCGTACGACGACTCCTCCGGGTGTTCCCGGGTCTCGGCCCGCAGGAGCGCGATCTCCGGGTTCCCCGCGACGACCTCGGTGAGCACCTGGCGTTCGTCGTACCGGGCCCGGACGGTGAACTGCAGGTATCCGGCCAGCTCGTCCAGCATCGCCCGGAAGCGGTCGTGACTCGGCTCCAGCACCTCGGTCAGCACCGCCGACCGATCCACCAGGATCGAGCCGAACCGGATCGGGACGACCGGACCCGCCGCCGCCACCGCGTCGAGGACCTTGCTATGGGCAACGAGATCGGCCCGCCGGGCGGCGGACTGCGTCGGATCGACCGCACTCGTCACCGCCGCGACCTCGCCGTACGGCACCACCGCGACCGGCTGATCGCCGATCCCGGTGAGACCGTCCGGCAACCGCAGGTCCGCGACCGTGATCCCGTAGACGTAGCAGGCGACCCCGACTTCACTGCTGACGGTCATTCGACCTCAGCCCTCCGTCTGCGGGCCGGCGCCTTCTTGGCCGGCCGGCGGCGCGGACGTTCCTCTTCCTGGTCCTCGTCGTCGTTGCCGCTGCCGAGCAGCGCTTCCTTGGCGCCGCTGAGTACGCCGCGCGACTTGCCGCGCGCGCCGCCCTCGGTCATGCCCTCGATCAGCTCCGGGAGGTCCTTGCCGCCCTTGTCGTACAGATCGAGCCGGTTCGTCGCTTCCGCGAATCTCAGGTAGGTGTCGACGCTCGCGATCACGATCCGGGCGTCGATGGTCAGCAGTTCGATGCCGACCAAGGAGACCCGCACGTAGGCGTCGATGACGAGCCCTTTGTCGAGGATGCTGTCGATCACGTCCGCCAGACTGCTCGGTGCAGGCCGCTCCAGGTACCCACCTGAACGGCGCTGGCCAGTGGCCGCAACGGTCATGGATCTTCCACCTTCCGGTCGGAACAGCCGCTCAGGGCCGTTCAGCTCGCGCGACGACGGGGTCGCGGTTCGGCTTCTTCTTCCTCGTATTCCTCGTCGCTGTCCTCGTCCTCGTACTCGTCGTACTCGTCCTCGTCCTCGTCGGCGGCCTCTTCGTCCTCGGCTTCTTCGTCGTACTCGTCCTCGGGGGCCTCGTCCTCGTCGTACTCGTCCTCAGCGGCCTCTTCCTCGTCCTGCTCGGCCTCGTCCTCGTCCTCGTACTCGTCGGCCGGTTCTTCCTCGTCGTACTCGTCCTCGTCGCCGGCTTCTTCGTCCTCGGCTTCTTCTTCGTCCTCGGTTTCCTCGTCGTACTCGTCCTCAGGCGCCTCTTCCTCGTCCTGGTCGCCCTCGTCCTCGTACTCGTCGGCCGGCTCTTCCTCGTCGTACTCGTCCTCGTCGCCGGCCTCTTCGTCCTCGGCTTCTTCGTCCTCGGTTTCCTCGTCGTATTCGTCCTCAGGCGCCTCTTCCTCGTCCTGCTCGCCCTCGTCCTCGTACTCGTCGGCCGGCTCTTCCTCGTCGTACTCGTCCTCGTCGCCGGCCTCTTCGTCCTCGGCCTCTTCGTCCTCGGCGCCTTCGTCCTCGGCTTCCTCGTCGTACTCGTCCTCAGGCGCCTCTTCCTCGTCCTGCTCGCCCTCGTCCTCGTACTCGTCGGCCGGCTCTTCCTCGTCGTACTCGTCCTCGTCGCCGGCCTCTTCGTCCTCGGTTTCCGCGTCCTCGGCGCCTTCGTCCTCGGCCTCGTCGCTGTCTTCCTGCTCGAGCGCCTCTTCGTGGGTGCGCTGCACCTTGCCGTCGTGGATCTCGCCCCGCCAGCCCTCGACCTGGTCCGGGTCGACGATGACGTTGGTCATCACGTGCCGGCGGAAGTGCTTCAACTCCAGCCGGGCCCGTCGTCCCTGGGCGCGCCAGATGTTGCCGACCCGTTCGAACAACCCCTGCGGGTAGTACTCCAGGACAACGAGGATGCGGGTCAGGTTCGGCGCGAGCTCGTGGAAGGTCACCGAGCCGTCCACGTGCCCCTTCTCGCCCTTGGAACGCCAGACGATCATCTCGTTCGGCACCTGTTCCAGGATGGTGGCTTCCCAGGTCCGGTGCGACCACAGCACCTTCGCCTTGAACTCCACCTTCGCGTCGGACTTCTGCTCCACGCCCTCGACCTTCTTCATGAAGCCGGAGAAGTCCTGGAACTGGGTCCACTGGTTGTAGGCGACGTCGATCGGAACGCCGACATCGATCTGCTCGATGATGTTGGTGGACTTGGTGGCCTTCTTCCCGCCGGAGCTGTTCGACGACGATCCGCCACCAGTCAAAGCCTCTTTTGCCATGTCCTTCACGCCGATCACTCCGCCCTTGAGCGCTCCGACGAGCGGCGAACCCCCGGTCGCGGCCGCCTTGCCCCCTTCGGCGAGCGCCTTACCTGTCACGCCTCCGCCGGCGGCGACGCCGACCAGCCGGTCCGTCAGGTCCGAGATCTTGTCAGCGGCGACTTCGGCCGCCCGCCCGGTCGCGACGGTCAAGGCTTCCTGCAACTCGTTCTTCAGGCGATCGACGGGCAACTCGTCCAGCACCGAGGCGAACCCGTTGCGTTCCTGCGACTGCTCCTGGTCCTGCGCCTGGTCCTGGTCCTGGTCCTGCTCCCGCGTGCGCGATCCGTCGGCCATCGTGGTCACCCGCGCTTCCTCGCCGCGGAACCGGAGCCGGCGGCCGACTTCTTCGCCGCGGTCTTCTTCGCCGCCGTCTTCTTGGCGGCGGCCTTACGCGGCGGAGAACTCTTCTTGGCTGCCGCCTTCTTCGCGGCCGGCGCGGTCTTCTTCGCCGCCGGCGCGGTCTTCTTCGCGGCCGGCGCCGTCTTCTTCGCGGCCGCCTTCTTGGCCGGAGCCTTCTTCGCCGTCGATGCCGAACTCGAAGCCTTCTTCGTGGCCGACCCGGCGGTCTTCTGCGCGCCGGAACCCGAACTGGCCTTCTTGGTGGTCGAACCGCTGGAGGACCCACCGCCGCTGGACGTCTTGGCGGCAACCTTCTTCGCAGTACCACCGCCGCCGCTGCCGCTACCGCTACGTCCACCGTTGCCACTGCCACCGCTGCTGGAGCGTGCGCTGTTGCCACCGCTGCTGGAGCGCGCACCGTTGCCGCCGCCGCTGCTCCGACGTCCGCTTCGCTCACCGCTGCTGCTGGAACTCTCGCCACCACCGTCGCCGCCACTGCTACGGCGTCCACTGCTGCTGTCACCACCGCTGCTACGGCGTCCGCTGCTGCTGTCACCACCGCTGGAGCGTCCGGCACTGCTGCTACGACGCCCGCCGCTGTCACTGCCGCCGCGCTCGCTGTCGCGCGACTCCCGGTCACCGCCGCCGCTCGGCCGCTTCCGGCCCGGGACGCGCCGACGCGGCCTTTCCTCGTCCTCGCCGCCGGATCGCGCATCGGGCTGCTGGTCCTCGTCGGCCGACTCGTCGTCACCCCCGACCGCCAGCATCTTGTCGGTCCGCGTCCGGATGGAGTCGCTCACCTTGTTGAGCCGGTTGCTCGCTGCCGCTACCGCGGCGTCACGACCCGCTGAGACCAGCTTTCCCCGCACCTGGTCGGACAGCTTGGACAGCTCTGGGTTCTGCTCGACCACGTTGGACAGCTGCTGGACGATCGCCCGCGGATCGGTCGCGATGCGCTTCCCAGCAAGCAGGCCGCCGACGGTGATCGCCAGCCTCAGCTTCTTGGTGCGACCCAACAGATAGCCGCTCGCCACTGCGGCCGCCACCTTTGCGCTGGTGTTCATGAATTCTCCCTACAGATCTTCGTCGCCGACTCGGAGGGGATCCCCGAGTGGCCTTCTTGCCGTAGCAGAGCAGTTCCAGCCGGTCACTCGGCCAGCGCCGCGATCCGACGGAGCATCGGAATACTGGGGTAGTTCTCGTCCCGGACCTTCTCGACCAGCACTGCCGCGTAGATCGGAACTTCGTCCGGCCGCAGGAGCGACTCGATCAGGTCCAGCATCGTGACGGATGGATAGTTCTCCTCCCACACCTTGTCCAGCAGTGCGTCCAGCAACATCTCCCGAGCGTTGAACTCGGCTCCTGGTCCAGGCATGCCGTCTCCGAAAGATCGATTACGGATATATGTATCTGCTCGCACGAATGATGGTGCGGGCCTGGTGAACCGCTGATTTCGCCCGATGCGTCCTCGCGGTCCAGCCGTCACAAATTGCAATGAGAATGCGGTACCCGTCACTCAGACCGACAAACGACCAACACTCCGGTAACTTTCCGCTTCGGAACCGACCCGTATGGTGCTCGAATTAACTGTACGCAAAGCGACCGGCCGGTATCGTAAATGGATTAGACCGGTAAAATAAACGCTCATTTCACCGCGCCGCGGGCACGTCGTCGCGTAGTCTCGCGGCATGGTCACCCCCTCCACCGCGGAGAGTCCGGACTGGTCCGGCCTGACCGCACGGACGCTCGCCGAGCTCCAGACGTGTGAACCGCTCTACCGGCCGACGAACTTCTGGACCGGCGGCCTGACCGAACTGCTGGACGACCTGAAGAGCCATGGCCTGGAGCGATTCAAGAGTTGGCCGCACTCGACGAGGTGGTTCTATCCGCGGTACGGCAACGGCTTCAGCAACGCCACGATCGCGGCGACTTTCGAGGCCGCGGCGAAGGTGAACCCCTGGGCGGACCAGGCCTGGATCTCTGCCGCCTTGAACGGAAGTCTGGAGGCCCGGCGCGACTTCGACGTCGCCGGCGTCTGCTGGAATCACGACCGCTGGCCCGCCGACCTCGACTCGTTCGGGGAGAGCACGGTCGGGACGCCGGCCCAGGCCTATCCGGTCGGCCGCAACGGCCAGGTGAGGTTCGGCCGGCCGTACCTGAGCTACCTGATCCTGCTCGCGGCCCTGTCGAACCACGTCGACGCCGCCCCCCGCAGCTTCCTGGAGATCGGCGGCGGCTTCGGCGTGCTGGGCGAGATCGTGCTGGCGCGTGACCCGGAGGCGCGCTACGTCGACATCGACATCCCACCGCTGGTCACCGTCGCGTCGTACTACCTGACCGAGCTGTTCGGGACCTCCCGGGTGCTCAGCTACGACGCGTCCGTGCCCAGTAGTGGACCGGTCGAGGTACCCCGTTCCGCGGTTCTGCCGAGCTGGCGAATCGCGGACGTCCGCGCCGATTTCGACGTGTTCGTGAACTCGTTCTCGTTCCAGGAAATGGAGCCCGACGTGGTGGACAACTACATCGAGATCGTCTGTGCGAAGAACGTCCGCTACGCCGTGTCGCTGAACGCCCGGCACGGCACCTACAAGGCTGAGCGCCCCGGCGGATGGGGATCGTTGCGGCCGGTCAACTCCGCGGACATCATCGAGATGTTCACCAGGCGCGGCTACGAACTGGTCGGCCAGTACGACGACCCGATGGTCCACAACGGCCGCCAGATCAACGTGCTACGACGGCGCTGACGGGAGCCAGTCCGCGGCCGCGACGAAGGCCGCCCTCGACGACCCCAGGGTGGTCAAGCCGACCACCCCGGTGATTCCACCGGGTGTCCGGTATGTCGCCGAAAGACACCGCGGTGGCCCTTTGATACGCATTCCGGTCAAAGCGACCGAGGTCCGCATGAGTTCCCGTGCGGCCGGGCACCGCCACGTTCAGATCACCCTGGGGAATCTTTCGAAGGAGAAACCGATGGGCGTCGGAAAGAAAGCCAAGCACGCGGCCAAGGAAGCCAAGGGAAAGGTGAAGGAAAAGACCGGCGACGCCACCGACAACCGTGACCTGCAGGCCGAGGGCCAGGCCGAGAAGTCCGGCAACGCCGTCAAGCAGGCCGGGGAGAAAGTGAAGGACGCGTTCCGCAAGTAGGCTCCGTGCTCCCCGTCGGCCGGCCGGCGGGGATCGCGGCGTGACTGCTTCGGCACAAAAGTCCCCGACTCATGAGCACCTTCGAACCCTGGGAGTACCGACCGGACGCGGCGCCTCGGCAAGAGACCGACCTGGTCGGCTGTCGCGTGCAGGCAACCGACGGCGAGGTCGGGATCGTTGTGGACGTGATCCATGCGCCGCGCCACAAGGCGCTGGTGATCGACACCGGCGATTGGGTCGTCGGGCAACGGATTCTGCTGCCGGTCGGCGTGGTGGCGGGCATTGATCAGGCCCGGCGGATGATCGCCGTGGATCGCAGCGTCGCGGAGATCAAGGCGGCGCCGCCGTACGAGCCTGCGCTCGGTGAGGCCCCACAACGCCTGAACGAACTCGCTGACTACTACTGCGGGCTGTACGGCGGCGACGATCAGCACTACCCGTCACCGGAAGGTCCCGCTGAGTTCGCGGATCCCGGCGTCGTCGGCAGCGACGATGCCCTGGGCAATGATCTCGACGCCGGCCGGCGCCCGGGATCTCAATCGCTTGATTGACCACGGTCGCGGTTGCCGCCGCATGAGGGCGAGCGATAACGGGTACGAGACCGGGTAATCGCTCTGCGGAAGGAGTGACCATGCCGAAAAAGAAGTCGGTGGGCCAGAAGCTCGAGCGGCAGTACGAACAGATCAAGGACGGGTTCAAGGACCTCGGCCACGCGTTGACCGAGGCGGACAACAGCCCGGCCGTCGGCATGGTCCCTCCCCGGCCGACCGGCGCCCCAGCGCGAGCGGGAAGCGGGCGGACCAAGGAGCAGCTGTACGCCGACGCGAAGCGCCTCGGCGTCAAGGGCCGGTCGAAGATGACGAAGGCGGAGCTCGAGCGAGCCGTCGGGCGGGGCTGATCGCCCACACCTTGTTCCCCAGATCCCCGTCCCTGCGAGGAGATTGCACCATGGCCGCTTCCGGTGACGGGTCACCTGTCACCGCGGCGGTCGTGCTCGCCGTCGACCGCGCCGAGCAGCCGTCGGAGCGCCCGCGGGTGCTGCGCCGCGTCGGCGGCGTCACCGTGCTGGAACGCTCGGTCCGGGCCCTGCGCCAGGCGGGGATCGAGCGCATCGTCGTGGCGGTCGGCGCTCAGGACGCCCAACGGGTCGCGACGATCGCCTCCCGCTGCGGGTCGGCCGAGGTCGTGGCGAGTGCGGCCGGCCCAGGGTGCGCCGAGGCTTCGGCGGTCCTGGCAGGCCTTCGGGTTCTGGGAGTTCCGCGCTGCCTGATCGTCACGCCGGACGACATCTTCGAGTCCGTCGATGTCCGCGCGTTGGTCACGACCAGCACCCCCAACGCGCTGGCGGTGATCCACACCGCGGACCTGGACGGCGCCGCGCATCAGTCCGACGGGCAGGCCAGGGTTCGGCTGGACGACGCCGGACGCGTCGTCGCACTGGGCCCTGATCTCGAGAACTTCGAGGCGCTCGACGCCGGTCTGGTTGTTGTCGACGTCAACGATCTGTTGTCGGTCGCCCAGGACGGGCAACGGTCGTGGCGTGAAGTACTTCAGTCACTGGCAGGCGCTCATCAGGTGCGGGCCGTCGCCACCCGCGGACTGTGCGCCCGCGTGAACACACCCGCCGGGGTTCGTGCCGCGGAACGCAGGATGTGGCGCCGCTACGGCCCCAAGCCGGTGGACAGCATCGTCGCTCGGCTGGTCTATCGCCGGATCTCGGGACCGATCACGCGCCTGCTCCTGCGGACCAAGATCACGCCCGACGCCGCCACCGCGTTGGCATTCGCCGTCACCCTGGGCGCGGCCGGCCTGGTGGCCACCGGGCACGCGTGGCTGATGCCACTGGGCGGCATCGGCGTCGTGCTGGGGTGCGCCCTCGACGGGGTCGACGGCGAACTGGCACGGATCAGCGGCACCGCGTCACGGCGCGGCGCCACGCTGGACACCCTGCTCGACCGGTACGCCGACCTCGCCGTTGTCGCGGCCGTCGCCGTCGCGGCCGGTGCGACGGCAACCGCGTGGGCGATCGGCTTCGCGGCCGCTGCCGGCTGTCTGCTGGTCTCGTACGTGCATGCCGTCGGCCGGGACACCGACGTACGGTTGCTGCTTCGCCGCGAGTTCCGGCTGCTGATCCTCGCCGCCGCGGCGATCGCCGGATTCCCGCTGGCAGGTCTGATCGCCGTAGCCGTGGCCGCGAACATCGACGCCGTCAGAGGCGTCGTCCTCCTGCTCCGCGCGATGCCGCGGTGACCCACCCATCCCCTGCAGTCAGTGCACGCCCGTGAGGAGACACAGCCATGAGGCAGAAGCGCGGACACCTCGACGTCCAGGACGAGCCGGTCGACGCGCAGGAAACCTGGCTCGACGACTTCGCCCAGCCGATCGAGGAATCCGCCGACCCGGTGGAGGACGACGGCGCCACGTTCGGAGCTGCCTTCTTCGGCTGGCTGGTCGCCAGCAGCATCGCGATCCTGACAGCGGCGCTGCTCGGCCTGGCCGGAACGCTGATCGGCTGGTCCGAGCTGGCTGCCTGGCTCGAGGCGCAGGCCGGTACGACCGGTCCCGCGATCGCTTCCGCGCTGGTACTCGTCGTGATCGTCGCACTCGCTGCGTTCACCGGTGGCTACGCCGCGGGCCGCATGGTGCTCTCGCACGGTGGCCGCCAAGGGCTCGGCGTCTGGTTCTGCAGCTTGGCAGCCGTGCTGCTCGCGTCGGCGTCGGCGTACTTCGCGGACCGCAGGTACGACCTGGTCAGCCGGGTCGACTGGTCGACGCTGCCGATCGTGGACGGTGACTGGGTGACGGTCGGGCTGACGACGCTCGGTGCCGCCCTCCTGCTCACCGCGGTGGCCGCCGTGGCCGGCGGTGCCGCCGGGACGCGGTACCACCGCACGTTCCGGTGAGGTCTGGACCCCACCTTGGCCGGCGACCGCCGGCATATGGCGCCGACCGGGTGGGGCGATTCCAAGTACCCGGCCGCGGCGGCGCTATTCGCCAGAATTCGGCGAATAGCGATGCACTCCGTGCGGTAGCCGGAGCTTCACCGGTTGTACCGAATCATGCGTTTGCTGGTTGAAAAGGAAACCCAACCCTCGGTCGACGGTCACACCAATTTCCGAATTCTGCTGAATATGCGGGCGTCCGTTGTTGTACCGCCCACCTTCACGGGGTGACACTCGCGATGAGAGCAACCGCTCCTGCCATCGCCTCCCGAAGGGAACGTGTCATGACCACACCCCCACAACCGGAGGTGTGCCCGATCCTTCATCTCGAACTCGGGCCACTGGACCTCAACCTGCTCGGCCTGCGGGTCCAGTTGAACCAGGTCGTCCTGGACATCACCGCGATCCCGGGTCCGGGCAATCTGCTGGGCAATCTCCTGTGTGCGATCGCGGGGTTGCTCGACGGAGTCGACCTGGGCGGGATCCTCGGCAACCTTCTGCAGAACCTCATCGACGCCCTGATCCGCCTCTTGGAGGGCCTCGGCGGCGGCGGCACTCCCGCGGCGGTCCGTCCGTGACCGAACACCGCGGCAGCGAGGAGGAGTTGCTCACGGCCCGCATCATCGTGGCGCTGAGCAACCTCGAGGACATCCGAACACGACTCACCACCGCCGGCGACTCCCAGCGCGACACCGACGCCCTCACGGCTGCTCTGCTGGATTTCTGGAGAAATCAGGAACCGCTCCTGAAAGATGTCGGGCGATCGCTACTGGAAATACTACGAAGACAAGCTCTGGAGCAACTCTACGAATGGCGTGAACAAATACAGGAAGTCCGTTTGCAGGGATAGCACAGATGCCCCCTTCCTGATCGGAACACCAGTTCAGGTGAGGTCTCGTCCAGGGTCAGCGCGGTCTTCGAGGCCGGCCAGCTTGTCGGGGTTGAGCTGCAGGCGGAGGTTCTGGATCCGGCCGCCGCTGAGGTCGAAGGTCGCGGCGCCGGCCGGCTGGCCGGCGACGGTGTAGAGGATGCCCAGTTCGCCGTTGATGAGAGCAGGTCGCCCGACCACGCCGGCCGACACGGGTTTGGCCAGTACGCCGAGCATCCAGCGCGCGACATGGTCCGCGCCGTACAGCGGGCGCCGGGCGGCCGTGACCTTGCCCCCGCCGTCGCTCCACGCGGTCACCTCGGGAGCGAGCAGTTCCATCACGGCGTTCAGATCGCCGCCCGCGCACGCGGCGATGAACTGCTCGGTGACCTTTGCGCGCTGCTGCTGGTCGGTGTCGAAGCGGGGCCGGCGGGCCTGCACGTGCCCGCGGGCGCGGCGGGCGATCTGCCGGACGGTGGGTTCGGGCCGGTCGAGTGCGGCGGCGATCTCGGCATGCGAGAAGCCGAAGACCTCGCGCAGCACGAAGACCGCGCGTTCGACCGGGTTGAGGGTTTCCAGCACGACCATCATCGCGGTGGAGACGGTCTCGGCCATCTCGGCCTCCGTGGCGGCGTCGGGGGTGGTGAGCAGCGGCTCGGGCAGCCACGGCCCGACGTAGGTCTCTCGGGTGGCCCTGGCGGAGGTGAGCCGATTCAGCGACAGGTTGGTAACCGTGCGGACCAGGTACGCGCGCGGATCGCGGACCGTGGCCCGGTCGACGGCGCTCCAGGACAGCCACGCGTCCTGGAGGATGTCCTCGGCATCGGCGACGCTGCCCAGCATCCGGTACGCCGTACCGAACAGCAGGCGCCGATGCACCAGGTACGGGTCGCGTGCTGGGCTCTGATCCGTCATCGGGTGATGCTCTCAGGCAGCCGGCTTGCGGGTCGCGCGGCCACCCCGGGAGACGGTCGCGCTGACGTTCATCCGCTTGCTGAGCCGGAACATCTTCACCGGGCTGCTGCTGACGGTTTCCTTGTAGAGCACGGCCGCGCGGCCCTTCAGGTACGCGCGGCGCGGGGTGTCGTCGGCGTGGGTGAACTGGATGACGGCGTCACGGCGCCCGATGCTGACCGGCTGGTGGAAGTAGCCGAACCGGAAGGGCTTGACCCGCTTGCCGCGCAGCAGCCGGGCGATGCTGTCCGCGGCGTACTGGGCGGTGGGCAAGCCGCTCTGGCAGGTCCCGTGGATCTGCCCCCAGGCCAGCCGGACCGCGGCGGCGTCCCCGATCGCGTGCACGTCGGGGTGCGAGACCGACCGCAGAGTCGCGTCGACCCGGATCAGGCCGCGCTCGTCGACGGCGATGCCCGCGTCACCGGCCAGCGGCGACACCCGTACGCCGGTCGTCCACAGCGTCGCGTCCGAAGCGACCAGCTCGCCGCCGTCGAGCTCGACGGCGTCGGGCAGCACCTTGGTGATCCGCACCCCGGACCTGACGGTGACGCCGAGCCGGTCCATGGCCCGGAACAGGTAGGCACGCGCCGCGTCGCCCATCATCGCGCCGGGCTCGTCCGAACTGATCAGCCTGACGGTCAACCCGGGATACGTCTCAGCGATCTCGGTCGCCGCCTCGACGCCGGTCAGCCCACCACCGCAAACGGTGACGGTGCCACCTCGTACGACGATCTCGCGCAGCCGCTCCGCGAACCGCGCGGCCTCCTGCGGGCCGTTGAGCGTGAAGGCGTGCGAGTCCGCGCCCGGCACCCGGCTGGTGTCGGTCGAACTGCCGAGCGCGTACAGGAGTGTGTCGTACTCGAGCGTCGCCGTACCGCCGTCGATCACGACGGTGCGCCGATCGGGGTCGATCGCCGTGGCGTGCCCGCGGACGAAGGTGATCCCGGTCCCGGCCAGCAGGTCGGGAATGTGGTGATCGGCCAATTGCTGCCCCGCCGCGATCTGGTGCATCCGCAGCCGTTCGGTGAACCGGTCCGACGGGTTGACCAGCGTGATCCGCACCCCCGTCCGGCGAGTCCGGTGCGCCAGCCGGATCGCGGCCAGCATCCCCGTGTAGCCGCCACCGAGGACGACGATGTGGTGGTCGTGGTGGGTCATTCGGCACTCCCAAGGTCAGGTCACCGGGCCGCTCCGTGTGCCGGTGACGCCCATGGGACAGGTCAGCCACCTCAGAAGTGACAGTGGCGACTGTGACTCACGCCACTCAGCGAATGTCCACGGCGTGGGGCTGCGCAGTGAAAGGCACCAGGACTGATCTTCATCCCAATAGGCGCTAGAGTTCAAAGGGTCCGGAGCCGCGGGGCGGAGCCGCACTCACCAGTCGGCCGCCGTCGTGTCTCGCCCCTTCAGAGACGGGATCGAGTGTCGTGACTGAGGTTTCAGCTGGGCGTAGGCCGCTCTCGCTCGAGCCGCTCGCCGTGCCGGCAGCCTACGAACACGTGCTGGCTCGCCTCAGGCGGGCCATTCAGCTCAGTGAGATCCTGCCCGGTGAGCGATTGCCGTCCGAGCGGGATCTCGCGGAATCCCTGGCTGTCTCGCGCATCACCGTGCGGGAGGCGTTGCGGGTTCTGCAAGCCGAAGGGGTGATCGCCACCCGCAGGGGTAAGGGTGGCGGCACCGTCGTCCTTCCGGGCGCCGCGGCGATCCTTCAACGGCCCGGCGGGCACGATCAGCGAGCCAGCCGCGCACGGGAAGTCCGTGAGATGCGGTTGGCGTTGGAGCCCATGGCGGCGTCTTTGGCCGCGTCGCGAGCCAATCAGCAAGACCTCCAACGGCTGCGCGACTTCCAGGCGGACCTGAAGGCCAGCACGGACATCGAGACCTTTCGGCGGGCGGATTCCGGATTCCATCTGACCATCGCCGCGGCGAGCGGCAACAACATGCTCCGGGTCGCCATCGAGGACGTACGCAGCGCGATGTTCGTGATGCTCGACGCCCACGACTTCACGATCGTGCACGCGACCAGCGGTGAAGCCCATGAATCGATCCTCGACGCCATCGCGGCGGGCGACGCGGAGCTGGCCGCCCGCCGGATGGAAGCCCACGTCGCGGCCGCGAGCGTGGAGATCGCGGCCGCCCTGGAAGAGCAGGAACGATCAGGCTGAGAAGGTGATTCGCATCTGGGTTGCTCAGCCGAGGACCTCGTCGAGCTTGGCGGCGGCGATGCCGACCGCCTCGCCGACGGCGGCGTTGGTGAGTTGACCGGCATGGGTGTTCAGGCCGAGCGCCAGGCTGTGGTCGTCTCGGCAGGCGCGCTGCCATCCCTTGTCGGCCAACGCCACGGCGTACGGCATGGTCGCGTTGGTCAGCGCGTACCTCGAGGTGTTCGGGACCGCCCCGGGCATGTTGGCCACGCAGTAGAACGTCGAGTTGTGCACCTGGTACGTCGGGTCGGAATGCGTGGTGGGCCGGGTGTCCTCGAAGCAGCCGCCCTGGTCAACGGCGATGTCGACCAGCACCGAGCCGGGCTTCATCCGTGAGACCAATTCATTGCTGACAAGTTTCGGCGCCGCGGCGCCGGGGACCAGCACCGCGCCGATCACCAGGTCGGCCTCGATCACCTGCTGCTCGGTGGCGAGCCTGGACGCCGCGAGGCCGTGGACGCGGTTGTTGTAGCGCCAGAACGACATCCGGAGCTTGTCGAGGTCGGTGTCCACCAGGGTGACGTCGGCGCCCATGCCGAGCGCTACGTTGGCTGCGTTCTGACCGGACACGCCGGCACCGATGATGACCACCTTCGCGTTCGCGACCGCGCCGACGCCACCCATCAGTACGCCGCGGCCGCCCTGGGCCTTCATCAGCGCGGACGCGCCGACCTGGGGCGCGAGGCAGCCCGCGACCTCGGACATCGGGTACAGCAGCGGCAGCGCGCCGGAGGGCAGTTGCACCGTCTCGTACGCGATCGCGGTGACCTTGCGCTCCAGCAGTTCCCCGGTCAGCCGGTTGTCCGCGGCGAGGTGCAGGTAGGTGAACAGCGTCAGCCCTTCCCGCATCCGGTGATACTCCTCGGCGACCGGCTCCTTGACCTTGAGCACCAGGTCGATGCCCCCGCCGCTACCCCACGCCGCGTCGGCGTCCGGAACGATCGTCGCGCCGGCGCCGGCGTACTCCTCGTCCCTGATCGACGAGCCCGCGCCCGCGCCGCGCTCGACGACAACCTGATGGCCGTGCGCGGTCAGTTCGTGCACGCCGATCGGCGTGATCGCCACCCGGTACTCGTGGTTCTTGACTTCCTTCGGGATTCCGATCCTCATCGGAACTACCTCCGCCGCTTGGCGGCCGCGCACGCACGGTCCGCTGATTGACCTCTGATGTGCCGATGCACCGCGGGTGTCAGCGAGCCGGCTCGCCCTCCGCGGTGACATAGGCGGAACTGATGCCCCCGTCGACGCGCAGTTCGTGACCGCTGATGTACGACGCCGAGTCGCTGGCGAGGAAGGCCGCAGCCTCGGCGATCTCACCGGGACGAGCGAAGCGCCCGTAGGGAACGTGAATCAGCCGGCGGGCCTTCTGAGCCGGGTCGAACAGCGTGGCCAGCAGCGGAGTCTCGACCGGGCCGGGGCTGATCGCGTTGATCCGGACGTTCTTCTTCGCGAACTCGATGGCGATCTCGCGCGTCATCGACAAGACGGCGCCCTTCGAGGCGGTGTAGGCCACCTGCGAAGCTGCCGAGCCCATCGTCGCGACCAGCGACGCCGTGTTGACGACAGCACCGCCGCCGTTGTCGACGAGGTAGGGGATCCCGTGCTTGCAGCACAGGAAAACGCTGAGCACGTTGGCTTCCATGAGCTTGGAGAAGGTTCCCGCATCGGTGTCGAGAACCGAACCGTCCTCGGGAATCGCCACTCCGGCGTTGTTGAAGAGAACGTCGATCTTCCCGTAGGTGTCGGCGGCCCTCGCGTACACATCGCGGACCGCGTCCTCGGCGGTGAGGTCCGCCTCGATGAAGAGGTCCGCGTCGGACTCGCCCTGGATGTCGACGCCGACGACGGTCGCCCCGGCGTCCTTGAAGACCCGGACGGACTCGCGTCCGATGGCGCCGGCGGCTCCGGTGATGACGGCGATCTTGCCGTTCAGGTTGGTCATGGTGATCTTCCGTTTCTGCGGGTTGACGGAGGCCGGCCGCGAGCCGTGCCGGACAGGTGGAGGCTCGAGCTTGGGCAGCTCAAGCGGTCGCGATGTAGACGTTCTTCAACTCGGTGTACGCGTCGAGTGCGTGCGCGCCCAGTTCGCGACCGATCCCGGACTGCTTGAATCCACCGAAGGGAGTGTTGGTGCGGACCGAGGTGTAGGAGTTGACCGAAAGAGTCCCGGACTCCACGGCTCTGGCGACCCGAAGTGCGCGCCCGACGTCCCGCGTCCAGATCGAACCCGACAGCCCGTACTGGCTGTCGTTGGCCCGGCCGATGACTTCGGCTTCGGTGTCGAAGGGCAGCACGCTCAGTACGGGGCCGAAGATCTCCTCCACCGCGGCGGGATGATCGTCGGCGATGGGGAACAGGACGCTCGGCGGGAACCAGAACCCCGGTCCGTCCGGCGCACTGCCGCTGAAAGCCACCGGAGCGGCGTCCACGTAGCTCGCGACCCGTTGGCGCTGACGGGCGCTCACCAAAGGGCCCATGTCGGTCTTGGCGTCGAGTGGATCGCCGACGACGATGCCTGCGACCACATCCTCGAGAACGGCGAGGAAGGAGTCGACCGCGGTGCGCTCGACGTACACCCGCGAGCGGGCACAGCAATCCTGCCCCGCGTTGCCGAAAGCTCCTCCGACGAGTCCGCGGGCCGCGGCTTCGACGTCACCGTCGGAGAACACGATCGACGGCGATTTGCCGCCCAGCTCCAACGTCACTCGCGTCATGGAATCCGCGGCCGAGCGCGCGATCTCCTTGCCCACCGCGGTGGATCCGGTGAAGGAGATCTTCCGGACCTCCGGATGGTCCACCAGTGCGCGGCCGACTTCCGGTCCGGTCCCGACCACGACGTTCAGCAAACCCTCGGGCAGACCTGCTTCGACGACCAGCTCGGCCAGCCGCATCGCCGTCAACGGCGTCAACTCCGACGGCTTGAGTACGACTGCGTTGCCGGCGGCAAGCGCTGGAGCGATCTTCCAGGAAGCAATGCTCAGCGGGAAGTTCCACGGCGTGATGACCCCGACGACGCCCATCGGTTCGCGAAAGGTCAGGTCGATCCCCCCGCTGACGGGAATGGTCTCGCCCGTCAGCCGCTCCGGGGCGGCGGCGTAGTACCGGAAGACCGCCGCCACGCCGGCGATCGCGCCCCGCGCATCGTTGATGGGCATCCCGACGTTGCGGCTTTCCAGCTCGGCAAGGTCCTCGGCCTCGTCGGAGATCATTCCCGCGATGCGGTACAGCACGTCGGCCCGCTGGGCCGGGTCCGTTGTGGCCCACTGGCGTTGCACAGCTCGGGCACGCACAACGGCGGCGTCGAGCTCGGCAGGCCCAGCCTGCTCGACTTCGGCGATGGCTTCTTCCGTCGCCGGGTTCAGGATCTGGAGCATCACGCCGCACCTACTCTCTGGCTCGTTCGGACAGCGCGCACGAATGCGTCGACGGTGTTGTCCCCAGGCATCGCCTCGGGGTGCCACTGAACGCCGAGAGCGAAGCGCTGCGCTTCCCACTCGAGCGCCTCAGGGAGGTTGTCACCGGCGGCGCGAGCAGTGACGACCGCGCCCGTGCCCACGCGGTCGATGCCCTGGTGATGGTGAGAGTTGACCTGCTGGACCCCGGCCCCCAGAGCTTGTGCCGCCAGCGTCGCCGGCAGAACGTCCACGGCGTGATAGGTCGACTCGTCCAGTCGCCCGGGGGTGGGGCGATGGTTCGTGAATCGGTCGGCGTCCAGGTGCTGATGCAGGGTCCCGCCGTGGGCGACGTTCATGATGTGGAGCCCGCGACAGATGCCGAGGACCGGAAGGTCGCGTTCGAAAGCGGCGCGGGTGAGAGCCAGTTCGAACTCGTCTCGCATCGGCACCGTTGCCTCGAGGTGCGCCGACGCGCTGTGCCCGTAGTTCTCCGGATCGACGTCGACTCCTCCGGCCAGCAGCAACCCGTCGATCCGTTCCACCAGACCGACCGGATCGGCGATTCCTCGTTGGTCCGGGACCAACCCGATGACCAAGGCCCCGGCGTCTTGCACCTTCCGCAGGTAGTGAGCCGAGAGGATGGCTGCGGACTGCCGCGTCCAGTAGCCCCAGCTCGCGGCCTCGAACGCCGCACACATACCGATGACAGGAACAGTCACAGTCGCTCGTACCCTCGCTTTCGCTCCCAGTCGGTGACCGCCGCGTTGAACTCGCGCAACTCCACAAGGGCTGCCTGCCCGTAGTGTTCGACGACGCGCGGGCCGAAGGCGTCCAGCGCGGGAGCACTGCGCATGAACTGTTCACGGGCGTCCCGGAGAGTGGGTGGCACGGTCTCGTGGTCGGCGGCGTAGGCGTCACCCTTCTCCGGCTCGGGAAGGGTGAGTTGGTTCGCGACACCATGCAGCCCCGCCGCGATGTTCGCGGCCAGGGCCAGATACGGATTGACGTCCGCACCGGCGAGCCGATTCTCGTAGCGCCGGGCCGGCCCGGCGCCGATGGCCCGCAGCGCCACTGTGCGGTTGTCTTCGCCCCACGCGACCGCGGTGGGTGCGAACGAGTGTCCGGCGAATCGCTTGTAGGAGTTGATGTTCGGCGCGTACAGCAGCGTGAACTCCTGCAGAGTCGCCAACTGGCCCGCCAGGAACTGCTCGAAGATCTCTGTGGACTGCGCGAACACTGGATGGCCGTCGTCGCGATCCGTCAGGGACAGGTGGACGTGACAGGAGTTGCCCTCACGCTCGTCCCACTTCGCCATGAACGTGGCCGACACGCCGTGCTTGAAGGCAAGCTCCTTGACGCCGGCTTTGAAGATCAGGTGCTGGTCCGCCGTCGTCAGCGGGTCGGCGTACTTGAAGTTGATCTCGTGCTGGCCGCGATTGGCCTCGCCCTTGGCGGTCTCGAGGTACATGCCACTGGCCTGCATCCGACGGCAGATGTCGTCGATCAGGGGATCGGCCTCGACCTGCCCGAACAGCGAGTAGTCGACGTTGTACCGGTTGATCGGCGTCAGGTCGTGGTAGTTCCGCGTCCAGGCGTCGGCGTAGCTGTCGCGGTGCACGATGAACTCGAGCTCGGTCGCGGCCGCCGCGGTCCAGCCGTGAGCCGCCAGCCGTTCGAGTTGGCGCTTGAGGACCGTTCGCGGCGCGACCTCGACCTCGACGCCGCGCTCGTCGACCACGTCGGCGATGCAGAGCGCCGTACCAGGACGCCAGGCCAGCAGGCGCAAGGTGTCGAGGTCGGGGCGCAGGTGGAAGTCGCCGAAACCGCTGCTCCAACTGCTGGGAAAGCCCTCCTGCGGCTCCATCTCGACGTTCACCGACAGCAGGTAGTCGCAGGCACCGACGCCGCCGAGTGCGACTTCGTCGAGGAAGAAGCGTGCTGCGCAGCGCTTGCCTTGCAGTCTGCCCTGCGTGTCCGGGAAGCCGATGACGACCGTGTCGACAGCGCGCTCGGTGACGGCCGCCTCGAGCTGATCCAAGGTGAGGCGGCCGGATGAGGAAGGTTCGGGCTCGGACAATGGACTGGCGCCTTTCGGACTGTAGGTCTGAGTTTTAGACGTTATAGCAGCAGACTCCAGTCCGCAAGGCCCACCGGCGCAGCTGCGCCGGTGGGCCTCACTGCGGACCGACGCCTCGCCGGCCTCGTTGTCAGACGGGAGGCTGAGGGTCGTACTGGATGTACCGCCGGACATCCTTGGCGCGCGACTCGCCCGCCAGACGCACCACCAGATGCAAGGCCATGTCGATCCCGGCCGAGACGCCGGACGCCGTCACCACGTCTCCGTCGTCGACGAACCGATCACTGGTGCGCAGCTCGATCGTCGGGTCCGTCTCGGCCAAGGTGTCCAAGGCACCCCACCACGTTGTGGCGGGGCGCCCCTCCAGGAGGCCGGCCGCGGCGTACACCAGGGAGCCCGTGCACACGCTCGTCATCAGCGGGACCTTCGCTCGCTGCCCTCGCAACCATTCGAGGTGCGCCTGGTCGGACATCAGCGGCAGGGTGCCGTCACCCCCAGGGTGAACAAGCACTTCGAGGTCCGGCGCGGTGTCGATCGAACACATCGGCGAGATCACCATGCCCTTGGCACATCGCACGGGTTCGCCGTCGCGACTGATCAGCTGGACGGCCCAGCCGTCCTCAGGAAACTGGTCAGCCCAGGCGGCCAGGACTTCCCACGGCCCGACCGCGTCCAGTTCTTCCATCCCATCGAAGAGCAGGATGCCGATGTTTTTAGTCTTTTGGCCTGTTGTATGGTCCATAAAGTCATCGTGGGCCCGGTGAGCTCCTGCGTCAACCACGAACTCACCGGCTTCACGCGTCGGCGTTCAGTTCTTCTTGCTCCTCGAGCGCCTTGGCGATCTCGACACTCGCCTCGATGAGATGAAGCTCCATGCGCTGGGCCGCGTCGTGAGGATCACCGGAGGCGATCGCGTCGAGGATCAAGTCATGAGCCCGGCAGTTCGGAGTGTGCAGGATGGTGAAGTGGCGCGCGTCGAGCATGACGAACATGGCGCTGCGGGCCTCCTCGATGCCGGCTCGCAGCAGTTCGTTCCCGCTCGCCTGGGCAATGGCACGATGGAAGCCGGAGTCCGCGCGCCGGAACGTCTCGATCTCCTTGCTGTTCTTCAGATCCCTTTGGAAGGCGCGCAACCCCGCGAGGTCCGCCGCATCCGCCCGGCTGGCAGCCAGGTACGCGGCCATCGGCTCGAGAGCCAGGCGAACCTCGCGGACGTCTCGTGCTCGCCGGGCGAGCTCGCTCCG
This sequence comes from Kribbella sp. CA-253562, assembly GCF_050942265.1. Lineage (GTDB taxonomy): Bacteria > Actinomycetota > Actinomycetes > Propionibacteriales > Kribbellaceae > Kribbella. Next base: position 1,220,454 of record NZ_CP192049.1, on the reverse strand, counting down.
CTTCGTCTGCGCGAACACGGTCGCGGCCGCACCCGGCAACACGATCGTGCCGCCTCCGTTGCCGCGCCGCGTGGCGATCACTCCGTCGGCTTGAAGGACACGCAGCGCCTCCCGCACCGTCAGTCTCGACACCCGCAGGGAATCGGCCAGCTCGCGCTCGGAGGGAAGTCGTTCACCGGGAAGGATCTCGCTCAGCTGGATCGCGCGGCGCAGCCTGGCGAGCACGTGCTCGTGCGCAGCCGGCACCGCCAGCGGCTCGAACGAGATCGGCGCGCGGGCGCCGTCGGAGTCTGTGGTCACGGGCACGCCTTGCCGCCTCGACGGGATGTGTCGCAGTACGGAGTCAGTTCCGACAGTCAAACGTTGGCCACGAACTCCCTCAAGACGTTGTCGACGAGGCGGCAGGCGTTGTTGTCGAAGTCGTTCCATGCGATCGCACCGGCGAACGCGATGGAGCTCGCCGAGAACACTTCGCCGCCTCCGGACAACGGGATGTACACCATGTCCGCTCGCACGTTCTCCGGACGATGCGGGCCGTCTTGGCCCGGCATGGGGATGAGCACGTCCTCGTTGACGATCAGGTACTCCGGTCCGAAGCCGGTGGCAGAGGCGAGAACCTGCGTCTGGGGCGGTGATCCGAGCGTGAGGTCGAAGCGGTCGCACTCGTCGCCCGCGGCGCCACCCAGCACGTAACCGAAGTCGCCGACGACCTCCTCTTCGATTCCCGCGAAGAATCTGCTCAACGGCGCGTCGTACGTCGCTGGGGTCCGAACGAAGCCCCGGCCGTCCGACCAGCCCTCGGTGGCGAACGCCACGCCGCAGATGGTGTTCGGCCCCCGGCCCCGGTACCGCCAGAGTCCGCCGGGCTCCCCCGTCTGGGCGTGGCCGCGCTCACCGACCGGCGCATCCCACGCCCTGAGACCGGAGTTGTCTCGGCGCACCTCGATGATCCATGGGCGCTCGGGATCCACTGTCGTGATCCAGTAGAAGCCGTTGCCGCCGAGGTACATCAGTTTCCCCGACTCCGCCAAGAAGGACTGCAGCGCCGTGAGCGCGGGGCCGGTCCAGTACTCCGGGTGTGACCCTGTCACGACGACTTGGTACCGGTCCAGCAGCTCGCGCCCTTCGGCATGCAGATCCTCGTCGGTCGCCACGTGGAAGGAGAACGGGGACCGTTCCAACCACTCGACCAAGAACAGGTCGAGGGCGAAGTGACGCACTGTCCCGTTGAGGAAGTTGGGGTAATGAGGCCTGACGTTGACCAGCGGCCGGCGACGGCTGCTGTAGCGGACGGGCGTTCCGTCGCCGTGTACGTCGTAGCAGGACTTGCCGAGCTCGGGATGTTCGTTGAGGTACTTCTCGTCCTCGGACACCTGCATCTCGTGCCCCATGACCGGCGTCAGGTCCGAGGACGCGAACCGGTCGTTCGCGTAGGCGAGGTAGGTGTTCGTGGGCAGCAGGAAGAGGACATCGGCTCGTTCCGGGACCCGTCCACGCACGAAGAACGGGTAGTGATCTTCCTTGCCGCCGGCATCGAGTTTCACCGCGTACACGCCGCTTGCCAGGTCTTCGGGGACGTCGAACTCGAGGTTGTAGGTCCAGTTCGCATCGACCATCGCGTCTGCGTGGAACTGGACCGCGGCGTACTGCTCGGGCGCGACGAGGAAGGAGTCGGTCGACCCGTCCCACGCGTGGCTTGTCACCGCGCGCTCGGCGCCACCGCGCAGTTGTGCCGGCGGAGCCCCGCCGACGACCTCAGGAACCTCGGCCCGCGCCATGTCCGCGGCGAAGTCCCAGCGGTGCCAGGGGTGTGGTAAATCGGAACTCCCGGCGTGCAAGGCGCTCCGCTCGTCGTCGGTCAACGCGCGATCGAACAGCGACGGGTTCTCGATCTTGCCGTTGAAGCCTTCGACCAGCGAGCCCGTGTCGTCGAGAGCCCCGCCGGCCAGGCGCAACCGGTCAACGGCGTCGCTCCACTCCACTTCGACGCGGCGAGTCACTCGTCGAGGGCCAACTGGCACGCCAGAGACTTGCTCGACCTCGACCACGACGCTGGGACCCGCGGCTTGGGATTCGACCTGGACGACGAGCGAGTACCAGATCCGCGACGAGACCGGGATGCCGAGCTGGTGAACCGACGTCCGGGTGGCGAGGACGAGTTGCCCGGCGACAATCGCCAATCCCCTTGGCTCCTGATCCTCTTCCGACCGCACCGACCAAATCCATTGCCGGTCGCTGTCGTCGGCAGCGGTCGGCCAGAACCACAGATGGACGCCGAAGGCCGGCGCCAGAGGGCCGGCGAGTTCCAGGTCGCAGTACGAACCGAGCGCGGTGCTCTGCTGGATCCCCGGGATCGTCATCTCCAGCCCGGGAATCGGGTCACCGAAGGAGTGCAGTCCTGCGTCGCCTGAACGCGGCCCTCGGGTCAGGCGCTCCAGCGTCGCATGGACTTCAGCGTGGGTCGTGCTGATGGCCATCCGTGCTCGGTCGCCGGGGAGCAGCGACCACTCTTCGAAGTACGCCTCGACGTCCATCTCAGTGTCTCCCTTTCGTCAGGCCGTCCGCGGGATCGGCCGTGAACAGAAGCGGCCAGGTCAGCCGCGTCGGCGCGCCGCGACGGTGATGGCCTGGAGACCGGCAGCGAAGACCAGAACGCCACCCGTCACCATGCCGGCGATCTCCGGACCGTAGTTCAGCAGCGTCAGACCGTTCCGGAGCACCGCCAGGAGCCAGACGCCCAGCAGTACCCGCCAGAGGCTGCCACGTCCACCGGTGAACGGCACGCCCCCGAGCAGCACCGCGGTCAGGATGGTGACCTCGAATCCAACCCCCAGCGTGCCGGACGGAGCGCTGTCGAGGCGGGCGATCTGCAGCAGTGCCGCGAGACCGACCACGATCCCGAGTACGGCGTACAGCCCGAAGATCGTCGGCTTCACCCGGATACCGACCAGGAACGCGGCCCGCGAGTTGTCGCCGATCCCCTGGATCTTGCGTCCGATCGGCAGCATCGTCATGACGAAGATCGCCACCGCGGACACCACGATCGCAATCCAGCCGATGTAGGAGATCCCGAAGAGGTCACCTGCCGCGAAGGCGCCGACCGCCCGCGGAAAGCCGTAGATCTGGTCCGGTGACATGTACAGAGCCATCGCGCGCCCAGCGGCGAGGCCGCCGAGTGTCACCACGATCGGAGACAACCCCAGCACGCCGATCAGACCACCGTTGACGACGCCCACGAACAGGCCGACCGCCAACCCGACGAGCACTCCGGCCGTCGGGCCGTAGGCGTTGAACGCCAGACCGGCCGCCACCCCGCTCAGCGCCAGCGTCGACCCGAGCGAGAGGTCGACGTAGCCGGCCATCAACAGCATCCCCGCGACGGCCGCGACCACGAAGGTCGCCGCGTTCTGGGTCAGCAGCGCGGACAGGTTGTCCGCAGTCAGGAAGGTCTCGGTGGTGAGGCTGAAGTACACCATCATCACGACGACGATGAGGGGCATGATCCAGCTGACGACCAGATCGGCCGCGGAGCGGAGCAGGTCGTTGCCTCGGCCGGCGCGGGCCGTCGCGGTCACCGCCGAGCCGGCGATCTCGGAGTACCTGGTGGTCATGTCGGTGCACTCTCCTCGGTGAGTTCTGGCTGCGCCAGATGGGTCAGATCGAACTCGGTGAGTTGATCGGCAGCGGTGACTCGGACGAGCCGTCCCTCCACGAGAACCGCCACGGTGTCCGCCAACGCGATGACCTCCTCCGGATCGCTCGATGCGAAGATCACGGCCGCCTCCTGCTCGATCGCGAACTGACGGACGAGCTCGTAGAGGTCCTGACGCGCGCCGACGTCGACCCCCTGCGTCGGTTCGTCGAGCAACAGGCAGCGCACTCGTTCCCCCACCGACGCCCACCGGGCGACAGCGATCTTCTGCGCGTTGCCGCCGGAGAACGCCCCGGCTGCGGTGCTGGGCTCGCGGGGTGTGAGCCCGACATTGTCCGCCGCGCGCGCGAAAGCCGCTCGCTCGCGACCGAACCGGCGGCCGCCGCGGCTCAGCCGGGAGTAATGCGGCATGAGCAGGTTCTCGATCGCCGAGAGGTTCCGGAACAGCGACTGGGCCTCTCGATTCGACGCCACGAGCGAGATGCCCGCACGCTGCGCTCGGCCCGGACTGCCGAGCGTGACCCGCCGATCGTCGAGCTCCACGGTTCCCGCTTGCGGTCCCACCCCGGCCAGCGCTTCGAGCAGATTGGTCCGGCCGGAGCCGAGCAGGCCGAACACACCAACCGTCTCGCCGGCCGCGACCACGAGATCGACCGGGCCGGTGTAACCGGCGTGGAACCCGGTCAGGCGGAGTACCTCCCGGCCGGTACGGCGGTCTGGGCGGGGTCGCCGATGAGAGCGATCGCTCGCCTCGGGCGAGATGGCTCCCACCAGTTCCGCCAGGTCCACCTCGTCCCGAACCCTGGTCCACAGAACCCGGCCGTCGCGCAAGACCGTGATGTCGTCCGCGACGTCGAGCACCTCGGTCAGCAGGTGCGTCACGTAGACCACCGACAAACCCTGGTTGTGTGCCAGGTGCCGCACCAGCCGGGTGAGCGCTTCCACCTCGTGAGCGCCCAGAGCGGCGGTCGGTTCGTCGAGGATCAGCACGCTCGGCCGTCGACGGATGGCCCGGGCGATTTCCACCATCTGCTGCTGACCGACACTCAGGCGATCGACAACGACCGTCGGGTCCATCGAGATCCCGAGCTGGTCGAGGACCCTTCGGGCTTCGTCGTTCTGCCGTCGCCGGTCGACAGTGCCGATGCGGGTTCGCAGTTCTTGGCCGAGGAAGATGTTGTCGGCGACCGTCAGCGGGCCGATCAGCTGGAAGTGCTGGTAGATGATCGCGATCCCCGCGTCGAACGCGTCCCGGGGCGCGAAGCCTCGGTGGACCTGGTCACCGACCTTGATCTCGCCCGCGTCCGGCTGGGTCGCACCGCTGAGGCAGCCGAGCAGCGTCGATTTGCCCGCGCCGTTCGCGCCGAGCAGCGCGTGGACCCTGCCCGCCTCGAACGTCACACTGACCGCCCGCAGGACCTGATTCGGACCGTACGACTTGGACAACTCCTGGACGTGAACCCCGGAAGACACGGCGACTATCCCTTGAAGACCGCGAGCAGCTTGTCGATCTCGGCGTCATCGGCAGGAGTGACCCGGATCGACGGCGCGAGAGTGGAGCTGTCGCCCTCGCCGGTGACCGCTGCCAGCGCGTTGTCGATGATGTCGTGGCCGAGCTGTTCGACCTGGATGGCCATGGTCACGCGGAACGCGCCCTTGCCGGCCTTGACGTTCTCCAGTCCCTCGGGTGAGCCGTCGTACCCCGCGACGTAGAAGTCGTCCGGGTCGAGACCGGCGTTGGCGATCGCCTTCTGGGTGCCGAGCGCGACATCGTCGTTCATCGAGATGAACACCCGGACGCGCGGATTCTCCCGCAGGACCTGCTCGGCGATCTCCAGCCCGCAGGACTGATTCGAACAGTCCTGCTTCGACACGACCGGGATGCCGAGCTTGGTCAACGCCGCCGTCGGCTTCTCCCACCTGCCGAAGATCGGAGGCAGCGCGATCAGCGTGGTGACCGCGGCCTGGATGTCCTTGCCCGGGTGGTTCTTGCTGATCCACGCGCTCATGTCAGCAGCGATCTCCTGACCCGCCTGGTCGCTGTCGAAGCCGACACTGCCGTCCTGGCCGTCGATCGGTGCCACATACGTCAGCCACTTCGTCCCCTGTTCGTGCCCCTGCGCGACGAGGTTCGTGTACGCCGACGGGTCGACCGGCCAGAACACGATGGCGTCGACCTTCTGGGTCACCCAGCTCTCGACGGTGGCGCGCTGAGTTTCGAGATTGTTCGCCGTGGTGTTGTCCAGCAGCACCTTCACGCACTTGGTCGGGCCGTAGTCGGCGACGACGTTCTTGAGCGCCTTGACGAACTGCGCCTCGCCCACCGGGTGGCTGAAGCCGACGGTGTAGGTGTCCTCGCATCCGTCGAGCGCGGCCGAGCCACTGCCTTGCGCGCCACCGCAGGCGGAGAGCACTCCCAGAACACCGACTCCCAGCAGGGACGTCGCCGCCATGGGCCTGCGGGCCCGGTTCCGCATCCTCGGCCGCCGTGCCATCTGTGCCTTGCTCATCGCTGAATCTCCTCGCGCCTGTTGGGGGCCCGACCCCGTGGCCCGCTGTGCCGACCGACGTCCGCGCTTCCGGCGCGACAACGTCCCACGCTGATTTGTGGTCTAAAACACAGACGATTGAACCAGAAGTTCTGAGGAGTGTCCATCCCTCGCTCAGCCCTGGTCGGCAGGATCGGGCAAGAACAAAGCACGATCGTGCTGGCCCGCCGGCGGTGCCGCTGGTGGGGTGGAGGTGGTGAACACAAGCGCCTGCCGCCAGTGCGGTCCGCGCGGCCTCCCGAAAGGAAAGAACCCCAGATGAGCGTGGACGAGACTGTCATCCGGGCTCTGGCGCTCCGGCCCGACTCACCGCCCGGCGACCACGTCGTCGACATCACGACGACCGGAGCCCGGACCGGACTACCGCGCCGGATCGAGATCTGGTTCCACCGCGTCGACGGCCACTTCTACCTGACCGGAATGCCGGTGCCACGCAACTGGTACGCCAATCTCCGCAAGAACCCCCACTTCGTCGTGCATCTCAAGCAAGGGGTGAGGGCGGATCTGCCGGCAACGGCGGTCACCGTCGACGAGCAGACCCGCCAACGGGTCATTCCCGCCGTGGTGGCCCTGCAGGACCGACCTGAGTACGCGGCGCGAGGCGTTCCGCGCCAAGACGTCACCGTCTGGCTGGCACGCAGCCCGCTGATCGAGATCGTGTTCGACGACAAGGAACTCCACGCCGCGGCCGCCCGTGCGCAGTGACCTCACCACCAGCCAGGTCACCGAGCCGCGGAGCTCGGAGAGAGAAGAGGCATGGCGGGTCGGGGCCTTCGAGCAGGTCTTCTTCAACATGGGTGACTGCGAGTTCACGGCCAACGGCCACCACGGCACCCCGAAAGCCTCGAACTGGGGCCACCAGTTGGCCCAGAGCGCACCCAACCAGTCTGATCAGTGCGCGGTCCGCCCCGGAAGCTCCATCGCGGCAAGTCGGCGGGGGTCGCGCAGTGAGGTGATCTCGACGATGCGCCCGTCGACGACCGTGCACGCCAGCACGCCCAAGGGCATGCCGTTGGCGGACCAGGCGACGATTCCAGGGTTGCCGTTGACCAGGACCGGCTGCACCCTCGCCTTGACGTACGCGCCGCGCTGGACGTTCGCCGCCACCTCGGTCGCTCCGAGCTTGACGACCACGCCGTGCGCGGTGTGGCTGCGCCAGGTCACCTGTGGGTCGAGCACGCGCAGCAGCCGTTCGAAGTCTCCGTCGCGGGCCGCCGCGAGGAACGCGTCCAGTACCGCTCGCCGCTGCTGCCGTTCGCCGTCCGGGCGTGGTGCGCCCTGGACCTTGCGGCGGGCGCGGCTGGCCAGCATCTTCGACGCGTCGGCGGACTTGCCGAGGATCTGGCCGATCTCCTCGAACGGCACCGCGAACATGTCGTGCAGCACCAGGGCGAGCCGCTCGGCCGGACCGAGGCTGTCGAGTACGACGAGCAGAGCCAGCCCGACCGAATCGGCAAGCAGTGCGTCGTCCTCGGGCGCCGGGACGTTGTCCTCGACCACGACGAACTCGGTCGACTCGTCCTCGGCCGACGCGACCGGCCGGGCCTTGCGCGAGCGCAGTACGTCGACGCACACCCGGCCGACCACGGTGGTCAGCCAGCCGGACAGGTTGTCGATCGAGGCCGCGTCCTGGCGCGCGAGCCGCAGCCAGGTCTCCTGTACGGCGTCCTCGGCGTCCGCGCGCGAGCCGAGCATCCGGTAGGCCATCGCCACCAGCCGCTCACGTTCGGCCATGAACGCCGCCGCGACGGCGTCGTCCCGCTCCGATCCGGTCATCTGTTACCTCCCACCGACGAGTTCCGTCATGAGTGATGACGGGCCCGGACGGCCCGAGGTAACCGACAAGGAGAAACTCATGAACCTCGCCCTGTGGATCGTCGCCGGCCTGCTGGCCGCCGTGTTCGCCTTCGCCGGCGGCAACAAGCTGTTCATCCCGTACGAGAAGCTGGCCAAGGCTCCTGGCGGCGGCTGGGTCAACCAGTTCAGCCCCGGCTTCGTCAAGGCACTCGGAACCGTCGAGATCCTGGGTGCCGTCGGCCTGATCGTACCCGCGGCCCTCGACATCGTGCCGGTCCTCGTACCGCTGGCCGCGGTCGGCCTGGCAGCGATCATGGTGGGCGCGGCGATCGTGACGTCGCGCCGGCACGAGCGCGCGCACGCGGTGCTGAACGTCGCGTACTTCGCCCTCGCGGTGTTCGTCGCGATCGGCCGCTTCGGCCCCGAGTCCTTCAGCTGAACGTCAGGCACGGCTCGTCGAAATGGACCACGCCGAACTGTTCCATCCACGCCGCGCCGGCCCATCGGGCCGACGCGGCGTTCCCGAGGTCAGCCCCGCATCCTGGGATCCTCGGTGGGGTCGGCGTACCGGAGAGGGCAGCCACCCTCGATGGCCTCCGGCCGGAGTTCGTAGTGCCAGGGTTCGTTGTCGTAGATCTGGCACAGCCCGTACTTCGCGCCGTGCTCGGACAGCCACGCCCTGGCGTCGGACGGCCCGATGTCGACCGCGTCGCCGGCGACGTGCAAGGACTTGCCGGGAGTGGCGACCCAGCGGGCCGCTTCCGCTGCGGAGCCGTACTTCGAGACCGCCTCGCGCAGGAGCTGTTCCTGGTACCGCGGGGATCGCCAGCCACTGTTGACGGAGAACTCGATCCCGTTGCCAGCGGCATCCTTTGCCGCGTGCCGCAGGGCCTGGAGCAGCTCCGGGTCCAGCTTGACCACGCCCGGATACCGCTCGTCGAAGACCGTCACGCCGGCCGGGAGAAGACCGTCGGCAGCGGCCTGATCGTCGTCGCTGAGCGGATGCGCCGACGACGAGGCCGCCCGCTGGACGAAGGCTCCGGCGATCGCGGCCAGGACGATCAGGCCGACGGCGTACCGCCTGCGAACTCTGCGAGCAGATGATCCTGTGTGACCCATGCTGCCAGTCAAGGCAGCGCGGTGTTGTGAGCCCGTATCCGGCTTTTCATACGCCGGCGATATCCACCGGCGCCTAGCATCGATGGTGTGCGTGTACTGATCGTCGAGGACGAGCCCGACATGGCCAAGGCGATTCGCGACGGGTTGCGCCTGGAAGCGATCGCGGCCGACATCGCCGGGGACGGGCACACGGCGCTGGAGTTGCTGAGCATCAACACCTACGACATCGCGGTTCTCGACCGCGACGTGCCCGGGCCCTCAGGGGACCGGATCGCCCAGAGCATTGTTGCCTCAGGCAGCGGTATGCCGATCCTGATGCTCACCGCGGCCAGCCGGCTGGACGACAAGGCCTCGGGGTTCGAGCTCGGCGCCGACGACTACCTCACCAAGCCGTTCGAGCTGCAGGAGCTCGTGATGCGGCTCAGAGCGCTCGACCGCCGGCGCGCCCACAACAGGCCACCCGTGCTGGAGATCGCGGGACTGCGGCTCGATCCGTTCCGCCGCGAGGTCTACCGCGACGGCCGCTACGTCGCCTTGACCCGCAAGCAGTTCGCCGTACTGGAGGTGCTGGTCAGTGCCCAGGGCGGGGTGATCAGCGCGGAAGAGCTGCTGGCGCGAGCGTGGGACGAGAACGCCGATCCGTTCACGAACGCCGTCCGCATCACGGTCTCGTCGCTGCGCAAACGCCTCGGCGAACCGTGGATCATCGCCACGGTGGCCGGCGCCGGCTATCGCATCGACACGTCGTCCGGCACCGGTCGGCCAGGAGGAGACGATGGTTAGGGAGACCCTGGAAAGGGAGCCTGGCTGGAGCGTTCGGCTCAAGCTCGCTCTGAGCTACGCCGCGCTCGTCATGCTCGCGGGGTCGTTGCTGCTCGCGGTCGTGTGGGTCTTCCTGCTGCGTTACGTCCCAGAGCAGATGAACCCCCTCCCCCGGATACCGGGTCAGTTTCGTCCCTCGCCGCACTCACCGGACCGCTCGGATCTGCTGGCGGCCTTTGTGCCGAAGGCGGCTTTGGTGATGACGTTCCTGCTGATCTTCGGTTTGGCAGCAGGCTGGATCCTGGCCGGCAGCATGCTCGGACCGCTGACCCGCATCACCACCGCCGCTCGGCTGACGGCCGAGGGCTCGCTGGCCCACCGGATCCGGCTGGAAGGCAAGAACGACGAGTTCCGCGAGCTCGCCGACGCCTTCGACACCATGCTCGCCCGGCTCGAGGCACACGACGCCGAACAACGCAGATTCGCCGCCAACGCCTCCCACGAACTGCGCACCCCGCTGGCGATCACGCAGACCCTGCTCGAGGTCGCCCGCAAGGATCCGGGCCGCGACGCCGACGAACTCGTCGATCGCCTGCATTTCGTCAACGCGCGGGCGATCGACCTCACCGAGGCGCTGCTCCTGCTCAGCCGCGCCAGCCAAGGAGCGGTCGCCCGAGAACCGGTCGATCTGTCCCTGGCCGCGGAAGAAGCCACCGAAACGCTGCTCCCCCTCGCCGAGAAACGCGGCGTCACCATCGAGACGAACGGCGAGCCGGCGCCGACGATCGGGTCGTACACGCTGGTGCTGCAGCTGACCATGAACCTCCTGCACAACGCGATCGTCCACAATCTGCCCGCGCTCGGCACGGTGTGGGTGACCACCAAGGTCCACGCCAAGACGGTGGCGCTCACAGTCGAGAACACCGGCGAGCACCTGTCCCACCAGTTGGTTTCCACCTTCACCGAACCGTTCCAGCGCGGCACCCAGCGGATCCGCACCGACCACGCCGGTGTGGGCCTCGGCCTGGCGATCGTCAAGAGCATCGCCCAGGCGCACCACGGAGACGTGAGCCTCGAGCCGCGGACCGGCGGGGGCCTTCGCGTCACCGTGCACCTGCCGATCGCGCCACCTGACTCCGCGGGCTGACGCACCGAGCCGCTGTACGGTACGCCGTCAGGTCGTGATCCCGCGTCGCTCGGCGACGGCTGTCAGCACCTGCCGCGCCAGGACGATGTCCGCGTCACGCGCGCCGGCCGCGGACGCTTTCACCGACATCGCCGCGATCCTCGCGGGATCGGTGAGGATCGGGATCAGCAGGTTCTCGATCCAGGACGGGTCGAGGTTGCCGTCGTCAACGAGCAGCGCCCCACCGGCGGCGACAACCGGCTCGGCGTTCAGTCCCTGCTCACCGCCGCGGTCCGGCAGCGGGACGAAGGCCGCGGGCAGGCCGACCGCGGCCAGTTCCGCACACGTCATCGCGCCCGAGCGGCAGATCGCGAAGTCCGCCGCGGCGTACGCGTACCGCATCTCGTCGACGTAGGGCAGCACGACGTACGGCGGATCGCCGTCCGGCACCTCGACCGCATGCCGCGCCCCGGTGATGTGCAGCACCTGAACGCCCGCCGCCCGCAACGCCGCGGCCGCGCCGGACACCGCGACGTTGATCGTCACCGCACCCTGCGAACCACCGGTCACCAGCAGCACCGGACCTTCCGGGCGCAGCCCGAACCGCTGCCGGGCCGCGGCGCGCAGGGCCGTCCGGTCGAGCGCAGCGATCTCTGGCCTCAGCGGGATCCCGACGGGCGTGGCGTGCGCCAGCCGGACACCCGGCCTCGCGGTGTACACGTACGTCGTCAGCCGGGCCGCCAGCCGATTGGCCACGCCCGGCCGGGCGTTCGCCTCGTGCACGACGATCGGTACGCCGCGTCGGTGCGCGGCCAGATACGCGGGCGCGGCAACGTAGCCGCCGAAGCCCACCACGACGTCGGCTCGGACGCGGTCGAGCACCGCCTCGGCTGCCAGCACCGCGTCGCGCAGCCTGCCGGGCGTCTCGAGCAGAGCCCGGTTCAGCCTGCGGGGCAACGGCACGGGAGGGATGAGCTCGAGCGGGTAGCCCCGAGCCGGGATCAGCGTGGTGTCCAGACCTCGCACGGTCCCCAGCGCGGTGACCACGGCCGTGGGCTCGAGCCGGCGCAGCGCTTCCGCGAAGTTGAGCATGGGTTCGATGTGCCCGGCCGAATGACCGCCGGCGACCACGACCCGCGGGCCGGTCATGCCGGCCACCGCTGCCAACCGGACTCGTCGAGATCGCGGAGGAACCGGGACGACTGTCCGGTCTGGACCTGGTAGCCGCAGCGCCGATAGAACGCCTGGGCGTCGTCGCGGTGGTCTGCGCTGGTCACCTCCATGCGGACACATCCGCGGCTCCTGCCGAACGACTCCGCCGTGGCCAGCAGCCGTTTGCCGATGCCCTGTCCCCGGGCTTCGCGCGAGACGACCAGCGCGACGATCCGGCCCCAGGATCCGGCGCGTTCGAAGAACGGGCAGACATGGACCGCGACCAGACCGATCAGGTTGCCGTCGGCATCGGCGACGTACGCCGCGCTGGACGGGTCGTCACCCCAGCTCCGGATCCGGCCCGCCGTGGCCCCGACGCTGTCCTGCGGATACCCCAACTGCCGCAGCAGTTCGTTCACCGCGGCCGCGTCGGTCGTGCCCGCACGCCGCATTCGCAACTCCTGTGCCGTCACGATCGCCGCTCCTGCGATTCCACCGGGAAGTCGAAGTACGTCTCGGGATACGGCTCGTTCACCAAGGTGTAGTGCCACCACTCGCAGTCGTACGCACCGAAGCCCGAGCTCTCCATGATCGAGCGGAGGACCTGCCGGTTCTCCGCTTCGGCGCGGCCGATGCCCGGTGCGCCATGATGCGAGACCGGGTCCATCAGGTCGTGGTCCCCACCCATCGCGGCCAGTTCACCGTTGTCCAGGTGGTACAGCGTCAGGTCGACAGTGCTGCCGCGACTGTGGCCCGACTTGGCCGACACGTAACCCCGCGCGAACATCTCCGACCGGTCGAGGTTCGGATAGTGCCTCGCCTTGGTCCGCCCGTCCTCCGGTTCCTCCGACCAGGACAGGAAGCGCCGTACGGCGCGTTGCGGGCGGTACCCGTCCCACAGCAGCAGGCCGAAGCCGGACGACGCTGCCTTGTCGCGGGCCGTCTTCAGCGCCTCACCCAGAGCCCGGGTTCCGACGATCCGGTTGGCCAGGTAGCCGTCCACCGGCCTGCCGGTGAAGTTGTCCCAGGTCGCGTACTTGCAGTCCCACCGTACGCCGGGCACGAACTCGTCCACGAACACGAAGTCGGCTCTCATCGCCGGCCACCTGCCAGTGCCAGCGCCACCATCCGGTCGATCAGGTCGGCGCGCGACAAGCCCGCGGCGGCCATCATCCGCGGGTAGCGGCTGTACGACGTCATTCCCGGAAAGGTGTTCACCTCGTTGAGAACCACCGCCCCGTCCTCGCGCAGAAACAGGTCGACCCGCGCCAGCCCCCGGCATCCGAGCGCGCGGTAGACGGCCTTCGCCGTCTCCTGGACAAGCGCGCGGGTCTGCACCGGAACGCCGGCCGGAACGATCACCGTCGAGTTGTCCGAACCCTGCTCCGGGGCGCTTTCCTGATGGATCTTGAAGAACCCGTGCGACAGGGCGATCTGGTCCACCTCGCCCGCGAACAGGTCCGCGCCGTCGCCCAGCACGGCGCAGCCGAGCTCGCTGCCGACCACCGCTTGCTCGATCAGCACCTTCGCGTCGTACTGGCGTGCGGTGTCCACGGCGTCGAGCAGTTCGTCCTCACCAGCCACCTTGCTTACCCCGAACGACGAACCGGACCGCGCCGGCTTCACGAAGACCGGGTAGGTGAACCGCCCGGGATCGACGGATTCGCCCGGGGCGAGGATCCAGAACTCCGGCGTGGCGATGCCCGCGGCCCTGGCGACGACGTACGCGAGCGACTTGTCCATGCACAGCGCGGAGCTCGGGATGTCGCAGCCGACGTAAGGGATGCCGGACAGCTCCAGCAAGCCCTGGATCGCGCCGTCCTCGCCCAGCTTTCCGTGCAGCACGGGCAGTACGACGTCCAGGTCGACGACCTCGTACTTGCCGTCGTCGAGGATCAGCAGGCCACGGACGTTCCGGTCCGGTGACAGGATCGCCGGCCGGCAACGGTCGTTGTCCCAGTCGGCGGCGGGCCCGTCGCAGAGCTTCCAGGCGCCGTCCTTGGTGATCCCGAGGTAGTACGGCTCGTACTTCGCGGTGTCGAGGTGCTTCGCGACCTCCTGCGCGGACTTGACCGAAATGGGGTGTTCCTCCGACATGCCGCCGAAGATGACGCCGATCTTCATATCCACTGCTGCTTTCTGCTCTGGAATTTCAGGCAATTGACGAGCGAGTTCTCGACCGTGTCCCGCAGGGCGTGGTCGGTGTAATAGGCGGTGTGCGGACTGACGATCACGCTCGGCAGGCGTTGCAGTCGCGCCGGCAACGTGTCGTCGATCGGGCGGTTGCCGCAGTCGGCGTAGAAGACGCCTTCTTCTCCTTCGAGCACGTCCAGCGCCGCGCCGCCCAGCCGGCCGCTCTCCAGTGCCGCGACGAGGGCTTCGGTGTCGAGCAGCGGGCCGCGACCGGTGTTGACGACGTACGCGCCGGGCTTCAACTGTTCGATGCGTTCGCGGTCGAGCAGGTGAAACGTGGCCGGCGTCAGTGGCGTGTGCAGCGTGACGATGTCGCTGCGCTCGAGCAGTTCAGCAAGCGGGACGTAGTCGGCCGCGGCCGTCGGCCGGCTGTCGTACGCGAGGATCCTGCATCCGAAACCTCGCAGCCTGGCGACGACCGCCGTACCGATGCGACCTGTTCCGATCACTCCGACGGTCAGGTCGCGAAGCTCCTTGCCGCGCACCTCGTGCAGGCGGTAGTCGTGCACCTCCGCGCGGAGGACGGTTGCCTTCGCGTGGCGGATCGCCATCAGCATCAGCATCACCGTGTAGTCGGCCACGCTGTCGGGTGAGTACGCGACGTTCTCGACGCAGAGACCGATGCTTTCGGCGTACGCGACGTCGATGTGGTTGTAGCCGATGCTGCGGGTCGAGATGTAGGTCACCCCAGCCCGGCTCAGCGCCAGCAACGTCGGGTTGCTGACCGGAGTCTTGTGACCGACGCTGATGCAGCGGTTTCCTGCCGCGAGTTCGACGTTGGCTTCCGACACCGCCGCCGCGGTGATGGTCGTCGCGACGCGATGGCGCGGCGCGAGTTCGCGGAACAACGCGGCCTCGTCCGGTTCGCACCCGTACACGGTGATTCCGGTGGCCGGTGCGGCCGACGACGACCAGGCCGCGAGCGATCCGGTACGGATCGCCGGTCGGGTCTTTTCACTGGAGGTCATGCGCCTCAGTCAAGGCAATCGCGTGTTGCTGGTCCGTATTCGAATTCGCATAACCCCAGCACATGTAACTGCTGGGTAGCATGTGGTGGAGATATCGAAATTCGAAGACGGGCCGGCAACAACGCACTGTCTTGACTGGGCGGGTGACCTATTCGGTGCTGTGCCTTGCCGTCCTCGCTGCCGTGTTCGTGTTCCGCGTGGTGCGCATCCGCGTGCGTCGTTCCTCGCGACGCTTCAGGTAGAGGCTGAACGCCCGGTAGGCCAGTGGACGCAGCGGCAGGTCCCACTCGCCGACGTATCGCACCGCTTCGCCTCCGGTGCCGACCTTGAACTGGATCAGCCCGACGTGCGGGTCGTCGGCGTCGAGGGTCGGCGTGATGCCGCGCAGGCTGTAGACGTCGCACCCGGCCGTCAGCGAGTCCCGGATCATCGCCCATTGGCAGGCGTTGGAGCCACGCACCTCGCGCTTTTCGGTGGACGAGGCTCCGTAGACGTACCACGCCTGACCGCCGACCCGGATGAGAACGGTCGCGGCGACCAGGTCGCCCTGATGGTGAGCCAGGTACAGCTTGATCCGCTCGGGATCCTCCGCGGTCATCGCCGCGAACATCGTCTCGAAGTAGTGCAACGGCCGCGGCGTGAAGCGGTCACGCTCAGCGGTGTGGACGTAGAGGTCGTGAAACGCCTTCAAATCTTCGCCGATCGTGACCTCGACGCCTTCCCTGGCCCCTTTCTTGAGGTTGCGGCGCCAGAGCTGGTTCATGCTCTGCAGCAGGTCGTCCTCGGTCCTGCCGGCCAGCGGGAGCTCGAAGGTGAATTGCGGATGGCCGGTCCCGAACCCCTGCTCCGGGCTCTGCGGCAACCAGCCCGCGTCCCTGAGCCGGCTGGTGATGCGCTCGCCCAGCGCATCGTTGTGCCGGCTGGGCAGGTCGGTGAGCCGCTTGATCCCGGGGTCAGCGATGCCCTCCTTGACCTGGGCAGCAGTCCAGACGCTCGTACGCAGCGGCGGACCGAGCCGGATCGCGAAGGCTCCCTGTTTCTTCAGATAGGCGGCGAGCGGGTCGAGCCATGCATTGATGTCCTCCGACCAGTCGATCGCCGGCCCTTCGGCCAGGTAAGCCAGCGTCATGCGCTCGAGCCGCGGCACCGGACGGTGAAGGACCAGCCCGGCGCCCACCAACCGCGTGCCGTCGAACCAACCAAGGGATTCGCTGCGCCACTCGGTCTTCACCCGGCCCCAGGCCGGCGTCTGCAGGAAGCTGACCGACACCTGCGTTTCGACGAACGCCAAATGCTCGGCGGCGCTGATCGGCCTCACGGACAGGTTCATGGCGGGTTCTTTGAGAGACACCGAGCCAGTGAAGGGGAGGTGGTGTTGCCGGCCCGTATGCGGTTTCCCATACGCCGGCGATACCTCGAGCGTCATCCTTCCCGGCTTGTGCGCGGGAGGGCGAGGTACGCGGAGAGCACACCGGCCGCGGCGATCAGCGACCACAGAGCCCAAGGCCCGATCGCGTACGCCGCGCCGCCGAGGATCGGGCCGGCGCCCGTGCCGATCGTGTACGCGGCGCCGTGCAGACCCTGGTAGCGGCCGACCATGCCGGGTGGGGTCAGACTTCCGAGGTAGGCGTACGCGACCGAGCTGGTGATCATCTCGCCGAGCGTCCACAACAGCACTGTCGCCGCCAGCGGGACGAGGGCCGTCCCGACACCGGACAGCGCGAGGCCGATCCCGACCAAGAGGTTGCCAATAGCAAGTACATACTCCGGCCGGTAGCGCGAGACCGCGCCGGTGGTGGGCAGCTCCAGCAACAGGACCAGCAAGCCGTTGAACCCCATCAGGAAGCCGAAGTCGCGCGCCGTCAGCCCCACGTCACTGACGTGCAGGGGCAGGCCGACGGTGGACTGGACGTAGACGAACTCGGCGACCACGGTCATCAGGAGGAAGCGCAGCAAGGCGCGGTCGGCGAGCGCCCGCCGATATCCCACCTGCGGAGCGACCGCGGCTTCCGCGTGCTGGTCAGGCCGCGGGGGTGGTCCGTCGCGCAGCAGTACTGCAACGACCGCGCCGAACAGCAGACACGCGGCACCGTTGCCCAGGAAGAGCCACGTGTACGACGTACCGGCCAGCACTCCGCCGATCACGCCGCCGAGCGCGGCGCCGATGTTCATCGCGGCCCGGAAGACCGCGAAGGCGGCGAGCCGTTGCCGGTTGGTCGTCACGGCGTCGACCAGCACCGCGGCGGCGGCCGGCCGGTAGATCTGCGACGTCAGGCCGATCAGGCCGACCACCACGACGACCAGCGCGAACGGACCGACGTACGGGACGGCAGCCGTCAGGCCGGCCGTCGGTACGGCGGACAGCACGATCGTCCAGCGCCGGCCGATCCGGTCGGCCAGGTAGCCGCCGGCGGCGTTGCCGAGCACGTTGCCCACCCCGGACACACCCAGCACGAAACCCGCGGCACCGGCCGAACTGCCGCGCTCGATCAGGTAGAGCACGATGAACACCGGCAGGAAGTTGCCGGCCCGGTTGACCAGAATGCCGAGGCTGATGATCCAGACCCGGCTGGGCAGCGTGCGCAGTGCGTCGCGGAACCCGGGCTCGTCGACGCCGGTCCGGTCCGGCGGCGCGGTGCTCACGCGACCGGCTCGGTCCGCACGTGGATCGCCGCGGCCAGCCGCTTGCCATGGGCAACCGCTTCGGCGGCCGTCGCGCCGCGGGCGACGACATGACCGACCTTGTCCTCGTTCCACGTCAGCG
Organism: Kribbella sp. CA-253562; assembly: GCF_050942265.1. Classification (GTDB taxonomy): domain Bacteria; phylum Actinomycetota; class Actinomycetes; order Propionibacteriales; family Kribbellaceae; genus Kribbella. The sequence continues at coordinate 1,202,372 of NZ_CP192049.1, read as the reverse complement.
GCGGTACGACGTTGCCCGGAGCCACTTTGACCTGGACGTCCACGCAGGCCGGATCCGCGCGGACGGCGTCGACGCCGGTCACCTCCACGACCCGTCCGGGCTCCGGCGTGAGGAATCGCACCGCCGCTCCGCCCCGAGGCTGTGGCGGCGTGGTCAGCGGCTCGACCACCCCGGCGCCCAGTGCGTGGCGCTCCAGATCGACGCCGTACACGATCTCGGTCAGTTCGTTGATCCGATCGCCGCCGACGCGATTGTGGGACTCGACGATCCGCGGGCCGCCTCGGGTCAGCTTCACCTCGGTGTGCGCGGGGCCGTTGCGCAGGCCCACCGCGTCGAGGAAGTCAGTCACCAACCGGGCGACCTCGTGCAAGGTTTCTGCCGAAGAGCCGCTGGGCTGCGCATGCCCGACCTCGACGAATCCCCCGGCGTCGCACTCCTTGTCGGTCACCGCGACCACCACATGTCTGCCGCCGAAGGACAAGGTCTCCACGCTGAGCTCGGGACCGTCGAGGAACTCCTCGATCAGGAACTCGTCGAACGAATCGGCGGACGACAGATCCTTGGTCGTCCAGTTGCCGTCCTCGAGGGACCGGAACCGGTCGGCGACGACGTCCACGTCGGCCGGGTCGCTGACGCGGAACACCCCGAGGCTGCCCGATTCACGGATCGGCTTGACGATGATCGGGAGCCCGTGGACCCGGACGAACTCGCGGACGTCCTGGGCGGAACGGCCGACCGCCGAAGCCACCGGGCTGACACCGACGTCGGCCAGGTGCCGGCGCATCCGCGCCTTGTCCAGCAGCAGTTCCACCGTCGCCACGGACTCGCCGCCGAGGCCGAGCACCTCGTTGACGCGTGCCGCCGGCAACAGTCCGAGCTCGAACAGCGAGACGGCCGCGTCCAGCCGGTACGCCTCGTGCACCGCCCGGACCAGCGGCAACAGCCGATCGACGTCGGCGTAGTCGAGCAGCAGCGCCTGGTCGACGTACGGCCAGTGGCTGCGGTCGTACTCGTCCGGGAACTGGGCGAGTACGACGTCCAGGCCCAGCTCCCGGGCTTTCCGCACGTGCTGGAGGCCACCGCCGATGACCAGGACGCGCGGCCGATGGCCGGTCGATGCGACAGACAACGGAGCTCCCTCTCGAGTGCGGTCGGTGTCCGATGTGCAACACCACCAAAACCGTAAAGCCGGTTGCGCGGCGTCGTCAACCGGCTTTCGCGTTATGGTGGTGTCGAGCAGGAAGGGAGCTGATCGCCATCGGGACCACCAGGCCGGACACGAGCACGAAGACTCCGGCGTACGCCGACCTGTTGTGCGACTTCGCGAACACCCTCGACGTGGATGTCGACGCACTGTGCGCGGACTCGCTGGTCGAACCGGCCGGCCTCAGCGACTGGCTTCGCGCTCACCACCTGCTCGGACCCGACGAGCAGGCCGGCGAGGACGACCTCTCCATCGCACGGACGTTCCGCACCGGGCTCCGGACCGCCATGGTGCGTCACAACGAGGGCGACCACACCTCGACGGTCGCCGAGCTCGACGACGCCGCCGGCCGCCTACCGCTCCGGGTCGTTTTCGACGGCGCCCGTCCCCGGCTCGCCCCGGCGGACGGCGGCGCCAGAGGTGGTGTCGCGCGACTCCTCGTCGCGGTCGCGGAGGCGGAGTCCGACGACGCCTGGCGACGACTGAAGATCTGCGTCGCCGACGACTGCCAGTGGGCCTTCTACGACGCGTCCAAGAACCGCTCGCGCCACTGGTGCTCGATGGGCGTCTGCGGCAACCGGCAGAAGACCCGCACCTACCGCTCCCGCCAACGCGCCAACCGCGGCTGACCCCGGCTGACGCCGGCTAGGGAGTGCTGACGGCCGGCGTACGGTCGGCGGCCAGCTTGACCGCGAAGGCGGCCAGCGCGGTACCGGTCAGGTACCGGTGGATCCTCGACCACAAAGGCTTACGGGAGAAGAAGACCGCGACCGACCCGGCGGTGATGACGAAGATCGCGTTCACCAGTACGCCGACCGCCAGCTGGGTGAGCCCGAGAATCAGGCTCTGCGCGCCGACGTGACCGCGGGACGGATCGACGAACTGCGGCAGCAGGGAGATGTAGAGAATCGCGATCTTCGGGTTCAGCAGACAGGTCAGCAGCCCCATCCCGAAGAGCTTGCGCGGACGGTCGGGCTCCAGCGCGTTCGGCGTGAACGCGGAACTTCCGCCCGGACGAAGCGCGTTCCACGCCAGCCAGAGCAGGTACGCCGCGCCGGCGAGCTTCAGCCCCACGTAGATCTCCGGCACCAGCGCGAACACCGTCGCCAGGCCGGCGGCGGCTGCGAGCAGGTAGATCAGGAAGCCGGTCCCCACGCCCGCCAACGAGATCAGCCCGGCACGCCGGCCTTGCACCACCGACCGCGAGACCAGGTAGATCATGTTCGGCCCGGGCATCACCACCAGCCCGAGCTCGATCAGCGCGATCCCGATCAACGCTTCCGTGCTGACAATCACCCTGCATCCCCCTCCGTCGAAACCACCACGACGCTAACAGCCGCAGAGAGCACTGATCGCCGCGGGTGGACCGCCCCCGGAGCTGATCCGGGCGCGGATCCGGTCAGTTCCGAATCGTGTGGCCGTGCAGGGCCGCGAGGGCGGCGTGATCGAGAAGAGAGCTGTCCCAGGTGGACGTGAGGCGCGCGATCCTGCCGGAGCGGTCGAGTTCCAGCGAGGTGACGCCGCGCGGAACAGGGCTGGTGGAGGTCCACTCGAAACCACCGCCCTGCGCCGAGCCGGTCACGTGCCGGATCGCCGACCGGCGGCCGTACGGAAGGACGTCTAGCGAGCGAGTCAGGAACGCCTCGATACTGCGCCGGCCGACCACGGTGGCGTGCAGTGCGAGGTCGTCGAGCACCGCATCCTCGGCGAACACCTTCGCCGCGTCGGCCGGCTTGCCCACCGCGAGCGCCGCGACCAGCGACTCCGCCGTACGCCGAAGCGCCGGCGCGGCCCGGCTGATCACAGTGGACTCCCGGAAGTCCGGCGGGAACTGGTCGGCCGGCAGCCGGAGCGCCGCGATGTCGGCCAGCGGGAACTGGCGTCCCTCCCAGTAGTCGATCCAGCGCACGATCTTGCCGCGTTCGATGCCGACGACGGCGATGGCACGGATCTCCTGACCGAACAGCTCCGGAGTGTTGGTGAAGTGCACGACCGCACCACCCGCGTCGCCCTGGATCCTGGTCGGGTACGAGCGGCCCGATGCCGGCCAGGACGGCATGAACTGCGCGAACCTCGCTCGCTGCTCCGCCCACGAGTACGACGGCCAGCCGAGCACGGCGTCGATGTAGGTCAGTTTCGCCCGGGAGAAGTGGGACATCGTCGCGTCGACGTCGGCGCTGCTCTTGTCCTCGAAGTACCGCACCAGCAGGCGGACGACATCGGAGCTTGCGTAACGCACGTCGAGCGCGCCGGCGGGATGCACCGGTGAACCGGCCCGCGCGACCGACGGGACCAGCGAGGTCGCGGCGACGGCGGCGCCGCCCGCCGCCACGGTGCGGATCAGGCGTCGGCGGCCGATCCCGGCCGGTCGAGAGGTGTCGTTCATGAGTTCTGCTCCTTCGGTCGTACCACCGGACAGGAAGTTCCCCGATCGCACCGAGCTCGTCGAGGCCGTCTTCCTCGAACGGGGACAGACGTACCTCGCCGTCGCGCAGGAGTCCTTGCGCATCCCGGACGCCTGGGACGCGTTCCGCACGTACGTCGAGCGCCTCAGCGCCCTCCAGGCCGAGGACCGGGTCGTCACGGATGTGCTCACGCTGACCGCGCCGGAGGCACCCACGCTGCGGCGGTTGCGGATGCGGCTGCACGCCACACAGAACCGCCTGATCCGGGCCGCCCAGCGCCAGGGATCCCTGCGGGCCGACTTCGTCCCGGGGACATGGTGCTGCTGCTCATCGCCAACGCCGCGATCGCGCAGGCGACCGGCGAGCTGGCACCGGAGAGCCGGCCACGCTTCCTCGGCCTGGCCCTCGACGCGGTCAGAGCGGGCAACACGACGCCTCTCCCGCCGCCACCGACTCCCCGCCGCTTGATCAAGGCGCTCGCACGACCGCCGGTCGTGCGCCGCCGACCGTCCACTCCGCCTTCGACCAGCTGACCACGGAGGTCTCGCATCCCCCGTCGAGCCTGCTCCTCAGGGCCGGAAGGCGTCGTTGACGGCGACCGGCTGCGCCCCGGCGGCGGTTCCCCCACCGGGGATGTAGATCTTGTTGCCGACCGCAACAGCCGCCGTACCGTGCCGCGGCACCGCCATCGGGGCCAAACGCTGCCAACGATCGCGCGCGACGTCGTAGGCCTCGGTGTCGTCGAAGATGCTGTGGCTGCCCGGCGCCGGATTGCCCTCGCCGCCGAAGGTGTAGATCTTGGTCCCGATCACGGCCGTCGCGATGCCGCCACGCGCGGTCGGCATCGGAGCGCGCTCGGTCCAGCGGCCGTTGCGCAACTCGAGGGCGTAGACAGTGTCGCGGACGTTGACCTGGCCCTTGTCGCGGCCGCCGAGGACGTAGAACACACCGCCGACCACTGCGCCGCCGACATGGTCGCGAGCCTCCGGCAGGCTGGGCAACACCGACCACCGACCCGTGACCACGTCGTACGAGGACACCGTCGCCACCGTGTCGTGCAGGCCACCAGGCCCGGGAGTGAGCGTCCGCATTCCACCGGCGAGATAGATCGTGGTGCCACGGACACCGATCGCGGCGCTACCACGACGCAGCTCGCTGGGCATCGAGGGCAGCCGAGTCCACCGATCGGTCCGGGGCTCGTAGACGAAACTGTCGCCGAGCGCCTGCCACGACGCACCGCCAGACAGTCCACCCAGCACGTAGATCCGTCCCCCGACGCTGGCGACGTTGGGATGGTTCATCGCGACCGGCAGCGGCGCGACCTCGGACCAGGTGTTGTGACGGGTGTCGTACACCTCGACCCGGTTGGTCGTCGTGGTGACACCGTCGGCCCGGTAGATGCCACCGATCACGTACACCTTGCCGCCCAGTGCCGCGACGCTGTGTTCCTGCCGAGGGCCGCTACCGATCGGCGCCAGAGCCGCCCAGCCATTGCCGTACACAGCCGGAGCGGTCACCACGGGCGACTCCGGCTGCTCACCGTGTCCTGGATGAGCAAAGGCCGGAGCGGCGGTGGGCCACAGCAGGGCTAGGGACACAGCGACGACAGTTCGGCGCATGACGGTTCGGCGCATGACGGTTCGGCGCATGACGGTTCTCCGTTCGGGGATGTGTCGACCGCGGTGACCGGCGGCTGGACGGGGCGCCGAGTGGCGGCGAGAAGTTCGGCGACGATTTCGATCGCGATCTCGTCGGGACCCTGGCCACCCAGGTCGAGCCCGGCGGGGCCTCGCAGTCGGTCTGTCTCGACCTGGCGCGGAGTCGTGCCGTAGGAGGCCAGGTACTGCTGCATCCGCCGGAGTCGGCGGTTGGGGCCGAGCACACCGATGTACGGCGCGGGAGTGGCCAGCGCGGCGGCGATGTACTCGCAGTCGCGGAGGAAGTTGTGGGTCATGACCAGGACGTAGCTGTGGACGTCGAGGTCCGGAACGGTCCGGAGCAGCGTCGTACCGGCGGGAAAGCGGGCGGGATCGAGCAGGAGCCGACGATGGTCGACCACGACGACGTCCCAGCCCAGGCCGGTCGCCGCTCGGACCACCGGCGGCACGTCGTCGCCGGCGCCGCAGATCACCACGCGCGGCCTCGGCAGCAGGGTCTCGGTGAAGACGTGGTCCAGACTGGAAGGTGTTGCCCCAGGCAACGTTCGGCCGGGTGCCTCGCCGTCGACCTGCCAGCAGCGCAGCCCGGTCTGTGGACCGGCCACGACGGTGGTGATCCGGATTTTCTTTCGAAGCCGCACCGACTGATCGAGCAGCTGGAGCATACTGCTGGACGGCGTCGCGGGTTCGACCAGGACACGCAGCAGTCCGTTGCAGCCCATCCCCCAGCCGAGCACAGCTTCCTCGTCGCCGCGCAGGTCGTACTCGACGACCCGCGCGGTCCCGGTCCGGTGCACGGTCGCGGCTGCCTCGACGATCTCCCGGTCGAGGCAGCCGCCGGTGAGGTTCCCGACCGTGCTGCTGTCGGCGTTGATCAGCAGCCGCGCGCCGGGCCTGCGGTACGACGACCCTTCGACCGCGACCAGGGTCGCCAGCGCCAGCGGGTTGCCGTCCCGCCACGCGGCGGTGATGGCGGCGAGTTCCGCGGGGGTGGCGCTCATCGGTTCAGATCACGTCCTCGATGCGGATCGGCAGACGCCGCACTCGCCGGCCGGTGGCATGCCAGATCGCGTTGGCGATCGCGGGTGCGACGCCGACCATCGACACCTCGCCGAGACTCTTCACCCCGACGGAGTTGAGCACCGGGTCGGGCTTGTCGATCAGGCTGACGTCGATGTCGCCGATGTCGGCGTTGACCGGAATCGCGTAGTCCTCCAGGGAGGCGCTGAGGAACCCGCCGAAGCGCGGGTCGACCTCGCTGCCTTCCCGCAGCGTCGCGCCGATGCCCCAGATCACCCCGCCGCGGACCTGACTGACCGCGGTCACCGGGCTCGCGACCCGGCCGCAGTCGGCGACGCTGACCACCCGTGGCACCCGGATGCGCCGGATCCGCGGCTCGATCCGCACCTCGACGAAGTGGGCGATGTAGCTCATCGACGTGAACGCCGGGTACTCCGGTCCCGCCCCGGCCGCGCCTCCGGCGGCGACGCGGTCCCAGACGTCGTCCGGCTGGCCAGGAGCCTTCGTCCGGGCCTGGAGTTCGACCGGCGCGCGCCCAGCCATGGCGGCCGGCAGGTCGACCGGGCCGCTCGGTCGCAGGCCGAGCTGCTGGCGCAGCCTGACCATCGCCGCGTCGATCGCGGGCAACGCGGTCGCGGTGCCCCATGAGCCGGCGGTGCCGTGCTGGGGAGGTGCGCCGCGGGTGTCGCCTACGACGACGACCACGTCCTGGGCCGCGACGCCGAGGTTTGCGGTGATCAGGTTGGTGATGGCGGTCCGGATCCCCTGGCCCATCTCGTGCCCGTCGACCGTGATGGTGACCCGGCAGCGCCGGCGTCCGAGACTCTCGGCCCGCAGTACGGCGGTGGCCGGTGCGGTCGCGGCCTTGTACGCGCCGGCGGCCACGCCCCAGCCGATCAGCGTGCCGTCCTTGGCGCGCATGGAGCCGGCACCGGGCCGGCGATCCACCCAACCGAACCGGTCCGCTCCGCGGCGCAGACACTCGGCCAGGTGGCGGGAGGTGAACGGGTGTCCGCTGATCGGGTCGGTGGTGGGCGCGTCGTTGGCCAGGCGCAGCGCCACCGGATCGCGCCCGAGCTGGTGGGCGAGCTCGTCGACGCTCGACTCGAGCGCGAACGCCGCGATGTGCTCGAACGGCGCCCGCATGTAGCCCGGCGTCTGCGCGTCGGTCCGGACCAGCTGGTGCCGGCCGCGGAAGTCCGGAATGTCGTACATCCGGCCGGTCAGCTCGGTGTACTGCATCGGGAACAGGTCGAACCGCGAGGTCTGCGCGTCGATCTCGTGAATCGCCGCGAGCATCCGGCCGGTGCGGTCGGCCCCGAGCCGGATCCGCTGCCTGCTGGCCGGCCGGAAGCTTCCCGCGTGGAACGTCTGGGTCCGGGGGATGACCAGCTTGACCGGCCGGCCCACCCGGCGGGCAGCGAGCGCGAGCGGTCCCAGGTGCAGCTGGAAGGAGTTCTTCTGCCCGAACGCGCCACCGGCCGACGGGGAGACGACCTCGACCCGATCGGCGGAGATGCCGAGCGAGTACGCGACACCGTGCCGGACCGCGTTCGCGTTCTGCGTGCTCTCGTGCACGATCAGGTTCTCGCCCTGCCACTCCACCGTGCTGGCCAGGAGCTCGATCGGCATGGTGTGCTGAGGCGGACCGTCGTACGTCGCGTCGAGCTTGACCGGGCTCGCCGCGTAGGCGGCATCCGCGTCACCCATCACCGTGTCCGGGAACCGCGGGTTGACCGTCGCCTGCACGAGCGTCTCCGCGCCGTCCGCGTCCAACGTCACCGCGAAGGGCTCGGTCTCGTACCGGGCGGTGACCAGCGCGGCGGCCTCGGTGGCGGCGATCAGCGTGTCGGCCACCACGAGCGCGATCATCTGTCCCCGGTAGGCGACCCGGTCCGACGTCATCGGCTGGTAGCCCTGGACGGCGAAGCCACCCGCCATGATGAACGGAGCCGAACGAAGTTCCCCGGCCGGAATGTGCGTCAGCACCAGCCGCACGCCGGGGACCGCCTCGGCGGCAGCGGTGTCGAACTCGACCACTCGGCCCTTGCCGATCGTCGCGACGACCGGCACGGCGTGAGTCAACCGCGCCGGTGCCTGGTCGGCGCCGTACCGGACGGCACCGCGGACCTTGTCGCGGGCGTCGACCCGGCGGGCGTAGGGCTGCCGCCTGGTCTCGTCGCCGACCAGGGCCGCGGCGGTCAGGGGTGAGCCGACGGTCTCCACGCCGGCCAAGGCAGTGGCCGCACCCGCGCCGCGCAGGAAATTACGCCGTGTGGGCATGTGATCAACAGCCTCCTGTCGTCGTGCGGCTCATCGAGTGGCCCGCGTTCTGGCGATCATCAGTGCTTCGGTGACGGTCCGGATGCCCAGCTCGATCCGGAACGCGTTGTGGTGCCCGGCCTTCGCGCCGGCGAAGGCGACCTCGCCGGCCCGGCGAGCAGCGGCCTCGGTCAGCCGTTCGCCGATCAGGGTTTGCTCGGCGGCCGGGACCCGCCAGGGGCGCGTCGCCACGCCGCCGAGCGCGATCCGGCTCTGCCCGACCACACCGCGGCGGTCGACCGTGAGGCCGACCGCGGCCGAGGTGAGCGCGAACGCGTACGACTCACGGTCCCGGATCTTGAGGTACGTCGAACCGCGGCCCGCGGCGGTCTTCGGGACCCGGATCCGCACGATGAGCTCGTCGGCCGCGAGCGTGTGCTCGCGCTGTGGCGTGCTGCCCGGCTCGAGGTGCAGATCGGCCAGCGCGATGGTGCGGCGCGCGTTCGGCCCGACCACGTCGACCTTCGCGTCGAAGGCGAGCAACGCGACCGCCCAGTCACCGGGGTACGTCGCGATGCAGCTCTCGCTGCCGCCGAACAACGCGTGGTGACGGTCGATCCCGTCGATCGCCGAGCACCCGCTGCCGGGCTCGCGCTTGTTGCAGGGAAAGGCCGAGCCGCCGCGGAAGTAGCTGCACCGGGTCCGTTGCAGCAGGTTGCCGCCGACGGTGGCCATGTTGCGAAGCTGCTGGGACGCCGCGCGCCACAGCGATTCGGACAGGGCCGCGTAGTCACGCCGTACGACGGGGTGCTCGGCGACGTCGGACATCCGCGCGCCGGCGCCGATGACGAGTTCCGGGCCGGAGGTGTCGATCCGGGTCAGCTCGGCGATCCGGCTGATGTCGATCACCGCGGGCGGGTTCTCGATCCGCAGCTTCATCAGGTCGTACAGCGTGGTGCCGCCGGCCAGCAGCTTGGTGCCCGGGCCGCCGTCGGCCAGCGCCTCGACGGCCTGGCCGACGCTGCGCGCGGCCGTGTACGCGAAAGGTCGCATCGTCAGTGTCCCGTCCGTCGGGCGGTTTCCCGGATCGCGGCGACGATGCCGACGTACGCGCCGCAGCGGCACAGGTTGCCGCTCATGTACTCGCGGATCTCGGCGTCGTCGCGGGTGTGCCCTTCGGCCATGCAGGCGAGTCCCGACATCACCTGCCCGGGCGTGCAGTAGCCGCACTGCAGGGCGTCGTGGTCGATGAATGCCTGCTGCAACGGATGCAGCTCGCCGTCCGGTCCCTCGACACCTTCGATGGTCGTCACGGCCCGGCCGTTCACCTGCACCGCGGCGGTCAGGCAGGAGACGACCCGGCGTCCGTCGACGTGCACCGTGCACGCGCCGCACTGGCCGTGGTCGCACCCCTTCTTGGTGCCGGTGAGGTCGAGTCGCTCCCGCAGCACGTCGAGCAACGACTCGCGCGGATCGACCGCGACCCGGGCGGGGTTTCCGTTGACGGTGAAGGCCAGATCGACGGCCGCGGGGGCCGGCGCGGCGGGGAGTGCGTTGTCCATGCCGCCACTGTAGGAATCACCGACCGGCGATCGTTTGCGGGAAATTGCTGCCCGCGATCCACGGATTGCTGAGCTGCCGGCCGGTCAGCTCACGGCCGGGAGCGACGATGGCTTCGCCGGTACGCCGACGGCGACATCCCGGTCTCGCGGGTGAACGCCGACGACAGGTGCGCCGGACTGCTGAAGCCGCACCGGCGTGCCACCTCACCGATCAGCGCGTCGCTCTCGGCGAGATGCCGGCGCGCGGCCTCGATCCGCAGCGAGGTGAGGTAGCGGCGCGGCGTCTGCCCGGTCGCGGCCTTGAACACCCGCAGGAAGTGATAGACGCTCAACCAGACCTCACCGGCGATGTCGGCCAGCGTCAACGGCTGGTGCAGGTTGTCCCGCATCAGCTCGATCGCCTTGCGGACACGGGCGTCGTCGTGCCGCGGTCCGGCGACCGGCGGCATCCCGCCGTACCGGGTGTGCAGGTGTACGGCGAGGAACTCGGCCGCGCTCTCGGCGTACAGATCGTCCAGCTGGGCGGTCGCCGCCGAGGCCATTCCCAGCAGGACCTGCTCGACGACCGGGTCGGTGATCGCCAGGGCGTCGGGTTGTCGCGCCTCGGTGTCGTCGCGATCCCAGAGTTCCAGCGCGACCCGCTGCATCAGCTCGCCCGGCAGATACAGGTGCAGCGTCGTCGTCCTGGCGGTTCTGGACCGCCAGCGCAGCCGCGTGGACCGGCCCGGCGCGGTCAGCCCGATCTGGCCAGGCGTGTACCGGGCGGACCGCCAAGCGCCGTCCGCGTGGGATTCCATCAGCACATCGCCCTCCGTGACGAGGACCAGGTGCTGATCCCCGATCGGCGGGAGGCAGACCTCTTCGGCCAGCGGTGCGTCTTCGTGGCCCTGCAGAAGGACCGAACGCCAGCCCGGCTCGGTCCAGCTGCAGAACGTGCGCCGCGCGTACTGGCTGACATCCATGTCCAGTGCTTCGTAACCCTGCATCGCACCGCCTCACCGACGCCATGTACTGACGTGGCGGAAACTACCACCGGCTCAAAGGTGGTCCGGCCGATGTCCACCAGGCGGTTGGCCCTCTACGCTTCCCGGCATGCGAATCGCCGGAGTCGTGCTCGCCGCTGGCGCCGGCCGTCGGATGGGCGCACCCAAGGCACTGGTCCGTGACGAGGAGGGCACCGCGTGGGTGGTGCGGATCTCCCGTCTGGTCGCGGCCGGAGGATGTGAGCCGGTGCTCGTGGTCGTCGGCGCCGCCGCGGCGCAGGTGACGGCCGAGCTGAGCGGAGAACCGGTGGAGGTGGTCGAGGCGGCCGATTGGGAGCAGGGCATGGGGGCTTCGGTCCGCGCCGCGCTGGCCGCGGTGGATCAGGCCGCGATGGATCGGGCCGACGCCGCGCTCGTTGTTCCTGTCGACGTCCCCGGTCTGACCGCTGCCGCTGTTCGGCGGATCGCGGCGAAGGGCGGACCCGACGCGCTGGTTCGTGCTGTGTACGCCGGGGCGCCGGGCCATCCGGTCCTGCTCGGACGCAACCACTGGTCGGGCGTACGGGACAGCGCGGTCGGGGATCAGGGCGCCCGGACCTATCTGCGCGACCACCCGCCCACCGATGTCGAATGCGCCGATCTCGCCGACGGCACGGACGTGGACCGGGCCGGCCAACTGCCGCCCGGGCACCACCTCACCCCGCGTTCGTGACCGATACCCCAAGTAACCAAGAGCTAGTAATGTGTCGTCGGCCGGGCGGTTCGCCTCGGCACGGCCCGGAACTTGGGGAAGGTTATGCAGCCTGAGAAGCAGCAACTCTCGATCACGGTCGACGAGACCGTTCCGACAGCGGCGCGCATGTACGACTACTACCTCGGCGGCAAGGACAACTTCGCAGCGGACCGGGCGGCGGTCGCGGAGCTGGACAACGTCGTGCCCAGCACCCGCGCGCTCGCCGTGAACAACCGGCGCTTCCTGCAGCGGGCAGTGCGGGTGCTCGCCGAGGACCACGGGATCAAGCAGTTCCTCGACCACGGATCCGGCCTGCCCACGCAGGACAACGTGCACCAGGTCGCCCAGCGCACACACCCGGACGCCCATGTCGTCTACGTCGACAACGACCCGGTGGTGCTCGCGCACGGCCGCGCCCTGCTGGTCGAGGACGAGCGCACCACGGTCATCCAGGCGGACCTGCGCGACACCGAGACGATCTTCGCCCACCCCGACACCGAGCGGCTGATCGACTTCTCCCAGCCCGTCGCCGTGCTGTTCAACTCGGTCTTCCACTGCATCCCCGACAGCGAGACCGACGGCCCGATGGCCGTGGTCCGCCGGGTCACCGAGCGGCTGGTCCCGGGCAGCTACCTGGTGATGTGCCAGCTGGTCAGCGAGGACCCCGCGATCCGTGACTCGGTCACCAAGTTCATGGACCAGGCCACCCACGGCCACTGGGGCCGCGTTCGCCAGGAGCAGGACGTCGCCGAGTGGTTCGAGGGCATGGACATCCTCGAGCCGGGACTCGTCGAGGTGTCCACCTGGCGGCCCGACGGTGCGGCCGCTCCCCAGCAGCTGACCTCGGAGTGGATCGAGTTCGGCGGCGTCGCCCGCCTGCGCTGACTGGTTGCTCGTCCGCCCGTCCCCGAGTGCGTCACCCGCGTTCGCTGTCGAGGGTGACCATTTGGGGCGACGGGTAGCGGTCGCCGGCGGCCGCGTCGGGAGGTACGGCGGCGTCGATCTCCGCGAGCGTGTCCTCGTCCAGCTCGAGGGCCGCCGCGCCGAGGGACTCGGTCAGGCGGTCGCGGCGCCGGGCTCCGACCAGGGCAACAATGTCGTCGCCCTGCGCGGCGACCCAGGCGATCGCCAGCTGGGCGACGGAAACCTCCAGCCGTCCGGCGATCGCCGTCAACGCGTCGACCAGGCGAAGGTTGTGCTGCAGGTTGCCGGACTGGAAGCGCGGGCTGCGAGTGCGGAAGTCGTTGGGGCCGAGCGTCCGGGCAGTCGACCAGTGGCCGCTCAACAACCCCCGGGACAGTACGCCGTACGCCGTCAGGCCGATGCCCAGCTCGCGCGTCGTCGGCAGGATCGCCTTCTCGGGTCCGCGGGACAGCATCGAGTACTCGATCTGCAGGTCGCTGATCGTCGCGACCGCGGCGGCCCGGCGCAGAGTGTCCGGACCGACCTCCGAGAGTCCGATGTGACGGATGTACCCCGCCTGACGGACCTCCTCCAGCGCTCCGACGGTTTCCTCCACCGGGACGTCGGGGTTGAGTCGGGCCGGCCGGTAGATGTCGACGTAGTCGGTGCCGAGCCGGCGTAGCGAGTACGCCAGCCGGTCCTTCACGGCCGCCGCCGACACGTCGTAACCGACCGGCTGGAAGCCGCCGTCCGGCGTACGGCGGCTGCCGAACTTCACGCTCAGCACGACCTGCTCGCGCCGACGGCCCTGCAGAGCTCGCGCGATCAGCAGCTCGTTGGCTCCCGAGCCGTAGAAGTCCGCCGTGTCGAGCAGGGTGACCCCCGCGTCGAGCGCGGCGTGAATCGTGGCGACGCTCTCGGCGTCGTCGGCCGGACCGTACAGGTCGGACATGCCCATCGTGCCGAGGCCGATCGCCGACACCTCCGGGCCGTTGCGGCCGAGCTTGCGGGTCTGCACGAGGGTCATCGGAGGGCCTCCGGGACGTACGGGAAGGACGTCCGCGGCGTGGACGTCACGGACTCCTTGCCGATGCCGAGCGAGACCGGCGTGTTGGCCGCGATCGAGAACATCACGTCCGGCGCGTTGTCGGTGAGCGACCGGCCGTTCCAGGAGGCGAAGCCGAAGCAGGCGGGCGTGCCGACGACGTACGGCAGCACGTTCGGCAGCATCCGGCCGACGACCGTGGCCGCGTACGCCTCCGGGTCCTCGGCCGTCCCGTACGCGCGGACGACGCCGGCGATCTCCCCGCTCAGCAGCTTCCCGTACGTCGCGACGTCCTCGCTGGGCCGGCCGCCGTTGAGGTCGTCGCCGAGCCGCTCGTTGTACTGCGTGAACAGCGGGTGGATCATCGGCAGCCCGACCCGGTTGATCGAGCGCCAGCCGCCTGCGTCGGTGGCCAGGCTCGCGACCGCCCAGACGCCGATCGGCCGGGTCGACTGCCCGGGCGCCAGCAGTTCGGTGTCGGGAATCTCGAGCACGATCGAGTACACGGTGTGACCCGCGAACAGGTTCTCGGCCTGGTCGGCGGTCCACGCGCCGAGGTCGATCGTCGTACCGTCCTGGAACGCGTGGCCGACCGCGTGCAGGACGTCCGGCTCGATCCAGAACGGGTCCCCGGCCTTCCCGGCCCACACCCGCAGGCCGCTGTCCGTACCGATCGGCTCGTCAGTGTTGCCCTCAGCAACGACCATGCCGGGAGCGAACGGATCTCCTGCGTCGGCTCCGTCGGTCCGGCGTACGGTGAGTGCTTGCCGGCCGGTCTCGTCGCGCTCGGCGAAGACGAACCGGTAGGTCAGGTCCTCGACGCTGTCGCCGTCGAGATCGAGCTTGAACTCGTACCTGCCCTCCGGGTGGTAGCCCGGCTCAGGGATGTCGCCGGCCAACGAGTGGCAGACGTTGATGATCAGGACCGTTCCGGTCTCGCCCCGGAACGCGTACAGATCGGTGATGTCCAGCCGCACGTCCTGACGTGCCAGCGGTGAATCGAGGTGGTGTGACATGAGGCAGTTCCTCTCCTGGGTGGTCCGCAGACCACTGTGGGGTTTCGGAGGCCTCGTCCGGATGAGTCATCTGACTCGATCTGTCCCGGTTGAGTAGAATCCGAGCACGGAGGTGAGCCGGTGGTTTCGCTGGTCGGCCGGTCGCAGGAGTTGCAGTACCTCCAGGCCTTCGTCCGAGAGGCCACGGACAACGGTGCGGCGCTGGTGGTCTCGGGCGACCCCGGGGTGGGCAAGACCGCCCTACTCGACGCCGCGGCCGAGTACGCCGACGGGCTGGGGGCGACCGTTCTGCGGGTCGCGGGGACCGAGCAGGAGGGCCGTCTCAGCTACGCAGCTCTGAACCAGGCGCTGTATCCCCTGGTCGAGCAGTTCGAGGAACTGAGCACCGCCCAGCGGGAGGCGCTCGAAGTGGCGCTCGGATTCGGCGGCGGTCCACCACCGAAGCGCCTGCTGGTCTCCAACGCGGTTGCCGTCCTGCTGCGCAAGGCCGCGGCACGCTTGCCGCTGCTGCTCGTCGTCGACGACGTGCAGTGGATCGACCAGGCAAGCGCCAACGCGTTGAGTTTCGTGGCCCGGCGGCTGGCCGGAAGCCGAGCGGGACTGCTGGCGGCGACCAGAAGCGGTGCGGAGCAAGGGTATTTCGACCGCTCCGGACTCCCGCGGTACGAGCTGAAGCCGCTGCCCGACGACGCCGCCGGCAGGCTTCTCACCGACCACTTCCCGCAGATCGAGGCGACCGTACGGGCGCGCGTCCTGCAGACGGCCCAGGGCAACCCGCTCGCTCTGCTCGAACTGCCGCGTGCGCTGAGCCGATCACAACGCGCCACGACACAGCTCGTACCAGCTGTGCTGCCGTTGAGCGAGCAACTCCTGCGGTCGTTCGCCTCCCGGGCCGGAAGCTTGCCAGAGGCAACCAGACGACTGCTGCTCACGGCCGCCCTCGAAGGCACCGGAGAGCTCGGCGCGCTGGAGGCGGCGTCGGCCGGCGCGTACCGGATCGACGACCTCACCCCGGCCGAACGTGACCGCTTGGTGGAGATCCGTGATCACCGGGTTGTGTTCCGGCATCCGCTGATCCGCGCCGCGGTGGTCGAGACGACGACCTCCGCGGAACGGCGCCGGGCGCACGAGGCCCTGGCCGCGGTCGTCGTCGACCAGCCCGAACGCCGGGCGTGGCATTTGGGTGAGGCGACAGTCGAACCGGACGAAGAGGTCGCGAAGGTGCTGGAGGACGCGTCGCGCTCGGTGTTTGCCCGCGGCGACTACCAGTCGATGGTCGCGCTGCTCACGCGTGCCGCCGATCTGAGCCCCGACCCGGCGGAACGAAGCCGGCGGCTCGCCACCGCGGCGTACATCGGTGCCGAGGCGATGGGAGAGACGAGGAGCGCGGCCGAATTGCTCGCCGACAGCCGCCGGGCCAGCAGCGCGGCGAGCGCTTCGCTGCACTACGCCTCGGCCGCCGCACTGGTGATGCTCGACGACGACGGGAACCTGGAGACCATTCACCACCTCCTGGTCAGCGCCTTGGACGGCAGCCCGAAACGCCACGACGCCGACGATCCCGAGGTCGTCACCGCGCTGTGGACCCTTGCCCTGTTGAGTTTCGTGGGCGGCCGCGAAGACCTCTGGAAGCAGTTGTACGTCGCGATCGACCGGCTCGAGAAAGGACCACCGGAGCTGCTTCGGCTGACCCTCGACCTGTTCGCGGACCCGGTGCGGACAGGCGTCGAGGCGTTGCCTCGGCTGGACGCGGCCCTGCAAGCGCTGGACCACGAGACCGACACCGACACGGCACAGAATCTCGCCGGCGCCACCATGTACGTCGACCGGCTGGCGGCGGTTCGGGAACACCTGTGGCGGTCGGTGGTACAGGGCCGGGAAGGCGGTCCGGCCCGACGGCATCTAGTCGCGCTGATGGACATCTGCGTCGACGACTTCCATCGCGGCCGGTGGGACGAGGCCGGCGAACTCGCGGCGGAGGGCCTCGCGGTGACCGAGCACCGAGCGGGACGGTTCTTCGGGTGGTACTTCCGCTATCACCAGGCCTTGCTGACCGCCGTCCGGGGAGAGTACGAGACGAGCCGGGCGGTGGCCGAGCAGATCGTCGGCTGGGCCGGACCTCGCGGTGTGCGCACTGCCTGGGTATTCGCCCAGCAGCCGCTCGTACTCGCCGATCTGGGGAGCGGTGACTTCGAGAGCGCCTACCACCGGGCGACCGCGGTCAGTCCGGCGGGAACGCTGGCATCCCACGTACCGCACTGTCTGTGGATCGCGATGGATCTGGTCGAGGCCGCGGTCCGCACGGATCGTCGCGACCAGGCGCAGCGCCACGTCCGGGCCCTGCAGCAGGCGAGGGTGGCGGACCTGTCTCCCAGGCTCGCGATCATGGTCGCGGGATCCGCTGCGCTGGCGGCGCCGGACGAGGACGCCGACGCACTCTTCCAGCAAGCACTGAGCCTGCCGACCCTCGACCAGTGGCCGTTCGACGTCGCGCGCGTGCGCTTGGCGTACGGCGAACACCTGCGGCGCGCCCGTGCGCTGAATCAAGCCCGCACCCAGCTGCGCGAAGCGCTCGCGGCGTTCAGGAGACTCGGCGCCCATCCCTGGACCGCACGAGCCGAGCGAGAACTCCGAGCCGCCGGCCACGCGCCCGCCCCGACGGCGCGCGAGTTCGTCAACCTGACCTCTCAGGAGCTCGAGATCGCCCGCCTCGCCGCCTCGGGCTTGACGAACAAGGAAGTCGCCGCTCGGCTGTTCCTGTCACCGCGTACGGTCAGCGGCCATCTCTACCGAATCTTCCCCAAGCTCGGCATCACCACCCGCGCCGCACTGCGCGACGCGCTCGCCGCGCTGCCGGATCCACCGCACCGAAAGGACAACTGACGCATGGCGAAGCTCATCTACTCGATGATCACCTCGCTCGACGGCTACGCCGAGGCGGCCGAAGGAGACCTCGGCACCGGCGCCGACGACCCGGAGGTGCACACCTTCATCAACGACGTCTTCCGCCCGGTCGGCACGTACCTGTACGGCCGGCGGATGTACGAGACGATGGTCTACTGGGAGACCGCGCACACCGTGCCCGACCAGCCGCCGCACATCCTGCAGTACGCCGAGGACTGGCAGGCCGCGGACAAGATCGTGTACTCCACGACGCTGGAGTCGGTGTCCAGCGCGAAGACCAGGATCGAGCGCAGCTTCGACCCGGACGCTGTGCGCAAGCTCAAGGCCGAGGCGGATCGCGACCTGACCGTCGACGGCCCGAACCTGGCGGCCCAGGCGATCGCGGCCGGTCTGGTGGACGAGTACCACCTGTTCGTCACCACCAGTGTGGTCGGCGGTGGCAAGCGGTTCTTCCCCGACGGCGTACGCCTCGATCTCGACCTGGTCGAGCAGCGGGCCTTCGACAGCGGACTGATCTACGCGCGCTACCGGACCCGCTGACCTCGACCGCCGGCCTGCGGGGCGCGGCGGTAAACCCTTGACATTGCGACACCGCGAGATAATTCTTCTTCACATCCACCGCAGCAGCGGCCGGATCTGAGAATTCTTTTCACGCGAGGTCGCGATGCCTGCTGTGGGTGCGGAACCGAATCCGCCGGCCGTGCTGCCCCGGATCGAAGTCCTGCTCGAGGAGCTCACCGGCGCTCTGCGGGCAGTAGGAGAACGGGTCCTGGCCGATCCGGTCGGGGTGGCGCAGACGCCGATCACGGAACTCGCGCGGGCGAGTGGCACCTCGCCGGGCACCGTGACGCGGTTCTGCCGTGCGGTCGGGCTGGCGAAGTACGCCGACCTTCGGTACGCCCTGGCGGCCGAGACCGGCGGCGGGCAGACCTCGCCCCGCGAGCTCGACCTCGGCACCGAGATCGCGAGCGAGGACAGCCTCGAGCGGGTCCTCGCGGTGATCGAGTCGGTGAACCGCCGAGCGATCCAGCTGACCGCTGCCCGCCTCGACCTGGACGCGGTCGACCGGGCCGTGGACGCCGTCGTCGCCGCCCGGCGTGTGGACATCTACGCGGTCGGCGGCAGCGCGATCGTCGCCGAGGAGATGCGCTTGCGGCTGGGCTGCATCGGCGTGATGTCGTCCGCCTGGTCCGAGGTGCACAACGGCCTGACCAGCGCCGCACTGCTCGGCCCGGCCGATGTCGCACTGGGAATCTCCAACACCGGGCAGACCCGGGAGACGCTCGAAATGCTGCAGGAGGCGGCGAGTCACGGGGCGACCACCGTCGCGCTGACCAACGCCGGCGACTCTCCACTGGCCCGCACAGCCGACATCGTTATGACCACCGTCGCTCACGAAACCTCGTTCCAGCCCCGGGCGCTGGCCGCCCGTCACGCGCAGTTGACCGTGCTGGACCTGCTGTTCGTCGCCGTCGCCCAACGGCGCAAGGGCGAATCCACCCGCGCGCTCGAACTCACCGCCCGAGCGATAGCTCCGCACCGCCGAGCCGACGGCCACACCCCGCGCCGCCGTCGTCCGCGCGCCTGACAGACCCGCAACGAACTCCTCTGACGACCGCCAACGAAGAAGGAGCCCCGCATGCGCCACCTGATACACCACCTCAGCCGGTCGAGATCACGACCTCGTGAGACGACCCGGCGTCGCGGCCTCGCGCTGCTCGCCCTCACCCTGGCCGTCCTCTTCTCCTGGACCAGCATCGCCTCGGCCGCCTCGTTCGCGTCGGCTTCGGCGACCGAGAGCTGGCCGACCGGCCCGGACGTCCGCGACGTCGCCCGTACGGGGATGGCCACGGCGTCGACCGTGTTCAGTCCGCAGCCCGACCGCTTCGCCGCCGCTCACGTGAACGACGGCGACCTGAGCACCCGCTGGGCGTCGGACTCACCCGAGAGCGGCTACCCGGACCCGAGCCGCGAGTGGGTGCAGATCGAGCTGGCCGAGCCCAGCCCTGTGCACCACGTGGTCCTCTTCTGGGAGACCGCTCACGCGGCGCGGTACCAGATCCAGGTCTCGAACGACGGCCAGAACTGGCAGACCGCGGCGGAGATCACGAACGCGCCCGGCGGACGAGAGCTGGTCAACGTCGGGTCGACCACCCCGGTGCGGTTCGTTCGCATGCAGGGCCAGGCCGTCGCGACCGGCTGGGGTTACTCGATCTGGTCGTTCGAGATCTGGAACGGGCCGCGTCCCGGCGCCGGCCTGCCCGGCGGGCGGATCCTGCCCGCGCCGGTGTCCCAGACCGAGGTGGACGCCGCACCGTTCGAGCTGACCCACCACTCGCGGATCGTCGCGTCGTCGCAGCAGGCGCGTGCGGTCGCCAACCAGTTGCGGAACGACCTGCGGCCGGCGACCGGCTTCCCGCTGCCGGTGGTCGCGGCCGACGCTCGGCCCGGTGACATCGAGCTGGTCCTGGCCGGCTCCGAAGCCCCGGCGGCCGGAACCTTGGCTGTTGCCGAGGGCTACAAACTTTCGGCCGGCGACGATGGTCTCCGGATCGCCGCCGCGACCGAGCACGGCCTGTTCAACGGCATCCAGACCCTGCGGCAACTGCTTCCGCCGTGGATCTACGGTGACCAGGTTCGGCCCGGGCCCTGGAAGGTCGAGGCCACCGCGGTCACCGACCACCCCAGGTTCGCGCACCGCGGGCTGATGATCGATCCGGCCCGCAACTTCCTGCAGGTCGCCGAGGTGAAGGCGATCATCGACGACCTGGCCGCCGTCAAGGGCAACGTCCTGCACGTCCACCTGACCGACGACCAGGGCTGGCGACTGGCGATCGACAGCTGGCCGCGGCTGGCCGAGGTCGGTGGCGCGATGTCGATGCCGGGCGGCCGGACCGGCTTCTACACCCGCGACGACTTCGCCGAGATCGTCCGGTACGCCGGTGCGCGGCAGATCGAGGTGATCCCCGAGATCGAGATGCCCGCGCACTCCGGCGCGGCCCGCGCGGCGTACCCGGAGCTCGGCTGCGGCGGCGGATACCTGTGCTCGACGCGCGAGACCACCTACACCTTCATCGACGACGTCCTCACCGAGCTCGCCGAGATCTCCCCGAGCCGGTACGTGCACATCGGTGCCGACGAGGCCGACATGCCACACGACGAGTACGTCGCGTTCGTGCGCCGGGCCGAGCAGATCGTGCGCAGTCACGGCAAGACGATGATCGGCTGGTCGCCGAGTCCCGAGGTCGGGCTCGACCCCACCTCGGTGCACCACTACTGGCAGGACCAGAGCCGCCAGATGAACTCCTCGTGGTTCCAGCCGCGCCGGCCGGTGATCCTGTCGCCGACGCAGCAGGTCTACCTCGACTATCCGTACCCCGGTTACAACACCCGGCGGTCGTACAGCTGGGATCCCTTCAACCTGACCGACGGCTGGACGGGCACGAACCTGCAGCGCGACTTCGGCCTGAACAACGCCGACATCCTCGGCATCGAAGCCCCGATCTGGGGCGAGCGGATGCTGCGCGGCCTGCCGGACGTGCAGCACAAGGTGTTCCCGCGACTGGCGGCGATCATGGAGAAGGCGTGGTCGCCAGCGACCGCCACGACCGACGCCGACGCGGTGATCGCGAGGATGCAGGCCCAGGGTGCTCGCTGGATGTTCGGTGACACCAACTTCTACGTCGATCCCGAAGTCAGCTGGGAGTCCGCGGCGATCGGAAGCACCCTGATCGCGAACGCCGAAAGGGCGATCGACGGCGCCGTCGCCGCGGTCGCCATACCCGGCGCGTCGCCGACCGCGATCAGCGCGACCATCGACTGGGGCGACGGCACCACGAGCACCGGAACAGTCACCGGCCGAGCGGCGGCGGACGGACAGGTCAACAGCCTGTTCACGATCTCCGGCACACACCACTACCCGAACGCCGGGCGGTACACGGGAACGGTGAAGATCACCGGCCCGGGCGGCGTCGACCTCACGACGACGTTCACGGTGAACGCCGCGAGCTGACCACGACCCGATCACCGCCGGATGAGTTCGCCGCCGGCGGTGATCGGGTTTCTGCTCCCTGGATCGTTGACCGCGTTCGCTGGCCTCTTGCGTGGGCATGATGGAGAGCGGGAGGTGGGGCGGGTGGATGTCAGGGATCTTCCGGACGAGCTCAGCCTGGCGTGGTCGTCGCGCACGACCTGGGTGTGGGTGGGGGACATCGCGCAGTGGCTGTGCGCTGCGGGGGCTGTCTGGTACATGTGGTCGCGGGGAGCCACGCTTGCGGCGTTCGCCGCCGCCTTGGTGGGATGTTTGCTCTGCCAGGCAGGCGCTGTGGCGGCGGTGGTGTGGCCCGGTCGGGCGGCCGGTACCCGCAAGCTGAGGGACCACCACCGAGGCGTGACGGTGGCGATCCAGTGTCTGACCGGAATCTTCGGCATCGCTCTCGGCATGCCGGTTCTGCACAAGGTCCTCGACGAGCCCGACCGGCCCGTGGAAGCGCTGTTCGTCGCGGGCAGCACGCTCCTGCTGACGTCGTTCGCGGGCCTGGTCGCCGTCACGGCACTGTCGTCCCGGGCGTCGAAGGGCAGCAGCGAGCAACTCCCGGACGAGCCGGACTGGGCCGATCTCGCCGACACCGCGACCGTCGACGACTGACCCGATCCGCGGAATCCCGCTGCGCTGGGCGCGCGTCAGTCGGTGACCCAGTTCATGTGTTCGATCCAGTGGTCGAGCAGTGCTCGATCGCCGTACACCTCGAGCCCGGGCGCCGCATCCAGCGGGCGGCGCCTGGTGATCACCAGCAGCAGATCGGTGGCTGGGCCGCGGACCGCGACGTCCGCCTTGGTGTGCGTGCGTTCCAAAACGACCTCGTCAGCCTCGCGGCGCGCCACCCACTCTCCGGGCGCGTCGGTCGCGTGGAAGTGAAGGGTCTGGCCGCTGCCGCGCATCGCGTCGGCGAAGTCCGGCCGGTTCTCCCAGTAGCCGCGGGACGTCATCGTGGCCAGCCAGTCCTCGATGGCCGCGACGGCCGGCTCCGGCGCCAGCTCGTACGGCGTACCGAGCGCCGCGGCCGCGTCCGCGCGATGCACGCACGCCTCGCCGAGCAACCGGCGTGACCAGAACCGCACGCCCGCCGAGTCACCGGACGGATCCCACACCGGCGCGTCGTCGGCGACCGAGTCGAACGCCTGCTTCGCCTCCGCCGCGGTGCCGGTCAGCCAATCGCGCCACTGCGCCGAATCCGCCGGCGCCGGGACGTAGCCGGCGAACGCCTCGCTCGGCTCTGTCATCCGCTGCCCCACGAGCAGAGCCACCATCCGCTGGGTCGCGCCGACATGGTCGACCAGGTCGGCCAGCGCCCACTTCGGACAGGTCGGGACCGGAGTCGCCGCGTCCTTGCCGTCCACCCAGTCGGCGAACGTGCGCGTCTGGTCGACCACGGCGTCCAAGTACGCGGACGTTTCCATCAGTGCACCTCCAAGTGCGACCTTCCCTGCCAGTGAGGCTAGCGGCCGGCCGGTACGTCCGCATCTGTCGAACGACTGGCGATCAAAACCGCGACGACAAAGCTCAACAGCAAGCAGAGGATGGTGATGCTGACCTGCGTCAGCTGCCAGGACCGGGTGAGAGCGTCGAGCTCGACCGCTGCTTGGTCGCTCAGACGGCCGGAGCTGACGTCCGCGGCCCGGCTGCTGTCGCCGTCGAGCTCGGAGGTGAGGAAGCCGAGAAGGGAAGCACTGAAGCCGGCGATGACCATCGCCTCGGCAGCGCCCCGGAGGGTGTTCAGAAACCCCGCGGCCGCGCCGACGGTGTCCGGCGGGACGAGGCTCATCGCCTGACCGTCGGTGAGGCCGAAGGAAGCGCCCATGCCGATGCCGATCAGCAGCAGCGGTACGGCGACCACCGCCACGGTGTGGTCCGGCCGAAGCGCAATCAGCGACAGCTTGCCTCCGACAACAAACGCCAGTGCGACCAGGATCAGCACGCGCGCCGAGGTGCCCTGGTTCACCAGGGACACCGCGATCATCGGCATCACCATCACAGGTGCCGTCAGGAGCAACATGGCCAGCCCCGCGACAGCCGGGCTCAACCCGGTCGCGGCCTGAAGGTACGTCGGCAAGAACACCAGCACTCCGAGGAACCCGATCGACGTCGTCACCGTCGCCAGGCACCACGCCATGAACTGCCGGTTCGTCACCAGCGCCGGATCCAGGACCGGGGCCCGCGTACGGCGCTGCGCAATCGCGAACACCACCAACGCGAGCAAACCGATCACCAAAGCCACCACGATGCGCGAGTTCGCCCATCCGAGCTCGGGGGCCGCCAGTACGGCGTACATCAGGATCGACAGCGCGAAGACGAACAGTGCACTGCCCAGCCAGTCGGCGGAGCCACCGGGCGAGCGTGACTCGTGCAATCGCGTTCCACCGACAGCGACGAGCAGGCCGATGATCGCGAAGACGACGAAGCCGCCCCGCCACCCGGTCGCCGTGATGAGCACGCCGGACAACGTCGGCCCGATCGCGATGCCGATCCCGGCCATGGTGCCCATCAGGGCGAACGCGCGATGGCGAGCGGGACCGTCGTACGCCGACGCGAGCAGAGCGCCACCCGCCGCCATGGCGCCCGCGGCGCCGACGCCCGAGACGATCCGCGCCACATCGGCGACCACGATCGACGGGCTGAGCGCGGTCGCCAGGAAGCCGACCGCGAAGACGCCCGCGGCGCCGACGAACACCCGGCGCCGGCCGACCCGGTCGGCGGTCGCCCCGGCCACCAGGGTCATTGCCACGAAGGCCAGGTTGTAGCCCGCGACCACCCAGTTCAGCGGTGATCCGGACGCGTCGAGGTCGTTGCCGATACTCGGCAGCGCCACCGCGGTGCCCGAGATCGACATCGCGACGAGGACCACGCCGGCCAGCACCACCGGCAGCGTGAGTCTCGCGGCTGTGGTCGTCGGTGCGCTGTCCGTGCTTGCTGAGGCCATGGCAGGCTCACTTTCTCCGGTCCTGGGCTGATGTGCCGGACCAGCTCAGCGCCTCAACCATGGTTGAGCGCAAGCGACTGCTTGACCTCAACCGTGGTTGAACCTCTAGCGTCCCGATCACGATGGACAGGCACGTCGACACCAACGTCCCGCTCGCGATCGGCGAGGTGATCCGGCGTACCGGCGTGCCCGCGTCAGCGCTGCACTTCTACGAGCGCAAAGGCCTGATCTTCTCGTCCCGCGACGGCTGCAACCAACGCATCTACGCCCGCCACATGCTGCGCCGCATCTCGCTGATCATCGTCGCCAAGCGGCTCGGCGTACCGCTGTCGGACCTGGCCGCCGTCTTCGCCGGCCTCCCGCGGGACCACGCCCCCACCCACGAGGACTGGCAACGCATGTCCCGCGCCTGGAAACGCCAACTCCAGGCCCGCCGCCGGATCCTGGAGAACCTCGAACACGAACTCACCGGCTGCATCGGCTGCGGCTGCCTGTCGATGAAGGCCTGCGCCCTGCTGAACCCCGACGACACGCTGCAGGAAGAGGGCCCCGGCCCGGTCCGGTTGCAGCAGCCGACCCGGCGGTCGCGGGCCGCCGGGTCGCCGATGTCACCGGGGCAGTCGTCCTGACAGGATGAGGTCTTCAGCCGCACACCCGAAGGACCGATCCGAACCGGAGGCATGAATGGGCGAGCCGTTGATCTCGGTGCCCGACGCCGAGCTGGATGACCTCCGTCGCCGGCTCCGCAGTACGCGCTGGCTCACTCCGTGGCCGCTGGACGGCTGGCAGGCCGGCACCGACACCGACGAACTCCGCCGCCTGGTGACGTACTGGGCCACCGACTACGACTGGCGCAAACACGAAGCCGCCATCAACGCCCTGCCCTCGCACGTCGCCGAGATCGACGGCACCCCGGTCCAGTACCTGCGCTTCGACGGCGAGCACCCCGACGCGCTGCCGATCGTCCTGACCCACGGCTGGCCCAGCTCGATCCTCGAACTCACCGACCTGGCCCAGCGCCTGGCCACACCTTCGCAGTACGGAGGATCGCCGGCCGACGCGTTCACCGTCATCGTGCCGTCCCTGCCCGGCTACGGCTTCTCACCACAGCGCCCGTCGTTCCCACCGGCCCTGCAGTACCACGAGATCTGGCACGCGCTCATGCACGACGAACTCGGCTTCACCCGGTACGCCGCCCACGGCGGCGACCTCGGCGCGGGCGTCAGCTCCCGCCTCGGCGAGGCCTACCCCGACGCGGTGATCGGCATCCACCTGCTCGCCGTCGCCCCACCCACCTCGTACGACGAACAAACGCTCACCGCCGAGGAGAGGACGTATCTCGACCAGGTCGCGGCGTGGACGGCGGACGAAGGCGGCTACCAGCACGAGCAGAGCACCCGCCCCCTCACCCTGGCCCACGCTCTGTCCGACTCCCCCGCCGGCCTGCTCGCCTGGATCCTCGAGAAGTACCGCGCCTGGAGTGACAGCGGCGGCGACTTGTCGACTCGGTTCCCCGACGACTTCCTGCTCACGCAGGCGTCGCTCTACTGGTTCACCGGCAGCATCTCGACGTCCTTCCGGCCGTACTACGAGTACGCGCGCGGCCTGACCCGGCGCGTGGAGCGCGTCGAGGTCCCGACCGCGGTTGCTGTCTTCCCCGCCGATCTCACCCAGCCGCCGCGCGCCTGGGCCGAACGCACCTACAACGTCACCAGATACACCCGGATGCCCCGCGGCGGTCACTTCCCCGCCCATGAGGAACCTGCGCTGCTCGCCGACGACCTCGTCGACTTCTTCCGGACCCTCCGTTGAGCTGCGGAAGAGCTGCAGCACCAGCGGTCAGAGCGATCGGCTCGCCTTGACGCCCTCGACGCCGAGGACGTTCAGCAGGGCCAAGGCTTCGGCGTCGCGGGAACCCTGCGGTGCGCTGTACAGCACGAGATGCTGGTCGCGGTCGGTGAGGGCGAGGGAGTCGCAGTCGACGGTGATCTCCCCGACTGCCGGGTGTCGGAAGGTCTTGGTGAGCATCGGCGAAACCTGGACGTCGTGCCGTTCCCACAAGCGGGCGAACTCCGGGCTGCCGCTGCGGAGTTCCTCGATCAGCTCGGTCACCGCGGGATCGGCCGGGTAGCGCGCGCGGGTGGAGCGCAGTTCCATCACGACGTGCTGCCGGAACTCGGTGGCGTCGGAGACTCCGTAGAGCGGTGTCCCGGCGCGTGACGATCCCAGGAAGGCCCGGCGCGCGAGGTTGCGGTCGTCCGGGGCGACGTCGGCGAAGTCCTCCATCAGTGCGGCCGCGAGGTCGTTCCACGCGAGTACGTCGAAGATCGCGGACGTCACGAAAGCCGCCGTCTGCGGCAGCCGTTCGATCAGCGCGAGGATGCTCGGCCGTACGTCGCGCCGATGCAGCCCGCCGCCGATCGGCGCCGTACCGGCGAGCAGGTGCAGGTGGCCGGACTCGGTGTCGGTGAGGCGCAAGGCGCCGGCGATTCCGGCGAGGACCTCTCCCGACGGTCGTGGCGCCCTGCCCTGTTCGAGGCGGACGTAGTACTCCGTCGAGATGTGCGCGAGCACCGCCACCTCTTCGCGGCGAAGACCCGGTGTCCGGCGCCGCGACCCCGAGGGCAGACCGACGTCCTCCGGGCGCAGCCGCTCGCGGCGGCTGCGGAGGAACGCTCCGAGCTCCTGCTTGTCCATGCGTCCAGTCTGCCTCGCCGACGGCGACGGATCCTGGTACAAGCTGTGCCTGTCTGCCGCCGTACGCCGGAGCAACAGTGGTGGCATGACAACAACGGACATCACCCCCATCGGCCTGCTCACCGGCAAGGTTGTACTCATCACCGGCGCCAGCCGCGGTATCGGAGCGGCCGCCGCCCGGCTCTTCACCGCCGAGGGCGCCGCCGTCGTACTCGCCGCTCGGAGTACCGACGCTCTCGAGCAGCTCGTGAAGGACATCCGCGCCGACGGCGGTGTCGCGGACGCCGTCCCGCTCGACCTCGCCGACCGGGCGAGCATCCGCGCAGCGGTCGACCGGGTCGAGCAGCTGCACGGCCGCCTCGACGGCGCGTTCAACAACGGCGCCGCGATCCAGCACCCCGGCCCGCTCGACACGACGAGCGACGAGGACATCGACCAGCAGTTCGCGGTGAACTTCCGCGCGCACTGGACCGCGATGACCGCCGAGGCCGCCTTGATGCGCCGCGGTCACGGCGGCGCGATTGTGAACACCTCGAGCATCGGCAGCCGCCGCGCGAACCCGGCCCTGCCGGCGTACGGCGCGATGAAGCGCGCGCTCAACAGCATCACCGAAACCGCCGCCGTCACCTGGGCCCCGGAAGGCATCCGCGTCAACGGCATCACCCCCGGCGGCACCGCGACCCAGATGATCGACACCTGGGAAGCCGCGACCCCCGGAGTTGTCGATCACATCAACGCCTCGATCCCCCTCGGCCGCATGGCCGAGCCCCGCGAAGTAGCCGAAGTCGCCGCCTGGCTCCTCAGCAACCGCGCCTCGATGGTGACCGGCGCCATCGTCCCCGTCGACGGCGGCGCGGGCGCCTGACAGCACAAGTACCGCGAAGGCTCCGGCCCGCGGGGACGTCTCGCCCGTGGTTTACTCACCACAGGATCGAGGTGACGATGAAGGTATCCAAGACTCTGTTGGCACTGGTGTTCGCCGTCGGGCTGCTGACCGGCTGCTCGGGGTCGGGCAGCGAGCCGGTCTGTGAGGCGACGACGGCCGGAGTGACTCCTTCGACTCCGCTGCCCAGCGGAGACGACTGCTGAGCGTCCACCCGGATGGCTTAGGGGGTCAGTCCACGCCGCGGGCGGCGAGGGCTTCACCCAGCTGGTCGGCGTGTTTCAGTGCCACCACGGTGAACGTCATCGCGAAGATGCGTATCCCGCGGCCGCCGCGAGCGCGCTGGGCCTCCCGCACCTCGAGTGCCAACCGGCCCAGGACGGGCACAGTGGTGAGTACCGTGCAGAAGAGCAGCGAGGCGCGCTGCGGGTCGACGCCCAGCCGGCGCAGCGGTTGCAGTCCGCGTTCCAGCGCGGCGAGGAGGTCGGTGACGCGCGTGGTCAGCATGACCAGCGTCGCGAGCAGGATCGCGGCCCCGACGCGCGCGGTGTTCGTTGCCGCTGGCATCAGACCGGAAAAGATCAGTTGCCCGGCGAACACGATGAGCAGAATCCACCGCAGGCCGTAGAGCTGAGTGATGAATTCTCGTGCGCCCGGGCCGAGGAACAGGTACGTCGCCGCCGCCACCGCGAGTGCGGCCACGCTCGCTTCCCAACTGGTCGGCAGCAGCGAGACGGCCAAGACGACAACGGTGAAGCCCAGCGCCTTCGGTCCGGCGGGAAGCCGATGCAGCGGAGTTCGACCCGGTCGGTAGAGCGCCGTCACACCAGGCTCGCTTCGTACTCCGGTACGACGGTGGCGGCCGGTCCGACCGAGACCAAGCCGCCGTCGGCGAAGTGCAGCGCCACATCGCAGCGCCGGGCCAGATCCAGGTCGTGGGTCACCAGCAGGAGGCGATGGCCGAGATCGGCGAACAGGTGGTCCGCGACCCGGCGGCTGTGGCGCGCGTCCAGGTAGGCGGTCGGCTCGTCGGCGATCACCAGCTCCGGCCGCCGTACGAACGCTCCGCAGAGCGCGAGGAGCTGCTTCTGGCCGCCGGACAGGCTGTGGGCGGGCCGGTCGGCGAGATCGGCCAGGCCGAAGTGCTCGAGCGCCTCACGGACGCGCCGAGTCGACTCTTCCGTGCTCAGCCGCTGCGACCGGAGCGAGAACGCGACGTCCTCGGCGACGGTCGGCATGATGATCTGCGCGTCGGGATTGCTGAACACGAACGCGATCCGGCGGCGCAGCTCCTTGGCCTGCTTCACCGGATCAAGACCCAGGACGCGGATCCGGCCGCCGAAGGGCGGAATCAGACCGCCGACCAGCCGGGCGAAGGTCGACTTGCCCGACCCGTTCTCGCCGACGACGGCGATCCGCTGCGCGTCGAGCCCACAGCTGACGTCGTCCAGCACGCGAACGTCGTCGAGCACCACCTGGACCTGGTCGAGGTCGAACGCGCTCACCGAACCACCTCCACCACAACAGCCACGCCCATCCCGCCGCCGACCGAAGCCGCCGCGACGCCGACAGTTCCCGCCGGTGCACCCCCACGGACCAATCGGCTGAACAACCGGACCACGGCGACCGCTCCACTGGCTCCCCAGGGATGACCGAGCGCGAGCGCCCCACCATCGGCGCACACCCGCGGATCGTCGTCCGCGATCCCCAACCGGTCCAGGACAGCCAAACTCTGCGCCGCGAACGCTTCCACGATCTCGAACGCCGTAACGTTGCCTATGGCAACACCCGCCGAGTCCAGCGCCGCCAGCACCGCCGGCGCGGCACCGAGCCCTGGCAGCGCGGGATCGCAGCCGACGATGGCGTGAGCCCTGACAGCAAGGCCCGGCGACCCCGCGGCGGAGACCACGACGGCGGCCGCACCATCACTGATCTGGGTCGAGGTTGCCGCGGTCAGCGTGCCGCCGGGAAACAGCGGGCGCAGCCGAGGCAGCAGGCGCTCCACGTCCCTGATCCCGTCGTCGACGGTGAGACCTGCGATCGGGACGAGCTCGCCGGCGAAGCGCTGCTCCGCTACGGCCGCACGGGCCCGAGCGTGACTGCGAAGCGCGTGAGCGTCCTGTCGCGAGCGCCCGATTCCGTCCTGTGCGGCGAGATCCTCCGCGGCCCGGAGCATGTCCGGATCGGGAAACCCCGGCGGCGCGAACGGCGCTCGCGCATACGGCACGCCATCAACAGAGCGCTGAGGCGCCGTCGACGCACTCTCCGCACCACCGGCGATCCGCGTCCGGCCGTCGGCGCGGACGGCGTACGCCGCATCGATCACGGCGGCCAACCCGCTGCCGCACTGCCGATCGACCGTCGAACCCGGCACGTGGACGCCGAACCCCGCCGCAAGTGCCGCCACCCGCGCAGGATTGCCTCCGGGCCCCATGCAGTTCCCGAGTACGACGTCCGCAAGGTCCAGCGGGCCGGCAACCTGCTGAGCATCCGTCCACGCAGCATCGAAGGCCGCCGCTGCCAACTGCGCCACGTCGAATCCGGCGAGCCCTCGTCCGCGCGTGGCGATCGGCGTACGGCGAGCCGCCACGATGACGGGATCGTCAGTCAAGGGACGCCACCTCTCCGGTCTCGATCGCCTGGCGGAGCCGCGCCCGCTGTGGCTTGCCCGAGGCGGTCCGCGGAAGCTCGCCGACGAACCATCGGCGCGGCCGGTGGGCGGGCGCGAGCAACTCGCGGGACGCTTCCTTCAGCTCCGACAGCTGCGGCCGGCTCTGGCGGTCCGCCTCGATCACCGCGACAACGACTGCGCCCAACGTCGGGTGCGGAACGCCGATCACCGCCGCATCGCTGACCCCTGGAACAGTTCGCAGCAGCGTTTCCACCTCTTCCGGCACGACCGTAGCGGAGGCGGTCAGGATCGCGTCGTCGGATCGTCCGAGCAGCCGCAGGCCACCCCTGCCGAGCTCCGCGCGGTCTCCCGCCGTGACCCACTCCCCGTCTCGGCGCAGTGGCCGGTCGGCGTAGGTGTGCGCCACGAACGGCGAGCGAACCCACAGCTCACCCTGCTCGACACGCAGCTCGACTCCGGGCAGCGATCGCAGTCCTTCACCACTGTCCGCCGCGACGAAGGACAACTCCGCCGCGCCGTAGTACGCGATCACCCGAATACCGAGGCCCTCAGCGCGAGTTCGCAGCACCGGATCGAGACGCGAGCCTCCGATCAGGGCCGACTTCATTCGCGGCGGCGGCGCGTCCAGCAAAGCCCGGAACGCCTGCGGGGTGCCGTGGAAGCACGTCGCTTCCTGGTAGTCGGCGGCAACGACCGAGTGCCCCTCGGACACCAACGGGCGCGGACCGCCGGCGAGTGCGTGGGCGAGCGAGAACAAGGTCAGCGAAGAGGCCGGCGGCGCGGGCAGCGCGATCGTGTCGTCGCTGTCCACCTGGAGCAAATCGGCGACCAGGGCAAAGGACGACGCCCACGACGCTTCCGATCGCAGCACGATGCGTGGCGTCCCACTGCTACCGCTGGTCGAGGCCGCCCAGGCAAGCTCCGGGTGAGGCGTCGTACGCCGTGCTGCGTCGGCCAACTGCTGCCAGTACGCCTCCGACCAGCGGTCGTCTCCGACCAGCGGAATGGCACCGGCCTCGCGTACGGCGCGGATGCGGCCGATCAGCTCCCCAAGCGGACCACCGCGCAAGGGAACGAGCTCGCCCGGTCTCATCACTCCGGATGCCCACTCTGTCGGCCCGCCCCAGCAGGCACCGTCGTCCGGAAGGCGCGGGGGTAAGCGCGCGCGAGCCGCATCGTGACCGCCGTGGCCAGCGCGGCCTTCAGGAGATCCCCGGGCAGAAAGACCAGGCTCTGCAGCAGCGTCGCCGACAGCGGCAACCGCGTCACCGCGCTCTGCACCGGAATCCCCACCGCATACACGGCGACGATCCCACCCAGCACCATCGCGACGAGCACACTCGCCCACGTACGGCGGCCCAGCGCGCGCACCAGCAGCCCGACGACCATCGCGCCGAGAATCCAGCCCAGCAGGTAACCCGCGCTGGGTCCGACGAACACGCCCATGCCGCCCCGCCCACCGGCCAGCAGCGGCATGCCGAGCGCCACCAGGACGAGCAGCACCGAGATCGACAGGGCGCCCAGCCAGGGACCGAGGATCGCTCCGGCGAGCATCACGCCGAGACTCTGCGCGGTGACGGGGACCGCACCGAACAGGTTCACGGCCCCCGGCAGTCCCAGGACGGCGGTGAGTGCGGCGAAGACGGCGACCCGCGCGAGGTCGTTCGTTGCCAGCCTGGGCACGGCCATGGTTTCTCCCTGTGTCGAGCGACCGAGCCGAGCCGCCGCTACCTGAACAACGTTCACCTGAACGGCGTTCACTATACTGATCGGGTGGCCACCGAGGAAAACGAAACGATTCGCCGGCACTCCCGCGACGACGTCGCGACGGCGGCGCTGCAGATCCTGGACGACTACGGTCTGGGCGACCTCACGATGCGTCGCATCGCCGCTGCGCTCGGTGTGCAGGCCAGCGCCTTGTACTGGCATTTCCCGAACAAACAGACGTTGCTGGCCGACCTGGCCGACCGCATCGTGGGCCGGGCCGCGCCGGTCGGCCCGCACCCGGACTGGCGTCGCACCGTCGCGGAGGAGTGCGGCGCATTGCGCGACGCGTTGCTGGCCTATCGCGACGCCGCCGAGGTGGTCGCGAGCACTCTCGCGCTGGGCATCGGATCCACCGCGGCGGTGGAGCGCCTCGCGGCCGCGATCGCGTCCGGCGGGTTCGACGAGGAGACGAGTCAGGCCGCCGCGCCCGTGCTGCTGCACTTCGTGCTGGGGCATGTCCAGCACGAGCAGCAGCGGATGCAGTACGACAGCCTCGGCATCGTGCCGGAAGGTCGCTCCGTGCTCGACGGCCAGAGTCCCTCGGACCGCTTCTTCTTCGGTGTCGAGCTCTTCACCGGCGGGCTGGCGCTCAAGCTGAGGCAGCGATGACAACCCGCGACGAGGTCCTGGAGCTCGGCTCCTCGGTGCTCTCCGCCGGTTTCGCGCCGGTCAAGGGGACCCGGCATCTGAGCTACCCGGAGGTGCGGTTCGATCGAGCCGGCCCGGTGGGCGATCGACAGTACTGTCTTGTCGATCTCGCGGCGGGTCGCGTCCTGAAGACGGTCGAGAACTCGACCCTGATGGCCGTCGTCTCGACTGTCACCGACGGCGGACTCGAGATCACCCTTCCCACCGGAGAGTCCGTCTGCGCCGCACCCGAGCCGGCCGGCGAGGTTGTCACCAGCAACTATTGGGGACGCGCGGTCGATCTCGAGCTCACCGAGGGGCCCCACGCGGCGCTCATGTCGGAATGGCTGGACCGGGACGTACACCTCGCCAGAGCTCCGCGGGGAGCCGTCGTGTTCAACGCCCCGGTCAGCATCGTCACCACCGCGTCGCTGCGTGACCTCGGCACTCGAGCCGATCACCCTGACCTGACGGCCGAGGCCGCGCGGTTCCGCGCGACGCTGGTGATCGACACCACCACGCCGTACGCCGAGGAGGCCTGGCTGGGACGCGTCGTGCGGGTCGGTGACGTGCTGCTGCGGGTGGGTCCGCCGATTCCCCGCTGCGCTGTCATCGACTTCGATCCGGCCAGCGGGATCCGCCGCGGGCGACTGCTGAAGACGCTCGCCCAGTACCGTCCCACCAACGCCGCAGGCGAACCGTGCTTCGGTGTCTCGGCGGACGTGATCGGCCGCGCGGGCGCCGGGACACCGCACCGGCCCACGATGTCCTTCGAGGAGGGGTGATGACGCCGAGCCACATCGCGGCACCATTCCACGGGGTGGTGACGATCCTGGTCCGCGAAGGGGACAAGGTCGCCGCGGGTGACGCCGTCGCGACCATCGAGGCGATGAAGATGGAAGCCGCCATCACCACCCCGGTGGGCGGGGTCGTCGAGCGCTTGGTCCCGGCGGTACCTCGAGCCGTCGACGGAGGCGATCTCCTGCTCGTCGTCCAGCCGTCGTGACAACCCCCGCCGCCGGCGTGCGTCCGAGGATCCGGGGGATCGGCTCCCCGGACGCAGAGCTGCTACTTCGGTAGCGGATTCTCGGCGTTGTCCGGGAACCGTGCGAGCAACTTGCCGGTGGCGTCGTACACGAACACAGCCACCTGGTCACCCTTCGGGCCAGGGGTGCGCTTGGCCGTCTCCGCGCCGTTCAGGACCGCGCTCGACTCGACCCAGCCGGGGATGCCGCCGAGCCGGTAGACCTTGGCGTACCAGGCCTTCCGGCCACTGGTGTAGACCACCGTCGCCGCCGACTTGTTCTTGAACACCGAGTTGACCAGCAGGGCCTTGCCCGATCCCAGGCTCTGGATCCCGGACGAGGAACCGTCGCCGATGTTGTCGTTGCCCACCGTCGCCCGCCAGCCGAACGGCTCGTACGGTTCTTCGCCGGGCGCGTGACTGACCAGGGCCCACTTGGTGCCCTCGGTCCGGAACGTCACGGTCGGGGCGATCTCGACCGATCCGTTCGCTGCCAGCGTGCCAACGGCCTGTGGCTTGTTCTGCCACGAATACTTGCCTTGGGCCACCTTATTCGGCGCGGCCTTCGGTACGGCGGCCGCCGCCCGGGCGGGTGCGGCACCGGCGACGCCGGTGAGTTCAGCGGCTTCGGCGGCCCGTGGCTTTCCGGTCCCGGCGACCGCCGCTCCGGTGATCGTGATGCCGGCGACCGCGGCGACCGCGAGTCCGGTGACCGCCAGGCGCGTCGTCCGGCCCGGCGTTCTCGACTGCTTCATTGTTGCCCTCCACAAGGATTGGCGTGAGCTTGCGGGCTGAAGGACGTCGATCCGCCGGGAAGGGTTCTTCAGTTCGCCAGCGGATCCTTGCCGCCGCCGAAGCTCGCCACCAGGTCGCCTTGGGCGTCGTAGGCGAAGACGGAGACCGCGTCGCTCGTCGGTCCGGGGGTCACACTCGCCGTCGACGAGCCGGTCACGATCGCCGAGGACGCGACCCAGCCGTCGATTCCACCGAGCCGGTAGACCTTGGCGTACCAGGCGCGCTGGCCGCTGGTGTAGACCACCGTGGCGGCCTCCGGACTCTTGAAGACCGAGCTGACCAGCTGCGACTTCCCGCCGATTCCGAGGCTCTGGATGCCTGGCGAGGTGCCGTCGCCGAGGTTGGTGTCGCCCACCGTCCCGCGCCAGCCGAACGGCTCGTACGCCGGCTCACCCGGGACCTGGCTGACCAACGCCCACTGCGTCCCGCGGGTCTTGAGCGAGTAGTGCGGCGCGATCCGCACCGATCCGCCGGCCGGTAGTTGCCCGATCGCCTGTGGAGCGTTCTGGAAGACGAAGCCGCTCTGTGGTCCGGCCGCCTTCGTACCCGTCGCGGCACTCGATTCACCGGCCACCGGCGGAGAGAACGGCTCATTTCCGCCCCCGGCCGAGAAGACCGAGAGGCCTCCGGCAACGACCGCACCGACGGCGAGCGACGTGATCCCGGCCGCGAGCACTGCTCTCGTACGGCGGCGCCGGTGCGCGCCGGCGATCACCCGGGAAGCGTCCAACGGGCTCACCTCCCCCGGGTCGGGCCGGAGCAGCTCCCGCAGCTCGTTGTCGTTCATGCGTTCCCTCCCGTGAAGCTGGCGCTCAGTCCCGGGACCGCCCGCAGTTTCTGCAGGGCCCGCGCGTGCGCACTCTTGATCGTGCCGACCGCGACTCCGAGCGTCGCCGCCGTCTGGGCCTCGGTGAGATCCTCGGCGTACCGCAGGACGACGACGGCGCGCTCCCGGGCGGTCAGGGCGTCGAGCGCGGCGGACAGCACCAGCCGGCGTTCCACCTCGTGGGCCGGGTCGGCGACGGACCGCTCGAAGTCCAGTTCGAGCTCGGTCGCGCCTCCGCTGGGCCGCTCGCGCCAGGGCCGTCGCCGCAGCCAGGACAGATGCTGGTTGACGACCACCTGACGGACGTAACCGAACGGGTCACCCATCTCGATCCGGTCCCAGCGCAGATACGCCTTCTCCAGCGCGGTCTGCACCAGGTCCTCCGCGAGCGCGGCGTCGCCGCACAGCATCCGGGCCAGGTGCACCAACCGCCCCGACCTGGCCACGACGAACGCCGTGAAGTCCTCGTCGCGCTCCGCCGACCGCATCCACACTCCCGTCATTCTGCCCCTGTACCGGAAGACGGCCGCCGGCCCGAAAAGGTTCTGCGGCCGGTCTCGCGAGCGCGTAGCCTGACGGGATGCCGTCCGCCCATCATCTGGTGGCCTTCGCCGTCACCGCGCTGATCGTGATCGTCGTGCCCGGACCGAGTGTGCTGTTCATCGTCGGGCGAGCCCTGGCGGTCGGCCGCCGGGAGGCGATGCTGACCATGCTCGGCAACACGCTCGGCGCCGCGGTGATGCTGGTCGCGGTCTCGCTCGGCCTGGGCACGCTGATCGCCGCGAGCGCGGTCGCGCTGACCGTGGTGAAGCTGGCCGGAGCGGCGTACCTGATCTATCTCGGGGTGCACGCGTTCCGCACCCGCAAGTCGCTGGCGGAGGCGCTGACCGGTGGGGTGCGACCGGCGAACACCCGGCGGGTGCTGCGGCAGGGTTTCCTGGTCGGGGTGACCAACGCGAAGACGGCGGTGTTCTTCGCGGCGGTGCTGCCGCAGTTCGTGGACCCGGCGGCCGGGGCGGCGGCGCTGCAGATCCTGCTGCTCGGGCTGATCTTCATCGTGATCGCGCTGGTCTCGGACACGGTCTGGGCCGTCGCCGCGGGGTCCGCCCGCGACTGGTTCGCCCGGTCGCCGCGACGGCTGGAGCTCGTCGGCGGCACCGGTGGCCTGATGATCATCGGCCTCGGCGCGAGCATCGCGGTCAGCGGCTCGAAGGAGTAGTCCCGGTCGTCGCCCGCGGCGGGCGAACTTATGCACCAAGCGTGCCCGGGATTCGGCGGGGTACCGAGGGGTCTTCACGACTGTGGAGGTCACAACGGTGCTGCCAACGATCGGACGTCGTCTCGCTCCCCGGCCCACGACCGGCAGCCTCGCGCCGCCGGAGTGGCTCGAAGCCCAGCTCGTCACCACCCGGGAACTCGTCGCCGACTTCACGCACCGCCGGAGCACCGAGTACTTCGTGGCGCCGGGCACGGCCGTGCTGCGGGAGACGCTCGCCGAGTTCGTTGCCAATGGCAAATACCTGCGGTCGACCTTCGCCACGCTCGGCTGGCTGTGCGGCCGGCCCGAGTCCCGGCAGGCGCTGAAGGCGGCGGCCGGCCTCGAGCTGCTGCACGCGTTCGCGCTGATCCAGGACGACGTGATGGACGAGTCGGCCACCCGGCGCGGCGCGCCCACCGTGCACGTCCGGCTCGCGGACTGGGCTGCTGACCGGCTCTCCGATCCCGCCCGCTTCGGCCGATCGGCCGCCGTACTGCTGGCTGACCTGTGCCTGGTCTGGTCGGAGCGGATGTTGCGCGAGTGCGGCCTGCCACAGGCGTCGCTCGATCGCGCCTGGCCGGTTTTCGACCTGATGCGCAGCGAACTGGCCGTCGGCCAGTACGGCGACCTGCTGAACGAAGACCTCCACACCGCCCAACTGGACGACGTACTGGATGTCGCCCGGCGCAAATCCGGCAACTACTCCGTACGCCGTCCGCTCGAACTCGGTGCCGCCCTCGCCGGCTGCAGCCCGGCCGTCACCGCAGCCCTCGGCCAGTACGGCGCCGCGATCGGCGAGGCGTTCCAGCTGCGCGACGACGTGCTCGGCGTTTTCGGTGATCCGGCCGTCACCGGCAAGCCGATCGGTGACGACCTTCGCCAGCACAAGGCCACCACGCTCGTCGTAGCGGCCCGCGATCTCGCCGACCACCACCAGGCCGAGCAGCTCCAGAAGCTCGCGCGCGACCGCCCGGCGCCAGGCCGGGAGGAGGACGCCTGGGTCGAGCGGTGGCAGGACCTGATCCACGCGTGCGGTGCGGCGAGCTGGGCAGAGGAGGCGATCGGCGGCCGGGTCCGGACCGCGCGAGCCGCCCTGGACGCCGAGCCCTCGATCCCCGAGTTGCCGCGGGAGACCTTGGAGTTCCTCGCCGACCACTGCACCCGCCGGACCCGGTGACCCGATGCGCACAGTCGAAGGTCGTACCGATCACGTGGTGGTCGTCGGCGCCGGGTTCTCCGGCCTCGCGGCCGCGCTGCATCTGGCCGGGCGCGGCCGGACCGTCACCGTGCTGGAACGCGCCGGCTTCCCCGGCGGGCGAGCCGGCCGGCACCAGATCGACGGGCACCACTTCGACACCGGCCCGAGCGTGCTGACCATGCTCGACGTCCTCGACGACACCTTCGCCGCGGTCGGCGCCGACCGGCGTGACCACCTCAGGCTGACCGATCTCGATCCGGCGTACGACGCCCGCTTCGCCGACGGCAGCAACCTGCTGGTGCACCGGGACCCCGAGGCGATGGTCGAGGCGGTCCGGGCGTTCGCTGGGGACCGCGACGCGACGGGGTACCGGCGGCTGCGGGCCTGGCTGCAGACGCTGTACCGGGTCGAGTTCGACCGCTTCGTCGGCGCCAATTTCGACTCCCCACTCTCGATGCTGTCGCCCCAACTCGCCCGCGTCATCGCACTGGGCGGCTTCCGCCGGCTCGACCCCGCGATCGCCCGGTTCGTCCGGGACGAACGCCTGCGCCGGGTCTTCACCTTCCAGTCCCTGTACGTCGGCCAGTCGCCGCAGGCCGCCCTCGCGCTGTACGCCGTGATCACGTACATGGACACGGTCGCCGGCGTGTTCTTTCCGGCCGGCGGCGTCAGCGCAGTCCCGGACGCGCTCGCCGCGGCCGCCACGAAGGCCGGGGTCCAGATCGAGTACGGCGCCAGCGTGCGTCAGCTGGAAGGCTCGGGCCGCCGCGCCACCGCCGTACACACCGAGGACGGTCGCCGGTTCGCGGCGGACGCGGTCGTGCTCACCACCGAACTGCCGGTCAGCTACGAACTGCTCGGTGGTGCGCCGCGTCGCCCAGTGGCGTTGCGGGCGGCGCCGTCGGCCGTCGTACTGCATGCGGGGCTGGATCGGGTCGTCCCGGAGCTGGCTCACCACACGATCTCGTTCGGCGCGGCCTGGCGGTCGACCTTCCGCGGGCTGATCGAGACCGGGGAGCTGATGCGCGATCCTTCGCTGCTGATCACGCGGCCGACGGCAACCGACCAGCGGCTCGCTCCCCCGGGCGGGGACACGATCTCGATCCTGGCGCCCGTGCCCAACCTCGCGCATCCCGGCCAGCCGGACTGGGACCGCGACGGCGACCGGTACGCCGACGAGCTGATCGACCTCGTCGAACGCCGCCATCTCCCAGGCCTCGGATCCGCCATCACCGTCCGGCATCTGCTCACTCCGGCCGACTGGGCCCGCCAGGACATGGTCGCCGGTACGCCGTTCGCCTGGTCGCACTCGTTCGCTCAGACCGGTCCGTTCCGGCCGGGTAACTTCCCGCGCCGGACCGACAACGTCGTCCTGGCCGGCGGCAGCACCGTTCCTGGCGTCGGCGTCCCGACGGCGCTGCTGTCCGGGCGCCTGGCCGCCGATCGCATCACCGGTCCGCTCAGCTCGAGAGGAGAGATCGCATGAGCGCTGCCGAGCTCGACGCCGCCCGCATCACCGATCCCCGCCTGCGGCACGCCTACCTGCGCTGCCGGGAACTGAATGCCGAGCACGGCAAGACGTACTTCCTCGCCACCCGGATGCTCGCCCCGGCGCAGCGCCCGGCGATCCACGCGCTGTACGGCTTCGCCCGGTACGCCGACGACATCGTCGACCTGCCTCCGACCGGCGCGACTCCGGACGACGTCGAGGCCGCGCTGACCGCAGTCGCAGGCACCCTGAAACGCGGGCTCACCGGCCAGCACTGCGACGACCCGGTGCTGGCCGCGGTCGTTGACACCATCCACCGCTACGCCATCGACCAGTCGCTGTTCGACGACTTCCTCACCTCGATGCGGATGGATCTGACGGTCGAGCGGTACGCCACCCGGCCCGAGCTCTACCGCTACACCCGCGGATCGGCCGAGGTGATCGGCCTGCAGGTCCTGCCGGTCCTCGGCACCGCCGTACCGCGCGCCGAGGCCGAACCGGCCGCCGCGGCGCTCGGCCTGGCGTTCCAGCTGACGAACTTCCTCCGCGACGTCGCCGAGGACTTCGAACGCGGCCGGATCTACCTGCCGCTGGACGAGCTCGCGGCGTACGGCGTGGACGAGGACCGGCTCGGCTGGTGCGTCACCGGCCGGCGGACCGAGCCGCGCGTGACGCAGGCGCTGCGCGCCCAGATCGCGGCCACCCGGGCGATCTACGCCGAGGCTGTCAGCGGGATCGACCAGCTCGCCGAGGTCTCCAGGCCCTGCGTGCGGACGGCGTACGTGCTGTACTCGGAGATCCTGGGACGGATCGAAGCGGCCGGTCACGACGTGTTCTCCCGCCGCGCCCGTGTGTCGACCGCCCGCAAGGTGACCGTCGGGACGGCGGCGCTGGCGCAGGCGGTGTGGGTACGGCGGCGCCGGGGGCTCGGCCGTCGACCGCTGGCGAACGGCGAGGTGACCAGCACGTGAGCGACCACTGGCAGTACCTGATCGTGATGGCGGCCTGCGTGGCGATCACGCTGCCGCTCGAGCTGATCGGCGCACGGGTCTACCGGCGGCCGCGGCGCTGGCTGCGGGCGCTGCTGCCGGTGCTGGTCGTCTTCCTGATCTGGGACGCGATCGCGATCGCGGCGGGCGTGTGGAGCTACGACCCGGTGTACCTGACCGGGCTGACGCTGCCGTTCCGGATCCCGGTGGAGGAGTTGGTGTTCTTCGTGGTGGTGCCGACATGTGGGCTGTTGACCTACGAGACCGTGACGTTGATGCTGGCGCGGATCGAGCGGTACCGCGGTGCCCGGCGGGAAGGGGTGCGGTCGTGATCGGATACACCCTGCCGGCGGTGCTCGCGGTGATCGTCGTGGTCGTGGCCGAGCTGGCCTGGCTGCGGACCGGGCTGTTCCGGCGGCCGGCGTACTGGATCAGCATGGTGATCGTGTTCGGGTTCCAGATCCCGGTCGACGGCTGGCTGACCAAGCTGGACGCGCCGATCGTGCTGTACGACCCCGATCACGTGACCGGCGTGCGGTTCCCGTGGGACATTCCGATCGAGGACTTCGCGTTCGGCTTCGCGCTGGTCACGGCGACGCTGCTGCTCTGGGTGCGCGCCGGGGCCGCGCGAAAGGAGACGTCATGAGCAACGGGTTGCCGCGCGCGGAAGTGCCGGCGGCGTTCGACGTCGGCGCTCGGGCCTACGACCGGCTGGTCGGCGCGAATCCGGGGTATCACCAGCAACTGCGGCTGTCGGCGTCCCGGCTCCGCCTGCCGAACGACGGTGCCGGGCTGCGGATCCTGGACGCCGGGTGCGGCACCGGAGCCTCGACCGCGGCGCTGCTGGCCGTGGCACCGAAGGCCGAGATCGTCGCCTTCGACGCGTCGGGCGAGATGCTGGCGCAGGCTCGGGCGAAGGATTTTCCGCCGTCGGTGCGGTTCGTGCACAGCTCGCTGGAGGAGCTCGAGTCGGCGGGGATCGACGGGTCGTTCGACGGCTGTCTGGCGGCGTACCTGATCCGCAATCTGGCCGAGCCCGATGACGGACTGGTTGCCCTGCGCAACTTACTGCGGCCGGGCGGGCGGCTGGCCGTGCACGAGTTCTCGGTGGCCGACTCGCGGCGCGCGCGACTGGTGTGGGACGCGGTGTGCTGGAGCGTGATCATCCCGGCCGGGCGGATCGCCACCGGGGACGCCGCGCTCTACCGGCACCTGTGGCAGAGCGTGCGGCACTTCGACGGAGCGCGGGCGTTCCGGGCGCGGATGATCGCGGCGGGCTTCGCGCAGGTCGAGGTCGGCGCGATGTCGGGGTGGCAGCGCGGGGTCGCGCACACGTTCACCGGCGTACGGGCGGAGTCGGGACGATGACCTGGACCGGGCCGACGGACCCACGCGCGGAGCGGCACGCACCGCCGGCGCCGGTGAGGCCGCGAACGCCGGCGGACCTGACCGGCTCGGCGGAGATCGCCGATCAGCGCGAGCCCCGGCGGGTCGCGGTGATCGGTGGGGGCATCGCCGGGCTGTCCGCGGCCACAGCGCTGGCGGAGCGAGGTGTCGAAGTCTGCCTGCTGGAGAAGGAGCAGTACCTCGGCGGCCGGGTCGGCGCCTGGCCGCATCGCCTGCCGGACGGGACGCCGGCCACGATGAGCCGGGGCTTCCACGCGTTCTTCCGCCAGTACTACAACCTGCGGAGCCTGCTGACCCGGACCGACGCCGCCCTGGACCGGCTGACCCCGGTCGAGGACTATCCCCTGATCGACACCGCGGGCCGAACCGACACCTTCCGCGGGCTGCCGCGCCGTCCGCCGTGGAATGCGGTGGCTTTCGCCTTACGCAGCCCGACCTTCACGGTCAAGGACCTGCTGCGGCTCGACCCCCGCGCAGCGTTGCCGTTGGCAACAGTTCGGGTGCCGGAGGTGTACCACCAGCTCGACACCACGACCGCGGCCGAGCTGCTCGACGCCGTCAACTTCCCGGCCGCCGCCCGGCATCTCGCGTTCGAGGTGTTCTCGCGCAGCTTCTTCGCCGCGTCGGAGGACCTGTCCGCGGCCGAACTGGCCGTGATGTTCCACCTCTACTTCCTCGGGTCGTCCGAGGGCCTGTTGTTCGACGTACCGACCGACACGTTCGACGCGGCGTTGTGGGAGCCGCTGCGTCACCACCTGGGCCGGCTCGGCGCCGAAGTCCGCACCGGTACGCCGGTCAGCGAGGTCGAGCCGGGTGGCGATCGGCGGTACCGCGTTCACCTGGACGGCGGCGCGGTGGACGTCGACGCTGTCGTGATCGCGGCCGAGGTCCAGGGGTTGCAGCAGCTCGTCCGATCGTCGCCCAGGCTCGGCACCACTGAGTGGCGGGACCAGGTCGCGGCGCTTCGGACGGCACCGCCGTTCCTGGCGCACAGGCTGTGGCTCGACCAACCCGTAGCGCCCGAGCGGCCGGCGTTCCTCGGCACCGGCGGCTGGGGACGCCTGGACAACATCTCGGTGCTGAACCGGTACGAGAACCAGGCCCGGCAGTGGGCGGCGACCAGCGGCGGATCCGTCGTCGAGCTGCACGCGTACGCCGCCACGACGGGGACCGCGGCCGGCAGCAGCGCCGAGGTTCCGGAGATCGCCCGCGAGCTCGAGGACCAGTTGCACGCGATCTATCCCGAGACCAAGGCGGCCGGGGTCGTCGACGCGGTGTCGCTGTGGCGCGACGACTGCCCGCTGTTCGCGCCGGGCAGCTTCGCCGACCGGCCGACCGTGCGGACGCCTGATCCCGGCATTGTGCTGGCCGGCGACACGATCCGCATCGATCTGCCGGTGGCGCTGATGGAACGCGCCGCGACCACCGGTCTGCACGCGGCCAACCTGTTGCTGGCCGGCTTCGGCAGGACCGGCCACACCTTGATGACCGTGCCCAACCGTGGCCGGCTCCGGGGGCTGAGCCGTTTCAAGTCCGAGGAGGAGTCGTGAAGAACCCGATCACCCGTCTGGTGCCGGCGAAGTGGCCCGCGCACTGGCCGGTGCGGTGGTTGCCGCGCGAGCCGTGGGCGCGGCAGCAACCGACGTACCGCGACGCCTCGCCGCCGGTGATCGAAGCCGCGGTGAAGCGGGCCGAGGCGCAGCCGTCCGGCAACTGGTTCGTGTTCGCCGCCAGCCGCTCGATCGGGACCTCGAAGCCCGTCGCGGTGGAGGTCGGCGGTGTCGAGCTGGTGGCGTGGCGGCGTACGGACGGCACGTTGCGCGTCGGCCCGGGTGCGTGTCCGCACCTCGGCGCTCCGCTGGCCAAGGGCAAAGTCGAGAACGGGCAGGTCGTCTGCCGCTGGCACGGTATGTCCGTCGGCGACGAGGGCCGCTTCGGCTGGCTGAGCTATCCCAGCTACGACGACGGCGTGCTGTGCTGGGTCCGTCTCGACCAGGTCGGCCGGGAGGAGCCCACGGATCTGCCGATCGTGCCGGAGCGGCCGGTCGGGCAGCAGCTCGACGGTGTCGCCACGATGACCGGGTACTGCGAACCGGTCGACGTCGTGGCGAACCGCCTCGATCCCTGGCACGGCGCCTGGTTCCACCCGTACTCGTTCTCCGACCTACGGGTGCTGCAGGTGCCGGAGGAGGGCGACGACCGGTTCCTGGTCGACGTGACGTTCCGCCTCGGTGGGGCGCTCGGCGTACCGGTGCGGGCGGAGTTCACCTGTCCGGGGCCGCGCACGGTCGTGATGCGCATCCTCGAGGGTGAAGGGGCCGGCAGCGTCGTGGAAACCCACGCCACCCCGATCGGCACCGACCGCGACGGCCGGCCACGGACCGCGGTGATCGAGGCGACCGTCGCGACGTCGGACCGGCCGGGTTTCCGGCTCGCCCAC
The DNA here is from genome assembly GCF_050942265.1 of Kribbella sp. CA-253562. GTDB lineage: Bacteria > Actinomycetota > Actinomycetes > Propionibacteriales > Kribbellaceae > Kribbella. Next base: position 1,157,665 of record NZ_CP192049.1, on the reverse strand, counting down.
CGGGCCGCTCCCCTGCTGCGGCCGGCGATGACGTGGACCGCCGCGCGGCTGTGGCGCGACGACCTCGACTACGCCGAGCGCCGGTACGCCCTGCGGAGTCGAGGTCGTTGACAGCTATCGCTCCGGGGTCAGGTGGACCTGGCGCAACAGCTGGGCGTTGGCGGCGACGACGATCGTCGAGGCCGACATCAGCACGGCGCCGACCGCCGGGCTGAGCGTGAATCCTGCCCAGGCCAGCGCTCCCGCGGCGAGCGGGATCGCGACGATGTTGTAGCCGGCCGCCCAGGCGAGGTTCTGGATCATCTTGCGGTACGACGCCTTGGACAGCCGGATCACGCCGGTGACACCGCGCGGGTCGGACGACGCGAGCACGACTCCGGCCGACTCGATGGCGACGTCGGTGCCGGCGCCGATCGCGATGCCGACATCGGCGCGCGCCAGGGCCGGTGCGTCGTTGACCCCGTCGCCGACCATCGCCACCGTCAGACCGCGGGACTGCAGCTCGCTGACCGCCTTGTCCTTGTCGGCCGGCAACACTTCGGCGAACACCTCGTCGACGCCTTCGCGGAAGCCGAGATCCGCGGCCACCGCGCGGGCGACCGGTTCGGCGTCACCGGTGATCATGACGAGCTTGGCCACGCCCGCCGCCCGGAGCTGCTCGACCGCCTCGCGGGCCTCGGGCCGGACCTCGTCCTCCAGCGCGATCGCTCCGGTCGCCACGGACGCCGAGCCGTCGACCCGCAGCAGGTAGAGCACGGCGGCTCCCCGTCCGGACCACTGCTCGGCCCGGTCCCGCAGGACGCTCGGCACCGTGGCGTCCAGCTCGCGCAGCAAGGCAGGCCCGCCCACGGCGTACGTCGTACCGTCGACGATCGCCTGGACGCCGCGTCCGGTGAGTGACGTGAAGTCGCCGGCCTTGGCTCGTCCTCCGCGCTGATCGGCGGCCGTGACGATCGCCCGCGCAAGCGGGTGCTCGCTGTCGGCCTCGACGGCACCGGCGATCCGCAGGACTTCCTGCTCGTCGATCCCGTCACCGGCGATGCCGGTCACCACGTGCTCGCCCTTGGTCAGGGTGCCGGTCTTGTCGAACAGCACCGCCTGCACGGTGCGCATCCGCTCCAGCGCCAGCCGGTCCTTGACCAGGATGCCCGCCTTCGCGGCGACCGCGGTGGACAGCGCGATCACCAGCGGGATGGCCAGCCCGAGGGCGTGCGGGCACGCGATCACCAGGACGGTGACGGTCCGCACGACGGACTCGTCGAGCGTTCCGAACGCCCACCAGGCCAGGAAGGTGACCAGCGCGGCGGCGGTGGCGATGTAGAACAGCATCGCGGCGAACCGGTCGGCCAGGACCTGCGCTCGTCCGCTGGACTGCTGCGCTTCGCTCACCAGCCGCTGGATGCCGGCCAGCGCGGTGTCCTCGCCGATCGCGTCGACGCGGACCCGGATCGCGGAGTCGGTCGCCACGGTTCCCGCGACAACACGGTCGCCAACGGTCCGGGCGACCGGCCGGGACTCGCCGGTGATCATCGACTCGTCCAGCTCGGCCGCGCCGTCGACGATCTGCCCGTCGGCCGGAACCCGCGCGCCGGACCTGACGAGGACGACGTCGCCGACAGTCAGGTCGGTGATCGCGACGGTCTCGACACCGTCGCCGGTGACGCGCTCGGCGTCGTCCGGCAGCAGCGCGGCCAGGGCGGCGAGGGCGCCTTGGGCCTGGCCGATGGCCTTCATCTCCTGCCAGTGACCCAGCAGCATGATCGTGACCAGCGCCGCGAGCTCCCACCAGAAGTCCAGGTCGAACGCCCCGAGACTGGTGGCGAGCGAGGCGACGTACGCGACCGTGATCGCCATCGAGATCAGCAGCATCATGCCCGGGGCCCGGTCGCGGACTTCCCGGACACCGCCGACCAGGAACGGCCAGCCGCCGTAGAAGAACACGAAGCTGCCGAGCACCGGGCCGACCCAGCTGATCCCCGGGAAGTCCAGCGTGTAACCGAACCAGTCCATCACCATGTGGCTGGTGGCAACGATCGGCAGCGTCAGCAGCAGGCTCAGCCAGAACTTCCGCCGGAACATCTCCGGGTCGTGCCCGGCGTGCTTGTCGTGCCCACCGTGACCGGCGCGCGCGTCGTGTCCCACCGCCGGCCCGTGACCGGCGTGGGTTTCGTGGTGCTCGTCGCCAGGGTGCTGGTGATCCTGGCCGGGTGGAGTGGCCTTCACCATGATTCGTCCTCTCAGCGTCCGGAGTCGGGGCGGCCGTCGAGCCGCCGCCTCACGACTCCGAACAATATACCCCATGGGGGTATTCCGCAGGGGTGAAGATTTCTGTCGCCCCGCGTCAGCTGACCGGTAGCCGGCCGAGCAGGCGCTGCGTCGTGGCGACCTCACAGCGCGCACGAGATGCCCGGCATGATGACCGTGTGGACGTTCACCGGCCCGCCGGGGCTTCGGTTGCGGCTGTTGCCTCCTCGACCGCCGGAGGCGCACCGCGCAGGGAGACCGCGGCCAGTACGGCGCCGACGGCCGCGATGACGGCTGCACCGATGAACGCCGCGGAGTACCCGTCGGTCAGTGAGGCGAGGTCACCTAGCTTGCCGGCGCCGTTGGCCGCGGCGACCGCCGTCATCGCGGCCAGGCCGAGCGCGGAACCGATCTGGTAGCTGGTGTTGACGATGCCCGACGCCAGTCCGCCTTCTTCGGGACGGGCCGAGGAGAGCGCGATGCCGAGGCTGGGGATGAATGCCAGCGACATCCCCGCCGCCGCGATCAGCGACGCGGGCAGGACGTCGGTCCAGAACGACCCGCCGGAACGGATCAGCGACAACGCGGCCAGCCCCGCGGTCAGGATGCTCATGCCGGCGACCAGGGTCTTCTTCGGACCGATCGCCGCGATCGCCCGCGGCGCGACCACGATCATGCCGAGCATGATGAACGTTGTCATCGGCAACAATGCCGAGCCGCTCGGGAACGCGCCGAGACCGAGCACCTGCTGCAGGTACAGGTTCAGGAAGAACCACATCGGCACCCAGGCCGCGCCGAGCAGCAACTGCGCCACGTTGGCCGCCGCGAGGTTCGGCGCGGTGAAGATGCCCAGCCGCACCAACGGCTCACGCCGGTTCGCCTGGACGGCGGCGAAAACCACCAGCGACGCGACCGCGATCGCGCCGACGAGCAGGGTCGAGCCGTCGGTCCAGCCGACTTCCGGCGCCCGGACGATCGCGTACACGCCGGCGCCCAGGCCCAGCGTCACGGTCAGCGCACCGGCGAAGTCGATCGAGCCACGCCGTACCGGCGCGTTCGGCATCAAGGCCGGCGTCGCGATCAGCGCGGCCACCGCGATCGGGACATTGAGGAAGAACACCCACGGCCACGACAGGTACTCGGTGATCACGCCACCCAGGAACACTCCCGCCGTTCCGCCGGCCGGAGCGGCCGCGCCGTACAGAGCGATCGCCTTCGTCAGCTCCTGGGGATTGCCGCCGAACAGCATCATCAGCAAGGTCAGCGCGGCGGGAGCGATCAGCGCCGCACCGACCCCCTGGACCGCCCGGCCGATGAGCTCGCTCGCGACGCCGTTGGCGAGGCCTGCCACCAGCGACCCGGCCAGCAGCACGGCCCAGCCGGCCGCGAAGATCCGGCGGGCGCCCAGCAGGTCGGACAGGCGGCCGCCGAGCAGCAGCAAGCCGCCGAACGCGACCACATAGGCGTTGAACACCCACGACAGGTCGCCGGGGCCGAAGCCCAACTCGGTCTGCATCTTCGGCAGTGCGACGCCGATGATCGAGGTGTCCATGATGACCATGAACTGCGCCGCGGCGATCAGGCCGAGCGCCCACCAGCGCCGCGCCGGCGCCGGTGCGTCTACAACAGACATGAACCTACTCCTTACCGGTATGGGGTATCGATCGAGCCCGCGAAGCGTTCCGGAGCTCGACAGACAGGAATAGCTCGATACCCTAGGGGGGTACCCTATGAAAAGGCAAGACCTCACCGCCGGCTCCCGGGCCGGTAGGGTGCTCGTCGGAGGTCAGGGAAGGAAGTGGTGGGCGTGACCGAGCAGGCACAGCACGGCTACATCGGCGACAAAGAGGCCTATCTGCGGCGGCTGAAGCGGATCGAGGGTCAGGCCCGCGGGCTGCAGGGCATGGTGGAGAGCGAGAAGTACTGCATCGACATCCTCACCCAGATCTCCGCGATGACGAAGGCGCTGGAGTCCGTCGCCTTGGGTCTCCTGGACGACCACTTGGCGCACTGCGTCGTGGACGCCGCGGCCGCCGGCGGCCCGGAGGCCGACCGGAAGCTCAAGGAAGCCTCCGAGGCAATCGCCCGCCTGGTTCGTTCCTGAGCCGGCCGGCCCCGATCAGTAGTTGCGCACGTAGCGCTTCTGCCACGGAGTCTCCACCGCGTGCCGGTGGTAGTGCTCGCGGACGAACGCGATCGCCTCTGCGGCCGGTACGCCGTCCAGGATCGCCAAGCAGGCGAGGGCTGTTCCGGTCCGGCCCTTGCCGCCTCCGCACGCGAACTCGACGCGATCGCGATCCAGGCGGTCCAGCGTCGCGGTCAGGATTCGCCGCGTCTCGGCGTGGTCGGCGGGCAGCCGGAAGTCCGGCCAGCGGATCCACTGCGAGTCCCAGGTGACAGCCGGCGGGGGCTTGCCCAACAGGTAGACACCGAAGGTGGGTTCGGGTCCGGGCGGCAGTCCGTCGCGCAAACCGCGGCCGCGCACCAGCCGGCCCGACGGCAGTCGCAGTACCCCTGGGGCGGTCGGATCCCACTGCTCCACTCACTTCTCCGTTCGGTCGCTGGGTACGGCGTGGAAGTGCCGTCCCAATTCGACCACGACGCCCCCGTCACACACCGCCGCGCGACCGCTACGATGCGGTCTACGCACGGGACAGTTCGAGGAGTTGCGATGAGTGATCAGACGGACGAGGCCGGTACGTCGAGCGTGGACCGGCTCGACCTGAGTGTGCCGCACAGCGCCCGGGTCTACGACTACTTCCTGGGCGGCAAGACGAACTTCGCGGTCGACCGCGAGGCCGGCGACCACCTGCTCGAGGCGTTCCCGGGCTTCCGGACCGCGGCCCAGTCGAACCGGATGTGGATGCACCGCGCGGCCAAGTACGTCGCCGAGCGCGGCGTCACCCAGTTCCTCGACGTCGGCACCGGCATCCCGACCAGCCCGAACCTGCACGAGGTCGTGCAGGCGATCGTGCCCGAGGCCCGCGTCGTGTACGCCGACAACGACCCGATCGTGCTGGCCCACTCCCGCGCCCTGCTGGTCAGCTCACCGCACGGCGAGACCGCCTACCTCGAGGCCGACGTCACCGACCCGCAGGCGATCCTCGACTCGACCGAGGTCCGCGAGGTGCTCGACCTGAGCAAGCCGGTCGCGCTGTGCCTGGTCGGCGTCTTCCACTACATCACCGACGACCAGAAGCCGTACGAACTCGTCCAGCAGCTGCTCGAGCCGCTGGCGTCGGGCTCGTACCTGATCTTCTCCCACTGCACGCCGGACTTCGCGCCCGCGATGTGGGAGCAGGCGATCCAGGTCTACAAGGCCGACGGCGGTGACGCGCAGGTCCGCAGCCGCGAGGAGATCGAGCGCTTCTTCACCGGTCTCGAGCTGGTCGAGCCGGGCGTCGAGGTCCCCTACCGCTGGCACCCCGACGAGGAGACCCAGCAGCTGGCCGAGCGCCGGGTCTTCACCGACGTCAGCTGCAGCCTGTGGGTCGGCGTCGGCAAGAAGCCCTGATCGCCGCGCTCCACTGACCGGCCGCGGCGCCTGCTGCCGAGCACCAGGCACCGCGCCGTACGGAATCCGTCGCCGGCCGCGACTCAGGGCTGAGAGATGTCCTGCACCGTGTCGCCGGTGGCCCGTTCGGGCATCGACCGGGCGATGTCGGCCTGGGCGAGCATGCCGACCAGGTCGTGCCCGTCGATCACCGGCAGCCGGCGGACCTGGTGCTCGGTCATCGTCTTCAACGCCTCTTCGATGCTGTCGTCCGCCCCGATCGTCACCGGCTTGCCCTGACCGAACTGGCCGGCCGTCGCGGTGGCCGGGTCGCCACCCTCGGCGATGCACTTCACCACGATGTCGCGGTCGGTGACCATGCCCTTGAGCCGGTTGTCCTCACCGCAGATCGGCAGGGCGCCGACGTCCAGGTCCCGCATCTTGCGGGCCGCGTCCACCAGCGTCTCGTTCTCGCCGACGCACTCCGCGCCGGGCGTCATCAGGTCGCGCGCCTTGGTCATCGTCACTCACTCCCACCACAGCTCGATGTGTTGGTCGGCCTTGCGGTTCCCCCACCGCGCGGCTTCGAAACGCACCGGCGGTGATCGGCAGCGAGCGAACGGCGGCCCCTGGAATGCATCAGACCTGTGGGGGTACTGGTCTGCTGCGGAGGGGAGGGCGGCGGGATGGACGCACGAGATGTCGAGACCTTCTGGGACGGCATCTGGATGACCCGGCGAGTGGGCTGCGTGGAACCGTTCTCCCGCGGCGGTCCCCGGCTGCGGCAGATCTGCATCGGCGCCGAGGTGGCCCGCTGGGCGGGCGTGCGCCATGTCATCCGCGACAAGGACGGGACCGTCGAGGAGGTCAACGTCTACCGCCCGGGCCCGTATCCGTCCCGATCCCCCACCCACCGGCTCCGCCCCGGCGACGACCGGCCGTCGTGACGGGCCGCTCGCGCCGCCGCCAGTCCGAAGTACGGCGATCAGGCAACAACCCCGCCGTGACGCAGCGTGGCCGGAAAGGTAATCGATTCACCACGGAAAATCGCGGCTGAGCGGCGTGCTTTCCGGGCCGGAACGAGGCATGCTGACAGTGAGTCACTCCAGCGGCGTGGGTGACGCCGCTACCGTCGACCGGAGGCGGCCCATGGAGCTCGACCTGCACCACACGCACGCGCGCCTGTTCGCGGAACTGGCGCTCGAACTGCACGGCTCGGCGAGTGTCGACGAGACCGTCGAGGCGGTGGTCCAGTTCGCGCTGCACGCACTCGGCTGTTCGCACGCCGGTGTCGCGCTCGCCGCCCGCGGCCGGCGCCCGCAGGTTCCCGCGGTGACCGACCCCGTGGTGGCCACCATCTACCAGGCCCAGATGACCGGGTGCGAGGGCCCGCTGACCGTCTGCCTGCGCGAGCAGCACACGCTGCTGATCCGCGACGTCGCGACCGATGGCCGATGGCCTCACTGGGCCCGCACCGTGCAAGCCCTCGGGGTCCGCAGCGTGCTCGACGTACCGCTGGCGACCGGCACCGGCGCGGTCGGAGTGCTCGGTCTCTACAGCGCGCGGCCCGACGCGTTCTCCACCGACGACCAGGCGGTCGCCCACATCCTGGCCCGGCATGCCGCGGTCGCGGTCGCGACCGCCCGTCAGGCGCAGACGATGACCCAGGCGATCGATGCCCGCAAGCTGGTCGGAATCGCGATGGGCATCCTGATGGAACGCTTCGACCTCAGCGACGACCAGGCCTTCGCCGTCCTGCAGCGCTACTCCCAGGACACCAACACCAAGCTGCGTGACGTCGCCCAGAACTTCATCGAAACCCGCGCGCTGCCCGGGGCTGGTGGCAACGGAAACGGCCCGCACTGATGGAATAGTGAACTCCGACCCGAGTGTGCGGGCCGGTCGCCGACGGCCGACTTGATGAGGTGATGCCGAATGAGCGACCTGGATCCGAGTGCCCTGTTCACCCGGCTGGCGCGGGTGCTCGCCGGCAGCGACACGAGCCAGCCGCTCGAGTTGCGCCTGTGCCGGGCCTACCTGACCTTGCTCGGTGGCGACGGAGCCGCCATCACGCTGTCCTACACCGACCCCGACCGGGTCACGCTGTGCACGACCGACGACACGGCCGCGCGGCTGGAGGACCTGCAGGACGTTCTGGGTGAGGGTCCGGGCACCACGGCGTACCGGACGGCGGCCATCGCGGTGGCGGACCTGGGCAGCGATCGAGACCCGTGGCCGTTGTTCACCAACGCCGCTCGCGGGATTCCGGGGGCCGCCGTGGTGTACGCCGTGCCGATGCGGCCCGGAGGTTCGCCCCTCGGGGTGCTGACCGTCCATTACAGCGCCGGCATCGACTTGCCCGACCCGAGCGTGGCCCAGTATCTGGCCGACACCATCGGTGCCGCGCTGGTCGAGGCGTCCCCGGCTCACGAGGCCGACTGGCGCAACAGTTCGTGGTCGAGCCGGGCCGAGGTGCACCAGGCCACGGGCATGGTGGTGGCGCAGTTACGGATCTCCCCCGAGGACGCGCTGGCCCTGCTGAGAGCACACGCGTTCAGCCACAACGTCACCTTGACCGACATCGCCGCACAGATCATCAGCCGCCGTCTGCGCTTTTCCGACGATCCCGAGAGCGAGACCCCATGACCGTCGTCAGTGCCTCCCAAGCGTTCGCCGACGCCGCCGCGGCGATGGTGCAGCAGCAGGACGTCACCGGCACTCTGTCTCGCCTGCTGTCCGACTACACCGAGCTCACCGACGCGGACGCGGCCGGCCTGCTCGTCAAGGACGACCGGGGTGAGCTGGAGCTGCTCAGTGCCAGCTCGCACCAGGCCACCGAACTCGAGCTGTACCAGTTGCAGCACGACGCGGGACCGTGCGTCGACGCCGCCCACGGCGAAGCCGCGCTCGCGGCGTACTCCGACCAAGACCTCACCGAACGCTGGGGCGAGGTCGGCGAGGCGATCGTGGCGGCGGGCTACCACGCCGTTGTCGCCGTACCGATGCGCTGGCACGGTCACGTGATCGGCGCGATGAACGCCTTCTACAGCGTCCCGGACCAGCTCGACCGCGAGGCCCGCTTGCTCACGCAGGCCTTCGCCGACGTGGCGACCGTGGTCATCGTCCAGTCGACCGAGCTCAGCACCGACCAGCTCGACGAGCGGATCGGCTCGGCTCTCGGCGGCCGGACCGTCGTCGAACAGGCCAAGGGAGTATTGGCCTACAGCAACAGCCTCGACATGGCCGGCGCCTACGACCTGCTCGTCCAGCGCGCGACAGAAGACGGAACGACCCTGACCGAGACCGCGATCCGAGTCGTCGAGCAGGCACAGCGCCGGCCCTGAGCGCGACGCGACGACGTCAGGAGGCAGGCGACCGCGCCAGTGAAGCGCAGTCCCGCAGGCCGTTGACCCGGGCTCGCTCCTTGTCTGCCTCCACGGCAGTGAACTCGAGTGGCTGGCGGGTCTCGGGCGACAGCGTCGTGGGGGTGAAGTCGCGTTCGACCACCGTGCGGCCGCGCAGGGTCAGCTTCAGTACGCCGCCACGCCAGTCCTCCGGGGCCGGCAGGCCGGATCCCCACAGCAGGTTTCCCATGCCGTAGGCAACGAACGTCGGGCCGAGATAGCCCTGGCCCTGCAGTACGTGGGCATGGGCGCCGACGACCACGTCGGCCCCGGCCGCGGACAGGTCGGCGGCGAAGGACTTCTGATCGGCCGTCGGGCAGCGGTCGTGCTCCGAGCCCCAGTGCGGGACGACGACGATCACGTCGCTGGTCGCGCGGGCGGCGCGCACGGCGTCCAGGGCCTGACGGCGTTCGACGGCGACGGCCAGTCCGGGGCGGTGCGGCGTCGCGGTCCACTCGGTGGCAAGGTCCGAGACCTGGCTGAAGGCGAAGACGGCGACCCGGATACCGCGGACCGTCGTACGCCATGGGGCGAAGGCCTCGGCAGCGTTGCGGCCGGCGCCGACCGTCGGCAGCTTCCCGGCTCTGGCCGCGGCGAGGGTGTCCGCCAGGCCGATCTGGCCGTAGTCGAGCGTGTGGTTGTTGGCGAGGCTGACGACGTCCACGCCGGCCGACGTCAGTGCCGTCACCGCACGGGGATCGGTGCGGAACAGGTAGCGCTTCGGCTGCGGCGTTCCGCGCGTGGTGATCGGGGTCTCCAGGTTGACGATCGCCAGGTCGGCGGCCGCCAGCTTGTTCGCGGCAGGCCCGAAGGCCGTCTCCGGGTCCTTGTCCAGCAACTCCTGGGTGCGGCCCTCGAAGTTCACATCGCCGCCGAAGGCCAGCGTCAACGACGGTCCGTCGGCCTCGACCCGCGGATCGGTCTGGAGCTCGCCGCCGGTACACCCCGCCATCACCAGGACAACGACCAGTACCGCGATCCGCTTGCCCAGGGCCCTCATCCGCGCCGCCCCTCGCCGAGCACGCGCTTCAACCGTGGCGCGAGCGGCCTCTCGACGTACCGGTTGATCAGGTACGCCGCACCGACCATCGCCGCCGTGGTGGTGCCGACCAGCAGATACTTGTTCACCTGGTCGCCCAGCCGCTCGAAGACGATGAAGCCGATGTGCGCGTGGATCAGGTAGAGCGGATACGTCAGCGCGCCCAGGACCACGAACCACGGTCGCGCCAGCCGCGTGGTGAGCCGCAGCGCGACAGCGAGCATCACGGCGAAGATCAGCGCGATCAGCACGACGACCACCGGCCGCTGAATCGCTGTGTGGAAACGGGATTCGACGTCACCGGCGAACTGCACGCCGCGGTACACCGCGTTGACCAGACACAACCCGACCAGCACCAGCCAGGACCGGCGCGGGCCGAAGCGGTAGATCAGGCACAGCGCCATGCCGGCGATGAAGTAGTGCGAGTACTGGGTGTTGAGCACGAGGTCCGCGCCCGCCGGCAGTACGCCGTACTCGAACAGGGCGGTGAGTCCGAGCCAGGCCCAGAGCAGGATGCTCACCCGGCGCGCCGTGATGGTGAAGCACGTCAGCGCGAACACGATCGCGTAGAAGCGCAGCTCGGCCCAGAGCGTCCAGTACACGACGTCGACGTTGTCCAGGTCGGCCAGGGAGTTGAGCATGGTCAGGTTGCCGAGGTACTGGACGAACCCGATCGGAAAGCGCCCGGCGCCGAAGAGCACGGAGACCAGCGCGGTCAGCGTCACCGCCACCCAGTACGCCGGGTAGAGCCGCACGACGCGGGACACGACGAAGCTCCGCGGCGTACGGTCCCAGGCTGACAACAGGACGACGAACCCGCTGATCAGGAAGAACAGGTCGACGCCGAGATACCCGTACCTGGCCACCAGCCCCGGCGCCGCGAACCCGAGCGGCGAGACGACTTTGTAGTACCCGGCGAACAGGTAGTGGTAGAGCACCACCGAGACCGCCGCGAAGATCCGCAGCAGATCGATCTCGTACAACCGGCCACCCACCAGAGCAGGCCGCTCCACCCGAACCGCAACCGAACCCATGCCACCATCCAAACCGCCGAGGCGTATCGCGAGCGTCAAGAGGACAACCAGCAGCTGGTCGTCGTCGCCTCGTCCGCCGAGGCACCCGATACGACGCCGGGGCGGGCGGCGGCAGTTGACGCCGAGCTCGGGAATCATCCGAAAGGACGGTGTTCACCCAGCGTCGATCAGTAGTCACGTGACGTATGTACTGACTTGTCCAGGGGCTGTCATTCTCGGAGCGTTCACTTCCGCCCCCGCTCTCGAAAAGAGTGATGAATGAACGCTTCTCCGCCCACCACCTCCGCCCGACCTCCGAAGCGCCGCCGCCGCGTGCTCGGCATCGCGCTGGCCACCGCCGCGCTGATGGTCACCTCCGCCGCCGCGGCGTACGCGGCTCCACCTCCCTCGCTGCCGCAGAACGCGGGCGGGTACGAGCAGTCGTTCTCGCCGGCGTACGACTACGACGGCGACGGCTGCTACGCGACGCCGGCGATCGGCGCCGACGGCACGCTCAACCCCGGACTCAACCCCAGCGGCGCGGTCAACGGCAACTGCCGCGACCAGTCCGACCTGGACAACAGCCAGACCTACGCGCGGACCAAGTGCAACAACGGCTGGTGCGCGGTCGTGTACGCCAGCTACTTCGAGAAGGACCAGGCGATCGCCGGCAGCAGCCTCGGCGGGCACCGGCACGACTTCGAGCACGTGATCTCGTGGATCAACCAGGCGTCCAACCAGGTCGAGTTCGTCACCACCACCCAGCACAGCAGCCAGGTGACCTACCCGCGCTCCCAGGTCCGCTTCGACGGGACGCACCCCAAGGTCGTCTACCACAAGGACGGCGCCAGCACGCACTTCTTCCGGCTTGCCAACAGCAACGACGAGCCGCCGGAGAACCACTACCACAACTGGCGCTACCCGCCGCTGGTCGGCTGGGACGGCTTCCCCAGCACCGGCCTGCGCGACATCCTGATGAACGCCGACTTCGGCGCGGCGACGATCAAGGTCACCGACAAAGACGACCGCTTCCGCAACCTGCTCAACGCCTCCAAGCCCAGCGGCATCCCCTTCAACCCCTGGGCGTGACTCACCGGCAGGCCGGGCGCTGCCCGCGCCTGGCTTGCCGCCTGGGTACCGGCGACAGCATGCAGTCGTTCCTCCCGTACGCCGACTTCCGCGTGACCGCGCAGGTGCTCGACCCGCGCCGCCTCGGCAAGCAACGCGTCGAGACCATCCAGATCCTGCGCGGCCTGACCGTCGAGAACTACGGCTGGCGCCACCACCCGGCGGTGAAGATGTGGGCCGGCTACGAGGAAGCTCTGGTCCGGTACGGCTTGGAGATCTGCGCCGCGTGGACCGCGACCGGCCGGGCCGACACCTGCGAGCTCACCCTGCTCACCGACCTGAAGACCGGATGCGGGATCGCACTGCCGCGCAGCCAGCAGGAACTCGCCGCCACCGGCGACCTTCCCCCGTGGCTCGGCGACGAGGAGTTCCACCGAAGCCACCGCTCCGCCCTGCTGCAGAAGGATCCGGCGTACTACGCCCCACTCTTCGACGAGCCCACCGACCTGCCGTACGTCTGGCCGGCGTCCGACCGGAAACCCTGCGGCGGGCCGCGGTCCGGGTAGCCTCGTCCAGGTGACGATCCCCGAGGACTTCCACCCGTTGCTCGAGTCGCGGGCGGTCGCGTTCGTGTCGACCGTCGGCAAGAACGGCGGTCCGCAGGTCACCCCGTTGTGGTTCCTGTGGGACGGCGAGCGCGTCCGGATCAGCCTGGTCGAAGGCCGCCAGAAACTTCGCAACCTCCGTCGCAACCCCAGGATCTCCGTGGCGATCGTCGAGCCCACCCGGCCGACGTACTACCTGGAGCTGCGCGGCACCGTCGACGACCTGGTTCACGACCCCGACTGCGCGCTGGAGCGCGCGATCGCCGAGAAGTACGTCGGCGAGTGGACCGACGTCGAACCCCCGGGCACGCCGCGCTACGCGACCAGCATCATCGTCGAACGCACCACCAGCCAACGCGGCGCACCGGACTGACCAAATCCCGGCGGCGCACGGCATCTAGTAGACAAGTCACCTAGGTGCATTGTCTACTAGTGGCATGGTTCTGCAACGCATCATCCTCGGCCTGCTGTCGATCGCGCCGATGTCGGGGTACGACCTCAAGCGGCACTTCGACTCGACGGTCAACTACTTCTGGTCGGCCGACAAGGCGCAGATCTACCGCACACTGGCCGCGCTGGTGACCGAAGGGCTGGTCGAAGTCCGGAAGGTTCCGGGCAGCGCCGGCCCCGATCGTCAAGAACACCACCTCACCGCGGCCGGACGGGCGAGACTGCACGACTGGCTGGTGTCCGACCTCGATCGGCAGCCCGAGCGCAACGCCTTCCTGGCCAGGGTGTTCTTCGCCGGCGAGCTGGACTCCGAGGAGCTGGCCGCCCTGCTGGAGCGCCAGCACGAAGCAGCCCGTACGACGCTCGCCACTTTGATGGCGGTCCGCAAAAGCACCCCGGAGCCCACCGACCGCGCCGAGCGGCTTCGGCTGGCCACGCTCGACAACGGGCTGCGTCACGCGCGGGCAGAGCTGGCGTGGCTCGACGCGCTCGAGAAGGAACTGGCATGACCTTCGCCGAGCTCCACCATCCGGAAGCCGCCGGCGACGACGATCCGGTTGTCCTCCTGCACGGCGGCAACGTCGCGAACTGGATGTGGGAACCTCAGCTCGCCGCGCTGAGCCGCCGCGTCGTCGTCACACCCCACCTGCCGGGCTTCGGCGACCGCACCAGCGAGCCCTGGCCCGGGCTCGGCGCCGTCGCCGACGACATCGTCGGCCGCGTCCGGGAACTGACCGGACGCAGGCGTTTCCACGTCGTCGGCCTTTCCCTGGGCGGCGTCGTCGCACTGCACCTCGCGGCCCGCCATCCCGAAGCCGCGACCTCGGTCCTCGCCTCCGGCGTTCCACTGCTCCCGGTCACCGGCCTTCCCCGACTCGCCGTCCGGCTGCACCTGCGACTGTGGGAACGACCCTGGTTCTGGAAAGCGCAGGCCGCCGCGTTCCGGCTCCCCGCCGACTCACGCCGCCCCTACGTCGAGCACGGCCTGTCGGTGCGCAAGGAAACCGCCCGCCGAATGCTCGACGACGTGCACTCCGGCCGGGTACCGAAAGGACTCAGCGCGTACGCCGGACCGATGCTGCTGGTCGCCGGCGACCGCGAACCGGCCACCGTCCGCCGATCCCTCGCGGCCGCGGCAAGCGTCGTACCGCGGGCCACGATCCGCTTCGCGCCCGGCATGCACCACGTCTGGAACGTCGAGGATCCTGACCTGTTCGACGCGATGATCCTCGCGTGGCTCGAAGGTCGCGTCGAGCCACGCCTCCGGGAGTAGGTCTCAGGCCTCGCAGAGTGTGCGAACAGTGGCGAGCTCCTGCTCGATGACGGCGAGCTGCTGGTCGACGGCGTCCTGCGGTGTGCCCTCGGGGAAGAACAGCGTGAACTGGTACTCGCTGCCGGTGCCGTTGGGCAGAACGCGGGTGAATACGCCGGAGCGGGGGTCGTCGGGCGAGAGCAGGTCGACCGTGCCGTGCTGTTCGGAGGTCCGGACGGTGATCCGGACCTCGGCCTGTCCGTTGTCGAGCAGCCAGTCATCTCCGCTGGGCTGGACGGACTTGGCGGCGCCGGGGGCCCAGCGCGGGAGGTTGCGCGGGTCGGCGACGAACGCGAACACGGCGTCGGCCGGGGCGTCGATCGCGATGCTGCGGGAGAGCGTGATGTTTGTAGGCATGTGCTGATCATATGCACATGCTTACGATTGAGCAATGCCTACGATGACCGGATGGAGCGCGAAGACCTCGGAGCCCTGCTCGCTCAGGTGGTCCGCCGGCTGATGGCGGCCGAGCGGCCGTTGCTGGAAGCCCACGGCCTGTCGATGTGGGGCTACAGCGTGCTGAGCCACCTGGCGAAACAGCCGACCGAGACGCAGCAGGCGCTCGCCCAGGCGATCGGGTACGACAAGTCCCGCCTGATCCCGCTGCTCGACCAGCTCGCCGAGCAGGGCCTGCTGGTCCGCGAGCCCGATCCGGCCAACCGGCGCGCCCACAACGTTCGCCTCACCCCGGAGGGCCAGGCCCGGCTGAAAGCCGCCAAGACCGACATCCGCGCGATGGAGGACGAACTGCTCAGCGCCCTCACCGCGACCGAGAGACGCCAGTTCCTGGCGGCGCTGCCCCGGCTGGCCGACACACCCTAGGCGCCGGCCAGCTCGGCCCCCGCTTCGGTGCTCAAGGCAACTTTCATGACCTGGTCGAAATCCCAGCGCATCGGCTGCCCGGCGGGAACGGTTGGCAAGTCCCCCGAGGGCATCGCGTACCAGCGACCAAGGGTGGACCCCGGCCACGGCAACACGCCGTGTCGTCGCGTTCGGCGACCGTCGTGCAGAATCGGGCGCATGCCTGGTGAGCTGAGCAAGGACGCGATCGAAGTGGCCGAGGCTGTCGCCGAGCGGGCCCAGCGAGCCGGTGTGCTGGTCGCGGCCGCGGAGTCCCTGACCAGCGGCAACATCGCGTCGCACCTGGGCGCCGCCTCGGGCGCGATCGACTGGTTCGCCGGTGGCGTCGTCGCGTACTCGTCGCACGTGAAGTTCGGCGTACTGGGCGTCGAGCCCGGGCCGGTCGTGACGGCCAAGGCCGCGCGCGAGATGGCCGACGGCGTCGCCCGGGTGACCGGCGCGGACTGGGCGGTCGCGACGACCGGCGCGGGGGGACCCGACTCACAGGACGGGCAGCCGCCGGGCACGGTGTTCATCGCCGTCCGGACACCGAGCGGTGTGCAGGCGTCCGAGCACCACTTCGACGGCGAGCCGGGCGAGGTCGTGCACTCCGCGACGCTGACCGCGCTCCGGCTGCTGCTCGAGGGGTTTGGCCGCTAGCACCCCGGGCACCGGTCCGGCGATCAACGTTCGGCGGGTGAGAGGTGGCGGCGATGGGTGAGAGACCGGCCGCGGTCGGCGACCTGAGACTGGCGACGATCGTGGTGAACGCGCTGGACATGAACCGCGCGGCGGCGTTCTGGGCCGAGACGCTCGGCTACGACCGGGAGGACGAGGTCGGCCCGGACCACCAGTACACGAAGCTGTCCGACCCGGCCGGGCAGGGGCCTTCGGTGCTGATCCAGCGGACCGAGAAGGTCGCGCCGGAGGTGGCGCCGGTGCACATCGACCTGTACACCCGTGAGCGTGATCAGCACATCGAGCGGTTGCTGAAGCTCGGTGCGACCCGGGCCGAGTGGGACTACCCGGAGCGGCACGACTTCGTCGTGCTGCGCGACACGGAGGGCAACGCGTTCTGCGTGATCGATGCGGACTGAGAACGGGGTGATGATGTCGGCATGCGATGGATGAGACTCCGCGGTCTGCTGCTCGCCAACCTGGCCCTGTTCGCGCTGTTCCTGATCGGCGTCCTGCTCACCGGGCACGCGCACGAGAACGACGAGCTGACCGAGCACGGGCAGCCCACCCAGACCCTGGTCCAGTACGCCGGTTCGTCGTCGTTCGGGGAGACCGTCTTCGAGAACTGGGAGTCGGAGTTCCTGCAGATGGGCATGTACGTGCTGCTCACCGTCTTCCTGGTCCAGAAGGGCTCGGCCGAGTCCCGGCCGATCGACGAACCGGCGCCGCAGGACGAGGACCCGCGCGATCATCGCAACGACCGGGATGCCCCCTGGCCGGTCCGGCACGGCTCGGAGCTGCTCCTGAAGCTCTACGAGAACTCCCTGGCGATTGCCTTCGGCATCTGCTTCCTGCTGTCGATCTGGCTGCACGCGGTCACCGGCGCCGGCGCCTACAGCGAGGACCAGCAACTGCACGGCGGCCAGGCGGTCAGCACCTGGCAGTACCTCGGCACCTCGCAGTTCTGGTTCGAGTCGTTCCAGAACTGGCAGAGCGAGTTCCTCGCCGTCGCGGCGATCGTCGGCGGTTCGATCTACCTGCGTCAGCGCTCGTCGTCGCAGTCCAAGCCGGTGCACGCCCCGAACTCCCAGACCGGAGGCTGACATGTACGACGGAGTGCTGATCCTGGAGAGCCTGCGCACCGGGACGACGCTCGACGGCATTCCGCTGGCGGTGCGCAAACTGAGCCGGATCGGCGTCACCGGCATGAGCGCGGCGCAACCGCCGGTCTGGACGATCATGGAGTTCCAGGTCGAGGACGAGCACGAGAAGGCACTGGCCGAGGCGCTGCGAGACGCGCTGGACAAACCGGGCTGGTACGCCGACTGGCACAACGCGGACGAGGTCGTCGTCGTGTTCCCGGGCCGGATCTTCCGCTACCCGCGCGGCGACCAGGCCGCCCGGGCGGAGGCACAGGCTCACGGCCGGACCCTCGCGATCCCCGAGCCGCAGCTGGACTGGACCGACTGAGCGGGAATTTTCTCAGGCGCGGAACGAACGGCGGTAGGTGTCGGGCGGAACGCCGGTGATGCGCTTGAACTGGCGGCGCAGCGTGGTCGGCGTACCGAGGCCGGTCGCGGTGGCGATCGCGTCGACGCTGTCGTCGGAGGACTCGAGCAGCTCCTGAGCCCGGCGTACGCGTTGGGTGAGCAGCCACTGGAGTGGCGTCTGGCCGGTGACGGCGAGGAACTGGCGACCGAGATGGCGCGGGCTCAGATTCGCCTGGCGGGCGAGATCGGTGACGGACAGCGGCTGGTCCAGCCGTTCGCGCGCCCAGGCCAGCAGGCCGGCCAGGCGGTGGTCGCCGGCCGGCTGCAGCGGCGTCGCGACGAACTGGGCCTGGCCGCCGGGCCGGTGTGGCGGCATGACGAGTCGCCGGGCGACCGTGTTGGCGATCGTGGCGCCGTGGTCGAGGTGGATCAGGTGCAGGCAGAGATCGACCGCGGCGGCCTTGCCGGCGGCGGTGAGCACGGTGCCGTTGTCGGTGTAGAGGACGTCCGGGTCGACGACAGCCAACGGATGCCGGGCGGCGAGCTCGGCGGTGTGAGCCCAGTGGGTGGTGGCGAGGCGGCCGTCGAGCAGACCGGCCGCGCCGAGGGCGAAGGCCCCGGTGCAGAGCGAGGCGATCCGGGCGCCCGCGTCGTGAGCGACCCGGACGGCGTCGACCAGCTCCGGCGGCGGCGGCTCGTCGACATCCGCGCAGGCGGGCACGATCACGGTGTCGGCGTCGGCCAGCCGTTCCAGTCCGGCGTCCGGCTCGACCTGGAACGGTCCGACCCGCACAGTGCCCGGTCCGCACAGCAGTACGTCGTACCAGTCCTGCTCGGGCGTGCCGAGCGGTGGCGTGCGGAAGATCTCGTACGCCACGGCGAGCTCGAAGTGCAGCAGATTTCCCGCGGTCGCCAGCGCAACGGTGTGCATGTCCGAAAGTGTACGCATGATGGCGTTCCGGACTCTCACGCTCGGTGATCCGGACCCGCGAGAGTAAGGCCATGAAGATCGTGGTCTACGGAGCAACCGGTCACACCGGACAGTTCGTCGTCGCCGAGCTACGCCGGCGCGGATTCACCCCTGTCGTCGCGGGCCGCGACGCCCACCGACTTGCGGAGCAGTACGCCGGCCTGCCGATCCGCCCGGCCGGCGTGGACGATCCGGGGGCCCTCGACCGTGCCCTCGAAGGTGCCGCGGCGGTGATCAACTGCGCCGGGCCGTTCGCCCTCACCGCGGGACCGGTCGTCGAGGCCGCGCTGCGCGCCGGCATCCCGTACGTCGATGTCGCCGCGGAGATCGAGGCGAACCTCACCACCCTCACCGAGTACGCCGACCGCGCCCGCGAAGCCGGCACGATCGTCCTGCCCGCGATGGCCTTCTACGGCGGCCTCGGCGACCTCCTGGTCACCACCGCGATGGGCGACTGGACCAGCGCCGACGAGGCCCACATCGCTTACGGGCTGAGCAGTTGGCGCCCCACACCCGGGACACGCGCGGCCGGCCAGGTGTCCCACGACCGGCGCGGAGGCCGCCGGGTCCGGTTCACGAAAGGCGAGTTGCAGTACCACGACGACCCGCCCACGCAGCAGGAGTGGACGTTCCCGGAACCACTCGGCCGCCGTACGGTGGTCAAGGGCTTCACGATGGCCGATGTGGTCACCGTGCCGAGCCACCTCGACATCCCGGAGGTCGGTACGTCGATGGCCGTCGAAGCCGCCCGGGACCTGGCCGACCCCGGCACTCCCGCACCCGGCGAGGACTCCGACCAGACCTTCGTCGTCGACGTCGTCGTCCGGGCGAACGGCACCGAACGCCGGGTGTCGGCGAGCGGCCGGGACATCTACGCGTTCACCGCTCCGCTGGCCGTGGAGGCGGTCGCGCGGATCCTGACCGGGCGGACACGGACAGTAGGCGCGGTCACCGCCGGGGCCCTGTTCGACGCGGCGGACTTCCTCCAGGCGCTCGGGCCTGATCTCGTCGTCACAACCGGTGCACAGCCGACCCCGACTCGACGGTAGGGGCCACTGCCTGGGAATGTTTGCGGTGACAGCTTTGCCGACGACAGGAGTGCCGCCCGGTGTTCAACCGCATCGCCATCGTCAACCGGGGAGAGGCCGCGATGCGGCTGATCAACGCGGTCCGTGAGCTCAACGCCGAGACGGGGAGCCAGGTCGAGACGGTCGCGTTGTACACCGAGGCCGAGCGGACCGCGACCTTCGTCCGGGAGGCCGACCTGGCCTACCCGCTCGGTCCGGCCGCCGACCGCCCCTATCTGGATCTCGCCAAGCTCGAGCGGGCCCTGACCGAGACCGGCGCCGACGCCGCCTGGGTCGGCTGGGGCTTCGTCGCCGAGGACCCCGCGTTCGCGGAGCTGTGCGAACGGATCGGCGTGACGTTCGTCGGGCCGAGCGCCGAGGCGATGCGCAAGCTCGGCGACAAGATCGGCTCGAAGCTGATCGCCGAACAGGTCGGCGTCCCGGTGGCGCCGTGGAGCCGCGGCGCGGTCGCGACGCTGGACGAAGCGCTTGCCTCGGCCAACGAGATCGGCTACCCGGTGATGCTCAAGGCAACGGCCGGTGGCGGTGGCCGCGGGATCCGGCTGGTCCGTGACGACGAGGACCTGCGCGACGCCTACCAGCGGACCAGTGAGGAAGCGGCGCGCGCGTTCGGCAGCGGCGTGGTCTTCCTGGAGCGCCTCGTCACCGGTGCCCGGCACGTCGAGGTCCAGGTGATCGCGGACGGCCAGGGCACCGCGTGGGCGCTCGGCGTCCGGGACTGCTCGGTGCAGCGGCGCAACCAGAAGGTGATCGAGGAGTCGGCCTCGCCGGTCCTGGCTCCCGACCAGGTGGCCGAGCTGAAGGCGGCCGCCGAGAGACTGGCGCTGGCCGTCGGCTACCGCGGTGCCGGCACCGTCGAGTTCCTGTACCACCCGGGCGACAAGTTGTTCGCGTTCCTCGAGGTGAACACCCGGCTCCAGGTCGAGCACCCGATCACCGAGCTGACCACCGACTTCGATTTGGTCCGGGCCCAGCTGCACGTCGCGGCCGGTCACCGGCTGGAGGGTCCGCAGCCGGTCGAGCAGGGCCATGCCGTCGAGGCCCGGCTGAACGCCGAAGATCCGGACCGCGACTTCGCGCCGTCGCCCGGCCGGATCGCCCGGCTGCGGCTGCCGTCCGGCCCGGGCGTCCGGGTGGACACCGGCGTCAGCGAGGGCGACTCGATCCCGGCGGACTTCGACTCGATGATCGCGAAGATCATCGGCTACGGCCGGACCCGCGAGGAGGCACTCGGCCGGCTGCGCCGCGCGGTCGCCGACACCACGGTCGTGCTCGAGGGCGGCACGACCAACAAGAGTTTTGTGCTCGACCTGCTCGACCAGCCCGAGGTGATCGACGGTTCGGCCGACACCGGCTGGATCGACCGGGTCCGCGGCGAGGGCCGGCTGGTGCTGCACCGGCACTCCGGAATCGCGCTGGTCGCGGCCGCGATCGAGGCGTACGAGGAGGCCGAGCGGGTCGAGCGGCAACGTCTGCTGGACTCCGCGCGCGGTGGCCGTCCCCAGGTGCAGCACGAGGTCGGCCGGGCGATCGCGCTCAAGCTGCGCGGCGCGGCGTACAAGGTCTCGGTCGCGAAGATCGGCCCGGACCGGTACCGGGTCGGTGTCGGCACCGGGGACAACCTGAGCTACCTCGACGTCGAGCTCGACCGGCTCGACACGTACGACGCACGGCTGGTCGTGGCAGGCCGCCGGTATCGGCTCGTCACCGCGACCCACGGTCCGGTTCACCTGGTCGAGGTTGACGGTGTCACTCACCGGGTCAGCCGGGACGAGGGCGGCGTGATGCGCGCGCCCGCTCCCGCGCTCGTGGTCGCGACACCGGTCGCGGCCGGGGCCGAGGTCGAGGCGGGCGCGCCGGTGCTCGTGCTGGAGAGCATGAAGATGGAGACGGTGCTCTACGCGCCGTTCAAGGCGATCGTGCGGGAACTGCCGGTGTCGACCGGCAGCCAGGTCGAGACGGGGGCGCCGCTGGTGCGGCTGGAGCCGGTCGGCGACGCGGACGTCAAGGTCGAGGTGTCCGACAGCGTCGACCTTGAGCTGCCCCAGCCCGAGACGCCGCCGACGGCGGCCGAGCGCGCGGCGCGCGGTCTCGACAACCTGCGCAGCATGCTGCTCGGCTTCGACATCGACCCGCGGGACGAGGGCCGCACCCTGTCGGAGTACCTGACGGCTCGCGCGGAGCTCGACGAGCCCCCGGTCGCCGAAGAACTCGACGTACTACGGCTGTTCGCGGACTTCGCCGAGCTGAGCCGCAACCGCCCGGCCGGTGAGGACCTCAACACCGAGCTGCGGGTGCACAGCCCGAAGGAGCACTTCCACACCTACCTGCAGACGCTGGACGCCGAGCGCGCCGGCCTGCCGGAGCAGTTTCGCGACCGCCTGGCCCGCGTGCTCGGCCACTACGGCGTCACCGACCTGGACCGCAGCGACGAGCTGACCGACGCGGTGTTCCGGATCTTCCTGGCCCAGCAGCGCACGTCACCCGACGTCCTGCTGATGACGTCGCTGCTGCAGCGGTGGCTGGCCGAACCGATGCCCGAGGCCCCTTTGGACACCGAGGCGTACGCCGTACTCGACCACCTGGTGCTGGCCACCCAGCTGCGGTTCCCGGTGATCGGCGACCTGGCCCGCAGTGTCCGCTTCCGCTGGTTCGACCAGCCGCAGGTCGACGCCGCGCGCGCCGCGGTGCTGACCGAGGTCGGCGCCGAACTCGAAGCGCTCACCCGTGACCCGGACGCGCCGGACCGCACCGAGCGGGTGAAGGCGCTGGCCGCCATCCCCGAGCAGATCGTCGGGTTCCTCGCCGCGCGGATCGAGGCCGGGGTGCACCCGATCGAGCCGATGCTGGAAGTGCTGATCCGCCGGCACTACCTCGAGTACGAGCTGCACGACCTGCGCAACACCACGGTGAACGGGCGCGCGTTCGCGAGCGCCGACTACACGCTGGACAATCGCCCGACCCACCTGGTCACCACGATCGGCACGGTCGACGAACTGGCCGACACCGGCAGCGACCTGGTCCGCGATCTGGCCGCCGAGGTCGCCGCCGCCCCGGACGGGCATCAGGCCGTCGCGGATCTCTACCTGTCCTGGCCCGGTACGCCGGAGTCGCCGCAGGACGCCTCCGACCGACTGCGCGACATCGTCGCCGCGCTGCCGTTCGTCTCCGACGTGCGGCGGGTCGCGCTGGCCGTCGTACCGGGTGGTGGGCGGGAGGTCTGGTACTTCACGTTCCGCCCGTCGGCCGAGGGTGTGGTCGAGGACGACAACGTGCGCGGCGTGCACCCGATGGTCGGGCGCCGGCTCAACCTGTGGCGCCTGCACGACTTCAAGATCACCCGGCTGGACGCGCCCGAGGACGTGCTGCTCTACCACTGCGTCGCCAAGGAGAACCCGGCCGACGAGCGGCTGGTCGCGCTGGCCCAGGTCCGCCAGTTCTCGGTCGTCCGCGGCGAGGACGGCAAGGTGACGTCGCTGCCGCACGTCGAGCGCGCGATCGCGAACTGCCTGGAGGGCATCCGCCGGGCCCGGACCGCGCGCGGCGCGGCCGGGGCGCGACTGGAGATGAACCATGTCTGGGTGACGATCTGGCCGGTCGTCGACGGACAGGTGCCCGAGCTGACCGCCCTGCAGCGCAATATCGCGCCGATGACCGCCGGTGCCGGCATCGAGGAGGTCGTGGTCAGCGGCCGGGTAACCGGATCGAACGGTACGCCGCTGCCGGTCGTCGGCCGGTTCTCCTACCAGCCCGGCTCCGGCGTCGTCACGAAAGTGGTCCGGCCGCCGACGGAGCGGCTCAAGCCGCTCGACGACTACGCCCAGAAGGTGCTCAAGGCCCGGCGCCGCAACACCGTCTACCCGTACGAGGTGGCCGGCATGGTGGTCGGTGCCGGAGGCACCTATGTCGAGCACGATCTGGACGACACCGGCACGCTGGTCCCGGTCGACCGGCCGCGTGGAATGAACAAGGCCGGCCTGATCGCCGGTGTGATCACCACCCCGACCAAGCGGCACCCCGAGGGCATCACCCGGGTCGTGCTCAGCGGCGACCCGACGATGGCGCTCGGCGCGGTCGCGGAGGCCGAATGCGCGCGGATCATCGGCGCGCTCGACCTGGCCGAGAAGCTGGGGGCGCCGGTCGAGTGGTTCGCGGTGTCGGCCGGCGCGCGGATCTCGATGGACTCCGGCACCGAGAACATGGACTGGGTGGCGAAGGCGCTGAAGCGCATCGTCGAGTTCACCCAGGCCGGCGGCGAGATCAACATCGTTGTCGCGGGCATCAATGTCGGCGCGCAGCCGTACTGGAACGCCGAGGCGACGATGCTGATGCACACCAAGGGCATCCTGGTGATGACGCCGGACTCGGCGATGGTGCTGACCGGCAAGCAGACGCTGGACTTCGCCGGCGGGGTGTCGGCCGAGGACAACTTCGGCATCGGCGGCTACGACCGGGTGATGGGCCCGAACGGCGAGGCGCAGTACTGGGCGCCGGACCTGGCCGGGGCGCGCGACATCCTGATGGCGCACTACGACCACACGTACGTCGTACCGGGTGAGCCGGGGCCGCGCCGGGCACCGACGAGCGACCCGCACGACCGGGACATCACGTCGTATCCGCACGATCCTGCGGACGGCGGGTTCAGCACGGTCGGCGAGATCTTCTCCGCCGAGACCAACCCGGACCGCAAGAAGGCCTTCGACATCCGCACGCTGATGCGGGCGGTCGCCGACCAGGACCACCCGATGCTCGAGCGCTGGGCCGGGATGGCCGACGCGGAGACCGCGGTGGTCGCCGACACCCGGCTCGGTGGACTGCCGGTCTGCCTGGTCGGGATCGAGTCCAAGCCGGTGCCGCGGCGCGGTTTCCCGCCCACCGACGGGCCGGACACCTACACCGCGGGCACGCTGTTCCCGCGCTCGTCGAAGAAGGTGGCGCGGGCGATCAACGGGGCCAGC
The DNA here is from genome assembly GCF_050942265.1 of Kribbella sp. CA-253562. Taxonomy (GTDB): domain Bacteria; phylum Actinomycetota; class Actinomycetes; order Propionibacteriales; family Kribbellaceae; genus Kribbella. The sequence goes on along the minus strand of NZ_CP192049.1, from coordinate 1,133,013 downwards.
GGCAACCGTCCGCTCGTCGTACTGGCGAACCTGTCGGGCTTCGACGGCTCGCCGGACTCGATGCGCAACCTGCAGCTCGAGTACGGCGCGGAGATCGGCCGGGCGATCGTGAACTTCCGCGGCCCGATCGTGTTCTGCGTGGTCTCGCGCTACCACGGCGGCGCGTTCGTGGTGTTCTCCAAGGCGCTGAACCCGTCGATGCGGGTGCTCGCGGTCGAGGGGTCGTTCGCGTCGGTGCTCGGTGGGGCACCGGCCGCCGCGGTGGTGTTCTCCGGTGAGGTCAACGCCCGGACGTCGTCCGACGCCCGCGTGAAGGCCCTGTCGGCCCGCCTGGCCGAGGCCGACGACGCCGAACGGGCCGCGCTCACCAACGAACTGTCCGCGGTCCGCACGGCGGTGCGCGCCGAGAAGCTCGGCGAGGTCGCCGCGGAGTTCGACCGCATCCACGACATCCGCCGCGCCGTCGAGGTCGGCTCGGTGGACCTCGTGGTCAGCCCGCAGGAGCTCCGCCCGCAGCTGATCGCAGCTCTGGAGCGCCCGGCCGACTGAGGGTCGTCTCGCTGTCCCCCACGTGTGAGCATGGGGGATGGCGAGAATCAGCGTGGTGAACTTCCAGTCGCTGGACGGGGTGATCCAGTCGGTGCTGTCGGCCGACGAGGACACCGAGGGCGGGTTCGCGTACGGCGGGTGGGTGTCGGCGGGGATGGACGAGGTGGTGGCCGAGTTCATGCAAGCCGCGACGGTGGGCGCGGGTGGACTGCTGCTGGGCCGGAAGACCTACGAGACCTTCGCGGCGACCTGGGCTCCTGCTGATCAGAGCGACCCGGCGGTCGCGGCGATGAACCGGATGCCCAAGTACGTCGCCTCCCGCACGCTCACGTCGGCCGACTGGAACAACACCGTTGTCCTGGGCCCCGATCTGGGGGCCTCGATCAACCAGCTCGACGAGGACCTCGTCGTCTTCGGCAGCGCCGACCTGCTGCGCACGCTGTTCACCCACGGCCTGGTCGACGAGCTGCATCTGTTGACGTTCCCGCTGGTCCTCGGCGCCGGCAAGAAGCTCTTCGGTGACCTGCCCGAACCCATCCGGCTCGACCACGTGTCGACGCGCAGCACCCCGTCGGGCGTCACGATCTCCAGCTACACGGTGGGCTGACGTCGCGTCGGCGTGAGGGCGCTGGTGGCGTTGGCGCTGATGACCGCGGTGATCGCGGCCCATTCGAGCAGGCCGAGGCGTTGGTCGAGCAGGAGCCAGCCGGCGAGGGCGGCGAGCAGCGGGTTCACGCTCATGAAGAGGCCGAAGAACGTGGTGGGGACCAGGCGGAGGGTGAGCAGGTCCAGGAGGTACGGGACGGCTGAGGCGAGCAGGCCGGCTGCAGCGGCGTACGCGAGGTACTTGGGGGCGGGGGTGTGCTGGACGAGGATCCAGCAGGCGACGGGGAGGTACGCGACGGCGGAGACCGCGGCGGCTGCGGCGGCGCCTTGGGCCGAGGGCAGGCGGGCGGCGAGGGTGCGATTGAGCAGGATGTACGCCGCCCAGCAGCAGGCGGCGATGAGGCCGAAGCCGATGCCGAGGTAGTCGGTGCTGGGCTGCGGGCGCATCAGGACGAAGACGGCGGCGCCGGCGACCAGCGCGCAGGCGAGGTCGACTCGGCGGCGGGACGTGGCGAGGGCGACGGCCAGCGGGCCGAGGAACTCGAGGGTGACGGCGAGACCGAGGCCGATGCGGTCGACGGCGATGTAGAGGGTGAGGTTCATCGTCGCGTAGATCGCGGCGAGCGCGAGTACGGGGATCCACTGGCGGCGGGTGAAGCTGCGCAGGGGTGGTCGGACGACGGCCAGCATGACGGCGGCGGCGACGGCTTGGCGGATCGCGACGACTCCGGCGGGGCCGAGGGCGGGGAAACCGAGTGCGGCGGTCGCGGCGCCGACCTGGTTGGAGACACCGCTGGTGAGCATGAGGAGGATGCCGCGGAACTGGCCGGCGGGCATGCGGCCAGACCCGGCTGCCTCTGGTGAGGTCGGTGTGACCAAGGGAGTGCGCATAGACGCAGGATGCGTGTGGTCGCTGATTGCGCAAAATGCATTCGGTGGGCGATCTATACGCTGGGCGTATGGAACTGGAACTGCGGCATCTTCGGCTGCTGGTGGCGATTGTGGACGCGGGCAGTTTCACCGACGCCGCGATCGCGCTGGGGGTTTCTCAGGCTTCGGTGTCTCGCGGGCTTGCCGGGCTGGAGCGGGCGCTCGGCGTACGGGTGCTGCACCGGACCAGCCGCAGCATCACGTTGACGGCGACCGGGGCGCAGTTGGTGACGCGGGCACGGCAACTGCTGGACGAGGTGGATGATCTCGTGCGGGAGGCCACGTCGGGGCACGCGCGGTTGCGGCTCGGACATCCCTGGTCGGCGTTGGGGCGGCACACGACCGGGTTCCAGCGGCGGTGGGCGACCTTGTACCCGGACGTCGAACTGCTGCTGGTGCGGACCAACACCCCGACCGGCGGGCTGGCCGAAGGCGCCTGCGATCTTGCCGTCGTACGGACCGCGGTGGACGAGAAGGCGTACGCGAACACGGTGGTCGGCGTCGAGCGCCGGCATCTGGTGCTGGCCGCCGACGACCCGTGGGCGCGGCGGCGTTCGGTGCGGCTCGACGAGGTGCGCAGCCGAACGGTGCTCGTCGACCGGCGTACCGGAACGACCAGCGTCGAACTCTGGCCGACCGGTACGCCGCCGCGGATCGAGTACACCGCGGACGTCGACGACTGGCTCGCGTTGATCGCGGCCGGTGACTACGTCGGGATCACGCCGGAAAGCACCGCGACGCAGTATGCGCGAGCGGGCGTGGTGTTCCTGCCGCTGAAGGACGCGCCACCGATCCCCGTCCGGGTGATCTGGCCGAGGCAGGACCCGCACCCGTCCACGCAGGCCGCGGTCGCGTTGATCAGCGAGGCCTACGCGAAGTGACTAGTTCAAGGCGTCGAGCAGGGTCTTGTTGAACGCCGACAGGTCGTCGGGCTTGCGGCTGGTGATCAGGTTGCCGTCGGTGACGACCTCCTCGTCGACCCACTCGGCACCGGCGTTGCGCAGGTCGGTCTGCACGCTCGGCCACGACGTGAGCCGGCGACCCCGTACGACGTCCGCCTCGATCAGCGTCCACGGCGCGTGACAGATCGCCGCCACCGGTTTGCCCGAATCCACGAACTGTTTGACGAACCCGACGGCGGTTTCGTCGGTCCGCAGCGCGTCCGGATTCGCGACACCACCCGGCAGCACCAGCGCGTCGAAGTCGTCCACCGAGACGTCGCCGACCGCCTGGTCCACCGGCTGGGTCTCGGCCGCGGTCAGGTGGTTGAAGGTCTGCACGTCACCGGTCTCCGGACTGAGCAGGACCGGCTGGTGCCCGGCTTCCTGCACGGCCTTCCACGGCTCGGTCAGCTCGACCCGCTCGATCCCCTCGGCGGCGACCAGGAACGCGATCTTCTTGCTCATGGTGTGCTCCTCTCAGGTACGGCGGTTCAGCGCACCCAGTACCCCACGAGCCGCCGTGTACTACTCCTGGACCAGCTCGACCGAGGCGGCGTGCCGACGGGCGAGGTCGTGGTAGACGGCCGCGTTGTGGTCGACGAAGAGCTTCGCCGTGCCTTCCAGCGGGACGATCTTCTTCGCCGGGCTGCCCAGCGCGACCGACTCCCCCGGGATCTGGCTCCCGGGTGTCACGGTGGCGCCCGCGGCGACCAGCGTGCGCGCGCCGACGACCGCGCCGTCGAGCACGATCGCGCCGTTGCCGATCAGCGCGGAGTCGCCGATCGTGCAGTCGTGCACCAGGCACTGGTGGCCGACGGTGACGTTGCGCCCGATCTCGCAGACGTTGCCGCCGCCGACGTGCAGCACCGAGTTGTCCTGGATGTTCGCGCCCTCGCGGATCACGATCCGGCCGAGATCGGCGCGGATCACCACGCCGTACCAGATCGACACGTCCTTCTCGACGACCACGTCACCGACCAGCGTCGCGGTCGGCGCGATCCAGGCGTCGGGATGGATCTGAGGAGACTTGCCTTCGAAGGAGAAGAGCGGCATGACGGTCAGACTAGGCGACGGATCTGATCTGACGAACCAGTACGGCGCCGAGCAAAGTCACAGCCGCGGCGAGTCCGTAGAGCACCGGGTAGCCGCCGGCGTACTTGACGACCGGGGCGGCGATGGCGGGCGCGAGGACCTGGGGCAGCGAGTTCGCGATGTTGATCACGCCGAGGTCCTTGGCGCGGTCGCGGGCGCTGGGCAGGACCTGGGTGAGTAGGGCGAAGTCGACCGACAGGTACACCCCGAACCCGGTGCCGAGCACGATCGCGCCGAGGTCCTTGGCGCGGTCGCGGGCGCTGGGCAGGACCTGGGTGAGTAGGGCGAAGTCGACCGACAGGTACACCCCGAACCCGGTGCCGAGCACGATCGCGCCGACGATCGCCCCCGGCCACGTCGGCCACAGCGCCAGTACGACGGCGGCGACGGCCATCACCACGCCGGAGCCGGTGACGAAGACCTTGCGCCGGCCGACGCGGTCCGACCAGGCGCCGGAGCTCACGGCGGTCAGGATCACGCAGAGGCTGTAGATCGCGGTCAGGACGAGGACGCCGACGTCCGGATCGGCGTACCCGACGGCGTTCTGCAGGTAGAAGAACAGATAGAGCGTGCCGAGCCCGTTGCCCAGGTTCAGCAGGAAGCGGGTCAGCCAGGCCCAGCCGAAGTCGGGGTGCCGGCGCGGGCTGATCCAGAAGCCCTTCCAGAACTCGCGCCAGGCCAGCGGCGTCCGCTCGACCATCGGCCGGTCGCCGCTGCGCAGCAGGTACGGCACGATCGCGATCAGCAGGAACGCCGCGCACGCGAGGTAACCGCCGCGGACCCCACCCACAACGGTCGCGAGCCCGACCCCGACGAGCGCGCCGAGCGTCTGGGCGAGCGCGACCCACCCGCCGACCACTCCGCGTTGCCCGGTCGGCACAAGGTCCGGCACGGCGGCCGTGATCGCCGCCAGCAGCGCGTTGGCGAACAGTTGCACGAGGCACCAACCGACGAGCATCCACAGCACGGCGTGGGAGCCGCTGAGCACCAGCAGCCCGACCGCTCCCCCGATGCCACCGGCCAGCACCCACGGCGTACGGCGGCCGAACCGCGAGGTGGTCCGGTCCGAGAGCGCCCCGAAGACCGGATTGGCGACCACCGACACCGCCGCGCCGACCCCGGTGACGAGCCCGAGCACGAACTCTTTGTTGCCTGGAGCAACCGATTCCGACTGCTGGGCGAGCAGGACCTGAATGGGCCCGAGCCAGGCGGCGAACACGCCGACGTTGGCAAGCACCACCGCGGCGGTCCAGCCACCCCGAACCCGGACCACCGGCTCCGCCAGGGCTGAGCCGTGGTGAGGGGTGCGGGCCGGCTCGCCCCCGATCCCCGGACCAGGCTGCGCCGGGCCGGGAGTTTCGGTGGTCATCCTCGGCTCTTGACGATCACGTCGCGATACCAGGCGAACGACGCCTTCGGGGTGCGCTTCTGGGTCTCGAAGTCGACATCGACCAAGCCGAACCGTTGCGAGTACCCGGCGGCCCACTCGAAGTTGTCGAGCAGGGTCCACTGGAAGTAGCCGCGTACGTCGATACCGTCGTCGATCGCGGCTTTCAGCGCCCGCAGGTAGCCGTCGAGATAGTCGATCCGGCGCTGGTCGTCGACGCCGGCGACCGAGCAGCCGTTCTCGGTGATGTAGAGCGGCGGGAGACGGTCGCCGTAGCGGGTCCGGAAGGTCTGCAGGATCTCGGTGAAGGCCGCGGGAACGACGGGCCAGCCGAAGTCGGTCTCCGGGTAGCCAGTCAGCTTGCGCGGCTCGAACGGCAGACCGGGTGGCAGCGGGATCCCGTCGGTGGCGGTGACGTCGGCGTTGCCCGAGGGAGCGCCCACCAGCGTCGGAGCGTAGTGGTTGATGCCGAAGAAGTCGAGCGGCGTCGAGATGATCGCGAGATCCTCGGCGACCGGGCCCGGCATCGCCTCGGCGAAGCCGGCCGGATAGGTCCCGAGCAGAATCGGATCGGCGAAGAGCCAGTTGACCAACGTGTCGTACAGCGCCGCGGCTTCCTGGTCCTCGACGCTGTCACTGGCCGGCCAGACCGGTCCGTGATTGCTGGCGAGACCGATCGAACGTGCCCCACCCGCGCGCAGCGCCTGGACGGCGCGGCCGTGCGCGAGCAGCTGGTGATGCGCGACCGGCAACGCCTCGAACCCGAGCTGCCGGCCCGGCGCGTGCGCACCCACGGCGTACCCCATCATCGTCAGTACGACGGGCTCGTTGATCGTCATCCACAACGGCACCCGGTCGGCGAACCGCTCGGCGAGGACAGCGGCGTAGTCGGCGAACCGATCCGCGATGTCGCGCTGCAACCAGCCGCCCGCATCCTCCACCGGCTGCGGCGTGTCCCAGTGGAACAGCGTCGGCGCCGGCTGGATGCCGGCGGCCAGCAGCTCGTCGACCAGCCGGTCGTAGAACCCGATGCCCTCGGCATTCACCGCCCCTCGGCCCGACGGCTGAATCCGCGACCAGGAGAACGAGAACCGGTAGGTGTCCACGCCCAGCTCACGCATCAGCGCGACGTCCTCGGCGTACCGGTGGTAGTGGTCGCAGGCGACGGCTCCGGTCGCGCTGTCCAGCACCCGGCCCGGCTCCGCGCAGAACGTGTCCCAGACCGACGGGCCGCGACCACCCTCGGTCGCGGCCCCCTCGATCTGGTACGCCGAGGTGGAGACTCCCCAGCGGAAGTCCGGGCCGAAGTCCGGCAGGTCAGCTGTCATTGGCATCGTCCTCGTCGTCGGGTTGGGGCGCGGCGTCCTGCGGCCGCGGCGGGTCGACCTTGCGCACGATCACCGCGGTGCCGTACGCGGCCACCTCGCTCATCGTCTGGGCGATCTCGTTGCAGTCGAAGCGCATCGCGAGGATCGCGTTCGCGCCCATCTGCTGGGCCATCTGGCACATCCGCATCACCGCGACGTGCCGCGACTCGGCCAGCATCTGGGTGTACTCCGGCACCTCGCCGCCACCCAGCGACCGGAAGCTGGCGGTGAAGTTCGAGCCGAAGTCGCGGCTGCGCACGGTCAGCCCGAAGACCTCACCGAACACCTTCTCCGCGGTGTAGCCGGGCAGGTCGTTCATCGTCGACACCAGCACCGGGTACGGCGAACCGGCCGGCGCGACGTGCTCGACGTTCTGCCGCGCCTGCGGCGGGGCGGGCTGGTAGCCGCCGGGCGCCTGGCCGTAGCCGGGCGGCGGCGGACCAGGCTGGTACCCGGGAGGCGGCCCCTGCTGGTAACCGGGCGGCGGGGGCTGGTACCCCGGCGGCGGTCCCTGCTGGTACCCCTGCTGCGGCGGGTACGGGGGCTGGTTCGGGTTCGGGGGGAAGTTCTGGGTCATGCCCTCATCCTCCCAGGCACCATCGAGTCATTGCCGGAAGACCTGGGCCTCGTACAACGAGTACCCGTACGACGTCGCCCGCTGCGTCCCGGTGACCCGCACGTACCGCGCCGGCGTCGCCGCGAAGCGGGCCACATCGACCCCTCCGTCACCGTTGCCAGTGGCAAAGACCTGGACCCAGTTCACGTTGTCGCGCGACACCTCGACCCGGTACGCCCGCGCGTAGGCCTTCTCCCAGTGCAGCACCACCCGGCGGACCGGTTGCTCGCTGCCGAGATCGATCTTCAGCCACTGCGGATCCGACCACTTGCTCGCCCAGCGCGTCCCGAGATCGCCGTCGACCGCCTTGCCCGGCGGAGAGTTGAACAGCCCACTCTCGTAGCTGCTCGCCGTCGCGGTCTTGCCCAGCGCCTGGTTGCTCACGTCGTCGCCACGCCGGGCCGGGAACTCGATCACCTGCTGGTACGTCGGCCGGTTGACCCACGCCATCCGGTCCTGCGTGATGCCGCCCATCGGCTGGTGCACGATCTGGTCGGCGCAGAACTGGTCCCCCGCCGCGCAGTCCGCGGTCGCCGGATAGGTCGTTGCCGCAGGCACCTGAAGCGCCGCCACCAGCGAGTCGGCCAGCACCGACCGGCACGCGCTGAGCGAGCCACCACCGCAGTACGTGACCGGCTGCGGCGTCGCCACCGGATCGCCGAGCACCTTGCGCAGGTCGCGCTGGACGAATCCCCACCAGCCGTTCTGGAACGCCGACCCCTGCGCGCTCGGCCGCTCGTCGATCTTCTGGGTGTGCACCAGAGCGTCGTACAGGTCAGGCCCGAGGCCGGTCCGGAACTGGGCCGGGACGAGCAGCGGCCACCAGGCGTCGAGGATCCGGATCGCGTCGGCGTGGTCATAGGTTTTCGACGCCAAGTTCGGTGTCTTGCGATGACCGCCCGCGGTCTGCCAGGCAGTCAGCTTCGCGATGGCGTCGGCGACGGCCGGATCGGTGACCGGCGCGCTCTTCAGCACCCGCAGCAGGTAGGGCAGCACCTGGTCTGCGCGCAGGTCGACGGTCGCGGCGTCCTCCATCGCTTCGACGAGCTTGCCGCGGGTGAACTTCTGCCCGCCGTTGATCACAGCCTCGATCCGGTCGTCCAGCGGCTGGCTGCGGTAGACGGAGTTGTAGCCGAAGTTGCCGTCGGCCGCCGAGAAGCCGGGCGCCTGCTTGTTGTTCCAGCTGGTCAGGTAGTCCTGGTTGACCACCTGCGGATGCTGACTGGCCGGCGAGTACGTCGCCCGGTTGGTGTCCGGGTTCCAGCCCTGCCACTCGTAGCTGCTCCAGGTCGGCAGGTTCGGGTCGGCGCCGGCCGGGCGGACCGGGTTGTCCCCGGAGTTGAAGTACGCGATGTCGGTCTTGTCGGTGTAGAACCAGTTGAAGGTGTAGCCGATGTTCGTCGCGGCGTTCTGGAAGTCCTGGGCGTTGTGGATCCGGTCGGGGTCGTTGAACAGCATGAACCCGAGCGCCGATCCGGCCTCGTTGCCGTACGTCGAGCGGTTCTTGGTGAACAGCACCGGCCGGCCCGCGACCGTGCCGCGATGCGTGACGATGCCGTACTTGGTCCGCGACGCGACCAGCGTGTACGACCCGGCCGGCTCCGACGAACCGAGGCTGGAGTACCACGCGTTGTGCCGCTCGAGCTTCTCGATCGGCGTACAGGTGGTGCGGAACAGGTAGTGGGTCGAGGCCTTGGTCGGCGTACTGCCGTCGGGCTCGCACAGCGGTACGGCGTACGTGTCGGTGATGTCCTGGCCGGCCGACGTGGCACTCCAGGAGTAGTCGGCGCCGCGGCCGATCAGCGTGTAGAAGTTGAGCCCCGCGAAGGCGACCCCACGCGAGCTGACGCCCGGGCCCTGAAGCTCTTGGCGGAGCAGGAGCTGCGGGGCGAAGTACGACGTCTGCGGGCCGTAGACCGCGATCGGGTTGCCGCTCTCGGTGTGCGCGCCGGAGACGAGCAGCGCGTTGGACATGCCCTTCGGACCGAAGCCCTCGGGGAAGACGCCGCCGTCGAAGATGCCCTCGAGCGACTCCTTGCCCTGGGCCTTGTTCGGCGGCTTCACGGCGTCACTGCTCCTGGGCTGGAGCTTCTTGGTGGTCGCCGCGCCGGTTTCGTCGACGACCAGCGGCTCCTCGGTGACCGAGCCGCGGTCGGGCATCGCGCGGCCGGCCGGGTTGGGGCCGGTCGTGCCGTACGGGAAGGTCGCGCCGTTGTGGACCGTGGTGTTCGCCTCAGGGTCGTTCTGGGAGCGGAACGACTCCCAGACCTTGGTGCCCTCGGCAACGCCGTACTTGGCCTGCGCCTCGAGCAGTGCGAGCGCGGACGCCATCTCGCCACCGCCGCCGGTGCCGAAGATGCCGGCGACGACCGCGGCGGTCGCAACCACGTCGGTGACCTTCCAGCGTGGTGTGGGCCAGGCGAGACCGAGGGCGACGTACTCGCCGGGGTAGGCGATGCCGACGGTGTCGATGAAGTGGTTCACGCCGTCGACCCAGGCCTGGATGTCCTGCTGCATCTTCACGCCGTCGGCGCCGTAGCGCTCGTCGGCGTCGTCGAACTGCTTCTGCAGTTCGGCCTCGGTGTACGGCGCGGTCCGCCAGAACTCCTGCTCGAACTGCCGGTTGCCGGCCGCGCCGCCCGCGAACGGGGTCAACTGCCCGCGACCGAGATGCCGGAAGACGTCCATCACGAACAGGCGGTCCTGCGCACCGGCGTACCCGGCGCCGAACATCGTGCCGGACCGGGTGGTGCCGGTGATGTGCGGGATGCCGCGGGACTTGTCGCGCACGATCGTCACGTCGGCGCGCGGCTTCACCGTGCTCGCGACGTCCCCGGCCTTCACCCCGAACGACGCGTCGTCGAAGTACGGCGCGAGGCCGTCGTCGCTGATGCCCTGGGAGTTCCAGACCAGCTTCTCGTACGGCTTGACGGTGTCACTGAAGTGCGGCGGGCGGACGCCGAATCCCTTGAACAGCAGGAGATCGGTGAAGGTCGCGTGACCGTTCTGCCCCGGCGGCACGATGTCGGAGCACTGCCCGACGCAGTAGTCGGTCGGGGCGGCTGCAGTTGCTGCTGCGGGTGCGAGCGGCTGGGATGCACCTCCGGTGCCGGCGTCGGCCGGGCCGGCGAAGCAGGCCACGGCCAGGGCGGCGGCCAGGACACCAATCACCGCCCGCCGACTCGCCCTGCGGGCGAGGCGGCGGGCTGAGGTGGAACGGGGGTGGACGGCGGAAGCGGTGGCGGGACGAGCGGCGGGGCGACGTGCTGGGCGGGACGGCACGGGTCCTCCCTCAAAGACTCGGGGGCGAGCGATGACGGCAGGGGAGATCTGAAAACTGACGATGACTCACCAGTAGCATCAGGTCAAGAGTCTTGGACGCTTGACCTGATGCCCTTACTGTGACAGTGCCGCCGGTGACAGTGCCGCCCGGTCGAGAGGAGTCCGATGCCCCGCGTGCCCGCCGATGTCCGCCGTACCGAGCTGGTGCAGGCGGCGATCCAGGTCGCCACCCGGGAAGGGCTGGCCGCGACCACCACCCGGCGGATCGCCCAGGAGCTCGGGATCTCGGTCGGGGTCGTGCACTACTGCTTCCGCTCCAAGGAGGAACTGCTGCACGAGGTGATCCGGGTGATCGCCGACGCCCAGGTCGAGGCCGCGCGGACCGCGATCGTGCCCGGCGCTGATCTGGCGGCGAGCGTGCGGAACGCCTTCGTGGGCTTCTGGAAGCTGGTCGAGGAAACGCCGGAAGCACAGCTGCTGACCTACGAGCTGACCAGCTGGGCGTTGCGCAACGCCGACACCGAACCGCTGGCCCGCGAGCAGCGCGAGCGCCAGCTGGCCGGCATCGAACAGATCCTCGGCGAGATCTCGACCGCGTGCGGCGTCTCCTGGTCGGTGCCCACGCATCAGCTGGCCCGGATGACGTTGGCGATCACGGACGGCGTGACGCTGGGCTGGCTCGTGGACCGCGACACCGACGCCGCCGTGGTGGCGCTGCGGACCTTCGCGGATCAGCTGCTGGCGTTGGCCTCCTGACGTTTCAAGTGAAGGGCGGCCTTTTCACTTTTGTCTCGGCCGGCTCACGCCGACGGCAACAACAGGTGTCGATTGGGTCTCGCCATTGACGGTGCGTGACCACTAATGTGATCAAATCATGAGCATCCACGAGCGGCACCGGCTGAGCAGGGTGGTCAACGCACGCGGGACGTTCACGCCGCTGGGGGTGTCCCGAAGCTCCGCCGCGGTGGCCGGCGCGGTCGCGGAAGCCCTGCCCGAGTTCTTCGTGATGGAGCAGCTCGCCGACCGGGTCAGCGACGCCATCGCGCACGCGACCGGCGCGCAGGCCGGCACCGTGGTGCACTGCACGTCGGCGGCGATCACGCTCGCCGCGGCGGCCGCGATGGCCGGGACGGACCCGCGCCGGATCGCCGCGCTGCCGGACACCCGGGACATGCACAACCGCGTCGTCCTGCCGGCCGTGCACGTGGTCGACTACGGCCAGTCCAACCTGCAGGCGATCCGCCTGGCCGGCGCGCAGGTGACGCTGGCCGGCGACGAAAACCGTTGTGGGCTTGGCGATCTGGACGATCAGCTCGACGGGCCGGACGTGACCTGCCTGATGCTGGTCTGCTCCCGGCTGACCTCCGGCGAGCCGCTCGACCTCACGGCGGCGGTCCGGGCCGCGCACCGCCGCGGCGTACCGGCGATCATCGACGGCGCCGGGCAGTTCCCGCGTACGGCGGACCTGCTGACCACCGGTGCCGACCTGGTGCTGATCAGCGGCCAGAAGTACCTGGGGTCACCGACCGCGGGGATCGTTGCCGGAACGCGCCGGATGGTGCAGGCGGTACGGGCCCAGGGCAACGGTATCGGCCGGGGCATGAAGCCTTCGAAGGAAGCCGTGGTCGGCGTACTGGCCGCTCTGGAGGAGTGGCAGGCGATGGACCGGGCCAAGTGGGCGGCCGACCAGGCGACGAAGGTCAGCGCGTTTGTTGCCGCGGCCGCCGAGATCCCTGGGGTGGTCGCCGAGGTCGTGCCCGACCCGACGTCGTTGCCGTTGTCGCGGGCACTGCTCAAGGTCGACGACGCACCCGGTCTGGTGCGCGCGCTGGAAGCGGGCACGCCGCCGATCTACGTGATGGCCGAGCGGGCCGACGCCGGCGAGCTGATGCTCGAGCTGGTGCCGCTCGACGACACCGAGATTGCCATCGTCCTGGATCGGCTGCGGACACTGCTGGACAAGTGAAAGGGCCCGGATCCCCTGCAGGTGCAGGTGATCCGGGCCCTTTTCCCAGACTCAGCGCTGGTAGGTCTTGCCGCCCTCGGAACGCCGCGGGCCGTTGCCGCTGCGCTCGGGACGACGACGGCTGTCGCCGCCACGACCCTCGAAGCTGCGGCCACCCGGACGGCTGCTGCCGTACCGCTTGCCGCCGCCCTTGTTGCCGAAGCGCTTCGGCTTCGGCTCCGGCAGCTTGACCGGGTAGCCGGACGGCTTGGTGCCGCCGGTCAGCTCGGTCACCAGCTCGTCACCCGGACGGGCGCGGACCGGCTCGGCCGCGACACCGGCCGACTCGGCCATCCGGATCATGCCCCGACGCTGGTGCGGCAGGAGCAGCGTGACGACCGCGCCCTTGCCGCCGGCGCGCGCCGTACGGCCGGCGCGGTGCAGGTAGTCCTTGTGCTCGGCCGGCGGGTCGGCCTGGACGACCAGGCCGACGTCGTCGACGTGGATACCGCGCGCCGCGACGTCGGTTGCCACCAGCACCGGGACGGAACCGTCCTTGAACTGGTCGAGCGTGCGGTTGCGGGCGCCCTGGGTCAGGCCGCCGTGCAGCGCCGCCGCCATCACGCCCCGGTCACGCAGCTGGGTGGCGACGCGGTCGGCGCCCAGCTTGGTGCGGACGAAGATGATCGTGCGGCCGTCGCGGCTGGCCAGCTCGGCCGTCAGCGACTGCTTGTGCCCCGGCTCGATCACCAGCAGGTGGTGCTCCATCGTGGTGACGCTGGCCTGGCCGGACTCGGTCGAGTGCGTGACCGGGTCCTTCAGGTAGGTCTTCACGATCGTGTCGACGTCGTTGTCCAGCGTCGCCGAGAACAGCAGCCGCTGGCCTTCCTTCGGGGTCATGTCGAGCAGCGTGGTGACCGCCGGCATGAAGCCCATGTCGCACATGTGGTCGGCCTCGTCGAGCACCGCGACCTCGACCGCGCCCAGGTCGGCAGCGCCCTGCTCACACAGGTCGATCAGCCGGCCGGGGGTGGCGATCAGCAGGTCGACACCACGACGCAGCGCGTCGATCTGCTTCGGGTAGGGCAGGCCACCGGCGATCAGCTTGACCGAGACGCCCATCACGTGAGCCAGCGGCTCGAGCGCGTCGTGCACCTGCATCGCCAGCTCGCGGGTCGGCACCAGGATCATGCCGCGCGGACGGCGCGACTCGGTGTGGCCACCGGCCAGCCGCATCAGCGTCGGCAGACCGAAGCCCAGCGTCTTGCCGGAACCGGTCTGACCGCGGCCGAGCACGTCCTTGCCGGCCAGCGCGTCCGGGATGGTCGCGGCCTGGATCGGGAACGGCGTGGTGATGCCGTCGCGGGCCATCCGCTGGATCAGCCGCGGCGCGAGGCCGAGGGCGGCGAACTCATTGCCCTCCGCAACCGTGCCGAGGTCGACCGGCGGCTGGGCCGGGCGCTCGACGCGCTCGGTCCGCTCCGGGCGCTCGGTCCGCTCGGTCCGCTGGTAGGCCGGACGCTCGGTTCGGTCGTACTGCGGCCGGTCGCTGCGCTCGGTCCGCTGGTACGACGGGCGGTCGCCACGGTCGTTGCGGTCGGTCGACGGACGGTCGGCACGCTGGTACTGCGGGCGGTCCGAGCGCTCGTAGGCCGGCTTGTCGCCACGCTGGAACTGGGGCCGGTCGGTGCGCTCGTACTGCGGGCGGTCCGAACGGTTGTACTGCGGCCGGTCCGAGCGGTCGTACTGCGGCCGGTCGGTGCGCTCCGGGCGGTCGGCGCCGGACTGCGCCGGACGCTCCGAGCGGTAGCCCTTGGTGACCGGGCGGTCGTCGCGACGGTCGTTGTCGCGGCGGAAACCGCCGGTACTGCCGCTGGTCCGGTTGTCGGTCCCGCGGTAGTTGCTGCTGCCGCCGCCACGGGTGCCGCGCTCGCCGAACTTGCGGTCGTTGCCGCCGTCGCGCGAACCACGGTCGGAGTACTGGCTGGGTCCGCCCCGGCGCTCGAGCCGGGTGTCGTCGCGGACCTCGCCCCGGTTCTCGCCGCGGGCAGCGGTGTTCTGGGCGACCTCGCCCGCGGCCATCCGCTCGCCGTACGACTGGGTCTGGAACTTCTTGTGCCGAGGCTTCTTCACCCGATCACCGGCGTCGGCGCCGTCGTTCGGGACAAACTGGTCCTGGTGGTGCTGGGACACGCAATCTCTCTCTCAACGTCACGGCCCGATGCCGGATCATGGCCCACACGCAAACGCCGGCCACGAACCGTGGCCGGATCATTTCGTGCTGGCAGGAGATTAGGCATCGACCTGCGGGTGCTATCGCGTTGCACCCATGTCGCCGGGGAATCATCAGCGGGTTGCTGAACCGACGGGTCGGAGCGCCTGGGAAATGCTCTGGTGACGCGACGCGCGCACCGACACGAAGAAGTATACCCCGTCCCCGCGGCTGTCCTGACCACCCACCGCAACCGCCTCGTCGAGCGGCCGGCGCCCCTCCTGCCGACGCCCACCACCGATCAACCCACCACACCCGCCCACCTCCACGCTCAGCGGCCACGCCGCAGACCCGCTCCGGGCTGCTTGATCGGTGGTGGGCGTCGGTCGGAGCAGGAGCACCCCAAGGCTCAAGGGGGCTTCAGGTCTTGCGTGGGTCTCCTAGGGTGAGGACATGGCCCAGGAGAACGTTCCCAGCAAGGATCACTGGCTCTCAATCGGGGAGATCGCGGGCCGCTCGGGTGTCGCCGCGTCGGCGCTGCGGTTCTACGAGGACCAGGGTCTGATCCACTCGCGCAGGACCTCCGGCAACCAGCGCCAGTACCAGCGCAGCACGCTGCGGCGGATCGCGTTCGTCCAGGCCGCCCAGCGCGTCGGCCTCGCGTTGTCGGAGATCAAGCAGGCCCTGGACTCGTTGCCCGACGACCGCACCCCTACCCGTGCGGACTGGAGCCGGCTGTCCAAGTCCTGGCGCAGCCGGCTCGACGAGCGCATCGCCGAACTCGAGCGCCTGCGTGACGACCTGGACGGGTGCATCGGCTGCGGTTGCCTGAGCCTGCAGCGCTGCAACCTCTACAACAAGTCCGACCGCCTGGCCGAGCGTGGACCCGGCGCCCGGATCCTCAACGTCGGCATCCCCGGCGAGTAGTTCCGGCATAGGTGGGTGGTTATGACCGTCATAGAACGGGACTCGGTGAACGAGGGTTAACCCCCGACTTCTTCCCGACCTGCTGCGGATTCGGTGCCGGCTTGGTTACCTACCGGTCTGTAGCGATCAGTGATCCGCTGATCGCTGTCCGCCACCGATCCGGAGTGAGGCCCTCCCATGTCGTATCGCCGTGTCCTGAGTTCGCTCGCCGGCCTGGCCGCCGCCGCCCTGGCCCTTCCCGCCTTCACCGCCGCCCCTGCGCAGTCCGCTGCCGCGCCGGCCACCAGCACGCCGGCGTCGATCGCCGCGTACGCCGGTTCCCCGCAGCACGCCGCCGCCACCAAGGCGTTCTACGACGCCGTGATGAAGTCGGCCCGCGCCAAACAGGCCAAGGCCGGCACCAAGCTCGCCGCCGTCACCGTCACGTACGCCGTCGACGCGCCGTCGTTCGCGTCGCTGATCTCTTCGAGCACGCAGATCTGGAACTCGTCGGTCAGCAACGTCATGCTCGTCGAGGGCAGCAACTACGACTTCTACTACACCGAGGGCAACGACCCGCGCGGTTCGTACGCCTCCACCGACGGCCACGGCCGCGGCTACATCTTCCTGGACCACGCCCAGGCCCAGCAGTACGACCCGCTGCGCATCCCCGCCCACGAGACCGGCCACGTACTCGGCCTGCCCGACCACTACTCCGGCCCGTGCAGCGAACTGATGTCCGGCGGCGGCCCCGGCCCGTCCTGCACCAACCCGAACCCCGACGCCACCGAGCGCGCCCGCGTCGACCAGCTCTGGGCCAACGGCTTCACCACCCGCTGACCCCCTGACGCTCCGGCCCGGAACCGCCCGGCAGGGGACGGTTCCGGGCCGGAGTCCACTCCCGGACCACGGACGCGCCGCCCGCCCCACGGCGCGTCCGTTCTCCTGGTCCGGACGGACACGCCGAACGACCGGACGTCACGCCGCGTGTCGTTCCTACACTCGTAGTGACGGGACCGGCCGCCGGGAGGGCGTCGATGCTGACTGATCCGCTGCGTCCGCACTCCTCGTACGACCGGGCCGCGGCGGCGCGGATCCTGTTCGGCCTGGCCGGCGACGATCTGCTTCGGCCGATCGCGCCCGCGCTCGGAGATCGTCGTTCGATCGAGTTCCGCGAAGAGGTGTTGCGCCCGGCGGGTGGCAGTCATCTGACCGCCGGGCAACTCTCGTACGTACTGCGCTACCTCCAGCCCTGCCCGACGTACCTGGTCACCTCGGCCTCCGCGCGCATCACGTGGCGCGACAGCGACGGCATCGTCAACGTGGCGCACACCGGGCCGCTCGGCGCGACGGTTCCGGTGCTCGCGCGCGAAGCGGCGCTCGCGTTGTGGCGAATGCTCGCCGGCAGCGCGGCGCTGGCCCGCCGTACCGCCGCACTGACCCGGGACGAGCGGGCGATCCTCGCCGCGACGACGACCGACCGGGTCCCGCTCGACATCTTCCGGACCGGCGTCGACGCCGCCGCGAAGACGCTGGTCCAGCACGCGTACCTGGCCGGGCAGACAACCTGCACGACGCCGGCCGAGTTCGCCCGGGCGCTGCTGGACAGCGGCGTCTTCCGGACCGTCGCCGGCACCTGGTACTGGAGTCTGCAGGCGACCACCTACCGGCGCGGCATCATCCCCGCCTCCTTCATCACGTACGCCGGCCAGGTGCGCTACTCGGTCGACACCACGATCGCCCTGCGAGCGTTGAAGGACGCGCAGCTCGAGAAGGCCCGCGCCCTCGCCGAACGCGCTCGCGCCGCGAACGTCGAGCTCGAGACGCTGCTCGACGACGGTCACGGCACCACGCCGTCCAGCGCCGCCCAGTACGCCGGTCTGGCGTCCGGCGAACGTCCACGCTGCCCGGCCCAGGTGACGCACGAGGTCGACGGCCACCGCGCGAGCGTGCTGAACCTCGTCGCGCAGGCCTTCGTCGAGACCTTCGTCCACCTCGCGGACCTGGTCGAGGTCGTGCCGACCGCGGCCGTCGCGGCGAAGGAGATTCCGGCGTCGATCAGCGAGGTGTTCGAGGTCCCCGACATGACCTGCAGTCATTGCACCCGGACCATCACCCGCGCACTCGGCGAACTCGGCGTCGCCCCGCCCGAGTTCGACCTGGTCACCAAACGGGTGATCGCGAGCTTCCCCTCCGACGACGTCCGCGACCGCTGCTTCGACGCCATCCGCGAACGCGGCTACACCGTCGTACCGGTTACCTGACGCCGGCGTCCCTGTCCTACCCGCGGACCGGGCCGGTGCTGTTGCGGACCACCAGTTCTGGGCGGAACAGGAACTCGGTTCGGGGCGTGCTGTGGCCTCTGACCTCGTCCAGCAGGGACTGGACGGCGGCCAGCGCCATCGCCTGGACGGGCTGGCGGACCGTCGTCATCGGCGGGTCGGTGAACTCCATCATCGGGGCGTCGTCGTAGCCGACCACCGACAGGTCCGTGGGTACGGCGAGGCCGCGCTGGCGGGCGGCGCGGATGACGCCGAGGGCCATCATGTCCGAGCCACAGACGACCGCGGTGGCGCCGATGTCCAGCAGGCGTTGGGCCGCGGCCTGGCCCCCTTCGACACCGAACACGCTGAGCTCCACCAGCTCGTCGATCTCGTGGTCGGGCAAACCCAGCTGGGCCTTCAGCGCGGTGCGGTAACCGGCGAGCTTGCGCTGGACGACGATGAAGCGCTCGGGGCCGGAGGTGAAGCCGATCCGGCGGTGGCCGAGGGCAACCAGATGCGAGACGGCCAGCTCGGTGGCGGCGTACTCGTCGGAGGAGATGAAGGGGGCGCTGACCCCGGGCAGCCAGCCGTTGACGAACACGACCGGCAGGCTGCGCTCGACCAGGGCCTGGTAGCGGGCGTGGTCGGCGCCGGTGTCGGCATGCAGGCCGGAGACGAAGATGATGCCGGAGACGCCGCGCTCGAGCAGCATCTCGACGTACTCCTCCTCGGTGGCGCCCGACGGCGACTGGGTGCACAGCACCGGCGTGAAGCCGCGCTGTGACAGCGCCGACTCGATCACCTGGGCGAACGCCGGGAAGATCGGGTTGATCAGCTCCGGCATCACCAGGCCGATCAGGCCGGCCGACCGGCGGACCAGCCTGGTCGGGCGTTCGAAGCCCAGCACGTCGAGCGCGGTCAGCACCGACTGCCGGGTCTCCTCGGCCACGCCGGGTTTCCCGTTCAGCACCCGGGACACCGTCGCCTCACTGACCCCGGCCTTGACCGCGATGTCCGCCAGCCTCGCTCTGCTGCTCACGACGGGTCACCCTACCCAGCCGCCCGGTGTCTTGCAGCAAGAACCTGCAAGATCTTGCAGACTCCGGCTGCGCAGACCTGTCCAGAAGGTGAACACTGCGCACACCTCTTCCGGCACAAACCTTGTCAGGAGCTGCTCGGCAGGTCAGGATGGGCGCACCCCCGCCCGGGGGCCTTTACTACGGATCGTCCGGCACGTTCCTGCCGGTGAAGGGATTGAATCGTCATGGCCACTGTGTCTTTCAAGGCTGCGACCCGGGTCTACCCCGGCTCGGAGAAGCCCGCCGTCGACAAGCTGAACCTCGAGATCGAGGACGGCGAGTTCATGGTTCTGGTCGGCCCGTCCGGCTGCGGTAAGTCCACCTCGCTGCGGATGCTCGCCGGCCTCGAAGAGGTCAACGAGGGCTCCATCTACATCGGCGACCGCGACGTCACGCACCGGCCGCCGAAAGAGCGGGACATCGCGATGGTGTTCCAGAACTACGCGCTCTACCCGCACATGTCGGTCGCCGACAACATGGGCTTCGCGCTGAAGATGCAGGGTGTCTCCAAGGAGGACCGCGCCAAGCGTGTCCAGGAGGCCGCCAAGCTGCTCGGCCTCGAGGAGTACCTGGACCGCAAGCCGAAGGCCCTGTCCGGTGGTCAGCGCCAGCGCGTCGCCATGGGCCGCGCGATCGTGCGTAACCCGCAAGTCTTCCTGATGGACGAGCCGCTGTCGAACCTCGATGCCAAGCTGCGGGTGCAGACCCGTACGCAGATCGCCGAGCTGCAGCAGCGCCTCGGTGTCACCACCGTCTACGTCACCCACGACCAGGTCGAGGCCATGACGATGGGCGACCGGGTCGCCGTTCTGAAGGACGGACTGCTGCAGCAGGTCGACACCCCGCTGAACCTCTACGACCACCCGAAGAACAAGTTCGTCGCCGGCTTCATCGGCTCGCCCGCGATGAACCTGCTCGAGGCGGACATCACCGAGAACGGCGCGAAGCTGGGCGACTACGTCGTCCCGCTCGAGCGCAGCCTGCTGGCCAAGGCCGGCAACGACAAGACGCTGACCCTGGGCGTCCGGCCGGAGGCGTTCAAGGTCGCCGACCAGGGCCTGCCGGTCCACGTCGCCGTGGTCGAGGAGCTCGGTGCCGACGCGTACCTGTACGGCACCGCCGAGCACAACAACGAGCACCAGCAGATCGTCGCCCGGATCGACGCCCGGATGCCGGTCGAGAAGGGTTCGACCATCCACCTGGCGGCGCTGCCGGACAAGCTGCACCTGTTCTCCGCCTCCACGGAGGAGCGCCTGACGGCCTGACCGTCACGCCAGTACGACAAACGCCGGCCCCGGGTGCGAACCCGGGGCCGGCGTTTTCGTGTCGCGGTGTCAGTTCGTGTCGCGGTGTCAGTTCACGTCGCGCCGGTTGAAGACCACCGCGCCGAGCGCGATCAGCAGCACCGCCCCGATGCCGAGATACCAGGCGCCGTGCTCGAAGCTGAGCGTCTTCTCGACCGACTCACAGATGTACGAGCCGTCGCTGCCGGTCGTGCACTTCTGCACGTAGTACGTCGTACCGTGCATCACCCAGGCGTCGAAGTTCAGCCGGGCCAGCCAGGGCTGGGCCGAGACCAGCACGCTGCCGAAGATGCCTTCGACCAGCACGACGTAGCCCATGATCACGCCGATCGCGGCCGCCGTGTGCCGCAGCAGCAGGGCCAGTACGCCGCCGATCGCGCCGGCCACCGCTGCGATCACCATCGCCCGGCCGGACATCTCCAGCAGGTCGCCCCAGACTTCGCCGGTGGTCCCGGTGGTCACGCCCATCTGCGCGATGATGAGGTACGTCCCGCCGAGCAGCAGCGCGAGCGTCACCACCGCGACCGGGACCGCACCGACCGCGAGCGCGGACAGCTTGCTCCCGTAGACCCGAAGGCGCCGGGGTTCGAAGGTCAGCCAGTTGCCGATCGACCCGCTGCTGAACTCGGCACCGACGAAGCTCGCGCCGATCAGGAAGGCGGCGAACGCCAGCAGGTACGCCGATGCCTGCAGCAGTTCGGGCATCACCTCGACGAACGACGGAGTCGGCTTGCCCCACTCCGACAGCTTCGGCTCCTGGTAGGTGCACATCTCCTCGACGGACGGCTTCGGGTCCGGCTGGGAGGCGTAGGCGTCGCGGCACTCCTTCTCGTACTTCTCGTGGTTCTTCTCCCAGTCGGCGTGCGCCTGCTCGAACTGGACCTTGTTCTGCTGCTGTTGCTCCGCCGAAAGCGGCCGCGCGTTCCACCAGGTCGCGGCGAGCATCAGCACCGTGACGCCGAGCACCGCGACCACCCCGAGCATCACGAGCCGGCGCGCGACCAACCGTCGCAGCTCGACTCCCGTCAGCCGGATCACTGCCGACCTCCGATCGTGTCGTCGCCGGCGGCCAGGCCCTCGTCGGCCGTCAGCTCCAGGAACACCGACTCCAGGTCGGCCCGTACCGGCACCAGCTCCGCGACGTACAGCTCGCGCTGGGCCAGCCGCCGGGTGATGTCGGCCGGGTCGGGTGCGCCGTCCACGAACAGGTAGTTGCCTTCGGCCCGTACCGTCAGTCCGGCCGCGGTGAGCACCGAGGTGGCGGTCTCCCGGTCGTCGATCGCCAGCTTGACCGTGGTCTTGCCGGTGCCGCCGATCACCTCCGAGACCGGCCCGGAGGCCAGCAACCGGCCGTGCCCGATGATCGAGACGGTGTCGGCGACCTGCTCGACCTCGGCCAGGATGTGGCTGCTGACCAGCACCGTGCGGCCCTGCTCGCCGAGCGACCGCATCGTCTCGCGGATCTCCCGGATGCCGGCCGGGTCGAGGCCGTTGGTCGGCTCGTCGAAGATCAGCAGGTCGGGCTCCTTGAGCAGCGTCGCGGCGATCGCCAGCCGCTGCTTCATCCCGAGCGAGTAGGTCTTGAACCGGTCCTTACCGCGCTCGCCGAGCGAGGTCTCGTCCAGCACTTCGCCGACCCGGCGGCGCGGCGCGCCGATCGCGTCCGCGAGCAGCTCCAGGTTCTTGCGGCCGGTGAAGGCCGGGAAGAACTTCGGCGACTCGACGATCGCCCCGATCCGCGACACCACCTCGGGCAGGTGCTCGGGCACCGGCCGCCCGAACAGCGCCATCGCGCCCGCGTCGGCGCGGACCAGCCCGAGCAGCATCCGGATCGAGGTGGTCTTGCCCGAACCGTTCGGGCCGAGGAACCCGTGCACCCCACCCACCGGCACGTCCAGGTCGAGGCCCCGCACCGCGACCACCCGCTTGCCGCGCCGGGTGCGGTAGGTCTTGCGCAACCCCCGCGTACTGATCGCCAGGTCCGTCATGCCGCCCCTTCTGGTTGCTCCCGGCCCACGGTGCCCCGGGTCCGTAACGCGATGAGACGCTCACCCTGCCACTTTTGTTGGCCGGGTGAGCGTTGGATCGATCCATCAGCCGCGTGGCGCCGCGTCGACCCCTCCGGCCCGCTGGTGTGATTACCCCCACTGGGTATGCTCCAGGGGTTGCGCTCCGATACCCCAAGGGGGTAAGTTCTGGAGAGTCGAGATACCCCCTGGGGGTAGCAGTGAGGGAAGAGGGACCACGATGAGCGACCAGCCGACCGTGCACGGGTACACCAGCGAGAAGTCCAGCCACCTGAAGCGGCTGCGCCGGATCGAAGGACAGGTCCGCGGGCTGCAGCGGATGGTCGAGGAGGACAAGTACTGCATCGACATCCTGACCCAGGTGTCGGCGGCCACGAAGGCGCTGCAGTCGTTCTCGCTCGAGCTGCTCGAAGAGCACCTGTCGCACTGCGTGGTCGAGGCCGCTCAGCGGGGCGGTCCGGAGGCCGAGGAGAAGGTCCGCGAGGCCTCCGACGCGATCGCCCGCCTGGTCCGCAGCTGACCCACCCCCAGCAAACCTAGAAGGAGAACCAACGATGACGACCACCACCTACGCCGTCTCCGGGATGACCTGCGGCCACTGCACCGCCGCGGTCACCGAGGAGCTCAGCAAGCTGCCCGGCGTCCAGGACGTCAGCATCGACCTGAACGCCGGTGGCACCTCCGCCGTCCGGGTCACCAGCGAGTCGGCGCTCGACGAGACCGCCGTCCGCGACGCCGTCGACGAGGCGGGCTACGAGCTCGCCGGCACCCAGGGCGCGACGGCATGAGCCGGGCTGTCGCGCTCCGGCTCGGCGCGTTCGCCGGCGTACTGGCGCTGGCCTTCGCCGGCGCCTTCGCGATCGGCTCCGCGATCGACCCGATCGCGGCAGCCGAACCCGCCCAGGCCCCGGCCCAGGGCAAGGACGGCATGGGCGGAATGGACGGCATGACCGACCCGGCCTCGAATCCGTCCGAGCCGGCCGCCGGTCACGGCGAGGGACACGGCGACGAGGCGGACGCTCAGCCGCCCGGCCTCGCCGTGTCCCAGGCCGGCTACACGTTCGTCCCGGCGACCACGTTCTTCCAGCCGTCGCAGCAGACCCAGCTCCGGTTCACGATCCAGGGCCCGGACGGCAAGCCGGTCACGAAGTACACCAAGACGCACGAGAAGGACCTGCACCTGATCGTCGTCCGGCGGGACCTGTCCGGCTTCCACCACGTGCACCCGACGATGGCCGCCGACGGCACCTGGTCGATCCCGTTCACCTTCACCGCGGGCGGCACCTGGCGCCTGTACGCCGACTTCCAGCCGGCCGGCTACGACGACACCCTGACGCTCGGCACGGACGTCAACGTGTCCGGCCTCTACGTCCCGGTTCCGCTGAACGAGCCGGCCAGCGTGTTCAGCATCGACGGGTACGACGTGACGCTGGCCGGAAAGCCCGAAGCGGGCAAGGAGTCCGAGCTGACCTTTGCCGTCAGCAAGAACGGCAAGCCGGTCACCGACCTGCAGCCCTACCTCGGGGCCTTCGGCCACCTGGTCTCGCTGCGCGGCGGCGACCTGGCCTACCTGCACAACCACCCGGCCGAAGAGGCCAAGCCCGGCACGAAGGGCGGGCCGCAGATCACCTTCGGTACCACCTTCCCGACCGCCGGCACGTACTCGCTGTTCCTGGACTTCCAGCACGCCGGAACGGTGCGCACCGCCGAGTTCACCGTCAAGGTCGGCACCGACGGTACGGCGATCGTCCCGCCGAAGACGCTGCCGAGCAGCACCACCACCCCCGGCCACGCCACCACCCCGCACGGCCACTGAGAGGAGGCACTCATGACTACGCCAGAAACCGGGCAGTCCGTCGAACTGATCATCGGTGGCATGACCTGCGCCTCCTGTGCCGCCCGGGTCGAGAAGAAGCTGAACCGGATGGACGGCGTCACCGCGACGGTGAACTACTCCACCGAGAAGGCCAAGGTCACCTACGCCGACGGCATCACCACCGACGACCTGGTCGCCACCGTCGAGGCCACCGGCTACACCGCCGCGCTGCCGGCCCCGCCCGCCTCGGCCGACGCGGAGCAGGACGCCCCTGACGAGCTGAAGCCCTTGCGGGAAAGGCTCTACACCAGCATCGCGCTCGCCGTACCGGTGATTGCCCTGGGCATGATTCCGGCCCTGCAGTTCGACTTCTGGCAGTGGGCGTCGCTGACGCTCGCCGCGCCGGTGGTGACCTGGGCGGCCTGGCCGTTCCACAAAGCCGCCTGGACCAACCTGCGGCACGGCGCCGCGACGATGGACACGCTGATCTCGCTGGGCGTGGTCAGCTCGTTCCTGTGGTCGCTGTACGCGCTGTTCCTCGGCGGGGCCGGCGAGCCCGGGATGAAGATGCCGTTCACGCTGATCCCGTCCCGTGGCGGCGGCGCCGAGGAGATCTACCTCGAGGTCGCGGCCGGCGTCACGACGTTCATCCTGGCCGGCCGGTACTTCGAGGCGCGCGCCAAGCGTCGCTCCGGGGCCGCGCTGAGGGCCTTGATGGAGCTGGGCGCCAAGGACGTCGCCGTGCTGCGCGACGGCACCGAACGGCGGATCCCGGCCGACCAGCTGGTCGTCGGCGACGAGTTCGTCGTCCGGCCGGGCGAGAAGATCGCCACCGACGGCGTGATCGTCACCGGCAGCAGCGCGGTCGACGCGTCGATGCTGACCGGCGAGTCCGTGCCGGTCGAGGTCGGCGAGGGCGACGCGGTCGTCGGCGCCACCGTGAACGCGGGCGGCCGGCTCGTCGTCCGGGCCACCCGGATCGGCGCCGACACCCAGCTGGCGCAGATGGCCCGGCTGGTCGAGGACGCGCAGAACGGCAAGGCCGCCGTCCAGCGGCTGGCCGACCGGATCTCGGGCATCTTCGTCCCGATCGTGATCGGCCTGTCCCTGCTCACGCTCGGGTTCTGGCTGGGCAACGGTTCCGCGGTCGAGGTGGCGTTCACCGCCGCCGTCGCGGTGCTGATCATCGCCTGCCCGTGTGCGCTCGGGCTGGCCACGCCGACCGCGCTGATGGTCGGGACCGGCCGGGGTGCGCAGCTCGGCATCCTGATCAAGGGCCCGGAGGTGCTGGAGTCGACGCAGCGCATCGACACCGTCGTACTGGACAAGACGGGGACTGTGACGACCGGGCGGATGGAGCTGGTCGACGTACTGCTGGCCGATGGTGAGCAGCGAGCCGAGGTCCTGCGGCTGGCGGGCGCGCTGGAGGATTCCAGCGAGCACCCGATCGCCCAGGCCGTGGTCCAGGGCGCCACTGACGAGGTGGGCACGCTGCCGCCGGTCGAGGACTTCGGCAACGTCGAAGGCCTTGGTGTGCAGGGCATCGTCGACGGTCACGCCGTACTGGTCGGCCGAACGCGGTTGCTGGAGGACTGGAGTCAGTACCTGCCGGACGAGCTCGCGGAGGCCAAGCGGCACGCCGAGTCCGAGGGCAGTACGGCGGTCGCGGTCGGCTGGGACGGCAAGGCGCGGGCCGTGCTGGTCATCGCCGACACCGTGAAGCCGACCTCGGCGGAGGCGATCCGGCAGTTGCGCTCTCTGGGCCTCAAGCCGGTGCTGCTGACCGGCGACAACGAGGCGGTCGCCCGCAAGGTCGCCGCCGAGGTCGGGATCGACGAGGTGATCGCCGAGGTGCTGCCGGCCGACAAGGTCGACGCGGTGAAGAAGCTGCAGGACCAGGGCCGCGTGGTCGCAATGGTCGGCGACGGCGTGAACGACGCGGCCGCCCTGGCCCAGGCCGACCTCGGCCTGAGCATGGGGACCGGCACCGACGTCGCGATCGAGGCGAGCGACCTGACCCTGGTCCGCGGCGACCTCCGCTCGGCGGCGGACGCGATCCGGCTGGCCCGGCGTACGCTCGGCACGATCAAGGGCAACCTGTTCTGGGCCTTCGCCTACAACGTCGCCGCGATCCCGCTGGCCGCCGCCGGCCTGCTGAACCCGATGCTCGCCGGCGCGGCGATGGCGTTCAGCTCGGTCTTCGTCGTCACCAACAGCCTGCGCCTGCGCCGCTTCACCCCCCTCACGGAGCAGCCCCGCTGACAGCCACACTCAGTACTGATGTTGCCGTACGCCCACATTTAGAAAAGTGGTCGTACGGCAACATTAGCAATTGTGGCAGTACATCCACATTTGCTAATGTGGATGTACTGCCACATGAAGGGGTCGAACCATGCAGGTCCACACAGTCAGGGATCTGGGATCAGCGGTCCGGGAGGCACGGGCCAAACGGGGACTGACGCAGGTCGAACTGGCCCGCCGCGCGGGAGTGTCGCGCGAATGGCTGGTCCGTCTCGAGCAAGGTCATCCTCGATTGGAAGCTCAACTGGTGCTCGACACGCTGGAGGCGGCTGGGGTATCCCTGACGACAGAGGAGACCGACTCGAGTCGGCAGGACGAGACCGAAGCGGCCTGGGACCAGGTCTTCTCGAACCTTGCTGAGCGATCACCCGCAGACGAGGAGCCCGGTCCGGGACGGTTCAGCGATGGCTGAGGATCAGTTGGCGCTCTATCTGGACGGAGTTCTCACCGGAACCCTCCAGCAGAGTTCCCAGGGACGGCTCTCCTTCGTCTACGACGAGAGCTACCGAACGGCTCCCGCCTCCATCCCGCTGTCGCTGTCGATGCCGAAGGGCAGGACCACACACTCACACAGGTCGGTCCACTCCTTCATCTCCGGCCTGCTCCCGGACAGCCCGGCAGCTCTGCAGCGGATTGGCCGCAAATACGACGTCTCTGCGAACAACCCCTTCGCGCTGCTGAGAAACATCGGCCGGGACGCCGCCGGCGCCGTCCAGATCCTGCCCCTGGAGATCGCATCCGACGATGCGGCGAATCGCCAGGGTGACATCGATTGGATGGACGAGCAGGTCATGGACGAGACACTGGCCGAACTGGCCCGAAGCCCCGACACCTGGGATCCCGGCGAACGTGCAGGTCGATGGAGTCTGGCCGGAGCGCAGAGCAAGATCGCGCTCTTCCGCTCCCCCGAAGGACGCTGGGGCGTTCCCTGCGACTCGACGCCGACAACTCACATTCTCAAACCGTCGATGCCGAACTACCGAGGTCACCACCTGAACGAGCATCTCTGCCTCAGAGCAGCGCAGTTGTGTGACCTCCCCGCAGCGACCACGGAACTGCTGGCGAGCGACCGGTACGAAGTGCTGGTCTCCCACAGATACGACCGCATTCGTGACTCAACCGGACGGTGGCGTCGGCTGCACCAAGAAGACATCTGCCAGGCGCTTTCGATACCGCCGAGCAAGAAGTACCAATCCGACGGTGGGCCGGGCCTCCGGGAGATCGGCGATCTGCTCCTTGCCAGCGGTTCTGGCAAGGAACGACGCGAGAACCTGCGCAGGATGTTCGACTACGTGGTCTTCAATGTCGCGATCGCGGCGACAGACGCACACGCCAAGAACTTCTCCGTCCTGCTCAGCGCCCGTGCGGTGCGTCTCGCTCCTCTCTACGATGTCGCTTCGATCCTGCCCTACGACCAAGAACCTGGTTTGAGATCGGCCATGAAGATCGGCAGCACCTGGGAGATGGCTGCGGTCTCGGACAAGGACTGGGCCGTCGTGGGTCAGCGTCTCGGGCTCAGCAGCGACGAGTCGATCAGCCGAGCGCAGGCCGTCCGCAGACGCATCCCTGATGCCTTTCGTTCCGCAGCGAACGAGCGCCAGATCCCCGACGAGCTCACGGAACGGGCGAACTGGATCGCCGACCTCGTAGCAGCGCACGTACAGGGCCGGCGTAATCAGTGGGGCCAAATCGACGTCCCTCGACCTAGCAGTTGATGACGTACGACACCGCACGTGGGCGCCGGCGCGACCCACGTGCGGCGCTGTCTGCTACTAGCGGATCCAGGCGGTGGTGTCGGAAGGCAGGCGGCCTTCCTCCAGGGGGGAGCTGGTGAGCAGGATCTCGGTGTGGGTCGGGAGGTCGATCGGGTCCGTGGTGAGGTTGACGACGCAGGTCAGGCCTGAGTCGCGGTGGAAGGCGAGTACGCCGGGGGCGGAGTCGAGCCAGGTGAGCGTGCCGTCGCCGAGGTCGGTACGGCGGATCCGCAGGCCGTCGCGGTAGAGGGCGAGCATCGAGTTCTGGTCGGCCTGCTGGGACTCGACGGTGAGGTTCTTCCAGTCGGCGGGTTGCGGCAACCACGGCGTACCGGTGCCGAAGCCGAACGGCGGTTCCTGGCCGGACCACGGGATCGGGACCCGGCAGCCGTCGCGGCCGCGGTCGGTGCCGCCGGAGCGGGCGAAGATGGGGTCTTGCAGCAGTTCGTCGGGCAGATCCTCGACCTCGGGGAGGCCGAGTTCCTCGCCCTGGTAGACGTACAGGCCGCCGGGCAACGCCATCGCCAGCAGGGCGGCGGCGCGGGCCCGGCGTTCGCCGAGCACGAGGTCGGTCGGCATACCGTGCTTGCGGTCCTGGTGCGAGAACGACGTGTCCGGGCGGCCGTACTTGGTGACCGGGCGGGTGACGTCGTGGTTCGACAGCACCCAGGTCGGCGGCGCGCCGATCGGGACGTGCGTGGTCAGGGTCAGGTCGATCGACGCGCGCAACTCGTCGGCGTCCCACGGCCGGGACAGGAAGTCGAAGTTGAACGCGGTCTGCATCTCGTCCGGGCGCAGGTAGAGCGCGAACCGCTCCTGGTCCGGCATCCACATCTCCCCCACCAGGAACCGGCCCTGGTAGGAGTCGGTGATCGCGCGCCAGCCGCGGTACACCTCGTGCACCTCGTCGTGGTCGGTGTAGGACTCCTCGACGCTGTCCAGGTCCTTGAACAGTACGGCGGCGCTGTCGATCCGGATGCCGTCCACGCCGCGGTCCAGCCAGAACCGCAGGATGGCGTGGAACTCCTCGACCACCTCGGGGTTGCGCCAGTTGAAGTCCGGCTGCTCGGGAGCGAACAGGTGCAGGTACCACTCCCCGTCCGGTACCTGCGTCCAGGCCGGGCCGGCGAAGATCGACTGCCAGTCGTTCGGCGGCAGCCCGCCCTCGCGCCCCGGCCGGAACAGGAACCTCTCCCGCTCCGGCGACCCGGGACCGGCCGCCAGCGCCTGGACGAACCAGTCCTGCTGGTCGGATCCGTGGTTGGGCACGATGTCGATGATCGTCGCGATACCGAGCGCGTGGGCTTCCTCGATGTAGGCCTCGGCCTCGGCCAGCGTGCCGAAGCTCGGCTCGATCGCGCGGTAGTCGGCCACGTCGTACCCGCCGTCGGCCATCGGCGACGGGTACCACGGGTTCAGCCAGATCGCGTCGACGCCGAGATCGGCCAGGTAGGGCAGCTTGGCCCGCAGGCCGGCCAGGTCGCCGATCCCGTCACCGTTGCCGTCGGCAAAGCTCCGCAGGTACACCTGGTAGATCGCGGCTCCGCGCCACCATGTTTCCGACATGCCTTCTCCTTGGTGTGGGTGGTGGGATCAGCCCTTGAGGCTGCCGGCGGTCAGCCCCGCCATGATGCTGCGCTGGAACAGGAAAAAGACCAGAATGGTCGGCAGGCTGGCGATCACCAGCGACGCGATCAGCACGTTCTGTGGCATCTGGGCCGACAGCGACGCGATGCCGACGCTGATCGACATCTTGTCGGTCTCCGGCAGCACCAGCAGCGGCCAGACGAAGTCCTTCCAGACCGTGACCACCGACAGGATCGACACCACGCCGAGAATCGGCCGGGACACCGGCAGCACGATCGACCACAGGATCCGGACCGGCGAGGCGCCGTCGATCTCGGCCGCCTCCAGCAGTTCGCGCGGGATCGAGTCGAAGAACCGCTTGAGCAGGAAGATGAAGAACCCGTTCGCGGCGGCCGGCAGCCAGATCGCCCACGGGGTGTTGAGCAGGTTGAACCCGAAGATCGGCACGTCCTTGGCGACCAGGTACGTCGGCAGCAGCAGCACCATCGGCGGGATCATCAGCGTGGCCAGCATCAGGCCGAGGATCAGCTTGCCGAACAGCGGCCGCAGCTTCGACAACGCGTACGCCGCGGTCACGTCGATCGCCAGCGTGAACAGCCACGCGCCGCCGGCGTACAGGGCGGTGTTGCGCAGGAAGACGCCGAGCTGCAGCTGGTTCCACGCCTCGGCGTAGACGCCGAAGTCGTACTCCTTGGGGAAGAAGCTCGGCGGGATCTGCGCGAGCTCGTCCGGCGACTTCAGCGCGCCGGTCACCATCCAGTACAGCGGGAACACGAAGGCCAGCGTGAAGCCGATCACCACGACGACCAGGACGGTCCAGTAGACCAGCTTGCCGTGCCAGCTCCGCAGCGACAGCGGGGAGACCAGGGTCCGGGTCTCGTACGCCGTGCCCTTGCGCCGCTTCTTTCTCGGCTGCGCAGCCGGCTCGGAAGTGGTTGCCGGGAGCACCGGTTGTGGTTGCAGTGTCGTTGTCATCGGCCACCTTCGTTGTCACGCGAGACGCGCAGGTAGAACGCGGAGAAGACGATCAGCACGACCATCAGCATCAGGCCGAGCGCACCACCGCCGCCGAAGTCACCGAAGTTGAAGGCGTACTGGTACATCAGGTAGGCCACGGTGACGGTCGCGTTCTCCGGTCCGCCACCGGTCAGCAGGTACGGCTCGATGAACACCTGCATGGTGGCGACGATCTGGAGCAGCAGCATCACCAGCAGGATCAGCTTGGTCTGCGGCACGGTGACGTGCCAGACCCGGCGGAACAGGCCGGCGCCGTCCAGCTCGGCGGACTCGTAGAGGTCGCCAGGGATGGACTGCAGGGCAGCCAGGTAGATCAGCGTGCCGGTGCCGAGGTTCATCCAGGTCGAGACGATCACCAGCGAGATCAGCGCCGTACTGGTCGAGTCGAGCCAGGCCAGCGGCGGGATGCGGAAGACGTCGAGGATCTGGTTGAACAGGCCCGCGCCCGGGTCGTAGAACCACTTGAACAGCAGCACCCCGACCGCCGGGGGCAGCATCACCGGCAGATAGACGACGAACCGCAGGTACGCCTTGGCGTGCCGCAGCTCGTTGAGCACGACGGCGAGCACGAACGGGATCAC
The DNA here is from genome assembly GCF_050942265.1 of Kribbella sp. CA-253562. GTDB lineage: Bacteria > Actinomycetota > Actinomycetes > Propionibacteriales > Kribbellaceae > Kribbella. The sequence continues at coordinate 1,101,450 of NZ_CP192049.1, read as the reverse complement.
GTAGCCGACCACCAGGGCCAGCCCGCTGAACGCCGCGGTGTTCAGCCAGGCGGACCGGAACGCCGGGTCGGCGAACACGGTCCGGAAGTTGTCCAGCCCGACCCACTGCGGCGGGTCGACGAAGTTGGTCTGCTGAAAACTCAGCACGATCTCCCGGATCATCGGGTACCAGGAGAAGAAGGCGAAACAGATCAGCGCCCCGCACAGGAACCCGTACGCCGTGAGGTTCCGGCCGACCGCGCGGCGCGCCGCTCCCTGCTCGAGGGAACGGCGCACCGGCGGTCTGGCGGTCGTTGAGGCCATCAGGTGTTCTTGGCGAGGATCTTGTTCGCCTTGCCCTCGGCGTCGGCCAGCAGCTTGTCGATGTCGGCGTCCTTGCGGGTCAGCACGGCCGACATGGCGACGTCGAGCACGGCGTACAGCTCCTGCGCCTTCGGCGGCTCGAGCTTGTTGGTGATGCTCGCCTGCGCGTTCACGTACGGCGTGAAGTGCTCGACCGGCACGGTGGCGAACTTCTTCCGCAGCTCGGTGATCTGCTTGCCCGGCGCGCTGTCGCCGTACAGGTCCGGGATCGGCAGGCCGACCGGACGGCCCTGGGCCTTGGCGCGCTCGTAGTTGAACTGGCCCTCACCAGGGGTGAGTTCGTGGAACTCGAGCCAGAGCAGGCCGGCCTTGATCTTGTCCGGCGACGCCTTCGGGTTGAACATGTAGCCGTCACCACCGGACAGCGAGGCCTTGCCCTCGGACTCCGGCACCGCGGTCACGCCGTAGTCCTCGAACTTGCCCTGGAAGTCGTTGTTCACCGACTGCACGACGTCCGGCGCGCCGATCATCATGCCGAGCTTGCCCGAGCCCATCATGCGCATCAGGTCCTCCCACTGCAGCAACTGCTTGCTGCCCATGGAGTTGTCGTTCCAGCGCATCTGCTTGAGGTTCTCCAGCACGGCCTTGCCCTCGGCGCTGTTGAACGCCGCGCTCTTGCCGTCCTCGCTGACCATCGAGCCGCCGCGGGCGTACAGCGAGGCGGCGAAGTGCCAGCCGCCGGTGTTGCCGGCGGAGTACTCACCGAAGCCGACGTAGCCGGCGCCGAGGCCCGCGATCTTCTTCGCGGCCTGCTGGACCTCGGCCCAGGTCTTCGGCGGGGCGTCGGGGTCGAGGCCGGCCTGGGTGAAGAGCTTGCGGTTGTAGACCAGGCCCATGTTGTAGTTGTTCCGCGGGACGCCGTAGGTCTTGTCGCCGTCCTTGAACACGCCCTGCACGTCCGGGCGGACGTCCTTGAGCGCCTTCACGCTGCCGACGTACTCGGAGATGTCGGCGGCCTGCTTGGCCTTGATGATCTTCTGGACGTCGGTGTAGTAGACGTAGAAGACGTCCTCCTGGGTGCCGCCGGCCAGCTTGGCCTGGAAGGTGTCGGGGTTGATGCAGGGGAAGGCGTCCTTGCTCTCGATCGTGATGTTCGGGTGCAGCTTCTGGAACTCCGCGACGTCCTCGTCCCAGCCGGCCCGTTCCTTCGGGTTGCTCTTCGGCGGCTGGCAGCCGACGGTGATCGTCACCTTCTGGTCGGCGCCGCCGGAACTCTGCGCGGCCGGTTCGTCGTCCCCCGATCCGCAGGACGCGGCTGTCAGCCCCAGTCCCGCCACGAGCAACAGGCCGAGTGCCCTGCGGTGGCTCGTTGTCCTCATCGATCTGCCCTTCTCGAAACGGCCGAGGGCGAGTCCCGCCCCTTGATGTGGTCCGTACCGTAGGCAACCTGACCGGATCAGCGCAATACTTCGATCACTAGTTGCAAAAAAGAGACTTTCGAGCGGAACTGCTGGGTAGAGCAAAGGGATGGAGCGAATCGCAGCCGCTCCATCCCTTGGTGATCAGGCGCTCACAGCGCGTCGTCGTCGACACCGCGCTGTTGTCCGCCGTTGTCAGTCGCGCTCGACGACGACCTCGTCGGCGCCGATCTCGATCGGTGCCCAGCTGCGGTCGGCGGTGCCGTCCTCGGCGCGCAGGTGCACCACGCGCTTGCGGTAGAAAACCAGACCGTCGACGGTCACCGGGTCGTGCACGTAGTGCGCGATCGGAGCGTCGCCGGTGACCTCGGGCGCGTAGTCCATCCGGCGCAGCAGGAACCGGTCGTCGTAGTAGAAGGTCTGCTCGGAGTTGTGGTTGGGCAGGTTCGCGGGGAAGGTCACCCGCAGCCGGCGCCAGGTCTCGTCACCCTCCTGCCACGGCTCGATCTCCTCGGCGTGCACGCCGGGGTAGGTGAACAGGAACGGCTCGACGAAGTAGTTCCAGTTCGCGGTGGCGGTGAAGTAGGCCAGCTGCACCCGGTCCCACTTGGCCTCCGGCGTGTACTCCGGGTACGTCGGCCGCGGGTCGTCCGACTTGCCGAGCACGGAGCCGTCGGCGGCGACGACCCGGACCAGCTCGGGCGCACTCTCGTACGTCGCGACCTCGTCCTCGCCGACGAAGGGGGTCAGCCGGGTGCGCTCGTGACGGGCGTCGACTGACAACGTCTGCTGCCGGCGGATCCCGGGCCAGCCGACGCCGTCCCAGAACGGGCCGTCCAGGGACAGCTTCACGGTCAGGCCCTTGACGGTGGACCAGTTGCCGAGGCCGCCGTGGGCCTCGAGGACCTTGGTCAGCAGTTCGTTCATCACAGTTTCCCTTCGCTCGCAAAATGACCGGTCGTCTTAACAATCGCGCAGTGAAGGGCTTCTATTCCTCAGGACGGCTCGACGCGTTGAGCCTCGGGCGGCTCAGGCGGGGACGGCGGCGGTCTTCAGGCGGGCGGTCGAGGCGCGGACCACCAGTTCGGGCTCGAAGAGCAGTTCGTCGGCGGGGACCGAGGCGCGCTCGATCAGCGCGACCAGCATGTCGACAGCCGCCCGGCCCATCGCGTCGATCGGCTGGCGGACGGTGGTCAGCGGCGGGTCGGTGCAGTTCATCATCGCCGAGTCGTCGTACCCGATCACCGAGACGTCGTCGGGCACCTGCAGTCCGGCCCGGCGGACCGCGCGGATCGCGCCGAGGGCGAGGATGTCGCTGGCGCAGACGATGCCGGTGACGCCGTGCTTGACCAGCCGGGTCGCGGCCGCGTGGCCGCCCTCCAGCGAGAACATGGTGTGCTCGACCAGCGACGGATCCGCCTCGGGCGAGCCCATGAACGCCTCGAGCTTGCGCCGCGACGGGATGTGGTCGCGCGGACCGAGCACGAGCCCGATCTTCTGGTGCCCGAGCGCGCGCAGGTGCCCGATCGCCATCTCGGCGGCGACGAAGTCGTCGGACGAGACCTGCGGGAAGCCCAGGTGGTCGACCGCGGCGTTGACCAGCACGGTCGGCAGCCGGCGTTCCTGGATCAGCTCGTAGTGCGCGTGCGGCGCGTCGGCCTGGGCGTAGAACCCACCGGCGAACACCACCCCGGAGACCTGCTGCTGGAGCAGCAGATCGACGTAGTCGGCCTCGGACACGCCGCCGACCGTCCGGGTGCACAGCAAGGAGGTGAAACCTTGCTGCGCGAGCGCGCCGCCGACCACTTCGGCGAACGCCGGGAAGATCGGGTTCTGCAGCTCGGGCAGCACCAGGCCGACAAGTCTTGCGCGATCGCCGCGCAGCTGGGTCGGCCGCTCGTAGCCGAGCACGTCGAGCGCGGTGAGCACCGCTTCCCGGGTCGCCTCGGACACGCCGGGCTTGCCGTTCAGCACCCGGCTCACGGTCGCCTCACTGACGCCGACCTTCTTCGCCACCTCAGCAAGTCGTCGAGTCATGACGCAAACTCTACGCCACATTCCGCAAGTATTTGCGTTCACTTGCGTTCGAACCGCTGCCGATCTCCGTCTCGCCCAACTGCGGGCTCGACCTTCCCCCCGGCGGAACTGACACACTGGTGCCGTGCCTCGTTTTGTCGCCACCCGCCCGGACACCGGTCTGCTCGCACTGCCTTGGGACGTCCCGCTGGAGGACTGGCCCGAGGACCAGCTGGTCGCGCTGCCGCGCGGTATCTCCCGGCACGTGGTCCGCTTCGTCCGGGTGAACGGCAGCGTCTACGCGATCAAGGAGGTGATGGAGCACCTCGCCATGCACGAGTACCGGCTGCTGCGCGACCTCGAGCGGCTCGACTCCCCCTCGGTCGAACCGGTCGGCGTGATCACCGACCGGTTGGACAAGAACGGCGAACCGCTCGACTCGATCCTGGTCACCCGCCACCTGCAGTTCTCCCTGCCGTACCGGGCGTTGTTCTCCAGCACACTCCGGCCGGACACCGTGAACCGGCTGATCGACGCGCTGGTCGCGCTGATCGTCCGGCTGCACCTGCTCGGCTTCTTCTGGGGCGACTGCTCGCTGTCGAACACGCTGTTCCGCCGCGACGCGGGCGCCTTCGCGGCGTACCTGGTCGACGCCGAGACCGGCGAGCTGCACCAGGACATCTCCGACGGCCAGCGCGCGCACGACCTCTACACGGCGGAGATCAACCTGTTCGGCGAGTTCCTCGACCTGCAGGAAGGCGGCCTGCTCGACGCCGACATCGACCCGCAGGAGACCGTCAAGTCGATCAACGACCGGTACGAAGCGCTGTGGGCCGAGCTGACCGCGCCGGAGGAGTTCGCCACCGACGAGATGCACCGGCTGGACTCGCGGATCCGGCGGCTGAACGAGCTCGGCTTCGACGTCGCCGAGATCGACATCATCACCGACTGGGACGGCAGCCAGGTCCGGATCCAGCCGAAGGTCGTCGACGCCGGTCACCACTCCCGCCGGCTGCTGCGGCTGACCGGCCTGGACGTCGAGGAGAACCAGGCCCGCCGGCTGCTCAACGACCTCGACTCGTACGCCGCCGCGACCGACCAGCAGAACGAGGACGAGGAGATCGTCGCGCACCAGTGGCTGACCGACGTGTTCGAGCCGGTGGTCCGCTCGGTCCCGCGCGACCTGAACCGCAAGCTGGAGCCCGCCGAGGTGTTCCACGAGGTGCTCGAGCACCGCTGGTTCCTGTCCGAGCAGGCCGGCCACGAGGTCGACACGATGCAGGCCGCCCGCTCGTACGTCGACGACGTACTGCGCGCCAAGCCCGACGAGAAACTCGCTCTGCCGACGGCGCCGCCGGGCGATTAGTCCTCGGGTGCAACGTCTGGTCCCTCTGCGGCGTGGTTAGGACGTGGGAGGGACCAGATGACAACCGACGACGGACCGCCGGACTTCGACACCTGGGTGTCGCACCGAGGTGCCGGTCTGCTGCGTTTCGCCTACCTGGTCACCCGTGACCGCGGCCGGGCCGAGGAAGCGGTCCAGGACGCGCTGATCGCGGCGTACCCGCGCTGGTCGAGGATCGGCGCCGACCCGGACGCCTACGTCCGGCGCTGCATCGTCAACGCCGACATCTCCCGCTGGCGCCGCTTCTTCCGCCGCGAGACCCCGGTCGACGACCCGACCACGCTGAGCCCCCTCGTCGGCGGGCCCGACCATGCCGCCTCGCACGCCGACGCCGACGCGGTCTGGCAGCTGTGCGCGTCACTGCCCACCCGGCAGCGCGCTGCCGTCGTACTGCGGTACTACGAAGGCCTTCCGGACGCCCAGATCGCCGAGATCCTCGGCTGTACGGCGGGCACGGTCCGTTCCCAGATCCACCGCGCCCTCGGTTCCCTGCGCGCGACGCTCAAGGAGGTCGACCAGCTGTGAACGACCCGACCGAAGACCTCGCGACCGGCGCGCTGCTGACCCGCGCGCTGTCGACGTACGCCGACTCGGCACCCACCGACCACGATGCCCTGCTCGCAACCGTCCACCACCGCCTGCGCCGACGCCGCCGGGCGCGCGCCGCCGGAGCCGGGGTCCTCGCCTGTACGGCGGTCGCCGCCGGCGTCACTGGCGTCGGGGTGCTTCGGGACGGGCCGATTCCGGCTGCTGGACCATCCGTTCCTGCGTCGGCTCATGCCGAGGGGTCCAAGTTCACGACGTACGAAGGCTGGCGCTGGGAGTCGTACGGCACCGTCCAGGTGCAGGTCCCCGACAGCTGGACGGACACTTCCTACAGTCACCTCTGGAGCTGTGGTCCGATCATCCGCTCGTCCGAGGATGTGCCGAAGACACCGCAGGTCGGCCGCCCGCTGCGTGGCTCCGTACCGATGATCGGCTGCCCGGAGGTTCCGGAGCTGGCCGAGCGCGTGCCGCACCTGTGGTTCGGCGAGGTGAACCGATCGCCCGGTGTGTACCGCTACGACCATGGCTGGCTGGAGGAGGTCCGGGTTGTCGGCGGCGTCCATTTGAGTGCCTTTGGCAACGACCCGGCGGTACTGAAGCGCATCCTGGACTCCGCGCAACCGATCGACGGGAAGGATGCCTACGGCTGCTCGCCAAAGGCGCCGCCCGTGGTGGGCGAGGGCAGGCGGCCCACCGGTCCCGGGCTGGGAGGCATCGGCGAGGTCGAGTCGATCCGGCTCTGTGGGTACGGCATCGACGGTCTGCCACGGGAAGCCCGACTGCTCGCCGGTGGCGAGATCCCCGGCGCCGAGGCACGGCAGTTGGTCGCCGCGCTTCGGGCGGCGCCGGCCGGAACTGGCCCGAACCACGAGTACCACTGCGAGTCCGCGCGATTCCGCGACGACCTGTTGATCACCGTGCGCGGCAGCATCGGAGAGCAGGAGGTGTCGGTCCGCTACAACTCCTGCAACCACAACGGCACCGATGACGGCACCACCGCTCGGCAACTGACGCGGGACGCGCTGCTTCCGCTGGTCAGGGCGCTCTACACGCCGCGGATGAAGCCGATGATCACGGAGAGGCTGCCCCGATGAACGATCCGGCCGAGACCCTGGTCACCCGAAGCCTTGCCTCGCACGCCGCCGAGGCACCGTCCGACACAACCTTGCTCGGTACCGTCCACCGCCGGCTGCGGCGACGGCGGCGTACGCGCGCGGCCGGCGTCGTCGTACTGGCGTGTGCGGCGGTGATCGTGGCGGCTGCTGGGGTCCAGTCGCTGACCCGGCCGGAGGATTCCGGGCCGACCGCGTCGCTGGCACAACCGCCTCCGGGCTGGCACTGGGAGTCGTACGCGAACGTCGAGGTCCAGGTGCCCGACCAGTGGGCGGAGATCAACGCGGATCACCTGATGACGTGCCCGTCCAAGAAGCCCCGGTGGGACGGCTGGGTCGGGCGGCCGAGCATGCTGCCGGGCCTGTCGATGGGCTGCCCGGTCGCCGTCCGGGGTTCTGCGTCCGTGGGAGAACCGGCAGACCGCGTGCCGTACGTGTTGTTCGACTTCAACGCCGCGCCAGGCGTGACGCAGTACGACGCCGGCTGGACGAAGGAGGTCCGGGCGGTGGGGGCGCTGAAGGTCGAGGTGTTCGGGACCGACGCCGCGGTCCGTGCACGGGTACTCGACTCGGCCCGGACGATCGACGGAGTCGACAGCCGCGGGTGCGCTCCGACGCATCCGGCAGCGACGAAACCGTCGTTCCGACCGGCCGGCGAAGGCCTTGCCGCGATCGGAACGGCCGAGTCGATCCGGATCTGCGCCTACCGAACCGAGGCGATGTTGAAGGTGCCACCGTTGCTCGCGAGCGCCGAGCTGACCGGCGAGCAAGCCCGCGAGGTCGGCGCCGCTCTGCTGAGCGCACCGGGTCCAGATGGCCCTGCGACCACCAAGAGCGGGAAAGTGGCTACCGCGGACAGCAAATGCATCAGAGGTGACGAGGAGATCCTCGTCCTGCACGTCCACGGCAACCGCGGCGACCAGGAGGTCGTCGTACGGCTGAACGGGTGTGGACCGTTCGACACCGATGACGGCCGGACGTTCCGGAGTCTCACCAAGGCGTCGGTCGGACCGCTGGTCACCGCCGTCGGACGCCCCGAGGACCGCGGGCCGTTCCTGACCAACCTCCTGAAATGAGGTTCACCATGCGCGGAATAGCAGTCGCAGCCCTGGCCGCCGTCGGCGTCGCGGCGCTGGTGGTCGGCGGAAATGTCGTGCTCGGCCAGGGCAGGACCGTGATCGGGTTCCAGGCCTCGGAGACCTCGCCGTTGGAGCCGGGATGGCGGTGGGAGACCCACCAGATTGTCCAGGTCCAGGTGCCCGACAGTTGGAAGCGATCGGTGGGGGTCGGGCTGAAGTCGAGTTGCGGTCTGGACACGGTGGAGCCGAACCCGATCGTCCGGCGCCCAGGCGGCGCGGTCGTCAAGAGTCTTCATGTCTGCCCGACGCCGAAGCCGAAACAGCGGCACGTCTCACCGTCGCTCGAGTTCGCCGGCGACCGCCCCGGAATCGTCCGGTACGCCGACGGCTGGACCAAGGAGACCCGGCGGTTCGGCCCGCAGCTGATCACGGTGACGAGTGCCGACGACGCCTTGCGGGCCAGGATCTTCGCCACCGCCGCAGTCATTATTGTTGCTGATGGCAACGGTTGCGAGCCGGCGTCGCCGATCGCGCGCAACGAGATCCTGCGACCGCCGGCGCAGGGCGGACTGACCACCGTCGGCGCCGTCGAGTCGGTCGGCGTCTGCCGGTACGAGCACCCACGCGGAACCCCGCCGCGATCCGACGGAGCGCCGTACGAGCTCGCGCTGCAGGCCAGTTCCCGGCTGACCGGTGACGTCGCGCGGCAGCTGGTCCGCGATCTGGTCGCCGCACCGCCCGGCACCGGCCCGACGGTGACCGATCAGCGGGTCTGTGCCGACGATCCTGGCGGCGAGATCATCATCCTGCGGGTCGAGGGTTCCGAGCACGACCAGGACGTCATCTACCGGTACGCCGGCTGCAAGCACAACGGCACCGACGACGGCGCCACGCTGCGCCGGGCGACGTCCGCGACGGCCAAGGTGGTCTTCGCAGGCGTTCATCAACCCGACGGGTACGGCAACGTCCTCACCCAACTGCTCATCGGCCGGCCGGGACCGGTGCTGTGATGAGGCCACTCGGGAAGACCGTTGCCGTTGCACTCGCTGTGGTTGGTGTCGTCAGCTTGGTGCTCGGCGGGTCGGCGCTGGCCGGCGAGCTGCGTACCGGCGCTGGAGCGGGCGGGGGCGCCGGCCCAGGAGTGCCGAGCGCGGCTCCCGAGGTCGAGGCTGACCAGCCCGATCCCGGCTGGAGGTGGGAGTCGTACCGGACCGTCAAGGTGCAGGTGCCTGACAATTGGGAGGACTCGTCGTACTCGCATCTGTGGACCTGTGGGAACCGGAAAGGACGACCGAGCGGGATCAGCAAGGGACCGCTGGTCGGGCGGCCCTACCGGGGACCGGTCTTCGCGATGGACTGTGGCCCGGTCTCGCCGCTGGCCGAGCGGGTTCCGCATCTGTGGTTCGGCGAGAGCGATGTGAAGCCTGGAATCACGCGGTTCGACCATGGCTGGGCCTCGGAGGTCCGGGTCGTCGATGGAGTCGCGTTGACGGTGTTCGGCAACGACGCAGCGTTGCGCCGGCGGATCCTGGACTCCGCGGAACCGATCGGCGGTACGACGGACCCGAACGGCTGCGCGATCGCCCGGCCCGCCGTACTGGCCGACGGGCAGCGGCCAACTGGTCCGGGATTGTCCGCGATCGGTGAGGTGGGTTCTATCCGGGTATGCGCCTACAGCTACGGCACGCCGAGCGAACCCAGCACCTTCCAGGCCGGGCACGTGATCTCCGGCGATGCCGCACGGCAACTGGGTGACGCGCTGCGCGCAGCGCCGCCGGGCGTCGGACCGGACATGGGCGCCTCCAACTGCGAGCAGTCCTCGCAACGCGACGACTTGCTGGTGACGGTGCGCGGCGAAAACGGCGAACAGGAAGTTCTCGTGCGCTACGCCACCTGCCGCTCGAACGGCACCGACGACGGGACCACGCTGCGGCGGCTCACCACGGACACGCTGGTGCCGCTGAGCAAGGTGCTGTACGCCGCGTTCCCGGTGCTGCCGATCCTCCGCGACCTGGCCGGACGATGATCGGCCGTCGGGTGGGTGCGGTCCTGCTGGCCGGCGTGGTGGTCGGCGCGGCGGTCCTCGGAGCGAACACGTTGACCAGCCAGGCTGAGTCAGTCATCACGCCCTCCTCTGCTGCGACGGTGATGGGTACCGGTGGCGAGACGGCTCCGGCCAAGCCTGGCTGGCGGTGGGAGACATACGCCGACGTGCAGTTGCAGGTGCCGGAGACGTGGGCGCAGTCGCTGTGGGCCGGGCCGCCGGACTGCACGGAGGACGATTGGGTGCCTGAGGCAACGGTCTTCCGGCCGGGTGGGATCCGGGGATTGGCTCTGAAGATCTGCGCGACTCCGAAGGCCGCCCGGCAGGTCGCGCCGTCCGTCGTCTTCGACGGTGAGCGACCGGGCGTCGTACAGCTGGCCGGCGGTTGGTTCGCGAGACCCGGAAGTTCGGCGATCAGCTGGTGACCGTGACCGCCGGCGACGACGTGCTGCGTCGGCAGATCTTCGAGTCGGCCGCTGTCGTCGAGACGGTCGACAGCTACGGCTGCGCTCCCCGGGCCGACCGGCGGGTCGCGCGCCCAACTGCCCAGGGCGGACTCAAATCGGTCGGCGAGGTCACTGGGGTCAGCGTCTGCCGGTACTCCATCCGAGGCCTGCCGATTGCTCCGACCGGCGGCCCCGAGGACATCCGCTACGCCCGCCTGCAAGCCAGCTCCCGCCTGACCGGCACCGCCGCCGACCACCTGCTCCGCGACCTCCTCGCTGCTCCACCCGGCGTCGGCCCGACATTCTCCGACCCTCGGCGGTGCACGCCCGAGCCGAGCCCCGACCCCGGCCACGACTTCCTGATCCTCCGGGTCCAGGGCACCGATCATGCCCAGGACGTCCTCTACCGCTACGACGGTTGTCGCCACAACGGCACCGACGACGGCTCGACGCTGCGGCAGCTCACCGCCGGCACCGCGCGCCAGCTCTTCGTCGGCGTGCACCAACTCAACGTGTCCCACCCCGCGCTCGACATGTTCTTGATCGGCACGCCGCCGCCCGTGCGATGATCCAGAGATGACCGGCTGGCGCTGGGAGTCGTACCAGACCGTCGAGGTCCAGGTCCCCGACGACTGGCGCTACGGCACGACCAACAGTCCGCCCTGCCTGGTCAAGGAGCTCCGTCCCCCGTACGTCGGCCGGCCGGGCGCCGTCCGCGGCATCGGTTGCCGCGATCCACTCCCAGCGCTGCCGTTCCGCGCGTCGTACCTGTGGTTCGACGCGGACCACAGGCAACGCGGCCGGCCCGACATGCCGCACGTCGCCGGTCCACGAGAACCAGGAGTCCAGCCCGAAGACCACGGCTGGACCGAGGAGACCCGGGTCGTCGACGGGGTCTACCTCACCGTCCTGTGCGACGACAACGCCTTGCGGCGAAGGATCCTGGACTCCGCCCGGCCCATCGACGGCACCGACGCGTACGGTTGCCCGCCGGACCATCCACTCGCCGCCCCGCCGGATCACCACCCGATCGCCAATTCTCCAGCCGATGCTCGTCGCCACCAACCAGTCGATCGCCCAGCGAACTCCGGCGGCCTGGCATCGCTCGGCGCCGTCGACTCGATCATCGTCTGCCGCTACTCGATCGGCAGGTACCCGCCGTACCGAAGAGCCCCACTGATCGCCAGCTCGATCATTCAAAGCCCCGCCGCAGCCGCGCTGGCCGCAGCCATCCTCGACGCCCCTGAAGGTTTCGGCCCCGAAGACCTCAGCTGCATCGACATCCTCGGCCAGGAACTGATCGTCCTCAAGGTCCGCGCCGGCGACCGTGAGCAGGAAGTCCTCGTCCGCTACTCCGGCTGCCACTTCAACGGCACCGACGACGGCACCACCCGCCGCCGCCTCACCGCCGCGGTGGTGCGGCCCCTGCTCACCGGTCCCCACCAGCAAACGACGTACAACAGCGGGCTGTACGACCTGGTCCACGGCCACGCCAGCGTGTTCAAGCCGACAGGTCAGTAGGACCTCCCCGCAAGCTCACTGCGAACCTGGCGAAGCGGTTGGCAGGCCGAGTGCATCGGCCGCCGCGAGCAGGCGGCGATCGTACGTGACGAAGGCCGCCAGGTCGTCGCCGAGCACGGCATCAGCCGTCGCCAGGTGAATCGCGTCCAGCGAGCGGATCGACTCGTCGAGATAGGCGGCGGCAGTCGTCTTGACCAGGTCGTCGATCTCGTACACCGCGAGCCGCGCCAGCACTGCCGGTACAGCGGCGAGCAGTTCCGGCTCGGTACGGCGTAACGCGCGGGGTAACTCGACCTCTGCGATCGCCGACGACACGAGCAACCGATCGGAGCGGGTGTTCAGCCAGTCGACCAACGCGTCCGACGCGACCTCGCGGCGGACGAGCTTCACCAGCGCCGCGGTGTCGAGATAGATCATCAGTAGCGTTCCTCGCCACGCAGCTCCTCGAGCAGCGCGCCCGACTCCTGCGTGGTGCGCACCTCACCCTTGGGATGCGGCAATGGTCCAGCAGCCCGCGGAGGTCTCAGGTTGCCGGTGGCCAGCAAACGGCCGATCGGCGAGGGCTCGGCCGGGACCAGCCGGGCGACGACAACACCGCGCTCGGTGATGTCGACTTCTTCTCCGCGTTTCACCCGAGCCAGCACTTTGGCCGTCTCTTGGTTCAGCTCCCTGATCGGCACCTCAGCCATGACCTGATCGTAGTACATATTTGTCTGACACCGCCTTCCCGAGTTGTTGTCGACAGGGAAGGTACGAGGTTTCGACGCGGTGGACGGGGTTGTCCACAGGTCACATGAGAGCAATCAGCGCGGGGGCATCCGGAGGGCGCCGTCGAGGCGGATGACTTCGCCGTTGAGGAGTTGGTTGTCGAGGATGTGGGTGACCAGGGCGGCGTACTCGTCGGGGCGGCCGAGGCGGGAGGGGTGGGGGACCTGCTGTTCGAGTACGGTGCGGGTCTCCTCGGGGAGGCCGGCCAGCATCGGGGTTTCCATCGTGCCGGGGGCGATGGTGACGACGCGGATGGCCTTGTCGGCGAGGTCGCGGGCGGCGGTGAGGGTGAGGCTGACGATGCCGCCCTTGCTGGCGGCGTAGGCGGCCTGGCCGATCTGGCCGTCGTACGCGGCGATGGAGGCGGTCATCACGAACACGCCGCGGTCACCGTCCTCGGAAGGCGGCAGGGTGAGCATCCGCTCGGCGGCGAGGCGGAGGACGTTGAAGGTGCCGATCAGGTTGACCTCGACGACCTGCCGGAAAGTTGCTAGCGGCAACGGACCCTTGCGGCCGACGACGCGGCCGGGGGTGGCGATGCCGGCGCAGGTGACGACGACGCGGAGATCACCCAACGCAGCAGCCGCGTCCAGCGCCGCGACGACTGCGGCCTCGTCGGTGACGTCGGTGGGGGCGAAGACGACCCGCTCCCCCAGCTCCTCGGCGATCGCCTTGCCCGCCGAGGACGGCAGGTCGCAGATGACCACGCCGGCGCCGGCCGCGGCCAGGCGGCGTACGGTCGCCTCGCCCAGGCCGGAGCCACCGCCGGTGACCAGAGCTACGTCGGACGGGCCAAGCTTCATCGAACACTCCTGAGCAAGTCGCGGCTGATCACCAGGCGCTGGATCTGGTTGGTTCCCTCGAAGATCTGCGTCACCTTGGCCTCGCGCATGTAGCGCTCGGCCGGGAAGTCACGGGTGTAACCGTAGCCACCGAGCACCTGCACGGCGTCGGTGGTCACCTTCATCGCGGCGTCGGTGCAGACCAGCTTGGCGATCGCCGCCTGCTGGGTGAACGGCCGGCCGAGGTCATGCCGGCGAGCCGCCTGCAGGTACGTCGCGCGGGCCGACTCGACCGCCGCCGCCATGTCCGCGAGCAGGAACTGCATCCCCTGGAAGTCCGCGATCGCGTGCCCGAACTGCTTGCGCTCCAACGCGTACGACGCCGCGCAGTCCAGCGCCGCCTGCGCCAGCCCAACCGCGCACGCGGCGATCCCGAGCCGGCCCGAGTCCAGCGCGGACAGCGCGATGCGCATTCCGTCGCCCTCGGCGCCGATCAGGTGGTCGGCCGGCACCCGGACCTGGTCGAAGTTGACCAGCGTGGTGGTCGAGCCGGTCAGGCCCATCTTCCGCTCGGGCGCCCCGAAGCTGAGCCCGGCGGACGAGGCCGGCACGTGGAAGGCCGAGATCCCGTGCTTGGGGTCGGCCGACGTACGCGCGAAAGTCGTGTAGAAGTCGGCGTGCGAGCCATGCGTGATCCAGGACTTGGTCCCGGTCAGCACGTACTCGTCGCCGTCGCGGACGGCCTTGGTGGTCATCGAGCTGATGTCGGACCCGGCCTGCGGCTCGGACAGCGCATACGCGCCGAGCAGCTCGCCACCGATCATGTCGGGCAGGAACCGCGCCCGCTGCTCCTCGGTCCCGCGGGTCGCCACGGCGTAGCTGGTCATCGTGTGCACCGAGAGCCCGACGCCGACCGACATCCAGGCGGCGGCGATCTCCTCGAGCATCTGCAGGTAGACCTCGTACGGCTGGTCGGCGCCGCCGTACTGCTCCGGGTACGGCAGGCCCAGCAGGCCGGCCTTGCCGAGCGTGCGGAACGCCTCGCGCGGGAAGGTCTCGTTCTCCTCGGCCTTGGCCGCGTACGGCGCCAGCTCGTGCTCGCACAGGTCCCGGACCAGGTCCAGCAGGTCGGTGGACTCCTCGGTCGGCAGCAACCGGTCGACAGCCATCAGGCACCCCTCTCCACGGCTACCGAAACAGTACTTCCATTGATACTGAAGACTCAAGTTCAGTATCGTTCTATGCTGTCTCGATATGACAACAGTCGTTCCGGGGCGCCGCACGCGCCGGCAGTCCGAGCTGCTCGACCGGCTCCTGTCGCTGTTCCTCACGCAGGGCTTCAGCCGGTTCACCCTGGACGACCTCGCCGCCGAGCTGCGCTGCAGCAAAACCACCCTGTACGCGCTCGCGCCGAGCAAGGAACAGCTGGCCGTCGAGGTGGTCAAGCACTACTTCAAGAACGCCACCGCCCAGGTCGAGGCGACGGTCGCCCGCCAGACCCGGCACGACCGCCGGATCGCCGCCTACCTGAACGCGGTCGCCGACGCGCTGCGCCCGGCCAGCCGGACCTTCCTGGACGACGTGTCGACGTTCGCGCCGGCCCGTTCGGTCTACGAGCGCAACACCCGGATCGCCGCCGAGCGGGTCCGCACGCTGATCGAGGACGGCATCGCCAGCAAGACCTTCCGCCAGGTCGACATCGGCTTCGCCGCGGAGATGGTCGCGCACACCATGCAGGCGATCCAGCGCGGCGACATCGCCCGCCGGACCGGCCTCAACGACGCCGAGGCCTACCGCGAACTGGCCTCGTTCGTGCTGCACTCGCTCCGCGTCGACTGACACCACTTGGGTGCGGCGGATAGCTTTTCCGGATGCAACTGAAGTTGGGTCCGCTGCTGCGGTACGTCGACCAGACGCGGGCGACCGTCTGGGTGGAGACCACCGGACCGGGCGAGGTGGAGATCCTCGGCCACCGGGCGACCACCTGGTCCGTGCACGGCCACCACTACGCGCTGGTTCTGATCGAAGGGCTCGCGCCGGCCAGCAGTACGCCGTACGAGGTGCACCTGGACGGGCAGCGGGTCTGGCCGCCGGCGGATTCGCCGTACGGGCCGAGCGTGATCCGGACGGCGGGAGCCGACGGCGCCTTCCGGCTGACGTTCGGGTCGTGCCGGCGGTCGGCGCCGTTCGACGAGCACGGGTTCAAGGAGTTCGGGCCGGACGCGCTGGTCGCGCTGGCGGAGCGGATGGCCGGCACGGACCACGAGCGGCCGGACGCGCTCCTGCTGCTCGGCGACCAGGTGTACGCCGACGACCCGTCGGACGCCGTACTGGAGAAGCTGCGTGAGGCGCACGGCGGCCGGCCCGGTTCGGAGGTGCAGGACGAGATCGGCAACTTCGAGGAGTACACCTGGCTGTACGACGACGCGTGGACCCAGCCCGCGGTGCGCTGGCTGTTCTCGACCGTGCCGCTGTGCATGCTGCTCGACGACCACGACCTGCGCGACGACTGGAACACCTCGCTGACCTGGCGCCGCTGGGTGACGCAGCAGCCCTGGTGGCACGACCGGGTGGTCGGCGCCTACGCGTCGTACTGGGTGTACCAGCACCTGGGCAACCTCTCGCCGGAGCAGCTGACCGAGGACGCCACCTACCAGGCGATGCGGACTCTGACGGACGACGACGAGCGGACGGCATACCTGGACTCCTTCGCGTGGGAAGCCGACGAGGATCCGGCGTCGACCCGGTGGAGCTTCTACCGCGACTTCGGCGGCGGCGTGCGGCTGGTCGCGGTGGACTCGCGCTGCTCGCGGCACCTGCAGCCGGACGAGCGGGCGATGGTCGACGCGCACGAGTGGGAGTGGGTCCGGCGGCACACGATCGAGGCTTCGGAGCCGATCAATCACCTGCTGCTCGCGTCGACGCTGCCGTTCTTGCTCGCACCGGGGTTGCACCACCTGGAGGGGTGGGACGAGGCGATCTCGTCCGGCGCGTGGGGACCGCGCGGGGCCGCGATCGGCGAGCGGATCCGGCAGGGGATGGATCTGGAGCACTGGGCGTCGTTCCGGAAGTCGTTCGAGGACGTCACCGACCTGCTGACCGAACTGGTCAAGACCGACGATGCGCCGGCCTCGATCCTGATGCTGTCCGGCGACGTGCACTGTAGTTACCTGGCCGAGGCACGGTTGAGCGCGATCGAGCATCCGGGGACGGCGATCCGGCAGCTGACGATGTCGCCGTTTCGCAACCCGATCCCCAAGCACGTCCGGCTCGCCAACAAGCTGCTCGACAGCCGGTGGATGACGTTCCTGCTGCACCGGCTGGCGCGCTCCGC
Organism: Kribbella sp. CA-253562; assembly: GCF_050942265.1. Lineage (GTDB taxonomy): Bacteria > Actinomycetota > Actinomycetes > Propionibacteriales > Kribbellaceae > Kribbella. The sequence continues at coordinate 1,084,676 of NZ_CP192049.1, read as the reverse complement.
GGGGGTGCGCGATGTGGCGGCGTCGTGGCGTACGTCGTACGGGCCGTGGTTCGACAACGGGGTGATGAGCGTCGCGATCGAGGGCGACCACGCGGCCGTCGACGTGGATCACGCCCGGCTGGCGGACGGGCGTCAGCAACTGGCCAGATCGCTGCATTACCAGGTCGGAGCCGTCCGCCGGCGAGACTGACCGGTTTCCGGACGGAGGATTACCCTTACCCTCCGCGTTCGGCCGGGCACTTTGTGACAGTTTCCGGTAGAACAGATCACGGTTGAGTCAAGGACGTTCCCGCCCCGGGCGTCCTCATCATGAGGAGGCACAACCATGCGTATTCGCCGTACCGTGACCCTGCTGGCCACCGCCGGCCTGGTCGCCACCACCGTCCAGCTCTCCGCCCAGGCCAGCGCGGCCCCGGGCCCCGAGGCCGCCGTCGCCTCGGCGAGCACCATCACCGCCACCTTGAGCAAGGAGGCGTCGATCCCCGGCACCGCCTGGATGACCGACGAGAAGTCGGGCCGGATCATCGTCTCGTACGACGACACCGTGAGCGGCGCCAAACTCACCGCGCTCACCAACGTCACCAAGCGCTTCGGCAGCCAGGTCACCCTGGAGAAGCTGCCCGGCGTCCTCAGCAAGCGGATCAGCGGAGGCGACGCGATCTACACCGGCGGCTACCGCTGCTCGCTCGGCTTCAACGTGCGCAGTGGCAGCACGTACTACTTCCTGACCGCGGGCCACTGCACGAACCTGGGCACCAACTGGTACGCCAACTCGTCACAGACGACCCTGCTCGGCACCCGGTACGGCACCAGCTTCCCGGGCAACGACTACGGCATCGTCCGGTACAGCACGTCGTACACGAACCACCCCGGCAACGTGAACCTGTACAACGGCTCGTACCAGGACATCACCTCCGCCGCGAACCCGACCGTCGGCCAGTCGGTCCGGCGCAGCGGCAGCACGACCGGCCTGCGCAGCGGCTCGGTCACCGGCCTGAACGCCACCGTCAACTACGCCGAGGGCACCGTCACCGGCCTGATCCGCACCAACGTCTGCGCCGAAGGCGGCGACTCCGGCGGCGCCCTCTTCTCCGGCACCACCGCCCTCGGCCTCACCTCCGGCGGCAGCGGCAACTGCCGCACCGGCGGTACGACGTTCTTCCAGCCGGTCGTCGAGGTCCTGAACCGCTACGGCGTCCAGGTCTACTGACCCCGGACTCCAGGCATGGCGCCTCAACCCGGCGCTTCTGAAGGACATAGCCGGCCCCGGAGCAGGTGACGGGAGCTGGACCATGAAGCCGGGACTTCGGACACGACACTTCTTGTCCGAGGTCCCGGCTTCCGGTACGTGGTCCCGACGTCGAGCGCTCCGCGTCGGCGGGCGGGTGCGCGAGTCGCGGTGGTTGTCCACAGGCGCTGGATTGATCCGGCGGAGTGCGCCGGACCGGCGGCATGTTGTGGGTGTGAATCCGAAGTTGGTGGTGATGACCCGTCTGCGTGGCGGTTGGTTCTCGCGCGCGGACGCAGCGGCGGCTGGATACAGCGACAGCGAGATCCGGCGACGATTGCGGCTGGGCAAATGGTCCCGGCTGTGCAGAGACGCGTACGCCGAGATCGGCGTACCGGCGGACGAGCGGTTCGCGTGGGAGCGGGCCGAGCGGTGGCACAAACTTCTGTCCCGCGTGGTCCTGCAGCGGTTGGACGCGACGTCGCCCTCAGCCATCAATCGGCTGCGCTCCAGCACGGCCTGCCGTCCTGGGGTCTGGACCTCAGCCTGGTACAGGTCACCCGGCCGGTAGGGCGGATCCGGTCCGACCGCACCCTGCAGACGCACCGTTCGCCGCTCCAGCCCCATGACACCTGCGTGGTCGGCGGATGCCGCGTGACGTCGGTGGCTCGGGCTGTCGTAGAGGTTGCCTGCAGTGCGTCGTACCAGGTCGGCGTCGTACTGGCGGACGCCGCATTGAACGCCGAACTGGTGCAGGAAGACGAGCTGGTCGCGACGGCTGACCGCTTCCGGCACTGGGCGGGATCACCGGCCGCCCGGGCGGCGGTCCGGTTCGCCGACCCGCTGAGCGAATCCGTCGGCGAATCGCGGTTGCGGGTCCTGATGGCCAACCACGGTCTCCCCGATCCACGACTGCAGGTCGAGATCCGTGACGACGACGGTCAGCTCGCCGGCCGCGTCGACTTCCTGCTCGGGCGGCGGCTGATCGTCGAGTTCGACGGCGCCCAGAAGTACGCCGTACGGGCGTCGGACGCGTTGATGGCCGAGAAGTGGCGAGAGGACCGGTTGCGGGAGTTGGGTTATTCGTTCGTCCGGGTCGGCTGGTCCGACCTGGATCGGCCGGAGCAGGTCGTCCACCGGTTGTGGCGTGCGCTGGCGGCTCGTCGGTCGGCGGGCGCGTGAACAGGAGAACGGGACCTCGGACAACAAATAAGGTGTCCGAGGTCCCGCGTTCCTGTCCGCAGTACCGCGATCCGGTACGCAGTCCCGCGTTTGGTGCCGAGCTACTGCGCGCGGCGGCGGGAGATTTCGTACAGGGCGACGCCGGTGGCGATGCCTGCGTTGAGGGACTCGGTGGCCGACGTCATCGGGATGGAGACGATGATGTCGCAGTTCTCGCGGACCAGGCGGGCCAGGCCTTTGCCTTCGGAGCCGACGACCAGGACGATCGGGTCGGTGGCGGACTGCAGGTCGGGCAGTTCGACCTCGCCGCCCATGTCGAGGCCGACGACCAGGAGGCCGGCGTCCTTGTAGGACTTCAGGGCGCGGTTGAGGTTGGTGACCCGGGCGACCGGGATGCGGGCCGCGGCGCCGGCCGAGGTCTTCCAGGCCGAGGCGGAGATCGACGCGGCGCGGCGTTCGGGGACGACGACGCCGTGGGCGCCGAAGGCCGCGGCCGAGCGGGTGATCGCGCCGAGGTTGCGCGGGTCGGTGACGCCGTCCAGCGCGACGATCAGCGGCGCCTGGTCGGCGTCGTGCGCCGCGCGCAGCAGGTCGTCGGGATGCGCGTACTCGTACGGCGGGATCTGGATCGCCAGGCCCTGGTGCGCGCCGTTGCTGGTGTGCCGGTCGAGCTCGATCCGCGGCACCTCGAGCAGCGCGATGCCCCGCTCGACGGCCAGCAGCAGCGCCTCGCGCAGGCGCGGGTCACGTTCGGTGCCTTCGGCAACATAAACCGCACTGGCCGGTACGCCGGCCCGCAGCGCCTCGACGACCGGGTTGCGGCCGTAGACCCACTCGACGGTCGCGGTCTCGTCCTTGCGCGACGACCGGCGGGTGGTGCTGCGCTTCTCGGCCCGCTCCTTGGCCTTGGCGCGCTTGTGGGCGGGGTGCTTGGTCCGGTCCACCGCCTTCGGCGTCGGGCCCTTGCCCTCCAGTCCACGGCGAACCCGGCCACCGGACCCGGCCGTCGGGTTGCCCCGCGGCTTCTTCCGGATGGCTCCCTTGCGCTGACTACTGCCTGGCACGTCAGTTTCCTTCACTCGTTGGGCGCGGGGCGATCGTCCAGCGCGGCCCTTGCGGGGTGTCCTCGACGACGACGCCGAGCTCCTTCAACCGGTCGCGGATCTGGTCCGACGCGGCGTAGTCCTTGCGCTCGCGGGCCGCCTGGCGCTGGTCGAGCAACGCGCCGACCAGCCCGTCGACGACCTCGGTGAGCTCGTCGTTCGAACCCGACCGCGACGCCCACGGCTCGGCCAGCGGGTCGAGCCCGAACACGTCGAGCATCGACCGGACCGTGGCCAGGGTCTCCCGCAGCGCGGGCGAGTCCCCGTCCGCGAGCAGCTTGTTGCCGTCCCGCACGGTCGTGTGCAGCACGGCCATCGCGGCCGGCGTCCCGAGGTCGTCGTCCATCGCGGCGACGAAGTCGGCCGGCAGCTCGACGGCGGCCGGGTCGGCAGCGTCCGCCGCGCCGGTCAGCTCGGTCGCGCGGGTGACAAAGCCCTCGATCCGCTGGAAGCTGGTCGCGGCCTCCTCCAGCGCGCCGAACGAGAACTCCACCACCGACCGGTAGTGCGACTGGACCAGGTAGAACCGCAGCTCGATCGGGCGGACCCGCTCGACGACGTTGCGCACGATCGCGCCGTTGCCCAGCGACTTGGACATCTTCTCGCCGGCCGCGGTGACGAGGGCGTTGTGCATCCAGAACCGGGCGAACTTCTGCCCGACCGCGGTCGACTGGGCCAGCTCGTTCTCGTGGTGCGGGAAGCGCAGGTCCAGGCCGCCGCCGTGGATGTCGAACTCGGCCCCGAGGTACTTGCCGGCCATCGCCGAGCACTCCAGGTGCCAGCCCGGCCGGCCGCGGCCCCACGGGGTCGGCCAGGAGGCGGTCAGCGGCACGCCCTCGGTGTGGCCCTTCCAGAGCGCGAAGTCGCGCGGGTCCCGCTTGCCGCGCGGGTCCGCGTCCTCGGCGGCCTCCATGTCGTCGATCTTCTGGTTCGACAGCTCGCCGTAGGCCGGCCAGGACTTCACGTCGAAGTAGACGTCGCCGGAGCCGTCCTGCGCGACGTACGCGTGGCCGCCGTCGATCAGCTGCTGGATCATCTCCAGCATCTCCGGGATGTGCCCGGTCGCGCGCGGCTCGTACGTCGGCGGGCGGCAGCCCAGCACGTCGTAGGCCCAGTGCAGCTCGCGCTCGAACTCGTACGCGTGCGCCCACCAGGGGATCTCGCGCTCGGCCGACTTCGCCAGGATCTTGTCCTCGATGTCGGTCACGTTCGCGATCACGGTGACCTGGTAGCCCGAGCGCTCCAGCCAGCGCCGCAGGACGTCGAACACGACCTCCTTGTAGATGTGCCCGACGTGCGGGGCACCCTGCACCGTCAGCCCGCAGTGGTAGATCCCGACCTGGCCCGGGTGGACCGGCACGAAATCCCTCACGCTGGCTGTCGCGGTGTCGTACAAGCGAAGAGTCACCGATCAAGGGTAACGGTCTTTCACCATCACTCTTGACAAATTCTCCCCAGGCAGGACGCGCTCGGCCAGGCGCTTCCACACCGCGAGCCCCGGCGAACTCCGGCGAAATCCGGTTGCGGCCGTTTCTAGGGTGGAAACGATGACTGATTACTTGCCGATCCGGACCGACCGGCTGACGCTGCGCCGGTACCGCGAGACCGACTTCGACGACCTGCTGAAGCTGCAGTCCAACGACGACGTCACCCGCTTCCTGCTGTACGACTCGAAGACCCCGGAGGAGGTCCGCGAGTCGCTGGCCAAGCGCCTGGCCGAGGTCACGATGGACGCCGAGGGCCAAGCGCTGACGCTGGCCGTCGAGCTGACCGAGACCGGGCAGCACCTCGGCGAGGTGACGTTGTTCGTGCACTCCGTCGAGCACCGCACCGGCGAGCTCGGCTACGTCTTCCACCCCGAGTCCGGCGGCCACGGCTACGCCGCCGAGGCGGCGGTCGAACTGCTCCGGCTCGGCTTCGAGCACTTCGGCATGCGCCGGGTGATCGCCCGGCTGGACGCCCGCAACACCGGCTCGGTGAAGCTGCTCGAGCGGCTCGGGCTGCGGCGCGAGGCGCACTTCGTCCGCAACGAGTTCCTCAAGGGCGAGTGGACCGACGAACTGGTCTACGCCATGCTCGCCGACGAGTGGGCCGCCAAGAAGTAACTTGTGCGACACGTAAGCCGTTACGAATTCACAACGGGTGCCCTATCGTCGGAAGGTATGAAACCCGCCACCCGCAGTACCGCCACGCTGCTGGTCACCGTCCTGCTCGGCAGCCTCGTTGTCACGCCGTCCGTCGCCGCGCGCACTCCGTCCGCGCGCGACATCGGCTATCACGAGTGGACCTCGTCGCTCGACTTCCTGGCCGGCCGGCACGAAGGCACGACGGTCGACCAGGGGTCCCTGGTCTTCAGCGACCCCACCGGCACCACGTCGTACGTCGATCCGTTCGGCGACGGAACGGCGAAGACCTACGAGCAGGCCACCTGGGAGTCGCCGGAGGTGCGGCCCGGGTTCGCCCTGACCGAGCTGATCGCCTCGTGGAACGCCACCACGCCGGCCGGGACCTGGATCGAGGTGTCGATGGCCGGCCGGTCCGATCTGGGCACCACCACGAAATGGTACGTGCTCGGCCGGTGGACCGACGGCGACGACACCGCCGCCGGGTCGATCCACCGGACCAGCGTGCCGAACCAGGAGGACACCGTCGGCGATGTCGCGGTCGACACCTTCGTGGCCAACGACGGGCGCTCGCTGGACAGCTGGAAGCTCAAGGTGACGCTCTACCGCCAGGCGGGCAGTGACCAGGTCCCGGTGGTCCGGTCCGTCGGAGCGATGGCCTCGCGGCTGCCCGACGACAAGACCGTGCCGGTCAGCCCGAACGGCGGCGCGTGGGGCCAGGTGCTCGACGTACCGACGTACTCGCAGGAGACGCACATCGGGCACTACCCGCAGTGGGACAACGGCGGCGAGGCCTGGTGCTCGGCGACCTCGACCGCGATGGTGCTCGACTACTGGCAGGCCGGACCGAGCCGCGCGGAGACCTCCTGGGTCGACCCGGCCGACGCCGATCCGCAGGTCGACCACGCGGCCCGGATGGTCTTCGACTACGCCTACGACGGCGCGGGGAACTGGCCGTTCAACACGGCGTACGCCGGGACGCGCCAACTGGATGCGTTCGTCACCCGGTTGCGCTCACTGACCGAGGCGGAGCAGTTCATCAAGGCGGGCATTCCGCTGGTCGCCTCGCTGTCGTTCAAGAAGAACGAGCTGCCCGGCGCGGGCTACGGCACCAACGGGCACCTGATGGTGATCGTCGGGTTCGACCACAACGGCAACGTGGTGGTCAACGACCCGGCTTCGCACCTGATCCCGAGCAACGACCAGGTCCGGACGACGTACGACCGCAAGGCCTTCGAGAACGCGTGGATCCCGCACTCGGGCGGGCTGGTGTACGTGATCCGTCCGAGCTCGCAGCCGCTGCCACCGACTGTTGCTCAGAGCAACTGGTAGCGGTCGGGGCCGACCGGGGCACCGGCGACGAGCAGCTCGTCGCCGGTGTGCCGCGCCTGGCCCGGCAGGTGATCAGCGCGTGACTCAGCTGATGGTCAGCGCGTGAACAGGGCGCCGGTGAGATTGGTGGTCAGGTTGCGCAGCGAGTCGGGCAGGTGCTGCAGGTGCCAGCCGCCGGGACCCCGGTACCAGGGGAAGCCCTCGTCCTCGGTGTCGTCCACGTCGGTCGCGACCAGTGCGTCGATCCAGCGCTCGGAACCGCCCAGGACCACGGCGTACGGGAGGGCGCGGGAGCAGAGCTCGACGTGCTGGTCACTGGGCAGCTCGCTGACGTCCATCTCCAGCAGCTCGCCGCGGATCGCCGCGACCTGACCGAGTACGCGCCCGGCGGCAGGGGCTTTGGCGGGCATGTGCCGGCCGATCACCAGCAGCCCGACGCCAACGGCGGTGATGGCGATGCCCAGCAGGCCCCAGGTGGTGAACAGGGCGAGCAGAACGATCAGGACCACGCCGAGCACGGTGATGCCGAGGCCGATCGTGGTCCACAGCGAACGCGTGCGGTCCGGGCGCTCGGTGAACCAGCCGCGCTTCACCACCCCGTCGTACAGGGCGTCCTGGACCAGGCCGAGGTTCGCCCGGACCTGCGGGCCGAGCTCGGAGACCAGCACGGTGTCGTGGTCGCCGAAGATCGCGCGGACAAGCACGTTCTCGTAGCGCTGCAGCTCCTCGGACGGCGCGTTCGCGACCCGCGTGAGCTGCCAGTCCGGACGGGCGAACTCCGAGCTGTGCTCGAGTTCGGTGATGGTCAGGTGGCCGCGGACCGCCAGGTCGATGATCGTCGCGGTCACGTCGACCGGGTCGATCCGCTCGTCGATCAGCGTGCCGACCTCGCCGGGACGCAGGTCGGCCGGCGGGGTGAAGTCGATCCGGGTGTCCTGCCCGAGGCTGAACAGCGACGCCGGAACGACGCGGCTCGGGTCGACCTGGTCGCGGCCGCGCAGCCGGTACAGGGCGAGCAGCGCGCCGGCGCCGAGCAGCAGCACGAGCAGAGCGGTGATCAGCTGGGCGGTGTCGGTGGAGAAGGCCCGCTTGAAGGTCTTGCGGTACTCGACGATCGAGTTCGCCGCGATCTCGCCCTCGGGGAAACCGACGGACATCCGGACCGTGTTGCCCGGCGGCAGACCCTGCTGCCGGAACGTCGGTCCGGCGGTCTCGCCGAGCTGCGCCAGCGTGCAGGGGTGGTTGCTGTCCACCGCGCCGGCGACGCAGGAGACGTGCGAGACCTCGGGGGTGCTGAAGACGACGTTCGCGTCCTGCACCGTGTAGGACAGGCCGGTCAGCGGCGCGAACCGGACCTCGGTGCCGTTCAGCGTGCTCGCGACCGCGCCGCGCACGGTGTAGGTGAAGTCCAGTTGCGCGTCGCCGGTGACGTCCTCGACCGCGATCGAGGTGACGTCGCCCTCGGTGCTCTGCTCGGCCTTTTTCGTCTCGCCGCCGGCCTTGACCTGCAGGTCCTCGATCTTCTGTACGTGGTCGACGTCGTCGGGCAGGTGGTCGCGGGTGAGCAGGAACCGGGTGAAGGTCCCGGTCACGTTGCTCAGCTTCCACGTCTCGGAGACCTTGAGCGCACCGTCGCGGTCCACCCTGATCTCACTGTCGAAGTTGGTCACCACCGGGTCGGCGGCACCACTCAGACCGGACGCGCCGGCCGAGGCACCGGTGACGACCAGGATTCCGAGAGCGCACAGGGATACCCCGAGCAGACGTAGACGCATCGCCCAATCACACCGTATCGAGAGGGTCAGGAATGTTCGGTCCCCTGCGATACGACGTGCAGCGGCCGCTTGCAGGGGGCACCTTACCGCGACTCATGCCGGGCGCAACGATCCCGCCGGACGGACCGGACGGCGGCGGCCGTGCGGGCTGAGCCCGGGCTCGGATAGCGTCTGCCGGTGCGAGGCTGCGCCCCGAGCCGCGCACGTGTCCGCCGGTGGGGCAGTGGGAGAACGCGTGTCGGACAACCAGTGGGGGCCACCGGGCCAGTACCCGCCGCAGCAGCCACCGCAAGGCCCGTACCAGCCGCCCACGCCGTACCAGCCGGGCCAGCCGCCGTACGGACCGCCTGGCGGTCAGCCGCCGTACGGCGCTCAGCCGCCGAGCGGGCAACCCCAGTACGGCGGTCAGGCGCCGGCCGGGCAGGCGCCGTACGGAGGTCAGCCGCCCTACGGCGGGCAGGTGCCGCCCCCGGGACCGTTGGCGCCGCAGCCCTGGCAGCCGCAGCCCGGACAGCCCGGCTACAGCGCTCGCCCACCGATGCAGCAGCTCCCGCACGGGCTCGGCTGGGGTGCTCCGCCACCCGGCGGGCCGCACGGACCAGGCGGTCCGTACCACCCGCAGGGACCGCACGGCCCCCGGAAGAAGAGCAAGGCGATCTGGTTCATCGCCCCGCTGATCGTCGTCGGCGTCGCGCTGCTCGGCCTGCGGGTCGTCAGCTCCGCGCTCAAGGACAGCGGACCGGACGACTACTCCAGCCCGGTCATCCCCACCGCGACGACCAGCTCGTCCGCCGACCCCTCCGCCGAGCCGAGCGTCGGGGCGTCGCCCGACAACCCCACCGTGGCACCGACCACCCGCCCGCCGGCGCCCCGGCCGACGGTGACCAAGCCGACCGCGCCGCGGACCACCAACCCGCCGGTCCGGCGCGGCCCGACCGACTACGAGATCGTCAGCCGGAACCGGATCTACGCGTCCGGCGCGATGCCGTCGGTGGGCTGCCGGGAGAGCAGCGCCCGGCCGTCGAGTGCGGCCGGCGCCCGGGCCAACTACGCGCAGTTGCGGGCGTGCCTGAACCGCAGCTGGACGGCGATGGTCCAGCGTTCCGGCGCGACCTTCCGCCCGCCGACGGTGCTCACCTTCACCGGGGTGGTGCAGTCGCCGTGCGGCTCGATGAGCGACACCGGCCCGCCGTTCTACTGCAGCACCAACGAGACCATCTACATGAACCTGCGCGAGGACGTCGGCAACTACAACCGGTATCCGCAGTCGTACCAGAAGGTCTGGGCACGGATGTGGATGCTGCATCAGTTCGCGCACGAGTACGGCCACCACGTCCAGAGCCTGACCGGCATCCTGGAGGCCAACCACGACATGCGCTACGAGGCGCCGACCCGGGCCGCGGAGCTGGAGCTGACCCGGCGGCTGGAGCTGCAGGCCTCCTGCTTCAGCGACGTCTTCATCGGCGCCAACCGGCGGACCTACCCGGTCACCGGCCAGGCGCAGACCCAGTGGAGGTGGCTGATCGGGCACGTCACCGACCACGCCAACGACCACGGTGACGCCCCGAACCACGCGTACTGGGCCCTGCGCGGCTACAACAGCCGCAATCCGGCCGCCTGCAACACCTTCACCGCACCGTCGGCCCGCGTACGCTAGCGGGCCGGGCCTGTGGTCCCGGATGATCAGCTTGCCGTGGGCAGACGTGGACGGCTGCCGGTGGATAGCCTGGTCGTCCGGATCACCGCCCTGTGTGTCCCGGGGGGATGAGGAACGTGTCGAATCAGGACTGGAGCGCACCACCAGGAGAACCACCGCCGGGACCGATGCCCGACGGTTCGATACCGCTCTATGCCAGTTACCCGCTGCCCGGTACGCCGGGCGGCGGACCGGCGTTGCCGCAGGTGGGCTGGGGGCCCGAGTTCGAGGCGGGCGGCCACATCCGGCACGGCGGACCGCAGCGCAAGCGCCGCAGCGGTCTGCTGGCCGGGCTGCTGCTGCTCGGCGGGGTCGGTGTGCTCGTGGTGATCGTTGCTGTCGCACTCCGCGGCAACAGCGAGCCGACAGTCGCACCGTCGTACCGGCCGGGGGCCGAGGCACCCAGTGCGACGCCGGGGACCGACGACAGCTCGGGCGGAACCCCAGGGGCTCCGCAGGCGTCGCAGGACAGTGCAGCGATCGTGCAGACCGACGGGTTCTACCGCAGCGGGGTGCAGAAGACGGTGAACTGCCGGGAGCCCCAGGTCGCGCTCAGCACGGCCGGAGCCGTGCGGAGCTACTACGCCAACCTGATCGGCTGCCTGAACCGCGCCTGGACGCCACTGGTCCGCGCCGGGAAGGACCAGTACGCCGCGCCGCGGGTGCTGTTCTGGGCCGGGACCGTGCAGTCGCCGTGCACGAGCTCGGCGCCGACGTCGTTCTACTGCTCGGCCAACCGGACGCTCTACCTGAAGTTCGAGGACGACATCAAACTGTGGACCCGGGCCTCGGACGAGCCGAACCGGGCCTTCTCCCGGATGTGGGCGACCTACACCGCCGGCCACGAGTTCGGCCATCACATCCAGCAGCTGACCGGGATCCTGTCGGCCGCGACGCGACTTGAGTACGACGCGCCGGACCGGGCCGCGCGACTCGAGGTGAGCCGGCGGATCGAGTTGCAGGCATCCTGTCTCGGGGCTGCTTTCATGGGGGCGAACAAGACGTCGTACGGGATCACCGGGCTCGACCTGACCATCTACCGGCGTTACGTGGAGGCTCAGACCGGGGATGAGAACAACCGTGGTGGCCCGCGGGACCACGGAGCGCGGAGCAGTCACCAGTACTGGGCCGCGCGGGGCTTCAACACTGTCAACAGCGCCAGCTGCAACACGTTCACGGCTTCGGCCAGCAAGGTCTCGTGAGGAGTATCGATGTCGGACAACTGGAATCCACCCCCTGGGCGGGAGCCGTCGGAGCCGGAGGGCGACCAGCCCGCCGGCAACCCTGGCACGCCACCGAGGGATGGCCAGTCGCCCCGCTGGTGGACCGAGTCCACCGACAAGCCGGAGGAGTACCTGAAGCCGGACTCCTCACAGCAGCCCACACCGCCGCCGGCCCGGCCCCCGGCGGCGCCGCAGTGGTACACGCCGGGGCTGGGTGACCAGCCGTCCACCGGTGAGCAGCCCGGGGCGAGCAACCCGGGGTGGAACCTGCCGCCCTCCACCCCACGAGGTCAGCACTCGGCGCCGCCGCCGACGTCTCCTCGCCCCGGTAACGCCGGTGCGCCCGGCACGGGGACGAGCGGCTACCGCTCGCACACCGGCATGGGCGCGACGGCGGCCGGGGGCCCCCAGGCCGCTGGACCCACGGGCGGGACGCCCACGTCCGGACCCGCCGGTGGCGCCCCCGGAACCGGCGCTGCGGGCGGCGTCTTCGGGACAGGTGCTGCGGGCAGCACGCCTGCACCCGGCACAGGCGGAATCCCCGCGTCCGGAACAGGCTCCTCCTCCGGAGCAGGCAGTACCCCCACGTCCGGAACCGGCGGCACGCCGACCTCCGGCGCCCAGGGCGGCCCGTACACCGGCGGACCTGCCGGCGGAGCTTCCGGCGGCGTGCCCTCGACCGGCGCAGGGCAGGGCGGGTTCACCGGCTCCTGGCCCACCGCCTCGACCGGTCCGGTACCGCCTCCGCCGACCGGTGGATGGCCTGGGCCGACGACCGGGCCGCAGCAGCCGCAGAATCCGTGGGCGGCGGCAACCACCGGCGGTGCCGGCGGCTGGCAGCAGGGTGGTGGACCGAACGGCCCGCAGGGTGGCCAGCCGAACTGGCAGTACCCGCCGATCCCGATCCCGAAGCCGCCGGGCCCGGGACGCCGCCGCAAGCCGCGGCAGCTGTCCAAGGGTCTGCTGATCATGCTCGTCGCGCTGGCCGTGCTCGTGGTCGGCTCCGGCGTCACGGTCGCGCTGAAGCTGACCGGCGACGACCCGACCACCCCGGTCGCCGTCGAGACCCCGTCCGAGACCCCCTCGGAGACGCCGTCCGAGACGCCTTCGGCCACGCCGACGCCGACGCCCACCCCGAAGCCGACGCCGAAGCCGAAGCCCAAGCCGCGACAGCCCACGCCGTACGAGACGGTGGCCAAGAACAAGATCTACTCGGTCGGCGTCCTGCAGCCGACCAAGTGCGTCGAGCCGCCGTACCGGCCGACCACGTTCGCCGCGACCAAGGCGTACTACCAGCGGCTGCTGCCGTGCCTGAACCGCACCTGGTGGCTCGCGCTGAAGAAGTCCGGCCAGCCGTTCCGCGCGCCGCACCTGATCGTCTACGCCAACCAGGTGAAGACCCCGTGCGGCATCGAGCGCGGCACCCGCGGCTTCTACTGCGGCGCGAACGAGGCGATCTACATGCCGTTCAACGTCGACTACAACAACTACAAGATCAACCCGACCTACACCCGGGCGTGGATGCTGAACACGTTCGCGCACGAGTACGGTCACCACATCCAGCAGCTGACCGGCATCTTCCGCGCCAGCTTCGCCCGCCAGGCGACGATGGCCGACCCGAACCTGCGGCTGCTGGAGTCGCGCCGGCGCGAGCTGCAGGCGGCCTGCTTCGGCTCGGCCTACCTGGGCACCAACGCAGCCTTCATCCCGATGCGCGGCGACCTGCTGAACAACTGGAAGTTCGCGGTCGCGAACGCGGGTGACGAGTTCAGCCGGCCGAGGGTCCGCGACCATGGCTCGAAGGTGAACCACAACCGCTGGTCGATCCGGGGCTTCAACTACAAGAACCCGGTCTTCTGCAACACCTTCAGCACCAACCCGCAGTACACCAGCTGATCCCTGGTACGACGAAGCCCCGGGATCCCTTGCAGACAAGGGATCCCGGGGCTTTCTGCGTGACTCAGAACAGCCGGCGCGCCACCGTGAGGGTGCCACCGAACGTCGTGACGAAGTTGGTCAGCGACTCCCCGATGTCGGACAGGTGCCAGTTCTCCGGCCCGGAGTACCAGCCGATCCCCGCGTCCGGGTCGTCGTCGTCATCGGTCGCTGCGATCTCCAGCGCCCACTTCTCGGTCAGGCCGAGCACAGCGGCGTACGGCAGGCACCGCGAGGCGAACTCCAGCCGGTGGCTCTGCGGCAGGCTCGCCGAGGTCTCGTCGGCCAGGTAGCGCTGCAGACCGCTCACCCGCCCCAGTACGGCGGCACCGCGGGCCGTGCGGGCGGGTGCGACCTGTCCGGCCAGCGCCAGCGCCACACCGGCGAGGATGACGGCCAGCCCGACCAGTCCGAACTTGGTGACGACGGCCAGCACGATCGTCAGCACCGCACCGGCACCGACCAGGACCAGCCCGGCGGTGGTCCACCGGTTCCGGACGGCGTCCGGCCGGGTGGCGAACCAGCCCTGCGTGACGACGTCGGCGTACAGCTGCTCGCGGACCAGGTTGAGCCGGGGCCGCAGCGCCGGGCCCAGCGCCGACACCAGCACGGTGTCGCCGTCGGCGAAGACCGCGTCGAGCAGGGCCTTCTCGTACGGCAACAGCTCCGGTCCGCCCGGGTTGAGCCGGACCAGCTGCCAGTCGAGTCGGCCGAACTGCGTCTCCCGCGGCAGCTCGACAATCGTCAGGTAGTTGCGGACGGCAAGGTCCAGCAGCGTCGCGGTGATGTCGACCACGTCGGCCGACTCGTCCACGACGGTGCCGACCTGGCCCGGGCGGATTCCGTCCGGCGCGGCGAACTGCGGCCCGTCGGTCCCGTCCAGCACCGGACGCTCGGGCGCGCCCTCGCCGGTCCGGCCGGCGTCGCGGCCCTTGAAGAACCACAGCGCCGCCGCGCCGAGCACGCCGAGGCCGAGCAGCAACGCGCTCAACCCGATCGTCGAGGCGTCCGCGGTGAACGCGTGGTGCAGCGACCAGCGGGTCTTGAACTCCGCGTTCGGCTGGACGGTCGCCTGGCCGCTCAGCCCGGTGAGGAACGTCACCCGGCCACCGGCCGGGACCTGCAGCTGCTCGATCTGGATGTCGGCCGACTCACCCAGCTGGAACGACGTGCACGGCATGCTCGAGCCGAGCCGGCCGGCGAAGCAGGTCAGCCAGGTGGCGAACGGGACGTTGACCGTGACGCTCGCCTTCGGGATCGCCGTACCGAAGCCCTGGACCACCGGCCAGCTGACCTCGCGGCCCTCGGTGGAGTCGGCCACGACGTTGTCCACGTCGTAGCTGTAGACGATCTTGGACTGGCCGGACACCTGCACCGACAACTGCCGGCCGTTGTCGACCTCGGTGTCGGTGAAGCCGGGCGCCGGCTGGCCGTTCACCGTCGCGGACACGTTGCGGACGTCGTACACGCGGTCGTCGTCGGCGTTGGACCGGACCCGGGTGGCCAGCGTGCGGCTGAACGTGCCGGCACCGGCCGTGACGTCGACGGTCTCCTTGACCTTGAGCACTCCGTCGCCGGTCAGCGTCGCCTCGGCGGCGTACCCGGTGATCCGGTCGTCGGCGGCCTGGGCCGGTCCGGCGCCCAGAGCAACGATGGGGATCGACAGGGCGGCCAGCAGGGCTGCCGGAAGGAGGCGGCGCTTCAGTGACATGGGGTGAGAGTAGTCTCGGGGCGGTTCGCCCAGCGAACTCGCGACGACCTGCCACCGGCACAGAAGGGCCCTGCGACCAGTGAGCAACCCGTACGGCTACGACCGCCCCCAGGACCGTCCGCAGGGGTATCGTCCGCCGGCGCCGCCGCCTGGCGTGCTGCCGCCGCCGCAGCCGGGCCAGTGGCAGCCGGGGCCGCCGCAGCAGTACCCGCCGCAGTACCAGCAGCCGTTCCCCCAGCCGGGTCCGTACCAGCAGGGCCAGTTCCAGCAGGGGCCGTACCAGCAGCCCGGCCAGTGGCCACCGCCGTACGGCGGCCCGAACCACTTCAACGGCTTCCAGCCCCAGAAGCGCCGCTCCGGCGCGGCCAAGTTCATCCTGCTCGGCTTCTTCGCGCTGGCGTTCGTCGGCATCACGCTGGCCGTCGTCGGCGCGGCGCTGACCGGTCGCAGCGGCCCTCTGGCGGACCCCGAGATCAGCGGACCGTCGATCGTCCCGACGGCGACCACTCAGCCGGACAAGGGCACCGCCGAGGACTACCTGGTCAACAGCCCGCTCTACCAGGCCGGCGGCCTCGGCGACGTGGACTGCCCGGCCGAGAAGCTCGGCGACGGCAGCCTGGCCGCGCAGAAGGTGTACTACGAGAAGCTCTTCAAGTGCCTGAACGACGCCTGGCGCCCGGCCCTGAGCAAGATCGGGGTGACCAAGCCCGATCCCGGTCTGGTGGTGTTCGACCAGGCGGTGAACACGCCGTGCGGCCGGTTCAAGCCGCTGTCCGGCCGGGTGCTGGCCTTCTACTGCTACGGCAACCAGGTGATGTACACCGACGTGCTGCAGATGAACAAGGCGTTCGGCCCGAAGCAGGACCTCGCCTACCTGCTGACGATCGCGCACGAGTACGGCCACCACATCCAGGGCGTCACCGAACTGTTCTACGCCCGGGCCTACTACCTGCAGGACCACCCGTCGCAGAAGCTGGAGAGCTCCCGCCGCAACGAGGTGCAGGCCTCCTGCCTGGGCGGGGTGTTCAGCCGGGCGGTGGAGAAGAGCTATCCGTTCAGCAAGCGGATGAAGGAGTTCGAGTACCAAGCCAGCAACAGCTTCGGCGAGTCCGAGGACACGCCGGCCGCCGAACGCACGCACGGGCTGGCCAGCACCCAGGGCTTCTGGATCATGAACGGCTACAACGTCGGGGAGACCAAGGCCTGCAACACGTTCGCCGCGCCGGCCAACCTGGTGAAGTAGCCCGCCGGGTCCACGTCGCGGCGCGTTCGCCTGCGGTTCAACGGATCCGCGTATCATCCGGCCCGTGACGTTGCGACGGGGGGACAGTGCGCCACCCGAGCGCACGCTGGTGGACATCCTGCACGAGACGGCGGCGAAGTATCCCGACGATCCCGCGCTCGACGACTCGCACGTGAGTCTCAGCTACCGCGAACTGCTCGACCAGGTCGGGCGGTTCGCGCGACGGCTGACCGATCTCGGCATCGGCCCGGGCGACCGGGTCGGCGTCCGGATCTCGTCCGGCCACAACGACCTGTACGTCGCGATCCTGGGCACCCTGCAGGCCGGAGCGGCGTACGTGCCGGTCGACGCCGACGATCCGGAGGAGCGCGCCGAACTCGTCTTCGGCGAGGCGGCGGTCGCCGCGATCGTCACCGACGGGCTCGAGCTGACCAGCAAGCGTCGGGGCGGCCCGGACGAGGACGGCTACTACGACTTCCCGTACTCCGCCCGGATGGATTCACCGGGTCCGGTCGGCGACAGTGCACCCGCCGGTACGCCGAGAAGTGACGGACCGGAGCCGGACGACGACGCCTGGATCATCTTCACGTCGGGCTCGACCGGCGTACCGAAGGGTGTCGCGGTGACGCACCGGTCGGCGGCCGCGTTCGTCGACGCCGAGGCCCGGATGTTCCTGCAGCAGGAGCCGATCGGCCCGGACGACCGGGTGCTGGCCGGGCTGTCGGTCGCGTTCGACGCGTCCTGCGAGGAGATGTGGCTGGCCTGGCGGCACGGCGCTTGCCTGGTGCCCGCGCCGCGTTCACTGGTCCGCAGCGGCATGGACCTCGGCCCGTGGCTGGTTGCCCAGGGCATCACGATCGTCTCGACCGTGCCGACGCTGGCCGCGCTCTGGCCGGCCGACGCGCTGGACGCCGTCCGCCTGCTGATCTTCGGTGGCGAGGCGTGCCCGCCCGAGCTGGCCGAGCGGCTCGCGATCGACGGCCGGGAGGTGTGGAACACCTATGGCCCGACCGAGGCCACCGTCGTCGCCTGCGGGGCGCAGCTGACCGGCACCGGCCCGGTCCGGATCGGCCTTCCGCTGGACGGCTGGGACCTCGCCGTGGTCGATGCCCAGGGCAACGAAGTGGCCGAGGGCGAGATCGGCGAGCTGATCATCGGCGGCGTCGGGCTGGCGCGCTATCTCGATCCGGCCAAGGACGCGGAGAAGTTCGCGCCGATGCCGTCGCTGGGTTGGCAGCGCGCCTATCGCAGCGGCGATCTGGTCCGCAGGGACGAGGCCGGGCTGCTGTTCCAGGGCCGCGCCGACGAGCAGATCAAGCTCGGCGGACGGCGGATCGAGCTGGGCGAGGTGGACGCCGCGCTGCAGGCCCTGCCCGGAGTGTCGGGCGCGGCGGCCGCCGTACGGACGAGTGCCGGAGGCAACCAGCTGCTGGTCGGCTACCTCGTCCCGGAGGACCCGGAAGCCTTCGACCAGAAGGCCGCGACCGAGCGGCTGCGCGAAGCCCTCCCGGCCGCGCTGGTCCCACTGATCGCGCTGACCGACACCCTGCCCACCCGGACGTCCGGCAAGGTCGACCGCGACGCGCTCCCCTGGCCCCTGCCCGGCATGGACAGCGACGGCCCGGCCGCTGCTCTCGACGGTACGGCGGGATGGGTGGCCGAGCGCTGGACGGCCGTGCTCGGCGCCACCGTGACCGGACCGGACAACGACTTCTTCCTGCACGGAGGCGGCAGCCTCGCCGCGGCCCAGCTGGTCTCGGCGCTGCGCGAGCGCTGTCCCGAGATCACCGTCGCGGACATCTACGAGTACCCGCGCCTCGGTGCGCTGGCCGACCGGCTCGACTCGTCCACCACGACGTCGGAGCCGGTGGAGCTCCGCGAGATCCGGCCGACCCCGCCGGGCACGCAGCTGCTGCAGACGGCGTTGACGCTGATCCTGCAGACCGTGGTCGGCGTCCGCTGGCTGGTCTACCTGTTCACGCTGAACAACGTGCTCGCGCTGACGGCCGGCGACCACCCCTGGATGCGGACGGTGTCCTGGTGGTGGATCCTCGTCGGCTGGCTGCTGCTGATCACGCCTGCCGGCCGGATGGGCATCGCCGTGGTCGGCGCGCGGCTGCTGCTCCGCGGCCTGAAACCCGGCGTCTACCCACGCGGCGGCAACGTGCACGTCCGGCTGTGGGCAGCGGAGAACCTGGCTGACGCGGCCGGCGCCGCCAACCTGGCCGGCGCCCCCTGGATCGCGTACTACGCCCGCGCGCTCGGCGCGAAGGTCGGCCGCGGCGTCGACCTGCACACGCTGCCGCCGGTCACCGGCTTCCTGACGATGGGCCGTGGCGCGTCGATCGAGCCCGAAGTCGACCTGTCCGGCTACTGGATCGACGGCGACCGGCTGCACGTCGGTGAGGTCAGCGTCGGCGCCGAGGCGGTGATCGGCTCGCGCAGCATGTTGCTGCCCGGCGCCGAGATCGGCCGCGGCGCCGAGATCGCGGCCGGCTCGGCCGTGTCCGGCAAGGTCCCGTCGAACGAGCGCTGGTCCGGCTCCCCCGCCAGCCGGGTCGGCCGCGCCCGTCGCCCGTGGCCGGAGGAACGTCCGGCCCGGGCGCCCTGGTGGGTCCTCGCGTACGGCGCCGCGTCGGCGCTGATGTCGTTGCTGCCGGTCGCCGCCGCGGTCGCTGCGATCGCCGTACTGGGCGCCTACATCCAAGGGACCACCTCGTTGGGTGACGCCGCCCTGAAGGCACTGGCCGCCGTTCCGTTGATGACGCTGGTCGGCTTCGTCACGCTGGCCGTGCTGACGCTGATCGGGGTCCGGCTGCTCGGGCTCGGCATCAAGCCGGGGCACTACCCGGTGCGCAGCCGGATCGGCTGGCAGGTGTGGGCCACCGAGCGGCTGCTCGACTCGGCCCGGACCTTGCTGTTCCCGCTCTACGCGAGCCTGCTGACGCCGTGGTGGCTGCGGGCGCTCGGCGCGAAGATCGGCCGGGACGTCGAGGCGTCGACCGTGCTGCTGCTGCCGAAGATGACGACCGTCGGGGACGGCGCGTTCCTGGCCGACGACACGATGATCGCGTCGTACGAGCTGGGTGGCGGCTGGTTGCACGTGGCCGGGGCGAAGGTCGGCAAGCGGGCCTTCCTGGGCAACTCCGGGATGACCGCGCCGGGCCGGTCGGTGCCGAAGAACGGGCTGGTCGCGGTGCTGTCGGCGGCGCCGAAGAAGTCCAAGGCCGGGACGTCGTGGCTCGGCAGCCCGCCGGTCAAGCTGCGCCGCCAGGCCGTCGCGGGCGACCAGAGCCGCACCTTCGACCCGCCGTACCGGTTGAAGGTGGCGCGGGCGCTGGTCGAGCTGTGCCGGTTCGTCCCGATGATGTGCACGGTGGTGATCGCGCTCGGCGTGCTGTTCGCGCTGCAGGCGCTGGACGTCTGGCTCGGGCCGTGGTGGACCGTGCTGCTGTCCGGTGCGGTGATCCTGGCCGCCGGTGCGGTCGCGGGCGGCATGGCGACGGTGGCCAAGTGGGTGATCGTCGGTAAGACCCGCGCGGTGGAGTACCCGCTGTGGAGCTCGTTCGTCTGGCGCAACGAGGTGGTCGACAGCTTCGTCGAGCTGGTCGCCGCACCGTGGTTCGCCAACGCCGCCGCCGGTACGCCGGTGCTCGCGCTGTGGCTGCGCACGCTCGGCGCGAAGATCGGCAAGGGCGTGTGGTGCGAGACGTACTGGCTGCCCGAGGCCGATCTGATCACGCTCGGCGACGGCGCCACGGTGAATCGCGGGTGCGTGCTCCAGACGCACTTGTTCCATGACAGGGTGATGTCCATGAGCACCGTCACCTTCGGCCCGGGATCGACGCTGGGGCCGCACGGCATCGTGCTGCCGGCCGCGTCGGTCGGCGCGGGCGCGACCGTCGGCCCGGTCTCGCTGGTGATGCGGGGTGAGAGCGTGCCGGCCGGAACCCGCTGGGCCGGCAACCCGATCGCACCCTGGCAGGGTTGATGGTTGCCGGCAGCAAGGGCCGGGCCGAGCAGGGCGCTGACACCGCGGGCGATCCGTACGTGCCCACGCACGGCAACGGCGGCTACTCCGTCGAGTCCTACGAGCTCGACCTCGACTACCGGGTCAGCAGCAACCGGCTGACCGGCAAGGCGACCATCACCGCCGTCGCGACGCACCCGCTGTCCCGGCTCAGCCTCGACCTGGCCGGACTGCGGGTGGCCAAGGTGTCCGTCAACGGCCGGCGGGCAGCGCGGTACGCGCACCGCAACGGCAAGCTGCACATCTGGCCGGCCACCGACCTGATGGACGGCGCGGAGTTCGTCGTCGACATCCAGTACGCCGGCAACCCGGCGCCCACCGACAGCCCGTGGGGCGAGCTGGGCTGGGAGGAGCTGACCGAGGGCGTCATCGTGGCCAGCCAGCCGAGCGGCGCCGCGACCTGGTTCCCGTGCAACGACCACCCCGGCGACAAGGCGCACTACCGGATCACCGTCACCACCGACTCGCCGTACCACGTGGTCGCGAATGGGCGGCTCGTGTCCCGCCGGACCAAGGCCAGCCGGACCAGCTGGGTCTACGACCAGGCCGCACCGATGGCGACGTACCTGGCGACCATCCAGATCGGCCGGTACGACGTACTCGAGCTGGCGTCGTCGCCCGTGCCGCAGCGGGCGGTTCTGCCGCACGCGCTGATCCGGGACTTCCGGACCGACTTCGGCCGCCAGCAGGACATGGTCGACACGTTCTGCAGGCTCTTCGGGCCGTACCCGTTCACGGCGTACACGGTGGTGGTGACCGACGACCCGCTGGAGATCCCGCTGGAGGCGCAGGGCATCTCGGTGTTCGGCAGCAACCACCTGGACGGGCGGCGCGGGTCGGAGCGGCTGGTGGCGCACGAGCTGGCGCACCAGTGGTTCGGCAACAGCCTGACTCCGGCGACCTGGCAGCACATCTGGCTGAACGAGGGATTCGCCTGCTACGCGGAGTGGTTGTGGTCGGAGGAGTCGGGCGGGTTGTCGGCCAACCAGCAGGTTGCGAAGGCGCACAGCCGGTTGGCGGGGCTCGAGCAGGACTTGGTGCTGTCGGATCCCGGGCCGGAGTTGATGTTCGACGACCGGCTGTACAAGCGGGGGGCGATCACCTTGCACGTGGTGCGCCAGCTGCTTGGCGACGGCACGTTTTTCGACCTGCTGCGTACGTGGACGAGGACGTATCGGCACGGATCGGTGACCACCGAGGACTTCATCGCGCTGGCGGCCTCGGTGGCGGCGGATGGCGACGCGGTCCGGCAGGTCTTCGCCGAGTGGCTGGACGCGCCGGAGCTGCCTGCGCTGCCTCGCTCGTCGCGGCGCCGACGGTGAGCTCGCGCGGCTCCGGCAGAGTGCGGCAGGGCCAGCGGGTGCGGCAGCGGCGGGTCTAGGTTCGCCGCGGCGGGTCTAGGTTCGCGCCGCGGCGACCGCTGCGGCGACGAAGCGGTCGAGCAACACCGATCGCTCCACCGACGCGACGCCGATCCACCACGACGCGGCCTTGCCCCGCAGCGGCATCAGCTCGACGCTGCCGGGCGCGATCGCCGCGGCAGTCGCCGGTACGACGGCCGCGCCGACTCCGGCCGCGACCAGCGCCAGGACGGTCTGGAGATCACGGGCCTCCTGCAACACTCGCGGCCGGCACCGGAGTTCGTCGTACAGGCGGGTGATCTGGTCGGTGAGACCGGGACCGCGCTCCGGCCTCAGACGCACCAGCGGGCGGCCGTCGAGCCAACTGGCGACCTGGGCCGACGTCGCCCTTTCACCCGGCCGATCGGCTCCGGCAGGCAGGGCGAGGGCGAGGTGGTCCTGGCGCAGGCGGCGATGGGTGATCCCGGCCGGGACGGGCAGCCGGACGAAGCCGACCTGCAGTGTGCCGGCCAGGAGCCGCTCGTACTGGACAGCTGACGACATGTCGTCCAGGGACACCGTGACGCCGGGATAGCGGCTCCGGAACAGCGCGACCGCCTGCGGGGCCACCTCGATGCCGGACAGCCCGAAGCCGATCGAGAGCGTGCCCTCCTCGCCCGCGGCGACCGAGCCGGCTCGCCGTTCGAAGGCCTCCGCCCGGGCGATCAGATCGAGGGCGTCAGGCAACAACGCCTCGCCCGCGGACGTCAGCCGCGCACCCTGCCGGCCGCGGACGAACAGCGTCGCGCCGACGCGGCGTTCGAGCAGTTGCAGCTGCTTGGTGACGGCGGGCTGGCTGGTCGACAGTTCCAGCGCGGCTGCGCTCACGTTGCCGGTGCGCGCCACGGTGGCGAACGTCCGGAGCAGCCGCAGTTCCATAACCACAGGATATGGATAACCCTGTGGATATCATTGGACGGCATGCTCGGCGGAGCGGAATCCTGGTGTGGACAACCCTGAGGAGACGCCGATGCTGCGCTGTGCCGTAGTCCAGTTCGAGGCCGTTCCGGACGATCCGGACGCCAACTTGTCCACAGTCCGCCGCCTGGCCGAGCAGTCCGTGCGCGACGGCGCGCAACTGGTCGTCTTCCCGGAGATGTGCGTGCTCGGCTACTGGCACTTGCGCCGGCAGACGGCCGAGCGGTTGCACGCGCTGGCGGAGCCGCGCACCGGGCCGTCCGTGACCGCCGTCAGCGCGCTGGCCCGCGAGCTCGACGCCGGGATCGGAGTCGGCTTCCTGGAAGCGGAGGGCGATCAGCTGTTCAACGCGTACGCCGTCTGTCTGCCCGACGGCACCGTGCACGTGCACCGCAAGCTGCACGCTTTCGAGCACGAGGCGATCTCCAGCGGCGACGCGTTCACCGTGTTCGACACGCCCTGGCAGGTGAAGGTCGGGATCCTGATCTGCTGGGACAACAACCTGGTGGAGAACGTCCGCGCCACCGCGTTGCTCGGAGCAACGGTGCTGGTCGCGCCGCATCAGACCGGCGGCACGAACTCGGTCAGCCCCTACGGGATGAAGCCGATCCCGCTGGAGATCTGGGCGAACCGCGACACCGATCCGGCCGCGGTCCGTGCGGCCTTCGACGGCCCGAACGGCCGCGGCTGGCTGATGCGCTGGCTACCGGCGCGGGCCCACGACAACGGTCTGTTCGTGCTGTTCAGCAACGGCGTCGGCCAGGACGACGACGAGGTCCGCACCGGCAACGCGATGGTGATCGACCCGTACGGGCGCATCGTCGCCGAGACGCCGGTGCCCGGCGAGGCGGTGGTGATCGCCGACCTCGACCTGGATCTCGTCCCGAGCTCGACCGGGCAACGCTGGCTGCGCGGCCGGCGCCCGGAGCTCTACGGCCTGCTCACCGAGCGCCAGGGCAACGAACTGAATCCCCGCGAGGTCCGCTTCGGCTCTCACGCAGCCGACGGGACGGGCGACGTCTAGAAGATGATCGCGGTGGCGATGGCGGCGATGCCTTCGCCGCGGCCGGTCAGGCCGAGGCCGTCGGTGGTGGTCGCGCTGACCGAGACCTCCGCGTCGCAGGCCGCGCTCATCGCCTTCTCGGCCTCTTCGCGACGGGCGGCGAAGCGCGGCCGGTTGCAGATCACCTGGACCGCGACGTTGCCGATCTCGTAGCCGGCCGCCCGGACCCGGCGCGCCGCCTCCGCCATCAGCGCGGACCCGGACGCGCCGGCCCACTCCGGCTCCGACGTACCGAAGTTGGAGCCGAGGTCACCGATCCGGGCCGCGGACAACAAAGCGTCACAGACCGCGTGCGCGGCCACGTCGCCGTCGGAATGCCCGGACGGCCCGGAGGTCTCCTCGGGCCAGTGCAGACCTGCCAACCACATCTCGCGCCCGGGCTCGACCGGGTGGACGTCGATGCCCGTGCCCACGCGTGGTCTCACTGCCCTCGCCTCTCCGCCAGAATCCACTCGGCCAGCAACAGATCCCGCGGCCGGGTCACCTTGAACGCGTCCTCGGACCCTTCGACGGTCTGCACGGTGACCCCGAGCCGCTCGCACAGCATCGCGTCGTCGGTTGCGCCGGCACCGTCCTGAGAATGGGCCCTGCGCAACAACTCCGGGTCGAATCCCTGCGGTGTCTGGACGGCGACCAGCGCCGACCGGTTCGGTGTCTCGACCACCTCACCACCTGGGCCGATCCGCTTGATCGTGTCGGTCACCGGGATCACCGGTACGACCGCCGGCGAGCCGGCGCGCACCGCGGCGACGACCCGCTCGATCACCGCGACCGGCACGAACGACCGGGCGGCGTCGTGCACCAGCACGCAGTCGATCCCGTCGACCGGGACCAGGTCGAGCGCGGCCCGGACCGAGTCGGTGCGCTCGGCACCTCCGGCGACGATCCGCAGCTCGGCGTCCCCGACGTACCGGTCGAGCTGTTTGGCGACCACGTCCTCGGTCCCGGCGGGGACCGCGATCACAAAGCACGAGAGGCCGGCGGCGGTCGCTGCGGACAGTCCACGCACCGCGTGGACCAGCAGCGATTCGCCACCGACCTCTCGTAACGCCTTCGGTGCCTCACCACCGAGCCGTAGCCCGAGACCGGCCGCCGGGATGATTGCCGCGGTGCTCATCGTGAGCCCGCGCAGAGCGGTTCGGTCACGGGTGACGGTTCGGTTCTGTTCTGACCTGGAGGGGTCAGGAAGCGAGGACCTCGTCGAGGATGGCTTCCGCCTTGTCCTCGTTGGTGTGCTCGGCCAGGGCCAGCTCGGAGACGAGGATCTGACGTGCCTTCGCCAGCATCCGCTTCTCACCCGCCGACAGACCGCGGTCACGCTCACGGCGCCACAGGTCGCGCACGACCTCCGCCACCTTCATCACGTCACCGGAGTGCAACTTCTCCAGGTTCGCCTTGTAACGTCGCGACCAGTTGGTCGGCTCCTCCGTGTGCGGCGCCCGCAACACGTCGAAGACGCGCTCCAGACCGGCCTGATCCACGACGTCACGCACGCCGACGAGATCGAGGTTGCACGCGGGGACCCGGACCACCAGGTCGTTCTGAGCGACGATCCTCAAGACCAGATAGGCCTTGTCCTCACCTTTGATCTTGCGGGTCTCGATGTCCTCGATGACGGCCGCACCGTGATTGGGGTAAACAACCGTCTCGCCGACTGTGAAAGTCATATGTCACGTGCCCCTTTCCAAGACCAATACTACCACGCAGTCGCTGGTGCGGCCGGGGCGTTTGCGCTGGTCAGAGGCCCATTCCCGCCTTGACAAACGCTGTCCGGCGTGCCTCGCGCGTGGAGTTCGGTTGCCCCGGACACCCTTGGAAGGTGGAGCCGCCGTCCGGTCGCGGCCGCCCGGTCGCTACGCTTTGCTGCGCCGGAGGCCGCAGCCTGACGGCGTCCACAGCTTGTAGGAGAGGGATCCCAGTGCCCATCACGTTGCCCCCGTCGGCCGTGCGCCGCGCCGCCGCGGCCGGCGCCACCGTCACGCTCAGCCTCGCACTGGCGGCCTGCGGTGCGAACTTCAACGCACAGACCTCGAAGCCCTACCAGCCCGCCGAGGGCACCAACGTCACCTCGGGCTCGATCGCGGTCCGCAACCTGCTGGTGCTGGCCGGTGAGGACGGCGCCGGTGAGCTGCACGCCGCGATCGTCAACACGGGCCGCACCGACGACACCCTGACCGGCATCACTTCCGAGCCGGCCGCCGCGCCGCGGGGCGACGGCGCCGAGCCGACCGCACCACCGGCCACCGTCACGGTCGGCAACGTCCGCCCGATGACGCTGAGCCCCGGCGCGTCGCTGACCCTGCCGCCGGTCAGCGGCAAGCCGTTCACCGTCACCGGCGGCAAGCCCGGCGGCATGATCACGCTGACCATCACGTTCGCCAAGGCGGCCCCGGTCACCGCGCACGTCCCGGTGCTCACCACCGATCACTACTCGCCGACCCCGCGCGACGACGCCCCCGAGGGAAGCCACGGCTGACCTTCGCCGGTCAGCACCGAGGGAGGCCCATGGCCGACCTTCGCCGGCGTCGTCAGCCGTCGTCCTTCAGACCGAAACGGTCTCGGAGCTCGCCGCGCCGCCCCGAGCACTTGGTGGGTGAACCCACAGCGCGGCACCGCACATTTGGTGGGTGAACCCACCACTTGGCCCCTTGGCCCACGGAATTCCGGTGGGCCAAGGGGCCATTTGCTGGGTTCACCCACGAAATGCGCTGGGGTGCGCGGCTCCGGCGCTGACGCCGCCAGTTCGGCCGGTGACGGCCTGCGTCTGGCAGCGGGCGATCGCCGCCCGGAGAGCACGAACAGGGCCGCCCCGGCGCGGGACGGCCCTGTTCCTGGTCCGGCGACCCTGTGGCCGAGGACGCCGTACGACGGTCCCGCCCGGGCGGCGGATCGGTCGCCGGGCGCCGGGCGGGACCTGGTTCCGGCGGGCCGGGCCGTGGTCCGGCCGGCCCGCACGGAGTTCGGCGTGGGCAGCTCAGTTCGCGGCCGCGGCGGCCTTCGCCAGGCCGGGGACGATCTTGTCCAGCACCCACGGGACCGACAGCACGCTGACCGCGCTCATCCCGGAGATCACCTGCTGGTCCTCCAGCACGTACGCGCTGCCCTTCTTCACCGACGGCAGCGCCGCGTAGACCGGATCGGCGGCGAACTTCGCCGCGGTCAGCCCGTCGACGTACGCGACCACCACGTCGGCGTCGATGTCGGCGACCTTCTCCTTGCTGATCGTGAGCGCGAACTCCTTCTTCGTGTTCGTCTCCTCGAGCTTCTGGACGCCGGGCGCGTTCACGAAGCCCATCTCGTTCAGGATCTGCACCCGCGGGTCACCGGGCATGTAGACGTAGTTCTCGGTCCCGAACGACGCGACGGTGATCGTCTTGCCCTTGAACTCCGGGTGCTCGGCAGCCACCTTCGCGACCCGGTCCTTGATCCCCGTGATCAGCGCGTCGGCCTCGGCGGACTTGCCCAGCGCCTTGCCGATCAACGTGGTCTGGTCCTGCCAGGTCGTCTGCCAGGGCGCACCCGGGTAGGCGACGGTCGGCGCGATGCCCGACAGGGTCTTGTAGACGGTCTCGTCGAACCCCTCGTACGGCGCCAGGATGACGTCCGGGGCGAGCTTCGCGATCGCCTCGTACGGGTACTTGTCGGTCGCGTCGAGCAGCGTCGTCTTGGCCGGGTCGAACTTGTCGGCGTCCCAGGCGGTGACGCCGTCCTTGGTCGGGCCGTAGGTCACCTTCGGCATCCCGACCGGCGTCTCGCCCAGCGCGTAGACGATGTCCTGGGCGTTCCAGCCGAGCGTGACGATGCGCTTCGGCTTCTCGGTGATGGTGGTCTCGCCGAAGACGTTCTTCAGCGTGACCGGGAAGCCGGCGCCGGCGTCGCCGGACGGCGCGGCCTGCTGGTCGGCGTCGCTGCCGCACGCGGCCAGCGTGGTCGCGACCAGCAGCGCGGCGAGCGCGAGCACCGCGGGACGGGCCCGGCGCAGGCGGGGACGACGGGACCAGGACATGGCGGATCTCCTCAGCAGACGACTATCGACTAAGGGGAGCCTAAGCTAACCCACCGGCGGGGCGGCCGGTGGGGTCCTGGTCAGGCCTCGAACTTGTAACCCAGCCCGCGCACGGTGACCAGGTGCGCCGGGTTGGACGGGTCCTTCTCCAGCTTCGACCGCAGCCGCTTCACGTGCACGTCGAGGGTCTTGGTGTCCCCGACGTAGTCGGCGCCCCAGATCCGGTCGATCAGCTGTCCGCGGGTGAGCACCCGGCCGGTGTTGCGCAGCAGCATCTCGAGCAGCTCGAACTCCTTCAGCGGCAGCCGGATCTCGGTCCCCGACACGGTCACGACGTGCCGCTCGACGTCCATCCGGACCGGACCCGCCTCGAGCGTGTCGGGCAGCAGCTCGACGTCCGCGCCACGGCGCAGGACGGCCTTGATCCGGGCCAGCAGCTCACGCGGGCTGTACGGCTTGGTGACGTAGTCGTCGGCGCCCAGTTCGAGGCCGACCACCTTGTCCACCTCGGTGTCCTTGGCGCTGACGATGATCACCGGCACGTTGCCCCGGGTCCGCAACGCGCGGCAGACCTCGGTGCCGGACAGGCCCGGCAGCATCAGGTCGAGCAGGACGATGTCCGCACCGGCCCGGTCGTACTCGTCCAGCGCGTCGGGGCCGGTCTCCGCGACGGCGACCTCGAATCCCTCCTTGCGCAGTACGTACGACAGCGCGTCGCTGTAGCTCTCCTCGTCTTCGACGACCAGCACTCGGGTCACGAAGCTGTCTCCTTTGTGATCTGACTTGACGGGGTAGGCGTCAAGGTGTGAGCCGGCTCCTCCTGGGTGGTGGAGCCGGTCGGTTGCCCGGTGGCGGGATCGAGCCGCAGCGGGAGCCGGACGGTGAAGGTCGAACCCTGGCCCTCGACGCTCCAGACCCGTACGTCGCCACCGTGGATCGAGGCGATGTGCTTGACGATCGACAGGCCCAGCCCGGTGCCGCCGGTCTCCCGGCTGCGGGCCCGGTCGACCCGGTAGAAGCGTTCGAAGATGCGTTCCAGGTCGCTGCTCGGGATGCCCACGCCCTGGTCGGACACGGTGACCTCGACCAGGTCGCCGATCGGGTGCGCGGCGACCGCGACCCGGGTCCCGTCGGGGCTGTAGTTGACGGCGTTCTCGACCAGGTTGCCGATCGCGATCGCCAGCTGGTCCTCGCTGCCCATCACCTCGAGATCGGGGTCGGTCTTCACCACGATGCTGATCCCGCGGCCCTCGGCGTCGACCCGGCAGCGGTCCACCGCGGCGTCGATCACGCCGTTGATGTCGACCGGGCCGGGGTTCTCCAGCGGGTCGTCGCCCTGCAGCCGGGACAGCTCGATGATCTCCTTGACCAGGCGGCTCAGCCGGGACGCCTCGATCCGCATCCGGCCGGAGAACCGCTGGACCGCCTCCGGGTCGTCGGAGGCCTCCGAGACGGCGTCCGCGAGCAGGATCAAGGCGCCGATCGGGGTCTTCAGCTCGTGACTGACGTTGACGGTGAAGTCGCGCCGGATCGCCTCCAGCCGGCGCTCACGGGTCCGGTCCTCGACCAGGACCAGCACGAGCTGGCTGCCCAGTGGGGCGACGCGGGCGCTCACGTACTGGGTGGCGCCGAGCCGGCCGCGGACGATCTCGAGGTCCTGCTGGCGGATCTCGCCGTCCCGCCGTACCGCCCGGACCATCGTCAGCAGGTCGTCGACCACCAGTCGCTCACCGCGGACGATGCCGAGCACGTGCGCCGGAGCGCTTGCCTGCAGCACCTGATCCTCGGGGCCCATCACGACCGCGGACGAGCGCAGCACCGACAGCACGGTGGCGACTCCACTCGGGACCGCCGGGTCCGGGGAGACCGGGACCTTGGTCTGGGAACGCTCGCTCAGCACCACCGCACCGAGCGAAAGCAGGGCCAGGGCCGCGCCGATGACGCCGCCCAGCACCGCAGCCAGCGTGGGGTCCACGGAACCGATGCTACGCGGGCAAAGCACAGGGAAAGACCGAATGAGCACCGGATGACCGGAACGCGTCCTCACTGTTCATCGTCCGTTCACCACTCGTCGCCGTCCGGCAACCTCGACGGCATACGGTCCACGGTGGGCGGGTACCTGACCAGGCCCGCGGCACCTCCCGGTTCCGGGCCCGGACCGGACAGCACAGATCGGATGCACAATGCGCGACACCTACCACGAGCAGCTCGACGACATCCTCGCCGAGCTCGAGCGGATGACCCGGACGGTGTCCACCGCCGTACGCCGGTCCACGACCGCCCTGCTGAGCGCCGACATCCGGCAGGCCGAAGAGGTGATCGCCGCCGACATCCAGCTGGACGCCGCCGGCGAGGGTGTCGAGGAGAAGGTCTTCGAGCTGATGGCCCGCCAGGCCCCGGTCGCCAACGAGCTGCGGATGCTGGTCGCCGCGCTGCGCATGGTCGCCGACCTGGAGCGGATGGGCGACCTGGCCGCGCACGTCTCGAAGATCGCCCGGCTGCGCTACCCCGCGGCCGCGATCCCGGCCGACCTGCACGACGTCATCCAGGAGATGGCCACCGTGGCCGGCCGGATGGTCGACAGCGCCGGTGACGTGATCAAGTCCCACGACGTCGACGCCGCCGCCAAGCTGGAGGCCGTCGACGACGAGATGGACAAGCTGCGCACGAACCAGTTCCGCCTGATGATGGACGACTCCTGGCCGCACGGCGTCGAGGTCGCCGTCGACATCGCGCTGCTCGGCCGGTACTACGAGCGCATCGCCGACCACGCCGTCTCGATGGCCCGCCGGGTGGTCTACCTGGTCACCGGCGAGCTCCCGGTCGCCGTCGGCGGCACCGCCGCCGGTTCGGGCGCGGGCGCGTCGGCGCCGTCGCCCAACGGCAACGGCAACTGACAGACGCCCGCTGGGCAGCACTTTTCGGTGGCGCCGGTGTCAGCGGCCGTGTCAGTACGGCGGCGGCCCGGTGTCAGCGGCCGTGCAATTGGTGGCCGAGGGCAAGCTTCAGCTGGACACCTCGGTCGCCGGCGTGCTGCCCCCGGCATCCCCGCCACCGGCAAGCAGCCGCACCATGACCGCGTCGATCACCATGGGCGACTCGAACGCCGACCCGGCCCAGATCTTCCCCGGAGCCCTGGCCACGCTGCTGAACGAGGTCTTCAAGGCCTGACGAGAAGCGGCGGTCAGGTCGACTCCGGCTCGGGAAGAGGAAGTTGCCGGGCGCCACTCCACAGCAACTCGGCCTCGGCCAGGAACTGCGCGAACCACGTGTCGCCCGGCTGGAGCACGAACTTCGGCTCGCCCGCCGCCTGGAAGGTGTAGTACTCGACGAAGAGCGCGGAGTGGTCCGTACGCCGGTCCGCCGCTGCGTCCACCGCGATGACACCGAGCGGGATCGGATGGCTGGTGAGCCGCACCTCCAGGGCTCCGGCAGTCGACGCGGCGAGCTCGGACAACAGGCGCAGGGACTGTTCGATCCGCGCCCGGGTGGATGCCGGGGACCGTTCCGCGTAGTACCGCTCGGCGGCGATCTCGACCGCGCTCGACGTCGGCTCGATCAACAGCATGCGGATCGTGGTGCCCCGCCGGAGCCAGCGCTCGAACTCGGTGTAGTTCTCGACCAGCAGGGTGTTCCGGGCGACGCCGGTGACGAACAGGTCGTTCGCGACCTTCATCGAGTTCAGCAGCTCCGGGCCGAAGGACTGAGCGAACTGGGGACGCGCCATCGCGTTCAGGCGACGATCGGGTGGCGGCGGCCACGCCGTACCGGCTTCCCAGAGCCGTTCGGCCTGCTGGGCGTAGAAGGTGAACCAGCCGCCGTCGGCTTCGGCGAAGTGCAGGATCGGTCCTGGCTCGGCGGCGGGCCTCAGTTCCGGGTGCTGGATGGTCACGGTCGCCGAGGTGCCGGCGCGGACGAGGTTCACGCCGATCGGCGGGATGAACTGCGCGACCCGGATCTCCAGATCGCCTTGCGTACTGTCCTTGAGCTCGGCCAGTTCGTCCAGCGTCGCCCTGATCCGCTGCGCCAGCAGGGCTGCCTGCCGGCCGGACGAAGCAGCGCCGCCTGCTCGACGAGGTGGTGGTCGGTCGGGTCGACGACCAGGACCCGGATCCGCGCGCCGCGGGTCAACGCGCGGTGGAAGTCGTCGCGGGCTCCCTGGACGGTGCGCGCCATCGCGATCCCGATCAGCAGAACGTCGTCGGCCTCGGCCCGGCGCCGGACCAGGTCTTCGGGGAAGTCGCGCAGCAGGACGTCGGCGGGTTCGGTCCGGTCGGCGATCTCCGCGACCAGCCGGCGGGACCGGATCTGCGCCACGGCCAACGCCGCGAGCAGCGCGAGAATCGCCGAGCTCAGCACGCTCATGCTCGCGACGTCCACGATGCCCAGCACCGTGAACACCCCAGCGGCAGCGGTCAGCAGCCAGAGATCGAAGTTGTCGTCCGTCAACAGCCGATGAACGGCCCGCACCGAGGCCCGCACAAGACTCACCGGTTCACCGTACGGTCCCCGGGGTGCGAACGTGCGCCTGCGAGTGTCACGAGACAGGGCAACGGTGACCGCAGGCGGCCTGATCCTGCCCGCCTGCGGTCACCCCGGAGACCACCCAACTGTCTGTGGTCTTTGTTCCTTTGGTTCTTGGTCAGCGGCCCTGGTTCTTGACGGCCTCGATCGCCGCGGCGGCGGCCTGCGGGTCCAGGTACTCGCCGCCCTTGGTGATCGGGTTGAAGTCGTCGTCGAGTTCGTAGTACAGCGGTACGCCGGTCGGGATGTTCAGGCCGACGACGGTCTGCTCGTCGAGCTGGTCGAGGTGCTTGACCAGGGCGCGCAGGGAGTTGCCGTGGGCGGTGACGAGGACGGTCTTGCCGTCGCGCAGGTCGGGCACGATCGCGTCGTACCAGTACGGCAGCATCCGGACCACGACGTCCTTGAGGCATTCGGTTGCCGGGAGCAACTCACTGGGCAGCGCGGCGTAGCGCGGGTCGCCGGCCTGGTCGTACTCGGAGCCGCGCTCGATCGGCGGCGGCGGGGTGTCGTAGGAGCGGCGGAACAGCATGAACTGCTCCTCGCCGAGCTCCTCCAGGGTCTGCTTCTTGTCCTTGCCCTGCAGGGCGCCGTAGTGGCGCTCGTTCAGCCGCCAGGAGCGGCGGACGTCGATCCACTGCCGGCCGGCCACCTCCAGCGCGATGTTCGCGGTGCGGATCGCGCGGCGCAGGACCGAGGTGTGCAGGACGTCGGGCAGCAGGTTGCGGTCGCGCAGCAGCTCACCGCCGCGGTGCGCCTCCTCGACACCCTGGGCGTTCAGGTCGACGTCGACCCACCCGGTGAACAGGTTCTTGGCGTTCCAGTCGCTGTGGCCGTGGCGGAGCAGGATCAGGCGATAGGTCATACCCGCATGCTATCGAGGCTCGAGCCAGCCCTTGAACGCGTCCAGGTTCCGGGTCGACTCACCCCGCGAGACCCGCCACTCGTACTCCTTGCGGATCGACCCCGCGAAGCCCAGCTCCAGGATCGTGTTGAACGACGAGTCGGCGTACTCCAGGACGGCGCCCAGCAGCCGGTCGACCTCGACCGGCGTGATCGCGTGCAGCGGGACCCGGCCGTCGAGGTGGATGTCGCCGAGGTGGTCGACGGCGAACGCGACGCCGTACATCTTCAGGTTCCGTTCGAGCAGCCAGCGGTAGACGGCCTCGTGGTTCTCGTCCGGCCGGCGGGCGACGAACGCGTGCACGTGCACCGACTGCCCGCCCACGGTCAGTGACACGGTCGTCTTCAGCTTGCGCTCACCGGGCAGGTCCGCGCTGAACGCCCCCGGGGTGGTCTCGGTGAAGTCGAGGTCGTTCTCGGTCAGCACCTGGCGGATCACGTCCGCCGCCGAGACCCTCATCCGGCCAGTCCAGTACGCCGTGCGCTCATCCCGCCACCTCCGCGGCCAGCTCGGCCGCCATCGTCCGCGCGGCCGTCCGGTACGCGGCCAGCGTCTTCTCCGCGGTGTGTTCCCAGCCGAACGCCTGGGCATGCTCGACCGCGGCCTTGCTCATGCTCTCGCGGGTCGCCGGATCCGTCGCGATCCGGCCCAGCGCGTCGGCGAACTCGTCGACGCCGTGCCCCGGCACCAGCAGCCCGGTCACCCCGTCACTGACCGCGGTCGTCAGCCCACCGACAGCGGCCGCGACGACCGGCGTACCGCACGCCTGGGCCTCCAGCGCGACCAGCCCGAACGACTCCGAGTACGACGGGACGCAGACCACCGACGCGGCCCGGTACCAGTCGGCCAGTCCCGGCCGCGGCATCGGCTTCACGAACCGCGTCACGTCGTCGACCCCGAGCCGGCGAGCCAGCTCGGCGTGCGCCTCGGGGTGTTCCATCCCGTTGCCCGACGGGCCGCCGATGACCGCGACGACCAGCCGCTCGCGCAGCCCCGGGTCCCGCTCGAGCATCCGCGCGGCGGCACGAATCAGCAGGTCGGGCGCCTTCAACGGCTGGATCCGCCCGACGAACGCGAGCACGATCGCGTCCTCCCGGACCCCGACCGTACGCCGGGCCGCCGCCTGGTCACCCGGGCTGAACATCTCCAGGTCGACCCCGGGATTGACCACCTCGACCTTGGCCGGCTGCGCGCCGTACAGGTCGATGAGTTCCTTCGCCTCGTCGCCGGTGTTGGCCAGCAGCCGATCGGCCGCCTCGACCACCTGCTCCTCGCCGAGCAATCGCGCGGGCGGCTCCGGTACGTCGTCGTCGGCGAGGCTGGCGTTCTTGACCTTGGCCATCGTGTGCATCGTGTGCACGAGCGGCACGGCCCAGCGGTCCCGCGCGAGCAGACCGACCTGGCCGGACAGCCAGTAGTGCGAGTGGATCACGTCGTAGTAGCCCGGCTCGCGGACCGCCTCGGCGCGCAGGACCGCGCGGGCGAACGTGCACAGCTGGGCGGGCAGCTCGTTTTTCGCCAGTCCCTCGTACGGGCCGGCGGCGACGTTGCGCACGGTGACACCGGGCACCAGTTCGATCTTCGGCGGCAGCGTCGACGAGGTCGCGCGGGTGAAGATGTCGACCGCGATGCCGAGGCCGGCGAGCCGCTTGGACAGCTCGACCACGTAGACGTTCATCCCGCCCGCGTCGCCCGTGCCCGGCTGGTCCAGCGGGGAGGTGTGCAGGCTGATCATCGCGACCCGCCGAAGAGGACGGTCAGCGGAGGGTTGGGTCACCTGGTCAGCGTAACTCCGGCGCCGGCGGGCGGTGCGCGACCCCGTGCGCCGCGGGCGGTGGGCCTAAGTCCACCAGCGATCGGCGGATTGGGACCACTGTGCGCAAGGCCCCGGACGCGAAGCATGGAAGGCGTCCCCACCGCCCGCGCCGACGTCCTGGAGAACCCCGATGCGTACCGTCCTGGCCGAACTGAAGTCGTGGCACCGTCCACTGATGCTGATGGTGCTGACCATGGCCGCCCTCGTCCTGACCGCCGCCGCAGGCCTCCTGGTCGACAGCCGCGAGGTCCTCAACGAGTCCGTCTGGCTGAAGCCGTTCAAGTTCGGTCTCTCGTTCGTCCTGTACGGCGCGACGCTCGCGTGGCTGCTGTCGCGGCTGCGCAAGGCCGAGCGCTTCGGCTGGTGGACCGGCACGGTGTTCGCGATCACCGGGATCGTGGACGTCGGCTTCATCGCGATCCAGGCCGCGCGCGGCACGTTCAGCCACTTCAACGCCAACACCGACACCTTCAACCAGGTCGGGCAGCAGGTCTTCATGTCCGGCGTGATCGGACTGTTCGGCGCCAGCCTGGTCGTCGCGATCATGCTGCTGTTCCAGCGGGTCGGCGACGCGCCGCTGAACCGCGCGATCCGGGTCGGCCTCGGCCTGGCGACCGCCGGCATGTTCCTCGCCTTCTACCTGGTGGGCAACAACTCCGCCGAGCAGCAGGTGGTCGACGCCAACGGGCAACCGGTGACGCTGGCGGGCAGCCACGGCATCGGCGTCGAGGCCGGCGGACCCGGGATGCCGTTGACCAACTGGAGCACAGTCGGCGGCGATCTGCGGATCCCGCACTTCGTCGGACTGCACGCGATTCACGCGCTGCTGGCCGTCGTACTGGTGCTGAGTGTTCTGGCGGCGCGGGTGGCGTGGCTGCGGCCGGAGCGGGTGCGGGCCCGACTGGTGGGTGTGGCCGCGTTCGCCTACACGGGGCTGATGATCACCGTGACGGTCCAGGCGTTCCGCGGGCAGTCGTTGATCCACCCCGACGCCCAGACGCTCGGGCTGCTGGCGGGCTTCGCGGCGATCAGTCTGGTGGCACTCGGCGGCGTGGTGAGAGCCGCTCGCGGTGAGACGGCGTACCGCGTCCTGGAGCGGGTTTGAAAGACTGTGGCTATGACGACTCGTCCTGTGGCCGTAGTGACCGGAGCCAGCAGTGGGATCGGGGCGGCCACCGCGCGGCAACTCGCGGCGGCCGGGTTCGAGGTGGTGTGCGCCGCCCGGCGGCTGGACCGGATCGAGGAGTTGGCGAAGGAGATCGACGGGCGGGCCGTCCAGTGCGACGTCACCTCGGCCGAGGATGTCGCGGCGCTGACCGCGGCGGCCGGTGAGCGGGTCGACCTGCTGGTGAACAACGCCGGTGGCGCGTTCGGTTTCGAGCCGGTCGCCGACGCCGACCTGGACGCCTGGCGGCGGATGTACGAGGTCAACGTGATCGGCGTCGCCGCCGTCACCAAGTCGTTGCTGCCGGCCCTGATCGCGGGCCGCGGCACGATCGTGGTGATGGGTTCGACCGCCGGACAGGTCGCGTACGAGGGCGGTGGCGGGTACGTCGCCGCCAAGCACGCGGTGAAGGCGGTCGTCGACACGCTGCGGCTGGAGCTGTTCGACCAGCCGGTCCGGGTCTGCGAGATCGCGCCGGGCATGGTGAAGAGCGAGGGCTTCGCGCTGACCCGCTTCGACGGCGACGAGCAGAAGGCCGAGGCCGTGTACGCCGGGGTCGCCGAGCCGCTGACCTCGGACGACATCGCCGAGATCGTCACCTGGGTGGCGTCGCGGCCGCCGCACGTGAACATCGACCGCCTGACCGTCCGCCCGCGCGCCCAGGCCGCGCAGCACAAGGTGCACCGGGTCAACTGACAGCTCAGGGTTTGGCGCGCAGGCGGTGCACAGGGGGTGACGGGACCGGGAGCGGGTCCTTCGGTTCCGGCAGGCCGTAGCCGGCGTAGAGACGGCGGCGGATCGGCTCCAGCGGGAACGTCTCGGGATAGATCGCGAGCTTGACCGTCACGCCCTCGAGTGTTGCCCTGAGCAACATCTCCTCGACCGCCGGGTCGGCCGCGCCGCGCTCGGCGAAGACCTTGCGGATGGCGTCCTCGACCAGCGCCATCCGGTCGGACTTCTCGGTCTCGACCTCGGCGAAGATCCCGTGCGTGCTGGGCTGCATCATCAGCGAGATCGCCAGCCGTTGCACCGGCAGCGTCATCGCCGCGGCCATCAGCGCGCCGTCGATCATGCCGGCCAGCCGTTCGTCCGCCGTACCGGGGATGTCCAGGATGCCGGCGATGCCGTCCAGCCAGCGGTCGAGCAGCTGGGCGGCGAGATCGCGCTTGGAGGCGAAGTAGTAGCCGACCAGCCCGCGGGAGACCCCGGCCCGGGCCGTCACCTCGGAGATCGACGCCGCCTCGTAGCCCTTCTCGGCGAACACCTCCAGGGCAGCGCTGAGAATCCGCTCGCGCGAGCGTTCCCGCATCTGCTGGTTCGTGGCGACCGACCGCGGCACGTTCTTCTTCCCTGGTCAGGGCCCCGGAGGCCGAGCATCCCCCACCTCGTGCTCGGCACTCCCGGGCTTGACCCCCCGTTGTTTCCCCTTCGAGGCCCCTCCCCAGGCGCCCACCTATAGACTGGACGTCCAGTCAACAAATGTCAAAGGCCCTACCGCATCGCGGACACGCAGCGTCACCGGCCCGGGCGGCCGGTTTCGACGCCACGCGGGGTCACCGGTAGGATGGACTGGCTGCGCAGTGCGTCGATCAGTAAGTCGAGTGGCCGCCGAGCGACATCACACCCGCCGTAGCCACCATCTGACTCTCAGTGACCACTGCTTGTCTCAACTGCTTGGAGCGCTTCCGCATGCCCCTCCGTAATGATCTGCGCAACGTGGCCATCGTGGCCCACGTCGACCACGGGAAGACCACCCTGGTCGACGCGATGCTGTGGCAGTCCGGCGCGTTCGGAGCCCACCAGCACGTCGACGA
Source organism: Kribbella sp. CA-253562 (assembly GCF_050942265.1). Classification (GTDB taxonomy): domain Bacteria; phylum Actinomycetota; class Actinomycetes; order Propionibacteriales; family Kribbellaceae; genus Kribbella. The sequence goes on along the minus strand of NZ_CP192049.1, from coordinate 1,046,485 downwards.
GCGAGCGATGGACTCCGGCGACCTGGAGCGTGAGAAGGGCATCACGATCCTCGCCAAGAACACCGCCGTCCGGCACAAGATGGCCAACGGCGAGCAGATGACGATCAACATCATCGACACCCCCGGCCACGCCGACTTCGGTGGCGAGGTCGAGCGCGGCCTGTCGATGGTGGACGCCATCGTGCTGCTGGTGGACGCCTCCGAGGGCCCGCTGCCGCAGACCCGGTTCGTGCTGCGCAAGGCGCTGGCCCGGCAGATGCCGGTGATCCTGGTGGTCAACAAGGTCGACCGCCCGGACGCCCGGATCGCCGAGGTCGTCGACGAGACCTACGAGCTGTTCCTGGACCTGCTCGACCACGACGCCGACCAGAGCGCGCTGGACTTCCCGGTCGTCTACGCCTCGGCCCGGGCCGGCCGCGCCTCGCTGAACCAGCCCGCCGACGGCGGCCTGCCGGACTCCGAAGACCTCGAGCCGCTGTTCGAGACGATCCTGGCCAACGTGCCGGCCCCGGAGTACACCGAGGGCGCGCCGCTGCAGGCGCACGTCACCAACCTGGACGCCTCGCCGTTCCTCGGCCGGCTCGCGCTGGTCCGGGTGCACGAGGGCACGCTGAAGAAGGGCGCCCAGGTCACCTGGTGCAAGCACGACGGGACCTTCCAGCGGGTCAAGATCACCGAACTGCTGGTCACCGAGGCGCTCGAGCGGGTGCCCGGCGACTCGGCCGGACCAGGTGACATCGTCGCGATCGCCGGCATCCCGGAGATCATGATCGGCGACACCCTGGCCGACCCGGACAACCCCAAGCCGCTGCCGTTCATCACCGTGGACGAGCCGGCCATCTCGATGACGATCGGTACCAACACCTCGCCGCTGGCCGGCCGGACCAAGGGCACCAAGGTCACCGCCCGCCTGGTCAAGGACCGGCTCGACAAGGAACTGGTCGGCAACGTGTCGATCAAGGTGCTGCCGACCGAGCGTCCGGACGCCTGGGAGGTGCAGGGCCGTGGAGAGCTGGCACTGGCCATCCTGGTCGAGCAGATGCGTCGCGAGGGCTACGAGCTCACCGTCGGCAAGCCGCAGGTGGTCACCAAGGAGATCGACGGCAAGAAGCACGAGCCCGTCGAGCGGCTGACCATCGACTGCCCGGAGGAGTACCTGGGCACCGTCACCCAGCTGCTCGCGGTCCGCAAGGGCCGGATGGAGCAGATGACCAACCACGGCACCGGCTGGGTCCGGATGGAGTTCCTCGTCCCGGCCCGCGGCCTGATCGGCTTCCGCACCGAGTTCCTCACCGACACCCGCGGCACCGGCATCGCGCACCACGTGTTCGAGGGCTACGAGCCGTGGTTCGGCGAGCTGCGCACCCGCCCGTCCGGTTCGCTGGTCTCCGACCGCACCGGCGTCGCCACGTCGTACGCGATGATCAACCTGCAGGAGCGCGGCACGATGTTCGTCGAGCCGGGCACCGAGGTGTACGAGGGCATGATCGTCGGCGAGAACTCACGCTCCGACGACATGGACGTCAACATCACCAAGGAAAAGAAGATGACCAACGTCCGCTCGAACGCGGACGAGTTCGAGAAGCTGGTGCCGGCCCGCAAGCTGTCGCTCGAGCAGTCGCTGGAGTTCTGCCGCGAGGACGAGTGCGTCGAGGTCACCCCGGACGCGATCCGGATGCGCAAGGTCGCGCTGACCCAGATCGAGCGCGCCAAGCTGGGCCGCAAGAACAAGGCCTGATCAACGGTTCACCGCAAGGTCGCGATCCGCGGGGGAATTTTCCGGATCGTGACCAACCGGAGTGCCTGCTTCGTCGTCTACACAGTGGAAGTCACTCAGTTGGGGGAAGGACAAAGTTTCATGGGGATTCTGCGTAAGCTCGGCGCCACCACGACGGCGGTCGCGATGCTGGGGGCCGGCGTGTTCGCCGCCACCGGTACGGCGGGGGCCGCGCCGTCGGCCGCTCCGGCCGTGGCGACGACTGCGCCGACGGCCGCAACGGCGCCGGCTGCGAAGGCGGCGGTCAAGCCGGCCGCCAAGAACGTGCTCGTCCCGGGCAAGCTGCGGCTGGACAAGCGCTGCATGACCGGCCGCATCATCTGCGTCAACAAGAAGACCCGCAAGGTCGCGTTCCTGTACAACGGCAAGCTGCTCGCCACCGGCGACGCTCGCTTCGGTGGGCCGCGGACGCCGACCCGCAACGGCTTCTTCAAGCTGCAGCGCAAGTCGAAGAACCACGTCTCGTCGATCTACAAGTCGCCGATGCCGTACGCGATGTTCTTCAGCGGCGGCCAGGCCATTCACTACTCGGCCGACTTCAAGGCCCGCGGCTACAACGGCGCCTCGCACGGCTGCATCAACATGCGCGACAAGAAGAAGATCGCCTGGATCTTCGCCCGGGTGAAGGTCGGCGACCGCATCCTGGTCTACAGCGCCTGATCCACCCGCAGCACCCGTCGACGGCGGCCGAGGACTACTCCTCGGCCGCCGTCGCTTTGCTGAAGGCCTCGAACAACCGGGGTTCGACCAGGCAGAACGTCGCCGTCTCCACCGACGACGGCGTACGACGCAACGTCCGGACGGCGATGTCGGCCGCCGACTGCGCGGGCCAGCCGTAGATCCCGGCCGACACGGCCGGCAGCGACAACCGGCGGACGGCGAGCTCGTCGGCGATCCGCAGCGCGTTGCGGTAACAGGACTCGAGCAGTGCCGGATCCGTTTGGCCCGCGGCGTGGTTCGGCCCGACGACGTGGATCACGTACGACGCGGGCAGGTCGCCCGCCGTCGTCCAGCCGGCCTCGCCGGTCGGCAGGCCGTGCGGGTAGCGCTCGATCAGCTCGGTCAGGAGCGTCGGCCCACCGGCCCGGTGGATGGCACCGTCGACGCCTCCGCCGCCGCGCAGGGCGTGATGTGCGGCATTGACGATCGCGTCGGCCGGGACCGTGGTGATGTCCGCGGTGCTGAGCAGGATCTCCATGGCACCAGTGTGGAACAGGTCACGAGTTGCTCACGACGGGTGTACCGGGTGTGATTCACCACCTACGCTGGCTCGGCAATTGGGTGTGGGGGCCAACCAACCGGTCGGTGAGGACGTCCCAGTACGTACAGGGGATTCGACCACGAGGGGTACGCGATGCGCGCGCGGAACTGGGTAGGGAAGGTGTCGGCCGTCCGGCACCTGTTGGCGGGGATGGTCGTCGCGGCGGCCGCGACCGGGCTGGTCGTCTATGGACTGGACAGTTCCGGAGGCTCCGCCGCTGCCGCGGCTCCGGCAGCGCCGGTGGCGAGCACCGACCTGAAGACCGTGCCGTTCGAGGTCAGCGGTGAGCTGCCGATCTACCCGAAATCCCTGTGGGGCAACGGATCCAGCAGCGCCGACGTCCGCAAGGTCGAGGCCCGGCTGATCCAGCTCAAACTGCTCGACAAGAAGTGGCTGGACAACTCCTTCGGCACGATGACCCGCTCGGCGGTGAAGAAGTTCCAGGCGTCGAAGGGGATTCCCGAGCTCGGCTACGTCGACCAGAACACCTGGGACCAGCTGAAGGCCGCGACCCACGAGCCGACCCAGAAGGAACTGTTCCCGCCCGCGCCGGTGGTGGACGGCAAGAAGCTCGACCAGCGCTGCGCGACCGGCGTCGCGCTGTGTATCGACAAGTCCACCCGGAAGTTGCGCTACGTGGTCGACGGCGTGGTGAAGCTGCAGTTCGACGTCCGGTTCGGCGCGAAGAAGACCGCGACCCGCGAGGGCGCGTTCTCGGTCGGCTGGAAGAGCCGCAACCACGTCTCCAAGCTGTACGACTCCCCGATGCCGTACGCGATGTTCTTCAGCGGCGGTCAGGCCGTGCACTACTCGTCGGACTTCGCCGCCCGCGGTTACGCCGGTGCCTCGCACGGCTGCGTGAACGTGCGCGACCTGGGCAAGATCAAGTGGTTGTTCGACCAGGTCGAGGTCGGCGACAAGGTGATCGTCTACCGCTCGTAGTCCACCTCCCCCATTTGCCGGGTTAACCCTCGAGGGTGTGGGTTCCACCTCGTCATGCGGCGGTAGAACCCACACTTCCGAGGGTTAACCCGGCAAATGGGGAGGGGCCGAACACCCGTACGGCGGGAGCAGACGGGCTCAGAGTGGGCGGGGGCCCCGGCGGCGGCGAATGCCCCAGCCGCCGCCTCGGCCGCGGCCGCCGGCGGCGCGCAGGGCCGGGCGGGCGTCGACCAGGTAGACACCGGCGGCGACGATGCCGATCAGGCCGAAGAAGCTGAGCCAGCCGCCCTGGAAGATCTGCGACAGCGAGAACGCCGCCAGGATCAGGATCCAGCCGGGCTTGGTCAGCTTGTCCGCCGCGACGAACACCGCGCGCGGGCGGAACGCGGCGTCGAGCAGTGCGACCAGCTTGAGGCCGAGGACCACCCACCAGATGACGTCGAACGGATTGCCGAACCCCGGGAACAGGTTCGGGAACGTGGCGAGTGGGAGCATGCGTACGAGCCTAACAAGCAGACGGGTGGCCCACCTCTGCTCAGCGGCAGATTCGGGCCACCCGTCGGCGTGTTGCGGGCCGCCGACCGGGTACGGCGGCGGCCCGCGACGCGGGGACTACGGTCAGTCGCCGACCTTCGCGGCGGCGTCGCCGGCGGCCTTCGCGGCGGTCTTCGTGGTCTTGCGGGCGCTGGTGGTGGTCGCCTTGACGTTGCGGGCGGCGGTGTCGGCGGTCTTGCGTGCGGTGGTCCGGGTCGCCTTCGCCTTGCTCGCCGTGGTCTTGGCCTGCGCGGCCAGGTCCTCGGACGCCTTCTGGCTGCGGATCCGGCCGACGATCTCCTCGCCGCGGGCGGCCAGGTCCTCGTAGGTCACCTCGGCCTGGCCGAGCACGGTGGTCAGCCCGGCCTGGGCGACGGCCGGCAGCTCACGCAGCTTGGCCGGCACGGTCTTGGCGTCCGCGGCCAGCGCCTCGAGCCGCTTGGACAGCTCGACCTGGCGCTTGGTCAGCTCGGTCTGCAGGGTCGCCTGCAGCTTCTGCTGGTCCAGCTGGGCGAACCGGGCGGTGACGTCCTCGCTGACCGCGCGGAACTTCTCCACGGCCAGATCGCCGGCACCGGCGATGACGTACAGGGGCGTGACGGGGGTACGGGTAGCCATCAGGCTTCTCCTCCGAGCAGTGTTGTTCAGTGGGTGGTGCGCGGTGTTGCAGGGGTCGTGGGGACCGCGGGCTTCTTCGGCGCCGTCTTGCGGGCCGGCTTCGCGGCCGTCTTGTGCTCCGTCGGCCGGGCCTTCTTGGCCTGCGCGGTCTTGCGGGCCGGGGGCTTCGTCGCCGCCGCGGCCGGTTCGTCGTCGGCGTTCTCGCGCACGAACGATCCGTACACGTCGAGCAGCACGCGCTTCTGGCGCTCGTTCAGCGCCGGGTCGAGCAGGATCGCGTCGACCACGCCGGTCGCCCGCCGGGCGCCGTCGGTTCCGTCTTCGGGATCGAGAATGCCGGCTCGCACGTAGAGCGTCTCTGCGGAGATCCGCAGCGCCTTGGCCAGTTGCTGCAGTACGTCGGCCGACGGCTTGCGCAGGCCGCGCTCGATCTGGCTCAGGTACGGGTTGGAGACACCGGCCAGGTCGGACAGTTGCCGCAACGACAACTGCGCGTGCCGACGCTGCTCGGCGAGGTACTCCCCCACCGAACCCATCGCGTCTGCCGCACGATCACTCAACCTGGCCATGCGTCCAGTGTGCTAGCAGAGTGCTTGCAATTGCAAGCAGGCGAGCCGTGAGGCCGCTCACTACTGCGGGTCACGAGGAACGAAGCACCCCGCCCCGCGCCTTCGGCGCGGGGCGGGGTGGAGGAAGGCGGGGCGGAGGCCCTGGCCGAGGCCGGGCGGTGGAGGCGGATCAGGCGAAAGTGGGCAGGTGGGGTCTGACGGACCCCACCGGTACGCCGCCGCCGAGCAGCGGGGCGTGTTCCTGCTGATCGAGGACTTCGTGGGTGAGGCCGAGTTTCTTCAGGGTGGCGGCCATCACCACCGCCCGGGCGCGGGCGCTGCCGTCGTCGATCTTCACCGCGATGCCGCGGCCGTCAGCCAGGCCCACGGCGTACACGCTTTCGGCGCCGACCTTGCAGAACAGGCCGGGGATCGCGCGGATCAGCGCCGCCTCGTCGCGGCGGGTGCCGCTGGCGTACTCCGGGAACGCGCGGAACGCGTCGGCGACGCGGCCCTCCAGCGTGTCCGGCGCGGCCGATGCGAACAGGCCGAAGGAGCGCGCCAGACCGGCCAGGCTGATCGCCAGGATCGGCGCGCCGCAGCCGTCGACCGCGACGTACGAGACCTTTTCGCCGGCCGAGTCCTCGACGGCGGTGCGGATCGCCTGCTGCAGCGGGTGCTGCGGGGAGCGGTAGTCGTCGGCGCCCCAGACGCCGTCCGGGCTGTGCTCGCGGGCCGGATCGTGGATCGGCCACCCGTTCGCCACGCAGGTCGCGATCATCGCCGCGTGCTTGCCCGAGCAGTTCATCGTGATCGGCTCCGGACCGTGCCCGGCCCGCACCCACGCATCCCGCGCCTCGTCCTCGACCGGGTACTGCGCCGGCGTCCGCAGCGCGGTCTCGTCCAGCCCGACGCCCGCCAGGATCTCCCGTACGCCGTCCAGGTGGATCTGCTCGCCGGAATGCGAAGCCCCGGCCAGCGCCAGCAGCCGGCCGTCCAGCTGGAGCCCGTGGCGCAGCATGCCGAGGGCCTGCATCGGCTTGTTCGACGAGCGCGGGAACATCGGCTCGTCGACCACGCCGACGGACCACTCGACACCACCGTCGGCATTGGTCACGACGACGGAGCCGCGGTGGTGTCCTTCGACGAAGCCGCTGCGGACGACGTCGGCCACGATCACAGGTTCGGTCACGGCTGAACTGTACGGCGGATGCGTCAGGAGCAAAAACCCTCGTTGGAGATGAGGGGCGTGTCTCCCGATCCCGCGCCGTAGCGAGCAGGTGCCCGGTGCGGTAGCTCGGCGTGCGGGAGACGAGGCCGGCGATGCGAAGCATCGTGGCCTTGGCTCCCGTGCGGCGAGGTGCCGTGCCGGGTGCCGCGCAGTAGGCGGGGGATCGGGAGACACGCCCGTCGGCTCACAACCGGCTGCGCACGTGCAGCCCGACCTCCGGGTCGACGATCAGCTCCTGGGTCGCGGTCACCGTCGGCTGGTCCTCGGCGACGACCTGCAGCTCGGCGCTGGGATCGACCGAGCGCTTCACCAGCGCCAGCGCGATCGGCCCGAACTCGTGGTGCCGCGCCGCGGAACCGACGAACCCGACCTGCTTGTCGCCCACCCGGACGGCGTACCCGTGCTGCGGCAGGTGGTCGACCGAACCGTCCAGGTGCAACCGGACCAGCCGGCGCGGCGGACGACCGAGGTTGTGCACCCGGGCGACCGTCTCCTGGCCGCGGTAGCAGCCCTTGTCCAGGTGGACGCCGACGCCGAGCCAGCCCAGCTCGTTCGGGATCGCGCGCTCGTCGGTGTCGAGGCCGAAGCGCGGATGCCCCGCCTCGATCCGCAGCGCCTCGTACGCCCACACGCCCGCCGGCGGTCCCGCGAGTTCGGCGTACGCCGAGAGCTCTTCGCGGGGCAGGAACACCTCGTACCCACCGAGGGAGTCGCGGCCGCTGCGCGTCAACGGCCCTTCGGCCGGCGCCGGGCCCGGACGCCAGACAATGGCGTACGCGTCGGTGACGTCGGCGATCTCCACCCGGGACATGAACACCATCTTCTGCAACCACTCGACCAGCGCGGTCGCCGCGCCCGGCTCGGTGTGCAGCCAGAACGTCTCGCCGTCGTCCACGCCGTACATCGCGTGTTCGACGTGGCCGGTCGGGGACAGCAGCAACGCCGTCGTCGACGTCCCGGCGGCCAGGCCTTCGAAGTACTGCGTCGTCAGCGCGTGCAGCCAGGTGAGCCGGTCGGGCCCGCTGATCGTCACCACGTCCCGGTGCGACAGGTCGACGTACCCCTGGCCCTGCACCAGCGCGCGTTGCTCGCGCAGGTCCGAGCCGTAGTGCGCCGCGACTCCGGCGTCCAGGCCGTCGGCCTCGACCGCCGCGGGCAGGTCCAGCAGGGGGCTGCGCTTCAGTGACATGTCACCAGCGTACGTCGCGCGTCGTACGCCGAACGCCTCCCGTCGTGGGATGTGGACAACCGTCCCGATCACGAGGCTGGAGGTACGACTCGGAGAGGACGCAACCATGACAGACAGGCGCTTCAGATTCGGCATCGTGGCCACCCCGGACGGCGGCCCAGACCAGTGGACGAAGACCGTACGCCGGGCCGCCGACCTCGGCTACTCGACGATCCTGATGCCCGACGGGCTGCAACTGCTCTCCCCGTTCCCGTCGCTCGCGATGGCCGCGACCGTCGCCGACGTCCGTGTCGGGACCTTCGTGGCCGCCGCCCCCATGCGCACCCCGTACGCCGCTGCCTGGGACGCGCACACGCTGACCGAGCTGACCGGCGGGCGCTTCGAGTTCGGCATCGGCACCGGGCGGCCGGGGACCGACAAGTTCGCCGAGCGGCTCGGCCTGCCGTACGGGTCGGCGAAGGAGCGGCTGGAGCAGGTGCGCGAGACGCTCGATCACCTGGCCGAGCTCGACGGCGACCAGCACACGCCGGTGCTCATCGCCGCGGGCGGACCCAAGTCTTTGGCGCTCGCGGCCGAGCGGGCGGACGTCGTCTCGATCGCGAAGGGCGCGATGACGCCGATCACCGAGGTGGTCCAGCTCGCGAAGGAGCTGCGGACGATGGCCGGCGACCGGGCGGACGACATCGAGCTCGCGCTGAACCTGTTCGCGGCCGGTGACGGGGATCTGCCGCCGTGGACGAAGCGGGCGACCGGCGTGGATCCGGAGGAGCTGCGCGCGACCGACTCACTGATGCTCCTGCCCGGCGGTCCGCGCCAGATGGCCGACGAGCTGCTGCATCGCCGAGACGTGCTCGGTACGTCGTACATCAGCGTGAACGCCGGCTACCTGGAGGAGCTGGCCCCGGTGGTCGAACTGCTCGCCGGGAAATGACCAGTGCCCGTCAGCGGTGGCTGACGGGCACTGGTGAGGGGTGGGACGGATGGACTAGTGGGTGCGGTCCTGGGTCTCCGGACCGCTGCCGGCCGTGACGGCCGCCGGTACGTCGCCCGCATGGGTGTCACCGGCGGCGAACGCGGCTTCGTCGAACGGGTCGTCGCCGGCGAAGACCTGCTTGACCTGCTCCCGGTCGAGCTGGCCGACCCAGTGGCCGACCAGGACCGTGGCGACGGCGTTGCCGGCGAAGTTGGTCAGCGCGCGAGCCTCGGACATGAACCGGTCGATGCCGACGATCAGCCCGACGCCGTCGACCAGGTCCGGCCGGTGCGACTGCAGCCCACCGGCCAGCGTGGCCAGGCCGGCGCCGGTGACCCCGGCGGCGCCCTTCGAGGCGATGATCATGAACGCCAGCAGGGAGATCTGCTGCCCGATCGAGAACGGCTGGTCCATCGCCTCAGCGATGAACAGCGAGGCCATCGTCAGGTAGATCGCGGTGCCGTCCAGGTTGAACGAGTAGCCGGTCGGCACGGTGATACCGACCACGCTCTTGGAGACGCCGAGGTGTTCCATCTTGCCGATCAGCCGGGGCAGGGCGGTCTCCGACGACGACGTGGACACGATCAGCAGGAACTCGCGGCCCAGGTAGCGCAGCAGCTGGAAGATCGACAGCCCGGTGACCACCTTGAGAATGGTGCCCAGGACAACGATCACGAACAGCAGGCAGGTGATGTAGAAGGCCAGCATGATCTTGCCCAGGCTGACCAGGGCATCCACGCCGGTGGCGCCGACGACCGCGGCGATCGCGCCGAAGGCGCCGATCGGGGCCGCCCACATGATCATCGCCAGCACCTTGAAGACCAGCCGCTGCAGGTGCGCGATGCCGTCCAGGATCGGCTGGCCCTTCGAGCCCATGCCCTGCAGGGCGAACCCGATCAGCAGCGCGACCAGCACGGTCTGCAGGACCTCGCCCTCGGTCAGCGCCGAGACGATCGTCTTCGGGATGATGCCGAGCAGGAAGTCGGTGGTGTTCTCGTGCGCGCCGGCGGCCTGGCTCTGACCGGACTCGCGCAGCTTGTCGGTCAGGTTCAGGCCGGAACCCGGCTGAACCAGGTTGCCGACCACCAGGCCGATGGCCAGCGCGACGGTCGACATCACGACGAAGTACAGCAGCGCGAGACCGCCGACCTTGCCGACGCTGGCGGCCTGGCGGACCGAGCCGATGCCGAGTACCAGCGTGCAGAAGATGACCGGGCTGATCATCATCTTGATCAGGTTCACGAACCCGGTGCCGAGCGGTTTGAGCTCGACCGCGAAGTCGGAGAACAGGAAGCCGACGCCGATTCCCAGCAGGACGGCGACGATCACGGCGATGTACAGGAAGTGGGTCCGGTCGTTGCGGACCGGGGTGGGGCGGGGTGCGGTGGTCGACATACGTGGCTCCTCGGCCGGCAGCGCTGGATCAGGGCGGTTCTGGGTAACTGTGACGTGACGCACAGGACAACGGCGCATTTCGTTCATATCGTTCGCCACCGCGACCGCCGGCCCGGCACGCGGCGTACCGGCTGACGGCGGCGAACAGCTGCCGCGGTCTACCACCGGCGGCACTGGTGTGGACAATGTCGCCATGGGACGACGGCCGTGGGAGCTGCGGCGCCAGGTGCTCTGGTTGCAGACCGGGACGGTCGCGGTGCTGATCGCGATGGTCTGGGTCACGCTGGCCAGCCGGACGCGTTCGCGGGCCGACCGGGACGCGGCGGCCGCCGGGCTGACCCCACCGAGCTGGTCGGAGCTCCTCCAGAGCGAGACCCGGACGATGCTCGGCATTGCCAGCCTGATGCTCGGGGTCGCGATCGCCGGCAACGCACTGGTCGCGTGGCGGGTCCGCCATGCCACTCGCGGGATGGGGACCCAGACGCTCGCCTGGATGCTCGACTTCTACCAGGGCGTACTGCGTGCCGCCCGCGAAGGCCTGCTGCTCATCGACAGCGACGGGCGCATCCAGCTGATCAACGACGAGGCGCGGCGGCTGCTCGGCCTCCAGCAGGTCCCGGCCGGTGTCATGGTCGACGAGCTCCACCTGCCGAGCGCCCTGTCCGAGCTGCTTCGCGCCGGCCGGACGGCGTACGACGAACTGCATCTCGGGGCGCACGGCGTGGTCGTGGTGAACCAGCAACCGGCCCGCTCCGGGCGGATCGTGACGCTGCGCGACCACACCCAGCTGCAGGCGCTGCTCGGCGAGCTGGACGCGGTCCGGAGCCTGGCGGAGTCGCTGGAGGCGCAGAACCACGAGGCTTCCAACCGGCTGCACACGGTGGTCAGCCTGATCGAGATCGGCCGGCCGGAGCGGGCCCGGGAGTTCGCGGTGTCCGAGCTGCAGTTCGCGCAGGCGATGACGGATCGAGTGGTCGGCACGGTCGGCGACCCGGTGCTCGCGTCGCTGCTGCTGGCGAAGCTGTCGCAGGCGCAGGAACGCGGCGTACTGCTGACGCTGGAGCTCGGCTCGGAGGCGCTCAACACGCGGCTGCCCGCGCAGGATGTCGTCACCGTGGTCGGCAATCTGCTCGACAACGCGATGGAGGCGGCTCGGAGCGGTCCGGCGCCTCGGCGGGTCGAACTGAAGGCGAGCACGACCCCGGACGCGATCGACCTGGCCGTCACCAACACCGGCGCCGAGCTGGGTGCGGCCGAACTGGCCCGGATGTTCGAGCGCGGCTGGACGACGAAGAACGAGCCAGGACACGGACTCGGACTGGTGCTGGTCCGCAGCACGGTCGAGCGTTGGCAGGGGACGTTGATGGTCGACCCGGATTCCGAGCTGGACGAGATCCCCGCGCTGACCGTGCGGGTCCGCCTGCCCCGGGCGGTGAGCGCGAGTGCCTGATCCGCTGCGCGTACTGGTGGTCGAGGACGACCCGGTCGCCGCCGAGGCGCACCGCACGTACGTCGACCGGCTGCCCGGCTTCACCTGCGTCGGCATCGCCGGTACGGCGGCGCGGGCGCTGGCGGTGCTGACCCACGGGCAGGTCGATCTGGTGCTGCTCGACATGAACCTGCCGGACGGACACGGGCTGGACGTCGTCCGCCGGATGCGTGCTTCGGGCAACCAGACCGACGTGGTGGCGGTGACGTCGGCCCGGGAGGTGTCGGCGGTGCAGGCCGCGGCGCGGATCGGCGTCGTGCAGTACGTGCTCAAGCCGTTCGCCTTCGAGACGTTGCGGGACCGGCTGTCGGCCTATGCACGGCAACGGCGCGCGGCGGAGGCCGGTCAGGTGGTCGCCGATCAGGACGAGGTCGACCGGTTGTTGCACCCAGCAACGGTTTCTTCTGTGCCCAAAGGGCTTGCGGGGTCAGTGCTGGATCGGGTGGTGCAACTGCTGGGCAACCGGGAAGGCTGGACCGCCGAGGAAGTGGCTGCGGAACTGGGCACGTCGCGGATCACCGCTCGGCGGTATCTGGAGCATCTGGCCGATCAGCAGCAGGTGCTGCGCACGCAGCGCTACGACGGGCGCAGTGGGCGGCCGAAGGTCGAGTACAGCTGGGTCAGCGAGAGCTGAGTCCGGCGGGTTGCGTCAGGCGGGTTGTGTGAGCTGGGTCAGGCACGGACGAGCGTGGCCCAGAGGTGCGGCTGCAGCGGCTGGCCCTCGGCGGCCATGTCGTAGGCCCAGAGCAGCTCGCCCTTGACCAGCCCGTACAGGCGGTGACCCGCCGTGACCTCCTTGGCGGTGGCCGTCCGGGCGATCACGTCGGTCTGCATCTCGACCTTGGCGCCGTCGATCTCGCCGTACCAGATCTCGGCGAAGCCGGTCGGGTGTGCCAGCACGACCTCGAGCTTGTTGTCCGGCTTTGGCCGCCAGAACCCGGTCTCGACCGCGAGCGGCCGCTCCTTGGTGCCGTCCTCGCCGACCACGTAGGTCTGGCTCACGTAGTGCAGGTACGGCTTGCCGTTGTGGCTGAAGTCGATCTGCTGCCCGAACTCGAACTTCTCGATCGTCGGGTAGTCACCGTGCCCGCGGCCTTCCCAGCGCCCGAGCAGCCAGGCGAGCGGCATCAGGTCGGGGTGCAGGTCCTGCGGGATCTCGAAAGCCATCGCAGTCGCCGGCGTCAGTTCGTGCTGCGGCCGCGGTACAGCCGGTAGACGACGAACGCCGAGAACCAGGCCATGAACACACTGACCAGGACCAGGAGGGTCGTGAAGATGAGGTGCAGCACGTTCGCCAGTCTAGGGGATGCCCGGCGGGGCGCTGAGCTACGGTGGCGTGATGTCCCGCACGCTGGTGATCAAGCTGACCGCAGGCGCCGAAGAACCCGAACGCGCCAACCAGGCCTTCACGGTGGCGGCCACCGCCGTGGCCTCGGGCGCCACCGTCTCCCTGTGGCTGACCGGCGACGCCGTTTGGTTCGCCCTCCCTGGGCGGGCGGACAGCTTCACGCTTCCGCACGCCGCGCCGCTGAGAGATCTGCTGGCCGCCGTCCTCGCGGGCGGCACGCTGACCGTCTGCACCCAGTGCGCCAAGCGCCGCGACCTGACGGAGAGCGACCTGCTGCCCGGCACGCGCATCGCGGGGGCGCCGGCGTTCACGGAGGAGATCCTCACCGACGATGTGCAGGCGATCGTCTACTGACCACAGGCCGGCCGGGTGGCCCAGGTGCTTGCTGCAACTGAGCAACCCGGTCGGTGAAGTCCTCCGGGGGCTAGGGCCTCAGCGGTCTCGGCCTTGGGGGTCGCGGGTGCGTTCGGTGTCGCGCTGGTGCTGGGCGCCGGGGGTTCGGCCGGCTTGGCCTGCGGGCTCGAGTTGGCGGTCGGAGCGGGTCGCGCCCTCGGCGGGGGCTGCGACGCCTTCCCGGGTGACCGCGGCGAGCTTGGCCATTTCGTCCCTGGACATCGCGGGGGCGTTGGACTGCTGGCCGTTGGAACGCTGGCCGTCCTGTTGAGCCGCCAGGCGATCCTCTGCCAGGCGGGTCTCCAGCGGACCTGACGGGCTCTGGGCCTCCCGCGCCTGGGCTTCGGCGCGCTTGTCACCGCCGGTCGGCAAGGCTGACGTCTCTACCTGTACGGGCTCCTGCTGAGCTTGTGCGTCGGGTCCGTCGCGGTCCGGCTGCTGCTGGTTGTTCTCCTGCCCGTCGACCGCCGGCACATCTCGATCGACCTCGGCCTGCTCCCGCTCCACCTGCTGGTCCAACCCAGGCTGGTCCTGGCCAGCTTGATCCAGGCCAGGCTGCTCGACCTCGTTGCGGCCGGGCGGGTCTTGGTCGAGGCCGGGCTGCTCGATCTCATCGCGGCTCGGCTGATCCTGCTCGGCCTGATCGCGGCCGGGCTGGTCTTGCTCGGCTCCGTCTCGCTCCGGCTGCGCTTGGTCGACCTCGGGCTGGTCCAGCTCAGCGCGGTCAGGCTCAGGCTGGTCGCGCTCGTCCTGGCCGGCCTGCTCCACCTCCGCCGCGGGCTGCTCGCGGTCGACCTCCAGGTCGTCCCGCGCCACATCGCCCTGCTCCACCTGCGGATCGGCCTCGGCCCGCTCAGACTGATCGCGGTCTGCTGTCTGCTCGTCAATCACCGGCTGGGCCTGGTCGACCTGCTGCGGGTCCTGCTCCGGACCAGTCTGTTCGGCCTCCTGCGAGTCCCGCTCCGGACCAGCCTGGTCAATGTTCTGCGAGTCCTGCTCGGGGCCGGTCTGGTCAGCCTCCCGCGACGCCAGCTCAGGGCCGTTCTGGTCGACCTCTTGCGAGTCCCGCTCCGGCCCGCTCTGGTCAACCTTTTGCGAGTCCCGCTCCGGCTGAGCCGGCTCGACCTCGGGCTGGTCCTGCTCGGCACGTTCGGGCTCGGGCTGGTCGCGCTCGTCCTGGCTGGCTTGCTCCTGCAACTGTTCCGCCGCCGGCTGCTCGCGGTCGACCTCCAGGTCGTCCCGCGCCACATCGCCTTGTTCAGCCTGGGGATCAGCCTGGTCGGCGCGGTCCGCCTCAGCCTGCTGCTCCGCGTCGACCTCCGGCTGCTCCTGCTCAGCCCGATCAGCCTCAGCCTGCTGCTCGGCGTCGGGCTCCGGCTGGTCCTGCTCGGCCTGGTCTGCCTCCTGCCCCTCGCGGTCGGCGTCGGCTCGATCCAGCGCCTCGGCTCCGGCGCCGGCTGCGGCGGCGGGAAGTACGTCGGGACCATCCACACCGTCCCGCTGCTCCTGCGCACGATCCTGCTCGTTGCGCTCCTGCTCGCGGTCGGCTGTCTCGCGCTCGAGTTCCTCGTTCTGCTCGGCTTCGCGGTCGCGTTCGAGGTTGTCGGGTACGCGATCGCCGTCGGCGTCGCTCAGCCGGTCGACCTCGGCTTGCTCCAGGTCGCGATCGCGCGGGTCCAGGATTCGGTTGCCGTCGACGTCCAGCGGATCGCGGCCGTCGCGGCCTTGTTCCAGCTCGGGTTGGGCGTCGACGTCGTCGCGCACCAGCTCCTCGTCCCGTAGAGCGCGTTCGAC
Organism: Kribbella sp. CA-253562; assembly: GCF_050942265.1. Taxonomy (GTDB): domain Bacteria; phylum Actinomycetota; class Actinomycetes; order Propionibacteriales; family Kribbellaceae; genus Kribbella. The sequence goes on along the minus strand of NZ_CP192049.1, from coordinate 1,030,993 downwards.
CAGGCCGAGCATCAACATGCGCTGCTGGTGCTGGGACAGGTTCTGCAGCTGGGCCTTGGCCTCCGGGTTGTTGCGCATGAACTCGACGACGGCCTCGGTCATCGCACGGCGTTCCTGGAAGTCCAGCTGCCGTTCCTGCTGCTCCAGCCCCCGGTCGCCTGGCCCCTCCAGCTCCGGGCCGTTGTTGTTCGGCGGGATGATGTTGTCCGGGCCGTCGACCGCCGGTGCGCCGACCGGCTGACGCTGCCGGCCGCGGCGCAACAGTCTGCGCAGGCCGTTGAACGTACGCCGGACAAGCCGTGCGGCTCGTTTGAACCCGCGGTACAGGTCCTCGAGCAGCTCTTCCTCGATCGACTGGGGCTGCGCCATCACGCCACCTCGCTCGCATAGACGGAGTACGCGAAACCGGCGGTCGGGTTCGCCTCACCCGGCAGCAGCCGGGTGGCGTACAGGTGGATCTCCGCGCCGGGCCGCAGCCACACCGCGAGGTGCCGCCGCCGTTCCCGCCACTCGCCGGGGATCCGCGGGTCGTCGCCCGGCCCGACGAACACCGGGTCGCCCCAGTGCTGCCGCGCCAGCGCGAGCTGGTCGGGCCAGTGGTCGTCGATCAGGTCTTCCGCGTCGGCGACCTCGTCCGCCCCGATGTCGTACGCCGACCAGGTGCCGCGCGGGCTCTCGGGCAGGACAGCGTCGGGCAGCGCGAGCATGACGGTCTCCCGCGGGGTGACCAATCCCCACGCGTACTCGGCCGGGTCGATGTCGCCGGGCGCCCACGGCTGCCAGCCGGTCGCGGCGACCACGCGCGCGACCAGCGCACGGATCCCCGCCGGCCCGGTCTCCTGCGGCCCCCACAGCCGGCTCCAGTCGCTCACTTCGGCGAGATCGGCCATCGCGCGCGCGTCCTCGTCCGGCGACCGCAGCTGCGTCCTCACTGGCCTTCTCCTCTCTGAGCACACTCCCGGGCGACCTGGCACGACCGGCACGTCCGTCTCAGGTTAAGCCGGATCGGTGCCACCGTGCTGCGACGTATCCACAGGCCCACCGGATCCCGAGTCCCGCCCGGCGGGACCAACCACCCTCCCACGCCGGCCCGCACCTCGCGACCCGGCAAAACCTGCAATCCGGCAACGAGCCGGCGCGCCGGCTCGGACGCCGATCCGTCGGGGAGCCGTAAGCCCGAACCCCGATGTTCGCGGGCGGTAAGCGCGCAGGGCCGGACAACCGGGCCGCGGCGGGTTCTGATGAAAGACATGAAGCTCCCGAGTCCTCCGAAGCCGGAGTTCACGTCGCCGCTGCACCATCCCCGGGTCGCGACCGTGATCGGCCGCTGGCTGGCGGCGGCCGTCGTGATCTGCTTCCTGACCGGCCTGTTCAGCCATCTCCAGCAGGCGACTCCCGGCTGGCTGGTGATCCCGTCCCGGCCCGCGTCGCTCTACCGCGTCACCCAGGGACTGCACGTGCTCAGCGGAACCGTGGCGATTCCGTTGCTGCTGGCAAAGCTCTGGACGGTTTACCCGAAGCTCTTCGCGAAGCTGCCCTGGCCTCCGAGCCGCCAGGCGCTGGCCACCGTGCTGGAACGCGCTTCGATCCTGGTGCTCGTCTCGGCGATGGCGCTGGAACTGTTCATCGGATTCCTGAACACACTCCAGTGGTATCCCTGGCCGTTCCCCTTCAAGCAGACCCACTACGCGCTCGCCTGGATCATCGTCGGCTCCCTGCTGGTGCACCTGGCGGTCAAGCTCCCGCTGATCCGCCGCCACTGGAGCCGATCCCCAGCAGACCGTACGCCGTACGCGCCGCTGCTCGAGGACGACGAGCAGACCCCCACGCCGCCAAGCACCTCGCTCCCCGCCGGCATCACCGGTCTCAGCCGCCGCGGCCTGTTCCGCACGGTCGCCGGCGCCGGCGCCGTGATCGGCATCGCCTCGATCGGCCAGTCCGTACCGGCCCTCGGCCCGATCGCCGTGCTCGCGCCCAGGAAACCGAACATCGGCCCGCAGGATCTCCCGGTCAACCGCACCGCCCACGACGCCGGCGTCGAAGCGATCGGCGCCGACTGGCGCTTCACCATCAGTGGCCCTCAGCAACTTTCCTGGTCGCTGGCCGAACTGAGAGCACTGCCGCAGAGCCGCTCCGACCTGCCGATCGCCTGCGTCGAGGGCTGGAGCCAAGGCGCGCACTGGGAGGGCATCCGGATCAGCGACCTGCTCCGGCTCGCCGGAGCGCCCGATCGCTCGACCGTCCGCGTCGTCTCGATGGAGAAGGGCGGCTTCTACGCGACCAGCGAGCTCCCACCCCAGTACGCCGCCGATCCGCTCACCCTGCTCGCGCTGCGCCTCAACGGCTCGGACCTCGACCTGGACCACGGCTATCCGGCCCGGATCATTGCCCCCAACCGCCCCGGCGTCCTGCAGACGAAATGGGTCCATCGCCTGGAGGTCCTGGCATGAGAGCCATTCGCGTACTCCTGGCAGCGATCGGCGTAGGCCTGGGCCTGTGGGGCCTACGCCTGCTGCTCGAAAACCTCAGCCCGGACGCGCTCGTCCGCCTGCCGCTCTGGCTGGGCGGCGCCGTACTGGCCGACGACGCCGTCCTCGTCCCTCTGACGATCGGCGCCGGCTGGTTGCTGACCCGATGGTCGACCGGTCCCGGCCGCCACCGCACCATCGGCACCGTCCGCACCACCGCCCTGTACGTCGGGGTGACGACGCTCGTCGCGATCCCCCTGCTGCTCCGCCAAGGCAAGGGCGTCAACCCGACCGTGCTCCCGCGCGACTATCTCCGCGACTGGTTGTTGCTCGAGGCCACCATCATCGCGGCCGGTGTGATCGTCGCGGTCGTTCAGTCCCGGCGGTCGACGTTGAGCAGCTCACGCGCGTCGTCCGGCGACATCGGGGGCCGCTGAGCCAGGGTCGCGAGGGCGGCGGCCCGCTCGACCAGCTCCGCGTTGTGCGTGACCGGCTGCCCCTTCGCCAGCGTGAGCGTGTCCTCCATCCCGACCCGCAGGTGGCCGCCCTTGGACAGCGCCGCGAGCGCGACCGGGAGCGTGCTCCGGCCGACGCCGGTCGCCGACCACGAGGTGACCGCCGAGGGCAGAGCGTTGACCGCGGCAACCAGTGCGTCCGGCGTACCGGGCATGCCGCCGGGCACACCCATCACCAGGTCGCAGTGCACCTTGCCGCCGTACGGCAGGCCGAACTTGTCCAGCAGCCGGTGCAGCGCGGCGACGTGCCCGAGGTCGAACAGCTCGAACTCCGGTACGACGTGCCGCTCCTGCGTGAGCTGGTAGAGCTCGGTGACGAACGGCCAGGGGTTCATGAACACGTCGTCGCCGAAGTTGACCGTGCCCATCGTGAGCGAGCAGGAGTCCGGCGCGGCGTCCAGGACCCGCAGCCGGTGCTCGAACGGGTCGGTGACCGCACCGCCGGTGGACAGCTGGACGATCAGCGCGGTGTTCTCCCGGACCGCCGTGACGGTCTCGGTGAGCCGGCCGAGATCGAGCGTCGGGCGGTGCTCGGCGTCGCGGATGTGGATGTGGATCATCGCGGCCCCGGCCGCCTCGCAGCGCTTCGCCGTCCCGACCAGCTCGTCGAGCGTGGTGGGCAGCGCCGGGCAGTCCGCCTTCGCGGTCTCGGCACCGGTCGGGGCAACGGTGATCAACGTCGAGGTCATGGACGAATCGTGCCAGATGTCGGCGATGAACGGGAGATTCGGTCGTCGATCCACTCAGAGACCGGACGATTTCCTGCCCGACGCGGGATGCGCCAGCAGACACTGCGGGTGGTGCCGCCGGACGCTTGACCGGTCGACGCGCCCGGCTGCCCGCGGGCAGTCGGCCAGGCCTGGACGTACCGGCGGTCGGTCACCCGGCAGACTGTGCGGCATGAGAGCAGTGGTGCAACGAGTCACGCAGGCGTCGGTCGAGGTCGCAGGCGAAGTGGTCGGGGCGATCGACCGGCCGGGCCTGGTGGTGCTGCTCGGCGTCACCCACGAGGACACCGACGCCGTGGCCGCGGTACTCGCGGCGAAGATCTGGACGCTGCGCATCCTGCGCGACGAGCGCTCGGCCGCCGATGAGCAGGCCCCGATCCTCGCGATCAGCCAGTTCACCCTGTACGCCGACACCCGCAAGGGCCGCCGTCCGTCGTGGAGCGCCGCAGCTCCCGGGCCGGTCTCCGAGCCCTTGTACGACGCGTTCTGCGCGGCCTTGGAGTCGCTCGGCGCGAAGGTCGAACGCGGCCGCTTCGGCGCCGACATGCAGGTCCAACTGACCAACGACGGCCCGGTCACCCTGATCCTCGACGCCTGACCGGGCGTACCGCGCGCCCTCGTCCGCGCATCCCGGCGAACTCGCCTGCCGACGCCCCGGGGTGCGGCGACGCGTCATCCGGGCACACCGGCGAGCCGCCGCCCGCGCGAGGCGGCATCCCCGCGACACCGCATCCGGGCGAGGCGGCATCCCGGCGCCCCCGGGTACAGCCGTCCGGCATCCCCGGCGTGCGCATCCCGCATCCCGGCGAACTCGCCCGCCGAGGCCCCGGCGTCCGGCGACGCGACATCCGGGCATACCGGCGAGCCGGCACCCGGGCGAGGCGGCATCCCGGCGACACCGCATCCAGGCGATGTGACGAGCCAGCGCCCCCGGGTACAGCCGTCCGGCATCCCTGGCGTGCGCATCCCCCATCCCCGCATCCCTGCGTTCCCGCGTCCCCGCGTTTCCCCATCCCCGCGTTCCCGCGTTCCCCGATCCCCGCGTTCCCGCATCCCGGCGGACTGGGCGGGCCGACACCCCGGCGACAGGACATCCGGGCGGGCCGGCGCCCGCATCCCGGCATCCCCCGCCTTCGGTGGCGGTTCGAGGGAGTGGTGAGCGAGGTGCGGGTCGGGCACGCGAGCAAGCTCGCCGAGAGGGCGCGGTGACGAGGAACAGGCTGTGCTCGGGCGCGACGGTGTGCGCGTGGACGCAAGCCTCATCCCGAGCCACCGCCCAGCAATCGCTGGCGAGGTTCCCGTGACGGGACCCGCCGACCGGCTCGGCCGCCTCCACCGGCGTTTACGTCCCGGCGAACTGGCCTGCGACTTCGCGGTGCCCGGCGACGCGGCGTCCGGGGGATGCGAGAGCCGGCGTCCCCGCGTTCCCGCGTTCGCGCGTTCCCGGCGTTCCCCGCGTTCGCGCGTTCTCGGCGTTCGCGCGTTCCCGCGCACCCGGCGCACCCGGCGCACCCGGCGCACCCGGCGCACCAAAACAAAGAAACAGCCCCGGCGCGGATCCGAAGATCCGGCCGGGGCCGTTGCGGTGTGCCTGTCTGGATCGGTGAGGTTCGACTCAGTCAGGTCGGGTGTGTGGCTGGATCAGCCGATCACACCGGCGGCCGAGTGGCCCACGACAACCTTGGTGTTCAGGCTGTAGACGTCGATCACCAGGGCGTTGACGGAGATGTAGCGGCTCTGGCGCAGGACCTGGTTGAAGGTCAGCTTGGCGATGCCCGGGATCTCGAGCTCCGCGTTCTCGCCGGTCTTGACCGGGTAGACCTTGTTGCCGACCTTGATCGAGGCGATCGTCGACTTCGAGTTCAGACCGACCTTGCCGTCCTTGGTTTTCCAGGCCGACGCCGAGGACTCGATCGCGCCGATGGACAGGTTGCCGACCTTGACACCCGCGACGTGCGAGCTGAAGTCGACATAGGACTTGTCCGGGCCGATGTTGCCCCGCTTGGTGGTGAACGCGGCGCCGACGTAGGCGACCTTCGGGATGTTGACCTCGCCGACGGCGACCCGGTGCAGCTTGCCTTCCGTGCCCTGGCAGGTGGCCTGGTAGGAGGTCGGACCGGACTTGACCAGCTGGTCGACGTTCGCCTTGGTGGCGTAGGCGTCACCGATGACCAGCGCGGTGGCCGGCTTGGTGACCTCGGCGCGGGTCTTCAGCACCGCGACGTCGACACCCTCGGGGATGTACCGGTTCTTCACGGTCGCGTGCAGCACGACGGCCTGCGCGTACGAGTAGATGCCGGTGCTGGTCTTCACGCCGCCGACGCGGTTCAGCACGATGTAGCCCAGGCCCGGAACGGCGACCTTGGTGTTCGGCTTGGCCTTGAGCAGCGACGGAACGTTCACGGCGCCGATCTTCACGCCGGCGAAGGTGGTGCTGCCGGTGTAGTACGTGACGCCGTTCTTGATCCACGCGGTGGTCGTGGTCTTGGCGCCGGTCAGGTGCAGCAGGCCGCCGACGCGGATGTCGGCCGCGGTGGCGGTCGAGGTCACGCCGTTGCCGCGCTTCTCCGCGAAGGCGAAGGTGTCGGTGGTGACCGTGCGGGCGATCGCCTGGTTGTTGATGTTCGCGGTGGCCAGGTCGTTCTGCGAACGACGGCTCGCGTCGGTGGTGCAGCTGATCTCGGCCTTGACCTGCGGGCCGCTGGCGACGATGCCGCCCTGGACGTCGGTGCCGATCGAGTAGCCGTTGTAACCGTAGACCGGCGAGGCGTTCGCCGAGCCCGAGGTGAGCGCGATCGTCGAAGCTACGCCGACAACCGCGGCAACACCCACGGCAGCGAGCTTCTTGTTGATGCGGGGTCTCATTAAGACTTCTTCTCCCTGAGTGATGACGTGACCCCAACTGCGGGCCAGGACACAGACACAACTCAGTCGGTCGCGGTAGGTAACGAGCAGACAGTGGTCCGTGATCAAACCGTTACCTGATCGCCGATCTCGTGAAAATCACGACCTTGCCCGGCGAGATCGATTGTGCGATCGAGAAACACCCGACACGCCGAAAGCCCAATGGATGTTGGGGTTTCGCGGCCACCCGTGCATCAGTACTGGCGGCCGGCAACCAGTACGACGGCGACACGCCAAGGGGCCCGGGCGCGCAAGGCCCGGGCCCCTTGGGGTCACACAGATTACAAAGCGTCAGACCGCGACGGCCACCTCGGCCACCTCGCCGTACTGCGCGACGACCTGCCGGTCGACCGGCTCGGCCTTCGGCGCCAGCGTGCGCAGCGTCCAGTTGCCCGGCGCCGCGAAGAACCGGAAGTGCCCGGTCGCCGACGTCGGCACCTCGGCGGTGAACTCGCCGGAGGAGTCCAGCAGCCGCACGTACGCGCCGCCGACCGGCTCGTCACCGCGCAGCACCTGGCCCTGGATCACGGCTTCCTTGTCGACGTCGACACCCTTGAGGTCGAGGCCGCCCTTCTTCGCACCGCACATGTCAGGCCTCCCCGGGCTCGTCGCCGAGGGCAACCGGTACGCCGACCAGCGAGCCCCACTCGGTCCACGAACCGTCGTAGTTCTTGACGTTCTCCTGGCCGAGCAGCTCGTGCAGCACGAACCAGGTGTGCGCCGAGCGCTCGCCGATCCGGCAGTAGGCGATGGTGTCCTTGCCGAAGTCGACACCGGCGTCGGAGTACAGCTTCTTCAGCTCGTCGTCGGAGCGGAACGTGCCGTCGTCGTTGGCCGCCTTGCTCCACGGGATGCTGGCCGCGGTCGGGATGTGCCCGGCGCGCTGGGCCTGCTCCTGCGGGAGGTGCGCCGGGGCGAGCAGCCGGCCGGCGTACTCGTCGGGGCTGCGCACGTCGACCAGGTTCTTCACGCCGATCGCGTCCTGCACCTCGTCGCGGAAGGCGCGGATGTTCAGGTCCGGCTCCTTGGCGACGTACTCGGTCGGCTCGCGCTTGACCACCTCGTCGGTCAGCTCGCGGCTGTCCAGCTCCCAGCGCTTGCGGCCGCCGTCGAGCAGGCGGACGTCGGCGTGCCCGTAGAGCTTGAAGTACCAGAACGCGTACGCGGCGAACCAGTTGTTGTTGCCGCCGTAGAGCACCACGGTGTCGTCGTTCTTGACGCCGCGCTCCGACAGCAGCGCCTGGAACTGCTGCTGGTTGACGAAGTCGCGCCGGACCTGGTCCTGCAGGTCCTGCTTCCAGTCCAGCTTGATCGCACCGGCGATGTGACCGGCGTCGTACGCCGAGACGTCCTCGTCGACCTCGATCAGCACGACGTTGTCGTCGGACTTGTGCTCCTCGACCCAGTCGGCCGAGACGAGAGCGGATTCCCTGCTCATTGTGCTGCCTCTCAGTTGGTAGCGGTGTGGGGCGTACGAATGCGGTGGATCAGCAGATAGGCCTCGCACCCGAGGCACAGCCCGACCGCGGCGTTCACGAACGCGGCGACCAGGGCGAATCCGGTGGCGACGACGCCGAGCACCTCGACGCCGGCGAAGTAACCGATCAGGCCGAGCCCGGCGAAGACCAGGCCGACCAGCTGGGCGAACCGCGGCGGCGCCGCGTCCTCCAGCTCCTTCGGCGGGCCCAGCCGGGGCCGGACCAGCCGCTTGAACAGCTGCCCGTACGGCGACGCCTGGACGCCGAACGCGACCGAGATCGCGAACACGACGGCCTGCACGGCCAGCGGCCAGGGGTTGTTCAGGATCAAGGTCAGCGCCAGGACGACGGTGGTCAGCGCCGCCGCGAACCGGAGTCCGCGCGGGTCGACCTGTGCCGCCTGGGAAGTCACCGACTGGGACATACGAACTCCTCGACCAGGAGCTGGATCGAGCCGTCCCGCCCGAAGTGCTTGCGGGAGGCGGCGTACTGCCGGACCGTGCTCAGCTGCCGGTTCCGGAGCGCTCTGGACGCCGCCTGGTCAGTGGCGACGACACAGGGACGAGCGCATGCGGCAGTTGTCCACTGCCCTGCGCTTGGTCAGCCATGTCGTGTAAGCCACGTGTCGAGAGTACGGAAACCGGCCGGACCTGCCAGTCATGGTCCCACTTAGTGAGACAACTGATCACCATATGGATTGGTTCACCGGCGTCGCGGGGCCACGGACGACGTTGGTTCCCGCGACCTTGTCGTGCCAGGCCTGCCTCTTGCCGTCCCACAGCGGCCACAGCACGTCGAGTACGCCGACCATCGCCACGAGCGCGATCAGACCCGGCAGCGCGCCGACGACGGTGAACACCGCGACCAGTCCCAGCCGCTTGACGACAGCCGACGGCGGAGGAGGACCGGGAACGTCGCGCAGCCGGATGCTGATCCCGAGCGCCCGCTTGCCCGGCGTGGCCCCGGTCCGGACCAGGAAGAAGTAGCGATAGATGGTGTCGACCACAAGGCCGATCACGGCCGTCGCCAGCCACCAGCGGTACACCGACCACGGCTCGCTGAACAACGAGGACCCGGAGCCGTCGTCCTCGAGCCAGCGGTACCAGAAGTACCCGGTGAGCGGCAGGCCGACGACGAACACGATCAGCAGGTCGAGCAACTCGGCAGCGGCCCGGCGCCACCAACCAGCCAACGGCACGCCGTCCGGTGTGCAGGGGATGGCCGGTACCAGGTCCTGAGCGGTCATGCGCTCAGGGTGCAGCTCCCAGGGGTCAACTGGCCTGGCGGTCGACCGCCGCGCCGAGCGCGGCGATCACGTCGGCCTTGCGGGGTGCGCCGCTGGCGCGGGTGACGGTGTCGCCGGCGGCGTCGAGCACCAGGACCGTCGGCGTACGGAGGATGTTGAGCCGGCGGACGAGCTCCAGGTTGGACTCCGCGTCGAGCTCGACGTGCCGTACGCCGTCGACCATGGTCTCCACCTCGGCGAGCACCCGGCGGGTGGCGCGGCACGGCGCGCAGAACGCGGACGAGAACTGGAGCAAGGTGGCCCGCTCGCCCAGGTCCGCGCCGATGTCCTCGGCGGTCAGCTGATCGGTGCTGGTCTCCGGCTTGCTCACCGCTTGCCCCTCGATCACGCGCGTCGCGCGGAAGCGTCCGTCGTACCAGGTCTTGAGCACGCTCAGCAGCACCCCGGCGACGACCGCGGCGACCAGCACGACGATTCCTGGACTCACAGCATTCGAGAGTACGTCGGCCGGCCAACGGATCCAGCCACGCGTTCCACTCCTTGGACGCCACCCCGGGCGCAAAACCATGGGTGCCCGCGGCATCGGATCGGGTTGAATGGAGCCATGGACGGAGGGCTGACGGTGCGCGCCGGGGTGGTGATCCCCGAGGCGGAGCTCGGCTGGCGGTTCTCGCGGTCCAGCGGGCCTGGCGGGCAGTCGGTGAACACCGCGGACAGCCGGGTCGAGCTGATCTTCGACCTCGCCGCCACGTCGGCGCTGGGCGAGCCACTGAAGAACCGGGCGCTGGAGCGCCTGTCGTCCCGCCTGGTCGACGGCGTCCTGACGATCGCGGCCTCCGAGCATCGCTCCCAGTGGCGCAACCGGGAGGCGGCGCGGGCCCGGCTGGCGAGCCTGCTGCGCGACGCCATCGCCTCCCCGCCGCGCCAGCGCCGTCCGACCCGGCCCTCCAAGGGCGCGGTGCGCCGCCGCCTGGACGAGAAGAAGCGGCGCGGCGAGACCAAACGCCTGCGTGGCCGGCCGCTCGACTGACGCCTGCGCGGCCCTCTGCGTCGTTAGGCTGCCGCCTGTGCGGGAAACGGGGAACGGGGAACGGGAGGAACTGCCCGAGTTGCAGGACCTGAAGGTCCGCGGGCGGCCGGTCAGGACCTGGGCGATCAGCGCGGCTGTCGTACTGCTGGCGGTGTCGGCCGCCTTCGGAGGGCTGAACAAAGCCGACGCCGAAACCCCGCAAGCCGGCGCCGGAGCCGCCGTCGACGCCGGCCAGTTCAATGTGACCGTCCAGCGGGTGGTCGTCGTCAAGGACCTGGAACCGCTGTTCACCCCGGACGACGGCGGTGCGCTGATCGCCGTCGTGACCAAGCTCGAGCTCACCGACAAGACCGGCGTCCAGGCGCCGACCGACCTCATTCGGCTGCTCGACGTCGCCGGGGTGAAGCCGACCGACGCGCCGATCGGCACCACCAATCTGCGCGACCAGACCCAGAACCCGGTGCTCACCCCGCACCACGCCGAGGACGTCGCGTACGTCTGGAAGTTGCCCAAAGCAACCGATCTGCCGCGCGAGGTCCGGCTGAGCGTTCAGCACTACACGTTCCGCGAGTCGGTGCTGGACCACCACGACCTCTGGACCAAGGACACGATCGCCGCCGAGGTGACCGCGCCGGTGAAGGACAACACCCGATGAGCCGGCGCAAGCTGGTCGACTCGGTCCTGGTCGTGCTGGTCCTGGTCACGATCGTCGGCCTCTACCGGATCACCCCCACCCAGAAGGACTTCCAGCAGCCGATCGCGGTCAAGGGCGTCGCCGGCCAGGCGGTGCACACGCCACGGTTCGACGTCACGGTGGAGAAGGTGCGGATCAGCAAGAAGCTCCGCGTTCCGCGCACCACGCCGGACCGCGACACGCTGTCCGACTTCGTCGTGATCGACGCCGTGGTGACCGCGAACCGCGAGCCGATCCACCTACAGCGGTTCGAGATCCGCGCCGCCGACGGCACGACGTACGCGGCCGCGAACCGCAGCGGGCTGAACCGGGTCGACCTGGCCAACTTCCAGTTCGCGCCCGGGATCGCCGTCCGTGGGCCGGTCGTGGTCGAGATGCCGGCCGATCAGTTGCCTGGCGCAACTTTTCTGGTGCTGGAGAAGGAGATCTTCACCGACCTGGAACCGCAGGCGACGATCGCCCTGAAGATCACGAAGGACCAGCTCGACGGTCTGCGCGAGGACGTCGCGATCCTGTCCCCGGCGGTCGAGGGATGACCGGCCGGCGCGCGCGCCCGGGCTGGATCCGCCGGAACACGGTGGCCCTGGCGTCCCTCGTCGTCACCGTCCCGCTGCTCGGCTGGTGGTCTGTGCACAGCGACTACCAGGCCTGGTACGACGCCGAGCCGCGCGACGCGGTCGAGGTCGCGGCCGGCGGTACGTCGTACCAGGACGCGACCTGGTACGCGGCGAGCGTCGAGGTCGATCCCGAGCCGCGGGCCGGCCGCAACCCCGCGCCCCTGCCCGACGGGACCACCCGGATCAGGGTCTATTTCCGGCTCCAGGTCGACGACGTCGCCAAGCTCGAGAAGCTCGGCGGATGCCTGATGCACCTGCGCGCCGACGACGGCCGGACCTGGGACGAGTCGATCGCCGACGACGAGTTCCAGGACCGGCCGACCGGCTGCACCGGTGGTTCCGACCCGAAGCCGCAGAGCTGGCGGGATCCGAAGCTCGCGCCGTACTTCGTGAAACCGGCGGCGGGCAAGCCGTTCGAGACGGTCGCGGTGTTCGTCGTACCGTCGGAGGTGGCCGGCGAGGTTCAGCCGACGATCACCTGGCGGACCCGGCTTCCGCAGTATCTGGCATTCCCGAGGTAGCGGCGCTCAGGTCGGTGACGCCCTGGTCCTCGTCACTGCCGGTCGGGTGCACCGGCCGCGTGCGCTGCCGCAGGTAACCGGCCAGCCCGCCGATCATCCGGTCGTACGCCGCGGCCAGCAGCGCGATCTGCAGCATGATCTTCAGCGCCTCGACGGCCAGGCCGACCGGCTCGTCGATGACCCGCCAGAACTGCAGCGACTGCGGCCCGATGACGTAGTCGCGCAGCAGGATCCAGACCGCGCCGGCCAGATAGGTCACGATCGCCCAGGCCAGGAAGTAGCCGAGCATCGGCCTGATCCCGGACCGGGCGACCAGGCGGAACGCGTCCCGGACCGGGCGCCAGCGGTCGCGCCAGTCCGACACCATCGAGTTGCCGGCCACCTGGACCAGGCGCGGGGTGCGCTGCCAGCGGTTGGTGATCCGGTCGAACCGCCAGCGCAGCTGCTCCAGCCGCTCGGCCTTCGGCACCGCCCGGCCGTAGATCACCGCGGTCATCGTGATCCACATCAGCGGCAGCACCGCCGCGCTCCACAGATCACCGATGCCCGCGGCAACGAATCCGGTGATGGTGTCCCAGATCTCCCGGAGCCGCTCGACGCCGAGCACGTGGTCGAGCACCCACCCGTAGGCGTCCTGGACCCACGCCCACACCTTCCGCTCCTCCAGCCAGGACTTCGGCGACGGGAGGTAGGCCGAGGCCTGGTAGGCGACAACGAAGATCCACAGCGCCTCGAGGTAGGTGGCGAACAGCTTGCGCACCGGGCCGCCCTCGGCGCCCGAGCGCTTGTTCTTGAACACCAGCCGCAGCAGGTACGCCGCGATGCCGAGCGCGATGAACAACCAGGTCGACAGCGCCTGCAGCCCGGTCGGCTCCTGCACGATCGTTCCACCGCTGAAGGCCGTCGCTGCGTCGTCCGAGATCTTGTGCACGGCCAGCAAGTACTCGTAGTTCAGCGCCTCCGCCTGCAGGAACTTGTACGCCGCGTAGAAGGCCAGGAACGGCAGCAACGCCGAAGCGAGCGCGTCGACCGCTCGCAGCTCCTTGCCGGGCTCGGCGCCGTCCGGGGCCAGCACGCCCTCGGTCACCGCGCGACGGTGGTACGGCAGTTCTCCCCGCAGCACGAGGAACATCGCGACGTACATCGCCAGTGAGACCACCACGAGCAGCGCGAGCACGGCGATCCCGGCCGCCTGAACCTGTGCCCCGGCCTGCACAGCGACCCACAGCAGGCCCCGATGCGCCAACTCCGCCACCACGAACACCGCGAGCAACCGCGGCCACGCCCGTCCGAACAGTCCCGCCGCACGGCCCACCGTGGTGAGCAAGGTCCCCGATTCCTGTGCCACAACCCGGCAATCTACCGGCCGAGGAGGCCTCCACCACCGAAATCGGGTGGGCGTCAGGTGCCGCGGCTGTCACGATCAACCAGTGAACGAACGCGCCCTCAGTTTCGGATCTGTCGCAGCGGCCTACGAGCGGTACCGCCCCGGCTATCCCGACGAGCTGGTCGACGCCGTGCTGGACTACGCGCAGGGGCCGCGAGACTCCCGCCGTCCGCCGGTGCGCACGGCGCTCGAGATCGGCGCGGGGACCGGCAAGGCGACCCGCGCGTTCGCCGCGCGCGGTGTCGCGGTGACCGCCACCGAGCCCGACGCCGCGATGCTGGCCGAGTTGCGCCGCCAGGTCCCAGCGGCGTCCTTCCAGAGCACCTTCGAGGAGCTGCCCGTCGGCCCGACGTACGACCTGGTGTTCGCGGCGGCCGCCCTGCACTGGACCGACCCAGCGGGCCGATGGGAGCGGGTCGCCGCGCTCCTGAACCCGAGGGGCACCTTCGCCTCCTTCGGCGGCCCTCTCCAACTGGCCGACCCGACGATCGAGCAGGCAGTCCGCTCAGTGACTCGCCGCTACCTCGACAGCGACGACATCCCGTCCCCGGACGGCACTCCTTCGGACAGCCCCATGCAGTGGCCCGGAACCGAGCTGCTCCGCTCCCCGCTCTTCACCGATGTCCGCCAGTCGACGATCGAGCGGCGTGTCACGATGTCCGACCACGAGTACGTCGCGCACCTGTCGACCATCTCGGCGTACCTGCAGCTCCCGGAACCGGCCCGGCTCCAAGTGCTCGCCGAGGTCCTGCAGGTGCTTCCACTCGAGGTGACGATGAACGCCGACCTGACGCTGCACCTCGCCCGCCGAAGCGCCTAGGCCCTCGGCACTGAGCCGCCGCTCAGCCGCCGGCGAAGGGCGGAAGCGCGTCGACCTGGGCGCCGTCGTGCAGGGGCGTGGTGAGCTCGACCCGCTCCCCGTCGAGCAGGAACGTGCAGATCCCGAGCACCCGCGCCAGCTCCGGGCGGTCGGCCGACACGGCGCCCACCAACTCCTTGACCGACGAGGCCTGCGCGGTTTCCGTCGACTCCCCGGCCGCGGCGCGCGCGGCGGCGAAGTACCTGATCGTCACTTCCGGCATGTGGAGACGCCTCACTCATCGACGGGGTCCTGGAGTATTATGTCAGCTTGCTGTTCCACACCAGTGTGTCTCGGGCCCCCGGCAATGACGCCGCTGGGGCCTGACGTGCAACAGGACCGGATCGCTCACCCGCGCTCCACCGACCCGCACAAGGAGACAGCGTGAGCACGTTGCTGCTGCTGACGAACGCGCTGCAGGCCTCCACCGAGGTGCTGCCCTCTCTCGCCCTGCTCCCGCACCAGATCCGGATCCTGCCGTCCGAGGTCGCCGCGCTGGTCGACGCCCCGGACGCCGACGCGGTGCTGCTCGACGCCCGCCGTGACCTGGTCACCGTGCGCAGCGTGGCCCGGCTGATCCGGACCACCGGTATCGACGTACCGCTGTTCCTGGTCGTCACCGAAGGCGGCCTGACCGCGGTGAACGCCGACTGGGGCGCCGACGACGTGCTGCTCGACACCGCCGGTCCCGCCGAGATCGAGGCGCGGCTGCGGCTGGTCATCGGCCGCTTGGCCGCGGCGCGCAACGAGGATCCCGAGACCACGCTGATCCGCAGCGGCGACGTCGTCATCGACGAGGCGTCGTACACCGCGAAGCTGAACGGCCGCGCGCTCGACCTCACCTACAAGGAGTTCGAGCTCTTCAAGTTCCTCGCTCAGCACCCCGGGCGCGTCTTCACCCGCGAGCAGTTGCTGCAGGAGGTCTGGGGCTACGACTACTTCGGCGGCACCCGGACGGTCGACGTCCACGTCCGCCGCCTGCGCGCCAAGCTGGGCCCGGAGCACGAGTCCCTGATCGGCACCGTGCGCAACGTGGGCTACCGGTTCGTGGTCCCGCCGAGCACGAGCCAGCGGGAGACCGCCGACAGCAAGGTCTGACCCGAGTCACACCAGCCACATCAGTCACAGCAGTCACAATTCGCCTGCCTGCAACGGATTCCGGCTCCCGGCTCCGCACAAGTTCGGCCTTGGACCGCTGCGTGTTCCTGGTGCTACCTTGCGTGTTCGGTCTGTTCACGAAAGGTGACCGATGGCGCACGCTCCGACTTCGCACCGCCGTGGTGCCCACGCATCGCATCGCAGCGATCCGTCCGACGGACCGATCCAGACCACGACCTGGCTCGGCCTGACCTTCGCGCTGGCGCTCGGCCTGCTGCTCAGCAGCCGTGAGCACGTCGGCGTGCACGCGGCCGGCATCACCTTGCTGGTCATGCTGATCCCGCTGACGCTGGCCGTGTTCGTCAGCGGCGCCCGCCGCGGGCTCGGCTCCGGCCGCGCCGCCGTCGCCACCGGCTTCGCCTTCGCGCTGGTCGTGCTCAAGTTCGTGCTCTGAGCGCGAACGCCCGGATCACCTTCGGTTGAAGGCGACCCGGGCGCGGCGTCTCGTCGTACCGGGGCTCAGCTCACCGCTGGCCCCGTCGACAGCGTCAGGGGATGCTGATTCGGTCCGTCGGGCCCGGCGTGTACGGGTCGTGCGCCGCCAGGTAGGCCGCGAAGGCGTCGATGTCCAGCCCGCCGAAGAACTTGTTCGTCGCCGTGGTGAAGGCCGGGAAGCCGTCGCCACCGTCGGACAGGAAGTTGTTCGTCACGATCCGGTACGTCGTACCGTCGACGATCGGCTGACCCGCGATCCGCACCGACGACGCCACCACCTTCGCGCCCGGCGCGGCGGCCGGGTTGTAGGTGTAGGTGATCCCGGCGACCTGCAGCACCTTGTTGGCGGCCTGGTTCGCCCCCGAGAACTGCTGCTCGAGCAGCGCCTTGATCTGCGTGCCGGTCATGTCCATCGAGACCAGGTAGTTGTTGAACGGCTGCACCGTGAACGCCTGCCCGAACGTCACCGCGCCGCCGGTGGAGGCCAGGTCGGCCCGGATCCCGCCCGGGTTCATGAACGCGACCACCGGGGTCTTGCCGCCGGTCACCGTCGACGGGTCGGCCAGCTGCGCGTCGGCGATCAGGTTGCCCAGCGGCGACTCGCCCGACGCGTCCGGCGTCCGTGACACCGAGTCGGTGGTGATGTGCCCGATGACCTTGGACTCGATCGGCGCGACGAAGCCTTGGTACTTGGTGATCAGCTTGGTCA
This sequence comes from Kribbella sp. CA-253562, assembly GCF_050942265.1. Classification (GTDB taxonomy): domain Bacteria; phylum Actinomycetota; class Actinomycetes; order Propionibacteriales; family Kribbellaceae; genus Kribbella. Next base: position 1,014,244 of record NZ_CP192049.1, on the reverse strand, counting down.
GCTGACGGTCCTTCGGCACGTCCTGGGTGACGATCAGGTTGTTGGCCAGCGTGTTCAGCCGGTCGACGTCCTTGGTGGTGTTGTTGATGCTGAGGCGCACCTGCGTGACGACCTTGCCGAACGACGACGCGCTGGTGACCAGGCGCGGCTTGCCGGCCGGGTCGTTGATCGAGCAGTTGTAGGCGGTGTGGGTGTGACCGGAGATCACCGCGTCGATCGCCGGGTCGAGGTTCTTGGCGATGTCGGTGACCGGACCGGAGATGCCCGGGCAGCTGTTGAAGGCCCGCGGGTCGGTCGGGAATCCGCCCTCGTGCAGCAGCACGACGATCGACTCGATGCCCTGCTTGCGCAGCTTCGGCACCAGCGCGTTCGCGGTCTCCACCTCGTCGGTGAACTTCAGCCCCTCGACACCGGACTTGGTGACGATGTTCGGGGTGGCCTCCAGCGTCATGCCGATGAAGGCGACCTTCTGGCCGTTCTTGAACTTCTTCACCGTGTACGGCGCCAGCAGCGTCTGCTGGGTGTTCTCGAAGAACACGTTGGCCGACAGGTAGTCGAAGTCGGCGCCCTTGAACGTGGCCTTCGGGTCCGGGCAGGAGTTCTGGTTGTTCTGCCCGTCGCCGTCGTTCAGGCAGCCGCCGGTCTGCATCCGGAGCAGTTCGTGCCAGCCCTCGTCGAACTCGTGGTTGCCGACCGAGGCGGCCTCCAGGCCCATCGCGTTCATCGCCTCGATGGTCGGCTCGTCGTGGAAGGCCGCCGACAGCAGCGGGGACGCGCCGATCAGGTCACCCGCGGCGACCGTCACGCTCTCCTGACCCTGCGCCTCCGCCGCGGCGCGCAGGTTGTCCAGGTGGGTGGCCAGGTACTCCGCGCCACCGGCCGGGGTGCCGTTCACATTGCCGCTGGAGCTCGTGGCCGGGTTCGGCATCAGGTTGCCGTGGAAGTCGTTCAGTGCGAGCAGCTGGATCTGGGTGTGCGTCGGCTTGGGTTTGGCCGGCGCTGCCTGGGTCACGGTTCCCCCCGTGGCCAAGCCGAGTGCCACCGCGGCTCCGGCGGCCAGCAGGGCGATCGCCCGCGGGCCCCTCAGCCACGTCTTGTCTCGTCCTGTGAAGGCCATTTCTACTCCGTCGTCGGTTCGGTCCGCTGGTGTGCGGTGCGGCGAAATTACCCGACGCTTCGCGGACCGTCCAAGGCCTCAGCGATGAACTGGGCGCGACCTTTTACGGTATCGGGGTGACCCTCGAAGCAGTTCCCTCACCGTTGCCCTCGGCCACCGCGGCCGCCGTCACCGAACTCGCTCGCCTGGCCGCGCAGAGCGACGACGTGAACCCCCTGTCGGAGCAGACCCTGCTGCACCTGGACGGCGAGCACCACGGCGACCTCCACGTCCTCGCGTACGCCGGTGAGCCCGGAACCCTCGACGTCTCCGGCCTGCAGACCACCGGCGACCTGATCGGCTACGCGTACCTCGCCCCCGACGGCTCCGCCGAACTCGTCGTCGCACCGTCCGCCCGCCGCCAAGGCACCGGTACGGCGCTGCTCCGGATGCTCCTGGACCACGCCCAGGACCGCCTCCGCCTCTGGGCCCACGGCCGCCTCCCCGGCGCCGACGAACTCGCCGCTCGTTTTGACCTGACCGTCGCCCGCGAGCTGTATTTCCTGCGCCGCACCAGCGCGCCGCTGCCCGGCATCACCTGGCCCGACGGCATCGACGTACGAACCTTCGTCCCCGGCCAGGACGACGCCGCCTGGCTGAAGGTCAACGCCGCCGCCTTCGCCACCCACCCCGAACAAGGCACCTGGACCCAGGCCGACCTCGCCGACCGCCTCCACCAGGAATGGTTCGACCCCGAAGGCTTCTTCCTCGCCGTCGACCGCCGTACGGGCGAACTGGCCGGCTTCCACTGGACCAAGATCGAGAACAACGAGGGCGAGGTCTACGTAGTAGGCGTCTCCCCCACCCACCAGGGCATGGGCCTTGGCAAGGCTCTTACTTTGCAGGGCCTCCACCACCTCCAGGAAACCCGCTCCCTGGACACCATCACCCTCTACGTAGACGGCACCAACACCCCCGCCCGCCGCCTCTACGATTCCCTCGGCTTCACCACCGCCGCCCTGCACGTCCAGTACGCCCCCGCGCCGAAGTGAGCCGTCTCACACCGAAGTCACCTCGTCACTTCGCGTCATAAACCAGCCCACCCCTCGTCCCACCACCACCAGGAGCCGTCCGAGCCTCTCACCCCCCAGCCGGGCGGCTCCTGGCACGCAATCGGGTATCCACAGGTTGCAGCTTCTGACAATCCACGCCGTCATCACCTCCGGTTACGATCTAGACCGACTACGGAGGGCTGACGAACGTGACATTCCGCAACAGGCTGGCCATCCCCTTGGCAGTTGGCGCCTTGACCGCTGCCCTCGCGGCCTGCTCCAACAGCAGCCCCGAGGCGGGCCGCCCGGACACCGCGCCGCCGAGTTCAGTTGAGACTTCGGAGACGACGCCCGTGGTCACCCCGTCACCTTCGCAGTCCGTACCGAGCGCACCGCCCACTCGGCCGGCGACAGCCACCGGCTCGAGCCTTGCCGCTGGCGAAGCGTTTATCGCCTACTACGTGGACCTACTGAACTACTCCTACGCCACCGGCGACCCAGCACCGTTTCTCGCCGCAAGCGACAAGGGGTGTCTCGGTTGCCAGGGCGTCGCGGACTACACCCGAAAGGTCAACGTCAAAAACGGTGGCATCAAAGGCGACTACAAAGACAAGTTGGTCGCCGTGAAGGAGATCTACCGCGGTGAGTCCGGCCGGTTGGGCGGATCCGCGACGATCAAGTCCGGCACCTATGAAGAACGGCTCACGCCGACCGCGTCGCCAGTGCAACAGACGAGCAGCGACGGGACGATGGAATTCACTCTGTCGAGCAACGCTGGGGACTGGGTGATGTACGAGATGCAGATCGACGAATGAAAGCGGCCACGCGTGCGGGTCTCCTCACGATTCTCCTGACCAGCTTGGTGGCCGCCTGCGCCGTGCTCTTCTCGGTTGGCACGTCACTCGGAGCATCGGCGAGACCATCGAGCTCGGCGACGGAGAAGCCGCCGAAGGTCAAGGGCAAGAAGACGCGCTGGGGCGCCAGCATCACCGGCGGCCAGCAACAGACCAAGCGAAAAGAATTCCCGCCACCTACAGGCGAGCGTCGCGTTCCCAAGGCGGCCCCGAAGCGCGCGATCGAGCCACTCCAACCAACCGCTCGCCGGCGTCCATTCCGTCTCAACATCGGAATCTGTGGATTGCCGGCTGCTGATGGCAGCGGACGGATGGGTCCCGCCCGCTGTCAGGAGGCTGAACTCGTGGAGCCAGACGAGCCAACTGCCACCGCGGTTGTGCGCCGTAGGTTGCCTATGCCTCAGGACGTCACGTGGGAGCAGGTGCTGAGCGAGTCCAAAGATGTGGCCTTCCCGGGGTTGCGGGTGAACGTGCAACCGGCCGGGCGGACCTTGGTGAATCTGGACACAATCGTCTATACCGACCAAGCCAAGGTCTCGGACACAACCGTGGACCTGCTGGGCTTCCCGGTAGCGGTGGAAGCCACCCCGATGAGCTACACCTGGAACTTCGGGGACGGCACCTCGGTGACCACCGAATCGCCGGGCAAGGCCTACCCGGCGAAAGAGATCACGCACAAATACCTGAAGCGCGGCGCAGTGAGCGTCACGCTGACGACCCACTACGCGGCGCGGTTCAACGTCGCCGAGACCGGGTGGCAATACATCCCCGGCACCGTGCCGATCACAGGACCCGCGACAGCTCTACAGGTACGCGAAGCCGTGCCTGTGTTGGTGGATCCGCCCAACTGAGCCTCAGGGGTTCAGGACCGTGCGCAGGTGATCGTGGATGCGGTGCCGGGCGACTCTCGTTTGGCCGCCCAAAGCGAGCATGCCGGTGAAGCCGTGGATGAGGGTGGGTTCCTCGTGGAGGACGGTGGGCACACCCGCAGCCTCTAGGGCCGTGGCGTAGTCGTTGCCTTCGTCTCGGAGGGGGTCGAAGCCGGCGGTGACCACGTACGCGGGGGCGACGCCCTCCAAGGGGCCGAAGATCGGTGAGACGCGGGGGTCACTGCGCAGGGCGGAATCAGGGGCGTAATGGTCGCGGTACCAGAGGATTTCGGCGTCGGTGAGGAAGAAGCCCTCGGCGAAGAGATCTCGGGAGGGGCGCCGGCCGATGAGGTCGACCGCGGGGTAGAGCAGCAGTTGCAGGACGGGCGACGGGAGGTCGCGGGCGACGCATTGCTGGGCTACGACCGCGGCGAGGTTGCCGCCGGCGGAGTCTCCGCCTACAGCGACCAGCGCGGGGTCCGCGCCCAGGTCCTCGGCGTGTTCGACGGCCCAGCTGAAGGCGGCGATCGCGTCCTCGGCGGCGACCGGGGCCGGTGCCTCGGGGGCGAGGCGGTACTCGACCGACAGGACTCGGGTCTCGGCCTCCAGCGCCACGTCGCGGCAGTACGCGTCGTGGGTGTCGAGGTCGCCGACCACCCAGCCGCCGCCGTGGAAGAAGACGAGCAGTCCGCGTCCCGCCGTACGGGGGACGTACAGGCGGGCGCCTAGTTGGCCGTCCGAGCCGCGCACGGTGAGCTCGGTCACGCGCTGGACTTCGCGCGGGCGGCCGGCGACGAGCCGGGCGCCGTTGAGCAGGTTCGCCCGGGCCGCGGCGACCGACTTCGGAGCGCCACCGCTGCCGGGCATCAGCGCCTCGAGCCGGAGCAGCAGCTGCAGGTCGGGGTCGAGAACGTTGCCGTCGATCTCGATCGGGGCACCGGCCAGGCGGTGCCTGACCGCCGGGGGCAGCGCCACAACCGGCGTCAGCGCATGGCTCTGGACCGCCTTCTGGACCGCGGTCAGTCCGGTCCGCAGCAGCCCGTCCACTCGTGGGTTCACAAAGAGTGACGCTAGCAACAATCGGCGACCCCACGCAGTCACGACCCGGGTCCACTACCGCTCGCAAGCACCGTCCCGGCGGATCCCGGCCGCGCGCCGGACATGCTCAGCCACCTACCGTTCACCAAAGGATGGGATGCTGGTCCACGTGGCTGGAGACTTGTTGGCGTCGCACAACCGGGAGTACGACGTCGAGCCCCCGTACGACATCAGGGAGGCCGGCGACCTTCCCGAGGACCGTTTCTCGGACCGCGAGCTGAGCTGGCTGGCGTTCAACCAGCGCGTGCTCGAGCTGGCCGAGAGCGACCGGGTGCCGTTGCTGGAGCGGGCTAAGTTCCTGGCGATCTTCGCCAGCAACCTGGACGAGTTCTACATGGTCCGGATCGCCGGCCTGAAGCGCCGGATCGCGGCCGGTGTCGCCGTGCGCGCGGCCAGCGGCCTGATGCCGCGTGAGGTGCTGGACCGCAGCCTGAACCGCAGCCGCGAGCTGATGGACCGTCAGGCCGAGACCTGGCGCAAGGTCGTGCTGCCGGCGCTGGTCAAGGAGGGCATCGACATCCTCCGCTGGGACGAGCTGGAGCACCCCGAGCGCGAGGCGATGACGCAGTTCTTCAAGGACCGGATCTTCCCGGTGCTGACCCCGCTCGCGGTCGACCCGTCGCACCCGTTCCCGTACATCTCCGGCCTGTCGCTCAACCTGGCTGTCGTCGTCCGCAACCCCGACACCGGCGGCGAGCACTTCGCCCGGGTGAAGGTGCCGCCGCTGCTGCCGCGGTTCGTCCGGGTCGCCGAGGGCCGGTTCGTCCCGCTGGAGGACGTGATCGCCACGCACCTGGGCCAGCTGTTCCCGGGCATGGAGGTCACCCAGCACCACACCTTCCGGGTCACCCGCAACGAGGACCTCGAGGTCGAGGAGGACGACGCGGAGAACCTGCTCGCCGCGCTCGAGAAGGAGCTGCTGCGGCGCCGGTTCGGCCCGCCGGTCCGGCTCGAGGTGGAGGAGTCGATCGACCCGCAGGTCCGGGCGCTGCTGGTGTCCGAGCTGGGCGTCACCGAGGCCGAGGTGTTCGAGCTGCCCGGTCCGCTGGACCTGCGCGGCCTGTTCGACATCGCCTCGCTGGACCGCGCCGAGCTGAAGTACCCAGGCTTCGTCCCCTCGACGCACCCGCACCTGGCCGAGGTGGAGACCTCCAACCCGGCTGACATGTTCCACGCGCTCAAGCAGCGCGACGTCCTGGTGCACCACCCGTACGACTCGTTCTCGACCAGCGTGCAGCGCTTCATCGAGCAGGCCGCGGCCGACCCGCACGTCCTGGCGATCAAGCAGACGCTGTACCGGACCAGCGGTGACTCCCCGATCGTCGACGCGCTGATCGACGCCGCCGAGGCGGGCAAGCAGGTACTGGTCCTGGTCGAGATCCAGGCCCGCTTCGACGAGCAGGCCAACATCAAGTGGGCCCGCCAGCTCGAGCACGCCGGCTGCCACGTCGTGTACGGCGTGATCGGGCTGAAGACGCACTGCAAGCTGTCGATGGTGGTTCGCGACGAGCCGGACGGCCTGCGGCGCTACGCCCACATCGGGACCGGCAACTACCACCCGAAGACGGCCCGCCTGTACGAGGACCTCGGCCTGCTGACCAGCGACAAGGTGGTCACCGAGGACATCGCGCACCTGTTCAACCACCTGTCCGGCTTCGCCCGCAGTACGGGCTCGCGCCGCCTCCTGGTCGCCCCGCAGTCCGTACGCCGTGGCCTGCTGGACCGGATCGAGCGCGAGGTCCAGCACCATCTGGCCGGCCGCCCGGCCCGGGTCCGGATCAAGGTGAACTCCCTGGTCGACGAGGCCCTGTGCGACGCCCTGTACCGCGCGTCCCAGGCCGGCGTCCCGGTCGATCTGTGGATCCGCGGGATCTGCACGATCCGTCCCGGCGTCCCGGGGCTGTCGGACAACATCCGGGTCCGCAGCATCCTCGGCCGGTTCCTGGAGCACAGCCGGGTCTTCTGGTTCGAGAACGGCGACGACCCGGAGGTCTGGATCGGCTCGGCCGACCTGATGCACCGCAACCTGGACCGCCGGGTCGAGGTGCTGGTCCAGCTCAAGCAGCCGGACCACATCACCGAGCTGGGCGAGCTGTTCGACGTCGGCTTCGACGAGCGGACCGGGTCGTGGTGGCTGCAGTCCGACGACACCTGGCAGGCCAAGCTCACCGGCCCGGACGGCGAACCGCTGCGTGACCTGCAGGAACGCCTGATCGCGACCCGCGGCCGACGCCGGCAGTCCGAGACCAACTGAGAGCACACGGGAGACGATGAGCACCCCGGCGACGGTTTTCGCCGCGGGCGGTGTCGTGTGGCGGGACCGGCGCGGCACGCGCGAGATCCTGCTGGTGCACCGCCCCCGGTACGACGACTGGTCCCTGCCGAAGGGCAAGCTGACCGCGGACGAGCATCCGCTGGTCGCAGCCCGGCGCGAGATCGAGGAGGAGACCGGCCAGCAGGTGGTGCTCGGCCCGGCACTCGGCGTCCAGCGCTACGACGTGCACAAGAACAACCGGGTCGTGCCGAAGCTGGTGCACTACTGGTCCGCGCAGATCGCCGGCGAGCACGACTTCCGCCCGAACGACGAGGTCGACCGGATCGCCTGGCTCGGAGTCGACGAGGCGGCGGGGCGGTTGAGCTACCCGCGCGACGTGGAGATCCTCGACGCGCTCGCGGGCGCCGTACCGGTGGTGTCGTCGCTGGTCCTGCTCCGGCACACCGAGGCGATGAAGCGCAAGGAGTGGGACGGCGACGACTCGGATCGTCCGTTGACCGACGAGGGCCGGGAAACCGCGCAGCGGCTGATCGACGTACTGGCCGCGCTCGGCGTGGACCGGATCCGCAGCAGTGACGCCGAGCGGTGTGCCGCCACGATCACGCCGTACGCCGCGACGATCGACCGGCGGATCCACCTGCACCCGGAGATCTCCGAGCGCGGGTTCAAGTCCGACCCGGACGGGATGAAGGGCTTTGCCCGGAGCGCGTGGAAGACCGGGCGGGTCACGGTCGTCTGCTCGCACCGGCCGGTGCTGCCCGCGCTGGCCGGCGAGCTCGGCCTTCCGGCCGGCAAGTTCGTGCCCGGTGCGTTCGTGGTCGCGCACCGGCTCGCCGACGGCCGGGTGGTGCACGAACGGTTCGCCGCTCCCTAGTCCGGGTCGTGACAGCCGGCGATCCGGCCAATGCAAAGAGATCGTCACAGTCGGGGTTGCCGTCGAGTGCGCCGCGGTCGGCCGGGTATGTTCCTACCGAGGAAACCGGCGCCCTACCGGGAGCCGGCGGCACGGGAAGGTCGGGACCGCACCATGACAACGATGCGCGAACTGACGCTGATCGGGATCCGGATGGAGTCGCCCAACCGGGCGCCCGTGATGATGCTGCGCGAGACCGAGGGCTACCGCTACCTGCCGATCTCGATCGGCTCGGTGGAGGCGACCGCGATCGCCTACGAGGAGCAGGGCCTGCGCCCGTCCCGGCCACTCACCCACGACCTGATGCGCGACCTGATCCAGGCCTTCGGCGTGCACATCGAGGCGGTCGAGATCGTCGAGCTGCGCGACGCCGTCTTCTACGCCGAGCTGGTGCTGGCCAACGGCGCGCGGGTGTCGGCCCGGCCGAGCGACTCGGTCGCGCTCGCGGTCCGGCTCGGTACGCCGATCCGCTGCACCGAGCAGGTCCTGCGCGAGGCCGGCGTCGCCACGCCGGAGGAGGAGCAGGCCGAGCTGGAGCGCTTCCGCCAGTTCCTCGACGGGGTCGCGCCGGAGGATTTCTCCAGCTGAACGTGCGCTAGGGTCTGCCTGCGCCGGCGGCAGGGGTGACCACCGGGCACCCGACCTGGGGAAGCTCGATGCGTATCCGCCGTACTGTCGTCGCCGCCGGCCTGGCAATCGCCGCCATCGCTGCTTTCACCACGTCCGCCACGGCGGCCGGTCCCGCCGCACCGACCGGCGTGAAGATCGCCTGGGCGGACGCCACCCAGCAGCAGATCCGGGTCACGTGGACCGACGCCGGCGAGGCGAACACAGTGCGGTTCCAAGGGGCGCTCGGGGCCCACGACGTCGCCGCGGTCGCGGCCGGCGCGACGAACGAGGTACTGGTCCCGTCACCGACGGCTTGTACGGCGACCGCGCGATGTTCACCGTCGCCTCGATCGACAGCGCCGGTACGGCGGGGCCGGTGGCGACCTCCACCGAGTTCGACACGTCGGCGACCGAGAACGTCCCGATCACGTACGCCGAGCCGCGGCCGGACGGCTCGTTGATGATCGCCTGGCGCGACGGCCGTACCGCGCCACGACTACAACCCTGCTGATCCGTTCGACGGCCCGGGCCCGGTGCGCTACACGGTCGAAACCGGAGGCACGAGAACTTCGGTGCCTGGCAACCTGCGGTTCGCCGTCGTGCCGGCCCGCTCTCGGCCGTACAGCGTCGGCGTCGTCGCGGAGAACGTGTGGGGCAAGTCGGACCCCGCGGTCGTTCACCTTCGAGCAGGCGGCGATCACCGGCGGCGCGATCCCCACCTCCGCGCCGTACAGGCACATGCTCACGGTCAGCGGTGCGGTCGGCGGCCAGCATCTCGTCGCGCTGCAGGCCCGTGACTCCGCAAGCAAGCCGTGGGTCACGCTCACCAGCAAGTACGGCGAACCGGGCGCCGGCAACTTCCGGCTCCAGGCGCCCTCGCCCGGCACCCGCCAGTACCGGCTGTACCTCCCGGCCCGCAAGGACCTGGACAGCGCCGCCCTCGCCTACGCGACCGGCGTGACCACGTCGCTGACCAGGCAATCGATCGGCTACGCCAAGTTCAGCGCGAACGTCGTCACCCTCGGTCAGAGCGTCACCGCGAGCCTCTACATCGCGCCGGGGACCGGGATCCGCACCACGCTCCAGCGCTGGAACGGCAAGGCGTGGGTCGGCGTGAAGGACATCGTCTTGGCGAAGGGCCGCGGGTCCTACACCTTCAAGACCACGGCCCGCGGCACCACGGCGTACCGGTTCTTCGTCCCGAGTACGACCTACGGCGGCCGGGCGATCACCTGGACGACATCCGCGTCGCTTCCGCTGGTCGTGCGCTGATACCGGACTGTGACCAACAGACGCTTGGAATCACTCAGCGTCACGGTCCTTAACGCAGTTCACCTGATGGCCTCCTGACGGCACGCCAGACGTCGCGATCGCTACCGAAACCGTTCACCGCTCGTTCACCCGCGACGGGCCATGCGGTCACTTGGTCTGCCTACCGTCTGTGGCAGTTCACAAAGTCTGAATTCCCGCAGAAGGGCAACACTCTCGTGTCCGTCAATCGCCTGCTCCGCGTCGGCACCGTCGCCGTGGCCTCCCTCGGCGTTCTCGCTCTGAGCGCCTGTGGCAGTGACCCGGAGCCGTCGGGCTCCTCGTCCCCGTCGGATTCCACCTCGTCGTCGGCCGGTGGCGAGTGCCCCGAGGGCACCCTGAACGCCGAGGGCTCCTCGGCGCAGAAGAACGCCATCGAAGAAGTCATCGCCAAGTACAACGAGAAGTGCGCCGACGTCACGGTGAACTACAACCCGACCGGTTCCGGTGCGGGCATCAAGCAGTTCAACGCCAGCCAGGTGGACTTCGCCGGTTCCGACTCGGCGCTGAAGACCGAGGCCAAGGACGGCGGCGAGGCCGAGGCGGCCGCCGCGGCCAAGCGCTGCCAGAACAACCCGGCGGTGAACCTGCCGATGGTGATCGGCCCGGTCGCGATCGCCTACAACCTGGACGGCGTCGACAAGCTGATCCTCGACGGCCCGACCGCCGCGAAGATCTTCCAGGGCACCGTGAAGACCTGGAACGCCCCGGAGATCGCCAAGCTGAACCCCGGCGTCACCCTGCCGTCGGCGCCGATCGCGGTGTTCTTCCGCTCCGACGAGTCCGGTACCACCGAGAACTTCACCAAGTACCTCGAGGCCGCCGGCGGTGGCGCCTGGAAGGGCGAGCCGGCCAAGAAGTGGAGTGGCACCGGCGCCGGCAAGGAGAAGTCCGCGGGTGTCGCCGAGGGCGTGAAGAGCACCAAGAACTCGATCACCTACGTCGAGTGGTCCTACGCGGTCGACAACAAGCTGGGCGTCGCGCAGGTCGACAGCGGCGCCGGCCCGGTCGCGCTGACCGCCGAGTCGGCCGGCAAGGCGCTGGCCGCCGCCAAGCCGGCCGGTACCGGCAGCGACCTGGCGCTGAAGCTGGACTACGCGACCAAGGCGGCCGGGGCCTACCCGATCATCCTGGTCACCTACGAGATCGCCTGCACCAAGGGCCTGCCGGCCGAGAAGACCGCGCTGGTGAAGAGCTTCCTGAGCTACTTCGCGAGCACCGAGGGCCAGGCGTCGCTCACCGAGCTCAACTACGCCCCGCTGCCGGAGGAGATCCGCACCAAGGTCGACGCCGCCATCCAGGCGATCAGCTGACCTGCGACGACACCGCAGTACGGCGTGATGCGAGCCCCGGCTTCCCCCTCCACGGGCGGCCGGGGCTCGCCTCGTGACCGAGCACCCCTTCCACCTTGGCGCTTGGAGCAGCACCCATGAGCAGTACAGACGGCACCGCCCCGCCCACGGCTCCACCCGACGGGCCGCGGGACGAGAAGCTGGAGCTGGGCCCGGTCGGCCACCTCGGCGACCGGTTGTTCGCCGGGATGGCCCGCGGCTCCGGCGCGCTGGTCGTCGCGATCGTCGCGTTCGTCGGCATCTTCCTGCTGGCGCTGGCGATCCCGGCTCTGGCCAACAACCAGAGCAGTTTCCTGTTCTCCCGGATCTGGGAGCCCGGCGCGAACCCGCCGAAGTTCGGCATCGCCGCGCTGTTCTACACCACGGTGATCAGCTCGATCATCGCGATGGCCATCGCGGTCCCGATCGCGGTCGGCGTCGCCCTGTTCACCACGTACTACGCGCCGAAGCGGCTGGCCGCTCCGGTCGCGCACGCGATCGACCTGCTGGCCGCCGTACCGTCGATCATCTACGGCCTGTGGGGCATCTTGTTCTTCGCCCCGATCCTGCGGCCGGTGATCGACGGGCTCGGGTCGGCGCTGGGCTGGATCCCACTGTTCGAGAAGTCGGTCACCGACAACGTCGGGGTGGTCTTCACCGCCTCGGTGGTGCTGGCGATCATGATCCTGCCGGTGGTCACCGCGATCAGCCGGGAGATCTTCGCCCAGACCCCGGTCGCGCATCGCGAGGGCGCCCTGGCGCTGGGCTCCACCCGCTGGGAGATGATCCGGATGGCGGTCCTTCCCTACGGCCGCTCCGGCGTGGTCAGCGCGTCCATGCTCGGCCTGGGCCGCGCGCTCGGCGAGACGGTCGCCGTGCTGATCATCTTGTCGGTGCCCAACGGCAACGACCCGTGGACCTCCTCGATCTTCGCCGGGGGCGAGACGTTCGCCTCGAAGATCGCCAACAACGCCGCCGAGTTCGACTCGCCGGACAAGACCGGCGCCTACATCGCGGCCGGCCTGGTGCTGTTCGTGGTGACCTTCCTGGTCAACTCCGCGGCCCGCCTGATCGTGGCCCGCAGCGGCCCGGGCGGAAAGCGGCCACGGCGGATCAAGCGGATCGGCGACAAGCCGCAGAGCGAAGGAGCGACGCTGTGACCACCACTCTCGCGGCGAACCGGCCGGCCTACGACGGCAAGACCCTGGACCTGACCGGCAAGTCCGGCAGCCGGGCCTTCCGCAACACGCTGGCCAGCGTGCTGATCACCTTGTGCTTCCTGATCGCCCTGATCCCGCTGGTCTGGATCCTGTGGACCGTGATCAGCAAGGGCTACGGGCTGCTGCTGGACGGCGGCTGGTGGAGCGAGTCCCAGCGCGGCATCACCGTCCGGCGCGAAGGCGGCGGCGCGTACCACGCGATCATGGGCACGTTGATCATGGCCCTGATCACCGCGGTGATCGCGGTCCCGATCGCCATTCTCGGCGCGATCTACCTGGTCGAGTACGGCAGGGGCACCAAGGCCGCGCGGGTGGTCAGCTTCATGATCGACATCCTGACCGGTGTCCCGTCGATCGTCGCGGCGCTGTTCGTGTACGCCGTCTGGATCACCGTGTTCGGCTTCAACCGGGTCGGCTTCGCGGTCTCGCTGTCGCTGGTGCTGCTGATGCTTCCGGTGGTGCTGCGCTCCACCGAGGAGATGCTCAAGCTGGTCCCCGACGAGTTGCGCGAGGCGTCGTACGCGCTCGGGGTGCCGAAGTGGAAAACCATTCTGAAGGTCGTCGTACCGACCGCGTTCGGCGGCATCATCACCGGCGTGATGCTCGGTCTGGCCCGGGTGATGGGTGAGACCGCGCCGCTGCTGATCCTGGTCGGCTACTCCAAGAACATCAACCTGAACCCGTTCGAGGGATTCATGGGCGCGCTGCCGACGATGATCAACCAGGACCGGACCGAGCTGGCGCTGCAGCCGGCCGCGGACCGGGTCTGGGCGGCCGCGCTGACGCTGATCCTGCTCGTCCTGCTGCTCAACATCCTGGCCCGGCTGGTCGCCCGGTTCAGCAAGGTCAACTCCAAATAGTCGAGAGGTACTGAACCGATATGGCAAAGCGCATCGAGGTCAGCGGCCTCAACGTCTACTACGGGGACTTCAAGGCCGTCGAGGACGTGTCGATGACGATCGAGCCCCGCTCGGTCACCGCGTTCATCGGCCCGTCGGGCTGCGGCAAGTCCACCTACCTGCGGACCCTGAACCGGATGCACGAGGTGATCCCCGGCGCCCGGGTCGAGGGCAAGGTGATGCTGGACCAGCAGGACCTGTACGCCTCCGGGGTCGACCCGGTCGCGGTCCGCCGCGTGGTCGGCATGGTCTTCCAGCGGCCGAACCCGTTCCCGACCATGTCGATCTTCGACAACGTCGCGTCCGGGCTGAAGCTGAACGGCGTCAAGGACCGCAAGAAGCTCACCGAGGTGGTCGAGCGGTCACTGCACGGCGCCAACCTGTGGAACGAGGTGAAGGACCGCCTCGACAAGCCCGGCGCGGGCCTGTCCGGTGGTCAGCAGCAGCGGCTGTGCATCGCCCGGGCGATCGCGGTCGAGCCCGAGGTGATCCTGATGGACGAGCCCTGCTCGGCGCTGGACCCGATCTCCACGCTGGCGATCGAGGACCTGATCGAGAAGCTCAAGGACCGGTTCACCGTCGTCATCGTCACCCACAACATGCAGCAGGCGGCCCGGGTCTCCGACCAGACCGCCTTCTTCAACCTGGCCGCCACCGGCAAGCCCGGCCGGCTGATCGAGATGGGCCCGACCAAGCAGATCTTCTCCAACCCCAACGAGAAGGCGACCGAGGACTACATCACCGGCCGCTTCGGCTGACCGGCCCGGACGACAAAGGCGCCGCAGGCAACGAGCCTGCGGCGTCTTGCCTTGCCTGCAAGGCGTTCTAGACCAGATTGCGCAGTACGCCGTACAGCGCCATGCCGGCCAGGAAAACCATCGGGGCCACCCGCGCCAGCCGCTCGCTCGGGCGCGGACGGGGCAGACGGAACCAGCCGAGCCGCTGCAACGTCCATGCCAGCAGCAGGTAGCCGACCAGCATCGCGATCACCGGGAGCACGACGAACATGGGCGGGTTGTACGGCCAGGCACGGCCCACGTCGCCCTCGAGCAGGGCGGCGGCCATCCGGGTCGTTCCGCAGAACGGACAGTTCAGCCCGGTGAGGGCGTGGAACGGGCAGGGCAGTCCGATCCGTCCGTTCGACAGTCCGTTGACCACGGCAAGCACTCCGCCACCGGCCAGCACCGCCGCCAGGCCACGGACCCGGCGGTCCAGCGGCTCGGGCGTGGCGTGGCCGGGCTCGCTGCCTCTAAGGTGTGCCGGATGCATGGATCAACGGTAGACCGTCTCGGTCGACCGCGATCCGGACTCTCCGGAGCGGTACGTGGCCGGTGAGCCCCAGACTCGCTAGCCTGCATTGACTCCTCAACGAAGATCAGAAGGGATCGTCGTGAGCACTCCGACGCCACCACCGGGTTTCGACCCCCAGGACCCGAACCAGTCGGGTACCGGGGATCGCACCCCGGACCAGCCGGGCCAGTACGGTCAGCAGCCGGGCCAGTACGGCCAGCCGCCCCAGGACCAGCCCGGCGGTTACCCGGGTCAGCCGGGCCAGTACGGCCAGCAGCCCGGGTACGGTCAGCAGCCGGGCCAGCAGCCGGGGCAGTACGGTCAGCCCGAGTACGGCCAGCAGCCCGGCCAGTACGGGCAGCCGCAGCAGCCGGGCGCATACCCGGGGCAGCCGGCGCAGTACGGCCAGCAGCCGGGTCAGCCCGGCCAGCCGGGTGGTTCGTCCTACCCGTCGTACCCGCAGGCCGGCGCGACGCCGTACGGCGCGCAGCCCTACGGCGGCTACGGCTACGGCAACCCCGGCGGTGAGCTGGCCACCTGGCCGGTCCGCGTCGGCGCCTCGCTGATCGACGGCATCATCATCGCGATCCCGTCCTGGATCGGCAATCTGATCACCGGCCTCGGCGACAGCAACAGCTCCGGCGCGGCCATCGTCGGCCTGCTGCTGAGCCTGGTCGCGCTGGGCCTGTGGATCTACAACCGCCTGGTCCTGCAGGGCCAGACCGGCCAGAGCTGGGGCAAGAAGGCGCTGGGCATCAAGCTCGTCCGGGCCGACAGCGGCCAGACCGTCGGCGTCGGCAAGGCGTTCCTGCGCGAGATCACCCACATCCTGGACGCCCTGCCGTGCTACCTGGGTTACCTGTGGCCGCTGTGGGACGACAAGAAGCAGACCTTCGCGGACAAGATCAACACCACGTACGTCGTCAAGCTCTGACCTCGTACCCCCGTCTGCGTTCCCGGACGCCGTGGCCCGCTCCGGGCCACGGCGTTCTGCTGTCTGAGAAAGGACCGTCGTGAGCACCCCTCCGTTCGACCCGAACCGCCCCCAGGACCAGCCGCCGCAGTATCCCGTCGTACCGGGACAGCAGCCTGGTTACCCGGGGCAGCCTGGTTATCCGAACCAGCCCGGGTATCCCAACCAGCCGGGCTATCCGAATCAGCCCGGCTTCCCGAACCAGCCGGGCAACTACGGCGGCCCCGCTCAGCCGGGCTACAACCCGTACTCCGTCGGTGGCGGCTACGGCTTCAACTACGCCCCACCGGGTGAGCTGGCCGGCTGGGGATCGCGGGTGCTCGCCTCGATCGTCGACTCGCTGCCCGCCATCATCCTGATCGTGGCCGGGGTGATCACCGCGGTCGCGATCAGCGGCAACAGCGAGGAACTCAGCGACGCCGGCGGCGCCGCGATGGTGATCGGCTACCTGGCCGCGATCGGCTACCAGATCTGGAACCGCGTGATCCGGCAGGGCCGGACGGGTCAGTCGCTGGGCAAGAAGGTGGTCGGCCTGAAGGTGGTCTCGGCCGAGACCGGCGCGCTGATCGGGATGGGCCGCAACCTCGGCCGCGAGGTCTGCGCGTTCTTCTTCAACCAGTTCTGCTTCCTGAACGTGCTCTGGCCACTGTGGGACGACAAGAACCAGACCTGGCACGACAAGGTCGCCTCGGACATCGTCATCAAGCTCTGATCAGAATCAAGCTCTGATCAGTGCGACAGCAGAAGGCCCGCACAGGTCACGGACCACAGCACGCTGGTGAACGTCCCGATGATGAACCGCTCGGCCACCGCCTGAGGGGTGACGGACGCCGGCTGGTCGGGGCTGCGGAGCTCGGGATACCGGGCCAGGCCCTTGATCGCCAGCACGATCGCCACTCCCTCAGGCCAGCCGGCCACGATCGAGCCGAAGACCGCGCCGCGCTCCAGCGCCCCGATCAGCGCGCCACCACGCAGCACCTCACCGGCCTGCTGGGTCGACTGCGATCTGGTGTTGCCCCGGTCGACCAGCGCCAGTACGGACGTCGTCAGCGGACCGCCACCCGTCACGGCGAGGCCGCCGGAGACGAGCAGCAGCACGTTCCACCAGGCTTCGCCCCAGCCGGCCACTCCGTCACCGAAGAGCAGGATGATGCCGGCGGCGGCCAGGCAAGCCAGCATCACGCCGGTGACGACGATCTCCACGGTCGACCCAGCGGGCAGGATGAACGCCGCGACCGCGAGCAGCAGCCCGACCGCGACGAGCGCCAGGACCGCAGCGGTCATGCAGCGGCACCCGATGCCAGCAGCTCGGCGGCCAGCAATCGGCCGCGCTGCTCTTCGGCGTACCCGGCCGCTTGGGCCCGCTGGGTCACCGCCGACTGGCTGATGCCGAGTTTCACGCCGATCTCGCGGCGGGTCAGCCCTTCGGCGAGCAGGTCGGCGACTGCCCAGCCCCGCTCGCTGCGGCGGCGCAGCACCGAGGCCATCAGCCAGAGCACGCTCTCGACCTGGTCGGCCACGTGCGGGTCGTCGCCGACGACGTTGACGTGATGGGGACTCGACTTGGCCCGGTTGACCGCCTCGCGGGCATTGGAGAACGCCGAACCACTGCCGGCCCGCGTACTGCGTGGCAGCGGCTGCTCGACCGCACCGATGCCGAGCCCGATGTGCCAGCTGTCGGCGCGGATCAGCTGCACGATGACGTCGACCGTCGCACGCGCCTCCGACAGCACACCCTGCACCTCGTCGCCCGCGGTGCGCTCGAACTTGCGCAGCAGGCCGGTCCGGCGCGGTCGCCGATTCAGCGTGTTCAGCAGCTCGGGTACGAGATCGCCCGCGCTGCGACTGCCCCGTTGATCTACCGTGAGAACGAAGACCACCGCCCTGCACCTCCTTCTCGACGCAAGATTAAGGCTACAGTCTTATTCACGTAGAGTGAAGGAAAAAACCTGAACCGGTTCGCTCGATCACTGACAGTGACCATCCCGCGAACTCACCGATCCCCCAATTCTCCGCTCAGAACGGGGCCCGCGCCCGCCGACTCACCGCCTCTCTTCACTCCGCGTCAGGACGTTCGGGGGTTCTCGCACAGGAACGGCGCCCGACGCTGACCGGAGTGGTAGCTGTACTGCCGGCCGCCCGCGGACAGGATCGTCCGCGTCCCCTCGGTGAGCACCTGGGCGTAGTTCATGCCCGGCTCCGGGCAGCCCAGGCTGCTGTCGGGCCAGGTCACCTCCTCGGTGCTGACCACGGTCACCTGCTCGACCGGAACCCCGAGCCGGCCGGCCAGATCCGCCTTGGCCTGCTCGACGGGTCCACTGGGTGCCGGGCTCTGTGGCGCCGAACTCTGTGGCGCCGGACTGCCGGATCCCGGGCTGTCGGATGGGCTCACGGACGGCTCCTGTCCTGCCCCGGGCCGGTCCGGCTCGTTGCCGCAGCCAACCAGCAGCACGGCGACACCGACCAGGCCCGCGACCACGTAGCGCACGAAGAATCACCTACCGCGCACCATCGAAGCACACCGGCGGCCCGGTCACCAGGGCAGTCGAAGGGCCCCGGGCAACAGGTTGCCCGGGGCCCTCGGTTCGGCTTGGCTTTCGTGCCTGTCCGGCTCGGTCCGGCTCAGTCGGCCAGCGGCAGGTAGAGCTTCTTGTCATGCGACTTGAAGCTCTCCGACATCTCCGCGAAGCCGGCCTCGATCGCCTCGGCGGAGTCCAGCCCCTTCTCCTCGGCGTACTTGCGGATGTCGGCGGTGATCCGCATCGAGCAGAACTTCGGGCCGCACATCGAGCAGAAGTGCGCGGTCTTGGCGGGCTCGGCCGGCAGCGTCTGGTCGTGGTACGACCGCGCGGTGTCCGGGTCCAGCGAGAGGTTGAACTGGTCCTCCCAGCGGAACTCGAAGCGGGCCGTCGACAACGCGTCGTCCCAGTCCTGCGCGCCCGGATGCCCCTTGGCCAGGTCGGCGGCGTGCGCGGCGATCTTGTAGGTGATCACCCCGGTCTTCACGTCGTCGCGGTCGGGCAGCCCGAGGTGCTCCTTCGGCGTGACGTAGCAGAGCATCGCCGTGCCCAGCCAGCCGATCTGCGCCGCGCCGATCGCGCTGGTGATGTGGTCGTACGCCGGGGCGACGTCCGTGGCCAGCGGCCCGAGCGTGTAGAACGGCGCCTCCCCGCACAGCTCCTCCTCGAGCCGCACGTTCTCCGCGATCTTGTGCATCGGGACGTGCCCGGGCCCTTCGATCATCACCTGGACATCGTGCTCCCAGGCCACCTTGGTCAGCTCGCCGAGCGTCTTCAGCTCGGCGAACTGGGCCGCGTCGTTGGCGTCGGCGATCGATCCCGGCCGCAGTCCGTCGCCGAGCGAGAACGTCACGTCGTACGCGCGCAGGATCTCGCACAACTCGGCGAAATGCGTGTACAGGAAGGACTCCTGGTGGTGCGCCAGGCACCAAGCGGCCATGATCGAGCCGCCGCGGGACACGATGCCGGTGATCCGGCGCGCGGTCAGCGGCACGTATCGCAGCAGCACACCGGCGTGCACGGTCATGTAGTCGACACCCTGCTCGCACTGCTCGATCACCGTGTCGCGGTAGACCTCCCACGACAGCTCGGTCGGGTCGCCCTTGACCTTCTCCAGCGCCTGGTACAGCGGCACGGTGCCGATCGGGACCGGCGAGTTGCGCAGGATCCATTCGCGGGTCTCGTGGATGTTCTTGCCGGTCGACAGGTCCATCACCGTGTCCGCGCCCCAGCGGGTGGCCCAGACCAGCTTCTCGACCTCCTCCTCGATCGAGCTGGTGACCGCGGAGTTGCCGATGTTCGCGTTCACCTTCACCAGGAACTTCTTGCCGATGATCATCGGCTCGGATTCGGGGTGGTGGTGGTTGGCCGGGATCACCGCGCGGCCGCGGGCGACCTCGGACCGGACCAGCTCGGGGTCGACGCCCTCGCGGACGGCGATGTACCGCATCTCCTCGGTGATCGTGCCGGCCCGGGCGTGCGCGAGTTGGGTAAGCCGCTCGCGTCCGTCGATCCAGTCCTTGCGGATCGGCGGCAGACCGGTCTGGACGTCGATGGCCGCGCCCGCGTCGGTGTACGGACCGGAGGTGTCGTACAGGTCGAAGTGCTCGCCGTTGGTGAGATTCACCCGGCGGGCCGGGACACGCAGGTCGCCGGTGTAGATCTTCTCCGAGCCCGAGATCGGGCCGGTGGTGACGGTCGGACGGACGGCGGAGTCGTTGCCGATGGTTGTCACGATGCTGCTCCCTACGCCGGAATTACCCGGACAGGTTCGGCGGTCGGCGGCGCCGGTTCGCCCAGCCTGGCCGGTCCCGGTCTCCCGGTCCGCCAGGGGTGCGCAGTCCAGCCGCCCTCTCAGCCCGCTACGGCGCGAGCTCCCGCGATTCGACTTTCCGCCGTTCACGATAGCCAACGACGGGCTACTGAGTACCGGATCCCGCGCGTCGCCAGGCTGCAGGCGTCTCTGACAGGCGGTACGCGTCACGTTGCCGCACGGTGTGCCGCGACGCCGGAGCCGGTAGCGTCGGGGGATGCGAGACATTGTCTACCCGCCGGTGATCGCCCTGGCGAAAACCGCGTTCAAGGCGCTCGACCTGAAGTTCACGATGGTCGGCACCGAGCACGTGCCGCGGACCGGCGGGGCGGTGATCGCGCTCAACCACATCAGCTACGTCGACTTCGTGATCGGCGGCTTCGGCGCGCAGCCGAGCCAACGGCTGGTCCGGTTCATGGCCAAGGAGGTGCTGTTCCGCCATCGCGTCTCCGGGCCGCTGATGCGCGGCATGCACCACATCCCGGTCGACCGCGACGCCGGCTCCGCGTCGTACCGGCAGGCGCTGAGCTACCTGAAGGCCGGCGAGATCGTCGGCGTCTTCCCGGAGGCGACGATCTCGCGGTCGTTCGAGCTGAAGGAGTTCAAGTCCGGCACGATCCGGATGGCCGCGGCGGCCGGCGTCCCGGTGATCCCGATGATCCTGTGGGGCACCCAGCGGATCCTGACCAAGGACCACCCGAAGGACTTCACCAGGCACCGTCCGGTGTCGATCACCGTCGGCGCTCCGATCACCGTCACCCGCCAGGACGACGCGACGGAGGCGACCGAGCACCTGCGGACCACGATGGCCGGAATGCTCGACGAGACGATCCGGGCCTACCCCGAGCAGCCGCCCCGGGCCTGGTGGCTGCCCGCGTCGTACGGCGGGGGCGCGCCGACCCCGGAGGAGGCCGAGCGCCTCGACCAGGAGGAACTCGCCCGCCGCCGCAACCGCTGACCATCGGAGTACAGCCGGTACGGCGACGCGGGCGGTCGTCGTCCGGCGCCGCCTGCGTTCGGCAGTGGACCAGACCTTGACCCCGGGCGGACTCGGGAGTACGAAAGGCCTTTGACTGCCGTGCCGGACCTGGGGGGTCCCGTCGGCGACGGTCGACGGTTTCTCGGCAGCCGCGGGGGCGCCGGCCGACGGTTCAGTGGTTCGGGGGAGAGTTCGTGGTGTTCGATTCCGAGGAGTTGCATCTCTTCGAGCCGGGGCGGCTGAAGGTCGCACCGCACATCGCCGAGGAGATCCCGGACGCCGGGGTGTTCTTCCTGTCCTGGGCGACCCAGGGCCTGCGCTCGGACCAGGCGCGGGAGATCGAGTCGGCGGTGAACGGCCGGCGCTGCACGAACGGGTGGTTCCCGCTGGGGAGCCTGAGCAGCATCCCGCTCCGCGGGTTCCGCCCCGGGCCGCTCACCTATCTGGCCCGGATGACCGCCGAGGACCCGGAGATCCTGCGCCGCTGGGCGACCCGCGGCCTGCCCGACCACGGCCGGACCGGCGAGTCGAAGCGCCGCATCGACGAGACCTCGAACCACCTGCTGCTCACCCAGGGCCACGCCGCGGCCGTGACCTGGGTGGTCGCCGTCCGCCCGCAGGCGTACCTGGACGTCGGGCTGCTGGGCGACAAGCTCTACGCGACCTGGGACGCCTACCTGAACTCGCTCCGCCCCAAGGACATGGTCAAGGCCGTACGCCGCTGGAACCGCTAGTGGAACTGCCACGCCGGCCTCGAGCTGCTACTCCAGGATGAGGTGAGCCACCCAGTAGCAGCACGCGGCGACCACGCCGGCGGCCGGGATGGTGAGGATCCAGGCCATGATGATGCCCTTCGCGACACCCCAGCGCACGGCGGACAGCCGCTTGGTGGCGCCCGCGCCCATCACCGCGGAGGTGATCGTGTGGGTGGTGGAGACCGGCGCGTGCAGGCCGATCGCCATCACGTACAGCACGGTCGCGGCGACTGCCTCGGAGGCGAAGCCGCGGGCCGGGTCGAGGTGGATGATCCGGCGGCCGAGGGTGCGCATGATCCGCCAGCCACCGGAGTAGGTGCCCAGCGAGATCGCGGTCGCGGCGGCCACCTTGACCCAGATCGGGATCTCGTCGCCGGGGCTGACGTGCCCGGTGGTGAGCAGGGCGAGGAAGATCACGCCCATCGTCTTCTGGGCGTCCTGCAGACCGTGGCCGAGCGCCATCGCGGCCGCCGACAGCGACTGGGCGAGCCGGAAGCCGCGGGTGGTCTTGCCGGGATTGCTGCGCCGGAAGATCCACAGGATCGCGGTCATCAGCAGGAACGCGCCGAGGAAGCCGACCGCCGGCGAGACCACCATCGGGATGACGACCTTGTCCAGGATGCCGCTCCACAGCACCGTGCTCGCCGAGGCCAGGCCGGCGCCGACCAGGCCGCCGATCAGCGCGTGCGACGACGAGCTGGGCAGGCCGAAGTACCAGGTGATCAGGTTCCAGGTGATGGCGCCGACCAGTGCGGACAGCACGATCACCAGGCCGTGCTGGCCCGCCGGGGTGTTGATGATGCCCTTGCCGACGGTCTCGGCCACCTCGGTGCCGAGGAAGGCGCCGAGGAAGTTCATCACCGCCGCCATCAGCAACGCGACCCGGGGCGTCAGCGCCCGGGTCGAGACGGAGGTGGCGATCGCGTTGGCGGCGTCGTGGAAACCGTTGGTGTAGTCGAAGATCAACGCGATCGCGATGACGGCGACGACGAGCGCGAGCTCCACGCTCAGCTCTCCTTGACGGCGATCTGCTCGACCGTGTTGGCGACGTGCTCGAACGCGTCGACGGCGTCCTCCAGCAGGTCGATCACGGTCTTCACCTTCATCACCGTCAGGGCGTCGAACTCGCCGCTGAACAGCTTGGCGATGATCCGGCGGTGCACCGCGTCACCGGTGTTCTCCAGCCGGTTGATCTCGATCCAGTACTCGGCCAGGTCCTTCATCGTGCGCAGCCGCGGCATCGTCTCGGCGGTCAGCGTGGCCATCCGCTGCAGCACCTCGATCTGCTCGGCCACCTCCGTCGGCAGCGACTCCAGGCCGAACAGGTGGACCGCGTCGACGGCCTCCTCCATGAAGTCCATCACGTCGTCCAGGTCGGACGCGAGGCGGTAGATGTCCTCGCGGTCGAACGGCGTGACGAACGTCGAGTTGACGCGGCGGATGATCGAGTGGGTGGTCTCGTCGGCCGCGTGCTCGGCGTCTTTCATCTGGCCGGCGATCTGGTGGCTGGCGGCCAGCCCGGTTCCCGCGGTACTGCCGAGCAGTTCGGCCAGGATGCGGGCGCCGTCGACGAGGTGATTGGCGGACTCGGTGAAAAGGTCGTAGAACGTCGGGTCGTTCGGACGCAGACGTAACGGCACTTCAAGCTCCGGATGAACGAGGGACAAACCGTGAACATGCTAGGGGCAACGGACCGTTGAGTTGGCATCCGTGCTGGCAAGGTATCGCGAGATTGTGAACACATTGACTCAGTGCGACCAATTCGTGACCAGGTGGTGTCAGCGTGTGATCACCGCGTACAGGTCGAACAGCCCCACCAGCAGGACCAAACCGGCAGCCGCCCGCAGCACTCTGTCATGGCCCAGAAAGCCCGGCGGACCCGAGCGGGCAGCCCGCCGGTAGACGGCGCTCACAGCGGCCCAGCAGGCGAGCGCCAGCACGATCACCACGACGCCGAGACCGGTCCGGACCCCCGACGTACCGTGGCCGGAGGCGAGCAGGAGAACACCATTGGTGACCAGGCCGAGCGCTGTCCGGCGCCACGCGAGCAGCGTGCGCTCGGGCTGCAGACCGGGGTCGCGGGTCATCGCCACAGGCTGAACAGCAGGCCGATCAGCCCGGCCACGGCGATCGTTGCCCCGAGCATCAACGGCAGGCGGGTGACCGGCAGGCGGTCGCCGCGGCGCATCGCGGTCAGATTCGCCTGCCAGCGGCGGAAAGCGCCTGCCGTGGTGATCAGCCCGATGCCGACCAGCACAATGCCCAGGATCCGGGCGGGCCAGCGGTCCCGGCCGAGATCGAGGAACTGGACGGCCGACAGACCACCGGCATAACAGGCGAGTGATGTCCGCAGGTAGGCCAGATAGGTGCGCTCGTTGGCCAGCGTGAACCGGTAGTCGGGCTCCTCGCCGTCGGCCCCAGGCCCTTGCGACGCAGGCGGTACGGCGCTCACCCGCAGCTCACCAGTCCACGGTTCTGCTTCAGCGTGAGGACGCGGCGCGCGCTGGCGTCGACCTGCGCGGCGAACACCTTGTCCTGCTGGGCTCTGCGGACCACTGCGTTGATCATCGTCGAGGTCAGCGAGGCGTTCGCGGTGATCACGACGTCGCCACCGGCGGCGATGAACAGCGTCGCCCGGTCACCGGCCGGCACGGAAGCCACCTCCGCGGCCGCGCCGACGTCGTCGGTGATCACGACCCCGTCGTACTGCAGGTCGCCGCGCAGCATGCCCTGGACGATCGTCGGCGAGAACACCGCCCGGTTGGTCTTGTCGATCTTGGTGTAGGTCACGGTGGAGACCATCACCATGTCGCTGCCCGCCTTGATCCCGGCGGCGAACGGCGCGAGGTCGGCGTCGCCGCGGACCGTGACGGTGTCGACCACGCCCGAGGAGAAGTCGGTGTTGCCGCGGACCCGGCCCAGGCCCGGGAAGTGCTTGACCGACGTCATCACCCCGGCGGCGTGCATGCCCTTCACGAACGCGGCGACGTGCTCGCCCACCGGGCCCGGCGTACTGCCGTAGCCGCGGTCCAGGGCCCCGATCGGCGCGTTGTCGTCACCCAGGGACTTCGGTACGACGTCCGCGACCGGAGCGAGATCGAGGTTCACACCGGCCTGCTGGAGCTGCTCGCCCCACTGGGTGGCTTCGCTGGTGAGCTTCTGGGCGGACCAGCCGCCCTGGACGGTGGCGGCCGGGATGCGATCGAAGCCGGAACCCTTGAGCCGCTGGATCTTGCCGCCCTCCTGGTCGGCGGCGACGAACGGCTGGATCCCGTCGATCGTGGCCGCGGCGGTGGCCGCCGCCATCGCCGTCCGCGTGTGGCTGAGGCTGCCGCCATCGCCCATCAGCAGGAGACCGCCCGGTTTCCGCGCCCGTACGACGGACCGCTCGGACGACGTCATGCCGGTCGCGCTGATGCCCGTCATGATCAGCTGGGCCGCGCGCTCGCGCAGAGTGAGCCCGGCCAGCTTCTGGTCGAGGCAGTCCGACTGCGGCGCACTGGGCGACGGCGTACCGGGTGTCGAGGGCGGTGTTGCCGTCGACGTCGGCGGCGTGTCGGTCGGCGGCGTGTCCGTCGGCGGGATGGGCACCGTCGACGAGGGCACGGTGCTGGGCCCGGCGGTCGGCGGGCTGGAGTCGGCGCATCCGGCGAGCAGGACTGCGGTGGCTGCGACGACGGCGACACCCTGGAAAGTCTTCATCGACGCCCATTGTTGCCGACAGGCTTCAGCTGGACTCCCAGGCGGCACTGTCGTAGGTGCCACCGGAGTGGCGGGCCAGCGCGGCACAGATGTCGTGCAGCTGTTCGACCTGCTCGTCGGTCAGCGCGTCGAAGACCGCCGCACGGACCGTTTCGACGTGTCCGGGCGCGGTCTCCTTCAGCTTCTCCCGGCCGGCCTCGGTGAGGATCGCCACCTGACCACGCCGGTCCGACGTGATCCCTTCACGACGGACCCAGCCGACCTGCTCGAGCCGGTTCACCGCGTGCGACAGGCGGCTGCGCGACCCGAGCGTGGCAACCGCGAGCTCGCTCATCCGCAGCCGGCCGTCGGTGGCGTCGGAGAGCCGGACCAGGATCTCGAAGTACGTGTGCGGCATGCCGGCGTCGCGCTGCAGCTGTTGCTCGATCCGCCCGTTGACCACGCGCTGGGCCGCGATGAACGCACGCCAGGCCTGCTGCTCTTTGTCGTTCAGCCACCGGGGTTCCGCCATTACCGCAGCGTAGCCATCCGGGGGTCGTCACGCCCGTCATCGACGCCCTGTTCGCCGATCCGGCCGGCGAATGAGGATAACGGCCACGGCACAGACGACGATGCCGAATGCGGCGAGCAGTCCGATCGTCTCGTGGAACATCAGGTAGGCCATCACCATCGTGGTCGGTGGTACGAGGTAGAGCAGCGAGCTGATCCGGGTCGCGCCCGACAGCCGGAGGTTCACCAGGTACAGGCCCCAGCCGCCAGTGGTGGAGAAGACGACCAGCCAGACGGCTGCCCCGTAGAAGCCCGGCTCGTGCGGGACGGTCATCTGCCCGGTCGCGGTGGCGAAGCCGAGGAACAGCACGCCGGAGACCAGGCTCTGCAGGCAGAGCGCGTCCAGGAGGTGGGCCTTCGGCTTGCGCTTGCGCTCGAGGCACGTGCCGGCCACCAGGCCGAGCAGACCGCCGAAGGGGAGCAGGAACAGCAGCGGCGAGCTGTGACCGAGATCGTCGGCCACGACCAGGCCGACGCCTGCCAGGCCGACCAGCAGACCGGTCCATTGCAGGCGCGATACGTGTTCGCCGAGCAGTGGTCCGGCGACGGTGGCGATCAGGATCGGTTGCAGGGAACCGATCAGCGCCGTCACGCCGGCGGGGATGCCGTGGTCGATGCCGGCGAAGATCAGGCCGAGATAGACGAACTGGGTCAGGAACGCCATCGCGATATGGGTCACCAGATCGGCACGGCTGATCCGCGGTCGCCGGATCGCCAGCACGACGGCCGCCAAGGTCCCGGCCAGCAGGAACCGCCAGGCGAGCAGATCCACGGCCGAGCTGTACGCCGTACCCCAGCGGGCCCCGACGAAGCCCGAGCTCCAGAACACGACGAACCCGGCGCCGGCCAGCAGCGGGATCAGGCGCGCTTGCCGGCGGACGGCGAGGGCTTCGGTGGTGATCATGCTCCCGAAGTAACCACACCGGTCGGTATACTGTCAGTATGGTCGATCAGCAGCTGAGACCCGTCCTGCTTGTCGAGCGCACCGGGACGGAGGCGCCGGCCAAGCCGCTGACGCCCGCGGGCGAGCGGATCCTGTCGGCGGCGTCGGCGCTGTTCTACGCCCAAGGGGTGCGGGCGGTCGGGGTGGACGCGATCGCGGACGCGGCCGAGGTGACGAAGAAGACGCTGTACGACCGGTTCGGGTCGAAGGACCGGCTGATCGCGGCGTACCTGGAGCGGCGG
The DNA here is from genome assembly GCF_050942265.1 of Kribbella sp. CA-253562. Classification (GTDB taxonomy): domain Bacteria; phylum Actinomycetota; class Actinomycetes; order Propionibacteriales; family Kribbellaceae; genus Kribbella. The sequence continues at coordinate 986,955 of NZ_CP192049.1, read as the reverse complement.
AACCGGGTCTGGCACGCGTTCCTCGACGAGCAGCTCGCGCGGCGCGAACCCTCGGGGCCCGAGGAGGTGATCCTCGCGCTGTTCGCGGCGCTCAGCGAGTGGATGGAGCAGTCACGGCGTGGCTGCGGGTTCATCAACGCGAGCGTCGAGCTGGCGGCGCCGGACCATCCGGCGATGCCGGTGATCGTCGGGCAGAAGCAGTGGATGCGAGCCGAGTTCGTCGCGCAGGCGGAGCTGGCCGGCTTCGACCAGGTGGACGAGCTGGCGGATCGGTTGCTGTTGCTGCACGAGGGAGCTCTGGTCAGCTACCGGGTGGCGGCGATGGAGCACGCGCCGGAGGTCGCTCACCGCGCCGCGGCGGATCTGCTGGCCTCCTGGCCGCGTCGTTAGCGGCGCTTCGCGACCGTGAGACCGACCAACCGGGACACGACCATCGCGACGTACCCGAGGCCGGCCAGCTGCTCGAGCATCACAACCGATCGCGCCCAGGACTTGATCGGGACGATGTCGCTGAGCCCTGTGCTGGACAGCGTGGTGAAGCTCAGGAAAAGCAGCTCCATCCAGGAGCGGTCCTGTTCCGGGTTGACCGCGGCGGTGAAGCTGCCCGGGTCGAGCGCCTGGACGACCACGAAAACGTAGGCGAATCCCCACGCCACCAAGGTGAACGTCGCACCGGTCGCGTAGAGCTCGTCGACGCTGACGTCGTGGTCGGACAGCATGTACCGCAGCAGGCTGTACGCCGCGTAGAAGTAGAACGCGGCGTGGAAGGCGCCGGAGACCGGCACGATCACGTCGCTCGGGCGGAACGCGTCGACCAGCGACAGCACCACCGCCGGGATGCCCAGGCAGATGCTGACCCAGGTGAGCCCCGGCGTCGAGCGGACCGAGAAGACCGCGAGCACCAGCACGACGATGCCGAGCGTCTCGAACGCGACCCGGCCGCCGCGCGATCCCTCCATCGCCGGATACACCAGTACGCCGAGCAGCTGCACCACCAGCAGGACCGCCGAGGGGTGCCATTTGCCGCTAGTGAACCACTTCATCGGTGTCCTCACGGGAGGCAATGATCGCCTTGCGCCGGGCCAGCCGGTGGCTGCGCCGGATCTCGGCCTCGCGCATCCGGCGCCGGTCCTCGTCGTTCTCCGGCTCCACCTGCGGCACCTGCCGCGGCTTGCCCTCGGCGTCCACCGCGACGAACACCAGGTACGCCGTGGCGACGTGCACCTGGGGACCGACCGAATCCCAGCGGTCCGCGGTGATCCGGACGCCGATCTCCATCGAACTGCGCCCGGTCCAGTTCACCTGCGCGGTGAAGTGCACGACGTCGCCGACGCGGACCGGGACCAGGAACACCATCTCGTCCATCGACGCGGTGACCGCCGGGCCACCGGAGTGCCGGGCCGCGACGACACCGGCGACCGAGTCGACCAGCGTCATGATCACGCCGCCGTGCACCGTGCCGAGCAGGTTCGTCTCGTTCTGCGCCGTGATGTGCGACAACGAGAGCCGGGCCGCCGACGACGGCCGCGACGCCGGTGCGTCCGACATGACTCACTCCTCCGGATGGACTGCGGGCAGGATAACCGTCGGTTGTCCACAGCCGCCGAAATCATCGGCTCGGAACCGGTGAACTCCTCGTACTTTCTCTGGTGAGGAGGTACTCATGACCATCCATCACCCGGATCCCCCAGAACGTGCTCCCGGCAACCAACGTCGTGCCCGGTGCGCCCTGCCGCCGTTGACGCCCGCTCAGGCGGCGCATCTCGTTCAGCTCGCCGTATCGGTGGCGGGCGAGCACGGGCTGCGAGCGACCTTCGACGGCGTCGACTCGTTGATCCTGAAGCCTGGTCCGTCGCTGCCCGGGCTCGACTCGGACCTGATCGCCGGCCTGACCAATCTCGCCCGGATCGTCGCCACCGAGCATGCGCACCGCTGGCCCCACCTCGTCAACGACCACTTCGCCTGCCTGAGCCGGCATCTCCGCCAAGGTCCACCCAGTCCACCCACCGATCCGGCGCGCGACTTGCTGGCGCGGCTCGTCCCCACCAGTGCCCTGCCACCCGCCTGGACCGCCGGGACACCGGAGTTCCTGCCCGGCCTGCTCGCTGTACCGGCGACGCAGGACGATGGCGTCGTCACGCTGCACCTCGACCCGTCCGACTACGGCATGACCCGCGCCGAAGCCATCGACACCGCCCTGGCCAACCTCCGCCGCCGTCCCGACGACCTCGAGTACGCCGATCACGAGGGCGCGATGGTCGCCGTGCTCAGCGGCTCCACGTTCGCCGCCTCGCGTGCGCTCGTCCTCGACACCGTCCTGCGCGAAACCCTGCACGTCGAGAACCCGCCGTACGGCGTGCTCGTCGCCCTACCCGCCCGCAATCTGCTGCTGGTGCACGTCATCCAGGACCTCTCGGTCCTGCCCGCCCTGGCGGTCATGCTCACGATCTCCCTACGCACGTACGCAACGCAGCCCGGTCCGCTGACGCCCTGGATCCACCACGTCTCCGGAGGCACCTGGGCTCCCGCCACGACGCAGCCCGCGGATCTCAACGCCATTCACCTCACGCCGGCTCTCCACACCCTGACCCGCTCCCTCAGCTAGCGCTCTCGATCGGAACCTCACGCAAACGCTCGCACCCACGACCGGATGGGACAGTCGGACCATGCAGCCTTCGTCACCCACGCACGAGCTCTTCTCCCGCGCCGCCACGCACGCCGCCGCCTTCCGCGACTCCCTCACCGAACGACCGGTTCGCGCCGCCGCTTCGTACGCGGACGTGCGCGCCGGTTTCCGTGCTCCGCTGGGCGACACCGGTCGACCGCCCTCCGAGGTGATCGACGACCTGATCGCCGTTGCCGATCCCGGAATCGTCGCTAGTGCGGGCCCGCGCTACTTTGGCTTCGTCGTCGGCGGTGCGCTCCCGGCCGCCACCGCCGCGGAGATCCTCGCCGCCGGCTGGGACCAGAACGCCTGGAACAGCGTGCTCTCCCCCACCGCGGCGGCGGCCGAACACGCGGCCGGCGAGTGGCTGAAGGAGTTGCTCGGCCTTCCAGCGACGGCGTCGGCGGGCTTCACCACCGGCGCTCAGTCCGCCAACACCGTCGCACTGGCTGCGGCAAGAAACCACGTCCTTGCCCGGGCCGGGTGGGACGTCGAAGCCGACGGCCTGCCGGGAGCACCCCTCGTCCGCGTTCTGGCCGGCGAAGAACGTCATGCCACCATCGACCGCTCGCTGCGGCTCCTCGGCTTCGGCTCGCGCCGCCTGGAGCTCGTGCGCTCTGGCCTCAACGGCACGATCGACTTCGACGATCTGCGGGTTCGGCTGACCGAGCACGCCGGCCCACTGATCGTCTGCCTCCAAGCCGGCAACGTGAACACCGGCGCCTCGGATGCCCTCGGCGCGGCGTGCGACCTCGTTCACCAGCACGACGGCTGGGTTCACGTCGACGGCGCCTTCGGACTCTGGGCGGCGGTCAGTCCTGCGCTGCGCGACCAGGTCAGTGGGCTGGAGCGGGCCGACTCCTGGGGCTGCGACGGGCACAAGTGGCTGAACCTCCCGTACGACAGCGGGTTCGTGTTCACCGCCCATCCCGAGGTCCATCACCAGGCGCTCGCCTACAGCGCGTCGTACCTGGTCGCGTCGGGCGAGTCCGAGCCGGGTGACTACGCCCTCGAGTCCTCTCGCAGAGCTCGAGGGCTGGCCGTGTGGGCTGGTTTGCAGGAGCTCGGCCGGACCGGCGTGCGCGAGCTCGTCGAGCGCTGCTGCTCCCTGGCGCGTTTGTTCGCGGAGCAGCTCGCCGACGCCGGCTACGAGATCGGCAACGAGGTGGTGCTGAACCAGGTTCTCGTTTCGTTCGGTTCGGACGAGCGGACCGACCGGGTGATCGCCGCCGTGCAGGAGTCAGGCGTCTGCTGGATGGGCGGTACGACCTGGCGCGGCCGGCGCTTCATGCGGATCTCGGTCTCCAACCACCTCACCACGGAGGCCGACGTCACCGCGTCGGTGGCCGCGATCGTTGCCGCTGACAACGACGGCGGGCGGCGCCACCCATGAAGGGTGGCACCGCCGGTGTGAGACTCCTGCGATCAGGCCGCCGGGGGCATCAGCACGGTGTCGATCAGGTACACGGTCGCGTTGGCGGTCTTGACGCCGCCGCAGATCACCTTGGCGTTGTTGACCATCAGGTTGTCGCCCGAACCGGTCACGGTGACCGCGCCCTTCTCGACGGTGGTCTGCTTGCCGACCACCGCGGCCGGGTCGAGCTGACCCGGGACGACGTGGTAGGTCAGGATCTTGGTCAGCAGCGCGCTGTCGGACTTCAGCGTGTTGATCGTCGCGGCCGGGATCTTGGCGAACGCCGAGTCGACCGGCGCGAACACGGTGAACTCGCCACCGTTGAGGGTCGAGACCAGGTCGACCTTCGGGTTCAGCTTGCCCGACACCGAGGCCACGAGGGTCTTCAGCAGGGGGTTGCCCGACGCGGCCGTGGCGACCGGCGCGGCCGCCATCCCGTCGACCGAGCCGGCGCCGGAGGGGTTGGCCTTGGCGTAGTCGGCGCAGCCCGGGCCGACCAGGCCGGCGGCGTTGTCCATCGAGGGGGTCGTGCTCGGGGTCTCGGCGGGGGCCGTGGTCGACGTTGTCGTACCGGCGGCCGGCGTACCGGCGTCGTCGCTGCCGCCACAGGCAGCCGTTGCGAAGAGCAACGAAACGGCGGAGGCGGCGAGCGTGACGCGCTTGAGGGTGTTCGACATGAGGATCGTTCTCCTTGTGATGGGGGTGCTGCATTGGTGAGAGGTGTCCTGCTGGAGTGCGTGGTGCCGGAGTGCGTGGTGTTGGAGTGCGCGGTGCTGGAAGGTCCGGTGCCGGACGTCATTGCGCGGCATTGGTTACTCGACCATCACCACCGTGTTGTGCAGCCCGCTCGACCCGTTCGGTCGCGGTGCGGCACGGTCGGCGGTCTGGACCTGTCCGGTCCGGTCCGTCGCGCGGACGGTGAGGGTGTGGTTGCCCGACGTCGCGTCCCAGCGGAAGGTCCACTGCCGCCAGATGTCGATGCCGGCCTCGTCGGCGAGCTTCGCCTCCTGCCAGGGCCCGTCGTCGACCTGCACCTCGACCTTGGCGATCCCTCGGTGCTGCGCCCAGGCGACTCCGGCGGCGACAGCCGGACCGGGCTTGATCCGGGCGAACCCCTTGGGGACGTCGATCCGCGACGCCGTCTTGATCGGCGCCTCGACCGCCCAGCCCCGGTCGGTCCAGTAGGCGCTGAAGTCCTCGAACCGGGTGACCTCGAAGTCCACGATCCACTTGGTCGCGGACACGTAGCCGTACAGTCCCGGCACCACCATCCGGACCGGGAACCCGTGGTCGAAAGGCAACGGCTCACCGTTCATGCCGACCGCGAAGATCGCGTCCCGCCCGTCGGTCAGCGCGGCCAGCGGAGTCCCGATGGTGAGCCCGTCGACACTGGTCGACTTCACGGCGTCCGCCCCGGCCTGGACTCCGGCCTCACGCAGAATCTCCGCGATCGGTACGCCGATCCAGCGCGCGTTGCCGACGTACGGGCCGCCGACTTCGTTGGAGACACAGGTCAAGGTGATGTCCCGCTCGACCAACCGCCGCCCGAGCAGATCGGCGAAGTTCAGCCGCAACTCCCGATCGACCATGCCGTGCACCCGCAGCTCCCAGTTTCGCGGATCCACCTTGGGCACGGTGAGCAGGGTGTCGACACGGTAGAACGACTTGTTCGACGTCGTGAACGGGCTGACCCCGGCCACGTCAGCCGCGACACCGGCCGGCAGGACCCGCGCCCGGCTGGCAGGAGCCGGCAGCTTGATGGCCCGACGCGTCGCGTCGTCCACGCCACCCGGCAGGACCCGGGAGGCAACCACACCACCGACCCCGGCCGCCCCCAGCGCGAACGTCGTCACCAGGAACTTCCGCCGATCGAACCCATCAGGTTTCTCAGCCTCAGCCGGTTGCTTATCTTCCGGCCTGCCCCGCAACGAGTAACCCCGCGTCCGCAGCACCAGGTACATCCCGACAGTTGCCGCAAGCAACGTAACGAATCCCGGCAAGACCCGAACCACCGGATTGACAGCCAGCGAACGCCCAGTCGCAGCAGCAACGATCGCCAGCACACCAAGGACAACCGTCATCCCCAACGCCACCCGAGGCCGCTTCACCCCGACCACACCCGCCACCAGCGCGAACACCGCGACAGCAGCCAGCACACCCCCGACCAGGATCGGCTTGTCAGCAGTCCCGAGGTTCTTCACCGCCCAGTCCTTCGCAGGCCCAGGCGCCAGATCGATCAGTTGAGTCCCGACCCCCACCACCGGCGAGGTCCCACCCGCGAGCGCAGCAGTCAACTCCCCCAGGCCAAGACCGGCCCCGGCGGCCACCAACCCACCCACCGCTGCAGAAACCCGCCTGTCCGAAGTCATGCCCGGACTTCGGACCCACTGCCCACCCCGGATGGGTCAACCACCAAACAATCTGAAACCCAAGCGCTTCAGCCGGATCCCACTGGTTCCAGCCATCCAGCGGAGACACCCACGGCCCAGTCCCTTGCCGATCAGCTATGAACCGATCCGGCCAACCATCGGTCGCCATCCCGCCAAGCCGCGGAACAACTCAGCATCCGCTCCGCCCACTGCCGTAGAGACGGTAGTCCGCCCGCCACCCCAGCCACTGCCCCAAAGGCCGTCATCCACATGCCGACCCAGGCGCTTCCCCGGAGGCCGTCATCTGCCCGCCACCCAGCCACTGCCCGCCACCCCAGCCACTGCCACCCAGCGGTGCCGACGACTTTCTGTCCAGTGATCTTCTCAACGGGACTCCTGCATGGGCCACGCCGTCAGTGCGCCAGCACCTCGCCCCGGTGCTCCTCGGCATCTCCCATCCAGCCAATGGCCTGGCTGCGCGGTCTCCGCGCGCGCCCGGCGTCATCGCGCGGCGATTGGCCGACCGCTACCTAGAACCTCACGGGCGCGGCGTTCTGGTGCTCGTGCGCCGACAACCGGCCCCTACCCGCCGGACAACTCCGCCGGGCCGGACTTGACTACTTCCCAGCGTCGCGGCCTCGACGACGGCCAGCGATCCCACGCCGATAACCCGCTCGCCGGTTCGTGCTGGCTCCGCGCCGGCGTCACCCTTCGCCGACGGGCCCTCGCCTCACTTCCCCCGCCCTTGACCGCGATGCCCGCCAGCCTCGCTCGCAATGGGTCGATCACCGGCCGCAGGGTTGCCCGGTTGGCCTGTGCGACCATCGCCGGCACCAACTACCTCCGGACCGCGTCGCCACCTCCACACGTCGCGACACCTCCGGACCGCATCGCGACACCTCCAGCCGACCGTGCTCAAGGACCGGGCAACGACCTCGGCCCGGACCGCTTTCCGGTCGACGCGGGAGCGGAGGTCGGTGGGTCGGGCGAGCAGCCCAGTGGGCCGGGTGCCGGTGTGCCCGGTGAGCCGGTGGGCTGGCGTGCCGGTTGCTGGAGATTCCTGCGCGGGCTGATTGCTTGGCTGGTTGTGACCTGGCCGGTCGTCGTACCGGCTGCGGATGAGGTTCGGGACGTCGCCGATCGCTTCGCGGGGGAACTGGCGGACGTCCACCACTCACCAAGGCACCGAAGAGACGCTATGCAGGCGGGATCAAGCGTGGCCCGGGTGCCGGTGTGCTGGCTGGGGCCGGGTGGGCCCGGGTGCCGGGTGAGCCCGGGTGGCGGGTGAGCCCGGGTGGCGGGTGAGCCCGGGTGGCCCGATGGGCCGGTGTGCGGGTGGGCCGGGTGGGTCGGGTGAGCCGCCCGGTGAGCCGGGGGCCGGTGTACCCGGTGAGCCGCTGTGCCCGGTGAGCCGGTGCGCCGGGTGAGCCGGTGGGCTGGCGTGCCCGGTGAGCCGGTGGCTGGCATGCCGAGTGCTGGAGAGTCCTGCGCGGGCTGATTGCTTGGCTGGTACCGGCCTGGCCGGGCCGTCGTACCGGCTGCGGATGTTGTTCGGGACGTCACCGATCGCTTCGCGGCCGGACTGGCGGACGTCCACCACCCACCAAGTTCGCCGAAAAGGGTCCGCGGAGGCGGGATCAAGTGTGCGGAGGGGGCAGCGCGGGAGGTTGGTGGGTGGTGGACGCCGCCGCGATGCTGGTCGTGTTGTGGCATGACATGCCGGACCTGTCGGCGGCGGCCGGCTGGCGAGGTGGTCGATCTGTTGACGCCGCCCATCGGGGAGCCGTTACCGGGGTGGATGCCTGTGCGGCGCGTCCAGGAGGTCGAGTGGTCCAGGGGTCGGGGCCGGATCTGAGGTGTTGGGATGGCGCCGGCGGCGAATGCCGGGGAACTGGAGGCAGGTGGCGACATCGAGCTCGCCCAAGAAGAGGCCGACCCGGTCGCGTGCCGGGGTCAGGATCGGGGGTGCCGGAGTCAGGTGCTGGGGTGGGGGGCTGGTGCGGCGTCCACGAGATAGAGGGCCGGGCCCCCTGGGCTGGGGTTGGAAACGGCTGCGGGGCTACTTGTTCGGGTGGTAGTGGTCTGGCCAGTCGGTGTAGCGGATTCGGGTGATGTTGAGGACTTGGCCGATGGTGGACCACTCGTTTTTGCCGAGGCGGGCCAGGGGGCGTAGGCGGTGGATGTCGGGGTGGTTGCCGTCCATCATCTCGGCGGCGATCGCTAGGTGGCGGACTTGGCCGATGACTACGGTGGAGTCGCCTAGTTCGAGGGTGGTGTGGAGGGTGCATTCGAGGGCGACCGGGGACTCGGCGACTCGGGGGACTGCGATGGTTCGGGAGGGTTCGGTGGTGAGGCCTACTGCTTCGAACTCGGAGATGCCGGCGGGGAAGTTGGTGCCGGTGGCGTTGACTTGTTCGAAGAGGGGTTCGGTGGCGAAGTTGACGACGAACTCGCGGGTGGCTTCTACGTTGTTGAGGCTGTCCTTGCGGCCGACCGAGGTGAACTGGACCATCGGTGGGCGGACGCAGGAGACGGTGAAGAACGAGTGCGGCGCGAGGTTGAGGACGCCGTCGGCCGAGATCGTGGAGACCCAGGCGATCGGCCGGGGGACCACCACCGAGTTCAGGGTTGCGTAGAAGTCCTTGCTGCTGACGGCTTCTGGATCGAGGTCTACTCGCACGCCCACAGTATCGCTGGCGAAAACCGGTGGGGTCGCACGTGGCCCACCCAGCAGACTGGGGATGGTGACATCGGATCCAGTGGGCACAGCGCGAGCAATCGCCGTCGAGCACGGCATCGAACCGGCCGGCGTCACCGAGATTTCGGGTGGCGTCGCGAACTACGTCTTTCGGTTGGGGCAGCGCCTGGTTCTGAGGATGCCGCGGTCCGCCGCGTTTGCTGACGACCTTCGCAAGGAGATTGCTGTCATTCCCGTCGTCCACGGTGCCGGGGTCAGGACGCCAGCCATTGTGGCTGAGGGCAAGATCAGCACAGCCGAGCGGCGAGACGGGGCGCGCGGTGACTCGCCGTACGTCGTGATGGAAGGGGTCGAAGGCAACGATCTCGTCGAGCAGAACGCAATGGCAGCTTGGGCCGACGTCGGGCGCGAGATCGGGTTGCTGCATCGGATCGAGCCGCGAGAGATCGACGGCGTGCCGGTCGACGCCGGCGCGGACGGGCGGCCGGTCGACGGGCTGGTCGAGCAGGGATACCTGGACGCCGGGACCGCACAGTGGCTCGCCGCATGGATGAGCGAGTTGGGCGAGCGGTTCGACCGCGAAGCACCGGCGGTTCTGCTGCACGGCGACCTGGCGCCGCAGAACATCATGGTCGACCACGCCGGGCGGTTCGCGGCGCTGATCGACTGGGGTGACGCCGCCTGGGGACCGCGGGCGATGGAGTTCGCCAAGCTCCGGCTGGAAGACGTCGTGCGCGTGCTGCCGGCGTACAAGGACGTCGTGGGCGTGCGGTTCGAGCCCGGCGAGCTGGAGGCGGCGGTGCTGTGGTTCCACCTCCAGTGGGGGCTGTCCAACCTGATGGGCCCGCCGCGGCCGGGTGAGCGGCACTGGACCGCACCGCCGGCCAGCCGACTCACGGGAGTGCTGCGGTTCGTTGCCTCGGGGCCGCCGGAGCCCTGGGACACGGTGATCAAGAAGGTGGATCTCTGGGTCTGATCGACGCCGGTTCTGCTGTATTACAAGGGGTTCGCGGACTTGTCACGACATGGTGCACACTGGCGTTCGTGACTGACTACACAGCAGCTGAGAACCGGTACGACGACCAGATGGCCTATCGGCGGACGGGACGCAGCGGTCTGCAACTGCCGGCCATCTCGCTCGGTCTGTGGCACAACTTCGGCGACGACAAGCCGTTCGCGACCCAGCGCGACATCCTGCGCCGGGCGTTCGACCTCGGCGTCACCCACTTCGACCTGGCGAACAACTACGGCCCGCCGTACGGCTCCGCGGAGACCAACTTCGGCACCCACTTCGCCCGCGACTTCGCCAAGTACCGCGACGAGCTGATCATCTCCACCAAGGCCGGCTACGACATGTGGCCGGGCCCGTACGGCCAGGGCGGCGGCTCGCGCAAGTACCTGCTCGCCTCGCTCGACCAGTCGCTGGACCGGATGGGCCTGGACTACGTCGACATCTTCTACTCGCACCGCTTCGACCCCGACACCCCGCTCGAGGAGACGATGGGCGCGCTGGACGCCGCCGTGCGCTCGGGCAAGGCGCTGTACGCCGGAATTTCGTCGTACTCGGCGGAGAAGACCCGCGAGGCGGCCCGGATCCTCGGCGAGCTCGGTACGCCGCTGCTGATCCACCAGCCGTCGTACTCGATGCTGAACCGGTGGATCGAGGAGGACCTGCTCGACGCCGTCGGTGAGCTCGGGGTCGGCGTGATCGCGTTCTCGCCGCTGGCGCAGGGCATGCTGACCGACCGGTACCTCAACGGCATCCCGGACGACTCCCGGGCCGCGCAGGGCAAGTCGCTGAGCACGGACATGCTGACCGAGGAGACCCTCAAGCACGTGCGCGCGCTGAGCGAGATCGCCAAGCAGCGCGGCCAGTCCGTCGCCCAGCTGGCGCTCGCCTGGACGCTGCGCGACGAGCGGGTCACCAGCGCGCTGATCGGCGCCTCGAGCGTCGCGCAGCTCGAGGACAACCTGGCCGCGGTGAAGAACCTCGGCTTCAGCCAGGACGAGCTGGACGCGATCGACGCCGACGCCGTCGAGGCCGGGATCAACCTGTGGAAGAAGAGCTCGGACCACTGATCGACAGCCTGAGCAGTCGTTCCACCACGTGATCGAAGGGCTCTCTGGGAATCGCGCCCAGGGAGCCCTTCGCATCACCCGGAGCAAAGACATTACGTTCCCCTCACGCACAGTTCCGGACCGGTTGCACCTGCCGCGCCGAAGGCGCAACCTGGGGTCAACCCCCCCAGGAGGTGGTTACGATGACCGCTTCTACTCTCGAAGTGGCTCTCAGCTACGAGCACAGCAAGATCCGCGAGCTCGCCGCCCCGGCCCACGCGCCGGACGCCGCCCTCCCGCATCGCCGGCACGAAACCGACTGGTTCTACGCGATCGCCGCCCAGCACCTGGCCGCCGCCGAGGACGTCCTGCTCCCCCAGGTTCGCCGGCTGCCGGACGGCCGCGAGCTGGTCGCCACGTACGTCGACAACGCCAGGCAGCTCGAGCGGTCCCTGCGGTTCCTCAAGGCCAAGCAGTACGGCGACAGCCGGGTCCAGCACCTGCAGTCCGACCAGGTGTGGGAAGTCATCGACCGCCAGCTCGACGAGCACGAGCGGCTCGAGGCCGACTGCAGCCGCCGGCTCTGCGAGACGATGGACGGCGAGGACGTCAGCGCGCTGACGTCCCGGCTGCTCGGTGCCGAGGAGGTCGCGCCGACCAGGGCGCACCCGTTCTCTCCGCACACCGGCATGGCCGGGCGGATGGCGCACCGGATGTGGCGGGTCGCCGACACCGCCTGGGACAGCGCCGAGGGGCGCGTCGTACCGACGCACTACCACGCTCATCCCAAGCGCGACTCCGCGTTGTCCCACTACCTGCGCGGCGCGAAGATCCCGGACGCCCAGGAGCGCCACCCGACCATCAGGTGACACACAAAGTGGCCGGACCGGCCTGCGGATGCCTCCGCGGGCCGGCCCGGCCTGCCCCTGCCACTGCGCCTGGTTGTGGCCGGGGCGTTTGTCCCTTCCCCACTGCGCCTGGGTGTGGAGAAGAGGTGGTTCCCGCCTCCGTCGCGCCTACGACCGGAAGTGGGATCCGCCACCCTCCCCCGCTGCGCCTGGTGTGCGGAGGAGAGTGAGCTGTGCGGTTATTTCAGTGCGTCGAACGCCTTCTTGGCACCCGGGTGCAACGGCACCGGGTCGGTCTGCGCCGCGGTCTCCAAGGTGATGTCCTTGGCCGCCGCGTTCACCTGGACCAGGGCGTCCAAGTTGTCGAAGATCACCTTGGTCAGCTTCTCGGCCAGCTCGTCCGGCATGTTCTTCCGGACCAGCAGCACGTTCGGCACGATGATCGTCTTGACGTCTCCCGGCTGCTTGTACGCCGCCGCCGGGATCGTGCCCTCGGCGTAAATGGTGCCGTACTTGGTGTTCAGCGCCGGCAGCAGGTCGGTGATCGGGATCAGCTTGACGTCCTTGCCGAGGCTGGTGGTCAGGTCGGTGATGCCACCGGTCGGGATGCCGCCGGACCACACCAGCGCGTCGATCGAGCCGCTCTTCATCGCGTCGACCGACTCGGGCAGCCCGAGCCGCTGGGTGGTGACGTCGCGGGCCGGGTCGAGGCCCGCCGCCGTGAGCAGCCGCCGGGCGATCACCTCGGTGCCGGAGTTCGGTGAGCCGGTGGAGATCCGCTTGCCCTTCAGGTCGGCGAACTTGGTCACGCCGGCCGAGGCGCGGACCGCGACCTGGGTGTAGTTCGGGTACAGGCGGGTCAGGGCGACCACGTCCTGCGGCTGCTGGAAGCTGTTCTGGCCCTTGACCGCGTCGCTGGCGGTGTCGCCGAGGGAGAAGGCGATGTCGTAGTTGCCCGCCGTCAGGCCCTGGATGTTCTGCACCGAGGCGCCGGTCTCGCTGGCGGTGGCCCGGTAGCCCTCGACCTTGTCCGAGATCACCGAGGCGAGCGCGCCACCGAGCTGGTAGTACACGCCGGTGGTGTTGCCGGTGGCAATCGTCAGCCGGCCGCCGTCGGTACCGGTGCCACCAGCCTCGGGCTCACGCTGTCCACCGCAGGCCACCAGACAGACGGCGGTGGCGAGTGCGAGTACGGCGGCGGCGAGGCGTCGGGTTCTCATGAAGTGACGGATCCTTCCGGTTGTCCGGCCTGGCGCTGCCGCCGGACCAGGTTGATGACGACGGCAACAAGTAGCAAACCGATTCCGGCCGCGATGGTTACGGGCGCCAGGTACAGGAGCAGCAGCGCGGCCGGGACGCAGAGCGCCCGCTCGACCCAGGTGGTGGCGACCAGGATCCAGCCGCCGGTCACCACGGCCAGCGCCGCGACGGCCAGCATCGACACCGCCAGCGTCCAGACCATGCCGAGCAGACTGCCCTGGCCGAGCAGGTGCGCGCCGTTGTCGGTCAGCACGAACGCGAACGGCACCAGGAAGGCCGGCAGCGTGTATTTCCAGGCCTGCCACATGGTGGCCATCGTCCGGCCGCCGGTGATCGCCGAGGTGGCCACGGCGGCCAGTGCGGTCGGCGGCGACACCTCGGACAGCACGGCGTAGTAGAAGATGAACATGTACGCCTCGGCCTGGGTCACGCCGAGCTGCACCAGCGCCGGCGCGATGATCACCGCGGCGATGATGAACGACGCCGTGACCGGCACGGCCAGGCCGAGGATCAGGACGGCGATCGCCGACAGCGCCACGGTCAGGATCAGCACGACGGTCGGGTTGTCGGTCACCCCCTGGCCGGCGTCGACGATGATCTCGGCCAGGTTCAGCCCGAGGCCGGTCTGGGTGGTCACCGCGACGATCACGCCGGCGGTCGCGCAGGTCGCCACCACCGGCAGCACCGAACGGGTGCCCTGGGCAAGCGCTTTGAACAGCGGCCCGGCGGTCAGCCGGTGCTCGCGGTCCAGGAACGACAGCGCGAACTGGATCAGTACGGCGTACACGACGGCCTTGAACGGCGGGACGTCGACCGCCATGAAGCCGATGATCACGAACAGCGACAGGAAGTGGTAGCCGAACCGCAGCAGCAGCCGGCGGGCCGACAGGTTCGACGTCTCCCCGGACGTGGTGCCGTGCCGGCGGGCGTCGATCTCGATCGCGAGCAGGATGCCCAGGTAGTACAGGATCGTCGGGATCACCGCGTAGCCGAGCACGGTCAGGTACGACACCTGGAGGAACTCGGCGATGATGAACGCGGCGGCGCCGAGCGTCGGCGGCGACAGGATCGCCCCGATGCCCGCGGCGGCGAGCATGCCGCCCGCCGGTTCGGGCGGGTAGCCCGCGCGGCGCAGGATCGGCCAGGAGACCGTGCCCAGCGACACCGCGGTCGCCGTACCGGAGCCGGACACCGTGCCGAGCAGGAAGCCGGCCATCGTCACGGTCCGGCCGGGTGCGGTGCGGCTGCGCTTGAACGCGGCGAAGGACAGGTCGATGAAGAACTTGCCGGCGCCGGAGTAGTCCAGCACGGCGCCGTAGATGGTGAACAGCACGATGTAGCTGGCGGCAACCGCCAGCGGCGTCCCGTAGAAGCCGGCCGTGCCCATCGTGAACTGGGCGATGATCGCGTCGAAGTTGAAGCCCTGGTGGGCCAGCGACCAGGTGTAGGGCAGGTAGCCGCCGTAGTAGGCGTAGGCGATGAACAGCAGGCTGAACGCCGGCAGCACCCACCCCGTCGTACGACGGCAGGCCTCGAGCAGCAGGACCAGCAGCAGCGCGCCGACCAGGACGTCGGTCCCCGTCGGCGCCTGGCGGCGTTCCAGGAAGCCGTCGAAGTCGAGCAGCGGATAGAGGCAGACGACCAGCGCCACGGCCCCGAGCAGCCAGTCCAGTAGTCCGGGGTCGTCGTGGGTCCGGCCCTTGAACGGGTTCAGGAACGCCGGCACCTTCCAGCCCCGATAGCACACCAAAGTGATCGGAAGGACGGCTGCGAGAAAGATCACTAAGTAGTACTGCGTTCCGGCCGACAACGGGAAGAAGACCTGGAGCAGGACACCGACGCTGACGACCGCGCACCAGGCCGAGATCACCAGGTCCAGGGCAGGCCGCAGCCGCCGAGCCGGTTTCTCCTGCTCGTACTCGGCCAGTTCGGTTTCGGAGAGCGCGGCGGTGCCACCGCCGGCACCAACACCCACAGTCATGTATCGGCTCCCTCCCGTGGTCGGAGACTAGTGTCGCCGACCACGGCCTGGAGTCGCGTGATTACGTCTTTACCAAGATCTGACACAGGTGAGCGTCTCCTGCCCTACGATCACGGCATGAGCGGCGCGGTGAGGATTCTGTTGGTCGAAGACGATCTCGATATCGCCAACGCTCTGATACCTGCCTTGCGCCGGTACGGGCTGATGGTGACGCACGTCCGCACCGCCGCGGACGCGCTCGCCGCCGACCCCGGCGACCTGGTCCTGCTGGACCTCGGCCTGCCCGACGGCGACGGCATCAACGTGTGCCGGCAGATCCGCACGGTGTCGGACGTTCCGGTGATCGCGGTGACCGCCCGGGGCGAGGCGGCCGACCGGGTCCGCGGTCTGCGCAGCGGCGCCGACGACTACGTGGTGAAGCCGTTCGCGATCTCCGAACTGCTGGCCCGGATCGACGCCGTACTGCGCCGGACCGGCCTGCTGCAGCCCCGCCCCCGGGTGACCGTCGGCGATCTGACCGTGGACATCGAGGCCCGCACCGTCCAGGTCGCCGACAAGCCCATCAGTCTGACCCGCAAGGAGTTCGACGTGCTAGCTGTGCTGGCCGCGCATCACGGCCGGGTGGTGCCGCGCGAGCAAGTGGCGCTATACGCCTGGCAGTCCGTGTTCGAGGCGTCGTCGCGAACCATGGACGTGCACGTCGCCAGCCTGCGGGCCAAGCTCGGCCGTCCGGAGCTGGTGCAGACCATCCGCGGCGTCGGCTACCGCCTCGGTTCGGACTGACCGTTGCGCCGTCGCCTGCTGCAGTCCCTCGTCCCCCTGGTCGCCGTACTGGCGATCCTCGCGGCGGTACCGCTGGCGAACTTCATCGCCACCAACACCACCCGCAACCTGTTCCTGTCCCGCAGCAACGACGCCGACTGGTTCGCCACGATGGCCGAGTCGCCGCTGCAGTCCGGTGACATCGCCAGCCTGCGCGAGCTCGCGGTCCGCTACCACGAGCTCTACAACACGCCAGTGTTCGTCGTCGACGTGGACCGCCGGGTGATCGCCACGTCGCGGTCCGGCGTCGACGTCAAGCAGCCCGACATCAAGCTGGTCCTGGACAGCACGCTGTCCGGCCGGCTGCCGAGCGAGCCGAAGGCCCTGTGGCCGTGGCAGTCCGGCGACATGGTGGTTTCGCGTCCAGTGGTGAACAACGGCCGCGTGCTCGGCGCCTCGGTCCTGCGGGTCCCGACCGAGAAGGGCCGCCAGGACGTCCAGAACGGTCTGCTCCTGCTGCTCGGCGGCCTGCTGATGGCGGTCGGAGCCGTTGTCATCGGCATCGTCCAGCCGGTCACCCGCTGGGTGCTGCGGCCGCTGAACGACCTCGACAACGCCACCCACCAGGTCACCCGGGGCGCGCTGGACACCCGGGTGTCGACCGACGGCCGTGCGCCGGAGCTGCGCCGGCTCGGCGACAGCTTCAACTCGATGGCGCTCAGCCTGCACCAGGCGCGTCAGCGTGAGCGCGAGTTCGTCGCCGACGCGTCCCACCAGCTCCGTACGCCGTTGACCTCGGCCCGGATCCACATCGAAGGCCTGTCCCGGCTGTCGCCGACCGCGCGGTTCGCGCTCAGCGACATCGACCGGCTGGGCCGGATCGTGCAGCGGCTGTCCCGGCTGGCCGGTTCGGACCGCCCGGGCGACGTGGAGGGCAGCGAGGAGCCGCTGGACCTGGCCCAGGCCGTCAAGGAGCGTCTGGTCGGCTGGAAGGCCGTGTACGCCGCAGACGACCTCGAGCTGGTCATCGGCGAGATGGTGCCCGGCGGCGTCGCGGCCGAGCTCGAGGTGGACGACATCCTCGACGTCCTGCTCGACAACGCCAGCAAGTACGGCGCGCCGCCGGTCGAGGTCTCGGTCACCCGCGACGGCACCGAGGTCGTGCTGTCGGTGCGCGACCACGGGCTCGGGCTCGGGTCGCGGGACCTGAAGAAGGTCGGCGAGCGGTTCTGGCGCAGCGCGCACCACCGGGAGATGCCCGGCACCGGACTCGGCCTGGCGATCGTCCGGTCCGAGGCGGCCCGGGTCGGCGGCCGGGTGGTCGCCCGCCCGCCGATCGGCGGCGGCCTGGTGATCGAGGTCCGCGTCCCGCTGATCGACGACTACGAGGACTGAGCCAGCACGACAGCAGAAGGTGGTGGAGGCAACGGCCCCCACCACCTTTGTGAGTCAGACGTGGTTTTCCTGGTACCAGCGCTTCGCGGCCTCGTGCAGCGGGATCGGCATGGTCGCGATCGCGGACCGGGCGTCCAGCGAGCCGGCCTCGGGATGGATCTCGCGCAGTTCGGCCTGCCGGCGGAACATCGTGTTCACCGTCCACCACGCCCAGGGCGCGGACAGGTCGCGGCGGGCCAGCAGGTAGTTCGGCACCGCCAGGGTGGGGACCGCGTTGGCCAGCTTGTAGACCGAGGGCGGGATCGACGACAGCACGTAGCCACCGAACCGCCGGTTCGCCAGCTGCTGGGCGGCGGCCCCGATGTCGACCAGCCGGAAGCCGACCGTCGCCTGGAGCTCCAGGATCGGCTCGGTCGGCAGACCGCCGCTCCAGATCAGGGCGGCGATGCCTTCGCGCGGCTTGTCGACCCCGTCCGCCAGCGCCTTCACCGCGGCTTCCAGTCCGAGGCTCTTCGGCACCACCTTGATCCCCGCGGTCTGCAGGATCCGGTTGGCGACCACCCGGGTGCCGGAGTTCATCGGGCCGATGTTGACGATCCGGTCCTGCAGGTGCTTCAGCTCGAAGATGTTCGACGACGTGGGCACCACCACGTGCACGTAGTTGTCGTAGGTCCGGGCCAGGGCGGAGAACCGCAGCGCACCGCTGGCGAACGCGGTGCCCGGCGCGCCCTCCCAGGCGTCCAGCGCCGAGTCGGACAGGCTGAAGGCGATGTCGGCCTTGCCGGCGGCCAGCATCTTCAGGTTCTGCACCGACCCCTCGGTGCGGATCGGCGTCATCGACACCCCGGTCTGCTCGCTGGCCAGCTTGGCCAGACCGCTGCCGTAGATGTCGTACACACCGCCCGCGTTGCCGGTGGCGATCTTGGCGGGGCCGTCCGGCGCCGCTTCGTCGGAGCGGCCACGGGAGCAGCCCGGGAGGAACAAGGACCCGGCGGCCGCGGCCCCCAGTCCCAGCGCGTGGCGGCGGGTCAGCAGGCGGGGACGATCCATGAGGGACAACTTAGAGGGCCCGGGGTGCGGACGCCATCGCGGTCCGGTCACGACCCTTTACGGCGTGCTCACCTCCAGGCGCCCGCCCGGCCCGGAACCGCGCCGTACGGTGGGATGACGAGCTTGCGTCTGGACGGGCCCGGCCCTCATGTGACAGCGTTGTCAACACAGTCGGCCTGGATGGCCGCGGAACCCCGTCAGCGGAGGATGATTTCGTGCACGACGACCGACAACTGATCGAGGAGCGGCTCAAGCGCGCCCTGCGGGAGCGGATCCGCCCCGCGGTCTACGGCGCCTCCGTTCCGCTGGACATCGAGGTGTGGCACGCACCCGGTGAGCCGGTTGCCCCCGCCGAGGCCCTGGCCCAGAAGTTCGAGCCGGCTGAGATCGGCCTGCCCTGGGGTCCCGCCTGGGGCACCGCGTGGTTCAAGTTCAGCGGCCAGGTGCCGGCCGAGTGGGCCGGCTCCGAGATCGAGGCCGTGATCGACCTCGGCTTCAGCGGCGGCCCGGGCTTCTCCGCCGAGGGCCTGATCCACACCACCTCCGGCGTACCGCTGAAGGGCCTGCACCCGCGGCAGACCTACGCGCCGCTGTCGATCCTCGGCCCCGACGGTACGGCGGCCTCGCCGGGCGACCGGATCGAGTTCTACGTCGAGGGCGCCGCGAACCCGGAGATTCCGCTCGACAACGCCTACGCGAAGGTCGACATCGGCGCCAAGCGCGGCGAGACCCCGATCTACCGGCTGACCCGCGCCGACCTGGCCGTGTTCAAGGCCGAGGTGTGGAACCTGATCCTGGACCTGGAGGCGCTCGACGGCCTGCAGCAGGAGCTGTCCCCGTCCGAGCCGCGCCGCCGGGAGATCCTGCGAGCGCTCAGCCGGGCCCTGGACGCGCTGGACTACGAGGACGTCGCCGGCACCGCCGTCGAGGCCCGCGCCCAGCTCACCGACGTACTGAGCCGTCCGGCGCACGCCAGCGCGCACCAGCTGTCCGCGGTCGGCCACGCGCACATCGACTCGGCCTGGCTCTGGCCGCTGCGCGAGACCCGCCGCAAGGTCGCCCGGACCGTGTCCAACGTCGCCACGCTGGCGCAGGAGTACCCGGAGCTCGTCTTCGCCTTCTCCCAGGCCCAGCAGCACGCCTGGGTCAAGGACAACTACCCCGAGGTCTGGGAGCGGCTGAAGAAGGCCGTTGCCGACGGCACCATCGTTCCGGTGGGCGGCATGTGGGTCGAGTCCGACACCAACCTGCCCGGTGGCGAGGCGCTGGCGCGGCAGTTCGTGCACGGCAAGCGCTTCTTCCTGGACGAGTACGGCATCGACACCCAGGAGGTCTGGCTGCCGGACTCGTTCGGCTACACCGCCGCGCTGCCGCAGCTGGTCAAGCTGTCCGGCTCGAAGTGGTTCCTGACCCAGAAGATCTCCTGGAACAAGGAGAACCGCTTCCCGCACCACACCTTCAACTGGGAAGGTCTCGACGGCACCCGGATCTTCACCCACTTCCCGCCGATCGACACTTACAACTCCGACCTGTCCGGCCGCGAACTCGCGCACGCCCAGCGCAACTTCCAGGAGAACGGCGCCGCGACCCGGTCGCTGGTGCCGTTCGGCTACGGCGACGGCGGTGGCGGCCCCACCCGCGAGTTCGTCGCGACCGCCCGCCGGGTGGCCAACCTGGAGTCCTCGCCGCGGGTGACGATCGAGTCGCCGACCGAGTTCTTCAGCGCCGCCGAGGAGGAGTACGCCGAGCACGCGCCGGTGTGGTCCGGCGAGCTCTACCTGGAGATCCACCGGGCGACGTACACCTCGCAGGCCAAGACCAAGCAGGGCAACCGGCGCAGCGAGCACCTGCTGCGCGAGGCCGAGCTGTGGTCGGCGGCGGCCGTGGTCGCGGGCAAGCTGGACGCCTACCCGTACGAGGACCTGGACCGGATCTGGAAGGCCGTGCTGCTGAACCAGTTCCACGACATCCTGCCCGGTTCGTCGATCTCCTGGGTGCACCGTGAGGCCGAGGCGACGTACGCCGCGCTGGCCGAGGAGCTCGAGGCGATCATCGCCAAGGCCCAGCAGGCGCTGGCCGGCGAAGGTGACGCGCAGATCGTCTTCAACGCGGCCCCGCACAACCGTGGTGGCGTGGCCGGGCTCGGCGCCGGCATCGCGGCCGGCGAGGGCCAGGCGGCGACGATCGACGGCAACGTGCTGGACAACGGGCTGATCCGGGTCACGATCGACGAGCGCGGCCTGATCACCTCCCTGTACGACGTGGCCGCCGACCGCGAGGTCGTTGCCCCCGGCACCGTGGCGAACCTGCTGCAGCTGCACGTCGACACCCCGAACCACTGGGACGCCTGGGACGTCGACTCGTTCTACAAGAACAACGTGCGCGACGTCACCGAGGTCGACACGGTCGACTTCAGCACCGTCGACGGCGTCGCGACCGTGGTGGTGACGCGGTCCTTCAACCGCTCCACCGTCACCCAGACGCTGCGGCTGCGGCCGGGCACCAAGCGGCTCGACATCGAGACCGCGATGGACTGGCACGAGTCGGAGAAGTTCCTCAAGGCCGCCTACCCGGTCGACGTGCACGCCGACCGGTCGGCGTCGGAGACCCAGTTCGGGCACATCTTCCGGCCGACCCACACCAACACCTCGTGGGACGCGGCGAAGTTCGAGATCGCGGCGCACCGCTGGGTGCACGTCGGCGAGCCCGGCTACGGCGTGGCCGTGGTCAACGACTCGACGTACGGGCACGACGTGAACCGGACCGCCCGCGAGGACGGCGGCACCACGACGACGATCCGCACCTCGCTGATCCGCGCGCCGCGGTTCCCCGACCCGCAGACCGACCAGGGCCTGCACGTGGTCAACCACGCGCTGGTGGTCGGCGCCGGGATCCCCGAGGCGATCGAGGAGGGCTACCGGATCAACCTGCCGGAGCGGGTCGTCACCGGCGCCGAGGGCGTCGCGCCGATCGTCGAGGTGAGCAACGGCAACGTGATCGTCGAGGCGGTCAAGCTCGCCGACGACCAGTCCGGCGACGTCGTCGTCCGGCTCTACGAGTCCAGCGGCGGTCAGTCCAAGGCGACCGTCACGCCGGGCTTCGCGGCCGGCTCGGTCACCGAGGTCGACCTGCTCGAGCGGCACCTGGCCGACCGTGAGCTGGCCGAGGGCGGCGTGGCGATCGCGCTGCGACCGTTCCAGATCCTCACGCTGCGCTTCACCCGTAGCTGATTCTGCCGACCAGGCCCCGGACAGTTCGCTGTCCGGGGCCTGTGCCGTTCACCGCGCTGTCGTAGCGTGGAAGGCCTCAGCCCGTATCCGGGAGGTGGCATGACGCCGACGCCCTTGCTCGGGTCCCGCACGCTCGATCGGCAGACCGCGCGCACGCTGCCGCCGGGACCGAAGCTGCCGACGCTGGTTCAGACCGTGCTGTTCGCCGGTCATCGCAAGACGTTCTTCCCGCGGCTGCGGGCCAGGTACGGCGACGTGTTCACGATCCGGCTGGTCCCGTCGAGCCGGGTGGTCGTCGTACTGAGCCGTCCGGAGCACATCCGCGACGTGTTCACGACTCCGCCGGCCGTGATGCACGCGGGCGAGGGCAACGAGGTGCTCCGGCCGATCATGGGCGACCACTCGCTGCTGCTGATCGACGACGAGGACCACGCCCGGATGCGACGGCAGCTGATGCCGGCGTTCCTCGGCAACGCGCTGCGTGGCTACTCCGGGATGATCGCCGAGCTGGCTCAGGCCGAAGTCGAGTCCTGGCCGGTCGGCAAGCCCTTCCGGCTGCACGACCGGATGCGTGAACTCACACTGGAGGTGATCCTGCAGGTCGTGTTCGGCGTCACCGACTCGGCCCGGCTCGCCGAGCTGCGACCACTGGTCGACCGGATCGTCTCGGTGCGCCCGATCATCATGCTGGGCGGCTTCTACCCGCGACTGCTGAAGTTTCCGCCGTGGCGGACCTATCTGGAGACCCAGCGCCGGGTCGACGAGATCCTGTACGACGAGATCGCCCGCCGTCGCGGAAACGTTGCCGGACGCAACGACGTGCTGAGCCGGTTGCTGGCCGCGGGCAGCTGGTCGGACGTCGAGCTGCGCGACCAGCTCGTCACCTTGCTGCTGGCCGGCCACGAGACCACCGCGACCGGGCTGGCCTGGGCGTTCCACGAGCTGGCGCGACGGCCCGACGAGCTGGCCGCGGGGCAGCGGGCCGCGGACACCGGCGACGACGAGCGGCTGGATGCGATCACCAAGGAGGCGCTGCGGCTGCACCCGGTGGTCTACCAGGTGGGCCGCCGGCTGACGGAGACGATCGACCTGGCCGGCTATCGGTTGCCGCGCGGCACCACGATCATGGCCGCGCTGGGGCTGGTGCACGCCGACGGCGAGCACTACCCGGCGCCCCGCGAGTTCCGCCCGGACCGGTTCCTGTCCGAGGACCCGCCCTCGGCGGGCAGCTGGATCCCGTTCGGCGGAGGCGCCCGCCGCTGCATCGGCGCCGGTTTCTCGCTGCTGGAAGCGACCGAGATCCTTCGCGCCACCCTCACCCGGTACGACGTCCAGCCGGTCCGTCCGGAGCCCGAGCCGGCGCGTCCGCGCAACGTCACGCTGGTCCCCTCGCGAGGCTGCGAGGTCGTCGTCACCCGCCGCTGAACAGACCGATGCCCCCACGCCAGCGGCATGGGGGCATCGGGCACAGGCCTTGGCTCAGTCCTCGAGGTCGCCGACGTCGCCGAGGTCCACGTCACGGACGTCCTGCAGGTCGGTCTGGTCCTCGTCGTCGAGCTCGAACGGCTCGTCGTCGTCGACCACGTGCACGGCCGCCTCCTCGGCGCTCGCGGCGGCGCCGTCGAAGCCGACGTCGGAGGCGATCAGGTCCTTCTCCTCGTCCTCGTGCGCCCCCTCGTCGGGCGCGACCAGCCGGCCGGACCGCTGGCTGCCGACCTCCGGGCCGCCGACGTTCTCGCCCTCCTCGGCGTACGGGTCCGGCTCGGGCTCCTCCTGCGCGATCCGCTGGTCCAGCGTCTCGCCCTGCAGCGCCTCGTCCGCCGTGGTGCCGAAGCCCTCACCGGCCGACCACTTCTCCGGGGGCGAGTAGCCCTCGTCCAGCAGGTCGTCGACGCCGCGGTCGTTCAGCGTGTCCCCCGGCTGCAACTGGTCCTCGTCGTCGACGCTGTAGCTGCCGTAGTCCTCGCGGTTGTTCTCGGTCATGGCCCCACCCTGACCGTCCGGCCGGTGTGAATCAAGGCAGAGCGGCATCGTGTCCTGGATGATGGGGCCATGGACCCGGTCCGACTGACGCTGGATCAGCTGCGCGAGCTCCGCGACGACATCGCACCGCACGCCGCCCAGCGGTCCCGCGCCTCGGTCCTTCGCCGGGTCGACCGGTTACGGAACCGGGCCTTCTTCATCGTCCAGTGCGCCCTTGCCGCCGGTGTCGCCTGGGCGCTGGCCCGGTACGCCGTGGGCCATCAGCAACCGTTTTTCGCCCCGGTCGCCGCGATGGTGTGTCTCGGATTCAGCTTCGGACAGCGCCTGCGCCGGGTCGCCGAGGTGATGGTCGGCGTCGCGGTCGGGGTGGGCGTCGGCGATCTGTTCGTCCGCTTCTTCGGTACCGGTGTGGTCCAGATCGTGTTCGTCATCGCGCTCGCGATGAGCGTCGCGGTCCTGCTCGGCGCCGGCACGCTGATGACCACCCAGGCCGGCGTCCAGGCCGCGATCGTCACGACGCTG
Organism: Kribbella sp. CA-253562; assembly: GCF_050942265.1. Taxonomy (GTDB): domain Bacteria; phylum Actinomycetota; class Actinomycetes; order Propionibacteriales; family Kribbellaceae; genus Kribbella. The sequence goes on along the minus strand of NZ_CP192049.1, from coordinate 962,720 downwards.
CTGCCCGATCCCGGCGCGGGATTCAGCCGCTGGCTGGACGCCGCGCTCGGTGGCGCCGTCGCGCTGGCCGCCGCCACGATCGCGCCGGCGGCGGCGATTCGTCGCCCGAGGCAACAAGCGTCCGGCGTACTGAACGAACTGGCGGCGATCCTGATCGAGACCGCCGAAGGCCTGCGCAACAGCGACGAGGACGCCGTCACCGACGCGCTGCGCCGGGCGCGGGCCAGCGAGACCATGCTCGACGACCTGCGCAGCGCCGCCGACGAGGGTGTCGCGGTCGTCCGGCTCTCGCCGTTCCGGCGCCGGCACCGCGGCCGCGTGCAGGAGATCGCCGATCTGGTCGTCCCACTGGACCGGGCGATCCGCAACATCCGGGTCCTGGTCCGGCGCTGCGCGGTGTCGGTCTGGCGGGACGAGAAGATGCCCGCCGAGTACCCGACGCTGCTCGAACGTCTCGCCGACGGCACCCGGCTGATCGCGGAGTCCCTGTTCGAACCGCACGCCGACGTCGCCGCCCACCGCGTGCTCGGCGAGCTCGGCCGCCGGACCGCCGTGATGCCGATTCCCGGCTCGCTGTCCGGCGTCGTCGTGCTCGGCCAGATCCGCTCGACGGTCGTCGACCTGCTCGAGCTGACCGGTACGACGTACGACGAAGCCCGCGCGCTGGTGCCGCTGCGGCCCGACGGGCTGGATGAGAAGTAGGTCACATCCAGAAGTTTTGCGAAATCGCCGTCATACCCGGCCGGTCGGTGCGTCTCACCGGCATGACGATCCACCGACTGATGGCAGCCATCGCGACCGAGCAGATTGTCCTGCGCGGTGAGGGCGAGCCCACCCAGACCCCCGACGACCGGATGAACGCCGCCGCCGAGCACCACTAGGCGCGCACCGGACGGACGGAGTCCGGCGGCGCGCCCGGACGGTCTTCCCCACCGAGGTAGACCGCACGGAGGTCGCACACCGCAGAGGCGCCCATGCGAGGCGCCGCCGGACCCGTCGAGTGCACCGCCACAGCGGCGCACACGGAACCACCCGGTCGACTGTCCTGACGCCGCTTGCGCGAGGCTCAGGCCAGTCGGCCGGGTGGTTCTTCGCTGTCCGGGGCCGGTACGGCGTACCGGGGTCAGGCGACGGTGATCTCGGTGGTCACCGAGTTCGCGACGAAGCACTCCTCGTGCGCCAGGTGATGGATCCGCTCCAGCGTCGCCGCGTCCGGCTGCTCGCCGGCGAACACGATCTTCGGGTGCAGCCTCACCTGGGTGATCGCCAGCTTGCCGCGCTCGTTCTTGGCCATCAGCCCGACGGCGTGGTCGTCGTAGGAGTCGACCACCAGCCGCTTCTTCGCCGCGATCGAGAGGAACGTCAGCATGTGGCACGACGACAGCGCCGCCACGAACGCCTCCTCGGGGTCGACCGGCCCGGGACTGCCCAGGTACGCCGGGTTCGCGGACCCGGGCACGGTCACCCCACCGTCGAAGCGCCACTCGTGGTCGCGGCTGTAGGTCTGGTAGGTGAACTCGTGCTCACCACGGCTCCAGCTGACGTCGACCACGTGCTCCGACACGAGAACTCACCTCTCCGAGACGTTGCCCCTGCACCAGGCCGGTGAGGAGACCGGGTTGCAGCGTACTGCGACCCCACCGGGAAGCTGCGCGACGAAGTCGCGGTCGTACCGGGCCGCCATCCCGGCCACCGGGAAGTCGGTGGTGACGAACTGGGCGCCGCTCTCGAGCGCGATCCCGACCCGGCTGGTCTCGTTGTTCAGCACCGTCGACATCGGCTCGTCGGACCGGGTCCGGACCAGGTAGCCCTTGCGGACCAGCCGCTGGATCTCCGCCTGGTTGGCACCGCGCGGGTCGTTGACCATCGTCACGGCGGCGTCCGGCTGGCCCTCCGGACCGCGGGTGAAGACCGCGCGGCCCTCGAGGTTCGGCTTGCCGGTCCGGTAGAGGTCGCGGATCTGGCCCTCACCGCCGTTGTCGAAGAAGAACATCACCTTGCCACGTGCCTGGTCGAGCGTCGGCCAGCCCTTGGTGAGCACCGACTGCTCGAGCGTGAGGCCGGGCTTGCGGACGTCGTCCGGCGACAGCAGTTGGCGCTCGCTGAAGACCGACCGGATCTCGGTGTCGATGCTGTTCAGGTTGCCCAGGTCCCACGGCGGCGCTTGGACGCCGCCGGCCGCGACGAGCCGCGGGTCGGACTGCTTCAGCTCCAGCTGGATCGTCACCGGCGCGTGGTCCGGGTGCTGGTCGGACCACGTCTTCACCTGCTGCAGGCAGAGCACGAAGCTCCGGCAGGTGGTGTTGTAGTCGAAGTCGACGACGTGCATCACCTTGATCCCGGGCTTGGCCAGCTCCGGGTCGGTGAGCGGGCCCTGACCGGTCAGCTTCCGGATCAGCGGATAGGTGTAGAGCCCGCCGGCCGGGTCCGGGAACAAGTCGAGCTCGAGCGTGCGGATGTTCTGGTTCTGCAGCTGCTGCGGGATCGAGGCGTGCGAGTACCAGATGTTCTGCGCGTTCGGGTCCTGTGCCTGCTGGACCTGCTTCTCGGCCGCGCTCAGCTCGCGGTGGTACGCGTTGTGCGCGCCGAGGGTCTGGATCTGGTTCATCCGCACCGCGGACCGGGTCTGCCGCAGCGCGGCCGAGTCGCTCGCGGGAGCCTGGACGCCGTTCGCCTGTACGCCGTTCGTCGCGGCCGCCGCGCCGTTGGCCGGGGCCTGCGCACCGTTCGCGGGCTGCTGGGCCGAGCCCGCGCTGCCGAGTGACGCACCGGCCAGGCCGGCGGCCGCGACCGCCGCGGACGCGAGCCCGGCGGTGAGTTTGCTGCTGATCCGCATGCTGAAGTTCCCCTCGTCGATCTGGGCGGTCCTGCTGGTCACGATTGTGTCCGGCCGGAGGTCACCGCGGGGAGTCGAGAAGCTGTCATCGAACTGAACGACAGCGGATGGCAACGTTGTCCCCCTCGGCGGGGCACAATGAACCCATGGTCTCCACGAGCGCTGGTGAGGAGCCGGGCGCCTATCCGTTGCGGCGGATGCCGACCCAGGACCGGGCCAGCCGCCAGGTCGAACGCATCCTCGACGCGGCCTGCGCCGAGGTGGTCGAGCGCGGCTACGACGCGGCCTCGACCAGCAGCATCGCCAAGCGGGCCGAGATCGCGGTCGGCAGCGTCTACCGGTACTTCCCGGACAAGCGCACGCTGATCCAGGCGATCGAGCGGCGCAACCAGCACCGCTACACCGAGGCGGTGCGCGAGCGCCTCGCCGTGGTCGCGGACTGGCGCGAAGCCGTCGATGTCACGCTGGACACCTTTCGCGAGATGCACCGGACCGACCCGGGTTTCCGGGCCGTCGTGCTGAGCGGTCTGGGCGATCCGCAACTGGAGGCGACGCCCGGTGAGTTCGACGACCAGCACGCCGGGGAGTTCGCCGAGCTGCTCACCCAGCGCTTCGGCGCGACCGACAGCCACGAGTTCCGGCTCACCGTCACGCTGACCATCACGATGGGCGAGGCGCTGTCCCATCTGGCCGAGCGCCTGGCTCCCGAGGACGCCGAACACGTCCTGGCCCAGGGGCGCCCGACCCTGCACCGGCTGCTGGAGCCCTACCTGCCGTAGCCGGGGCTGCCGTAGCCAAAGCTGCCGCGACCAGAGCTGCCGCGACGAGGGCTGCCGCGGCTAGGGCTGCGGGACCGTCTCCGACGATCTCGGGCCCAGCTGCGGCCAGTGGCTGACCCGGCCCTCGATCCGGCCTCGGCGCGGGCTGCGCGCGTCGTACCGGACGATCACCCGGTCCTCCGGGGCGTACAGATTCCTGCTGCCCATCGGCAACCGGCGGTGGACCTCGAACGGGCCTTCGCCGCGCCGCGTGTAGTACTCGACGACGACCTCGACGTACTCCGTCGGGACCCCGCCCTCGCCCTGTCCGCGGATCGGTCCGCGGATCCGGACCACCCGGCCGGCGGTCCGTTCCTCACCCACTTCGCGCCGCCGCGAGGCGCCCGCGAAGACGTCCGACATGATGCACGCCGCGACCAGCAGCACCAGGCCGAACCCGACCAGTACAACGATCGTCACCATGGCACTCACCCCCGACCACGCTCTACGCGTTGTCGTTCCTTCCTGCGGCGGCCCTCGCCGCACGACGGTGAGACGCCGCCAGGACAGGCTTGGTTCCCAAGTCCTGACAAAGTCGCCGGAGGTGACCGGCCGGGTGCCGTCAGTCGCCGAACATGCCGAACTCGTACCGGGCCGGCACCGGCCGGTCCGAGCCCAGCAACTCCTGCGCCTGGCGCCAGTAGTCGGCGAGCGGGTTCTCCCCTTCCCGGACGCCGGCCGGCTCGATCCCCTCGTCGAGCAACCGCTCGGCGCCGGTTCCGTCGCCGATCCGCAGCAGGTACCGGACTTTCGCGAGCCGGATCCGCTGGTCGTCGGCCGGAGCGCGGTCGAGGATTCGGCCGGCCCGATCCGGGTCGGCCTCCACCGCCGCGGTCACCGCCTCGACCACCAGCGGCACGAGCTCGGGCAGCAACTCGGTCGCCCGCTCGTACGCCGCCAGATCGCCGGTCACCACGGCGAGGTTCCGCAGCGCCCACGGGTTGTCTCCCGATCGGCGCCACGCTTCGACCGCGCCGGCTTCGTCGTCCGCGAACCACCTTGCGACACCTCGGTGGTACCAGGTCAGCCAGCTGTCCTCCGCCGCCTCCAGCAGGTCCTTCCAGCCGACCAGCGTCCCGTCCATCGCGCCGGGCGCCTCTCCACGCAGTACCGGCAGCCAGGCTCGCTCCCGCTCGCCCATCGTCGACTCGGCGAACGGCGTGCCGGCTGACACCGTCCAGCCGGTTCGCGCCAGCTCGAGCGCGCCCCAGCCGGACCCGGCCGCCAACTGCTCTCCTGGCCTCGCGTCCGCGATCCCGAGCCAGGCCTGCTCGCGCTCTTCCAGGTCGGCCACCCGATCGGCCAGTACGGCGTCCGCGTCGGTCCGCGCTTCGTTCCACGGGCCGTGCGCCGTCGCCGGGTCGACCGACAGGCGTCCGTACGCCTCCAGCCAGGTCCAGCTGGTTGCTCCGGGCAACTTGAGGTGCTCGAGCTGAGTCCGCGCCAGGCCGGCCTGGATCTCGCAGTAGCCCGGACCTTGCAAGCCCGGCGACAGCCACTCCTGCCAGCGCCGTCCTCCGCGCCCCTCGCCCCAGACGAACAGCTTGCGCCCGCGAAGCCTGGCGGTCGATGCCTGCAGCAATCCGTTGCCCTCGGCATCCACCGCCGCGATCCACGGCCGCTGCTCCGGCAACGGTTCGAAGAAGAAGTCGACCGCGCGCCGGTGCCGCATCGGGTAGGTCAGATCGATGCCCTCGTACTCCGGCACGCCCACCAGGTCGAGCTTGTTGCCGTAGCCGAACCGCCAGGCCTGGTCGGCCGGGACCAGCACCCGCGTCCCCGGCGACTGCTCGACCGCGATGTTCGACCACCAGTACGCCGGGACGACGTCCGGCGACGGGTTCTGGATCCGCGCGCCGACGTACAGGAGATCGGAGTCGTCGGGGAGCCAGAAGTCGAGCTGGACGACGAGGTTGCGGCTGCGTTCCCACTCCCACAGCCGCAGGACCGGCGTACCGTCGGGGCCTTCGACGCGGGCGGCGTGCAGCGGGGAGCAGGTGCCGGTCCAGTGGCCGGTGCTGCCGAGGTTCCACTCGACGCCGCCGGCGAACCAAGCGTTGCGCAGGGCAAGGTTCGCGGGCTGGATCACGGGGTTGCGGTAGAGCAGCTCCTGGCCGGTCGGCCGGTGGACAAGCGAGTAGAGCCGGCCGCCGAGCGTCGGGAGGACGGTCGCGCGGAGGTGGTCGTTCTCCAGGACGAGCGTCGGCAGCGGCTGCTCGACGAGGGTCCGGCCGTAGCCGTCCTGGTCCAGGCAGGGCAGGACGCTGCGCAGTCCGCCGTACCGGATGTTCTCGGCGAGGTCGGGCGGGAGGGCGTCGAGGTTCTCGACGCGGTGCAGGTCGCGGTGTCCGCGCAGCGGCGGGAGGGGGTTCTCCGGACCGAGGTCGGCGACGGGCAGGGTCAGAGTCTGCGCGGAAAGGGTCGTCACGAGCTTGATTCTTGCAACACCGCGCAGCTGCGGTCTACCGGTCGGGTTGTCTGGTATCCATGGACGACCGACGCGAGGAGACGGGTCCGATGGATGCAGATGTGATCGTCGTGGGAGCGGGGCTGGCCGGGCTGGCGGCGACCGCCGAGCTGGCCGACGCGGGACGCAAGGTGCTGCTGCTCGACCAGGAACCCGAAGCGTCGCTCGGCGGGCAGGCGCACTGGTCCTTCGGCGGCCTGATGTTCGTCGACTCCCCCGAGCAGCGCCGGATGGGGATCAAGGACTCGCACGACCTCGCACTGCAGGACTGGCTCGGCTCGGCCGGGTTCGACCGGCTGGACGACGAGGACTTCTGGGCGCGGCAGTGGGCCGAGGCGTACGTCGACTTCGCGGCCGGCGAGAAGCGGCCCTGGCTGCACGCGCAGGGTGTTCGCTGGTTCCCGGTCGTCGGCTGGGCCGAGCGCGGCGGTTACAACGCGGACGGGCACGGCAACTCGGTGCCGCGGTTCCACATCACGTGGGGCACCGGGCCGGGGCTGGTCGCGCCGTTCGAGCGGCGGGTCCGGGAAGCGGTCGCGAAGGGCCTGGTGGAGCTGCGGTTCCGGCACCGGGTCGACGAGCTGACCGTCACCGGCGGAGTCGTCGACGGGGTCGCCGGCAAGGTGCTGGAGCCGAGCGAGTCCGCTCGCGCGGTGCCGAGTTCGCGGGTCGAGCTGGAGGACTTCGCGCTGACGGCGCAGGCGGTGATCGTCACCTCCGGCGGGATCGGCGGCAACCACGACCTGGTCCGCGAGCAGTGGCCGGCCCGGATGGGAAACCCGCCGAAGAACATGATCAGCGGCGTACCGGCGCACGTCGACGGCCGCATGCTCGCGATCACCGAGGCGGCCGGCGGCCGGTACGTGAACCGCGACCGGATGTGGCACTACGTCGAGGGCATCCAGAACTGGGACCCGATCTGGCCCAAGCACGGCATCCGGATCCTGCCCGGGCCGTCGTCGCTGTGGTTCGACGCGACCGGCAAGCGGCTGCCGGTGCCGCTGTTCCCCGGCTTCGACACGCTCGGCACGCTCGAACACATCATGAGCACCGGGTACGACTACAGCTGGTTCGTGCTGACCCAGAAGATCATCGAGAAGGAGTTCGCGCTCTCGGGCCAGGAGCAGAACCCCGACCTCACCGGCAAGGACATCCGCGGCGTACTCGGCCGGGCGCGCGGCGGCGCGACCGTTCCGGTCCGGGCGTTCATGGACAAGGGCGCCGACTTCATCGTCAAGGACAACCTGGCCGATCTGGTCCGCGGCATGAACGCGATGACCGGTGAGAACCTGATCGACCTTGCGTCACTGGAGCGGCAGATCGTCGCGCGCGACCGTGAGCTCGCCAACACCTTCACCAAGGACCTCCAGATCACCGCCCTGCGCGGAGCCCGCAACTACCGCGGCGACAAGCTCATCCGCGTCGCCACCCCACACCGCATCCTCGACCCCAAAGCCGGCCCGCTCATCGCCGTCAAACTCAACATCCTCACCCGCAAGTCCCTCGGCGGCCTCCAGACCGACCTCGACTCCCGAGTCCTCCGCCCCGACGGCACCCCGCTACCCGGCGTCTACGCCGCCGGCGAGGTCGCCGGCTTCGGCGGCGGCGGAGTCCACGGCTATCGCTCCCTCGAAGGCACCTTCCTCGGCGGCTGCCTGTTCACAGGCCGTACGGCGGGCCGCGCAGCCGCCCGGGCGGTCAGCTGACATCCCCCACGCAGGCCCCTCCACTCGCTAGCGCTCCCTACGGCGCCAGCTCCCGCCCACCCGTTGCTCGGGTTGCGCGTGCTGCCGCCCCCTGCAAAGTGCGCGCTACCGCGCACGTCGAACCGGGTGCGCCTCGAACTGCCGTGTGCCACCGGCCCATTCGGCCTGGGGTGGTTGTGGTTCCCGCCCACCTGCACAACGGTCGGGCTGCCTCGTAGCTTGGCGCGCATCCGACTTCCAGGAGGGTTCATGCGCCGCCTCGCTGCCTCGCTCGCCATCGTTCTTGTGACGTCCACCCTCGCGGTCCCCGCCGAGGCCGGAGGTTGTCCGCAGGTGCGGGTTCCAGGAGCCGAGTACGCCGAAGTCACGTGTCTGGACGACCTGACGACCGTCGGCGGCCGGACCAACCCGGCGGACTACGCGGGGTTGACTCACTCCGCGCTGCCGCAGCCTAAACCGGTCTCGGGGATTCAGGTGGACGGGTATTTTCCGGACAGCTCGCGGACCAACGCCAACAACGGATGGAACCACGACTCGCAGTTCGTGCTGCGTCTCCCCCAGCAGTGGAACGGTGGTCTGGTGGTCGCGGGGTCGCCGGGGGTCAGGGCGCAGTACGCCAACGATCGCGCGATCTCGGACGACGTACTGGCCAAGGGTTACGCATACGCGGCGACCGACAAGGGCAACACCGGCGCCGAGTTCTTCCGGGACGGGACCAAGCCGGGGGACGCGATCGTCGAGTGGAACCGTCGGATGACCGAGCTGACCCGAGCCGCACGGAAGGCGGTGACCCGGCACTACCACCGGGCGCCGCGCGAAGTGGTTGCCGCTGGCATCTCCAACGGTGGTTACCTGGTGCGCTGGCAGCTCGAGAACCATCCCGAGCTCTACACCCGTGGCGTCGATCTCGAAGGCACGTTGTGGACGGCCGACGGGCCCAACCTGCTCAGCTTCCTGCCGCCGGCGATCAGGGGCTATGAGCAACAAGATCCGAGCCTGATCGAAAAGGCCGGCTTCGACCCGCGGTCGAGCTTCCTGTGGAACTACCACTACACCGTCTACTGGAAGCTGACCCAGCGGATCTACACCGCCGAGCTCGATCCCACCTACACGGGCACCGAAGGCGCCTACGACTACAGCGCGAGACCCCAAGCACAGCAGGCGGTACGGCGGATAGAACTCACCGGCAGAATCGGCAAGCCGCTGACCACGATCCACGGCACCTTCGACAGCCTGCTGCCGATCACCCAGGACTCCGACGCGTACGCAACGATGGTGCGTCGCGCCGGACGCGAGCGGTTGTTCCGGTACCAGCGGGTCGAGGCGGGCAATCATGTCGACGGTCTCGTCGACGCCTACCCCGACCGGCTGGTCCCGCTGGTTCCCCTGTTGCGCAAAGCGATCTAGAACACCATCGACAGCAGGTCGGCGAACAGTTCCTGCTCGTCGACCTCCAGTCCCCGGTTGGTGAACCAGGTCGCCATGTTGTGGCAGTCCCTGAGCAGGAACTCCATGCCTTTCGGATTGCCGACGATGTCGAGCACCTGCGGCAGATCGATCATCACGATCCGGTCGGGCTGGGCGAGCACGTTGAACGGCGAGAGGTCGCCGTGTGCCAGCCCGGCCCGGGCCAGCTCGCGCATCCCGTCGCGGACCTGCTCGAAGTACAGCTCGAGCACCTGCTTGGACGGCCGGACCTGGGCGAGCCGGGGTGCGGCACCGCCTTCGCCGTCGTCGATGAACTCCATCAGGAGTTCGGTGCCGTCGACCTGAACGGGATACGGGACCGGGACTCCGGCCTTCCACAGCCGGCACAGCGCTTCCCACTCCGCGTAGGCCCACTGGCCGGCGGCGACGCTGCGGCCGTGCGAGGACTTCTTCGCCATCGCGCGGCTGTCGCGGCTGTTCCGCGTCCGGCGGCCTTCGACGTACGCCGTACTGCGGTGGAACGTCCGGTGCTCCTCGGTCCGGTACCGCTTGGCCGCGAGCAGCGACGAGCGAGCCGGGTTGCCGCCGATGGCGTCGACGGCGCGTTCGAGCAGGAAGACGTCGGCTTCCTTGCCGGTCTTGAGAATGCCGAGCTCGGTGTCGATCGCGGCCTCTTCGGTCACGACCCAGTCAGGGCGGGGCTTCGGGCCGCGCGCGCTGCGCTCGACGTCCATCCAGGTCGACCAGCGCTGATCGGGACCGAGGCGTTCGTCGACCGCGGAGAACTCGAAGACGAAGGCTTCGTCGACGGGCTGTTCGTCGTCGGACCGCTGCTCGGGCAGGTCGGTCCAGTTGAGGTCAGAAAGGTCGTGCGTGGTGCGGAAGACGTCGGAAGACATCTGATGTGCTCCTGGAGCTAGAGGTGAGTCTGACGCGGGCAAGCCGCAGCACAGTGATGGCCATTCGTCAGCCCTCCTCAGGTCCAGGCAGCGCGCTTCGCTGCACGAGCATGCTCAGGATGCACGGCGCTACCGGGTTGTGCAATTGATTTATCGGCCCAGCTGCGAACGCGTGGTCGGGCGGAGCCGCAGTCCCTGGGCCGGCTTGCCGCAGCGGCGTTCCAGCTCGGCGGCAATCTCCCGCCAGGACGCCGACTCGGCCAGGTGCCGGCGGTGCAGCTGGTACGCCGTGTCGTCGGCGAACACCGCGAGCCAGACCAGCACGGTCTCGTCGCGCAACGGCAAGGCGGGGAAGTTGTTCTCGGCGGGCAAGGTCTCGAAGATCCCGGCGAACCGCACGCCGGCGTCGGCCAGGACCGGCATGACCCGCTCGGTGAAGAACTCGACGAAACCGTCGTCATCCGGCCGCCGGTGGTAGACCGCGCCGGCGACCACCGTGCCGACGGCCTCCTCAGCGTCAACCGGCACCGAGTCCACCGGCAGACGTGAGTCCACCGGCACCGCGTCCACCGGCAGGCGTGGCGAGCCGAGCGCCGGCCAGTCCGCCCCGAGCGCGAGCGGCCGCAGCAGCAGCGCGTTGTCGGAGTCCTTCATCGTGGCGTTCGCCTCGGCGGAGTGCGCCTTCCAGACCGGCCCGGAGTAGAAGCCCTGCAACGCCTCGCCCCGCGCCTCCAAACTGGGAAACCCGCGCAACCACACGAACTGGTTGTCGTCGTCGAGGTCGCGGAACTGTCCACAAACGTGCATGCCGTACGCCTCCTGCCCCTCGACGAACTCGCGGTCGAACAGCGTGATCAGGTCGTCGCGGCGGCCGTCGTACAGGGTGTACTGACGCAGGTCCAGTACGGCGCAACAGTCCATCGAGCGTTTCCTCCAGGTCGGTGAGACCCCCAGTCAAGCGCCGAAACCTGACAACGGCTGTCAGCGATTGTCCGACAGGTTGATCCGCTCGGCGCTGGGTACCGGCCAAGCGACCAGGCAGAGTCGACCCAGGAGCGCCTGATGATCGACCGGACCCGCCTTGCGACCTACCTGCAGGACCACTACGCCGGATCCTCCGCCGGGATCGAACTGTTCCGGCGGGCGGCCGACCAGCAGAGCGACGCGGTCACCCGGACCGCACTGACCGCGATGTCCGAACGGATCGAGAACGAGCGGACCGTGCTGGCCAAGTACCTGGCCGTCGTCGACGCGAAACCGGATCCGGTGAAGAACGCTGGTGCGTGGGTGGCGGAGAAGCTCGGCCGGTTCAAGCCGAACGGCGAACTGGTCCGGCGGTCGCCGTTGAGCGACGTGACGGAGCTGGAGATGCTGCGCATCACCGTCGAGGGCAAGGCGGCCGGCTGGCGGGTCCTGCGATCACTGTCGGCGGAGGAGAAGGGCTTCGACCCTGTCGAACTCGACGGACTGCTTGCCGACGCACAGCAGCAACTGGAGGAACTCGAGCGGCTACGGATGAGCGCGGCCCGTCGAGTCTTTCGCACCCCGGGCTGACATTCTCCCGCGGATTCACCCTGGACGGGCCGAGGGCCGCGGCGATTGCCACGGCCCTCGGTCGTTCAGAGGATCAGGTGAAGATGCTGACACCGCCGGGCCCGACCAGCAGGCCTACGACGATCAGTGCGGCGCCCATCAGGAGCTGGCCGCGAACGAGCGAGACGATTCCTGCAATGACGAGGATCGCCGCGATGATCCAGAGCACCAAGCCCATGGTCGTTCCTTTCTCGACGGCCGGGCGACCTGCCCGGCGGCTGTACCCCGTGGGTCCTGCAGCGGTTGCCCGCCTCACATCCAGTGCCCGGCCCCCAACAGGTCAAACGGTCACAACTCGCCCCGGTTTCAAGGCAACCGTTTCCCGACACGACCGGCCACGCACAGCGACCGGCCCCGCTGAGCGGTTCGGCACTCCGCTCGGGTGAATGCGCGACGGCCCGCCGGGCACCGGGCAAACACATCCCGAAACGCCCGCGAGCGGAGGAGACGTTGTGAAGATCGGCTATTTCCTGTCCAGCGAGGAGTACACGCCGGCCCAGCTGATCGAGCAGGCCCGGCTGGCCGAGGAGGCCGGGTTCGACGGGCTGTGGATCAGTGACCACTTCCATCCGTGGAACGACGAGCAGGGCCAGAGCGCGTTCGTCTGGTCGACGATCGGCGCGATCTCGCAGGTGTGTGAGCTGCCGGTCACCACGGCGGTGACCTGCCCGACGGTCCGGATCCATCCCGCGGTGATCGCGCAGGCGGCCGCGACCAGCGCCGTACTGCTGAACGGCCGGTTCACGCTCGGCATCGGGACCGGCGAGGCGCTGAACGAGCACGTGCTCGGCGACGTCTGGCCGACCGTCGACGTCCGGCTGGAAATGCTGGAGGAGGCGGTGGAGATCATGCGCCGGCTCTGGACCGAGGACGGGTTCGTGTCGCACCGGGGCAAGCACTACACGGTCGACACGGCACGGATCTACACCCGTCCGGACAGCCCGCTGCCGATCTACATGTCCGGCTTCGGCCCCCAGGCGACCGACGTGGCCGCGCGGATCGCGGACGGCTACATCACCACCTCGCCGGACAAGGAACTGCTGAACCGCTTCCGCACCAACGGCGGTGGCGCCAAGCCGGCTCAAGCGGGCTTCAAGGTGAGCTACGCCCCGACCGAGGAGGAAGGGGTCGAGCAGGCGCACCGGATCTGGGCCAACTCGGGGCTGCCCGGCGAGCTCGCCCAGGTACTGCCGTCGCCGCGCCACTTCGAGCAGGCGTCCCAGCTGGTCACCAAGGAGTCGACTGCCGAGTCGATTGCCGCAGGTCCCAAGGCCGACGCGCATCTGGAGGCCTTCAAGCCGTACCTGGAGGCCGGGTTCGACGAGGTGTACGTGGCCAACATGGGCCCGCACACGATCGACATGATGAACCTGTACCGCGAAGAGATCCTGCCCGAGCTGCGCCGCGCCAAGTAGCCCTCGGTCAAGCCTGCTCGAGCATCGCCGCGGCCGCGCGCAGGTCGTCGACGAACAGCTCGAAGTCCCGGCGGTACTCCCGCGACCGCACCACCGACGAGGGATGCACAGTGGCGGTGGCCGGCGTACCGTCGGGCAGCTCGACCGGTTCGCCACGGTGCTGGGTCACCTTGAAGCCGGTCCCCAGCACCGCCCGCGCCGCGATCGAGCCGAGCACGACCACCAGTGCGGGCTTCACGATGCCCAGCTCGGATCGCAACCAGGGGCTGCAGGCAACGATATGGCCGACCGCCGGCGTCTTGTGGATCCGCCGCTTGCCCTGCCGCTCGAACCGGAAGTGCTTGACCGCGTTGGTCAGGTACACGTCGTCGCGCTCGATGCCCGCGGCCACCAGCGCCTTGTCCAGCAACCGGCCGGCCGGGCCGACGAACACGTGTCCTTCCTTGTCCTCGACGTCGCCCGGCTGCTCACCGATCAGCATCATCCGGGCCCGCGCCGGCCCCTCCCCCGGTACGACGTGCTCCGCGTCCTGCCACAGGTCGCAGCCGCGGCAGGCCGGCAGCGCGGCCCGCAACGCCCGCAGCCCGCCGCGGTCCGGAACGAACTCTTCGGCACCAGTGAAGTCGTTCACAGTCCCCCTGGTTCCCGCGCGGCGGCAAGCCTATTCCCAGCCGCGCGCCGGTCAGGTTTCAAACAGCTGTAACGCGGGAGGGGTTGCGTCGGTCGGGCAGGTTTGGTCTGGTGGAGGCGAGGGGCTCAGCCATGACGCCACCTCCCGCAGGAACGACACGACGAGGTTTGCCCCGTGACGATCGCACCTGTACAACCGGCCGGAACCAAGCAGCAGATCGCCGACCAGACCCAGGAACTGCTGGAGCGGGCCGCCGGCCTGCCGGAAGACGAACGCCAGGACCTGCTCGACCAGGTCGTGATCCTGAACGCTCCGATCGCCCGCTCGATCGCCTCCCGCTACCGCCGCAAGGGCGTCGACGCCGACGACCTCGAGCAGGTCGCCTGCCTCGGGCTGGTCAAGGCCGCCAACGGCTACCGCCCGGACGAGGCGAGCAGCTTTCTCGCGTACGCCGTACCGACGATCCGTGGCGAACTCAAACGCTACTTCCGCGACTGCGCCTGGACTGTGCGCCCGCCGCGCCGGGTCCAGGAGATGCAGGGCACGATCGCGGCCGCCGAGCCGGAGCTGACCCAGAAGCTCGGGCACCTGCCCTCGGACCGGGAGACCGCCGAGGCGCTGGGCACCGCACCGGACGAGGTCGCCGAGGCGACGTCGGTCCGCAACTGCTTCAGCACCCTGTCGCTGGACGCTCCCGGATCAGCCGACGGCGGCGCGACGCTGATGGAGACCGTCGCCGACGCCGAAGACGGCTACGAACTGGTCGAGAACGTGCACACCCTGACTCCCGTCGTCTCCGACCTGGACGACCGCGAGCGCCGCATCCTGGAGCTGCGCTTCTGCAACGGCTTCACCCAGGAGGAGATCGGCAACGAACTCGGCGTCAGCCAGATGCAGGTCTCCCGCCTGCTGCGCGGCATTCTCGAACGCCTACGCGCGGAGCTCAGCGCTCCCCAACCACAAGGCTGACGACGTAGCCGAGCACAGCGGTCATCGCGAGCAGCTCACCGCCGTCCTCGAGCAGATGCAGGAGCTGCAACCCGCTGTCGCCGACGCCCGTGGCCAGTCCGTCGACGAGCATTCCGAACACCGCCAGCAGCAAGCTCAGCCCGAACAGCCGCCGGTACGTCGCCCTCGTCCGTGCGGTCCCGCGCAGATAGCCCCACACCAGCAGGGCCAGCAGCACCAGTCCGACCGACAACGCGAAGCCCAGCTCGCCGAGATCTTGCAGCCGTACTCCGGCGAACACCAACTGCTCAGGCGAGCGGCCCGTCGCGTCGACCAGCGCCGTACCGGCCGCTTCGTGCAGACCGAAGAAGTCGTCGACCAGCAGATACCCGAACAACAAGGCCCACGGCAGATACGACCGGCGCCGGCCGAACAGCCCGAGCCAGACCAGCAGCAGGACGGCCCAGAACAGCTGCACGTAGCCGAAGCTCTCGGCGATGCCGTGGTCGCTGGAGATGTTGAAGGCCGCCGATTTCACCACGGGCACCCGCAGGCCGACCTGGACGCTGCGGTGGGCCAGGTGCAGCACGAGCATCACCAGGTCGGTGCAGACCAGCAGCCCGATGACCAGCTGAGTCGGCCCGAGCGCTGCCGGCGCCAACCGGCTGGGAATCGTCGTGGAAACGGCCATAAGGGGTCATTGTGCAGACCCGCCCATCGCCCGGCCAGAGCTGGCAGATGAGAAAACTCTCAGCCGCGACGGCCCCAGCGCCAGTCGCGGACCTCCGGCAGGTCCTCGCCGTACGTCGTCGTGTGGGCGCGGTGCCGCACGCGCTGGTCGGCGAAGTACTGCCGGGCCGTCACCGCCCGCGTCCCCAGCGTCGGTACACGGTCGATCACGTCCATCGCCAGGTGGTACCGGTCGAGGTTGTTCAGCACGACCATGTCGAACGGCGTGGTCGTGGTGCCCTCCTCGATGTACCCGCGCACGTGCAGGTTGTCGTGCCCCTTTCGCCGGTAGGTCAACCGGTGGATCAGCCACGGGTAACCGTGGTACGCGAAGATCACCGGCTTGTCGGTGGTGAACAGCGCGTCGAACTCCGGACCGCTGAGCCCGTGCGGGTGCTCGGTCGCGTCCTGCAGCCGCATCAGGTCGACCACGTTGACGACCCTGATCTTCAGCTCCGGCAGGTGCTCGCGCAGCAGGTCGACGGCCGCGAGCGTCTCCAACGTCGGGACGTCGCCCGCGCACGCCATCACGACGTCCGGGTCGCCGTTGTCGTTGGAGGCGAAGTCCCAGACCCCGATCCCGCGGGCGCAGTGCAGCGCGGCCGTCTCCCAGTCCAGCCAGTTCGGCTGCGGTTGCTTGCCGGCGACAACGACGTTGACATAGTTCCGGGTCCGCAGGCAATGGTGCATGGTCGACAGCAGGGTGTTGGTGTCCGGCGGCAGGTAGACCCGGACCACCTCGGCCTTCTTGTTCATCACGTGGTCGATGAACCCGGGATCCTGGTGCGAGAACCCGTTGTGGTCCTGACGCCAGACGTGCGAGGTGAGCAGGTAGTTCAGCGACGGGATCTTGCGCCGCCACTCCAGCCGGTTGATCGTCTTCAGCCACTTCGCGTGCTGATTGACCATCGAGTCGACGATGTGCACGAACGCCTCGTACGACGAGAACAGCCCGTGCCGCCCGGTCAGCAGATAACCCTCCAGCCAGCCCTGGCAGGTGTGTTCGCTGAGCATCTCCAGGACCCGGCCGTCCGCCGCGAGGTGCTGGTCGGTCTCCCGCGTCTCGCCGAGCCACGCCTTGCCGGTCACGTCGTAGACAGCGCCCAGCCGGTTCGACTCGGTCTCGTCCGGCCCGAACAGCCGCAGGTTGCGGTGTGCCTCGTTCAGCACGAACGCATCCCGCAGGTACTGCCCGAACACCTTCGTCGGCTCCCCGTCCTCGGCCCCCGGCAGCTTCACCGGTACGGCGTACTCGGCGGGGTCCGGCAGTTCGAGGTCGCGGGTCAGCACGCCGCCGTTCGCGTGCGGGCTCGACCCCATCCGCAGCGACGGCTTCGGTGCCAGCTCGAGCACGCTCGCGACCGGCCGGCCGCCGGCGTCGAACAACTCGTCCGGCCGATAGCTGCGCAGCCAGTCCTCCAACTGCCGAAGGTGATCCTCGTTCGTCCGTACGCCGGACAGCGGGACCTGGTGGGACCGCCAGGTGTCCTCGACCGGCTCGCCGTCGACGGTGTGCGGACCGGTCCAGCCCTTCGGCGTCTTCAGCACGATCATCGGCCAGGCCGACCGGGCCGGCGTCGAGCTCCCGGCGGTGCGCGCCTCGAGCTGGATCTCGTCGATCCGGTCCAGGCATCGGTCCAGCGTCGCGGCCAGCGCCTGGTGCACGGTCGCGGGGTCCGATCCCTCGACCAGGTACGGCTCGTGGCCGACGCCGCGCAGGAACGCGGTCAGCTCCTCGTCGCCGATCCGCGCGAGCACCGCGGGATTGGCGATCTTGTAGCCGTTCAGGTGCAGGATCGGCAGCACCGCGCCGTCGCGGCGCGGGTCGAGGAACTTGTTCGAGTGCCAGGACGTCGCCAGCGGTCCGGTCTCGGCCTCGCCGTCGCCGATCACGCAGGCGACAACCAGGTCGGGGTTGTCGGCGGCCGCGCCGTACGCGTGACTCAGCGAGTAGCCCAGCTCGCCGCCCTCGTTGATCGAGCCGGGCACCTCGGGCGCGACGTGACTCGGGATCCCGCCGGGGAACGAGAACTGCTTGAACAGCCGCGCCATGCCCGGCTCGTCCTGCGTGGTGTTCGGGTACGTCGCGGTCCAGCTGCCCTCCAGCCAGGTGTGCGCGACGATCGCCGGCCCGCCGTGGCCCGGGCCGATCACGTACATCAGCTCGCGCTCGCGCTGCCGGATCAGCCGGTTGAGGTGCGTGTAGACGAGATTGAGCCCGGGCGTCGTACCCCAGTGGCCGAGCAGCCGCGGCTTGATGTGCTCAGGCCGCAGTGGCTCCCGCAGCAAGGGGTTGGCCAGCAGGTAGATCTGCCCCACGGACAGGTAGTTGGCAGCTCGCCAGTACGCGTCGAGGCCCTGCAACTCCTCGTCGCTCAACGGTGTGGCGTCGACTTGTTGCACGCACCCTCCTAGGGCTTCAGCAGTACCTTCACAGCGCCGTCCTGCTTCTTCTGGAACATCTCGTACGCCGCCGGTCCCTCGCTCAGGTCGAGGTGATGGGTCGCGAAGCTCTCCACGCCCAGGACGTCGGTCTCGTCCAGCAGCGGCAGGATCCGGTCCGACCATCGGTGCACGTTGGCCTGGCCCATCCGCAGCTGGATCTGCTTGTCGAACAGCGTCATCATCGGCAGCGGGTCCGCGCCGCCGCCGTACACGCCGCTGAGCGAGATCGTGCCGCCGCGGCGGACCACGTCGATCGCCAGGTAGAACGCGGCGAGCTGGTCGACGCCCATCGTCTCCATCATCTTGCGTTGCAGGGCGTCCGGCAGCAGCCCCGACATCTGCTGGGCGAACCGGGCCTTCGGCGACCCGTGCGCCTCCATGCCGACCGCGTCGATCACCGAGTCCGGACCGCGGCCGTCGGTCAGCGTCCGGATCGCCTCGGCGACGTCGTCGGAGTACTCCAGCGTCTCGACCCCGTTGCGGCGCGCGCGTTCCAGCCGCTCGGCGACCAGGTCGACCCCGATCACCCGCAGACCTCGGTGCATCGCGATCCGGGTCGCCATGTCGCCGATCGGGCCGAGGCCGAGCACGACCAGCGTGCCGCCGTCCGGCACCGCGGCGTACTCGACCGCCTGCCAGGCCGTCGGCAGCACGTCGGACAAGTAGACGAACCGGTCGTCCCGCGGGCCGTCCGGGACCTTGATCGGCCCGTACTGCGCCTGCGGGACGCGCAGGTACTCGGCCTGGCCGCCGGGGACCTGCCCGTACAGCTTCGTGTAGCCGAACAGCGCGGCGCCCATCCCCTGGTCGCGCACCTGCGTGGTCTCGCACTGGGTCTGCAGGTCCTGGTCGCACATGTAGCAACTGCCGCAGGCGATCTGGAAGGGCACCACCACCCGGTCACCCGGCTTCAGGTTCGTCACCGCGGATCCGACCTCCGCGACCACGCCCATCGCCTCGTGCCCGAGGATGTCCCCGGCGTCCAGGTACGGCGCCAGCACCTCGTACAGGTGCAGGTCGGAGCCGCAGATCCCGGTCGACGTGACCTTGATGATCGCGTCGGTCGGCTGCTCGATGGCCGGATCCGGCACCTCGCCGTACTCGATCTTGCGCTTGCCCTGCCAGGTCAGTGCCTTCACGCGGGACTCCTTAGCGGCCGACGGCCTTCTCCAGCTCGGCCTTCGTCATCTTCGAACGGCCCTTGATGTTCTTCTGCTTGGCCTCGTTGTAGAGCTGGTCCTTGGTCCGGCCGCCCGAGCCCTTGTGCGAGCGCAGGCCACCGCGCCGCGACGACGACATGTCCTCGGTGGAGCTGCGGCTCTTCTGCTTCGCCTCACCGGAGCGGGCCCGTTCCTTGTTCACCGTCCGGGCGGCGATCTCCTCGGCGGTGTCCTCGCTGCGGCCACGCTTCTTCAGCCCGGCCTTGATGTGCTCGTACTGCCGCTCACGCTTCTTGTTCGATCCTGCGGGCATGGCTGGCTCCTTTCACGCACTGATCGCCCGGTACCCCACGGGTCCGAGAGCAATCACCGCCGGAGGTCAGTCCGGCGGGGCGGGCACCGGGTTCGCCGCCAGTGCTCTGGCTACCGCGACCAGGTTGCTCGCCATCGCCCTGCCGGTCTTGGCCGACCAGTCGTGGCCGTGGCCGGTCTCGTCGTAGCTCGGACCGGGGCCGGGGCCCTTGTTCCAGTACGTCCAGGACTGGCCGGGGATCGTGTAGCCGATGTCGCACAGGCCGCCGTTGAGCTCGGAGATCACGTGGTGGGCGCCGTCCTCGTTACCGGTGACCACCACTCCGGCGACCTTGTTGTAGGCGACCGGGCGGCCCTCGTCGTCGGTTTCGCTGATCATCGCGTCCATCCGCTCCAGCATCCGCTGGGCGATCGACGACGGACGGCCGACCCACGTCGGCGTGGCGACCACCAGGATCTCGCAGGCCAGCAGTTGCTCGTGCACGCTCGGCCACTCGTCGCCGGTGCCCTCGTCGCTGGTCACGCCGGGCGTGATCGCCAGGTCGGCCAGCCGGATCCGGCTGACCTGGACGTCCTGCTTCTCCAGGGCGTCCACCACCACGTCGGCCAGCGAGTCGGTGTTCGACTTCGCCGGCGACGCTTTCAACGTGCAGTTCAGCACCAGCGCCCGCATCGTTCGCTCCTCCGTTCGGTGATCCCCACTCGCCCCGGCCGGTTCCCCGCCGGAAACCGCGTACTCGCGGCCTGCCCGGCTACACCCGGGCGTCCTGGTCCAGGAGTCTGTTGACCGACCGCTCGGCCTTGGCCCGGATCTCCGGATCGTCGAGTTCGTCGGGTTCCGCCACGGCCTCCGGGATGGTCCGGCCACGCTCGTACTGGTCGACGACCCGCGGATCGACGTACGACGCCTTGGCCACCGTCGGCGTGTTGCCGAGATGCTCGGAGACCTCCTCGAGCATGTCCTTCACCGCAGCGTTCAAGGCCTTCTTGGTGTTCGGCGGATCGGCCTGGGCCAGGTCCACCGCGGCGTGCACGGTGGCGGTCCAGGTGCGCAGGTCCTTGACCGTGTGGTCGTCGCCGACCAGCTCGTGGAAGCGGTCGTTGATCATCGACGCGTCGATCTCCTTGTACTCCGAGCCGTCGCGGTACACCAGCAGCCGCGGGTTGCCGTGCTTGCCGCGCTTCAGCGACCGGACCGCGGCGGTCAGGCGGTCGTCGTCCAGCTCCAGCTTCCGCTCGACCCCGCCCTTGGCGACGAAGTCGAACACCAGCTTGCCGCGCTGGACCTTGACGTCGTCGCGCAGCAGGGTCGCGGCGCCGCGGCTGCCGTACTCCTCGGCGTACCGGGTGTTGCCGGTGCGGAAGACGCCGTAGTCGAGCATGCGCAGCGCGACCGCGAGCACCTTGTCGCGGCCGAGCCCGCGAGCACACAGGTCCTTGTCGATCGCTTCCCGGAACGCCGGCAGCTTGCGCGCCAGCTGGCGGACGCGGTCGTGCTTGTCGGCGTCCTGGGAGGTGCGCCAGTCGTCGTGGTACAGGTACTGGCGCCGGCCGGCCTCGTCGGTGCCGATCGCCTGGATGTGGCCGTTGGGGTACGGGCAGATCCAGACGTCCTTCCAGGCCGGCGGGATCGCCAGGGTCCGGATCCGCTCGAGGATGTCCGGATCGGTGATCCGCTTCCCGTCCTCGTCGTGATAGCTGAACCCCCGGCCGCGGCCCTTGCGGGACAGGCCGGGTTCGTCGGGTTTGGAACGCCGCAGACGCATACCGGTCGGTACCCCGGCCGCATGCATGAACGTGGGGTCGAGGGGCACCGGGCAACTGTCCGACCAGCGCAGGGTGCCCGATCCGCGCAGGCTGGGCGGTCGCGCAGACTGTGCGGTCGCGCGGGCTGTGCGGTCACCGAACGACGGGCACCACAGAGGAGGCACCGATGGGTATCGGCGACAAGATGAAGAACGCGGCCGAGAGCGCCAAGGGCAAGATGAAGGAGCGCACCGGCGACGCGACCGACAACCAGGACCTGCAGGCCGAGGGCCAGGCCGACAAGACCAAGGCCGATCTGAAGCAGGCCGGCGAGAAGGCCAAGGACGCCTTCCGCGAATGACCGTTCGCCGCTGAGACCACGGATCCCCGTCACCGTCCGGTGATGGGGATCCGCTCTGTCCGGGTACCGGCCGGCCATGTTCGAATCCTTCACCCTCGACAGCATCCCCGTCGGCGACGTCACGCTGCGCGTCCGGTACGGCGGCTCGGGACCGGCCGTCGTCCTGCTGCACGGGCATCCCCGCACCCACACCACCTGGTACGCCGTCGCCCCGGCGCTGGCCGAGGCCGGGTTCACCGTCGTCTGCCCCGATCTGCGCGGCTACGGCGGATCGAGCAAACCCGTCACCGACGCCGACCACACGCCGTACTCGAAACGCGCGATGGCGGGCGACGTCGTCGGGCTGATGGATGCCCTGGGCCACGACACGTTCGCCGTCGCCGGGCACGACCGGGGCACGTACGTCGCGTACCGGACCGCGCTCGACCACCCGGACCGGGTCAGCAAGCTGGTCGTGATGGACGGCGTACCGGCGGTCGAGGCACTGGAACGCACCGACGCGAAGTTCGCGGCGATGTGGTGGCACTGGTGGTTCTTCGCGCAGACCGCCAAACCCGCCGAGCGGGTGATCTGCGCCGACCCGGAGACCTGGTACGAAGCCTGGACGTCGAACTCGCCGGCGGCGCTCGGACCGGAGAACCACGCCGACTTCCTGGCCGCGATCCGCAACCCGGCGACCGTGCACGCGATGCTCGAGGACTACCGGGCCGGCCTCGGCGTGGACCGCCGGGCCGACGAGGACGATCGCGCCGCCGGACGGCAGATCCGGTGCCCGGCGATGATGCTGTGGTCGACCCGGGACGACATGGAAGAGGTGTACGGCGATCCGCTGGACGTGTGGCGGCCGTGGTGCCCGCAGATCGTCGGGCATGGCATCGACTCCACCCATCATGTCGCCGAGAATGCTCCGGGCGAGCTGGTGAAGAGCTTGGTGGACTTCCTGCGGGGTGCCTGACCGGTGGTCGCGCCGGTGGGTCTGTCTTGGCAATGACGCTGTGGCCTTTCGGCAGGTCTGCCCTGTAGCGTCGCCTGCGTGGACTTCGAGGAGGCGGCGGACGCGCTCTACGCGGCGCCGGCGGCCGACTTCATTGCTACCCGCAACGAGCTGGCCAAGCAATTGAAGGCCGACGGCGACCAACTGGGGTCGACCCGGCTGAAGGCGTTGCGCAAACCGACGGTCGCCGCCTGGCTGACCAACCTGGTCAGCCGCGAGCGGCCGGACGAGATCGACGACCTGCTCGCGCTCGGCGACGAGTTCCGCGAGGCGACCGCGGACCTCGACGGTGAACGGTTGCGCGAGCTGACTCCGAAGCGGCACCAGGCGATCGACACCCTGGTCAAGGCCGCCGGAGAACTCGCCGGCGAGCACGGTCAGAAGATCAGCGCGGACGTCGGGCAGAAGCTGCGCGAGACGCTGGACGCCGCCCTGGTCGACCCCGCGGCGGGCGACGCCGTACGGGAGGCGCGGCTGAGCAGCGCGTTGCGGCACGTCGGGTTCGGCGTGGTGGACGAGAACGGTGAGCCGTCGAACGTCACACCGCTGACCGACGAGCGGCGGCAGCGCGCGAAGGACCGGCGTACGAAGGCGCGTGAGGTCGAGACCGCGACTGCCGACGAGGACGAGGCGGAGTCGACGGCGCAGCGGAAGGCGCGGGAGAAGGCCGAGCGCGAGGCGGAAGAACGCGCGGCGGCCGAGAAGGCCGAGGCGCAGCGCGAGTTCGAGGCCGCGGTCAAGGCGGCGGAGACCGCCGAGGAAACGGTCGAGGACCTGGACGCGCAGCTGACCGACGCCCAGGAGGCCCTCGATCACGCCCGCGAGGAGGTTCGCCGGCTGACCGCGGAGCTCGACGAGGCGAAGAAGGTCGCGCGGGAGGCGCAGAAACAGAGCCGCGAGGCGCGGAAACGCTACAACCGGTTGTAACTGGGTACTTGCGGTACCGGAGAGGAGCTGGTGATGGCGAGGGCGATCTGGAGCGGGTACATCAACTTCGGGCTGGTGTCGGTACCGGTCGGGCTGTACAGCGCGACCGAGGAGCACGAGCTCGACTTCCACCAGTTCCAGCGCGGGACGTCGGACCGGATCCGCTACAAGCGGGTCAACGAACGGACCGGCCGCGAGGTCGACTACGACAAGATCGTCAAGGGCCACGACGTCGGCGGCGGCGAGTACGTGATCGTCGAACGCGAGGAGCTGGAGGACATCGCGCCCGGCAAGTCCCGCTCGCTGGAGATCTCCGACTTCGTCGACCTGGACGAGATCGACCCGATCCACTTCCAGAAGAGCTACTACCTGGCACCGTCGGACCCCGAGAACGCCTCGTCGTACGCGCTGCTGCGCGACGCCCTGGCCAAGACCAACCGGGCCGGCATCGCGACGTTCGTGATGCGCAGCAAGGAGTACCTGGCCACGATCCGTGCCGACGGCAAGGTCCTCGTACTCGAAACCATGTTCTTCGCCGACGAGATCCGCGACCCCGCCAAGGAGGTCGGCGACCTGCCGGCCAAGACCTCGGGCAAGCAACTCAAGATGGCCACCGACCTGATCGAGGCGATGAGCGGCGAGTGGCGCCCGAAGGACTACAAGGACAGCTACACCGAACGCGTCAAGAAGCTCGTCGAGTCCAAGCGCAAGGGCAAGGAAGTCGTCTTCACCGAGGAAGAACCCGAGGCGACCCCGAGCACCGACCTGGTCTCCGCCCTCCGCGCCAGCGTAGAAGCCGCCCGAGCCCGCCGCGCCGGCGGCGGCGCTGCGAAGAAGACCGCCGCGAAGACGTCCACGGCAAAGAAGTCCCCCGCCAAGAAGTCGACCACCAAGAAGACCGCGGCCAAGAAAACCACCACGAAAAAGACCACCGCAAAGAAGACAACCAGCAAGAAGAAGGCCGCATAGCCCAGCACGCACCTCCACGCGGGCAGTTGGGGTTGCCGCAGCAGCACGACGCCCGGTCCATCGCCGCCACCTGCCTGTTCGTCGCCCCAGGACCGAGGCCCGCCACACCCGCATCCCGCAGCAGGACTCACGTGACCACGGCCAACACGGCCGCACCTCCTCCGCGCAGCAGGCCGCCGGTGACCACGGCGATCACGCCGCACCTCCATCCGCGCAGCAGGACTCACGTGACCACGGCCATTGCGGCCGCACCTCCATCCGCGCGGCACCCCTCGCAGCTTTGGCCGCGGGCGCCCCACGGCGCTAACCGTCACGCCGACACGCCGCCCTGACCACCAGCGAAGAGTCGCCAAGGCGCCGCGCACCACGCAGCACTAGACCTCGGGATCGCAACCGCCCCCAAACGCCGAGTCCGCCGCGCGCCTCCGGCGACGCCGGCGAGGACGACGTGCAGACGACGTTCCTGACGACCTGGCGGCGGTTCCAACACCACCCACCTGGGCCGCTCGCGCCATACCGCTGACATCCAGGTGCGTTGCCGCACCAAGTGGCCGCCATGGGCCGCGAGCACCTCGAGCCGATCACCCGTCGCCGACCGGGACACCGGCGACAGCCACGGGGCCACGGCGACCATCGGATGTCGACCGCCTTCTGGGCCGGCAGTGCGGGCGTTCGCGCTGTGCTCGGACGAGCCTCGTCTTCTGCACGCCGCAGATGGTCCCGGGCGACACGCCAGCCACAGGTCGGTGACCACCCGCTCACCCGGCCCAAGCTGGTCACGGCGTCGGCACGGAACCGTTCTCCCGGCCGGCGCCGGGGGCGACGGCCGAGGTCGCCTCGTCTCGATGCATCGATCCGTCGGCGCCGGTTGGGTTTGTTGTCGACACGCCTGCGTCCGACCGCGACAACGTCGGTTGTCGTCGTGAGATCCGGCTCGCCTGCACCAGGGCATCAGCCGTGGCGTCGAGCAGGTCAATGTACGGCGGTCAGGTGGTCGCGGCTGCGATGCCTCGGGTGAGATCAGCATCGCGCAGCAAACGCGTGCATCGACCGTTCGTGTGGCAGGAGACGCCGGCCTTTTCGGCCGGTGCCGGGGTGACGGCCGAGGTTGCCTTGTCTTGATGCACCGCGACAAGGACGGTTGCCGTCGTGACGGGAGATCCGGCTCGCCTGGAGCACCGCGGCAGCAGCCGTGGCGTCGACCGGCTCCATGTACGGCGTCCAGTTGGTCGCGGCTGCGATGCCCCGAGGGAGATCGGCATCGCGCAGCAAACGGCGTGCACCCGGCCGGTTCGTTCGGCGGGAGATGCTGGCCTTCCCGCCCGGTGACGGGGGTCGACGGCCGAGGTCGCCTCGTCTCGCTGCACCGCGACAACGACGGCTGCGGTCGACACCGGGAGATCCGGCTCGCCTGGAGCACCGCGGCAGCAGCCGTGGCGTCGACCGGCTCCATGTACGGCGTCCAGTTGGTCCCGGCTGCGATGCCCCGGGAAGACCAGCATCGCGCAGCAAACGGCGCGCACCCGGCCGGTTCCTGCGGCAGGAGACGCTGGCCTTCCCGCCCGGTGCCGGAGTCGACGGCCGAGGTCGCCTCGTCTCGATGCATCGCGACAACGACGGCTGCCGTCGAGACCGGGAGATCCGGCTCTGCTGAGAGCACCGGGGCAGCAGCCGTGGCGTCGACCGGCTCCATGTACGGCATCCCGTTGGTCGGGCTTCGATGCCCGGCTGAACTCAGCATCGCGCAGCAGACGGCGTGCAACGACCGGTTCGTGCGGCAGGAGACGCTGGCCTTCCCGTCCGGTGCCGGGATCGACGGCCGAGGTCGCCTCGTCTCGACGCATCGATCCGTCAGCGCCGGTTGGGTTTGCTGTCGGCACGCCTGCGTCCGACCGCGACAACGACGGCTGCCGTCGTGAGATCCGACTCGCCTGTCACCGGGGCAGCAGCCGAGGCGTCGACCAGCTCCGTGTACGGCGTCCAGTTGGTCGGGGCTTCGATGCCCGGGTGAGACCAGCGTCGCGCAGCAAACGGCGTGCATCGGCCGGTTCCTGCGGCAGGAGACGCTGGCCTTCCCGCCCGGTGCCGGTCTCGGCTACCAGCACGGTGCCGAGACTCGCCGGCCCCCGCCTGTTGGTCGTCGACGAGGGCGCGCGAAGCGGTCCGAGTTGCCTCGGACGGAGGTGGTCTGGGCGGTGTGGTGTCACGGAGGTGTGGCTGAGGAGTCTGCCCAGCTTGGTCGGTTGGCGCGGGGGTGGCCTTGGTGGGTGGTGATGGTCCAGTGGCCTTGGTGGACGTCGATGTGGTGGGCCTTGCAGAGCAGGGCGAGGTTGGTGAGGGTGGTGGGGCCGCCGTTGGCCCAGTGGGTGAGGTGGTGGGCGTCGCAGATGGCGGGTGGGGCGTGGCAGATGATGCAGCCTTGGTCGCGGGTGTTGAGGGGTTGGCGGATGGCGCGGGTGACGAAGCGGTGTTCGGTGCCGACGTCGAGAGGCTCCGACGCCGAGCCGAGGACCATCGGGATGAGGCCGGCGTCGCAGGCGAGGCGGCGGATGGTGGCGGTGGACAGGGTGGCGCCGGAGGCGAGGGTGCCGATGCCGGTGCCTCGGGTGAGGTCGTTGAGGGCGATGGTGACGGTGATGTGGGGTTTGATGTCGCCGTGGGCGGGGGCGGCGGTGCCGGTGGCTGCGGCAGCGGTGAGGATGGTGGTGAGGGCGTCGGCTTGGCGTTTGCCGCGGGTGCGGGGGTCGCGGGTGCCGTCGGGGGCGAGGTGGGGTTTGGCGCCGGCGAAGATGAGGGTGTGCAGGAGTTCGGCGTGGTCGCCGGCGAGGTAGCCGCCGAACTCGATGCCGAACTCGCCGCGTTTGAGCCAGAGGGTTTCGGCGGCCATGGCGCGGGCTTCGGCGGGTTCGGGGCCGTCGGTGTCGAGGGTGTCGCGGACGCGTTTGCCGAGTTTGCGCAGTTCGGCCGGGGACAGCAGTTGGGCGGCGCGGATCATGGCGCGTTCGGCGACTTGCAGGTCGGCGGCCGGGACCATCGCGGTGGTGGGGATGCGTTCCAGGGCGGTGACGATCGCTTCGGCCTGGCCGGGATGCAGGACTAGCTGCTCGACCACGGCTGACCCAGCGGGGATGTCTCGGGGGCGAGGGCGGCGTCGGCGAGGGGCGCCTGGGCGGAATCGGTGGCACCAGCTGAGGTCGCGTGGAGGGCTGTTTGGACGTCGGGGTATTTCGGGAGTGCGGTGGCCAGGCGGAGGTCTCGGCGGACCTCGGTGGGGTCGAGGCGGTGGCGCACCGCGATGAGCTGGACGGTGTCTCGGGCGCCTAGGTCGGCGGCGTGGCCGTTGGCGTCCAAAGCGGCCAGGAGGTGCAGGCGGTGGGTCTGCAGGCGGGCGAGCTGGGCCTGGACAGCGTCGAGCGTGGACAGCATCTCGCTGCCGCTCATCGACCAGATCGGTCGCTCGTCGCAAAGGCCCATACAGAACAGTCTTCAGGAACCCACCGACAGTTCCGGGCGGAAAGGGCTTGTTTTTAAGGGAAAACCGACCAGATGTCCGGAAGCGGTCAGTTCACAAGACGGCTGGACCTGGGCGGAGCCGGGGTGAGGGGGTGGCGACTGGGAGCAACGGTTCGTGTTCAGGCGGCACCGATAGGTGAGGGAAGGCGCCGCAACGGTGCTGGCATGGTGCGCCGCCAGCCAGGTTGGGCGTCAGGAACCAGGGTGGTTTCTCGTTCGTTCTGGTGTTGTCGGCGCTGCGGGTGGAGATTGGTGGTGACCGGCCGGGGGATCGGGCTGGTCTTCCGTGGTGCGAGGGTCGAGTGAGTTCGGCGATGACACGTTTTCCCAGGGCACGGCGTGCGGCGGTGGCGGCCGGAATCGGAGTCGGCACGGCTGGTGCTCTGGCGGCGGTGTTGCTGCTCGGGCCGGTGGCCTCGGCGGCCTTGCTGGGGATCGTGTTTGCTTTGGTCTGGCCGCTCGCGGCGGTGATCAAGTACCTTGCCGACGAGCCGATTCCCCACTCCTCCGCGAGCATCGCCGCGTACGCCGCGGGGGCGGTGCTGTGTTTGCCGGGCGTGGTGCGGCTGATCACGTGGGGGGCCGCTGGGCTTTCGATCGCGTGTCTGGTGGCGGCTGCTTTTGTGGGGATCGACCTGCTGGCCGCGAGCCGTCGCGAGCGGGAGAACCGCCGGTTCCTTCGGGAACTCGGCACCAGCCTGCAGCGGCCTGCGGATCAGCCCAGCCTCGGTGCGCGGGACGCCGAACCAGACCTGCACCGAAGCCCGGCGGATCGGGAGCTGAACGACGAAGAGCTGATCGCGTCCCTGCGCTGTCCACTCAGCATCGAGGAACTCTGCGCCGTCTGGAGCGAGACCTCCGCGACCCTCGCCGCCGACGCCGGTCTCCGCGATCGTCAGGCCGTCGCCGAGGTCCGGCGAATCTGCCTGGACGAGTTCGAACGCCGCGATCCGGCCGGGTTCCACCAGTGGCTCGAAGCCGGCGCTCCGGCCGATGCCGCGGCCTACTTCCTCTCACGGCCCGGCTCCGACTCCGACCCCCACGCCGGCCCAGACCCCGGCTCCGGCCCTAGCTCCGGCTCCGGCCCCAGCTCCGGCTCTGGTCCCGACCCCGGCCCCTAGTTCCGGCCTACCCCCGACTCCAGCCAAGGCCCGAGTACCAGCCCAAGACAGCGTGATCAGATAACCAAGTGCCACCAACCATCAGACCCAGAACCACCCAAGACCTCCCCACCTGCGTAACCCTCCTCCGCGAAGTCCACGAATCCTTCGGCTACCCCGTCAACTGGCCGGCCGACCCACAGCTCTGGCTCACCCCACCCAACGCCCTCGGCTGCTGGGTCGCCACCGTGAACGCCGAAGTAGCCGGCCACCTAGCCGTCACCCGAAGCAACGGCACAGCACTCGTAGAGCGCCTCTTCGTAGACCCCAAGCACACCGGCCAAGGTCTCGGCCGCAAGCTCCTCGACCACGCCCGCCACATCGCCGCCGAGCACCAGCTCGATCTCACCCTCGAAGTCGCCGACAACTGCACCGCCGCGATCGCCCTCTACCGAAGAGCCGGCTGGCGCGAAACCGCCCGTACGCCGATCGAGTGGGGCGGCGATCAGGCCTCGGCCGTGATCAGCTTCTCCGCGCCCTCGTCCTGATCGAGCGGGTGCGCGAGCTCGTCCGAGCGCATCCGCCCGAACCAGATCACCGCGAACGACACCACCGCAGGACCGACCCCCGCGACGACGAACACCGCGGTCACCCCGAACCACGAGCCCGCCGGGCCGGCCAGCGCCATCGACACCGGCATCAGCAGCAGCGAGACGAAGAAGTCCAGGCTGGCGAT
The DNA here is from genome assembly GCF_050942265.1 of Kribbella sp. CA-253562. Lineage (GTDB taxonomy): Bacteria > Actinomycetota > Actinomycetes > Propionibacteriales > Kribbellaceae > Kribbella. The sequence goes on along the minus strand of NZ_CP192049.1, from coordinate 932,987 downwards.
CCGCCCGCGCAGGTGGTCCGGGACCCGGCGCTGCAGCAGTGTCCCCCAGATCACCATCGCCGCCGAACCGGTCGCGCCGACCACCGCGGCGCCGGCCATCATCAGCCACAGGTCCTGCGCGAACCCGAGCACCACGAACGGCACCGACCCCAGACCCCACATCAGCGTCATCACGGTCAGGTACCGCCGAGGCAGCGACCGCGACGAGATCACCAGCGCTCCAGCCGCCCCACCGACTCCGAACGCCGCCATCACCAGCCCGAACTCCCGCGCGTCCCCACCCAACTGGTCGCGGATCGCGAACGGCAGCAGCACCTCCAGCGGCCCGAGGATCAGCAGCACGAACACCGTCCCGAACAGCAACGACGCCAGCAACCACCGAGTGCGCCGTACGTAGCTCCAGCCCTCCCGCAGATCCGCCGCCATCGCCCGTACGCCGGTCGCCGCGGCCTCGCCCGCGCCATCCGAACCCGAGGCCGAAGCCGGCTCGTGCCGCAGGTTCATCGCCAGCACACACGCCGCCGAGAACAGATACGTCAGCCCCGCGACCAGAATCGCGACCCCAGGCGAGATCGCCGCGATCACCAGACCGCCGATCACCGGCCCGGTCGCCTGCTGCGCGAGCGGGCGCAGCGTGCCCTCCAGCCCGTTGGCCGCGAGCAGTTCGTCGGCCGGCAGCAGCCGAGGCACCAGCGCCGTGTACGCCGGGATCAGGAACGCCTCCCCCGCCCCGACGAGCACGGCGGCGGCCGCCAGGTGCCAGATCTCCAGCACCCCGACCAGCGCGAGCGCCGCGAGGCCGAGCAGCACCACTCCCCGGACGGAATCCGCGACGATGATCACCGTGCGCTGAGGCAGCCGGTCGGCCGCGATCCCGCCGAACAGCACACAGACCAGCAGCCCGATGCTGTACGCCGTGGTCACGACGGACAGCTGGACGGGCCCGCCACCGAGCTCGATCACCTGCCAGGCCAGCGCGACCAGCCACAGACCGCTGCCGAGCAGCGCGACGGCGAGCCCGGTCCAGAGCAGCCGGTAGTCGCGATGCCGCAGCGGCCGTACTGCCTTCCAGCGGAGCTCGCTCACGATGCACACCTCAAGAGTTGACAGCGAAACTATTCCCCCAACACCTTCCCTGATGAACAGTTCACGTGTCAACCGTTTATCCGTATACTCAAACCATGGCGACCCGGACGAGCACCGAACAGCTGGACGCGTGGCGCGCGCTCTACCGCGCCGACACGCTGCTGTTCACCCATCTCGACAACACGCTGCGCAGTGTCGCCAAGATGACCTACTTCGAGCACGAGGTGCTGCGCGCGCTCGACGAGGCGGGCGGCAAGCTGCGAATGGCACCACTGGCGGAGAAGCTGATGATCTCCCGCAGCGGCGGGACCCGGCTGGTGACCAAGCTCGAGGACAAGGACGGCTGGGTCGTCCGGACCACGTCGCCGACCGACCGCCGGGCCACCTGGGCCGAGCTGACCCCGTCCGGACGGGAGGCACTGAAAACTGCCCAACCCGTGGTCGATGCGGTGGTGGCGACGTTCTTCGCGGATCATGTTCCGGGTGAGGAGCTTCGACGCGCAGCCCGGATCCTGGACCGCCTGGCCGACGCGAACCCCAACGACGACGGCTTCGACTGCGGCCTCTGAGCCGCCGGAGGTGGCGCGGTGAGTCAGGTCGACCAACTGTTCGCCGAGCGGGTACTCGCGCTGAAGCCCGCACCGTCCGCCCACCCCGCCGACCTGCTCAGCGCCCTGTACGACGCCCAGCTCGGCAGCCGGCACGCCGACCTCGCCGCCCGCTGGCTGCAGTCGGAAGGCCACGGCTTCTACACGATCGGCTCCTCGGGACACGAGGGCAACGCCGGTGTCGCCGCGGCGCTCCGCCCCACCGATCCCGCCCTGCTGCACTACCGCTCCGGCGCTTTCTACCTGACGAGAGCCGCCCAGCACGGGGACAAGACCGCGCTGCGCGACATCCTGCTCGGCGTGACCGCGGCGACCACCGAGCCGATCTCCGGCGGGCGGCACAAGGTGTTCGGCCGGCACGACCTCGCGGTGATTCCGCAGACCTCCACGATCGCTTCGCACCTGCCGCGCGCGATGGGCGTGGCGTTCTCGATCGCCCGCGCGGGCAAGCTCGGCGTCGAGTCGCCCTGGCCCGCGGACTCCGTCGTGGTGACCAGCTTCGGTGACGCCTCGGCGAACCACTCGACCGCGACCGGCGCGATCAACGCCGCCCTGCACGCGTCGTACCAGGGGTTGCCGATGCCGCTGTTGCTGGTCTGCGAGGACAACGGGATCGGCATCAGCGTGCGCACCCCGGACGGCTGGATCAAGCAGGCCTACGGGCAGCGACCGGGCCTGCGGTACTTCGATGCCGACGGCACCGATCTGGACGCTACGCTGACGATGGCCACCGAAGCCGCGACCTTCGTACGGCGGAACCGGCGCCCGGCGTTCCTCCGGCTGCGGACCGTCCGGCTGCTCGGCCACGCGGGCTCCGACGTCGAGGCGGCGTACCGGACGCCGGCCGAGCTGCTCGCCGACGAGGAGCTCGACCCGCTGCTCGGCACCGCGCGGCTCCTGCTCGGTACGGGCTGCACGGCGAGCGAGGTGATCGACCGGTACGAGGCGAAGCGCGCCGAGGTGATGGCGCTCGCCCGCGAGGTCGCCGGGCTCCCCCAGCTCGCCTCCGCCGAGGCGGTCGTGGCTCCGCTGCGACTCGCCGAGGTCTCGGAGAAGTCCCTGCCCCGCAGGACGAGCGACGACTCGACACCGCTCACGCTCAGCCAGTCGATCAACCGCGCGCTGGCCGACGTACTGGCGGCGTACCCGGAGTCGATCGTGTTCGGCGAGGACGTCGGACGCAAGGGCGGCGTGTACGGCGTGACGCGCGGGCTGCAGAAGACGTTCGGCCCGGCGCGGGTGTTCGACACGTTGCTCGACGAGCAGTCGATTCTCGGGCTCGGTCTCGGCGCCGGGGTCTCCGGCCTGCTGCCGTTGCCGGAGATCCAGTACCTCGCCTACCTGCACAACGCCGAGGACCAGCTGCGCGGCGAGGCGGCGTCGCTGAAGTTCTTCTCGCAGGGCCAGTACCGCAACCCGATGGTGCTGCGGATCGCCGGCTACGGCTACCAGAAGGGCTTCGGCGGGCACTTCCACAACGACGACGCGATCGGCGTACTGCGGGACATCCCGGGGCTGGTGATCGCCTCGCCGTCCCGCCCGGACGACGCGGCCGCGATGCTGCACACCTGCGCGGTTGCGGCCCGCGACGACGGCGCGGTCTGCGTGTACCTCGAGCCGATCGCGCTCTACCACCGGCGCGACCTGCATGAGGACGGCGACGCCGCCTGGCTGGCGCCCTACCCCGGCGCGCTCGACCCGAGCGAGCACAGCCCGAGCGAGCACAGCCCGGACGAGCACAGTCCGACCGGGCACGTCCCGATCGGACGCGGCCGCACCTACGGCGACGGGGACCAGCTCACGCTGGTGACCTTCGGCAACGGCGTACCGATGAGCCTGCGGGTCGCCGCACGGATCCCCGGCGTCCGGGTGCTCGACCTGCGCTGGCTCGCGCCGCTGCCGATCGAGGATCTGCTCCGCGAAGCCGAAGCCACCGGGCGCGTCCTGGTCGTCGACGAGACCCGTCGTACGGGCGGCGTCTCCGAAGGCGTGCTGGCGGCTCTGGTCGACGCGGGCTTCACCGGTCAGCTGGCTCGGGTGACCAGCGAGGACAGCTTCGTCCCGCTCGGCGCCGCGGCCCAGCACGTCCTGCTCAGCGAGTCGACCATCGAGAAGGCCGCCCGGGACCTGCTCAGCTGACCAAACCTCTAAGTGAACAACCGCTGCCAGACCGACTTGCGGCGGCGTCCCTGGTGCTCGTGCTGCTCGGACCGGGCCGGCTGCGGCGCAGGCGCCGGACGATCCCGCTGCCACTGCTCGACGACGGCTTCGGTGTCCACGAAGCCGACCGGGACCACCACGCCGGTGGCGTCGCGGATCTGGATCCGGATCCGCTCGTTCAGGTCGGCCAGGTAGTCGCGGAGCTCGGTCTCGGTGCGCATCTTCGCGACCTTCTCGCCCACCTGCGCCTTCTCCTTGCGCAGCTGCACCGACGGCGGCAGCAGGACGTCGGCCTCGATCTTCTCCCGGCGCATGAAGTCCTTGACCCACCAGTCCGGGTCGTGCGGATCGGCCAGCTTCGGGATCGGCTTGCCCTCTCCCGACAGCCCCTCGAACTCGCCCCGCTCCTGGGCCTGCCGGATCTGCAGCTCGACCCAGTCCTGGGTCGACATCCCCGGCGGCTTGCGCTCGGTCATGTACCGCACCTCCCCGTATTCGGGTCGCTGTACGCCGGGGACCTTGCCCCGGTCAGCTCTAGCCAATCATATTGTGAATGCCTTCACAAGCCTTCTTTCCGGTCCGGCCACAGCTCCGGCAACGGGATCGGCATCCGCCAGATCCGCAGGCCCGGATCCACCAGCCCGTTCCGGATCGCGACGTACCGCAGCAGCCGCAGCGGCCCCGCGATCAGCACGAACGCCAACGGCAACTCGATCACCACGGCACTGATCACCGCCTGCCACAGGTCCGCCCCGGGATGGCTGGTCAGTACGTCGAACCACGCGTCGCACAGCAACAGCACCCCGGACGCGAACGCCGTCGGGAACAGCAACTGGCGCCGCCGGTACCCGAAGATCGCGGTCAGCAACAGCATGATCGTCAGCACGATGTCGAAGCCGACCCAGGTCGCCACCCAGTTGCGCGCCTCGTACCGGTTCGGCAGCGTCACCGACAAGTAGATCGTCCACGGGATCAGTGCCGCCACGCACAGCAGCATCAGCGCGAGCCGCCATCGCCGGATCCGCTCCAGCATCCGCCGGGCCGGCAGCACTCCCGCCGGTACCGGCGCCAGCCGCAGGATCAGCTCCCGCCGCTCCTGCAGGGACATCGCCGCGATCTGCTCATCGGTCACCCGCACGCCACTCACAGTGCATGCTCACATGAGAGGCTGACCGATACCGAGCTCCGAAGCGAGAGGACCCACCTGTGTCGTCTGCCATCCTGTCCGTCGTCGCCGGCCGACGGGTCCCGAATCCGCGCCGGACCACCGTCTCGACCAACCCGGCGAACACCGCCGACGTGGTCGGTGAGATCGGCCTGGCCGGTCCGGAGGTGTTCGTCGAGGCGGCCCGGGTTGCCAAGGAAGCGCAGACCGGATGGGCCGCCCTGCCGGCCCCGCAGCGCGGCCAGGTGATCGCGAACGTCGGCCGCCTGATGACCGCGAACAAGACCCGCCTGGCCGCCCTGGTCACCCGCGAGATCGGCAAGCCGCTCGCGGAGGCGCTGGGCGAGGTCCAGGAGATCATCGACACCTGCGACTTCTTCCTCGGCGAGGGCCGCCGGCTCTACGGGCAGACCGTGCCGTCGGAGATGCCGGACAAGCAGCTGTTCACGTTCCGCCGCCCGGTCGGCACGGTCGCGGTGATCTCGGCCGGCAACTTCCCGGTCGCGGTCCCGTCCTGGTACATCGTGCCGGCGCTGCTGTGCGGCAACACCGTGGTCTGGAAACCGGCCGAGTACAGCGCGGTCGTCTCCGACGCGTTCTACGAGATCTTCGCGCACTCCGGCATACCGGCCGGGGTGTTCAACGTCGTGCACGCCGACGGCCCGGACACGTTCGCCGGCCTGGAGCAGGCGCTGGTCGCCGGGCTGGTCGACAAGGTCGGGTTCACCGGATCGACCGAGGTCGGGAGCCGGATCGGTGAGCTGTGCGGCCGGCACCTGCAGACCCCGTGCCTGGAGCTCGGCGGCAAGAACCCGATGGTGATCACCGAGAACGCCGATCTCGACCTGGCCGTCGAGGGCGCCCTCTTCTCCGGCTTCGGTACGGCGGGCCAGCGCTGTACGTCGCTCGGCACGGTGATCGTGCAGGAGGCCGTGCACTCCGACTTCGTCGAGCTCTTCGCCGCGGCCGTCGCGGCGGCGCGGATGGGCGACCCGACCCAGGACGTGCTGTTCGGCCCGTTGCTGGACGAGAAGTTCGCCGCCGGGTTCGAGAAGTCGCTCGGCTGGATCGGCGACCACCACCGGGTGATCGGCAGGACCGGCCGGGTCACCGCGGACAACCCGCGCGACGGATTCGTCGGCGATCCGGCGGCCGGGCTGTTCTACCACCCGACGATCGTCGACGGGGTGCAGCCGGACGACGAGCTGTTCCTGCACGAGACGTTCGGGCCGGTGGTCGGCGTGACGACGTACACCGACCTGCCGGAAGCGATTGCTCTGGGCAACAAGTCCGGCTACGGCTTGTCCAGCTCGATCTACACCACCGACCCGCAGCAGGCATTCCAGTTCGCGCAGGGCATCTCGGCCGGCATGGTGAGTGTGAACAACTCGACCTCCGGCGCCGAGGCGCACCTGCCGTTCGGCGGCAACGGCAAGTCGGGCAACGGCTCGCGGCAGAGCGGCATCTGGGTACTGGACCAGTTCACCCGCTGGCAGTCGCTGAACTGGGACTACTCCGGCAAGCTGCAAAAGGCCCAGATGGACACCGTGACCGTCGAGGCCGACTTCGGGTTCCTGCTGCCTTGAGCCCGACGGCATTGCCCGAGTCCGCCGACGTGGTGATCGTCGGCGGTGGCGTGATGGGCACCAGCATCGCGTTCCACCTGGCCGAGGCCGGCGTACGGCGGGTGCTGCTGCTGGAGAAGGACAGCCTCGGCGCGGGCTCGACGTCCAAGGCGGCCGGTGGGGTGCGGGCGAACTTCTCCGACGAGGTCAACGTCGCGCTCGGCGCCCGGAGCCTGCAGGCGTTCGCGGACTTCGCCGACCGGCCCGGTCAGCAGATCGACCTGCACCGGGTCGGCTACCTGTTCCTGCTGTCCACCGACGAGCAGGTCGCGTCGTTCGAGCAGAGCACCCGCCTGCAGAACGCGCTCGGCGGGCCGACACGGATGATCAGCGTCGACGAAGCCGTTGCCCTGGCACCACTGATTTCGCCCGACGGGCTCGTCGGCGCGTGCTTCTCCCCGGACGCCGGGCACTGTACGCCGGAGTCGGTGGTGCTGGGCTACGCGACCGCGGCCCGCCGTCTCGGTGCTCAGCTGACGACCGGCTGCGAGGTGGTCGGTATCGATGTCAAGGGCAACAACATCCAGGGCGTCCACGCCAGTCGCGGGACCGTGCGCACGTCGACCGTGATCTGCGCCGCCGGCGCGTGGTCGGCCCGGATCGGCCAGTACGCCGGGGTCGACCTGCCGGTGACACCGCTGCGCCGGCAGATCGTCGTGACCGACGCGATCGACGGGCTGCCCGACGACCTGCCGATGACGATCGACTTCGACAGCACCTTCTACTTCCACCGCGAAGGGCCCGGCCTGCTGGTCGGCATGTCGGATCCCTCGGAGCAGCCCGGCTTCCACCTCGACCGCTCGGACGCCTGGCTGCCCGCCTTGACCGCGGCGATGGAGCGGCGCGCGCCGAGCCTGCTCGACGTCGGGCTGACCGGCGGCTGGGCCGGCCTGTACGAGAACACGCCCGACCACAACGCGCTGATCGGCGAAGCCGACGAGGTCAGCCGATTCCTTTACGCCACAGGGTTTTCCGGTCACGGCTTCCTGCAGGGACCAGCCGTCGGTGAAGTGATCCGGGACCTCTGGCTCGAGCGTCCGCCGTTCGCCGACATCTCCCCACTGCACGCCCGCCGCTTCCGCGACGCGGCGGCCCGTACGGAATTCAACGTGGTCTGACATGACACTGCTGCTCACCCGATCCGACGTGCTTGGGCTGCTCGACGTCCCGGCCGTCCTGCGCACGCTCCGGGCCGGATTCACCGCCGATGTGGGGATCGAGCCCCAGCGGAACCGGACCGACCTGCCCGGACCTGGTACGGCGACGACGCTGCTGCCAGGCACCATCGCGGGCATTCCGGCGTACACGGTGAAGGTGAACGCGAAGTTCCCGCAGGCGTCGCCGGCGTTGCGCGGCGTGGTCTGCCTGCACGATCTGAACGACGGGTCGCTGCTCGCGCTGCTCGACTCGGCGACGATCACCGCGTGGCGGACCGGTCTGGCCGCGGCGCTGGCAACCGACGCGCTGGCGGCGAAAACGGCGCGGACGGTCGGAGTGATCGGCACGGGTGCCCAGGCCGCGATGGTCGTGCGGGGCCTGCGGACGTTGCGCGCGGTGGAGCATCTCGTCGGGTACGACGTCGATCGCCCGCGGGCCGAGGCGTTTGTCGCGAAGGCGGGGATTCCGGGTGCGGTGGTCGACAGCGCGACCGGCGTCGCGGCCCGGGCGGAGATCGTCGTCCTGGCGACCTGGTCGCGCGAGCCGTTGCTGACCGCGGCCGACGTCCGTCCCGGTCGGCACTTCACCACGCTGGGCGCCGACGAGCCGGGCAAGGTCGAGCTCGGCGCGGACCTGCTCTGCGGGGCTCGGGTCGTCGTCGACGACGTCCGCTTGGCGGCGTCGATGGGGGCTGTAGGCAACGTCGGTCTGAGCGAGGCGTCGATCTGCGCAACGCTCGGCGAGGTGCTGTCGAATGCCAAGCCCGGCAGGGAATCGGCCGCACAGGTAACGGTTTACGCCCCGGTCGGGCTGCCCTGGCAGGACCTGGCGATCGCCTGGCCCGTCTACCAGGCCGCTCGTGCCACCGGCGTCGGCCAGACCATCGACTTTCTCAGCTGACCCGGTATTCGAGCGACACCAGACGACCGTCGATCACCTCGGTGCTGATCAACTCCAGCGGCTTGTACGGCAGCGCGGTGAACAAGGGCCCTTCGCCTTCCCGCCCGTGCATGGTCGGGAACAGCGTGACCCGCAGCCGATCCACCAGCCCGTGCTCGAACAGGCTGCGCACCAGCGTCGGACTGCCCACCGTGACCATCGGCAGGTCGTCGAGCTGCTTCAGCGCCGGCACCGCGATCTCCACCGGCTCGTCGACGATCGTGGTGTTCGCCCAGCTCAACGGCGGCTGCAAGGTCTTCGAGAACACGAGCTTCGGCAGCTCCGTCATCCGCGGGAACGTCGGATCGTCGCCCTGCGCAACGAATTCCGCCATCATCCGGTACGACGTCGCGCCCATCAGCAGCACATGGTCCTCGGCCAGCTTCCGCCCCAGCCACTCCTGCAGCCCGGGCCCGTCGTACCCCCAGTACGCCGACGGCTGCGGCCCGCCGTCGCCGAACCCGTCCAGGGTGCTGAAGTAGTCCACGATCAACTCACGCACGACTCCTCCTACAGTTGGCTGACAAGCGCTTCCAGCTGGTCCATCGAGGTCCGGATGCCGACCTCCATCCCGCCGTCGACGTACACGTCCCGGTCCTCGACACTCGGGAACACGGTGCTCTGCCGCAACGTGGTGACGCCGTCGTTGTGCTCGAAGGTGATCGTGTTCAGGTACACGACGCCGGGGTACAGGTCGAACTCGTAGGTCTGCACGATGCGCTCGGGCGACGGCGTCCCGTGGTAGAGCCCGTGGAAGGCGAATCCCTTGCCGTTGCTGTCGTAGTGCGTCCATCGCCAGCGCCCGCCGTGCCGCGGGTCGAGCTGGTTGACGGTGAGCGTCAGGCCGGGCGGTCCGAGCCAGCGGGCGATCAGGTCGGGCTCGGTGTACGCGCGGAACAGCAGCTCGCGCGGGGCGTTGAACTGCCGGGTGATCAGCACCAGCGGTACGCCGGGGTCGGCGACGATGTCCATCAGGAGTGCTCCTTCAGGTCGTCGAGCAGGTCGTCGAGGCGGTCGAAACTCTCGCCCCAGTAGGCCCGGTAGTCGATCAGCCACTCGGTCGCCGTCCGGAGTGGGGCTGCTTCGAGGCGGCTCAGCCGCGCGGTGCCGCGCCGGCTGCGGGTGATCAGGCCCGCCTGCTCGAGCACCTTGAGGTGCTTGGACACCGCGGGCTGCGAGACCGCGAACGGTGCCGCGAGTTCGGCGACCGTCGCCTCGCCGCGCCGCAGGGTCCGGAGGATCTCGCGCCGGGTCGGGTCGGCGAGCGCGGCGAAGACTCCGCTCAGCTGATCGACGGGCATCGATAACCATCCGGTTTCAGAACCATGTGGTTAAGGATGTGCGCGCCGCGGGGTGCTGTCAACCCGGTCGAGGGGGCCGTCGACCCGCGGACCCGGCGGGTCAGCGCTGGGTCGTCGGCGGGGCTTGCGGGTCGTGCGGGTCGTGCCAGTTGTCCGGGTCGCACCAGTCCGGGTCCCAGCCGCGCTGACGGCAGTACTCCGCGAGCAGTTCCTCACGGGTCATCGTGCGCGTCGGCGTGATGCGCGGCGGACGTGGTGTCCGGGTGACGCTGGTGGTCGTCTGCGCGGGCGTCGGGTCCCGCTCCTCGGCGCGCTCCGGGGTCCTGCTCGTGCGCGTATTGGTGGGCCTGACGGTCGGCCTGCTCGTCGTCTTCGACGGCGGAGGCGCGGTCGGGCGCACGGTCGGCGGCGGCGCGGACGGCGTCAGCGTGACGGTGGCCGACGGGGTCGGTGAGCGGTCGTCCAGGATCGGCGCGGCCTGCGACTGCGGCGGCTCGCCGTCGATCGTCGACAGTCCCCACAGCCCGAGCACCAGCACGGCCGCCGCGGCACCGGCTCCGGCGACGACCCTGCGCCGCGGCGGACCGCCGTACAGACCGATCGGACCGCGCACCGCGTTGCCCTTGCCGTCGACCCAGAAGTTCCAGTCCTCCGGCGCCGGCGGCCAGGCCGGATCCGGCTGCCAGGTCTTCGGCGGCACCCAGCTCCGGCGAGGCGGCGTGGGCCAGTTCGGCGGTACCACGAACCGCTTCACACAACCTCCACCTCGCCGACGAAAACCCGACCCAGGCTAATGGATCCGCAGACCCCCACAAACCCCACCCGAGCCAACACCCGGTGAGCACTTCACACCCCCAACGACCCAGCCCCCCGAAAAGCTACTTCTCCTGCCACAAGCTGCAACTACACGTCGACAACCCACGCGCTCAGGCATCGCCCAACCACCACCACACCCGTACGCCGTGTGACTACTTGCGGATCAGCTTGGCCGCTGAGTCGAGCATGTCGGTGGCGTAGCGTTCGCTGAAGCCTGCGGCGAAGCCGGTGACGGCGAAGACGGCGACCGAGGCGGGGGTGCCGACGGCTGAGCCGCCGGCGAGGATGCCGGCCAGGAGGGTGAAGTAGGCCAGCGATCCGAAGATGGCGCCGACGCCGGGGCGGAAGGCGCCGAGCAGCGTGCGGTGCCAGCGGGAAGCGCTGTGGTCGATGATCAGCGAGCCTTTGGACATCCGCTGGATGACGCTGATCGTGGCACCCAGAGCGGACATCGCGATCGCGGCGACCAACGCCGACGGGACCAAAGCGCTGCGCCACCAGGCGTTCGCGGCGACACCGAAGAGGATCACCAGCACGAACGTCGGGACGATGCCGGCCAGCACGCCCTGGAAGTACTCCAGGCGAGCTTGTCGTTGCAGCAGGACCTCGACCCGGGCCGTGACGACCTTGACCTCGTTCCTGGCCGCGGCGACAGCGGTGGCGATCTCCTCGGCGGGCGCGCCGCTCGCGACCAGATCGGCCGCGACCATCACCCGCGTCAGGCCGGAGTAGGCATGGTCGGTCGCTTCCTCCAACTGTTGTACGACGTGTTTGCCGCGCAACCCGTAGCCGGCTTCCTTCGCGATCACCTTGCAGGCGATCTCCGCGTCGACCAGCTCGGGTGGCGGCGAGTTGAGGATCGAGTAGACCGTGCGGTCCTTGGCCAGCAGGCATCCACCGACGACCGCGCCGCAGTAGTACTCCTTCTCGATCCCGCCGTGCAACTCGGAGAACTTCGCGGCCACCGCCGGGATCAGCCAGAAGCCCGCCGTACTGGCCACTTGGTCGGTCGAGGCGGCCAACTGGTGCGCCTGGACGAGATGCCGGAAGGTCGCCGGGCCGTGCGTCGCGGCCTGGTAGAGATCGGGGTACCGGGCCGCCGCTTCTTCACCAGGCGTCGAAGTCATGCGCAGAGCGTACGGCGCCGATCATCCCCGCGGTGGCCCGCTCGTGTCGCGGACGTGAAGTGTCATCGGCAGGTACGCCGGCTCCGCGTCGGCGCCGTTCACCAGCAGTTGTTCCAGCAGCTCACCGGCCCGCCGGCCGAGTTCGTCCCGCGGCACCGAGACCGTGGTCAGCTTGGAGTGCGCGACCAGGTCCAGCGAGATGTCGTCGAACCCCACCACCGAGTACGCCGCAGGCACGTCGACCCCGAGCTCCCGCATCCGCGCCAGCGCTCCCAGCGCGACCAGGTCGTTGTAGCCGAGGATCGCCGTCGCGTCCGAGGACTCCAGCACCGGCATCACCGCGTCGTACCCGGCCTGGCTGGTCGCACCGCACTCGACCACCTCGACCTCGAGCCCGAAAGCGCGCGCGGCCTCGAAGGCGCGGATCCGTTCCGCGTTCGCCCAGGAGGCCGACGGCCCACTCAGGTACGCCGCCCGCCGGTGCCCGAGCTGCGCGAGATGCCCGCAGACCTGCGTCATCCCGCCGTGGAAGTCGACCGAGATCGACGGCACCGGCAGTCCCGGCACGATCCGGTTGAACAGCACCACCGGATGCTTGCGCCCGGTCAGCTCGGCGAGGTCCGCGCGCGGCATCCGCGGCGAGCACAGCAGGACGCCGTCGCAGCAGCGCATCAGGTCTTCGACCAGGTCGTGCTCGACGGCCGGGTCCTCGTCGGACTCCATCACCATCATCCGGCGGCCGTGCGCCCGGGCGACCGCGGAGACCGCCTTCAGGACCTCGGGAAAGTACGGGTTCGCCAGGTCGGGAACCAGAACGCCGATCGTGCCCCACTCACCGCGCGCGAGCCCCTGGGCCGCGGCGTTCGGCCGGTACCCGAGCAAGGCGACGGCATCATGCACCCGGTCGACCAGTGACGGGTCGACTCGGGCGGTCCCGTTGAGCACGCGGGAGACCGTGGCGGCCGAGACACCGGCCGCCGTACTCACGTCGCTGATCGTGATCCGTGGCGACCGGCCGGGACGCTGCGGCACGGCGGGTCCTCCTCGCTGAGAAAGCGCTTGCACGCTGACGCCACCGTACTGCGGCAGTCCGCCTGACGGAATCCTCCAGCTGGTCAGAAATCGCTTTCAAACCAGCCCTTGCCACCGCTCCACCCGCCGACTACCGTCGAGCGGCAAGCGCTTACCCACACCAGTTTAGGGTGATTCCATGCAGCTGGACCGTCTCTCGTCCTTCCCGGTCACGGCCTTCGACGCCGACGGCGCGCTCACGCCCGGGCCGTACCGCGAGCACCTGCGCCGGCAGATCGACGCCGGCCCGGCCGCGATCTTCGCGTGCTGCGGCACGGGCGAGTTCTTCTCGCTGACGCTCGACGAGTACGCCGCCGCGGTCCGCGCCGCGGTCGCCGAGACCGCCGGCGCGCTGCCGGTCTTCGCCGGCACCGGCTACGGCACCGCAATGGCCAAGCAGTACGCCGCCGCGGCCCGCGAAGCCGGCGCCGACGGCCTGCTGGTCCTTCCGCCGTACTTGATCAAGCCGTCACAGCAGGGCCTGCTCGACCACTTCCGCGCCCTGGCGGCGTCGACCGATCTGCCGCTGATCGCCTACCAGCGCGACAACGCCGTCTTCACGCCGGACTCGGTCGCCGAACTCGCGCGCATCCCCACCGTCAAGGGCTTCAAGGACGGCGTCGGCGATCTCGACTTGTTGCAGCGGATGATGGCCGTCGCCCCGGACCTCACCTACTTCAACGGCCTGCCGACCGCCGAAGTGACCGCCCGCTCGTACGCCGCGATCGGCGTCAAGGCGTACTCGTCGGCCGTGCACTGCTTCGCGCCCGAGATCGCCCATGCCTACGAAGCCGGGCTCGACGAGCTGCTCACCGAGTTCTACCTCCCGCTGGTCAAGCTGCGCGACCGAGGCGCCGGGTACGCCGTATCGCTGGTCAAGGCCGCCGTACGGCGTCGCGGAGTCGACGTCGGGTCGGTTCGGTCGCCGTTGACCGATCCGCTGCCCGAGCACCTGGAAGAGCTCGACCAGCTCCTCGAGCAAGGACTGACCATCGTCCGGAAGGCCGCCGCATGAAGATCACCGACGTGAACATCACGCCGATCGCGATGAAGGACCCGCCGCTGCGCAACATCCACGGCGTGCACCAGCCGTACGCGCTGCGCTCGGTCCTGCAGGTGCACACCGACGAGGGCCTGACCGGCCTCGGCGAGACGTACGGCGACCTCGCGATTCTCACCGCGCTGCGCAAGGTCGCGCCGCGGCTGACCGGACTCGACGTGCTCGACCTCAACGGGCTCGAGCGGATCATCCGCGAGACACTCGGCGCCAGCGCCGGACTGGCGACCCACGGCCTGGTCGGCGAAGCGAGTGACGAGAAGACCATCTCGACGGTGCTCTCGGCGTTCGAGATTCCCTGCTGGGACCTGCAGGGCAAGGCACTCGGGCGGCCGGTCGTCGACCTGCTCGGCGGCAAGGTTCGCGACGCCGTTCCGTACAGCGGCTACCTGTTCTTCAAGCCTGCCGAGCACACGCCGTTGCCGGACTACCCGACCGACGCGTGGGGCGAGGCGATGGATGCCGAGGGCATCGTCGCGCAGGCGCGCCGGATGGTCGACGGCTGGGGCTTCAAGTCGCTCAAGCTGAAGGGCGGCGTCCTGCCTCCGCAGGACGAGGCCGACGTGGTTCTCGCGCTGCGCGCCGAGTTCCCGGACCATCCGCTGCGGCTGGACCCGAACGCCGGCTGGACGGTCGAGAGCAGCATCGCCGTCGGCCACAAGCTCGACGGCGTCCTGGAGTATCTCGAGGACCCGACCGGCGGAATCGCCGGCATGGCCGCGGTCGCCCGCGAAGTCTCGATGCCCTTGGCAACCAACATGTGCGTGACCGAGTTCGCGCACGTGAAGCCCGCGGTGCTGGTCGACGCGGTCCAGGTGATCCTGTCCGACCACCACTTCTGGGGCGGGTTGCGGCGGTCCCGCGAGCTGGCCGGGATCTGCCGGACGTTCGGGATCGGCCTGTCGATGCACTCGAACTCGCATCTCGGCATCAGCCTGGCCGCGATGACCCACCTGGCCGGCGCGACGCCCGAGCTCACCTACGACTGCGACACGCACTACCCGTACCTGGTCGAAGACGTCGTCGTCGAAGGCGCGCTGACCTTCACCGACGGCGCCGTCCAGGTCCCTGACGGCCCCGGGCTCGGCGTCGAGCTCGACCTGGACTCGCTGGCCCGGCTGGCCGAGCAGTACGAGAAGTGCGGCTTCGACACCCGCGACGACATCACGCCGATGCGCGCCGTCCAGCCGGACTGGGACCCGGTGATCCCGCGGTGGTGAGGCACGGCGCCTTCGCCTACACGTGGGACCTGGTCGGTGATCCGGCCGGCGCGACCCGGATCGCGGAGCTCGGCGTCGACACCGTCACCCTGCAGGCGGCGTACCACTCGGTGCGGGCGACGACCGCGTGGCATCCGCGGCACCGGATCGTGCATGCCGAGCACGCGGCGGCGTAC
Source organism: Kribbella sp. CA-253562 (assembly GCF_050942265.1). GTDB lineage: Bacteria > Actinomycetota > Actinomycetes > Propionibacteriales > Kribbellaceae > Kribbella. Next base: position 917,478 of record NZ_CP192049.1, on the reverse strand, counting down.
TTCCGGCTCCGGCCGGATCGCTGGCGCGATCTGCGACTCCAGCCGCCGGCACCGACCTGGGCGGTCGACGACGACGATCGCTTCGGGACGGCGTTCGCCGCACTGACCGCGGCCGGGTTGCGCACCGAGGCGTGGATCGTGCTGACGCACGCGTCGGTGCTCGGCCGATCGGCGCCCGATCTCGTGGTGCGCAACGCGTACGGCGAACGGTTCGCGCACGCGTTGTGCCCGGCGCAGCCCGACGTCCGTCAGTACACGCTGAGGGTGGTGGAGGAGATCTGCGACCAGTACGACGTCCCGGCGCTGATGCTCGAGGCGTGCGGCTGGCTCGGGTTCGACCATCTGAGCGCCCATGAGAAGACCGGCGGCGCGGACCTGTCGGCAGGTGCGCGGGATCTTCTGTCGATCTGTCTCTGCCCGGCCTGCTCGGAGGCGCTGCAACTGGATGCCGACGAGCTTTCCGCGGACATCAGGCGACTGCTCGACCGGGAGCTGCAGGACGGCGTCCAGGTGGGAGACCAGCTTGTCGATGCCCTCGGCCCTGAGCGCGCGCAGGCGTTGTACGACCACCGCTCCCGCGTGATCAGCGACCTCGTCAAGGACATCACCGCGGTGGCCGGTGAGCGGGAGATCTTGCTGATGGCAACCGACGATCCGCAGGTCACCGGGCCTGACGTCGGCGTCGACCTGGCCGCCTTCGCGAGCCCGCCCACGGCGTACATGGTGAAGTGCTGGGACGACGAGGAGGCTGCGATCGCACGGCTCAAGGCTGGTGTCGCGCGGACCGACGTGCCGTTGGTTGCCAACGTCAACGCCCTCGGCGATCGCCCGGCCGACCTGCCGTCGCTGGCGGGCCGGCTCGTGGCGGCCGGTGCTCAGCAACTGCGCTAATACCATGCCGGCCTGGCTTCACCGGCCCGTCAGGCGGCGATCCGCGCCGCCGTTCAGGAGGTGAAGTGATGCTCAACGGCCTGTACGTGATGGACCTCGCCCGGTTTCCCGACGTGTACGGCGGCGACGAGCGCGCGGCGATCGAAAAGCACCTGCGGATCACCGCCCCTCCCCTGACGCCCGCCGAACTGACCCCCGACCTGCTCGCGGACGTCGATGTCCTCGTCACCTCCTGGGGTGGCCCGCAACTCACCGCCGAACTCTTGGCCGCCGCACCTCGGCTGCAGCTCGTTCTGTACGGCGCCGGGTCCGTGCGCTCGATCGTGACCGCGGAGTCGTGGGCTCGCGGCGTCCGGGTCACCACGGCCAACGAGGTGATCGCTGCCTCGGTCGCCGAGTTCACGCTGGCGCAGGTGCTCTATGCGCTCAAGCACGGCTGGCGGTACGTGCTCGGCTCGCGGGCACGCTCCGAATCATTGCCCAGGGCATCCGATGAACCGGGTGCCAACGGGTCGGTGGTCGGCCTGATGTCACTCGGCGCGACCGGCCGGGCAACGGCCCGCCTGCTCGGGCGGCACGAACTGGTCCTGCAGGCCTACGACCCGTACGTCGACCCGGCGGTCGCCTCGGCGTTGGGCGTCCGCCTGGTGTCGCTGGAGGAACTGTTCGCGACCTCCGACGTGGTCAGCTTGCACGCGCCGGTGCTGCCCGCGACCCGCAAAGTGGTCGGGACGGAGCTGCTGCGGTCGATGAAGCACGACGCGACGCTGATCAACACGGCCCGCGGCGCGCTGATCGACGAGGACGCGCTGATCGCCGTACTGCGGGAGCGGGCGGATCTGTTCGCCGTGCTCGACGTGACCGATCCGGAGCCGCCGTTGCCCGGGTCGCCGTTGTTCACGCTGCCGAACGTGGTGGTGACTCCGCACCTGGCCGGGACGCTGAACACCGAACGACGCCGCCACGGCCGCTTGATGGCGGATGAGCTGGCGCGGTACGTCGCCGGAGAGCCCTTGCGGCACGAGGTTTTCGAGGCCGGCCAGGCGAGGTCGGCGTGAGCCCAACGCCAGGCGAGATCGGCGCGGGCCCGACGCGAGGTCAGGCCGGCGTGAGCCCGACGCCGGTCGCGACGCCGTCCGGCGGGCAGGCGACCCTGGTGCTGCTCCCGCCGCAGCGCGCGAGCGCGGCCGGCTGGGCGGAGCGGTTGATGAAGGACGTCCCGGGCCTGACCGTTCTCAGCCCCGACGAGCCGCACGTCGCCGACGCGCTCCGCACAGCCGACGCGGCGTACGGTGCGCTGCCGCCTGAACTGCTCGCCGTGACCACCCGCCTACGCTGGCTGCAAGCACCGCAGGCCGGACCACCGCCGGGTTTCTACTACCCCGAGCTCGTCGCCCATCCCGTCCAGGTGACGAACATGCGCGCGACGTACACGGATCACGTCGCCGAGCACACTCTCGCGCTGATCCTCGCCCTCACCCGAGCGATCCCCCGCTACGTGCAGGACCAGCAGCAGGCGGCCTGGAACCCCGATTGGGACCCCACCTCGGTCCTGCCGTTGTCGGAGGCAACTGCTCTGGTGATCGGGGTCGGTGCCGTCGGCGCCGAAGTCGGCCGGCTGCTCGCGGCCTTCGGCTCCCAGGTGATCGGCGTCGACGCCCGCCGCTCGGAGGCTCCGGGCTTCGCGGAGGTACTGCCGGTCGAGGCGCTCGACGAGCAGCTACCGGCCGCCGACCTGGTGATCCTCACCGTGCCGCACACACCCGACACCGAAGGCATGGTCGACCGCCGATTCCTCCAGCGCTGCAAGCGATCCGCGCTCTTCGTCAACGTCGGACGCGGCCCGACCGTCCGGCTCGACGACCTCGACGCCGCCCTGGCCGCCGGTGAACTCCGCGGTGCCGCGCTCGACGTCTTCGAGATCGAGCCGCTGCCCGCCGAGCACCCGCTCTGGCACCGGCCGGGCGTCCTGCTCACCCCGCACGTGGCCGGCGCCGGGCCGCACACGGACGAGCGCCGGTACGCCGTACTGGCGGAGAACTGCCGGCGGTTTGTCGCCGGCCAGGAACTGATCAACGTCGTGGACAAGACCAAGTGGTTCTGAACCGGAGGTTCTGCAACGCCTCATAACCCGCCCCGAAGAAGGAGTTCGACCATGCGTGGTACCCGCCCCCTTGCCCTTCTTTCCGCCCTCGCCGCCGGCGCTGCCGTGCTCACCGGAGCCGGCGCCGGCCCGGCCGCCGCCACCCCGACCTGTACCTATCCGGCCGAGGTGCTCAACCTGAGCCGGTGGAAGCTCCAGCTGCCGCTGGACGACCCGAACCAGTCCGGCACGCAGGTCCTGCAGATCACCCGGCCACGGCTGAGCACGTACGTGATCAACCCGTGGTTCAAGCCGAACTCGTCGTGCACCGGCGTGCAGTTCCGCAACGCCGTGAACGGCGTGACGACGCCGAACACCAGCTACGCGCGGTCCGAGCTGCGCGAGATGGAGAGCAACGGCACCAGTGAGATCAAGTGGTCGTCGAACTCCGGCACCCACACGATGGTGATCGACCAGTCGATCGACCGCCTGCCGAACACCAAGCGCCAGCTGATCGCCGGCCAGATCCACGACGGCAACGACCGGTCGACGTTCCGGATCGACGGGTCCAGCCTCTACATCACCCGCGACAACGACACCCGGTACAAACTGGTCACCAGCAACTACGTGCTCGGCACCCGGTTCCAGGCCAAGTTCGTGGTGAGCAACGGGTCGATCAAGGCGTACTACAACGGCGTTCTGCAGACCACGATCCCGGTCAGCTTCAGCACCGGCTACTTCAAGGCCGGTGTCTACACCCAGGCGAACTGCACGAACTCCTCGCCTTGCGACACCAGCAACTACGGCCAGACCACGCTGTACAACCTGACCGTGACGCACAGCTGACGGCAACCCTGGTGACCGGCCACTGAGTCGACGACAACGGGGCCGAGGGCGCCTGTCCAAGCGCCCTCGGCCCCGCGTCAGGAGGTAGCTCAGTGCTTGCGGTGCTTGGCGTCGGCGTCCACGTCGACGACCTCGACCTGCTCCTTGCGGACCTTGTCGTGCACCTGCTGCTCCTCGCGTACGGTCTCGGTGTCCAGGCCGACCCGCTCGACCGCGACGGTCTCCTTGGCCACCACCGGACGCTCCTCGTGCAGCGTCACCTCGACGTCCTGGTCCCCGATCTCGGCGCCGTGGCGGCCGTCCTGGATCGGTTCGCGGACGACGCGGACCTCTTCGTGGCTGACCGGCACGGTGACCTGCTGGTCCTCGGTCACCACCCGCTTGTGCAGCCGGACCTTGCCGGTCTCGACGGTCTCGGTCCCGGCCCGCAGGCGTTCCTCCGAGCGGATCAGCTCCTCGCGGCCGGCGCCCTTGCGGTCCTTGGCCTTGCCCGCCGTCGTGCCCGGGCCCTGACCGGCGGCCGCGTCCTGGTTCAACCCGGCCATGCCGCGCCCGTCCGGCGTGTTGCGCGGCGTCGACCGCAGGTTGTAGTGGCGGTACAGCTCAGCGGCCTCGGCCTCGGACAGATGCCCCTGGTCGTCGATCCGCGGCGCGTCCTTGATCAGGTCCTTCGGTGCGCCGACGTGCAGACCGTCGGCCTCCGCGTGCGCACCGGCCAGCGGCACGAACGACTCCTTGCTGCCGAACAGGCCGGTCTTCACCGTCACCCACTCCGGCTCGCCGGACAGGTCGGAGGCGTACAGGTTCGCCGCGGTGCCGACCTTCTGGCCCTCGACGTCGTAGACGTCCTGGCCGATGGTGCGTTCCAGTTCCTGTGCGGTGCTCATCTGGTTCCATCCCCGTTCGCTTGTCGATGGCAACTTGCGTACGTCGGCCGGGTACCCGTGGTCACCGAGGGCAAACAATCGGTCACCGCGGTTGGTCGTTGCCATCGGCCCTCAGAGCACGTGGTCGAGAATCGCCTGCAGATCAAGGCCGAACGGCCGGTCCACGTCGATCGGCGGCACCACTTCGCCGACCGCGGCGTGCAGCTCCCGCAGCCCGTCCGGCACGGATCGGTCGGACAACGCGAAGGCCTGGTGAACAACCAGCAACTCAGCCGCAACAACTTCGCGCGTCCATCGAACAGCTTCCGTGAGGTTGCCGGCCGCTTCCCAGGAGAAGGTCTGCACGTCCTCCTGACCGTTGGACGTCTCCATCGCTCCGATTGCCGCAGGCAACGACAGTCGCCGCAGCACATGCGTCGTCGCCACCGCGCGCTTGTGGACCGAGACCAGTCCCGCCTGCGGACCGGGCACCCGGGCCAGTTGAGCCGGCAGTCCGGTCACCGCCGGATCGAGCAGCCGATGGATCCGGGCGGTCGACACCTCCGCGGCGTGCGTCAGCGCGGCCACCACCTGATCGCAGTGCGCCGCGAGATCGATACCGTGGAACCCCGCCGTGCCCAGGAACTCGCCGTCCAGGAACGCGGGTGAGTCGGTGACCCCGTTCAGTCCACGGTCGACCGCCTCGTCCAGTCGCGCAACCGTTCGCCTGACATGCGAGATCGCCTGTCCCGCCACGCGGAACGAAACCGGCGCCTGCAGCGCGCGAGGTGAGGTTTCGGTTCCGGCAAGCTGAAGAATCCTCGCCTGCTCGGCGGCCAGCAGTTCGTCCCCGCGGCCCACCCGGGCGTCGTACGGATCCCGGTTCGCCCCCACCACGGCAATGGCTCCCGCGGCTGTCTCACCCATCCGGTCGACCAGCCGCTGGAGGAGCTCGAGCTGCAACCAAGCCCGTCCGGTCGCGCCGGGAATCCCAGCCAGCAAGGCGATTCCCTCCTTGGGCCCGAGCTCGAACGACGTGGCGGTCGCGGGATGTTGGTTGCCGTCGGCGTCGATCAGGGTTCCGATGCCGACCAGCGGCCCGAAGGCGTGCGCGAGCGGGATGATCTCCCCCGCGGAACCTGCTCCTCCCAGCGGGATGGCGGGGACGTAGCCGCTGTTGAGGAGGGCGGCCAGTTGCAGGCACAGCTCCGGTGACACCCCGGCGTCGCCGGTGAGGAACGTGCGCAAACGCGCGAGCACGACGGCGCGGGCTTCGGCGTACGGGAGCCAGGGTGGGCCGCCGGCGGCGCGGCCCAGCAGCAGGTTGCGTTGATGCACGCGCTGTTCGGCGTCGTCGAGGCGGCGTTTGCTCATCGCGCCCATGCCGGTGTTGACGCCGTAGACCGGGTCGCGCGAAGCAAGAGCCTTCAGCAGGCGCTCACGGTTCGCGCGAAGAGTCTCCAGGAGCGCGGGCGCGAGCTCGATCGGGCCGGGCGACGTGACGGTCAGGTTTTCAGGGCGTTCGACAACCGTAGGAGGCATCAGTGGAACCTGAGCATCGTGCCGACCTCGGCCTGCTCGGCCCGGCGCAGAATCAGGTGCGCGATGGCCACGTCCAGCAGCGACAGACCGCGATGCCACAACAAGGTGCGCTCGGCATCGTTCTCCCGGCCGGGCTGCTGACCGGCGACGATCTGCCCCAGCTCGGCGTACAGGGTCTCCGGCGACAACCGGCCCGTGTCGACGTGCCGCCGCAGCGAACCGAAGCGGCCCGACTGCGCTTCACGCCAGTCGTCCACGACGACCTTGTCGATCACGTCCAGCAGATCCAGCTCTACCGCGCTCACCGTCCCGTACGGAACGACGAACGCCCCCGGCTTCACCGCCGCGGTCCGCAGCAGCACCTCCGGCTCGTTCAGCCGCGTCGCCTCGACCAGTACGTCGGCGCCGTCGAACGCCTCCTCGGCAGTGGCGACCACCCGAACCGGCGTCTCCAGCTCCGCCGACAACTCCTCCGCGAACTTCTCCCGCGACTCCGGCCGGCGCGACGTCACCCGGATCTCCTCCAGGTCGAACAGATCGTCGAGCATCGTCACGTTCCACCACGCCGTACCACGGGATCCCGCGTGTCCGAGAATCTTGCTGTCCTTGCGGGCCAGGTGCCGCGCGCCGACCGTCGTCATCGCTCCGGTCCGCGCCGCGGTGATCATCGTCGCGTCCAAGATCGCCAGCGGTACGCCGGTGGTCGGATCGAACAGCGTCGCCACCGCCAGCTCGCTCGGCAGGCCGACCTGGTAGTTCGGGACGAAGTCGCCGACCACCTTGACCCCGCTGACCCCGTGCTCGCCGAGCCGGTTGAGATGCCCGCGCAGTACGTTGAAGTGCCCGATCCCGCCGTTGTCCGGGATCAGGTGCACCCGCGGCTCGAAGCTGGTCTGCCCCTCACCGTGGTCGCGGACGGCCGCCTCGACGGCGTCCACGATCTCCGTCCGGGTCAGCCCGAGCGACGCGATCTCGGGCCCGGACAGGAAGCGCAACCAGATTCCCTCGGCCATGCGGATCTCCCTCTGCCAGTGCGACTTTGGTCGCGACCAGCCTCGCAGGCACCGACTTCGGTATCGCGAACCGTCTCAACGGCTGACCCCCGGCGTGGCGCGCTGTTACGGTCGCGGAGCTGTGCAGGCCGGCAGAAGGAGCGCTGTGATGCGGACGGACGCCAGGACGGTGGTCGGGCACTCGGCGACCGACAAGGTGCTGCTGTACGGCGGTCTGCCGCTGGTCGGCGGGCTGCTCGGCTACTTCCTGCCGCGGATCGCCGACTGGGCGGTCGACCAGCGGTGGGTGCCGTGGAAATGGCTGTTCGAGCTCGTGTCGGACTGGGACATGTGGTGGGCCAAGGTGATCTTGGTCGCGGCCGGGCTGGTGGCCGGTTTGCTGCTCGGCGCGATCGCGATGGACGACTCGCTGCGCATCACCGTGACGAACCACGACGTCGAGCTGCTGAAGAACGAGAAGACGACCGTCGTCGCCCGCGACGAGGTGGCGGCGGTGTTCCTGGACGGCAAGGAACTGGTCATCCAGGACCGTGACTCGGCCGAGCTGGTCCGCGAGAAGCACGACCAGCTCAAGGGCGACACCGCGAAAATCGGCGCGGCGTTCCGGGCGCACGGCTACCCGTGGTCGGACGACGGCGATCCGTACGCCGATCGGTTCCGCCGCTGGGTCGAGGACGATCCGGAGCTACCACCGGCGGTCAACGCTGTACTGCGAGCGCGAGCGAAGGCCTCCGAAGCGGCTGATCTGCGGGAACTCCGCACGGAGATCGCCAAGCTGGGCTACGTGGTCCGGGACAGCGACAAGAAACAGTACTGGCGCGCAGCCGCCCGCTGATAAAACGCTCAGCCGTCGAGCAGGTCGAGCAGCGCCTCGGCGTACGCCTGCTCGGCGTCGGCGGCCGTCGCGCTCCCGGCCTTGGTGCGCACGGTGAATCCGCCGTCCGTCGCTTCCAGGCTGACGAAGTTCTCGCCCAGCAGCGCGCGCAACTGCTCCTCGCGCGGCAGCCAGATCACCTCGCGTTGCTCGATGCTGTCCAGCGCCCACTCGGTGGTCCCGTTGAAGCCGATCACCTTGCCACCGGGATAGTCGTGCACCTCGACGGTCATGTCGCTGACCACGAACACGTCGTCGTCCATCTCCCGGTCCGGCACCACGAACCGGTCTCCCGGCCCCGGCACCCAGAGCGCGCCGGCCTTGCGTAACCGCTTCGCCTGCTCGACCGTGATCACGGTTCCATCCTCCCCACTGATTCAAGTCTTCACCTCTTCGGGCGCGTCCCGAGCACGACAACGGCCGGCCCGAAGGCACGGGAGGGGCCCCTCAGCCCTGTCCGCGCCGGGCCGGCCGTCGCCGGTGGCACATCCTCCTTCCGGGAGTCGCTGGTTCTACCTGGTGGGTAAAGCTTCAGCGGGTCAGCGCCTTGCGCAGCTCCGTCGCGCGCAGCCGGACCCGGTCGCGCGTCCCGGCGGTGAAGCGGTGCAGCGGCAGGTCCACGACCGCGACCGCCTGCCCCTGGCTCACGTCGAGCAGACCGCGCACCCGCCGTACGGCGGTCTCCCGGTCCGGCGCCGCGGCGATCACGTCCAGCACCTCGTCGCGCCGGTCGAAGGCGGACAGCACCGCCTCGTAGATCTCCAGCTGGGTGTACGCCGACCGGTCGGGCTCGGGCTGCACAGTGTGTTCCTCTCCCCTCGCGCCACCGCGGACGACCTGCCGCCACAGCGCCGGGACGACCGGGCGGCTCCGGCGCCGTCCCGGGTGCTCAGCCGGGTGCTGGGCGGGTTGCCGGGTGCTGGTCGCGGACAGGGTCATGGTCATGGCGGCGCTCCTGGTTCCGTGGGTGGTCATCGCTTCGCGACCGCGTAGGGCTCGCGGGGCGGGCACTTGCGGCCCGGGGTGGTGGTGGCCTCGAAGTGCCACGGTTCGTTGTCGTAGCGGCGGCAGATGCCGTAGCGGTAGCCGTTCCTGTTCAGCCACGCCATGCCGGCCGCCGGGCCCACGTCGACCGCGCGGCCCTTGACGTGCTCGGAGTACTCCGGCGGCAGCACCCAGCGGGCCGCCAGCCGGTACGACCCGTACTTGCGGACCGCGTCGTCGAACAGCCGTTGCTGCTTGGCCGCACTGCGCCGTCCGGAGGTGATCGTGATGACGACACCGTCGGCCTTCGCGGCTGCCATCGCCTTCAGCAACCGGGACCGCAGCTTGGCCGACATCCCGTCGGTCGACTCCTCGTCGTACGGCCCGTTCTCGCTGGACGGCGTACTGGCGTCGGCGGTGGGAGTGCGCTCGGGCTTCGGGGTTTTGCGGGGTGACTTCGTCGGTGGCTGCTTCGGTTTCGCTGTCGCGGTGCGCACCGGTGGGGCCGGCACCTCGTCGCCGGCCGCTCCCGATGCGGCGACCACCGGGGCCTTGTCGCCGGCGGAGTCGAGGCCGACGAAGTCGGCGATCTGCGCGTGCCAGACCAGCAACGACGCGACGACTGCGATCCCGGTCACGGACAGCAACCGGGCCCGGACCGAAAGACTCCGCCGCGGTGGCTCGTCGTGTGTCATGGGAAACAGCCTCTCGGTTCGCCGCGCGGATCACATCGGCCCCAAGGACTGTCCTCCGCACCCGGAAGTCGGACCTGGGTAGCAGGTCGGACGCGGGCCCTCGTCCTAAAGTTGGAGAAATTGCCCGTTCGGGCGACCGATCCGGTAAACGAGTGCCGCGACTACGCTGGGCAAGGTGTGGAGGCGGATGTCGCAGGTGCAGCGGGACGTGCTGCTGGCGGCATTGATCGGCGCCGGGTGGTTCATGGCGCTGGCCGTGGTCAGCGACAGCTCGCTGCGGCCCGCCAATCCGAGCGTCTCGGTGGTGACCGGTCTGTTCCTGGTGATCACCGTTGCCACCGGACGCAGCCTGCCGCGCACCACCTTGGTGTTCGTCTCGTTGCTCTACCCCTTCGTGTACGCCGCGGCCGGCACCGGGCTGGCCGCGCAGGCCGGGATCCACGTGTTCGGGCAGCCGCAGATCAGCAACGCCGCGCTGCAGTCCGAGATCCACCTGGTCCCGCTGCTGGTCGTCGGGTACGTCGCGGCGGCCAGCGGCGTACGACGCTTCACCTGTCTGTTCTTCACGATGGGCAGTCTGGCCGCGCTGATGATCGGGTTGCCGACCGTGGTCGCGATCGTGCTGGCCAACTCCGACGTCGTGATCAGCAAGCGCTACCGCAGCCTGCCGACCGATCTCTACAGCCTGTACGGCTACATCGACCTGTCGCTGTTCGTTTTCGCCGAGGCGCTGATCGCCGGCATGGTGCTGCTCGGCGCGAACGCGCTGCGCCGGCGCAAGAGCATGGCGGTGCTGGAGAACCGCAACGCCGAGCTGGTCCGGCTGCGCAAGATCGAGGCCGAGCGGGTCGCGGCCGCCGAGCGGACCAGGATCGCCCGGGATCTGCACGACGTGGTCTCGCACCACATGAGCGCGGTGGTGATCCGGGCCCAGGCCGCCGACCGGGTCGCCGACCAGAACCCGGCCGCCCTGCGTGAGGCGGTCCGCTGGATCATCACCAGCGGCAAGGAAGCGCTGACCGCGATGCGGGAGACCGTGCGCGTGCTGAACACGGCCTCGCCGGGCAGCGGCGCCGAGACCGCCCCGGTGCCGGACCTGGCCGACGTGGCCCGGATGGGCGACCGGCTCAAGGCCGTGGGGGTGGACGTCACGATGACCCTGCCGACCCGCAGCCGGCAGCTGACCAGTGCCACCGACCTGACCGCCGTACGGATCATCCAGGAGGCACTGACCAACGTGATGGTGCACGCCAAGGCGTCCGCGGCCCAGGTGACCTGGCAGAGTGGGCCGCAGGGCGAGCTGCTGACCATCGATGACGACGGCAGCGGTGGGCCGCCACCGGTGAACGTGCTGGAGTCCGCCCGCCGCAGCGAGAGCGGCCGCGGCAACGGACTGATCGGAATGCGCGAGCGCGCACTGGCTGTCGGCGGCACCCTCGCTGTCGCGGCCGGACCCCTGGGAGGATGGAGAGTGCAGGCATGGTTGCCACCCCAGAAGTGACAGAGCAGAAGTGACGGAGCAGATCCGGGTCCTGGTCGCCGACGACCAGGGCGTGATCCGGACCGGGCTGGCGATGATCCTCGACCACGAACCGGACCTGACCACGGTCGCGCAGGCCGGGGACGGCGAGGAGGCGCTGCGGCTGATCGACCGGTTCGACCCGGACGTCGTGCTGATGGACATCCGGATGCCGGTGATGGACGGGCTGGTCGCGACCGAGCGGATCACGCAGGCCAACCAGGCCGCCGGGCGCAGCCGGCCCGCCGTACTGGTGCTGACGACGTTCGACGACGAGGCGTACGTGCTGAGCGCCGTACGGGCTGGGGCTTCGGGGTTCCTGCTGAAGGACACCGATCCGGATCTGCTGGTGTCGGCCGTGCGGGCCGTGCACCGGGGCGACTCGCTGGTCGACCCGGCGTCGACGCGGGTCCTGCTCGAGCGCTGCGTCGAGCTGGAGCGCCAAGTGGGCAACAGTGGCGGTACGGCGGCGCCCGCGCCGAATGACGCCGGCCGGTGGACCGGCGTGCTGGCCCAGCTGAGCGAGCGCGAGCGCGACGTGCTGGTGTGGATGGCGCGCGGGCTGTCGAACCGCGACCTGGCCGCGAAGCTGTTCGTCAGCGAGACGACGGTCAAGACCCACGTCAGCAGCGTGCTGTCGAAGCTCGGGCTGTCCAGCCGGGTGCAGGCCGTGGTGGTCGCTTACGAGGCCGGCGTGGTGCGTCCGGGCGAAGCCGAAGTGCGCTGGGAGTCCTAGAAGTCTGGGAGTCCTAGTAGTACAGCCAGAGGCCGGCCGCGACGGCGGCGAGCACGAGCAGGACGGTCAGGATCTGGCTGAGCACCGACGCCTGGCGGCGGCGGGGTAGGAAGTCTCCGGTCATACCTCAAGCCTGCTGGGCCAAGCGCTTCCAGCCATCGGCCGCGGGAACGATTCTGCTGTGACTGAAGTCGCCCCCTGGTCGCAGCGGGGTCCTCCTCCGGGAGGAGATCGTTGCCCTAGGCACCGTACGGCGTACGCACGGTCACCGGTCGTCGCCGAAAACCTCCGCCCGCACCTTCTTCGGTACGCACATCGCCCAGGCGTCCAGCACCAGCTCGCGCAGTTCGGTGGGGTCGATCGCGTCCAGGTGCACCTGGATCCACCGGAACCGCTCGTCGGACGGCGCCGGGCGGAAGAACTTGTGCGGCTCGGCCGCGATCGCCGCGTCTCGCTCCTCCTTCGGGAACGCGATGCCCATCGACCGTTCGTCCCGGGACACCGCGAGATACACGAGCTGGCCGACCCGGAACTTGATCTGGTCGCGGACCAGCACCTCGTAGCTGCGCGGCAACCCGTCGGTCGCCGCCCGGATGTCACTCAGATCGACCATCGTCACCCTCCTGGCTCCGACGGTAACGCCGATCACTGACATCCCGTGTCAGCGATCACATCCGTGGCCCGTTTGCCGGCGGGATTCCTGGGTTCGGGGCAGCGACCCGTACCGTGGTCTGATGCCCGACGAGGTGAAGAGCGCGGTCGAAGGGGCCGAGGTGGTGTTCCGCCTCGCCGACCCCGAGCACACGCTGCCCGGCGTACGGCTCTGGGAGGAGCTCGGGCTGGCGGCCGAGCAACTGGAGTTCAAACCGGTCGAGTACGGCTGGGAGCTGCGGCTGCCGCGTCCCTCGGTGCATCGCATGGAGTACCTGTTCGACGTCGCCGACGAGGGCATGCGGACCGACCCGACCAACCCGCGCGTGGTCGGCGGCGCGTTCGGCGAGCACTCCTGGCTCCCCCTGCCCGGATACGTCGAGCCCGCGTGGATCGAGGTCGAGCCGATCGCCGGCGGGCTGACCCCGGTCCCGGTCGAGACCTCGCCGGTCGGACCGGTCGACGTCCAGGTGTGGTCGCCCGAAGGCATCGCCCCGTCGTTCGAGCTGCCGCTGCTGCTGTCGCACGACGGCCCCGAGTTCGCCCTGTACGCCGGCCTGACGCACTACGCCGGCGCGATGGTGGCCCAGGGCACCGTTGCGCCGTTCCGGCTGGCGCTGGTCCGGCCGGGCTCGCGCAATCTCTGGTACGCCGCCAACCCGTCGTACGCCGAAGCGCTCACCGGCCACGTCCTGCCCGCGATCACCACGCAGTACAAGAGCAAGCAGCCAGTCCTGATGGGCGCGAGCCTCGGCGCCCTCGCCGCCCTGTACGCCGAGTGGAACCACCCGAACACGTTCGCCGGACTCTTCCTCCAGTCGGGTTCGTTCTTCACGCCGACCACCGATCCGCAGGAGTCCGGCTTCGAGTACTACGCCGAGGTCACCACCTTCGTGAACGAGGTGCTCGCGGCAACCTCCGCGCCCAGCACCCCGCCGATCGCGATGACCGCCGGCACGCCGGAGGAGAACGTGCACAACAACCGCGTGATGGCCGCCCATCTGGCCACGCTCGGCCTCGACGTCGACTTCGCCGAGACGCCCGACATGCACAACTTCACCGCTTGGCGCGACGTCTTCGACCCCACGCTGACCGAGCTGCTGAACCGCGTCTGGGCCTAATCTCGATCGGGTGCTGAGGACACTCGCGGGATTCGCTGCGTTCGGTCTCTTCTGGGGCGCCTGGGGTGCGATCCTGCCCGCGATCAAGGACGAGTCGGGCGTCAGCGACGCCCAGCTCGGCGGCGCCCTGCTGATGGTCGGTCTCGGCGCGCTCGTCTCGATGCGCTTCACCGGTTACCTGATCGACCGGTACGGCGGCGTGGTGCTGCCGGTGGTCGTCGTCCTGTTCGCCGCCTGCGGTGTGCTGCCGGCCTTCGCGGGCTCGGCGGTGGTCCTGGGCGTGGCGCTGTTCCTGCTGGGCGTGACGTCCGGTGCCACAGACGTCGCGATCAACGCGACCGGCACAGCGGCCGAGGCCGACACCAGCAAGCCGCTGATGAACCTGGCGCACGGCCTCTTCTCGATCGCCGTCGTGGTGTCCAGCCTGGGCACCGCCGGCCTGCGCTCAGCTGGCGCAGGCGCCCTGCCGGTACTGGGCGGCGTCGGCGCGGTCATCGTGCTGATCGCCGTCCTGCTGCTGTTCCCAGGCTTCCGACAGTCCGTAGCGCTACGACCGGCCGACAGGACGAAGCGGCGGCTGGAGCCCGCGCTGCTCGTCTTCGGCGGTCTCTGCGCCCTCGCGTACGTCGTCGAGAACGCCTGGCAGAGCTGGAGCGCGCCGTACACCTCGACACCTCGCTCGGCGCGGCGCCTGGCCTCGCATCGAGCGCACCAGCAGTCTTCGCCGCTGCTGCCGCGACCGGGCGGATCAGCGGCAACGCCCTGCTCACCCGACTCCGTCCGGCGCAGCTACTGGTTGCCGGAGGCGCCGTTGCCGCTGTCGGTTCGCTGCTGGCCGCCACAGCGGGCAACCCGTGGGTGGCGCTGGTCGGCATCGGCATCGCAGGGCTAGGTACGTCAGTCTGCGCGCCGACGATCATCAGCATGGCGGGAGCCTGGGCCGGGCCCGAGGGACGAGCCGGTGCGATCTCCACCGTCACCACGATCGCCTACCTGGGCTTCCTGCTCGGCCCGGCCGCGGTCGGCGCCGCCTCCAGCGTCTGGTCGTTGCCCGCCGCCCTGGCCGGCGTCGCCGTACTCGCAGTGGTCGTGGCAGCCCTCGGGCCCGTGGCGGGACGCGCTGCGACCAGACAACGAACGTAAGAACATGCGAGGGTTACCGGCAGGACACTAGCCACGAAGGGGTGAGGCCGCGTGGACCGTGAACAGGTGGAGCTGGACGCGCCGGGGCTGGACCGGCCCGGCACGCTGATCCGCTACGGCCACTACGGGCGGCCGGTGCTGGTGTTCCCCAGCGAGCAGGGACGGGCCTGGGACTACGAGAACAACGGGATGGTCGACGCTGTCGCTGACCTTATCGACGCAGGCCGAGTCAAGCTGTACTGCGTCGACTCCTACGACCACGTCAGCTGGTCCGACCGCGGCATCCCACTGGAGGAGCGGGCGCGCAGGCACGGCCTCTACGAGTCGTGGATCCTCGAGCAGGTGGTGCCGGCGATCGGTCAGGACACTCCGGGCGCGTCCGACATCATCACCACCGGCTGCAGCCTGGGCGCCTTCCACGCGCTGAACTTCGCGCTCAAACGGGCCGACCTGTTCCCGATCGCGATCTGCCAGTCCGGCAACTACGACGCGTCCAGCTGGCACGCCTGGGGCGATCGCGGCGACGCGACGTACTTCAGCAACCCGGCCGACTACCTGCCGAACCTGACCGGCGATCACCTGGAGTGGTTGCGCAACCGGGTCTTCCTGCTGCTCACCGTCGGGCAGGGCGACTGGGAGACCCACCCGACCGGCTCGCTGCCGTCGGCGCGCGCGACGGCCGCTCTGCTGGCCGCCAAGGGCATCCCGCACGAGCTCGACCTGTGGGGACACGACGTCGCGCACGACTGGCCGTGGTGGCGCAAACAGCTCGCGCACCACCTGCCCCGCTTCTGCTGATCATCGTTTCGTTCTTGGGAGTTGACCGTGGCTGACCGCTCACAGCATCTGATCGGGTTGTTGCTCGGCGCCGAGGAGGACTGGCCGCAGGCGTTCGAGGCGTTGCTGCGCCGGGTCGGGCCGGTCTCCTCCGGCGGCCGGACCCACGAGTTCGGCACCGAGCGGCTGACCATCGAGCCGTTCGACCTCAATGACCCGGTCCGGGTCGGCCTGGTGATCGACCGGCTGGCGTACTGGTACTACCACCCGCGGGAGTGGCTGAAGAAGGCCGCGCTGATGAACGGCACGTACCTGCTGAACTCGCCGTTCACGTTCCAGTCGATGGAGAAGCACTCGGCGTACTGCGCGATGCTGCGGCTCGGGCTGAAGATCCCGCGGACCGTGCTGGTGCCGTACAAGAACCCGGTCGACAACGTGCGCTGGGCCTACACGTCGGCGCGCTACAACAAGCCGTTCGACCTGGACGCGATCGCCGACGACCTCGGCTACCCGATGTACATGAAGCCGTTCGACGGCGGCGGCTGGCGCGGGGTGTCGCGGATCAACAACCGCGAGGACCTGCACGCGGCCTACGACGAGTCCGGCGAGATGCTGATGCACCTGCAGGCCACAGTCGAGTACGACAAGTTCGCCCGGGCGCTGTCGATCGGCGCCGAGACGATGGTGATGGACTTCCAGCCCGACGAGCCGATGCACAACCGGTACGCCGTCTCGCACGACTTCCTCAGCCCGTCGGCCGGCCACCAGGCGGTCGCGATCAGCCGGATCGTGAACGCCTTCTTCGGCTGGGAGTTCAACTCCTGCGAGATGCTGGTCAAGGGCGATTCGGTGCACCCGATCGACTACGCCAACGCCTGCCCCGACGTGGCGATCACCTCGCTGCACTACTACTTCCCGTGGGCGATCGGCGCGCTGGTGAAGTGGTCGGTCTACTCGCTGGCCACCGGCCGGCGGACCAAGGTCGACCTGCACACCGAGCGCTACTTCGCGATCGCCGACGACGATTCGCTCGACTACGACGCCAAGATCAACGCCTATCTGGCGCTGGCCGACGAGTACTTCGAGACCGCGAAGTACCACGAGTGGTGCGCCGAGAACCTGCCGCACTTCGACGAGCAACTCGTCGAGTGGGCCTCCAGCCCCGACTTCGACCGCATCCTCACCGAGACGGTCGCGGCCACCTATCCTGCCCACGAGCAAGAGAAGTTCCTGGCCCACTTCCGCGGCCTGACCGGCCTGTGGGTCAGCGACCAGTCGCGGTGATCAGGCGGGCCGCCGGTTGGTGGGTCCATTCGCCTTCCGGCGCCCGCTCCAGGAAGCGGCGGCGGATCTCGTCGACGAAGGCGTCGCCGCGGGCGATCGCGGTCGCCCGCATCGGCCCGGACCGCGAGTACCCGTCGAAGAACGTCGCGGCGTCCGGGTAGCGGATCGGGAACACCACCCGCTCGTCGCGGTCCAGCGCGTCGCCCAGCACCTCGGCGAAGTCGGGATCGGGGTCGGGCGCGGCGGGATTCAGCAACTCCCTCATCAGGGCGAAAGGTCCGTCCTGCTCGACGACCGAGGGCCAGAAGACGACCGACAACCGGCCGCCCGGGCGCAGTACGTCGTACCAGGAGCTGATCGCTTGCACCGGCTCGGGCAGTTGCTGCAGCCCGAAGACCGACACGACCGCGGCGCACTCCCCCCGCCATTTGGCGTCGAGCACTGCTGCGTCACCCACGATCGCGCGGGCTTGCTCGCGGCCGCCGATTCGCTCGTGCGCGAGCTCGACCATGCCCGGTGACAGGTCGACGCCAACGATCTCGCGGCCGGGAAAGCGCTCCAGCAGCAGGTCGAGCTCCGGAAAGGTGCCGCAGCAGGGCACGAGGATCGGGCCGGTCGGCAGGTCGTCGACGGCCGCGACGGCCGCCTCCACCCACGGCCGGAACCGCGGGACCCAGAACTTCTCGTAGCCCGCGGCCGCGTCGTCCCAGCCTCGGGCCAGTTGCTCGTTCACAGCACCTCCGCAAGTCCGGCGATGAGGTCTCACCGCTCCACAGCGACCAGGATCGCAAGCAAAGCGGCCACTCGGGCCGGGGGTACGGCGAAGACGCCGCGGCTGGGTGTGTGCAGCCAGCCCTCGGCCGTCAGTTGGCGCAGATGGTGGTAGATCTGCCCGCTCGTGCCGAGGCCCTCGACCTCGCTGAGCGCGTTGACCGTCGTTCGTCCGCGCAGGATCTCGCGGAGCAACGTGAGCCGGACCGGATGCCCGAGCGCGGCCAGCGCCGAGGCGTGCGAGGTCCAGTCGGTGTCGAGGATCGCGTCGGCCGGGTCGGTGTCGGCTGGATCGGTGTCGGGTCGGTCCGGGTCGGCCGCCGGCGCCTGCCGTTGCCGTGGATCGAGCCGGGCGGACTCCAGCGCGGCGACCCGCCGCTCCAGCTCCGCGAGCCGGTTATCCACAGCTTCTTCCACACTGTGGATAGTACGTAGCTACGTAGCTTCCACAAAGCGTCAGCGTGTCTAGAGTGTTCGGATGCGTGACGACGAGGTGCCGGGCTGGTGGCAGCGACTGGGACTCGACGGCCTGGTGGACGTGCACGTGCACTTCCTGCCCGATCAGGTGATGAACGCGGTCTGGGCCTACTTCGACCAGGCCGAGCAGCACTACGGCGTCGCCTGGCCGGTCCAGTACCGGACTCCGGCCGCCGAACGGGTCCAGACCCTGCAAGCACTGGGCGTACGCCGGTACTCCGCGCTGGTCTACCCGCACAAGCCCGGCATGGCGGCCTGGCTGAACAGCTGGGCGCGGGACTTCGCTACCGCGACTCCCGGCTGCGTGCCGAGCGGGACGTTCTACCCCGAGCCCGGCGCCGCGCAGTACGTGAAGGAAGCGCTGGAGCTCGGCACGCGGATCTTCAAGGTCCACGTCCAGGTCGGTGACTACGACCCGCGCGACCAGGAGCTCGACGCGGTCTGGGGCGCACTGGCCGAGGCCGGCGTACCGGTGGTGGTGCACTGCGGATCCGGGCCCATCCCCGGGCGCCACACCGGGCCTGGCCCGTTCGGCGACGTACTTCGCAAGCACCCGAGGCTCACGGCCGTCATCGCGCACCTGGGCATGCCGGAGTACGCCGAACACCTGGCGCTCGCGGAGACCTATCCCAACGTGCACCTGGACACGACGATGGCACTGACGCCGTTCACCGAGTCACTGGCGCCGTACCCGCGTGAGCTGCGGCCGCGGATGGCCGCCCTGCAGGACAAGGTCGTGCTCGGCTCGGACTTCCCCAACATCCCGTACGAGTACGCCGTCCAGCTGGAAGCCCTGGAGCGCTTGGACCTGGGCGACGACTGGCTGCGCGCGGTCTGCTGGGAGAACGGTCTACGGCTCCTCGACGGGTAACTGCGAGGCGAACCAGGCCAGCGTGAGCCCAGTGAGCAGGGCGTCGCGGTCGATCTCCAGGCTGACCAGCTGCGCGTTCCAGGCGAGCAGTGCGGTGCTCAGCACCAGCGCGGAGATCTGCTGACCCTGGTGGAACGCCGTGAGGTTCTCGTTGAACCAGCGGACTTCCGCCAGCTCCGCGGCATCCAGCCCGCGCTGCTGCGCCACCGCCTCCGACACCGCCGTGTACGCCGGGGTGGCGCCGAGCCCCTCCCGGTCGTCGCCGACCTGGTAGTCCTCGTAGCCCAAGCGGCGCATCAGCTCGTCCCAGCCCGCTGCCGCGCGGCTGCTCGGCGAACCACCCGCCGGGCCGGTCAGTGCGGTCCAGGCGATCGACGGGATGACCAGGTGATGAGTACCGGCGGCCTGCAAGGGCAGGGCGGCGTCCAGCACGTCCATCACTCCGCTCGGCCAGGCATGCGTGAGCAAAGCGGGCCGAGCCGCCGGATTCGGGGACCGGAGGTGCAGGAAGTGGACGAACTGCCCGCCGATCTCGGTGCCGTAGTGGTGGTAGGCGCTCAGCCGGGCTTCGTGCACGCGCCAGTCGTAGCCGTCGAGCCAGTAGTCGAGCAGCTCGTCGGCGTACGCGGCCGGCACCACCCGGTCCAGGCCCGCGGCGATGTAGCCGCCTCCGTCGCGGAACGCGCGGAGCCGGTCGTACAGCGCGTCGAGGTCGGCCTGCGGCACCCGCAGCCGCAACTCCCGGACCTCGGCGGTGCGCTCAGTTCCCACCCATCGACCTCTCCCTCTCCCCGCTTCCACAGCCCTGTTCACCAGCATGACGCCCCGGGCCGACGGTTTGTTGGGCCGGATCTGTTCTTGCCTCTTCTGACAAAGAACGATCCGGCGCCGAAAGGGTTGCACGCTCCGGCTGACAGGTTGCTGACACCGCTTGCTGGCGCAAACCGTTGACAACGTTGCCCCGGCTGTGCGCCAGGCCGGTGATCAGCTGGTGACCGAGCCGTTGCCGCGCCTATTCCATCGTTGTAAAGTCGGCCGGGACCTGATCGGCACACCCCACGGGAGCCCTTCGATGCCCAGCAGTCTGCCCCGCCCCGAGCACCCCCGGCCGCAGTTCGTCCGCCCCCACTGGCTCAACCTGAACGGCGAGTGGCAGTTCGAGGCGGACAAGTCCGACTCCGGACTGGAGCGCGGCCTGCGCGACCGCGAGCTCGAGCGCCGGATCATCGTTCCGTTCGCGCCGGAGTCCCAGCTGTCCGGGATCGAGGACGTGGACTTCCAGGAAGCGGTTTGGTACCGGACGACCGTGACGATTCCGGCCGACTGGACCGGACTCGACGCGGTCCTGCACTTCCAGGCCGTCGACCACGACGCCACCGTCTGGGTGAACGGCGTCGAGGTGGTCCGGCACCGCGGCGGCTTCACGCCGTTCAGCGCCAACCTGGCCGGCGTCGCCGGACCGGGTGAGGAGGCACTGATCGTGGTCCGCGCCCGCGACAGCCGGTACGGCTCGCAGGCGCGCGGCAAGCAGAGCACGCTGTACTTCAACCGGGACTGCCACTACACCCGGACCACCGGCATCTGGCAGACCGTCTGGCTGGAGGCCGTGCCGTCGGTCCACCT
The DNA here is from genome assembly GCF_050942265.1 of Kribbella sp. CA-253562. Classification (GTDB taxonomy): domain Bacteria; phylum Actinomycetota; class Actinomycetes; order Propionibacteriales; family Kribbellaceae; genus Kribbella. Next base: position 896,711 of record NZ_CP192049.1, on the reverse strand, counting down.
CGGACGGCCGCGGATCACCCCGGACGTCGCCGGCTCGGCATTCCACCTGGCCGTCCCGGTCTCGGCGAACAAGCCCGGCTGGAAGGTCCGCGCCGTGCTGTCCGACGGCGACGGCGAGGTCGTCACCGCGGAGGTGCGCGCCGATCTGGACCTGGCGCCGCGCCTGGTGCTCGCCGTACCGGCTGATCGGGTCCGGCTGTGGGACACGACCGACCCGCACCTGTACGACGTCCGGCTGGAGCTGGTCGACGCCGACGGCGCCGTGGTCGACCAGGCCGCCAGCTACGCCGGTCTGCGGTCGGTGTCGATCAACGGCAAGGCCGTGCTGATCAACGGCAAGCACGTCTTCCAGCGGCTCGTGCTGGATCAGGGCTACTGGCCGGAGAGCCTGATGACGGCCCCGTCGGAGGAGGCGCTGGTCGCGGACATCGAGCTGAGCCTGGCGGCCGGCTTCAACGGTGCCCGGCTGCACCAGAAGGTGTTCGAGGAGCGGTTCCTCTACCACGCGGACCGGATGGGCTACCTGGTCTGGGGCGAGTTCGGGGACTGGGGTGCGGGGGTCGCCGACAGCACTCAGATGGACAACCAGCAGCCGACGGCGTCGTTCGTGACGCAGTGGCTGGAGGCGGTCGAGCGCGACTACAGCCACCCGTCGATCATCGGCTGGTGCCCGCTGAACGAGACCCACCAGCTGCTGCACGACCGGATCACCCAGCTGGACGACGTGACCCGGGCGATGTTCCTGGCCACCAAGGCGGCCGACACCAGCCGGCCGGTGCTGGACGCCTCCGGCTACTCCCACCGGGTGCCGGAGACGGACATCTGGGACTCGCACAACTACGAGCAGGACCCGGTCGAGTTCGGCAAGCAGATGGCCGGGCTGGCCGACAACACGCCGTACGGGAACACCGGCGGAGCCGACGACCGGCCGATCTCCCAGCCGTACAACGGGCAGCCGTACTTCTGCAGCGAGTTCGGCGGGATCTGGTGGAACCCGGACGCGATCCAGCTCGCCGGCGACAACCGGGCCGAGTCCTGGGGCTACGGCCAGCGGGTCCGGGACGAGGCGGAGTTCTACGAGCGCTTCACCGGGCTGGTCGACGTACTGCTGGACGACCCGCTGATGTTCGGCTACTGCTACACGCAGCTGACCGACGTCTTCCAGGAGGAGAACGGCATCTACCGCTTCGACCGCTCGACCAAGCTGGACGTCGAGCGGATCCGCAAGGCGCAGGTCCGGCCGGCGGCGTACGAGCAGCAGGACTAGCAGGTCGTCTGGGCCCCGCAGAACGCCTGCGGGGCCTGGATCCTCACAGCGTGCCGGTCGCCCACTGCAGCCCAAGGCTTCCCAGCGCGACGCAGACCCACAGGATGGCCCCGAGCAGGAGCGGCCGCAGACCGGCCTTGCGCAGCTCGCCGACTCGCAGAGACAGGCCGATCGCCACCAGGGCGCTCGTGATCAGGAAGGTCCCCACCAGCGCCAGGTCCGCCTGACGCTCGTCCGGCACCAGTCCGGCAGTCCGCAGCCCGGCCGCGGCAAGAAAGCCGACCAGGAACAACGGCAGCATCCGGCGCCAAGGGAGCTTGCGGCGTACGGCGAGCTCGCGCGGGGCGGCGAGCTTCGCAGCGGCGAAGCGGCTCGCGTCGGGGGCGGCGAGCTTCGCGGCGGCGAAGCCGCTCGCGTCCGGGGCGGCGGCCTCTCCCCCTACCCCCTCCACCCCGCGCTCATCGCGGCGGGACTTGAGGATCACCAAACCGATCACGATCGGCACCAGCATCAGCGACCGGGTCAGCTTGACGACCAGCGCATGGTCACCCGCCTGCTGGCTGTACGCGTAGCCGGCGGCAACCACCGACGACGTGTCGTTGACCGCCGTACCGGCCCACAGCCCGAACGCCTCGGGGCCCAGCCCCATCAGATGCCCGAGCGGCGGAAAAGCCAGCACCGCGACCACGTTGAACGTGAAGATCGTCGCCAGCGCGTAGGCGACCGACGACTTCTTCGCCTCGATCGCCGCCGTCGTCGCCGCGATCGCTGACGCGCCGCAGATCGCCGTACCGACCCCGATCAGGATCTGGGTGTCACCACGCACCCCGAGCAACCGCCCGAACAGCCACGCTCCCCCGAGCGCGATCGCCAGCGTCCCGAGCATCACCGGCAGCGACCCGACACCGACCTTTGCCACCTGCTGCAGCGACAGCCCGGTCCCCAGGACGACGATCGACACCTGCAGCAGGAACTTCGACGCGAACTCGTACCCGGGCCGCGACCAGTCGCCCCGCAGCACCGGCACCACCGAGCCGACCACAACCCCCAGCACCAGCCCGAACACCGGCCCACCCACCACTGGAACCAGCCGGCCGAGCGGCACAGCGGCCATCGCCAGGGCGAGCACCACCAGCAGCCCCGGCAACCGCTCGACGAAAGCAGGTTTCGCCGCCGTCGGCGACGACGCCGGTGACCTAACCTCGACCTGCACGCCGGAACCCCTCGCTCTTAAATGTACGCACATTTAAGCTAAGAGATGACCGGACATTTGGCAAGCCGTCACCGCGACGGCTCGACAGGCTCGACGACACGACAGACTCGACGGCTCGACAGGAAGGCGCCGATGACCGAGCGCAGGCTCCAGCGCGGCGGCGGCCGCCCGCTGTGGAAGCAGCTCCAGGAGGAGCTGGTCCGCCGGCTGCGCGCCGGGGAGTTCGACGACGTCTTCCCCGGCGAGCTCGCGCTGGTGGAGGACTACCAGGTCAGCCGCCACACCGTCCGCCAGGCGCTCAGCCAGCTCCGCGCCGACGGCCTGATCGTGGCCGAGCGCGGCCGCCAGCCGCGCGTCGCGACCGCCCCGGAGATCCGCCAGCCGATGGGCGCGCTCTACAGCTTGTTCTCCTCGGTCGAGGCGTCCGGCCTGACCCAGCACAGCGTCGTCCGCGCGCTCGACATCCGCGCCGACGGCGTGATCGCCAGCCGGCTCGACCTGGAAGCATCGATCCCGCTCGTCTATCTCGAACGCGTCCGCTTCGCCGGTGACGAACCACTCGCCCTCGACCGCGTCTGGCTTCCCGCCGCCGTCGCCGAGAGCCTGCTCGACGCCGACTTCAGCCACACCAGCCTGTACGCCGAACTGGCGGCGCGCACCGGCCTCCGGCTCGACCACGGCCGCGAGGACATCCGCGCCGTCAACCCCACCCCGGCCGAACGGGCCCTCCTGCACTGCCCCGCCGGAGCCGCGGTCTTCTCCATCAACCGCCTCGCCCACGCCCAGGGCCGCCCGCTCGAGTGGCGGCACACCGTCGTCCGGGGCGACCGGTTCGCGCTGGCCGCCGAGTTCTCGGCCCACCAGGGCTACCGGCTCACCTCGGCGACCGGCACCACCCTGGCCTGACCGGTTCACGCCGGGCGCGTTGGCCGCTGGGACGCGCCCGACGTGAAGCTTCTACACGGTGATCGACCGCAGGTGGTCGACGGTCCGGAACCCGGTGCCTGCGGCAACTACTGACGCCCGCAGCTTCGCCAGCCCGCCCCAGTCGACCGCCGGCTCGTCGAGCGGTTCGTCGAAGTCGTCCCAGTGCGTCGCGATCACCAGCGGCACCGGCTTCAGCGTGGCCAGCAGGCGATCGGTCACGCCAGGCTCCCCACCGGGAGCGGCCAGCACGACGTCCACCTGCAGGTCCTTCATCGCCACCGGATCGAACCCGGCCGTACTCAGGCTGAGGATCCGCAGGCCACCGATCGTGATCACGTACGCGAGCGTGCCGCCCTCGACCAGATCGGCGATCGTCCGCGGCTTCGCGGGTACGGCGCCCGGCCGCGTCCCCGGGAACGCGAACTGATGTCGCGCCCCACCACACGAGTGCAGCGACCGGAACACTTCGATCGTGAACCCGCTGAATGGCAGGTACTCGCCCCCGACCACCTGGGACAGCTGGTCTTCCGGCGCCCGCAACGCGCGCAGCAGGTTGAGATGCGTCTCGTTGCCGAACACGGTCGCCTTCGTCTTGCGGGCGACGTACGGGACGTCGGGCAGGTGGTCGTAGTGCCCGTGGTGCACGAGGATCGCGTCGGCCTTGGTCACGTACTTGTCGATCACGCTCGGCTTGCTGACGATCCGCGTCGACGCGTCGGCACCCTCCGGCGCGTACGTCCCGGTGCGGAACCGGGTCAGCCACGGATCGGTGAGCACCACCGACTCCCCACACCGGATCTGCCACGCGTGGTTGCCCCACCAGGTCAGTTCCACCGGCTGCCGTTCGGCCGCCGGCTCGTCCGCCGTTGCCGCCCGTAGCCCGGCCGCGCTGCCGGCAACACCCACTGCCGCGACCGCGGCGCCTCTGAGCACGCCCCTCCGGCTCACTGTCATCCCCAGATCTCCTCACCTCGACTGCCCTCAGTCAAAGCGCGATGCCGCAGCGATGTCGAATATGCTCTTACACATGATCCGATTGCCTGCTCATATCACCCCAGGTCAGCCGGGTCATGCTCACTGAACGACACCTGCAAATCTTTGTGGCGCTCGCCGACGAGCAGCACTTCGGCGACGCCGCCCGCGTCATCGGCATCACCCAGCCACCGCTCTCCCAGGGCCTGCGCCGCTTGGAGGCGCTGGTCGGCGCCAAGCTCTTCGAACGCGGCCCCGGCCGAGTGCAGCTCACCCCTGCCGGCGCGGCCCTGCTCCCGTACGCCCGACGCGCTCTGGGCTCGTTGGAGGAGTTCCATCACGCTGCCGGCGCCCAGGACCCCGAGGGCCCCGAGCTACGTCTCGGCCTCACTCCAGAGGTCCCACCCGCTCTTGGCGCCGCGGTGGCCGCCGCACTGCCGAGTGGCCGAGTCACAGTCGTCACTGCTCCGACCAGCCAGCTCCTGCCCCAGCTGACTTCGACGCGTTTGCACCTGGCCGTCGTACTCCACCCGGCTGTGCTGGACGGGCTCGAGGCCGGCCCGATCACTCTCCTGCCGACCGAAGCCCTCGTACCGACCACGCTGCACCCGGACGACGGCGTACCGCTGAAGCTGCGCGACCTGGACGCGCTGCCGATCGCCGTACGTCCTCGAGCGGAAGCACCGGCCGCCAGGGACCTTGTCCTGGACACGCTGGATCTGCACCGGCCCACCGGCGGCACTGTCGTCGTCACTGACGAGCGGGCCGCCTTGGCCATGGCCGCGGCGGGCCAGGCCATCGTGGTGACACCCGACCCGTCGCTCCACGCGGCAGGCCTCGGCCGCCACCCGATCGTCGACGACCCGCTCCCGGTCCGGCTCCGCCTCGTCTGGCCCGCCGCCCGTACGCCGTCCGCCCTGCTGCCCGACGCCCTGCAGCGGATCACCCGAGCCCTGACGGAGTCGAGCTCGTGAACGCCCAGCTCCGCGCCATCTTCGACGACGCCGGCGCCCGCGGCTGGCTGCACGCGACCTCGCTCGACCGCCCCGACGAGGCGATCGCCCTCGACGCCGGCCACGTCGTACCGATGGCGTCGGTCTACAAACTCCCGCTGGTGATCGCGTTCGCCGAGCTGGTCGACCGTGGCGAGCTGGATCCGCGAGAGCCGATCACGCTCCAACCGTCGGAGCGCACGCCGGGCCCGACCGGCCTCTCGATCTTCCTCGACCCGGTCACGATGTCCCTGCGCGACCTCGCCGCGTCGACGATGACCCTGTCCGACAACGCCGCCGCCGACGCGCTGCTGGAACTCGTCGGGCTGAACCGCGTTGCGGACTTCCTCCAGCGCCAAGGCCTGACCGGCACCCGGATCCGGCGCGGCACGGCCGACAACCTGCGCGAGCTGGTACGCCGTACGCGCGCTGACGACGCCGACGCCGCGCTCGCCGTACTGGCGGACAACGACACCACCGACCCGTCCGGCGTCTACGAAGCCGCCAACGCGTCGGCGACTACCGCGCGGGACATGACGACGCTGCTGCGCGCGCTCTGGTCCGGAGAGCTGCTGTCCCCGGACCAGACCGCCTTCGTGCAACGGTTGATGTCCCTCCAGGTCTTCACTCAACGGATCGCGTCGGCGTTTCCGCACGATGCCGTCCGGGTCTACGGCAAGACGGGGACCTTCGGCGCACTGCGCCACGAGGTCGGCGTCGTCGAGCTGCCCGGCGGCCCGACCGTCGCGGTCGCGGTGCTCACGCGCGCCGCGCGCGCCGACCGACGACTGCCGCGGGTCGACGCGGCGATCGGCCAGGCCACCCGGTACGCCGTCGACCGCCTGCGCTGACCGGGTCTCAGTCGGTCACCACGGCGTACGCCTCGACCTCGAGCAGCAGCTCGGGACGGAACAGCCCGACCACCTGCACCGCCGTACTGGCTGGTGGGTTCGCGGTGTCGACGTGCTCGTCCCGGGCCACCCGGACGGCGGGCAGGATCGCCAGGTCGGTGACGTAGAAGTTGAGCTTGACCACGTCGGCGAAGCTCGCGCCGGCCGCGGCCAGGCAGGCGTCCAGGTTCGCGAACACCTGCCGGGCCTGCGCGGCAGGATCTCCGGCGCCGACGACCTCTCCCGCGGCGTCGAGCGCGACCTGCCCCGCGATCGCGACCCACCGTCCGGTGCCGGTCACGACATGGCTGTACCCGTTGCCTGCGGCAACGCCGCGCGGTGTCGGGTAGGAAAGCTGACTCACAAGACCTCCTGAGAACTGACCGGCCTCCATCCTGACCTGCGGCAAGCCATCGGGCCAGCGCATACTTCGCACGCCCGGCATGCGCCCTCGGTATACCTTGACGCCATGGAACTGACCCCGCTCCGCGCCTTCCGCGAGGTCTGCCGGCTCGGCTCGATCAGCGCCGCGGCCGATCAGCTCGGTTACACCCAGTCGGCCGTCTCGCGGCAGCTCGCCACCCTGGAGACCCAGCTCGGCCGGACGCTGCTCACCCGGCACGCCCGGGGCGTCCGGCCGACCGAGGCGGGCGAGGTCCTGCTCACCCACGCGGCGGGCATCCTCGCGCAGGTCGACCGGGCCACCGCCGACGTCGCCGCGGCGGAGAGCCGGCCCGGCCCACTGCGCGTCGGCGCCTTTCCCACCGCCAGCGCACAGTTGTTGCCCAAGGCACTCAAAAACTTCCACCGGGTCCGGCCCGACGCCCGGATCACCTTCACCGAAGGCGTCACTCCGACTCTCGTCCCGCAACTGGTCGACAGCACGATCGACCTCGCCGTGATCACCGACTACCCGCCCGGCCTGCCCGCGGCCGACGGCCTCGACCTGATCCACCTGCTCGACGACCGGCTGCATGTCGCGCTGCCGACCGGCCACCGGCTCGTCGACCGGGACGTGATCGATCTGGCCGAGCTCGCGAAGGACAGCTGGGTCGAGGACTATCCCGGCGCGGCCGCCGTTCTGACCAGCGTCTGCGCCCGCGCCGGGTTCGCGCCGCGGCTGGAGATCATCTGCGGGACCTGGCTCGGCAAACAGGCGTTCGTCGCCGCCGGGTACGGCGTGACGCTGGTCCCGGGCCTCGTCGTACCGGCGCTGCGATCGGATCTCGTCGTCCGCCCGCTGACCGATCCGCCCACCCGCACGGTGTACGTCGCCACGCGGGCCGGGGACGAGCCGTGCGGCGCCGTCGACGGCTTCGTCGAGGCCCTCCGCGCCGGCCTTTGACTTCAAGTGCACTCGAACTGCTGAGATGTCGGCCATGACGAACGACTGGGGCATCGAGCGGCTCGATCTGGCCGCGTACCTGAACCGCGTCGGCCGGACCGGCGCGCAACTCGACGTTTCGGCCAAGACGCTGCAGGACCTGCACGCGGCGCACGTCCGGGCCATCCCGTTCGAGAACGTCGACGTCGTGCTGGGCACCCATGCGGGCCTGGAGCTCGACGTCGTCCAGGCCAAGCTGGTCGGCCGGCAACGCGGAGGCTACTGCTACGAGCACGCGCTGCTGTTCGCCGCCGTACTGGACACGCTGGGCTTCGAGGTCGAGCGCCGGGTCGCCCGAGTCCAGCCGCACCTGTCCGGGCCGCGGACCCACATGAACCTGCTGGTCCGGGTGGACGGGGAGGAGTGGCTGGCCGACGTCGGCTTCGGCGCCGGCATCCTGCACCCGATGCCGCTCGAGGACGGTGCGGTCGTCGACCAGGGCGGCTGGGAGCACCGGCTGACGCAGGACGGCCGGACCTGGACGCTGTCCAAGCGGACTCCGGACGGCTGGGTCCCGCAGCACGCGATGACCGACGAACCGCAACGCCTGATCGACTACGAGGTCTACCACCACTACGTCGCGACCCACCCGCATTCGCCGTTCTCGCGCAAGCTCGTGGTGATGCGCCTCGCCGACGGCGTCAGCCGCCGCCTGGTCGGCACCGAACTCACCACCGAGTACGCCGACGGCCGGACCGAGCACCGCACGCTCGCGGCCGACGAGCTCGGCGAGGCGCTGGCCGCGCTCGACGTCGTCCTCAACGACGAGGAGCTGGACCGGCTACAGCTGCGGCGCTAGGCGTCCGGGAAACTTCGGTCCCGGCCGAACCGAGCGCGAGGCACGATGGGTGGGTGACAACGACCGAAGGGCAAGAGCTCGCCACCTGGGCCCGCATGCTCGCCGACGGCACCCGCGCCACCGTCTGCCTCGCACTCCTGGACGGCCGCGCGTGGACCGCGACGGAACTCGCCGCGCTGGCCGGTGTCTCCCGCCCGACGATCAGCGAGCACCTGAACCTGCTGGTCCAGGGTGGACTGCTGACCGAGGTCCGCCAGGGCCGCCACCGGTACGTCGAACTGGCCGGACCGGAGACCGCGCAACTGCTGGAGGGACTGGCCGCGCTGACTCCCCGGCGTACGGAGATCGCGAACAGCCTCAAGGCCGCCAGCCGCCGCGACGCCTTCGCGCGGGCCCGCACCTGCTACGACCACCTGGCCGGACGGCTCGGTGTCGCGGTCGTCGACACGATGACCGAGCGCGGACTGCTCGACTGGTCCGACGGGCTCGCGCTGACTTCCGACGGGACGCGCTGGCTGGAGGATCTCGGGGTCGTGGTCAAGACCGGGCGCGGCCGGCCGCTCGTACGGCCGTGTCTTGACGTGACCGAACGCCGCCCTCACCTGGCCGGCGCGGTCGGCTCGGCGTTGTGCCGGCACGCGCTGGAGCAGGGCTGGGTCCGGCGGATCCCCGGCGGCCGCGCGCTGAAGGCGACGGAATCGCTGACCGCGCTCGGCCTGCCGGCCGGCGTGGTCCAGGAGCTGGCATCCAATCGGTGAGATTGGTGCCCAGGAACACGCACTCGGCGCGCACATGTCGGCGGGAGCGCCTAGCCTTCGGCCATGACTGGAATCGAGCCCGACACCGAGCTGGTGTCCCGCCTCCCTCTGCCCAGCCATGTCGTCGTCGAGGTGAACGGCGCCTGGCGCCGCGCTTGGCTGATCGGCCGGGAGCACGAGGACGCGGGATGGACCGGCATGGTGCAGTACGAGGGCGACGACGGCGTCGAGCGGACCGAACGGCTTCCGGCCGACCGGATCGCGGCGCCGGAGCCGGACCGACCGACTGAGCAAGCGTCGTAGGAGGAACGACCACAACGAGGCCCCCGGGGAGACTTCCTCGGGGGCCGAGTTGTGTAACGGTGTGTTTCGGGGCGCCTCGCGCGAAAGCGGATCCCGCCCCAGGCCCTTCGGGCGGTTGACCTGGGGCGAGATCCAGCGTTACACCCTCTGTATCGCCTGCGCCACGGCCGGTGTTACACGCGTCAGCGACTTTTTCTGCGCCGGCAGCTTCTCAGGACAGCTTGCGGGTCGCGATCAGCCGCTGGGCGACGTCGCGCAGCTTGACGTTGTTGTCCTGCGAGTACCGGCGCAGAACGGCGAACGCCTGCTCGTCGGTCAGGTCGAAGCGTTCCATCAGGATGCCTTGCGCCTGACCGATCAGCTTGCGGGCGTCGATCGCCTGCCACAGCGTCGACTCGCTGCGCGCGTTGGAGACCGCGACCGCCGCGTGGTCGGCGAACACCTGCGCGATCACGTCGTCGTTCGGGTCGAAGCGGTCGGTCTCCCGGTCGTACAGGTTCAGGACGCCGACCGTCGTGGTCGGCGTCCGGAGCCGGACGCTGAGCACGCTGCGCAGTCCGACGTCGGCGATCCCGTCCGCCCAGCGCGGCCAGCGCGGATCCTCGGGCACGCGTCCGCTGACCACGCTCTTCTCGACCTGGACGACGCTGAAGCTCGGGCCCTCGCCGGTCTCGATCTGGACCCGGTCGGCCTCCTCGACCAGCGCGTCGGTCGCGGTCGCCGACTCCAGCCGGCCGCCGCGGTGCACCAGCAGCAGACTGGCGTGACTGGTACCGATCCGGGGCAGCACGAACTCCAGGAACCGCTCGGCTGTTTGTTCCACATCGGGCTGCTCGTGCAGGACCTGGGCCATCCGGGCCAGCTCCTGGGCGAACTCGTCGTTCACCGCGCCCCCGCGCCCAAAGGCAGGGAGTCTGATCTCACCGGCTGCGTCCTCAGAGGTCGAAAGTCACTGCGGGCGGCATGCTGCGCCACCGGCTGACTTCCCAACCGCGATGAACTTTAACACCGACCGGACGTGCTTCCACGCCTCCCACCCGGCAGCAGGCGACCCCGGTGCGTCGGGTCTGAACACCGGGGCCTGGAACGACCTGCCTCTCGAGCGACCGGCCCTTCCTGGTCCTCAGGTGCCCCTTCCAACACCCCCCATGCGCCGGTGGACGGCCCGACTGTTCACACCGGGTTCTCAGAACTGCACGGCGAGCAGGATTCGGCCGGTCTCGGAGCTGCGGATGTCGAGCGCGCGGATCTCGCTGCGGTGCAGCTTCGTGGTCGCGGCCGGGCGGACCGTCGTACCGGGTGACGCGGTCCAGCTGGCGATCAGCGTCGACTTACCGGACCGGTCGGTGACGAAAAGCTCGTAGCCGCGGGCGCGTTCGCTCGGGGTCGCCAGGTCGTCGTACCGGCAGCTGATCTCGATCGTCGTCCCCCACCGCTCCTCGACCAGCCGGGCGTCGGCGCTCAGCTTGCTGGCGACGGTCTGAGCCAGTACGACGTAGTCCCCCTCCGGCTCCTCGCGGGCCAACGGGACCGCCACCACCGCGCCGATCGCCGCCGCCGTGGCCGCTGTCGCCGCAACGATCCCGGCGAGCCGGAACCGCTGCCTGCGCCGATCACGCTCAACGGCCTTGACCAGGCCGGGCAGCAGATTCGGCGGGCTGGGGTCGAGCGTGGCCAGCGCGCGATCCTTCGGCAGCATCCACAACGCCTCGGGAACGCCCTCCAGCGCCGCCACCTCGGCCGAGCATTCCTTGCACGTGCGCAGGTGGTCCTCGTACGCACGCCGCTCCTCGGCGGACAACGCGCCCAGCAGGTAGGCCGCGTCCCACTCCCGGTACGGGTCGCTCATCCCTGCGTCACCCCCCTCTCCTGCAGCGCGAGCTTCAACGCCCGCATCCCGTAGTGCAGCCGCGACTTCACCGTGCCCGGCGGAATCCCGAGCTCCTTGGCGATGTCGGTGACCGTCCGCCGGCCGTAGTACGCCCGGACGATCACCTGCCGGTGGTCCTCCGACAACTGCGCCAACGAGTCCGCCACCAGCCACGCGTCCAGTACGGCGTTCGCATGATCAGCACTCGGCCGCTCCGGCAGATCGTCACTGGCCACCTCCCGGTTGACCCGAGCACTCCGCCGATCGTCGATCACCAGATTCCGCGCCACCGTGAACAACCAGGCCCGCGCCCCCGCCTCGTCCTCACTCAAGATCTGCGGCCGCCGCCAGGCCCGCAACAACGTCTCCTGCACCACGTCCTCGGCCAACCGGTCGTCCCCCGTCAACCGCACCACGAACCGCCACAAGGAGGAAGCATGCACATCATGCAACTCCCGCAAAAGCGCCGCCCGATCCTCACCCATCGGCACTCCCGCTCCCGTAGCCCCTCACACCCCACCCACCCCCAACCCTACTGACTCCCACCCCACCCCGTCCCCATACCAGTTGGCCACCCACCCCCCACACCTGCCACACTGTTCCCCACGCCAGGGCCTCTAGCTCAACTGGCAGAGCAGCGGACTTTTAATCCGCGGGTTGTGGGTTCGAGTCCCACGGGGCCTACCGAAAGCCGCAGGTCAGGTGCCTAATGGCGCGCCTGGGGCCGGTCCCCCGGGTCACGTTCTACTCAGTCAATTGGCTGAGTCGGCGCCGGAGCACCGAGTGGTCGACCGCTGGTAGGGGCCTGAGATGTGCAGGCCGCAGCTTCCGGCCGGACCGCTCGACGCTGCGCGACGGATCACGCAATCTTCGGCCCCGCCGGGCGTTGATCGGGACTGGCGCAACGTCCGGTACCGAGCCGAGAGTACCGACGCGGAGGGCAAGGTCGTCAGCTGGCGTGCGACCGCGAAGTTCCGTACCACGACGGCCGCGTCGCTGAGGTGACGGCGTTCGCCAAGACCAGGGCGGGCATCGCCCGCTGATCAAGCTGCGGGACCGAGCGAAGACCACGCAGACCGGCGAGCTGACCTCTACGCACAAGATCAACGAACTCATCGACCTGTGGATCGAGGAACGTGTCGCCGACAGACGGCGATCGCCCTCGTCACTGACGACGTACCGCTCAGCCATCAAGAACCACGCATGGCCTACTCTCGGGTGAGCTCCAGATCGGTGAGGCGACCAAGCCGCGCATCGACAGGGTGATCGGCGAGATCAAGCGCCGCCCGGCCGGCGCGGCCGTTCACTTGTGAAGGACGGGACAGGGCCTGGACCGGAACTCGCCCGGGCACCGTGACGGACTCGGTTGAGCTGCCGCGTGACCACGAGGTCGTCCGCCGCGCCGGAGGAGTGCGACGGACGACAACGCGAGTGCGTTAGCTGTGGGCTGATGAAGGGCAGCTGCAGGTGCTCGGGTGGTCTTCGAGGACCTGGGCGGCGGCTTGGCGGATCGTGAAGTCATCGTCGTTGCCGAGGTCGTAGGCCATTGTGATGGCGGCCGCTTGGCATTGAGCAGTGTGCTGTGCCAGGTCGTATTCGAGTTCGAGCTCAACCATGTGGGCGGTGGCTTCACCGAGATCGATTTCAAGGTCTTCGGTCGCGAGGATGGCGCCGCTCGACACGAGGGCTTCGATTGCTTCGGCGACGCCCGGCGGGCTGGTGATCTCATAGTGCGTGGCCGAGGGAGACTCGTGCATCCTGACGATGTCCTCGGCAATGTGTTGGAAGCATCCCTGCTTGGTTTCGCCGTCGCAGATGAGTTGTGCGCGTTCCGGAGCGGGCGAGCAAGGAGTCGGTCGACAGTGGCCGATGTAGCAACGACGCCGACGTGCGGCGCAGACACACGTTACGAGGGCGTCAGTTGCGACAAGGACGTCGGAAGGTTCGCCGCCGACTTCGCGCAGCCACTCACCGACTTGAAAGGCTCGGTCGAACTCCTCCCACCCGACTACGCCCAGTTCGGTCCACCGGGCTACATCGCGGACCGCGGCCAGGGCGAGATTCAGTGCGCGCACCGTCTCGTATGCATCCGCGTCATCGGCTGGCAGCATCTGCTCCAGCCGGCGCACGATCTCCCGTGCTTGAGACGCAGCCTCACGATGAGTGGGATCGGCATACCGCTGCATCTCGCGGGCGGCGCGGGTGTAATTGAGACCGGTGATCTGCATGTACGCGCGGACCTCGCGTTGGAGCTTGTCGGCCATGACACATCCTCTGCGACAGAGCACGCCCATGTCGTTGCTCCGCCGACGGTGTCAAAGGCTGGTCTTCGCTACGGCAGATCAACAGGTCCCACGTGAAGCGAAGCTTCTTGTCCTCGTCGCCGCAGTGACATGGGCACTGAGGCTCGGAGCCGGGCAGCGGGGCCACCTGAGTTCAGGATAACTGCGCTCGCCGCACCACGCGATGCGATCCGCCGGTGCGCGCGTCGACATCGAGGCTCCCCAAGCCGGACCGCTGGTTAGCTGCTGCGCTCCTCGATCGCGGTACGCTCCGCCGCGATGGTGTCGGCGAAGCGGGCGCGAAGTTCGGAAACTGAAGCGTGGTCGTCGGCGGCGAGGATCTGGAGAGCTTGGGTGAGCCCGAGGATCACCTTGCTACGCGCACTAGACATCGTCGCCTGGCGCGCTGGCGGTGACGGTTCCGTTCTGCCGTCGCTGACTCGTCGGCTCCGACGCCATCTGTCGAATAGAGGGCAGCCATCGGCCGTGGTGCGAAGTATGTTGGTGAGGATTTGAGCCGCCAGGTATCGATTCGATCGAGGAGCACCATTGGAGACTAGGGTCCGGACCCCGCACGATGTGTTCTTCGCCCCGCAGCGACTTCTCGTTCCGCTGTTCCAACGGCCGTATGTGTGGTCGAAGGAAGGCCAGTGGCAGATGCTCTGGGACGATATCCGCAGACAGGCCGACCGTATGGTTGCTACGGGCCTTCCTCCGACCCCCCACTTCTTGGGCGCAGTCGTCATCCAAACCCAGCCGGTGACGATCGGCAATCTGCCGCAGTGGACCATCATCGACGGCCAGCAACGTCTGACGACCCTTCAGTTGGCCTACGACGCCGCTCACCAGGTGCTGACACTGGCCGGCGACGTGATCCCCGCCAAGCAGGTTGAGGATCTGGTCGTAAACCCGGCTCACTTCTGCAAGTCTCAACAAGACCGCTTCAAAGTCTGGCCCACCAACCGTGACCGTCCCGCCTTCAACGAGGTGATGGCAGCTGGGCTACCGGTCGATTACGCCCAGCTCACCAACCGGGCAAGCCGCATGGTCAGCTGCCACCAGTTCTTCGCTGCGGAGATGAACTCGTGGCTGGAGGGTGGATCCGAGCCGAACCGCGGCGAAGTTCTCGCCCACATCCTGCTGACCGCACTTCAGTTGGTGGTGATCCAACTGGAGGCTACAGAGGACTCCCAGGAAATCTTCGAGACGCTCAACGCACGAGGTACCCCCCTCACCGCCGCCGATCTGATCAAGAACTTTGTGTTCCAGCGTCTGGCTCTTGAGGATTCAGCGGCCGAAGTGGCGTACCAACGCTACTGGCACCTTTTCGAAACCGCGTTCTGGGAGAGGGAGGTAGGCACCGGACGCAATGCGATCGCGCGGAGCTCCCTGTTCTTGAACCAATGGCTGGTCGCGCAGACGAGCCGAGAAATCGGTGCGCGTGAGGTGTTCGCCACCTTCAAGGCGTTGAGTGAGCACGGCGAGCTTCCCGCGATGAACGAGCTGTTGCCGTTGATCCACGACTCGGCGGTTCGCTACCAGGGATGGAGCCAAGCCGCAGCGCTGAAGGACGGTGCACTCGATCGGCTTCAACTCTTCGTCTACCGGACAGGTGCACTCGATTCCGAGATCACGAAGTCAGTGCTGCTCTGGCTGACCGACTCAGCCCGAGAGCCTATCCCGCAAAGCAAAATCGACGCTGTCCTCGCGTGCCTGGAGAGCTGGCTCGTACGACGGGCGCTGCTTCGGCTCTCAACGCAAAGCTTGGGCACCGCCGTCGCCCAGATGCTCGACGAGCTCAACGCACACCCACGGACTGATTGCGTCGACGTGGTAACTCGCTTCCTCCGCGAGCTCGATGCACCCGGAACCTACTGGCCTGGCGACGAAGAACTGCGGCGTGCTCTTGAGACTATGCCCGTGTACAAGCGAATGCGTCGCGGCCGCCTGAGGATGATTCTCGAGGCCATCGAGGACCACATGCGTGGATACGACTCCGGCAAGCCCAGCCTCACCGGTCAACGCGTTGCCCGGGACACCCATCACATCGAGCATCTTCTCCCGCAACAGTGGGAGAGTAATTGGAGCGTCGGCACTGATCTGGCGGCCCGCACTGCTCGCGCCGCCTCGGTCCACCTGATCGGGAACCTGACTCTGCTCACAAGCCAGCTCAACAGCAAGGTGTCCAATGGACCGTGGCTGGGCGCAACAGGCAAGCTCAGCCACCTCAGAGCGCACGATGTGATGCTGATGAATCAGTCGGTGAAGGCACTCGACGAACCTTGGGACGAGTCGCGTATCGCAGTCCGTACTCGCGAGATGGCCGATGCCATCCTGGCCGTCTGGCCGGTTCCGGCCGGACATGTCGGCGCGCCGCCGTTGGGCGCAGATCGAGGGGCGAGCTCCGTCACCGTGACCGTGGCCGATCTTCTGCGGGAGGGGTTGCTCGAGGCAGGCCAGGAGCTGCGAGCTCGGCAGGGCAAGTTTGCCGATGGTCGAGCCACGGTGCTTCAGGATGGAAGCCTTCAGGTTGGCGAGCGAGTCTTCGAAACACCTTCCGGTGCAGGACGATCGGTCCGCAGACGAGCCACGAACGGCTGGCACTTCTGGGCGACCGTGGACGGCACCCGGCTTACTGAGCTTCGCGAACGATATGCCGCAGATCTACAGGTTGAGGAGGTCGAAGTCGACGATGTCGACGACGACGCTGACGCTGACGCTGACGAGACCGACTGATCGTGCCGGTGGTCATAGCTCAAGCGCAGCCCTGTAACGGCCAATCCACTACCGCTGCGCTTTACACCCGGTGACAAGCCGTCGGCCGAGGTGGCCGAACCGCTCGACACGGCGAACTGTCGTCCGTCGTGCTGGTTGTTAGTCTCATTGACTGCGTCTCGCTCAATGCTGAGACAGCTAACGACGTAGCCTGCCAAGCGGCGCGGTTCGGTCCCGGTGGCTGAATTCGGCATCGCCGACGATCGGCATGAACGGGTGCCCGAGGGCGACTGTTGTCGAACATCCGTGAAGGCGGCGAGTACGGCGTACTTCTACAGGAGCTCGAGGACGCAAGCGCGATGACGCCGTCCGAGGTACTTGCCCGTGTTGGCAACTCGAGGACCGCGATCTCGTGTGGACAGAGTACGAGGAGCCGGACGCGTACGGGATCAACGGGCAGTTCGTCGTTGCTTCTACGCGTCGGCGCCCGCTGTATCCAGGCTGGGAGACTCTGAGCAGCTACTGCGATACCAATGGGATCGACCTGCGGAGCATCGTGGAAGACCTCCGCTTCGACCTCCTCGATGACCGCCAGGCGTGGTCTGGTGGCAATCGTCAAGGCTGCTTGCTCGGGATGTCACATCGCTGCGTTCGCAGATGGCGCTGTCCGCGCTCCGGACCTGTTGCGCCTGCTGACGCCATCGCTCCACCACACCGTTTCGCTTGCTGCCGCAAGTCCGCGGTCGGCGAGTATGTTCGCAGATGACCGATGGGGTCCAGACATCTCGAGCTTTCCGTGTTTACTCAACAGAATCAACGGAAGACGTTGGCTGAGCGCCAGCACCGATGAGACGTCTGGCGCTATGAATTCGCAGGTCTCGGATAGGTTTGGCAATTGATGACAAACGATGAGCGCATTCTTGTCAGAGTCCGCGGGTTGTGGGTTCGAGTCCACGGGCCTACCGCGTCTGACAGGGCCTCACCCTTGGCCTCAGCCTCTGTCCGAGGCCGTTGTCCGTGGCCCTGCCCGTGCTCGCCTCGCTGCTGTGGCCCGGAAACCCGACCGTGGGGAGCTGACGACTTCCGGCTCGGTTTCTGCCCGTAACCTCGAATCGGCCACTCGTACGGCGGAAGGTGCTGATGGCTCAGCTGTGGCGCACTTTTGGTGATTTGGTCCCGGTGCTGATTCTGGTCGTCGCCGCGCTGGCGGTGACGATTCCTCTCATCGCACGGACGTCGCCGCGGCGCCGCAGGACCGTCTTCAGCGTGCTTTACGCCGGCTGGGCGATCTGCGTCGGGGCTGTCACTCTCGCGCCGGCTGCCGGTCAGCGGGGACGGGCCGTGGAGCTCGTCCCGTTCCAGAGCATCGTCACGCTGCTTACCGACTCGGTGTCGTGGGAAGTCGCTGCCGCACAGATCGGCGGCAACGTCTTGCTGTTCGTACCGCTTGGCGTGCTGCTGGAGGCGCAGCGGCCCAGCAGTTCGGTTGCGCGTCGGGTGAAGCGAGCCGGACTGATCGCTTCTGGCGCGGCGGTCGGCATCGAGTTGGTTCAGTACGCCGTCGGCTTCGGACGTGTTGCCTCGATCGATGATGTGATCCTCGCAGTCGCCGGCGCTCTCGTCGGGTCACTCTTGATCGCGGCTCTGCTGGCCGCGAGGTCTGCCGTCACACCGGCCGATGTCTCTCGGTGAATCCGCTGACGGCCACCGCTGCACTGGCGGCATCGAGACCCCTTGGCAGTGCGACCACCGTTCGCACGTGACGTATCAAGAATTGGCATGACGGGCTCTGGCTTCTTCGTCGTGCTTGGCGTTGCGGTCCGGCCGCGGTGAGTTCAGGCACCGCGGCCGGCGTACGCGAGGTTCAGCAGCAGCAACAGGGGATGGCGGCCGACGGGGAGCCCGCGGATGCGGCTGGGGTGTTTTCGACGATTCGGACTACGAGGGACTTCGACGGGATGTTGCGCCAGTCGCGGAGGGACAGTAGGTACATGCCGGGTGGGAGGATGCCGCGGTTGGGTTCGATGGTGAGGTGTTTGCGGGTCCATGTGGTCGTCGCGACGACCGGGATCTCCACCGAGCGCTGGTTCGGGTCTGACGCGTGGGTGACGGAGGTCAGGCGTTGCAGCGAGGCGCCCGTGACTGACGCGGGGCCGGTGAAGTCGACGCCGTAGGTTCCGCCGAGCTTCAGGGTCGGGGCGAGGTTTGTGATGGTCGGGCGCGTCACGCCGGCCTGGAGGTACCAGGGCTTGTAGATCTCGAAGCGGGTCTCGACCAGGTCTCCGGGTGGTGCGGTGGTGCCCATGGTGAGGACCGAGCCGTCCTTCAGGAGCATGCAGGAGCTGTGGTACATCCGGGGCACGGTGGGGCTGGCGAGCTGTTCCCAGGCGGTCGCGCCGGCCGGGAGCCGTGCTGCTTGCAGGCGTGGTTTCGTGTTGTGGTCGGCGCCGCCGGCAACGAACGCGGAGCGGTCGGGCAGGATCGTCGCGCAGCTGTGCATGGCGGCGAAGCCGAGGTACGGGCCGGTGGTGAATTTGTGGCTTGCCGCGTTCATGTCGACGGTGGCGGTGGTCCCTGTGGTGCCGGCTCCGCAGCCGCCGCCGATGATCATCACCTTCTGTGCCTGGGCGGGGTGGAGAAGCAGCGTCGCGGCCTGGTCCCGGCAGTCCGGGTAGACCAGACCGGGGATCGGGTAGTACGCGTTGGTCGCCCAGTTCCAGCACCCCGGTACGGCGCCCGCGCGGCCGCCCATGTTCGCGCCGAAGTAGCACAGGGTGCCGTTCTTCCTGAGCACCATTCCGGCGTACAGGGGAAAGATCCGGCTGCCGGGAAGCTTGCTCCAGGCACCAGTGGTGGCGTTGTAGAGCTCGTTGGTCGCGGTGACCTTGCCGTTCGCGTCCAGCCCGCTGACGACGACGGGGTTGCCGACGGCGTTGACCGGACCGTTCGGGTACCAGCGGGCGACGCTCATCAAGCCGGTGGACGTGAACGTCCCGGTGGCTTCGTCGAACGCGTACGACTCGCGGATCCCCGTGTAGTACAGGCCGCCGCCGGCGTAGCGGCCGGTGCCGCCGAAGAACAGCACCCGGCCGTCAGGCAGGTGGGAGTGACCTGAGCAGAACAGGTCGATCCCGGCCGGCATGGGGATCTCGTGGGGACACGTCCCCGGGGTGGTGGGGTCCCACAGCCAGGTCTTGAAGACCTTTTGCTCGAAGAACGTCCTGCTGTTGCCCGATCCGGCGGTCATCAGGACCTTGCCGGACTTCGTCATGCTGGCATGGATCGGATTGACCTTGTAGTTGTTGACGGTGCAGTCGGCAACCACCGACCACGACCCAGCGGTGGCAGCCGCGGCGGCCTGCCGGGTGGCGCGCACCGGTTCTTTCTCTGCGGCCGTGTGGACGTGCTCGGGCGAATAGGCGCCGTTCGGATCCGTCAGCATGCGGCTGATGCACGAGCCGAGGTCGGCGGCCGGGGTCGTGTTGCAGGTGACGCCTCGGGTGGTCGGCGCTGGAGCTGGTGGCGGCGGTACGACGGCCGCTTCGACGACGGAGTTGGCGGTCGCGGTGCTGAGCATCGAGACGAGCACGGCCAGGGCGGCGACGGTGGCCGCGGCCCGTTTGTGGTGGCGCGCAGGCCAGTGACGTCCCCCGGCAGGTTTGTTGTTCGCGGCAACGGGCTTGTTCTGCGGGCAGGCAGGAGCCAATCGTTTGTTCATGTGGAGCCCCCCATAACGCTGTGCCGAAACCTCGGCTAATCAGCACGATGCGGGCAAACCACCAGAAGTTGCGGTGAGGCGGGGGGTGCGTACGGCGTCGTGGACGGCGCCTATGGGCGCGGCCGGTTCGTTCAAGGAGTGACAGTGATCTGTCGGGCGACTTCCAGGACTCGGTCCAGGGACAGCGGGGCGTCGGGCATGTCGGCGTGTTCCGGACGGTACGCCAGGCTGGAGACAGAGACGCCGGTGCCGTCGGGCTTCACCAGGGTGACGCTGTAGCAATGGCCGACGGTGTTCGGAACGATGCTGCTGCGCAGGTAGGCGGTCGACCCGTCCGGGAACTGCTCGATCCGGGTGCACGGCTCGACGCTGCTTCCGGGAGTGCAGGGCAACCGCCACGCGCCGGGAGCGCCGACTGCGATGTGCACCGTGATTCGACCGAGCTCGGGGTACGTCCGCTCGGCGCCGGCTGTCACCCGGCGTCCCTCGAGCGCGTACTCGAAGTCGAACAATCGGGACCGGTCATCGAGCTCCGGGATCAGCCGTACGACCTCCTCCAGTAAGGCCCTCGATCGCTCTGTCGATCGGCTGACGCTCGTCGACTCAGGGAGGCCGACGCGCAGAGACAACATCGGCGACGTACCGGCCATCCGTTCGACGATCCTGCCTGCGGCGAGGCGGTAGAGGGCCACACCCTGGCGCGGAAGAAGCAGCCCGGGCGCCGGAGCGCCGGACAGCTCCGCTCGGCGAATGCCCTGCAGCGTCCAAGCGACCGCGACCTTGTCTGCCTCCGCAACCAGCTCCACGATGCTGACCCGCAGATCAGGAACACCGGCCATGGCGGACGCCAAGTCCTGCTTGACACCTGTCGACGGTCCGCCACCGGGATCGAAATAGTCCGCGGCGTAGAACTCGTGGAGGCGGTGGAACTCGCGCTGGTTGAAGATCACCTCGTACGAGTCGCGCACAATCGCCTTGTTCTCTTCCACGTCCCCTCCCCGCTAGCTGCTGATCTTGAGCTCCTCCGACGTCGCCAGCTCGGCCAGCTGCTGGGTGGTGAACACCGGTTGCGTCAGCGGCGCTCGCCCTGGGTTGTCACTCTTCTTGGTCTGCGCGAGATACACAACAGTGCCGTCGTCGTACCGGTACGCCGCCCACTGGTCGTAGTCGCCGCGGCCCGTGGTGGTCACCACGCCGACCTTCTTGCCGTCGACGTTCACGACGGTGCAACTGCCGGCGCCGAACTTCTGCGCCAGCTTGCAGGGATCCGTCGCCGGTTTCCCGTCGGGCGTGGTCGACTGCGCCAGCAGCAGACCGACGCGGTCGTCCTTCTGCACCGGGATGATGGCCCTGTACTCCCAATAGTCCCGCTCGCCGTCGCTGGACGCGTACTGGCTCTGCGGCCATCTCATCGCGCGACCGTCGGGGTACTTCAGGTCCGGCGTGCTGAACCCCGGCGGTACTGCGGCGCTCAAGTCCCGCATCAGCGTCACGGACCGATCCGCGCGCGGACCCGCGGTCGCCGTACGGTCCGACTGGCCCTCCGGCCATGGATCACCGGACTTCCGCGTTGTCGTCGGCGCCACGCTGGAGATCGGCTGCGTGGTGCTCGCCGCCCCGGAGTCCGCCGACTGGTTGTCGAGGTAGTTCGTGACCAGTACGGGGCCGACGCCGACGCCGGCCACCAGCGTTGCGACGCCGACTGCGGCCCACGTCACCCTGCGCCGCTTGCGGGCCCGGCGGGCCTGGTCGAGAGCACGCGCGGGATCCATCGACGGCGGTGGACTGCTGCGCACCATCACGTCGTGCAGTGCCTCGTTGAGTTCCTCTTCCTTCATCGAACCCTCTCCTCCTCGAGCAGCCCCCGCAGCGTTGCCAGCCCGCGCGCGGCCTGGCTCTTCACGTTTCCGGCCGAGCAGTCGAGCAGCGCGGCCGTCTGCTCGACGGACTGGTCCTCCCAATACCGCAGGACCAGTACGGCGCGCTGCCGCGGCGGCACCTTCACGAGTGCCTCCAGCAACACGAGGCGTTCCTCGGCGAAGTCCGCCGACGGCGTCGCTCGATCGGCCGGCGGGGACCCGACCGACTCGTGCCGGAACCACCCCCGGCGCCGTTCGGACAGGAACGTACGGACGAGGGTCTGCCGGGTGTAGTTGTCCATCGACTCGTGCTTCTGGATCCGGCGCCACACCAGGTAGAGCTTCGTGAACGTCTGCTGAACCAGGTCCTCCGCGCGATGCCAGTCGCCACACAGCAGGTAGGCCGTGCCGCGCATCGCGTCGGAACGCGCCGCGAAATAGGCCTCGAACGCGGCGTCCCGGTCACTCATCTGTTCTCCCCATCCCCTGGTACCGGGTTAGACACGCCTGCGAGGGAGAAGTTGGTTGCATCCGGGGATGGAATTCTCGTCCCGCTCGCAGCGGATGACGATTCGCCGAGCCGGACCAAGGGATCACGGACGACAGTGATCCACGCGAACAGAGTTCGCTAGCTGGCTTCCCACACGTACGGGCACACCGAGCATCGGTGCTCCGGGCCGTGGCCCGCGGGCCGGCGGCAGATGTGCTGGTCGTGGGCGCTGACGCCCTCCAGCGTCATCTCGGACGTCTGGCCGCACGTCTGCATGCCCTGGGCGTGGGCGCCTGTTCCCTCGGTCACGGTGAAAATCCTACCGTTGCAAGGTCCACGACACGCGAGTCACCGGGCCGTGAGTTGAACACCTGAGTCGAAACGGTTCAGGCTGTCTGTTTCGACGGCGACTGTGCGAAGGGCTGCGTCATGGGTGACGGATCGTTGTTCTATCGGCCGAGGAGCCCGCTGACGAGCACGATCCGTGCGTACCTGGGTGGACCGTCGCCGAGCCGCAGGGGTGACCCGGCGCTGCGTTTCGGTCCCGACGGGGTCGAGCATCACGAGTCGTACGGACGCCGGCCCACGACTCGGCTCGAGTGGAAGGACGTCCGTGCGGTGGCGGTTCTGCCCGGACCGATCGAGGGTCGTCGGGCTTTGTGCGTGTACCCGTTTCAGGACCTGCCGCTGCCTGATCGCCTGTCCAGCGAGCTGTGGACCGGGACCGGGGCGGGGCTCGCGATGGCCTTCACGCACTGGTTCGGCACGCCGATCGCAGTCCATTGGCATCATGTCCGCGGCCCGTCGCTGACGAAGCTGGCTCAGCGGCTGCCGGCCTGGACCGAAGGGCGGATCGGTCTGACTTCGGTGCGCCCGGGCTGAGCAAGCTCCTCAGCGGCCGAACGCCCAGGCGACCATCAGTGGGAATTCGGCCTGCCAGAACGGGTCGCCGTGGTCTCCGGGGCGTTCGGTCAGTACGACGTCCGCGCCGGCATCGCGCAGGGCGTCCGCCCAGCGGGTGGCGTTCTCGAGGAACCACGGCTCCTGGGTTCCGCCGACCAGGTAGGCGCGCGGGAGAGGGCTCGGCAGCTCCTCGGGCGGGCGATAGCCGCCGCCGGGCGAGGCGGCGAGGACCGCGCCGTACAGGTCCGGATGCCGAAGCCCCAGGGCGAGGGCGAGTTCCGCGCTGGCCGAGACGCCGTACACCGCGGTGCGTTCGGCGGGCAGCGCGACGTCGAAGCGCGAGCGCACCCAAGCACGGACGTCGTTGACGAAGAAGCTTTCGTGGGCCGCGAACTGTTGTTCGTCGAACGACGGGGAGTACTCGCGGATGCGCGCCATCTCGTCCGGATCGTCCGTGCGGTGGGCGGCGACGATCATCGTGGGCGGTCCGTCGGCCGCCTCGAGGTCACCGCCCCACTGCGAGATCAGCTGGCCGTCGCCGGCGAACACGACGGCCTCGGGTGGAGCCGGTGGCACGTAGACCGTGACCTGCCGGCCGCCGTCGTACTCGAACGTCTCGGTGACGAGCTCGCCCGCGATGGGATCAGTACGAGCTGATTCGGCGTCCATGGGTCACACCTCGGTCTCTCAGGCTGCTCCGAGCAGAGTGGGCAGTTCGGCGAACGACGTGATGGTCGGGCCCGTCCAGGCCGGGTCGCTGTCGGCGTGTTCGGTCGTGCGGATGACGTGCATGCCGAGCGACGCCGCTGCCGGCAGTTCGTCGTCGCAACCGTCCGCGACATAGACGCACTCGGTGGGATCCACGCCGAGCGCCTCGCAGGCCGCGAGGTAGATCGCGGCTTCCGGTTTGGCGGCCCCGACCTCGGCGGAGAAGGCGGTCGTCTCGAAGTACGGCGAAAGACCGCTGTCGGGCCAGTGCAGCTGGGTTTCGGAGGTGATGTTGCTGACCAGCCCGGTGCGCCATCCAAGCGTTCGCAGCTCGGCGAGCGCGCTCACCGTCGAGGCGGGCGCGGCCGCGAGGAGCCGGCGCGCAAGGGCGCGCCGCAGCTCGGTTGCCCGGCGGATCTGCTCGTCGCTCGGCTGTCCTCCGCTGCGGCGGGCGAGCTCCCGTAGCGTGCTGGGCAGATCCCCGAACGCACCGGTGAAACGCTCGTACGCCGTCGCCGCGAACGCGCCCGCGAACGCCTCGGGCTGCACGCCGAGAATCTCGGCCATCTCCCGGTTCACCACTCCGCGCTCGGCGTCGCCCCCGGGAACGAGCGTGCTGAACAGGTCCACGATCAACGCACGGCGCATACCCGGCAACCTACCCTGTACGCCGGCTACGCGGAGGTCGCCGCCTGTTCGGGCAGCCTCGCGGGGATGTCCTTGCGGGACGAGATTCCGAGCTTGCTGAAGACCTTGCGCAGGTGCCAGTCGACGGTGTGCGGGCTGAGGAACAGGCGCGCGCCGATCTCGGCGTTGGTCAGGCCGTCGGCGGCCAGGCGGGCGATCTGGGACTCCTGGTCGGTGAGCGACGGAGCAGTCGCCACGACCGGCCTGCGGACCCTGGTGCCGGTGACCTGCAGCGCCTGGCGGGCGCGGTCGGCGAACGCGTCGGCGCCGAACCGGGTCAGCATCGTGTGGGCCGTCTCGAGTTGCTCACGAGCGTCGGTACGCCGGTCCTGCCGGGCGAGCCATTCGCCGTACAGGAGGTGAGCGCGGGCGAGATTGACGCGGACCCGCGTTCGGGACAGGTGCTCGATCGCCTTGCGATAAAGGGTTTCGGCGGCAGCGCCCTCGGTCACCAGCGCACGCGAACGGGCCTCGATGCCCAGCGCCCAATCCGTCCCGCCGGCCTGGGTCGTCGACCGAAGCTGGTCGAAGGTGGCGGCCGCGAGCTCCGGTGCACCGCTTCTGGTGGCCGCTTCGACGAGCTCGGCCAGCGCCCATCGCGGCGCGCCGAACTCCTGCTGGTGAGGGACGGCGGCTTGGGCCGCGGCGACGGCGTCCTCGTACCGCCCGAGACCGTTGCAGAGAACCGCGTCATGGCAGTGCGCGACCGTGACGCCGAGGCCTTGGCCGTACAGGGTGAACTCGCTGACCGTGGCGTCGATCAGCGCGCGGGCTTCGCTCTCGCGACCCCGGACGGCTGCCAGCGCAAGCGCCCCGAACGGCGGCTGGATGCTGCCGATCGCCGCGCTCACCGTCCTCACCTCCTCGATCACCGAAGCGGCCGTCGCCAGCTCACCGGCGAAAACGTGCACGACGGCGGAGGAGTCGAGCGCCAACGGGAGCTCGCTGAGCGCACCGGCCTCGCGGATGATCGCGACGTGCCGGGCCGCGACCAGCCGCCAGCGGTCGAGGTCCCACAGATCCGCCGCGATGACGCCCGCCAACAAGAGCCAGCGCAGCGATTCCTGGACGGGTACCTCGTCGTTGCAGAGCGCCGTGAGGACTCGCTCGATCGCCGGCACCGTCGTGGCGTACCCGTCGGTCAACCGCACGGCGAGTGCGTCGAGCAGCTGGTCGGACGCGCGCAGAACCTCCGCGGGCGGCGCCCCACGCGCGGCCTCGCCCACCTCGTGCCATCCGGGACTGCGGGCCAGGTGCCCGGCGAAGATCACCGCCGACACCAGCTCCAGGTAGGTCTCCCGCGCAAAGGCCACGTCGAGCCGCTCGAGCCGGCGCGCCGCGCCCAGCAGCAGCGGAGGCGCTTCCCCGCCGCGCCCCTGAGCGAACGCGATCCCGGCCCGCAGGACGTCGATTCGTGCGCGCGTGAGCTCGTCGGGCCGCCCGTCCGTCGCCGTCGCGAGCAGCGCGGCCGCCGGCTCGAACGCGCCGGCCCGGAACTTCGCCCCGGCGGCCTGCAGCGCACGCTGCGAGCGGCGTACGGGATCTTGGGTCAGTTCCGACGCGCGCTCCAGAAAAGCGGCCACCGCGGCGATGCCGCCACGCGCCTGGGCCCGCTCGGCCGAACCCTCGAGTTCCACGGCAACGGTCTCGTCGGGGCCGGACGCGGCCTGCGCGCGGTGCCAGGCCCGGCGCTCCGGGTCGATCTCGGGATCGATCGACAACGCCAGCGCCCGATGCACCTCGCGGCGTTCTTCCGCCGACGCCGCCCGGTACGCCGCCGAACGCACCAGCGGATGCCGAAAGCTCACCGTGGCGCCAATGGTCAGCAACTCCGAGGCGCCGGACACCGCCGGCTCCAGGTCGACGCCCAGCCGCTGAGCCGCACGCCGCAACAACCGCACGTCCCCGACCGGCTCGGCGGCCGCGGTGATCACCAGCCGCCGGCTGTCGGCCGGCAGCGACTCGACGCGGCGGAGAAACTCCCGTTCGATCTGGCTCGACAACGGCCGCGCCTCCGGATTCCCGAAGCCTCCGGCCAGTTCCGCCGCGGTCGACCCGCGGGGCAGTTCGAGCAGGGCCAGTGGGTTGCCGCGCGCCTCGACCACGATGCGGTCGCGCACCCGCCGGTCGAGCGGCCCGCTGACGACCGAGTCGAGCAGTGCCCGGGAGTCGCGTTCGAGCAGGCCCTTCACTGTCAGCTCGGGCAGGCCGGCCAGCGCCTGTTCGGGGGCGGGCTCGCGAACGGCGAAGACCATCAGGACCGATTCCGCCAGCAGCCGCCGGGCGACGAACGCCAGCGTCAGCGCCGAGGCCTGATCGAGCCACTGCGCGTCGTCGACGAGGCAGACCAGCGGCTGGTTCCCGCCGGCGTCCGCGAGCAGGCTCAGCACGGCCAGGCCGACGAGGAACCGGTCGGGTGCGTTGCCGGCCCGCAGGCCGAAGGCAGTGGCGAGCGCGTCGCGTTGGGGCCCGGGCAGCTGGTCGATCCCGGCGAGCAGCGGGGCGCAGAGCTGATGCAGACCGGCGTACGACAGTTCCATCTCGGACTGGATCCCGGCGGCCCGCACGGTGCGGCATCCGGTCGAACGTTCGAGCAGGTATCTCAGCAGTTCGGTCTTGCCGATCCCCGCCTCACCGCGGAGCACCAGAGCACCGCTGCGCCCGGCCCTGGCGCCTTCCAACAGGTCGTCCAGAACCCGACACTCGTCTCGACGCCCTACCAGCCCGGCGTTCGAACGGCTCGGCGCCACCGTCCGAGCGTACGCCGGTCACGGCTCGGCTCGACAGACTCTTTTGCCGCAAGCCGGTTCCCGGAAAATCAGCGGCGGGTGTCCACGGCCACCGTTAGAGTGGACGCATGCAATACCTGTACTTCGTCTGATTCCTCCCAGGAGTCGCGGGTTGTCGGCATTCGGCCGCGCCCCGGCAGCGTCAGTGCTGCCTTCTTCGCGCGCTACTGCGCGCCTGCTGCGACTCCTGTCTCTCGGTGTTCATCCGTTGTCGCGACCGAGAAGTGGAATCTGATGAAGAACATGTCTGGTTTTCAGGCTGTCCTGGTTGATCTAGTGCGGGCTCCGGGTGGGCGAACGGTGCTGGACGGCGTCAGTCAGTCCGTCGCGCTGGGCGAACGGATCGGAGTGATCGGCGAGAACGGGTCGGGCAAGTCGACCTTGCTGAAGGTGCTCGCCGGGGTCGATGTCCCTGATGGCGGGCAGGTGCGCACGCACGTGCCCGGCGGGATCGGCTACCTGCCGCAGACCCCGGAGCTGCCGCCCGGCGACACCGTCCAGGACGCCGTCGACGACGCCTTGGCGGAGTTGCGTGCGCTCGAGGCGCAGCTGCGCGCCGCGGAGGAGGAACTCGCCGCCGAGCCGGCCGAGTTGGACGAAGTACTCCAGCGGTACGGCGACCTGGTGGAAGCCTTCGAGGCGCGCGACGGCTACGCGGCCGACGCGCGGGTCGAAGCGGCGATGCACGGGCTCGGCCTGGCCGGTATCGGGCGTGACCGGTTGCTGGGGTCGCTGTCCGGCGGCGAGCAGTGCCGGCTGGGACTGGCCTGCATTCTCGCGGCGTCGCCGCAGTTGCTGCTGCTCGACGAGCCGACCAACCATCTCGACGCCGCCGCGCTCGAGTGGCTGGAGGAGCGGCTGCGCGCGCATCCCGGCAGCGTGGTTGTCGTCTCGCACGATCGGGTGTTCCTCGAACGGGTCACCACCGCCCTGTGGGAGGTGGACGCCGAGCAGCACACCGTCGTACGGCATGGCAACGGTTACGCGGGCTATCTGCAGGCCAGGCAGGCGGCGAGGCTGCGCTGGGAGCAGGAGTACGAGGAGTGGCAGCAGGAGACGGCCCGGCAGAAGGACCTGGCCAGGAAGGCCGCGAACACCCTCGCCTCGGGACCGCGCCCGGACGCCGAGGCAGCCGGGCGTCACCAGCGCAGCGTGGAGAAGCAGATCTCCGCGCGCGTCCGCCAGGCCAAGGAGCGGCTCCGGCGGCTGAAGGAGAACCCGGTCCCCCGGCCGCCGGCGCCGATGCGGTTCACGGCCAAGCCCCAGGGCGGCGCCGCGAAGGGCACGCTCGCCGATCTTCACCAGGTCCGCGTCGACGGCCGCCTCGAGGTCCGCAGTCTGGAGATCAAGACCGGCGACCGGCTGCACATCGTCGGCCCGAACGGCGCCGGCAAGACGACGCTGCTGCGCGTCCTGGCCGGTGATCTCACACCGGACCGAGGCGACGTACGACGTCCCGCCCGGATCGGCTGGCTCCCGCAGCAAACGGTCGTCACGAAGCCGGCCGAACCGCTGCTCAAGGCCTACGCCCAAGGCCTCCCCGGTACGCCGGACGAACACCGCGGCGCGCTGCTCGGCCTCGGCCTGTTCCGCCCGCACGACCTGGACACCCCGGTCGGCAACCTGTCGACCGGGCAGCTCCGCCGCCTCGACCTTGCCCGCCTGCTGCGACGTCCCGTCGACCTCATGCTGCTGGACGAACCCACCAACCACCTGTCCCCGGCGCTGGTCGAGGACCTGGAGAACGCCCTGTCCACGTATCAAGGAGCCCTGGTCATCGTGTCCCACGACCGCATGCTCGCCCGCCGCTTCCAGGGCGAGACGCTCGAACTGCGCGACGGCCGGCTCGCGGCCTGACCGCTCTTTCGGTCCGGCAACACCCGCTCGCTATCTATTGACTTTCGATCGATAGTGAGCGATCTTCAATGCATGACGACGCTTCCTCGCAGACTGACGACCCTTGTCACGCGGCCACTGGTCGCCGTACTGGCTGTCACGGTGGTGATCGCCGGCGCCGGTACGGCGGCCGCCAAGGACTGGCTGCCGATTTTCCAGACCCAGCAGGTGGCACCGGTGAGCCTGAGCGCGGCCGATCTGGTGGCCCTGCCCGACCTCCGGGCGTACGGCGACGTCGCCGTGACGGGCGCGAACGGCGTCCGCGAGGTGAAGGACGCGACTGCCGCCGGGGTGCAGTCGGGTCTGGACGTGCCGGAGGTCAGCAAGCTGCCCAGCGGTGTGACCGGCAACCCGTCGTACCAGGTGGGTGGGAAGGTGAGCGTGAGCTTCACCTTCTCGGCGGCCCGCGCCGAGCAGGCGGCGGACAAGGCCGGGGAGAAGTTGCCGGCGCCGCCCGCGGGGCTGGACGGGCAGCCGATCCGGCTCGACGCGGGCCCGGGCGTCGCGCAGGTGTGGAAGTCGGCGAGCGGTGCGCCGGCGCTGCTGGTCGGCCGCGCGATCGCGCCCACGGCCCACTCGACGGGCATCGAGTTCGCGACGGCCCGCGACTACCTGCTGTCGTTGCCGGGCATCCCGGCGGACGTCGCGGCCAAGCTGCGGGCGTTCGGTGGGGACGGGTCGACGTTGCCGCTGCCGGTCCCGGCTGAGCAGGTGAAGAGCTCGACGGCGAAGGTGAACGGGCATCAGGCAACGGTTCTGACCACCCGCGACCGGGCTGTCTCGGCGGTCGTGTGGGTGTCCGACGGCGTGGTCACCGCCGTGGCCGGCTCGCTGGACAAGGACGAGGTCCTGGACGTCGCCCGGAGCCTGCGCTGAACGCCATCGATGCCGTGAGCAACGAAACCCGTACGCCGGCCGAACCGGCCGCGCAGCCGGTCGTCCGGTGTTCGGGGTTGCGCAAGCGGTACGGGAAGCGCACGGCGGTCGAGGACGTGTCGCTCGAGGTCTCCCGCGGCGAGATCGTCGGACTGCTCGGCCCGAACGGCGCCGGCAAGACGACCGTGATCAAGATGATGCTCGGCCTGGTCACGCCGGACGCCGGGGAGGCGCTGCTGCTCGGCCGGCCCGCCGGCGATCCCGCCGCGCGGGCCCGCGTCGGCTACCTGCCCGAGCTGTTCCGCTACCAGCCCTGGCTGAGTGCTGCCGAAGTCCTGGCCTTGCACGTCAAACTCGCCCGTGCCGACGTCTCCGCTCAGGAGCGGCACGAGTGCCTCGAACTCGTGGGCCTGGGGCAACGAGTGCGCGACCGGGTCGGCGGCTTCTCCAAAGGCATGCAGCAACGGCTCGGTTTGGCCGTCGCGCTGGTCGCCCGGCCGGAGTTCGTGATCCTGGACGAGCCGACCAGCGCGCTCGACCCGCTCGGCCGGGCCGACGTGCGCGACATCGTCCTGGAGCTGAAGTCGCGTCAGGTCGCCGTACTGCTCAACTCGCACCTGATCGGCGAGGTCGAGCGGGTCTGCGACCGGGTGGTCATCCTCGACCGGGGCAGCGTCGCCGCGGCCGGCTCGCTGGCCGAGCTGCTCGGACAGCGCGAGCTTCGTCTCCACCTCACCGGGGTCACTCCCGCAGCCACCGCGAGGCTGGCCGAAACCACCGTGCTCGACCACACCGGCGACTGGATCACCGTCGCCCTGCCCGCCGACGACGACACCATCGTTCCCGCGCTGATCAGCGATCTGGCCGGTCTGGGCGTCAAGATCCACGCCGTCGAGCCGGGCCGCATCACCCTGGAAGAACGTCTCCTCGGAATCCTGCGCAAGGCGGACCAATGAGCACTGTCCTCACCATCACCGGCCTGACCCTGCGCGAGGCCTCGCGCCGCCGGGTGATGCTTGCCCTCGGCATCCTGACCGTTCTGCTGCTCGCCTTGTCCGCTTGGGGCTTCTCGCGCCTGGCGGCGGAGTCCGGCGGCACGATGACGTCCGGCGAGGCGCGCCTGACGGCGTCGATCCTGCTCAATCTGGTGATGTTCGGCTTCAGCCTGATCGCCGCGCTGGGCACCGCGTTCCTCACCGGCCCGACCTTGGCCGGCGAGACCGAGTCCGGGATCGCGTTGACCGTCCTGGCCCGACCGGTACGCCGATCCGCCTTCCTGCTGGGCAAGTGGCTCGGACTGGTCACCTTCGGCGGCGGGTTCGTCGTACTGGCGGGGCTGGCGCAGTGCCTGGTCGTCTGGATCACGGTCGGCTACTGGCCACCCAACCCCGCCGGCGCACTCGCCCTGCTGGCCGCGCAAACCACCGTGTTGCTGACGCTCGCCGTGCTGCTGTCGACAGCGATCTCGCCCATGGCGTCGGGAGTTGTTGCCGTAGGTCTCTTCGGTACGACGTGGGTGGCGGGCGTGGTCGGCGGCCTCGGCGCGTCCCTCGGCAACGAGGCGATCGCCCGGATCGGCACGCTGTCGCGCATCTTCCTGCCCACCGACGGCTTGTGGCGCGGCGCGATGCACGCCTTCCAGGACCCGTCGGCGCTGATGCAGTTCGGCGACGGCGACGGCGAGGCTTTCCCGTTCCTCGGCGCCGCTCCGCTGACGCCCGCCTACCTGGTCTGGGTCGTGGTCTGGGTCGCGATGCTGTGGTCGCTGGCGGCGCTGTCGTTCAGCCGCAAGGACCTCTGACGATCCGTTGATGGACTTCGTGGTGGGGCGTCCGGTACGGTCGTTCGTGCGTGGCCGGGGCCGCGTCGAGACTCGCCGGAAGGCTGGAAGCCACCCCACTGCGTTGTCCACCGCGTTCCTTGGCCCGTGCGAGTCCGGGCGCGAGAGGACGCGCTGTGAGATATCTGCCTGACAAACCGAGCCTGGGATTCCTGCGTCGCGAGGCCAAGGACCTGCTGGCCGCCCTGCGTGAGTCGTCGCCGACGGCGACACTGGCCGACGCGCAACGCGCGTTGGCCGTCGAGTACGGGCTGCGCGAGTGGGCCGAGCTGAGAAGCGAAGTCGAGCGCCGCGCGGCCGGCGTACCGGTGCCGCCGGAAGGACTTGCCGAGGCCTTGGCCGACGCCTTCGGTCTCGGAGTGCTGGTCGCCCCGGCGGCGCCGGTTTCCTTCACGCCGATGGGCCGCTGCTGGTCGCTCACCACCGATCGGGGGCGCTGGCTGGCCGTCACCGTCTACCCCTGGATCACCAACGAGCAAGCCGAACGGGGAGCGCGCCTCCGCGATGCCGCGGTCGGGGCCGGATTGTGCGCGCCGACGCCGGTCCGCAGCCCTTCCGGCCGCCTGATCGAGTCCGTCCAGGACGGGAACTGGCGGGTCCACGAATGGATCGAGGTCGGGCCGTCGCCGGTCCTTCCGGCACCTGCCGCGATCGCCCGTCAGGTCGGTTCGGCGTACGGGACGCTGCATTCGCTCGCGCTTCCGGCTGACTCGCCGGTCCACTGGTACGTCACCACGCGGAAGTCGGACGCCGAGTGGCAGGACCTGCTGAGCAGGGCGCGGGCGGCCCGCAAGCCCTGGGCTGACCAACTCGCGCGGACTTTGCCGGTCCTGGCGGAGCTGCGCACGATCGATGCCGACCTCGACGCCGACCTCATCCTGTGCAACAGCAACCTCATCCCCGAGCACGTCCGGATCGGCCACCAGGACCAACTGGTGATCACCGAGTGGGACTTCGCCGGCTCCCTGCCCGCCACGCAGGAAGTCGGCGTCGCCCTGGGGCAGTGGGCCCTGCGCCCACACCTCAACGTCGAAGCAGCGAAGGCTTTCCGGCGCGGCTACACCGAGACGGCCGGCACGTGGCCGGACTTGGACCTGTCGTCCTTCGCCGTCGCCACGACGGCGTACCTGAACTGGACGTACAACACCATCTGCGAAGCCATCGACCCCTCGGACGCCGACCAGGCCGACGTCTCCGAACGCGGCACGCTCGACCTGCTCGACCGCCCGATGACCCGCGCCGGACTACACCAGTTGCTCGCAGCGATCGACAGCTGAAGCGTTTGATCGGTGGTCAGGGCCTCGAAGACTGCTGCGATGGGTTTTGACTGGCTTGGAATGTGCGGGCTGCCGGGGATCGGTTGCATGTGCAGCGGGAGATCCTGCACCACGGCGCGGAGATCGCGTTGCTGCGGGATCTCTACCGCGACCGGTTACTCGCCTAGTTCCTCGAAGAGGGTGAGCTGGATGCCGCCGGGGGTTTCCAGGCGGGCGTTGAGGGAGTTCCACGGCGTACGGGTGGGTGGGGCAATCAGGTTCGCGCCGGCTTCGGTGAGGGTGTGGGTGGTGCCGGTCGCGTCGGTGACCTCGAGGGCGACGCGGAACTGGCCGGCGACGCGGCGGCCGACCTCGACGTCGTCGATGTAGGCGGCGTGGTTCGGGTCGGTGATCTCCAGCGTCGCGCGGCCCGCGTTGAGGATCGTCACGCTGCCGTTCTCGGAGGTGTAGGCCTCCTCTTCGGTCAGGCCGAGGACGTCGCGGTAGAACGCGACCGCCTCCGCGTAGTCGGGCGCCGTGACCACCAGTCGCAGTTGCTTGATCTGCTCGCTCATTTGCCGATTGTCGCCCCGGAAAGGGCGACCGCAGGCATAAACGGCCGAAATTGCTCACCCCGGATCTTGCGCTGGGCAATCACTGTGCGAAACCGGCCGGCGCAGGGTCGAGCAGGTGCGGCCCATCACCGGGATCCACGGCAGGCAAGGGATTACCCGCAAGTGGGTGCTTGAACGGTGACAATGATGCGTTCGCTTGACAACGCAGCGTGAAATCCGGCCCTTGTGCGGTGGTGAAAGCCGGTGCTGTCATGACGTCGGCGATCCGCCACTGCCAATGGGAGGAAAGATGATGGAGAAGAAGGCCGAGAACAAGCCGGAGCCGCGCAAGATCATGGTGCGCAAGCTGGAGAAGCTCGAGACGACCGCGATGATCATCGCGGACCCGGGCTGCCGCAACGAGCTCTGCGGCTAAGGGTGTGTCGCTCGATCCCGCGCAGTAGACGCGGGATCGAGCGACGCGCCCTGAACGGTACGACGGATCGGGGCGCGGGCTCATCACCCGCGCCCCGGTTCGGCCGGTCTGCACCTGGGGAGGGGCACGCGCGTGGAACGACCGAAGATCAAGGGGATCCACAAACCGGTCCGGCTGACGCCGGTGCTGGTGAACATCGGGGGCCGGCAGGTCGGCATCGGCGCCGAGATCGACGACGAGGACGGCGCGCTGTGGACGCTGCTCGGGCTGATGGACGGCACCCGTGACCGAGCCGGGATCGTCGCCGAGCTGACCGAGCGCACCGACCTGACCGTCGACGAGGCGGCCGACATGCTGGAGACGATCATCGCCGCCGGCTACGTCGAGGACGCGGCCGCGCCACCGCCGCCGGAGCTGGGCCCCGACGAGCTGGACCGCTACGACCGTGCCTTCAACTACTACGCCTGGGTCGATCTCACCCCGCGCCCCTCCCGGTACGCCGTACAAGCGCAGCTCAAGCGCAGTCGCGTCGTCGTACTGGGCCTCGGTGGCACGGGATCCGCCGTGGCGTCGTCTTTGGTGGCGGCGGGTGTCGGATCCGTGCACTGCGTCGACTTCGACGTCGTCGAGGCCGGCAATCTCACCCGCCAACTGCTCTACACCGAAGAAGACCTCGGCCGGCCCAAGGTCGCGACGGCCGTCACCCGCCTGAGCGCGATCAACTCGCACGTCGACGTCACCGGCGAGGAGACCCGCGTCGCGAGCACCGACGACGTCGCCCGCCTGATGCGCGACCGCGACCTGCTCGTGCTCTGCGCCGACCAGCCGATGGACCTGATCCGCACCTGGACCAACGAGGCCGCCCTGCGCACAGCGACCCCCTGGATGATCGCCCAGTACGCCGGTCCGATGGCCGTCGTCGGCCTCTTCGTCCCGGGCCGAACCTGCTGCCAGGCATGTCTCCCCAGCGTCCGCGACCGGCTCGTCGACCAGCACGGGTTCGAGCCCGAGGAACTGTTCCCGTTCACCGGCCACGCCGTGATCGCACCGACCGCGAATCTCACCGGCCACCTCGCCGCGCTCGACGCGATCTACCACCTGGGCGGCATCCCGCCGAGCACGCTGGGCCGGATGTTCCACCTGAGCCTGACCGACCTGACCTACCACTACGCTGTCCGGCCGACGCCCGGCGAGAAGTGCGGGACCTGCGGCTGGGTCGGCCAGTGATCGCGACCACCAGCCGGCTCGCCGTCGACCACCTGGTGGTCCGGCGCGAGGACGAGGACGAGTACGTCGTCGGCGACCCGGCCACCGGCACGTTCGTCGTCGTACCGGAGATCGGCGCCCGGCTCGTCGAGCTGTTCGGCCAGGGCCGGACCGTGGCCGAAGCGGCCGAGCAACTGGAGCGCGAGACCGGCGAGCCGATCGACGCGCTCGACTTCGCCGAGGTCCTGCTCGACGCCGGCATCGTGGTGGAGCCGAGCGCGGCCGCCAAGACCGCCAAACACTGGTCGGCCTCGCGCATCCCCGCGTGGCTGGTCCGCCCGTTGTTCAGCCCCGTCGCCTGGGTCGTGTACGCCGGGTGCCTGGTCGCCGCGCTGGTGATGTTCGCCGTCGAGCCGTCGCTGCGGCCGACGTACGAGGACACGTTCATCTTTCCCGACATCGTGCTCAGCCTGCTGGTCACCAACGTGGTCGTCGTGCTGCTGACGATCGTGCACGAGCTGTGGCACGCGTTCGCCGGTGCGGCCGTCGGGGTGCCGTCGCGGCTGCGGGTCGAGCGGCGCGGCATCTTTCCCGTGCTGGAGACCGACCTGACGGGGTTGTGGGCGTTGCCGCCGGCCAAGCGGTACGGGCCGTTCCTGGCGGGGATGGCGATCGACAGCGTGATCCTGTTCGCGGCGGTCGCGCCGCGGTACGCGTGGTCGCGCGGCTGGATCGACCTGCCGCCGGGGCTGATCCGCCTGCTCGCGATGGTCGTGCTGAGCCAGATCGCCAAGCTCGCGTTCCAGACGCTCGCCTATCTGCGGACCGACATGTACTTGGTGATGGCAACGGCCACCGGCTGCGGCAACCTGCACCAGGTCACCAGGTTGTCGCTGAAGAAGCTGGTCCGCCGGTTGAAGCCGGCCGAGCAGGTGATCCTGCGGGACGCGAACCCGCGGGATCTGCGCGTCGCCCGCTGGTACCGGCTGCTCTACCTGACCGGTTTCACCTGGATGCTGTGGTTCGCCTTCCACTTCTTGTTGCCCAGCGCAAAGGTCACGTTCGGCTGGGCGTTCGGCGTCCTGGTCGGGGCGCCGTTCGCGAGCCTGTACTGGTGGGAGGGCGTCGTACTGCTGCTGTTCACCTCGGTCAACGTCTTCCTGCCGCTGTGGGTCGTGCTGCGCAACCGCCGTCAGGCGGTCCGGTGAAGCGCCGCAAGTACGGCGTACTGGTCGGCATCCTGGTCACCACGTTGAGCGTGCTGACGATGTCGAGCTTCGCCTTCGGCGTGCTGCTCGGCCAGTTCGGCGACAAGCAGGCACTACCGTGCGAGGAGGTCCCCGGTACGCCGCAACCGTTCGAGGGCAACCGCCACATCGCCTACCAAGGCGCCGCGCACGACCCGTACCGGACCCTGCCGCCGACGTCCGGCCCGCACTCGCCGCGCGTCGTCATCCCTGGCATCTACCGCGCCCCGATCGCTCCCGAGCTCCAGGTCCACATCCTCGAGCACGGCCACGTCCTGCTCCAGTACGCCGACGACGTGCCCGCCGCCGACGTCGAACGCCTGGAGTCGATCGGCCGCCGTTATCCGCGCGACGTGGTCGTCGCGCCGTACCCCGCCATCGGGCGCGGCATCGCCCTGACCGGCTGGCAACGGTTGCAGAAGCTCGACACCTTCGACGCCGCCAAGGTCGAGGCCTTCGCCACCAAGGTCCCCACCCGCTACAACCACCAGTGGCGCGACGGCGCCACCGACTGTGTCAATTAAATACTCCCAATAACCATTAGCGTTATCGGTTGTATCCAGCTTGAACTAACGCGTACGGTTGACTTATGACCATCAGGCCGACCGTCACGCAACTGCTCGACGCCGGCTTCGGCATGGGCGGCGAACCGCTGGTCGCGCTCGACCTCGCCGACACCGAGATCCTCGTGACGGACCCGGTGACGGACCTGATCCGGTCCGACGAACAACACGCCGCCTGGTGGCAATTGCAGGCGGGCCGGCTGCCGGAAGGACCGATCCCGGACGTCGTCGCGACCCGGCGACTGCGGTCCGCGGTACGTGAGGTGCTCGACGCCCAACTCACCGACCGCCGACCGCTGGCGACCGCCATCGAGGACCTGAACGCGGCCTCGGCGGCGGCTCCGCAGAGTGTGCGGCTCGGCGCCGACGGACACATCGAGACGCGCTACCACCCGGAGTACGGCGGCAACGCCAAGCTGGCCGCGATCGCCCGCGAAACGATCGAACTGCTGGCCGACCCGGAGCAACTGACGCTGCTGCGGCGCTGCGCCAATCCCCAGTGCTCGATGCTCTTCCTGGCCGAGCACAAACGCCGCCAGTGGTGCGTCGGCAGCATCTGCGGCAATCGCGCCCGCGTCGCCCGGCACTACGACAAGACCCGGAGGCACGCATGACCACAGTCGATCGGCCGGTCCCGCCAAGCGCCGTACGGGCCAGGCCGGCCGTCGGATTCCACGAAGGCGAGTTGGCGGTGCAGCGACGGGCCGGCGTACAGCACGACGCATCACGCCTGGAAGGAATGCTGCGGCCGCCGCTGCTCGATGGCGGCGCGCAGAAGTTCCTGGCGCAGCGTGAGTTCGCCGTCATCACCGGGCGGGACGCCGAAGGACGCCTGTGGACGTCCCCGCTGCGCGGCCCGGCCGGCTTCCTCGACGCGTCCGGTACGACGCTCACCGTGCACGCGGGTCTGCCCGAGGGCGATCCCCTGCACCTGCTGCCGGCCGACCAGCCCGCCGGGCTGATCGTGATCGAGTTCGCGATCCGCCGCCGGGTCCGGGTCAACGGCACCCTGACTGTGAGTACGCCGGACACGCTCGTCCTGACCGCCGACCAGGCCTACGGCAACTGCCCGCAGTACATCCATCCCAGGCCGTTGCCGCCAGCAACCAGCGCGAGCACGACGAATCAAACCGCCAACGGACTGCTCGGCCGCGAGCTGATCGAACGCTCGGACACGTTCTTCCTCGGCACGACCCACCAGGAGCGCGGCGCGGACACGTCACACAAGGGTGGCACGGTGCACATCGACGGCGACGAGCTGTGGTGGGCCGACAAGCCCGGCAACAACATGTTCAACAGCCTCGGCAACCTGGTCGCCGATCCGGAAGCCGCGTTGCTGTTCGTCGACTTCCCGACCGGAGCCTCGCTGCACCTGTCCGGAACCGCGACGATCGACTGGGACGCACCGACCGAGACAGGTCGCGCCGTCCGCTTCACTCCGGTCCGGTCGATACTGACAGGGTCCATCTGATCGCTGGATGGCAACGGCGGAGTTCGAGGTCACGCAGCCGCGGGTGACGTGCTACCGGCGGCGTTTCGCGGACGAGGCATGATGGTCGCTGTGAGTGAAACGCTGACGCCGGAACTCGCGGCGACCATCGAGGCGGCGTTCGCGCGCCGCGACCGGGCGAACATGGCGCCGACGATCGCCTTCTTCGAGGACCTGTTGCGCGAGCATCCCGGTAACCCGTACGTGCTGTACGAGGTCGGCGGCTCGTACGACACCGACGGGCAGGAGGAGAAGGCGCTGGTGTACTACGAGCGCGCGCTGCCCGGTCTGAGCGGCGACACCAAGCGCCGTTGCCTGCTGCAGTACGGCAGCACCCTGCGCAACCTCGGCCGGTACGACGAGTCGCTGGCGGTGTTCACCAAGGCTTGCCAGGAGTTCCCGGAGTCGGACGCGCTGCGGGTCTTCAAGGCTCTCACGCTGAACGCCGCGGGTCGCAAGGACAAGGCCCTCGCGACCCTCCTGCTCGTCATCGCCGACCGCGTCGACGCCCCGGAGCTCAAGCGCTACGAAGCCGCCATCCGCGGCAACGCGGACTACCTGGCCTCGCACTGACTCCCGGAACTCGCGAGCTCAACACGCGCAGGCCACGCCACGGGGTGCGACCAGCGGGTCGACCGGGCGGCGGGTGATGCCGTCGGCCGTTTCGACCGGGAGGCCTTCGCGGGTCCAGTACTCGAAGCCGCCGAGCATCTCCTTCACCGGGTGGCCGAGGCGGGCGAACTCGAGCGCGGCCTTGGTGGCGCCGTTGCAGGCCGGGCCCCAGCAGTAGGTGACCACCGCGGCACCGGCCGGTACGACGGTCGCCGCGCGGGCGGCGATCTCGCGGGTGGGCAGGTGGATCGCGCCGGGCACGTGGCCCTGGTCCCAGCTCTCCTGGCTGCGGGTGTCGATCAGCACCCAGTCGTCGGCACCGGCGCCGAGGTCCGCGGCAACGTCGGAGCAGTCGGTCTCGAAGGCCAGGCGGGCGGCGAAGTGGGCGACGGCGAGCTCGGCCGACGCCGGCGGGACCTGGAGCACTGCGGACATGGGATCTCCCTGTGGTTCGAGGAGTCCCCAGCGTCGCGGACCGGACCGCCAGCAGAGAAGTGGCAGAAATGACCTTCTGGGACTAATTACCGCCATTGCGCTCGGCGACCAGGGCCCGCGCTCGCGCGGTCTTGATCGCCTTGGTGAGCGTCTCGATGTCGTAGGCGCCGTAGTGCCGTTGCCCGTTGATGAAAAACGTCGGCGTCCCGGACACACCGCTCAGGTCGGCGGTCTCGACGTCGCGGGCGACCCGGCCGGCGGCGACGTGGCGTTTCACGTCGTCGTGCAGGCGCTCGAGGTCCAGGCCGAGCTGTTCGGCGTACCGCATCAGGTCGGCGGGCTGGAGCTTGTCCTGGTTGGCGAGCAGCAGGTCGTGCATCTCCCAGAACCGGCCCTGCGCCGCCGCGGCTTCGGCGACCTCGGCCGCGATCTGCGCGCGCGGGTGCACGTCGGTCAGTGGCAGATGTCGCCAGACATACCGAAGGTCGTCGTCCTTGAGCAGGTCGCGGACCACGTTCTCCGCCAGTCCGCAGTACGGGCACTCGAAGTCGCCGTACTCGACCAGCGTCACGGACGCGTTCTCCGGACCGCGGACGTGGTCGCACTGCTGGTCGACGGGGTCGACGAGGTCGACCAGTTGCTCGGCGTTGCCCAGCAGGGCGGCCGCCTTCTGCGGCGGTGAGAGCAGCTTCGCGGCCCGGAACACCGACCAGGTCACCGCCGACGCGATCACCAGGGTGGTCAGCAGCCCGAGCTTCGCCTCGGCCAGCTCCGGCCCGTCGAACGCCAACGTTGCGATCAGCAACGACACGGTGAAACCGATGCCGGCGATCGTGCCGCTACCCAGGACGCCGACCCAGCCGACCAGCGGCACGACCCGCCCGCGGGTGAACCGGGCCAGCGCCCACGACGTGATCGTCACTGCGAGCGGCTTGCCGACGGCGTAGCCGACGATGATGCCGAGCGTGATCGGCGACGTATAGGCCTGGCCCAGGAAGTCCAGGTCGATCGGGATCCCCGCGTTGGCCAGGCCGAACAGCGGGACGATCAGGTAGCTGGTCCACGGGTGGTAGAAGTGCTGCAGCCGGTCGTTCGGCGACAGGGA
This sequence comes from Kribbella sp. CA-253562, assembly GCF_050942265.1. Classification (GTDB taxonomy): domain Bacteria; phylum Actinomycetota; class Actinomycetes; order Propionibacteriales; family Kribbellaceae; genus Kribbella. The sequence continues at coordinate 855,670 of NZ_CP192049.1, read as the reverse complement.
GAAGTTCAGCCCGAGGGACGCGCTGCGCGCCAGCTCGGGCGTCGGCTGCTCGCGGAACAACCGGAACAGCCCACTCGCCTGCTCCAGGTCGTCCCGCCCCGGCGAGTACGCCGGTGCGGTCAGCCCGATCGCCAGGCCGGCCACCACCGGATCGACCCCGGACGTCAGCAGCGACGCCCAGGTGAGCACGCCGAGCAGCACGTAGACCCACGGCTTGCGGACGCCGGCCAGCGCCAGCCCGAACAGCACGGCGAAGGCAACAATTGCCATCAGCAACGGCATGAACGAGATGTTCTCGCTGTAGACCACCGCGATCACCAGCAGGGCGATCAGGTCGTCGACCACGAAGACGGTGAGCAGGAACACCCGGACCCGGTCCGGTACGCCGCGCCCGACCAGCGCCAGCAGACCGAGCGCGAGCGCGGTGTCGGTCGACATCGCGACGCCCCAGCCGTGCGCGCCGTCGCCGCCGGCGTTGAAGGACAGGAAGATCAGGACCGGCAGGATCATGCCCGCCACGCCGGCGACCACCGGCAGCACGAACCGGCTGCGCTCGCGCAGGTCGCCCAGGTCGAACTCGCGCCGGGCCTCCAGCCCCACGACCAGGAAGAACAGCGTCATCAGCCCGCTGTTGATCCACTCGCGCAGGTCGAGCCCCAGCTCCTCCGCGCCGAACCGCAGCGAGAACTCGGTGCGCCAGAAGCTCTCGTACGAGTCCGGCGCCAGGTTGGCCCACAGCAGCGCGAGCACGATCGCCGCCGCCAGGACGCCGGAGCTGCCCGCCTCGGTCCGCAGGAAGGCCCGCATCGGCGCCGCGACCCCGCGGGTCCAGCGCGAGCGCCCGGTCAGCCGGGCGGTCGACTCCGACACGTCAGCCTTCCCGATCGCTCAGTCGCCGTACGCCGTCAGCGTCGGACCCTGAGCCGCTGGAACCGGACGTTCGCCGTACGGCGTGCTGGTCGGCGGCGTAGGACTCCACGTGGCTCAGCATCGCATCCAGCGTCGCCTCGAGCGGTCGGGGATCGCGGTGCGTCTGGGTCAGCAGCATCCCGCCCTGGAGTGCTCCGAGCAGGCACGTCGCCAGCCGCGCGGGATCCGCGTCCGGCCGCAGCTCGCCCCGGTCGGCCATCGTCTGCAGCCCGTCCCGCAGCGCGACCTCCCACCGCTCGAACCCGGCCGCCAACTCCTGCCGCGTCTGCGGATCGCTCTCCGCCAGTTCCCCCGCCAGCGACCCGAACCGGCAACCACCCGTGCAGCCCAGCTCGATCTGCCGCTGTACGTGCGCGTCGGCCCATCGCCGCAGAGCGTCGAAGCTGTCCAGCTCGGTCGAGCGCACCATCGCGTCCGCCTGCAGCGCGACCACGGCCTGGACCAGACTGCGCTTGTCCTGGAAGTAGTGCGTCATCTGCGAACCGCTCACCCCGGCCGCGCTCCGGACACTCTCGATGCTGGTCCCGGCGACGCCGCGCTCGGCGATCAGACCGGCGGCCGTCCGGACGATGCGCTGTTTGGTCGCCTGACCTTTGCTGGTCAGCCTCATGCTCGCAGCGTACGCGAAAAACTGGGATGTACAACCCAAAACAACCGGTCTAGGCTCGCGTCATGACAGACGGACAGTACGTCGCGCGGATCGTGGACGTTCCCGGCAGTGGCCTGCGACTCGAGCCGGCCGAGGGGTCGGCCCGGCCCGAGCAGCCGACCGAGGTCAACCTGCTCGGCATGGCGGTGGCGCTCGCCCTCGGCGCCGCCGGCTACCAGCACCACCCGGAGACCCGGGACCCCGAACTGCAGACCATCGACGCGCTGCTCGCGGGCGAGGCCGTGATGCCGTGGCACCATCCGGAGCGTCAAAGCGACGCCATGGTGGTCTGCGAACCGGGCCCGGCCGGATTCCGCTGCCGGGTCGAGCCCGCGGGAGGCTCCGATGACTGACCGTCCGCCGCTGCCACCGTTCACCGAGCAGAGCGCGCTGCAGAAAGTCCGCGCCGCCGAGAACGCCTGGAACACCCGCGACCCCGAAGCCGTCTCGCTCGCCTACACCGAGGACACCTCCTGGCGGAACCGGGACACCTTCGTCACCGGCCGCGCCGAGGTGGTCACGTTCCTGACCCAGAAGTGGCAACGCGAGCTGGACTACCGGCTGATCAAGGAACTGTGGACGTACGGCGAGAACCGGATCGCGGTGCGGTTCGTGTACGAGTCCCACGACGCGGACGGGCAGTGGTATCGCTCACACGGCAACGAGAACTGGGAGTTCGACGAGCACGGCCTGATGCGGATCCGCAAGGCCAGCATCAACGACCAGCGGATCGACGCCGCCGACCGGCTGCTGCACTGGGACGCACCCGGCCCACGCCCCGACGACCACCCTGGGCTCACCGAACTCGGCCTCTGACCCGTCACCGAACCGTCACCGAATCGACATTCCCGACTCTTGCGAACCCGGCGGCAGCGCCGCTGTGCCCGGTTCGCCGAAGGTTTGATCGGTATTTGACACCGGACCGGCTAACAGTTCCGCCGCCGGAGCCTGCATGATGTGCACTGAGGATCACTCCAGCCACGGGGTGCGCTGACACTGACCCATGTCTGGAGCCCTGATGGCTGACTTCGACCTTGCTGCGCGGACGTCGGCCGACGCCTTCGCCCGGCTCGCGGTCGAGATGCACGACGCACCCGGTGTCGAGGAGACGATCGACGCGGTCGTCCAGTTCGCCCTGCAGGCCCTGAACTGCACGTACGCCGGCGTCGCGCTGCACCGCCGGGGTTCCAAGCCGGAGATCGCCGCGGTCACCGACCCGGTGGTCGCCGAGGTCTACGAACTGCAGATCGACCACCAGGACGGTCCGCTGGTCACCGCCTTGCGGGACCGGTCGAACATCCTGATCCGCGACACCACCACCGAGACCCGCTGGCCGCTGTGGACGGCGAAGGTGGCCCAGCTCGGGGTCCGGTCGGTGCTCGACGTGTCGCTGACGACGGGCGTGGGGCCGACAGCTTCGGTCGGCGTCCTGGGCCTGTACAGCCCGGATCCGGACGCGTTCGGCCCGGACGACGAGGCGGTCGCGCACATCCTGGCCCGGCACGCGTCGGTCGCGGTCGCCACCGCCCGGCACGAGGAGACGATGGCCCAGGCCGTCGACGCCCGCAAACTGGTCGGCCAGGCGATGGGCATCCTGATGGAGCGCTTCGACGTGGACGGCGACCGCGCGTTCGCCATCCTCAAGCGCTACTCCCAGGACAACAACACCAAGCTGCGCGACGTGGCCCAGCAACTGATCGACACCCGCAAACTCCCCCACTAGGACGACGCCGTACCCCCGCGGCGCCGGCAGAGGTGGACAGCGTCCCTGGGCCGGCGGTGCGGATTGCGTATTCTGCGTCGCAGTGGAAGTCGGCGCGAACGGGGGAGATCGGGTGACGGGTGGGTGGCAGCCGCTGGCGGGGCCGGCTCACCGCGTCGCGCTGGAGATCCTGCTGGACGGGCCGTTGTCGCGCGCCGAGTTGTCGCGGCGGGTCGGTCTGTCGCCGGGCAGCCTGACCCGGATCACGAAACCGATGCTGGAATCGGGTCTGCTGGTCGAGGTCACCGCGGGACCGACCGATCCGCGAGTGGGCCGGCCATCGCAGCCGCTCGACATCGTTCCGGCGGCGCACCACTTCGTCGGGATCAAGCTGACCGGCGACGACGCGGTCGGCGTACTGACGACGCTGCGGGCCGAGGTGATCGCCACCGCCGAACTGCCGCTGCCCGACCACAGCCCGACCGCGGTCGCCGCCACGATCGCCGAGCTGACCAAGACCCTCGCCGCGCATCGCCCGGACGGCGAACTCAGCGGCCTCGGCATCTCGCTCGGCGGCCAGGTCACCGGCAAGAACAACGTGCGCCACGCGTCGTTCCTCGACTGGGAGGACGTCCCGCTCGGCGACCTGATGAGCGCGCACAGCGACGTCCCGGTGGTGGTCGCCAACGACCTCACCGCGCTGACCGCCGCGACCCACTGGTTCGGGGCGGGACGCGGCGCCGACCGGTTCTGTCTGATCACGATCGGGGCCGGTGTCGGCTACGGCCTGGTCGTGCACGACCAGATCGTCGACAGCCCGGAATCCAGCCTCGGCCTGATCGGCCACCACCCTCTGCTGCCCGACGGTGTGCGCTGCGAGCGCGGCCATGTCGGCTGCGCCAGCACGCTGCTCACCACGCAGGGCATCGTCAGCGAGATCGGCGAGGCTCTGGGCCGCACGGTCACGTACGACGAGTGCCTGGACCTGGCGGTCGCGGGCGAGCCCGCCGCCCGCCGGGTGGCCGACCGCGCCGGCCGGGCACTCGGGCGGCTGATCGCCGCCGCGGCCAACTTCACGATGCCCGACCGGGTCGTGCTCGGCGGCGAAGGCGTCCGGCTGGTCGAGGTCGCCCACGACGCCCTGCTGACCGGATTGCGCACCGACCGGCATCCGGAGGCGACCGATCCCCCGATCGTGCTGCTCGACCCCGACTTCGACGAGTGGGCCCGCGGCGCCGCGGTGATCGCGATCCAGACCTTCGTACTGGGCAGCTGAGTTCTCGGTAACTCTCTATCTCATGATAGACAGTTACCCATGGACGACCTGATCCGCCGCTGGCAGTACGGCTGGGGGCTGTGCCGCGGCCTCTCCCCGGCCGTCGACCGTCGCACCGCCCTCGACGTCACGCTCGGCCTGCCCGACCGCCACCGCGAGCTCTTCACCCTGCCTGGTGCAGCGCTGACCCCGTGGATCGACGAAACCCTGCGCGCCGCGCGGCCGACCTGGCTCACCGTCACCACCCAGGAGCCGGACGAGGTCGCCGCGGAGCTGCAGTCAGCCGGACTTCGACTTTTCGCCGAACGCAAGCTCCTGATGACGACCGACCTGCGGGAACACCCCACCCGCACGACCCCGTACGACGTACTGACCACGACCGAGGGAGCACTGGAACGCGTGCGGGTCCTGGCCGGCGAGGAGGCCGCTCGCGGGATGGCGGCCGTCGTCGGAGACGACGCCGTGATGCACGACGTCCACACGAGTACGCCATTCCGGCGCCAGGGGCTCGGAAGTGTGGTGATGGGCGTGCTCGCCGAGCGGGCGGTCGCGCGGCAGGCCACAACCGGGTTGCTGATGGCCAGCAGCGACGGAGCCGCGCTGTATCGCAAGCTCGGTTGGGTGCCTCAAGCAACAATGTTGACGGCTAGAGCCGCCTAGCCCGGTGCGCGGCGACCTTGCTGCGGTTCTGGCAGGACGTCGAGCAGAAGCGCTGGGTCCGGCTCCGGGTGGTGTCCAGGAACAGGTTGTCGCACCGATCGGCACCGCAACTCCGCAGCCGGGAGGCATCGCTGCCCACCAGCATCGCGACGGCAGTGGCCAGTTCGGCGATCCATCCGGTGGCCGCGGAGACGCCCGGACTGACGAAGTGCAGATGCCAGGGCGCATCCCCTTCGCGGACGAGGCGAGGAGCAGCGCGGGTGGTCTCGAGCAACGCGTTCACCCCGTCGGCGGCCGCGTCGGTGTCGCCGTCGAGAAGCAGCCGCAGTACGGCGTACAGGTCGCGGCCGCCGGCGGCGAAGGTGGGCAGGTCGATCGCGGGGATCCGGCGTGTGGTCAGCCGAAGCGAAGCCTCGACTCCGGCCTCGTCGCCGGCCGGGCGGATCCGGCCCTGGGCGAACTCGCCACCGAAGGTGTTGGCCAGCGCGACGGCGGCGGCCAGCGAGTCGCGCAGGTGATCGGTTGCCTCCACCGGCCCAGTATCCCCGGTGCCGGTGCCGACCTCGCCGGGCGCCGCTGACCGGTGCCCGACGAACGGACGATGACAGCTGCCCGAAGAGGCGAACCGGTCGTCCTAAGGGATGGCCCGTCGCGGACCCTCGTGCTACCAGGGTCGTACGCGGGCCACCGGCAACATCCGCCCTTGATCCGATGTGGTACCTCGTTGCCGGAAACAACAATGACCGGTATGAACCTGGTCCAGAGTCCGGCCCGTGCCTGCCTCGGTCTGGCCGAGGCGGCGGTCGATCTCGGCGCGGTCAAGGCGAACGTGCGGAGCTTCCGGCAACGGCTGCGGCCCGGCACCGAAGTGCTGGCGGTCGTCAAGGCCAACGGCTTCGGGCACGGCGCGGTGCAGATCGCCAAGGCGGCCGTCGACGCCGGCGCCACCTGGCTGGGCGTCGCCCGCGCCGACGAGGCACTCGAACTGCGCGCGGCCGGCCTGACCGTCCCGATCCTGGCCTGGCTGTACGACGCGACCGAGCTGATGTGGCTGTCCGACGTCGACGTCAGCGTGGCGACCGTGGCCGAGCTGCAGCAGGTCGTGTCCGCACCGGGCGTGCACCACGTTCACCTCAAGCTGGACACCGGCCTGCACCGAGGGGGCAGTACGCCGGACCAGTGGATCGAGCTGACCCGCGCAGCCGCGCACTACGAGGCGCTCGGCGCGGTCAAGGTCCGCGGCCTGTGGTCGCACCTGTCGCACGGGGACGAGCTCGACGCGACGCACAGCCGTCGCCAGCTCGAGCTCCTGCGCACCGGGGTCGCTCTGGCCCGGCGCGCGGGGCTCGAGCCGTCCGTGATCCACCTGGCCAACTCGGCCGGCGCCCTCACCCTCGACGCCCCGGACTGCAACCTGGTCCGGATCGGCGCAGGCCTCTACGGCATCGACGAGCTGGGCACCGGGCTGCGGCCGGCGATGCGGCTGGTCACCAAGGTCGCGCAGGTCCGCCGGATCCGCGCCGGCGAAGGCGTCTCGTACCACCACGACTACGTGACGCCGACGGACACGACGATCGCGCTGATCCCGTTGGGGTACGCCGACGGGATCCCCCGCTCGGCCACCAGTGCAAGCGTGCTGATTCGCGGTGTTCGAATGCCGATCCGTGGACGGATCGCCATGGATCAGTTCCTGGTCGATGCCGGCGACATCCCGGTCGAGCCCGGCGAGCCCGTCATCGTCTTCGGTCCCGGCGACCACGGCGAGCCCACCGCGGCCGACTGGGCGCGGTGGGCCGGCACCATCCCGCACGAGATCTACTGCGGCCTCGGATCCCGGGTGCCGCGCCGCTACGAGGAGGCATCCCGGTGAAGGTCGCAGTGATCAGCGGCGGCGCGAGCCCCGAGCACGACGTGTCGCTGGCCAGTGGCCAGGGCATCGCCGAGGCGGCCGCCGAACTCGGCCACACCGTGATCGCGCTGGTGATCGAGCCCGACGGCACCTGGCGCGACGGGCAGCACGAGGCGATCGAGCTGCTCCAGGCCTGCGACGTCGTCGTACCGGCACTGCACGGACAGGGTGGCGAAGACGGTGTCATCCAGGGATTCCTGCAGCAACTGAAGGTCCCGTACGTCGGCAGCGGCATCGCGGCGAGCGCCGTCGGCCTCGACAAGCACCTGGCCAAGGCCGTCCTGCGCGCCCACGGCCTGCCCGTCACGCCCGGGATCACGTTGCGTGGCGCCGACCTGCGCGATCCCGAAGCCGCGCACCAGCAGTTGAAGGCGGCCGGTCTGGAGTTCCCGGTCTTCGTCAAGCCCGGCAACGGTGGTTCCAGCTACGGCGTCACCCGAGTGACCGAACCAGCCGCGCTGGCCGAGGCGATCGCCACGGCCGCCGCGCTGGAAGGTCAGATCCTGGTCGAGCAGGAGATGCGCGGTCGCGAGATCGACCTCGCGGTGATGGAGTTCCCCGACGGCCGGGTCGAGGCCGCGCCCGCGCTGGAGATCCACAGCGATCCCGGCCAGCCGTTCTTCAACACCACCGCCAAGTACGCGCAGGGCGCCGGGGAGCAGTTCGTCGTACCGGCACCGCTGGAGGCCGAGCTGGCCGCGACCTTGCGGCGGACGGCCATCGAGGTGTTCGAGACGCTGGGCTGTGAAGGGCTGGCCCGGGTGGACTTCTTCGTGCCGGCCGACGGCGAGCCGGTGGTCAACGAGATCAACACCTTCCCCGGTTTCACTGCCGCCTCGCAGTTCCCCCGGATGTGGGCGACCGCCGGGATGTCCTACCCCGCTGTCGTACAGAACCTGCTGGAGACCGCGCATGCCCGTGCTGCTCAGTGACGACCGGATCACCCGGATCCCCGCGATCGAGAGCGGTGAGCCACTGGTGGACCTGTACGGGCGCGGCGTGCTCGCGCGCGATCGCCAGTTCGTCCGGGAGGGGTTGGCGGACCGGCTCGCGATCGCGGACAGCTTCCTGCCGACCGGCGTCCGCCTGTACGTCGTGGAGGGCCTGCGGGACCTCGCGGTGCAGCGCCGGATCTACGACGACTACCGTGCTGAACTGGCCGAGCTCAACCCCGGCATCCCTGACGACGAGGCCCACGTCCTGGCCAGCCGCTTCGTCTCCCCGGTCGGCGTCGCGCCACACGTCGCGGGCGCGGCCGTCGACCTCACGCTGATCGGCGAACACGGCCCGTTCGACCTCGGGACACCGATCGACGCGACCCCCGAACAGTCCAACGGCGCCTGCTTCTTCGACGCGGCCAACATCAGCCGCGAGGCGAGAACCAACCGCGCGCTGCTGGCCGACGTACTGACAGCCGCCGGGTTGGTGAACTATCCGACCGAGTGGTGGCACTGGTCCTTCGGCGACCGCTACTGGGCCTTCACCGAACAGCAGTCCCACGCGATCTACGGCCCGGTCGAACGCCCGGTCCTGTCAGGGGTTCCTCGATAGCAGTTGCCTATCGCCACATAGGCAGGAACGCTTTGACCGTCGGTGATCGGGCCGCGACCGTTGAGGCATGACGATGCCAGCCACGGACTCCACCCCAGTGCCCGGCGCCGGGCGTCCGCACCGCGTCCGCGCGATCGCCACCGAGCTTCGCGAACTGCGAGGTGCGTTGATGCCGATCCTGCATGCCGTGCAGGCGGAGTTCGGCTGGATCAGTCAGACCGACGTACCGGTGATCGCCGATGTGCTCAACTTGTCGGTCGCCGAGGTGCACGGCGTGGTCACCTTCTACCGCGACTTCCGGCGCGAGCCGGGCGGGCGGACCACCGTGCGGATCTGCCAGGCCGAGGCCTGCCGCTCCGTCGGCGGTGTCGAGCTCGCCGATCACGCCCGGCGAACCACGGGGCTGGGCTTCGGCGAGACGACGTACGACGGCCGGCTGACCGTCGACGAGGTGTTCTGCCTCGGCAACTGCGCCCTCGGTCCCGCCGTCCAGGTGGGTGACAGGATCCACGGCCGCGTCACGCCGGCCCGTCTCGACGCGATCCTCGGGGAGGCGCGATGACGCCGGGCACCAACGACCGCTCGCCGGCGCCGCTCGCTGCTGGTGAACCTGGCGCGAGGGCCGGCGCGACAGCCGGGTCCCACCGCGCCAGAGTTTTCGTGCCGCAGGACATGGCGGCCAAGTCTGTCGGCGCCGACGAGGTGGCCGAGCGGATCACCGCCGCAGCCCGCACGGCCGGTGTCGAGCTCGACCTGGTGCGTACCGGTTCCCGCGGCATGCTCTGGCTCGAGCCGCTCGTCGAGGTCGAGACTCCCGCGGGCCGCGTCGGCTACGGCTCGGTCGCGCCCGAGGACGTGGACGGACTCGTGGCCGCCGGGATGCTGAGCGGCAGCGCACGCACCGAGCCCGCCTACCTCGGTCTGACCGAGGAACTGCCGTGGATGCGCAAGCAGCAGCGGCTGACCTTCGCGCGCGTCGGCGTTGTGGATCCGCGGTCGGTGCACGACTTCACCGAGCACGAAGGCTTCCAGGGACTGCGGCGCGCGTTGACGATGAAGCCGGCCGAGGTCGTCGAGGAAGTGGTCGAGTCCGGCCTCCGCGGTCGTGGGGGCGCCGGCTTCCCGACCGGGATCAAGTGGCGCACGGTGCTCGGTGCCGAGTCCGGCCTCAAATTCGTCTGCTGCAACGCCGACGAGGGCGACTCCGGCACGTTCGCCGACCGGATGCTGATCGAAGGCGATCCGTTCGTGCTGATCGAGGGCATGACGATCGCCGCGTACGCCGTCGGCGCGACCGAGGGCTACGTCTACCTGCGCTCGGAGTACCCCGACGCCGTCGAGGCGCTGAACGCCGCGATCGGCACCGCCCGCGAGCACGGCTGGCTCGGCCGGGACATCCTCGGCTCCGGGCTGACCTTCGACCTGCACGTCCGGGTCGGGGCGGGTGCCTACATCTGCGGCGAAGAGACCAGCATGCTGGAGAGCCTCGAAGGCAAACGCGGGATGGTCCGCGCGAAGCCCCCGATCCCAGCACTGGAAGGGCTTTTCGGCCAGCCGACGGTGGTGAACAATGTGTTGTCGCTGGCAACGATCCCGACCATCCTGGCGCACGGCGCGGCGGCGTACGCGGCGTACGGGGTGGGGCGGTCGCTCGGTACCAGCGTGTTCCAGCTCGGTGGCAACGTGGCCCGCGGCGGGGTCGTCGAGACCGCGTTCGGCATCACGCTCGGCGAGCTGGTCAACGGCCTCGGCGGCGGCAGCGCCTCGGGACGGCCGGTGCGCGCCGTCCAGGTGGGTGGTCCGCTGGGGGCCTACCTGCCGGTCGACCAGTTCGACCTGCCGATGGATTACGAGGCGTTCGCGGCCGCCGGCGCGATGGTCGGTCACGGTGGGATCGTGGTGTTCGACGACACCGTCGACATGGCCGCGATGGCCCGGTTCGCGTTCGAGTTCTGTGCCGAGGAGTCGTGCGGCAAGTGCACGCCGTGCCGGGTCGGCGCGGTCCGCGGCGTGGAGACCATCGACCGGATCGTGGCCGGCGACGACCGGCGCAAGAACCTCGTCCTGCTCGACGACCTGTGCGACCTGATGACCGACGGCTCCCTGTGCGCGATGGGCGGCCTCACGCCGCTGCCGGTCCGCAGCGCTGTCCGCCACTTCGGAGAGGACTTCCACGCATGACCCTGCTCAAGGAACCGGACTTCGGTACGCCGGCCCGCCCCGGCGAGGCGACGGTCGAGTTGACCATCGACGGGATCGCCGTCACCGTGCCACCGGGGACGTCGGTGATGCGCGCGGCGAAGCAGGCCGGCGTCGACATCCCGAAGCTGTGCGCCACCGACAACCTGGAAGCCTTCGGCTCCTGCCGGCTCTGCGTGGTCGAGATCGACGGCGCCCGCGGCACGCCGGCCTCCTGCACCACACCGGTCGGGCCGGGCATGGTCGTCCGCACTCAGAACGAGAAGCTCGGCAAACTGCGCCGCGGCGTGATGGAGCTCTACATCTCCGACCACCCGCTGGACTGCCTGACCTGCTCGGCGAACGGCGACTGCGAACTGCAGGACATGGCCGGCGTCACCGGGCTGCGCGAAGTCCGGTACGGCTCGGGGGTCGGCGCCGGCGCGAACCACCTGGACCTGCCTACCGACACCTCCAACCCGTACTTCGACTTCGAGGCGTCCAAGTGCATCGCCTGCTCGCGCTGCGTCCGGGCGTGTGACGAGGTGCAGGGCACGCTCGCGCTGACCATCGAGGGTCGCGGCTTCGACTCCAAGGTCGCGGCCGGCGCCGGGGTGTCGTTCATGGAGTCCGACTGTGTCTCCTGCGGCGCGTGCGTCCAGGCCTGCCCGACCGCGACCTTGCAGGAGAAGTCGGTGATCGAGCTCGGCATGCCGACCCGCTCGGTGATCACCACCTGCGCGTACTGCGGCGTCGGCTGCTCGTTCAAAGCCGAGCTGCGCGGCGACGAACTGGTCCGGATGGTCCCGTACAAGAACGGCGGGGCGAACGAGGGCCACTCCTGCGTCAAGGGCCGGTTCGCCTTCGGGTACGCCGACCACCCCGACCGGGTGCTGGCGCCGATGGTGCGCGACTCGATCGAGGACGAGTGGCGGACCGTGTCGTGGGACGAGGCGATCGGCTTCACCGCGCGCCGGCTGCGCGAGATCCAGGCGACGCACGGGCCGGGCTCGATCGGCGCGATCACCTCGTCGCGGACCACGAACGAAGAGGTCTACCTGGTCCAGAAAATGGTCCGCGCGGTCTTCGGCAACAACAACGTCGACACCTGTGCGCGGGTCTGCCATTCACCGACCGGGTACGGACTGAAGCAGACCTTCGGCGAATCGGCCGGCACCCAGGACTTCAAGTCGGTCGACGACGCCGACGTGATCCTGGTGATCGGTGCCAACCCGACCGACGCGCACCCGGTGTTCGGCTCCCGGATGAAGAAGCGGATCCGCCAAGGTGCCCAGCTGATCGTGATCGACCCGCGCCGGACCGATCTGGTCCGGTCGCCGCACATCGAGGCGGCCCACCACCTGGCGCTGGCGCCCGGCACGAACGTTGCCGTGGTCAACGCGATCGGGCACGTGGTGGTGACCGAAGGGCTGGTGGACCGGGCGTTCGTCGAGTCCCGGTGCGAAGGCTTCGGCGAGTGGGAGACGTTCATCGCGCAGCCGGAGCACAGCCCGGAAGCGGTCGAGGACATCACCGGCGTACCGGCTGAGGAGATCCGTGCCGCGGCCCGGTTGTACGCGACCGGCGGCAACGGCGCGATCTACTACGGTCTCGGCGTCACCGAGCACAGCCAGGGTTCGACGACCGTGATGGCGATGGCCAACCTGGCGATGGCGACCGGCAACATCGGGCGGTCCGGTGTCGGGGTGAACCCGCTGCGTGGCCAGAACAACGTGCAGGGCTCCTGCGACATGGGCTCGTTCCCGCACGAGCTGCCCGGCTACCGGCATGTCTCCGACGACGGCGCTCGCGAGGTCTACGAGCAGCTGTGGGGTACGCCGCTGCTGAACGAACCGGGACTGCGGATCCCGAACATGTTCGACGCCGCGATCGACGGGTCGTTCCGGGCGTTGTTCGTGCAGGGCGAGGACATCGCGCAGTCCGATCCGAACACCGCGCACGTGTTCGCCGCGCTGGGCGCGCTCGAGCTGCTCGTCGTCCAGGACCTGTTCGTCAACGAGACCGCGAAGTTCGCGCACGTGTTGTTGCCGGGGACATCGTTCTTGGAGAAGGACGGCACGTTCACCAACGCCGAACGGCGGATCAACCGAGTCCGGCCGGTGATGGCGCCGCGCACCGGCAAGCAGGAATGGGAGATCATCTGTGAGCTCTCCCAGGCGATGGGTTACCCGATGCACTACGCGTCGTCCAGCCGGATCATGGACGAGATCGCGCTCACCACGCCGACGTTCATGGGAGTGTCGTTCGCACGGCTCGACGAGGCCGGCTCGATCCAGTGGCCGTGCAACCTGGACAACCCCGACGGTACGCCGATCATGCACTCGGCCGAGTTCACCCGCGGCAAGGGCCGGTTCATGGAGACGGTGTACGTGCCGACGACCGAGCGGTCGACGCGCAAGTACCCGCTGATCCTGACCACCGGGCGGATCCTGTCGCAGTACAACGTGGGCGCGCAGACCCGGCGTACGGCGAACGTGGCCTGGCATCCGGAGGACATCCTGGAGCTGCATCCGCACGACGCGGAGGTCCGCGGCATCGTCGACGGTTCGACGGTGGCGCTGGCGAGTCGGGTCGGGCGGACGACCTTGCGCGCGAGGTTGTCGGACCGGATGCCGGTCGGGGTCTGCTACACCACTTTCCACCACCCGGTGACGGGAGCGAACGTGATCACCACGGACAACTCCGACTGGGCCACGAACTGCCCGGAGTACAAGGTGACCGCCGTCCAGGTCGACCTGGTCGTCGAGCCGTCTGCCGCTGCTCACGAGATCGTTGCGGTGGGCCACTGATGAGCGCGACCACGCTGCCGCCGCACGTCCGGCTGGCCAACGAGATCGCCCGGCAGTTCGCGCACAAACCGGCCGAGGTCGCGGCACTCGCGATCGTCAACCACATCCGCGCGGTGTGGGATCCGCGCATGAAGACCGCACTGGTTGCCCACGTCGAGGCCGGCGGTGAGGACCTGGACCCCCTTGCCGCCCTCGCCGCGCAGCATCTGAAGGCCACGTAGTGCCCGCCCTCCGCTCTTGGCACGCCGCGACGCCCCTCGCCTGGGATCTGGCCCGCGACCTGGCCCACGCAACCGCGGTTCCGCTTCGACCCCGCTCCCTCCCCTTGTCGGCTGCTGCGGGCACGACGCTGGCCACACCGCTGGTCGCGCCGACCGCGGTGCCCCCGGTGGACCGCTCCGCGATGGACGGCTACGCGGTGTCCGGTGCGGGCCCATGGCAACTAGTAGGGGTCGTCCTCGCAGGCTCCGCTCAAGTGCTGGAACTGGCTGACGGCCAGGCCTGCACGGTAGTCACCGGCGCCACCGTCCCTGCGGGGACGACGGAGGTGCTCCCCGACGAGGAAGCACACGCCGAGTACGACAACGTGCACGTGGCCCACGGCCATGCCCTCCGAGCGGGCGGGCGGCACATTCGGCGGGCGGGTGAGGAGTGTGCCGCGGGCGAGGTGTTGCTGCCGGCCGGTGTTCGCATCGAGCCCTCGGTCCTCGGGCTTGCCGCGGCCGTAGGGCTTGATCGTTTGACGGTGATTCCCAAGCCGCGGGTCGCCGCCTTCGTCACCGGTGATGAGTTGGTGCCCCGTGGGGCATCGGGACCTGGCCGCGTACGGGATGCGATCGGACCGATGCTGCCGGGGTTGATCGAGCGGTCGGGCGCGACCTGTTCCGGAGTGACTCACTTGGCTGATTCCCGGCAGCTGTTGCTCGACGCGTTGGCGGGATGCGAGGCCGAACTGATCCTGGTCTCGGGGTCCTCCGCGGCCGGGCCGGCTGATCACCTGCGGGCGGCGTTGTCCGCGCTGGGTGCCGTGTTGGTGATCGACGGAGTCGCGTGCCGACCAGGGCATCCGCAAGCGCTCGCCCGCCTCGACGACGGACGACTGGTGATCGGCCTCCCCGGCAATCCGCTCGCCGCACTGACCGCCTTCCTCACCCTGGGCGTCGCGGTCCTGCACCGACTGCGCGGTCTCCCCCTCCCCCGGCTGCCCGTGGCGCCCATCCCCGGCGGCCTGGCCGGACACCCGACCAGCACCCGGCTGGTCCCGATCCGCATCACCCCCGACGGCGTCGTACCGGTCGGCCACGCCGGGTCCGCGATGCTGCGCGGCGTGGCCGCCGCCGACGCGCTGGCGATCATCGAGCCCGGCCCGACCACCGCGATCGCCGCCCGCCTCCTCCCCCTCGACTCCGGCGCGGCCCTCTGGACCTTCTGACGGCGCTGAAATTCACCCTCTCGGGCTCCCCGGCCGCGGTTACGCTGGCCAGATGAACGACGGGCTGAGCATCGGGCAGGTGTCGGAGCGGACCGGGTTGAGCGTGCACGCCCTGCGGTTCTACGAGCGTGAAGGCATCCTCGCCGAGCCGGTCCGGCGGGAGTCGAACGGCCGTCGGGTCTACAGCGAGGACGACGTCGACTGGCTGGAGATGTGCATCCGGTTCCGCTCGTCCGGGATGCCGCTGGACACGATCCGCCGCTACACCGATCTGGTCCGGCAAGGTCCCGGCAACGAGTCCGAGCGGCTGGCGCTGCTGCAGAGCCACCAGCAGCACGTCGAGCAGCAGCTGGCCGCGCTCACCGCCTGCCTCGACGTGATCACCCACAAGGTCGAGATCTACGAGCAGCACCTCAGCCAGGGCACGGCCGACTGCCTTTGGACGGTCCCGGTCGGCAACCCGTCCGACGATCAGCAGGCGGCCGATCCGAGGTCAGCGGTCAGCTGAGCGCGTCGAGCGCGAGCTGGACGTCGGTCCGCGTCGAGTACACGTGGAACGACGCCCGCAGCCGCCCGTCCCGTACGGCGGCCCGTACGCCGGCCGCCGTGAACGCCTCGTCGGCGCCGGGGACGTCGGCACTGACGATCGCGGAGTCGCCGGGCGGCAGCCCGAGCCCGGCGCGGAACTCGTTGGCCAGCCCGATGTTGTGCCGGTGGATCTCCGCGACCCCGATCTCCTCCAGCAGCTCCAGCGCCGGCGCGGCCCCGACGAAGCTGAACCAGGCCGGCGACTGGTCGAAGGCCCTGGCGTCGGCGGGCAGTTCCATCGCGGTTCCGTAGTACGACGAGCCGGCGTACCAGTTGGCGTGCAGCGGCCGGCAGCGGTCGCGGAGCGCGGGTGAGAGGTAGCCGAACGTCGCGCCGCGAGGCGACATCATCCACTTGTAGCTGTGGGCAACCAAAGCGTCGACGCCGGTGATGTCGAGCGGCAGCCAGCCGACGGCTTGGCTCGCGTCGAGCACCACCAAAGCACCTATCCGCTGACTGGCGGCAAGGACCGCCGGGAGGTCGAGCACCGTGCCGGTCGCCGACTGCACGACGCTGACGGCGACCACGTCCACGCCTGGCCGGATGGCGGCGACGAAGTCCTCGCTCGGCGCGGTCACCACCTCGACACCACGGTCGGCGTGCACCTGCCACGGGAACACGTTCGAGGTGAACTCCACCGAGTCGGTCAGCACCTTCGCGCCGTCGGGCAGCGCGGCCGCGATCGGCGCGAGCGCGGCCGAGACCGTGCTGCCGACGAAGACGTCCGCAGCCGGCGCGCCGATCAGCCGCGCGAACGACTCCCGCGCCCGGACCGTCGACGCGTCCCAGGGCTCCCAGCTGGTCGCGCCGACGTGCCAGTCGGCGAGCGCCGCCTGCAGCGCCTCCCAGGCCGGCCGGGGCGGCAGCCCGTACGACGCGGTGTTCAGCCAGCCCGGCCGGGGTTCCCAGAGGTGGGCGTAGTCGGCGACCGCCATGGACTTGCTCCTTCGCTGCGCAGGTTGACCTAGAGCGAGGTCTAGCTCCTAGGTTCGGGCACACACCACGGACTGAGGAGTTTGCCGCATGCGTTACCGCACTCTTGGCGCGACCGGGATCGAGGTCAGCGTGCACTGCCTGGGCACGATGATGTTCGGCGCGGTCGGCAACCCGGACCACGACGACAGCGCCCGGATCATTCACGCCGCGCTCGACCAGGGCATCAACTTCGTCGACACCGCGGACATGTACTCCGCGGGCGAGTCGGAACAGATCGTCGGCAAGGCGCTGAAGAGCCGCCGCGACGACGTCGTCCTGGCCACGAAGGTGCACTTCCCGATGGGCGAGGGCCCGAACCGCGGCGGCAACTCGCGGCGCTGGATCACCACCGAGGTGGACAGCAGCCTGCGCCGGCTCGGCACCGACTGGATCGATCTCTACCAGGTGCACCGGCCGGACCACCGCACCGACGTCGAGGAGACGCTGTCGGTGCTCACCGACCTGGTCCGGGCCGGCAAGATCCGCGCGTTCGGGTGCTCGACGTTCCCGGCCGAGGACATCGTCGAGGCCTATCACGTGGCCGAACGGCGGGGCTTCGGCAAGTTCCGGACCGAGCAGCCGCCGTACTCGCTGATCGCGCGCGGGATCGAACGGTCGTTGCTGCCGACGGCGCAGCGGCTGAACATGGGCGTGCTGACCTGGAGCCCGCTGGCGTCGGGCTTCTTGTCGGGCAAGATCCGGAAGGGTCAGCCCGTCGATCTGACCGCCGGCCGGGCGGCGCTCACGCCGTTCCGGTTCGATCCCACCATCCCTGGCAACGCGGCGAAGTTCGACGCGCTCGAGCAGTTGATCGAGGTGGCCGACGGGCTGGGCCGGACGCTGCCCGAGCTTGCGCTGGCCTTCGTCGTCTCGCACCCCGCCGTCACCTCCGTCATCACCGGGCCGCGCACGATGGAGCACCTGGAGAGCACGCTCAAGGCCGCCGACCTGACGCTGGACGACGAGGTGCTCGACCGGATCGACGAGATCGTCCCGCCGGGCACGGACCTCTATCCGCCGGACGGCGCCTGGAAGCCGATCTCGATCGTGGATCCGAGTCGCCGGCGGCGTCCGCTCGCGGACCGCGCCGCACGCTGAACACCGAAGAACGTCCGGCGAAGCATCAGCGCGGTGACACCGTGGGGAGTGGTGGCGTCGAACGCACCCATCGTCCTACCTGGTGGAGTGGCCTCGACCGCCGTCCTACTTCGTGGAGTTGAGCCCGGCGTGGACCTTGCCGGCCAGTTTGAGCAGCTGGACCCGTTCGTTCGGGGTGAGCGGGGCGAGGGTCGAGTTCTCCACCTTGGTCACCACACCGCGAGCGGTGGTGAAGGTCCGCCGGCCCAGCGAGGTCAGGGCGATGCGGTAGCGGCGACGGTCGTCCGGGTCGCGCTCGCGGGAGACCAGGCCGTCCTCCAGCAGCTCGTCCATCAGCCGGACCGTGTCGCTCGGGTCGAGGCCCAGGCCGCCCGCGAGGGTGTTCTGGGCCATCGGGCCGTGGTCGGCCAGCTCGGCGAGGGCAGCGAACTGCCATACGGTGATGCCCGGACGGATCGCCAGACGCTCGGCGATCTCCCGCCGCCCGGCCACACCCACTTTGTGCAGCACGAACGTGGTCATCCCCAGCAGCGTCTCCATGACACGCCATTGTAGGGGCGGACCAATCGTTGGTTGATCCCCACTAATTCGCGCCGGTAAGCCGTTCGAAGTTCAACCAGTACAGGGGTGGTACCGACTTACGGAGCGTGTTTCTTCACCGGAACACTTTTATCCGCCGCGCCCGCGGGCACCGGGACAGGGAGATCCCCGACCAGCGAAGAAGTGAGACAGATGGCATTGCCGCAGTCGATCCGGAACGCCGGTGAACCCTGGACGACGCAGGAACTGGCCGAGCTCGAGGAGCTCGCTGCGGACAACATCCCGCCGTGCGTGATCGGCCTGCGCCTGGGCCGCCCGGAAGACGCGATCGTCGACCAGGCCCGCCGGTCCGGCGTCAAGCTGACGCCGCTGAACCGCCCGCCGTACGGCGTGGCGCGTCGCCGCGAGACGGAGGACGAACGATGAGCTTCGACCGGCCAGGACTGCCCGAGCCCGGCCGTCCGGCCGACCAGGTGGAGGCCGAGGAGATCCTCGAGGAAGAAGGCGTCGACGTCACCGACGGCCGCCTCGACGGCCGGGACCACCCGGGCGGACCGTCCGCAGGTCCTCAGCCCAACCCGCCCCGCCGGCCACACCCACCCGAGCCGCCGGACCACCAGCCGACCTGAGCAGCCGGCGAGCCGGGAGCCGCCGGAGCCGGCGCTCGGCGTGGGAATGCCGGAGGCCTACCCCCGCGGCCGGCGCCGGGGTGTGGTGCTCCCAGGCGCCGCGCACGACTCACCGCGGTCGCGATATACCAGTTGCCGCGCACGAGCCGCCGCGGTTGTGACGCACCCAGCTACCGGCCCACGAGTCGCTGCGCGGCTCCCGTCCAGGGCGTCGACTACCGTGTCCGAGGAACGTCGATGACACGGAGGGGGCAGCTCATGGCAGTGACCATGCGGGACGTGGCGCAGCACGCCGGGGTGTCGCCGAAGACGGTGTCCAACGTGATGAACGGGTATCCGTTCATCCGCGAAGAGACCCGTTCCCGCGTGCTCGCCTCGATCGAGGCCCTCGGCTACCAAATGAACATCTCCGCCCGGAACCTCAAGTCCGGCCGCACCGGCATCATCGGCCTGGCCGTGCCCGAACTCAGCCAGCCGTACTTCGCCGAGCTCGCCGACGCCGTGATCACTGCCGCGGAGACGCACGGCCTGACCGTGGTGATCGAGCAGACCAACGCTCTCCGCGACCGCGAGCTCACCACTCTGCACCGGCCGCGCGGTCACCTCGTCGACGGCCTGCTGTTCAGCCCGCTGGCCCTGGGGCCCGACGACATCGAGCACCTGCGCACCGCGACGCCGATGGTGCTGCTCGGCGAACGGATGTTCCACGGCCCGGCCGACCACGTGATGATCGACAACGTCGCCGGCACCCGGGCCGTGACCGAACATCTGCTCACCCTCGGCCGCCGCCGGATCGCCGTGCTCGGCACCCATCCGGGCGAGCGGGTCGGCACCGCCGCGATCCGGTACGGCGCCTTCGCGTCCGCGCTGGCCGACGCCGGCCTCGAGCCGATCGACCGGCTCGCGATACCCGCCGACCCCTGGCAGCGCCGGACCGGCGCCGAGGCGATGGAAGCGCTGATCGCCTCCGGCGAGAAGTTCGACGCGGTGCTCGCCCTCAACGACACGCTCGCCCTTGGGGCACTGCGCGTGCTGATCCAGCACGGCGTCCGGGTTCCTGACGACGTGGCCGTCGCCGGCTTCGACGACGTCGACGAGGCCAGCTACAGCATCCCGAGCCTGACCACGGTCGACCCGGGCCGCCGCCAGATCGCCGCCACCGCGGTCGACATCCTGGTCGGCCGGATGAACGGCGACGACACCGACCATCGCGAAGTGGTCGCGCCGTACGCGCTGCACGTGCGCGAGTCCACCTCCGGACACTGACCGCGCGAAGTCTTGACGCCTCCGGGGACCACGGGCATCATCCTTCTACACCGATGTAGTTCACCGATGTAAAAGCGTGCTCCACCGCCCCCAGGGGAGACGACCATGACCGTTCACAGACCAACGCGCCGAACGCTGCTGGCCGGTGCTCTGGGCCTCGCGGGCGCGACCGCACTCACCGGCTGCGGCTCGATCGGCGGTTCCGGCGCCCGGGTCCGCGAGTGGAACCTGTTCGGCGGCGGCGACGGCGCCCGGCTGCTGCAGATCCACGACAAGTTCGTTGCCGAGCACAAGGACATCGCGTTCGAGGCGCACACCTTGGCGTGGGGCCCGCCGTTCTACACCAAGCTCGCGATGTCCGCCGCGGGCGGTCGCGCCCCCGAGGTCGCCACCTTGCACCTGTCCCGGCTGCGCGGCTTCAGCCCGACCACGATGCTCGACCCGATCCCGCTCGACCTGCTGACCAAGGCCGGGATCACCGAGCAGGACTTCCTGCCCGAGACGTGGCAGCGCTGTCTGGTGGACGGTCAGCTGTACGCCGTACCGCTGGACCAGCATCCGTTCGTGCTCTACTACAACACCGAGATCTGCGAGAAGGCCGGACTGCTCGGCCCCGACGGCCGGATCAAGCCGGTCAAGGGCGTCGACGCCTTCCTAGAGATGCTGAAGGCGGTCAAGGACGTCACCGGCAAGTTCGCCGCGTCGGTCGAGACGACCAACCCGTGGCGGCTGTGGTGGACGCTCTACGGCCAGCTCGAAGGCCAGTTCCTCGACGAGTCCGGCGCGTTGGTGCTGGACGACGCGAAGGCGCTGGAAGCCCTGCAGCTGATGGCGAAACTGGCCGCCGACGGTTTGACCCCGAAGTCGGCCGACTACGCCGCCCTCGTCGCGCAGTTCAGCAACGGCGACGCCGGGCTGAGCTTCAACGGCGAGTGGGAGGTCACGACGTACCAGGCGGCGAAGATGCCGTTCAGCATGGCACCGTTCCCGGTCGTGTACGACGTAGCGAAGTTCGCCGGCGACGCGCACACGTTCGTGATGCCGCACCAGGCGAACCGGCGCGACGAGGACACCGCGGCCACGGTCGAGTACATCGCCTGGATGCTGAAGAACAGCGCGGACTGGGCCGCCGGCGGCCACATCCCGGCGTACCAGCCGGTGGTCGCGAGCCAGGAGTACCTCGCGCTGAAGCCGCAGGCGGAGTACCGCTCGGTCGCGCCGGACGTGCTGTACGACCCGGACGCGTGGTTCAGCGGCTCGGGCGCGCAACTGCAGAACGAAGCGGGGGCCGCGTTCTCGGGGGTGTACTCGGGCGCATCGACGCCACGGCAGGCGCTCGACCAGTTCAAGGCCGCCACCCGGAAGCTGCTCGACACCCCGTCCCCGGTCTGACAGGAGCTGACCCGATGGCCGTGCAGACACCCGCCCGCCCCCGTACGCCGGACACCACGCCGTCCCCGCCGCGCTCCGGTCCACCCTGGACCGAGCGCTGGGGTGGCCTGTTCTTCGTCGCGCCGTTCGGGCTGTTCTTCGGTTTCTTCCTGCTCTGGCCGACCCTGGCCGGGCTGTGGAACTCCTTCTTCAACACGAGTCTGGCCGGGGTGAAGCAGGAGTTCCTCGGCCTGGCCAACTGGCGCGAGTTGTTCGGCGACCCCGCGGTCTGGGACTCGCTGAGGAACACGCTGGTCTTCACCGCGATGAGTACGCCGCCGCTGGTCCTGACGGCGCTCGTGATGGCACTGCTGGCCAACCGGCGCGGGGTCTTCGGCTGGTTTCTCAGATTCGCGTACTTCGCGCCGTTCGTACTGCCGGCCACCGTCGTGACGCTGATCTGGGTGTGGATCTACCAGCCCGGCTTCGGCCTGGTGAACGGGCTGCTGACCTCCGGCGGGTTCGCCGAGATCGACTGGCTGAACACCGAGAACCGGGCGATGCTCGCGGTGGTGATCACGACGGTCTGGTGGACCGTCGGGTTCAACTTCCTGCTCTACCTGGCCGCGCTGCAGGGCATCCCGGCGCAGCTGTACGAAGCCGCCTCGATCGACGGCGCCAGTGGCCCGCAGCAACTGTTCCGGATCACGCTGCCGATGCTCAGCCGGACCACCGGCCTGATCGTCGTCCTGCAACTGGTCGCGTCGCTGACGATCTTCGACCAGATCTACCTGATGACCGAGGGCGGTCCGAACCACGCGACCCGGCCGATCATCCAGTACATCTACGAGAGCGGCTTCACCAGCTACCGGATCGGCTACGCCTCGGCGGTCTCGTACCTGTTCTTCCTGGTCGTCGTGATCGTCTCGGTGGCCCAGTTCAAGCTCTTCGCCGGCCGGAAGGAGGCGGACCGATGAGGAACCGGCTCAGTTATCCGAAGGTCGCGATCGCGGTGGGCGCCACGCTGCTCGCCGTCGTCTGGCTGGCTCCGTTGCTGTGGGCCCTCGACACGTCGCTGAAACCCGAGCCGGAGACCACCCGGACACCGATCACCTGGCTGCCCGCGGATCCCACCGTCGACGCGTACCGCAGCGTGATCGAGCAGGGCTCGCTGCTGCGCTGGTTCTTCAACAGCACGATCGTCGCGGTGCTGGTGACCGGGTTGACGCTGCTGGTCTCGGTGCTGGCGGCGTACGGGTTCTCGCGCACGACGTTCCCGGGCCGGAGGGTGCTGTTCGGCCTGCTGATCGCCGGCATCCTGGTCCCGCCGCAGGTGCTGATCGTGCCGCTGTTCCAGGAGATGACCGCGCTGCGGCTGGTCGACACCTATTGGGGCATCGTGCTGCCGCAGGTGGTCGCGCCGGTGATGGTGTTCGTGCTGAAGAAGTTCTTCGACGGCATCTCCCGCGACTACGAGGACGCCGCCCGGGTGGACGGCGCGACCCGCTGGCGGATCGTCTGGGCGGTGATGGTGCCGATGTCGCGCCCGATCCTGGTGGCCGTCGGCATCTTCACCTTCATCGGGGCCTGGAACAACTTCCTGTGGCCCTTCATCGTGACCACCGACCCGTCGATGATGACGATCCCGGTCGGACTCGCCAACGTGCAGGGCTCCTACGGCCTGCGCTACGCCCAGATCATGGCCTCGGCCCTGCTCGGCGGCCTGCCGCTGCTGATCGTCTACGCGCTGTTCCAGCGGCACGTCGTGCGTGGTGTCGGCGACGCCGGCATCAAGGGCTGAACCACCCATCCCCGGTCTATCACCAAGGAGCATTCCCTCGTGCTTTCTGCCTCACTGTCCATCGATCCCTCGTTCACCGTCGCCCCCGTCAGCCGGCGCACCTTCGGCACCTTCGTCGAGCACATGGGCCGCTGCGTCTACACCGGCATCTACGAGCCCGGCCACCCGACCGCCGACGAGGACGGCTTCCGCAAGGACGTCCTGGAGCTGACCCGCGAACTCGGCGTCTCGCTGGTCCGCTACCCCGGCGGCAACTTCGTCTCCGGCTACCGCTGGGAGGACGGAGTCGGTCCGCAGGCCGACCGCCCGCGCCGGCTGGAGCTGGCCTGGCACAGCATCGAGACCAACCAGTTCGGCCTGGACGAGTTCGTCCGCTGGTGCGCGAAGGCAGGGGTCGAGCCGATGATGGCGATCAACCTCGGCACCCGCGGCGTCCAGGAGGCGCTCGACCTGCAGGAGTACGCCAACCACCCCGGCGGTACGGCGCTGTCGGACCTGCGCGCCGAGCACGGCGCCGCGTCGCCGTACGGGATCAAACTGTGGTGCCTGGGCAACGAGCTGGACGGGCCTTGGCAGATCGGGCACAAGACCGCCACGGAGTACGGCCGGATCGCGGCCGAGACGGCGCGGGCGATGCGGATGGTCGAGCCCGATCTCGAACTGGTCGCCTGCGGCTCGTCCGGTTCCGGGATGAAGACCTTCGGCACCTGGGAGCGTGAGGTGCTGCAGGAGTGCTACGAGCTGGTCGACCACATCTCCTGCCACGCCTACTACGGCGACGACGACAACGACCCGGCCTCGTTCCTGGCGTCGGCCGTCGACATGGACCGCTTCATCGACGCGGTGGTCGCCAGCGCGGATCACGTCGGCGCCGAGCTGAAGAGCGACCGGCGGATCGACATCTCGTTCGACGAGTGGAACGTCTGGTACAAGGACCGCTCGCGGCTGACCGACGGCCCGGCCGACGCCTGGGAGGTGGCGCCGCGGCGGATCGAGGACGAGTACAACCTCACCGACGCCGTTGTCGTCGGCAACTTGCTGATCTCGTTGCTGCGGCACAGCGACCGGGTCGCCGTTGCGTGCCTGGCGCAACTGGCGAACGTGATCGCGCCGATCATGACCGAGCCGGACGGCCCGGCCTGGCGGCAGCCGACGTTCCACCCGTTCGCGATCACCTCCCGGCTGGCCGCCGGTCAGGTGCTGCGGGTCGAGACCTCGTCGCCGACCGTGCCCACCGAGAAGTTCGGCGACGTGCCCGCGGTCGACGCGGTGGCGACGTACGACGAGGGCAAGCTGGCGGTGTTCTTGGTCAACCGGTCGCTGGACACGCCGGTCACCGTCACCGTCGACCTCGGCCGCGCCGGGGTGACCTCGGTACGGGAGGCGCTCACGATGGCCGACGACGACCGCCTCGCGGTGAACTCGGCCGCCCAGCCGGACCGCGTCGTCCCGCAGGCCAACGACACCGTGAAGCTCGAGGACGGACAGCTGACGGTCACCCTGCCGGCCGTCTCGTGGACCGCGCTGAGCCTGTCGGCGGACTGATCAGAGCACGCGTTCGCGGCGGAATTTCGTGATGCGGACCCCCGGCCCGACCTCGACCTGCTCGGTCTCCCGGTAGCCCCGGCCGAGGTAGAGGTTGACGGCCGGGGTGTTCGCGGTGCCGGTGGAGACCAGCGAGACACCGCGGGGTTCCAGGTCGTCGAGTGCGTCGAGCAGCGCCCGCGCGTGGCCGCGGCGCGCGTACGCCGGGTCGACGACCAGGCGGGTGATGTCGACGGTCTCGTGGTCGGGGAACTCGTAGGCGACCGCGGCGACCAACTGGCCGTCCTCGAAGCAGCCGAGCCAGTGCTCGGTCGACACCATCAGGCCGGCCAGGTCCTCCTGCAGTGGTGGGATCCCGTCGAAGCCGATCAGAGCGGCCTCGACGGCGTACGCGCGATGCTGGATTTCGAGCAACCGCGGGGCGAGCCCGGGGTCGGCCGGGTTGATCGGACGGATCACCTGACCACGCTAACCCGGAACGGGTGCAGACACGCCCGTCACCGAGAATGGACGGGCAGTCGACCGCTGCACAGCCGCTGAGCTGTCGGTCCGCCCGAAAGGACACGCGTGAACGCCACGGTCTACCGGGACGCCTGGGGAGTGCCGCATCTGCGCGCCGGCGACCATGTCGAACTGGCTCGCGTGCAGGGCCGCAACGTCGCGGCCGACCGTGCCTGGCAGATCGAAGCGGCGCGACGGCGAATGCTCGGCGAGACGGCCGCCTTCCTCGGGCCGGAAGCAGTGGTGTGGGACACCTTCGCCCGGCAGGCCCGGCTGGCCGATACCGCGGAACGGTGTTTCCGCGAGCTCGACGACGCGACCCGGGAATGGGTCGAGGCGTACGTCGTCGGGGTCAACGAGGGCCTGCCCGTGGGCGCCGCGCGGGCTCCGGAGTTCGCGACGACCGGTGTCGTTCCAGGGAGATGGGAGCCCTGGGTGCCGCTGGGGATCTGGGCCGCGGCGCACATCCTGTTCACGGGTTTCCCGTCCAAGCTGTGGCGTGAACACGTCGCGCGGCACCTCGGCGACGCTGCGATGAACCTGTTCACCAGCGAAGGGCCGCGGACCTCGGGCAGCAACGGCTGGTTGATCCCGGGCGCTCTGACCGCGACCGGTACGGCGCTGGTCGCGGGCGACCCGCACCGGTACGTCGAGAGCCCGGGCGTCTACCAGCAGATCCGGCTCGCCTGCCCGGAGTACGACGTACTGGGGCTGGCGGTGCCCGGTGTTCCCGGGGTGGCGCACTTCGGTCATGCCGGTGAGGTCGCGTGGGCGATCACCAACGCATCGGCCGACTACCAGGATCTCTACGACGAACGGCTTCGGCGGACGGGTGGCGAGGTCGAGGCGCTCGGGCCGGACGGGTGGCGGGTGGCCGCCAGGCATACGGAGACGGTCGAGGTCCTGGGCGGGGACGCGGTGCGGGTCGAGGTCATCGAGACCGGGCGCGGGCCGGTCGTGATCGGCGGGCCGGATGCGGATCGCGCGGTCAGCTTGCGGTATCCGCCGCGGGTCACCGGCCGGCTTGGCTTCTCGGCCATCCCACAGTTGCTACGGGCAACTACCGTCGATGCGGTCGACGCGGCGTTCGACGACTGGATCGAGCCGGTGAACGTCGTGCTCGCCGCGGACACGTCGGGTGGATTGCTGCACCGAACGGCGGGGCTGGTGCCACTGCGGGACGCGGAGAACGGGCTGCGCGTCGTACCGGCGTGGGAGCGTAAGCACGAGTGGGACGGCTGGATCGATCCGATGCCGAGGGCAACAGTCGACGGAGTGGCCGTGATGGCGAACGAGCGGGGGCTGGCCGCGCCGCTGGGAGTCGAGTTCGCCGCGCCGCACCGATCCCGCCGGATCCGCGAGCTGCTCACCGCGCGCGACGGATGGACGGTCGAGGACATGCCGGCCGTGCACACCGACACCTGGCTGGGATCGGCCGGCAGCATCCTCGACCTGCTGCGTGAACTGTCTGACCTGTCGGCCGAGGCGGTCGAACTCCGTGATCGCTTGAGCGCCTGGGACCGACGGATGGACGCGGACAGTACGACGGCATCGAGCTTCGCCGCGGTCCGCAGGTCGCTCAGCCGGCGGATCGCCGAGCACCCGGCGCTGGCCGCGCTCGAGGAGGTCGACGCGCCGGAGATGTTCCTGCCGTACCTCGACCTGATGACACATGTCGCGTTCGCCCTGGAGAACCTGCTGGCGACGGACCTGCTGCCGATCGACATCCCGGCCCTGGCGCGCGATGCGCTGGAGGAGGTCGCCGCGAAGAAGCCGCGGGGACCGTGGGGTGAGACCCACCAATTGTCGCCGCTGCAGGTCATCCGCGGTCCGCTGTTCGCGCGCGGTGAGCAGCCGATCGACCTCGCCCTGTCCGGCGACCACCACTGCGTGCTGTCCACGACGAGCGTGCCCGGCGTGACGGACGTCTGCGTCCGGGCGTCCGTGGCCCGGTACGCGTGGGACCTCGGCGACCGCACGAAGAGCGGCTGGAGTGTGCCACTGGGAGCGTCCGGCGTACTGGGCGATCGGCATCACCACGACCAGCTCCCGCTGTGGCTGCGTGGCGAGCTGGCCCCGATCGTGACGGACTGGGACCAGCTCACACCGGAGTAGCAGGCGGCGACCCGGGCACCGGGGGTCGAGGGGTCAGGGGCAGGTGCCCGGGTCGCCAGGCAGCGCAGCAGATCGCTGCCTCTTCGGTGGCGGCAGTACTGGCCAGGGGTGCCACCGGGAGGGAAGTTCAGGCGGCCGCCGGTCGGTCGGCGGTCAGGACGAGGGTCTGGCCGGCCGGGTCGACCAGGGTCTGTTCGACCGCGGGTTGGTCGACCAAGGTCCGGTTGACCAGTGCGGCGAGGCTTGGATTGACACGCTCGACGTACGCCGGGCGCGGGGCAGGCGCAGCCGGAGCGGTCCAGGTGAGCGCGGGCGCCAGCGGATCGGTGGGCGCGGTGGGCGGTGCCGGAGTGGCCAGCGCGGCCAGGCGACGGGTCTGGTGAAGGGTGAGAGCGGCGGAGAGCACAGCGACGCAGCTCAGCAGGACCGAGGCGGCGCCCGTGGCCCAGTTGGACGGATCCGTTGCTCGCATGCTGCCGATCGCACCCAGGTACAAGGCGTTGGTCAGTCCTGCTCCGCCGGCCAGCAGTACGGCGGCGCGCACAGCCGCGCGGTCCAGCCGCAGCTCGTCGGCCGCGGCGACCAGGCAGGCGACCAGACCGGCCGTCACCGGCAACGTGTAGAGGGCGGCCATCAGCACACCGCCGCCGACCATCAGGTAGAGCAGGTCGAAGATCAGAGCCGCGCCGGCCAGCACACCGGCGTACAGGGCGAACATCGGATGGAAGGCCCGCGCCAGCATCGGGGTCGGCAGCGTCCGGGATGGCGGGGCGACGGTCACGGGGTGCAAGACATCCTTCCTGGTGACGAAACTACGACGGGCAGGGAACGGACGGCTGCCGGCGGCAGCCCGTGCGCCCGGGTGCGGCTGTGGTGCGCTCGTGCACCGCCTCGTCGCCGCCGGGCAGCCGTCCTGGTCTCTGGGAACGTGGAACTCGACCGACTGTCAGGGCATCACCACCTTCCAGCGACCGGGGCCGGGACCGGCCGTCAGCTGTTCAGCTGCTTTTGGCCCTCGGCGGCACCGATCTCGATCTTGCGCGGTTTGGCCTGTTCGGCGACCGGGATCTTCAGCGTCAGCACGCCGTCGGCGTAGGCCGCCTGGATCCGGTCGGTGTCGAGCGAGTCGCCCAGGAACAGCTGGCGGGAGAAGACCCCCAGCGGCCGTTCCGCGATCTGCAGCTCGACGCCCTCGGGCGTCTGCACGGGGCGCCGTTCGGCCTTGATCGTCAGCACGTTGCGCTCGACGTTCAGCTCGATCGCGTCGGGTGTGACACCCGGAAGATCGAAGGCGATCACATATTCGTCGCCGCTGCGGAAGGCGTCCATCGGCAGCGACGCGGGCCGGGACCAGGTGCCGGACGACGGCCCGCCGAGCAACTGCTGGGTCAGCCTGTCCAGCTCACGGAAGGGATCGGTGCGCATCAACATCGTTTTCCACCTCCTGGCGTCGACAGTTGCTTCGGTGTCAACACGCACTACTGTTCTACCGCGTCATCGGAAAGATGACAAGTCCTGCTGTCATCCTTTCAGCGACGACCTGCGGGCGGCGCTCCGGGGGCAGGCCGAAACCCCCGGAGACAGGCCGAAGCCGCCGGCGCCGAGGCGCCGGCGGCTGGATGTGTCGGTCAGAACCACCGGCAGGATCTGGCGGAGCCGGCCGGCGGGTGGTCGATCAGCTCAGGACCTGCTTGGCCTTCTCGTCCCGGGCTGCGTGCTCCCGGCCGGCGGTACGCCGCTCGGCCGGCTGGTGCTCGACGGTCCGTGGCGCCGGGCAGACCGGGCCGCGACGGATCGGGCCGCCACCCAGTCTCCTGCTCTTCCACTGCTTGTCGTCGTAGTCGTAGTAGGTGTCAACGCCTCCAACAGTCACGCTTGTCCTCCCTGTCACCCCCCGGTGACCCCCCTCCTGCTGCTGCTCAACAGGCCGGTACAGTCCACAGTCGGTCACCAGACCCCCACAGCACAAGGGATTCGGGCAGGAGCTACCGGGATCCGGACTCCGACGCCAGATTTGCCCGACTTTGTCCAGACCTGTTTCGGCGTCAACCGCGAGACAACGCCGTGTCAGGCCGGTGTCATGGCCGTCTCAGACCGCGTAGATCGCCACCGAGTGCCCGCCGAGCCGGACACCATCCGCCACCACCTCGGCCGAGCCGAACGCCATCACCTGGTACGACGGCCGCCCGTCCACCGGCACCACCCGCTCGGCCTCGCTCAGGTTGACCACCACCCGCAGCGCACCCCGGCCGACCACCAGCCAGTCGCCGTCCACGTCCGACGTCACCGAGACCGAGCTGAGCCGGTCGTCGCGCAGGTCGTCGCTGCGGGCCCGGAGCGCCAGCAGATCGCGGTACCAGGCGAGCAGCTCGCGATGCGGCGGCTGGTCCACCTCGGTCCAGTCCAGCACCGACGACCGCCAGGTCTCGGGGTCCTGCGGGTCGGGGATCTCCGACGCGGTCCACCCGTGCGCGCCGAACTCCTCCCGGCGCCCGGTCCGGACCGCTTCGGCCAGTTCCGGCTCCTCGTGGTCGGTGAAGTACCGCCACGGCGTCGACGCGCCCCACTCCTCGCCCATGAACAGCATCGGCGTGTACGGGGAGGTGATCACCAGCGCGGCCCCGATCGCCAGCTGGCCCGGCGTGAGCGCCGGCCGGTCGCCCAGCGCGCGGTTGCCGACCTGGTCGTGGTTCGAGGTGTAGGCGAGGAACGCCGAGCCGCGGTGCCGGGCCGGATCGACCGGCCGCCCCCAGTCCTTGCCGCGGAACGACGAGTAGGACCCGTCGTGCAGGAACACCTGGGTGAGCGTCTTCTCGAACACGCCGGGCTTGGCGAAGTCCTCGTAGTACCCGGCGCTCTCACCGGTCAGCAGCGTGTGCAGCGCGTGGTGGAAGTCGTCGCTCCACTGCGCGGTCATGCCCAGTCCACCCTCGGCCACCGGCTCGACCATGCGCGGGTCGTTGAGGTCGGACTCGGCCACCAGCCCCAGCGGCCGTCCCAACTCGGCCGAGAGCGCTGCGGTCTCCTCGGAGAGCTGGGCGAGCAGGTGCTGCGGGCTGTCGTCCTGCAACGCGTGCACGGCGTCCAGCCGCAGCGCGTCCAGGTGGAAGTCGCGGAACCAGCGCAGCGCGTTGTCGCAGATCCACCGCCGGACCTCGACCGACCCCTTGTCGTCCAGGTTGACCGCCGGACCCCACGGAGTCGAGTGGTTGTCGGTGAAGTACGGGCCGAAGGAGTCCAGGTAGTTGCCGGACGGTCCGAGGTGGTTGTAGACGACGTCCAGGCAGACCGCCAGCCCGACGGCGTGACACCGGTCGACGAACCGCTGCAGCGCCTCCGGCCCGCCGTACGGCTCGTGGACGGCGTACAGGTCGACGCCGTCGTAGCCCCAGCCGTGCTTGCCGGGGAACGCCGCCACCGGCAGCAGCGACACCACCTGGACGCCGAGCGCCACCAGGTAGTCGAGGTGGTCCGCGGCGGCGTCCAGCGTGCCCTCTGGCGTGAAGGTCCCCAGGTGCAGCTCGTAGAACACCGCGCCGCGCACATCCCGCCCGGTCCACTCCGCGTCGCCCCACTCGAACCGGGACGCGTCGAACACCCTGCTGGTCCCGTGTACGCCGAACGGCTGCCAGGCGCTGCGCGGGTCGGGCATCGGGTCGCTGCCGTCGACCGAGAAGGCGTAGTCGGTCCCGTGCCCGGCGTCCTCCACCTCCGCCGACCACCAACCGTCGTCTGCACGGCTCATCTCCACCTGCTCGGTGGACAGCACCAGGGAGACGGCGGAGGCGTCAGGCGCCCAGACGGTGAAGGTGTGGCCAGAGGTGTGCCCAGAGGTGTTCATGGTCAGCTCCTTGCGAGCAGGGCCACCGGCAGGTCAGCCAGCAGCTCGTCGATCCGGGCCGCCCCACTACCCAGCGTGCGGCCGGTCAACACGTCCTTCCACTCCCCGGACGGCAGCACGACGGTCGAGTCACCCCAACCACCCAGCCGGTGCAGCGCGACCGGCAGCCTGGTCGCCAGCGTGATCACCGCGTCCCCGCGAGCGAAGGCCACCGCATGCCCGTTGGACGTCGGCAGCGGGGTGTAGCTGCCCGTGAAGGCCTCCGGGTTCTGCCGGCGCAGCCGCAGTGCCCGGGACGTGACCAGCAGCTTCTCGTCCGCCAGGTCGGCAGGCTGCTTCCCGGCGTCCAGCCGGGCCAGCCGCTGGATCCGCTCCTGGTAGTCGACCGGACGCCGGTTGTCCGGGTCGACGAGCGACAGGTCGACCAGCTCGCTGCCCTGGTAGACATCCGGTACGCCGGGCATCGTCAGCTGGACCAGCTTCTGCCCGAGCGTCGCCGCTCGCACGTACGGCGCCTGCGCGTCGGCGAACCGCCGTACCGACTCGAGCACGGCGTCGTCGGCCAGGACCGCGGTCGCGAAGGCAGCCACGGCCTCCTCGTACTCGCTGTCCGGCGACGTCCAGCTGGTGTGCCGCTTGCCCTCGCGGATCGCCTTCTGCAGGTAGGCCTGCAGCCGGTCCTCGGCCAGCGGCCCGTCGTCCCACGTCCCGAGCAGGGTCTGCCAGATCAGGTACTCCGAGCTGCCGTCGAGCAGGGGGCCACGGTGGTCCTCGGTCATCGCCCGCCACGACCGGACCGCCTCGATCCAGGCGGCGGGCTGCTCGGACAGCACGCTCAGCCGGGCCCGGACGTCCTCGGACCGCTTGGTGTCGTGCGTGGACAGGGTGGTCATCGTGCGCGGCCAGGTCTCGTTCACCCGGCCGGCGTAGGCGTGGAACTCCTCCGGCGAGACACCGAAGTGCTCCGGGTCGCCGCCGACCTCGTTCAGCGAGCTGAGCCGGAACCAGCGGTAGAACGCGGTGTCCTCGACGCCCTTGGCCATCACCGGCCCACAGGTCTGCTGGAACCGCACGATCAGCTCGTGGCGGGCCTGCTCGTCGATCCGGCTCGCGGTCCCGGCCTCCCGGCCCAGCAGCAGGTCGCGGACCAGGTCGAGCGTCTCCTGCTGCTCGTCGTCCAGGTTGCGCCGGGCGAGCTCGGCCACGTGTTCCAGCACCTCGACCGCCTCGGCCGGCGCCGGCTCCCCCGGTACGACGTACGCGCGGTACCGGTCGAAGTTCACCAGCAGCTCGACGACGACCTCGTGGAAGGCCCGGCGGGTGTGGTCGCGCAGCCGCACGTCGTCCTGGCAGATCCGGGCCAGCAGCTCGACCAGCCGGTGCACCTCGGCGTACTGGCCGTGCTCGACGATCTCGCGCTTGGCCTCCTCCACCACGGGCCCGAAGTCGGCCGGCTGGCCGGTCAGCTCGGAGTGGTACGCCGCGAGCGGCGCCGCGCCGGCCGGGTCGACGAACAGGCCGCCGACACGCAGCAGCGCGTCGTACCCCGTCGTACCGGCGCAGGGCCAGTCGCTGGGCAGCTGCTCGTCGCCCTCGAGGATCTTCTCCACCACGACCCACGCACCGCCGGTCCGCTCGGCCAGCCGCCGCAGGTAGCCGCGAGGGTCGGCCAGGCCGTCCGGGTGGTCGATCCGGAACCCGTGCAGCCTGCCCTCGTGCAGCAGGGCGAACAGCAGCTCGTGGGTGGCCTCGAAGACCTCCTGCGTCTCCACCCGGACAGCGGCCAGGGTGTCGACGTCGAAGAAGCGCCGGTAGTTCAGCTCCTCGTCGGCGACCCGCCAGTGGGCCAGCCGGTACCACTGCGCGGTGACCAGCTCGTCGATCGGCAGGTGCTCTGTCCCAGGCCGCAGCGGGTACTCGTGCTCGTAGTAGCGCAGGACCGGCTCATCACCGCTCCGGTCGACCGACAGCTCGTCGTCGGCCAGCACCTTGCCGATCCGGTTGCCGAGCACCGCCATCAGCAGCGGCTGGTTCCCCGAGCCCCAGTCCACGTCGAACCAGTCCGCGTACGGCGAACCCGGCCCGTCCCGCAGCACCGACCAGAGCGCCTTGTTGAGCCGCGCCGGCGTCGGCACCGCGACATGGTTCGGTACGACGTCGGCGATCGCGCCCATCCGGTACTCGGTCAGCTTGTCCGTCAGCCGGTCGAACGCCGCGCGCCCACCAGCCGGCTCCGACACCCGACTGTGGTCGACCACGTCGTACCCGTGCATGGAGCCCGGAGCAGCCTGCAGAATCGGCGACAGGTAGGCGTGCGAGACCCCCAGGTCGTGCAGGTACTCGACCACGGCGGCCGCGTCGTCGAACCCGAACGCCGAGTTGATCTGCAGCCGGTACGTCGACTGCGGGACCGCTGTCACTGCCCGGCCCGCCGGGGACGGGTGAGGACCAGCGTGCCGCGAGCCTCGAGCGTGATCGTGCTGCCGGCCACCCGCGGCTCCTCACTCGCGCCACCGGTCGCCGTGGTGGTGTCGACGGCAACCGTCCAGGACTCGCCGTACTCCTTCGCGGGCAGCAGGAAGTCCTGCGGCTCGTGGTCGCTGTTCATCAGGATCAGGAACGAGTCGTCGACCACCGGCTCACCGCGCGGGTCCGGCTCGGAGATCGCGTCGCCGTTCAGGAACACCGCGATCGCCCGGGCGTCGTCGCGGCCCCAGTCGCCGTCCTGCATCTCGGTGCCCTCGGGCGTGAACCAGACCAGGTCACCCAGGCCGTCCACCCCCTGGTCACCGTGGAAGAACCGGCGCCGGCGCAGGACCGGGTGCTCGTTGCGCAGCCGGACCAGGACGCGGGTGAACTCCAGCAGGTCCTTCTGCTCGTCGGTGAGCTTCCAGTCGACCCAGGCGATCTCGTTGTCCTGGCAGTAGACGTTGTTGTTGCCGCTCTGGGTCCGGCCCAGCTCGTCGCCGTGGGCGAGCATCGGCACCCCTTGGGAGACCAGCAGCGTGGTGAGGAAGTTGCGCTGCTGGCGGGCCCGCAGCGCGAGCACCGCCGCGTCGTCGGTCTCCCCCTCCGCACCACAGTTCCAGGACCGGTTGTGACTCTCGCCGTCGCGGCCGCCCTCGCCGTTGGCGTCGTTGTGCTTGTCGTTGTACGACACCAGGTCGCGCAGCGTGAAACCGTCGTGGGCGGTGATGAAGTTGATGCTGGCGATCGGCCGGCGGCTGTCGTCCTGATACAGGTCCGACGAACCGGTCAGCCGGGAGGCGAACTCGGCCAGCGTGTACCGCTCGCCGCGCCAGAAGTCGCGCACGGTGTCGCGGTACTTGCCGTTCCACTCCGTCCACAGCGGCGGGAAGTTGCCCACCTGGTAGCCGCCGTCGCCGACGTCCCACGGCTCGGCGATCAGCTTCACCTGGCTGACCACCGGGTCCTGCTGGACCAGGTCGAAGAACGCCGACAGCCGGTCCACCTCGTGGAACTGCCGGGCCAGCGTGGCGGCCAGGTCGAACCGGAAACCGTCCACATGCATCTCGGTGACCCAGTACCGCAGCGAGTCCATGATCAGCTGCAACACGTGCGGGTGCCGCATCAGCAGGCTGTTGCCGGTGCCGGTGGTGTCGTAGTAGTGCCGCTTGTCGGAGTCCACGAGCCGGTAGTACGCCGCGTTGTCGATGCCCTTGAACGACAGCGTCGGGCCCATCTCGTTGCCCTCGGCGGTGTGGTTGTAGACCACGTCGAGGATCACCTCGATACCGGCCTCGTGCAGCGCCTGGACCATGGTCTTGAACTCGGTCACCTGCTGCCCGCGGGTCCCGGTCGAGGAGTAGGCGTTGTGCGGGGCGAAGAACCCGATCGTGTTGTAGCCCCAGTAGTTGGACAGGCCGCGCTCCTGCAGGTGCCCGTCCTGGGCGAACTGGTGCACCGGCATCAGCTCGATCGCGGTCACCCCGAGCTCCTTGAGGTGCTCGATGATCGCCGGGTGCCCGATCCCGGCGTACGTGCCGCGGATCTCCTCCGGCAACCCCGGGTGGGTCTTGGTCAGGCCCTTGACGTGCGCCTCGTAGATCACCGTCTCGTGATAGGCGTGCCCCGGCGGGCGGTCGTTGCCCCAGTCGAAGAACGGGTTGGTGACCACCGAGAGCATGGTGTGCTCGCGGTTGTCCATCGTGTTCAGCTCGTCGGGCTTGGCGAACCGGTAGCTGAACAGCGACTCGTCGGCGTCGATCTGCCCGTCGATGGCCTTCGCGTACGGGTCCAGCAGCAGCTTCGACGGGTTGCAGCGGTGACCGGCGGCCGGGTCGTACGGTCCGTGCACCCGGTAGCCGTAGCGCTGGCCCGGCTGCACCGAGGGCAGGAACGCGTGCCACACGAACCCGTCCACCTCGGTCAGCTGAACCAGCTGCTCCGACCCGTCGTCAGCGATCAATGCCAGGTCAACTTGTTCGGCAACCTCCGAGAACAGCGCGAAGTTCGTACCGGAGCCGTCGTACGTGGCTCCGAGGGGATAGGGACGACCAGGCCATTTCTGCACGCGACGACGGTACCCATCCCTACCCCCTCCCGGAGAACGGTGGCGTGTTTCGCCTCGGTGAACTCTGTCAGTCCGAGCACGCCACCGGGTCGTCGAAGTGCCCGGGAGTGCCCGGGTACGCCGTACCGGTGCCGTGTCCGTGGTCCTGGTTGTAGGTCAGCGCCAGCTCCCGGTACGCCGAGGTGCCGGCCGTGGTCACGTCGGTCCCGGCCCGTCCGGCGCCGGAGCCCCAGGCGAGCTTGTGGAGGAAGTTCTGCATCGCCGGCGAGTGCTGCCGGACGTCGTTGAACCCTCCGTACGCCGCGTTGCAGTGCGTGTACAGGTTGTACGCGCCGTTCCAGTCGAGCAGCCGGTCGCCCGGGTTGGGCCCGTTCTGCGCGACGTCGCCCTGCAGGACGTCCCGGTCCCAGCCGCCGTACTGCCAGTCGGTGCCCTGGTGGTGCTGGTTGTTCGCCAGGGTGGCCGGGTCGGCCGTGTCGTCGGCCTTGCCGGTGAGCTGGAACCACAGGCACGGGTCGACGGTCACGCCGTTCGTGGTGACCGGCCAGTCGCCCGGCGCACAGCTGCCCGGGTAGGTGCCCCGCGGGTTGAAGTCGAGCAGGTCCGAGCCGCTCACGTCCTGCTCGGCCGGGTCGGACTCGCCGACCCCACCGAACACGTGGTCGACGAACCTGTCGTTCGTCCCGCGGGCGTCGGCGTCGAACACGCCGTTGGCGAGGCAGTCCGGTGTGGCCGCGTCCAGGACCGGGTCACAGCCCTTGCCGCCCCACAGCACGTCCTCACCGTCGGCGCCGAAGACCTGGTCACCGCCACTGTCGCCGTTGGCCAGGTCGTCGCCGAAGCCCGCGTGCAGGTGGTCGGCACCCGGCCCGCCGCGCAGCTGGTCCCGGCCGCCCTCGGCGATGCCGTCGTGCGGCATCTCCGCGCCGGTCGACGTACCGATCCACTGGTCACCGTCCACGTCGTGCTCGAGGTCGACCCGGCGGTCGTAGCCGCCGCGCCGGAACCCGACGTAGGTCTCGGCCGGTGGCGAGTTCAGCGAGACGCTGAACTGCGCCGGGGCGTCGCCGGTGTCGAGGTGCTGGTTCACCACGCCGCCGCGGTCGCCGAGGATCGCGTCCTCGCCGGTCTCGCCGGACACGGTGTCGTCACCGAGCTCGCCGTACAGGTCGTCGTCCTCGGAGCCGCCCAGGATGGTGTCGTTGCCGTCCTGGCCCCAGACGCCGTCATCGCCGGCCTCGCCGTACAGGGTGTCGGCGCCGAACGCGCCCGCCACCTCACAGGTCGCCTGGGCCTCGGTGCAGAACCGGGTGCTCGGCTCGCCGAGGTCCGGGTCGTGCGTGCGGGCCACCGTCGCGCCGGCCGGCGGGGCGCCGTTCGGGTAGCGGTCGGCGTACACCCGCTCGGTCTGGCCGGTGACCGTCCGGACGAGTGAGCCGTTGTCACCGAGCACCACGTCGTCGGCGCCATCGGCCTCGATCGTGTCACCGGTGTCGCGGAACCCCTTGGCCGAGCTGCCGCCGATCAGGTCGTCCTGACCGTCCGGACCGGCTGCGCCCTCCAGCACGGCCGCCGCGCTCGGCGTACCGGGCCAGCCCGGGTCGGCCAGCGGCGGCACTGTGGTGAGCGGCGAGTCGCCGGCGAGCGACAGGTCGCCGCGGACGACGTCCGCACCGCCGTTGCCCTCGACGTAGTCCGCTCGGGCGCCACCGGACAGGTAGTCGGTGCCGTCCTGGCCGTAGACCACGTCCACGCCGTCGCCACCGGACACCCGGTCGGCGCCGAACCTGTCAGCCGGCGGAACCGCCAGCCGGTTGCTGCCGAGGTCGTACCGGTCGACGATCCGGGTCGCCATCGGCACACCGGGCTCAGTGCCCAGCCGGACCGTCACCCGGGTCGGCGTCTGCCCGGCCGCGGGTCGCAGTACACGCCCGTTGTCACCGGCCACCACGTCGTCACCCGGTCCACCGAAGATCACGTCCGCGGTGTCCGGCTGCCCGGCGGTGTCCGCTCCGGTCCCGCTCAGCGGTGTCGAGCTGCCGCCGACCAGGTCGTCGTCGGCCAGGTCGCCCTCGACCCAGTCGCTCGCCTGACCGCCCTCGACGTAGTCGTCGTCACCGTCGCCCTTGGCGCGGTCCTCGCCGCCCTGGCCGTACAGCACGTCCTGCCCGTCGCCACCGGACATCTGGTCGTTGCCGGACGTGTTGGCGGCCGGAGCCGCGCCCAGGTCGAGCAGCGAGACCGTGTGCCCATGGGCGAACCCGCGCTGCCTGGTGACCGGCGTGGTCGCCGCCGGATCGGTCGTCAGCGCCAGTACGGCGTTGTCGCCGGTCAGCAGGTCGGGTCCGGCGTCGCCGAAGAGCTGGTCACCGGTGTCCGGCCGCCCGACGCCGTCCGCGGCCTGCTCGAACGAGCCACCGGCGATCGCGTCCTCGCCGTCGTTGCCGTGCACGACATCCGCGGCGTTGTTGCCCTCCAGGTGGTCGTCGCCGCCATTGCCGTTCACCAGGTCGGCCCCCAGACCGCCGTACGCCGTGTCCTGGTCGTCGCCGCCGTTGAGCCGGTCACCGGCGCCGGCCGCCGGGGTGTCACCGTCGAGATCGAGCGGTACGGCGGCCGAGTCGCCCGGGTTCGCCGGGTCGTCCACGGTGCCGTTGTCGCCGATCAGCCGGTCGTCGCCGACGTCGCCGGACAGGTCGTCGTCGCCGTTGTCGGTCCGGCCCGCCGCCCGCGTCCCGCCGTACAGCAGGTCGTTGCCGGCGCCACCGGTGATCCAGTCCTTGCCGTTGTTGCCCTCGACCACGTCGGCCTCGGTGCCGCCGTAGCCGACGTCGTCGCCGGTGTTGCCGAAGACCTGGTCCAGGCCGGCGTCGCCGTACAGGACGTCGCCGTCGGAGCCGCCGAACACCTTGTCAGCGTCGCCGCCACCGCGCAGGGTGTCGACACCCTCCTGGCCGCAGACCAGGTCGTTGCCGCCAGCAAGCTCAGCCAGGTCGCTCGCGCCACCGGCCGAGACCGTGTCGACGCCCGCGCCACCGGTGATGCGGTCGTTGCCGTCGCCGGTCGCTTGGCTCGTGCTCTCGCCGACCGGGTCCGAGGCCACCGGCGTACCGGTGGCGCACTTCTCCGCGTCGATCCGCTGGTCACCGAACACCGTGGCCGGGCCGTCGCCGCCGACGACGTGGTCGTTGCCGAGGCCACCGACCAGTGTCTTGGCGTTCGACGGAACTCCAGCCGGCAATGGCAACTTCACCACGTCCCGCAGTGGTCCGTACGCCACCGTGTCCGGCTTGTCGACACCCGTCACCGGCCCTACCTCGGCGGGCTCGGCGATCACGTAGTCGTCGCCGGGACCGCCGTAGACCGCGTCGGTGCCGTAGCCGCCGGTGAGCACGTCGTTGTCGTCGCCACCGCGGATGGTCGCGCCCTGGTCGCCGAGCGAATGGCTGGTGACCGCCTCGATGCCGGTGCTGCCCCAGACCTGGTCGCTGCCGGTGCCGGTGTCCACGACGTTCCGGGCGATCTTGTCCTCGGCGCTCGGGTCGCTGTCGGCCGGTCCGGCCGCGTCGACCCCGAACTCGTCCCCGGCGGCGGTGAAGATCCGGTCGGCGTTCGTGCCGCCGGTGATCCGGTCGCTGCCGCCGTCGCCGACCAGCGTGTTCACACCGGCCTTCTTCGAGCCGTCAGGCAGGTCCGCCGCGACCGCCAGCTTGTCGTTGCCGGCGTTACCGCGGGCCGTGTTGGTGCCCAGGCCGAGACTGATCGTGTCGTCGCCCGGCGTCGGGCCGTCGGCCAGACCGGTCGGGTCCGGGATCGACTTCCAGTTGAACACCCCGGTCAGATCCGTGGTCTTGTCGTCGTCCTCGGAGTCCTGCGGGTTGTGCGTGACGGTCTGCGCGCTGCGGTCCGCACCCAGCGAGGCGTCACCGGCCACTCGCGCGTCGCCGTTGCCGACGGTGATGGTGTCGTCGCCGGGACCACCGGCGACCGTCGCCTTCGAGGTCGCTCCACCGGTGTCGCCGGTCGCGATGATGTCGTTGCCTTCCCGGCCGTCGACGTACGACAGACCGCGGCCGGTGGTGATCACGTCGTTGCCCTTGCCACCGATCACCACGGCGTCCTTGTCGAACTCCGCCGGAGTGTCACCGGCGTCGTCGCCGGTGGTCTTCTTGCCGTCGCCGGTGAACGTGACCGCCATCGGCTTGGCATAGCCCTCGCCGTCCACGACGACCCGCTTCAGGCCGGGGTCGTGGTACTCGCGCCGTTCGCCGAGCATCTCCACCGCGAAGCCGTCGAAGCCGCCGTCGTCACCTTCGGGATCGGCCGTGGTCTGCGCGTAGTGCAGCGAGATCACCTTGACGGTGTCCTTCTCGACCGCCGCCTCGTCGTTGCTCCACGGATCACCGCGCTGCTCGGTCTTGCCGAACTTGCCCGCGAAGACCACGAGCGTGTCGTCCACCGTGCCGCCCAGTTTCGGCGGTGGCGGTGAGCAGTCGGGCGCCAGCGAGAAGTCGAGCAGCGTCACGTCGGCCAGCGTGAAGCTGAACGACACCGAGAAGATGCTCACCCCGATGGTGATGTAGACCCGCAGGAACAGCGACAGCCGGCCGCTGGTGGTGAACAGGCACAGCGGGTTGTTCAGCGCCGCGTGCAGGAACTCGCTGACCCGGAACTTGCCGTCGTCGTTCGGATCGTTCCAGCTGAAGTTGATCGTCAGCCGCAGCCCGCCCTCGATGCCGACGGTGATGATCACCGCGCTGACCGCGGCACCGGCCGCGATCTCACCGGTCAGCTGCACCACCGGCAGCGGCGCACCGTTCTTGTCGACCGTCTTGAAGAACAGCCCGTCCAGTACGTCGATCGCCGTGACCGGGCCGCCGTTCTGCACCGCCTCGACGGCCTTGCGGATGCCGTAGGTGTCCAGGCCCGCGACCATCCGCAGGCTCACCGAAGCCGAGCCGGCCAGCGTCACGAACACCGGCGGCGGCGCGTAGACCGGGCCGAAGGACTGCCGCCAGCTGAAGCCCAGCGTCAGCGGGCCGGAGTCGAACTCCACCAGCGTGACGTCGCCGCCCATCAGCAGGTTGAACGCGTTCGCCGGGTTGTCCAGGATCGGGAAGCTGAACCCGGACTTCTCCGCGTCGCCCTTGTTCTCGGCCAGCCCGTTGCCGGTGCCGAAGACGTCCTTGGCGTCCGGGCCGCCGGTCTCGTTCTTGTCGTTGAGGGCCGCCTTGACCGCGTCACCGTCGGCCTCGGTCAGCTCGCCGCCGTCCTTGTCGAGAACCTTGCTGTACATCGAGTCCGCCGTGGTCGGCGAGTTGCTGGTGTCCAGCGCCTTCTGCCCGGACAGCTCGAAGCTGCCCAGTGGCACGTAACAGTCGTTCACCGCGTCGGAGCAGCCGGGCAGCCGGTTGATGAACTCGATCACCGCCTTGATCTTGTCGACGAACTCCAGCTGGGGTCCGTCGGTCAGTGTGCTGAACGACTTCGCCAGCGTCATCAGCGTGACGTCGTCACCACCGGCCATCCGGCTCAGGTCGGACAGCACCGGGATCGGCGCGTACAAGGTGTCGACGACCGGCTGCAGCGGTCCGGTGACCCGCTTGATCTCCTTGACCGCGTCCCCGAGCAGCCCCTCGAAGAAGCTGCCCGCACTGATCCCGACGTCCTTGAACGCGATGTACGGCGCACCCGACTTGTCCGGCGCGTTGTTGTCGAAGGTCCACTGCAGCTCGAAGTTCGCCCGCACCCCGGGGAAGGCGGAATCGACCTGCGCCTCCAGGTCCAGGTCCAGGTCGAAGGCACCGGCCAGCGAGACGCCGAACAGGTCGGCGGCGTCGCCGAGCTCGGAGAACTTCACCTTGCCCGCGTTCTCGTCGCTGGGCGGCGTGCAGACGTCCTCGGTGCCCTTGAAGCAGCTCTCGGTCTGCCCCGGAGCTTTCAGGTCGATCTGGAACGCGCCGTGGAACAACGGAACGTCGGCGTTCTCCTCGTCCTTGGTGATGTTCACCTTGATGAAGGCCAGTTCGGCCAGCAGCTTGGTGTTGTCCTGCAGGTCGAACGCCATCCCCACCTGCAGCTCGGGCAGAGCCTTGTTGTCCGGTCCCCAGCCGTCCCGCGTGCTGACGAAGAAGCCGTCCGCCTTGGTCAGGCCGAGCCGGAAGTGCAGCGCGAAGCCGGCGTCGACGGTGACCCCCTTGGCCTTGGCACCGTTCTCGTCCTTGTCCACGCCACGCAGCGCAAGCCCAGGGATGCCGATGTCGAGCGGGATGGGCTTGCTCAGGCAGGCCTGAGGCGCACCGGTGCTGTCACAGCCCTTGTCGACGCTCACCTTGCCGCGCTGGGCGGTGAAGTCGAGGTACGCACCGCTGATCTGGTCCAGCGGGCATTGAGCCAGGCCGGGCTCCTTCTCGACCGCCTGGTACGCCGTACCGGTGTCGCCGTGGTCGTCGTAGCTGAGCACGTTGCCGAGCTTCTTGACCAGCTGGAACTCGGTCTCGCCAGGTCCCTTGCGCAGGATCTTGTAGCCCGCCGCCTTGTCGACCGGGGTCCAGGTCACCTTGTTGAAGTTCTCACCGCCCAGCGTGCCGGCACCCTTCGTGGTCTGGCCCGGATCGCTGGGGATCGTGTCCCCACTGGTTCCTTCACCCGAGCCCTGGTACGCGACCACCTTGTACTCGTACGTCGCCGTGCCCGCGTCGGCCGGGTTGGCCGTCACGGTCGGCGCGGCGGCCTTGGCCAGCGTCGCCGTACAGTCGAACTCGACCTTGACGTCGGTGGCGGCGATCTTCACCTTGGCGAGTTCGACGGCGAGCTTGTCGGTGATGAAGTTCGCGAACTCCTGCGAGTTGGCCGGCCGGCCCGCGCCGGGCAGTTCGTTCCAGATCGAGTTGCGCAGCTGAGTGCGCAGGTCGCCGATGAAGTCCGCGCCCTGCTGCAGGTCCTCGCCGACCAGGGGCAGCTTGCCGCCCAGACTCGCCGTACGGAACGCTTGCTCGATCTGCGCCAGGTAGCTCTCCAGGCCGTCGCCGAAGTTGCCGAAGTCGAGTAGCGCCTCGGCCAGCTTGGTGCCCAGGTCCGCGGGCAGCTCGAGTTCCTTCTTCGCCGCGTCCGGAGCCGGCAGGCTGTCGTCCAGGTCGGCGAGGTCGGCCGGGTTCGTGGAGTCGGGCACCCGCAGCGCGATCGTGCCGATCGGCGCCCACCCGGCGTCCGTCCCGGTGTTGTTGAGGTAGATCGGCAGGTTGCCGCAGACCATCAGCGGGGTCTGCAGGGTTTCGCCGCAGGTCACCGTGCCGTTGGTGGCGTTGAAGTTCACGCCGACCGCGCCGAGGAAGTCGCTGAACGACACCGGGGTGTCGGCCGCCGCGCCGGACTTGGCCAGCGCGATGCTCAGGTCGGCCCGCGCCTGGGCCTTCTCCGCGGCCGGAGCGTCCGCGGCCGGGTTGCCGAGCGACACCGACAGCGGCCCGACGACACCCTGCACGACACCGTTCTCCAGCTTGGCCTTGGCGCCGACGCTGATCGAGGAGTCCTCGAGCACCTTCAGCGCCGTCGCGTCCGCCGGGCCGTCGCCGGCCTCCAGCGGGATGACGAGGCCGACCTTCACCTGGCCGGTGACGTCCACCTGGGCCTGGCCGGTCGCCTGCGCGCCGGCGAAGCTCTGGTCACCGCCGTTCAGGCTGCCGAGTG
Organism: Kribbella sp. CA-253562; assembly: GCF_050942265.1. Taxonomy (GTDB): domain Bacteria; phylum Actinomycetota; class Actinomycetes; order Propionibacteriales; family Kribbellaceae; genus Kribbella. Next base: position 812,080 of record NZ_CP192049.1, on the reverse strand, counting down.
AGAGCTTGATCGGCGCGGCGGTGCGGTAGTCGCGCTTCCAGTCCACGGCCAGCACGAGGTTCGGCTTGCCGTCCTTCTCCAGGTAGCGGAACTTCACGCTGTCGGTGCCGAGCGCCTGGTTCAGCAACTCGACCGCGTCCTGCAGGCTGTCCGGCGTGTTGGCCAGCAGCCGGTCGGTGGCGTCGTCGAGCGCCGAACGCATGCTGTACGCCGTACCGGATGCGGGCGGCGAGGCCCACGGCTGGGTCAGGGTCAGCGTCTTGCCGTCGTCGGACGCGTCCTCGACGACGCCGACCTGGGTGCCGACGACAACGGTCCGGCCGATCAGGGCGTCGGTGAACAAGTTGCCCGTGGTCCGTGTTTCGTCGAGCACGGTGTTCGCGCCGTAGCTGACGCCCTTGCCGCTGTTCGACTCGTCGCTGATCAGCAGGTCACGCAGCGACTTGCCGAGGCCCGGAACCTCCTTGTCGAACACTCCCGAACCGGCCGAGGTGTTCGCCTCGGCGAGCTGCTTCGAAAGTGTCTGCAGGGTCTTGATCAGCGCGGTGAACAGCGCCTTCGGGTCGTCGGCGTCGAAGTCGAGCTTGAACACCTCGGCGAGGTCGCCGGTGTCGAGACTCAGCGTGTCCGCGTCGGTCAGGTCGGTCCACTTCGCGGTGAACTCGGTCGTCGCCCCGGCCGGGAGGAACTGCTCGGCGTCCGGGATGCTGACCGTGGCGTCGGCGTACGCGCGTACGTTCACGTCGACGTCGAGCAGCTGGGCCGGGGCGTCCACCAACTGCTTGAACAGCTGGGACAGCCGCAGGTCGTGCTGGGCGTCACCCTGTTGTTTGAGCCCGACGCTCAGCATGTGGCCTTGCGGCGTACCGGCCGGGCAGGTCTCCCCGAGGCCCGAGTGGCAGACCTTCAGCTGACCGGCCAGGTTCACCTTGAAGAAGCCGGCGTTGGCGGTCAGGTTGATACCCGTCTCGATCGGGAAGTCCGCCGAGAACAGGTTGGAGCCGGTGCGGATCAGCACCCGGTCGGTGTTCAACGGCAGCGACGGGACGACGGTGTCGAGCGGGCCGTTGTGCTGGGTGAACGGGCAGGCCTCGGTGTTGCCGAGGAAACCGATGCAGGCGTTGCCGGTCTTGGGGTCCTGCAGGTCGAGCACCAGGGTCAGCGCGGCCTCGAACGACGGCTTCACCTTGGCGAACGTCTGGTCGGCGTTCGCGTTGACGATGCCGTGGCCGCCTTGGTCGATCGTGTTCGCGAACGTGACCGCGCCGACGTGCGGCTCCGGCCCGGCGATCACGTACGGCGTGTTGTCGGCCGGCACGCCGCCGATCCAGTCCTGCTTGAGCGTGATGGTCTTGGCGTCGTTGCCGACCACCTCACCGGCCGACGTACCGGCGACCACGCGACGGCCGAGCCACTGGTTCGGCTGCCAGCCGGCACCGACCACGGTCAGCGTCTTCGCCTCGTAGTCGGCGACCTTGCCGGACGCCTCGATGCTGACCGGGTCGAGCTCGACCGGGTCGGCCGGGGCTTGCTTCGACATGCTGAGCGGCAGCACGAGCTTGCTGTTGCCGGCGTCCCAGACGAGGTCGCCCAGGTCCATGTCGGAGGCCTGCTCCAGCAGCGCGATCAGCTCCTGCAATGAGGCGAACTTCGGCTTGCCGTACTGCGCCGGGTCAGTGCCCGGGACGTAACCGGGCTGCCCCGGCGCGGCGACGGTGTTGTCGGTGAGGAACTTCTTCAGCACCTCGTTGACCTGGATCGCGTCGGCCAGCGTGCCCTTCATGAACGGCAGGTCGAGGTCGCCGACCGGCTGCAGCGGTCCGTCGCCGTCCGGGTCGAACTTCGCCTTCTGCACGGCCGTCAGGGTCGCGATCACCTGCGCGAGTCCCTCGGCGAGGTCCTGCAGGCTCATGTTCTGGAACTTGCCGACGGTCGCGGCCAGGTCGGGCGCGCTGACGGTCGGCGTACCGGTACCGATGTCGTTCCAGTCGACCTTGACCGTCGTACTGATGCCGTCCGGCAGCGAGAGACCCGGGACGCCGGACGCCGCGGCGCCCAACTGGAACGTGCCGTGCACCGAACCCCTGCTGTTGGGGTCGGTGTTGTCGGTGGGCAGCGAGCCCTCGGCGTCCAGACCGACGGTGAGCAGTCCGTCGAGCGAGCCGGCCTGACCGAGCTCGCCGGTGGCGCCGAAGAAGAGCTTGCCGTCGTTGTTCGGGTCGTTGAGCTTGCCCGCGAAGTGCGCGTCGACGTCGAGGTTCGAACCGGTCAGCGAGACGCCGAGGATGCCGATCGCCGCCTTCGCGGCCGCGTTGTCGATGCTCGCGTGCGCGTCGACGTCGAGCCGCGGGGTGGCGGCGTCGTGCACGAGGTAGACCTTGTTGTCGCCCGCGCCTGTCCAGACCGCGCTCAGTGCCATTCGCGCCTTCAGCGCGACGGTCGCACCGTCGGCGACCGACAGCTCCACCTTCGGGTCGGCGTTGCTGAGCCGCAGATCCTGCCCGGTGACGGTCTTGTCGACCGTCACGACGACGTCGAGCTTCTTGCCGTCGCCCAGGTCGCTGACCGACGTCTTCAGATGCCCGGTCCGCCCGCCCGCCACGGTGATGTCCTTGTCGACCTCGAGATCCCCGAAGTCCGTGGCCGACTGCAACTGCTTGGCGACCGCTTCCAGGAAGAGGTCGTCGAGCCCGAGCAGTCCCCCTGGACTCGCCCCGACCAGCGGCAGCGGTTCCTTCAGCTTGTCGACGGAGGCGAGCCCCGTCGTCCACGCCGCGAGGCTGCCCGCCTCACCACCGGAGCCGAGGAACCCGAGCAACTGGTTCACCCCGTTGTCGGCAGCCCGCGCCGGCAACGGCGAGTAGACGAGCAGCCCGATCAGCAACGAGAAGGCGGTGACCACCGCCGTCAATCGAGCACGGACCAGTACCTGGACAGGACGCAGCAGACCCATCACTTCACCCCCGCGGCCCCGGGCCCGCGCTCCCCCCTAGGTGCGCAGTGGGCGACCCCCCAGCCGCAACTAGAAAGGTAGAGGCGAACACGCAGCGTGGCAATACCTCATCCGGCCTTTTGTTCTGAGCAACCCGGACCCGGGTGTAGGTTCGCCCGATGGGCTACTGGGGCTACCTCGTCGCGGCCAAGAGCGACGAACCACTGGACACACTCCCCGAACTCGCCACCTTCGGCGAGGAGTACGTCGAGGTGAAACCTCTCGCGAACGGCTGGCAACAGGCCTGGGTCGCCGGCGCCAACGACAACCCAGTCATCGGCGCCCAGCAACTCGCAGCCGCGACCGGCCACCCCGTCCTGGCCGCCCTCATCCTCGACAGCGACTGCGGCCCGGTAGCCGCCGCGACCCCTTCCGGCGCCACATGGTCGGCGACCCTGGCCAAGTCCACCGCCATCGACTCCTACGACATGCCCGACGACGGCATCAGCGGTGCTGTGGCAACGTCGTCCTTCGCCGAGTGGGCCACCTCAGCCGCCCTCCCCGCCGACCAGTCCTTGGTCACCCAGGCCCTCGATCCCGCCGCAACCGGCCCCGAACACCTCTTCACCTTGTTGCTACAAGCAACAGGCATCTCCCCGATCACCTGACCGCACTCCGCGACCTCACTCGGGGCAGCGCTCCGTCGTAGCCGCAGAAGATGCAGCGCCGCCTCGAGCCAGCTCACGGCCCGGCCGCCCGCCGCAAGTCCATCAGCGTGACAGGCCTGGCGAATCTACGCACGACATCCGTGCAGGCCGGATTGAGCAGCCAGGGCGTGACCCGGATACCGGCCGCATCCCGAACGTTCGCATCCGGACACGCCAGCATCTGCTTCAGCGCCTCAAAACACTTCTCAATAGTCGCCGCATCGGCCGACCGCGACGCAGGCTCGAACACCGTCCACCAAACGCCTCAGACACGCACGCGTACGCCGCGATGCCCGGAGTATCCCACTACTCCCGACGGATCCGCGCAAGCTCCTCCCGCCCTCCGGAAACCAGCCGATCAGCAACGCAGGCAGATCCGTCACACGATTCATTTTCAACACACCAATTCCACAGTCAACGACACCCACGGCTCAGACCAGGGTGAAGCAATGCTTCAAGCCAGTCCCAGATCGCTCAACTGTCTGTGAAGGCTTAATTCTCCCGAAGCCTGGGTTACTTCGAGTCGAGCTCGCGCAGCAGGTCAACCAGGACATCGGTGGCAAGGCGGACCAGATCGTCGTACTCGACCGTCGCGACCGCATCCGCGTACGTACAGGAAACCCGCACCACCACGGACCCCTCGACCGGGAGTAGATCCGATCCTCCGACTCGAGGAAGCCCGCGTTGTGAGACCCAGGCGATCGGCAGCCGGCGCAGCGAGTGGAGACCCGTCCGTAGCCGATTCGCACGGCCGGGAATGCTCGCAATTTCCCAGCGCGTGACATTGCCGCGTACAGGCATGCGTTACACCGTCAACCGGTCCCGGCGGCATCATGACCACCGTGACGCCGCGAGCCTTGGTCCAGCGCCTCGGCGACCTCGAACACCTCTCGTACACCGAGCAGCAGGCACTGCTCCACCTCCTCGACAACCTGCTCGCCATCACACATATGCGAGCATTGGGCCCCGCAACGCCAGTTGATCAGTCGACAACGGCAAGGAACTGCGCCGGCACCTGATCAGCGAGCCACACGACCTCATTGCCTTCGTAAAACGAGATTCCCGCTGCCGACGCGGCCGCCGAATCCACACTCAGCACGACCGGACCAGCGCTCTTGCGGCGAGCGACCAGTTCGGCTGTCTCACGATCAGCCGAAAGGTGCACAAACTGTCGGCCCATCGGGATCACACCCTCAGACCTGATGACGGCCCAAGACTCCGGCGCCGTCCCGTGGAACAAGCGGCTGGGCGGGACAGCACGGCGCCGATAGATACGCCCCGGAATCGAGTGGCCATAGATCGCTCGGATGCGATCGCCGTCAATCTCATGGCGATGCTTCGTCGCGGTCGCATACATCTTCTCCAGGGCTGCCCGATCGACCGACGCCCATTCACCACCCTGCTCACAGATGGCCTCCACGAGTTGGTCGATCTGCACCCAGCCCTCGTCGTCCAACTCCAGCTCGTACAGCCAGGGCTGGTGCCGTAAGGCGTGCGACACCAGCCGGCTCAGATCAGCCTCAGTCGTACTCAATCAGGTCCTCCACCGCCTGACGGAGCCACGTATAGAAGTCGTCGAACTCTGCCTGCTGTTCCCAGCCCGGTGACGCGAAATCGTGGATGATCGACACCCGGGAGGATCGATCGATGTCCCAGCACGCGACGTCGTCGTCGTCGATCCGGCGAGCAAACGGCACCAGCGTCCGTCTCGGGTAACGCTTGCCCAGACCATCAAGCAGCAGGGCAAGTTCTTCGCCTTCGATGATCCGCCACGGCTCCAGGTCAGTCAGCCCGAGCTCCACGACCCGAATGAATTGCGGGGGGTACTCGAAGCCGTCGGGCAGGTCAGCCGGGGTCAGCAAACTAGCCATCAGTTCCCTCCATATCCGGTCCAGGGCGAGCCGTTCGGCCACGCGTTACGATAGCCCGCGCTCTGATTGCCAATCCGGTTCGTGATCGCCTCGCCCCACGTGGTCGGCACAACTCCCTTGCGCGACACAAAGCGGCCAGCCTGATCAGCGGGGATCAAGTCGTCGAAACCGTGGACCATGGCCTTCACGTCGATACCGGCCATCTTCGCCGCCAGCAGGCGTCGGTTGTCGAGTGAGGTGAGACCCCCGTCGCCCATCTTCACGACATCGATCGGGTCACCCACCCAGCCATTGGCGCGCATGCTGTCTGCGATCTCCGCAACCCCCGCACCGGCCTTGTTCTGACTGAACCGAACCGCATTGGAGCCGATCGACGTTGCGGCTCCGTCCGCGTATTTGAGCGCGACGAGGGCCTTGGCGAGCTTTCCGAGCTTGCCGAACGGGAAGAGCATCAGTCCGGCCATGCCGCAGGACGTGGCGTCATGCTCGAAGCCACAGTCTGCGGCATCCGTCGTACCTGAGACGTCAGCGAACAGTTCGATGGCTTCGTCCACGCCGGCTCTGTCGGCCTCTTCGGCTCCGAGCTTGAATCCGGCGATGGTTGGGTTGATGCCCATCTGGGCCATTCGGATTGCCTGTTGCCGTGGGTCCGCTCCTGCCGGAAGGCCCATCGATTGATTGATCTCTTGACCAACATTGTTCGGAACCCGGGTGGTGCCACCGGTCGAGGCGGTCGTGCTCGATGATGTGATCGTCGGTGTCTCGCGGGGTTCGAAGCGGTCGCCGTCGTCGTCGATGGCGTAGTGCCCGTCGATTTCCACGCGGCTGATCGGGTTGCCGCCGGCGAAGGCGTAGCGGTTGGCGTTCCAGGGGTCGGTGGAGAGGTTGAGGTCGCCCAGGGCGCCGTTGTAGGCGTCCCTGGTGAGGAAGCGGTTCAGGCCCGGGGAGTAGTCGCGGAAGCCCATGTCGTAGGACTCCGAGGACTGGTCCCAGCGCTTTCCGTTGTAGCGGTAGACGTTGTACGGCTCCTTGCCCGGGTTCTGGGCGTCGGGCTTGTCCACGCCGGTGAAGCGGTCCTCATCGTCCTTGCCGTACGCGGTGTAGCCGTACGTGGAGCGGGTGTCGCCGCCCTCCGTGGTCAGCGTCTCCACGTCGGAGTGCGGGTTGTAGCCGTAGTACGAGTCTTCCGTGGTGCCGTCGGCCTTGAACTTGATCTGGGACAGACGGGAGCCCCAGGGCGAGTACTGGTAGGACTCGGTGACCTTGCCCGCGACCTCTTCGGACAGCACCTCGCCCGACAGACCGAGGTAGTTGAAGTTGGTGGTCTTCGCGCCTTCGACCTTGGAGCTGGTGCGGTCGAGAGCGTCGTACGACGTGTCGGTCGTCTTGGTGGTGCCGTCGTCCTGCAGTTTGCGGTGCTTGATGATGCGGTCGTAGCCGTCGTAGGTGTTGCGCTCGATCACCTTGCCGGCCGAGGAAACTTGCGACAGCCGGCCGAACGGGTCGTAGGTGTACGACGCCGCGGTGCCATCGCTGGTAGCGGTCAGCAGCCGGTTGCGGTCGTAGGTGTACGTCGTCGCGGCGTTCTTGACCACCTGGGAGACCACGTTGCCCGCGGCATCATGCGTGTATGTCTCCGTTGACTGCACGGTCGAGCCGCTAGCGTCCTTCTTCTCCACCTTCGCGACCCGGTCGAGCGGGTCGAAGGTGTACGCGAACACGTTCTCCAAGTACGCCGCGTGGTTGTCGGCGTTCTGGACCTTGGCGGTGTCCTTCACCCGGTCGCCGTTGGCGGAGTACTCCATCGCGTGTTGTGAGACCAGCGTGCCGTTGGACTTCTTCTCGATCTGGGAGGCGACCAGGCCGTCGAGGTAGTAGTCGAAGTCGACGGTGTTGCCGTTGGCCTTGGTCTCCACGTCGGTCTCGCCGCGGGCGGTGTAGGTGTACGCCGCGGTCTTCGGTGACGGGTCGGCGGCGGTCTTGCCGTTCTTGACCTGTTCGACCAGGTCCCGTACGTCGTACGTGTACGCCGAGTACTGGTCGTCCTTGTCGGCCGCGTCGTCGAAGGTGCGGGTGACGGGCGCGCCGTTCTCGTTGTAGGTGTACGTCGTGGTCTTGAGGAGCGTGGTGCCCTTCTTCTCCTCGACCTTCGCGACCTGGTTGAGGCCGTTGTAGCCGACGACGTAGTCGCTGACCTTGGCGCCGGGCTGGGTGTCGGTGATCTGCAGCAGGTTGCCGTTGGTGTCGTAGCGGTAGGTGAAGTCCTTCTTCTCCGTGTCCGCTTCGCCGGTGTTGTCGCGCACGACCTTCACCGCGTCGGCGGCGACGGTGCCAGTGGCGGCGGGAGTCAGCGTCACCGAGCCGGTCGTGGCCTCCGCGAACGTGAACTCGCCGAGGCTGACCCAGGTGCCGGCACCCACAGTCTGGTTGACCGGCTTCGCAACCGGCGTGGAACCGGCCGCACCCGTGCTCACCGCGTACGGCGCCGCGGTCGACGCGCCGGCCACCGACGGGTACCGGACGTAGACGGTGTACTTGCCGTCCGCCGGCACGTTCAGATTCCAGGTGTGCTTGTCCGTGCTCCCAGTAGCCGCCGCGTGCGTGCGGTAGTTGGTGCCCTGGTAGCCGGTGCCGGTAGCCGACACGGGCCAGGTCCCCGCCACTGAGACATCACCCGTGTCGGAGTTGTCCACCAGCGACACGTGCAGTCCGACCGGGACGCCGTCGTCACTGCGCGACTTCAGCTTCCCGTCCGGGAAGAAGTCCCACGTCATCGTCCGCGACGACGACCCACCCGCACTCGTCAGCGTCCGCGCGGTCTGCTGGCCGAGATCGTTGTAGCCGTACGTCGCCGCGATGTCCCACGGGTCCGTGCTCGACTTGACCCAGCCGTTGTCGAAGTACGAGTACGACGTGTCGTTGCGGACCGTCTGGCCCTCCGAGGCCGGCGCGCTGACCTTCGTCACGTTGCCGATCTCGTCGTACGTCATCACGGTCTTGTCCGGCGTGTTGTAGCGCGCGTCGTCCTTGTCGTACGGCGCGACCTTCTCTTTCGGCCGGTTCAGCGCGTCGTACACGGTGACCTGGGCGAAGTCGTCGGGGTCGTCGGCGGTCTCGACGCCGCGCGGGCTGATCACCTTGGTCTGGTTGCCGACCTGGTCGTACTCGACCTGCGTGGTCCGGTAGACCGGGTTGCCGGCGCCGTCCTTGCTGTGCGGGACCTTGACCTGCACGGTCTTGCCGCGCTCGTCCAGGGTGATCAGCGTCTTGTTGCCATCGGCATCCGTCGAGGCGATCACGTTGCCGTCGCGGTCGTAGTCCTGCGTGGTGGTCTTCCCGGCGGCGTCGGTCGCGGTCTTCGGCCGGTGCGCCTTGTCGTACGTGGTCTTCGAGGTGTAGTCCGCCGGATCGGCCGACTTCGCCTTGCGCGGGTCCACCACGGTCACGACGTTGCCGACGTTGTCGTACTCGTAGCTGATCTTGTCGTTCTGCGCGTTGGTGACCGACAGCAGCTGGTAGACCGCGTCATAGGCGTACGACGTGACGAAGTCCGCCGGGTCCGGGGTCAGCACACCCTTCGGCTCGATCTGCCGGGAGAGGTTGCCGACCACGTCGTACTCGTACTTCGTCTCCCGGTCGGGATCGGTCGCGACGTCCTTCGGCGCTTTCGAGGAGATCAGCTGGTCGGCGTCGTCGTAAACGTTGACGGACACGGCGCCGTTGGGAGCGGTCGACTGCGTGACGTTGTCGTTACCGTCGTACACCGGCGCCGGCGTCGTGACGAAGAGGTTTGCGCCCTGGTCCTTCGGCACCTTGCTGGTCAGCGGGCGGCCGAACACGTCGTAGGTGTAGGTGCTCGTCTTCGCCTTCGCGTCGGTGACGGTCAGCACGTTGCCCCGCACGTCGTAGCCGAAGTCGGTCGACTTGCTCAGCGCGTCGGTGATCCTCGTCGGGTAGCCGGTGTCGTGGTACGCCGGGTACGTCGTCGTGTTGTTGTTCGCGTCGGTCGAGGTCTTGAGCTGCCCCAACGCGTCGTAGCTGTACTTGGTCGTGTAGTCGCCGGCCGTCGCGGTGGCGTTGCCCTTCGGGTCGGTCACCGACGTGAGGTTGCCGAGCGGGTCGTAGCCGAAGGTCCAGGTGCGGCCCTCCGGGCTGACCTTGCGGCTGATCTCACCGTAGAACCCGTTCGCGCTGACGTTGTAGCTCAGCACGGTCGCGGGAGTGCTGTTGGCGTTCGCTTCGGCATCCTTGATGGTCAGCGGGAAGCCGGTCTTGGGATCGTAGGTCCAGGTGCTGACAGCACCGTTGGGCTCTTCCAGCCGGGTGACGTTGTGGTCGGTGTCCCAGCCCAGCTTGGTGATCTCGTTCTTGGCGTTGGTGGTCTGCACCGGGCGGCCGAAGCTGTCGGTCACGTACTTCGTGGCCCGCGGCGTCGCGTCGGTGACGGTCGTCTCGACCGTGCCGGTGCCCGGGACGTAGCCGAAGGTCGTCGTCTTGCCGAGCCGGTCGGTCAGCTTCTCGAGCTTCCACTTGTCCTTGGGATCGGTGGTCGCCGTGAAGTACGACAGGTTCGTCGACTTGCCACGCGGATCGGTGATCCGGACCAGCTTGGTGTTCTTGTTGGTGTTGGTGGCGTCGTAGACGAACGTGAAGGTCTTCGCCCCGGCCGCGCCGGCACCGTCGACCATCTCCGCCATCAGGCCCTTGTCGGAGTAGGTGAACGTCACCTTCCGGCCGGAGATGTCGGTGATCGACTCGACCTGGTCGATGATCTTCGGGTTGGTCAGGTTGGTCGCCGCGGTCTTGACCCCGGCGTCGTTGATGTAGCTGTAGGACTGCCCCTTCTCGAAGTAGTCCAGGCTCAGCGTCCGGCGACCGGCCGCGTCGGTGATGTAGTCCAGGAACTTGACCGGCTTGTTGGCGCTCTTGCGCTCGGAGTAGGTGAACAGCATCTCGTTGCCGTTCTTGTCCCGGATCACCGACTGGAAGCCCTGGTCGTCGAAGAAGAACTGGGTCCGGTCCGGCCGGGTCAGCATCCACGCGCGGTTCACCGAGGTCTTGTTGTCCGGCGGATCGGCGACCTTCTGCAGGTACAGGTGCACACCCTTGGGGTGGTCGTAGTCCCACTTGGTCTCGTCGGTCGTGCCGTGCTTGTTCAGCGCGAACGTGTGACTGGTGCCGTCCCCGTCGGTCAGCGTGATGTCGGTCGGCCACCGCTGACCGCGCGGGTGGAAGTCGAGCGCCGAACCGAGCCGGTTCAGCGTCGAGGTCGACAGCGACCAGCCGTAGCCCATCGACGAGGCGGAGGTGTCCAGGCTGTTGTAGGTCATCCGGACGAACGTCGACGCGCCGCGGCTCGGGTTGGTCAACGCGTTGTAGCCGAAGGCAACGTTGCCGGTGGCCAGGTTCACCATCGCCGACGAGCCGGAGCCGGTGTTCTTCCCGGCGTACTGGTAGAACTTCTCCAGCCCCAGCTGGTCAGAGGTCGGGTCCTCGACGGCGGCGTTCTGGGCGAGCGCCCCGACGCCACCGGTCGTCTTCGACAGCCAGGCTCCGGTCAGCTTGTTGCGCAGGTCCCACTGCAGGACGAAGTCCTCGCGCTTGTTGCTGGGGTCGGCCGCGACCGGGCTCTTCACCTGCGCGCTCACCTTGACCGCCGCACCCGGGGCGAGGTCGGCCGGCAGCGCGGTGTCGAGCCGGTTGGCCGCCGACGTCACCTCGGTCCCGTCGGGCAGGGCCCAGTGGTACGACAGGGCGTAGTCCGACGACTTGAGCGCGAAGGCCTGCGTGTTGGTGACCGTCACGTCGACCGGGTACGTCGCCGCCGGCTCCTGGCGCTGCGGAGTTTTCGGCGCGTGGTACGCCGACTCGGGCGTCTTGGCCAGGTACGTCACCTTGAGCATCGGGCGCAGCAGCGGCTCGGCCGCCTCGGCGCTGAGGAACAGCGCGTGCCCGGAGGTGGTCTCGGTGGCCTGCTTCACCAGGAAGCCGCTCTCGGTGCCTGGCGAGTTCACCCAGCTCTGTACCGCGGTCTTCGCCTGCCACCAGTGCCAGGTCGGGTCCGGTCCCATGTTGCCGGCCGGCACGTAGTCGAGCGACGCGCCGAAGTCACCGCCCGGCGTGGTCCAGGCGGTGGCCGTGCTCGCCCGCTGCCAGGTCGTCGTCGCCTCGACGATGGTCTTGCTCAAGGCGTGCGCGTTGAGCTGGGCGCCGGTGCCCTCGTAGTGCGCCTTCCACAGGCCCAGCTTGGCGTCGAGAATCGTGGACCCGGCCGGAATGGCGGAGGCGACCGTCCCGAAGTTCACCACTGCGCGGGTCTTGCCGTAGGTGGTGTTGTTGCCGACCTCGAGCCAGGCCTTGCCCTCGACCTTGTCCAGGTTGGTCGCGGACAACGTGCTCGACAGCGTGGAGTCGGCGGCGTTCTGGAAGTACTTGACCACCTGTCCGGCCTTGGGCAGCCGGGCCAGCTGGGTCGCCGAGGCGGTCAGCCCGCCGTCCTTCGTCTTGACCGCGACCATGTAGTAGTAGCCGTCGCCCTCGTCGGACGTGTCGCTGGCCGGAGTCGGCTCGGCGCTCGTGTCGGTGTAGGTCGTCGCGCCCGGCGCGACCGGAGCGACCAGCGTGTCGGCGGTCGGGACGAAGTTCTGCTGGACGCTGCGGTGCACCTGGTACTCGACCAGATCGTCCGCGGTGCTGGTGCTCGGGTCGGCGTACGCGCTCCAGCTCAGCGTGGCGCCGGTCGCCGCGATCGTCGCCGGCGGAGCCAGAGTGACGCCGGGGCGGCCGTAGGTCAGGACCAGCTTCGGCCGGTTCGCGTGCCGGTGCAGGTCGGAGCCGTTGTAGGCGTACTCACTGGCCTGGTAGACCGGTCCGCCGCGGCCGAGCGTCTCGTCGGTCGCCTTGACCACGATGCCGTGGTTCGCGGTTCCGTTCAGCCACGACTGCACCATCGACCGCACGCTGAACGTGTGCCAGGTGCTGCTCTCGCCGGCCTCCTTGGTGTCGTAGGCCCGCTTGATGAACCGCATCGTGTCCGCGGTCGTCACCTTGCCCGCGACGTCGCCCATCGAGGCCCGGTAGGTGCCGCCGGCGGTGAACGGCAAGGTGGCGAGCGGCTTGATCACGTTGCCGGTGCCCAGCGTCTGGTTCACCAGGTACGCCGTGGTACCGCTGCCGTGCACCACCGAGTACGGCGTGTTGGTGGCCCGGTCGGCGCCCTGGATGTACCCGGCCGAGACCTCGTAGTTGCCCGTCTCGGTGATGTCCGGGTACCAGCTGAACGACGAACCGGTGGCGGCGTCGTTCTGGTACTTGTAGCCGCCGCCGTCGGCGATCGCGGCCGTACCCGGAAGCCAGGCGCCGACCATCGACGTGCTGCCGGTGTGGCTGTCGTCGATGTACGACATGTTGTACCCGACGCTGCCGAGCGTGGTGTTGGCCGACGAGTTCCAGTTCACCGTCGTCTCCGACCAGGCCGAGGTCGCCTGGCGAGCCTCGAGCTGGACCGCGTTGGCGTTGGTCTCGAAGGTCTGGTCGAAGTACAGCTTGAGCTGCGCCGCGTCGATCTGGGTCCCGGCCGGGACCTTGGACAGGTCGAACTTGAGCAGGCTGCGGCGCTTGGCCGAGCCGGTCGTCCCGGCGTACAGGCCGGTGATGCCGCCGTAGTTGGTGGTCGCCGCGCCCGAGTCGACCATCGCGTCCTGGGCCTGGTCAGGCGCCGGCTCGATCGCGATCGTCGGGTCGATCACCACCGGGTACTGCCGGTCGGTGCTCTTCAGCCACTCGGCGTCGGCCCGGACGGTGATGTCGATGGTCGCTCCGCGCTGGGTGACCGTCTGGGTCACCTTGTCGCTGAACGCCTTGCCGTACGGCGACGCCGCGTCGTCGCGGGCGTCGGTCATGTACGGCCGCGGCATCCGGAACAACGGCCCACCGACGCCGCTCTGCCGGTAGAACGCGATCGACCCGTCCTCCTGCGGCTTCGCCTGCACCCCGGCCAGCTTGAGGCTGAACGTGTACGTCGGGTCGGCGGGCGCCGACTCCAGCACGATGCTTTCCTTCAGCTGGTCCGGCCCCACCTGGTAGACGAGGTCGGCGTCGCCGAAGAGGTCGGGATACGTGACGGTGTCCCCGGCCACGGACGGAGCCGGCGCCGCCGTACCCGTCGCGCCGAGCGTGAGGCCGTGCCCCTCCAGGTCGAACCGCACCAGCTGGTCGGCCTGCTTGCCGAAGTAGCTGCGGAAACTGTTGGTCTCGTTCGCGAACGCGAAGCCGGCCGCTCGGCTGGCCTTCACCGTGGTGTCGATCTCCTCCAAGCTGCCGTTCGCGGCCCGGAAGTGCACGGGTTCGCTGGACAGCTCGGCCTGGGTCCGGCCGTCGGCCAGCTGGAACAGCTTGCCGTTGGCGCTCCTGCGGGCGACGAGCTCCTTCACCCGGCGGCCGTCGCGCTTGACGGTCGCCGGCGGCTTCTCGGCCTGCGCCACGCCCTCGGGCAGTACGGCGTTGAGCTCAGGCTCGGGCTGGCCGGACTGGCTGCGCCAGCCCTGGAGCTCGGCGGCGACCGCGGCCTGGGCAGGCCGGGCGAACGCCTGGACCTGCAGGGTCGACGCCAGCAGGGCGACGGAGACCGAAAGGGGCACGACAAGACGACGGATGCGCGACATGACGGGGCGGGCTCCTTCGAGCTTCCCGAGGCGCCTCACGGTGAGTCACCGAGCCTCGGGCGGGGAGGGAACTCGGCGGGACGGGCCGAGCGCCGAGGATGATGGCAGCCGTCACACCGGGTGCGCCATCGTTACCAGGCGGTCATGTCACTACCTGCAGCTCTGTAACACCGCGGACCTGATTTCCGATCGCGCGCGTCCGGTTGTTCCATCGATGCAGAGCCGCGCCGAAAAGACACTCGTCAGTAGCTTCTGGACCACCTGCGACGACCGGAAAGTGCCGTCGTTCTCACTGTTCGTGACAGTAGCCACGCGGGGGTGGAACGGGGGTAGGATCCCGCGCTTGTGAAGCCGTCTTCTGTGGGTGTGCCGGTATTCGTGGATTCTTCCGGGCGCCGGCATCGCAGGGTCCGGATCGCGGGGGTGGGGCTTGCTGTGCCGGCCGTTGTGTACTTGGTGTTGCTGGGCAGCAGCTTGCTGGGCGGGCCTCGGCCCGACTTGCAGTTCGTGCCGTTGCCGGGGGATGCCAGGCCGCAGTCGGATCATCGGCCGAAGGTGACACCGACGCCGGTGCCGAGTTCCCGGGAGACGCCCGCGGACGACGACCGGCCGGAGTCCGAGACGTCGGAGTCGGCCAAGCCGGCGGACGACGTGACGCCGGTCGCGGTGCGGACCGAACCGTCGTCCTCGCCGACCGCGGAGCCGACCCCCACTCCGGCCGCCAAGCCGACGCCCACCCCCGCCAGTACGCCGACGCCGACCAAGCCGGCGGTGACGCCCACCGGCACCCCTCGGCACGGTAGACCGACAGAGCCGCCCGGCCGGACGAAGTCGCCGTCCAAGCCGTGAGCCGCCGGCCTCCGCCCCGGCGGGCGCGGCAGTTGCCGCTGCGTACGCACTGGATGGTGCTGACCCTGCTCCTGATCTGTCTCACCGGAGCACTCGCCCTGCACGGCTACACCAATCACCTCTTCGGCCACGCCCCGGACGGCGAACGCCAGGCCACCGGTGGCCACTCGACCGTGCCGGCCGCCATCACCGCGGGCGGGCCGGTGATCGACGCCGCGCCGGCCGGTGAGCGGTCGGTCCGGCCGAAGGCCAGGACGATCGCGCTCACCTTCGACGACGGGCCCGATCCGAAGTGGACCCCACAGGTGCTCGACCTGCTGCGTCGCCTCGACGTCAAGGCGACGTTTTTTGTCGTCGGCACCCAGGTCGCCGAGCATCCCGACCTCACCCGCCGCATAGTTGCCGAGGGCCACCAAATCGGCGTGCACACGCTCACCCACGCCGACCTCGCCACCACGTCCCGCTGGCGCCGGTCGCTCGAGCTGCGCCAGACCGAACTGATCCTGGCCGGCGCCGCCGGCATCAGTACGCCGCTGCTGCGGCCGCCGTACTCGTCGGAGGCCTCGGCGATCACCGACGCCGAGTGGGCCGCGATCCGCGCGACCCGCCAGGCCGGCTACCTCACGGTGCTCAGCACGCTGGACAGTGAGGACTGGCGGCGCCCGGGCGTCGCCGCGATCGTCGCCAACTCGACCCCGAAGGGCACGGCCGGGCAGATCCTGCTGATGCACGACTCCGGCGGCGACCGCACCCAAACCCTTGCCGCGCTGAGCAAACTCGTCCCGGCGGCCAAGGCGCGCGGCTTCCGGTTCGCCACCGTCAGCGACGCGGTCGCTCTCCCGGCACCGGTGCACAAGGCCTCCACGGCCGACCGGCTCCGAGGCCATGCGGTGATCACCGCGATCAGGCTCAGCGACGGCGCGCTGGCCGTCATCACCTGGCTCCTGTACGCCGCGGGCGCGCTGAGCGTGCTGCGCGCCCTGACCACCGTCATCGCGGCCAAGCGGCACGCGCGCGAGCGCTTCTGGACCTGGGGCGACGGTACGCCGGTGACCGAGCCGGTGACGGTGATCGTCCCCGCGTACAACGAGTCGGCCGGGATCGAGGCGGCGGTGCGTTCGCTGGTCGCCTCGGACCATCCGGTCGAGGTGATCGTGGTCGACGACGGCTCGACCGACGGCACGGCCGACCTGGTCGAGTCGTTGCGACTGCCCGGCGTACGGGTGATCCGGCAGCGCAACGCGGGCAAACCGGCCGCGCTCAACACCGGCCTGCTGGCCGCGTCGTACGAGCTCGTCGTGATGGTCGACGGTGACACCGTGTTCGAGCCGGACGCGGTGCGCTGGCTGGTCCAGCCGTTCGCCGACCCGGCCGTCGGCGCGGTGTCGGGCAACGCCAAGGTGGGCAACCGCCGTGGTCTGCTCGGTCGCTGGCAGCACATCGAGTACGTCGTGGGCTTCAACCTCGACCGGCGGCTGTTCGACCTGGCCGAGTGCATGCCGACGGTGCCGGGCGCCGTCGGCGCGTTCCGGCGCAGCGCGCTGCAGCGGATCGGCGGGCTGAGCGACGTGACGCTGGCCGAGGACACCGACCTCACGATGGCGTTGTGCCGGGACGGCTGGCGGGTGGTCTACGAGGAGCGGGCCGTCGCGTGGACCGAGGCGCCGGCTTCACTCGGTGCGCTCTGGCGGCAGCGCTACCGCTGGTGCTACGGGACGCTGCAGGCGATGTGGAAGCACCGCGGCGCCTGGGTGCAAGGCGGTCAGTCGGGCAAGCTGGGCCGGCGTGGGCTGACGTACCTGTTGCTGTTCCAGGTGCTGTTGCCGCTGCTCGCACCGGTGGTCGACGTGTTCGCCCTGTACGGACTGGTGTTCCTCAACCCGTGGCGTGTGCTCGGCGTCTGGGCGGGCTTCGTCGCTTTGCAGCTGGCGATGGGCTTGTACGCGTTCCGGCTCGACACCGAGCGCCCTGGACCGCTGTGGAGCCTGCCGCTGCAGCAGTTCGTCTACCGCCAGCTCATGTACCTGGTGGTCATCCAGTCGGTCTTCACCGCACTGGCCGGCCACCGGCTGCGCTGGCAGCGGATGGAGCGCTACGGAAGCCTCAGCACTCCACCCGGACCAGCGGACGACCTGGCCGGCGCAGCGCGCTGACCAGGTCGTCCAGGGCCATCAGCTGACCGTCACTGCCTTGGTCGCACTGACCGTGGTCGCGTGGTCGGCGTCAGCCAGCCACACCACCCGGTAGTACGACGTACCGCGGGCCGTCGGCTTGATGTTGAAGCCGTAGTTGCCGGTGGTGTTCAGCTTGGTCGTGGTGACCGTCGGCCAGCTCGTACCGGTCAGGCGCTGCAGGTACACCGTCGTGCCGGGGTGCTGCGGGCGCAGGTAGCCGTAGACCGGGGTGGTCGTGCCGAGCTTGATCGACGCGGCCAGGTTGATCGTGATGGTCGGCTTCACCTCGATCGTGGCGTTGCCGCTGCGGGAGCCGAGCAGGTCCGGCGAGCCGTTGTAGCCCCACGCGTAGACCGTGGAGACCGTCGGCTTCTGCACCGACGACGCCTGGCCGGTGCCGTCGGAGGTGACCCGGGCGACCTCGCGCCAGGTGGAGCTGTTCTTCGCCCGCGCGTACAGCGACAGCGGTACGCCGACGAGTGACGCGCCGGTGTCCTTGCGGGTGGCGCGGGTGTAGAGCGAGACCGAGCCGCCGTAGCTGATCGCCGGAGCGCTCGCCGCGACGGTGGCGCCGGTGCCGATCAGCACGGTGTCGACGCCCGGACCGATCTTGCCGGTGCTGTCCTTCACCCACGCGCGGAACGCGTAGCTGGTCGCGTTGGCCAGACCGGTCGCCGTGGTGGAACTCGCGGTGCCGGTGTAGACCGCAGTACCGACGTTCGGCAGCGGCGGCGGGGTCGTGCCGGTGTTGCGGCGCACGATGACCTGGTTGCCGGCCGGGACCGTCCACTTCAGGCTCGCCGTGGAGTAGGCACCGGTGGCGTCGAAGCCGGTCACCGGTGCGGGCGGCGCGGTCAGGTTCACCGCGTTGCTGTCGACGCTGATCTTGACGCCGCCGTGCGTCTCGTCGTGCGGGCCCGCGTACTGGTGCACGCGCTGGCGGTTGGTCCACAGCGAGGCCGGGATGTACTTGTCGTCGGTGGTGTTGGTGACGTTGTTCCACCGGGCGAACCAGAGGTTGTCCGGCCGCGTGTACGCCGGGTTGTTGTACTCGGCGGACAGGTCGACGCCGCCCGACGCCGCGCCGACGTAGGTGCCGCCGACGTAGCCGCGGGTGTTCAGCTCCAGCGTCCAGCCGCTCAGGTACGACAGGACCGACGCCTTGCAGGCGGTCGTCCAGTTGGCGGCGTAGTTCTCGACGTCGCTGTAGATCGCGCTGCGCTGGGCGAACCCGAGCGCCTGCGCCGCGACCACGGCGTTGGCCGCGGCGGTCCGCCCCTGCGCCCGAGCGGTCGCCGGATCCGTCGACATCTTGCTCGAGAAGTTGGTGCAGGGCGCCTGCATGCCGACGTCGATCAGCAGGAACTGCCAGCCCTTGGCGGCATTGGCGGCGACCCATGCCGGGGTCAAGTTCGGCTGGTTGCAGGCGCGCAACCCGCCGCTGATGTAGATGCCGACGGCCTTGTAGCCGGAGTTCGGGTACAGCCACCCGTCCATCGCGGCCTGGCTCGGCGCCGTGCAGGTGTCGAACGCGAAGCCGCCCTGAAGGTTGCCGGTAGCAACAATGGACGGCGTGACGGCGGCGGCAGCGCGCGGCTGGGCGAGCCGCGTCGCCTTGGCGGTGACCCGCCCGGTGTCGAGCACGTCCTGCGCGGCCGCGGCCCCACCCGGCGCGTAGTACGCCGTCGCGAGCACGCCGGCGTCCTGCACGGCCCGCTGGAGCTCGCCGTCGGTGGAGCGCGCCGTCTTGGTCAGCGGCTCCAGGATCAGGCCCTGGCTGCGGCCGGCCAGATGCGCGGGGCAGTCGCTCTGCGCGGTGCTGCGGCCGAGATACACGGCCGGGCGGTCGAGCCGCACACAGGCGGTCGGATCGGTCGACAGGTCGACCACCGGCCAGTCGGCCGGCACGGTGACCTCGTAACCACGGTACGAGATCACCTGGTCACTCACGGCGTACGCCGGGCTGATGCCCGCCGCAATGACCGCTACGGGAACAGCAACTTTCCAGAACCTCACGCGAAATCTCCTCACAGTGCCGAAGCGGCCGTGCGTGAGTATTCCAGTTCGCGCGGGGCAGCACGTGAGTATTTCTCCTTGTTGCAAGGACTCTTCACACTCCGAAGGTTTTCCCTCGACCGGCCACCGTCCGGAGCCGATCGCTTCCGGATCGGCGCGGAAACGCGCAATATTCCGGCACCCGGCCGCCCGCCTCGCGGCCCGACTCCCGAGGAGCGCAGCGATGCGAATCACTCGTCCCCGTGTGCTGGCAGTCCTGCTGGCCGGCACAGCCCTCACGTTCAGCCCGCTCGGCGGCCAGGCGACCGCGCAACTGCCGGCCGAAGGCCTGAGCAACCCCTGCTTCACCCCGGCCGACTCCGCGGCCAAGGGCGGTCGTGGCGCCGACACCCGCGACGTCAGTCCGGCCGAGCAGCGCCAGATCGAGGCCCGCACGGCCCAGCTGCTCAAGGCCAAGGCCGAGCGCGGCATCGGCGTACCGCAGGGCGCGCTCGCCGCGGCGACGGTCCCGGTCTACGTCCATGTGATGCGGGACGCGGCCGGCAACGGCGACGTCACCGACACCCAGATCTCGCAGCAGATCGCCGTACTGAACAAGACCTTCGCCGGTGGTGAGTCGTCGGCCGCCGCGAACACCGGCTTCACCTTCAACCTGGCCGGCACGTTCCGCTACAACAACACCCAGTGGCACCAGGACAAGCAGAGCAGCACCTACCGCAAGCAGACCCGCAAGGGCGGCGCGAACGCACTGAACATCTGGCTGGTCGACTTCGGCTACCTGGGCATCGCCACGTTCCCGTGGGACTACAAGAAGCAGCCGGGCATCGACGGCATCCGCGTGCAGTACACCTCGCTGCCGGGCGGCTCGGAGCCCAACTACAACCTCGGTGAGACCGCGACCCACGAGGCCGGCCACTGGTTCGGGCTCTACCACACCTTCCAGGGCGGCTGCACGACCACGAACGACGAGGTGGCCGACACCCCGGCGCAGAGCAGCCCGACCAACGGCTGCCCGACCGGCCGCGACTCCTGCTCGCTGCCCGGTCTGGACCCGATCCACAACTACATGGACTACTCCTACGACTCCTGCTACAACCAGTTCTCCCCGGACCAGAGCACCCGGATCAGCAACATGTGGACGGCGTACCGCGCCTGACAGCCGCAGCTGACACCGGCCCCGCGCGAGCTGCGCGGGGCCGGTGCCGTGCTCAGCTCAGAGGATGTAGCGGTCCCCCGGCCGCAGGATGCGGAACCAGCGGCAGCCGTAAGGCTCCAGCTCCAGCTGAACCGTCCCGTCCTCGGCGATCTCGGCGGTGTTCGACTGCAACAGATCCACCGCCCGTACGCCGACCCCGCTGCCGGCCACCGCGAGCGTGACCGTGGCCGGCTCGTCGGCGAAGTTGTGCACGGTGACGACGGTCCCGCCCTCGCACTCCGTGCGGTGCGCGAACACCGACGGCGACTCGTGGTCCAGCACCGTGCAGTCACCCCATGACAGCTCGGGCGTCTCCCGGTAGCGCTGGATCAGCAGCTTGATCCAGTTCAGCAGCGAGTCCGGGTCCCTGCGCTGCGCCGCGACGTTGACGTGTTCCGGCGACAGCTCCCCCTGGACGACCAGTCCGGCCAGGTCGGCCGGGTCCGCGGTCGAGAACCCGCCGGTGGGCCCGTCCGTCCACTGCATCGTGGTCCGGACCGCGTTGCGCCCCTCGGCGTCCAGGTTCTCGCCCATGCCGATCTCCTCGCCGTAGAAGAGCACCGGGGTGCCCGGCAGCGAGAAGAGCAGGCTGTAGACCATCTTGAGCCGGCGTTGGTCGTTGCCGAGCATCGGCGGCAGCCGCCGGCGCAGACCGCGGCCGTACAGCTGCATGTTCTCGTCCGGGCCGAAGGCGGCGAACACCTCGTTGCGCTCGTCGTCGGTGAGCTTGTCCAGCGTCAGCTCGTCGTGGTTGCGCACGAACGTGCCCCACTGCGCCTCCTCCGGCGGAGCGGGCCGCTCACGCAGCGCCTTGACCAGCTCGGCCGGGTCCTGCCGCGCCAGCGACAGGTACATCTTCTGCATGCCGATGAAGTCGAAGCACATGGTCAGCTCGTCGCCGTCCTCGTCACCGAAGAACTGACGAGTCTCCTTGTACGGCAGGTTGACCTCGCCGAGCAGCACCGCCTGACCGCTGCGCCGGCTCAGGAAGGCCCGCAGGTCACGCAGGTAGTCGTGCGGGTCCGGCAGGTGCTCCGGGTCCAGCGCACCGTCGGTGTCGAGCAGGAACGGTACGGCGTCCACCCGGAAGCCGGAGATGCCCAGCCGCAACCAGAACCCGATCACCCGGATGATCTCGTCGCGGACCTCCGGGTTGGTGATGTCCAGGTCCGGCTGGTGCTTGTAGAACCGGTGCAGGTAGTACTGGCCGGCCTGTTCGTCGTACTGCCACAGGCTGTTCTCCTGGTCGGGGAACACGATGCCCTGATCGGCGTTCTCCGGCGGCTCGTCGCGCCACACGTACCAGTCCCGGTACGGCGACTCGCGGGAGGCCCGGGCACTCTGGAACCACGGGTGCTGGTCGGAGGTGTGGTTGACCACCAGGTCGGCGATCACCCGCATCCCGCGGTCCTGCGCCAGCGTGATCAGCTCGACCAGGTCGCCGTGCGTGCCGAGCCGCTTGTCGACGCCGTAGAAGTCGGTGATGTCGTAGCCGTCGTCGCGGTCCGGCGTCGGGTAGAACGGCATCAGCCACAGGCAGGTGACGCCCAGCTCGGCCAGGTGGTCGATGCGTTGCGACAGGCCGCGGATGTCGCCGCGGCCGTCGCCGTCGGTGTCGAAGAAGGTCTCGATGTCCAGGCAGTAGACGACGGCGTTCTTCCACCAGATGTCGGCGGTCTCGGTCAGCCTCACGGGCGGGTCACCTCCAGTTGCGGCAGCACCTTGGTGCCGAACACGTCGACGAACTCGGACTGCTCCCGGCCGACGTGGTGCAGGTAGATCGCGTCGAAGCCGAGGCCGGCGTACTGGTTCAGCCACTCCGCGTGCCGGCCCGGGTCGGAGGAGACGTGCACGGTCTTGTGCATCGCCTCCGGCGGGACGTGCTCGGCGGCCAGGTCGAACGAGTCGGCCGTGTCGACGTCCCAGCAGAACGGTGGCGGGAACACGTTGGAGCGCCACTGGTCGTGCGCCAGCGCCAGCGCCTCCTCGTCGGTGGCGGCGTAGCTCAGGTGCACCTGCAGGCAGACCTTGCCGCGCCCACCGGCCTCCTTGTACGCCGTGATCATCCGGCGCAGGTGGTCGTGCTCGGCGTTGACGGTGATCAGGCCGTCGGCCCAGCCGGCGCACCACCGGGCCGTGGCTTCCGACACGGCCGCGCCGAGCAGTGCGGGTGGTTCCTCCGGGCGGGTCCAGAGCCGGGCCCGGTCGACGGTGACCAGGCCGTCGTGGCTGACCTCTTCGCCCTGCAGCAGCCGGCGGATCACGTCGACCGACTGCTCCAGCCGCTCGGTCCGCTGCTCCTTGCGGGGCCAGGGGTCGCCGGTGATGTGCTCGTTGCTGGCCTCACCGGTGCCGAGCGCGGCCCAGAACCGGCCCGGGTACATCGAGCCGAGCGTGCCGATCGCCTGCGCGATGATCGCCGGGTGGTAGCGCTGGCCGGGCGCGTTGACCACACCGAAGCTCAGCCCGGTGGCCTGCAGCGCGGCGCCGAGCCAGGACCAGGCGAAGCCCGACTCGCCCTGCCGCGCGCTCCACGGGCTGAAGTGGTCCGAACACATCGCCGCGGTGAAGCCGGCTTGTTCCGCCCGCACCACCGCGTCCAGCAGGTCGGCGGGCGGGACCTGTTCGTGCGAGGCGTGAAAGCCGTAGACAGTCATACCCGTCTCCGTGCCCGCCGCACCGCGCCGCCACACCCCCGGGTGCGGTTTTCACGTCAGCGGCCGTGGCTCACCGTCCCGGCACGAGCGGCTGAGCAGGCGGGAGCGGCTAGGGCTTGCTCGCGCCGTTGCGGCGGTCCTGGTGGTTCGCCTGTGACTTCGCGTTGGCCGCCTCGACCAAGCTGGTCGCGACCTGGCGGAGCTTGACGTTGCCCGACTGCGACAGCCGGGCCAGGAAGGCGAAGGCACGGTCCGCGTCGAGCGTGTACCGCTCCATCACGATGCCGACCGCCTGACCGATCACGTTGCGCGTGGCCAGCGCCTGCGACATCGTCTCGTCCTGCTTGGCCCAGCCCATCGCCACCGCGAGCTGGCCGGCGAACAGGCTGGCCAGGTGCACCGAGTCGTCGTCGATGCCGTACGGCTCGGTGGAGTACAGGTTGAGCGCTCCGCGGGTGTGCGGCTCGGCGTTGAACTGGAAGGCCAGGTGGGCGCCCAGGCCGAGAGCTGCCGCCTTCGGGCCGAAGTCGGGCCAGCGGGGGTCGGTGGCCAGGTCACCGACCATCACCACGGGCTCACCCAGCGCGGCGTCCAGGCAGGGCCCCTCCTGCAGCTCGTACTGCAGGTGGTCGGCGCGGATCGCCAGCGGACCGGTCGGCGCGAGCGTCTCGATCCGGCCGTTCTTGCGGGTCAGCGAAATGCTCGCCTCGACGATCCCTGGCACCGTCTCGACGGCACCACGGGTGATCACCTGCAGCGCTTGGTCCAGATCCATCGGCGCCTGGATCGACGCGGCGACGTCGGCCATCACATCTGCCAACTGCTGCAGCGGCGGCTGCTCGCCACGCTCTGCTTCCAGTGGTACCGACTCCATCGTGGACCTCCTCCCGGCGACGCCGATCCCCCCAAAGGTCGGCCTACCCCGCAAGTGTGCCGCACGGGGCCGGAAAAAGCAGAGCAGCGCAGAGATCAGTTCCCTGGGCGCGGACCCCGGCGAGCCAGCGTGTGACTGCCGTCGCACAACGGTTTGAGCGCCGACCGGCCACAGCGGCACAAGGCGATGGTGCCGCGCTCGGGCGTGATCTCCCGGCCGTCCTCGTCCAGCAGGGCGAAATCGCCCCGGACCAGCAGCGGGCCGTCGGGATAGGCACGGATCACCGTCTCGGAGTCGTTCATGCACTCCCGGTACCCACCGGCATGACCCCGGGTACCGGACGGCCGAGACAGTTCAAAGGAGCACTGAATGCAGCTTCCACCCCCTCGCGGGCCCCTCAGCGGATGGGTGATCGACCACCTACGCGGCGTCAGGCGTCCGGCCCCGCGGCCCCTCGGCAGCCCGACCGACGACGACTTCCAGCTCGCGCTGTGGTGCTGTTACGAACTGCACTACCGCGGCTTCGCCGAAGCCCCGCCGGACGCCGAGTGGGACACCGGACTACTCACCTTCCGGGCCGAGCTCGAGCAGGTGTGGACCGAGTGGCTGCAGGCGCTGTGCGCGCCGGAGCCCTCGGCAACCGAACCGGTCGCGACCCAGCTGCGCGCCCTGATCGACGCCGACGACGGGCCCTCGCTGGCGGCGTACCTGCACCGGCACGCGACGTTCGGGCAGTTCCGCGAGTTCGTGCTCAACCGCTCGGTCTACCAGCTCAAGGAGGCCGACCCGCACAGCTACGGCATCCCCCGCCTGGACGGCGCCGTGAAGGCCGCCCTGGTGGAGATCCAGGCCGACGAGTACGGCGGCGGCCGGCCCGAGCGCATGCACGCCGAACTGTTCCGTACGACGATGCGCTGGCTCGGCCTGAACGACACCTACGGCCACTACGTGTCCCAGGTGCCCGGCGTCACGCTGGCGCTGTCCAACGCGATGTCGCTGTTCGCCTTGCACCGCCGCTGGACCGGCGCGCTGCTCGGCCATCTGGCGGCCCTGGAGATGACCTCCACGACGCCGAACCGCCGGTACGCCAGCGGCGCCGTCCGCCTGGGCGCGACCGAGGAGCAGGCCCGCTACTTCACCGAGCACGTCGAGGCCGACGCCGTGCACGAGCAGATCGCCGCCCACGACCTGTGCGGCAAGTACGCCGAACAGCACCCTGAGGCGGTCGGCGACATCCTGTTCGGGGCGAGTTGCTGCCTGACACTGGACAACCTGGTTGCCGAGCACCTGCTGAGCGGGTGGGGCGTCGAGCAGAAAGGGCTGGTCGCCAGCTGACGTGTCGCGGTTCGCAATCGGACGCACACGGAGAGTAGGTTCGTCGCATGATGAAGCGAGCCGTGGCGATTGCCGGCGTACTGGTCCTCACCATTTCCGGGGTGGCGACCGCAGCGACGCACCAGCCTGGACAGGAGAGCACGGACCGCAGTCTGATCGTCGGCGGCACGCTCGCCGCGCTGTCGGAGGCGCCCTGGGCGGTTGCCGTCACCAACTCGCGGTCGTCGAACTCCAGCGGCCGCTGGTGCGGCGGCGCGCTGGTCCGGCCGAACAAGGTGCTGACCGCAGCGCACTGCATGACCAAGCCGATCGGGACCTACACCGTCGTCCAGGGCCGCGCCGAGCTGATGGACCGCTCGGCGGGCCGCACCTCCGAGGTCAGCAAGGTCTGGATCCACCCCGGCTACGACACCAAGCTCAACCGCAACGACTTCGCCGTTCTCACCCTGAGCACCCCGATCACCGGCGTTCCGCTGATCGCACTGGAGACCAACCCGAAGGCCGACCGCAAGGGCGTCGTGCCGACCGTGTTCGGCTGGGGTGACACGCAGGGCACCGGACCCGACGACACCTTCCACAAGCTGGCTGTGCCGGACCTCGGCGACGCCACCTGCCTGGCCAACGAGGAGTACGTCGGCAACGGGTACGCCGCCGCGAACAACATCTGCGCGGGCTACCTGAAGGGTGGCAAGGACGCCTGTCAGGGCGACTCCGGTGGCCCGCTGGTCCTCAACGGCCGCCTGCTCGGCACCGTCTCCTGGGGCAAGGGCTGCGCCCAGGCCGGCTACCCCGGCGTCTACGCCGAGATCGCTCCCGCCGCCGCAGCACTGAAAGCCCAGTTCGGCAAGTGATTCGCAACAGGTTCGTCAGCCGGTAACAATACTGACCGGTCCGATCCGGGCCGGTCACTGAACCGATATAGCGGCGAAACGGCCACTGACTACCTTCCTGAGCAGCTACCCCCAGAGCTGCTCAGTGAGGAGACGGTATGGCCCAGACCAGGAGGCAGTTCCTCCAGCAAGTCGGTGTCACCGGCGGCGCCGGCGTGATGTACTCCGCGATGGGTGCGCTCGGCCTGGCCGGCGCCGCCGACACCCCCGCGTACGCCGCCCCGGCGCGGATCGAACTGGCCGGCCGCGGCCGCAAGCACGTGGTGATCCTCGGTGCGGGCATCGCCGGCCTGACCGCCGCGTACGAGCTCGGCAAGGCCGGGTACCAGGTGACGTTGCTCGAAGCCCGCAAACGGCCCGGCGGACGGAACTGGACGGTCCGTGACGGGACCGAGGAGAAGGACCTGCACGGCCACACCCAGCGGGCGCGGTTCTCCTCCGGGCAGTACATGAACGCCGGGCCCGGCCGGATCCCGCAGCACCACGTGACGCTGGACTACTGCCGCGAGCTCGGCGTCGCGATCGAGCCGTTCGTCAACCAGAACGCCGACGCCTACCTGTACCGCGAAGGCACCACCGCCCTGTCCAACAAGCCGATCCGGCACCGCACCGCCAAGGCGGACGTCTACGGCTACGTCTCCGAACTGCTCGCCAAGGCCACCGACCAGGGCGCGCTCGACTCGGCCCTGACCGCGACCGACAAGGACGCGCTGATCAGCTTCCTGCGCAGCTTCGGTGCGATCGGCGCGAAGGCCGACGGCTTCGCCTACACGGGGACCGACGGCCGGCGCGGGTACGTCGTCGAGCCGGGCGCCGGACTCGAGGGCGGCACTACGGCCGCGCCGTACGGGCTGAGTGACGTGCTGGCCAGTGGGGTCGGCAACTACTTCTCGTTCGAGTTCGGCTGGGACCAGGCGATGATGATGTTCCAGCCGGTCGGCGGGATGGACCGCATCCCGTACGCGTTCGAGCGGGCGATCGGCCGGGAGAAGTTCGTCTACGGCGCCCAGGTGCTCGGACTGCGCAACACCACCCAGGGCGTCACCGTCGTCTACAGCACCGGGTCCCGGCCGCGGGAGCTGAAGGCCGACTTCGCGATCTGCGCGCTGCCGCCGCACATCGCCGCGACCGTTCCGTCCAACCTGCCCGCGAACGTGCTCGCCGCGCTGCGCTACGCCCGGCCGACGAACGCGGGCAAGATCGGCATCGAGTACTCCCGGCGCTGGTGGGAGCAGGACCACCGGATCTACGGCGGCATCACCAACAGCAACCTCGACCTGGTCAACACCTGGTACCCGTCCACCGGTTTCCACGGTGAGCGCGGCACGCTGATCGGCTACTACAACACCGGCGCCAACGCCACGGCGTACGGCGCACTGAGCCCAGCCGCGCGCCTGGACCGGGCGCTGAGCCAGGGCGCCAAGATCCACGGCGACGTGTACCGCCGGCAGGTCAAGGCGTCGTTCTCGGTCGACTGGGCCGGGACCGAGTACTCCCGCGGCGCCTGGGTCGGCTGGACGTCCCAGACCGACGGCACGTACGCCGACCTGCTCGATGCCACCGGCAACATCTACTTCGCCGGTGACCACCTCAGCCACGCCATCGCCTGGCAGCACGGCGCGATGGTGTCCGCCCGGGCGACCGTGACCGCCCTGCACACGAGAGTGACCAGCCGATGAAAAAACGCAAGCTGCTCGCCGGGTTCGCCGTCGTCGCCCTCACCTTCACCGCGGGCGCGTCCACCGCCGCCGGCTGGTGGGACCGGCCGAAACCGCCACGCCCCGGCACCGTCGTCCCGGCGCTGCCGGCCGGTCAGGCCAACCCGATGATCGCCAGCGGCGTCGGCATCGGGGCGAACACCGCCATCTACAAGACCTCCGGCCTCGGCC
Organism: Kribbella sp. CA-253562; assembly: GCF_050942265.1. Taxonomy (GTDB): domain Bacteria; phylum Actinomycetota; class Actinomycetes; order Propionibacteriales; family Kribbellaceae; genus Kribbella. The sequence continues at coordinate 784,028 of NZ_CP192049.1, read as the reverse complement.
CGTCGGCGCTGAACACCGCCGCCCCCGCGGGCAGCGAGGCGTCGTACATCGACACCGCGGTCTTCCCCGGCGGCACCCTGCCGGCCGGAGTCACCATCACCGAAGCCCAGGGCATCAACGTGCTGCGCCGGATCGGGGAGAACCTCCAAGCGGCCGGCCTGACCTACGACGACGTCTACACGATGCGGGTCTTCCTGCAGAACCCGGCCGGCGCCACCGCGGCCGACTTCGCCGGCTGGAACCGCGCCTACCGCCAGTACTTCGCCAACACCGACCTGACCACCGGCAAGTTCGTCCCGGTCCCGCTCGGGACGGCCGCGCCCGCGAAACCGTTCGTGGTCAACAAGGCGCGCCCGTCCCGCTTCGCCCTCGAGATCGAGAACCTGCCGGTCGGCGGCTGGCTGGTCGAGGTGGAGGTCGACGCCGCCTACGGCATGCGCTCGTAGGCGGGCAGGGTGAGGAAGTCGACGTACTCGTCGGCGGTCGCCACGTCGAGGAAGGTCTGCCGGGCCTCGGCGTAGGCGGCCGGATCGTCGCCGAGCTCGGCGATCTCCTCGTCGGCGATGGCGGTGACGAGTTCGGTGGTCACCGTGGTGCCGGTGTCCAGGACGACGCCGTTGCGCCGCCACTGCCAGATCTGCGAACGCGAGATCTCGGCGGTGGCGGCGTCCTCCATCAGGTTGAAGATGCCGACGGCACCGGTGCCGCGCAGCCAGGCGGCGAGGTACTGAATCGCGACGCTGACGTTGTTGCGCAGGCCGGCCTCGGTCACCTCGCCGGGCGTCGCGGCGATGTCGAGCAGCTGGTCGGCGGTGACCGAGACGTCCTCGCGCAGCTTGCCCAGCTGGTTCGGAGCGGACCCGAGCACCTCGTCGAAGGCCGCCCGGCAGGTCTCCACCATGCCCGGGTGGGCGACCCACGAGCCGTCGAAGCCGTCGGCGGCCTCGCGCTTCTTGTCCGCCTCGACCTTGGCGAAGGCCTGCTCGTTGACCGCCGGGTCCTTGCTCGGGATGAACGCCGCCATCCCGCCGATCGCGTGCGCGCCGCGCCGGTGGCAGGTCCGGACCAGCAGCTCGGTGTAGGCGCGCATGAACGGCACCGTCATCGTGACCGAGTTGCGGTCCGGCAGCTCGAAGTCGGCACCGCGGTCGCGGTAGGTCTTGATCACGCTGAACATGAAGTCCCAGCGCCCGGCGTTCAGCCCGGCCGAGTGCTCGCGCAGCTCGTACAGGATCTCGTCCATCTCGAACGCCGCCGGGAAGGTCTCGATCAGCACCGTCGCCCGGATCGTGCCGCGCGGCATGCCGAGGAACTCCTGGGCCAGCACGAACGCGTCGTTCCACAGCCGCGCCTCGAGATGCGACTCCATCTTCGGCAGATAGAAGTACGGCCCCTGCCCGCGGTCGAGCTGGAGCTGCCCGCACGCGGTCAGGTAGAGCGCGAAGTCGACCAGCGAGCCCGACGTGCGCTCCCCGTCGACCAGCAGGTGCTTCTCCGGCAAGTGCCAGCCACGCGGCCGGACCACGATCGTGGCCAGCTCGTCGTCCGGCTTCAGCGCGTACGACTTGCCGGCCTCGCTGGTGAAGTCGATCTTGCGGGTGATCGCGTCGAGCAGGTTGAGCTGGCCGCCGATCACGTTCTCCCACAGCGGGGTGTTGGCGTCCTCGTGGTCGGCCAGCCAGACCTTCGCGCCGGAGTTCAGCGCGTTGATCGTCATCTTCCGGTCGGTCGGGCCGGTGATCTCGACCCGGCGGTCGACCAGCCCGGGCGCCGGGTCGGCCACCCGCCAGTCCGGGTCCTCGCGCACCGCGGCGGTCTCGGCCAGGAAGCCGAGCGACCCACCCGCGGAGATCTCCGCGATCCGCGCCCGGCGCCGTTCCAGCAGCTCCAGGCGGCGGGGGTTCAGCGCGCGGTGCAGCCGCTCGATCAGCTCTAGCGCCCGCTCGCTGAGGATCTCGTCGTACCGCTCGTGTTTCGGTCCGGTGACCTCGACTGCCACAACAGCTCCTCTCCTCGACGCCGGTCGGTGATCCGGTTCGTCTCGACCGTAGTGCACAACTTCGGGCGGCTGTCCGGCGGCGAGGAACCGAACTGTTCAGTAGGGTGCGGGTCCGACGACGAGGGAGGCGGGATGAGTCGTCCGCTCACCAGCAAGGACCTGGCGCGGCTGGCCGGGGTGTCGCAGGCGACCGTTTCGCGGGTCCTGACCAACAGCCCGAAGGTCACCCCGCAGACCCGGGCCCGGGTACTGCGGGTGCTCGAGGAGGCCAACTACACGCCGAACGCGCTGGCCCGCGCGATGAAAACCGGCCGGACCGGCTCGATCGGGGTGTTCGTGACCCGGGTGACCAGCCCGTTCCACGCCCAGTTGCTGGACGAGATCGGCCGGGGGCTCAGCGCGGCCGGCCTGCACATGATCCTGTGGAACATCGAGCACGAGCAGCCGGAGTCGCTCGGCACGATCCTGCAGCAGCGCCTGGTCGACGGCTTCATCGTGACGTCGGCGTCGTACGCCTCACCGCTGCACACGATGGCGCTCGACTCCGGCACCCCGACGATCCTGCTGCACCGCGGCATCGACGGGCTGGACTGCGACCAGGTCGTCGGTGACGACCGGCAGGGCGCGTACGACGCCGGCCGGTACCTGGTCGAGGCGGGCCATACCGAGATCGGGCTGGTGCGGCTCGAACACACCGGCAACACCTCGCGCGATCGCGAGCGTGGTTTCCGCGCCGCGCTCGCCGACGCCGGCGTACAGCTCAGAGCGCGCAACGTGGTCACCGCCGGGGTGTCGCACGCCTCCGGTCACGCGGCCGCACGGAAGTTGCTGTCGGCCCGTAAACCGCCGACCGCGCTGTTCACGCTGACCGACCTGCTCGGGTTCGGGATCCTCGACGGCGCGCGGTCGCTCGGCGTCCGGGTGCCGGACGACCTCTGGGTGATCGGCTACGACAACACCGAACTGGCCGGGTGGGAGGCGTTCGACCTGACGTCGGTCGAGCAGCCGGTGCCCGGGATCGTCGCGACCGGGATCGAACTGCTCCGCCGCCGGATCGCCGAGCCGGACCGCCCGACCGAGATCGTCACGCTGCCCTGCCCGCTGGCCGTTCGCGGCTCGACCGCCAACACCCCCGCGAGGGTCAGCTCTCCTTGAGCAACGGCAGTACGTCGCGCAGGACGGCGGCGTGGTCGGCCGGGGACTTCAGGCCCATGCCCATCGTGTTGACGCCGAGATGCGTCGCGCCGATCTCGCGCCAGCCCCGGACGAACCCCGGCCAGTCCGCGTCGGGCAGGCGGCCGAGGCCGAGGCGCGCCTCGAAGCCGATCCCGGCCGGGTCGCGGCCCGCCTCCACGGCGTACCGGCGGACTCGCTCGACGGCGGCGCGGGCCTCGTCGTCGGGTGCGCTCTGCGGCATCCAGCCGTCGCCGATCTCCCCGGTACGGCGCAGCACGGCCTCGGCCGAACCGCCGAACCAGATCGGGATCCGGCGCCCGGGCAACGGGTTGAGGCCGGCCTCCTCGACCTGATGGAACTTCCCGTCGTACGAGATCACCGGGTCGGCCCAGAGCTTGCGCAGCAGGTCGACCTGCTCCTCCAGCTTGGCGCCGCGCTGCTTGAAGGGAACGCCGAGGGCGTCGTACTCGACCTGGTTCCAGCCGATGCCGACGCCGAGCCGCAGCCGGCCGCCGCTGAGCACGTCGACCTCCGCCGCCTGCTTGGCGACCAGCGCGGTCTGCCGCTGCGGCAGGATCACCACCCCGGTGACCAGCTCCAGCTCGGTGGTCACCGCGGCGAGATAGCCGAACAGCACAAAAACCTCGTGGAACAAGGACTTGTCGGTGTACCCCGTCCAGCCCGGCCGGTGCTCCGGACTCGCCCCGAGCACATGGTCGTAGGCCAGCGCGTGCGTGTACCCGGCCGACTCGACGGTCTCCGCCCAGGCCCGTACGACGGCCGGGTCACTACCGATCTCGAGCTGGGGAAAGACGGCACCGATCCTCACAGGGCTACTCCTCGCAGTAGTTGGACGATTCCTGACACGGCCTGCTCGAACGGTTCGTCGTCGGCGGCGGCCCGGGCGAGCACATAGCCGCCTTGCAGCACGGCGGCGATGGTGGCGGCGGTGGCGGCCGGGTCGAGAGACGGTGGAAACTCGCCGGACTGTTTGCCCTCGGCAAGGATCTCGGCGAGGCGCTCGCGGATCCGGCGCAGGGCGGCGTCGACGGGGGCGCGCAGAGCGGGGTCGGCCATCACGTCCGGGTCGGCGGTGAGGCGGCCGATCTGGCAGCCCTTGAGGACGTCGCGGTCGCGGCGCAGGTAGCGGGTGATGCGCTCGACCGCCGTACCGGGACCGGCGAGCTGTTCCTCGGCGGCCGCGGTGAGCTCGGCGGCGGACCGCTCGATCGCCGCCTTGGCCAGCTCGGCCTTGCCGGTGAAGTGGTGGTACATGCTGCCCTGGCCGGCCTCGGCCGCGGCCTGGATCGCCTTCGGGCTGGTCCCGACGTAACCCCGCTCCCAGAGCAGCTGCTGCGTGCTCCGGATCAACCGCTCCACTGTCTCCACTTGATCCACTGTACTCAGAGGTACAGGCGGAATGGCCTCGGCGGCAGCCCGACCGCTAGTCTCGGTCGGCATGAGCATCTCCGTCGCGATCGCCGTGATCACCTTCCGGCGACCCGAGCTGCTGAAAGGCCTGCTGGACAGCCTGCAGGCCCAGGAGCTGCCCGCGGACAGCGACTACGCCGTCCGGATCGTCGTGGTGGACAACGACGCAGCAGGTTCGGCGGCTGAGGTGATCGCTGCCGCAGCAGCGACCGGTCCGTACCCGGTGGACTCCGCGATCGAACCGGAGCCCGGGATCCCGTTCGCCCGGGAGAAGTCGGTGCAGCTGTGCTGGGACGACGACGCGCTGATCTTCGTGGACGACGACGAGGTCGCGCCGCCGGGCTGGCTGGCGACGCTGCTCGGCGCCTGGGAGAGCACCGGCGCGGACGTCGTCACCGGTCCCGTCCAGGGCACTCTCCCGCCGGACGCCCCGGCCTGGAACCGCTACAGCGACGTGCACGACTCGACCGGCAAGCACAAGACCGGCGACGTGCTGAACAAGGCGTACACGAACAACACCCTGGTCGCGCAGAAGGTCTACCACCAGGTCACGCCGGCCTTCCACCCGGCGTTCCGGTTCACCGGGTCGAGCGACCTGCACTTCTTCCTGCGCGTGCACCAGGCCGGATTCCGGATCGTGTGGTGCGAGGAGGCGCGGATCACCGAGGACGTGCCGGCCTCCCGGACGACGTTGCGCTGGCTGGTCCGGCGCGCCTTCCGGTCCGGCAGCGGCGACAGCATCTCCCGGGTGCTGATCCGGCCGGGCGTGGCCAGCAAGCTGACAGCGCTGGCCTATGCTCTGGCGCGGATCGGATCGGCCTTCGTCTACGGCCTGGCCGGTCTGGTGCTCGTACGCAAGACCTATCTGCTGAAGGCCGTTCGCCGGTTCTTCTCGGGCATCGGCAGCCTCGCGGGCATAGTAGGGATCAACCATGACGAGTACCGGGAACGGCACCACACCGACGGTGGCGACGCTGTGCCACGCGATCTGGCAGCTGGAGAAGGAGCTGGATCTGCTGAGCTGGCGGATCCAGGGCGCCCACCCGTGGCCGATCATCCGGATGCGCGTCTTCCATGAGCTGACCAAGCGCGCCGGTATCCACGGCGAGCCGCACCCGGTCCGCCGGACCCGCTCGGACAAGGCCCGGCTGGTCGGCAAACACGTCGCCGGAGTGGTCGGCAAGAACCCGTTCCTGGCCTCCGGCACGTACGACGCGCTGGTGGTGCCGCACCCGCGCAAACCGGCCGGCATCGAGATCTACACCGACAAGCTGCGCACCGAGCTCGGGTCGTCGGCGCTGGTGCTGGACTCGGGCATCAACGGGACCCCGCTGGCCGGCAGCCGCAACCTGGACTTCTTCACCTCCGCCGCCGGCGCGGTCCGCAGCCGCTCGGTCGACGCCCGGGCCACCACGATCGCCAACGCGCTCGAGGCGCTGACCGGCGTCAAGGTCCCGATCGGCGCCCTGGTCGCGCGCGAGATCCCCAAGCACCTGCGGCTGCGCACGCTCTACCGCGCACTGCTGCGGCGGCACCGGATCAAGACCGTGTACTCCGTGGTGTCGTACTTCCACCAGCACATCACCGGCGCGGCCCGCGACCTCGGCGTACCGGTGGTCGAGCTGCAGCACGGCGCGATCAGCCCGTACCACCTCGGCTACAGCTATCCCGGCAGCCCGGTGGTGCCCGACCAGCCGGACGAGCTGTGGTGCTTCGGCTCGTACTGGACGACGGTCGCCGAACTGCCGGCGGGGATGGCGACCGCGGTGATCGGAGCGCCGTTCCTGCCGCCGGCCGATCCGGCGCTGAAGATCGGCGAGCAGGTGCTGTTCCTGTCGCAGGGCACGATCGGGCCGGCGCTGCTGGACTTCGCGGTCGCGTTCTCGGCGGCCCGCCCGGAGCTGGACGTCGTGTTCCGGCTGCACCCGAGCGAGCACCTGACCGACTACCGGCTGCCGCCGGACAGCAAGGTCCGGGTGTCGGCGGGATCGGCGGAGTCGACCGTCGAGCTGCAGCGCGCGGCGGCGTACCAGGTCGGTGTCTCGACGACGGCGCTGTTCGAAGGGATGGCGCTGGGCTGCCGTACGGCGGTGGCCGAGCTTCCCGGACACGAGTACCTGCAGCCCGTCGTCGATCTCGGCGACGCCATCCTGGCTGCCGACGCGGCGACGCTGGCGGCCCGGCTCGACGAGGCGCCGGTGTGCGCGGACAGCTCGGTGTACTACGCGGCCGACCAGCTCAGCGCCGTACTGAAGGATCCCTCCCGATAAGGCCGAGCAGCCGGTCCTGCAGCGGCGCATCGGCCGGAACGGGGACCTCCGCGCCGAAGACCTCGATCCCGGGGCCGAAGGCGCCCGGCGTGCGGTAGCGCTCCATCATCTCGGCCGGGATGGACGTCGTACTGCGCCAGAGGCGCTCGACGTCGTCCGGGTCCATCGTCTCGTCCTGGCCGGTCGCGCGGGCCAGGTCCCAACCGTGCAGGACCAGGTCGTCGCTGACCACCTGGTCGATGTGCTGCTCAGCGGTCAGCTTGCCCGTCGGGGTGTCGGCCTCCTGACCCGCCAGTTCGGGGTTGTCGAGCACTTCCTGCACCGCCGCCCGCGCCTCCTGGAACGCACGCAGCGGATCGTCGCGCACCTGCGTGCCGAACGAGCCGCCACCAGGGCCCAGCATGACGCCGTGCATCGCGACGACGTGATCAACGACATCCCGGGCGGTCCACTGTGCGCACGGTGACTGGTTGGACCAGGCGTCCGGCGGTACGGCGGCGATCTTGCGCTCGAACTCCGCGGCGCGCCGGCGGTAGCGATCGGCGATCTCTTCCATCCGCCCACCCTGCCACCGGCGCGCGGTGAATCGGAAGGTCTAGACCGCGACGATGCGGGTACCGGGAGAACTCAGACAGCAACGAGGAGGTCAGTGATGGGTGGCATTACGCAGTCGGTGGACGTCGACGTCCCGGTCACGACGGCGTACAACCAGTGGACGCAGTTCGAGTCCTTCCCGCAGTTCATGGAAGGGGTCGAGCAGGTCCGGCAGCTCGACAACACCCACACCCACTGGGTGACCAAGGTCGGCGGCCAGACCCGTGAGTTCGACGCCACGATCACCGAGCAGCACCCCGACGAGCGGGTCGCCTGGAAGTCCGACTCCGGGCCGCAGCACGCCGGTGTGATCACCTTCCACCAGCTCGAGCCGGCCAAGACCCGGGTGACCGCCCAGATGGACATCGACCCCGAGGGCTTCCTGGAGAAGGTCGGCGACAAGCTCGGCGTCGTGGAGGGCCGGGTCAAGGGCGATCTGCAGCGGTTCAAGTCGTTCATCGAGTCCCGCGGCAGCGAGACCGGAGCGTGGCGGGGCGACGTCCCGCGCTGAGGTTCGCCGGCGCGCCGAGGTGACCGGCGCGCCCGGCTGTGCCGGTACGCGGTGGTGACCAGCGTGCCTGGCTGAGGTGTACACCCGCCGCGGATGCGCGGCCGGTGTGCCCCACCCCGCCGACACTTCCTCCGGAGTGTCGGCGGGGGCTTCTATGGTCGGTGCCATGCGGATGGTGGAGCTTGGCCGGAGTGGACTCAAGGTCAGCCGGCTGGGGCTGGGACTGGCGTCGCTGGCGGGGATGTTCGCGCCGGTGCCGGAGTCCCAGGCCGTGGCGACCATCGACCGCGCCTGGGAGCTGGGGATCCGGTTGTTCGACACCGCACCCGTCTACGGGTACGGGCTGTCCGAGCAGCGAGCCGGCCTCGGCCTGCGCGGACGGCCGCGTGACGACTACGTGCTGTGCACGAAGGTCGGCCGCCTGCTCGAACCAGGTGGGACCGACCTCCAACCGATCTGGGCCGAGCCACCGCCCGGGATCGGCCCGCGCCTGGACTACTCCTACGACGCGGTGATGCGCTCGTTCGAGGACAGCCTGCAGCGGATGGGCATCGACCGGGTCGACATCCTGCACATCCACGACCCGGAGCTCGACTTCGCGGCCGCCTCGACCTCGGCCCTCCGCGCGCTGGTCGAGCTGCGCGACCGGGGCACGATCCGCGCGCTGTCGCTCGGCATCAACCATGCCGATGTCGCGGCGCGGTTCCTGCGCGAGGCGGCGACGACGCCCGACTGCGTTCTGCTGGCCGGGCGCTACAGCTTGCTCGACCAGTCGGCCACGGTCGAGCTGCTGCCGCTGGCGCACCAGCTCGGCGTCTCGATCATCGGCGCCGGAGTCTTCCAGGGCGGACCGCTCGCGGCGTCGCGGCCGTCGGTCGGTTATCCCCCGCTGTCACCGGAGGCCGCCGCACGCCTGGACCAGCTCCGCGCGATCAGCGATCGGTACGGCGTACCGCTGCCGGCCGCCGCACTGCAGTTCCCACTGGCACATCCGGACATTCCGGCGGTGGTCGTCGGCGCGCGGACTCCGGCGGAGATCACCGAGGTGGCCGGCTATCTCGATCAGTCCATTGCCCCGGAGTACTGGCGGGCGCTGGAAAAGGCCGAGCTGATCCCGCTACGGTCGAGCTGAGGAGGTGCCGATGCGGTTCGCGCTGCTGCACAAGACCAACGACGCACTGGAGGCCGGCCAGGCGCCGGATCCGGCGATGCTCGCCCGCGCCGACGAGGTGCTGGAGGAGATGCGCCAGGCCGGCGTACTGCTCAGTGCCGACGGTCTGCTGCCCAGCGCCCACGGCGCGCGCATCACGTTCCCCGACGGCTCACCCCGGGTGCTCGACGGCCCGTTCACCGAGACGAAGGAACTGATCGCCGGCCTGTCGATCATCCGCGTCAACTCCCGCGACGAGGCCGTCCAGTGGGCCCTGCGCTTCGCCGAAGTCGACCCCGGCACCGAGATCGACATCCTCCAGCTCGCCGACTGACCCGGCGGCCGGCTCACTGGGCTTCGGCGAGCACGCCTTCCTCGGCGGAGACGAGGGAGTCGATCGCCGCGAAGAAACGGGCGATGCCCGGCAGGTTCGGCCCCTTGGCCCGGCTGGTGGCGAAGTCCTCGCTGGTCGCCCACTCGACGATGTCGAGCCACTCGCCATCCGGGAGCTGGACGAGGCGCGCGGACAGGAAGCCCTGGCGATCGGCGGCGAAGTCGGCGAGCATGCCGGGTCGCGCGGCCAGCAGCTCGCCGGTCTTCTCGGCGGCAACCTTGAAGCGGGTCAGCTCGACAGCAGTCATAAGTCACATTCCCTGATGGTCAAGAATAGTGACTATAGTGAAGCACAGTCGCGCGATCAGCTCAAGGGCAGCAGGCCGGCCGGGATCAGACCCCGAAGACGTTGCTCGAAGCAACTAGATGGTCAGGTGCAGCAGCGGGTACGGCTTGCCGGTGCCGTCCCGCTCGGACCGCCCGGAGACGGTGAACCCGTGGTGCAGGTAGAAACCGACCGCCTGCGGGTTCTGTTCGTTCACGTCGACCGCCGTCACGCCGAAGACCCGTCGCGCGTGATCCAGCAGCAACGTCCCACCACCCCGCCCGCGGGCTTCCGGGGCCAGGAACAGCATCTCCAGCTTGCCCGCCGTCGCTCCGGCAAATCCGAGCAACCGGCCGTCGTCGTCCCGGAGCCCGGCCAGGTGCTCGAGCTGCCCGAACGACGCGGCGACCAGCGGGCGGAACACATCCAGGTCGGCCTCGGTGACGAAGTCGTGGGTCGCGCGGACCGACGCCTCCCAGATCCGCGTCGCCTCGGCGTACTCGTCGGGGCGGATGCCGGTGATCTCCATCGGCCCATTCAATCCGAGAGGTTCGTCGCGGCCCACTGGGTGATGTCCTCGCGGCGGATGGCGGTGGCCATCAGGTCGGGGAACAGGTCCGGGGTGCAGGCGAACGTCGGGATGCCGAGGTCCGCGAAGGCGGCCGCGTTGTCGGCGTCGTACGAGGGGGCGCCGGAGTCGGCCAGGGCGAGCAGGGCGACGACCTGGACTCCGGACTCGACCAGCGAGCGGGTACGGCGTAGCAGCTCCTCGCGGTTGCCGCCTTCGTACAGGTCGCTGATCAGGACCAGGACGGTCTCGGCGGGACGCGCGACGAGCGTTTCGCAGTACGCGAGCGCGCGGTTGATGTCCGTGCCGCCGCCGAGCTGCGTGCCGAACAGGACGTCGACGGGATCCTCCAGCTGGTCGGTCAGATCGACGACCGCCGTGTCGAAGACGACCAGGCTGGTCCGCAACGTGCGCAGCGAGCCCAGTACGGCGCCGAACACGCTCGCGTAGACGACCGACTCGGCCATCGAGCCGGACTGGTCGATCGCCAGCACGATGTCGCGCTGGACGCTGTGGTTGCGCCGGGCGTAACCGACCAGCCGGTCCGGGACGATCGTGCCGAGCGCCGGCGAGAAGTGCTTGAGGTTGATCCGGATGGTCCGGTCCCAGTCGATGTCGGAGTGCCGCGGCCGCGCGGTTCGCCCGGCCCGGTCGAGCGCGCCGGTGACGGCCGCGCGGGTCCGTTCGGCGAGGCGCTTCTCCAGGTCGGCGACCACCCGGCCGACCACCTCGCGCGCGGTCTGCTTGGTCTCCTCGGGCATCACCTCGTTCAGCGCGAGCAACGTGCTGACCAGGTGGACGTCGGGCTCGACCGCGTTCAGCAGTTCGGGTTCCATCAGCATCCGGGTGATGCCGAGCCGCTCGACCGCGTCCCGTTGCATCACCTGGACGACGGAACTCGGGAAGTACCCGCGGATGTCGCCCAGCCACCGCGCGACCCGCGGCGCCGACGACCCGAGCCCGGCCGAGCGCTTGGTCCCGGGCTCACCGCGCTCCGCGTCGTACAGGGCGGCCAGTGCCGCGTCGACGGACTGGTCGGTCTTCGACAACGAGGTGCCGGTCTCCGGATCCGCTTCGCTGCCCAGGACCATCCGCCATCGCCGCAGCCGTTCGTCGTCGGCCATCAGACCTCCACCAACGTCGTCGGGCGACCCAGCAGCCGAGCGACGGTCGGCAGCACCGAAGCCGCCAGCTCGGCGTCCAGATCATCGTCTACGGCAACTACTTGGGTCGCACCACCCAGCGCCCGGGCCCGATCCGCGATCGATCGCCGCTCGGGCTTCGCGAACGTCCCGAACGTCCTGCGCAGCAACGGCAGCACCTCCAGGAACGCCTCGTCCGGAATCCCCGCCAGCCACCCGTCGACCAGCCCCAGCAACCGCTCGTCGTGCACCAGCAGCAACCCGCCGCCGGCCAGGAACCCCTCGACGTACCCGGCCGCCTCGATCGTCGCGGTTCCCGGCGACAGCGCGCGCCCCAACCGCAGCGCGACCTCTCCGGAGTCGACCCGCGACGTGTCGAGCATCAGCCGCGTCAACCGTCCCGCGATCAGCGGCGGCACCGACGCCCGGTCGCTCAGCCCCTCCAACGTGCGCAGCCAGATCTCCCGCGACTCCTCCGACAGCAACGCCGTCGCATCCTGTACGCCGTCGATCAGCTCCAGCACGGACGCCGCCGCATCGGGATCCAGCCCGTGCACCGTCCGCCCGAGTCCGGCGCAGACCCGGGCCACCATCCGTTCGGCGACCGCGGCCAGTCCGGCGGTGTCGCTGCCCCGGACGTCGCCGTACCGCGCCGAGCGCGCCAACGCCGGCAGCGCGGCCATCAGGTGCCCGACGTCGGCGTCCTTCGCCGCCCGGGTGTCGACGCCCGCGAGCAACGCCGGCAGGGCGTCGGCCAGGTTCGCGAGCAGGGACCGCTCCAGCGCGGATGTCACCTCGGCCAGCGTCGACGACTCCGCCGCGGCCGCGAGCATCTTCGTCGTCGCCGCGCCGACCACCGTCGTACCGTGCGCTCCCGCGGCCACCAGGTCGACCTCGAGTCCCGGATCCCAGGCCAGTTTCCACATCTCCCGGAACGTGCCTTGTGAACGCCGGTCGTCCGAGGTCGGCACTCCCCAGTCGATGCCCAGAATCCCCAACCGGTGCAGCAGCTGCGACTTCTCCCGGTCGTTGTCCTTGCGCAGATCCAGGTCGATCACCCGCTCGGCCGGGTCCCGTTTCAGCCGCAGCCGTCGGGCCTGCGCGGCCAGATCCGCCGCCACCGGCGCCTGCGGCGTGTCACCCGGCACGGTCCCCAGCAGCTCACCGACGACCGCTTCCCGCGTGACCAGCTCCAGCAGGACGTCGTTCCCGCCACACAGTACGGCGCGCGTCGCCTCCGTCATCTCGCTGAGCCCGGCGAGCGGCCGTTCTCTCAACGCGGCAAGGGTTTCCGCCAGCCGGACCGCCTCGATCACGTGCGCGCTCGACACCGGCAGGTCCTCGTCGCGCAGCACCCGCGCGACCTTGGTCAGCCAGCGGGTGGTGATCTGGTCGGGCGCGGTGAACAGATGGTGGTACCAGCCCGGTGAGGTCACGCCCGCGCCGTACCCACTCGCGTTGGCCAGCCGGCTGTGCGTCCACGGCACCCAAGTGCAGGCCACCTTGCGTTTCGCCAGGCCCTTCAGGATCCGCGCGTCATGCGTTGCCGGGGGCAACGGCAAGGTCAACGCCGGGACATGCCAGGCACCGCAGACGACGGCGATCCGCTCGAAGCCCTCCTTGATCGCCTTGCGCAGCGTCTGCCGCATGTACGCCTCGCGCTGGGCCTCCCGTCCGGTCGCCTGCTCGTCGCGGCGCAGCTCGCCCATCGCTTCCGCGATCACCGTGAACGGCTCGGCGCCGTCGCGCCGGTGCTCGATCACGTCGTCCCACCAGCGCTCGGGATCGTCGTATCCGCCGGCCGCGGCGAGTGTGGCGAGCGGATCGATCGACGACCCGCGCTCCCGCTCCGACGACCCGAACATCAGCGCCGCCGGCAGATCGCAGAACCGCACCGGTACGCCGCCGGCCAGCGCGAAGCGGATCGCCTGCCACTCCGGGCTGAACACCGCGAACGGCCAGAACGCAGCGCGCGTCGAGTCGTCGACCGCATAGGCCAGCAAGGCGACCGGCGGGACCATCTCCGGATCCGCGGCCAGCTCGACCACTTTGTCGGCCTCCGGCGGTCCCTCGATCAGCACGATGTCCGGCTGCAGGTCCGCCAGGGCAGCCACCAGCGCCCGGGCCGAGCCCGGTCCGTGGTGCCTGATCCCGAACAGGTGGACGGACATCAGCTCAGGTCCCGGCACGCCCGGTAGAAGTCCGACCAGCCGTCGCGTTCGCGGACCACGGTCTCCAGGTACTCCGACCAGACCACCCGGTCGGCCGACGGGTCCTTGACCACCGCGCCGAGGATGCCGCCGGCCACGTCGTACGAGCGCAGTACGCCGTCTCCGAAGTGTGCGGCCAGCGCGAGACCTCCGGTGACCACGCTGATCGCCTCGGCGGTCGACAGCGTGCCGGACGGTGACTTGACCGCGGTCCGGCCGTCCTCGGTCCGGCCCGAGCGCAGTTCGCGGAAGACCGTGACGACGCGGCGGATCTCGTCCAGCGCGCTGTCCTGCGGCGGCAGCTCCAGCGAGGCGCCGAGCTGCGCGACCCGGCGGGAGACGATCTCGACCTCGTCGTCGGCGGAGTCCGGCAGCGGCAGGACGACGGTGTTGAACCGGCGCCGCAGCGCGCTGGACAGCTCGTTGACGCCCTTGTCGCGGTCGTTCGCGGTGGCGATCACGTTGAAGCCCTTGCGGGCCTGGATCTCGCCGGCCAGCTCCGGGATCGGCAGCGACTTCTCCGACAGGATCGTGATCAGCGCGTCCTGCACGTCGGACGGCATCCGGGTCAGCTCCTCGATCCGGGCGATCTTCGCCTCGGCCATCGCGCGCTGGACCGGGCTCGGGACCAGCGCGGCCTCGCTCGGGCCCTGCGCGATCAGCTGGGCGTAGTTCCAGCCGTAGCGGATCGCTTCCTCCGCCGTACCGGCGGTGCCCTGGACGAGCAGGGTCGAGTCGCCGCAGATCGCCGCGGCCAGGTGCTCGCTGACCCACGTCTTCGCCGTACCGGGGACGCCGAGCAGGAGCAGGGCCCGGTCGGTGGCCAGCGTCGCGACGGCCACCTCGATCAGGCGGCGGGGGCCGACGTACTTGGGCGAGATCTCGGTGTCGCCGGCCTTACCGCCGAGCAGGTAGGTGACGACGGCCGCGGGCGACAGCTGCCACGCCGGTGGCCGGACCCGATCGTCCGTCGCCGCCAGAGCGGCCAGCTCACCGGCGTACTCGTCCTCGGCGTGCGGCCGCATCACGGCGGTTGTGGTCATGACAGCTCCTCGTACATCTCGCGACGGAAGTTCAAGGTCTCCACCAGCCGCAGGCGCCAGGTGTCTTCCTCGCCGGTCGGCTCGCGGGTGATCGGATGGTGCAGGGCTTCAGGCGGTACGGCGCGGGCGGCGATGCTGGCCAGCCGTGCCCAGCTCCTGGCGGTGCCGGCCTTGCTGAGCAGGTCCAGCACCAGTACGGCGAGCGGCGCCGGCCAGGGGACGGGCAGTCCGCCGACCAGCTCGGACAGGTCGGTGGTCGTGCGCAGGTGCTCGATGGCGGCGGGCCACTCCTCCTCCGGCAGCACCCTGAGCAGCTCGGACGTCCGGCCGTCGGTGGAGGCATCGCTGCGCAGCAGGGCCCGGGCCCACTCGGCGTTCTGCTCCCGGACGGCCGCTTCCGCCCAGGCAGCCTGCAATACCTCGGCAGCAACGCCTTCCACCGGCAACTGCAGGACATCGGGAGCCGGCAGCGGAGCCGCCGCCACCAACTGCTTGAGCCACCAAGCTCTGCGGCCGAGCCCGGGGTGTGCCTGCGGATCGACGGCGTCCCGCTCCATCGCCTTGGTGACGCGCTGCGGCAGAGTCACGGCCAGCACTCCGTGGGACTCGGTCAGGTGCGCCGCTACCCGCTCAGCCATCCGTACGCCGTACTGCGAGCCCTCGATGCGCGCCAGCAGCTCAGCCGCCAACCGGCGAACGTCCTTCGACCTGTCGTCGAGTGCCGCCTCGAGGAACTCTTCGTCCGCTCCGCTCAGCCCCGCCTTGAGCGCACCCAGGAACTCCAACCGAGTCGCAGCGCTCTCGGTCGGCCACACCTCCCGCAGCGCCTCCAACGCAGCGGCCGGGTCCCGCTCGCGCAGCCGCCTGAACCACGCGCGCCGCTGCAGCGAGTTCCCGTGGGTCCACAGCTCGGGGTTGTCGCTCACCGCCTCGTGCAGGAACCGCCACTCCGGATTCAGCTCGGCCAGCCAGGCGGCACGCCGCCCGGCGGCCGCGATCACCAGCGGCCGGTACTCCGCTCGTCCGCGCGCGTAGTCCGCCAACGCCGGCAGGTGCTCTGGTGGGATCCCCCAGCCCTTCGCCTCCGCGATCCGCAACCACTCTCCGAGCGCGGCCGTCTGGAACCCGGCCACCATCGCCGTCAGCCGCCGGATCGCGCTCGGCCGGGGCAACGGCCGGTCCTCGCCCTCGGCGACCGGCAACGGCTCGATCCCTCGCAGCGGAAGGCGTCCGGCCCGTTTGTAGAGCGTCGCCAACGCGGCCGCGTCCAGCAGGCCTGCGTCGTCCGACAGCTGCTCGCGGACCGCCGGCGGAAGGTCTTCGAATGTTGGTGGCCGACGGTCGGTGCCGAGCAGCGCCGAGGACACCAGCCCGTCCCAGCCCCTCACAGGATCACCGCTCGATCGCCGTCCCAGACGGTCATCGGACGGAAGCCGGCCCGGTTCCACTCACCGGCAACGGTCAGCGGACCGCCCGCGGAGACAGCGAGCAGTTTCCAGGGATCCACCGGGAGCAGCTCCAGGGCGTCTCCCGCTGTGTCCACCAGAGCCCAGTTCGCGCCGTTGCGGGCCGGGCGGACATTCTGCAGGACCAGGGGCCAGCGCTCGTTCCAGGGGTCTGCCGACAGCGACTCCACGTACGAGGCCAGCGCCTGGCGGGCGGTCAGCCCGGCGGGCCGTGAACCGGGCAGACGTGGAGCGGTCTGGGTCAGCAGGGCGCGGAGCGGAAGAGCGCCGGGATAGAAGGACAAGACGGCCGGGACCAGCTCGCCGGGACGGGCCGGCAACGGATCCAGGCGACGACCACCGGGCGCGAACGCGAGGATCAGCGCCAGCCGCCCGGTCGTTGCCCCACGCAACCACAAACGGCGTACGGTGAGCCGGTCGTCCGGCTCGACGACACGACCGAGCACCAGCCAGTCGTCCTCGACCTTCTCGCCTTCGGCCTGGACCCGAGCCGTCTCGACGGTCCACCCGATCCGGGTCTGCACGGTGTCGGCCATCGACGGCGGCAGCTCGGCCAGTCGGCTGTGCGCCGACACGGTCAGGTGGATCAGCGCCAGCTCCTCCAGCAGCTCCCCCGGCCACCCGTGTCCCCGCCCCACCACGCCAGCAGCACGCCGTACGGCGCCCGCGACGCCTGGCGCCTGCGCGTCGACCATCCGCGCGGCCAGTCGGCTCAGCTCCTCATAGCCACGCTGCTCGAACCCGCTGAGCCCCCGGCGTACCTGGTCGTCCAGCCACGCCTCAAGCTCGGCCATGCCCGCCGACACCCGATCGGCTCGGCGTGAGGCACGGGCCTGGGCCGCCAGCGGATCAGCGACCTCGCCCGGCTTCTTCTCGGCGCGCTCCGCCGCCCGCTCGGCCCGCGTGCTGCGCTCGGCCAGCCACTTGTCGACCCACTCGGGCTCGTCCGCCGTGGGCAACGCTCCGGCGGCCCAGAGCAGCATCAGGCCGAGCGCGTGCTTGCACGGAAACTTCCGGCTCGGGCAGGAGCAGCGAAAGGCCGGACCGCTCAGGTCGACCGTCGTCTGGTACGGCTGCTTGCCACTGCCCTGGCAGTATCCCCACAGCGCGTGCTCCGAGCTCCCCGCGTCGGACCACTTGGTCACCCGCGCCTGGGCCTGCCCTGCTTTGGCGGAGGCAGGATCAGGCGCCAGAGCGAGCACCTGCTCCTCATCCCAAGGCCCCACGACGCTCCCTGCTCTCACCTACCGCCGACAAGACGAGAGCATGCCATCCGCAACGGACAGCTCAGCCGAAGGCCTCCTGCTCGGACTCGTAGTGGCTCGGGTACCCATTGCCCGTCCGGTGCCCGTTGACCGAGGACGGGGGCGCGGGAGTCTCCGACAGCCCGTCCCGTACGGCGCCCAGCAGCCGCTGCTCGACCGCTTTCAGCTCCGCGATCCGCCGCCGGATCGCCTCCTCCTCGGCCTTCGCGGCCGAGACGATCTCGTCGGCCTCGGCCTTCGCCGTCTCCCGCAAGTGGTCCGCGGTCCGCTGGCTCGCGCTCAGCACGCTGAGCTCGTACCGCCGCAGCTCGTCCACCCACGCGCCGTCCTGCGGCTGCGCGGCCAGCACCGGCGCCATCGGGTGCTCACCGTCGACTCCTGGCAGGGTCCGCTCCAGCTCGGCGATCTGCTGGTCGACCCGCGTGAACAGGTCGGCCACATCGGTCCGCATCCGGCGGATGACGTTCGCCGCGGCCGCGACGCGTTCGTTGGCCTCGCGCTCGCGCTCCAGCGCGGTCCGCTCGGCCGAGGTGATCACGCCGAGCGCCACCGCGGCGTCCCGCTCGGCATCGTCGGCGGGCTCCGGCACCACGCCGGTCGACGCCGCACCAGGCGCAGCGGCTGCTGCCAGATCAGCCGGGGCGCCTTCGTCAGCAGACGCCATTGAGACCGTCCGCCGCAGCGGCACCTCGCGGATGAAGAGCACCGCCAGCAGACTCACCACACCGGCCCCGGCAGCGATCAGGAAGATGCGCCCGGTCGCGTCGCCGTACGCATGCCGTACGACCTCCGCCAACTGCGGCGGCAACGCCCCGACGTCGAGCAGACTCCCGCCGGAGCCCTCCTCCAGCGCGCGGCCCGCGGCGACGCCGTCCGGCCCGAGCGCTCGCAGGTTGCTGGTGATCAGCTCGGTCACGCGGTTGGCCAGGACAGCGCCCAGCACCGACACCCCGACCGCACCACCGAGGCTGCGGAAGAACGTGACGGACGCGCTCGCGGCGCCGACCTGGCTGACGTCGACCGTGTTCTGTACGGCGAGCACCAGGTTCTGCATCAGCATGCCCATGCCGATGCCCATCGCGCCCATGCCGACCGCCAGATACCAGTACGGCGTGGTGTGGTCGATCATCCCCAGCACGGCGAGCCCGCCGATCAGCAGCAACCCACCGAGCACCAGATAGCGCTTCCACTTGCCGTACCGGGTGATCATCTGGCCGGCGCCGACCGAGCCGACGAACGAGCCCAGCATCATCGGAACCGTGAGCAGGCCGGACTCGGTCGCGCTGTAGCCGCGGGCGACCTGGAAGTACTGACCGAGGAACACCGCGCTGCCGAACATGGCGAGACCGACCGCCAGGCTGGCCACGATCGCCAGCGCCGTGGTCCGCTCCCGGACGACGCTCAGTGGGACCAGCGGCTCCTTCGCCCGCGTCTCGACGACGACCGCGAGGATCGCGAGCAGCGCCGTACCGCCCAGGTAGTAGGCGGTCTCGCGGGACCACCAGGGGAAGTGCGTGCCGGCGAACGAGACCCACACCAGCGGGAGGCTTGCCGCGCCGCTGATCAGGATCGCGCCGAGGTAGTCCATCCGGACCCTGCGCTTCAGCAGCGGCAGATGCAGATAGCGCTGCAGCATGACCAGGCTGATCACTGCCAGTGGCACGCAGACGTAGAAGCACCAGCGCCAGCCGAGCCAGCTGGTGTCGACGATGACGCCGCCCAGCAGTGGACCGCTGACCGTGGCGACAGCGACGACCGCGCCCATGTAGCCGGAGTAGCGTCCCCGGTCGCGAGGTGGGATCGCGGCGCCGATGATCGCTTGGGCCAGCGCCATCAGGCCGCCCATCGCCAGGCCCTGCAAGACGCGGGCGCCGATCAGGAACGGCACGTTGTGCGCCATCCCGGCCAGCGCCGAGCCGACCACGAACAAGACGGTCGCCAGCTGGACCAGCAGCTTCTTGCTGACCAGGTCGGACAGCTTGCCCCAGACCGGAGTCGACACGGTGGTGGCGAGCAGACTCGCGGTGATCACCCAGGTGTACTGGGTCTGGGTGCCTTCGAGGTCGGCGATGATCGTCGGCAGCGCGTTGCTGACGATGGTCGAGCTGAGCATCGCGGTGAACAGCGCCGCCAGCAGGCCGACCAGGATCTCCAGGATCTCCCGATGGGTCAGCCCGGGATCGGCCGGCGCCGGTGACGCGAGGGGCTCGGCCGGCGCGGGGGCCGTCGTCTCGGTGGCAGACATCGGGGTGGATCCGTCCTCACGCGGTCGTTCGGCCGGAGCAGCCGGTCGGGCTGCGCCGGGGCGGAGTACGGCCTCCAGGTCCTCACCCAGGCCTATTTGGTTGCGATAGGAAACAATAAGCCATCGCCAACGACCCTGCGTAACACCCCGAGGCTGTTGACCGATCAACAGCCGGAAGCCTCGGCGGAGCTGTCAGGGCCCGCCGAGGCTTTCCGCTCCGCTCAACTCCCCGCGCCGCGCCCGGTCCGCGCCTGTAGCTCGTCGATCAGCCGGGACGCGTCCGCCTTGCTCAGCCGCTCCGGAACCTGCTCACCGGCCTCCTGCGCGAGCGTGTTCAGGTACGACTCCTGCGGCCCGGTCATCGGCTCGTCCCCGGTCGTCCAGTTCTCCGGCTCCTTGTCCGGCACCGGATGCACGTCCTGACTCATCGCTCCTCCTCGTTCGAACACCAGCTCGATTAATCGGCCAGTACCCCCGGCCGCGGGTCGCATGCACCGCAAGCGGCGAGTCAGGAGGCCAGCAGCCGTACGGCGTTCGCCGTGGTGCGTGGCCGCCAGCCCTCGGCCACGGCGGCTTCGTCCAGTGCGGCGATCTGGTCGGCAACAGCTTCCGACGGCGTGAAGCAGTGGTCGCTGCCGTAGAGGAGGTGGTCGGCGCCGGCTACTGCTTGCAGGGCGGGCAGCTGGTTCGGCACCGGCGTGCCGGCGACGTCGTACCAGAGGTGCTTGAGCTGGTCGGTGACGCTGGGCAGACCGCTCGTGGGGTCGAAGGTGGCCCGGTACAGGTCGAGCCTGTCGCCGAGCAGCGGGATCACTCCACCGGCGTGGGTGACGACGAAACGGATCCGCGGGTAGCGGCTCAGGATCCCGGTGAGCACCAGGTCGGTCACCGCGCGGGCGCTGTCGAACAGGAACTCGATCATCGGCCGCGGCCGGTCCAGCGAGACCTGTCGCCACTGCGGCGGCGAGGTCGGGTGCAGGAACACCACCGCCGCCCGCTCGTCCAGCGCACGCCACAGCTGCTCCCACGACGGGTCCCCCGGGTACTGCCCGCCGGCGTTGCTGTTCAGGATGATCCCGTCCGCGCCCAGGACGTCGTACGCGTGCTCGAGCTCGACCAGCGCCCCGGCGACGTCCGGCAACGGCAGACTGGCGAAGAACCCGAACCGGCCCGGGTGGTCCTTGCCCAGCTCGGCAGCGGCCTCGTTCATCCGGCGGGCCAGCACCTGGGCGCGGAAGTCGTCACCGAAGTGCACACCGGGCGACGACACCGACAGGATCGACTTGGCGATTCCGGTCCGGTCCATCAGCCGCAGGTGCCTGGCCGCGTTCCACACCGGCCAGGCCGGCATCCCGTCCGGCCGCAGATGCCCGGCCCGCTCGGCCGCCGTGACGTACTCCGGCAGCAGGAAGTGTGCGTGCACGTCGATCAGGCCGTCCATCGTCGTCACCTCCGGGGAGCGAGTGGCGAGGACGACCGTCCTCGCCAGGGCGAACTGCGGGCAGTGCGGGTCACGCGGCGGTCGGGTGCAGCAGGTCGTCCAGGCCGACCCGGCGCAGGAACTCCGCGCGGACCCGGTCGGCGACCGCGTTGACCACGGCGGCGCCGTCGTCGGAGGGGTCGATGTGGACCCGGAACGGCCGGCGGCCCTTCTCGGTGCCGACCACGGTGACGACCGCCCGGGCGACCTCCGCGACGTCGGCCCACTCCGGCTCCAGCTCGCGCAGCTTCTGGCTGACCTGGTCCATCAGCCCGGCGTACCGGGTCTCGTACGCCGCGACGACATCGGTGTCGGCCGGGGTGCCGCTGTGCGCGAAGTGGTTGGTGCCGTGGGTGAACGAGCCCGGTACGACGATGGTCGACTCGATGCCGAACCGGGCGACCTCCAGCGCGTAGCTGGTGGCGAGCGCGTCCATCGCCGCCTTCGCGGCGAAGTACGGCGCCAGGTACGGAGGCGTGCCGCCGCGTGAGCTCGAGCTGCCAATCCAGAGCAGCAGACCGTCCTGCTGCTCCCGCAGGTGCGGCAGGGCCGCCCGGTTGAGCCGCTGGGTGCCCAGCACGTTGGTGTCGTAGAGCTCGGCCAGCTGCTCCGGGGTGAAGGCTTCGGCCGGGCCGGTCACCATGTGCCCGGCATTGTGGATCAGTACGTCGAGCTTGCCCTCCTCCGCCAGCACCGTCTGCACGGCCTGGCGGGCCGACTCGTCGGAGCTGACGTCGAGCTCGACGGTGCGCAGGTCGACGCCGTTGTCCTTGGCGTACTGCGCGGCGTCGGCCGCGGCGGTCGCGTTGCGGGCGGCGAGGTCGCGCATCCCGGCGTACACGGTGTGGCCGGCGTCGGCCAGGGCGCGGGCGGTCAGGGCGCCGAATCCGCTCGACGCGCCGCTGATCAGGATGGTCTTGGACATGGCTGTGGTCCTTTCGAGGCTGTTTTCGGGCAGGCGGAGCAGCAGGCTCGTCGCCCGTGAGGGGGTGTGAAGGGGAAGTGCGAGGCGGGCGCCGAAGGCTCAGGCGCCCGCGGGGGGTCAGGCCGCGGAGCCGCCGTTGGCGTAGATGGTCTGGCCGTTGACCCAGCGACCGGGACCGGCCAGGAAGGCGACGACCTCGGCGATGTCCTCGGGCTGTCCGAGGCGCTCCAGCGGCGGCTCGGCGGCGATCCGGTCGATCAGCTCCTGCGGCTTGCCGTCCAGGAACAGGGCGGTCGCGGTCGGGCCGGGGGCCACCGCGTTGACGGTGATGTCGCGGCCGCGCAGCTCACGGGCCAGGATCAGGCTGATCGTGTTGACCGCGCCCTTGGTCGCGGCGTACGCCGAGTAGCCGGGGCGGGCCAGCAGGGTCAGCGAGCTGGAGAAGTTGATGATCGCGCCACCGTTGCGCACCCGGCGGGCGGCCTGCTGGTCGACGACGAACGTGCCACGCACGTTCACCTTCAGGTGCTCGTCGAGCACGGCCAGGTCCAGGTCGGCCAGCGGGGACAGCTTCATGATGCCGGCCGCGTGCACGACCACGTCGACGCCACCGAACTGCTGCTCGGCCGCGTCGAACAGCGCGCTGACCGCCTGCTCGTCGGCGACGTCGGCCCGGACGGCGATCGCCCGGCCGCCGGCCTGCTCGACCTCCTGAACGGCTTCCTCGGCCTCGGCCTTGCCGCCGCCGTACGCGACCACCACGTCGAAGTGGTCCCGGCCCAGCCGGACCGCGGTCTCCCGGCCGATCCCGCGCGATCCGCCGGTCACGATCGCCACCCGGTTGCTGTTGTCGGTCATCGTCGTTGCTCCTTCGAAGTTCTGGTGTTTCGTGCTGACACCAGAAGCTTCGCGCGGCGGATGGATCAAGTCCAACGACTCAACTCGATAGGTGGATCAATTCCGTTGATCCATCAAATCGGCGCCCGGCGTCGTACCGGGCGGGTGCTGCAGATGCGAGACGACGAGCCCGAGCAAGGCCCGCAGGGCCACCGACGGCTTCCGCTTGCGCAGCGTCGCCATGTAGAGCGACCACTGGAAGTCCTGGTCCTTGATCGGCACCGGGCGGATCGCCTCCTCCCCGGCGACCGCGTAACCGGGCAGGATGCCCAGCCCGACCCCGTGCCGGACGAACTGGACGCCGTTGTCGATGCCGAGCGCTTCGACGGCCACGTGCCGGCCGATCCCGGCGGCCTCGAACGTCTGGTCGATCAGCGTCCTGGTGCCGAAGCCGGGCGGGAAGTCGACGAACGCCTCGTCGGCCAGGTCCGCCAGCTCCACCGATCGACGCCGGGCCAGCCGGTGGCCGGTCGGTACGGCGAGCACCTGCGGCACCCGCAACAGCTCCCAGGCCGTCAGTTCTCGCGGCACGCTGCCCGCGCCGACGCCGAGGAAGCCGACGTCGATGTCACCGTTGCGCAGGCCGGCGATCACACCGGCCGACCCTTCGGGCTCGACCCGCAGCTGCAGCTCGACGTTGCGATGGCGACGCCGGAACTCTCCCGCGGCCGCCGGCAGGTCGATCAGGCCGAGGCCCGGCAACAGCCCGACCCGGACCGATCCGCGCATCCCGGCGCCGAGCTCGTCGACGACGTCCCGCGCGCCTTGGACCGCGTCCATCACCGCGAGCGCCTCCGGCAGCAACGCCGTACCGGCCTCGGTCAGCACGACGCGCTGCGCCGACCGCTCGAACAAGGTGACTTTCAGATCGCGTTCCAGCGACGCGATCGCCGCGCTCACCGCACTCTGTACGACGTGCAGCCGGCGCGCGGCGAGCGTGAAGCTGCGCTCGTGCGCCACCGCCACGAAGTACTCCAGCTGCCGAAGCTCCACAGCCAGAGTCTGGCAGCTCGCGGGGACCGCGAGGACTACGGCGTACGGACCTGGTCCTGGTCGACCCAGACGAGGTGGCCGTGGTGGCTGATCAGGATCTCGCGGGCGCCGGTCGGGGCGGTCCGGCGGGACAGGGCCTGGCCGGCGATCCACCGGCCGCCGATCCGGACATGGACCGACTCGGGCCGGGAGGAGGGAGGGGCTACCGGGCTGGCAACAGGCATGGCACCTGACTTCTGGACAGGGGCGGCGACGGGTTGATGACGTCTGGACCGGGGGTGGCGCTGCAGGTCGGGCATGTTCGTCCTCGGGAGGGACCGCAGTCGTCGGCGCAGTTCACGCCGGCTGGCTGCTCAACCAAAGGCCACCCTACAACCGCGAAGTGAATGATCCCTAGCGGTATCCCGAATTGCTTTAACACAAAGACCTTCAGGAATTAACCGGCGCCGTTGTGGGCACCGGAACGACGCGACCAAGGAGGTCCATCATGTCCAGCAGCAATCCCATTCCCCCGATCGTGCCGACCGGTCCGGGCAGCGAGCCGGACCAGAACCCCGATCTGGTCGATCCGGTCCTGGATCCCAACGATCCGGACACTCCGGACTTCCCGGACCCGGACATCCCGGACGCGGACCCCGACCAGGACCCGAACGAGCAGCTACCGCGGAATTGACTTTCCGCGAACAATCGGCAGCCGGTGAACGGCTGCCGATTGTCGTGTCCGGCGATCAGGACCAGGCGGGAAGTTGCTGCACGGCCCAGGAGTTTCCGTCCGGGTCGGCGAAGAACACGAAGGTCCCCCACGGAAACTCCTGCACCTCGCTCACCTCGACGCCGCGGCCGGCCAGTTCCTCGCGCGCCGCGGCCACGTCCGCGACGACGATCTGCAGTCCCTGCACCGATCCCGGCTCGGCCTGGGTCAGTCCGGTCCCGATCGCGATCGAACAGGCCGATCCCGGCGGGGTCAGCTGGACGAACCGCAGCTCGTCGCTGATCCGGTGGTCGTGATCGGCGACGAAGCCGACCTTTTCGGTGTAGAAGGCCTTTGCCCGGTCCACGTCGGCCACCGGTACCGACACCAGCTCGAGTTTCCAGTCCATCCCGGTCCCCTCCTCGTGCTCGAATCCTGTCCAGCAACCTACCGGCCGGCCCGGGTCAGAACTTGTGCGTCTGGTTGCCTTGGACCGCCCTGGGTACCAGGTCGTCGAGCCGATCCGACGGAGGCACCATGACGACGCAGACCCCGGCCGTCCACCAGGACGGTCACCGGACCGCATCGGACGAACAAGTGGGCGTGCTGGTGGCCCAGTTGACGCAGGACGTGAGCCGCCTGGTTCGCGACGAGCTGCAGCTGGCCAAGATCGAGCTCAAGGACAAAGGCAAGGAGGCCGGCGTCGGCGTCGGGCTGTTCGGCGGAGCCGGCGCGATCGCCTTCTACGGCCTCGGCGCGCTCGTGGCCACCGCCATCCTCGGCCTCGCGTACGTCGTACCGGCGTGGCTGGCGGCGTTGATCGTGACGGTGGTGCTGTTCGCCATCGCCGGTGTCGCGGCCCTGCTGGGCAAGCGGCACGTCAGCCGGGCCACCCCGCCCGTTCCTCAGCGTGCCGTCCACGGCGTGCACGAGGACCTCGAAGCACTGAAGGGCCACCAGCCTGAAGGAAGGAAAGTATGAGCACCACGCGCCAGACCAGACCGCGGCCTGCCGCCGCTCCCCGGCCCATGGCCACCGAGCATCTGTCGGAGGCCGACGCGCTGCGCGCCGATCTGGAGCTGACCCGGCAGCACCTGGCCGACACGGTCCAGGAACTCACCCGCCAGCTGAACGTGCCGCGCCGGATCAAGGAGTCGGCCGCCGACGCCGGCCATCGCGCCGTCCAGGCCGCGGGCCACGCCGGCCAGAAGGCCAAGGTCACCGCGGCCGGGATGGGTGAGCGGGCCAAGCACCTGCAGCTGCCGGAGCGGATGAGGACGGTTCCCGCGCAGGCGAAGAACCTGCCGGCCAAGGCGAAGCAGGTTCCCGAGCTGGGCCGTAGGCACCCGAAGGCCACCGCCGCCGTGGGTGGAGCGGTCGCGCTCGGAGTCGGTGCCGCCGCCTGGATCGTGGGGCGGAACCGGTGAGCACAAAAGCCGTGAAGCTGGCCTATCGGCCGTTCGGTCTGCTGTCCGGGATCGCCGGCGGTATGGTCGCCGGCGCGATCTTCAAGCAGGTCTGGAAGCGGATCGCCGACGAGGACGACGCCCCGGACGCGCTGCAGTCGGAGTACCCATGGCGGCAGCTCCTGCTGGCCGCGGCGCTGCAGGGTGCCGTGTACGCCGTGGTCAAGGCGGTCATCGACCGCGGTGGCGCGAAGGCGTTCGAGCGCTGGACCGGCGAATGGCCGGGCGACTGATCGACACCAACAGCACAGACCGCGGGCCCCACTCCGACGAGTGGGGCCCGCGGTTTTTCGTTGCTACAACTCCCGCAGGGCCGGCCCGAGCTCCTTGGTGAAGAAGTCGAAGAACCCGTCCATGTCCGGGCCCGCGTTGATCAGCGCCAACCGGTCGTAGCCGGCCTCGGCGAACGGTTTGGCGACCTCGACGTGCCGCGCGACGTCCGGCCCGCAGCCGAACTGCTCCTTCATGTGGCCGGCCGTCACCAGCGCCGTCGCCGCGTCGAAGTTGACCGGATTCGGCAGCTCGGACTGCACCTTCCACCCGGTCACCCCGAACCGGAACAACCGGCGCGCCGACTCGGCCGCGTCGTCCTCCGACGACGCCCAGGCCAGCGGCACCTCGGCGTACCGGGGTCCGTCGCCACCGGCTTCCCGGTACGCCGTGACGAGATCCTCGCGGGGTTCGGTGGTGAACAGCGCGTCGCCCAGCTCAGCCGCGAGCTGGGCCGCGTCGGGACCGCCCGCGGCGACGGCGATCCGCGGCAGTTCGTCGGGCAGGTCGAAAACCCGCGCGTCCTCCAGCCGCAGGTGCTTGCCTTGGTAGGACTGGTAGCCGCCGCTCCACAGCAGCCGGATGATCTCCAGCGACTCGCGCAGCATCTCGTGCCGCTGCGCCACGGCCGGCCAGCCCTTGCCGACCACGTGCTCGTTGAGCCGCTCGCCCGCACCGATGCCGAGCGTGAACCGCCCGCCGGCCAGCAACGCCGTGGTCGCCGCCATCTGCGCCACCACGGCCGGGTGGTACCGGATGAACGGGCAGGTCACCCCGGTCGCGAGTTCGATCGCGGACGTCCGGGCAGCGGCCGCGGCGAGCATCGAGAAGGCGAAACCGGAGTGCTCGTGCTCGGACACCCACGGATGGAAGTGATCGCTGACCTCGACGAAGTCGAAGCCGGCCTGCTCGGCCCGGACCGCCTGGTCGACGATCTCGGTCGGCGAGTACGCCTCCGCGATCAGCTTGAATCCCAGTCTCATCGACGGCTACCTCCGTAAAGACGAATGGATCAAGGCTTGCTGGGCACCAGGAGGATGCAAGTACTGGTTGCCCAAGGCCCCGGCGTTGAGCAGACAGCGCCGGGGCCGCCACCCGGCAGTCAGTCCGGCGGCTCGGGAGTGACCGGTACGCCGTCACCGCCCGTCGCGCGATCACCGGGCGCCGGAACGTCCTCCGCGGCGTCGTCGATGGTCGAGTCCTTCGGCGGATCCTCTTCCGGACCCCGGGTCTCGTCGATCAAATCGTCGACCAGCTCTTCCGGCCGTTCGGTCATGGCTGTCTCCCCTTCCCAGTCGGACGCCGCCCAGTACCCGACCCGCGCCAGGCCATGCACTCGACCGGCACTCACCCGGCGCTCACCCGCGGATCGCGACGACGAGCGCGTCGTTGCCTCGCCGCCACACCGCGCCGGCGCGTACGAAACCGGTCCGGCGCAGCAGATCGACGTGCCAGCCTTCGCGCTCGAGCAGATCACCCGTCCAGTGCGCGAACACCTTCTCCCGCTCGGCCCGCAGCCCGGCGTACCGGGGATCGCTGTACGCGCGCTCGTACCAGCCGTCGCAGTCCTCCGCGTCCGCGAACGTCGTCCGCAGGTGCTCGGCGTGCAGCCGGTCCGCCGCGGCCCGCAGGACCGGCTCCGCGATCGGGACGTGATCGGCGTTCGCGAACACGCCACCCGAGCGCAGCACCCGCGCGACACCCGCGTACACCCAGGCGAGCGCTTCGGCCGGGAACCAGTGCATCGCCGTCGCGGTCACCACCGCGTCGAACGTGCCCGGCAGCCCTTCGTACCAATCCGGCGCGGCCAGCTGCCGCGCGAGCACCGAGACCCGGTCGTCGTCGGCGAAGGCGTCGCGGGCGAGATCGAGCAGGACCGGATCGACATCGACCGCGACAACCTCTGCCTCGGGAAACCGTTCCAGGACGCGGCGGGTCAGCGAGCCCGGTCCGCAGCACAGGTCGAGCACCCGCCGCGGCGGGCCGGCCAGCGCCTCGACGTAGTTCAGGATCAACCGGAACCGGAGTTCGCGATCCGGTGCGTGCCCTGCTTGCTGAACCTCCCAGCTGCTGCGCAGCTCCTCACGCTGTGTCGTCATGACCTCCACGGTGAGCGCCGTCAGGCCTCGACGTCCAAGACGCAAGAGCACTAACGTCACAGCTTCTGGTTATCACTGCAGGTGAGGAAGTTCATGGACGTCGATCTACGGTTGGTGCGGTACTTCCTGGTGATGGCAGAGGAGTTGCACTTCACCGCCGCCGCCCGCCGGTTGTACGTGTCCCAGCCGGCGCTCAGCAATCAGATTCGCCGGCTGGAGGCCCAACTCGGGGCCCAGTTGTTCGAGCGGTCGCCGCGCGGGGTGACCCTGACCGCGGCCGGCGAGGCCTTTCTGCCGCATGCGCAAAGTGCGCTCGCCGCCATCCGTTCCGGCGTCGCGGAGGCGACCGCCGCCGCGGGACGCGACCAGGTCCTGCGGATCGACGTCCTGCAGACCGACCTGGTCACCCCGCGCGCGGTCCTGGCCCGGCTGCGCGAGCGACTTCCCACGCTGCGGCTCGAGGTGAGCAGCCGTGGCAGTCGCGAGCAGGAGCAGCGCCTGCTCAACGGCGACCTCGATCTCGCGCTCTGCGGGTCGACGGCACGTCTGGCCGACGGCCTGGTCCAGCGGGTGATGCGCCGCGAAGCGCTCGGCATCGCGCTGCCCACCGACCATCCGCTCACGCGCGCCGACGCGGTCGCGGTCCGCGAACTGGCCGACGAGGTGCACTACCTGCCCCGCGACGACTTCGCGCCGGAGTGGAACGACTTCGTGCTCGGCTGTTTCCGGACGGCGGGGTTCCAGCCGCGGCGGCACCCGGCCAGCACCGACGGGACGAGTTCGGCGCTCGAACTCGTCCGGGCCGGTGAGTGCGTCGCG
The DNA here is from genome assembly GCF_050942265.1 of Kribbella sp. CA-253562. Classification (GTDB taxonomy): domain Bacteria; phylum Actinomycetota; class Actinomycetes; order Propionibacteriales; family Kribbellaceae; genus Kribbella. The sequence goes on along the minus strand of NZ_CP192049.1, from coordinate 754,660 downwards.
CTCGGGCTGTTGTCGACCCCGGCGCCCGAAGGAGTCGTGGTCAAGCCGCTGGCGGCCGGCGTACCGCCGTACACCTGGACGCTGCGGTGGCGTGACTCCGCGCATCCCCCGACGGCCGCTCTGACGGTGCTGCGGACACTTGACTGACGAAAATCCCGCAGAAGTTGAAAGTTCCTGCCGTGGTCACGCACCGCGACATCTGCCTGGTGGGAGCTGTGTTGCAGCCGGATCTCGATCCAACGACTTGATGAGAGTTCGGGGTCGGATGCATAACTTCGAGAATCATGGGGTAGGAATGACTCCACAGATATTGACCGCGGTCCAGACATGTGCCGCGCCGTGACTCAACAGTCGCGAGGTCAAGAATCATGGTCACCGTACTTGCCGGCACCACCGTCGAAGAGCAGCTGCCCTCCGATCCGAAGCAGCGCCGAGATCTGGCCACCCGGGAACTTCTTGCCCGCCGGGCCGCCAGCACCGACGAAAAGCTTCAGCAGTCCCTGCTGGAGCAAGCCATCGAACTGAACCTGGGAATCGCCCACAGCATCGCGAGCCGGTTCCGCGGCCGCGGTGTCGAGGCCGACGACCTGGATCAGGTCGCCTACCTCGGGCTGCTCAAGGCGGCCCGCAGCTACCGTCCCGACACCGGGACACCGTTTCTCGCGTACGCCGTACCGACCATCCGTGGCGAGGTGAAGCGCTACTTCCGCGACTGCTCGTGGACGGTGCGGATCCCGCGGCGGCTGCAGGAACTGCAGGGCTCGATCGCGAGCGTGCGCCCGCAGCTCGTCCAGGATCTGCAGCGGGATCCGACCCTGGAAGAGCTGGCCGCCGAGATCGGCACCGACGTCGCCGAGATCGAGGCCGCGATCGCCGCCGACGGCTGTTTCTCCGTGCTGTCGCTGGATCGCCCGGTCGACGGTGAGTCGACCGCCAACCTGGCCGACACGATCGCGGACGAGGAGGACACCTCGTTCGAGCGCACCGAAGCGGTCGCCGTGCTCGAACCGGTGCTGAACGACCTCACGCCGCGCGAACGCAAGATCCTCGAGCTGCGCTTCATCGAGGGTCACACCCAGGCCGACATCGGCGCCGAGATCGGCGTCAGCCAGATGCAGGTCTCCCGCCTGCTGCGCGGCATTCTCGACAAGCTGCGCGACCAGATCGAGGCGCCGGCCACCAGCGCCGCCTGATTCCTGCGTCGTGGTCCGCCGTAGACTCCACCTACGGCGGACCACCCGCGGAGGAATCGATGCCTGAGGCACCTACCGTCGGAGCCCCGGTGTTCGTGGTGCAACTGCACGACGCGCGGCGCCGGCACTACGACGTCCGGCTCGAGGCCGACGGCGTACTGAAGTCGTGGGCCGTGCCGCTCGGGCCGTCACTCGACCCGGCGATCAAGCGGCTCTCGGTGTTCACCACCGACCACGAGCTGGAGTACGCGACGTACGAGGGCGTGCACGCCGAGGCCAAGTACGGCAGCGGCGCGGTGATCGTCTGGGACGCCGGCGTCTACACCAATCTCACCCGCGACAAGCAACGCCGGCCGGTCTCGGTCGGTGACGCGATCGAGCGCGGGCACCTGAAGATCCACCTGCGCGGCGTCAAGCTGAACGGGACGTGGGCCTTCACGCGCACCGACAGTGATTGGCTGCTGGTCAAGGTGCGCGACGAGTCCGCCGATCCGATGCTCGACCTGACCGTCACCGAGCCGCGCTCGATTCTCAGCGGCCTCACGATCGACGAGATGGCGGCTACCCGGCCGACAGCCTGATCAGCGCGGTCGTCACGATGCCGCCCGCGACGGCGACCAGCATCGGCACCTTGAGCAGGGCCAGCGAGCCCGCCACCCCGACGCCGGCGAGTTGGGTCCAGTCGATCTCTTTGCCGCCGAGCTCGGTGACGATCAGTCCGGCGAGCAGCACCGGCGCCGTCAGCGCCGTCATCCTGATCACCGGCGCCGGCAGCTTGTGGTGCGCGATGACCAGCGGAGCGCTTGCCTTGAGCAACCAACTCAGCACGGTCACGGCCAGCACCGACAACCAGACCCTCATGCGGTTTCCTCCTTCTCGGGCAGTACGCCAATCAGCGCGGCCGCCGTCGCGCCGAGCAGCGCGTAGCTGGGACTGGTGACCAGGAGCAGCAGCGCGGCGATCGCCGCACCGAGCAGCGCGGCCGCGAACGCCCGGCGCGATCTCCTGAGCTCGTCGAGCGCGAGGATCAGGAAGAACGCCGGGAAGGCGACGTCCAGGCCGAGGGTGTGCATCAGCTCGGGCGACGGTGACGTGAGCGCGCCGATCGCCGTACCGCTGACCCAGAAGATCCACTGCGGCACGCTCGCGCCGATCAACCGCGCGGCGTCGTACCGGCCGTCGTCGCGGTGCGCGGCGACGAACGAGGCGTCGGCGAGCGCGAGCGCCTGGACCGCCCGCCGCAGACGTCCGCCTTCGAGACTGTCGTTGAGGGCGACGCTCATCACCAGGTAACGCGCGTTGATCAGCACCGCCGACGTGATCGCCGCGAGCGCCGAGCCGCCGGCCAGGGCGGTCAGCAAGGTGAACTGGGCCGACCCGGAGAACGCCAGAGCCGAGAACAGCACCGGCAGGCCGAATCCCCAGCCGCGGGCTTCGGCCTCGGCCCCGAAGCTCAACGCCAGCACAAAAGCCGCCGCGCCCGGGCCGACTCCGAGCCGCACTCCTTCGGCGAAGTCCTTGGTGTTCACGGGTGGGTCCTGCGGTAGTGACGTTTGGCGCGGGCGCGGTTGCCACAGTCGGCCGAACTGCACCAGCGCCTGGAGCCGTTCTTGCTGCGATCGAGGAACAGCCAGCCGCAGTCGTCGTCCTGGCACTGCCTGAGCCGGCCGAGGTCTTCGTCCTCCAGCAGCCGCCAGGTGGCGAGCGCCAGCTCGGTCACGGGGTCGTCGGCCTGCCAGCGCAGCGGGTTGAGCTGCACGATCCGGGCCTTGCCGACAGCCGCGACCATCAGTTCCCGCAACTCGTCGACGCCTTCGGGTTCCTCGCCGACAGCAACCCGTTGAAGCACCCGGTACGCCGCCTCGCGCAGCACCACCAGCTCGTCCGTCACCTGCGCGTGGCTTGTCAACCCGACGGCCCGCAACCAGTCGTCGCGAGCATCGGGCTCGGCGATCCGGTCCACCCACCGATCGGGGTCCAACCGCCACGCGACCGTGTTGAGCAGATCGAGCACCACGTGCCCGCCGACCAGCTCCGGCTCGAATCTCACCCTAACAGGCTATACGCGTTTTGCTCGTTAGTCACCAGGTGTCGAAGTGCAACACCTCGTCGAGCGGCCGCCGCGCGGCACGCTTGAAGTCCGTCCCGATCGAGTACGCCGTCGGGATCAGCACCGACTGACGCACCTCCTCGGGCAGCCCGAGCAGCTCCGACACCTCCGCCTCGTAGTTGAGGTGCAGCGTCGTCCACGCCGTACCGAGGCCGCGGGCCCTCGCCGCCAGCATGTAGCTCCACGCGGCCGGCAGGATCGAACCCCACAGCCCGGCCTGGTTCCCGGCCGGGAGGTTCTTCGCCGTCAGGCACGGGATCACCAGCACCGGCACCTGGCCCATCCGCTCGCCCAGGTAGGCGACGCTCGACCCAACCCGCTGCTGCACGGGCGCCCGGTTCGGGTCGTCGGCGTACAGACGTCCGGCCGCACCGGAGGACTCCAGGTACGCCGCGACCGCGCGGCGATAGTACTCACCGATCTGCGCGCGCTTGCCGGCGTCCGTGATCACCAGCCAGTGCCAGGTCTGCCGATTGCTGCCCGAGGGCGCCTGCAGCGCGATCTCGATGCACTCCCGGATCAGTGCCATCGGCACCGGCTTGTCCAGGTCCAGCCGCTTGCGCACGGTCCTGGTGGTGGTGAGCAGTTCGTCGGGGCTGAGGTCGAGTGTGTTCACCACAGCAGTTTGTCAGCAGGTGTAGAGGCTGTTGGGATGCACGAGCTACACGTCCCAGCCGCAAGACCTCGTGAGCTACTCGAACGGGGTGGGGTCTCCCGCGCCGACGCGGACGATCTCCGGGACGTCGTCGGAGAAGTCGATCACCGTGGTCGGCTCGGTGCCGGCCTCGCCGGAGTCGATCACCGCGTCGAGCTGGTTGTCGAGTTCTTCCTTGATCTCCCAGCCCTGGGTCATCGGCTCGTCGTGGTCGGGCAGCAGCAAGGTGCTCGACAGCAGTGGTTCGCCCAGCTCGGCGACCAGCGCCTGCGCCACGACGTGGTCGGGGATCCGCACGCCGACGGTCTTCTTCTTCGGGTGCAGCAACCGGCGCGGCACCTCTTTGGTCGCGGGCAGGATGAACGTGTAACTGCCCGGCGTCGCCGCCTTGATCGACCGGAACACCGCGTTGCTGATGTGCACGAACTGTCCCAGCTGGGCGAAGTCCTGGCAGACCAGCGTGAAGTGGTGCCGGTCGTCCAGCTGCCGGATCGACTTGATCCGGTCGATGCCGTCGCGGTTGCCGAGCTGGCAACCGAGCGCGAAGCACGAGTCCGTCGGGTACGCGATCAAGCCACCCGCCCGCACCAGGTCGACCACCTGACCGATCGCCCGCTTCTGCGGATTCTCCGGATGCACGTCGAAATACCTCGCCATACCCCAGACCCTAGCGTTCGCCCCACTACTCCGCGTGCCAAGCACTCGCAGCCGCAGTCACAGGTGGGACGTGATGACCGAGATCGCCAGCGCGAGGCAGCCGAGTACGAAGACCAGCAGCCAGCGCGCCCGGCGAGCGGCGCGCTCGTCTCCTGGGGCCGGGGGTGCGGTCGGACCTGTCATGTCAACATCATCCACCGACCGGCCCCCGAGCTGAACACCGGCTCCCCGACTTCAGGGACCGTTCCGGGGTGCGGTCAGTGAGTCACCTGACTCCCAGTTGCCGCAGCGCCGCCGTGAAGGCCGGCACCCCTCAGATCACTTGGCGAGTCCGAGCGGAACCGCCGTGACCAGCAGGTTCGACGCGTAACCACCGCGCGCGGCGTCGAACGCGCCCGCGCAGGTGATCAGCGACAGCCGGTGGTCGCCGGTCTGCTCGAAGGCACCGCTGCGCGTCGCGAGCGCGTCCTTCGGCACCTCCACCACCGAACTCACCCGGTACGACGCACTGTGCCCGTCCCCGCGCAGCACGACCGTCTCACCGACCCGGATCCGGAGCAGCCGCGCGAAGTACCCGATCCCTTCGGTCGCCGAGTCGACGTGTCCGGCCAGCACCACGGCCCCGAACGGATCACCGGCCTGCGCGCCACCGTCCCACCAGCCCACCCGGCGTACGGCGTCCGGAACGACCAGGCGGCCGCCCACCGTCCCGGCCGGCACAACGGTCGCGGCGGCTCCGCCGGGCAGCACGACCTCGGTCGGGACGAACCGGATCCGCTGACTCGCGGCCGGCGTACCGATCCTTGCCTGCGGCACCGATCCTGACTCGGCGGGCGGCGGCACCGACACCGTGCCACCGCCCGCACCACGGCCCGGGTCCGCTTCGTCCGCCGGCGCGGCGCACCCCTCCAGGGCCACGCTGAGAACCAGAAGCAGACCGAGCAGCATCTTGGTCAGCGACCGACCACCTTCCGGACCGTCACCAGCAGCGCGCAACCGCCCAGCAGGACGAGCGCGAGCAGCGGCGCCGTCGACGACGGCTCCTGCCGCGACATCGCCGCCGCCTGACCGCCGGTCCCGGTGTCGACCATTCCCGGTTTGTCCGTTCCCGTGCCCGGCAGCCGCAGGGTCGCGACCGCGACCGTCATCGTTTTCGAGTTCGGTTCCCCGACCGCGAAAACGCGGGTCAGATATCCGGCCTCGACGGGCAACTGCGCCGGGCCCAGAACAACCGGCCCGTTGGCTCCGGCCGGCACGATGTCGACGGTGTAAGTTCCAGCCGGAACGACGACGTCGAGTGATTCACCGTTCGCCACGTTCGCGAACAGCACTTTCCCGTTCACCCGGATGTCGGCCGGCCCGACCGCGGCCGTGTGCGCGACCCGGACCGCCGCCTTGTCCTTCGGTACGGCGGTCAGTTTGTTCGGGTAGCTGGTGATCACCGGCGGGGCGCTCGGCGCGGCCGGCCGGTGGATCACCACGTCCTGGTTGCTGCCGGCCTGGACCGCGATCTGCCGGTCGACGAGCGTCCTCCCGCCCGCCACCGCGGTGATCCGGCGCTGTCCGGCCGCCACCGAGAACGGCCCGACGACCTTTGTCGCGGCGACCCCGCGCGCCACGACCTTGCCGTCCACCCGGACGTCGACGGTCTGCCCCGGCAGGCCCTGGACGACGTACACGACCCCGCCGGAGGCCGCCCCGGCCGGCGCGGCGAACACCGCCGCCACCGCGGCGACGAGCACCGCGAGCCACAGTGAAAACACCGGCCTAAATAGCGGACCCCGCATTCTCGGAATCGCACCGGCCGCCTTTTCAGGCGGCATCGCAACTGTTCGGAATTGCCCGACCACTTTCCGCTTCCGCATTTCTCCCCCCTCGGAATCGTCACCCCTGGAATTGCCTGAACGATCCAATTCCGGCGTATCGTATGCGCAAGTCGATCCGGCCACCAGAGGAAGTGGCCGGGTCCGTGGGGGGCGATTCACATGGCCGGAATTCGACGGCTCGCGTCCGCCCTGCTGATCGTGGGGCTGGCCACCGCGTGCTCGGACGAGTTCACCGGACCGACCCCGCCGAGTCCCGGTCCGCTGCCGGTCGGCACGGGCAGCGATCGGGTGCAACCACCGACCATCCAGGGCCCGGACCTGACCGCGGCGGGGATCCGGCTGACCGCCGTACCGCGCGGTGACGGCAGTTTCGACGTCACCGAGGAGGTCGTACTGCGCAGTGCGACCAGAACCCTGCGATTGCGCGTACCGCAGTCGGGAGAACGACTGCAAGGCCTGCTGGCTCGCACTGATCCCGAGGCGACCGGTCTGCGGATCGTCGCCGACGGTGACCCGGTCCTGGGTGCGGACACCGAGGTGAAGCCGGCCCGGACGCTGTCACTGGACTCGGCGGCCACTCGGCTGGAGCTGACGTACCGGCTCAGCGGTTCGTCCGCGCGCAGCCGGCCGTCGCGCGTCGGCCGAGCGCTGGCCGCGATCAGCCCCCTCGCCGCCGCGACCGACGGGACGCTGCCCACCAATCTCGCCGTCTCGGGAGGTGGCCTGCTGAACGCGGCCTGCCCGCTGATGGCCGAGACCCGCTGCGCTGTCGGACAGCCACCGAAGCTCGGAATCCAGCCGGGCCTCCCGGCCGGGCGCGCCCTCGCCGTACTCCAGCTCGACCTGCCGATGCAGCCCTGACGGCACTCTGCAGCGACAGCCCCGGGCCTACCCTGTTCCGTATGGTCGACGCGCAGGCTGGCTCATCTGACCGGATCGCCTTCGGTACGGCGCGCGCCCGCTGGGTGCTCGCCGCCACGGCCCTCGGCTCGGGCATGGCCTTTCTCGACGGCACGGTCGTGAACGTCGCCCTGCCCGCCATGGGCGAAGACCTCAACGCCGAAGTCTCCGGACTGCAGTGGATCGTCAACGGCTACATGCTGATGCTGGCCTCACTGATCCTGCTGAGCGGCTCGCTGGGTGACCGGCTCGGCAGGCGCCGGCTGTTCGTGGTCGGGGTGGTCTGGTTCGCCGTGGCCTCGGCCGTCTGCGCGGTGGCGCCGAACCTCGAGGTGATGATCGCCGGCCGCATCCTGCAAGGAATCGGAGGCGCACTGCTCACCCCGGGCAGCCTGGCCATCCTGCAGACCAGCTTCCAGCCCTCCGACCGCGGCAAAGCGGTCGGAGCCTGGTCGGGGCTCACGTCGGTCGCGGCGGCCATCGGCCCGTTCGTCGGCGGCGCCCTGGTCGACAGCGGCTCGTGGCGCATGATCTTCCTGCTCAACCTTCCGCTCGCCGCTGCCACTGTGCTGGTCACCCTTCGCCACATCCCCGAGACTCGCGACGAGCAGGCGACCGGCAAGCTCGACCTCACCGGAGCAGCCCTGGCCACAGTCGGTCTGGCCGGACTGACCTTCGGCCTGATCAGCGCCGGCGACCGGGGATTCGGCGACTCGACGGTGATCGCGGCACTGGCGATCGGCGTCGTCGCTCTGGCGGTGTTCGTCGAGGTCGAGCGCCGCAGCTCGCATCCGATGCTGCCGCCCGGGATCTTCGCCAACGTGCGCTTCACCGGCGCCAACCTGGTCACCGTCGTCGTGTACGGCGCGCTCGGCACCGCCACGTTCCTGGTTGTCGTCTACCTACAGACCGTTCTCGGGTACGACGCCCTGACGGCCGGCGCCGCCCTGCTGCCGATGACGCTGCTGATGCTGTTCCTGTCGGGCTACGCGGGCAGCCTGTCCGAGCGGATCGGGGCACGCATCCCGATGACCGTCGGGCCACTCTTCATGGCCGGCGGCTTCCTGCTGATGCGGCAGATCGAGCCGGGCGTCGGGTACTTCACCGTGATCCTGCCGTCGGTCGTCGTCCTGGGGATCGGCCTGGTCTGCACGGTGGCTCCCCTGACGGCGACCGTGCTCAACTCGGTCGAGGACCACCACGCGGGCATCGCGTCCGGGGTCAACAACGCCGTCGCCCGCTCGGCCCAGCTGATGGCGGTCGCGGCGATCCCGCTGGCGGCCGGCATCACCGGCGACTCGTACCGGGACCCCGCCGCCTTCCAGGACAGCTTCATGACGGCGATGGTGATCTCGGCCGTGCTGGCCGTGGCGGGCGCCGTACTGGCGTACCTGACACTGGCCGACCGGGGCTCCCGCCGTACGACGCCGGAGGCGGCGACAACTCACCGGCACTGCGCGCTGGAGTCGCCGCCGCTCTCGAACAGCCCGTCCACTTCGAAGCGAGGCTGACCTCGCCAGCACCACCACACAGCCGACATGTCGACATATCCCGTCTTCTTCCAGCTGTCCCGAAGAGGGCGTCAGGACCGGCCTTCCCCTGCCGTGACCTTGCGCAACGCCAGGTAGTGCTTGCGCGTCTCCGGTGGGAACTGCTCGATCGCGTAGCGCAGCATCGTGCGCGGCATCTGTACGGCGTACTGGTCGAGCCAGGCCAGCAGCTCGTCGGGTGAGACGCGTTTGCCCGCCTCGCGGAGCATCCAGCCGGCGGCCTTGTGGATCAGGTCTTCGGGGTCGTCGAGAACCTGCGGCGCGAGAGCGTAGATGTCGGTGCTGTCGCCGGCGCGGATGAAGCGGTGGGTGGCGACCAGCGCGATCCGCCGGTCCCAGATCAGGGGTGAGCGGATCAGGGTGTGCAGTACGTCGCCGGGGCGGTCGAGCAGGTGACCGCCGACGATCTGGGGTGCGCTGCAGTCGACCAAGTCCCAGTTGTTCACGTGTTCGGTGTTGCGCAGGTAGAGATCGAAGATCGCGGCAAGGTCCGCGGGGTCGGCCGTCCGGGGTTTCAGCGCGCGGTCGGCGCGGTCGGCGAGCAGGCAGAGCACGGCCAGGCGGTGTTCGTGGACCGGGCTGTGCAGCGCCTCTTCGAGATCCGGCAGCGGCAGCTCCGCACGCTGGTAGGGCTTGACGATGCCGCGCAGGGTGGAGAGCTTGACGCCGATCAGCAGGTCGCCTTCGCCGTAGCCGCCGGGTTTGACCTGGAAATAGCCGGACAGGACCGCTGCCGTTCCCGCGTCGGCGGCGGCGTCGATGTCGGCCAGAAGGTTCGCGACGGTCACAGCATCAAGCCGCCCGTGGCGCGCAGGTTCTGGCCGGTGAGCCAGTGTGAATCCGGGCCGGCCAGGAAGGCGACGATGTCCGCGACGTCGGCCGGTACGCCGACGCGGCCGAGCGCGGTGAGACCGATCAGCAGGTCGGCGGCCTCCGGCGGGTTGGAGTCGCGGAACATGTCGGTGTCGGTCGCGCCGGGCGAGACCACGTTGGCGGTGATGCCGCGCGCGCCGAACTCGCGGGCCGCGACCTTGGTGACCTGCTCGAGCGCGCCCTTGCTGCCGGCGTACAGGGAGATGCCGGGCACCGGGAAGCTGGTGTTCAGCGTCGAGACGGTGACGATCCGGCCGTTGTCGCGCAGTACCTCGCCGGCCCGCTTGATCGCGAAGTACGGACCCTTCAGGTTCGTGCCGAACATCTCGTCGTAGTCGTCGAGTGTCACGTCGGCCATCGGCTTCACCATCGAGCGCGCCGCGTTGCACACCAGGATGTCCAGCCCACCAGCCGGCTCGGCCGCGGCCTCGAAGACCGCGGGCAGCCGGTCGACGTCGGCCTGATCAGCCTGTACGGCGTACGCCCGGCCGCCGGCGTCCTTCACCGCGGCGACCACCTCGTCGGCAGCCTGGCCGGACGACGCATAGGTGAAGGTGACCGCGGCGCCGTCGGCCGCGAGGCGGCGAACGATCGCGGCGCCGATGCCGCGCGAGCCACCGGTGACGAGTGCCGCCTTGCCGTCCAGGACTCCCATCACAGCTCCTTCTGCAACCGCCGCATCGTCGCGATCTCCTTGGTCTGGGTGACGCTGACGTCCTGCGCGAGTTCGCCGATCCGCAGGTCGGCACCCTTCTCGATGGCCGTTCCGCTCATCGTCACCGCGCCCTCATGATGCTTGATCATCAGGGCCAGGAACAGCTGGTCGAACGCCTTCCCGGTGGAGTTCAGCAGCTTGGCCAGCTCGGCCGGCGTCGCCATGCCCGGCATGCCGCTGTGGTCGGCGTGCTCGACGTGTTCGAGCGCCGGCGGGGTGCCGCCGCGTTCGACCAGCAACTGCCGCATCGCTTCGATCTCGGGCTTCTGACCGACCCGGATCCGCTCGGCCAGTCCCTTCACGCGCGCGTTGGACCCGGCCGTTCTGGCCCGTTCGGCCATCACCAGAGCCTGGCTGTGGTGGATCATCATGTCGCTCAGGAACGTCAGGTCGTCGGGATCGACGGTGGCCGGCGACGAGGGAACCGTGGCGAGCGTCTGGTTCGGGCCGCCCGGCGTACCGGGAACGATGACCGGAACGGACGGACGAGCTGGGCCGGACGGCGAGGGTGCCGTCTCTGGTTTCGACTCGCTGCATCCGGTCAGGGCGAGGCCCAGCGCGGCGAGCAGAGCAAGTGTCCGGGGCGGGCGGAAGTGGCTCACAGCACCTCACTCTTCGTGGCAATTCGCTTCCCCACAGTGTCTATCACGCTTACCCTGAGGCAATCGATCGATTCAACCGAACAGAAGGGACCCCGGCATGCGCCGCCCACGCACGCTCGTCCGTCTCAGTCTTTCGCTAGCCCTTCTCGCCGGTCTGACCGGCCTGTCCGGTGCCGCCGCCGCGGAGGTGCCCGCGCCGCCGGAGACCGGCGCCGCCAAGAGCGACAACATCACCCACCTGGCCAGCGTGCCGATGACCGGTCCGCTGGCCGGTGGGGTGAACACCGACATCGCGTTCGCCGGCCGGCGCGCGTACGTCGGCAACTACTCCGGCTTCGCGATCTACGACATCGCGAACCCCGCCGCACCCCAGCTGATCAGCCAGGTCTCGTGCCCCGGCAGCCAGAACGACATCAGCGTGTACGACGGTCTGCTGTTCCTCAGCACCGACTCGTCGCGCAACAACAGCTCCTGCCAGAGCGTCGCGCAGTCGCCGACGCTCAAGGAGTCGTGGGAGGGGATCAAGATCTTCGACGTGAAGGATCCCCGCAACCCGCGCTACGTCGCCGCGGTGGAGACCCGTTGCGGCTCGCACACCCACACGCTGGTCCCCGACAAGTCCAGGCGCTCGGTCTACGTCTACAACTCGTCGTACTTCCCGAACGCGACGTACCCCGACTGCCAGCCGCCGAACGACCGGGTCGACATCGTCAAGGTGCCGCTGCGGCACCCCGAGCAGGCCGCCGTGGTCGCCTCGCCGGTGCTCTTCCCCGACGGCGGGTTCCCGGGCAGCGAGACCGGCTACGCGACCAGCGGCTGCCACGACATCACCGCGTTCCCGGCCAAGAACATCGCCGCCGCGGCCTGTATGGGTGACGGCCTGCTGCTCGACATCTCGCGACCGGAGCAGCCGAAGGTGCTCGACCGGGTCCAGGACGCGGAGAACTTCTCCTTCTGGCACGGCGCCACCTTCAACGGCGACGGCAGCAAGGTCGTGTTCATGGACGAGCTCGGCGGCGGTGGCGGCGCGGAGTGCAACCCCGAGGTCGGCCCGAACAAGGGTGCCACCGCGATCTTCGACGTCAAGCACCGCAAGCTGCAGTTCCGCAGCTACTACAAGATCGATCGGCACCAGGCCGAGAAGGAGAACTGCGTCTCGCACAACGGCTCGCTGATCCCGGTCAAGGGCCGCGACATCATGGTGCAGGCCTGGTACCAGGGCGGTTTCTCGGTCTGGGACTTCACCGATTCCGCGCACCCGAAGGAGATCGGGTACTTCGACCGCCCGCCGCGCGACCCGGCGTCGTTCGGCGGCTACTGGTCGGTCTACTACTACAACGGCGCGATCTACGGCACCGAGTCGGTGACCGCGTTCGACGTGTTCAAGATCAAGGACCGGCGCACGGACCCCGCCGAACGGGTCAAGTTGAAGGAGCTCAACGTCCAGACCCAGCCGGCGTTCCGGCGCTGACCGGGCACTGACCAGGGCTAAGCGCTTACATCACGCTCCGGGGTCACTGGCGGTACAGCCATTGTGACCCCGGAGCAATCCGGCATACGGTTACACCAGGGCTGTCACCCACCACGCCAGGACCGACCGGCGTTTCGCGGGGCTGCCCGGGGGAGAGACCGCCGTGAGCCAGGCAGATTCCGAGGACGGCGCCATGATCAGGACGACGTTCGACGCCGTCACCGAGGAGCTGCGACCCGGGGTCGTGCTGATCCGGCTGTCCGGCGAGATCGACATCGCCACCACCGACTTCGCGTCGGAGTCGATCCGGGCGGCGATCGCCCCACCGGCCCGCAGCGTGCTGATCGACGTCTCCGCGGTCACGTTCTGCAGCTCCGCCGGACTCGGCAACCTGGTCGAAGCCCGTCGGCTGGCGACGCAGCACGGCATCGAGCTGGCGCTGGTCGGGGTCGGCCGGCCGGTCGACCGGCCGCTGACGATCACCGGTCTGGGCCAGGAGTTCCGGATCTTCGCCTCCGTCGAGGACGCCGAGCGCCAGGTCGGCGACGACTCTCGCTGACAGCCCGTAAAGCAAGCACTTTCGCGGCCGCCGACGCCGTTTGTCCACCCCGGCCAGGGGTACTTCGACGTATGCAGAATCACACGATCGTCACCGGTGGAGCAGGTTTCCTCGGCAGTCATCTGTGCGAACGGCTGCTGCAGTCCGGGCACAAGGTGACCTGCCTGGACAACTTCCTCACCGGCAAGCCGGACAACGTCGGCCATCTGCTCGAGCATCCCGATTTCACCCTCACCCGCTGCGATCTGACCGAGTTCGTGCACGTGCCCGGGCCGGTCGATCTGGTGCTGCACTTCGCGAGCCCGGCCTCGCCGATCGATTATCTGCGGCTGCCGATCCAAACCCTGAAGGTCGGCGCGATCGGCACCTGGCACGCGCTGGGCCTGGCCAAGGAGAAGGGCGCCCGGTTCCTGCTCGCCAGCACCTCGGAGGTGTACGGCGACCCGCAAGTGCACCCGCAGCCGGAGGACTACTGGGGCCACGTGAACCCGATCGGCCCGCGCGGCGTGTACGACGAGTCCAAGCGGTACGCCGAGGCGCTCACCACGGCGTACCGGGAAGCCGAGGGCGTCGACACCGCGATCGTGCGGATCTTCAACACCTACGGCCCGCGGATGCGCCCGAACGACGGCCGCGCGATCCCCACCTTCATCCGCCAGGCGCTCGCCGGCGAACCGCTGACGGTGGCCGGCGACGGCAGCCAGACGCGGTCGGTGTGCCACGTCGACGACACCGTCGAGGGCATCCTGCGGCTGGCCTTCGGCAGCCACGCGGGCCCGGTGAACATCGGCAACCCGGACGAACGGTCGGTGCTGCGGATCGCCCAGGACGTGATCGCCGCGACCGGTTCGCAGTCGACGATCGAGTTCGTGGACCGGCCGGTCGACGACCCCGGCGTACGGCGCCCGGACACCACGCTGGCCGAGGAAGTGCTCAGCTGGAAGCCGGCGGTCGACTGGCGAGACGGACTGCGCAGCACGGTCGACTGGTTCCGCGAGCAGGAGCTCAGCCCGGCGCAGTGACCGCGGCCAGGACGTCGTCGACGCTGATCCTCAGCAACGCTTCGTCGGGCTGGTCCGCGTGCGGATCGCCCGGTTCGGTGCCGCGGTAGAGCACGGTGTGCAGCTCGCGATCGATCGCAGGTCCCCACCACCGCGGCGGGGTGGGCCCGAACAGCGTGACGGACCGAGTGCCCACGGCTGTGGCCAGATGGGCGACTCCGGTGTCACCGCTGATCAGCAGCGCCGCTCCTGCCACCACTCGTGCCAGTTCGTCCAGGTCGTAGCGTCCGCTCGCGTCCTCGCATCCCGTGGGCTTGCTGATCAGGCCACACAGCTCACGCTCGTGCGGTCCACCCGTCAGCATCACCCGGCGGCCTGCACGCTGGAGCTGGGAAACGACCGCGACCCAGCGCTCCGGCGGCCACTGCCGCGCCGTACTGGCTGCGCCGGGGTGGACGAGCACGACATCCGTGGAGACGGACGGGATGTCCAGCCGCAGGTCTTCGGGCGAGCAGTCGCCACCCGCGTCCCGAACCAGCCGGCACCACCGGTCGACCTCGTGCTCGTCACCGCGCCACACCGTCGTACTGCGGTAACCCGCTTCCGGGCAGTCGAGCGCGATCAGTTCGTCCGGTCCGCCGTCGAGCAGCAGCCGGTGACTCTGCGGCCCGCGCCCGTGCAGGTTGACGGCGAGGTGCGGTCCGAGAGCCGAGCCCGGCGGTGGTCCCGCCAGTCCGGGCGTCGGGACCACCTCGTCGACCACACCGAGCCGACGAAGCCAGCTCGCCACCGGCTCGGTGCCCGCCAGGACGAGGGGGTGCTCGGGATAACGGCGCTTCAGCCCCCGCAACGCCGGTACGCCGGTCAGCGCGTCGCCGAGCCCGAGCGCCCGCAGTACGAGGATCGTCACGGCCAGGACGGCTCCGTCGACGGGGTCACCACGAGCTCGCGGATCTCGACGCCCGGCGGCTGCGACAGCGCGTACGCGACGGTTTCGGCCACCGCGTCCGGATCGTTCAGTACGGCGTCCGGCCCGGGCTTGTACTGGTCGGGACGCCCGTCGAAGAACGCGGTCTGCATCCCACCCGGCACCAGCATGGTGACCCCGACCCGGCCGGCGGTCTCCACCGCCAGCGCCCTGGTGAAGCCGACCACCCCGAACTTCGACGCGCAGTACGCCGTGGCGTCGCTGAGCGCGCGCAACCCGAGCGTGGACGCGACGGTCACGATCCGGCCGCGGCTGCGTTCCAGCCGGGGGACCGCGGCCCGGGCGATCGCCGCCGTACCGATCAGGTTCACGTTGATCACGCGGACCCAGTCGTCCAGCGAGACGTCGGTGATCAGCCCGCAGGCGTCGGTTCCGGCCGCGGTGACCACCCCGGTCAGCGGGCCGATCTGGTCTTCGGCGGCGGCCAGCGCCGGTTCGGCGGCCGCCGGATCGGACAGGTCGACCTCGACCCACGGTCCGTCCTCGGCCGGCTTCTGGCGGTCCAGCACGACGGCCGTTCCGCCACGCTTCTGGACGGCGCGAACCACGGCGGCCCCTAGGCCGCTGGCGCCTCCGGTCACCGCCACGCGGGACAGAGCGGAAGGGATCGGCTCGGTCATCACACAGTCCTCTCGTCGATCGGTGCGGTGCGGTTCAGGATGGACGTGGTGGACCGGCCCGCCAGGTAGGGCACCAGCACCACCCGGCCACCCCACTCGCTGACCACAGGTGTCTCGGGCAACATCTCGGCGGTGTAGTCACCGCCCTTGGTCCAGATGTCCGGGCGGAGCTCGTCCAGCAGCCGGCACGGGTCGTCGTCGTCGAAGACCGCGACCGCGTCCACACAGCGCAGGGAGCGCAGGACCTGGAGACGATCGGCCAGCGAGTTGACCGGCCGGTCCGGGCCCTTGAGGCGACGGATGCTGTCGTCGGAGTTGACCAGCACGATCAGCGCGTCGCCCAGCCGGCGAGCGGCTTCCAGGCTGGCGATGTGGCCGGCGTGCAGGACGTCGAAGCAGCCTCCGGTCGCCACCACCTTGCCGCCACCGGCATGAACCCGCCGGATCACCGCCGCGGCGTCGTCCTGCTCGGTGGTCCAGGGAATGCGCAGGCCGGTGTCGGCCGGTCCGGACACACCTCCGGCGACCAGCCACGCGGCGGTGTCGGAGACAGCCCGTTCGACCGCGTCCCGGGCGGTCGCGCCCGAGCCCAGGGCCGCTGCCACCGTGCCGGCGAACCGGTCGCCCGCACCGCAGGCGTCGCCGCGGTGGTCGAACGGCGTCGGTGTGAAGGTGGCGGGCGCACCACCGGCCGCTGTGAACACCCCGTTGCCGCCGTCGGTCACCGCGACCGCCCAGGCCTGCCACTGGTCGCGCAACCGCACCACCAGCTGGTCCGGTTCGCCCGCGGTGTCGCAGAAGTGCTGAGCCTCCGAGCGGTTCGGTGTCGCCAGCGTGACGCCAGGCACGGGCTGAGCACCGCGCGGGTGCGGATCCCAGACGACAGCCCGCTGTGACGCCCAGCGCCGCAGTACGCCGTACACCTCCGGGTGCGCCACCACACCACCGCCGTAGTCGGACACCAGGACGGCATCGGCCTCCTCCAGCGCTTCCTCGAGCGCCTGCACGTCGCAGGGGCCCTGGATCGCCGGTTCCTCCTTCGACGGTTCCACGTCGAGGCGCAGCAACGACTGCCCGGCACTGCGGACCCGGGTCTTGCAGCGCGTGCCCGACGCGTTCAGGATCGCGGTCACCGGCACCCGCTCGGTCAGCAGCGCCGACAAACGCTTGGCCGGCTCGTCGTCGGCCAGCGCGGTGAGCAGGCGGACCTCGATCCCTTCCCGCGCGAGCAGACTGGCGGCCAGACCGGCGCCACCGGCTCGTTCGTTCACCGCTCCGATCTCGACCACCGGCACCGGAGCGTCCGGGCAGACGCGGTCCACCTGGCCGTCGATGTCGCGGTCCAGCAGGACGTCGCCGATCACCACTACGCGAATGCTCACACCGTCACCTCCTCGTTCGTCTCCCGTACGGCGCGCGACAGGTGCCGCTCGACGATCGCGCACAACGCGTGCACCGCCACGAGGTGGATCTCCTGAACCGCCGTCGGTGCCTCGGTGTCGATCGTCAGCGCCTCGTCGGCCATGTCGGCCAACGGGTTCGGGCCTGGACCGGTCATCGCCCAGACCAGCAGCCCGCCGGCGTGGGCCCGTTCGGCCGCGGCCAGCAGGTTCGTACTGCGACCGCTGGTGGACAGCAGCATCAGGACGTCACCGGGCCGGCCGTGCGCCTGCACCTGGCGAGCGAACACCTCGTCACCACCGAAGTCGTTGCCGATCGCCGTGGTGCTGGACGTTTCGGCGTGCAGCGCCAGCGCCGAGAGTGGAATCCGGTCCGTCTCGAACCGGCCGACCAGCTCGGCGGTCAGGTGCTGCGCCTCCGCCGCACTGCCTCCGTTGCCTGCAGCAAGCAATCTGCCACCGCCTGCGAGCACCGGCGCCAGCTGCCGGCCCCAGCCTTCGATCAGCGTGTTGTGCCGTTCCAGACTGGCCAGGCCGCTCCGCAGGTCGTCGAGGTGCCCGGACAGCGTTCCGAACCTGGCCATCAGCGCCTCCTCGCCGTGGCGACCGAAGCGGTCAGTCGCTCGTAGACCCGCTCGGTGTCCTCGGCGACCTTGGCCCAGGTGTAGCGCTCGGCCACCCGGTCGGCTCCTGCCTTGCCCAGTTCGGCTCGGCGCTGGGGATCGGCCAGCAGTTCGGCCAGCACGGCCGCGAGCCTGGCGGGGTCACGCGGCGGTACGTGGATGCCGGTGACACCGTCGACGATCGTGTCGAGCAGTCCACCGACCGCCGATCCGACAACCGGCCGGGCGCAGGCCATCGCTTCCAGCGGCACGATGCCGAACGGCTCGTACCACGGTGTGCAGGCGACGACGTCCGCCGAACGCAGCAACTGCGGTACCACGTCGCGGGGGACCGCGCCGATCAGCCGTACGCGATCGGCTACACCGTGGCGTTCGGCCTCGGCGCGCAACCGGCGTACTTCGGGGTCCTGGTCGAAGGCTGCTCCGGCGGGACCGCCGGCGACAACCAGCTCCGCATCGGGAAGGCTCGCCAGCGCGGCGATCACGGTGTCGACGCCTTTGCGTTCGACCAGGCGGCTGAGCGACAGGATGCGTCCGCCCTGGCCCTGCCACCAGTCGTCCGGCGTACTGATCTGTGGGGGTTGTTCCGCAAAGAGGGCGGGGTCGACGCCGCACGGAACGACATGCATGTTCTGCGCCGGCGCTCCGAGGGCGAGCAGTTCCCGCACCTCGTCGGTCGCCGTGGCGATGACCGCGTCGGCTGTCCGGGCCAGCCCGGCCTCGAGGTCCAATCGCTCGGCCGGACTCGTGTCCTGGGCTCCCTGGTGGCGCCGCTTGACCACCCCGAGCGCGTGGAAGGTCTGCGCGAACGGCACCGGCACGGTACGCCGTACGCGGTCGCAGGCCACGCCGGACATCCAGAAGTGCGCGTGCACGAGATCAGGGGGCGTGACGGCCCATCGCTCCGCCATCCAGTCGCCGAACGCCGCCATGTACGGCAGCAGCTCGTCCTTCGGGATCTGCCGCGGTGGACCGGCCGGGACGTGAATCACCTCGACGCCGTCGCCGAGCGGGACCCGCTCGGGCAACTCCGGGTCGTCCCGCCGGGTGTAGACCTCGACCGAGTGGCCTCGCTGGGCCAGCGCCGACGCCAGCGCCGCGACGTGGACGTTCTGGCCACCCGCGTCGGCCGTGCCCAGGCCGGTCGCCAGCACGGCCAGCGGGCTGGCGTGCTCGGACACCATCGCGATTCTCATCGAGCTACCTCCTTCAGCAGTCGTTCCCAGTCGTCCAGGAACCTGTCGAGGCCGAACCGCTCCAGCGCGTGCGCCCGGGCGCGCAACCCGATCTCCCGCGCCACGTCGGGATCGGCCAGCCACCTGAGCGCCGTCGAGCCGAGCAGTTCCACGTCGGAGCTGACCAGTCCCGCGTCGGCGGGGACCGACTCGGGCGCGGCGGTCGCGGCCAGCACGAGGACCGGCAGGCCGAGCGTCATCGCCTCGATCAGGGACAGGCCGAGGCTGGTCCAGCGATAGGGGTGCAGGTAGGCGAAGTGCTGCGCCATCCGGTCGTGCAACTGGTCCTGGGACAGGTCGTCGACCCCGGCCAGGCCACAGCGGATCTTGGCCGTCAGCTCGTCGGTCTTCATCCCGTACACGCTCACCGGAACCTGCTCGGCGATCCGCGCGACCAGGTCGGTGCCGGCGACCCGCCAGCGGCGTACGGGTTCGTTGACCGAGACGACCAGCGAGTCCAGATCGCCGGTGTAGCGGTAGCCGTAGTCCGGTACGCCGTGCTCGACCACCGTCGCCGGTGCGACGCCGTTGTCCCACATGGTCCGGTTGAACTCGGTGACGTGGACCACCGGGATGTCACTGCGCTTGCTGAGCGGGTGGATCCAGTCGTTCACGTCGCCGCGCGGGGTGTTGTGCTCGACGTAGACCGCCGGCACTCCGTGCTCGCCGACGGACCGGCCGGACCAACGCTCGAACAGGTCGGCCTCGTGCGGCCGCTGCAGCAGGACGACGTCGACGTCGGTGGTCCGCACATCTTCAGGCGTCACCTCCCGCACCGAGTCCGGCCAGTGGTAGGTCTGCGCGCGGCCCCGGCCGTCCGGACCCCGGTCCGGCAGCACCGGGACGTAGTACTCGTGCGGTCCCTGGACGAACGACGTCATCCAGGCCGCATGCACGTGCCAGGCCAGGATTCTCATCCGGCCACCTCCTCGATCAGCTTGCGAACGGCGACCACGACCTCGTCGGCCGAGATCCCGTCCAGGCAGGGATGTCCCGGCACCGGACAGGTCCGGGCGCGGGTCGCCTCGCACGGCGCCTGCTGGTCGCCGAGCAGTACGGTGGGCACTCCCCAAGGCGCCCAGGACTCGGCCGGGACCACCGGCGCGAACAGCGACACCACCGGCGTACCGACGGCGGCGGCGAGATGGGCCGGACCGGTGTTGCCGACCACCACGCAGGACGCCGCCTTCAGCAGCGCGGCGAGCTCCCGGTAGCCGGTGCGGCCGCCGAGGTCGATGCCGCCGCCGGCCGCGACCGCCGCGGTCAGCTGCCGCTCCGACGGCGACCCGGTCACCACAACTTGGTGGCCGTCGGCAACCAATGCCTCGACCATCGCGCGCGCCGTCGCGACGCCCGGCGCGCGAGCCGGCACCGACGCACCGGGATGAACCACGACGAAAGGTGCTTCAGGCAACTGCACCGGCGGCAGTGTGTCCCGGACCGCCAGCCGGCCGTCGTCACCGTCCGGCAGTTCGTAGCCCGCGGCCCGGACCAGGGACAGGGCGCGCTCGACCTCATGGCCTGGTTCCGGGTGGTGCCGCAGGTCCAGCAGCGAACCCGGGTAGTCGACGCTCGACGCCCCGATCCACTTGAGCCCGGCCATTCGCAGCAACAGCGCCATCGGCAACGGACTCTGGTGGAACGACGTGAGAATGAGTCCTCGATGCACCCGCGCCAGGCGCAACGCGTCGACCAGCGTGCCCACGCTGACCGGATCGACGGCCGGCGGATCGAAACCCGTCCACGGACACGGCCAGACGAAAACGTCGTGCACGCCGGGCAGCAGCCGCGCCGCCTGCTCGCCGGACGGAGACACCAGCAGCACCACCCGATCCGTGGCCGCCACGGCGCGGATCGCCGGCCCGGCGAGCAGGACGTCGCCGTCGTTGTCCATCCGGCTGATCAGGACGGTCCTCATCGGCACTGCTCCAGGACCAGATCCACCGCCGTACCGAGATCGGGAGCGACAACGGCGGCCTGCTCGACTTCCTCCGGCCGGGTCTTGCCGTTCGGCACCAATACCGACCGTGCGCCCGCGGCCCGCGCGGCAGCGACGTCCGAGCCGATGTCCCCGACTACCACCACCTGCTCAGGCCGTACGCCGAGCCGCTCCGCGGCCGAGATCACCAAGCCCGCGGCGGGTTTGCGGCAAGTGCAGCCATCGGCTTCGACGTGCGGGCACAGCTGCCAGGTGTCGAACGGCCCGAGCAGCTCGTCCACCCGCTGGTTCACCGCGGCGGCGTCGTCGGCACTGATCAGCCCGCGCCCGATGCCCGATTGGTTCGTCACCACACCGAGGCGCAGACCCGCCGCACGCAGCCGGGAGACCGCTTCCTCCGCCCCGTCCACCGGCACGACCTTGGCCGGATCGCCGTTGTACGGCACGTCGTGCACCAGCGTGCCGTCCCGGTCGAACAGCACCGCACGCACCGGACCGGGCCACGCCGTACTGCCGCGGTGACGCCACCATCCGCGCGTCCGGTGCCAGACGGCCATGAACGGCAGGACGGCCGAGGTGGCGGTCATCCGCTGCACCTCGTCCTTGGTCCGCGGACCCGGGGCGATCCGGCGCCAGGCGAAGTCGGCAGTCAGGGCCAGCCAGCCCGCCAGACCCGCGGCCGCAGCACGGCGCCGGCCGAGCAGCGTGCCGGCGACTGCCAACCCCGCGGTAGAGACCGTTGCCAGGTGCCACTTGAACCGGCCGGGCGGGCACTCGGCCAGTTCCCGCCAGTGCTTGCCGTAGATCGCGCGCAGCAGAGCGTCGTCCGCGTTGCCCCGCTGGACTCGCACGCTGACCCAGAAGTTCTCCTGCCGGACCGGGTGGTTCACGAACCGCTCCCCGACCACCAATCGCCCGCCGGTACGCCGTACTCGCAGGGCGAGCTCGGCGTCCTCGCGGTAGGCCCGCGGGAATCGCTCGTCGAAGCCGCCGACCTGTTCCAGCACCGACCGCCGGTAGGCCATGTCGGCCGTGGCCCACTTGGCCCCTTCCAGCCCCGCCGTACTGCGCTCCCAATCGGTCGGCCGCCGGCCGGACGCCCGCGGTACGACGATGCGTCCCTGCACTGCGGCGACGCGATCAGGTTGCCGAAGGTCCTCGAGTAACAGGTCCGACCATCCGTCCGGCAGCCTGACATCGTCGTCCAGGAAGGCGATCCACTCGGTCGAGGCCGCGCGCCAGCCGGTGTTCCTGGCCGCCGCCGGTCCGCGCCCACCGCCCGGCAGCACGACCACGTCGAGCCCGGTCGCGGTGAGGTCGAGCGGCGGCTGCGCAGCGGACCGGTCGTCCACCACGTACACCGCTTCGGGCCGGTTCGGTTGCCGAGCCAGATCGGACAGCAGATCGGTGAGGCAGGGGCGCCCGACGGTGGGTACGACGACCGACCACCGAGTCACCGGAAGGCCCCGGCTCGCCGGACCACGTGCGGACCGAGCACCAGCATGTCGACCGGCGCGGCACCGAACAGCTCCAGCGCGTCGTGCGGACTGTCCACCATCGGCCGTCCGGCGATGTTCAAACTGGTGTTGACCAGAACGGGCAGACCGGTGCGCTGCTCGAACTCCGCCAGCAGCGCGGCCACCAGCGGCTCGTCGGTCCGGTCGACGGTCTGGATCCGGGCCGTGCCGTCGACGTGCACGACCGCGGGAATCCGCTCCTGCCAGGCCGGGACGACGTCGTGCACGAACAGCATGTACGGGCTCGGCAGCGGCCCGACGAAGATGTCGGTGGCGCGTTCGGCCAGCACCAGCGGCGCGACCGGGCGGAACTGCTCGCGGCCCTTGATGTCGTTGAGCCGCTCGAGGTTCTCCTTGCGTCCCGGGTGAGCCAGCAGCGAGCGGTGTCCGAGAGCCCGCGGTCCGTACTCGGCCCGGCCCTGGAACCACGCGATGATCTGGTCCTCCGCCAGCGCCTGCGCCACCACCGCGGCCAAGTCGCGCGGGGTCTCGAACGGCAGCGCCGCCTGCCGCAGCCGCGCGGCCAGCTCCTCGTCGGTGAACCCGCGGCCCAGCGCGGACGTGGGCATCGGCTCCGGGCGTCCCTGCTCCGCGCTGAGCTGCAGGGCGGCGCCGAGCGACGTACCGGCGTCGCCCGCGGCGGGTTGCACCCACACGTGCTCGTAGGGACCGCTGCGCGCCAGGACGGAGTTCGCGACGCAGTTGAGGGCCGTGCCACCGGCCATGGTCAGCGCCTTGGCACCGGTCTGCTCGTGCAGCCAGCGCGCCAGGTCCAGCAGCACTTCTTCGAGCCTGCGCTGCACGCTGCAGGCCAGGTCGGCGTGCGCGTCGATCAGGTCCTCCCCCGGAGCGACCTTCGGTGCGTACGCCGCCCAGTCGATCTTCTCGGTCACGAAACCGCCGCCGTCGGTGGCGCGGACGAGTTCCCGGAAGTCCGCGAGATGGCGCGGCTTGCCATAGGAGGCGAGCGCCATCACCTTGTACTCGTCGCTGGACCGCAGGAACCCCAGATGCTCGGTCAGGTCCTCGTACAGCAGCCCGAGCGAGTGCGGCAGGTCCTGCGCCGCCAGGATCTCCAGCTTCGGGCCGTCGTACCGGCCGGCCAGGTGGGACGCGCGTTCACCCCGCCCGTCGAGCACCAGACAAGCACTCTCCCGGTACGGCGCCGCGAGGCCGGCCGACGCCGCGTGCGCGACGTGGTGCGGCACGAAGCGCACTTTGTCCGGGTCGAACCCCGGCAGCGCGGCGGCGAGGAACCGCGGAGCCCGCCGCGCGTAGTCGGTCCGGACGGCGTCACCGGGATCCGTGACCCCGAGTCCTTCCAGGTCGACGCACAGCGAGGGATCGAACGAGTAGCCGACCGCGTCGATGTCCTCCGGTCTCAGCCCGGCTTCGTCCAGGCACCAGCGGATCGCCTGCTCCGGCAGCTCCCAGGCCGACCAGGGCACCGGCCGTTTCCCGTGCTTGCGCCGGCTGAACCGTTCCTCCTCCGCCGCCGCGACGATCCGGCCGTCGACGACGAGCGCCGCGGACGGATCGTGGAAGATCGCGTTGACGCCGAGAATCCGCATCGGTTCACCTCCAGGACAGGCGTTGTGACCGCACGGCAGTACCCCACGCGGGACGTCATACACCCGCAGTAGCGCTTCTTTCGGAAGTGACACGGCGGAGCGCTACTCCTCGAAGCGCTTCCCGCCGATCCGACCGGCATGTGGAATCGTTTTCATATGAACTTGCCAAGTCCCCCCAAGCGTTGCTTACGCTGCTACATGTGATCACCCCCAGCCGCACCGTCGGCCCGAACGTGTTGGCTGTCGACGACACGTGTGTCGTCTACCTGCACGTCGATCCGGTCCGGCGGACCGCCGTGGCCGTGGACGCGGGTTCCGGCCGCTGGCTGGACCACCTCGACGAGTACGGCGTGGACGTGGTGACCGACGTGATCGTCACCCATCACCACCGCGACCAGGTCGAGGGCCTGCCGCGGCTGGCCGCGGCCGGCGCCCGGATCTGGGTCCCGGAGAACGAGGCGAGCCTGGTCGACGACGTCGACCGCAACTGGCAGCGCCGCCCGGTGGCGAACAACTACGACCTGCGCCTCGACCGCTTCTCGCTGCTGGAGTCCGTCCCGGTCACCGGAGTGATGAAGGACTACAGCACCACCCGGATCGGCCACCTCGACGTCACGACCGTGCCCACGCCCGGCCATACCCCCGGCAGCGTCAGCTACCTGATCGGCGGTCAGGCTTTCGTCGGCGACCTGGTGCACAGCCCCGGCAAGGTTTGGTCCGCGGCCGCCCTGCAGTGGTCGTACGTCGGCCTCGAGGGCGCGGCGCTCACCATGGCGTCGCTGACCCAACTGCTCGACCACCAACCCACCGTGCTGCTGCCCAGCCACGGCGAGCCGATGTCCGACCCGGCCGCCGCCGTCGAGCAGACCTGCCGCACGCTGGCCGACCTGTACCACGTCCGGATGGGCTTCGGCACCGACATCCTGAACAAGCTGGACAAACCGTTCGTGCAGCTCAGCCCGCACCTGCTGATGAACCGGACCAGCGAGTCCCGCTGCTACGTCCTGCTCAGCGACGCCGGTACGGCGCTGATGATCGACTTCGGCTACGACCTCACCACCGGCATCCCGCAGGGGGGCGAGCGGTTCACCGTCCGGCCGTGGCTGCCCAGCCTGCGCGCCCTGCGCAGGGACTACGGCATCGACCGGATCGAGGTTGCCGTCCCCACGCACTACCACGACGACCACGTCGCCGGTTTCAACCTGCTGCGCGAGGTCCACGGCACGGAGGTGTGGGCCTCCAGCCCGGTCGCCGACGTGCTCGAGAACCCGTCGAAGTACGACCTGCCGTGTCTATGGTACGAGCCGATCCACTGCGAGCGGCACGTCCCGGACGGCACCAGCGTGCGCTGGCGGGAGTACGAGCTCGAGATGCACGCGCTGCCCGGACACACGCTCTACGCGTCGGCGATCGGCGTCACCGTGGACGGCCGGCGCGTCCTGGCCACCGGTGACCAGCAGACCGGGACCTGGGTTCCTGGCGCGCTGCCGGAGATCCCGAACTTCCAGTACGCGAACCTGTTCCGGCCCGACGACTTCGCCGCTTCGGCCGCGCTCTACCAGCGGTTGCAGCCGGAGCTGATGATCACCGGGCACTGGGAGCCGCGGCTGGTCGAGCAGGACTACCTGGACGAGCTGACGAAGGTGGGAGCCGAGGTCGCTCGGGTCCACCGGGCGCTGCTCCAGCCCGACGATCCGGTCTTCGGCGGGGGCACCCGCATCACGCCGTACCGGATCGAAGCGGTGCACGGAGTGCCGTTCGAGGTGTCCGTGGAAACGGCAGACTCCGTCCGGTTGGTGGTACCCCCCGACTGGCGCTGCAAACAGGTCGACGACCGGACGTTCCTGGTCGTGCCCCACGTGCGGCAACCGGTCCGCCGGGCCCGGATCGCCGCCGCTGTCACCCGCGACGGCCGCTACCTCGGTCAGCTGGCCGAGGCGCTGGTCGACGTCCGCCTGCCTGAGGAGAGTTCGTGAGAATTGGCGACTACGTGGTCGAGGTCAACACCACCAAGGCGTACGCCGCGGTGCACGGGACCGACGGCCGCCCCTGGTTCGCGTTGCGGTTGCACGCGTCGCTCGACACCGTCGGCGGCCTCGACGAGAGCTACGGCCAGATCGTGGTCGAGGAGGCCCGGCACCCCGGCGAGCTGGTCCTGACCTCCACCAGCCGCAGCACGGTGTGGGACAGCCGGATCACCACCGTCCGCTTCCTGCCGGACCGGATCGAGTCCTCCACCACCGTCACCGGCAGCGGCCGCATCACCGACATGCACCTGCTGGGCGGACGCCGTACGCCGCGAGGCTTCCTGCCCAGCGGGTCGCACCTCGTCCAGGCCTACTCGCCGAACCCGGACCACCCGACCCGCGTGCTGCGCGACGCGCTGGAGCCGGCCACGATCGGGCCGTGCGGCGAGGGCAGCGAGCCGGGCATCGAACGCTGGTTGTTCTCCCCCGCGCCCTGGTGCTTCGCGGTGACGCCCGACGAGTCACAGTGGTTCGGACTGAGCCTGGTCGCACCGATCGACGAGCAGACCTTCACCAACTACAACTACGCCCCGGTCACCGGCGGGTTCTCGCTCAGGCTGGACTACGAGGGCCAGACCACCGTCGACGGCTCCTTCCGTACGCCGCTGCTGGTGGTGCACCTCGGCGGCAAGGATCCGGAGGACGTGCTCGTCCGGCACCGGACGCTGCTCGACGAGTACGGCGTCGTACCGCGGCGCACTGCGCAGAAGCAGGACTGGTGGCAGGGAACCATTTTCTGCGGGTGGGGCGCTCAGTGCGCGATCTCGGCCCGCACCGGCGAGGCGCCACAGCCACTGGCCACGCAGGTCAACTACGACCGGTTCCTGAACAGGCTGGCCCGGCAGGGCATCGTGCCGCAGACCGTGGTGGTGGACGACAAGTGGCAGGAGGCGTACGCGACCTGCCGGCCCGACCCGGCGAAGTGGACCGACCTGCGCGGCTGGATCGCCGAGCGGCACGAGGCTGGTCAGCGCGTTCTGCTGTGGTGGAAGGCGTGGGACGAGGAAGGCGCGCCCGCTGACGCGTGCATCCTCGACGCGGACGGCAACCCGGTCGGCCTCGATCCCGAGTCGCCGGCCTGCCGTGCGCTGATCGCGGACGCCGTCGAGTACATGCTGTCGGCCGACGGCCTGGACGCGGACGGCTTCAAGATCGACTTCACCGCGCGCACGCCGTCCGGATCGTCGCTGAAGCACAGCGGGTCGCGCTGGGGCAACGCCCTGCTGCA
Source organism: Kribbella sp. CA-253562 (assembly GCF_050942265.1). Taxonomy (GTDB): domain Bacteria; phylum Actinomycetota; class Actinomycetes; order Propionibacteriales; family Kribbellaceae; genus Kribbella. The sequence continues at coordinate 727,400 of NZ_CP192049.1, read as the reverse complement.
CGAACAACTGCGGCTGGTGTACGACACGGCCAAGCGGGTCAAGCCCGAGGCACTGGTCGTCACCCACACGCCGAACCCGGCGTTCATCGACGTCACCGACATGATCCGGCTGAACGACGTCCTGCGGGCCGCGGACACCGCCGAGCCGGGCTACGTGGCCCGCCACATGACGTACCGGGCCGGTGTGGTGCGCGCGACCTGTCCCGAACTGGGCATCGACACCGACGGCTGGATGATGCCGAGCCACGCCGAGTGGCGCGAGTACCTGAAGATCCAGCACGGCCTGGGCGTCCCGGCGCTGTACTACGTGGACGGCACCGACACCGACCGGCACGACTTCGGTCCGGAGGACTTCGCCGCCATCGCCGACAGCTGGCGCAGCTTCGGCGCGGCCGCCCAGGAGGTGGTGGCCGAGGACAGCCTCTAGACTGCCGCCCATGAACCGGCGGGGGCAGCAGGCAGGCAGTCCACGTCCAGGGGCAGCGGTCAAACGGCCGACCGTCCAGGACGTCGCCCGTGAGGCCGGGGTTTCGCCGTCAACGGTTTCCCGCGCACTGCACACCCGTGGTTACGCATCTCCGGAAGTGCGGGACCGGGTCCGGGCCGCCGCCGACAAGATCGGCTACGTGCTGGACCACAACGCGCGCAACCTGCGCAGCCGCACGTCCACGTCGATCGGCGTCCTGATCTCCGACCTGCGCAACCCCTTCTACGCCGACCTCGCGGCTGGCATCGAGGAGGAGCTGCGGGCGGCGGAGTACCAGATGGTGCTGGTCAACGACAACGGCGATCCCGAAGAGGAGATGCGGGCCGCCGAGACGCTGCTGGCGATGCGGGTGCCGGGTGTGATCGTCACCCCGGTGACGGCCGCCTGCCCGCGGATCCTGCAGGACAACGGCGTGCACGTGGTGTGCGCGGACCGCGAGCTGGGCCGGTCCGGCAGCGACGTGGTGCTGAGCGACAACAAGGCCGGCGCGCGCGAGCTGACCGAGCACCTGATCGGGCTGGGGCACACCCGGATCGGGCTGCTGATCGACGAGACCAAGTGGTCCACCGGCGCGGGCCGGCTGGCCGGCTTCCGGGCCGCGCACGCCGATCACGGGCTCGAGGTGGACGAGAACCTGATCGCCTTCACCAGCTTCGACGCCGACGCGGCCCAGCAGACCACGCGCCGGCTGCTGAACGAGCAGCACGTCACCGCGATCATCTCGGCGAACAACGTGCTGGCGCAGGGCGCGCTGGCCGAGATCAAGGAACGGCGGCTCAAGGTCCCCCGCCAGCTCAGCCTCGCGGCGTACGACGACGTGCCGTGGATGTCGCTGGTCCAGCCGGCGCTGACCACCGTCGACCAGCACACGGTCGACCTGGGCCGGGCCGGCGCCCGCCTGCTGCTGTCCCGCATCCGCGGCGAGCTGCCCGCCCGCCGCCGCATCGTCCGGGTCGCTCCCCGGATGATCGTCCGCGGCTCCACCGGCCCCGCGCCCACCACCTGATCTCCCCGGGCGCCCGCCCTCACGCGCACCCCGCTTCGGCGCCTCCTCACCCCGTGTACACCGGTTTGCCGGCGGGTACCGGATGAATCGTTATCCACGCCCCGAGCCCTGATGCATTGACGTCGACTCGTCGTTGCACATACGGTTCCTGGCATCGAATGTGGCATCGATGCCACATTCACCAGGTGTTGATCCCCTGTTGAGGTAAGGAGCACGCAATGAAGCATCTCCGCCTGCCCGTGGTGCTGGCAGCGAGCGCGCTGGTACTGACGTCCTGCGCCGGCGTCGGCGGCCAGGAGGACGAGGGTGGCGGCGGGGAGAGCTCCGCCGGCTCCACCCCCTCCGGCACCCTGAACGTGATGGGTTTCAGCGGCGAGGACGAGGTGGCCCAGTCGCGGATCGCCGCGTTCAAGGCCGCCTACCCCGGCGTCACGGTGAAGAACAACAAGGGCGACTTCGACGCCCAGCAGTTCCTCACCGCGGTCTCCAGCGGCAACGCGCCGGACGCGGTCTACATGGCCCGCAACCTGATCGGCACCTACGCCGCCAAGGGCGCGATCCAGCCGCTGGACGACTGCATCAAGAACAACGAGATCGACACCGGCCAGTACCGCGAGGCCGCGATGAACGAGGTCAAGCTCAAGGACAAGACCTACGGCATCCCGGAGTTCTACACGGTCACCGCGAACCTGATCAACGCCAAGGCGCTGAAGTCGGCCGGCGTGCAGGTCTCCGACATCCAGACCGCCGACTGGGACAAGCTCGAGCAGACCGCGAAGAAGCTCTACAAGGCCAAGAACGGCCGCCCGGCCCGGATCGGCTACGACCCGCGGATGCCGGACTTCTTCCCGCTCTGGGCGATGAACAACGGCGCCGAGCTGGTCAAGCCCGGCGGCGAGCCGAACCTGAACGACCCGAAGGCGGTCGAGGCGCTCACCTTCGCGATCAAGCTGGTCCAGGACCAGGGCGGCTGGTCGAACTTCAAGACCTTCCGCGACACCTTCGACATCTTCGGCGAGCGGAACCAGTTCACCCAGGACCAGCTCGGCGTGATGCCGATCGAGAACTGGTACGTCAACGTGCTGCGCGACTCGCGCAAGAACGGCCTCGAACTGGCCTCCACGCCGTTCACCGACCGGCAGGGCCAGCAGATCAGCACCCTCGGCGGCAGCGCCTGGGTGGTACCCAAGGGCGCGAAGAACTTCGACGCCGCCTGCAAGTGGGCCAAGACGATGACCTCGGTGGAGACCTGGCACAAGGCGGCCGAGGCGCGGATGCAGACCGTGGCCAAGGACAAGAGCTTCTTCACCGGCCTGTTCACCGGCAACAAGGTGGCCGACGAGGAGATCAAGGCCAAGTACCTCAAGCCGACCGGTGACGCCGGCTTCGACCAGGCGATCGAGAACTACTACTCCGCGCTCGACAAGGCCAAGTCGCTGAACCCGTCGGCGGCCGGCGCCGAGATCGAGGCGGCCTGGAAGAACGCGGTCGGCAAGGCCCTGGGCGGTACGGCGACTCCGCAGGCGGCCCTGGACCAGGCACAGACCGAGGCGAAGGCCGCCTTCGACAAGGCGAGCCAGGGCTGACCTCGTGACGGCAACCGTGGAGCAGGTCGCGACGGACGGGCAGGCCGAGCCCGTCCGCCGTGGCCGCCGTCCGCAGCGCAGTCCGCTGGCCCGGCAGGAGGACCGGGCCGGCTGGATGTTCGTGTTGCCCTGGGTGATCGGCTTCCTGGTCTTCACCGCCGGCCCGATGATCGCCAGCCTGGTGCTGTCGTTCACCGACTACCAGATGATCCAGGCCCCGCGGTCGGTCGGCCTGGACAACTACCGCGAGCTGTTCAACGACCCGCGGGTGCTGAAGTCGCTGAGCAACACCTTCGTGTACGCCGCGATGTTCGTTCCGCTGGGCACGATCTTCGCGCTGGTGCTGGCGATGATGCTGATGCGCGTCGGCAAGGCCGGCGGCTTCTTCCGGACCGCCTTCTACCTGCCGGAGATGACCCCCGCGGTCGCCGCCGGCGCGATGTTCCTGCTGCTGCTCAACGGGCAGCAGGGCCTGGTGAACAAGGTGCTCGGCTGGGTCGGCATCAACGGGCCGAACTGGACCACCGATCCGAACTGGCTGAAACCGTCACTGGCGATGGTCAGCCTGTGGACGCTCGGCGGCACGGTGGTGATCTACCTGGCCGCGCTGAACGGCGTACCCAAGCAGCTGTACGAGGCGGCCGATCTCGACGGCGCCGGGCCGCTGACGAAGTTCTTCCGGATCACCGTGCCGATGATCTCGGGCGCGTTGTTCTTCACCGTGATCACCAACACGATCGCGGCGATGCAGATGTTCGACCAGGCCTACACGATGTTCTACGGCCCGCAGCAGAAGGCCTCGGCGTCGGAGGAGTCGCTGGTCTACATGGTCTACCTGTTCCAGAACGCCTTCCAGTTCTTCAAGATGGGCTTCGCCTCGGCGATGGCCTGGCTGTTGTTCGTGATCATCCTGCTGATCACCTTCCTGCAGTTCCGGATCGGCAACCGCTACGTCTACTACCACGGGGAGCGCTGATGGCCACCACCACTGCCGCGTCCCCGGGCGCTCCGTCGCGGTTCAACCTCCGCCGGCTGCCGTTCCTGATCTTCCTCACCGCGGCGACGTTCGCGTTCGTGTATCCGCTGGTCTGGCTGGTCAGCGCGTCGCTGAAGCCCCGGTCGCAGGTGTTCGACAACGAGCTGATCCCGCGGGTCTTCCAGCCCGAGAACTACTCCCGGGTCTTCGACACGGCGCCGGTGATGCGCTGGCTGATCAACTCGCTGACGGTCGGCTTCATGGCCGCGGCGGCGGTCACGCTGTCCAGCGCGCTGGTCGCGTTCGGCTTCGCGTACTTCCGGTTCCGCGGCCGCAACCTGCTGTTCGGCGTGCTGCTGTCGACGATGATGCTGCCGGGCGCGGTGACGATGATCCCGGTGTACCTGATCTGGAACCGGCTCGGCATGATCGACACCCAGATCCCGCTGTGGGCGCAGAACCTGTTCGGCTCGGCGTTCTACGTGTTCCTGCTGCGGCAGTTCTTCCTCGGCATTCCGCGCGAGCTGTTCGAGGCGGCCCGGGTGGACGGCTGCGGCTACTTCAGCATGTTCCGCCGGATCGCGTTCCCGCTGTGCAAGCCGGCGCTGGTGATCGTGTTCGTCTTCGAGTTCAAGGCCAGCTGGTCGGACCTGATGAAACCGCTGATCTACCTGCAGACGCCGGACTACTTCACGATGCCGCGCGGGCTGAAGTCGATCATCGACGCGTTCGCGCTGTCCGGCCACTACGAGTGGGAGATCGCGATCGCGGCGAGCGTGATCGCGGTGGTTCCGATGATCGTGCTGTTCGCCTTCGGCCAGCGCTACATTCTCGACGGCGTGGCGACCACCGCGCAGAAGGGCTGATCCGACCGTCATGCCTGAGCCAACCGTGCTCGCCCTGGACGTGGGCGGGACCAAGCTCGCCACCGGCGTGGTCGGTGCCGACGGCACCGTGCTGTCGTTTCGCACCGTCGAGACCGCGGTGCACGAGGGTCCGGACGCGGTCGTCGGCCGGTTGCTCGACCTGGCCGAGAAGACACTGGCCGAGGCCGGACACCCGGAAGTGGTTGCCGTCGGCATCGGTTGTGGCGGGCCGTTGGACCCGGACACCGGCGTGATCCTCGGCCCGCCCGGCCTGCCCGGCTGGGACGAGGTACCGCTGGCCCGGATGGTGACCGAGCGGCTCGGCCTTCCGGCGTACGTGGAGAACGACGCGACGGCCGCCGCGCTCGCCGAGCACCGGTGGGGCGGCTGGGGCGTCGACAGCCTGGTGTACTTGACGATCTCGACCGGTTTCGGTGGTGGGGTGGTCATCGACGGCGAGCTGTTCCGCGGCGCCGCGGGCCAGGGCGGCGAGCTCGGCCACGTGGTGGTCGACTGGCAGGGCCGCGAGTGTGGTTGCGGCGCCCGGGGCTGCGCCGAGGCCTACGTCTCCGGTACGTCGATCGCACGCCGGGCGACCGAGGCCGTCGAGCTCCAGCAACGGGACATCTCAGCACCCGGCGTCGAGCCCCGGACTCCGGCCCCATCCGGCCCCGAGTCCTCCTTGGCCGGGCTGCCGGTGATCACCGCCCGGGACGTGGCCGAGCAGGCGCGGCTCGGTGACGACCTGGCTCGCGCGGTGTGGGACGAGACGACGGCGATGCTCGGGCGGATGGTCGCGGTGATCATCAACGTCTGCGAGCCCGCGCTGGTCGTGCTCGGCGGCGGCGTGACCCGGGCAGGTGCGTTCCTGCTGGATCCGGTCCGCGAGGGCGCGCTCCGGCAGGCGATGCCGCCGGCCGCGGCTGCTTGCGACGTCGTACTGAGTCATCACGGCGACCGGGCCGGGGTCCTCGGCGCGGCCGCCATCGCGTTGCACCGACTGGACGAGACAGGCCGGGAGGCCCCGTGACCGAGCTGCAGGTGGAACGCCTGCTCGACACCCAACTGGACCGGCACGCGGAGGTGACTGCGGCCATGCGTGCGCAGCTCCCGCAGGTGCAAGCGGTCGCCGACGAGCTCATTCGGCGACTCGCGGCCGGTGGCGTGCTGTACACGTACGGTAACGGCGGTTCGGCGGCCGATGCCCAGCACCTCGTCGGTGAGCTGATCGGCCGGTACCTGCGCGAGCGGCGGCCGCTCCCGGCGGTGGCGCTGGTCGGTGACGCGGCCGTGGTGAGCTGCATCGCCAACGACTACTCCTACGACGACGTCTTCGCCCGGCAGGTCCAGGCGCTGGCGCGGCCGCAGGACATGGTGGTGGGTTTCAGCACCTCGGGCACTTCACCTACCGTGGTGAAGGGCCTTGCCGCGGCCCGGGCGAACGGCGCCTGTTCGGTCGCCTTCACCTCCACCCGCGGCGGGGACCTCGCCGCGGCGGCCGACCTGGCCGTGGTCGTCCCGGCCGAGGAGACGGCCAGGATCCAGGAGATGCACCTGCTCGCTCTGCACCTGATCAGCGAGCTGGTCGACCGCTGGGCCGCCGGTACCGAGCCGGCGTCCTGAGCTTCCCCTCGCACGACAGATCCGACGTACGCACATCTTCAGGCCCGGCCCAGCAGCGTGACCGGAGCCCCAACCGTGGAGTGTCCATGACCCGTGGCCCCCTGCACATGATCGGCAACGCCCACATCGACGCGGTGTGGCTCTGGCAGTGGCAGGAGGGGTACCAAGAGGTCCGCGCGACCTTCCGCTCCGCCCTGGACCGGATGGACGAGTACCCCGACTACGTCTTCACCGCCGACTCGGTCGCCTACTTCAGCTGGATCGCCGAGCACGACCCCGGCCTGTTCGACCGGATCCGCAAGCGGGTCGCCGAGGGCCGGTTCGAGATCGTCGGCGGCTGGTGGGTCGAGCCGGACTGCAACCTGCCCGGCGGGGAGGCCTTCGTCCGGCACGCGCTGTACTCGCAGCGCTGGCTGGCCGAGCACCTCGGCGTGATCGCCACCGTCGGCTGCAACGTCGACCCGTTCGGCCACAACGCGACGCTGCCGCAGCTGCTGAGCAAGGCGCGGCTCGACTCCTACGCCTTCCTCCGGCCGCAGTCGCACGAGCGGGAGCTGCCGGGGCAGAAGTTCTGGTGGGAGTCGATGGACGGCTCGCGCGTGCTGGCCTACCGGATCCCGCACGAGTACTGCTCGCCCGGCGGCGAGATCTCCGGCCACGTGACCAAGGCGCTGCAGCAGCTCCCGGTCACCACCGAGCCGCTGATGGTGTTCTACGGTGTCGGCAACCACGGCGGCGGACCGACGATCGAGAACATCGAGTCGATCAAGCAGCTCGCTCAGCGCGACCTGTTCCCGACCATGTTCCCGTCCACGATGCGGCGGTTCTTCGACGAGGCCCGCGGCTTCGACGACATTCCGGTGCACAGCACCGAGCTGCAGCCGCACGCGATCGGCTGCTACGCCGCCCACTCCGAGGTCAAGCGGCAGAACCGGCTGGCCGAGCAGCTGCTGCTGGCCGCCGAGAAGTGGGCCACGGTCGCCGGCGTGCTCAGCGGTACGCCGGACGCCACTGCCGAGCTCGGGCACGCCTGGAAGCAGGTGCTGTTCAACCAGTTCCACGACATCGCGGCCGGGACGGCGATCGAGCCCGCCTACGACGACGCGCGCGACCAGCTCGGCGAGGCCAAGTCGATCGCGGCCCGGCTTGCGAACCGGTCGATCCAGTCGATCGCCCGGCAGATCGACGTACCGGCCGAGGCGAAGATGGTCCCGGTGGCGGTGTTCAACCCGCACCCGTGGCCGGTGACCGCGACCGTCGAGCTCGAGCTCGGGTACCCGGCGCCGTTGCGGGGCGCGATCGCGGTGACCGAGGGCCTGGCGGGCCGGTCGCTGGAGATGCAGGAGATCCGGTCGGCCGCGACCGCGAACGGCCGTCGCCGGGTCGCGTTCGTCGCGGAGCTGCCGGCCCTGGGCTACCAGCTCTACACGTTGCGGCCGGGCGAGTCGGCGTACCACCTGGGAACGCCGTCGCGGGACGACCTGGTGCTGGACAACGGCATCGTGCGGGTCGAGGTGGACCCGAAGACCGGCTGGCTGAAGTCGCTGGCGACCGCCGACGGCCCGAACCTGGTGCCGGCCAAGAAGAAGCAGGTCGCGCACGCCCAGGTGATCGACGACGACACCGACACCTGGAGCCACGGTGTGCGCTCGCTGTGGAAGGCGTCCGGCGCGTTCGAGGTGACCCGGATCCGGCGCCTCGCGGACGGACCGGTCCGGCAGATCGTCCGCGTCGAGTCGGCGTACGAGCGCTCGACGCTGGTCGAGGAGTACGTGCTGGACGCCGGCGCCGAGTCCGTCGAGGTGCGGGTCACGATCGACTGGCGCGAGCAGCTGAAGACGCTCAAGCTGTGCTTCCCGTTCGCGCTCGACGACGCCGAGGCGACGCACGAGATCCCGTACGGGCACCTGGTCCGCGAGCAGAACCGCGAGGAGGTGCCGTCGCACGCCTGGGTCGATCTGTCCGGGCCTGGCGGGGGCGTCGCGTTGCTGAACGACGGCAAGTACTCGTTCGCCGTGGACGGCTCGGTCGACGGCCGGCCGGTGCTGGCGATGACCTGTGTGCGCTCGCCTGTCTACGCGTGGCACGACCCGCGGCAGCTCGATGACGACGGGGTGTACGAGTACCTCGACCAGGGGATCCAGAAGTTCCGGTACCGGCTGCAGCCGCACGCGGGTGACTGGCGGACCGCTGGTGTCGTGCGTCAGGCAGCGCTGCTGAACCAGCCGGTCACGCCGCTGATCGAGTGCTTCCACCGCGGGCCGTTGCCCGAGCAGCAGTCGTTCGCCTCCGTCGAGGGGCCGGACGCCGACCAGGTCGTGCTGAGCGTGCTCAAGAAGGACGAGGACGACAACGGCGCGGTCGTGGTCCGGGGCTACGAGACCAGCGGGCGGGAGGCTTCGGTGACGATCGCGCTGCCGTTCCTGGGCCGGAGCGTCGAGACGGTCTTCCGCCCTGGTGAGGTGAAGACCCTCGTGCTCGGCGCCGCCGAGGACGCCCCGGCGGTCGAGGTCGACCTGCTCGAGTGGGACCCGAACAAGCCGCCGCCCGGTGTGATCCGCTGAGATGCGGATCCCGCTCGACCGGACCCCGTGGCGGGTCCGGGGGTTCTTGGGGCACGAGTGGCGCCACCACCGGGTCTGGGGCCCGCTGCGGGAGCACGACGCATGGCTGCCGGCCCGGGTGCCGGGCAGCGTCGTCGACGACCTGTGGCGGGCCGGCGCGGTCCCCGATCTGTACGCCGGGCTGAACACCCGGGCGATCGAGTGGATCGCGGACCGGCACTGGGCCTATCGGCACGAGTTCCGGCTGGCGGAGCCCGAGGACGACCAGCGGGCGTGGCTGTGTCTGGACGGCGTCGATCACAGCGCGGTCGTGTTCCTGGACGGCGTGGAGCTCGGCCGGGTGGACGGCATGTTCGTCGCTTCCCGGTTCGATGTGACCGAGCTGCTCCGGGCCGGGACATCGCATGTCCTGGTCGTCGTGGTGGAGCCGGCGCCGCCGAGCGAGCCGCAGGTCGGGCACACGTCCGCCGTCGGCGTGCACAAGTCACGGATGACCTACGGGTGGGACTTCTGCCCGCGACTGGTCCACCAGGGCATCTGGCAGGCGGCGTACGTCGAAGTGACCGGACCGGCCAGGATCGCCGAGGTGGCGGCCGTTCCGTCGATCGAGGACGGCCGTGCGCTGGTGAGCGTCGCTGTGGAGGTCGATGCTTCGGGCAACTACGAGGTCGAGCGGGTGCTGACGTCCCCGCAGGGCGAAGTGCTGGACGGGTTGGTGGTCGACGACCCGCAGCTGTGGTGGCCCAACGGGCATGGCGACCAGCCGCTCTACACGCTCACCGTGACGGTCTGGGTGGACGGGCGGGTGAGTGACGTCCGTGAACTGCCGATCGGGCTGCGATCGCTGGACTTCTATCCCGTCGAGGACGACGCGCTGCCGTACGGCGTGGTGGTGAACGGTCGCCGCATCTTCAGCAAGGGCTGGAACTGGGTCCCGCTGGATCTCGCGTACGGCGTACCGCGGCAGGAGCGGCTGGAGCACCTGCTCGACCTCGCCGTGGCCGCCGGGGTGACGATGCTGCGGGTCTGGGGCGGGGGCCTGATCGAGACCCCGGCCTTCTACGCGGCGTGCGACCAGCGTGGTCTGCTGGTCTGGCAGGAGTTCTCCCAGTCCAGCTCGGGCATCACGTCCACGCCGTCGGACGAGCCGGCGTACGTCGGGATGCTGCGCGAACAGGCCGAGCAGATCGTGCCCCGGTTGCGGAACCATCCCTCGCTCGCGATCTGGGGCGGCGGCAACGAGTTGCAGGCCGGCGAAGGCGAGCCGCTCGACGACCGGACGCCGGTGCTCGGGGCGCTGGGTGAGCTGGTCCGGCGGCTTGATCCCTCGCGGCTGTGGTTGCCTACGTCACCGACCGGGCCGGCCTTTCTGAACCGCCGCGACTTGATTGCGGAGGCTCCGGACAATCAGCACGACGTGCATGGGCCGTGGGAGCACCAGGGGCTGGTTGACCACTACGCCTTGTACGAGGCGGGAACGGCGATGCTGCTCAGCGAATTCGGCGTGGAAGGGCTGACGACGCCGCGCACGCTGGCCCGGGTGGTGCCCGAAGCCGAGCGCCGGTTGCCGACGCGTGGCCGGCCGGTCTGGGACCACCTCGGCCGTTGGTGGAACAACGAGGACCTGGTGCAGCGCTGCTTCGGCGGGGCGATCGGCGACCTGACGACGTTGGGGCTGGCCAGTCAGTTCCTCCAGCGCGACGGCTTGCAGTACGCCGTGGAGGCGCATCGCCGCCGGACGTCGCGGTGTGTGGGGACGTTCCCGTGGCAGTTCAACGAGCCGTATCCCAACGCGTGGTGCACGTCGGCGGTGACGTGGAGCGGTGAGCCGAAGCCGGCGTACTACGGCGTGGCTGCGGCGTACCGTCCGGTGCTGGTCGGGGCGGTTTGCGCGCGGCAGAGCTGGTACGGCATCCCGGAGGTTCGCTTGGGCCTGTGGGGCCTCTCCGACACCCCGATCGAGGCCGCCACCGTCATCGCCCGCGTGGTGCTGCTGGACGGCACCGAGCTCGCTCGGCAGACGTTCCCCGATGTGCGGTTGTCGGGCAGTGTTCCGCTGGGCGAGCTGCGGCTGCCCACTCCCGCGGAGTGCTTCGTCGTCGACCTGAAGGTGGTTGCTGATGGCAACGTGCTGGCCGATCGCCGCTACCTGCTGACCGGCGCCGAGGATCTGTCCGAACTGTTGTCGCTCGAGCCTCAGATCGAAGCGAGCGAGCAGAACGGCCGGCTGACGATCCGGCACCTCGCCGGACCCGCGGCGCCGTTCGTACGGGTGCTGGACGGCCGACCGCTCGGCAGCGACGCGGACGGCTGGATGGTCTGCTCGGACAGCGGATTCGTCCTGCTGCCTGGGGAAGAACGAGTGCTCGACCTCGAGTGGGCCGGCGTGCACGGCGACCGGCTGGTCACCGTCGACGGACTCGGCGTTCAGGAAAGAGTGATCCGATGCAGGTGACCGTGACCGTCGAAGGCCCGGACGGCAACAGACTGGACGACGAACCGTGGACGCTGGATCTCACCAGCACTCCGATCGCCGACGGTGAACACCGCCTGCAGCTCCGGGCGACCTACACCGGCGCTCACCCCGTCGAGGCCCGCATCCGGGTCGAAGTCCCGGTGCCCGGCGATCCCAGCCATCCCCGTTGGCTGATCCCCGGTCTCTTCTACGGCGACAACCGGGATCCCGCGTGCGCGCGCCTGTACCCGCGGTATGCGCCGGCCGAACTCGACGCCGAGAAGCTCGTGGCCGACCACTGGTCGTTCCGCGCCGACCGGGCCGCAACTCCGGTGGTCTTCGGTTGGGGGCCAACTGGCGGTGTCGCCCTGGAGGCCGACGCCGGCACGCCCCTCGGCCTGAGCGGCTTGGGCTTGGCCGGCGCGCCGAGCACCGCAAGCGCTGGAGGCCAGGCGGACTGCTCGGCCGGCGACGGGGCACGGATCTGGGTCAGCTTCCCCTATCGGGAAGAGCCGTTCAGCTACGTCGGCGAACCGCATGGCGTGGCCCCACTGTCGGCGGTCCACGACTGGCAGCCGGGCGAATCCCACGAGCTTCGGCTCGGGCTCTGGCAGTTACCGGCCGACCCGGATTCCTACGCCGTGGTCCTTCGTCGTCTGCGCGATCGTGAGCGATCGGCCCGGCCGTCGGTCGAGCCGTGGGTCGACGTGCCGACGGCGGCCGAGCTCACGGCGTACGGGCTGTGGAGGTGGCACTACCGGACTGATCCGGCGGTGCTGACGGAGACGGCGCTGTTCGACCGGGAGCTGGCCGGGGACTTCGCCGGTACGCCGGGGCGCGGTGATCGGTTGGCGATGCATGTCGCGTGGGTGAGCGGCATCCCCTACGCGCACGCGTTGCTGCGCCATGGTCGGCGAACCGGCAATCAGCAGTACGTCGACGCCGGCGTCGCGGTGATCGACCACATCACCGGGGAACTCACCCCTGCGGGCACCTTCTGGGGTGTCTGGTACGCCGACCGCGGCTGGACCCAGTCGTGGACGCCGGTACCGCGCGGGCTGCACGCGCGGACACTGGCCGAGGCGACGCTGTTCACGGTCCGCGCCCTGGCGGCCGAGCCTGTCGAGCACCCGCGCTGGCGGGCGGCCGCGCTGGCCAATCTGGACTTCGCGGTCGGCGGACAAGACGCTCACGGCAACTTGGGAAGTCTGTACCACGCGGACACCGGCGAAGTGCTGTCCCGGCTGGGGGCGGCCGGCCTGACGTGGGTGACGGCGCTCGCGGAGGCGTACGAGCTGTTCGGCGACGAGCGGTATCTGGAGGCCGCGCGGCGCGGGGCGGCGTACTACGCGACGGATGTGCGGAACGGGACGCTGTGCGGCGCCCCGGAGGACGTCGACCTGGCGCCGACCTCCGAAGACGGCTACGCGGCGGTGATGGCGTACGTCGCGCTGCACCGGGTGGATCCGGTCGCACGGTGGGTCGAGCTGGCTCGCTCGGCGGCGGACTGGATGCTCACCTTCCGCTACAGCTACGACGTGCCGTTCGCGCCGGAGACGATTCTGGGCACGTACGGTTTTCGCTCGCGGGGAGCTGATCAGGCGAGTCCGTCGAATCAGCATCTGCACAACTACGGGTTGATCTGCACCCGGGAGCTGGCGGAGCTGTCGACGCTGACCGGGGATCCTTCGTACGTGGTGTCGGCGGCGGAGCACTTGCGGTGTTTCCGGCAGTTCGTCGCGCGGCGCGACGGGGACTTCAACGCGCGGCGCGGGATGGTGACCGAGCGGTACTACCAGACGGAGTGCTTCGGGCCGCCTGGTGCGGTGCTGACATTGTCGCACTCATGGTGCATCGGCGTGCTGCTGCTCGCCTGCGAGGACGCGCTGACGGTCGAGGAGTTGCAGTCTGTGGACTGGTGAACCTCGGCTCTTCGACGGTCAGCGGCCGCCGCTCAGCTGTGTTCTGCCGCGGCCTGCCACGGGCGGGCGGTGCGGTGAACGATCTCGACAATCTCCGCCAGCCGGTCGCGGCAGCGAGTCGCCAGCACCGGCACCGGATCGTCGGCCTCCAGCGCGGGCGTCCACAACGCGCGTCCGGCCAACGTGCCGGAGGCGCCGCCGGTGCAGGCCAGCTCGACCGCCCGCGGGAAGTCGTCGCGGGCCACGCCGTTCGACAACACGACCCACGGCACCGGGAGGGTCGCCGTGATCCGCTCACACGTCTTCACGATCGCGTCGGCGTCGCCCAGACCCCGGCTCGGGACCTGCGCCTTATAGAGATCCGGCCGGGTTGGCCCCAGCGCCTCGGCCCCGGCGACGATCGCCTCGTCGAGGTCGAAGTCGTCTTCGCCCGGCGCGGGCTGCACCACCGGCTCCAGCACCGACAGCAACCCCGCCGTACGGCACACGTCGACGAACTCCTGGGCCATCTCCAACCGCCGCGCCTGCTCGCCGTCGCGCTTCCAGATCACCAGCAGCTTCAGCGCGACCACACCGCGCGCCTTCGCCGCTTGGAGTTCCTCCAGCTGAGCGCGGTCGAGATGCGTGTCGGTGACCGGACCGCCGCGTTCCTGGGTCAGCTGGTCGACCGCCAGGATCAGCCCCGGCTCGGTCGGCGCGTCGTACCCGGCATCGATCAGGAAGCCTGAGGCCAGCGGCGCGAGCTGTTCGGCGACGGCGGCCTTGAACGCCGCGATCGCGCCCGGATCGTCGGGCCGGCCGTGCTCGGCGAGCATCGTGCGCAGGCTTTCACGCTGGTCCATGGCGACCATCGCGAAAGTCCCGTCGTCGTAGGACAAGGCCTGCAGTGTCACGTCCACCGGTCTCCCTCCACCGCGATCATCCGACCGCTGTGACCACCTTATGGAATCGATCCCAGAAGAATCCATCCCAAGTCCTGGAGAGTGCCTGAGAAATTCGTACCGGGTTCCCTCTCAGGGCCTGTGAACGGCGTCCGCTCACCACCTCCGCGGCCATCAGCGCCGCCCCTTCGGCGGCCACCGCTTCACCTTCCACCACAGCGAATCCCCGGCCGCCGCCGGCCAGTGCCTTGCGCCGCATCCATCCCGCGAGCCGAGTGGGCCCACCGAAGGCGACCGTGTCCTGCCAGTCGATCCCGAGCAGCCGGGTCTGCTCCTCGGCCATCCAGCGGGCGTGGAAGCTGAGCCCGTCCACGAGCGCTCGCAGCTCGGCCGCCGGATCAGCGGCCGGCGAGCGTACGTCGTACGAGGGCGTCGAATCCGGCATCGGCGCCTGCCTGCCCGTCGGGTACGGCATGACCACCTGCTCGCTCGGCGGTCCCAGCGGCTCGAGGACGCCGACGAGCCAGTCGTAGTCGCGTTCGAAATGCGTGAGCCGCTGGTCGACCAGACCGCCCGCGGCCGCGTGCCCGGACACGGCGACACCGCGCCGCCCATCGGCGTACCAGCCGACGCTGATGCCGTGGCTTCGAAGCTCGTCGTCGATGACGAGCTCCGCGCTGGGCGTGATCACCGCCTCGGAGGTCCCGAGGGAGTCGGCGACCTGCCCGGGCTCGCGGACCCCGGCCGCCCACGCCCCGACGAGGTGGTCATGACCACACAGCACCACTGGTACGCCAGTCGGCAGCGGCCCGGCGATCGTGTGCCCCGCAACGGTCATCGGCTCGGCGATCTCGGGCAAGCGGTCCAGACCACCCCACGCGAGCAGCTCGTCGTCCCAGGTGCGCCGACGCAGATCGAGTACGCCGTACCGCTGGGCGTGGGTGAGATGCGTCGCGTACCGGCCGGTCAGCGCGGCGAGCACCAGGTCAGGCGCTCCCGCCCAGAGGCGGGTGCGGGGCAGCACGTCTGTCGTGTCAGCCAGCCAGCGCCAGGTCGTCAGCGGGAGCTTCGGGCTGAGCCGCAGGCCGGTCCGCGCGTACAGCTCCCGCGGTCCGAGTTCCTCGTCCAGCCGCGCGGCCTGCTCGACCCCGGGCTGGTCCCGCCAGCTGATCAGGCCGGTCAGCGGCTCGTAGGCCGCTCCGAGTGGCACCCCGGTCTCGGCCATTCCGGCGATCCCGACGCCTTCGATCCGTTGCCCGGCGGTGATCTCGGCGACCAGTTTCATGGTCGTCGCGACCAGCTCACCCGCCGTCGCCGGCGTCGCGGCCGACAGCACCCTCCTTTGGGGCCACAGGCATGCTTTGGTGTTGGTGGTGCCGACATCTATCCCCAGCCACGTCACCTAACAGAATCTAGACCGGTTGATGCGATAGCGTCCTAGTGTCCCGTCGGCGAAGCAGCTTGAACGATATCGGTGTTCAGGTGCGTGCATCGTGGTGCTTGGTCAGTGGCCTCGATGCGGAGCATCGTGGGCGCTGGGCAAGTGCCGCGAGGTGCGTGCATGGGCGCCGAGAGCGTCGAGCTGCTTCGCCGACGGGACACTCAGTCCCCGAAGAAGGAAATGTTCATGGGCGAGAGCTCCTCCAAGATCATCGTCGTCGTCCCGACGTACAACGAGCGGGACAACCTGCCGGAGCTGGCCAAGCTCCTGGCCGACCTGCAGCTGCCCGGGTTGCAGATGCTGGTCGTCGACGACAACTCCCCCGACGGCACCGGCGACGTGGCCGACGAGCTGGCCAAGGCCGCGCCGGAGCAGGTCGGCGTACTGCACCGGACCGAGAAGGACGGCCTCGGCCGCGCCTACGTGGCCGGGATCACCCGCGCGCTCGACGAGGGCGCCGACATCGTGATCCAGATGGACGCGGACCTGTCCCACCCGGCGTCGGTCCTGCCGACGATGGTCGAGACGTTGCGGACCACCGACGCGGGCGTGGTGATCGGTTCCCGCTACGTCCCCGGCGGCTCCGCCGCGGCCGAGTGGGCCTGGCACCGCCGACTACTGTCGGCCTGGGCGAACTTCTACGTCAACACGATCCTGCGCCTGCACGTCAAGGACGCCACCGCCGGCTTCAAGGCCTGGAAGGCCGACACCCTGCGCGCGATCGAGGTCGGCTCGATCCAGAGCAACGGCTACTCGTTCCAGGTCGAGATGAACCACCGCGCCGTCCGCCGCGGCTTCCGCATCGCCGAGGTCCCGATCCGCTTCGAGGAACGCACCCACGGCGCGTCCAAGATGAGCCTGAAGGTCCAGCTCGAGTCGGCCCTGATGCCCTGGAAGCTGCTCTTCCGCCGCTCCTGAGGCGGCTTGACCGCTGCGTTTGCGCGCCCGCACGTTCCGGTACGGCGTACCGGGGTGTGCGGGCGTTTCGTCGTACCGGCTCAGTCGTACCCGAGCTCGTGCAGCCGGGCGTCATCGATCCCGAAATGGTGCGCGATCTCGTGCACGACCGTGATGTTCACCTCATCCACCACGTCCTGGACCGTCTCGCACATCGCCAGCGTCGGATTGCGATAGATCGTGATCCGATCCGGCAACACCCCGCCGTACCAGTTCCCCCGCTCGGTCAGCGGGATCCCCTCGTAGATCCCGAGCAACCCCGGATCACTGGCCGGCGCGTCGTCCTCCACGAAGATCGCGACGTTGTCGATCAGCGACGCCAACTCCACCGGCACCTCATCCAGCGCCTCGGCCACCAACACCTCGAAGTCCGCCCGGCTCATCTCGATCACGGCTCCAGCCTAGTGAGCCCCACCACACGCTTACCGCCGAGCCGAAGGAACCGCGCCATACCGGTTCAACGACACAACGCCTTGAACCGCGCACCGCCTCGAGCGAGCGCTGATGCCTCTCGCTCCCTCCCCGGAAGCCGACCATTCCCGGCCCGGCACGCGCCTCGACCAGCCGGCCGACTCATCGATCTCCGGCATCCTCCACCGCCGGGGCGCCAGAGACGCCACTCAGCCCAACCAACGCCGTACCGAGGGCTCAGCAACTCCGCCACCAGACCTACCGCGTGTGAGCCCTACCTGCCCGCACCCAGGCACCTCCCCAACGGGCCGGCCCCCTCTCCCAGAACTCGTTTTGGAGCTTCGCCCAGACTCATCTATGCTTACGGCTGTCCCTGGAGCTTCGGCTCCCGCGGGTCCGAGTCCCCATCGTCTAGTGGCCTAGGACGCTGCCCTTTCAAGGCGGTAACGCGGGTTCGAATCCCGTTGGGGATACGGTCGAAAGGCCGACTAATTGAACAGTTCGAAGATGGTGTACCATCGTCGAGCATCCTGGCCCAGTAGCGCAGTTGGTTAGCGTGCCGCCCTGTCACGGCGGAGGTCGCGGGTTCGAGTCCCGTCTGGGTCGCCAGGAGAAGGCGGCGGATGTCCAAGCATCCGCCGCCGCCTTTTCTCCCCGGTCAGGTAGCTCAGCTGGTAGAGCGTCCGCCTGAAAAGCGGAAGGTCGGCGGTTCGAGACCGCCCCTGACCACATCGACCCTCTCCGGCTTTCCGGGGAGGGATTTTTTCTTTCCCACGCGAGCTACGCAGCCACCTTCCGTCGCTCCGCTCCTCCAGACGACCGCTACGCGCGCTCCCGCCCACCCTCCGGCTTGGCGCCGGCGGAAGCTGCCTGCTTATCGCAGGCGGTTTGCCGGCTATCGCCGGCCGTTTCCGGCTGTCGCCGGGTAGGGAGGCCATTGCCGCTCTGCGGGCTTATCGCCCGCCCTCTGCGCTTATCGCGCGCGGCCTGCACGAACGCCGTCTCTTCGGCGATCGCCGTGATGGTGATCACCCTCCAGGCACGTCGTTCTACCGGCGCAACGGATCCAGCCGGTACATGCGGTCGCGGCGATCGGCGAGGAAGACTCCTTGCCCCGCGTCTGTAATGGGCAACCGGCACCGCTCGCCCGCAGGGCGGCCATCGCTCCCTGGCTATGTGCGCAGCCTCCACCCTCTACCCCATAGGGCGCCAGGCCCCGCCCGGCGTCACCACGCCGTCGGCCAGTCGCGCCCAGGCGCCATCCGACCGGAACGCCACCGCCACACCGACCACGTCACGGTGCGAACGGCTGGATTCGTCAGCTCCAGCCAGAACCGGGCGTCGTTGTCGCTATAGGTCGAGATGTCGAAACGATACGCCCGGCTGACGGCGACTCCGTTCAGTGCGATTTGAAGCAACTCTCCGACGGCTTCCGGCTCGGTCGGATGACGAAGCGGCATGCAGTACGCCGAGTCCGGCAGGAAGTGTCCCTCCGTTTCGTCGCGCGGAGAGAGCTTCGGCCGGCTAGACCCCAGGCTCTGCCTCGGCTGGCTCGTCCTCTCCGCCGATGGCCTCGAGCAGACGGCGCCGTGCAACGTTCACGCGGTCGCCGTAGTCGGCTGCGAAGATCTCTGGCAGCGCCTTGTCGAGCGTGCCGGAGATTGTGTACAGCGGCGACACACCGCTCGGTCGGACACGATCGTGCTCAATTGATCCGAGTTCATCATGACGTCGTACAGCCAGTTCGACAGCACCAAGGCCTGGTCTGGCGTGAGTTCGATGATCACCCCGTTGTCGTTCACGCGGTCACCGTACTGGGCATGCGCAGCATCGGCATGGAGCAGAACAACCCCGGCATGCCCGGCGAGGGTCGCCGGTCGGCGAGTGCCCGCGCGCACGGTGCTTGTTGAAAGGCACGTGGCGGCGAGCGGTGACAGTTGGGTGGAGGTCGTAGATCCCTCTACTCGGGCCGACCTCTCGAGTGCGGGCTAGGCGCGGTTAGCAGGGCGCGTAGGTCGCTTTGTAGCTCTTCGGGGCCTTGTCTATCTGAAGGGTTGGCGGTTCGCCTTTGAGGAACTTGCTGACCGACCAACGAGTGCAGGTTTGGCCTTGAGGGCCGTCGGCGGCGTCCTGGTTGCTGGTGAAGGTGATCTTGGCCAGGCGCCGGCCATCCGCGGTGGGGGTCAAGCTCAGCAGGGTGACGTCGGAGTTGGTGGTGGAGCGGAAGCCGGTGGCGAATTTCGGGCGGGTCATGAGCGCCTGCGCTGCGGGCGTCTGTTGGGCCTGGTAGGTGACGTAGTCGTTGTCGTTGATCGCTGTGAAGTAGCTCGTCAGCAGATCAACGACAACAGGCGTGGCGGGATCCTGGGCTGCCTCGGGTGCCACGGAGACCAGGTCGTTGCCCAGGGTGGGTTCTGGAGTCGGGGTCGGCTCGGCGGGTGGTTCGGTTGTTGTCTCGTCCTCCGTCGGGGAAGGTGACCAGGTTTCGGTCGGCGCATCTTCGGAGGTCTGAGGTGCCACGCCAGGTGAGATGTAGCCGTCGGAGCCGACGTGGACGACGTCGCCGGCGCCGGCGCCGGCGGAAGCAGGGGTGGTCAAAGCGTTGGAGATCAGGGCGTTGATCCCGAGGATTCCGAGGACCACGGCGGCGGCGAGCATCACCGTGGCGCCGACGAACCAGCTTTCTGCGTGGCCGGACGGGGCCTCGAGCTTTCGGGTGGGTCGCGATTCCTCGAAGCCGGCTTCGCAGTGTGAGCAGAAGTTGGTCGACTCCGTACGGCGGGTGCCGCAGGTTGTGCAGTACGCAGACATCAGTTCGTCCCCCCGGACAATTACAGGATTGCGGTGACCGCCTGCTGGACTGCGGTCACCGCGCTGCCGATCGAAGCGATCGACTTGGCTCCGGACGCGATCAGGTCCAGCAGGCGCAGTACCGATCCCTTGTCCGGCTCTTCCTTCCCCAGTTCGTGTTCGGCGAGCTCGGCCATCGCGACGGATTGGTCGGGCAGCTCCGGCTGGGCTCGCAGCAGCTCGAGGAGCCGTGCCATCTCGGCCCGGGCGTTGGCGAGCGAGTCGGTCGACACCGCTGAGACGTTGGTCGCCGTCGCGTGGTCACCGGCCGCCATCGCGCCCACCGAGACCTGTCCGCCGTTGATCTTGATTCCGTCGTTCTTCGACATCAGTGATCAGCTCTTTCCGACTGCTTCGTTGACGCCCTGTCTGGCCGCGTTGGCGACTCTCGAGATCACGGAGGTCGCGCGGGCTCCGCTCCCCGCGGCGATGCTGCCCGCCGTGACGCTGCCGCCGGCGGCGACGTACACGCCGGTGTTCTGGATCGTCGTACGGCGCTGGGTCAGGTCGGCGGTGTCGATCCCCTTGGACTCGAGGAACTCGGTGAGGGACTGGAACACCCGCTTGTCGATCACCTTCGAGAACAACGCCTGATCGAGCTTCTGGAAGTACCGCTGATACTGCTGATCGCTGACCGTCTCCCGCGGGCTGGTCGGCGCCCCGTAGTCGAACCGGAGGGCGGTGAGGATCTGGCGCTGCTGTCTGACCCGCTGGACCTCGGCCATCGCCGGGCCCATGAAGTGAGCGACGGTCGCGAACGGGGCACGAACCACGTGTCCCGGCGTACGTCGTACTGCTCGCCAGCCGATCCGCAACGCCTGCCCCACGGTGGGCTGCGGCAGCAGCCGGTCGACTTCCTGGAACTCGTCCCGCACCGGAGCGAGCAGGCAATGGCTGGCCTCGACGAACAGCTCGTGCGGCGTCACGACGAAACGCAGGAAGCTCGACTGGACCAGTTGGCCGCGCCAGCCGCTGACCTGGACGCACAGGTATGGGCGCGCGCGGTCCTCGGGCTCGATCGTCAAGCTGCGCAGCAGCGCGCGATCGACTTCAGCGACCGGCGGTGTCAGCTGGTCGGGCAGGAACCGGCCGTCCTCGCGGATGTCCCGACCGTCGACGAACACGCGATCGGTGATCGTGACATCGCCGGTCCGCAGGTCGCGCAACTGGTCGCGGACGAAGTCGTGGACCTCCAGCGCGGTGAAGTACTTGGCCGTCTCCCCCGCTGCGGCCTGGTCGGTGTCGAGCACGATGGACCACGCATCGATAGGTGTACCACTTCCGGCGAAAGGCCTGTATCCGCTGTAGACGCTGACGTTTCCGCGGCCGGCCGCGGTGACCCGCTCGAGTCGCCGGCGGACCCCGGAATTGCTCGGCCGCGGCAACCTGTCCGGATGGAACCGGGCCGGGTGCAGTTCACGCGAGACAACGCCGTACGTCGCTACCAGCGTCTCGCCGACAACGACCACCCAGCAGAGCGCGAGACCGATCACGAAGACGAGCGGCCGCGCCGTGTAGAGGCCCCACAGTGCGCCGAGCAGGAGCAGTGCCAGCAGGAGGTCGCGGATGAACTGCCGCTTCCGGGCCACGAGCGCGTGCAAGACCACTGGCACGAGGTCGACATCGGGTGACCACGGCGGCGCTTTGTAGTCGTCCAGGATGTCGCGGACGACCTGGCCGGCCAGCTTGCTGTTCAGCTGGACCGCCGCGCACAGATAGCGGGTGGCATCGGACGGTGGCATTGTTGCCGGATCGTGTTCTGCCAGTGGCAGCGGAATTCCGCACGTGCCGCAATAGGTGGCGCCGAGCCGATTGGCCGTGCCACAGGAATGACAATCCCTCATGGTTGAATTTCCCCCCAACGGGAGCGACGGTACGACGATCGCAACTGGAGGTCCAGAGGCCGGGCACAATCGGTGACATTTGATTCAAGCGCTCGATGTCACGTCTGCCCGGGGGAATTCGCCCTGTCCGGCTGCTCCTCGACGAACGGGATCTTGCTGACGCACTGGTGATATTGCTCGACAGCCTCCTCCACCGAGAGGTGTCCGAACTGGAGCGACGTCGCCACTGCTTCGAGTTCCGTACTGCACACCTCGGCGGCAGTGACTCGGGTGGCGAGGTCCTGGGATTTGCTCAGGTTGCTGGAGACAGCCGACACCAAGGAGACGATCAACGCCGCGATACAGAGAGGTCTCCAGACCGACGCACCGCTGGCGAGAGACAACTCCTGTTTGACGGCGTCCGTGAATGGCGGCCCCGCCAGTGCGGGACCTGCCACGAAAGCGGCGGCCAGCGCGCTACTGATGATGCTGACGTTCGTCAGCCGATTGCGGCGCGGTCGGACTTCGCGCAGAAAGGCTGCGATGCCCGCACGCCGCCTTTCGATCTTGGCCTGCAACTCCGCACGGACGCTGGAATCATCGGGCATCCTGTCCCCCTGCCTGCCCCGGGCCGGACCAAGTCCGCGATGAGCGGCGGCCGGCGTGAGGTGCCAGGTCGTGCGACGTCGCAGAGCCGGCGATGAGGGCTCAATCGTCCCTTCGAGTCTTGCACCGTCACTTGGTTTCCGCTAGCTCACCAGCCCGATCGGAAACATTCAGTGCTCAGCTCGCCCGGTGAATCTAGGAGCAGTCCTTTGGCCGCGCGAATGGCCGACCTGCGTTGACTGACGCATTGGCCAACATGGGCCATTCCACTTCTGCCCACCATCAAATGTTTGTTGCATCGGGCGATGATGCCGACTCCTCGAGATTCTGCAGATGCTGGGTCTCATTCAGAGAGACAACCTGGTGGCTGAAGTGGCTGTCGTTGCGGAGCAGAGTGGTGATGCTGCCCGAGGTCAACGGGAAGAACGCGCGGTCGGCAAGGGTCATCGGCATGCCGATCCAGGAGGCGATCAGATAGCTCGATGCGGAGCCATGGGACACGATGATCTGGGTTGTCGCTGGGCGACGGAGGATTTCGTTGAGGGCCGGGTAGAGGCGCTTGACCAATTCCATTCGGGTCTCTGCGCCGGCTGGTCCGTCGTGGTGGCCGAGTCGGTCGCCGTACTGGGGAAGTGGGATGCGGCGCTCGGCGAGCCAGGCTTGGGGAAGTCCGTCGGCCTCGCCGTTGGATCTCTCGCGGAGTCGCGGATCAGTGTGGACCTCGACGGAGAATCTCTGGGCGATCCGCTGTGCCGTTCGATTGGCTCGTTGCAGATCGGAGGAGTGGACCTCAACATCCTCGGGTCCGATTTTGCTCACCAGCGCCTCGGCGATGCGTTCGGCCTGCAGGAGTCCGCAGGCCGTCAACTCCGAGTCGTACCAGCCTCCGACCAGGCCGTCGACGTGATGCTGCGCCTCGGGGTGTGTGACGAGGTAGATGTGCCTCATGATCCCTTTCCGACTTGCCGTTGCAGGCTCGCAGCCTCTCACGCGTCCTTGACGGAATCTCGTTGTTTCGTTGAGGGACTTGTCTTGTCCCCTACCCGGGGGTGTGGCAGTCTCGCCGAGTGCGGGAAGGGTAGAACTGCAGGCGGCGGTGCGTCGGCCGAGCGGATGTTGGAATGGGCTGCTGAGTGCGTCGGCGGCGGA
Organism: Kribbella sp. CA-253562; assembly: GCF_050942265.1. Taxonomy (GTDB): domain Bacteria; phylum Actinomycetota; class Actinomycetes; order Propionibacteriales; family Kribbellaceae; genus Kribbella. The sequence continues at coordinate 703,797 of NZ_CP192049.1, read as the reverse complement.
GCGAGGGTTGTGACCGTGCGGGCTTTGCACGGCCGGGAAGGCCCCTGGCTGTTGGGGATTTCGACGCCTGAGGGCGTGCGGAAGGTGGTCCTGCGGGCTCCGACTTCGCGGATTGACGCGGAGATGATCGTCACTGGCGCGGCGGCGTTGGAGGTCGCTGAACGCCATGGTGTGCCGGCTCCGCGGTTGGTGGGTAGGGATCTCGAGGGCAGTGCTGCTGGGGTGCCGGCGACATTGGAGAGCGTTGTTGGCGGGAGTACTGCGTGGCCGCGGGTGATGGGGGCTCCACAACTTCGGCTGGTTGGGGCGGCGCTGGCGCGGGTTCATGCGGTTTCCTTGACGGCTCGGGATGGGTTGCCGGTCAGGACTCGGCCGATCGCGGTCGATGATTTCGCCGGGGATCGGCGGCGCGGTGCGATGGGATCGACGCCGTTGCTGCGGGTGGCGGACGAGTGGATTCGGCGTACGGAACGGCCTCGGGGTACGACGGTGTTCGTGCACGGTGATGTTTGGCCGGGCAATGTGGTTCGGGTTGGGGACAGCGCTTGCGTCTTGATCGACTGGAAGACCGCTGGGGTTGGCAATCCGGGGGTGGATCTTGGCGAGCTGCGCAAGCAGATGGCTTTCTACTACGGGCTCGAGGCGATCGACGCGGTTGTTGACGGGTGGGAACAAGCGGCCGGTAGGGCTGCGGTGGATTTGGCCTATTGGGATGTCGTTGCGGCTCTGAACACGCGTACTGATCTCGGGCCGGTGATCACCGGTCAGCGCGACGAGTTTCTCCGGGACGCGCTCGCGCGGCTTGATCGGTGATCGACGGCGGGCTCGCCAGTTGGAGCAGACGAGCCCGCCGTACGGCGTACTGCGACCGGTGGTCTCAGGGGCGGAGTTTCCCGAAGAGCAGTCGGCCCAGCAGGGCTACCAGTACGAATGCGATCAGGCCTGCGACGGCGACCACCGAGACCACACAGGCTGCGTTCGTGGCCAGCGTCAGTTTGGGGGTGGTCTTGGTGAAACCGTCCGTCAGCAGCGCAAGTGCGGCGAGCATCAGGAAGCCGGCGGCGGCGAAACCCAGTACGACGACGTGGTGGCCGCCGAGTGTTGCGGTGGCCGTCAAGCGCGAGGACTGGTCGAGCCACGGACCAAAGGTGTGCATCCAGACAACGGCCATCAGGTCCGCGGCCATCAGGACCCACATCCCGATGGCGGAGCGAGAGGCATTGCGCGTGGCTGTGTTGTGCCGCGGCATGCGTTGCAACATGGTCACCACCTCCGAAGTTCCACGGAGACTCCAGCTGCCGGCCGGCGAGCTCACGATCTCGACGCTGGGGTCGGAGCTGCTGCCTGACGGGGTGCTGGTCACTGAAGACGTGAGGACCATCGATCGCTGGGAAACCAGGATCGGCATGGACTTGGACAGAGGCGCCACGAGATGGCGTCGCTCAGGACATCGGATTGGCCGGCAGATCTGCCCTGGCGGGTCCCAAGAGCTCGCGCGTGGCTGTCGAGTCCCGTCGTCTCCCTCTACCACCGATGACTGACTTCACCTTGAAGCCAGTAGAGCTTGTGTAATTACGGTAGAACGCGGTGTAGCTGGTGGGCAACCCGAAAACCCGCTTGAACTGAACCGTTACCTTCGCAGCAGCGGGCCGTTTACCTAGCGTGGCACCTGAGCGTCTGAGTGCCGGTTTCAGTTCAACAGCCCGATGTTGTGGTGTTACAAGTGTCTTCGGGTGTAGACAGGTATACGGTTGCCGAACGCGCGCATCCGGTCGACAGCATCCGGGAGTGACCTTGGCCCCTTCACCAGAGGCCGCACGCCTTGCCAAGAGGCTTCGCGGTCTTCGTATCTCGCATGCGTCCAAGCTGACTCAGGCGGACCTGGCGCACGCGCTCAGCCAAGAGTCCTCGGTGGCCGTCGCAACCATCAGTTCCTGGGAGTCGCGGACCAACCCCAAGGTGCCGCCGGTGGAACGACTCCACTCGTACGCGCTGTTCTTCTGCTCCGATCGGTCGACAACCGATCCGGCGTACCTGGTGCCCGAGGACGAACTGACATCAGACGAGCGACGCCGCTTTCACGATCTCCACGAGGAACTCGTCACCTTGCGCAACGCAGTCCACGGCCCGGGCGAGGTCGCCGGATCGTCGACCGGCGGACTCTCGACCTGGACCTTCGACAGCGATCCGATCACGATCATCTGCCCGGAAGCCCCGCTTGCCGAGCGGCCTCCGATGGCCAATGAGAAGAACCCGAACTACACCCGGATGTTCCGGTACGCCGACCTGGATGCCCTGATCGAGCTGTGGGGCCATGTTCGCGCTTGCAACCCCACCGCGAACGTCGTGCATCGGCTGCCCTCCGAGGTGGTGGCCGATGATCTCTCCAGCCATGTCGTGGTGCTCGGAGGCGTCGGCTGGAACCGGATCATGAAGCGGATGCTGAAGACCCTGCGCGAGATGCCGGTGTCCCAGGTCGAAGTCGACGATCTGAAAACAGGTGAGATCTTTCGAACCAGCGGGCCCGGCGGCCGCGAGTACCGGCCGGTCTGGGACGACACGGCGGACAACGGTCGCGAACTGCTCGAAGACGTCGCGCTGCTGGCCAGGGTGCGGAACCCTTACAACCACAGCCAAACTCTCACCATCTGCAACGGCATTCACAGTCGCGGCGTCGTCGGCGCCGTCCGTACTCTGACCGATATCGCCGTACGGGAGCGCAACGAGGCCTTTCTCTCCAGCCGTTTTCCAGGTGGGGAGTTCGCGTTGTTGCTGAGAGTGCCGGTACTGAACGGCGAGGCGCTCTCGCCGGATCTCGAGATCGAGTCGACCCGGCTGTACGAGTGGTCTCCGAGCAACGAGGCGACTGCCGAATGAGCAATGGCACCAAACATGTGGCGTCGCACGCTTCACTTTTGAGGGACGTGTCGGCTGTTGCGCCGTCGCCTACGAACAGCCGGCTGGACGCGATCGTCGTACCGGCGTCCCGGCCGAACCTGCAGCGGATCATCGAGCTGTCCGCGATGTTGTCGGTTCCGCTGGTGGTGCTGTGCAGCCGGCAGGCGAAGTGGGACAAGGTGGCAGCGAGAGTGGAGGCTACTTTCGGAGCGCGGGCGCTCGTTGTCGACGTACCCCGCGACTACCAATTGCTCGGGCACCACCATTTGACCTCCGACAAGACCTTCTTCACTGCCAGCGCGGAGCGCTCCAGCGATCTCAGCTCGAAGCGCAACATCGGATTGGTCCTGGCCCGTCTGCGAGGCTGGAGCAAGATCCTTTTCGTCGACGACGACATTCACCACCTCCGGCCTCGCGACATCTCTCGTTTTTCGGGTTCGCTCGATCGCAACCCTGTCGCCGCCATGACCAGTCGGTACTTCCCGGACAACTCCGTCGTCTGTCACGCGCGGCGCCTCGCCGGGCTCGGGCAGGACGTGTTCGTGAGCGGCGCTGTGCTCGGAGTCAACACGCAGCATCCAGCGGTGTCGTTCTTCCCCGATGTCTACAACGAGGACTGGTTCTTCTTCGCTCAGCACGCCGCGGCTCGCTCACTACCGAAGATCGGCGAGGCGCGGCAGGACGAGTACCTTCCGTTCGCAGATCCTGAGCGGGCGGCTCGCGAGGAGTTCGGCGACCTTGTCGCCGAGGGCCTCTATGCGTTGTTCAGCGCCACGCCTGGATGGGAGGCGAAGGATCAACTCGAGAACGCGGCCAGTGAAACCTACTGGCGACTGTTCATCGACGACCGGCGCGAGATGATTTGGGAGACGTTCCATCGCCTCTCGGCCATCCAGGACAGAACAGGCGCAGACCCGTCCTCGGCACAGAAGTCGCTGCTGAGGGCGACGGAGCAGCTGGAGCTGATCTCGCCTGAGCTCTGCGTCGATTTCATCCAGCGATGGCGAATCGACGACGAGCGCTGGCAGCGGATCATGCCACGCACTGGGACGTCCCTCAGCGAGCGCGAGGCCATGAACGAACTCGAGCTGACGCACTGGATTTCGTGCGGTTACGGCGCTGAACCGAGACCACGGATCCCTACGTCGTCAAGCCTCATCCGTGCTTCCGATCGTTCGACAGCACCAGCCAGGGTTTGACGTTCGCCGGTACTCCGGAAACCCAGACGCTCGTAGACGTCCCGGGCCAGCTCGTTGCCGTCGAGGACCCACACGAACCAGCTGTGAACACCCGGTTCGGACTCGACAAGATGCCGGAGCATCGCGCGCAGCACGCCCTTTCGGCGATGTGCAGGTTCGACCCACACCGATTCGACATGCCTTGCGTCGGACGAGTGGTCGGGATCCTGGACCGAGCAAGCCATCCCGACAACCTCCTGTCCGATGCGAGCGATCACCCAGGTATCGCGGGCGCAGCGTTCGTGCCAGTACGCTTCGTCGCCTGCTCTGGTGGCGTCGGCCTTCGACAGGAAGGCGCCGGGGGATTCGTCGAGAGCGCGCAGTCGAAGGTCCCGCAGGAGCTTCCAATCGTCGTCGGTCAGCACTTCGACGTCCAAGATCTCCCTCCCTTGGCGCAGCGGTCCCAGTCTTGGCCATCGAGAACAACCCGGCAATCGCGCACTGAGTGTCGCTGCGCGCGTTTGCCGTCGGCCGGGCGCGCATCAGGCTGTGGGGTGGTCCGGGTGCCCAAGTTGGCACCCGGACCGGCGTGCGGGTCAGGAAGTCACGCGGGTTCGGGCTGCTTGGCGCCAGGCTCGGGCGGACTCGTGGAGGGCGTTGTCTTTGTGGAGGTCGTAGGTGGTGAAGGCCGGGGTCGCGTCAAGGGGACACTGGGTGGCCCACTGGCCCGAGGAGTTGAGGATGCCGGCTGCGGTTTCGGGGAGGTTGGAGTTGGTGGAGACGGCGAGGCTGAGCCAGTAGTGGTTGATGGCGGCGTTGGCGGGGGCTACCGCGGCTACGGCGTCTTGGCCCTGGGAGAGGCCGGTGGTGGCGTAGGAGAGGAGGACGGCGTCTACGTCGCGGCGTACGTAGTCGATGAAGATCTCGGGGATGTGGGCGTCCATGCCTACTGCCAGGCCGAAGCGGTAGCCGTCCAGGTCGAAGGTGACCGGCTTGGTGCCTGGGGTGTACATGTAGTTGAGCTTGGTGGTGGAGAGGGTGCGTTCGTCGTACCGGGTGACGAGTTCGCCTCGGTCGTCGAAGACGTAGAGGCTGTTGTGCGGGCGGGCCTCGGGCTGCTGGTGGAGGGACGCGATGGCGGTCCAGATGCCCAGTTCGGCGCTGAGTGCGGCGATGCCGGCGAGCTCGGCGTCGAGGACCGGCCACTGGGCTGTGGTCCAGTCGGACGGGCCGAGCTGGTCGGGGCCCAGTTCGGACATGACGTACTTGTCGGGGAAGCAGAGGGCGCCTTCCGCGAAGTGGACCAGGCGGGCGCCGGCCTTGGCGGCCTGGCGCATGAAGGTGCGGACCTCGGCGCCGCTCTCGCGCAGCGCGTCGGGGTCGGTGGGGTCCTGGCGGACCGTCGACTGGGCGACGGCGAGGCGCAGGGTGGAACGTTCCGGCATGTCTTCTCCTGAGGGAGTCGGACGGAAGTGCCGGAGGGCAGTCGTGTAGGACTCGCCGGTCTTGGCGGCGCGGGCTCGGACCCGGCGTTTGAGATTCCTGTGCGCTGTCATCTGGCCTTCCACGCACTCGCACGCGATCCCCCAGCGATCCCGTCCGAGGCGGTCGACCAGGACGAGCGGCCCGAGATCATGGATCCCTTTGCCTTCTGGAGTGGACCGGGCTGGGGCCGGTCGACGAAGGTTCGGCGCGGGCCGCGCCGGAGCCATATCTCAACAGACGACGGGTGGGATCGTCAATCGGCGACTCGCCGGTTCGGGACGGCGGTGATCGGCGTACGGCGGGGTGGTGTTGCGGGTGGCAACCAGTTTGGGCGGGAACTTCCGCGGGACGGGGCGGACGATCTGGCGGGATACGCGGAGGCTGTTCCGGGGGCGGAGATTCAGGTGTGCCGGTTGACGGCCGGCGACGGCGTCCTGCGGGAGCGGGTGAAGAAGCGGGAGGTCGGGTCGTCGTACGAGGCGCTGGTACGGCGGTCGGTCGAGCTGGCGGAGAGTCTGGAGCGGTCGGGGCCGGCGGATTTCACGGTGGTGACCGATGGGCGGGCTGTTGCTGAGATCGCGGACGAGGTACTGCGGAAAGCCGGCTGGGTCGCGGGTTAGGTTGCTGGGATGGAGTTGTTCGGGCGTTCGTGGGCGGCGTTGCGGGCGGCGGTGGCGGACGTCGCCGATGCGGATTTCGCGCGGCCGTCGGGCTGTGCTGGGTGGTTGGTCCGGGATTTGGTGTGTCATCTGGTGATCGACGCTCAGGACGTGTTGATCACGTTGGTGACGCCGACCGATCGGGCGGTCACGCGCGACGCGGTGACGTACTGGAAGGTGGTGGAACCGCCGACCGGGGAGGACCCGCTGGACGCGTTGATCGTGCGGCTGGCGGCGGCGTACGGGGATCCGGGGTTGCTGCGGTTCCACCTGGAGGACGTGGGGGCGGCCGCTGGGCGGGCGGCGGAACTCGCCGATCCTGGGATGCGGGTCGAGACGCAGGGTGAGGTGCTGACGGCGGGCGATTACCTCGCGGCGTACGTGATGGAGTGGACCTTGCATCACTTGGATTTGGTCGCTCAGTTGCCGGGGATTGCGGGGCCACCGGATGAGGGGCTGGCTCGGTGCCGGTGGATGCTGGAGGAGATCGCTGGTACGGCGTTTCCGGCGGACTGGTCTGATGCCAACGTGCTGCTGGTCGGGACGGGGCGGCGGGTGGCGAGTGCTGCGGAGAAGGCCGAGTTGGGCGAGATCGCGGTCAGGCTTCCGCTGGCGTTGGGATGAACGCCGTACTGCGGGACGCCGCGGGTGAAGCGCCTGGTGGGGCTGGGGTCTATCTGTTTCTGGATGAGCTGGGTCACGTGCTGTACGTCGGGAAGGCGGGGAACCTGCGGCAGCGGCTTCGGCAGCATGCCGCGGCGGAGGGGCCTCGGGTGGGGTTGTATCGGCGGTATGAGCTGGTACGGCGGGTGGTCTGGGAGACGGCGGTCGACGAGGAGGCTGCGGCTTGGCGGGAGTCGGAGTTGATCTTCGCGCTGTCGCCGGCGTTCAACGCTGACACGGGGGTGCGTGGGGTTGCTGCGGTGGGGCAGGCTGCTCGGATTCCTTACGTGGTGGTGCGTGAGGCGGGGGCTGGGGTGCTGGGGTTCAGGCTGGAGACTGTGACTCCGATGGCGGGGCGGGCGTACGGGTGCTTTCCGCATCTGGGGAAGGGGGTGGCGTCGCGGCTGGGAATCGCTTGCAGTGATGGGTATACGGCGTTGCTTCGATTGCTGTGGGCAAGCAGTGGTGAGGGCGAGCGCATGCCGGCTTCGATCACGCGGTCGGCGCCGGAGGCGTTCACGATCGCTGTGGATGACGGAATGCGGGATGGACTGCACCGGTTTCTGTCGGGGTCGCGGGCGAAGCTGGTCGACGAGTTGTTGCTGGGGGCAAGCGGTCGGCCGGGGTACATGCAGCCGGCATTGCGGCGGGATCGGGAGGCGGCGCTGGGGTTCTTCGCAGGTGGGCCGCGGTTGGTGCGGGAACGGCGGTTACGGCACGGCGTACGGGGGCGGGTGCTGGATGTGGAGACCTACCGGCGGTTGGTGTGCGAGGAGATCGCTCCGGTGATCAACGGGTGAGGTTCTAAGGCCTGCGCGAGTGGCGGAGCGTCCGAGCCGAAGTGGGCAAGTCCAACATCGCTCGGCGAGCGCGGGTAGGTTTGCCGTATGGCGCGGCGACTTCGAGTGGGGCAGCGGGCTGAGGTTTTTGTGGTCGACGTGCGGACGGGGGTGAGTCGGCTGGTGTTCGCTTCGGACAGCGTGCTGGTCGAGGCGCCGAACTGGACGCCGGACGGGAAATGGCTGGTGGTCAACGGCGACGGGTTGCTGTTTCGGGTGCCGGTGAATGGTGGGGAACTCGAGGAGATTCCGCTCGGCGGGGTGCCGGAGATCAACAATGATCATGTGGTGAGCCCGGATGGCGCGACGGTTTACGTTTCGGCCGAGGACGGGCATTTGTACGCCGTACCGATGACGGGCGGGGAGCCTCGGCGGGTCAGCAACGACCGTGGTGCGGGGTTTCGGCATTATCTGCACGGGATTTCGCCGGACGGGTTGACGCTCGCCTACATCGGGATGGACGCCGAGCGGACCACAAATGTGTGGACGATTCCCGCGAACGGTGGGGTCGACGTTCAGGTGACCGATGACGAGTTTGCTGATGACGGATGTGAGTTCGGCCCGGATGGGTCGATCTATTTCAATTCCGAGCGGGCGGCGACCGCGCCGGGGCATGCGCAGTTGTTCCGGATCGCGGGTGAGACCGTCGAGCAGCTGACCGACGACGAGCGGGTGAACTGGTTTCCGCATCCGGCGCCGGACGGGTCGGCGATCGCGTACGTGAGTTTCCCGCCGGGGACGCTGGGGCATCCGGCGGATGTGGAGGACGTGCGGGTGCGGCTGCTCGACAACTCCGGCGGGATTCGGGAGATCGCGACAGTGTTCGGCGGGCAAGGCACGATGAACGTGCCGAGCTGGTCGCCGGACAGCAGGTCGTTCGCGTACGTCGCGTATCCGGTCGACTAACTCCTTCGCGTACGGCGCGGGGCGGGTTGTAGGTTCGCCGCATGGTGACGGTGGAGCGGCTCGGGGCCGAGCATGCGGACGAGCTGCTGCGGTTCGAGCGGGAGAACAGGGCGTACTTCGCGCGGGTGATTCCCGACCGTGGTGATGCGTACTTCGACGAGTTCCCGGAGCGGCACGCGGCCTTGCTGGCGATGCAGGACGCCGGCACGGACCACTTCCACGTGCTGGTCGACGAGGGGCGGATCGTCGGGCGGGTCAACCTGTTCGACATCCAGGACGGCTCGGCCGAGCTCGGTTACCGGATCGCGGAGTCGGCCGCCGGGCGCGGACTGGCGACGTGGGCGGTGCGGGAGGTCATCAGTACGCCGTACGGGCTGACGCGGATCACCGCGCGGACCACGGCGGACAACGTCGCGTCCCAGAAGATCCTCACGCGCGTCGGCTTCACCCGCACCGGCGAGGTCGAACTGAACGGAAAACCCGGCTTCAGCTACGTCCTGGCGATTGACCCGGTGGACAAAATGCGCCCGGCGAACGGTTGATCTGACGCCGTGACCGCCCACTCGATTCAGAGCCCGAGGGACGACCCCGCCGAGATCCTGCGCACGCTGCCCCAGCGATGGCACGAGCAGTTCCTGGGCGAGTACCACCAGGCGCTGGACGCGGCACACGAGGTCTCGCGGTTCCACCAACTGCGCGACGTACTGCACTTGTGGCACCTCCGAGCGGTCGCGTTGTCTCACCCGGACTTCGACGAGGCGGCGGCCTCTGCGCGCGAGAGCCGAGACGACGAGTTCGTACCCGCCGCTCAGGTCCTACCGAACTGGTCCGGCAGGTTGTGACCTGCTCGCCGTGAGCCCGCCGAGACGGCACTCCGCCGGACGACATTCCATCCACCTGGGTGGGATGACTGCCGCGCCGTGACGGTGCGTGGTGTCATGGATCGCATGGGTGTCGTGGACGAGGTGCTGATGAAAGGGTTCGGGCGGCCCGAGGGAGCTTGGGGGCGGTTCGGCGGGTGGTTGATGGCTCGTTTGAACGGGGCGACCGAGAAGTACCTGGTGGAGATGGCCGGGTTGCGAGGCAAGGAGCAGGTGGTGGTGATCGGGCCGGGGCCTGGGGTGGGGCTGCGGGCCGCGGCTCGGTACGCCGGGGTGGTGGTGGGGGTGGATCCCTCGGAGGAGATGTTGCTGGCGGCCAAGCGGCGGTGCCGGGAGCTCGTGGAATCCGGGAAGGTCGAGCTGATTCGCGGGGAGGCGGCTGACACGCATCGGCCGGAGCGGTCGGCGAGTGTGGTGATGTCGGTCAACAACGTGCACCTGTGGCCGGATCGGGCGGCTGGGCTCGCGGAGGTTCACCGGATCCTGAAGCCGGGTGGGCGGTTGCTGATCTCGGTGCATGCGAAGTGGGCGCCGGAGGGACTCGCGGAGGAAGTCGCCGCGGCGGGGTTCGGGGACGTGGTGAGCAAGCAGTGGCGGCCGCCGGCGCGGGGAGCTGGGACTGCGTTGATCGTGAAGGGACACAAGTCAGAGCAGTAGTTCGGAGATCCGGTCGGCGAAGTCGATGCCGAGGCGAGGCTGGTTGTGCAGGCGTTCCCAGAGCGCCGAGCTAACGGCTCGGGCCTGGGTGGCGCGGCGAGCGAGCTGAGGGTCCACCTCGGCGGCTTCACTGAAGGCGTCGAGGCGGCGGTGCAGGACGGCGGCCAGATCGCCGTCGAGTTCGTCCGGGCGGTCGCGCACGATGGTGGCCGCGTCGTACGCCGCGCTGCCGGCCAGGCCCTTCGGATCGATCGCGAGCCAGGGTTCCCGCTCGGCGCGCAGGATGTTGGCGCAGTGCAGGTCGCCGTGCAGCATCGTGTCGGTGGGGTCGTCGGCGAAGACGTCGATGGTCTCCAGGGCGGCGTCGATCAGCCGGCCCGGCAACGGATCGCCGAGTTCCTTGCTCTGAGCAAGCATTTGCTGCCGCCAGCCCGGCGAGAGGGAGGACAGCCGGGTGATCTCGGGAGGAGCGGGCACAGCGAGACGGTGGGCGAGACGGCCCGCCTCCGTCCACACCTCCGTTGCGGTGGACAACGTTTCGTGCGACGCGCGTTCCAGCAGCATCGCAAAAGCCTCGTCGTCGCGCTCGAGCAGGCGGATCGCACCCCGGCCGTTCCAAGCCGCCAGAGCGAACGGCTCGCCGCGATTCCCAAGATGCGGAAAAGACAGCTTCAGTACGACGGACGCTCCGTCGCGCGTGGCCGGAACGATCAGCGCGACCTGGCCGTGCAGCGGCGGACCGTCCGGCACACAGCGCCATCGCCCGAGGTAGTGCTCGGTGAGGCCGGGGAGTTGTTCGATCCAGGTCCGGCCCGGAGCACCCTCTCGGGCGATGGTCTGCGTGGCGAAGTCGTTGGGAATCACCCGCCCAAAGCTACGCAGCAGCGGCGGCCTCCGCGAGCTGCTCGGCGGTCGGCTGGATCTGCGGGGTGACCATCGTGACCACCACGTTGGCGACCGCGAACAGTGCGGCGATCAGCATGCCGCGCTGGAAGCCTTCGACCAGCGCCTGCTGCTGGGCGATCCCCTGGGTCAGGGCGTCCGTCGTACGGGTGACGGACAGGGTGGTGACAACAGCCAGCCCGAGCGCGCCGCCGACCTGGTACATGGTGGTGACGGCTCCGGACGCCGCGCCGGCCTCGTGGTGCTCGACCTCGGAGACGGCGGCGATCTGAGCCGGCACCCCTACGCCGATGATGCCGACGCCGAAGAGAATGAGGCCGGGCAGCAGCTCACTCGCGTACGCACCGCCGGCGTCCGCCCGGGACAGCAGGAACAGTCCCACCAGGCTCAGCACCGAACCGGCGAGCTGGACGGTCCGAGTGCCGACCCGCTGAACCAGCTGCGATGCGGCGACGGCACCGATGATCGCGGCGAAGCCCATCGGCAGGAAGTGCACGCCCGCCTCGAGCGCGGAGTCGCCGCGGACCTGCTGCAGGTAGATCGCGGTCAGGAAGAACATCGACAGGAAGCCCGCGCCGTTCAGCGCCAGCGAGACGCTCGAGACGCTCAGCGCCCGGGACCGGAAGAGCCGGAGCGGGACGAGCGGCGCCTTCGACCGAGCCTCGACCAGAACGAACGCCGCCAGCAGGACCACTCCCCCGACCAGGAAGCCGAGCACCTCGGCCGAACCCCATCCCTTCGGCTCCGCCCGGACCACGGCGTACACGATGGCCAGCAGACCGCCTGTCCCGAGAACAGCGCCCGCGGTGTCGAAGCCGCGCGGCCGGTCCTGGTTGTGCCGGGTGTCGGGTACGAAGACCGGGATCAGGGCGACCAGCGCGAGCACGATCGGCACGTTGACGAAAAACACCCACTGCCAGCTGAGCTGGTCGACCAGTACGCCGCCGGCCACCACCCCGAGGGTGCCGCCGAGCCCGGCCAGGCCACCCCAGACGCCCATCGCGATGTTGCGTTCGCGACCGTGCGCGAAGGTCATCGTGAGGATCGCGAGCGCGGCAGGGGAGAGCAGAGCCCCACCGAGCCCCTGGACCGCGCGAGCGCCGATCAGGAAGCCGGGCGACGTCGCGAGCCCGCCGATCAGTGAGGTGACGCCGAACAGCAGCAGTCCGGCGACGAAGACCCGGCGCGGGCCGAGCAGGTCGGCCATCCGCCCGCCGAGCAGCAGGAAGCCGCCGAAGAGCAGGGTGTAGGCGCTGATCACCCATTGCAGGGAGTCGGCCGAGAAGCCCAGGTCGGCCTGGATGTCGGGCAGCGCCACGTTCACGATCGTGACGTCGAGCACCACGATGAACTGCGCCAGGGCCAGCACCGCGAGGGTGGCCCAAGGACTGCGTCGCATAGCGACTACCTCACAAGTCTACGTTGTATGTATACGGCGTAAGCGGACGTCGTAAACGTAAGGTCTACGGTGTAAACTTGTCAACATGCCCACCCTCAGCAAGGAGAGTTCGCGGCGGCTCGACCCGGCCAAGGTCGTCGACAGCGCGCTGCAGGTCGCCGACACCGAAGGGCTGGACGCGGTCACTCTCCGGCGGCTCGCGCAGCTGCACGAAGTCACCCCGATGGCTCTCTACCGGCACTTCAGCGACAAGAACGACCTGCTGGCCGCGCTCGGCGACCGGCTGCTCGCCGACATCCGGCTGCCGGAGCCGTCGAACCAACCCTGGGACCACAGGCTCCGCGAGATGCTGACCGCCTTCGTCGACGCGCTGCGGCCGCATCCGCGGGTCGCCGGACTGACGTTGACCCGGATCCTGATCGCCGAGCCCGGCCTGGAGCTGGCCGAGCGGACGATGGAGCTGCTCGTCGAGGGCGGCTTCGAGCCGAACTTCGCGGCCGAGGTGGGTCGCCAGTCGATCTGCACGCTGATCACGCTGGTCACCACCGAGCCTGGCGCCGGCGAGAATCCCGAGCCGGCCGCCCGCGAGCAGTCGCTGCGACTCAAGCGGGCCGCGCTCGGCGCGCTCGACCCGAAGCGCTATCCCCTGATCACCAGCACCGCGGACACTTTGGTCTGCCCGACCTCCACCGACCAGTACTACGCCCTCGGCATCGACCTGGTCGTCGCCGGCATCTGCGGCGTACTGACCACCCAGGACTCATGACCACCAGCACCCTGACCTACCTCGAACAGACCAGCCCCGCCGAGCTGCGGCCGGCGAAGGAGCCACAGGAGCCGGTCGACGTACGACGGGTCGAGGAGGTCTCGCCGGAGTTCGCCCGGTTCCTCTACGCCTCGGTCGGCGGCGACTGGTACTGGACCGGGAAGCTCGCCTGGACCTGGGACCGCTGGATCGAGCACCTGACCCGGCCGGCCTTCGAGACCTGGGTCGCGTACGCCGGCGGCGTACCGGCCGGCTACATCGCACTGAAGGGTGAGGGCAGCGAGGTCGAGGTGGAGAACTTCGGGCTGCTCCCGGGCTTCATCGGCCGGGGCATCGGCGGGCATCTGCTCACCGTCGGGCTGCAGCAGGCTTGGTCGTTCCCGGAGCGGCACCCCGAGCTCAGCGAGGTCACTCGCGTCTGGCTGCACACCAACACCCTGGACGGGCCCAACGCGCTGGCCAACTACAAGGCCCGCGGCCTGCGGCCTTACAAGACAGAGCAGGAAGAGCGCCCGGAGGCCGATGGACCGCCGCCGGGTCCGTGGCCGGGGGCTAATCGTTCAGTTGCTCGGTGAGGTCGGCGATCTGATCGGCGAAGTCTGATGTGTCGAGCGCCGCAAGCTCATCCAGTACGGCGGCCGCCGGGCCGCCGGTGCGGATCAGCAGCTCCGCCAGATAGATGAGCACGGGGATCCGCTCCTGATCCGTGGCGTCGGGGTGACGCCGCAGCGCGGCCTCAAGGACCTTGATGCCAGCCGCTTCGTCGCCACGCGCGTCGGCCTGCCGGGCGGCGTTGAGCAGCGCGCGTTCGAAGCGGTCGCCGGTCTCGGTCTCCTCGGCGCCGGAGCTGATCCGGAGCCAGTTGCCGGCCGGGTCGACGACGGAGAAGCCCGCGCCGGCGCCCTGCTTGCGGCGCGGCCGGGTGATCCGCGGCAGACCGGCGATCGGCAACCGCCCGTACGCCGATCGCAGGCCGGCCGCGAACTCGTCGTACAGAGCCTGGGTGTCGGGAACGCTGACGACCACGCTGAACAGCGAGTTCTGCGCATCGTGCTCCGGCAGGCCGAAGAAGTGCAGGTCGAAGCCGTCGCCGCGACTCACGCACAGGTACGGGTTCGGGCGCGCCTGGCGGTAGGTCTGCCGGAAGCCGAGCGCGAGGTAGAACGGCAGCACGTCGTCGAGGTCGCGGCTGGGCAGGATCGGGACGGTCTGCACGCTCATGCCGGACAACGTACCGTACGGCGTACGGTTCAGCCAGGGCAACGGCCGGTCGCAGGCAAACCCGTCGACGGAGCGCTACGCTCCGAAGCGTCACCATTACACGGGAGGTTCGCATGGCGGGCAAGTTCGAGCTGTACGAGGACAAGTCGGGCGGGTTCCGGTTCCGGCTGAAGGCCGGCAACGGCGAGGTGATCGCGACCAGCGAGAGCTACCAGACCAAGGCCGGCGCGCTCAACGGGATCGAGTCGATCAAGACCAACGCCCCCGGGGCGAACGTCGACGACCAGACCGCCTGACCCGAGGCGCACGACCTCCGACGGCAGGGCACCCGCGAGGGTCCCTGCCGTCCGTCGTTGACGCCGGGTCAGTTGCCGAGTTCGAAGACCACCTCGCGGACCTCGACGCCGAGGCCCTCGATGCCGGCGTCCGGGATCATCGCCGCCAGCTCCTCGACCCGCTCACGGGACGCGCAGTCCAGCAGGTAGTAGCCGGCCAGGAACTCCTTCGCCTCCACGAACGGCCCGTCCGTCACCGCCGGTACGCCGTCGCGGACCTTGACCACCGAGGACTTGGCCGGCTCGGCCAGCGCGACCGTGCTGTGGAACTCACCGGACTCCTGCACGGTCGCCAGGAACTTCTCGTGCCCGCTGTAGATCGCCTGCTGTTCGGCCTCGGTCAGGGCGCTCAGCACGTCGGGATTGATGTTCAGCACCACCAGGTACTTCACGGTGTCTCCTCTGGTCCCGGCTCCCCCGATGGGAACCGCTCGTTCATCAGTACGGAGCCGTCCCGTCCGTCTTGACATCGCGATGCTACGAACTCTGGCGGCCAATGACGGCTTGTGGGACGGTGAGGTCTCGGAAAGCCGGTTGCTGGGGGAACCGCGCACGGCTTGGGGGGATCTACTGATGCGTCGCGTCGTTTTGTCCTGTCTGGTGCTTGTCGCGGCGGTGCTGGTTCCGGCCGGTCCCGCGCAGGCCGCCACGATCACTGTCACGACCACCACGGACGTCGTCAACGGCGCCGACGGGTTCACCTCGTTGCGGGAGGCGGTCAGCGCGGCCAACGCGGCCGGCACTCCCACCACGATCACGCTCGCGGCGGCCGCGTCGTACGGGCTGAGCTTGTGCGGCGACGACGACACCAACGCCGCCGGCGACCTGGACAGTACGTCGGCGCAACCGCTCACCGTCGACGGCAACGGGTCGACGATCGACCAGAACTGCGCCGGCGAACGGGTGCTCGACACGACCGACTCGGACGGCTCGATCGCCTTGCAGGCGGTCGTTCTGACCGGTGGGGACGACGTCGACGGGGCCGCGCTCCGCCACAACGGCGACGCGTCGCTCACCGGCGTCACGGTGACCGCCAACAACGCCGGGACCGGCCGGGTGCTCGCCAGTCCGCTCGGCGGCGCGGTGCTCGACCTGACCGACTCGAACATCCACGACAACACGGGTACGGGCGTCGGGCTGTCACTGGGCACCGTGCACGTCACCGGGACCACCATCTCGAACAACACCGGCCGTGGCGTCGGCCTGACCGACGGAGCCCTGACGGTGACCGGCTCGACGATCACCGGCAACGGCGGCGACGGCGTACGGACCACTGGGCAGGGATCCGGGCTGTTCACCCTCACCAGTACGACGGTGCACAACAACGGCGGCACGGGGGTCATCTGCTCGGCCTGCGGCGACCTCACCATCACCGGCTCGACGATCACGCAGAACCACCCGGCCGGGACGAGTCAGGGCGGCGGCGTACAGGTGCTGTTCGACCAGGACGAGCCTGATGACCAGCCGGTCGTGACGGTGACCGAGTCGACGATCTCCGGCAACTCGCGGACGGGTGCGGGCGGCGGCATCAGCACCGGCATCATCGAGAACAGCGGTGGGCCTCCCCCGGCGCAGATCCTGGTGGTCCGCTCGACCATCAGCGGCAATTCGGCCGCCGGTGTAGGGGACAGCCAGGGCGGTGGCATCTCCGCGCTGACCGGCGAGGTGCGGGTCGACAACTCGACCGTGACGGGCAACAGCGCCGACGCGGCCGGCGGCGGTATCTACACGCTCGAGCACGACGTCCACCTGCGCCACGCGACCGTCTCCGGCAACACAGCAGGCGGTGTCGGGCGCAACGTGGCCACCAACGCCGGGCTGCACACCTTCGGTTCGATCCTGGCCGGCGGTACTGGCTCCAGCGACTGTGGCATCGAGCTGGCGACCACCTCTACCGGCTACAACCTGGACGGCGACGGCAGCTGCTCGTTGGCAGGTACCGGCGATCAGAGCAACGTCGGCAGTCCGCAGCTGGCCGCACTGGCGAGCAACGGCGGGCCCACCCAGACCATGCTCCCGCTGGCTGCCTCGCCGGCGAACGGACTGGTCCCAGCAGCCGCCTGCACTGTACTTACTACGGACCAGCGCGGCGTCGCTCGACCGCAGGGCACCAACTGCGAAGCCGGAGCCACCGAAGTCGTCGAAGCACCACCAGCTGCCACCTGCACCCAGACTGGGACGAACGGGGACGACCTGCTGTTCGGTACGCCGGGCAACGACGTCCTGTGCGGCGGCAAGGGCGACGATCTGCTGATCGGTGGCGGCGGCAACGACATCCTGCGCGGCGGCAAGGGCAAGGACCTGCTGATCGGGGGCGCGGGCAACGATGTGCTCGACGGCGGGCAGGGCAAGGACCTGTGCTTGGGGGTCGGAGACACCCAAATCTCCTGCTAGAGCGATAGATTCGGCCCATGCTGACCCTCGAGGACGTACAGGCCGCGGCGGACCGGATCGAAGGAGCGGCGCACCGGACGCCGGTGCTGACGTCGCGCACGTTGAACGAGCGGGTCGGCGCCGAGGTCTTCCTCAAGGCGGAGAACTTCCAGCGGATCGGGGCGTTCAAGTTCCGCGGCGCCTACAACGCGGTCAGCAGGTTGACCGCGGCCGAACGGGCGCGCGGCGTCGCGGCGTACTCGTCCGGCAACCATGCCCAGGCCGTCGCGCTGGCGGCGGCGCTGGCCGGGACGCGCGCGGTGATCCTGATGCCGGCCGACGCTCCGCCGACGAAGGTCGCGGCCACCGAGGGGTACGGCGCGGAGGTGGTCCGCTACGACCGCTACACCGAGGACCGGGCGGCGCTGGCGGCGAAGCTCTCGCAGGATCGCGGGCTGACACTGATTCCGCCGTACGACCACTACGACGTGATGGCCGGGCAGGGCACGGTGGCGCTGGAGCTGATCCGGGAGGTCGGTCCGCTCGGCGCGCTGCTCGTCCCGGTCGGGGGCGGCGGGCTGATGGCCGGCTGTGCGACGGCGGCGACCGCGTTGTCGCCCGGCATCCGGATGATCGGTGTCGAGCCGGCCGCGGGCGACGACCACGCCCGCTCGCTGGCCGCCGGGCACCGGGTCGAGATCGAGGTGCCGCGCACGATCGCCGACGGACAGGCGATCTCGTCGCCGGGCGAGCTGACCTTCGCGGTGAACCAGCGGCTGGTCGAGGCGTTCGCGCTGGTGTCCGACGACGAGATCCGGGCCGCGATGGCGTTCGCCTTCGAGCGGCTGAAGATCGTGCTCGAGCCGAGCGGCGCGAGTGCCCTGGCCGCGCTGCTGGCCGGCCGGGTCGAGGGCCGTCCGGACCGCGTCGGAGTTGTGCTTTCCGGCGGCAACGTGGGCCTGCCGAGGTTCCTCGAACTGCTCGGTGAAGGGCAGCCTGAGCACTGACTGTGCTCGTTGTCACACAGAGCAACTTCTGACTGTGATGCAGGTCACACAATTGACCTCCGTGACCGCCTGAAAGCCGCTCAGACACGCTCAGGACACCTGATGTTCAGCCGAGGTTGCTGACCCGTCAGGGACCCAGTGACGGCCATTCAGCAGGGTCTCTGTGGATCTGAGGGTTTGCGTCGTGACCGTCCTGTTATACAGTCGTCGGCGGTTCGACAAATACAACGAACTGCATGTGTGTCAACGCCGAGCCCTGCCAGGCACACATGTTCCCCTCGAACACCATGGCAGGGGTGGGGGACCCAGGATGTTGGGTCCCGGCTGTGAGTGGCCGGGTCCCTGGGGTGAAGTCCGCGGGAGCGGACCGGGCGATCGACTTCCAGCCCGAACCCGACAGCTAACTCCGCAGGCGTCGGGAGACAACCATGCCCGTCACTGTCCGACGGACAGCGCTTCTGCGCGCCGTCACCACGAGCGAATCCAGTACCCGGCCGACCGGACGGACGCTGGCCAAGCACCGCAAGACCAGCAAGCCCTCGGCCCCGCGGGCCGCGGCCGCCGTCCTCACGGTCGGCCTGGCCGTCTCCGGTGGAGCGGCGCTCACCGTCGTGGCCCCCGCCGACACCGCCCACGCGGGAACCTCGAAGACCACCTCGGCCGCCTGGGCCCGGGGCAACAAGCCGATCAGCACCAAGCCGCTGCTGCGCTACGCCGACGCCGGCTCGGCCGTCCGGTACGTGCAGCGCTCGCTCGACGTCCCGGCCGGTGGCTGGTACGGCTCGGCGACCCGCACCGCGGTGGCGAACTTCCAGCGCCGGGTGGGCCTGCCCCGCACCGGCACCATGACCGTGAACACCTGGCGCTCGCTGTTCTACGCGGCCAACCACGGTTTGCTGCACCGCGGCACCGGCAAGGCGACGACCTTCCAGGCCAAGGTGCTGCGCGAGGCCGCGAAGCTGAAGGGCACGCCGTACCGGTACGGCGGCACCACCCCCAAGGGCTTCGACTGCTCCGGCTACACCGGCTACGTCTACAAGAAGGCCGGCAAGAAGCTGCCGCGCACCTCGCGCCAGCAGTACAGCGCCACCAAGCACCTGAGCCGCAAGGCCGCCAAGCCGGGCGACCTGGTGTTCTTCAAGAGCGGCGGCGGCAGTGTTTACCACGTCGGCATCTACGCCGGTGGCAACATGTTGTGGCACGCCTCGAAGCCGGGCCGCCCGGTCGCGAAGGCGAAGATCTGGAGCTCGAACGTGGCCTTCGGCCGCAAGTGAGGCTCCAGACCGGGCCGACGGGCCCGGTCCAGCCCGTCAGCGAGACCGGCTCCCCCTCCGGTCGCTGACCTGAAACCGGTCGTGCGTCGCCGCCCCCACCCCTCCGGCGGCGCACGGCCGGTTTCCTTTGTGTACCGCGCTCTACTGGTCCAGCAGTCCCGCGTCGTGGGCGAGGATCGCGACCTGGACCCGGTTGGTGGCGTTCAGCTTCACCAGGACCCGGGACACGTGCGCCTTCACGGTCGCCTCGCTCATGAACAGCGTCTTGCCGATGTCGGCGTTCGACAGTCCGCTGGCGACCGCGGCCAGCACCTCGCGCTCGCGGTCGGTGAGCGCGGTGAGCCGTTCGCGCGCCTGCCGCTGCCGGTCGGTCCGCGGATCCGCCGCGAAGTGCCCGATCAGCCGCCGGGTCACCGCCGGCGACAGCATCGCCTCCCCGTCCGCGACCACGCGGACCGCCTGGACCAGCTCGCGCGGCGGAGTGTCCTTCAGCAGGAACCCGCTCGCGCCCGCCTGCAGGGCCCGGAACACGTAGTCGTCCAGGTCGAAGGTGGTCAGCACGACCACCTTCGGTGGGTCCGGCAGCGCCTGGATCTCGCGCGTCGCGGCCAGCCCGTCCAGCCGGGGCATCCGGATGTCCATCAGTACGACGTCCGGTTTGTGCCGGCGGACCATCGCGGCGGCGTCCGCGCCGTCCTCGGCCTCGGCGACCACCTCGAGGTCGTCGGCCGACTCCAGGATCATCTTCAGCCCGGCCCGGACCAGCGCCTCGTCGTCCACGATCAGCAGCCGTGTCATCGTTCTCCTTCTCTGCCGTCCGACCAGGGCAGCCAGGCCTCGACCTGCCAGCCGCCGTCCTGCGTGGGCCCGGTGGTCAGCTGTCCGCCGGCCAGCGTGACCCGCTCACTCAGTCCGACCAGTCCGGCACCCGAGCCCGGGAGAAGTGAACCAGCCGCGACCGGACGCACGTTGCGCACCCGTACGGTGAGGCCCTGGCCCTCCGCGCCACGGACGACGACCTCGGTGGTCGCACCCCGGGCATGCTTGTGCACGTTGGTCAGCGACTCCTGGACGATCCGGTAGACGGTCCGGCCGACCAGCGGCGGTACGCCGTCCGGCAGGTCCAGCTCGCTGCGCACGTCCACGCCCGCGGCCCGCGAGTCGTCGACCAGGCGGGCCAGGTCGGACGCCTTCGGCACCGGAGCCAGGTCGGCGCCGTCCAGGCTCAGGTCGGTCCGCAGAACGCCGAGCACCTCGCGCAGGTCCTCCATCGCCTGGCGGGCGGTCTGCCGGATCAGCCCGGCGGAGCTCTCCACCTTCTCCGGGCCGACCGCGGGGTTCACCTCCAGGCCGCCGGCGTGCAGCGCGATCAGCGACACCTTGTGCGCGAGCACGTCGTGCATCTCCTGGGCGATCCGGGCCCGCTCGCCCAGCTTGGCCTGCTCGGCCCGCAACTCACGCTCGGCCTCGGCCCGCTCGACCCGGTCCCGCAGCGAGACCATCAGGTCGCGCCGGGCGCCCACGTAGGCCCCGACGGCGACCCAGCTGCCGACCAGGAACGGCCCGGTGAACAGCAGCACGTACGGCTCGGTGTTCTGCTGCCAGGACGTCGCGACGTACGCCGCGTAGCCGGCCAAGCTGAGCACGGCCAGCCAGACGTCCCGGCGCCGGATCGCCAGCGTCAGCAGCGCCAGGCCCATCGGCACGAAGATCTGCGCACCCGCCATCGCCAGGATGCCGATCACAGTCACGGCGATCGGGTAGCGCCGTCGCCACCACAGCACGAGCGAGGCGACGACCCCGATGGCGAGCACAACCCAGCTCTTGGTGATCCAGCCTTCCCGGCCGCCGACGCTCGCCGACTGGGCGACGATGGTCAGCAGGCTGAAGCCGATGAACATCAGATCGCGCAGCCGCGGGGCGTGCCGGACGAACCAGTCGTACCACCGGCGGAACCAGCGGTACGGCCGGCGGAGCCAGACCAACCACCGGCGCGACCGTTGCACTCGGTCAGCGTAGTCGCGCTGCGTACTGTCTCACGTCCCCCTTCCGGGGGTCCTTCCGGCGCGTTTTCGGCGACTTTCGTAGGGGGCCGGTCGAGACGGTCGGTCGATGTGGCCCAGGGGTCCGGCGCGGAACAGTGGTGGCCATGATCACCGTCGAGAACCTGAGCAAGCGGTACGGCAGCACCACGGCTGTCTCCGACGTCTCCTTCACCGTCGAGGCCGGCAGCATCACCGGCTTCCTCGGCCCGAACGGCGCCGGCAAGTCCACCACGCTGCGCATGCTGACCGGGCTGACCCCGCCCAGCGCCGGTACCGCCACCATCGCCGGCAAGCGGTACGCCGACCTGCCGAACCCCGGCCGCGTCGTCGGCGTCATGCTCGACGCGGCGGCCCAGCACCCGGGCCGCACCGGCCGGGAGACGCTGCAGCTGAACGCGAGCCTGCTCGGCGTACCGAAGAGCCGGGCGGACGAGATGCTGGAGGCCGTCGGCCTGACCGGGGCCGCGAAGCGCCGCGTCGGGCAGTACTCGCTCGGCATGCGGCAGCGGCTCGGCATCGCCAGCGCGCTGCTCGGTGACCCGGCCGCCCTGATCCTGGACGAGCCGGCCAACGGCATGGACCCGGAGGGCATCCGCTGGATGCGCGGCCTGCTGCAGGACTTCGCCGCCCGGGGCGGCACGGTGATCCTGTCCAGCCACCTGCTCGGCGAGGTCCAGGCCACTGTCGACCGGCTGGTCGTCATCGGTGGCGGCCGGATCGTCGCCGACGGCTCGCTGGCCGAGCTGCTGTCCGGCAGCGGCACGCTGGTGCGCGGCCTCGACCCGGTCGGCCTGAACCAGGCCCTGACCGCGGCCGGGCTGAGCCTCGAGCCGCTGCAGGACGGCGCCCTGCGCGTCGACGCCACCGCCGAGCAGGTCGGCCGTGCGGCCGCCGCGGCGGGCCAGATCCTGATCGAGCTGCGCGAGAGCGACAGCGCCGGCCTGGAGGAACTGTTCTTCCAGCTGACCACCCCGACCGCCGTCGCGGCCTGACCACTACTTCCACCGGGAGCTTCTGACATGACTGTCACCGACGTCACCACCCCGACCGCCGCCGGGACGAACCCTGCGGCAGCCGGCAAGCACCGGGCCGCCGTAGCGTCCAGCCTGCCGCCGGCCACGGGCCAGCCCTTCCTCAAGCTCGTCGCGATCGAGCTGCGCAAGTCCGTCAACACCCGCAGCGGCCGGATGCTGATCCTCGGCATCCTCGCTGTCGCCCTGGCCGCGCTGACCTGGCAGCTGACGCATCTGCCCAACGGCCCGGTCGCCTTCAGCGACAACCTGATGGCCGCCTCCACCGGGGTCCAGCTGCTGCTGCCGGTGATCGGCGTGATGGCGATGACCAGCGAGTGGACCCAGCGGACCGCGCTGACCACCTTCACGCTGTCGCCGCGCCGGGTCCGCGTCCAGCTGGCCAAGTTCGTCGCGGCGATCGTGCTGAGCGTCGTCGTCCTGACCGTGACCAGCGCGCTGGCGCTGGGCGCGACCGCCGTCGGCGGTGCGGCCGGTGGCGACGGAGCGACGTACGCCGGACTGGGCGGCTCGCTGGCCGGTGCCTACCTGGCGAACGCGCTGAACGTGGTGATGGGCGCCGCCTTCGGGGCCGTGATCGCGCAGACCGCCGTGGCCATCCTGGTCTTCTTCATCGCGCCGACCGCCTGGTCGCTGGCCGGGCCGGCGCTGTTCAAGGACAACGCGGACTGGCTGGACGTCTTCGGCGCCTTCGGCCGGATCGCGGAGCGGGACCTGCACGGGATGCTGCCCGAGACGCTCACCGCGATCGGGGTCTGGATCGTGCTGCCGACGATCGGCGGACTGTGGGCAAGCTCACGTCGCGAGGTGAAGTAAGCGGCGCTCACGAGCGCAAAGACGCGGTGGGCTCGGCTGGTTCGAGGGGACCAGCCGGGCCCATCGGCCTGTCATCGGAGGTCTGGAAGTGTCCGAGCAGGGGGCGGTGCGTGTGTCGATCCCCGGGGCCGGGTAACCTAGAACCACGATTACTGACGACTGATCCGTGGGCGCCACGCTGCGTACCCGGTTGACTTGTGCGAGGGGGTCGACGCTATGGGGCGCGGCCGTGCAAAGGCCAAGCAGACGAAGGTCGCTCGCGACCTGAAGTACCGCACCTGGGAGACCGACTTGGAGCAGCTCAAGCGTGAGCTGGCCGGTGGGGCCGAGGGTGGTACCAGTTCTGTGAACGGTGACTACGACACAGACGCCGGCGATGACGCCGACGACTACCACCCCCGTCGGTAAAGCGACAGCAGCTCCAGTGACTGGTCCATGCGCCTGAGGCGCCTGGACCAGTCAGCTGTGCTCGACCCGACGGAGTTTCGTCACACCAGTACCGCAGGTCCTGTTGGCCTGCCGTTTTCTTGCCGCGTTCCAGGCGCTGGTGTGGCTCACAGGCCTGTCCGCGACAGGCGGCGCGCACCAGCGGTGAACGCCACCTGAGCGGTTCCGGCCGCGGACCACGAGGCGCTGCGTCGTACCCCGGCGTCCGAGCGTCGACACGTTGCCGACCCGGCGGCGGACGCCGGCGCAGCCGACCCGGCGGCAGACGCAGCCGACCCGGCGGGCGCCGGGGCGCCGGTCAGCTCGCGTAGTCGCCCTGCAGCTCGACACCGGTGGTGCCGGTGCTGACCTCGCCGCAGACCCAGGCGGGGATGTCGCGCTCGGCCAGGACGGCGATCGCGCGGTCCGCGGCGGCCGGGTCCAGGACGGCGACCATGCCGACGCCCATGTTCAGCGTCTTCTCCAGCTCGAGCTGCGGCACGTCGCCGAGCTGTCCGACCAGGCCGAAGACCGGCGCCGGCGTCCAGGTGGACCGGTCGATCCGGACCGCCAGCTCGTCGGGGATCACCCGGGCCAGGTTCGCCGCGAAGCCACCACCGGTGATGTGCGACATCGCGTGCAGCGGGCGCTCGCCGTCGGCGTTCAGCGCCCGGATCAGCTCCAGGCAGTGCTTGGCATAGACCCGCGTCGGCGTGATCAGGGTGTCGCCGAGCGTGCCGCCGAGCTCGGGGACCTCGCGGTCGAGCTGCCAGCCGGCCCGGTCGAAGAACACGTGCCGGACCAGGGAGTACCCGTTCGAGTGCAGGCCGGACGAGGCCATCGCGAGCACGACGTCCCCGGCCTTGACCCGCTCGGCGCCGAGCAGCTCGTCGGCCTCGACGACGCCGGTCGCAGCGCCGGCGACGTCGTACTCGTCGGCCTCCAGCAGGCCCGGGTGCTCGGCCGTCTCGCCGCCGACCAGCGCCGTACCGGCCTCCACGCAGGCCTCGGCGATGCCCTTGACGATCTGTGCGATCGTCTCCGGGACCACCTTGCCGGTACAGATGTAGTCGGTCATGAACAGCGGCTCGGCACCGCAGACGACCAGGTCGTCGACGACCATGCCGACCAGGTCGAATCCGATCGTGTCGTGCCGGTCCAGCTCCTGCGCGATCGCGACCTTGGTCCCGACCCCGTCGGTCGAGGTGGCCAGCAGCGGCCGCCGGTACGCCGTCAGCGCGCTGGCGTCGAACAGCCCGGCGAAACCACCGAGCCCTCCGACCACCTCGGGACGGGTCGCCTTGGACACCCATTCCTTCATCAGCTCGACGGCCCGGTCCCCGGCCTCGATGTCGACTCCGGCGGCGGCGTAGCTCGCGCCCTGGCTCACGGTGTTCTCCTTCGTCGGCGGGACGGCGTCCCGGAAGTTCGTACGGCGCGACGCCGCCAGCGCCTGGTTACGGGCGGGAGAGCGCGTCCGCGGCGCCGGCGCCGCCGGAGACCGAGGCCAGGCCGTCGGCGTCGGTGCTGACCGGCACCTCCAGCAGGTGCTTGCCCAGGCGCTCCGGGTCCGGCAGCTCGACCGGGTAGATCCCGTCGAAGCAGGCGCGGCAGAGCTTGTCCTTCGGCACCGTGGTGGCCTCGATCAGCCCGTCGAGGCTGATGTAGCCGAGCGAGTCGGCGCCGATCGAGCGGCAGATCTCCTCGGTGTTCAGGCCATTGGCGATCAGTTCCGCGCGGCTGGCGAAGTCGATGCCGTAGAAGCACGGCCACTTCACCGGCGGCGACGAGATCCGGACGTGGATCTCGGCCGCGCCCGCCTCACGCAGCATCCGGATCACCGCGCGCTGGGTGTTGCCGCGCACGATCGAGTCGTCGACCACGACCAGCCGCTTGCCCTCGATCACCTCGCGCAGCGGGTTCAGCTTGAGCCGGATGCCGAGCTGGCGGATGGTCTGGCTGGGCTGGATGAAGGTCCGGCCGACGTAGGCGTTCTTGACCAGGCCCGACCCGTACGGAATGCCCGAGGCCTCGGCGTAGCCGATCGCGCCCGGCGTACCGGACTCGGGCGTGGCGATCACCAGGTCGGCGTCGACCGGGTGCTCCTTGGCCAGCCGGCGGCCGACCTCGACCCGGGTCGAGTGGATCCGCTGGCCGGAGATCTGGGTGTCCGGCCGGGCCAGGTAGACGAACTCGAACAGACAGCCCTTGAGGTCGGGCTCGGCGAACTTGGTGGAACGCAGGCCGTTCTCGTCGATCGCGACGATCTCGCCCGGCTCGACCTCCCGGATGAAACTGGCACCGACGATGTCGAGGGCCGCGGTCTCGCTGGCGACCACCCAGCCGCGCTCGAGGCGGCCGAGCACCAGCGGGCGGATGCCCTGCGGGTCGCGGGCGGCGTACAGGGTGGACTCGTCCATGAAGATCAGGCTGAACGCGCCCTTGACCTTCGGCAGCACTCGCGCCGCCGCCTGCTCGACGCTCAGGTCCGGGTACGCCGCCAGCATCGAGGTGAGGATGTCGGTGTCGGACGAGGCGCCGTGCTTGGCGTTCGCCTTGGCGTGCTCGACCTCCAGGTCCAGCCCGAGCTCCAGGTCGTCGCTGCCGTCGAGCGTGGCCGCGAGGTCACCGGTGTTGGTCAGGTTGCCGTTGTGGGCGAGCGCCACCGACCCGGTCGCGGTGGACCGGAAGGTCGGCTGCGCGTTCGCCCAGACGCTGGAGCCGGTCGTCGAGTACCGGCAGTGCCCGACGGCGATGTGCCCCCGAAGGGAGGCCAGCGTCGCCTCGTCGAACACCTGGCTGACCAGCCCCATGTCCTTGTAGACCAGGATCTGGCTGCCGTTGCCGACCGCGATCCCGGCCGACTCCTGCCCCCGGTGCTGCAGGGCGTAGAGCCCGAAATAGGTGAGTTTGGCGACCTCTTCCCCAGGAGCCCAGACTCCGAAGACGCCACAGGCGTCCTGCGGACCCAGATCCTGCGGGTCGAGATCATGAGTGAGCCGACCATCGCCACGAGCCACGGGCGACAGTCTACGGGACCGATGTCACCAGCAAACCGTGCAGTGGCTGTGCGGGTCATCCGGCACCGCCGGGTCCTCTCCCGCCAGCACCGCCGACCCCGTCGTCAGCCAGACCGAACCGGCCAGCAGTCCACCCGCAACCGCGACCGTCAGAAACCTCTTGATCACAACGAGTCCCCTCCGAAATAATCCGAAACCATCTACTGAACGCGCTAAATCGACGCACCCTGTATATGGTCGGTTCCCAACAAGCGTTGGAAGGGTGTGGAAAGTGCTGGAACCGCTGGGCCTGGACGAGGCGACCGCGGCGGTCTATCACGCCCTCCTCCGCGCGCCAGACAGTACGCCGCAGGAGATTGCCGCGCTAGTGAATCGGCCTTTGGCCGAGGTTCACCAGCTAATGGACGAGTTGCGCAAACTCGACCTTCTGGTCCCCACCTGGACCGATCCCGGCGTCGAGCACGCCGTGCACCCCCGGGTCGGCCTGGCCGGCCTGGTCGAGCGCCGCCGCAACGAGCTGAACCGGAAGCTCGGCGAGCTGGCCGAGGCGTCGGCGGCCGCCGAGGTGATGGCCGAGCAGTACAACGAGCTGCTCACCTCCCGCACCAGCGGTGACGTCGAGGTGCTCAAGGGCCGGGCGAACGCGTCGCGCCGGATCGAGGAACTGGGCGCCAAGACGCGGGAAACCTTCTGGGGCCTGATCCCGGCCCACGTCGACGACATCGTCGCCCCGCCGGAGGAGTCCCCCGACCTGCCGCTGCTGGAGCGCGGGATCAAGATGCGCTCCGTCTACCTGCAGAGCATGACGGTGTCCAAGCCCGGCCTCGAGTACGCCGCGTACATGCACAAGCGGGGTAACGAGGTCCGCGCGACGCCCACCCTGCCGCTGCGGCTGCTGATCATCGACCAGGAGATCGCGATCATGCCGCTCGACCCGGCCGTGGAGAGCGCCGGCGCCGTCATCCACCGCAGCCCGGCGGTCGTTGCCCTCGCGCTGGCCCTGTTCGACGCGTACTGGTCCCGCGCCACCGACCTGTTCGCTCCCGAGGACCGCGACAACGACTCGCCCCTCACGCCGCACGAGGCGGAGGTCCTGCGTTTGCTGGCCGGCGGCGCGAAAGACGAACAGGTCGCCCGATTACTCGGCATTTCCCTACGCACGGCCCGTCGAATCACCGCCAATCTCTCGGACCGCCTGGATGCGACTTCCCGGTTCGAATTGGGCGTGGCGGCCGCGAAACGCGGCTGGGTCTGACCTGTTGCATTTCCGGCATTTCAGATCCCTGCCACAGCGAGTTTCTGCCGAGACGGCACAGTGACACCCGGGATTCATTTCCCGGAGCTCGGCACGTCATTCCTCGTCAGCAGGCGACGCGTTCGACTCTCTGCGCCCATGAGGTCGTCGCCGGGCCAACCCCGCAGGTCAGCGGGCACGGGATCCAGCCCGGCGTACCGCGGAAACCCGCGATTGCCGCTCCGGCCGCAAATCCAGTGAGAATCATCTGGACTGGACCGGTTCGCGTCCCGTGGTGGCATGATTGTGCCATTGGGGTTGTGCTCGCGGTGGAAAAGTGCAAGGGCGCTCAGCAATGAGCTACCAGCCCGCAGGTTGTGGTATTGCCGAGCTAATCGACACGGCGGAGTCGGCGCTCCGGGCGCCCGCCGACGCGCCTATTCCGCGGATCCGAGGCGGAGGATTCGGCCGGATCTCGCGGGCAACTCGAGGGCTTCGACCACCGGTTTGCCGTCGTGGCAGATGGTCAGTGACTGGTCGACCGGGCTGACGTTGAGGGCGTGAAGCAGGCGGGTGCCGGTCGGCGTTGCCGTGGAGGTGATCACGATGCCTGGCGCGGTGGCGTCGTGGGTATGGCGGGGTCTGGCGCCGAGGCGGGCCAGGAGGGCGGTCCAGAAGGGCAGATGGGCGGGGTAGTCGCAGGTGAGGACTGCGGCGTGGCCGGCGCCGGCTTTCACCTCGACGCCTACGGGGGTGCCGGTGGCGACGTCGGTGGCGAAAGTCTCGTGGGTGACCGTGGAGGACTCGGCGGGCGTCAAAGGCTGGAGGACACCGACCCGCACCTCGGCGGTGGCCGTGGTCCAGGCGGCGGCTCGGACTGACGGGAAATAGTGCGGGGTGCCGTTGACCAGGTCGCCGGGTGTGAGGGCGAGCGCGTCGGCGAGCAGCGTGCAGGGGGTGCCGTCGGGAGTGCGGGTGGGGAGCGCCCCGGTCAGGAGGAGGCGGCCGCCGGTGAGGACGAAGTCGGCTAGGCGTTGCTGGACGTCGGCGGCGAGGGTAGGCGTCGAGGCCAGGCAGAGGACCCGGGTGGCGACCTCGGTCTGGAGGTTCACGGCGGGGAACGAGAAGCCGGCCAGCAGGAGGGAGCGGGCCAGGACGTCGCGCAGGCCCATGCCACGGAAGCGTTCGAGCTCGGCGACCATCGCGCGGCGTACGGGATCGGCGGGATGGCAGTACTCGGTCAGGTAGTGATCGGGGACGAAGCCCAGCACGACATCGTCGTACTCCTCGTCCATGTCGGCGAGCAGGTCGCCGTACGAGCGGAGCTCGGCGAGGGTCTCGGCGAGCACCGGGTACGACGGGTTGAGCTGCCCCTCGGGACCGACGGGCGCGGTGAAGCCGTGGCGTTCGCCGGTGAAGGCGATGCGGTCGTTGCCGTCGCCGACCGGGACGTCCAGCAACGGGTTGTGGCCACCGGCGAACAGGTAGTAGTTCAGCAATCGGTTGCCCTGGGCAACACACAGCCGGGTCTTCAGCGCGAGCGCCGAAGGCGGGACCTGGCGGCTCAGATCCTCGCCGTAGTCACCCAGCCCGGCCTCGAACTCGAGCGAGGTCAACGGCTGGTCGGCGTCGTGCACCGCGGCCATGAAGGCGTTCATCACGTACAGATCGGCGACGTTCTCCACAGTGAGGTCGCCGAGGTAGTGGTCGGATCCAGAGGTCATCGCAGGCTGTCCCGAGTAGCTCGGATAGAGCTGGCTGATCCCGATCGGGAACGTGCGGCCACGCCCCTCGCCAGTCCCGTGCAGATTGACGAGGAACGGCACGCCGGCCACTCCGTGCGACTCGGCCTCGGCGCGCAGGAACGCGAAGTACCGCGCATACCGATCACGCTGGAAGGCCGACAGCTCGTGGTGCAACGCCAGCGAACCAGCACCCGGAGACCGTACGCCGGCCCGCCATTCCTCCACGTCGAGCCCGAAAGGCCTTGTCCCGTAGCGATCCCGCGCCCACACCGCGAAGTCGTCGAGCGCGGCATCGGTCAGATCAGGCGTGTTCGTCACCCACGACAACATGCCCACCTCGTTGTCCAGCTGCACCGCGACGACCGGACCACCCCGAGGCGCCAGCCGCGAGGCCAGCATCGGCATCACCTCGCCGTACCAGCGCTTCACCGATTCCAGGTACGCCGGCGCCAGGTAGTCCACGTCCCGAGTAGGCGCCGGCGCCGCGTCCCACCCCACCGACGCCACCCCGGGCTGGTAGACGCTGAACGGCAACCCCTCGTTCTTCAGCTCCGCCATCACGAACGGCCCGGGCCGAGCGATCACCGACAGCCCTTTGGCCGCGGCCAGATCGAGGAACCCGGCCACATCCCGGTACGCCGACGTCCGCCCCGCCAGGTCGATCGACCCGTCGGGCAGCTCGTGCACCAGCCACGGGATGTACGTCGCCACGGCGTCGCAGCCGGCGTCGATCAGCAGGGCGAGCCGCGAGGCCCAGTCGGCGCGCGAGAGCCGGAAGTAGTGCACCTCGCCCGACAGCATCAGCACCGGTTTGCCGTCCACCATCAGACGGCGCCTGCTCAGCCGGACACTCCGCGGATCGCTCATCGTGACCTCTCCACCGGACCACCGGCTGACGAGAAGCGCCGACGCGCCACCTCTTGCCGCGTGTCCGATTCCTCACTTATGGTCGCTGAAACCGGTTACTGCAACGTTACGGCGGGAGGTCGCGGATGGGCAACCAGCGGCTGACGGTGCGCGAGATCGCGGAGATCGCCGGGGTCTCGATCGCCACCGTGTCCCGGGTGTCGCGCGGAATCGGTCAGGTCAGCCCGGAGACGCGCGAGCGGGTCCTGCGCGTCATCGAAGAACACGGCTACCGCCCGAGCCAGCTCGGCAAAGCCCTTGCCGAGCGCAAGCACGGTGCGGTCGCGATGGTCTTTCCCGGCCTGTCCGGCCCGTACTTCTCCGAGCTGATCCAGGGCTTCGAGTACGAGGCGATGGAAGCCGGTGCCAGTGTGCACATCGTCGGCACGCACCACCGTGCGGCCGCCGACGACGACGTCCTGGCGATCTCCGGCCGGGTCGACGGCATCGCCGTGCACGGCGGCACGATCCACGATCAGACCCTGCGCCGGCTGGCCGCCGAGGTGCCGGTGGTGGTCCTGGCCGGTCGACCGCTCGACGGCATCCCCGCCGTCCGGGCCGACAACAGCAAAGTGGCGGAGCTGACCAGGCATCTGCTGCTCGACCACGGTTACCGGCGGCTGGCCTTCGTCGGCAATCCCGACGGCTCCCCCGACGTCACCGAGCGCTGGGAAGCCTTCAAACAAGGCCATCGTGAGGCCCGCATCCCGGCCCCGAAAGGCCCCCTGAAGGTCGGGATGCAGCAGTCCGACGGCGTGATCGCGGCCGGTGAACTGCTGACCGGCCGTCGCCACCCCGGCGCGATCGTCTGCGCCAACGACGAGACCGCGCTCGGCGTGCTGATCGGCGCCCTCGGCCGCGGTCTCAAGGTCCCCGAGGACGTCGCCATCACCGGATTCGACGACGTCGCGATGTCCTCGCTGGTCCGGCCCGGGCTGACCACCATCCGGCAGCCCGTCCGTGAGCTCGGCGCCGTCACCGCACGCCTGCTGATCGCCGGCGTCGGCGGCCCGGGCGCGGTGATGGACACCGTCCTCACCACCGAACTCGTACTGCGCGGCAGCTGCGGCTGCCCGTGACCCCTCCTCCCGGGACGTAAGGCGAGGAGACCCGCCCAGAACGACAGGAGCAGGCTGATGAAACGCCCCACCTTCCTCCGGACGGCGGCAGTCGCCGTCGCGACCACCCTCGCCCTGGTCGGCTGCACCGGGACCAGCGGCACCAACGGCAGCGGAGGAGGTGGAACGGCGGCCAACGGCCTGATCGACTACCTCGACTACGGCGACTTCGGCGGCGGGACCGCGCCGCAGGCCAACTACAACCCCTATCTCGAGGCGACCCGGCTCGGCGCGGTCGACTACGTCTTCGAGAAGCTGATGGTCTACGACAACTTCTCCTGTACGCCGAAGCCGTGGCTGGCCACCGCGTTCAAGTGGACGGACCCGAAGACGCTGAGCTTCACCCTGCGCGACAACGTGAAGTGGAACGACGGCAAGCCCTTCACCAGCAAGGACGTGACGTTCACCTTCGACCTGCTGAAGAAGCACCAGGCGCTCGACACACAAGGGATCTGGCGCTACCTGGCCGCGGTCGAGGCGCCGGACGCCAAGACCGTGACGATCCGCTTCAAGGAGCCCGGCGCGTCCACGTTCACCCTGGTGACGAACGTGTACGTCGTACCGGAGCACGTCTGGTCGCAGCAGGCCGACCCGGTCACCTTCGTCAACGCGCAGAACCCGGTCGGCACCGGCCCGATGAAGGTGAAGTCGTTCAATCCCCAGCAGCTCACGATCGAGCGGAACCCGGACTACTGGCAGGCCGACAAGGTCAAGGTGCAGGAGATCCGGTTCCACAAGGCCGACGCCGGCGGTGCGGTCGAGCAGCTCAAGCTGAGCCGGGGCGAGTACGACACCAACGCGATGTTCGTGCCGGACATCAAGAAGGCGTTCGTGGACCGCGATCCCGAGCACAACCACTACTGGTACCCGCCGGGCGGCTCGATCTCGGCGTACATGAACCTGACCGAGGCGCCGTTCAGCGACGTGGCGTTCCGCAAGGCGCTGACGACGGCGTTCGACCGGGACCAGATCATCACCAAGGCCCAGCTGGGTTACGTGAAGGCGGCCAGCCAGACCGGTCTGGTCGTCCCTGGTCAGGAGAAGTGGTTGCCGCAGGGCCTGCAGGACGAGGGCCGGATCAAGTTCGACCCCGCCGCGACCGAGAAGGCGCTGGTCGACGCCGGCTACCCGAAGGATGCCCAGGGCAAGCGTCTGGGCAAGGACGGCAAGCCGGTCACGTTCACCTTCAAGGTGCCGGGCAGCTACACCGACTGGGTCTCGGCGGCGCAGATCATCGTGCAGAACCTCAAGGCGCTCGGTTTCGACGTGGCGCTGGAGACGCCCAACCCGGCGACGTACGAGAGTGATCGCGCGGTCGGCCGCTACGACATGCTGTTCGGCGTCCACGGTGGTTCGTGCAACATGTTCCGCAACTTCTCCGAGCCGCTGGGCAGCGACCAGTCCGCGCCGATCGGCAAGAAGGCGGCCAGCAACTTCGTCCGCTGGAACGACCCGGCGACCGACAAGCTGCTCGACGAGCTCAGGCTCGCCACGGACGAGGCGAAGCAGAAGGAGGCCGTCGCCGGACTGGCGAAGGTGATGACCGAGCAGGTCCCGATGATCCCGCTCTGGTACGGCGCGAAGTGGTTCCAGTACCAGACCGACAAGGCGGTCGGCTGGCCGGACGAGAAGAACCCGTACGCCTCTCCCGGCGACAACATCCTGGTGCTGACCAACCTCGAGCCCGCCGGAAGCTGACATGCGCTACTTCCTGCGCAGGGCCGGCTTCTTCCTGGCCACGCTCTGGGCCGCGATCACGCTGAACTTCCTGATCCCCCGGCTGCAACCGGGGGACCCGGCCGAGGCGATCGTGTCCCGGCTCGGCGGGCAGAGCCAGGCGATCGATCCGGCCCAGGTCGAGGCGGTCCGCAAGATGCTCGGCACCCCGGACGGCAACCTGCTCACCCAGTACGGCGACTACCTGGGCGCCGTCCTGCGGGGTGACTTCGGCATCTCCTACACCTACTTCCCGTACACGGTGACGCACATGATCGGCCAGGGGCTGCCCTGGACGCTGATCCTGGTCGGCGTCACCCAGATCGTGTCGTTCGTGGTCGGCACGCTGCTCGGCGCGTGGGCGGCGTACCGGCGCAACAGCCGGGTCGACTCGGTGATCACGCTCGGTTCGACGTTCGTCGGCACGCTGCCGTTCTTCTGGCTGGCGCTGGTGCTGATCTACGTCTTCGCGATCACGCTGAACTGGTTCCCCAGCGGCGGCGGGTACGGCGGCGGCAGCAATCCGGGCTGGACCTGGCTGTTCTTCTCCGACGCCTTCCAGCACAGCGTGCTGCCGGCCGTGTCGCTGCTGATCGTCGGCCCGATCGGCTGGATCATCGGCATGCGCAACAACATGGTCCAGACCCTCGGCGAGGACTACGCCCGGCTGGCCCGGGCCAAGGGCCTGTCCCAGCGGCGGATCGCGCTGACCTACGGCGCGCGGATCGCCGTACTGCCGAACGTCACCGGGTTCGCGATCGCGCTCGGCGGCATCCTGGGCGGAACGGTGCTGGTGGAGTCGATCTTCAACTACCCGGGGCTGGGCCGGATGATGCTGGAGGCCGTCTCGAACCGCGACTACCCGTTGATGCAGGCGTTGTTCCTGTTCATCACGGTCGGCGTGCTGATCGCGAACTTCCTGGCCGACCTGCTGTACGGCGTACTGGATCCGCGGGTGCGACGGGAGGAGGCGGTATGAGCACGTCCTTGCCTACGCGGCCGGCCGACACCGAGCAGGCCGAGGTCGCCGCGGTCGAGGCGTCCCGGTCGTCCCGCGTGCCCGGCTGGTTCGTCATCCTCTGGCGCAACCGCAAGTGCCGGATCGGGCTGGTGATGCTGTTCGGGTTCGTGCTGATCGCGGTGTTC
Organism: Kribbella sp. CA-253562; assembly: GCF_050942265.1. Classification (GTDB taxonomy): domain Bacteria; phylum Actinomycetota; class Actinomycetes; order Propionibacteriales; family Kribbellaceae; genus Kribbella. The sequence goes on along the minus strand of NZ_CP192049.1, from coordinate 669,150 downwards.
GCGCCGCTGATCGCGCCGTACGGGCCGCGGGAGAACACGTTCACGCCGTCACTCGGCCCGTCGGGCGGCAACTGGCTCGGCACCACCGCTCAGGGCGAGGACGTGTTCAGCCAGCTCGTGTACGGCGCGCGCACGTCGCTCGTGGTCGGGCTGGCGGCGGGCACACTGTCGACGGCGATCGGACTGGCCGTCGGTCTCACCGCCGGGTATCTGCGCGGCACGGTCGACGAGGTGCTGTCGTTCTTCATCAACCTGGCGCTCGTCGTCCCGGTGTTGCCCTTGATGATCACGCTCGCGGCGTACGCGCCGGTGAAGGGGCTGTGGCTGATCATCTTCGTCATCAGCATCACCGGCTGGGCGTACGGCGCACGGCTGAAACGCTCGCAGATCATCACGCTGCGGACCCGGGACTACATCACCGCGGCGAAATTCGCCGGCGACTCGACCGCGCGCATCATCGTCCGGGAGATCTTGCCGAACATGACCTCGCTAGTCGTCGTCGGGTTCATGGGCGCGTGCCTGGGCGCGATCGGCGGCGAGGCCGGCCTGGCCTTCCTCGGCCTCGGCGACCCGACCACCACCAGCTGGGGCACGATGCTCAACCAGGCGAACACCGGCGGCGCGATGCTGACCGGCCAGTGGGCCTGGCTGGTCGCGCCCGGCCTGGCGTTCGCCGGGCTGATGACCGCGCTGACGCTGATCAACTTCGGGGTCGACGCCCTGAGCAACCCGCATCTGAGGGAGGACTGAGATGGCCCTGCTCGAGGTTCGCGATCTGTCGGTCACCTACACGCCGCGCGACAGCGCGCCGGTCCGCGCGGTCGACCGGGTGTCGTTCGACGTGGCCGACGGGGAGTTCGTCGGGCTGCTGGGCGAGTCCGGCAGCGGCAAGTCGACGCTGGGCAACGCGATTCTGGCGTTGCTGGACAAGCCGGCCGCGGTCACCGGCGGCTCGGTCGTGTTCGACGGTACGACGGTGACCGGCGCGTCGCAGGAGCAGCTCAAACCGTTGCGGTGGGCAAAGATCTCGACGGTGTTCCAGAGCAGCATGAACTCGCTGAACCCGGTGATCACGATCGGCGCGCAGTTCGCGGACACGTTCGCGGCGCACGGGCGCGACGGCGATCCGGCGCGGCTGCTGGAACTGGTGTCGCTGGATCCCGGCGTACTGGAGAAGTATCCGCACGAGTTGTCCGGCGGGATGAAGCAGCGGGTCGCCCTGGCGCTCGCACTGGCGCTGGAGCCGCGCTTCGTGTTGCTCGACGAGCCGACCACCGGGCTGGATGTTGTTGTCCAGCGCAACATCCTGGACCGGTTGCGTGAGCTGCAGGCCGAACTGGGCTTCGCCGTCCTGTTCATCAGCCACGATCTCGGCACGGTGATGGAGATGGCCGACCGGGTGATGGTGATGTACGCCGGCGAACTCGTCGAGGACCAGCCCGCCGGCGCGATGATGCGTTCGCAGCTGCACCCGTACACTCAGGGCCTGCTCGGCTCGTACGCCGATCCGCGGGCGACCGAGATCAGCGTGGACTTCATCCCGGGCCGTCCGCCGGACCTCTCCCGGCCGCCGACGGGCTGCCGCTTCACCGCGCGCTGCCCGGTCGCGATCGACGACTGCTCGACGCACCATCCTCAGCTTCTCCCCGCCGGCGCCGGTACGGCCCGTTGCCTGCTGGTCGAAGGTGGTGTCGAGGTCGACGCCCGGCGCGCCCGCACCTTCGTCGCCGTACGGGACGCGGGGGCGCCGGGCGAGCCCGTGCTGTCGGTGCGCGAGGCGGTGAAGGAGTACAAGAATCTGCGCGCCGTCGACAACGTCTCGTTCGACCTGCATCCCGGCCGCGTCACCGCCTTGGTCGGCCAGAGCGGCTCGGGCAAGACCACTCTCGCCCGCTTGATCACCGGCGTCGAACGCCCGACCGCGGGCGAGATCACCTTCCAGAACTCGGTGCAGGTGGGCAAGCTCCGAGGCCGCAAGCTCCGCGCCTACCGCCGGCACACCCAACTGGTCTTCCAGGATCCGTTCGCCGCCCTCAACCCGACCCGGACGGTCGCGTACGCCCTCTCCCGCCCGCTCCGCAACCACCTGGGCCTCTCACGAGCCGACGCCCGCACCCGCGCCGGCGAACTCCTCGAAACCGTCGGCCTGTCGCCGGCCGCGCAGTACCTCGACAAACTCCCCCACCAACTCTCCGGCGGCCAGCGCCAGCGCGTGGTCATCGCCCGAGCCCTCGCCCCCGAACCAGAGATCCTGATCGCCGACGAGCCCATCTCCATGCTCGACGTCTCGATCCGCGCCGAGATCCTCGCCCTGCTGGACAAGCTCGTCCGCGACCGCGGCATCGCGATGCTCTACATCACCCACGACCTGCTGAGCGCCCGCCTGCTGGCCGACGACGTACTCGTCCTCAACCAGGGCAAGGTCGTCGAGTCCGGCCCCACGCTCGACGTCATCCAGCACGCCCAGGACCCGTACACCCAACTCCTGCTCGACTCGATCCCCACCCCGGGGGTCGGACGCGCCGACGCCGCTGCCGGACTCCCAATCAACACCTAGAGTCAGTTCGGGGCTGATTGCGGTCACCCAGGGTCAGGACGAAGGGGGCTTGCCATGGCGCGTCGCCGTGGGTTCTTCGCGGAACGCGAGCATCAACGTCAACTGCAGCAGAAGCAAGCGGCCCGCGAACAACGAGAGCGCGAACGCCTCGTCGCCCAAGCGCGACGGCAGCGGGAGCAGCGAGCCAGAGAAGCCGAACGCGCAGACAAGCAAGCCGCGAAGGAGGCTGCAGCTCGCTACGTCGAGGCGCGTCTCGCGGAAGTCGAGACGCTGAACAACGAGCTCGCCGTCCAGGTCGCCGAGCTGGACGGCCTTCTCGTCAATGCGCTGAAGCGCTCCGCGCGGATTCCTTTCGCTTCCCTGCGCAAGGCACCGGCCTTGCCACGTTTCGCGCCGGGCAACCTGGCCACGCCTCAGCCTCCGCCAGTATGGGAGCAGTTCGCCCCGGCACCGGCCACCGCCGTACAGCGGATGTTCAAGAAGCAGCAGCTGGAACAGGCAGCGTTCCAGGCGCGAGTTCAGTTCGAGCAGGCACAGGCTCAGTACTTCGCCCAGGACCAGGACAGATTGCGACGACTGGCGGAGGCGCAACGGGCTCACGCCATGCAGGTGGCCGATGCCGAGCGCAGGGCCACGGAGGCCAACGCCAAGGTCGACGCGCTCGAGCAGGCGTACAAGGCGAAGAAGCCGGAGGCGGTGAACGACTACGTCGAAATGGTGCTGGAGTCGCGTCCCTTGCCCGACGGCTTCCCGACGGACGTCGAAGTGGCCTACCAGGCCGAGGTCCGCCGGATGTTCGTCGTGATGGAGCTTCCCGGCGTCGACGCGATCCCAGCTCAGACCGAGTACCGCTATGTCCGGGCCAAGGACGAGATCGTCCCCAAGGCCCGGCCGGTTCGTGAGATCAACCAGCGCTACAGCAATCTCGTCGCGCAGCTGGTACTACGGACCATGCGCGACGTGTTCGACGTCGTCGGCAAAGACCTGATCGGCGACGTCGCGATCAGCGCGCACGTGTCGACCCGCAATCGTGCGACCGGTCAGCCGGAACGTCCTTGCCTGGTCAGTCTGATCACGACGCGTGAAGACTTCAGCGAGCTGGTGCTGACTGATCTCGATCCGAGCGAGTGCCTTCGCCATCTGAACGCGCTCGTCTCCAAGCACCCGTGGGATCTCGAAGCGGTTCGGCCGGTGTTCGATCCCGATCTGTCGCGATACAAGTTCGTCGACGCCCACGACGCGACCGCTGGATTGGACAGTCGCATGGTCCTGCTCGATCTGCACCCGACGGAGTTCGAGCACCTGGTCCGGCAACTGTTCGAGGCGATGGGGATGAAGTCCTGGGTGACTCAGGCGTCTCGTGACGACGGCGTGGACGGTGTCGCGGTGAACGAGGACCCGATCATGGGCGGCGTCTGTGTCATTCAAGCGAAGCGGTACCGCGGCGTCATCTCCACGGAGGCAGTCCGGGCTCTTGCCGGCACCATGGGACAGCTGAAGGCCAGTCGCGGTGTACTCGTGACGACCTCATGGTTCGGGAAGCAGTCCCACGACTTCGCCGCCGAACACGGGCGGATCCAGCTGATCGAGGGACCTCACCTGAAGCACCTCCTGCAGGAGCACCTCGGGCTCGACGTACTCATCGGTGAGCTGAAAAGCAGATCCAGGCGGTCCTGAAGCAAGGTGTCTGTCCCCACTCCTGCTCGACTCCATCCCGAACCCGGTGGAGACTGGGGGCAGGAGGCAACCATGGGTGTCGACGTCCTGACCGAGGTGGTGATCGACCGGCCACTGGCGGTGGTGGCCGATTACGTGGTGGATCCGACGAACGCGCCTGAGTGGTACGTGAACATCGAGTCGGTGGAGTGGCGGACCGACCCGCCGGTGGCGGTCGGGTCGCGGCTCGACTTCGTGGCGCGGTTTCTCGGGCGGCGGCTGGCCTACACCTACGAGGTCGTCGAGCTGGTGCCGGACGAGCGGCTGGTGATGCGGACCGCGCAGGGGCCGTTTCCGATGGAAACCAGCTACGAGTGGTCGGCCGAGTCCGCGAGGAGTACGCGGATGACGTTGCGGAACCGTGGCGAACCGTCGGGCTTCGCCACGGTCGCGGCGCCGTTGCTGGCGGGTGCGATGCGCCGGGCCAATCAGAAGGATCTGGCCCGGCTCAAAGCCCTGCTGGAGAGTCGTTAGACGGTTTTGACCGAGGCCAGGAGCTTGGCGAGGGACTCGCGGGCGTCGCCGAAGAGCAGCGTCGTCCGGGGGTCGTAGAGCAGCTCGTTCTCGATGCCGGCGAAGCCGGGGCGCATGGAGCGCTTGAGGAAGATGACGCGCTGGGCCTCGTCGGCGTTCAGGATCGGCATGCCGTAGATCGGGGCGCTGGGCGTGGTTCGGGCGGCCGGGTTGACGACGTCGTTGGCGCCGACGACCAGGACGACGTCGGCCTGCTTGAAGTCGCCGTTGATCTCGTCCATCTCGCGCAACTGCTCGTACGGGACCTGGGCCTCGGCGAGCAGCACGTTCATGTGGCCGGGCATCCGGCCGGCCACCGGGTGGATGGCGTAGTCGACCTTGACCCCGCGGCCCTGCAGCTCCTCGACCAGGTCGCGCAGGGTGTGCTGGGCCTGCGCGACGGCCAGGCCGTAGCCGGGCACGATGATCACGCGCTGGGCGTAACCGAGCAGGATCGCGACGTCCTCGGCGCTGCCGGAGATCACCGGCCGGTCGGACGCCGTACCGCCACCGAGCGTCGAACCACCGCGGACCGCACCGAAGAGGATGTTGAAGACCGACCGGCCCATCGCGTCGGCCATCAGCTTGGTCAGCAACGTACCGGCCGCGCCGACCAGAGTGCCGGCGACCAGCAGCAGCGTGTTGCCGAGCACGTAACCACCGGCCGCGACCGTCAGGCCGGTGAAGGCGTTCAGCAGCGAGATGACGATCGGTACGTCGGCACCGCCGACCGGCAGCACCAGCATCACGCCGACCGCGAGCCCCAGCAGGCAGAGCAGGACGCCGACCAGGACGCGTGGCTCCGAGACCAGCCAGACCGACACCGCGACCCCGCCGAGCAGCCCGGCCACGAACAGCACCGGCAGCCCGGGGAAGGTGATCGGGCGGGTGGTCATCAGTTCCTGCAGCTTCGCGAACGTGACGATCGAGCCGGAGAATGAGATCGCCCCGACCAGGACCGTGAACGCCGTGGCGATCGCGGCGACGGTCTGGCCGTCCTGGACGTGGTCGAGCTCCATCAGCGCGACCAGCGCGGCCGCGCCACCGCCGACCCCGTTGAACAGCGCGACCAGCTGCGGCATGTGCGTCATCTGCACCCGCCGCGATCCGACCACGCCGCCGACCGTGCCGATCAGCAGCGCGATCAGGATCGGGACCAGGTTGTCGGGCTTGTAGGCGACGAACGTGATGATCACGGCCAGCACGGCGCCGGCCGCGCCGAGGGCGTTACCGGTCCGCGCGGTCTTCGGCGAGGACAGCGCCTTGAGCGCGAGGATGAAGCAGACCGCGGCGACCAGGTAGCCGATCTGCGCCCAGGTGCCGATCACTTGTGCAGCTCCTTCTTGCGACCGCCCGGACCACGGAACATCTCCAGCATCCGGTCGGTGACGACGAAGCCGCCGACCATGTTCACCGTCGCCAGTACGACGGCCAGCAGCCCGACGATCACCACCGGCACCGACTCGGCCTGCCCGGTGACGATGATCGCGCCGACCAGGATGACGCCGTGGATCGCGTTGGCGCCGGACATCAGCGGCGTGTGCAGGGTCGCCGACACCTTGCTGATTACCTCGACGCCCACGAACGCCGCCAGCACGAAGATCGTCAGCAGAGCAATGGACTCGGTCATGAAAGCGGTCCCTCCAGCAGTTCGCGGGTCGGCTCGTGCAGGACCTTGCCGTCGTGGGTGACGCAGCACCCGGCCACGATCTCGTCGCTGAAGTCGGGATCGAAGGCCGCGTTGCGGGTCATCAGCGTGATCAGGTTCGCCACGTTCTGGCCGTACAGCCGGCTGGCCGGACCGGCCATCTGGCTGGGCACGTTGGAACCGCCCCAGACCAGCGCGTTGCCGATCATCAGTTCGGTCCCGGCCACCGAGCCCTCGACGTTGCCGCCCTGCTCGGAGGCCAGGTCGACAACGACCGAGCCGGGCTTCATCTGCTCGACCATCTCCCGGGTGACCAGGATCGGCGCGGTCCGCCCGGGCACCGCGGCCGTGGTGATCACCGCGTCCGCGCCGGCGACGTACGGCGCGAGCAGCTCACGCTGCAGCTGGGCGCGTTCGGGCGTCATCTCGCGGGCGTAACCACCCGGGCCGTCCAGCGTGCCGAGCTCGAGCTCGATCGGCTGCGCGCCCATCGACGCGATCTCCTCGGCCGCGGCCGTCCGGACGTCGTACGCCTTGACGACGGCACCGAGGCGCTTCGCGGTCGCGATCGCCTGCAACCCGGCGACGCCGGCGCCGAGGACGAGCACCTGGGCCGGCGGCACCGTGCCGGCGGCGGTCATGTTCAGCGGGAAGAACCGGGGCAGTCGCTCGGCCGCGACGATCGCCGCGCGGTAGCCGGCCACCAGGGCCTGCGAGGACAACGCGTCCATCGCCTGCGCCCGGGAGATCCGCGGGATCAGCTCCATCGCGAACGCCGTCAGCTTGGCCCGGGTCGCGGCCCGGACCACGTCCGGCGGGTTCGTCGGCAGGAACGACATCAGCGCGGTGCCGGCGTGCAAGCGCTGCAGGCGTTCGCGCTCCAGTGGCTGGACCGAGGCCACCACCGTTGCCGCGTGGTCGGCGCCCCAGGCGACTTCCGCACCGGCCTCCCGGTAGGCGTCGTCGGAGAACAGCGCCCGCTCACCGGCCGCGGGCTCGACGGCGACCTCGTACCCGAGCTGGACGAGTTTGACGACTTGTTCCGGCACCAGCGCCACCCGGCGCTCGGCCGGACGGGTCTCTCGCACGACTGCGATCTTCACTCGCCGAAACCTATGCCAAACTCTGGGTCGCCGGAAAGCCCGCTCGCACTTGAGGCGTGTTTTCCCATTGCCCGCCGTAGCGAGCAGGTGCCCGGTGCGGTAGCTCGTGCCGGGTGCCGCGCAGTAGGCGGGCCATGGGGAGACACGCCCTAACCGGCCAAGTTCTTCAGCAGGTGCGCTTCGGCCAGGCAGACCTTGGCGAACTCCTCCAGGTGCAGGCCCTCGTCGATGCCGTGGGCCCGGGTGTCGGGATCCTCCACCCCGGTGACCAGAACGGCGGCCTGGGGGAAGGCCTGCTGGAACTCGGCGATGAACGGGATCGAGCCGCCCATGCCGGTGTCGACGGGCTCGACGCCCCAGGCCTCGGCGAACGCCGACCGGGCCGCGTCGTAGGCCGCGCCGCGCGCGTTGATCGAGCACGGCTGACCGAGGTCGCCGTCGGTCACGGTGACCTGCGCACCCCACGGCGCGTTCTGTTCGAGATGGTTGCGCAGGGCCTGCATCGCCTTGGTCGCGTCGTCGCCCGGCGCGACGCGCAGGCTGACCTTCGCCCGGGCGACCGGGACGAGGGTGTTGCTGGCGTCGGCGACCCGCGGCGCGTCGATCGCCAGGACGGCGATCGCCGGGCGCGTCCACAACCGGTCGACCAGCGAGCCGGAGCCGATCAGGCGGACCTGGTCGAGCACGCTCGACTCGGCCCGGAACCGGTCCTCCGGGTAGTCCAACTCGGCCGCGCGGCTCGCGTGCAGACCGTCGACCGCGACGTCGCCGTTGTCGTCGTGCAGCGTCGCCAGCAGCCGGCACAGCGCGGTCAGCGCGTCCGGCACAGCGCCGCCGAACAGACCGGAGTGCACGGCGTGGTCGAGCGTCCTCACCTCGACGTAGCAGTCGACCAGTCCGCGCAGCGACACGGTCAATGCAGGCTGACCGATCGCCCAGTTGCCCGAGTCGGCGATCACGATCGCGTCCGAGGTCAGCTCCTCGGAGTACTCGTCCAGCAGCCGCAGCAGGGTCGGCGAGCCGATCTCCTCCTCACCCTCGACGAACACCGTCACACCGACCGGAAGATCGTTGCCAAAGGCCCGTACGGCGGCCAGGTGCGCGGCGATGCCGGCCTTGTCGTCGGCCGCGCCCCGGGCGTACAGCCGGTCGCCGCGCTCGGTCGGCTCGAACGGCTCCGAGGTCCACTCCTCGACGTTGCCGGTCGGCTGGACGTCGTGGTGCGCGTAGAGCAGCACGGTCGGCTTGCCCGCCGGCGCCGGCTTCTTCGCGATCACCGCGGGCGCGCCCTCGCCGGCCCGCACGATCTTCACCGTGAACCCCTCCGCCTCGAACAGCGCGGCAGTCGCCTCGGCGGACCGCTGGACGTCGGCCGCACGGGCCGGGTCCGCACTGACCGAGGGAATCCGGATCAGGTCCTCGAGGTCGGCACGGACGGAGGGCAGAACGCGGTCGATCGCCGCACGCAGGTCGGTCATGCCGCCTACGGTACTGCGGGCCACTTTCCCACGCGCTAGCTGCCGTTGTAGGTCACGGAGTTCAGCACGTCGGCCAGCTCCTGCGGATCCTCGCCGCGGACCTGGATTCGCAGCAACTGTTTGCCGGAGACCTTCCGGTACTGCTCCATCACGTCGGCATTGTCGTCGCAGTTGTACTTGAACGTGACCCGCTGCTCATCGCCGGCCGGCGTGGTTTCCGTGCCGTCCGGGGAGCACCCGGCCGGCGCCGCACCAGTGGTCGGCAGCGCGGTCTGGTCGACGAGGCCCACGAAGACGCCGGAGGTGTTCGAATCGCTCGGCCAGGCCGAGGTGTCCTCGCTGACCAGCAACGCGAACGGCACCTTCTGGGTGGACTTCTGGTCCCAGTTCCGCGGCACCTCGACCTGGACGTTGTCCTCGGTCACCGCGACCGGCCGGCTCATCACGAGCTGGTAACCGGCGTACCCACCGCCACCGGCCAGCAACACCGCCAGTACGGCGGCGATCCAGCCGGCACGCCTGTTCCGCCGCGGCGCCGCCACAGCCGCGACAGTCGCCTCGGCGTCGGCACCGCCTTCGGTCTTCGCGTCGGCCGGAGTCGCGAGCTGGGTCTCCTGGTCGATCCCACCCGGCCCGGTCGGCACCGGCAGTTCCTCGGCCGGAACCAGTCCGGCCGGGATCTTGCCCGTGGTGTGCGCCTCGCGCAACGCGTTGAGGAAGCTGTCCAGGTCGGGCCAGCGCTTCTCGCGGTCCGGCTCCAGCGCGCGGCGGACGACGGCGTCGATCGCGTCCGGCACGTCCTCGCGCAGGGTGCTCATCGACGGCGGCGGCGCGTCGATCCGCATCACCGCGCCGAGACTGGCCACCCCGTGCGGCGCCTGGCCGGTGAACGCGGCGTACGCGACGGCGCCGAGCGAGTACAGGTCGGCGCGGTGGTCGAGCCGGTCGCCCATCACCTGCTCCGGCGCGACGTAGGCCGGCGTACCGCCCGGCATCGTCAACTGGGACACGGTTTCCAGCGACTTGCCCAGGCCGAGATCGCCGAGCATCGCGCGGTCGCCGGACGGGTCGGTCCGGAACAGGACGTTCGCGGGCTTCACGTCGCGGTGCAGGACACCGCGGGCGTGCAACTGCTTGAGGCCGCTGCCGACCTGGGTGATCACCTCGACCACCTCGGCGACCTCCAGCGGGCCGGCCTTGATCTTGTCGGCCAGCGACCCGCCGTCGGCGTAGGTCAGCACCAGGTACGGCCGGCCGTCCTCGGTCTCGCCGACGTCGTGCACCCCGACCACGTGCGGCGAGTCGACCCGGCGCAGGAAGCGTCCCTCGGCCAGGAACCGCCGCCGGACGTCGTCCTCGTCGATCCAGTTGTCGGACAGGATCTTGACCGCGACCTCGGCGTCCAGCTGCTCGTCACGGGCCAGCCAGACGGTCGCGAAACCACCGGCACCCACCCGGCGGACCAGGGAGTACCGGCCGATCCGGGGTGGCTGGTCCATGCCCGCATTATGCTCGATCGCTCCTGCGACCGCGTCGCCGGAGCGAACAAAACACTCAGTTGTGACGTCACACCGAGGATCGACCACCTCGGTCCCACCCTGCCGCGCGCGGGCGCGTGGGGTGCAGCACACTGCTGAGGACCACGACTGTTTGTTAGGAGCCTGCTCATGAGGCAGCTGAACGCGCGACTGACCGTCGTGGTCGCCGCGGTCGCGGTGGCGGCGGTCGTGGGTGGCGGCGTGTTCGCCTACCGGCAGGGACCGCAGGCCAGCGACACCAGCGCCAGTCCACTGGGCGGACAACCCAGCCAGACACCGACCCCGACGCCCAAGCCGTCGGCCACCCCGTCCCGTACGCCGTCGGCCACACCCACCGCGACACCGTCGGCACCGCCCGTGACCGGAGTGCCGGTCACCGGGCCGAAGAAGATCACGGTGAACCTGGCCAAGCTGTCCGAAGGACGACCGCCCCAGCTCGTGCACACGCTCGGCCGCACGATCAGCGGCGGACCCGAGCAGGCGTACTCGATGCCGGGCAACGCCCGGATCCTCTCCGCCGCGCAGGTCGGCGGCTGGACCTACGCACTCGAGAGCCGGGAACCCGACCTCGTGCTGGTCCGCGACGACGGCGCCGGCGGCCGGACCGAGATCCGCGACATCTCCACGCTGGTGGGTTCGGTCGACGACGGTGCCGTCGCGTACGCCAGCCAGCAGCAGAAGCCGAACGGCGAGGAGTTGGCCGGCAGCACGGTGTACGCCGACGTCGGCTCGGACCGGTCCAAGTTGGCGCTGCCGGACGCCTGGCACGTGCAGGTGATCGCCGTCGCGGCCGGCAAGGTCTTCTACTCGGCCGGCACGTCGCAGTCGGGGCCGACCAGGCTGTACACCTGGGTGCCCGGTCGTTCGGGCGCGACGCTGGTCAAGGGCGTCGCCACCCCGACCGCGGTCTCCGCCGACGGCAAGCTGGCCGGGTCGATCGACAGCATCGGGGAGGCCGGCAGCTGCTCGTTCGTGATCGAGATCGCCACCGGCAAGAAGCTGTGGCGGACCTGTCAGCACATGGTGATGGGTTTCACGCCGGACAAGTCGGCGGTGATCGCGGGGCCGGCGTACGCCGACGGCTACGCATCGATGGGGTCGTGGCTGCTCGACGGCAAGACCGGGAAGCTGCTGCGGGAGTGGAACGGGGTGTCGTTCCGGCAGGTGCGGGCCGAGGACGACCAGCACCTGTTGATGGAGGTCGACGACGGCCCGGACACCAAGGGCGCGATCATCCGGTGCACGATCGGCACGGGTGACTGCGAACGCGCGACGCCGATCATGCCGAACGACCAGTTCAGGCTCGGCGGCTGATGGCTGCCGGCAACACCAGACTGGTCGTCGGTGTCTCGGCTGTTGCCGTGGCGGCGGTCGCGATCGGCGGGGTGGTCGCCACCAGTCAGGGCCCCGAGGCGGACGACGACCGTCCTGGTGCCGCCTCGCCGTTGGCGGTCCGGAGCAGCTCGTCGCCGTCCGCCCCACCAGAGCTCACCGGGCCCGTGAAAGTCCCGCTGCAGTTGACGAAACTGAAGCCCGGACGCGAGCCCCAGGTGCCCTACAGCGTCGACCGGGAGATTCGCGGCGGCGCCGGCGGGACGGTCGCCGTACCGGGCTCGTCGTCGCTGCTGGAGTTCACCCGGATGGGCGAAACGGTGTTCGCCCTGCTGTCCCGCGACGAGTACACCAGCGAACTGCTCGAGCTGAAGCTCACCGGCAAGGTCGAGAAGGTGCCGGGGGTGTCCTCGCTGATCGGGACCGACGACCAGACGGCGGTTGCCTACTCGACCCAGCCACGGGGCAAGGACGGTCTCAACCTGCCTGGCGGCACCGTCTTCTCGCAGGACGTCGACGACAACGTCCACAAGCTCACCGTTCGCGGCGTGTGGGGGATCCGGCTGCTGGCCTACCTCAACGGGACCGTCTACTACACGGCCGCCGCCAGTGACGGCGCCGCGGCGTGGAAGCTGTATGCCTGGAAGCCCGGCGAGACCGCGTCGAAGCACGTGCCGACTCCCGGGTCCGCGACCGCGATCAGCCCCGACGGCAAGCTGGTCGCGCTGCGCACGGCACCCGGCGAGCACCGGGCCTGCTCCACGGTGAACGACCTGGCCACCGGCCGGAGTCTGTGGCGCACCTGCGACTACGAGGTCCGCAGCTTCACCCCCGACGGCAGGACCGCGATCGCCACCCCGCCGTACGACGACGGCTGGGCGAGCGCCTCGACGGCTGCCCTCGACGTGCGGAGCGGCGACGTTCTGCGCGAGTGGACCGGCGCGTTTTTCGTCTCCGCCCTGGCCGAGGACGACCAGCACGTGCTGATGCTGATCGACAACCAGGAGACGATGCCGCGCGGCGTCCTGCGCTGCACGATCACGACCGGCGCCTGCGAATCGGCCGTCCCGCTCGGCGGGAAGCGGATCGGCCTCGGCCGCTGAGTCGTCTGCCGGTAGCAGAGCCTCTCCCCGTACGCCGTACCGACGGGCCAGACTGGTCGGCATGGAACGCATCGCGGTGCTGGCCGACATCCACGGCGTCCTGCCCTCGCTCGAAGCCGTGCTGGCGGAGCCGGATGTGCGGAGCGCCGACGTCGTCGTACTGGCCGGTGATCTCGCGGCCGGCCCTCAACCGGTGGAGACGCTGGATCTCCTGCAGGGATTGGGCGATCGAGCCGTCTGGGTGCGTGGCAACGCCGATCGGGAGCTGGTGTCGATGGCCCGTGGCGAGCAGCTGGATCCGCCCGACGAGGTGAGCCCGTGGGCCGCGGCTGAGCTTCGGCCCGACCAAGTCGAGCTGTTGTCCTCCCTGCCGACCACCGTGACGATCGGCGACGTCGTGTTCTGCCACGCGACGCCCCGGAACGACGAGGAGGTCGTGCTCGTCGACAGTCCACTGAGCCGCTGGCAGCAGGTCTTCGCCGGCCTGCCGGCGGAGGTCCGAACAGTCGTCTGCGGGCACACCCACATGCCCTTCGCCCGGCAGGTCGACCGACGACTCGCGGTGAACGCCGGCAGCGTCGGCATGCCGTACGGCGCTCCACTCCCGAGCTGGGCCCTGGTGACCGGTCCCGACGTCCAACTACGGCGCACGGCTGTCGACCTGAACGCTCTGGCCGACCGCGTCACCGCCGAGTCCGCCTACCCCGCCGCAGCCGCCTGGGCCGACGAGTACATCCGCACCAACTACTCCGACACCGAGGCCCTGGCCGCGTTCACACCCCGCGCGAAGGGCTGAGCGGCTACCGTCGAGGCATGTTCGCGCGGCGGCGGAAGCATTTCGGGACTCTGGCTGACAAGGCGACGTATGCCACGTTGCACACCGCCTCGCTGGCCTCGCCGCACCTGCGCGAAGGGCTGACGCCGGTCGCGGCCGGGCGGGCGATCAAGCACCTGCGGGACCTGCTCGGCACGGCGGCGATCGCGATCTGCGACTCGTCGGGGGTGCTGGCCTGGGACGGGGTCGGCGGCGCGTACGAGAGCAACCATCGGGTCGACGCGAAGGCGATCGCGGCGATGACACTGCGCAGCGGGCGGACCGCCGTACTGGGGGCGCACGACGTCGCGTGTGGAGATCCGCAGTGCCCGGTCCGCACGGCGGTGGTCGCGCCGATCGTGACCGAGGACCGGGTGGTCGCCGTCCTGGTCGCGTACAGCCCGCGCTCGTCGGCCGCGCTGGTCCGGGCCACCGAGGAAGTCGCCCGCTGGGTGTCGGGCCAGGTCGAGCTGGCCGAGCTCAACAAGGAGCGCACGCGGGCGATGGAGGCCGAGCTGCGTGCGCTCCGGGCGCAGATCAGCCCGCACTTCATCTACAACGCGCTGGCCGCGATCGCGTCGTTCGTGCGGACCGATCCGGAGCGGGCCCGCGAGCTGCTGCTGGAGTTCGCCGACTTCTCCCGATACGCGCTGCGCCGTGGCGGGGAGTTCACCACGCTGTCCGACGAGCTGCGCAACGTCGAGCGGTACCTCGTCCTGGAGCAGGCACGGTTCGGGGAGCGGCTGACGGTGTCCTTGCTGATCGCGCCGGAGGTGCTGTCGGTGGCGATCCCGTTCCTGGTCGTCCAGCCGCTGGTGGAGAACGCCGTACGGCACGGGCTGGAGGGCACCACCGGCGTCGGCCAGATCACGATCCGGGCGATGGACCGCGGCTCCGAGGCCGAGATCAGCGTCGAGGACGACGGGGCCGGCAGCGACCCGGAGGTGATCCGGGCCGCCCTGTCCGGCCAGTCCGGCAGCGACTCGATCGGCCTCGGCAACGTCGACGCCCGCCTGCGGCAGGTGTACGGCGACGCCTACGGCCTGGTCGTCGAGACCGCGGTGGAAGCCGGGACAAAGGTCAGCTTCCGGGTGCCCAAATACTCCTCAGGGGTGCACGCGTCCGCTTAGTGTGGGCGCATGGCCGACACTCCCCTGCGCGCGCTGGTCGCCGACGACGAGGAGCCGGCGCTGGCCGAGCTGGTCTACCTGCTGTCCCGTGACGACCGGATCGGCCCGATCCAGACCGCGTCGAACGGGCCGGAGGCGCTGAAGCTCCTGCAGGCCGCCGACATCGACGTGGTGTTCTGCGACATCAAGATGCCGGGGCTGGACGGCATCGACCTGGCCCGGGTGCTGTCGAAATTCGCCAAGCCGCCGCAGATCGTTTTCGTCACGGCGTACGACGAGCACGCGGTGCAGGCTTTCGAGCTGGAGGCGACCGACTACGTGATGAAGCCGGTCCGCGCCGAGCGGCTGGCCGAGGCGGTCCGCCGGGTGGTCAACGCCGGTGGCCCGCAGGTGGTGCACTCGCCCGCGGAGACCGACGACGAGACGATCCCGGTCGAGCTGGCGGGCGTGACGCGGTTCGTGCAGAGGTCGACGGTCCGGTACGTCGAGGCGCAGGGCGACTACGCGCGGCTGCACACCGGGCAGAACTCGCACCTGGTCCGGGTCCCGCTGAGCACGCTCGAGGAACGCTGGCGCGACGCCGGCTTCACCCGGATCCACCGCAGCACGCTGGTCGCACTGGCCCACGTCGACGAGATGCGCGTCGACGGCGGGCGGTGCGCCGTACGGGTCGGTGACGACTGGCTCCCGGTCAGCCGCCGGCACACCCGCGAGCTCCGCGACCTCCTGGTCCGCTCGACGTCGCTGCGAGGCTGAGATGAGTACGCCGGAAGGTCCGCGGCGGGTTCGGGTGACGAGCCCTCGGACGAGCGCGGCCCGGCGGATCGGCGGACACACCGGGACCCGGGAGATCGACGAGCAGACCCGGGTCGGCGAGGTCTACATGAACTCGCTGATCCAGTCCCAGCTGCGCTTGGCCCTGGTCGTCATCGCCGGCACCGTGATCGGTCTCGGCAGTCTTCCGCTGCTCTTCTTCCTCGTCCCCGTCACGCGCACGGTCGCCGTCTTCGGCATCCCGCTGCCCTGGCTGGTGCTCGGCGTGGTGATCTACCCGGTCGTCTACGTCGCCGCCCGGATCTACGTGCGTAACGCCGAACGGATCGAGACCGAGTTCACCGAGTTCGTCGGGCGGCAGTAGATGTCACCGGCGATGAGCCTGACCGCGATCGCTCTGGTGATCGCGGCAACGATCGGGATCGGGCTGTTCGGGCTGCGGATCTCCCGCACCACCAGCGACTTCTACGTTGCCAGCCGCGCCGTCACGCCGCGCTGGAACGCCTCCGCGATCAGCGGAGAATACTTGTCGGCGGCATCTTTCCTCGGCGTCGCCGGACTCGTGCTGGTGAACGGCGCCGACATGCTCTGGTTCTCGGTCGGCTACACCGTCGGCTACCTGATGCTGCTGGTCCTGATCGCCGCCCCACTGCGCCGCTCCGGCGCGTACACGTTGCCCGACTTCGCCGAGACCCGCTTCGAGTCGGCCGTGGTCCGGCGGATCTGCTCGTTCCTGGTCGCCGGGATCGGCACGCTCTACCTGCTCCCGCAGTTGCGCGGCGCCGGGCTGACCGTGCAGACCGTGACCGGCGCACCACCCGTGGTCGGGGCCGCGCTGGTCGCGATCATCGTGGTGATCAACGTCGCCGCCGGCGGGATGCGCTCGATCACCTTCGTCCAGGCCTTCCAGTACTGGCTGAAACTCTTCGCCCTGGCCGCGCCGGTTTTTGTCATCCTGATCGCCTGGCGCTCGATGGACCACCCGGTCGGCGTGCTGGACTCGCTGCACGGCGCCGGCTCGGAGTGGGCCGAACCGCTGTCCACCGCCGACGGCCGCGACCATCCGCTGTACGCGACGTACTCGTTGCTGCTGGCCCTTTGTTTCGGGACGATGGGCCTGCCGCACGTGCTGGTCCGTTTCTACACCAACCCCGACGGCCGCGCCGCCCGCCGGACGACGGTGGTGGTGCTCGCGCTGCTCGGCGTCTTCTACCTCTTCCCGCCCGTGTACGCCGTACTCGGGCGGACGTTCGCCCCCGACCTGGTCGCCACGGCCGCCGACACCGTCGTACTGGAGCTGCCTGGACGGATCTTTCCCGGCACCGTCGGGGACCTGCTGGGCGCACTCGTCGCGGCCGGGGCCTTTGCCGCGTTCCTGTCCACGTCGTCCGGGTTGACCGTCGCGATCGCCGGCGTGATCGACCAGGACCTGCTGCGCAATCGCCTGCACCGGTTGACCGGAGGCGACTACCTGGCCGTCAACAGCTTCCGGATCGCGGCTGTGCTGGCCATCGCCGTTCCGTACCTCGCCTGGAACTTCACCGGCGCGCTGAGCCTGGCCGACACCGTCGGACTGGCCTTCGCGGTGGCCGCTTCGACGTTCTGTCCCCTGCTGGTGCTGGGTATCTGGTGGCGGCGCATGTCGACGGTCGGCGCCGCCGCCGGCCTGCTCGTCGGCGGAGTCGCCGCGATCTTCGCCGTTCTGGTCAACGTCGTCGGCCCGCCGCTCGACGGCTGGCTCGGCGCCCTCGTCGCCCAGCCCGCCGCGTGGACGATGCCGCTGGCCTTCCTCACCGTCATCGTGGTCTCCCGGCTCACGCCGACCCGGATCCCGGCCGGCACCGCCCGCAGCATGGTCCGCCTGCACACCCCCGAAGCGGTCGACGTCGACCGGGGCTTCACGCGCAGCTGAACCTGCAGCACCGATCAACCTCCTGCTGCGCGGTCGCCGGCGGGCCGTTCCCGCGTGGGCGTGGGCCAGGGCGCTCGGTTGATCGGTGGTGGGCGTCGGGCCCGTTCGTCAGCGGTCCGTCTGTCGGTCCGCCGCGGCGGCTGGTTCGCCGTTGTCGGGCGTCCGCCGTTCGTCGTGCGGATGCGACCGCTCGTCGCACCCCGGTTTTCCGCCGGTCGAAAGGTGTGGCCCGCTGAGCGCTCGACGCCGGTCGGTGCTGTCGGGGCGTGGTGAGCTGGACCACAGTACGGAGCAGCAACCCGCGCCGGACTCCGCCCGGCCTGATCACGTCTGGAGGTCCCGCGATGAGCGAAACGCGTCGCGCGGGCGACCCGGAGCTCACGACGTACCGAGACGTCCAGCTGTCACCGGACTTCTCCGAACTGCGTCGCCGCTTCCGGCGCTTCGTGTTCCCGATGACCGGCCTGTTCCTGGCCTGGTACTTCCTCTATGTCCTGCTCGCCGACTACGCGACCGACTTCATGTCCACCCGCGTGTTCGGCAACATCAACGTCGCGCTGCTGCTCGGCTTCGGGCAGTTCGTGTCCACGTTCGCGATCACGATGATCTACGTGCGCTGGGCCGACAAGCAGATCGACCCGGCCGCCGAGCGGATGCGCAGGCAGATCGAAGGTGAGGACAAGTGACCGCTCCCCTGCTGCTGCCGCTGGCCACCGACATCGGCAACCCGACGGTCAACATCGCGATCTTCGCGCTGTTCGTGGTCGCGACGCTGGCGATCGTGATCCGGGCCTCGCGCAACAACAAGACCGCGGCCGACTACTACGCCGGCGGCCGGTCCTTCACCGGTCCGCAGAACGGCATCGCGATCGCCGGTGACTACCTGTCGGCCGCGTCGTTCCTCGGCATCGCGGGTGCGATCGCGCTGAACGGTTACGACGGCTTCCTGTACTCGATCGGCTTCCTGGTCGCCTGGCTGGTCGCGTTGCTGCTGGTCGCCGAACTGCTGCGCAACACCGGCCGCTTCACGATGGCCGACGTGCTGTCGTTCCGGCTCAAGCAGCGCCCGGTCCGGATGGCGGCGGCGATCTCCACGCTGGTGGTCAGCTTCTTCTACCTGCTCGCGCAGATGGCCGGCGCCGGTGGTCTGGTCGCGCTGCTGCTCGGCATCGACGGCCGCGCCGGGCAGAACCTGGTGATCGCGGTGGTCGGCCTGATCATGATCACCTACGTGCTCGTCGGTGGCATGAAGGGCACCACCTGGGTGCAGATCGTCAAGGCGGTCCTGCTGGTGATCGGCGCCGGGATCATGACGATCTGGGTGCTGGCCAAGTACAGCTTCAACCTGTCCAGCCTGCTCGGCGGGGCGATCGAGAAGAGCCCGGTCGGCGAGCGCCTGCTCGACCCGGGCCTGCAGTACGGCGTGTCGGGCATCAGCAAGCTGGACTTCATCTCGCTGGGCCTGGCCCTCGTCCTCGGCACCGCGGGCCTGCCGCACGTGCTGATGCGCTTCTACACGGTGCCCAACTCCAAGGAAGCCCGCCGCAGCGTCAGCTGGGCGATCTGGATCATCGGCATCTTCTACCTGTTCACGCTGGTGCTCGGGTACGGCGCGGCCGCGCTCGTCGGCCCCGACGTGATCCGCGCGGCCCCCGGCCGGGCGAACTCGGCGGCGCCACTGCTGGCCTTCGAGCTCGGCGGCGAGATCCTGCTCGGCGTGATCTCGGCGGTCGCCTTCGCCACCATCCTCGCGGTGGTCGCCGGCCTGACCATCACCGCCAGCGCGTCGTTCGCGCACGACATCTACGGCCAGGTGATCAAGAAGGGCCAGATCAGCGGCGACGGTGAGGTCCGGGTGGCCCGGATCACCGTGCTGGTGATCGGCGTGGTCGCGATCATCGGCGGCATCTTCGCCAACGGCCAGAACGTCGCCTTCCTGGTGGCGCTCGCCTTCGCGATCGCGGCCAGCGCGAACCTGCCGACCATCCTGTACTCGCTGTTCTGGCGTCGCTTCAACACCCGCGGCGCCCTGTGGAGCATGTACGGCGGCCTCGGGTCGGCGATCATCCTGATCGCGTTCTCGCCGGTCGTGTCCGGCAAGGTCGACGCCAAGACCGGTGCCAGCCTGTCGATGATCACCGACACCTCGATCGACTTCAGCTGGTTCCCGCTGGACAACCCCGGCATCGTGTCGATCCCGCTGGCGTTCGTGCTCGGCATCGTCGGCACGCTGACCAGCAAGGAAGGCACCGACGTCGACCGGTTCGCCGAGATGGAGGTCCGCTCGCTGACCGGCGCCGGCGCCGAGAAGGCGGTGCAGCACTGAGCTGCGGGGACGCCGGTCCCGGCCACGGGTGACAGCCCGGCGTCCCCGCCCCCAACCCTGTCAGGCAGGTCCTGCCGAACCTCCGCGAACCTGCCTGACAGCACCAACCGCCCTCGAAGGGCCCAGCAGCCGGCTGGGCCCTTCGTTGCGTTTCCGGCCGGGCGTCTGACCCGACCACCTCGGCGAGATTTTGTTGCTCGAAGCAATTATCGATCTCCCGGTCCGCCTGGCCGTGGTGCCGACGATGGTGTTCCCGTGCGTCCACACGTGGACTAGTGGAACCAGCCCGGAAGGTCGATCAGCGGGGTAGGAGACGCGCTTGGGGTGAGTTTGGCGAGGTCGTCTTCGAGGGTGCGGAGGCGGGTGGCTCCGAGGGTCTGTTTCCATTCGGCGCGCAGTTCTTCGAAGATGCGGGCCGACTCGGTGAGGGCGGCTCGGCCGTGGGGGGTCACGGTGAGCAGCACGGCGCGGGCGTCGGCGGGGTCGGGAGTGCGGGTGACGTAGCCGAGCGCGGTGAGTTTGGCGGTGGTTTTGGTGGCGGCCTGCTTGGAGACGCCCAGGCGGCGGCCGAGGTCGGAGACGGTGCAGCCGTCGGCGCCGATCGCTTGCAGGGCGAACCCGTACGCCGGGCGCAGGTCGGGATGACCCTGCTCGGCCAGGCGCCGGTGCAGCTCGTCGATGATCCGGCGGAACGCCCCGGCCAGCAGGAGGGGCAGTTCGTAGCCGTAGCGGTCCATGGCAGTCATTGTCGCGGAACACTGGACAGATCGACAACCCGGTGTACTATTTAGGCAACCAGGTTGACGATTGACGAGGGGGTATCTATGTATCGCAGGACCGAGACGCCGAACGCCGTGATGACGACGTACGCGTCGCCGACGCAGGGCAGCCGGAAGCTGAGCGTGTGGCGGGTGGAGATGAAGGCCGACGCGCAGGGGCCGGTGCACGTGATGGACAGCGAGCAGGTGTGGACCGGCTTGAGCGGGCAGGCCACGATCGCCGTGGGCGCCGAGCAGGTGAAACTGACCGCGGGTGAGGCGGTGGTAGTGCCGGGCGGGGTCGAGCGTCAGGTGACCGCGTCCGGCGAGTTCACCGCGATGGTCGCCGGCTACGGGCACGCCAAGGTCAGCGTCCGGGGCGAGGACACCGACCGCGGCACGCCGCCCTGGATCAGCTGAAGTCGATCGTCGGCCAGACCTTCAGGAACTCCTCGCGCGACCTGTCGCCGCGGTACTGCTCCGCGGCGTGCAGCCGGCCGAGGGTGAACGGGTTGCCGCCGTCGAGGTGCTGCTGGACGGCGAGCCGGCGCAGGAGGTCCCGGGCGACCACGCTGTCTTGGTGGTCCCCGAGGATCTCCTGGACCTGCTTCGCCCGCTCGACCAGGTCCGCCGCCCGCTCACCCAGCAGCGGCACGGCCGACTCCGCGGCGTACCGGAGGCGCTTGGCCGCCTTGCGGGTCTCGTGCAGCTCGTGGTCCTGCTCGGCGAGCGTCTCGGCCTGCTCCGCCCGCTTCACGCATCGACGCATCCGCTTCAGGTCGTGCTTCAGCAGCTCGGGCACCTGCTTTTTCGCCTTGGTCTCCGCGTCCAGCAACGGCGGCGCGGCAACCAGTTCGTCGAGCGTGTCGAGCAGCCGGAAGTACCGCTCGCTCTCCAGCGCCTCCAGCGCCTGCGTCCGCGCCTCCTTGTAGACCGCGCGCAGATGGTCGTCGATGTACCCGGCGACGCGTCCCATCACCAGCTCCGGCGGCTGCTCCGACACCGCGACCAGGAAGTGCTCGCGCAGCACCTCCGCGTCCCGCGCGCCACCGAGCTCACCGGCGAACCACTTCAGCTCGTCGCGGATCCGATCGCCGACCTCGCGGTCCACCACCGGCCGGTACGTCGCCAGCGCCGACCGCAGCCGCCGGGTCGCCACCCGCATCTTGTGCAACGCGTCGGGCAGGTCCCGCCGGACCTCGGGGTCGCGCAGGTGGATCGCCTGGACCTGCTCGGTCGCGTACGCGCGGAACAGATCGGCCGTGGTCGGCTTCGACGGCAGCTCCCAGGTCTCCCGCTGTGGCACCCGGTCGCCGAGCGCCCGCGCCAGCTTGCTCGGCCCGGACGCGGGGTTCGCGCCGGCCTCCCGCAGGACGGGCTCGGCGGCCTCGAGCAGCTCGGAACCGCCGTTGATCAGCTCGATCTCCCACTCCCGCCAAGTCGCGGGCTGCTCGCCGTCGACCGTCGCGGTGACGTGGTCGTCGCTGAGCTCGGCCAGCACCTCGCCGTCTGCGTCGACCAGCCGGTGCACGATCCGCCGGGTCGCCAGCGTCACCACCGGCACCAGGTCGTGGTCGCGAACGTGCACCCGGACCGCGCGCAGCACCTGGATCGGCACGTTGCGGACCGCGCGCCCGAGCGGGTGCTGGATCTCCAGCCGTCCGCGCGCGGCCGGAAGCTTGATGTGCCAGCCGTCGTCCTCACCGCCGGTCCGCCGCCGCAGCGTCACCTTGTTCGCCGCGAGGCGCAGGTCGGCGGTGTCGAAGTAGACCGCCTCCAGGGCGAGCTCGACCGGCTGCTCGACGCGGTCGACCCCTGGCAGCTCGTGCAGCGCAGGCACGATCGCGTGCTCGTCGACGTCGTACTTGGTCTCGATCTCGAGCTGCTCGGTCGGCGTCATCCTCCTTGTCTACCAGTTGGCGCAAGCCCGGTCAGCGACAGCGCGAAGATCGTCCAGCAGGCGGTCGCGATCACGATCCGGCAGGCCGGACCGGCTGCCGGGGCGGTCCGGCGGGCCGGGTTGCCGGCGGCGGTTCCACTCGAGCACGACGACCACCGCGGCGACCAGGACGAGCAGCGCGGTCATCGCACTCCGACCCCCTTGAAGAACGAGTAGTGGAAGGTGCCGCCGGGCTCGGCGGTGCGCTCCAGGTCGCGGACTCCCTGCGCCCAGGCGGCCGGCGTACTGAGGCCGGCGGCGATCGAGCGGTCGCGGACCGAGCCGACCATCGCGATGAACGTCTTGCGGGTGAAGCCGTCGACGAGGTGCGGGACCGTCTGGTCGGCGTACACGGTGCGCGGGTGGGTGACGACGTCACTGAACCCGGCGGCGGTGAGCAACGGCTGGACCCGGCGGCCGATCAGCGCGTCGCCGCCGGCCTCGGCCTGGGAGATGTTGAGGCACTCGATGACCGCCTGCGCGGCGGCGCTGCGCGGGTGGTAGATCGCCGAGCCGTGGTCACCCTCGATCAGCGTGATGGTGCCGCCGGGACGCAGGTATCGGCGAAGCGTGCTCAGTACGTCGGCGGGCTCGGGCAGGTGTTCCAGGACGAAGCAGAGAAAGAGGTGGTCGAAGGAGGCTTCGGCGTACGGAAGGTCGTGGAGGTCGCCGTGATGCCACTCGACCTGCCCATCCGGGGCGTTGACGGCGACGCGGCGTTTGGCCTCGGCGAGCGACTCCTCGGAGATGTCGACGGCGGTCAGCGCGATGCCGGGGCTGCGGGTGAGCAACTGCACGGTCTGCGCGCCGACGCCGCAGCCGACTTCCAGGACGCGGCTGCCGGGTGCGTAGTGCGTGTCGCCGTGCAGTAGATCCGCGAGGGTTTCCGCCTGCTCGCTGAGCCGGCGGGTCTCGGAGGGGGTGTAGCCGTGAACGTAGTCGGTTCCCATAGCTCCACGGTCGCGCCACAATGGTCCGGTGAGTAGATCCAATCCGGACCAGATTGGCAGGTCCATAACGTCCGGCTCCGACTTCCTGCAGCTCAGCGCCGCCGATGCACCGCCCGGCGGCCTGTCCGCGTGGCTGGCCGATCAACTCCGCGCGGCGATCGCCGACGGCCGGCTGCCCGTCGGCAGTCGCCTGCCGTCGACGCGGGTCCTGGCGGCTGAGCTGCAGGTCTCCCGAGGAGTGGTCACCGAGGCGTACCAACGCCTCACCGAGGACGGCCACACCACCGCCAACGGCAGAGCGGGCACGACCGTCGTCGCCGCCCCCTTCAGCACGACACCGGCCGTTCCGGCGTCGAACGGGCAGTCCCGTTCGGCTGTGGTGGTGGAAGCACCGGGAGTCGACATCTTCGACGCGCTGCGATCAGCGCCGGCGAGGATCGACCTGACTCCTGGGGTTCCCGACCTGACGGCGTTCCCCCGCGCAGCCTGGCTGAAGGCCGAACGCACGGTGCTCGACCGGTTGTCCGCCTCCTCGCTCGGCTACGGCGACCCCGCCGGTACGCCGGAACTGCGGCTGGCGGTGGCGCGCTGGCTGGCGCGGTACCGCGGCGTCCAGGTCGATCCGGCCGAGGTGATCGTCGTCGCTGGGGTCGCCCAGGCGCTGAGCTTGACCGCGCAGGTCCTCACCGCCGAAGGCATTCACGACCTGGCCGTCGAGGACCCCGGGTCGCTCGGATCCCGCCAGCACGTGGGAAACCTGGGCCTGCGGACGCCGCCGATCCCGGTCGACTCCGACGGCGTACGGGTGGACGCGCTGCGCCGGAGTGGCGTTCGCGCCGTACTGCTCACGCCGGCTCACCAGTTCCCCACCGGCGTCGTGCTCGACGGCGAACGGCGCCGGGAGCTGATCCAGTGGGCCGTCGAGTCCGACGGCCTGATCGTCGAGGACGACTACGACGCCGAGCATCGCTACGACCGCCCGCCGGTGCCCGCCCTGCGCGCGATGCTCGCCGATCACGTGATCTACACCGGCAGCGTCTCCAAGCTGCTCGCCCCCGCGGTCCGGATCGGCTGGCTGGTGCCGCCCCCGGCGTACCGAGACCGCTTCGCCGCCGCCAAACGCCTGGCCGACCTGGGCAACGCCGCGCTTCCCCAGCTGGTGCTCGCGCAGCTGATGGAGTCCGGCGACCTGGAACGCCAGCTCCGCTACGCCCGCCGCCGCCATCGCCGGCGCCGCGACGCGATGATCGATGCCATCAGCAAGCACCTTCCCACTGCCACCGTGCATGGCGCGGCGGCCGGACTGCACCTGACGATCACCTTTCCCGGCCAGTCCCTCGACGACATCGCGCTCGCACACCAAGCGCTTGCCGAAGGCATCAAAACCCATCCACTCAGCTGGCACACGCAGACTCCGCACCCGCCGGGTCTGGTCCTCGGCTACGCCGCCCGCACCCCGACCGAACTCACCGAGGCTGTCGCGACACTCGGAGTCCTGCTGCACCGAACGACGGCAGCCACCAGTTCGCCCGTCCGGCCAGCTTCATGAAGGCCGGCAGCAGCACGCCCCGGATCAGCGTCGCGTCGACCAGAACGGCGACCGCCATCCCGATCCCGATCATCTTGAGGTAGACCACTCCGCCGGTCGCGTACACCGCGAAGGACGACGCCAGCACAACCGCCGCCGCACTGACCAGCGGAGCGGACCGTTGCAGCCCGGTCGCCACCGCCAGCGCGCTGTCGCCGGTGCGCAGGTACTCCTCCCGGATCCGCGACACGACGAACACCTCGTAGTCCATCGACAACCCGTAGACGATGCAGAACATCAGCATCGGCATGCTCGCCTCCAGCCCGCCCGTCGGCGTGAACCCGAGCACGCCGGACAGGTTGCCCTGCTGGAACACCCAGACCGTCACGCCGAACATCACACCCAGACTCAGCAAGTTCAGCACCGTCGCCTTCAGCGGCAGCAGCACGCTCCCGGTCGCCAGGTGCAGGACGGCGAAGCTGAGCAGCAGAATCACGCCGAGCACGAGCGGGATGCGTTCGGCCAGCGCATCCCGCCAGTCGAGCATCTCGGCCGGACTGCCACCGGTCACCACGTCGTACGGCGCGGGCACCGCGCGGATCCGGTCAACCAGGCTGGCCACATCGCCTTCGAGCACGGCCTGCGTCGGCGTCACGGTCAGGTAGGTCCCGCCGTCGCGGCTGAACCTGTCGGAGGACGGCGGCAGGATCCGCTGACCGCCGACGAACCCACCCGCCGCCGAGTCGACCTGGGCGACGCCGTCCAGCCGGGAGAGCTGCACGGCGTACTGCGCGAGCGGGCCGGCCGCGTCGGTCCGGACCTCGGCTCGGCCGGCGACCAGGTACAGGGCATCGGACTCCTCTTGCCCGAAACCGGCGCGAATCTGGTCGGCAGTGATCCGGCTGGATGCGTCCGCGGGCAGGATGCGCGCGTCCGGCAGACCGAAGCGCAGGCCCAACGCCGGCGACGCCAGCAGCAGGATCAGCGCGAGCACCGCGCCTGCGATCAGCAGCGGCCGTCGCATCACGACCTGCGCCAACCGGAACCATCGGCCGCGCTCGACCGGCCGCTCGCGAACCGGTCCAGCTGCGCGGTGGCCGAGCAGCGCCAGCGCGGCGGGCAGCACCACCAGTGAACCGAACAGCGCCGACGCGACCACCAGGACGCCGGCGTACCCGAAGGACCGCAGGAACGACAACGGGAACAGCAGCAGCGCGAGCAGTGAGGTCGCGACCGCGAGACCGCTGAACAAGACGGTTCGTCCCGCGGTCCGGACCGCGATCACCACCGACCGGCCGACATCGTTGCCACTGGCAAGTTCCTCGCGGTAGCGGGCGATCACGAAGAGGCAGTAGTCGACGCCCAGCGCGAGGCCCATCACCAGCGCGAGATTGGCGGCGAAGGTCGAGACCTCGGTGACCGAGGCGATCAGTCGCAGACCGGCCAGCGCTCCGGCCGTCGCGAGGACGCCGATGCCCAGGGTGATCAGGGCCAGCGCGATCCGGCGGTAGATCAGCATCAGCAGCACCAGCACCAGCGGCAGGACGATGATCTCGGCCTGGACGAAGTCGGCACGAGCCTGCGCGCCGATCTCGCGGAACACCTCGTCCTGGCCACCCACCTGGACGCGCAGTGGGCCGCGTTGACCGGCGTACCGATCGGCCAGTTCGCCGACTCGGGCTCGCGCCTCGTTCACCTCACCCGGGACCCGGACCAGGACGAGCCCCTGGCGGCTGTCGCGACTGCGCAAAGCTGGGCTGTCGCCGCAGGACCAGTACGAACTGACCTCGGCCACACCGGCCTGGGCTGCGAGTTCCTGTTCCAGCTCCGCAGCAGCACGCCGTACGACGGTGTCGTCGACGCGCCGGTCCCCCGCGTCGATCAGCAGCACCAGGTTGGGAGGACCGGTGTGGAACTGGTCGGCCAGGATCTGGCGCGCTCGATCCGATTCGGAGCCCGGCGCGGCGATCCGGGACAGGGACAGGGCTCCCAGGGCACCGGCGGCGACAACCAGCAGCAGGACGGCGAGCGCCCCGGCCAGCGAGACGACGAGAATGCGCCGCCGGACGAGCCAGGCCGCGAAGCCCTCACCTGGGTGACTGTTCGGGTCGAGATCCTGCTGCGGCATGGCGGCGTCCCCAGGCTAGACTGAAACACGAGCGATCACTCGCAGAACGAAAATACGAGTATTTGCTCGTATATGTCAACGACCCCGGAGATCTTGATGACCGAGCAGCCGCGCCGGCAGGCCCGCGGGCAGCGGCGGATGGAGCAGCTGACCGACGCCGCGGCCGTCGTGTTCGCCGAGGTCGGCTACGCGAAGGCGACCACCAACGCGATCGCCCGGCAGGCCGGCGTCTCCCCCGGCACGCTGTACCAGTTCTTCGCGAACAAGGAGGCGCTCGCCGGCGCGCTGGCCGATCGCTACCGGACCGCCCTGCAGGAAGCGCATGCCCGGGCGTTCGACCCGGCCGCCGCCCAGCTTCCGCTGCCCGAGCTGATCGACCGGATGATCCGGCCGATGGTCGAGGTCAACCTCGCCAACCCCGGATTCAAGGCCCTGTTCGCCGGGACCGGTCTGCCCGAGCACCTGACCGCTCCGGCCCGCGCGCTGCAGGCCGCGGTGACCGGCAAGGTCGCCGAAGTGATCGCTGCCCGGGCCCCGGACCTTCCCGCCGACCGCCGGCAGCAGACCGCCGTCGTCGCGACGCAGATCTTCGCCGCGCTGCTCGGGACCGTGCTCGCCGCCCCGGCCGAGGACCGCGAATCCTGGATCGCCGAGGTCAACCGGGCCTTGGTCGGCTACCTGACCCCTGTTCTGGGCGACGCTCCGGCCTGATCCGGGCGAGGGCGGGGTAGGACGAGTGGGGTGCCGGTCAGTGGGTCGGGGATGACTTCGCAGGCGAGGCCGAAGACCTGTTGCACGGTTTCTGGGGTGATGACCTCTGACGGAGTACCGGTGGCGACGACCGTGCCGGACTTGAGGGCGATCAGGTGGTCGGCGTAGCGGCTGGCGAGGTTGAGGTCGTGCAGGACCAGCACGACGGTCTTGCCGTGCTCGCGGTTGAGGTCCTGGACGAGGTCGAGGATCTCGAGCTGGTGGGCGAGGTCGAGGAACGTGGTCGGCTCGTCGAGCAGCATCGTGCCGGCGTCCTGGGCCAGGGCGAGAGCGATCCAGACGCGCTGGCGCTGACCGCCGGAGAGCTGGTCGAGCGAACGGTCGACCAGGTCGGCGGTGCCGGTGGCGGCGAGGGCTTCGGTGACGACGCGTTCGTCCTCGGGGGTCCACTGGCGGAACCAGCGCTGGTGCGGATGCCGGCCGCGGCCGACCAAGTCGCCGACCGTGATGCCCTCGGGGGCGACGGGTTGCTGCGGGAGCAGGCCGAGCTTCGTGGCGAGCTCGCCGCCGGGGACCCGGCGTACGTCGAGATCGTCCAGGTAGACGGTGCCGCCGCGTGGGACGAGCAGGCGGGCCAGGCCGCGCAGCAGGGTCGACTTGCCGCAGGCGTTGGCGCCCACGATCAAGGTGATCTTGCCGCGTGGGATGTCGACCGACAGGTCGTGCACGACCGGCGTTCCGTCGTACGCGAGGGTGAGGTTCTCGGCGCGCAGCATGGTCATCCTCCTCGGCCGACCCGATTCGCCCGGGCCATCAGCAACAGCAGGTACGGAGCGCCCAGGAACGCCGTGACAACGCCCACGGGCAACGGGATCGGCGCGAACAACTGGCGCGCGAGCAGGTCGGCGGAGACCACCAGCAGCGCACCGATCGCACCGGCCGCGAGCAGTCCGGCGACGCGTTCGGCGAGCAGGCGGCGGGCGATCTGCGGCGCGACCAGCGCGACGAAGGCGATCGGCCCGGCTGCCGCTGTGGCCAGCGCGGCGAGGCCGACACCGATCGCGATCAGGATGCCGCGGGACAGCTCGACGCGACCGGCCAAGGTGCGCGCGAGGTCGTCGCCGAGCTCCAGCAGCCGGAGCTGCCGGGACGACGCCAATGCGGCCGGGACGAGGACCAGCACGGTGACGCCGATCAAGGTTGCTTCCGGCCACGACCTTCCGGCCAGGCTGCCGGAGAGCCACATCAGGGCACTCTTGGCCGTGTAGATGTCGGCCAGCGTCAGCAGGTACGCCGTGAGCGAGCCGAGGATCGCGGTGACGCCGATGCCGACCAGCACGAGGCGATATCCGGCGACCCCGCGCTTGAAGGCGAGCAGGTAGACAGTAATTGCCGTTAGCAACGAGCCGAGCAGTGCGCCGACCGGCAGCCAGAAAGGACCGGCACCGAGAATCGTGATCACGACGACGGCCGCCAGCGCGGCGCCGGCGTTGATGCCGATCAGGTCCGGGCTGACCAGCGGGTTCCGGGCCAGACGCTGGAAGATCGCGCCGGAGACCGCGAACGCGGCGCCGACGCCGAGCCCGACGAGAACGCGGGGCAGGCGGTTGTTCACCACCACGTCGGTCATGATCAGCGACCCGTGGCCCGCGAGCGTGTTCAGCACCTGCCCGAGCGGGATCTCGTAGTCGCCGATCGTCAAGGAGTAGGCTCCGACGGCAACGGCCAGGAGCAGCGCGGCGATGGTCACCACCGCTCCACCGACGTCGAACCGGGCTGAGAACGGCCCGACGCGGACCGCCCGAGTGGACCCCTTCACAGCTCCGCCAGCCCGCGACTTCACAGCTCCGCCAGCCTGCGGCGGCGTACCAGCGCGATGAACAGCGGCGCCCCGATCAACGCCGTGATGATGCCGACCTGCAGTTCGTCCGGACGGACCACCAGCCGCCCGAGCACGTCCGCGAGCAGCAGCAACGCCGGCGCGAGGACGAGCGAGTACGGCAGGATCCACCGGTAGTCGGCGCCGACGATCGCCCGCGCGACATGAGGTACGGCCAGCCCGACAAAGGCGATCGGCCCGGCCATCGCTGTCGCCGTACCGGCCAGCAGCATGATCGCCAGGCCCGCGAGCACGCGGACCAGCCCGACCCGGGTGCCCAGCGTGGTCGCGAGTTCCTCACCCAATGCCAACTGGTTGAGCGACCGGCCCAGCGCCAGCGACAACAGGATGCCTAAAGCAACAAAGGGGAGCGCCTGGCCGACGATCGGCCCGGTCGCGAGCGTCAGCGAACCGACCACCCAGAAGCGGAATTCGTTCAACGTGGACAGGTCGAGCAGCGTCGCCGCCGACGTGACGGAGCCGAGCATCGCCGACAACGCCGCACCCGCCAAAGCCAGCTTGACCGGCGTCGCTCCGCCTCGCCCCAACGCACCCACGACGTAGACCACGACGGTCGCGATCAACGCCCCACCCATCGCGAACCAGACGTACCCGGTCAGGCTGGTCACGCCGAAGACGCCGATGGCCGCCACCACCGCCACGGCCGCGCCAGCGTTGACGCCGAGGATCCCCGGATCCGCCAGCGCGTTCCGCGTGACGCCCTGCATCAGCGCACCCGCCATGCCCAGCGCGGCACCGGCCAGCAGCCCGGTCGCGGTCCGCGGGAGCCGCAGGTAGCGGATCACCCGATCCGTGTCGGATCCGGTGAAGTCGGCCGCCGCCAGATACACGTCTCGCGGCCCGAACCACTGCGTCCCGGCCAGCAAGGACAGCAGCACCGCCGCCAGCAGTACGACGACCGCGAGCACCAGCCCGCCGGTCCTGGTCACCCCGTGCCGCAGCAGCCCGCGCCGGCCGTCAACGACCGGCCCGATCACTTGACCAGGTCGGGATGGATGATCTTCGCGATCAGTTCGGTCGAGCCCGCCCCGCGGACGCCGGCCGAGTGGTGCGCGAACAGCCACGGGACGACGTGCTTGTTCTTCACCGCCGTCAGGTTCGCGAAGGCCGGGTTCCGCAGCAGTTTGGCGACGTCCGACTGGGCCTGCGCCTCGGTCAGCGTCGCGTCGCAGCAGGCGCTGATCAGGATGTAGTCGGGATCGGCCTTGAGGAACTCCTCGACGCTGATCTTCACGTTCCGCTTCGACGTCAGCCCGGCGAACGCGTTCACGCCGCCGGCCTGCCGGATCAGCACCGTGCCGAAGTCCGGTCCGCCCGACACCGTCATCCCGCCGCCCTCGAGCCCGGGCCGCACGATCGCGACCGTCGGCCGGTCCGCGCCCTTCACCTTCGCCTCGACCGCCGCGATCCGCCGCTGCTGGTCGGCGATCACCTGCTCGGCCTTGTCCCGTACGCCGAACAACGTGCCGAGGTCGCGCAGATCGGCGTACACGTTGTCCATCGAGACCGTCGACGGGTCGATCGCCTCGTCGCCCTTGCCGTCCGCGCTCGGGCACAGCGGACTGAAGATCCAGGTCTGCACCCCCAGGTCGGACAGCGACTTGCGGCTGCCGAAGCTGCCGTCACTGCCGGCCGCGCTGAAGATGTCGTTGAAGCCGGACAGCACGAAGTCCGGGTTCAGGCTGAGCAGCTCCTCGCGGCTCGGCATGTTCTTGTAGTACTTGTGATCGCGCTGCGCCGCGGCGTACTCGGGCAGCACCTCGGAGTCCAGGAACGCCGTCCCGACCAGGCGGTCGGACAGTCCCAGCGCGTGCACCAGCTCGATGGCCGGCTGGTACGCCGCGAACACCCGCTCGGGCGGGCCGTCGACGGTGACGTCGAGCCCGCAGTTCTTCACCGTGGTCGCGGTCGGGCTCGGACCGGCTTCGGCGGTACCGCCGCAGGCGGCGACCAGGGACAACAGGACGGCAGCGAGCACTGCCTTGGGTACGACGGCCATGGCGACCGTTCCTCCAACACCTCGTGGACGGGACGCGTCGTGGCCGGTCTCCTGGCTGACGGGACGACCGCATCCGTCGAGCTGACCTTCCCAGTCCGTCAGGGACCAGTGGTCTCACAGCACGTGAACGCTCGTCGGACAATCCCGATCACAGTGGCGAGGGCCGCGCCGGTTCCACACCGGCTTCCCGAACACCACGACGCCCACACGGTAGCTCACCCTGCGACTCGGTCGCAGCACCCGGTCCGGCCGCCAGGACGCCGTCAGCGCGTGTAGAGCGGGGAGATCGCGAGGGCGAAGGCGACCATGTCGTCGGTTTTCACCTTCGTACCGGGTAGCGGGACGAGATCGGCGATCTTGTCGGTGCCGACCCGGATGGTGCCCCGGCCGGTGGCGGTGTCGACGTAGCCTTCGTCGCCGAGCGGAATCGACTGGGACGTGGGTGCCTTGCGGATCGTCGCCATCGCGGCCTCCGCGTCCGGCACACGCCGGGCGGTCGTGTAGAGCACGCCGGTCGACGTGATCCAGCCGCAGACGACGTCGCCCGCCGGCGTCTCGCTGTCGCGGCGGGCCATCGCCTCGGCACCCATCACCTTGGCGGCGGCCGACGTACCGCGCTCGCACTCCGGCCGGGTGATCAGCGGCGCGGCCTCGGGCAGCCCGGCCGCCTGACGGGCCGCCTCCTGCGCCAGTACGACGTACTTCGTCGGGGTCGCCGCGGGCCCCTCGACCTTGAACAGCCGGTTGCCGAGCAGGAAGACGGCGAACTTGCTCGTCACATAGCCGCCCTGACCGGCCGCGAGCGCGCGTGGCGGCTCGGCCTTCGTCGCGGCGTACGCCTGCTGGGCGGCCGTCAGATCGGCCTTCGTCGAGGGCAGCACCGAGACGCCGAGGCGCAGCACCGGGCCGCTCGGGCTGGTGCTCAACGCGAGCTGGCAGATGTCGAAGCTGGGCAGCCCGATCTCGGCCGGCACCGCCTTCGGCTGGATCGTCACCACTGGTACGGCGAGCGTCGTCTGCACCAGCGACTGGTTCATCCGGACGCAGAGGGTGTCGGCGACCTTGGCGGTCGGCGGCGGGCTGGGCGTCTCCGAAGGGGTTTCGCTCGGGGTCTCGGTCGGCGTCGTACTGACCGAGACCAGCGGCGGCACGTTCGGTGCCGATTCGCCGGACCCGCCGCCACAACCGGCCAGAACCAGTACGGCGGTGGCAGCCGTGACGGTGGCGGAGATTCGCATCCGAACTCCTCGTGACTGCTCGGTGACAAGGTCTCCGACTGTAGACGCTGCCACCGACGGCCCCAACCGCGGACCTAGTGGGCGGGCGCGGGCTCCCAGTGCACCACCTTGAGCTGGCTCATCTCGTCCAGCAACTCAGGTCCGTAGCCGAACCCGGCGCCGCTGGCTCGCCGGGGCTGCGCGGCACCACCCGGCGCACCACCGAAGACCGCGTTGATCTTGACCGTACCGACCGGCAGCTCGCGCCAGGCGCGCTGGGCGTTGGCCTGGGATCCGGTCAGCACCGTCGCGGCCAGGCCGTAGTCGTCGTCGGCGGCCAGTCGCAGGGCGTCGCCGAAGCTGTCGACCACGGTCACCGGGGCCACCGGTCCGAAGGTCTCGGTGCGCATGACGTCCAGTTCAGGGCTGCAGGAGGTGAGCACGGTGGCCGGGTAGTGCGCGCCCGGGTCGTCCGGCAGCTCGCCGCCGGTGAGGAGCACGGCTCCGTTGTCGACGGCCTGGCGGACCTGCTGGTGCACGGATTCCCGGTGGCGCCGATCGACCAGCGGGGCGAGCACGCGCGACTGCGCTTCGGCGACCAGTGCGGACAGGAAGGGATCGGCCACCGCGCGATGCACGTAGATCCGCTCGACGGCGACGCAGATCTGGCCCGAGTTGGCGAACGCGCCGAGCGCCGCCTGGCCGGCCGCCCAGACCGGGTCGACGTCCTCGTCCACGATGAGCGGGTCGTTGCCGCCGTTCTCGAGCAGAGCCTTGGCGCCGGTCGCGGCGGCGGCCGCGGCGATGGACCGCCCGGCGGCCGTACTGCCGACGTGGGCGGTCACGTCCACATCGTTGCGCGCGGCAAGCGCTGCGCCGACCGAGCCGTCACCCTGCACTGTCTGCAGCACTCCCTGCGGCAGTGCCTCGGCGAGCAACTGACCGAGCCGCGCGCCGGTGTGCGGGCAGCGCTCGCTGGGCTTGTGAACGACGGTGTTGCCGGTGACCAGAGCCGCGCCGATCAGCCCGCAGGCGACCGCGACGGGATCGTTCCAGGGCGTCAGCGCGACCACGACGCCTCGGGGTTCGGGGACCATCAGGTCGGTCGCGTCGGGATCTCCCAGCAGCGTGCGTCCGCCGCGCAGCGGCCCCAGTTCGGCGTACTGCTCGAGCGTGCCCGCACCGGCGAGGATGCCGCCCAGACTCTCGTCGACCGGCTTGCCCGTCTCGGAACAGTTGATCCGGGCCAGCTCGTCCGCCGCGTCCCGCAACGCCTTCGCGGCTGCCTTCACCGCAGCTCCGCGCTCAGCGGCCGGCGTCCGCGCCCAGTCGGTGCTCTGCCGCCGCGCCTCGACGACCGCCGCGTCCACCTCGGCGTCACTCGCCATCGGCACCGTTCCGACCCGCGATCCGTCGGCGGGGTCGAGAATCTCCAACACACGCTCAGTACCGGTGATCACCGTCCGCACTCCTCTCCGGTAAGGCCGCAACCAGAGCCCGGTTCCCCGGCTGGTGCTTCTCACACCCCCGGCTTCAGGGCGTCCTCGGCGTACTCAGTGCTTGATCGAGCGACCGCCGTAGGTAGTCCATGGTCCGGTCGAGATCGGCCGCGAAGGCAGGATTGACCTGAGCCATCCCGACGAACCACAACCCGAACGCCACGTCCCGCGTGGCGACGAAGTCGTCCAGGTGGGTGAGGTCGGGCAACGCTCGCCGCTCGCCGTACCCAGTGAGCAGCGCCTCACGGATCGCGGCGTGCTCGGGGTGCGTCCGGTACTCCCACAGCGGTACTGCGAGGTCGTAGAGCCAGTAGCCGAATCCACAGTCGTCGAAGTCGATCAGCCGCACCGCGTCGCCGTCGAACAGCACGTTCTCCAGATGCAGGTCGGCATGGATCAGGCCGAAAACGTCCGGCGTCGATCCCAGTTCCGCCATCACACCCCGCATCCGGCGCGCGACCTCGCCGAACCGCGGGCGAACCGGCGCCGGCAACAGGTCCCAGCACCCGGCCGCGGACACCCCGCCGTACTCCATCGTGTTGCCGAAGAAGGTCTCCCAGTCCCACCGCATCCGGATGAAGCCCGGCGGCGGATCCCATCCCGAAGCGTGCTCGTGCAGCCGGGCCAGGATGCCGCCCAGGCGCCGGAAGTGCACGGGGCGCGGATGTGCCGATTGCATCCGCCCGTACTGCCAGCCGAGGAGCGAGCAAACTCGGCCGTCGGCGACGGTGGTCCACTCTCCGCTGCGAGCCCGGACCGGTGGCGGAACGCTCAGCTCCGTGTCTGCTTGCAAGGCGGCCAGCCAGTCCAGCTCCGATCCGACCGCCTGCCGCGAGTCGACGCCGGGACCGTGCCGGTTCGCCCGATGGACCCGCAGCAGGAACCGCCCATCGCGGGAGTCGACCCGGAACGTGGTGTTCTCGCCGTGCGCGACGAACGTCAGCCGCGGGTCGTCCACCGGGTACCCCTCGAGCGCCCGCACCGCCGTACGACGCAGCCGTGCGACCTGCGCGCGCTTCGACACGAGTTCGGGCATCCCGCAGCGTATCCACCGAACGTCAGGGCTGGAACAGTTTCCAGTTGCCCTCGGAGACGACCTGGACGTCGCCGTCGGCCACGCTGACGGCGGTGTCGTCGTCGATCGCGTACGTCGGCGCGGGAATGCGTGCCGCCCACTTCTCCGCGTTGGCCGGGGAGGCGTCGAGGTGGTGTGGATGGTCGAAGTGCGGAATCAGGCCGAAGTCGACGAGGCCCGCTCCCTGGCCTGTGACGAGGATCCTGTCGAGGTCGCCTTCGGGGGTGGAGAAGACGACGTCCTCGGTCTTCAGCGGTCCGTCGGTGCCGCGGGGCGGTTCGGTGTAGGTCTCGACGAAGGTGGAAGTCGCCGCGATGCTGCCGGCGCTCACCCCGACGTAGACCGCGTCGAGCGTCGGTAGGAGATCGGCCAGTCCCGAGCGACGCATCCAGTTGGCGAGGAACAAGGGGTCGCCGCCCCCGACCAGCAGGACGTCGGCGTCGCGGACCGTTGGGACCCACGCCGCCTGCTCGATGCTCGGCAGCACCGACAGCTCGAGAATGCCCAGGGACTTCCAGCCCAATCCACACAGCTTTGACGAACGGGAGCCGGCGATCGTCTGCCAGACCATGCCGGGTCCACCGGGAAACGGATACAGGGCGGTGGGAACGAAAAGGGCGTTGGACTCGGCGATCGGTTTGCCGAGCAGGTCGACCAGGGCGTCCTGGATGCTGCTGTTCGTGATCCCGGACGACGTGAGGAGAGCTCGCATGCCCCCAACCCTCTGTTGTTTCGCGGTTCTTTTCTAGCCCGCGGCCCGCAGTTTGCGTTCGCGGACCGCGTGTTCGTCGGTGCGAGCGTCGTAGCGCCAGAAGTCCTTCAGCCAGGCGGCGGTGACGACCACGCCGGCGACACACAGGACCCCGCCGCTGACGATCGACGTACGGACGCTGGTGAGGTCCGCGACCAGACCCGAGCGGGACTGCCCGCCCAGCGGACCGAGCGAGTACGACAGCATCTCGATGCCCGCCAGGCGGCCGCGCATCTCGTCGGGGATGGTCTGGTTCCAGATCACCGCACGGAACAGGCCGGAGATCATGTCCGCGCCGCCCGCGACGGCGAAGAACGCGATCGCGAACCAGATGTTCGGCGCCAGGCCCGCGATGCCAACCGACGCGCCCCAGGTGATGGTGGCGAGCACCACCGCGCGGCCGTGGTGATGGACGTGGCGGGCCCAGCCGCTGGTGAGCGTGGCCAGCATCGCGCCGACCGCCTCGGCGCTGTAGAGCAGGCCGAGCAGTTTCGGTTCCTTCAGCACCTCGGTCGCGAACGCCGGGAACAGCACGATCGGCATCGCCAGGAACATGCCGACCATGTCGACGGCGTACGTGCCGAGCAGGTCGCGGCGGCGGAAGGCGTACTTGATCCCGTCCCCGATCGCCCGCAGGCTCGGCGGCGTACTGTGCTCGCTCGGCTTGTACGAGCCCAGCAGCAGGAACAGCAGCGTCGCGGCCACCAGCCCGACGAGTTCGACGGCATAGGCCCAGGTCACCCCGGCGGTTCCGACCAGTACGCCGCCGAGTGCGGGCCCGGCGAGCTGGCCGACCTGGAGGGTCAGCGAGTTGAGCGTCACCGCGGCCGGCATGTCCTCGTGCCGGACGACGCGCGGGAACAGCGCCTCCCGCGACGGCCGCTGCAGTGACGACGCGATCGCGTTGAGCGCGCCGCAGACGTAGATCACCCAGACCTGCGGACTGGCGAGCAGCGTGTTGGCCAGCAGCACCGCGCAGACCGCGACCTGCGCGATCCCGGTCAGGATCAGCATCTTGCGGCGGTCGACGTGGTCGGCCAGCGCGCCGCCGTACAGGCCGAAGAGCACCAGCGGGACGATCGTCACCAGGCCCATCGCGCCGACGGCGAAGTTCGATCCGGTCAGCTGGTAGAGCTGGAACGGCAGCGCGACGTAGCCGACCATGCCGCCGAGGAAGAACACGGAGCCGGAGATCACCAGGATCCGGAAGTCGCGGGACGCCCGCCACGGGGTCAGATCGACCCGGAGCCGGGTCAGGCGTTCGCGGAAACTTGTTGCCACTGGCACATGGTTGCACCCGCCCGCGCGCCGCGACGACCCCATTTTCGGCCCTTCCGTCGGCCGCGCGCTCGGTCTGGACCGGAACCAAACGGCCGGACCCGGCGTCAACCACCACGGCGCCGGCGACGGCCCAGTACCGCCGGTCGTGGAACAACAAGTTCACGTTCATCATGCAGAAGGACGGCAATGCCGTGCTCTACCAGGGCAAGACCGCTCTGTGGTCCACTGCCACGAACGTCAAGGGCAGCTCGATCTCACTGCAGCGCGACGGCAACCTGGTGATCTACTCGGGTCGCACCCCGGTCTGGTCCACCGGCACCGCCGGTCGTTGAGCCGGTTCGTTACTCGCTGACCAGCGGCAGGAGCGCACTGAGATCGGTGCGCTCCCCGCTGGCCCGCAACCTGCCGCTGTCACGAGCCTCGGGCCAGTCGATCCGCCCGATCGCCAGGTCGATCCACAGCTCCGGCGGCATCTCCACCACCGCGCCCGGCGTACCCCTGGTGTGCCGCGGTCCCTCGATGCACTGCACCGCGCCGTACGGCGGGACGCGCACCTCGACCGCGTGACCGGGCGCTTTCGCGACCAGCAGCTTCAGCAGTTGTTTCACCAGGAGTTTCAGATCGGCCCGCTCGGCTTCACCTGCTCGGTACCGGCGCAGCGCCGCATCGAAGTCCACGACAGGCCAGCGTAGCGGCGGTTTCGCCGACGGCCCCCTCGTGGTCGATAATCAACTGCGACGACAAGGATTGCGGAGGTCCGGATGCTCACGCCCAGGCACCAGGCGCTGCTGGCGACACTGGCCGGGATGACCGTCGGTGTGGCCGTTTTCGGCACCGTGCTCGCGATCAACAGCGCCACCGGGCAGGACTCCGCCCAGACCGTCGTCACCAGTCCGACGCCGACGCCCACGCCGATCGCGAGCGACGGGTTGCAGCCGGACGCCTTGCAGTTCGCGGCCGAGACCTTCGGCACCGAGCGCGAGCCGGTCACCGCCGAGGTCCCGGCGGGCTGGAAGACCAGCCAGAGCGGCACCCGCCCGCGGTACGTCGACCCGACCGGCGTCTGGCAGATCAGGTTCGACGCGCGCGGCAGCAAGCAGACGCCCGACGCGCTGCTCGAGGCCCGCCAGGGCAGCATCGACGAGCCGGACTACAAGGTGATCAGCACCGACAACACCACGCTGGTCTACACCTACACCGACCGGGAGCGCGGGCCGCGGATGGGCTTGTCGCGCTGGATCGCGGCCGGCGACAGCGACCGGTCGGCGGTCGAGATCACCGTCGGCGGCCGCCCGCAGGACGAGGCCGGGCTGCGTGCCGTCCTGGAGCGGGCGACCGAGACGCTGCGACTGCCGGACGAGTCCGACGACCGGCCCAGCTGAGCTCAGCTGACGCCAGTACGTCGTACTGGCGTCAGCACTCGATGTCGGTCGCC
Source organism: Kribbella sp. CA-253562 (assembly GCF_050942265.1). GTDB lineage: Bacteria > Actinomycetota > Actinomycetes > Propionibacteriales > Kribbellaceae > Kribbella. The sequence continues at coordinate 630,035 of NZ_CP192049.1, read as the reverse complement.
GGCGCCGAGCCCTGCAGCAAGTAGCTCTCCACTGCGCTGTCGACGCACGGATTGCCGGCCTTGTAGCCGGTGTGGCCGTCGCCGTCGCGAGTGATCAGTACGCCACTGTCCAGCTGCCCGGCCAGCCCGACGGCCCATGCGTACGGCGTCGCCGGGTCGCGGGTGGTGCCGATCACGACGATCGGCTTCGCACCGGTCGCCTTGATCGGGTGCGGCTTGCCGGTCGGCTTGACCGGCCAGTTCGCGCAGGCCAGCGAACCCCAGAGCAGGTACGGGCCGAAGCGCGGGGACTCGGCCGTGTACTTGGCCAGCTTCGACTTGGCGTCCGCGACCGAGGTGATGTCCTGGCGGTCGAGGCAGTTCACCGCGTAGATCGCCTCGTTCTGGTTGCCGGCGTAGCCGCGCGGCGTCCGGTCGGTGAACGCGTCGGCGAGCGCCAGCAGCTTGGCGCCCTTGCCCTCGAGGCCGTTGGCCACCGCCTCCTCGAGCTGCGGCCAGGCTTCCTTCTGGTACAGCGGGAAGATCACCGCGAGCACCGTCAGCGCCTGCGTCAGCTCGCGGTCGCCGCCGGTCGGCAGCGGCTTGGCGTCGGTCTCGGTGAGCAGCTTGTCGACCGCGGCCAGGACCTCGGTCTTGCTGCCGCCGAGCTGGCAGGACCGCGCGGCGCAGTCCTCGGCGAACGCGTTCAGCGCGACGTCGAAGCCCTTCGCCTGGGCGATGTTGTTCTGCTCGGCCGTCTTCGAGGGGTCGACCGCGCCGTCCAGCACCAGCCGGCCGACGTTCTTCGGGAACAGCTCGGCGTACGTCGCGCCGAGGAACGTGCCGTAGGAGTAGCCGAGGTAGTTCAGCTCGGCATCACCGACGATGCCGCGCAGGACGTCGATGTCCCGGGCGGCGTCCTCGGTCGACACGTGCGGCAGCAGGTTGCCCGAGCGGCGTTCGCAGGCCTGCGCGAACGCCTTGTTCTCGGCGTCCAGCGTGCTGATCTCGGTCTCGTCGTCCGGGCTGCCGTCGGTCGCGAGCAGCTTGTCCTGCTGCTCGGTGTCCAGACAGCGCACCGGCGTCGAGTCGCCCACGCCGCGCGGATCCCAGCCGATCACGTCGAACCTGCGCAGCAGGGCCGCGCCCAGGCTGAACGGCGCCGACGAAGCGAACTGGACGCCGGAGGCACCGGGACCGCCGGGGTTGATGAACAGCGTGCCGATCCGGCCGGCCCGGTCGCGGGCCGGGATGCGGCGGGCGCGCAGCTCGATGGTGTCGCCGGCGGGCTTGGTGTAGTCGAGCGGGACGGTGATCGTCGCGCACTGGCTGCCGGATCCGCAGCGTTCCCAGGCGGGCCGCTGCTGGTAGAACTTCTCCAGCCCGACGGGAATCGGCCCGGCCGGAGCGCTCGTCGGGTTGCCGCCCGTCGTACCGCTGGGGCCTTCGGCGTCCTGGGCCCGGGTGGCGACTCCACACCCACCGACCAGCGCCACGACCAGCAGCCCTGCCACAACCCTGCACGTCTTCACTACGAGCCGTCTCCCGTGTTGTCGTCCGGTCCAGCGGTGGTGGGCCCGGTGTCCGTCGACGAGTCGCTCAAACGCCGCCGACGGCGTGGCTTGCGGCGGCGGGTGGGCTCCCCAGCGGCCGGCTCCTGGGTGGTCTGGTGCTCGGCCGCCGGCTCCTGGGCGGGCTTCAGCTCGGCGGTCCGGTCCTGCGCGGGCTTCTGCTCGGCCGGCCGGGCGGTCGGCGTCGGGAGGCTCACCGGGGCGTCCGGCGTGGTGGTGCTGCTGGCCTCGTACTGCTGGCGCGGCGAGCACACGTCGGCGCGGCTGCAGGCGCACCGGCGACCGGACGCGGCGAGCCGTACGACGACGGTGTCGCTCGGGACGTTGTGCCCGACGACCACGCCGTCCCCAGCCGGCGTCTCCACCGGCGTACCGACCGAAGGCGCCTTGGCGTTGAACTCCTGGTACAGCGGGTGCTCGTATTTCAGGCAGCACATCAGCCGCCCGCACGCGCCGGAGATTTTCAGTGGGTTGAGCGGCAGGTCCTGGTCCTTCGCCATCCGCACGCTGACCGGCTCGAAGTCCTTCAGGAACGTCGCACAGCACAGGTCCCGCCCGCACGGCCCGATCCCGCCCTGCAGCCGGGCCTCGTCGCGGGCACCGACCTGCCGCAGCTCGATCCGGGCGCGCAGCCCGCGGGCCAGGTCGCGCACGAGCTCGCGGAAGTCGACCCGGTGCGGCGCGGAGAAGTACACGATCACCAGCTGGTCGACGTCCGGCCGCCGGTCGACGAAGTCGATGCCGACCACCTTCATCGGCAGCCCGTGCTCACGGATCAGCCGCTTCGCGATCAGCCGCGCGTCGGCCCGGCGGTCGCGGTTGTGCTCATCGCGTTCCAGGTCGGCCGGGGTCGCGACTCCTTCACACAGCGGCAGCCCACCGATCTCCTCGGTGACATACTGCGGCGCCCACACGCACTCGGCGACCTCCGGCCCGTCGTCGGTCGGAACCAGCACCTTGTCCCCGACCCGCGGCCGGTGCGGGCCGGGGTCCAGGTAGTACAGCCGTCCGTAGCGCTCGAACGACACCGCCATCACCATGCCCACGCGGCCAGAGTAGGGCATGTGCGGTGAACGGCTTGGGTGGCGGCGCCGACGCCCACCACCGACCAACCACTGTCTGGGGTCGGTACCTGAGCGTGCGAGCTCCCGCCGGCGGGAGGTTGATCGGTGGTGGGGGTCGCCCTCGCGCTGACCGAGTCGACCCGATCGGCACGCTCAGCGCTTGCTGCCCTTGACGGTGCTGTCCAGCTCGTCGCCGTACGGGCCGTAGACCGTGCAGTAGATGTTGCGGTCACCGCTGTTCCAGCCGGCCCGCTCGGGGAACCAGGCGACCGGCTCCAGTTCGGAGTCGTCGACGTCGATCCCGACGTACTGCGCGAACTTCTCGTCGCAGGCCGCCTCGCCGAGCTCACCGACCTTCTCGTCACCCGGCCAGGGCTGGGCCGGCAGCGTCACCACGGCGTACAGCTCGCCGTCGTGCCCGCCGGTGCAGGACCGGCGCTCGACCTCGTCCTCGTCGGAGGTGTCGTCGAAACACTCGCCGACCACCAGGGCCTCGATGTAGACGCCGGTGGAGGCGCCCGAGCCGGTCGGCGAGCCGTCGGAGTAGTCCTGGTCCGGCAGGGTGGAGCCGAGCGCGATCAGGCCGATCACCACGGCCGCGATCAGCGTGACCACGGAACCGGCGATCAGCCCGACCACCGCCTGCGGGGTGCCGTTCTCGTTGCGCCGCTTGACCTGGACCAGCGCGGCGATGCCGAGCCCGATCGCGACCGGCGCGGCGACGAAGAACAGGATGCTCGCCAGTCCGGTCACCAGCGCGGCGGTCGCCAGGCCGTTCGTGGGTCGCGTGGCGCCCGAGTAGCCGTAGCCGTACGGCGCCGGCGGCTGACCGTAGGCCGGCGGGTACTGCTGGGCCGGGTACGGCGGGTACTGCTGCTGGGCAGCCTGCTGCGGCGCCGAGTACGGCGGCACGAACGGCTGCTGCTGCGGTGGGACGTACGGCGGCTGCTGCGGCGGCACGAACGGCGGCGGCGTGTCCTGCGGCCGCTGCTGCTGGGTGTAGGAGGGGAAGCTCCGCGGCCCGTCCTGGGGCCGGTTCGGGTCGTACTGGTACGGCGGTTGCGTCATCTCGGTGTCCCCCAGGCCCTAGCGCTGTGCCCCGCGCATGGAGCCCACCAGGCGCTCGCCGCCCACCATGCACAGTACGTTGCCATCAGCAACAGCTTGATCTTCCAGTACGACGTAGTACATGTCCAGAGCCGACTGCTCGTACGGCTTGCCGACGAACTCCTGGAACGCGGTCGCGCAGTGCTGGGTCGCCGAGGTGTTCTTCTGCTCGGTGGTCAGCCCGGTCATCGCGGCCCTCACCTTCGCGTAGGCCTCTCCCGAGTGCGACGCGCCGCAGTCGGCGATGGTGACCATGCGCAGGGTCTCGGCCGCCAGGTCGGCGTGGAAGCACTGCAGCACGCGGACCTGCGCGATCGGCACCGACCGGCCGATGCCCGCCTGCCGTTCGCCGTACAGGCCGAGTCCGGCGGCCACGGCGACCGCGATCACCCAGCAGCCGGACAGCGCCAGCGCGGCCTGTGCCATCCGGCGGCCACGGAGACCGGAGCGGCGGATCCGCCGCAGTGCCACCAGGGCCAGCGGGATCCCGGCCGGGATCAGGCCGGGCAGGCTGAACGCCAGCGCCGCGACCGCGAACCGGTCCAGCCGTCGCTCGGCCGGCGCCGGTACGCCGTCCAGCCACGACTCGGCCGGCGGGAGCGACCGCGCGGGCTCGATCGGCCGAGGCGGGTGGGTCATTCAGTTCCTTCGCGAGGGGCCGGTGGCTGAATTCCCCAGCCAGCCAGCACATCGGACCGGCCCGTACCTTCGTTACATCGAGTCCGCAACTCAGACCCGTGTCTCACGCTTCGAACAGGCGTGGAGACCCGCGTCTGCGCCGGCGGGCCGATCAGCCCTCGAAGAGCGCGATGGTCATCGCTTCCAGGGCCAGCAGTGGGGCGACGTTCATCTCGATCGCCTCCCGGCAGGCGGCGAGCGCGTCGATCCGGCGGATGGTCTGCTCGGGCGTGGTGCGCTCGGCGAACTGGACGATCGACGTCTGCAGCTCGGCGTTGATCAGCTCGCTGCCCGCGCGCGTCTGGACCACCAAGACGTCGCGGTACAACGCCATCAGGTCGACCAGTGACCGGTCGAGCACATCGCGTTCCCAGCGTTTGGCGCGGGCCTTCTGCTGCTCCTCGAGGTCCTTCACCGCGGCCGCGGCCTCGCGGGGCTTGGCGCCTTTCGTGCCGACGCCGAGGGCCTGCTCCAGCGCGGCCCGTTCCTTCTCGTCGACCGCCGCGGCGCTGGCCTTCGCCTCTTCCTTCGCCGCCTCCGCCAACTGCTGGGCCGCCTTGAGACAGGCCCCGAGATCGCGCAGCGCGAACGGCACTTCCAGGACCTTGGTCCGCCGCTCCCGCACTGTCTCGTCCCGGGCCAGTGCTCGGGCGCGCCCGATGTGCCCTTGTGCCGCCCGCGCCGCGAACCCGGCGAGCTCGGCGTCGACCCCGAGCGTGCGGCTCAGCATCTCGGCGACAGCGGGCACGGGCGGGGTCCGCAGTACAAGCAGCCGGCAGCGCGAGCGAATCGTCGGTACGACGTCCTCGACCGTCGGGGCGCAGAGCACCCAGATGGTTTTCGGCCCCGGCTCCTCGATGCTCTTCAGCAACGCGTCGGCCGCCTGCTCGGTGAGCCGGTCGGCGTCCTCGACGACCATCACCTGCCAGCGGCCCTGCGTCGGGCTCATCGCCGCCCGCCGGATCAGCTCGCGGATCTCGCTGACCCGGATCGACAGCAGCTCGGTGCGGATCAGCGACACGTCGGGGTGCGCGCCGCTGAGCGCCGTACGGCACTCGTTGCACTCCCCGCAGCCCTCGTTCGCACACTGCAACGCGGCGGCGAAGGCCCGTCCCGCGTTCGACCGGCCGGACCCGGGCGGCCCGGTGATCAGCCACGCGTGCGTCATCCCGGCCGTCGCCGCGCCACTCTCGCCGCGCAACCGAGCCGCGGCGCCGGAGACCGCCCGCCGCAAGATCCCGACCGCGGGCTGCTGCCCGACCAAGTCGTCCCACACACTCATAGGTCCACCTTCGGGAGCATCGGGAGCAACCTCGCCTGGATCTGCTCGGCGATCTGTTCGCGGTCCTGGGTGGCGTCGACGACCAGGTAGTGCTGCGGTTCGGCCGCGGCGAGCTCCAGGAAGGCCGCCCGGACCCGCTCGTGGAAGTCCGCGGACTGCGCCTCGATCCGGTCGCGCCCCTCGAAGCGGCCCAGGCCGCTCTTCGGCGGCAGGTCGAGCAGGACGGTCAGGTTCGGCCGCAGATCGTCGGTGGCCCAGCGGTTCACCCGCTCGACGTCGGACACGTCCAGGTCGCGGCCCGACCCCTGGTAGGCCAGCGCGGAATCGACGTACCGGTCGGTGATCACCACCGAACCCGCCTTGAGTGCCGGCTTGATCACCGAGTCGACGTGCTCGGCCTTGTCCGCGGCGTAGATCAGTGCCTCGGCCCGGTGCGAGATGTCGCCGGTGGCCGGGTCGAGCACGATCTGCCGCAGCGTCTTGCCGAGATCGGTCGCGCCCGGCTCGCGGGTCAGCAGCACGTGCTGGCCGCGCTCCTGCAACCACTTCACCAGCAGCGCGGCCTGCGTCGACTTGCCCGCGCCCTCGCCGCCTTCCAGCGCGATGAACAGCCCCGTTGTCGGATACACACCCGGAGTCTTGCCGAAGCTGCGCCGTACGTCGCGCCAGAACGGCACGCCCGGCCGGTCGTCCATCTGCTTCCAGGCGACCAGGCCGATCACGCCGGCCAGCACGGCCGCGACCAGCATCGTCAGGGCGGCGCCGTTGTAGCTGATCGAGCGCCCGCCGATGCTCCAGGTCTGCCGGCCGATCGCACCGGCGGCGAACGGCGCCACCGCCAGGGTCACCGCGAGCACGGTCCGGACCGCCGACTGCACGAACGCGAAGGTCCGGCCGCGCACGTTGTCGGGCACCTCCAGGCCGAGCAGCGTGTAGCCCGACACCCAGGACGCGCCGGCGCAGAAGCCGAGCACGATCGCGATCATCGTGGCGATCTCGATCTGCTGGATCAGCGCGAGCCCGGCCAGCCCGATGCCGGAGCCGACCAGCCCGGCCGCGAACAGGCGGCGCCGGCTCAGCCCGGAGAACAGCCGGGGCGCGAAGCCCATGCCGAGCGCGAGACCACCGAAGACCGCGCCGAACAGCACGCCGTACCCGGGGTCGCCGGCGTCCAGGTCCTCCACGTACGTGCGGCCGAGGCCGATCACGACCGCGCCGGCCGCGAAGGCGCCGGAGATGCCGACCACCAGGCCGCGCACCACCGGCGTACCGGTGACGTAGGACCAGCCCTCGACCATCGTGCGCCACAACGTCGGGTGGCTCTCGTGCTCGTGCGAACCGGCCCGGCCGATCTCGGCGACCGAGATGATCGCGACGGCGGAGACCGCGAAGGTGGCCGCGTTCACGTAGACCGCGAGGTCGATCGCGAAGTCACCCAGGCCGCGGGCCACCAGCGTGATCGCGGTGAAGATGACCGCGGCCGGCAGCGCACTGCCGTACGTCGTGATCAGGCTCAGCTGGTTGGCGGCCTCGAGCCGGTGCCGGGGCACCAGGTTCGGCACGCTGGCGTCCTTGGACGGGCCCCAGATCAGGCTGACGATCTCGATCAGCACGGTGGCGACCAGGACCCAGGTGAGCGTGCCGACGATCGGGATGCTGACGAAAAACGCCGCCCGGATCAGGTCGCCGACGATCATCGTCCAGCGCCGGTCCAGCCGGTCGGCGATCCAGCCGGCCACCGGGCCCATCACCAGCGCGGGCAGCACCCGCAGGAACAGCACGCCGCCGATCGCGAAGTTGGCCGCCTGGTAGTCGTCGCCGGCGAAGTTCTTGGCCATCGCGGTGAGCGCGAGCAGCCCGATCCAGTCGCCGAGGCTGGACAGCCCGAAAGCCACCCACAGGCGCCGGAACGCGCGGATCCGCAACACCGCCCGCAGATCATGCGCCGGTGCAGGATCGGTCAACGGGTCGTACACCTCCGGCACATCCCAGAGCCTAGTCGGCCGCACCGACGATCCCGGCCGGCCGGCCCTCGAGTAGGCGACCGGACGCGCTGTGTGATGCCGAGCTGATCACTTCGGGCGGCCCAGGCCCGCATCAGCACAGGCTTGCACCAGCCGGCGGACCGCCGCCGACGTGGCGGCAGGTGAACGAAGCGCGCACCGCCCTGCTCGACCGGAAGGTCCTTGGCAAGGCGGTGCTGGCAATCGACTGACTCAGCCGAACGGCGGCCGCACCCCGGCGACGTCGTACAGCTGGATGTCACCGGCGGTGAACTCGATGCCGGTGTTCGGCGCCGAGGCGACCGCCCGCCAGGCGTCGAGCGTCTCCTGCGAGTCCCAGAGCTCGAAGAGGTTCACCCGGCCGGGGTCGAGCGAGTCGGCGGTCATAGCCACGTCGCGGCACCCCGGCGCCTGGCGGGCCCGGCGGACCAGGTCGACATGGGCCGCGACGTACTCGTCGCGACGTTCGGGGGCCACCTGCGCGTGTCCGGCGATGATCAGCATGTGATTCCTCCGTAGGGGGTTGTTCACCCTACCGACGAAGACACCGCCCACCGCCGGACAACCAAGATCATCCGCGTGCGGCCCACGGCCCCTCGCCGGTGATCTTGTGGGGCGTGACCCGCGCGATCACCGTGGTCGGTGAGAGCCGGTTCTCGAACGGGTAGTCCGTGCCGAGATAGCGCTGCGCCTGCTGGTCCATCAGCTCGGCCCACCGCTGCGCGATGTCCGGCCCCTCGACCTCGGCCGTCCCGCGGACGACCAGGTACTGCGTGAGCCCGCGCCGGCTGGGCTGGTCGTCCTCGATCACCACGGTGACCCGCGGATCGCGGCGCAGGTTGCCGGCTTTGCGCTGGTACCCCTCCATCCCGATGAGAATCTGGTCGCCGTCGCGCTCGGCCCAAACGAGCGACGCCTGGGGCGAGCCGTCCGCGTCCAGCGTGACCAGGACGGCGTGGTTGTCGGTCTCGAACAGCCGGTGGGTGCTTTCCGGCAACGGGATCGCTGGCAAGGCAGTTCCTTTCCTCGGGGTCGGTCCGACGGTAGCCAGCGCAACGGGAACCTCTGGGTACCCTTGGACGCCGTGGACGGCATCGGCGGCGGCGACGTGTTCCTGGCGGACTGCCCGGCCCGGCTGGCGATCGACGTGATCGCGGACAAGTGGGCGGTGGTCACCCTCTGGGGGCTCAGTGAAGGACCACGCCGGCACGGTGAGCTGGTCGAGCTCATCGGCGGCATCTCGAAGAAGGTCCTGACCCAGACACTGCGGCGGCTGCAGTCCAACGGACTGGTCACGCGGCACGATCACGGCGGCGTACCGCCCCGGGTGGAGTACGACCTGACCGAGCTCGGCAGGTCGCTGATGGAGCCGATCCGGCTGCTGACCTCCTGGGCGGCCGAGAACGGCGACGCCGTGCTGGCGGCCCAGGAGGCTCACTGAGATCGCCTCACTCCGGGAAGCCCGGAGTGAGGCGGCGACTCAGCCGCGGAACTGCAGGGAAATGGACGCCTCAGCGGTGTGCAGCTTGTACTTGTCTGCCAGCGCCGGGCCGCAGGAGTTCGAGCCGATGCCCGCCTGGGCCAGGTCCAGCGTCACGTACGTCGTGTCGCCGGCCCGCAGGTCGATCGTGTGCTTGGCGTCCTCCAGGTCCTTGCTGGTCCAGTCGCGCACGGTCAGCCCGAACAGACCGGGCGCGCCCTCGATCCGCAGCGTGCCCTGCGCGCCGGTCAGCACGGCCCAGCGGGTGTCGATCCGGTGGCCGTTCTCCTGCGGGCGCACGTACGGCGTCTGCAGCTGTGCGACGGTCGCCGAGTACTTGCCGACGGCAGCGGCCGAGCGGGTGTCGACGTACGCCTCGTTCGGGCCGGCGCCGAACCACTCGACGGTGTCCACCTTCGGCAGCTCGAAGGTGATGCCCAGCCGCGGCAGGGTCGCCGGGAACTGGCCCTCGGGTGTGACGGTGAGGTCGAGCTGCACGCCGCCGTCCAGCCGACTCCAGACCCAGGTCGACAGCAGACCCCACTGCAGGGCGGGCGGAGCCGTCCGGGTGACGACCTTCCAGCCGGTCTCGTGTGTGGTCGAGACGACCCGGTGCTGAACCCGGTGCAGACCGGCCTCGCGCCAGGCCTCGGCCACGCCGGGAATGGCGTCGTTGTCGGTCGGTGCCCGCCAGACGTCGAGGCGCGCGTTGGTCACCGCACCCACGGTGATCCCGTGCACGCCCGCAACGCCTTCGGCCGGCGCACGCGCAACGAGTGCCGCGGCCGCAACCACGTCGTCCACCCGGACCTGACCCCAGGCGACCCGGTGCCCGGCCTCGGCCCACGCCGTACCGTCGGTCAGCTCGGCACTGACCGTGACCCAGGCCTCGGACTGCTCGGCGAACTCCCGGACCGACGGCGGCAGCTCCACCGACACCGTCTGACCCGGCGCGATCTCCGGCACCGTCAGGTCACCGCCGGCGACCCGCTCGCCCCAGACCTCGACGACGTACCGGAAGGTCAGATGGCTGGTGTCCAGCACCTCGTAGCGGTTGCTGATCGCCACCTTGTCCTTGCCGTCGGCAACAATCCGGAGCGGCTCGATCACCTTGACGTACTCGAGCATGCCCGGCGACGGCGTCCGGTCGGGCAACAGCAGGCCGTCGCAGACGAAGTTGCCGTCGTGAATGGTCTCGCCGAAGTCGCCGCCGTACGCGAAGAACTCCTGGTCGTTCTCGCTCTTGCGCAGCCCGTGGTCGATGAACTCCCAGATGAACCCGCCCTGGCAGCGCGGGTACTTCTCGAACAGCTCGCGATAGTCCAGCAGCCCACCCGGGCCGTTGCCCATCGCGTGCCCGTACTCGCACAGGATGAACGGCAGTCCCCGGTACGACGAGGTGTCCTCGCCGATCTTCGCCACGTCCTCGGGCGAGGTGTACATCTGCGAGTAGATGTCGACGAACTCCGCCTCGGTGTCCCGCTCGTAGTGCACCGGCCGCGACGGGTCGAGCTCCTTGGCCACGGCGTACATGGCCTTGAGGTTGTCGCCCATGCCGCACTCGTTGCCGAGCGACCAGATCACGATGCTCGGGTGGTTCTTGTCCCGCTGGACCATCCGGCGCATCCGCTCCACCAGGTCGGGGCGGAACCGCTCGTCCATCACCGGGTTCGGCAGGTCCGGTGGCGTCGGCTCGTAGCCGAAGCCGTGGGTCTCCAGGTCGCACTCGTCCACGACGTACAGGCCGTGCAGGTCGCACAGGTCGAGGAAGTGCGGGTGCGGCGGGTAGTGGCTGGTGCGGACCGCGTTGATGCCGGCCCGCTTCATGATCAGTACGTCGTCGAGCATGTCCTGCTCGGTCAGCGCGCGGCCGCGGTCGGGGTGTACCTCGTGCCGGTTGACGCCGTTGAACAGGACCCGGTTGCCGTTCACGGTCAGTACGCCGTCGACGATCGCGACCGTGCGGAAGCCGATCCGCAGCCGGACCTCACCGCCTTCGGTGCGCACCACCGCGTCGTACAGGCGCGGCACCTCGGCGCTCCACGGCTCGACGCGGTCGATCCGCGTGTGCTCGCCGGTCGGCACCTCCAGGCCCAGCTCCGGGACGACGACCGTGCCGGGAACGTCGGACTCGACCACCAGCGTGCCGGCGCCGTCGGTGTGGTCGTACGCCGCCCGCACGGACACGTCCGTCGGCGCCGTCGGCTTGAGCGCGAGCAGGTTGACCTCGCGGAAGATGCCGGACAGCCACCACATGTCCTGGTCCTCGACGTAACTGCCGGTCGACCACTGGTGCACGCGGACCGCGATCCGGGCTTCCTGGCCCGGCGTGACCAGCTCGGTGACGTCGAACTCGCTCGGCAGCCGCGACCCGGACGACCAGCCGACCCGCTCGCCGTTCACGTACACGGCGAACCGCGAGTCGACGCCCTCGAACCGCAGCACGATCCGCGCGCCGGCGAAGTCCTCCGGGACGGTCGCAGTCCGCACGTAGTCGCCGGTCGGGTTGTCGGTCGGCACGAACGGCGGCTCGAGCGGGAACGGATACACGATGTTCGTGTACGCCGGGGCGCCGTGCCCCTGCAGCTGCCAGTGCCCGGGCACGCTGATCGTGTCCCAGCCACTGACGTCCGGGTCCTTCAGGTCGTCGGGCGCGGCCGCCACACTCGGCGAGAGCCGGAAGCTCCAGTCACCGGTCAGCGAGACCCGGCCGGAGTCGTCGTCCAGCCAGGCCCGCGCGGGCAGCGTTCCGGCCGCCGGGGCGAAGTCTTCGACATAACTGTGGTCGTAGGTCACGGACGACGAGCCTACGGGGCTTGTCTTCACATATCCACACCGATGAACAGATATGGACACCTCTGCACGGACCGAAACCGGACACCCGGCGCTGACCGTCCCAGCGGTGTGGTCAGCCCGCGCAGTCCGCGCAGACCCCGACCAGGGCCACCTGCTCGGGGGCCAGCCGGAAGCCGAGGTCGCGCTGGAGCTTGCGGCGGGTCGGGTCGAGGGTGTCGCCGGGGGCGTCCAGCACCGTGCCGCACTCGGAGCAGCGCAGGTGCAGGTGGCGGGGCGCCAGCTCCCCGGACAGGTGGTACGTCGTACCGGCGCGGCCGAGGTGGACGTGGGTGACCAGCCCGAACTCGCCGAGGGCGTCGAGCGCGCGGTAGACGGTCGCCCGGTGGATGCCCGGGCGGAGCTGCTCGGCGCGTTCGCCGATCTGCTCCGCGCTCAGGTGCTCGTCGGTGCTCGCCAGGACCTCGACGACGGCGAGCCGGGCCGGCGTGACCCGCTCGCCACGCTCCCGCAGCCGCAACGCGGTGACCTCGGCCGGGCCTTTCGCGACCGAACCCTTCGGAGATGGCGCCATGTTCCAGTCTGACCCTTCTACGACTTCTTCGCAGCGGCCTTCGTGGTCGTCTTCTTCGCCGTCGTCTTCTTCGCCGTGCTCTTCTTGGCGGCCGTCTTCTTCGTGGTCGCCTTCTTGGCCGTCGTCTTCTTGGCGGCGGTCTTCTTGGCCGGCGACTTCTTCGCGGTCTTCTTCACCGGACCGCGCGCCCGCTTGTCGGCCAGCAGCTCGGCCGCCCGCAGCAGCGAGATCGTGTCGACCGAGTCGTCCTTGCGCAGCGTCGCGTTGGTCTCCCCGTCGGTGACGTACGGACCGAAGCGGCCCTCCTTCACCACCACCGGCTTGCCGGACTCCGGGTCCTCGCCGAGCTCCTTGAGCGGCGGCGCGGCGGCCCGCCGGCCCCGCTGCTTGGGCTCGGCGTAGATCTTCAGCGCCTCCTCGAGGGTGATGTCGAAGATCTGGTCCTCGGTCTGCAGCGACCGCGAGTCGGTGCCCTTCTTCAGGTACGGCCCGTAGCGGCCGTTCTGCGCGGTGATCTCCTCGCCGGACTCCGGGTCCTTGCCGACCACCCGCGGCAGCGACAGCAGCTTCAGCGCGTCGTCCAGGGTGACGGTGTCCAGCGTCATCGACTTGAGCAGCGAACCGGTCCGCGGCTTCGCGCTCTTCGGCGCGTCCTCGGGCAGCACCTCGGTCACGTACGGACCGAACCGGCCCGCCTTCGCGACCACCTTGAGCCCGGTGTCCGGCGTGTTGCCGAGCTCGACCTCGACGCCCGACGGCTGGCTGAGCAGCTCGCGCGCCTTGTCGACGGTGAGCTCGTCCGGCGGCAGGTCCTCCGGCACGTTCGCGCGGGTCTCGTCCGGGCCCTCGACGTACGGGCCGTAGCGGCCGACCCGGACCACGATGCCGCTGTCCGGCGGGCCGACCGGGAAGGTGGACATCTCCCGGGCGTCGATGTCGCCGAGGTCGCTGACCATCGACTGCAGGCCCTCGAGGTCGTCGTCGCCGAAGTAGAACCGGCCGAGCACGCCCTCGCGCTGCTGGTTGCCGGCCGCGACGTCGTCCAGCACGTCCTCCATCGAGGCGGTGAACGCGTAGTCGACCAAACGGGTGAAGTGCTCTTCGAGCAGCCGGACCACGGCGAAGGCCAGCCACGCCGGGACCAGCGCGTTGCCCTTCTTGTAGACGTAGCCGCGGGCCTGGATCGTGCCCAGGATCGACGCGTACGTCGACGGCCGGCCGATCTCGCGCTCTTCCAGCTGGGCGATCAGCGTCGCCTCGGTGAAGCGCGACGGCGGCTTGGTCTCGTGCCCCGACGCGATCACCTCGGTGGCCGGCAGCACGTCGCCCTCGGCCACGTCCGGGATCTGGGTCTCCCGGTCGTCGGTCTCGGCCGACGGGTCGTCGGCGCCCTCGACGTAGGCCTTGAGGAAGCCGTGGAACGTGATCACCCGGCCGGACGAGGTGAACTCGACGTTCTCGCCCGTGGAGGCCTTCGCGTCGATCTTGATCGAGACGCTGTTACCGGCCGCGTCCTTCATCTGCGACGCGATCGTGCGCATCCAGATCAGCTCGTACAGCCGGTACTCCGCGCCCGACAGCCCGGTCTGCGCCGGGGTCTGGAACTGCTCACCGGCCGGCCGGATCGCCTCGTGCGCCTCCTGCGCGTTCTTCACCTTGGAGGTGTAGACCCGCGGCTTGTCCGGCAGGTACGACGCGCCGTACAGCTCGCGGACCTGGGCCCGGGCGGCGGTGATCGCGGTGTCCGACAGCGTGACCGAGTCGGTCCGCATGTAGGTGATGTTGCCGTTCTCGTACAGCCGCTGGGCGATCTGCATGGTCTGCGAGGCGGACATGCCGAGCTTGCGGCCGGCCTCCTGCTGCAGCGTGGTGGTCCGGAACGGCGCGTACGGCTTGCGGGTGTACGGCTTGGACTCGATCGAGCGCACGGTGAACCGCGAGTCGCGCAACGCCGCGGCCAGCGCGGTCGCGGTCGACTCGTCCAGGTGGACCGTGTTCTGGCTCTTCAGCTCGCCGGTCGGCGCGAAGTCGCGGCCCTGGGCGATCCGCCGGCTGTCCACCGAGACCAGCCGGGACGGGAACAGCCGGGGCGTCTTTCCCTCGCCGGCGTCCAGCGTGGCGTCCAGGTCCCAGTACGACGCGCTGCGGAACGCGATCCGCTCTCGCTCGCGGTCGACCACCATCCGGATCGCGACCGACTGGACCCGGCCCGCCGACAGCTTCGGCATGACCTTCTTCCACAGCACCGGGGAGACCTCGTAGCCGTAGAGCCGGTCGAGGATCCGCCGGGCCTCCTGGGCGTCGACCAGCGCGTCGTTGATCTGCCGCGCGTTGCCGACCGCGTCCTGGATCGCCTTCGGCGTGATCTCGTGGAAGACCATCCGCTTGACCGGGATCTTCGGCTTCAGCTCGTCCAGCAGGTGCCACGCGATGGCTTCACCCTCGCGGTCCTCATCGGTCGCGAGGTAGAGCTCGTCGGCGTCCTTCAGCAGGTCCTTGAGCTTGCGGATCTGCGCCTTCTTGTCGGCCGGTACGACGTACAGCGGGTCGAAGTGGTCGTCGATGTTCACGCCGAGCCGGGCCCACGGCAGTCCCTTGTACTTGGCGGGGATCTCGTCGGCCCCCTTCGGCAGGTCCCGGATGTGGCCGAAGCTGGACTCCACCACGTACCCGGCGCCCAGGAAACCGGCGATCATCCGCGCCTTCTTCGGCGACTCGACGATCACCAGCCGGCGACCGGTCCCCGCTGCCGCGGTTCCGGACGATGTCTTGGTCCCTGCTGCCCCTGCCACTGCGCTCCTTGCTGTCTACGACCCGTACGACCGACCAACGTCTGCGGCCGGACTGCTCATTCCCCGTGAGCCACCCCGAGCACCGGACCTGCCCGAAGACAGAGTACGGCCGACAGCAACGCATTTCTCAACGCACGGTAACCGGTCGCGCCGCGACGAGCCGCATTCGGGTGACGGAAAGCACGGGAAAACCCCGGCCCGGAGCAGTTCCCGCACCTCCTGTTCCGCCCGCACGTGACGCGCGCACGTGCGATCCCGAATGCCGAGACGGATCCGCTCAGCGGACGAACACGACGGGGGTCGCGGCGGCTCCTTCCGCGGCAGCGGCCGCGGCCGGGTCTTCAGGAACCGGTCGAAGTACGCCCGGAGATACGTCCGGCGGGCACGGACACTGCGGCCCGGGCCGACCGTGCCGAGCAGCGAGCCGACGATCTGTGGCAGGCTCAGATCGAGCTTCCAGCCGCGCTGACGCGATCCGACCGGCAGCCGCCAGGCATCAGATCAAAACGTTGCCTCAGGCAACATCCGCGCCGATCGGCGGCACGCCCTCCCTCGCGAGAGTTGATGTCAGCGCACGAATCCCACGGCCGGAAACTTCCCGGACTCCCTGCGCAGCAGCGACTGCGGCCGGCCTCGCAGCGTCTGGTCGAAGAACGCGGCCAGGTACTCGCGCTGAGCGGCGATCGCCTGGGCCTCGTCACCCCGGCCGACCAGTTTGCCCACCGCGATCGGGATCAGCTCGTCGTCCCCGTAGACGTGGTGGAACAGCTGGGCGAAAACGAACCGGAAGTCGCAGAACGCGAAATGCTCCGAGTCCCTCAACTGCAGGTTGAGCTTCCAGCCCTGCTGGGCTGCCCAGAACGACGCCCAGGACGGGTCGTAGTTCGGCGCCTTGGGATCGAGGCGCTGGGTGGTGTCCGAGCCGAAGAGCAGAAAGGGCCGGTTCAGGCCCTTGCGCGCGACCTCGCCGACCAGCTGCTCGGTCTTGCTGTCCGACAGCGTGCCGTCCAGGTCCACGCCGCTCCGTACCCGCCGGTCCTGCAGCATCGTGTTCGCCGTCGTGTAGCCGCCGAGCGAGTAGCCGAACATGCCGGTACGCCGCAGATCGAGGCTGTTGCGCAGCCCGAGCGGCAGCCGGCGGCGTTCGGCGTCCGGGTTGGTGCCGGCGTCCAGCTGCTCCAGCTGGTTCAGCACGAACCGGGCGTCGGCGGTCCGGGTGTCCACCACGTCGTGGATCAGCTCCGCGGTCGGCGCTTCGTCCGGATTGTGCCCGGGCACGAACCGCCCGTCGGGAAACTGCACCGGCGTCTCACCGGTGTGGTCCATGGCGACCACGACGTACCCGCGGCTGGCCAGGTCCTCGGCCGCCTGGGTGTTCAGGAACCGGCTGAACGGATAGCCCGGAGAGAACAGCACGACCGGGTGCTTGCCCGCCCGGACCGGTACGCCGACCCGCGCGTGCGTCTCGGTGTTGGCGAAGTCGAGCACGGTGCCCGGCAGCCAGAAGGCGTCGGACCACTGGCGCCCGACGTACGCCGCCGTCTTCTGCGGCATGTACTTGGCCGGCGGCGCGTCGCCGCCCATCCCGGCGGCCGGGTACCAGACGCTCACCATCAGTTCGCGTTTTCCGCTGGGCGCCGTCGAGTCCTGCCGGCTCTGGTCGACCAGATGCAGTTCGGTGGTGCCGAGGTCGTAGCGCCCGGTCGGCTCGGGCAGGTCGAAGGTGACCGGTGTGTAGTCGGGGTCCTGAGCCGTCCCCGCCTGCGCGGTGAGTGGCGCCGTCAGCAGTGCGGCAGCCACCAGTCCGGCGAGGACGCCGGTCAGACCGCGACGGTTGATCCTTCGACAGTTCGCCATGCGCATCATCGTCGCCGCCCGGACCGCCGCCGGGGATCCTCCGTGGCGTGGAGAACCGGTCTCAACTTCGTGACGACGGCAGTTGTGTGCCGAGCGCAACAACCAGCGACATGTGGCAATGTCCACACCGCGGCCGCGCACCGCGAGCCCGCCGAACCTGCCCTTTCGGGCCGCCCTGGCCGTGGCGAAAACCTGACACCCGCGGGGGTGACCGCCTCACCGGCGAGCACATCCGTCTTTCGGCTGGTCTTTCCCTGACCCGGCCCCCGAACCCACCGGTCCGGACTCCAGGGTGCGGCACAGGTGGTTTCCGGTGGCAGCGGGGCCCTCGGACGTGACACGCTTCGTGCTGGCACGGCCGTGGCCCCCTCCCATGGTGGTGCCAACGCCACCATCCAAGTGGTGCCAACACCATCAGTTCTGGTCCTCGCGACGGCTAGTTTCGAAGCAGACGAAAGCCGTCGGGGGCAGCTGTTCAGAGAGGGCGCGTGGGAGTCAATGGTTGCGACATACCTGAAGAAATGGGTCGGCAGCCGGCTGTTGAACAGAACCACCCGCAAGGGTGGTCTGGACCTGTCGAAGATGAAGATGTTCCCTCGCCAGGTGTCGATGCCGTTGCGCCGCGAAGGTCTCGACCCGGCGCCGGAGATGGCGAAGATCCGTGAGACCGAACCGGTGCACAAGCTGGCCCACCTGTTCGGGCTGAACGTCTGGATGGTTTCCGGGTACGCCGAGGCCAAGGCCGTGCTGGCCGACAGCACCAACTTCAGCAACGACATCCGCCCGCTGGTCGGCTCCGACCCGAACAAGCCGTCGGAGGGCATCGGCGGCCTGGGCTTCACCGACCCGCCGGACCACACCCGCCTGCGCAAGCTGCTCACGCCGGAGTTCACCAAACGCCGGCTGGCCCGGCTGGAACCGGCGATCGAGAAGATCGTCAACGACCAGCTCGACCTGATGGAGGCCAAGGGCCCGGTCGCCGACATCGTCGCCGACTTCGCCTTCAACGTGCCGTTCCTGCTGATCGCCGACCTGCTCGGCGTCGAGGAGGACGACCGCGACCGCTTCCGCGCCCTCGGCCCGGCCCGGTTCGACCTGTCCGGCGGCGGCATCGGTGTGTTCGGCTCGGCCAGCGAATCGCGCGACTTCCTGTTCGAGATCGTCCGCAAGCAGCGCAAGGAGCCCGGCGACGGCCTGATCGGCTCGATCATCCGCGAGCAGGGCGACACCATCGACGACATCGAGCTCGGCGGCCTGGCCGACGGTGTTTTCCTCGGCGGCTACGAGACCTCGGCCAGCATGCTCGCGCTCGGCACGCTGGTACTGCTGCGCGACCCGGACAACTTCGCCCGGATCCGCGACGAGCCCGGCGCCGTCGACGCGATCGTCGAGGAACTGCTGCGCTACCTGACCGTCGTCCAGGTCGCCTTCCCGCGGTTCGCCAAGCACGACCAGGAACTGTTCGGCCACCAGGTGAAGAAGGGCGACCTGGTCGCCGTCTCGCTGTCCGGCGCCGACCGCGACAAGGCCGTCTTCGGTCCGAACGCCGAGCACTTCTGGCCTGAGCGGGCGCCCGCCGCACATCTGGCCTTCGGCCACGGCATGCACCGCTGCGTCGGCGCCGAGCTGGCCCGGATGGAGCTGCGGGCCGCGTTCACCGCGCTGGCGCACCGGTTCCCCGACCTGTCGCTGGCGGTCGCCGAGGAGCAGCTGCGCTTCCGCGACTTCTCGATCGTGTACGGCGTGGAGTCGCTGCCGGTACAGCTGCACGCCACGGCGGGCTCCCGCCAGGCGGCCGGCTGAGCGTTCCCTCTCCCCCTGGTGACGCGGTGAAACCACAGGACTGCGTCAAGTCAGGCCCGGAGATCTCGCCGACCTCGTGACAGCGCGGTGACTCAGGTCCACAATGGGCGGTCCGGCTCAACCCTGCGAGCTGGTTCAGACCAGGAAGGCCGAGCAGCACCATGGGGATGGACGGGGGCCCGCTGACAGCCCGGATCGCGGCGGCGATGACGCTGGCACAGTCCGGTGGTCACCATGCCGCCGCCGCGGAGATCGAGGCGATCCGGGCCGAGCTCGGTCCGAAGCCCAGCTACGCGCTGGCCGCCGCGGAGTACGTCCGCGGCGTCACCGCCCACCACGCCAGCGACGCCGACGAGGCGCTCGCCGCAGTGGAAGCCTGCCTGGCGGTGGCCCGGGCGATCGACGAGCCCGGCTGGGAGGCCAACGCCTTCCCGATCCGGATCATCAACCTTGCCCGCAGCGGCCGCGGCGGCGACACCGTGGCCGACCTGGTCGCGGCCGAAGCCGCCCTGAGCCGTACGACGGACGCCGGGCTGGCCGCCTGGGCGCACACCGGCCTCGGCTACGCGTACGACGTCCTGCGGCTGTTCGAGCTCTGCATCCCGCACTACGAGGCCGCGACGCAGACCGACGCCGACGTGTTCGAGCTGGCCGAGTCGCCGGCGATCGACCGGCTCAACCTGGCCGAGACGCATCTGCGCTGGGCACACGAACTCGAGCGGCTCGGCGATCCGGCGTACCAGCAGGAGATCCGGGAGCGGCTCGCGTCGGCGGCGTACTGGGCCAGGGACGCGGAGCGGGTCATCGTCGACGACGAGAACCAGGAGTACTGGCGGGTGAGTGCCCGGCTCTGGCTGGCGGCGGCAGAGACCGACGGCGACCCGGTGGCGGCTGCCGCGGCACTGACCGACTGCCGGGACCAGATCAGCAAGCTGGGCGAGACCGAGCGGCTGGCGATCGCAGGCGCCTACCTGGCAAGGGCTTTGCAGCGCTCAGGTGAGCTGGAACAGGCTCAGGCGGCCGCTGCCCGCGCGGCCGACGACCTGATCCCGTTGGCCGATCCGTCGACGCAGATGCTCGTCCTGCAGACCAAGGCCCAGCTGGCGGCGCTGGCAGGCGACCCGGGAGCCCTCACCGGGTTGGACTACGCGCACTCGGTGGCCCGGGCCTGGTGGAAGGAACGGCGGCGCGCGCTGAACGCCGTACGGCATGCACTGGACACCCACGACCTGTCCGCGCGGCACGACGCCGAGTGGCACGCGGCCCGGCAGGACCCATTGACCGGCATCGGCAACCGCCGGGCGATGGACGAGCGGCTGACCGCGGCCCGCGACTCCCAGCGCGCGGTCACGCTGCTGGCCATCGACGTGGACGACCTCAAGGTCGTCAACGACACCTTCGGGCACGCCTGCGGGGACGAATTGCTGCAGGTTGTTGCAAACCTGCTGGTAGAACAGGCCCGTTCGACCGACGCCGTGATTCGATCGGGCGGCGACGAGTTCTTCGTGGTGCTGGACCAGCCGGACGCGAAGGGCGGCTACCAGCTGGCCGAGCGGATTCGCGCCGCGGTGTCCGGCATCGCCGCCGGGACCAGCAAACCCTGGCTGGCGAATCTCGGCCTGAGCCTCGGGTACGCGGCCACCGCCGAGGGCATTCCGGTCGACCGGCTCGTCGCAGTGGCCGACAGCCGCTTGTACGAGGACAAACGCCGCAACCGCTGAGTTGCGGCAGGGGTGGTGAGAGTGGAGGAGTGGGTGCGGGAGACGTCGGGGGTGACCGCGCGGATCGCTGCGGCGATGGCGCGGGCCCAGTCGGGCAGTCCGGCCGAGGCGATGCTCGACATCCGCCGGCTGCTGGCCGACCTCGGTCCGGAGCCGACGCCCGAGCGGGCGGCGGCCGAGTACGTCCGTGCCGTCGCGGCCCACCACGGCACCGACGCCGAGGAGGCGCTGGACGCGGTCGACGGCTGCATCCGGATCGCCCGCACGATCGACGAGCCCGGCTGGGAGGCGAACGCGCTGGCGCTGCGTATCGTCACGCTGATCCGGACCGGTGAGGGCGGCGACTCGGTCACCGACCTGGTCGCGGCCGAGAACGCCCTGTCCCGCACGTACGACGCCGGACTGGCCAGCTGGGCGCACACCGGCCTCGGCTACGCCTACGACCTGCTCCGGCTGTTCGAGCTGTGCATCCCGCACTTCGAGGCCGCCGCCGCTACCGTCAGCGACCCGCTCGGGCTGCCCGAGGCGCCGGTCATCGACCGCCTCAACCTGGCCGAGTCGAACCTGCGCTGGGCACACGAGATGGAGCGGCTGGGCGACTCGTCGTACGACGACCAGATCCAGCACCGGCGAGCCGAAGCGCGCCGCTGGGCGGCGGACGCGAACGACGCGATCGTGCGGGCGAACCTGGTCGGCTACTGGCCGATGGCGGGCCGGATGTGGCTGGCGGCGAGCAACTGGGACGTCGATCCGGCCGGGGCGGCAGTGGTGCTCAAGGACTGCCGGGACCAGCTCGCCAAGCTCGGTGACCTGGAGCTGACCGCGATCGCCGGGGCCTACCTGGCCAAGACGTATGCGGCGCTCGGCCGGCTGGACGACGCGCTCGAAGCAGCGGGACAGGCGACGACCGATCTGCCACCGACCTCGGACCCGCCGGTCGAGGCGTTGGTCCGGCACACCGCCGTACAGATCTCCGCTGATTCCGGTGACGCCGGTGCGGCGGCCGGTCTGCAGTACGCACGCGCCATCACCCGGGGCTGGTGGGCGGAGCGGCTCCGCGGCCTGTACGCCGTCCGCAGCGCGCTGGCGACGCACGAGCTGTCCATCCGGCACGACGCCGAGTGGCGCGCGGCCCGGGAGGACCCGCTGACCGGCGTGGGCAACCGGCGGGCGCTCGACGAGCGGATGAGCGCGGCGCTCGACTCCGGCCGCTCGATCGCCGTCATCGCGATCGACGTCGACAACCTCAAGGTGGTCAACGACAGCCACGGCCACGCCTCCGGCGACGAGGTGCTGCGCCGGGTCGCCCAGTTGCTCACCGAGCAGTCCCGCGCGGAGGACGTGGTCGTGCGCGCCGGTGGCGACGAGTTCGTCGTCGTCCTGGACAACCCGGACGAACGCGGTGCCCGTGAGCTGGTCGAGCGGATCCGCACTGCCGCCGAACGCATCGCGGCCGGGGCCGCCGAGCCGTGGTTCGCCACGCTGCGCCTCAGCATCGGCCAGGCGTCCAGCACCGACGGCATCCCGATCACCGACCTGCTGAGGGAGGCCGACCGCCGGATGTACGCCGAGAAGCGCAACCGGCGCCGTCAGTAGTCGAGAAAGCCTTCCACGACGAGTCGGCGGATCTCCGGCAGGTACTCGGCCTGCAGGTCGTCGCGGTCGAGCAGCGTGGCCAAGGCACCGAGGATCTGGCCGACGGTCAGGTCGCCGTCGCAGGCCCCGACGAATCCGGCGAGCACGGTGTCGGCCTGCTCGGCCCGTCGCAGGCCTCGCTGCCGGCGCAGCACGATGGTGGCCGGGTCGTCGGCTCCGGGCGGCCCGGCCGTCTCCTGGACCACGTCGTCGGCCAGCCGGAGGTACAGGCCGGTCAGGTCGTCGGGAACACTCTCCTGGCGCTGGAAGCGTTGCAGGACGTGCGGGCCGATCGGCTGCTCGATCTCGTACGGCCAGGACTCGGCGTCCGTCGTACCGGGGACGTTGTGCAGGTTGATCCAGCCCATGCCGATCGCCTCGACCTGCTGGTCGTCCAGCCAGGCCAGCCACTCGTCGTACCGCTGGGTGTACTCCGGCCGGCCGTGCAGCCCCGCGTCGCGCAGCCACAGCTCGACGTACTCCGCCGGATCCAGCTGCTCGCGCTGTACTGCCCAGGCGGCCCGGTCTCCGGTCCAGCCGGCTATGCGGTCCTGCCAGTCCTGGCCACGCACACAGGTCCAGTTCGCCAGCAGCTGGCACCAGCCGCCTTCGGTCAGGTGCTGCGGCGCCTGCCGGACCAACTGCTCGACCACTGCGTCCCCGGCGAACCCCGTCTCGCGGTAGGTCAGCTTGCCGTCGCTCGGCGGCGCAATCACGTACGGCGGGTTGCTGACGATCAGGTCGAACCGCTGGTCCGCCACCGGCTCGTACAGGGACCCGTCACGTACGTCCAGGTCGATCCGGTTCAGCGCAGCCGTCCACCGCGTCAGCTGAAGCGCACGCGGGTTCACGTCGGTGGCGACGATGTGGTTCGCCCGGTCGGACAGGTGCAGTGCCTGGATGCCGCAGCCGGTGCCCAGGTCGAGGGCGGTCTCCACCTTCAGCGGCACGGTCAGCTTGACCAGGCTCAGGCTGGCCGGCGCGATCCCCAGTACGTAGTCGGACCGCATCGGCGTCCGCCGGCCGTCCAGCCCCGGCGTCGGGTCGGCGACGACCCACCAGGCGCGGTCGTCCTCGGCGTACGGGCGGATGTCGATCGCCGCGAGCACCTCGTCGCCCTGCGCGGTGACGATGCCCAGGGCAAGCAGTTCGGCCAGGATCTCCTTGTCCAGCAGGGTTCCCGGCACCGGCCGCTGCAGGAGGAACAGGCGGATCAGCGTGTCGAGCGTGTCCCCCCCGCTGGTCTGCCGGTACGCCAGAGTGGTCTCGTTGCGTGCGAGTGCGGCGTTGGCCCGGCGGCCCAGTCGCTCCGCGACGCCTTCGACGGTGTAGTCCGCCGTCTCGAACAGTCCACGCAGCCGATCCACCAGACCACTCGACAGGTCACTCATGGACCCATCCTCGCCTAGGCGGCACGAGCGGTGCTGTAGAGGATGGTGCCCGACTCGACGAAGTCCCCCGGGGCCAGCTCGGCCAAGGCGCGTTCGGCCGCCGTCAGGCACGCCGTACGACGCTCGGGCGGCAGCAGGTCGAGCCGCCGGGCCATCGACCCGATCACCCGCGAGTGGGCCAGGAACTCCGCGGCGGTCGGCTGGTGCCGGAACCGCTCGACGGTGATGTCGACCTGCCCGAAGCCGGCGGTCTCCAGCGCGGCTGCCAGCTTCGCCGGGTCCGACGTGACGGCGTTCGACGGCATCTGCGGCGACGGGTCGGCCGGAGCGTCGTGCTCGTCGATCACCCGCACCCACACGTCGTAGGCCGGGTGCGGGTCGTGTCCGGACCAGGTGACCGCGGCGAACGAGCCGCCTGGCGCGAGCGAGCGTCGTACCGCGGACAGAGCCAGCGGCAGGTCGGGCAGGTGGAACAGCACGAACGGCATCACCACGGCATCCAGCGACTCCGCCGCGAACGGCAGCGCCTGTACATCGGCCACCACGCGCCCGTACTCGGCGGGCGCGCGCCGGATCATCGCCTCGGTCAGGTCGGCGCCGATGACCTGGGCCTGTGGCGCCAGCGCGGCCAGGTGGCTCAGCAGGCGGCCGGGCCCACAGCCCAGCTCGGCCACTCGCCGGGCACCGGCGAGCGGCAGCCGGTCGGCGACGGCTCTGGCATGGACGGCGAGCACATCGGCCCACGCGCCGTCGTACGCCGCCGCGACGCGGGCGTAGTTGCCCTGGATGTCCTTGGTGATCACAGGAAGTACGGCGTCGCCGTGCGGAGCACATCCGCGAGCTTGTCCCGCACCAGCTCACGATGCGGCACCTGGACGACGCTGTCGTTGATGCGAACGCCCCGGTCGACCAGGACGTAGAGGACCCGGAGAGTGCGCAGCGTGTTGCTGACCTCCGGGCGGACGCCGTCCGCCGGGTGGTTGGCCAGCACCCGGGCGACCGGGTCGAGCCAGCCGGTCGCGTCGGTCTCCAGCAAGTCGGTGCGCGTCAGCGTGGCCGCCAGGGCGTAGCCGAGCCGGTCGTCCTCCAGGTCGCGCCAGACGTGGTCCGTCGGCGTCAGCATGCGTCCGACGCCGAGCCGGAGCATCTCGACCGGCTCGACGGCGGGCAGGCGTCCGAGAGCCCCGAGCAGGTCGGCACCGTGGGCGACGGCGTGCAGCCAGCCGAGCTTCGCGTCGTACCCGCGCAGGTCCTCCTCGGCGACGTACCAGCGCTCGAACGGCGGCACCCAGGCCGGCTCGAACACCCCGGCCGAGACGATCGCGTCGAGCACCAGCGGCGCGAACGTCCGCGCCTGGATCTCCGGGTCCGCGAACCGCCCGGCCAGCTCGTCCCCGAGCTCCCGCAGCAGCTCCGGCGCGAGTACCCCCTGGCCGATCCAGGTCGCCAGCGTCGCGTAGGCCTGCCCGTCCCGCACCACCGGATCCGGCGACCGCAGCATCCCGGACAACTCGGCCACCAGGTCGATGATCGGCCGATCCGGCGGAACCGCGAAGCCCTCAGCACGCACCAGCGCCCAGTCGGTCATGACAGGGAACCTAACCAATCAGCAACTACGCCGCCACTTCCGCCCCCGGAACCTCGGGTCGTCTCGATCGCAAGCGCCGCGGCGTCACCATCGGATCGCGATCACGTTGCGTCGATCACGGAACCTGCAGCTACCTGCAGAAACCCTGGCAGCGGCTCCCGGCGGCGCTGCCTACTGGCAGGGACCAGTCACCGATCGAAGGAGCACCGATGCGCATCATCGCCCGGACATCTCTCGTCGCCGTACTGACCGCCGCGGTGGCCTTGTCGGCCACCCAGGCCTCGGCCGTACCGGCCGGCGACACCGCCGCGGTCGTGGAACGGGCCCTGGCCGCCCGCGGCCCGGACCAGCTCGGCACCGCGCGGCCGGCGGTCGAGGCCCGCACCGACGCCAAGAGCGTGACAGTGGCGCAGGAAGGCGTCGGTCACACCATCTCCGCGGCCGACCGGCGTAACTCGGAGGTACGCCGGCTCCCCGACGGTGGACAGGTCCTGACCGTCCTGCGCCACGGAACCAGCGCCCGGTACGACGTCTCGCCGCAGCCGGGCTGGAAGCTCGAGCCCGCGGGAGCCGGCTTCCTGATCACCCGCCCCGGCACCGACCTGACCGGCGTGATCGAGGCGCCGTGGGCGATCGATGCCGACGGCAAGCAGATCCCGACCTGGTACACCGCCGACGGCAACCGGCTGGTCCAGCACGTCGACGCCACCGGCGCCCGCTACCCGCTCACCCTGGACCCGAAGCTCACCTTCGGCCGGGGCGTCTACCTGAACCTGACCGGTGCCGAAGTCCAGCTGGTGCTCGGCGCGATGATCGCCATCGGCGGTGGTGCCGCCTACCTGACCTGCAAGGGGATCACCAAGTTGAAGGGCAAGATCAAGGAAGCGGCCGACCTGATCTGCAAGGTCGCGCCCGGGATCTCGCTCGGCGGGATCTTCAACACCCTCAAGAGCCTCGGCGAGATCAACTCCGTGGCCTGCTACCAGAAACGGATCGTCCCGAACCAGGGCAACTGGAAGATCGTCAACGGCAAGAACTGCCGCTGACGACGAAGCGGCCCGTGGAGCGTCCGCCGGAGCGGATACTCCACGGGCCGTGGCGGCCAGGACCCCTCAGCCCGGCCGGGTGGTGGGCCGCCGGGTCCCCTGATCCGGCGGCCGTCCGTGGGTCAGGCGTCGCGCTTCTTCGCCACCACCAGGGCGACGATCAGCAGGGCGACGGCCCAGGCGGCGAAGTACACCAGCGACCAGGCCGGCGACATCACCGAGGTCGTCTCGCCACCACCGGGTACGGCGCCCTGGTCGCCGTTGAGGAACCAGCTCACCCGGGAGAACGGGCCCCAGTCGCCGATGAACTCGCCGACCTTCGGGATCGCCAGGCCGATGCCCTCGAGCAGCAGCGGCCAGCAGATCACGATCGCCAGCGCGCCGGCGCTCTGCCGGACCAGGATGCCGACCGCGACCGCGAAGATCGCGGCCAGGAAGTAGACCGGCGCGACGCCGAGCACACCGCGCCAGTCGGCGGCGCTGTTCAGCGCCAGGTCGGCGTCGGGGACCAGGATCCGGCCGAGCAGCAGCGCGCCGAACGCGCTGACCAGTCCGACGACGCCGCTCAGCACGGCCGCGACACCGGTCTTGGCCAGCAGCATCGGCGTGCGCTTGGGCACCGACAGGAAGCTGGTCCGGATGGTGCCGAACCGGTACTCGGTGGTGACCGCGAGGGTGGCCATCACCATCATCACGATCATGCCGAACAGGTAGGTGCCCTGGGTGTCGACCGGGCGGAAGTCGCGGCTGATGTCGTCGGGGGTGAAGACGAAGCCGAGCGTGATGAAGCCGTCGGCCAGCAGCAGCGCCAGCGCCAGGCACCACCACGGCGAGCGGGTGCTGAAGAGCTTGATCCGCTCCACGGTGACGAGGGACATCAGTTCTTCTCCTCTTCCGCCACGACGATCTCGGCCGGCGGCACCGGCGGTGCCACCTGTTCCTGGCCGTCGTGTGCGTGGTACTCGACCGAGTCGCCGGTCATCTGCATGAAGGCCTGCTCCAGCGAACCGCGCTGCAGAGTCAGCTCGTGCAGCACGATGCCCTGCGCGGCGGCGGCCTCGCCGACCTGGTCGGTGGTCACCTTGCCGTCGACGAAGAGCACCTTGCCCTCGTCCTTGACGTCCTCGATCCGGGTCGCCAGGTTGCCCTGCTGCAGCACGCTCTGCAGCTGGTCGAGCTGCGGGCTGCGAACCTTGATGCTGTTGCCGCTGGCCTCGTCGACGAACTGCTTGGTGCTGGTCTGCGAGATCAGCCGGCCGCGGCCGATGACGACCAGTTCCTCGGCCGTCAGCGCCATCTCCGACAGCAGGTGGCTGGAGACGAACACCGTCCGGCCCTCGTCGGCCAGCCGGTGCATGAACTTGCGGATCCAGACGATGCCCTCGGGGTCGAGACCGTTGACCGGCTCGTCGAACAGCAGGATCTCGGGGTCGCCCAGCAGGGCGCCGGCGATGCCGAGCCGCTGGGACATGCCGAGCGAGTAGGCACCGGCCCGCTTGCCGGCCACTTCGGTCAGGCCGACGATCTCCAGCACCTCGTCGACGCGCTGCTTGGGCAGCTGGTTCGACGCGGCCATCCAGAGCAGGTGGGCCCGGGCGGACCGGTTGGGGTGCACCCACTTGGCGTCCAGCAGCGCGCCGACCTTGCGCAGCGGCTGCTTCAGGTCGACGTAGTGCTGGCCGTCGATCCGGACGTCGCCGGAGGTCGGGGTGTCCAGGCCGAGGATCATCCGCATGGTGGTGGACTTGCCGGCCCCGTTCGGGCCGAGGAAGCCGGTCACCTTGCCGGGTTTCACCTCGAAAGACAGGTTGTCAACGGCAACGGTTGCGCCGTATCGCTTGGTGAGGCCTTGTGCCTCGATCATCGCCGTACTCCTCGTTCGGTAGCGCGCCGGATGTCAGGGCGGGCAGCCCACCTCAGTATCGAGGCGCGGCTGCCCGGTCGCATCGGACCCGGGACGGATCCGGTGTGTCCACCTGGGGATGGAGTCTTCCGTTTCCACCCGCCCGGCAGCCATCGGGCAAGTCCCTGAGCGTCCCCTTGAGCATCCCGCACGACGGGGTCGTGGGACATCAGCCGAAAGTCGGCGCGCCGACGACGAAAGAGGCGGTAGTCACTGCCACTTGATGGCGAGCCCCGAACGTCGAGTGCCCTGTGGCGCAAGCCTCGTCGGCGGGATGAACGCACAACGGCCCGCCGGAGAACTCCGGCGGGCCGTTGCGGTACTGCGGATGGATCAGGCGGCGACGTTGGCTGCCGCCGGGGTGTCGGAGATGACCGACTCGCGCCGCTTGGACACGATCACGGCCGCCGCGATGACGGCCACCGCGACCAGCGCGATGACGATGCGCAGCGGGGTGTTGGTGTCCTCGCCGATGCTGGACAGACCGACGACGGCCGGGGCGATCAGCACCGAGACCAGGTTCATCACCTTGATCAGCGGGTTGATGGCCGGGCCGGCGGTGTCCTTGAACGGGTCGCCCACGGTGTCACCGATGATGGTGGCCTCGTGCGCCGGCGAGCCCTTGCCGCCGTGGTTGCCGTCCTCGACCAGCTTCTTCGCGTTGTCCCAGGCGCCACCGGAGTTGGCCAGGAACACCGCCATCAGCGTGCCGGCCGCGATCGCACCGGCCAGGTAGCCGGCCAGCGCCGACGCCCCCAGACCGAAGCCGACCGCGATCGGGGCCGCGATCGCGAGCAGACCGGGAGTGGCCAGCTCACGCAGCGAGTCCTTGGTGCAGATGTCGACGACCTTGCCGTACTCCGGCTTGCCGGTGCCCTCCATGATCCCGGGGATGTCGCGGAACTGGCGACGGACCTCGTAGACGACCGCGCCGGCGGCCCGGCCGACGGCGTTGATCGCGAGACCGGAGAACATGAACACGACCGCGGCACCGATGATCAGGCCGACCAGGGTGGAGGGGTCGAAGACCAGCGCGTCGGCGTTGAACGCGGCGTCGCCGGCGTCGTTCAGCACCGAGTAGATCGAGTCGGTGTAGGACCCGAACAGCGCGGTCGCGGCCAGGACGGCGGTGGCGATCGCGATGCCCTTGGTGATCGCCTTGGTGGTGTTGCCGACGGCGTCCAGCTCGGTCAGGATCTGGGCGGCCTCGCCGTCCACGTCGCCGGACATCTCGGCGATGCCCTGCGCGTTGTCCG
This sequence comes from Kribbella sp. CA-253562, assembly GCF_050942265.1. Taxonomy (GTDB): domain Bacteria; phylum Actinomycetota; class Actinomycetes; order Propionibacteriales; family Kribbellaceae; genus Kribbella. Next base: position 600,512 of record NZ_CP192049.1, on the reverse strand, counting down.
AGACCGGGCCGAAGGTGTCCATCGCGACGATGACGCCGACGGTGGTGAGCAGACCACACCCGGCCAGCGCGATCGCGAACAGCGCGACCACACCGCCGCCGCCGACCAGGAACGCGCCGTACACGGCGGCGGCGATCACCAGGGCGGTGTAGACGGCCGACTCGAAGCCGACCGAGATGCCGGACAGGATCACCGTGGCGGCACCGGTCAGCGACGTCTTGCCGACGTCCTTGACCGGCTTGTCCTCGGTGCCGGTGTAGTAGCCGGTCAGCGCCAGGATGACCGCGGCCAGCACGATGCCGATCAGCACCGAGACGGTGGCGATGACGCGCGGGTCGCCGTCGTTGGCGGCGATCGCGTCGGTGGCGTTGGTCAGGTCCGCGAAGTTGCCCGGGAGGTAGACGAACGCGGCGATCGCACACAGCACGGCCGAGACCAGTGCGGAGATGTAGAAGGCCCGGTTGATCGTGCGCAGGCCGTTCTCGCCGACTCGCGGACGGGTCAGGTAGACACCCAGCACCGCGGTGACCGCACCGATGGCCGGCACGATCAGCGGGAAGACCAGGCCCTGCTCGCCGAAGGCGGCCTTGCCCAGGATCAGCGAGGCGACCAGCATCACGGCGTAGGACTCGAACAGGTCCGCGGCCATACCGGCGCAGTCACCGACGTTGTCGCCCACGTTGTCGGCGATGGTCGCCGCGTTGCGGGGGTCGTCCTCGGGGATGTTCTGCTCGACCTTGCCGACCAGGTCGGCGCCGACGTCGGCGGCCTTGGTGAAGATGCCACCGCCGACCCGCATGAACATGGCCAGCATGGCGGCGCCGAAGCCGAAGCCCTCCAGCACGGTCGGGGCGTCGCCCTTGAAGAACAGCACCACCGCGGCGGCGCCGAGCAGGCCGAGGCCGACGGTGGCCATGCCGACGGTGCCACCGGTGCGGAAGGCGACGCGCATGGCGGGCTCGCGTCCTTCGCTGCGCGCGGCCGCGGCGACCCGGACGTTGGCGCGGGTGGCCAGCCACATGCCCAGGTAGCCGATGGTGGCGGAGAAGCCCGCCCCGACCAGGAAGAAGATCGATCGCCAGATCTTCAGCGCGGTGTCGTTGTCGCCGTCACTGTGCGCGGGCAGCAGGAACAGCAGCAGGAACGCCGCCAGGGCGAACCAGGCCAGTGTCTTGAACTGCCGGGACAGATAGGCGGAAGCGCCTTCCTGCACCGCCAGGGCGATCGTCTTCATGCTCTCGGTGCCGTCGTTCGCGGCAAGCACCTGGCTGCGGAACACCATCGCGATGATGACCGCAAGTAACGCGATCACTCCGACGACGACCACCAACATGGTGTTGCTCGACGACAGATCCACCGCTTGTACTGAAAGCGCGGACATCCGTCCTCCTTGTAGGCAACCCTCAGGGCGTGACGGCCCCCGTCCTGCCGCAACCGAGAGGGTTGGGGAATACGAAACAACGCCAATCACCTGGCGCGGTGGGTCACTCTAACCGGTCCTCGACCAGACCTGACGCCAGGGTGGTCTGAGAATCTCGCGTGTCCACAGGCGTGATGTCACCGACGGTAGTGACAGCAACACCTGCCCGGAGCAGTTCAGATCGCCGAGGCGACGTCCGGGTGGATCTCGAAGACCTTGGTCAGGCCGGTGATCCGGAAGATCTTCAGCAGTCGTTCCTGCGTGCAGACCAGCGACAGCGACCCGTCGTGGGTGCGGACCCGTTTCAGCCCTCCGACCAGTACGCCGAGCCCGGTGGAGTCCAGGAACTCCACTCTTTCCAGGTCGACGACGAGGTCGTAGTGCCCCGCGTCCACCAACGAGACGATCGTCTCGCGCAGTTTCGGCGCGGTGTAGACGTCGATCTCCCCACCCACCTCGACGACGGTGCGCCCGCCTTCCGGACGCGTCGTCAGCGACAGATCCACTTCGGCCTCCGATCCCGTGAACCGTTGCATTCAACCATGTACGGACCGTGAGTAGGGCCGCGTGCAAAACTCTTTCATCCCGGCGCGTGCCGCGTCGACCTACCTGGTCAAAAAGCCGTGTGCATCCGCATTTGCAGCGGCTGCGCGCATCCGGGCGTGCACCGCTTGAGGTCTGGACCGGTAACGATTCGTGGCCGCGACGGCCTGTCCACGCGGCGCGTTAGGGTCGTTGCCATGAGTGGTGAGGCGGCGTTGGTGCTGAAGAGGCTCGCCGCCGGTCCCGGCCGGTCGGAGCGGCTGACGCACGTCGAGTCGGTGCCGCCGCGCGCCGGCCGGACCGGGGAATGGCCGCGCTGGGTGCCGGCTGAGGTGCTGGGACAGTTGGCCGATCTCGGTATCACCAGTCCGTGGAGCCACCAGGTCGCCACCGCCGAAGCGGCGTACGGCGGGAAGCACGTTGTCGTCGCCACCGGTACGGCGTCCGGCAAATCGCTCGGATACCTGCTGCCCGCCCTGACGACGCTGAGCATCGCGCATGCGGCGTCACCACACCGCCGGGCGGCATCGGTGCTCTACCTCTCGCCGACCAAGGCACTGGCGCACGACCAGCTGCGCGCGCTCTCGCAGTACAAGGTGGACGGGCTGCGCGCGACCACGCTGGACGGCGACTCCGAGCGGACCGAGCGGGACTGGGCGCGCGACCACGCCACGTACGTGCTGAGCAATCCGGACATGCTGCACCGGTCGCTCCTGCCGAACCATCAGCGCTGGGCCAGATTCCTCGGCTGCCTGCAGTACGTCGTGGTCGACGAGTGCCACCACTACCGCGGCGTCTTCGGCGCGCATGTGGCCGGCGTACTGCGTCGGCTGCGGCGTATCTGCGCCCAGTACGGCGCGCACCCGATCTTCGTCTGCGCGTCGGCCACGGTCGCCGAGCCGGCGGTGTCCGGCGAGCGGCTGACCGGGCTGCCGATGGTCGAGGTGATCGACGACGGCTCGCCGCGCGGCGGCATCTCCTTCGGCCTGTGGGAGCCCCCGCTGACCTCGCTCCGGGGCGAGAACGGAGCGCCGGTCCGACGGTCGGCTCCGGCCGAGGTCGCGGACCTGCTGACCGATCTGGTGGTGTCGGGGGTTCGCACCGTCGCCTTCGTCCGCTCGCGGCGCGGAGCGGAGCAGGTCGCGATGACCGCCCGGGACAACCTGGCCGAGGTGGACCCGGCGCTGGCCGAGCAGGTCTCGGCGTACCGGGCGGGCTATCTGCCCGAGGAACGGCGCCGGCTGGAGAGCATGCTGCAGAGCGGCGAGCTCACCGGCGTCGCCGCGACCAACGCACTCGAGCTGGGCATCGACATCGCCGGACTGGACGCCGTACTGCTGGCGGGCTGGCCGGGGACGCGCGCTTCGCTCTGGCAGCAAGCCGGCCGGGCCGGGCGTTCGGGTGGCGACGCCCTCGCGCTGCTGGTCGCGCGGGACGACCCGCTGGACACCTATCTGGTCCGGCACCCGCAGGCGATCTTCGGGCGGCCGGTCGAGGCGACGGTGTTCAACCCGGAGAACCCGTACGTGCTCGGCCCGCAGCTGTGTGCCGCGGCGCAGGAGCTGCCGCTGACCGAGGCCGACTACGAGGTCTTCGGTTCGACCACGTCGGCGGTGATCAGTCAGCTCGTCCGGCAAGGGCTGCTGCGTGAGCGGCCGCACGGCTGGTTCTGGACCCGGCGGGACCGGGCGGTCGACGCGATCGACATCCGGTCCGCCGGCGGCAAGACCGTGCAGATCGTCGAGGTCCAGACCGGTCGCCTGCTCGGTACGGTCGACGGCGGCTCGGCGCACGCGTCGGTGCACGAGGGCGCGGTGTACGTGCACGCCGGCGAGTCCTACCTGGTCCGCACGCTCGACCTGGAGAACCACGCGGCGATCGTCGAGCCGGCCTCGCCCGACTACACGACGTTCGCCCGCGACGTCACCGAGATCAGCATCCTGGCCACCGAGGCGACCGAGACTTGGGGATCGGCCGAGCTGTCCCGCGGCTGGGTCCAGGTGACCAACCAGGTCGTGTCGTTCCAACGCAAGCAGCTCGCCACCGGCGACGTCCTGGACGAGCAGCCGCTGGACCTGCCGGAGCGAACTCTGCGGACCAACGCGGTCTGGTGGACGATGCCGGACTCCGTCGTCGCCGGGCTCGGGCTGGACGACGTACCGGGGGCGGCGCACGCGGCCGAGCACGCGTCGATCGGCCTGCTGCCGCTGTTCGCGACCTGCGACCGCTGGGACATCGGCGGGGTCTCGACCGCCAAGCACGCCGACACCGGGCAGCTCACCGTCTTCGTGTACGACGGCCATCCGGGCGGGGCGGGGTTCGCCGAGCACGGGTACGCCGCCGCCCGTGAGTGGCTGACCGCGACACGGGAAGCCATCGCCCACTGTGAGTGCAGCGAAGGGTGCCCGTCGTGCGTACAGTCACCGAAATGTGGGAACCAGAACAGCCCACTCGACAAGAGCGGCGCCGTGGCGCTGCTCACCGCACTACTCGGCAGTGAGGCCTGAAGGTTCCAGCACCTGGCTGCTGGAGGAGAGGCAGCAAACCATGGCCGTTCTCGGCATCGTCCTGATCGTGATCGCCGTCCTGCTCGGACTCGGCGTGGCGGTCTCGTCGACCGCATCGACCACGATGGAGGTGTTCGGGGTCGACTTCGGCGTCCTCGTTCCCACCGTCTTCTTCCTCGGCGCCGCCGCCGGCGCCGTCCTGATGCTCGGCCTGTGGCTGACGAAGAAGGGACTCGGCCGGGGCTACCGCCGCCACAAGGAGGTGCGCGAGCTGCGTCAGCAGGCCGCCGTCACCCCCGACGCGTCGACGACGACCGCCGGCGACGACACCACGCACGCCGGCAAGCACGCGGCCGACGTACCCGCCGACGTACCACCGGCCGGCGAGCGGGAGGCGACCGGCGACCGCCCGGTGGGCTCGGACCGGGTCGCCGAGGACCGGCTCGCCGACGACCGGCACACCGTTGCCGACGGCCCCGATACCCGGCAGCCGCGCTGACCTGACACCTTCCCGGGATGCCAGCCCGCTTTCCGGGAAGGTGAAAGCCTTTCCTCCGAACGACGTACTGTCTCGATCGGCGCACGGCGCTCGCACGACCCGGACACGGATCCGGCGCGGCGACATTTCGATGCCCTGCGCAACGACTTCCACCTGGCAGTTAGTTGCCATTGGCATCAACTGACGCCTGGCCGCCATCACCACGATCCGGGCGTCTGTGCCTTACTGGTCGTGGCGTCAACGTCGCGCTGAGTCAGCACCGATCTGCCGGGCCACGACCGCCTCCTCACGGGGGACAGACCCGCGGCACCCCACGCGCAAAGGGTGCTCGCCGCGGTGCCCGGACGTCGGCCGGCTCTCCACGCCACGGGGTCCCGACGACCTGACGCCGCGAGATGGCACGACCTCTGGAGGTTGTCTTGATCGTTCGTAGATTGTTCAGTCGCACCGGTGTGGCAGTGCTGGCCGTCAGCGTCGCGCTGGCCACCGCCCTGCCGGCCCGTGCCGCGGCCCCGATCCCGACCGAAGCCGCACCCGGCGTGGTCCAGGTCGGCGCGGTGAAGCAGATCGCGAGCAGCGCCGACACCCGGTACTGCTTGACCTTCGTGGCCGCCGAGAAGATCCCGATGGCGGTGATGATGGCCTGCGCCCCGGGCAAGGAGGGCAAGACCCAGGAGTGGGTCTACACCGAGAAGGGGCAGCTGCAGGTCGCGATGAGCAAGAGCGTCGGTGGCGCCCTTGCCAGGACCGGAGCCTGCCTGGACACCGGTGCCGACCTGGTCACCGTTCCGAAGAACGCACCGGTGCTGGTGCTGCCCTGCCGGGACGGCGACGGGCAGAAGTGGAACTACGACGAGGCGACCGGGTCGTTCGTCAACGCGGCGAGTGGACTGGCACTCAACTCGCTGCTCGGCAAGGGCAAGGCGAAGCAGGCCCAGCCGACCGGCACGTCGGCCGCGGCGGGCGCCGCCAACCAGGGCTGGAAGGCGCTCCCGCTGCCGGGGCTCGACATCCTGGGTGCGGTCCTGGCGCTCGTGAACGCGCTGCTGGCGTCGCTGGGCCTGGCCCTGCCGCTGCCGATCGCGAACGCGGCGTCCAGCCTGCTCGAACTGGTCCGGGGCAAGACGCCGGTGCCGGCCGAGATGACCGTGATGCCGAAGCAGATGATGCAGCTGGCTCAGAAGTAGCGGTTCACGGCACGAAGAAGGGCGGCCCCGACGATGTCGGGGCCGCCCGTTGTCCTTTCAGCTCGAGTGTTGGCCTGGAGATCCACTCCGGCGGGCCGGGAGGTTCTCCGCTGCTTGCGCGTCAGCGGAGCTGCCGGTCACCGCCTGCGGGTCACCACCAGCAGTCGTGCCAGTGGTGCCAGTGATGCCAGTGGTGGCCCCCACCGAGAAGGTCGTGCAGTAGCTCGCCGAGCATGTCCTTCACCTCCGTTTCCAGTGATCCGAACGCTGCTGACGCTACCTCCCGATCTCACGTTCTGTATCTACTCAGCTACTCTTTGAGACGCAACCGCGAGCGAGCTTTAACTCTTCCGCAATGCGCCCCGGTGGTACCGGATTTGACGAAACCGCCGCCTGGCTGGGATGGCCACACCAGGTAGCCGCAGGCAACGATCGGTACGCCCCCGGAGCAGGTTGGAAATTGGCAACGTTTTACCCTGCGGTGGGTAAAAGTCTTCACAAAGTCTTCTTCGAGTGCCAAGGTGATCCGGCAGTTTCTCCCCCGCAAGCCCTGCAAGGAGTCCTCCTGATGCGATCCATCAAGCGTGTGATCCCGCCGGCCGCCCTGGGCGTGGCCGCCGCGGTGCTGCTGACCGGCTGTCTGGGGTCGTCGGACTCCGGCGGCGGCGACCAGGACGCGAACCGCAACGCCGACGCGAAGAAGGTCGAGCTGGTGATCGGCGCCAACTCGGTCAAGGGCGGCAAGAACAGCGCCGGCGCGACCTTCACCTCCGACGTGCTGATCCCGAAGTTCGTCGAGGCGCAGAAGGCCAAGGGCGTCGACGTCACCGTCCGCTTCGAGGGTGACGGCTCCGACGACGAGGTCTACAAACAGAAGCTCGCGCTCAGCCTGTCGAACAAGGCCGGCCCCGACCTGATGAACATCGACGGCATCTGGGTCGGCGAGTTCGCCCAGGCCGGCTACGTCAAGCCGCTCACCGACACCGTCGGCGACGCCGCCAAGGTGGACGACTGGGACGGCTGGAAGCAGATCCCCGAGTCGGTCCAGCAGCTCGGCAGCTTCGAGGGCAAGCGGTACGGCGTACCGGCCGGGACCGACGGGCGGGTGCTCTACTTCAACAAGAAGCTGTTCGCGCAGGCCGGCCTGCCGGCCGACTGGCAGCCGAAGTCGTGGGACGACATCATCGCCGCCGGCCAGAAGCTCAAGCAGCTGCCCGGCGTGACCCCGATCCAGATCAACGGCGGCACCGCGATGGGCGAGGCCACCTCGATGCAGGGCGTACTGCCGCTGCTGGTCGGCACCGGCGCGACCGTCAACACCGACGGCAAGTGGCTCGGCAACACTGCTCAGCTCCGCCAGGTGCTGGACTTCTACAAGCAGATCTACGGCGGCGGCCTGGGTGACCCGGTGCTGCAGCGCGAGGCCAAGGGCCGGGACAAGTCGTTCGCCGAGTTCGCCGCGAACAAGATCGGCATCCTGGCCGAGGGCGACTACTTCTGGCGCAGCGTGGTGGAGCCCAAGGAGGGTGTCGCCAAGATGGCCGACCGCGACGCCGCCGTCGGCTACGCGCTCATCCCGGCGGTCAAGCCCGGCGCCGGCGTCAAGGGCCAGGACTTCGTCTCGATGTCGGGCGGCGGTGTGGTCGCGATCAACCCGAACACGAAGTTCCCGCAGCAAGCCTGGGAGCTGCTGCAGTTCATGAACTCCGCCGAGATGGTCGAGGCCGGCCTGAACGGCGCCGCGAAGATCACCCAGCGCACCGACGTCAACGCCAAGGTGCTGGCCGGTGATCCGATGCTGAACTTCGTCGCCACCAAGGTGCTGCCGCTGACCCAGTACCGGCCGGGCCTGGCCGAGTACCCGAAGATCTCGGCGGCGCTGCAGCAGGCGACCGCGGACGTGATCGGCGGCAAGTCCACCGCCGACGCGGCCAAGGCGTACCAGACCGCGGTCGAGGCCGCCGCGGGTGGCAAGGACAAGGTCACCAGCAACTGATGGCGGCCACCAGTGAACCCGTGCCGGGCCGCCCGGCACGGGTCCGCGGGCCGGCCCAGGACGTCGCGGGACTCGGCGTCGGCCGGGCCCTCGGCTTCGTCGCGCCGGCCCTGCTGCTGATCGGGGCGTTCCTGGTCTTCCCGGCGGTCTGGACGATCTACATCGGCATCACGAACTACCGGCTCACCGGGGTCGAGGCCGTCTCGCCGTCGATCATCGGCCTGGAGAACTACACCAAGGCGCTCAACGACGCCCTGTTCCACAACGCGTTGTGGCTGACGCTGCTGTTCGTGCTCGGCTCGGCGATCATCGGCCAGAACATTCTCGGCTTCGCGCTGGCCTGGACGATGCGCAAGGCCCGCCCGGCGGTCCGGCGTACGGTCGAGGGGCTGGTGCTGCTGGCCTGGATCCTGCCGTCGACCGTGGTCGCGTACCTGTGGATCGCGTTCTTCGACCGCGACACCGGCACGCTGAACAGCATCCTCGGCACCCAGGGCACGGCCTGGCTGATCGACTACCCGATGGTCTGCCTGGTGCTGTTCAACACCTGGCGCGGTACGGCGTTCTCGATGATGCTCTACTCGTCGGCGCTGCAGGCGGTGCCGCCGTCGCAATTGGAGTCGGCCCGGATGGTCGGGGCCTCGGGTTGGCAGACCCTGCGCGACGTCGTGTTCCCGCACATCCGGGGCCACGTACTGACCAACACGCTGCTGATCTCGCTGTGGACCGCGAACGACTTCTCGCCGTTCCTGCTCACCAAGGGCGGCCCGAACCACGAGTCCGAGACCGTGCCGGTCTACATCTACAACGTCGCGCTGCAAGGTGGTGAGCTCGGCTACTCGTCGGCGATCTCGTTCCTGCTGCTGATCGCGAACCTGCTGGTCGCGCTGCTCTACCTGCGACTGCTGAGGAGGCGCTCGTGAACCCGGCGGCCCCCGCCGGATTGAGGAGGCGCTCGTGAGCCCGGCGTACGTCGTACGGCGGATCGGCTTCTACGTGCTGATCTGCGCGATCACGCTGTTCTTCGCGGTCCCGATGCTGTGGATCGCCTCCGCGCCGTTCGACGCCTCCCCCGGCCTCGGCGTGCGCTGGCCGGACTGGACGCTGGACAACGTCCGCAAGACGCTCGACCACCCGTACGCGTTGCACTCGATGGTGAACTCGCTGCTGATCTGCGTGACGACGGCCGTCGCGGTGACCGCGTTCGCCGCGCTGGCGTCGTACGCGCTGTCGCGGGTGCGGATCCCGGGCCGTGACGCCTTGCTGTACGGGCTCCTGTTGCTGTCGTCAGTGGTCACCGGGACGGCGGCGATGGTGCCGATCTTCGTGATGATGTTCCAGCTCGGGCTGATCGACTCGCGCTTCGGCGTCGCGCTGGTGATGACCGGCGGCTTGTTGCCCGCGGCAATCTTCATCCTGAAGGACTTCGTCGACGCCGTCCCGAAGTCGTACGAGGAGTCCGCGCGGGTGTTCGGCGCGTCCACCGGACAGATCCTGCGCGACGTGGTGCTGCCGGTCGCCCGGCCCGGTCTGGCCACCATCCTGGTCTGGGCGTTTGTGAACTCGTGGGGCAACTTCCTGGTGCCCTTCCTGCTGATCCGGTCGATCGACAAGCAGCCCGGCGCGGTGCTGCTGCAGACCTTCACCGACGAGGGCGGCAGCGCCAACCTCTCGGTGATCCCGGTCTTCTCGCTGCTGTTCTCGATCCCGGTCGTCGTGCTGTACCTGTTGGTGAACTCGAGGTACGGGTTCCGCTTCCATGGAGGAATCAAGAGCTGATGGCCGGCATCGACATCGAAGGTCTGGCAACTGTCTACCCGAACGGCGTCCGCGCCGTCGACGGGCTCGACCTGAGCGTGGCCGACGGCGAGTTCTTCGCGCTGCTCGGCCCGTCCGGGTGCGGCAAGACGACGCTGCTGCGCACGATCGCCGGCCTGGAGAACGCCTCGGAGGGAACGGTCCGGATCGACGGCACCGACGTGACCCGCCTGGAACCGGGCAAGCGCGGCGTCGCGATGGTCTTCCAGGACTACGCGTTGTTCCCGCACATGACGGTGTCGGAGAACATCACCTATCCGTTGAAGGTCCGCCGGGTCGCCGCGGCCACCCGGACATCGGTCGCGGAGCGGACGTCCGGTGAGCTGTCGCTGCAGGGATTGCTCGAGCGTCGGCCCGGGCAACTGTCCGGTGGCCAGCAGCAGCGGGTCGCGCTGGCTCGGGCGATCGCGTCGGAAGGCAAGGTGCTGCTGCTGGACGAGCCGCTGTCGAACCTCGACGCCCGGCTGCGGCTGGAAGCGCGCACGTTCCTGAAGAAGCTCCAGCGTGATCTGGGGATCACCACGGTGTTCGTCACGCACGACCAGGCCGAGGCGCTCGCCCTGGCGGACAAGATCGCGGTGATGCAGACCGGCAAGCTGGTCCAGCTCGGCTCGCCGCGGGAGGTTTTCGCGCGGCCGTCGAACACGTTCGTCGCGAACTTCATCGGCTCGACGCCGATGAACCTGCTGGACGGGGTAGTGGGAGCCACAGACGGGGCGGCGGCCGACGGTACGTCGTCCGGGGTGGTGGAGGTCGCGGGCGGACGGTTGCCTGCGGCTACTGGTTCGGTTCCGGCAGGCGCGAAGGTCACCGTGGGCGTCCGCCCCGAGTACCTGGTGCTCTCGACCGGCACTCCGTCCGGCCCGTCCATCCGGGGAACCGTGGTCGTCGCGGAGAACCTGGGCACCTCGTCGCTGGTCTCCGTCGACTGCGCCGGCACGCTGATCGGCGTCACCGTGCCTGAAGAAGAGGAACCGGCTCCCGGCACGCCAGTGGTGCTCACTGCCCCGGTGCAGCGCGTCCTCCTGTACGACACGGACTCAGGGGAACTGCTCGCCCGCCAGCCCAACGCGGTGCGTGCTTGATGGCTGTCACCTCCTTCACGCGGCGGTGGACTTTGGACGACCGGGCGGAGTCGGTCTGGCACTCGCTGCCGGTCGACATACCGCCCGGGTGTGAGGGTCTGCTGGTCACGCTGACGGTGCCCGACGTCGACGGTGTGGTGATCGACATCGGCTGCGAAGGCGCTGATGGCTGGCGCGGCTGGTCGGGCGGTGCGCGGCGAACGTTCGCGATCACCCCGACCGCGGCGACGCCCGGGTACGTCGCCGGCGAACTCGAGCCCGGGACGTGGTGGGTCGTGCTCGGTCTCCACCGGCTCCCGGTCGAGGGCGCCGAACTGGTGGTCGAGGCGACAACCGGCCCGGTCTCCGTCGTACCGGGCCTGGCCGAGTACGCCGCCGCAACGGAAGCGGTCGCCGTACCGGCTCGCCCGCCTCGCCGAACGCTCCCGTCAGCCGACGGTCTGCGCTGGGTCGCCGGCGACTTCCATGCCCACTCGCTCCACTCCGACGGCTCAACGCCGATCGCGAACTTGGCGTCATTGGGAGTATCAGCCGGCCTGGACGTGCTCGCCTGCACGGACCACAACACCGAGGCGCACCACCTGGAACTGCCCTCGGTCGGCCGGCGTTTCGGCATCGGGCTGATCCCCGGACAGGAGGTCACCACCGAGTCGGGCCACGCGAACGCGTTCGGCGGGATCGGTGTGATCGACTTCCGCCGCCCGGCCGCCGAGTGGGTGAAGGAGGTTGCGGGTCGCGGCGGTCTGCTGTCGATCAACCATCCGTTGGGCGGCGATTGCTCCTGGCGCCAGCCACTCGGTACGGCGCATCCGCCGCTCGCCGAGATTTGGCACTCCTCCTGGCTCGACCGTCGCTGGGGTGGCCCGATCGCGTGGTGGGAGGCGTGGGGCCTGTCGACGACCACGCCCATCGGCGGCAGTGACTGGCACAACCCCTCGTCGCTGTCCTTGCCCGGAGCACCTACCACGTGGATCGCCGTCGACGCCTCCGCCGAGGGCCCGGACGAGCTGGTGCCCGCCGTACTGGAGGGTCTGGCGGCTGGTCGTACGTCGGTGTCGGCTGGCTACAACGCGCCGGTGCTCCTACGCAACGGCGACGAGTTCGTCGTACTGGGTGCGCCGAACACCGTGCTCATCGCGCCCGACGGCACTCGCCGAGCAATCCGCTCGGACGCGGAGACGCTGCCGGCCGAACAGTCCGGCGGCCACGTGCTCGCGACCCACACCGGCGAGTTCGTTGCTGTATCGCACTGAGGTCCGCGAGCGCGACGGGGTGGGTGGGTCGCGATCTGGTCGCAATCTGGTAGAGATACCGCGTTGATCTGGACGCCGTCCGCCGGACGGATCCATGATCTTGCACCGAAGTCCTGCTCATCCTCCCGGACGCACTTCCCCGGCGCCCGGACGGAACACCGGAGGCTCGTTTGCCCGACCGCATCCGGCTGCTGCTGGTCGACGACCAGATCCTCAGCCGAGGCGTCCTCAGAAGCGGCCTGGAACGCGAACGGGACCTCGAGATCGTCGCCGAGCTGAAGCGCTCCGACGACGTCGTCGCGGCCGCCAAACACCACCGCGCGAACATCGCCCTGCTCGACGCCGCCGGTTCGGGCCACGACAGCATCACCGTCACCACCCAGCTGCGGACGTCGATGCCCGAGTGCCGCGTCGTCATGCTCACCACCTACGGCCGCCCCGGCCATCTGCGCCGCGGCCTCGAAGCCGGCGCCAAGGGCTTCGCGCTGAAGAACAGCCCCGCTCCCCAGCTCGCCGACGCCGTCCGCCGGGTCCACCTCGGCCTGCGCGTCGTCGACGCCAACCTCGCCGCCGAAACCCTGCACTACACCGAAACCCCGCTCACCGAAGGCGAAACCACCACCCTGCGCGCCGCCCGCGAAGGCGGCACCGTCGCCGCGATGGCCGACAAACTCGCCGTCTCCGAACGCGTCGTCCGCACCCGCCTGTGGTCCGCCATCGGCAAAACCGGCGCCCGCACCCGCGCCGACGCGATCAGAATCGCCGAACACAACGGCTGGCTCTACGACTGACTCCCGGCGCTCGATCCTCGTCACTGGCCGATGAACCGGTTGCTGCGCGATCATGCGTCATGGATTCCCACTGGTTGACCATGCCCCGGCCGGTACTGTCCACGGTCGTCGGTGTGCCGGTGGCCCTGATCGCCGGACTCGGCGTCGCTCCTTTCGCGCCCGTTCTCCTGGCGGTGAGCATCGGCGTACTGGTGGGCGCACTGTCGGCCGGATTGGCCGACAGCCACGCCGGAACTCAACGCGAGCAGCTCCGGGCAGTAGCAGGCGAACTCCCGTTGCCGATCCAGTTGGCCGCGTACCGGGCCACTCGCCGCGGCCCAGTCCCCGATGATCCGGAGGTCAAAGCAGCCGCGGTCAAGATCGCCAGGCATCAACTAGCGCTCACCCCTGACCGAAACGCCACGTATCCGCTGATCCTCCTCGGCGGCGGCGTCGCCCCCGCCGCCATCGCAGCAACCACCCGCGACAACCCCCTGACCCCAGTACTGCTGCTACTCACCGCGATGAGCGTCCTGTGCGCGCTGACCGCGCTGATCCAGCCCGTCTTGTCAACCAAACGCCTCCGCTCTCGCCTGCTCGCCCTGCAAACCGCGACAGATCCCGTCGCCCCCGCCGCCGACGGCCCCTAACCCGCGGGCAAACCCCACGCCGGACCGCCTCGCCGGCCCACTCCACCAGGCGACGCCAACATGTGGCCGCCAAACCCGGCGCAGCGCGACAGCGAAGAGCCACCATCACCACCAGGCACCTGCTTGACCATCCACGTCCTCGCGACGGCCGAGGACGCCCATCGCAGAACGAACGGCGCGACCGCGCCCCAACCACCTCGCAGACAGTCGACAAGCGCATCGAGGTTCCAGCCGAAGTACCCACCGGGCCCGTTGACGGCTTCACCGATCGCACAGTAGAACCCGTCCTCATCGAAGACGTACCGACCGCCCAGGACGAACTCGTGACCAGCTGAAGCGGCTTCGACGGACCGCTGGAGATCACCCACGCCGCCAGCCCCCGCGCATCGCGGTTGTGCGCTCCATTCACCGCCGCATCGACGATGCCTGCTATACCTACGGCGTGACAGCTGCCCAAACGCCTGTGATCGCCGGGACGGTCGGATCGCTGCTCGGCAAGACTGCGGCGGCCTGGCGTGCACCTGAGTTCGGGCTGTCGGCTGCGGACCGGCTCGTCGTCACGTTCAGCGATGGCAGCGCCGCGTTCGTCAAAGGGGCGACGACCGACGAGACCGCGGACTGGCTGCGCAACGAGCACCGGATCCTCGATCACCTGCGCGGCGCCAGCCTCGCCCCCGAGGTTCTCGGCTGGCAGGACGACGGCACCGGACAGCCGTTGCTGGTGACGGAGGACCTGTCCACCGCCTACTGGCCCGCGGCCGGCGCCGAGAATCCGGGCGGCGGCACGTCGACGGTCTGGCGACCCGGCGACATCGACGTTCTCCACCGCACGCTCAACCGATTGCGTCGAGCGCCGCTCCCTGCCGATCTGCCGCGGACAACCAGCTGGCCGGGACCCCAGTGGCCGCGCGTGATCGAGCTGGCCGACCAGCTTGTCGACGTCGGTGTCGTCATCCCCGGTTGGCTCGAGGCAAACGCCGAGACCCTGACCGCCGTCGACGCAGAGGCGGACACCGCTCTCGAGCTCGGTGCATCCCTGGTGCACGGCGACGTCCGCAGCGACAACCTGTGCATCCTCGACATCGCTGGCGAGCGCGAAGGTCGCCTCGTCGACTGGTCGCACGCCGGCGCCGGCCACGAGTTGCACGACCTCGTGCAGTTGCTTCCCACGCTTCACCTGGAGGGCGGTCCGCCGCCGTGGCAGGTGTGCACCGAACCCGCACCCCTCATCGCCAGGCTCGCAGGGCCGTCGCTGCAGCGCGCCTGCGTGAGCGAGCAGCCAGATTGGCTCCGTCACGTGTTCATCACCCTCGCCTCGATCAACCTGAAGTGGCTGGCAGCGGCCCTCGGACTGCCACTGCCCGTGCCGGATCAGCACACGCCCAATTGACGCCGGATGGCGGCGGGTGCTCGGCGTGATGCTCTGGGTCAGCACCGGCAGGACTGCTCTGGTTCCAGACTCGCTTCGACTCACTCCGATCCTGGTTCCTACCTGAGTGGGCTACGAGGGCGACCCTGCGATCGCGTCATGAGCCGGGCGACGGGGTTGCACGGCATAGAACTCCCGTCGCTCCGCCTCTCCGCCCGTCGGGGTCCACGGGCCCACCGAAGCTCGATCTCCGCTTGTCGATTCCCGGTCCGACTCGTCATTCATCGCCGAGGCGGGAATGGAGCCAGTTGGGGCCGGTGGTGGCGGCTCCTAGGGGTTCTACTCGGGCTCGGAGGCCTCGGTCGGCGGTTACTACGGTGATTTCGCGGGTGGGGGTTTCGGCGAACGCGGCGGTTACGGCTTCGACGATCGCGTCGTCGCCGGAGCGTGGGGCCTGGACGACCTGGAAGTTGGGCGTGGGGGTGGCGGCGTCTGCGGCGGGGCGGGCTGCTCCTTCGAGGATGACGGTGATGTCGGTGTCGGCGCCTGGGCCTTGGTGGTACTCGGCCAGGCTGGTGAGGAGGCGTCGGGCTGCGCCGGCTCGGTCCTTCCACCAGCCGTCGGGGCGGGAGCCGATGACGTTTGCTGCGTCGACGACCAGGAGGGGGCGGGAGCCGGACGAGTCCGGGGAGCCGGACGGCTGGGCTGTATCGAAGACCGGGGGTTGGAAGACGGGGGTGGTGGGGTCCGGGGTCGTCACCTGATCAGTTTGCTCCCTCGGTGGGCTCGTCGGTGGGACCTGCTCGGGCTGTGGTGGTCAGCGTGGGGGCGCCAAGGACTCCCAGGTCCAACTGGACGGCGACTTTGACGGTGGCTGTCTCGTGGGTGAGGGTGCAGGTCGTCAACGCGGCCCGGTTGGCGGTCGCTACATGTCGGCCGATCGCGCAGGGGTCTTGAGAACCGGACTGGATCGCCTGGGCGGTGCTCAACGCGGTGAGGTCCGCGGCGGCGTTGGCTCGGTGCGTGGCCAGTGAGATCGCTGACCAGAAGGTTGCGAGAGTTCCGGCGGCGAGTAGGAGCAGGGCGGTCCACAGGACCAGGAGCGTTGCACCACCTTGCTCGTTGGAGGGTTTGGTCATTGCTGGCCTGGTTCGGTCTGAAGGGTGGCTTGGGCTGTAAGCGGGATGGTGGGCAGCGCGGCGAAGAGCGGCCAGTCGAGGTCGCGGTCGGCTTTGACGGTCACCTGGACCTCGCCGTTGGTGGTGAGGATGTCGATGGTGGCGTCCTTCGGGGCGGCTCGGCGGCCGATGGTTCGGGCTGTGTCCTCGGTTTCTCCTCGGGCGACGGCGCGGGCCACATCGCGGGCGGCGTCGATGCAGCGGATGTTGGTGATGACGAGGCCGACGGCCCACACTCCGGCGACGATCGTGGCCATCAGGACGGGGAAGAGCAGGGCCAGCTCGGCGGTCACGGTGCCGTGTTCGGTAGGTCGGCGGGAGCGGGCCAAGGGACCGGTGCGTCGGCGGGAACGGGGCAAGGGACCGATACGTCGGTGGGGTGGGTTCATGGGCTCGGGGTGGGCGAGCCGGCCCGGACCTCGCGGTCCGGGCCGGTGCGCGTCAGACCTGGACGCCTTCGACGCCGGCGGACTGCAAAGCCCAGTTGATGATTGCCTTGAGCACCGACATCATCGCGTCGGACTTCAGCAAGGTGATCAGGATGCCGCCGAAGCCGCAGGCGGCGACCATGCCGACGGCGTACTCGGCGGTGGTCGCGCCGCGCTCGGAGCGTCGGCGGCGGAGGACGGCAAGCTGATGGGACATGAGGGGTTCTCCTGATCTGCGACCGGACTGTCCGGACGGCTTACTGACAAGATGCCGTGGCCGGAAGCCTTGTACAGAAGGAGTTTTCGGGCTGGGGACAACTCAGCCAAGGGCATCGAGACGGGCGAGTTGCACGTCGGTCAGGCGCAGATCAGCGGCCTGGGTGTTCTCGACCAGGTGGGCCTCGGAACTCGTGCCGGGGATCGGAAGGATCACGGGTGAGCGGTGAAGGAGCCAGGCCAGCGAGAGTTGTGCCGGGGTGGCGCCGGCTTCGGCCGCGACCTCGCCGAGGAGCTGCGAGGGATGGGCGCCGCCTGCGATGGGAAGCCAAGGAATGAAGGCGATTCCCTCGGCTTCGCAGTACTTGAGGACGTCGTCATGCGTGCGATCCGTCAGGTTGTAACGGTTCTGGACGCTGACGACGTCGATGTGACGACGGGCTGTTCTCAGTTGGTCGACGGTGACCTCGGAGAGGCCGATGTGGCGGACCTTTCCTTCGGCCTGGAGCTGCGCGAGGGCACCCAGTTGATCCTCCAGTGGCACCGACGGATCGATGCGATGGAGCTGCAGCAGGTCGAGACGGTCTACGCGCAGGCGGCGGAGTGACAGTTCGGCCGCCTGGCGGAGGTACTCGGGACGGCCGACGGGCGTCCACTCCCCCGGCGACGGGCGGGTGTGGCCGATCTTGGTGGCGATCACCAGCCCGTCGGCGTACGGGTGCAGGGCTTCGGCGAGCAGTTCCTCGTTGGCGCCGAGGCCGTACGCGTCGGCGGTGTCGATGAAATCGATGCCGAGCTCGACGGCCCGGCGGGCGACGCGGATCGCCGCACTGCGGTCCGCGGCGGGACGGTAGCCGGTGAGTCGCATCGCACCGAAGCCGAGACGCCGGACGGTGAGATCGCCGACGCGAGTGGTCGGAGTGGTCATCTGAAGGGTCCTCCCATGCTGTGGTCGTTTCAGGGTGCGGTGGCGATGGCGCGATGCCGAAATGATTTAGGCAGGGCTGAATCGAGGGACACGCATGCTGACGATCACCTTCACCGTCGAGGATTTGGCGCGGACCCGCTTGGCGGTGTCGCCGTTGTGGGAAGTGGTCGCGAGCGTGCGACTGCTGAAGACTCCGCGCGCACAGCACTTCCATCGGCGGTGGGCGAGGGAAACCACGGCGCGGATCGCACGCGAGCGGCTCGAGCTGGGGCTGCTCTTCGATCTGGTCGATCCGGCGAGTTGGTACACCCCGGACTTCCTCACTCCTTCGCCGGCGGCTCCGGTGCCGGATCTGGCGGCTGACCTCGGGACGTTGTCGCGGGTGGCGGTGGAGGAGGTTCGGGCGGACCTCGATGTCGTCGCGTATGCGCGGACGCACCCGGTCGGGTCGCTGGCCGACGCTGCACTGCCACGGAGATTGCCGCGGGCACGGGCGGCGGAGCTGCCGTCGGACGCGGTGCGTTCGCTGTACGCCGAACCCGAAGCCGGGATCGAGCAATTGGCCGAGCAGGTGCAGGCGTACTGGGACGTGGCGATCGCGCCGTACTGGGGGCGGATCCGGGCGCTGCTCGAGGGAGATCTGCTGTATCGCGCGCGGCGGTTGGGACAGGGCGGACCGGCCGGATTGTTCGAGGATCTGGACTCGGCGGTGCGGTGGAGGCAGGGCGCGTTGCGGATCAGGCACCGGCGGTTCCACGGCGTACGGGAACTGGCTGGTGAGGGGCTACTGCTGACGCCGTCGGCGTTCGTGTGGCCGACGGTTTACTCGACCACGATCCCGCCGTGGCAACCGTCGTTGACCTACCCGGCGCGTGGAGTCGCGGCGATCTGGGACGAGTCGGTACGGCGTGCGCCGGCTGGGGTCGTCGGTGTGCTCGGGCGGTCTCGGGCGGAGGTGCTTGTGCAGCTGGACGTTCCTCGGTCGACGACGGAACTGGCGGGGCGGGTCGGGCTGACGGCGGGTGGGGTGTCGCAGCATCTCGGTGCGCTGCGGTCTGCCGGGTTGGTGACGGGGCATCGGGTGGGGCGGTTGGTCTTGTACGCGCGGACGAGTGTGGCGGAGGCGTTGCTGGGCGCCGGCGAGGGCGGGTAGCTGAGTGGGGTTATGGGCTCAGGTCGGTGAAGACGTTGGTGAACGTGGTGGCGATCGTGGGGACGACGCCGAGCAGGACGAAAGCGGGGAGGAAGCAAAGGCCTAGCGGGAGGACCGAGCGGGTTTCGACGGCTCGGGACTGTTCTTCGGCGGTCCAGCGGCGGGACTGGCGGAGGTCGGTGGATTGGGACTCGAGGGTCTTCGCCAGTGGGGCGCCGGAGCGGAGGGCTCGTTGGACCGCTCGGGCGAAGGGGGCGCAGGTGGGTTCTGCGCGGAGGACGGACCAGGCGTCGATGGGGTCGGTGCCGAGGTCGAGGCGGTGTTCGAGTTCGGCGAAGAGGGCGGCGAGGGGGCCGTCGATGGCTTGGCCGACGGTGGCGATGGCGGCTTGGGGTGGACGGCCGGCTCGTAGGCAGGCAGCTAGGAGGTCGACGGCCAGCGGGAGGTCGGCGGCGAGGCATGCGTTGCGTTTGCGGGTGGCGGCGGGTTCGAGTCGGCTGAGGAGGATCGGGGTGGCGAGGTAGATCGCGAGGGCGGGGGCTGCGCTCCAGGGGATGGGGAAGAGGAGAAGGCAGGCGGCTGCGGCGAGGGTTGCGGCTAGGCGGTGGAGGCGGCGGGTGCGGGTGGGGACTGGGCGGGGTTTCAGGCGGTTGGTCAGGCGGCGGTAGGGCGAGTGAGTGTGTGTCGGGTGCTGCCGGAGGCGGCGGGGACCGCGGCGGCCGCGGGTGAGGAGGGCTGCGGCGATGGCTGCGCAGATGGCGGCCATCGTCGGTGAGGGCGTGGCGGTGGTGAACATGTGACTCCCGGGGTGGAGCTAGGTGGTTATGCGGCCGGACACGGTTGGCGTGGGCTGAGGTCGCGGCGGCCGGAGGTCAGTGCGTGGGTGGGAGGGATGTGCCGCGGGATGAGCGGAGCGGACGGGAAGGATCTGCCGCTGGATGACCGGAGCGGATCGGAGGGATCTGACGCGGGGCGGGGCGGAGCGGAAAGGACGTGCCGTATAGACGGGCCTTGTGGTTATGGGGATTTGGCGAGGTGGTTGGTCCAGTGGAGGCCGGTTAGGGAGAGGGCTAGGCCTGCGGTTAGGCAGGCGGCGCCGGGGAGGGTGCTGGTGAGGAAGGTGAGGGGGTCGGCGCCGAGGGCGTAGCCGAGGAGGGTGCCGAAGAGGGGGAGGGCGGTGAGGAGGCGGGCTGTGGTTCGCGCGCCGGCGAGGTTGGTGGTGATTTGGCGGTGGAGGGCTTCTTCGGCGCGCAGGGACGTGGTGAGGCGGTCGATGATGGTGGCCAGGGCGGCGCCGGAGTGGTCGGCGACCTGCCAGGCGGCGGCCAGGGGTTTGAGGGGCTCTGCGCCGGGGGTTTCGGCGGCCAGGTGGAGGACGGCGGGGACATCGCCGCCGAGGCGGGCGGCGGCGGCTGCGGGGCGGAGGTCGGGGCAGGCCTCGGCTGCGCCTTCGAGGGCTTCCTGGGGTGGGCGACCGGCGGTGAGGTCGGCGGCAAGGATGTCGCAGGCCTCGATGATCTGGGATCGCTTTCGGGTGGTCTGGGTCTGATGGCGTGATTTGGCGCGTTGGGTGAGGACGACGGTGAGGATCGTGGCCACGGCGACCGTGGTCACGACTGCGGGCGGGCCGAGGGAGAGGCCGATGCCTAGGGCAACGATCGTGGCGAGGGCGAGTGGGACGAGTCTGCGGCGGGCTGATCGGGCGAGGTGGGCGGCGCTGGTGGAGCCGCGGGCCGGCGTGGTGAGGCGGTGCAGGGCGCGGCCTCGGCGGGGGAAGACGGTGAGGACGGCGAGCAGGGTGAGCGCGGCGGAGAGGAGGGCGTGGTTCATGCTGCGGCGCCTGAGAGGAGGTGGGTGAGCTGAGGGGCGCCGGTGTCGAGTTCGACGGTGCCTTGGCGGGTGAAGTGGACGGCGGGGTGAGTGGTGACGGAACCGTTGGGGGCGCGGGCGATCACTCGGATCTCCGCGATGCGGCGGAGGCCGGTGCGGTCTCTGGTGAGGTGGATGACGGCGTGGAGGGCTGAGGAGACTTGGCTGTGGACCGCTTGCGGGGTCAGGCCGGCCAGGGCACCGAGGGCCTCCAGGCGGGCGGGGACGTCGGCGGCGGAGTTCGCGTGGACCGTGCCGCAGCCGCCTTCGTGGCCGGTGTTGAGCGCGTTGAGGAGGTCGATGACTTCGGCGCCTCGCACCTCGCCGACGACTAGTCGATCAGGGCGCATGCGGAGGGCTTGGCGGACCAGGTCTCGCAGGGTGATTTCGCCGGAGCCTTCGACGTTGGGTGGGCGGGACTCCAGGCGGATGACGTGCGGATGGTCGGGGCGTAGCTCGCTGGCGTCTTCGACGATGACGAGGCGTTCCGTGCTGGCGGTGGAGGACAGCAACGAGTTGAGCAAGGTTGTCTTCCCGGTGCCGGTGCCTCCGCTGATCAGGAACGCCAGGCGGGCGTCGAGCAGGTCGCGGAAGACGGCGATCCCCGTTGGCGGAAGAGAGCCGGCGGCGACGAGGTCCTCGAGGCGGAGGACTTTGCGGGAGGGGACGCGGAGGGACAGGCAGGTGCCAGGGGAAGCGATCGGGGCCAGTACGGCGTGGAAGCGGGTGCCGTCGGGGAGCCGGACGTCGACGTACGGCGTGGAGTCGTCGAGGCGGCGGCCTGCCGCGGCGGCCAGGCGGGTGGCGAGGCGGCGGACGGAAGCTTCGTCGCCGGTGCGGAGATGGATGCGTTCGAGGCCGGTTCCGCGGTCGACGTAGACCTCGTTGGGGCCGTTGACCAGGACGTCGGTGATCCCGGGTTCGGTGAGCAGGCGGTCGAGGGGTCCGGCGCCGATCGCTTCGCGGCGGAGGGCTTCGACGACTTCGAGCACGGTGGAGTCGCCGAAGACACTGCCGTCGGCGCGGAGGGCTGCCGCGACGCGGGCCGGCGTCGGCTCGGCGCCTTGTGCGGCGAGGGTGCCGCGGACGCGGTCGAGCAACTCTGTCGAGACGGTCATGCTGGAGGCAGCCCTTCGGAAGCGTCGCGGGGGTCGGTCGAGATGGTCATGGGGCGGGTGATCGGTGGCGACCGGAGCGGGTCGACGGGGTCATGGGGCGGGCGATCGGTGGCGACCGGAGTGGGTCGACGGGGTCATGCCGCGAGGAGTCCGTAGAGGCCGAAGAGGTCGAGTAGTTCGCCTGCTGTGCGGCCCAGGACGCCGCGGGGGCGGGGGTCGAAGCGGCCTTGGTCCATCAGGGCGGGGAGTTCGCGGTCGAAGCGGAGTTTGGCGGCCAAGGGCAACGACAGGTGGTGGGCGACGTCCACGGCGGAGAGTCCGCCCAGGCCGGGTTCGCGGGCGACCACGCGGAGGTCGGTGGCGACTTCGCGGAGCGGTCTGACCAGGCGGGCTGCCGCGGCGCAGGAACGGACGTCGCGGGGGACGACCAGGAACGTGGCGGTCGAGCGGACGAACGCCTCCTCCGCGGCGGGGTCGGCTCGGCGTGGGAGGTCGACCACGACCAGGTCGCTGCTGCGTTGGGCTGCGCCGAGGACGGATCGCATCGCTTCTGGCGGAAGCGTGGTGACGTCGGAGCGGTCCCAGGACAGGACGGCAAGGCCGTCGACGGTGGGCAGGGCGGCGCGGAGGGCGGCGGCACTGACTCGGCCGGCGGCGTTGAGGAGGTCCGGCCAGCGCGCACCGCTGCCCGTCTCGCTGCCCAAGGCGAGGTCGATGCCACCGCCGAGGGGGTCGCCGTCGATCAGCATCGTGCGGACTCCGCGACGGCTTGCGGTCACGGCGACGGCCGCGGCCAGGGTGGTCGCGCCGGCGCCGCCGCAGCCGCCGACGAACGCGAATGTCGCCGCTGCTCGCACTCCCCCGTCCAAGGTGTCGGCCAGGCGGTCACCCAGTGCGGCTTCGTCGCCTGGGAGGAGATAGACGCCTTCGGCACCGATTGTCAGGGCTCGGCGGAAGATGGTGCCGTCGTCGAGGGTCGGGACAATTGAGCGGTCGCGCTGGTCCGGTGAAGTCGTTGAGGGCGATAGAGGCGAGCGGTCACGCGGCCCCGAGAAGGCCGTCTCCGAACCCGCCACGATGACGCCCGGGCGGCGTACTGGTTGGGTGCGGGCGAAGGGATCGACGAGGTCTTGGCCTACCACCACCAAGGCGGCGGTCTGCCAGTGGCGACGGAGGCCGAGCAGGTCTTTTTCGACCTGTGGGGCCACCTCGGCCGCGGCGGCCAGGCGGAGCAGATCGTCGAGCAGCATCTCGTCGGCGGTGGCCAGCAGGACCGGCGCCGGCGGCAGTGAGGTCTCCATGCCTACAAGGTGCCGGGAAACTGTGGTCGCGCCGCAGGCAACCGGAATCGCTGTGGACAAAGGGGTCTGGCGGGTTTCCGTCAGCAGCGGCTATCCGCCAGCACGAGCCGGAGACCGGCGGGCCGGCAGGAGTTACCGTTCCTTTCGAAGCGTCTTTAACTAATCGTCCCCAGACCGCTTCCCGCTGGACACCCGTGCACTGCCTCAGCTCCGGAGGACCGCCCATGAGTCGACTGCGAATACTCGCCACCACGGCGACAGTCGCCGCCACCGCCCTGATCGCCGCCGCCGGGATCTCGGTCGCCACCGCGTTACCACCCGCCGCCCCCGCCGCACCGCAGGCCACCAGCGGGGGCGTGAAGACGGCGTACTTCGCCCAGTGGGGGATCTACGCGAACGCGTTCTACCCCAAGAACCTGGCCACCACCGGCGCCGCCGCGAAACTGGACTTCGTCAACTACGCGTTCGCCAACATCCACCCGACCAGCCACACCTGCTTCATGGCGAACAAGGCCGCCTCGCAGAACGAGAACGACCCGAACGCCGGTGACGGCGCGGGGGACGCGTTCGCCGACTACGGCAAGTCCTACGGCGCCGACATCAGCGTGGACGGCGTCGGCGACGTCTGGAACCAGCCGATCCAGGGCAACTTCAACCAGCTGAAGAAGCTGAAGGCGCGCTACCCCAACCTGAAGATCCTGATCTCGATCGGCGGCTGGACGTACTCCAAGTACTTCTCCGACGCTGCCTCCACCGACGCCAAGCGCAAGGCCTTCGTCAGCTCCTGCGTGGACATGTTCCTGAAGGGCAACCTGCCGGTGGTCGACGGCTTCGGCGGCCCGGGCAGCGCGGCCGGGATCTTCGACGGCATCGACATCGACTGGGAGTACCCCGGGTCGCCGAACGGCCACGTCGGCAACCACCACAGCCCGGCCGACAAGCAGAACTTCACCCTGCTGCTGGCCGAGCTCCGTGCGCAGCTCGATGCCTATGGCAACAGTGTTGGACGGAAGATGTGGCTGACCGCCGCCACTCCGGCCGGCCAGGACAAGATCGCCACGATCGAGACGAACAAGATCGGTCAGTACCTCGACTACAACAACGTGATGACGTACGACATGCACGGCGGCTGGGACGCCACCGGGCCGACCAACTTCCAGGACCCGCTCTACCCGGCACCGGACGACCCCAGTACGCCGATCCCGCCGGGCACCGCCAAGTACTCGATCGACGGCGCGGTGAAGGCCTGGACCACCGGCGACCCGGCCTACGGCATCCCGGGCGGCTTCCCGGCGAACAAGCTGACGATCGGTTATCCCTTCTATTACAGGGGATGGAAGGGAGTTCCGGCCACGGCGAACGGCAAGTACCAGCCCGCCACCGGTCCGGCCGACGGCAACGCGGCCAGCGGTAACGTGCCGGGCGTCTCGTTCTACAAGGAGCTCGTCGGCTTCGTCGACAACCCGGCGTACAGCTTCTTCGACGAGGCCACGAAGGCGTCGTGGTTCTATCGCAACGGCACCTTCTGGACCGGTGACAACGCCCGGTCGATCAAGGCGAAGGCCGATTACCAGCACTGCAACGGGCTGGCCGGCGCGATGATGTACTCGATGGAGGCGCTCGACCCGGGCGTGACGTTGTTCAACGCGGTGGTCGACGCGGTCAACGCGAGTACCCCCGGCTGCAGCGGCCCGAACCCGACGCCCACCCCGACCCCGACGCCCACGCCAACTCCCACGCCGACGCCGACGCCCACCCCGACGCCGACTCCCACCCCCACGCCAACCCCGACGCCTCCGACCGCGACCCCCTGGGCTCCGGGTACGGCGTACGCCACCGGCGCGCTGGTCTCGTACAACGGCGTCACCTACCGCTGCATCCAGGGCCACACCGCCCTGGCCGGCTGGGAACCGCCCAACGTCCCCGCCCTGTGGGGAAAGGTCTGAGGAGCATCATGAAACCCAAACGTCTTTCGGTGGCACTGGCCGCCGCGGCAGCACTCGTCGTCTCCTTCCTGGTCGCTCCGGCGGCCCAGGCCGCACCGGTCACCGCGGCCTTCACCAAGGTGTCGGACTGGGGCAGCGGCTTCGAAGGGAAGGTGACCGTCACCAACGGCACCGGCAGCCCGCTCAGCACCTGGTCGATCGCCCTCGACTTCCCGTCCGGCTACTCGGTCAGCAGCTCCTGGGACGCCACGCGGTCCAGCAGCGGTCAGACCCACACATTCACTCCGCCCAGCTGGGCCGGGCCACTCGCTCCCGGAGCCAGCGTCACTTTCGGCTTCAACGGTAGCCCGGGCAACTTCCCGGGCCTGGCGGCCTGCCGGCTCAACGGCGGATCGTGCAGCGGCGGTGGCGGCGGCACAGTGCCCGGTGCGCCATCAGGACTGACCGGTACGCCGGCCGCAACCTCGATCAGCCTCTCCTGGTCCGCGGCCGCCAACGCCACGAGCTACAACGTCTACCGCAACGGCACGAAGGTCGGCAGCCCGACCGGTACGTCGTACACGGACTCCGGCCTGACGGCGAACACGACCTACAGCTACCAGGTCAGCGCGTCCAACAGCGTCGGCGAAGGCGCCAAGAGCGGCACTCTCTCGGTCAAGACCACCACAGGCGGCGGCAACGAGAACCCGGCCCGCCGGGCAGCGCCGTACCTCTACATGGGCTGGGGCAGCCCGCCGAGCCCGACCACGGTCATGAACGCCACCGGGGTCAAGTGGTTCACGATGGCCTTCATCCTGTCGTCCGGCGGCTGCAACCCCGCCTGGGACGGCGCCCGCCCGCTGCAGGGTAGTGCCGACGCCACGGCGATCGCCCAGATCCGCGCGGCCGGCGGTGACATCGTGCCGTCGATCGGCGGCTGGAGCGGCAACAAGCTCGGCCCGAACTGCAGTACGCCGGAAGCCCTGGCCGGCGCCTACCAGCAGGTGATCAACGCCTACAACCTGAAGGCGATCGACGTCGACATCGAGAACAGCGACGAGTTCGAGAACGAGGTCGTGCAGGACCGGATCCTGACCGCGCTGAAGATCGTCAAGCAGAACAATCCAGGCATCCAGACGATCCTGACCTTCGGTACCTCGACCAGCGGCCCGAACTACTACGGCAACCGGCTGATCGAGCGGGCCGCGGCGCTCGGCGCGAACATCGACGTCTTCACGCTGATGCCGTTCGACTTCGGCAGCAGCAACATCGCCAACGACACCGTGAACGCCTCCGTCGGCCTGAACAACAAGCTCAAGGCCGTCTTCGGCTGGACCACCGCGCAGGCCTACGCCCACCAGGGCATCTCGGGTATGAACGGCCTGTCCGACCAGCAGGAGCTGACCACCACCCAGACCTGGCAGACCATCACGAACTGGGCCAAGAGCAACGGTCTGGCCCGGCTGGCGTTCTGGTCGGTCAACCGGGACCGCGGTTGTGCCGGCGGCGGAGTCGTCGCGCACTGCAGCGGCATCGGTCAGCCGGACTGGGAGTTCACCCGGATCACCGCCGGGTTCTGAGTCCGAGCAGACCGTTCCGCACCGGGGCAGGAGAGAGGCACTCTTCGGCCCCGGTGCGGCGGTTCCGGCCGGGCCTGATCTGGGGAGACCGCGAGCCCGGCCGTGCTCGGGTGAACCACCTCGCCAGCCTCACAGCACCCGTTACCGGCGGCAACGGTCTTGCAGCTTCCTGCGAGGCGAGAATCTGCCTTTTCGGAACCCCGGCCGCTGGCTCGCCGTGGCTACGCTGGCTGACATGACACAGATCCACCTGCGGTACTACGGCGAGCTGGCCGCTGACAGCACCGGTACGACGGACCAACGGTCGCCGCTGGTACTACTGCACGGGCTCGGTTTCGACCGGCGCCAATGGGGTCCGCTGCTCAAGGAGCTCGCAGTGCTCGACCCTGGCCGCCGGACCGTCGCCTTCGACCTGCCGGGTCATCTGGACTCCCCCGGACGCTCGTCGTACGACCTAGGCGACGTCGCCGACGTCCTGCACCAGGCGGTCGTCGAGGCCGGGCTCTCTGCTCCGCTGCTGGTCGGCCACTCGATCAGCGGAGTGCTCGCGACGATCTACGCCGCCAAGTACCGGACGAGTGGTGTGGTCAACATCGACCAGCCGCTCGTGGTCGGCCCCTTCAAGGACGTGCTGGCCAAGCTGGAGCCGACGCTGCGCAGCCCGGCGTACGGCGAGGTGTGGGAGACCATGCTCGCGGGGATGCACATCGACCAACTTCCGCAGGAGGCGCAGACGCTGGTCCATGCGTCCACCCGGCCCAGCCAGGAGATTCTGCTCGGCTACTGGCGTGAGGTGATGGAGACTCCGGCCGACGTGCTCCGGGCCGCGCGCGAGGCGGACCTGCAGGCGATCCAGGTGCCGTACGACTACGTCACGAGCGACGAGCCGAGGCCGGCGTACCGGCAGTGGCTCGAGACGCATCGGCCGAACGCGCGGATCACCGTGCTCCCCGGGAGTGGGCACTTCCCGCATCTGGCTCACCCGGGCGAGCTGGCGAAGTTGCTGGCCGGCTGAGCCTCGACGAACGACCGGAACCGCTCAGCTGCCGGTGACAGCGTCCCGTGCAGTCGCCAGCTGAGCCCGATGTCCCGACGAGCCCGTACGCCGGCCAACGGCACCGGCGTCGCTCCACTCTCCGTCCCGCGGACCGCTCCCCCGGGCAGAACGGCGACGCCGAGGCCCGCACCGACCAGCCGGTCAATGGTGGTGAGGTCGGTCGACTCGAACGCCACCGACGGGGTGAACCCGGCGGCCTGACACAGCTCGTCGGTGAGCCTGCGGAACCCGAAGTCCGGCCGTAGACCGATGAACGGCTCGGCCGCCGCCTCGGCCAGATTGATCCGCTGCCGCCCGGCGAACGCATGTCCGGGCGGCACGTACAGGCACAGCCGCTGACGCTGGAGCAGATGCCAGCCGAAGCGCGAAGCATCCGGCCGTGGCCCGGTGATGGCCAACTCGGAGTCCCCCGACTCGAGGTCGTGCACGATGTCGTGCGACGCCTGCTCGCGCAGCGCGAACCGGATCGCCGGAGCGACCGCGCGGAACGCCGTCAGCAGGTCCGGTACGACGCCCGTCGCGACCGAGTGCAGGAACGCCAGCCGCACGGTTCCCGACTCGGGATCGACCAGTGCGTCGATCCGCTGCCGCGCCGCGTCGACCGCCGCCGTACCGGCCCGGGCTGCTTCCAGCACGATCCGGCCGTACGGGTTGAGCCGCAGCCCCCGGTGCTCGCGCTCGAACAGCGGGACCCCGAACGCCGCCTCGACCCGGCGCAGCGAGCGCGACAGATTCGGCTGACTCGTACCCAAGGCCGCCGCGGCCGCGGTCAGGTGCTCCGCCTCGCCCAGCACCACGAACCAGCGCAGATCATCCACATGCATGCACAGATCGTATCGATTACCGCCGAGACAGACATTTTACGTATGCCAGAACCTCTGGCACCGTCGACAGCGTGCAGACCTCGACGGTGACGGGCCATCGCCCGGGCAGTGCCGGGTACCGCAGGCTCTCCGTCGCTCTGTTCGCCGCCGGTCTGGCCACTTTCGCGATGCTCTACAGCACCCAGCCCCTGCTGCCCGAGTTGGCGACAGCCTTCGACGTCTCGGCCGGCCAGAGCGCGTTCAGCGTGTCGTTGGCCACACTCGGCCTGGGCGTCGCCCTCCTGATCGCCGGCCCCGCGTCGGAGGTGTTCGGCCGGACTAGGCTGATGCGCTGGTCGGTCGTCGCCGCCGCGGCCATCGCGGTCCTGTGCGCGTTCGCTCCGAACTGGCCGACCCTGCTCGCGCTCCGCGGCATGCAGGGCGTCGCACTGGCCGGACTCCCCGCCGTCGCGATGGCCTACCTGCGCGAAGAGGTCCACGAAGACAGCCACGCCCGAGCCAGCGGCCTCTACATCGCCGGTACGGCGGTCGGCGGCATGACCGGTCGCCTGATCGCCGGGGGCCTCGCCGACCTGGGCGGATGGCGTACGGCGCTCGGCGGGATCGCCGTCCTCGGTGTGGCCTGCGCGGTGCTGCTGATCGCGCTGCTTCCCGAGTCCCGGAACTTCACCGCGACGCCCGCCAGCCCGCGCAACCTGCTGGACCAGACAGGCAAGGTGCTGAAGGATCCAGCCCTGCTGATGCTCTACGCGATCGCGGCGACCGCGATGGGTGCGTTCGTCGCCGTCTACAACGCGAGCGGCTTCCGGTTCGCGGCGGCGCCGTACGAGCTGGGGCCTGGGCTGGCGAGCCTGGTCTTCGTGGTCTATCTGGTCGGTTCAGCCGCCTCAGCCACCGCCGGACGGCTGGCGGACAGCTACGGCCGACACCTGGTCGTACCGATCGGCTGTCTGGTCACGCTGGCCGGTGTGGCGATCACGCTGACGCACCAACTCGCCCTGATCGTCCTGGGGCTCGCCGTGATGACCGCCGGCTTCTTCGCAGTGCACGGTGTGGCCAGCGGGTGGGTCGCCGCCCGGGCACACGCGACCGGCGGCGGGACGGCGCAGGCCGCGAGTCTCTACCTGTTCGCCTACTACCTGGGCTCGTCGGTCTTCGGCGGCCTGGCCGGTGCTGCCTGGACACATGCCGCCTGGCCCGGCGTGACCGCGGAGGCCAGCGCGCTGTTCCTGCTCACGCTGATGCTGGCCCTGATGCTTCGGCACCGGGTGCGAAACTAGCTGAGTGACCAGAGCAACCGAAGCGGCCGACACCCTGGGACTGGCCTACGAGGAGACCCGGCACGGCCGGGTGAACTCGCTCGAGGAGGCCGCCGCCGCGCGCGGGATCGAGCCGGCCAAGCTGATCAAGACGATCGTGGTGCGGCTGGCCGACGACGACTACCGCTTCGTCCTGGTGCCCGGCGACCGGGAGATCGCCTGGCCCAAACTGCGGGCCCTGCTCGGGGTGAACCGGATCTCGATGCCCAGCGCGGACACCGCGCTCCAGGTGACCGGCTACGTCCGCGGCACGATCACCCCGCTCGGCAGCACGCACGACTGGCCGGTCGTCGCCGACGAGCGGATCACCGGGACGATCTCGATCGGCGGCGGCGACCACGGCGTCGGCCTGACCGTCGACGCCGAGGCGCTGCTCAAGGCCGTCAACGCCACGGTGGCCGACGTCACCGACTAGTCCTACGTCCCCGACTAGTTCAGCAGCCCTCGCTGACCGGCCCGCAGGCCCGCCTGGAAGCGAGTGGTCGCGTCGAGCGCCTTGAGGATCCGCTGCATCCGTCGCTCGACCGTCCGCTGCGCGACGCCGAGCCGCCGGGCGATCGCCTGATCGGTGAGCCCGGCCGCGGCCAGCGCCAGCAGCTGCTGATCGTCGGCCGACAACGGACCGTCGGACGGCTCGAAACCCAGCGGCGTCGCCTGCTGCCACAACAGCTCGAACAGCCGCAGCAACCCGTCCAGCAAGCTCGACGGTCCGAGCTCGACCATCACGTCCGGCCCGGACTGCAACAACCCCGTACGCCGGTCCGCCACGACCAGCTTCAGCGGCACGTCGCGCAGCATCCGGCACGACGTACCGCCCGCCCGCGCCGCAGCCACTTGAGCCGGATCGACCAGCGCGCCCAGGTCGTAGACGACGCGGTACTCGACGCCGGTGCTCCGCCGCGACTCCAGCGGTAGCCCGGCGGGCATGCCCAGCACCAGCACCTCGGTCCGCGCGACCTGCTGCGCCTGCTGGTAGCGCTGCGCGATCGCCTCGGCGCCACGGATCACCGTGAACGGCCCGGACTCGGTCGCGGCCCGGAACTCGGCGGTGAGCACGGACGCGCCTAGCCGGGCCTCGACGATCGCGGCCTGCCGGCGCAACGCCAGCAGCTCGACCGCCGCCTCGGGCACGGCTGGGGTGTAGCGGGCCGGGCGCCCCGGCGTACGGGATGCGAGGCCGAGGCTCAGCAAGGATCGGAGATGGCGGGTGACCCGGGCCGTGGGCCAACAGGTCAAGCCGGCCAGCTCCGTCGTGGTGGCTTCCGGCCGGGCCAGAAGCGCCCGGTAGAGCTGCTCGTCCTCCGAGCAGACACCGAGCGCCTCCAGCACCGGAGCGGGGCGGTAGCTGTGCATCAGGGCAGCGAGTGGACGTGCGCGCCGACCTGGTTGGAGAACTGGTTTCCGTTGGTCGCGTCCCAGTTGGTCGACCAGGTCATCGCACCGCGCAGCGTCGGCCAGGTGGTGCTCGGCTTGAAGCTGCCGCAGTTGGTGCCCTTGGTCAGGCAGTCCAGCGCGTTGTTGACGATCGTCGGCGAGACGTACCCGCTGCCGGCTCCGCGCGTGGAGGCCGGCAGTCCCAACCCGACCTGGTCGGGCCGCAGCCCGTTCTGCAGCATGATGCAGGCCTGCGCGGTGATGAAGTCGACCGAGCCCTGCGAGTAGACCTGGCCGTTGCAGCCGTTCATCGAGCCGGAGTTGTAGTACTGCACGTTGACCACGGTCAGGATGTCCTTGATCGCCAGCGCCAGCTTGAAGTACTCGAACGCCGGGGACTGCATGTCGATCGTCTGCGGAGCCATCGCGATGATCAGTCCGGCGCCGAACTGGCTGTGCAGGCTGCGCAGCGCCTGGCCCATGTACATCGCGTTGACGCCGTTCTCCAGGTCGATGTCGATCCCGTCGAAGCCGTACTCGCGCAGCACCGACAGCGCGGTGTTCGCGAAGTTCGTCGCGGCCGTCGCGCTGCCGACCGAGATCGTGCCGCGCTCACCACCGACCGACAGGATCACCTTCTTGCCGGTCGCCTTCTTCGCGGCGATGTCGGCCTTGAACTGCGCCACGGTGTAGCCGTTCAGTCCGGCACTGTC
Organism: Kribbella sp. CA-253562; assembly: GCF_050942265.1. Classification (GTDB taxonomy): domain Bacteria; phylum Actinomycetota; class Actinomycetes; order Propionibacteriales; family Kribbellaceae; genus Kribbella. The sequence goes on along the minus strand of NZ_CP192049.1, from coordinate 568,432 downwards.
GAGGTTGAAGGTGATGCCGCCGGGACGAGCCGGGTCGGCGTCGGCGAAGGCCACCGCGATCAGGTCGTAGGCCGCCGGGACGTCGGAGATCCGCTGGACCGCCGCACCGTTGTTGAAGTTCTGCCAGTAGCCGGTGAGGATGTGCTTCGGCAGTGACGACGGCGGCACGGTCGGCCCGCTGGACGTCGTACCGGAAGCAGCGGCGCCGTACGGCGAGCAGTTGCCGGACGGGTCGCAGGCCCGGACCTTGAAGCTGTAGCTGGTGCTCGGCGCCAGGCCGGTGGCCGTCCAGCTGGTCACGTTGCCCACGTTCTGCGCGGCCTCGCTCCCCCGGACCACCTCGTAGTGGTCGATCCCGGAGGCGTCCGTCGCGGCCGACCAGTTCAGCCGCAGCGAGCTGGACGTCGGGCTGCCCACGGTCAGACCGCCAGGCGTCGTCGGCGCGGTGGTGTCCGGCGGCGGCCCGGTGCCACCCGGTCCGTCGAGCACCACGTCGTCCGCCTGGTACGCCGGTACGCCGTACCAGCCGTGCAGGTAGATCGTGGCGGTGCTCGCGTTGGCGCCGGTCGTGAAGGTCGTGGTCAGCTGGGCCCACGACGAGCTGGTGGTCCACGTGCTGGACCCGCCGTCGAAGCCGAGGTAGACGTTCGAGCCCTTCACCCAGGCGGACAGGGTGTAGGTCGAGCTGGGCCGGACCGAGACGGTCTGGCTGCACCGGGCGTTGTCACCGGCGGTCGGGGTGCCCTGGAGGGCGTAGGTGCCGGTCCGGGCCGAACCGCTGACGGCGGCTCCGGTCCCGGCCGAGCAGGACCAGCCGGCGAGTGAGCCGGTTTCGAAGGTCCCGTTGGTGACGAGATTGGTCGCGGCGGAGCTGGTGCCGGGCAGCAGCAGCAGGCCGAGGAGGGCGGCAAGGACGGCGGGGATGATCGCGGCCTGGGGGCGGCGGCTTCGCGAGCGGGTCATATGACACAAAGTGTGACGGCGCAACTACATTGTCAAGACCCTGCATAAAGTGGGAACGCTCTCACGCTCGGCAGAAGTGAGGAACTTACCGATTTCTCACCAAAGAGCCCGATCCGGGCAACATTTTCGCCGCCGACCGCATCTAGGAATCGGGGGAGACCTGCGTCAGGAAAGGCGACGGCCCCCGGCGGGGGGGGTGACCGGGGGCCGTCTTCGGCCACGGGCTCGGGGGGAGGAGCCGGGGGCCGATCAGGAGGCGACAGTCTGCCACTGTCGAGGAGTATGTACCCCCCGAAACCGGCGTCCACACATCTCAGTTGTGTTGCAACCGAGCGCGTCTTCCCCGGGCGCCAGGGCCCTTGGTGAGGGCTCCCGGACCAGTGTCACTGTCACACTGCTCAACAGTCTAACGGGAGACCAGGCCACACGAAAGGCCGGGCCCTCGGCGTTTCGCCGGAGCCCCGAAAATCGCGCCCTAAACTCGACGCATGGAGCACCTGCGGACCCCGCGCCCGGCCGCCTTCTTCGATCTCGACAAGACCATCATCGCCCGCTCCAGCACCCTGGCCTTCTCCCGGCCGTTCTACGCCGGCGGCCTGATCAACCGGCGCACCGTGCTGCGCAGCGCCTACGCCCAGTTCGTCTACCTGCTCGGCGGCGCCGACCACGATCAGATGGAGCGGATGCGGGAGTACCTGTCCGCTATGTGCACAGGCTGGGACGTCCGGACAGTGCAGTCGATCGTCGCCGACACCCTGCACCACATCGTCGACCCGATCGTGTACGACGAGGCGGTGACGCTGATCGAACAGCACCACGCGGACGGCCGGGACGTGGTGATCGTCTCGTCGTCCGGCGCCGAGGTGGTCGAGCCGATCGGTGAACTGCTCGGCGCCGACCGGGTCATCGCCACCCGAATGGTAGTTGCTGACGGCAAGTACACCGGAGAGATCGAGGAGTACGTCTACGGCCCGCACAAGGCGACCGCGATCGAGGCGCTGGCGGCCGCGGAAGGCTATGACCTGCAGGCTTCCTACGGTTACTCCGACTCGATCACCGACGAGCCGATGCTGGCGGCGGTCGGCCATCCGTTCGCGGTGAACCCGGACAAGGCGCTGCGCCGGCTGGCGATCGCCCGCGGATGGCCGGTGCTCGACTTCAGCAAGCCGGTCGCGCTGACCGAGCGGACCGGGCGCTTCCGCGGCGTCCGCGGACCAGCCGTCGCGGCCACCGCGATCGGCGCCGGACTGGCCGCCGGGGCGCTGCTGTACGCCGCCCGCCGGCGCTCCCGGGCCGACGAAAACTGAACCTCACAGCAAGTTTCTCAACTTGATCAAGGCGTCCCAAACTCTGGCGCTGAAGGGGTTCTGGGAGTACAAAGGAAGCAGCACAGGGACTTCGGTCCCACCGAGTAAAAGCGCACGGCAGTCAGGTACCCACGCGGCGACCAGCCCATCCCAACCGGGCAGCTCGACCCAGGCTCGATCCTGTGGCGGCAGACAAGGTGCACGCCTGGTAACCGGAATGACGTGCCAGGAACGGCGCTCTCGCGAGAGAGCGCCGTTCGCACGTCCGGCACCGAATTCCCTTACTGGGCAGAGAAGTTGAGCGGTGAACGTTCTGCCGCCACAGCGATCACCTCGCACTCCCGCAGCAGCCAGCTCTGGACGCCGGTCACTCCGCGTACCGCATAGTCCGTCAGCGCACCCGGGTACGACGCGCCAAGTTCGAGGTGACCGACCTCCGGCACCGTGACCGCGACCTGATCGATGCCGCGGGCAACCAGCAGGACACGCTCGGCGGCCCGGGCCACCAGCCCGTTCGCGGTCGGGAACGGGCGCAGCACGGCCAGCTCGGCGTGGACGATCGCGGCGACGACCAGTCCCGGCGCGGTGGTCGGAGCGGTCAGCGCCTTGGCGAGTCCGCTCAGCCGCTCCCACATCTCGTCCGCGGGCGGCGCGGGTGGCAGACCGGGGATGTCGTCCGGCAGCGGCTCCCGACTGGTCCGGAGGTGTCCCAACTGGTCTGCCGGGCCGAGCTCGGCGGCCGCCAACTGGTGCAGTCTGGTCCAGACCTGGATCGGCGCCGTACCGGCCTGCGGCGCGAGGCCCATCAACTCCCCCGTCATCCGGACGGCGCCGGACGCGAGCGGGTCGCCTTCCCCTCGCCGTACCTGCTCCAGGGTCGACCGACTACCCGCCAGCACCGCGGAGGCGTGGGCGCCGCGCAGCAGCGCCTCGGCGGTCGCGTCGGACCCGACCCGCCGCAGGCCCCGGTCCCGGAGCAGCACGTCCACCGCGTCCCGAGCCGCCCGGGCAGCCGAGCCGACTCCCTCGAGAGCAGCCAGCGGTGCGAACACATCAGCCGTCATGACCTAGACCCTAGGATGGCGTCCCATGGCCGCACGCACCGACTCCGCTCCCCGGTTCAGCATCGTGGTTCCGTGCCACAACGTGCGGCCGTGGCTGCGGCTGTGCCTGGACTCGGTGCTCGGTCAGTCGTTCACCGACTTCGAGGTGATCGGGGTGGACGGTGCCAGCACCGACGGGACCGGCCGGATCCTGGCCGAGTACGCCGCGGCCGACGCGCGGGTGCGGACGATCTCACTGACCGAGGACATCGGGCTCGGGCCGACCCGGAACGCCGGGCTGAAGCTGTGCCGCGGCGACTACGTGCTCTTCCTGGACGCCGACGACCTCTACACCCCCGGCTCGCTGCAGGCGCTGGCCGAGCGGATCGACGCCACCGGCCGGCCGGACCTGCTGATCTTCGACTACGAGCGGATCTTCTGGGACGGCCGAGTGGTCCGCAACCAGCAGCACGACGCCTTCGCCCGCGACGGCGACGGTGTTTTCACCGCCGCCGAACGCCCGGTTTTCCTCACCTTCCTGGAGCTGGTCTGGAACAAGGCCTGCCGGCGCGACTTCCTCACCCGGCACGGCTTCGCCTTCACCGCCGGCTACTACGAGGACGCGCCCTGGACGTACTCGACGATGCTCACCGCCGAGCGGATCGCCACCTTGGACCGGGTCGTCGTGCACTACCGGCAGCACCGCACCGGCGGCAACATCCACGCCACCCGGACCCGGCGGCAGTTCGACATCTTCGACCAGTACGACCGGGTGCACGCGTTCATCACCTCCGATCCCGAGCTGGCCGGCTGGCGCAAGTTCGCGTTCGACCGGTCGCTGGACCACATCCTCGCGGTGCTGGCCAAGCCCGAGCGGCTGGCGCCGGAGGACCGGGCCGAGTTCTTCCACACCGCGCACGCCTTCGCCAAGCGCTGGAAACCTGAGGGGTACGCCGCCGACCGGACCAGTCGCGGCTTCAAGCGCTGGATGCTGATCCACGACGACTACGCGACGTACTCGACGCTGAAGCTGAGCTCGAAGGTGCTGCACGTGCCGAGCCCGCGCAAGACGGTCGGCAAGCTGCTGCACCGTGGCGAGCCGGACCCGAACCTGGCCGTGTACGGCGCCTACTGGTTCAAGCAGTACGCCTGCAACCCGCGGGCGATCTACGAGAAGGCCGCCGAGCTGGTCCCGCAGCTGCGTGGGGTCTGGGTGATCGACGCCGACCACGTCGAGGCGATCCCGGAGGGCGTCGAGTACGTCGTGGCCGGCTCCCCGGCGTACGAGAAGCTGGTGCACCGGGCCAAGTACTTCGTCAGCAACATGAACCTGCCGAAGGAGCTGGAGAAGCGGGAAGGCCAGATCCATCTGCAAACTCAGCACGGGACACCGCTGAAGACGATGGGCACCGACCTGCGGCACTACCCGCAGGCCGCGAAGGATCTCGACCTGGACGAGCTGATGCGCCAGGTCGACCGCTGGGACTTCAACATCTCCTCGAACCGGTACTCCTCGGAGATCTGGGAGCGCACCTACCCGGCGTACTTCGAGGAGCTGGAGACCGGATTCCCCCGCAACGACCGGTTGCTGACCGCGACGCTGGACGAGGTGCGGGCGATCCGGGCCGGTTTCGGGTTCGACGACTCGCACCTGGTGGTGCTGTACGCGCCGACGTTCCGCGACGCCCAGGACGCGGTGCGCACGCCGTCCGGGCTGATCGATCTGGGCGGCGACGGGATCCATGTCGATCTGGACCGGCTCGCGTCGGCGGCCGGCGAGCACGGACGGGTGCTGGTCCGGACCCACTACTCGCTGTCCAAGGGCGCGCCGGAGACCCGGTCCGACCGGGTGGTCGACGTGTCCGACCATCCGCGGGTCGAGGACCTGATGCTGGCGGCCGACGTGCTCATCTCGGACTACTCCTCGATCAGCTTCGACTACGCGAACCTGGACCGGCCGATCGTGCTGCTGGTCGACGACCTCGCCTTCTACGACACCACCCGCGGGACCTACTTCGACATCACCGAGTTCCCGCCGGGGCTGGTGGCGCGCTCGGCCGACGAGCTGTTCTCGGCGCTGCAGACCGGCCGGTTCGCGGCGGCGGAGGCGGCCAAGCACCGCCAATTGTTCCGGGAACGGTTCTGCGAGTTCGACGACGGGCGCGCGGCCGAGCGGGTGGTCCGCCGGGTGTTCCTGGGTGAGACGAAGCTGCCGCCGATCACCCCGCTGGCCGATCGCCACCCGGCTCCGTCGGCACATCGGCCGTAAGGCAGGGGCGGCACAGCTCCCCCGGCATGCATAATGGTCCCCATGTCGACGAGCCTGGTGACCGCGCGCGGTCGCTTCGGCCTGCGACGACGAAGCACTGTCTGAACACCTCGACCCCTGTTCCAGTGCCTCGTCTTCCCAAGGACCTCTCATGTCCGTTGTCGCTGTCCTGTCCGCGCGGCTGACCGCTGCCGCCGCCACCGCTTTCGGCCTGTCCGGAGTCGCCGCCGATCCCGAGCTGCGGGCCGCGACCAAGCCCGAATTCGGCCACTTCCAGACCAGCCTCGCGCTCCGGCTGGCCAAACAGCTGAACCAGCCGCCGCGGAAGATCGCCGAGCAACTGACCGCCCACGCCGACCTCACCGACCTGTGCGCGCCGGTCGAGATCGCCGGCCCGGGCTTCGTCAACCTCACGCTCCTGCCGAGCGCCCTGGCCGACGGCGTCAACACCCTGGCGCGGAGCTTGCCGAGCAACGGCCGGCGCGTCGTCGTCGACTACTCGCAGCCCAACGTCGCCAAGCAGATGCACGTCGGTCATCTCCGCTCGACGGTGATCGGTGATGCCCTGTGCAACGTTCTGCGGTACGCCGGGTACGACGTCGTCCGGCAGAACCACGTCGGAGACTGGGGCACGCAGTTCGGCATGATGGTCGAGCAGCTCCTGGACGAGGCGACTCCGGCCGGGTCGCTCGACCTCGAACAGATGCAGCAGCTCTACCAGCGGTCCCGGCGGCACTTCGACAGCGACCCGGCCTTCGCCGACCGGTCCCGGCGGCGGGTGGTCCTGCTGCAGTCGGGCGATCCCGAAACCAGGGGCATCTGGCAACAACTGGTGGACATCTCGCTGACCGAGTTCGACCGGGTCTACGCGTTGCTCGGCTCGCCCCTGACGCGCGACGACGTGGTCGGCGAGAGCGCGTACAACGCCGACCTGCCCGGGATCGTGGCCGACCTCGACGCGGCCGGGCTGCTGACCGAGTCGGACGGGGCGCAGTGCGCGTTCCTACCCGGGTTCACCGGTCGCGACGGGTCGCCGTTGCCGGTGATCGTGCGCAAGTCCGACGGCGGGTTCGGCTACAGCGCGACCGACCTGGCCGCCGTCCGGCACCGGGTCCGGGACCTGCACGCCGACCGGATCGTGTACGTCGTGGACCACCGGCAGTCGCTGCACTTCCAGCAGATCTTCGCGCTCGCCCGGGCCGCGAGCTGGTTGCCTGAGACAACAACAGCCGAGCACGTCGCGTTCGGCACGGTGCTCGGTCCGGACGGCAAGCCGTTCAAGACCCGGGACGGCGGCACGGTCTACCTGGTCTCGCTGCTCGACGCCGCGGTCGACCGGGCCGCCGCGCTGCTCGCCGACCGCACCGGCATCGACACCGCCGCGGTCGCGCGGGCGGTCGGCATCGGCGCGGTCAAGTACGCCGACCTGTCCAGCGACCGGACCAACGACTACGTGTTCGACCTGGACCGGATGGTCGCGATGACCGGCAACACCGGCCCGTACCTGCAGTACGCCCACGCCCGGCTGACCCGGCTCCTCAGCAAGGCCGGCACGACCGGCGACAAGGTGACCGTGCTCGAGGACCCAGCCGAACAGCGGCTGGCGCTACTGCTCGCCGGCTTCGGCGACGCCGTCCAGCAGGTCGCCGAGACGCTGCAGCCGCACCGGCTCTGCACCTACCTGTACGACGTGGCGACCGCGTTGTCGGCCTTCTACGAGTCGTGCCCGGTTCTCACCAGCGAAGGCGAGACCCGGGACAGCCGGCTCGCGCTGTGCGCCGCCACTCGCGACGTACTGCATGACGGGCTGTCGCTGCTGGGCATGACCGCGCCGGACGCGATGTGAGGGTCAGAGCTTGCGCAGGGTCTGCAGCGCTTCGATCGCGTGGGCGACGAGCTCCTGGTCGGTGAACCGGCGCTCCTGCTCGGGCAGACCGGACCACTCGATCGCGAGATCCTCGACGTAGGCGAACCAGGCGTGCACCCGCATCCGCTCCTGCGCCGCGGGCTCGCGATCCGCGTCGGAGACGTCGAGCAGGTCCAGCACGCGGTCGGCGAGCGTGTCGCGGGTCTGGGCGTAGACCTCGACGGCGTAGTCGTCACCGCCGGCCGCGCCCCGGACGAACGAGATGTAGGCCCGGCGCCGGCGGGAGATGAACGCGACGAACGCGAGCAGCAGCTCGCGCAGCTGCTCGTCCCGCGGGCGTGACGCGTCCGGCTTGGTCAGCCGCAGCAGCCGGCGGCCGGCCGCCGAGATGACCGCGAGGTAGTAGTCGTGCTTGCTCGGGAAGTACTCGAACAGCACGCTGCGGGAGACGCCGGCCTCGCTCACGATCGCGTCGATCGACAGTTCGTGGATCGGCTGCGTGCGCAGCATCATCAGGCCGATCCGGACCAGCTGCTTCTTGCGGTCCTCCGCCGACATCCCGTGATCCATTGGTCGAGCATTGCCCAGCAAGTGGAGCAGATCAAGAAAGGCGCGACGAGGTTGACCAGTAATTAAGGTGCCGCGGCATCATTGCCGCTCTACCTTCTGAGCATGGGTATCGACGAGGGGTGGCCGGCCGGGCTGACGGCCCGGCCGATCGGCAAGGACGACGCGGTCGCCTGGGCCGAACTGCTGGCGGCCAAGGAGAAGGTGGACGCCGAGGGGGAGAACTACGACGCCGACGACCTGATCGAGGAGCTGGCCGACCCGAGCCTGGACGCGGACCGGGACACCATCGGTTTGTGGTCCGGCGAGCAGATGATCGGGTACGGCGTCGTCCGCGCGCCCGACGAGGTCGTGGACGTGCACCGGGTCCGGACCGAGGGCACGGTGCATCCGCAGTGGCGTGGCCGTGGAATCGGCAGCGCGCTGGTGCCGTGGCTCAACCGCCGCGCGGCCGAGCTGCATCGCGAGCGGCAGCCGGGTGCCCAGGGTGAGATCAACACCGGCACGATCGACACGAACACCGGCGCCATGGAACTGCTCGCCGATCTCGGCTTCGAGAAGTGCCGCTACTTCTTCTCGATGGAGCGCGACCTCGGCACCCCGGTCGAGGTGCCGCCGCTCCCGGCCGGACTCCGCCTGGTCCCGTTCACCCCGGCGTACGACGAACCGCTGCGGCTCGCGCACAACGAGGTGTTCCTGGACCACTGGGGATCGTCGCCGAAGAGTCCGGAGAGCTGGAAGACCTGGTTCACCGGGTCGCGGGCGTTCCGTCCCGCGCTCGCATACCTGGTCCTGGACGGCGACGAGGTGGTCGCCTACACGCTCGGCTACGAGTACGTCGCCGACACCGCGGCGACCGGGATCCGCGAGGTGTACGTCGGCCAGGTCGGCACCAAGCGGTCCCACCGAGGCCGGGGGCTGGCCGCGCTCGCGCTGGCCATGGTGATGGCCGAGGCCGCGGCGGCCGGGTTCCAGCGGGCGTCGCTGGGCGTCGACGCGGACAACCCGACCGGTGCGCTCGGTCTCTACGAGCGGCTCGGCTACACGACCAAGAACACCTGGATCACCTACCGGCTGCCGCTGGACTGAACGTCCACCACCCACCAACCGCCCGCCACCGCCCGATTTCAGGCGGCGGCAGGCGGGCGGATGGCAGAACGGCCCGGCTTGGTGGGTGCTGGACGTCCGGCTCAGAAGTGCGAGTCGACGGCCACCGGCTCGACGGCGGCCGGCTCGGTCGCGGTCCCGGGCTTGACCGCCCTGCGACGAAGCCACGGCCGGACACCGAGCACGATCACCAGCAGCGTCAGCCCGGCGTAGACCGCCGAGCCGATGAAGGCTGCATGCACACCGTCGGTCAGGATCTCGCGCGCCGCGTCGACCGGGTTCCCTGCGGACGGCGTCGCGTTGCGGGTCGCCGTGCCGAAGACGGTGACCAGGATGCCCAGGCCGAGGGCGCCACCGACCTGCTGGAGGACGTTCAGCAGACCCGACGCCGCTCCCGCGTCCTCAGCCGGTACGCCGGCCAGCGCGCGCCCGGTCAGCGGGATGAAGATCAGCCCGGCGCCGGCACCGAACAGGATCAGCGGGCCGACCACGCCGCCGAGGTAGCTGCTGTCCAGCGTGATCCGGGTCAGCCAGAGCATGCCGGCCAGGACCGAGATCGCACCGGCGATCATCATCAGCCCGTTGTCGACCCGGCCGGTCAGCCGCGGCACGATCCGGGACGAGGCGAACAGCAGACCGGTCATCGGCAGGAACGCCAGGCCGGCGGCCAGCGGGCTGAACCTCAGCACACCCTGCAGGAACTGGGTGAGGAAGAAGAACATCCCGAACATCGTGCCGACCACCAGCAGCATGGTCAGGTACGCCGCGACCCGGTCGGCGTTCTTGAACATCCGCAGCGGCACGATCGGGTGACTGACCCGGCGCTCGACCAGCACGAAGACGACCAGCAGCGCGACACCGGCCGCGAACGACGCGAGCACCTCGGGCGAGCTCCAGCCCGCCTCGGCGACCCGGATGAAGCCGTAGACCAGCGCGGTGATGCCGACCGTCGAGGTGAGCGCGCCGGCCACGTCGAAGCGGCCCTGCTCGCACGGCGTCTCGGTCAGCACCCGGCGGGCCGCGATCACCAGCGCGATGCCGATCGGGATGTTGATGAACAGGCCCCAGCGCCACGAAACCCAGTCGGTCAGCATGCCGCCGAGCACCAGGCCGATGCTGGCACCGCCGGAGGAGACCAGGCTGTAGAGACCGAGCGCCTTCATCCGCTCCGGTCCCTCCTTGAAGGTCAGCATCAGCAGGGTCAGCGCGGCCGGTGCGGCGATCGCGCCGCCGATGCCCTGCAGGACGCGGGCGGCGAGCAGCAGCTCCGCCGTCGGGGCCAGACCGCCGAGCGCCGAGGCGAGCGTGAAGACGCTGACGCCGGTGATGAAGACCCGGCGGCGGCCAAGCAGGTCACCGGCGCGGGCGCCGAGCAGCAACAGACCGCCGAAGGCGAGCGCGTACGCGTTCTGCACCCAGGACAGGTTGGCCGGGCTGAAGTCGAGGGCGGTCTGGATCTTGGGCATCGCGATGTTCACGACGGTGCCGTCGAGGATCACCATCAGCTGGGTGATGACGATCACCGCCAGCACGACGCCGGGACGCCGGGCGGGACTGGAGGGCTCGGCGCCGGTGGGCGCCGCGGAGGTGGCCGACATAGGACGAACTTGCTCCTTCCCCGCGAGGGGCTAGAGTTGGATTCAGGCGAAGTGGAGTCTTCCTCCGGATACGATACGGAGGGTACCTCCGCTTTTTCAAGTGAATTGTTCCGCTCGCGTCGAAGGAGGTTCGATGAGCACGTCCGCCCAGGCCTCCGCCAGGTCCCGGCCGCCGCTGCCCGACCTGCGCCCGACCAGGGCCGACGCCCGGCGCAACTACGACCTGCTGGTCGCGGCCGCGCGCGAGGCGTTCGCCGAGACCGGCACGGACACCTCGCTGGAGGAGATCGCCCGCCGCGCCGGCGTCGGCATCGGCACGCTGTACCGCCGCTTCCCGAACCGGTGCGCCCTGCTCGAGGCGGTCTACGTCGACGAGATCCAGTCGGTCTGCGACCGGGCGTACGGCTTCCACGAGCAGCTCGGCCCGTTCGACGCGCTGGCCGCCTGGATGCGCAGCTTCGTCGGCTACAACGTGTCGAAGAAGAGCCTGGCCCACGAGCTGACCGCCGCCTTGGGCAAGGACTCGGAGTTCTTCAAGGTCTGCAAGATGAACGTGAAGGACGCCGGCGAGCTGCTGCTGGACACCGCCAAGCAGGCCGGCGCGATCCGGCAGGACCTGGAGCTGATGGACGTGATGCGCCTGATCGGCAGCATCTCGTCCCTGCCCGGCATCGAGCCGGAGCAGGCCGAGCGGATGCTCGACATCGTGCTGGCCGGGATCAAGCCCCAGGACTAGATGTGGTGTCCAGGGAGGTTGGTCAGTCGGGTGATGGGTGGTTGGCCTCCGATGGCGCTGTGGGGTCGGTGGTGATTGTAGAAGTGCAACCAGCCGGGTAGTGCCGCTCGGCGTTGGGTTTCGGAGGTGTAGAAGCGGGCGTAGGCCCAGCCGTCGGCGAGGGTGCGGTGGAAGCGTTCGATCTTGCCGTTGGTTTGGGGCCGATAGGGCCGGGTTCGTTTCGGGGTGATGCCGAGTTCGGTGCAGGCGTCGTTCCAGGCGTGGGACTTGTAGGCCGAGCCGTTGTCGGACAAGACGCGTTGGATGGTGACGCCGTGGTCGGCGTACCAGGCCACGGCCCGGCGGAGGACGCCGATTGCGGTGGCTGCGTTCTCGTCGGCGTGGATCTCGAGGTAGGCCAGGCGGGAGTAGTCGTCGATCACGGTATGCACGAAGCTGGTGCCCGGGCGCGGTTCGTAGCGGTGATTGCGTTGGCCGGTGCGTTTAGCGGTGGCTTCGCGGTTGCGTTTGCCTTGCTGACGGCCGACGAACCGGTGACCGCCGCCGTCGGGGATGTTGCCGAACTTGGTGACATCGACGTGCAGCAGGGATCCCGGATGGTCGTGCTCGTAGCGGCGTAGCGGTTCACCGGTGACCCGGTCGATGGCCGACAGTCGGTTCAGCCGGCACCGGACCAAAACGGCGTGCACGGTCGAGACCGGCATCCCGAGCCGGCCGGCGATCTGCACCGGCCCGAACCGTCGGCGCCACCGCAGTCTGACGATCCGGCGCACCACCCGCGGTGGTGTCTTGGCGGGACTACGACGTGGTCTGGAGCTGCGATCGGCCATCCCGGCCGCGCCTTCAGCGCGGTACCGCTCAGCCCATTTGCGCGCTGTTCTCGGAGCGACCATGAACATCGTGGCCGCTGCGGAGTACGTCCAGCCCTGCTCGACGATCAGACGCGCCAGCCGCAACCGGGCACGCGGGGTCAAAGCAGCGTTAACGTGGGACACGAAGGCCTCCTGGATTGTGAAGCGGTTCCTCGACAGCTCCACTTCACAACCGGAGGCCTTCACCCGTCTCAACGACCCGCCGACCTACCAACCACCAGGACAACCTCCCTGGACATCACAACTAGAGCATCCCGAGGTAGTCCCGGAGCGCTTCGCGCCAGTCGCGCATGGTGATGCCGGCCGCCTCGAGCGCCGACAGGTCGAGCGCGCTGTTGCCCGGCCGCGGCGCGATCGTCTTGCCGCGCGCGTACTCCTCGGAGCTGATCGGCCGGACCTTGCACGAGCTGCCCTCGAGAATCGCGGCCGCGAAGTCGGCCCACGACACCACGTCGCCCGCACCGGTCGCGTGGTACGTGCCCGACGGCGCACCGCTGTCCAGGAGCGCGACCAGCGCCGCCGCCAGGTCCACCGTGTACGTCGGCCGCCCGTACTGGTCGTCGACCACGGTCAGCTCGTCGCGGTCCGCGCCGAGCCGCAGCATCGTCCGAACGAAGTTCGGCCCGTCGCCGAACACCCAACTGGTCCGCACCACGTAGTACGTCGGCGCGAGCCGCGCGGCCAGTTCCCCGGCCGCCTTCGTGATGCCGTAGACGCCCTGCGGGTCGATCCGGTGGTCCGCGGTCAGGAACCCCTCGCCGTCGCCGAACACGTAGTCGGTGCTGACGTGGACCAGCGGGATCTCCAGGCGGCGCGCGTGCCAGGCGAGGTTCGCGACGCCGGTCGCGTTGACATCCCAGGCGCTCGGCGTACTGTCCAGGTCCTCGGCCTTGTCGACCGCGGTCCAGGCCGCGGCGTTCACGATCGCGGTGATCCCGGCCCAGTCGAAGGCGTCCAGCGCCGCCCGCGAGGTGATGTCCAGCTCGGCCGACGTGACCGCCCGGGCCGCCGGCAACTGGTTCACCAGCGCCCGCCCGAGCTGCCCACCAGCCCCGGTGATCAGAATTGTCACGAGAAATCCCAGTCGACGCGGATGGGGGCAACGTCTTCGAGCATCGGGTGGCCGGCGTCCTTGTCGCTGTAGATCAGCTGGTCCTTCGGCAGCGGCCACGGGACATTCAGCTGCGGGTCGAACAGGTTGACCAGCGTGTACTTGGCGTCCGGCGACCAGTGCGCGTTGACCAGGTAGTTGTAGACCGTGTTCGGCTCCAGCGTGCAGAACGAGTTGCCGCAGCCGCGCGGGACGTAGAGGCCCTGCCGCGGCGTCAGCTCGAAGGTCTCCAGCCGTCCGAAGCCGGGCCCCTCGCGCAGGTCGACGATCGCGGTGAACACCTTGCCGTACGCCGGGGAGATGTACTTGTCCCAGGGCTCGGCGTGAATCCCCCGGGTGACGCCGATCTCGGCGTTGAAGGAGACGTTGTTCTGCACGATCTCCAGGTGCGGCAGGCCGAGCTTCTCCAGCTTCTCGGCCTGGAAGCTCTCCTTGAACCAGCCGCGGCCGTCGTCGAAGACCTGCAACTCGACGTGCAGCAGCCCCGGGATGCTGGTCTCGGTCAGGGTCGGTCCGGTCATCATCCTGCCTTGGGGAACTCGTAGACGGCGGCACTGCCGTTGCGGTACCGCTCCTTCGCGAACGGTTCGAGCGTAGCCGCGTGCGGGCGGGTGAACTCCACGTAGATCCAGCGCACGCCGAGATCCTTGAGCTGCTGGGCCTTGGCGGCGTCCGGCTGGGCGACGAAGCTGTCGTTCAGCTGGAGGATCTCCGGCTTCCAGTAGTCGACGGTGATCGAGTCGCGGCCCTCGGGACCACGCTTGTTCGCCTCGACGGTCGGCGTCCAGGCCTCGACCAGCATCTGCCGCTCGGAGAACGCGCCGACCACGAACCGGCGGCTGTCGCACTTCTTCGGCTCGATCGGCGTCGTGCAGTGCCGGTTGGTCATCACCAGGTCGTTGACGTCGGAGTGGTCCCGGATCCACCGGGCCGCGGCGATCTGCTCGGTGCCGACCGCCAGGTACGCCGTGGACTTGACCGGCTTCAGCGGCGGGACCGGCGCGGCCTCGAGCTGGACCCGGGTCACCATCGTGACGCCGCCGGCCAGGATCGCGACCGTGATCGCGGCGAAGAACGCGGTGAACCGCATCCGCGGGGTGAGGAACCACGCGATCGCACCGGCCACGAGCAGCACCGCGACCCCGACGGCGATCATCTTGGTCGCGTGGATCAGCCCACCGTGGTTGGCCCGGATCACCCCGATCGTCCAGATCGGCAGCAGCACGAAAAACGGCCCGAGCACCAGGCCGACGGCGACCGCGCGCCACCAGCGGCTCTTCAGCTCGCGGACCATCGTGAGCAGGCCGACCGCGGAACCGATCGCGAGCAGCGGACCCGCCGTCCGGGCGAAGTAGTACTGGCTGGAGCCCGGGTGGGCGAACACCGCGACCGCCGCCGCGCCGGCGAATCCACCGCCGAGCAGCAGCCAGGCCACCGGGTCGCGCCGGCCCTCGGCGGTCTTGAACCGCCAGAGCAGGCCGGTGCCGCGGGCGAAGATGCCGAGCACGGCCACGATCGAGGCGAACGCCATCGACGTGGTGGTGAGTTCGCCGACCCGGTTGATCGCCGGCGTCGACATCGCGGCGTCGTGGAACTGCACGTGCAGCCCGGAGTCCGAGCCCTGGAAGACCACCACTAGCGCCACGATCAGCGCGCCGGCGGTCAGTACGCCGTCCAGCACCAGGCCCTTCAGGCGGGAGCGGTCGAACAGGATCATCGCGACGAAGGCCAGTCCGACGCCGGCCACGACCAGCGGCATCGTCGAGCCCTTGGTGCCCGAGGCGGTCAGCGCCAGCAGCGGAATCAGCAGCAGGCCGACCCGGCCCATCTGGTTGCGCCAGCGGAACACCAGCAGGACGACGATCGCGATCAGCAGCGGCACGGACGGTGCGAGGCTCGGCGACAGCGGAGCCATCGGGTAGCCCAGCGTGGTCAGGCCGAACAGGTTGAGCTCGCCGCCGGCGATGCAGAGCAGAGCGGCGACCGGACCGGTCCACGCCACCCCGGTGATCCGGACGGCGGCGATCGCGACCACCAGCACGATGGCCAGCGGCATCAGCGCCGGCATGAAGCGGAACAGCACCTCGTCCAGACCGGCGCCGGAGACCGTCGCCACCTGGGCGATCCACGCGTGGCTGAACCAGTGGTAGGCCATCGGCGCGTTCTCGACCCAGGGGAAGCTGATCGGGCCCCGGTGCTGCAACTGGCCCGACATCGCCAGGTGCAGGTACGCGTCGATGTAGGGAGCGCGGAACCCGCTGGCCCACTCGAGCGGCTCACGGTTGTAGTACTGCCGCAGGTCCTGCAGACCGAACAGTGACGTCGCGGCCACCGCGGGCATCCACCACAGCGGCAGGGCGCTGGTCCGCACCCGGCGGATCCGGGCGCGGGTCCGCGGGATCGCCAGCAGGGCGACCGCGAGGGCCAGCGGCAGCGCGGCCGAGAGCCACGGCCACTGCAGCAGACCGGCCACGATCTGGGCGCCGATCGCCAGCATGAAGCCGACGGCCAGGCCCATCATCACGTCTTCGATCCACCAGCCCCGGTTCGGCCGGACGCACCGCCACACCAGCACACCCGGCAGCAACTGGGTGACCACCAGTCCCAGCAACGCCAGCACGGCCGCGCCGGCCGGCAGATCGGCCCGGACCGCCGTGGTCAGGAAGAAGGCCACGGACAGCAGGAGCACCACCGCACTCACCGCCGTCGAGGGCCAGCGGCCGAAGCGCGTCCCGGTCGTCGGTTCCGGAGGTGTCGTCGCGGCAGGGGACGACAACTCGGCGGTCTGTGACATCGGATCTCCTGACGAACGGGATTACGCACAGTGCACGGGCCGGGGCGCGGCGGCCGGGTCGGGCAGCAGCATAGCGGCGTCACCGGGGCAGCCCGACGCCCGTCGGGGGGCAGATCACCCGATGCGCTGGTAGGGTGACCCGCTGATGCGCGCACGGCGCACGCTTCCGAGGAGAGCTATCTTGTCCGACGATCCCCTCGCCCAAACCCCGCACAGCGGCGAGCCGGACGGCACGTACGTGTCGAACTACTTCGAGACCCGTCTGGCGCACAACGCGAACCGCACCAAGATCTGGCAGCACCTGTGCAACTACCTGCAGCGCTGGATCTCCACCGACGCCGAGGTGCTCGAGCTCGGAGCGGGCTGGTGCGACTTCTCGAACAACGTCAAGGCCAAGCGCGTGGTCGCGATGGACCTCGACAGCACGGTGGACCGCGCCGCCGCCGCGCACGTCGAGCCGGTGGTCGGTGACTGCACCGACCTGGGCAAGTTCGAGGACGGCACCTTCGACGTCGTGTTCGCCTCCAACCTGCTGGAGCACCTGGACCGCGACTCCTCCAACCGGCTGCTCGCCGAGGCCCGGCGGGTACTGCGGCCCGGTGGCCGGCTGATCCTGATGCAGCCGAACTTCCGGCTCAACCCGGGCCGGTACTTCGACGACTTCACCCACGTCGCGATCTTCACCGACCAGTCGCTGCAGGACTACCTGGTCGCCGAGGGCTGGAAGATCGACGCCGTGAAGGCCAAGTTCATGCCTTTGACGCTGAAGTCCAAGGGCGGCAACCTGACCTTTTTGGTGCCCTGGTACCTGCGTTCGCCGATCAAGCCGCTGGCCGGGCAGATGCTCGTCGTCGCGTCCCGCTGACCGGCTCCCCAAACCCCGATGACACAGATCCGATAGGTGCAGAAGCGTGTTCAACGGTAAAACACTGTCCGTGGTCCTTCCGACGTACAACGAGAAGGACAGCATCGCCGACGTCATCCGCCGGTTCGACAAGCTCGGTGTGGTCGACGACATCCTGGTGATCAACAACAACGCCGCGGAGGGCACCTCCGAGGAGGTCGCGTCCACCAACGCGCGGGAGATCATCGAGACCAAGCAGGGCTACGGCGCCGCGATCCAGCGCGGGCTGCGCGAGGTCGACACCGACCTGGTCTGCGTCTGCGAGCCGGACGGCACGTTCAACCCCGAGGACCTGCTGAAGCTGCTGTCGTTCTCGGCCGAGTGCGACGTGGTGGTCGGCTCCCGGACGGTCTCGAACTTCATCTGGGACGGCGCCAACATGGGCTGGTTCCTGCAGTTCGGCAACTGGGCGGTGGCCAAGATGCTCGAGGTGCTGTTCAACACCGCCTCGATGAGCGACGTCGGCTGCACGTTCCGGGTGATCACCCGCGAGCACGTCGAGACCATCGTGGACCGGGCCACGCTGGACGGCTCGGCCTTCGGCCTGGAGATGCTGCTGATCTCGGTCGTCACCCGGGCCCGGATGGTGCAGATCCCGGTGAACTACCACCCGCGGGTCGGCGTCTCGTCGGTGACCGGCGACTTCGGCAAGACCGTCACGCTCGGCCTGGAGATGATCCGGCTGATCCTCAAGACCCGGCTGAAGACGATCGGCCGGCGTCCGCGCCGCGCCGGAGCGGCAGCGAACTCCTCCGTCTGATCTGCGCACCACCAGCTCGTCACGTCCGAAGAAGCCGAGGCTCTTGCCTCGGCTTCTTCGGCGTCACGGGGTCTTCGCCGCGGCCAGCAGGCGGTGGGCGAGGGTTTCGATGGCCGTCCTGAGCTCCGGGGGCTCGACGACGTGGAACGGCTCGCGGACGAACGCGAGGCGCTCGGCGTACCAGTCGGGTTCGTCGGTGCTGCCGACCAGCCGGGACCGGTCCGGGCCCAGGTCCTCGAGCCGGCCGAGACTGCCGGGGATGCAGCGGGCGATCGCCTCGGCGTTCGCTTCGAAGACGATCTCGACCGGGTAGTGCCAGCCCGAGGACAGGTGGTCCTGGACGGCCTCGGCCGGGTCGAGGCCCGTCGGCGGGGTGAAGGTCTCCGGCAGCGGTTCGGCCGAGACGATCCGGTCGATCCGCAGCACCCGCTGGGCGTCCCGGGTGTGCGACCAGCCGAGCAGGTACCAGCGGCCGTGCCGGACCGAGACGGCCCACGGGTCGATGTCCATGCTCAGCGGCTCGACGTCGCACGCGCCCCGCCGGTAGCCCAGCCGGAGCCGGTGGCGCTCGGTGCAGCCGCGGACGACGGCCGCGGTGATCTCCGGGTCGGGCATGGCCAGTCGCGACGACGGGGCGATCATCGCGCGGATCGCGTCGGCCGGCCCGGCGACCGCGGTCGGCAGCACCCGGACGAGCTTGGCCAGCGCGCTGCCGGCCGGGTCGGTCACGTCGGAGGCGTTGTGGTGGCCGCCGAGCGCGGCCATCATCAGCCCGAGCGCCTCGGCGGTGGAGAACATCAACGGCGGCAGGCGGAACCCGCGGCCGATCCGGTAGCCGCCGTACCGGCCCGAGGTGGACTCGATCGGGATGCCGGCCTCGCGCAGGATCCCGACGTACCGGCGGGCGGCGCGATCCGTCACGCCGAGCCGGCGCCCGAGCCGCTCACCGGTGATGCCCGGGCTGTTCTGGATCAGCTCGAGGGCCAGCAGCGCCTTGGCTGTCGGGCTCGCGTCTTCCATCCCGTCCCCTGAGTTCCCGGACGCGGTCCGTCCGCGATTCCAGCTTAGCGGGTGACCGGGCGGTGGGTGTCGAGCTGGGCCAGGTCGGCGGCGGTGAGACCGGCGTGCCAGCCCGCACCGTTGGTGATCCGGGTCCGGCGGGTGACGGTCTCGGGGAAGAGCTTGGTGAACAGGGCGTCGACCTGCTGCTCGCGGCGGCTCAGCACCGGCAGCAGCCGGTCCTGATCGGCCTCGGGGACGGCGGAGCGGGCGGCGTCGGCGGTCGCCTGCAGGCGTTCGCCGATCCGCTGCGCGTAGGCCATCAGGAAGGACTGCCGGAACGACCTGGTCCGGGACTCGCCGCGCCGGCCGAAGTGTTTGCCTGCGGCAAGCATTGCCCGGTTGGCCTGGACCAGCAGCGAGGTGGCCAGCAGCTCGGTCAGCTGCAGGTCGAGTTCGCTGCCGACGATCGTGACGACGGCGAGCTCGTCCATCGTCACGGTCCGGCACCCGTTGGCATGGGCAACGACTCCGACGAGCTGCGCTTTCGCTGTGACATAAGGGGTTTCGACCCAGATCCGGCGGGCGCCCGAGTCGTCCGGCAGGTCGAGCTCAGGACCGGCGTCGAGCAGCGCGTGGTCCAGCGAGAACTTCGCCATCAGCTCCTGCGCCTTGCCGGACAGCGCCTCGGCCTCGTCGGGGAAATCCGTCGCCTCCGCCTTGGCCAGCAACGCCCGGACGCGGGCCAGCATCTTGCGGTCCGTCGCCTGATCGGCCCGCTGCGGCGCGCTCGTCGGCGTCGGCCGAGCGGTGCCGGGCAGCGGGAACAGGCGGGCCAGCGCCGGCAGGTGGAAAAGGAACCAGGCCAGCGACGCCACCTGATGCAGCGCCAGGTAGCGCCCGAGCCGGCGTTCGGCGGAGAACGCGGTGAGATCCAGGTCGGCGAACGGCGGCTCGAGTCCCAGCTCGGCCAGCTGGTCGGACCAGCGCGCGTCGAGCGTCTTCGGCTTGTACGCGCGGTGCTCGGCCGCGATCACCGCGAGCAGCAGCGGCTCGGCGCCGGGCTCCAGCTGCCGCCGCGCGTTCTGTACGACGTCCGCCGGCGCCCAGCCGCGTTCCCAGGTCTTGCGCATCAACTCGGTCAGGAACTGGCGGACCACCCGGTCGACCAGCTGCTGGTCCTGCTCGTCGTATCGCCCGAGCTCCGCGAGCTGGTGCTCGGGGTCCGCAGCGATCGTCACCAGCTGCAGGACCCGCAGCACCTCCGCTTCACTCACGTCCTCCAGTGTCTCAGGCTTCCGGTAGCCGGCTGACCGGCAGCCCGAAAGCGGCGAACAGGTCCGGCCGGTGGAAGGCCATCACCGCCGCCACCCCGGCCTTGGTGAGCGTGAGCACCTGGATCGCGTACCCGTGCAAGACCCCGTCACGACCGCGGATGTAGACCCCGAACGCCGGCTGGCCGTTGGCCGAGGTCTCGACCATCCGGCGACGGCCCACACCGGCCGGCAGCTTCACTTCCAGCAGCCGCAGGACGTCGGGACGCCCGGAGAACCAGGTGGGTACCGGCGGCATCTCCCAGCGGGTGTCGGCGGTCAGAAGCCCTTCCAGCGCGACCAGGTCGCCCTGCTCGAAGGCCACGGCGTACTGGTCGAGCAGGGCACGGCGTACGGGCTCGTCTGGTTCGCTGTACTCGTCCTCGGCCGGGGAGAGCCTGGCCAGCTCGGCTCTGGCTCGCTGAAGTGAGCTGTTGACGGCGGCTGTCGTCGTTTCGAGCAGGTCAGCCACCTCCGCTGCGGGCCAGGCAAGAACCTCCCGCAGGATCAGTACGGCGCGCTGCCGCGGCGGCAGGTGCTGCAGTGCGGCGACCATCGCCAGCCGCAGGGTCTGTCGGTTCCCCACCACCAGAGCCGGGTCCAGCAGGTCCGGGAACGGCTCGAGCCAGCTGATCTCCAACGCCTGCGCCTCCAGGTCGTTGGGGTCGTTGCCCGGTGCGCCGATCGCGGACGGGACGACCCGGCGGCTGCTGTGCTGCAGCGCGTTGAGGCAGACGTTGGTGGCGATCCGGTAGAGCCAGGTCTTGACCGACGACCGCCCCTCGAAGGCGCTGAATCCCTTCCAGGCGCGCAGGTAGGTCTCCTGGACGGCGTCCTCCGCGTCGTGCAGCGAGCCGAGCATGCGATAGCAGTGCGCGATCAGCCCGCTGCGGTACTGCGCGAACTCGTCCTCCAGGTTCATCCCCGCACCTCCACGGTCCGCCGGGCGCTGATGCCGAGCCCGGCCAGTGCTCCGGCCAACGACAGTACGCCGCAGACCACCATCGCGCGGGTGATGCCGGCGCTGAACGCCGTGTAGCCACCCGCTCCGGCGAACGCGGCCGCCGCCACGGCCACACCGGCGACCCCACCGAGCTGGCGGAGCATGGCGTAGACGCCGGACGCCGTACCGACCGATGCGCGGGGCAGGGAGGCGACTCCGGCGCTCTGGGCGGCGGGCATCGCCATCGAGACGCCGCAGCCGGCGACGACCAGCGGGAGCACCAGTTCGGCGTACTGGATGTCGGGGCGGGCGATCAGGGCGATCCAGAGCATGCCGAGGCCCTGCAGGAGGAGGCCGGCGACCACGAAGGGGCGTTCGCCGTACCGGTCGACCAGACGGCCGGCCACGGGCGCGACGAGGAAGAGCGTCACTGTCCAGGGCAGCAACTGCAGACCGGCCTCCAGAGGGCCGGAGCCGAGCTGGACCTGCAGGTACTGGTTCAGGAAGAAGACTGCTCCGAGCAGCGCGGCGCTGAGGAAGAAGCCGGCTGCGTTGCCGGCTGAGAAGGCGTGGTTCCGGAAGAGCGCCAGCGGGACCATCGGCTGGTCGGTGCGCGACTCCCAGGCCAGGAAAGCCAACAGGACAAGGGCTCCGGCCAGCAACGAGCCGATCACCTCGACGCTGGTCCAGCCCGACGCCTCACCCCGTACGACGCCCCACACGAGGCCCAGAACAGCCAGCGTGGCCAGGACCGCGCCGAGCGGGTCGAGTCGTCGTGCCGCTCCCCTGCTCTCTGGGATCCGGCGCAGCACCAGCGGTACGGCGAGCAGCCCGACCGGCACGTTGATCCAGAAGATCCACTGCCAGGCGAGGCCTTCGGTGACCGCGCCGCCGATCATCGGCCCGCCGAGAACCGCCAGACCGGTGAGACCGCTGAAGATGCCGATCGCCCACCCACGGCGTTCGGGTGGGAAGGCGGCACTGAGCAGGCTCATCGCCAACGGCATCACCACCGCGGCGCCGACCCCCTGCAGGGTTCGGGCGGCGATCAGCCATGGCACCGTCGTGGCCAGCGCACAGCCGATCGATGCGACCGTGAACAGGACCAGACCGGCCGCGAAGGTCCGTCGGCGTCCCCAGCGGTCACCGAGCGCCGCGGCGGTCAGCATCAACACCGCGAAGCTCAGGCTGTAGGCGTTGACGGTCCACTCGAGCTGCTCGATCGAAGCGCCGAGGTCCTGCCGGATCGTGGTCAGCGCGGCCGCGACCACCAGCACGTCCAGGGCCACCATCACCGACCCGGCCGCGGTCAGGCCCAGCACCCAGCGTTGCTCGCCCGTCGTCATCTGCTGTCTCACTGCGTCCTCCAGGAACTGTCGCTGTCACTCGTACTGACAGCGCCCGGCGCCCGGATTCATCGCGGCGATGAGTTCCGGCCTCGGCGCCGGTCAGTACCAGCGAGAACAGTCACCCTCAGGAGGAACCCATGAGCAGCACAGTGATCCGCTACCGGACCAAGCCGGACGCCGCGGACGAGAACCAGCGACTGGTCGAGAAGGTCTTCGCCGAACTGGCCGAGACCCGCCCCGACGGCCTGTCCTACGCCAGCTACCGCCTGGACGACGGCGTCACCTTCGTCCACGTGGTCAACGGCGAAGGCCTGCTGGACCTGACCGCGTTCCAGGAGTTCCAGCGCAATCTGGGCGACCGCCTGGAAGGCACGCCCGACCGCGAGCCGGCCACCCAGCTCGGCCGCTACCCCGCCTGATCCCCCGCGTCACAGGTCCAGGTGGGGTGGACCTGCGGCCAGGCGGTCACGGACCTGCTGCATGCGTTCCCGGGAGTTGTGCGGCATCTCCCAACGGGTCTCCAGCCACCACGTGGCGCCGGCGTCCACCCACGGCTTCACCGCGGCTGCGGCCGCGGTGGGGTCGTCCGCCGGGGTCTCCCCCTCCGCCAGGACGTCCAGATCCGGACGGGCGCCGCGCTCGGACAGCCAGCGACGCATCGCGACCAGCTCGGCAGGCGACCCCTCCCCGGCGTACTGGGGGAGGACGCCGTCGCAGCGCAGCACGCGGCGCATCGACTTCGGCCGCGGCCAGGCGCCGACGACCCAGAGCGGGATCCGGTCCTGGACCGGCCGGGCGACCACGGTCAGGTCGTCGCGGACCGACTCGTAGGTGTAGTGGCTGCCCTGGTAGTTCAGACCGCCGTCCCACAGAGTGCGGATCAGGTCGATGCCCTCGTCCATCATCGCGGCCCGGATGCGCAGGTCGACCTGCTCACCGGTGGACGGCAGGTCCGTTTCCAGCGCGCCGAGGCCGACGGTCAGGATCGCCCGCCCGTTCGACAGCTGGTCCAAGGTCGCGACCTGACTGGCCACCTTCCACGGCCGCCGGAACGGGAGCGGAGTCAGCATCGTGCCCAGCCGGATCCGCGAGGTCCGGGCCGCGATCGCGCTCAACAGGCCCCAGGCGTCGACGCCGTAGGCGGCTTCCCAGACGAAAACACCGTCCCAGCCGGACTGCTCCGCGAGAACCGCCTGCTCCAGCTGCTCGGTGGCGGTGCCGCCGGGCAGGATCATGCCGTATCTCATCCGTTGTTCTTATCGCGAATCGGTGATTGCCTGAAAGAGGCCCGCGGAGGGGACCCGCGAAGAGCGTGGGGGGACACCCACAGTGACGGGCACTCAGGGGGTAGTTCGCATGACGCAGACTGCGGAGCGTGGGATCGGGGAGTTACGGGCGGCCGTCGGTGGCACGGTGATCGCTCAGGGTGACGAGGGGTACGACGACGCGCGACGGGTGTGGAACGCCGAGGTCGACCGGCGGCCGGCCGTCGTGGTGCGGTGCGCGAGCGTCGACGACGTCCAGGCAGCACTCCGGTACGCCGTCACCGCCGGGCTCGAAATCTCGGTGCGCGGCGGCGCCCACAACGCCGCCGGATCCGCGGTGGTCGACGACGGACTGGTGATCGACCTGAGCCTGCTCAACCAGGTGTCGGTGGATCCGGAGGCCCGGCGGGCCAGGGTCGGCGGCGGCGCGTTGCTGGGCGACCTGGACGCGGCGACGCAGCAGCACGGCCTCGCCGTACCGGCCGGGATGATCAGCCACACCGGCGTCGGCGGGCTCACGCTCGGCGGCGGCATGGGCTGGCTCACCCGAATCGGTGGGATGAGCATCGACAACCTCGTCTCGGTCCAGGTGGTCACGGCCGACGGCCGGCTGCTGCGCGCGGCCGAGGACGAGAACCCGGATCTGTTCTGGGCGGTCCGTGGCGGCGGCGGCAACTTCGGGGTCGTCACCGAGTTCGAGTTCAAGCTGTACGCCGTGGGCCCGATGGTGCAGTACGGCCTGCTCTTCTGGGGCCTCGACCAGGCGACCGACGTACTGAAGCTGGCGCGGGAGGTGATCCCGACGCTGTCCCGCGAGTTCAACGTGGTGATCGCCGGGCTGAGCGCACCGCCGGCGCCGTTCGTGCCGGAGCAGTACCACTTCCAGCCCGGCTACGCCCTGGTCGTCACCGGCTTCGGCTCGCAGGAAGGCCACGCGGAGCTGTTCGAGCGGCTGCGGACGGCGTTGCCGCCGCTGTTCGAGTTCGCCACCCCGATGCCGTACGTCGCGCTCCAGCAGACGCTGGACGAGCCGAACGCGTGGGGCCACTACGTCTACGAGAAGAACTGCTACCTGGAGGAGCTGACCGACGAGGCGATCGCGGTGTTCGCCGAGCAGTTCGCGCGCAAGCAGTCGCCGCTGTCGGTCAACCTCTTCTACCGGCTGGACGAGGCGTACGCCGAGGTCCCCGACGACGCCACGGCGTTCGCCGGCGGGCGGTCGCCGCGCTACGCCACGTTCATGGTCGGAATCGGCCTGACCGCGGAGCAACTGCCGGCCGAGCGGGAGTGGGTCAGGTCGTTCTGGACCGCTCTGCAGCCGCACACGATCGGCGCGGGCTACGTCAACGCGCTGGGCGAGGACCTGCCCGACGACAGGGTCCGGGCGGTCTACGGCGACAAGTACGACCGGCTGGCCCGGATCAAGACCGAGTACGATCCGGCCAACGTCTTCCACCGCAACGCCAACATCAAGCCGGCCTGACCGAAGGAGCGAGGCTCGGACCCGAACCGGCGCTGGGCGCGAGGGCCACCGAGACGATCAGTGGCCCCAGTTCCAGCGTGCGCCATGCACCGGCGAAGTCCGCCGGTACGTCGAGGCCGTGCTTCGGCCACCAGGCGAGCATCGGGACGTCGGCGAGCTTGCACAGGCACTCGGCGCGGGTCCAGCGCTGCCAGAACGCGTCGGTGCCGAAGCGGCGGGCCAGAGGCTCAGGGACGGGCTGGTCGGCGTACTCGGCGTCGATGACGACCGACCACCCGGCCGGCGGTACGCCGTACCAGCCGACGCAGCGGAAGTCGGGCAGGTGGGAGCGGGTGAGCGCGTCCCGGACCTCGTCGACCGAGCCGACGCGCAGGTGCGACTCGGCCTGGTCGAGCAACTGACGGACGCGCGGGAGCGGTCCGGAAACCGGCTCCCGCGCACCGGGGTCGTCAGATGCCGGCGGCACCATCGATGACGATCGCCTGGCCGTTGATGTTGGTGTTGTCGAGCAGCAGCATCCGGACCACCGGGACGACCTCTTCGGGCTCGGTCAGGTGACCGGTCGGGGTGCGCCGCACGATCTGGTCGAGCTGGGTCTGGCCGAGCACCGCGGACATCTCCGAGGCGAAGAAGCCCGGGGCGACCGAGTTCACCAGGATGCGGCCGCCGAGCTCGCGGGCCAGCGACCGGGTGGCCGCGTCCATGCCGCCCTTGGTGGCCGAGTAGGCGACCAGGCCCGGGAAGCCGCGCTGGGCGCAGATCGAGGTGATGTTGACGATCCGGCCCTTCAGGCCCTTGGCCATCATCCGGCGCAGCACGAACCGGGTCAGCACCAACGGTGCGGTCAGGTTGGTCTGGATGATGTGCGCGATCTGGTCGGCGGAGGTGTGCACGTGCAGCGAGTCCTGGCCGACCGCGGCGTTGTTGATGATCCCGTCGACCGGACCGAGCTTGGACTCGACCTCCTTGACGAACGCCTGACCGGCCTTCTCGTCGTTGATGTCGAACGCCCCGACGTGCACCTGGTCCGGATACTTCTCCGCCAGCGCGGTCAGCTCAGGGGTCAGCGACCGGGCGAACGCGGCCACCTTGACGCCCTGGTCGATCAGGTCGTGAACGAAGGCCAGGCCGAGGCCACGCGAACCGCCGGACACCAGCACGACGGTCGACGGCGGGACCAGAGTGGGTTCAGACATCGCTTTTCAGGGTCTCCTTCTGGGGAATCTCGGCCAGGAAGCGGATCCGGCGCGGTACGCCGTAGTCCGGCAGCCTGTTCGTGCACCACTGCACCAGGTCGGCGTCGGTGACCGGACCGAGGTCGGGGTTGAGCACCACCTCGGCGGCGACCATCCGGCCGACCAGCGGGGCCTTGCGGGCGAACACCCGGGCCCAGGCGACGGCCGGGTGGGCCATCAGCACGTTGCGGACCAGGCCCGCGGACACCTTGGACCCGCCGACGTTGATCTCGTCGGTGTCCAGCCGCCCGGTGATCAGCACCCGGTCGCCGACGAACTCGACCCGGTCGCCGGTCCGGTGCGCGCCCTCGAGCCCGGCACCGTGGTGCGGGGAGGCGATCACCAGCTCGTCGCCGTCGACCGACAGCACCGGCCGCTCGGAGGCGGGGTCGGGGTCGCGGTCCAGCCAGGCCTTCGGGAAGCCGGCCTTGCCGTCGTGCACGACGATCGAGGCGCCGACCTCCGAGGAGGCGTAGATCCAGGAGATCCGGGCCTGCGGGAACAGTTCGGCCAGCTGGTCCAGGATCGCCTGGTCCACCGGCTCACCGCCGAGCGTGATCTGCTCGAGCGGCACCTTGGCCAGCGCTTCGGAGTCGCGGAAGATCGTCTGCCGCCAGAACGTCGGCGTACCGGACGCGGCGGTGACTCCGTGCTCGGCGGCGATCGCCGGCCAGGTCTCCAGCTCGGACGGCTCGATCACGACCAGCCCTTGGTCGGCCTGGGTCAGCGAGATCGTGATCACCTGCCACCAGGCGTAGGTGCCCGGGGAGTACGGGACCAGCCAGGTGCGCGGCTGCTGCTTGCCACGGACGGTGGTCAGCGACTCCAGGGTGTGGCCGATGCGCTTCGGGCGGCCGGTCGAGCCCGACGTCAGCAGCCAGACCCGGCCGGACTCCTCGACCCGCTTGAGCTTCGCCGGAGTGACGGAGTGCTCGTCACCGCCGGCGAGCACGACCGCGAAGCCGGACTCACCCAGCTCCTCGCGCATCGCGAGGTCCACTCGGGACGAGGTCGCCACCAGCAGTTCGGTGCCGTGCACGGCGTGATGCCGTACGGCGGCCAGCGCGTCGGCGCCGTTGTCCACCAGGACCGCGGCCGGCGACGGCAGCTGGGGAAGCTTGTGCAGCGTCCGCCAGGTCAGCGTCTTGCCCCCGACGACGACGGTGTTGTCGTCGCCGATCAGGGCGGTGCTGCGACGGCGGCCGCTCACGCCGACTGGAGCTGCTCGATGAAGTCGAGGACGTCGCCGACCTTGGCGATCTGCCGCAGACCGGGGGCGTCGAAGTTCAGCTCGTCGCCGATCTCGTCCTCGACCCGCAGGGCCAGCTCGGAGAAGTCCAGGGAGCGGAAGCCGATCTCCCGCAGGTCGGCGCTGTCGTCGCTCGGCAGTTCCTTGCCCTGCGCCTTCATCACCTCGCCCATCAGGTCCCGGATCTGGGCGCGCGTCAACTCACTCATGGGCCAAGACTCTAGCCGTTCGGGGTGGGCGGGGACGATTCGCGGCAGGCTGTGGGTGGTTGAGGTCACTTGGCTGGATGGCTGAGGTGGGCGCGGGGCTGGGGGCGAGCAAGCTCGCGGGGTGGTGTTCGGCAGATGGATTGTGCGGGGTTTCGGGGCCTGGCGGTGGTCATCCTGGGGTGGGGTCGGCGGTGGGGACTTGTGGCCCGTGGAGGTTACGGGGTGTGTGCGGTTTGGGGGTGTGGGTGACGATTCAGGGGCGACTACGGTTGGACGGGAAACTTTTCACCGCTCACGGTCCTCTCTCCGTGTGCAGGGACGACGGAGGGGAGCACGGGGTGAGCCGACCGGGCCGGGCGACGACGGTCGCGGCGCTGGCGAGTCTGCCGGTGCTGCCGCTGGGGTGGTTCGTCGGCCTGCAGGCGCACCCGCCCTGGGTCGCGGCTGCGTACCTGGGCTACCTGCTGGTGGTCATTGCAGTGCCGGGCACGATGTTCTGGCGGCGGCTCACCGGTGGCACCGGCTGGTTCGCGGTCGACGCCGTGCTCGGTACGGCGTTCGGCCTGGCCTGCGAGGTCCTGATCTACCCGCTCGGCCGCTGGCTCGACATCCCGCTGATCGCGCTGGTGATGCCGGCGCTGGCGCTCGGCCTCTTCCTGGCCGTGCCGGGCCGGGCGGGCACGGCCGGCAAGCCGACGCCCTGGTGGTCGGTGGCCGGGGTGATGGTCGTGGCCGGAATCGTCGCGGCCTGGTTCGTCCGGGTCGGCTCACGGCTCATCCCGCTCGACGGACCGGCTGCCCTGCGACCCAACTCGGACTCGCCGTTCCAGCTGTCGCTGGCGGCCGAGCTGACCCACCACTTCCCGCCGCAGGTCCCGTACGTCGCCGGCGAACCGCTGACGTACCACTGGATGGCCTACAACCACAGCGCCTCGGCGCACTGGATCACCGGCATCGAGCTGGACGTGCTGACCCAGCGGGTGGTCCCGTTCGCGTTCCTGCTGCTGACCGCGCTCGGCGCCGCCGCGGTCGGCATGGTGCTGACCGGCCGGGCCGTCGCCGCACCGATCGCCGCCGGCCTCACCGTGCTCGCCGGAGACCTCGGTCCGTGGGGCTGGACGGTCACCCACACCCAGTACCACGACAGCCCGCTGTCGATGGGCCAGATGATCAGCCCGACCCAGGCTTTCTCCACCGTGCTCATGCTGCCGCTGATCGCCGTCACCGCTCAGCTCCTGCGACGCCCACCGGGCCAGTCCAGGAAGCAGCTCACCGGGCTCTTCCTGGTCGCCGCGATCCTGATCGGCGTCCTGTCGATCAGCAAGGCCACCGCACTGCCCGTGTACGCCGCCGGCCTGGCCGCCGCTTGGATCTACTTGACCGTCGCGGCCCGCCGCCTCAACCTGCGGGCGCTGGTGCTCGGCGGGCTGGTCGCCGCGACGTACGCCTTCAACTTCTTCGTCGTCCTGCGCGGCGCGACCCACGGCATGCAGTACAAGCCGGCCGGCACCTACCGCACCATGCTCGACGGCATGCTGCGCGGCGTCGACCCGTCCGTCCAGCCCGGTCGCCCGGTGCTGCTGATCGTGATCGCCGCGGTGGCGATCGGCTGGCTGATGCCCGCTGCCGGCGCCCTGCTGATCCGGCGCCGGCTGCCGCGCGACCCGATGGTGGTGATGCTCCTGGCCGGGCTGGTCGGGGCTGTTGCCGCCGCCAGCCTGCTCTACCACTACAGCCAGGCCCAGGTCTTCTTCGCCCGAACCGCCTTCATCTATGGGGTTCTACTGGCCGCGTGGGGTCTGGCGTCGTTGGAGCGCCGCCAGTACGTCGTGGTCGGCCCGGCCCTGGCCATCGGCGCGGCCGCGATCTACATGGGCCGCGCGCAGACCAACACGCTGATCCGCGACTGCCGCACGACCGGCTGCCTGGAGAAGATCTTCACCGAACCACTCGTCGCCGCGCTGATCCTGACCGCCGCGGGCATCGTCGTCTTCGGGCTGAGCATCCGCACCCGGTCGGCCCGGACCTGGGCGGTGATCACCGTGTCCGCGCTGCTCGGGCTGACCGTTTCGCCGACGGTGGTCGGTCTGCGGCAGTTCGCGTTCCCGCCGCAGACGGCGTACGACTCGATCGCCCCCGGCGGGATCGAGGCAGCCCGGTTCATCCGGCGGCAGTCCGCGCCGGACGACCTGATCGCGACCAACATCCACTGCCACGCGCCGACCGGTCCGCGCTGCCACACCGGTTCGTTCTGGATCCCTGGGTACGCCGAACGCCGCGTGCTGGTCCAGGGCTGGTCCTACACCGCGAAGGCGAGCGACGTGCGGACCTCGACCGAGGCGTCGTACGGGCCGTTCTGGGACAAGGAGAAGCTGAAGGTCAACGACCAGGCCTTCACCGCGCCGACCCGGGAGATCCTGGACCGGCTGCGCAGTCAGTACGGCGTCCGCTGGCTGCTCGCCGACGACCGCGTGAACCCGGTGCCGGAAGAGCTGGAGAAGCTGGCCGGGCTGCGGTTCCAGTCCGGCACGGTCCGCGTCTACCAGCTCTACCCGCCCCGGGTGAGCAAGGGCTCGGCGCCGATCAGCTAGCGCGCTTCACGAAGTCGACGACCGCGTCGGCGAAGAGCTCCGGCTCCTCGACGTGCCCGAAGTGGCCGCTGTGCTCCAGGACCAACAGCTCGGCGCCGGGGATCAGTTTGGCGAGCTCCTCGGCCCAGCGCAGGCCGCAGATCACGTCGTACCGGCCGCCGATCACCAGCGTGGGCTCGATGATCCCGTTGAGCACCTCGCCGTCGTCGATGAGATCCGGTACGCCGTGCTCGTCGACGCCGGAGATGTGCGAGCCGCTGACCCGGGCGCGCAGCGGGGCGAACTCCTGCTCGCGGCCCCAGTAGTCGGCGAAGTACGCCGGCATCAGGCCGCGGATCGCGGTCACGAACTCCTCGTCGGTCGAGATGCTGCCGGTGGACTCCAGAGCGGCCAGTACGCCGGGCAGCTCTGGGTTGTCCGCGTTCCTGGCGGCGAACTCCCCGACGTTGCGCATCGCCTCGGCGACGTGTTCGGGACCGGTCACCGGAGCGCTTTCGTAGAGGATCACGCCGGCCAGGCGGCCCGGGTACTTCAGCGCGAAGTGCTGGGCCACGAACCCGCCGTACGAGTGGCCCAGCAGGTGGACCTTCCCGCCGCCCAGGTGGTCGATCACGGCCGCGACGGCGTCGGCGTACCGGTCGCGGGTGTAGCCGTCCGGGTGCGACGGGAGCCGGCCGGAGCCGCCGGTGCCGAGCGGCTCGAGGTAGACGACAGTGAGGTGTTGCTCGACGGCGGGCATGCGCAGGTACTCCCAGTCCACGCCCGGGCCGCCGGAGTGTGCGATGCAGATCGGTCCGGTGCCGTGCACGTGGTAGCGCTGGGCGATGCCGCCGACCTCGATGGTGTGAGTAGTCATGCGGACAAGACGGAAAACTGCCCTACTGGTTCACCGGCTCCGGTGTGAGGCCGGACACACGCGGCGGATGGAAGAGCCGGAGCTGCTGGACTCGGCCGTTGTCCAGGGACATCAGCCAAGTGACCGCCGGCGGGCAGTGCTCCGGGTCGTCGGCCGGGTTGAGCATGTCCATCTCCCAGATCGCGAGGTCCCGGCTGGCCACCACGTGGGCGACGCGCTGGTGGACACCGGCCGACAGGTCGCTGTCCATACCCCGGTCGAGGAAGTCGTGCCCGATGATCGGCTCCGGGCCACCGAGCAGAGCGACCTCCGGCGACCACCGCTCGTCCAGGACCGCGCTGAACTCACCACGCTCGGCAGCAGCCAGCGTCTCCCGCGCCTCCTGCTCACTGGCCGCCACCAGCGCGCTGGCATCGCCGTGGGCCGAGTCGGCCGTCGCCAGCAGGGCGTCGGCGAGCCGGGCTCGTCCCAAGCTGAGCCGGCTCCGGACCGTGCCGATCGGGACACCACAGGCCGCGGCGATCTGCTGGTACGACGTGACGCTGGTGCTGAAGTGGCGCAGCATGATCGCGAGCCGGGTCTGCGGCGGCAGCTGCTCCATCGCGTGCCAGATCCAGTCCCGCAGCGCGTGGTGATCGAGCTGCTGCTCCGGCGTGAGGTCCGGTGCGACCAGCGCGAGCTCTTCTACGGACAGCGGGTAGGTCATGCTGCGCAGCCGGGTCCGGCAGGCGTTGCGGACGACCATCCGGAGCCAGGGACCGACAGCCGACGGGTCACGGACGTCACCGATCCGCCGGAGGGCCGTCAGTGCCGCGTCCTGCAGCACGTCGTCCACGTCGGGGCTGTGCCCGAGCAGGCTGAGCGCTACTGCCCGCATGCCTGCCTGGTGCCTGACCAGCAGTGTCCCGAGAGCTGTGACGTCCCCAGCCTGGGCACTGCGGGTCAGGTCTGCGTCCACGTCCTCCAGTATTGCTCGGCTCAGCGAACGACGGCCGCGGGCAGCGGGACGCTCTGGTTCCAGCCGCGGTCCAGCGCGGTGACCAGGTACAGGTAGTGGCGTCCGGCAACGGCCGTGGTGTCGACGTACGTCTGCTGACCGCCGGTGGACCGCATCGTCGCCAGCAGGTTGCGCGCGTCGTTGTCGGCACACCAGTCACCGGCCGTCAGGTCGCGGCGGTAGACGGCGTACGACGTGGTGTCCTTCGAGGTTGCGCGCCACTGGAGTTCGACGCCGCCGGCGGTCCGGGCGGCCTTGAGGGAGTGGACCGGGAGCGGCGGCCGGGCGTCGAGCGACGGCATCACCGGAACCAGTGCGGGCCGGGTGTACCAGGTGCTGTTGAGCAAGGAGGTCGCACCGAGCCGGTCCGCGCGCACGTCCTTGGCGGAGAAGTAGATGTCGCCCTTCACCTCGGGGATCGTGCTGTTGAAGGCCAGGTGGTCGCTCAGTTCGTTCGGGTCGGCCCAGTCAGGTGACTGCGTCGACGTACCGACCTTGTAGGTGGCCTGGCCGATGTAGAGATGCACGTCGGTGCCGCGGACCTGCTCGGCCCACCAGGGCACGATCTTGTTGTAGTCCGCGGGCGCGAATCCCCCGGCCCAGTAGACCTGCGGCACGATGTAGTCGATCCACTGCTCGCGGACCCACTTGCGCGTGTCGGCCGCCAGGTCGTCGTAGGTCTGCACGCCGGCGGTGGTGTCGGAGCCGAGCGGGTCGGTGCCCTTGTTGCGCCACACCGCGAACGGCGAGATGCCGAACTTCACCCACGGCTTGGCGGCCTTGATCCGCTGCTGCAGCTCCTGGATCAGCAGGTCGATGTTGTGACGCCGCCAGTCCTGGACGGTCGGGAAACCGGCGCCGTACTGGGCGTACGTCGCGGCGTCGTCGAAGAGCTGGCCGGCCACCGGGTACGGGTAGAAGTAGTCGTCGAAGTGCACCCCGTCGATGTCGTACTTCGACACCGCGTCCATGATCGCGTCCTCGACCAGCTGGCGGGCTGCGGGGATGCCGGGGTTGTAGTAGAGCTTGCCGCCGTACGTCACGACCCAGTCGGGGTGCTGCCGGGCCGGGTGCGTCGGGACCAGCGCGTTGAGGTCCGTGCCCATCGAGAGCCGATACGGGTTGAACCAGGCGTGCAGCTCGAGGTTGCGCTCGTGCGCCTCGGCGACGGCGAAGGCCAGCGGATCGTACCCGGGATCGCCGCCCTGCGTGCCGGTCAGGTAGCGCGACCAGGGCTCGATCGCGGACGGCCAGAACGCGTCGGCGGTCGGACGGACCTGGAGTACGACGGCGTTGTGGCGCTGCCGGACGGCGTCGTCGAGCCAGCCGATCAGCTCGGCCTGCTGCTGCGCCGGGGACAGCCCGGTCCGGGACGGCCAGTCGATGTTGACCACCGACGAGACCCAGGTCGCACGGAACTGCCGAAGTGGGGTCTTCGGATCCGGCGTGCATCCACTCGCAGGTGCTGCGGTCGCCGTACTGGTGCTGGTCAGACCGCCGACCAGCAACCCCACCGCGACTCCGAGGACTCCGACCACACGCCAGGCTCTCATGTCACTCTCCAACTACTCAGCGGGACGAGATCGAAAGATACTTACACATCCGGGCTCGGCTTTGAAGACGTCGAACCGCTCAGCGGCTACTGTCCGCGCCATGCGATCGATCGTCACGGCGCTCGGCCTGCACGCACTCCTGCTGGGCACCTGCGTCACCGTCTTCTTCGGCATCCTGGCCCTCACCCCGACGTCACCGTGCACCGGCGGCGCGACCAGCGGGTCCTGCGCGTACGGCCAACTGCCGTTCAAGCTGGCGCTGTTCGGGCCGCTGCTCACCCTGCCGGTCGCGCTGCTCGCGACCTTCCTCCGCGCGCACGGCAAGCCCCGCCCGGGCTGGCTGTACGCCGGTCTGGCCGCCGTCGTCGCCGAACTGGTGATCGCGCTCCAGATCGCCGCCGACTGACGCCATAACCGGCCGTGATCGGTCCACACGATCCACGTCTGGCGACCGGATCGCTCCCGGTGGTGCGCAGCCGGTACCGTGGTGGCCGGATCCAACCGGTGAACCGAGAGGGCGGGACAGGTGCTGCGCACGGCCACGGACGGCGACGTCGACATCATCCGGGACCTGCGCAACCAGCAGCCCAACCGCGACGTCAGCATCAACTCCCACGAGATCGGCGCCGACGAGCACCTGGCCTGGTGGGCCAAGGCGAGCGTCGACCCGACCCGCCGGGTGCTGATCTACGAACGCGACGGCGTGGTCGCCGGCGTGGTCAACTTCTTCGACCTCGAGCTGGACGCCAGCCCGAAAACCGGCGCCTGGGGGTTCTTCCTGGACGCCGAGGGCCTGGCCGAGCGGGGCGAGACCCTGCCGGCCTGGATCGAGGTGATGAAGGACGCCACGGCGTACGCCTTCGACGAGCTCGGCCTGGACGACCTGTACGGCGAGGTGCTCGAGCACAACACCGTGGTCCGGCAGATGAACCGGCGGTTCAAATTCGTCGAAGGTGAGCCGCAGACGCGCTACTCCGACGGCCGGGAGATCACCGTGCTGCCGATCAGCCTGAACAAGAACAACCGGCGCAAGCCGAAGGGAAACTCATGAGTGCCTCCACGATCAACTTCGGTGACGTCCCGGTCGGGCCGGAGCACCAGCCGTTCGTCATCGCCGAGATGTCCGGCAACCACAACGGCGACATCGAGCGGGCCAAGGACATCGTCCGGGCGATGGCCGAGACCGGCGTCCAGGCGCTGAAGCTGCAGACCTACACCGCCGACACGATCACGCTCGACGTCGACCTGCCGGCCTTCCGGCTGCCGTCGGAGCACGAACTGTGGGGCGGCGCGCGGCTGTACGACCTGTACCAGGAGGCGCACACCCCGTGGGAGTGGCACGAGCCGATCTTCGAGCTGGCCAACTCGCTCGGCATGCTGGCCTTCTCGTCGCCGTTCGACCCGACCGCGATCGACTTCCTGGAGAAGCTGAACGTCCCGGCGTACAAGGTCGCGTCGAACGAGATCGGTGACCTGCCGCTGGTCCGCGCGATGGCCGAGACCGGCAAGCCGATCATCATCTCCACCGGTTCGGCGACGCTGATGGACATCGACGCGGCGGTCCGCGCGGCACGCTCCACCGGCAACGAGCAGATCGTCGTGCTGTCCTGCACCGCCAGCTACCCGGCCCCGCCGGAGCAGTCGAACCTGCGCTCGATCCCGGTCCTGCGCGACGCCCTCGGCGTCCAGATCGGCCTGTCCGACCACACGATGGGCATCGGCGCCGCGATCGCGGCCGTCGCCCTCGGCGCCACGGTGATCGAGAAGCACGTCACGCTGTCGCGCGCCGACGGTGGTGTCGACTCGGCGTTCTCGCTGGAGCCGCACGAGGTCAAGGCCCTGGTCGAGGGCACGAAGGTCGCCCAGCAGGCCCTCGGCGAGCCCGTCGTCGGCCCGAAGCAGGCCGAGCAGAACGTGCTGCGCTTCCGCCGTTCGCTGTACGTCACCCGCGACGTCAAGGCCGGCGAGAAGGTTGCCCCCGACAACGTCCGCTCGGTCCGCCCGGCCGGCGGCCTGCCGCCGGACGCCTTCACCTCGGTCGAGGGCCGCGAGTTCCGCCAGGACACCCCGAAGGGCACCCCGCTGACCTGGGACGTGCTGTAAACCAGCTGCCAGTGAAGGGGCTCCGGGCAACCTGCCCGGAGCCCCTTCATCTTGCTCAGCCGAGTTTGCGGGCCGCCAGTGCTCGCGTCTGCCGGGCGAAGGTCAGCAGGTCGCGCTCGCTGACGTCGGTGCCGTACAGCCGGACCTCGAGAGCGAAGCGCGGCGTCTGCAGTTGCAGGATGCGCTCGGTCCACGTGCGGCCGGAGACTGGGTAGGTTCTGACGACATAGCGCGAGCTCGGCCCGAACTCGGGCAGTGCGCGCTCGACGATCGAGCCACGCCCGGCGGAGCCGACAGTGAATTGCCGGCATTCCGGGGCCGGCCGCGGAAGCTGCCGCTGATACCGCACCGCCTCTGCCCCAGTGAGCTCGTACAGCCGCACGTTCACCAGACCGTCGCCGACCGGCGTCGGCGGGTTCAGGTTCGCCGTCACCGCCGGGGTGTCGGACCGGAACCCGTCGATCCCACCGGACGGGACTCCGACGAGGATCGCCTTACGGCACGACTCCGGGGCCACCGGCTGCCCGTTCCACGGGTCGTCTCGAGGGCGAGTGGTCCGGAAGTCGATGAAGTAGCGGAACCGGTCCATCGGCCGGCCCCGGTACGTGGTCGGCAGGGCGGACATCAGCTTGGCTTCGTCGAAGCGGAAGGTCGCGGGTGATCCGTCAGTGGCGCTGGCCGGCGCGGTCGGCGAGGTGACTGCTGAGGAGGGTGACGATCCGGCGACCGGCGCCTGCGTGGGGTTCGAGCAGGCTGCTACGGCGAGCAGAACCAGTGCCCAGGACAACTTCCCGGCGTACCTATGCATCAACCGGAGTGTGGGACGCGTCGCGGAAGGTCCAGAAGCGGTGGAGCAGGTACGACGCCACCGGGACCAGCAGGATGACCAGGGCCTGGGCGAGCAGGACCGGTGTGCCGAGGAGTTCGATCAGCAGGGGCATGCCGACCAGGGAGCAGCCGAGGCCGAACAGGTAGACGGTGTAGAACTTGGCGAAGCCTCGCGGCCAGCTGGTTCGCGACTGGAAGACGAAGGTCCGGTACGCCGGGTACACGACCAGCGCGGTGGTGAGATTCGCAAGCGCCGTGACCACCAGGTACGGCAGGATGCCCTCGAAGAGGTGCCAGCCGAGCCAGAACAGGCCGAAGTACAGGACGTTCGTGCCGGCGCCGACGAGCAGGTAGCGGACGCGGTGGTCGCCGAGCAGTTTGGCCGGCAGTTGCGCGACGGAAATGGCGGTGCCTCTCAGCAGTGGGATAATCGCTACGGCGGAAGCACCCAGGCCGCCGCCTCCGCAGCGTCACCTTCCGAAGGGCAAGCAGTGCTCGTCTCCGTCGTCGTGCCATGTTATCGGTCCGCCAAGACCCTGCCGCGCCTGGTCGAGGACCTGTCGCACGTCCTGCCGGAGGCGACCACCGGGTTCGAGATCGTGCTGGTGGTCGACGGCAGCCCGGACGACACCTGGCAGGTGGCCAGCGAGCTGGCGAACAAGTACCCGGAGACCCGCGCCCTGCGCCTGGCCCGCAACTACGGCCAGCACAACGCGCTGATCGCCGGCGTGCGCAGCGCGCGGTACGAGGTGGTCGTCACGATGGACGACGACCTGCAGCACCCGGCCGACCAGGTGCCGCTCCTGCTCCAGGCCCTGACCGACGACGTCGACCTCGTGTACGGCGTACCGAAGGACGAGGAGCACGGTGTCGTCCGGTCGTTCGCGTCCCGGATGGTGAAGGCCGCGATGGCCTCCACGCTGTCGGTGCAGAACGCGAAGTCGATCAGCGCGTTCCGGGCGTTCCGGACCTTCCTGCGGGACGGGTTCGACGGGCTGGACGGGCCGCACGCGTCGGTCGACGTGGCGCTGTCGTGGTCCACGACACGGATCGCGCAGACCACGGTCCGGATGGAGGACCGGGCCGAGGGCCGGTCGAACTACACCACCTGGATGCTGATGAAGCATGCCCTCACGCTGATCACCGGCTACTCCACCGAACCGCTGCGCCTGGTCGGCTACCTGGGCTTCATCTGCGCGGTCTTCGGCGTCGGGCTGTTCGGCGTGATCATCTACAAGTACGCCGTCGGCGCGACCACCGTCGCCGGGTTCACCACGATCGCCTCGATGGTGGCGCTGTTCTCCGGCGCCCAGATGCTCGCCCTCGGCGTACTCGGTGAGTACGTCGGCCGGCTGCACTCCGGCTCGATGGGCCGGCCGACGTACG
Source organism: Kribbella sp. CA-253562 (assembly GCF_050942265.1). Taxonomy (GTDB): domain Bacteria; phylum Actinomycetota; class Actinomycetes; order Propionibacteriales; family Kribbellaceae; genus Kribbella. The sequence goes on along the minus strand of NZ_CP192049.1, from coordinate 530,175 downwards.
TGATCCGGGAACGGACCGACGGCGACGCCCACCCGGACATCACCACCGAGACCGACTGACGTGTACCTTCTCTTTCCCGGGCGGCACCACGTGCTGACCCGCTTCCAGGCGGAGTTCCTGACCCAGGCCGCACCGGCCGGTACGACGGTCGTCTGGGCCGTGACGTCGGCGAACCACCACACGACCAAGCGCAACCCGATCCCGTTCCACCGGCGCGAGGCGGCGATCGAGCGGTTCAGCGTGGCGACCGGCCTGCGGTCGCTGGTGGTCGGCGTGGTGGACACGCCGCCGACCGACGACTTCGCCGAGGTGACGGTGAAGGCGATCGAGGCGGGCACCGACGACCAGGTCCGGCTGGAGCCGGGCAACACGGTGGTCGCCTGCTCGACGCCGGAGGTCGCGAAGCTGTACGAACGCCTTGGTTTCCAGGTGATCGGCGTCGAGCCCGAAGGTCAGGCGCGACCGTGGGACGTGTTACTCATGATTGCCGCAGGCAACAATGGGTGGCGGACACTGGCCCATCCCGCGACCGTCGACGTCTTCGATCGCTATCACCTGGACGCGCAGGTCCGGCGGTGTGTCAACGACCCGGTGGTCGGGGACGACGGCGGGCTGACAACGACCCGGGACTACAAAACCTACGCCGACGCCTTCGAGACCGCGGCCGACCGGAAATGGTCGCAGCTGAAGGACTTCGTGCGCCCCGGGCGCATCCTCGACATCGGCTGCGCGACCGGCGCGACGTTGCAACTGGTCGACGCCGACCCGCGGTTCCACGAGTCCGACCTGATCGGCGTGGAGGTCGCGCGACACCTGTACGCCGAGTGCGTGCACAAGAAGGAGCAGGGGTTCTTCAGCAATCCCAACGTCTACTTCTACCAGCGCAACATGCTCGGCGCGGCCGTCTTCCCGCCCCGCTCGATCGACACCACGCTCACCCTGGCGCTCACCCACGAGATCTGGTCGTACGCCGACGGCTCGCGACGGGAGACCGTCCAGCGCTTCGTCGACCGCCTCTTCGCCCACACCGCGCCCGACGGCGTCTGGATCAACTCCGACGTCTGCGGACCGGCCGAGCCGGATCGCCCCGTCGTACTGGCGCTGGACGACTCCGACGGGCTCAACCCCACCGAGCCGGTCGACCTCGAGGCGCTGGCCGATCCCGCCGCGCACGTCAGCGCGCTGTCCACCCGGGCCCGCTTCTTCCAGTTCGCCCAGGACTTCCGGCGCAACGCCCGCGTCCCCTTCGAGTACACGATCCGCGCCGGCCACCCGGTGCTGCGGCTGGCCGACGCGATGGACTTCCTGACCCGCAAGGACTACGTCGACAACTGGCTGAGCGAAACCCACGAACAGTTCTGCGGCCTCAGCTACCCCGACTGGACCACCATCACCGAGTCCGCCGGCTTCACCGTCGACCCGTCCTCGAAGCCCTGGCGCAACGACTGGGTGATCGAGAACCGCATCGCCCCGGTAGCCACCCTCACCACCCCCGACGGCACGCCGGTCGACTGGCCCGACACCCACCAACTCCTGATCGCCCGCCGCCCGAGCTGACCAACGTGCGGCCGTACGCGCACCATCGCGGCGGCACCTCGTCACCCCACCGCAGTAACCGTTGAAGCCCGCGGTGGGATGTGGGCAGGCGGGTTGCTGGTGAAGCTCAGAAAAGCAACAGCCGGGCTCCTGACAGGAGGAGCCCGGCTGGACGCTGCGAGAAGTTATCCCAGCTTCTCTCGCAGCTGACGCTTCACGCGCCGCTTGACCTTGCCCGCGAACTTGCGCGGGTTCCGGATCTGCGCGGCCTTGCGGATCAGCTTCACCGCCGAGTACGCCCGCGAGTTCCTCAGCTTGGTGCGCTCCGCGTTCGCCTTCTGCACCTGCGTCCGCATCTCGCGCAGCCGCGTCTCGCGCGTCTTCAGCGCCTTGTCGCGGAAGCCCAGCGTGCGCTCCAGGCCGAAGATCTGGCCCTTGAGCTCGTGCACCTCCTGCGCGGCGCGCTCGGCGTCGGCCAGCGCGGTGCGCAGGTCGGGCGTCTGCGACGCGTCAGCCGGTACGCCGAGGGCGGCGGCCAGGGCGTTCGCCAGTTCCTTGCCCCGGGCAATCTGGGCGGTGGAGACGGACGGCGTGTCGGGGCTGGTCGCCGGGGTCTGCGCCGGGGCGTCGATGCCGGACATCGCCAGCCAGGCCGACACCAGGTCGTCGCCGACCATCCACGGCGGCCACGGGTGGCGGCGGTGGGCGCCGATCAGGCGCTCGTGGAACCGCGCCCACGCGGCGGCGAGGCGGTCCTGCTCGGTCTCCTCGGCGACGGTCACCCAGGCCGAGGGGCCGAAGGCGAAGCTGTCGCCGTCGACCACCACGTCGTCCCAGCGGGGAAGCACGCGGCTGCCGGTCTGCGAGCGGGCCCAGTCGCCCAGCCGGCCGGCGAGGTCGCGGAAGCCCGGCACGTCTTCGGCTGCGGCCAGGCGGAAGAGCAGCGTCTCAGCCGTCACACCGCCGGGAACGGTCGAGGGAACGACCGAGGCGTCGAAGGACAGCAGGCCCGCGTACGCCTGCGATGCGGCGGAAGAGGCCGCTGCCTGGTCGGCGCCGGCGGCTGCCGGAGCTTCTTCAGAAGAGGCTGCGGTCAGTGCGACTGTCCACTTGTCACCGTCCGGGTCAGCGGTGAGCACCGCCGGGTAGCCCGTCGTCTGGGCGTACACCGCGTGCTTCGGCGCCGCACCCCGTACGGCGATCCAGCCGGTCGGCGTGGAAGCAAGCAGTCCGGCGCGGGCGGCGGCGTCGGCGGCTTCGGCGATGGGGGCTAGCAGCGGGACCACCGCGGAGGCGGCCTCGAGGGCTTCCACTGCCAGGCGGGCAGGGAGCTGACCGGGGCGCGCCGCGGCGGCTGCGTCGGTCGACACCAGCGCGTGCGGAGTCTCGGCGACCGAGAAGGCGGCGTACGCCGTGGCGCCGGTGAGGCCTACGCGGTCGAGCTCGGCGACCAGCTGGGTCGTGGAGACCGGCCGGGCCGGGTCGTCGTGCAGCGGGCGCCACTCGTCGTCGCCGTGGCGCTGGTCGGCGGGGCGGCGGTCGAGCACGGTGGTGAGGGAGAACTCGTTCTCCAGGCCCAGCACCACGACCGCGTCGGGCGACGTGACGGCGGCCAGGGCGTCGAGGCGCTGGGGCCAGCTCAGGTCCGGGCTGTCGTAGCCGATCACCCGGTCCAGGCCGTCCGCGGCCACGACCACGTCGTACGCCGGGCGCCCGGCCTCGGCGAGCCCGTCGAGCGCGCCGGCGACGACCTGCAGGCGGTCGCCGTAGGTCTCGGCCAGTTCACCCGCGTCGGAGACCGAGCGGACCAGCAGCGTCGCCTCGGACGCCTTGGCGACGACCGCCTCGATCAGGTCGGCGCCGTGCGGACCGACGATCAGGGTGCGTGCCCCGTCGGGCAGGACGTCCGCGAGCAGCGCGCGCAGCGCAGGGCCCTGGACCGCCCCCCGCTTGCCGGAGTAGTCGCTCCACGGCTGCATCTCGCCGCGGACGACCTCGACGGCCAGCTGGTTGTCAGACACGCTCTCTCCAATCGAACAACATGCGCAGTTCCGCGGGCGGCATCATCCACGGCACGCCCAGCTCCAGGTCGGTGGTCGCCCGGGCGGCGTCCATGTCCAGCTCCTTGCCCAGCATCTCCGGCCACAGCCGCGCGATCCGGCTCTGCCCGCCGAAGAGCGGGTTCTCGCCTTCCATCTCCATCGGGTCGCCGTACACCGCGGCCTCGCAGCCGGCGGCGATCCCGTAGAAGATCGCGGTCGACAGCCGGTTGGCCGCCACCCGCTTGTGCTTGCGCAGCTCGGCCAGCTGCTTGTAGAGGAACTTCGGGTCGGTGCCCTCGTAGGAGAACCCGCGGCGGCCGAACGAGACCACCCGGAACCCGGCGTCCTCGTAGGACTTGCGCACCTCGGGCCGGTCGTACTCGGTGTAGTACAGGCTGAAGGTGACCGGGCCCGGCTCGGTCTCGCGGATCTCGTCGATCAGGCGCTTGTGGTCGCCCTGGATCTTGCCGCCCTCCCAGCCGTGGAAGAGGAACCACAGCGTGCCTTCGCGCTCCTCCTCCGGGACGGCGCCCAGTTCGGGCTCCAGCTCCTGCAGGTACAGGAACGGCGCTCCGATGCTGTGGTAGTTGCGCCGGCCGAGCGCGTGGCCGCGGCGTCGCGGTCCGTCGCTCCAGGTGAACCGCCACGCGCCGTCGTAGAACTCGTGCACCGGGTTCCAGCCGTCGGCGATGTTCCAGCCGTGCTGCAGGTAACCGCGCAGGCGGGGCGGGTACTGGTCGTCCAGGCCGGCGTACCGGGCCAGGATGTGCGCCTGGCCGTAGTAGTGGTTGTGGTGATGCATCAGCGGACCTCGAGGTGGAGTGTGCCGGCGTGCGGGCGCAGCGCGGCGGTGTGACCGGACTGCTCGACCTCGATCGGCAGCCGGCCGGACAGGAACGGCTCGCACTGCACCGCGTGCTCGGCGCCGTCCGGACCGGTCGCGAACAGGATCCAGTCGGCCAGGCTGGCCAGCGGGTCCGAGGAGTTCACCACGACGTCGGTCGGGATCAGGTCGGCCACATCGGCGACCGCGGTCCACCGGCCGTCCTCGACGCTCAGCCGGCAGACCACGTCCGCGTGCTCGTCGGAGTCGTCCAGGTAACGCCGCCAGCTGAACGTGTAGCCGTCGCCGGCCAGCACCGGACCGTCGATCCGCAGTTCCATGCCGTTGCTTCCGGCAACCACATTGGCGTGCTCGGCGGGCAGCCGCAGCGGGGCCTCGTGCAGGTTGACGTAACCGCCGGTGGAGCGGGTCAGGGTGACCATCCGGCCGTCGGCCAGGTGGTGCACGGCCTGCGGCGCAGCGGTCCACAGCAGCAGCTTCGAGTCGTTCGTCCCGACCATCTTGAACGCCCAGGTGGTGCGCTGGGTGAACGGGTCGTCGGGGTTGGTGTCCTCGATGATCGGCCGGACCGGGATCCGCACGGTGAAGTCGCGGCCGTCGCCACCGAAGGTCAGCGGCAGCTCCTGGTCCTTGCCGGCCAGCGGCCGGGTCACCCGCAGCTTCGGCTCCTCCAGCGTCGCGGGGACGCGACCCTGCAGGACCAGGGCGTCCGCGGTCTGGCTGACCGCGGTGAGCCGGGTCGGGTCGACCATGCGCCGCAGCACGAAGGCGCCGTCGGCTCCCGGACCCGGCTGGATCCAGCTGGCGCTGTCGATCCAGGCACCCGGCGGCCAGCCCGGGCTGCCCGGGCGCTGGCCACGCAGCTTGCCGTGCCGGCGCAGGCGTCCGGATCGCAGCCGGACCATGAAGTGCGCCGGAGCGCCGGTGCCCTTGATGTTGCCGAGCAGCGTCTTGTCGAGGCGGACCTCGAAGCCGACCAGGGCCGGGTCGCCGTGGGTGTCGATCGCGTCGTACCGGCGGACGGCCAACGGGGTCTCGGCGCCACCGACGACCAGCGCGATCCGCAGGTTGGACGACGTCTTGGTCTCCAGGTGCCGGATCTCCGCGGTGCCCTTGACCGACAGCGAGCCGTCGTCGAGCCAACTGACCTCGCGGACGCTGGTGGCCAGCGTCAGGTCCTTCATCGGCAGCCGGTACAGCTCCCGCGAGACCGACGGGTTCTGGTCCTGCACGCCGGGGTAGTTGTGCTCGAACTGCCACGGCCGGCCGGGACGGGACAGCGCCCGGGCGCCGCCGCGCAGGCCGCCCTCGTTGCGGAAGTGGGCCAGCCGGCGGAGCAGGTCGATGTCGCCGGCTGCCAGCGCGGAGTGCTGGATCCGGTCGTAGCTGTGCGCCCGCGCCAGGACCGAGTCGTCCAGCCGGTCCATCAGCCGGCGGGCCAGCTTGAGCAGGTTCTGCTCTTCCTCGGCCGGGGCGGCGCCGAACGCCATCATCAGCGTCAGCAGGTCGATCTGGGTGAAGTGCCCGTGCACCCGGCGGCGGACCTCGCGCAGGGTGTCACCGGTCTCGACCAGGTCCATCACCATCTCGGCCGACCGGACCCGGTCCTCCATGTTGCCCAGCTGGAACTTCTGCTGGGTGATCGACTCGCCGGACTCCCGCTCGCGCCAGTAGTAGACCGGTACGGCGAGGGCGTCGACGGTGACCGCGTCCAGGTGCGCCTTCAGCGTCACCGGGTAGTCCTCGTAGCGGATCGCCGGGAACTGGTAGCCGTACTCGTCCCAGAACGACCGCCGGTAGACCTTGTTCCAGGCCATCCGGTCCAGGATCAGGTCCGGGGTCTCGATCACGTGGGTGGCGATCCGGTCCCGGGCGAACGGCAGCCGGTGGATCCACGACGGCCGCACACCGGAGCTGTTGTTGAACCGGCGCGCGTTGCCGCCGGCGAACGACGAGCCGCTGCTGTCCAGCGTGCGGATCAGCTTCTCGAACCCGTGCCGGGTGACCAGGTCGTCGCTGTCGACGAAGGTCAGGTACTCGCCCTGGGCGTGCCGGACGCCGGTGTTGCGCGCCGGGCCGAGGCCCTGGTTCTCCTGCGCGACGATCCGGAACCGCGGGTCGCGGTCGCAGAACTCCTTGGCGATCGCGGCGCTGTCGTCGGGCGATCCGTCGTCGACGAGGATCGCCTCGAAGTCCGTCCAGGTCTGCCGCGCGATCGAGTCCAGACAGTCCCCGATGTAGTCGCGGACGTTGTAGAAGGGCACAACGACACTCAGCCGCGGCGTCACAACGGCAAATCTCCTCGGCTCAGTCGGCGGTCGGTCGACATCCTGGTCGGCACTACCGCCTGACCCGATGCTGCCTGGGCACACAGCGCCGGAGCAACCAAGGTCCGGGCGGCGACCAGTGATCCATCGCCGGTCATGTTAGCACCGCTGAGTAGTCACCCGACCTGCTTGTGGAGCCGCTGGGCGTCTTGGCGGAGATTTTGTTTTTCGTTCACCAGATGCACGGTCAGCAAGGTGTGAACCGGTTCGAAACCGTAACGCGCCCACGCCCTTTGGACCCCGGTGTTGTGCCCTTGCGTCGAGATCACCAGCCGCTTGGCGGTGCTGGCGTCCTCGACCGCGGCCAGCAGGTGCGCGTACCGTCCACGCCCCTGCTCGGCCGGTACGACGCCCGCCAGCTCGATCTCGGTCCACGACGCCTGCTGGTCGACGGTCGCCAGTGCGAGCACCCGGCGGTCCGGCCCACGCAGTACGACGGCGCCTTGAGCAGCGATGCTGCGCCGGGCCCACTCCTGGTAACCGGCCAGTGCCAGCGCCCGGTCGAACAGCGGGTTGGCGCAGTAGTGGTTCCCGTAGTCGCCGAAGATGTCCGCCACCAGGTCGTCGACCAGGTCGTCCTCGATCGCCGTCTCCAGCCCGGCGGTGAACCCGGCCAGCGGCGCCGGACGGCGGCCCTTGCCCACCGGGAGCGACCAGTAGACCAGCGAGTCCGCCAGCACCGCCGTACGGCGTCCGGCGGCCAGTGCGGCGAACCAGGAGACCTCGCGGGCCGGGTAGCGCAGGACGACGACGTCGGCCGTCGACTTGTCGACCGCGGCGAGCACCTCCTCCAGCGGCGTACCGGCCGAGGCGGAGACGGTCACCCGGTCCACGGAGACGCCGAAGCGCTTCGTCTCGTACTCCGAGGGGCTGCTGGTCAGCTCACCGGCCTCCAGCGCGTCGTACCAGCCCATCTCAGATCGGGTAGGAGAGCAGACCGTCGATCACGCGGGTCTGCTCCTCCTCGGTCAGCTGGCTGAACAGCGGGAGCCGGACCAGCTGGCCGCTGATCCGCTCGGTGACCTCGCAGCCGCCCGGGCCGACCCGGCCGTACCGCTCGCCGGCCGGAGCCGAGTGCAGCGGCACGTAGTGGAACGGCGCGGTGATGTTGCGCTCACGCAGGTGCGCGATCAGGCCGAGCTGGTGCTCGTGGGTCGGCATCAGCAGGTAGTACATGTGCGCCGGGTGCACGCACTCGTCCGGCACGGCCGGTACGCCGATGCCGTGCGCGGCGGTCCAGTCGGCCAGCTCCCGCTCGTACCGGTCCCAGATCGCCAGCCGGGGCGCCTGGATCTGGTCGAACCGCTCCAGCTGGGCGGTCAGGAACGCGGCCAGCGGGTCGGCCGGCAGGTAGCTGGAACCGATGTCGACCCAGCGGTACTTGTCCACCTGGCCCCGGAAGAACGCGCTGCGGTTGGTGCCCTTCTCGCGGATGATCTCGGCCCGGTGCAGCAGGTCGGTGTCGTTCACGACCAGGGCGCCGCCCTCGCCGCAGTGCACGTTCTTGGTGCCGTGGAAGGACTGCGTCGCCATCAGCCCGAGCGAACCGAGCGGGCGGCCCTTGTAGGTGCCGCCGAGACCGTGCGCGTTGTCCTCGATCACGACCACGCCGTACTTGGCGGCGATCGCGAGGATCTCGTCCATCGCCACCGCGACGCCGGCGTAGTGCACCACCACGATCGCCTTGGTGCGGTCGGTGATCGCCGCCTCGACCTGGGTCTCGTCCAGGTTCAGCGTGTCCGGCCGGACGTCGACGAACACCGGGACGGCGCCGCGCAGCGCGTAGGCGTTGGCGGTCGAAACGAAGGTGAACGAGGGCATGATCACCTCGTCGCCGGGCGACAGGTCGAGCAGCAGCGCGGTCATCTCCAGCGCGTGCGTGCAGGACGTGGTCAGCAGGGACCCGAGCCCGCCGGTCAGCTTGGTGACCAGCTCGGTCGCGCGCGCGGTGAACGGCCCGTCACCGACGACCGCGGCCGAGGAGAAGGCCTGGTTCACGTAGGCGAGCTCATCGCCCACCAGGTAGGCCTTGGAGAAGGGGATGGGGTCCGGCATGAGGAGGGAGCCTACCGCTGCTCGGGATCGCTGGATTCGAGCGCCTCGGCGTAGGTGTGGTGGCCCGGATCCTCGAGGCTGTCGTAGCCGACCAGGAACTGCGGGCGCTTCTGGCTGGACTGGAACAACCGGGCGACGTACTCGCCGAGCAGGCCGAGGCAGAGCAGCTGGATCGCACCGATCACTCCGACGGCCAGCACGGTCGACGTCCAGCCCGGGATGCTGCGTCCGGCCAGCTTGATCACCAGTGCGCCGACCACCACCGCGCAGGAGACCAGTCCACCGAGCAGACCGAGCCAGGTGGCCAGTCGCAGCGGCGCGGCCGAGAACGCCGTGACGCTGTCGAAGGCCAGCCCGACCATCTTGCGCAGGTTGTACTTGGTCACGCCCGCCGCCCGCTCGGCGCGCACGTACTCGACCTCGGCGCTCGGGAAGCCCAGCCACGGGATCACCAGCCGGAACACCCGCCCGTCCTCGGGCAGCGCGTTCACCGCGTCGATCACGCGCCGCGACACCAGCCGGAAGTCGCCGGCGTCGAAGGGGATCTCCCGGCCGACCAGGCGGCACATCAGCCGGTAGTACATCCGCGCGGTGGTCCGCTTCAGCCAGGTGTCGCTGGACCGGTCGGACCTGACGCCGTACACGACATCGACGTCGGAGTCCCGCGCGGCGGCCAGCAGCTCCGCGATCACCTCGGGCGGATCCTGCAGGTCGGCGTCGATCGTCACCAGGTACTCGCCGCGAGCCCGGCGAAAACCTGCCGACAACGCGGCCTGGTGCCCGGAGTTGCGCAGCAGGCGGACCAGGCGGAGCTGCGGCCACGTCTTGCTCGCGGCGGTCACCAGAGCGCCCGTCGCGTCGCGGCTGCCGTCGTCGACGACCACCACCTCGTAGCTGATGCCCAGACCGTCGAGCAGCGGGCGCATCCGCTCGAAGAAGATCGGCAGGACCTCCTGTTCGTCGTACATCGGTACGACGACGGACAGCACTGGTGGAGCGGACTCGGCGACTGCCGTTCCGTCGGCTCGCATCGGCACCTCCCTCCCGTGAGGCCCAGTGTGCCCGGTGACCCCGGCTAATCTTCCTTCGTGCCAACCATGACGCTCGGAGCGCCCAGCTTCCCAGGTGCCCCGCCGCGTCCCGAGCCAAAAGCCTTGCCGTGGCGCCGGGTGCTGGGTCTCGTACTCAAGTTCGCGGCGGGCGCCGTCCTGGCCTGGGTGCTGATCTGGCTGATGGCCGGGCACGCCTCGCAGGACAGCATTGTCCGGCTGCTGCGGTTCTGGATCTTCGGCATCACGCTGCCGGGCACGATCCTGTGGCGGCTGGCCAGCCCGTTCCGGCACAACCTGATCGAGGACTTCGCCGCCGGCTCGCTGGTCGGCGTCTCCGTGCTCCTGCTGGTCTACATGGCCGTCGCGCCGCTCGGTCTGCAGCAGTGGGCCTGGCTGTGGGTCGTGCCGGTGCTGATGCTCGCGGTCGCCGTACCGTCGTGGCGCCGGCGCTGCCTGAGCCGCGTGGAGCGTCCGGTCAACCCGCTGACCGCCTGGCTGGTCGCGGGAGCCTGTTTGCTGCCGATCTACGCGACCGGCCGCTACCGCAACCTGGTCCCCGCCCCGTACACCGACGCCCGCTCGAACTCGCCGGACATGGCCTTCCACCAGGCGCTGGCCGCGAGCGCGAAGTACGACTTCCCCCTGCAGGCTCCGTACCTGCAGGGCGAGCAGATGGACTACCACTACTTCTGGCACCAGTTCACCGCCGCGACGTCGTGGGCGACCGGGGTGGACCTGACCGACCTCGTCTACACGATCGGCTGGGTCCCGCTGCTGCTGGCCGGGTGCGCGCTGATCTTCGCGCTGACCGACCGGATCGCCCCGGGCTCCCGCTGGGCCGGCCCGCTCGCGGTCGCCGTGGCCGGCATCGGCGGCACGGTCAACGCCTACCCGACCGTGACCCTGCCGGCCGAGGGCCTGACCAACTACGTCTGGGGCAGCCCGACGCAGAACCTGGGCGGCGGTCTGCTCGCGCTGATGGCCCTGCTGGGCGTCGACCTGCTCCGCGGCCGCAGCGCGCCCGGCACGTGGGTGCTGTTCGTGCTGATCGGCGTCGCGGCGTCGGGCTCCAAGGCGACCGTGCTGCCGCTGATCATCTGCGGCCTCGGGCTGGTGCTGTTCATCCGGCTCTTCTACCGTCGGTTCGCCACCGGGGCGCTGGTGCTGATCGGCGTGCTCAGCGCGGTCTTCCTGGGCGCGATCGTGGTCGTGTTCGGCAACCACTCCTCCGGGCTCGCGGTCCGGCCGTGGGTCACCTTCGCCAAGATCGGCGTCTACCCGCTGGTGGCCAAGGAGGTCGGCTGGGGCGAGTACGACCACGGCGCGATGTGGATCAGCGGCATCGTGGTCTGCCTGTCGCTGCTGCTCGGCTCGGCCGGCCTGCTGGTGCTGGCCGGTACGACGGCCCGCTGGTTCCGCGACCCGGGAATGATCTTCCTGGTCGGCATCGCGATCGCCGGGTTCGGCGGGATGGTGCTGACCGACCAGCCCGGGACCAGCCAGATGTACTTCCACCGCACCGCCGTACCGGTGATCGCGGCGCTGGCTGCGGCCGGTGCCTGGATGCTGGTCTTCTGGTTCGCCGACCGGCGGTCCGGGATCGCTGTGCTCGCCTCGGTGCTCGGTGGCGCGGGCGCGACGTTCCTGGCCCGGGCGATCACCAAGGCGAATCCGGGCGAAGGCAGGCCGTTCCGCCGTCCGGACGGCACCCTGACCGGTCTGGTCGCGCCCTGGGTGTGGACGATCCTGCTGCTCGCCGTGGTCGCCGGGCTGGTCACCGGGCTGTGGAAGCTGGCCAAGCGCCGCGGCCGGCCGAGCCGGATCGCGATGGCGTCGTTCGTGCTCGCCGGCATGGGCGCGGGTCTGCTGCTGCCGGTCCAGACCATGCTCAACTACCGCCAAGTCGAGCTGCAGCCGCTGAGCGACAAGAACATCCTGGGGCCGACGCAGACCCAGACCGACGCCGCGCACTGGCTGCGCGACCACACCTCGCCGACCGACCTGATCGCGACCAACGCGCACTGCGCGATGAAAAACGCTTCCGGCTGCGACGTCCGGCACTTCTGGATCGCCGCGCTGTCCGAGCGGCACGTGCTGGTCGAGGGCTGGGGCTACACCAACACCATCAACGACCTGGTCGCCGCCACCGGCAAGAGCGCGAACGGCCTGCCGTTCTGGGACGAGCAGAAGCTCGAGGACAACGACCGGGCGTTCGTCTCGCCGACCCGCGACAACCTGCGGCTGCTGCGCACCAAGTACGGCGTGCGCTGGCTGTACGCCGACCCGACGCAGACCGCCGTCTCGCAGAACCTGAACGCCCTGGCGACCCTGCGCTACGCCGCACCCGACGCGCTGATCTACGAGTTGCCGTGACCACTGGTCGTGACGGTCGTGTACCTGTTCGTGGTCTAGCCCGATTAAGGTGACGCGCATGTCGAAGGCGAGGCGGCGCGGGCCGAGGGAACGCGGCGCCGGCTCGCTCGCGGGCCTGCTCGCCGCCGTCCCGATCGCCGTGCTGACGCTGGTGATGATGGACCGGCACGCGCCGGTGCTCGACGTACTGAAGTTCACCGCCTTCGTCCTGTTCGGCGTCGGCCTGCCCGGCCTGGTGCTGTGGCGGCTGATCGGCGCCTACCGCCGCAACCTGGTCGAGGACTGCGCAGCCGGCTTCGCCGTCGGTACGTCGGCGCAACTGCTGGTCTATCTGGCCAGCTCGTCCGTGGGACTCCAGCGCTGGTCCTGGCTGTGGGCACCGATCGTCCTGGTCGTCGGAGTGGTCGACAGCGACGTCCGGGCTCGGGTGTGGCGCCGGGTGGAGGCTCCGCTCGCGCCGCTCACCGCCTGGCTGCTGGCAGTATCCACAGCGCTGGTGCTGCTGCTGATGTACGCGAAGGGCCCGGGGCGTTACGCACCGGCGTACACGGATCCGAACGTCAGCTTCCCGGACATGGCGTTCCACCAGGCGCTCGCGGCGAGTGCGAAGAGCGACGTACCGATCGTGCCGCTGTGGGTCTTCGGCGAGCCGATGAAGTACCACACCTTCTTCCACCAGGTGGCCGCGGCGACGTCCTGGTCGACCGGTATCGACCTGACCAATCTGCTCTACTCGCTGCTCTGGATCCCGCTGGCTCTGGCCGGCTGCGCACTGGTCTTCACCCTCACGCAGCGCTTCCTGGTGAAACCCGGTGAGGAGCCGCACCCAGCCGCGGTCTGGGCGGGGCCGTTCGCCGTACTGCTCGCCGGAGTGGGTGGCACGCTGCAGCCGCTGCACGACATCTCGCTGGGCAACATCTCGATGGCCTCCAGCCAGTACCTGAGCCCGACGCAGAACCTGGGCATGATGCTGGCCCTGCTGCTCGCCGTACTGGCTGTCGATCAGCTGCGGGCCCGGCCGGTGGGTAGCCGGTGGATTTTGTTCGTCCTGGTCGCGCTGGCGTCGTCGGGCGCCAAGGCGACGGTGCTCCCGCTGGCGGTCTGCGGGTTCGGACTGGTCTTCCTGGCTCGGCTGGCGACCCGGCGCTCGACCGGACGGGCCCTGATCGGCGGACTGATCGTGCTGGTGATCTTCGTCGCCGCGGCGATCGCCGTGTTCGGTGGTGAGTCGTCAGGCCTGCAGATCAAGCCCGGACAGCTCTTCATCCAGCTCCAGCCGTACGCCGCGCTGCGGCACGGCACCGGGGTCGACCGGGCCGCGCAACTGCTCAGTGCGGCGACGACTACCGCCGCCTGGGGTCTGGCGGTGGTCGGAGTGCTGTTCCTCCGCAGGTTCTGGCGTGATCCCGGAGTGGTGTTCCTGGCCGGTGCGGCGATCGGCGGCTTCGCGGCGAGCGTGCTCACGTCGCAGCCCGGTGTCAGCCAGGTCTACTTCTACCGGACCGGTTTCCCCTTCCTGGCGGTGCTTTCCTGCCTCGGACTGGCCCGGCTGGCCGACAAGCTGGGCGACCGGCGCAGCGGCGTACTGGTGGGTGCGGCGGCCGGTCTGGGGCTGCTCGGCGCCGGACTGGCCAGAGTGGCTTCGGCCGGCGTGGCCGGCGTGAAGGTGCCGTTCCTGCTGACCCTGCTGGCTTTGCTGGTGGCCGGACTGGTCGTGTCCATCGTCTGGAGGTTCGGACGCCGCAGCGGTGGTCTCTTCACAGCAGCCTTGGCATCGCTGGTCGCCGCTTGCATGGCCGGCTCGACCTCACTGCCCCTGCTGACGCTCGTGTCCGACCAGGCGACGCTGGTCATCTACGGCAAGGTCTCCGGCGGCGGACCGACCACAGCCGAAGCCGACGCGGCCCGCTGGCTGCAGGCGAACACCGGCCCCGACGACCTGGTCGCGACCAACGCGCACTGCATCGTCCAACGCGGTGACGTCTGCGACAGCCGCCACTTCTGGATCGCCGCCCTGTCCGAGCGGCAGCTCCTGGTCGAGGGCTGGGCCTACACGAACCGCGCCAACCGCATCTCGGTCAGCGAAGGTGGCAACCCCAGCCTCCTGCAGTTCTGGAACCGCGAGGTCCTGGCCACCAACGACGCCGCCTTCAGCTCCCCCTCCGAGCCGGTCATCGACCGCCTCCGCCGCTACGGCGTCCGCTGGCTGTACGCCGACCACCGAGCCGGCGACGTGTCCCCCGACCTCAAGCAGTACGTCCGGCTCCGCCACGCGACGCTGGACGCGACGATCTACGAGATCAGGTAGTCCGGGCCAGCAGTTCGAAGAGGTGATCCGCGACGCGGACGCGGCCCTGGCCGTCGACCAGCTGCCACCCGGCGGCGGCCAGGCGGGCGCGCTCGGCCGGGTCCTGCAGCAGCGGACCGAGTACGGCGGCAGCGCGTGAGGGGTCAGCCTTGAGGTCCGAGAGGATCCCGACGCCGACGGCCGCGCCGGTGGCCACTGTGCGCTCGTAGCCCATCACCTGGTTGTCGACGACGCAGACCAGGCCGGCCGTCGCGCCTAGGCACAGGAGCTCCCAGGTGGACGTGCCGGACGCGCTGATCACCAGGTCGGACGCGACGACCGCCTTGGCCAGCTGGGACGTCGGACCGATCACCTCCACGTGCTGGCCCGGCTGCAGCTGCACTGCTCCGATCGCCTCGGCCAGCTCGTCACCCGGCGCGACCACCAGTGCCTCGAACGGCACACCGGTCGCCGCGAGCGCCTGGACGACGTACGGGCCGGCGCCGAAGGCATCGGTACCGCCGAAGAACGCGAAAACCTTCGGTACGCCGCCGCTGCGCGGTGCCGGCGGCTCGGCGGGCCGCAGCTCGAGGATCTCGTTGCGCAGGAGCACGTAGTCGAGTCCGGCCAGCCGGATCGCGCCCTCGGGCAGCTGCGGGGCGTCCAGCTCGGAGCCGAGGTTCTGGTCGACCAGGATGTCGGCCACCGCGCCGCCGTACCCGCCGTCGACGATCGCCAGCGACGGCAGCCCCGATGCCCGGACAGCGGCGAAGACGGCCGGGTCGAGGTCGTAGGAGTCCCACACCACCGCGGCCAGCCCCAGCCGCCCGAACAGCTCCAGGTGCTGCTCAGCGGTCCAGACCGCCGGCTCGACCGCGATCCCCCGGCCCCGGATCTGCTCGTCCGCCCACGGCACCGTGTGGCTGTCGCACACGAACACCACCTCGGCACCCCGCCGGACCAGCTCCTCGGCCAGCGCCAGACTGCGCATCACATGCCCGATCCCCCGCGTGGGGCCCACGTCACACCTGACACCGATCCGCACAGTCACGCCCAGACCGTACCTGGGTCGCCGGAAAGACCGGCGCCGGATAGGATGTAATACGTAACTGATGTAATACCTAGGAGGGTTCCCATGCGCCTGAACAGCAAGGGCCAGGTCACCATCCCGGCGGAGCTGCGCCGCAAGTACCACCTGCACGAAGGCGACGAGGTCGAGGTGACCGAAGAGAACGGGACGCTGCGGATCGTTCGGGTCGAGGACAGCGAGACCCGGGGACAGCGATGGGTCCGTGAAGCGCGGGGCACCGCGACCAGCGGCATGAGCACGGACGAACTGATGGAGCTGCTGCGTGGCGAATGACCGCCGGCTCGCGGCTGTTGCTCCGGTGACCACACTGGTCGACAGCTGTGCCCTGCTGGACGTCCTGACCGACGACCCCACCTGGGGCAGCTGGTCGTCGGAGGCGATCGCGGCGGCCGATTCCGCCGGAGAACTGGTGATCAATCCGCTGGTGTACGCGGAGGTTTCGGCCGGCTACGAGAAGGTGGAAGAGGTTGACGCGGCGGTGCCGAGCGACATCTTCCGCCGCGAGCCGCTGCCGTACGAGGCGGGATTTCTGGCCGCCAAGGCATTCGTGAGCTACCGCCGTCGGGGCGGAGCCAGGACCTCGCCGCTGCCGGACTTCTACATCGGCGCCCACGCCGCTGTCATGCGGTACCGGGTGCTCACCCGCGACGCAGCCCGGTTCCGGACCTACTTCCCGAGCATCGAACTTCTGGCGCCGAACTGACGTCTGACCCTCGGCTCCGAGCAGGAGCGGGACACTGGTGATTGAGGCATCCGCTCCAGGGCCCGCTATCGTACGGAGTTGCTGCTCAGCGGGTATGCGCTCCGCGGCTGTCCGGAACTGTCCCCCTCAGAAGGGTCCTACTCGACGTGTCCATCCTCACCGGCTCCGACATCCTCGTCACCGGAGGCACCGGCTCCTTCGGCAAGGCGTTCATCCGCTACGCGTTGGACAACCTGGACCCGCGCCGGATCATCATCTTCAGCCGCGACGAGCTCAAGCAGTGGGAGGTCCGCCAGCTGTTCGGCGACGACCCGCGGCTGCGGTTCTTCATCGGCGACATCCGTGACCGCGCCCGGCTGAACCGCGCCATGCACAAGGTCGACTACGTCGTGCACGCGGCGGCGCTGAAGCAGGTCGACACCGCGGAGTACAACCCGTGGGAGTTCGTCCAGACCAACGTGGTCGGCTCGCAGAACGTGATCGAGGCCTCGATCGACTCCGGCGTGAAGAAGGTCGTCGCGCTGTCCACCGACAAGGCCTCCAGCCCGATCAACCTGTACGGCGCGACCAAGCTGACCGCCGACAAGCTGTTCATCACCGGCAACCACTACGCCGCGGCGTACGAGACCCGGTTCTGCGTGGTCCGCTACGGCAACGTGATGGGCTCGCGCGGCTCGATCATCCCGAAGTTCCGCGCGCTGCACGAGGCCGGCCAGTCGCTGCCGATCACCGACCTGCGCTGCACCCGGTTCCTGATCACGCTGCCCGAGGCGGTCCAGTTCGTGGTCGACTCGTTCGAGCAGATGCAGGGCGGCGAGCTGTACGTGCCGCGGATCCCGTCGATGAAGATCACCGACCTGGCCCAGGCGATCGCGCCGGGCGCCAAGATGCACGACATGGGCCTGCGCCCGGGCGAGAAGCTGCACGAGGAGATGATCAGCCCGGAGGAAGGCCGCCGCGCGCTGGCGATCGGCGACCGCTACGTGCTGCAGCCGGACCTGGCGACCTGGGGTTACACCCCGCCGGCCAACGGCGTCCCGGTCGCGGACGGCTTCCACTACACCTCGGACAACAACGAGGAGTGGTACACGATCGAGGAGATCACCAAGATTCTCGAGAGCGACGTCTGAGCCGATGCTGCCCTACGGACGCCAGTCGATCAGCGACGACGACATCGAGGCGGTCACCGCGATCCTGCGCGGTGACTGGCTGACCACCGGCCCGGCCGTCACCGCGTTCGAGAACGCGGTCGGCGAGCTGGCCGGCGGCCACCGCGCCGTCAGCTGCACCTCCGGCACCGCCGCCCTGCACATGGCGTACGCCGGTCTGGGCGTCGGCCCCGGCGACGAGGTGGTCACCACCCCGATGACGTTCGTGGCGACCGCGTCCTGCGCGGCGATCCTGGGCGCGAAGGTGGTGTTCGCCGACGTCGAGGAGGACACCGCCCTGCTCGACCCGGCCGCCGTCGAGGCGGTCGTCACCGACCGCACCAAGGTGATCGCCGCCGTCGACTACGCCGGCCACGCCGCCGACTACGACGCCCTGCAGCCGATCGCGGACCGGATCGGCGCGAAGACGCTGGACGACGCCGCGCACTCGGTCGGCGGCACCTACAAGGGCCGCCCGGTCGGCGACCTGGCCGACGTCACCACGCTGTCGTTCTTCCCGACCAAGAACCTGACCACCGGTGAGGGCGGCGCGGTCGTCGCCAAGGACCCGGCGGTGGCCCAGCGGGTGCACGAGTTCCACTTCATCGGCCTGGTCCGCGACCCCGACCGGTTCGAGATCACCGACGAGGGCCCGTGGCACCAGGAGGTGCACGAGCACGGCCTGAACTACCGGCTGACCGACATCGCCTCCGCGCTCGGCCTGTCCCAGCTGAAGCGGCTGGACGCGTTCAAGAAGCGCCGGACCGAGATCACCGCGCGCTACAACGAAGCCCTGTCCGGTGTCGACGGCATCCGGACGCCGGCCCAGCGCGACCACGTCGACCCGGCCTGGCACCTGTACCCGGTCCGGATCCTCGGCGGCCGCCGCCGCGAGATCTTCGACGGCCTGCGCGCCGCCGGCATCGGCGTCCAGGTGAACTACATCCCGGTCTACTGGCACCCGGTCTTTGCCAACGCCGGCTACCAGCGCGGCATGTGCCCGAACGCGGAGCAGTTCTACCGCGAGGAGATCTCGCTGCCGATGTTCCCGGACCTGACCGACGCGGACGTCGATCGGGTGATCGAGACGCTGACGAAGCTGGTCTCCTGATCACGTTCTTGGTGGAGAATCAGAGAATTGACCACTGTGACATCTGACCAGTCCCCGGAACAGCCCGCTTCGGAGGGCGTCGGCAGTACGCCGAGCGCCCCGACGCACGACCCCGGTCTGACCTCGCTGGCCGACTCGGAAGGCCGGAACCGGGCTCCGAGTGACGCCGAGGCACCGGCACGTTCGGTGATGATCGCCGGCGAGATGCTGAACTGGTCCGACCTGCACCCGACCGACGGCCGCCCCGCGGTCTCCGGCCCGGTGCCGGCGGAGCTGCTCGCGGCCGTTCTCCGGCCGACCGACTCCGTGCTCGTCGCCGGTCCGCACTCGCTGGACCTGCTCGAGCAGATCGCCAAGACGGCGGCGTCGGTCGACGTCCTGATCCGTTCGGCGCCCGACGCCGAGGAGATCGCCGAGGCACTCGGCGTCCGCGTCTTCTGCGGCTCGCTGGACCACTTCGGCCCCGAGCACGGCGAGGCGTCGTACGACGTGGTCGTGGCGCTCGACGGGGTGCCGAGGCTGGTCGGGCCCGATACCCTGGTGATGCCGTGGGCGGACGGGCTCACGACGCTGAAATCCCGGCTCGCCCCGGGAGGACGGCTGCTGCTCGGCGCCGAGAACAGCTTCGGCATCGAGCGGCTGGTCCAGCCCGACCCGACGATCACCGTGCCGCGGGACGCCGACTGGCCGGCCGACGTGCGCGGCGACACCTTGGCGCCCGCCGGGCTGAAGGCGGTCCTGGCCGCGCTGGAGGCCGCCGAGCTGAGCGTGACTCGGACGTACGCGCTCTACCCGACGCTGGTCGAGCCGTCGATCGGCCTGAGCCCGGTCAATGGCCCGCTGGCGGCCGCGGTGGTCGCCCGTGCGGTCGCGGGCCGGTTCAGCGGACCGACACTGACCGACCCGTACCGGACCACTCAGGAGGCGCTCGCCGCCGGACTGGGCAGCGAACTGGCTCCGGGCTGGTTCTTCGTGATCGGCGCGGACGCTCCCGCCGTACTGCCTGACGGCGCGGTTCCGGCCGGGCCGGGGGTGCTGCTGGAGGAGGAACTCTTCGCCGCGCTGCGGGTCGACGACCAGGCGGCGATCCGGCGTACCGTCCCGCCGTACGCCGAGTGGCTGCGCGCCCAGGAGCCGTCGGTCGCGGCGGTCGCTTCGGCCGACAACGTGATCAGCGACGGTACGGCGTACCGGGTGTTCGGCGACGCGGAAGCGGTCGAGGTCCGCGGTGACGCCCTGGTGGTCGCCCACCTCGGGCGCTTCGTCCGGCGGTCGCTGGAAGCGGGCTCACGGCAACCATGGGCGGTCGGCAGCGGTCCGCGCGAGCTGACCGCGCGCCTGGCCTCGACGGCCGGGATCACCGTCACCGACGGGCTTTGGGCAGCGGTTGCCGAGAACAACGAGATGGTCCGGCCGCAGGGCAGCGCCGAGCAGCTGCAGACGATCGCCCGGCTGGCCCAGGAGCTGGCCGACGCGAGCGCGCAGGCGACCTGGTTCGAGGGTCAGCTGAAGGGGATCCGGCGGTCCAAGCCGTACCGGGTCGGTCAGGCGGTGCTCAACCCAGCCCGGGTCGTGGTCAAGCGCGTCCGCCGCGTGGTGCGCTGATGCATCACGCCAACCACTTCTACGGCCACGCGCACATCATGGCCGAGTACGCCGGGCTGCCGGCCGGTGATCCGCCGACCATCTGGGGCTATCTGCAGCACGGCTGGAACATCCTGGACGGCTTCGCGTACAACACCGCGTTCGTGCCCGGGATGCCGAAGTTCGTCTGGTCCGACACGGTCCGCCGGCGCGGCT
Source organism: Kribbella sp. CA-253562 (assembly GCF_050942265.1). Classification (GTDB taxonomy): domain Bacteria; phylum Actinomycetota; class Actinomycetes; order Propionibacteriales; family Kribbellaceae; genus Kribbella. The sequence continues at coordinate 509,807 of NZ_CP192049.1, read as the reverse complement.
GGTCGATGGGCCTGCGCGACTACGCGGTGATCGGCGCCGCCTGGCTCTACCTGCTCGAGCTGCACCCCGAGCTGGCTGCTCCCGCGCCGGACGCGGCCGGCACGATCTTCTACCCGTTCCACGGCTGGGAAGGCCAGAACGTGCTCGGCGACCACGCCGAAATCGTTGCCTCGATCAACGAGCACGAGACCGGGCCGGTGACGGTCTGCCTGTATTGGAACGAGTTCGGCAACGAGGCGATCCGGCAGGTCTACACCGACGCCGGGTTCCGGGTGATCACCCATGGGTACCGCGGCCTGCACTGGCGCAAGACCGACCCCGACTTCCTGCTCAAGCAGCTCACGGAGCTGCGCAAGCACCGCCGGGTCGCCTCCAACCGGCTCAGCTCCGCGGTGCTGTACGGCGCGTCGATCGGCCTGCAACCGGGTGTGTACGGCGACCCGATGCTGCTGGAGAACGAGCACCCGTCCTTCGGCGGGCAGGCCCGGATCCGGCGGCTGTGGCCGGAGCTGAACCAGCCGTACGTGCCGCTCGACGTGGCCCGCGCGTTCACCGACGCCGAGCTCGGCGTCGAGCACCTGGCCGGACCGGCCGAGATCCGTGACCTGTTCCGCTGGAACCACGACCCGGCGACCCTGGTCGACCCGAGAACTGCGAAGGTGTTGTCATGAAGATCGGGATCATCACCCAGGCCCGCGCCACCAGCACCCGGCTGCCGGCCAAGGTGCTGCTGACCGCCGGTGGCCGCACGTTCCTGCAGCACCACCTCGACCGGCTCGCCGCGACCGGCCTGCCGGTGATCGTGGCCACCACCACGAACACCGACGACGAGCCGATCGTCGAGCAGACCACGGCGGCCGGGTTCCCGGTCTTCCGGGGCAGCGAGCTCGACGTGCTGTCCCGGTTCGCCGGCGCGATCCGCGAGCACGGGCTGGACGGCGTCGTCCGGGTCACCTCGGACTGCCCGCTGATCGACCCGGCGGTGGTCACCGAGGGTGCCGACCGCTTCCGCACCGAGGCCGCCGAGAACCTCTACGTCTCGAACTGCCTGGAGCGCACCTACCCGCGCGGCATGGACTACGAGGTCTTCTCCGCCGAGCGGCTGCTGCGCGCCGACGCGGAGGCGACGATCCCGGCCGACCGGGAGCACGTCACGTCGTACCTGCACCAGAACCGGACCGGCGACATGCGGCTGCTGAACCTGCCGTGGGACGGTGGCGACGCCTCGCAGTACCGGCTGACGCTGGACACGCCCGACGACCGCAAGCTGCTCACCACCTTGATCGAGGACTTCGGCGCGGCGGAGCTGAACTGCGCGGACCTGGTCGCGATCATGGGCAAGCACCCCGAACTGCACGCTCTGAACGAGCACATCGAGCAGAAGAAGCTCGGCGAGTAGCCCCCGCGCGCCGTGCGGCGGGCGGGGATTGGCGGACACGCACTACCGCGCGCCCTGACGTCGCCGGGCGCGCCTACGGCATGATTTACGGTGATGACCACCGACGATCCAGGACCTGAGCGCGGCCGCTCCTTCGGCGCCGTCGCGGCCGCGTACGACGCGGGCCGTCCGACGTTCCCCGTCGAGGCGCTGGCGTGGGTGCTCGGCGAGGCGTCGGTCCACGGCCGTCGGCAGGTGCTCGATCTGGGCGCCGGGACCGGCAAGCTGGCCGCCGTCGCGGCCGCGCTGGGGCACGACGTGGTCGCGGTCGACCCGTCGGAGGAGATGCTGGCGGTCTGCCGCAAGGTGCCCGGCGTGGACACGATGGTCGGCGCGGCCGAGTCGATCCCGCTCGCGCACGGCTCGGTCGACGCGGTGATCGTCGGACAGGCCTTCCACTGGTTCGACCACGCCCGGGCCCTGCCGGAGATCGCCCGCGTCCTGCGGCCGCACGGCGTACTGGGCCTGCTCTGGAACCACTACGACACCGTGGTGCCGTGGGTCCGGCGGCTGCACCGGGCCATCCTGGGCGAGGACTTCCTGGCCGGCGCCGACCAGTTCGACCCGATGCCGATCCTGCTCCAGTCCGACCTGTTCGGCCCGGTGGAGACCGGCCGGTTCCGGCACTGGCACGACCTGGACCGCGGCGGCCTGCGTCAGCTCGCGCTCTCGCACTCGCGCGTCTCGGTGCTGACCGAGTCTCGCCGCGAGTCGGTGCTCGAGCAGATCGACGCCATCTACGAGGGCACCGCCCGGCCGCCGGAGCCGCTGCGGATGCCGTACTTCACCAACTGCTACCGCACCTGGCCCAGCGACCTGGCCAACTACCAGCGCACGCTCGACGCGCCGGTCGCGCCGCCGCTCTGAGCCCTCGGCAACTTTTTGGTCGCGGTGGGTCACAAACGCCGCTCCGAGGGCTACCGTGCATCTGTTCGTTCCCGACTGAGGGGTGCAGATGGAAGACGACGCAGTGCGTGAGCGGGACGCCCGCGCGTACGAAGCGGTGCACGAGGCGGCCGACTTCACCGAGCTGAAACGCCGCTACAAGAACTTCGTGGTGCCTTGGACGGTCACCTTCATGGTCTGGTACCTGGCCTACGTGGCCTGCAACAACTGGGCCCGCGACTTCATGAGCACGAAGGTGTTCGGCAACATCAACGTGGCGCTGATCTTCGGGCTGCTGCAGTTCGTCTCCACGTTCGTGATCGCGTTCGTGTACGGCCGGTTCGCGAACCGCAAGCTCGATCCGCTGGCCGCCGGGCTGAACGCCAAGTACAAGAGGGAGCGTCGTCGGTGAACCCCCTGCTGATCCCCCTGGCCGACGCCGAGCCCGGCAACCAGGCCCTGACCATCTCGCTGTTCACCGCCGTGGTCGCGGTGACGCTGTACATCACCTGGTGGGCCTCGCGGCAGAACAAGACCACCGCCGACTACTACGCCGGCGGTCGCTCCTTCAGCGGTGCCCAGAACGGCCTGGCCGTGGCCGGCGACTACATGTCGGCGGCGTCCTTCCTCGGCATCTCCGGCCAGATCGCGCTCTTCGGATACGACGGCTTCCTGTACTCGATCGGCTTCCTGGTCGCCTGGCTGGTCGCGCTGCTGCTGGTCGCCGAACTGCTGCGCAACTCCGGCCGGTTCACGATGGCCGACCAGCTCGCGTTCCGGATGAAGCAGCGGCCGGTCCGGACCGCGGCGGCGTCCTCGACGATCGTCGTCTCGATCTTCTACCTGCTGGCCCAGATGGTCGGCGCGGGTTCGCTGGTCGGGCTGCTGCTCGGCGTGACGAGTGAGGGCCTGAAGGCCGGCGTGATCGTGCTGGTCGGCGCGCTGATGATCGTGTACGTGACGATCGGCGGCATGAAGGGCACCACCTGGGTGCAGATCGTCAAGGCGGTGCTGTTGATGACCGGCACGCTGCTGATCACGTTCCTGGTGCTGCTGAAGTTCGACTTCAACCTGTCCAAGCTGCTCGGCGCCGCCGCGGCCAACTCGGGCAAGGGCGAGGCGTTCCTGCAGCCGGGTCTGCTGTACGGCAAGGACCTGGTCGGCCAGATCGACTTCCTGTCCCTCGGCCTGGCCCTCGTGCTCGGTACGGCGGGTCTGCCGCACATCCTGATCCGCTTCTACACCGTGCCGGACTCCCGGTCCGCGCGGCGTTCGGTGCAGTGGGCGATCGGCCTGATCGGCTCGTTCTACCTGATGACGCTGGCGCTGGGCTTCGGGGCCGCGGCCCTGCTCGACACCGGCAAGGACAGCGCCGTCGCCGCCTCGAAGGGCAACACCGCCTCGGTCCTGCTGGCCGAGATGGTCGGTGGTGGGCCGGGCTCGGTGGGCGGCGCGATCCTGCTCGCGCTGATCGCGGCCGTCGCCTTCGCCACCATCCTGGCGGTGGTCGCCGGACTCACGCTGACCTCGGCCTCGTCGTTCGCGCACGACCTGTACGTGAACGTGATCGCCAAGGGCAAGGTGACCGAGAAGAACGAGATCCGGGTCGCCCGGTTCGCCGCGATCGGCATCGGTGCGATCGCGATCGGGCTGGCGATCCCGGCACAGAAGCTGAACATCGCGTTCCTGGTCGCGCTGGCCTTCGCTGTCGCCGCCTCCGCCAACCTGCCGGCCCTGCTGTTCAACTTGTTCTGGAAGCGGTTCAACACCTCGGGCGCCACCTGGAGCATCTACGGCGGCCTGGTCTCGGCCGTCGTACTGGTGATCTTCTCGCCGGTCGTGTCGGGTTCACCGACCTCGATGATCACCGGCGCGGACTTCTCCTGGTTCCCGCTGTCGAACCCGGGCATCGTCTCGATCCCGCTCGGCTTCCTGCTCGGCGTGATCGGCACCCTGGTCGGCAAGGACCGCGCGAGCGAACTGCGCTACAACGAACTGTCCGTTCGCGCCCTCACCGGCGCGGGCGCGGAGGGCGCCGCCAAGCACTGACCGTCAGATCCTGAAGAGCTGACTGAACCGGGTCAGCTCGGTTTTCGGCCCGTTGATCCCCACCAGGCCGTCCGCCAGCGCTTCGGCGGGCGTGACCGTGCCGTCGAGCAGTGGGGTCAACGGGCCGAACGCTTCGATCACCAGCGTCGGCTTCTCCGCCGCGCCCGCGTGGACGGCGAGTTCGTCCCGGTCGACGATCGCGTGCACCACCACCTCGCCGAACCGCACCTCGTACGTCGCCTTCGCCCTGCTCGCCGCCGGCTGGAACGTCGACCGCAACGCCATCACGAGGATGTCGGCGTCGGCGATCTCCCCCGGCCGCAGCTCCCCGAGCGAACGGGCTCCCCAGCGGCCCAGCTCCAGCACGACCGCGTCCAGCGCCGCGCCGTACGGCGTGAGCTCGTAGACGATCGCCCTGGAGGGGCTCGGCTCGATCCGGCGGCTGACGATGCCGGCCGCCTCGAGCTCCTTCAGCCGGGTCGCCAGCACGTTGGTCGGGATCTTCGGCAACCCGTTCTTGAGATCGGTGTAGCGCTTGGGGCCGACCAAGAGGTTGCGGATCACCAGCAGCGCCCAGCGCTCGCCGACCAGTTCGAGCGCGCGGGCCACCCCGCAGTACTGCCCGTACGTCTTCGCCGTCATGCGGCCACTCTACTTGACAGACTCTACTTGTTTTTATGAAGCTTGCTTCATGGCGACCATGAGCAAGCAAGCGCGTGAGGAATTCCTGGCCGGCCCGCACGTGGGGGTGGTCAGCGTGAACGGCGCCGACGGGCAGCCGCCGACCAGCGTCCCGACCTTTTACGCCTACGAGCCGGGTGGGCTGATCACGATGTTCACCGGCACCCAGCGGCGGTCACCGCAGCGGATCGAGCGGATCAAGGCGGCCGGCGCGATCACGCTGGTCGCGCAGCGCGACGAGCCGCCGTTCGCGTACGTGACGGTCCAGGCGGAGCTGGTCGAGATCGGCACACCAACCGCTGAGCAGTTGGTGACGATCGCCCGCCGGTACATGCCGGAGGAGCACGCGGCCGGTTTCGCCCAGAGCGAGTTGGGCGATCCGGGCAGCCTGATCACGCTGTTCACCTTCCGGCCGACCCGGTGGTTCAGTTCGGACACGTCAACGGACTGACCAGTCACGAACCGTTGACGCTCGCGGAGCGCTGCCGTAACAATGAGCCAGCGCTGCGCAAGAACTTGGCAAGATCGAGCAACTTTAGAACTGGCCTGAAATTTTCTTGGCAGCGGCTGTCCCCCTCACCACCGCCCATCAGGAGAGGCCGGATGCCATGAAACCCAGAGCCGGAAGGTGGCGCCTGCTCGCCACCGTGCTCGCCAGCAGTCTGCTCTTGTCCGCCGGACCGGTTCTCGGCCTCGCACAGGACGGCTCAGCCGGCACCACCGCCGCCGCGGCCGTGCTGGCCGGTCCGAACCTGGCCGCGGGCAAAGTCGCCGCGGCCAGCACGAGCACCCAGAACTACGCCGCGTCGAACGTGACCGACGGAAACCAGAGCACCTACTGGGAGAGCGCCAACAACGCCTTCCCGCAGTGGGTCCAGGTCGACCTGGGCTCGTCGGTCAGCACCAACCAGGTCGTGCTCAAGCTGCCCACCGCCGGCTGGGGCTCTCGCAACCAGACCCTCGCCGTCCAGGGCAGCACCGACGGCCAGAACTTCAGCGACCTCTCCCCGTCGGCATCGCGCGCGTTCACCGCGCCGGGCAACACCGTGACCATCGACTACGGCGCCGCGACCGTTCGCTACGTCCGGATCCGGATCACAGCGAACACCGGCTGGCCTGCGGGACAGCTGTCCGAGCTGGAGGTCTACGGACCCGCCGCCGGTGACACCCAGGCTCCCACCGCCCCGGGCAACCTGTCGTTCACCGAGCCCGGCACCGGCCAGATCCGGCTCACCTGGACGGCGTCGACGGACAACGTCGGCGTGACCGGCTACGACCTGTACGCCAACGGCCAGCTGCGCACCAGCCTCAGCGCCGGCGTCACGACGTACACCGACACCCAGCCGGCCTCCGCGGCGGTGACGTATTTCGTCCGCGCGAAGGATGCCGCAGGCAACCAGTCGCCGAACAGCAACAGCGTCACCCGCGGCGGCAGCTCCGGCCCGGGCAGCAACCTCGCGCTGCGCAAGCCGATCACCGCCTCCGGCTTCGTGCACACGTTCGTCGCGACCAACGCCAACGACGACAACGTCACGACGTACTGGGAGGGCAACGGCAACCCGGCCACGCTGACCACCGAGCTCGGCGCGAACGCCGATCTCAGCTCAGTCGTCGTCCGGCTCAACCCGGACAGCGCGTGGGGCAACCGGACCCAGACCTTCTCGATCCTCGGCCGGGAGCAGAGCGCGACCGGGTTCAGCACGATCGCGGCCTCCGCGGCGTACAACTTCAGTCCGTCGTCCGGCAACACCGTGACGATCCCGGTCAGCGCGCGCGTCGCCGACGTCCGGCTCAACTTCACCGGCAACACCGGAGCCCCGGCCGGCCAGGTCGCGGAGTTCCAGGTGATGGGCGTGCCCGCCCCGAACCCGGACCTGACCCTCTCCAACGTGTCCTGGACCCCGACCTCGCCGGTCGAGACCGACACGATCACCGTCCGTGCGACGGTCAACAACACCGGCACCGCCGGCTCGCCCGCGAGCAACGTCAACTTCTATCTCGGCGAGACCAAGGTCGGTACGGCGAACGTTGGCGCGCTCACGGCCGGCGCCTCGGCCACGGTCAGCGCGGCGATCGGCAGTCGCGACGCCGGCAGCTACCCGCTGAGCGCGAAGGTCGACGAGGCGAACACCGTCGTCGAGCAGAACGACGCGAACAACTCGGCGAGCAGCGCGTCGCCGTTGGTGGTGACTCCGGTGGCCAGCTCCGACCTGGTGGCGGGCGCGGTCAGCTGGACGCCGGGCAACCCGTCGGCCGGCACGAACGTCGCGTTCTCCGTTGCCATCCGCAACCAAGGGTCGATCGCCTCGGCGGCGGGTGCGCACGGGATCACGCTGACGCTGCTCAACGGGAGCACCGTCGTCCGGACGCTGACCGGGTCGTACTCGGGTGCGATCGCGGCTGGTGCCACCGCTCCGGCGGTGTCGCTCGGCAGTTGGCCGGCGGTCAACGGGCGGTACTCGGTGCGCGTGGTCCTGGCTGACGACGCGAACGAGCTACCGGTCAAGCGGACCAACAACACCAGCGAGCGGCCGTTCTTCGTGGGCCGCGGCGCGAACATGCCGTACGACCAGCTGGAGGCCGAGGACGCGGCCGTCGGCGGCGGCGCGGCTGTGGTCGGGCCGAACCGGACCATCGGCGACCTCGCCGGTGAGGCGTCCGGGCGGCGCGCGGTCACGCTGAACAGCAACGGATCGTTCGTCGAGTTCACCACCCGGGCCAGCACGAACACGCTCGTGACGCGGTTCTCCATCCCGGATGCGCCCGGTGGTGGCGGGATCAACTCGACGATCAACGTGTACGTCAACGGGGCGTTCCACAAGGCGCTGCCGCTGACCTCGAAGTACGCCTGGCTGTACGGCGCGGAGGCGAGCCCGAACAACTCGCCGGGCTCCGGACCGGCCCGGCACATCTACGACGAGGCGAACCTGATGCTGGACGGGACCTTCCCGGCCGGCACGAAGATCAAGCTGCAGAAGGACCCGGCCAACAGCACGACGTACGCGATCGACTTCGTCAACACCGAGCAGGTCGCGCCGATCGCCAACCCCGGCACGGGATTCGTGACGCCGGCGGGCTTCACCCACCAGGACGTGCAGAACGCGCTGGACCGGGTGCGGCAGGACGCGTCGCTGCAGGGGGTCTACCTGCCGCCGGGCGAGTACCCGACGTCGAACAAGTTCATGGTCACCGGCAAGGCCGTCAAGGTCGTCGGCGCCGGGCCGTGGTTCACCCGGTTCGTTGCCCCGGTCAACCAGTCGAACACCGACGTGGGCTTCGACGCACAGTCGTCGGCGAACGGGTCGACGTTCAGCGGGTTCGCCTACTTCGGCAACTACGACAGCCGCAACGACGGTCCGGGCAAGGTGTTCAATTTCGCCGGCACGTCGAACATGACCATCGACAACATCTGGGTCGAGCACCAGATGTGCCTGTACTGGGGCGCGAACACCGACAACTCCACGATCCGCAACTCCCGGATCCGCAACCTGTTCGCCGACGGCATCAACATGACCAACGGCTCGTCCGGCAACACGGTCGGCAACAACGACGCGCGGGCCACCGGTGACGACAGCTTCGCGTTGTTCAACGCCACCGACAACGGCGGCGGCGAGGTCCGCGACAACGTCTTCGAGAACCTCTCGTCGACACTGACCTGGCGAGCAGCCGGCTTCGCGGTGTACGGCGGCACGAACAACGTCTTCCGCAACCTGTACGTCGCCGACACGCTGGTCTACAGCGGCATCACGATCAGCTCGCTCGACTTCGGCATCCCGATGAACGGCTTCGGCGCCACTCCCCCGACCCGCTTCGAGAACATCTCGGTGGTCCGCGCCGGCGGCCACTTCTGGGGCGCCCAGACCTTCCCCGGCATCTGGATCTACTCGGCCACCAAGATCTTCCAGGGCATCCGCCTGACCGACGTCGACATCGTCGATCCCACCTACTCCGGCATCATGTTCCAAACCGACTACGTCGGCGGCAGCCCGCTGTTCCCGGTCGCCGACACCGTGCTCACCAACGTCTCGATCTCCGGCGCCCGCAAGTCCGGCGACGCCTTCGACGCCAAGTCCGGCTTCGGCATCTGGGCCAACGAACTCCCCGAACCCGGCGAGGGCCCGGCCCGCGGCACCGCGACGTTCAACAACCTCACCCTGACCAACAACGCGGTCGACATCAGGAACACCACCACGACGTTCACGATCGTCCGCAACTGATTCATCTACCCAGAACGGCCGCCGACACCCGTCGGCGGCCGTTCGCCGTTCCCACTCATCTGCCCCCAACTGCCCCGACCTGCCCTCGTGTTGCAGCGAAGCCACCGTCACCGCTCGTGCGACGGTCGTCCCTTGCCACCACACAGGGCGGGGAAATGCCAGTACACGTGTTCGTCGACGAGTCGAAGTCCAAGGGCCTGTTGATGGCCGCGGCCCGGTGTCCGGCCGACGACGTCGGCGTCCACCGCAAGGCCCTGCGCGGACTGCTTCTCGCGGGGCAGGAGCGCCTGCACTTCCGCCACGAGACGGATGCCCGGCGCAAGCGAATTCTCGGTGCCATCGCTGAGTTCCGTCTGGTGGTCGACCTCTACCACGCGGAGCGCGACACGCTCGCTGGCCGTCAGGCGTGCCTCGAGGCCATCGTTCGGGATTCGGCCGGCACAGCCGGGCGGCTGGTCGTCGAGCGGGACGAGTCGACGTACCAACGTGACCGCCGGACCCTGCACGCCGCTTGCTACCGGTACAACTGCCCGGAGCTGCGCTGGGATCTGCTGGCTCCGAAGCTCGATCCATTGCTGTGGGTGCCGGATGCGGTCGCCTGGGCATGGACGCGCGGCGGGGCGTGGCGTCGATCAGTGGCGCGATTCTCCGGTCTGAGGGACCTCTGAACGCGCGAGACCCGGCTCACCTACCGTCCGGAAGGCTGCCGGGTCCACTTCAGGAGGCTCTACTGCCCCAAGCAGAATCCATCGTACTTGCTCGATCTGGCTACAGGTGGGGCAGATTGGGATCTGCCCCCGGGGCGTTTGCGGCGGCTGACCAGGTAGGCGGCGCCGGTGAGCGTGGTGAGGGTCAGGCAGGCGTAGCCGAAGTAGCGGCTGCCTTGCGCGTCCGACTTCTTGGACTCGGTGGCTCCGGCTGGGCGGGCTCGGGTGGGGTCGGTGATGACGTACTCGACCTGCTGGTGGCCGCCGAGTGGTGGGACGTGGGACTCCTCGACTCGGTCCTCGGCCTTGATCTTGGTGGTGATCTCGGTGGTGCCGGCGGTGAAGCGGACCACCAGGTGGCGGTCGCCGAAGCCGCCGGGGCCGTCGTCGTAGCGGAGGATCTCGGCGTCGGCGGTGGCGAGTGGGGCTTCGAAGGCGCCTTGGTCGGCGGTGAGGTGGCCGTCGGCGAGGAAGACGGCGCCGATCAGCGCGAACACACCGCCGAGCGCCGCGGCGAAGCCGAACAGGCCGAAGAGGAAGACGAAAGGGACAGCACCGCCGCTCGCCTCGCCGGCCAGGTAGAAGCGGCAGGGGCCGACCCAGAAGATCCACCTCAGCAGCCGCCGCATGGATCGAGGATCTCAGACCCCCGGGCCCGCGTGGCGGCCGGTTTCAAGGCGCTGGACGGCAAGCTCCCCGCCGCTGAGACCGGCCGCCGGGCTACAAGTCGTCCGCGACGCCGTACAGGATCTCGCCGGCCTCCAGGACCTTCTCGCGGTCCTCCGGGCTGAGGCTGGACAGGATCGTGGTGAGCGCCTGGGCGGCGTCGGCGCGCATGTGGGCGACGGTCTCGGCGCCCTGTTCGGTCAGCTCGACCGCTGTCGCGCGTCCGTCGAGGGAGTCGGCGCGGCGGCGGACCAGCCCGGAGTTCTCCAGGACGGCGACGGTCGTGGTGGCGGTCGGCTGCGAGCAGGGCACCCGGTTGGCGATCGTGCCGATCCGGACCGGCTGCTCGCGGGCGATCACCAGCAGGGCGATGAACTGGGTCGGGTGCATCGATGTCGACATCGCGGTCCGGCGGAGGTGCCGGACGATCCGGTGCATCGCCACCATCAGGTGGACTGCCTTCTCGTCCAGCACGATCACCCCGTCGGGTCAGGCCGCCCGGATCTCGGGACGGTAGATGTCCAGCCATGTTGCCAGTGAGAGCAACTGTTCCAGGTTCTGCCGCGGAACGGCACCAGGTTCGGCCGTCAGAGTCGCCTCCACCTTGGCCCGGTCGGCCAGTTCGAGCACCGGATGGTCGTCGGCCAGCAGCTGCCGGGCCTGCTCGGACAGCGCCACGGCGTACGCCGGGTCCTGCGTCTGCGGGTACGGGCTCTTCGTCCGGGTGGCGACCGACTCCGGCAGCACGTTGCGCGTGGCGGCCCGGAGCAGGCTCTTCTCCTGCCCGTCGAAGGTCTTCAGCGACCACGGCGTGTTGTAGACGTACTCGACCAGCCGGTGGTCGCAGAACGGCACCCGGACCTCCAGCCCGACGGCCATCGACATCCGGTCCTTGCGGTCGAGCAGCATCCGGACCATCCGGGTCAGGTGCAGGTAGCAGATCTTGCGCATCGTCCACTCGTGGCCGGATTCGCCGTCCAGCCGTTCGATCTCGCCGACCGCGTCGGCGTACCGGTCCCGCACGTACGACGGAAGGTCGAGCCGCCGCAGCAGGTCGTCACGCAGCACCCCACCCGGTTGGCCGCGGAAGCCACGGAAGGCCAGCCACGGGAACGTCTGGGCCCGCTGCACCTCCGGGTCGTGGAACCACAGGTACCCGCCGAACAGCTCGTCGGCCGACTCACCCGACAGCGCGACCGTCGACTGCTCCCGGATCGCCTTGAACAGCAGGTAGAGCGAGCTGAACAGGTCTCCGGCCAGCGGCGCGTCGTTCGCGCGCACGACCGTACGGCGTACCTCCGGATCGGTCAGCGTCGTGTTGTCCAGCACGATGTCCGAGTGCTGCGACTTCACCAGGTCGGCGACGTCGTGCACGTACGGCGCGTCCGGCGTACCGCGCAGCTCGCTGGCGACGAAGTTCTCGGTCTGGCCGGCGAAGTCGACCGCGAAGCTGCGGACCTTCTCGCCGTCGACCGCCAGCTGCTCCGCGGCCAGACCGGTGATCGCGCTGGAGTCGAGACCGCCGGACAGCAGCACGCAGCGCGGCACGTCGGCGACCAGCTGGCGTCGGGTGATGTCGACCAGCAGTTCGCGGACGTGGGCGACCGACGTGTCCTGGTCGTCGGTGTGCGCCCGGGTCTCGAGTCGCCAGTACGTCGCCTTGCGTACGCCGTTGCGGTCGACGGTGACGACCGTGCCCGGCGCGACCTCGGACATCCCGGCCCACAAGGAGTGTCCGGGCGTCTTGCTCAGCGTCAGCAGCTCGCGCAGGCCGTTGTCGTCGACGGCCGGCCGGGCCAGCGGATTGGCCAGGATCGCCTTCGGCTCGGAGCCGAACAGCACGCCGTCGTCGGTCGGGTAGTAGAAGAACGGCTTGATCCCCATCCGGTCGCGGACCATCACCAGCTTGTCCTCGCGCGGGTCCCAGATCGCGAACGCGTACATGCCGTTCAGCCGTTCGGCGAACGCCTCGCCCCACTCCAGGTAGGCGTGCAGCACGACCTCGGTGTCGGAGTCGGTCGCGAAGCGGTGGCCGCGCGAGCGCAGCTCGTCCTTCAGCTCCAGGTAGTTGTAGGCCTCGCCGCTGTAGACCATGCCGACGGTCGCCGTCCCGCCGTCCGGCGCCGGGACGTCGACCGTCATCGGCTGCTCGCCGCCCTCCAGGTCGATCACCGCCAGCCGCCGGTGCCCGAGCGCGACGTGCGGGGCCCACCAGGTCCCGCGCGCGTCCGGACCCCGGCAGGCCATCGTCTCGGTCATCGCGTCGACGGTCGCCCGCTCGGCCGCCAGGTCACGCCGGTAAGCCACCCACCCGGTGATTCCGCACATGCTGCGCCTCCTGTCAGAGACATCCTCGAGGAATTACATTTGCCTCCAATGTATTTCGCACCCAGGGTGACAACAACAGTGCTTCAGGTGAGCAACGTCATGCCCGCCGTACGCCGAGCAGCTCGCCGTGGTGGCGCGGTGTGTCGATCTCGTCGAGCAGAGCGATCGCGAGATCGGCGTACGAGATCCGGCTGGCGGCGTCGGCCGGAGCGATGCGGTAGGCGCCGGTGCGTTCGGGGTGCTCGTGGTCGAAGTCGCCGCAGGGGGTGATCGAGACCCAGTCGGCCTGCGATCCGGCCAGCAGGTCGACCGCGGCCTGGTGGGCGGCGTAGAAGGACCGGTACTCCTGCGGGTAGCCGGGGGTGTCCATCAGCAGCGTGCCGTTGTCGTCGGCAAGGATCGAGGCGAGGCCGACCCAGACCAGGCGGGTGCCGCCGATGCCGTCGGCAAGGGCCTTGCCCACCCGCGGGAAGAAGTCGACCGGATCGGCGCCGCCGTCGTACACGGCGGCGATCACCGCGTCGTGCTCGACCGCGAGCCGGCGGACGGCCTCGAGGTCGGTGATGTCGGCCGCGACCACCGCGACCGGCGGGCCGGCGTACTTGCCGGGTGTCCGCACGGCCGCGGTGACCTCGTGGCCGCGGCGGCGGGCTTCCTCGACCGCCGCACGACCGGCCCGCCCGCCGGCGCCGAAAACCAGGATCCTGCTCATCGCTCAGTCCTCTCTCGTCGTGTCCGGCGACGGTAGGCGGCGACCCGGTTTCCGCCCGGATACTGGCTAGGCTGGTCCGATGGAGCCGTTGCGCGCGGACATGTTCGACGAGATCTGCCCTTCGACGCTGAACCCGTTCCGCTTCGGCCGGGACAAGTGGGCAGCCCTGGTGATCGCCTGTCTGGAGGACGGCCCGCGCCGGTTCTCCGAGCTGCGGGTACCGCTGCACCGGGTGACCCCGAAGGTGCTCACGCAGTCCCTGCGTCACCTGGAGCAGGACGGCCTGATCAGCCGCACCGAGTACGCCGTACCGGTTCGCCGCGTCGTCTACGAGCTGACGCCGCTCGGCCGGAGCATGCTCGGACCGATTCGCGCCGCCTGCGCGTGGACCGCCGACCACTGGGACGAACTGCTGGACGCCCGCGAGGCCGAGATCACCAGGTAGGCAGCTGGCTGCGCACCGCCGCCCGCGTACGGCGGATGCGGCGTTCGCGGCTGTGCACCCGGCGCCGCGCCGCCCGGGAGATGCGGCGGTCGACGCCGGCGAGGGGGTGGTCCGCCGGGAGGCGGCCCGCCACTGGCTGAGCGGCGTATTGGACCGGCTGAGCGGCGTACTGGGGCTGGGCGGCGTACTCGACCGGCTGGGCGGCGTACTGCGGCTGAGGGCTGTACTGCTGGTGCATCGGGCGGATCTCCTGGCGGTAGGCGACACGGATCCGATGCGGCACGCCGCCGTCCGGTTCCCTCGACCGGGGACCGCGGCCGCTGTGACCTCGTTCACTGAACCTTCCGTTCGGCGCAGATAGAGGTCTGCTCGGCGAACCACCAGTACCGCGGCTGGTCTGGCGTTGGTAGAAAGGGGTCGGCGCCCGGGCGCGCCGACCGGCTATCGACGAGGAGTCCGCGACCGTGACCAGTTCCGAGCCCCAGTCCCCAGCGCTGTCGAACCTGATGCACGAGGAACGCCGCTTCGACCCGCCGGCCGAGCTCGCCGCCCAGGCGAACGTGAAGGCCGACGCCTACGAGCGGGCCGCCGCCGACCTGGAGGGGTTCTGGGCCGAGCAGGCCAAACGGCTGACCTGGGCGGTCGAGCCGACCCAGACGCTCGACTGGAGCAACCCGCCGTTCGCCAAGTGGTACGCCGACGGCAAGCTCAACGCGGCGTACAACTGCGTCGACCGGCACGTCGAGAACGGCCTCGGCGACCGGGTCGCGTACTACTTCGAGGGCGAGCCGGGCGACACCCGCGAGATCACCTACGCCCAGCTCAAGGACGAGGTCAGCAAGGCCGCCAACGCGCTGCTCGAGCTCGGCGTGCAGGCCGGTGACGTGGTCGCCATCTACATGCCGATGATCCCCGAGACCGTGGTCGCGATGCTGGCCTGCGCCCGGATCGGCGCCCCGCACACGGTGATCTTCGGCGGCTTCTCCGCGGACGCGCTGAAGGGCCGGATCCAGGACTGCGACGCCCGCGTCGTGATCACCTCCGACGGTGGCTACCGCCGGGGCGCTCCGGCCGCGTTGAAGCCGGCCGTCGACGCCGCTCTGACCGACTGCCCGGACGTGCGGAACGTGCTCGTGGTCAAGCGCACCGGCCAGGAGACCGCGATGACCGACGGCCGGGACCTGTGGTGGGAGGACTTCGTCGGCAAGCAGTCGACCGAGCACACGCCGGAGGCGTTCGACGCCGAGCACCCGCTGTACGTGATGTACACGTCCGGCAGCACGGGCAAGCCGAAGGGCATCCTGCACACCACGGCCGGCTACCTGGTGGGTACGGCGTACACCCAGTGGGCCGTGTTCGACCTCAAGCCGGAGACCGACGTCTACTGGACCGCCGCCGACATCGGCTGGGTCACCGGCCACAGCTACATCGTGTACGGCGCGCTGGCGAACGCGACCACCTCGGTGCTGTACGAGGGCACGCCGGACACCCCGCACCAGGGCCGCTGGTGGGAGATCGTGCAGAAGTACAAGGTCTCGATCCTGTACTGCGCGCCGACCGCGATCCGGACCTTCATGAAATGGGGCAAGGAGATCCCGGCCAAGTTCGACCTGTCGACGCTGCGGGTGATCGGGTCGGTCGGCGAACCGATCAACCCCGAGGCCTACATCTGGTACCGGGAGAACATCGGCGGCAACCAGGCGCCGGTGGTCGACACCTGGTGGCAGACCGAGACCGGCATGCACATGATCTCCCCGCTGCCCGGCGTCACCTCCGGCAAGCCGGGCGCGGCGATGCGGGCGATCCCGGGCGTGAACGTCGACGTGGTCGACGACGCCGGCAACCCGGTGCCGAACGGCTCCGGCGGCTACCTGGTGATCACCAAGCCGTGGCCGGCCATGCTGCGCACGCTGTGGGGCGACGACGAGCGCTTCAAGGAGACGTACTGGTCGCGGTTCCCGGGCATGTACTTCGCCGGCGACGGCGCGAAGAAGGACGAGGACGGCGACCTGTGGCTGCTCGGCCGGGTCGACGACGTGATGAACGTGTCCGGCCACCGGCTGTCCACCACCGAGATCGAGTCGGCGCTGGTCTCGCACCCGAAGGTGGCCGAGGCTGCCGTCGTCGGCGCGTCCGACCCGACCACCGGCCAGGCGATCGCGGCGTTCGTGATCCTGCGCTCGGAGGCCGGTGACGGCGGCCCGGACGTCGTCCAGGAGCTGCGCAACCACGTGGCCAAGGAGATCGGCCCGATCGCCAAGCCGCGCCAGATCATGGTCGTCGCCGAGCTGCCGAAGACCCGCTCGGGCAAGATCATGCGCCGCCTGCTGCGCGACGTCGCCGAGAACCGCGAGGTCGGCGACGTCACCACGCTGGCCGACTCGACCGTGATGGACCTGATCAAGTCCAACCTCGAGGCCGGCAAGGCCGACGAGGACTGACCGATCGTTGGCGAGGGCCCGGACAGCTGCTGTCCGGGCCCTCGCCCTGTTCGCGGCCTCGTGCTGTACGCGCCCTGGTGCTTGTCGTGGCCTGGTTGAGCCGGGCGAACCCCTAGCCTGAGGCCGTGCGCAATCTCGAGACGCGGCGGATCGCCAAGACCAACGACGAACGCGCGGCACTCGCGGCGCGGCGTGGGTGGGAGATCCGGGTCGAGGCACCCGAGCTGCCGGACCGATGGAGATACGCGCTGCCGTTCTGTCTGCGCGGCCGGCAGCAGCTCGCCTTCGGCGCGGTGAGCGGGCGGCACCAGGGACTTCGGTTCACGGTGTTCGACTTCTACCGGCAGGAGGCGGTCAAGGTGGTGCGGGACGCCTGGTCCGACCTGGCGGTTCCCGAGGCCGGCTCGGAACGGATCAACACGGTCTGGGCGATCGAGCTGCCGTCGCCGGTGCCGTGGTTCCAGATCGTCGACAACACCGATCCGGCGTACGACGTCACCGGGCTGCCGAAACCGATCACCGCGGACCCGACGTTCGACCGCTGGTACCGGTTGGTGAACACCGACCCGCAAGTCGCCGCACAGGTCCTCCATCCGGAGCTGGCCGCCTTCATGCGCAGGACCAAGCTGCACACCTGGGCACTGATCGAGCAGCACCTGATCTTCACCACGTATCCGATCTTCGGCCGCACCAAGCCGGACGAGCTGCTCCTCACCCTCGACAAGCTGGTGGCGATGACTTCGTTGCTGCCGCTCCCGATCCTCGAGCAGTACCGATGACCGCGCTCGTCGCCGTCCTGCACGCCGGCCTGGCGGCCGCGTGGGTCGGCGGGATGGCCTACTCGCTGTTCGTTGTCCAGCCGAAGCTGGCGAAGTTCTACGCCGCCGATCCGGAGACCCGCGAGGCCCTCACGGCGACGATTGCCTCAGGCAACCGTTGGAAGGTGCTCGGCCTGATCGCAGTGATCGCCGCCAGCGGCCTGGTGCTCCTGCTGGTCGACACCGGCCACTGGTGGCTCCACCTGGTCAAGGCGGTCCTTCTGCTCGCCGCCACCGGGATCTTCTGGTACGTCTCCTGGCGCCACTGGCCGCGACGGATCTTCGCCACGAAGGCCGAGATCCCGGCGCATCACGCCCGCCTGCGCCTGCTGGCCACGATCATGCTCGGGCTGGCCGGTACGGCGTTCGCGCTGGGGGTTGTCGCCGGCCGGTTGTAGGTCGAGCGTTTGATACTTGATCACAGGCCGATTGATTTCGAATGGTCAGGTAGTTCGGTAGGCCACGGTGATGTCGTAGCGGTCCGAGCGGTACGTCGAGCGGCCGCACTCGATGACCTCGCCGGAGGCGGTGCGGGGCGCCGAGGTGATGACCAGGCAAGGGGTGGTCTCGTCGATGCCGAGCAGGGCGGCGTCCTCGGGGGAATCCGGTGGGGCGGCGACGATCGACGCCGAGACGATGCCCAGCGAGACACCGAAGCGGGCGCCGAGTTCGTCGTACAGGGACAGTTCGTCGAAGGAGAGTTCGTCCAGGCCCGGGTAACGGCGCAGCGACAAGTTGGTGCGTTCGATCGCCATCGGCTCGCCGTCGGCGGTGCGGAGGCGGACCAGGTGGAGCACGGGAGTGCCGACCGGCTCCTCGAGTTCGGCGGCGAGGGCCTCGTCGGCGGTGCCGACGCGGTGTTCGAGCACCTTGGCACCAGGGGTGATGCCGCGGTCGCGCATGTCCTGGCTGAACGACGACGCGAGCAGCCGGTTCGGGCGCGGTTCGGCGACGAACGTGCCACCGCCGGGACGCCGGGCGGCCAGGCCCTCGGAGACGACCCGGTCGACCTCCTGGCGGACCGTCATCCGCGCGACGCCGAAGCGCTCGGCCAGGACCCGCTCCGACGGCAGTACGGTCCCGGCGGGCAGGCTGCGGGTGAGGCGCTCCAGGATCTCGCGGATCTGGTCACCCTTCGGCCGGTCGGTCCGCAGCTCGGTGGGGAGCTCGGCGAGGTCGCCGGGGTTGTTCCTTGGGCGGGCCATGACGTCGTATCCCTGGGAGTCTGGCCGGCAAACCGGTTGCCGGGGCGCGGAGGTCGTCTCGTTCCGGTCGGTCGACCGCTCACCGACAGTACTGGCCGGAGCCCCAGGACGGCCAGCGATCATCTTCCCGCACCACCGGTACGGCGTCGAGGCGTACCGGTGTGATTCCCACCGGAAACCCCTTGCCCCGGCGCGTCCCGCGCCGGGGGCCGCGTCACCCCGAGGTCAGGCCAGGACGAAGTACCGCAGCCACAGGTACGGCGCGGCGACGACGATCGTGATCGCGGTCATCACCACGCCCTTGCGGGTGAACTCCCAGAAGCTGATCGGATAGCCGGCGCGCAGGGCCAGGCCGATCACGACGACGTTGGCGCTCGCGCCGACGGCGGTCGCGTTGCCGCCGAAGTCGGCGCCGATGGCCAGGGCCCACCACAGCGCCTCGGCCTGGGCCGGGTCGGGAATGCCCTTGGTCAGTTCCAGCACGACCGGGCTCATCGTCGCGACGTACGGGATGTTGTCGACGATGCCGGACAGCACGGCGGAGACCCCGAGGATCAGCATCACCGCGAACAGCGCCCGGCCCTCGGTGAGCTGCTGGACCTGCTGGGCCAGTTCGCCGATCACGCCGGTCTTCACCAGCGCGCCGACCATGATGAACAGGCCGGCGAAGAACAGCAGCGTCTGCCACTCCACGCTGCTCATGTAGTCCTTGGTCGCGACCCCGGAGATCAGCACCAGGACGCCGGCCCCGAGCAGCGCGACCACCGAGGGTTCGACGTGGAAGACCGAGCGACCGATGAAGCCGGCGAACACGCCGAGCAGCACCAGTGCGCACTTGATCAGCAGCGTCCGGTCCTCGATCGCCTCTTTCTCGTTCAGCCGCATCACGTTCTCGACCTTGTCCGGGTCGACCTGGAACGAGCCGCGGAACAGCCAGGGCACCACCAGGCAGAACACCACCAGCACGATCAGCACCAGCGGCGCCATGTGGACCAGGAAGTCGTTGAAGGTCAGGCCCGAGCGGCTGGCGATGATGATGTTCGGCGGATCGCCGATCAGCGTCGCGGCGCCGCCGATGTTGGACGCCATCACCTCGGCGATCAGGAACGGCACCGGGTTGATGCCGAGCCGGTCGCAGACCAGCAGGGTGACCGGGGCGATCAGCAGGACCGTGGTCACGTTGTCGAGGAACGCCGACGCGACCGCGGTGATCATCGTGAGCAGCAGCATCACCCGCAGCGGCGAGCCCTTGGCCCGTTTGGCAGCCCAGATCGCGATGTACTCGAACACGCCGGTCCGGCGCAGGATGCCGACGATCACCATCATGCCGAGCAGCAGGAAGATGACGTCCCAGTCGACACCGGTCTCGTGGGAGTAGAAGGCGTGTTCGGAATCCGTCACGCCGAGGGCGAGCAGCACGGCGGCGCCGCCCAGCGCGGCCAGCAGCTTGTGGGTCCACTCGGTCGCGATCAGCAGGTAGGCGACCACGAACACGATCACCGCGATGACGGTCATCCGGCCACCTTCGCGGTCCCGGCCGGTCCGCCGGGCATCAGTGCGGCGTGACGACCAGTTCCAGCAGGCGGGACGCCGTGATCGCGCCGATGATCTCCTTGTCCTTCGTCACCGCGACCAACGGGCAGCGAAGGCGCGCCATGATCGCGGCCACCTCGAGCACGGTGTCGTCGTGGTTCACCACCGGCAGCTCCGCCGGCTCGGACGGCAGCAGTTTGCGCACCGTGACCCCGGCCAGCTTGTCGGCGACCTGGTCGGCCAGCGACTCGTCGATCACCCGCGCCAGCGACGGATCGTCCTGCACGTAGCTCGGCACCAGGAAACGGACCACCTGCGACGCCGGCAGCACAGCGTACGGGCTGCCCTTGGCGTCGACCACGATCAGGCCCGGCAGCCGCCGCGAGGCCAGCAGCTCGACCGCCTCGCGCGCATCGCTGTCCAGGCTGACGACCGGGAACTGTTCGCCCATCTGTTCTGCGTGCACTCCCGCAGCGTACGCGCTGAGGGTCCACCGGCGTGAGCTCTCTCACAGCCTTCTGCCCGGACTCGAGCCGTGCCACAGCGCCTCCACGAGTCGTCGACCAGCCCGTACCCCGCCTGGGGACGGGCACTGCCGACCAGACTTCCCGGCGCACCAGCGGTAAGCCTCCCTCATCGACGAGCCGCACGCAATCACCCTCGATCACCTAGACTGGTGCCGAACGCAACACGGTGTGCCGGGAAGCCTGGTCGGCGATGTGTCCGACCGACCCCGGATCGAAAGGCTTCTCATGCCCCCAGTCGTTCGTGTACGCCGCCGTCGCGCCTTTCCCCGTGTTCTCGGCACCGAGCGGGCGTTTCTGGCCGACACCCTGCGGGCCGAGACCACCGGTGGCCTGCTGCTGCTCGGCGCGGCCGTCGTCGCGCTGATCTGGGCGAACTCCCCCTGGCAGGACGCCTACCACCACCTGCGCGAGGCCCAGCTCGGCCCGTTGACCGTCGAGGCCTGGGCCGCCGACGGCGCCCTGGCCCTGTTCTTCTACCTGGCCGGCGTCGAGCTCAAGCGCGAGCTGGTGGTCGGCACGCTGTCGAAGCTCGGCGAGGCCGTCGTCCCGGTGGTCGCGGCGCTGGCCGGAATGGTGCTCCCGGCAATCATCTACCTGCTGGTGAACCTGACCGCGGACGACGGCCGGACGTCGGGCTGGGCCGTGCCGACGGCGACCGACATCGCTTTCGCGCTCGCGGTGCTGGCGATCGTCGGCTCCTCGTTGCCGGGCGCGCTGCGTGCCTTCCTGCTCACGCTGGCGGTGGTCGACGACTTCGGCGCCATCCTGGTCATCGCCGTGTTCTTCTCGCACGGCTTCCACCTGCTCGAACTGCTGGTCGCGCTGGCGCTGATCGGGGTCTTCTTCCTGCTGCAGCGCTTCCGCTTCACCACGCCGCTGCTGTACGTCCCGGTCGCGCTCGGCGCGTGGTGGTTCATGCACGAGTCGGGAATCCACGCGACGATCGCCGGGGTCGCCCTCGGGCTGGCCACCCGGGTGGTCGCCGATCGCGGCGAGAAGCACGCTCCGGCCGAGCGGATCGAGCACCGGCTGCGGCCGTGGTCGGCCGGGCTGGCGGTGCCGCTGTTCGCGCTGTTCGCCGCCGGGGTCACGTTGAGCGGTGGCGCGGTACGGGAGATGCTCACCGATCCGGTCGCGATCGGCATCGTGGCCGGACTGGTGGTCGGCAAGTTCCTCGGCGTCTTCGGCGGAGCCTGGCTGACCGCGCGGTTCACCCGGGCGGAGCTGAACTCCGACCTCGCCTGGCGCGACGTGGCCGCGGTCTCGGTGCTGGCGGGCATCGGCTTCACCGTCGCGTTGCTGATCGCCCAACTGGCCTTCGGTGACGATGTCGCCCAGGCCGAGCGCGCCAAGGCCGCCGTACTGATCGCCTCGTTGCTGGCGGCGCTGCTGGCCGCCGGGCTGCTGTTCCGGCGCAACCGCGTGTACGCCGACTGAGCTGGGCAGGTGCGGGGTACCAGCTGTTCGCAGTACGCGGCGGTAGGGTCGGGGCACGGACGGAAGGAGCGCCATGTCGATGGGGCAGGACCGTGACACCAACACGGACGAGCCGACGGTCGGGCAGCTCGTCGCGAACGCCAGCCGGGATCTGTCCAGCCTGGTGCGCAGCGAGATCGAGCTGGGCAAGGCCGAGCTGAAGAAGACGGCGGTGGCCGCCGGGACCGGGGCCGGCCTGTTCGGCGGGGCCGCGTTCCTCGGGCTGCTCGCGATCATCCTGCTGTCGATCGCCGCGGCGTACGGCGTGAGCGCGCTCGGGCTGCATCCGGCGCTGGCGTTCCTGATCGTGGCCGTGGTCTACCTGCTGATCGCCGGCGTGCTCGTGCTGATCGGCAAGAGCCAGCTCGGCAAGGCCAAGGGCGCGCCGCGAACCATCGAGACCTCGAAGGAGTCGGTCGAGGCGCTCAAGGCGATCGGGAAGGGCGACTGAGCCCCGCGGGCGTCTCCGACCTGCTCGTCGACGGGCCGTGGTCGCACGCTCTGGTGGCGGCCAACGGCGCCCGGTTCCACGTCGCCGAGTGCGGGGCGGCGGACGATCCCCTGGTCCTGTTCCTGCACGGGTTCCCGGAGTTCTGGTGGGCCTGGCGGCATCAGCTGCCGGTGATCGCCGAGGCCGGGTACCGGGCGGTCGCGATGGACCTGCGCGGGTACGGCGCGAGCGACAAGACCCCGCGCGGCTACGACCCGTTCACGGTGTCGGCCGACGTGTCCGGCGTGATCCGCTCGCTCGGCGCGACGGAGGCGGTGGTGGTCGGGCACGGCTGGGGCGGATTCGCCGCCTGGTCGGCCGCCGTACTGGCGTCACGGCAGGTCCGGGCGGTGGCAGCCGTGTCGGCTCCGCACCCGTTGATGTTGCTGCGCTCAGGTCGCCCGCGAGCGGCGGCGCAGGTCGGGTGGTTCCAGCTGCCGATCCTGCCCGAACGGCGGTTGCTGGCCCACGACGGCATCCACATCGAGCAGCTGCTGCGGGCCTGGTCGGCGCCGGGTGGTGACTTCCCGGACGCGGAGGCCTCCCGGCGCTACCGGGCCGCGCTGCAGGTCTGGCCCGCGCCGCACTGCGCGCTCGAGTACCACCGCTGGTTCGTCCGCTCCCGGCTGCGCGGCGACGGCCGGCGGTACTCCGCGCGGATGCGTGAGCCGGTCGGCGTACCGGTGCTGCAGCTGCACGGCGGCCTGGACGGCGCCGTCTCGCCGACGAGCTGGATCACCCCGCCGGAGCTGGTCACGGCACCCGTGCGGCACGAGTCCCTCACCACGGTCGGGCACTTTCCACACGAGGAAGCGCCGGAGCGGTTCAACGCGGTGCTGCTCGATTGGCTCGGCAGGCTCTAGAAATCGCCTCGAGCTGCTCGGCGGCTCTAGGAGACAGCCTCGGGTCCGACGGTTCCGGTGACATTCCAGGTGCCGGCCTTCTCGTCCAGGCGGAAGGTGAGCCACCGCGCGGCCAGACAACCGCGCCAGATGCTCGCGTCGACCTCGACATGACCGGCCCGCCGGACGATCGCACCCACCGTGACGAACGGGCCGCCCGCGTTCGGCGCGCACGGGTCCGCCAGCGGCGGCCGCTTGGCGATCCACTCCAGCTTGGCCTTCGAGGCCAGCAGGCCGGTGATCGCGGTCTTCTGGGCGTCGGTGAAGGGCTTACCGCGCGCTGCCGTGCTGCCGTTCTGGAGGGGCGCGTCCAGCACGTAGTACGTCGTACTGCCGGGCTCGCGCGCGATGATCGCCTCGATCGCTGCCGCCCAGATCCGGATGTCCTCGGTCAACGCGATCGCCTCGGCCGTCTCGGCGTGCCCGGTCGTGGTGGCGGCCGGAGCCGGGAGGCCGGTGGGCGGCGTGAGGTTCTGCCGGACGACCACCGCGCCGCCCAGCACCAGCACGACCGCGGCGGCCGCTGCGAGCGCCGGGCTGAAGCGGCGACGGGTTCCCGCTTTGATTGCTGCAGGCAAGCTATCGGCCTGATTCTCCTTGCTCGCAAAGGTTTCCCGCAGCAGCTCACCGAGCTCTTCGTCCGACTTGTTCATCCTTCAGCTCCTAGCTCGGCGCGCAGGGCCGCCAGCCCCCGGGCCGCGTTGGACCGGACCGTGCTCGCCGTACAGCCGAGCACCGTCGCGATCTCGTCGTCGGGCAGATCCTCGTAGTACCGCAGCACCAGTACGGCGCGTTGCCGGCGCGGCAGGGTCGCGAGCATCCGCCAGGCGGTGTCCCGCTCGGCCTGCCGGCTGCTCACGTCCTCGGTCGTCGGGGTCTCGTCGAGCTCGGCCAGCGGCAGCTCGCGGTTCTTCAGCCGGCGTCGCCAGCTGAGGAACTCGTTCACCAGCATCGTCCGCAGGTACGCCTCGGGGTGCTCGAGGCCGCCGATCCGGTCCCAGCGCCGATGGGCGCGGGTCAGGACCGACTGCACGAGGTCCTCGGCGGTGTGGGCGTTGCCGGACAGCATCAGGCCGACGCGGAGCAGGCGCCGCTCGCTCGACCGCACCACCTGGTCGAACGAGCGGGTCGCCGCACTGGTCACCGTCACACCCTCCCAACGCCGCGGACCACCCGATCCGCTGCATCGGCGGGAGAAGAGCTCAGGTGCAGGTGCGGGTCGAGACTTCCTTCGTGGCCCGGGCGCCCTCGGCGGCGGCGTCGGCGACCTGGGCGGCGGTCAGCACGTAGCCGGTGCGGTTGTCCTCGACCGAAGCCGCGAAGACCACGCCGTACACGGTGCCGCGGGTGGAGATCAGCGGACCGCCGGAGTTGCCGGGGCGGACCGAGGCCCAGATCGAGAAGGCCTTGCGGGTGACCGTGCGGTCGCCGTAGATGTCCGGGCCGCGCAGGCGCTCCTCGGAGCGGATCCGGGCCGGTTCGGAGTTGAACGGGCCGTTCTCCGGGTAGCCGAGCACGACCGCCGCGGCGTCGGCCTTGCCGCTGTCGTCGAGGGTCAGCGGCTGCGCGGCCAGCTTCGGCACGTACAGCACGGCGACGTCGATCTCGGGGTCGAACAGCACCACGGTCGCGTCGTAGGACTGCCGGTTGACCTCGACCTTCGGGTTCGCGACGCCGGCGACGACGTGCGCGTTGGTCATCACGCGCTGCGGGGCGACGACGAAGCCGGACCCCTCCAGCCCACGCGAGCAGTTCGCCACGCCGGTCACCTTGGCGATCCGGTTGTACGCCGCGCGCACGGCCGGCGTCCGCGCGATCCCGCCGTCCGGCGGCTGGGTCTCGCGGATCCGCTCCGGCACGAACGGGTCGAGGAAGCGCGGGAACAGATCGGTGTTCACCACGTCGTTGAAGGCCTGCAGGGCCTGGTCGGCGCCGCTCGGCAGCACCTCGTCGACCTTGGCCAGCACCTGCGAACCGCGGACTGCCGAGGTGACGTCCGGGATCCGCGCGCCGCTCACCGCGACCCCGAGCACCCAGGACACGACCAGCACCGAGGCGGCGGCCAGCGCGGCGCCGCCGAGGGCGTCGACGGCCTTGACCGGTTTCCAGGAGATCTTGTTCCGGAGCTTGGACCCGAGCAGCGCGCCGACGGTCCGGCCGATCGAGGCCAGCACGATCACCAGCACCAGCGCGGCGAACGAGACCTCGACGCTGGGCGAGAAGTTGTCCAGGACCTTCGGTACGCCGTACACGCCCACGGCGGCACCGGCGAGCAGGCCGAGCGTCGCGCAGGCGCCGAGCACGAAGCCCTCGACGTACCCGGAGATCGCCACCAGCAGCGTGACCCCGATCAGGATCCAATCCAGATAGCTCACTCCACACCCTCCGGACGCCCCAGATCGTGCTCGATGGCAGTCAGCCGCCGCTCCTCCTGCGACCGCTGCCCCTCACTCCGCCAGGCCGCCTCGACCAGTCGGTCGGGCAACGGTACGACGCGGGCCGGGTCCCAGTCGCGCGCCCAGCCGCCGAGGATCAGCAGTTTGTCGAGCAGACCGGCGGTGAAACCCCAGACGAACAGGTCCCCGACGACGAAGGCCGGACCGGTGAAACCGGACGGGTGGATGCAGCTGACCCGGTTGGCCGGGTCGGCGAGCGCGGACAGCGCGACGCGATGCACCGAGGCGACCTCGGCCGGATCGACCACCGCCACCGGCGACGGCTCGCGCCACCAGGCCAGCACTGGGGACACGCCGAAGTTGCTGACCGGGACCCAGAGCGCCGGCCAGATCGCGAACACCTCGACCCCGGACGGATCCAGGCCGGTTTCCTCCTCGGCCTCGCGCAGGGCGGTCCGGATCAGGCCGTCGGTGCCGGTGCCGTCCTCCTCGTCGCTGCGGCCGCCCGGGAAGGCCATCTGCCCGGCGTGCGAGCGCAGGGTCCAGGATCGCTCGGTGAGCAGCACGTCCGGGCCGTCGCCTTCGTTGCCATCAGCAAGCAAGATGAGTACGGCGGACTCGCGCACCGCCGGGTCGTCGGGCGGCAGGAACCGGGAAAGCTCCTTGGGATCAACGGTTTTCGAGGCCGTCAGCAACGGCTGCAGCCAGCCCGGCAGCTCGATGTCGAAGGTCGTCGCGGTCACAGGGTCACCCCCAGCTTGTCCTTGACCAGCTGATCCAGCTGCTGCTGGGACTTCAGCACGCCGCGGTGGACGTAGACCACCGCGCCGTCCTGGTCGACGAACGCGGTCAACGGCGGCCCGCCGACTTTGAGCGGCTGCTGAACGGCCTTGTCGGCGTCTTTCAGGTGCGGGTAATCGAGCCCGTGCTGAGCGGCGAACTTCACCGCGAGCTCCGGTCGCGGATCGGCGTAGTCGATCCCGATCAGCTTCACCTTGCCCGCCGCCTTCTTCTGCAGCTCGGCCAGATACGGCGCTTCGTCCCGGCAGGGGCCGCACCACTGGGCCCAGACGTTGACAACCAGGGGCCCGCGCAGGTCGGCGAGGCGGGTGTCGGGGCCTTCGCCGAGACAGGGGAGCGTCACGTCGGGGAGCCCGTTGGAGGCCGCCGGCTTGGACGGCGTACTCGGACAGGCGACGACGGTCGCCGTCGTACCCGAGGCGCTCGGAGTCGAGGAGCCGTCGCTCTTTTGGGCGCCACACCCCGCGAGAAGCAGTAGACCGGCCAGCCCCAGCGCGAGCGCGGGGCGACGACGTGGCGTACCGGTGGTTGCTGGTGCGGAAGCCAGCGCGGGGACGACGCGTCGGACGCGATCCCATCCGGAGGCGAGGCGGCGGCGCGAGGCGACGGCGCGACGCGAGGCGACGGCGCGACGCGAACCGCAGCCGACCGGCGCCAATCCAAGCGCGACGCGGCGAAGCCGCGAGGTCGAGTGCGCCGGAGCAGCCCCGGCAGCGGGAGTGCGGCGAAGACCTGCTCCGGTGCGCGCCGGAGCGGAAGTCGCAGCGGGGACCACGGGTCGGCACCGCGCGTCTGCGCCGGCCGCTGCGCGATCCCATCCGGGGGCGACGCGGCGGAGCCGCGAGCTGGCGGCGGCTGGGATGACACTCCCTTCGGGGGCGAGGCGGCGGAGCCGCGAGCCCGGGTGGGGCGGATCCTGGCTCACACCGGGACCTTGACGAGTTTGGCGGCCAGGTCCGGGTCGGTGGGGCCGGTGCCGAAGGACGGGCACCACTGGGCGATCGGGCAGGCGCCGCAGGCGGGCTTCTTGGCGTGGCAGCGGCGGCGGCCGTGGAAGATCAGCCGGTGGGACAGCATCGTCCAGTCCTTCTTCGGGAACAGCGCGCCGATCAGGTGCTCGACCTTGACCGGGTCCTCCTCGGTCGTCCACCCGAAGCGGCGGACCAGGCGCCCGAAGTGGGTGTCGACGGTGATGCCGGGGACACCGAAGGCGTTGCCCAGGACGACGTTCGCCGTCTTCCGGCCGGTCCCGGGCAGCTTGACCAGTTCCTCGAGCTTGCCGGGCACCTGTCCGTCGTACTCGTCGACGAGCGCCTGACCGAGCTTGAGCAGGCTGTTGGTCTTGGCCCGGAAGAAGCCGGTCGGCTTGAGGATCGCCTCCATCTCCTCCCGGTCGGCCTCGGCGTAGGCCTGCGCGGTCGGGTACTTCGCGAACAGCGTCGGCGTCACCCTGTTCACCGTCACGTCGGTGGTCTGCGCCGACAGGATCGTGGCCACCAGCAACTCCAGCGGCGTCGTGAAGTCGAGCTCGCAGTGCGCGTCCGGGTAGGTCTCGGTGAGCACCTTGTGCATCTTCCGGGCCCGCCGGACCAGCTGGGTGGGCGTCTCCTCGGCGTACACCGGAGCCTTCCGCGGGAGCTTCACGGGCGGGTTCAGAACCGGGGGCGGGACCGGGTGCGGGTTCGGGTCCACGGCACGCTGGGTGGGCATGCAGGCCAGCCTACGTGCGGCGGTCTACCCGGGGACCGCGGCCAGGGTCGTGGTCCGCAGCGGCACGGTGATGGTCAGGTGCCGGCCACCCCGATGCGGCGACGGCGGCTCGAGCGCGCCCAGCCGGGCCGACAGCTCGTCGATCACGCCGATGGTCGACGCGAGATCGGGAACCGCCGTTCCGGTCGGCGGCAGCTCGGTCTCCGCGACGGTCGGTGGGTCGTCGCCGAAGTAGCGGGCGGTGTCCGTGCCGACGGTCCAGCAGGCCAGGGAGATCTCGACCCGGCCGAGCTCGGGGACCCGGATGCGGACGTCGCCGTACAGGGTGGAGTCGACGTCGGCGAGGCTCACCGTCGTACTGAACTCCTCGTCGCCCGCGTGTCCGGGCAGCAACTCCCGTACGGCGGACTCCGCCGAGGCAGCCAGCATCTGCTCGGACACGCTGGTGCTCGGCTCGTCCTGGTCCTCCCGCGGCACCCAGGCGCTCGCCCACTCGGCGCCCGAGCCGACCCGAGCCCGGGCGAACGCCACGGCGATGCCGATCCGGCCCTGCTCGACCAGGAGGCGGATCACCGCCCGCGTCCCGTTCTGCTCCGCGTACCACGCGCTGTACGCCGAGTGCTCGGCCAGTGCGGCTGGGACGTCTTCGGCGGCGACATCCGCGAGCACGGTGGCCCACCACATCGCCCCGGCCAGGCCGCCGTCCGTCGCGCCGCCGGCGAGTTGCTCGAGCTCGTCGATCCGCCGCAGCCGGCCGAGCGCGCGAACGAGGTGAAACGCGAAGATCGGGCCGTCCGCGGCTCGGGTGCGGAGTTCGTCGAGGGCTCCCTGTTCGGCCAGGAAGCCGGCGAGTACGTCGGCCGACGGGCGTTCGCCGGCGTCCGCGCGGGCCCGGAGTTCGTCGATCAGGCCGTGGGCCGCCCTGAGCCGGGCCGCTTTCCTCGGAGCGCCGCGATCCTTCGACGCGTCCAGCACGGCGACGGCCTCGTCGACGCGGTCCTGGGCGACCAGCAGATCGGCGAGCAGGTCCGGAGCCACTCGCGGCCGCGACTGGAGCAGGGCGATCGCCTCGTCGGTCTTGCCTTGTTCGACGTACGAGCGGATCAGGCGGTAGGCGTCCTGCGCCGGGTCACTCGGCTCGACCGGGACGCGGGTGGCCGGTCGCGGCTCCTCGAGCCGGCCTTCCGCGCGAAGCGTCGCCTGCCGGACGGAGCGGGACGCCATGGCGCGCAGTTCGTCGGTCCGTCCCAGTTCCCGGAGCAACGCCCGCAGCCGCTCCTCGTCGGCAGGCAGGGTGCTCGACTTGAGCAGCTCGACCGCCTCGTCGATCAGCCCGCGCTGAAGAAGGTTGTCCACTCCTCCGATTCCGGGAACGGGCAGCAGGTCGGTCGAGCGGACTCTGGTCAGCCGGGCCAGCTCCGCACCTCGCTCGGCGAGGAACTGCTCCAGCCGGGCCGCGGCGTCCGGACTCGTGCTCGACCGGAGGACGGCGATCGCTTCGTCGAGCCGGCCGTAGTCGCGAAGAACCAGCACCAGCATGCGCTCGGCCCGCGGGTTGTCGCTCGCCCTGATCAGGGCGACCGCCCCGTCGACGTCGCCCTGCGCGGCCAGCGCCCTGGCGCGCCGGTTCAGCTCCCCCAGCTCGCCCAGCGACCCGTCGCGGCGCGCACGCCGTCCCCTCAGCCAACCGAACATCCCTCATCCTGTACCGAATCTCGTCCACCTGGTCGCGGCCGCCGGTGAGTCGCGCGGGGAGGTCAGGCGGCCCAGCCGGGCCACGATCGTCCGGTCGCCGGCCCGGCCGGGCCCACGCCGATCCGATGCCCCGCTCGATCACCGCCGCCCCTGGCAAGACCACCCCCGACACCGCCGGACCCGGCGATCGTCCGGTCGCCGCGTCGAATTCGGTCGTCGCGCTCGAGCCGCGCGGCACCGTCCCCGGCGCGTCCCGGCGCACCTACGTGGCGGTTCGGTGACCCGAGGAAGTACGGTTTTGGGGCGACGGGGTGTGATCCACCCCCTCGCCGGGCGGGCTCGCGGCCCGTCCGAAGCTTCGTGGTCAAGGTCCGAGGAGGCCCAAACGTGGACGCCGCAGTGCTCCGACAGGCACCGCTGTTCAGTCAGCTGGACGACGAGGCAGCCGACGCGCTGGCCGCGTCGATGACCGAGAACCGGCTGCGTCGCGGCCAGGTGCTGTTCCACGAAGGCGACTCCGGCGACCGGCTGTTCGTCGTGGTCGAGGGCAAGGTGAAGCTCGGCCGCACCTCCGCGGACGGCCGGGAGAACCTGATCGCCGTACTGGGCCCGGGCCAGATGTTCGGCGAGCTCTCGCTGTTCGACCCCGGACCACGCTCGGCCACCGTCACCGCCGTCACCGACGCGTCGATGATGTCGCTGACCCACGACGAGCTGCTGCGCTGGTTGGCCGGCCGCCCCGAGGTCGCCCGCGGCCTGCTCCTGCAGCTCGCGTCCCGGCTCCGCAAGGTCTCCGACGTGGTCGCCGACCTGGTCTTCTCCGACGTCCCCGGCCGCGTCGCCAAGGCCCTGCTCGACCTGGCCAGCCGCTTCGGCCGTACGGCGGACGACGGCGTGCACGTCCACCACGACCTCACCCAGGAGGAGCTCGCCCAGCTCGTCGGCGCCTCCCGCGAGACGGTCAACAAGGCCCTGGCCGACTTCGCCTCCCGAGGCTGGGTCCGCCTGGAGCCCCGCTCAGTCGTCCTGCTCGACATCGAACGCCTCCAGCGCCGAGCCCGCTAGCCCGCCGCAGCACCCGGTACGCCGTACTGGCGGTCCACGCACCACCCAGTACGCCGTACCAGCGGCCCCCCACACCGCCAGTACGGCGTACCAGCGACCCCCCAAACCACCAGTACGCCGTACCAGCGGCCCCACCTCCGTCCCCCGGCCCTCCCCTCCGTCCCGCGCCCGCCCCATTTCGACGGTTAACCCTGCGAGTTGTGGGTTCTACCGGCTCATACATGCATTGAACCCACCATTTCCCGGGTTAACCGTCGAAATGGGCGGGGCCGGGCTGGGATCTGGGACGGTGGGGCCGGCCGGGTACGGGCGAGGTGGGTCAAGCGGCAGCGGCCCGGGAGAGGGCTCGGCGGAGGTGGGTGATGAAGCGGTCCGGTGACGCCAGGTCGGCCCAGGTCACCCGGATGACCTGCAGGCCGAGCGCCCGGAGGCGGTCCTCGCGGATCTTTTCCTGAATCAGCACCTGCGCTGAGGCGTCGGCGTACTTCGTCATCCCGTCGAACTCGACGACCACGCCGTACGCCGGGAAGTGGAAGTCCACCCGAGCGACGAATCCGTTCGTATCGTGGAAGTCGACCTGGAGTTCAGGCGTCGGGAGATCGTGGTTGCTCATCAGAACCCGGAGCCGTGACTCGCCGACGGATTCCGACAGCGGATTCATGAACTCGAGCGCAGCTCTTGCGGTCGGGCTTCCCGGCCAGAACTCGACGGTCTCCAGCAACCGCGCCCACTCCTGCGCGCTGATCCGGTGAGTCCGGGCGGCCTCGTCGGCAACGACAACCGCCGCCTCGAACGCCGCCGTACAGGCGGTCTCGACGACTGCGCGCGGCACGGTCGTCACAAGCCGGCCGTTGACAACGGTGAGGTCCTCGGACGGGACCTTGCCGACATGCTCACGTACGCCGATGCTGCGGCCGGCGCCATGACTGTCCAGGCGGTTGACGTGGACCTCGTCCAACGACAGGCTCCAGGCGGGCAAACCGTGCAGAACGAGCGCGGACTGGTGGCTGACGGCAACTGATCCGTACCGCCGCGAGTTCATCACCGCGTGGATCTGACGGCGATGCTCGGATCGGCGTCGCTCCGACGGCATGAGGCCGGTCGGGGTGAGCGGCTCGGCGTACTGACCGTGCCGGATCCGCACCCAAGCTCGGGCGGCGAGACGCTCCCGGATCTGCTCGGGCGTGTATCCGCACCGGAGAGCTTGCCCTCGGCCGAAGACACCTCCCTGCGCTGCGGCTACGACGGCCAATCGCGGATTCACCCACCCAGCATCGGTGAATTGGTTCCGTTCGCGCTCTGCCTGCCGTTTGCCCTGTGGACAACGCTCGTCACGCTTCGGCGGTTAACCGTCGAACTTGGGGGTTCGACCGGCGAATGCGGGCATCGAACCAACATGCCGATGGGTTAACCGGCCAAATGGTCCGATGGGTCAACTGGCCAAATTAGTCCGGTGGGTCAACCGGCCAAATAGTCCGGTGCGTCAACCGGCCAAATAGTCGAGTTGGGCGCGAACAGATCGTTCGGCGGCGGGCCAGAGGGTGGGGTCGACGTCGGCGTAGACGTGTTCGACGACGGCCTGTGGGGTGGTGTGGCCGGCGGCGACTGCTTCGCGGACCTGGTTGAGGCGTTCGCGGCGGTGGTCGAGGTAGTAGGTGAGGACGCCGGTTGGGTCGTCGATGACCGGGCCGTGGCCGGGGAGCAGGCGGTCGACGCCGGCGGGTGAGTTGGCGAAGGCGCGGAGGCGGTCGAGGGACTCCAGATAGGGGCCCAGGGCACCGTCCGGGTGCGCGACGACCGACGTACCGCGGCCGAGCACGGTGTCGCCGGTGAGCAGTGAGCCGTCCTGCGGGAGCCAGAAGCAGACCGAGTCGAGCGTGTGGCCGGGCGTTGGCAGGACCTCGATGCGCAGGTCTCCCGCGCCGATCACGTCGCCCTCGGACAGGCCGTGGGCGTGGTCCGTCGGGATCCGGTACGCCGGGTCGACCGAGCGGACCGTGCAGCCGGCCTGGTTCGCGAACCAGGCGGCGCCTTCGGAGTGGTCGAAATGGTGGTGGGTGAGCAGTACTGTCTCGACCGTCGCGCCGGATGCCGTCACCGCGTCGAGGACGGCGCGCAGGTGTTCCTCGAGCATCGGGCCGGGATCGACGACCACGGCACGGTCGGAGTCCGGGGCGCGCAGGATCCAGGTGTTGGTGCCGTCCAGGGTCATCGGGCCTGGGTTCGCGGCCAGCACGCGGGCGGCGTACGGGGTGACCTGCTCGACGGTCATCGCGGCTCCTTCATATGGTCTCCAGATACGCCTGGTCGTTCTCGATCCGGACGGTGGGCAGCACCGGGGTGATGCGGCGGTCCGCGGAGGAAGCCAGTACGGCGGCGACGTCGGCGTACGGGGTGAGGTCGCGGCAGCACAAGTACGTCGGGGGCAGCATCAGCATCTCCCCCGCGTCGACAGCCGCGACGGCGTCGGCCGGTCGCATCCAGGCGACCTGGTCGGACTCGCTCGTCACGTCGCGGGTGACCTGACCGGCCGGGAGCGCGGCGACGAAGAACCGGGTGTCGTAGCGGCGGGGCTCGAACTCCGGGGTGATCCAGTGCGCCCAGGGCGCAAGCAGGTCGGCCCGCAGCACCAGCCCGCGCCGGTGCAGGAAGTCGGCGAACCCCAGCGACCGGCCTTCCAGCGCGACTCGGTCGGCCTCCCAGTCGGCGCCGGTGGTGTCCGAGACGACGGTCTCGGTCGACGGACCGGCCAGCAGGACGCCGGACTCCTCGAACGTCTCCCGTACGGCGGCCGCGACGTACGCGGCGGCGGTGTCGGCCGAGCACCCGAGCCGCTCGCCGAACCACTCCGGCGAGGGCCCTTCCCAGGAGTCGGCGATGCTGGAGTCCGTTGGGTCGACGCGGCCGCCTGGGAACACAGTCATTCCCGCCGCGAAGGCCATCGACCGCTGCCGCCTGAGGAGATAGACCTCAGGCCCGGCCGGGCTGTCCCGCAGCAGGATCACGGTCGACGCGGGCCGGGGCTCGGCGGGTGTTCGTCCTTCGCGCACATGCGCCAGCGCGGTCTCCGCCATCCGCCCGGACAGCAACTCGGACCGCAGATCGCGAACCACAGGACCTCCAGGGTGCGGGGACGAGGACGGAATGAGTCAGACGGCCGAGCCGGACTTGTCGCCCAGTACCCGAGACCACCGAGTCGCCCCGCGTCTCGGCCGGGTCGCCCGGTGGGTTAACCCGCCAAGCGCACCGTTGACCCGGGAAAATGCAGCGGGCCAACGGTCGATTTCGTGGGTGAACCCAGGAAATGCGCTGGGCGAACCGGTGGGCCGGGCCGAGCCCGGCTCACACAGAGCGGAGGACCGTCAGTCGACCTCGACGATGAGTTCCACCTCGACGGGGGCGTCCAGCGGCAGGACCGGGACGCCGACGGCGCTGCGGGCGTGCTGGCCGGCTTCGGCGAAGACCTGGCCGAACAGCTCCGACGCGCCGTTGGCGACCTGCGGCTGGCCGGTGAAGTCGGGCGTCGAGGCGATGAACGCGACCGCTTTGACGACCCGCTTGACCTTGGCCAGGTCGCCGATCTCCGCCTTGACCGCCGCCAGGGCGTTCAGCGCGCACTGCTGGGCGCACTCGGCGGCCACCTCGGGGGTGACCCCGCCGCCGACCTTGCCGGTGGCGATCAGGGCGCCGTCGCGCAGCGGCAGCTGGCCCGACGTGTAGACGAGGTTGCCGGTGCGGATCGCCGGGACGTAGGCGGCGACCGGCTTGGCGACCTCGGGCAGCTTCAGGCCGAGCGCGGCCAGGTTCTCCTCGGGATGGCTCATGACTCGGTGATCTCCCGCTTGAAGTAGGCGACCAGGTTCTCCGGGTTCAGGCCCGGGACGACCTGGACCAGCTCCCAGCCGTCCTGCCCGAAGTTGTCGAGGATCTCCTTGGTCGAGTGGACCAGGAGCGGCGCGGTGAAGTACTCGAACTTCTTCATGAGATGGACTCTAACGGGCGACCGGGATGGGTCGGACACTCCTGCGTCGTAGCGAGCAGGTGCTCGGCGCGGTAGCTCGGCGTGCTGGAGGGGAGCGTCGATGCTTTTCCATCGTCGCTTCTCCTCCAGTGCGCCGAGGTGCCGTGCCGAGTGCCGCGCAGTAGGCGCAGGAGTGTCCGACCCATCCCTCAGGAGTGTGGTGTGGGCCACGTCCTACGCTGGGGAGCATGGCGAGGCTGCATGTGGTGACCGGCAAGGGCGGCACCGGGAAGACCACCGTGGCCGCTGCCATGGCACTTTCCCTGGCCGACGAGGGCAAGCGGGTGCTGCTGGTGGAGGTCGAGGGACGCCAGGGCCTGGCCCAGCTCTTCGACGTCCCGCCGCTGCCGTACGTCGAACGCAAGATCGCCGTCGGACCGGGCGGCGGCGAGGTGTTCGCGCTCGCCGTGGACGCCGAGGCCGCGCTGCTGGAGTACCTCGACATGTACTACCACCTCGGCCGGGCCGGGAAGGCGCTGGACAAGGTCGGGGCGGTCGACTTCGTCACCACGATCGCGCCGGGGCTGCGCGACGTACTGCTGACCGGCAAGGTGTACGAGGCGACCCGGCGCAAGGCGCACGGCCGGCTCGCGTACGACGCGGTGGTGCTGGACGCGCCGCCGACCGGGCGGATCGGCCCGTTCCTGAACGTGAACCACGAGGTCGCCGGGCTGGCCAAGGTCGGCCCGATCCGCAACCAGGCGGACGCGATCATGGGCATGTTGCGCTCCGACGTGACCCGGATCCACCTGGTCACGCTGCTGGAGGAGATGCCGGTCCAGGAGACGCTGGACGCGGTCGAGCAGCTGGAGGCGCTGGACCTGCGGATCGGTTCGATCGTGGTGAACATGGTCCGGCACAGCCCGCTCGACGACGAGTCGCTCGCGCTGGCGGTGAAGGAGAAACTGCCCGTGGCCGAGCTGACCAAGGGGTTGCGGGCCGCCGGGATCTCGTCGAGCAAGCAGATGGTGAGCACCTTGGCCGCCGAGGCGCGCGACCACGCCGTACGGATCGGCCTGGAGCGCGAGAACCGCGACCGGATCGATGCCCTGGGCAAGAAAGTGACCGAGCTCGGGCTGGTGCCGGACGGGATCGACCACGGAGCGTTGTTCGACCTCGCCGAAGACCTGCGTTCGTGAAGGACCTGACCGTGGAGAGCCGCCGATGACCGCCCTGGACCTGGACGCCCTGATCGACGATCCGACGACCCGGATCGTCGTCACCTGCGGCGCGGGCGGGGTCGGCAAGACCACCACCGCCGCGGCGCTCGGGTTGCGGGCGGCCGAGCGTGGCCGCAAGGTCGTCGTCCTGACGATCGACCCGGCCCGGCGGCTGGCGCAGTCGCTCGGCCTGACCGAGCTCGACAACACCCCGCGCGCGGTCAAGGACGTCGACGGCACCAACGGCGGCAGCCTCGACGCGATGATGCTCGACATGAAGCGGACCTTCGACGAGGTCGTGCTGGCGCACGCGACGCCGGAGAAGGCCGAGCAGATCCTGGCGAACCCGTTCTACGTCGCGCTGTCGTCGTCGTTCGCGGGCACCCAGGAGTACATGGCGATGGAGAAGCTCGGCCAGCTGCACAAGCAGGCCGAGAGGACCGGCGAGTGGGACCTGATCGTGGTCGACACCCCGCCGTCACGCTCCGCGCTGGA
Source organism: Kribbella sp. CA-253562 (assembly GCF_050942265.1). Taxonomy (GTDB): domain Bacteria; phylum Actinomycetota; class Actinomycetes; order Propionibacteriales; family Kribbellaceae; genus Kribbella. The sequence goes on along the minus strand of NZ_CP192049.1, from coordinate 472,944 downwards.
CTTCCTCGACGCGCCGGAGCGGCTGGCGTCGCTGCTGGAAGGCCGGTTCCTGCGGCTGCTGCTCGCGCCGGCCCGGGGTCCGCTGCGGCTGATGTCGGCCGGGGTGAACCTGGCGATGTCGGTGATGAACAAGGTGCTCGGCGCGCAGGTGCTGACCGACGTACAGACGTTCGCGGCCGCTTTCGACACTCTGTTCGGCGGGTTCCGGGAGCGGGCCGAGAAGACCGTCGCGCTGCTGCGGGAGCCGCACACGGCGTTCCTGGTGGTGGCCGCGCCGCAGAACGACGCGCTGCGCGAGGCGTCGTACTTCGCCGAACGGCTGCGCGAGGAGCGGATGCCGTTGGCCGGCGTCGTCCTCAACCGGGTGACGACCACGCACGCTCCGGATTTGTCGGCGGAGCGGTCCCTGGCGGCCGCCGAGAAGCTGACCGAGGGAGACAAGTCGCCCCTGACCGCCGCCGTACTGCTGTTGCACGCAGACCGGATGCAGCAGGTCGTCGGCGAGGCCAAGCGCGCCGACCGGTTCCGTCGCGGTCACCGCTCGGTCCCCACCGTCGACGTGCCCGCGCTGCCCGACGACGTGCACGACCTCACGGGACTCCGAACGATCGGTGAGCTGCTCACAGCTTGATCCGGGGAGCACACCCTGATTTTCACCGTCAGCGAACGCCCGCACGCTGGGGAATGACCAGGTCACGTCCCCCGTTGAGCCTGTCAGACTCAATCTTCAAGTGAGGGTGTGACAGCGTGACTGAGACGTTGAATCTTCCTGTTCTACCGCTCGACGACGTCGTGGTCCTGCCTGGCATGGTCGTGCCCGTGCGGCTGTCCGACACCGAGGCGCGGGCCGCGATCGACGCGGCGCAGGCGTCCGGACAGGACAAGGTGCTGCTGGTGCCGCGGCTGGACGGGAAATACGCGAAGGCCGGAACGCTCGGCGAGATCGAGCAGATCGGCCGGCTGCCGGGCGGCGCCCAGGCGGCCGTGATCCGGGGTACCGCCCGGGTCCTGATCGGCGCCGGGACCACCGGTCCGGGTGCTGCCCTGTGGGTCGGCGCGACGGTGCTGAACGAGATCACCGACGCCCAGTCGGCCGAGCTCGCCCGCGAGTACAAGACCCTGGTCACCAGCGTGCTGGAACGGCGCGGCGCGTGGCAGGTGATCGACTCGGTGCGGCAGGTGAACGCGCCGGCCGAGCTGGCCGACCTGGCCGGTTACGCGTCGTACCTGAACGACGCCCAGAAGCTGGAGCTGCTGGAGAACGCGAACGTCACCGAGCGGCTGACCAAGCTGATCGGGTGGGTTCGCGACCACCTGGCCGAGCTCGAGGTCTCCGAGACGATCCAGAAGGACGTTCAGGAGGGCATGGAGAAGCAGCAGCGCGAGTTCCTGCTTCGCCAGCAGCTGGCCGCCGTCCGCAAGGAGCTGGCCGAGCTGGACGGCAAGGCCGACTCCGAGGAGGAGGACTACCGGGCCCGCGTCGAGGCGGCCGACCTGCCGGAGCACGTCCGCAAGGCCGCGTTGGCCGAGGTCGACAAGCTGGAGCGGACCGCGGAGCAGTCCCCCGAGGTCGGCTGGATCCGGACCTGGCTGGACACCGTGCTCGAGCTGCCGTGGAACGAGCGGACCGAGGACAGCTACGACATCCGGGAAGCCCGGGCCGTGCTGGACGCGGACCACGCCGGTCTGGACGACGTCAAGGAGCGCATCACCGAGTACCTGGCCGTACGGCGCCGCCGCGCGGACCGTGGCCTCGGCGTGGTCGGCGGACGCCGCAGTGGCGCCGTACTGGCCCTGGTCGGTCCTCCTGGTGTGGGTAAGACCTCGCTGGGCGAGTCCGTGGCCCGTGCGATGGGCCGGAAGTTCGTCCGGGTCGCGCTGGGCGGTGTCCGGGACGAGGCCGAGATCCGTGGTCACCGGCGCACGTACGTCGGTGCGCTGCCGGGCCGGATCGTCCGGGCGATCACCGAGGCCGGTTCGATGAACCCGGTCGTGCTGCTGGACGAGATCGACAAGGTCGGCGCGGACTACCGGGGCGACCCGACCGCGGCGCTGCTCGAGGTCCTGGACCCGGCGCAGAACCACACGTTCCGCGACCACTACCTGGAGGTCGAGCTGGACCTGTCCGACGTGGTCTTCCTGGCCACGGCGAACGTGCTCGACTCGATCCCGGCTCCGCTGCTGGACCGGATGGAACTGGTGCAGCTGGACGGTTACACCGAGGACGAGAAGGTCACCATCGCCCGTGACCACCTGCTCCCGCGTCAGCTGGAGCGCGCCGGCCTCACGGCCGACGAGTTGGTCGTCGAGGACTCCGCGCTGCGGTTGCTGGCCGGGGAGTACACCCGCGAGGCCGGCGTACGGCAGCTGGAGCGGTCGATCTCCCGGGTGCTGCGCAAGGTGACGGCGAAGATCGCTCTGGGCGAGGACGTCGGACAGGTGACCATCGGTTCGGGTGACCTGAAGGGCTACCTGGGATCGCCGAAGTTCACGCCGGAGTCGGCGGAGCGGACGGCGCTGCCGGGAGTGGCGACCGGACTGGCCGTGACCGGCGCCGGTGGTGACGTGCTCTTCGTCGAGGCCTCGCTGGCCGACAAGGAGACCGGTCCGACCGGGGTCACGCTGACCGGGCAACTGGGTGACGTGATGAAGGAGTCGGCGCAGATCGCGCTGTCCTACCTGCGCTCGCACGGCGCGGAACTGGGACTGCCGGTCGGTGACCTGGCCGAGCGCAACGCGCACATCCACGTGCCGGCCGGAGCGGTCCCGAAGGACGGGCCGTCGGCGGGTGTCACGATGACCACCGCGCTGGCGTCACTGCTGTCCGGACGGCCGGTCCGCTCGGAGGTCGCGATGACCGGTGAGGTGTCGCTGACCGGCCGGGTGCTGCCGATCGGTGGCGTGAAGCAGAAGCTGCTCGCCGCCCACCGGGCCGGGCTGACCACGATCCTGATCCCGAAGCGCAACGAGCCGGATCTGGAGGACGTGCCCGAGTCCGTGCTCGCGGAGCTGACGGTTCACCCGGTCAGCGACGTGCGTGAGGTGCTCGACCTGGCGCTGGTGCCGGCGCAGGTGGACGCCAGGCAGTACGCGGCCTGATGTAGTCCCCGGCCGATCCGCCGCTTGGGTGGATCGGCCGGGCCCGGTCTTCGTGGCCGGACCCCGGTCTTCGTGGCCGGAATCGCTGGAATCCCCTGACGGCCGGCGGAACCACCTGTCCCGGTGGGTCCGCCGGCCGTCCTCCTTTTGGATGATTTTTCGCCGGGCAGCCGCAGGCGGTCGGCGTACGGGGTGCTGTGGGGCCGCTGCAGACGTTCGAAACCGCGCTATGGTTGACGTGACCTAGATCACACACTCGACTACGGCGTGGCTCGGCGATCCCGTAGTCTCTGACGCATGCGCGTCAGGGAGAAGGGCGACCGCGGCGTCGTCCAGTCGGTGGTTCTGTTCCTCGGAGTGAGCGTGCTGTCGGGAGCGCTCGCGGCCGGTCTCGCGATCCCGTTCGCCGGCCTGGCCGGTTACACGACCGAGAAGACACACGAGACCCTCCAGGATCTGCCGCAGGAGCTGAAGACCGTTCCACCGGCGCGCACCAGCAAGATCGTCGCCGCCGACGGCTCGCTGGTCGCCTACTTGTACGAGCAGAACCGGCAGCCGATCCCGCTGGCCAAGGTCAACCCGATCATGCGCAAGGCGATCGTCGCGATCGAGGACGACCGGTTCTACGAGCACGGCGCGCTGGACGCGAAGGGCACACTGCGCGCGATGCTGCGCAACCAGTCCGAGGGCTCGGTGCAGCAGGGTGGTTCGAGCATCACCCAGCAGTACGTGAAGCTGAGCCTGATCGCGAAGGCGAAGACGCCGGAGGAGTACCAGCAGGCCACCGCCTCGACGTACCAGCGCAAGATCGCCGAACTGCGCTACGCGGTCGCGATCGAGAAGGAGTTCTCCAAGGACGAGATCCTGGAGAAGTACCTGAACCTGGCCAACTTCGGCGACGGCGCGTACGGCGTCGAGGCGGCCGCGCGGCACTACTTCTCCACCACCGCCGCGAAGCTGACCCTGCCGCAGGCCGCGCTGCTGGCCGGCCTGGTGAAGAACCCGACCGGCTACGACCCGACCAACAACGCCAAGCGGGCCAAGGACCGTCGCGACGTCGTACTGCGCCGGATGCAGGAACTCAACGTGATCACCGCCAAGCAGGCCAACGACGCGATCCGGACCCCGGTCTACGACCCGAAGAAGGTCCAGGAGGTCCCGAACGGGTGTGCGTCGTCGAAGTACCCGTTCTACTGCGAGTACGTCGTCTCGAAGCTGCTCGAGAACCCGGCCTTCGGGCCGGACGAGAAGGCGCGGTCGCACTACATCAAGACCGCCGGCATCACCGTGAAGACGTCGCTCGAGCCGAAGATCCAGCGCGCGGCGGAGGCCGCCATCAAGGCGAAGTCCAAGCCGACCGACACCGCCGTCGCGGCGATCACAATGGTCCAGCCGGGCAGCGGTCTGATCAAGGGCATGGCGCAGAGCAAGCCGTACGGCAACGGCAAGAACAGCACATCGACGTCGTACAACTACAACGTCGAGAAGACCTATCCGGGCGGCTACGGCGGGTTCCAGATCGGTTCGACGATGAAGGCCTTCACGATCGCGGCGGCGATCCAGCAGGGCATCCCGTTGAACTACCGGATCAACTCGCCGGCGCAGATGTTCATGGGCGACCTGAAGTTCAAGACCTGCACCGGCACGACGCGGGACCCGGAGTACCGGCCGAAGAACTCCACCAAGGCTGCCGGCAACCTGACCATGATCCAGGCCGCCCAGGCCTCGACCAACACCTACTTCCTGCAGCTTTCGCAGCGCACCGGCCTGTGCTCGATCGCGACCCTGGCGGCCAAGATGGGCCTCAAGGACGCGCAGAACGGCCAGCCGCTGCAGCAGGTCATCTCGATGACGCTGGGCATCGACAACGTCAGCCCGCTGATGCTGTCGAACGCGTACGCGACCTTCGCGGCGCGCGGCAAGTACTGCAAGCCGCTGGCCGTCACCGCGATCACCAGCGCCGCCGGCAAGCCGATCAAGACTCCCGGCGTCGACTGCGAGCAGGTCCTGGCGCAGCCGGTCGCGGACGGAGTGAACCGTGTGCTGCACGAGGTCATGGAGCCGCCCGGCACCGGTAGCAAGCTGAAGTTCGGCACCAGCGACCTGGCCGGCAAGACCGGAACGATCCAGGACAACAAGGCGGTCTGGTACTCCGGCTACTCCTCGACGCTGGCCGCGGCCGCAGTGGTCGCGGACGCGAGCGTGCCGTACACGGACTTGATGCGCGGTCACACCCTGAACGGCAAGGACATCGCCGACGCGAGCGGATCGGGCACCGCGGGTCCGATCTGGGAAGCCGCGATGAAGGCCGCACTGAGGGGCACTCCGGAGACCCACTTCGTCCCGCCGAGCGACAAGACCGTCCGCGGTGACGTGAAGAACCTGCCGTTCGTGAACGGCATGTCCGTGCAGGACGCCACCAACAGGCTGCAGGGCGAGGGCTTCCAGGTCACCGTCGCCCCCGGCACGGTCGACTCCGAAGAAGCCGCCGGCACGGTCGCCTACACGACTCCCCGCCAGCGCGACGGCGCCCCCGAGGGGTCGCTGGTCACCCTGCACATCTCCAACGGCAGCAAGAGCCAGAACCCACCCCCGCCGCCGAACACCCCGCAACCCCCGAACCCACCGAACACGGTGAAACCCCCGAACATCCCGCAGTGCCCGCCCTGGCACCCGAAGTACCCGAACTGCGGCGGCGGGGGCCGCTGACGTCCAGGCCTCGCCGCGCTCTCCATGCACAGCCAAGGCTGTGCATGGAGAGCGCGCAAAGCCGGTCAGCCCTTGCAGTCGTCGCAACCCGTATCAATGTAACGCGCGTGCTGCGGTGTCCCGTTGTACGACGCATAGCCGAACCAAATCCGCTCCCGCGAGAACGATGACATCGCAGTCCATGACGCGACGATCGGCGAGGAGCAGCCACTGTACGAAGGATGGCCAAGATACCGTCCTTGCATAACCCAGCCATCACCGATCGGAAAGTAGCCGGTCTCCATGTAGGCACGCGGGGCACTGCAGCTCGTCGATGTCATCCGGACCCACACAGCGTGACAGCTACCGGAATACCGTAGCTCGACGCGATAGGTCCCAAGTCTGTCGTTGAACGTCACGTCATGCGCCGGAGATGTGACCGCGTCATTCGCGCAGCCTGACGCTTGCGGATCCTTACCGGTGCAGCCGTTCCAGGTGCAGGATGCGGCCGGGGCGCTCGGCGCCGTCACCGCGGCCGAGGCACTCGGTGCCGTGACCACCAGCGTTGCCGCTGCAGCGACAACTGTGGTCACAGCGATTTTCATAGCCATCTGCAGTGAATTCCTCATTCGTAGACTCCTCATGAAGTCCACGCCGACGAACCGTTCGGTCAACGCTTCGGTCGGCGGGCGGACCTAGCTTCGGTGGACAGGCCGCACTTCACCAGCACACGGGTAGCAGGGGCAACGCTTCTGCAGGTAGCTGCAGAAGCTCAAAAGGCGGGCAGCAGCTCTAACCGACAACGTCCTCCAGTGCCATCCTTCGACTCTGCTCAGCTGTAGAGACAGCCGTCTTCGTTGGCCGTGTAGATGCAGAACAGCTCCCAGGTCCACGCCTCGGAGATCATCGGTGTCCAGCCAGGGCCGCCTCCCACCGCAGTTCTGAAGCCTGCGCCGAGGCGAGGGTGACCGGTCGAGTCGTAGGTACCTCCGGAGATGGTCGCGTATTCCCCGACCCCACCGCAGCACGACGGTGTGGTGATTCGTGTCCAGTAGGTGTGACAGGTCGGCGAGTAACGCAACTCGCCCTTGGTGAAGTAGGCGGTCAGCTCCTTCTTTGTCACCGCACCGTTCGCACAACCGGTGGTCTGCGGGTCCTTTCCGTTGCAGCCGTGGTAAGTGCACGGCGGCGCGGCGAACGACGGCTGCGTGGTCGCCACGAGTCCGGCTGCGGCGAAGGCCAATGTGGCGAGAATTCCTGTAACGCGCTTGAGCGGGGAACGCATCGTAAGAGCCTCCAGATTCGGGGTCGAGAACTGGACGATGCCCGACCCCGGACCTCGAGAACCACAGGTTGCAGCTAGTTGCAGACCCTTTCGGTCACCACAGAACGCCCTTGCCGAGCATCTGCGGGATGGTGACGTCAATGAGTTCGGACACAACGAGGGGCATGACCAGGACTGCCGCGGTGATGGCCCAGAACAGCACGCGCGGCAGACCCGCCGACCATTGCGCGGTGCTGCGGGCGCGATTGACGAGGATCGCGACCACCAGCAGGGGGCACCCCATCAGCACGAAACCGATGAGGCTTGCCTGCAGCGCTCCGGGGTCGCCCTCGAAGGGCGACCACGGAGCATCCAGGGCTCGCGCGAGCAAGTGACGAATGGCCAACTCTCCGAGTCCCAACGGGTACAGGAGGAGGTAGGACAGGACCGCGTTCACGACGAGCCACCCGAGCATGCTGCGGACCTTGGCCAGTGGGCCGGCACTGGCAGCCGCGCTCTCGGTGTCGACCACCAGCGTTCCTCCCCGTCGGCGCCCGGTTCTCGCAGTGCCGATCAGCGTAGCCGGGCGTTGTAGGACTCGAAGATCTGATAGACGCCGAACACTTCGCGACCATGCATCTGGGCTCCCTCACCGCTGCCGTTGTACCGCGCGAAGATCGCCTTCAGCTCGTCGTCGGTGTAGTCCAGCCGCCGTCCGGTGATGCCCACGTTTTCGGCTCCCTCGAACAGCACCAGGGGAACACTGGCGACGTTGTAGGTGCCGTCGTCGTGCAGGGAGTTCCACACCTGCTCAACCACGTGCCAGTCTTCACCGTTCAGCGGCGGTCCGGGGATCAGCCCCTCGTTGTAGGCCCAGTTCCTGCCGCGAATGGCCGTGGCCGCGAAGATCTGGGCGATGCCGGTGCTGCAGTCCTCGGCGCCGCCGAGCGGCGGCGTCGGGGCCGGGCCGATCGGGTTCTCCATCCACGCCTCGTGAGCGTGCATGTAGGCGTAGAAGGCGAGCACCAGGCTGTCTTTGATCGGGTCCTCCAGAGACTGCTTCCAGAACTCCCAGTAGATCTCCGATTGGACGAACGCCTTGCGCACACCGTACGACCGCGCGAGGTTCGTGATCTGCTCGTCGTAGGCCACGATGACGTCGATGGCCTCGGATTCGTTGTGCAGAAGGTTGTCCTGATTCGAGGTGACAGATTTCGAGTACTCGACGAAATCGTGGTCCATTCCCGGCCGGTGCGAAGGATCGAAGAAGGTGTCCAGCTTGGCGGGCCGGACGTTCACTGTGGACTGGCCGAAATCTCGTCCGGAGTACAGGTTGTTGTCGATCTCGATCGCACCGGTTCCCGAGCCCACCGTAATGGTCGAGATCTGGTCGAAGGCCCAGTTCAGCGGCATCGGGAAGCCGAGGTTGCCGCTGAACCCGGTCGACATGTCGGACACGAAGCTCGTGCTCGCCAGCCCATCGGAGAACAGCCTGCTACAGACGTTTCGGGCGCCGTACGCGCCGATCTTGTATGGGTGCCCGTACAGCTCCATCGCCCGCTTGATGCCGCGGAAGTGCGGGATGATCCGGTTGGTGATGTCGGTGTTCAGGGCGTCGAAGTCGACGGCGAAGTACACAGTGGTCCCGCGCTCGAACCCGTAGTCGCTGGCTGCCTCCAGCGCCAGGCTGGCGTCACGTGCTCCTTGCTGCTCGCTGAAGTAGCTCGCGCTGCCGCCGTAGGTCTGGTAGATCGGGAAGACCCGCATTCCAGCACCGAAGATCGTCGCCAGCTCACCAGGCTTGATCTTCTTGTCCAGGGTGCTTCCCGGCACGTTCGACAGGTAGCGGCCGACGACCCTGTAGCCGGCCTGGAAGAGCGCTGTCGCGCGGGCGGCGGTCACCTGGGTGATGCAGTCGCAGGCGTCGCCTTTGCGTTCGGGGTCGCCGTTGCTGACCAGCAGCGACGACCAGGTCTGGTAGTCGCCCTTGCCTGTCAGCGGCAGGGTGACGAACAGCTGGAAGCTGCGGACTTGGTCCGACACCGCCTGAGAGAACACGCCGTCGAAGGCGGTCTCGTACCGGTTGAAGATCATCACCGCCTGGAACAGCCGCACGTAGGCGGCCGCGCCGGAATCGGCGGCGCCGACGGCCAACGGCGCCTTCGCCTTGACCGCCGCTCGGGTTCCGGGCCCGTACGTCCCGTTGGCGCCGGCCACTCCAAGCTCGGTCTGCAACGCGTAGATGACCGCCTTCTGCACGTCCCTGGACGAGTGGCCGTCACACGGGATGATGTTGAACCAGCTTTGCGCGTAGTACTTGCGGTTCATCCACTGCTGGACCGAGCGGATCAGCGCCGACCCGTTCTCCACCACGACGTAGGCGTCCATCGTGAGTAGGGCCTTGAACTCCTTCGGCGCGAGCGTACGGCGTCCGTCGGTGAAGCCCATGTTGGCGCGGATCGATCCGATCGAGTCGCCGGTCGGCTGCCCGAAGGTTCCGCTGATCGCCTCACCGAAGTAGCCCTTGCAGTACAGGCCGCACTGCACGATCCGGATGATGTTCGCGGGGCTGCCGGCTTTGACCTCGCCGACCTGGCTGGCGAGCAAGGACAAGGTGGTCGGCCCAAAGGTGTCGGACAGCTGCGTCCCGGTCAGGCCCAGCTCGAGCTGGAGCGCGCGGGTCAGCGCGAACATCGTCGGCCACCCGGTCTTGCCGTCCTCCGGCGCCCGGACGAATCCCGGCCTGCCGTCGTACGCCCGGTTCACCCACTCCTGCGCCTTCAGAACCCACACGTCCACCTGCTCCGCGAGCAGGCCTCGCCCCCACGAGTTCGCGTGGAACAGCCTCTGCTCCCCGCGCAGCTCGGTCAGCGGTGGCGCGGCGACCGGCGACCCGATCGCCGAGTCGGCCATCGGGCCGACCGGTGCAGGCGTCTGGACCGCTGCTGCCTCCAGCGGCGCTGCCGTGGCCTCACCCGCGGCAGCGGCGACAGCCGTACCTGCGCCGGCCGCCCCCATCAGTCGCAGTACGTTCCGTCTGGACAGGTTTCCGTCGACTTGCTCCCCCACCGGATTCTCCTTCGGTTTTCGGACACGCCGAAGACCGGATCGGCGTGGGATCGGGGCGGCAGAACGCGGCGTCGAGCAGTGGCTGGCAGCGTTCTTCGCTGGGCGGTGGCAGGAAACTACCGTGCGCCGATCACCGAAGGAATGCAGAGGATCACAGTTTGCAGCTACCTGCAGATGTGGTCCCCACAACGCCGAAGGCCTGCCACGGTCGCGGCGGGCCCTTAGCAGAGCGGCGTCAGGCGCCCAGCTGCCGCTTCACCTCGGCGGAGACGGCGCCGCCGTCGGCCTTGCCCTTGACCTTGGGCTGGAGGGCGCCCATCACCTTGCCGATGCCGCGGGGGCCGAGTTCGGCGGCGCCGGTGGCGGCGATGGTTTCGGTGACCAGGGCGGCGATTTCGTCGGCGGTCAGTTGTTCGGGCAGGTACTCGGCGAGGATGTCCGCCTCGGCCTGTTCCTTGTCGGCGAGCTCGGCGCGGCCGGCCTCGCGGTAGGCGACGACGGACTCGCGGCGCTTCTTCGCCTCGGAGGTGAGCACGTCGAGCACCTCGGCGTCGGACAGCTCGCGGGCCTCCTTGCCGGCCACCTCGGCCTTCGTCACGGCCGTCAGCGCCATCCGCAGGGTGGACTTGCGGATGTCGTCGCGGGCCTTGAGGGCGGCGGTCATGTCGTCGTGCAGGCGCTGCTTGAGCTCGGAGTTGGACATAGCAGAGATTGTGGCAGGCTGGAGCAATGACTTTCCGGGGGCCGGCCAGAACGGTACTGAAGTCCGCCGGCGTGATCGGCGGGCTCGGCGCCGCCTGCGTCGGGTACGCGGCGGCGATCGAGGTGCGCTGGTTCACGCTGCGCCGGTTCACCGTGCCGGTGCTGCCGGTCGGCGCGGAGCCGGTCAAGGTGCTGCACCTGTCAGACCTGCACCTGATGCCGAGCCAGGAGAAGAAGATCCGCTGGGTCAACGACCTGGCCCAGCTGGAGCCCGACCTGGTCGTCACCACCGGCGACAACATCTCCTCCGCCGACTCGGTCCTGCCGCTGCTGCGCGCGTACGGCGCACTGCTCGACCTGCCCGGCGTGTTCGTCTTCGGCTCCAACGACTACTGGAAGCCGCAGTTCAAGAACCCGGCGAACTACCTGCTGCCCGCGCAGAAGCAGCGGCACAAGCCGCACGGCCCGGACCTGCCGTACGAACAGATGCGCAGCGCGTTCGTGGAGGCCGGCTGGGCCGACCTGAACAATCTGAAGACCACCCTCAAGGTCAACGGCCTGCGGCTGGACTTCGCCGGCACCGACGACCCGCACATCAAGCGCGACCGGTACGACGAGGTGGCCGGCGAGGTGGACCCGGCCGCGGACCTGTCGATCGGCGTCACGCACGCGCCGTACCAGCGGGTGCTGAACGCGTTCGTCGACGACGGGTACCCGCTGATCCTGGCCGGGCACACCCACGGCGGCCAGCTCGCCGTGCCGCTGTACGGCGCTCTGGTGACCAACTGCGACCTCGACACCTCCCGGGTCAAGGGGCTCAGCACGTGGGGCCACGACGGGCGTCAGGCAGCGCTGCACGTGTCGGCCGGACTGGGCACCTCGCCGTACGCGCCGGTGCGTTTCGCGTGCCGTCCGGAGGCGACTTTGCTCACCTTGGTGCCCCGGATCCACCCGGACGAATAACCCGATTTCGTCCCAGCCGGGACCGCATGTAAGCTGACTCCGGCTTCGGGCTGTGGCGCAGTTTGGTAGCGCGCGTCGTTCGGGACGACGAGGTCGCAGGTTCAAATCCTGTCAGCCCGACAGAAGAGGGCGGTGACTCATCGAGTCACCGCCCTCAGTCATGTCCCGGGCCGCTGGACGACCGTGCTGAGCGGCCGCCAGAAGTACGCGAAGTCCTCCCGCGGCCCGGCCACCCAGCGCTGCGAGAACACGATCCCGATCAGGTCGCGGGACGGGTCGACCCACGCGCTCGTGCCCGATCCACCGAACCAGCCGTACCGCCCGACCGACGTCCACGGCTCGGTCGCCGATGTGTTGACGGCAACGCCGAGACCCCACGACATCCCCGGCCCGCACAGCTCCGTCACCCCGGCTGCCAGCTCGCCAGGCAGCTGGTCCGACGTCAGCTGCTCGCGCAGCTTCCGCGGCAGCAACCGGTCATCGGCCAGTGCGGCCAGGAACGTCAGATAGTCCTCGACAGAAGACACCAGCCCACCACCGAAGCTGTCGAAGACCCTCGGCTGCTCGAAGGACCGGGCGTAGTCCTCGTAGCTCTCCCCGTCCAGGTAGACCGTCGGCATCGGGTCACCGTCGGACTGGAAGCTGGTCGCCCGCATCCCCAGCGGCTCCGTCACCCGCTCCCGCAGTACGGCGCTCAGCGGCGCACCGGCGACTCGGCCGAGCAGTACGGACAGCACGTCCATGCCTGCGTGGTACAGCCAGCGAGTGCCCGGCTGGTAGGCCAGCGGCACCCGGGCGAACCGCTCGATGAACTCGTCCGCCGACATCAGCGGCGGCAGCGGTCCCTGGTGCACCTGCTCGACGTACGCCGTGGCCAGCGGCAGGTCAGCCGGCAGTGCGCCCTGTCCCAAGGTCAGCGTCAGCAGGTCCCGGACGGTGATAGGCCGGTCGGCCGGGACGGTCTGGTCCACCGGGCCGTCCGGAGCGACCAGCACCCGCGGCTCGGCCAGCTCCGGCAGCCACTGGGCCACCGGGTCGTCCAGCGAGAACAGGCCGTCGGCAACCATCGACAAGGCGACCACTGCCCCGACCGGCTTGCTCAGCGAGGCGATGCGGAACCGGGTGCCGGTGCGCATCGGCTCGTCCGAGTCGAACGCCAGCGTGCCGGTCGCGTAGTACGCCGGCTCCCCGGCGTACCGGATGGCGGCGGTGAAGCCAGGGGCCCAGCCGGCCGCGACCTGCCGGTCCAGGGAGCGCCAGACGGAGTCGAAGTCAGTCATGGCCGTCACGCTAATACCGGCGACCTACAGTTGACGGGGTGAGCGAGCTGCAGCGGGTGGACCTGGGCGAGGTCGAGTACGAGGTCGCCGCCAAGGAGATGAAGACCTGGGTCGAGCAGCGGCAGGACGGTACGGCGAGCGACCGGCTGTTCCTGCTCAGCCATCCGCCGGTGATCACGTACGGGCCGCGCACGTCGCTGGCCGACCTGCCGCCCGAGACGGCGGCGATCCCGACCGTGGCTGTCGACCGCGGCGGCTTCGCGACGTACCACGGGCCCGGGCAGCTGGTCGGGTACCTGGTGATCGATCTGAACCAGCGCGGCCCGGTCGACGTCGTCCGCTGGGTCGAGAACGGGCTGATCGCCGCGCTCGGAGACCTCGGCTTCCGGCTCGTCCGCCGGGACACGCCGCGCGGCGCGAGCAGCCTGGTCGGCGTCTGGACCGAGGACCACCGCAAGCTGTGCTCGATCGGGATGCGGATCCGGCGCGGCGTGACCAGCCACGGGTTCTCGATCAACGTCGATCCGGCGATGGACGTGTTTCACACGTTCACGACCTGCGGCCTGCACGACGTCACGATGGTCTCGCTGGCCGAGCTCGCCGCCGAGCAGGGCCGGCCGGCACCCACCGACGCGCAGGTCCGCGACGCCGTGGCCCGCCACCTGGGTGCCGCCTGACGCAGTAGCCTGCGCGCATGGACGACGAGGACGAGGTGACCACCGCCGACGACCGGCGGCTCACCACCCCTCCACTGCCGCCGCTGCTCGTGCTGGCCGTCGTCGGTCTGCTGGCCGGGTTCGTGACGATCGGGATGGTCTGGCTGAGCGAGCGCGGCTGCGAGCGGTTCCGCGACACATCGAACTGCGGCGCCTGGGGTTTCCCGCTGCTCGTGCTCACCGTGGTCGTCACGGTCGTGCTCGGCGCGCTGGCGCTGAGCCGGCTCGGCTTGCCGCATCCGCGGCTGGTCGCGTTCCTCGGCGTCGGGTTCATGCTGCTGGTCGTGCTCGCCTTTCTCACCGAGCACCTGTTCACCACCTGGACCCTGGTGGTCGTCCCGGTCCTGACAGCCGTTACCTTCCTGCTCGCCCACCTGCTCGCCGGACTGCTGGAGCGCGCCGATGCCTGATCTGCCCCGCTACAAGGCCCACCGCACCACGACCCCGCCGCCGATCGACGGCACGCTGACCCACCCGGCCTGGGCGGAGGCGGCCTGGACCAGCGACTTCGTCGACATCCGCGGCGACCAGCCGGCGCCGCCGTACAGGACCCGGGCGAAGCTCCTGTACGACGACGAGTACCTGTACCTCGGCGCGGAGCTGGAGGAGCCGCACGTCTGGTCGACGATGACCGAGCGGAACACATTCCTGTACGAGGAGAACAACTTCGAGCTGTTCCTCGACCCCGACGGCGATCGGCAGAACTACTACGAATTCGAGATCAACCCGCTCGGCACGATCTGGGAGCTCACCCTGCCCAAGCCGTACGCCGACGGCGGCGTCGCGGTGGACCCGACCAACCTGCCCGGCCTGCGGACCGCGATCCACGTCGACGGCACGCTGAACGACCCCAGCGACGACGACGCCGGCTGGAGCGTCGAGGCGGCTTTCCCGTGGGCGGAGCTGGGCCGGCACGCCAAGGGCTCGATGCCGCCGGCACCGGGCGACGAGTGGCGGATGAACCTGATGCGGGTCGAGTGGTCGCACGACGTGGTGGAGGGGGCTTACCGCAAGGGCGAGCAGCAGGACTTCTGGGTCTGGGCCCCGCAGTACGCCGTCGACATGCACCGGCCCGAGCACTGGGGTGTACTCGAGTTCTGACCGGGTACCCACCCCGCCCGAGCCAGTGAACCCGGCGGGGTGACAATGAGTGATGTGGAGTTCCAGGGGAGCGGGTACGACGAGGATCTGTCGTACCTGATCGACCTGGTCGAAGGCGCCGACCCGTTGCGCTCAGCAACCAGCTCCTCCCGGGCCGGGACCCGGTCCGCCGCTGAGGGCGACCAGGTGGTCGCAGCCATCGAGCGGGCCTGCGAGAGCGATCCGCGGATGGCGCTGCGGCTGGTGGCCGGGCTGTCGAGCTACTGGTGGTCCCGGGGTCTGCAGGACGAGGCGGCAGCCGCAGCCGAGCGGGTGCTCGGCATGCTGGGCCGGACAGTGCCGGCCGGGATGGACGAGGAGTACCTGCTCACGGTGCTGCACGGAGCCTCGTCGGCCGAGCAGGAGCAGCTGGAGCTGGCGCAGCAGGTCGTGCAGGACGCGGTGGGGCCGTTCAAGTACCCGGTGACGGTGCTGCTCTGGGCGCTGGTGTTCGGGCCGTTCGAGTCCCGTACGACGGTCGCCGAGGTGCTCGCTCGGCACGAGCGGGACGGAGACGCGTGGACTCGGGCCGCGGTGGAGCTGTGCAAGGGCTACCCCGGTCTGGTCGACATTGGACCGGTGGAGGCGGAGCAGTCGCTGCGGATCGCACTGGCCCGGTTCCGGATGCTGGAGGACCGGTGGGCGATGTTCCTGGCGCTTACCGGGCTGCGGCAGATCACCGACGACCTCCTGCCGGTGACCAGTGAAGCGGTGGAGCTGGCGGAGGAGCTGGGGTTGGAGGAGGAAGCCGGGCTCCTGCTGTGCGAGCGCGGTGAGCTCCACCTGCGCGCCGGGGAGCTGGACCCGGCACGGGCCGACTACCGACGGGCCCTCGAACTGGCGGATTCCACCGAGAACATCGAAGCCGTGGCCGCGGCACACATCGGGCTCGCCCGAACCGCCCGGCACGCCGGCAACCTGGTGTGCGCCCGCGAGCACCTCGCCGCCGTCCTGGCGGAGCCCGCCGAGGAACTGGCCGACGCCCACGAGGAAGCCGCCCACGAACTGCGCCTCCTCTGCTCCGCAGAGGCGACGGCCTAGCCGGAGAATCTCCGGGTCACGGCGGAGCCGGGCAGCTTCGGCGGTGGCGCCCCACAGCGGGGTCATGTGGTGGGCCCACAACGTCGTGTGTGGCGGCGTGGCACAGCGGCGTACGGGCTGTGGTTTCGCCCACAGCGGGTAGACCTCGCCGGGAGCGTGGTGGCTGGTTAGAGTCGAGCTCAACGAGGGCCCTCGATCTGCAACGGAGCAGCCGGATGGACAAGACGTACGAGTCGCCGCAGGCCGCGGTCGACGACATCGGCGACGGTGCGAGCCTCGCGGTCGGTGGCTTCGGGTTGTGTGGCAACCCGATGCAGCTGATCGAGGCGATCCACGCCAAGGGGGTGAGCGGGCTGCGCGTCGTGTCGAACAACTGCGGTGTCGACGACTGGGGCCTGGGCATCCTGCTCGCCGACAAGCGGATCGCGAAGATGACCTCGTCGTACGTCGGGGAGAACAAGGAGTTCGCCCGGCAGTTCCTGTCCGGTGAACTGGAGGTCGAGCTGACGCCGCAGGGCACGCTGGCCGAGAAGCTGCGGGCCGGTGGCTGCGGGATCGCCGCGTTCTTCACGCCGGCCGGCGTCGGCACCCAGGTCGCCGAGGGCGGGCTGCCGCAGAAGTACAACACCGACGGCTCGGTCGCGAAGGCCTCGGAGCCGAAGGAGACCCGGGAGATCCACGGTACGACGTACGTGCTGGAAGAGTCGATCACCACCGACTTCGGCCTGGTGCACGCGCTCAAGGGCGACACCCACGGCAACCTGGTCTTCGACCGGTCGGCGCGCAACTTCAACCCGCTGGCCGCGATGGCCGGCCGGATCACGGTCGCGCAGGTCGAGGAGCTGGTCCAGCCTGGTGAGCTGGACCCGGACGAGATCCACCTGCCCGGCGTCTACGTCCAGCGCGTGGTTGCCGTTGGCAAGGACATCGAGAAGCGGATCGAGAAGCGTACTGTGTTGAAAACTTCTCCCACCCCACCGCCCCGGTCAGGGCAACCCCGCGAGGCCTACGAGGCTCAGCGCGAGAAGCTGGAGGCCTGAGATGCCACTCACCCGTGAGCAGATGGCCGCCCGGGCCGCCGCCGAACTCGAGGACGGCTCGTACGTCAACCTCGGCATCGGCCTGCCGACCCTGGTCCCGAACTACATCCCCGACGGCGTCACCGTCGTACTGCAGAGCGAGAACGGCATTCTCGGCGTCGGCCCGTACCCGGTCGAGGGCGACGAGGACCCGGACCTGATCAACGCCGGCAAGGAGACCGTCACGACGTTGCCGGGGGCATCGTTCTTCGACTCGTCGCTGTCGTTCGGGATGATCCGCGGCGGCGCGATCGACGCCGCGATCCTGGGCGCCATGCAGGTCTCGGCGACCGGCGACCTGGCGAACTGGATGATCCCCGGCAAGATGGTCAAGGGGATGGGCGGCGCGATGGACCTGGTGCACGGCGCGAAGAAGGTGATCGTGCTGATGGAGCACGTCGCCAAGGACGGTTCGCACAAGATCCTCGAAGAGTGCGACCTGCCGTACACCGGCCGCGGTGTGGTCGACCGGATCATCACCGACCTCGCGGTGCTCGACGTCACCGACGACGGGCTGCAGCTCGTCGAGCTCGCCGAAGGCGTCACCTTCGACGAGCTGCAGAGCAAGACCGGAGCACCGATCAAGCAATGAACCGGACGTCCGGGTGCCTCGGCGAGTCCCGCCAGGTGCCCGGACGGCCGCGCAGGTGCTGGTCGAAGAACGCCGGCAGGTAGGTGTTCAGCGTGGCCAGGATCCGGCGCGGATCGACGGTCCCGATGGTGTTCGCGACCAGCTCCGGCGGCACGGTGAAGAACCGCTGGAACCACGGGATCAGCGCCTGGTGGTCGACGAACGTGTAGTGCTGCCCGGCCGGCACGTTGAGATCGCGCTTCCAGCCGGTGGAGTGATCCCAGAACAGGCCCCAGGACCGGTCGGTGCGGTGCGTCTGCGGCCCACCGTTCGGACCGGTGCCGCCGGCACCGACGAGCAGAAACGGGCGATCGAGGCCCTGGGCAACGACTGGGCAGTCCGCCGGATCGTCGTACCCGTAGCCGAGGGTGCCGTCGAGGTCGATCCCGGCGGCGACCCGGCGGTCGGCCAGCATCACGTCGGCCGCGGTGATCCCGCCGGCGGAGTGGCCGTACGCGCCGATGCGTTGCAGGTCGAGGATCGCGCCGAGACCGACCGGCAGGCGCCGGTTGCCCGCGTCCGGGTTGCGCCCGCGGGCCAGCTCGGCGAGCGCGTCCAGGACGAAGCGCACGTCAGCGGTCCGCGTCGCGCGCGCCAGGTGGGCGTACGGTTCCGGCGGCAGCGTCTGTACGGCGACTCGCCCGCCCGGGAACTCGACGGCCGCGGCTTCGTAGGTGTGGTCGACCGTCACCACGACGTACCCGCGGCTGGCGAGCTCGGTGACCATGATCGACGCCAGCCCGCGCGGCACCCCGAAGCCCGGCGAAAAGACGATGACCGGCCGACGGCCCCATGACCGGCTGACCGGGGCGCCGAGTCCGGCGTGGCTACGAGCGCCGGCCCAGTCGACGGCGTCCACCGGCTGCTGCAGGGCGATCGAGGCGCCCTCGGCATAGACCTGGGCGGTGAGCGGCGGAAGGTACGGCGCGCGCTCGGCTGCGGCGCGAGAGGCCGGGTAGCAGACGCTGATCATCAGCTCCCGAGGACGGCCCGGGACGAACAGGTCGTCACGGCGCGGATCGACCAGGTGAAGCTCGGTCGTGCCGACCGGGAAGGGCCCGGTGGGCCGGGGGAACCGAAGCTCCACCGGGGGCCGGCGTACCGGCGCGTGGGTCCCCGCCGCAGCAAAAGTGCCTCGCCGGTCGGCTCGGCCCGGCGATGCCGTGGCGATAGCCGGAGCAGAGGCCGTGGTGACAAGGGCGGCGGCGGTGCCGCCGAGCAGAAGGCGTCGAGTGAGCATGCACCGACCTTGCCGCGCCGGCCCGGCGACCCACCTCCCCCGATCGCCATCCGCTCCCCCTGCCGAAAGTCAGATCTGCTCGAAGTGGAAGGAGCGGATGAAGCAGTCGCGAGGCTGGCCGACCGCGAACAGCACACAGTCGACCACCGACTGCGCCGTCAGTGCGGCACCGGTCTCCCGCGGACCGGTCTGGACGAAGTCCGGCGGGAACAGCGAGATCACCCGGATCCCCTCCGGCCGCAGTCGCGCGGACAGGATCTCGGCGTACCCGGCCTGGGCGTGCTTGGCCGCGTAGAACGCCGGGTGCGCGGCCGACCGGTGCTGCCCGGGCTCTCCCGCGGCGGAGATCAGGTTCACCACGTCCGCGCCGCTCGACTTCCTGAGCAACGGAAGCACCCGCTCGGTGAGCAGCACGGTCCCGGTCGCGGCAGCGGTGATCGTGTTCGCGATGTCAGCCGGCGAGGCGTCGCCCTCGAGGTACCGGGCCCCGCTGTTCACCAGGACGTCGAGCCGCTCGAGCTCCAGACCGGCGATCGACTCGGGCGAGGCGAGGTCGACAACGGCAGCCTCGGCCGATCCACCGGCCGCGAGGATCGTGGCGACGGTCTCTTGCGCCGCGGACGCCGTACGGGCTGTGGCGATCACGTGTGCCCCGGAGGCGGCGAAGGTGACGGCGAGCAGCCGTCCGGTGTCCCGGCCGGCGCCGGTGATCAGTACGTGTTTCATGCCGGGCAGCAGATCACTTCAAGAGCTCTCGAGGTCAACCCCTCCTCGGGCTTGCCCGGGTCGGTGAGGATGGGTCCATGGACGTGTTCGTGATCGGCGGCGTGGGCATCGACACCGTCGTGCGCGTTCCCGGCCTGCCGTTGCCGGACCGGGAGACCATCCACGTCGCGCCGGTCGAGTCGTACATCGGGCACACCGGCCACGGCGTCGTCCTCGGCTGTCACCGGCTCGGCTTGGAATCCGGCCTCGCCGACGTGATCGGCGATGACGCGGAGGGCAGGCGGATCCGTACGGCGTACCAGGAGCTCGGCCTGCCGCTGGCAATCGCCGTGCACCCCAGCGGTACCCGGCGCAGCGTCAACCTGGTGTCGCCGGACGGGAGCCGGGTCTCGCTGTACGACGGACGCCACCCCGCGGGCCTGCGCGTCGACCCCGATCTGTGGCGCGGGTGGATCGAGCGCGCGCGGCACGTGCACGTCTCGATCATGGACTTCGCGCGCCGGGCGCTTCCCGACGTCCTGACGGCCGGCCGCACGCTGTCGACGGACCTGCAGGACTGGGACGGCGACGACGAGTACCACTGGGACTTCGCCCAGTACGCCGACATCGTCTTCGTGTCGACCAGCGCGCTGCGCGACCACGCGATCGACTGGATCTTCGCCTGCGGCCGGGCGTGGGTCGTGGTCGCGATGGCCGGCGCCGACGGCAGCGATCTCTATGTCCGCGGCGAGGAGCCGATTCACCTGCCCGCGGTCGACATCCCGGGCCGCCCCGTGGTCGACTCCAACGGCGCCGGTGACGCCTACGTGGCGGCCTTTCTCACCACTTGGCTGGACGGCCGTTCGTACTACGAAGCCGCGATGGCGGGCACCGTCGCGGGCGCCTGGGCCTGCGGCTCCCCCGGCACACACACCGACCTCATCACCGCCGAACAGCTGATGCTGCTCACCCGCTAGCCACGCGTCAGGGGTGGGTGCAGCGTGGTGGCCGTGCCGCGGCGGAACAGCTGGGCCGGGCGGCCGCCGTCGCGGGTGGTGGTGGCGCCGACGGGGACGACGAAGCCTTCGGTCCGGGTGGCCTTGCGGTGGAAGTTGCGGGGGTCGAGCGGGACGCCCCAGACGGCTTCGTAGACGCCGCGCAGCTCGGAGATCGTGAACTCGTCGGCGCAGAAGGCGGTCGCGAGGGGCGAGTACTCGAGCTTCGCGCGGGCGCGTTCGACCGCGTCGGTGAGGATCCGGTGGTGGTCGAACGCCAGCCGGCCCGGATCGGCGAGCACCTCGGCGACCGGGATCCACGAGGCCGACGCGGCGTCCGAGCCGGCCACGGGAGCAGGTAGGTCCGGGACCAGCGCGAGGTAGGCCACGCTGATCACCCGGCCGCGGGGATCGCGTCCCGGTTCGCCGTACGTCGCGACCTGCTCGAGGTGGATCCGCGCCGCGCTCCGGCGGCCGCCCGCCGGGTCGCTCCCCTCGGCGCCGCCCGCCTGGTCGCTCGGAGCGGCGCCGACGCCGGTTTCCTCCGCGAGCTCTCGCCGAGCGGCCTCCTCCAAGCCCTCGCCGGCGCGGACGAAACCGCCGGGCAGCGCCCAGCGACCGCGATGCGGGGCGATGCCGCGGCGGATCAGCAGCACCTCGAACGAACCGTCCCGCACGGTCAGGATCACCAGGTCGGTCGCCACACCCATCGGGTCGAAGTCCATGTCCACACCTTAATCGTCACCTTGACGAAAAGCCATCGCACCCCTTATCGTCAAAGTGACGACAAAGACGAACGGGCCGGAACATCCGGCCGTGAGGAGACACCGATGGCAGACATCACCCGCTTCCGGTTCATCAGCCACCTGCGGGCCAACCCGACCACCCACGTCCGGCACCTGCGCAACGGCAAGCTCGCGCACGACGGCGCCGGCCAGGCGTTCTGGTTCCGGGCGCTGAACTCCTCGCTGAGCGAGGTCCCGATCGACGACCGCGAGCAGCCGCTGCTCTTCCACGGCCGGACCGTCGACTTCCAGGACGTCGCGGTGCAAGCGACCGTGACCTACCGGGTGACCGACCCGGCGCTGGCCGCGACGCGGCTCGACTTCGGCATCGACCCGGACACCGGAAGGTGGCGAGCCACTCCGCTCGAGCAGCTCGGCGGTCTGCTGACGGAGCTCGCCCAGCAGACAGCGCTCGACCTGCTGGCGCGGATGACGCTGACGCAGGCGCTGTCCGAGGGGATGGCGTCGCTGCGGCAGGCCGTCGGCGCCGGGTTGCGCGAAGACCAGCGGCTGACCGGCCTGGGCATCGGCGTCGAGGACGTCCGCGTGGTCGCCGTACGGGCGGAGAGCGACGTCGAGCGGGCGTTGCAGACGCCGACGCGGGAGATGGTGCAGCAGGCGGCCGACAAGGCGACGTACGAGCGGCGCGCGATGGCGGTGGAGCGGGAGCGGTCGATCGCGGAGAACGAGCTGCAGAACCAGATCGAGCTCGCGCGGCGTGAGGAGCAGCTCGTCACGCAGAAGGGCCAGAACGAGCGGCAGCGCGCGACCGAGGCAGCCGCGGCCGGCCGGATCGAGACCGAGGCGGCCGCCAACCGCAAGCGGGCGCTGAGCCAGGCCGAGGCCGACGCCAAGCGGGTCATCGGCGCCGCCGAGGCAGCGGCGGAGAAGGCGCTGCTCGACGCGTACGCCGAGATGGACCAGGCCACGATCCTCGCCCTGGCGATCAAGCAGGGCGCCCTGCCGGAGATCGGCACGCTGAACCTCACGCCCGACTTGCTCACCCCGCTGCTGAGCAAACTGACGGGTGGACAGGAATGAGCCTGCCTCCCCGGGCGGTGCTCGTACACCGGGCGACCGAGCTGTCCGAGCTGGTCGCCCGGCACGGGACGCGTCAGCAGGCCGGCTTCTTCCTGCAGACCCGCGGGCGGGACCTGGCCGAGCTGGACGAACGGCATCACGCCCAGCAGCAGGCCCTGGCAGCGGTCTCGGCGGCGATCCCGCTCGACTGGCGGCGCGCGATCGCCGAGCGGGCCGACCTCGACCGGTTCGTGTTCGGGCCGGAGGACGTGGTGATCGCGGTCGGCCAGGACGGGCTGGTCGCGAACGTCGCCAAGTACCTGGACGGCCAGCCGGTGATCGGGATCAACCCCGAGCCGGACCGCAATCCCGGCGTCCTGGTGCCGCACCCGCCGGCCGCGATCGCCGACCTGCTGCACGCGCAACACGTCGAGCAGCGCACGATGGTTGCCGCCAGCACCGATGACGGTCAGCGGCTGCTCGCACTCAACGAGGTGTACGTCGGGCACCGGACGCACCAGTCCGCCCGCTACCGGCTCGCCTCGCCGGAAGGGCTGGAGGAACGGCAGTCGTCGTCCGGCCTGCTGGTCGGCACCGGGACAGGTTCCACGGGGTGGTGCCGCTCGGCCTGGCAGGAACGCCGGAGCCGCCTCGCGCTGCCCGGCCCCACGGACCCCGCGCTGTGCTGGTTCGTCCGCGAGGCGTGGCCGTCCCCCGCGACCGGCACGAGCTGCACCGAGGGCCTGCTCACGGCGACCGACCACCTCACCGTGACCGCCGAGGCCGACCTGGTCGTCTTCGGCGACGGCATCGAGGCCGACTCCCTCTCCGTCACCTGGGGCCAGCGCCTCGAGATCGGCGTCGCCGAGATCCGCCTGCGCCTGGTCCGCTGAATCTCCACCACCCACCAACCGTCCGCGCACCCGCTCCCGCCCGCTCAGCCGAGGCGCTGACCGGGCTCGTCATGGCGCTTGGTGGGTGGTGGGTGTCCGAGTCGAAGTTTTTCCCCTGACCTGCACGCATCGTGACCAGTCGGGTGAGATGCGTGCTGACAGCGGTGTCAGGTTCTGCTTAAGGTGCGTTCACCACAACGGCCCTGTCGAGGGAGGGCCGAGGTGCTCCACCCACCGCCCATTGGGGAGCAGACACGCATGCGCAGATCCAGATCGAGTACGGCCTTTCGGACCGGAGTCGCCCTACTCGCCACCGCGGCACTGGCGCCGATCGCGTCGCTGACCGCGACCGCAGGCCCACCGAGCAAACCGTTCGTGCAGGGGACCCAGACCGTCGCCGCGTACGACTACGACAACGCGGTCCACGAGCGCGTCGAGGTCGAGGTGCCCGGCGTCGACGGGGACGCGAACGGCGTCAAGGACCGGGTCACCGTCGACATCGTCCGGCCCGGCGAAGCCGCCCAGGCCGGGATCGACATCCCGGTGATCATCCAGGCGTCGCCGTACTACGCGGGTGACCCGAAGACCTACTTCGACGCCGACGGCACCCGGCAGGTGTACGGGAGCTGGCTGGACAACTACTTCGTGCCCCGCGGGTACGCCGTGGCCTTCGTCGACATGCCGGGCACGTTCCGCTCGACCGGCTGCAGCGACGTCGGAGCGGATCTCGAGGTGCTCGGCACCAAGGCCGTGATCGACTGGCTGAACAACCGCGTCCCCGGTTACACCCCGGCCGGCGCGAAGGCGAAGGCCGACTGGTCGACCGGCAAGGCCGGCATGATCGGCGTCTCCTGGAACGGCACGATCGCCAATTCGGTCGCCAGCACCGGCGTGCGGGGTCTGGAGACCATCGTGCCGATCGCGGCGATCTCGTCCTGGTACGACTACACCCGTGGCTTCGGCGTCCCCTTCTACGACGAGTACATGGGCTTCCTGCACGACTACGTGAGCAACGACGCGTCGCCGCGCTGCGAGCAGCTCACCAACATCATCGAGCAGGACTCCGACACCCGCACCGGCTCGTACAGCAAGTGGTGGGACCCGCGGAACTACCGGCTCGACGCGAGCAACGTGAAGGCCAGCGTGTACGTCGTGCACGGGCTCGGCGACGAGAACGTGAAGACCCGGCACTTCGGCGAGTGGTGGGACGAACTGGCCCAGCGTGGCGTGCCGCGCAAGATCTTCCTGCACCAGGGCGTGCACCTGGACGGGTTCAGCTTCCGCGACGAGTGGGTGAACAAGCTGCACCCGTGGTTCGACTACTGGCTGCAGGGCTTGCAGAACGACGTGATGAAGACCCCGCAGGCGACCATGCAGCGCGAGGACGGTTCGTTCGTCGACGAGCCGCGCTGGCCGGCGACCGGCGTACGGAACACCAAGCTCAACCTGAGCAAGCCGCTGGACTCCAAGACCGGCGGGCTGTCGATCGCGGCCGCGTCGTCGGACCCGGTCAGCTTCACCGGGACCAGCCAGCCCTCGGCCGACACCGTCGTACTGGATCCGACCGCGCAGCGCACCGACCGGGCGGTGTTCCTCAGCAACGACCTGGAGCAGTCGGTCCGGATGTCCGGCACCGGCAAGGTCGCGGTCCGCGTGAAGGTCGACAAGGCCGCGGCCGGGATCAAGGCCCGGCTGGTCGACTACGGTACGGCGACCCGCTACCGCGACGTCACCAACGTGCCGAACACCAGCGTCTGCTGGGGGGACGGCAACACGCTCGACACCGGGTGCTACGCGAAGACACAGATCAACACGGCCGTCTCGGACGCGTCGATCGCGGTCCGCACGCTGGCCGACATCGGCCACTACAAGTCGCTGAACCGCAAGGAGTCCCTGCAGTCCGGCAAGTGGTACGACCTGACCTTCGAGCTGAACGCCGACGACGTCGTCTTCGCCGCCGGCCACCGCCTCGGCCTGGTGCTGACCGTCGAACCCGACAACCCGTCGATCC
Source organism: Kribbella sp. CA-253562 (assembly GCF_050942265.1). GTDB lineage: Bacteria > Actinomycetota > Actinomycetes > Propionibacteriales > Kribbellaceae > Kribbella. The sequence goes on along the minus strand of NZ_CP192049.1, from coordinate 447,623 downwards.
CGTTCACCGGCGCGACCGTCACGCTCGACCCGACCCGGTCGTCCCTCACCCTCCCGCTGACCAGCGCCCCCGACCTCGCGACCACGGACACCCCGCGGTCCCGGATCCCGGCGGACTCCCTGGCCCAGCCCGAACCCTCCAACGACCCCGTCGAACTGATGCGCCAGTTCGTCGAGGCCAGCCGCTGACCTGAACGACCAGAACCCCCGGATCCAGCACGGATCCGGGGGTTCTGCTCATCCGGCTGTGCGCCGCAGCACGACCCAGCCGACCGCACCGGTAGCCGCGAGCACCAAGCCGACCCAGAACCGCGGTGCTCCCCACCACCCGTCCCGATCGAGCGCCGAGGGCGGCGTCCGTGCGGCGTACCGGTCGACCACTTCTTGGACGCGGTCCTGTTCGGCCTTCGGCAAACCGTCCTTGCCCAGCTCGAGCGCCAGCCCGAGCACTTCCTTGTTCTGCTCGGCTGTGAAGCCCGGGAAGGACGGAGGAGGTTGATCGGGGAGACGGAGACCGGCAGGCCCGCAGTACAGCGGCGCTCCGCTGCCCACGTCGAGCTCGACCTCCTGCATCCCGCATCCCTCGCCGGGCTGCTTGAACGCGACCTGGTAGGCCTGGCGATCCTCATAGACGTTGAACCCGCCGACGACCATCAGCGCGACACCGCCCAGCAGCATCGCGACCGCGCCGAGGGCGGCGAGACCGGTCAGCAGACAGCGCATCTTCCTATCCTCACCTAGCCGCGGGGCACAACCGGAACAGGCCGAGGCCCCCGGTGGGCGGTGCCGGGGGCCTCGGGTGATCGTTGCGGACTACAGCGTGATCGACCAGGAGTTGATGTAGCCGACGTCGGCCGAGGCGACGTCCTGGACCCGGAGGCGCCAGGTGCCGTTGCGGACCTCGTTGCTGACGGTCGCGGAGTACGTCGTGTTGATGTTGTCGCCGGAGTCGCTGCCGGAGTTCTTCAGCCGGTACGACGAACCGTCGGGAGCGAGCAGGTCGATGACCAGATCACCCCGGTAGGTGTGCACGATGTTGACCGCGACCCGCGCGGACGACGTGCTGCCGGTGCAGCCGGTCGCCGTGACCGAGCTGGTGACGGCCGCACCCCGGTCGGGGATGGCGACGTCGGTGTTGTTGGTGAACGGCCCACAGGTCGGGCCTGTCCCACCCCCGAGGTTTGCGGCCGCGGCAGCGATCGCCGACGCGAACGTGCTCACCTGGGTGTAGACGCCGGGCGCGCTCGGCCGGGCACAACCGTCGCCGTGGCTGACTATGCCGACCTGGATCCACGCGTTCGCGTTGTCCCGCCGGAACATCGGTCCACCGGAGTCACCCTGGCAGGTGTCGACGCCACCGGTCCCCATCTGCCCGGCGCACAACTCGGCCGCGAAGATCAGGTCGCTGTAGTACGGACCGGCGTCGCGGCACGTCACGTCGTCGACGTACGGGACCTGGGCCTTGAGCAAGTACCGCTGCTGCGCGCCACCCTCGCTGGCCGCACCCCAGCCGGCCACCGTGAACGTACCGGTGTCGTACGCCGTACTGGTGGTGATCGGCAACGTCGGTACGCCGGTGATCGGGCTGGCCAGCTTGATCAGCGCCCAGTCGCCCCCGGTGCTGGTGCCGTAGGTGGGCGAGCGGTGCACGTACGTCGAACGCACCTTCGTCGCCGACGTGTCCTGCAGGTCGACCACGCCGACAGTGGCGGTGATCGAGGTGTTGTTGCCGGTGGAACCCACGCAGTGCGCGGCGGTCAGCACGAGCTGATTGGTGTACATCGAACCACCACATCCCATGGACAGCCTCACCATCCACGGAAACTCCCCTTGCAACGCGCGGGTTCCACCGACGACTCGGGGCTCGGGCTCACCTTGGGCGGAGGTGGAGCCGGCGCTCGCCGAGTGGGCGGGCACGATGACCAGGGCGGCGGTCATCGCGCACAGAGCGGCGGATTTCAACAGTGTCGTCAAAGATCGGCGGGTCAGAAGCATGGGCGGTGCCTCCTCGAAAACTGCCTCGGTTGCACAGTTTGTACACCCTCCGGCACAGCCGGTGATGGCACGGGAGTGCGAGGGCACCGATGCGCCGGGATCGAGACCCAACCGAAACGGGCGGTGCTGCCGCGGCCACGAACTCGGGCCAGAATTGGAACAGCAGCCCGGCGGCGCTCAGGTGGTCCGTCGCCGGGCTGCTGGACCTCAATTCTCGCTCACAACTGCGCGGAAACGGTGGCCAGATGGTGACACGGCACAAGAATGCTGACAGGACAACAATCATCGCTCACCGCAGTGACCGCAGCACGGACAGTACGATCCAGCCGGCACGGATGGTTCTACCCTGGAGTGGCGGTTGCCCACGGTGACCGCGCACGGGAGGGAGGGGACGGCGATGGGCTCGACCGATACGGAGCGTGCCGAGCACTTGCGGGTGCTGGGGCTCAACCACGACGAGATCCTGGTCTACCAGCACCTGCTCCGGGCCGGACCGTCGTCGGTCAGCGAGCTGGACGCGGTGGTCGCCGGTCGCGAGGCCGGCATCGAGGACACGCTCGGCGGCCTGGTCCAGGCCGGGCTGGCGCGCCGGTCCGGGTCGGACCACTCGCGGTTCCTGCCGGTCCCTCCCGACGCCGGGCTGGAGGCGCTCACGCTGCGCCGGGAGTCCGAGCTGAAGCAGGCCCGGATCGAGGTGCTCAACGCCTACGACGAGTTCCGCCGGACCGTGCACAACGAGTCGACCACGCACCTGATCGAGGTGGTCACCGGGACGGCGATCGTCGAGCGGATCAACCAGATCAAGGGCAGCGCGCAACGCGAGATCCTGGCGATCGACTCCCCGCCGTACTACCTGGGCGCGGGGCCGAACCAGATGGAGATCGAGCAGCTCAACCGCGGCGTCGCCTACCGGGTGGTCTACTCACCGGAGTCGGTCGAGGTGCCCGGCTACCTGACCGAGAACATCCTGCCCTGTGTGGAAGCCGGCGAGCAGGCGCGGGTGCTGCCCGACGTCCCGGCGAAGCTGACGATCATCGACGGCTCGATCGCGTTCGTGTCGATGTCGGTGCGCGACACCGACGTGAACCGGTCCCTGCTGATCATCCGGCCGAGCAGTCTGCTGACCGCACTGATCGGCATGTTCGAGCTCTGCTGGCGCAACGCCCTGCCGCTGCACGCGTCCGTCGGCGCGGAGGACGATCGCCTCGAACCGATCGAACGGCGATTGCTTGCGCTGCTGGCAACGGGGGCTGCGGACGACACGATCGCTCGGACATTGGGCATCAGCCGGCGTACGTTCTTCCGGTACTTGGAGCGCCTGATGAACCGCACCGGCGCGAGCACGCGCTTCCAGCTCGCCTTGCACGCGGCCCGCGAGAACTGGCTGTAGATACGACGTGAGGTTCTAGGTGGACATCCGGTAGACGACGAAGCCGGTGTCCACCGCGACCTTGTCGTACAGCAGGCGAGCGGCGCGATTGGTCTGATGAGTGTGCCAGTACAGGCCCTGCGCGCCGGCCTCGGCCGCACGCTCCCGGACGGCGTCGATCAGCGCCCGCCCGACCCCGCGTCCCCGAGCGTCCTCGGTGGTGAACAGGTCCTGCAGGTAGCAGGTCGGCGCGAGCTGGATGGTGTTGCGATGGAACAGGTAGTGCGCCAGGCCGAGTAGGCCGCGCTCGCTGTCCGCGACCAGACCAAAAACCGGCTCGGCCGGATCGAAGAACCGCGACCAGGTCGCGGCCGTGTTCTGCTCCGGCAGGGCCGTGGCGCCGGCCCTGCCGTAGAAGGCGTTGTAGCCGTCCCACAAGGGTCGCCAAGCGGTCAGATCGGCCGGTTCGACCGGCCGGATCACGACCGGCTCGCTCAAGCGGCGAACTCCTTGGCGACGACCTCGGCGATCTGCGCCGTGTTCAGCGCGGCGCCCTTGCGCAGGTTGTCGCCGCAGACGAACAGCTCCAGCGCCTGCGGGTCGTCCAGCGACTTGCGGAGCCGGCCGACCCACGTCGGGTCGGTGCCGACCACGTCGGCCGGGGTCGGGAACTCGCCCTCGGCCGGGTTGTCGAACAAGATCACGCCCGGCGCGTCCCGAAGGACCTCGCGCGCCTCGTCGACGTCCACCTCGCGGGCGAACCGCGCGTGCACCGACAGCGAATGCGTGGTGATCACCGGCACCCGGACACACGTCGCGGACACCTTCAGATCGGGCAGGTTGAGGATCTTGCGCGACTCGTTGCGGACCTTCAGCTCCTCGGACGACCAGCCGTCCTCCTTGAGCGAACCGGCCCACGGCACGACGTTCATCACCAGCGGCGCAGGGAACGGGCCGAGCGCGTTGCCGATCACGCGGCGTACGTCGCCGGGCGTCGTACCGAGCTCGCGGTTGCCGGCCACCTTCATCAGCTGGTCGTACAGCGCGTCGATGCCTTCCTGACCGGCACCCGAGGCCGCCTGGTACGACGCGACGACCAGCTGCTCCAGCTCGTAGCGGTGGTGCAGCGCGCCCATCGCGACGATCATCGACAGGGTCGTGCAGTTCGGGTTGGAGATGATGCCCTTCGGCCGGTTGCGGGCCGCCTCGGCGTTCACCTCCGGCACCACCAGCGGGACGTCGGGGTCCATCCGGAACGCGCCGGAGTTGTCCACCACGACCGCGCCCTTGGCGGCCGCGATCGGCGCCCACCGCGCGGAGATCTCGTCCGGGACGTCGAACATCGCCACGTCGACGCCGTCGAAGGCGGCCTCGGAGATCGCGACCACCTCGACCTCCTCGCCCCGGACCTTGAGCCGCTTGCCCGCGGAACGCTCGGACGCGATCAGCCGGATCTCACCCCAGACGTTCTCCCGGGTGGAGAGCAGGGTGAGCATCACCGTGCCGACGGCGCCGGTCGCCCCGACCACCGCCAGCGTGGGCAGGCCCGCCCGCTCGTCGATCGTGCCGTCCGCAGCGTTCACCGGGGTCACCGTCCTGTTCCTCCGTAGACGACGGCCTGGGTGTGCTCGTCGTCAAGGTCGAATGCGGTGTGCGCCGCGGTCACGGCGACGTCCACCAGGTTCTCGTCCACGACCACCGAGATCCGGATCTCCGAGGTGGAGATCATCTCGATGTTCACGCCGGCGTCGGCGAGCGCGGAGAAGAATTTCGCGGACACGCCCGGGTGCGAGCGCATTCCGACACCGACCACCGAGACCTTGCCGATCTGGTCGTCGTACAGCAACTGCTCGTAGCCCACCGCGTCCTTCATCCGGGCCAGGGCCGACATCGCCCGGGCACCGTCGACGCGGGGCAGCGTGAAGGAGATGTCGGTGCGGTTGGTCGCCACCGCCGACACGTTCTGCACGATCATGTCGATGTTGGTCTCGGCACCGGCCACCGTCTCGAAGATCCGGGCCGCCTCACCGGGCTTGTCGGGTACGCCGACCACGGTGATCTTGGCCTCGTTACGGTCCTGGACCACGCCGGAGATGATCGCCTGTTCCATCTGATTCAGTTCCTTCGCATCGACGACCCAGGTGCCTTCCTTCTGGGAGAAGGAGGAGCGCACGTGGACGGGGACGTTGTAGCGCCGCGCGTACTCCACGCAACGCAGGTGCAGGACCTTGGCGCCACAGGCTGCCATCTCGAGCATCTCCTCGTAGGAGATCTTCGGGATCTGCTGGGCGGCCGGCACGATCCGCGGGTCCGCGGTGAAGATGCCGTCCACGTCGGTGTAGATCTCGCAGTAGTCCGCCTCGAGCGCGGCGGCCAGCGCCACCGCGGTGGTGTCGGAGGCGCCGCGGCCCATCGTGGTGACGTCCTTGGTGTCCTGGGCGACGCCCTGGAAGCCGGCCACGATCGCGACGTGCCCCTCGGCCAGCGCGTCCTCGATCCGGCTCGGCGTGATGTCGATGATCCGGGCGTTGCCGTGCGCCGAGGTGGTGATCACGCCGGCCTGCGAACCGGTGAACGACCGGGCCTCGTAGCCCAGGTTCGCGATCGCCATCGCCAGCAGGGCGGCCGAGATCCGCTCACCCGAGGTGAGCAGCATGTCGAGCTCGCGCGGCGGCGGCAATGGCGAGACCTGCTGGGCCAGGTCCATCAGTTCGTCGGTGGTGTCGCCCATGGCGGAGATGACCACCACCACGTCGTTCCCGGCCTTCTTCGTCGCGACGATCCGTTGGGCCACACGCTTGATGCAATCGGCGTCAGCGACCGAAGAACCGCCGTACTTGTGCACGACGCGTCCCACAGCTGTGTCTCCTCAAAGCTTGGTCCCCAGCGAGCAACACTGGTTGCGGTACGCCGTGCGGCGCTGCACCAGGCGTGTTCGGTCGCCTCATTCTAGCCGTGACCAACTCGTTGTCTCCTGCCTGACCAGGACCTGGGCGACCCGTTCGGCGGCCGGCCGCGCGGCGCGCAGGAACGCGGGTCCCGGCGGGCCAGCGCCGAAGACCTTCCGGGCGACGGAGCACTTGTTTATATAAGTCATCACTGAAATACTGTGGTCATGCACGCCTTCGACATTCTCGGCGACCCGGTCCGGCGCCGGATCCTGGAGCTGCTCGCCGACGGTCAGCTCCCGGCCGGGCAGATCGCGGCCACGATCGGGACCGAGTTCGGCATCAGCCAGCCGGCTGTCTCCCAGCACCTGCGCGTGCTGCGCGACAACGGCTTCGCCACCGTCACCGTCGACGGCACCCGCCGCCTGTACGCCGTCGACACGGAGCCGCTGCGCGAGATCGACGCGTGGCTGGACCGCTACCGCAAGTTCTGGACCAATCGCTTGGACGCGCTCGACACGGAACTGCGCCGGGGTCGCCGCGCTGCCGCCCGGGAGACACCTGATGCCTGACCTCGCCCAGTTGCTCGGCGCGACTTCGCGCAGCATCACGCGGATGCCGGTGACGGCGGACATGTACTCCGTCGTACTGCGCCGGAGTTACGACGCCGACATCCAGGACGTCTGGTCGGCCTGGACCACGCCGTCCCGCCTCAGCCGCTGGCTCGGCGACCTCACCGGTACGCCGCAGGTCGGCGGCGTCGTCCACTTGACCATGTCCCCACCGGACCAGGACGTCGCCACCCTCCACATCACCGCGTGCGCCCCACCCACCACCGTCCAAGCCCGCTGGACCTGGCCAGGCGAACCCGACTCCACCGTCGAGCTCCTCCTGGAACCCGCCGGCACCAGCACCGAGCTCACCCTCATCCACTCCCGCACGATCGCGACGACAGCGGCCGAGTACGGCTACGGCTGGGAGGACTTCCTCAACCGCCTCACCGAGTTCGTCGCCGGTCGCGATCCCGCGGCGGTCTCCTGGGCCGACGCGCAGCTCCACCTGAAACCCCTGTGGACGGAGCTGCTGGAAAGAGCTTGACCTGGAGCCCTGCTGGAAGAGCCTGACCGGGAGCCCTGCTGGAAAAAGCTTGACCTGGAGCGCACTCCAGGGAGCAAGCTGACCGCATGATCCAGGAGGAACTGGCAGCAGCCGTCACCATCGGCGAGGCTTCACGCGTCTCCGGCCTACCGGTGGAGACCTTGCGGTACTACGACCGGGAGGGCTTGTTCGGCGACCTCCCCCGCGACTCCGGCGGCCGCCGCCGCTTCACCCCCGACGCCCTCGGCCTGCTCGACATCCTGCTGCGCCTGCGCCGAACCGGCATGCCGGTCGAACAGGTCCGCGAGTTCGCCGAACACGTCCGAGCCGGCGACCACCTCCGCGCCGGCCGCCTCGCGCTGCTCCGGGCCCACCGTGAACGCGTCGCCATGGACCTGGCTCAACTGGAGGCCGACCTCGAGGTCATCGACTGGAAGATCGCCGCCTACCAGGCCGCCGAGGACGGCAACGACCCGCCACCCCGCGACTGATCCCGCCGGCGAACACCGTCGAACGGCCTCGCAACAGTCGATGACCCCCCGACCGCAGGGCGAGGCGAGCGCGAGTCTCCGGCCGCCAGTCCAGCACACCGAGGCGAGCGCGAACCTCCGGCTGCCAGTCCCGCACACCGAAGCGAGCGCAAACCCCCGGCTGCCAGTCCCGCACACCGAAGCGAGCGCAAACCCCCGGCTGCCAGTCCCGCACACCGAAGCGAGCGCAAACCCCCGGCCGCCAGTCCGGCACACCGAGGCGATCCAAGCCGTCGGCAACATCACCTCCGCTGGCCCCATCCCGCCGGCGTGACAAGCTGCTCAGGCGACAGCGACCTCTTCGACGGTGATCTCCTCGTCGGCCGGGCGGTGGGGTGGGATGTGCAGCAGCGAAAGCGTCGCCAGCAGGGTGAGGACTGCCGCGAGCAGCCAGACGTACTTCACCCCGAAGGTCTCGACGACCAGCCCCGCGAGCGCCGAGCCGAGCGCCCCGCCGATCATCGCGCCGCTGCCCATCCAGCCGAAGATCTCGGTGCGGACCGAGTCCGGCGTCATCGCGCCGAGCCGCTCGTACAGCGCGCCGACGGTTGGCGCCAGCACGCAGCCCGACAGCAGTAGCGCGATGCCCAGCGACACCGGTGACCAGGTCGCGAACACGCACGCCAGCATGCCGACCGAGACCAGCAGTGCCCGTCGCCAGACGAACGAGTTGCGCCGGCCGGGCAGCGTCCCGACGATCAGCCCGCCGAGCAGGCTGCCGACCGCCCAGACCGTTTCCAGTACGCCGGCGATCAACCGGTTCCCGTGGTCGTCGGCGAACGCCACGATCCCGAGCGACACCGACGCGAACGCCGTGACGCAGAACGCGAACGCGAGGATCAGCGGCAACCGATAGCGATGCCAGAGCAGCTGCGGCGCGGTCAATCGCTGGACGGACTCGTCGTGCCGCATCGCCGGCTGCTGCTGTACGCCGTACCACCAGACCGACACCAACGCGACGGCCGCGGCCGACAGGACGCCGGCCCGCGGGCTGACGAAGCTGACCACCAGCGCGCCGAGCATCGGCCCGATCGCGAACAGCACCTCCTGGGCGGTCGCGTCGAGCGCGTAGACCGCGCGCAGCCGCGATCCCTGCACCAGCCGCGGCCAGGCGGCGCGCAGGGTCGCGGTGATCGGCGACACGAACGCGCCGGCGAGCGCGGAGACCAGGGGCATCGCCCGGTACCACTCGTTCGGCAGGAGGGCGAGCGCGAACATCGCCAGGCTCCAGGCCACGCCGGTCCCGATGACGACCCACTTGCCACCCCGGCGATCGGCCAGCCGCGACCAGATCGGCCCGCCCACCGCCGTACCGATCGAGTACGCGCCCGCGACGACGCCGGCGAACCCGAAGCTGCCGGCCGCGTCCTTGGCCAGGAACGACACCGGCACCATCGACGCCATCACCGGCAGCCGGGCCACCAGGGCCGAGGCCAGCAGTGACGCCACCCCACGAGTTCTCCAGAGTGCGCGGTACGCCGACAGGTCCATGGACCGCATTCTGTCCTGTCACGCCGACACCCCGCCTCCGGATTTCTCCCTAATCGGAACGAATCACATCCCTAGCTCACCGTGACAGTGTATGCGAACATGTGTTCGTGTCCCAATCCGGCGCGACGATCCTGCACGCCGACCTCGACGCCTTCTACGCGTCGGTCGAGCAGCGTGACGACCCTCGCCTGCGCGGCCGCCCGGTGATCGTCGGCGCCGGCGTCGTGCTCGCCTGCAGCTACGAGGCCAAGGCCCTCGGCGTCCGGACCGCGATGAACGGCGGCCAGGCGATGCGCCTGTGCCCGCAGGCGATCGTCGTCCAGCCCCGCATGGCGGCGTACTCCGAAGCCAGCAAAGCCGTCTTCCGCGTCTTCGAGGACACCACGCCACTGGTCGAAGGCTTGTCGATCGACGAGGCGTTCCTCGACGTCGGCGGCCTGCGCAAGATCTCCGGTACGCCGGTCGAGATCGCTCGCCGGCTCCGCGCCGACGTGCTCGCCAAGGTGGGTCTGCCGATCACCGTCGGCGTCGCCCGGACGAAGTTCCTCGCGAAGGTGGCCAGCGGCGTTGCCAAGCCCGACGGCCTACTGGTCGTACCGCCCGATCAGGAGCTCGAGTTCCTGCACCCACTCGCCGTGGAGAAGTTGTGGGGCGTCGGCGAGGTGACAGCGGAGAAGCTCCGGTCCCGCGGCCTGACGACGGTCGGCGACGTCGCGATGCTGCCGGAGGCCGCGCTGATCGCGATGCTCGGTCGCGCGTCCGGCCGGCATCTGCACGCGCTGGCCCACAACCGCGACCCGCGGCCGATCGAGGTCGGCCGGCGCCGCCGCTCGATCGGCTCCCAGCGCGCCCTCGGCCGCTCACCGAAGTCGCCCGAGACCCTGGACGCCGTCCTGGCCGGCCTCGTCGACCGGGTGACCCGGCGGATGCGGTCAGCCGGGCGATCGGGCCGGACCGTGACGCTGCGCCTGCGCTTCGACGACTTCACTCGGGTGACCCGGTCCCACACGTTGCCTCAGGCAACAGATCACACGCGCACACTGCTGATCACCGCCCGGGCGCTGCTCGCCGAGGCCCGGCCGCTGATCGAGAAGCAGGGCATCACGCTGGTCGGCATCGCGGTCGGCAACCTGGAGAACGAGTCGACCGTGCAGCTCGCCCTGCCGTTCGACAAGGCGAGCAACAGCGAGCTCGACAGCGCTCTCGACCACGTGCGGGACAAGTTCGGCACCAACGCGATCACCCGGGGCAGCTTGCTCGGCCGCGACCAGGGCCTCACCGTCCCGATGCTGCCGGACTGATCAGCGCACCGGCGCGGGATCCTCGAGCTCGTCCCGGACGGCGCCGGTCCGCGCCGTCCCGGCCAACGCGACCGCCACCGTCACCAGGCCGAGCACCGCGAGCGCCGCGCCGATCCAGCCGAGTGCGCGGTATCCCGCACCGGCGTCGATCGCTCGTCCACCGAGCCACGGCGCGACCGTGATGCCGACGTTGAAGGCTGAGATGTTGATCGCCGCCGCGAGCGTCGGAGCCCGGCCGGCCAGGCTGAACACCCGGGTGTTCACCGCCGGGTTCGTCGCGAAACCGGCTGCTCCGAGCAGAGTGATCGCGACGACGGCAACCACCGGCTGACCGGCTCCCAACGCCAGTACGACGCAGAGCAGGACCACGGCCGCCAGACCGGCGAAGAGCGTGCCGAACGGTCGCCGGTCCGCGGTCCGGCCGCCGATCGTGATCCCGGCCAGCGCGCCCACGCCGTACAGGGCGAGCACGGCCGGCACCCACTCGGCGGACAGGCCGGACACCTCGACGAGCAGCGGCGCCAGGTAGCTGAAGACGACGATCAAGGCGCCGACGGACAGCGCCGTCGTCGAGTAGGCCAGCCACAGCTTCGGGTTCACCATCGCGCGGAGCTCGTCACCGAGGCGGGGAGCCCCGGCCGCGGACCGGCCGCCCGGCACCGTTGCGATAACGCCGGTCATCGCGATCGTGGACAGTGCCGCGACCACCCAGAACGCCGCGCGCCACCCGAGGTGCTGGCCGATCACCGTGCCGGCGGGCAGGCCGACGATGGTTGCCACGGTCAACCCTCCCGCCAGGATGCTCATCGCGCGGCCTCGCCGGTCGCTGGGCACCAGACCCACGACCGTCACCGCCGCGACGGCCCAGAACCCGGCGTACACGAACGCGCCGACGATCCTCGAGACGAGCAGCACTTCGTAGTTCGGCGTCAACGCGCCTGCCACATGGGCCAGCACGAACACGGCGAGAAAGCTCAGCAACGCCGTACGCCGTGGCCAGCGCAGGGTCACGACGGCGAGCACTGGAGCTCCCGCCAGCATGCCGATCGCGAACGCCGAGATCAGCAGGCCCGCGGTCGGAACGGAGACGCCGAGGTCGGCCGACAGCTCGAGCAGCAGACCGGCGAGCATCAACTCGGACGTTCCCTGCGCGAAGATCGCCAGGCCCAGGACGTAGACGGCAGGCGGCATCGAAACTCCTCCTCAGGACGGACGGTCAGGAAAGAGCGGTGAGCGCGGTCTCGGCGATCGCCGCCAGCTCGGCACGGCCGGCACCGCCGCGCGCCAGCACCCGGATCCCGCTGATCGTCGCGACGACGAACTGCGCCAGACTCGCGGCATCCTTGTCCGGGCTGATCTCCCCGGCCCGCTGGCCGGCCTCGATCGCCGTCGTCAGCGCGGCCAGGCGCACCTGGGCGTCCGCGCGCAACTGCGCGGCGATCACCGCGTCGTGCGGCCCGAGCTCGATCAGGGAGTTGACCACCAGGCAGCCGAGCGGCTCGTCGGCAGGCGGATCGACAGCGCCGTACAGCATCGTGCGGAGTTTCTCCGCGACCGGCAGGTCACCGGCCAGCAGCTCCAGCGTGCTGCCGGTCTTCCGCTCGATGTAGCGCGCGAGCGAGCGCTCGAACAACTCGTGCTTGCCCGCGAACGTGTTGTAGATGCTGCTGCGACCCAGCCCGGTCGCCTCGCACAGGTCTTGCGTCGAGGTCCCCTCGTAGCCGTTCGCCCAGAAGGCACGCATCGCCGCGTCGGTCGCGGCGTCCTCGTCGAACGTTTTCGGTCGGGCCATGCGACCGATGTTACCAGGGTTTTGGATCGATCAGTTCAAAACGCTGGTCAGCTGCGCGGGTAGCCGATCTCGGCGATGTCGTCCTTGAGGTCGGCGAGCCGGCGGTTGCGGTTGAGCGAGGTGACGACGTATTCGGTGAGCGGCATCAGCGCGTAGACGTGCCGGATCGCGTCCAGGTCCAGCGCGACCTCGTAGTTGTCCTCGGCGAAGGTGAGATACGCCTCCGGCCCCTCGGTCAGCAGCCCGAACAAGCGCTCGGCGCCGTCGTCGCCCTGCGGTTCGACCGGCCCGCAGACCCAGCCCTCGTCGGCCGGCGTCCGCCAGAAGCACACCGTCGCGTTCAGCACGCCGTCCTCGTCGTCACGAAAGGCCGGCTCGTCCCGTGCCGCGTGCAGCTCCACCGGAACCCCGTCGAGCAGGCCGGGCCACAACTCCCCATGGTTGCCGTACGGCGACATCGGCGACTCGTGCGCGAACCCACGGGCGAAGACGCCGTCGGGCGAGAACACCAGCGAGTACTCGTCACCCGACCCGTCGACCATCAACGCGGCCTCCTCGGTCGCGGACCAGCGCGCGTCGAACGAGTAGTACCGGTACGCCGGGTCCTCGCAAACGATCAGGTCGAGCACCGCGAGCGCGCGGCTCACCCGCAGGACGGTCGCGACGTCGGGAAGCCGGGCGATGAGTTCGTGAACGGACACCCGGCCATTCAACCGGGTCAATAGTTCTCGTCGAACAGGCGCCCGGCGTACCAGGTGAGAGCGGCCCGCAACTCGCCGAGCTGCCGGATCCGGCGCCGGTTGGTCGAGCCCTGCGCGACCGGGAAGATCCGGTGCCCGCCGTGGAATCGGCGGCGTGACGCGGGCAGCTCGCCGGCGCGGGCGGGGTCGATCCAGACCACCAGCCAGATCCGCCGGCCATGACCGACCAGGCGGATCCGCGAAACGCTCGACCAGGGGACGGATCCGGTTCGGCCGGCGCGTGTCGTCGTCAGTCCGTCGGCGCTCACCACGAGACGGACTTTGCGGCTGAACAGGAAGGGCAATCGCCAGGCGAGCATCCGCAGGCCGACCAAGCTGATCAGCCAGCAGACGAGGGCCTGCCCCTCGTATCCCATCCGGGCGGAGCTGTTGGAGAACAAGCCCATGGAAACGGTGAAGAGCGTCAGCCAGAGGGTCATCAGCACCGACCAGGTCCGGCTGGTCGTGAAGGTCGGCCCCACGGGCTGTTCCGGCAACCGAGCGGGCCGCGTCGGCGGTTGGCGCTCTGTGGGCAAGTGGGCCGGCGCCGGTGGATCCGCAAAGGTGCTGCTGCTCGGCGTCGGTTCGACGACGCGCGTGGGGAAGTGCATCGTGGTTGCCGTCGGCAACTTCACTGGATGCACCGGAATGAGCGCCGTCAGTACGCCGGCCGGCGTCGGCCGCTGCTCCGGGCGTCGCGACAGGCACCCGCGAACCACCCCGGCGACATCGTCGGGCAACGGCGGGATCCGCGGATCCTCGTGCACCACCCGGTGCATGAGGGCGCTCAGCGGCCCCCGGCCGAACGGCCCGTGCCCGGTCGCCCGAACACCACCACCCCACCGAGGGAGAACAGGTCCGACGCCGGCCCGACAGGCGCGCCGGTGAGCTGCTCGGGCGAGAGGTAACCCGGCGTACCGATCACGATGCCGGTGGCCGTCAGGTTCACGTCCTCCAGCGCCCGCGCGATGCCGAAGTCGATCACCCGCGGTCCGTTGTCGGTGAGCAGGATGTTGGACGGCTTGAGATCGCGGTGCACGACGCCGGCTCGGTGGATCGCGACCAACGCCTCGGCCAGCCCGGCCGCGACGTACCGGACTCCGTCCGGCCTCAGCGGCCCCTCCGCGTCGACCGCCTGCTGCAGGGTCGGCCCCGGCAGGTACTCGGTGGCGAGCCAGGGCCGCTCGGCGTCCGGATCGGCGTCGACCACGGCGGCCGTGAACGCGCCGCCGACCTTGCGGACCGCCTCGATCTCCCGCCCGAAGCGCGCCCTGAACCCGGGATCATCGGCCAGTTCGGGGCGGATCACCTTGAGCGCCACCAGTCGACCGCCCGGCGAGCGGGCCAGGTGCACCGTGCCCATCGCGCCGCTGCCCAGCCGCGCCTGGATCACGAACGGGCCGACCACCGCCGGATCGTCGTGCTGCACCTCTGCGCCTCCTCGGCCTCACCGGCGGCTCACGCTATCCCACCGTGGGGAGTACGGCCGCGAGTGAGGCGCTGCAGGTCAACCGCGTGGCAGTCGTGGCGCTGGCAGTTCTGTTCTTCACCCGGCTGCTGATCCGCCAGCGTGACATCGACCAGCTGCATGCGGGCTACCTACTGCCGACGGTGGCCGCCGGTCTGATCGGTGCGCAGAGTCTGGCGACCGTCGGACTGCCTGAGGTCGGCTACGGATCCTTTGGCGTCGGCATCCTGATGTGGCTGCTGCTGGGCGCGGCTCTACTCGGCAGACTGGCCTTCAGGCCCGCACTGCCCGCCGCGCTCGTCCCGACCCTGGCCATCTTCGCCGCACCGCCCGCAGTGGGTGGCAACGCCTGGTTCGCTCTCGACGGCGGACGGCCCGACCTGTTCCAGCACGCATTGCTCGGCACGTTCGTACTGCTGATCCTCGCGCAGCTCGCGCTGATCCCGACGTACGCCCGGCTGCCGTTCGGGCTGGGCTTCTGGGCCCTGACCTTCACCACGGCGGCCAGTGGCACGTACGGGATCCACTGGCTCGCCGCGACCGGCGTACCGGGTGCTGACGTTCTGACGGTCGTCGTCCTGACGCTGGTGACCGTGATCATCGGCTGGATCGCCGTACGGTCGATGGTGCTGGTGGTCAGCGGCGCTGGACGACTTCCTCGGCCACCTCGACCAGCTCCCGATCAGTCGCCTCGGTCTCCGGGTCGTGCGCCGGCTCCAGCCGGTCGTGAGCGATGAGCGACTGGATCGCCCGCAGTACGGCGCTCGCGGCCGCGCCCCAGGTGGAGACGTAGGAGAACTGCCACCACCACAACGCCTCGATGATCCGGCCGGACTGGTAGTGGGCGAGCCCGTGCACCAGGTCGGTCGCGATCGCGGTCAGGTCGTCGGAGAGCCGGTTGACGGTGATTTCCGGCGGCGCGGCGTACGGGTCGAAGACCTCGGCGTACTCGTCGAGCCCTTCGAACAGCACCGCCAGCCGGTCGCGCATGGCGTCCAGGTCCGGGTCCGGACCGGCGTCGCTCTCGAAACGCTCGGCCGGCACGAAGTCTTCGAACGCACCGAGCCGGCCGCCGGCGAGCAGCAACTGGCTGACCTCGAGCAGCAGGTACGGCAGCGAGGCGAGCCCCTCGTCGACCCCGTCCTCGTCCGGTTGCGCCGCGATGTCGCGCACCGAGATCAGGAAGCTCTGCACCTGGTCGGCGATCTGTTCGGCGAACTCGGTCAGGTCCTCGTTGTCGGTGTCCAACGCGCGTTCCGCAATATCGGTTGAGTCAGTCATCGATCGATCGTCGCCCTTCAAACGCCCGTCCGAGTGTGACCTCGTCGGCGTACTCGAGATCACCGCCTACAGGTAGTCCACTGGCCAAACGGGTGACGCGCAACCCCATGGGCCGGAGCAACCGGCTCAGATAGGTGGCGGTCGCCTCACCTTCGAGGTTCGGGTCGGTGGCGAGAATGATCTCGGTCACCTCGCCGCTGGCCAGCCGTTGCATCAGTTCACGGATCCGCAGTTCGTCGGGTCCGATCCCCTCGATCGGCGAGATCGCCCCGCCGAGCACGTGGTAGCGGCCACGGAACTCCCGCGTCCGCTCGATCGCGACCACGTCCTTGGCCTCCTCGACCACGCAGATCAGCGCGAGGTCGCGGCGCGGGTCACGGCAGATCCGGCACTGCGTCTCCTCGGAGACGTTCCCGCAGATCTCGCAGAACTTGACCTTCTCCTTGACCTGCACCAGCACGTGGGCCAGCCGGCGGACGTCGGTCTCGTCGGCGGCGAGCAGGTGGAACGCGATGCGCTGCGCGGACTTCGGACCGACGCCGGGGAGCCGGCCGAGTTCGTCGATGAGGTCCTGGACGGCCCCTTCGTACACGTCAGCCCGGGTTCTGACCGGGCTGACCGCCCGGCCGGGTGAACCCGATGGGGCCCTGATCGTTGCCCGGCAGAGCCTCCGGACCGCCACCGAGTCCAGGCAGACCTCCACCCAGACCACCGGCCAGCGGACCCATCGCCCGGGCCGCGACCTCCTTGGCGTTCTCCGAGGCGTCCCGTACGGCGGCCACGATCAGGTCGGCCAGCGTCTCGGTGTCGTCCGGATCCACCGCCTTCGGGTTGATCGTCAAGCTGAGCAGCTCACCGGTCCCCGACACCATCGCGGTCACCAGGCCACCACCCGCGGTGCCCTCGACCTCCTGGTTCTCCAGGTTGGCCTGAGCTTCCATCAGCTGGTTCTGCATCGCCTGAGCCTGCGCCAGCAGCTCGGACATGTCGAAGCCGCCGCCCTGCCCACCGCCACCGTCGAACACCGAGATCTCCCGTCGGACTGTTCCGCTTGCCCCTGAGCCTAGCCGGTCCGCCCGACAACCCCAGCGGCAGGCAACCGATGAGCGGAAACCGATAGGTGTCCACATGGTGTGGACCCGGGTTATCCACAGGATGTGGAGAACATGTGCACACTTAGGCGGGTTCGTCGGCGGCGGATCTGTCCACAAATACACACCACCCCTGTGGACAACCTGTTGACAGCTGTTGATGGAGCCGGTTGTACGCCGCCTTGCCGGTGCATCCGCCTCGCGTGACTCGGCTCTTTGAGCCGCGTCCCACCGCGCCGCCGGATGGCGTCCACGGCGTCGGCTGGACGGCGTCCACCGTCGGCGCAACGGCAACTCCACCGATCGGTCCGCGTCGTGGCGCCAGCGTTCGCGTTCCAACCCCAGCATTTGCGTTCCGACACCAGCATCCGCGCCCCGACGTCCGCGTCCGCGCGACCTGCGCCCCGCGACCCCATTCGGACCCTCGCGCCAGCATCCTGCGCGCCGGCTTGAAGTCGGGCCGACAACGCCAGGTCGAGCCCAACGGCCCGGGCCCGAGATCGCCATCGCGTATGACGACGGCCTCACTCCCAACCCGCCGCTGACCGGCGTCGACAACATCACCGGCACCCCCAATCGACCCGGCCGAACGACACGGTTTCGCCCGTGCCGCGCGACAGCGCTTCGCTGCCGCCGGAGAGGCGTGCGGGGTCCGTAACGCACAGCTGAGCGAACACGGTGCGGAATCGGCCGGTGTCGGCTGCATGTCTGCCCAGGTCCTGCGCCGGCCGCTGCCTGGCGATGAGCACCACCAGCAGGCCCTCCCGCCACAGGTGGCGCCGGGCCCCACAGGCCGAAGCCGCCTGTCCGCAAACAGGCGGCTTCTTCGAACATCAGCAGCCGGAGGCGCCGTAGATCAGTTCGGCTCTTCGGTGATGATCTGCGCTCCCAGCGTCTCGCGCAGCAGATCGGTGTGCGAGCGAGAATCCTCTTCCAGCACGATGTCGTCGTCGCCGATCGCCTCGGCTTCTTCCTCCGGCGTCAACGGCGCTTCCTGCACCGTCGGTGCCGCCGCGGCCTTCCGCGCCTGCTCCGCCGCGACCGCGGCCTCAGCCGCCCGCCGCTTGCTGGCGGCCTGCTCCCGCCGATCCACTTCCGGAGCCGCCGAAGGCGCCGGCGGTCCACCCGCCTGCTGATCCCCCTGAAGCGGCCCGCGAACCGTCGGACTCACCCCACCCGGCGCATCCTGCACCGCAACCGCCGCTCCACCGCCTGCGGATCCGGTCAATCCACCGCCGGGCCCGCCGGCACCGTAGGACGGCCCAGCACCAGGAGCCTCAGGACTTCCCGCACCAGCACCCGCCCCCGGACCGGCCGCCCCATCACCCCAGTCCGACCCGCCGGAAGTTCCGGACGAAACGCCGTGCGCCCCCGACGCGGAACCCGCCCCAGGAGCACCCGCTCCGGCCCCAACTCCACCGTCTGCACCAGCCGGAGCAGTCAATCCGCCCGGACCGGCCGCACCGCCGGAACCAGCACCGCCCGGCCCAGCAACACCGCCCGAGCCTGCCGAACCGCCATGCCCTGAACCAACAGCGCCCTCGGGCCCAGCCGCGCCACCAGGACCTCCGGTCCCTGCCGCTCCTGCACCTTCACTTCCAGCCGCACTGGCAATCCCTGCGCTCGAACCCGACCCGGCGACCGCCGCACCAGAGCCCGCTCCGGGCGCTCCACCCGAGCCAGGACCCGAAACACCTGTCCCGGAGACGCCACCGGCCGAACCCGCCGCGTCGAACCCCGGACCACCCGGTCGGCCCGCAGAACCTGGCGCGTCATGCCCCGGACCAGCCGCTCCGCCCGCAGAACCCGCCGCGTCATACCCCGGACCAGCCGCTCCGCCCGCAGAACCCGCCGCGTCATATCCCGGACCGGCCGCTCCGCCCGCAGAACCCGCCGCCTCATACCCCGCACCACCCGGTCCGCCCGCAGGACCCGCCGCGTCGTATCCCGAACCACCCGGTCCACCCTGGCCGGCAGCGCCGCCCGAGGCGTCGTACGCCCCAGCGCCACCCGGCGCACCGCCCGATCCGCCTGCTGAGCCGGCGCCACCGCCGTACGAACCACTCGCACCGGACACCCCAGGCTGATTACTCGCCGAAGACCCCTGATCCCACGACGAACTCGGGGGCGCCGACGGCGCAGACCCACCGCCCGTCCCAGCCCCAGGATCCGTCGACGGATCGACCACCGCCTCGACCCGCCGGCTGATCCCGATCGTGTCGATCATCGCCTGCCGCAGGATCTCGTCACTGCCCGACCGCGCGAAGCTCTCCCGAGCCCCCGCGTTCACCAGCCCCAGCGTCAGCGTCTGGTCGTCAATGGCAATGACCTGCGCGTTCTGGCTCAGCATGATCCACGCGAACCGCCGCTTGGTCTTCACAGCCTCCAGCACCTGAGGCCACAACCGCCGAACATCCGCCAACCCCACGGAGCCAGTCGAAACCGGCGCCGCAGCAGCCGGTGCCACCTGAGCAGCCGCCGGCGACTGCGAACCCACGCCCGACGCCGAACCGGACTCATCAGCCCAAGCTCCAGTCCGATTGCCACCACCAGACGCCAGTCCGCCCGAGCCCGCTTGCCCGCCGGAAGCGCCAGCACCGCGCCCGGAGCCACCACCAACAGCTCCACCAGACGCGGACGAACTACCCGCAGAGCCTGCTACACCCGCAGCGCCCGCAGGGGCTGCTCCACTTGCAGAGCCTGCGCCAGCAGCGGAGCCACTTCCAGCCGCCGGAGACGCAGCACTCGACGTACCGGACCCACCTGCCGCACCAGAACCAGCTGCCGCACCCGCGGCCGAGCCGCCGGATCCCGCCGCGCCACCAGCTCCGCCAGAGCGACCATCACCAACCGCAGCTCCGCCCGAGCCACCGTCACCAGCCGCCGCAGCGCCACGACCGGCAACTCCAGCCGCGCCGCCCGGCCGACTCGCAGCCACCTCAGCTCCACCAACTGCCCCACCCGCAGGCGCACCAACGAGGGGCGCACCACCGCCCGCTCCACCCACGGACGCCACGTCCGCCGCACCAGCAGGCACGCCGATCGTCAGCCGGCGCTCCATCCGGTCCAACCGAGCCTGAATGCCGTTGGTGGAGTCGTCCGCGCCCGGCAGCAGCACCTTTGCGCAGATCAGCTCCAGCTGCAGCCGAGGCGCCGTCGCCCCTCGCATCTCCAGCAACCCGGCAGCGACGATGTCAGCCGCCCGCGTCAGCTCAGCCGCCCCGATCCCAGCCGCCTGGGTCTGCAGCCGCTCACCCTGGTCCTCCGCCGCCTCGATCAGTCCGGAAGCGACCGCGTTCGGCACCGCCGACAGAATCACCAGGTCACGCAGCCGCCGCAGCAGATCCTCCGCGAACCGCTTCGGGTCCTGTCCGGTCTCGATGACCTTCTCGACCGTCTCGAACACGGCCCGGCTGTCGTGCGCCGCAAATCCGTCCACGCACGCATCGAGCAGCGAATCCGGCGTGAACCCGAGCAGCGCGACGGCCAGCTCGTACGTCACGCCCTCCGGCCCGGCGCCGCCGATCAACTGGTCGAGCACGCTCAGCGAGTCACGCACCGATCCCGCGCCGGCTCGCACCACCAGCGGCAACGCGGCCGGGGCGATCGCAACGCCCTCCGCCTCGCACAGCGTCGCCATGTAGTCGCCGAGCGCCTTCGGCGGCACCAGGCGGAACGGGTAGTGGTGGGTGCGGGACCGGATCGTCCCGATGACCTTGTCGGGTTCGGTGGTGGCGAAGATGAACTTCAGGTGCGGCGGCGGCTCTTCGACCAGCTTCAGCAGGGCGTTGAAGCCCTGCGTCGTGACCATGTGGGCCTCGTCGATGATGTAGATCTTGTACCGGCTCTCGACCGGCGCGAAGAACGCCCGCTCACGCAGGTCGCGCGCGTCGTCGACACCACCGTGCGAGGCGGCGTCGATCTCGATCACGTCGATGCTGCCCGGCCCACCGCGCGCCAGGTCGGTGCAGGACTTGCACACCCCGCACGGCTCGGCGATCGGGCCCTTCTCGCAGTTGATCGCCCGGGCCAGGATCCGCGCACTGGTGGTCTTGCCACAGCCGCGCGGTCCGGAGAACAGGTAGGCGTGGTTCACCCGGTTGTTGCTCAACGCGTTCCGCAGCGGTGCCGTGACATGGTCCTGCCCGATCACCTCGGCAAACGTCTCCGGGCGATACCGGCGGTACAACGCAAGAGGTGCTTCCACGACCGCAACCCTAGCGCCGAGCCCCGACATTTCCTCCCCAACCCACAACCGCCCCGCCCCGAAGCGGTCACCGCCCCCGGCGCGTCACCACCCATCACCTAATACGCCGTACGCACGCCCGACCTCGAGCGCGTCCCCACCGACTGGCAGGGCACCTCACCGATCCGTCAACCGTCGCCGGCCGCCTGCCGGCCGGTCACGGCAGCGATCGCAGCCGGATCCCAGTAGTAGGTGCGGAACTCCGTGACCAGGCCGTCGCGGGCCCGGTTCAGCTGGACGATCGACGTCTCCAGCGCCCGACCGGTGATCCGCGCCGTGAACCTGACCTGGAGGTGCACCGCGACCTGCTCCCCGTCGGCGACCTTCGACGTCGAAAGGATGTCGAGCTCCGACCAGGTCGCGCTGAACTCGGCGAGGAAGTTCTCGATCCCTTCTCGGCCACGCCACACGCCGCCGTACGGCAGGCCCGGCTGCGTCCACAGGCAGACCTCGGGATGCAGCACCGCCGCAACGGGCCCGAAGTCGCCCCGCCCGCGCCCGCCGCCCGCGACGTACTCGGCCTCGGCTTGGCAGAACCGGTCCAGAACGTCCTCGGCAGCTGTCATGCGACGAGACCGTAGTTTCGGTCCGGCGACCTGTCTGGCGAAATCGCGCCGCCGCACTGGCCGGAAACGGATCGGCGACCATTCGGCGGCGGAGGGCTTCGATCTCGCGGGAGAACGGCAAGCGGGCGGCTCACCGCCGGACAACGGGCCGTAGAACAGACCGGCGAGCAACAGCGGGACAGTCCAGCCGGCGCTGTCACCGGGACGATCAGCAGCGCAGCGGGCCGCACGTCGGGCCGAACCCGACGCCAGCCCATCCGGACGCTCCAGGCGCTCCAGACGGTTTCCCCCAAACCGGTCGCCGAGCGGACCGTCAGCCCTGCGGGCCTGTTCGCTCAGCCCTGCGGACCTCTTCGCTGCCCCGCCGGCCTTCTTCGCTCAGCCCCGCAGGCCCTCTTTCCTCAGGCCTGCGGACCTCTTCGCTCAGCCCTGCGGGCCCTCTTCGCTCAGGCCCGCGAGCCCTCGTCGCTTAGCCCCGGCCTTCGTCGCTCAACCCCGCGGGCCCACTTTCCTCAGCCTTGCGGGCCCTCGTCCGTCAGGCGTGCGGGCCCTCTTCCAGCAACCCGTGCAGGTACGTCCCGTAGCCCGACTTGGCGAGCGTGTCGGCACGCTGCTGCAGGCCCGCGTCGTCAATGAACCCGCGCCGCCAGGCGATCTCCTCCGGGCAGCCGATCTTCTGCCCCTGCCGCATCTCGACCGCCCGGACGAACTCCCCGGCCGCCATCAGCGAGTCGAACGTGCCGGTGTCCAGCCACGCCGTCCCGCGCGGCAGCACCTCGACCTGCAGGCGCTTGGCGTCCAGGTACACCTCGTTCACCGACGAGATCTCCAGCTCGCCGCGCGCGGAGGGCTTGATCTCCTTGGCGATGTCGACCACGTCGGCGGAGTAGAAGTACAGCCCCGGTACGGCGTAGTTGCTCTTCGGCTCCTTCGGCTTCTCCTCGATGCTCAGCGCCCGGCCCTCGGCGTCGAACTCGACCACCCCGTACGCCGTCGGATCCGCGACCCGGTAGGCGAACACCACACCGCCGTCGACGTCGTTGAACGTCTGCAGGTGCACCCCGAGCCCGGGACCGTAGAAGATGTTGTCGCCGAGCGCCAGCGCGACCGGCTCGTCCTTGATGAACTGCTCCCCGATCAGGAACGCCTGCGCCAGCCCGTCCGGGCTCGGCTGCACGGCGTACGAGATCTCCATCCCGAACTGCGACCCGTCGCCGAGCAGCCGCTGGAACTGCGGCGCGTCGTCCGGCGTGGTGATGACCAGCACCTCACGGATGTTCGCCAGCATCAGCGTCGACAGCGGGTAGTAGATCATCGGCTTGTCATAGACGGGGAGCAGTTGCTTGCTCGCTGCCATCGTGATCGGGTGCAGTCGGGTGCCGGAACCGCCGGCCAGGATGATCCCTCGCATGCGACCGCACCTTACCGACGTTGGCGGTCCATGCCACATCGAGCACTGGTCCACTGCCGGCGGAGCACGTCGTTCACTCCAAGTGATACTCCGCGAACCGGGTGCGCAGGTCCTTCTTGGAGAACTTGCCGACCGACGTCTTCGGCACCTCGTCGATGAACTCAACCGCATCCGGAAGCCACCACTTCGCGACCAGCGGCTCGAGGTACGCCAGGATCTCCTCACCCGTGACCGTCTCGCCCTCCTGCAACACCACGCAGGCCAGCGGACGCTCGTCCCACTTCGGATGCGGTACGCCAATCACCGCCGCCTCCTTGACCGCCGGGTGGGCCATCAACAGATTCTCCAGCTCGACGGAGCTGATCCACTCTCCGCCGGACTTCACCAGGTCCTTGGTCCGGTCGACCAGCCGCACTGATCCGTACTGGTCGATCGCGGCGACGTCGCCGGTCTTCATCCAGCCGTCCTCCGTGTTGAGCTCGACTCCCGCATCCGGCCGGTAGTACTCGGCCGCGATCCACGGCCCGCGGACCTGAAGCTCGCCGGTCGCCTCGTCGTCCCAGGGCAGCGGCGTTATCGACCCCGGCTCCACGATGCGAACCTCGACCCCCGGCAGCGGCAACCCCTGCCGGGCCCGCAGCTTGGCCTGCTCGTCCTCCGGCAGCTCCTGATCGCGGACCGGGACGTGCGAGGCCGTCGCGACCGGGCTGGTCTCCGTCATGCCCCACGCCTGGAGGATCGGCTTGCCGAGCTTCTCCCGGAACGCCTCCGACAGCGCGAGTGGCACGGCCGAACCACCACAGGGGATCCGCCGCAGCTTCGGCAGCTCGACACCGTCCAGCAACGGGAGCAGTCCCTGCCAGATGGTCGGTACGCCTGCGGACAGCGTGACCTCCTGCTCCTGCAGCAGTTTCAGGATGCCCTGTGGCGACATGTCCGGCCCCGGGAACACCAGGTTGGCCCCTGCCATCGGCGCCGCGTGCGCCAGCCCCCAGGCGTTCGCGTGGAACATCGGGACCACCGGCATCACCGTGTCGGTCTCGTGCAACCCGATGCCCGCGTTGGTCAGTACGCCGATCGAGTGCAGCCAGGTCGAGCGGTGCGAGTAGACGACCCCCTTGGGATTGCCCGTCGTCCCGCTCGTGTAGCACATCGCGGCTGCCTGGTTCTCGTCCTCGACGTGGAACTCGACCGGCTCCGCGGCCGCCAGCAGTTCCTCGTAGTCGTGGAACCGGTCGTCGTCCGGAAGCTCCACGCCCGGAGCGCCGGCCGGCAGGTCGTCCATCACGACCACGTGACGCAGCAGCGGCAACCGGTCCAGCAGCGGGAGGAAGAGCCCGAGCAGCGAGCGGTCCACGAAGACGACCTCGTCCTCGGCGTGGTTGGCGATGTACACCACCTGGTCGGGGAAGAGCCTGATGTTCAGCGTGTGCAGGACCCGGCCGGTGCAGGGCGCGGCGAAATACAGCTCGAGGTGCCGCCCCGAGTTCCACGCGAACGTGCCGACCCGGCCGTCGGCGCTGATGCCCAGGTCGTCGAGCACACCACCGAGGCGTCTGGTCCGCGCGGCCCACTCGCCGTACGTCATGGTCGTGGGCGCCGGGCCGCCGGTGTGCACGGTCTTGTCCGGGAAGAACTGCTCCGCCCGGCGGAAGATGGTGTCCAGGGACAGCTGGTAGTCCTGCATCAGACCCTTCATGACCCCACTGTGCCAGTTCCGGTGGCGCCTTGACCATGACCTCACCAGGCACTCACTACGCACTTTTCAGGAACTCATCGCATCAAGCCGACTAGATGTCACGACATACATGTCGTGTAATGTATTGACGGTGAAGCCGGCAGAAGAGTTGCGGTACTTGGTGCTCGCGATCCAGCGTGAGGGAAATCGCCTGCTCGCCGCCGATCTCCGCCCACTCGGCATCACCCCGTCACAGGCCGAAGTACTGCGCGTCCTGCGCGACCACGGCCCACTGACGCTCAACGCGCTCGGCGGTCTGCTGGTCTGCGAGACGGGCACGAGCCCCAGCCGCCTGGTCGAGCGACTGGTCGGCCAAGGACTCGTACGACGCGAGATCGACAAGGTCGACCGGCGCTATCTGGCGCTCAGTCTCACGTCGCGCGGACGTCAGCTCTGCCGGCGCGTCGTCACCGCCGAGGAGCGGCTGCACCGGCGGATCGCAGAGCTGACCGCCGGACTGCCCGTCGACGAAACCATCAGCACGCTGCGAGCCGTCGCCGAGTCCTTTCCCGCCGGTGCGGCCCTGGCTCGCCGGCGCGACACCGTGAAGGAGAAGTAGTCATGGAGTACGCAAGCTCGACGATCCCCGCCTCTCGCGCCGCGATCCGGCAAGCCCTGCTCGACGCACGTGCCCTACCCGAGTGGAACGAGGCTTTCGTCTCCGTCGACGGACCGGCCACGCCAACCATCGGTACGCCGTACGCGCTGCGCGTGCGACCACGCTTCACCGGCCGGCTGACGTACACGCTGATCGAGCCGGACCGCGTGGAGTTCGTCTGGGAGGTACCGGGGTTCCACGAGACCGCCAGCTGGATGATCGGCCCAGACGGCGAGGTGACCCACGGGTTCAGCCAGTCCGGACCGCTCGCCGCGGTGCTGCGGCCGGCGTACCGAGGAATCGCCGCCGTCCGCCTGGGCCGCCTCACCAACCGCCTCAGCCAACTGGCCCGCGCCGCCTAAGCCCTACTGGAAGTGCGCACCCGGCTTGCGGTAGCCGCGGAGCAGGTCGCGGGAGATGATCAGCCGCTGCATCTCGTCGGTGCCCTCGAAGATGCGCCACAACCGGACCTCACGGAACCACCGCTCGATCGGAAGCTCCTTGGTGTACCCCATGCCGCCGTGGATCTGCAGCACCCGGTCAGCGACCCGGTTGACCGTGTTGGTGCCGTAGAGCTTGGCGATCGCACTGTCGTGCTGCGGGTGCCGGCCCTGGTCGACCACCCACGCGGCGTACAGGACGAGCCAGCGGGCCGCCTCCAGCTCGACCTCCGAGTCGGCGATCATCCACTGGATCGCCTGGTTGTCGGCGATCGCACGACCGAACGTCTCGCGGCTGTTCGCGTGCTCGATCGCCAGCTCCAGCAGGCGCTCGCAGGCCCCGATGCCGCGCGCCGGGATCAGGAACCGTCCCTTCATGATCCAGCGCATCGCGAGCTCGTACCCCTGGCCGACCTCCCCGAGCACGTGATCGGCCGGCACCCGCACATCGTCGAAGTTGAGCGTCGCGGGAACCGCCTGACCCATCGTCACGATCGGGTCCGACGTCCAGCCGCGGTCCCGATCGACCAGGAACGCGGTGAACCCACCCTTCGACCCCAGCTCCGCGTCCGTCACCGCGATCACGATCGCGAAGTCGGCCTCGTTGCCGCCGGTGATGAACGTCTTCTCGCCGCGGATCACCCACTCGTCACCGTCGCGCCGGGCCCTCGTCCGGATCGCCCGCGTGTCCGAACCCGCGCCCGGTTCGGTGATCGCGAAGCAGGACCTGCGCTCGCCGGAGATCGTCGGCAGCAGGTATTCCTTGCGCTGCTGCTCGTTGCACTCGTAGAGGATGTTGTCGGCCTCGCCGCCGAAGGAGAACGGTACGAACGTCCGGCCGAGCTCGCTGGTGATCAGTGCCTGGTCAACCGCCGACAGGTTCATCCCGCCGTACTCCTCGGGTGTGCTCAGGCCCCAGAACCCGAAGCTCTTCGCCTTCTCACGCAGGGCTTTCACGACCTCGGGCTCGAGGCCTGGCTGGCCCTCTCGCTCGCGGCGCAGAACGTCGTTCTCCAGCGGCATCAGTTCCCGCCGGACGAACTCCCGGGTGGTGGCCCGGATCGCCTGCTGTTCCTCGGTGAGCGAGAAGTCGACCATGCAACGCCTCCTGCGTTCTGCGTCCGGAAGAATGCCTGAAGAGTTCCTACTGATTACCTTCTTCGCCACCCTAGGCCGATCTAGCCTCGATCACATGCTGACCGAGATTCGCGGAACTCGCCTGTACGTCGACCAGCGAGGGCCGGCCGACGCGCCGCCCCTGCTCTACCTGCACGGAGGCCCTGGCGCGGGATCGTACGACTTTCTCGCCTTCCAGGGGGATCGACTGGCCGAGCGGCTCCGGCTGATCGGCGTCGACCAGCGCGGGGTCCAGCATTCCGACCCCATCGACGGCCCTGTCACCGAGGACATCCTGATCGCGGACTTCGAGGCGCTCCGGGAGCAGCTCGGGTTCGAGCGATGGGCCGTGCTCGGCCACTCGTACGGCGGCCGCCTCGCGCTGCGCTACGCGGCGAACCATCCGTCGTCGGTGAGCCAGGTCATCTTCGAGAATCCGCCCTGGGACATGGTTCTGGCCACGCGCACCCTGGTCGAGTCGGCCCTTGCCCTGCTCACGGAGTTCGGCCTGCGAGACGCGGCCGACAAGCTCCTGCGGCAGTCCGGCCCGGCGACGACCGAGATGTGGATCGAACGAACGAGCCTGCTGCACAGACTCGGCGAGCGCCGGATGGAGATCTACCTCGGGCCGGGGTCCCGTGACCTCGAGCTTCCCTCCGGTGCCCTGCCCGACCAGATCCAGGACCGCGCGGGCTACTTCGCGGAGACGATCACACACACGCCCGGCTTCAACGAGTCCCTACTCCCGCTGCTGCCACAACTGTCCGCGCCGGCCCTGCTCGTCAAAGGCGAACACGACCCGGTCACCAGCCCCGAGGAGATTCACCATTTCCAGACCGAGGTTCTCGACGGCACCTACCACCTGTTCGAAGGCGCGGGCCATTTCGTGCACGCCGAGCAGCCCGAGGCGTACGCCGTTGCGGTCAGCGACTTTCTGCTCCGCTGAGCCGAGATCAGACCGCGATGGGCACGGCTCGCTTGTGGGCGGTGCGCCGGTGCGTGGCGATGATGATCTCGGCGGCCTCGGAGTCGATCTCTTGCCCTTCGAGGAAGTCGTCGATCTGGTCGTAGGTGACGCCGAGCACGGCTTCGTCGGGGATGCCCGGCCGGTCGGACTCGAGGTCGGCGGTGGGGACCTTGCCGGTGATCTCGGGCGCGGCGCCGAGGCGCTCGCCGATCGTGCGGACGCGGCGCTTGTTCAGCCCGGACAGCGGCGTCAGGTCGCACGCGCCGTCGCCGTACTTGGTGTAGAAGCCCATCACGGCCTCAGCAGCGTGATCGGTGCCGACGACCAGCCCTCCGCGCGCACCGGCGACGGCGTACTGCGCGATCATCCGCTGCCGTGCCTTGATGTTGCCGGCGTGGAAGTCGGCCCGCTCGCCGAGACCCGCATGCGTGACCGCGGCAACCATCGCGTCGGTCGCGGGCTTGATGTCGACCGTCAGCGTCTCGTCCGGCTTGATGAACTCGAGCGCCCGCTTGGCGTCGTCCTCGTCGTGCTGCACGCCGTACGGGAGCCGCATCGCCACGAACGTCGCGTCGCCGCCGTCGGCCCGGACCCGCTCGACCGCCAGCTGGCACAGCCGACCCGCCACACTCGAGTCGACACCGCCGCTGATCCCCAGCACATACACCGTCGATCCCGCCAGCCGCAGCCGATCGGCCAGGAAGGCCACGCGCCGCTCAATCTCCAGATCGGCATCGAACGACGGCGACACGTCGAGCTCAGCGATGATCAGTTCCTGCAGATAGCGACGGTCCTCGCTCATCGATCTCCCTCACCGGTCGAATCCTGGTCTCCAGTATCAGGTGCCCATTCGCTCGCCCCTCACGCCGACCCGCGAAGCGAGATGCGGCGGGCGACTCTGACTTGGCGCCGCAATGCTCGGGCGCGCGTCGTTCGAGCACCCGAGCCACCGTGGCGAGCCGTCTCGCTGCGCGCCGGGGATGGGTGTTCGCCGGCACGTGCGGCGCCGCGGCCCTCATCTCTGGAAGGGCCGGTCGCCGCACTGGGTGCACTGGCCGGTGTCGCCGCGGTGTCACCGCGGTGTCACCGCGGGATGCCGCGGGATGCCGCGGGATGCCGCGGGATGCCGTTACTCTGACCCGTCCATCGCCGAGGAACACCGACGTGGGTGAACCGGGACCACAGTGCGAGGGCACTGCAAGCGGCGGGTTCGAGCGCGCGTACGGGTCCGAGCGCCGGGTGCGGGTGCCGGTCCGAGCCGCGGCGTCGGTGCGGGCTGACCGGGGCCGGACATGAGGATTCCCCGCGCACCCGGAAGAGCTCACTTACCCTTGCTGCCTTCCGGCCCTGGGGGAGTTGGGCGAGATACCGCCACGCGGGGAACCAGCAGAGAGTGTACGGGATTGCGGGGCGGAACCGGGAATCGACCCCCGGGCCCACGACAGCATCCGTGGCGCTCGCCGAGCACCTCGCGTCCGAACGCGCGGAGGGGCCGCGGACCGAGGCCTCAGTCCACCGTCTGCCCACCCGCCTGGGTAGGAAGGCCGATCTAAGGTGGGAGCCGTGACCAAACACTCGTTCGGGCCGTTCGGAATCACCACGGGGTTGACGAGTTCGCCGGAGTCGATCGATGCGGCTCGGGCAGCTGAAGAATTGGGGTACCCGGCGATCTGGTTGTCGGGTGGACCGTTGCCGGGGCTGCGGACGATCCGGGAGTTGGTCGAGGCGACGAGCAGGATCAAGTTCGTGAGCGGGATTCTGTCGGTCGACTCGTACGCGCCTGAGGACGTCGCAGCGACGTACGCGGCTCTCGAGGCGGAGGCGCCGGGGCGGTTCACCGTGGGACTGGGTGGAGCGCACGGCGCTCGGCCCGTGGCCACGGTCAGGGATTACCTCGACCAACTGGACGGCGTACCGAAGCAGCACCGCCTGCTCGCGGCACTCGGACCGCGGATGCTGGAGCTGGCTCGCAACCGGACAGCTGGGGCCTACCCCTTTCTGGTGACCGCGGAGTACACGGCGAGCGCCCGGGCGGTCCTGGGGGCTGACAAGCTGCTGGCGGTGAGCCACCTGACGGTCGTGGAGACCGACGCCGAGCGAGCGCGCGCCATCGCGAGGGAGCCGATCAGCTTCTTCGTCACGCTTCCCGGGTACGCGGCGAACCTCCGACGGATGGGGTTCAGCGAGAGCGACCTGACTGAGCTGCCCGATCGCATGGTCGACGCGCTGACAGCATGGGGCACGTCGGAGCAGATCGCCGACCGACTACGCGAGCACCTGGAGGCCGGCGCCGACCACGTCGCCGTGAACATCCTCACCGGGGTGACCGGACCGCAGCCGATCGAGCAGTGGCGCGCGCTGGCTCCGGTTCTGCTCTAGCCCTCCGCCGACCTTGGTCGAGGATCAAATCAGCCGCTTTGCCGAGCGCGGAAGCGTTCGCCGATCCGGTCGAGGATCGAACTCAGGCGCTCTGCCGAGCGCGCAGGGCCGGAATCCAATGGTCACCGTAGCGGTCCTGTAGTTCCGGGCGCTGCCAGTCGGATCCGGTGACGGCGCCGCGGCACAGGTTCGAGCCGCAGGAGCAGGTCATCCGCCAGTTCTCGACGCCTGTGCTCGTGCCGTAGTCACTGGTGACCTCCTCGCCGGCCGCGATGTCCCGGCGGGCGGTCAGGGTGACGGCGTCGGTCCACCAGGTGTTCGGATCGCAGCTGTGGTTGCCATAAGCAATGACGGGACGCGGGTCAGCCGGCAGGACCAGGTGCACGTCGTCCTCGAGCGTGATTGTGTCGACCGGCGGATGCTCGAGCAGCTCGGTCAGTTCCGCGGTCGACACCTTGCGCCCGGCCAGCACCGCGAGAACCTCACCCGCGGCGATCGGGCCGGTGGCGAACAGGCCCTGACCCGCGATCCCCGATTCCCGTACGACGAGTTGAGGGTGACTCCAGCACAGCGCCTTCTCGTACAGGCGAGCGGTCGAGGTGAGCTGGTCGTACCGGTACGGCTTCGCCTCCCCCGTCGGCTCGAACCCCAGCCGAAGCCAGAACGGCGCGGCCTGCTCCGCGTTCGTGTCCACGACAGCTAGCCGAAGGCGCCGTACCTCGGGCCAGGTGTTCTCGACGTACCGCTCCACCAGCCGGTACGCCGTACGCCCGATCCCGCGGCCCTGGCGATCACCCCGGACCTGGAGCAGCCCGATGAACGCGTACGACGGGTCGGGATAGCCGCGCAGCAGATCGACCAGCGCGACCAGTTCGTCGCCCTCGAAAGCCCCGAGGACGACCTTCGCCTCCTCCGCCAGCCCCTCGGGCCGCATCATCAGCAAGCTCTGCGCATCCGCTGGGCCCGGCGGATAGCCCGTGATGCGCTCGGTGTACCCGGGATCGGACTCGATCAGCGCCTGAACGGCGTCGACGTCCGCCGGTTCTATCGGGCGGAGTTCCATGCCGCCTCCAGCTCGCCGATGCTGCCGGACATGATCGCCGGAACGTGCTTCGTGACGAGCTCCGCCGGCCAGTCCCACCAGGCGACCGCGAGCAGCCGCTCGACATCCTCGTCGCTGAACCGGCGCCGGATCACCTTCGCCGGGTTGCCGCCGACGATCGCGTAGTCCGGCACGTCGTCGACCACCACTGCGCGGGACGCGATGATCGCGCCGTGCCCGATCCGCACCCCCGGCATCACGGTCGAGCCGTACCCGAACCACACGTCGTTCCCGACCACTTTGTCACCACGCCCCGGCAACCCCGTGATCAGGCCGAAGTGTTCCGCCCAGTCCCCACCCATGATCGGGAACGGATACGTCGACGGCCCGTCCATCCGGTGGTTGGCGCCGTTCATCACGAACGTCGTACCGGTGCCGAGCGCGCAGTACTTCCCGATCCGCAGCTTCTCCGGTCCGTAGTGGTACAGCACGTTCCGCGTCTCGAACGCCTCCGGATCGTCCGGGTCGTCGTAGTAGGAGTAGGCCCCCACCTCGATCAACTCCGACCGCACCAGCGGCTTCAGCAACACCACCCGGTCCGCCCCCACCACCGGCCGCACGACACCAGGATCAGGCACTCCACCCATGCCTTCGACCCTAAAGCCCCACCCTCGCCCCGGGCCCCCGATTTTCGCTCCCCCAACCCCCGATTTCCCCCCGCCCGGCCAGCTCGCGTATCCTCTCCGCTTGGAGGATTCGCCTAGAGGCCTAGGGCGCACGCTTGGAAAGCGTGTTGGGGGCAACCCCTCACGAGTTCGAATCTCGTATCCTCCGCCACTCTCCGGGTGGCCATCCGATCAGTGTTTCCGCTGGTCAGCGCAGGATCTGGTCACACGCAGGGGACGAACACGAGATGGGCCGGTCGCGACAGCGACCGGCCCGTCTGCTTTGTGGGGTTGGGTGAAGGCCGGAATCTGCCGGGGCACGGGCCGACCGCTAGGGCAGCTGAGTCGCCGCTGGCGGCAACCTGCCGGCCGGTGGATCGTGGGGAGGTCCGGCGTGTGGGCGCTGTTAGGTTCGCGGGGTGGGCGAGCAGATCACGGCTGGGCGGTTTCATGCGGCTGATGGGGTTGACGACTGGCGGTCGGTCTATCACCTGGTGTCGGCTCATTTTCGGACCGGCTCGTTGGCCACGGGGATCGCGCTTGTCGCCGCGATCGGCGAGGTTGTTGGGGTTGGTGAGCAGGCGTACGTGAGCGTTGACCTGCGGGCCGCTGGGGTCACGGTTTCGTTGGGGCGGCGGGATGCCGGGCTGGCTCGGAGGATTTCGGGTGCTGCCGAGGGACTGGGGATCTCGGCTGACCCGAGCGTCGTTCAGGTCGTCAACGTCACTCTTGATGCGCTCGTTGGCGCGGAGGTGTTGCCGTTCTGGCGGGCGGTGCTCGGGTATGGGCAGATCGGGGACGACTATCTGTTCGATCCGTTGCGGCGCGGGCCGGGGTTCGGGTTGCAGGTGATGGATGTCGCGCGGACGCAGCGGAATCGGATGCATCTTGATGTTGCGGTCCCGCACGATCAGGCGGAGGCCCGGGTGTCGGCCGCCTTGGCTGCGGGTGGCCGCCTGGTGTCCGACGAGCACGCGCCGAAGTGGTGGGTGCTGGCTGATGCCGAGGGCAATGAGGTGTGCGTTGCCACCTGGGTGGGCCGGGAGCAGCACGCACGGCCGGCGGTAACGCCATTTACTGAGGATTCTTCGGGAATTCGGTTGACCCGCGAATGGGACTGCCTTTTCAGGCACGTTGATGCCCGGAAAGGATTGCCGCCGCAGGCCCCCTTTCGATGTCGATGCAAGTGTTTGCTTGAAAGCGTGGCCGGTTCTACGTTCGAGGACGAGTGGTCAGTGACGTCGCGGTCCCCGCCCGGGCCGGTATCGGGCAGGGCAGATGGAGGGGACGGATCGGATTCAGGTGAGTCTGCTGGGGCCGTTGGTCGTACGGCGGGGTGGACGGGAGCTCGAGGTGGGAGGGCGGCTGCGGGCTCTGCTGGCGGTGTTGGCGCTGGAGGCTGGGCGGCCGGTGTCGGTGGAGCGGGTGGCTCGCGGGGTGTGGAGTGACGAGTTGCCGGTGCATGTGCGGAAAAGTGTGCAGACGCAGATCATGCGATTGCGGCGGCTGCTGGGCAATGACCGGATTCGCACCGAACCCGGTGGTTATCTGCTGGATATTCGGCCCGATGACATCGACGTCGTGCGTTTCGGGAGGCTGATATCCGCGGTTGCCGCGGAAACCGAGGTGGAAGAGCAGCGGTTGCTGCTGGCAGAGGCCTTGACGATTTGGCGCGGGACGCCGTTCGAGTGCGTCGGGTCTCGGTGGCTTGACGAGGTCGAGGCGGAGCGGATGGTCGAGCTCTACCTCGCGGCCCAGGAGCGCTGGGTGGATCTGGAGCTCGCGGCGGGGCGGTACGGCGCGGTGGTGGCCGATCTGCGCGAGCTGACGGCTCGGTTCCCGCTGCGGGAGGCGCTGTGGTCGCGGCTGCTGCTGGCGTTGCGGCGCAGCGGGCGGTGCGCGGAGGCGCTCAGCTGCTACGAGAGCGTCCGGGTGATGCTGGCGGACGAGCTCGGAGTCGATCCTGGACCGGAGCTCAGGCGCCAGTACGGCGAACTGCTGCAGAGCGACCCGATCGCTGACGCGCAGGCCGTGCACGAAGAAAGCAAGACCGATAACCAAGGCGCCGGTACGCCGCAGCAACTGCCGGCAGCGCCAGGCCTGTTCGTCGGCCGGGACAAGGAACTGCGGGCCCTCGGCGAGAGCCAGCAGGAAGCGATCGTCGTACTGCACGGCCTCGGCGGCATCGGGAAGACCGCCTTGGCGCTGCAGTGGGCGCACAAACAGCGCGGGCAATTCCCAGACGGACAGCTGTTCATCGACCTCCAGGGCTACGGCCCCGGCGACCTGATCACCACCAGCGCGGCGCTCCGCAGCCTGCTGCTCAGCCTGGGCCTCCCGGAAGCGCAGATCCCAGACGACATCGAGGCCCGCTCCTCCATGCTCAGGACGATGCTGGCCAACCGCCGCTGCCTGGTCGTGCTCGACAACGCACTCGACGCAGACCACATCCGCCCACTGATCCCAGGCACCGGCTCGCTCGCAGTGGTGACCAGCCGCAGCGAGCTGCGCGGACTCGCCGTACGCGAGGGCGCGCGACGCATCGCGATCGGCCAACTGACCGCCGAGGAGTCCGCCGAACTTCTGCGCGCCAGACTGCCGGGCGAACAGGCAAATGACGTTCTCAACGAGCTCGCCGACCTCTGCGGTCATGTCCCGCTCGCCCTGTCGATCGCCGCCGAGCGGGCGGAGGACGACGTACAGGTGGTGATGGACGAGCTCCGCGATCTGCCGCGACGGCTGGAGGCGTTGGCGGTCGGCGACGAGAGTGGCGACCTGCGGGCCGTGTTCGATCGTTCGTACCAGACGCTCGCCCCGGAGGTCGCGCGGGCGTTTCGGCTGCTCGGGCTGTACCTGTACGACGAGTTCGACTCGTCGGCCGCGGCCGGTCTGCTCGGTACGTCGGCCCGGGCGGCGAGCTCGGTCCTGGACGACCTGGCGGACCAGCACCTGCTGTGCCGGGCCGGCGCACGGCGGTTCGAGTTCCACGAGCTCGTCCGCGCCTATGCCGTCGAGCTGACGCACGAGGGACGCCGTACGGCCAGGGACGCGGTGTCCCTGGCCGCTCGGAGATCCCCTGCCTACTGGAAGTAGCCCTCGATGCTCTGCGCGTGCGACCAGCACCAGTGGTGGAAGCTGACCGAGCCCCACGGGCCGACCCACTTAGTCTGGTCGGTGTCGTTGTCGCCCAGCGCCCAGCAGTCGACGTGGAAGTGCGCGTACCGGGCCTGGTCGGTCTGGTTGTAGCAGGTGACCTTGGCGTCCGACGTACCGAGGCCGCTCTGGTCACACCAGTAGCCGTCGGCCTTGCTCGGGACCGGCGCCACCTCGGCGGTGGCCCTGCTTGCGGCGTCCGGGGTGACCGCCGCGGCCACTCCGGTGCCGGCCACCGGTGCGACGAGCATGCCGATCGCCGCGAACCCCATCAACGTCTTCCTCATAGCCTGACTCCCTGTTCGACGGTTCAGCTTGATGGCACCAGCGAATCAACACCCGGCTCCTCGGCGGCTCCCGATCGGCGTCACGCCGGTAGCAAGTGGCAAGTCGAGGACATCCAGGGTTGAAAGCCGGTCGGCGAGTGCACACTGACAGTGACGATCCGTTCTGCTGGGGAGAGGGACCGATGAGCTACACGCCGCAGTACGCCTGGCAGCCACCGCCACCGCCTCCGCCGCAGACGCAGCCGCCGGCCGTGGTGACGCCTGATCCGCTCGCGGTTGCGGTCGGCAACGCGTCGCTGCTCGGGGTCGGGTACGTGCTGATGAAGCGCTGGGGCTTCGCGATCCTCAACCTGATGGTGGTCGGCTCGCTGCTGATCTTCCTGCTGGTGCTGAAGAAGCCCTGGTGCGAACTCGCGCTGGTCGCCTGGTGGGTGATCAGCATCGTGCACGGCTTCTTCCTCGCGAACGCCGCGCCGCGCAAGGCCTCCGACCTGCCCCAGCGGGTGGTCGCGTTCGCGATCACGATCCCGGTGCTGCTGGCGGTCGGCCTGCTCCGGTACGACGCCGGCCGGATCGCGGGCGAGGTCTCCGAGGCGCGCGAGGCCGGGGACTGCACGAAGCTCATCAACGCCCAGGACGAGCTCTGGCTCGGCCACCGGGTCGTCGATGCGCCGGGAACCGAGCAGGGCGACGTGGACGTTCAGCTGTGCGACAGGCTGGGCCGGGCCAAGGGAGAGCTGGCGATCGGGCTCACTGGCGACTACACCGCTTTGCGGGACGGGTTCGACGTACTGGGCTCGGTGCTGGCCGAGCCCGGGCACGAGAAGACCGTCGACGTGACGCTGAAGGGCTGGCTCGACGACCTGCCGGTGAAGGACCCGTGCCGGACCGTCCGAGTGACCGACTGGCTGCGGCAGCGCAAGCCGACCAACGACTTGCTCGATCAGTCCCGTGCGACGGTGACGAAGACCGCGCCGGCGGCGATCACGGCGTGCGCCGATCGGCTGCTGAGCCAGAAGAACTGGGAGGCCGCGCGAGCGTCGTACCAGCAACTGGTTTCGCAGTACCCGAAGGACGCGCGGGTGGCGAAGGCGAGGGCCGGGATTCGGCAGGCCACGCTGGCGATCGAGCTGACGCAGGTGCGAGATCTGCTGGCGCGCAACGCGTACTGCGACTCGCCGGCGAAATTCAGCGGAGCACGGCCGTACCAGCGCGGGTTCAACTCGGGGCTCTTCGAGGGCGACGACGAGATGACCAAGCGGCTGCCGGCCTCGTGGCGTGCGAGCGACGCCAGCAACGCCGTCATGGTCGTCTGCACGGAGGAGGCGGAGGACGGTACGGCGGTCCGGACGTGCCCGTACCGCAGCGAGTCGAACCCGCAGAACGTCTCCGACGTGACCTTCCACAAGATCGCTGTCCCGGTGAAGGTGTACGAGCTGCGCACCGGCCGGCTGGTGTCGAACACCCGCGTGCAGATCAACGGCACCGCCTGCCCGAGCCGGATCACCTACACCACCTACCTCACCGGCTGGGACTATCCGCCGTCGACCCAGCCGGTCGTGCCGTCCACCGCGACCATCCAGGCGGCCTTCCGGTACCTGTTCCTGCGCTGACTCCCAACCACGCGGGAGTCAGAGCAGCGGGATGAGCGCGGCTTCCTCTGTGTCGAGGTGCGTGACGACCTCGTCGATCAGGCGGTCGACCTCGGGCAGTACGACGGCCGGGCTGCCGGTGCCGACCAGTTTCTGGAGCTCGTCGAGCAGCAGGGCGATCTTGTCGTGGTCCGCCTGCAGTTCGGTGATCGTAGCGGTGAGCTCGGGATAGCGGTCGAGCAAGGCGGGGAACATGCCCTTGCTCTCGCCGGTGTGGTGGAAGTGCAGGCCTTGGCAGAGCGTCAGGCAGTTGATCCGGAGTTGCGCGCCCACGCCGGCCATCGCGTTCGGGCCGTCGGCCGCAGCGGCGACCTCCTTGCGGATCAAGGCCAATTCGCGCCGGAAGACCCCGTGAATCAGGCGGAGTGCTTCGCCGAACGAGGACGCGTTCGGGGGACCGCCGTCGATCTGGGTGAGCGCGACGACCGGGATGGTCCGGGTGGTCTTGCGCTGGTACTCGCCCCAGCCGGGGTCGGCCTCGACGAGGCGGGCGAATGTCTGGTCGCGTTCGTCCCCGTCCAGGATCGTCGCCTCCGCGTCGTACGTGAAGACGCCGGTCTCGACAGTGGCGCGCGGATTGGCGCGAAGGTTGTAGTACCAGTCGGGGTTCTTCGGGCCGCCGCCGGCCGAGCCGACGACAAGCACGCGCTCGGCGGTGTCGGGGTAGTAGCCGAGCACGGACGTGTGCGGGCGGCCGGAGCGGGCGCCGGTCGTGGTGAGCAGGAGCAGACGCGCACCCTCGAACGGGCCGCCGACCACGCCGTTGTTGGCGCGGAACTCCTCGATGAGCTGCTGGGTGAAATCGTTCATTCAAATCCTTTCAGGCAAGGGAAAACTGGGCATGACGCAGTTGGCCCGCGGGGACGCGCGGGAAGGAATCCGTCCGGGACGGAGGAGAGGTGATCAACAGAAGGCGCGGCGGAACTCACACGCCGATCAGAAGAAGAAACAGGCGGGCCGCGATCGACCCTCGCCGCGCTCAGAACGCGGCCGGGAACCCAACTCGTACTTGGCTCGAAGCCGACCCGGCAGTCACGGTGGAAAGCGTACGGCACAACAGGTGCAGGAGAACAGGCTCTTCGTACGGGAGAATGCTCAGGTGGACGAGATTCCGTTGCGGGAGCGGCTGGTGGTGGCGGGCGTGGAGCTGCTCGAGCAGGACGGGGCGGCGGGGTTGTCGTTGCGGGCGATCACTCGTCGGGTCGGGGTCTCGCACGGTGCGCCACGGCGGTATTTTCCGACCCACAACTCTTTGCTGGCTGCGATTGCGGCGACCGGCCTGGCCGATCTGGCCGCGCGACTCACCGCGCCGGCTGCTGGGGAACCTCGGGCACACCTGCTGGAGCTGGGGCGCCGTTATCTGGCGTTCGCGGCTGAGCGGCCGGCGATGTTCGAGCTGATCTTCCGGCACGACCTGCTGGAAGGGGCCGGGGGCAACCTCCGGGCGACGACGTTGCCGTTGCTCGAAACCCTGACCACGGTGGTCGCTGCCGCTGTTCCGGAGACCGCCGATGCGGCCGAGCGCACTGTCGGGCTGTGGACCAACCTGCACGGCCTGGCGGTTCTCCGCGCGACGAAGACGCTCGATCTGATCCTCGAGGACAGTCGGTTGGACGCCTTCGTTGTTCGCGCGGTGGACGCGCACCTCAGCTGAGCACGATGTCGGCGGTCAGGCCGTAGTGGTCGCTCAGGGGTGGGTTGACGCCGATCAGGGCGGCTGACGTGACGGTGGCCGCGGCGACGAAGATGTAGTCGATGCGGCGGTGGTGGTTGGGTTGGGCGATCAGCTTGGCGATTTCCTCGCGGGCGAGCGGGTTGTCGCTGGTCCAGGTGTGGCCCGGGCCCTGGCCGGCGATGGTCCAGGCGTCGTGGAAGTGGGTGCTTCGGCCGTCCAGCGACTGGAGGCCGGAGAGGAAGCGGATGCTCGCCGCGTCCGGTGTCGCGTTGAAGTCGCCGGCCAGGACGGTCGGGAGATCGTGCCGGGCGTGCAGGGCGGCGATGTCGAGGGCCTGGCGCTCGCGGGCGTGCTCGTGGTCGAGGCGCCAGGGAGTGGTGGGCGTGATCGCCAGGACTTCACGGGGGCCGAGGTCGATCCTGACGGCGAGTGTCCACCAGTGCGGGTCCGTCGTCGGGCTTTCCAGTACGTCGGTGACGCGGTGCGGATGCCGGGTCGCGATCGCCGTGCCGTCGTGCTGGAAGAGTTCGGGCAGGTCCGGCAGTACGTCGTACTGGTGGGTGCGGTGGATCAGGTCGGTGCCGTCGAGCAGCTCGGTCAGCTGGTCGTGGCCGCCGGACGGGTAGCAGACCTCTTGCAGCATCACGACGTCCGGCGCGAGGCGGCGGAGCTCGGCGTTGATCAGCGCGAAGCGACTCGGGTCGCCCACGTCGTTCTGTACGTTCAGGGTGAGGATTCGCATCAAGCTTCGGGTTCCCGCTCGCGCCCCGGGCAATCAGATCGGCTGGACAACGCTTGCCGTCACGCAGAGTGAACAGGGCAATTCAGAACGCGATAAATCAGCGTTTCGGACCCGGCAGGACTGAAATCGTTCGGGATTCCTCTGAAAAGGTGGAGGAAACGTGTAACGCACCTCACCTTATGACGATAAAAGGTTCGAGCGGCCTGGCT
The DNA here is from genome assembly GCF_050942265.1 of Kribbella sp. CA-253562. GTDB lineage: Bacteria > Actinomycetota > Actinomycetes > Propionibacteriales > Kribbellaceae > Kribbella. Next base: position 407,694 of record NZ_CP192049.1, on the reverse strand, counting down.
GGGGGGCTGGACGGACGCTCCGGTGTTTCTTCGGGACCACCGGTTTGTGGAGGGGGCCCCAGCAGGTGCTCGCCCGGGGCGGGGCGAGCACCTGCGAAGGGGAACCCATCACATGGGGGGTAGTAACAAGGGGGGAACACGGGGAACTCTCTGGGGGGCCTGAGAGCGAACCACGAAAGAGCCGGCGTCGACCAGGTGGGTCGACGCCGGCTCTTTCGCGTGTCCGGGCTCAGCCCTTGATGCCCACGTTCGCCATGCCCTCGACGAAGCGCTTCTGGGCGAACACGAACATCACGATCATCGGCAGCGTCGCCAGCGCCGTCCCGGCCATCAGGTACGGCCACTGCACCTCCGCCGGGTTCTGGGCGAAGATCGCCAGCCCCAGCTGCAGCGGTCGCATCGAGTCCGACGTGGTGATCATCAGTGGCCAGAGGAACCCGTTCCAGGCCGCCTCGATCTGGAACACGCAGATGGTGATCAGGGCCGGCTTGATCAGCGGCGTCATGATCCGCCAGAAGATGCCGAACTCGCCGAGGCCGTCCACCCGGGCCGCCTGGGCCAGCTCGTTCGGGATCGACACGTAGAACTGCCGGGCCAGGAACGTGAACAGCGGCGCCGCGCCGAGCGGGATGATCAGGCCCCACCAGGAGTTCAGCCAGCCGATGCCGCCCTGGCCGAGGATGTTGTTGCCGCCGAACAGCGGGATCGACTTCACGATCAGGAACAGCGGCACCAGCAGGATCTGGAACGGCACGAGCAGCAGCAGGATGAAGTAGCTGAGCAACGCCTTCGCGCCGCGGATCGGCAGCTTGGCCAGCGCGTAGCCGGCCGTCGTACACACCGCCAGCGTGAACGCCGTTTCGCCGATCGCGATGAACAGGCTGTTGCGGAAGTACCGCAGGAACGGCGCGGTCTGCATCGCCTCGACGAAGTTGCGCCAGCGCAGCTCGCCGGGCAGCCAGGAGAACTTGGCGATCTCCAGCTCGTTCTTGAACGCCGTCAGCACCATCCAGACGAACGGCATGATCATCAGGATCGCGCCGATCGTCAGCGCGACGTACAGCAGGATCCGGCCGGCCTTGACCCCGGACGGCCTGGTTTCGCCGACCACGGACACCGTAGCGCTAGTCATTGACATCCGCCCTTTGCAGCAGGCGTCCGAGACCGATGAAGATCGCGATCAGGATCATCATGACGACCGTCTCGGCGGACGCGAAGCCGAGTCGGAGTGCCTGGAACGCGTTCTGGTAGATGTCGAGCACCAGCACCGTGGTTTCGGTGCCGGGACCGCCCTTGGTCATCACGTAGACCAGGTCGAACACCTGGAAGGTGCCGGCGATCGACGTGATCAGCACGAAGAACTGGACCGGACCGAGCGCGGGCCAGGTGACGTTCGCGAAGGTCTGCCAGCGACCGGCGCCGTCCAGGGACGCCGACTCGATCAGATCTCGTGAGACACCCTGCAGCGCGGCCAGGTAGATGATGATCTTGGTGCCCAGCCCCTGCCAGATGCCGACCACCATCAGCGACGGCAGGGCCGTGCCCGGGTCGGACAACCAGGCGCTGGGCGCGAACCCGAACAGGCTCAGGAACCCGTTGGCCAGACCCGAACCCGGGTTGTAGATCCACAGCCAGATCGTGGCCACCGCGACGGTCGCGGTGACGGTCGGGATGTAGAACGCCGTCCGGAAGAAGCCGAGGCCGCGGATCTTCTGGTTCAGCCCGAGCGCGATCAGCAGCGACAACGCCATCGAGACCGGGATCACCACGACGGCGTACAGGATCGTGTTCACCAGTGCGGCGCGGAAGTCCTGGTCGCGGAACAGGTCGGTGTAGTTCTGGAAGCCGACCCAGGCCCAGGAGTCGCCGAAGCTGTAGTCGGTGAAGCTGAGCACCACCGCGGCGACCACCGGGATCACTATGAAGATCCCGGAGTGCAGCAGCGCGGGGGCGATCAGGACCCAGCCGGCGCGGACCTGGCTGCGGATCAGCTTGCGACTGTCCTTGCCCGGAGCAACGGTACGGGGCGTGGCGAGTGCGGGACCCGGGCGTTCGAGAGTGGCGCTCATCGTGACTGTCCTGCCAGGTTGGCCAGCACCTTCGCCGGATCCTTCTGTCCAAGGACCGCCTGGGTGAGCTGGGCGTCGAAGTTGGCCCGCATCTCGAGCCAGTTGGCCGAGCCGCCCTCGTAGATGGCGAGCTCGAGACCGCCGGCGACGAACTTGCTGAGCGGGTTGGACTTGGCCTGCGGGGAGTTCACCGCGTCCTTGTACGCCGGGATCTTGCGGTTCAGCTTGGCGATCGCGTCGACCGTCGAGGGCTTGGTCAGCGACTCGATGAACGACCAGGCGGCCTGCTTGTGCCGGCTGCGCGATCCGATCGAGGCCAGGTCGCCACCGACGAACTCGACCTCCTTGCCGCTGTTGAAGCGGAAGAACTTCAGGTCGTCGCAGTTGGCCTGGCCGATGCCCTTCTCGGAGCAGTCGACCGCGCCGCCGACGATGCCCATCGCCGCGTCACCGGTCAGCACCAGCGGCTGCGCCGACGCGTTCTGCTGACCGTACGGCTGGACGTTGTTGATCATCGACTTCAGCCAGTTGAGGGTCTGCAGGCCCTTCTCGTTGGAGTAGTTGGCCTGGCCGTCCAGGTACAGCGGCGTCCCGGTCGAGGCGAGCAGCGTGGTGTAGGTCTGCCGGAAACTGGTCGGCGCGGCCAGGTCGAACCCGGACCGGGTGATCGTCCCGTTCGCGTCCCGCTTGGTCAGTTTCTCGGCCGCCACCTTGATCTCGTCCATCGACGTCGGCGGGTCGTCGGGGTCGAGCCCGGCCTCCTTGAACGCGCTGATCCGCAGGGCGACCGCGCGGGCGTCGGCGAGCAGCGGGTAGGCGTAGATCCGGTCCTCGTACGACGCCGCCGGGATCAGCGCGCCGATGCTCTTGTCGCGGATGGTGTCGGCGGTGACGCCGTACTCGCCGAGATCGGCGAACAGCCGCTTGGAGGCGAACGTCTGGATCCAGCCGACGCCGGTCACCATCACGTCGTACGGGATGCCGGCCGCGATCGAGGTGGAGATCTTCTCGTTCAGGTTGCCGTACGTCGCGTAGTCCGGCTCGACCTTCATCTTCGGGTACTTCTTGTTGAAGTCGGCCGCGACCTTCGCGAACTCCTTGCGGCCGTCGTTGCTGGCCGGGAACGACGGGAGCAGCACGCGCAGCGTCCCGGTCGCCTCGGCCGGCGGCACGCCGTCCGTACTCTTGTCGATCACCCCGTTGCCACAGGCGCTCGCGACCAGTCCGACCGCGGCCACGAGCACCGCCAACCCAGCACCACGTCTCACAGGGGAACTCCTTCGCTGCCGTGTGCGCCAGTCGGGTGACGACCGATGCACCGAGTGCAGCGAAGTTATGGGAAAGGGCTTTCCACGTCAATACCTGGCGCTCGAATGATCAGAATCGATCAGGGCGCGGACGGCGGCGACGGCCGGGGTTCGTCGTCGTGGGCCAGGACGTCGGCGAGGCCGGCGATGTCGTGTTCGGCGTCCGCGCGGTCGGCGGGGTCCGTGATGGCGGCGGCCAGCGTGCGGAGGCGGGCCAGCTCGGCGGCGAGCACGGTGTCGCTCGCGCCGGTTCTGGCGGCCTCGGAAACCCTGCGGTACTCGGTGTCGAACTGGTCGTAGTCCATCGCTCGCTCCCGTCCGTCACTACGAATCTACGGTGCCACGCGTTGCCGCGCGGGCAGCGCGCCGCAGGACGATCGGACGCGCAGCTCGGGCAGCAGGCTCAGGTGCTGGGTCGCGGAACCCCGGCCCGGCCCCGCCTTCAACCGGCGCAGGAGCAACTCGCAGGCCGTTTCGCCGAGCTGGAGCTTCGGCGGGCAGACCGCGGTGAGCGGCACGACGGCGAGGGCGGCGGTTTCGTCGTTGTAGGCGATGACCGCGAGGTCCTCGGGAACGCGGAGGCCGCGTTCCATCGCGCGTTCGACCAGGCTGGCGGCGTGTTCGTCGGAGTGCACGAGGACCGCGGCGGCGCCGTGCGACTCGCACTCGGCCAGGAACGCGTCGAGCTGCGCGATCGTGTCGGGATCCTCGCCGTGCGCGGGCAGCGCGACGGGCGAGACGAACACGTCGACGCCAAGCGTCGCGGCCGCCTCGGCGATGCCCTGCCGCAGCCAGTACGCCGTGACGCTGGCGTTCAGGTTGATGCCGATCCGGCGGTGGCCGAGCGAGACCAGATGCCGCAGCGCGAGCAGCGCGCCGTACGCGTGGTCGGTGCGGACGTGGTCGTACTCGCGCTCCACGTCGGGGAACCCGAAGGCGCGTTCCATCAGCACGACCGGGACGTCGATCGCGTCGAGCCGTTGGCCGACCTCGGCGGCGTGGCTGTCGCCCAGCGCGGTGGACAGCAGGAGGCCGGCGACGCCGAGGCCGAGGATCTTGTCGATCCGCTCCTGCTCGACCTGGACGTCGTACCCGGAGACGCCGAGCACCAGGCGGGCGCCGTACCGGTCGGCCGTCGCCTCGGCGCCGCGGATCACGTCGGTGTAGTAGAACGTCGAGCTGGGCACGATCAGGCCGACCGTGAGCTGGCTGCCGGTGGTGATCACGCCGGCCGCGCTGGTGCCGACCGCGCCGCCGTGCACCCGGCGGAGCAGTCCGGCGGAGTCCAGTTCGGCCAGATCACGGCGTACTGTGATCGCGGAGACGCCGAGTTCGGCGGCCAGCTCGGCCACCCGGAGCCGGCCGTGCCGGCGCAGGCTCCGCAGGATCAGCTCGTGGCGCTCCGGTGCAAGCATGCGACTCGGCCCCCAACACTGTGCGCTGTGATCTGCTTGTGATTGTTTGTGATCATACGATCATCCGCGTGCCGAGGACCCAGGAGGAACCGGTGTGAGCGAGGCCAGCAGCCGGACGAACGTCATGATGTCGAAGCTCTCGCTGGTCGGCGACCTGCTGATGCTGCAGCTGGTCTTCCTGCTGTTCAGCGTCGGCATCGTCACGCTGTTCCCGGCCGCGTTCGCGCTCCAGCGGGTGCTGCCTTACGCGATCGGGCAGGAGCATCCCGCGCTGCTGCGCCGGTTCTGGGGCGAGTTCAAGTGGTGCTTCCGCCGGTTCTGGCTGGTCGGGCTGGCCCTGTACTTCGGCGGCGTGGCGCTCGCCTTCGGCCTGTTCTTCTGGGCCTCGACCAACGGCCCGATCCGGATCTTCGCGCTGGCCGTGCTGATTCCGCTCAGCGGGATGATCGTCGGGCTGTACCTGAGCGCGCTGGCTGTACTGCCGCAGGCCGAGGACGACGCGACCAGCCGCAGCGTGTTCCGTACGGCGAACCTCTTCCTGCTCCGGCGGTCACTGCCGGTCGCCGGCGGAGTGGTCGGGCTGGCCACCTGGTTCCTGCTGGTCGGGCGGCTCCCGACGCTGTTCGTGATCGGCTCCGGACTGGTCCCGGCGCTGATCGCGTACTGGATTTCCCGCCCGCCGCGGACCCGGCCAGAAAAAAGTTCGGGCAGCGTGTCAATCTGAGCCGCTCTGGTTCGACGTAGGGGTGTAAGCAACCTACGGACCAGAGGAGAACCAGCATGTACGCGACCACCGAATCCCTGGCGACGACGCCGGCCGTCAAGGGCAGCGGCAGGTCCCGCTGGCTCGCCCTCTACACGCTCTGCGCGGGCATGTTGATGATCGTGCTCGACGTGACCGTCGTGAACGTCGCACTGCCCGCGATCCAGGACGACCTGGGCTTCACCAGCTCGTCGCTGGCCTGGGTCGTGAACGCCTACCTGATCGCCTTCGGCGGCCTGCTCCTGCTGGCCGGGCGGCTCGGCGACCTGCTCGGACGGCGCAACATCTTCGTCGCCGGACTCGCCGTGTTCACCGCCGCGTCGGTGTGGTGCGGTTTCGCCGGCTCGCAGGAGATGCTGGTCGCGGCGCGGTTCCTGCAGGGCGTCGGCGGCGCGCTGACCTCCGCGGTGATCCTGGGCATGATCGTGACGCTGTTCCCGGAGCCGCGCGAGCAGGCCAAGGCGATCGGCGTCTACGCGTTCGTCGCCTCAGCGGGCGGTTCGATCGGTCTGCTCGCCGGTGGCGTGCTGACCCAGGCGATCAGCTGGCACTGGATCTTCTTCATCAACCTGCCGATCGGCATCGCGACCGCCTGGCTGGCGATCCGGCTGATCGAGAAGGACAAGGGCCTCGGCATGGGCCGCGGGACCGACGTACCGGGTGCCGTGCTGATCACCGCCGCGCTGATGGTCGGCGTGTTCACGATCGTCAGCCCGGCCGCCGAACTCGGCTGGACCGCGCCGCGGACGATCGCGCTGGGTGCGCTGACGCTGACGCTGCTGGCCTGCTTCATCGTTCGCGAGTCGACCGCCGCCAACCCGCTGGTCCCGCTGCGCATCTTCCGCTCCCGCACGCTGACCGGGGCGAACCTGGTCCAGGCGCTGTCGACGTCCGGGATGTTCGGCATCTTCTTCCTCGGCTCGCTCTACCTGCAGCGGGTGCTCGGGTACGACGCGCTGGAGATCGGGCTGGCGTTCCTGCCGACCACGCTGGTGATGGGCCTGCTGTCGGTCCGGTACTCCGAGAAGCTCGTGATGCGCTTCGGCCCGCGCCGGCCGCTGATCGGCGGACTGCTGCTGATCGTGATCGGCCTCGTGCTCTTCACCCAGGCGCCGGTCGGCGGCAACTACGTCGTCCACGTCCTGCCGGTCCTGGTCCTGCTCGGCCTGGGCGGCGGCATCTGCTTCCCGGCGCTGATGGGCCTGGCGATGGCCGACGTGAAGCCCGAGGACGCGGGCCTGGCCTCCGGCCTGATCGGCACCACCGCCGAGGTCGGCGCCGCCCTCGGCCTGGCCGTCCTGGCCACGCTGTCCGCCACCCGCACCGAGTCCCTGGCCACCGCCGGCAAGCCGGTCCTGGACGCCCTGACCAGCGGCTACCACCTGTCCTTCGCGGTCGCCGCCGCCATCGTCGCCGCCGCGGTCGTCATCGCCTGCACGCTGATGCGCCCGAAGTCCGCCGAGGCCACCGAGGCGGAGACCGACGAGGTCCTGGAAGCCGCCTGACCGACGCCCACCACTGATCAACCTCGACGACACGCCGCGCCACCCCCCTCTTTCGGGGTGGCGCGGCGGCTTGATCAGTGGTGGGCCTCGTCGACGGACTGCTCAGATGCCCTGTGCTTCCGGTGACTGCCGAAGCCACCGGCGGCGACACCGATCGGTACCGCGATCAGAAGACTGATCCAGGTCCCAAGGACGAACGACAGCAGGATGAAACAGCTGAGCGTCATCATCACCGCGCCCATCAGACCGTCCAGGATCGGGTGGGCCGTGAGGTGATCGCCGTACAGGAACTTCTCTCCGACGGTGTTGCCGAGGGCCATCAGGCAGAAGAACGCCGCGACTGCGACGTCGTGCGGGGAGTGGTCACCGCGCAGGTTGACGAGCGTCACCACCGCGAGCACCACGGTGAAGTAGCGCACCAGGCGGGGTGGTGGCACCAGCGACCCATCCTTGAACATCTCCCTGCCGATCCCCCTCATGAGTTCGGATGATGAGGCCGCGGCCGAAGTTTGTCCACAAGGTTGGGGACCGGGAGTCGCCGTTCGTCGGTGGGATGGGGAAGGATGTGGGCGGCAGTCAGTTGGACGTAGAGGGGAACGGCAGAGTGGTTTTGCAGTCGATCGAGCAGCGGATCGCCGACGAGCTGGAGGTCGGGGTCGGGCAGGTGAAGGCGGCGGTCGGGCTGCTGGACGAGGGCTCGACGGTCCCGTTCATCGCGCGGTACCGCAAGGAGGTCACCGGGGAGCTCGACGACGCGCAGTTGCGCGCGCTCGAGGAGCGGTTGCGCTACCTGCGGGAGCTGGAGGAACGCCGGCAGACCGTGCTGGAGTCGATCGAGAGCCAGGGCAAGCTGGACGACGTGCTGAAGGCGTCGATCCTGGCCGCGGAGACCAAGTCGCGGCTGGAGGACATCTACCTGCCGTTCAAGCCCAAGCGCCGGACCAAGGCGATGATCGCCCGCGAGGCCGGGCTCGAGCCGCTGGCCGACGGGCTGCTCTCCGACCCGTCGTACGAGCCGCTGGCCGCGGCAGCCGTGTTCGTGAACCCCGAGGCCGGCGTCGCCGACCCGCAGGCCGCGCTGGACGGCGCCCGGGCGATCCTGGTCGAGCGGTTCGCCGAGGACGCCGACCTGATCGGCGAGCTGCGCGAGCGGCTGTGGACGCAGGGCCGGCTGGCCTCCAAGGTCCGGGAGGGCAAGGAGACCGACGGTGCGAAGTTCTCCGACTACTTCGACTTCGACGAGCCGTTCACCAAGATGCCGTCGCACCGGATCCTGGCGATGTTCCGCGGTGAGAAGGAGGACGTGCTCTCGCTGACCGTCGAGCCGCTGCCGGCCGGCGTCGAGGTGGACGGGCCGACCGAGTACGAGACCACCATCGCCCGCAAGGTCGGCATCGAGAACCAGGGCCGCCCCGGCGACAAGTGGCTGATCGAGACGGTTCGCTGGGCCTGGCGGACCAAGATCCTGGTGCACCTGGGCATCGACCTGCGGATGCGGCTGCGGCAGACCGCCGAGGACGAGGCGGTCCGGGTCTTCGCGGCCAACCTGCGCGACCTGCTGCTGGCCGCGCCGGCCGGGACGCGCGCCACGATGGGCCTCGACCCGGGCTTCCGGACCGGCGTCAAGGTCGCCGTCGTCGACGCGACCGGCAAGGTCGTCGCCACCGGCGTCATCTACCCGCACGTCCCGCAGAACCAGTGGGACAAGTCGATCGCCCAGCTGGCCGCGCTGTGTGCCGCGCACCAGGTCGATCTCATTGCCATCGGCAACGGTACGGCGTCGCGCGAGACCGACAAGCTGGCCGCGGAGCTGATCGCCAAGCACCCCGAGCTGAAGCTGACCAAGGCAGTCGTGTCCGAGGCCGGCGCGTCGGTGTACTCGGCGTCGGCGTTCGCCTCCCAGGAGCTGCCCGGGATGGACGTCTCGCTGCGCGGCGCGGTGTCGATCGCCCGCCGGCTGCAGGACCCGCTGGCCGAGCTGGTCAAGATCGATCCGAAGTCGATCGGCGTCGGCCAGTACCAGCACGACCTGCCGGAGAACTCGCTGTCCCGCTCGCTCGACGCGGTCGTCGAGGACTGTGTGAACGCGGTCGGCGTCGACCTGAACACGGCGTCCGCGCCGCTGCTCACCCGCGTCTCCGGCATCACGCCCGGCCTGGCCGAGAACATCGTCCAGCACCGCGACCAGCACGGGCCGTTCGCGACCCGCTCGGCGCTCAAGGACGTGCCGCGGCTCGGTCCGAAGGCGTTCGAGCAGGCGGCCGGCTTCCTGCGCATCCCCGGCGGCGACGACCCGCTGGACTCCTCCAGCGTGCACCCGGAGGCGTACCCGGTGGTCCGGCGCATCCTGGACAAGACTGGCTCGGACCTGAAGACGCTGATCGGCAACACCGCCGCCCTGCGGTCGGTGAAGGCGGCCGACTTCGTCGACGAGACCTTCGGTCTGCCGACGGTGACCGACATCCTGGCCGAGCTGGAGAAGCCGGGGCGCGACCCGCGGCCGGCGTTCAAGACCGCGACGTTCGCCGAAGGTGTCGACAAGATCGCCGACCTGAAGCCGGGCATGCGACTGGAGGGCCAGGTCACCAACGTGGCCGCGTTCGGCGCGTTCATCGACATCGGCGTGCACCAGGACGGCCTCGCGCACGTCTCGGCGCTGTCGAAGAACTACGTCAAGGACCCGCGCGAGGTGGTCAAGCCGGGCGACATCGTCAAGGTCAAGGTGCTCGAGGTCGACATCCCACGGCAGCGGATCTCGCTGACGCTGCGGCTGGACGACGAGGTCGGCGCGCCGACGTCGGGCCGTTCGGGCGGCGGGCAGAACCGCGGCGCCGGTCAGGGCGGACGTGGTCCTGGTCAGGGCGGCGGTCGCGGGCCGGGCGGCCAGGGCGGCCGTGGGCCGGGCGGGCGCGGTCCTGCCGGTCAGGGCGGTGGACGCCCGGGTCAGGGCAGCAAGCCGGCGGACACGCCGATGGACGAGGGCTCGCTCGCCGACGCGTTCCGCAAGGCTGGGTTCACGGTGCGCTGACCGCCGGTACGACGTACTGACGCAGGAGGCCCGGCATCCCTCGATCGGGGTGCCGGGCCTCTGCGTCAGGTCGTGGACGGACGGCTGCGCGGCGATGCGGATCCGGCCACCTGAGTTCCAGCCAGCAGCGTGAGGTCGAGCAGGCGATCCAGGTCGGCGGCCGTCGGCTCTTCGCCGAGCAACCCGGTCAGGGCTTCGAGCGTGGTGAGCAGGTCGCGGCGGACCGACGCCCGCGATCGGCCCTGGGTGGCCGCCAGGTGATTGACGACGTGGACGGCGCGGGGGCTGAGGTGACGTTCTGTCGTGGGTTCTGCCGGCGCTTGATCGTCCAGCACGACGCGCAGCGTGGTCCCCAGCGCTGTGGCCAGACGGGTGAGAGTGGCGAGGGTGGGGTTGCCGCGGCCGTTCTCGAGGTTGGCGATGTACGGGACGGACAGGCCCGCGTCGACCGCCACCGAGGCGATGGTTCGGCCGGCGGCTTTACGGCGGTCTCGGAACTCGGCACCCAGGTCCACGCTTCCATCGTATCCTCAGAAAACATTCTTGCCCAGAATTCTTCTGTGGAGATACCGTTGACCGAGTGAGCATCTGGCGGAACCGCGACTTCCGGCTGGTCTGGGTCAGCGGGACGGTGTCCGGGCTCGGGTCCTGGTTGCTGGTGGTGGCGATTCCGTTCCACGTGTTCCAGTTGACCGGATCGGCGGCGGCGACGGGGCTCACACTGGCGCTGGAGGCTCTACCGGCTTTGCTGTTGGGGCCCTGGGCGGGCGCCCTGCTGGATCGCTGGGACCTGTCGCGGGCGATGTGGGTCGCCGATCTGGTGAGTGCGGCGGCGGTCGGGCTGATCCTGTTCGCGGATCGACCGGAGCGGTTGTGGATGATCTATCTGGCCGTGCTCGTGGAGAACTCCGCGACCACCGTCTTCCGGCCTGCCTCCCGGGCGCTCCTGCCGAGCATGGTGGGGACGGGACCGGAGCTGGCGACCGCGAACGCGCTCCGGGCGTTCGCAGGCAGCGTGACCCGCCTGGGGGCTCCGCCGCTGGGCGCGCTGCTGCTCGCGGGCCCGGGGATCACCTTCGTGCTCGTCGTCGACATCGCCAGCTATTTGTTGTCTGCAGCAACGATCGCTGCGATCAGGACCCGGCCGGAGCGGGCGCCACACCAGCCTTTGCGGCCGCTCGCGGGCCTCCGGTACGCCCTACGGTCGAAGCCGCTTCGTGGCCTGCTGGCCGGCAACGGCGTCTTCCTGACCGCGAACGCCGGGTTGACCGCGCTGCTCGTACCGCTGATCGTCGAGCGGCTCGACGCGCCGGGCTACACGGTGGGATACGTGTTCTCCGGGCTCGGCGCCGGCTACCTGCTCGGCGCCGCGATCAGCGTGAAAGCCCTGTCCTGGTTGGGAATCCGCGACCTGATCGCCGCGACCCAACTCGCCACCGGCGCCGCGTTCTTCGCGCTGGTGAACGCACCGAGCGTGCCCTGGGCGATCGCGGCCGCCGTACTGATCGGCCTTCCCGGCAGCGTGCTGCTGATCACCACCGAGACGACCGTGCAACGCGTCACGACGCCGAGCATGCTTGCCCAGGTCGGCGCACTTTTCTTCGCGGTCGACGCGCTGGCCGCCGTCGTCGGCGCACTGGCTGCTCCGGCGCTCATCCTCGTCGGCGATCTCCCGGTCACCTTGAACGCGCTCGCCGTGGTCGCCGTACTGGCCGCGCCGATCACCCTGTACGCCGTACCGGGTCATCCCGCGCAGCTGACCAGACAGCCCTAGCGCAAGTCGTCCAGGTGCCCGCCCGGATCGCCCAGGTGGACAGCAGTTGCCTTGGGCATGTATCCGAGCCGGCGGTAGATCCGGTCGGCGCCGTCGTCGCCCGGAGTGAGCCAGGCGAGATCAGCACCGGCCGACTCGAACGCCTGCTGGGTCGCGTACGCCGTCGCGAGTGCGCCCAGGCCGCGGCGGCGGTGGGAGTGCACGGTGCCGACGCCGGCGACCTCGGTGACACCGTCGGCGATCGCGGTCCAGGAGGCGGTGGCCACCGGGACCCCGTTCTCGCGGATCAGGACCGCGCCCCCGTTGACGGGGTCGGGCTGGAAGGTGGTGACGACGTCTTCGGTCTCGTAGGCGTCGGCGGCGACCGCGTTCGACTCGGCGTGCTCTTCAGGCGTCGTGACGAGCGACGCGGTGATTCCGTCGGGGAGCTCGGGGCGGAGCAGCTCGGCGGGCTCGACGGCGAGCAGTGGCGGCCGGGAGCGGATGATCATGCCGTGCTCGGTGAGGGCTTCGGCGAGGCCGGGGTTGGCTTCCTCGACCAGCTCGCCGTGCAGCCAGCGCCCCTCGGCGGCGAAGGCCTGGCGGATCGTCTCGAGCGCCCACGGCACCTCGTCGGGGTCGAACGCCTTCCCGGGCTCGGCGGCCACCAGGCCGGACAGGAACCAGACGTCCTCGTCGTGCAGCAGCCCGACCAGCGGACCGGCCACGATCTGACGGCGGCTCCGGGTGAGCCCTGACAACTGAGCGGCTGCGATCCGCGCGGCGATCCCCATCCCTCGACCCTAGCCCGGCACCGCGGTGTCAGACCGGCGCGCCCTCCACCGCCGTACGGGTGTCGTAGGCGGCGCGTGCCGAGGCGATCTCGTTCTGGTGGGTCTCGGTCCAGGTGACCAGGGACTGGATGGTGGCGTGCAGCGTGACGCCGAGCGGGGTGAGCTCGTAGTCGACGCGCGGCGGCACGACCGGGTGGACGGTACGCCGTACCAGCCCGTCGCGTTCCAGCTGGCGCAGCGTGACGGTGAGCATGCGCTGGCTGATCCCGTCGATGGTCTTCTTCAGCTCGGTGAACCGCAGGCTGCGGTTGTCGAGCAGCGCGATCACCAGCAGGGACCACTTGTCGCCGATCCGGTCGAGGATCTGCCGTACCTCGCAGTCCTCCCGCGTATCCCACTGGAACGCGTCCTCGGTGCAGCAGGAGTAACCCGGTTCCTTTGAAGTGCCTTCTTCCATACTTCCCGATGGTTCCGCACGATGGTCTCAGTTACAAGAGATAACCGACCCAACGATGGGGAACCCTGAATATGTCTACGACAGCTGCACCCGACCGTCTCGGCGCGAAGGCCTGGGCGGTGCTGCTGGTGCTGTGCGGCGCGATCTTCCTGGAAGGCATCGACGTCTCGATGATGGGCGTCGCGCTGCCGTCCATCCGCGCCGAGCTCGGCCTGTCCACCAGCCAGCTGCAGTGGGTGGTCAGCGCCTACGTGCTCGGGTACGGCGGCTTCGTGCTGCTCGGCGGCCGGGCGGCGGACCTGCTCGGCCGGCGCCGGATGTTCGTCGGCTGGCTGGCCGTCTTCCTGGTCTTCTCGGGCCTGGGCGGGCTGGCCAACGACGGCTGGGTGCTGATCCTCGCCCGCTTCGTCACCGGCGTCGCGGCCGGCTTCATGACCCCGGCCGGCCTGTCCATCATCACGACCAGCTACCCGGAGGGCCGCCAGCGCAACAAGGCCCTGCTCGTGTACGCCGGGATCGCCGCGGCCGGCTTCTCCCTCGGCATGGTGGTCGGCGGGCTGCTCACCGCGATCGACTGGCGCTGGGTGTTCTTCGCTCCGGTACTGCTGTCCGCCGTGCTGCTCCCGGCCGCGCTGATCCTGCTGCCGCGTGAGGAGGTCAGCCAGGAGAAGAAGGTCTTCGATCTCGGCGGCGCGTTCAGCCTGACCGCCGCGATGATGCTGCTCGTCGCCACCGTCGTCCGGGCGCCCGACGTACCGGTTGCCCAAACCGTGGCCACGCTCGCCGCGGGACTGCTTCTGCTGGCTGTCTTCGTCGCGATCGAACGTCGTACGCCTGCGCCGCTGGTCCGGTTCGGCCTCCTGCGCGACGGCGGGCTGGTCCGGGCCAATCTCGGCGCCGTGCTGCTGGTCGGTTCGTTCGTCGGGTTCCAGTTCGTCGCCGTGCTCTACCTGCAGGAACTGCGGCACTGGTCGGAGCTGGAGACCGGCCTGGCCCTGATGGTGATCGGCATCGACTCGATCCTGGCGCCGACGTTGACCCCGTGGCTGGTCAACCGCTTCGGCAACGGGCGGGTCGTGCTCGGCGGGTTCGCGTTCGCCGCCGCGGCGTACGCGCTGTTCCTGCCGCTCGGCGCGGACTGGACCTATCTCGCGATGCTGCCGACGTTTCTCCTGCTGGGGTTGGCGTTCTCGCTCGCGTACGGACCGCTGACGATCGCGGCCACCGACGGAGTCGCCGAGGAGGAGCAAGGGCTGGCCAGTGGTGTGCTGACCACTTCGTTCCAGTTCGGGTCGGCGCTCGGGCTCGCGGTGGTCGCCGCCGTACTGGCCGCCGCGGACGAGTTGACCGTCGCCGACTTCCGTACGGCGCTCGTCGTTCCGCTGATCGCGGCGGTGCTCGGACTGGCCGTCGGCGCGCCGGGCCTGGTACGCCGTACGGTGGCCGCCTGATAGCGCTGAGTTACCAGGACGCCCGACAATTCAACGCTCACACAATGGGGCCGGCCGGCGGCCGAATCGTTATCGGTAAATCCCAGCGGAGAATCTTGACAGGGCCCTGCCGGACGAGTCGCCGGAACCGGTCCCATCGCTGTCTGACCAGGGGTTTTCCTGCGCCGGCAGCGTCGGGCGTAAGGCCTCTGTAAAGGTCCCTGCCGGTCTATTCCCGGCACACCTCTTTATGAGGTGTTCTTTCCTTACCACCCGTGAGCACGTGAGATGGATCACCGGCTTCCTCACTGTCGGCAACCGGCTCCCCGCCCACGGTCCCCGTCCCCTCGAGGCGCCCGAGCGTCCACTCGGCACCTCACGCACCGAAGGATTCGCCCCCATGACCGAGTCGCTGGAGATCCCCGCAGAGCAGCGCCGCGTGCGGGTCTGGTTCGGCGCTCACCCGATCGCGGACCACACCGCGACCGCCGACCAGGCAGCGCAGTACGAGGAAGCGATGCGGCGGCGGTTCGCCTCGCTGCGGGTCACCAACGAGCCCGCCCTCGTCAGCAGCGGCCCGGTCCGATGACCACCCGCCCGACGTTGCTCGGCTACGTCCGCGCCGACGCGCTCAGCTGCGCGGAGGAACTCGCGGCGGCGACCGACGCGCTGGTCGCCTTCGCCAGCGCCGAGGGGTTCACCCTCGGCACGGTCTACACCGAGCGGGACGCCGCCCAGTCCGCCGCGTTCAACGCGTTGCTGGACGAGGCGAAGCGGACCGACGTCCGGGCGGTCGTGGTCCCCACGCTGCAGCACGTCGGCGCGGTCGGTTCGCCCGGCGCGACGCAGCACCTCGAGTTCCACCAGGCCCAGACCTGGGCGGCGAGCCCGAGGTAACCCGAAGACAAGCGGAGCCGGCGTCTTGACCCCTGCATCGGCGCCGGTTCCGCTCTCCAACCTCCACAGCTGCACCGGGAGTGCCCGGGTGGTAGTGGACCAATCAAGGCCCCACCGGCTGCTACCGGTGGGGCCTTGTCGTTGCTCCGAGCAACTATCGCGGCGCGGTCGTCGCTGGGTACCTTCCCGCCGGGCGTTACACGACGGCGCGTTCGAAGTACGCAAAGTTTCGCCGCGGAGTAGGTGTGACCTCGGTGGGGTGGGGTACGAGTAGAGATGTCCCGCGGTTCAGTCGGTCCCATTCGGGCATGGGTGAGGCTCACCGAGCCGCGAGTTCTCCCACTGAGGGGCGGGAGAACGACCGAAGAGGACGGGCGCATCCCACGGTGCGCCCGTCCTCTGTGTATTTGGCCTCGCCTCCGGCTCGGCGGGTCATGGGGCCTTGGTTCCCGGTCTTCCCTCGTCGGTCGGTCGCTGCGCTCCCTCCCTCCTCAGTCCAGACCGGGAGGCCCCATGACCTCTGTGCACGGCATGAACCATGGGTGTGAGCGGTGACTCGGGTGAGGGAGATGGCATTGGTATCGCTCGTTCACCGGGCGCCGATGCGTTCTCGCCGGGACGATGTGCCTGAGGGGCTCGCGGTCGATCGCGCATTGGAGCTGAGCGTCTGCGGACTTGGCGGTGCGCTGATCCCGCCACCGCGCACCCTGGACGAGGCCGTCGAGGGTCTGGCAACCACCTACGACGACCGCGCCGCGCGGCGACTCCGGCGGTTTGCGGAGGTCTCCGACGGTGCCTTCGTCTGGACCAGGGAATCCGACGGTGTTTACCGCCTCGGGCGCCTGGCCGGTCCTTGGGACTACGACGCATCGCCCGGTGCTGCGGCTGCTGACCTGGTGCACGTCCGCCCGTGCGCGTGGGCCCGGACAGCCTTTGCCGAGAACGACGTGTCGGCTGCGACGGCGTACTCGTTCTCGCGCGGTGGCAGGAACTTTCAGCGCATCCGCGATCCGCGGGTCGAGCCCGCGACGCTCGCCCTGTGGCTGGAGTCAGAGGGCTGAGGCCACGAACAGGTAGCGGTTGAGGCTGAAGAAGTAGCTGTCGCCCTGGCTGCGCAGATCGTCGGCCCAGGCTTCGGCTTCGGCAGGGGTGACGCCGGCATGACCGGGGACGAAGGCGGCGACGATGTCGATCAGGCCGGCGCTGTAGGTGCGGTGGTCGAAGCCGACGTTGAGCAACGGGATGACCTGCAGGTGCGTGCGGGTGAACCCGGTCTTGTCGAGCGCGTCGCCGAGGGTGCGGGGCAGGTGCGGGTCCTGCAGGTGGTCCTCGAAGGCGGTCAGCACCTTCGCCATCCGCGCGTCGTCGCTCGACCGCCACACGATCGAGCCCCAGTCGGTGTCGAGCAGCACGACGCGGCCGGCCGGGCGGAGGACGCGGCGGATCTCGGCGAGCGCGCCGGGCACGTCGTCGACGTACTCGAAGACCTGGGTCGAGACCACCACGTCGAAGTTCTGCGCGCCGTACGGCAGCCGGGCGACGGACGCGGCCTCGAGCTCGATCGGCGGTCCACCAGGTACGGCGGCCCGGGTGCTCGCGATCGCCAGCATGCTGTCGCTGATGTCGACGCCGCAGATCCGGCCGTCCGGTCCGACCTCGGCGGCCATCTCCGCGGCCAGCAGGCCTGGACCGACGCCGACGTCCAGCACCCGGTCCCCCGGCCGCAACGCCAGGGCCATGCGTACCACTCGCCGCTGCTCGATCACGTCCGGCGTCGTGTACATGGCCTCGATCTGCCGCGACACCTCCGGATCGAACTCCAGACTGCTCATGACTGTTCCGTTCGCACCATGCTGCTCATCATGGTGCGCGGGGTCGGTGCTGAAAAGGAGTCGGCGGTCAGGCACCGGGCGGCTACGGTCGTGGGGTGATCGAGCTGCCTCAGTCATTTCTGGACATGCCGCGGTGGTGGAGCGAGGGCGCCGACTGGCTGGCGACGTTGCCGACGGCGGTGGAGCAACAGTGCTCGCGCTGGGGGCTGACGATCACGGGCGCGGTCGCGCACGGATCCAACGCCGTGGTGGTGCCGGTCGAACGCGACGGGACCTGGATGGCGTTGCGGATGTCCCCACCGGGCGACGAGGTGGACGAGCAGGCACGGGCGCTGCGGTGGTGGGACGGACGGGGCACCGTCCGGCTGTACGACGCCGACCCCGGGCGCGGGGCGATGCTGCTCGAACTGCTCGGCGAGTCGTTGTCGCTCCGGCCGATCGGCGAAGCGGTCGAGGTGCTGGGTGGGTTGATGCGGCGGCTGGGGATCGAGGGGCCGGAGGCTGCGTTGTCCACACAGGAGATCGTCATCGGTCGATCGGCGGTGATGGAAGGGCAGTTGGCGGGGCAGCACGGGGCAGTTGAGCAGCGCTACCTGGTGGCCGCGCTCGACGTCGCCGGGTCGCTGGCGGCGTCGACGGCGACGGCCGCGGTGAACGGAGACCTGCACTCCGACCAGGTCCTGCGCGGGCAGCGGGAGGAGTGGCTGGTGGTCGACCCGGTGCTGTACCGGGGCGACCTCGAGTTCGACCTGGGACGGGTGCTGTGGACCAGGCTCGACCAGATGGCGGACGACGCGGAGATCCACCGCTGCTTCCAGACCGTCGTCAGGGCTGCTGAGCTGGACGAGCAGCGGGCCCGGGACTGGGTGGTGTTCCGGACGGTGGACTACTGGTTGTGGGGATTGAGCGTCGGCCTGACCGAGGATCCGGTCAGGTGCCGACGGCTGCTGGATGCTTTTCTCGGCTAGCAGGAGGTCCCGCGCGCCGGGAGCTTGCCGGTCAGGAAGTACGTCGTCGCGTGGCCGCGGGCGCACTCGGAGTTGAACCACGATGTGTGTCCGTAGGTGTCGCTGACCAGCAGACGGCTGCCGCGGATCTGCCGCTGCAGGCTGACGGCGCCGGCGAGCGGCGTGGCCGGGTCGTGGGTGTTGTTCATGATCAGCACCGGCGGCGCGTCGGCGATCGGCGTCGGCTTCCACGGATTGCTCGGCGGGATCGGCCAGCCGGAGCACGCGGCTGCCATCACCCAGCCCTCGACCGCGGCACCGACTCGCGGCGCCACCGCCTTGGCCAGCGCGAGCCGCGTCCGCACGTCGGCGTAGCCACGGAACTCACCGGGGAAGTCCATGCACGACACCGCCGCGTACGCCGATTCCGGGTACCCGACGTAGCTTCCGCCGACGAAGCCCGAGCCGTCCCCAGCAGCAGCCTTGGCCAGCGCCGATGTGAGCGCACTCCACGGGCCCGCCGGGTCGCCGAGCGTCGACAGGAACATCGGCAGCGCCATCCGGATCTGGTCTCCGTTCACCGTGCCGCCGCCCGCGGGCAGCGGTTTGCGATCGGCCCGGCGCACCACCGCGTCGTACACCTTGCCGACGTTCTGCCCGTGCAGCGCACAGGCCGGCGTCTTGGCGCACCAGACCGCCATCCGGTCGAACCCGCGTTCCATCTCGCGCGCCTCGCTCAGCACGAACCCGGTCGAGCCCTGCGCGTGGTCGACGATCCCGTCGAGCATCATCCGGTCGATCCGGTGCGGGAAGAGCTGCGCGTACGTCGTACCGAGGTAGGACCCGTATGAGGGCCCGAAATAGCTGAGCTTGCGGACGCCCAGCGCGGCGCGGATCGAGTCGAGATCGCGCGCCGCGGTCCTGGTGTCGAGGTGGCGCATCAGCTCGCCGTTCTTGGCCAGGCAGGCCTCGCCGAGGGACCGGCTGGCCGCCACCAGTTCGTCGTACTGGGCCTTCGTCCGGGGGAACACCGGTACGCCGGGACGCAGCACCGGGCCGCAATCCAGCTGACTCGATCCGCCAGTTCCCCGCGGGTCGAAGCTGACCACGTCGAACCGGTCGAGCAGCTCGGGACCGAACAGGTCCGCCGCCACTCCGGCGGCCAGCATCGACGCGCCGGCGCCGCCCGGACCACCAGGGTTGAAGGTCAGTACGCCGAGCTTGTGCGCCTGGTCCCGGGCCGGGGTCCGGGCGACCAGCAACTCGGTCTGCCCCTTGCCCGGGTCGGCGTAGTCGAGCGGGACCTTCAGCCGCGCGCACTCGACCGGCTGCCCGTCCTGACAGGGCTTCCAGTCGAGCGACGCGGCGGCCGAAGGCGCGGCGGGCAGCAGGCCCGCTCCGATCAGGCCGAGTGCCAGCAGTCCCTTGATCAGCATGCCGACCAAGCTACGAATCCGGAGGGTCGTCCGCCGGCCGCAGCGAGGGCGGGCTGCGAAGTGAGCCCCGGCACTCCGGTCGAGGCGAGGCCGGGGCCGGGAAGTGAAGCCCGGCGCTCCGGTTCAGTGCGCCGGGGCGAAGTCCAGGAAGCCGATCACCGAACGGATCCGGCCGTCCGGCCCGACCGTGACGATATCGGTGCCTCCGGCAACTGCCGGCTGGCCCTCGGCGGCCAGTTCCCAGGTCCAGCGGATCCGGTCGTGGTGGGCGTCGACCGTGCCCGTCGGCTGGAATCGCAGCCCCGGGAACATCTGCTGCGCGGTCGCGATCATCGCACCGAGCTCCTCGTACCCGGCGGCCTCGAAGCTCGGGTCCACGAAGGTGCCGTCCGGCGCCCAGGTCGCCTCGAGCGCGGCGCCGCGGCGCTCGGCGTCGGTCTCGTTCCAGATCGCGAGGTACTGCTCGGCCAGGGCGGTCGGGTTCAGGGTGTTCGTCATCAGGTTCTCCTCGAAGCGGTTGTCGTTGAGCAGAACCCTGCCGCCAGCCGGCCGATCCGGCGATGACCTCGGAGGTCATGTGGATGATCACCCGGCCGGTTACCGTCTGGGCATGACGATGATCGCCGAGGAGACCTTCCAACGGCCGGTGGGCGAACTGCTGCGCGCCTGGCGCGAGCGCCGGCGGCTCAGTCAGCTCGACCTGGCCAACCAGGTCGAGGTGTCCACCCGCCACGTCAGCTTCGTCGAGAACGGCCGGTCCAAGCCGAGCCGCGCGATGCTGCTGCGGCTGGCCGAGCATCTCGACGTACCGCTGCGGGACCGCAACCAGTTGCTGCTCGCCGGCGGCTACGCCCCGATCTACAGCGAGGCCTCGCTGCACTCGCCGGCGATGCTCGCGGTCCGCGAGACGCTGCGCCGCCTGCTCAAGGCGCACGAACCGTTCCCGGCCCTCGTGGTCGACCGCTGGTGGAACATCGTCGAGACCAACGCCGGCGGTGCGCTGTTCACCGAGGACGTCGCGCCGGAGTTGCTCGCGGCACCGGTCAACGCGCTGCGCCTCACGCTGCATCCCGACGGACTCGGCCGCCGGATCAGCAACCTGCCGGAGATCCGCGCGAGTGTGCTGAGCACGTTGCAGCGCCAGATCGCGAGCACCGCCGACCCGGAGCTGCAGGACCTGTACGACGAACTGCGCGGGTACGGCGTACCGGGTGATCGGGCGGAGACCGCGGCGCCGCACGAGGTCGTCGTCCCGATGCGGCTGCGGCGCGGGGACCGGGAACTGTCGTTGCTGACCACGATCGCGACGTTCGGTACACCGCTGGACGTGACCGTGTCGGAGCTGATGATCGAGCAGTTCTTCCCGGCCGACGAGGCCACCGCCGAGTACCTCAAGGAGTTGTGATGCTGCCGGACCAGACCATCGGCGATCCGGTCGAGCTGCCGCTGGCGTGGCTCGACTACTACCGGGACACGGTGGAGCGCAAGCTGACCGGGCTCTCCGACGAGGAGCTGCGGACGAGCCGGCTGCCGTCGGGCTGGTCGCCGCTGGAGTTGCTGAAACACCTGGTGTTCATGGAACGACGGTGGTTGCGCTGGGGCTTCACGGCCGAACAGGTCGAGCGGCCATGGGGTGACAGCGATGCCGGCGAACGATGGCGGCTGGAAGACGGCGACACGCTGGAGGGTCTGCTCGCGGCGCTTCGGGCGGGTGGTGAGAAGACCCGGGAGATCGTGTCGCGCGTAGCTGCCGCTGAGGCTGCCGTGACCGGTGTGGGCGTGGTCGGGGTGGGGCCGCTCGGCGTTCGGGCGAAGGAGGGCGGCCGGTTCGGGGCTGGGGATGTGAAGCCGACGCTGGGGTGGATTCTGTTTCACGTGCTGCAGGAGTACGCGCGCCATGTTGGGCAGTTGGACGTCGTACGGGAGCTGGCGGACGGGAGCACCGGAGAGTGAAGGGCCGCAGCTGATCTCGGTGTACATCAGCTGCGGCCCTGACAGATCACGCGTTTTCGGGTCGCGGATCCGGGTCTTTGATCGCCCCGCCGCCGGCCGGCTCGTTTCCGCCCGTGAGCCGGCCGACGGCGTCACCGGTGTGATGGGGAGGGCAACTACCGGTGAGTCGGCAGCCCGGTGGGCCGCTCGGTGGGCAGGGAGGGAAGGCTCGGCGTGGCCGGCAGCGACGGCTTGCCCGTCGGCAGCGGCAGGGAGGGCTTGCCGGGCAGCGACGGCTTGCCGGTCGGCAGCGTCACGGTCGGGACCGGCGGGAGGCTCGGCTTGCCGGGCAGCGAGGGCTTGGCGGTCGGGAGGGACGGCTTACCCGGCACCGACGGCAGCGTCGTCGGCACGTGCACCGGCGGCTTGGTCGGCACGTGCTCGGTCACGCAGGGCGGAAGGCTCGGCGTGGCGGGCAGGGACGGCGTGCCCGTCGGCAGCGCGGTCGGCAGGGACGGCTTGCTGGGCAGCGACGGCTTTGCAGTCGGGACCGGCGGCAGGGACGGCTTACCCGGCAACGACGGCTTCGCGGTCGGCAGCGAGGGCTTGCCCGGCAACGACGGCTTGGCGGTCGGCACCGGCACCGACGGCGTTCCCGGCAGCGACGGCTTGCCCGTGGGCAGCGCGGTCGGCAGGGACGGCTTGCCCGGCAGCGACGGCTTCGTGGCGGGCACCGAAGGGAGCGACGGCTTGCCCGGCAAGGACGGCTTCGCGGTCGGCAGCGACGGCTTGTCCTTCGGCAGTTCGCCTTCGACCTTCACCTTGACCGACGCCTTGACCTTGACCTTGCTCGGCACCTTCGGCAGGCAGGTCGGGTCGACCGACGGGATCGCGCTCGGCGTACCGGTCGGGAGCTCGACCGGGACCGGCGGCTTGTCGCCACCGGCCAGCAGGTTGCGGACGTCGGACGGTCCGCCGACCGCGGCCGACACCGTGGCGACGGTGCCGGCGACGGCAGTCACGCCGGCCGCGGCCAGTCCACGCCGGAGCCAGGCGAACCGCCGGCCCCGGCGCATCAGGTCGGCCGGGTCGGGCTGCCACGGCTCCAGGTCGTACTCGAGCGCGTCGCGCACCCGCTGCTCGTTGCTCATCTTGTTCCTCCAGCTCCGGTTTCGATCAGGTCGGGTGCCAGACGCAGCTTGGCCAGAGCCCGGGACGCGGTGCTCTTCACCGTCCCGGGGGCCATGCCGAGAAGCTCGGCGGTCTCCGCTTCGGAGAGGTCCTGCGAGTAGCGCAGGGCGACCACGGTCCGCTCGCGCACTGTCAGCCCACCGAGAGCTGACAGCACGGCCTCACGGGTCTGCACCTCACCGGCGAAGTCCGCCACCGACCGGTCGTCCCAGCCGTTGTCCACCGGATCGCTGGGCACCTCGTTGGACCAGCGCCGGCGAGCCTGCGAGAGGAACCGGTTGACCAGCACGCGCCGGACGTAGCGAAGCCGATCGCCTTCCAGCCGGTGCCACTTCGGGTAGGACCGCATCAGCGCTTGCTGGACCAGGTCCTCGGCGGTGTGCCGATCGCCGCACAGCATCTCCGCGAAGCGCAGCAACGGCGTCGACTGTGCCAACACGAACCGCTCGAAGTCGGCGTCCGCGGCCCGGGTCATCAATTCTCCTCAGCCTCTGTCACACCGGTCCAAACCCGCTGGGTCACCGGTTGGGTTCTGTCCGTTCCGAAGAAATTTATTCACGCGCTGTACAAGGGTGGCGTTTGTTTGTCACGATCAGTGCGCCGGGTGTCGCACCCGGTGACAGCGTCCTCACCGCCCCGGAGGTATCGCCATGCGTATCACCCGAAGGTCCGCGGCCGCACTCTGCGTCGCCGCCGCTCTGGCCGCCGCACCCCTGGCAGCCGCCGTCCTGCCGAGTTCGGCCGCCGGTACCGACCCCGTCGGGGTCGCCGCCCGGCCGGCCGAAGGCTCCACCAACGTCCAGACCGACGGCCGCCGGATCGTCCTCGGCGACGCGCCGGTCCGGATGGGCTCGGCCGAGATCAAGCAGCGGTCCGGCATCGGCAACCTCGATCCGGTCCGCTTCCCCGCCGCGACGTCCGCGGTCGTCGTCGACTACACCACCGGTACGCCGGACGGCTCGACCGCCGAGGTCGACGTCCGCGCGATGGTCAAGGACAGGTGGTCGGAGTGGACCCCCGCCAAGGCCGGTACGCCGACCGCGCTGCCCGGCGCGAGCGACCTCGTCCAGCTGCGCATCGTCGTCAGCGCGCCGCCCACCGGCGCCAAGCCGTGGGTCGGTGACCTGCGCGTCCAGCCGACCGACAAGGCGGCGACCAGCCGGATGGCGATCCAGGCCGCGCCGCTGAAGTCGCGGGTCTTCGCCACCCGGGAAGGCCTGGTCGGCGGTACGACGGCCAACGGTCACGTGATCGTCAACCGGGACCACTTCGTCGCGCTGCCGTCCCGGCGCGGACTGGCGAACAACGGCTCCGGCAACTACTCGGTCAAGGTGTGCACGACCACCGGCACGATCCGCTGCGCCTTCGAGCCGGTCTGGGACGTCGGCCCGTGGAACACCAAGGACGACTACTGGAACCCGAGCTCGATCCGCGAGATGTGGAAGGACCTGCCGCAGGGCCGGCCGGAGGCGCAGGCGGCGTACCAGAACGGCTACAACGGCGGGAAGGACCAGTTCGGCCGCACGGTCGCCAACCCGGCCGGCATCGACCTTGCCGACGGCACCTTCTGGGACGCGCTCGCGTTGTCCAACAACGCGTGGGTCGACGCCACGTACCTGTGGACCGGTGACGGCGGCCGCGGCACGGTCGCGATCACGTCCGGCTACCTGAACGTCCGCAACACGCCGAGCTCGACCGGCGCGATCGTCGGGATGGCCGGCAAGTCCGCGCAGGTCACCGTCGAGTGCCAGGTCACCGGGCAGAGCGTCTCGGGATCGCAGGGCACCTCGAACGTCTGGCTGCGGGTCCACACCGGCATGTACGTCGCGAAGGCGTGGATCAGCGCCGGGTCGTTCGGCGCCTGCTGAGACGACCGCGTCCGGAGAGTCCTCGGGCGGGACTCTCCGGACCCGGTTTTCGTCAGCAAATGTGAGGGTTTCCAGTAGTTGCCCTTGGCACGAGTCGGCCGGTCCGACGCTCCAGGTCAGTGCGGCTGCACGGCCGGGCGCGGCAGCGTGAGCCGGGCCAGGTCGGCCGGGTAACAGTCGGCGGCGGCGCGGACCCGGTCGCGGCCGGCTGCCTTCGCGGCGTACATCGCCCGGTCGGCGCGGAACAGCAACTCGTCGACGGTCACGCCGTCGGACGGACAGACGGCGATGCCGATCGACACGGTCAGGTGGAACGTGTCGGGATCGAGTTCGGGATCGTCCAGCACGCCGGCGCACATCGCGGCGAGCGGGCTGGCGGCGACCGCCGTTCGCAACCGGTCGGCCGTCACGCTCGCGTCGGCCAGGTCGGTGTCCGGCAACGTGATCACGAACTCCTCACCGCCGAACCGCCCGATCACGTCCTTGGCCCGGATCGCACTGCGCAGGATCGTCGCGACCGCCCGCAGCGCCTCGTCACCCACCAGGTGCCCGTGCCGGTCGTTCACCTGCTTGAAGTGGTCGATGTCGATCAGCAGCACGGCCATCGGCTCGCGCTGGGTCCGGGACCGGCGCAGCATCTCCTCGGTCCGCCGGCGCCACCAGTCGACCCGGCCGAGGCTGGTCTTCGGGTCGGTCTGCGCCTCGGACTCCAGCTGGCCGAGCAGCAGCGCCCGCTGGGCGGTCAACGAGATCGGGATCGCCAGCAACGCGAACCACGGGCTGACCAGCGCCGCTGCCGCGAGCAGGCAGCCGAGGGTGGCGGCGGTCGCGTCGACACACAGCTCGTCCTTGCTGCCGATCGCGTCCTGCCGGCTGCTGCCGGGCACGATCAGCGTGATCGCCAGTCCACAGAGCACCGTGTCGGTCGCCATGTAGGCGAACGCCGCCGCAGCCATCGCGAAGACCAGGCCGGGCCCGGAGTCGCCGGTCAGGTCACGGATGCCGACGAAGGTCGTGTGCGCCGCACCGACGCAGAGCACGTGCACCGCCGTACTGAAGGCCCACCGGTACGGGATGCAGCGGCCGGCGCGGACTCGCCACCAGACCCGGAGCAGGACGGCGACCAGGATCGCCAGCGCCGGATGCAGGACCAGGGCGGCCGCGATCATCCAGGCCGGCGCCAAATCCTTGTGCAGTGCGCCGCCGGACTTGCGCCGGCTCTCGACCCGGCGGGCGCCCTCGACCGAGATCAGCGCCGACACGGTCAGCGCGAAGACCAGGTCGAGCCCGTGCCACGACGGCAGCTCGGTGAACGAGCGCACGCCATACCCGATCGCCAGCAGGTCGACCAGCGCGACCAGACCGAACGCCGGGACCGTCAGGGTCCACAGCGCCCAGTTCCGTACCGCTCGCCTACTCTGCGCAACCATCACTGCTCACAGTACGACGAGTGACGGCGTGGTCCCAATCCGTGGCGGCGTGCTGCAGGTAAGGATTTGATCAACTATCGAACGGACTTCGCGCAGAACGAAAAGGCCGCCCGCTCAGCGCTTGCGGCGAGCAGCTCCGAACAGTCCGCGGACGATCTCCCGCCCGGCCGACCGGGCGAACTGCTTGAACGCCGACGACCCGATCACCTGCTGCACCACGGACTTGTCCTGCTTCTGCGCCCGCGGCTTCGGCGCCTCAGCCTGCGGCTGCTCGGCCTGCGCCTCGGCCTCGGCCTGCTCCGCCCCCGCCTGCACCTTCGCCGCCAGCTTCTCGTACGCTGACTCGCGGTCCACCACCTCGGTGTACTTGGCGTTGTTCGGCGACGCCGCCACGGTCGCGGTCAGCTGCTCGGCCGTTGCGGGCGCCATCAGCGACTCCGGCGCCCGCAGCCGGGTCCAGGCCACCGGCGTCGGCGCGCCCTTCTCGTTCATCACCGTCACGATCGCCTCGCCGATGCCGAGCTGGGTGAGCACCTCGGCCAGGTCGTACGACGAATTCGGGAACGTCGAGACGGTCGCCTTCAGCGCCTTCGCGTCGTTCGGGGTGTGCGCCCGCAACTGGTGCTGGACCCGCGACCCGAGCTGCGCCAGCACGTCGTCCGGCACGTCCTTCGGGGTCTGGGTGACGAAGAAGACGCCGACGCCCTTGGACCGGATCAGCCGGACGGTCTGCGCGATCGAGTCCAGGAAGGCCTTCGACGCGTCGTTGAACAGCAGGTGCGCCTCGTCGAAGAAGAACACCAGCTTCGGCTTGTCCACGTCGCCGACCTCGGGCAGGTCGTGGAACAGGTCGGCCAGCAGCCACATCAGGAAGGTGGAGAACAGCGCCGGCCGGTCCTGCAGGTTCGGCAGCTCCAGCAGCGAGATCACGCCCTTGCCGTCGCGCTGCTGCATCAGGTCGGCGGTGTCGAACTCCGGCTCGCCGAAAAACGCGTCCGCGCCCTGGTCGGCGAACCCGATCAGCGAGCGCAGGATCACCCCGGCCGTCGCCGCGGACAGCCCGCCGAGCTCCTTGAGATCTCCCTTGCCCTCGTCGCTGGTCAGGTGGGTGATGACCGCGCGCAGATCTTTCAGATCCAGCAGCGTCAGGCCCTGCTTGTCGGCGTAGTGGAAGATCAGGCCGAGCGACGACTCCTGGACGTTGTTCAGTCCGAGCACCTTCGACAGCAGCACCGGCCCGAACGACGTGATGGTGGCCCGGATCGGTACGCCGGCGCCTTGTCCGCCGAGCGCGTAGAACTCGGTCGGGAAGCCGGTCGCGGTCCACTCCTGGCCGATCGTCTTGGTCCGGGCCAGGAGCTTCTCGCTGCTCTCACCGGGCTGCGAGACGCCGGACAGGTCGCCCTTGATGTCGGCGGCGAACACCGAGACGCCCGCGGCGGACAGCTGCTCGGCCATCAGCTGCAGGGTCTTGGTCTTGCCGGTACCGGTCGCGCCGGCCACCAGGCCGTGCCGGTTCACCATCGACAGCGGGATCCGCACCGCCGCCTCGGTGTTCGGCGTACCGTCGACCAGCAGCGCTCCCAGCTCGATCGCCGGACCCTCGAACGCGTACCCCTGCTGGACGCTCTGCACGACGTCCGGTGTCTCGGCCATGGTGACGCTGCCTTTCGCGCGACGGATCTACCCCTGCGCTGGGCATGCTAGTGCCCCGGCTCGGTCGTTCGGTGAACTTCGGAGCCGGGGCACGCGGCGGTGTGTCAGCGGACGACGACGACCTTGGTCGAGCTGGTGGTGAAGTTCCAGATCGCGTCGGACATCGACTTCTGCACCCGGATGCAGCCGTGCGAGGCCTTCTTGTTGGTGCCGAGCAGCCAGTCGCCGTGGATCTGCGCGCCGTTGCTCTTGTACGTCGGGATCTGGTGGAAGCCGATCCCGCACGGCGCGAACCGGACGAAGTTGTTCAGGTAGAGGCTGCCGCCGTCGGTGTTGCGCTTGATCCGGGCCGCCCGGCCGCACTTGGAGCCGGTCGAGTAGGTGCCGGGCTTGAGGTAGCTCGGGTTGTCGATGATCCCGCCCTGGCGGACCACCTTGCCCGCGGCATCGATCAGCCAGAGGTAGTTCTGGCCCTGGCTGATCACGATCCGCTTGCCGCCACCGCTGGCCGGGACCGCCCGGACGTCGCAGCGCTTGGCCGAGGCGGCCAGCAGCCTGCTGTACGTCGTACCGGCGAGTGAGCCGTTCTGGGTCATCTTGTTGGCCGCCTGGAACCGGATCGTCGCGGCCTGGGTCATCTGGCCGATCTTGCCGTCCACCGGGCCGGCGTAACAGCCGAGCTTGTTCAGGCGGGTCTGGGCCGCCTTGTTCTGCGCGATCGTCAGCGCGTCGGCCGGCAACGTCGTCCCCGCGATCGCGACAACCACCGTGGCCGCCCCCGCCGCCAGCTTGGTCAGTACCTTCATCTGTACCCCCCTGATAGGTCCCTGTGCACTGTGGACGTCTCGCAGCGGCAAAAGGTTGAGTCTTGGTATCGACCTTTCGCGGTGACATTCCCGACCTCTCCCGAGACCTCCGGCCCCGCTAGACTTCGGTGGGTGATCTTCAAGCGCGTCGGGGAGGAACGGCCGTACCCCGATCACGGGTACAAGGCCAAGGACTGGTCCGTGCTGCCTCCACGGCAGATACGGCTCGACGAGCTGGTCACCACCAAGGGCACCCTGGACCTGAACGCACTGCTCGACGAGGACTCCACCTTCTACGGTGACCTGTTCGCGCACGTCGTGGAGTACAAGGGTGAGCTCTACCTCGAGGACGGCCTGCACCGGGCGCTGCGCGCCGCCCTGCAGCAGCGGCTCGTCCTGCACGCCCGGGTCCTGGTCGTGAACTAGATGACCGCCCTCCACCCGCAGCCGAGACCGCACCGACGGCTGCACTGGCGTACGCCGGTCACGATGGTCGTGCTGCTGGGCATCCTGTTCGGCGGCTTCTGGTGGGGCTGGAACTCGCTCACCGACAGCAGCGCCGAACCGAACTGCGTCGAGCAGAAGCTGCCGAACAACCGGCTCGTACCCAAGCAGGTCGTGCTGAACATCTACAACGGCGGCGCCCGCGCCGGCAGCGCGGCCCGGATCGGCGAGGAACTGAAGAAGCGCGGCTTCAACGTCGGCAAGATCGCCAACGAGCCCAAGGGCGACAAGATCGACGTCGTCGAGGTCCGCGGCGCCACCACCGACGGCCCCGAGGTCAAGCTCGCCCTCGGCCAGCTCAACCAGAAGGCCAAAACCGTCGCCGACGCCCGCCCCGACCACACCGTCGACATCGTGCTCGGCATCGGCTTCACCAAACTCAACGCCAAGGGCGTCCCCAGCATCGCCGTCCCAGCCGACTCGGTCGTCTGCCTCCCGGTCGTCCGCCCGTCCCAGCCGATCCCCTCGGGCCAGAACCCGAACTGAGCCAACGGAACGGCCAAGGGCACCAAAGAGTCGAAGCAAAGACGAAGATCAGAACTTTTGATGTGCAGGTGCCTGGCGAGCGTGGTCTGTGAGTGCACGCGGTCTACGGTCAGGAGCACCGATCGCAGTCGTCCGAAGTCGACGCTCCGGCCCGCCGCCCAGCCTGGTGGACAGCGTTCAAACGCTGTCGTAGATTCACGGCAGCAAAGACCTGGGCTTCTTGCCGTTGAATGGTTCGTGAGCCAGGTTGGTCCTCGGTGTAGCCACGGCAGCCGGGGACTTGCTGTTTCTCCAGGATGATGACGGCGGACAGCTCAGGACGAGTGCGAACTGCATGTCCGATGTCGTTTCCGGCCGTCGAGGAAGCGGACGCCGCACCCGCAGACGACGCCGGCCAGGCACTCACCACTCCCTCTATTTCTCTTTTTGTCTTGCTCTTGTTGTTCTCTGTTTCTTGTCCTTGATCTGTTGCACTTCGTCTTCGACTTCCCCCGTGCCCCGCTACACCTGTTCGCGGCCTCGTTCGCCGAACCAGCCGGCCAGGCGGCCGGCTCGGCTGACGGCTCGGAGGCGGCGGATGGTTTGCTCTCGGGAGGGAGTGGGCGTGACGACGAGCATCGCGTCGCCGGCGCGGAGGACTGTGCGGAGGTCGGGGACGAAGGCCTGGTGAGCGCGGACCACCAGGGAGACCGAGACGCCGGCGGGTAGCCGGAGTTCGCCGATCTCGACGCCGGCCAGGCGGGATTCGCTGGGGATCTGGACCTGGAGCATGTCGGCACCCAGCGACTCCAGGGGCGCCACGTCGATGTCGACCTCGTGGGCGGCGTTGTCGTCGAGCACGTTGAGGCGGCGGGCCAGCCAGGGCAGCGATGGGCCCTGGAGCAGCGTGAACAGCAGGACCAGGACGAACACGACGTCGAAGACGCGGTCGGCCTGTGGAACGTGCTCGGCCAGCGGGATCGTCGCCAGGACGATCGGGACGGCGCCGCGCAGGCCGGCCCAGGCGATGAAGGTCTGCTCTTTCCACGGTATCCGGAACGGCGTCGCCGACAGCGCGACCGCCGCGAACCGGCCGACCACCGTCACCGCGATCCCGATCACCAGCGCGACCACGACGTCGTCCAGGCCGATCCGGCCCGGCGACGCGAGCAGGCCGAGCATCACGAACAGACCGATCTGCGCCAGCCAGGCGATCCCGTCGACGAACGACTTGGTCGCGATCCGGTGCGGCAACTCGGCGCGCCCGAGGATCAGGCTGGTGACGTAAACAGCCGCGAAGCCCGACACGTGCAGCAGCACCGCGCCCCCGGCGTACGAGATGAAGGCGAGGGAAACGATCGCGAGCGGGTACAGACCGGCGGACCCGAGCGCGACCCGGCGGAGCAGCCCGACGCTCACCCAGCCGATCAGGAAGCCGAACAAAGCACCGCCGATCAGCTCGTAGAGCACCAAGCCGCTGAAGTGCAGCAGCCCGTGCTCGCCGATCGCCCCCGTGCTGACCAGCGTGACCAGCAAGACGGTCGGGGCGTCGTTCAGCCCGGACTCCGCCTCCAGCGCCCCGCGCAGCCGCGGCCGGATCGGCACCCTCCGCAGGACCGAGAACACCGCCGCCGCGTCCGTCGGCGATGTGACGGCCCCGAGCAGTACGGCGAGCTGCCAGTCAAGCCCGAGCACGAAGTGCGCCACACAGGCGACCACGCCGATCGAGACGCCCACCCCGAGCGTGGCCAGCACGATGCCGAGCGGCATCACCGGGCGGACCTCGTTCCACCGGGTGGTCAGGCCACCTTCGGTGAGGATGATCACCAGCGCGGCGAACCCGAGCGCGTGCGCGAGCTGCGCGTCCTCGAACTGGATGCCGAGCGCGGACTCACCCAGCAGCAGCCCCATGCCGAGGTAGATCAGCAGCGAGGGCAGCCCGAGGCGGCCGGACAGCCGCACGGCGACGATCGCCACCAGCAGCACCGCGGCGCCGGCCAGCAAGATCCGGTCGAGTTCGTGCACGTCCACAGGCTCGGCCCCTCAGGGTCGGGGGCTGCAGCTTAATTGACCCCTGCCTCGGGCAACGAATCATCTCGCCGGAGCGCGGCGGACCAAAAAACGAGGACCCTGACGCATCACACAGCATCAGGGTCCTCGGCGTTACTACCACCCGGGGGTGGTTGGCGGTGGCGGAGGGATTTGAACCCTCGGAAGGGGGGTACCCTTCACGCGCTTTCGAGGCGCGCTCCTTCGGCCGCTCGGACACGCCACCGCCGCAGAGGCTATCAAGACCTGTGCGAAATGAAGAAATCGCGGAGCCGCGCGCCCGCTTCGTCGGCCATCACGCCGCCGATCACCTCGGGCCGGTGGTTGAGCCGGCGGTCCCGGACGACGTCCCACAGCGACCCGACCGCGCCCGCTTTCTCGTCGTACGCCGCGAAGACCAGACGGTCCAGCCGGGACAGCACGATCGCGCCCGCGCACATCGTGCAGGGCTCCAGTGTCACGACCAGCGTGCAGCCGGTCAGCCGCCACTCCCCGACCGTCTGGGCCGCCGCCCGGATCGCCAGCACCTCGGCGTGCGCGGTCGGGTCGCCGGTCGCCTCGCGCTCGTTGTGACCGCGGCCGATCACCTCGCCCCCGGCGTCCACGACGACCGCACCGATCGGTACGTCGGCGCTGCCGCGGGTCTGCTCGGCCTCGGCCAGAGCCAGTTCCATCAGCCGGGACCAGGCCCGGCGCGCCGGGTCAGCCAACGGCCTCGATCGCCTCGTGGAACTGGTTGCCGAAGCCGAGCGCCTCGGCGATCTCCTCGAGCATCTCCTCGGGATACAGGTCGACGTCGTCGATCAGCGCGCCCAGGTCCATCGCGCTCATGCCCAGGTCGGCCACGATCGCCAGGTCGCCGGCCGGGACCTGGTCGTCGTCGTCCTCGGCCAGCGGGATGTCCAGCTCGTCGATCACCTGCTTGGCCAGCGGCCACTCGGTGGCGGCGGTGACGTCGGACAGCAGCAGCCGCGCGCGGCCGCCGTCCACCCGGATCACGATGAAGAAGTCCTCGTCCACCGAGACCATCCCGATCACCCCCGCGTCGCCGGGGTAGCGCCGCAGCGCGGACACCAGCGAGGACAGGTCGGGCTCGCCGCGCAGTGGCAGCGGCGTGACGGTCCAGACCCCGTCCTCGATGTAAGCCGCGAGCGCGAAGTCGAGCTCGGTGGTCGTCATCGGCCCAGCCGTGGGATCAGACACGGCCTCATCGTCGCAGAATCAGGCGTCCGGTGGGAGGGATCCCCGATCTCGAGCCGGTATCGGTGCCCCGGCAGTTACCGTACGACGACGCTGCGCGACCACGTCAGCCCTGCACAGTGAACGGGCCGAAAACACCGGTCGCACTACTGGCGGCCTGCGGCAGCTGGGTCGGGTAGGTGAGCATCACCTGGAAGCTCTGGCCGACGTCGTAGAAGTGCCCCCACCGGGTGTAGAAGTACCCGCTGACGGCCGTCCGCACCGAGTTGACCCGAGTCCAGGAGGCTTCTCCAACCCGCCGGGCGAAGATCTGGACGACCTGGTTGCCGACCGGTCCGAGCGTCCCGTTCGCCCGCCGGTACTTCAGCGTGCCGAAGCTGGACAGCATCGAGTCCCGGTGGATCGGCAGCCCGGCCGTCGGCGCGACCACCGTCCCGACGAAGTACGTCGGCGCCTGCGGCAACTGCCTGACCGTCACCGTCGCCTCGCGGCTCCACGGCGAGTTGTCCAGCCCCGGTCCGGAGACGCTGACCCGGAGCCGGAAGGTTCCTGGCCGGTCCGGCTTCCAGTAGCGCGCGTACGAGCCGTTGGCCGCCGTGTAGCCGTACGAGAGCGTGTCCTGCCACGCCGAGCCGTTCCAGACGTGCAGCGTCGTCCACAGCTTCCCGGGGAAGGCCGTGCCGCTCACCTTCCACCAGTTGTTCACGGTCGCCGTCGCCGACGCCGTCAGGTAGCTCATGGCCAGCAACTTGTGCGCGGTCACCGGCCCCGCGTACGCCGCGGCGTGGGAGCTGGTCGCGGCGGTGGTCGCCTGCACCCGGAGCGCCTGGGTCAGGGCCAGCTGTACGGCGTACCGGCCGTTCGCCGCGGGATTGAGCGTCGCGACGACGGACTGGTCGCCCGAGCGCAGCAGCCGGACCGTCCGGCCCGGAGCCGGGACGAGGGCTCCGGTGGACGTGTAGTTCCTGACCAGCCCGGTGAAGGTGGTCTTGACCGTGCCGCTGGTCCGCGCGGGCTGCTCCAAGGTCAGCGACGTCCCGCGGACCACCCGGAAGGAAACGTTCGTGGTGACCTCGGCGCCCGCGTGAGCCACCTTGGTGATCACCCAGTCCCCCGTGCCGGTGGCCAACGCGGGACTGAACCATCCACGCCACGCCGGGTTGTTGAACCGCCCGCCCTCCTCCACGAGCGGCACCGTCGTCACCGCCGAACCGTCCGGCCGTTGCACAGTCACCACGGTGCCGGTGCACGAGCCCTGAGGGGCGTCGTACGGCACCTCGATCGGGATCCGGCTCACGTCGGTCAGCGCCGGGACCGCCGGATAGCCGTTCTCGGAGATCGCCGGCGTGCCGAGACACGGGTCGACCGCTGCGTCGGCGTACGTGAGGCTCGCGGCGGTGGTGAACACGGCCACGGCGAACCCGATCGACCCGCGCTGCACGGCACGCCTCCTACGGCTGCACGGTGAACGGACCGAAGACACCGGTCGCGCTGCTGGCGGTCGTCGGCAGCATGGTCGGGTAGGTGAGCATCACCTGGAAGCTCTGGCCGATCTGGAAGGGGACGCCCCAGCGGGTGAAGAAGTACCCGCTGGTGGTGGTCCGCGCGGTACCGACCCTCGACCACGCGGTCTGCCCGACCGGACGGGCGTGCACCTCGACGACCTGGTTGCCGACCGGGCCGAGGGAGCCGTCGGCCCGACGGTACTTCAACGTGCCGTACGTCGACATGGTGGAGTCCCGGTGGATCGGCAGCCCCGCGGTCGGCGCGACCACCGCCCCGACGATGTACGTCGGTGCCTTCGGCAGCGCCGTCACCTTGACGCTGACCTCGCGCGACGGCGAGTTGTCCACCCGCTCGCCATGCACCCACACCCGCAGCCGGTACGTCCCGGCCTTCGTCGGCATCCAGTAGCGCGAGTAGACGCCGTTGGCCGGGATCGGCCCGTACGACGGGGTGGTGACCCAGGCGGTGCCGTTGAACACCTGGAGATCCGCGTGCAGCTTGCCCGGGTACGCCGACCCGGAGACCTTCCACCAGCCGTTCACGTACGCCGTGGGCAGTGCGCTCAGGTAGCTCATCGCGATCAGCTTGTGCGCGGTCCGGTACTCGGTGACCTGCTCGACGTAGTTGCCGCTGGCAGCGGTGTACGCCCGCAGCGTGGTGTTCTGGGTGAACGCGGCGGTGGTCCGGAACCGCCCGGTCGCGTCGGTCTTCGCAGTGGCGACCAGGAGGTCCTGCGTCTGGTGCAGCAGCTTGACCGTCGTGTCGGCGGCCGGGACGAGCGCCCCGGTCTTGGAGTACCGGCGCAGCTGGCCGGTCAGCGTCGTACGGGCCGTTCCGCTGGTCCGGGCGGGCTGGTCGAAGGTGAGCTCGCTGCCGCGGTACACGTGGAACGGCACGTTGGTCTCCAGCACGTTCGCGCCGTGGGTGACCTTGGTGATCACCCAGTCGCCCTCACCGGTCGCGGCGGTCAGCGGGAGGAACCCGTACCAGGTCCAGCTCGGCGGCATGCCCCGGCCGCCCTCGTTCGGCAGCGCGACCGTCTGCTGGTTCGTGCCGTCCTTCTTCTGGACGTAGGCGACCATCCCGCTGCAGTCGAGCGAGTCGCGGTTGGCGCGCATCTCGATCGGCACGCGGCCGGATGCCTTCAGCACGATCGTCTGGACCGGGTCGGTGTCCTGGCTGATCGTGGGCGGGTTGAGGAGGCACTCGTCCTCCGCCGCGACGGCGGCGACCGGCGGGACAGCGACGGCGACCAGCGCCACCGCGGTGAGAACTGCGAGACGTCGAGGCATGGTTGCACACTCCTGAACAGAGATCCTTTGCTCAGCCAGATGCCCGGAACGCCGGAAAAGTTAGTGGTGGTACGTCGCCCGGCGCATCGCGGCGCGGATCTGGCGGACCTTCGCCCGGCGGGGGGCGATCCGGTCGCGCAGGGCCTTGGCCTCTTCGAGCTCGCGCAGGAAGGCGGCGCGGCGGCGCAGCCGGTCGAGTTGTTCGGGCGACTTGCCGGCGTTGTCGGTCACGGGCGCGTCCGTTCGGTCGGTTGAGGTAGACACCCTGGGGCGGGCGGGTACGAACCAAAATCGACTGCGTAAAAACCGTAACAGCGGGCGAGGTTTCGGGAGACGAATCGCCGACGGTAGCGTTCCGGCCATGCAGATCCTCGTCGTGGACCACCCGCTCGTCGCCCACAAGCTCACCGCGCTGCGGGACCGGGTGACGGACTCGCCGACGTTCCGGCGCCTGACCGAGGAGCTGGTCACGCTGCTCGCCTACGAGGCGACCCGCGACGTCCGGACCGGTCCGATCACCGTCCAGACCCCGGTGGCCGAGGCCGACGGCATCAAACTGACCTCGCCGAAGCCGCTCGTCGTACCGATCCTGCGGGCCGGGCTGGGCATGCTCGAGGGCATGACCCGGCTGCTGCCGACGGCCGAGGTCGGGTTCCTCGGCATGATCCGCAACGAGGAGACCCTGACCGCCTCGACGTACGCCGAACGGCTGCCCGAGGATCTGCACGGCCGGCAGTGCTACGTGCTCGATCCGATGCTGGCCACCGGCGGCACGCTGGCGGCGGCGATCCAGTTCCTGGTCGACCGCGGCGCCGACCACATCACCGCGATCTGCCTGCTGGCCGCCCCGGAGGGCGTCGAGCGGATCGAGCGCGAGCTGGCCCACCTGAACGTGCCCTGCACGCTGGTGATCGCCGGCATGGACTCCCACCTGAACGACAAGGGGTACATCGTGCCCGGCCTGGGCGACGCCGGTGACCGCCTGTACGGCGTCGCCCAGTAGGTCGCCCAGTAGCGGGATTCAGACCAGCTTGGTGTTGCAGAAGAGGTTGGCCCGGCGGTCCCCGGTGACTCCGGAGGCGAAGCCGAAGCAGAGCCGCGCGGTCGCGTCGGTGCCGCCGTACACGGCGATGCCCTCGGCCTCGCGGTGGGTCAGGTCCGCACCGGCCGTGGTGAGGAGCGAGTCGACGATCCGGCCCTTCTTGAGGTCGTAGCACCACAGCTTCGAGTTGATCTTGCTCGGGTCCGGCGTGCCGCCGGGATAGGCCTCGCCCTCCCAGAAGTAGACGTACGAGCCGTACAGCGCCCAGCCCTGGAAGTCGATGCCGGGGGTGAACGCCGGCTGCTTGAAGCTGGCCAGGACGGTGCTGAAGTCACCGTTCTGGGCGGCGGCCAGCGAGTAGATGTTGATGTGCATCCCGTCGGCCAGCGAGTAACGCACGCCGAGCCGCCCGTACCGCTGGTCGACCGCCGGGGTGAACACCGCCCCGTCCGCGACCGGCTTCCACGTGGTCAGCGACGGCGAGTCCTTGGTCAGCGTCGCGCCGTCCTGCCACGGGAAACGGCAGATCTGCCGGCCCCGCCCGTTGGCGGTGTCGACGTCGGTCTCGGTCCACAGGTACGACGTGCCGCCGACGCCCTGGGCCCCGATCGAGACGCCGTGGCCGAAGCCGGCCAGGTACATGCGGCCGAGCACGTTCCCGGCGAAGTCCAGCCGGCTGAGCGTCAGCGTGCCGGTGCTGGCAGCCGTCCCGGACTTCAGTTGCGCGGTGAAGAGCCGGTGGTTCGGGGTGTCGAAGGCCATCGACTGCATCACGGTCGTGTCGGCCAGCGGCTGGTGCTGGAAGAGCGCGTGGACGGGCGCGCTCAGCTTGAACCGTTTGGTGTGGCGCAGGGAGTCAGGACGGGCGGAGGCGGTGATCGGTGCTTGGGCGACCCCGGCGGCGAGCATCGCGCCGAGCAGTCCACGGCGGGTGAGAGTCATACGGGTGAGACTAAACGCGGAATTTCACACTGTCAGCAGTTCGCTTCCCATGAATTTCTGTTAAAAGCCGTCCGGGAGGTCCGCTGCTTCGAGCACGCTGAGCTGATCGGCGGTGGGCGCCGGAAGCTCGGCCAGCCGGTGGGCCTGGCGTTCGGTCATCTGCTGGAACATCTGCCGGGCCGACCGGCCGTTGCCGAAGCCCTCGTCGCGGGGCATCACCTGGAACAGGTGTGTCAGCGCGGCCCGGGCGTCGGAGCTGAGCCGGTACTGGTGCTCACCGGCGTGGTACTCGAAGATCGCGACCAGCTCGTCCGGGGTGTAGTCGTCGAACAGCAGCGTCCGGGTGAAGCGGGACGACAGGCCCGGGTTGGAGCCGATGAAGCGGCCCATGTCCTCGGGATAACCGGCCACGATCACCACCAGGTCCTCGCGGTGGTCCTCCATCATCTTGACCAGCGTCGCGACCGCCTCGGCGCCGAAGTCGTTGCCGATCCCGACCGGTGCCAGCGAGTAGGCCTCGTCGATGAACAGCACACCGCCGAGAGCCTGGGTGACCGCGGCCGTCGTCTTCGGCCCGGTGTGGCCGACGTACTCGCCGACCAGGGCGGTCCGGTCGACCTCGATCAGGTGGCCCTTGCGGAGCAGGCCGAGCGCCTTCAGCACCCGGCCGTACAGCCTGGCGACCGTCGTCTTGCCGGTACCAGGATTGCCTGCGAAGACGAGGTGCCGGCTGAGTGGCGGCGCGGGCAGCCCGGCCTCCTGCCGCATCCGGACCGTCTGCATCAGCTTCACCATCGACTGGACATCCCGCTTCACCCGGTCGAGACCGACCTGCTCCTCCAACTCGGCGAGCACGTCTTCCAGCGACTCGTCCGCCGGCGGCATGCTCTCGTCGAGCGCACCGGTGGCCGTCGCCGGAGCGGCGGCGGGCGCACCCGCCGCAGCAGCAGCCGGTACGGCGGGCGACAGCGGTACGCCGTCCACGGTGCAGTCCTCGAAGACCGGGTTCGCCCCTTCGTCCTCACCGGCGGCACCCGCGCAGTCGCGAATCCGCAAGTGCTTCAGCACCGGAGCCGAGTCCTTGCTCAGGTGCAGCGCCGGGTACGCCGTACCGACCAGATCGCAGTCGCTGAACGTTCCCGCGCCCTTCTCGGCCAGGTAGATCCCGTTCTTCGCCACCTGAGCGACCCGCAGCGCCTGGACGGTCGGCGCCGCTCCGGACCAGACGACCAGCCCGGATCCTTCGCACTGCTCGACCGTCGTGCCGAGAATCTCCGCGTCAGCGCCGGCACCCACCACGATCCCGGCCGCCTTCGTCCGGCTGACCCGAAGTCCCTCGAGCCGGCCAACACCCGCGACCTCGATGCCGGTCCCACTCGTGCTGGTCACAGAGCTCTGCAGGACCACCCCGGTCACTGATGACCCCAGGTGGATCCCGATGGCGCCACCGCTGATCCAGCACCCCTCGGCCTTCACAGTCGCACTCTCCACCGCCGACAGCCCGGTCATGCCGGTGTCCGTGATCCCACAAGCGGCCAGCTCGACCACGGCGTCGCTGGTCGCGTGGACACCGTGCTCCGAGCCACCGCGGATCAGGCAGTCGGTCAGCGTGCTCGTCGCCCGGCCGGTCAGGTGCACCGAGCTGTACGCCGACCGATCGATCCGGCTGTCGGACAGCTTCGCCGACGCCGAGTCCGTGATCAGTACGCCGTTCGCCCCGACATCAGTGATCGCGCAGCCCTTGGCCACAACCTCCGCCTCGTCCTGGACGACCAACCCACTCGCCACGGCGTTCTGCAACCGGCAATCGGTCAGCTCGACCTTCGACGACCCGGCCGCATGGATCGCCGCGGCACCGGCCGCGTCCACCCGCAGGTCCTCCAGCGCCCCGGTTGCGCCGTCCTCCAGCAACACCCCCGCCATCCCAGTACGCCGTACGACGGAGTCCGTCAGCCGCAGCCGGCTGTTGCCCCGCAGGCGGATGCCGTACCCGACTGTGCTCTCCAGCCGCAGCCGCTGAGCCTCCAGCGACGCCGCACCCGACAGCACCGCGCCGATGCCGTCGATCGTCGCGATCACCACATCTTCAGCTGAGGCCCGAACCCGGCCCGACAGGTGAATCGCCGCCAGCCGCGCGTCCTCGACCCGGGACCGCCTCAGCACCAGCGTCGTGGTCCCGTAGCCGGCCAGATCCGACCCACCATCGCCGTCTTCGTTGCCCCGGGCATGGATTCGGCCGCCGGACACCACGCAGTCCTCCAGCAACAGGCCAGCACCGGGCGAGAGCCCGATCGCGGGAGTGCCGCTCTCGTCGGCCGCCCTGATCGTCAACCCGCGGAGCGCGCATTCCAGGCCGTCCACCATCACTGACGGCTCACCCGAGCCCGGTGTACCGGTGATCACGACACTGCCCTGACCGTGCTCGGCCACCACCGAGACGGAGCGGTCCAGCCGCACCTGCTCGGCGTAGGTGCCAGGGGCAACCATCACGACGTCGCCGGGACCGGCCGCGCGGATCGCGTCACCGATTCGGCGGTACGTGCCGCGTCCCTTCGCGGCCACCATCCGTGTCGTCACGACGTTCCTCCCGTCCCGGCCGGTAAAACCAGCCCCGAAGCATGCGGTACCGGCGGCGGGATCGTCACACCGGGTGGCAGCGCCAGCAGCGAAGTGGGCGGGGGCTGCTTCGACGCGTACCAGTCAGGATTGATCGACGCCCGGTACGCGCTGGTCAGGAAGATCCCCTGGATCGACTTCTCGAACACCCGGAACGGGAGCTGCAGCCAGAAGTCCGCGAAGCCCTGCCGGTGGAAGAACCGGCCGCCGCCGAAACCGGTCGCCACGGTCTTCACCAGCGCCGTACTGACGCCGGTGGTGAGCGAGGCGAGTGCGTTGATGCCGCCGTCGCCGAGCGCGGCCCCACCGGACAACTTGACCGAGTGCCCGTCGGCGGTGGTGATGCCGAAGATCGACGCGTTCATCGTGCCGTTCACGAACCCGGACACCAACGACGGGGCGAAGTTGAAACCGAAGTCGTAGGTGCCGCCGCGCCACCGGGTGGCCGACTCGTTGCCGGTCCACTCGTTGGTCCACAGCCGATCGTGGTTGAGCGGACGGCGGTTCCAGTGCTTGCCGGCGTCCACGTTGACCTGACCCTGC
The DNA here is from genome assembly GCF_050942265.1 of Kribbella sp. CA-253562. GTDB lineage: Bacteria > Actinomycetota > Actinomycetes > Propionibacteriales > Kribbellaceae > Kribbella. The sequence continues at coordinate 367,019 of NZ_CP192049.1, read as the reverse complement.
CGGAAGGTCCGGAGCGCGCCGCCGATCTTGGTCTCGTTGAGCGCGGTGCTGAGACCGGTCTTGATCGTCGACGAGACCCCGGCGTTCATCAGCGCCTTCAGCGCGTCCTTGCCGGTGAACGACCGGCCCTGGGCTTCGGCGACGATCGCGTTCACGATCAGGTTGCTGGTGAACTCGAGCAGGAACTCCTGGCCGAACTCGATCATCGCCTTCTGCGCCACGCTCTTCGGGTACGGCGCGTACGCCGCCTCGCGCAACGCCGGGTTGCCGTTCGGCATCAGCGTCGTGCGGTTGAACGTCCAGTCCCCGTCGTGCAGCCACGGCGCCCGCTGCGGCTCGCGCAGCCGTCGGCCCCAGCCGCGCATTTCGGTCAGCGGGCCGCGGAAGTCGTACTCGCTGCCCGTCAGTGTCAGCCGGTCGCCGCGCAGCTCGAAGACCAGACCATCGTGCCCGCGCTCACCGATCACCCGGCCGTCGGCGTCGTACAGCTTCCACTGCCCACGCCAACTGTCGGTCTCCAAGTAGTTCTGCCCGGACAGCTTGCGCTCCCGGACGACGGCACCGTGGTCGAACTCCTTCCACTGCCCGTACGCCGGCCGCCCGGCACCGTCGAGCTGATACTCGCGGACCCGCAGCGGGCTGTCCCGCAGGTGCAGCGGCACCTCGCGGAACACGTCGTCGCCCGCGGCGCCGATGCCCTGCCGAACGTCCCGGAAGTGATCCGAGCCGCTGACCCAGCCCTGCTGCCACTCGTCGCCGGTGCTCCACAGCCGGACCAGGTCCTGGTCTCCGGCCACCCTGAGCCCGAGCCGGTCGAACTGACCACTGCGCCAGTGCTTGCTGGGCAGCTGCCAGGACTCGACGTACCGGCCGCCGTCGAGCATCCGGCGGTCGCGCACCAAGTTGCCATCCGCATCGAAGTCGCGGAACGAGTCGTCCCAGGACAGCGACTCGTCGGTCGAGCCGCGGAAGAACAGCCGGTCACCCTCGCGGCCCGGGACCGCGACGCCGTGGGCGTCGAGCTCGTACCAGCGCCACTGTGCCGAGTCGGCCGCGCCGCCGGCGACGACGTACCGCTGGCCGGTCCCGGAGCTGTCCGGCGCCTTCGAGGACAGGCCGGACAGGTTGCCGTGCGCGTCGCGGTCGAACCAGACCAGGCGATTCTGGTGGTCGGGATACTGGCGGACGAGGCCACCGGCGAAGCTCTCCCGGACCTTGACCCAGGTCCCGTTCACCTGGGTGACGTCGGTCCACTCGTCGCCGTTCGTGAGTCGCCAGCCGCGGTGCGGGCCCGCCTCCCAGGGCGTTCCACCCTGCGGGTGCGCGACCGCCGGCGGGGTCGCGTGGTCGCCGACCTTCAGCGTGGTGCCGTCGGACAGCTTGCCGGTGGAGCGGACGAAGGTACCGTCGAGCGCGACGTCGACGATCGAGCCGTCCGCGCCGACGTACCGCATTCCGCTGCCCGCGTTCGGACCGGACTTCTCCCAGCCGAACAGCTGGAACCGGGAGTCGTCGGCCAGGTGCGCGACCGTTCCGATCGGGCGCTCGTTGCCGTAGATCGGGCTCTCCCGGACCCACACCGGCGGCCGCTGCTCACCCTGGCGTACGACGGTCAGCAGACCGTTGTCCAGCGAGGTGGCTCCACCGGACTCACGACCCTGACGCGACAATTGTTCCCACGTGCCCGGCCGCTCGAGCGCGCCGTTGGCGTTCCGGACCAGGGTGAACTCCTGGTACTGACCGGCGGTCGAGGTCCGGTGCCACATGCCCCACTTCTGCTGGGCGACCTCGACGACGTCACCGGCGAGGGTGGTCCGGGTGTAGGTGTCCTTCCAGCCGTCGCCGATGGTCTCCCGCACCCGCCCGCCGTCCGCGATCTGGTGGCCGTGGTCGTCGAACTTGTACCAGTGCCACTCGTCGCCGTTCTTCGTGGCGAGCACGTGACCGGTGGACGAGTGGTACTTCTGCAGCCCTTCGCGGTATTCGCGGATCGGTGTCTGACCCTGCACGTCCTGCCAGCCCGAACCGGTGGTGTCGAAACGCCGCTGCCCCCAGCCGGTCATCGTGCCGTCCTGCGCGTAGCTCACCCAGGTCGAGCTCCGGTCGAACCGCCCGAACCCGAGCGTGTCCGTGCGCCGGAAGCTGTCCAGCAGCGTGCCGTCCGGCAGCAGTCGCCGTTCGAACACTTCGACCGGCTTGCCGGTCGAGCTGAGCAGCTTGATCCGCCCGTTCTCCAGTCCCGAGACTTCGACCTTGCCGTGCAGGAAGGCTCCCGTCGTGTCGTCGCCGACCCGGGACCAGGTGCCGGTCGCGTGGTCGACGACGTACTGGAAACCTGTCCCGCGCCCGTTGCGGACCACCGGGAACCCCTGTTGCTGCAGGTCGCCGGTCCGCGAGAACGTGTGGAACTCCCCGTCGCGCGGCCGGTTCGGCAGGTGCAGCTCCATCCGCACCAAGCCGGTGTCCGTCAACGCCACCCCGTACGGCGAAGCGCCCGCCGGAAGCGGCTGCCGGTCCGTGCCGAGCCGGCGCACACCACCTGCCACGTCGACCTCGACGAACCCGCTCTCGCCCGGCAGTCGGACCGCGAATCCGTCGGCGAGCTGGTTCCCGGCGGCGTCGTACGTCCGGTACGTGTCACCCGTCGTGACCCGGAACCCGTCGCCAGCAAGGGATTCCACCGTGGTTCCGGGCACCGGCGTCCCCTGGACGTCGACCAGCCGCGTGCCGAGCACCGGGTCGGTCTCGACGAACAGGTTGCCCCGGAGATGGTTGCTGTCGACAAGGGAATGCCCGCTGCCGAGATGCGTTCCGTCGGCGCCGAAGTGATGTGCCTGGCCGTTCCCGCCGAAGACCCGGTAGCCGCCGTCGTCGAGAGCCCGGACGGCGACGTCGTCGAGCCCATTGCCGACCAGGCGGTGGGTGGTGGTCAGACCGTCGTTCTCGATCCGCAGCGTGAGGCCACCGCCGGGGACCTGGACCTCGATCAGGTCCTGCGGCCAGGACGCCGGACGCGGCAACGGGAGGAACTCGTCGCTGTCGTGCAGGATCGTGCCGCGCAGCTTGGCGGCCAGGTCACCGAGGTCCGTGCTCTTCCACGGTCCCTTGGTCAGCACCTTGTCACCGGCGGCGAGGTTCACCGAGACGGTCTCGTTGACCGGGTCGCGGGTGACCGTGACCGTGAGCTGGTCGGTCGACCCGGGTCGCGTCACCGACAGCTTGGTCACGTCACCGGTCGTCTCCGACCGGACCAAGGCGTGCTTGTAGCCGTTCCAGTTGGTGATGGCCTGCTGGTCGAAGGCCCGGACCAGATCGCCGTACGCCGTGTCGATCGGCATCCCCGGCCACGGCTCGTTGAGGAACTGCTTCAACTTGCTGGCCGGGATCTGCTCGGCCCTGACCGGGATCATCTGCAGCTCGACGCCGTCGACCACAACCGTCTTGTTCGGCCCGGTCCGGATCAGCTTGGTCGGCGCGAGCGTGATCTCCGACTGCGCCTGGTTCAGCGGCGGCGGCGCGGTGTCCAGCTCCCGGTAGCCCGGTGGGTACGACATCGCCAGCTTGCCGTGCCCGGCCGGGACGTCGATCTCGAACACGTAGGTGTTGTCCGGCAGGCCCTTGCGGGTCCACTCGACCTGGAACGCGAGGTCCTGCGAGGTCGAGCTGGGCACCCGCTCGACGAACTCCGTCGCCGAGGCCGACGCCTTGTCCATGTCGACGCTGCGGTACAGCGTGATCTCGCGGTCGGGCCCCTTGAAGAGCAGGTCCTGAGTGGACTTGTAGAACGCCTCGGTGTCCTTGAGCAGCTGGTCCGTCGCGTCTTTCACGAAGCCGCCGTACCCACGATGCCCGGTGAACCTGCCGGTCTGGACCTTGCGGATCAGGTCATGGATGCCGCTGGACTTGTCCGCCGCCTCGGTCAGGTGCAGCCGCGAGATGTCGGCCGCGTTGGTCCACCGGACCGCGTCCCCGCTGAAGTCGTCCGGCAGTACGGCGGCCGGCAGCTGCGGCGTCGGCTCCGGCCCGAGGTGACCGCCGTTGAGCGCGTACCGCTGCGGCCCGGCAGGGCTCGCGATCACCAGTCCGTCGTCGGTGATCCGGACCGGCCACTGCTGGCCGACCGCGTCGGTCACCTGCGGCGACTCCTGCTTCCCGTTCTTCACCGTCCACAGGATCGAGTGCCCGTCGTGCGCGCCACCCACCAGCGGGAAGCTGTCGCCGACGTGCACGAGCTTGCCACCCAGCCACGGCTTGAACACCCAGCTCTGGGCGATCCCGCCGCCTTCGACGTTCAGCCGGTGGACGATCACGTTGCCGTCCGCGGCCAGCTCGGTCCGGTACGGGATCGCCCCGGTGTCGCCGAGCGTGATCCGGCCGTCGTCCAGCTGGACCCGGACGTTCTCACCCGGCACCTCACCGACCCGCGACCGGCCGGCCCCCAACCCGCGCGGCCGGTCGCTGAGCGAGAGGTCGCGCAGCTCGTCGAGCCGGCGGGACAGATCGTCGACGGACATCCCGTGCTGGTCCTGGAAGGTCCGCTTCGCGACGTCCAGCTGATACCGCGCCAGGTTCAGGTCGATCGCGGTCTGGTCGTCGACCGTCCGGGCCGCGGAGGTTCCTTCGCCCCGGTTCGCCTGGTAGTTGCCGGCGGCATGCTTCAGGTCGTCCTGAGCGCGCTGGACCGCGACGAAGTCGTTCATCCGGGCGGAGGTGTCCAGCCCCGAGTCACCCGGCTTGACGAACACCTGCAACCGCGCGGCCAGGTCCGCGTCCCAGGTGTCGCCGATCGCCTCGGGTGCGGTCCGCCACCGCGCCGGCTGCAGCTTCCCGAGGAACTGGTGGTTGTCGTTCAGCGCGCCGGCCTTCAGGTCGGTCGCGATCTGGGCGTAGTCGGTACCCCGCCAGGACTTGGCGAAGTACTGCTCGCCGTTGACCTTCGCGGTCACGGTCACGGTGTCCGCGCCGACGTCGCGGGTGACGGTGATCAGCAGGTGGTCCGGCGTACCGCGTTTGCCGACGTGGATCGTGTTGACCAGGCCGTCGGGGCTGAGCACCGACGTGGACGTCACGTCCGTCATGCCCTGGAACCTGCGCAGCCCGTCGACCGACAGAGCCCGGCCGAAGTCGTCGAACGCCTCGGCCGAGGACAGCCCCGGCCACTCGGCGCGGATCAGCGACTCGTACTCCGAGGGCAGCAGCTGCTTGGCGCTGACCGGGATCACCAGCAGATCGGTGTCGCCGACCCTGACCAGCTTGTTCGGTCCGGTCCGGAACAGTTGGGTCGGCGCGAGCGTCACCTCGAACTGGGTCGGGTTGACCGGCATGGCGTCGTCGGCCAGCGGCTGGTAGTGCTCGGGGTAGGACAGCGCGAGCTTGCCGTGCTCCGGCGGGACGTCGATCTCGAACACGGCGTTCGTCCGCGGGTCGCCGTGCCTGGCCCAGGTGGGCTGGAACTCGATGCTGCTCGACGTCGACGACGGGAGCCGTTCCAGGAAGTGGTTCGCCTGGGCGGCCGCCGGGTCGAGGGAGACGCCGCGGTACAGGGTGATCGGGCTGTTCCTGCCCAGGAGGGTCAGCTCCGAGGTGCCCTGAACGAACTCGTCGACCTTCTCGACCAGGACGTCGAGGTCCTTCACCTGACCGCGGTCGATGAACCCGCCGTACCCGCGCAGGTTCGTGAAGGAGCCTTCGGTGACGTTGCTCATCGCCTTGGTCAGCGTCTCGGTGACGTCGTCGGCCGCGGCCCGCAGGTGCAGCCGGGACAGCTCGACCGAGGACGTCCAGCGCGCGGCGTCCGCACCCTGCAGGTGGGCGGGCGGCACCGGCGCCGGGCGGAGCGCTGCCGGGCCGGCGTCGACCGACCGGAACGCTCCGGTGGCCTGGTCGTACCTGAGCACTCCGTCCGGCGAGCCGACCGTGACCGTGTGGCCGTTCGCCTTGACCGGCCAGTGCGTCCCGTTCACGTCGACCAGACCGCCGTAGTGGCCGACCTCGAAACCGTTCATCCGGAGCAGCTGACCGTCGAGGGCTCCGCCCGACAACGGCAGGGACTGCGCCTTGAGGCTCAGCTGCCCGCGGCGCATGACCTGGTACTCCCACTCGAACGACGTACCGCGCGCTCCGGACCTGGTGACCTTGACCATGTCGTCGGTCTGCTCGAGGTGGACCAGCGCCCGGTCCGCCGGGTTGACCAGGCTCACGTCGCCGTCGCGCACCACGACCTGCACCTGCGCGGGGAGGTCGTGCGTCCGGGGCGGGGCACTCATCGGGTTCATCCGGTGCCCGCCGGACGGACCGCCCCGGTCGACGCCGCCGCCGACCACGCGCGGCCGGTCCTTCACGGAGTCGGCCAGCAGGTCGTCGAGGACCGACTTGTAGTGGTCGACGCCGGCGCCGTGCTTGGCCGCGAAGGCGGTCGTCACGTCGTCCACGTGCTGCTTGGCCGCGCCGAGCGTGAGGTCTGCGGTGTCGCCCAGCGGCTTGCCCGACGGCCCGCCCGGGCCGGCCAGGTCGAGGTCCTTGCGCACCTTGGCGAGGTCGAGCTCGGCCTTGCGCACCTGACCGAAGTCGGCCATCTTCGCCTGGACGACCGCGTCGGAGTCGCCCGGCTTGCGGAACGCACCGGCCTGCGCAGCCAGGTCCTTTTCCCAGCTCGCGCCGACCGTCTGGCCCTGCAGGCGCCCGTCCGCGCCGTAGTTCCAGCTGACGCCGTCCTTGGCCACGACCTGGAGGCCACCGCCGTCCAGCGCCTTCACGGTCAGGCTCTCCGGGACGCCGTCGCCGGCCAGCGTGGTGACCTTGTGCGAGCCGTTCGGGCGGATGACGACGATCTTGTCGTCCAGGCGCAGCACGCCGTCGCCCTGGGTCAGCCGGACACCCTTGTCGACCAGCTTGCCGTCGGTGTCGAACCGGAACGTCTGGCCGGTCGCGCTGTCGGTGAACCGCACGTGCTCCCCGGGCAGGACGTCCATCCGCCCGTTCGGCCCGCCGCCGAACATCTGGTACGTCGACATCTTGGGCCCGTGGTCCTCGACCCGGACGAACAGCCCGGGACGGTCCGGAACGCCCTGCAACGGCACGTCCGTCTGGGCCGCACGCCCTGGCGTGGTCGGCACCCCGGCGTCCCCCGGCAGCCCGCTCTTGCCGGCCTGGGCCGGGAACGGCTGGTGACCGGGCAGGTCGACCGGCTTGACCGGGACGTTGACCGGCTGGTTCGTGATCGTGTGCAGCGGAGCGCCACCGGCCGACCCGGCCCCGGCGAGCTCGTCACCGTGGAATCCGTTCGGCACCGGCGGCCGACCGGCTTCGCCCGGCGACGGTACGCCGTGCAGTCCGGTGTCCGAGGTCGCGGGACGAGTGCTGTGCAGGCCGGTGTCGGGAGTCGCCGGACGCGTCGTGTGCAACCCGTTGGGCGGCGTGAGCGACTGGACTCCGGCGGGCTTGTGGTCGACCAACTGCATCGCGGCGTTCAGCCGGTCGACGGTCGGGGCCTGCACGGGCGCTGTCGACAGGTGTGTGGTCGGCAGGCTCAGGTCGTCCAGGCCCTGCCGGATCTGGTTGGCGATGAAGCCGTGCGTCGTCCCCTCACCGATCTTCAGGCCCGCTCCCGGCGAGACGGTCGGCGTCGTACCGCGGACCGACGGCGCGATCAGGTCGCCGATGCTCGCCGCGGCCGGTGGCGGCAGGTGTGCGGACGCCAAGTTCGTCGCGCCCTCACCCGGTACGGCGTGGAAGCCGACACCGACGACGTTGGTCCCGGGCAGGTGCGTCGCGCCCGCCAGCGGTGTTGCCCCCGGCAAGTTCGTGAACGTGGGCGGAACGTTTGCCCCAGGCAAATGAGTTGAGGTCGGCAACACCGAGACGCTGGTGCCCTGCAGACCGGTCTGTCCCGGCGTCGGGAGCCCGCTGACCACGCCGTTGACCGGGATCGACGTCCCGGCGGTGGACGGGAGGTGCAGGCCGGACCCGCTGATCGTCGTACCGCCGGTGACGCTGATGCCGAGATCGCCGGTGCGGACGTTGACCAGGTCGGTGAGCCGGATGCCGTCCAGGCTGTCGATCTGCTTGGCGGCGTGGAAACCGGACGTGGTGACAGCGCCCAGGTCGCCGCCGATCCGGAGCACCCCGAGGTCCATCGTCGGCGGCAGGTTGATGTGCGACAGCCCGGTGAAACCGTCGCCGAGCGCGGTGTGCACCGCGGGCGGGTTGATCGGGACCGCCGCGATGCTGCGGCCGAGCGAGCCCGTCAGCGCGGCACCGAACTGGTGCCGGCCGAGCACGCCACGGTCGAAGAACCCGATCTTCAGCGCCTTCCAGAACCCGAAGGCGCGGACCTCGGCGGCGTCGATCGGCAGGATCAGGCGGAAGATCTGGCCGTTGCCGAGATGCGCGTCCCAGAACGGCTTGACGAAGTTCTTCCACGCGTGCTCGCCGCCGGTCACCAGGCCGTTCCACATCCGGCCGGGCAGCCGGGAGATCGCGCCCGGCAGCTTGGCGATCGCGGCGGGCAGCTTGGTGATACTGGTCAGCGCCAGTCCGCCGGCGTTCAGGATGTGGCCGCCGAACCCGACCAGGTTCTTGATCCCGCTGACCACGAACAGCCCGGTCTCGCGGATCGCCACCGTGGCCAGCGCCGGCAGGTGCGACAAGCCGGGCAGCAGCCGGCTGAACAGGAACTCACGGCTGAAGATCTGCTTGAACCCCTGGAAGAACGCCTTCGCGCCACCGGCCACCGCGCTGCCGACGCCCTTCAGGATGCTGAAGATCGGCAGCGCCTTGGTGGTCGGCGCGATCATGCCGAGCCCGGCCAGGAACAGGTCGAGGAAGCTGGCGTCGCCGTTGGCGAAGTCGACCACGGTCTTGAGGAACAGGGTCAGGTTCACCCCGAGCGCGAGCAACGCGATCGGGCCGCCGAAGACCAGGGCCGGGATGATCAGGATGATCGCCAGCCACTTGAACGCGTCCCAGAAGACCTCGCACGCCGACATCGGCAGCGCGATGTGGGAGACACTGCGGATCCGGCCGGACACCGACCGACCCTGCTCGGCCTGGTTCTCACCGGCCTGGCGGGCGATGTCGGCCTGCCGCTGCCGCTCCGGATCGTCGTCGGGCAGACCGCGGCCCGCGTTCAGCGCGGCGTCGGCCCTGGCCTGCTGCTCGACCACCACACCGTGCCAGTCGCGCATCGCACCGGCGGCGCTCTCGAAGGCCCAGGCCACGTCCTCGACGTGACCGCGCAGCCGCTGGTCCACCTTGCCGCGCAGGGCGTCCGCGGTCTGGCCGGAGAAGACGCTGTCGTCGGCGGAGTTCATCACCGCCTCGATCGCGGCGTAGATCTCGCGGGCCTTGCCGCCGAGGTGCTGGAAGATGCCGGCCAGCTGATTGATGGTGTCGGGGTCACCAGGAGTCGGGTCGGACGACAGTCCGATCGCGTCCCAGTCGCCGGGGCGTGGCATGCCGAACCCTCCTCACCGTGATGACCGTCCACCTGACCACGCGCGAGCGCCCGATCCGGTTCACCGGGAACCGGAAGTGAACCGGATCGGCGGTCCGCGCGTGGTCAGGTGGGAACAACCCATCGGCGGGAGGCCAGGTGCCGGACAGACTCAGGATCGACTACAACATCCTCAACGACGCCAAGAAGAACCTGCACGAGCTGGCCGGCAACATCAAGCCGATGCTCGACGAGGGCCTGTTCAACACGCTGGCCGGCCAGGACAGCTCCGCGATCCTCGGCAGCTACGACGTCGACAGCGCGATCACCGGGCTGCACCGCAACGCCCGGGGCACTCTCGGCCAGGCGCACGACAAACTGATCGAGCTGGGCAACTCGTTCGGCTCGGTGGGCGAGGCGTTCCTGCAGTTCGACTCCGAGATCGCCCAGGGCATGGGCATCACCGGCAGCAACCTCGGCCTGTCGAACTACTTCCGCGACAAGGCGCTGTGGGACTACTACCAGGCCCACAAGAACGAGTGTGTGCCTGGTCCGGACGGCTCGATGCCGGACTTCTGCTCGGCCAAGAACCCCGGTGACACCCCGCCGCTGGACCAGGTGATCAAGACCGACCGGGGTGAGGTGCACACCCATCTCACGCTGGACAAGGACAACAAGGTGATCCAGGAGGACTCGACCGTCATGTACGACGGCAAGCTCTACCACTCGGTCACCGACTACAGCAACGACGGCAACACCATCGTCACCAACACCACGTACCCCGACGGCAGCACGGTGAAGAACGAGACCTACCTGAACGGCGACGGCAGCGGCTCGATGTACACCCGCGGCAGCGACGGGTCCTGGAGCAACTACACCCGCGGTCCCAAGGGCCCCGACGGCAAGCCGGCCGACTGGGTCTGGGACAAGGGCAGCGACGACCCGAACGACGACACCGACGGCGACTCCGGCGGCGGCGGTCAGTCGAACCACCCGGCTTCGCCCGGCAGCGGCGGAACCGGCCACGGCACCTCGATGAAGGTGTGATCCCCCCACCCACCAGAAAGTGAGCGCACCCCGATGGCCTACGACGGCATCAACCTCGACTACGGCAAGATCCTCGAGGTCACCACGCTGATGACCAACGCGCACGAGCAGATCGTCCCGACGATCGAGAACCTGCGCACCCGGGTCAACACGCTGGTCGACGACGGCATGGTGTTCAAGCAGTCGTCTGAGGTGATCCGCAACACCTACAACAACTTCGACACCTCGCTGAAGGCCGCGGTCAAGGGCATCCAGGACTTCGCCGACATGTTCACCAGCATCAAGAAGAACGCCGAGGAGTTCGACGCCGGCATCACCAGCAGCCTCAACCAGACCAAGTAGTCCCAGGTACGGCGAAGGGCCCCAGGGTCACCCTGGGGCCCTTGCGCTGTTGAGGATCAGCCGCGCAGCGTGGTGAGCGGGATCTGTACGGCGGACGGCGTCGCGCCCGGGCCGGTGGTCCAGCCGCGGCCGACCCGCGGGGTTGCCCGGACGATGTTCGCGCCGAGCCGGACGCCGATCAGCTCGCCGTCGCCGATCTGCCGCGGCTCCAGCAGGACGCCCCGGCGGGCCCGGCGGGCCGACGCCGCCCAGCCGCTCATCCCGGACTGGAAACCGTCCGTACTGGCGGCGAAGACCAGGCCCAGCCCGTTGTCCCGGCCGGACACCACGATCTCCTTGAGCACCCGGTCGGCGGCCGGCGACATCAGCAGGTCGGCGTCGTCGATCAGCACGACCTTTGCCCCCGGCAACCGATCCAGCGCACCCCGGAGCATGTCCTCGGCCGGATCCGTCTCGGTCAGTACGACGGCCTGCGCGTGCCGCTCGAGCGCCCGCAGCGGCGAGTCCCGCGGTGTCATCACGACCAGCGACGAGCCACCGGCCAGCAACGAGACCGCCAGGCAGGCCAGCGTGTTGCTCCGCCCCGACCCGGGCGGCCCGAGTACGGCGAACGACGAGCCGACGGCCGCCAGGTCCACGCCCACCGCGCCGGCGTCGTCACCACCGACGCCGATCAGCCCCCACTGCGGACGCCGGTCCTCCGGCGCGACCTTCTCGTACACCTCGGCGAACTCGACCGCCGTCGGCAGCTCCGCGATCTGGAACGGGCGCCGCGCGGCCGGCACCTTCGCGTCCCGCGTGCGGGCCTCCGCGGCGATCGCCTTCAACGCCTCGACCTGTTCCGCACCACCACCGGCCGCGAGCACGGCGACCTGCGTCTCGGTCCCCGACAGCACGTGCCAGCCGCGACCGGCCTGAACCATCGCGGGCACCTTCTGCAATCGCAGTCCGGCCGCCTGGTAGTCGGTCCGGTCGGCCTGGCGCAGCAGCAACTTGTGGTCGTTGTGCGAGGCCAGCCGCCCACCGAGCAGCGAACGCTCGGAGGTGGCGACGACGTGGATGCCGAGACCGGCACCTTCCCGGATCAACCGCATCACGTCCTGCAGCAACTGGCCGTGGTCGTGCTCGTCGAGGATGCCCGCCAGCGAGTCCCAGCCGTCGATCAGCAGGAACACGTGCGCCGGCCGCTCGACCTTCGAGAGGATCTTGCGCAGCTCGGGCAAGCCGGTCGCGTTGTGCTGCCCGGCCAGGTCCTGCCGCTCGGTCAGCTCGACGTTCAGCTTGCGCAGCAGCCGGGTCAGCCGCTCCATGTCGTGCCGGGAGACGATCGCTCCGCAGTGCGGCAGCGCGGCCAGTGCCGACAGCCCGCCACCACCGGCGTCGATGCCGTAGAGGTGCAGATCGGCACTGCTCAGATATCTCGCCGCCGACCCGGCCAGCGTGCGCAGCATCTGCGTTCGCCCGGATCGCGGCGCACCGATCACGTACAGATGCCCGAACGTGTTCAGGTCGGCACCCGCCACCCGCCGCTGCTGCAGCATCGGCAGGTCCTCCAGCGCGTACGGGATGAACATCTCCCGATCGCTGGTGTCCGGCAGCTCACCGAGCAGAATCTGGTCGCCCAGCGCCGGCTGCCACGGACTCGGCTGCGGCACGAAGTCGTCCAGCTGAGCAGCGGCCTGCTGCAACGCCTCGACCAGCACCTGCAGGTCGGTCACCGCCGGCTCGGCCGGTCCCTCGACGACCTCCTCCGGTACGACGGTGAGCTTGGGCGTCCGGCCGAGTTCGTCCACCGCGAGATCGGAGACCTGGATCTTCGCCGGTGCCGCGACGGCCGCGACCGGCTCGCCGGTCCGGCGTTCCGCGCCGACCCACGCGGTCTGGAACAGGTCGGCGAGCCGAGGCCCGCGCCGGATCAGCGCGCGACCGGGCAGGTCGGGTGCGATCGACGCGGCTTCGTTGACGTCGACAACGTCCTGGCTCTCGGACTGGTCGGTGACCCGCAGCGCGATCCGCAGCGTGGTGTTGGCCCGGATGTCGCCGGTCACCACTCCGGCCGGCCGCTGGGTGGCCAGGATCAGGTGCAGACCGAGCGACCGGCCGCGCTGCGCGATGCTGATCAGGCCGGGCACGAAGTCCGGGATCTCCCGCACCATCGTGGCGAACTCGTCGATCACCAGCAGCAGTCGCGGCAACCGGGCCAGCTCCGGGTCGACCGCCCGCTTGGCGTGGTAGTCCGGCAGGTCCTTCGCGCCGGCCGCGGCCAGCACGCGCTCGCGCCGGCGCAGCTCGGCCTCCAGCGACTCCAGCACCCGCTCGACCAGGTGCGAGTCCAGGTCGGTCACCATGCCGAGCGTGTGCGGCAGCCCCGCGCACTCCTTGAACGCGCTGCCGCCCTTGTAGTCGACCAGCACGAAGGTGAGCTCGTCGGGCCGGTTCACGACCGCGAGCGACGCGACCATGGTCTGCAGCAGCTCGGACTTGCCGGAACCGGTGGTGCCCGCGATCAGGCCGTGCGGGCCGTCACCGACCAAGTCCACCGAGAACGTGCCGTCGTAGTCGCTGCCCAGCACGAACGACGTACTGGCCGGCCGGCGCTTCCAGTCCTCGACCATCTTGGCCGGGTCGGGAGTCTGGTGGCCGATCAGGTCGAGCAGCTTGACCTGCTTGGGCAGACCGGCGTCGTGGTCCGGGCTGACGTCACGAATCGGTGCGAGCGAGCGCGCCACCTGCTCGCACCAGTCGGGCGCGACCTGGTCGGCGCGGACCGACGACTGATCGGGCAGGCCCGGACGTCGTACCGTCAGCCGGTCGCCCTGTACCAGGACGACGCCGCTGCACTCCTCGGGCAGCAACCGCTCGTCCGTGTCGACGCACACGCTGTAGATCCCGTACGCCGGACCGTCGGCCAGAACCTGGATGAAGCCCGGTACGTCGCGCAACCGGCGCGACCCGTCGGAGATCACCAGGATGTCGGGGTCGGACAGATCGGGCTTGCCCGACGCGGCGCGCTGCCGTTGCCGGGACTGCACCTGCGAGACCAGTTCGCCGACCCGGGCGATGGTGGACGCGTCGTCGTTGGCGATCAGCACCGAGGCCGGGCCGTCGGACGGGCGGAAGTGCGGCAACCAGCGCACCCAGCCCCAGTCCGCCATCCGGTCGTTCTCGGTCAGCAGCACGATCCGCAACGTGCGCGGCGAGTGCAGAACCGCCGCCTGCAAGGTCATCCAGCGCGCGACCGCCTGGGTCGCCGGGTCCTTGCCCGCGAGTCCCAATACGCCGTGGCCCGGCACCGGAACGGCGACCGGCGCGTCCGGGATGGTCCAGCGGATCGTGCGGTGGTTCTCCTCGCGGCCCTGGTCGTCGAGCTCCTTCAGCGACGGCTGGTCGGCCGTGCCGAGCCGGAGCAGCAGGTGGTCGGGATCGGTCCGGCGCCGCTCCCACAGCCGGCTGCCGGGCATCATCGCGAGCTGGGCGACGCGGACCGGATCCGGGGAGGTGACGTTGCGGATGACGCGCTCGCGGGCGACCGCCGTCCGGATCTCGTCCTCCAGGGCGGCCTTGCGGGCGACGTACCGGCGGGTGGCCTCGATGTGCTGCTTGCGGTTCGACTTGCGGCTGGAGTGCCAGTTCATCACCAGCATCACCGGGCTGAGCAGCGTGAAGACCAAGTAGAAGTACGAGTGGAAGATGCCGACCATGACGAGTCCGAGCACCACCGGCGCCAGGATCATCGGCCACGGGAACGGGCGCTTGCCCTGCGGGACCGGAGGCGGCGGCAGCCGCAGCTTCTCGTCGTCCAGGTGCGGCGCGATCCGCGGCGGGCGGTTGTAGTCGATGCCGAACCCGTCCGCGGACGGGCGCACCGCCGCCGTCGTCTCGGTCGATCCACTCAGCCGCAGCAGCACCTGACCGACCGCGAGGTCCTCGTCGACCGGCCACTCGTGCACCCGCGGTACGGCGAGCTGCGCGATCTCGCCGGCCGCCGCGATCCGGCGCTGCCGGCGTCCGGCGGGTTCGTCCTCGTCCTCGTCGCGGTGCTTGATCGCGGCCGTCGCGGCGTCCTCGGCGGGCGGCCCGATCCGGTGCCCGGCGGTCGTGCCCGGCACCACCTCGGTCCGGTGCCAGGTCGCCGTACCGTCAGGTCCGACGGTCAGCCACAGCCCTCGCTCCGGTACGTCGGCCCCGGTCAGCTGGATCGCGCAGAGCGCGTCCGCGCCGATCTCGTGGCTGCCCGGCCCGACCCGCCAGACCCGTCCGGCCTGCGGGCCGGAGACCGCGTGCACCTCGACGGTGACCGGGCCGGCGCCGTCGAGCGCCTCGATCAGGTTGGGTTCGCGGACCGGCGCGCCGAGGCCCAGTACGCCGCCGTCCCGCAGGCCGGAACCGGCCAGCGGCGTCGCGGGGTCGAGCTTCTTCTCGCCCAGGTACAAGGCGTTCGGAGCGCCGGTGAGGCTTTCGGCCAGGCCGGCCGCGGTCGCTCCGGCGGGCAGACGCAGGGCTCGGTCGGTGCGTTCGCCGAGGCGGTCGACAGTAGTCAGGGTCAGGTCCACGAGGGCGCCTTCCGGTCGGTCCCCGCATCGGCCGCCGACCGCGCGGACACGCCGGTCGCGGTGATCCCGAGGTCCAGGTCGTCGAGGTCGTCGGTCGTGGCCGCGGCGGGCGTCCCCCGCAGCGGGCCTTCGAAGTCGTGGGCCGGCAGCCGGCCGACCGACCGCGCGACAGCCTTTGCCAAGGGCAACGGATCGACGCGCAGCCAGTCGGCCGCGCCGTACAGCCGCAGGGTGCCGTCGGGCAGCGCCTCGAGCAGGCGCGAGCTGCCGCGCGCGACACCGAGGCTGATCAGGCGCAGCCCGGCGGGCAGCGGGACGGCCAGTTGCTCGGCGCCGATCACGAACCACGCGCCCAGGCGCTTGACCGCCTCCGCGAGCGTCATTCCGGGGTGGGACTTGTGGATGCCGTCGGCAACTTCCACCGCGCCGGCGGGGAGCCGGACATCGAGCTGCGCGGCGATCGACTGGACGACGGCGCGCGCCGCGCGTGGTTCGCCGTACACGGAGACGGTGGTAGGGCCGGCCAGCAGGTCCAGCAGGACCGCCGTCCGGCCGGTGGTGTCGATGCCGACGCAGACGAGCAACGGCGCTTGCGGGCGCGCGGCGCGGATGGTGGCCGGGTAGCCGGCAATTTCGGACCGCTCGATCCACCACAGCCGCGGGTCGTGGTCGTCGCGGCGCCACGGAGTCGGCAAGGGGTTGTCCGGCGTGCCGCCGGCGACCAGTACGCCGACGCGGTCCTTGGCGACGACCACGCCGTACGGCTCGGCTTTGCCTGTCAGCTCCGCGGCGTGCCCGATCGCGTGCTCCGCGTCGCTCCACGCGCCTGGCGAACGCAGCAGTCCGGCGAGGAAGGCGACGCGCTTGCGGTAGCGGAGCCGGGCTGCGACCGGGTCGTAGAAGGCGTGCGCGGCCGAGGTCAGCTCACGGCGGATGCGCCGGAACAACAGCTTCCACCCGCCGGTACGCCGTACCAGCAAGTGGATCAGGACAACGAACAGCAGCACGATCCCGGCGTACCCGAGCCAACTGGTCAGACCGCCACCGAACAAGCTCATGCGGCGACCCCGACGCAACCGTGACGAGCCAGTGCGGCTCGTGCCGACCGAACGCCCTTGTGCGTACGGGACTTCACCGTCCCGACCGGTACGCCGAGCACGTCCGCGACCACCTCGCCGGGATGACCGAGCAGATGCACCCGGGCGAGCACCTCGCGCTGGGCCGACGGCAGGTTCCGGAGGGCGTCGACCAGCAGCAGGCGATCGGTGATCTGGTCGGCCGGATCGGGCTCGGTCACCGCGTCGGCGTAGTCGGACGGGCCGAGACCGACGGCGACCGTCCGGCCGTCGCGGCGATGCAGGTCGACGACGAGGTTGCGGGCCACGCGGAACAACCACATCCGCACCGGGCGGTGCTCGAAGTCGAGTCGGTCCGCCTGCTGCCAGGCCCGCAGCAGCGTCTCCTGCACGACGTCCTCGGCGGAGTGCGCGTCGCGGCCGAGCAAGCTGGTCACGTAGCGCCGGAGGCTGTCCCGCTCGGCCAGGCACAGGTCGATGGCCTGGGACCGGTGGGCACGCGAATCGTCGATGTCACTACCTCACACAGCTCGGGACAGCCGGGCGCGGCTCGACCGAAGGCCGGACCGGAAACGGGACAGCCGATCAAGTTAGTTGAAGATGGCACCGAGTAGCAATGGACGTTCGATGAACGTCGGCCGACGACCGGACCACGGCGCTGAACAGTATGTACACAACGCCTTCCGCGTTTGACTGCGGCGACCCCGAGCAGCGATTCTCGCTTCTGCCCTCTGCCCACCGAGCCCGTTCTCGGCGCAGCCCGTTGTCCCGCGTCCACTGGAGCTGCAGTGCGATCCGACCGCCCCGACGACTCCTCCCTGCCGGCGAAACGCTTCGCGGAGACCTTCGCCAAACGCCCCGCGATCCCCAGGATTACAAGGCTTCCCGGCGCTCGGGCGTGGGCGACGACCGCGGTGACCGCCGCCGTCGTGGCCGCGATCGCCGTCAGCGTGCCGCTGCTCGGGCGGATCGGTGGCGGCGGGAACCAGACGACCCTGGCCGCCGACACGCAGATCAGCTCCACCATCCCTGGTGGCGTGAAGAGCGAGGGTGGCGAGAAGTTGCCATCGGCGCATCCGACCACCACGCCGTCCGGTCAGCCGGTCGGCAAGCCCGGTACGACGGTGGTGCAGCGACCCGGGGTGACCGTGACCCAGCCGCCTGCCACCGTGACGATGCCCGGCAAGCCCGGCAAGCCCGGAGCGACGACGACCACGACCACCACGACGAAGTCCGGTACGGGGACGGGCGACGGCGAGACGACCAAGCCCGGCATCACCACCCAGTCGCAGAAGCCGCGCGCGGACAGCACCCAGGCCCCGCCGCCGAAGGTGACGCCGAGAACCACCACGACCAGCAACCCGCCACAGGTGCAGGACGCGTCCAAAGCCACCGGAGTCCTGGTACAGAACTTCGGCGCCAACCGCTGCGTGGACGTGAAGGACTCCCAGGGCGGCACGGCCAACGACGGCACGGCCCTGCAGTTGTGGGACTGCGCCGGCAGCTCCAACCAGAGGTGGACGTTCGAGAGCGACGGCACGGTGCGTTCGCTCGGCCTGTGCATGGACCTGGCCTGGGCCAGCACCGACGAGGGCACGCAGGTTCAGCTGGTCAACTGCAACGGTGGCTGGGCGCAGAAGTTCACGCTGAACGGTGCCCACGACCTGGTGAACCCGCAGGCCGACAAGTGCGTCACCGCGGACGGCACCGGCAACGGCGCCCGCCTCACGCTGCGGTCGTGCAACGGCTCGTCGAGCCAGAAGTGGCGCAAGGCCTGATTGTCCGGCCCGCTTTTCCGGGCCTGATTTCCGGGCCCGTCGTCAGAACGCGTACGGGTAAGGCGACCAGTCGGCGGGCCGCTTCTCCAGGAAGGAGTCGCGGCCCTCGGCGGCCTCGTCGGTGCCGTAGGCCAGCCGGGTCGCCTCACCGGCGAACAACTGCTGGCCGACCAGCCCGTCGTCGATCAGGTTGAACGCGTACTTCAGCATCCGCTGGGCGGTCGGCGACTTCGCGCAGATCTTGCGGCCCCAGTCCAGCGCGACCCGCTCCAGCTCGGCGTGCGGGACGACCTTGTTCACCATGCCCATCCGGAAGGCGTCCTCGGCGGAGTACTCGTCGCCGAGGAAAAAGATCTCGCGGGCGAACTTCTGCCCGACCTGCCGGGCCAGGTACGCCGAACCGAACCCGCCGTCGAACGACGCCACGTCCGCGTCGGTCTGCTTGAACCGCGCGTGCTCTGCCGAGGCCAGCGTCAGGTCGGCGACCACGTGCAGGCTGTGCCCGCCCCCGGCGGCCCAGCCCGGGACGACGCAGATCACGACCTTCGGCATGAACCGGATCAACCGCTGCACCTCGAGGATGTGCAGCCGGCCCGCCTTGGCCGGGTCGATCGTGTCGGCCGTCGTACCTTCGGCGTACTTGTAGCCGTCCTTGCCGCGGATCCGCTGGTCGCCGCCGGAGCAGAACGCCCAGCCACCGTCCTTGGGCGAAGGCCCGTTGCCGGTCAGCAGCACGCAGCCGACGTCGCTCGACATCCGCGCGTGGTCCAGTACGCGGTACAGCTCGTCGACGGTCTGCGGGCGGAACGCGTTGCGCACCTCGGGGCGGTTGAAGGCGATCCGCACCACCCCGGCGTCCACCGCGCGGTGGTAGGTGATGTCGGTCAGGTCGAAGCCGTCGACCGCCTTCCAGGCCGACGGGTCGAAGATCTCGCTGACGTTCGCGGACTCGGTCACGCGGCCGAGCATATTTCAGTGCCCGCCGGTGTTCGTCCCCAGGACGACGTCAGCGCTTGCTGGTGCTCTCGCGCAGCACGACCTCGGGGGCGTAGGTCTCGGTCCGCGGGTCGCCGCCCTCGATCGCGAGCTCCAGCGCACGTCGTCCCATCTGCTCCAGCGGAAGCCGCACCGTGGTCAGCCCCGGCCACACGTCCCGCAGCGTCGCGATGTCGTCGAACCCGGCAACCCCGAGCTGACCCGGCACGTCGATGCCACGCTCGCGCAGCGCCGACATCGCGCCGACCGCCATCACGTCGTTCACCGCGAACAGGCAGTCCAGCCCCGGCTCGCGCTCCAGCAGCTCGCCGGCCGCGGCATGCCCGCCGTCACGGGTGAACTCGCCGGCCTGCACCGCCACCGGCTCCAGCCCCGCCTCGGCCAGCCCGGCGACGAACCCGTCCCGCCGGTCCCGCGCCGTCGCCAACTCCTCCGGCCCCGCCAGTACGCCGAACTTGCGCCAGCCCTGCCCAACCAACTCGCGCGCCAGGTCGGCGGCGCCCTTGCGGTTGTCCGGCTCGATCGTGTGCGCCGGCATGCCGGACTGGCTGACCAGCGCCAGGCCCGCGCCCGACCCGAGGAACGCCTCGATCTCGGTCGCCGTACGGGCGAGCTGGTCGGCGTCGGTCCGGCGGCTGCCGATCATCACCGCGGCCCGCGCCCGCTGCGCGCGCAACGAGGACAGATAGGCGATCTCGCGTTCGGCGTCGCGGAAGGTGCTGGCCATCATCACCAGCAGGTGGCGCTCGTCGGCGGCGCGCATCACGCCGTTCGCGATCGCCGCGAAGTACGGGTCCTCGATGTCGTGCACCAGGATCCCGACCACGTTGGTGGACGACTTGGCCAACGCCTGGGCCTGCGCGTTCGGCGTGTAGCCGAGCTCGGCGGCCGCCGCGCGGACGCGCTCCTGCAGTTCCGGGCGTGGCACCCGGTCGCCGCCGTTCAGCACGCGGGAGGCGGTCGCGACCGACACGCCCGCCCGCTGCGCGACGTCCAGCAATGTCACCGGCGCTCGCAGATTCACTGGCCACCCACCTTCCGTTGGCTCCCCCCGGGTGGCGGTCACCCTATCGGACCTGTGGTGCCGCTCACGTTGCGTGGCGGCGAAGTGGCGTGGAAGTGACCTCCGGGTGGCGCAGCAGCAGTGCGGGAAGTGTCACGCAATGTCGTCAGAGCCTGGCTTCTGCGGCCCGGGTTGACTAGCCTTCCCAGCCATGACGACCGTCAGCGCCAGGGTGACCGTCCTGGCCTCGTCCACCGTGCTCTGCCTGACCACCGCGATCGGCACCGCCACGGCCGCCCCGGCACCCGACGGCTCACCCGCACAGGTCCCCGCGGTGCCCGCCCCCGCGCTCGAGGCGAGCCTGGCCGGCGCCCTCCCGGCCCACGTCGACGCACGGACGAAGAGCACGCGGCCGGTCTACGACTACGCCGGCGCGATCCGCGAGTCGGTCTACGTCGACACGAGCATGGACACCGACTCCGACGGAGTGAACGACGTCATCGCGGTCGACATCGTCCGGCCCCGGGAGACCGACGCGAACGGCGTCCGGATCCCGGTGATCATGGACGCCTCGCCGTACTACTCCTGCTGCGGTCGCGGCAACGAGAGCGAGAAGAAGAGCTACGACGCCAACGGTGTCATCCAGAAGATGCCGCTCTACTACGACAACTACTTCGTACCGCGCGGCTACGCCGTCGTCGGCGTGGACATCGTCGGAACCAACCGCTCCACCGGCTGCGGCGACGTCGGCGGCGAGGACGAGGTCGACTCGGTCGTCGCGGTGATCGACTGGCTGAACGGGCGCAACACCGCCCATCTGTCCGACGGCTCGCCGGTCCGCGCGTCGTGGACCACGGGCGCGGTCGGCATGATCGGCAAGTCCTACGACGGCACGCTGGCCAACGCGGTCGCGGCGACCGGCGTCCGGGGCCTGAAGACGATCGTGCCGATCTCGGCGATCTCCTCGTGGTACGACTACTCGCGCTCCGGCGGGGTGCCGTACTCGATCGACTACATGCCCTGGCTCGGTGGGTACGTCGGCCACGACACACCCGCGTGCGACGCCGTACGGGCTGACCTCGGTGAGTCCGACGACGACGAGACCGGCGACTACACCCGCTTCTGGGCCGAGCGGGACTACGTGAAGGACGCCCGCAAGATCAAGGCGTCGGTGTTCGTCACGCACGGGCTGAGCGACTACAACGTCCAGACCAACCACTTCGCCCAGTGGTGGGACGCGCTGGCCGAGAACCGGGTCCCGCGCAAGATCTGGCTCGGCCTCGAGGACCACGTCGATCCCTTCGAGTTCCGGCGGGACGCGTGGGTGGACGAACTGCACGAGTGGTTCGACTACTGGCTGCAGGGTCTGCAGAACAACGTGATGCGCTCGCCGCAGGCCTCGATCGAGGTCGCGCCGGACGTGTGGCGCGACTACCCGACCTGGCCGGCCGTGTCGAAGACCGTCGGCGTCCCGCTGGCCGCCGGGAAATTGGGTGCCTACGGCAAGGGAACGGTGACCGTCACGGACGACCCGACACTGACCGAGGACACCATCGTCTCCACGCCTTCGGAGGAGATCGCCGGACGGCAGATGTTCCTGTCGGCGCCACTGCCCGCGACGATCCGGATCAGCGGCACGCCGTCGGTGACCCTGCGGGTCAAGTCGGACTCCACGACCACTCCGGTCACCGCCCGCCTGATCGAATACGGCGAGGCGGAGCGGTACGCGGGGGTTCGTCGTACCAACACGAGCACGTGCGAAGGCTCCAGCACCGACTACGACGACAGCTGCTACTTCACGGTCGAGAAGCTCACCGAGAAGAGCGACCACGGCATCGTCAGCCGAGGCTGGATCGACGCGGCCCACAGTTCGTCCCTCGCCCACCCCAAGCCGCTGACCCCCGGCAAATGGACCACCGTGACGGTGCCGCTGCGAGCCCAGGACGAGATCATCCCCAAGGGACGAACCCTAGGCCTGGCCGTCACCCTCTCCGACACGGAGTGGACGACCCCCAACGACACCGGCGCCACGGTCGACATCGACCTGGCCCACAGCAAACTCAACCTCCCGGTAACCGCCGGCAAGGTCCCGGCCCCGGTGAAGCCCCAGCCACTGGACGTCGACATCACCACACCGACGGAACGTCCTGACCTGCACGACCCGCTCGGGTAATTCCCCACGCGGCCGACTACGCCCTCCCCTCCGTCGTGGGCACCTCGACGGACGCCCCCGGCCTCGTCGGCGACCGCCGTCGACAGGCGACGTCCACCACCCACCAAGCTCTCGACCTGCACACCATCCAGGCGTGAATTCTCCGTGGACAGCCTGCCTGCGGGTGCTTGGTCGGTGATGGGCGTCGGCCTGACCGGCGTTCGGGCCGGTGCGGCGGTCTCCGGGGGCAGCGTCGAAGCTGGCGATGCTCCTGCCGAAGAGTCGAAGTCGCCGGTCGGCGGCTCGGTGATCTGGCCGCGAACGTCCCCGAAGGTCACTCACCCGACGCGGTCAGGGACAAGCTGCCGAGGGACGCGGATGTGCAGCACTCACAAAGCTGTCGCCCGGGACCGCGTTCAGGCGTGAAGTACCCGCGCCAGACGTCCTGCAGGTGGTTGGTGAGTGGTGGGGAGCCTCAGCCGCGGGGTGCGGCCGTCGCGGTGGTTGGGCACATCCGCCGGCGACAGTTCTCGACAGGCGGACGTGCACCACCCACCAAGCTCTCGGACCGGACAACCTCCAGGCGTGGAGTCTCCCTGGACAGCTTTCCCGCGGATGCTTGGTCGGTGGTGGGCGTCCGACTCAGCCGGCGTTTGGGCTGGTGCGGCGGTCTCCGGGTCGCCGTCGAAGCTGGCGAGCTCCTGTGCAAAGGGTCGAAGTCGCCGGCCGGCCACTCGGTGGTCTGTCCGCGAACATGGCCGGAGGCCGCTCGCCGGAAACACCGTCGGCGACAGCTGCCGAGGGAAGCGGACGTGCAGCACTCACCAACCCGTCGCGCGGGACCGCCATCAGGCGTGAAGTACTCCGGGACAGACGTCCTTCGGGCGGTTGGTGAGTGGTGGGCGTCCGGCTCAGCTGCGGGTGAGACCGTCGCGGTGGTCCGCATCATCCGTCGGCCGGGGTCTGTGATCACGGCCGTTTGCCGCCTAGTCATCCAACCACTCCGCGCCGATGGAGTCGCGGTGGTACCCCTGGTGATACCCGTTGACGCAGGCTCGGCCGGTCATGGGGTTCTCGCCGTCGCATCGTGCCGAGGGTTGCAGCCGAGGCCAGTCGGTCGCGTCGAGGTCCTCGTCGCTGGGTCGGCCACCCCACTCCACACCCACGCGGCCCGTCTCCTGTGTAGATGTCATGGGACGACGCTATGGAGCAAGCGAGAACAGTCGCCAGGTAGTTGCGACTAGTTGCCGCTGGCCATTTCGTCTTGCACGTTGATGATGATTGCGCGAGCGTCGCGACCGTAGAGCGCGGACTGTCGCAGCAGGTCGAACATGCGTGCGTACATCGCGATCTCCTGTGGCTGGGACACCTCGATGCTGGCCGTGGTGGTTTCGAGCGTGACGAGCTTGTCGTCGAACATCCAGAACCCCGCCGACCCGACCGCCTGGCGCTCGATCATCATCGGCACGATCCCGAGGGCGACGTTCGGAAGGGTCATCACGGTCAGCAGGCGGTCGAGCTGGCCGGCCATCGTTTCGGCCGTGCCGAACCATGTGCGCAGGGCGTTCTCCTCCAGCACGACGGTGAAGCGTCTTCTGCTCTCGTAGATGATGTTCTGGCGTTCCAGCCTGGCTGCGATCGCTTCGTCGATGTCGTTCTCGGCGTCGAGGAATCGCATCCAGAAGTTCAGCATCGCGCGGATGTAGTCCGCGGTCTGGAACAGGCCGGGGATCGCGTTGTGCTCGTAGATCCGGAACTGCTCGGCATGGTCGTAGGCGTCCTGGAAGGCGAGCATCAGGTGTTTCACGCCGGGTCGACTTCGCCGACGGAACTCGACGTACATCGATTCGATCGCCCGCGCCTGCGCGATGAGATCCTCAGCCTGCTGGTGGACGCCGCACACCTCGCACCACAACCGGATGTCCCGGTCGGTCGGCGTCTGAACGCCGTGCTCCAGCTTGCTGACGCGTGTGAAATGCCAACCGGTCGCGGCGGCCAGCTCGCGACCGGTCAGGCCGGCGTCTTTGCGCAGATTCCGAAGGCGGAGGCCGAGGGCTTCTTGGACCTTCCGAGCTGCGCTATTCGGGCTTGTACTCACCGTACG
Organism: Kribbella sp. CA-253562; assembly: GCF_050942265.1. Taxonomy (GTDB): domain Bacteria; phylum Actinomycetota; class Actinomycetes; order Propionibacteriales; family Kribbellaceae; genus Kribbella. The sequence goes on along the minus strand of NZ_CP192049.1, from coordinate 342,535 downwards.
GCGTCGCCAGAGGCCACACCTGGTCGAATGCCTTGCGGCACATCCGCACAGTTGCGGTGTTCGTCGTGGTGGTCAAGGCGTTGTTCAGGCCATCTCCGGAATAGTGCAGGAAGACCACCCGCTCGTCGTCGAAGAGGTAGTAGTCGTTGCCAGGGAAGCAGAGCTCGGAGACCTGGCGCCTCGGGATGAAGCGGACGTCCTCGCCGGCCTCGATGATCGGATGCCCGATGGCCAAGGTCCAACGCTGGTAGGTGCTGAGCGGTTCGGAGACGATGCGAGCGCGCTGCACCGTGCGGCCCGCCGCCAGGTGGCCGCGGAGCGTGGTGCACCAGTCTTGGAGCCACTCGAGGTCGTCCGGTTCACCTGCGGCCCACTTCGCCATGTGCGGCAACTCGACCTCGGTGCCGTAGGCATCCCGCATCTCCAAGTGGATGGAGCTGCGCTTGAACGTCTTCAGCAGGTCTTGGAACTCGTCGTCGGTGATCTCGTCCATAGGTCCTACTTGAAGAACGGGATCATGCGGTCAGGGATCTCGACGGCGGTTTCGCCGTCCGGAAGGTCGAGCGCGGCCAGTGCGTCGGGGTCGTCGACGACCCATCCCTGCACCACCCAGCTTTCCCGGTCGGTTTTGTAGAGCGTGGGCGAGTTGGTGGGCTGCGAATCCGGGTCGCCGGCGATGAGAGTCAGCTTCATGAGGTCCCTGCTTCCGTCGTTGCGTGACCTTGCTCTGCCGAGTCTGGGGTTACTCATTGTTGCCTGTCACCGAAGTTGCTGGAAGTTGCGACGATCCGTCTCCGGCTGAGACGACCTGACCGTTGTGGGCGGCCAGCCCACCAGTCGCATGAACCCTTCAGTCCAGGCAGAACTCGTTGCCTTCGACATCCTGCATTGCCAGGCAGGACTCGTTCTTGTCGTCGGCGACGAGCAGTTGCACGCGGACCGCGCCGAGGGCCTCCAGTCGGGTGCCCTCTGCTTCGAGGGCTGCGATGCGCTGCTCGCCTACGAGTCCGGTGGCGACGCGGACGTCGAGGTGCACTCGGTTCTTGACGGCCTTGCCCTCGGGGACGCGCTGGAAGAAGAGTCGCGGGCCTACGCCGGTGGGGTCGACGCAGGCGAACGCCGCGCCTTGATCCTCGGCCGGCTGGGCGCGATTGAACTCGTCCCAGGTGGCGAAGCCTTCCGGAGGCGGCGGTACGACGTAGCCGAGTACCTCGCACCAGAAGCGGGCGACGCGCTCGGGGTTCGCGCAGTCGAAGGTGACTTGGAACTGCTTGACCGACGTCATGGGGCCACTTTAGAGGTGGCTTCAGGCCGCGGACAGCGCGCCGAGGACGGCCGCGAGGCTGTTTGGGTCGCGGCGGGCGATGTTGTGGCCGACGGGGATCTCGTGGAACTGCCAGGCCGGGTCGTCGCGCAGTCGTTCGGTCAGGGGGAGGAACGGGGTGCCTGGCCAGGCGCCGCCGCTGATGAAGGTTCGGGCGGGCCCTGGCCCACCGGTCAACTTGATCGACTGTACGAAGCTGGCCAGCGGATGTGGTCGCGCCCGAGGGTCCATACCGTCAGGGACCGCGACCCACCGACCGTCAGCACGGGCGCCGGCGATGAACAACTCGCGGAAGGTGTCGCTGGTCAACGACCAGCACGAATCGCCGTCCTCGGGGACGTAGGCGTCGATGAACACGAGCTGCTCGAGGCGATCGCCGAGTCTGTCCGCGACGCCGGCGATCACGAGCCCGGCGTAGCTGTGACCGCACAGCGCGAGGGGCCCTTCGCCGCTTCGCTCGACGATCTCGGCGACCTGGTCGATGTGGGTGTCGAGGTTCGGCGGGTCGAGGTCGGCCGGGCGGTCCGACTCCAGGCCCGAGAGGGTCACCGCCTCGACCTCATGACCCCCGCCGCGCAGCTCCGCGGCGACCGAGTCGAACACCCAGCCGCCCTGCCAGCCACCCGGCACCATCACGAACTTCACCGCACGATCGTAGGTGAGGCACCCAACGGCGGATCGTCGCGCTGCTCGGCGACGGGCCCGATTGTCCACAGAGAGGTCGGCGCCCACCGAGCCCGAGGGTTCGATTTAGGGTGATCCGGTGCTCACACGTGAGGTGGTTCAGAGGGACCTGACGGGCAACCAGCCGGCGGGACGGCTGTGGTACTCCCACCCGGCGACGCGCTGGTTCGAGGCCCTGCCGGTCGGGAACGGGAACATCGGCGGGATGGTGTACTCCGGCGCCGACGCGGAGCGGGTTCGGTTGTCCGCGGCTACTGCCTGGTCAGGCGCGCCGGGAGACAGCGACGTCAGCTCGACGGCGTTGAAGTACCTGCCGCAGATCCGGCGGCTGCTGCTGAGCGGCGAGTACGCCGAAGCGCAGGCGCTGGCTGATCAGCATCTGCCCGGCCGGCCGTCGTCGTTCGGCACGAATGTCCCGTTGCCGGAACTGGTCGTCGAGCACCGGGGCGACGGCGAGGTCAGCGGGTACGAGCGGTCGCTGGAGCTGGACGAAGCGATCGTGCGGTCGCGGTTCGTCAAACGTGGCGTGAGCTTCGAGCGCGAGGTGTTCGCCACCAACGTCGCCGGGGTGCTCGTGGCGCAGACCAGGAGCAGCGCGCCGGTGGAGCACACCGTCGGCTTCAGCGAGGACGCGATTCCTGCCGAGGTGACCACCGACGGCGAGACATTGGTACTGCGTGGGCACGCGTACGAGAGCCTGCACAGCAACGGCAAGGTCGGCAGCACGGTCGAGATCCACGCGAAGGTGCTGACCGACGGGAGCATCGAGGCCGGCGAGGACCGGCTGACGGTGAACGGCGCGACCACCGTCACGGTGATTGTTGCTGTGGGCACCGACTGGCGTGGCGCGGACCCGGCCGCACAGGCGCGGGCATTGCTCGCGGACCTGCCGGAGTACGACGTACTGAAGCAGCAGCATCGGGACGACCATGCCGGGCTGATGGGCCGGGTCGGACTGGAGCTCGGCGCGAGCGACGGCGCGGTCAGGGAGTTGCCGACCGACGAGCGGCGAGCACTGTTCGCGAAGGGCGGCGACGACCCGGAATTGGTTGCCTTGTACTTCCAGTACGGGCGCTACCTCACGATCGCCGGCTCGCGCGCCGACTCCCCGCTTCCCCTTGCGTTGCAGGGATTGTGGAACGACGGCCGCGCGTCGGGCGGTCCCTGGACGAACGACTTCCACCTCGACATCAACACCCAGCAGAACTACTGGGCGGCCGAGATCACCAACCTCGGCGAGTGTCACCAGCCGCTGTTCGGACTCATCGACGGGCTTCGGGCCAGCGGGAGCAAGACCGCCGCCGAGATGTACGGCGCGCCGGGCTGGGTCTCGCACACGGTCTCCAACGCCTGGAGCTACACTGCGCCGGGCTGGGGGCTCGGGTGGGGACTGCACGTCACGAGCGGGATCTGGATCTCTCTGCAGTTGTGGGAACACTTCGAGTACCACCGCGATCTGGGCTTCCTGGCGGACCGCGCGTATCCCGTACTGAAGGACGCGGCGCAGTTCTTCCTCGCCTACCTGACCGAGGACCCTGACACCGGCTACCTGCTCAGCGGGCCGTCGGACTCGCCGGAGAACTGGTACCTGACACCGGACGGCGAGAAGTGCTCGATCTCGCTCGGCAACACGACCGACCGGGTCCTGATCGAAGCCCTGTTCCGGGTCTGCACCGAGGCGTCGGAGCTGCTCGGCGTCGACGACGACTTCCGCGCGCAACTGGAAGCCGCCCGCGCCAAGCTCCCGCCGTTCCGGATCGGCAAGCACGGGCAGCTGCAGGAGTGGCTGCACGACTTCGACGAGGCCGAGCCCAACCACCGGCACACCTCGCACCTGATCGCGCTCTACCCCGAGCGGCAGATCACCCCGCGGACGACGCCCGAGCTGGCTCGCGCGGCGGAGGTGATCATCGAGCGCCGGCAAGGCGCCGACGGGTGGGAGCAGACCGAGTGGGTCGAGGCGAACCTGATCGCGTTCTACGCAAGGCTGCAGAAGGGGGATCTCGCGGTGCAGCACATCCGCCAGCTGATCGCGGACGCGAGCGAGGACAACCTGCTCTCGTACTCCGTGGCCGGCATCGCGGGGGTGGACGAGAACATCTACGCCTTCGACGGCAACTCCGGCGGGACCGGCGCGATGGCCGAGCTGTTCGTGCAATCGACCGGGACGGAGATCGAGCTGCTCCCCGCTCTGCCGGCTGCCTGGCCGACGGGGTCGATCACCGGGCTGCGGGCTCGCGGCGGCTACACCGTCGATCTCACCTGGGCGGACGGACAGTTCGTCAGCGCCGACCTGACGGCGGCCGCCACCTCGACTCCGCAGAAGGTGCGCGTGGGCGACGAGCTGATCGATCTCGACCTCGGCCCGGGCGAGACGGCCCGGATCGAAGCCCGTCGGTAGGACCCCCACCAGGTTCTAGCCTGAGCGCATGCGCCACGCTTCGCTCGGTCTGACAGCGGTCGTGCTCTGTGCGACCGCTGTCCTGACCGGCTGTGGTCCCCGGCCCGCCGCGGCCAAGGTCGGCATGACCGTCGACGACGCCGGCCGCCCGGTGATCGTGCTGCAGGACTGCAAGGAAGGCGACATGGTCGAGCTGCAGATCTTCGACGAGTCGCGCACCGGGCCGAGGTCGCCAGGGGACCGGGAGCTGCCGATCGCGGTCTACACGGCGAGGGAGGGATCCAAGTCGGTCCAGCAGCTCCCAGTCGCGACCGGCAGCGCCGACTGGGAGCCGGTCACGGTGGTCCCGGAGCTGCGGCCTGGTACGGCGTACAGGGTTCGCAGCTGGGGAGAGGGACACGAGTCGTTCGGTGGACTAACGGTCTTCACGCCGAACGACTTGAAAGCGCTGAAGCCGGGCGAGGTCCGGTACGCCGTACCGCGGATGTCGACGCCGGGGGTGTCACCGAACTACCAAGACGAGTACCGCGTGTCCTCGCTCGACGAGTTCACACCGTCCCAGTGCGACTGACCCGGCGCAGGGCCTAGCCCGCGACGAACTCCATCGGGTCCCCGAAGCCGAGATCGGTCACGCCGGCGGTGTGGAACGCGCCGACCAGCACGCAGCGCCGGTGGGCCGCGAAGGTGAGCACGTGCGCCACCATCCCGCCGTAGGTGAAGACTCTGGGTGGTTCGCAGGTGGTGTCGACGAAGCTGTCGTCGAACCGTCCCTCGTCGTTCAACCGATTGACCAGGGCAACGAACCGCGCGCCCGCGGAGGCATGCCGCTCACGGAGCTCGGGGATCGGTGTCGTCACCGGGCGACCGCACTCGGGCACCTGGAACGGCCGGTCCTCGACCGAGGCGAGCCACATCTCCTCCTGCCAGACCAGCCGGTCCAGCAAGTACCGGATCGACGTGTCGTCGTCGATCCCCTCGACCGACAGCTCGATCGGCCGGTCCAGCGCCGCGGCGTCGAGCCGGGCTCCCCGCTCGATCAGCTCGCCGGTGAGCCATACGTGGTGCTCGACCATCCGGACCAGAACGTCCATCCCCCTCACCTTTCTCCGCGCGGGCAGCCGCAACCCCGCTGGTGGCTGGAAGTGCACGCCGCTCGGTGCGGCCAGGAAGAACACCCGCGACGGCTCGCACCGCCAGGCGCGCGGCGACATCCCGTACGCCCGCGCGAAGGCCCGGGTGAACGCCTCGTGCGAGCCGTAGCCCGCGTCGACCGCGATCGGCAGCACCCCGACGTCCTCGGCCAGCAGCCGGTACGCCGCTCGCTCGAGCAGCAGCCGGCGCCGGAACGCGCCGGGCGACTCCCCGGCCGCCGCGCTGATCACCCGGTCGAAGTGGAACCGGGACAGGTACGCCCGGCGAGCGAGCGCGTCTCCGCTCGCCACCTCCCCGGAGCCGTCCAGGCTCTCCGCCACAGCCGCCACGAACTCGGCGTACACATCCTTCATGTCCCCACTGTGCCGCCTCGGCGAGCGGCCGGACTTGATCGAACTTGCGCAACCCGCCGTATGGGCGGTGCGGACTACTGCGGGATGTGTAGTAGTGTGAACGGCAGAGCACCGCCGGTCCGGTCTGAGGGGCCCGGGGCGGCGGTGCGCCGAGTGTGCGAGAGCGGGAGAGGTCGATGGATCCGAGCCAGTTGCTCAAGGGCGTGCTGGACCTGGCGGTGCTCGCCGTCCTGCGCGACGCCGACGGATACGGCTACGACGTGCTGCGGCGGCTGCGCGCCGCCGGGCTCGAGGACGTCGCGGACGCCTCGGTCTACGGGACGCTGCGGCGGCTGTTCGCGGCCGGCGCGCTGACGTCGTACGTGCAGCCCAGCGAGGAAGGGCCGCACCGCAAGTACTACGGACTGAACCAGACCGGACTGGACCTGCTGGCCGAGTCCACCAAGACCTGGAACCACTTCGCCGGCACCATGGCGGGCCTGCTGACCAAGAAGGAGGAGGCGGCGTGAACAGCACCCTGACCGGAACGATCGCGACCTATCTGGCGCAGGTCAAGGCGGAGCTGGCCGACCTGCCACCGGGTGAGCTGGAGGACGTGCTCGACGACGTCGCGAGCCACCTCACCGAGGTCGCGGCCGAGTTCGAGCAGGAGCCGACCGAGACCCAGCTCTGGGAGCGGCTCGGCACCCCCCGCCAGTACGCCGACGAGCTGCGTACCGCGGCCGGCTACCCCGCGTCGAACCGGCCGCCCGAGCAGGACAACGACGCCGCCGAGCGGTCGTTGCGCTGGGCAATCATCGCCGGGACGGCCGGACCGTTCCTCATGCTGATCGGCCTGTTCAGCGGGTCTCGCGAACCGGCCGGGTTCTTCCTGCTGATCGGCGTGGGCGTGTTGTTCGGCGCAGCCCTGCTCGGCCTGCGTGCCCTCGGCGACCGCAGCCCGCGGGTCGTGCTGGACACCCCGCGCGGCGCCCAGGCGGCGGAGTTCGTCCGCGGGCTGATCGCGCAGATCCCGCCGAACGTGCGCAGCGAACTGGTCAGCATCGGCCAGCCGGTCTGGTGGGTCGCTCGCGGCATGCTCGGCGGCGGCGGGTTCTTCGCGCTGTTCGGCGCCGGAGCCGTCGCGGTGGTCGGCGCGATCGCCGGCGCCGGGGTGTCGGTCTGGATCGGCCGGCGCAGCCAGCAGGACCGCCGCTGGCTCTGGTACGTCGTACCGCTGAACGTGGTCGCGATCCTGGCGGTGCCGGCGGCCCTCGCGGCGGGCTTCGTCGGTGGGTCGAGCGGGCTGTTCTCGTTCAGCAACTACGACGGCCGCTCGGGCTACCCGGTGTACACGTCGGGGCTCGCACTGGACGGCGAGCCGATCCAGAACCTGTACCCGTTCGACGAGCAGGGCCGGCAGGTCAGCGTCCGGCTGTACACGGAGAACGGCAAGCCGCTCAACCTGCCGCTGAACGACTGCAACGCCACCTACGGCCAAGGGGGAGCAACGGTCAGCAACCTGTTCCCGCAGGCCGTGATCGAGCCGCACGACGGAGGGCTCGAGCCGGATCCGAACGCGGAACCGACCGCGCCGGAGCAGTGCCGCGACACCACCAAGGCGCCGTTCGTCCCACCGCCGGTCCCGGCCACACCGACTCGCCCGACGGCCGGAACCACTCCGGCGCCGTCGACGACGCCCACACCGGTGCCGTCGGCAACACCCTCGGCGACTCCGCCGGCGACGCCGACCAGCAAGCCGACCACGCCGGGCGTGACACTGACCGTCACTCCGACCCGCTGACCTGCACGGGCTACAGCTGCGCCGCCCCCACCGGGTGGTAGCTGTAGCCCAGCTTGCGGTACAGCCCGATCGCCGCTTCGTTGCTCTTGTCAACCATCAGGGCAGCGCGTCCGTGCCGCTTGACCAGCTCGGCCGTCACGAACGCGCACACCTGGCGCGACAGCCCTCGTCCGCGCGCCGCCGGCAGAGTCGCGACGCCGGCCAGGAACCCGACCTCCGGCGCACTGCACGCGTCCGCCGCGACACTCAGCAGTCTCCCGGGCTCCACGTCCTCGTCCGCGATTCCGGCCCAGCGCAGCACGCCGCGCCCGCCCGGCCAGGCGTACGACGTCGGCGACGCCTCCTCGAGCAGCTCGGCCACGCCCGCGTCGTCCGCGAGCCACCACGCCGTCACCGTCTCGACCGGCGACTCCTCGGTCTGCATCCACCCGAACGTCGCCCGCAGGTTCAGCTCGGGGATCCGCTCGACCAGCCCGCGCACCAGCTCCTCGTCCCCGAACGGCCGGTACGCCGGACCGACGACGGCCAGCACGTCGCGGACCAGCGCGGCCGCGTCGTCGACCGGTCCACCCACCACGATCCGGTCGTGCCGGTTCAGCTCCGGAGCGACCACCGCCACGGCGTCCCCGGCGTACCAGGCGCGGCTGCCGTTGGTCAGTCCCTGGCCGGCCCACAACACCTTCACGTCCCCGTCGGCGGCCTTCGTCAGGTCTGCTGGGGTCAAGATTTCGCGCACTCAACCATTGTCGCCGCAGCCGATTCGGCGCGCGTCAGTGGTCCGTCCCGCGCTGGAGTGCGTACGGCGTGAGGTGGTGGTAGCCGCGCACCGAAACCCTACGAAGCCGGCGCACGCGGTACGCCGGGTGGCCGTCGAGCGCGGCGGCCAGTTCGCGGTCAGCCAGGACGCGGCCGGGTTTGCACTCCGACGTGAGCCGGGCGGCGAGGTTGACGGTCTCGCCGTACACATCGCCGAGGCGGATCAGGATGCCGCCGTACGCGAGGCCGATCCGGAGCTCGGGCAGATCGCCCGCGGCGGCGACCTGGTCCTGCAGTGCGAGAGCGATCTCGGCGCCCTGGGCGGCCGTGTCGGTGACGAACAGGACCTCGTCACCGATCGACTTGATCACCCGGCCGCCGTGCTGCGCGACGACGTCGGCGGTCAGGCCCTCGAACCGCTCGATCAGTTCGCCCAGCGCGGCCTCGCTCAGGCGGCGGGTCAGCCGCGTGTAGCTGACGATGTCGGCGAACCCGACCGCGCGCACGCCTCGGGCCAGCTCGTCGGAGCCCGCGACCGCGCGACCGGCGGCGGCTGCCAGATGCCGGCGCCAGACGTAGGTCTGCAGCTGTTCCATCGCGGGCAACAGCATTCCGGCGACCTCGATCGCCTCGTCCGCGGGCAGCTTCGCGTGCGCGAGGAAGTCGAGGAACATCGCGGACTGCCAGGACGCCAGCCGCGACTGCGTCTGGCCGAGCTTGCGCGCCAATGAGGACTCGACCGCGGGGTCGATGAACCCGTCGTCCTCGAGCGCCGCCACCAGCCGGAGCGCCTCCACGTCGTCCGCGGTGAACGCGACCTCGTCGTCCGGTACTGTCGCGAAGCCGAGCGCCCGCCACATCCGCTCGGCCCGCTCGGGCGAGATCCCGGCCCGCTCGGACACCTGGACCCGGGTGAACTCGCGCCGGCCGCCGAGCAGCGCCCGCTCGAACTCCTGCGCCAACCCCGCCAGGTCGGCGGCCGGACCGGAGGAGGGCGCGCCGGGCTCGGGCTCATCCGCCGGCCCAAGGGCGGAAGCATGGGGATCGGAGACGGGCGGATCGCCCGGGTCGGCGTCCGCGTCAGGCTTCGGCGCGGGGGCCACGGCGTTCGGCGATGGTGGCGTCGATGGCGTCGCGGAAGTTCGGCAGCCGGGTGGTCAGGTCGTCGAACTTCTCCCGGGTGAAGTGCAGCAGCTGCAGCCGGGACTTCGCCGTCACCGTTGCCGTTCGCAACCGGTTCTGCCGGACCGCGACCTCGCCGGCGATGTCACCGGGACCGAGCTCGGCGATCTCCTCGCCCTTGACCCGGACCGACGCCGTCCCGGACAGGATCAGGTACGCCGCGTCCGGCGGCGTCTGCTCCAGGATCAGCGACCACCCGGCCGGCACCGAGACCTCTTCGCCGGCCCGGAAGATGTCCTTGATCTCCCGGCCGGATAGGTCCGCGAACAACGGCAGGTCCCTGGGGGACGTCCTACCAAACGCCACGTCGATCCTCCGAGCCCGCCGGACCCAGCCCGGCGCCGCAGTCGATGTTTCCCGTCGGTAACTCTAACGCGTGAGCGCCCGCGGGGTCACCGGGATCCAGAACTCGGCTGATCAGCCCCGCCGCACCGAGATCAGCAGCAACGGCGGCCGGCGGCGATGGACGGCCAGGTGAGGGCTGCGTTCCACCTGGCCGGGCGAGGGCTGCGGCTCCCGCAACGCCTCCAGGACGAACCCGGCGGCCACCAAGGCCTCGACCGTCGAGCCGATGGTCCGGTGGTACTTGATCACGCCGTCGACGAACCAGGTGCGTTGCCGGAGGCCCTCATCGGCGTAGTCGTCCACGACCCGGTCGGCGGCTTCGACCGGTGCCGTCACCACCGGGTGCTCGACCGAGAAGACGAACTGCCCGCCCGGGACCAGCCAGCGCGCGACGCGCCCGACCAAACCGGTGAAGTCATCCACGTAGTGCAGCGCGAGACTGCTCACGACCAGGTCGAGCGACGACTCGGGCAGGTCGAGCTGCGCCAGATCCGCTTGTAGGTAACGGATCTGCGGATGCTGCACAGCCCGGCTCAGCATCGACGCCGACGCATCCACCGCGACCACCGAAGCGCCGGCCGCAGCAAGCCGTACGGCGAGACCGCCCTCGCCGCAGCCCAGATCGGCGACCCGAAGACCCGCCGCGGAGGGCAGCAGCGCCTCCATCGCCGGGATCTCCAGCTCGTCGTTCAGGCCGAGCCCGGTCCGGCGCAGCTCGCGGTACCCGGCCAGGAACGCCGGATCGTCGTACAGGGCCATCACAACCACCGGGCCAGGTCGTCGACGTCGATCATCGGCAACTGCCAGCGCAGCGCGAACTGCTCCAGGTCGGTCGCGTCCGCCATCACGCCGTCCGGCCGCATCACCTCGCAGCACACTCCGACCGGCGCCAGCCCGGCCGCCACGCACAACGCCACGGTCGCCTCGGTGTGGCCCTTCCGCTCGGCCAGCAATCCTGGCCGCGCGGCCAGCGGGAACACGTGTCCCGGTCGGAGGAAGTCCCCGGCCACAGCATCCGGTGAGGCCAGCCGGCGGATCGTCGCCGCGCGGTCCGCAGCGCTCACGCCCGTGCCGGGCAGCGACGCGAGATCGACCGGTACGTGCATCGCCGTTCCCTGCCGGTCGCCCTCACCGGGCATCGGCGGAATCTCCAACCGCTCCAGGACGTCGGCCGCGCAGGGGATCGTCGTGTGCCCACAGACCTGCGTCAGCAGGAACGTCATCGCTTCCGGCCGGAACCGCTCGCCGGCGAACACGACGTCCCCTTCGCCTTCGAGGGTCGGGTCCCACACCACGACGCCACCTCCGGCTGCCAATTGCGCCACCACCTTCTGGACCCCGACCTCGCCGCTCAGTTGCCCCGCCCACGGCAGCGCGGAGACGGCTCGCAGCAGCTCGGGCCCGTGCCCGGCGCGGGCCATCCGGGTGAGCAGATCGCTTTCCAGGTTCACGCGGTCGCCGACGGCCAGCGCGCCGAGCGTCGTACGGCGCAACGTGTTCGGGACGAGCACGACGGAGAAGCGGTCCTTCAGCACTTCGGCGACGGTCAGGCTGACGCCGTTCAGCGCGACCGAGGACTTGGCGACCAGCCGGGCCAGCAGCCGGTCGGCCGGCTTGATCCAGAGCCGTCGGCCGGCGGGCTCGTCGTCGATCCGCAGCACTTTGCCGACGCCGTCGACGTGGCCCTGGACCAGGTGCCCGTCGATCCGGTCGCCGGCCGCCAGCGGTAGCTCGAAGTGCACCCGGGTGCCGGCGACGACCCGGTCGAAGGTGCTGCGCCGGCGGGTCTCGTCGGTGAGCGTGGCGACGAGCTCGCCCGGCTCCACCGTCTGCATCGTCATCCGTACGCCGTCGAGGCAGACCGCGCCGCCCGCGGCCAACGGGACCGCCGGGTCGACGGTGACCCGGAGCGCCTCGGCGCCCACGTCCGCGACGACCGCGGTCCGTTCGATTCTTCCTGTGAACATGCGTCAGCTCCCGCGTCCAGAGATGACCAGGGACCCCGACGGAGTCCGAGCACGTGAGCGGGGTATCACCGCGTGGCCCCGGCCGCACCGGGTCACTCCGCACGCCGCGCGGAGCCGACGGGCCAGGGATCAGCTCCCAGCCGTCACACCTTGGAATCGCACCGCTTGCAGTAAACCACGCACCGGGGCGCAGACCTGGACAACGGGCTGAGCTGAACCGGTCTAGACGGCTAGCATCTGGGATCCGTGTGCCGTGCGTGCGGCGCTGCAAGCTCAGGGGTGGGCTCATGCGGATGGCTTTGCTGGGGATGGGCAGTCGGGGCGACGCGCAGCCGATGGCGGTGCTGGCGGCGGAGTTGCACAAGCGCGGGCACGACGTGGTGCTGGCGACGTCGTCCGATCTGGCGTGGATCGGCGGGGCGTTCGGCGTACCGACTGTTGATCTGGGGTTGAGTGCGCGGGAGTTTCTGGAGTCGGAGCAAGGGCGGCGATGGCTGGCGGCGGGCGACGTCGCGTCGTACGTGGGTTGGCTGATCGACTACAAGCACCGGATCGCGGATCAGCTGCACGCGGCGTTGCTCGAGCTCGTTGCCGACGTGGATCTGCTGGTGTCCGGAACCGCGACCGAGCTCGAAGGCGTGGTGATCGCGGAGAGCCGAGGGTTGCGGTACGTCGCGGTGCACCATGCGCCGCTGCGGCGGAACGCGGCGTTCCCGCATCTGCTGATGTCGACCGACGTGCTGTCACCGGAGCAGAACCTGGCGACGTACGACGAGGTGGAGCGGAACAGTTGGCCGCTCTTCGCGCCGTTCGTGAACTCGTTGCGGGCCAAGCTCGGTCTGCCGAGCACGGAGGAGACCAGCGCGCAGCGGCTCGCGCGGATCGGGGCGCTGGAGGTGCAGGCGTACAGCCGGTACGTCGTACCGGAGTTGGCTGAGTGGGATGCGCGTCGCCCGCTGACCGGGTTTCTGACGCCGACTCCGGCGCAACGGGCTGCGCTGCACGGGTCGTCGGACGACGGACTGCTGGAGTGGATCGCGGCTGGTGAGGCACCGGTGTACTTCGGCTTCGGGAGCATGCCGGTGCTCGATCCGGAGGCGGCGTTGGCGCTGATCGGCAAGGTGAGCGGCGCGTTGGGGGTGCGGGCGCTGGTCGGCGCCGGCTTCGCGACCGACGGATCGGCGGACGGTCAGGTCCGGATTGTCGCAGAGCTCGACCATGAGGCGGTGCTGCCGCTGTGTCGTGCCGCCGTTCACCACGGAGGAGCCGGTACGACGGCCAGTTCGCTGCGCGCGGGGCTGCCGACTGTCGTGTGCTCGGTCTTCGCCGACCAGCCCTTCTGGGGTGCGCAGCTGGTCCGTCGTGGGGTGGGCAGGACCTTGAGGTTCGCCGATCTCTCCGAGCTTGCCCTTCTCGACGCCCTCGAACCGGTGCTCACTGATCCCTACCGCCGACGCGCTGCCGATTTCGCCGAACGGCTGCTCTCCGAGCCGGCCGCCGATCAAGCGGCCACGGCGATCGAACACAGCTGCTGACCTGCTGTTCAGCCGTTGACCTGGTGCGGACCGGCCATTACGTTGATCGGGAGAAATCGATTTCCCACGGACTGCCTCCGCCCGCCCCTCGCTAGGAGACACGCATGCAGAAGCGTTTCGCCCTGGTCCTGGCCGCCGTGCTCGGCGCCGCCCTGCTGCCGGACTCCGCCTCGCCGCCGGCTCAGGCCGCGCCGGTGCCGTCGCCCGCCGTACAGGTCGCCAAGCTGACCGGTCTCGGCTCGATCAACGACACCGAGGACCGGTTCGCGCTGAAGGCGACCGACCTCGGAATCCTGTGGGACAACGGATCCGGCGAGATCCTGACCGCGTTCGGCGACAGCTACGGCACCGGCTGGACCGGTCCGGGTGGCGGCGTCGGCGATCCCGCGACCATCGACTGGCGCTGCAACCTGCTGTTCCGCAGCAAGGACCGCACGCTGGCCGACGGGATGACGCTCGACAGCGCCGCCGAGGACCGGCCCGGGCACGCCAAGCAGTTCCTCGACTGCAAGAAGGTCGATCGCGACGAGCACACGGTGATCCCGACCGCGGGCATCGCGGTCGGCAAGCGGCAGTACGTGCACTACATGTCGGTCAACTACTGGGGTCCGGCCGGCAGCTGGTTCACCAACTACTCCGGCTTCGCGTACTCCGACGACAACGGCGAGACCTGGACGAAGGATCCCTACGCCCGCTGGCAGAACAGCTCACAGTGGGACAACAACTTCCAGATGGCAGCGCTGGTCCGCGACCACGGCTACGTCTACATGATCGGTACGCCGAACGGCCGCTTCGGCAACGCCCAGCTTGCTCGCGCCCCGGAGCAGCAGGTGCTGACCAAGAACGCCTGGCGCTACTGGGACGGTCGCGGCTGGTCGGCCCGCGAGAGCGCCGCCGTACCGATCGCGATCGGGCCGGTCAGCGAGGTGTCGGTGCAGTGGAACGCGTATCTCGGCAAGTGGCTGATGATGTACCTGGACGAGCAGCGGGCGTCCGTCGTGTTGCGGTCGGCGACGTCGCTGACCGGGCCGTGGAGCGGCTCGCGGGTTGTTGCCAAGGGCACTGAGTTCCCAGGGCTCTACGGAACGTACATGCACCCGTGGTCTTCCGGTCCGGATCTGTACTTCACGATGTCGCAGTGGGATCCGTACAACGTGTTCCTGATGCGCACGAAGCTCTCGGACGACGGCTCGCCCGTCAATCTCGTCACCGATCCGGGCTTCGAGGAGCAGACCGGCACGACGCCGGCGGCGCCCTGGCAGCTGAACGGGCGCGGCGGAATCGACACGACCGATCTCAGCCGCACGGGCAAGAACAACGCCTATCTGCGCGACTCGATCGGGGCGCACTCGGTGCAGCAGAACGTGGCGGTGCGGCCGGGGCACAGGTACCGGTTGTCGGCGTGGGTGCGAACGGCGGAGAACAACCGGGACACGGCGATCGGCGTACGGACGCTGGCGGGTCGGACGATCAAGGCGGTGCGCGGCGGGGCGCATCCGGCGTACACGAAGGTCAGTGTGGAGTTCGACTCGGGGCGGGAGTCGTTGGTGCAGGTGTACGCCGGCTTCGTCGGGCACGGGCAGGATGTGTGGTTCCAGCTCGACGACGTGGTGCTGGAGGAGATCCGGTGATCCGCCGGGTCGGTGTGGTTGTCGCGCTGTTGCTCGTGCGGATGCAACCACCCGGCTACTGGGCGCGGCGGGAGCGGCGGCTCTTGGTTCGGCGGGGGCGGGGTTGGCGGGGGCGGACCGGGCGGCGGGGGCCGACCAGGCGGGGGCCGGCGAGGCGGTCTTCCAGGCGGCGGGCTTCTCGGCGGATGGGTTGGGCGACGTACTCGCCGAGGATGACGCCCGAGGCGAGGGCGACGCCGATGGCTACCGCGGTGGTGAGGCTGACGATGCCGATCAGGTTGCGTTGGGCCATCAGTTCCAGGAGGCCCTTGTAGATGGTGAGGCCGGGGAGCAGCGGGATGGTGCCGGAGACCACGACCACCAAGGGCGGGACGCCGGTACGACGGCCTAGGGAGTAGCCGGCGAGGCCTACGACGAAGGCCGCGGCGGCGGTGGACCAGGCGGGGCCGAACTCGGCTCGGGCCATCAAGGTGTACGCCAGCGAGCCGGCCGCGCCGACCAGGGCGACCGGGAGCAGCGAACGCAGCGGCGCGTACGACGCGTAGCAGAACGCGACGGCCATCAACGCTCCGGCGATCACCATCACCGGCAGCCTCGCGAGCTGGATCGTTTGCGCCTCGATTGCGACCGGGAGGCCGAGTTTGAGACCGAGGGTGAGCCCGAGGCTGACCCCCGCGATGATGCCGCCGGTGAGCAGCATCGCCTCCAGGAGACGGGCGGATGCGGTCACGTAGTACCCGGTAATCGCGTCCTGGACGGCACCGGTGAGAGCGATCCCCGCCAGCAACATGATGATGCCGGCGGCCACGACCAGGGACGGTTTCACCGGCGCGTGTACGGCGTACAGGATCAGGGCGACGGCGGTCGCCAGGAAAGCACCGGCGACCTGCTGGTAGAACGCGGGCAGCCGCTGCCGGCTGAACCAGCGGTTGTTCAGCTCGATCAGCACTGCGGTGACGACCGCGACCAGCGTGATCAGCCAACCACCGCCGAGCAGCAACGTCGCCCCACCGGCCATCACGCCCCACGCGAGCACCGAACTCCAGCGCGGGAACGGCGGCCCGGCGGACACGATCCGAGCCAGCTCGCGACTCGCCTCCTCGCGGGTCAGCTCGCCGCGGGCGAACCGGCGGACCAGCCGGTCGACGTCGGTCAGCCGGGAGAAGTCCTGGCTCCGGTACCGGACGACGCGCATGTGCGTCTCCGGCGCGACGTCCGGCGCCGCCTGGTACGAGATCGCGATCGAGGTGAACGTGATGTCCACCTCACATCCCCGCAGGCCGCCGGCCGCGGTCACGCCGAGGATCGTCGCGGTCGCGTCCGCCGTACCGGCGCCACTGGACAGCAGCACCTCGCCGACCCGGAGCGCGAGGTCGAGCGTGCTGTACAACTCGCGCTGCTCGTCGCGTGCCTGCTGTTCCTCGGAAGACCGGTCCTCAGCCCGTCGCCCGCCTTTCCTGCGCTCGACGAATGCCTCCGCTCGATCCTGTACCCCGGACTGCCGCCCCGCAGGACCGGAGCCGTCGTGGTCGGCAGGGGGCGGCGTGGCCTCGTGAATGTCCTGGCCCACCTCGTGGATCTGCCCCACGTCCGGTTCGATGTCGACGGTCCGTTTGCCCTTGGCCACCCTGCTCCTCTCGTCTCCTGCGACGCTAACGCCCATCCCCGGGCCGTACCCAACTGAACCGCCAGCACTCCGTCCCGCGGTGGGCCTGCCGGCGCGGGAGGCTGCAACCGACCGGTCACGAGGGGTCAGACGGCGCCGGGACGCTTCCCCTGCGAGGAGCTGCCTGGCTGGTCTTCCTGCGGGCGCCGACCGCCACCACCCACCAACCGGCGGCGACCGGTCGACTTCACGCCCAGCGGATCGCGGAGAGGGACCCGGTCCGGGGGTTGGTCGGTGGTGGAAGTACGCGGTGCGCATCACGGCGGTGACGGACAGTGCGCATGAGCGTCCTGGACCGCGGTGCGAGCAACCGTCGAGCAATCGCTTTCCGGCCGGAATCGGCAAGCGGTTGACTCGCCGTGACCGCCCACCTAAGGTTGCGATCACGCGCTTGGAAAGCCCTTTCCAAGCACTGTGGTCAGGAGCTGAGCATGTTCGCGCACGACGGTGACCCCAGCGCCGGCCCCGGCGGGATCGGCGGGCCGGGCGGCGGGCTCGGCTGACCTCAACGGCGTTTCCGCAACCGCCCCGACCGAACCAGCGCAGCACCGCGCCGAAGAAAGGCAGCAACAGTGAACGAGCGACGCGTCGGCATCGTGATGAACGGCGTCACCGGCCGGATGGGCCTGCGCCAGCACCTGGAGCGCTCCATCGTGGCGATCCGCGAGCAGGGCGGGATCCCCGCCGCCGACGGGTCGATGATCATTCCCGAGCCGATCCTGGTCGGGCGCAACGAGCTGAAGCTGCGCCGGATCGCCGAGCAGTACGGGCTGAGCCGGTGGACCACCGACCTGTCGGCGGCGCTGTCCGAGCCGGACGTGGAGATCTACTTCGACTCCCAACTCACCCAGTTGCGCGAGAAGGGCGTCCGGGCCGCGGTCGAGGCCGGGAAGGCGATCTACTGCGAGAAGCCGATCGCCGAGGGGCTGGAGGCGGCGGTGGACCTGGCGCGGCTGGTGCGTGACTCGGGGCTGAAGAACGGCGTCGTGCAGGACAAGCTGTCGCTGCCCGGTCTGCGCAAGCTCAAGCGGCTGGTGGACGGCGGATTCTTCGGCAAGATCCTGTCGGTGCGTGGCGAGTTCGGTTACTGGGTGTTCGAAGGCGACTGGCAGGAGGCGCAGCGGCCGGCCTGGAACTACAAGTCCGAGGAAGGCGGCGGGATCGTCGTCGACATGTTCTGCCACTGGCGGTACGTGCTCGACCAGCTCTTCGCGCCGGTGAAGTCGGTCTACTGCCAGGGCGCGGTGCACATCCCGACCCGCTGGGACGAGCAGGGCGACGAGTACGCCGCCACTGCCGAGGACGCGGCGTACGGCGTGTTCGAGCTGGAGGGCGGGATCGTCGCGCAGCTGAACTCGTCGTGGGCGACGCGGGTGTTCCGGGACGAGCTGGTCGAGTTCCAGGTCGACGGGACCGAGGGGTCGGCGGTCGCCGGGCTGCGCAACTGCCGCGCCCAGCACCGGTCGGCGACGCCGAAGCCGGTGTGGAACCCGGATCTTCCGGCCGAGTACTCGTTCCGCGACCAGTGGGCCGAGGTGCCGGACAACGAGGTGTTCGACAACGGGTTCAAGGTGCAGTGGGAGATGTTCCTGCGGCACGTGGTCGACGACGCGCCGTTCACGTGGGACTTCGTCGAGGGCGCGAAGGGTGTGCAGCTGGCGGAGCTCGGTCTGCAGTCGTGGAAGGAAGGCCGCAAGCTGGAGGTCCCGGCGCTGCCGATCGAGGCCGGCGCATGACGCTCGCGCTGAAGCTCCCCGCCTTCGACGGGGAGGAACAGAGTGGTGGGGAGAGCGGGGCCGCCCGGAGCGCCTCCGCCGGAGGCGGGGCGCGGGATGCCGGAAGCGGAGCGCAGGAGCCTGGTGCCGGGCGCCTGCTTGTCGAGTACCGGTTGACCGGTGAACCGGTGGCTCACGGCAACTACTCTCCCTCGACCAGCCGGCTGGCGTTCGCGGCCGCTCATGTCGTCGCGGATCCGCTGGGAGACAACGCTCCCGGCGCTCCGGCGGTCGTGGACTGGGAGCACACACTCGAGTTCCGGCGGCACCTCTGGTCGCTCGGGCTGTCCGTGGCCGAGGCGATGGACACCGCTCAGCGTGGGATGGGGCTCGACTGGGTCGCCACGCAGGAGCTGATCCGGCGGTCCGCGGCCGAGGCGCCGGACGGGCGGATCGCGGTGGGGGTGGGCACTGACCAGTTGCCCCCGGGCAGCCACTCGCTGGAAACCGTGATCGCGGCGTACGAGGAACAGCTCGCGGTGGCCGAGGACGTCGGCGCGCAGCCGATCCTGATGGCCAGCCGGGCGTTGTGCGCGGCGGCATCGAGCCCGGACGACTATCGCAAGGTGTACGACCGGCTGCTGGCGCAGTCGACGAAGCCGGTGATCCTGCACTGGCTCGGCTCGATGTTCGATCCGGCGCTGGACGGCTACTGGGGCGCCGCCGACGTCGGCGCCGCGGCCGACGTCGTCGTCGACCTGATCGCCGAGAACTCCGCCAAGGTCGACGGCATCAAGGTCTCCCTCCTGGACGCCGCGAAAGAAGTTGCCCTCCGCAACCGACTGCCCGAAGCAGTCCGGCTCTACACCGGCGACGACTTCAACTACCCCGAACTGATCCGCGGCGACGGGCACCGGCACAGCGACGCCCTGCTCGGCATCTTCGCCGCGATCGCCCCTGCCGCCGCGGCCGCACTGAAGGCGCTCGACAACGGCGACCTCACCCGGTACGACGAGATCTTCGCGCCGACCGTCCCGCTGGCCCGGCACATCTTCTCCGCGCCGACGCCGTACTACAAGACCGGCATCGCCTTCCTGGCCTGGCTGAACGGCCACCAGCCCGGCTTCGGCATGGTCGGCGGTCTGCAGACCGGCCGTTCGCTCCCCCACTTGGCCGAGACGTTCCGCCTGGCCGACCAGGCCGGCGTACTGACGCAGCCCGACCTCGCCGTCGACCGATTCCGCCAACTGCTCGCCGTGCACGGAGTCGACGCGTGAACCGCTACAGCCTGAACCAGGCGACCACCAAGTACTGGCCGCTCGAGGACGTCGTCGCGGCGAGCGCCAAGGCCGAGCTGAACTGGATCGGCCTGTGGCGCGAACCGATCCAGGAGTACGGCGTCGAGCGCGCCGCCAAGCTCGTCGCCGACGCCGGTCTGCGTGTCTCCTCGTTGTGCCGCGGCGGGTTCTTCACCGCCACCGACCCGGCCGAACGCCGCGAGAAGATCGAGGACAACCGCCGCGCGATCGACGAGGCCGCCACGCTCGGCACCGACACGCTCGTGCTCGTCAGCGGCGGTCTCCCGCCGGGCTCGCGCGACATCGACGGCGCCCGCGGGATGATCCGCGACGGCCTCGCCGAGCTCACGCCGTACGCCGCTGAGCGTGGGGTGCGGCTCGCGATCGAGCCGCTGCATCCGATGTTCTGCTCGGACCGCTGTGTGGTGTCGTCGCTCGGCGGCGCCTTGGATCTCGCCGAGCAGTTCCCGGTCGAGCAGGTCGGGGTTGTCGTCGACGCCTACCACCTGTGGTGGGACACCGATGTGTACCGCCAGATCGAGCGAGCCGGCCCGCGGATCTGCTCGTACCAGGTCAGCGACTGGAACGTCCCGCTGCCGGCCGACACCCTGCTCGGGCGCGGCATGATGGGCGACGGCTCGATCGAGCTGCGCCGGCTGCGCGAGGCCTGCGACGCGGCCGGGTACACCGGGCCGGTCGAGGTGGAGATCTTCAACCAGGACCTGTGGGACGCGCCGGGCCAGGACGTCTTCGACCTGGCGCTCGCCCGCTACCAGGAACACGTTGCCTGAAGCCCCTACATCGAAGGAGCACCGCCTCGTGAGCGACCGGACCATTCCCGCCGACGGAATCGGCATGCACCTGTACACGATGCGCGACGTCCTCAAGGAGGACTACCCCGGGACACTGCAGAGGCTGGCCGGCATCGGCTACCGGACCGTCGGGGTCAGCGGCCGGTTCGGTCACTCCGCCGCCGACATCCGGCGCTTCGCCGACGACGCCGGGCTGAAGATCGTGCTGGAGCACGTCGGCTATCCCCGGCTGACCGACGACTGGGACGGCGCGCTGGACGACGTACGGACCCTTGGCGGGCAGTGGATCGTCGTACCGTCGCTGCCGGCCGAGCTGCGGACGCCGGACGGGTTCCGCGAGGCGGCGGCCGCGTTCAACAAGGCCGGTGAGACCGCGCGGCAGGCCGGGCTGAAGCTGCTGTTCCACAACCACGGGCACGACTTCGACGAGGTCGACGGGCAGGTGCTGTTCGACATCCTGCTGGACGAGGTCGAGCCGGAGCTGCTCGGCTTCGAGCTGGACCTGTACTGGGTGGTGAACGGCGGCAAGGACCCGGCCGGCTACTTCCAGCGGCACCCCGGCCGGTTCCCCGCGCTGCACGTCAAGGACATGGCGGCCGACGGGTCGTGGGAGGACGTCGGGGCCGGCACGCTGGATTTCCCGGCGATGTTCGCGCACGCCGAGAGCGGCGGGGTCGAGCAGTGGCTGGTGGAACACGACGCGCCGGCCGATCCCTGGGCTTCCGCGGTGACGAGCTGTCAAGCGCTGGCGAACATGCGGTACTGAGCGCGGACGGCGTACAGTCTTCACCGGCAGTACGTGTCCGATCACCGCCCGCAGTCAGCACGATCGGGCACCGGCATGCCCGGACCCGTTGCTGTCCGGGCGTGATCTGTCACTCTGTGAGGGGGCCCTCACCACGGCAGGGTTCCCGTGAGGCCGCCGACGCCGTGACGCCGGAGAAGCGCAGTGCAGAACGAGCCCACCGTACGGTTGACGGCTGTGCGCCGTCTCTACGAGGTGAGCGCCCGGATGGGTGCCGGGCGGAGCCTGGCCGAGACCCTGCAGGCCGTCGTCGACGGCGTGGTCGACGGGCTCGGCTTCGGCATCGCCGTCCTGAACCTGCGGCAGCCGGACGGCAAGTTCGAGGTGATCGCGGTGTCGGGTTCGCCGGAGGCGCGCGAGGCGCTGCTCGGGACCGTCAGCGCGGCGGACATCTTCGACGCCGAGTTCGAGATCGCGGACGTCTGGGGCGGGCTGCGGTTCGTGCCGCACGAGCGGCTGCCGGAGGGTGAGGTGATCGGCTGGGTCCCGGACGTGCCGATCTCGAAGGATCCGGACGCGTGGCACCCGCTGGACGCGTTGTTCGCGCCGCTGCGCTCGTCGGACGGCGAACTGGTCGGGATGCTGTCGGTCGACCTGCCGGAGGACCAGCGCCGGCCGGGACCGATCCACCGCGAACTGCTGGAGATCTTCGCGACCCAGGCCGGGCTGGCGATCGACAAGGCCCGGCTGACCGACCAGCTGCTGGCCGAGAAGGCGCGGCTGGAGGCCAGCGAGACGACGTTCCGGCTGGTGTTCGAAGGCGCCGGGAACGGGATGGCCACGATCGCGCTCGACGGGCCGGACGCCGGCCGGGTGCTGCGGGTCAACAACGCGTTCTGCCGGATCACCGGGTACACGCCCGAGCAGCTGGTCGGCTCGATGCTGATGGACTACCTGGAGGACGAGAACGCGGGGCAGACCGAGCGGGAGCTCGACCTGCTCACCGCCGAGCACGGACCGTACCGGTTCGAGCGGACCTTCCGGCGGGCCGACGGCCACGACATCTGGCTCGGCGGTACGGCGGCGATCGTTGACCAGGGCAAGGATCAGCCGCGGATCGTCCTGATCCAGATCGACGACGTGACCGCGCGCAAGGAGACCGAGCGCGAGCTGCAACACCACGCGGCACACGACGCGCTGACCGGCCTGCCGAACCGCCGGTTGCTGCAGCACCGGTTCACGGCCGCGCTGCAACGGTCCCGGCAGAGCGGTCGCCGCGGGGTGCTGCTGTTCTGCGACCTGAACCACTTCAAGCAGGTCAACGACAAGTACGGCCACGAAGCCGGCGACCAGGCCCTGCGGGAGATCGCCGGCCGGCTGCTGTCCGCGGTCCGCAGCGGGGACACCGTCGCGCGCTTGGGCGGCGACGAGTTCGCCGTACTCGCGGAGGAGATCGACGGTGCCGACCTGGCGACGCTGATGCGCCGCATCGAGGAATCGGTCAACCGCCCGCTGCCGGGGATCGACGTACCGGTCACGACCAGCATCGGCACGGCGGTCGTCAGCCCTTACACCGCGGACCTCGACGAACTGCTGCGCGTTGCTGATCAGGAGATGTACCAGGCGAAGCAGCGCAGCCGGAGCTGACGTTCACCGCGGGAGCGTCACCAGACTAGACAGGTACTCGGCGTTGTTCAACAGCTCCTCGGTCAACCGAAGCCCGGTCAGATACTCGCTCAGGACCATCGTCTTCTCGGTGTAGTGCTCGTAGTCATGGTCCTCGTCGTCGCTCAGGTCGTACCCGATCTCCCGTAGCACGTCGACCAAACTGTCCGGGTCCGAGCCCGATCGCCAGCACGGGAACATCGGGTCGAACTCCAGCCTGACCTCGCCGTCACGGAGCCAGAGGAAGTTGCCGTCCCGGTCGACGTTGCTGGAATGCGTAGCGACGTCCGTGCCGACCGACAGCGGGCCGGCGAGCTGTCGTCGGGTGCCGAGAAACCCGTTGTACTCGACCAGCAGGGTGCCGCCGTCGAGCGCTGTCGCGCCGATCGCGTACGGGTTGTGGGTGTGGAACGGGAAGTTCTTCTCGGCGTACTGCATGAAGGCGTCCAGGCCGCTCAACCGCTCGACGTCCTGGGCGTCGAGGCGGCGCAGCGCCTCCGGCGGATCGATGCCCTTCACCGAGGTCAGGCAGAACGCGTAGTAGAGACGGTGCTGGGTGAACCAGGTGTAGTCGGTGTAGTTCACGAACCAAGGGCCTTCAGGCCGGCGTCGGTGAGGCGGAAGGTGGTCCACTCGGTCTGTGGAGTCGCGCCGAGAGCCCGGTAGAAGTCGATGGCCGGGGTGTTCCAGTCGAGGACCGACCACTCGAGGCGTTCGTAGCCGTTGTGGACGCATTCTTGAGCCAGGGCTGTGAGCAGGGACTTGCCGAGGCCTGAGCCGCGGTGTTCGGGGCGGACGAAGAGGTCCTCCAGGTAGATGCCGTGCACTCCGCGCCAGGTGGAGAAGTTGAGGAACCACAGGGCGCAGCCGACCACCTCGCCGTCGAGTTCGGCGACGTGGCAGAAGACCGCGGGCGACGGGCCGAACAGGGCGGTCTCCAGCTGGCCGGCGGTCAGCCGGCAGGCGGCGGGCTCGCGTTCGTACTCGGCCAGCGCGTAGACGAGGTCCACGATGGCGGGGATGTCGGCCGGGTCGGCCCGGCGGATCCGGTCGTCGGTGTGCATGGGCCCCATCCTGCCTGGGACTCAGACCTGCCGCTCGGTTCCTCGGGTGGCGGTCTGCGCGCGAGCACCAGTCGGTACGACGGCCGACTGCTCCGCCGTCGACGCGCTCCGCTCGGTGGTCGGACCGCCCGCGCTCCGGTACGTCGTGTTCTGCAGCTCCATCACCTTCGCCAGCTGGGGATCGATCGCGGGCGCCGCCGGCGGCTCGCGGTCGACGACGATCTGGTCGAAGACCTGGACCAGCGCCCCCGGCTGCACGGTCTGGGTCTGCAGCGACTGCACCCGGGAGTCCATCGACGCCTGGTTCCAGGCGTTCTTCTCGACCCGGTCGTAGTCGATCCGGTACGGCGCCCCTTCGGTCATCTGCTGCAGGAACAGCTTGGTGCTGGCGCCGTTGCCCTCCCGGAACGGGTGCGCCAGGTTCAGCTCGGCGTACGCGGTGGCCGCCGTACGCACGAAGTCCTCGCGGGAGATGTTCGGCCAGTCGACACCGCGCATCACGCTGCCGGTGCGCTCGATCCACTGCGGCGCCCACCCGTGTTCGACGAACGGCTGACCGTCCTTGACCAGGTCCACGTCGCGCGGCTGTCCGGCCCACTCGTAGACGTCCTGGAAGAGGTGGTGGTGGATCGCCTGCAGTTGGGCCATGTCGGAGGTGCGCGGGATGTCGACCTCGCCGCGCTGGATCTCACCCTGCCGCATCGCGCGGATCCGGTACTCGGCCGCGCGCAGCTGCTGCCCGTCGGTGAGCCCGAGCTTGTTGCGCAGGACGTGGCCGCCGGGCTCCACCAGCAGCCGGTTCCAGCGCTCCAGCGGGCTCGGTCCGGCCGCCTCGGGGGCAGGGTCGGTCACGCCTCGTCCCCGCCGGGACCTCGCTGCCCGGTGACCTTGGCGATCGTGCGCCGGGTGTACTCGGCCGCGTCGATCCGGCCGAGCTCACGGTCGACCAGGTCGGACACGTCGTCGCGGTCCGGCTCCCAGCCGTCCAGGCGGCCACTCGCGAGGGCGTCGCTGACGCGCTGTTTCTGCGCATCGTCCAGCGGGTCGAACAGCTCGGGCCAGCGGCGGGCGTAGCGGCACGGCTCGTACGGCATCGGGTCTCCTGCGGGTTGTCGGGCGGGCTCCAGCGTATCGAGGAGTTCCGTTCACCTTGGGGTCGTTTCGCGGTCCGGCGGCAGTCATCTGACAACTGAAGGCTGATCGGGACCCCCTCTCCCCGCTCAGGAGGATCCGTATGTCTGTGTCTCGTCGTCGTTTTCTCGGGTACGGCGGTGCCGGTACCGCCGCGGTGCTGCTCGGCACCGGCGCCTGGGACGCCTCGACCACGTACGCCGTCCCGGGTCGGGCCGGCAATCCCTTCACGCTCGGTGTGGCCTCCGGCGACCCGCGGTACGACAGCGTGGTGCTGTGGACCCGGCTCGCCCTCGACCCGTTCGCCGTCGACGGCCGCGGTGGGATGCCCGCCAAGCCGGTCCGGGTGGAGTACGAGGTCGCCCGGGACGCGCAGTTCCGGCACGTTGTCCGTCGCTCCAGCGTGCTGGCCACGCCGGAGCTGGGCCACTCGGTGCACCCCGAGATCCACGGGCTGCAGCCGGACCACGAGTACTACTTCCGGTTCCGCACCGGCCAGGAGATCTCGGCGACCGGCCGGACCCGGACCACGCCGCACCCGTTCTCCTCGCCGCGTGAGCTGCGGTTCGCGTTCGCCTCCTGCAACGCGTGGCAGGACGGGTTCTTCACGGCGTACGACCATCTGGCCGCCGAGGACCTCGACCTGGTCGTGCACCTGGGCGACTACCTCTACGAGTCAGGTGTCCGGACGAACCGGCGGGGCGTGGTGACGGATCCGCGGTTTCACACCGAGACGTTCGACCTGGCCCGGTACCGGCTGCAGTACTCGCTGTACAAGTCCGAGGCGCCGCTGCAGGCCGCGCACGCCGCGCACCCGTGGATCCACACCATCGACGACCACGAGGTGGAGAACAACTGGGCCGGCGACCTGTCCCAGGCCGACACCGAGCCGGACCAGGATCCCGCGGTGTTCCGGGTCCGTCGCGCGCAGGCGTTCCAGGCGATGTACGAGAACATGCCGCTGCGGCACGACCAGATGCCGTCCGGCCCGGACGTCCGGCTGCACCGGCGGCTGCCGTACGGGCGGCTGGCCGACATCACCATGCTGGACACCCGGCAGTACCGCTCCGACCAGCCGTGCGGCGACGGCGACTCCTCGACCTGCGACGACCGGTTCGACCCGGACAACACGATGCTCGGCGGCAAGCAGAAGGCCTGGCTGCTGGACGGGTTCCGCCGCTCGAACGCGCGCTGGCAGGTGCTCGGCAACCAGGCCCCGATGGGTCAGACGGACTGGACGCCCGGTCCGGAGACGCGCGTCTGGCTGGACCCGTGGGACGGCTACGTCGCCGAGCGCAACGAGGTGCTCGGCGCGGCCCAGGACGCCGGCGTCCGCAACCTGGTGGTGATCACCGGTGACCGGCACCAGAACTACGCGCTCGAACTGAAGCGTGACTATGCCGACCCCGGCTCGGCCACGGTCGGCACCGAGTTCGTCGGTACGTCGATCACCAGCGGCGGCGACGGCGCCGACACCACCACCCAGGGCGAGCAGTTCCTGGCCGCGAACCCGCACCTGAAGTTCTTCAACTCCCAGCGCGGCTACGTCCGGGTCAGCGTCGACCGGAACCGCTGGCGCTCGGACTTCCGCGTCGTCCCCTACGTCACCACCCCGGGCGCCCCGATCAGCACCCGCGCGTCGTACGTCGTGGAGGACCGCACCCCGCACGTGCACGTGGGCTGAGTTCGCCTCGTCCGGTTGGGCGCTGCGCCCAGCCGGACGATTCAGCAGCCGGAGTGGTCACTGCATTCGTATTCTGCTGTTGGATTTCGGCGCGTGGACAGGGGAACTTGGAGGCATGCCTACTTCCAAGAACCGCCGGATCGGTGACGTCGAGGTCAGCGCGATCGGGCTCGGCGCGATGCCGATGTCGATCGAGGGACGCCCCGACGACGAGAGCCGGTCCGTCGCGACCATTCACGCCGCGCTCGACGCGGGCGTCACGCTGATCGACACCGCCGACGCGTACCACCTGACCGCGAACGACGTCGGGCACAACGAGTCGCTGATCGCCAAGGCGCTCGCGTCGTACGGCGGTGACACGTCGAACGTGCTGGTCGCGACCAAGGGCGGCCACCTGCGCCCGGGCGACGGGTCCTGGACGCTGAACGGCTCCCCGGAGTACCTGAAGCAGGCCGCCGACGCGTCGCTGAAGCGGCTCGGCGTCGACGCGATCGGGCTCTACCAGTTCCACCGGCCGGACCCGAAGACGCCGTACGAGGACTCGGTCGGCGCGATCCGCGACCTGCTGGACGCCGGCAAGATCCGGATGGCCGGCATCTCGAACGCGAATCCCGCGCAGATCAAGCAGGCAGGAGAGATCCTCGGCGGCCGGCTGGTCTCGGTGCAGAACCAGTTCTCGCCGGCCTTCCGGTCCAGCGAGCCGGAGCTCGAGCTGTGCGACGAGCTCGGCATCGCGTTCCTGCCCTGGTCGCCGCTCGGCGGCATCTCGAACGCGTCCGACCTCGGCCACAAGCACCCGGCGTTCCACCGGATCGCCGGCGAGCTCGGGGTCAGCCCGCAGCAGGTGACGCTCGCCTGGATGCTGGCGAAGTCCGAGCAGGTCATCCCGATTCCGGGGTCGAGCCGGCCGGAGACGATCCGCGACTCCTACGCCGCGGTCGAGCTCGAGCTGACCGCCGAGCAGGTGGCCGCGCTCGACGCGGCCTGAGCCCGGAATACCGCCGTACGGCGGGGCGTTGCGGCTGGCACAACTGATGCCGGAGGTGACCAGATGGAGGACATGCGGGCCCTGAGCTACGGGCTGGGACGGCAGTACTTCGACGAGAAGGACTACCGCGGCGCGATCAAGGCTCTCAAGCCGGTCGTCGAGGAGACGCCGGAGGACGTGGGAACGCGGCTGCTGCTTGCGCGGGCCTACTACCACTCCGCTCTGCTCAAGCCGGCCGAGGAGCACCTGAACGAGGTGCTCACCCGTCAGCCGACCGAGTACTACGCGCACCTGATGATGGCGCGCACGCTCGAGCGGCAGTCGCGGGCCGAGGAAGCCGTCAAGCACCGCCGGATCGCGGCGGCCCTGACGGGCGACGAGAGTCACCTCGAACCGCACCGGATCTGACCGCGCGCCAGGCGGCCCGGACTCCCGGAGTTCGGGCCGCTTTCGTCTTGCTCAGCGACGGCGTTGCGCGGCGTACAGATCCGGTACGGCGGGGCGCCGGCCGAGCAGGAACGTGCCGTTCTCCAGGTCGCCCTGGAAGTCGCGGGGCAGGCCGCTCGGGTCCGACGTGAGCCCTTGCAACCCGACGGTGAGGCTGCGCGGGGCGACGTCGGCGAGCTGGATCGCGTACGGGTTGCCGCTGGTGATCCGGACGTTCCAGTGCGCGATCCGGGCGCCGAAGAGTGGGCCGGAGGCGGCCGATCCGCCGACCCGGCCGTTGTTCACCAGCGTGATGTCGGTCCGCGCGTTCTCGAACGGCATCGCCCGGTGCGTGTCGAACGTGCCCTCGGCCATCCGGCCGCGGCGCCACACGTTGCCCGCCGAGAGCCCTTCGAGGTTGAGCCCGTGATGCAGCGCGCCGGCCGGCAGCGGCACGGTGAACGCCTCGATCTCGAACCCGTCGACCAGGTTGTCGTGCGACTGCATCCGGCAGGCGAAGCTGTGGTGCGCCGAGCGGCCGCCGACCACGACGCCGGTCAGCGTGACCGCCTTCGTCGTGGTGAACCCGAAGCCCAGATCGCAGTTCTCCACCCGGACGTCGTCGGCCCAGCAGTCGTGCACGGCCTGGAAGCACAGGCCGTTCGCGCCGGGATGCCGGTTGTGGATGGTCATCGGCTTCAGCTCGTTGCGGATCGTCAGCGACTCGACGCCGACGTCGTGCACGGTCGGTCCGATCTCCCGCAGCCGCGACGGCCAGCTCGGGCGCAGGTCGTAGCGCAGCGGCTGGGCCAGGCGGATCAGGCGTTCTCCGAGCACGGCCTCGATGCGAACGGGCCACTGCAGCGTCGCGTACTGGATGTACTGACCGGATGAGCCGGTGGTGAGCTGCGGAGCCTTCACCGGCCAGTCGTACGTCGCCGTACCGGGCACGTCACCGGCCAGGTGCTTCAGTACGCCGGCGTCGGCCGGGTTGTCGGTCTCCAGGACGACGAGGTCGCCGGCCTGCAGGCTCCTGGTGTCCGAGACGAGCAGCGTGCGCTGGCCGCGCGACGCGGCTCCGACCTCGGCCAGAGTGTCACCGAGCAGCCAGCCTTCGGAAGCGGCGAAGTCCTCGGCCTCCGACTTGGCCTTGCGCTCCGGCGCGATCACCCAGATCTGGCCACCGGTCCAGGACCAACGGCTCTGCAGGCTCGGCTGGAGGTTCGGCCGGTAGCTCTGCTCCAGCGGCCGGGTGAAGTGCAGGATCGTGCGGTCGCGCCCGGAGCCCTTCAGCACGACGTTCGACCAGTGCATCCAGATGGGCGAGTCGAGGCGGTAGACGCCCGGCGGGACGAGGATGGTGCCGCCGCCGTGCGTACCGGCGTACTGAACGGCGGCGTTGAAGGCTGGTGCCGCGTCGGCGGCGTTGCCGGGACGGGCGCCGAAGTCGGTGACGCGGGCGATCGTGCGCGGGGCGCGGGGGCGTTCGCCGCCGCGGTAGCCGGCGTGGGAGATGTCGGGGATCAGCGGGTGCGCGCCGGGGGCTTCGGCCCACTCGGCGATCAGGTCGGTCGAGGCGTCGCGGGGTCCGGCGCCGCGGTCGGCCCGAGCGGGAGCGGCGCTGATCAGACCGGAGGCGGGAATCGCGGCGGCGCTTCCCAGCAGAACGCGGCGGGAGAGCATCATGAACGGAACTCCTTGGGGCGGAAGGGGTTTCGCAGGGTGGGACCAAGTTTCACTGGGCGGACCGGAATAGACAAGACCTGTAAATAGTTCAATAATTAACTACTACAGATCACGAGGAGGGCAAGATGCAGTTCGGCATCTTCAGTGTCAGCGACGTGACGCAGGACCCGACCACCGGGCACACCGTCTCCGAGGCCGAGCGGATCAAGGCGATGGTGACGATCGCGCTGAAGGCCGAGGAGGTCGGGCTGGACGTGTTCGCCAGCGGTGAGCACCACAACCCGCCGTTCGTGGCCTCGTCGCCGACCACCATGCTCGGCTACATCGCCGCGCGGACGTCGAAGCTGATCCTGTCCACCTCGACCACGCTGATCACCACCAACGACCCGGTGAAGATCGCCGAGGACTACGCGATGCTGCAGCACCTGGCCGACGGCCGGGTCGACCTGATGATGGGTCGCGGCAACACCGGACCGGTCTACCCGTGGTTCGGCCAGGACATCCGCAACGGCATCCAGCTGGCGGTCGAGAACTACGCCCTGCTGCGCCGGCTGTGGCGCGAGGACGTGGTCGACTGGGAGGGCAACTTCCGGACGCCGCTGCAGGGATTCACCGCGACGCCGCGGCCGCTGGACGGCGTACCGCCGTTCGTGTGGCACGGCTCGATCCGCTCGCCGGAGATCGCGGAGCAGGCGGCGTACTACGGTGACGGCTTCTTCCACAACAACATCTTCTGGCCGGCCTCGCACACCAAGCAGATGATCGACCTGTACCGGCGGCGGTTCGAGCACTACGGCCACGGCGCCGCGGACCAGGCGATCGTCGGGCTCGGCGGCCAGGTCTTCATGCGGAAGAACTCGCAGGACGCGGTGCGCGAGTTCCGGCCGTACTTCGACAACGCGCCGGTCTACGGGCACGGGCCGTCGCTGGAGGACTTCACGCGCGAGACGCCGTTGACGGTCGGCAGCCCGCAGGAAGTGATCGAGCGGACGCTGGGCTTCCGCGAGCAGTTCGGCGACTACCAGCGGCAGCTGTTCCTGATGGACCACGCCGGTCTGCCGCTGAAGACGGTGCTGGAGCAGCTGGACATCCTGGGCGAGGAGGTCGTTCCGGTACTGCGCAAGGAGTTTGCGGCGCTGAAGCCGGCCCACGTGCCCGACGCCCCGACGCACGAGTCGCTGAAGGCCGCGGCCGAGCGGGCGCAGTCGCTGGAGTCCCTGAGCACGCCGGAGTCCGTTGTCGAGGAGGTCCAGCGATGACGTCGACCGGAGAGCGCACGATCGCGGTGGTGACGGCGGGCCTGACCACGCCGTCGTCCACCCGGCTGCTCGCCGACCAGCTCGCCGCCGCCGTCCGGGACACCCTGGACGGACGCGGCGTGCCGCGCCGGATCGTGGTCGTCGAGCTGCGCGACCACGCGCACGACCTGACCAACAACCTGCTCACCGGGTTTCCGTCCGAGGCGCTGCGCGAGGTGCTGGAGACGGTGGTTTCCGCCGATGCGTTGATCGCGGTCACGCCGACGTTCAGCGCGTCGTACAACGGGCTGTTCAAGATGTTCTTCGACGTGCTCGACGACAAGGCGCTGGTCGGCAAGCCGGTGCTGATCGCGGCGACCGGCGGCACCGAGCGGCACTCCCTCGTGCTCGAGTACGCGATGCGCCCGCTGTTCGCCTACCTGCAGGCGGTCGTCGTGCCGACGGCCGTGTACGCCGCGTCGTCGGACTGGGGACCGCACGCGAACGCCCTGCGCGCCCGGGTCGAGCGGGCCGCGACCGAGCTCGTCGACCAGCTGACCAACCAGCCGGCCAAGGCCCCGGTGGACCCCTTCGAGAACCCCACGCCGTTCGAGAACCTGCTGAACGGCTGAAATGTCGAGAGCCGGGGACCGGCCTCGATGTAGCGTCGGGAGGGCCGATCGGCGGCCCTCGGACGTTGGGAACCGACCATGAAGTACGTCGTACTGATCTACTCCAGCCCGCAGCCGTGGGGACACCCGACCGGCGACTACGTGCCCGAGCACCAGGCGCTGCCGCCGGCCGAGCGCAAGCGCCTGAACTCGGCTTTCGAGGACCTGCTCGGCGAGCTGCAGTCCAACGGCGAACTGGTCGGCGGTGAGGCGCTCGGCGATCCCGTGAAGTCCCGGCTCTACCGCTGGACCTCCGGGCGCCCGGTTATCACCGACGGGCCGTATTCGGAGTCCAAGGAACACCTCGCCGGGCTCTTCATGATCGACGTCGAGACCCCGGAACGGGCCGACCTCGTGGGCCGAACGTTCGCGGGCCCCGGCGAGACCGTCGAGGTGCGGCCGATCCACGTCTTCGACAACGCGTGAGTCTTCGCGGGGATTGACGGCGGGTACCAGCAGATCGTGGATGTGCGGGACGGGCGCATCGGGCGTCTGGCGTGGCGGTTGCCGTACCTGGCCGAGCGGGTCGGGGACGGCGCCGCGCGCCGGGTCGCGCATGTTGTCGGGCGGGTCGAGGGGGCTCGGCCGGGTGGGGTGCAGCGGGTGGCTCTGCGGGTGTCGCCACGGTTGGCCGAGCGGAATCCCGGGCTGACGAAGATCTCGCCGGACTGGGCTGTGGACGAGGTCGAGGTCCGTCGGCAGGGCGTGCGGTTGCGGCTCGATCTGCGGGACAACCTGCAGGCGGTGCTGTACTACGCGGGCCGGTACGAACCGGCGACGGCCCGGTTTCTTGCTGCGGAGTTGCGGGCGGGCGATGTGTTCCTGGACGTCGGCGCCAACATCGGCGTGCACACCCTGGGCGCGGCACTGCGGATGCGCGACCTGAGCTCCGGCCGGGTCATCGCGTTCGAACCGGCCGACGACGCGCTCGCCAAGCTTCAGCAAGCCGCCGAACGCAACGGTCTGGGCGAGCTGATCGAGACCGTGCAGGCCGCGCTCGGGGATTCGACGCGCGACGCCGCACTGCGCGCCGACAGCCGGTACGACGCGGCCGACACCGGCGTGCGCTCGCTGGTCGGCGACGGGGAGATCGTCCAGGAGGTTCCGGTTGTGCGCCTCGACGACTGGTCCCGGGCGCACGACCTGCCCCGGCTCGACGTGATCAAGCTGGACGTCGAGGGCTCGGAACTCGCCGTACTACGGGGCGCCGCGCACACGATGACCCGCCTGCGGCCGCGCGCCGTACTGGTGGAGGACAAACGGGAGGATCAGCGGCGCGAGCTATACGCCGTACTGGATCGGCTCGGGTATCGGCCGCACGGGCAACTGCTCGACCACAACCGGCTGTTCCGTCGCGCCCGGTCGCCGGAGCCGACACCGACGGGTCACTCCGGAGGGTAGGCCGGGGTCGGTCACGGCATCAGTTGGCCGCCGTTGACCTCGACGATTTGGCCGGTGACGTAGGAGCTCATCGCGTCGGAGGCCAGGTAGAGGATCGTGCCGACGCACTCGTGTGGCGTACCGGTGCGGCCCATCGGGATCGTGGCGAGCATGGTCTTCAGCTGCTGCTCGCCGGTGTGGCGGTCGTGGAACGGGGTGCTGATCACGCCGGGCGAGATCGCGTTGACGCGGATGCCGTCGGGCGCGAGCTCCTTGGCCAGGCCGCGGGTGAACGTGCTGACGGCGCCCTTGCTGGTCGCGTAGAGGACCGAGCCGCCACCGCCGCCGTTGCGGCCGGCGATCGAGGTGACGTTGACGATCGCGCCGCCGCCCTGGGCCCGGAACACCGGCACGATCCGCCGGCTCATCGCGAACACCGAGGTCAGGTTGACGTCCAGGATCCGGCGGAACTCCTCGTCCGGTACGTCGGTCACCGCGGTCCGCCGGACCAGGTCACCGGCGTTGTTCACCAGGACGTCGATCCGGCCGTGCTTGGCCAGCACCGCGTCGATCAGCGCCCCCGCCGAGTCCGGGTCCGCGAGGTCGGCCTGGTGCATCGACGCGGCGCCACCGGCCGTGTTCACCGCGCTGACCGTGTGCCGGGCGCCCGCCTCGTTGGCGTTGTAGTGCAGCGCGACGGTCGCCCCCGCCTCCGCGAACCCGACGGCCGCGGCCGCCCCGATTCCGCTGCTGGCGCCGGTGACGAGCACGACCTGGTCGGAGAAGTCGAGAAATCGCATGCGCCCATCCTGCAGGACCCGGACGTCCACCACTGATCAACCCGGCGCGCTCGGCCGGACTCACGCTCAGCACCCGTCGTGACGAGGGCATTTCAGTCGGTTGATCAGTGGTGCACGTCCGCGGTCCGTCGAGACAGGCCGATGACTCGGTTGTGGTGGCAGTGGCGGAGGTAGATTCGA
This sequence comes from Kribbella sp. CA-253562, assembly GCF_050942265.1. Lineage (GTDB taxonomy): Bacteria > Actinomycetota > Actinomycetes > Propionibacteriales > Kribbellaceae > Kribbella. Next base: position 308,273 of record NZ_CP192049.1, on the reverse strand, counting down.
CAGATGGGTTACGACCTGGCGACGCTTGATCTCCGGCGGTGGCGTGTGGCTGACGCGTTGCGCTTGGCGGCGGCGCATGCGGACCCGGACATGGCCGCCCAGGGCGGCATCCGGGACACCGCGAGCGCCGTCGACTGGATCGGCCGGGTCGCCGACCTGGACAACGGGCACGTGTACGCCGTCGCGGACGCCGACGACCACCCGGTCGGCTGCGTCGCGGTGACGAACATCGACCGCCACCAGGTCGGCTGGACCTGGTACTGGACGATCGCGGAGGTCCGCCGCCAGGGAGTCGCCCGCGACGCGCTACGCGCCCTCGCCGACTGGGCCCACCACGACGCCGGCCTCTACCGCCTCGAGCTAGGTCACCGCACCAACAACCCAGCGTCCTGCGGCGTCGCCGCGGGCGCCGGTTTCCTGTACGAGGGGCTGGAACGCCAGCGCCTCGCCTACGACGGCACCCGGTACGACGTCGAGCGGCACGCCCGGCTGGCGACCGACCCGCTCAGCCCGCCGCAGCGGCCGGTGACGATCAAAGGCTGACGGTTCCGCGGCCGATCAGGAATCGGTCGCTGCAGCAGCGCTCGTTGCCAGCAGGTGCTCCTTCCGCAGGACCCGGGCGCCAAGCCCGAGCAGCGCCGTACAGACCAGTAAGAGGGCGACACAGGCGACGAGCAGGTACGGATCGCCGCTCACCACCGCGACCCAGATGATCATGCCGAACGTCACCGCCGTGACCGGCACCACGAGCGCCAGCGTGAGGACCAACTGGCGCTTGGTCCAGGCCCGTGACGGCGACGGCGAGCGGAACTCCTTGACAGCCAGCGCGCTGAAGAGGACCACCGGAAAGGCCCGGGTCAACGCGCTCACCCACTGCTGTTCGACCAGCGCGGCGATCAGCGGCGCCAGTCCCACCAGTGCCACCACCACGAAAACCCAGCGCTTCGCCGTCATGCCGGGATCGTAGGTGGTCACCGGGGGCGCGGACAGGCGTTGCGAGAGGCGACCGGCCGCCGCAGCCAATACGGTTGGCCTATGGGCAAAGGCAACCGGCTGTCGTTCTTCTCGATGGTGATCGGTGGTGCGGCGGGGTTCGGGTTGCTGTGGATCACCCGGCGGGCCTGGGACGACTGCGGGGTGAAGCTCAACGGCGTCGGCAACGGGCCGACGCTGCTGTTCGTCGGGCTGCCGGTGGCGCTGGTGGTGAACATCGTGCTGTTCAGCGTGGTCTGGCGGGTGATGAGAAAGGGCGGCGGCGGCAAGTTCCTGATGCCGCTGATCGGCGCGCTGGTCGCGATCGCGATCGCCGACCTGGCCCTGTTCTCCTGGGCCGGTACGCCGGCCACGATGGCCGCGCCGATCTGCCCCGCGAACGTCCCGCCGTGGTGGCCGGAGTGGATCCCGACCTGATCGGGCCCGGGCGCTGAGCGTCAGCACACGACGCCCGGCCAGGTCGTCAGCCCTCCGGCGGCGCGTAGCTCCGCCAGCGTTCCTCAACGACGTAGCCGAGGGCAAGGTTCGCGCCCAGACTGGCGTCGTTGACCGCCGCCCCGCCGGTGCCGAAGACGCGGACGCCCTGCTCCAGCAGCGCGAGGATCGACGCGGCCTTGACCGCCTGCCCGACGCCTCGGCCGCGATACCCGTCGAGCACCGACGTGAACTCGGTCTCCCCATCCAATCGGATGTGCGTCACGGCAACCAAGCGACCCCCGTCGAAGGCGCCGAACACCCGGCCCGCCGTCCACAACTCCCGGATCGTTTCGAGCGACCCGACCACCCGATGCGTCGCCGGGGTGTACGGATAGTCGGGCTCGTTCGCCGTCTCCACCTCGAGTACCGCAGCCGCGGACTCCACCCCCAACTCCCGTACGACGACGCCCTCCGCCCGCCGACCCGCCTGCTCCAGCATCGCCCGATCCGGGTCGCGTAACCGCGCGGCCCAGGACTCGCCGACCACCGTGTACCCGTCAGCCTCCAGTACGGCGCAGCGCGGGTCGTCGGCGCGGACCACCTCGAACGTCATCCCGGCGATTGTCGTCGCCGCGACCCTGACGACTCAACCGGTTATCCCCAGCCGCCGCGCCAAACCCTCGGCGTCGAACGGCGCGCGGACCTTCACGTCGTTGTCGAAGTACACGAACACGTCCCGCTGCCGGCGCGGCGCGGCCGAGCCGACCCGCCGTCCGTTCGTCGGTGTCCGGCCGCTGTGCCAGGTCCTGATCCGCCCGGCCCAGCGGTCCAGCGCGTCGTCGTCGTACCCGCTGACGTACAACTCCTCGGCCCCGTGCAGTCGCACGTACACGAAGTCGGACGCCGTCACGTCGTCCAGCATCGGCCACTTGCCCGCCGTGTCCGCACACACCAGCCCGACGTCGTGCGCCCGCAGCAGATCGACGAAGGACGCCTGCTCGTACGACGCGTGCCGCACCTCCAGCGCGTGCCGGATCGGCTGCTCGACCGATGCCTCCAGCAACGATCGGTCGATCATCCGGTCGTCGTGCTTGTGGGCGAGCTGCGCCGCCTCACCAGTTGTCCGAGGCAACAAGTCGAAGAACCGGGCGAGCCGGTCCGCGTCGTAGCCGAGCGTCGGCGGCAACTGCCACAGCACCGGCCCGAACTTCTCCCCGAGCGCGAGCACCCCGGAGGCGAAGAAGTTGGCCAGCGGCGTCTGGACGTCGTCCAGCTTCTTCATGTGCGTGACGAACCGCGGCCCCTTGACCGCGAAGACGAACCCGCGCGGCGTCTGGTCGTACCAGCGCTGGTACGACGAGGGCCGCTGCAGGGAGTAGAACGACCCGTTCAGCTCGATCGAGTTCAGCCGCCGCGACGCGTACTCCAGCTCGGCGCGCTGCGGAAGGCCCTCGGGATAGAAGACCTTCCGCCACGGCGCGTACCGCCAGCCGGAGATCCCGATCCGGTACGGCCCGTCAGCCCACTGGTCCATGCCGGTCCGGTCCCCACCCGGTGAGGCCGGAAAACCCGGCGCTCAGCCCAGCTTGCGCAGCAGCGGTACGACGTCCTCGGTGAACTGGGTCAGGAACCGCTCCTGGTCGTGGCCCGGGCCGTGCACGACGAAGTGGTTGAAACCGGCGTCCAGGTACGGCTGGAACTGCTTGACGACCTCTTCGGGGTCCGAGGCGACGATCCAGCGCTTGGCGACCTGCTCGATCGGCAGCTCGTCGGCCAGCCGCTCCATCTCGGTCGCGCTGTCGACGCTGTGCTTCTGCTCGGGCGTCAGCGACAGCGGCGCCCAGAACCGGGTGTTCTCCAGCGCGTGCTCCGGGTCGCGGTCGTAGGAGACCTTGACCTCGAGCATCCGGTCGACGTCCTCGAACTTCTTGCCGGCCTTCTCCGCGCCTTCGCGCACGGCGGGCATCAGCTTGTCGGTGTAGAGCTCCATGCCCTTGCCCGAGGTCGCGATGAAACCGTCGCCCGCGCGGCCGGCGTACTTGGCGACCAGCGGTCCGCCCGCGGCGACGTAGATCTTCAGCGGCGTCTCCGGCCGGTCGTAGATCGACGCCTCGACGGTCTTGTAGTACGGCCCGTCGGAGCTGACCGACTCCTCGGTCCACAGCGCACGGATCAGGTCGACCGACTCGCGCAGCCGGGCGAACCGCTCCTTGAACTCGGGCCACTCGCGGCCCGACACAGCGATCTCGTTGAGCGCCTCGCCGCTGCCGACGCCGAGCATGATCCGGCCCGGGTACAGCACGCCGAGCGTCGCGAACGCCTGCGCGATCACCGCCGGGTTGTAGCGGAAGGTCGGCGTCAGCACCGACGTACCGATCAGCACTCGCTCGGTCCGCTCGCCGACCGCGGCCATCCAGGCCAGCGCGAACGGCGCGTGCCCGCCCTCGTGCCGCCAGGGCAGGAAGTGGTCGGAAACGGTGACGCTGTCCAGCCCGAGCTGCTCCGCGCGTACCGCGTACTCGACCAGGTCCCGCGGGCCGAACTGCTCCGCCGAGGCCTTGTAACCGATCCGAATGCTCACCGTCTCGCTCCTCCGTCGTAAGTCCGTCCACGGGTGACAACCCGTGCACCGCCCGGTCTATGCCGCGTCGGCGTGTCGCCACCGTACTGCGCTCGGCGGTGGCGGCGGACGGAGGTCGTGCGGGGTCTGCCGGTCAGGGGGTACGACGCCCGGAGCTGGGCTCGGTCGGTCGCGGTCAGCCGGTCTGGCGCGGTCAGCCGGTCTGGCGCCAGATGTCGTTGACGACCTGCTGGGCGGACTGCTCCTGACCCGGCGCTGCGACGGCGGCCGCACCGGCCAGCCACCAGCGGCCCTGCGAGGAGAAGACGTGGGTCATCGCGAACGTGTACGGCTTGGGCTTGACGGCGTACCAGGTGCGGCCGTCGCGGGGCGTGGCCGGAACCGGCATCTTGTACGCCGTGGTCCAGTCCTGGTCGAACGCGGCCCGGCCGGCCAGGCAGTCCGCCTGGTCACGGCATGGCTGGACGGCGATGCGGAGATCGAGCCCGGCGTTCGCGGAGCCCGGGCCGGCGAGCACGCGGCGGTAGATCGTCGAGGACGACTCCACCGAGGTCTTCTGGTCCAGCACCGGGCGATCGGGGAACCCGAATTCGAACGGCAGCCCGAGCCCGCGGGCGACCTCGAGGCCGGCGCCGGAGGTGTACACCGCGCCGGCCACGCCGTCGGACGCGGTGACCCTGGACCAGGGCACGGCGGTCACCTTGTCGATGCCCGGGACGAGTACGCCGGTGGGCATCGGGCTGGGGCTGACCGGGGCCGGGGGCGGGACGACGGGGTCGGTCTTGGCCGTGGCGCTTCGGACCGCGGCGCCGATCGAGTACGTGATGCTGAAGACCGCGACCACGAGGACGATCGCGCCGAGATAGAGCCAGGGCTTGGGCTTCGGCTTGGCCGGGTGTGTGGGGGTTTGGGCGGGGGTGTGCGCGCCGGCTGCGCCGGAGGCGTGCGCGGCAGCGGCTTGACCGGAGGGCTGGCCGGCTGCGCTCGCCGCGCCCGGCTGCCCCGGCGTACCGGCGACCACGGACGACTGCCCCTCGGCGGGGATCGGCGCGGCGCCGTACTGGGCGAGCTGGTTGCGGACCGCGGCCAGTGACTGCTCGTCGTTGCCGAGTAGGCCGTCCAGCGGGTCGATCAGGCGCTCGGCGCCGGACTGGCCCGGGACGAGCTGCGTCACGGCGTACGGCCGGGTCGCGGTCAGGTTGGCCGCCCAGAGCGGGACCTCCTCGCGGCCGGGTCCGAGCGCGGCGGTGCGACTGGCCTCACCGAGGCGTTCGCGGACGGCGGGATCGGCGGCGCCGGCCTCGCTCAGCACGAGGACGACGACCTCCATCCCGCTGAACGACCGCCCACGCCAGATCTCGGCGAGCGGATGCTCCAGCAGTCGCTGCCCCAGCTCGTACCCGGAGATGACCGGTGCGGTGTTCACTTCGCCTCCCAGATCGCCCGGTCCGCCAGCACCAGCGCGGCTCCCTCGGCCTTCTCTCGCGTCACCGGATGCGCCTCGTAGTCCACCTGGACGACGAGGTCGTCGCGCTGTACGACCACCGAGACCTTCCAGTCCTCCCCACCGGTCCGGCCGTGGCTGTCGATCCGGGTCGAGTACGGGCGGTCGCGCACGAGGGTGCCCTTCTCCCGGTCGAACGCCTTGCGCGCCACCTGGTCCGGCCGGAACGGCGGCTCGCCCTCGCCGGCGACCTTCCCGCCGTACGGGGTGATCCGGACGGTGATCGCCGCGGCGGTGTACGTCTTCTGGCTCGACTCCTCGGCGAGCGCGCGGCAGCGCACCTCACCGGTCCCGGTCTGCGCGAACACCGGCGACGCGTTCTCCGGCAGCATCGCGGAGATGTCACCGAGCCGCTCACACAGATCGGCCGGCAGCTTGCGCGCCGGGACGACGTCGTCGGCCCGCACCGGCTCGCCGGCCGCGAACCCGATCCCGAGTCCCGCGACCAGCGCGATCGCGGACGCGATCAGCGTCCCCCGTACCACTCCACCAGCCCTGCCCCAGACCCCAGCCACGCGGAGCTCTCCCTTACCCGTCACGTTTCCCGCCGCCCGACAACGCGTCTTAGACGACGACCGTCACGGTCCGGTTCCCACCGATTCGGAGTGTTTTCCGGCTCCTCAGTCGAGCAGGGTCTTGACCGTGCCGCCCGACTCACTGAGCTTGCTGCCCAGCCCGGACAGCGCCTCGCCGACCGACGCCAGGATGCCGGACAGGTCCTGCAGGTTGCCCGCCAGGCTCTCCACCTCGGTCGCCACTCCGCTGACCTGCCCGCTGCCGTCGTTCAGCCGCTTGGCCGCCGCGTCGCCGATGCCCGGGATCTTGTCCAGCTCCCCGGCCAGCCCCGACAGCATCCCCGCCGCGTCCTTCAGCCGGTCCTTGGCCGCGTGCATCGTGGTCGCACTCCCGGCCAGCGCCTTCCGCGCGCCGCCCTCACCGTCGTCCCCGACCAGCGCACCGGCCGCCTTCGCCGCCTGCTCCCCGGCCTCGGCCAGCCCACCACCGATCGTCGTCAGCAACTGCGGCAACTTCCCGATGAACTCCAGCGCGTCGTCCGGCAGGTCCTTGACCAGCTTCAGCACCTTCTCGAAGTCGTCCGAGTTCTCCAGCACGAACCCGACGGCCTTCTTCACGTCGTTCAGGTCCCGCCCACCGAGCAGATCACCGATGTCCATGCCCGGAAATGTAGTGCTCCCGCCTCGCCGGAACCCCCTTCCCGCGCCGCCCACCCCCTCCCTCCACCCGATTACCACCCCGAGCCCGACTCCATGTATCGTTACTCGTCGTTGCCCGCGCTCGTAGCTCAACGGATAGAGCATCTGACTACGGATCAGAAGGTTGGGGGTTCGAATCCCTCCGAGCGCGCCAGCAGAACCCCAGGTCACCAGGTGGATGACCTGGGGTTTTGTCATTCTCGGCGCCTGACTTGCTAGCACGGCGTGAGCCCCGAGCCGCCTCGTCGCCGCGCTGGCCTGGGTTTGGCAGCTACCGGGGGGACGTGGCAGGTGTGGCGGTCGCAGAGTCCTCGTCGGCGAACACGATGGTGAACGTGCCGCGAAAGGCAGCATCGTCACCCAGCTCGGTCTCGAAGCCGATCGCGATCATGTCGTCCATGCTGATGGGGTCGTCTTCGGCCAGTCTGTCTGCGACATGTTTGAAGAGCGCGGTGAGGGATTGGTCCTCAGCGTCGTCCGGTAGACCGATCGAGAAATTCTTGCATCGGTACCCCTTCGTCATGATCGGATGGTTCCATACGCCGACCTCGCGTGCCCTCTACGTGCCCTGACTGGCGGTCATCGGCGGTCAATCAGGGGGTGCTTTGGGCACCCGTTCAGGCGTGGAGACCGCATCCGCGCGGGCGCTCGGCCGCACTTCCAAACTGGCTACCTGCTCAGGTCGCAGCGGACCTGGATGGAGCCGGACACGGTGGACAATCCGCCCAGATCAGGTCACCTAGACCGCTCGCGGCGGACGGCGATGGACTGTCCGAACTCGACTACGGATCAGAAGGTTGGGGGGTTCGAATACCTCGGAGCGCGCCAGCAAAACCCCAAGGTCACCAGGTGGATGACCTGGGGTTTTGTCATTGCCGGGGGTGAGTCGCCGGCAGTGCGGCTCAGGTGGTGGGGGCACACTCGGCCGGCTGAGTGCCGTGCAGCAGACAGGCTGGGCCGTAGCCTCCCGTTATGGACATGGATGCGCCGAGGCTCGTCGATCGGTGGCCGGTACTTGCGGGGCAACTCAGAGCTGCGCTCAGCCGCGATAACGAGAACGAACTCGCGAGCCAGGTCGACGAGCTGCGCGTCCTCGAGATGTGCGGCTGTGGTGACGACTTCTGTCAGAGCTTCCACACCACGCTGCCGCCCGAGAAGAGTTACCCGCTGGACCGGCACCGCAATTGGTATCCAGAGGACGACGATCCGGGGTGGGACGGCTACCTGATTCTTGACGTTGTCGATGAACGGATCGAGTTCGTCGAGGTGCTGTACCGGCCGCCGCTCGATTGAGCCTGCGTACGGTCAGGCAAAGGGGGCTGCCATGAGCGGTGGCGTGGCAGTGCGGGTGACGGGGAGGTCCGAGGCTCCGACGGCGGATCCGGTTCTGTCAGGGCCGTAAATGCGGCGACCAGCTCGTCGTACCGGTGGCAGCATTGGGGCTTGTGAGCGACCGCCCGTACGTCAACGTGATCGAGCCACCCGGTGATCGCCCGTACGGCTCCTTGCTGCGGATATCTGACCCTGGACTTCCACGCGTTCGGAGCCTCGGCGGAGAAGATGCTGCGGTACGTCCGGCCTCCGCGGGACGGCGAGCGACCGTGAGGCGCGCGCCTCGGGACAGGAGGCAGGAGTGAGCACGACCGCCGTCGTACTCGAGCTGACCGTTCGGGATCTGACTGACGCCGATCTCCCGATGTGTGGTTTTTCCGGCAGCGAGCTTCATCTGACGCAGGTTGCCGAGCAGCTCGGCCGGGCACGGGCCGGGGAGGTCGACTACCTCGCCGTCTGCACGAAGGCCGATCTGCCGGTGGCGATCGGCGGGGTGGACTACTCGCCGTCCCCCGGGGCGGGTTCGTTGTGGCAGTTGTCGGTCCACCCGGCGTTGCAGTCGTGCGGGATCGGGACAGTGCTCGTCGGAGCTGCCGAGCAGCGGATCCTCGACCGGGGCCTTGACCGGGCGGAGTTGAGTGTCGAGCTGAGCAACCCGCGGGCGCAGGCTCTGTACGAGCGGCTGGGCTATGTCGCGTACGACGAGAAGCTCGAAGCGTGGGACGAGCGAGCGGCTGACGGCTCGGTCAGGCGGTACGAGACCATCTGCGCCCAACTGCGCAAGCAGTTGCGTTAGCACTCGCGGCGGGATGAGGTCGGCATGAGCCGGAAGCGAACCACCGGGCAGAACGACAGCACTCCGGCGGAGCGACCTGACAGCACCGCGGGCGAGCCGGTAATCTACCAGTCGCTGGTCCGCGAACGCGAGTACGTCGACGAGCAGGGTGTTCGTTGGCGGAGGCGGCGTGGGGAGCTGCGGTGGAGCCGGATCGAGCGCCTGATGAGCGACGCCGGGGTTCGGGTGCTGAAGGTGTTTCGCGACGACGTCAGTGAAGTGGCGGCCGGCGCGCGAAGTGGGCTGTTGGCAACGATTCGTCCGTATCTGAAAGGCGAGGCGGAAGACGCGGACGACTACACCGACTTCGTGGTGGCGGAGTTCAAGGACGATCGGCATCGGTCGTTGCTTGTGGTTGAGGAGTACTGCTAGCGGCTCTGGTTGACGCGCACGGATTGCTCAGTGATGATTGAGTCAATGAAGACTGAGCAATCTATCCTGGCCGCCCGTGCGCGGATTCATGCTGCCTTGGGAGAGCCGGCCCGGTTGGCGATCGTGGACACACTGATCGCCGGGGACGCGGCGCCCGGAGAGTTGAGCGCTGTGCTGGAGTTGCCGACCAACCTGCTCGCGCACCATCTGAAGGTGCTGGAGGACGCGGGGCTGGTGGTGCGGTCTCGGTCCGAGGGGGATCGGCGGCGCACGTATGTGCGGCTGGTGACCGAGGCGTTGGAATCGGCGGTGACGCCTTCGCTGGCGGCGGCGCCGCGGGTGGTGTTCGTGTGTACGCGGAACTCGGCTCGTTCCCAGTTGGCCGCTTCGATCTGGGCCCGGCGGAGTCACATCCCGGCGCTGTCGGCCGGTACGGAGCCGGCCGAGCGGCCGCATCCGCGGGCTGTCCGGATTGCTCGAAAGCATGGGCTGGATCCGGACTCCTGGCGCACCGCTCGGGTCGGCGACGTGGTCGAGGCCGACGATCTGGTGATCGCGGTGTGCGACATCGCGTACGAGCGTCTTCCGGCCGATGTTCGGCCGCGGCTGCACTGGTCGGTCGCTGATCCCGCGGCCGTCGACACCGACGCGGCGTTCGAGGCCGCCTTCGCCGAGCTCACTGGCCGCATCGACCGGCTCGCTCCCGTTCTCACAGACCAGGATCGCCAGTGAGTGGCCTCGCCGCGCCCCTCTGGCGCCGAGCGTTCGCCGAAGGCCTCGGCACCGGCCTGCTCGTCACCGTCGTCGTCGGCTCGGGAATCGCAGCCTCCGCCCTGTCCCCCAACGACATCGGCTTGCAGTTGCTGGAGAACGCCTTCGCGACCGCGCTCGGCCTCGCCGTACTGATCCTCATGCTCGGACCGGTGTCCGGAGCGCACTTCAACCCCGTCGTCTCGGTCGTCGACTGGTGGCTCGGACGTCGTACCGGCACTGGCCTGTCGCCGCGTGACCTGGCCGCGTACCTCCCCGCACAGGTCGCCGGCGCGATCGCCGGAGCCGTGCTCGCCAACCTCATGTACGCCGAAGCCGCCGTCTCCTGGTCGACCAAGGACCGCAGCTCCGGGCCCCTCTGGCTCGGCGAGGTGGTCGCGACCGCCGGACTCGTCGTACTGATCTTCGCCCTGGCCTGGTCGGGCCGCGCCGCCGTCACACCCGTTGCCGTGGGCGCCTATATCGGCTCGGCGTACTGGTTCACCTCGTCGACCTCGTTCGCCAACCCCGCCGTCAGCATCGGCCGCGCCTTCAGCGACACCTTCGCCGGGATCGCTCCCGGTTCCGTGCCCGGCTTCGTCGTCGCGCAGTTCGCCGGTGCCGCGGCCGGGGTCGGGCTGCTCGCCGTCCTCTATCCCCGCGCCGGGCAGGCCGCCGGCGACGTCGTCACCCCGTCAACCGACACCACCGCAGGAGCCTCCTCGTGAGCAAGCCCGTCGTCCTGTTCGTCTGCGTCCACAACGCCGGTCGCTCCCAGATGGCCGCGGGATGGCTCCGCCACCTCGCCGGCGACACCGTCGAGGTCCGGTCGGCCGGATCTGAGCCCCGCGACCAGATCAACCCGACCGCCGTCGAGGCCATGCGGGAAGTCGGCATCGACATCACCGGCAACACCCCGCAGCTGCTCGAGTACGACACCGCCCGGACCAGCGACGTCATCGTCACGATGGGCTGCGGCGACGCCTGCCCGATCTTCCCCGGCAAGCGCTACGAGGACTGGGAGCTGACCGACCCGGCCGGCCAGCCGATCGAGGTCGTCCGCCAGGTCCGCGACGACATCCGAGTCCGGATCGAGAAGCTGCTCGCCGACCTCCGCACCACCTGACCGCCAACCCCGTTGTCGCAGGTCGGGAGCGCTGCTCGCACTGGTCCGGTTGCTGGCCCGGCGGGCGGCTTAGGGTGGCGGGCGTGGAGTACTTCGTCTACGGACGCGACCGGTCGGACTCGTTCGGGTTGAAGCAGCGGCTGACCGAGGAGCACTGGGCCTTCATGGACGGGTACGCCGAGCAGTTGATCGCGCGCGGGCCGACGATGAACGACGACGACAGCGCGACGACCGGCAGCCTGCACATCGTCGACCTGCCCGGCCTCGCGGCGGCCGAGACCTTCGCGTACGACGAGCCGTACTACCAGGCCGGCGTGTTCGAGTCCGTCCTGCTGCACCGCTTCCGGAACCTGCTCGGCCGCACGATGTGGGACTTCACCGGCCCGTACGACGGCACCGACCGCTTCCTGCTGATCGGCCTCGGCGAGCCCACGCCTGAGCCGGCGTCGCCGGAGCACCTGATCGTGTACGGCGAACTGCTCGACGACGAGACCCCGATCGGCTGGGTCGCCGCCGTCGACGCGCCCGATCGCGAGACGGCCGCGAGGCTGACCGGCGCCAGCAGCACCACGGAGATCCGCCCCTGGCGCTTCGGCGGCCGGCGCTGACCCGATCCCCCGGCGACCGGCGCTGACCGGCCTACTGCGAGCACCCCGTCGCCGGCGCTGACCCGCCGTACAGCGACCCCCGTCGCCGGCTAGTCGTCGTCCTCCGCGCGGAACGAGTCCAGCGCCCGCTCGCGCAGCATGTCGAGCTGGATGGTCAGCACCCCGATGACCTCCTCGACGTTCATCCCCTCGGTCTCCCGGAAGGCCCAGCTCGGGTGGCCCTCGTCGTCCAGGCACTTGACCAGGACGATGCCCTCCAAGGCGGTCCAGGCCGGCAGCAGCGGCGGGACCCGGAAGCTGTCGCCCAGGACCTGCCCGATCGGTTCTCCGTAGTCGCTCGGCATGGCGGCATGGTGCCAGGTCAGCACCGAGCCGTCGCCGCCAGGAGGCCCGAAGCCCCGCGGGCCGTAGACCCGAAGCTGCGGCTGAGGAGCCCGAACGCCCTGCGAACGAAGGTTTTTCCGGCGGAAAGCGGTTGTCGGCGGAAGTTTGTGATCGGGCTCACGTACTACGGGTTCTCAACACGCCGTGGGGTCGCGTACGGTTAGTACCACTTGCACACTGGTATACGCCCACTGCAGTTACTGGTATGCGACAGATCACACGACGAACAGGGGAATGAGCCGCCGATGACGACCACCGCCAGCCCTGCCCGGACCGAGGAAGCGCTCAGCGTCGAGAGCTCCGCCGCCGCGAAGACGTTCGACCTGACCGACGCCCCGACTGAGCACGAAGGCTTGCGGGCCTGGGTCGCCGAGGTCGCCGCCCTGACCCAGCCGGACCGGATCCACTGGGTCGACGGCAGCGACGCGGAGTACACGAAGCTCACCGACGAGCTGATCGCGGCCGGCACGCTGGTCCGGCTCAACGACGAGAAGAAGCCGAACTCCTTCTGGGCCCGCACCGACCCCTCGGACGTCGCCCGGGTCGAGCAGCGCACGTTCATCTGTTCGGTCGACGAGGCCGACGCCGGTCCGACCAACAACTGGATGGACCCGGCCGAGATGAAGGCCCTGATGACCGAGCTGTACCGGGGCAGCATGAAGGGCCGGACGATGTACGTCGTCCCGTTCTGCATGGGACCGCTGACGGCCGACAAGCCGATGTTCGGCGTCGAGATCACCGACTCGGCCTACGTCGTCGCGTCGATGCGGATCATGGCCCGCACCGGTGCCGAGGTGCTCGCCAAGATGGGCGCCGACGCGCCGTACGTGCCGTGCCTGCACTCGGTCGGCGCACCGCTCGAGCCGGGCCAGAAGGACGTCAGCTGGCCGTGCAACGAGGAGAAGTACATCGTCCAGTTCCCCGAGGAGCGGACGATCTGGTCCTACGGCTCCGGGTACGGCGGCAACTCGCTGCTCGGCAAGAAGTGCTACTCGCTGCGGATCGCGAGCGCGATGGCCCGCGACGAGGGCTGGCTGGCCGAGCACATGCTGATCCTGAAGCTGATCTCGCCGGACAAGAAGGTGCACTACGTCGCGGCGGCCTTCCCGAGCGCCTGCGGCAAGACCAACCTGGCGATGCTCGACCCGACGCTGGACGGCTGGGAGGTCGAGACGCTCGGCGACGACATCGCCTGGATGCGCTTCGGCGAGGACGGCCGCCTGTACGCCGTGAACCCGGAGTTCGGCCTGTTCGGCGTCGCTCCCGGCACCGGCTGGAAGACCAACCCGAACGCGATGCGCACGATCGAGAAGGGCAACTCGGTCTTCACCAACGTCGCGCTGACCGACGACGGCGACGTGTGGTGGGAGGGCTACTCCGAGACCCCGCCGGACCACCTGACCGACTGGAAGGGCCGCGACTGGACGCCGGGCAACGGCGAGCTGTCCAGCCACCCGAACAGCCGGTTCTGCACGCCGATCAAGCAGTGCCCGATCATCGCCGACGAGTACGACGACCCGAACGGCGTGCCGATCTCGGCGATCATCTTCGGCGGCCGCCGGGCCACCACGGTGCCGCTGGTCACCGAGGCGCGCAACTGGCAGCACGGCGTGTTCATGGGCGCCACGCTGTCGTCGGAGACCACCGCGGCCGCGGTCGGCGAGGTCGGCGTCGTCCGGCGTGACCCGATGGCGATGCTGCCGTTCCTCGGCTACGACGCCGGCCAGTACCTGAACCACTGGCTGACCGTCGGCAAGGAGCACGACGCCGCCAAGCTGCCGAAGATCTTCTACGTGAACTGGTTCCGCAAGGACGAGGCGGGCAAGTTCGTCTGGCCGGGCTTCTCGGAGAACAGCCGGGTGCTGAAGTGGATCATCGACCGGATCGAGGGCCGGGCCGCGGCCGACGAGACCCCGATCGGCGCGGTGCCGACCGCCGACGCGCTCGACGTGAACGGGCTGGACCTGACGCCGGAGGCGCTGCGGGTCGCGCTCGTCGTCGACGCCGAGGAGTGGAAGGCCGAGCTGCCGCTGATCGAGGAGTGGTTCGCCAAGCTCGGCGACACCGTGCCGGCCGAGCTGCGGCTCGAGCTGGACGGTCTGCGCAGCCGGCTCGGCGCCTGAACCACCTGAACGCCGGCGGCTGACCGGAAGCCAGTACGCCGGACCGCGCGAAGCGCCTCGCCCCCAGTCGGGGCGAGGCGCTTCGCTGTGTGTCAGAGCCTTGGTGGCGCGATGCGGTCCAGCGGGAGTCGTGCGGTGAGCTCCTGGCCGTTCGGGCCGGCGTACTGGACGAGGCCGATCCAGCCGTCTCCGCAGTGCAGCCGGCTGATCAGCCAGGCCGCCCGCCAGGCGCCGTCGGCCCAGCAGGCGACGTGCGCCGGGAGCGACAGCTGGAGGAACAAACGGAGATCGTAGAACTGCGGTCGGATCAGTGAATCCGTCACCGCCACCACACCCTTTCGTGAGGTCCGAGGCTGCTCCTGCGCCCGCTCCTCACCGCGGCCTCACCCGCCGGGCAATCCCCCAGTTACCCACGGCGAACACTCGCCACACCTCGCAACGCCGACTGTCACGAATCCGACGTACGACCGCCGGAATTGGCCGGAAACCGCCACCGGCGAGCCGGTCGTTCCCGGCGGTGACTCGCCTATGTTGGGCGGATGAAAATCGGAGTGATGCTCCCGGTCGGCGGGAACGACGGGCCGGACGGACAGATGCCCCGGTGGGCCGACACCCGCGGCATCGCGCTCGCGGCGGAGCAGAGCGGACTGGACTCGGTCTGGCTGGCCGACCACTTCTTCTACCGCGACCCGGCCGGTACGACGTACGGGATGCAGGAGGCCTGGACGCTGCTCAGCGCCGTCGGGGCGATCACGAGCCGGGTCGAGCTGGGCACGATGGTGCTCTGCGCGTCGTTCCGGGATCCGGGGCTGGTCGCGCAGATGGCCACGACACTGGACGAGGTCTCCGGCGGACGCGTGATTCTCGGCGTCGGCGCGGGCTGGCACGACCCGGAGTACGAGGCGTTCGGACTGCCGACCGACCACCGGGTCGGGCGGTTCTCCGAATGGCTCGAGATCCTCGCGCGGCTGCTCCGAGGCGAGACGGTCACCAGCAAGGGCACGTACTACCAGGTCGACCAGGCGACGCTCGTGCCGATGCCGGAGCGGCGGATCCCGATCCTGGTCGCGGCGCGGCGGCCCCGAATGCTCGACCTGACCGCGCAGTGGGCCGACCAGTGGAACACCGCCTGGTTCGGGGCGGTCGGCGACGACGTCCGCGCCCGGTTGGCCGAGTTGGACGAGGCGCTGGTCCGCAACGACCGGCCGTCCGGTGAGGTGAGCCGGACGGTCGGCATCACCGTGCGGGACCCGGAGCAGAAGCCGGACGGCGAGGGCAACGCCCTGGCCGGCCCGGTCGAGGAGCTCGCCACCGCGTTCACGGCGTACGCCGATCTCGGCGTCGAGCACCTGGTCGTCGGCCTCGAGCCGGTCACCGCTCGCTCGGTCGAGCGCGTCGCCGAGGCCAAGACGCTCGCCTTCGAGTGAAACGACAAGAGCCGCCAGCTGATCGCTGGCGGCTCTTTCGTACTGCGGAGGCGGCGGGATTTGAACCCGCGAGAGGGGATTACCCTCAACCCGCTTAGCAGGCGGGCGCCATCGACCGGACTAGGCGACGCCTCCTCCGACGGTCCCTCGCGGGACACGACGACGGCCAAGACTATCCGGCCGGACGCCGTCGGAGCAAAGCGGGCGCCGGACGGCGCGTGGCCGCCTCGACCGGACGGCTTGGGAGTGTCGTCCCGGCCCCCTGTAATCTGGCCGAATCGACGGGGGTCGCCTGTCAAGTCAACCGAGGAGGCCGTGACGGCGTCTGTACTACCGGGAAGCTGAACCCATCGGGTCGTCAGCCAGCCCTCAGGACCGCCTGGGCGGGGTCCGCATCGCCGCCACGTCGTCGATACCAGGGAACGGAGCCATGTCGCGGAGCACTCGCGCCACCGGTCGCAGGTCTGCGCCCAAGGGCAACCGGTCGCGTCACCGGGCATACCGGACGCGGACGGTCTCGAAGGCCATCGGTCTCACGCTGATCAGCGCCCTGGTTCCCGGGTCCGGCTTCGTCATGGGCGGCCGGACCAAGCTCGGCGCGTTCGTGATGACGCTGAGCGTCGGGCTGCTCGCCCTGGCGGCGTACATCGGGCTGACCAAGCGGGACGCCGTGCTCACGCTGGCCGTCGACCCCAGTCAGCTGCTGATCGCGACCGCCGCGGTGGTCGTGCTCGGCCTGCTCTGGATCTGGATCGTGGTCGCCTCCCACAAGCTGCTGCGTCCGGTCAGCCTGACCGCGGTCGGCCGGCTCGCGGGCTCGGCGTTCGTCGGTCTGCTCTGCTTCGGCATCGCGGTTCCCACCACGGTCGCCGCGCAAACGGTGATGGCCCAGCGGGATCTGGTCGGCAGCGTGTTCGCCTCCGAGGGCAACTCCAAGAGCGCCACCCGGCCGGACGTCGAGAACAAGAAGGATCCCTGGGAGAACACCCCCCGGCTGAACCTGCTGCTGCTCGGCGCGGACGACGGCGCCGGCCGTGAGGGCACCCGGACCGACACCGTGATGGTGGCCAGCATCGACACCAAGACCGGCGACACCAAGCTGATCTCGCTCAGCCGGAACTGGATGCGGATGCCGTTCCCGGAGGACTCGCCGCTGCACAAGTTCTACCCCGACGGCTTCTACGACCCCAGCCTCGGCAACGTCGAGCAGCCCGAGTACTACCTGGACGCGATGTACCGCAACCTCCCGGCCGCCCACCCCGGCGTACTCGGCCCGTCCGACAACGAGGGCGCCGACGTGCTCAAGGTGTCGGCCGGCGCGGCGCTGGGCCTGGACATCGACTACTACATGCAGGTCAACCTCAAGGGCTTCGAGTCGATCGTCGACGCGCTCGGCGGGATCACCGTGAACATCAACTACCGGGTCCCGATCGGCGGCGACTACAAGGGTCCGGGCTCGGCCGACGACGTGCTGCCGAAGGACTACCTGGAGCCCGGCCCGGACCAGAAGCTGAACGGGCACGACGCGCTCTGGTTCGCCCGCGGCCGGTACGGCCTGGACGACGCGTCCCGGCAGGAGCGCCAGCGCTGCACGATCCACGCGATCGTCAACAGCGCCAACCCGCGCACGCTGGTGACGAAGTACCAGCAGATCGCCTCGGCCAGCAAGAAGCTGCTGCAGACCGACATCCCGCAGGAGATCCTGCCGGCCTTCGTCGAGCTCGCGATGAAGGTGAAGGGCGCCAAGGTCACCAACATCGACCTGGACAAGAAGAAGAACTTCCCGACCGGCAAGAACCCCGACTACGAGGCGATGGCCCAGATCGTGCAGAACGCGATCTCGGCCAAGAAGCCGGTCGCCTCGACCACCGGGACGCCGACCAAGAAGCCCTCGACCGGCAAGCCGGTCACGCCGGCGAAGCCGCCGGCCGGTGGCACCGAGGACCTCAGCGACGCCTGCGCGTACCACCCGGCCAACCCCTGAGCCGCCGGGACCGACCGGGTCGGCGCGGGCGGGGCGACCCGCGGCGCCGGGTCCGGCGTACCGGGTGAGATCCTGGGCCGATGCGTACGACGTACCGGATGCGGGCAGGGCGGTTCCTCGGAGTCCTGGCCGCCGGGTTGATCCTGCTCGGCGTGGCCGCGATCGCCTGGGCGATCAGCCTGCCCGATGCGGTGGTGGCCGTGTTCCTCGCGCTCGGCGGTCTGGTCGCGCTGGCCGGGCTGTGGATCCTGCTCCGGCCGCCGGTGCTGCTGAGGCTCGGGGAGGACCAGATCGAGGTCCGCGGCGTGAAGACCGACTGGACCGACATCACCGAGGTCGGCCGGGTCGAGACCACACACGGCGAGGCCGTCGTACTGCGGACCAAGCACAAGGACGGCTCGATCCTGATTCCGGTGCGCTGGCTGGCGCCGGACCGCGACCAGCAACTCGCGACGGAGCTGCGCGAGCGGCTGAACAAGGCCCACGGCTACACCATCTGGGACGGCACTGCCGGTCCGGACGCCGATCGCGCAGAATGATCCAGGTTTGTTCGAACCTGTCCGGACCTGGATCTGAGCAAGGGAGCCGCGCGTGCTGTCGTTCGAGATGTCTGCCGAGGAACTGAGCGTCTACCAGGGCACCAACCCGCGACCGGACGACTTCGACGAGTTCTGGGACAAGGCGCTGGCCGAGCTGGCCGGGGTCGAGGCCGAGGAGTCGTTCGTCGACGCGACCGACTTCCCGCTGACCACGGCGACAGCCCAGCACCTGTACTTCAACGGCACCGGCGGCTACCGGGTGCACGCCAAGGTGATCCGGCCGCAGGAGCCGACCGGGCCCGCCGTCCTGATGTTCCACGGGTACGGCGGCGAGCAGCCGCGCTGGGTCGACCTGCTGCCGTACGCGGCGCGCGGGTTCACCGTGGCGGCGCTGGACGTGCGCGAGCAGGTCGGCTTCCGCACCGAGTCGCAGGAGCCGAACAGCTTCAGCCTGCACAACCACCTGGTGCACGGACTCGACGGTGGCCCGGACAGCCTGCTCTACAAGCACGTCTTCCTCGACACCCGGCGGCTGGCCGACATCATCCGCGGCCTGCCCGAGGTCGACGCGGACCGCGTCGCCGCGACCGGCTGGAGCCAGGGCGGCGGCCTCACGCTGGTCTGCGCCGCGCTCACCCCGGAGATCAAGTACGCCGCGAGCGTGTACCCGTTCCTGACCGACTACCAGCGGGCCTGGGAGCTCAACCTGGATCGCGGTCCGTACAACGAGATCACCACCTGGTTCAAGAAGCGGGACCCGCGGCACCTGCGCGAGCAGGAGGTGTTCACCACGCTGGGCTACATCGACGTCCAGCACCTGGCGCCGCGGATCCAGGCCGAGGTCACCTTGTTCACCGGCCTCGAGGACGAGGTCTGCCCGCCATCCACGCAGTACGCGATCTACAACCAGCTCGGCGCCGCCAAGGAGATCCGCACCTACCCGGACCTGGGCCACGACGACCTGCCCGGCGCCCACGACGAGATCTTCCAGCTGATCGGTGCGAAGCTCTGACCAGCCTGACAGTCCTCGGCACCGCCGCGCCGTACCCGTTGCCGGATCGCCCGTGTTCGGGCTACCTGCTGCAGGGCGGCGGCGCCAAGGTCTGGATGGACGCGGGCCCTGGCTCGTTGGCGGAGCTGCTCCGGCACACCTCGCTGGCGGAGCTCGACGCGATCTGGGTGTCCCACCTGCATCTGGACCATGTCGGCGATCTGCTCAACGCGTACTACGCGTTGGCGTACGGGCTGCTGCCACCGCTGGCGCGGCCGCTTCCGGTGTACGCGCCGGCAGCGCTGGGGAAGCGCCTGGCCGGTTTCTTCGAGCAGGAGGACGCCGGCTTCGTCAGCGACGTACTGGAGTTGCGCAAGCTGCAGGATGGGCTGACGGTCCAGCTGGCTGGGCTGGAGCTGGTCAGCCGGGCTGTGGAGCACGGGTGTGACGCCTACGGGCTACGAGCAACCGTCGACGGCAGGAGCTTGGCGTACTCCGGTGACTGCGCGCCCTGCCCGGCGCTGGACGAGTTGGCTGCGGGTGTGGAGCTGCTGCTGTGCGAGGCGGACTCCGGTGAGGAGAGCCCGGTGCACCACACGCCCGAGCAGGTCGGGGCGCTCGCCCGGCGTACCGGTGTGGGGCGACTGGTCGTGACCCACGTCGGCCCGTCGCTGTCGCCCGAAGCCGCTACCGCCCGGGCCGCCGAGGTGTTCGGCGGCCCGACGGTAGCTGCGCAAGTCGGTCAACTCCTCAGCCCCTGGTAGGCCCGCGGTACCCGCCACCACCTGACTGATTGGTGAGTACTGCGCGTCCGCCGTTGGCGTTGGTCAGTTCGCTTCCTTGCCCGCCCAGTAGTGCCAGGTGGGAGATGCGACTGGGGAGCGGGTCAGACCGTCCGGCCAGGTGGCCGGCAGGTCGTGACTCCGGGCCGCGTACAGAATCACCTCCGAGGCGAAACGGTCACCGCGAACGGCGACCCGGGCGGCCGTTTCCGCCCGCATGTCAGCCAGATAGTGGATGGCCGGCAGGAACTCCGCGCTGAGCCGCGGACTGAGCCGGCCCACCGGTTCGTCGTCCAGTCGGATCTCGACCACCATCCGGTGCCGTTCGTTGATGCCGTCGTCCTCCTCGACCGCGTGCATGGTCGCGTAGGCCCAGCACTCGCCTTCCGGCCGGAAGAACGGCGCCAGCACGTCCGGGTGCACCTCGCCGCCCGGGACCACGATGCCGCTGCCGGGCGGCAGCACGTGGTAGCTCCCGGGTGGTGGCAGGTTGATCGGGACCAGCATGTGGGGCTGGCCCAGTGCGACCGCCACGCTGGCGTGGAATTCGGTGCCCTGGTTGCCCCGGCCTTCCCAGTCGGCCGGCTCCCATTCACTGACCCACAAGTGGCACGGCACCTGCGGTTGCAGGCCTTGCGCCACCAGTTCCGACAGCACCGGGTGGTACCGGTGCGCGTCGTCCCTCGGCAGGTAGCCGACCACCTTGCCCTGCACCCGAACGGCGATCGAGCGCGGGTCGAAGCGGTTGTGCGGTTCCGGGACGAGGTCCGCGGTGGTGTCCAGGTCTGCTCCTCGCGCTGGGATCGGGTCGGGAAACAGGCAACGAATCGCCTGCTCGTGCGGGGCTTCCCGCACCACTTCCTGACCGCACCACAGGGCGTCTCCCCACAGACTGAACGGAATCAGTTCCATCAGTTGCCCTCCAGTCCCCGTTGACCGGTGACTCGGCTCATCCCGTCCAGGTCGCCCTGGCCGTTACACCGAGTGAGCGTATGAGAACTAGACTGCCCAGCCGAAGCCCTTTTCACGCATGGAAAATGGACCCGTTGCCCAACGGTGTCCGCGCGTCCGTACTGTGGACTCAGCGTGTCTTGTGCTGCGGGAAAACCGGTGAATCACGTGCAGATGCACGGGAAGGAACGTCATGCAGGGCAGTGAAACAGTCGCTCGAACGACGGTCGGCGCGGCAGCGGTGGAGCAGGCCGTCGACCGGCTCGACGGGGTCGCGGTCCGGACTCCCCTGCAACGCAATCCGCGACTCTCCGCACGCACCGGCGCCGACGTCTGGCTGAAACGCGAGGACCTGCAGATCGGCCGCTCGTACAAGCTGCGCGGTGCCTACAACCTGATCGCCCAGCTCGGTGACGTGGAGAAGAAGGCCGGCGTCGTCTGCGCGTCCGCCGGTAACCACGGCCAAGGCCTCGCGTACTCGTGCCACACGCTCGGCGTGCACGGACGCGTCTACGTTCCGCGCACCACCCCACGCCAGAAGCGCGACCGGATCGCGGCCCTCGGCGGTACGCAGGTCGAAGTGATCATCACCGGCGACTCGTACGACGACGCGGCCGCCGCCGCGCTGGCCGAGGCCGCCGCGACCGGCGCGACGTTGGTCCCGGCGTTCGACGACCCGCGGACCGTCGCCGGCCAGGGCACGCTGGCTGTCGAGCTCGTCGAGCAGCTCGGTCATGCGCCCGACGTACTGGTGGTTCCGGTCGGTGGCGGTGGCCTGATCGCCGGCGTCGCGACGTACTTGGCGGAGCGGCATCCCGGCGTACGGATCGTCGGTGTGGAGCCGGCCGGTGCGGCGAGCATGGCCGCGGCGTTGGCGGCCGGCGAGCCGGTGACCTTGCCGCAGTTGGACAGCTTCGTCGACGGCGCCGCCGTACGCCGAGTTGGTGCGGTGACGCTGCCGCTGGTGGCCGCGGCCGGTGTCGAGATGACGTCGGTGCCGGAGGGTCTGGTCTGCTCGGAGATGCTCGAGCTCTACCAGATCGACGGCCTGATCGCGGAGCCCGCCGGCGCGCTGGCGGCTGCTGCCCTGGGCAACGGCGTGGAGGTGAAGCCGGGCGAGACGGTCGTGTGCCTGTTGTCCGGTGGCAACAACGACGTCAGCCGGTACGGCGAGATCCTCGAGCGCTCGCTCGTGCACGAAGGACTCAAGCACTACTTCCTGGTGACGTTCCCGCAGGAGCCCGGTGCGCTGCGGCAGTTCCTCGACCAGGTGCTCGGACCGGACGACGACATCACGCTGTTCGAGTACGTGAAGCGCAACAACCGCGAGACCGGCGTCGCGCTGGTCGGCATCGAGATCGGACGGCCCGGTGACCTGGCCGGGTTGCTGGAGCGGATGGACGCGGCGCCGCTGACGATCGAGCGGATCGATCCGGGGTCGTCGGAGTTCCGGTACCTGATCTGACGGTTTGTCGGCCGGGGCGCAAGATGAGAAATCTGTAATCTTCGGCTCATGCGGTTCTTCGGGAGGCATCGCAAGCTGTGAGCATGCGATCTCCACGCCTGATCTACCTGGCTGTCGCCGTGGTGCTGGCCGTGGCCGGATTCGCGCTGACCCAGTACCTCGCCGACCGCTCGTCGCCCGGCCTCGGCGACACGGTCGTGGTCGTCCCGGCCGGCTCCGGTACGGCGATACCGCCGTCGCCGTCAGCCTCGCCGTCGCCTTCGCCGACCGCCGCGCCGCCGAGCACGCCGGGGGCGGAGCAGGTGACCCCGGGCACTCCGCGCACGGCCGGCGATGACGACGACAAGGACGACGACGGCATCGACGACGATCTGGACGACACCGTGGACGGCGATGACTGAGCCCCGGTGGTCTTGCTGAGCCGGCCCGCGACCGGAGTTGCTGGTCGCCGTCGAGGTGGCGTCAGCGCGCGAGTACGGATCATCGGGTGGATGCTCGGCGTGCTCGCGCTCGCCGTCACCGCGGTCGTTTTTGTCACCTGGCAGGTGCTGTCCGCCCGCTCCGACGCCGCGGCGGACTCCGAACTGACCCACGAGGCGACCAAGTTCCGCGCGTACGCGGGCTCGGACACCGCCGCACGCCTCGGTACGCCGGAGCGGATGCTGGACTACTGGCTGCAGACCAATCTGCCGGACTCCTCCGAGGCGTTCTTCACGATCGTCGACGGCAAGGCCTACCACCGGGACCGGGGCTCACCGCCCGCACGCCTCGACACCGACCCCGCGTTCGTGCAGCGGATCGGCTCGGCCACCACCCCGCAGTACGGGTGGGTCGACAGCACCGCCGGCAAGGTCCGGTACGGCGTGATGCCGGTGCAGATCGGCACGCAGCCGATCCGTGCGCAACTGGTGGTGCTGGAGTTCCGCGACCTGCTCGCGCAGCCGCTGGAGGACGCGACGAAGGCGCTCGCGTTGATCGGTATCGTCACGCTCGCGATGGCGGCCGGCGCGTGCTGGATCGTGGCCGGGCGGGTGCTCGCGCCGATCCGTGCGGTCCGCACCACCGCCGAGCAGATCGGCGCGTCCGACCTGCGCCGCCGGATCGATGTCGTCGGCAACGACGACGTCGCGCAGCTGGCCCGGACGTTCAACACGATGCTGGACCGGCTGGAGGTCGCGTTCGTCACCCAGCGAGAGTTCGTCGACAACGCCGGGCACGAGCTGCGGACGCCGATCACGGTGATCCGCGGTCATCTGGAGCTGATGAGCGACGATCCCCAGGATCGCGCGGAGACCCGCGCGCTGGTGCTCGACGAGCTCGTCCGGATGAACCGGATGGTCGACGACCTGCTGGTCCTGGCGAAGAGCGGCCGGCCGGACTTCCTGAAGCTGGAGGAGGTGAATCTGACCGAGCTGGTCGTCGAGGTGATCGCGAAGGCCCGCCCGCTGGCCGATCGCACCTGGCGCGTCGACGAGACGGCCGACACGACCATCGTCGCCGACGGGCAGCGGCTCACGCAGGCGCTGATGCAGCTGGTGTCCAACGCTGTTCGGCATACCGGACCGGACGATCGGATCGCCGTGGGGGCACGGGTTCACGAGCCTGTCCTTGACGATCGCATTGCACTCGACGACGGCGGCTCCGAGGAGCACCCCACGAAGCGGGTCCGGCACCTGCGACGTCCCACGTCGCCCCCAACCACGACGGCTCACCTCGTCGGCCCGCACGACGTGGCACTCGACCACGTCGCCGGCTGCCCGGCCGGCGCTCACGTTCATCTCTGGGTGTCCGACTCCGGTCCCGGCGTGGCCGCGGGCGACCGGGAACGGATCTTCGAAAGATTTGCCCGAGGCAACGATCAGGGCCGGACCGACGGCGCCGGGCTCGGCCTGGCGATCGTGCGGTCGATCGCCCAGGCACACGGCGGCGACGCCCGGCTGGTCGACGACGGCAGTCCCGGCGCCCGCTTCGAGCTCGTCCTGCCCCTGACACCCACCGCACTTCCGGCGCACGAGGGGACCTCCTGATGAACCGCATCCTGATCGCCGAGGACGAGCAGCGCATCGCCTCGTTCGTCGAACGCGGCCTGCGCAGCAACGGCTTCGTCACGACCGTTGTCGCGGACGGCGAAGCGGCGTACCAGGAAGCGGTCAGTGGTGCCTACGACCTGCTCCTGCTCGACATCGGCCTGCCGAAGGTCGACGGCTTCACCGTGCTGCGCCGGCTGCGTGAGGCGCGCGTCAGCATGCCGGTCGTCATTCTCACCGCCCGCGACAGCGTGCGCGACACCGTCGCCGGCCTGGAAGGCGGGGCCGACGACTACATCGCAAAACCCTTCGCCTTCGAGGAACTGCTGGCACGCGTGCGTCTCCGCCTACGCAGCGACGGCTCCGGGACCGCCGACGCGACGATCCTGCAGGTCGGGGATCTGAGCCTCGACCTCCGCACCCGCCGGGCGTCGATCGACGGGCGGACCGTCGACCTGACCGCTCGCGAGTTCTTGCTGGCGGAGGTTTTCTGCCGGCATCCTGATCAGGTCCTGTCCCGCGAGCAATTGCTGTCGCAGGTGTGGGGGTTCGACTTCGATCCCGGCTCCAACGTGGTCGACGTGTACATCCGGTACCTGCGGAAGAAGCTGGGGGCGGATCGCATTCAGACGATCCGGGGCATGGGGTACCGGCTTCGGACGGACTGAGCCGCGCCGCGGCGGCCGGGCGCGGGAGGCACCCGGTCGCTGGTTGAACCGCGTCGCGGCGATCGGCCGCGGGAGTCACGCGGCTGTTGGACGAACGGCGGCGCGCGCTCGGCCGCGGGAGGCACCCGGCTGCTGGTCGAACCGCGTCGCGCACTCGGCCGCGGGAGGCACCTGCCTACCCGGGCTGCGGCGGTCGGGAACTCGCTTGCCGCAGGCGGCCGGTCCGAACAGGACGATCGGATGGACCTGCCGCCGGTGCTGACCGACCAGTCACTGGACGGAGTGGCTCGTCGCCCACGACCCAGCGGAAGCGATCCGCTGGCGAACGTGGCTCGCCGGACTCGCCGACGCGCGCCGCTGAACGGCTGCGACGAACGGCCCGCATCAGTTGTCCTGCTTGCCCAGCGTCAGCATCGGCTCGACCGCCAGCGCGAGACCCTCTCCCAGCTGGGCCCGTTGCCCGGGCGCCGGTAGTTCGGCACCTTGAACGACTGCGACAACCTGGCCATGACGAGCCGGCAGGACAGTAAGCAAGCGGGGCGGCCTGCGTCTCGACCTAGTCAGCCGCGAGCGGAATTTACTGTCCTCAGCGACACGTTATAGTGTCCTAGAGGACAGCATCTGCTGTCCCAGGCAATCGAACGGGAGCGACGACATGCGGACTTGGTTCATCACCGGCGGCACCCCTGGCGGGTTCGGGCTGGTCTTCGCGGACACCGTGCTGGCGCGCGGCGACAGCGTCGCGATCACCTCCCGGCGCCCGGCGGAACTGGCCGACTGGGCTGCTGCACACGGCGAGAACGCGCTCGTGGTCGAGGTCGACGTGACCGACGCGGATCAGGTTCGAGCGGGCGTCGCCGCGGCCGAGCAGCGGTTCGGCGCGATCGACGTGCTCGTGAACAACGCCGGCCGGGGCTGGTACGGGTCGATCGAGGGGATGCCGGCCGAGGACGTGCGGCGAGTGATGGAGCTCAACTTCTTCGCCGTACTGGAGGTCACCCGCGCGGTCCTGCCGGGAATGCGCGCCCGGGGTGCCGGTTGGGTCGTGAACATGTCGTCGGTGGCCGGCTTACGGGGGATCGAGGGCTTCGGGTACTACTCGGCGGCGAAGTTCGCCCTCGAAGCGGTCACCGAGGTACTGCGCACGGAGGTCGCCGAGTTCGGCATCAAGGTCCTGGCCGTCGAGCCGGGCGCCTTCCGCACCCGGGCGTACTCGAACTTCGCCGACGAGCCGCTGCGGGAGACCGTGGACGCGTACCTGCCGCGACTCGACGCGATCCGCAAAGCCATGATCGACCAGCACGGCAACCAGCCCGGCGATCCGGAGCGCGGAGTCCAAGCCGTGCTGCAGGCGATGGACCTCGAATCCCCGCCCCACCGCCTGGTGCTCGGCAGCGGCGGATTCGACGCCGCCGTCGGCACCCTGGAGTCGAACCTCGCCGACATCCGCGCAGGCGAAGCGCTCTCGCGCAGCGCCGATTTCCCCAGCTGAGTGCGGTCAGCTTCCCGAGCTGGTTGCGGTCAGCGCGTGCAGTGCTGAATCGGATCAGCAGTGCCGGTTACGGTCAGCGCGCGGTGCCGATCCGGTCAGCGCGCGCGGTGCGTGAGCCCCTCGCGTCGCATCACCTCGGCGGCCGCGATCGCGTCCGCGGTGAAGCGTTTGGTCAGCTCGGTGTACCGGGCGATGTCGCGCGGCGACCAGTTGGCGAGCACCTGGGCGATCATCGCGTCGCCGAGGTCGTAGATGTGGCGCGCGGCTTCGCGCCCCTGCGGGGTGAGGGTGATCAAGGTCGAGCGGGTGTCGTCGAGATCGCGGTCCCGCTCGACGAGGCCGGCGGCTTCGAGGCGTTTCAGGATCTTGCTGATGTTCGACGGCCCGGTCCCCATGGCTTGCGCGAGATCGCTCGGACGCATGGGCTGGCCGGCGGCCAGATGCCGCAGCGCCGAGTGCGCGGGCTGGTCGATCGGCTCACCGCTGGAGGTGAGGATCTCGCTCTGCAGACCAGGCGACTCCCACAGCAGGATCAGCGCGCTCAAGCTCGCCAGCAGCTCCGAGCGGTACGGAAAGTCCCGCGCCTCGCGGGGCCTGCGTGACGACGACTCGTCGGGTGCGACCATCCCCGCAGCGTACCGAACTTTCTCTCTGCGAGCCGGAATTTCTTGTCCCGCGCGACACGTTTTACTGTCCATACGGACATAAAAATGTCCCTCAATCGGAAGGCGCATCATGACTGCAGCTGTCACGGAATCCCTTGTCACCTCGTTCGTCGAGGCAACCAACCGCCACGACGCCGAAGCGCTGGCCGGCCTGTTCGGACCGGAGTCGGTGGTCGTCGACGACAACACCGAGTACCGCGGCGCGTCGCAGATCGCCGGGTGGATCCAGGAGCACCAGATCGGCCCGAAGATCACCCTGACCGTCGTCGACTACGACCAGTCGAACTCGACGCTGACCGCCGACGCGAACGGAGACTTCCCGGGCGGCCCGTTGCGGTTCGCCTTCCGGTTCACCCTGGCCGACACCATCGAGCGACTGGAGATCGCGCCGGCCTGACAGCAAACGGCCGCCTACCGCGACGAGCGGTAGGCGGCCGAGTGGTGATCAGCTGCGCGGTGCGGCGTGCCGCGGATCCTGGTCCGGCGGCGAACCGTGCCCAGCCTGGTTCGCCCGACCGTCGTCTCGTACGCCGGAGTTGCCGGCCTGGTCGCGGACCGCGGAGTTTCTGTCACGATCTCCGACGCCAGAGATCCCGTCCCGTTCCGGCACGGCGGAGCCGTCGTCCCGATCCCGTCCGAGGGAGTTGCCGTCACGATCCCGTCCGAGGGGACCGTCCTGATCCCGTCCGAGGGAACCGTCCTGATCCCGTCCGAGGGAACCGTCCTGATCCCGCCCGAGGAAACCGTCCTGATCCCGCCCGAGGGAATCCCGTCCGAGCACGTCTCGGTCGCGATCCCCGGCAACGGCGTCCCCGCCGGCGACCTGGCCGCTGGAGGTGGAGCCGCTCGCGCGATCGGACGTCGTACCGTCACGGAGACCGTCGTTCCCGGCGTGGCGCTGGTCCACAGCGTCGGGGTTCACCTGGTCGGCAGTGGCTCCCTGCATCGGCACACCGCTGCCGTCGGACGACGCCTGGGTCTCCCGGCGTTCCCGGTCGGCGTGGCGGGCGTGGGAGGTGTCGGTGCCCCAGCTCGCCGTGTCGGGCGAGGCGTCGGCGTCCGCGTCGAGGTCCGGGTGGATCGCTCGCGCCCGCTGCTCGTGGTCGGCCGACTCGGCTCGGGCCTGGTTCGCGGCCTCCTGGCGTTCGGCGGCACCGGCGGAGAGGCGGCGAGCTTCGGCTGCCTTCTCGTCGGCGATGGCCTGCGCCTTGCGGGCCCGGGCTTCGACCTCGTCGGCCGCGGCCTGCTGCTTGTCCGCGTGGGCCGCCGAGACCTTGGCGCGCTGCTGGTGCTCCTGCGCCTCCTGCCGATCGTGCTCGATCCGGCGCTGCTTCGACTTCTTCGCAGCAACCATCACCAGCGCGAGCAGGATCAGCACGACCACCACGGCCACGACGATCCACAGGACGGTTGTTCCGTCCATCTTTCCTCCTCGGGCTCGATGTCCGTCACCTCCGGTACCCGAGGCCCGCTCCCGACTAAACCTGGCACGGCCCGGCCACGCTCGGCCGGACCGTGCCGAAGCGCCTAGGGACGCACCGTGAAGCGGTACTTGCCGGACGCGACCGTCATCGCGACGGACGCTCCCTCGTCGACCACTCCGCTGACTCCCACCGCACGACCCAAGGACCGCCCGTTTTCCGTAATCCGCTGGATGTCCTGCGCCAGAATCCGCACCGTGGCCGTCGTGTTCGCCGGCACTTGCACCTCGAGCGTGAACCGGCCGTCTCCGCCCTTGGTCCACCGACTACCGACCACCCCATACGGGGTCCGATGGTCGAGCTCCGCCGACGTGATCCCGTCACCGGGTACCGGCGCGATCAGCACCTTCCGATAGCCCGGCTCGGCCGCCGACACCCCGGCGAGCGTGCGGTACATCCACTCCCCGACCGCGCCGTACGCGTAGTGGTTGAACGAGTTCATCCCGACGTCGTTGAACGTGCCGTCCGGGTTGATCGAGTTCCAGCGCTCCCAGATCGTCGTCGCGCCCTTGGCGATCTCGTAGCCCCAGGACGGGTACGACGTGTTCTGCAGCAACCGGTACGCCAAGTCCGAGCGACCGATCTTGGTGAGCACCGGCAGCAGCCCGTCGACGCCGAGGAAGCCGGTCGACAGGTGCGTATCGCGCCGCAGGATCGTGGCGGCGAAGTGCTGCCCGGCCGCGGCGATCCGATCAGCCGGCACCAGGTCACTGGTGAACGCGAGGATGTACCCGGTCTGGCTGTCCGACCCGACCTTGCCGTCGGCCGCAACGAACCGAGCCGCGAACGCCGCCCGCACGTCCTCGTACACCTGCTGGTACTTCGCCGCGTCCGCCGGCTTCCCGATCGCGGCCGCCATCTGACTGAGCTGCCGAGCCCCCTTCGCGATGAACGACGTACCGATCAGGTCGCCCGGCGTCGGGTCGTCCAGGTTCAGCCAGTCGCCGTAGTCACCGCCGCCGCGGATCAGTCCGTTCGAGCTGGCGACGAGGTAGTCGACGTACCGGACCATCGAGTCGTAGTGCTGCCGGATCACCGACGTGTCGCCGTACGCCTGCCAGAGCGTCCACGGCACGTTGACCCCGGCGTCGGCCCAGCCCGCGTTGCCCATGCCACCGTCGAACGAGTTCGGCACGGTGGGGGCGACGCTCGCGTAGGCACCATCGGCGCGCTGGGTGTCCCGCAGATCCTGCAGCCACTTCGTCAGGAACGCCTGCGAGTCGAGGTTGTAGACGGCCGTCCGGGCGAACACGTTGATGTCGCCGGTCCAACCCATTCGCTCGTCGCGCGCGGGGGTGTCGGTGGGGATGGAGAGGAAGTTGCCGCGCTGACCCCAGACGATGTTGCAGTGCAGCTGGTTCACCAGCGCCGAGTTGGTCCGGAACTGATTGGTCTGCTCGGCGTCGGTGCCCAGGACGACGCCGCGGATCGCGCTGGCCGGTGGCGCTGTCACCAGTCCGCTCACCTCGATGTACCGGAAGCCGTGGAAGGTGAAGCGTGGCTGGTACGTCTCGGGCTGATCCGTCGCGAACGTGTAGTGGTCCGTTGCCTTTGCCGACCGGAGGTTGTCGGTGTAGAGCGTGCCGTCGGGGTTCAACACCTCCCCGTACCGGATCTTGACGGTCTGGCCACGACTTCCGCGCAACGTCAGGCGCGAGACACCGACCATGTTCTGCCCGAGGTCGTACAGATACACCCCGGCCGTTGGCGACGGGATCGCTCGCGCCTCGAGCTCCTCGGTCACTCGCACCGGCGGATCCGTCTGCGGGACCAGCTTGCTCGTCGCACTCGGCCGGACCTGGACCGGCGTCCACTCCGACGCCGTACGTCGCGCGTCGTAGCTCTCCCCGTTGAGCAGATCCGCGACCCGTACGGCGCCGGGCGCGGTCTGCCAGCTGGAGTCGGTCGCGAAGACGTCGCTGGATCCGTCGGTGTAGGTGACCCGGAGCTGGGCGACGAACGCGGTGTCGGTGCCGTACTTGTTCGCGCCGAACATCGCCAGGTTGCCCGCGTACCACCCGGGGGCGAGCTCGGCACCGAAGGTGTTCGCGCCGGACTTCAGCAGCGTGGTGACGTCGTAGCTCTGGGACTGGATCCGGCGGTTGTAGTCCGTCCAGCCCGGGGCCAGCTCGTGGTCGCCGACCTTGCGGCCGTTCAGGCTGAGCTCGTAGATCCCTTGCGCTGCCGCGTGGATCCGCGCGGTCCGGATCTTCTTTGCCTGAAGCAACGAGATTTGCTTGCGGAACACCGGGAGCGGCTTGCCGGGAAGCCACAGGTCGGTGTTGCCCTTGACCTGCAGGCCGCCTTGTGGGAGGACCGTGCCGTCCAGGAAGGTCTGGTCGCCGACCGGGAACGCCGTGTCGACGAGCACCTGGCCGTCCGCGCCGGTCACGGTGAGGCTGTGGACGATGCCGCTCTCCTCACCGTTGGTGCGGAAGCCGACGACACCCGGAGCATTGTGGTCCGCGCGTTGACGCGTGTCGATCTGGACGTCGTCGAGCCAGGTGGTGATCGTCTGGCCGGCGGTCGTGATGCGCAGGTGGTGCCGCTGCGTCAGGTCGGTGCCCGCGGGAAGCGGGATCTCGCCGAGCAGGATGTAACCGCCGCCGGGTTGGCGAACGTGCGGGCGGAGCAGGGGTTCGCCGGTGAGCTGGTTGAGTTGCCACATGTAGCCGACGCCGCCTCGGCCGCGGAAGAACACGCCGAGCGCGTCCTTCACGAGGGACACGTCCGCGTCGATCGTCGTGTCGGTCCACTCGGCGCCCGGCTGGTTGTCGGCACCGATCCAGTCGCCCTGCCAGTCCGCGGGGCTCAGCGGGCCGGTCTCGAAGGTGGCAATCGGGGACCAGGCGGAGGCCCGGCCCAGGTCGTCCCAGACGCGGACGGTCCAGTGGTACGCCGTGTACGCGGTCAGCGCGGGACCGCCGTACGGGACCTCGACGGACTGGCCGGACCGGACGACGCCGCTGTCCCAGACGTCCGGGCGGGAGGTCCTGGCTGCGGTGGTCGCGACGTGGATCTCGTACCGGGTCTGGGTGATGCCGCGGCGCTGACCGTCGAGCTGCCAACTGAGGCGCGGCGGCGTACCGGGGATGACGAGGGGGTTGGTGAGGTTGTTGGTCTTCAGGTTCAGGACTTGGACGGCGCCACCGTTCAGGTCGGGCGGGGAACCGGTCGCGGGGGCGAGTGGGGTGAGCAGGGCAACGGCCACCAGCAGGCAACCGAGGCGGGAACGGAACGACATGGGGCGGACTCCTCACAGAGACGGGGCGATCTACAGGGGAGGTGGAACGTGTCGTAGGAACTTGGGAGGCCGAGCGGACAAGTGCGAGTCGAACGGAGAGGCGGGCGTCGGACGGGTAGTGCCGGTGTCGGACGGGGAGCGAGCCTGCGTCCGACGAGTAGCGCGGCGGTCGGATGGTTAGCGGGACGTTGGACGGGTCGAGCGTTGGACAGGTCGAGCGGGCGTTGAACGGGTCGGGCGAGCGCGGAGAGGCGAGCACCCGCCGCGGGCGTCCGACGGGTAGGGGCATTCGACGGCTGGCGCGGCGGTCAGATGGTTGGTTGGTGGGACGTTGGACGGGTCGGGCGGGCGTCGGATGGGGTAGCGCTGGCGTCCGACGGGTAGCGCGGCGATCGGACGGTTAGTGGGAGATTGGAGGGGGTCGGGCGGGCGTCGGGATGGCGTAGCGCGAGCGTCGGACGGATAGCGCGGCGGTCGGGGACGGTTATTGGGACGTGGGACGGGCAGGGCGGGCGTTGGACCGGTAGGGCGGGCGTGGAACGGCAGGGCGGGCGTTGGACCGGTACGGCGGGCGATGGACCGGTAGGAGGCGCGATGGACTGGTAGGGCGGGCGCGGAGAGGCGAGCACCCGCCCGGCGGTCCGTCGACGAATGGCGGCTGTGACGGTCGAGGGCGTCGGGCCGAGTCAGTGCCGCGCGTTCTGACTGGGCCGGCGGCGAACGTGGAGGGCTGGATCAGAGCAGGCCGCGGTGGGCGGCCCAGACGACGGCTTCGATGGCGGTGCCGACGCCGAGGCGGTCGCAGGCGGCGCGGGTTCGGCGGCGGACTGTGCGTTCGGACAGGTCGAGGCGGCGGGCCACCGCCTCGATCGGCAAGCCGGTGGCGATCAGGCGGAACAGGTGCAGGTCCTCGGCACTCATGCCCCGCGGCAGGACCACCGGCGCGGTGTCACAGTGCCGTCCGCACGACGTCGCCGCGCGGGGGGCCGCGTGCGGCGGCGCATGCGTTGCCGGATGAGGTGCCGGGTGAGGTGCCGCGTGCGGTGCCGGGTGAGGTGGGATGTCGCGAGGCGGAAGGAGGTCGTGGCTCCTCAGCTCGTGGCGGTCGAGGGTTTCGTTGTGCAGGGCGGTCATCTGATCACCTGGTTCCGAACACCCGGGACTCGGCGGCGTCCCAGTCGGCCGGTCTACCCTGCGGCGCGTACCGCCGCAGACGATGGGTCGCACGGACCAGCGCACGCATCGCGCTCAGGTCCGGCAGCGGTTCCCCCAGGGCGCGTGCCTGGACCAGCACGTTGCCCAGTGCGGACGCCTCGACGGGCCCGGCGAGCACCGGAACTCCGCAGGCGTCCGCGGTCAGCTGGCAGAGCAGCTCGTTCTGCGAGCCTCCGCCGATCACGTGTACGACGTCGATCTCGCGGTCGGCGATCTCCCGCGCACTGCGCAGCGTCCTGCGGTAGGCCAGAGCGAGGCTTTCCAGCACGCAGCGGACGGTCGCCGCGCGGGTCGCCGGCTTGTCCTGACCGGTCCGCGCGCAGAACTCGTCGATCCGCGCCGGCATGTTGCCTGGAGCAAGGAACACTGGATCGTCCGGATCGATCAGTACGCCGAACGCGGGCACGTCGGCAGCCGCCTTCAGCAACTGCAGCAGATCGTCGCTCCCCCACACCCGCAGGCACTCCTGCAGGATCCACAACCCCATCACGTTCTTGAGGAACCGGGCCCGCCCGTCGACCCCGCCCTCGTTGGTGAAGTTCGCCCGGCGTGCCTCGTCGGTCAGGACCGGTGCAGGCAGCTCCAACCCGGCCAACGACCAGGTCCCGGACGAGATGTACGCGAAGTTCGCCCCGTCCTCCGCCGGGACAGCGACCACCGAGGACGCCGTGTCGTGCGACCCCACCGCGATCACCGGAACCCGCCGCGCTTCCCCCGGCATGCCCTCTTCCCCTGCGGGCAGCGAAGCGCCCCCGATCTCGTCACCGAGCGGTGCGGCGAGACCGGTCTCGTCGTCGGACGGCGCAGCGAGACCGGTCTCATCGCCGGACGGCGCAGCGAGACCGGCCTCGTCGTTCGGCAGCGAAGCAAGTCCAAGCTCCTCCGCGACCTCCGGCAGAAGCGGCCCGATCATCTGCCCTGGCTCCCGCAGCTCGGGCAGGAGCTCGACGGGGATGCCGACGCGACGCGCCAGGTCTTCGCTCCACGATCGCGTGCGGACGTCGTACAGCTGGGTGGTGGACGCGTTGGTCGCCTCCGCACCTACGACGCCGGTCAGCCAGTAAGCGAGCAGGTCCGGGATGAGCAGCAGGCGCTCGGCGCGGTCGAGGGATCGCTCCGCGGCGAGCTGGTAGATCGTGTTGAACGGAAGCTGCTGCAGGCCGGTCACGGCGTACAGGTCCTCGGCGGGGACCTTGCGCAGGACCTCGTCCATCACGCCCTCGGTCCTCGAGTCGCGGTAGTGCACGGGGTTGCCGATCAGGCGGCCGTCGTGGTCGAGCAGGCCGTAGTCGACCGCCCAGGAGTCGATGCCGATGCCGTCGAGCGGTCCACCGAGCGCGGCCTTGCGCAGCCCAGCGAGCGTCTCGCGGTACAGGTGCAGGATGTCCCAGTGCAAAGTGCCCTGGACCTGGACCGCACCGTTCCAGAATCGGTGCACCTCGGTCAGCTCGAGGTGCCCCGCGGCGACGTCGGCCACCATCACCCGCCCGCTGGACGCACCGAGGTCCACCGCGGCCAACCGAAGACTCATGGGACGAAGCTCCTTCTCGGACTGATGGGACGGGCTGTATCGGTGCGGTGCTGAGCTCAGGCGGGGTTGACGACCTCCAGGGGCAGATGGAGCAGGCTCGCGACGGCCTTCAGGTCGGCGACCCGGTGGCCGGTGCCGAGAGCCCAGTGGTGGGCGACGCCCGAGGCGGACCAGGCGTCGGTCCACTCGCCGGGATCGCAGCCGAAGTCGACGCGGCTGGTCGTGTTGCCGATCTGCAGCAGCGGGCCAGGCACGACCGTGCCTTCGGAGGCGA
This sequence comes from Kribbella sp. CA-253562, assembly GCF_050942265.1. GTDB lineage: Bacteria > Actinomycetota > Actinomycetes > Propionibacteriales > Kribbellaceae > Kribbella. The sequence goes on along the minus strand of NZ_CP192049.1, from coordinate 273,298 downwards.
TCAGTTTGAACGAGCCGTCGCGCAACTGCCCCAGCCCTACCGCGGTGACCGGACCGTGAGCCACGTCGAACTCGACCGACACGCCCCAGCCGCGTTTGCCGTGGTAGACCCCGAGTCCACGCAGCAAGGGTTTGGTGGAACTGATCGCGAGATGCGCCGGCCCGTCGTGCCCCATCTCCACCACGTTGTCGTGGAAGTTCAGCGCCTGCAGCTCGGTGAACGAACCACCCGCACCGAGCTTGTCCATCAACAGCATCGCCAGCGAAGTGCGCAGCTCGTACTCCCCGGCCGCCGGCACACCTCTTGCCGTGAGCAATGATGCGCCGAGGATCATGCCGGCCGCGACGCGTTCGTGCGTCTCGCCGTCGAGGCCGCGGTGGTAGTACGCGAGGGTGTCGAGCTGGAAGTCCTCGACCAGCCGGTCGAGCGCGACCGACACCGTCGCACCCCAGCGGAAGTCGTCCTCGACCACCGAGTCGTCCAGGGTGAAGACGTCTTGGGCGACCTTCATCCGGGCCTCGGTCTCGGCCGCGGTCACCTTCTCGACCCGGACCCGGAGATCGTCGATCTCCAGGATCTCGACGTGCCCGCCGAGCTGCGCGGAGACCAGCGTCGGATCGGTGACGACGTCCATCATGCCGGGGTAGAGATGCCCGAGCAGGCCGTGCCGTCCGTGCCGGAAGGCGGCGCGGACGCCGGCCGCCTTCAACCAGCGGTGGATCCTGGCCCAGGCGCGGTCGTCCTCGAGGTAACCGGACACCGAGCGGAAGTCGATACCGCACCGCTCGAACGCGTTCGCCATCTCCGGCAACGGGCAGGCTCCGCAATAGGCGAGCCAGGCGCCCGTGTCGAAGGTCGCGTGATCCATCGCCTCGGTGGGCTGCAGGTTGAGCAACAGCACCGGTGCGCCACTGCGCTGGGCGACCGGCACCAGCATCGACGCGGTCATGTAGGTGGTCAGGAACCCGACGATCAGGTCGCAGTCCGCGAGCCGCAACTTCTCGGCCGCCGCGGCTCCTTCCTGCGCGTCGGAGATGAACCCGACGTCCACGACCTCGCAGTCGAACTCCCCGAACCGCTCGGCCACCCGCCGCGCCGACGCCTGCAACTGCGGCAGCAGCTCCGGGAACTGCGGCCAGTACGCACCGAGTCCACCCGCGACCAGCCCGATCCGCGTCTTGCGCGGCTCGGTCCGCGGCAGCAAGCCGCCGCCGTCGACGGACCGCGCGGGATCAGTGCTCCACATCGTGAACCTCCTCGGTCATCAGCAGTCGTCTCAGCGCAGGAACGCGGCGGCCACGCCGGCGTCCACCGGCACGTGCAGTCCGGTGGTGTGCGAGAGTTCGCCGGCCGTCAGCGCGAACACCGCCGCCGCGACGTGCTCGGGCAGCACTTCACGCTTCAGCAGCGTCCGCTGCGCGTAGAACGCCCCCAGCTCCGACTCCGGTACGCCGTACACCGCGGCGCGCTGCGCACCCCAGCCCTTCGCGAAGATGCCCGAGCCGCGAACCACGCCGTCGGGGTTGACGCCGTTGACCCGGATCCCGTGCTCGCCGAGCTCGGCCGCGAGCAGCCGGACCTGGTGGGCCTGGTCCGCCTTCGCCGCGCCGTAGGCCACGTTGTTCGGCCCGGCGAACACCGCGTTCTTGCTGGAGATGTAGACGATGTCGCCGCCGATGCCCTGGTCGATCAGCACCTTCGCCCCGACCCGGGAGACCAGGAACGAGCCCTTGGCCATCACGTCGTGCTGCAGGTCCCAGTCCTTCTCGGTGGTCTCCAGCAGCGGCTTCGAGATGGACAGCCCCGCGTTGTTGACGATCAGGTCGACGCCACCGAAGGCCAGCACCGCCTGCTCGAACGCCGCGGCCACCGCGGCCTCGCTCGACACGTCGGCCCCGACCGCGATCGCCCGATCCGTCGTACCGATCTCCTTGGCCACTGCCTCGGCCGCCGCGGTGTCGAGGTCGGCGACGACCACGCACGCGCCCTCGGCCGCGAGCCGCTGCGCGATCGCCTTGCCGATGCCGGATCCACCGCCGGTGACAAACGCGACCCGGGTCGCCAGCGGCTTCGGCTTCGGCATCCGCTGCAGCTTCGCCTCCTCCAGCGCCCAGTACTCGATCCGGAACTTCTCCCGCTCGTCGATCGGCGCGTACGTCGAGACCGCTTCGGCACCGCGCATCACGTTGATCGCGTTGACGTAGAACTCGCCCGCGACCCGCGCGGTCTGCTTGTCCTTGCCGAAGCTGAACATGCCGACGCCGGGCACCAGCACGATCGCCGGATCCGCACCGCGCATCGGCGGACTGTCGGGCTCCTTGTGCCGGTCGTAGTAGGCCGCGTAGTCCTCGCGGTACTGCAGGTGCAGCTCCCTCAGCCGGATTACCGCCTCTTCCAGCGGCGCGCTCGGCGGGAGGTCGAGCACCAGCGGCCGCACCTTCGTGCGGAGGAAGTGGTCCGGGCAGGACGTCCCGAGCGCCGCCAACTCACCCAACTTCGCGCGAGCGGTGAACTCCAGGACGACGTCCGCGTCGTTGAAGTGGCCGACCTGCGGGTTGTCGGTCGACGCCAGGCCGCGGATCACCGGCGCGAGCGCCGCGGCCCGCTGCCGCCGCTGCTCGGCCGGCAGCGCCTCGAACCCCGGTACGACGGCGCCGAACGGCTCAGCCTTGCCGCGCTCGGCCAGGAATCGCTCGGCCGTACGGATGATCTCCAGCGAGTTCGCCTCGCACTCGGCCGAGGTGTCACCCCAAGCCGTGATGCCGTGTCCGCCGAGAATCACGCCGATCGCCTGCGGGTTGTCCCGCTTCGTCGCCGCGATGTCCAGCCCGAGCTGGAACCCGGGCCGCCGCCAAGGCACCCAGACCACCCGGTCGCCGAAGCACTCGGCGGTCAGCTTCTCGCCGTCGGCCGCGGTCGCCAGCGCGATCCCCGAGTCGGGGTGCAGGTGGTCGACGTGCGGGGCCTCGACCAGCCCGTGCATCGCGGTGTCGATCGACGGCGCCGCACCGCCCTTGCCGTGCAGGCAGTAGTCGAAGGCGGCGACCATCTCGTCCTCGCGGTCGACGCCGGGATAGACCTCGACCAGTGCGTTCAGCCGGTCCTGCCGGAGGACGGCGAGTCCGGCGGCGGTCAGCGTGCCCAGGTCGCCGCCGGAGCCCTTCACCCAGACCAGGTCCACCGGCTGCTGGGTGACCGGGTCGATCGCGGTGCCCTTGGCGGACGTGTTGCCGCCGGCGTAATTGGTGTTGCGCGGGTCAGCGCCCAATCTGTTGCTGCGGGCTACGAGTTCGGCGCTGACGTCCGGGGTGTCGGTCACGGTTCAGGCTCCCCATCCGGCCTGCCGGCCGTCGGCTCGGTCCTTGCTGATCTGCTCGAAGTACCCGCTGCGCTGGTACGCCGCGACCGGGTCGGGATCGAGCCCCTGCTCGGTCCGCAGCTCCGCCAGCAGCGGGCGGACGTCGGTGTTGTAGGCGTCCATCAGGGCGGCGTTGGCGCCGAGCACGTCACCGTCCTGCTGGGCCTTGCGCAGCGCGTCGCGGTCGACCAGCAGCGCCTTCGCGGTGGCCTCCTGGACGTTCATCACCGAGCGGATGATGGCCGGGATCTTCGCCTCGATGTTGTGGCACTGGTCGAGCATGAAGGCGATCCCGCGGTCCGGGTCGAGCGCGTCGCCGCGGACGATCTCGTTCATGATCCGGAACAGCTGGAACGGGTCGGCCGCGCCCACCATCAGGTCGTCGTCGGCGTAGAAGCGGCTGTTGAAGTCGAAGGCGCCGAGCTTGCCGACCCGGAGCAGGAACGCGACGATGAACTCGATGTTGGTGCCCGGCGCGTGGTGCCCGGTGTCGATGCAAACCGTTGCCTTCGGCCCCAGTTCCAGGCAGTGCGCGTACGACGTGCCCCAGTCCGGCACGTCGGTGGTGTAGAAGGCCGGCTCGAACAGCTTGTACTCCAGCAGCATGCGCTGGTCGGCGCCGAGCCGGTCGTAGACCTCCTTCAGCGCGGTCGCCAGCCGGTCCTGCCGGTCCTGGATGTCGTCCTGGCCGGGATAGTTCGTGCCGTCGGAGAACCACAGCTTCAGGTCCCGGGAGCCGGTCGCGTCCATGATGTCGACACACTCGAGCAGGTGGTCGGTGGCCTTGCGCCGGACCCGCGGGTCGGGGTTGGTCACGCTGCCCAGCTTGTAGTCGTCGTCCTGGAACACGTTGCTGTTGATCGCGCCGAGCCGCACCCCCTGCTCCTTGGCGTACGCCGCGAGCGCGGCGTAGTCGTCGACCTTGTCCCAGGGGATGTGCAGGGCGACGCTCGGCGCGATCCCGGTGTACTTGTGCACGACCGCCGCATCGGCGATCTTCTCCTCCGGCGACCGCGGCACACCCGGCTGGCTGAACACCTTGAACCGGGTGCCGGAGTTGCCGAACGCCCAGGAGGGCAGCTCGATCTCCTGCCGGCGCAGGGCGGATTTCACGGCTTCGGTCGTCATAGGTCAATCCTTCGCGGGTGTGAGGTGGAAGATCTCGCGGAGCAGCAGGAACGACTCGTCCGGCGGCCGACCGTCGATGCCGGTGAAGAACTCCGTCATCTCGGCCTGCCAGCGGGTGTTCACCTCGGTCGCCGCCATCGCCTGCTGGGCCGCGGCCAGGTCCTCGGCCTCGACGTACCCGACCAGCAGGCCGTCGTCGCGGAGGAAGAGTGAGTAGTTGTGCCAGCCGGAGTCGCGCAGCGCGGCCTGCATGTCGGGCCACACGTCACGGTGCCGCTCGACGTACTCGTCCAGCCGGTCCGGCTTGACCTGGAGGCAGAAGCAGTAGCGGTTCACGGGTGCTCCAGCTCAGAAGTCGAACTGGTCGATGTTGGCCGCGGTGAACTCGGTCGGCGGGCCGAGCACGATCTCGCCGTCCGCGCCGACGGTGTACTCCCCGAGCTTGCCGGCCTTGAACTTCTCGCCCTGGGCGCCGGTGATCTGGCCGGACGCCAGCGCGCCACCGGCGTACGCGGCCAGGTAGCCGATGTCGGCCGGGTTCCAGAGGGCGAACTTCTTCACCGTGCCGTCCTTGACGAACTGGCGCATCTGGTTCGGCAGGCCGAGACCGGTGATGGCCACCTTGCCCTTGTAGCTGGACGAGCTGACGTAGCGCGACGCGGCGGCGATGCCGACCGTGGTCGGGGACACGATCACCTTGAGGTTCGGGTAGGTCTGCAGCAGACCCTGGGCCTCGGTGAACGACTTCTGGTCGTCGTCGTTGCCGTAGGCGATCTTGACCAGCTTCAGCTTCGCGTTCTCCGGCTTGGCCAGCTCGGTCTTCATCACCTCGATCCAGGAATTCTGGTTGGTGGCGTTCGGCGTCGCGGACAGGACGGCGATCTCACCGGAACCGCCGGCCAGCTCGCTGGCCATCTTCACCAGGCTCTGGCCGATGCCCTGTGTGGTGGCCTGGTTGATGAACGCGTCCCGGCAGGTCTTGGCCGCGTCGGAGTCGAAGGTGACCACCTTGATGCCGGCCTTGCGCGCCTGGTTCAGCGAGGGGCAGACCGCGTTCGGGTCGTTGGCGGCGACCACGATCACGTCCTGCTGCTGCTGGATCAGCGTGTTGATGTAGCTGACCTGCGACGAGGCGCTCGCGTCGTTCGGGCCGACCAGCTTGTACTCGCCCTTGATCTCGCCGACCGCGACCTTGCCGCCGCCGACCTCGACGTCGGTGTAGGGGTTGTTCAGCTGCTTGGGCAGGTAGGCGATCTTCAAGCCTTCCTTCAGCGGCGCGTTCGGGTCGGCGGCGGCCGAGCTCGACGTGCTCGGCGCCGCGGTCGCGTCCCCCGCGGTGCTCTCCTTGGTGGTGCCACCACCGCAGGCGGTCAGCGCGAGGGACAGGACGGCCACCGCCGAGAGCGGGACCGCCGTACGGCGGGACAGGCGGAAGGTCATGAGAGGTCCTTTCTGGACGATGACCGGTGCAGGGACTCGGTGCGGTGCCGGCGGCGGGACACCGCGGCGCGAACTGCGTTCGCGAGGTTCGGGGCGAGCACGGAGGCGATCAGCAGGACGCCGGTGACGACGTTCAGCGCCTCGTTGGACACGTCGGACAGACGGAGCGCGTTTTGCAGAGAGGCGAGCAGGACCACGCCGGCGATCACGCCGGGCAGCGCGCCCTTGCCGCCGAAGATCGAGACCCCGCCGAGCAGAACCGCGGCGACCACTGCGAGCTCCAGGCCGGCGCCGTTGTCGGCCCGGGCGCTGGAGTAGCGCAGGGTCCAGAGCACTCCGGCCAGGCCCGCGACCAGGCCGCTCACGACGTACAGCCAGAACTTCAGCCGGCCGGGCCGGACACCGGCGAAGCGGGCCGCCTGCTCGCTCGCGCCGACCGCGAAGACCGCGCGCCCGATCGGTGTCGCGTGCAGGACCACACCGAACACCACGGCCAGCGCGACCACGATGATCAGCACGTTCGGGATCGCGGTGCCGCCGATGGTGCCGGTCACCCAGTCGGTGTAGAGCGCGGGGAAGTCGGCGACCGCTCCGTCGCCGAGCACGACGAAGGCCAGGCCGCGGTAGAGCGCCAGTGTCCCGATCGTCACCGCCAGCGACGGCAGACCGAGCACCGTGACGAAGAAGCCGTTCACCGCGCCGAGCACCGCGCCCAGCAGCAGGCAGAGCGGGATGATCGTCTCGATCGGCTGGTTCGCGTTCCACAGGTAGCCCATCACGGCGCTGGACAGACCGAGCGTGCTGGCCACCGACAGGTCGATCTCGCCGGTCACGATCACCAGCGTCATCGGCAGCGCGACGAGCGCGATCGGCAGCAGGTCGAGAACCAGGAAGCCGAAGTTCTGCGAGGTGCCGAAGTTGGGCACACTCGCCGAGGCGATGATCAGCACCAGCACGGTGAGGGCGATGATCGCCACGTTCCAGTTGGCGAACCGGCCGGCCAGCGGGCCCGGGCGCTCGGTCACCGACGCGGTCTCAGCTGACATGGGAGCCTCGCTTCTTCAACGACGCGGCGACTCGCGCCGCGACCAGCCGGTCGGCACCGATCGCCAGCAGGATCAGACCGCCGACGATCGCCTGCTGCCAGAACTGGTTGATCTCGAGCACCGCCAGCGCGCTGCCGATGGTCGTCAGCAGCAACGCCCCGAGCGCCGCGCCCCAGACCGAACCGCTGCCGCCGAAGACGGCGACGCCGCCGACGACCACCGCGGCGACCACGTTCAGCTCGTATCCCGTGCCCGCTGCCGCGTCGATCGTGCCGAAGCGCGCCGCGAACAGCACGCCCGCCAGCCCGGCCAGCGCCCCGCTGACCAGGAACGCCACGACCGTACGACGTCCGACCGCGATGCCCGCGAGCTTGGCCGCCTGCGGGCTGGAGCCCATCGCGTAGAGCTCGCGGCCGGCCCGGTAGTTCCGCAGGACGAGACCGGTGACCATCAGCACCAGGAGCGCGATCAGCACCAGGTACGGCACCGACAGCAGGGTCGCGTTACCGAAGTCGAGGAACCCGGCGGGCAGTTCGTCGGCGTTGATCTGCTGGCCGCCGGCCCAGAAGTACGTGACGCCGCGGACGACGTACAGCGTGCCGAGCGTGACGACGAGGGCCGGGACGTTGCCGTAGCGGACCAGGACTCCGTTGAGCGCGCCGCAGACTCCTCCGACCCCCGCGCCCACGAGCAGGGCGACCACGACCGGAAGGCCCGGGTTGTCGCGCAGCAGCGTGCCGACGGTGAAGGCGCTCAGGCCGAGCACCGAGCCCACCGAGAGATCGATGTTGCGGGTGATCACCACCACGGCCTGGCCGACCGCCAGAACGGCCAGGATCGCGGTGCCGAGCAAGATGTCGCGGATGCTCTGGGCGGACAGGAACCGCGGGTTGGAGATCGCTGTCACCGCGACCAGCAGAGCCAGGGCGAGCACGATGCCCAACTCCCGGGCCCGCAGTACGAGATCCAGCGACGACCGGCGCGCGGTCACCCCCGGCAGACCGACTGCCGTCATACGGTCACCTCCTGACCGGTCGCGGCGAACATCACGGACTGCTCGGTGGCTTCGCCGCGGTCGAGCGTGGCGACCAGGCGGCCCTCGCGCATCACCAGCACGCGATCGGCCATCCCGAGCACCTCGGGCAGCTCCGACGAGACCATCAGGACGGCGACTCCCTCCGCGGCGAGATTGGACATCAACCGGTGCACCTCGGCCTTGGTGCCGACGTCGATGCCACGGGTTGGTTCGTCGACGATCAGCAACTTAGGGGCCATGGACAACCATTTGGCCAGCACGACCTTCTGCTGGTTGCCGCCGGACAGCGTGCCGACCTCGTCGCTGAGCCGGCCGTACTTCGTCTTCAGGCGGGTGGTCCACTCCTTGGCCGACCGGCGCTCGCTGCTGCCGGTCAGGAATCCCAACTGGGACAGAGCTCTGGACCGGGGCAGCGTCACGTTGCGCTCGATCGACAGCTCCATCAGCAGGCCCTGCTGGCGGCGGTCCTCCGGGACCAGCGCGACGCCGGCGGCCATCGCGGCCCGCGGCGAGCCGGGCTTGAGCTTGCGCCCGCCGACCTCGACCGTGCCGCCGTCGCGGGGGTCGACCCCGAAGATCGACTGCACCACCTCGGACCGGCCCGACCCGACCAGACCGGCCAGCGCGACGATCTCACCGGCCCGGACCTCGAAGTCGATGTCGGCGAACACCGGGTCGCGGCGCAACCCGCGGACCGAGAGCACCACCGCGCCCGGCGTGACGTCCTGTTTGGGGAACAGTGCGTCGAGATCGCGCCCGACCATCCGCCGGACCATCTCGTCGACACTCAGTGCGGCCAGCGGATCGGTGGAGACGTGCTTGCCGTCGCGCAGGATCGTGACCTTCTCGCACAACGCGGTGATCTCCTCGAACCGGTGCGAGATGAACACCAGCGCCGCGCCGTCGTCGCGCAACGACCGGGCGACCGCGAACAGCCGCTCGACCTCGACGCCGGTCAGCGCGGCGGTCGGCTCGTCCATCACCACGACCCGGGCGTCGGCCGACAGCGCCTTGGCGATCTCCACCAACTGCTGGTCGGCGATCGACAGGCCGCGGGCCGGCCGGTTCGGCGCGATCGAGACGCCGAGCCGGGTGAACAGCTGCTCGGCCTGCGCGTGCATCGCGGCCCGGTCGATGGTTTTGAAACGACCCAGTGGCTGCCGGCCCATCGCGATGTTCTCCGCGACGGACAGATCGGGGAACAGCGTCGGCTCCTGGTAGATCACCGCGATCCCGGCGGCCTTCGCGTCGGCCGGCGTGGTCAGCTCGATCGGTTCGCCGTCCAGCTCGATGCCGCCGGAGTCCGGCCGGTGCACGCCGGCCAGCATCTTCACCAGGGTGGACTTGCCGGCGCCGTTCTCCCCGACCAGCGCGTGCGCCTCACCGCTGTACAGGTCGAAGGACACGTTCTGGACGGCGGCGACCGCGCCGAACGACTTGGAAACGTCACGCATCCGTAGCACCGGGGTGTCCGTCGCCATCTCCACCTCCGGGGGTCGCGGCCGAGTGTTGCTGAAAGGTTTCAAGAAGGTTGCCCGAAGTCGAGGGCGGGCGTCAAGAGGCTGACGGGAAGTCTGTGGACAACCACAGCCGAGGCCTGCGGACATCCACAGGTGAGCCAGGTACGCTTCGTGGGCTATCACGTTTCAAGCGGGGAGGCTGCCGTGGCATCATCCAGCGCAGCAGGACGCGCCGGTGCGCCGGACCCTGCGCCTGAGCGCAGCGGCGGCGGGTCGGGCGGTGCGTCTTCGCGCGCCGGAGCAGGTACGCCGCGGAAGGCTTCGCCCGCCGGAGCACCACGGGCCGGAGCCGGTACGACGCGCGGCAACTCCGCCGCTGGACGGGCCGGAGCAGCTTCGGCGCGAGGCACGGCAGCCGCACCACGGACCAGCGCAGCACCGCGCGGTGGAGCGACCGCGCCACGCACAGGCACGTCGCCTTCGCGAGGCGGAGCGCCGGCACCGCGTACCGGGCGGACTCCGCGCGTCCCGGTGAAACGCGTACCGGCCGCCGCGTCGCGGACCGCCGTACCGGGTGAGGCGGCCCCCGGCGCTCGGGTTGCTGGGCGCGGCCGTGGACGAGGTGCGGCAGGGGTCAAGGACGTGGCCGCCGCGGCCGGAGTCTCGCTCGGGACAGTGTCGAACGTGCTGAACCGGCCGGAGATGGTCAGCCCGGCCACGAGAGCCAAGGTCGAGGCAGCGATGGAGTCGCTCGGCTTCGTCCGCAACGAGTCGGCCCGGCAGCTCCGGGCCGGCAGCAGCCGGATCCTGGCGTACCTGATGCTCGACGCCGGCAACCCGTTCTTCACCGACGTCGCCAAGGGCGTGGAGGAGGCGGCGCGCGAGGCCGGGCTGTCGGTCTTCCTCTGCAACAGCAACGAGGACGCGGCCCGCGAGGCGGACTACCTCGACCTGCTCGAGCAGCAACGCGTCCAGGGCGTGCTGATCACGCCGATCGACTCGCACTCACCCCGGATCACGACCCTGCCGCTGCGCGGTACGCCGGTGGTCGTCGTCGACCGGGCGCTCGACGAAGGCCTGCACTGCTCGGTCGCGGTGGACGACGTCCTGGGTGGCGAGGTCGCGCTGACGCACCTGATCGAGCTCGGCCACGAACGGATCGCCTTCGTCGGCGGCCCGAACACGATCGGCCAGGTCACCGATCGCCGCGAAGGCGCCCGGAACGCGCTGGCGGAAGCGGGGCTGCCCGCGGAGAACCTGATCGAGCTCACCACTGCCGCGCTGACCGTGGCCGAGGGACGCGGAGCCGGTCAGCGACTGGCCGGGCTGCCCGCGGACCGTCGGCCGACCGCCGCGTTCTGCGCGAACGACCTGCTGGCGCTGGGCCTCCTGCAGCAGTGCGTGAGCCTCGGCCTGCGCGTGCCGGAGGACCTGGCGATCGTCGGGTACGACGACATCGAGTTCGCCGCGGCCGCCGCCGTACCGCTGACGTCGGTGAGGCAGCCGCGCCAGCTGCTGGGCAAGACCGCCGCCGAGCTGCTGCTCGACGAGTCGTCCAATCCCGACCACGAGCACCAGCGAGTCACCTTCACGCCGGAACTCGTCGTCCGGACGTCGACGCGCGGCAAGGGCCGCCGGCCGGATGCGAACTCCGGCGGCGACACCTCGCGCTGACCGTCAGCAGAGGTCGCCGGGCAGACCGCCGGTCGCGACGAGCTCGATGACGTCGTCGGTCGAGCGGAGTGCCGCGACCACTCCGGGGTCCGCGGTCACGAAGACGCCAGGGAGGTCGGCCTCACCCTGAGCCGGTCGGGCTGGTAGGCGAGGCGCTCCTCGGTCAGGGAGAACTCGGTGGTCACGCCGGGCTTGTCGCCGCGCGGGTCCTGCCGGTACCAGGCCCCGTCGAGCTGTACGGCGGTCATGCCGTGCAGAAAGAAGCCGCCCTTGCCGTCGGCCAGGCGCTGGTAGCAGATGCCGGCCGGTACGCCCTCGGCCCGCAGGAGAGCGGTCAGCAGATGGGCCTTGCCGTGGCACAACCCGGCGCCGTGGCCGAGCACCTGGGACGCCGCGACGGTCGGGCGCGGATCGCCGATGTCCATCGAGTGCTTCACCTCGTCGCGGGTGAACTCGAAGGCAGCGCGCGCGAAGTCCGTCGTACCGGGGTGGTCGCGGCGCAGACGGGCGGCGGTGGCGGTGATGTCCGGGTGGGTCGCGTCGATCACTTCGTCCGAGGCCAGGAAGTCGTTCACAGCGTGGAGTCTGACAGAGGCGTCCATCATGCGAAACCATTTGTCTCGAATATCGAGTGCCGATCTTGACCTGGAGTGCACTCCAGATCAGATCGTCGAGGACATGACTGATCTGAAGATGTCTCTCGGCGCGATGCTGTTCGGAACGACGATCGACGAGCGGACGTCGTTCGCTCTGCTGGACCAGTACGTCGACGCCGGTGGTGAGTGGATCGACACGGCCGACTGCTACTCGTTCTGGGTGGACCCGAGCGGGCACGGCGGTCAGAGCGAGGAGCTGCTCGGCCGGTGGTTCGCCCAGCGGCCCGGCGTACGGGACCGGGTGAAGGTGACGACCAAGGTCGGCTGCGAGCCGCTCTGGCCCGGCAGCTTCCCCGAGCACACGCAGGGGCTGTCCGCGAAGGTCATCGACGAGGCACTGGAGACCTCGCTGCGGCGGATGGGTGTCGACCACATCGACCTCTACCTGGCGCACCGCGACGACCTGCAGACCCCGCTGGAGGAGACCGTCGCCGCCTTCGGCAAGCACGCCGCGGCCGGCACGGTGGGCCGGATCGGCCTGTCCAACTACGCCCTCTGGCGGGTGGAGCGCGCCCGCGGCATCGCCGAGCGCCTGGGTGTCACCGGCCCGACCGCGCTGCAGATGCGCTACTCGTACTTGCAGCCGCGCCCGTTCGTCCGCAACAAGGCCCACGACCACCGCTTCGGCTGGATCACCGACGAGATGCTCGACTACGCCGACCGCAACCCCGAGCAGGAGCTGTTCGCCTACAGCCCGCTGATGTCCGGCAGCTACGAACGCCCCGACCGGCCGTTCCAGGAGGCCTTCGACCACCCCGGCACCACCCGCCGCCTGGAGGTCCTCACCCAAGCAGCCACCGAACTCGGTGTCACCCGCAGCGAGGTCGTCCTCGCCTGGCTCACCGGCGGCTCCCCCGCCGTCACCCCTGTCGTCGGCGTCAGCACCCCGGCCCAACTCGAGAAGGCCGTGTCCGGCGCCCGCCTGGTCCTCCCCACCGACCTGCGCACGCGCCTGGACGAAGCCTGGTGAGGAGAACCCTGCCCCAGGGGCTCCTCTGATGAACGGGTTTCATGACACGCTTTGGGGGTGGACAGCGATGGGTTCTGGGGGCTGGTGGATGCGGCCCGGGAGCAGGTTGATGACACGGTCGCGGATCCGGACGGGGTCGCGGATGCGTTGGTCAAAGAGTTGAGTGGGTTGCCGGCCGAGGAGATCGCCGGGTTCGGGGTGCGGCTGGAGTTGTTGATGGGCCAGGCGTACCGGTGGGACCTGTGGGGTGCGGCGTACCTGCTCAACGGTGGGATGGGTGACGACGGGTTCGACCACTTCCGGGGGTGGTTGATCGCGCAGGGGCGGGAGACGTGGGAGGCCGCGCTGGCCGATCCGGACTCGCTGGCCGACGTGATCGACGAGGACCTGGACGACACCAGCGACCTGTTCGACGGGGAGGCGGTGCTCGCGGTCGGGGCGGAGGCCTACAGCGCGGTCGCCGGGTCGGAGAAGGCGTACTGGGCCGCGGTCGACGCCGGTACGCCGGACTCGCCCGACGTGCCGGCCGGTGAGGAGTTCGACTTCGACGACAAGGGCGAGCTCGCGGTCCGGTTCCCGCGGCTGGCGGCGCTCTACCTGGAAGACTAAGGCTGGGCCGGTTCGCCGCCGAGGCGCTCGATGAACGTGCGCAGCGAGCGGCGCCAGCCGGCCTGGCCGGCGTCGGGATCGGCGGCGGCGAGGCTGACCAGGTGCTGGGTCATCTCGAAGCCGGCGACTGCCTCGCGCAGCGCGGTGAGGGTCTCGTCAGGCAGTTGGTCCTCGGTGGTGCCCAGGACTTCGTCGCCGCGGTCGGGCACGACCTGGTGGGTCGTCCAGCCGCCGAGGCCGCTGGGGACGAGCAACTCCGGGACCAGCGACTCGTGCGACAGGGACGCCAGGTCCCGGTTGCCGTTGTCGATGCTGAAGATCGTCGTACCGCGGCGGCGGACGTCCTCGATGCGTTCCAGCAGGGTGTCCGCCGGGTTGTCCTCGGAGACGACCAGCAGCGACTCGCCCTTGCCGGAGTCGCGCAGGCGGTCCAGGCCGATCGCCAAGTGGGGCGGAGCGTCCGGCGGCGGGGCCCAGCGGACCAGGGACGGCCTGACGTCCTCCACTCCGGCCCGGTGCAGCTCGTCGTCCAGGTGCGCGGTCAGGTGCCACGGCTCGTCCTCGGGCGGGCCGAACAGCAGCAGGCCGCCCCGGCGCGTGGTGTAGCGCCGCAGCGAGTGGGCGAACGACGTGGTCCGCGTGCCCAGCTCCGTGCCGGTCAGCATCTCGCGCAGCAGCGACGCCTTGGTGAGGTCCACGTCTCCAAACCTGACACATCCCACCGACCACCGCGACCCGGCGGTACGCCGCCGGACAGGTCCGCAGTCGGGTCGAACGCGTGCGGCGCCGGTGTCGACGCGGCCATCTGAGCGGCTGTTGTCGACGAACCGTAGAGCTACCGCCGGAACAGGAGACGGTCCTCGGCAGCGAAGTCGAGCGGGTACGGCGTGAAGCCCGCGGCGACGGCGAGTTCGGTCAACGCGGGTGCGGTCCAGCGGTGGACGTGGAGGTTCATCGGGTGGCCGCCGTACCCGGAGGTCTTGTGCGTCGACTCCGAGCCCACGTGGAAGCCGAGCATCAGCACTCCACCGGGGGTGAGGACTCGGTAGAACTCGGCGCAGGCGGTCGGGACGACGTCGCGTGGCAGGTGGATGATCGACCACCAGGACACGATCGCGCCGACGGTGGCGTCCGGCAGGTCGAGGGCTGTCATCGAGCCGACCCGGAAGTCGAGCGACGGGTGGTCGCGGCGGGCGACCTCGATCATGCCGGGGGACAGGTCGACGCCGATCACGTCCAGGCCGCGCTCGGCCAGGGCAGCGGTGGTTCGGCCCGGACCGCACCCGGCATCGAGAACTGGGCCGCCGCCCGACAGCGACGCCAGCAGGTCGAAGGCGGCCGGTTCGCCGTCGGCGGGGTCGGCGACGAGTTCGGCGTACGAGACCGCGACGTTGTCGTAGGACCAGGCGATGTCGGCGAGATAGTCAGTCACCCGGCGACCCTAGAGCCGGCCGGGGACAGTTCACGTCTGCGAAAGCTCAGGAGCTGATCTGGTCGGCCCGCTTCTGCAGGTAGTCCCGCTCCGGCATCGACGTCGTACGCCGGGCCGCCAGCAGGTAGCTCGCCCGAGCGCCGTCCAGGTCGCCGGACATCTCCAGCAGGTGAGCCCGGACCGCCTCCAACCGGTGGTGGTCCTTCATCCGGCCGTCGGAGTCCAGCGGCTCGAGCAGTGCCAGGCCCTCCTTCGGGCCGACTGCCATGCCGACCGCCACCGCGTGGTTGAGCCGGACCATCGGGTTGTCCGAGATCTGCTCCAGCACCTGGTAGAGCGCGACGATCTGCCGCCAGTCGGTGTCTTCGGCCCGCTTCGCCGTCCCGTGCACGGCCGCGATCGCCGCCTGCACCTGGTACGGCCCCAGCTGCGTCCGGGCCAGCGCGTCCGAGACCAGCTGCTCCCCCTCGGCGATGGCCGCCTGGTTCCACTTCGACCGGTCCTGCTCGGCCAACGGGATCAGTGAACCGTCGGGCGCGGTCCGGGCCGGCCGCCGGGCGTCGGTGAGCAGCATCAGCGCGAGCAGCCCGGCCACCTCCCCGTCGTCCGGCAGCAGGCGCCGTACGCCGCGGGCCAGCCGGATCGCCTCGGTGGTCAGCTCCGCGCTGTGCAGGTTGTCCCCGGACGAGGCGGTGTAGCCCTCGTTGAAGATCAGGTACAGCACGTGCAGCACCGCGCCCATCCGCGCGTCCCGCTCGGCCTCCGGCGGCATCTCGAATGTCGAACCGGCCTGCTTGATGCTGCGCTTGGCCCGGCTGATCCGCTGCGCCATTGTTGCCTCCGGCACCAAAAACGCCGCCGCGATCTGCGCGGTGGTGAGACCGCCGACGGCCCGCAGCGTGAGCGCGATCTGCGAGGCCGGCGACAGCGACGGATGACAGCACAGGAACAGCAGCGTCAGCGTGTCGTCCCGCCCGCCCAGGTCGTCGATCTCCGGACTGGGCGCGACGAACTCCTCCGGCGACGCCATCGTCGCCGCGTTCTCCTCGCGTTTGCGCCGGGCCGACTCGCTGCGCAGC
Source organism: Kribbella sp. CA-253562 (assembly GCF_050942265.1). Classification (GTDB taxonomy): domain Bacteria; phylum Actinomycetota; class Actinomycetes; order Propionibacteriales; family Kribbellaceae; genus Kribbella. The sequence goes on along the minus strand of NZ_CP192049.1, from coordinate 257,410 downwards.
AGGTCGGTCAGCCGGCGCGATCCCACCCGGATCAGCCAGCCGCGCGGATTGTCCGGGACTCCCTCGCCCGGCCACTGCTGGGATGCGGCGAGCAACGCCTCCTGAACCGCTTCCTCGGCCAGGTCGAAGTGCCCGTAGTGCCGGACCAGCGCACTGAGCACCTGCGGCGCCTGCTCCCGCAGCAGCATCTCGAAGTCGCTCACCCGCTCACCTCGCTTCGTTCCGCCGCGGCGCGATCGAGCGCCGTCCTGCTCACATCTCCAGCCCGGACGCGTCCATCACCGGGCGCACCTCCACCGCGACGTACTTGGCGTCCGGCATGCGCGCGGCGTAGTCGATCGCCTGGTCGATGTTCTCGCACTCCACCAGGTAGAAGCCGGCCAGGTGCTCCTTGGCCTCGGCGTACGGGCCGTCGGTGGTGTTGCGGGTGTTGTCGGCGTCCACCGAGATCGTCCGGCTGGTGATCGGGTCGGCCAGCCCGGCCGCACTGACCAGCAGACCCTGCTCGGTGAGTTCACGCGTCAGCTCCTGGTGGGAGCGGGACAGATCCTCCCGCTGCTCGGCGGACAGTCCCGCCCAGCTCTCCGGGTTGGAGTAGATCAGCAGCATGTACTTCACGGTCACCATCCTGACGGTCAGCGAGGTCTCTGTGACCCCCTCTCACCCGGTACGTCGGAACCGGCGCCGCCGATTCGACAACGGCGGTGATGTCGAGGTGCCCCCCACCGCGCCGACGTCACCGGTGACAGCGACGCCCGGCCCGGGCGTCGCGCCGTACTGGAGGACCGATGCAGAACGCACCTGATCCGAAGCGCTGGGCGGCGCTCGCCCTGCTCTGCCTGACCGGTTTCATGATCATCCTCGACGCTTCGATCGTGCTGGTCGCCGTGCCGTCGATGGAACGGGACCTGACCTTCTCGAGCGGCGGGGTGCAGTGGGTGCCGAGCGGCTACGCCCTGATGTTCGGCGGTCTGCTGCTGCTCGGCGGCCGGGTGTCCGACCTGCTGGGCAGGCGGCGCGTCCTGATCGCCGGTCTGGCGGTCTTCGCCGGCTCGTCCCTCCTGTGCGGCTTCGCCTGGAGTGGTGACGCGCTGGTCCTGGCCCGTGGCCTGCAGGGCATCGCGGCCGCCGTACTGGCTCCCAGTGCGCTGTCCATCGTGATGACCACGTTCCCGGACGGCCCGGAGCGCAACAAGGCGCTGGGCATCTGGGGAGCGACCAGTGGCGTCGGCGGCACGGCCGGGTCGCTGATCGGCGGTCCGGTGACGGACGGACTCGGCTGGCAGTGGATCTTCTTCATCAACGTGCCCGTCTGCCTGCTGGTGATCGCACTGGCACCCGTGCTGTTGCAGGACAGCCGTGGTCCCGGCAAGCGCGGCTTCGACTTCACCGGCGCGCTCACCGTGACCGCTGGCCTCATCGTGCTCGTGTACGCCGTGATCCAGGCGCCCGAGTCGTCCGCCGGGCACACCACGCTGCTGGCTCTCGTCGCGGCGGCTCTGTTCGCCCTGTTCGTGCTGGTGGAGCAGCGCTCGTCGGCTCCGCTGCTACCGCTGCGGTTGTTCCGATCGCGCGCACTGGTCGGCGGGAACCTGATCACGATCGCCTTCGGCCTCGGCGCCTTCGGCCTCAACTTCGTCTACACCCAGTACGCCCAGCTCGCACTCGGCCTCTCGGCGATCCGGTACGGCTTGATGTCGTCGGTTCTGGCGGCGGCAGCGGTGTGCGGCTCGATGGTCGGCCAGAACCTGGTGACGCGGATCGGCACCCGTCCGGTCGCCGTCGGGTCGTTGCTGCTGACCGGTGTGGGCGCTACGGGGATGAGCCGGCTGACCATCGACTCCGGCTACTTCGAGCTGGCCTTCTGGGGTCTCACGATCTTCGGCGCGGGGCTGGGCGCCGGCACGGTCGCCGGGGCCATCGCCGCACTCGGGGACGTGGCCGGGGACGACTCCGGTGTCGCCTCAGGTCTGCAGAACGCCTGCTTCCAGATCGGCGGGGCGGTCGGCATCGCCGTACTGTCCGCTGTCGCAACGGCTCACACCAGCGGCTCCACACCGGCCGCACTGACTGCCGGCTACCAGGTGGCCTTCGCAGCGTGCTGGGCGTTCGTAGCGGTCGGACTGGTCGGCGCGGCTCTGCTGGTGACCCACAAACGAGCGCTGGTTGCGGTCTAGGGCGCGGAGAGCAAGGTCCCCCGCAGCTCGACGCGGTCGCCGACGACGGCGGCGACCTGCCCGGCGATCTCCTGGGCCCGCTCGTCGGCCGTGTCGATCATGAAGAAGCCCGCGATCTGCTCCTTCGCCTCGCCGAACGGTCCGTCGGTGACCACCCGGACGCCGTCCCGGATCTGGACGACCTTGCCGGCGCTGGGGAAGTCGAGGCCTTCGGAGCTGACCAGTTCGCCAGAGGCGGCCAGCTCGTGCTTGAGCTCGGTGAGGGCGCGGATCGTCGCGACGTCCTCGCTGGAGCCGGTCCAGGTGGTGTCGGTGTCGCCGAAGATGAGTACCAGGTACTTCATCCTCCGGATGCTAACGAACAGACCGGACCCCGCAAGCCACCTGGCTCGCGGGGTCCGGTCGCTCAACCGTTCAGGGGCCTGAAGGGCCCGTCGATCAGAACCAGTGTTTACGTCCCCCGACAGCACGACCGGTCGATCCGAGCAGGAACAGCACTGCTCCGACCACGAGCAGGATGACGCCGAGGGTCCACAGGATCGAGATCTTCAGCACCAGACCCAGCACGAGCAGGATCAGTCCGAGGATGAGCATGAATTCTCCTTTGTCCGTACGCCGCCCAGGCGGGAAGCGGCCGTCCAGACCAGTGCCCCGGTGTGTGAACCGATCAAACGTCCAACAATCGTTTGAATCAATTCCATGGGAATCGCGGGGTCCGTTTTTCCGTGAACGCGCGAACACCTTCGGTCAGTTCACCGCTCGCGATCGTCTCCTGGTACCGCTTGTCCGCAGCCGGTTCGGCGTCCTCACCGGCCAGCAGCGAGGTCACCGTCTCCTTGGCCGAGCGGATCGTCAACTGTGACCGGGCGACCAGCTTGGCCGCGAACGCGTCCACTTCGACATCCAGGTCGTCGGCGGCCACGACGCGGTCGACCAACCCTTTCAGCTCGGCTTGACCGGCCGACAGCAGTTCTCCGCTGAACAGCAGGTACTTCGTGGTGGCCGGTCCGACCAGGTCGAGCAGCACCTTGATCGCGGCCGGCGGGTAGACCACCCCGATCCGCGCCGGCGTGACGCCGAACGTGCTGCCGTGCGCCGCGAACCGGAAGTCGCAGTTGACCGCGATCTCCAGGCCGCCGCCGATGCAGTGCCCGCGGATCACGGCGAGCGTCGGCTTCGGGAACCGCCTGAGCGCCGCCTGGGCGCGCAGGTTCGCGGTCCGGATCTCGGCCATCGGATCGTTCGGATCGGCCCCGGCGACCAGTTCGGTGATGTCCGCTCCGGCCGAGAACGTCGGTCCCGCCCCGGAGACCACCAGCAGCTTGACCGCCGGGTCGGCGGCGAGCGGCTCGAGCAGCCCGGGCAGCGCCTCCCACATCCGCCGGGTCAGGGCGTTGCGCTTGTCCACCCGGTCGATCACCAGCCGGGACACCTCACCGGTCACGATCCTGAAGCCCTGGTCCATGACGCGCAGTCAAACAGAGCACACGCGCTGCCGCCGCCTGCCAGGTCACATCCGCTGGCCGCGCTTTCGACCGGTACGACGTTCGTAATGCGTTAAAACTCGTGCCGAGTTGTGCGACAGGCCGGTTTGTGTGCTTGACTCCTCCGGTCGATAACGTTTTGGTCTCGGCAGATTGGGAATATCAGTGGCTGAAGGACGGCATAGACAGGCACGACATCGTCAACCGCACCGCAAGGTGATCCGCCCCGGCATCGTGAAGGTCGCGATCCCCGGTGCGGCGGTGGCACTGATGGCCACCGGGTCGGCAGTTGCTTTCCCCGAACAGGCACCGACAGTCGAGACACCGCTCGCCAGCTCTCCCCTGCAGCTGGCGCGTGAGACCCAGACCAGCCGGGACGCCTACCGCCCCTCGCTCAATCTGAAGCCGAGCACCCCGCCGACGGCCAAGCCGAAGGCCCCGCCGGCCGCCAAGCACCTCAAGAAGCAGGCGCCGATCCCGACCAAGTCGGTGAAGACCCGCGCCGCCGAGACCGTGCGGACGCTGCCGCCGAAGATCATCGGCAGCAAGTACACCACCACCGATCTGAACGTCTGGACCGCTCCGGAGTCCAAGGGCGCGCTGCTGACCGTGCTGTCCAAGGGCACCAAGGTCTCGGTCACCGGCGAGGTCAAGGGCATCTGGGCCGAGATCGTCCGCAACGGCGCGTCCCGCTGGGTCAAGGCCGAGTTCCTGGCGGCCACCAAGCCGGTCGAGAAGGTCGTCGAGGCCGGCACCGACCCCGAGGCACCCGACGGCGTCTCGTCCGCGGCCTGCAAGTCCGGCTCCGGCGTCGAGGACGGCCTGACCGCCGACGCGATCCGGGTGCACCGCGCGGTCTGCGCGCTCTTCCCCTCGGTCACGTCGTACGGCGGTGTGCGCTCCGGCGACGGCGGCGAGCACGGCACCGGCCGCGCGCTGGACATCATGGTCACCGGCTCCACCGGCGACGAGATCGCCGCGTACGTGCGCTCGCACGCCAAGGAGCTCGGCGTCAGCGAGGTCATCTGGGAGCAGCGGATCTGGACCGTGCAGCGCAGCAGCGAAGGCTGGCGCGGCATGGAGGACCGGGGTGGCGCGACCGCCAACCACTTCGACCACGTCCACGTCACCGTCTACGGCAGCCAGGGCACGGCCTAGTCAGTCACCACTCGGGGCTTCGACCGCCCTGCCGAAAGGGCCCGGACGTCACGTCCGGGCCCTTTCGCCGTTCTCAGGGCCTGAGGTTGTGGTTCAGGCGGAACAGGTTGTCCGGGTCGTAGCGGCGCTTGACCGCACGCAGGCGGGTGAGATCGGCGCTCGAGTACGCCGTCGCGGCGCGGGCCGGGTCGGCCAGGAAGTTGACGAACGTCCGGCCGGTCGGGCGCAGGACCTCGGCGAGCTCGGGCACGTCCCGGTCGATGATCACCGAGTACGGCGCCTCGCGGTGCGCGACCGGTCCCGCGCCGGGGCCGGGGTTGGCCATCGCACCGGCCCAGTGGCGGATCTCGACCGTCGGGCCGTCGAGCGTCGCGAGCGCGTCGAGCAGGTCGTCGGGCAGCTCGTCGACCAGGTCGAGGTAGCGGGCCGGCGTACCGCCCATCGCGGTGTCGGCGAAGGTGGTCGTGCGCAGCTCACCGGCGACGACCGGGCCGGCCACGGCGTACAGGGGCTTGAGCAGGTGTTCGGCGAGCTCCGCGTCACCGCAGTACAGGACCTTGAGGCCAAGCAGGCGGCGGCCGTCGACGGTCGTCAGGGTGACCGCGGTGCTCAGCTCGTTGGGGATCGTGGCGGTCCAATCGCGGTAGGTCTTCAGGATCTCGGCGGCAGCCTCGAAGTAGACGATGCCTGCGTAGACCTCGTGGACCGGGTAGAGGCGGAACTCCAGCGACGTGACGATGCCGAAGTTGCCGGTGCCGCCGCGGATCGCCCAGAACAGGTCCGGGTGCTCGTCGGCCGTGGCGGTGACGACTCGGCCGTCGGCGGTGACCACCTCGGCGCGGATCACGCTGTCGGCGGCGTACCCGTACTTGCGGGCGAGCCAGCCGATGCCGCCGCCGAGCGTGTAGCCGGTGACGCCGACGTCGCGCGACGAGCCGGCCAGCCCCGCCAGCCCGAACTCCGCGGCGGCGTCGAGCACGGCGCCCCAGCGCACGCCCGGCCCGACCTTCGCGATCCGGCGTTCGGGGTCGATCAGCAGCGAGGTCATCGCGGACGTCCGCAGCAGGATCCCGCCGTCGGCCGGCACCCGCGTGCCGTGCCCGGTCGCCTGGACCGCGATCGGCACGCCGTACTCGCGGGCCGTCCGCACCGCCGCCTGCACGTCGGTCCGCCCGAACGCCTCGGCCACCACCAGCGGCCGCGAGTCGAACGCCGGCACGATCGACCGGCGCAATTCGTCGTACGCCGCATCGCCCGGCCGGTGGATCGCGCCGTTGAACCCGTTGCCGAGCAGCCCCGCGACGACGTCCGTGCCCGCTACCTGCTCCACCTGCACGCTCATGCCCCACTCCGTTCTCCTGGTCTCACCGGTACGTCGAGCGAGGGAGAACGAAATCGACAGGGCAGGCGAACTAGTTTTCCAGCGCCTGCAGTCGGGCCGGATCGGCGAGGATGTTGATCTCGACGATGCGGCCGTCGCGGACTTCGACGGCCATCACGCCGAAGAGCTCGCCGTTCAGCACGGTGATCACGCCCGGCGCGCCGTTGACCGTCGCGACCTGCGTGTACGGCGACATCCGCGAGAACAGCAGAGCCTGCGCGACGACCGCCCGGGCACCGCGGACCAACCTTGACGCCGCCAGCGCGTCGGCGGGAACGGCGCCCGCGTCGGCACGCAGTACGACGTCCGGGTGGAGCAGGGCGAGCAGACCCTCGAAGTCGCCGGTGCGGGAGGCCGCGAGGAACGCCTCGATCACCTCACGCTGCCGCCCGGCGTCGCCGTCACCGGTCGGCGCGCCCTGGACGCGGCGGCGTGCCCGGCTGGCCAGCTGACGGGTCGCTGCCGAGCTCTTGTCGAGGATCGACGCGATCTCGTCGAAGCTCACCCCGAACAGGTCGTGCAGCACGAACGCGAGCCGCTCCGCCGGCGACAGCGTCTCCAGGACGACCAGCATCGCCAGCCCGACCGCGTCGGACTGCAGCGCCTCCTCCTCCGGGTCCAGCCGGCTCACCACCGGGTCCGGCACCCAGGTGTCGATCGGGTCCTCCCGCCGGGACTTGCGCGAGCGCAGCATGTCCAGGCAGACCCGTGACACCACGGTGGTGAGCCAGCCGGTCAGGTTGGTGACTTCGCCGACGTCCGACCGGCTGAGCCGCAGCCATGCCTCCTGGACCGCGTCGTCCGCCTCACTGAGCGAGCCGAGCATCCGGTACGCCACCGACCGCAGATGTCCACGGTCCCGCTCGAACCGGCGCGCTAGCTCGTCCTGGTGGTCCACCGCCACAGTCTCCGTCCACGAGGTACCACCAGGGCGACGTACGGGCCGTGACATGCGTGACAGCCGCACCGATGATGGGGTGATGCAGTTCGACGGCACTGAGCTCGACACCACGGTCTGGTCGCCGTACTACCTTCCGCACTGGAGCTCTCGCGCCGCCTCGGCGGCCCGGTACGAGCTGGACGGCTCCCATCTGCGGCTGTTCATCCCACCGGACCAGGGCCTGTGGTGCGCCGACGACCACCAGCCACCGCTGCGCGTCTCAGGCATCCAGTCGGGCAACTACTCGGGACCGGTCGGCAGCACAGTCGGCCAGCAGCCGTACCGCGACGGGCTGGTGGTCCGCGAGCAGCAGGACCCGTTCTGGGGCTGGACGCCCCACTTCGGCCGCATCGAGCTCCGCGCTCGAGCAGACCTGTCCCCACGCTCGATGGTGTCGCTGTGGATGGTCGGCCTCGAGGACCGGCCCGAACGCTGCGCGGAGATCTGCGTGATGGAGGTCTTCGGCAACGCGCTTCAACCGGGTTCGGCCGCGGTCGGCATGGGCCTGCACAGTTTCCGCGACCCGTCGGTGCCCGAGGACTTCGAGGCGGTCCGGCTCCCGATCGACGTCGCCGAGTTCCACACGTACGCCGTCGAGTGGACCGCCGAGCAGGCCGAGTTCTTCGTCGACGACCAGCCCGTACGCCGTTGCGCCGCTCCGCCTGACTATCCGCTGCAGCTGATGCTCGCGGTCTTCGACTTCCCCGAGTGGTCGACCGGAGCCGACGACCACCTCGTGCCCGGCTTCACCGTCGACTACGTCCGCTAGAGTTCGAGTATGTCCGCGCGCCTGAGCAGCTGGTGGCCCGTCTCCTAGACGGCCCCTTTCTGCTGCGCGCTCACCACCGGCCGTCTCGTCGAGGCGGCCGTTGCTGTATCTCCTCGTCGGGGCGACCCCGCACCCACCGAGGAACCCGATGGCACTCACCGCTCGACGCACCTGGTCCGGCCTGATCACCGACCTGCTCACCGGTCACGACCTGACGCCGGACGACACTGCCTGGGCCATGGACCGCGTGGTGGCCGGCGAGGCGTCGTCCGCTCAGGTGGCGGGCTTCCTGGTCGCCCTGCGCGCCAAGGGCGAGACGCCGGCCGAGATCGCTGGACTGGCGGCGGTGCTGCGAGCCGCTGCGACACCTGTACGGGTCCCCGGACCGCTGATCGACATCGTCGGCACCGGCGGCGACGGGCTGGGGGCGGTGAACATCTCCACGATGGCGTCGATCGTCGTTGCTGCCACTGGGGCGACTGTGGTGAAGCACGGCGGACGGGCGGCGTCGTCGAGCACTGGCGGTTCGGCCGACCTGGTGAAGGCTCTGGGCGTTCCGCTCGACCTGGCCGCGGCGGAGTCCGTTCGGTTGGCCGGGATCGCCTTCCTGCACGCACCGCAGTACAACCCGGCGCTGCGCCAGGTAGGCGTCGTACGCCGTGAGCTGGCGGTCCCGACCGCGTTCAACGTGCTCGGGCCGCTGATCAACCCGGCAGACCCGAAGCACGGACTGATCGGGGTCGCGGACGAGCGGATGCTGCCGGTGGTTGCTTCGGTGCTCGCCGAGCGCGACTGCTCGGTTCTGGTCGTGCGCGGCGCGGACGGCCTCGACAAGCTGACCACTACCGGGCCGTCGCGCGTCCTGACGGTCCGGGACGGCGCGGTGAGCTCGGCCGTGTTCGACCCGCGCTCGGTCGGCATCCCGCTGAGCGCCCCGGCGGATTTGTGCGACCCGGATCCGGTGGCCGTCGTACGGCGGCTGCTGGCGGGTGAGCCTGGCGCCGTACGGGACGTCGTACTGCTCAATGCGGCGGCTGCACTCAGCACACTGCCCGGCGGGCGATCACTGGAGGCCTGTCTGGAGCAGTGCGCCGCTGCGATCGACAGCGGCGCGGCAGCCTCGACGCTGGACCGCTGGGTCGGCATAGCCTGATCGGATGGACCAGGAGGCGTTCGGGCAGCTCGTCGGGGCGCTGCGCGGCGAGCTGCACGCCCACTGCTACCGCATGCTCGGTTCGGACCATGACGCCGAGGACGCGGTGCAGGAGACGCTGCTGCGCGCGTGGAACGCCCTGGACCGGTTCGAGGACCGCGGTGGGCTGCGGCCCTGGCTCTACAAGATCGCCACCAACCGGTGCCTGACGCTGATCGAGCGCCGGGGGCGGCGGGAAGTGCCAACTGGAGACGCTGTGCTGGAGGCCTTGCCGGAGCACCGGCTGGCCTGGACAGCTTCGCTGGACCCGGAGGCGCGCGTCGTGGCGCTGGAGAGCGTTGAGCTGGCCTTCGTCGCGTCGCTGCAGCAGCTGTCGCCGTTGCAGCGGGCAGTGTTGCTGCTGCGCGACGTACTGGCGTTTGCGGCGCGGGAGGTGGCTGAGCTGCTCGACACCACGGTTGCTGCGGTCAACAGTGCGCTGCAGCGGGCGCGGCAGGTGGTGGGTGCCGGCTCTACCCAGCAGCAGATGCTGGCGTCGCTCGGTGAGGACGGTCAGCGCGAGCTGGCCCGGCGGTACATGGCCGCATGGGAGGCGCGCGACGTGGACGCGATCGTCGCGATGCTGACCGAGGACGCGAAGTACTCGATGCCGCCGCTGCCGGAGTGGTACGCCGGGCGTGCCGGGATCCGCGGGTTCCTGCTGGACGGGCCGCTGCGGGAGGAGTGGCGGTTCGTGCCGGCGCGGGCGAACGGGCAGCTCGCCTTCGGCACGTACCGGCTGGTCGACGGGCGGTTCGAGCCGTGCGGGCTCGACGTCGTCACGCTGCGCGGCTCGGCGATCGCGGAGGTCGTGTCGTTCCTGGAGGCCGACTTCGCGTCGTACGGGCTGCCGGCTTCGCTGCCGCGATGAGTTTCGGCTTCGAGCGGGGTTCCAGTGGTGACAACCCCGTACGAGAGGACCCGAGATGGACGAGATTCGCGAACTGATCGAGCGCTGGGTCGCCGCGGTGCACGCCGGCGACCTGGCCACGGTGCTGGCCGACCACTCCGAGGACATCGTGATGTTCGACGTGCCACCGCCGTACGACGGGGTGCGGGGGCTCGCGGCGTACGAGGAGACGTGGCCCGGCTTCTTCGAGTGGCAGGCGTCCGGCGCGTCGTTCGAACTGGTGTCGCTGGAGATCACCGCCGGGTCGGACGTCGCCTTCGCCTTCGCGCTGCTCAAGTGCGGGATGCCGGACGAAACTGCCGACCGTCGGCTGCGGTTGACCATCGGCCTGCGCAAGCTCGACGACCGCTGGACCGTCACGCACGAGCACCACTCGTTCCCGCACGACGAGATCCCGTCGCCGGTCGGCGAGTCCGCCGTCCGCGAGGTGCTCGACGACTGGACCACCAAAACCGCCGCGAGCGACCTGGACGGCCTGATGGAATCCATCGCCCCCGAGGTCGTCTCCTACGAACACGCCGGCCCCCTCCAGTACGCCGGCCGCGACGCCGTCCGCGAGGTCTGCGCCGCGGGCCTGAAAACCCCGGCCACCTTCACCACTCCCGACCACACGATCATCGCCCGGAACGATTTGGCCGTTGCCTGGGGCATCGATCACGTCACCGCGGAGACTCCTGACGGTCGCGTCGAGTCCCAGTCGAGAGCCACCCGGGTCTTCCGGCATGGTCCCGAGGGCTGGCGGTTGATCCACCAGCACTTGTCGTTTCCACAGTGACGTCAGTCGGCGCACGATGAAGCGCGCCGACGGCTGGCGGGACTCCGAGAACTACAGCCTCGACTGGGAGTCCCGCCGTACCGGCTAGGCCGCCGGGGCGTCGTACCAGCCGCCGTTGACGTGCAGCGTCGTGCCGGTGATGTACGCCGCGCCGGGGCTGGCGAGGTACGCGACGGCAGAGGCGATCTCGTGCAGGCGGCCGAGGCGGCCGATGTTGTTCGGGGCGAGCTCGCGGGTGAGGGTCGGCTCGATCTCCTCCCAGGTCTGGCCCCACCCCTGCTTCCGGCCGAGCGCGGTGAGGCTTTCCTCGGCCGCGGGAGTCACGATGCCGCCGACGGCAATCGCGTTCGAGGTGACGCCGGTGCCGCTCAGCTCACGCGCCAAGGAGGCCGCGAGATTCTCCCGCGCAGCGTTCGACGCGCCGTAGTGCGGCTGCCGCGCACTGGGCAACGACCCGATTACGCTGCCGATCTGGATCACCCGCCCCCACCCACGCTCCCGCATCGCCGGCACCAGCCGCTCGATCAGCCGCACACTCGTCAGCACGTTGACGTCGTACAACCGCGCCCAGTCAGCCGCCTTCAAGTCCGCCCAACCCTTGGCCGGCTCGAACACCCCCACGTTGTTGACCAGTACGTCGACCGGCCCATCGACCGTCGCCGCCCGCGCAACCTCGTCGGCCCCTTCCTCCGTCCCGAGATCCCCGATCGCCACCGACGCCTTCCCGCCGTCGGCGACGATCTCCTTCGCCACCTGCTCGGCCCGCTCCTGATCCCGCCCGTGCACCACGACAGCAGCTCCTTCAGCCGCCAGCACCCGAGCCACCTCGGCCCCCAACCCAGAGCTGGACCCTGTCACCAGCACCTTCCGCCCAGCCAATCCCAGTTCCATCCCACTGCTCCTCATCTTTGGACCGATAAGTCCATTCTGCCGCGCAAAGATTGGACTGACAAGTCCAATCTGCGAGCAGTCCCCCCGCCCCTTGCACCGGCAAGATCGACTGCACCGGTCAACCCGGTGACAATGGCGCCATGGCATTCGAGCTCCACAGGGGCGAGACGATCGAGCTCAAAGGACGCCGGATCACCGTCACCGCGACGGCATGGGACTCATTACCCCGGGTGCGCGACCATCTCATCGAGGTGGCCAGAAGGCGCGGATCCACGACGTACGGGCAACTCAAGGCCGACCTGGACCTGCCGCACGCCACCAACGGCCTGGGACGCTTGCTCGACCTGCTGTCCGTCGACTGTCAACGTCGAGGAGAGCCGTCACTGGCGGCCATCGTCGTCAACGCCACGACTGACGAGGTGGGCAGCGACTTCGGTGGAGATGCCGTCGCCGAGCGCCGCGATCTGTACACCTACTGGACCTGACCGGCACAGCAACACCCACTCGGCCTACGGCGGAGGGCGTGGGATTCGAACCCACGATGACGGTCACCCGCCATACCGGTTTTCAAGACCAGCGCACTCGGCCACTATGCGAGCCCTCCAGGCGGGGCCCGCAGTGCGGGGCCGCCGAGGGTCGAGGATAGCGCGTGGGGGTCGCGGGGGCGTCAGGTGCGCTTGGTGCCGGGTCTGGATTGGCGATTAAAGGCGTGGAGCTCGGCGGGGGCGGGTTGTTAGGCTCGGCGGCCGAGATCGGAGTGCTTCCTCATGCCTACAGCCACGTCCCTCGGACTGCCCAACGTTCGCGGCCGGGTTCCGCTGCTGGTCGGACTGGCCATCGACTCCTTCGGCGGCGGGTGCGCCGGGCCGTTGCTGCTGCTGTTCTTCGTGCGGGTCGCTGACATTCCACTCGGTACGGCGGGGGTGCTGCTGACCGTGGCGACGCTGTTCTCCGTGGCGGCGCCGGCAGCGGTTGGAGTGGTGATCGACCGGGTCGGTCCGCGCAACCTGGTGACGGCGGCTCAGTTCGCGCAGGGGTTGGCGTTTGTCGGGTTCTTCTTCGGGCGGTCGGAGTGGCTGCTGTTCCTGTGCGCTCTGCTGACCACTACCGGGCAGCGGGTGTTCTGGTCGTCGGTGTTCAGCCTGCTGGCGGATGTGTCTGACCCGGGCGACCGGGATCGCTGGTTCGGGCTGGGCGGGATGATGCAGGCCGGCGGGTTCGGACTGGGCGCACTGGCGGCCGGTGCGCTGTTGACACTGGACGGGGACCTGCCGTTCCTGCTGGCCATCGCACTGAACGCCGTGACGTTCTTCGTGGCCGGGGTGCTGATGCTGTGGATCCACCCGGACCACACCGCTCGGCCCACTGAGGACACCGGTCCGGCGCCGCTGCTGCGGCGCGACAAGCCGTTCCTGGTGCTGATCGGAGCCAACACGATCCTGGCGCTCTGCACGATGCTGATGGGCGTCGGGCTGCCGGTCTACGTGAGCGAGGCCCTGCCGGCGCCGAAGTGGCTGGTCGGCGTACTGCTGGCGGCGGTGTCCGTCGTACTGGCGACCGGGCAGACGCTGGTGGTTCGCCATACGGAGAAGCGGCGGAAGATCAACGTGATGGTGCTCGTCGGCCTGCTGTGGACGGTCTGGGGGTTACTGATGGCCGGCCTGCTGCACATCCCGGCCGGACTGGTCGTACCCGGTCTCGTGCTGGCCACCGGGGTCTTCGCCGCCGGTGACGTGCTGCACGCGGCGACCGGGAACGCGCTGGCGGCGGCGGTGGCGCCCGAGCGTGGACAGGGCAAGTACTTGTCGTACTGGCAGTACTCGTTCACCTTCGCGAGCGTGCTGGTGCCGGTGTTCTTCGCCCAACTCTTCGTCGTCGGGCACGAGCTGCCCTGGCTGGCGATCTCCGCGCTCGCGCTGGCCGCGGCGGCGACGCTCGTCGCACTGGATCGGGTGCTTCCGGACGCCACGGCTCAACGTCGCTGAACGGAGGGGCTCAGGTTGTTTGAGTCGTCAGGTTTTGTTGCGTGCCTTCGAACAGGTGTTCTAATGTTTTCCGTGTAGCGCGCGGTACCTCTTTCCATCTCAGACCTTCGTCCGAGCGGCCGAACCTCCCACCTCCGATGTGGACGGCCGGTACGGCGATGGCCGCCCGGGGAGGTGAGGACCCCGGGCGTTGGAGGACGTCGTCAGCGGCTCTCGGGTAGAAGGGAGGTGGTTCCACGAGAGAGGACAAGTCATGTTGCTGGAACATCGCGGCCGGCGACCGGTCGTGCCGGAGTCGGCGTATGTCGCGCCGTCGGCGGTGCTGTGTGGTGCGGTGGTGCTCGGCGAAGGCTGCCGGGTGCTGCACGGCGCGGTACTGACCGCCGAGAACGGCGAGGTCCGGCTCGGGACGAACTGCGTGGTGATGGAGAACGCCCTGGTCCGCGGCCGGGCCGACCATCCCGCCCAGATCGGCGACGCGGTGCTGATCGGACCACACGCGCACGTGAACGGCGCCACGGTCGAGGACGAGGTCTTCCTCGCCACGGGCGCCGCGCTGTTCCCAGGTTCCGTCGCGGGCACCGGCTCGGAACTCCGGATCAACAGCGTCCTGCACGTCAACTCCCACCTGGCCGCCGGAACGGTCCTGCCGATCGGCTGGATCGCCGCCGGCAACCCCGCCGAGCTCTTCTCGCCCGACCGGCACGAGGAACTCTGGGCGGCCCAGGAACCACTCGACTTCCCCGGCACCGTGTACGGCGTACCGCGGGGTACGCCGATGCGCGAAATCATGGCGCGCCAGTCGGCGTACTACGGATCCCACCTGGAGGACCGCCTGATCGACGATCTCCCGAGCAACTAGAGCCACCGCGGGCGACGATTTGGTCGCCTTGCAGCTGAGCCAGCTGAGCGAATGCGCTGTGCTGGAACGGCGACCTTGGTCGGTATCGCCGACTGCAGCGAGGCCCGATCAAGTCCCTGACCGCGCCAGGCCGACGACGCGGCTGGCGGGGACGTCGAGTGTGCAGTCGGTCAGCGCCCAGCGGCGGCTGGAGCACGAAGGGCCGGTGGCGGCGCGGCCGGGGCGCGGGACATATGAAGGAGGGCCGGGGCGGCGCTGCAGGAGGGCCCGTGCCGCGCTGAAGGAGGGCCCGTGCGGCGCTGAAGGAGGGCCGGACGGCGCGATGGCCGTGCTTGGGAACGACCCGAGGCATCCGGCGCCCTGAGGTCCTCCTGCTGGACGAACCCGCGGCGGGACTCAACGCCCAGTCCCGGTTTGCACGTGCACCCAGTTGTCCTAGGGCCGTGTCGCACTGGCTGCTGCGCGCGCTGTCATGCGCTGAAGCGCCGGTGTGCTGCGCGCGGCTCGGCTTGACCCGGCGGTACTGGATCACGCGCTGACCCCCGGGCGATCCCCTGCCGCTCGGTCTTGGGCATGCACGAAACCCCTTTTCTGCAAGGGATCCGCAGTCGACACCGCGTCGACGTCGCGATCTCGCATTTGAGCGCCGCCTCCTTCAGGCGGACCTTGAGTGAGCGCCGCCTTCCTTCAGGCGGAGTGAGCGCCGCCTTTCTTCAGGCGGAGCTTGAGTGAGCGCCGCCTTTCTTCAGGCGGAGCTTGAGTGAGCGTGGACGAACTGCCGCACAAGCGTCTGCGCTAGGCGCCGAGTCGCCGCCGTACGCCGCTCCTGGTTGGCCGGATGAATTCGTGTACAGGAGTCCGCTCTGGCTGAACTGTCGCCGTGCGACGAATTGGTGCGAGCTTGCCGTTCGCTGGGGTCTTGGTGAGGCTGGGGCGAAGTTGGCTCGGATGGGGCGCTCTCCGCAGTTCGTCGGCTAGGCGCTGTCCGCAGTTCGGCTAGCGGGAACGCTGGTCACTCGTCGAACACACTCAGCAGTCGGAAGCGGCGAAAGCGTCCGGGAGGGCGGGCGGCGCAAGTCATTTGGCCGTCGACGGTGACGATCTCGGATCGCACCTCGACGGTCACTCTGGAGCCTGCTTCGGAGCTGCCGGTCGGCTTGAAGGTGCCGGCGGCCGACAATTTCGTGTCGGCGAGCGGAGTGTGGCCGTGGCGCGGTGAGGCGGCGTCAGGCGCGGGATTGGTGCCGGCCGGCGTTGCGGGGGTGGACGTGGGGCTGTCACCGGAGGTGGCGAGGGTGATGGACCAGAGGTCCGGAGATTCTCCTCGGACGGCGACGGGCTGGAGGGCGTCCAGAGATGTCGAGTGGCCGGATCTCCTGGCGAAGTGTTGGGCGGCTTGCACGGCCGGGGATAGCGCGCCTGAGCCTCGGTAGTACGTCGGGTTGATTCGGCCCTGGTCGTAGGACTGAGCGAGCGGAACTGCTTGGTCGGCGGGAACGTGGCCGTAGAAGAGGCTGTGGGGGAGGAAGACCAGATTCGCTGCGAAGCGGTCGCCGCCGATGTGGCTGCATTCCCAGGTTCGGTCGGGATAGGCGGCGGTGAGGGCCGCGGCGGCTGGGCGGCCTCGGACGGCGCAGCAGGCGTCGTGGCGGCCGTGGGTGCAGACCAGGTAGATGGGGTCGGTGCTGGGGGTGCCGGGGTCGGCGCCGGTGAGGACGGCGAGGAGGTGTCCGTCGGTGGGGAGTTCGCCGGTGCGGATGGATTCGTGGCCGGGGCGGGAGTCGACCAGGAACCAGCGGCGCGGGGTGCCTGCGGTGAGGCGGCCGTGGCGGCGGATGAGGACGGGGCGGCAGCGGAGTTTGGTGCAGAGTTGGGCTAGTTGGGTGGGGAGGTCGGCGGTGGGGGGCTGCGCGGCTGATGGTGCGGTTGGTTGAGGTGCGGAGCGGTGGAGGGCGGTGAGGGCCACGCGGGGCCAGGGCGCGTTGAGTTCGATGAGTAGCCAGCGTTCGGCGGGTGGGGCGGACGCGAAGAGTTCGTCCCCGCGGCGTTCAGCGGAAGCTGCGCAGCCGGTTTCGGGCCGGTAGCGGGAGTCGACGGGTGAGCCCGGCCGCTGGGATGCGACCGGGCTTGAACGTGCCGCGCGCTGGTCTTCGGTCCGTTCCGGGCGGAGCGGTTCGGGTGGGATCACGTAGGGCTCGCGACGAGCACGGCTTCTGTCATCAGGCGTCGGGTGAGGACCACCTGGTCCTCAGGAGGCAGGTCCGGCAGGTCACCTACGGCGAACGGCGCACCGGAGCACGCGGCCGCGACGGCAGCGCCGGTCTCCGGCGGGAATGTGATCGTGCGATCGGGCAGATTCAGACGGACCGGATTGCCCGGGACTAGATGGTGGTTGAGGCCTGGACGCAGACGGACCGTCGTACCGACCTTGAGCTCGGCGATCGCCGCGGCGTGGGCCAGAGGGGCGAGTGGCGCCGGGCGGTTCCCGGACCAAGTACGGCGACGCAGGCGATCGGCCAGATCCTCCGCGGAGGCGGTTTGCAGGTGTTCGGTGAAGAGGGCTACGACCTTGTCGAGTTCGGGCGCGAGCTGGGCCGGGTCGCCCGGGTTGAAGCCCAGCGGAAGCGCTGTGCGCAGCTCGACCTCGTTGGCGGCCAGCGCGGCGAGCTCCTGGATCAGCAGGTAGCGCGTCATCGTGTGCAGGCCGACAGTCAGGTGTGCGCTGACGCCGCCGAGTGCCTTCGCGGAGTGCAGGAACCCGCGCGGCACGTAGAGCGCATCACCAGGCCGCAGTACGGCGTCGACCACCGGCTGCTGCTCCCGCGCTGCGGCGGCGACGGCCTGGGCGTGGTCGGTCCAGGGCTGGTTGCGGAGCGGGTCGACGTGGACCGGTTCGTGAACGGTCCAGTGTTTCTCGCCCGCGACCTGGAGGACGAAGACGTCGTGCACGTCGTAGTGCGCCGAGAAGCCTTGCGACTCGGGCGGCGTGATGTACGCGTTGATCTGGACTGGATGGCCGGCGTCGGACGACAGCTGCGTGGAGAAGTCGACCAGCGCGGGCCAGGTGCGGTGAAGCGCCTGCAGTACGACGGTGTGCCCGCTCGCGAACAGCGCGGCGACCTTGTCGTCGCGGACCTGGTCGGCGATCTCCGCACCGACCCCGCCGGAGCCGGTGAACTGGTTGTCGCCGACCACCGCGCCGTTCTTGGCGATGCGCAGGAACGGCGTACGGAGGCCTCGGCGGGACAGCAGTTCGTCGACCGCGGCGAGGCTGAACAGGTCGGCGAAGGCCGCAAGGTCGCCGGAGCGTTCGGGCTGGTCACCGGCGCCGGGAGTTGCCAACTCCTCGCGCGGCGAGAGCACGGCTCGGCGCCCCCAGTAGTTGCTCGCGAACTCCTCCAGGTCTCCGGCGACGCAGCGCCGGAGAGCCGGGCGGCTGTCCGGCAGCGGCCCGGTCTCCGGCACCGCGCTCACCGACTTCCGAAGCTTTCGCCGGCACCGCCGTCCGCGCCACCGTCGACCGCGTTGGGGTCGGCTCCGCCGTCCATCGGTCCCTCGCCGCCACCGCCGGCACCGCTGTCCGCGCCGCCGTCAGCACCGCCATCGCTCACGCCCGGCGAGGCTCCGCCGTCCGCGGGACCTTCCGCACCGGCGCCACCGTCGGCACCGCCGTCACTCACGCCGGCCGAAGCTCCGCCGTCCGCGGGACCCTCCGCACCGCCGTCAGCACCGCCATCGGTACCGCCCGGCATCGCCCCGCCGTCGGCCGGGCCTTCGCCGCCGCCCGCACCACCGTCGGCACCGCCGTCACTCACGCCCGCTGAGGCGCCGCCGTCGGCCGGACCCTCCTGGGAACCGCCGTACCCACCGCCCGGCGTGGCCTGGTTGCCGGCACCGCCGTCCGCACCGCCGTCGTTCGCACCAGGGGTCGCGCCCCCATCGGCCAAGCCCTCACCGTCGCCGGACGAGGTGGTCATGTCATCGTCGTTGAGACCCATGATGCTGCTCCTTTCGCGGGTACTTGTGTGTCCACCCTGTGCGCAAAGTCCAGCAGGGGTAAACCCCTGGGCGGATCACAAGCTCCCGGCAGTTCAGCGGCGATTCGCCGCTACCGCGACGCACGTCAGCCGAGCACGTCCCACCAGACCTTGAGGAACGCGTCGGTGACCGGCTCGGGGCGAACAGCGATGCGCAGCCAGTCGGGGCCGAGCCCGGGAAAAGTGTCGCCACGACGGACCGCGAAGCCGCGCTGCCGAAGCGCCTCGCGGATGCGGTCGGCACCATCGACACGGACGAGCACAAACGGCGCCCGCGACACGCCGTAGGACAGCGGCATGGCGCCCGACGCATCGCCGTACGGCGTGAGGAGGCCGGCAAGAAGGTGAGCCCGTTGCCTCTCGAAATCCTCGGCAGCTTGGTGAGCTTCAGCCGCCGCGCGAGGCGTGCTGCAAGCGATCGCGGCGGCCAAGGCAGGGGTGGAGACCGGCCAATGCGGCTGTACGGCGGCCAACTGCTCGATCAGTTGCGGGGCAGCGACGACATAGCCCACCCGAAGCCCGGCCAGTCCCCAGGTCTTGGTGAGACTGCGGATGACGACGAGCCCCGGAATCGACGCGGCGACAAGCGACTCGGGCTCACCAGGTACGGCGTCCATGAAGGCTTCGTCGACGACGAGGATGCGGTCGGGGCGCGCCAACTCCCGCAGAGTGTCGGCGGGGTGCAGCACCGAGGTCGGGTTCGTCGGGTTGCCGATCACCACGAGGTCGGCGTCCGCCGGAACGCTCGACGGGTCGAGCGTGAAGCCGGCCTCCGGGCTGAGGACAACGCGGTCGACAAGGTGACCGGCCGAGCGCAGGGCCGACTCGGGCTCGGTGAACTGCGGGTGCACGACAACAGCGTGGCGCGGCCGGAAGGCACGGGCGATCAGCACGAACGCCTCCGCGGCCCCGGCAGTCAGCAGGATCCTGCCGGGGTCGCACTCGTGCCGAGCGGCGACGGCGGCGGTCGCTGCCTCGGTCCGTGGGTACGCCGCGAGGTCGGTGAGCCCGGCGGTGATCTCCTCGAGCAGCCACGGCGGCGGCGTCCCGGCGCGCACGTTGACGGCGAGGTCCACCAGCCCGTCGCCGACTTCGCGGTCCCCGTGATGGTCCAGGTCGAATCCGTCCACAGCCACCCGAGGAGGCTAACCGGCGCCGGCCGTTGCCCGGGCACGTGCCCACGGAGCGAGCGAGCCGACGAGGCCCCGCGAGCAGGCGCCGGATGCGGCACCATGGAGGCATGAAGATCGCCGTGGTGCAGGCTGCCAGTTCCGACGACAAGGCTGCCAACCGGGACGCCGTGGTCCGGCTGGTCGCGGAGGCCGCCGCCGCGGGTCCCGATCTGGTCGTGCTGCCCGAGGCGATGATGGCCGACTTCGCGGTGGAGGGCGGCTCGGTGGGCCCGCTCGCGGAGGCCCTGGACGGCGAGTTCGTCAGTACGCTGCGCAAGTGCGCGCTCGAGCACAGTACGGCGATCGTGGCCGGGATGTTCGAGCGCAGCTGCGACGAGCGCCGGCCGTACAACACCTTGCTGGCGGTCGGCGCGGACGGCGAACTGCTCGGCGCCTACCGCAAGATCCACTTGTACGACGCCTTCGGGTACCGGGAGTCCGACCAGCTGACGCCGGGGGACGTCGCGCCGGTGGTGGTGCGGATCGGCGACATCAAGTTCGGGCTGATGACGTGTTACGACCTGCGGTTCCCGGAGCTGTCGCGGGCGCTGGTCGACGCCGGTGCGGACGTGCTGGTCGTACCGGCTGCGTGGGTGCGCGGGCCGTTGAAGGAGCACCACTGGGCGACGCTGCTGACCGCGCGCGCGATCGAGAACACCTGCTACGTCGTTTCGGCGGCGCAGAACGGGCGGAAGTACTGCGGGCTCAGCCAGGTGATCGACCCGCAGGGTGTCGCGGTCGCGGCGGTCGGTGAGGCGGACGGATTCGCGACGGCGGAGATCTCGGCCGAGCGGCTGACGGAGGTGCGCAAGCGGAACCCGTCGCTGGCGAATCGGCGATTCACGGTGACGCCGCGCTGATGGCCTCGCCGTTCGACGCGATCGTGCTGGCGGGTGGGGCGTCGCGACGCTTCGGCGGCGTGGACAAGGCGATGCTCGTGCTGGAAGGCGTTTCGTTGCTCGATCGGGTGCTAGAGGCAACTATCTCAGCGAGGTCGGCCGTAGTGGTCGGGCCGCGGCGTGCGACCAACCGCGCGGTGAGCTGGACGCACGAGGATCCACCGGCGGGCGGTCCGGTGGCGGGAATCGCGGCCGGACTGGCCTTCGGTACGGCGCCCGTCGTGGTGCTGGTGTCGTGCGATCTCCCCTGGCTGACGACGGCCGACGTGACAAGCCTGGTCGACGGCATCGGCAAGTACGACGGCTACGGCCTCCGCGATCTTGAGGGCCGAGAGCAACCACTCGCGGCGGCGTACCGGCGGGAGGCGTTGACGGCGGCGACACAAGCGGTCGGCGATCCCAGGGACCAGCCGCTCCGCAGGACCCTGGCCGGATTGACCATGCACTGGAGCGAGCCGACCCAGGCCGGCCGGGATGTCGACTCGTGGGCCGATCTCGACGATCCCGTCCCCGGCGAATAAACCAGTCGCTCGACAGCCGGCCGGCACCTACCGTGACCCGATGGATCATGACGTGGCGGGAATGGTGCGCAAGGCCATGCCGGATTGGACGATCGCGGAGATTCTCCCCCGATCGGGTGGCCAATTGGCGACCGTCTTCGAGGTACGAAGCGCCGACGGCGACGCGGTGATCGTCAAGGTCTACGACCCGGAATGGGCCTGGAAGCAGGCCAAGGAGGTCTACGTCTACGGGCTGCTGGAGCCGTCACTGAAAAATCTGGTGCCGACGGTGATCCATGCCGAGCCCGCGGGTGAGACGCACGCGTTCACCGTGTTGTCGAAGGTCGACGGCGTGCCGTTGTCGGAGGTGACGCCGCCGGACTACCGGCCGATCTACGAGCAGGCCGGGGCGTTGCTCGCCAAGATCCACCGGATCCCGCAGCCGGCGTACGGGTATCTCACCGATCAGGTGCTCGAGCCGCTGCCGTCGAACGACCTGTACCTGCGGCGGCAGTTCGCGAAGAAGCTCGACGAGTTCCAGGAACTGGGCGGCGATCCCGCACTGCACGCGCGGATCACCCGGTACGTCGCCGAGCATCCCTTCCCGGCCGACGCGGCTCCGGTCCTCTGCCACAACGACTTCCACGAAGGCAACCTGCTGGTCGACCCGGAAACCTGGCGGCTCACCGGGATCATCGACGTCGAGAACGCGATCGCCGCCGACCCGCTGATCGATCTCGCGAAGGCGCAGTACTACTCGATCAAGGACGACAGCTCCAAGCTCGAAGGCCTGCTCGCCGGGTACGGCGAACTGCCGGCCGGGTGGCAGCAACGCACCACCGTCTACCGCCTCTACCACGCGCTCGAACTATGGGACTGGTTCAAGCTGATAGGCGTCACCGATCCCCTGGAGTCGATCGCCGGCGACCTGGCGGACATCCTCGGGACGGCCGGAGCCGACCCAGTACGGTGAGTCCCATGCGAGCTGTCGTGTGTGAAGGTGCCGGTGGCGTCGAGGTTCTGACGATCGGCCAGATCGAAGATCCGACACCGAACGTCGACGAGGTGGTCATCGACGTCGTCGCGGCCGGAGTGAACCGCGCCGATCTGCTGCAGCGCCAGGGGCATTACCCGCCGCCGCCCGGCGCGCCCGGCACGATCGGGCTCGAGGTCTCCGGCCGCATCGCCGCGGTCGGTTCCGAGGTCGAGGGCTGGTCGGTCGGCGACGAATGCTGCGCCTTGCTGGCCGGCGGTGGGTACGCCGAGAAGGTCGTCGTCCCCGCGCCGCAGGTGATGCCGGTGCCCGACGGCATCGACCTGATCAGCGCCGCCGCCCTGCCCGAGGTGGTCGCGACGGTCTGGTCCAACGTGTTCATGACGGCTCACCTCAAGGACGGCGAGACGCTGCTGGTGCACGGCGGCGCGTCCGGGATCGGCACGATGGCGATCCAGCTCGCCGTCGCGCACGGCGCGCGGGTGCTGTGCACGGTCGGCAGCGCGGACAAGATGGAGTTCTGCACCCGGCTCGGCGCGGACGTCGCGATCAACTACAAGGAAGCCGAGTGGGCGTCGGTGGTGCGGGAGGCGACCGGCAAGGCCGGAGCCGACGTGATCCTCGACATCATCGGCGCGAAATACCTGACCGACAACGTGAAGTCGCTCGCCGTCGACGGCCGGATCGTCGTGATCGGCATGCAGGGCGGAGTGAAGGGCGAGCTGGACCTGGGCCGTCTGATGGCCAAGCGCGGCACGATCACCGCGACCGGTCTGCGCAGCCGCTCGGTCAAGGACAAGGGCCGGATCCTGGCCGAGGTGGTCGGGCACGTCTGGCCGCTGGTCGAGGCGAAGAAGGTCCGCCCGATCGTGCACGCGACGTACCCGCTGGAGGAGGTCGCGAAGGCGCACGAGGCGCTCGAGCAGTCCACCCAGAGCGGCAAGATCCTGCTCACCCTCTGACCCGTCACCCTTCCCGCAGCGTCCGAAGAACCGAGTGCTGTTGCCTCGGGTTCTTCGGACGCTGCGGTACGACGGGGTGGCTCACGTCGGAGTGTTGGCGGCGAGCCACTCCGGGTCGGGCGCGACCAGCTGGATGACGTCCAGCCAGGTGCCCTCGGGATCGCGGACGAAGAAGTGCCGCTGGCCCCACGGCTCGGTGACCACCTCGGAGGCCAGCTCGACGCCGGCCTCGGTCAGCCGGGCGGCCAGCTTGTCCGCGTCGTCGACGACGAAGCCGAAGACGTTCGAGCTCTCGGTGGTGGCCGAGACAGCGGCCGGGACCGAGGAGTGGCCGCGCTCGCAGATGGCCAGCTCCCAGGAGGCGTCACCCCGGCGCAGGCAGACGAACCAGCCGAGATCGACGGTGATGTCCAGGTCGAAGTGCTCCGCGTAGAAGGCGGCGACCTTCGCGGGGTGGGCGGTGACAACAGTGGCCCCGAAGGCGGCGGGTTGCATACGTTCTCCTGACTACTACTACAGACGTCGTGGTTGAGTACGACATTTGTAGTGGATGACTGCTAGGCTTGTCAACATGCCCCGGAACCCCGAACGCCGCGCCCAGCTGGCCGACGCCGGCCTCGCCGTCCTGGCCGAGGCGGGCGCCCGCGGCCTGACCCACCGCGCCGTCGACGCCGCCGCCGGACTTCCCGCCGGTACGGCGTCCAACTACTTCCGCACCCGTGACGCCCTGCTCGGCGCACTCGGCGAGCGGATCTTCGAGCGCCTCGCTCCCAGCGAGGATCGACTGCAGCCCCTGGCCGCGCGCGAGCCGTCGGTCGAGCTCGTCGCCGACTACGTGCGCTACATCGTCGAGCGACTGCTCGATCAACCCCAGCTCCCATTGGCCCTGTTCGAGCTGCGCCTGGAAGCCGCGCGCCGGCCGGAGCTGCACGAGATTCTCACCCGCACACTGCGGCAGGGTTTCGACGCCGACGTCTCGTTCCACGTGAACGCAGGCCTGCCCGGCGGCGCGGAGGAGGTCCGCCTGCTGCACTTCGCGATCGACGGCCTGATCCTCGACCGCCTCACGCCGGGCATCGGCCATCCGTACGACGTCGACGCCGCGGTCGCCCAGCTGGTCCGCAGACTCGTGCGTGAAAATTAGTCTCCACTTATATATACTGTCGGGCATGGACTTCACCGGCGGACTGAACATCGCGATGAAACTGCCCAAGGCCGAGTTCGACCGGACCGTCGCGTTCTACCGCGACGTGCTCGGCTTCGAGGTCACCGACGAGTCCGGCCCGCACGTGGTCGACGCCGTTGCGCGCTGCGCGTCGCTCAGATTCGGCCCGGTCACGCTCTGGCTGGACCAGGTCGGCAACTACGCCCGCGCCGACCTCTGGCTCGAGCTCTTCACCCCCGACGTCGCCGCCGCGATGCGGCATCTGGCCGACCACGGGATCCACCCGCAGGACGAGCTGGAGCCACTGCCCGACGGCATCGACGGGCACTGGATCACCAACCCGGCCGGAATCACCCACCTGGTGCGCAGCGCCGATTGACCCCACATGTCGTTGCCAAGGGCTACCGTCAGGGTGTGACTGGGGAACGACGGCGCGGAGCCCACGTACTGGACGCGGTGCTCGACGTGATCGCGGAGCGCGGCCTGGAAGCCGCGACGATGCGGACCGTCGCGGCGGCGGCCGGGGTCTCGCTCGCGCAGGTGCAGTACTACTTCCGCAGCAAGGACGAGCTGGTCGCGTCGGCGTTCCGGCACGTCAGCGAGCGGTTCGACGAGAAGCTGGCAACGGTCGATCTGTCCGGCCGGCCGCGCGAGGTCCTGCGCGACGCACTCCAGCTCTGGCTGCCGCTGGACGACGAACGCGCCCGGGACGCCAGGGTCTGGCTGGCCTTCAGCGCCGCGTCGGTCACCTCACCGGCCCTCGCGGCGATCGCCGCGGCGACCGATGCCGAGCTGCGGATCGCCTTCGCGCGACTGCTCGACGCCGCGATCGCGGATGGCGACCTGGCCGAGGTGACCGACACCGAGACCGAGGCAGCCCTGCTGCTCGCCGTACTGGACGGGCTGGTGATTCAGGGGCTCACCGCGCCGGCCGAGCAGCGGGCGCCGTTCCTGAGGCAGTCCCTGGATGCCCATCTGGGCAGGCTTTTCGCCTGAAAGGTTGCCCTAGACATCTACTGTCTTGACGTCCCACCGGCCGCACAGGCAGCGGCGGTAGACGACGAAGCCGTCGCTGACGCGGTGGGCCGACGCCACCTGCCAGCGGTGCCGGTGGACTTCTGCTCTCGTGGTCATGGCTTCATCGTGATGTAATGGCATTATGCATCTCAACCCTTACGGTGCCGACGCCGTGCTGCTGGCGGTGAACCTGGCGACGAACCCGCCCTCCACACCGGAGGAGCTGGCCGTGCGCTGCGAGGAGAACAAGGTCGACAGCAGCCACGTCCGCGACGGTCAGGTCACCGAGGCGGACCTCGCCGCCGTCCGGGTCGCACTGGACGAATGGCTCGCCGTGGTCGACGCGACCGACGAGCAGAAGCGGGTCGACCTGGTGAACGAGATGCTCGCCAAGTACACCGAGCACCCGCGCCTGACCAATCACGCCGGCACCGGCTGGCACATGCACTACCGTCCCGAAGAGGTTCCGGTCGGCCGACTGGTCGCGACCCTGATCAGCACCGGTACGGCGCTGCACCTGGCCGGCCGGGGCATCTCCCGGCTCGGTCGCTGCGCCACCGAGGGCTGCGGCAACGTGTACGCCGACCTGTCCCGCGGCGGCCGTCAGCGGTACTGCAGCCCGGCCTGCTCCAACCGCGACGCCGTCCGGAGGCATCGCGCCCGGACCGCCTGACGGACCCGGCCGGCCGCTCCCTGGAGAACCGCGCCCACCGGCCTTCTAGGATGGGAAGATGAGCGAGGAGAGCAGCAACGAGGGCCAGGGAGTCCCGATGGCGGGGGCGCGGACCGAGGACGGCAAGATCCTGATCGTCGGCCCGGACGGGATGGCCGTCGAAGGACCGCCGCGCGACGAGAACGACGAGCCGAACGACGAACCACGCTCGGTGACCGAGCTGGTCGAACAGCCGGCCAAGGTGATGCGGGTCGGCAACATGATTCGCCAGCTGCTCGAAGAGGTGAAGGCGGCCCCGCTCGACGAGGCGTCCCGGCAGCGACTGAAGGCGATCCACGCGGCCTCGATCAAGGAGCTGGAGAGCGGCCTGGCGCCGGAGCTGGTCGAGGAGCTCGAGCGGCTGAGCCTCGACTTCACCGACGAGAGCACGCCGACCGAGGCCGAGCTGCGGATCGCGCAGGCTCAGCTGGTCGGGTGGCTGGAGGGCCTGTTCCACGGCATCCAGACGGCGTTGTTCGCCCAGCAGATGGCGGCTCGCCAGCAGCTCGAGCAGATGCGCCGCGCGCTGCCGGGCGGCCAGCAGCTGCCCGAGGGCGGCCAGTTCCCCGGTGCGCCGCAGGCCAACGGCAAGACCGACGGCCCGGGCAGCGGCGGGATGTACCTGTAGCAGCTAAAGGTCGAACAACTCCTCGAGGACGGTGGCGACACCGTCCTCGTCGTTGGCCGGGCAGACGTGGTCGACGACCGCGAGCACCTCGGGGTGCGCGTTGGCCACGCCGTACGACGTACCGGCCCAGGCGAGCATCGGCAGGTCGTTGAGCGAGTCGCCGAAGCTGATCGTCTCGGCGGCCGAAATGCCTTGTTCGGCGGCGAAATCGGCCAGCATCGCGGCCTTCGACACCCCGCTCGCGGCGATCTCCACCAAGCCCGTTCCGCCGCTGTGGCTGGCGGCCACCCGCTCCCCCACGATCGGCGTGATCCGGGCCAGCAACTCGTCGGAGTGCAGACTCCGGTGCCGGACCAGGAGTTTCGCGGCCGGCTCGGCGAGCAACTCGTCGAGCGCGGCGATCAACGTGTCGTCCGGCCGGGGCCAGCGGTTCAGGTAGTGCGGTTCCTGTCCGTAGCGGTCCGGTCGCTCGATCGCGAACTCGACCTCCGGCACCGCGTCCCGGATCGCCTGCGCCACCTCGAGCGCGACAGCCGGCGCGATCAATCTGGTCCGAATCGCCTTGCGCTGTACGACATCGTACAAAATGGCGCCGTTGGCAACGATCGCGACACCGTGCGCGCCGACCAGGTCGGACAGGTCGTGCAGCCAGCGCGGCGGCCGGGCGGTGACCATCACGAAGACGGCGCCGGCCTCCTGGATCGCGAGCACGGCCTGCTGGGTGCGCGGGGAGATGGTGGAGTCACTACGGACCAGCGTGCCGTCCAGATCGGTGGCCACCAGGCGGGGTGTTCTGCGGTCTGACACCCGCCTACCGTAACGGTTCACGAAAACGCCCCTTTACCCTCTCGCCGACTCATCGCGCAACCACCTGGAGACCGTTTTCCGGGCAATCTGGTTAACCATTGAACAACGTCACCAGACCGTTACGGCAGGATGCTGCAAAGGCAGCAAGTTCCCCTGCGCCGCAGGGTTTGCGCATGATTTCATGCGGTGGCTGGCGGGGAACCAGGGGCGGTTCGCACGCGTCGTACGCCTTGTTCCGGATCATCGGATCCGGACCGACCCACGCCGGAAGAACGTCGAAGAACTGGTGCGGAATTGGGTGCAACCAAAACCGGATCGGTGGCGTCAACAGTTATGGATCGGTGCGCCGTAGCGCCGGACAAACAGGGGTGGGTCGGCAACGAGTGTCGGTCCGTCAGCTAGTGGGCTCGGATGTTCGATCGGGATTCACCGCTCGTTCACACGGGTCCTGGAACTTGGGGAGCCACGATGACTGTCAACACCGCCAACCCACCGGGGACCCGGTCCGCCCGTGCGGCTGTCGACACATCTTCCATCATGGAAGGGGCCATGACCGGCTGCATCGCACGAACGGATATTTTCCAGCACCGCCTGCTGGAGGAGCCGCCGCCCGCGTCGGCGACCCGCCGGACCAGGGAGCGCTACGACCAGCTGGTCCGGGAAGCCAAAGTGGTGTGCGCTTCCTGCCCACTGTTCACCGACTGCCTGTACAGCGCGGTGGCCGAGCACGACGTCAGCGGCTTCGTCGCCGGAACCACCGCGGCACAACGGCGTTCGATGCGTAACCTGCTCGACGTCGAGGTCCAGCCCGACGACTTCGACCAGCTCGCCGGGGCCCGCGGGACCCGCCGGCCGGTCAGCCACGAAGAGGTCCTGCGCCTGCGGACCCAGTACCCCAACGACAGCCTGGAGTCGCTGGCCATGCGCCTGGGATGCTCGCTGTCGACCGTGAAACGCCACCTGCGCAGGGCCCGGCGCGGTCAGAGCCCGGCCACCAAGGCGCCGCGCCCCCGCCCGGAGGTCGACGCCGTCCTGGACGCGTTCGACGCCGTGGTGGACCGGCCCGGCCCGGCACCGCGCACCGGAACCACCCGCGTCGCCTGACCCGATTTTCGGCCCGCCAGCGGACTGTCGGTCATCGCAAAGGCCCGGAACCCTGTCACTGCAGGGATTCCGGGCCTTTTGGTTGCCGCAGTTAACTATTTCGGCCGGCCGCAAGGGCTCGACGGGCTCAGAACCACCGGTTGAGAATGGCGGCCACGCCGTCGTCCTGGACCGACTTGGTCACCTCGTCGGCCGCGGCCTTCACCTCGTCCGGCGCCGCGCCCATCGCGACGCCGAGACCGGCGTAGGTCAGCATCTCGATGTCGTTGCGGCCGTCGCCGACCGCGAGCAGGCCGGCCGGGTCGACGCCGAGCTGGGTCAGCGCTACCTTCAGCCCGGTGCTCTTGTCGACGCCCTCGGGCGCGATGTCCAGCCACGCGGTCCAGCCGACGAAGTAGCTGACCCCGTGCAGGCCGAGGCGTTCGGCCAGCTCGACGAAGTCGGCCTCCGAGGCGTCGGGGTCGCGGATGATCAACCGGGTCACCGGCTCCGGCGCCAGCTCGGCGTCGGACACCACCCGGATGGCGTCGCCGCCCAGATCGCCGTCCGGGAACGGCTCGGTCACCCGGTAGCCGCCGTCGTGCTCCTCGACCGCCATCCGGGCGTTCGGCGCGTGCTCGCGCACCGAGGCGATCACCGTCGCGGGATCGAACGTGCGCTCGTCGACGACCTCGCCGTCCGGATAGCTCACCGTCCGCGCACCGTTGCTCACGACAACAAATCCGCGCTGCAGGCCGAGCACCTCGGCGACCGGCACGGTGGACATCCACGACCGGCCGGTGGCCAGGATCACCGGCACCTGCGCCGCCGCCCGGGCGACGGCGTCGACCACCGCTTCGGAGATCCGTTCGTCGTGGTCGACCAGCGTGCCGTCGATGTCGAGGGCGACGGCCTGCGGCCGCCAGCCGTCGGTCGTCATCCGCGAACCGGTTCGATGACCTCGCGGCCGCCGACGTACGGGCGCAGCGCCGCCGGGACCCGGACCGAGCCGTCGGGCAGCTGGTGCGTCTCCAGGATCGCGACGATCCACCGGGTGGTGGCCAGCGTGCCGTTCAGCGTCGCGACGTGACGGGTCTTGCCGTCGGCGTCGCGGTGCCGGATGTTCAGCCGGCGGGCCTGGTAGTCGGTCGTGTTGGACGTCGAGGTGAGCTCGCGGTAGGCGCCCTGGGTCGGCACCCACGCCTCGCAGTCGAACTTCCGGTACGCCGAAGCGCCCAGGTCGCCGGTCGCGGTGTCGATCACCCGGTAGGCCAGCTCCATCTTGTCGAGCATCTCCTTCTCCCAGCCCAGCAGCCGCTGGTGCTCGGCCTCGGCGTCCTCGAGGCTGCAGTAGGAGAACATCTCGACCTTGTCGAACTGGTGGACGCGGATGATCCCGCGGGTGTCCTTCCCGTACGAGCCGGCCTCGCGGCGGTAGCAGGACGACCACCCGGCGTACCGCATCGGGCCGTTGGACAGGTCGACGATCTCGTCCATGTGGTAGCCGGCCAGCGACACCTCCGACGTGCCGACCAGGTAGAGCTCGGGCTCCTCCAGGCGGTAGACGTCGTCGTGGGCGTTCAGGTAGCCGGTGCCGTCCATCACCTCGGGCTTGACCAGCGTCGGCGTGATCATCGGGGTGAAGCCGTACTCCACCGCCTGGTTGATCGCGAGCTGCAGCATGCCGAGCTGGAGCTGGGCCCCGACGCCCTTGAGGAAGTAGAACCGGGCGCCGGACACCTTCGCGCCGCGCTCCATGTCGATCGCGCCGAGCAGCTCACCGAGCTCCAGGTGGTCGCGCGGATCGAAGCCCTCCGCGGCGAAGTCGCGCGGCTTGCCGATCTCCTCGACCACCACGTAGTCGTCCTCGCCGCCGACCGGGGCCTGGTCGGAGACCAGGTTCGGCAGGGCGCGGGACAGCTGGTCGAAGCGGCGCTCGGCCTCGTTCGCCGTCGCCTCCAGGGCCTTCACCTCGGCGGCCAGCGCCTTGGTCCGCTCCAGCAGCGCGGTCCGCTCGTCGCCCTTGGCCTGCGCGACCTGCTTGCCGAGCCCCTTCTGCTCGGCCCGCAGCGCCTCGAAGGCGGCGATCGACGATCGGCGCTCCCCGTCGGCCACCAGGATCTCGTCGACCCGGGCCGGACTCTCGCCGCGCTTGGTCAGGGCCGCACGGACGACATCGGGGTTCTCACGGAGCACTTTGGCATCGATCACACGGACAGGTTAATGCCCTTTGTCCGGGGACAGGTGTGCAGCTCCGGTGTCCAGGCGGGTGCATCGCAAGGCGGAGGAGGGGAGCGATGCGGAGCATCGTGACCCGACGACAACGCGGCGAGGTGCCCGCCTGGGCGCCGGAGATGTGCGCCTGGTCCCGGACACAGGGCATTTTGCCGGGTGTGTCGGGGGCGCGGAATTTTATTCGGGATGATGAGCTTGCACCAGCCGGACGGTCGGTCGATTACGGAGGGGGTCACGGGCGGGCGATGAACCACCATCCACCCAGTCACCTCGGCCGTGCGCTCACGGTCGTGCTGGGTGCGGTGCCGTTCCTCGTGATCACGCTGCTGGTCTTCGGAGACTGGCCTCCGCTGCGCCGCTGGGACGAGTCGGTGGCGGCCCGCGCCGCGGCGTACGGCGCCACGCGGCCCAACTGGGTGGACCTGTGGCAGGTGATCGGCGCGGTGATCCTGCCCTGGGGCTGCCGGGCGCTCGTCCTCGGCGTCGCGATCTACCTGTGGCACCGCCGGGCCCGCCTGCTGACGGTCTGGCTGATCGTCTCCGCGGGCGCCGAGCTGGGCCTGGTCCAGGCGGTCAAGCACATCTTCGACCGGTCCCGGCCGCTCGAGCGGCTGGTCGAGAACGACAGCTGGTCGTACGTGTCCGGGCACGCGACGGCCGCCTTCGTGATGGCGGGAGCACTCGGCGTGGTGCTGCCGTCGGTGCGCGGCTGGCGGCGCCGGTTCCGGTTCCTCGTCCTGCTGCCGACGATCGCGGTCGTCCTGCTCGCCTCGGCGGACCGGATCTTCCTGAACGTGCACTACGTGTCCGACGTGCTCGGCGGGTGGGCGCTCGGCCTGGCCATCCTGACCGCGACGTCGATCGGCTTCGGCCTGCGCCCTGGACTGCGCCGGCGCCGCCGTCGTACCAGTACGGCGGACGACCCCGCCCTGCCGCCGCCACGGGCCGCCGTGATCGTGAACCCGATCAAGGTCGGCGACGGCGTCGCGTTTCGGCGCAAGGTGAACCGCGCGCTCGCGGTCCGCGGCTTCGACGACCCGCTGTGGCTCGAGACCCGCGAGGACGACGCCGGCAACGCGATGGCCAAGCGCGCGATCGAGAACGAGTCCGACCTGGTGCTGGTGGCCGGCGGCGACGGCACGGTCCGGGTGGTCACCGCCGCGCTCGCCTACACCGCGGTCCCGGTCGGGGTGATCCCGGCCGGCACCGGCAACCTGCTGGCCCGCAACCTGCACATCCCGCTCGACCTGGACGACGCGCTGGAGCGGATCCTGGACGGCCGGGAGCGCCGGATCGACCTGGTCAAGGTGCACGGTGACGGGCTCGACACCGACCGGTTCGCGGTGATGGCCGGGCTCGGCCTGGACGCCGCGATCATCACCGGGGCGCCGCCGATCCTGAAGGCGCAGCTGGGCTGGACGGCGTACCTGGTGTCGGCGGCGAAGAACATCAACCACCCGTCGGTGAAGGTCCGGATCGCGCTGGACGACGAGGAGCCGATCGAGCGCCGGGTCCGGACCGTGGTGATCGGCAACGTCGGGATGCTGCAGGCGAACATCCCGCTGCTGCCCGACGCGCGGCCCGACGACGGCTTGATCGACGTGGTGGTGATCGCGCCGCGCCGGGTGACCCAGTGGCCGGTGTTGTTCTGGCGGGTGATGACCCGGACCAAGCGGACCGACATGTACCTGGAGCGCTTCACCGGGCGGAAGGTGGAGATCACCGCCGCGGTCGACGTGCAGCGGCAGCTCGACGGCGACGGGATCGGGCCGGGCCGCTCACTGTCCGCCGAGGTCGAGCCGGGAGCGCTCGTCGTCCGGGTGCCGAAGCGGCGCTGATGCGCGCCGGCTGGGTCAGGCCTGCGGCTCGGGCGTCTCCGGCGCGGCCTGCTTGCGCAGCGTCTCGAGGGCTTCCTCTTCCTCCGGCGACAGCTTGACCTCGCTCTCGAACGCCTTGACCTCCTTGGCGTAGGAGCGGGCGTCGTTGCGGCTGTTGATCGAGGTCAGCACGACGCCGTCGCCGTTGTCGTCCAGCAGTGCCACCGACCACGACATCCGGCCGCCCATGTCGCCGAAGGCGTCGTACCGGACGACGGCCAGGTGCTGCAGGTTCTGCCGCAGCTGGGTGCGGGCGTCCTGCAGTTCCTGGCCCAGCCGGCGCAACTCCGCCCCGACCGTGCCCGGCTTGGGCTCCGGCAGCGGCGGCGGCTCCGGCGGTGGTGGCGTCAGCGGCGCCGCGTCCTTGCTCTGCCCGCGCAACGCCTGGACGGCGAAGACGAGGGCGAGCACCGCCACGAAGAGTGCGGCGATCGCGAAGA
Organism: Kribbella sp. CA-253562; assembly: GCF_050942265.1. Taxonomy (GTDB): domain Bacteria; phylum Actinomycetota; class Actinomycetes; order Propionibacteriales; family Kribbellaceae; genus Kribbella. The sequence goes on along the minus strand of NZ_CP192049.1, from coordinate 224,358 downwards.
CACCGGCTAACGTCGAGGACACGCCCGCAGCCTAACGGTTGAGTGGTTTGTCAGCCGCTCTCCGTGTCCGCGTGGCTCACCGGTCGGCCTCGAATCGGCGGAACCCGGTGGGGCGACGTAGATTCGCAGCGTGACTCATCAGCCTGATCCCGGACCTCTGCCCGGCGTGCACGATCTCGGTTACGCCCGGCTCGACACCGATCGACTGGAGCGCACCGGCGACGCCGAGGTGGTGTACGGCGCGGGCAAGACGCCGGCCCAGATCGTCGAGCTGCTCCGTACCCTGCACGCCACCCATGCCGGCCGCGCCGCGCTCGCGACCCGTCTGTCGCCGGAAGCCCAGGAGCTCGTCAGCTCCGAGCTGCCCGACGCGGTCGTCGACCCGGTCGGCCGGACCGCGATGCTCGGCACACTGCCGCCCGCGAGCGGCACCGTCGCCGTCGTCTCCGCCGGTACGTCGGACGCGCCGGTCGCCGCCGAGGCCGCCACGACGGCCCGGGTGTTCGGCGCCGGGGTCGACCTGATCACCGATGTCGGCGTGGCCGGCCTGCACCGGATCCTCGGGGTCCGCGAGCGGCTCGCGAACGCCGACTGCCTGATCGTGGTCGCTGGGATGGAAGGCGCGCTGCCGAGCGTGGTCGGCGGCCTGACCGGCGTACCGCTGGTCGCCGTACCGACGTCGGTGGGCTACGGGGCCTCGTTCGGTGGGGTCGCGGCGCTGCTCGGCATGCTCAACTCGTGTGCGCCGGGGGTGACGGTGGTGAACATCGACAACGGATTCGGCGCCGGGGTGTTCGCGGCCCGGGTCGCGCGGCGCGCGGCACCGGCGGAGGTGAAGACCCCGTGAGAGTCGCCTGGATCGACTGCTCGGCCGGCGCGTCCGGCGACATGCTGCTCGGCGCGTTCCTGGACGCCGGGGCGGACCTGGCGATGGTGAACGCGGCGGTGGCGGCGGTCGACCGGTCGCTGTCGGTGCGGGTGGAGTCGGCGCTGAGGCATCAGATCGCGGCCACCAAGGCGTCGGTTTTCGTCAACGAGCAGCCGCATCCGGAGAACGACCCGAACGCGGCGTACGCGGAGGTCGGCTGGGCAGGGGACGCGCCGCCCGGTGAGGCGGCCGAGATCGCCGACGCGGCGCTGGGTCAGGCGGCCGGCGCAGCCGGGTCGGCCCAGAGCGTGGGGGCGCCCGCCTCCTCCTCCCTCCCCACCGCCGCGAGCGGCGAGGACGAGGGTCACGGGCATGGGCATGGACATGGGCATGGGCACGGCGACGCCGGGCATGACGGCACCGGGCACGGACACGGGCATGAGGCCGGGTCGGGTGGTCCCACGCGGAGCTGGGCCGAGGTCCGGCGGGTGATCGAGAGCGCCGGGCTGGACGCTGCCGTCCGCGATCGGGCGCTCGACACCTTCGCGCGGCTGGCGCGGGCCGAGGCCGCGGCGCACGGGGTCGAGCCGGACGCCGTGCACTTCCACGAGGTCGGCGCGCTGGACGCGATCGCCGACATCGTCGGGGTCGCGGCTGCTTCGGTGTCGCTCGAGCTGGACCGGATCGTGGTGTCGACGATCGCGCTGGGCGGTGGGCGGCAGGTCCGCGGCCAGCACGGCGGGATCCCGATCCCCGGTCCGGCGGTGCTGCACCTGTTGCGGGAGGCGGAGGCGCCGGTGGTCGGCGGCACGGCGCCGTACGAGATGACCACGCCGACGGGCGCCGCGCTGCTGGCGACGCTGGCCGACGAGTTCGGGCTGATGCCGCCGGTGCGGATCCTGCAGACCGGGGTCGGGGCCGGCGGGCGCGACCCGATCGAAGTGCCGAACATCGTCCGCGTGGTGATCGGCGAGTCGATCGCCCAGCCCGCGACCGAGCTGGTCTACGAGACCAACGTCGACGACCTCGACCCGCGGATCTGGCCGCAGGTGCTCGCGCGCCTGCTGCAGGCCGGGGCGGCGGACGCCTGGCTGACCCCGATCCTGATGAAAAAGGGCCGTCCGGCGCACACGCTGTCCGTGCTGGTCAGCAGCCCGAACGCCGAGGTGGTCCGGTCGGTGATCCTGACCGAGACGTCCGCGATCGGGCTGCGCGAGTTCCCGATCCGCAAGCACGCCGCGGACCGGGAGTTCGCCAGCGTCGAGGTCAGCGGACAGCGGATCCACGTGAAGATCGCCCGGTACGGCGGTCAGGTGGTCAACGTGCAACCCGAGTACGAGGATGTCGTCACCGCGGCCACCGCACTCGACAAGCCGGTCAAGTCGGTGCTGGCCCAGGCCATCGCCGCCGGCCACGACCTCTGGGGCTGATCCGTCCGTGCGGGCCATTTGGTGGGTCAACCCATCAAATGGCCCGTTGGCCCACCCGATTTCCGTTGGCCAACGGGTCAACTGCTGGGTTGACCCACGAAATGCGCCCAGGCGGATGCGCCCAGGCGAACGCGGCTCCGAGCTGGACCGTGAACGTCGTAGGGGTGCGCTGGCCGAACTCGCCGGCGATGCCGAACTACGGTGACCATAGCGTCGGGGAAACACCCAGTCTTGGGGGGTGCTCAGCGGCCGGAGTACGGCGGGGCGAAGAAGACCAGCAGGGCCAGGTCCTCGGTGACGTCGGCGAAGTGGTGGGGCTCCCCGGCCGCCACGAACAGCACGTCGCCGGGGCCGACCGGCTCCTTGCCGTCCGGCGTCACGATCGCGGCCCGGCCGGCCGTCACCAGGTAGATCTCGTCCTCGCGGTGCGGCGCCTGGTCGTCGACGCCGCCGGCCGGGATCGAGTACGTGCCGACCGACAGCGACTCGGTCCGCAGGTGCTCGGCGAAATGGTTCGGCTCCGCGGTCTGATACTGCCCCGCCCCCACAAGCTTCTGCATCCGGCCGAGACTAGGCCTTCTGCGCGGCTTTCGTCTTGCGCTTCGGCCAGTCGTACGGCCACCACTGGGCGCCTCCGCGCCGGGCCCAGACGATCAGCGCGATCAGGACCGCGAGCTCGACCGCCGGGGTGACGGTGTCGCGCAGCCGGGTGCTGAACCACTCCAGCGAGTCCGACAGCGAGGCCGCGACCTGCCGCGCGTTGGGGTCGCGGCCGGGCACGTAGGCGATCGCGAGCATCGTCGTCCGGATCACCATCAGCTTGTCGAACTTCGACGCCGCGACGGCGGCCAGCGCCGTCCAAGCGATCAGGTCGTACCAGGGCAGCGTGTACATCGCGGTCAGCAGCCAGGCGACCGCGTAGATCGCGGTGTAGCGGATCGCGGCCGGGGTCGGATCGTCCGGGTGGGTCTGCGGGACCAGCGACTTCGGGAACACCTGCGACAGCAGGATCGCGACGATCACCAGCCCGACCCAGGCGAGGATCCCGATCACGGTCCGGACCAGCGCGCCGGGCAGGAACAGGTCGAACAGGCTGAAGATCACCTTGTGCGGCGTACCGGTGGAGATGAACGACGTCTGGGACCGGGCCTGCTGGAACGCCTGCAGGCCGACCACCGCGTACAGGCCGGCCATCGAGAGGCCGCCGCCGAGGCAGAACATCAGCGCGCGCCGCCGGTCCGCCCGCAGCGACCAGAGCATCGCGACGCCGACCAGGCCGATCGAGAGCTTGGTGCAGCCGGCGACGCCGAGCATGATGCCGGCCGCGAACACGTGCCGGCGGAACAGCACCAGCGCGACCACCGCGAACATCACCGCGATCGCGTCGTTGTGCGCACCGGCCAGCACGGTCCACAGCAGCAGCGGGTTGGCCAGCGCGAGCATCGCGATCCGGCGGCGGTTCACCAGATCGGGCCCGACCAGCTTGAGCAGTAGCAGGCCGGAGACGACCAGGCTGACCGCGACCGTCAGCTGCAGCATCCAGACGGTCAACTGCATCGAGTCGCCGCCGACCCAGGAGGAGAACCACTGGATCCAGGTCGCGATCGGGCCGTAGACGCTGCGCGCGCCCTGCCACGGCCGCTCGGTCGCGGCGATCACCGGGTCGTAGCCGAGCCGGATCGTGTCGGCCGGCGCGGTCGTGTACGGGTTGCCGCCGAGCGACATGATCCGTCCGTACGCCGCGTAGATCAGGACGTCGCCCGATGCCATCGGCGGGACCAGCGTGATCGCCGCCGTCGTACCGATGCCTAGGGCAACCAATCGCTGGACGCGGGGAGCCCAGCCGTGCTTGAGGGCCCGGGTCGCCAGATAGACGCCGTAGCCACCGAGCAGGATCGCGACGTAGATCATCACCGTCACCAGCCAGTCGTTCGGCTTGGTGTCGAACCAGTACGACGGGAGCCAGGCGTGGCGGTTGGTCAGCGTGAGCACGACGACCGAGGGGCCGAGCAGGCCGACGGCGACGATCAGGGCGGTGGAGATCAGGTACAGGCCGACGGCGCGACGCCCGTCGCGGTTCGCGCGGGCAATGTGCTGGTCGGTACCCGGAACACCTTCGCCGGAGCTCGTGTCGGCTTCGCCGGCGCCCGGGGTGGGCTCGTCGGCGCTCGTGGTGAGGTCGTCGGTGCTCGGGGTGGGGCGGTCGGTGCTCATCGGGCCGGCTTCCGCGCGGGCAGCGCGCTGCGAGCGGCCAGCGCCCGGCGGACGTGCAGGAACTGGCGGCCGCGGTGCAACTGGCCGCGCAGATCGGTCCCCGTGGCCCGGTGCCGGACGTCGATCGGCACCTCGACGATACGGAAACCCTTGCGTCCCAGATCGATACTCAGGGCGGTCTCCACGCCGAATCCGCTCGCCAGCGGCAGCGCGGCGTCGAAGGCCGCACGGGTCAGGCAGCGCTGACCGGACAACGGCTGCTCCGGCGTCCACCCGGTCGCCTGCGCGATCCCGTCCCGCGCCAGCCGGACGACGAAGCCGCGCCCGCCGGCCTTGCTGCCGTCCGAGCGGATCTGCGCCGGCAACGTCCCGATCGTCATGTCGGCTTTCCCGTCCTGCACCGGCGCGATCAGCGGCTCGGCGCCGGTCGCCGTGTCGGTCAGGTCGGCGTCCAGGAACAGCAGGTGCCGCGCGCGGGCCCCGTCGCGCCGCGCGACCTCCGCGGCGCCGGTCTCCATCGCCGCGGCCTTGCCCCGGTTGCGCTCGTGCCGGACGACCACCGCACCGGCCCGCTCGGCCTCCGCCGCGGTGGCGTCGGTGGACCCGTCGTCGACCACGACGACCAGGTCGACGCCGACGATCTTGCGGACGGCGTCCACGGTGGCCGCGATCCGCGCGGACTCGTCCTTCGCCGGAATCACGCAGGCGACACCACGCTGCTGCTCGACCGACGGCTGATCATTCCCGGACACAGCACCGCAGCCTAATTGCTCCTGAGCCGATCGCCGTCCTCCGCACCCACCGGCTGTGGACATCTCGTTCTTTCGAAGGATCGGCTCCGGTTGGCGTTCGACCAAAGATTGTCGGACAATCAGACAGATTCATTCTTCGGTACGGCGGGCACCGGGCTGCCGTAGCGTGGACGGCACCGGGAACTGCGACGAGAGGGACAGGCATGACTGAGACGTATGGCGTCGACAGCGAGGTCGGCCCGCTGCGCACGGTGATGCTGCACCGGCCCGGCAACGAGCTCCGCCGGCTGACCCCGCGCAACAACGACAAGCTGCTCTTCGACGGCATCCCCTGGGTCGGCCGCGCGCAGGACGAGCACGACGCGTTCGCCCAGGCTCTGCGGGACCGCGACGTCGAGGTGCTGTACCTGGGCCGGCTGCTGACCGAGGCGCTCGCCGATCCCGAGGCCCGGGCCACCGCGGTCTCCGGCGCGATCGAGGACCTGCGGCTGGGCGACACCCTGCGCGACTACCTGCGCGCCGCGCTGACCGCGCTCGATCCCGAACAGCTCGCCGAGGCCCTGATGGCCGGCGTCCGCAACGACGAGGTCCGGGCCGGCGGACTGGTCACCTCGTTGCTGGCCGACGAGGACTTCCTGATCGACCCTCTGCCGAACCTGTTGTTCACCCGCGACTCCAGCGTCTGGATCCGGGACTCGGTCGCGGTCACCTCGCTCGCGATGCCCGCGCGGGTCCGCGAGACCCAGCTGACCGAGCTGATCTACCGCTTCCACCCGCGCTTCGCCGGCGCCGGCAAGGTGTACGACCACCAGCTCGAGCACGTCGAGGGTGGCGACGTGCTGGCGCTCGGCCCCGGCGTACTGGCGGTCGGGGTCGGGGAACGGACCACGCCGGCCGGGGTGGAGCGGCTCGCGCGCCGGGTGTTCGCCAAGGACCTCGCGCACACCGTGCTCGCCGTACCGATCGCGCAGCAGCGCGCCACCATGCACCTGGACACGGTCTGCACGATGGTCGACGTCGACGCCGTTTTGATGTATCCGAACATGGCCGAGGAGATGCGGGCGCTCGCGGTCACCGCCGACGGCGAGCACCTGCACGTGGCCGAGCCCGAGCCGTTCCTGGTCGCGGCGGCGAAGGCGCTCGGGATCGACACCCTGCGCCGGATCGACACCGGGCTGGACCCGGTCACCGCCGAGCGCGAGCAGTGGGACGACGGCAACAACACTCTCGCGCTCGCGCCCCGGGTCTGCATCGCGTACGAACGGACCGTCGAGACCAACGCCCGGCTGGAGGAGTCCGGGATCGAGGTGATCCGGATCTCCGGCTCCGAGCTGGGCTCCGGCCGGGGCGGCCCGCGCTGCATGTCCTGCCCGGTGCTGCGTGACCCGATCGCTGGTTGAAGGCGCAAGTAAGGTCAGCGACACGCGGAGTGAAATCGGGGGTTGTCGAGGGGCCCGGTTGTGAGTACTCTTCATGCCTAGGCCCAGGCCCTGTTGCTCCCCCGTCAGCAGGACTTGGGCCGTCCACGTTCGTGAGGCGATATCCACCCTCACGAGGTTGTACGACGAAGGGCCCGCACCTCACCGGTGCGGGCCCTTCGCTTGTTCGGTGCGTCAGCGGATGGTGAGCTGGCGGCTGGCCAGTCCGGCCTTGGCCGCGCGCTCCTCGGTGCTGAGCGGGGTGGTGGTCTTCAGCGCCTTGTCGAGCGCGGTCTGGAAGTCCGCGGCGGGCTTCTCCAGGTCCGCGGCCTCGGTGTCGGCCGGCAGCTCCCACACCGGCGCGAGCACACCGAGCGCGCGGAACGAACCGATCAGCCGGCTGCCGTCGACCAGCGCCGACGAACCCGCCGCGTGCAGCCGGGCCAGCGCGTTCAGCAGGTCGTCCTCGCTGTGCGGCATCACCCAGCGCAGGTACCGGCGGTCGCCGATCTGCGTCCAGTACGCCGCCTCGACGGACTCCAGCCGGACGGTCGGGGCGGCGGCCTGGTTCGCCCGCTCGAGTCCCGCGGCGACCTCGCCGGTCGGGTCCTCGACGTTCTCGCCGACCCAGAAGTCGAAGCCCTCGTGCACCTTGGCGACGATCGGCTGCGTGGTGTCGATCAGGTCCTGCAGGCGCGGGCCGTCCTTGAGCAGGTCGCCGAGCTGGATCGGGTTGCCCGGCTCGGTCGCCAGCGCCGCGGTGATCGCGTGCGCGACGTCGCGGCTCGGGTCACCGGTCGAGGCGTGCGTCTGCAGACCGATCCAGATCGACTCGTCGTCGCGGACCAGGCCCGGCATCGCCATCGGCAGCAGGGTGACCAGGGTGACCTTCTTGCCCTGGTGCTCACCGGCCAGCGTCACCTCCGCCGTACCGGCCGGGACGATCTCGCGGAAGGCGATCAGGTCGCACTCGGCCGGCAGGCCCTCGAACGGCCGGACCACGAACGCGTCGGCGGCCTGTGCCCGGTCCTTGCCGTGGCACTGCTTGAACCGCTTGCCCGAACCGCACGGGCAGGGTTCCCGCGGGCCGACGTCGACCAGGTCGGCCGGGTCGAGTTCGACGGTAGTCGTGTTCTTGGCGCGGTTGCGCGACTTCTTTCCCATGGCCGCAGTCTTGCAGGATCTGCCCGCTCGGGGTTAGTCCGAGCGGATCAGAGCGGGACGACGGCGTGCACGGTGCGCTGCTTCTCGGCGGTGCGCACACCCCAGTCGGAGGTGAGCACGTCGACGATCGCCAGGCCGCGGCCGCCGATCGACTCGGGGTGCGCCTCGGTGACCCGCTGCGGCTCGGTCTCGCCGCAGCCGTCGGTGACCTCCAGGTGCACGCCGGCCTTGTCGATCCACCAGGCCGCGCGGACGTCGCCGGTCGGCAAGGCGGGCGCGTACCGGATCGCGTTGGAGAGCAGCTCGGACAGCACCAGTTGGGCGTCGTCGCAGGTGCCCCCGGCGACCCGGGCCCGCGTCAGGTACTCCTGAAGGCGCCGGCGCGCAGCCGCTACCGCGGACACTTCGTGCGGTAGGACGACGTCGACGACGCTCACGTCGGCGGGCAAGGTCGCAGAGGACAAGCAGGGTCTCCTCGGTCTCAGCACAGCACTAGCACATCTGCCCATGATCACGACCTTGAAAACACCGGAGAGAGTTCTGTTACACAGTCACGGACAAGATCACAGTCGTTGTGGGGAAACCGTGACAAAAGCGACAGAATTGAACATCGGAATCACGCAGCGCATTCACTTGATCACACCATCGCGGAACAAACTCCGGAGATTTGTTCAGCGCCGCCGAGTCAGCCGGCGGCGGGTCCGGGGCGACTGCGCCGGCGGCTGGTCCGGATGCTCGGCCAGCGTGGCCATCGCGAGCTCCGGGCGGTCGCTGATGATCGCGTCGACGCCGAGCGCGTGGCAGTGCCGGACGTCCTCGGCGGTGTTCACCGTCCAGACGTGCACCTGGTGACCGTGCTTGTGCGCGCGGTCCACGTACTCCGGGTGCGCCAGGACCAGTTCCAGGCTCGGACCGGTGTAGGAGACGCCGGTCGGCAGCGAGCCGTCGCGGAACCGCAGCGGGATCCGGTCCATCAGCAGGACCGTCCGTACGCCGGGGGCCATCGCCCGCATCCGGCGCAGTGACAGCCAGGAGAACGACATCACCCGGGCCGGCGACTCGCTGCCCACCTTCGGGTGCGCCCAGCCGTACCGGTCCAGCGCCTCGATCAGCCGCCGCTCCACCAGCCCGGCGTACCGGGTGGGGTGCTTGGTCTCGATCGCCAGCTCGATCGGCCGGCCGGCGTCACGGACGGTCGCCAGCAGCGTGTCGAGGGTGAGCACCTTGGTCAGGTCCGGACTCGGCAGCTCGGCCTCGTCGTCGAGATCGGCCCAGGGGTTCTTCCACGAGCCCCAGTCGAACCCGTCGAGCTCCTCCAGGCTCATCGTGGAGAGCACACCGCGACCGTTCGAGGTCCGGTCGATCCGGCGGTCGTGCACACAGACCAGATGACCGTCGGAGGTGAGCCGTACGTCGCACTCGAGCCCGTCGGCCCCCGCCGTGACCGCACGCTGGTACGCCGCCAGCGTGTGCTCGGGGCTGACCTCACTCGCGCCGCGATGAGCAACAACGCTCGGGCGTTTCGCCATGACACAACTCTGGCACGCCCGCCGCCGAACCCGTCACCCAGCCACGCCGCCCCGCGGGAAATCGGTTGCCGCCTTTCGGAATACCGGAGACTGACCCGGTGGACGAATTGATGCGCGCCGTCGTACTGACCGGGCCGGTGGCCGCCGGGGAATTGCGGGTCAGCCGCGTGCCGGTTCCGAAGCCCTCGCCGGGATGGGTCCGGATCAAGGTCGAGGCGTTCGGGCTGAACCGCTCCGAGTACCACTTGCGGGCCGGGCTCGCGACCGGCGCGGTGTTCCCGATCGTCCCCGGCATCGAGGCGACCGGGACGGTCGACCTCGCCCCCGGAGGCGAGTTCGCGGCCGGCACCCAGGTCGTCGCGATGATGGGCGGCATGGGCCGCGCGTACGACGGCGGCTACGCCGAATACACGGTCGTGCCCGCGACCTCGGTCATCCCGGTGACAACCGACCTGGACTGGGCCACGCTCGGAGCGCTGCCCGAGATGCTCCAGACCGCGCACGGCTCACTCCACACCGGCCTCGCGATCCAGCCCGGCCAGTCCCTGCTGGTCCGCGGCGGTACGTCGTCCGTCGGCCTCGCGGCCGCCGTCCTCGCCAAGGAACACGGCCTCACGGTGCTGTCCACCACCCGCACTCCGGCTCGGCTTGATGTCCTCCACGACCTGGGCGTCGATCACCCGTTGGTGGACGAGGGCGTCGACGCAGCCCTGGAACTCGTCGGCACCAACGTGCTGCCCGACACCCTGCGCGCCACCCGCGTCCACGGCACGGTCTGCTTCACCGGCATGCTCAGCGACACCTGGACGATCCCCGACTTCTATCCGATCGGCTATCTCCCGAACGGCGTCCGCCTGACCGCGTACGGCGGCGAAAGCTCCGACCTGCCGGCCGAAACCTTCCAGCACTACGTCGACCTGGTCGCGACCGGTCGCCTGCCGATCCGCATCGACCGCGTCTTCGCCCTCGACGAGATCGCGGAGGCCCACCAGGTGATGGAAACCGGCGGAGCCGTCGGCAAGCTGGTCGTCCGGATCGACTGACCTGACCGGCTCATGAACGACCGATTGCGCGAACTGTGGGACGAGACCGCCAGGCACCTCGCGGCGCTCCCGGAGGAGTGGGGGGCGCCGGACACGGAGCTAACCGCCGAGGACCTGGCCGAGGTCCTGCAGGCGGTCGAGGCCGGGCGGCTCCCGACCATGCCCAAGGGCCGCGCCGGCATGGCCGAGGCATGGGTCGAGGAGCCGTTCCTGGCGGCGGCTCCCGAGCTGGGTCCGGTGGTGATGACGGTCGCGCTCGCCAAGGCGGGCGTGCTGCTCGAGCGCGCGTACGGCGCGGTGCCCGACGGACCGCCGTACACCGGCCGCTTGCTCACCGCGCTGGCCGGAGAAATCTACGACCGGATCCACGCGGTCGACGGACTCACGCTTCTGGAGATCTCCCAGCTGCTCGATGCACTGGGGCTGGACGGGCCGCGGCTTGTGGTGGATCGATATCGCAGTTCGTATCGCGGGCTGGGGGCGACGTGGCCGGCCCAGGACGTTGCGCCGTTTGTGCTGGAGACGTTGCCGATGTGGCTCGAGCTCGTGCGGGCGGGAGTGGATCCCCAGTTCGACCCGGAGGCGCCGTACCGGGCGTTGGCGACGTTGCCGCAGCTTCCCGAGTCGGCGGTGGATGCGTTGTTCGAGGCGGCGTTCGGTCGACGGAAGTCCGCCCGGCGGTTCGCGCAGGACGCGTTGGGCGGTGGACACGAAGACCGGATCATTGTTGCCCTGAGCAATAGATCGGCCGAGGTCCGGGCGGAGGCGGAGCGCTGGCTGGAGCGGTTGGGGCGCCCGGTGGCGGAGCCGCCCGTCGACCGGGTCGGTCCACCGGAAACTCCAACGCCCAAAGGGCTCGAGTGGCTGCGTTTCGAGGACCTGCCGCCGATGCACTGGGCCGACACCGGTGCGGTGATTCCGCCGTCGCTGCTGAAATGGGTGGTCTGCCAAGCGGTGAACAACAAGTCGCCAGAACCGAACGCCTTGGTTCGGTCGTACGGCAAGTTGATCGCCGAACGGGAGGACTTCGCCTGCTTTCTGCTGGAACGGTGGATCGCCCGGGGAGCAGTGATCAATCTGAAAGGTCTGCTCGCCGTTGTCGCGGCGTGCGGTGGGCAACGCTCGGTCGTGCTCGCCGACCAGCACCTGAACGAGTGGTACGGCGTCCGCGTCGCGCAGAGCAAGGCGTTGATCGGGATGCTGGCCTGGATCGACCATCCCGCGGCGACGCAGCTCGTATTGTCGGTCGGCACCCGGTTCCGGACGAAGAGCCTGCAGGAAGAAGCGGCCCGGCAGGCCAAGGCGCTCGCCGCGCGCAAGGGCTGGACGACCGACGAGCTGGCGGACCGCTCTGTTCCGACGGAGCCGGACAAGAAGACGGTCAAGGTGCAGACCGCGCGACTGTACGAGGCCATGTGCACCGGGCGGACCTGGCGGTACCAGGACTGGCAGGAGCACCTCAACCAGCACCCGGTCATGCGCAAGCTCGTTCAACGGCTCGTCTGGACCAGCGACCAGGTGTTCCGGCCGCTCGACGACGGGCGGCTCGTCGATGTGAACGACGACGTGGTCGAGCTGCCGGCGGACGCGCGGATCGCGATCGCCCACGATGCCGTCGTCGACGACGAGACCCGCCTGCGCTGGCAGCATTACTTGGCCGACTACGAGATCGCCACGCTGTTCCAGCAGTTCGGCAAGGAGCTCTACCGGCTGCCCGACAAGCGGGCGGACGACCACCGGTTGACGGACTTCGAAGGCCGGCAGCTGCTCGCGTTCACGCTGCGGTCGACGGCCCGCAAGCTCGGCTATCTGCGCGGGCAGACGCTCGACGGGCCGTCCTTCGACGAGTACGAGAAGCCGTTCCCGTCGATCGGACTGGTCGCGGTGGTGACCTTCAGTGGCAACTCACTGCCGGAGGAGAACCGCACGGTCGGGCTGGGAGCCCTGTGCTTTTGGCAGGTCCAGCCGGACGGCGGGCGCACCGCCGTCCGGCTGGGCGACGTACCGCCCGTGCTGCTGTCGGAGACGTATCACGACTTGCGCGTGATCGCCGGAGGGATCTAAGCCGTCGCCTCCTCGACCGCGAGGGTTCGACCGGCGGGGCGGGGCAGGCCGTAGTGGTCGCGCAGAGTGGTGCCGGTGTACTCGGAGCGGAACAGCCCGCGGTGCTGCAGGACCGGTACAACGTGGTCGGTGAACGTGGTCAGGCCCGACGGCAGGACGGGCGGCATGATGTTGAAGCCGTCTGCCGCACCGGCCTCGAACCAGTGCTGGATGGCGTCGGCGACCTGCTCGGGCGTGCCGGTGAAGGTTCGGTGGCCGCGGCCGCCGCCGAGGCGGCCGATGAGCTGGCGGACCGTGAGGTTCTCGCGACGGGCCAGCGTGACGATGAGCGTGTAGCGGCTCTTGGCGCCCTCGATCTCGTCCTCGTCGGGCAGGTCGGCGGGCAACTGCTGGTCGAAGGGCAGGTCCTCAGGATCGACCCGCAGCGTGCGAGCGAGCTGCTGACGGGCGTACTCGGGCTTGATCAGGTCGTCGAGCTCACGCTCCAGCGCCTGGGCCTCGGTCTCCGTCGCGCCGATGACCGGGACGATGCCGGGCAGGATCTTGATCCCGTCCGGGTCGCGGCCCAGGGCGGCGGTGCGGGACTTGAGGTCGGCGTAGAAGGCCTGGGCGTCCTCGAGCGTCTGCTGCGCGGTGAAGACGGCTTCGGCGTACCGGGCGGCCAGGCCTTTGCCGTCCTCCGACGAGCCGGCCTGGACGATCAGCGGATAGCCCTGCGGGGAGCGCGGCAGGTTGAGCGGGCCGCGGACCTGGAAATGCCGGCCGACGTGCTCGATCGCCTGGACCTTCGCGTTGTCGCCCCAGACGCCGGACTCCTTGTCGGCGAGCGTGGCGTCGTCCTGCCAGGAGTCCCAGAGCTTGAAGGCGACCTCCAGGAACTCCGCCGCCCGCTCGTAGCGTTCGGCGTGCGCCGGCTGGTCGGCCAGGTTGAAGTTCTTGGCCGCGTCCGGTCCGGCCGTGGTGACCACGTTCCAGCCGGCCCGGCCGGCGCTGACGTGGTCGACGCTGGCGAACCGGCGCGCCAGGTTGAAGGGATCGTTGTACGTCGTACTGGCGGTGGCGATCAACCCGATCCGCGAGGTCGCCGCGGCGATCGCCGTGAGCAGCACGGTCGGCTCGAGTGATCCCGCCGGGCGCCGCCCGACGTCACTGAACAGCACCGGCGAGTCGGCGAAGAAGATCGAGTCGAACTTGCCGCGCTCGGCGGTCCGGGCCAGGTCCCGGTAGTGCTCGACGTCGGTGTTCGCGAACGGGTTGCTCTCCGGCAGTCGCCACGACGCCTCGTGGTGGCCGGTGCTCATCAAGAACGCGTTCAGGTGCAACTGCCTGCTCACAGCGAGACCCCCAGGGCATCCAGTAGTCGGGAACGAACGGCGGCGAACAACGGATCGGCGGCACTGCGCGGCGGGGCCAGCTCGATCCGCTCCTCGGCGACCAGCCGGCCCTCGTCCAGCACGATCACCCGGTCGGCGAGCACGATCGCCTCGTCGACGTCGTGGGTGACCAGCAGAACGGCGGGCTGGTGTGCCGCGCAGAGCTTGCGCAGCAGGACGTGCATCTTGATCCGGGTCAGCGCGTCCAGCGCGCCGAACGGCTCGTCCGCGAGCAGCAGCGCGGGCTCCCGGACCAGCGAGCGGGCCAGCGCGACCCGCTGCTGCTCACCCCCGGACAGCTCGTTCGGCCAGGCGTTCTCACGCCCCGCCAGGCCGACTTCCGCCAGGCTCTTGCGGCCGCGCTCACCGGCGTCATCGGAGCGCAGCCCCAGGACGACGTTGTCCAGAACGCGGGCCCAGGGCAACAACCGCGAGTCCTGAAAGACCACCGAGACGTTCTCCGGGACGACCAGCTCACCGGTCCCGCTCACGTCGTGATCCAGCCCAGCCAGTGCCCGCAGCAACGTGCTCTTCCCGGAGCCCGATTTGCCCAGCAGGGCAACGAACTCGCCGGGTGCGATGCTCAGGTCGAGATCGTCCAGCACCGCGCGATCGCCGTACGAGCGGACCAGTCCGCGGACCTCGACGGCCTTGCTGAGTGTCAGTCCGCCAGTGTGCGTCGCCATGACAGGGCCCTCCTCTGGATCAGGCGGACGGCTCCGTCGGAGAGCAGCCCGAGTACGCCGTACAGGACCAGGCCGACGATGATGATGTCGGTCTGCCCGTAGGTGCGGGCCAGCTCCATCATGTAGCCGATCCCGCTGGTGGAGTTGATCTGCTCGACCACCACGAGCGACAGCCAGGCGCCGGTCACCGCGAACCGCAGGCCGAGCAGGAAGCCCGGCAGCGCGCCCGGCAGCACCACCTTGCGGATGAAGGTCCAGCGGGACAGGCCGACCGTCTGCGCCAGTTCGACGTACCGGCTGTCGATCGTGCGCAGGCCGTTGTGGGTGTGGATGTAGATCGGGACGAACACCCCGAGGGTGATCGTGGTGACCTTCATCGTCTCGCCGATGCCGAGCCAGAGGATCAGCAGCGGCAGCAGGGCCAGCGACGGGATCGCCCGCTTGATCTGGATCGGGCCGTCCAGCACCGCCTCGCCGATCCGGCTCAGGCCGGACAGCAGCGCGAGCACGGTGCCCAGCACGATGCCGAGGCCGAGGCCGACGAAGGCGCGCTGGGTCGACGTGAGCAGGTTGGACTGCAGCCGCCCGTCGGCGATCAGGTCGCCGGTGGTGGTGACCACGGTCCACGGCGCGGAGAGGATCCGCGGGTCGAGCCAGCCGGCGGCCGACCCGATGGACCAGATCGCCAGCAGCAGGAGCGGTCCGACGAACGCGCCGAACCTGATCGGCTTGCCCGGCCCGAGCCGGCGCCGGCGCCGTACCGGCCGCGTGGTGACTTGCTCGCGCTCAGCCCGTACGCCGCTGAGCGTCGCCGCCTGCCCGCTCATTTGGCGGCCGCCTTGATCGCGTCGACCGCGACCGGCTGGAAGCGCAGGTCGTAGAGGTCGGCGGCCTTGATCTCCTTGTTGCCGGTCTCCTTGGACAGCAGGTCGATGGTTTCCTGCTGCCGCGCGATCGCCGCGCTCCAGTCGGCGGTGATCTCGGGGTGGCCTGCGTTGTCGACCAGCCACTGACCGTCGGCAGTGGTCAGGCCCTGGTCCTTCACGTAGTAGCCCTCGATCCATTCCTTGGGGTGCTTGTCGATCCACTCCTGCGCGACTCCCCAGGCCGCGACGTACGCGCGGATCGCGGCGGCCTTGCCGCTGTCCTCCAGCGACGAGGTCAGCGTGTAGAGGTGACCGGCGTCGTCGCGGATGCCGTGCGGGATCGTGGTCGCGCCGTCCTTGCCGTACTTGGTCAGGTACCGCTTGATCGAGACGCCGCCGATCGGGGCGACCTCGACCTGCTTGGCGGCCAGCGCGTTCGGGTAGATGTCGCCGGTGCTCGGCAGCTCGACCAGCTCGACGTCCTCCTTGGTCAGACCCGCCTTCTTCAGCACCTTGAGCACGAGCGCGCCCTGCGCCTGACCGGGGCTGTACGCGATCTTCTTGCCCCGCAGGTCTTCCAGCGACTTCACCGCGACCCCGGGGGCGACACCGAGCTGGTAGATCGGATGGTTCAGCGGGTCCTGGCGGAACTTGGAGGCGACGATCTTCACCTGCAGCCCGGTCCAGGTGGCGTGGATCGGCGGGATCTCGGCCACCGAGCCGAGGTCGAGCGCCTTGGCCCGGAACGCCTCGGTGGTCTGCGGACCGCCGCTCAGGTTGGCGAACTGGACGAACTTCGAGACCTTGCCGAGCTGCCCGGACAGCTCGAGCGCCTTCTGCGTGGTGGGGTCGCCGACGACGATCTTGACGCCGTCGGGCACCGACGTCGGCAGCGCCGCGTCGAGCGCGAGCTTCGGGCCGCCCCCGGCCTCGGCGGCACCGCCGCAGCCGGCCAGCAGCGTGATCGCCGCGGCGGCTCCGGCCAGTACGGCGAGTTTTTTCTTCAGCATGAGCGTTTCCTCTTCAGGGGCAGGGATTCAGGCGGTGGTGACGTACTGGCCGTCGTGGTAGAGCAACGGATCGTGCTCGCGCCGCTCGGCGTGCACGGCCAGTCGGGCGACGACGATGTGGTTGCTGCCGACGGCGAACCGGTGCTCGACCAGCGCGCGCAGGTAGCTCGGGGCGTCGTCCAGCACGGGCTCGCCGCTCCGCAGCCGCGACCAGCGGGTCGGCTCGGCGAACCGGTCGATGCCACTGGTCGCGAACCGGCCGGCCAGGTCGCGCTGCCCGGCGTCCAGGAAGTTGATCACCACGCTCTGCGTGGACTGGATCGTCGGCCAGGCGGACGCCGTGGTGGCGATCGAGAACGAGACCAGCGGCGGCAGCGAGCTGACCGAGACCAGCGAGGTCGCGGTGAAGCCGGCCGGGCCGTGACCCGCGTCCGCGGTGATCACGACGACGCCGGCGGCGTGCCGGCGGAACACACTGCGGAACACGTCGGCGTCGACGGCCCGCTCGTCGAGGTGGTCGGGCACGACGGTGAGCCCGGCTCGGGTCTGGTGGGCAGGGTTGAACGCATGAACGGACATGGCGGCACTCCCTCGGGGCAGGGATGAACCCGGCAGCGGACCTCTGCGACTACCGCGGCCGGTGGGGGTGGTGGTTCAGCGGACCGGTGAACTCGGTCGCGGTCCGCTCGGCGGCGGCCCGGAACGGCGGGCCGGAACAGCGGCTGTCAGCGACAGGTCGCGCTGGCCGTGCGCATCTGGTCGATGACGCGGCGGCGGGTGAGCAGACGGGTGGTCAGCACCGGCAGCGCGAAGGGGATGGCCCCTGCGCGGCTCTGGTGGCGCTGCCCGGTCGTCGTCATGTCAGCTACTGTCTCATCAAAGTCGACTGGAAAACTAGACAATCTCGCCATCCGGGACAGCCGTCCAGGAGCGAGCCGGCTCACACGTCCGGGCCGGCGTGCGTTCTACTGACGTGATGCCTGCGAAGAAGTCCGGCCTGCCGCCGTTCCAGCTGCTCGTCGACGAGCACTGGCGCGACGTGGTCCGGCTGGCCCGCGCGCTGGCAGGCCCGGTCGACGGCGACGACGTCGCCCAGCGCGCCTGGGAGAAGGCGTTCGCGGCGTACCCGAAGCTCACCTCGGCGCGCAATCTGCGCAGCTGGCTGCTGACGATCACGGCCCGCTGCGCGACCGATCTGCACCGCGCCCGCAAACCGCAGCGCCCGCTGGACGAGGCACCTCCGATCACGGTCGACGGACCCGACGCAACGGAGTGGCCCGATCCAGAACTCTGGAAGGCGGTGAGCGCGCTGCCCGAGCGGCAGCGGTTAGCCGTCACGCTGAAGTACGTCGGCGACCTCGACCACCACGGGGTGGCCGCCGCCCTCGACACCACCCCGGCCGCGTCGCGTCGCCTGGTCAGCGACGCCCTGGCCACCTTGCGCGCCACCCTCGGAGTTGATGATGACTGATCTCGAACGCCGCCTGAGCGGACTCGACGGACCGCCCGCCCGTCCGCCGGTCCTGCCGGAAGCCGACGTGTCCTACACCCTGCACGACACCCCGATCGGCCGGATGCTGCTGGCCACCGCCGCCGGCAAGGTCGTCGCCAGCTCGTTCGGCGACGAGGAGACGATGACACACCGGCTGGCGCACGCGATTTCGCCGCGGGTCCTGCGTCAGTCCGCGCCGTTGGACGACGTCCGGCGGCAGCTGGACGAATTTCTCGCCGGCCGCCGAAAAAGTTTCGATCTGACCGTCGACCTGACCCTGGCGACGGATTTCCAGCGGCTCGTGCTGGCCGACCTGCCGCGCCTCACCAGCTACGGCCGGACGACGACATATGGCGAACTCGCGGGCGAGATCGAGCGACCCAAGGCGGCCCGGGCCGTCGGTACGGCGCTCGGCGCGAACCCGTTGTGTGTCGTGCTTCCGTGCCACCGGGTGATCGGCGCGAGCGGCGCGCTCACCGGGTACGCCGGCGGATTGGACGCAAAGCGTTTCCTTTTGAATCTCGAATCGAAAAGCTGAGTTTTCCATCGGTCAACGGGAAACATTTACACTCGGACCAGAAAGAAGCAGGTCCCCATTGTGGAGTGGGGACCTGCTTCTTTCATTACCTGACGCGTCAGTTGTGTGGTTGGTGGATTTCCAGGATCAGCCGGCGCCGGCCGCCCCACTCGCGTTTGTAGACCTGGTAGTCCTTGATCCCGGCGGCCGCGCAGAGCCGGCCGTAGCTCGCCTCGTCGTGAATGAAGTGAATGCTGCTGGAGCCGAAGTGCTCGGTGGTGACGATCCGGTGCTCGGGGCCCTGGCGCAGACCGTTCGCGATCTCCGACGCGGTCGCCGGTCCCCACACCGGGCCCTCGATGATCGCCAGGCCGCCGGGCTTGAGCACGCGGGAGATCTCCCAGATCGCCGACAGCTGCTCGTCCTCACCGAACAGTTCGTGGAACGCCGTCCACAGGCAGATCACCGCGTCGAAGGAGTCCGAGCGGTACGGCAGGTCGGTCATCGAACCGATCGCCCAGTCGACCTGGAGCTCTTCCTCGGCGGCCTTCGCCCGGCCGGCTTCGACCAGGTTCGGGGAGATGTCGAGCGCGCGGACGACCTTGCCGGCCTTGCGCAACGGAATCGCGATCCGGCCGTAGCCGCAACACAGGTCGAGCACCGACTCCCGTCCCTCGAGCAGTTCCTCGACGGCTTTCACGACGGCTGCGTCCCGCTCGGGCGTGGTACGCGCGGCCAGACCCTCGGCGCCGAGTTCGGCGTACTCGGCCCGGCTGCGCAGTGCGGAGTTCAGCATTGCGTAAGTATTGCGATTTCTCCGGTCACTGTCTCCTCGAGCGTCCGATCGCACCGAAAGCGATCGCGGCGACCATCGAGACGATGATCGACGTGTACGTCGCGCCGAGCCAGGTCGGCACCGGCTCGCCGCCGAACACCTTCGCCTGCACGTCCAGCCAGAACGGCGACCAGCCGCTGACCGTGCCCGGGTTCACCAGCTGGTAGGCGACGAACCCGAAGACCCACGCGACCGCCGGCTGCCAGCGGAACGGCGCGGTGTCGCTGACGTCCCAGCGCATCCGGCTGACCACGAAGAAGTCCGCGATCGCGACCGCGAACAACGGGATGAAGACCGAGCCGATCAGGTACAGGAACTGGGTGTAGTTGCCCAGGTCAACGAACAGCGCGAGCCCGGTGGCGAGCACGCCGATCCCGACCGACAGCCAGCGCCGGTCCAGGTGCCCGACCAGGTTGTGCGCGGCCATCGTGGTCGAGTAGACGTTCGCGTAGGCCTCGTCCACCTCGTCGACCAGCAGTACGAACAACGCGATCGCACCGGCCGGCAGGGTGACCAGGGCCGTGATCACGTCGGTGCTGTTGGTCTGCAGAGTCGCGACGGCCAGTACGCCGAGACCGTAGTACAGGATCGCGGCCAGACCGTAGCCGAGCGACGAACCGGCGAAGGCGGCCTTGTTCGTGCGCGAGTGCCGGGTGTAGTCGGCGGCCAGCGGCGCGAAGGAGACGACTCCGGCCGCGGCGAGGTCGACGCCCGGCCAGAAGCCGAACACGCTGTCCTGCGGCAGGTCGTGCACCGGCTTGCTGAGCACCTGGACGAACAGGTAGATCGATGCCAGCAGCACCAACCAGACCATGAACTTGCGCAGCAGCTTCACGCTGCCCAGCGGGCGAACCGCCATCGCGGTGGCGATCACGCCGGCCAGGATCACGAACAGCCAGCGCCAGCGCTCGCTGGTCACCGCGACCGCGGCCTGGGAGATCACGATGATCTCCATCGTCGCCCAGCCGATGTTCTGGGCGATGTTCAGCACGGTCGGCGCCGTCGAGCCGCGCCGGCCGAACAGCCCGCGCAGGCAGGCCATCGCGGGCGCGCCGGTCTGCGAGCCGAAGACGGCGGCGCCGCCGAGCACCAGCGCCCCGATCCCGCAGCCGACGACGACCGCGAGCAGACCCTGCCACAGCGAACCGGTGTACGCCGCGACGAGCGCGCCGGTCACCGGGCCGAACAGCGAGATGCCGAGATTGCCCCACAGCGTGAACTGGTCGAAGAAGCCCAGCGTCCTTGGCGCATCGGTGGTGAGGACGAGCGGCGCCTCGGTCGTCGTACTGGGCTTGCGGACAGCAGTCGTGGTCATCTGACCTGCTCCCTACGCCGGCATTACCCGGTCAGGTTCAGGCGGTCGGCGACCCGGCTGATGCTTGTCGCCCTCTCAGCCCGCAATCCGGTGCGAGCTCCCGCGGAGGTATGTCGTTATCGCGTCAACGATATCGCGTCATCCAGCTTTGTATACACCGGCTGCTCGGTGGATGAACGCGGCCAACTCCCGGCCGTTGGTCAGCACCGGCATGTGCGAGCCGGTCGGCAGCGTCCAGGCCTCGCCGCCGGCCAGGTCGGCGACCCGCTGGGCCCACTGCGGCGGGCAGAGGTGGTCGTGCGGGCAGCGCAGCACCACCGTCGGTACGCCGACGCGGGGCAGCGCGGCCGCGAGGTCGTAGTGACGGGCGACCTGCTCGGCGCGGGCCATCGCGCGGAACGTCGTCCGGAAGTACTGCTTGGTCAGGGTCGGGATCAGGTACGGGCGCTCCCAGACGGCCGAACGGACCCAGCGGCCGGCGAGCGTCGGCCAGCCGGAGGCCTCGACGTCGCCGGTCGGGCCGAGCAGGACGAGACCGGAAACGAGACCGGGATGGGCGACGGCGGCCTCGACCACGACGTGGCAGCTCGCCGAGTGGCCGACGAGCACCGAGGGTTCCTTCAGGTGCGTGGCGAGCCGGTCGGCGAGGGCCTCCACGTGCAGGTCGTCGCCCGGGGTGACCGGTTCGCCGTACCCCGGCAGCGTGACGACCTCGGAGGGGATCTCCAGGTGTTGCCGGGTCGGGTCGTACGACTCGGGCCCGAGTCCCAGGCCGGGGACGAGCGCTACCGGCGTACTCATTCCCACGGCGGCCTTTCGGGAGCGGGTTGCACGACCGGGTTGGGCACGTCCGGCCTCAGCTCGCGGTACCCCAGCGCGAAACCGAGCGCGAGCAGGAGCAGCCCGAACCCGCCCCATCCGTACGCCGTCGGCAGGCGGTGCAGCGTCTCGTCGATCGAGCCCATACCGGTGCTGACCACCAGGCCGAGCCAGATCAGGATCGGGATCAGCGACAGCGCCACCAGCCCGAGGCCGGCGAGCTCCATCGGGGTGAGTTCGCGGCGCGCCTTCCGGCGTACCTGGACGTCGCGCAGCCACATCGCCAGCGCGGCGACCCCGACTACGAGGATCAGGAGCTGGCCGATCGTGTCCAGGACATCGGTGCGCAGCGGATGGTTGAGCGGGGAGCCGGGGGCCTGCGAGATCTCGCGCAAGGAGACCCGCTGGACCGAGACGACGAGCAGACCGTAAACGGCGGCGATCACCGCGGCCAGCAGGACGACGCGGGCGACTCGGGGGTCGCGGCGGGGTTCCGGTCCGTAGCTGGGGAGCTGGTGGGACTGCGGGCTGGCGGGCGCGCCGTACGGGTGGCCGGGGCGGTAGTTGGGCGGCTGGGTGTAGCCGTACTCGGTGTCGCTCGGCGGCTGGCCGTAGCCGTAGCCCGGTGACTGCTGGTCAGTGCCGTCGGAGGGCTGCGGGTAGCTGTCGTGGCCGTACGGGACCGGCTTCGCGTAGTACTGGCTGCGGTCCGGCTCGTCCGGGTCGTCGCCGCGGCCGTAGGTGGGGAACTGGGGTGACGACATCGTGGCTCCCTCGGCTCGGTCTTCTCGTCAGACTCTCACGAGCGGGCCCACCTGAGCGGGGATTCAGGTGGCTTTCGTCGTCGGCCAGGCGTTCGGCAGGCAGCCGCCGAGGCCCTTGGTCTGCTGCATCATCACCGGGGCGGGGGTGTTCGGCTGGTCGCAGCCGGAGTGACCGTGGCCGAGCGCGTGCCCGACCTCGTGGTTGACCAGGTAGTTGCGGTAGAGCGCGACGTTGCCCTTGTACTCCGGCACGGCGTACATCCAGCGCTTCGCGTTCAGCACCACGCGGTCCTCGACCCGGCAGGAGACCTCGCCGCCGGTCTCCAGCGGCAGGCACAGGTTGTCGGTCAGGGTCGGCGTCGCGACGATGATGCGCAGGTCGACGTCGGCCTGGTCGGTCCGCTCGAAGCTGACCGGGTGCACCGCTTGCCAGCCGCGCGGATCGGTCAGCGTCTGGTGCACCACCGTGGCGACCGCGGCGGGGTTCAGCGACAGGCCTTGCTCGATCTCGATCCGGTACGTCAGCTTGCCGACGTTCCGGGTGGCCTTGGCCGAGCCGGGGATGATGCTGAGCTTGCCGGTCGAGACCGTCACGTTCGGCTTCGCGCCCTTGGGCTGGCGGGTCAGGGTCGGCGCCGGCCGCTGCGGCTTGGTCAGCGTCGGCGAGGCCGAGGGCAGCTGGCTCGGGGTGACGACCGGGAGCACCGGGGGCTGGGCGACGGCGGTCTGCTCACCG
This sequence comes from Kribbella sp. CA-253562, assembly GCF_050942265.1. Lineage (GTDB taxonomy): Bacteria > Actinomycetota > Actinomycetes > Propionibacteriales > Kribbellaceae > Kribbella. The sequence continues at coordinate 201,463 of NZ_CP192049.1, read as the reverse complement.
AACTGGGCGGCGAGGTTCTGCCGGCCGGCGTCCGGGTGCACGACCATGACGGTCCCGAGCACGGCCAGTGCGGTCACCGAGAACCACTGCGCCTTGTACGACTTCTTCCGGCAATGCCGTCCCGCCCGGCGCCGGCGGGCGGACCTGGACACACGCGTGCCTGTCCGCTCGTCGTTCCGCCCGGTGGTCATGTCGATTCACCCTAGCGACTCACGGGTAATTCCCGAAAGTCCACCTCACGTCAGCTTCAGGTCAAGACGGGGTACCGAGGCCGGGTGACCCTGCTTGATCCTCTCGTCGTCGCCCAGGCCGAGGTGCTGAAGGTCGAGTTCCTGACCTCCGTCCGCCCGGAACCCGACCCGCGCGTGACGGCGTACTGGGAGAGGTATCAGCAGGTGTTCGCCGGTGGAGGCGAGCCGCAGGACCTGAAGGACTTCGCCAACTCCCCGGTCGGTGGGAGCCCGGGGAACATGTCTGTGTTCAACCAGGCGTGGAACGAGCTCGGCGCGGAGGCCGCCGCCGCCGCGGTGCGCGACAGCGTCGACTACCTGCTGTCGGGTCCCGGCGTACTGGAAGACCGGCTGACCGACCTGATCCGGGGACGCCGCGGCATCAACGGCTTCCGCGAGGCGCTGCTCACCAAGGTGCTGTGCGTGATGTACCCGGACCGCTTCCTCACGCTGCTCAAGTACGCCGGCCCGCTGGGCAAGCAAGGCATCGCCCACCGTCTCTGGCGGATCGAACTGCCGGACCCCACGGCGTCGACCATCGGCGAGCTGATCGTCGAGAGCAACGACCTGCTGCTCGAACTGGCCGGCGAGGGGTTCGAGACGGCCCAGCACGCCTCGTCGTTCCTGTGGTGGGCCCGGGACCGGGTCTAGGCGGTGCGGGTGCGGAGGAACTTGCCGAAGTGGGGGACGGTGAAGGCGACGGTGCCGCGTTCGGCGGAGAAGACGAGGCCCTTCTTGATCAGGCCGTCGCGGGCCGGGGACAGGGACTGGGGTTTGCGGCCGAGGGCGCCGGCGACCTCGGCGGTGGGCACGGCGCCGTCGGCGACACCGACGCCGAGCTCGGCCATCGCGCGCATGTACTCGCGTTCGGCGGGGGTGGCGCGTTCGTAGCGGGAGCCGAAGAAGCCGACGGTGAGTTCCGCGGAGGCCTCCGGGCCGGCGACGGCGACGTCCTTGACCGTGATCGGGCTGGCGGGAGCGTGGTCCCAGGTGGCGTGCGCGAAGGCCTGGACGAAGTACGGGTAGCCGTCGGTCTGCGCGTACAGCTCGTCGAGCGCCTCCTCCTCGAAGTACACGTCCTCGCTCTCCGCCGGGATCATCAGCGCGCGATCGCAGGCCTCGCGGGCGAGCCGGTCGACCCGGATGTAGCGGAACAGGCGCTCGGAGTACGACTTGCTCGCCGACAGTACGGCGGGCAGATGCGGCAGCCCGGCGCCGACGACGACCAGCGGCGCGCTCTGCTGGGAGATCTCGTGGCACGCGGCGCACAGCGCGGACAGGTCGTCAGCGGAGATGTCCTGCATCTCGTCGATGAACAGCCCGACCCCGACCGACAGGTCCCCGGCCAGCTCGGCCGCGTCGGCGAACAGCTCGATCAGGTCCATCTCGAGGTCGCCCGAGTCGGCCCGGCCCTTGGCGGCGGCGACGTCGACCGGCGGGTGCCATTTGATTCCCTTGCGATCGTTCTGCGCGGTCCGCAGCGCGAACGCCTTCAGGACGGCGCTGAACTGGTCGACCCGCTCGTCGTCGCGGTGCCGATGCCCCAGCTCGCGCATCGCGGTGTGCATCGCCTGCGCGATCGGCAACCGAATGCTCTGATCCGGCCGGGCCTCGATCTTCCCGGTACCCCAGGCACGTTTGATCGCCTGGCTGCGCAGCGTGTTGAGCAACACGGTCTTGCCGACGCCCCGGAGTCCACTCAGCACCAGACTCCGCTCCGGGCGCCCCGCCGCGACCCGTTCGAGCACCACCTCGAACTGCCGCACCTCGGTGTCGCGTCCGGCCAGCTCAGGCGGCCGCTGACCGGCGCCGGGCGCATAGGGATTCCGGATCGGATCCATGCTTTCACTCTATGAGCGCGTCTAGCGTTTTCCTTAGATTTCGCTAGCGAACCCGAGCGCGTGTCGCTATCCGGCGGCGAACATCAGCAGCAATCCGGCCCCGAGCAGACAAAGCACGATGATCAGCACGTACGCGTACCAGTGCATCGTCCAGTCCGCGTCGGCGGCCAGGATGTTCGAGGGATCGTCCGGGTCCATGACGACCGGGATCCGGTCACCCACCTCGGGCAGCGGGTCGAGCTGGTCGGCGCCGGAGAGCTCCACGGCGGTGCCGTCGCGCGGACTGGCGACCTCGACGATCGGCTCGTCGGACTTCGACCATTTGTCCTCCCGGACCGAGAGCACGGTGGCCGGTTCCGCCGGACCGGCCTTGGCGATCTGCTCGTCGTGACGACCGGCCGAGATCGCAACCGGCATGATCGCCAGCACGCCCAAGGCAAGCAGACCGAAAAACGCGATCCGGAGCACCGCGAGGCTGGTCGCCCAACGGCTCGGCTTCAGCCGCCCACCATTGGCCCGCGCTCTGGCCTCGGCTCTTCGCCGCGCTCGCTCGCGGCGAGCCTTGGTCCACGCGGAGGGCTCGGCCAGCCGCTTCCACCAGCCGAACCGTTCGGCCAGGAAGCGGGCCGGGTAGCAGGCGATGCCCGCGGCCGCGAACGCCGCCAACGGGCCGTCCCACAGCCAGTTCGGGCGGCTGAGCCAGGCGATCAGGAGCAGCAGGCCGGCTGTCGACACGAAGAAGGTCAGGAGAAGCAGCAACTGGCGACCGTGCAGGTCGTCGTCACTCATCGCTCAACACAGCAAGATCGACGGGTTAGCAGAGGCTCTGGTTCCGGTCATGGGTTGTTGACGGCTCGAGCGAGGTTGTTGTCGGCGGTGACGTGGACTCGGTCGAGGCCGAGCCAATGGGCCATCAGGTGGAGTTCTGCGGCCAAGGGTTCGGTGAGGTCGGGGGCGTGGGGTTCGGGGGTGATGGTGGGGACGACGAGGGTGGAGGTTCGGCGGTCGGCTTTGAGGTCTACTCGGGCGACCAGGCGGTCGCCGAGCAGGAACGGGAGGACGTAGTAGCCGTGGATGCGTTGGGGTTGGGGGGTGTAGATGCTGATGCGGTAGAAGAAGTCGAAGAGGCGGTGGGTGCGGTCGCGGTTCCAGATCAGGGTGTCGAAGGGGGACAGCAGGGCGCGGGCCTTGATCGGGCGGTCGTCGGCTTCGCGCCACAGGTAGCTCTGGCTCGGAATGCCCTCGACCCGGACGGGGATCAGGTCACCGGACTCCACCAGCCCGTCGATCAGCTGCCGGGCTGTTGCCTTGGGCAAGGGAAAGTGGCCGTGGGTGGCGCCGCAGAGTTCCTGCGCGGTGGCGACGCCGAGTGTGCGGGCCGAGATCCGGAGGAGGTCGCGGCGGGCCTCGTCGGCGTCCGGCTCGGGCGTGCTCAGTACGCCGGCCGGCAGGACCCGCTCGGTGAGGTCGTACAGCCGCTCGAAGTTGCGCCGGCCGGCGATCGTCAGGCGGCCCGCGCAGAACAGGTACTCGACGGCGATCTTGGCGTCCTGCCAGTTCCACATCCGGCCGGTGGACGGGTCCGGGTCCGGGTCGGTCCGCTTGCGGCGTTCACCGTCGGGGCTCGCCTCGGCGGCCGTGATCGGGCCGAGGTCGGTGACCTGCGCGAGCACGGCGTCGACGAAGCCGGGCCGTTCGGCACTCAGCCGGCGCATCCCCGCGACGACCGACCACGGCGCCGCCAGCTCCGGGTCCAGCTCGGCGTTCCAGTCCTGCCGCTCGGCCACCCGCATCCGCCACCGCAACAGCGGATAACTGCTCAGCGGCAGCAAGCTCGCCTTGTGCCCCAGAAGAACTCGAACAACTCCCGGTCCGCGCCCCAGCACATCCGGTCCAGCGTCGTCCGCGGATACGGTCCGAGCCGGGCGAACAGCGGCAGGTAGTGCGAGCGGCACAGCACGTTCACCGAGTCGACCTGCAGTACGCCGATCCGCTCGATCACCCGCCGGAGGTGCCGAACATCGACTCGGCCGGCCGGTCGCGGCTCGGCGAAGCCCTGCGCGGTGAGCGCGATCCGGCGCGCCGAGTCCCGCGAGATCGCCTCGCCGGCCGGACGTCGTACCGGTGTCATGGGCCGAACTTATCCCGCCCGGGACCCGGTCGACCGCTTTCTGAGGCTGTCTAGGAATTTCACTAGACAGCCCTAGACACGGTGATCGACGGGTAGCGGGTCCACCCGGTGGGCCGTCGCGGGCACTAAGGTCGGCGCATGGGTGGTGGGGTCGAGGCCAGGGACTGGGCCCAGCAGGCGGCGGCGCAGTACGAGCGGATGCACCAGCAGTACGTCGGTGGCGCGCGCAAGCTGGAAGCGCTGATCAACGAGCTGATCGGCGAGGAAGAGGGCATCAACTACCTCAGCGCGACCGCCCGGGCCAAGGATCCGGAGTCGTTCCTGTCGAAGGCGTCCAAGCCGCGGCCCGACGACCCGGACCGGCCCAAGTACGACGACCCGCTGAACCAGATCACCGACCTGGTCGCCGCCCGGATCATCACCTTCCTGGTCGAGGCGGTGGACCGGGTCTGCGAGGTGATCGAGGCCGAGTTCGAGATCGTCGAGCACACCGACATGGGCGCGCACACCCGCGCGCAGGGCGTGTTCGGTTACGCCTCGAAGCACTACCTGGTCCGGCTGAACGCCCATCGCCGCGAGCTGCCCGAGTACGCCGTACTGCGCAACCTGGTGATGGAGATCCAGGTCCGGACCGCGGTCCAGCACGCGTGGGCCGAGTTCGAGCACGACATCCGGTACAAGCTGGACATCCCGCCGGACCGCAAGCCCGAGTTCGACCGGCGGTTCCTGCTCGCGGCGGCGCTGATGGAGCTGGCCGACAACGAGTTCACCGAGATCGACCGGCTGTACCGCGAGCTGGCGGCGGCGGGCGACGACGAGACCCCGCGCGACCTGACCCCGGCCACGCTGACGACGTACCTGACCCGGCGCTATCCCGACGCCCCGCACGCCAAGACCAATCACTACGCGTGGATCCTCGGGATCCTGGCCGATCTCGGCGTGACCACCGAGGAGCAGCTGACCGAGCTGCTGCAGGGCATCGACAGCGCGGCGGTCCAGGCGGCGATGACGCACCGCTTCCCGGCCGGCACGGTACGACGGCTCGACGACGACCTGCTCGCGGCGAAGGGGCAGGCCTACGTCGACCTGTTCCCGTTGGAGGAGCGCCGGCAGAAGATCCTGCGCGGTCGCCTCAAAGCCCTGGCCCGCGCGGGCCTCATCGAGCTCTGACCAGCTCCTCCGCGACGGCTTCCGCCGTCCGCCGGGCCCAGCGGCCGGTGGTGATCAGGCCGAGGACCAGGACGAGCACCCCGCAGCCGGCGATGATGTACCAGCCGAGCTGAGCGGCCGGGACGAAGCCGGTCTCGAGCGGGCCGGTCAGCTGGGCGGTCAGCACGGTGCCGACGATCGCGACGCCGAGCGAGGCGCCGACCTGGCGGCTGGTCGAGGCGATCGCCGCTGCGACACCCGCCTGCGACCGGGGCATCCCGGACACGGCCGCGTTGGTGATCGGCGAGTTCAGCATGCCGAAGCCGATGCCGAAGACCAGGTAGCCGCCGAGCAGCAGCAGGGTCGGCGTACTGGTGGTGAGCTGGGCGAGCACCAGTCCGCTCGCGCAGAGCATGCTTCCGGCAACGATCAGCGGGAGCCGCGGTCCACGGTTGCCGACCAGCCATCCGGACAGCGGCGCGAACACCACGGTCATCGCCGCCATCGGCAGCGTCAGCAGGCCGGCGTGCAGCGCGGTGAACCCGCGGACCTCCTGCAGGTAGAGCGAGTTGAGGAACAGGAACCCGGACAGCGCGGCGAAGCCCGCGACCGCGATCAGCGTCGCCCCGGAGAACGGCGCGCTGCGGAAGAACCGCGGCTCCAGCAACGGCTCGTCTCGTCGCCGCTCGTAGAAGACCAGCCCGGCCAGCGCCAGCACGGCGACCGCGAAGCACCCGATGATCAGCGGCGACGTCCAGCCCGCCTCCCGGCCCTCGATGATCCCGTACGTCAGACCGACCAGCAGCAGCACGACGAGCACCTGCCCGACCGGGTCGATCCGCCGCGCGACCGCGGCCCGTGACTCCGGCACGAACCGCGCGGTCAGGACGACGGCGAGCACCGCGACCGGCACGTTGATCCAGAAGATGTACCGCCAGCCGGCCGAGTCGACCAGGGCTCCGCCGACCAGCGGGCCGACCGACATGCTCAGCCCGACCACGCCGCCCCAGACCCCAATCGCCTGCGCCCGCTCCCGCGGGTCGGTGAACGTGTTGGTGATGATCGACATCGCCACCGGATTGAGCATCGAGCCGCCGATCGCCTGCAGCATCCGGAACACGATCAGCAGGTCGACCGTCGGGGCCAGGCCGCACAGCAGCGAGCCGAGCCCGAACAGCACCAGCCCGACCTGGAACGTCCGCCGCCGGCCGACCCGGTCCGCGGTCGAGCCGGAGATCATCAGCAGGCTGGCCAGCACCAGGGTGTAGGCGTCGATGGTCCACTGCAGCTTGGACACCGAGGCGTCCAGGTCGGCCCGGATCGCGGGCAGCGCCAGGTTCACGATCGTGGAGTCCAGGCCGACGATGAACAGGCTCAGGCAACAGATCCCCAGCACGAGCAATCGCCGCCGCCGAGTCAGTTGCTCCACCCGCTCAGTATCTCATCGGTCACTGATGCAATCATTAATCAACTTCTTGAAAAGGGTTTGAGGGCCGGTCGCGGTGCCGCCTAGGCTTGGCCCGTTCGCCTGGTCAGGTGCCCACCCCCCTCCTACGCCTCCTGTGAGACGTCATGTCGTTGCGCCTTGTTCCGTTCGCCGATCCGGGTGTGCCCGACACCCGGTCCGGCCTCCGACTCATCCTCTGGCTCGAGCACCAACAGCTCCGCGGGCAACTGGCCGCCGTGGGCTGGGGGCTGCTCTTCTTCGGCGGCATCGCTGCTGCCCCGGTCGCGGTCGGCCTGGCCGTGCAGGCCGTGATCGACAAGTCCTGGACCAAGCTCGTGCTGGCCGTGATCCTGCTGCTGGTCTTCGGTGCCGCCAAGGCCGGTGCCGACGCCTACTTCCACCGCGCGGTGGTGAGCAACTGGATCTGTACGGCGTCGCGCTTGCAGCAGCTGCTGTACCGGAAGGCCTCCGAGCTCGGCTCGCTGCTGACCCGCCGGATCGCGGCCGGCGAGGTGGTCGCGGTGAGCAGCGGCGACGTCGAGAAGATCGGCTGGTTCGTCGAGGTGCTGGGCCGGTTCGCCGCCGCCTTGCTGACCTGCTTGGCGGTTGTCGTCGGGCTGCTGTTCTACGAGCCGCAGCTCGGCCTGGTGGTCGCGATCGCCGTACCGGTGCTGACGTTCTCGATCATTCCGCTGATGGGTCCGGCCGAGCGCCGCGCCGACGCCCAGCGGGCCAAGGGCGGCCGGGCCACCGAGCTGGCCGCCGACACCGTCGCCGGCCTGCGCGTACTGCGCGGCATCGGCGGTGAGCAGCTGTTTCTGGATCGCTACCGCTCGGCCTCCCAGGAGTACCGGGCCAGCGCGGTGCACAGCGCCCGGATGTGGTCGCTGATCGCGGCGCTGCAGGTGCTGCTGTTCGGGCTGTTCCTGGTCGTGGTCGTCTGGCTCGGGGTGCGGCTGGTGGTGGCCGGCCGGATCTCGGTCGGCGAGCTGGTCACGACGTACGGGTTCATCACGTTCATGATGGTTCCGCTGCACACGTTCGAGGAGACGGCCAACGCGTTCATCTTCTCGAAGGTGTCCGCGCGGCGGGCCGCCCGCGTGCTGTCGCTGCAGCGGATGGACGTCACCCGCGGCACCGGCGAGGCGCAGGTGCCCGAGGGCGACCTGTTCGACCCGGTCTCCGGACTGGAGGTCCCGGCCGGGAGCTTCACCGCGGTGGTCTGTGGCAATCCGGACGCCGGTGGCCGGCTGGCCGACCGCCTGGGTGGTCACAGCCCGGAGGCGGAGCCGGGCGACCCGTCGGCGCTGCTGGACGGCATCGCGCTGGACGACCTGCCGCTGGAGTCGGCGCGGACGGCGGTGCTGGTGCAGGACAAGGACCCGGTGCTGCTGTCCGGCATGGTGGCCGAGCTGTTCGACGTACCGTCGAGCGGGGCGGTCACTGCCGAGCAGGCGCTGGAGGCGGCGCAGTGTGCCGACATCCTCGACGTACTGCGGCAGTCGCTGCCCGCGGGCAGCTCGGGCGACCCGATGCAGGCTGTGCTGACCGAGCGCGGACGATCCCTGTCCGGCGGCCAGCGGCAGCGCATCGCGCTGGCCCGGTCCCTGTACGTCGACCCGGCCGTGCTCGTGCTGGACGAGCCGACCAGCGCGGTCGACGCGCACACCGAAGCGCGGATCGCGGACGGCCTGCGCGCGCTGCGGGCCGGCCGCACGACCGTGGTGTTCACCTCCAGCCCGCTGATGCTGGACCGCGCCGACCGGGTCGTGTTCGTGCCGCACGGCCGGGTCGCGGCCGTCGGCGTCCACCACGACCTGGTCCACACCGACCGCGACTACCGCGCGGTCGTCACCCGTGAAGCTGAGCCAACCCTCGAGGAGTCGGCGTGAAGCGCCCCGAGTACGACCCGGCCGCACCGCAGGAGGCGGCTCGCCTCCCGGTCGCCGGTCCGGCGACGGTCAGGGCCTACCTGAAGATCCTGTTCCGCCGGCATCGCGGCGCCTTTGTCCAGCTGACCGTCGTCAACGCGGTGGCCGCCCTCAGCGGCATGGTCGGTCCCTGGCTGCTCGGCACCGTGGTCGAGAAGCTGTCGGCCGGCGAGCGGGACGTCGACCTCCCGTACGTCGTCCTCGGCTTCCTGATCGCGCTGGCGGTGCAGACCGTGTTCGTCCGGATCACCCGGCTGCGCGGCGCGGTGCTCGGCGAGGAGATGCTGGCCGATCTGCGCGAGGACTTCCTGGTCCGCTCGGTGGCGCTGCCGCCGGGGGTGCTGGAACGGGCCGGGACCGGTGACCTGCTGTCCCGGATCACCACCGACGTCGACCGGCTGTCGAACGCCATGCGCGAAGCCGTCCCGCAGCTGACGATCGCCGTCGTCTGGGCCGCGCTGCTGATCGGTGCGCTGGTGGTGACCGCGCCGGAGCTCGCGGTCGCGCTGGTGGTCGCCGCGCCGATCCTGATCGTCGGCGGCCGCTGGTACTTCCGGCGCGCGCCGTCGGCGTACCGGTCCGAAGCCGCCGGGTACGCCGGGGTCGCGGCCGCGCTGGCTGAGACCGTGGATGCCGGCCGCACGGTGGAGACGCACCGGCTCGGCGGCCGCCGGATCCGCCTCGGGGACACCCGGATCGGGCAGTGGGTCGCCTGGGAGCGGTACACGCTGTACCTGCGGATGATCCTGTTCCCGGTGATCAACATGACGCACGCGGTCGCGCTGGCCGCGGTGCTGATGATCGGTGGCGCCCTGTCGATCGAGGGCTGGATCACGGTCGGTGCGCTGACCACCGGCGCGCTCTACATCCAGATGCTCGTCGACCCGGTGAACATGATGATCCGCTGGTACGACGAACTGCAGATCGCGCAGGTCTCGCTGGCCCGGCTGGTCGGCGTCCGGGAGATCGAGGAAGCGGCCGCCAACTCCGAGCACGAGCCGGACGGCCGGACGGTGATGGCCGACGAGGTCCGCTTCGGCTACCTGGAGGGTCGCGACGTGCTGCACGGCGTCACGCTCACCGTCGAGCCCGGTGCCCGGGTCGCCCTGGTCGGGCCGTCCGGAGCGGGCAAGTCGACGCTGGGCCGGCTGCTGGCGGGCATCTACTCGCCGCGAGCCGGCGACGTCACACTGGGCGGTGCTGCGCTCGGCAAGATGTCGGCCGAGCAGGTCCGCACCCACGTCGCACTGGTGAACCAGGAGCACCACGTCTTCGTCGGCACCGTCCGGGACAACCTGCTGCTGGCCCGGCCGGAGGCGACCGATGCCGAACTGTGGGACGCGCTGCGCTCAGTGGACGCCCACGCGTGGGTCGCGGGCTTCGAGCACGGTCTGGACACCGAGGTGGGCTCAGGCGGTACGACGCTGACCCCGGCGCAGGCGCAGCAGGTCGCGCTGGCGCGTCTGGTGCTGGCCGACCCGCACACGCTGGTGCTCGACGAGGCCACCTCGCTGATGGACCCGCGCGCGGCGCGAAACCTGGAGCGCTCGCTGGCCGGCGTACTGGAAGGCCGGACCGTTGTCGCGATCGCGCACCGGCTGCACACCGCGCACGACGCGGACGTGATCGCGGTGGTCGAGGACGGCCGGATCGTCGAGCTCGGCGGTCACGACGACCTGGTCGACGCGAACGGCCCGTACGCGGCGCTCTGGCACTCCTGGCACGGGGATCGCTGACACGGGAGGGTGGGTAGGGTCGGCAGCATGCTGCCCGCCCTGCTCGCCCTCCCGTATCTCGTTGCCTTCGACATCGACCGTGAGGGGCGGTTGCTGATCGGGTACGACGGCAGCGGCGTCCGTCAGCTGCACGAGGTCGGACCGGACGGCGCGTGGCGCACCCTGACCGACCTCGACGAGCGGGTGGTCGCCGCGAAGTACGTGCCGGGCAGTCGCCAGGTGGTCGTGGAGCACGACACCGGCGGCGACGAGCGCGGACAGCTGTCGCTGCTGGACCTGGCCGGATCCGGTGAGCTGCAGCCTCTGGTGCACCACCCGGCGTACTTCCATCACCTGATCGCCGCGCGGCCCGGCCGCGTCCTGTTCACCACCAACCGCCGCAACGAGATCGACTTCGACCTGGTCGCCCGGGACCTCGCCACCGGCGCGGAGACCACGCTGTACGACGGCGGCGGCTACGTCTACGCGGTCGACGCGTCGCCGGACGACCGTTGGGTGGCGGTGAGCCGTGCGGGTGGTCCGGCCAACTCAGTCCAGCTCCTCCTGGTCGAGAGCACGACCGGTGAGGTCAGTGAGGTCACCGCGTACGACGACGAGACCACCCTGTCCGCGGTGTCCTGGCTGCCCGACTCCAGCGGTCTCCTGCTCTCCGGCGATCCCGACCGGGAGCGGATCGCCGTGTTCCGCTACGACCTGGCGACGCGCGCGCTGACCCCGCTCGTGTCCGACGACGCGCGGGACCTGACCGGCTGGGCGAGTCCGGACGGCCGACGCGTGCTGGTCGCTTCCAGCGACGACGGTGAGGTCACGCTGGCGCTGCACTCGCCGGACGGCGGGCTGGTCGCTCCGATGGCGCTGCCGCCGGGTGGATGCGGCGCTCTGCTGGTCGAGTCCCAGCCGCACTGGTCGGCCGACGGGAGCCAGCTGGTGATCACCTACAGCAGTCCGGTCGAGCCGCCGTACGTGTTCAGGTACTCGGTGGAGACGGGTGAGCTCGTTGCCGTCCGTGCGCCGGAGCCCTTCGAACTTCCCGCCTTGAGCCACCCGGCGTCGTACCGGGTCGAGTCGTTCGACGGTGACAGGTGCCGGTGTACGTGTTCCAGCCCGAGGGCGGTGGCGACGGCTCGGCGGTGCTGGTCGTGCACGGGGGGCCGGAGTGGCAGCACGGGCGGATCTGGGCACCGCTGGTCGCCGGGCTGGTTGCCGACGGCCACACGGTGCTGGTGCCGAACGTGCGCGGCTCAGCCGGCTACGGCAAGCGCTGGTACTCGCTGGACGACCGGGAGCTGCGGCTGGACTCCGTCCGCGACCTGGCCGCGCTGCACGCCTCGCTGCCGACCATCGGCGTCGACCAGTCCCGGGTCGCACTGTGGGGCGGCTCGTACGGCGGCTACATGGTGCTGGCCGGGCTGGCCTTCCAGCCGGAGCTGTGGGCGGCCGGTGTGGACATCGTGGGGATCGCCTCGCTGGTCACGTTCCTGGAGAACACCTCGGCGTACCGGCGGGTGGTCCGGGAACGCGAGTACGGGTACCTCGCCACCGACCGGGAGTTCCTCGAGCTGGCCAGCCCGCTCAGCCGGGTGGACGCGATCGAGGCGCCGCTGTTCGTCATCCACGGTGCGAACGATCCGCGAGTGCCGCTGTCGGAGGCCGAGCAGATCGTGGCCGCCTTGAAGAAGCGGAAGGTGCCTTGCGAGCTGCTCGTGTACGGCGACGAGGGGCACGGGCTGGCGAAGCGGGTGAACAAGCTGGACGCGTACCCGAAGGCCTTCGCGTTCCTGCGCGAGCACCTCGGCCGGGCGTGACCCGGCTGATCAGCCGGCCGATCCGTCAGCCGATGAGTCGGCGGTGATCGCGTCGGCCAGCCGGCTGATCACCGCTTGCCAGTGCTTGCGCTGCAGTTCCCGCTCGCCCGCGGCGGCCAGCCGCTCCTGGTGAATGACCAGACGCGCCCGGCCCGGCGCCACCGGGCTGACCGTCAGCTGCAGCGTCGTGTCGTGCGACCAGTCCGGCGGTTGCCAGGTGAGCCGGATCCGGTCGAGGTCGCGGAAGCTGCGGGTCTCACCACGCGTCCCGGTGCTGGTCTGGTAGCCCGCGCCCTTGTCCTCGTAGAGCGTGACGCCGTCGCCGAGCCAGATCGCGACGCCGGCCGGCGAGGTGACGAAGTCCCACACCTCGTCGACCGGGCGGGCGACGGTCTTCGAGACGCCGATCTGCCAACCGGCATCCCTGGTCTTGCCGACCTGACCGCTCATCGGACCACCGCGGCGATCGCGCTGACCTCCAGCAGGGCGCCGGGCACGCCCAGTCCGGCGGTCACGAGCGCCTGCACGGTCGGCGCCGCACCCTCCAGACCGGCCGCCGCGACCGGGTAGGTCTCGGCGAGGTCGACACCGTCGACCAGGTAGATCGTCACCGACACCAGGTCGTGCACCGTGGCGCCGGCGGCGGCCAGCGCCGTCCTGAGGTTTTTCATCACCTGCTCGGTCTGCGCGGCAGCGTCGTCACCGCCGATCAGGCGGCCCTGGCCGTCGACGGCGTTCTGGCCGCCGACGTAGATCGTGGTCGCGCCGGGCGGGACGACGGCGACGTGGGTGAACGCCGGGGAGTTCACGAGTCCTTCGGGGCGAAGCAGCGTTGGTGTGGTCATGACCTCAGCATCACCCACCACCCGGTCAACCAGTGTCCGGGTTCTGCGCGAGAATTTCGGGGTGACCACAACCAACCGCCGCCTCGAGACGCTGTCGCTGCTGCAGACACATCCGGGCATCTCCGCGCCCGCTCTCGCGGCCCGGCTGGGGGTCACCGAGCGCACCGCTCGCCGCGACATCGCCCAGTTGCGCGAGCTGGGCTACCGGATCGACGGCGAAGCCGGGAGGACGGGCGGCTACCGGCTCGCGCACGGACGGGCCATGCCACCACTACTGCTGGACGCCGACGAAGTCGCCGCCGTGGCGCTCAGCTTGCGGGCGGGAGTGGGCGTCGAAGGCCTGGAGACCGCCGCCGTCACGGCACTGGCGAAGCTGACCCAGGTCGTGCCGTCGCAGTGGCAGACGCGGCTGACCGCGCTCACCGACGTACAGACGTATCAGGGCCGCACCCCGCGGCGGGCCGACCGCGACGTGCTGGTTCAGCTCGCGCTGGCCTGCCGGGCCGGTGAGGCGATCCGGTTCCGTCACCGGCGGCTCGCGGCCGGCGACACCCACGCCGTCGAAGTGCAGCCGTACCGGCTGGTGACACTGCGACGGCTCTGGTACCTCGTCGCCTGCCCGCGGGGTGAGAACGAGTGGAAGGTGTACGCCGCCGACCGGATCTCGCAGGCGCAACCGCTCGGGATCCACCTGCCCGCTCCGGAACCACCGTACGACGCCGCACAGCTGGTCGCCCGGTCACTGGCCCACGGGCGGTGGCGGCATCAGGTGCGGATCCGGGTGCACACGTCGGCCGACCTGGTCCGCGAAATGGTCGACCCGAGCGTCGCGGCCGTGGTCGAGGACGGTGACGAGTGCGAGCTGCAGTTCGGCACCGACGACCTCGACTGGGCCGCGCGCTGGCTGGCGTACCTCAACCTCGACCTCGACGTCGTCGAGCCCGCGGCGCTGAGCGATCGGCTGCGGAACTTCGGGCAGTGGCTGTCCGAGCGCTACTGAAAGGCCGGCTGTAGTGGTTGCAGCGTCGGGTTGGTCGCGTCGAGACGGACCGGCAGACCAAGCGGTACGGCGAGGTTGAGGTCCTCGTGGCCGATCGCGGCTCCGGTGACCGTCGGGATCCCGAGCGGTTCCAGCCGCTCGCGCACGACGTCGGCGACCAGACCGCCGTCGTCGGCGTCGCTGAAGTCGCCGATCACCAGTCCGGTCACCTGGTCGAACCAGCCGGACCGCAGCAGCTGGGTGACCAGCCGGTCGACGCGATAGCCGTCCTCGCTGACGTCCTCCAGGACGACGATGCCGTCCGGCTTGACCGCGGTCGGCGTACCGATGCTCGCGGCGAGCAGGGCCAGGTTGCCGCCGAGCAGCCGGCCTTCCGCCGTACCGGGCACGGCTGTCTGGGCGCCCTGCGGGGCGAGCAGGTCGGTGACGGACTCGGGCTCGAAGAGAAGGTCGCGCAGGCGTGCGCCACCCGCTGCGAGCTGCTCGACGCCGGCTGCCATCGGTCCGTGCACGGTGACCAGACCGCGCGCGTTGAACGCCTCGTGCAGCGCGGTGATGTCGCTGAACCCGACGAAGACCTTCTCGACCGCGGCCAACTCGTCGAGGTCGAGCAGCGGCAGCATCCGCTGGACGCCGTACCCGCCGCGTCCGCAGAAGACCGCACTGAAGCTGTCGTCCAACCAGGCCTTGGTGAAGTCGTCGGCCCGGGCCGCGTCACTGCCGGCCAGGTACGGCAGCCGCTCGTCGCGGGCGAGCGCGGAGGGCATCACCACGACCTCGAGCCCCCACTCCCGCAGTCGCTCTGTGCCCGTCGCCAGCCGCGCCGCGTTCAGCGGCCCCGCCGGCGCCACCACCGCCACCCGATCCCCAGCCGCGAGCCGCCGCGGTCGCCTCACATCCGTCACGCCCGAAACCTATCCGACGTCGTACGCCGCCGAGTTCGAGCTCCTCTCGTCGCCGGTCCAGTCGGTGTTGAAGCCGCCCAGATGCGGGTGGTACATCTCGTCGCCGTCGTGCTGGGTGAACTCGACCTTGAGCCACAAGGCGTCGAGCGCGAACGCCTCCTCGCACGCGTCGATCAGGGCCTGCGCCAGCCGCGCCCTCGTCTGGACCGGGCGGCCTCTGCGGATGTCACACATGATCAGCCCCGAGGGCGTGGGCGGCCCGGACTCGTGGCACCGCCAGACCGCACCGGGGCCGAGGGCGTGCACGGAGACCGTGAGCAGATCCATGCCGACCTGCATGATCTCTGCGTAGATGCGCCCGACGCGTTCCGCGAACGCTTGCCGGGTGGCTTCGTCCGCGGTCAGCGGCAGGTCGACCTGGATCGAGGGCATGCTGTTCCTTTCGTCAGTACCGGGTGAGTTCGAGCGCACGGGCGGCAGCGAAGAGCACGTCTTCGTTGCCTGGCGCGGAGATGAGTTGCACGGCGAACGGCAGTCCGTCGATCCGCCCGGCCGGCACGCTGACGGCAGGCGAACCGGTCAGGTTCCAGGGGCTGGTCAGCGAGAGCAGAGCAGCCCGTACTTCGAGGTCGGTGCCGGCCACCGAGACGCTGCGCTGGCCGATGGCCGGTGCCACGACGGGGACTGTCGGCAGCGCCAGTACGTCGTACGTGGACAGCAGCTTGCCGACCACGTCGCGCAGTTCGTGACGCGCCTCGTCGGCGCGGGCACAGCTCCGGCGGGAGATCCGACGGCCCTGGTCCAGTCGCGCCCAGACCTCCGGATCGATCAGTTCGGCGTCCGCGTCGAGATGGTGCTCGTGCACGCGGAACGCTTCCCTGCCTTGCAGAGTGGAGAAGATCTCGAAGAGGCTCTCCGGCCGCTCCCACTCGGGAAAGCCATGGACGACCTCGACCTCGAACCCTGCCGAGTCGACGGCCTGCCAGGTCAGTTGCTCGACGCGCGGGTCGGTGACGGCGATCGAGCCGGGTGGGATCCAGCCGACGGAGACGCGACCGGACCGTCTCTCCACCGGGCTGCGGCTGATCACCTGGTAACCGATGAGGGCGTCGTCGGCCGTCGCGGCGAAGAGGCCGACGTGGTCGAGGCTGGGCGCGAGGGGATACACACCGTTGCTCGGGACAACGTCGTACGCCGGCTTGAGTCCGATCACGCCGCAGAGCGCGGCCGGTACCCGTACCGAGCCTGCTGTGTCGGTGCCCAACGCGAGCGGCACCAGGCCGGCGGCCACGGCGACAGCGCTGCCACCGCTACTGCCGCCGGACATCCGGCGGCGATCGATCGGGTTGCGTGAGGCGCCGTGCACCGACCGATCACCGGTCGCGCCGTACGCGAACTCGTGCAGCGTGGTCTTGCCGATGATCACCGCCCCGGCGTCCCGCAACCGCCGGACGACCTCGGCGTCCTCGGTCGCGACGGCCCCGAAGGACGTCGCCGATCCACAACTGGTGGGCAGATCCGCCACGTCGATCAGGTCCTTCACCGCCACCGGAACTCCGTGCAGCGGTCCGCGATCGATGCCCGCGGCAAGCTCTTCGTCGGCCAGGTCTGCCGCTGCCCGCGCACCCTCGTCGTCGATCAGTGCGAACGCGTTGAGGGTGGGATTCAGCTCGTGGGTACGCCGCAGAGCCGCGTCGGTCGCCACACGGGACGAGGTCTCCCGGCTGCGCAGGACCCGGGCGAGTTCGGCGGCAGTCACGACGCGAATCCAGGGAGCAGACCGAGCGACGGCACGATCACTGCCGTGCAGAGGCTCATCGATGCCACGTTGCCGGTGAACGGATGGACGGTCTTCGGCAGCCGAGCCGAGAGCGCCGCGGCGACCGGCGGAGCGATCAGCGCGCCGGCCAGCGCACCGGCGACGATCGACTGGAAGGTCCCGCCGAAGGCCAGCACGGTGGCCGGCGCGACCGAAACGACCGGCACGAACGTCGGGTAGAAGCCGTGCCTCGACCACCTCTTCCGCCAGATGACCACCCCCGCCAACGCGGTGAGGACCTGGCCGGCGAGTACGGCGTAGAACAATCCGGATCCGTACGACGTACTGGCCGGGCTGATCAGGTGGGCGGCGACGGCGCCCAGGATGAGCACGGCGCTCGCCCATTCGTTGCCGAAGAACTGCGCCTCGGAGAAGTCGGCCAACGCACGGCGGGGTACCCACAACACCGAGGATCCGCGAGGGGCCGGGTGGCGTTCGGGCCTTGCGCGCCAGGCGCCCGGGGCAGGCATCCACCTGAGCCGCGGGCAGAGCCAGAACGCCACGAGCGCGGCGAGCCACATGCCCGTGGTGGCACCGACGACGGGTGGAAGACCAGCGGGCCGCAGAGGTACTCGACCGCCAGGATCGAAGCCGGTGGAGTCAGCAGCGCACCGAGCACGGCGGCCGACAGACCGATCCTCCACCCAGGTCCGTAGAGCACGACAATGGCCGGTGCCACCGACACCAGCGGCACGAACAACGGCTGCCAACTGCCGGACCCGAGGGTCCAGCCCCAGGCGACGGTGCCCAGCACGAGGCCGGCCAGTGCGCTACCTGCCACCCACGGCCACAGACCGGTGCCGCAGGCCTGGACGAACCCCTGCCACCGCCACGACCGTCGGTGCGCGACATGGCCGATCAGACCTCCGAAGAGCAGCAACGCACCGGCCGGAGCGACCGCGTAGAACTGTGGTTCGCTGATCGACTCGATCAGCCACGAGGAGAGCCGGCCGACGTCGGAGTAGTCGCCGTCCCACGGCTGCCAGGTCGCGCCCTGGGCCACTCGGGAGAACGTCCAGGCGGCGAGCGCCAGGAGCGCGAGGGCAACCGATCCTGCCCCCAGCGTGCCGGCCCTTCCCGGCCCGGCGACACCCGTACTGCGGACTGTCGTCATGACGTCACCTCGGGAGCGGTGCGCGGTCGGCGTAGCCCAGCATCTGGTCGTACAGGTCGGTCCGGCGGTCCCGGTGCAGGTCGTTGAGCTGGTTCCAGATCGGCGCCGTGCGCGCCGCCGTCAGGTCGATGTCGGCGTAGACGATCGTGTCCTCGTCCGGGCCGGCGATCCGGTCGATCGGCCAGCCGTTCGTCCCGGCGATCAGCGAGTTGCCCATGAAGCCCGCGCCGCGCTCCTGGCCGATCCGGTCCGCGGTGGCGATGAACACGTTGTTGGCGTGCGCTGCCGTCATCGTCAGGTACGCCGCCATGCAGACGCCGCTCGCGTCGTACAGGGGTGGCGGGGTCCAGACCCAGCCGGTCGGGACACAGATGATGTCGGCCCCCATCTGCGCGACGATCCGCGCGGTCTCGGGGAACCAGATGTCCCAGCACACCAGCAAGCCGATCCGGCCGATCTTGGTGTCGAAGACCGAGAACCCCTCGTCACCTGGCGTGAACCACAGCTTCTCGGTGTTCCACAGGTGGGTCTTGCGGTACCGGCCGATGTAACCCTCCGGGCCGACCAGCACGGCAGTGTCGAACAGCTTCACGCCGGCGCGCTCGGCCACGCAGCCGACGATGTACACGTTCCGCGCGGCCGCGATGCGGGCGAACGACTCCACCGTCGGCCCGTCCGGAACGGCCTCGGCGTGAGCGAAGGCCTCTTCGCGGGTCTCGAACACGTAGCCGGTGGTCGCGAGCTCCGGGAGCACGATCAGATTCGCTCCGGCGTCCGCCGCGGCGATCAGCCGCTGCTCGACGGCGAGGGCGTTCTGCTTGAGGTTCTCGACCCCGACCCGGGGCTCGAACTGTGCCACCGCAACCCGGACGGGGCTGACTCGCTGATCTGCCGCTGACGTCATGACCTGGTCTCCTCGCTCGAACTGGTTTCAACTTGAAACCGCTTGATCGGGAGCGTAGGGCAGCTGGTTTATACTTGCAACCACTTAACTCCGGTCTTTTTTGCCGGTCGACCGAGGAGACCCAGATGCCACAGCGCGTGACCCACGAGGCAGCCGAGTGCCCGGTCGCCCGGGCCGTCGACGTGATCGGCGACCGCTGGTCGCTGCTGATCGTCCGGGACGCCTTCGACGGGATCCGCCGGTTCAACGACTTCCAGCGCAACCTCGGCCTGGCGAAGAACATCCTGTCGTCGCGGCTGCGGGAACTCGTCGCGCACGGCATCCTCGAGATCGTTCCCGCCGCCGACGGCGGCGCGTACCACGAGTACTCGCTGACGCGGAAGGGCCGCGACCTGTTCGTCATCCTGGTCAGCCTGCGGCAGTGGGGCGAGGACCATCTGTTCTCCGACGCCGAACCGCACTCGGTGCTGCTCGACACGAAAAACAGCGAACCGGTCCGCAAGCTCGAGGTCACCGACGCGTCGGGCCGTCTGCTCGATTCCTCGGAGGCCTTCGTCCGTAAGGTCGCGAGCTGATGCAGACCACGGGCGGGGGTCGCGCACGGGCCGTGCCGTCCGCTGGGCAGACGGCGGCCGTATGGTCACAACGGCTGTGAAAAGCTGACGGCATGGCTCTCGAGATTGCGTTGATCGATGTGGTGGCCGGGCAGGAAGCCGACTTCGAGGCGGCGTACCGCCAGGCTCGTCGGCAGCTCGAGGGGGCCGGTGCGCGCAGCATCCGGATGACGCGGGGGATCGAGACGCCGAGCCGCTTCGTGCTGCTGGTCGAGTGGGACTCCGTCGAGGCGCACGAGGCCTTCCGGGCCAGCGACGCCTTCGGGGTGTGGCGCGGGCTGATCGGTCCGCACTTCGCCAACCCGCCGCACGTCGAGCACTTCGCGGACGTCGACGCGTGACGCGTCGTACGGCCCGGGTCTTCACCGCCCCGGAAGGGGCCTACGGCAACGAGGTGGCGGTCGTGCTGACCGACGAGTTGCCGCCCCCGGAGCAGCGGCAACAGGTGGCGACGGCCGCCGCCGAGCCCGCGACGGTGTTCGTGGCGGGCGACCTGCGGACCGTGCGGATCCACAACCACCTGCTGGAACGGCGATTCGCGGGGCATCCGTTGCTCGGCACCGCCGCCGTACTGCGGTCGCTCGGGCACGCGCCGTCGGTGTTCACGACACCCGCCGGGGACGTGTCGGTCTGGTCGGAGGACGGCGCCGAGTGGCTGTTCGCTCCCGCCGCGTGGTCGCCGAACGCGCGGCATCGGCAGGCCGCGTCGCCGGCCGAGATCGAGGCCATCTCCGGAGCACCCGCCGACGAGCCGATCCAGGTCTGGGCGTGGCTCGACGAGCCGGGCGGTGTGGTCCGGGCGCGCATGTTCGCCCCGAGCGAGGGCAAACCCGAGGACGAGGCCTGCGGATCCGCGTCGATGGTGCTTGCGGGAGTGTTGGAGCGCGAACTCACGGTGGTGCACGGGAAGGGCTCGGTGATCCGGGTCCGCCCGGTCGCCGGTGGCGTGAACCTCGGCGGCTACTGCGTGGTGCCTAGTCAGCCAGGCGGTTGAGCACCCCGGTGATGAAAGGGGCCTTGCCGGCTCGATAGGCGGGACGGTCCCGGTCGTCGGCGGCGGCCAGCGCTCGCTTGATGCGGGCGTACTCGTCGCGGTCCTCAGGAGTGACCCGGAGGTGGTCGCGGAAGGCGAGCCAGGTGCGCCAGCCGTCGGAGGCGTGCTCGACGACGTGCAGGTGGTGGGTGCGGTACTCGACGGACGGGTAGCACCAGGACCACCTGCGACTCTCGCGGTCGGTCGGCTCGGGAGCAGGCAGCCAGCCGACGGCCGTGAGGGCGGGGAACGCTTCGGCGACCGACTCGTAGCTGGTCACGATCGCGGCCATGTCGATGATCGGCTTCGCCGGGAGGCCGGGGACCGCTGTGCTGCCGATGTGTTCCACCGGGTGGGTCAGCCACGGGGCCAGGGCCGACTCCACCGGCCGGCGCTGCTCTTCGAACAGGGCCGGCCAGTGGGCGTCGTACTCGGTGATGGTGATCGGGTCCAGGCGCACGTGGACTGTTTACCAGTCGATGCGGATCCGGGTGCTCTTCGTGGTGCCGTTGACGGTCACTGCCAGGTCCACGCTGCCGGGACGGATGGCGGTGAACTGGCCGGTGGCCGGGTCGTAGGAGGCGGCAGCCCAGATGGGTGCCGATTTCGCGGGACCGATGTGGAGGAAGGTCGAGCCGGTCCAGTCGGCGGAAACCGGGAAGGCGACCGGGACGCGGCGGCCGTCCTGGACGACTGTGGCGGTGGCCTGGGCCGTTTGACCTCGGCGGATGGTGGCGGGAGCGGTGAGCTCGAGCGCGTCGACGTGCGGGCGGAGCTCGACCTGGAACCAGGAACGCTCCGGCGCCGACCAGTGCCGTACGCCGGCGTCAGCCGCGCGAGCCGCCGGGTCGATGCCGACCAGAGCCCAGCCGGTGAAGCCGCCCGCGTCGGGAGCGGCGGCCGGGCTCTTACCGGAGTTGCCCGTCAGCGGCAGCAGCACGCCGTCTGTCCGGGTCGCCGCGAAGGTCCCCGCGTGCGCCGCCATGTACGCCGCACCCTTGCCGGTCGAGGCGCGGAAGTCGGCCAGCCAGCGGACCAGCAGCTCGGCCTCCTTGCGATCGCCGAGCTGGGAGTTCGCGGTCGGCGACGGGTCGTCGATCGGGTGGTGCGCCATCACCACGACGTTGCGGATCGCCGGGTTCTTCGCGGCGTCGTCGAGCTGCTTGCGCAGGTCGAGGATCTGCGCGAACCCGCCGGCCCGCAGCGACCCGAGCGAGGAGTCCCGCAGTACGAATCGCGTGCCCTTGTGGTCGAAGGTGCTGCTCGGCGCGCCGAAGACCTTGCTCCACTCCGACAGGTCACCCGGCCCATAGCTCTCGTGGTTGCCCGGCACGTAGTGCACCGGCACCTTGCCCGCGACCTCCTCGTCGATGATCCGCTTGGCCAGCGCGATGTCGTTCGCGAAGCCGCGGTCGACGAAGTCGCCGTTGATCACCAGGAACTCGGGCTGCTGCGCGAGCGCCTCGCGAATCGTCCGGCGGGCCTGCTGGACGATGTCGGAGTCCGGGTTGTCGGCGGTGAACTGCGCGTCCGACAGTACGGCGAACTTCCAGCGCGTCCCGTCGAGCTTGCCGTCGGCAACCACCATCGGGTCGACCACCTTGGCCGGCGGCTGGACGGTGACCGGCGGGGCGCCGCGGACGGTCAGGTCGTCGACGACGATCCGGCCGGCGTACTGACGGGTGGGCACGGTCTCGACCACGTAGATCCGCCAGAACCGCAGCGGCATCGTGAGTCCCGGCGGGATGTCGGCCTCGACGTACTTCCAGCCGGTCCAGTCGACCGCGGCGGCGAGGTTCAGGGTCTGCGCCGAACCACCGGCGCCGTCGTACGCGTTGGCCCGCAGCCAGGCGCCCTTACCGTCGCCGTAGACCCACGCACCAAGCTTCTGAGGCTGTCCGGGGAGGGTCTGCTGCGGAGTCATCGACAGGTACGCCGCGCGCGTGGCGGTGCTGCCGGTCAGTGAGTAGTCGAGCGCGATCGCCTGACCGCCGTCGTGACCCTCTGCGGCCGATCGGGTCGCCGTCGCGGCACCGGCCGGTACGGCGTTCGCCTGCCAGCGGGTGAGGTCGTCGACCTCGTCGACCACCTCGCTGCTCAGACCGGCGGTGACGCTGAGCTGGGTGGTGAGGTCGCCGACCTTCGCGGTGACGACGGTGGAGACGGCCTCGGTGCCGACCGCGTTCACCTCGAAACCATTGCCCTTGGCAACCACGTTGACGAGCGCGGGGTCGTAGGTCAGCTGGACGTCCCGCGGCTCGACCCAGGTGGAGAACCCGTCGGCGTCGTAGCCGGTGATGCTGAAGAAGCCCTTGCTGGTGGCGTTGGGCAACGACACCTGCTTGCTCGACGGCGCCAGCCGGGCCGGTTCGCCGAGCACCGTCATCGGGAAGCGGCCGTTCGCGATTCCCTTGGCGGCGGTGATCACCACGTCACCGGCGCGGCGGCCGGTGACGACGCCCAGGCTGGTCACTCGCGCGTTGCTGCCGGCCGACCAGTACGGCGTACCGGCGGCGGGCGCGTAGGTCTCGTCGTGGCCGCGGGCCGTGAGGACGCGGCTCAGGCCGGTCAGCACCCGGGCGCTGCGAGTGAGGTCGGCGTCGGCTGGCTCGGCCGTCGTACCGGCGGCTTCGATCCGGAAGCCCTTGAGCTGGCCGGAACCCTTGACCGGGAGCAGGCCCAGGCCGTTCGGGGTGAGCCGCTCGGAGCCGTCGGACGGCTTGTTGACCAGCTCGGGAGCGGCCTCGCCGGGGGAGCGCTTCAGCATCGTCGACGAACCGCCGCCGTCGAGGTTGAGCACGTCGTCGGCGCCCAGGTCCAGCATCAGCCGGGCCAGCTCCTTCTCGGTCAGGCCGCGGGAGTCGACCATCCGGCCGTCGATGGTGAGCAGGATCATCCGGCGGCCGTCGGCGGAGAAGCCGATCGCGGTGCGCGGGTGCAGCGCGGTGTCGTCGACGTTCAGGATCTGGCCGTCGCGGGCGAGCTGGATGTTGCCGCTCAACGCGACCGCCGCGTCGGCGGCGTCGGCGCGCGGGCCGTACTTCACCTCAACCTGGTCGCCCGGCTCGAACGCGGCCAGCGCGGTCGCACCGGCCTCGCGGCCGATCAGAGCCTGCTCGTTCGCGGCCAGCGGGGTGGTCGCGGGAGTGGTCGCCGAGGAGACGACGACGCCGTCGCGCAGGATCACCTCGCGAACGGTCGGCAGGCCGTCGACGGTCCGGGTCCGGGCCGCCTCGCCCCACTGCGGGGTGTAGAGCCCGATGCCGCCGGCGTTGACGCTCGGGGAGTTGAGGTTGGTCAGCGCGACCTTGCTCGCGTCGTCGTCGGTCGCCGTTCCCTCCAGGAAGACCTGCGCGATCCGGCCCAGGCCGTCCTTGCCGATCACCGCGGTCTCGTTGTGCCCGGCGGCCGGCCCGTTGACGAACCGGCCGGCGCCGCCGTCGGCGTCCCGCTCGATCCCGATGCCGAGCGGTGCGCCGGTGTCGTTGATGTCGAAGAAGTCGCCGTTGACGCCGGCGATCGCCTGCTTGCGCGCGACCTGCTGGCTGAGCACCTCGCGGCCGGAGACCGTGCCCGGGTTGAGGTAGTCGACGGTGACGCCACCCTTGTCCAGATCGGTGACGAGAATGTCGCCGCGCAACCAGCCGCGCGCGTCGAGCCGGTCGAAACTCGTGTAGTCCACGCCGGGCGCGACCGGACTGTCGGACCGCCGGGTGACGATGCCCTCCCCCGGCGGCGCGAGCGCGACGTCCGGGATGTCGGAGGAGGCCGCGGACGATCCCTGGTGGGCCTCGACGGCCTCGGTCAGCTCAGGGGACGGTTGAGCGAAGGCCGGTGGAACGGCGGTGGTGAGCAGCAGACCGCCGGTGACCAGAGCGGTGGTCAGCGCGCGGCGTACGGGGATGGGCGGGGCAGGCGTGGACACGGAGCCTCCTGGGGGTGGACGGGCGTGGCCATCCGACGAGGCGTGTCCTACTGCCGTGTGAGGCGCAGGTGTACGCCGATCGACCGACCGGTGACAAAGTAACGTCTCCGGTGGTCGACCGGAAGATTTCCTACCCAGATTGATGCAACTACCGGGCGGTCAAGCGTTGGCTCAGTCGGTGGCGACCGGGCGGCCGTAGGACTGCCAGGCGTGCATGCCGCCGTCCAGGTTGATCGCCTCGCGGCCCTCGGAGAGCAGGTACTGGGTCGCGACGCCGGAGCGCCCGCCGACCGCGCACACGCACAGCACCTTCTGCCCGAGCGGCACCTCGCCGACCCGCTGCTGCAGCTGGCCGAGCGGGATGTGGGTGGCGCCTTCGATGTGACCGCTGTTCCACTCGTCCGGCTCCCGCACGTCGAGCACGAAGGCCTCGGCCAGCAGGTCGTCGTCCACGTCGGCGACGACGACGGCGGGAATCATCGGGTTCTGCGTCATACCCCGATCATCGCAGCCTCTCGGACCTCGTCGGTTCCCGGGCGTGCACAGCACTCGGCCGCGGCCGCGCCCGGCTACTTGAGCAGCTTCGACAGGCGGCGGTCGGCCAGCGGTTTGCCGCCGGTCTGACAGGTCGCGCAGTACTGCAGGGAGGAGTCGGCGAAGCTCACCTCGCGAACGATGTCACCGCAGACCGGGCACTTCTCGCCCTTGCGGCCGTGCACCCGCAGCCCGCTCTTCTTCTCCGACTTCAGGTCCTGCGCGGCCAGCCCCTTGGACCGGTCGACCGCGTCGCGCAAGGTCTCCCGCATCGCCGTGTAGAGCACGTGCAGTTCGTCGTCGGTCAGGTTGGACGCCGGCTTGAACGGGCTCATCTTCGCCACGTGCAGGATCTCGTCGGAGTAGGCGTTGCCGATCCCGGCGATCACCGACTGGTTGCGCAGCACGCCCTTGAGCTGGACCCGGCCGGCGTCGCGCAGGATGCCGGCGAAGTCCTCGGGTGACAGCGTGAACGGGTCGGGACCGAGCTTGGCGATGCCCGGCACCTCGTTGACGTCGCGCACGACGTACACCGCGAGCTTCTTCTGCGTGCCGGCCTCGGTCAGGTCGAAGCCGGACTCGTCGTCCAGCACCACCCGGCAGGCGATCGGACCCTTGCCCGGCCGGACCAGCGCGGTCGACTGCTGCTCACGCCAGCGCAGCCAGCCGGCCCGGGCCAGATGGATCACCAGGTGGATGCCGGACGCCTCGAGGTCGAGGAACTTGCCGTGCCGGCTGACGTCGTCGATCAGCAGGCCGGTCAGCGCGGAGATCGGCGGGTCGTAGGTCTTCAGCGCGCTGATCGCGGTGATGTCGGCACGCACGATCGCCCGCCCGACGGCACGTTCCCGCAGGAACCCCGCCAGCGACTCGACTTCCGGCAACTCGGGCACGTGAACAGTGTGCCGTACCGCACCGACAGTTCCCAGACTCGCCAGTAGGGGTTTCAGGGCACCTCCCGGCGGAAACCCGGGGGTCGGTCAGGCGTTTACCCGAGCGGGTTTCTTGGCCTGAGCCGCTACCTTCGAGGGAAGCAGAGAAGGAGGCCCCCGATGGGTTTCGTGAAGACACTGGTCAAGGGTGCTGTGGTCGCGAAGCTGGTGCAGGTCGCCCAGCGTGAGCTCAGCAAGCCGGAGAACCAGCGCAAGGCCAAGGAGATGTTCCAGAAGGTCCAGCAGCGGCGCAACACGCACTGAGGGCCGTGACGAACTCCGCCCGGCCCGGCGAGCAGGAAGACCTCGCCGGGTCTGCGGCGTCCCGCCGTACGCCTCAGAGCTTGACGGCCTGCAGCGTGTAGGTGCAGGGCAGGCGCTCGGGCCGATCGGTCAGCCGCCACTCGTCGAAGTCGGCGTCCTTGGTCATCTTGCCCGGCAGCGGCACCCACGGCGCGCTGTCGTGCTCCTCGAGCGCGGTGAGCTGCAGCCCGTGCGCGAACAGCGCGGTCACGATCTCCCCGAGGCCGTGGTTCCACTCGTGGGTCACGTTGTGCTGGAACTGCACCTCGGTCTGCACGTAGGTCCCGCCCTCGTCCCAGACCATCGGTTCCTGGGTCTCGAAGTAGGGGTAGTCGACGGTCAACCGGGTCTCGTCGTCGGTGCCGAGGGCCCAGAGCATCGGGTGCCCCTCGCGGATGAACAGCCGCCCGCCCGGCTTCAGCAAACCACTCACCGTCCGCGCCCACCGGTCGATGCTGGGCAACCAGCCGAGCGCCCCGATCCCGGTGAAGACCAGGTCGTACGACGCCGCGCCGAGCACCTCGACAGCGTCGTACACGTCGGCCTGGTGGAAGTCGATGTCCAGCCCCAGCTTGTCCGCGAAGGACTGCGCCTGCGCGACGGCCGGCCCGGAGAAGTCGAGCCCGCTCATCCGCGCGCCCAGCCGGGCCAGTGAGACGGTGTCGGTCCCGATGTGACACTGCAGGTGCACGCCCCGCAACCCGCGAACGTCGCCCAGTCGCGGCAGATCGAACCGCACCACGTCGGAGATGAACTCCGGGTCCTGCTCGAACCGCGCCAGCTTGTAGTCCGGGGACGCGGCGTGCGCCGCGACTCGCTCGTCCCAGCTCTGCCGATTGACCTCGCGGTAGTCGTCCATGGTGGGTGACTGTGGCACAACGCCCGCTGTCCCCGCTGAGAATTTCCAGCGGAGACAGCGGACCTCATGCGGCGTGACGGCCGTGCGACGTGGACAGCTGGGCGCGGCGGATGTGCGCCACCGCGCTGGGGGTGGAGGCGGGCTTGTGGGTGAAGGGCTTGGCCGACTCGCCGAGGGCGAGCAGGTCGAGCTTGGTCCTGGCCAGGTCGCGGTCGTCAGCGTCCCAGCTGCCGCTCGGACCGTTCCGGAGAGCGGTGGAGTGGCGCCGGTTGCTGACCTCGAGAGCGGCGACGATGGCCAGTGCGAGGACAACGAGAACTACGATTCCGGTCATGGCAGTAATCTTGCTATGAGACAGATTCCGCCACAATTGGCACTACTGACCACCTTCGGCAAAATTCTGCCATAATGGCTCGCATGCTGCGCAAGATCGCTGTGGTGCTGATGGAGGACGTCGCCGTGTTCGAGTTCGGCGTGCTCTCGGAGGTGTTCGGCATCGACCGGACCGACGACGGCGTGCCCGCCTTCGACTTCAAGGTGTGCTCGACCCGCCCGGGTGAACCGCTGCGGACGAGCAGCCACTCCGCCGTCGTCGCGCCGTACGGGCTGGACGAGCTCGAGGACGCCGATCTGGTCGCCCTGCCGGCCACCACCTGGCGCGAGGCCTACGACGAACGCATCCTGGACGCCCTGCGCAAAGCCGAGGCCCGCGGCGCGATCCTGCTGACGGTCTGCTCCGGCGCGTTCGTGCTCGGCGCGGCCGGGCTGCTCGACGGGCGCAAGTGCGCGACCCACTGGCGCTACGCCTCGCTCTTCCGCGAGCGCTACCCGCGCGCCCAGCTCGACCCGGACGTGCTGTTCGTCGACGACGGCAACATCATCACCAGCGCCGGTACGGCGGCCGGCATCGACGCGTGCCTGCACCTGGTCCGGCGCGAACTGGGCAGCGCGGTCGCGACCCGGATCGCCCGCCGGATGGTCGTTCCGCCGCAGCGCGACGGCGGCCAGCGCCAGTACGTCGACGTCCCGGTGCCCGAGTCGTCCGGCGAGAGCCTGCAGCCGGTGCTCGACTGGATGGTCGCCAACCTGACCGTCGAACACACCGTGCCCGACCTCGCCCGCCGGGCGCAGATGTCGGAGCGCACCTTCGCCCGCCGCTTCGTCGCCGAGACCGGCACGACCCCGCTCAAGTGGGTCACCACCCAGCGCGTCCTGCACGCCCGCACGCTGCTCGAGCAGACCTCCCTGGGCATCGAACAGATCGCCGCCGAGGCCGGCTTCGGCACCGCCGCCCTGCTGCGGCACCATTTCCGGCGCGTCGTCGGAGTCCCGCCGCAGAACTACCGCCGGACCTTCCAGACCGCCTGACGGGCCGGCCACCTCCGGGCCGGCCCGCAGGTGCCGCTAGACCGAGCGCTGGTAGGTGCGGAAGGCCCGAGTGGACAGGTAGGCGACGACGAGCGTGAAGGCCAGCAGGTACAGGCCGTGGCGGCCCGCCGAGGACCAGTCGGGGTTCGCGGACAGGGACTCGCGGGCGGCGATCGTCGCCCAGTCGACCGGGTTGAAGCGCGCGGCGACCTCGACCCAGTGCGGCGCGAGCTTAGGGTCGATCATGATCGACGACAGGAACGTCAGCGGCAGCGAGACGAACTGGGAGATGCCGATCAGCGCCTCCTGCTGCCGGGTGAGCAGGGCGACCGCGTTGGACAGCGAGCCGAACGCCGTACCGATCAGCACCGAGGCCGCGACCGTGACCAGGAATCCGGCCGGTCCTCCGTCGTACCGTGCGCCGGCGGCGAACCCGATGCCGAACACGAGCACGGCCTGGATCGCCGTACTGATGCCGTTGCTGATCAACTGGCCCGCCATCAGCGCCGCCCGGCGTACCGGCGAGGCCAGCATGCGGTCCATCACCCCGCGCTCCATGTCGGTGATGAAGGTGGTGCCGTTCCAGCCGCTCGACATCAGCGCGGTCATCATCACGATGCCCGGCGTGAGATAGGCGATGTACGACGAGGTGCCGAAGCCCGGCAGGTCGACGATGCCCTGGAACAGCTGCCCGAACAGCAGCAGCCAGATCGCCGGCTGCACCAGCGTGAACGCGATCAGCGCCGGCGACCGGAACTGCGCCCGCAACCAGCGAGTGGTGATGAATCCGGTGTGCGCCAGCAGCCCCGCGCGAGGCTCGGTGATCGTGGTCATCACGCCACCTGCGCTTCCGCGGCCTGGAACGATCGGCCGGTGTAGCTCAGGTACACGTCGTCCAGCGACGGCCGCGACACCGTGACTGCGCTGACCGGAATCGCCTTGTCCTCAAGGGCTCCCAGCACCGCCGGTACGGCGGTCGCGCCGTGCTCCACGCGAGCCCGCAGGGAGTTGCCCTCGACAACTATCTCAGCGATCCCGGGCAGCCCCGCCAGCAACGAGCGGACCGAGCCGTCGACGTCCGCGTCGACCAGCTCGACCTGGACCGTGTCGCCGTGCAGCTCGGCCTTCAGTCCTTCGGGGGTGCCCTCGGCAACGACCTTGCCGTGGTCGACGATCGCCAGTTGATCGGCGAGCCGGTCGGCCTCCTCCAGGTAGTGCGTGGTGAGCAGCACCGTGAGTCCTTCGTCCCCGGCGAGCTGGCGGACCTCGGCCCACAGGTCGGCGCGCGCTTCGGGGTCCAGACCCGTCGTCGGCTCGTCGAGGAACAGCACCCGCGGCCGGTGGACCAGCCCGAGGGCGACGTCGAGCCGGCGCTGCTGACCGCCGGAGTACGTGCGGACCTGCCTGGACGCGTGGTCGGTGAGGCCGAAGCGCTCCAGCAGTTCCCGCGCACGGCTGGTGGCCGTGGACCGGGACAGGCCGTGGATGCGTCCGCTGAGCACGAGGTTCTCCAGGCCGGTGGCCATCGGGTCCGAGCTGGCCTTCTGCGGCACGTAGCCGATGACGTGCCGGACGTCGTCCTGCGCGCGGTTGACGTCGTACCCGGCGACGAGCGCCGTACCGGAGTCGGCGCGGGACAAGGTGGTGAGGATCTTGACGGTGGTGGACTTGCCGGCGCCGTTCGGTCCGAGCAGACCGAGCACGACCCCTTCCGGCACCGCGAACGTGAGGCCGTCGAGGGCCCGGACCGCCGGGCCGCGACGGGCTCCCGGGTAGGTCTTGACCAGATCGACGGCCGTCAGGGCGTAACTGACCATGATGACTCCTTCGGGGATGAGGAGCCGATCCGTCTATCCTGATGAGTGCACCTTGGGTCATCAGGTCCTTCGGGACCGGCTCGAGGAACTGACGGCCCTCGACCCAGGTGTTGCCGCACCTCGGGCCGGGGGCCGTTTCTCACTGTGCTTCCGGTGGGACCTCCCGCAACCAGGCGAAGTCGTCACCGAAGTACTTGACCGGATCCTTCAACAGGTCGGCCGGCTGGACGCCGAGCTCGGCGACCAGGTCATGGGTACGGCGCCAGAACGCGGTGCCCTCCAGGTCGTCGGTCCGGATCCGCTCCGCCAGCCGCCGCGCGAACCTGACCTCGGTCCGCAGCAGCTCGACCCGGAACTCCGACTCGATCCAGAAGACCTCGGGCAGCTTCTTCGAGCGCATCACGTCGTGCATGCCCTCGAGCTTCGCGATCTCCTGCTCCAGTACGCCGGCCCGCCGCTCCAGCAGCTCGGCGACGCGGTCCGGCGCGAAGGCCGGCAGGTAGGCCAGTCCGGCTTCGAGCTGGCTGAAGTCCTTCTCCGGCGTCCCGAGCAGCTCGGCCAGCCAGTCGTCGAACTCCTCCCGGCCGGCCTGGGTGATCGCGTAGACAGTCCGCTCGGGCCGATTGCCCTCGCGCACGGTCTCGACGGCCTCGACGAACCCGTTCTTCTCCAGCGCCGTGACGACCGAGTACAGCGAGCCGTAGTTGAGCTTGATGCTGCCGTCCTTGCCCCGGGCCTTGAGCATCGTCGAGATCTCGTACGGATGCATCGGCCGCTCACCGAGACTGCCGAGCACGGCGAACGCCAGCGGATTGCCCACCTTGCGCCGGCCCATCACCCCTCCTCGATCTCGATTACTTGAGATCGAGTATTTGCCGTCGGGTAACTGATGTCAAGTGATTCAGCACCCGGTACGGCACGCCGGGTCCGTCCGCACGACGGTCGACTTCACCAGCGCGACGAGGGTCGTCTTCAAGGACTTCACCGTGCGCGACATCTGTCCCGGCGACAACCTTCCGGTCCGGGGCCGGGCTTCGTGGGTGTTAACCGACGGAACTACCGGTGCCAGCAGCTGGAAGGTGGACAGCAACGGCTGTGGCGGCGACGGCACCAACTTCGGAGACATCGTCTATTCCGGCGGCAAGCGAGTGGCGAGCGTCATCGTGATGGTGTGCATCCTCAGGACGAACGGCACGACCCTGGCCTGCAACGGCAGCGCTTACCGGGACAACCAGTACACCTGAGGTCAGGTGATCCAGCACTCGCCGACTCGGCAGTCGTCGGCGCCGGTAGGGCCCGGCTTCGACGACAACGTCGACTTCACCGGTCACGGGATCGGCAAGCTGCTTGTGCCGCTGGTCGGCAAGCCCGAAGCCCGCAGGGAGATGCCGGCCAACCTAGCCAGGCTGAAGGAGTGGCTCGAAGCCCGCGGTTGCGGGTCAGGGGTTCAGTTCGGCGGCGTACCAGGGCTTGATGATCTGGTCGATGATCGCGAGCCGCTCGTCGAAGGGGATGAAGGCGGACTTCATCGCGTTGATCGCGAACCAGCGGAAATCGGTCAGGCCGTAGTCGAAGGCGTCGGCGAGCAGGGCGAGTTCGCGGGACATCGAGGTGCCGCTCATCAGGCGGTTGTCGGTGTTGACCGTGACCCGGAAGCGGAGCTTGGTGAGCAGGCCGATCGGGTGCTCGGCGATCGAGGTCGCGGCGCCGGTCTGCAGGTTGCTGCTCGGGCACATCTCCAGCGGGATCCGGCGGTCGCGGACGTACGCCGCCAGCCGGCCGAGCTCGACGCTGCCGTCGGGGTTCTCGGTGATGTCGTCGATGATCCGGACGCCGTGGCCGAGGCGGTCGGCGCCGCACCACTGGATCGCCTGCCAGATCGACGGCAGGCCGAAGGCTTCGCCGGCGTGGATGGTGAAGTGCGCGTTCTCGCGCTGCAGGTACTCGAAGGCGTCCAGGTGCCGGGTGGGCGGGTAGCCCGCCTCCGCGCCGGCGATGTCGAAGCCGACCACCCCGGCGTCGCGGTAGGCGACGGCCAGCTCGGCGATCTCCATCGAGCGGGCCTGGTGCCGCATCGCGGTCAGCAGCTGGCGGGCGACGATCGGGCGTTCGGCGTTCGCCATGCCGTGCTCGAAGCCTTCGCGGACCGCGTCGACCACCTGCTGCAGCGACAGCCCCGCCGTCAGGTGCTGCTCGGGCGCGTACCGGATCTCGGCGTACACGACACCGTCCGCGGCCAGGTCCTGCACACACTCACTGGCGATCCGGCTGATCGCCTCGGCGTTCTGCATCACCGCGACGGTGTGGTCGAAGGTCTCCAGGTAGCGCTCCAGCGACCCGGAGTCGGCCGACTCGACGAACCACTCGCCGAGCTCGGCGGGATCGGTCCGCGGCAGCCGGTGCCCGATCTCCTTGGCCAGCTCGACGATCGTCGCGGGCCGCAGGCCGCCGTCCAGGTGATCGTGCAGCAGCACCTTGGGTGCCGCGGTCAACTGCTCGGAACTGATCATCTGGCCATCTTGGCATCCCGCCCGTCAGGCCTTGGTGATCTTGAAGACCGGTACGCCGGGAGCGACCGCCAGCAGGGTCTCCAGGGACGAGTTCTTGTCCACGTCGCCCTCGAAGAACGCGCCGACCTCCCAGGCCCACTTCTTCAGGTAGAGCCGGAGGATCTCGGGCTTGTCGGCGTCGGCCAACTCGACCGCCTGGAACACCTCGATGCTCCGGCCGAGCCGCAGCCGGGCCTCGGGGTTGGCGCGCAGGTTGCGGACCCACTGGACGTGCCCGCGCGGGGCGACCAGGTACGGCTGGCCGTCGAGCGTCAGCAGGTTGACCGGCGTACTGCGCCACTGGCCGGACTTGCGGCCGCGGACCGACAAGACCCTGCTGCCCATCAGGCTGACGCCGAGGTTGGTCAGTCCGGCGACCAGCTTGTTGAAGACCAGCATGCTGCGGTGGCCGGAGGTGACGACGCGGTTCTTGTCGTACTGCTGCTTCATGGCGGTGGGCCTTTCCCGAAAGCGAGAGCGGCGCTCTCTGTTGTGATCAGTGAACACTGACGCATGATCAAAGTCAAGAGCACTGCTCTCGCTTCAGTGCACTGGTCATGGCAGACTACGGAGCATGAACGCCGGCCGCACCGCACGTGACAGGGCCCGGGCCGAGCTGACCCGGGAGATCAAGGACACCGCTCGCCGCCAGCTCGCCACCGACGGCGCCGAGCGGCTCTCGCTGCGCGCGGTCTCCCGGGAGCTGGGCATGGTCTCGTCCGCGCTCTACCGGTACTTCCCGAGCCGCGACGACCTGCTCACCGCGCTGATCATCGACGCGTACGACGCGCTCGGCGCCGCGACCGAGAAGGCGGCCGCCGGTGTGGCGAACCCGCTGTCGGCCTGGCTCGCGGCCTGCCGAGCCATCCGCGCGTGGGCGAAGCAGCACCCCCACGAGTACGCGCTGATCTACGGGTCGCCGGTGCCGGGGTACAGCGCGCCGCAGACCACGGTTCAGCCCGCGTCACGCGTCGCGATCTGTCTGCTCGGGGTGCTGCAGCGAGCGCAGGACAGCGGCGTACTGGTGGTGCCCGACGACGCCGTCGAGCCCACTGGCGCACTGGTGGAACAGGTGAAGCCGCTCGAGCAGGCGGCTCCCGGCGTACCGAAGGCAGTGCTGCTGCGGACGGGGATGGTCTGGGCGCAGGTGTTCGGGCTGGTCAGCTTCGAGCTGTTCGGGCAGTTCGTCGGGACCTTCGACCCGGCCGACGAACTGTTCGAGGCGGCGATCGGTGAGCACGCCGCGTTCCTCGGGCTGGGGCGTGTCTAGGTGTACTGACCCAGGAGGTTGTTGACGTAGGGCGAGACCTCCGTGTCGGGTGGGAGCTGTCTGACGGCTTTCCACTCGGTCCACGGAGGTCTCTGTGTCCCACGCTAATGCCCGGCTGACTCCAGCGGGGAGATTGATTATGGTTCGGCGGATCGCGGCAGGGCGCGCGGTGGCTCATGTCGCGGCTGAGATGGGTGTGTCACGCACGTGTGCGTGGCGGTGGTGGCGCCGCTACCAAGACCAGGGCCAGGCCGGGCTGGTCGATCGTTCGTCTCGGCCGCGGTCGTGCCCGCACCGCACCCCACCGTGCACCGAGACCCGGGTCCGGATCTGGCGGCACCTGACCCGACGCGGACCGGTCGACCTGGCCCGCCGGGCCGGAGTGCCGGCCGCGACCATTGGCCGGATCCTCACGCGCCACCACACCCCGCTGCTGCGCGAGTGCGACCCGATCACCGGCGCGGTAATCCGGGCCTCGCGCCGCACAGCCAACCGCTACGAACACCCCTATCCAGGGTCGCTGGTCCACATCGACGTCAAGAAACTCGGCCGAATCCCCGACGGCGGCGGCTGGAAAGCCCACGGCCGCGGTGCCCGCCCCGCCACTCAACGCGGCCTGGGCTACGACTACGTCCACACCGCCATCGACGACCACTCCCGCCTGGCCTACGCCGAGATCCACGACGACGAAAAAGGCCCCACCTGCGCAGCATTCCTGACCCGCGCAACCGCCTTCTACGCCACCCACGGCATCACCGTCGAACGCGTCATCACCGACAACGCCAAGAACTACCGCCTCGCCCGAATCTTCCTCGACACCGCCGCCAGCCTCGGCATCCAGCTCAAGCTCATCAAACCCCACTGCCCCTGGACCAACGGCAAAGCCGAACGCCTCAACCGCACCCTGGCCACCGAATGGGCCTACGCCCGCCCCTACAACACCAACCAGCAACGCACCACCGCCTTGCCAGCATGGCTCAACCACTACAACCTAGAACGACCCCACACCGGCATCGGCGGCCAACGACCCATCGACCGAATCAACAACCTCGCGAGTCAGTACATCTAGGCGAATGCCTCGGGCAGCGGGAGTTCGAGCGCGCGCCGGACGCGCCGGACGTACTGCTCGCGCGGGATCGAGATCGCGCCGAGCGTCGCCAGGTGGTCGGTGACCCACTGGATGTCGAAGACTCGCTCGGCGGCGTACTTGTCGTCGAGCAGCTCGACCAGCCCCGCGACGGCCGCCTTCGAACCGTCGGTCTTGTGGTGGAACATCGACTCGCCCGCGAAAAGCCCGCCGATCGCCACGCCGTACAGGCCGCCGGCCAGCTCGTCGCCGTCCCAGGCCTCGACCGAGTGCACCCAGCCCATCCGGTGCAGCCGGGTGTACGCCGCGATGATGTCCGCGTCGATCCACGAGCCCGGCCGGCGCGGATCGGCGCAAGCGCGGATGACCTGGTCGAACGCCGTGTTCACCCGGATCTCGAACCGCTGCCGGGCCCGGCGCAACGACCGCGACGGACGGAACCCGGCGACCTCGATCACCCCGCGCTCCAGCGGCGACCACCACAGCAGCGGCCCGTTGCTGTCCGGCATCGGGAACAGCCCACGCCGGTACGCCGCCAGCACGGTCCCGGGCTCGAGATCGGCACCGGCCGCGACGACGTCCCCACTCCCGGCCACCGCGACCGGCGGGAACTCCCAGACGGAAGCAGGCGGTTCGACAGGCACCCCTCCATCCTCCCGCACGGCCGTCAGGGGCGTACGGCGGGCGGGCTCGTGGGTAGATTTCCGGCCGTGGAAGCCCTCGGACCCGTCAACTGGCCACCGCAACCGATCAGGACCGAGCGGCTCGTGCTCCGCGAGCCCGAGGCTCGCGACCGGGCGGCGTTCGTCGACCTGCTGGCGTCGCCGGAGGTGCACACCTATCTCGGCGGGCCACGGCCGCGCGCCGAGCTCGAGCGCGAACTGCCCGAGGTGCCCGAGCGCTGGCCCGGGAGTTTCGTGGTCGAGCTCGAGACCGCGATGATCGGCCAGATCCTGCTCAGGAGAGCGGGCGAGCAGCATCGCCCGGCGGCCGCGGGTAAGGCCGATCTCGGCTACCTGTTCCTGCCACACGCCTGGGGCTTCGGGTACGCCGCGGAGGCCTGCGCGGCGGCACTCGACTGGTTCGACCAGGTCCTTCCCGGCGAGCCGGTGGTGCTCACCACTCAGTCCGCCAACGTCAGCTCCATGAGCCTCGCGGCGAAGCTGGGTTTCACCGAGGTCGAGCGTTTCGAGGCCTGGAACGCCGAGCAGTGGCTCGGCCAACGATCATCGGTCAGGGCGCGGTCCGGGATTGTCCCGAGTGGCGTGGGCGGTGCGGCCACGTAGTCTTGAGAGTGCGTCACCCGCGGAGGCCGGGTGGCGGGTCCGACCCAAGCCTCGAGGAGAACCGTGGCCGGAGTAGCAAGGTTCGTCGCCAGCAGTCTCGCGCCCGCCGCCCAGCGGTTCGCGCCGCAGGCTGCCGCCGGGATCCTCCGGCAGGTGCTGGAAGTCGCGATCGACGGGTACCAGCGGTTTCCCGGCGCGGAGAAGATCGCCGAGGCCAAGATGGACAAGTCCGGTGGCGACGTCGCGGTCGCGATCGAGGCGGTGATCGACCAGCACATCCGGCTCGCCGGGGTGCAGGGGTTCGTCACCAGCATCGGCGGGCTGGTCACGCTTCCGGTCGCGTTGCCGGCCAACCTCACCGGCCTGGCGATCGTGCAGGCGCGGATGGTCGCCGCGATCGCTCACCTGCGCGGCTACGACCTCGGCGACCCCCGGGTCCGGACCGCGGTGATCACCTGCCTGCTGGGTGAGGACGGCGTCACCGACCGGCTGAAGAAGGAGAGCCTGCCGACGTCGCCGCTCGCGATCGCGACGGCGCCGGTGTTCGACCCGGAGCTGGATCGGCTGGTGTCGGGCGAGGTGGTCGGTGAGCTGATCGCCCGGATCAGCGGCAAGCGGATGGCCGTGACGCTCACGCGGCGGGTGCCGCTGCTCGGCGGGGTGGTCGGCGGTGGCGTGGACGGCTGGTCGACGTACCGGATCGGCCAGTACGCCGACAAGAGCCTGGTACGGCGGATCCAGCGGCCGATCGAGCCGTGAGCGGAGTCGCGGCGTTCTGGGGTCCGACGCTGGACTGCCCGGAGCCGCTGGAGCTGGCGACGTTCTACCAGGCGATCTGCGGCGGCTCGCTCGCGGTCGTGAGCGAGACCTTCGTGGAGCTCCGGCTGGACGGCGCGAGCCTCGGCTTCCAGCGCGACTTGAACTACCGGGCGCCGACGTGGCCTGATCCGCGGGTGCCGCAGCAGTGCCACCTCGACTTCAAGACGCCCGACCTGGACGCGACCGAGACCGCCGTCCTGGCGGCAGGCGGGACGAAAACCGTGCTGCAGCCGTCGCCGGACGTGTTCCGCGTCTACGTCGACCCGGCCGGGCACCCGTTCTGCCTGACCACTTGGGGGACGCCGGCCGGCCCCGCGGAGTCGCGCTGAATTCCCGGTGAAACTGTCGCCGGTCGGTGCGACGATCGTCCGGTGAGCAACCGACGGGCCGAACTCGGCGAGTTCCTGAAGGCACGGCGCGCCCAGGTGACCCCCACTGCGGTCGGGCTGCCCGCGGGCGGGCGTCGTCGTACGCCGGGACTGCGGCGGGAGGAGCTCGCGCAGCTGGCCGGGGTCGGCGTCACCTGGTACACGTGGCTCGAGCAGGGACGGCCGATCAACGTCAGCGGCCAGGTGCTCGACGCGGTGGCGACGACGCTGCGGCTGAGCGACGCCGAGCGCGAGCACCTGTATCGGCTGGCCGAGGCGACACCGGTCAAGCCGCGCACGACCGCCTGCGCGAACGAGTTGGTGATGGCGGAGATCGTGACCGCGCTCGACCCGCTGCCGGCGGTGATCACCAACCGGCGGTTCGACATCCTCGGGGCGAACGACGCGTTCGGTGATCTGTTCCACGACTGGCACACGCTGCCGTGCATCCACAAGAACCTGCTCTGGTGCATCGTCACCGAGCCACTCGCCCGCCGGCGACTGCTGAACTACGACACCGAGGTCCCGTACCTGGTCGCGCGCCTGCGGTCGGCGTACGCCGAACATCTCGGCGACCCGGCCTGGGAGACCGACATCGCTCGGCTGCGCAAGCTGAGCCCTGAGTTCGACGAGTTGTGGATGCGGCACGAGGTCGCCGAGTGCGAGCCACGGCCCCGGCACCTGCTGCACCCGGTGGCCGGCGAACTGCGGTTCACGCTGACGGAGCTTGCCGTGCCCGCGCATCCCGATCTGGTGATGTTCGTCGAGACACCGGCCGACGAGCGCACGCGCGAAAACCTGCCGCTCACCCGACTGACTCCGGCGGCCCGCTGAGCGACCGGTCTGCCAGCATCGGAGGATGCCATTCGCCGACGAGCGCTCCGACGTTGCTGTGGTCGAGTACCGCGCGGATTGGCCGCATGCGTTCGCGGTGATCGCCGAGCAGGTGCGGGCAGCGGTCGGAGGGCTCGCTGTGGCGGTCGATCATGTCGGATCGACCTCGGTGCCGGGGTTGTGCGCGAAGGACTGCATCGACGTGCAGGTACGGGTGGGATCGCTCGACGGGGTGGTCGAGCCGCTGGCGGACGCCGGGTTCGCTTGCGCCCTGAGCCGTGGAATCGGGTCGAGGTGTCGAGCGGTGTCGAGTCGCCCAAGCTCGTCTTCGCGCCGGCCGCTGGAGCCCGGACCTGCAATGTGCACGTGCGGCTGGAGGGTGGGGCGGGGGCTCGGTACGCCCTGTTGTTTCGGGATTACCTGCGGGCGGACGACGTGGCTCGGATCGGGTGGGGTGGGTTCAAGCGGAGGCTTGCGGTGAGCGTGCCGGAGTTGGCGGCGTACGGGCAGATCAAGGCGCCTGCCACCGACGTGCTGATGGCAGGCGCGGAGCGGTGGGCGGTTCAGACTGGATGGAGACCGAGCTAGCCGGCGAGGGCTTGGACTACTCGGCTGGCGGGTGGTTTGCCGAGTTGCTGGGACATCCAGACGCTGGTGGCGACCAGCTTCTCCAGGTGGACGCCGGTTTCGATGCCGAGGCCGTCGAGCTGCCAGACGAGGTCTTCGGTGGCGAGGTTGCCGGTGGCGGATTCGGCGTACGGGCAACCGCCCAGGCCGCCGGCCGAGCTGTCGACGGTGGTGACGCCTTCGCGCAGGGCGGTGAGGGTGTTGGCGAGCGCCTGGCCGTAGGTGTCGTGGAAGTGGACGGCGAGCGAGTCGACGCCGACGCCGGCCTGCTGCAGCGCGTCGATCAGCTCGATGACCTGGCCGGGCGTGGCGACGCCGATGGTGTCACCGAGGGACAGTTCGTGGCAGCCGAGATCGGCGAGGCGCCGGGTGACTTCGACGACCTGCCCGACCGGTACGTCGCCCTCCCACGGGTCGCCGTAACACATCGAGACGTAGCCGCGGACCGCCAGCCCGGACGCGAGCGCGCGCTCGACGGTCGGCGTGAACATCGCGAACTGCTCGTCCAGCGTCGAGTTCAGGTTCTTCTTCGCGAACGTCTCGGTGGCGCTGGCGAAGATCGCGATCTCCCGGACGCCGGCTTCAAGCGCGCGGTCGAGGCCGCGCTCGTTCGGGACCAGGACGGGTGCGCGGACGGTGTCGGGCAGGTCGAGCGTCGCGAGCAGTTCGGCGGCGTCGGCCAACTGCGGAACCCACTTGGGGTGCACGAAGCTGGTGGTCTCGATCGTCGTCAGGCCCGCGCCGGCGAGCCGGCGGACGAACTCGGCCTTCACGACGACGTCGACGATCGCGTCCTCGTTCTGCAGGCCGTCCCGCGGGCCGACCTCGTAGATCGTCACCCGCTCGGGCAGCCCGTCGGCCTTGCTCCGCTGCGGCTTGCGCATGGTGCCTCCATCCCGGCCCGCCGGTGGGCGAACCCTAGAACCTCACTGCGAGCCGTGGCGGGGTCTCCTCCAGAATGGCCCGTGATGACAACTCTGGCCGACATTCTGCGCGGGATCGAACACGGCGTCTTCCCGGCCCCCGATCTGACCACGTCCGTCGTACCGGCACCGTCGGCTCGCGACACCTGCGTGATCGGCCTGACCGGCCACCTCGTCGTCGCGGCCGATGTCACGCCGGAGTGGATCGCGCAACACCTCGACCGGTCGGACCTGGCGGCGCCGCTCAACCCGCCGTTCCTGTACGCCCTCGAACAGCTGACCGGTCGCGCGGTCAACGGCATCGACGCGCTGCTGCTCGCGCCGGCACTCACGGACGAGTCCGAACGCGCCGACCTGCTGGCGGGCCTCACGCCGTTCACTGATGAGTCGCACCCTCGAATCCGGCGGGCGCGGCGTTACCGGGACGACGTGCGCGCGTACACGACAGCCACGGGGGCGATCGTGCTCACCGGACTTGGGCTGGCCGGGCGGCAGGAGGTCGCGTTGGAGGTTCCGGACTCGGCGCGCGGCAAGGGCGAGGGCCGTCTGCTCGCCCGCACCGCCCGCGCTCTCGTCCCGCCGGGGACCCACATCTGGGCTCAGGTCACCCCGGGCAACGCCGCGTCCCTCCGCGCGTTCCTGGCCGCCGGCTACGTCCCGGTCGGCTCCGAGGCGCTGTTGGTCCGCTGACCTACCGCGGGCCGACTCAGACCCGGTGGTACGTCGGCGTCTCGCCTGCGTAGAGGTCGCCGCGGTAGACGCCGTGGATGATCTCCGACTCGTAGCCGTCCAGCTCGGGCATGCCCAGGGCGCGGGCGACCTCCAGTTCCGCGGCCGCGTCGTACGGGACGCGGACGAACTGGATGGAGAACGGCGCCGGGTCGGGGCTGTCGGGGACGCCTTCGAGTACGACGTACACGGGTGTGATGTCACCGAGGGAGTTGCCGACGCTGCCGGTGTTGAACAGGGTGCGGCCGAGGTCGGTTTCGCAGTAGGCGTCGTGGGTGTCGCCGTAGCCGACGACGGTGGGGATCGGGCCGTCGCCGGTGGCCGGGGTGTTCTCGAACATGGCGAGGAACTCCTTCTCGTCATGGTCGAAGCGAGTTCGGTGGTGGACGGTGTCGGCGGAGGCATGGAAGAGGCGGATCTGCCGGCCGCTGAGCACGAAGTCGTGGCAGAACGGGAGCGCGCGCAGCCAGGTCCACTGGTCCTCGCGCAGCTCGTTCTTCCACCACCGCATGCCTTCGTTGTCGATGGTGCGCGCCGGGTCGGGCAGGAAGTCGTCCCAGTTGCCGAGGATGTTCACCTCGCAGACCTCCTGGCACCGGTCGACGACCGCTTGACCGCGCGGGCCCTTGCCGACGTAGTCGCCGAGGTTGAAGATCCGCCGGATTCCCCGGGCCTCGATGTCGGCGAGCACCGCCTCGAGAGCGGTCAGGTTGCCGTGGACGTCGGAGATCAGGGCGATGCGTTCCAGAGGCATGGCACCATCCTCCGTGCTCGTTGGGGTCGGCGGACGGCGGGGAGGGGTGAGCGCGGAGCCGTCTGTCGGCGGCGGCCGGTCGTTGGCGGGTGCCGCAGATCGGCTGCCTGGATCGGTAGGTGGCCCGGGCTGCGGACGCCCAGCACTCATCAAGCTCGGGGGCTGGCGTTGGTGACCGTCGTGCCGAGCGTGGCATGGCGCGGACAACCGGGATTGGTGAGTGGTGGAGGTCTGCGGGTGGTGAGTGGATGCGGCGGGTCAGGGGTTGCTGCCGGTGGGGCCAGCGGGTGCGGGGGTCGTGGGGGTGCTGGAGGTCTTAATGGGTTTGGGTGGGCGGCGGGAGGTGCTCCAGCCTCGGCTCCCGCCGCCCGGGCTCGGAGAGCCTCCGCCGCCGGGTTCGCCGGCGGAGTGGGCGGCCGCGCCGGCGAGGGCGCCGCCTGCCTTCTTGGTTTGGCTCAGGGCGGCGCCGCCCGCGGCGAGGCCGACACCGATGGCGCCGGCGGCTGCACCCTTCAGGCCACCACCACCACCGCCACCGCCGCCTCCACCTCCGCCGCCGCCTCCGCCCCCGCTGCGACCACCGCCGCCGCCTGGGCGGCTGCCGAGTGCGCCGCGGCCGGCGTTGATCGCGCCGGTGGCCAGGCCGCCAGGATCGGCCAGGGTGGCACCGCTGCCCGCGGAGCCGCCGGCGACCGCGGCGGTGACCGGTGCGACGAGGCGCAGCATCGCGGGCAGCGCGAAGACCGCGAGCAGCATCATCATCAGCCCGCTCATCGCGTTGACCAGCGTGTTGCCGGACGGCTGCCGGATCCCGGCTTCGGTCATCTTGATCGCCGCGGCGTAGACCAGGGCGGCGGCGGGCTTGTAGGCGATGAACGCGAGCACCCAGCCGCAGTACTTGCGGAACCAGGCCTTGCCGATCTCCGTGTTCGTCGCGGCGGCCGCCAGGGGGAACGTACCGGCCAGCAGGACCAGCATCGCCGAGCGGATCAGCAGCAGGATCACCTGGACCACCGACGCCATGAAGATGGCGACGCCGAAGAACATGCCTGCGACGAGCGGGAGGTCGGCGGTGGCCCGGGACAGGGTGATGCCCTGGAACAGCGCCTCGCCGAGCGCCTGGTCCGTCGCCGTGGTGTCCAGGCGCGCGTCGCTCATCACGGAGAATGCGATCTCGTCAGAGATCTCCACCAGCAGCTGGATGAACGCCGATCCGGCGCCGGCCACCAGGACGAG
Organism: Kribbella sp. CA-253562; assembly: GCF_050942265.1. GTDB lineage: Bacteria > Actinomycetota > Actinomycetes > Propionibacteriales > Kribbellaceae > Kribbella. The sequence continues at coordinate 158,739 of NZ_CP192049.1, read as the reverse complement.
GATCAGCGTGGACTTGAGCAGTTCGCGGAGTGGTTCGCCGCGCTGCTCCCAGGCGGTCCGCAGGCCGGCGATGATGACCGCGATCACGAACACCGCGGCGGCCAGGGCGAGGGTGCGGTCGTGCAGGAAAGCGACCGGCTCGCTGGCCGTCCAGCTGTCGCCGTGCTGGGTCGCGATCGGATCGGGCTGGACCGCGTCGTTCTTGATCCAGAACGTCGACACCGCGGCCAGGCCGGAGCTGGCCAGTTCACCGATCTTGCCGGCCAGGCTTTCGAACTGGTTGCTGACGACCGAGGCGAAGCCCTCGCTGATGCTGCACCTGAGGTCGGTGACGCTGCACATCAGAGTCCCTTCCAGGTGACGAAGTCGTCGAGGTCGCGGTGCTGGGAGAACGGGGCACCGACCGGTTCACCCGGTGGCGGCGGGACCACGCGCCAGTCGCTGCGGTGCCAGACGAGGGTGAGGTTGAGGCTCATGTACTCCGACTCGACCGGGACGGCGAGGACGACGGTGACGCGGTCGGTGATGGCGTCGAGGATGCGGTAGCCGGCCAGTTGGACGGCTTCGCTGTCGGTCGGGGTCTCGTCGCGGAGCTCTTTGAGCAGAGCGTCGGTGTTGGGGCCGGGGAGCATGAGTTTGGGGACGGTGGTGAGGACCTTGTGCTGGTCGCCGATGGCGGCGATGGCGTTGTAGGCGGCGAAGAGGGCGCCGGTGGGTGAGTGGGCGAAGCACCTCCGGAAGCCGTCGGGGTCGGTTTTGGCGGGGCCGTGGGTGGTTGAGCGGGGGACGACGACGCGGTGGTTCACTTCCCAGCCGTCTGCTGTGGGGGCTGTTGTCGGGACGTTTTGGTCGCCGGCGGGGAGTCCGCAACCACTGCTCTGTTCTGGACTTGAAGTGTCTGCAGAAGTTGCGGCGGTTGCGGGCAGAGAAACAGAAGGAACGGAACTGTCGGTCGATTTTGTGCTGTTCGCGGACGTCGTACCCGTGGCCTGTGCCGGGGCTGAGCGGTCGGTGAACAGGAGGAGGGCGCCGCAGATGAGGACGGCGGACAGGATGATGGCGGCGGCGATGGTGCCGCGGGTGTGGGCCGGGTGGGTTTCCTGGTCGGTCATCCGGGGACCCCGATCTGCGACGGTGGACGTGACGGATCTAGGCTGGCAAAGATCGGGAGACCGCCGCGGAAGTTATCCACAGGCGGGGCAAGTTACGGCGTACCGGCACCGCTGGTCACGCTCGGAAATCCTTCGATCGTGTCTCGACCTGTAGCCGATAGGTCACCCCGTGTAGCGAAGTGACCTAGTCAGCTAATAGAGTCCGCGCATGACCATCGCGCCTACGCTTAGCTCGCCCCTAGCGCTCGCCGATGCAGAACCCACTCCCGTCGCCGAACCCTGGGAAAGCGACGTGATCACCGCGTACGGCCTGCTGCGTGAAGCAGCGGCCGAACTCGATCATCTGATGCGCCATTCCCTGAAGCGCAGTGGTCTGCAAATGGCAATGTTCGAACTGTTGCTGCGGCTTGCCCGTAGCCACGGGGAGAAGCAGCGTCTCACCTCACTCGCCCGGGAGCTGACCGTCACCACCGGCGGCATCACCCGGCTGGTCGACCGCGCCGAGAACCTCGGTCTGGTGCGTCGGGAGCCCTGTCCCGACGACGCCCGCGGTTCGTTCGCGGTTCTCACGGAGGAGGGCAAGCGGCGGCTGCGTGAAGCGCTGCCCGACCACCTCCTGGAGATCGACAGCCTGTGGACGTCCCAGCTGGCCGACGAGCGCGAGCTCGTGCTCGGCCGGCTCCGGCGGGTCCGGGACAACGCCCGCCGCTGGCCGAACGGCCGACCTGGCCTCGGCCCCGTCACCTCCAACCGCAACTGACCCGCATTACCCGCTCCTAACGGATGTGGCGCCCGGCTGGTGCCGGGCGCCACCGAGCGGGACAGTTGAGCTGTGAACCACCCCGAGGTCCCCACCGGCCGGCGCAGCCCCGACGCCGGCTCGACCGGTCTCCGCATCGGCGGTGCGTCGGAGGCGGTTGCACCGCAGCGAACCGGCGAGGTCCCGCCGCAACGCCCTGGCGACTCGCGCGGCAACTCCACCAACTCCCCGCGCCGCAGCGGCCTGCTCGTTCGCGCCGCGCTCGGCGGCGTACTCGCCGCTCTCGCAGGCCTCGCCGCCGGTAGCGTCGCCGCCGCCCTGCTCGGCACCCGCCAGACCCCCGTGGTGGCGATCGGCTCCGCCTTCATCGACCGGGTGCCGCCGTGGCTCAAGGACCTGGCGATCTCGCTGTTCGGCACCCATGACAAGACCGCGCTCCGGGCCGGCATCCTGATCGTGCTGCTCGCTTTCGCGGCGCTCGGCGGGATTCTCGCCGTCCGCCGGTACGCCGCCGGCGCGGCCGTGGTCGTCGTCCTCGCCGGCATCGCCGTCGCGGCGGCGGCGACGCGACCCGACTCCGGCCAGACCGGGTTCGTCCCGTCGATGGTCGCGGGCATCACCGCGCTCCTGCTGCTCCGGCTGTTCGCGACGCGGCTCGCCGACCTGCGCACCGACCCCGACGACGGCGTGAGCCGCCGCGGATTCCTCCAGCTCGCCGGCGGTGTTGCCCTCGGCACCGTCGCGATCGGTGCCCTGGGCAAGGTTGTCGGCGGTCATCGGGCCGCGGTGGCCGACGCGCGCGAGGGTCTGAACCTCCCGACGCCACCGAGTCTCGCGCCGCCGGCCGGCGTACAGGCTCCGGGGGCGGTTGCGTGGGCGACGCCGAACGACGAGTTCTACCGGATCGACACCGCGCTGTCCGTGCCGCTGATCCTGCCGTCGGACTGGCGGCTGCGCATTCACGGCATGGTCGACCGCGAGATCGAGCTGAGCTTCGACGACCTGCTGAAGCGTGCGGTCGTGCACAAATGGGTCACGTTGACCTGTGTGAGCAACGAGGTCGGCGGCGACCTGATCGGCAACGCGTTGTGGTCGGGCGTCCTGCTGAAGGATCTGCTCGCGGAAGCCGGCCCGTCGTCTCAGGCGGACGCGATCAAGTCGACCTCGAAGGACGGTTTCACCGCCGGTACGCCGATCAGCACGCTCACCGACGACCGGCAGTCGATGCTCGCGTTCGCGATGAACGGGCAGCCGTTGCCGCTGGAGCACGGCTTCCCGGTGCGGATCGTCGTACCGGGCCTGTACGGGTACGTGTCGGCGACGAAGTGGCTGACCGACATCGAGGTGACCCGGTTCGACCAGTTCGAGGCGTACTGGACGCCGCGGGGCTGGTCCGAGCAGGGGCCGATCAAGCTGTCGTCGCGGATCGACGTCCCGCGCTCGAAGGCGTCGGTCGGTCAGGTCACCGTCGCCGGGGTGGCGTGGGACCAGCACGTCGGCGTCTCGAAGGTCGAGGTCCGGGTGGACGGCGGCCCGTGGCAGGAGGCGACGCTGGCGGCGGACCCGTCGACCGACACCTGGCGGCAGTGGCACTGGACCTGGAACGCGCCGCGCGGCAACCACGTGCTGCAGGTCCGCGCGTTCGATGCCAAGGGCAACCCTCAGATCGAGTCGCAGGCCCCGCCGGCGCCGAACGGCTCGACCGGTCTGCACAGCGTCGACGTCAAGGTCGGCTGACCGCCGCCAGCACCATCGGCAGGAACGTGTGCTCCAGCGATCCCGCCGGTACGGCGTCCGGCTCGAGCAGGCTCTGCGACCGGGCGCCTTCGTGCACGGCGATCACCAACCGGACGAACTGCTCGGCCGGCACGCTCAGCTGTAGACCGCTGGTCCGGGTGATCTCCTCGACCAGCTCGGTCAGCCGTTGCCGGAAGACCGTGCGCTGACGCACCAGCGCGTCGGCCGCCTCGGGACTGCGCAGCGCGTGCAGAGTGAACTCCGTGGAGATCAGGTGCCACTGCCGCTGATCGGGCGCGGCGTCGTCCAGCAGCCCCAGTACGGCGTCCAGCAGGGTGCCCGGCTGGGTCGCGAGCTCCGGCAGCAGGGCGGCGATCTGCTCCAGCAGGCGATCGGTGGTCGCCTCGAACAGAGCCAGGACCAGCTCGTCCTTGGAGCCGAAGTTCGAGTAGAAGGCGCCGCGGGTGAAGCCGGCCCGCTCGCAGATGTCCTCCACCGACGCGCCGTGGAAACCACGCTCGGCGAACACCTCCAGCGCGCCTTCGAGCAGGCGGGCCCGGGTGGCGGAGCGACGGCGCTTCGGGGTTTCCATGGCGAGTAGGATACAGTTCTGTATTGGATACACAACCGTATTGAGTTGAGGACGGGGTTGGCATGCAGCTCAGGGCTTACGCGATCAGCGTGCGCGGTCCGCACGCGCCACTGCTGGACGCGACGTCGGTCGAGGTCCGCGACCACGAGCTCGTGCTGCTGACCGGCTACCCCGGGCCCGGCCATGTCGCCGCGTCGCTCGCACTCTCGGGCCGGCTCGTGCCGGACGGCGGCGAGGTGAAGCTCGACGGCCAGGGCGATGCCGCTGTACTGCGGCGCCGCGTGGCCGTGGTCGACGCGCCTGGGATCACCGAGCCGGACGACGCGCTGCCGGTGAAGGCGGTCGTCGGCGAGGAGCTGGCGATCGCCGGGCGCAAGGCCGGTGGCAAGGCGGTCCAGGCCTGGCTGGAGGAGCACGACGCGGCCGAGCACGCGGACAAGCGGTTCGAGCATCTGCCGGTCGATGTACGGACTCGGTTGCTGGCCGAGCTGACGGTCGCGCGGCCCGAGGTGGCGGTCGTGATCCTGACGATGCCGGACCGGTTCGGCGGCGATCCGCACAGCTGGTACGGCGTGGGACGCGAGCTGGCGTCGCGGGGCTACGCGGTGATCGTGACCTGTGCGGACGCGTCGGCGCGGCTGCTCGGCGTACCGGCGGCGCGGATGGGCGCGATCGACCAGCCGGAGCCGTTGAAGGTCGAAGCCGTCGACGAGGAGACGAAGGAAGAGGAGGAGCTCGCATGACCGCCGTCCGGATGGCGCTGAGTGAACTGCGACGGCTGACCGCCGGGCGGTTGCCGAAGCTGGCGGTGGTGGCGCTGCTCTGCGTCCCGATGCTGTACGGCGGGTTGTACCTGTACGCCAATCACGACCCGTACGGGCGGCTCGACAAGGTTCCGACCGCGGTCGTGGTCGAGGACCAGGGCACCACGCTGTCGACCGGCGAGAAGCTCGCGGTCGGGCCGCAGGTCGCCGACGAGCTGGTGAACTCGAAGAGCTTCGACTGGCACCGGGTGGACCGGGCCGAGGCGACGGCGGGGGTGTCGGACGGGCGGTACGAGTTCGCGCTGGTGCTGCCGAAGACGTTCTCGGCGGATCTGGCCTCCAGCGCGGAGTTCACGCCGCGGCAGGCGATGCTCGAGCTGACCACGAACGACGCGAACAACTACCTCGCGCACACGATCGCCAACCAGGTCGTCGCCCAGGTGACGAAGACCGTCGCCGCGCAGGTGAGCGAGACCGCGGCGAGCAAACTGCTGGCGGGATTCAGCACGATTCACGGGCAAGTCAGCAAGGCGGCGACCGGAGCCGGGCAACTGCAGAGCGGGCTGACCTCGGCGAACACCGGCGTCGGACAGCTGCAGACCGGCGCGACGCAGCTCAACACGGCGCAGAAGCAGTTGTCGGCCGGCGCGGCCAAACTGTCGACCGGCCTGAACTCCGCCGGCAAAGGCGCCGGTGAACTGGCGACGGGTGCCGGGCAGCTGAGCAGCGGACTCGGGACGCTGAAGACGAAAACGGCCGGGCTGCCGGCGCAGACCAAGGCGCTGGCCGACGGCGCGGATCAAGTTGCTGATGGCAACGAGAAGATCGCCGGCGTCGGCCGGCAGGTGGCGACGGCGTCCAGCACGCTGCTGACCGACCTGAGCACGATCGACGCGGGCCTCGCACAGCGGCTCAGGCAGCGCGGCTTCACCCAGGCGCAGATCAACCAGGTGCTGGCCGAAACCACCAAGCTGCGGGCTCCGGTGGTCACCGCGAACACCAAGATCCAGTCGACGTCCAAGCAGCTCAACCAGTTGGCGACCGGCGCACGGCAGGTGTCCAACGGCGCTGCCACGCTGTCCAACGCCACTCCGGCGCTGACGTCAGGGATCAGCAGTGCCGCGACGGGGGCTTCGAAGCTCAACACCGGCGCGAAGCAGTTGAAGTCCGGCGTCGGGCAACTGCAGACGGGTGCCTCTCAGCTGGCCGCCGGTGAGCGGCAGGCCGTGACCGGCCAGGGACAGCTGCTGACCGGCGTGAACAGCCTGGCCACCGGTGTGAGCAAGTTGAAGACCGGCGCGACCCAGCTGAACACGGCGCTGACCAACGGCGCCAAGCAGATCCCCGACCCGTCGCCCGCGGCCCGCAAGGCCGTCGCGGAGACGCTCGGTGCACCGGTCGGTCTGCAGAACACCTCGCAGGCGACGGCCGACAGTTACGGAGCCGGTCTGGCGCCGTTCTTCCTCAGCCTGTCCTGCTGGATCGGTGCGTACGTGCTGTTCCTGCTGGTCCGGCCGCTGTCACCGCGCGGCCTCGCCGCCCTGCAGTCGCCGCTCCGGGTCGCGCTCGGCGGCTGGCTCCCGCCCGCACTGTTCGGCGCGATCCAGGCCGCCCTGGTCTTCACCGTGGTGATCATCGGACTCGGCATCGACGCCACACATCCGTGGCTCACCGTCGGCTTCCTGATGCTCACGTCGATCACTTTCGTCGCGATCCTGCACGCCCTGTCCGCGTGGTTCGGCGCCATCGGCAAGTTCCTCGGTCTGGTCTTGATGGTGATCCAGCTGGTCAGCGCCGGCGGCACGTTCCCCTGGCAGACGATCCCGGCGCCGCTGTACTTCTTCCACCACGTGCTGCCGATGAGCTACGCGATCGACGGCGTACGGCATCTCATGTACGGCGGCCCCGGTGCGTCCCTCGGCAAGGACCTGCTCGTCCTGGCCGCCTGGCTGGCCGCCGGCCTGCTCGCCTCGACCCTTGCGGCCCGCGACCAGCGCGTCTGGGTCGCGAAGAAGCTCCAGCCGGAGATCGCGCTGTGAGCACAGCCGAGGGGCGAGACCGATCGGCCTCGCCCCTCGGATCACTGGTGCGTCAGACGGTGATCTGCCGGGTCACCGTCGCCGCCTTGCCCCACCCGTCGGTCGTGGTCAGCGTGACCGTGTAGGTGCCCGCTGCGGGGAACACGTGGGACATGGCCGACGAGGTGCTCGTCGGGGTTCCGTCCCCGAAGTTCCACAGGTAGGTGAAGGTGTCGCCGGTGTTCGGATCGGCCGACCCCACCCCGGAGATGTTGCAGCTCAGTCCCGAGCAGGCCGGCGGGTTGATCACCGGGACCGGAGCCACGTTGTTCGTCGGCTCGGTGATCGTCACCGTCTGCGTCGCGGTCGCCGTCGCACCCCACTCGTCCCTGGCGGTCAGCACCACCGTGTAGGTGTTGGCGCTGGTGTAGGTCCTGGTCGGCAGCGGGCCGGATCCGGTGCCGTTGCCGAAGTTCCAGGAGTACGTCAGCGTCGTCGGGCTCTCGTCGGTCGAGCTGCGCGCGTCGTACGTGCACACGTTCTGCTCGCACGCGATCGTGAAGCTCGGGACCGGCGGGAGGTTGCCCGGCGGGTGGATCACGGTGACGTGCCGCTCGATCGGCACCGCGGTGACCTGGTCGTGCTGGTCGACGGCCCGCACCCGGACCGTGTACGCCCCCGCCGGGATCACCGGGGTGGTGTAGGAGAAGTTGGACCCCGGCGTGCCCGGGCTGGTGAGGAACGCGGTCCGCCAGCTGGCGTTCGTACTGGTGAAAGCGCCCGAGGAACTCATGTACTGACCGAGCGAGTTGACGATGCCGATCTCGACCCGCTGCATCGACTGGTCGTCCTCGGCCCGGCCGGTCACGAAGATCTTGCCGTCGGTGAACTCGTTGCCCTCGTTCGGGGTCAGCAGCGCCTCGTTCAGCGTCGGCGGGTTGTCACCGGGGTAGATCCGGTAACGCGCCGTCGCACCGCTGGTCGAGGTGTCCTGCTGGCCGGAGGTGTCGTACGCGAACGCTGTCACGGCCCAGTCGCCCTGCGTCGGCAGATCGACCGGCAACGTCCACGTCGTACTGGTGCCGTTCGGTGTCGCCAACGTGGCCGGCAGCGTCGCGAAGTTGGCCGCCATCGACCCGTTCGGCTGCAGGTAACGGTTGGTGTCCTGGTCCTCCAGCGACACCCGGATCTCGGCCACGCCGACGTCGTCGGTCGCGGTGCCGGCCAGGTCGAGGTGCAGAACCTGCCCGCCGGTGACCGTACCGGTCACGGACAGCAGACCGTTCGGTGGTGCGTCACCCGGGATCTGGGCGCTCAGGGTCAGCCGGCCCTGGTTGGAGTTCGACGTGGTCAGGCCGAGGTGGTCGGTGGCACGGACCGAGAAGCTGTACGTGCCCGGTTTGAGGTTGAACGGTGTGGTGTAGGACCAGTTGTAGCTGGCCTGGTTGAGGTTCTGCGGCGCGACCCGGTACCAGCCGGCGATCGCGTCCACGCCCCACGTGCCGTCGGCGGCGAGGTTCTCGCGAGTGGTGCTGTTCCGGAGCGAGATCTCGACGTTCTGCAGGGACTGCTCGTCGTTCGCCGAGCCGGCGAAGGTGAGCGGCTGTCCCGGCGTGACCACCACGGTCTGCACCGTGGTCGGCGGGATCATCGTCACCGGCGAACTGATCGAGACCGTCGGCGCGACCCCGCTCTCGGTCACGATCCAGGTCCGGTCGGCGGTGTCCAGGTCGGACTGACCGGAGGTGTCGCTGGCTCTTGCCTGGGCCTGCCACTCACCCTCGTACGGGACGGTCACCTCGTACGACCAGGTGGTACTGGTCGCCCCGACGACGTCCGGTGTGATCCGGAACGTGTTGCTGGTCGCCGACACCGTGCCGTCGTTCTGCAGATAGCGGTTGTTGCTCAGGTCGCGCAGGGTCAGCCCGACCGAGTTGACGCCGAGGTCGTCGGTGGCCGACCCGGTGATCGTGAACGTGAACGAGTTCACCACGCTCTGGTTCGGTCCGGTGACGTTGGTGCTCGGGGTCTCGTCCGCGAGGCCGAAGGTCTCGAACTTCTTGGTCGCCTTGGTCGGGTCCTGCGCGTTGTTGCCGGCCACCGTCCGGGCCATCACGGTCAGCACCCGGTTCTGGGTCATCGTCAGCGGCAGCGACCAGGTGGTCGAGGTCGCGTTCGGCGACGCCAGGTTGGCGTTGATCGTGTTCGGCGTGGTGGTCCCCCAGGTGGTCAGGTCGTCGTTGAGGTACCGGCGGCTGTTGCGGTCCATGATCTCGACCTGCACCCGCTGGACCCCGCTGGCGGCCGACGCCGTCCCGGTGATCTGGTACTCCTCGTCCACCGGCTTGACCCGGCCCTGGATCGGGTCGGTGATCACGGTCTCCACCCCGTTGGGCGCGGCGACCGAGTTGAAGTCGAAGAACGCGACCCGGCCGACGTTGAACTCGCCCTTGGTCTGCCCGTCACCACCGACGAACAACCCGCGCGGGGTCAGCTCGATGTGCTTGTCGCCCTCGAACGAGTTCGAGCCCGGGTTGAACCCGTCCAGCGCCGTCCCGTCGACCGGGTTCAGCGCGCCGAGGTGCTCACGCCGTACGACGGCGTCGCCGAGACCGTAGCCGGACAGGCCCTGACCGGTGCCGTAGCCCTGGTCGGTCAGACCCGGCCAGGGTTGCGGCGAGGTCGGGGACTCGTGCCAGGCGAAGTGACCGCCCACGTAGATCGCCTTCTCGGCGATGGCGATCGAGTAGACGCTGTCGAAGAGCCGGGAGATCCACAGCGGCTGGACGTTGTCGCCACCCTCCATCGGGTACGCGACGACGGTGTCGTTGATCGGCGGACGGTCGCCGCCGGAACCGCTGGTGACCGCGAAGTAGGTGCCGTCGGGCGAGATGTCGCCGCCGTAGATCCGCTGGATGCCGCCGACGAACTGCAGGTTGTCGTCCCACAGCCGGGTCCGCCAGGGCAGCAGCTTCTGCGTCCGGGCGTTGATCAGCGCGACGCCGTACCGGTCCTGGCCGTTGATCTGCCGGCCGGTGTGCACGACCAGCAGCCGGCCCAGGTCCGGGCTGAGCTTCAGGCGCTGCACGGTGAAGTCGCCGTTGGCGCCGATGCCGCCGCTGACGTCGTTGACGAAGTCCGTTCGGACCGCGCCGGTGTTGCCGTCGAGCGCGGCGAGCGCGCCGCGCGGTGCGCCGTTGATCGCGGTGAAGCGGCCGCCGACGTACACGGTGGAGTTGGTCACCGCGAGCTCCTGCGGCTTGGCGTTCGCGTCGGCGACGAAGCCGGTGACCGGTGCGCCGGTGACGGGATCGATCCGCGCGATGCCCTTGCGGGTCAGGCCGTTGACGGTGCCGAAGTTGCCGGCGATGTAGAGCTTGGTGCCGTCCGGCGACGCCTCGACCGCCTCCACGCCACCGTTGCCGATGACCGGCCGGAAGGTGGTGTCGATCAGGCCGGTGCTCAGGCTGAACGCCGCGATCTGGGCCTGGTTGACGGTGGTGGTGTTGCCGGTCGCGTTGTTGCGCAGCGAGGTGAAGCCGCCCGCGACGTACACACGGTTGCCGACGACCTCGATGTCCCAGATCTCACCGGCGCTGATCAACGGGAAGTTGGTCCGCGGGGTGTCGGGAACGATCCGGTCGCCGTGCCCCGGCCCCGGCGGCTGGGCGGCCGCCACGGCGACACCGGTCTTCTGAACCGTGTGCGTACCGTCGTTCACGGTGAGGGTGACCGTGCGGCTGCCGACGGTGGCGTAGGTGTGCGACGGGTTGTCCCCGGTCCCGGTCTGGCCGTCGCCGAAGTTCCAGCTGTAGGTCAGCGCGTCACCGTCGGGATCGAACGACCGGTTCGCGTCGAACTCGCACGTCATCGACGCGCAGCCAGTGACGAAGTCCGGCACCGGCGCCTCGTTCGTCGCGGTGGCGTCCGCCCCCGGGTCGAGCACGACGGAGAACATGATCGACCGCGACGCGGCCGAGGTGGTGGTGGCCGTCCGGGCCGCCGCGGTGCCGATCGGCACGCCGGCGTTGGAGTCGGCGACGATCGAGCTCACCTTGCCGGTACCGGTGCTGGCCGCGGTGGTCCGGGAGGTGACGTTGTCCGGCAGGTTCCAGGCCTGCACGACGGAGGACTTCTCGTTCCAGACGTTCACCAGCCAGGAGTTGCCCTTGGCAACCGGTGCGGTCGGCGTGGCGTGGCTGCTCGCCGATGCGTCGACGCCGCGGACCGCGGAGGCCGACACCGTCGTGACACCGGTACTGCGGTACGCCGCGACGCTGAGCGTCGACTTCGACAGTTCGCTGCCGGTGACCGTCACGTCGCTGCCGGCGTCGGAGGCGGTCGCCGCCTTCGTCCAGGCGCGGCCGCGGACACCGTTGCCGTCACGGGTCTGGATCAGCGTCCAGCCCGGGACCGCGTCGGTGATGGTGCCGGTGGTCGAGTTGGTCGCCAGGAACAGCAGCAGCCGGTCCTGGACCTGGACGTTGGCAGGGATCCGGACCGTGTGCGAGGACCGGTTGCCCGCCGTACTGGCGGCACCGACGTAGGAGACCTGGCCTTGGGTCACCGTGGCGACCGGACTGATCTGCGCGGTCTCGGTGTCGGTCAGTGTGCCGTCGCTGACGGTCAGCGTCACTGTCCGCGGGCCGTCGGCGGCGTAGGTGTGGTTCGGGTTGACCCCGGTGCCGGTCTGGCCGTCACCGAAGTTCCAGGCGTAGGTGAGTGTGTTGCCGTCCGGGTCGGTCGACGACGAGGCGTCGAACCCGCAGACGAGGCCGTTGCAGCTGGAGACGAAGGCGGCTACCGGCGGCTGGTTCACCGGATCGGCGACCTGACCGGGGCTCAGCACCAGCGAGAACATCACCGAGCGGGAGACCGCGACACTGGTGGTCGCGGTCTTGCCGGCCGCGGTCCCGGTCGGCACCGCGGCGGCGGAGTCGCCGAGCACGGCGCTGACCTTGCCGGTCCCGATGGCGGCCGCGGTCGTGCGCGAGGTGGTGCCGGCCGGCAGCGTCCAGGTCGTGTCGAGCGAGGACTTCTCCGACCAGACGTTCACCAGCCAGGAGTTCGCGTCGGCGACCGGAACGGACGGCGTCGTGTGGCTGCTCCCGGACGCGTCGCTGCCGCCGACCGCCGAGGCGGACACGGTCGCGTTGCCCGTACTGCGGTACGCCGCGACGCCGATCACCGACTTCAGCGTGTCGCTGGTGGTGGCGGTGACGTTCGCGTTGATGTCCGCCGCGGTCGCCGTCTTGGTCCACAGCCGGCCCCGGACGGCGTTGCCGTCGCGCGACTGCAGCAGGGTCCAGCCGGCCAGGCTGTCCGTCAGCGTGCCCACCGTCGCGTTGACGGTGAGGTGGAGCACCAGCGCGTCGCCGGCCTGGACCGTCGCGGGAATCCGGACGGTGTGACTCGTCCTGGCCCCGCTCGTACTGGCGCCGCCGACGTACGAGAGCTCACCCGCTGCCGCGGAGGCCGACGGCGCGAGGACCACCGTCGCGCCCAGGGCGGGCACGAGAGCGACCAGGACGACCAGCAGCGCATGCCAGGCACGGCGTCGGCCACTAACGGATCGATCGAAGAGCTGCGACACAGTCACTCACCAACCAGTGTTCGGAGTATCGGATGCGCCCGGCGCGAGCCGGGATCGCGATGGAGTCCGTGGAGGTGAGGCGTGATGGATTTTCGGGCAGCGCTGACCGCGACAGGCCGAGGCCTGCCGGAATTCCCCGTTGCGTTCGTCAACGACGTCGTCGACCACGACAAAGCTCGTCACCCCCCAGTGACCGAGAACCCACCCCAAAAGATCCGCCCCCCGGATCCTCACGGCCGACTCTGGCAGTCGGCCACGCTCTGTGCAAGCCTCTGGCCCGGATCGGGCGAAATGACCCGATGACGACTACAGAACGTGGCCGACTGCGATCCGGCTGCTAGCCACCAGCGCCTGTCAGCTGTTTGTTTCGTTGCCGAACACAACCATGAGCGATGTCAGGGACGGAGCTGCCAACTGGTGGCGGTGCGCACGCCGGGACGGATTTCGCCGGTGGGGATGACCAGGCCGTCGGCGTGCGGGACGGCTGGGGTGGTGACCTGCGATGGGCCGGGGAAGTGGCCGGTGACCGTCCAGCGGTTGGCGGCGTACTGGAGGATCTCGGAGTTGAAGCCGGTGTGGTGGTCGTAGGTCCAGGTGATGACGTTGTTGTGCTCGGTCCAGGTGGGGGAACCGGGCGCGGCGGCATCGCGGAGGGCCGTGTGGTGCTGGATCTTGTTCCAGCGGGTGAGGTCTTTGTCGCCGCCCAGGACGATCAGGCCGTGGCGCGTCGGGTGCGCCTGGCCGGCGGTGACGCAGAAGGGCAGGTCGGGCAGGCGGGTCCAGGTGGATCGGCGGGGGTCGTAGGCGTACGCGTCGGTGTGGAAGCGCCAGGACTTGTCGGCGGCTTGGGAGCGGCCGCTGATCAGGTGGAAGCGGCCCTGGGCGGCGGTGCCCACGGCGACGGTTCGGGGTGGGCCTGGCCACGGCGGGAGGGCGATCCAGCCCCGGGAGAGATCGCTGAGGTCGAGGGCCAGAAAGTCGGGGCCCTCGGCAACGAAGATGGTGGTGCCGACGAGACCGGCCACGGCGTACGACATCGGGCGCGGGAGGGACGGGAGGTCTCGGCGGTTGCCGCCGGCGTCCAGGACGAAGACGTCGGCGAACTTCTCGGCCGGCTTGAGGGCAGTGCCGTTCGGGCCGCCGCGGAAGCCTTCGCCGCCGATCACGACCACCCCGTACGGCGTACTGACGCACGCCGGATAGGCGATCGCGTCGGGCAGCTCGACCGGGTCGGACCAGCGGGTGGCGCCGGGTTTCAGCGTGAACAGCTCGTTCCAGTAGACCTTGCCGAGCGTGGTCGGGCGGTTCGAGGTGAGGGCGGGCTCGGGGAAGTTGGCGCCGCCGCCGACCAGGAGATGACCGCGGTGGGATCCGGCGATCGGTCCGGCCAGGCCGAGTTGCGTCCAGTACGGCTTGGAGACCGGAACGGCCGGGTGCCAATCGACGCGGTTCGGCGGGAGGTCGGGGAGGCGGGTCCAGGTGGGGACGGTTTGTTTGGGCGGGGCGGCTTCCGCCGTTGCGGCGACGAGCGGGGTGGAGGCGGCGACGAGGCCGGCTGCGAGCAGGCTTCGACGGGCGGTTGTCCCCACGGGCGGTGCCGGCGGGCGGTGAGCGGTGGCCGGTGCCGGGATGCGACGGGTGGTCATCGGTCCAGATCCTTCAGGGCGATCCGGCGGAACGTGATGGTCTCGTTGGCGCCGAAGTCGCCGGTCTCGTAGAGCAGGCCGAGGGTGTTGCGATCCAGCGAGACCAGGTCGGAGTACGCGGCGGGCAGGCCGGAGATCGCGAGGGACGGCTGCCAGGTGACGCCTTGGTCCGTGCTGATCCGGATCGTCATCGCGGCGCGGGCCGCGGGGTCGGCGGGACCGGAGTACAGGAGCAGCGAGCCGACGGAGAGCACGCTGGCCTGGACGACCGGGCCGACGAGCGTCGCTTGCGGGCGGAAAGGCTTGTCGAGCGTCTCGCCGCCGTCTGAGGAGTAGGCGTCGGCGCGGGTGCCGGGGGCGGTGCCGTTGTGCTCGCGGGTGTTGAAGTAGACGCGACCGTCGGGGAGTTCCGCGGCGGTCGTCTCGTTGACGTTGACGTAGTTGTTCGGGTTGTCGTCGACGTACCCGATCTGCCAGGTTCGGCCGCCGTCGTCGGAGTACAGGCTGTGGCCGCCGTAGTACTTCGCCTCGGCGCCGGTGTCCGGCGAGCCCGCCGGTGGGGCGATCGAGTGGTTGGCGGGGACGAGCAGGCGGCCGGAGCGGAGGGCGATCGCGTGGCCGGGAGTGGTCGCGTACCAGCGCCAGTCGGGCAACTTGGTCGACGAGGTGATCTCGGCCGGGGCGGAGAAGGTTCGGCCGTCGTCGGTGCTGCGTTGCAGGAAGACCCGGCGGGTGTCCTCGGGGCTCGCCTCGCCACGGAGGATCTGCGCTTCGGTGACAGGGCCGTTGCGCACGCTCAGCAGGACGACGTCGCCGGTGGCGGGGTCGACGACCGGGGCCGGGTTGCCGATCGTGTTCGGGCCTTGGTCGGTGACGACCTGCTGGGGCCCCCAGGTGCAGCCGCCGTCGGTGGAGTGGCGGAGCACGATGTCGATGTCGCCGGTGTCGGAGGAGCCGCCGCGGCGTCCTTCGGCGAAGGCGAGCAACGTGTTGTCGGCCGCCTTCACGACCGCCGGGATCCGGTACGACGCGTAGCCGGCGACGCCGGAGCGGAAGGGGACGGACTCCTGGCAGCGGTCCTTGGCGGCCGGGTTGGCGCCGGCGGTGAGTGTGGTGGCGAGGGTCAGGGCCAGGGCGAGGGGTAACACGGTACGGGTGAGTTGCATGGGCGTGTCCTCACGACATAGGTCTGATATCTGATCTCTCGACAGGCAGTGCTCCGCCCATCGAGAGGCACAGCACTCTTCAGCCGTCCCGGAGCATGGCGGCCCGGGTCCGGACGTCGTTGAAGTGTTCTTGCATGCGCTGGATGGCGTCGAGCGGCTCGCCCGACTGCAGGGCTTCGACGATGCGGAGGTGGACGGCGGCACGGCCGCCTTCGACCGGGGCGGGAATCGCGTCGCCGAGGCGGACGAAGATCTCCCAGAACAGCTCGATCAGGTTGTCGACCAGAGGGTTCTGCAAACCCTTGTAGAGCGTGAGGTGGAACGCCCGGTCGACCGCGGTGATCTCCTTGCCGGCGGCCTCCAACTCGGCCATCTGTCCGGCCAGGCGGGCGCACTCGGCGAGCTCTTCGCTGCCGGCGCCGCGGGCGACGGCGGGCATCAGCCCGACCTCCATCGCCTCGCGGGCGGTGAGGATCTCCTCCAGCGCCATCCCGGGCACGGCCAGGCCGTACGGGAGTTGCTCGATCAGCGGCCGGAAGGAGAACGACGAGACGAACAGGCCGTTGCCGTGCTGGGCCTCGATCACGCCCAGGGTCTGCAGACTTCTTGTTGCCTCACGCAACGAAAGGCGGCTGACCCCGAGCTCGGCGGCGAGCACCGCCTCGGCAGGTAGCCGGTCCCCCGGGCCCAGGCCGCGGGACTTGATGAAGTCGCGCAACTTGACCTGGGCTTCGCGGTAGATCGGGCTCCTGCTCACGACTCATCCCTCCGGAGTGACTGCTCGCCAGGACGCGGCCAGCCGCTTTATCGTGTCATGCGCCGCGGGCGGCAGCGGTCCCCACGGCGTACGGGCGACGCCGGTGTCCGGGCCGCACGCGTTCAGCCACTCCTTGACGAAGCCGACTCCTCCGTACCGGCCGGCCTCCGCGGCGACCTGCCGGAAAGGTTCGTGCAACACCAGCGCGTCCTCGAGCCGGCCGGCGGCCATCGCGGCCGCGACCTGGTGGGCCTGCGGGGCGAGGGCGTTGTAGAGACTGCCGATCACCGCGTCCGCGCCGAACGCCAGCGCGGCGGGCAACAGTTCGTCCCTGCCGAAGTAGACCCGCACCTTGGAGGACACCGCCCGCGTCCGGTCGAACTCGAGCAGGTCCTCGTGGGTGAACTTCACCCCTGCGAAGTTCGGGATCCGCTCGACCGCCAGCGCGACCAGCTCACTCGGCCGGTACGGCGAACCCGTCATCCCGGGGAAGTGGTAGTAGAGGAACGGCGTCGTCGGTGCCTCGGCGGCGACCGCGGCGAGGAAGTCGACCGCCGTCTCCAGCGTGTTCGCCACTCCGAAGTACGGCGTGACCGACGCGATCAGGTCCACTCCGGCCGACTGCGCGTGCGCGGCCAGTTCCCGTGCCTCGGCCAGCGTGCTGTGCCCGACATGGGTCCCGAGCGCGAGCCCGTCCGGCCGCGCGGCGGCCCAGGCATCGACCAGCGCCTTGCGCTCGCCGGTGGTCAGGGCGGGAAACTCCCCCGACGTCCCGCCGACGAACGCACCGTGCACGCCGTGCGCGAGCAAGTGCTTGCCCTGGTCGGCGACGACCGGCAGGTTCAGCTCGCCGTCCGGGCCGAACGGGGTCGGCGTCGCCGCCCAGATCTCCAATGTGCTGGTCAACTCTTGGTCGCTCCTTCGGTGAGTCCGGCGACGATGTAGCGCTGGAGGAAAACGAACGCGGCGATCACCGGCAGCGCGACCACGGCGGAGACCGCCATCAGGTCGTTCCACCGGGTGCCGAAGGCGTTGGTGAGGCCGGCCAGGACGACCGTGATCGGCTGCAGGTTCTCGTCGGCGGCCAGCGCGAGCCCGAAGACGAACTCGCCCCAGGCGCCGAGGAAGCTGATCACCGCCAGCGTGATCAGGCCGGGCCGGCTGATCGGCAGCGCGATCCGGGCGAACGCGCCGAACGTCGTACAGCCGTCGACCTTGGCCGCCTCGAGGATCTCGCCGGGCACGGACAGGAAGTACGGGCGCAGCAGCACGATGCCGAGCGGGATCGCCAGCGACGCGTTCGCCAGGATCAGCCCGGCGTAGCTGTTCACCAGCCCGAGGTCGCTGAAGATCGCGAACATCGGCAGCGCCAGGTTCACCGCCGGCACCATCTGGACGACCAGGAACAGCATCAGGAACACCGACACGAAGCGCAGCCGCAACCGCGCCAGCCCGTACGCCGCGGGCACGGCGATGGCGATCGTCAGCAGCGTGGTGCCGATCGCGATCACCGCCGAGTTGGCCAGGCCCTTGGCGATCGCCGGGTTACCGAAGGCGGCATCGGCGTACGAACGCAGGGTCGGGGCCAGCGGAACCAGTTGCGGCGGGGTCGCGAAGATGTCGGCCGGCTTCTTGAACGACGTGTTGAGCATCCAGTAGACCGGCAGCAGGTAGACGAAGGTGATCAGCACCCCCGCGACTGTCATCGGCCAGCGGCGTCTCATGCGGTCTCCTCCTTGCGCAGCGAGCGGAAGTAGAACACCGACAGCACCACCGGGACGACCAGCAGCATCGTGGTGGCCACCGCCGCGACGTCGAACTTGTAGAAGCTGAAGGCCAGCTTGTACGCGTACACCGGCAGCACCTCGGTCGCGCCGCCCGGTCCGCCCTGGGTCATCAGGAAGACGGTGTCGAAGGTCTTGAACGTGGAGATGAAGCAGAGCAGCACGGTCGTCAGGCTGACCGGCTTGAGCAGCGGCAGCGTGATCCGGCGGAACTGCGCCCACGGCCCGGCGCCGTCGATCCGGGCCGCCTCGTAGAGCGTGCCCGAGATGCCCTGCAGCCCGGCGAGCAGCAGCACCATCGCGAACGGCGCGAAGCTCCACGCCGACGCGAGCGTCACCGCGACCATCGCCGTACCGGGTTTGCCGAGCCAGAAGATTTCCGTGCCGAGCACCGTGTTGAGCAGGCCGTAGGTGCCGTCGAGCAGCCAGCGCCAGACGTTCGCGCTGACCACGGTCGGCAGCACCCAGGCCAGCAGGAGCAGGGCGCGCAGGACGTTGCGGCCCGGGAAGTCGCGGTGGAAGAACAGCGCCAGCGCGAGGCCGGCGACGAACGTGACCAGCACCGTGCCGCCGGTGTAGATCAGCGAGATCCCGAACGACTTCCAGAACTCGGCCCGGCCGAGCTGGTCGGCGTAGTTGTCCAGTCCGACGAACTTCGCGTTGCCGTTGACGATCTGCGCGATGCCGACCTTCTGGAAGCTCTGCACGACGTTGTAGGCGAGCGGGTAGAGCACGGTGAACCCGACGAACAGGACCGCTGGTACGACGAAGAGGTACTCCGCCGTCGTGGTCCGCCGAGCGGTTGCCCGGCGGGTCGCCACGCGGTGCTGGGGCACGGTGATCGCCATTACTTGGCCAACGACTCGTCGATCGCCTTCTGCGCGGTCTTCAAGGCGTCCTCGGTACTGGCCGACCCACTCGCCGACACCTGCAGCGCGGCCTGCAGATGGGTCATCACCTCGGAGGACTTCGGCGCCAGCTTCTCGTCCGGTGCCCACGCCTCTTCCAGCTGCTGGGCGAAGACCTTGCGCACCGGGTCGTTCGAGGCGTCCTGCACGTCGTTGCGTGCGGCAAGCTTGTTACGGACCGGCAGGTAGGCCTGCAGTTCGGCCGGCTGCTGCAGCCAGCTGATCAGGTCCCAGGCGCCGTCCGGGTTCTTGCTGGTGGCACCGATCGCCAGGTTCTCGGCGGAAAGGAACGTCTGGCCGGTCTTGTCCTTCGGCAGCAGCGCGACGTCCCACTGCAGCTTCGGGTTCTCCTTGCGCAGGATGTTCACGTACGTCGCGGAGTTGATCATCATCGCGGCCTTGCCGTTCGCGAACTGGTTCTTCGCGTCCTCCTCGTTCCAGGTCAGCGCACCGGGCGAGATGGAGCCGGCCTTGATCATCCGGGTCAGCTGGTCGAGCCCGGACCGGGCCTCAGGGGTGTCGACCTTGTCGATCGAGGCGCCGGCGGCGAGCATCCGGATGATCGGAACGGTCGCGCCCTCGGGGCCCTCGATGCCGCTGATCGCCAGACCAGTACGGCCCTGGCCGGTCAGTTTCTTGGCGGTGGCCTCCATCTCCGCCCAGGTGGTCGGCGGTTTCACGCCGGCCTGCTGGAGGAGCTGCTTGTTGTAGTAGACGGCGTACGCGTCGGCGACGTGCGGGATGCCGTAGGTCTTGCCGTCGACCTGCGTGGTGGCCCAGCTGGTCTTGAAGTACTTGTCCTGCTGCCCCCAGGACCCGACCCGGTCGCCGAGGTCGCTGATGATCCCGGCCGAGGCCATCGTGGCGGTGTCGAACGCCCCGATCAGCGCGACGTCGGGCAACTCCTTGGCCGCGGCCGACTGGAGCAGCGTGCGGTTGAAGTCGTCGTACGGGATGAAGCGGACGTCGACGGTGACGTCGTCCTTCGCGTCGTCGTACTTCTTGATCAGGTCGTAGAGCGGCTTGCCGGTCGGGCTGCTCGGGTCACCGTAGTACTGCCAGAGCGTGAGCGTGCCACCACCGTCGCTGCCCTCGCCGGAGTCGCCGTCCCCGCCACAGGCGACCACGCCGGCAAGCAGTCCGAACCCGCTGATCGCGGCCACCAGCCGCCTGCGAACACCCATCACGCGCCTCCATCACCAGGGGAATGCAGGCGAAATTAGTCAGATATCTGATATCTGTCAACAGGTCACGCTCTGGCCCCAGGGACGCTGCGCGCCGTAGCCTGAGGCATGACCGGACGAGTCATCGCCTCGAAGGCAGCCAACTTCCTGGTCGAGGACGCCAAGCTCCGCAACAACCTCACCGGCCCGGCGTTCGACCTGCTCGACGTCTCCACCAAGCCGGTCGAACTGGTCCTCGCCACCTTCCGGCAGCACTACGGCGGCCTGTGGGTCGGCGGCCGCGTGACTCTCACCGAGACCGCGATCTCACTCGCCCCGAACGCCGTCAACCGTTCGGTCCACCAGGAACTCAACTCCATCGAAGTCCCACTGACGATGATCACGTCGGTCGACGTCGAGTTCGGCTACCTCACCAAGATCGTGGCCCTCGGCACCCCGACCCACACCGTCAAGTTCCGCTGCTTCGGCGCCCGCGGACTCGCCGACCGCATCCGCGCTCAGCTGCCTTGAAGCCTGCTCGCTTCGGGAACGACCGGGGTGCTACCGGACTCGTTGACCGATTGGTGGTACTCGAACGCCTCGGCTGATTCGGTGAATTCCAGGAGATCTCCGGCCACAGCGGACAGCAGCGACCGAACCTCGGCAGGCGTCGCGTAGAAGAACTCTCTGCGCAGATTCACCCGGTTGACCCGCCGGTCCGCCAGCCGGCGATGCATCTCCGCCTCGACCCCGACCGCGTCGTTCGAGAAGTGGATGGCGTGCACGTCGAAGTTGAACGGCACGGAGGCGTCGGACAGTTCGCGGATCCGGTCCAGCGGCTCCAGCCTCCGGGTCATCCCGACCTTGACCATCCGTTCGCCGAAGGCGCCCAGATTCGAGATGACGTACACGTAGCCGGCGCGGATGTTGGCGGCGCGATAGTCGACGTCCTCGATCGCCTTCTCGATCTCACTCATCTCCGCCCGCAGCCGGTCGGCGGCTTCGAGGTCGCCCTTGGCTTCGAGAGCGGCCAACGCATTGGCGTAGTGCGCGCGCTCGCGTTCGAGCTTGTCGCGCTGCCGCTGGAACTCCTGCTGTGCTTGGCGTTCCTCACGCAGCCGCTGCTTCTCCTCCTTGTCCCGCTCTTTCTCGGCCGCGACCTTCTCGAGGAAGTCCGCGGTCAGCTCCATCTCCTTCAGCCGCAGACGGTGGTACTCGAGCCCGATCGCGATGTCCATCGACTGACCGAGCTTCTCGATCGTCGCCTTGGCTTTCTCCAGCCGGTCCTTCGACGTGTCCAGCTTGTACGGGCGCAGCCCGCGCACCAGGTTGTCGGCCTCGTTGTTGTAGGCCCGAAGCAGCAGCTTCGAGAACTCCCGCACCATCTTCGCGCCCTGCGTGCGCGACCCGTTCATGGTCATCACCTGTGAGCCGGACACCGCACCGCCGTCCTTGCGGACCATCGCCTTGATCCTGTCCTGCAGCCTGGCCAACTCGGCCTTGTAGGCGACCGAGTCGTCCAACGGATGGGTGTACTGGTAAACACCCACCTCCTGGAGGATCAGCGTGTCCTCGGTGACGACCATTTGGTGGCGCAGTGCGGTGAGACGATCCCGCGATGCCGCCTCGTCGGCGGCGAGGTCTGCCAGTACAGCCAGATGCCTGGCCTGCTGGTCCTCGTGCTCGCGGCGTTGAGCGGACTGCAACTGCTCGATGTCCTCGACCAGGGCGGTCTTGCGCTCCTCGATTTCAACCAGGGTGAGCGCACCAAGCTTGTCCAACTGTGCGCGTAGCTGGTCGTTCTTCGCCGTCAGCCGCTGAATCTCGGCGGCGAACTCCTTGGCCTTGCCACGTGCGCCGAAGAGTCCGATGGACAAGTCCGCGTCCTTGTCCGAGGAGGCCGGCGCCGGAGATGACCGAACCGCAGCGGGCGCCTCGGTCGTGGTCGGCATATTCGCCGGGGCAGTGACGCCCGGCCAAGCCTGCGGTGTGGGTTGCTCGACAGGAGGAACGAAGACCGGTACCCGCGGCAACCAGAAACTCCAGTTCGGAGGCGGTGGCCCCCACGCCGGGTCCGACCGCCAGCCGACTGGGGGAATCCAGTCCGAGGATGGTGGCGGTGGCCAGTTCGGCGGCGAGTTGTAAATCCACGCCGCCGCCCATTGTGGATCGGTTGGCACGGCGAATCCGGCCGCCGACTGCTGCTCTCTGCCTTGACGCATGGCTGTTTCCCTCCCCAGACGCCGTCTGAGCACGGCGTTCCCCGTCGGGGACGGTAACACTCTGTGTAGCCCGGGAACAGGCTCAGAGGTCGCTTTCGAACGATCGACATGTACGGAAAGTACTCATCGTCGAAGCTGCACAGCCGTGCGGATCGGGCCTCAGCCAAAGGCGACCTTTCGGTTGCCAACCGTCGCTATCCTCTCTTCCTCTCTTCCTCTCTTCCTCTCTTCCTCTCTTCCTCTCTTCCTCTCTTCCTCTCTTCCTCTCTTCCTCTCTTCCTCTCTTCCTCTCTTCCTCTCTTCCTCTCTTCCTCTCTTCCTCTCTTCCTCTCTTCCTCTCTTCCTCTCTTCCTCTCTTCCTCTCTTCCTCTCTTCCTCTCTTCCTCTCTTCCTCTCTTCCTCTCTTCCTCTCTTCCTCTCTTCCTCTCTTCCTCTCTTCCTCTCTTCCTCTCTTCCTCTCTTCCTCTCTTCCTCTCTTCCTCTCTTCCTCTCTTCCTCTCTTCCTCTCTTCCTCTCTTCCTCTCTTCCTCTCTTCCTCTCTTCCTCTCTTCCTCTCTTCCTCTCTTGTCAGGGGTGGGCGATGACGAGGTCGGCGTAGGGGCCGAGGGGGCCGGTGGCGAGGCGCTCGGCGCCGTCGAGCGGGGTGCCGGCCGGCGGGATCAGCTGGGCTCGGGGTGGAAGGTTGGCGCGGAGCGGGTGGAGGAGTTGGTCGGGGGCGGCTTCGACGACGCCGCCGACCAGGGCTACCGGGACGGGGCTGTCGCCGGGGAGCGAGGCGACGGCGGTGGTGATGGTTTCGGCGATGTCGTGGGCGGCTTGGGTGATGATGGCGCGGGCGACTTGGTCGCCGGTGGCGGCGTGCTTGAAGACGGTGGGGGCGAAGGCGGCTACGTCGGCGACCAGCGTGGGGGAGGCGTAGAGGGTCACCGGGTCGAGGGCTGCGGTGGCGAGGGCGGTCGAGGGGCCTCGGCCGTCGCGGGATCGCTGGACGGCGACCAGGCCGGCCCGGCCGATGGCGAAGGCGCTGCCGGCGTCGCCGAAGAAGTAGCCGTGGCCGTCGACCTTGTGGCGGCGGCCGTCCGGGCCGATCGCCAGGCAGACGAGGCCGGTGCCGGCGGCAACTACTACGCCGGGGTCGCCGGCCAGGGCGCCCGCGTGGGCGGTGACAACGTCTTCGGTGAGGCGGATCTCGCGGGCGGGAAAGAGGTCGGCGATGGCCTCGGCCAGGTGGCGGGCGACGGTTCGGTCGGGTGGGAAGCCGGCCAGGCCGAGGCAGACGGTGTCGATGGGCTCGGCGCCGCGTACGACGCTGCCGGCGGTCGCGGACCGGGCTTCGCGCAGCAGCTCGCCGGCGCCCGCGTCGATGACGGCGGTTCGGATCGCGTCGACGGTGGCGGTCAGGCTGTTCGGTCCGTGCTGGTAGCCGGGGCCGCGACCGGTTCGGCCGTCGGGCAGGATCCGAAGGCGGAGTGCGGACTGACCGCCGTCGATCGCGAGGCTGATCATGCCGGATCCGACGGCCGGGTCATCGGCAGTCCGCGAACTCACCGGGACGTTGTGTAGAGCAACTCGCGCGTCGTGTGCAGGCGGCTCAGCACAGCGGTGAGATCGGGCCCGTAGACGGTGACCGACTCGTCGCACCAGCGGTCGACGATGGGCTCGTTCGCGGTCACTTGGACGGTGAGCTCGGTCAGGTTCAGCTCGTAGAACTGGGTGGCATTGCCGGTCATGTCGACCACCGTCCGGAGCAGCTCAGCGGCTTGCCGCTCCCACTGGTCGTTGTCGGCAGCAACCTCGTCGGGGCGGATCAGCAGGACGTCAACATCACTGTCCAGATCGCCATCGCCCCGCGCGGCGGCGCCGTACAGGCTGGCGTGGACGGGCGGCAGCGACCAGGTTGCCAGTTCGGCGCGCAGGCTGGTCACGAATGTCGTCTGCAGGTCAGCGAGCAGTTCGACTGCCTGAGCCGCAAGGTGCTTGCGGTTGAGCGTGTAGAGCAGTGAGTTGCCCGCCTCGGCGACGTGCACCAAACCGGTCGAGGTGAGCCGCTGCAGCACCAGCCGTACGCCGGCGACGCTGCCCACGCCCGCGAGTCCGTGCACCTGCCGCCCGGACAAGCCACGGTCAGCGCCTGCGAGCACCTGCAGCACCGCGCCGTCCAGCGACGGTACGACGGTGGCGATCGGTCGGCCGAAGTCCATGATGCCGTCACCCTAGTGAGTATTGTGATCAATCGCCTACTTTCCGTGACACCGCAAGAACCGCCGATCGCAAAACAAGCACCCTTGATTCTTTTGTGGGTCGGTGGGACGCTCGGCGGGTGGAGCTGGACGAGGTACTGGCCGATCTCTGGGCCGAGAACGCCGAACTGGACATGCTCGTCGCCGGCCTCGCCGCCGACGCCTGGACGACGCCGACACCGGCCGAGGGCTGGACGGTCGCGCACCAGATCGCGCACCTGGCCTGGACCGACGAGGCCGCGCTGAGCGCGATCACCGATCAGGACGCGTTCCAGGCGACGCTGCGCAAGGCCGCCGCCGACCCGGCCGGGTACGTCGACGAGGGCGCCGCCGAGGGAGCCGCGCTGCCGGCCGAGCAACTGCTGCCGTACTGGCGGGAGTCGCGCACGGAGCTGGCCGAGGCGCTGAAGCAGGTCCCGGCCGGCGAGAAGATCGCCTGGTTCGGGCCGCCGATGAGCGCGACCTCGATGGCGACCGCGCGGCTGATGGAGACCTGGGCGCACGGCCAGGACATTCACGACGGGCTCGGCGTGACCCGGCAGCCGTCGAGCCGGCTGCGGCACATCGCGCACCTCGCCGTCCGGACGCGGGACTTCTCGTACCGGCTGCACGACCGGACGCCGCCCGCGGAGCCGTTCCACGTGGAACTGTCCGGCCCCGACGGCCAGACCTGGACGTACGGCGACCCGAACGCGAGCCAGCGGGTGACCGGCCCGGCGCTCGACTTCTGCCTGCTCGCCACCCAGCGCCGGCATCGCGACGACCTCGCGGTCGAGGCGGTCGGCGCCGACGCCGAGCAGTGGCTGGACATCATCCAGGCCTTCGCCGGACTCCCCGGTCAGGGTCGCGTCGCGGGTCAGTTCGGCTGAGGGGACGGCGATGACGGAAGCGGTCCGGATCGGCAACGCGTCGGGGTTCTACGGCGACCGGTTCAGCGCCTTCCACGAGATGGTGACCGGCGGGCCGCTCGACTACGTCACCGGTGACTACCTGGCCGAGCTGACGATGCTGATCCTCGGGCGGGACCGGCTGAAGGACCCCTCGCTCGGTTACGCGCGGACGTTCCTCAAGCAGCTCGAGACCGGCCTCGGCGAGGCGCTCGACCGCGGGGTCAAGGTGGTCAGCAACGCCGGCGGGCTCAACCCGGCCGGCCTCGCCGACGCGATCCAGCAACTCGCGGACAAGCTCGGGCTGCACCCGAAGATCGCGTACGTCGAGGGCGACGACCTCTTGTCCCGCACGGACGAGCTGGGACTCGGCAAACCTCTCACCGCCAACGCCTATCTCGGCGCCTGGGGCATCGCCGAAGCGCTGCGCGAAGGCGCCGACCTCGTCGTCACCGGCCGAGTCACCGACGCCTCGGTGATCGTCGGTCCC
The DNA here is from genome assembly GCF_050942265.1 of Kribbella sp. CA-253562. Classification (GTDB taxonomy): domain Bacteria; phylum Actinomycetota; class Actinomycetes; order Propionibacteriales; family Kribbellaceae; genus Kribbella. The sequence goes on along the minus strand of NZ_CP192049.1, from coordinate 132,900 downwards.
GCCGCCGCACACCACGGCTGGCAGCGCGACCAGTACGACGAACTGGCCGGCGCCGTCGTCGCCGGACACGTGATCGAGTGCGGTTGCCAAGCGACCGGCGGCAACTACGCCTTCTTCCACGAACTGCGCAACCTCGATCGCCCCGGCTTCCCGATCGCGGAGATCCACGCCGACGGTTCCAGCGTGATCACCAAGCACGACGGCACCGGCGGCGCGGTCACGATCGACACGGTCAAGGCCCAGCTGCTCTACGAGATCACCGGCGCCCGGTACGCCGGCCCGGACGTCACCACCCGGCTCGACACGATCGAGCTGACCGACGACGGGCCCGACCGGATCCGGATCAGCGGGGTCGAGGGCGAGCCACCGCCGCCGACGTACAAGGTGTCGCTGAACAGCCTCGGCGGATTCCGCAACGAGGTCGACTTCGTGCTCACCGGGCTGGAGCTCGAGGCGAAGGCCGAGCTGGTCCAGCGGCAGCTCGAAGGCGGCCTGCCGCGCAAGCCGGCCGAGCTGAAGTGGTCGCTGAACTGGACCGAGCAGCCGAACGCGGAGACCGAGGAGCTGGCCAGCGTCCTGCTCAAGTGTGTGGTGAAGGACCCCGATCCGAAGGTGGTCGGCCGGGCGTTCTCCAGCGCGGCGGTCGAGCTGGCGCTGGCGAGCTACCCGGGGTTTCACGTGACCCGGCCGCCGGAGGACGGTTCGCCGTACGGGGTGTTCACGGCGGGTTTCGTCGAGGTCGGCGAGGTGGAGCACGTGGTGGTGCTGCCGGACGGGTCGCGCCGGGTGATCGAGCCGGCCGCCGAGACGCAGAAGCTGGAGCCGGTCGAGGAGGCCGACCTGCCGATGCCCCTGCCGCAGCTGGTCGCGGCCGGTCGGCCGGCGCGATCGCTGACGCGCGAGGTGCCGCTCGGGCGGGTGGTCGGCGCGCGGAGCGGCGACAAGGGCGGCGACGCGAACGTCGGCGTCTGGGCGCGCAACGAAACGGCCTGGCGCTGGCTCGCGCACACGCTGACGATCGGGCTGTTCAAGGAGCTGCTGCCCGAGACCGAGGACCTGCGGGTCACTCGGTACGTGCTGCCGAACCTGTGGGCGTTGAACTTCGTGGTCGAAGGGCTGCTGGGCGAGGGCGTCGCGGCGCAGGCGCGCTTCGACCCGCAGGCGAAGGCGGTCGGCGAGTGGCTGCGCTCGCGGTACGTCGACGTACCGGAGGTGTTGCTGTGAACGACTTCCGGGAGTCCGTCCGACGGTTCATGGCGTCCGAGGTGCTGCCGTGGCTCGACGACTGGGAGCGCGAAGGTGAGTTGCCGCGGGAGTTGCACAAGAAGGCCGGCGAGCTGGGGCTGCTCGGCGTCGGCTTTCCCGAGGCGGTCGGTGGAGGCGGCGGCTCACTGGCGGACGCGATCGCCGTGGTCGAGGAGCTGCACTACAGCGGCGGCTCCGGCGGACTGGTCGCGTCGCTGCTGACCTGTGGCATCGCGGTGCCGCACATTGTTGCTGCAGGCAATGAAGGTCAGCTCGACCGATGGGTGCGGCCGACGCTGGCGGGTGAGCTGATCGGGGCGCTGGCGATCACCGAACCCGACGGTGGATCGGACGTCGCCTCATTGCGGACGACGGCTCGACGCGACGGCGATCACTTCGTCGTGAACGGATCCAAGACCTACATCACGTCGGGGTGCCGCGCGGACTTCGTCACGGTTGCGGTGCGGACCGGTGGCCCGGGTGCGCACGGGATCTCGTTGCTGGTGATCGAGCGCGGGACGCCGGGCTTCGAGGTGTCGCGCAAGCTGGAGAAGATGGGCTGGCTGTGCTCGGACACCGCCGAACTGTCGTTCACCGATGTGCGGGTGCCGGTCGAGAACCTGGTGGGCGTCGAGGGATCGGGGTTCGCCCAGCTCGCGCAGAACTTCGTGGCCGAGCGGTTGACTCTCGCGGTCCAGGCGTACGCCGGTGCGCAGCGGGCTCTCGATCTCACCGTGCAGTGGTGCCGGGCGCGCAAGACCTTCGACCGGCCGCTGATCTCGCGGCAGACGGTGCAGTTCACGCTGACCGAGATGGCTCGGCGGATCGACGTCGCACGGGTCTACGTGCACGACGTCGTACGGCGGGCGGAAGCGGGCGAGGACGTGATCGCCGAAGTCTGCTTCGCCAAGAACACCGCGGTCGAAGCCGGTCAATGGGTCTGCGACCAGGCGCTGCAGCTGCACGGCGGGCTCGGCTACCTGCGCGAGGCCGAGGTCGAGCGGCAGTACCGCGACCAGAAGATCCTCGCCATCGGGGGCGGCACCACGGAAATCCTGACCGGCCTGGCCTCCAAGCGACTGGGGTACACCGCATGAGTAACCGCGAGGCGATGCTGGACAAGCTCGCAGCGCTCGACGAAGAGCATCAGAAGGCGCTCGCGGGTGGTGGCGAGAAGTACGTCGCGCGGCACCACAAGCGCGGCAAACTGCTGGCCCGGGAGCGGATCGAGCTGCTGCTCGACCCCGACTCGGCGTTCCTGGAACTGTCGCCGCTGGCCGGCTGGGGATCCGACTTCACGGTCGGCGCCAGCCTGGTCACCGGGATCGGTGTGGTCGAGGGCGTCGAGTGCCTGATCACCGCGAACGATCCGACGGTCAAGGGCGGCGCGAGCAACCCGTGGACGCTGAAGAAGGCGTTGCGCGCCGACGAGATCGCGCGGGCCAACCGGCTGCCGGTGATCAGCCTGGTCGAGTCCGGCGGTGCGGATCTGCCCACGCAGAAGGAGATCTTCATCCCGGGCGGGGCGATGTTCCGCAACCTGACCCGGCTGTCGGCCGAGGGCATCCCGACGATCGCGCTGGTCTTCGGCAACTCGACCGCGGGCGGCGCGTACATCCCCGGCATGAGCGACTACGTGGTGATGGTCGACGGCGGCGCGAAGGTGTTCCTGGCCGGGCCGCCACTGGTGAAGATGGCGACCGGTGAGGACGCCGACGACGAGTCGCTCGGCGGCGCGGCGATGCACGCGCGCGTCTCCGGACTCGCGGACTACTTCGCCGTCGACGAGCCCGACGCGATCCGGCTCGGGCGGCAGATCGTGTCCCGGCTGAACTGGAAAAAGCTCGGCCCGCCGCCGGCTCCGTCGTACGAGGAGCCGTTGTACGACGCGGACGAGCTGCTCGGCATCGTGCCGGGCGACCTGAAGATCCCGTTCGATCCGCGGGACGTGATCGCGCGGGTGGTGGACGGGTCGGTGTTCGACGAGTTCAAGCCGCTGTACGGGTCGTCGCTGGCGACCGGCTGGGCGTCGGTGCACGGCTATCCGGTCGGGATCCTGGCGAACGCACGCGGTGTGCTGTTCTCCGAGGAGTCGCAGAAGGCCGCGCAGTTCATCCAGCTGGCGAACCGGGCGTCGGTGCCGCTGATCTTCCTGCACAACACGACCGGCTACATGGTCGGGCAGGAGTACGAGCAGGGCGGCATCATCAAGCACGGCGCGCAGATGATCAACGCGGTCTCCAACTCTTCCGTACCGCACATCTCGATCCTGATGGGAGCGTCGTACGGCGCCGGGCACTACGGGATGTGTGGGCGGGCGTTCGATCCGCGGTTCCTGTTCGCCTGGCCGTCGGCGAAGTCGGCGGTGATGGGGCCGCAGCAGCTCGCCGGGGTGCTGTCGATCGTCGCGCGCGCTGCGGCACAGGCGAAGGGCCAGCCGTACGACGAGGACGGCGACGCCGCGATGCGCGCGTACGTCGAGGGGCAGATCGAGGCCGAGTCGCTGCCGATGTTCCTGTCCGGGCGGCTGTACGACGACGGCGTGATCGATCCGCGCGACACCCGGACCGTGCTCGGGCTGTGCCTGTCCGCCATTCACTCGGCGCCGGTGGAGGGCACGTCCTCCTTCGGCGTGTTCAGGATGTGACGACGATGATCAACTCGGTGCTGGTGGCCAACCGCGGGGAGATCGCGCGGCGGGTGTTCCGCACGGCGCGGGCGTTGGGGCTCGGGACGGTCGCCGTGCACTCGACCGCCGACGCGTCGGCGCCGTACGTCGGGGAGGCGGATGCGGCGGTTCAGCTGCCCGGGAACGCTCCGGGGGAGACGTATCTGCGCGGCGATCTGGTGATCGCGGCGGCGCGGGCCGCGGGGGCGGATGCGGTGCACCCGGGGTACGGGTTCCTGTCGGAGAACGCCGGATTCGCGCAGGCGGTGATCGACGCCGGGCTGACCTGGATCGGGCCGCCGGTCGAGGCGATCGCGGCGATGGGGTCGAAGGTCGAGGCGAAGAAGCTGATGGCGGCGGCCGGCGTACCGGTGCTGGCGGAACTGGAGTCGGTGGAGGCGGACGACCTTCCGGTGCTGGTGAAGGCGTCGGCCGGTGGTGGCGGGCGCGGGATGCGGGTCGTGCACCGGCTGGAGGATCTGGCCGGGGAGATCGAGGCGGCGTCGGCGGAGGCGTTGTCGGCGTTCGGGGACGGGACCGTCTTCTGCGAGCGGTATCTGGCGACCGGCCGGCACATCGAGGTCCAGGTGCTGGCGGATCAGCACGGGACAGTGTGGGCGGTCGGCGAGCGGGAGTGCTCGATCCAGCGGCGGCACCAGAAGGTCGTCGAGGAGTCGCCGTCGCCTTTGGTGGAACGGGTTCCTGGGATGCGCTCCTCGTTGTTCGAGGCGGCGCGGAAGGCGGCCGAGGCGATCGGGTACGTCGGGGCGGGCACGGTGGAGTTCCTGGCGGACGAGAGCGGCAAGTTCTACTTCCTGGAGATGAACACGCGGCTGCAGGTGGAGCATCCGGTGACGGAAGCTGTGACCGGGTTGGACTTGGTGGCGCTGCAGTTGTCGATCGCGGCGGGCGAAGCCTTGTCGACCCAGCCGCCGGAGCCGGTCGGGCATTCGATCGAGGTGCGGTTGTACGCCGAGGATCCGGCGCAGGACTGGCAGCCGCAGACGGGCCGGCTCCATCGGTTCGCCATTCCTGGTAGTGAGTTCGAGCCTGGTGGATCGCGGAGTGGTTCACCGTGGATTCGGGTGGACTCCGGGGTTGTTGCCGGGTCCGAGGTTTCGCCGTACTACGACGCGATGCTGGCCAAGGTGATCGTCTGGGGCGCCACTCGGGAAGTGGCCGCTCGGCGGTTGGCTTCCGCGCTGGCTTCGGCGCAGATCCACGGCGTGCGGACGAATCGGGATCTGCTGGTCTGGATCCTGCGGCATCCCGCCTTTGGTGCCGGTGACACCGATACCGGGTTCTTCGAGCGCTACGGCGTCGGCGAACCGCTCGCGGACAAGGAAGCCGAGGAGTTGTCGGCGCTGGCAGCGGCCCTCGCGGATGCGGCGCGGAACCGGGCGACGGCGAGGGTGCAGGGCAGGCTGCCGAGTGGGTGGCGGAATCTGCCGTCTCAGCCGCAGCGGAAGAGCTTCGCGGCCGGCGACTCGACGTACGAGGTGTCCTACCGGCTGACGCGGGACGGGCTCGTGACGGACGGCGACGTGAAACTGGTCGAGGCGTCCGCCGAGCGGGTGGTGCTGGACGTGGGTGCAGTACGCCGCGGGTTCGCGGTGGCGGCGTACCCGGGGCTGGTGTGTGTGGACTCGGCGCTGGGCCCGGTGGCGTTGACGCCGGTCGAGCGGTTCCCGGATCCGGCGCAGCAACTGGCGGCCGGGTCGCTGGTCGCGCCGATGCCGGGGTCGGTGATCCGGGTAGGGGTCGCGGTGGGCGACGAGGTGAAGCAGGGACAGCCGCTGCTCTGGCTGGAGGCGATGAAGATGGAGCACACCATCTCCGCTCCGTCCGACGGGGTGGTGGCCGAGCTCACCGTCGGCGAGGGTGAGCAGGTCGAGGTCGGGGCCGTTCTGGCCGTCGTACGAGTTGGGGAGGACGCATGAGCTTCGTCGAGACCGAGGAACGCCGCGCGTTGCGAGCGGCGGTGAGCGAGCTCGGCCACAAGTACGGCTACGCGTGGTTCACCGAGCGGGCGCGCAAGGGCGAGCAGACGACCGAGCTGTGGCAGGAGGCCGGGAAGCTCGGCTATCTGGGTGTGAACCTGCCCGAGCAGTACGGCGGAGGCGGCGGCGGGATGGCCGACCTGTCGATCGTGCTGGAGGAGCTCGGCGCGGCCGGCTGCCCCCTGCTGATGATGGTCGTCTCGCCCGCGATCTGCGGCACGGTGATCAGCCGGTTCGGCACCGACGGCCAGAAGCAGCGCTGGCTGCCCGGGCTCGCGGACGGCTCGACCACGATGGCGTTCGCGATCACCGAACCCGACGCCGGGTCGAACTCGCACAACATCACCACCACCGCCCGGCGGACCGCTGACGGCTGGTCGCTGTCCGGCCGCAAGGTCTACATCTCCGGCCTCGACGTCGCGCAGGCCGTGCTGGTCGTCGGCCGGACCGAGGACGCGAGGACCGGCCGCCTCAAGCCCGCGCTCTTCATCGTGCCGACCGACGCGCCGGGGGTCGAGTTCCGGCAGATCGAGATGGACCTGATCAGCCCGGACAAGCAGTTCTCGCTGTACCTGGACGACGTCGCGCTGCCCACCGAGGCGCTGGTCGGCTCCGAGGACGCCGCGCTGCTGCAGCTGTTCGCCGGGCTGAATCCCGAGCGGATCATGGCCTCGGCGTTCGCGATCGGCATCGGCCGGCACGCGCTCGGCAAAGCCGTTGCCTACGTCAAGGACCGGCAGGTCTGGAAGACACCGATCGGCGCCCACCAAGGGATCTCGCACCCGCTGGCCCAGGTCAAGATCGAGCTCGAGCTGGCCCGGCTGATGATGCAGAAGGCGGCCGCCCTGTACGACGCCGGCGACGACCTGGCCGCCGGCGAGGCCGCGAACATGGCCAAGTACGCCGCCGGCGAGGCGTGCGTCCGGTCCACCGACCAGGCGGTGCAGTCGCTCGGCGGCAACGGCATGACGGTCGAGTACGGCGTCGCGTCGCTGGTCGCCGCGGCCCGCGCCACCCGGATCGCCCCGGTCAGCCGGGAGATGATCCTCAACTTCGTCGCCCAGCACTCCTTGGGTCTACCCAAGTCGTACTGATTCGGCCACAGTCGTGCCCACTCAGCTTCGGAAAGGACCGCCCATGGTGATCTACAGCGAGTTCCCGCCGGTCGAGGTGCTGGACGTGCCGATCCACGACGCCGTGCTCGGCCGCGCCCAGGAGTACGGCGACCGGCCGGCCCTGGTCGACGGCGTGACCGGGAAGGAGATCAGCTACGCGCAGCTGGACGCGATGAGCCGCCGGGTCGCGGCCGGGTTCGCCGAGCTCGGCATCGTCAAGGGGGACGTGATCGCGCTGCACAGCCCGAACACGATCATCTACCCGGTCGTCTTCTACGGCGCGACCCGCGCCGGGGCGACGGTGACCACCGTCAACGCGCTCTACACCGCCGACGAGCTGCACAAGCAACTCGTCGACTCGAAGGCGAAGCTGCTGGTGACGATCTCGCTGTTCCTGCCGGTGGCGACCGCGGCCGTCGAGGGCACCGACGTGCGGCAGATCTTCGTCTGCGACCAGGCCGAGGGGTACCGCTCGGTGATGGAACTGGTCGCCTCGACCGGACCCGAGCCGGTGATCTCCTTCGACGCTGCCGAGGACGTCGCCGTGCTGCCGTACTCCAGCGGGACGACGGGCGCCGCCAAGGGCGTGATGCTGACGCACCGCAACATCGCGACCAACATCGCTCAGGCGCAGGCGACCTTCACGATGGGCGAGGACGAGCGGATCATCGCGATCCTGCCGTTCTTCCACATCTACGGGCTGAGCGTGCTGATGAACCTGCCGCTGCGGGCCGGCGCGACCGTCGTGGTGCTGCCGAAGTTCGACCTCGACCAATTCCTGACCACGCTGGACCAGCAGCGGATCACCCGGGCGTTCGTCGCGCCGCCGATCGTGCTGGCGCTGGCGAAGCACCCGGCGGTGGACGGGGTCGACCTGTCCGCGCTGAGGTACGTGACGTCCGCGGCGGCGCCGCTCGACGGCGACCTGGCCGAGGCCTGCGCCAAGCGGCTCGGCTTGCACGCGGTCCTGCAGGCGTACGGGATGACCGAACTGTCGCCAGGCACGCACGCCGTACCGCAGGACGCTGTGGATCCGCCGGCCGGGGCCGTGGGCAAGCTGTTCCCGTCGACCGAGATGCGGCTGGTCGGTGCCGATGGCAACGACGTGGGCGAGGGCGAGACCGGTGAGATCTGGATCCGCGGGCCGCAGGTGATGAAGGGCTACCTCGGACGGCCGGCCGAGACCGACGCCACGATCGACCCGGACGGCTGGCTGCACACCGGCGACATCGGGCGGGTGGACGAGCGCGGCTACCTGTACGTCGTCGATCGGGTCAAGGAACTGATCAAGTACCACGGGTACCAGGTGCCGCCGGCCGAGCTGGAAGCCGTGCTGCTGACCGACGACCGGATCGCTGACGCCGCGGTGATCGGGGTGCAGTCCGAGGGCAACGAGGTACCGAAGGCGTTCGTCGTCCCGATGCCGGGCAGTGGGCTGACCGAGCAGGACGTGATGGACTACGTGGCCGAGCGGGTGGCGCCGTACAAGAAGATCCGGCAGGTGGAGTTCATCGAGGCGGTGCCGAAGGCGGCGTCGGGCAAGATCCTGCGCCGCGAGCTGCGGGCCCGGGAGACCTCGGGTGGCTGAGCCCCTGCGCGCTCCGCAGCAGGACCGGAGCCGGGCGACTCGGCAGAAGCTGCTGGAGGCTTCGGTCGAGTCGCTGGCCGAGGTCGGATACGCCGCGACGACGGTGGCTGTCGTCGCGGCCCGCGCCGGGGTGTCGCGCGGAGCCGCACAGCACCACTTCCCGACCCGGGCGGACCTGTTCGAGGCGGCGGTCGAGTACATGACCGAGGTGCGCCTGGCGGAGATCCGGTCCCACGCTGCGTCGCTGCCGGTGGGCGCCGGGCGGACCGAGGCGATCGTGGCGATGCTCGCCGACGTCTACACCGGGCCGCTCTTCCGCGCCGCCCTGCACCTCTGGGTCGCGGCGTCGACGGAGGAGCCGTTGCGACGACAGATCGTCCGGCTGGAGGCGCACGTCGGCCGGCAGGCACACCGGGCCCTGCTGGAGGTCCTCGACGTCAGCGAGAAGACTCCAGGCGTACGCGAGACCGTGCAGGGAATCCTGGACATGGCCCGCGGCCTCGGCCTGGCCGACCTGCTGACCGACGACAGCAAGCGCCGCCGGGGCATCGTCCGGCAGTGGTCGAAAATCCTGGACCAGGCGCTGTCAGCGTCGTGAGCGGGAGGCGGTTCGCTGGTCGACCTTTGCGGCGAGGAGGTCGGGGTCGCATTCGGCCAGGTGGTCGCGGACCAGCAGGTGGATGAAGGCGTACTCGCCGCGTCCGGTGCGGGTCAGGACGTAGCGGTCGGCGGCGTACTGGAGGAAGGCGCGGCGGCGCCACGGGAGGTAGCCGGTCCAGCGCAGGAGCAGGCCGTGCATCAGCCGGGACGTCGGACCGGCGAACAGGGGCGGACGGCGTCGCCAGGCCTTCGCGGCGACAACGCCGGTGATGACGCCGAGGATGGCTTCCAGCTCGGTCCACGCGGGGTCGACGCCCAAGGCGAGCGCGACGACGACAGCCGCGGCCACGCCGGCGACGACCCAGAGGTCCATCAAGTCGCGGACGTCGTCGTACTGGCGGACCAGGTGGTCCATCGGCAGGGCCTTCACCAATCGGATGCCTTGGGCAACGATCAGGCCGACGGCCGCGCCGGCCAGGAAGGCTTCTGGCTGGTCGAGCTGCGTCAGCACCAGCGTGGAGCCGAGGGTGACGACAGTCAACCGGACCAAGAGCAGCAGCCGGCGGCGAGGACCGTCGGAGACAAGCAGCTCCACGGCGTACGACGCGACGACGGCCGCGGCCAGCAGGAGCAGCGCCAGCCATCTGGGGAGCGCTGTGAAGACCGCGGCGCCGACCAGCGCTGAACCGAAACCCGCCACGGCTCCGACTGCGGTCATCGCCGCCGCGACCAGGCGGCTCGGCTGGCCGGGGATCTTGCGCAGCGGCTGCCACGGGCGGGGACGGATGTGCACGAGCAGCAGGCTGGTCGCTCCGACGGCGACGCCCGCCAGTACGCCGTACAGGGCGGTGAGAGCAAGAGCCGCTCCGCCGACCAGACCGGCGAACAGGGCCGGCAGGCAGATCCGGTGGGCCAGGTAGCCGACGCTGGGTAGCGACAAGCCGTACCAGCCGTTGGGAGTGAGCCAGCGCGGTACGGCGGTGCGGTCGCCGGCGCGGGTGCGGGTCCACCAGGCCAGGCACCAGAGCGAGCGGAGAGCCGTGCGGGAGTCGTACTGCCGGCTGGCCGGTCGCGGGCGCGACAGGACTTCGGCGAGGAACGTGTCGAACAGGGCGCGGCGGTGGTCGGCGATGGCGCCGGAGGCGATCTCCTCGGCGGCACGGCCCTGGTAGGCGAGCGCCATCACGTTGAGCATCAGCGGTGAGGTGATCAGGTCCCAGAGGTCGTCGTCCTGCTCCATCGCGACGCGGGCGCCGGCCAGCTCCGGACCGACGGCGGTGAAGTAGTCGAGGACCTGGCGGCGGTTGAGCGGGCGGATGCGGACGGCGCCGTACAGCTTGAGCGGCTGTGGCAGGCGTTCGTAGTCGTGGATGCGGCAGGTGACGGCGAGCTGGCCGACCAGGTAGCGCTGCTGGAGCTCCTCGAGGGCGGGAGCGAGTCGGACACGATGCTGGAGGGCTATCTCGTCCACGCCGTCGAGCAGGAGAGCCAGTCGGCCCTGGCGGAGCCAGACGCGCCCGACGGCGACAGGGATCTGGTAGCGGTTGTGCAGCTCGCGGAGCAACCAGCGGACGAACCCGGCCAGCACCGGGCTGTCGCCGGGGTCGTCGTCCTCGTGGCGGGTGGTGATCGGACCGGTCCAGCCGGACAGGTCGACCAGGACGGGGATCGGCTGCTCTGGGTCCTGGTGGGCCTTGGCGGCGAGCGTGCGGGCCAGGTCGAGCAGGAGAGTGGTCTTCCCGGCGCCGGGAGCGCCGAGGATCAGGACCGAGTCCTGGAGGTCGTCGAAGGCCTTGCTGATGTCGGCGTTCTCCCGGACCTCCGGATCGGCGCTGTGCAGCGGCTGGACCAGCAGGTCGTACGGGCGGACGACGGCGTCCGGGCTGGCGTCGAGCGCGAGCGACAGCCGGGTGTACTGGGCGAGCGAGCCGGCGACGCGCTCGGACAGGTAGCGGTCGACGTGGGCCAGCGCGTTCGGGCGGTTGCGCGGCTGGTCGGCGAACCGGGCCGAGACGGTGGTGGTCCGGCGGCTGCGCAGCTCCCAGACCCCGGTCACGATCGCGACGAGCCAGAGCACGCCGATCACGGGCCAGCTCCAGCCGGCGTACGGCTGCAGGAAGGCGGGAGCGGTGCCGCCGGTGCCGACGTTGATCGCGATCGGCAGCAGCACCAGCGTGAGAGAGACCGAGAGCACGACGAGGACGACCCTCAGCACACCGCGCATCCTCACCCACGGAGAGTATCCACAGGTCGGTTCCCCGTGCGCTGTGCTGCGTTTCCTTCGGCGGCCGGTGCGTTCCACGAGGTGGTCCCGGGATCGTGGAATGGTTGTGGATTCAGCTAGCTTGCGATTTGTCATGACTACTGAGCAGACCGACCGGGCGGCCGTCGGGCTACGGTCCGAACGCGGTCCGATCCTGCTGTCGGTGATGCTCAGCGTCGGCCTGGTCGCCATCGACGCGACCATTCTCGCCACCGCCGTACCGGCCGTCGTCGAGGATCTCGGCGGGTTCACCCAGTTCCCCTGGCTGTTCTCGATCTATCTGCTGGCCCAGGCGATCTCGGTGCCGATCTACGGCAAGCTCGCCGACTTGCGCGGGCGCAAGCCGATCATGCTGCTCGGCGTCGGGCTGTTCGTGCTCGGCTCGGTGCTGTGCGGCTTCGCCTGGAGCATGCCGGCGCTGATCGCGTTCCGGCTGATCCAGGGCCTCGGCGCCGGCGCGATCCAGCCGATCGGGATGACGATCATCGGCGACATCTACTCCGTCGCCGAGCGGGCGCGGGTGCAGGGCTACATCGCCAGCGTCTGGGGCATCTCGTCGTTCGTCGGCCCGGCGCTCGGCGGCGTCTTCGCCGACTACATCTCCTGGCGCTGGATCTTCTTCGTGAACATCCCGCTCGGCCTGGCCGCGGCCTGGGTCCTGGTCCGGCGTTTCAAGGAGAACGTCGTCCGGGGTGCCAAGCCGCAGATCGACTACTGGGGCACGATCCTGCTCGCCGTCGGCGGCTCGCTGCTGCTGCTCGGGCTGCTCGAGGGCGGCGTGATGTGGTCCTGGGACTCCGTCGCGAGCATCGTGATCCTGGCGGTGTCGGTGGTGCTGCTGGCCGCGTTCGTGCTGGTCGAGCGGCGGGCGCCGGAGCCGGTGCTGCCGCTCTGGGTGCTCGGTCATCGGGTGCTGAACTCGGCGAACTCGTCGGCGCTGCTGATCGGCGTACTGATGGTCGGGCTGTCGACGTACGTGCCGCTGTATGCCCAGGGCGTGCTCGGGACGAGTGCGCTGGTCGCCGGATTCGCGCTGGCGGCGATGACGCTCGGCTGGCCGATCGCCGCGTCGCTGGCCGGCAAGGTGTACCTGCGCGTCGGCTTCCGTACGACGATGCTGCTCGGCGCGGTGATCGTGGTGATCGGGTCGGTGCTGCTGCTCACCGTCTCGTCGGACAGCTCGGTGCTCTACTTGGCGCTGGCCTGCTTCGTGATCGGCCTTGGACTCGGCTTCTCGGCGTCGCCGGGCGTGGTCGCCGCGCAGTCGTCGGTGGACTGGCAGAGCCGCGGGGTGGTGACCGGCGCCAACATGTTCGCCCGGTCGGTGGGCAGCGCGGTCGGGGTCGCGATCTTCGGCGCCGTCGCGAACGCCGTCGTCGCGTCCCGGCTCGGGGACAGCCACGAGGACCTGGAGCACCTGTCGGGCGACGTACTGGCTCCGGCGATCCACGACGTGTACTACGGGGCGGCGGCCGCGGCGGTGCTGCTGGTGGTCGCGGTGGTGTTCATGCCGAACCGGGTGGAAGAGAAGGCGCGGGACTGACCGGTCAGGCGCCTCGGCTGTGAAGGTCGTCGAGGGATCCGGCGCCGGGCGCGCGCAGGTCACCGCCTGCTCGCTCTAGGTTTGGGTGCATGCGTGAGGTGGATTGTGTCGGGGCGTTGATTCGTGACGCCGGGCAGCGGGTGTACGTGCACCGGCGGACGGCGTCGCGGCGGTTGTTCCCGGGAATCTGGGACATCGTCGGCGGGCACCTTGAAGCCGGCGAGACGCCTGTCGAGGCGTTGGCGCGCGAGGTCGAGGAGGAGACCGGGTGGACCGTGCGCGAGGTGCTGGCGCCGGTGGCCGACTGGGAGTGGGAGTACGAGGGCCGCGTACGCCGGGAGCTGGACTTCCTGGTCGCGGTCGACGGGGATCTGTCCGCGCCGCGGCTGGAAGAGGGCAAGCACGACGCGAGCGCGTGGGTCGGGGCGGACGACGTCGAGCTTCTGATGGTCGGCCGCACGGACGGCGACAGGCGGTTGCGGGACATCGTGGCGCACGCCGTCCGGATCCGGATGACGGAGCGGCTGCGACTGGAGCCGGTCCGTGGACCTGGACCGGCGCTGACCGGACATGCGGCGGACCTCGAGCGCTTGCACGCGGACCCCTCGGTCGCCGAGTGGTACGCCGAGACGCTTTCGGCCGAGGAGGCGGTGAGGCGCGCGACCGCCATGCAGGAGGCGTGGGAGCGCGACGGGGTGAGCAAGTGGATGGCGTACGAGCGGGCCGGCGGGGAGCTGGACGGCCGGGGCGGCGGGGCGGTCGCCGACGGCGGGGGCGGGACGCTCGTCGAGGGCGGCGGACCGTTTGTCGGGCGTGCGAGCGAAGCGCTCGCCAACGGCGGAGCGCTTGTCGGGCGCGGTGGGTTGTCCCGCATGCGCGCTGACTCGGCGGTGACCGAGCAGATCGCGGCCCTGGTCGGGCCGGAGTGGGCGGTCGACCGGCTCGAACTGGGCTGGGCGCTGCTGGAATCAGCCCGCGGACAGGGCTACGCGACGGAGCTCGGCGCGGCCGGCCTGGACTTCGCCTTCGCGACGCTGGGCGCCCGGGCGGTCGTGGCCTACACCGAGCGGCACAATCGCGCGTCCCGAGCGGTGATGGAACGCCTCGGCATGACGTACGCCGGCGAGATCACCGCCGAAGGGCTGGTCGAAGGCGTCGACGGCGTACGGCCGGACGCGCCGTTCGCGGTCTACCAGCAGCTCGCCGGGCGCGACTGACAGAGGCGGACCAGGCGAAGGTCCGCACCGGCGGCGACCGGACCAGAAGCGGACCTGCAACGCTCTGACCTGCAGGTTCTTCGAGGTCCGGACGCAAAACAGCTCCGCTGTGTGACCGCCCAGGCGCGGCGGTCACACAGCGGAGCGGGCCATCCGGGGGACGGCTCATGGTGAGGTTCACGAGCCGTCGGTGTCCCGCGCCGGAGGTCATCTCTGACAAATCCGCCCGATCTCCGCGGGGAACACCCGGGGTGTGTCTCGCGAGTCCCCGCCGTAGCGAGCAGGTGCCCGGCGAGGTGCCGTGCCGGGGGCCGCGCAGTAGGCGGGGACTTGCGAGACACACCCCAGCCCCAGCTCCTGACCCGAGGTGTCGGTCAGGAGTGGTTGGAACGGCTGGGCGGCGGCGACACAGGGATTCAACCGCCTGCCCAGCCGGGCTGGTGGGCGGTGCGGTCCGGAGCTGAGGAGTGCTCCGGACCGCACCTGGGTTGTGTCCGGGGACTGAGGAGTGTCCCGGACCTTTCCGTGCACTGCTCCTGGACGTGAGGAGACTCCAGGCGCAGCCGCTCGGGTCTGAGGAGGACCCGAGCAGGATCAGCTGTCCGTACCGTCCTGCGGCCCGAGGAGGTCGTTGGTGACCCGAAGGCCGGCGAACCGCCTCTTCATGGCCTGCTCGTACCGCGCTGCCAGCGGCGCTTCCGCGACGTACTGCGCGATCACGTGCTCGCCGAACCAGACCCGCACCCGGCGGCGGTGCTGCCTCGACGTCATCTCCGCGACTGTCACTACTTGCTCACCCCGTAACTCTCAGGCCTTGCAACCAGTTGGACTTACTGGTTGTCATGGCAGTAATGGTGCACAACCCGAGCGTGACCGCTCTAGGACCTGAGGCGGACCTTTGCCGGACCTCTTCAGGACCTCTCGCGGACATCTGGGTGACTGCACCTTGTCGTGGGGCATCAGTCGAGACAACGTCTGAACTGACGTGAACGGGAGGAACGATGGCGGGTAGGTATGCGCCAAGAACGGTCCTGGCGCACCTGATCCAGCGCCGGAACCAGACCTACTCCGAGATCGTCGCCGAGTTCGTCGAGCTGGGTGGAACCATCACCGAGCGGCACCTGCGGCGCCTCGCATCGGGCGAGCGCGCAGGGACCACTCCTCAGACCCGGCGCACCCTGCAACGCATGTTCGGCAAGCCGGTCGAGGAACTCCTCGCCCCGTACGTCCCCGAGCAGGCTGCCCAGGTGGTGCCGGCACCTGCCGCGAGTGGACGGATCACGACAGGGAATGAGATGGAGGTACTCGACATGGCTGCCAGCCGTGCGCGGGCGTTCGCCCTCGCGGCCCAGACCGGTCTCGGGAGCGAGGCCATGGAACAGGTGTACGACGACGTGCGACACGTCGCGAAGGCCTACCCGCAGCGTCCGCTGCCGGAGATCCTCGGCCAGCTGGTCGAGACCCAGGACCTGGTCTTCGCGTTGCTGGAGAGCCGGCAGCGTCCGGAACACCTGCGGCAGCTGTACTTCCTCGGTGGCGTCACCGGCGGCCTGCTCGCCAAGGCGTCGCACGACCTGGGCAACCCGCACGCCGCGCTGACCCAGGCCCGGACGGCGTTCCTGTGCGCCGACAACGCCGACCACCACGGCCTGCGCGCCTGGGTCCGCGGCCTGCAGTCCCTCGTCTCCTACTGGGCCGGCAACCCGCACGACTCCGTCCGGTACGCCCAGCTCGGCGCCGGCTACGCCGAGCAGGCCAACAGCACCACCAGCGTCTGGCTCCCGGTCAGCGAGGCCCGCGCCTGGGCCGCGCTCGGCAACCCCGACGCCACCCGCGCCGCCCTGGAGCGCGCGGAGAACGCGTGGAACTCGGTCCGCAACGACGAGCTCGACGAGATGGGCGGCCTGTGCACCTTCGGCCGCAACCGCCAGCTGTACTACGCCGCCGACGCGCTCGCCTGGCTGCCCGGGGAGATGGAGACCGCCGAGCGGTACTCCAACCAGGCCGTCGACGCCTACACCGACCAGTCGCACCCGGAGTGGGCCTTCGGCGACGCCGCCGGCAGCCACGCCGCGATGGCGATCACCCGGATCGCGAGCGGTGAGCTGGACGGCGCCGCCGACGCGATCGCCCCGGTCCTGGGCCTGCCGGCCGAGCGCCGGATCAACGGCGTGGTGCACTCGGCCCGCCGGGTCCACCAGGCGCTGCGGCAGTCCGGTCGCGCCGACGACGCCCGGGAGCTGCAGGAAGAGATCGAGCTGTTCACCCGGACCCCCATCCAGAGCTTCCCGCGCTGATGGATCCGCTCATCGGTGAGCGCTGCAGGTTGCGTGAGGTCCGTCTCGACGATCTCGACGACTACCTGGCCATCACCGGTGACGACCGGGTCACCAGCTGGCTCTCGTTCGACAGCTACACCAGGGACAGCGCCGCCCGTTCCGTGAGGTCGATCGTCGACCGCTCGGCCCGCGAGGACCGCCCCGACCACCTGCTCGCCGTCACCCGCCTGGACGACGACCGGATGATCGGCTTCGCGCGGCTGGGCCCGACCGGGGTCCAGGCCGCCCACCTCGGCTACGCGATCGGTTTCGACCACTGGGGTCGCGGCTTCGCCACCGACGCGGCCCGTACGATGCTCCGCTTCGCCTTCACCGACCTGGCCCTGCACCGCGTCAGCGCCGCGATCGGCCCGGAGAACCTGGCCTCGGTCGCCGTCGTCAAACGCCTCGGCTTCACCCACGAAGGCCGCATCCGCCACCACGTCTTCACCAACGGCGCCTGGCGCGATTCACTGCTCTACTCGATCCTCGAGCCCGAATGGTCGGGCAAACCGCCGGCGGACCTCCAGAGCTGAGCCCCAGCACTCCCGCAACGCCGCAGCGGCTGACGCCGCACCTCCGAGGTCCGCGGATCGGATCGCTCGAGAGCGTTCATCTCGTGCACACATTCGCGTCACACCGACCCTAAACAGTGGCTTGTCAGCACAAGGAGGGTTTCGCGGCATGGCCGATGTACAGCAGGAATTGCCCGGGTGGGCCGATCCGTCGGTAGCGGAGGAGCGGCTGGATCCGCAGGGGGTTTCGCGGCGGGGGCTGCTGCGGGGAGCCGGTCTGTTGGGTGGGGTCGGGCTGCTGGGGGTTGGCGGGGTCGGCGAGGCTGCGGCGACAGGGGACGGGGGTGACCCCGAGCTGGTCTGGCTGGTGGGGGACCACCATGTGCACAGCCGGTACAGCCACGACGCGAAGTACGACTTCAGTCAGCTGGCGCAGCGGGGAGCGCAGTTCGGGCTGGACTGGATGGCGTTCACCGAGCACAGCAACTTCGGGCACGCCGAGAAGGGCGCGGTGGCCGAGCAGGCCGAGGTGGTGAAGGCGCGGGCGGAGAACCCGCGGATGCTGATCTTCCAGGGGCTCGAGTGGTACATCCCGGCGGCGGAGCACGGCACTGTGCTGGTCGCGCCGGGGGCCAACGCCGTACCGCTGCTGCAGGCCTTCGAGCGTGAGTACGACGGCAAGCTCACCAACCGCTCGGCCGACACCGCGGCGAACGAAGCGCACGCGGTCAAGGCCTTGTTGTGGCTGGCCGAGCAGAAGAAGCGCGGGTACGTCGACGACGTACTGGTGCTCGCCAACCATCCGCTCCGGCTCGGCATCGACGCGCCGCACGAGCTGCGCGCCTGGCGGGACACCGGTGTCTGCGTCGGCATGGAAGGCGCGCCCGGTTCGCAGGGCGACGCCGATCCGGCCTGGGTCGCCTACCGCGGCGCCACCAACGCGCAGCGCGGCGAGTACGTGAACGCGCCCGGCACCGGCAGCCACCCCGGCTACCCGGCCGACGCGTACCGCACGTACGGCGGCTTCGACTGGGCGACCGCGACCGTCGGCGGGCTCTGGGACTCCCTGCTCGCCGAGGGCCGGCTGTTCTCGATCACGTCGAACAGTGACAACCACCGGACCATCTGGGACACCTGGAAGGACGGGGAGTTCCCGCCCGGGCAGACGTTCGACTCGCTCGGCTGGAAGCCTTCGCCGACCGACACCGGCGTACCGCAGGCCGGGAGTGACTTCTGGCCCGGCCAGTTCAGCCGGACCCACGTCGGCGTCACCCGCTACTCCTACGTGGACGTGATGGCCGCGCTGCGGGCGGGCCGGGTGTGGGTCGACCACGGCCAGCTGGTCGACGGTCTGGACGTCCGGCTCGCGCCAGCCGGCTCCAAGCAGCGCGGTGTCACGCTGGGCGGACGACTCAAGGCCCAGCGCGGCGAACGCCTGGAGCTGCGCGTCACCGTCACCAGCGCGACCCGACCGAACTTCCACGGCCTGCTGCCGCGCCTGGCCCACCTGGACGTCATCCGTGGCGTGGTGACCGGCCCGGTGCGTGACCGCGACAGCTGGAAGGCCCCCGACACCAGAGTGGTCGAGCAGCTCGACGTACGCCGGAAGTCGGGCACCTACACGCTGCGCATCCCCCTGGGCCGAGCCGAGCGCAGCCACTACGTCCGGCTGCGCGGCAGCGACGGCCGGCGCAACGGTCCGGGCTACCTGGGCCGGGCGATCGATCCAGCCGGGCCGATCCAGCATCCGGTCAACGACGGTGACCCGTGGCTGGACACCTGGCTCTACACCAACCCGATCTTCGTCGACGTCGGCCGGTGACGATGGTCCCGGGCTTGGAGTGGTGGGGAAACTGGGATTATGACCGCCACGCTGCCGAGCACTCTGTCGACCGCACTGCTCGATCCGGTGAGGGACGGCCTGGCCCGGATGATCATGACGAAGGTGGCCGGCCCGGATCCCCGTGCCGAGCGGAACCGGGTCCACAACACCCCCGGGCCTAGGTGGTTCGCGCCGGACCGGCCGATCCGCCGGGTGCACGGCGACGCGTCGATGTTCGCCGGCGGGCTGCGCGCGCTGCTGCTGCAGTCGCTGCACCCACTGGCGATGGCCGCCGTCTCGGCCCACTCCGGCTACCGCGGCGACCCGTGGGGCCGGCTGCAGCGGACCAGCTTCTTCCTCGCCATCACCACGTACGGTGCGGAGGCCGACGCGGAGGCGGCGATCGCCAGGGTGAAGGCGGTGCACGAGCGCGTCCGCGGCACCAGCCCGGACGGTACGCCGTACCGGGCCGGTGATCCGCATCTGCTCAAGTGGGTGCACCTGGCCGAGATCGACAGCTTCCTGGCCGCCCACCAGCAGTACGGCGTGGCGCCGCTCGACTCGGCCGAGCAGGACGGGTACGTCGAGGACACCGCTCGCGTGGCGCGCGCACTGGGCGTCGTCGACCCGCCGACGACGTTGCTGGAGCTGCGGCAGATGCTCGACGCGTACCGGCCCGAGCTGCGCGGCACGACCGAGGCGCGGCAGGCAGCGCGCTTCATGCTGATCCACCCGCCGGTGCCGTTGGCCGCGCGACCGGCGTACGGCGTACTGGCGGCCGCCGCGGTCGGTCTGCTGCCGTGGTGGTCGCGCTGGCCGTTGCGCCTGCCCTATCTGCCGCTGGCCGAAGCCACGGTGGTCCGAGCAGCCGGGGAAGGGCTCACGCGCACGATTCGCTGGGCGCTGGCCGCGCCGATCCTGACAAATGTCGACAAAGCTACGGCCTGATTAGATTGAATGCGCATTCCTGCGCACGTCCACGCGACGGGCGCGCTGAAACGCCCTTCACGCCGGTAGTTTGCTCTCATGTCTCCACGCCCGCACCGACCGCTGCCGCTGGCGACGCCGGCCGGAGTCGAGGTGCTGACCAAGATCCTCACCCAGGGCCCGATCCCGCGGGTCGAGATCGCGCGCCGGACCGGGCTGTCCCAGGCGGCGGTGACGAAGGCGGTCGCGCCGCTGATCGAGGCCGGGTTCGTCACCGACCAGCCGGTCGCCGGCCCGGACGAACCCGTCGAGAGCCAGCTCGGGATCGGGCGACCGGTCAGTCCGCTCACCGTCGTCGCTGACAGCGTCTCGGTGATCGGGGTGAAGGTGACCCCGACCGACCTGATCGGCGTGACCACAGACCTCACCGCGGGGATCCGCGCCGTCCGGCACCACGAGCTGCCGGATCCTTCGGCGGAGACCGTGACCGAGCGACTCGTCGCCCTGATTCGCGAGCTGATGGAGATCGTCGACGACCCGGCGAACCTGGCCGGGCCGTTGATCGGGATCGGTGTCGCGGTGTCCGGCGACGTCGACGCGGCGCACGGAGTGGTGCGCGATTCGCCGTTCATGGGATGGCGGGACGTGCCGCTGGCGGCCACGCTGACCGAGCAGCTCGAAATGCCGGTCGTGGTGACGAACGACGTCCGGGCGCTGACCGTCGCGGAGCACTGGTTCGGGGTCGGGGTGAACGCCGACTCCTTCGCGGTGGTGACGATCGGGTCGGGCGTCGGGTGCGGGCTCTACATCAACGGCGAGGTGGTCTCCGGCGCGCACGGGGTGTCGGGCGAGCTCGGACACTTGCCGTTGGCCCCTGGTGAGCTGGTCTGCACGTGCGGACGGCGGGGCTGCGTGGAGACGGTCGCGTCGTCGGACGCGATCCTCACGTGGACGCGGGAGACGACGGGGCAGCCGGAGCTGGATCTGTCCGGCGCGATCGAGCTGGCGCACGCGGGCGACGAGCACGCCCGGGAGGCGTTCGACCGGGCCGGTGGGGTGATCGGATCGGCGCTCGCCGCGATGGTGAACCTGGTCGGGCCCGAGCTTGTCGTGATCGCGGGTGAGGGTGTCGCTGACTACGACCTGTACGAGCAGCGGATGCGGGAGGCCTTCGCCGCCCACGCCTTCGGTGCGGCGGGCGACTGCCAGCTGATGCTGCGCTCGCACACCTTCGACGACTGGGCGCGCGGTGCGGCGGCCACGGTCATTCGTTCTTATGTGCGTGGCGAACCACCTCTGCAGCGCTGAGCCGCAGAGGTGGTCGAATCCCGTCGCTCAACTGCGGGCGGCGGCGAGGATTTTGCGCCAGACCTTGCGGTAGGACTCCAGGCCGTCCTCGGCCAGTGGGCCGGTCGGGCCGGCGGTGATCGAGACGCGCTCGGGGATCGTGCCCCAGACGGGGATGTTCTCCTCGGCGTACTGCTGCATGGTCTCCTGGTAGGAGCGCGTGTAGGTGCGGGCCGAGCAGATCACCAGGCCGACCGGCGTGCCGTCCGGCACCAGCTCGAGCACGGCCTTCACGCGGGGCGTCTCGACGCCGCCGACGCGGGTCGGGATGACCACGATCCGGGCCCGCTCGAGCGCCTTGTTGAGCAGGCGTTCGTGCGAGGGCGGCATGTCCACCACGCCGATGCCCTCCGGTGGCACCTTGTCCAGCGCCTTGGTCAGCAACCGCTCCGTCGGCGCCTCGGCGATCTCGATCCGGGCCAGGTGGTCGTCGTCCGACGTCTCGATCCAGTCCGCGGCACTGCCTTGCGGATCGGCGTCGACGAGGGTGGCGGTCCGGCGGTTCGACGATGCCAGCGCGGCGAGGTACACCGACGTGGTTGTCTTACCGACCCCGCCCTTCAGTGCAGCTGTCACGATGATCATGGAACCGACGCTACCCGGTTTTGTCCGATTTCCGGCGTGTCGTCGGCGTTGCCCGAACGCGTCGTGATAGTTGCCGACGGCCTCAGCTTTCGCACCGAGGCCGTCGACGGGGTTACTTGCCCAGCCAGGCGTCGACCTTCGCGCGGTTGGCGTCGACCCACTTCTGGGCGGCGGCGTCCGGGCTCAGCTTGTCCTCGGCGATGTACTTGGCGACCTGGTTCTGGTCGTCGTTGGTCCAGCTGAAGTTCTTCACCAGCTCGTACGCCGGGCTGCCGGAGTCGGCGAACTTCTTGGACACGATCTTGTCCAGCTCGTAGGCCGGGTAGTCGCAGGCCACCTTCGCCGGGTCGGCGTCGCAGCCGGGGGTGTACTTCGGCAGGTCCACCTTGACCAGCTTGAGCTCGTTGAAGAACCACTGCGGCTCGTAGAAGTAGCCGATCACCGGCTTCTTGTTCTTCTCCGCGTCCCGGAACGCCTGGATCAGCGCGGTCTCGCTGCCGGCGTAGACCACCTTGAAGTTCAGCTTCAGGTTCTTCACCAGGGCCTCGTCGTTGGTCACGAACGACGGGTCGCCGTCGAGCAACTGGCCCTTGCCGCCGGACTCCGAGGTCTTGAACAGCGACGCGTACTTGTTCAGGTTCTTCCAGTCCTTGAGCTCCGGGTGCTGCGCGGCCAGCCACGGCGGCAGGTACCAGCCGATCACACCCTTGTTGCCGGACGGGCCGACCACGACGGCGACCTTCTGCTGCTCGACGTACTTCTTCTTCAGGTCCTCGTGACCCCAGTTCTCCAGCACCGCGTCGACCTCGCCGGTGCCGAAGCCCTGCCAGGAGATCTC
Source organism: Kribbella sp. CA-253562 (assembly GCF_050942265.1). Classification (GTDB taxonomy): domain Bacteria; phylum Actinomycetota; class Actinomycetes; order Propionibacteriales; family Kribbellaceae; genus Kribbella. Next base: position 110,309 of record NZ_CP192049.1, on the reverse strand, counting down.
TTCCTTGAGGTTCTTCTTGTTCACCGTGCAGCCGAGGTCCTTGGTCGCGACGTAGGCCACCACCGCGGCGTTCGCCTCGTAGCCGACCCACGGGCTGACGGCGAGGTTGAAGGTGCCGCACTCCTTGCCGCCGGCGGCCGGCTGGTCCGCCTCGCCGACCTTCGCCCCGCCACAGGCGGTCAGGGCCAGCGCCAGCGCGCTCAGCACTCCGGCGGTCCGGAGCTTCTTCGTCACCACAGGTTGTCTCCTCTGACTGTTCCTCGGAACTTCCTCGTACGCCGCGTCATCCGCTGGGCCGTGGCCTGGGTGATCCGGTCGAGCATCACCCCGAGCAGCACGATCGCCAGCCCGGCCGCCAGGCCCTTGCCGTACAGCTCGCTCTGCGCGAAGCCGGCCGCCACGTCGTACCCCAGGGCGCCGGCGCCGACCAGGCCGCCGACGACGACCATCGACAGTACGTAGATCAGGCCCTGGTTGACCGCCAGCGTGATCGCGCGGCGGGCCACCGGCAGCTGGACCTTGCTGATCACCTGCCAGGTGCTCGAGCCGACCGAGTTCGCCGCCTCGACGGTTGCCGTCGGCACCGCTCGGATGCCGTCGGCCACGATCTTCGTGGTCACCGGTACGGCGAACACGACCGCCGCCGCGATCGCGGTGAACCGGCTGGTCCCGAACAACGCCAGGAACGGCACCAGGTACACGAACGGCGGCATCGTCTGCCCCGCGTCGAGCACCGGCCGGACCCACTGGTCGACCCGGTGGTTGCGGCCGGTCCAGACGCCCAGAACGATGCCGACAGCAACTACCACGACGGTGGCCAGCAGGGTCGAGGCGAGCGTGACCATCGCGTCGTGCCAGACCCCGGTACCGACCAGGAGCAGCAGGCAGACCGCGGCGGGCAGCGCGCCCCGCCAACCGCCGAGCACGAGTGCCAGCGCGACCACGACCGCGGTCACCAGCCACCAGGGCGACTCGGTGAGCAGCGCCTCGAGCGGATTGAGCACGCCGAGCGTCACCGCGTCGCGGACGCCGTACGTGAAACCGCCGAAGACGTCCTGGACCCAGGTCGTCGCGTCGGCGGTGGCGACGGCGATCGGGGAGCCGAGGTTCACGCCGGTCGGGAACTCCGCGGCCCACACGTAGGTCCGGGAGAACCAGATCGCGACCAGGACCCCGGCCGCGCCCGCGCCGAGCAGCACCTTGCGGCGTACGCTCGCGGTCCGCCACGGCCGGTCGCCCGCGGCGGTGGTCACGCGGTCGAGCACGATCGCCAGCACGACGATCGCGAGGCCGGCGTTGAACGCGACCCCGACGTCGAGCGTCTGCAGTGCCTTGAGCACGGTCTGGCCGAGGCCGGGCGCGTCGATCAGCGCGGCGACGGTGACCATCGACAGCGCGGCCATGATGGTCTGGTTGATGCCGACCACGACCGTGCTGCGCGACATCGGCAGCAGCACCTTGGCCAGCGTCTGGCCGCGGGTCGAGCCGAGCGACCGGGCCGCTTCGACGCTCTCGGCCGGCACCGAGCGGATCGCGTGCGCGGTCAGCCGGACCACCGGCGGCGCGGCGTAGATCAGCGTCGCGATGGTCGCCGCGGCCGGGCCGATCGCGAAGAACAGTGTCAGCGGCGCGAGGTACACGAAGGTCGGCAGCGTCTGCATCAGGTCGAGCACCAGCGTCGCGACCTTGAAGAACCGGTCCGACAGTCCGGCCCAGATCCCCAGCGGGATTCCGGCCAGCAGCGCCAGCACGACGGCCGCGATCGTCAGCGAGAGCGTGTCCATGCTCTCCTGCCACAACCCCTGCATGCCGATGAAGGTCAGCCCGGCGGCGGTCAGCAGCGCGACCTTCCAGTTGCCGAAGGCCCAGGCCAGGAACGCCGCGATCGCGACCACCCCGAGCCAGCCGACCACCGGCACCGGCCGCCCGTACGACGGCTGGGCGATCCCGTTCTGGAGCAGGACGACGAGCTGGTCGACGACGACCCGGATCGCGTCCGAGATCGCGTTGCCGCTGCCGACGACGCCGGCCTGCTCGGTCAGCCAGCGGTGGAACGGCGTCGTGTCCTGCCCGCCGAGGGCCAGCGTGTGGACGCCGCGCAGGACGAACCAGAGCGCGAGCCAGACCACGAGCAGCCCGCCGACCAGCACGACTCTGGGCGGCTTGCGAACGTGGAGCTCCAGGGAGCCGGTGATGGAGGCCATCTCAGGAGGAACCGGAGGCGTCCGCGCGGGGGCGGGAGGTGCGCGGGTCGACGACGGACACGCCGGGGCGCGACGGTCCCGGGCCGACGGCTGCGCCGGACGGGGCTGCGTCGGCGACGACAGCCAGGATCTCCTCGTCGCCGATCACTCCGAGCAGCTGGCCTTCGGCGACGACCTTCACCGGGCGGTCGGACTCCAGCACCAGGCGCGTCGCCTCGCGCACCAGTACGTCGGGACCGAGCTCGGGACCGTCGAGCTGCTCGCCGTCGCGCGGCGGCCGGACGATCCAGCGCAGGGTCAGGACGTCGGCCCGCGGGATGTCCCGGACGAACTCGCGGACATAGTCGTCGGCCGGAGCGCCGACCAGCTCGTCACCGGTGCCGAGCTGAACGGCGGCGCCGTCGCGCATCAGCAGGATCCGGTCGCCGAGCTTGAGCGCCTCGGACAGGTCGTGGGTGACGAACACCATCGTCTTGCCGACCTCGTGGTGCAGCCGGACGACCTCGGTCTGCATCTCGCGGCGGATCAGCGGGTCGAGCGCGGAGAACGGCTCGTCGAACAGCAGCACGTCGGGGTCGTTGGCCAGGGCCCGGGCCAGGCCGACCCGCTGCTGCATGCCGCCGGACAGTTGCTCCGGGTACATGTTCTCGTTGCCGGACAGCCCGACCAGATCGATGACTTCCTGGGCCCGGCGCTTGCGGTCGGGCTTGCTCTCGCCGCGGACCTCCAGGCCGTACGAGACGTTGTCGATGACCTTGCGGTGCGGCAGCAGGCCGAAGTGCTGGAAGACCATCGAGAACTTGCTCCGGCGCAGCGTGCGCAGCCGCTTCTCGTCGGCCGCCCGCAGGTCCTCGCCCTCGAAGATCAGCCGGCCCGCGGTCGGCTCGACCAGCCGGGTCAGGCAGCGGACCAGCGTCGACTTGCCGGAACCGGACAGGCCCATCACGACGAACACCTCACCGGGCGCGACGTCGAAGCTGAGGTCGCGCACGGCCGCGGTACAGCCGGTGCGGTCGTAGAGGGTGGCCCGGTTGAGCTCGGCGAGCTCCGGACGGCGGGGCACGCGGCCGGCCTTCGGGCCGAACACCTTCCACAGGCCCTGGACCGACAGCAGTGCCTCGGACTCCTGTGGGTCGGGGTACTCGAGCTGAGCGGTCACAGTGGTTCACCCTCGCATCCCCGGCGGCCGGGTTCGTCGTGAACCGCGACTTTATCGAATGCCTGAGTCCGCAGCGCCGGTCCGGGTGTCTGACCGGACAAACATTCACCGGATCCTGACCAAAACTGCGACCGGCCCGGCCGTCGCCGGCGGGCGACGGACGGGCCGGAGCGCGGCTACTTGGTGAAGCGCTTGATCTGGTCGTAGTTGCAGCTGACGATCCGGCGGTTGTCCGGGTTGCTCGCCCACTCGCCCTTGCAGAGGAAGCCCTCCAACGTGACGTTCTCGGCGTACGCGTCCAGCGTGCAGCTCACGCCGCCGCCGCTGGCGCCGCCGTGGTCCCAGCACGCCTGCCCGGTCGAGGCGCCGGGCCGGCGGACGAACAGCAGCACCGAGCGGTCGTCGACCTCCTGGTCGTCCACCTTCATCAGGTTGCCGGAGTCGGTGTAGGAACCGACGCCGATGTTGTTGCCGGTACCGGTCTCCCACAGCCAACTGACGTTGACGGCGCTGGCGCTGGTCGCGGTGACGGTGACCAGGGCGGCGGTGGCGGCCAGACCGGCGGCGGCGCGGGCGAGCATTCGGGTCTTCATCGGCGTTCTCCTCACTCGGGGGGACCTCAGGGCGGGGTCCGCTGCGGGAAACGCTCTGCGCAGGGCGCCGAACCGGCAAATACGTTGCAGGAACCTGCAACGCCTGGTGCCGACGTCAGCCCGGCTGGTACGGCGGCGCCTCGCCCCAGCCCCAGCGGGGGACCGGAGCCTTCGGCGGAGGGGTCGCCCCGGGCTGGGAGTTGGCCAGAGCGAGCCGCGTGCCCCACTCGACGTACGCGACGAAGGCCGAGCGGAACTCCGGGTCGTCGGGCAGCTCCGCCGCGTCGGCGCTGGCGGCGATCAGCGCGGCCCAGCGCGCCCGCTGCTGCTCGGTCAGGCCCAGGTTGAGATGGTGAGCGAGCATCGCGGGATAGCCGCCGAGCTCGTCGGTGTACTTGGTCGGGCCGCCGAAGACCTCACCGAGCCAGAGCGCGACGTGCTCACGGTGCTGCGGACTCATGTGCGCGAAGACCGGCGCGAGCAGCTCGTCCTCGAGCACCCGGTCGTAGAACACCTCGGTCAGCCGCCGCAACGCCTCGGCGCCGCCGGCCCACTCGTACACGGTCGGGGTCGTCATGGCGTAATCATGTAATCAACGGCGCGCATCGGACAAGGCCTCCGCGATCGCGACCTGGACCGGCTCGATCCGGTGCTCGCCGTCCGCGAGGTCCCAGAGCACGTTCTGCAGGATCCGGGCGAGGGTCCAGCCGACCGCCCGGTCCCGGTCGAGGGCCAGCGCGTCGGTCAGCAGCGCGAAACGGCGGCGGATCGCCTGGGGCAGGTCGCCGGTGGCGACGAGGTCGTCCCAGCGGTTGTTGAGCGCGGGAAAGAGTTCGAAGCAGGGGTCGCCGGCGAGCGGCTTCGGGTCGATCACCAGCCAGGGCGCGCGGTCGGCGGCGAGCACGTTGTCGTAGTGCAGGTCCCAGTGCAGCAGGCGGTCGCCTGGCTCGGGCAGCAAGTCGGTGAGGCGCGCGACGCAGCGGCGTACGAGGGACTGTTCGTGGGGATCTGCCAGCCGCGGGATCAGTGCCGGAGCGTCGTTGATCATGTCGGCGCCGATGTCGGCGAGGGTCCGGAGCTTCGGCGGCGCTTCGACGACGGCGAGGCGGCTGAGCAGTTCGGCGAGGATGCGGGTGGCCTCGACGTCGTCCGGGACGTCGCTGAGCGTGCGCGGGCAGAGCCGTTCGAGCAGGATCGCGGCGTCGGGCTCGTGGTCGTCGAGCACGCGGACCACGTCGGCGTCGTTCCAGGTCCGCAGGCCGAGGGCCTCGGCGGCGTTCTCGTCGTTGCGCGGCTGGAGCTTGAGGATCGCGGCGACGCCGTCGGCCCGGCGAACCGGGAGGACCAGAGACGCGGCGCCGTGCATCGGGGGCCCGTCGACAGTGAGCTGCCAGCGGTCCAGGAAGCCGGCCGCGGTCTCGGGGAGAGTCCGCAGCCAGCGCAGCGCCTCTTCGTCGTCCGCGTAGGTCTGGTGCAGCGTCTGGGGGATCACGAAGTCGGCCATCAGCCAGCACAGTAGGTCGCCGGGGGTTTGTGTGCTTGGGTTTTCCCGTGAGCGGCGAACTGGCACGACGGCATCGCAAGGTCCAACTGGTCGTGGGGCTGATCTACCTCGGCATCCCGGCGCTGACGCTGGCCGTCAGCCTGTGGACCGCGTCCTGGACCGGAGCAGTGCTGCCGGGCTTGCTGCTGGTGCTCGGGGCGTTGCTGTTCACCCGGCAACGCTTCCGCCCGCAGCGCTGGCGGATGACCGGCGCCCTCTTCGGCGCGGTCGCGGGTGTCTACCTGACGCTCGTCCCGGACAACTTCGAGCTGCTGTTCGTCCTGCTGGCCGTGCTCGTGTCGTGGTGGATCGGCGCGGGCGTCGGCGTCGCTCTGGCCGCGTACGCCGAACGCACCCTCCTGGTCCCGGTCGACCCCGAGCTCGCCGGTACGCCGTACGAGCTGGCCTTTCGCCTGCGAGGCCTGTGGGGTACGACGCTCGTCCTGGGCAGCGAGTCGGTGAGCATCCACACCATCCCGCGCAAGCTGCGCGGCGCGAACCCCGAGGACCTGCGCCGCACCTACCCGTTCACCAAGGTGACCGGCGTCCACGAGGTCTCACTGACCGGCTCGGAGCGTCTCCGCTTCCCGATCCCGGTCACCGCGGTGCACACCGCCGGCCCGGCCGTCATCCTCCAGGCCGGCGGCGACGACTGGGTGCTGCCCACCAACCTCGCCGCCACCATCACCCAGCTGCTCCAGCACCGGGTCGACGGCGCCTCGGCCTGACCCTGGCCAGCGAGCCCCCACCGCCGACAGCGATGGGGGCTCGGGAAGGTCAGCCGCGGAGTTCGGCCGGGCGTTCGGGCGACGCGGCGGCCAGGGCTTCGCGGGCCGACTCGGCCGGGAGGTCGGTGCCGTAGACGGGCGAGCCCGGCTGCTGACGCCACGACTCGGCGAGCGGGCCGGCGTCGACCGGGTCGAACCCGAGGTCGTCGACGAGCTGCAGGACCTTGGCCTTCGCGGCCGGGTCGTCGCCGGCGACCGGCAGAGCGATGCGGCCAGGGGCGCCGGCGGGCCGGCCGTTGCCGAGCAGGTGCTGGGCCTGGATGTTGTTGAACGCCTTCACGACCGGACGGCCGAGCTGCTGGGCGACCCAGGCGCTCTCGGTCAGACCGTCGTCCTCGATGGCGGCGATGCGGCCGTCGCGCTGGGGGTAGTAGTTGCCGGTGTCCACCACCACGACGTCGTCCGCCGCGTCTGCGAACAGGTTCGCGGGCAGCTGCGGGACGGCCTTCTCCGGAATCGTCACGACCACGATCTCCGCGTCCTGAACCGCGTCCTCGACCTTGACGGCGGTCGCGCCGGTCTCCTGCTCCAGGTCCCGCAGCGACTCCGGTCCGCGCGAGTTGGCCACCTTCACGTCGTGACCGAGGGCGGTCAGCCGCCGGGTCAGCGTGCCGCCGATGTTGCCAGTTCCGATGATGCCGATCTTCATGGGTTGTTGCTCCTCTCAACCACCAGAACACCGGATCGGCCCTGTTTCATCCAGCGCGCTGATCGGTCCAGCTCATCGCCAGCGCGAAGCCGAGATCGTCGTACCGCGCACCCGGAAAGACGCTGTCGTACAGCTCGCGGAACGCCGCCCGGCTCAGGTAGACGTCGCTGAGCAGGTGCTCCAGCCACGGCTTGCTGTGCCAGAACCGCAGCTCGAACCACGCGTCCCGCCACCCCAGCCGCCGGACCGACGACGGGAACCCGAGCTTCGCGCCGACGGTGTAGACCCAGCGCGGCGGCGTCGGGTAGCGGTCGGAGACGTTGTCGATCACGGCGACCGTGCCGCCCGGCCGGACCAGCGACTTCAACTGCTCCAGTCCGGCCCGGTAGTCGGGCAGGTGGTGCATCATCGTGTGGCTGTAGACCAGGTCGAACCCGTCGTCCCCGATCTCGAACACGTCCCCGACCCGGTACTCGACGTTCGGCCGGGCCCGGCGCGCGCGGGCGATCTCGATCATCGGCGCGCTCAGGTCGACGCCGAGCACCTGCTGGAAGTCGTCCGCGAGCACTTCGGCCGCGTGCCCCGAGCCGCACCCGACGTCGATCGCCCGTTCGCCCTGCAGCCCGAGCCCCCGCAACCAGGTCACGCCCTTGCCGGGCTGGAGGCTGACGAACCGGTCGTAGTCCGTCGCGAACCTGTCGAACAAGGCTGGATCCACCGCTGCACTCATGCCCGTACGACGCGCGCCGCCCGGGACTTTGTTCGATCCGCGCCGATCAGACCGGCGGACTGACCGCGGTACGCCGTACGCCGGTCGCCTGGTCCCGGCCGCTGAACAACCTGCGCAACTCCGGCGCCACGATCGCGCGCGGCCCGACGGCCGCGACCCGGAAGGTGCCGGTCGCGTGCTCCCGCAGTGAGCGCCGGACCTGGCGACCACGGCTGGTCAGCAGCCAGGGAATCCAGCGGCTGATCAGCCCTCGCTCGACCAGCGACGCCCTGAGCTCGCTCATCGCGGGCAGGACGGCGACCCGGGCCAGCAGCTCGTCGAGCTGCAGACCGGCCGGGGGAATCACGCTGAGTACATCGCGCTCGAGCTGGTTGCTCCCATCGGCGCCGCGGCTGGTCACCTGGCGGCCCGTCACACCGATCACGCGGTCGTGGCAGAGCGCGAGGACGGCGACGAGGGCCGCGCGGCGACGACCGCCGCACAGGTAAGCGGTCTGGTTCAGGTCGAGCGGGTTCTCGGTGAGCATCGGAGGCTCCTCTTCACCTCGGCGTCGTCACCGGCTCAGACGGCGCCGAGGCCGGACCGGTTGCGTCGAGTAGCGGAGATCACGCAGCGTGCCTGGCCGATCCACTCAGTCGCCGGCGGCCGCGCGTTCCTTGCGGGCGGTCTCGGCCTTCTCGGCCTGCCAGCCGTCCTCGTTCTTGCCGAGGCGCCAGTACCCGGACAGCGACACCCGGTCGCGCGGCAGCCCGCGCTCGGTGAACAGGTAGCGCCGCAACTGCAGGACGAACCCGGCCTCGCCGTGCACGAAGGCGTGTACGTCGTCCGACGGGAAGTCGAGCGTCGAGACCGCCTCGACCAACTGGTCACCGCGAGCGCCGGTCGAGCCCGCGCGGTGGAACCAGACCACGTCGACGTCGCCCGAGCCGCTGAACTTCTGCTCCTCCGACTCGTCCTCCACCTCGACGAAGACCTTCGCCTTCGCACCGGCCGGCAGCGCCTCGACCGCGGCGCCGATCGCCGGCAACGCGCTCTCGTCACCGACCAGCAGGTGCCAGCCGGCCGACTCGTCCGGCGCGTACGCGCCGCCCGGCCCGTTGAACCACAGCTGGTCGCCCGGCTGCGCCTTCGCCGCCCACGGCCCGGCGGTCCCCTCGTCACCGTGGTGGACGAAGTCGATGGTCAGCTCGCGGGCCGCCTCGTCCCAGGCGCGCACGGTGTAGGTCCGCATCGTCGGCCACTGATCGGTCGGGAACTGCTCCCGGACCAGGCCCATGTCCAGCGGGTCCGGATACTCGACGCCGGGTTGGGGGAAGAGCAGCTTCACGTACATGTCGGTCTTGCCGTTGCCGGTGAACTCGTCACAGCTCAGCACGACCCGGATCATGTGCGGCGTGATCCGCTCGGTCCGGCGGACGACGCCGAGCTTGGCTCGGCGGCTTCGGGGGGCGGGGGTGCTCACGCGACCACGGTTCCTCTCGGGCGGAGTTAGGTATACCTAACTCACCATAGCCGACCCGGCAACCACCCGCGGCTGCACCGGGGATCGGCTCACTGTTCACCTGATCGTTGCCGGTGGCACGCTTGTGGCAACGACCCTGCCGGTATGGACCCGATCTTCGGTACGCCGCAGCGGCCCGCCAGGCCGGTCACCCGGATCGACGCGGCCGCCCGGCCGATCTCGCTGGACCTGCGGCCGCCGGAGCGCAACACCGTGCTGTTCACCGGCGCGCCGGGGATGGGCAAGAGCTTCGAGCTCGGCAAGGCCCAGGAGCTCGCACGGCAGCAGGGATGGCCGTGTCTGCGGGTCGACGCCTCGCCGCGGGAGCCGCTGGAGAACCGGTTCGTCCGGGCGGCCACTCGTGAGCTCGGCGGGCTGCGCAAGCAGTACGGGTTCCTCGGGCTGCGGAAGCTGAAGAAGACGATCAAGGATCTGACGCAGCGGGCCCGCAGCCAGCAGAACGGCGCGGAGGTGCGGGTCGGCGTCGCGCCGGTGCAGCTGGTCGCGAAGAAACAGTGGGACGCGCCGGGGCGAGACGGGGTCGGTTCGACGCTCGACCAGCTGGCGACCGAGCTCGGCGACCTGGCCGCGAAGAAGCGGCATCCGGTGATGCTGATGGTCGACAATCTCGACGTCGCCTCGGAGCGCGACCTGGCCGCGCTGACCGAGTTGTCGGCGCACCTCGAACGCAGCGGTCAGCCGGTCTACTTGATCGCCGCGGGCAGCGAGATGGCGATGACGCGACTGATGACCGCGTCGGCCGGATACTCCGGAGTCGCCACCGGCGTCACCAGCCGGTACGACGTCCGCGAGTGCGGCCCGCTCTCGGGCGACGAGCTGCGGCCGACCTTGACCGAGCCGTTGCGGCAGGCCGGGATCGCGCACCAGCCGGAGGCGATCGACGAGTTGCTGCACGCGGCGGGCGGTCATCCCGGACGGCTGCGTGACCTGTCCGAGCGGGCGGTCGCGCTGATCGGGAACCGTCCGGACGGGCTCACCGCGGACGTCTCCAAGGCGGCGATCGCGCAGGTCAACGCGGCGTCGCGAGTGGTCTACCAGGCCGAGTGGAACTCCTGCTCGGCCGCGGAGAAGGAACTGCTGGCGAAAACCGCGAGTCGCGGCGCGCGCGGTCTGTCGATGCCCGCCGAGACCCAGGCGGCCGGCCCGGGGAACTGGCAGGAGGTCGACACCGCGCGGCAGATGCTGGTCGCCCGTGGGCTGGTCCGAGAGAACCCGAGCGGTGACCGGATCAGCATCGCGGACCCCGGGATGCGCGACTGGGTGGAGATCCGCGTCGGCCAGTCGGCCGCGCACGCCGGCGTCGCCCTGCCCGGTTCGGCGGCGCCGTCGATCACCCCGCCGGCCCGTGGCCGACACGCCCAGGGCCCGCAGACGGCGACCCGCCAGGTCGGTCAGACCACCTTCACGGTGAACCGGTAGCCGCTCAGGTGGCGAAGATCTGCGCCTCGTCCGCGAACGCCTTGAACTCCAGGGCGTTGCCGGCCGGGTCGAGCAGGAACATCGTCCACTGCTCACCGGGCTGACCCTCGAAGCGCAGGTACGGGTCGATCACGAAGGTCTTGCCCGCCGCCTTGAACCGGTCGGCCAGCGCGTGGAAGCCGGGAACGGACAGGATCAGCCCGAAGTGCGGCACCGGGACGTCGTGGCCGTCGACCGGGTTGTGGATGCCCTGCGAGCGGCCGGGCGCCAGATGGGTGACGAACTGGTGGCCGTGCAGGTTCCAGTCGATCCAGGTGTCGGAGGAGCGGCCGCGCTCGCAGCCGATGACGGAGCCGTAGAACTCGGCTGCCGCGGCCAGGTCGTCGACCGGCATGGCCAGATGGAAGCGAGGAAGGGATTCAGTCATGCCTTCAACCTAAGGCCAGATCGAGGCGACCCACTCGGGGTGGTCGACGAACGGGTTGCGGTTGTGCTGCCACTTGTCGAAGATCACCTGGTTGCGGCGCTTCTCGAACGCGTCCGGCGGGTCGGCCTGGCTCCACGCCTTCAGCACCGACAGCTTCCCGATGTACGGCGCGGAGCCGTTGTTCACCACGTTGTTCGGCTCGAGGTCCGCGAAGCCGTCGCCGCCGTCGTACCGGACCGCCATGTAGAAGATCATCCGCGCGACGTCGCCGCGGACCGCCGCCCGCGGCGAGAACGAGTCACCGTCGACCGCGCAGCCGGGGCACTCCGCGACCGTGCCGCCGCCGTTGTCGAAGTCCAGGTTGCCGCGGATGCCGTTGACCGACACGTCCTCCGGGCGCAGGTGGTGCACGTCGGTCCCCGGACCGGTCGCGGTGCCGAAGTCGCCGTGCGACTTGGCCCAGACGTGCTCGCGGTTCCAGTCGTTCGGGTCACCGCCGTTGCTGGTCTTGCTCTGCGAGCGGCCGGAGTAGAGCAGGATCACGTTGTTCGGGTTGGCCGGGTCCTGGTCGGTGTCCTTCAGCGCGGTCCAGACCTGGTCGTAGCTGAGCTTGGTCTGGTTCGAGATGATCGTGTGCAGCGCCGACTTCAGCGCGGGTCCGGTCTTGCCGATCGCGTTCGCGTAGTAGTCGGCCGGATCACCGGGATCACCCGGATCCGCGCCACCACCGCCGCTGAACGCCGTCGCCCCGGTCAGCCCGGGGTGCGAGAAGTACGCCGACAACGTGCCGGTCACCGTGATCTTCTGCCCGACCAGCCCGGGGTTCGTCCGCAGCCCGTACGCCGCGCGGAAGCCGCTCGGGATCTGGACGTACAGCATGCTCGCCGTACTGGTCTGACCGGCGGAGTCCGCCAGCGCCAGGGCGTAGTCGTTCGGGAAGTTGCTCCGTACGACGGTGTTCGTGGCGGTCGGCTGGCCGACGACATAGCCCTCGACGGTGCCGGTGGAGCCGTTCTGCTGCTGCAGGGCCGCTGCGACGGTCAGGGTCGCACTAGTCGCGGCCGGTGCCGGCGTCATACCGAAGCCGAGCAGCGCGAGCAGTACGCCGATCAGCAGAACGGGGCGGGCGGAACGAAGAGCTGTCACGGCGGGTCTCCCACGGGGCGGTGTGGAACGGCGTCGCAGCTCAGTCTGCCCTGTCGTACCGGTCGGTGAACGTCTCTGCGGGCGAAGTCTTCCGAGCCGTAGGGTGACCGCGACATTGCAGGAAGTTGCCTTCGAGCGGCGAGCGCCCCCGGAGTTCGGCAGACTGCAGGTTGAGCACCTTGCCCGATCAGGTCTGGGGAACAGGAGCGATATGCGTTTGACGAGGAGATCGCTGTCGATGGCGATCGCCGCGGTGTCGGTCGGTGCCGGTGGGCTCGCGCTCACCGGTCAGCCGTCGGTGGCCCAGCCACTCGACGTGGCCGACGCCACGGCACCCGCGGCGGAGGACCCCGCGCTGGCGGCCGCCCGCGCACAGAAGGAACAGGCAGCCGCCACGGCCCCGGACGGGCCGCAGACGGCGCAGGAGAAACAATTCAGCCAGATCGACGACTACGCCACGAAGGCCGGCGGTCTGGGCGTCTACTACGACCAGGGCACCGGCAAGTACGTCGTCCGGATGCCCCGTACGGCCAAGGCCCAGGCGGCGCGGTCGGTGAAGATCGCCGGGGCCGAGACCGGAGTGCAGCCGAGCCGCACCACCAAGGCCGAGCTGGCCTCGATCCGTTCGGTGCTGGAGCGCCGGCAGTGGAAGGCCGAGGCGAAGAAGTACAGCTACGCCTTCTACTACGACGCGCAGCGCGACGCGATGTCGGTGACGACCAACGCGCCGGCCGCGACGATGCAGCCGCTGCTGGCCAAGTACGGGCCGGTGCTGCAGACCAAGTACGGCGATGTCAGCCGCGACTCGCGGCAGAGCGACCCGGCGCCGCACCGCGGTGGCGCGTCGATCACCAACGGCTCGTCGGTCTGCACCAGCGGTTTCACCATCACCTCGACGGCCCGCTACATGGTCACCGCCGGGCACTGCTTCTCGCTCGGCCAGCGGGTCTTCTCGACCGGTGGCGAGCAACTGTGGGGCACCGTCCGGAATCGGCCGAGCTTCCCGTACTACGACTTCGAGGCGGTCGGCGGCGGGACCTACGGGTCGGTCATCTACCGCGGCGGCGCGACCGGGTCGACGATCCTGGTCAGCGGCGCCTCCGACCCCGCGGTCGGAGCCGCCTACTGCCGCAGCGGCCAGACGACGTACGAGAAGTGCTCGCAGGTCGTCACCAGCCTGCACGCCCAGTTCTGCGACGACGCGGGCTGCACGGTCGAACTGATCGCGTACCGCGGTCCGGACGGCCAGGGCGGTGACTCCGGCGCACCGCTGTTCCAGTACGTCCGGGGCACCGTGCAGATCCGTGGCATGCACATCGCCCACGCGGGTGACGATCAGTACGCCGAGCGGTGGACCACCATCCGGTCGGTGTTCAAGGCGAACATCGCGATCAAGTGATCACTTCAGCTCGACCGTCCAGGGTCCGCCCTGGGCCTCGATCCGCTGGCCACCGTCGGCCGGGCTGAACACCTGCGTCGCGTAGAGCTGGTAGCTACCCGGCGCGAGCTTGTCCCCGGCCTGCGTCGCTGCTTCACCGCAGCGGCGCAGGCTGATCGTCGAGGTGACGACCGCCCGCTCGCCCGGCAGCAGCGTCATCGGGACCGCCACGTCGCGGACCGGCGCCGGAGTGGATACCACCTTGCCCTGCTGGGCCACCGTGACCGCCGCGCTCTTGCCGGTGGTCAGCTCCATGATCTGCTCGGTCTTGTTGATCACCACCACGTCGACGGCGGCGAAGTCGGTCGTCCCGCTGATCGGCTTGATCGTGGTCGCGGCGCTCAGCTCGAGCGGCGCGTCGGCCCGGGGCTCACCGCTGACCGCACCACCACAGGCACCGATCGTCAGCCCGGCCGCCTGGCGAGCGCCCGCCACCGGCGTGTCTTCACCGCCGAGATTCGGTACGACGGCCACCGCCGCGAGCGCGATCACCGCGGCCGTGCCCAGGCTCGCGGCGCCCATCACCACGGCGTTGCGCCGGCGCCGGCCCTTGATCCGGCCGGCCACCCGCTGCTCGTCCAGGTCGACGGTCTCGCGGCCCTCGTCCGCCACCGCGCCGAGAAGATCCTTCAGGTCCTTCGACGTCATTGCACACTCTCCTCTGTCACGCCGAGCTGCGCGGCCAACCTGGATCTCGCATCGGCTAGATGGCGTTTCACCGTGCCCTCGGCGCACCCGAGCTGGTCCGCGATCTCCGGGACCGTGAGGTCCTCGTAGTACCGCAGCACCACACAGGCGCGCTGCTTGGGTGACAGGTCGGACAGTGCCTGGCGGACCGCGTACGTGGTGGCCAGGTCCTCGCCTTGCGGATCGGGCTCGACCAGCAGGTGCCTGGTCTCGCGCCACCGCTTCGCCCGCCGCCGGTCGTCGACGTACAGGTTCAGGATCGCGCGGCGCAGATAACCCTCGAGCTGCTCGATGTCGCGGCCGACGCGCAGCCGGCCGAACACCCGCAGCAACGCCTCCTGGACCAGGTCGGCGGCACTCGCCGCGTCCCCGGTGAGCAGATAGGCGTAGCCGCGCAACGCCGGGCCGCGGACCGCGACCAGTTCGTCGAACGTGCTCTTCCAGTCAGCCACCGGCACCGTCCTTCGGATTTCCCTGTCGCCAAGCTAGACGACCAGCGGATCCGGAGCGTTGGGGGCGGAACGGGGAGAAGTTTTCGCAACGGCGGAGTTGAGTCGGTGGGGCGGGACAGCGCGATGGTCGGACGACCGCGCTGCTCCGCCCCACCTAGGTGTCCGGGCCCCCATCAAACCCCGGCTGCTACCGGGGTCTGCTTGCCCAGCCACCAGTGAGGCGCTACTGGCGGGCAGCACCTCACCGACCGGTGGGAGGAAGGAATCCGTCCCCTCCTCGGTGGTTTGACGTGGTGCGGACGCCGTAACGGACCGTACTCAGTCCGGAACGGAAAGTCCATGGGTTCGCGGAGGCCGTCTCACCGTACTGACCATTAACTGTTTCAGCAGCTGATCGTGTCGGCGTGCGCCGTGCCCGCCGACCGGTACGACGCCACCCGCGCGGCCGCCGCCGAGGGGCTCAGCACCTCGTTCTTCGCGTAGTACACCCAGTCGGCCGACTGGGCCCAGACGCTGGTGCCGCCGGAGTGGCCGGTCAGGTCGATGAACCACTGGTTGTAGTTCAGCGTCATCGCCTGCCGCGGGTAGACCGTGCGGCCCGCGCTGTCGGTGGTGTGATCGGCGACCAGCGCGCCGTCGACGTAGTACTTCACATGCCCGTTGGCCACCGTCGCGACCAGGGTGTGCCAGCCGGCGTGGCTCTGGCGCCGGGCGGTGGTCGCCCGCCAGCCGTCGAACGGGTCGGCCTGGTAGGTGTTCCAGCTGGTGAAGAAGTTGGTCGCCGAGGTCTCACCCCAGCCGCCGTTCGGCAGGTACTCGGAGATGTCGAGCTCGCTGTAGATCGGGTCCCAGTCGTAGCGCAGCGGCGAGATCGTGTAAAAGGTCTGGTTCACCGTGTCGCCGTCGTTGCCGCTGACCGGGGTGTCGCTGAACTTGAAGCGGGTCGCGTAGGTGCCCTCGAAGAACCGCTGCCGGTTCTGCTGCACCTGGGCGTGCGTCGTACCGGCGGCGGTGCCGTTGGTGGTCGCCCGGAGCTGGAGCGACTTCTGGCCGTCGACGACCGGGAAGCTGATGTTGCTCGCCGACCAGGTCGCACCACCGACGCCTGGCCCGCCGGCCGACGTACGGATGCTCCAGTCGTGCGCGGTGAACGCCGGATCGGTGCGGGAGCTGTAGTTGAAGTCGTCGAAGAACGCCCCGCACGCGGCGATCTTCTTCTCGGGCGCCGGTCGAGCAGACGCCGGTACGCCGGCAGTCGCGGCGGCACACGCCAGGACGGCGACGGCCGCAGTGGTTCGGAAGAGGCGGGATCGAGCCATGGTGAACACCTTTCTCGGGGCGGAGAGGGTGTGACCACTGGGTCACTCCTGGCAATCTGACGCGTTCCAGTGGTTAAGTCAAGACCTTGGCCAAACCGTGGAATCGCTCTCACTGGTCAGACCATTGGTAAGCTTCGAGCATGCGCCGGACCGAAGCACGCGACCAGTTGCTGGCCCTGATCGAGACCAGCGGGCCGGGTCAGGTGCTGCCGTCGGAGCGCAGCCTGAGCGAGTCACTGGGCGTCTCCCGGCCGACGCTGCGGGCGGCGCTGGACGATCTCGCCCGGGAGGGCGTGGTGGTGCGCGAGCACGGTCGCGGCACGTTCGTCAGCGCCCGGAAGATCCACCAGGAACTCGAGCCGACCGAGACCGGCGACTTCGCCTTGCCACCCGCCGAAGGCAGCCCCTGGCAGAGCCGCCTGATCTCCTTCGCGGTCGAACCGGCCGGCGCGCGGATGGGCCGGCGGCTCGAGGTGTCCCCCGGCGCCGAGCTGATCTCCGTCGTCCGCCTCCGCCTCGTCGACGGCCTGCCGATGTGCATCGAGCGGATCCACCTCCCCGCCGCCCTGGTGCCCGGCATCACCGGCCGCGACTTAGAGACCGGCTCGTTCTACGCCTTGCTCCGCGACCGCTACGGCGTGGCCCCGAAGGACGCCGTCCAGGTCACCGAACCGACCGTCACCGACCACCAGGAGTCCGCCCAGCTCGACGTACCGCTGCACTCGCCGGCCCTGCTGATCGAGC
This sequence comes from Kribbella sp. CA-253562, assembly GCF_050942265.1. Classification (GTDB taxonomy): domain Bacteria; phylum Actinomycetota; class Actinomycetes; order Propionibacteriales; family Kribbellaceae; genus Kribbella. Next base: position 93,489 of record NZ_CP192049.1, on the reverse strand, counting down.
GCACGACACGAACGGCGGATCGCACCGTGGTCGAGTACACCCGGTCCGTCTACCGCGGCGACCGCTACCGGATCACGACGAAACTGACCTTCCCGGACTGATCGCGTGAAATCGTGAGGCCCTCGCCGACATAAGGGGCATGACCTACTCACCTGAGCACGGACACGACCCGCCGGGGGACGAGCGGCTGGCGCGGTTCGAGGAGCTGTTCTCCGCCTGCTACGACCATCTGGTCGCGTACCACCTCAGGCGGGTGACGAACCGCGACGACGTCGACGACCTGGTCGCTGAGACGTTTTTGGTGGCGTGGCGGCGCCTGGACGACGTACCGGCCGGTCCCAACGCGCTGCCTTGGCTGTATGCCGTCGCGCGGCGCACGCTGGCCAACCACCGACGCCGGGAGGACCGGCGATCGGCGTTGACCGAGCAACGAACTCCACGACACCGTGCCCGACCACTGGAGGGTTCGTAACGGTTGGCTGCTCACCACCGACCAGGTCGTTCTGGGCGTCAGCCCTTGACCGCCCCCGCCGCCACGCCCGCGGTGACCCGGCCCTGCAGGACCAGGAAGATCAGCAGCACCGGCAGCATGAACAGGGTCGCCGCGGCCATCGTGGCGCCCCAGTCGGTGCCGAAGGTGTTGCTGAACGACGAGAGCCAGACCGGCAGCGTGCGCTGGTCCTGGTTCTTGATGATCAGCAGGTTCGCGAACGCGAACTCGTTCCACGCGGTGATGAAACCGAACAGCGACGTCGACAGCAGGCCCGGCGCGAGCAGCGGGAAGACGATCCGCCGGAACGCCTGGAACTGGTTGCAGCCGTCGACCTGCGCGGCTTCCTCGAGCTCGACCGGGATCGCCTTGAGGAACCCGCGCAGCGTCACGATCGTGAACGGCAGCGTGACCATGAAGTAGATCAGCGTCAGCATGGTCAGCTTGTCGAGCATGTCGGTGTCGCGGGCGATCACGTACATCGGGATCAGCAGTGCCTCCCACGGCGTCATCTGGGCGATGAACACCATCAGGATGAACGCCTGCCGGCCGCGCCACTTCATCCGCGCCACCGCGTACGCCGCCAGGCAGGCGACCACGAGCGACAGCAGCACCGCCGTCACGGCGACCAGCGCGCTGTTGCGCCAGAACAGCCAGAAGCCGTCGGCGTTCACCGCCGTACCAAAGTGCGTGAACGTCACGTTGGTGGGGAAGAACGACGGTGTCTCGGCCTGGATGTCCTTGGTCGGCTTGAACGCCGTCAGCACCATCCAGTAGACCGGGAACACCGAGAAGGCGAGCACGATCAGGGCCAGCGTGTTGAGCGAGAGCTTCCGCCCGAGCGACGTCCTCACAGCTCACCCTCCTCCTTGAACATCTGCCGGAAGTAGGCCAGCAGCGCGAACGCGAGGATCAGCACGGTGACCATCGAGATCGCGGCGCCCAGGTCGTAGCGATTCAGCGACTGGGCTACCTGGTAGGCGTAGACCGGCAGGGTCAGCGTCGCGTTGCCCGGGCCGCCCTGGCTGATCGCCCAGATCTGCACGAAGCACTTGAACACCCAGATCACCTCCAGGCAGAAGATCAGCCCGAACATCGGCCGCAGGATCGGGAAGGTGATCAGCGTGAACGTCTTCACCCCGCCGGCGCCGTCGATCTGCGCCGACTCGTGCAGCTCCTTCGGCACGGTCGTCATCGCGGCGTACAGCGTGAGCGCGGCGAACGGCACCGACTGCCAGACGATCAGTACGACGATGATCGCGAACGTCGAGGTGCCGTTGGCGAACCAGGCGTAGCCGTCGAACTGCTCGAAGCCGAGCGCCACCAGGACCCAGTTCACGACGCCGAGCTGGGACTGGAACAGCCACTGGAACACGGTGGTCGCGGCGATCACCGGGATCGCCCAGGCGACCACCAGGCCGCCCATCACGGCCAGCCGCATCTTCTTGCCCAGGGCACCGATCAGCAACGCGATCAGAGTGGCCAGCACCATGATCAGCGCGACGTTGATCGCGGTGAAGACGAACGTCCGCAGCACCACCGACCAGAACATGTCGTCGGACAGGATCTGGCGGTAGTTGGCGAACCCGACGAAATCGGCACCGCCCCGGATCAGCTGGGCGATGCCGAACTTCTGGAACGAGATGACCAGATTGCGGATCAGCGGATAGACCAGCAGGTACGCCGTACCGAGCACGGTCGGCGCGATCAGCAGGTACGGCAGTAGGCGCACCGGCAGGGCGGGCCCCCGCCGCCCCGGGGCCGGCGGAGCGGCCTGCGGGGCGACGGGTGTCTCGGGCGGTTCGACGTGGGTGACGGCCACGGCGCTACTTCGTGTTCAGGGCCTGGGTGATGATCTCGTCGGCTGCCTTCGCGGCGGCCGCCGGGTCACCGCCGGTCAGCACCTTGGTCTGGTACTCCTTGATCGGGTTCTTCGCCTCGACCGCGGCCCAGTTCGGCGAGTTCGGGGTGGCCTTGCCGTTCGCCGCCCCGGCCGCCATCGCCGCGACGCCCTCGTCGGAGCCGACCGACGTGGCCAGCGCCTTGCGGTTCGGCACGTACTTCATCGTCTTGGCCAGGTCGGTCTGCCACTGCTCACCGGCCAGCTCCTTGATGAACGTGTACGCCGCGTCCTGGCCGTCCGAGGCCTCCGGGATGATCAGGTCCGAGCCGCCGGTGAAGACCGCGCCCGGCTTGTCGGCGGTCTTGCCCGGGATCGGGAAGAAGCCGAGCTTGTCCTTCAGCGCCGGGTTCGCCTGGGCGATCAGCTCGGCCGCGCCCGGTACGGCGATCATCTGCGCGACCTTGCCCTGCGCGAAGACGTCGGTCTGGGTCGGCTTGGCCTCGTCGGAGTCCTTCGGGCCCTTGCCGAGCGCCTGGATCTGCTTGTAGAAGTCCATGCCCTTGAGCGCCTCGGGCGTGGACAGCGCGCCCTTCCAGGCGTCGCCCTCCTTGACCGCCAGGTCGCCGCCCTCGTCCCAGATGAAGCCGGACAGCACGTAGAAGTTCTGGCCGGGCAGGTAGATGCCCTGGTTTCCGCCGGTGTTCAGCTTCGCGCTGGTGGCCAGCCACTCGTCGCGGGTCTTCGGCGGCGTGACGCCGGCCGCCTGGAACAGGTCCTTGCGGTAGATCACGACCCGGTTGGCGGCGTAGTACGGGATGCCGTACTGCTTGCCCTCGTAGTTGCCCGGACCGGCCAGACCTTCGATCCAGTCGTCGCCCTTGAGGTCGGCCTTCTTGTCGGTCAGGTCCTTCACGCCGCCGGAGGCCGCGTACTGCGCGACCTGGGTGTTGCCGACCTCGATCACGTCCGGCGCGTCCTTGCTGGCCAGCGCGCCGATGATCTTCGGGCCGATCCCGTTCCACTCCTGGATCTGGACGTTCGCCTTGATGTCGGGGTGCTTGGCGGCGAAGTCGTCGGTGAAGCGCTTGAGGAAGTCGTCGGAGACGCTGCCCTTCATCAGCCAGACGTCGATGGTGGTCGGGCCGGACGCGGCGTTGCCGGCGTCACCGTCGGAGGAGCCGCAGGCGGTCACCGCGGTCAGGGAAACAGCCGCCACGGCGGCAACGGCAAGGGAACGGAACTTCATCGGATCACCTCTGGCGGAGTAGCCGGACCGGCGCCCGGCTGACTGGTATGAACCTGTCGTTCAGTGGCGTCGAGAATCGCGGAGGTGTTCGCTGCTCGTCAATAGTTCAGGAGCTTCCGTTACTAAGTCGTGAGAGCGTTCACAGGCATGTAACGAGCAGAAAGTGTTTGATTGACAGCGCTGTCTGCAGTCGGCGTTGCGAAATACGCAATGGACCAGTGGGTGTGCTGGTCTGCGGGCGAAAGAACCAGTTGATGTTCTCGGGTAATCGCTTGCTGTTACCTACCGAGGGCGGCGATCACCGCGGAGGCAGTCGCCGCGTCCTGGACGCCGAGCCCGGTGAGGTCGGCGATCGACCGTTTCGCGGTCTGGGTGAACCCGTCCCGCAGTACGGCTCCGACGGAGAGATCCACGTCGGCGGAGATCACTCCCGCCCGGACGGCGTTGCCGAAGTCGCCGTGGTCGAGACATTGGGTGTGGTCGTCGGTGACAACGGTCGCGCCGTCGAAGATCTCGGTCGGCAGTTCACCTTTGCCTGGCATGTCGGTCCCGACACCGGTGACGTGTACGGCGTCCCTGAACAACTCCAGGGGCAACGGCGAGGTCGCCGCGGTCGTCGCGATCACACAGGAAGCTCCTCGCCCAGCGCCTGCGGCGCTGGGCGGGGAGGAGAAGGAGGAGCCGATCAAGGTGTGGGCGGCGCCGGTTGCGCCGGTTGCGCCGGTTGCGCCGGTTGCGCCGGTTGCGCCGGTTGCGCCGGTTGCGCCGGTTGCGCCGGTTGCGCCGGTTGCGCCGGTTGCGCCGGTTGCGCCGGTTGCGCCGGTTGCGCCGGTTGCGCCGGTTGCGCCGGTTGCGCCAGCGCCTTCGGCGCCGAGCGTGGTGCAGGAGCGATCGGCGGTTCCGGCGCCTTCGGCGCCTGTCGAGGTGGGGTAAGGGCCGGCGCCGCTAATTCCGCCGGCGCCTTCGGCGCTGAGCTGGGGAGCTGGGCGGGCTTCGATTCCCTCCGCTTTCAGCGTGGCGACCAGATCGGCGACTGCTTCGGGGCGGCGGCCCCAGATCTGGAATTTGAGGTGGGGACGGAGCTGGGTCAGCCAGGTGGCTTGCAGGTGGGCCTGGTCGCCGGTGCCGAGGATGAGGACTTCGTCGACGTCGGCCGGAGTCATCGCGTGGGTGATCAGCGCGCCGGCGGCCGCGGTGCGCCAGGCGGTGAGGCGGCCCTCGTCGGCGAGCACGGCGGCGGGCTCGCCGGTGGTGGCGTCGACCACGAGCATCAGGCCGTTGTTGACCGAGGCGAAGGTGCTGGCGACCTTCACCGTGAAGTGCTGGGTGCCTTCGACGTAGCCCGCCTTGACGTGGCAGTCGCCGGAGGACGCCGGGAAGTCCAGCACCATCGGCGGCGGGACCTGCGTCCGGCCCTCGGCATGCGCGATCAACGCTTGCCGGACCGCGTCGAACACCAACTCCGGCGTCACGACGGACCGGATCTCCGCCAGGCCGATCACCCGCAGCGTCACCGGCGCTGCTCCAACCAGTTGCTCCAGGCATCGATCGCGGGTTCGGGATCGAGCCGGCCGAGACCGACGCGGAAGCGATCCCGCGGCGTCGCGGTCAACTGGGACGAGTAGATCGACGCCGGCAGCAGCAGGACGCCGGCCTGCTCGACCAGCTCGGTGCACATCGCCTCGACGCCCTCCGGACCGGCGTACCGGGGGAAGCAGACGCATCCGCCCTGCGGTGGCTCGAACTCGAACAGCTCCGGGTACCGGCCGAAGAACTCCGCGAACACCGGCAGGTTCCGCGCGACGATCCCGCGGTTGCGCTCCAGCAGGCGGTCCCGTGCGCGCAGAGCGATCAGCGCGAGGATCTCGCTCGGCGCGGAGTTGCAGATCGAGGTGTAGTGCTTGGCCCGCTCCAGCCGGTCCAGGACGTCGCGGTCGCGGCAGGCGATCCAGCCGATCCTCAGCCCGGGCAGGCCGTACGCCTTCGACATCACGTTCAGCGACAGTGCCGCCGGCGACAGATCAGTTGCTTGCGGCAACGATGGCCGGTCGAGCTCCAGCCCCCGATAGACCTCGTCGCTGAACAACCTGATGCCCCGCTCGTCGCACAACCGCACCAAGCGCGTCCACGCCGCCGGATCCGGCACCGCGCCGGTCGGGTTGTTCGGGAAGTTCACCGACACCAGGCGTGTCTTCGGACGTAGCGCCTGCTCGATCGCCTCGACGTCCAGCGCCCAGCCGTCCTCGGGCCGCAACGCGACGCCGGTCACCTCGCAGATGTCGAGCGGGATCGTCTCGGCGGCCTGGTAGTTCGGAGTCAGCACGACGACGTGGTCGCCCGGTTCGAGCAACACCCGCATCGCCAGGTAGATGCCCTCCTCGGCACCGGCGAAGCACATCACGTCGTCCGCCGCGAGGCCGTCGTACGTGCGGGCGATCTCCTCCCGCAACGCGGGCAGACCGCGGGTCTCGGTGTAGCCCAGCTGCAGCGACTCCCACCGGCGGCGGCCGTCGTCGTCGGCGAGTTCGAGCAGCTCGGACATCGGCAGCGACTGCGCGTCCGACGCGGTGAGGTGATAGCGCGCGCTGAACTCCCAGCGCGAGAAGTAGGTCTCGAGCCGGAAGTCAGGCAGGGTCGGCATGGTTCGTCGCTTCCTTCCGCGCATCGCCGAGCAGTTGGTAGAGCGCGGACCTGCTGATCTTCAACGCCCGCGCGACCGTCGGCACCGACCGCCGCTGACTCAGTACGCCGGCCGCTTCCAGCCGCCCGATCAGTTCCAGCCGGTCGTCCCGCGACAACCGCTCGACCGGCACGCCGCGGCCGCGGACGAAGTCGCCGACCAGCTCGTTGAGCGTCTCGGTCCAGTCGCGCTCGAACAGCACCCGCGGCTGCTGGGCCACCGGCGCGGCGAAGGCGGCCAGGATCCGCCCGGCCTCCTCGAACGCCGTCCGGTCCACGTTGACGCACAGCACCAACCCGGCCTTCCCGTCGGCGTCCCGCAGTACGGCACTCACGCTCGACAGCCGCCGCCCGTCCGGCAGCGACTTCGGATACGGCCCGTAGACGTCCCGGCCGGTCTCCGCCAGCCCGTCCAGCTCGCCGAGCAACGAGGGATCGCCGACTTCCCGCCGCGACAACGGGTTCCAGATCGCCACCACCTGGTCGGTCGCCGGATCGTGCAGCACCACCTCGGCGTGCGGCGACAGCAACCGCGCGATCGCCTCGCCCACCGGCGCCAGCCGATCGACCTCGTTCTTCAGCTCAGACTTCACACTGCGGACAGTATGTCCAGCAGCGACAAATTGTCCAGGTTCTCAGCCGGCGCGACACCGGACCCGCCGTCACCTCAGCGATGCACCCGCGCACGACGCCGACGCCCCGCACGGACTCCGGTCACGACGCACACGCGCTCCGCCGCCGGCACGGCTCGTTCAGCGGCATCCCGCTGTCGCTCGACCGCGCCACCCCCTCTGCCCCGACTTCCGCCTCCATGAACCGCGTCGGCCAAGCACGCGACCACCGCCGCCAGCAATGTCTTCGACCCCATCACGCCGCCAGCAGTAACCAGACCATCCCACCTCAAACGGGCGCGATTTCCCGCACCCAGAGCTCGCTACCGTTGAAGCAAAACTACCTGCATGGTAATTTTGCCAGCATGGTAGAAACGATGCCGCGACGGCAGCGGAAGAAGGAGCGCACCCGGGAGCTGATCCGGGACACCGCGCTCGAGCTGTTCGCCGCCCTCGGCTTCCGGGAGACCACGATCAGCGCGATCGCCGATCGTGCGGACGTCGCGATCCGGACGGTCACCCTGCATTTCCCGGCCAAGGAGGACCTGCTCTTCGCCGACGACCCGTTCAGCTACGAGTCGTTGAGCGCGTGGCTGGCCGCGAAACCGGCCGGTACGCCGACGCTCGACGCGCTGCGCGACTGGATGGCGACGACGATGCGTGAACTCGACGCCACCGGGGCGTCGGCCGAGGTCTGGCGCCGGCGGGCGTTGCGGTCCCAGCTGATCGTGGCCGACGAGGACCTCCGGGGCCGGGCGCGCGCGGCGTACTACCGGTACGAGCAAGTGGTCGCCGCCGGTGTCGGCGCCGACCTCGGTCTGCCGGCCGACGCGCTCGCGCCGCGGCTGACCGGCATCACCGTGATCACCGGTCTGCGCGAGCTGTACGAGACGGCCGAAGCCCAACCCACCGGGCGGGGCGACGACCCCGAGCAACTGCTCGCCCTGGTCGACCGGGTGCTCGACTACGCCCGCGCCGGCCTCGCGCGCCTCACCGACTGAAGGAGAAACCCTCATGAGCAAGACCTGGTTCATCACCGGTACGTCGTCCGGCTTCGGCCGGCTGATGACCGAGAAGCTGCTCGCCCGCGGCGACACCGTCGTCGCCACGCTCCGCCGTACCGGGGCTCTCGCCGACCTCCAGGCCCAGCACGCCGACCGCCTGGACGTCGTCGAGCTCGACGTCACCGACTCCGCTGCCGTACGCCGGGTCGTCGACGCCGCGTTCGCCGCGCACCAGCGGATCGACGTCGTGGTCAGCAACGCCGGCTACGGCCTGTTCGGCGCGGCCGAGGAGCTGACCGACGAGCAGATCCGGCAGCAGGTCGACACCAACCTGATCGGCTCGATGCAGCTGATCCGCGCGACACTGCCGCACCTGCGGGCCCAGGGCGGCGGCCGGATCGTGCAGGTCTCGTCGGAGGGCGGACAGTACGCCTACCCCGGCTTCGGCGCCTACCACGCGACCAAGTGGGGCATCGAGGGCTTCGTCGAGGCCGTCGCCCAGGAGGTCGCCGGCTTCGGCATCGAGCTGACCCTCGCCGAGCCCGGACCGGCAGCGACGGACTTCGGCTCCGGACTGGTCGCCGCGACCGCGCTCGACACGTACGACGCGACGCCGACGGGCCAGGTCCGGCGCGGGCTGGTGGACGGTTCGTTCGAGCTCCGCGGGGATCCCGGCAAGTTCGCCCAGGCAATGATCGACGCCGCCGACCAGCAGCCGGCCCCGCGCCGGGTCACGCTGGGCAGCGACGCCTACCACCACGTGCGCGACGCACTGCAGTCCCGGCTGGACGAGCTGGACGCTCAGAAGGACCTCGCCTACGCCACGGACCTCGACAGCTGACCGGCGGCGTGGGCATCACGCGACAGGCCGCGGAGCCGGGCAGGTTTGGCAACGCGCCGAGCGGATACCTGCCCGCCACGTGGCCACGATCCCGCGCGGGAGATGGGTCGCCAGGTCACGCGCGTTGGGACAAGCAGCGCGCGTGACCGCCCCCAACCGTCCCCGCTCGGCTGACAGCCTCAGCATGCACCCGTGCCCGTCCGCCGTCACCCCTTCGCACAAGATCGTCGCGGGACCAGACCTTCACACCGGCCGCCGGGCGTCCGAGGGCAGCTTGCGGGTGGCCAGCAGTTCCTGCGCGACGTCGCGCAGTTTGCGGTTGCTGTCCATCGAGTACCGCCTGAGCACCTCGAACGCACGCGGTTCGTCGAGGGCGTAGCGCTCCATCAGCATGCCCATCGCCTGACCGACCAGCCGGCGCGCGTCGATCGCCTCGGTCATCGATGCCGAGCTACGTGCCGACGCGATCGCGGCCGAGCCGTGCTGGGCGAGAATCTGCGCCACGGCGAGGTCGTCGTCGGTGAACGCGTTCGGCTTGTCGCCGTACAGGGACAGCACGGCCTCGGCGCGTCCCGCCGCCAGCATCGGCAGGTACAGCGCGGACCGGATTTCCGCGGCGAGCATCCGCTCTTTCCACCGCGCCGACCACCGGGTGTCGCCCGCGATGTCCGGGATCACCAGCGCGGCGGCCTGCTCGACGGCGGTGATCAGCGGGCCTTCGCCGGCCTCGATCTGGCCGCGGTACAACTCGGCCAGCCGCGGATCGGTCAACGCCATGATCTGCGGGCGCCGGCCCCTGGTGATCAGCACCACCGCGGCGTACTCGCACCCCACCGCCCGCAGGGCGAACCGCACCACTGTCTCGACGGTCTGCTCGACTCCGTCGGCGTCCTGCAACTCGGCTGCCAGCCGGCCGAACGCTTCGGCCGACGAATGCTCTTTCGACACAGCAGGGTCCTCCCAACCTGCACTCGACCAGGTCCACCAGCAGTCGGGATGAACCTGTACGGAACTCTCGTACCCCGCATAAGTTCGGCCTCAAACTTGGGCAACCAGCCGCAGGAGGACCGCCGGCTAGGCGGGAACGCGGTTGTCCTGCTTCTGGGCGTGGCGCAGGCCCAGCAGGAGCAGGCCGATGGAGATCACGCCGACGACGGCGTACGTGATGCGGCCGCCGAGGCCGTCCCAGGTGGTGTGCAGGGCCACGGCCAGGGCGTACATGCCGACGAAGCCGAGCAGGTGTTTGCCGGTGGGGTTGACGACGAAGCGCCACAGGCCCCAGCAGGTGAGGCCGGTCCAGGCGGCGTGACCGGCGGGGGAGAGCAGGCCGCGGATGAACAGCGTCTGCTCGGCGGCGCCGACGTTGCCGCCGGACTGGAGCAGGGCGACGAAGGCGTACCCCATCGTCTCCAGTACGGCGAACCCGGTGCCGACCGCGACGCCGATGACGATGCCGCCGCCGATGGAATGCCGGTAGCGGTGGCCGAAGAAGACCACCAGCCCGATCGGGATGACCAGCTTGGCGGCCTCCTCGATCAGGCCGACGCCGACCATCGGGAGCGTGCCGAGGCGCCGCATCGCGTCGTACTCGAGCAGTCCGGCGACGACCACGCCGACGACTCCGCCGAACAGCAGCGAGCCGCCCAGCGTGGGTCCGTCGATCAGCCAGCGCCCGGACCGGCCGGCCGCGAACGTCACGAAGGTCAGCGGGACGACGAGCGCGCCCAGCAGGATCATCGTCGGGAACAGGTTGGGGTTGTCGGTGTCGCTCAGGACGGCGAGCACCAGCAGGTACAGCGCGGCCCCGACCACGAACGTGCCGAGCCAAGCCCATCGACGTACTACCTGCTGTGCGTTCATGGGCAGATCTTGCACCCCAGGACTGTCGCAGACCGCACAGGCAACGGACATGTCGCGTGAACGCTGCGTTACGACGTTGGTGGCGTGCATGCGCCATGTCACACGAAGGGCAGAGCTGGACAGGGCGCAAAGGCGGCGGCGGACCGCAGACTCCAGTGCAGAGGAGCCTGCCCCTAGCCTCTCGAAGGAGTCCGCCCATGTTCGTTCACAAGCGCCGCGCCGCCATCCTCGCGGCCGCACTCGCGCTGACCACCACGTCGAGCCTGACCGCCACCGCGGCACCACCAGGCCCGTCGCCGGCCGAGCCGTCAGCCGCCGTCCAGGCCGGCACGTCACAGCAGGTCACCCTGATCACCGGTGACGTCGTCGAGGTCACCGGCGCCGGTGCCGGCAAGAAGGCCGCCACCGTACGGCCCGCGCCGGGCCGGGAGCGGATCGCGTTCCACACCGTCGAGGTGGACGGCGGTCTGCGGGTCCTGCCGAGCGACGCCGTCCCGTACGTCTCGTCGGGCATGGTCGACGCCGACCTGTTCGACGTCGACGAGCTGCTCGCGGACGGCTTCGGCGACGCGGCCGGCACCGGCCTCCCGCTGATCGTGCGCTACGCCGACGGCGCCCGCATCCAGTCCCTGCCCGGTACGACGGACGCCCGCCCGCTGCCGTCGATCGGCGGCGCGGCCGTCACCGCCGCCAAGGCGGAGCTGCCCAGCCTGTGGGAGTCGCTCAAGCCGGCGTCGAACACCGCCCGCACCCTCGACCAGGGCGTCGCCAAGATCTGGCTGGACGGCAAGGTCAAGCCGGTGCTGGACAAGAGCGTGCCGCAGATCGGTGCGCCGGCCGCCTGGCAGGCCGGGTACGAGGGCAGCGGCGTCGAGGTCGCCGTGCTCGACACCGGTGTCGACGGCAACCACCCGGACCTGGCCGGCAAGGTGCAGAAGGCGCAGGACTTCTCCGAGAGCCCGACCGGCACCGAGGACCACTTCGGCCACGGCACGCACGTCGCGGCGACGATCGCCGGCACCGGCGCGGGCTCGAACGGCACCCGCAAGGGCGTCGCCCCGAAGGCCGACCTGCTGGTCGGCAAGGTGCTCGGCGACGACGGCTTCGGCCTCGAGTCCTGGATCATCGCCGGGATGGAGTGGGCGGTCGCCGAGGGCGCCAAGGTGGTCAACATGAGCCTCGGCGGTGGCCCGACCGACGGTACCGACCCGATGAGCCAGGCCATCAACGACATCACCGCGGCGTCCGGGGCGCTGTTCGTCGTGGCGGCCGGCAACGAGGGCGCAGACGAGTCGGTCGGCTCGCCGGGCGCGGCCGCCGCCGCGCTGACCGTCGGCGCGGTCGACCGCAACGACGCGCTCGCGGACTTTTCCAGCCGCGGCCCGCGGGTCGGCGACTCCGGCCTCAAGCCCGAGATCACCGCCCCCGGTGTCGACATCGTTGCCGCCCGCGCGAGCGGCACCGCCATGGGCGCGCCGCTCGACGACCTCTACACCGCGGCCTCCGGTACGTCGATGGCCACGCCGCACGTCGCCGGAGCCGCGGCCCTGCTGGCCCAGCAGCACCCGGACTGGAAGGCCGGCCGGCTCAAGGACGCCTTGACCAGTACGGCGAAGACCACGCCCGACCTGAGCGTCTACGCCCAGGGCACCGGCCGGGTCGACCTCGCCCGTGCGGTCGCGCAGAAGGTCGACGCGACCGGCGTCGCCGACTTCGGCCTGACCGTCACCGGCAGCGCCGCGACGACGCGGACGATCACCTACCGCAACGACGGCTCCGCGCCGATCACGCTGAACCTGGCGGTCGACGTGGACAACCTGGACACCCACCAGCCGGAGACCGACGCGTTCGGCGTACCGGCGAGCGTGACGATTCCGGCCGGCGGCAGCCTCGACGTACCGCTGGCGCTCGACCCGGCCAAGCTCGAGCGCGGGCTGTTCAGCGGCTGGGTCGTGGCCACCGGCACGAACGGCGTCAGCGTCCGCACCGCGGTCGGCGCGCTCAAGTCGGGCCCGAAGCACAAGGTCACCTTCCGCGGCATCGACCTCAACGGCCAGCCGACCGGCGTCCCGGTCGTTTCCCTGTACGGCGACAACCCGCGCTCGGACACGCTGGGCTGGATCGACAACGGCGAGACCTTCACGGCCGAGGTCGAGGAGGGCACCTACCTGATGCACGGGCTGGTGGACAACGCCAACCCGCAGAACGAGAAGGCCGCGCTGATCACCGACCCGAACATCGTCGTCAACGGCGACCGCGAGATCGTCGTCGACGCCCGTTTGGCCGCGCCGATCACGATCCACACGCCGAAGCCGTCGGAGCAGCAGGCGGTGCTCAGCTACTACGTGCACCGTGAATACCCGAACGGCCGCAAGATCACCCACGGCGTGATGCACTTCAGCACGGTCAGCCAGGTGCTGGTCACCCCGACCAAGCCGGTCCAGGGCGGCACGTTCGAGTTCGCGTCCCGCTGGCAGTTGGTCGCGCCGCTGGTCCAGGCGTCGGTGCCAGGTATCTCCGGTCCGATGGACATCAACCTGCTGCACCAGTCGCCGTCGTACGAGGGCAGGAAGCGGTTCAGCCTGGTTGCCCCTGGCCCCGAACTGCAGGGCGTCAAGGGCGCGATCGCCGTCGTCCCGTCCAGCGAGGACGGCTGGGGCAACGGCAGCGAGCAGGAGCAGATCGCCGCGGCCGCGAAGGCCGGTGCGGCCGGCATCATCATCTACCGGCCGGCGGACTGGTCGGCCTGGACGGTCTGGCGTCCGGTCGGCGACCGGGAGCCGATCCCGGCGATGGTCACCACCGCCGCCGACGGCGCCAAGCTGGTCAACCGGGCCAAGGCCGGTCGCGCGACGATCGACCTGACCCTGACCACCTCCAGCCCCTACCTGTACGACGTCTTCCAGGTGTCGAAGGGGCAGATCCCGGCCAAGATCGACTACCGGGTCACCACGGCGAACAGCGCCCGGATCAACACCTCGTACGCCGACAACGGCGGCTTCGGCTGGGCCAAGGAGCAGCGGTTCGGCTGGCGGCCGTGGCAGGACTACTCCTGGAACGACTCACAGCGCTTCGTCCAGACCCCGAAGGTCCGCGAGGAGTGGGTCAGCGCGGGCGACTCGCTCTGGCAGCACCGGGTGCACCACCTCTACACCTGGGACACGATGAACCCGTTGCGGGGCGGCATGACGTCGGTGCCGCGCAGCTATTCAACGGGCTCGTCGAGCGAAAGCTGGTTCGAGCCGGTCGTCCGCCCGGCGGCCGCACCCGGTGTGGTGTCGACGCGGACCGCTGACCGGTTCTCGCTGCGGGTGCCGTCGTTCGTCGACGCCGCCGGGCACTTCACGGTCGGCGAGACCACATCCGCGTCCGCGGTGCTCAAGCGCAACGGTGCGGTCGTCGCCGAGCTGCCGGACGCCTGGCAGGACGTGACCACGACCAGCGGCGACGCGGCGTACCGGCTGGAGCTGGCGACCGAGCGGCAGGACGAGGAAGGCGAGTGGAACTGGGCGACGAAGACCAAGACCGCGTGGGACTTCCGGTCGAAGAAGGTCGCCGAGGACAAGGCGGTGGCGCTGCCGCTGTTGCAGGTCGGGTACGACGTACCGGTTGACCTGACCGGTCGGGTGCCGGGCCGGACCCACGTCGTCGGCTTCACCGTGCAGCAACAGGCCGGTGCTCCGGCCGCCCGGTCGACGTCGCTGCAGGCGGAGGTGTCGTTCGACGAGGGCAAGAGCTGGCGGCGGATCATCGCCGTCGGTGCGCGCGGCCACTACATAGCGGTCGTCCCGGCCGGCAAGGGCACGGTCTCGCTGCGGGTCTCCGCGGCGGACAACGCCGGCAACAAGGTCACCCAGACGGTGATCCGGGCCTACGGGCTGAAGTAGTCAGTGCGGCCCGGGCAGTCGACCTGCCCGGGCCGTACCGCTACAACCACTTGCGCATCGCGGCCTGGTACGCCAGCCCGGTGCGGGTGTCCACGCCCGCCAGCGCCATCATCCGGTCGAGCCGCCGCTGCACCGTGCGGCGGCTGATGCCGAGCTGCGACGCGATCGACTTGTCCGGTACGCCGGCCACCATCAGCGACAGCAGGAACCGCTCGGACCCGTCCAGCCCTTCGCCGTCCTCGGCCTCGTCCGGCTGGAGCTTGACCGGCGTGGCCGCCTCCCAGTGGCTCTCGAACAGCGCCAGCAGCGCATCCAGCAGCTGGCCGCGACCGATGATCGCCGCCGTCGGCTCACCGATCCCTGCCTCGTCGTCGCGGACCAGCGGGCAGACAGCGGTCGCCCGGTCCACGATGGCCAGCCGGACCGGAAGGTGTGGCAGGGTCCGGGCCTCCTCACCCCAGCTGATGCCCTCGGCGATGGTGTCCAGCTCGCCGGGCGTCTCCAGCAGGGCCCGCTCGTAGATGGCCCGGTAGCGGACGCCACGGCTCAGTGCGCCGTACTCCTCGGTGTTCTCGGCGCCTTGCATGGCCAGTGGGTTCGCCCGGCAGAACCAGAGGATCTCCTCACGCGCCGACTCCTGCAGGTCGCGCAGGCGATCCCGGAGCGCACCGGCGCCGACGATGACCTCGACCAGGTGGTGTGCGTCCCGGCGGCTCGCGCTGGCCCGGAACTCCTCGCTCAGCGACGCCACAGTCTGCCGGGCCGACTCCAGCGACTCCTGGCGCCGCAGCAGCGTCGTACCGAGGGCTACGTCGGGCGGCAGCGGTCGGAACACCGGGTCGTCGTCGCCTGGCAGCACCGCGACCAGTCCCTTGGCCTGCAGCCGCTGCAGCAACTCGACGACTTCCTGCTGCGGCAACTCCGCGACCTCGGCCAGCTCGGCGGCCCTGGCGACCGACAGCCCGACCAGCAACCGGTACGCCTGCTCCTCCCGGGCATCCAGCAACGCACCGTCCTGCATCCCGCCCCACCTCCAGTGCTCGAAGCACCACCTAATCAGGCCGTACGCGCAGTGGCGAGCAGAGACGTCCAGCATCCGGCACAGCTGCGCCACCTGAAGCCGCTGGCAGTCCTGGCACGAGAGTGCCATCACGTTCGGGCGAACCCACCGTCACTACCGGTGTATCGCCAGTTGCTTCCCGCCCGAGCCCGTTGAGAGAGATCCCCAATGACCGTGACCGACTTCTTCGGAGTCCTCGGCCTGATCGCCGCCGCCCTGCTCGGTGCCTGGATGCTGATGGGCGCCAACACCACCCCGCACCGCGGCGACCCACGCCACTCCACCCCGACCGCCGACACCCGCCCGGCCCGCCACCGGGCGACCTCGGGAGGAAGGCTGCAGCGGATCTTCCGCTAGGTGGGCAGTTCCGCTAGGTGCGCAGTCCTGCGATCAGCAGCCCGACCAGCCGGCGGGCGTCGTACCGGGGATTGTTGCCGGCGCCCGCGCAGAGGCCTCCGACTCCGCGCATGAGCTCGGAGGCGTCCTGGCCGGAATGGATCTCGCCTGCGCCGGCCGCGGCGTCGAGCAGTCGGCTGCAGACGGGCACCAGCCGTTCGAGGAAGTAGGAGTGCAGCGGGTCGTAGCAGGGATCGTCGGACTGCAGCACGGCGGCGAGGCCTTGTTTGGTGATCACGAAGTCGACGAACTGGTCGATCCACCGCTCCAGCGCGGCGTACGGCGTGGTGCCGGCCTCCAGCAGGGCCGGACCGGCTTCGGCGAGGCTCTCGACCTGGTGCCGGTAGACCGCCACGATCAGATCCGCTCGGGTCGGGAAGTGGCGGTAGATCGTGGCGGTCCCGACGCCGGCTTCGGCCGCGATGTCGCGGATCGGCGCTTCGACCCCCGACCGGACGAACACCGCGGCGGCCGCGTCCAGCAGCGTCTGCGCGTTGCGTCGCGCGTCCGCGCGCTTGGGCCGGGCCGGCCGGCCCGCCGGTTCACTGACGTTCACCGCACCGTCCTCTCCCTCGATTGCTAACCGGGACAGTGTCCCATATCGTTAACCGGGACAGTGTCCCGTTTGTCGCGGGACCAGCGATCCGAGACGGAGCGAGAACCATGACGACCTACCTGCTGGTGCACGGCGCCTGGCACAACGGACAGGCCTGGGAGCGGGTGGTGCCGTGGTTGGTGTCGGCCGGGCACGAGGTGTTCACACCGTCGCTCACCGGCTACGGCGACAAGGCGCACCTACTCGGCCCCGAGGTCGGGCTCGACACGCACGTCGACGACATCGTCGGACTGATCGTCGAGCAGGACCTCACCGATGTCGTACTTGTAGGACACAGCTACGCAGGACTCGTCATCTCGTCCGCAGCCAACCGAGTGCCGGACCGGATCGCCGAGTTGGTCTACCTCGACGCGATGGTCCCGAACGACGGCGAGAGCGCGGCCGACATCATGCCCGTGACCCAGACCCTGATCGACCTCGCCACGAAGTCGGACAGCGGCTGGCGGGTTCCACCGCTGCCCGAGATGCCGCCGCCGGCGGGACTGTTCGGGGTCACCGATCCCGCGGACGTCGCCTGGCTGCGCACGATGCTGTCGGACCAGCCGGTGCGCTGCCTCCAGCAGCCGGTCCGGCTGGACAACCCGGACGCGCACAAGATTCCCCGGACACACATCCACTGCACCGTCCGGCCCGACGGCTTCGAACGACGCCCGGTCCCCGCGGTGCAACCCAACGGCACTCCCGCGCAGGTGTGGGAACTGCCCACCGGCCACGACTGCATGATCACCAGGCCGGCCGAGCTCGCCGAGCTGCTGCTCAGGCTGGGCTGATCGCGCCGATGTGACACAGCTCTCTCACCGCCATCACGAGAGCCGGCCCAAACAAAAAGTCCCGGTCGGGTGAGACCGGGACTTCGGTGTTGCTTGTGCGCGAGGGGGGAGTTGAACCCCCACGCCCTTTCGGGCACACGGACCTGAACCGTGCGCGTCTGCCTATTCCGCCACCCGCGCGCTGGCTGTTTCCGGCCTCTCGAAGCGCCATCCCCAACCGAGGGAAAACACTAGCATGTCTTTTCACCGACTCTTGCATTGCGGGTTGGGTCGAACCTCCCGATACGATCGATCGTCGTACCGGTGTGGCCTGCCGACTCGGAGGCCACGACGTACGGCGAGCCTGCCGAAGGCGCCGAACGGCAAGCACGATCGTTGGTGCCGGGCCGACGACCGACGTGGAGGAGGACGCGTGCGACCGCTGCAGCGCTTCGAACGACGCCTGGAGGGCATCGTGAGCGGTGTCTTCGCGCGCGCGTTCAAGGGAGACGTGGAGCCGATCGAACTGGCCGCCGCGCTCAAGCGTGAGATCGACAACACCGCCCGGATCCTGTCCCGGGACCGTCGGCTGGTGCCGAACCACTTCACCATCGAGCTCGGCCCGGAGGACTTCGAGCGGCTGAACGCCTACGGCCGCACCCTCAACCACGAGCTCGCGAACGAGCTCCGCGACCACGCGGACATCCAGCGCTACACCTTCTCCGGACCGATCGAGATCGAGTTGACCCAGCAGGACGACCTGCCGACCGGCAAGTTCCGCGTCGTCAGCCAGACGGTCGGGACGCCCCAGCGCTCCCGCCCCCAGCCGCCGCCGCCGGACCCGTACGCGAACGACGGGCCGACGGTGATGCAGAGCGCGCCGACGCCACCGCCGGCCGCGCCGCAGCCGATCCGCCGCGGCCACCCGCAGGTGATGCTCGAGGTGAACGGACGCCGTCGGCCGGTGAACCCGCCCGGCGTCGTGCTGGGCCGCGGCACCGACGCCGACATCCAGATCAACGACCCCGGGGTGTCGCGCCGGCACGCCGAGATCCGGCTGATGCCGGAAGGCCCGGGCGGTGTCCGGGTCGTGCTGGTCGACCTGGGCTCGACCAACGGCACGCTGGTCAACGGCCGCCGCGCGGCCGAGGCCGAGCTGGTCGACGGATCCACTGTGAGAATCGGGAACACCACGATGACGCTGCGCCTGGCGGACGAGCCGATCGCCCAGCCGCCGAGCAGCGGGTGGTGACTGGCCTTCCATGTCGGAACTGACGCTGACCCTGATCAAACTGGGGTTCCTGGCCCTGCTGTGGATGTTCGTCCTGGCGGTGCTGTCCGTGATCCGCTCGGACCTGTTCGGGGCCAAGGTGGACAGCCGCGCGCTGGCTCCGGCCGCCGCGGCGGCCGGCCGGACCCCGAAACCGCCCAAGCCGTCCAAGAAGAAGAAGGGTCTGCCGGGTTCGGTGACGATCGCCGACGGCCCGCAGGCCGGCGTCGGCGCCACGCTGCACGAGGAGCCGGTGGTGATCGGCCGCGGCTCGGACTGCCAGATCCGGCTCGACGACGACTACTCCTCCACCCGGCACTCCCGGCTGTTCCTGTCCGAGGGCCAGTGGTGGGTCGAGGACCTGGGCTCCACCAACGGCACCTACCTGGACGGCCAGCGGGTGACCCGGCCGGTGCCCGCCGAGATCGGCGGTTCGATCCGGATCGGCCGCACGACGTTGAACATCGCGAAGTAGGCCTGAGTCCATGACCTTGTCGCTCGACTACGCAGCACTGTCCGACGTCGGACGGGTGCGCCGCAACAACGAGGACTCCGCGTACGCCGGTCCGCACCTGTTGCTGCTCGCCGACGGCATGGGCGGCGCGGCGGCCGGTGAGGTGGCCAGCGCGGCCGCCGTCCAGGTGATCCGCCGCCTCGACACCGCGACGATCACCGGCGAGGACATGATCGAGGCGCTGGCCGGCGCCGTGCACCGCGCCAACGAGCGGCTGTCGGAGCTGGTCGAGGAGGACCCCGAGCGCGAGGGCATGGGCTCGACCGTGACCGCGCTGATGTTCGACGGCCAGCAGCTCGGGCTGGCCCATCTCGGCGACTCGCGCGCCTACCGGATGCGCGACGGCCGGCTGGAGCAGCTCAGCCACGACCACACGTTCGTCCAGTCGCTGGTCGACGAGGGCCGGATCTCCCAGGAGGAGGCCTTCACCCACCCGCACCGCAACCTGATCCTCCGGGTGCTGGACGGCCGGCCCGACTCCGACCCGGACCTGCGGATTCTCGACGTCCAGGCCGGCGACCGGTTGCTGCTGTGCAGCGACGGCCTGCCCGACTACGTCAGCGACGACGTGATCTCGGCCGCGATGGCCGACGGTACGCCGGACTCCGTCGTCGTCGACCTGATCACGCACGCGCTCGAAGCCGGCTCCAACGACAACGTCACCTGCGTCGTCGCCGACGTGGTGGAGACCGAGCCGGCCAGTGGCGCCAGCGCGCAGCTGGTCGGTGCCGCGGCCGAGCTCGCCCAGGGTGGGACCGGCACCGAGCCGACGATCGCCGTACGGGGTGGGTCCGGTTCCGGCGACGGCGCCGGTGGAGCGGTCGGCGATCTCGATCCCGAGGAGCTGCGCTACGCGCCGCGGCCGCCGAAGCGGTTCCTGTGGCTGCGCCGGCTCGGCGTGGCGGTGGTCGTGCTCGCGCTGATCATCGGCGGCGGCTGGTTCGCCTACAGCTGGACCCAGCAGCAGTACTACGTCGGCACCGACGGGGACTACGTGGCGATCTTCAAGGGCGTCGACGAGCAGATCCCCGGCCTCACGCTGACCCGGGTGTACGAGCAGAAGACGCTGCAGGTCGACAAGCTGCCGACGTACAACCGTGAGCAGGTCGAGGGCAACATCCAGGCCGACGACCTGGCCGCGGCGCGGGAGATCGTCGAGGAGCTGCAGCGCGCCGCCGACGCGTGCGCCGCGCAGCCCCCGAAGCCGAGCCCCACCCCGACGGCGCCCCGGCCGAGTACTCCGCCGGCCAGCGGCAAGCCGGTGACGACCCCGCCGAAGCCGCCGGCCAGCACCCCGGCGGTCACCCCGTCCGTCACACCGTCCAACGGATCGGTCGGCCCCGACGACTGCGACGGCGTGCGATGAGTTACGCCTCCACCTCGGTCATCCAGATCATCCCGCGGACCCGCCGCGGGGTGGAGCTGATGCTGCTGATCATCGCGATCGCGGTCTCGGTCGGCGCCTACGTGAACATCGGCCTGACCGTGCAGGGCAAGGTCCCGGCCAGCACCGGGTACTACGCCGCCGGGATCGGCCTGCTCGCGCTGATCGCCCACCTCGCGCTGCGCTACCGCGCGCCGTACGCCGATCCGGTGATCCTGCCCTGCGCCGTCCTGCTGAACGGGCTCGGCGTGGCGATGATCCACCGGGTCGACCTCGGCCTCAAGGCGGCCGCCGAGGCAGCCGGTCGTACGCCGCGCGGCCCGGCGGCACCGCAGCAGATCACCTGGACGGCGGTCGGCATCGTCCTGTTCCTGGTGGTGATCCTGGTCGTCCGGGATCACCGCCGCCTGCAGGCGCTGACCTACACCGCTGGTCTGGTCGGTCTGGTGCTGCTGATGCTGCCGCTCGTTCCGGGCCTCGGCGTCGACATCAACGGCGCCCGGATCTGGGTCCGCTTCCTCGGGATGTCGTTCCAGCCCGGCGAGTTCGCCAAGCTCTGCCTGGTGGTCTTCTTCGCCGGGTACCTGGTGGTCAAGCGCGACGTGCTGACGCTGGCCGGGCACCGGTTCCTCGGGCTCGACCTGCCCCGGGCCCGTGACCTCGGCCCGATCCTGATCGCCTGGGGCGTCAGCCTCGGCGTGCTGATCTTCGAGAAGGACCTCGGCTCCTCGCTGCTGTTCTTCGGCCTGTTCCTGTTCCTGCTGTACGTCGCGACCGAGCGGGCCGGCTGGCTGCTGATCGGTGGCCTGCTGTTCGCCGGCGGCGCCCTGTTCGCCTTCTCGACCTTCAGCCACGTGCAGAAGCGGGTCGCGGACTGGCAGGATCCGTTCAACGAAGTCGGCGGCCAGGTCGCCAACGCCCTGTTCGGCCAGGCCTGGGGCGGCGTGCTCGGCCGGGGCCTGGGCCAGGGCCGGCCGGAGATCCTCAACTTCTACGCCCAGAGCGACTTCATCATCTCCTCGTTCGGCGAGGAACTCGGCCTGACCGGGCTGATCGCGATCATCCTGGTCTACACGCTGATCATCGAGCGCGGCCTGCGGACCGCGCTCGGCTGCCGGGACATCTTCGGCAAGCTGCTCGCGACCGGTCTGGCGATGTCGTTCGCGCTGCAGGTGTTCGTGATCGTCGGCGGCGTCACCGGACTGATCCCGCTGACCGGTCTGGCCACGCCGTTCATGGCGCTCGGCGGGACCTCGCTGGTGGCGAACTGGGCGATCGTCGCCCTGCTGCTGCGGATCAGCGACCAGGCCCGCCGGCCGCAGACCCCCGCGGCTCCGGTGTCCGACGAGACGATCGCCATGGCGGTGCAGAAGCAGTGAACTCAGCAATCCGACGACTGGCCGTGGCGGCGATCATCCTGATGCTCGCGCTGATGGCCAACTCCACTTACCTGCAGGCCTTCCGGGCCAACGAGCTGAACGGCCGCAACGACAACCGGCGGGTCCGCGACGCGCAGTTCTCGGTCGACCGCGGCCCGATCCTGATCGGCAGTACGCCGATCGCGCAGTCCAAGCCGGTCGACGACCGGTTCGACTTCCAGCGCACCTACCCGGTCGGCCCGGAGTACGCGCCGGTGACCGGCTACTACTCGTTCCTGTACGGCCGGCTCGGGATCGAGCTGAGCCAGAACTCGCAGCTGAACGGCTCCGACCCGTCGCTGGCCTTCCGCCGGGTGGTCGACGTGATCACCAACCGCAAGCAGCAGGGCGCGAGCGTGTCGCTGACGCTGAACGCCCGGGCCCAGATCGCGGCGTACAGGGGACTGGCGGGCAAGAAGGGCGCCGCGGTCGCGATCGAGCCGAAGACCGGCAAGATCCTGGCGCTGGTGTCGCGGCCGTCGTACGACCCGAACGACCTGGCCGGGCACGATCTGGAGAAGGTCGGTGCGGCCTGGAAGCGGCTGACCGAGGACGACAACAAGCCGATGTCGAACCGGGCGGCCCGCGAGCTCTACCCGCCGGGGTCGACGTTCAAGCTGGTGACCGCGGCCGCGGCGCTGTCCAGCGGCAAGTACAACCCGCAGTCGCAGGTCCGTTCGCCCGCTCAGCTCGAGCTGCCGCAGACCACCGTGCCGCTGGTGAACGAGAACCGGCAGAACTGCGGCGGCAGTGACAACGCGACGCTGACCGTCGCGCTGCGGCTGTCCTGCAACACCGCGTTCGGCTCGGTCGGCCTGGAGCTGGGCGCCGACGCGCTGCGCGAGCAGGCGGAGAAGTTCGGCTTCGGCGAGCGGCAGCTACCCGAGCTCGGTGCCGTGGCCAGCCAGTTCCCCGCCGACCCGAACCCGCCGCAGGTCGCGCAGTCCGCGATCGGCCAGTTCGACGTCCAGGCCACGCCGCTGCAGATGGCGATGGTCGCGGCCGGCATCGCCAACAAGGGCGACGTGATGAAGCCGTACCTGGTGCAGAGCGTGAAGACCGCGGACCTGAAGACGGTCTCGGAGACCAAGCCGGAGTCGCTGCACCAGGCGGTCACCCCGGAGGTCGCCGCCCAGCTGACCCAGATGATGGTCGACGTGGTCGAGAACGGCACCGGCAAGCCGGGCCGGATCAACGGCGTCCAGGTGGCCGGCAAGACCGGGACGGCGCAGACGGCCAAGGACCGGCCGCCGTTCGCCTGGTTCACCGCGTTCGCGCCGGCCAACGACCCGCAGGTCGCGGTCGCGGTGATGATCGAGGACGCCAACGTCCCGCGCGACGACATCGCCGGCGGCAGGCTCGCCGCGCCGATCGCGAAGGACGTGATGGAGGCGGTGATCGGACGGTGACGACGATGCGGAATGATTCCGTGACGGTGCGTCCGACCGAGGGCACTTGCAGCGGGGGTCCACCCGTGGCCGCGGCTACGGTGGGCGAGATGAACGTGTTGTGGCCAGGCAGGATCCGCGCAGGTTGGAAGGCAGAGCAATGACATCGCAGGCACGTCTCGTCGGCGGGCGCTACGAGGAAGGCGAACCGCTGGGGCGAGGGGGCATGGCCGACGTCCGCAGGGGCGTCGACAACCGGCTCGGCCGGGCCGTCGCGATCAAGCGGCTGCGGGTGGACCTGGCCAGTGACTCCACCTTCCAGGCCAGGTTCCGGCGCGAAGCGCAGTCGGCGGCCTCGCTGAACCACCCCACCATCGTGTCGGTCTACGACACCGGCGAGGAACCGGACCCGAACGGCTCCGGCATCACCATTCCGTACATCGTGATGGAGCTGGTGACCGGCAAGACGCTGCGCGACCTGATCCGCGAGGGCCGCAAGATCATGCCGGAGCGGGCGCTGGAGATCACCTCCGGCGTGCTCGAGGCGCTCGACTACAGCCACCGGGCCGGCATCGTGCACCGCGACATCAAGCCCGGCAACGTGATGCTGACCCCGCAGGGCCAGGTCAAGGTGATGGACTTCGGCATCGCCCGCGCGGTCGCCGACACCACCTCGGACATGACCCAGACCGCGGCCGTGATCGGCACCGCGCAGTACCTGTCGCCCGAGCAGGCCCGCGGCGAGACCGTCGACGCCCGCTCCGACCTGTACTCCACCGGCTGCCTGCTGTACGAACTGCTCACCGGCCGGCCGCCGTTCGTCGGCGAGTCGCCGGTCTCGGTGGCCTACCAGCACGTCCGCGAGCAGCCGGTCCCGCCGTCGTCGTTCGACCCCGACATCCCGCCGGAGGTCGACGCGGTCGTGCTGAAGGCGCTGGCCAAGGGCCGCGAGGAGCGCTACCAGAGCGCGGCCGAGATGCGTCAGGACATCCACCGGGTGCTCGCCGGTCAGCAGGTCACCGCGCCGATGGCCGCCGTGGCCGAGACCCGCGCGATGGCCGGTACGGCGGTGGCGCCGGCCGCGGCCACCCAGGCGTACCGGCAGACCCAGGACGACCTGCTCCCGCCGGACGACGGTCTGGACGAGGCCGAGGCGGCCCGGGCCCGGCGCAATCGCGGACTGGCGTACTTCCTGCTCGGGCTGGCGATCGTCGCCGTGGCCGTCCTGGTCTACGTGCTGATCGACAACGGGAACAAGAACGACACCCCGAGCGGCGGCGGGACGCCGGAGGTCACCCAAGTCGCGGTGCCGGACGTCGTGGGCCGGTCACTGTCGGAGGCAACCGCGCTGCTGACCGCGCAGGGCTTCAAGATCACGTCGACCAACGCGGCCAACCCGACCGTGCCGAAGGGCGAGATCGTCAGCCAGAACCCGACCGCCACCTCGATGGCCGACAAGGGAACGGCGGTCGCGGTGGTGGTGTCGAGCGGGCCCACGTCGTTCGCGGTGCCGGACGTGATCGGCAAGAGCGAGAACGCGGCGCGGGAGCTGCTCAAGGACGCGCCGGGCAACTTCAAGGTCGCCGAGAAGGTCAGGACCGAGGACGACGAGTCGGCCAAGGGGACCGTGCTGCAGGTCGACCCGGACCCGACCGGCAGGTACCCGAGCGGCCAGGAGTTCACGCTGACGGTGTCCAGCGGCTCGGTCAAGGTCACCGTGCCGGACGTCACCAAGCAGAACCAGGACGACGCGGCGAACACGCTGAAGGGCGCCGGGCTGCTGGTCGGCTACGAGAACGCGCCGCCCGGGTCGAACCAGCCCGAGGGCACGGTCGTGTCGCAGACCCCCGGGCCGGGGCAGAAGGTCGACAAGGGCACCAAGGTGATCATCCGGATCGCCGGCCCGCCCACGCCGACGACCACCCCCACGGAGACGCCGACCGGCGACCCGACGGGTGACCCGACGGATCCGACCAACAGCCCGCCGCCGACCATCGGACTGCCCGGTGGCGGAGGCGGCTTCACCGGCCGGCAGCCGTAGTACCGGAACAGCAAAAGACCGCGGCACCCTCCAGGGGTGCCGCGGTCTTCTGGTTTCCGATCAGCTGACGACGGGCGCCATCCCGGCCGAGCGCGCCACGGCGCCGGGGTCGCCGCAGATCGCCAGCCAGTTGGCGAGCATGCGGTGACCGCCTTCGGTGAGCACGGACTCCGGGTGGAACTGCACACCCTCGACGGCCAGCTCCTTGTGGCGGGCGGCCATGATCACGCCGGCCTCGGTGCGCGCGGTGACCTGCAGCACGTCGGGCACGCTGTCCTGCGCGATCGCCAGCGAGTGGTAGCGGGTCGCGGTGAACGGCGACGGCAGTCCGTCCAGCACCCCGGCTCCCTCGTGGAAGACCTGGCTGGTCTTGCCGTGCAGCAACTCGTCCGCGCGGCCGACCACGCCGCCGTACGCGACGCCGATCGCCTGCAGGCCGAGGCAGACGCCGAAGATCGGGACCTGACCACCGGCCTGCTTGACGATGTCGACGCAGGCGCCGGCCTCCTCGGGCGTGCCCGGTCCCGGCGACAGCAGCACGCCGTCGTACGCGGTGACCTGCTCGGGCGTGACCTCGTCGTTGCGCAGCACCGTGGTGTCGGCCTGCAGCTGCTGCAGGTACTGCACCAGGTTGTAGACGAAGGAGTCGTAGTTGTCGACGACGAGGATGCGCGGCATGCCCCGAGTTTACGGGCCCGCGGGCAGGGGCCCGCAGATGTGTTCAGCGATGTGTTCAGCGACCGCTGGTCGACGGGCTGACGGTCGGGGTCTTCGCGAAGCCCGGCACCGTCGCGCTCTGCAGGTCCAGGGTGCCCTCGTAGGCCGGCATCGCGATGTTCGACTCGGTCTTGACCTCGTAGCCGAGCTGGAACTTCACCACGTAGTCCTGCAGGTTCTCGATGTACTTCGAGTCGTCCAGCGACTGCTGCAGCTTGCGCCGGTCGCCGATCGCGGTGATCCGGTACGGCGGCAGGTACGGAACGCCGTGCAGGACGACCGAGTTGCCGACGCACTTGATGCCGGTCGTGGAGATCACCCGGTGGTCCTGGATCGAGATCGCGTCGGCGCCGCCGGCCCACAGCGCGTTCACCACCGCCTGGATGTCCTGCTGGTGGATCACCAGCCAGTCGGCGTCGACGTCCGGGTTGTCCTTGACCACCTCGGGCGGCGCGTCCTTGAGCGTCACGGTCAGGCCCGGCCCGGTGACCGGGGTGGTGCCGACCGCGACCGAGAGGTCCTGGAGTTGCTTGGTCAGCTTCGGCGGGAACGATCCCTGCTGGGACCGCAGCTTGTCGATGTCGCCGCTCAGCGCGGCGTGCTGCCGGGTCAGGGTGGCGCTGCGGCGGCTCTGTTCCTCCACGAGGCCCGCGAGCGTAGTGTTACGACTGGGACGCAGGTCGGTGCCACGAGCGTTGGTGGCGCTGGTCGCGAACAGCAGGCCGGCGCACAGCAGTGCCACCGGCGCACCCGCGCGCCAGAGCGAAATACGCCGCAGCCTGCTCACTCGTGACCCCCATGCTCCCGTCTGCACTACGCTAACCGAGGCCACCCGTCGGTGTGGCTGGTGGACAGCCTCGCGAACCGGGGGACCACCACTCACCTTAGTGTCCGCTACAAGGAGCCCAAGCCGTGCCCGAGTCGAGCAGTCGCGAAAAGAAGAAGAAGTCGGCCGCGGAGAAGCCGCAGAAGACTCCGAAGAAGCCCCGCACCTCCAGCCGCGCCTGGGTGGCGCCGCTGATGCTGGGCTGCTGGCTGCTCGGGCTGATCTGGCTGGTGGTCTTCTACGTGGCCGGTCAGGACATCCCGTTCATGAACGACCTGGGCAACTGGAACCTGCTGATCGGCATGGGCCTGATCGCTGTGGGGTTTGTCGTCTCCACCCAGTGGATCTGAGTTATCCACACCCGTATCCCCAGCTGTGCACAGCTTTCGGCCGACTTGTCCCCAGGTTTTCCCGAGGTTGTGCACCGATTCCGGCCTGAAACCGGCTGAATCTGTGGATTGTTGAGGTTTGATCACCATGTTGTCCACAACTGGGGAAGACGGCTTCCCGGCGCAGGTCAGCTGAGGTGGTCGGCCAGCAGGGTGCCGAAGTCGGCCGGCCGGTGGTGGGCGACCCCCGGCAACTGACGGACGATCACGCCGAGGCCGGTGAGCTCCGGCGTCACGCTCGTGACCACGTCGAGCAGATCGTCGTCGGTGCCGATCAGGATGGTCGCCGGAGACAACGGGTTCGCCGCGGACTGCGGCAGTTCGCGCAGGGCGGGAGCGAGCGCCAGTACGCCGTCAGCCCGCTGCGGCAGTCCGGTCAAGGCCCAGTCGAGGGCCGCGCGACCACCGGCGGAGAAGCCGGCGGCGATCAGCGGCAGGCCTCGCAGCTCCTCGGGGAGCTGAGTGAGCGCGCGGGCGATGTCGTCGCGCGCGGCCTGGCGGTCCGGCCAGGTGCGGTACATCGGGGACATCAGCTGCGACGACTCGACACAGATCAGAGCGCAGCCGAGCTCGAGCACACCTGACCAGTCACGCGCAGCGTGAGTCGCGCGCTGGCCGGCGCCGTGCAGCGCGACCACCACGCGCGTTGGTTGTGTCCCGAGGTGGACCAAGGGCGGCGTCGGGTCGGTGTTCCGGCGCTGACGACTGAGTGCCACCACCTCCTGGAACTCCGGCAGGCTCTGGAGCCCGGCGAGGTCGTCGTCGTCGGTGAGGATCGGCTCGGCCCACCAGCCGCCCGCCTCCGACTCTTTCCGCAGTACGGCGAGCGCTGCCTGCGTCTGGCCGAGTGACCCGAGCAGGCACGCCCGGAGGTGAGCCAGCTCGGCCGACCACGGCGTGAGGTCGTCGTCACCGGCGTCCATCAGTGCGAGCGCGTCCGCCTGCCGTCCGGCGTCGTACAGGGCGGCGACCTCGTCGGTCAGGGCGTCGTAGCGGTCTTCAGCAGGCTGCACATCGGGATCTTCCCAGCGCCGCTCCACTTCTACGCAGACATATACGTAGACATCTACGTACGGCATATGTATAGTTCTACGTAGAAGGAGACACCATGCCGAACAAGACGATCTACGTGTCCGACGACGACCTGGCGCTCTACAAGCGCGCACAGGAACTCGCCGGCAACCTGTCCTCCGCGATCTCGATCGCGCTCCGGCGCTACGTCGAGATGGAGGAGGGCCGCCAGGAGGGGTACGACGAGATCACCGTGCGGGTCGGCCGGGGAACCGGTCGCAAGCAGCGGTTCTCCGGAGTCCTGCTGGCCGAAGGCGGCCGGTCGAGCAAGGACGGCTACGAGGCCTTCAAGGTCTACCGGAGCCGGACCGGCAAGTTCGTCCTGCACGCCGACCGCCGCAACCAGTTCAAGCAGCAGCAGAGCGACCCGGCGTACGAGAACGGCTGGCGCAGCTGGATCGGCAACTGGAGCAGCGACCAGTCCTGGAGCATGGCGCAGGGCGAGGCCACGCTGCACGTGCTCGAGACGGTCGAGGAGTTGCGCGAGCTGATCCCCGACGACCTCTACGCCCTGGTCGAGGAGGCGGCGAACCAGCCCGCCGTCGAGGATCTCGACATCTGATCCCCGCCTGACCAACTGAACAGCACCACCCACTCCGGCGGCCACGGGCCGTCCGGCTGGATCCGCACACCCTCCTTCTGACACCGCGGTCCCCACACCCACTGGCTCGGCGCGAGCCTGCCCACCATCACCCCCATCGTCCCGAGGCGGCGCGAGCCTGCCCGAAAACAAGCGAGGAACCATGACAGCAGCGATCGAGGTCCGCGGACTGCACAAGTCCTTCGGCGACCACCTGGTGCTCGACGGCATCGACCTGAGAGTTGCCCAGGGCACCGTTTTCTCCCTGCTCGGCCCGAACGGCGCCGGCAAGACCACCGTGGTGAAGATCCTGTCCACACTGGTCACCGCCGACTCCGGCGAGATCCGGATCAACGGCACCGACCTGACCGCCGCCCCGGACGCGATCCGCGCCGCGATCGGCGTCACCGGCCAGTTCTCCGCGGTCGACGGCCTGCTCACCGGCGAGGAGAACCTGCGGATGATGGCCGACCTGCACCACCTCGGCCGGGCCGCCGGTCAGCAGCGCGCCGCCACCCTGCTGGAGCAGTTCGACCTGGTGGAGGCGGCGAAGAAGCCGGTGATGACGTACTCCGGCGGCATGAAGCGCCGGCTCGACCTGGCGATGACGCTGGTCGGCGATCCGCGGATCATCTTCCTGGACGAGCCGACCACCGGTCTCGATCCGCGCAGCCGGCACAGCATGTGGCAGATCATCAGGCAGTTGGTCTCCGGCGGAGTGACGGTCTTCCTCACCACCCAGTACCTGGAAGAGGCCGATCAGCTCGCCGACCGGATCGCCGTTCTGGACCACGGCCGGCTGGTGGCCCAGGGCACTGCCGAGGAGCTGAAGCGGCTGGTTCCGGGTGGGCACGTCCGGCTGCGGTTCACCTCTCCCGGCGAGCTCGAGCTGGCCGCCCGGGTGCTGCCGAGCGGCGTACCGGATCCGAGCGCTCTGGTGCTGCAACTCCCCAACGACGGCCGCGTGCAGTCGCTGCGGGAACTGCTCGCCCGGATCGACGACGCCTCCCTGGAGGTCGACGAGCTCACCGTGCACACCCCCGACCTGGACGACGTCTTCTTCGCCGTCACCGGCCACTCCACCCTCGACGAGAAAGCGACCACCCGATGAGCACGACGAGCCCGACCATCCGTCCGCTGGCCGACACCGCGACCATGCTGCGCCGCAACCTGCGGCACCAGCAGCGCTATCCCTCGATGACGCTGAGCACGCTGATCAGCCCGGTGATCATGCTGCTGCTGTTCGGCTTCGTCTTCGGCAAGACGTTCCAGGCCGGGATCGGCGGTGGCGGCTTCGACTATCTCGACTTCCTGGTCCCCGGTCTGCTGCTGGTCACGATGGGCTCCGGCACGGTCTCCACCGCGGTGGCCGTCTGCACCGACATGACCGAGGGCATCGTGGCGCGGTTCCGGACGATGGCGATCTTCCGTCCGTCGGTGCTCACCGGGCACGTGATCGGCAGCCTGCTGCAGACGCTGGTCAGCGTCGCGCTGCTGATCGGGGTCGCGCTGCTGATGGGCTTCCGCCCGTCGGCGACCTTCGGCGAATGGCTGCTGGCCAGCGCGCTGATCGTCGGTACGTCGATCGCGCTGACCTGGATGGCCGTCGCGCTCGGCCTGACCTCGAAGACCCCGGAGGCCGCGAGCAACGTCGTCCTGCCGTTCAGCCTGATCCTGCCCTTCCTCAGCAGCACCTTCGTCCCGATCGCGTCGATGCCGTCCGGCATCCGCTGGTTCGCCGAGTACCAGCCCTACACGCCGATCATCGAGACCCTGCGCGGCCTGCTGATCGGTACGCCGTACCAGGCCTCCGACGGCTGGCTCGCCGCCGCCTGGTGCGTCGCGATCACAGCCGGCGGCTACGCCTGGTCCCGCCGCTCGTACAACCGCGGAACCGCCGCCTGACCTGCGCGGACACCGCCACTGGACCAGGTTTTGAGCGATCGCTCAAAACCTGGTCTATGCTGCGTCCATGACCACTCCTGAGCAACCGCCGCCTCCGGTCGCCTGGGCGAAGCGGCTTCCCGCCCTGCTGGTCGTGGGCACGACCGCCGTCCTGGCCCCGATGCTGCTGGTGCGATCCGGGCGGCTCGACACCGCCGCGCTCTTCGTCGGCGTCCCGCTCGCGATCGCCGTGGTGATCGCCCTGTCCCCGCCCGCGAAGAGCCTGCACGGGCTCACCTTCCGGGTGGTCACGTTCGCGCTGATGATCACCTCGGCGTTCCTGCACGAGGGCGCCGCCTGCGTGCTGATGGCGTCCCCGCTCGTGTACGGCGTGGCGCACTTCGTCGCCGAGATCGCCCGGCAGTCCCTCGACCGGCGCAACGGCGACCGCTACCGAGCAGCGCTCGCGATCGTCCCGCTGCTGATCGCCGGACTCGAGGGAACGGCGTACCGGGTCGAGCCGGTCCAGCAGGTCAGCGAGACGCGGGTGGTCGCGATGTCGGCGGAGCAGGCGGCGACCCGGCTCGCGCGGGGCCCGGACTTCTCGACCGAGCGGCCCTTCCTGCTCCGGCTGACCGGCTACCCGACGCCTACGGTGGCGACCGGTGCGGGACTCGACGTCGGCACGCGGTGGACGTTCCTGCTGGCGGGCGACCCGATCGTCACCGAGGTGGTCGCGCATGACCCGCGCCGGGTCACGTTCACCGTCGTCGCGGATCGGTCGAAGACCCAGCGCTGGATGCACTGGCGGGGCGGCACGATCGACCTCACGCCGCGGCCCGACGGCACGACCGAGGTCAGGCTGACGGTCGAGTTCATCCGCCGGCTCGACCCGAGCTGGTACTTCGGCCCGATCGAGGCCGCGATGGTCGGCGCCGGCCTCGACCACTTCGCCGACAGCTTCGGCCTGACCGCCGGCGCCCGGCCCACCGACTGAGCGGACGACGATGACCGAATTCGTCCTGATCCGCTGGCTCTGCCTCGCGGTCCCTGTGGCACTCACGGTCGTCCTGTGGCGTCGCTCGACCGAGCGCGGTTGCGAATGGCACCGTCAGACGCCGGCCTCGCCGCCGTCGGCGGCTGTGGCGACCGACGGCAGCCGACGGGCGGCCGCGGCTCTGCTCGGTTCCCTCTTCGCCTTCGTCGCGCTCGGCGTCGCCAACCAACTGGCGGTGAGCGTCGGCTGGTGGACCTTCGCGCCAGTGCCGGGCAGCTTCCTCGGCGTACCGCTCGACCTGTGGATCGGCTGGGCGCTGTGCTGGGGTGCGCTGCCCGTCCTGCTCCCGGGTCGCCTACTGCTGTGGGTCCTGACCTGCGCTTGGTTCGATCTCCTGCTGATGCCCCGCCTCGACGGTCTGGTCCAGCTCGGCCCGCACTGGCTGTACGGCGAAGCGGTCGCGTTGCTGATCGTGCTCGTCCCAGCTCTCCTCCTCGGCCGCTGGACCGTCGCACGCCGGCGACTCACCGGCCGGGTGATCCTCCAGTTGGTCACGTTCACCGGACTTGTGCTCTGGCTGCTCCCGTCGGCGGTGATGGATCAGGGCGACGGAGCGTGGAGCCACCTGCTCGACGGCCCGGTCTGGCGGACGTCGCTGATCGCCCAGCTGATGGTCCTCGCATCGGTCCCGGCGCTGGCCGCCGTGGTCGAGTTCGCCGTCCGCGGCCGCGGTACGCCGTATCCGTGGGATCCGCCGGAGCACCTGGTCACCACCGGCCCGTACGCGTACCTGTCGAACCCGATGCAGGCATCGGTCGTCGTCATGCTGGCCCTGCTCGCCATCGGCACGCAGAGCTGGTCGCTCGCGCTGGCGACCGTCGGCGCGGTCTCGTTCTCGCACTTCCTCGCCGATCCGCACGAGCGCGAGCAGCTGAACGCGCGGCAGCCGGAGTGGCGAGCCTACGACCGCGCGGTGCGGCCGTGGGTCGTCCGGCGCCGGCCGTACCAGCCGGAGGCGGAGCTCTATCTGAGTGAGACCTGCACCATCTGCACGCAGACCAGAGCCCTGATCGAGTCGACCGGACCGCGGGGGCTCACCATCAGCCCCGCCGAGACCTATACGGTGGTCGGGCTGCGCCGCGCCTTGTACGTCGGACCCGACGGCCTGCGGGTCAGCGGGCTGGGCGCGATCGCCCGGGCGTTCCAGCACAGCGGACCAGGCTGGGCGTACGTCGGCTGGCTGATCGGGCTGCCCGTCGTCCGGCCGGTGCTGCAACTCCTGCTTGACGGCATGGGCGGCGGCGAGCGAGACCTGCCGGCCCGGTCACCATGAAAGGACTGCCGATGGCGAAGACCACCCGCGCCGATCTGCTGGACGCCGCGCTGCGGACGATCGCCGAGCGCGGTTTCGCCGGGGCGTCGGCTCGGCACATCGCCACCGCGGCCGGGCAGAACCAGGCGCTGGTGTTCTACCACTTCGGCACCGTCAACGACCTGATCGCGGCGGCCTGCCGGGAGAGCACCGAGTCGCGCGTCGCGCTCTACCGCGGCCGGTTCGACCAGGCGAAGACGTTCGCCGAACTGCTCGCCGTCGGGCGCGAGGTGCACGTCACCGAGCACGCCGAGGGCAACGTCGCCGTTCTGGCTCAGCTGCTGGCCGGCGCTCGCGGCAACGAGGTGGTCGGCGCCGCGGTCGCGGACGCGCTCAACCTCTGGGTCGTCGAGGTCGAGAAGACGCTGGCCCGGGTGCTGGCCGGCAGTCCGTTGCTCCCGCTGGTCGACCTCGGTGGTCTGGCCCGCTCGATCTCGGCCGGCTTCATCGGGATCGAGTTGCTCGACGGAGTCGATCCCGCCGGCGCCACCCGTGCGCTCGCGTCGCTGGAGCAGCTCGCCGTACTGACCGAGACGTTGCTGCAGGAGCTCGACAACCTCGGCCCGGTCACCAGCCGACTGGTGAAGCGGAAGCTGAACGCGCTCACCAACCAATAGCCGCGGGCGCTCCCAGCTGGTTGGCGCGGGTGCGGACGTGGGCCGGCACGAGTAGGTCGCAGTCGCTGTTGCTGATCGGCTCGCCGGCGACCACGCGCAGCGGGACCACTCCGGTCCAGTACGGCAGGGCGAGGTCTTCCGGCTCGTCGTTCGCCTCGCCGGCGCGGGTCTTGACCGAGGCCTCGGTGAGGTCGAGCGCGAGCACCGAGGTCTTTGCCAGCTCCTTCTTGTTCGGGGCGCGTGAACCGCTGGACCGGCCCGGCACGAGGTGGTCGATGATCACCGTCAGCCCGTGCAGCTTCTCGTCCGGATCGGTCACCAGCCGGGGCCTGCCGAGCACGACGGCCGACCGGTAGTTCACCGAGTGGTGGAACGCCGACCGGGCGAGCACGAGCCCGTCGACGTGCGTCACGGTCACGCAGATCGTCTGCTCCGGCGCCGCGACCACACTCCGCGCCGCCACTGATCCGTGCAGGTAGAGCGTCCCGTGCGGCCCGCGCTCCAGGTCCACCCCGTACGCCGTGGGCAGCACCAGCGGGTCGCCGTCGACGACCACGCCGAGGTGACAGAACATGCCGGCCTGCAGCACGTCGTGGAGTATCTGGCGGTCGGTCGCGGCGCGTTCCTTCGAGCGGCGCACCTTGGTCCGGGTCGTCGGCGACAGCGGAAGGATCGTGTTCATACCGTCGAGCGTGGCAGAGTAGTGGCATGCCTTCACGGTCCACTTCGCGACGATTCGAGTAGTCCATTTGAGAACCTCCCTGCCGCTGACGGTGGACCGGAACGCCGGGATCGCGCTACATCTCCAGCTCGCCGAGCAGTTCCGGGCCGCGATCCGCGACGGCCGGCTCCAGGCCGGTTTTCGCCTTCCGTCGACGCGCGATCTCGCCCGCGACGTCGAGGTGTCGCGCGCGGTCGCGCAGGCGGCGTACGACCAACTGCACGCGGAGGGCTGGATCACCGGGCGGACCGGCTCGGGCACCTACGTCGCCGACGTCGTCCCGCTGACACCCGCAGCTCGTCGGCCCTCCCGCCCCCAGCAGGAGCCCGAGCCGGAGCTGCTGACCCTCCGCCCGGGCATCCCGTTCATCGCGAGCACACCGGATCCCGGCTGGCGGCGGGCCTGGCGTGAGGTCTCCGCGCAGAGCCCACCCCGCGGGTACGACGAACCCGCCGGCCTGCCCGAGCTGCGCACCGCCCTCGCCGAACACGTCGGCCGGGTTCGCGGCATCGCCTGCGGTCCGGAGAACCTGGTGATCACCAACGGCACCGTGCACGGTCTGCACCTGCTGCTCGAGACCACCCGATCACCTGGGGACCGGATCGCGATCGAGGACCCCGGCTACGTCAACGCGGTCAACGCTGCCCGGTCGCATCAGCTCGAGGTCGTCGACGTCCCGGTCGACGCCGACGGACTGCGGGTCGAGACGCTCGGCGACGACCTGGCCGCGGTCTACGTCACGCCGTCCCACCAGTACCCGCTCGGCGGCCGGCTTCCTGTTGCCCGGCGCAACGAGTTGATCCGCTGGTCCCGGCGGACCGGCGCGACGCTGATCGAGGACGACTACGACAGCGAGTTCCGGTACGACGTGGCGCCGCTGCCGGCGCTCGCCCAGCTCGACCTCGACCGGGTCGTGCATCTCGGCACGCTGTCCAAGATGCTCAGCCCGTCGCTGCGGCTCGGCTGGCTGGTCGCCTCCACGCCGGTCGTCGACCGGATCGCCGCGCACCGGGAGGTCGCCAGCGACTGGCCGGCCTGGCCGATGCAGGCAGCCCTGCTCGCGATGCTGCGCGACGGCTACCTCGACCAACTCGTCCGCCGCTCCAGCCGCCTGTACGCCGAACGCCGCAACCTCACCTGCCGGATGCTCGCGCCGTACGGCCAAGTCGTCGGGCAGGACGCCGGCCTCCACATCACGCTGCTGCTGCCCGACCACGTCGACGACCAGGTCCTCGCCGCGAAAGCCCGAACCGCCGGAGTCGCCGTCGCACCACTCGCCGACTACCGCCGCGGCATCAGCGGCCCACCCGGCCTGGTGATCGGCTACGCCACTCCGACCGACGAGGACCTGGTCACAGCGCTGAAGATCCTGGTCGACCTGCTCAGCTGACCAGCTCCGCGGCGTACAGCCAGATCACGACGCGATCCCTGAGTACGTCGAGCAACGGCGGGACCGGCCGCCCGGACCGCTCGCCGACCTCGACCACAGTGGTCACGTCGGTCGCTCGCCAGCCGTGCTGGGCCACCCAGTCGTCCGGTCGCCCGAGCTGGTTGTCCCGGAAGGCGGTCAGCAACAGGTCCCAGGTCGCCTGCTCCTCGGCGTCGAGGGTGTCGTACTCGACCTCGTCGCGCGTCGGCGGCCGGTTGAAGTACTCGCCGGCGGTCCGGCTGCCCGGCGCGGACAACCCAGTGATTGCCTCTAGCAACTGATCTGCCTCGGTGCGCTCGAGATACATCTGCAGGCCCTCGACCAGCCAGAACGTCGGCTGCGCCGGATCGAATCCGCCGGCCACCAGCGCGGAGGTCCAGTCACCCTGCAGGTCGGCCACCAGCGGCAGGCGCCGGCAGGTCGGCTCGGCGGCCTCCTGATCGAGCACCTGCGCTTTGAAACTCAGCACCGGCTCGGTGTCCACCTCGAACAGCACGACCTCAGCCGGCAGATCCAGCCGGAACGCACGCGTGTCGAGCCCTGCGCCGAGCACCGCGACCTGCCGGATGCCCGATCTCACCGCATCGACCAGGTGCTGGTCGTAGAACGGAGTCCGCTGGGTGAAGTAGTACCGCAGCCCGTTCCATGTCCGCGACGTGCCGTCGTCCCGCGCCGGACCGAGCCGCGGCAACTGCACGCCCGCCGGGACCGGAGCCCGCAGCGCGGCGGCGACGAAGGCCGCCGCGAGCGGCTCGACGAACAACGGCTCAGGCTCCCGGCTCTCCTGGGCCCGGCCGTAGGCGGTCAGCAGCGAGGTCCACCCGACGCCGGCGGGAATCTCGGTCATGGTCTCGATGAGACCACGTCCGGTCAGCTCACGGGCGCGTGGGGTTGTCGCGCAGCGGGGGCTGGACGACCGGGGTGTCGCCGTTCCAGGTGAGCTCCGACAGCCACATCGTGCGGCCGGGCGGGTCGGAGCCGACCAGGGCCGGATCCCAGGCGTGGTAGACGAACCAGTAGCGGCCGTCCTTCTCCAGCACCATGTTGTGGCCAGGTCCGGCGGCGTCGTCCGACGTGACGAGGATCGGGTCGCCCGACTTCTTGCACGGTCCGGAAGGTGTCGTGCAGAGCGCGTGGCCGACGGCGTAGTCGGCCTTGTCGTAGGCGTTGGCCGAGTAGAACAGATGGAACTTGCCGTTCCGCTCGACCATGTACGGCGCCTCGACGAGGTTGCCCTCCCAGGGCAGGTCCTGCTTGAACATCCTGGTCGTCTCGCCGACCAACTGGAGTCCGTCGGCCGAGAGCTTGGAGACGTAGATCCAGGTGTCCTGGCCGACCGCGTTGCCGTCGTTCTTCCAGTACAGCCAGCGCTGTCCGGTGGAGTCCTGGAACGGGCTGGCGTCGATCGAGCCGCCCTCGTCACTCTGACAGATCAGGGGATTACTCGATTTGTCGACATATGGACCTTCCGGGCGGGTGGCGACCGCGACGCCGATGCACTGCCGCCCGGTCTTGTCGTTCGAGCTCGTGTAGTACATGACGAACCGGTCAGGGCCGTGCACGGCGACCTCAGGCGCCCAGACCTTGCCGGCCGAGGTCCAGCCGGGCAGCGTCGGCAGCGCGTCGCCGACCTGCTCCCACTCGACCAGGTCGGCCGACTTCAGGGTCTGGATGTTGCCGAGCGGCCCGTTGGTCGCGAACGCGTAGAACGTGTCCCCGGCCGCGATCACCTGCGGGTCGGCGAAGTTGTTGTCGTAGACCGGATTGCTGAATCCCACACTCGCTCCTTCGGACGGCGGGCCGGAGTCGTCGCCACTGCCGCACGCCGCTGTTGTCACCAGCAGCAGCAACGACAACCCCAGCCCGCGCAGCATCACTTGCTCTCGTAGAACCGCAGGTAGTCGAACGTGGCCACCGGCGCCGGGTTGGCCCCGGTGAACTCCCCGTGCGCGTACAGCGCCAGCCTCGGCGTCTCGCCGGCCGGCAGCACCCACGCCGCGCCCCAGGTCCAGTTCTTGCCGTCGACACTCGTGCCGGCCTGGTAGACGTGCTCGCCGGCGGCGTTCTGGTGGAAGGCCAGCCGCATCCACAGGTCGGTCGCCGACCGGCCGATCGCGGCGCCACCGTAGCTGGTCGCACCGTCGGAGGCCCGGGCGACGAGCTCACGCCCGTACTCGGTCTGCCGGGTGCGCCAGATCGCGACGTTGCCCAGCCGGGCGAAGTCGTTGTCGTTGCGGTAGGCAATCATCCCGGCCTGCTGGTAGTTGCGGATGTCGCCCTCGCCGAGGTCCAGGTGCAGCTTGGTCTCGGCGATCCAGCGATCGGTGCCGGGCGTCTGGTGGAACAGCAGTCCGGCGTTGTTGCCGCCACCGACCAGGTCGGCGTTCTGCAGCGGCCAGGACAGCTTGCCCCCAGCAACGACTGCCGACGCGTCCGGGCGGACCCAGGACCACGCGCCGCCCAGACCGGAGCCGTCGAACTCGTCACCGGCCAGCAGCGCCCCGGTCTTCGGCTGGGGAGCGAGCTCCCGCACCGGCTTGGCGACCGGGCGGACGGTCAGGTTGTCCAGCTCGGCCGAGCCGAGCCAGCTGACCGGCGCCGACTTCAACTGCAGCTTCGGCACGCTGACCCGCGCCTCGGCGTACAGGTCACCGAGTCCGGCGTCGCTGAGTCGTGCGGTCACCACACCGTCGGCGACCTGGATGCTCAGCTTGTTCCACTGGGTGCGGTCGAAACCGGCCGGCAACGGCGCCGAGGTCGTCTTGCCACCGGCAACGACGGTCAGCTTGCTGCCGCTGACAGTCGCGACCACTGAGCCGCCGACCACGGTCGTGAAGCTGGTGCCCAACCGGACATCGGCCTCGACCCGCAGCGATCCACCGGGCGCGGCCTGCTTCGTGGTCGCCACGCCACGGATCTGCGCGGTCGGTCCACCCAGCGCGTCACCAGTACGCCGGGTCGCGAGCCGCAGCCCGGAGGCCGGGTCGGTCGAGATGATCCCGGCGCCGGAACCGGTGGTCGGCGCGGGCTGCGGAGTCTCGGACGGACCGGCACCCGCGCGCGTGCGCGGCCAGCCGTTGATCCAGTCGATCCGGTCGACCAGCATCGGCCGCCGGTTGATGCCGAACGGGTCGGTCAGCCACGGGTTCGCGCGGTCGATCGCGTGGTAGAGGATGTGGTCCTGGCCGGCCGCGTCGGTGAAGAACGCGTGGTGGCCGGGGCCGATCCACTTGTTGCCGTTCTGGGTGAGCACGGTCGTGCCACCAACCCGGGACTCGTTCATGCTCGCGCCGTCGGCGTCGAGGAACGGCCCCTTGGGCGACTTCGACCGGCCGGCGAAGACGGAGTACCCGGTGGTCGGGCCGGCGCAGCAGTTCATCGACGAGGCCATCAGGTAGTACCAGCCGTCGCGGTACACCACGTACGAGCCCTCGTACCGGTCGCCGATGGTGACCTGGGTCGGTTCGCCGACCGCCTGCAGGCCGTCCGGGCTGACTTCGGTGACCGAGATGCCGCCGTAGAAGCCGCCGTAGTACAGGTAGCGCTTGCCGTCGGCCGCGGTCAGCAGGGCCGGATCGATGGTGCCGAAGTAGCCACCGTTGCCGTCCGGCTTCGGGGTGACGACCGGGCCGCCGGTCGCGGTCCACGGGCCGGCCGGGGTCGGCGCGGTCGCGACTCCGATCGCCGGGTCGCCACCGGGGTTGGCCGCGGTGTCGGTGACGGTGAAGTACATGACGTAGCGGCCACCGAAGTACCGGATGTCGGGCGCCCAGAAGAACGAGCCGGGCGCCGCCCAGGACGGCTTGGTGGTGTCGTCGAAGACGGTGCCGAGGTACTCCCAGGCGCCGAAGTCCTTGGTCCGGGCCATGTGCATCAGGCCGAACGGACCACCGGACACCAGCGGGTCGGAGGTGGCGTAGGCGTACCAGTAGCCGTCGCGGCCCTGGATGATCGCCGGATCGGCGTAGGTGTCGGCGAACGGTTTGGAGATGTCGTTCTGGGTGGTCACCGCCGGCGGCGGGGCCGCCGACGCGGCCGTGGTTCCGGCGGCGACGGCGGCCACGGCGAGCGCGGCGGCAAGGATTCTTCGAGGCACGGGCGGTTCCTCTCGGACGGGCTTGCGAGCAGGGTGGTCAGCCTTTGATGCCGCTGCGGGCGACACCTTCGATCACGTAACGCTGGACGAACACGTACAGGATCAGCACCGGTACGGCGGCGACGGTCGCACCGGCCATGATCACCGGGTAGTCGGTGGTGTAGGCACCCTGCAGCAGGCTCAGACCGGCCGGCAGGGTGAGGCGTTCGGGACTGAACAGCACGAACAGCGGCCAGACGAAGTCGTTCCAGTTCGCCAGGAACGACAGCACCGTCAAGGTGGCCAGCGCCGGCTTGGCGTTCGGCAGGATGATCCGGGTGAAGACGATCCAGGCGTTCGCGCCGTCGATCAGCGCGACCTCCTCGAGCTCCTTGGGGATCGCCAGGAAGAACTGCCGCATGAAGAACACCCCGAACGCACCGGCGGCCCCGGGGACGACCAGCGCCCACAGCGTGTCCAGCCAGCCGAGGTTGTCCATCAGCAGGTAGTTCGGCATCAGGAAGATGAAGCTCGGGATGAACAACGTCAGCAGGATGAAGCTGAAGATGAAGTTCTTGAACCGGAAGTCCATCCGGGCCAGCGCGTAACCGGCCATCGACGCCACGACGACCACCAGCGCCGCGTGCAGCGTGGCGGCGGCGAAGCTGTTCAGCGCCCAGCGCAGCACCGGGTTCTGCCCGCCGGTGGTGAGCACCTCCCCGAACGCACGCCCGCTCGGGTCCTGCGGGATCAGCGTCGGCGGGTCGGACTGCGACTCACCGACGGTCTTGAACGAAGTGATCACCATCCACAGCAGTGGAAGAACGACCAGCAAGGTCAGCAGCGCCACCATCACCCAGAAGGCAGCGGACGGTCGGCGCCTCATGACTTACGCTCCCTGATCAGTCCGAACGTGATCAGCGCGACGACCGCGAGGCACAGCGCCAGCACGTAGCTCATCGCCGAGGCCTGTCCCATCCGGAACTGGGAGAAGCCGGTGTCGGTGATCACCATCAGCGCCGTCGTCGTGGTGTCGCCCGGTCCGCCCTGCGTGATCAGCAGTGCCTGACCGAACATGTTGGCGCTGGCCAGCAGCGTGATCACGACGATGAAAACGCTGACCGGCCGAAGTCCCGGCAGCGTGACGTTGCGGAATTTCTGCCAGGCGTTCGCGCCGTCCAGCTCGGCCGCCTCGTACTGCTCGGACGGGATGTCCTGCAGCCCGGCCAGGTAGATGATCGCGTTGAAGCCGGCCGTCCACCACACCGTCACCGCGACCAGCGCCACGAACGCCCACGGTTGCTCGGTGGTCCAGCCGATCTCGGGGATGCCGAAGACACCGAGGAACGCGTTCAGGATGCCGAACGTGGTGTCCAGGATGTAGCGGAACATCAGGCCGATGACCGCCACGCCCAGCACGTACGGCGCGAAGTAGACCGCCCGGAAGAACGTCCGGCCCGGGAAGTGCCGGTTCAGCAGGACGGCCAGGCCGAGCGGGATCGCCACCAGGAACGGCACCGACGCGACCGTGAAGATCCCGGTCGCCCGCATGCTGTGCCAGAACGGCTCGGCGGTCGCCGACAGCGGATCGAACAGGTCCTTGTAGTTCTGCAGCCCCACGAACGGCTTGCCCGGCAGCTGGAAGTCCCAGTCGTGCAGACTCATCCAGAAGCCGAAGACCGCCGGCCCGATGACGAACACCAGGAACAGCACCAGGTACGGCGCGAGGAACAGGTACGGCGTCGCGCGGCCGTACCCGCGCACGCCCGTGGAGGCGCGGACACGGCGGCGCTGACGCACCGTGCCCGCGCTGGCGTCGACGGCCATGATCAGGCGCCGTACTTCTTGCGGTTGGCCTCCAGGATCTTGTCCGCCCGCGCGGACGCGTCGGCCAGTGCCTTGGCCGGTTCGGCCTTGAGCAGGACGGACTCGTTGACCGCCTTGTTCAGCTCGGCCAGCGCGTCACCGATACCCGGCACCGGCGGCGGGAAGTGCAGGTCGTCGATCTGGGTGGCCAGCGCGGCCTGCTCCGGCAGCGCCTTGAACTCGGCCGAGTCGCGGACCTGCTTGCGGGCCGGCACCTGACCGCCCTTGGCCCACTCCAGCGACTTCTGGCTGACGTAGTTCACGAAGACGCGCGCGGCGGTGGACTTGTTCTGGTCCGGCGTCTTCAGCTTCGGCAGCACGAACTGGTGCGAGCCGGCCCAGGCGGCCTTGGTCCCGCCGATGTTCGGCAGCGGGGCGACGCCCCACTCAAGGCCCTTCTTCTCGTTGAACGTGTTGATGTTCCAGATGCCGTTCCAGATGAACGCGTTCTTGTTGTTCATCACCGCGATGTTGTCGGCGTCCTGGGCGACGTTCCTCGGGCTGTGCCCGTTCTTCACCAGGTCCGTGAACCAGCTCAGCGCCTTCACCCCCGGCTCCTCGTGCCAGACGGCCTTCGACGCGTCCTCGTTGAACAGTTCGCCGCCGTACTGCCACAGCAGCGCCTGCACGCTCAGTACGCCGGTGAACGGGAACGGCGTGGCCCAGTGACCCTGGATGCCCTTGCCCTTCAGCGCGTCCAGCGCCGCGGCGTACTCGTCGGCGGTGGCCGGCGGCTTGGCCGGGTCGAGACCGGCCTGCTGCATCAGCTTCTTGTTGTAGAAGAACCCGAGCGGGTGCACGTCCAGCGGGATGCCGTAGCGCTTGCCGTCGTACTCGCCGGCCTTCCAGACGACGTCGGCGAAGTCCTCCTGCTTGAGCTCGAGCGCCTTGGCCACGTCGTCGAGCGGCTCGATCACGTTGCGTGCCGCGTTGGTGGCCAGTGAGTCGACGTGCATGATCGCGACCGCGGGACCGCGGCCGCTGCTCACGGCGGTGGGCAGCTTCGTGTAGTAGTCGGCCCACTGCATCACGGTCATCTTCACCTTGATGTTGGGGTTCTCGCTGTTGAACTGGTCGACCAGCTTGCGCATGAACGGGCCGTCACCACCGGTGAAGCCGTTCCAGAAGTCCAGCTCGACGGCCGGGCCGTCGTAACCCTTCGCGCCGCCGTCGCCGGTGGCGGGGGCCGCGCCGGGCTTGCCCGCCGAGCCTTCGCCGCAGCCGGCCAGGACGCCTGCCGCACCGAGTGCGCCGATACCGCCCAGCACGAGTCGCCGGTTGATGGTGTTCACCGTGTACCTCCAGGGGAGAGCCTGATCATGTGCCACGAAGCAGGAGGCAGCGTGGCGCGGCAGATGCCGTCGTCGATTCCGGTCCCGTCGACCGGTCGGGGGACGACCCGGTCCGGCTGGGCGGCTGTGTTCACCGCGGCCCGGTCGTCGTCGTACAAACTGAGATGTTGTGTGACCTTCAAGTTCCCTAGCGCATGCAGCGGAACCTCCAGGTCGACCGCGTCGGTCTCGTGGCGGTTCACCACGAAGATCACCACCTCGCCGGTGCTGTCCTCGTACGTCGCCGTGCTCCACAGCGCCGGCACCTCGCCGTACGCCGCGGTCTGCACGGTCGGGCCGGAGACCTCGGTCCGCAGCACGGTCGAACCGGCGTGCTGGGCGGTCAGCGCGAACGGGTGGAACGTGGTCTGCCGCCAGGCGCGGCCACCGGGCTCGGTCCGGATCGGGCCGATCACGTTGACCAGTTGCGCGAGGCACGCGATCTTGACCCGATCGGCGTGCCGCAGCAGCGTGATCAGCAGGCTGCCGACCACCACCGCGTCGTCGACGGTGTAGGTGTCCTCGATCAGCGGGCTCACCTCGCGCACGTCGAGCGCGAGCTCGCCGGGGAAGTGCTGCTGGTACCAGACGTTCCACTCGTCGAAGGAGAGCGTGATCTCCTTGTCGCTGCGCTTCAGCGCCTTGACGTGGTCGGCGGTCGCGACCACCGACGTGATCATCCGGTCCATCTCCTCGGCCGCGGCCAGGAAGCTGGCCTGGTCGCCGTCCTTCGGCTCGTAGTACGCGTGCAGGCTGATGTGGTCGACCAGGTCGTAGGTGCGTTCCAGCACCGTGCGCTCCCAGTCACCGAACGTGGGCATCCCGGCGTTACTCGAGCCGCAGGCAACGAGTTCGAGCCCGGGGTCGACCCGGCGCATCGCGTTCGCGGTCTCCTCGGCCAGCCGGGCGTACTCGTCGGCGGTCTTGTGACCGATCTGCCACGGTCCGTCCATCTCGTTGCCCAGGCACCAGACCCGGATGTCGTGCGGTTCCTTGCTGCCGTTGGCGACCCGGCGGTCCGGCAAGGCGGTCCCGGCGGGGAGGTTGCAGTACGAGAGCAGCTCGACGGCTTCCTCGATCCCGCGGGTGCCCAGGTTGACCGCCCAGATCGGGTCCACGCCGGCCTTGCGGGCCCAGACGACGAACTCGTCGGTGCCGAACTGGTTCGGCTCGATCGCCCGCCAGGCCAGGTCCAGCTTGCGCGGCCGGTCCTGTTTCGGGCCGACGCCGTCCTCCCAGTTGTAGTTGGAGACGAAGTTGCCGCCGGGATAGCGGACCGCGGTGACGCCGAGCTCGCGCACCAGCGCCAGCACGTCGGTGCGG
Source organism: Kribbella sp. CA-253562 (assembly GCF_050942265.1). Lineage (GTDB taxonomy): Bacteria > Actinomycetota > Actinomycetes > Propionibacteriales > Kribbellaceae > Kribbella. The sequence goes on along the minus strand of NZ_CP192049.1, from coordinate 48,994 downwards.
AAGCCGTCCGCGTCGGCGTCGGGGTGGTCCGGTTCGTAGATCCCGGTGTAGACGCAGCGGCCCATGTGCTCGACGAACGAGCCGAACAGGCGCCGATCCAGGCTCCCGACCACGAACGCGGGATCCACGGCGAGTCGTGCCACTGGCCCTCCAGAAGTTCTTTACAACGTTTACCGGGATTTCTACATCGATTAACATCGCCTGTAAAGACCTGACCACCCGGCAACTGGTCCGGTCCACTGCGCCGACCGTGGCAGACTGCGGCGAGCACGCATCGGAAGGGGCCCAGGATGGTGACGAGGCTGAGCGACGTGGCGGCACGGGCCGGCGTCTCGGTGAAGACGGTGTCCAACGTCATCAACAACTACCCGCACATCACCTCGCAGACCCGCGCCAAGGTGCAGGCCGCGATCGAGGCGCTCGACTACCGGCCGAACGTCAGCGCCCGGTCGCTGCGCAAGGGCCGCTCGGACTTCATCGCGCTGGCCATCCCGGAGATGGCCTCGCCGTACTTCGCGGAGCTCGGCGCGGCGATCTCGCGGGCGGCCAAGAAGCGCGGCATCACCGTGCTGATCGACCAGACCGAGGGCGAGGCGGCCGCGGAGAAGCTGGTCCTGGACGGGATGCGCGGGCAGCTGATCGACGGCATCATCTTCTCCCCGATCACCACCTCACCGGCCCGGATCGGCGAGACCGAGACGGCCAAACCGATCGTGCTGCTCGGCGAGCGCGACGCCGGTGGCAAGCTCGACCGGGTCGCTGTCGACTCGGTTCAGGCGGCGTACGACGCGACCACGCATCTGGTCTCGCTGGGCCGGCGCCGGATCGCCGCGATCGGCGTCGGCGGCGGCGCGGGCACCGGAACGGTCCGCCGGCGCGGCTACCGCCAGGCGCTGAAGGCGGCCGGGCTCGCGCACGACCCGGCGCTCGAACTGGCCGGCACCGGGTACCACCGTGAGGACGGTGCTGCCTCGATGCGCGAACTGCTCGCGCTGCCGAAGCCGCCCGACGCGGTGTTCTGCTTCAACGACCTGCTCGCGCTCGGCGCGCTGCGCACGCTCGCGGAGGCCGGACTGTCGGTCCCGGACGACGTCGCCGTGGTGGGCTTCGACGACATCGAGGACGGCCGCTTCCACTCGCCGTCGCTGAGCACGATCTCGCCGGACATGGAGTGGCTGGCCGACAACGCGGTCGGGCTGCTGCTCGACCGGATCGCCGGCAACGGTGAGGCCGAACGCCGCGACCTCACCGTTCCGCACACGTTGAAGATCCGTGAGTCGACGGGCGGCCCCAGCTAGAAGTTGGCCGCGCAGGTGGTGAGGTTGGCGGTCACGCTCGCGCCCCGCGCGACAGTGACTTGCCGGGTCTCCAGGACCTGACCGGTCGGGCGTTCACAGGTCAGCGTCCACGACTCCGTCCCACCCTGCTGTACGACGGTCGGCCGGGTCGAGGGGTTGGTGTGCCAGGTGTAGGTGCCGCCCGCCGGGACGACCATCGTGGTGTCCAGAACGTCGGGGATCTGGGTGCCGTTCCAGGTCCTGGTGGTGAACGACTTCTTCAGCCGTAGCACCGCCCCGGCCGGGCCCGAGCCGGTGACGACCGAGTGCCGGGCCGGGTTGATCGTGCTCTCGGCCGCGAGCAGGAACGCCGCGCGATTGCCCTTGCCCGCCGTACTGCCGGAACCGAAGTAGTAGTTGACGACGTTCGAGAAGGCGGGGTGGAAACTGCTCGCGCCGTGCTCGAAGGTGAACCCGAGACCGCCAGTCGCGTAGTACGACCAGTCCTCGGTGGTGCCGGTGGTGTCGTACAGCTCGTAGCTGAACTGGCTGCGGTACCCGTTCTGCGCGGCCATCTGGTCGCCGAGCGCCTTGTAGATCGCCTCGTCCGGCGTCGGACCCGCCCCGGCGTACCCGGGCTCGCGCAGCACCAGGTTGGAGTAGGTGTGGTTGGTGATCAGCGTGGTCACCTGGTGCGCCGAGACGAGTGCCTGGATGTTGCGCGACTCGGGCTCGCTGAACGCGCTCGCGCCGCGGTACGTCTCGGAGGTGAGGCTGGTGGAGGCGCCCGGACCGCCCCAGAAGCCCGAGTAGTTCCGGTTGAGGTCGGTGCCGAGGGAGCGGTTGGCGGTCTGCGCGCACTGGCCGGCGGTGGGCAGCTGGCCGTTGGTGATCCGGCAGTTCTTGCGCTTCAGCTCGTAGCCGAGCGTGCGGCTGAGGTTGAAGCCGTCCGGGTTCACCACCGGCACGAAGATCACCCGGGCCTTGTCGAGAATGTTCGTGACGCGGGGATCGACGCCGTCGTTCTGCAGCAGGTCGTAGGCGAACTCCATCGTCAGCTCACCCGACGGCCACTCCCGCGCGTGGTGCAGACCGAGCATCAGGAAGACCGGTTTGCCGTTGCTGACGTTGACGTCCCGGGTCACCTCGATGCCGCGGATCGGCCGGTTCTCCAGCGAGTTGTTCCGGAGCGTGAACTGCTTGACCTTGGTCGGGTAGCGACTGGCCAGCGCGGCCAGCTCGCTGGTGTAGTCGGCCAGCTGCCGGTACGCCGTCCGGCCGCTCGGCAGCGTCGCCGCGATCGCCTTGCCTGCCACGGCTTTCGCGTACGCCGCGTCGGCGGCCTCCCGCTCGCGATCGGCGCCGACCAGGTCGTCCTCGAGGGTCGTCCAGGTGAATCCGGCCAGCTTCAGGAGCCGGCGATCATGATTGCCGTAAGCAACGATATCGACGAAGTCCCGGCCGGCCGACTCGGCCAGGTCGAGGTCGAGCGTCGTCAGCCGCTGCTTGTCGGCGGCGGTCGGGGTGCTGATCCGGAGCAGCTGGATCAGCTCATCGTGCTGGTAGGCCTCGGCCTTCGGGTCGGGCGGCGCGGCCGCCTGCACCTGTCCACCGACGCCGACGGCGAGAGCTGCCGCGAGCGCGAGGGGGACCAGTCGTTTCCATCGGGCGGGATGGGACACGGTGACCTCCAGTAGTGAGGTTGCTGCGTTGGGTAACTGGAGGGTAGGGCCCGGCGTACCGGGGCGATAGGCGTTCGGGTCAGCGGGAGGGAAAACCCTCGGGCCTGACCGCCGACAGCCGTCGCGCCAGCCCTTGCCGGACCGCGGGGACGTGGCCGAGCAGGTGGAGAACGAAGTTGCGGGCCGGGCGCAGGAGTTTGGGGGCGGTGGCGATCCGGGTGAGGCGGTGGGCGAGGGCGACGACCTCGAGCGCCTCGGCGCGCGCCTGGACGGCGTACTGGTCGATGGCGTGCTCGTCGCCCGTGGTCAGGGCGGTGGACAGCGCCGCGCCGAGGGTGATGGCGTCGCGCAGGCCGAGGTTCATTCCCTGACCACCCGCCGGGCTGTGGCTGTGGGCGGAGTCGCCGGCCAGCACGACCCGCCCGTTCCGGTACGCCGCGGCGACCCGCTCGTGGATCCGGAACCGCGATCCCCAGACCACCTCGGTCACCCGTGCGGTGGAGCTGCGGCCCGAGGAGGTGGGACCTCGAGTGTCGAGCAGTTGTTGCGCGTACGCGACGTCGACCTGCTCGGGTGCCTCGTCCACTTCGGCGACCAGCCGGAACGTGCCGTCCGGGAGCGGGGCGACGACGAGTACGCCTTCGGTCGCCAGGTAGAGCTCGACCTGCTCGCTTCTCAGGCCGCCGTCGACGCGCACGTCGGCGAGGCTGAAGGACAGCGGGAGCGTGTCGCTGGTGTCGTCGCCGAGGCCGGCGAGGTCGCGGATCCGGCTGTGCATCCCGTCGGCCGCCACGACGTACCGAGCGGTCAGGGTCTCGCCGGTGTCCAGCGTGACGACCGCGTGGTCGTCGTACTGGGTGATGCCGGTGGCGGCGCAGGGACGGCGAACCGCGCCGCCGAGCTCCTCCAGCCGCTCGAGCAGAACCTGCTCGGTGCGGTCCTGGGGAATCATCAAGGTGTACGGGTATTTGGTCGGGAGCCCGTCGAAGGGGACGCCGATCAGCTCACGGCCACCGTCGCGGATGCTGAACCGCGCGGCCGGCACTCCGAGCTCCACCAGCCGGTCGCTGACGCCGATCCCCTCCAGCATCTCCAGCGTCCGGGCGTGCACGACGGCGGCCCGCGAGGTGTTCGCCCCCGCGGCCAACTTGTCCACGACCACGACCTCGTGCCCGGCTCCCGCGAGCACGGCACCCACCGCCAGACCCACCGGCCCGGCTCCGACCACCACGACGTCCGTCATCTCCGCCTCCTTGGTCAACGCTTGTTGACTTGAACGGTACGGCGCCGTGCTGGCCAAGTCAACACCTGTTGACCTAAGCTGCCGGTCATGCGGCGATCAGGCGACCAGACCAAGGCGGCGATCCTCAGCGCGGCGCGCGAACGCTTCGCCGCCGACGGCTACGAGCGGGCCACCATCCGCTCGATCGCGGCGGACGCGGCCACGGACCCGGCGCTGGTGATGCGCCACTTCGGCAACAAGGAGAAGCTCTTCGCCGCCGCCGCGGACTTCGACCTGCATCTGCCGGACCTGTCGACGCTGCCGCGCGACAAGCTCGGCGCCGCTCTGGTCGACCACTTCCTTCGCCGTTGGGAGGAGGACGACACCCTGCAGGCGCTGCTCCGGGCGGCAGTCACCAACGAGGCCGCGGCCGAGCGGATGCGGCAGATCTTCACCAGCCAACTGGCTGTCGCCGCCAAAGGCCTCGCCGACGACGCCGAGGTCCGGGCGAGTCTGGTCGCGTCGCAGACGCTTGGGCTGGGGCTGTGCCGTTACGTACTGAAACTGGGCCCGGTCGCCGAGATGCGGAGGGCAGCGGTCGTCGCCTGGCTCGCCCCTACGATCGAGCGCTACCTGACAGCGCCCGACCCGACCGCCTGACCGGCCGAGGCGGCCGCGCTGCCTGCGCCGACCTCCGGTCGGCCGGAAGCGGACCGGGCGCCGGCCCAGCGAGCGGTCTCAGGTGCGCGCGCGGCGGTTGCGGCGGCTCTTGGTCTCCTGCAGGAACAGCCAGGCCAGCGCCGCGCCGACGACGAAGCCGCCGAGGTGGCCCTGCCAGGAGATGTTCGGGAACGTGAACGAGATGACCGCGGTGATCGCCACGTAGGCGAGGATCCAGGTCACGTCCATGCCGCGCGCCTTGCTGATCACCAGCAGTGCTCCGACCAGTCCGAGCACGGCACCGGATGCCCCGAGCGTGGCGCCGATGGGGTTGCTCAGCATCCAGACGGCGACCCCACCGCCGAGGGCGGACGCGAAGTACAGCACCAGGAAGCGCACCCGGCCGAGCATCTGTTCCAGCGGGGGACCGACCTGGTAGAGCATGAACAGGTTCGAGAAGATGTGGAAGATCTGCAGGTGGGTGAACGCCGACGTGAGCAGGCGCCACGGCTCGGTGTCCACCAGCGCCGGGACCAGGACCAGGTCGTTGACCAGCCGGCTGTTGCTGCTGCGGACCGCGATGAACACCAGCACGTTGACCGCCAGCAGGGTCAGCGTGACGACCTGGGTGTTGCCCCGCGCGACCCCGCCGAGCGACGTCCGGGTCTTCGGCACCGACTTCACGCCCTCGTTGAAGCACGACGGGCACTGGAAGCCGACCGACGCCGTGTTCATGCAGGCCGGGCAGATCGGCTTCTCGCAGCGCTGGCAGCGCACGCCGGTGGGCCGATCCGGGTGCCGGTAGCAGACGGTCTCGGTCACGGCCTGATCCTCTCGGGTGGATCGTAAACAGATCACCGAAGCCACGAACGGCCGATCCGGAGATCGGCCGCCGTGGGCAACGAAACAGTGCTGACGTGCTGAGTGGTGCCGAAGGTCAGTTGGCGCGGGTCTCGATCTTCACGCTGTTGATCACGATCGGCTCGACCGGACGGTCGGCGGCACCGGTCTTCGCGGTGGCGATCGCGTCGACGACCTTCTTCGACTCGTCGTCGGCGACCTCACCGAAGATCGTGTGCTTGCGGTTCAGGTGCGGGGTCGGGACCACGGTGACGAAGAACTGCGAACCGTTGGTGCCGCGGCCGAACTGGATGCCCGCGTTCGCCATCGCCAGCAGGTACGGGCGGTCGAACTGCAGGTCCGGGTGGATCTCGTCGTCGAAGGCGTAACCCGGCGAGCCGGTGCCGGTGCCGAGCGGGCAGCCGCCCTGGATCATGAAGCCGTCTATCACCCGGTGGAAGCCGAGGCCGTCGTAGAACCGCTCGGTCTTCTTCTCACCGGTCTCCGGGTCGGTCCACTCCTGGGTGCCCTCCGCGAGGCCGACGAAGTTCTTCACCGTCTTCGGCGCGTGGTTGGGGAACAGCCTGATGACGACGTCGCCCTTCGTCGTCTGCAGGGTCGCGAACAGTTCTTCGGCCACGGGAGTACTCCTCATCGAATAGCAACTGACGCCCTCGATCCTGTCACGACGGATCAAGTTCGCCCCGACCGACCGGCCGGGAAAGCCCGCCGAGGCGGGCCGAACGGCCCGGGACAACGTTTGCCCACCGCTGCCGCCGCGATCCGGGCTGGACCCGCGCCCGGGACGACCGGTTTATCGGCTGGGTACGTCGTACGATGCGAATGCAGCCGGATTTGTCCAGAAGCCGTACCGGTCGTCCCACTCCGTCGCTGGGCCGGACCGAGCCCGCGCGGCGCGGGCGACCATCGAGGAGGAACCGTGGGTTTGTTGAAGTCCAAGGGCCGGGTCGAGACCGCGAAGGACCGGGTCCGGCCGCTCGCCGAATCGGCGTCGCAGAAGGTCGGACCGGTGGCGGGCCAGGTCCGCGACCACCTCGGGCCGGCCGTGGGCACCGCACGGGAGAAGGTGTCGCCGTACGCCGAGAAGGCCGTCGAGCGCGGCGCCTCGATCGCGCACACCGCGGTGGAGAAGGCCGGACCGGTGATCGACGACGCGCTGAGCAAGGTCGGACCGGCCACCGAGCACGCCGCCGAGAAGGCCCGTGAGCGGTTCAACGACGACCTGCTGCCGAAGGTGACCGCGGCGCTGGCCGCGCTGGCCGCGGCCGCGGAGCCGGTGGTCGAGGAGACGTCGCGCCGCGGCAAGGCGACCAAGGCCGCGCTGCGGGGCGAGCTCGAGGTCCCGAAGAAGACCCACAAGCTGCGCAACTTCGCGCTGCTGCTGGGCTTCGGCGCGCTGGCCGCCGCCGCCGTCCGCAAGCTGCTGACCCCGCCGGAACCGGCCTGGCAGTCGACCCCGACCAGCGGCCGCGACTACAGCTCGGCCCCGGCCGGTACGACGTCGCGCCCGACGCCGGCGGCGGACACGTCGGCGGCCGCGAAGTCCGACAGCACGACGGCGGCCACGAGCGGAACCGGGACGACCGCGACGACCGGGACGACCGGCACCGCGAAGCCGGAGACCGCGACCTCGAACGGCAAGGCCGAGGCCGGCACGACCGACGACGCGAAGTCCGACGAGACCAAGGCCGCGTCGAACGGCACCGCCAAGAAGGCCGCCCCGTCGGCCCGCAAGCCGGCCGGCGGCGGGAGCACGGACAGCGGCAAGCCGTCCGGCTCCTGACTGTTTCCGCAACGGCGAAGGCCGCGAACCCCGACGGGTTCGCGGCCTTCGTGCTGTCCGGGCCTCAGTTCCTGGGATCGTCGCGCGGGTCGTCGGCGAAGACGTCTGCGTCGTCGTACTCGTCGTTCGGGCCGCGGGTGGTGGAGATCCGGCCGGCCGACAGCAGTTGCGTCGCGTACCGGTGGGTGATGCACGGGTAGGTCGCGCCGCAGTGCAGACAGACGGCGTCGTTGCGGTGCAGCCACGGCAGGACCCCGAACCGTTTCATCCTGGTCAGCGGCTCCCGGTCCGGCGCGTGCAACTGGAGCGCCTCCCGGGCGGCGTTCTGGATCTCCGGCGCCGACCACTCCTCGGCACTCTTGTCCATCAACGCGTGCAGGTCCGGGTGGAGCGGGTCGCCTGTGGTGACCGGGCGATCGGCAGGGGAGTGGCTCATCGTTCGTCTCCGGGCTGAAGGTCGGGGCGGCGGGTCCGGACCGGACACACTGGAACGATTGTCTGAAGCGTGTCAGTCCGGTCGCTCCGAGCGACCTTAGCCGTTCCGAGGGGTGGTTCGGCCACCGCCCGGCGGTACTCCTGAGTAAGGGTTCGGTCAGGTCTGGCCGGGCCGGGCGCTGTCAGCTCCAGAGGTTCTCGAAGGCGACGCGCGCCTCGAGCTCCAGCAGATGCCGCTTGCGGGGGATGCCGCCACCGAAGCCGACCATCTTGCCGCCCGCGCCGACCACCCGGTGACAGGGCACGACCAGCGGCAGGGGATTGCGGTTGCAGGCGACGCCGACCGCGCGGGCCGCGCCCGGGTCGCCGACCGCCTTGGCGACGTCGCCGTAGGTCTGCATCTCGCCGTACGGGATGCGGGTCAGCTGCTGCCAGACCGCGCGCTCGAAAGCCGACCCGCCGCGCACCGACAACGGCAGGTCGAAGTCGGTCCGCTCCCCGGCGAAGTAGGCCTTGAGCTGCTCCTGGGTCTCGGTCAGCAGCGGATCGGGCGCGGTGACCGGCTCGATCCCCTCGACCACGCCGAACGACACCCGGCACAGCCCGGTGTCGTCGACGGCCAGGGACAGGTCACCGATGGGCGAATCGATCACGGACCAGCGCATGACTCCATCCTCCGCTCTGGCACCGACAGTTTTCGAGCGGCCGAACGCCCGGCAGAATGGACCGCGCAGCGTGACGCCGGCCACACAATGTTCTGGCTTCGTCACGGTGTGTGTGCTATTTCTGAGTCGCCCGCTTTCCACTTGGCAGCGAGGGGTGTCCGTGTCCAACCAGACCCCTGGCCCCGATCTGCCCCGCTACCTGCCCGGCACCTACCGCTCCAGCACCCCACCGACGTACCCGCAGTACGGCGTACCGGAGGCCGGTGGGGCACATCCGATGCCGAAGCGACCGCCGCAGCCGCCGCTCGATCGGTGGTTCACGTCGGAGCACGCGATGGGCCTGGCGGCCTCGATCATGATCGGCGTGGTCACGGTGATGAGCTGGGCCACCGCCTGGTCGGACTGGAACTCCTACCGCACCCTGCGCCGGTACGGCGGCGACCCGAGCCGGATGGACGACGCCGACCTGATCTCCGGATTGTTCGGCATCATCGCCGCGCTGGCGCTGTTCGTCGCGGCCGTGGTCTTCGTCGTCTGGCTGTGGCGGGTCCGCTGGAACGCCGAGATGTTCTGCCGCGGCGAGCACCGCTACACCCGCGGCTGGGTGCTCGGCGGCTGGATCGTCCCGGTGGTCAACCTCTGGTACCCCAAGCAGGTCGTCGACGACATCGTCGCGGCCAGCGATCCGCGCACGCCTCCGCACATCCCGACCCTGAGCGGCATCCCCGGCACCCGGCTGGTCTGGGCCTGGTGGCTGACCTGGGTGGTCGGGCTGGTGCTCGACAACATCGGTCAGCGCAGCGTGCTGGACGGCGTACCGCAGCTCGGCGAACTGCGGCAGAACGCCTGGATGGCGACCGTCTCGGCGGTCAGCACGACGGCCGCGGCGGTGCTCGCCATGCTGCTGATCCAGCGGATCAACGACCTGCAGACCCAGCGGCCGTGGACCCCGTGGTGGGCGATCGACCCGGCCGGCGGCGGGGCGAACGGCGGCCCCGGGAATCCTGCGTCGTAAACCAACCCGTCACGCACCGTCGGCTGGGTCGTTACAAGTGGTGATGTCCGTTGGAAAAGAACTCGTTAAGTCGATACCCTCCGTGCTGGGCTCGACTCCCCACGGGTACTTACTTCGTGGTATCAATGGGGCTCGGTCACGCGGGGGCAGGATTCGACCGAAACGCCGAACAGACGGAGTTCCAGCAACGCGAGGGACGCACGACGTGAGCCACCCGCAAACGGCGGTCTTTTCCGCTGTCGAGAGCAACGACGAGTGGCAGCCGCATGCTGCTGAGGAGTTCCAGCAGGTCGGCACCGTCGGCAAGATCGCGATCGGTCTGCTCGGCGCCTCCACCGTCACCCATCTGCTGTCCACCTGGTCGGACTGGAACACCTACGGTGTGGTCAACCAGTACCTGGGCGGCGGGCTGAACGTCGACGACGCCGACCTGAACCGGGCCGACACCATCTCCAGGCTCACCTCGATCCCGAACGTGATCGTCTCGGTCGCCGCCGCCGTCGTCTTCGTGATCTGGCTGTGGCGCGCGCGGGTGAACTCCGAGGTGTTCTGCCAGGCCGACCACCGCCGCAGCCACGGCTGGGTGCTGGCCAGCTGGTTCTGCCCCGGACCGAACCTGATCTACCCCAAGCAGATCGTGGACGACGTCTGGCTGGCCAGCGATCCGAAGACCCCCGTGTATGCCGACGACCTGCGCCGATTCAGGCCACCGCTGCTGACCCAGGTGTGGTGGATCACCTGGGTCGGCGCGCTGGCGTTCGACGTGGTGGTGCGCCGGTTCCTGATGTGGATGGACCCGACCGTCGGCACGCTGCGCGGCATCGCGCTGGCCGGCACGGCGTCGCTGCTGCTGACCGCGGCGGCCGCGGTCGGCGGCACGCTGGTGATCCGCAAGATCAACGCCATGCAGACCGGCCGCGAGTGGATCCCGTGGTGGGACCAGCGCGAGCCGAAGCTGACCGCCGTCCCGACGTACGCCGACGACGACACCTCCGAGCAGCCGCCGATCACCGAGCCGATCGCGGCGCCGGCCCTGCGCCTGGAGCGCTCGCCGGAGCGGCAGACCGGCTACAACCAGCCCCCGAACCAGTACGACGCCCCGGCCACGAGCAGTCCGCTCGGCTCCGGGCCCGGTCTGGCCGGCGGATCGCCGTTCGCGGCGCCCGCGGCGAGTGCGCCCGCCGAGGACGAGGCACCCGCGTGGAGCCCGTTCGCGCCGGTCGTGGAGACCTGGCAGGACGCCGGCCCGGCGACCGAGCAGTTCAGCCCGGTCGAGACCTGGCGCGACGAGCCGGGCCGGGTCGAGGAGGCCACCCCGTCGTACCAGCAGACCGCGTCCGGCCTGGAGCTGCCGAGCTGGGCGAGCACCACGAGCTACAGCTCCACCGACGACGACCTGCTGTCGGCTCCGCTGCCGAGCTGGCAGGCCGAGACGGTCGCGCCGCCGACGCTGTCCGCGACGCAGCCCGACCCGTACTCGTACCAGCCCGAGCCCACCCCGGCGCCCGAGCCGGAGCAGCCGTCCTGGGCGTCGACGTACGCGCAGGGCTACTCCTACGAGACCACGTCCGACTACCTGACCTCGTCGGCGCCGATCCCCGCGCCCGAGCCGGAGCCCGCACCCGTTGCGCGCGCTGGTCGCCGGGCCGCTCGGGTCGCGGTGGACAGCCCGTCGACGGTCCAGCCCGCGGCGCCGGTCTTCCAGGAGCCGGCCTTCCAGTCGCCGGCCGCGGACGACGACTATCTGACTCCCTCGAAGCCGCTGCCCCCGGTCCCGTCGTACGGGCCGGAGCCGAGCGAGCCGAGCTACGCCCCGGAGCCGACCTACGCGGCGTACGACGCCCCGGCGGTGCCGACCAGCTACGAGACCGCCTACACCCCGGACTACAGCTCGTCGTACACGGAGTCGACCTACTCGGACTACAGCTCCTCCTACGCGCCGGCCGAGCCGTCGTACGAGTCGTACAGCTCGACCTACGACTCCTACAGCGCGGGCTCGTCGGCGAGCAGCTACTCCGACACGAACTACGACTACAGCCCGAACTACGCGCCCGAGTCGTACGCGCCGGACTCCGGCTCGACCGAGCACTCCCAGCCGGCCGAGTCGCCGTACCAGCAGACGCCGTACTCGTACGAGCCCGCGGAGCCGCCGGCCGGTCAGCCGGCCGACGCCGAGGACACCGGCGAGCACAGCGCCCCGAGAACTCACCCCCGCCGCCGCTGGGTCTGACCCAGCCCCCGGCCCTCCCCGAGAGGCCTGGTCCCGTGCCCGGGATCAGGCCTCTTTTCCGGCCTGCACGGAAAGCGCTTGCACGTTAGGGTTGGTGAGATGACCCTGGCTTTCTCCACGCTCGGCTGCGCCGGCGATCCGCTCGAGACCGTCCTGGACCTCGCGAAGGCGAACGATTGCTCGGGCCTCGAGCTGCGCGCCGCCGACGAAGAGTTCACCCACATCGGACTGACCCCTGTGGAACGCCGCACCCTGCGGAGCCGGATCGAGGACGCCGGGCTGGAGATCCTCGCTGTCGACAGCTACGTGCACCTGTGCGGTGTCGAGGAGCAGCCGCTCACCGAGCACCTGGAGCTCGCGCACGACCTCGGCGCCCGCGGCGTCCGGGTGTTCATGCGCGACGACCCGAAGGACGACGACGCCCCGGCCGACTCGCCGACGCCCGGCGAGCTCCGCGCGATGGACCGGGTCCAGCAGGCGTCCACCGAGGTCAGCGTGCTGCTGGAGACCCACGACACGCACTCGTCCGGCCGCAGCCTCGCCGGCTTCTGCGGGTTGCTCGACCGCGAGGTCCCGAGCCACAACGCGAGGGTGATCTGGGACGCCGCGCACACCCGGCGGACCGGCGAGACCCCAGCCGAGTCGCTCGAGCTGCTGCGACCCTGGCTGGAGTTCGTCCAGATCAAGGACCACGACTCCGGGCAGGACTTCAAGCCGGTCCGGATCGGCGCCGGCGACTATCCGATCGGCGACCTGCTGCGCGCCCTGGACGGCACGGACTACCAGCTCTCGCTGGAATGGGAACGCAAGTGGCACGCCGAGCTTCCGCCGCTGGCGGAGGCACTGCCCGCCACGCGCGCCTGGATCGCCAGGTAGGAGTGCCGTTCAAAATCGAACTAATTGGCCTAGGCCACAATTGGGAATCAGTTGTGCCTCGACGCATGACGGCGGGCACTGGTCACTCGTCAAACAGACGAAGTCCCGACGGGGGACCTTGTACGTAAGGACATTCGCGATGAGCGCTACGAGCGTGCGGCGGTGGTTCCGGTGAGTCCGCGGGCGGTGGACAAGCGGGCCCGGCCGGGCAACGAAGGCGGAACGCCCGCCACGGAACCCGCTGCCGATCTGACCGGCGTCGGCCAGGCAGAAGAGATCGTCACCGCCGGGGATCCGGTGGAGGCCGACCGCACCTGACCCGGCCGTCAGCCGCGCAGCATCAGGCAGACGTCGCCGAACTCGTGCCACAGGTAGTGCTGCTCCAGCGCCGCGTCGTACGCCTGCTGGACAACGGCACCGCCGACGACGGACTCCAGCAGGAGCAGGTGGGACGCCTCGGGCGCGTGCATGCCGGTGATCAGCCCGTCCACGACCACGGCCGGCCGGTCCGGGCCGAGGACCAGGTCGGTCCAGCCCCTGGCCGCCGCGACAGATCCGTCAGGTCGCGCCGCCGACTCGATCGCGCGCACCGCCGTCGTGCCGACGGCGATCACCCTGCCGCCGTTGGCCTTCACCCAGTTGACGAGCCGCGCGGTGGTCTCGGATACGGCGTACCGCTCGGGCAGGGGTGGTTCGTGGCTCTCCAGTGACGACACTCCGCAGTGCAGCAGGATCGGCGCGATCAGTACGCCGGCCGCCGCCAGCTGGCTGACCAGCTCGAAGCTGAACGGCCTGCCCGCGCTCGGCATCTCCGCCGAGCCGGGCTGGTTGGCGAACACGGTTTCGTAGAACCCGAGCGGCCACTGCCGATCGACGTACTTGTAGGTGATCGGCCGCCCGTGCTTCCGCAGGTACTCGACCACATCGGCTGCCGGGGGCTGAGCCCGCCACAACCGTGTCGAGCCCGGCTGGTACGGCCCCAGGAGCGTCAGTACGCCGTCCGGCAGCTCCACCTGATCACCGGTCGACGCGTCGAGCATCGGCGATCCACCGCTGCGCAGCTCGACCACCCAGGTCCCGTCGTCCAGCGCAGTCGAGAAGTGCACCACCACGGGCCTCACAACGGCGCCAGTCACCCACGACCCCGCGACGGCCGCGGCCAAGGTGCCGGACGTGTTCACCAGCAACAGATCGCCCGGCCGCAGGTGCTCCCCGATCCGGTCGAACCGGGTGTGCTTCACGGTCGACCCCTCCGCGACCAGAAGCTTCACCTGATCCCGGGCCAGGCCGCGAGCCTCCGGCGGCTCGACCGCGTTCAGCTCGTCGGGCAGCGTGAATCTGGTCTGTGGATGCACTTTCACGACGTCACCGCCGGTGCGAACTCGGCCGCCCGGTAACGACCACTCGCCGGCCGGCTGTCCAGCAACCCGAGCAACGCCGGTACGACGGTCGCCGGCTCGGGCCGGTCGGAGATGTCCTCGCCGGGGAAGGCGGCCTGGTGCATCGCGGTCCGCAGGTCGCCGGGATCGACGGCGTACACGGCGAGCTCGGGATGCTCCGCGGCGAGCACCGCGCTCGCGTGGTCCAGCGCGGCCTTCGCCGAGCCGTACCCGCCCCAGCCTTCGTAGGCCTCGACGGCGGCGTCGGAGCTGATGTTCAGCACGACACCCGAGGCCTTGCCCAGTTCGGGAATCAGCGCCTGGGTCAACGCGATCGGCGCGATCACGTCGACTTCGTACACCCGGCGGAGCTCCTGCAGGTCGGCGTCGGCCAACCGCTGCAGGGGACTCGGCCCGAGGTAACTCGCGTTGTTCACCAGCAGATCCAGCCGGCCGAGCTCACCCACCGCCTCGACCAGGTCGGCGCGGTGCTCGGCGTCGGTCACATCGCCGGCCAGGGGAACCACATCGGTGGTCGCGGCCAGCGTGTCGGCCGCGTCCTTGAGCGCGTCGGCGCCGCGGGCGTCGATGATCAGCGCCCAGCCGCGCTCGGCCAGGCCTTGGGCCAAAGCCAGCCCGAGCCCGGCCGAGGCGCCGGTGACCAGAGCAACGGGACGATTCTGTGAAGGAGTCATGCCCGCCACTCTCATCGTTCAAGTGGACTTGAGGTCAACCCCCGGTCAGGACGGGTAGATCTCGTACTCCGACAGTTGCCCGGCGGGCCAGCCGGTGTTGGCGGTGAAGGTGAGACGGACGTAGCGGGCGCCGACCGCGGTGGGCAGGGCGATCGTGGCGGTGTTGCCGGTCCCTGGGTCGAACGTGCGACCGGCCGCCCCCGCGAGTTGGGTGTACGCCGATCCGGTGGTGCTGCCGTGCACCGCGATGGTCTGCGTGCGAGTCGCCCACGCCGAACTCGGCGGGAGTTTCAGGACCAGGCGCTTGACGTTCTGGGTGCTGCCGAGGTCGACGGTGAGCGACTGCGGCCAGGCGTTGTTCGCGCTTTCCCAATAGCTGTTGGGGTTTCCGTCCACGGTGTTGGCCGGCGGGTAGCTCTGCAACTGACTGGTCGCGGTGACCGGCTTGCCTGCCGCGAGGTTGCCGGTCGGCGGGCCGGGGTCGGTGCCGCCGCCGCTGCCGGGCTCGACCCAGGAGCAACCGCTCCACGTCGAGTCCCAGCCGCTGTTGCCGGCACCGCGGTTCAGCGCGAACGTCCCGCTGGGATAGGCGCAGTTGTAGACGCCCGCACGTCCGACTCCGGTGGCCCGGACGTTGCTGACCGTCGCCGATCCGGTCGTCTCGGCCTGGAACGCGAACGTCCCGGCGCCTTCGATCGACCCGCCGTCGACGACCACGTTCTGCACTGCCCGTCCGGCTCCACCACCGTCGACGAACTGGTACGCCGACCACGGGCTGGCAACCAACCGGTTGTTTGTCAGTCTGACCTGCGCGTTGATCGGGCTGTCGTACGCGTCGACCCGGATCGCCCCGTGCGGATGGTTCTGGCCCCAGTTCGGGTTCATCGACCCGGTCCGGATCAGGGTGTTGCCGGAGACGGTGATCGTCCCGGCCAGCGGGAAGAACGGCGACCCGAAGGACTGGTTCGAGATCGCGATACCGCCGCCGAGCGGGTTGGTGTCCTGGATCAGGTTGTCCCGGACCGTCAGGTCGGTGCCGCCGTAGATCGCGATGCCGTTCGCCAGGTTCGGCTGCACGATCGTGTTGTTGGCGAACACCGAACTCCGGTTGGCCGCGTGCAGCGACCAGGCGGCCAGCGCGTCGTCGCCGGTGTTGCGCAGGTAGTTGTTCCGCACCTGCGCGTTGTACGCCGTCCCGTTCAGGTTCAGGCCGTCGGCGGTGAGGTCGTAGAAGCGGTTGTTCTCGACCACCAGGTTGTCGTTGTTGCCGGTCAGCCAGAGCCCGACCTTGAGGTGCTGCAGCCACAGGCCGGAGACCACCGAGTTGGGGCCGAGGCTGCCGTTGACGAAGTTGTCCGGCGAGTAGTCGTTGCGTTCGGTCACCTCGCCGATCACCGCGAAGTCGTGCAGCCGCACGTTGCCGCCGCCGTTCGGGCGGTCGATCAGGTGGTGGCTGAGCAGCGTCGAGTGCCAGCGCCCGGCGCCGCGGATCGTCACGCCGTCGGGGTTGATCGTGCCGCCGACCTTGAACCGGCCCGGCGGGATCCAGACCACGCCGCCGGAGCCGCGGGCCGCGTCGATCGCCTGCTGGATCGCGCCCGTGGAGTCGTTGGCGCCGTTCGGGTCGGCGCCGCGGTCGGTGATCGAGATCGAGCCGGCGGGCTGACCGGCCGGGCCGGCGACGTTCTCGAACTCGACGTCGTCGATCGTGTACGGGCCGGCGGTGTTCTCGCCGTCGACCTGCAGCTTGACTTTCGCGCCGGCGTTCACGGTCCGGCCGAGTTGCAGCCGCGCGTGGTCGTACAGCTTGTGAGTGCGCGACCCGGCGATCCAGCTGGTGTCGAGATAGCTGTACTTCGACGTGACGGCGAGCTGCTGGGACAGCTTCTGGCCGTCGGCATAGACCGACAGGCTGCCGGAACGGCCATCCGGAACGGCGTACGCGACGGTGATCGCGTTGGTGGTGGCCGGCGCCGTGAACTCGACGTACTGGCCGCCGTTCAGCGTGACGGCCTGGCGGTTCGAGGCTTCGGCGGCGAGCGTGCCCTGGGTGTAGCCGGGGCCGATCTTGCTGCCGTTGGTGGCCGAGTTCTCGGCCTCGACGATGGTGAAGGGCAGCGACGCGCCGACGGCCTGGACGGCGGTCGGCGTGGCGGGAGCAGCGACGGCGGGCGAGAAACCGATCGCCGCTACCGCGGAAGTCGCGGTGAGGGCCAGCGCGGTGATCCGGCGGCCGAGATGCTTGGGGGCGGGATGTCTGGGGGCGGACATGAGAGGGCACCTTCCTCGGGGGCGGAGGGGAGGAATTTCGCCACACCCTAAGGATTGGAACAACCTTCTGCAATAGTTCGACTGCTTTGCGCAACTTATCGACAGGTCCGGAGTGCTGCCACTATGACGTGGGTGACGGGGCTACGTGAGCGGTGGAACGACCTCCTGCCGGGCGCGGCCGCGCTGGCCGACGACCTGGTCGCGCGCTACCGGGCCGACGACCGGCGGGCCTACCGCGAGCAGTACCTGCAGGGAGTCCTGGACGCGCTCGGCGTCCTGGACCAGCTCAGCACCGACCCGACCGCGGTCTACCTCGCCGCCTGGTTCCACCGCGCTGTGCACGAGCCCGGAGGCCGACCGGCCGCCGATGCCGAAGCGTCCGCCGTACTGGCTGAGCAGGAGCTTCCGTCGTACGGCGTGACCTCGACCCGGACCGCCGAGGTCGCGCGGCTGGTCCGGCTGACCGGTACCCCGGCGCCTCCCGACGCCGGCCCGAACGCCGACGTCCTGCTCGACGCCGTCAACGCCACGCTTGCCGGCCCGGACTACGCGGTGCACGCCGCCGAGCTCCGCCGGGACGGCGACGATCGCGAGACGACCGTCAAGCAGCGTCACGCCGCGGTCCGCGAACTGCTCGACGGACCGATCTACCGCACCCAACTCGGCCGCGACCGGTACGCCGCGGCCGCGCGCGCCAATCTCGCCCGGGAGCTCGCGCTCCTGGACGCCGAGATCCCCGCGCCCTGGCGTGGGTGGCGCCGCGCGGCGTTGATCGGCGTCGCCGCGGTCAGCCCACTGGTCGCTGCGTTCGCCTCGTTCGCCGCGACGGACGCACCGTGGCAGTCGTCGATCCGCGCGGAATCGGCCTGGCGGCCCGGATTGCTGTGTCTGCTCGCACTCGTCGCGGCCCCGCTGCTGTTCGTCGGCGCGCGGCGCAGCGACCGATGGGCCAGGATCGGTACGGGCCTGGTGACGGTGGCCGCAGCGGCTGGACTGGTCGTCGCGATCGTCCTGATCCCGGACCACACCGCGTCGAACGGGCCCGGTGAACGGGTTCCACTGGTCGTTGCCTCACTCGTCCTGTTGCTGCTCGGCGGCCTCGCCGCGTTCGTCTCAGCCTCGCTGACCGGACCGCTCCCGGCGCCCAACCGGGGTCAGGTTCTGGCCGGCGTCACGGCGGCCGCACTGGTCGTCGCCGCCACCGTCTTCGTCGCGGCCCCGGTCGGTCGGGAGTACGTGCTGAGCGCGAACGAGCGGGTCACCGGGACGACCGCCCCCGAAGCCGCGGCGCTGCGGTCGGAACTCACCGGGCGGATCGCCTGGGAGAGCCCGGCCAGCTCGCTCCGGGCCGAGGCCGTCGGACTCCCGACCCGCTACGGCATCGCCATCGCACGGCAGACCGGCTCGGTCGAGCTGCTCGCCCCAGGGACCGGCGACGTGTTGTGGCGCTACTCCCGCGCCGACTCCGACGACCGCCCCGAGCTGTCCGTCACGGGCGGCGGCCGGTTCGTGCTCGCGGAGTTCGACGACGTCGGCTATCTCCTGCTCGACGCGGCCACCGGTCACCGCGCGGCGGCCTGGCCGCACGGCACGCGGGACCACACGCTCGAGAACGCCGATCCGCTGCTCACCGGAGAGCAGGTTTCCAAGGGGTCGGACAAGTTGCGCGGCGTGAACGACGACGGTGAGGCGCGCTGGACCTTCGAGCCCGGGCGCTGCACCAGCATCACCGCCACCGCCACGGCGGACACGGTGCTCACGTTCCTCAACCGCAGCTGTGGTGACGCGACGGACGAGATGACCGCGCTGGATCTCGAGACCGGCAAGCAGTTGTGGTCCCGGCCGGCGGACTGGGTCGGCGACTCCGAAGTGACGGTCGACGACCTGGTGATCGGTGTGGAAGCGCGCTCCGGCTCCCGGGGAACTCTGGTCGCGCTCGAGGCACGCAGCGGGGAGGTCGCCTGGCGCTGGCCGCTTCCGGCGGCCTGGAGCTGCAACAGCAAGGTGGTCGCGGCAGGCTCGCAGGTGGTACTGCTGAACTGTCCGTCCGCAGCGAGCAGATCGACCGCGGTGGTCGCCACCGTCGTCGACGCCCGGACCGGCGAACTCGCCTGGCAGCAGACGGTTCCCGGCTTCATCGGGAAGGACGTCGCGATCACCACCGACGCGCGGGTCGTCTGGCTCCAGGACACCGGCAGGGCGTGCGAGCTGATGGTGCTCGGCCAGACCGGTCAGCGCCGGGTCACGCTGCCGGAGGGCGTCGTGTGCCGGCGCGGCGTTCACGCGGCCGGCAACCAGCTCTTGGTGTCCGGAGAGAACGCGGTCATCGCCCTGCGGTGAACCTCACGCCTCCGGCAGCAGGATGCCCGGATTGAGAACGTTGCCTGGATCAACGACTCGCTTGACCGCGCGCAGGCTCTCGATCGCGAGCGCTCCGACCTCGGCGGCGTACGCGTCGCGGTGATCGGTGCCCACGCCGTGGTGGTGCGTGATCGTTCCGCCGGCCGCGGCGATCGCCGTACTGGCTGCCGCTTTCGCCTGCCGCCATTGATGGATCGGGTCGGCGGACTGGGCGCAGACGACGGTGAAGTAGAGCGAAGCGCCGGTCTCGTAGACGTGCGAGACGTGACACAGGACCAACGGCGGCGTGCCTTGTGCGCCAAGCGAGTTCGTCAACGCTTCGGTCACGGCCGTCTTGAGCGCCGGCAGCTTCGACCAGAATCCGGCGGTCTCCAGCGTCTCCACCAGCGCGCCTTCGTCGAGCAGCGGATCACGCAGGTACGGCGGGCGGTACCGGCCCTTGCGCCACGTCTCGCCGGGACCCTCGCCGAGGCACTCGCCACCAGCCGCGGCGAGCACTTCGGCCACGGCGGCACGGCGCACGGCGGTTGCCGTGCCTTCGAAGCCGACGACCACCTGGACGCCGCTCGCGGCGCCGAGCACGTCGGGATCGGCCAGGTTGACCGCCGTCTCGGCCTCGTCGGACAGCCGCAGCACGGTCGGCAGCGGTCCGTCCTGCGCGAGCCGTCGTACGGCGTCGAGTCCCTGCGCGAAGCTGCCGAACCGCCAGCCCTCGAAGAACCGCTCGACCGGACGCGGCCGGGTCCGCACCACGACCGAGGTGATGATCCCGAGCGCGCCCTCCGACCCGAGCCAGAGCTGCCGGAGGTCGGGCCCTGCCGCGGACATCGGCGCCCGGCCCAGCTCGACGGTCCCGCGCGGTGTCGCCACTGTCAGGCCGACCACCATCTGGTCGAACCGGCCGTAGCCCGCCGACGACTGCCCGCTCGACCGCGTCGCGGCGTACCCGCCGATCGACGCGCCTTCGTAGGACTGCGGGAAGTGGCCGAGCGTGTATCCCCGCGCGGCCAGCGCCGCCTCCGCTGCTGTGCCGCGCATCCCGGCCTGCAGCCGTGCCGTCCGGGAGATTTCGTCGAGTTCGCTCAGCTGGTCGAGACGGCGCAGATCCACCGCCACGAACGGTCTGGTCGGCGCCAGCCCGCCCACGACCGACGTTCCACCGGCGTACGGGACGACCGCGAGGCCCAGCTCGGTGCACAGCTCGAGCAGCCGCAGCACGTCGTCGTGCGATCCCGGGTAGACCACGGCCTCCGGCATGTCCGACTGGTCGCCGGCCCGGAAACGCAGGAGATCGGGCGTGGAGTAGCCGCGAGTGTGTGCCCAGCGCGTCTCGCCGTCGACCTTCACGTGCTCGGCGCCGAGCAGGTCGGCCAAGGCCTCCGGAACTCGTCCGTCGGCGGGAGGCTCTTTCTGCTCGGCTGTGACGGGCCGTCGGACGCCGAGGTGCTGGAGGGCTGCGAGCGCCGCCTCGGGTACGTCGACCGGCTGGGCCGGGTCGCCCCAGCGACCGGGCGTGAGTTGCACCACCGGCAGGTCGGACTCGGTCATTCGGAACTCCCCAAAGGTGGTGATCGGAGGTACCGTCCGACTGTTCCGGCACCTCACGAGTCGCTGATACACTCTGACGCGTGATGTCTCAGCGTAGCAGCGACCTGGAATCCACTCCTTCCGCGCGGCCCACCCCGGCGAACGCGATCGGCGAGGAGCGGATCCTCGACGCGGCGTACGAGCTGCTGCTCGCGATCGGGATGCGCCGGATGACGATGGCCGACATCGCCCGGCACGCCGAAGTCTCCCGCGCGACCCTCTACCGCCGCTGGCCGAACGTGCAGGCCGTGGTCGCCGCGCTGATGACGCGGGAGTGGACCACCGCGCTGATGTCGGCCTTCCAGCCCGACGCCGTCGACGGACGGTCGCGGCTGGTCGAAGGCGTCGTCGAGGTGGTCGGCAAGACCAGGACGCACCCGTTGATGCGCAAGATCATCGAGCTCGACCCCGAGTTCCTCACGCCGTACCTGCTGGAGCGGCGGGGCAGCAGCACGGTCGCACACCTCGCGCTGGTCGCCGAGGGCATCAAGGCCGGTCAGGCCGACGGGTCGATCCGGGCCGGCGATCCCGACTGGCTGTCCCGGCAGATCATCCTGGTCTCGCTGGCCTCGGCGGTCTCCGGGCCGGTGCTCGCCAGTCACGAGGAGTATCCCCGCCTCGACGAGGAGCTGCGCGCGATGCTGACCCGCTACCTGGTGCCGGACCCACCGTCATGATCTCGGTCGGCAACTCCAGCCTGAACGCCGCTCGCCGGACCAAGGAGCTCGACTGGCTCGACACCCGGCAGCAGGTCGACGTGCTGGTCGTCGGCGGCGGGGTGACCGGTGCCGGCGTCGCGCTCGACGCGGCCGCCCGCGGTCTGACCGTCGCCCTGGTGGAGAAGCACGACCTCGCCTTCGGCACCAGCCGGTGGAGCTCGAAGCTGGTGCACGGCGGCCTGCGGTACCTGATCTCCGGCCACGTCGGCATCGCCTACGAGAGCGCGGTCGAGCGCGGCATCCTGATGAAGACCACCGCGCCACATCTGGTCCACCCGATCCCGCAGGTCGCGCCTTGGTTGCCTGAGGCAAGATTCATGCAGGCCGCTCTGATCCGCTCGGCCTTCCTGGGCGGCGACGTACTGCGCACCGCCGCGCACACCAGCGACGACTACCTGCCGCACTCCCGCCGGGTCAGCTCGGCCGAGGTCCTGCGCTACGCACCCACCGTCCGGCCGCACGGTCTGCGCGGCGGCTTCCTGACCTGGGACGGCCAGCTGTACGACGACGCCCGGCTGGTCGTCGCGATCGCCCGGACCGCCGCCCTGTACGGCGCGCGCGTGCTGACCCGCTGTTCCGCCGAACAGGTGACCGGCAGTGGCGCGGTCGTGGTCGACCAGCTGAGCGGCCGCCGGATCGACGTGGCGGCGCGGATGGTGATCAACGCCGCCGGGATCTGGGCCGGTCAGGTCGCGACCGGGATCAAGCTGCGGCCGAGTCGCGGCACGCACCTGGTGCTGCCGCAGTCCGTCTTCGGTGATCTGTCGGCGGTGCTCACGGTGCCGGTCCCGGGGGAGCCGCGCCGGGTGGTGATGGCCATCCCGGCTCCGGACGGCCGGGTCTACGTCGGACTGACCGACGAGGACGCGCCCGGCCCGGTCAGCGACGTACCGCAGGCCAGCGACGCCGAGATCGACTTCCTGCTCGGCACGATCAGCGGGGCCGTGCGCCAGCCGATCACCCGGACCGACCTGATCGGCACGTACGCCGGGCTGCGCCCGCTGCTCGACACCGGGCACCACCGCGGCGAGGACAAGACCGCCGACATCTCCCGGCGGCACGCGGTGATCACCGCCCCGGACGGGCTGGTCACGATCGTGGGCGGCAAGCTGACGACGTACCGCAGGATGGCGCAGGACGCGCTCGACGCCGCGCTGAAACAGGCGTCGGTCGAGGTCCGCCGGCCCTGCCTAACGCATCGCATCCCGCTCGTCGGCGCGGCCGACCGGGCCCGGCTCGCGACGGTCCGGGCGCCGGCCCGCTTCGTCCAGCGGTACGGCGTGGAGGCACCGGACGTGATCGCCGGGGATCCGGCGTTGCTGGAGCCGGTCGCGCCGGGGCTTGCGACGACGCACGCGGAGCTGCGGTTCGCCGTCCGGCATGAGGGGGCGCTGGACGAGGGCGACGTGCTCGACCGGCGGACCAGATTGGGGCTGTCGGCAGCTGATCGCGAGCTGGCGCTGCCGGCGGTGCGCGCCGCGTTCGCGTCGGTCTGATCGGCTGTTGGCCTGTGGACAACGGTGGGACGGTCCCTGCGCTGCGATAGCTTGTTGGTAGCGGCGACCTGGGGAGGTGGGGATCGTGAGTCAGCCGTATCCAGGTCAGGGTCCGTACCCCGGCAGTCACCCGCAGAACGTGGGCCAGTTCCCCGGTGGGCCTCCGAGTCCCCCGGCGAAGTACCGGCCGCTGCGCCGGCTCGCGCTGGTCGCCGTCGCGCTGATGGCGGGGACCGCGGTGGTCAGCGTCGTCCAGACCATCCTGCTGTGGAACTCGTACGAGGACGTGAAGCGGCTGGTCTACGGGCTGCTGTCCGAGGACGAGTTCGAGCGGGGTGCCGAGGCCGTCGTCGGGGCCGGTCCGCTGCTCGACATGCTCGGGTACCTGTTCGCCGCGGCCGGGATCGTCGTCGTGATCTGGCTCTGGCAGGCCCGGGAGAACACCGAGATCCTCAAGCCGCCGTTCGCCGCCACGTACCAGGGCGGCTACGGCAGCGGCCACGGCGCGCACCGGCACTCCTCGGGCTGGACGGTCGGCGCATGGCTCTGCCCGGTGGTCCAGTTCTGGTATCCGCTGCAGATCGTCGAGGACATCGTTCGCGCCAGCGAACCACCGAACCAGCCGGGCGTCGCGCGTTCCGGCGGGATCCGCGGGCTGCTCTACGGGTGGTGGGCCGCGTGGGTCGGCTTCTGCGTGGTGGCGGTCGGCGGCGGTTTGTTCGCGGTGATCAGCTTCGTCACCTGGCTGGTCCGGCTCGTCGACCGCGCCGACGCGGCTCGCGCGACCGGCGACTACGTCGACATCTACGACTTGCAGGACTATCTGGTCCGGCTGGCGCTCGGGGTCAACATCGCCTTCACTGTCGGCACGGTGCTGCTGATCACGGCCGGCATCACGTTCGCGCTCCTGCTGCTGCGGATCAGCAGCTGGCACGACGAGCGCAGCCCGCAGTCCGGCGTACCGCTCGGGCCGACGCTGCCGGCGAACTCGCCGTCGTACCTGCCGCCGAGGGACAGCACGCCGCAGTACGCTCCCCGGCCGGGTCAGGCTCTCCCGACCCCTGGCGGGCCTCGCCCGCAGGACGGCGCAGGTCCCGGATACCCCGGCGCGGGTGCACCGGGCGGCCAGGGACCTGGCTTCTACGGTCCTGGGGGATACCAGCCGCCGGCTTCCGGTGCTCAGCCTCCACGCCCAGCCGGTCCGTACGGTCCCGGCGGGTACGGCGGCACCACCGGCTCGAGCCCCAACGGCCCGGGCCCGACCCGGCCGAACGACACGGTTCCGCCCGCACCGCGCGCGGAACCTCCGCGATCGCCATGGCCCACGCGGGAGTCCGGGCCACCTGAGTACCCAGCCGGCTCGCGCTGACGCAGCGGTCAGCGGAGGCGGCCGAGCACGGCGGTCGCGTCGTCGTGGCGCTTGCCCCGGAAGCTGCCGTCCGCCGCCGCGACGTCGTACGTCCGGACCCGGTCGATCAGCTCCCGCGGCCCGTGCGCCTCCAGCACCGCGATCAGCTCTTCCCACGTGTGCCCGTACCGCTCGGCGAACCGCGACGCCCCGTCGGTCATCGCCGCGAACGCCGCCACCTCGCCGCGTCCCGTCGTACCGGAGACCGCCTCGTACGCCGCCTTCGGCTCGGTACTCGCCACCCAGAATCCGCCCGGCTGGTTCCGCGCCTTCCGGACCGCCTCCAGCGTGTACTCCGGCAGGTAGTCGATCCGGTCGTCGGCGATCGTCGTCACCCGTCCGTCCGGCGCGCGGAGCACCACCGGCGAGTCCGCCAGCACGAGATGCTCGACCGTATCGGCTCCCACCCGCACCATCGCGACCGTCGACGACGGACTGTCCGGATTGGTCAGATCGCACGTCCCACCGTGCACGTCTCCGACACCGACGATCGCCTCCGCGAGCACATCGGCCAGCGAGGCCCTGGACCGCCCGATCAGCGGAGCGGCCAACCGCGTCCCGAGCTGCCTGACCAACCACGTCACGTCGTGCCGGCAGCCCGAGTCCACCCCAGCCGGCGCTGTGGCCCCGTCGAGCACGATCACGAAGTCCGGCCCGGTGACCACCAGGTCCTCGTTCACTCCCACGAGCCGATCAGGAGCGCCCTCACACACCGACGAGATGTCCACAGGCCCATTCAACCCGGGCGGTGTTCCCGCCCTCTGTACCGGTTGCCGGCGGCCACCAAGCGGTTTTCTTAAGCGTGCGCCTGCTGAGACGTCGCCAGCTCCTGCTCGCGCACGGCCCACGTATCGGCCAGCGACTCGTCGAGCGGAATCCGGCAGCTCCAGCCGAGCGTCTTCTCGATCAGGCGCGTGTCCGCCTGCTGCCACGGGACCGCGTCCGCCGACGACCCGGCCCGACGCGCGCGGCCCGTCTCCTCGGCCACCGTCGCCCCCGTCCCGCTGAGCTCGAGCAGCCGCTGCACGACATCCCGCGCCCGCGCCGCCCGCCCGGATCCGACGTTGAGCACCGGAGGCAGCTGCTCGTCCGCGACTGCCACGGCGACCACGGCTTCGGCGACGTCCCGGACGTCGACGAAGTCACGCCAGGCGTCCAGCGACCCCAGCTGCAACGTGTCGGTCGCTTGGACCTCCCGCACCACCCGTCCGAGCAGCGTGCTCGCCGGTGAGCCCGGACCACAGAGGTCGAACGACCGGAGCACGACCGCATCGGCGCCGTTGCGCCGCGTCCGCAAGACCAGCTCCGACCCGGCCAGCTTGGTGTACCCGTACGCCGTCTCCGGCCGGGGCTCGGACTGCTCGTCCTGGCTGGTGCCGCGCGGCGCGGCGCCGTACTCGGCGGCAGAGCCGATCTGGACGAAGCGCGCGTTGTTGGCGGTGCGCTGCATCGCCGACAGCAACGCTTCGACCGCGACCACGTTGCCGCGGGTCAGCGCGACCGGGTCACCCTCGGTGGTGGCGGCCGCGTTCACGATCACCGTCGGCTTGTACATCGACAGCAGCGCGTCGAGGGCATAGCAGTGCCCGGTGGCCAGGTCGAACCGCTGATGCGGCTCACCCGTGCTCCGAGTCATCCCGCGGTGCTCGATCCCGCGCTCGGTCAGCAGCGCGCAGATCCGGGCTCCGAGGAAGCCGCCGGCGCCGAACACCATCACCCGCTCCGATCCGGTCACCAGGCTCATCTTGCCCGCTTTGCTTGTCGATCCCGGAAACGTTGTCCGTCGAGGTCGTCACAATGCTGAGTACGAGGACCCGCACCGCGGGACCGAGAGGAGACTGCTGTGGCCGACCGCCTGCACGGGCGCCGAGCGCCCGCGACCGAGTCCACCGTCCGGGACTGGGACGACGCCGACCCGTCCGGCCAGACCTATACCCGGGTGCTGTTCCTGGACTGTGACATGACCGAGATAGTGAACGCCGGCGGCGTGTTCGAGGAGTGCACGTTCCGCGGCGTGCGGTTCAACGCCTCGACCCACACCGACGCGGCGTTCGTGAACTGCACGTTCGTCCGCTGCTCGTTCTTCGACACCACGCTGACCCGCTGCAAGCTGATGGGCAGCTTTTTCGACGACTGCACCTACAACCTGCTGAAGGCCGAAGGCGGCGACTGGTCGTTCACCGGCCTGCCCGGCGCGGACCTGCGCGGCGTCGAGCTGACCGGCACCAAGCTGCGCGAGGCCGACCTGACCGGTCTGCGCGCCGCCAAGGCCACCCTGCGCAACGTCGATCTGTCCGGCGCGATGCTGCAGCGCGCCGATCTGACCGGGGCCGACCTGCGCGGCTCGGACCTTTCATCGCTCGATCCGCTCACCGTGCAACTCCGCGGTGCGATCATCGATCTGCCCCAGGCGATGACCGTCGCCGAGTCGCTGGGGCTCGACGTGCGCCCGTAAGTGGGGACGACGCGAAAGTTATCCCCCGATTCGTCCACAACCTGTGGATAACTTCGTACTCTCCGTGGCGGAGTGCACCGTGGCATCGCTGACCGGTGACTCAGCGCAGCCGAGCGACCGGCCGGAGCCGATCGGATCGCAACAGCATCGCGGGCCGGCCGCTGAGATCGGTACGACGGTGCCGCGCCGCCCGCCGACCGCGAACTGCCAGTACCGCCGCGTGTTCCACGACGTACTCCGGTCTGGTCAGGGGCCGGATCCGGAGCAGCGTTTGCAATCCTGCGACGAGCCCGACGCCGACGAACGCGCCGAAGGTGTTCGCGATCAGATCGTGCAGTTGGCAGGACCGGCCGAGCTGGGGAACCAGCGCCTGGACGGCCTCGACGGCGGCCGACAGGCCGATGCCCGCCGCGATCCCGTCGGCCGGACGGCCGCTCGCGAGCGTCAGCAGGCCCGCCGCCGGGACGAAGAGCAGCACGTTGAGCAGCCCCTGGATCGAGGTGAGCCCGCCGGTCGTCGTCAGGTGCGTGCCGCACGCGCCGAGCCCGCCGAGACCGTGCGGCGTCGGGCTGAGCGTCGCCGCCAGCACGAGCGCGAACCCGGCCGGCAGCGACAGCGACGCCAGCCGGGAAAGCAGCGGGTCGGCGCGCCGCCGTACCGCCGAGACGGCGATCGGGATCGCCATCCCGGTCAGAACGAGCCACGTGTCCAGCAGGTGCGGGATACCGCGATAGGTCTCGAGCACGTATCCGGATCCTCCGTCGTCGACCGGCCCACGCGCGCCCGACTGGACCCCGCGCGATTCACAACGTCAGTGGTTCATTCCGAAACTTTCCTCATCAGACGATCAGGCGACCGCTCACCCGCTCGCCAGCCCCCTCCGGACATCTGCACGCACCCGCAAGCAAACGGTGGTGACCTCGTGACAATCCGTAGCCGAACCGTCACGCCATTCGTGGCCCAGGGCAACATCCATCCCCTCTCACCGCTGCGCCTCGCGAATCCTGGAACGCTCGGCGCTCGACCCTGGACTGCCCTGATGGGAGGATTTCGAGCGTGACCACCTCGGACGAGACGCAGCGGCTGCGGGATCTCAAGCTGCTGCGCAAGGTCCGCGACCGGATCGACCGGGAGTACGCGCAGCCGCTGGACGTCGAGAAGCTGGCCCGCGGGGTGAACATGTCGGCCGGGCACCTCAGCCGGCAGTTCAAGCTCGCGTACGGCGAAGCGCCGTACGGGTATCTGATGACGCGGCGGATCGAGCGGGCGATGGCTCTGCTGCGGCGCGGCGACCTGTCCGTGACCGACGTCTGCTTCACCGTCGGGTTCTCCTCGCTGGGCACCTTCAGCACCCGGTTCACCGAGCTGGTCGGGATGCCGCCGAGCGTCTACCGCCAGCAGGTCCGGCCGCCGGTCGAGCCGCCGTCGTGCATCACCAAGCAGGTCAGCAGACCGATCAGGAATCGAGAAGCGCCGGTGCCGTGGCCGCCGTTAGCGTGAACGCCATGGACATCACCATTCACGCCAGCTTCCTGCCGCAGGACGACCCCGACGCCGCGATCGCCTTCTACCGCGACGCGCTCGGCTTCGAGGTCCGCAACGACGTCGGCCAAGACACCATCCGCTGGATCACGGTCGGCCCACCCAACCAGCCGGACACCGCGATCGTGCTGCACCCGCCGCTGGTCGATCCCGGACTCACCGACGACGAACGTAAGACCATCACCGAGATGATGGCCAAGGGCACCTTCGCCACGATCGTGCTGGCCACCAAGGACCTCGACGGGCTGTTCGACAAGGTCCAGGCCACCGGCGCCGAGGTGATCCAGGAGCCGACCGACCAGCCGTATGGCGTGCGCGACTGCGCGTTCCGCGACCCGGCCGGCAACCACGTCCGCATCAACCAGGCCTGATCCAGCCGCTGTACCAGACCGACGGAGCACCGATGACCACGAAGGCCAAGGCCACCAAGACCGCCGCGAAGACCTCGGGCAAGACGTCCGCGAAGAGCGCCGGGCGGCCGGCGTACGACGCCGACAGCCACGACATGATCCGCGTGCACGGCGCCCGGGAGAACAACCTCAAGGACGTCAGCATCGAGCTGCCGAAGCGGCGGCTGACCGTCTTCACCGGCGTCTCCGGGTCCGGCAAGAGCTCGTTGGTGTTCGGCACGATCGCGGCCGAATCGCAGCGGCTGATCAACGAGACCTACAGCACCTTCGTGCAGGGCTTCATGCCGACGCTGGCCCGGCCGGAGGTCGACGTACTGGACGGCCTGACCACCGCGATCATCGTCGGCCAGGAGCGGATGGGCGCCAACCCCCGCTCCACCGTCGGCACCGCGACCGACGCCAACGCGATGCTGCGGATCCTGTTCAGCCGGCTCGGCAAACCGTACGTCGGGTCGCCGCAGGCGTTCTCCTTCAACGTCGCATCGATCAGCGGCGCGGGTGCGGTCAAGATCGAGAAGCACGGGCAGACCCTGAAGGAGCGGCGCAGCTTCTCGATCACCGGCGGCATGTGCCCGCGCTGCGAGGGCCGCGGCTCGGTCTCCGACATCGACCTGACCCAGCTGTACGACGATTCGAAGTCGCTGGCCGAGGGCGCGTTCACGATCCCCGGCTGGAAGTCGGACAGCTTCTGGACGGTCCGGGTCTACGCCGAGTCGGGCTTCGTCGACCCGAACAAGCCGATCAAGAAGTTCACCAAGAAGGAAATGCAGGACTTCCTCTACAAGGAGCCGGTCAAGGTCAAGGTCGACGGCGTCAACCTCACCTACGAGGGGCTGATCCCGAAGATCCAGAAGTCGTTCCTGTCCAAGGACGTCGAGGCGATGCAGCCGCACATCCGCGCGTTCGTGGAGCGGGCGGTCACCTTCACCACCTGCCCGGAGTGCGAGGGGACCCGGCTCACCCCGGAGGCCCGGGCGTCGAAGATCAAGGGGATCAGCATCGCCGACGCGTGCGCGATGCAGATCAGCGATCTGGCCGAGTGGGTCCGCAAGCTCGACGAGCCGTCGGTCGCGCCGTTGCTGGCCGCGCTGGGCGACACGCTCGACTCGTTCGTGGAGATCGGGCTCGGTTACCTCAGCCTCGAACGCCCGGCCGGCACGCTGTCCGGCGGTGAAGCCCAGCGCACCAAGATGATCCGGCACCTGGGATCGCCGCTGACCGACGTCACCTACGTCTTCGACGAGCCGACGATCGGCCTGCACCCGCACGACATCCAGCGGATGAACGAACTGCTGCTGCAGTTGCGCGACAAGGGCAACACGGTCCTGGTCGTCGAGCACAAGCCCGAGGCGATCGCGATCGCCGACCACGTCGTCGACCTCGGCCCCGGCGCCGGTACGGCGGGCGGCCAGGTCGTGTACGAAGGCACGCTCGAGGGACTGCGGTCCGCCGGCACGCTGACCGGGCGGCACCTGGACGACCGGGCCTCGCTGAAGCCCGAGGTACGGACGCCGTCCGGGACGCTGGAGATCCGCGGCGCGAACACGAACAACCTGCAGGACGTCGACGTCGACATCCCGCTCGGCGCGCTCGTCGTCGTCACCGGCGTCGCCGGCTCCGGCAAGAGCTCGCTGATCCACGGCTCGGTGGCCAAGCGGGACGGCGTGATCGCGGTCGACCAGGGCGCGATCAAGGGGTCGCGGCGCAGCAACCCCGCGACGTACACGGGCCTGCTCGAACCGATCCGCAAGGCGTTTGCGAAGGCCAACGGCGTGAAGCCGGCGCTGTTCAGCGCGAACTCCGAGGGTGCCTGCCCGAACTGCAACGGCGCCGGCGTCATCTACACCGACCTCGGCATGATGGCCAGCATGACCAGCACCTGCGAGGTCTGCGAGGGCAAGCGCTTCTCGGCCGACGTGCTGGAGTACACCTTCGGCGGCAAGGACATCAGCGAGGTGCTCGCGATGCCGGTCGCCGAGGCCCTCGACTTCTTCGCCGACGGCGACGCGAAAACCCCCGCCGCGCAGAAGATCCTCGAGAACCTGTCCGCCGTGGGCCTGGGCTACCTCAGCCTCGGCCAGCCCCTCACCACGCTGTCCGGCGGTGAACGCCAGCGCCTCAAGCTCGCCACCCACATGAGCGAGAAGGGCGGCATCTACGTGCTCGACGAACCCACCACCGGCCTCCACCTCGCCGACGTCGAACAACTCCTGGCCCTGCTCGACCGCCTAGTCGACGCCGGCAAGTCCGTCATCGTCATCGAACACCACCAGGCGGTGATGGCGCACGCCGACTGGATCATCGACCTCGGCCCCGGCGCCGGCCACGACGGCGGCCACATCGTCTTCGAAGGCACACCGGCCGAGCTGGTGAAGTCCCGCAAGACTTTGACCGGCCGGCACCTTGCGGAGTACGTGAGCGGCTGAGCCGGTGTGATTCCCGCACACCGGGCGACGGTGTGCGGGAATCGGTTGCCCCTGCGCTCCGTCACACTGGCCCTCATGGGCCCACCGGCGTTCGTCATCGTGCTCGTGATCGCACTGATCATCAGTGCCCAACTCTCGATGATGCTGGACCGCAGTCGCACCCTCTCCCAACGCCTCCGAGACCTCGGCGGCAGCGGCGACGCCTTCGGCCTCCACTACATCGCGATGCTGATGCTCGGCGCCACTGGCGCCCTCTTCGGCAGCCTCCTGTCCCACCCCGGCCCCGGCGCAGCCACCGGCCTCGCGCTCGCGCTCCTCACCTGGCTCGCAGCCGTCGTACTGGCCCACCGAAACCCACCCGGCCCCGGCAAACACGCCTCGAGCTGATTCACGCGGCGCTGTGAAACCCACCAAGCATTTCGGCGTCTACGCGCTGTGGCGGCAGGATGCGCGCATCGTCCTGGTCCGAAAGACCCGCGGCCCGTACGAGGGCCTGCTCGACCTCCCGGGCGGCTCCCCTGAGCGCGGCGAGTCCGAGGTGGTCGCGCTGCGCCGTGAGCTGCGCGAGGAGTGCGGGGTGGAGCTCGCTCGAGTCCTTGCCGACGCTGCCTTCGAGTTCCACGTCGACAGGGACTCCGCGGGCCGGCCCATCGACTTCACGCACACGGGTGTCATCTCGCACGTGGAGGTTGTGGGTCCCGTTGTCCACGACATCGCCGCAGAGGACGTCCACGGCACCGTCCTCGCGACCGCGGCCGACACGGCGATGTTCTCGCCGCTGGTGCTGCAAGCACTTCGCCGTTTCCCCGACCTCACCCCGTGAGCTCCCGGCGTCTACGTGTCGTACCCGAGCCCGTCCCAGGGTTCGTAGTACGCGATGAAGTCCCCGGGCTGGATGTTGATCGAATACTCGCCCTCGAACTCCTGGACCAACCAGCCGAAGGTCACGCCCTTGACCTCCTCGGCGAACGGCTCGACCTCGATCGGCTCCAGGACGTAGTCGCCGAGCTCCGCCAGCCGCGCAGCGACAAGCCCGTCCGCATCGGCGGGCGCGGCCTGCCCCGGAGGAAGCCCCGCGGGCCGCCCGACCTCGTCGACCCGCACCTCGTCGAACGTGCCGTCGGCCTTCCACAGATACAGCCCGACGTACGCCGAATCCATGCCGAACAGTTCGTCGCTCAGGAAGAACTTCCGCCCGTCCCCAGCGGTCCCGGCGTACGGCACGTGGTAGTCGTCAGGCACGATCGTGAAACGGGTTGGTGCTTGGACCATGCCAGCTCCTTCATCCAGGCGGACCGTCCGACCTCAACTGCCGCATACGCTCCACCGCGTGGCAGACCACCTCACCAGACCGGCGGCCCGCGAGCAACTGCTCGCCGCGATCGACCCCGACGATGCGCGTCAGCACCACGCGCTGCTCCGCGACATCTTCCGGCGAGAGATGCAGCACCGACGCGAGACCGGCGGAGACGACTACTTCGAGAACCTGTACTGCTGCGCGTTCCTGCTGTACCTGGTGGGGGATCCCAGCGACGTACCGATGATGTGGCAGGCCAAGCACATCGACTTCGACACCGGCACCGGGTTCGACGTGCAGTTCCTGCTCGGCGCGGGCGTCGCCCCGACGCTCGCCTACCTGACCGGCCACGGGCACGCTGACATCGCAAGGGCCATCTCCGAGTACCCGGAGGCGAACCGGGACCTGACGGAGTGGGAGTCGTTTCGGCGCGGCTACTTCTACGGTCGACCCAGCTGAGAAAGTGTTGGCGGTCGCCTGTCGGATCCCCCGGACGCCGTTCGTAGCGTAGGTGGAGGCGGACAGCGGGTCCGCTCGAGCCGAAGGAGCAGCTATGCCGGAGTACCTTCTGTACTTCAACCAGCAGTGGGTGGGTGACCACACCGAGGAGTGGTTCCGCAGCCGGGCGCGACCCGCGATGGAGGTCGTGGAAGAGATGAAGGCCGCCGGCGTCTTTGTCTTCGCCGGTG
Source organism: Kribbella sp. CA-253562 (assembly GCF_050942265.1). GTDB lineage: Bacteria > Actinomycetota > Actinomycetes > Propionibacteriales > Kribbellaceae > Kribbella. The sequence goes on along the minus strand of NZ_CP192049.1, from coordinate 15,553 downwards.
GGCTCGAGGAGAACGGCCCGATCTACAGCGTCGACCCGACCGGCGGCGACGTGATGATCACCGACGGGCCGTACGTCGAGACCAAGGAGTTCCTGGGCGGGTTCGCTGTGGTGAGCGTGCCCGACGACGATGCGGCCAAGTTCTGGGCGAGCAAGATCGCCGTGGGCTGCGGCTGGCCGCACGAGATCCGCCGCTTCGGACGCGAGCCTTCGCTGGAGTGAGATCGGGCGTGCGTTTGCCCGAGGTCCACTGACGCCTCATGATCGGCCGCGACCTCGTCGTGGGAGCGGTGATTGCTCCACGACGAGGTCGACGGCCTGATCGAGGTCCATCCTGCCCGCCGCGTGTGGTTCGGAATCTGCGGGCGGTAGCCCGCCATTGCGCGCGTTAAGCGCAGAACCCGGGCGGGTGGGAGCGGCCGCGGACCACGCGACGAAGAAGCGGGCGTAGCTGGCGCGTGGGGGAGAAAGCTTGTGGAGACGAGGGGACTCGAACCCCTAACCCCTGCCTTGCAAAGGCAGTGCTCTGCCAGTTGAGCTACGCCCCCGTGGGGGTGTTCAGCGGCCCGGGGTGACCGGGTCGACGGCCTCGGCCCAGAGGTCCTGCTCGGCGCGGGCCTGCTGGGACTTCTTGTAGACGAAGTATCCACCGACGCTCGCCAGCAGTACCAGCAGAATCTTCTTCAGCACCGGGACTCCTTGGATCGGCGTCGATCAGGGTGTTGTGGGCCTAACTGGACTTGAACCAGTGACCTCTGCCTTATCAGGGCAGCGCTCTAACCGTCTGAGCTATAGGCCCGCACTCGCGGGGTCGAACCCTCGAACCCCGGAGAGATTACCGTACTCCGGCCCCGACTCCCAAACCGGTTCCGATCGGGCCTTCAACGGACCCGATCGGAGCCGGTCGCGGGACGGCCGACGGCTGCTCAGTCCTCGGACGCGAGCGTCACTTCGAGGCCCCCGAGCAGCGTGGCGGCGATGTTGTAGAGGAAGGATCCGAGCGTCGCCAGCGCGGTGATGATCAGCACGTCCGCGCAGGCCAGCAGGGTGGTGAATCCCATCACCTTGCCGGTGTTGACGTAGTTCTCGATGTCGAACGGCTCGGCCGCGGGAGTGCCGAGCACCTCGGTGACGGTGTTGTTGATGTTGTCGAACACACCAGCCGCACCGATCGCGGACCACACGATGAACACCGCGACCCAGGTCACGATGCCGAACGCGATCGACAGCAGGAACGCTGTCTTCATCACCGACCACGGGTCGAGCCGGGACAGCCGGAGCCGGGCCTTGCGGACCTGACCCCGCGGCCGGGCGACCGGCTCGGTGGTCTCCGCGGGCCGGGTCTTGTCGGCCGCCGCGTCCTTGACCGCGGCTGCCTTCTCCAGCACCGCCGCCTTCGCCGCGTTGACCTTGTCGCCGAAGCTCTCGGCCTGCTTGGCCGGCGCGCTCACCTTGCCGGTCTGCCCGTACGCCGGGGCAGCCGGCGAGCTGGTCGCCTTGCCCGAGACGCCGGCGGCCGGCATAGCAGCGGTCGCGCCGGTGGACGGCGCGTTCGGCACCCGGGGCTCCGGGCGGCCAGGCGTGCTCGGAGCGACCGCCGGACGACTCGCCGGTGCCTGCTTCGACACCGGGCGAACCGGGGGCTGCTGCGGCGGCCGGGACGGCGTACCGGGTTGGGCGGCCGGGCGGCTCGCCGATCGCGGGTCGGCCGGGCCGTTCGGGGTCGCCGGTCGCGGCTGCGCGCCGTTGGTACGACCGTTGGAGGCCGGTGTGGCCGGTGGGGTGGACGCGGCCTTCCCATTGCCGCCTTGCGGCGGCCGCTGGGACTTGGCGCTGTCCGCCCCATCAGGCCAGTTCGGCCTCGAGCGGTTGGTCATCAGATGCCCTCCTGGCCGGCGTCGTCGTCTTCGACGGTAGCCGGGCCCTCGACGTCAGTCGAATGCTGGTCATCATTCTGGACGCTCTGAGGGGCGCTTTGGGTTGTCGCTGCGTCCACATCCTGAACACTCTCGGTGCCCTCGACCTCGCCGCTGTCCACCACGACGCCGTCCAGCGAGCCCGCCTCGTCCTGCACGACCCCGTCGGCCACGACGGCGTCGGTGCCCGCCGCGGCGTCCAGGTCGTCGGCGACGGTCAGGTCGGTGTTGCGCGCGATCGCGACCACGGCGTCGGACGCGCCGACCCCGGCGAACCGGACCCCCATCGTGTCGCGGCCCTTGACCGGCACGCTGTCGACCCGGCTGCGCACGACCTGGCCGCTGTTCTTGATCGCCAGCACCTGGTCGGTCTCGACCACGATCAGCGCGCCGACCAGCGAGCCACGCTCGTCGTTCAGCTTGACCGCCTTGATGCCCAGACCGCCGCGGCCCTGCTGCCGGTACTCCGACACCCGCGAGCGCTTGGCGTACCCGGCGTCGGTCACGGTGAAGACGAACTGCGAGTCCTCGTCCGCACCCGCCCGGATCACCGACATCGACAGCAGCTCGTCACCGCTGCGGAACTTCATCCCGGTGACGCCGGAGGTGGCCCGGCCCATCGGCCGCAGCTGCTCGTCGTTCGCGGTGAAGCGGATCGACTGGCCCTTGCGGGAGACCAGCAGCAGGTCGTCCTCAGCGGTGGCCAGGTCGGCGCCGATCAGCTCGTCGTCGGCCTCACGGAAGTTCACCGCGATGATGCCGCTCTGCCGGGCCGAGTCGTAGTCGCGCAGCGGCGTCTTCTTGACCAGGCCCTTCTTGGTCGCCAGCACCAGGTAGTCGGCCTGGTCGTAGTCGCGCAGCGTCAGCACCTGCGCGATCTCCTCGTCCGGCTGGAACGACAGCAGGCCGGCCACGTGCGAGCCCTTGGCGTCGCGCGCGGACTCCGGCAGCTGCCACACCTTGGCCCGGTAGACCCGGCCCTTGGTGGTGAAGAACAGCATCCAGTGGTGGTTCGTGGTGGCGAAGAAGTGACCGATCTCGTCCTCGGCCCGCATCGTCGCGCCGCGTACGCCCTTGCCGCCACGGTTCTGCACCCGGTACAGGTCGGTCTTGGTCCGCTTGGCGTAGCCGCCGCGGGTGATCGTCACCACGACGTCCTCGTCCGGCACCAGGTCCTGCACGGACAGGTCGCCGTCGGCCGCGATGATCTTGGTCCGCCGCTCGTCGCCGAACTTCTCGACGATCTCGGCGAGCTCGTCGCGCACGATGTGCCGCTGCCGGACCGGGTCGGCCAGGATGTCCTCGAGGTCGGCGATGATCGCTTCCAGCTCGTTCAGCCGGTCGATGATCTTCTGCCGTTCCAGGGCGGCCAGCCGGCGCAGCTGCATGTCCAGGATCGCCTGGGCCTGCGTCTCGTCGATGTCCAGCAGGTTGATCAGGCCCTGGCGCGCTTCCTCGACGTCGGGGCTGCGCCGGATCAGCGCGATCACCTCGTCGAGCGCGTCCAGCGCCTTCACGTAGCCGCGGAAGATGTGGGCGTTCTTCTCCGCCTCGCGCAGCCGGTAGCGGGTCCGCCGCTGGATGACCTCGATCTGGTGGTCGATCCAGTGCGTGATGAACAGGTCGAGGCTGAGCGTGCGCGGCACGCCGTCGACCAGCGCGAGCATGTTGCAGCCGAAGGTGTCCTGCAGCTGGGTGTGCTTGTACAGGTTGTTCAGTACGACTCGCGGCTGCGCGTCGCGCTTCAGCACGATCACCAGGCGCTGACCGGTCCGCGACGAGGTGTCGTCACGGATGTCGGCGATCCCGGTCATCTTGCCGGTGTTCACCAGCTCGGCGATCTTCTGCGCCAGGTTGTCCGGGTTGACCATGTACGGCAGTTCGCTGACGACCAGGCTGGTCCGGCCCTTGGCGTCCTCCTCGATGTCGACCACCGCGCGCATCGTGACCGAGCCACGGCCGGTGCGGTAGGCGTCGTCGATGCCCTTGTAGCCGACGATCAGCGCGCCGTTCGGGAAGTCCGGGCCCTTGATGTTCTCCATGCACGCCGCCAGGACCTCTTCCTGGGTGGCGTCGGGGTGTTCCAGGCACCACTGCGCCGCGGCCGCGACCTCGCGCAGGTTGTGCGGCGGGATCTGGGTCGCCATGCCGACCGCGATGCCGGCCGAGCCGTTGACCAGCAGGTTCGGGAAGCGGGCCGGCAGGATCACCGGCTCCTGCGAGCGGCCGTCGTAGTTGGGGCGGAAGTCGACCGTCTCCTGGTCGATGTCGCGCACCATCTCCATCGCCAGCGGGGCCAGCCGGCACTCGGTGTACCGCATCGCGGCGGCCGGGTCGTTGCCCGGGGAGCCGAAGTTGCCCTGGCTCTGGATCATCGGCGCGCGCATCACCCACGGCTGCGCGAGCCGGACCAGGGTGTCGTAGATCGCGGAGTCGCCGTGCGGGTGGTACTGACCCATCACGTCACCGACGATGCGGGAGCACTTGGAGAAGCCGCGGTCGGGGCGGTAGCCGCCGTCGTACATCGCGTAGAGGATCCGCCGGTGCACCGGCTTCAGGCCGTCGCGGACCTCGGGCAGCGCGCGGCCGACGATGACGGCCATCGCGTAGTCCAGGTACGACTGCTGCATCTCCGTCTGCAGATCGAGGGGCTCGATCCGGTCGTGGCCCGGGGAAATGGGGGTCTCGGTCATGTGAAGGTCGTCCCGTTCGGTTCAGACGTCGTACGTCGGTGAGTTCGGCGCTGGAGGGCGGCCCTGGTACGCCGTACCGGGGCCGGCACGCTCAGATGTCGAGGAAGCGGACGTCCTTGGCGTTGCGCTGGATGAAGTTCCGGCGCGCCTCGATGTCGTCGCCCATCAGCGTCGCGAACGTCTCGTCCGCGCGGGCGGCGTCGTCCAGGGTGATCTGCAGCAGCACCCGGTTGGCCGGGTCCATCGTGGTCTCCCACAGCTCCTGCGGGTTCATCTCACCCAGACCCTTGTACCGCTGGGTCGCGTTCTCCTTGGGGAACTTCTTGCCCGCCTCGAGACCGGCCGCGATCAGGCCGTCCTTCTCGCGCTCGGTGTAGGCGAGCTCGTGCGGGGAGTTGCTCCAGCGCAGCTTGTACAGCGGCGGCTGCGCGGCGTACACGTGACCGCGCTCGATCAGCGGCCGCATGAACCGGAACAGCAGGGTGAGCAGCAGGGTCCGGATGTGCTGGCCGTCGACGTCGGCGTCGGCCATGATCACGATCTTGTGGTACCGCAGCTTCTCCTCGTCGAAGTCCTCGTGGATCCCGGTGCCGAGCGCGGAGATGATCGCCTGGACCTCGTTGTTCTGCAGGACCTTGTCGATCCGGGCCTTCTCGACGTTCAGGATCTTGCCCCGGATCGGCAGGATCGCCTGGAACTTCGGATCGCGGCCACCCTTGGCGGAGCCACCGGCCGAGTCACCCTCGACGATGTAGACCTCGCACTCCTCCGGGTTGGTCGACTGGCAGTCCGACAGCTTGCCCGGCAGGCCGCCGCCGCCCAGCAGGCCCTTGCGGTTGCGGGCCAGGTCGCGCGCCTTGCGGGCGGCCAGGCGGGCACTCGCGGCCGCGGTGGCCTTGCGGATGATCTCGCGGCCCTCCTGCGGGTTCTGCTCGAACCACGCGCCGAGCCGGTCGTTCACCACCCGCTGGACGAAACCCTTGACCTCGGTGTTGCCGAGCTTGGTCTTGGTCTGCCCCTCGAACTGCGGGTTGCCCAGCTTGACCGAGATGATCGCGGTCAGGCCCTCCCGGATGTCGTCACCGGTGAGCCTGTCCTCCTTCTTCTTGATCATGCCCTGGTCCTCGCCGAAGGAGTTGACCAGCGAGGTGAGCGCGGCCCGGAAGCCCTCTTCGTGGGTACCGCCCTCGTGGGTGTTGATCGCGTTCGCGAAGGTGTGCACCGACTCCTGGAACGAGCCGCTCCACTGCATCGCGACCTCGAGGCTCAGGCTGTCGTCGCCCTGCGCGGCCTCGAAGGCGATCACGTTCTGGTGCACGGTCTCGCGGATGCCGGTCAGGTACTTCACGTAGTCGACCAGGCCGTCGTCGTACTTGAACGACATCTCGACCGGGTTGCCGTCCTCGGTGTGGTCCGGGCGCTCGTCGCGGATGACCAGCTCGAGGCCCTTGTTGAGGAACGCGTACTCGCGGAAGCGGGTGGACAGCGTCTCGAACGAGTACGTCGTGGTCTCGAACACGTCCGGGCTCGGCCAGAAGGTGATCGTGGTGCCGGTGGAGTCCGCCGGGCCGACCTCGGCCAGGTCGGCGTCCGGGACACCGATCGTGAAGGACTGGGTGTAGGCCTTGCCGCCGGTGCGGACGTCGACCTGCAGCCGGCTGGACAGCGCGTTCACGACGGACACACCCACGCCGTGCAGACCACCGGACACCTTGTACCCGCCGCCGCCGAACTTGCCGCCGGCGTGCAGCACGGTCAGCACCACGGTGACGGCCGGCTTGCCCTCGGACTCGACGATGCCGACCGGGATGCCGCGACCGTTGTCGACGACGCGGACGCCGCCGTCGGGCAGCAGGGTGACGTGGATCTTGTCGCAGTAGCCGGCGAGTGCCTCGTCGACGGCGTTGTCGACCACCTCGTAGACCAGGTGGTGCAGACCCCGCTCACCGGTGGACCCGATGTACATGCCCGGCCGCTTGCGGACCGCGTCGAGGCCCTCGAGGACCTGGATCGCGCTGGCGTCGTACTCCCGTTCGACGGCGCTGGACTGGATCTCGGTCAGCGGTGCCTCTTCGGTGCCCGTGCTGTCGGCGGACGGGATGGCGTCGGTCTCGGTCGGCTCGTCGGTCACCGGCTGTTGTCCTCCTCGGACCCCGGGTCAGCGGGGCATCGATGCACAGTGGACGCCGCCCCTGACGGGCCCGCTGCGGGGGATACTGAGGTGAACCTCAGGGCCGTCCCGAGCAGATCCGGCAAGCGCGGCGCTCTCAACCCCTCCAGTCTACCCGTCGGACGAAGCAGAACCTGCCATGCGGCGGCCGAAACTCGGGTCAGGGCGTCTTTTCTCCCTCGTCACCATGTCCCCTCTCGCGGGTGGGGGCCCGGAAAGCGCTCACGGCCGCTCAGTGCCTTTTGGCCGGACCGCGACCGACCGTCTGGTTTCCGAGACGCCGAACGCCGGGACCCCGCGCACCCGGCGGCCCTTAGGATCGTCGCCGTGGAGAGTCTCGACGACGTCATCGACGCCATGATCGCCGACCGGGTGATCCATCGGCACCGGCGGAAATGGCTGATCGCACTCGCCCTCGTCGTCGCCCTGGTCGTCGTCCTGCTGCTCACCGGCGGTTTCAAGGAGCACCAGGGCCGGACGATCCCGACGTTCGACGCCCCGACTACGGTCCAGGCCGGCCGGTTCGAGTACGGCTTCACCGAGGCGAAGATCATCCGTGAGCCGAAGACCGACTACAGCGAGGCGAAGGCCCGCCTGCAGGTCTACTTCGACCTCAAGAACATCGACACCGAGACCAAGGCCAGCACCTCGATGCAGGGCCGGTTGCTCAGGCTGGTGCCCGGCGGCGGCGCGGAACTGATCGAGTCCAACGGGGCTTCCTGCCACGACGAACTCAACGTGGTGATCGTCCACGGCCTGCCCTCGCAGCCCTGCTACGCGAAGTTCGACGTACCGGCGGACTTCGCCGAGGACGAGGTCGAGATCGCCGTGCTGGCCGAGGAGTACAAGTCCGACGAGAAGACCATGGGTGCGGACGAGAAGCCGTACTGGCACTCGGCCGGTGTCCCGCACAGCGTCGTCCGGCTGAAGGCCACCATCGAGACGGAGAAGGACGAATGAAGCTGTACCGCCCCGTCACCGTCGCCGCCGGCGTGCTGTTCGTCCTGCTCGGCGGCCTGACCCGGCTGCTCCAGCCCGAGTCGGTCTACGAGGACCCGACCCGGATCATCACCAAGGGCGCGATCGGTGAGGACGTGCGCTACTTCGACTCGACCGTGACAGTGACCCGGATGCGGTTCGCCAAGTCGTTCGCCGAGGACAAGTCCGACAGCCCCCGGGTCGACACCGAGGGAGTCTTCGTCGCAGTCGAGTACGACACGGTCCGCGGCACGAAGAACCCAGGCAACAACGACGTCACGCTGACCGCCGACGACGGGTCGGTCTACGAGCCGGTCACCGAGATCATCGAGACCAGCATCAGCTTCGCCGAGCCCGGGTTCGCGCGCAGCGGCGCATTGGTGTTCGAGGTCAACCCGAGCGACGTCGTCGGCCTGACGCTGGACGTGCACACCACGTCGTTCTTCAACGTGCTCAACCAGGACCTGGCCATCGACCTCGGCGTACCGGACGAGGAGATCGCCCAGCGCTCGATCGAGCAGGCCGAGGACCAATACGTGATTCCCGACTCCGTCACCCGGGTGGCCTGATGCGACTGTCCGACCGTGCGCTGCAGCTGACAGCAAGGATCTCCCTGCTGATCGCGCTGGCCTCGCTGAGCGCCTTCCTGCTGGTCCGGACGTATCTGGGCGACCCCGAGACCCTGTACAACCAGGGCACCGTCAGCGAGACCGTCTCCCGCGGGCCGGTGACGATGGAGAAGGTGCGCTGGCAGCTCGGGACGATGCAGCTCTACACCCAGTTGATCGACGAGGACCGGCGCAAGGTCGCGCTGGACAACAATGTACCGGGCTCGGTGGTCGTCGCCGTCCACCTGGCGGTGACCCCGCTGGACGGGGTCGACCAGCTGAGCGATGGTGGCTTCGTCTGTGAGACCTCACTGCGGGACGACCGCGGCAACGTCTGGAAGAACCAGGACGTCGAGACGGCGTTGGGGCCGTCGTCGTGCTCCGACGACGACCGCCCGCTGAAGCTCAACCAGCCGAACAAGCTGGTCAAGCTCTTCGTCGTACCGGCGTCCGCCGTTCCGCACCTGGTCGGTGTCCAGGTCGGATCGCTGGCGGAGTACCGCCGGGTCCTGATCACCTTCTGACGTTCAGACGCCCGCGGTCTGGTCCTGCGCTTCGGGCTGGGCTTCGGCTGCCTCGGCCCGGCGCTGGGCGCCGACCGAGATGCACAGGTCGAAGGCCGCGGCGAGCAGGGCGATCCGCAGGGTCTCGAAGACGACGTCCCGCAGGCCGCTGGCGATCTCGTAGTTCATCAGATCCCACTTGTCGCCGTGCACCCCGATCGCCCGCTGAATGGCGATGAAGGTCCAGTCCGAGCCCAGGACCCAGAACGTGTAGACGAGGCACACCACGCCGAGGAACACCGGTCCGACCCGGACCAGCAGCCGGAACGCGTTGAGCGTCGGGTAGAACTTCTCCCGGATTCCACCCAGCACCAGGTTCGGCGCCTGGTTGGTGAGCTTGACCAGTCGGCTCTGCGCGGGCGCTTCGACGGTCTGACCGCCGAGCCGGCGCTCCAGCCGGGTGCCGCGCAGGACGCCACCGCTGGACAGCACGCGGTGACCGAAGACGACCGTTGTGATGGCCAGCCAGGTCAGCGGCTCGCCGACGCCGTCCTTGAACAGCGGCCACAGCGTCTCCCAGAAGAATCCCCACAGCCACTCCAGGCCGCCCGGGACCGGGATGTTGATCTTGTCGAAGAACTCCTTGACGCCGTCCCACCAGTCCACCGTGACGAACCAGAAATTGCGCAGGGACAGCCAGTCCTTCAGATCACCCACGGCGTGCGGGATCACCACCACGGTGAGCAGCACGAAAAACGCCTCGGCCCAGACCTGCAGGAACTTGGCCGGCCGGCTCGGCCAGCGGTCGTCGACCGCCTCGACCACGCGGCGGATCACCAGCAGGATCACGATCGCCGGCAGATAGTCCTTCCAGCCGCCGTCGGTCAGTACGAAAAACGCGGCACCCGGGCCGAGCCCGAGCTCGACGGTGTTGCTGATCGACAGCTCGGCCAGCCGCTGGTCGAGGAATCCCCACGCCGACCAGACCGCGACCAGCGGCAGCAGCGTGACCGACAGCAGCTCCATCAGGCCCTGCTGGGTCGGGTCCGACGTCTCCTCGTCCTTGTTCGCCGCCGCGTCCCGCCAGCGGTACAGCGAGGTGGCGCAGGTCCGGATCATGCCGACCGAGGCCGCGATCTGGATCAGGACACCGCAGGCGAACAGACCGACGCCGAGGCTCTTGTGCTGGTGCTGCCCGAGCCAGATGGCGCCGTTGATGCTCGCCCGGAACCCGACGAACCCGGCCAGGAACCAGGTGACCAGCGGCAGCAAGTTACGCCACCACAACCGGAAGGTGTCTCCGATCAGGTGGACCATCTCGCGGAAGCCGTCAACGATCGCGCGCATCGCGCCGATCCTAGGGGAGGCGCGGGTCCCGGCCGCAAACCGATCCGGGGCCGACGGCGTACGCGAAGGGACTCATCGGGCAGTGAAACCCCGATATTCCTCTGAGAGCTGCATCCTGAGCGCTCTCCGGCCGCTCAGCCGTACGTGTCGCGCGGGCCTCGGCCGCCGCGGACCGTCCGGGGACCCTTCCGCCAGCTTGGGGCGTGCGGGCCCTGGACGTTCACGTGGGTGACCGTGCCCTCCCCGAGTTCCGCGTTGAGGCGGCGGATCAGGTCGGGCGCGAGCATCTTCAGCTGGGTCGCCCACGCGGTCGAGCTCGTGCGGACGGTGAGCTGGGTGTCCTCGTAGCTCTCGGGCTTGCAGTGCTCGGCCATCTCGGGGCCGACGATCGACGGCCAGCGCGCCATCACGCCGTGGACGGCGACGTCGACCTCCCAGCCCTGGTCGCGCATGAGCCGGCCGAGGGTCGCGGTGAGTTTCTGCGGGTCGCGGTCGTCGGGTCGCGCACCGCTGACCTGGAACCCGTCGTTCGTGCGCCGGCGCCTGGTACGCCGTACCGGCCGGATCGGGCCGTTCTTGGCGGCCGCGCTCTTCAGGCGGCCGGCCAGCGACTTCGCCAGGTCGAGTCCGTGCTTGTCGTGCTCCGGTTCCTCCGCCGGCAGCGTCGGGGCGTCGTCGCTCTCGTTGCCGCTGTCAGAGGAATTCCGGGGTTCAGGCACGGGTGACCAGCCCATCCCCGACCGCGAACCGCACCCCCGACAGTTCACCCGGTACGTCGGCGCCGACCGCCGCGGTGACCAGGACCTGTCGCGCCGGCGCGACGAGTTCGGCCAGCCGATCCCGGCGCTGGGCGTCGAGCTCGGCGAACACGTCGTCCAGGATCAGCACCGGTTCACCTCCGTCAGCCCGCAGCAGTTCGTACGACGCCAGTCGCAGCGCGAGCGCGAACGACCAGGACTCACCGTGACTCGCATACCCCTTCGCAGGCAAGTCCCCGAGCCCGAGCAGGACGTCGTCGCGGTGCGGCCCGACCAGCGAGACGCCTCGGTCGAGCTCGTCCTGACGCTTGTCCCGGACGGCTGCGAGCAGGGCCTCGGCGAGCTGCTCCCGTGACCTCATCCCGGGCTCGAGCGGGACCGACGACTTGTATTCCAAACGCGCGTCACCCTTGCCGCGGGCAACAGCGTCATACCCGCTGGAGACCAATGGACGCAGGGATTCCAGCAGCTCCAGCCGGGTGGCGAGCAGCTCGGCGCCGGTCCGGGCCAGGTTGGAGTCCCACACCTCGAGGGTCCGGAGTTGACCGTCGGCCGCGGACGAGCGGTTCTGCCGGCGGGCCATCTGGGCGCTGCGCAGCAACGAGTTGCGCTGCTTGAGCACCCGGTCGTAGTCCTGCCGGACGCCGGCCATCCGCGGTGTCCGCAGGGTGAGCAGCTCGTCCAGGAACCGGCGCCGCTCGGACGGATCGCCCTTCACCAGCGCGAGATCCTCCGGCGCGAACAGCACCGTGCGGAGCAGACCGAGCACTTCGCGCGGCCGGGGGACCGGCGACCGGTTGATCCGGGCCCGGTTTGCCTTGCCAGGATTGATTTCCAGCTCGACGACGACGTCGCGCTGGTACTCGTCCCGGATCTCGGTCCGCACGATAGCGCGGGACGCGCCGGCGCGAACGAGCGGTGCGTCGGTCGCGACCCGGTGCGAACCGAGCGTCGCGGTGTAGTGGATCGCCTCGACCAGGTTGGTCTTGCCGTGGCCGTTGGGGCCGACGAAGGCCGTCACGCCCGGGGTGAGCTGGACCTCCGCCTGCTGGTACGACCGGAAGTCGAGCAGTCCCAGGGCGGTGACGTACACCTCAGTGCTTGCTGGGCGGCGTCGCGTACGACGGGTCCTCGGCGCCCTTCACCGCGTGCCCGCCGAACTGGTTGCGCATCGCGGCGATCGCCTTCATCGCCGGCGAGTCCTCCTGCCGGGAGGCGAACCGCGCGAACAGCGACGCGGCGATCGCCGGCACCGGCACGGCATGGTCGATCGCGGCCTCGACGGTCCAGCGGCCCTCGCCCGAGTCCTCGGCGTAACCACGGATCTTGTCCAAGTGGGTGTCGTCCTTGAGCGCGTTGACCATCAGGTCGAGCAGCCAGGACCGGATCACGGTGCCCTCGCGCCAGGACTCGAAGGCCTCCGGCACGCTGTCCACGATGTCGGCCGCCTCGAGCAGCTCGAAGCCCTCGGCGTACGCCTGCATGATCGCGTACTCGATGCCGTTGTGGACCATCTTGGTGAAGTGCCCGGCGCCGACCTTGCCGGCGTGCACGAAGCCGAACTCGCCCTCGGGCTTGAGCGCCTCGAAGATCGGCATCAGCGTGGCGATCGTCTCGGACTCGCCGCCGACCATCAGGGCGTAGCCGTTCTCCAGGCCCCAGACGCCGCCGGAAACACCGCAGTCGACGAACTTGATGCCCTTCTCGGCCAGCTGAGCGGCCCGGCGGGTGTCGTCGGTCCAGCGGCTGTTGCCGCCGTCGATCACGATGTCACCCGGCGAGAGCAGGTCGGCGAGCTCGGTGATCACCGGGTCGATGGCCTGCACCGGGACCATCACCCAGACCACCTTCGGCTGACCGTCGGCGGTCAGCTTGCCGACCATGTCGGCGGTGTCCTTGGCGTCGGAGATCTCCTGGTTGTGGTCCAGGCCGATCACCGTGTGGCCCGCGTTGCGGATCCGCTGGCGCATGTTGCCGCCCATCTTGCCGAGACCGACAAGCCCGAGCTCCATCGTGAAATCCCCTTGTTCTGTTGGCTTTTCCCGTTGGTCTGCTGCTGGTCAGCTGTTCAGGCGGACCGGCATCAGCACGTACCGGAACTCGCTGATCGGGTCGCCGTCGAAGTCGGTGACGCCGGTCAGCTCGGCCGGCTTCGTCGCTTGGGTGAACGCCAGATGGGCCACCGGTGTTCCAATCGCGTTCAGCCCGTCGAGCAGGTACGTCGGGTTGAAGCCGACGGTGACCGGCTCGCCGACCACGCGGGCCTCGATCGACTCCGACGCCTGGGCCTCGTCGCCGCTGCCGGCATCCAAGGTCACCGAGTCCTCGGAGAAGGTCAGCCGGACCGGCGCGTTGCGCTCCGCGACCAGGGCGACCCGCTTGACCGCCTCGACCAGCGTTGCGGTGTCGAGCCGGACCCGGGTGGCGATCGCGGAGTCGGTCGGGATGATGCCGCGGACCTTCGGGAACTCGCCGTCGAGCAACCGGGTGGTGGCCCGGCGATTGCCACCCGAGACCTGGCCCTCGAAGCCGACGATGCCGTCGCCGCTGCCAGGAGCCGCGAGCGACACGATGATGTCGGTGCCGGTCATCGCCTTCGCGGTCTCCGACAGCACCCGGGCCGGGATCAGCGCGGCGGCCGAGGCGTCGGGGGACTGCGGGTTCCACTCCAGCTCGCGGATCGCCAACCGGTAGCGGTCGGTCGCCAGCAGCGAGATCGTGGAGCCCTCGATCTCGACGCGGACGCCGGTCAGCACCGGCAGCGTGTCCTCACGCCCGGCCGCGGTGACCACCTGGGCGACCGCCTGGGCGAACACGTCGCTGCGCACGGTGCCGCTGGCGGCCGGGAGGTCGGGCAGAGCCGGATATTCCTCCGTGGGAAGCGTCTGGAGCGTGAACCGCGAGCTGCCACAGGTGACCTGGGCCTTCGCGCCGTCCACGGCGATGTCCACGGGCTGGTTGGGCAGGCTCTTGGAGATGTCGGCCACGAGCCGGCCGGAGATCAGGCACTTGCCGGTGTCGGCCACCTGGGCCGGCACGGTGACCCGCACGGAAGTCTCGTAGTCGAAGCCGGACAGGGTGATCTGCCCTTCCTCGGCCTCGACGAGGAGTCCGGCGAGGATCGGGACGCTGGGACGACTGGGCAAGCTGCGCGCGGCCCAGGCCACCGACTCGGCCAGTACGTCGCGCTCGACGCGGAACTTCACCGCTGGGTGCCTCCTGATTCGGCTGTGTGCCAGGCAGATCCTGCCACGGACGGATGTGATGTGTGTCCACCGCCCTTGACGCGGCGGTTCGTCACCTTCCACGGACAGCCTGACAGGTTCCGTCGACAGTGCCCAGGAGTGTGTGCACAAGTGTGCCCGGCCCGGGGGCGGAAGCGGGCCCGAAAGTGGACTTTTCCCCAGATCGGGCCGCTCGAACCATTTGTGGACTTGGAACTCTCTAGGGATTCCATAGGGTTCTTCGCACCGGTGGATAGTGTGGAAAAGCCGCGAAACCGCAGGTCAGAGGGCAAATCACCCTGTGTGTGAGGTGTGGACGAAATCGGGCTTGCCTGGGGACGCCTGGGTACGACGCCGGCTGTCCCCACAGGACGTCCACAACGAAACGCCCTTCGTCCACCGGGATACCCACAGTTATCCACAGCGGTATCCCCAACCTGTGAGGTTCTCGGACCGCGTCGTAGCCCTGTGGAAGAGCCTGTGCACGCGGTCCGCGGGGTCATTGCTGCTTGGCCTGGTGCTTGATCCGGTTGGTCAGTTCGGTGACCTGGTTGAAGACGCTGCGCCGTTCCGACATCAGCTGCCGGATCTTCCGCTCGGCGTGCATCACGGTGGTGTGGTCCCGGCCGCCGAACTGCTGGCCGATCTTCGGCAGCGACAGGTCGGTCAGCTCGCGGCACAGGTACATCGCGATCTGCCGGGCCGTCACCAGCACCCGGCTGCGGCTCGAACCGCACAGGTCGTCGATCGACAGGCCGAAGTACGACGCGGTCTGGCCCATGATCATGCTGGCCGTCACCTCGGGCTTGCTGCCTTCGGGGATCAGGTCCTTCAGCACGATCTCGGCCAGGCTCAGGTCGACCGGCTGGCGGTTGAGGCTGGCGAACGCCGTGACCCGGATCAGCGCGCCCTCGAGCTCACGGATGTTGGTCTGCACCTTGCTGGCGATGAACTCCAGCACCTCCGGCGGCGCGGTCAACCGCTCGGTGGCGGCCTTCTTGCGCAGGATCGCGATCCGGGTCTCCAGGTCGGGCGGCTGGATGTCGGTGATCAGGCCCCACTCGAACCGGTTGCGCAGCCGGTCCTCCAGCGCCTCCAGACGCTTCGGCGCCCGGTCGGAGCTGATCACGATCTGCTTGTTCGCGTTGTGGAGGGTGTTGAAGGTGTGGAAGAACTCTTCCTGGGTCTGGATCTTGCCTTCCAGGAACTGGATGTCGTCGATCAGCAGCACGTCGACGTCGCGGTACCGGCGCTGGAACTGGGACGCCTTGTCGTCGCGGATCGCGTTGATGAAGTCGTTGGTGAACTCTTCGCTGGACACGTACCGGACGCGGGCGCCGGTGTAGAGACTGCGGAC